>NZ_CP029539.1:0-4291790 GCF_004328945.1 Aquitalea sp. USM4 | reverse complement strand
GTTCGAGTCTCTCCGCTCGCACCACCAGATAGATGAACAGTTTTATATTGTTTTCTGTTTTTTCTATATATTTCCATCTGCTTCAAATTCAAGTTGCGACTTTCCCATTGGATGCATTTGTACATCTTCATCAATTGAAGGGGCTTGATTCATCTGTCATGGTTCCCATCGTGCACAGGTCTCGCTGGATGGGGCCGTTGGATGTTTTCCCGGCTTGGACTCTTGATGGACGAGATCTTCCTTGGAAGGCATGGCTGCGTGTGTATCAGCAAGCCGTGCTATGATCGCTCGTTTGTTCCCCTTTCCTTACACCTGACTGAGATATTAGGTAAACCATAAGGGCTCTCACTTGATTATGAATCATTCCATTATTGGGCGTGCCCTGCTGTTGGGTGCGTTGTTGCTGTCTGGTGTTGCGCATGCTGAAACGGAAGATATTCCTTTGCCGGGTGATGTGCAAAATGCACCAGTCAAGACGATAAAGTCATCGACTCGTCATGAGCGTGCGGGAGGTGTGGCAAAGCGCGCAGGTGCAGAGCGTCGGTCGGCAAAACACGTCAAACGAAATGGCCATGCTCATGCCAAGCGAAAGGCCGTGAAGCTGCACAGGGGCGGCGGGGCCGTCAAAGTGCATAAGGCCAAAGTTTTGGCTAAGCACACTCCAGCCCATTCATCACATGCCAAGAAATACAAATCGCATAAACCAAGTAAAAACAATAATATAAAAAAGAGCACAAAAAAGAAGAGTAAAAAAATGCACTGAGCCTCTTGCCAATTAGAAGGCGGAACGCTATATTTCAGCCCTTCGCCGGTGTAGCTCAGTTGGTAGAGCACCTGACTTGTAATCAGGGGGTCGCGAGTTCGATTCCTGCCGCCGGCACCAAATACTGCGGGCCTTGTAGAGATACAAGGCCCGTTTTGCGTTTGTTGTTCTATGAATTGCATTTCAAGTGCGAGATTGCCGCTGCGGATGTGCGTCATCTGCGGCTGCAGTCCATGCAATACGACAGGATGAATTTGCCCGCATGTCACGTGATGGCAAGTTCCTGTGAACTGAGTCTTGGTCAGGTGCTCGCCGATTTTTCCCTTTTCCTCCTGGTATGCCTAGTATGCTTGCCGGTAGCGGTGATTCGGCTGCATACAAAACAGGGCACATGCTATACTGCGCGTCTTCGCAATGTAGTGCTGTCCTGCCAAGGCTGTTGTGCTGGCGGTGGATGAACTGCACTTGTAGCTGGGGCTTGAGGCCCCATATAGAGCCGAAGCCCTGGAGGGTTTCACCTGTTTTCCAAGATACGAATTGTTCGTGCAAGAGCCGAACTCGTATTCAGCTGACTAGTTTAAGGATTGAACATGCAAGTACAACTGGAAACGTTGAGCAATCTTGAGCGTCGCATGAACATCGCTCTGCCGATGGCTGCCATTGATGCCCAAGTGACCGAGCGCCTGAAGCGCGTGGCTCGCACTGCCAAGATTCAAGGTTTCCGCCCGGGCAAGGCTCCGCTGAAGATTGTTGAAGCCAACTACGGTGCCCAGGTGCGTGAAGAGGTGTTGGGCGAGCAGGTTCAGCAAGGTTTTTACAGTGCTGTCAGCGAGCAGAAATTGCGTGTTGCGGGCTATCCGCGCTTCGAGCCGGTTGCCGCTGAAGGTGACGCTGAAAACTTCAAGTTTGCCGCTACTTTTGAAGTGTATCCGGAAGTGAAGGTTGGCGAGCTGGCTGACAAGGAAATCAAGAAGCCTTCCACCCCGGTTACCGATGTTGAAATCGAAAAGACCATCGACATCCTGCGCAAGCAACGTACCCGCTACAACCGCGTTGAGCGTGCCGCTGCTGAAGGTGATCGCGTGATCATCGACTTCAAGGGCAGCATCGATGGCGTGCTGTTTGAAGGTGGTTCTTCCGAAAACTTCCCCTTTGTAATTGGTCAGGGTCAGATGCTGGCTGACTTCGAGGCTGGTGTGACCGGCCTGAAGGAGGGTGAAGTCAAGAATGTGGAAGTGTCCTTCCCGGCTGACTATCATGGCAAGGATGTAGCAGGCAAGACTGCTGTATTTGAAATCACCGTGAAGAACGTTGCTGAAGCAACCCTGCCGGAAGTGAATGAAGAGTTCGCCAAGCTGCTGGGCATCGCTGATGGCGACGTAGAAAAGATGCGCGCTGAAATTCGCAAGAATGTTGAGCGCGAAGTGAAGCGTCGCCTGCAAGCCCGCACCAAGGAAGCCGTGATGCAGGCCCTGCTGGATGCGACCGAAATCACTTTGCCGAAGGCTCTGGTTCAACTGGAAATCGGTCGTCTGATTGAACAGGCGCAACGCGACATGCAGCAACGCGGCATGAACGTAAAAGACATGCCTTTCCCGCCGGAACTGTTTGCCCAGCAAGCAGAGCGCCGCGTGGCACTGGGTCTGATCCTGGCTGAAGTGGTGGAAGCGAACAAGCTGGAAGCCAAGCCGGAACAAGTCAAGGCCATGATCGAAGAGTTTGCTGACAGCTACGAGCATCCGGAAGAAGTGCTGACCTGGTATTACGCCAGCGCAGATCGTCTGGAAGGCCCGACCTCCATGGTGCTGGAAGACAATGTTGTGGAATTTGTCCTGTCCAAGGCCAAGGTTGAAGTGGAAGAGCTGTCCTTTGATGCCCTGATGGGTAACAACGCCTGATAACGATACAAACGGAGTTGGTCGATGAAATCGATGATTGAACCGCAAGGGCTGGGCCTGGTGCCCATGGTGGTGGAGCAGAGTGGTCGTGGCGAGCGTGCCTACGACATCTACTCGCGCCTGCTCAAGGAACGTATCGTGTTCCTGGTGGGGCCCGTCACTGACGAATCGGCCAACCTTGTTGTAGCGCAGATGTTGTTCCTTGAGTCGGAAAATCCGGACAAGGACATCTACTTCTATATCAATTCACCGGGTGGTTCGATTACCGCCGGCATGTCCATTTACGACACGATGAATTTCATCAAGCCGGACATCTCCACCCTGTGCATTGGCCAGGCTGCCAGTATGGGTGCCTTCCTGCTTTCGGCAGGGACGCAAGGCAAGCGCTTTGCGCTGACCAACAGCCGTGTGATGATCCACCAGCCCTTGCTGTATGGCGGTGGTCTGAGCGGCCAGGTGACCGATATTGAAATCCATGCCCGTGAGCTGGTGAAGGTGAAGGCCAAGATGAATGAGTTGCTGGCCAAGCATTCCGGCCAGACCATTGAGCGTTTGCAGGCCGACACCGAGCGTGACAATTTCATGTCCGCCGACGAAGCTCGTGAATATGGCCTGATTGATAAAGTGCTGACCTCCCGCAAGGATGTCACGGCGTAAGCAGTGGAACTAGCTAATGGCTGATAAAAGCAGCAACGAAAAACTTCTGTATTGCTCTTTCTGCGGCAAGAGCCAGCATGAAGTCCAGCGTCTGATCGCCGGTCCTCAGGTGTTTATCTGCAATGAGTGTGTCGAGCTTTGCAATGACATCATTCGCGAGGAGCTGGAAAAGGTAGTGGGTGAGATTGGTGAGGCAGGAACTGCCTCAACGGCTTTGCCCACGCCACAGGAAATCCGCGCCGATCTGGATCAGTACATTATTGGTCAGGATTTCGCCAAGAAAACGCTTTCTGTTGCCGTGTACAACCATTACAAGCGTCTGTACACCCCGGCAAGCGACAAGGATGAAGTCGAGCTGGCCAAGAGCAACATCCTGCTGGTAGGGCCTACCGGCTCAGGCAAGACTTTGCTGGCGCAGTCGCTGGCACGTTTGCTGGATGTGCCGTTCGTCATTGCAGATGCCACCACGCTGACCGAGGCCGGCTATGTGGGTGAGGATGTCGAACACATCATCCAGAAACTGCTGCAAAAGTGCGATTACGATGTGGAAAAGGCCCAGCGCGGCATTGTTTACATCGATGAAATCGACAAGATTTCGCGCAAATCGGAAAACCCGTCCATTACCCGCGATGTTTCGGGTGAGGGTGTGCAGCAAGCCTTGCTGAAGCTGATCGAAGGGACGGTTGCTTCTATTCCGCCGCAAGGTGGGCGCAAGCATCCGAACCAGGAATTCATTCAGGTGGATACCACCAATATCCTGTTCATCTGCGGTGGTGCATTTGATGGTCTGGAAAAGATCATCCGTCGCCGCTCGGAAAAGGGTGGGATCGGTTTTGGTGCGGAAGTCAGCTCCAAGGATGACAGCAAGTCCACTTCTGCCTTGTTCAAGGAGGCAGAGCCGGAAGATCTCATCCGTTTTGGTCTGATTCCCGAGCTGATTGGCCGTCTGCCGGTGGTTGCTACGCTGGAAGAGCTGGACGAAGAGGCCATGGTCACCATTCTGACGCAGCCCAAGAATGCACTGATCAAGCAGTATCAGCGCTTGTTCCGCATGGAAAACGTCGAGCTGGAAGTGCGTCCGTCTGCATTGCGTGTCATTGCCAAGCAGGCGCTGATTCGCAAGACGGGTGCGCGTGGTTTGCGTTCCATCATTGAACGTGTATTGCTGGACACGATGTATGAGCTGCCTTCCATGGAAAACGTGGAAAAAGTCGTGGTAGATGAAAAGGTTATCGAAAAAGGTGAAAAGCCTTTGTTTATCTATCGTGACAAGGATGAGCAGGCTCAGTCTGCCTGAGGCTGTGCAGTCGCAGATAAAGCCGCCCTTAATGGGCGGTTTTCTTTTGTAATGTCGCCAAACTGATTTAGTATGGGGTGTTGATTTTCAGCATGACCGCCCCATCTTTCATGCAATGTTTCACGTACGCAAGGTTAGGTGATATGCCCCAACCCGCAGAACTCCGCGAAGAAACCACATTGCCCCTGCTCCCGTTGCGGGATGTGGTTGTTTTTCCTCATATGGTCATCCCGCTGTTTGTCGGCAGGGCCAAGTCAATCAGGGCGCTGGAAAGCGCCATGGACGAAGGCAAGCAGGTGCTGCTGGTAGCCCAGCGCTCTGCCTCCAAGGACGAACCGGAAGCGGATGACCTTTACAGCGTCGGCACAATTGCCTCGGTGCTGCAAATGCTCAAGCTCCCGGATGGCACGGTTAAAGTGCTGGTCGAGGGCCGTCAGCGCGCGCAAATTTCCCAGGTTGAAGAAGATGGTGGCTGCTTTGTCGGCACCATCACGCCGCTGGCAGCGGACGGCGAGGACTCTACCGAGTCCGAAGCCATGCGCCGTGCCTTGCTGGCCCAGTTTGAACAGTACGTCAAACTCAACAAGAAGATTCCGCCGGAAGTCATGACATCCCTGGCGGGGATCGAGCGTGCCGGCCGCATGGCAGATACCATCGTCGCCCATCTGCCGCTCAAGCTTGAGCAAAAGCAGGAAGTGCTGGAGATGTTTGATGTCCGCGCCCGGCTTGAGCATCTGCTGTCCCAGCTCGAAGGCGAAATTGACATCCTGCAGGTGGAAAAGCGCATCCGTGGTCGCGTCAAGCGCCAGATGGAAAAGAGTCAGCGCGAGTACTACCTGAACGAGCAGGTCAAGGCCATCCAGAAAGAACTGGGTGATATGGATGAAGTCAGCGACATCGACGAGCTGGAAAAGAAGATTCGCCTGGCTGGCATGCCAAAAGAAGCCAAGGACAAGGTCAGTGCCGAGCTTAAAAAGCTCAAGATGATGTCGCCGATGTCAGCGGAAGCGACGGTTGTGCGCAATTACATTGACACCCTGCTTGAGTTGCCCTGGAAGAAAAAGACCAAGATCAACAAGGATGTGGCCAATGCCGAGGCGGTACTGGATGAGGATCACTTTGGCCTGGAAAAGGTCAAGGAGCGCATTCTGGAGTACCTGGCAGTGCAGCAGCGAGTCGACAAGCTCAAAGCGCCTATTTTGTGCCTGGTAGGACCGCCAGGGGTGGGTAAGACCTCTCTGGGTCAGTCCATCGCCCGTGCGACCAACCGCAAGTTTGTCCGCATGGCACTGGGTGGCGTGCGCGACGAGTCCGAGATTCGTGGTCATCGTCGTACCTATATCGGCTCCATGCCGGGCAAGGTACTGCAGAATATGAGCAAAGTCGGGGTGAAGAACCCGTTGTTCCTGTTGGATGAGGTGGACAAGATGGGGGCTGATTTCCGTGGCGACCCATCATCTGCCTTGCTGGAAGTACTGGATCCGGAGCAAAATCACTCTTTCGTTGACCATTACGCCGAGGTTGAGTACGACCTGTCTGACGTGATGTTTGTAGCCACTGCCAATTCGCTGAATATTCCCCATGCCTTGCTGGATCGCATGGAGATCATTCGATTGGCCGGCTACACCGAAGACGAAAAGGTCAATATCGCGCTGAAGTACCTGGTGCCCAAGCAGATGAAGGCCAACGGCGTGCAGGATGGCGAGCTGGTGCTGCAGGAAAGTGCCTTGCGCGACATCGTTCGCTACTACACCCGCGAGGCGGGTGTCCGTAGTCTGGACCGGGAAATCGCCAAGATCTGCCGCAAGGTGGTCACCAGCACGCTGCTGGGCAAGAACAAGGCAGCCAAGGTGACGGTAAATGCGAAGAACCTCGACAAATATCTGGGCGTTCATCGCTTTGATTATGGCGTGGCTGAGCAGGAAAACCGTATTGGTCAGGTGACGGGCCTTGCCTGGACCGAGGTGGGTGGCGAGTTGCTCACCATCGAAGCAGTATCACTGCCTGGCAAGGGTAATATTGTCCGTACCGGCCAATTGGGTGAGGTGATGCAGGAGTCCATCACCGCGGCAATGAGTGTGGTGCGCAGTCGTTCGCGTGCCTTGGGAATCAAACCGGATTTCCATGAAAAGCATGACATGCACATTCATGTGCCGGAAGGTGCAACACCCAAGGACGGACCGAGTGCCGGCATTGCCATGACGACTGCAATTGTTTCCGTTCTTGCGGGAATTCCGGTACGCTCTGACGTGGCGATGACGGGCGAAATCACCTTGCGTGGCGAAGTGCTGCCCATTGGTGGTTTGAAAGAAAAACTGCTGGCTGCGCATCGTGGTGGAATCAAGCATGTGCTGATTCCGCATGGCAACGCCAAGGATCTGGTGGATATTCCTGCCAACATCAAGCAGAAGCTGGAGATTCATCCCGTTAAGTGGATCGACGAGGTATTGGCCCTGGCATTGGAACGCCAGCCCGAACCCTTGCCTGATGACGCGAAGCCGGACGAGTTGCACCCCGCGCCGGAAGGTGCGTCCGGTGTATCCGTAATGACGCATTAAAAATCAGTATGTTGCAGCCGTAGTGAAATTACCGGGCCGCTTGTGCTTTCCGGATGACCTTGCCATAAGGCAATATTCCTCTGGAAGCCGCTTGACACAAGGATTTTGACCTTGCTATAAAGCAAGCGGTTTTTATCCGAATTACGTAGACCGAAGAACGACGAAAGGGGACTTACGTGAACAAGTCTGAACTGATTGATGCAATCGCCGCTGAAGCTGATATTTCCAAAGCTGCAGCTGCCAAGGCACTGGATGGTATGGTTGCCGCTGTTACCGACGCTCTGAAAAAGGGCGACACCGTGACTTTGGTAGGTTTTGGTACTTTCTATGTTGGCGAGCGTGCTGAACGCAGCGGTCGCAACCCGAAAACTGGCGAAACCATCAAGATCCCGGCTGCACGTTCTCCGAAGTTCCGTGCTGGCAAAGCACTGAAAGACGCGCTATAATCTTTAACCTTGTCGTTAGCGATAGCGGCAAGGTTTTATAGCGGGCGTTTAGCTCAGTTGGTAGAGCGTCTGCCTTACAAGCAGAATGTCGGCGGTTCGACTCCGTCAACGCCCACCAAAGTTTGGAGTGGTAGTTCAGTTGGTTAGAATACCGGCCTGTCACGCCGGGGGTCGCGGGTTCGAGTCCCGTCCACTCCGCCAGAATCTACAGAAAAGGTGAACGTATTCAGTCGTTCACCTTTTTTTTTACCAATGGGGTGGCTTGCGCCGATATCGCCATGTTCGATTTTGTTCAGAATAATAAAATTGCCATTCAAGTCATTCTGGGCGCGGTTGCGCTGACCTTTGTTGGCTTTGGTGTGGGTAGTTATACCTCTGCCGTGGAAGACCCGTACCTGGTCAAGGTAGGCTCTGCCAAGATTTACAAACGGGATCTCGACCGCTTGCTTGAAGGCCAGCCTTCCGATGCGGCAACCCGTCAGCAGGCACTGGAGGACTTGATTCGTCAGGACTTGCTGCTCGCTGCGGCGCAGGACGGTGGAGCAACCGTCAGCCCGGAGCAATTGCGCAAAGTGATTGCCGGCATTGCCGAGCTGCAGGAAAACGGCCAGTTCAGTGCCACGCGCTATAAAGAATTCCTTGCTGCACGCAATATGTCACCCGAGGCTTTTGAAGCCAAAATCAGCCGTGACATCATGCTGCAAAATCAGATCAACAATTTCGCTGGCACTGGATTTGTATCGCGCAGCGTAGTGGAGCGCATGGGCGGTTTGATGGCGCAGGAGCGCCAGGTTCGCCTGCTCTTGTTGAAACCGGCTGACTTTGCTTCCCAGGTCAAGACCGATGACGCGGCGCTGAAGGCTTTCTATGATGCCAATGCCAAGCGCTTCCGTACGTCGGAGTCCGTCAAGCTTGATTACGTGTTGCTGTCTCCACAGTCTGTTGCTGCTACCTTGAGCGTGACGGATGCCGAAGTGAAGCAATACTATGAGCAGCACAAGGCGGAACTGGCAGGTGAAGAGCGTCGTGCTTCCCATATCCTGCTGACTGTACCCAAGGATGCCAAACCGGCAGAGAAGGCAAAGATCAAGGCTGAAGCTGAAGCCTTGCTCAAACAGTTGCGCGCCGACCCTGCTAAGTTTGCGGAACTGGCCAAGGCCAAATCGCAAGACCCAGGCTCAGCCGCCAATGGTGGCGATCTTGGCTTCTTTGCACGTGGAGCCATGGTCAAGCCGTTTGATGATGTGGTGTTCCGCATGCAAGCTGGCAAGATCAGTGAGGTGGTGGAAACCGAGTATGGTTACCACATCATCAAGCTTGACGAGATAAAGCAACCTGACTTCGCTGCAGTCAAGGCAGCAGTGGAGGCCAAGCTGAAACAGCAGAAGGCCGCGGGACAATTGCGCAGCATGGCCGACAAGCTGGCAGAAGTTGCCTATCAGCAAGCAGACTCCCTCAAGGGTGTGCAAGATGCCCTGAAGTTGCAGATTCAACACTCTGACTGGGTGTCTCGTGACAAGAAATCTGCCGATCCGGTATTGTCCAACGCCAAGGTGCTGGATGCGGCCTTCAGTGATGATGTGTTGAAGAAAAAGCACAATAGCGAGCCGGTGGATATTGGCGGCGGTAATCTGGTGGTGGTACGTGTGGCTGACCATCAGCCTGAGCGTCAGCAAAAGCTGGATGAAGTGCGTGATGTCATCAAGAATGAGCTGATTGCCACTGAAGGCGCCAAGCTTGCAGAAAAACAGGGCCAGGCTCTGTTGGCGCAGCTTAAGGCCGGCAAGGGTGTTGATGGTCAGAAATGGGGTGAACTGCAAACGGTTTCGCGTCGTAACCCTGGCAACATGATTGCGGGTGATGTGCGTGCGGTATTCTCTGCTGCAACCTCCACCTTGCCGGCCTTTGCCGGTAGCAAGCATGATAATGGCGACTATGCGATTTACCAGATTGCCAATGTTGCTGCGGGTGCTGCTGTCAATGACGCAGAGCGTACTCAACTGGCTGGGGCAATGATGCAGATGGCTGCGCGCAGTCAATTGGGTAGCTACCTGGAAACACTGCGCCAAAAGTACCCCATCAAGATGGGCAAGCAACAGCTGAACGATCAAAGCGAACAGTAATATTCTGATGGGCAGGGCCGGAATCCGGTCCTGTCCCTTGCTTGGATTGCGTTGCGCAATAAAAAAAGGGCCGTAAGGCCCTTTGTTTTATCCGGGATGCTTAAGCCGCAAAATTCTTGGCAGCGAAGTCCCAGTTTACCAGCTTCCAGAAGCTGTCCAGATAGTTCGGACGGCTATTGCGGTAGTCGATGTAGTAGGCATGCTCCCACACGTCACAGGTCAGGATCGGGGTCTTGTCGGTGGTCAGCGGAGTGGCGGCATTGCTGGTGGAAACCAGGTCCAGCGAGCCATCGCTATTCTTCACCAGCCAGGCCCAGCCGGAGCCGAAGGTGCCAACGGCAGTCTGGGTAAAGGCTTTCTTGAACTCTTCGAAGGAGCCCCACTTGGCGTTGATGGCATCAGCCAGCGCGCCAGTCGGTTCGCCGCCAGCATTCGGTGCCAGGCCAAACCAGTAGAAAGTGTGGTTCCATACCTGAGCGGCATTATTGAAGATGCCACCGGAAGATTTCTTGACGATTTCTTCCAGCGAGGCATTTTCAAACTCGGTGCCCTTGATCAGGTTGTTCAGGTTGGTGATGTAGGTTTGGTGATGCTTGCCGTAGTGGAATTCCAGGGTTTCCTTGGAGATGTGGGGGGCCAGCGCATCCAGTGCGTAAGGCAGTTCCGGCAGTTTGTGTTCCATCATGCTCTCCTTGTTGAGAATTGGGCTTGCGAAATTGCGAAAGCCGAATCTAGCGGATAACTGTAACAGCAAGTGTACTGGATTCAACACTTGATCGCCAATAGTTGACTAAATAAGTAAAGTAAGAAAATGAATAAGTCATTCGACGTCGTGGTTCTGGGTGCCGGGGCTGCTGGCATGATGTGTGCCGCTATTGCGGGTCAGCGTGGACGCAAGGTGTTGCTGCTGGATCATGCCGAAAAGCTGGCAGAGAAAATTCGTATTTCCGGTGGTGGTCGCTGTAATTTCACCAACTACGATGCGAAGCCAGAGCGCTATTTATCTGAAAACCCGCATTTTTGTCGCTCGGCACTGGCACAGTTTGGTCCGCAGGAATTTATTGCCATGATTGAACGGCATGGCATTGCTTATCACGAAAAGAAACTGGGGCAGTTGTTTTGTGATGATTCCAGTCAGCAGGTCATCGATATGCTCGACGCCGAGTGTCAAAAAGGCGGGGTGTTCCGTCAGATGGGCGTTAGCATCAGTACTGTTAGCAAAGATGAAACAGGTTTGTTTGTGCTTGAAACTACCTCAGGTCTCTTCAGTGCGCATGCGCTTGTGGTGGCCACCGGTGGCTTGTCCATCCCGCAAATCGGCGCAACACCGCTGGGCTACCGTATTGCCGAGCAGTTCGGGCTGCCGGTGACAGGGCTGAGTCCGGCCTTGGTGCCGCTGACGTTTCATGTCGAGGATGCCGAGGCCTTTGCGCCGCTGGCCGGGGTGTCACTGGATGTGGAAGTGCGTGCAGGCAAGGGGCGTTTCCGTGAGCAGATCCTGTTTACTCACAAAGGCTTGTCCGGCCCGGCCATCCTGCAGATTTCCTCTTACTGGGAACCGGGAATGGATGTGGTGATCAATCTGCTGCCTGATTGTGACGTAGCGGCGTTTCTGGAGGAGCGGCAAGGCAGTGAACAGCTGTTGAGTAATGCGCTGGCTGAGTTGGGCTGGCCCAAGCGTTTTGCCGAGGCGTGGTTGAGCCGGTTGGGCTTCAATGTCAGGCTGAAGGATTTGTCGCCCAAAAAGCGGCTGCAACTGGCGGAGCAGATTCAGCATTGGCGCATCAAGCCCAATGGTACCCAGGGCTACAAGAAGGCTGAGGTGACGCGTGGTGGGGTTTCCACCAAGGCCTTGTCTTCCAAAACCATGGAAGCCAAGGATGTGCCAGGTCTGTTTTTTATCGGCGAAGTTGTTGATGTTACCGGCTGGCTGGGTGGGTACAACTTCCAGTGGGCGTGGTCATCCGGCTATGTGGCCGGCAAAAACTGCTAGAATTGCCACCTGATCCCGGTTCTTGCCTGTTGCACATTTCATTGAGTCTCCATGACCGAACAGTACGAAAATTTTGATGGTGCCATGGCATCCCTGCGCACGCCGCCGCATTCGACCGAGGCCGAACAATCGGTTCTTGGCGGTTTGATGCTGGATAATGGTGCTTTCGACAAGATTGCTGATGTAGTGTCCGAGGCGGATTTTTACCGCCATGACCACAAGCTGATTTTCAAGCACATTGCCCGTCTGATTGAGCTGGGCCGTCCTGCCGATGTGGTGACGGTATCCGAGGTTCTGGATAAAAACGCCGAGCTGGCGGATGTAGGTGGTCTGTCTTACCTGGCAACGCTGGCGCAGAACACTCCATCTGCTGCCAATATCCGCCGCTATGCCGAAATCGTGCGCGAGCGTTCCATCATGCGTCAGCTGGCGGTGGTCGGGGCGGAGATTGCCGAATCGGCATACACGCCACAAGGCCGCGATGCTGCCCAGCTGCTGGACGAAGCTGAGGGCAAGGTGTTCCAGATTGCCGAATCCACCGCCAAGTCCAAGCAGGGCTTTCTGGAAATGCCAGGCCTGTTGAAGGAAGTGGTGGAACGGATTGACATGCTTTACAGCCGGGATAATCCGGACGAAGTGACTGGTATTCCTACCGGCTTTATCGACCTGGATGCCAAGACATCCGGTCTGCAGCCCGGGGACCTGGTGATTGTGGCTGGGCGTCCATCCATGGGTAAAACCGCGTTTTCGATGAATATTGCCGAGCATGTGGCAGTGGAGGCGCATTTGCCGGTGGCGGTGTTCTCCATGGAAATGGGGGGCGCGCAGCTGGTGATGCGTATGCTGGGCTCGGTGGGGCGGCTTGATCAGCATGTATTGCGTACCGGCAAGCTGGGCGATGAGGACTGGCAAAAACTCACTTACGCTATCGGCAAGCTGTCGGAAGCGCCGATGTATATCGACGAAACCCCGGCACTCACTGCACTGGAACTACGTGCCCGTGCCCGCCGTCTGGCACGTCAGCATGGCGGCAAGCTTGGCTTGATCGTGATCGACTATTTGCAGCTGATGTCGGGTTCTGGTCGTGGTGATAATCGTACTGCCGAGTTGGGCGAAATTTCTCGTGGCCTGAAGGGTCTGGCCAAAGAGTTGCAGGTGCCGGTGATTGCACTGTCGCAGCTGTCGCGTGCGGTGGAGCAGCGTCCCAACAAGCGCCCGATGATGTCTGACTTGCGTGAATCCGGTGCCATCGAGCAGGATGCTGACATCATCATCTTCATGTATCGCGAAGAGTACTACAACCCGGAAAACGTGGAAGTGAAGGGCATGGCCGAGGCCATTATCGGTAAGCACCGTAATGGTCCCACCGGTGCGGTGCGGCTGGCTTTTGTCGGCAAGCACGCCAAATTCGAAAATGCCGCCACGCTGGGTATCAGTGGCTGGGCGGATAGTGACGGCTAACCCCGCCTGATGATCTGGTTACCGGGTGCAGCAAGTCTGTATCTGTTCACGAAAGGTAGTTCATGAGCTATTTCGACAAACATGTATTTATCTGCTGCAACCAGCGTGCTGCCGGGGAGGATTGCTGCAATAAGCATGGTTCCAGTGAGCTGCTGGGCTATATGAAGGACCGTGTCAAGGCGCTGGGCCTGGCGGGTGACGGCAAGATCCGTATCAATAAGGCGGGCTGTCTGGGCCGTTGTGATGATGGGCCGGTGATGGTGGTTTATCCGCAAGAGACCTGGTACACCTTTGTCGATCGTGAGGACATCGACGAAATCATCGATGAGCACATGGTGGCTGGTCGTGTTGTTGAAAGGTTGAAGATCTGATGTTGAAAGCCCTGAACAAGTGTGTGATTTCCGGCCCGGTTGGCGAGCTGGAGACCATCGTGGTATTGCCGCAAGGCGAGCCGCAGGGAGTTGCCGTGATTTGCCACCCGAACCCGCTACAGGGCGGCACCAATACCAACAAGGTGGTGCAGACGGCCGCCAAGGCGCTGTCTCAGCTGGGTTATGCCTGTTACTGCCCGAACTTGCGCGGGGTGGGGGAGAGCCGCGGTCAGCACGACCATGGGGTTGGCGAGGTGGAGGATGTCATTGCCGTGGTGGAGCATGCTCGTACGGTGCATGGCGACTTGCCGCTGGCACTGGCAGGGTTCTCGTTCGGCGGTTTTGTGGCGGCGCGAACCCGTGCCGTGATTGAGGCTGACAAGTTGTTGCTGATGGGTGTGGCAGTGGGTAAGTACACCATTCCGACTCCAGCGGTGCCGGCTGATACCCTGGTGATTCATGGTGAAGAGGATGAGGTGATTCCGCTGTCAGCCGTGCTGGACTGGGCGCGTCCACAGGATTTGCCGGTTATGGTGTTCCCGGGTGCGGGACACTTCTTCCATGGCAAGCTGATCAAGCTGGGGCAGATGATTCAGCGCTGCTGGTAAGCCCGTCTTGCCAACACGAAAATAGCCAGTCTGTTGACTGGCTATTTTTAATTAACGGTGCAGATCGCCGGCTGCTTCAGGCTGGTAGGTGACTTCCAGGACGGTGAGACGGGTTTGACCTGCCAGCGTAGGCCAGTCAATCGACTGCCCTTCGGCCAGGCCTAGCAGGGCAGCACCAACCGGCGCCAGAACTGAAACATGCCCAGCAGTGCCGTCTGCCTGATTGGGGTAGACCAGTGTCAGCAGTTTTTCTTCGCCGCTTTGTTCAATACGTACCCGTGCCGTACTGTTCATGGTGATGATACCCGCCGGTATGTCTTCCGGCTCTACCACTTCGGCACGTTCCAGCTCGGCTTCCAGCGCCGCCAACGTTGTCTTGTCCTGAGCTGGCATGCGCTCCATCCAGGCTGCCAGCCTTTCGTAATCAAGACTGGAAACAATGATGGATGGTTGGCTGGGCATGGTTGACTCCTTCTCGCAATAAAAAGCACAGGCATTTTCAAGCCTGTGCGCATGGTGATAAATGAGGTATTGGAGTTGGAGTGTCAGGGCGACGGAAAGTTGCCACTGGTCTAGCCAAGCAGGCTGAGTGCACTACGCTGGGAAAGATTGGCTTGTGCCTGCACGGCGATGGCTGACTGGCCAAGGATTTGCTGCTGCACCAATTGCGCTGTGGCTGCTGCAAAGTCGGTGTCGCTGATGCGACTGTTGGCTGCCTGGGCATTAAGTGAGGCATTTTGCAAATTACTGATGGCCGCAGCAAATTGATTGCTGGCTGCACCCAGCTGGGTGCGCGAGTTGCCAATGGTGGCAAGGTCTGCTTGCATCTGCGATTGTGCTGCAATGGCGCCAGCGGGGCTGGACAGATCAATGGTGCCGGTGGCTGCCAGATTGGCATTGTAGCTGTTGAGGCCTCCACTGGAAGGCGAGGCTGACAGATTGCTGGTGCTGACGTTGATCTGGTTACCACTGCCGCCATTGGGTCCAACCTGAAATTGCAGGCTGTTATTGCTGCTCAGTAGTGCCGTGCCGTTGTACTGGGTGTTCTGGATAATGGCCGAGTTGCTTTGGGTGAGCTGATCCACCTGTTGTTGCAAGGCCTGGCGATTGCTGCTGTTGAGGGCTGCATTGCCGGCCTGGATGGCTAGTTCCTGAATCTGCTGGGTATTGCTTTGCAATTGCGATAGGGCGCTGTCGGCAGTTTGCACCACGGAAATCCCGTCCAGTGCATTGCTGCTTGCCTGATTATCGCCGCGAACCTGCGCCTCAAGGGATTGTGACAGGGCTGTATTTGCAGCATTCACTGCAGCATTGTTCAGTTGTGTGCCGGACGAGAGCTGTTCCAGAGTCTGTTCGGTTTTCTTGCGCGATTTCTCCAGCTGGGCCTGTGCACTTAGAACACTAGAATTGCTGCCGATGGTTAACATGTCATGCTCGCTTACAGTACAGTCAGATCACGGCCTTAACTATAGTTTCAGTCTTGCTGCTTAACCAGTATTTACACAAAAACACCCGCCTGGAGCGGGTGTTTACTGTTGTATTGCTAATAAAACTCAGCGAGAAGCAGGTTTGGCAGGTGTGCCGGCAGACTGTGTCAGCACTTCGTAGCCGGTTTCGGTAACCAGAATGGTGTGCTCCCACTGCGCCGACAAGCTGCGGTCCTTGGTGGCGACTGTCCAGCCATCGCCCATCATGCGCAGGTGACGTTTACCCTGGTTGATCATCGGTTCGATGGTGAAGATCATGCCGGCTTCCAGTTTGAGCCCGGTGCCGGGGCGGCCATAGTGCAGGACTTGCGGCTCTTCGTGGAAGCGCTTGCCAATGCCGTGGCCGCAGAACTCTTGCACCACACTGTAGCCGCTGGCTTCGGCATATTGCTGAATCGCATAGCCGATGTCACCCAGTGTGGCACCTGGTTTGACCTTTTCAATACCGCGCCACATGCATTCATAAGTAATCTTGCACAGACGGCGGGCATGCTCGCTGACTTCGCCAACATAGAACATGCGGCTGGTGTCGCCGTGGTAACCATCCTTGATGACGGTAATGTCGATGTTCATGATGTCGCCGTTCTTCAGCGGCTTGTCATTGGGAATACCATGGCACACCACGCTGTTGATCGAGGTGCAGATTGACTTGGGGTAGGGGTTGTGGCCGTCCGGCGCGTAGTTGAGCGGAGCCGGAATGCAGCCTTGCACATTGACCATGTAGTCATGGCAAAGCTTGTCGATGGCCTCGGTGGTGACACCGGGTTTGACGAAAGGCGTGATGTAGTCGAGTACTTCGGAAGCAAGCTTGCCGGCGATACGCATTTTCTCGATATCGGCGGCTGTTTTCAGTTCAACGCTCATTGTGGTGGTCTTGGTGTGTGCGGCAATGTTCCATTCTAGCAAATGATGAAAAAACGGGCATCCCGCAGGACGCCCGTTTTACAGTTTGTTGCTAAGCGATGTTCAGCTTAGAACGCTACCTTCAGGCCAACACCGAAGGCTTGCGGGTCAACACCAGCTGCCAGAGCGGCAGAGGAGGTACCTACACCGGAAGTGTAGATGGAGGTGTTGGCAAAGTTAGCGCTTTGGGCGCTCTTGTTGGTGATCTTGGTGTAGTAGCTGAACACCTTGGTGGTCTTGCTCAGGTTGTAGTCAACACCCAGAGCCCACTGATGAGCCTTGTAGTTGTCTTCAGTACCTGCCGCAGCACCCTTCAGGCGACCCAGCGAGCTGTATTCCAGTTTCACGGTAGCAGCGCCGATATCCTGGCCAACAGACAGGGTCCAGTCATCTTGCTTCAGAGTAGTGCCAGTGGTGGTGGAGTCAAAACGACCGAATTCATAACCGGCACCCACGAAAGTACCCGTGGCGAATTTGTAGCTGGTAGCCAGTTTGTAGAAGTTGGTGTTTTTGCCGGAGAAGGTGGTTGCGCCTTTGTAATCGCCTTTGTCATTCTGACGATCCCAGCCCGCTGCAACTTGCAGGCCACCGTTGGTGTAGTTGGTTGCCAGGGAGATGCGGGAGGCATTGGTACCATTGGTACGGGTTTCATCAACACCGTAAGAAGCACCAATCTGGAAGCCGGACCAGTTCGGGGAGAAGTAGTGGATGGAGTTCTTCAGACGGGTTTCTGCACGGCTGTAAACCTGACCGGAGCCGTTGTTTTCAGCGGTGGTGTCGCCGAACAGGTTCAGGCCGATGTTGGTCATTGCCTTGTAAGCGGAGTCATTCTGACCCAGCAGTACTTTACCGAAAGTGCCGTTGTCCAGGCCTACGAAGCTGTTGCGGGTGGCGAAGGTGGCAGTTTCGCCCTTGTCGTTGGTGCCGCCTTGTTCAAAGTACTTCAAGCTGCTTTCAACCTGCCAGATGGCCTTGGTGCCATTGCCCAGGTCTTCGGTGCCCTTGAAGCCGATGCGGGAGTTGTCATCCACGACGCGGGTGCGGGATTTGTAATCGGAAGCAGAGCCGGCGGTAGCGCCGGTGGCTTTGGTGGATTCGATGCTGCTGCTCAGGAAACCATAAATGGTTACGTCAGCGTGAGCGGCGAACGGAACGGCGAACAGGGTTGCAACCAGTGCGGCTAAGCTTTTCTTGTGCATCATCAGTGCTCCATCAGGGGTTTTGTGTTTCGTTATGCGTACTGGCTGTGGCGGAACTCTATGTTTGAGCCGTCCAGAACGTCAGTACTGTCGAAGTTTAACCACAAAATGTGACGCTGATGTTGCAGTAATGATGCAGATCAAGCCTCGCCAAACCGGATTTGTTGTATTTACGCCAAAAACTTGTTGGGGTAGATCTCGTCGATCAGTGTTCGACAATCGACAATACGCAAATCATTGTCCTTGGCGAAATCCATCAGAAACTGGAAGACCTGCGGATCGATCTTCTGCAGCTTCTTGTCGACGGCAACGCAACGCACACCTTCGAGCAGCATGGGGCGGACGAAGGCGTGGTAGGAAAGTTTCTGATCGCCACCGAAAGAGGCCAGGATGCCTGCCAGACGTTCTGCCCAGTCGCTGGGGCGGAAGGTGCGGCCTTCGGAGGTGAGTCCCTGGATGACTACTTCATATGGATTGCAAATCATGGTGATTAACCGGAGTGTGCTCTTTAAGGTGTGGTCTCTGTATTTATCTATAGCAAAGACAGTGTTGTTGTATTGGACTGTCTTTGTTGCAAGGCAATAGCGGGTTTACCCGCAATTTTACCTGAAAATCAGATGCGCTTGAATGGCGGTAACGAGGACAACAGTTTTTTTCCGTAACTTTGTTTCACCAGTCGGTTGTCCAGAATGGTGACGCGTCCATAGTCGCGCTCGGTGCGGATCAGGCGACCAACAGCCTGGATCAGCTTGATGGATGCTTCGGGAACGGTGAGTTCGACAAAGGGGTTGCCGCCGCGCTTCTCTATCCAGCGTGACAGTGTCTTGCCAACCGGGTCGTCCGGCATGGCAAATGGCAGTTTGGCTATGATGACGTGGACGCAGCTTTCTCCGGGCAAGTCCAGCCCTTCGGAGAAAGAGTCCAGCCCGAAGATGACGCTGGCCTGGCTATTCTTGAGACGGGTATGGTGGGTTTCCAGCAGCACGGATTTGGGAATCTCGCCCTGAATCAGCAACTGGCTGCGCAGGTTCTCCGGCAAGGCAGCCGCCACATCCTGCATCTGCTTGCGTGAGGAGAACAGCACCAGCGTACCGACGGCTTCTGCGGTATCAATCAGCTTGGGCAGCCATTCGACGATTTCCCTGGTATGGCCTTGCGGGTCCTTGGGGCTGGTCAGCATGGGTGGCAGGTAGAGTTCACCCTGCTCGGTGAAGTTGAAGGGCGAGTCCAGTGCCACGCAAGTCACCTGTGGCAGCCATTTCAGGCCGGTTTGCCCAAGCAGCAGGTCAAAGGCACCAAGCGAGCGCAGGGTGGCCGAGGTGAGTACGGCTCCGGAGGCTCGACGCCACAAGGTGGCTGCCAGGCTGGCCGCTGCGCTGACGGGGGAGGCGGAGAATATGTAGTCTCCCTTGCCCTCAATGCGACGGGTGATCCACTTGGCAATGGGCGGTGCGCTTTCTTCTGTTTCTTTTTCAAACAGATCCCACACGGCCATCAGCTGTTCGGCACGGCCGTTGAGAAAACCGATATCGGCGGCGGCTTTGTCAATTTGCGTGGTATCGCTGCCTTTTTCCTTGCGCGCTTCGGTCAGGGCATCATTCAGTGCGGCCAGGTGCTTGAAGATGGCGCGGGCGGCCATGGCCATATTACGTGCCGGCTGTTGCAGACGCTCCGGTAACTGGCCGTCTTCCATCAACCAGGTGGGTTCCATATTTTCACTGTTCGCGCTGAGAGCTTCTTCGCCGCTGAGCAGCCATAACCATTCATTCAGCGTTTCCATGCAGGCGCTGGCAGCATCCATGGCTTGTGCGGTGATTTCCACCTTGCCAGTCAGCGTTTCCACCCTTGCTGCAGTGGGGGCTACCTTGTCCAGCCAGCCCATAGCCTGGGCCAGCGAGTGTTCGGCTGAGAACTGGTTGATGGCCTTTTTGGCCAGATGGTGCGCCTCGTCAATGCAGTAGTAGCTGTCTTCCGGCGCAGGCAGGATGACGCCGCCGCCCATGGAGACATCGGCCAGCATCAGGTCGTGGTTGGCTACGATGACGTCTACGGTTTCCAGCGTGTCGCGTGCCAAGTAGAACGGGCATTCCGGGCGATTGGGGCAGGCGGCTTTCAGGCAGCCGTGACGGTCGTTGGTGACCCGGCTCCACAGGCCGTCCTCGATCACTTCTTTCCAGGTGTCGCGGTCGCCGTTCCAGCGCCGGTAGTAGAACTCATCGGCCATGCTGCGCAGGGCTTCTATTTCGCCCGCTTGAGGCTTGCGGTCCCATAAGGCCAGCATCGGGTCCGGGGCCAGCAGCTGGCCTTGGGCATTTTCAGCGGTCAGGGCGTAGATGCGCTGCGGGCACAGATAACGGCCACGGCCCTTGGCCAGCGCGAAGGTGAGCGGCAGGCCGCTGTTTTCCACTACGAAGGGCAGGTCGCGGTTGACCAGCTGCTCTTGTAGGGCGACGGTGGCGCTGGTGACGACCAGTTTTTTGCCGCGCGACCTAGCCATCACGCCACCGGCCAGCAGGTAGGCCAGGCTTTTGCCAACACCGGTTGGCCCTTCGATCACCGCGATGCTTTCACCCTCGCGGTTGGGATAAGCATCGCCTTGCTTTTCCAGGCTGCGGGACAGGGCGTTAGCAATCTCGGCCAGCATGCGCCGTTGTGCCGCGCGCGGGCGAAAGCCCGGCAGGTTGTCGGCAATGGTGCGGTAGTGGTCGCGAATGGCGTCTTTTTCGGCATCGGTCAGCATGGCGGGATTGTACCGCAAGCTGAGGCTGATTTAGCGGCTAAAGCGTCATGGATTTTCGTTTGTGCGCAAATGGTGCTTTGCAAAATGACGACGCACTCAGCTTGTGGATACGATAGCCAAATTCATCAAGCGTGATCAGCAACGGCACAAGCTTCGCGTGAAAGCGGTTGGCTTGTGACAAGAATTGACTGAGACGTTTTGCGTACGCATGGACAGACAAATAACAAGTACGCAGTGTTCTGCACACAGGAGAAATGAGTTGATGACACCCGTTAGCCGCGTTCTGGTGGTAAGCGATGATGCAAAGTGGCAGTCCGACGTTCTGGCCGGGCTGGGTGCCGTGGCCGTGCGGCTGGAAAATCCTTATGGCCTCACCTTTATTGGCGCCTCCCGTCTGAAGGAGGCAATGGACATCATCCGGCGTGATGGTGATATCCAGGCCGTGCTGGTGGACAAGCAGTTGCAAGAGAAGGGCCTGAATCAGGCGGCGGTGACGCTGGCCAACCAGATCAGTGATTTTCGCCCGGAATTATCCTTGTATGTATTGCTGATGGATGATGACGAGCGCGTGCTGGTGGAGAATCTGGCCAGTCACGCGGTGGATGGCTATTTCTACCGCGACGAAACCGACTACAACGGCTGGTTCCGTATCCTCACTGCCGAACTGGCGGAAAAGTCTGCCACGCCGTTTTACGACAAGCTCAAGCAATATGTGCGCATGGCCAAGGATTCCTGGCACACGCCTGGCCACGCGGGTGGTGATTCGCTCAAAGGCAGCCCGTGGGTGGGGGATTTTTATGATTTTGTCGGCGAGAACATGCTGCGCGCCGACCTGTCCGTTTCGGTGCCGATGCTGGATTCACTGCTGCACCCTACAGGGGTGATTGCCGAGTCGCAAAAACTGGCCGCCAAAGCCTTTGGCGCACGCAAGACCTATTTCGCTACCAACGGTACCTCCACCTCCAACAAGGTGATCTTCCAGACCTTGCTGGCACCCGGTGACAAGCTGCTGCTGGACCGAAACTGCCATAAATCCGTGCATCACGGGGTGATTCTGTCCGGTGCCTTGCCGGTGTATCTGGATTCTTCCATCAACAAGCAGTACGGCATTTTCGGCCCGGTGCCCAAGGCCACCATCTTTGCTGCCATCCAAGCTAACCCGGATGCGCGGGTGCTGATCCTGACCTCCTGCACCTATGATGGCCTGCGTTATGACCTGGTGCCCATCATCGAAGCTGCGCACGAGAAAGGCATCAAGGTGATCGTGGATGAGGCCTGGTACGGTTTTGCCCGTTTCCACCCGGCTTTCCGCCCCACGGCACTGGAGTCTGGTGCCGACTATGTCACGCAAAGCACCCACAAGATTCTGTCCGCCTTCTCGCAGGCCAGCATGATTCACGTGAATGACCCCGGATTTGACGATCATCTGTTCCGGGAGAATTTCAATATGCATACCTCCACCAGCCCGCAATACAACCTGATTGCCAGCCTGGACGTGGCACGCAAGCAGGCGGTGACCGAGGGCTACCGGCTGCTGGACCGTACACTCAAGCTGGCGGAGGAGCTGCGCGACAAGATCAACTCCACCGGGGCTTTCCGCGTGCTGGAGCTGGAAGACCTGCTGCCAGAGGAGATGCGCGAGGACGGCATCCGGCTGGATCCGACCAAGCTGACCGTGGATATCAGCCAGTCCGGCTTTACCACCGATGAGCTGCAACACGAGCTGTTCGAGCGTTACAACATCCAGGTGGAGAAATCCACCTTCAGCACCATCACCCTGTTGCTGACCATGGGCACCACGCGCAGCAAGGTATCACGGCTGTATGATGCGCTGCTGCGACTGGCCAAGGAAAAGCGCGCACCGCGTGCTGTCGGGCGGATGCCGGAGATTCCGCGTTTTTCCCGCCTGGCCTGCCTGCCACGTGACGCGTTTTACGAAGCCGGCGAGCGCCTGCCCTTGCTGGATGATGATGGCCGTCCCAATGCGGCGCTCAATGGTCGGGTATGTTGCGACCAGATCGTCCCTTACCCGCCTGGCATTCCCGTTCTGGTGCCGGGGCAGGTGATTGACGACAGTATCCTGTCTTATCTGGCACGTCTGCAAAAGACACAAAAAACCATAGAAATGCACGGACTCGCTGAAGATGGTGGGGAAATGTATGTCAGAGTGCTAAAAGATAGGGAGCTTTCGCATTTGCCTGACAGATTGTTGTTTGGCTGAGACCTTGTCAGAATGGTCAATTTCCGATAAATATAACAATTGTCGCAAATATATAAATCCAGTATCCAATTGATACGGTTTTGCGACACCAGTTAACTGACTTGAGACCTGCGTGTAGTAATGTGCCATTGCGCATGAAGACACACACCGTGTTCTATGCGCGATGGTCTTTTTTTTTGGAAATCTTACCCATGAAGCAAGTAGGACATTACCTGCAATTCAGCGACCTGAATCACGAGGAGTATCGTCACATCTTCGAGCGTGCCAAGGTTCTGAAGCGACGACACAGCGAAAAACAGCTGTATCAGCCGCTGGTAGGCCGCGTAATGTCCATGATCTTCGAAAAGAATTCCACGCGTACGCGGGTTTCCTTTGAAGCCGGCATGGCCCAGCTTGGCGGTCATGCGATGTTCCTGGACACCAAAACCTCCCAGCTGGGGCGCGGTGAACCGATTGAAGATACGGCACGGGTGCTGTCGCGCATGAGCGATATCATCATGATCCGTACCTTTGAGCAGTCGCTGGTCGAACGTCTGGCTGCGCATTCCAAAGTGCCGGTCATCAATGGCCTGACCAATGAATACCACCCCTGTCAGATTCTGGCCGACATCTTTACCTTCATCGAACATCGTGGCTCGATCAAGGGCAAGACCGTTGCCTGGATCGGCGATGGTAACAATGTATGCCGTACCTGGCTGCAGGCAGCCAAGATTCTTGGCTTCAAGCTGAAGGTGGCAACCCCGGTAGGTTACGAGCTGACCGTGCTGGATGGCGAACACTACGGCCCGGAACACTTCGAGCCCAGCCACAGTGCCGTCAAGGCCGTGGAAGGTGCCGATCTGGTTACCACCGACGTGTTCACCAGCATGGGCTACGAGGCCGAAAGTGCCACCCGTCTGGAAGCATTTGCCAGCTATCAGGTAAATGCCGAACTGATGAAGCATGCCAAGCCGGACGCATTGTTCATGCACTGCCTGCCTGCCCACCGTGGCGAGGAAGTGACCGCCGAAGTCATCGACGGCCCGCAGAGCGTGGTATGGGACGAGGCGGAAAACCGCATGCACGCCCAGAAAGCCCTGATCGAATATCTGCTGCTTGGTCATCAGTACGACTGAACCGGCAGGACAACCCACTAGATTCGCTGGAAAGAAAACGCATCATGTCTGACATCAAAAAAGTAGTGCTGGCCTACTCCGGTGGCCTGGATACCTCCGTCATCCTGAAATGGCTGCAAGACACCTACCACTGTGAAGTGGTGACTTTCACCGCCGACATCGGCCAGGGTGAAGAGGTGGAACCGGCACGCAAGAAAGCCATTGCGCTGGGTATCAAGCCGGAAAACATCTTTATCGAAGACCTGCGCGAAGAGTTCGTGCGCGACTACGTTTACCCGATGTTCCGTGCCAACGCCATCTACGAAGGCGAGTACCTGCTGGGTACTTCCATCGCCCGTCCGCTGATCTCCAAGCGCCAGATCGAAATCGCCAATGCCGTGGGCGGTGATGCGGTATCGCACGGTGCCACCGGCAAGGGTAACGACCAGGTGCGTTTCGAGCTGGGTTACTACGCTCTGAAACCGGACGTCAAGGTGATTGCGCCGTGGCGCGAATGGGACCTGCTGTCCCGTGAAAAGCTGCTGGCCTATGCTGAAAAGCACGGCATTGACATCAGCAAGAAAAAGAACGGTGGCAGCCCGTACTCCATGGATGCCAACCTGCTGCACATCTCCTACGAAGGCACCGTGCTGGAAAACCCGGCTGCCGAGCCGGAAGAAGATATGTGGCTGTGGACGGTCAGCCCGGAGAATGCCCCGGACCAGGCCGAATACATTGAGCTGAGCTACGAAAAGGGCGATATCACCGCCATCAACGGCGTGGCCATGACCCCGGCTCAAGTGCTGACCGAGCTGAACCGCCTGGGCGGCAAGCATGGTATCGGTCGTCTGGACATCGTGGAAAACCGTTATGTGGGCATGAAGTCCCGTGGCTGCTACGAAACCCCGGGCGGCACCATCATGCTGAAGGCACACCGCGCCATCGAATCCATCACGCTGGACCGCGAAGTGGCCCACCTGAAGGATGAGCTGATGCCGAAGTACGCCAAGCTGATTTACACCGGCTACTGGTGGAGCCCGGAGCGTCAGATGCTGCAAGGCCTGATCGACGCTTCGCAAGCCACTGTTAACGGCTGGGTACGCCTGAAGCTGTACAAGGGCAATGTCATCGTTGTTGGTCGCGAATCCAAGACCGATTCGCTGTTCGACCCGAACATCGCCACCTTCGACGAAGACGGCGGCGCATACAACCACGCCGATGCGGCCGGCTTCATCCGCCTCAATGCCCTGCGCATGCGGATTGCCGCCAACGCCAAACTCAAGCGCGGCTGATTGGCCCCGTGAACAAAACCGCCTTCGGGCGGTTTTTTATTTGGTGCAGTAGCCGAGCGGCGGAAAAGTTGAGAGCCGGATCAATGCGGCGTATCGTAACGACTTTGTTTGTCTGACTGACAGATGTCACGACAAATCATGTGAGCCCACCACTGCATTCATCAAGGAACATCAGGGTGTCTGAAGAGCAATTTACCGATATTTCCATGGCCGTGTGCCTGACCGGCCTTATCATTTTCATGGGCTTCATCATCTGGGATCTGGGCAAGAAGTCCCAGGCGGGCAAGATGGGTACCGCCATCCTGTTTCTGGTGCTGGGTTTTGGCGTGGTGGGCTTTATCTTCAAGAACGTGCTGGTGGAGTTTCTGGTGCTCAAGTAAGACCGAGCGGCAGCACCAGGATAAAACGGGTTGGCATGTGCCAACCCGTTTTGCATCTGGATCAGATAAGCCGACAAGCAGTTTCAGCGCTGCGGTGACAGGATCAGGCGCAAGCCCAGTGCGATGAAAATGCTGCCGGCAATGCGGTCCAGCCACTGACTGGCCTTGGGGGTACGGTTCAGCCAGCTGCCAATGGCACCGGCAAAATAACCCAGGCTGCCAAACAGCAAGGCTGCTTGTGCTGTGAAGATCAGCCCCAGAATGGCAGTTTGCCAGCCACTATGGCCCTGTGCCGGATTGACGAATTGCGGCAGGAAAGCCAGGAAGAACAGCACCACCTTGGGGTTGATGGCATTGGCGATCAGGCCCTTGCGAAAGTGGGCAGGCAGCGGCGTGTCATCAACCGAACCCTTGTCGGCTTTCAGGCTGCTGCCCCGGCTGCGGATGGCTTGCCAACCCAGATAAACCAGGTAGGCACCACCAGCAAATTTCAGCAGGCCAAAGGCCGTGGGCGAGGCGGCAATCAGGGCGCTCACGCCCAGTGCGGCCAGCAGGGTATGGGTAATGCAGCCCAGCGCGCAGCCCAGGCCAAATGCCATGCCCTGACGGCGGCCCTTGGCAATGCCCAGGCTCAGTACCATCAGGTTGTCCGGTCCGGGGGAGAGAGTGATCAGCATGGCGGCGGCCGTGAAAGCCGCCAGTTGTTCGGGGGTGACAATCATGATTGCTTGCCTGCGCGGGTTAAAACAGCATGATTGAAGATTTGCGCTCAAACGACAAGCGGAATGTGCCAGTGTCATGTCTTGCGAGTGCGGACAGGCTGGATGCTGTCGATATCAAGGGGCGGCGGGTGACAAGGCGGCATACAGTCTCTAAAATTGCGCCATTGAGCTATTCAGCCTTACAGGATCTCCCATGCCGTCTTTTGATATTGTTTCCGAAGTCAATAAAGTAGAAGTGCGCAACGCCGTTGAGCAAGCCAACAAGGAAGTGTCCACCCGCTACGATTTCAAGGGCAGCGATTCCCGCATCGAGCAGACCGACAAGGACATCACCCTGTATGCCGACGCGGAATTCCAGCTGGATCAGGTCAACGACATCCTAGTCAATAAATTGTCCAAGCGCGGCGTTGACGTGCGCAGCCTGGAGTATGGCAAGCTGGAGAAGGTCAGTGGCAACAAGGTCAAGAAAGTACTGACCGTCAAGGAAGGCCTGGAAACCGAGATGGCCAAGAAGATCGTCAAGATCATCAAGGATGCCAAACTGAAAGTGCAGGCCAGCATCCAGGGCGAGGCAGTACGTGTGTCCGGTGCCAAGCGCGACCTGCTGCAAGAATGTATTGCCCTGCTGCGCAAGGAAATTGCCGACGACAAGGAAAATGGCGTACCGCTGCAGTTCAACAACTTCCGCGACTAAGCCTGTTTTCCTTATATGCAGAACCGGCCCACTGTGGCCGGTTTTGCTTTTGGCGGGCGTCCCTCCTACAATACGGCCCTTGTTGAATAGACAGCAACCTGAGTATTGGAATCAGCATGTTACGCATTACCGAATTGAAACTGCCGCTGGATCATAGCGAGGCAGAACTCACCGATGCCATCGTCGCCTTCCTGGGCATCAAGCCAGCCGACCTGAAAAGCTACACCGTATTCAAGCGCAGCTATGATGCGCGCCGTGGTGTGATGAGCCTGGCCTACATCATCGACATGGAAGTGGAAGGCGAGGCCAAGTTGCTGGCCCGCTTCAAGGGTAATGCCCATGTGCTGCCCACGCCGGATACCAGCTATCACTTTGTCACCCAGGCACCGGCCACGCTGCAGAAGCGTCCGCTGGTGGTGGGCTTCGGCCCCTGTGGCCTGCTGGCTGCGCTGGTGCTGGCCCAGATGGGTTTCAAGCCCATCGTGCTGGAGCGCGGCAAGAAAGTGCGTGAGCGTACCAAGGACACCTGGGGCCTGTGGCGCAAGAATGTGCTGAACCCGGAATCCAACGTGCAGTTTGGTGAAGGCGGAGCCGGTACTTTCTCGGACGGCAAGCTGTACAGCCAGATCAAGGACCCGCGCCATCTGGGCCGCAAGGTGCTCACCGAGTTCGTCAAGGCCGGTGCGCCGGAAGAAATCCTGTTTATCGCCAAGCCCCACATCGGTACTTTCCGCCTGGTGAGCATGGTGGAAAAGATGCGGGCGGAAATCGAAGCGCTGGGTGGTGAAATCCGCTTCCAGCAGCGTGTCACCGACCTGCACATCGACAACGGTCATATCCGCGGTGTGACGCTGGCCGATGGCAGCCAGATCGAGGCGGATCATGTCATTCTGGCGTTGGGGCACAGTGCGCGCGATACCTTCGAGATGCTGCACCAGCGTGGCGTGTTCATGGAAGCCAAACCGTTCTCGGTCGGCTTCCGCATCGAGCACCCGCAAACCATGATCGACAAGGCACGCTGGGGCAAATATGCCGGTCATCCCATTCTGGGTGCTGCCGACTACAAGCTGGTACACCATGCCAGCAATGGCCGTGCGGTATACAGCTTCTGTATGTGCCCGGGTGGTCAGGTGGTGGCAGCCACTTCGGAAGAGGGGCGCGTGGTCACCAATGGCATGAGCCAGTATTCCCGTGCCGAGCGCAATGCCAACTCTGGCATGGTGGTGAGTATCAACCCGGAAGACTATCCGGGTGGTGCGCTGGCTGGCATTGCCTTCCAGCGCGCGCTGGAAAGCCACGCCTATGTACTGGGTGGCAGCACCTACGAAGCACCGGCCCAACTGGTGGGGGACTTCCTGGCCGGACGTGCCTCCACGGCGGTGGGTTCGGTCGAACCCTCCTATCAGCCTGGTGTGCACTGGACCGACCTGTCCACCGCGCTGCCGGATTTCGCCATTGCCGCCATGCGCGAGGCCCTGCCGGAGTTTGGCAAGAAAATCCGTGGTTACGACATGTACGATGCGGTGCTGACTGGCGTGGAAACCCGCACCAGCTCGCCACTACGCATCACTCGTGGTGAGGATTTGCAAAGCCTGAACGTGAAGGGGCTGTATCCGGCCGGTGAGGGCGCTGGCTACGCCGGTGGCATTTTGTCTGCCGGTGTGGATGGCATCCGCGTTGCCGAGGCGGTGGCATTGAATATGGCAGCGCAAGCCTGATGATGTGTCCCATGTGCTGACAGGCAGCCTGCTTCACGCGTGCTGGCTGTATGGCCGGGTAATGGTTTTACAGTAATCAATCAATACCGATGTTGTTACCGGGCGCTTCTGAGGAAGCGCCTTTTTTATTGAAATTTTGAATTTTTATTTATTAATTGCTACGGCTGGCAAAGGGAGTGTGTGTGTAATGAAAATGCGATGATGAAACTGTCTTAGTTGACGTCCTATTATTTTGCAGATATTTCAACCTGTACTAAAGGCCGATTCGCGGTTATTTGGTAATGCTTGTAGCTGATGATGAGAGTGCTATAAGCAAGATATTTCCCGCCAAATGACTGGGGTGTGTGATGAAACTTTCATCAAGATTGTTAATGTCCATTCTGGTATCAGTATTGACCATGTTGATTCTGGTTGTGATGGCAATCAGTTTTGAAAAAATGGCAGATCGCAGACTGGATGATGCCTTGAATAATCTGCTGCCATCAGTCAGGGGTTTGAATAGTGCCGTTGATGTATTTGTAGAAATGCGGACCGATGCCAACAAGTCATTATTGGTCGATTCTGCCGATGAGCGTAAAAAGCTGCTGCAAATGTTTCAGGCAGCAGCAGTGCTGCTGAAGCAGGCGTTAGATCGATATGAAAGCAATAATCTGTATGATCAGCAAGACAAGGAATTGCTCTTTAAGGATAGGAACGCTTTTGAACACTACAATAAAGTGGCGCTGTCGGCACTTGCTATGGAATCGACCGGGACCGGGCGTAGCATTGCTCTTGCGCAATTTTTGAATGGGGATGTCAAGATGGCGGCTGAGGCATTCATGCGCGCTATTCGTGAGCATATTGCCTACAACATGAAAATTGCAGAGAGGATTCAACGTGAGGATGCATCCGCTTCGGCCCGCAATGTGCTTATACTCTCTTCTGTTGCCGGAATTTCTTTTCTGATATTGTCGCTTGTGTATTTAAATGTTTACCGGGCTATCGCTGGTGGCCTGGCTGAAATGAAATCCGTTATTCACCAGTTGAACCAGGATAAAAACCTTACCGTGCGTCATGTGCGAAAGGGTAGGGATGAAGTCAGTGATGTGCTGAATGCCGTGAACGCACTGATTGAGAATCTGCATCATAACTTTGGCGAAATGCAGACCAGTGCTCGCGCCGTGATGGTGTCTTCCAGGGATTTCAGTCAGTCAGCCAAGGAGGTGGCCCTGGCTTCCAGCCAGCAGAGTGAAGCGTCTGCCAGTATGGCCGCATCGATCGAACAAATGACGGTTGCGGTGAACCATATTGCCGAACGAACAACCCATGCCCGCAACCTCGCACATGAAGCCGGAACGCTGGCTCATCAGGGCTCGACCACCATTAGCCAGACCATTCAGGATATCCGTGAAATTTCCCAGGCAGTGGAGAAGTCGGGGGCTAGTATCCGCGAGCTGGAAAACTATAGCAGTACAGTGAATACGGTGGTGCTGGTGATCAAGGATATTGCCGACCAGACCAATCTGCTGGCCTTGAATGCCGCAATTGAGGCGGCCCGGGCCGGAGAGTTGGGACGGGGATTCGCGGTGGTGGCGGATGAAGTACGCAAGCTGGCAGAACGTACTTCGGTTTCCACGCAGGAAATCGCACAAACCATTCATGCCATGCGAGATAAATCCAGCCAGGCCACCGAGCAAATGAAAGTTGCCGAAACGTTGGCGCGTCTGGGCGTATCCAGGGCCGATGATGCGGATCAGGCAATCAACAAGATTGGTGATGCGACGGTCAGTACCGTCAAAATGGTGGAGGAAATGGCGATTTCCATTGCCGAGCAGGGTCAGTCGGCCAACAGTATTGCCCATCGCATCGAGCAGGTGGTGCACATGGCAGAAGCATCTTCCGCCAGTGCGGCAGATGCTGCACGTAATGCAAGTCAATTGCTGACGCTGGCGGAGCGGCAAATCGGCATCATTCAGCAGTACATCTTGTAAATCTGTCGAGAGCACTTGCAGCAAAACGGGCCTTCGCCATCACTGGCAAAGGCCCGCAGGCTTATGGCAAGCAGAAAGATTTACAGCTTGATCAGGGTGCTCTTCAGTTCGGTGTACTTTTCCAGCGCGTGCAGCGATTTGTCGCGACCATTACCCGATTGCTTGAAGCCGCCGAAGGGGAAGTTCATGTCGCCACCTTCGTCATAGCAGTTCACCCATACCGTACCGGCACGCAGGCGACGCGAAACCTGGTGTGCGGTGCTGACATTGGAAGTCCATACCGCAGCGGCCAGGCCGTACTCGGTGTCATTGGCAATGCGGACAGCTTCGTCGATGGTATCGAAAGTGATGACGGACAATACCGGCCCGAAGATTTCCTCACGGCAGGTGGTCATGTCCGGGCGCTGGCAATCAAAGGCAGTCGGTTCAATGAACAGGCCCTTGTCGGTATGAGCCGCCTTGCCGCCACAAATCAGGCCGGCACCTTCGCTGATGCCCTTGTCGACGTAGGACAGCACCTTGTCGTACTGGATCTTGTCCACAATGGCACCCATGCTGGTGGCCGGGTCCAGCGGATCGCCCGGATACCAGCCTTCGGCAGCCTTCTTGAATTCAGCCAGGAATTGTTCCTTCACCTTGCTGTGTACCAGCACGCGGGAACCGGCGGTGCACATTTCACCCATATTGAAGAAAATGCCACCGGCGGCAGTGCGGGCTGCCTTGGCGATGTCGGCGCAGTCTTCCAGCACGATATTGGGCGATTTGCCACCCAGCTCCAGCCACACGCGCTTGAGGTTGGACTGTGCGGCATAACCGGCAATCAGCTTGCCCACGCCAGTGGAGCCGGTGAATGCCAGGCAATCCACGTCCATGTGCAGGGCCAGCGCCTTGCCGACTTCACCGGCACCCGGCAATACCTGGAAAATGCCATCCGGAATACCGGCATCCTTGGCCAGCTGGGCCAGGCGAATGGCGGTGAGCGGAGACTTTTCCGAAGGCTTGACGATGACGGCATTGCCGGCCGCCAGCGCAGGGCCGAATTTCCAGCTGGCCATCAGGATGGGGAAGTTCCACGGCACCACTGCAGCCACCACGCCAATGGCTTCACGGGTGACCAGGCCTACCAGTTTGGGGTCCACCGGTGCCACTTCGCCGCCAATCTTGTCGATGGCTTCGGCAAACCATTCCACGCAATACGCCGCACCCGGCACGTCCACTGTGGTGGAGTCGCCAATCGGCTTGCCCATGTCCAGGGTTTCCAGCAGCGCCAGTTCGTCACCATGCTCGCGAATCAGTGCGGCAAAACGCTTGAGGATCTTGCCGCGTGCCAGCGGTGCCAGTTCGGACCATGTACCCGATTCAAAAGCAGCGCGGGCTGCCTTGACCGCTGCATCCACTTCCGCCTCGCCACACCAGGCGATGTCGGCCAGCTTCTGGCCGTTGGCCGGGTTGATGCAGTCAAAGGTCTTGCCATCGGCGGCGCTGGTGTAAGCGCCGTTGATGAAAGCGCGGCCTTCGATATTGAGTTCGGCAGCAAACTGTTTCCACTGTGCATGGGTACGAGCCATTGGTGTTCTCCTGATGTTATATGCGGTGATCCCGGTTGCTCGTGACTGGCAACCGTCAATCAGAATGTGGGCGGCGAGCTGGCGCTGACGATTTCACAGATTTCCTTGCCGGCATTGCGAAAGCGGTGCGGCAGTTTGCTGTCGAAATAGTAAGAGTCGCCCGGGCCCAGGACACGGGTTTCATTGTTGACCGTGAGTTCAATCGAACCGGCAATGACAACACCACCTTCCTGACCCTCATGCGTCAGCATGTCAGGCCCGGTGTCGGCACCCGGTTCGTAATGTTCTTTCAGGATGGCAATGTCACGACGTTCGTGCGCAGTGCCAACCAGCAGCAATTTGATTTGATCATTGCCCAGATTGGGTAAATCCTTGGCCTGATAGAACACGCGTGGCTGTTGCGGCTCTACATCAAAGGTAAAGAATTCGGCCAGCGTCATGGGCATGCCTTCCAGCACTTTCTTCAAGGAACTGATCGACGGGCTGACGCGATTTTGCTCGATCAGCGAGATCGTGCCGTTTGTCACGCCTGCCCGTTTGGCAAGCTCGCGTTGCGAGAGTCCGAAGCGCTCTCTGACCACTCTCAATCGTGCTCCAACATCCATCTGGCGGTTTCCATCTATGTTAAGAATTTTAGACGTTCCATCATACGGGTTTTTGATCGTATCCTGCATCTGTTGTTGCGTCGCAAAATCAAATTATTTTGCAAGATTTCGAGTTTATAGCCAGAATCGACTACATGAATCAAGTGCGCTGTGGATTTTTTTAAACATCCGCAACAGTATATTTGATCAAACCTTGGCTTGTTGCAAGAACCGTGGCATGCTGTTTCGTGCTGGTATCCTGCACGGTGACAACATACTTTCATCTGCCCAGTTGTTTCGGCCCTTCAGTGTGGTTTCGAGCCTGGCTGTTCAGATGCGGTATGAATAGCCAGGTGGGGTAAGGTGACGTGGTGGCGTAGCTGTTTCCGCTGTCACGACAGCCTTCCTTATGTATGTCAGCAGCAGGCGGCAAGGCAGTAACTGTCGGCATCCGCAAGGCGGACGCCTAAATCGAGTAAACGAGGTCCTTATGCAGCAACCGATCATCGGCATTCCGTGTGACGTCAAACTGGTTAGCGGTTTGCCATTTCACGCGGTTGGCGAGAAATACATTGCAGCTGCCGCAGGTGGCGTTGGTGGTATCCCCGTGCTGATTCCGGCGCTGGGTGAAGATGCACCACTGCGTGAATATCTCAAGTTTGTGGATGGCGTGCTGTTGCCTGGCTCGCTGTCCAATGTAGAGCCGCATCGTTATGGCGGAGAAGCCAGCCGCCAGGGAACACTTCATGATCCGGCGCGTGACGCAACCACGCTGCCGTTCATCGACCTTCTTCTGCAAGAAGGCATCCCGCTTCTGGGTATTTGCCGCGGTTTCCAGGAAATCAATGTTGCACTGGGCGGCGAACTATTCCAGCACGTACAGGAAGAGCCAGGCTTCCGCGATCATCGCGAGCCGGATACTCAGAATCTGGATGAGATGTATGGTCTGGCACATGTCTTGCACCTGCAACCGGACAGCTTGCTCAAGAGCTGGCTGGGGCAGGATGAAGTCAAGGTGAACTCGCTGCATCAGCAAGGTATCAAACGTCTGGCCGACCGCCTGATTGCGGAAGGCGTGGCGGATGACGGGCTGGTGGAAGCATACCGGGTCAAGGATGCCAAAGGCTTTGCCTACGGCGCGCAGTGGCATCCGGAATGGAAGTACTGGGAAAACCCGGTGTCCATGGCCATTTTCAACGCGTTCGGTGACGCTTGCCGCGCGCGTCGTGCCAGCCGCCAGGGCTGAGACGCACGTCATCCAGAGCCGGTTTACCGGCCACTATGGAAGTAGAGGAAAACATGAACCAAATCAATGATTGGCTGCGAGAACATCGCATCACGGAAGTCGAGTGTATTGTCCCGGACATGACCGGTGTGGCACGCGGCAAGATTGTTCCCAAAGACAAATTCGTCTCCGACCCGGAAATGCGTCTTCCGGAAGCGGTGCTGATCCAGACTGTGACCGGCGACTATCCGGACGACAGCATGCTGGACCTGACTGACCCGGACATGGTGCTGACACCGGATCCGAACTCCCTGCGCTTCGTGCCCTGGGCTGTGGACCCGACCGCCCAGCTGATTTACGACTGCTACCGCGCCGATGGTTCGCTGGTGGACGTGGCACCGCGTAGCGTGCTCAAGCGCGTACTGGGCCTGTTTGACGAGCTGGGCTTCGAACCGGTACTGGCACCGGAAATGGAGTTCTACCTGATGTCGCCGAACCCGGATCCGGACATTCCGCTGTCCGCCCCGATCGGCCGTACCGGTCGTGCCGAATTCGGCCGCCGTTCCTACTCCATCGACGCGGTGAACGAATTCGACCCGCTGTTCGAAGACATCTACGACTACTGCCATGCGCAGAATCTGGAAGTGGATACGCTGATTCATGAAATCGGCACCGCCCAGATGGAAATCAACTTCCTGCATGGCAATCCGCTGGATCTGGCCGACCAGGTATTCCTGTTCAAGCGTACCGTGCGCGAAGCGGCATTCCGCCACAATATGTACGCCACTTTCATGGCCAAGCCGATGGAAAACGAACCCGGCTCCGCCATGCACATGCACCAGAGCCTGATCGACAAGAACACCGGCAAGAACGTGTTCACCAATGAAGATGGCAGCCCGTCCGACATCTTCTTCCACTTCATCGGCGGTATGCAGCACTACATTCCGGAAGTGATGCCGTTCTTCGCGCCGTACGTGAACTCCTTCCGCCGTCTGAGTCCGTACACCGCGGCACCGACCAATGTGGAGTGGGGCTACGACAACCGTACCGTCGGCCTGCGTGTACCGCATTCTTCCCCGGCCGCCCGTCGCGTGGAAAACCGTGTGCCTGGCGTGGACGTGAACCCGTACATTGCCATGGCTGCCACCCTGGCCTGCGGCTATCTGGGCATCGTCAACAAGATCAAGCCGCGCGAGCCGATGTCCACCGATGCTTACGAGTTGCCTTTCCAGTTCCCGCATGGTGCTGAAGAGTCGCTCAAGCGTCTGGCCGCCTGCCCGGATATTCCGGAAGTCATGGGCCCGCACTTTGTGAAAATGTATCTGGGCATGAAGGAGAAAGAATTCTCCGAATACTTCCGTGTCATCAGCCCGTGGGAGCGCAAGTTCCTGCTGTTGCACGTATAAGAAGAAGCTTCAGGTGAGTGCTGCCGGTCATCGCTGACCGGCAGCCGGCATCCGGAACACCGGATGTCAGGGTAGTGGCAGTTGCAACGGACTAGATGATTCCGCAGCCCGTAAAGCCGGGTTTGGCGTGGAAAACGTCATGTTGCAGCCTGAGGCTGGCCGATTCCGGTCAGCCCAACAATAAGCCCCCAGAGGGCTGGAGAGATAGTAGAGAGGAAGCTTTTATGCAGAACCAACGTACTACGACCGAATGGCGCGAACTGGATGCAGCACACCATCTGCACCCGTTTACTGACACCAACTCGCTGAACCAGCAGGGGGCACGTGTCATCACCAAGGCAGAGGGTATCTTCCTGTACGACTCCGAAGGGAACAAGATTCTCGACGGCATGGCGGGCCTGTGGTGTGTCAATATCGGTTATGGCCGCAAGGATCTGCCGGAAGTAGCCAAGCAGCAGATGGAACAGCTGGCTTACTACAATACCTTCTTCAAGACCACGCATCCGGCGGTGGTGGAGCTGTCCCACCTGTTGTCCGAAGTGGCACCGGAAGGTTTCAAGCACGTTTTCTACACCAACTCCGGCTCTGAGTCCGTCGACACCATGATTCGCATGGTGCGTCGCTACTGGGATGTAAAGGGCAAGAAGGACAAGAAAACCCTGATCGGCCGCTGGAACGGCTATCACGGTTCCACCATCGGTGGTGCCAGCCTGGGTGGCATGACTTACATGCACGAGCAGGGCGATTTGCCGATTCCGGGCATTGTGCATGTTGAGCAGCCGTGGTGGTACAAGCATGGCAAGGACATGACGCCGGAAGAATTCGGCCTGGCCGCCGCCAAGTGGGTGGAAGACAAGATTCTGGAAGTGGGTGCCGACAAGGTAGCCGCTTTTGTGGGTGAGCCTATCCAGGGCGCGGGTGGCGTGATTGTGCCGCCGTCCACCTACTGGCCGGAAATCCAGCGTATCTGCCAGAAGTACGACATCCTGCTGGTGGCTGATGAAGTCATCTGTGGCTTTGGCCGTACCGGTGAATGGTTCGGTCAGCAGGTATTCGGCTTCAAGCCGGATATCTTTACCACCGCCAAGGGCCTGTCCTCCGGCTATCAGCCGATTGGCGCGGTATTCGTCAATGAAAAAGTGGCCACTACGCTGGCCGAAGGCGGTGACTTCAACCACGGCTTTACCTACTCCGGTCACCCGGTGGCGGCTGCCGTAGCTCACGCCAACGTCAAGGCGCTGCGTGACGAAGGCATTGTCGATCGCGTCAAGAACGACACTGGCCCATACATGCAAAAACGCTGGCGCGAAGTGTTCGGCCAGTTCGAGCACGTGGATGATGTGCGCGGTGTGGGCCTGATCCAGGCGTTTACCCTGGTCAAGAACAAAGCCACGCGCGAGCTGTTCCCCAACTTTGGTGAAATCGGCACCATGTGCCGCGATATCTTCTTCAAGAACAACCTGATCATGCGTGCCTGCGGCGACCATATTGTGTCCGCACCGCCGCTGGTGATCAGCAAGGAAGAAATCGACCAGATGCTGGAAACCGCCGCCAAGTGCATGGTGGAGTTCGAACAGCAACTGAAGGAACGCGGGCTGGTCTGATCCGCCGGCAGTGTTCCATCCTCATGCAGGCTACCCACGGGTAGCCTGCATTTTTATTTGCAGCAGGCATGGCAAGATGGCAGCGAGGCATAATCAGCGCTACAAAAGATAAAGACGGGCGCGCTGCAAGCAAGGCATGCCATGCTATTATTCGTGCTGTCATGGCCTTGTCAGGTGCTTGGCTGCTGGTGTGGCTGACAAGGAAAGCAGGCTCACGGGCCTGATGTCTGTGCCGGTAGTGGCGGGGATGCCTGAGTCGGACAGCACGTGACGGAAAAATCGAATCGCGATAATCACAATTACAGGATCAAACCAATGTTTGTCGGAATCGGCTATCTCATCATCCTTGGCTCTGTGCTGGGGGGCTTTGTCGCAGCGGGGGGGCATCTGGGGGCGCTGATGCAGCCTCTGGAAGTGGTCATGATTGCTGGTGCAGCCATTGGTGCGTTTGTGGTCGCTAATGGTGGTGCACCGCTGAAGGCTACTACCAAGGCACTACCCACCGTGTTCAAAGGCTCGCCCTACAACAAGGCCTTCTACATGGAGCTGTTCACCTTGCTGTTTGAAATCCTGTCCAAGGTGCGCAAGGAAGGCCTGATGTCGGTTGAGGCTGATGTGGAAAATCCGGAAGCCAGCCCGGTGTTCTCCAAATACCCGGCAGTACTGCATGATCACCATGTGGTCGAGTTTATTTGTGACTACTTGCGCCTGATGGTGGGCGGTAACCTGAATGCGTTTGAGATCGAGAACCTGATGGATGTGGAGATTGAGACCCACCACCATGAGGGAGAAGTCCCGGTCAATGCAGTGAAGGGCCTGGCTGACGGTCTGCCAGCCTTCGGTATCGTGGCCGCGGTGATGGGCGTGGTACATACCATGGAATCGGTAGGTGCGCCGCCGTCTGAGCTGGGGATGCTGATTGCTCACGCACTGGTGGGTACCTTTCTCGGTATTTTGCTGGCCTATGGCTTTGTCGGTCCGTTGGCCACCATTCTGGAGCACAAGCTGGGCGACGGCACCCGTGTCTATCAGACCATCAAGGTAACTTTGCTGGCCAGTCTGAATGGCTACGCGCCTCAGGTTGCCGTGGAATTTGGCCGCAAGGTGCTGACTTCGACCGATCGTCCTTCCTTCAAGGAACTGGAAGACCACGTCAAGCAGGCCAAAAAATAAGCGAAACAGGGTTGGATCATGGCTGACGAATCGCAACGCCCCATTATTGTCAAACGCATCAAAAAAGGCGGGCACGGCCATCATGGCGGTGCCTGGAAGATTGCCTATGCCGACTTCGTGACGGCGATGATGGCGTTCTTCCTGCTGATGTGGCTGCTTGGTTCTGCTTCGCAAGGCACGCTCAATGGCATTGCCGAATACTTCAAGACGCCCTTGAAAGTAGCCATGTCCGGTGGCGATGGTGCCGGTGATGCCACCTCGGTGGTGAAGGGCGGTGGTAACGACCTGACCAAGAAGGCCGGTCAGGTCAACAAGAGCAGCAAGGAGCAGGAGCGCAAGGTACTGGAAAAGCAGGCGCTGGATAATCTGCAGCAGAAAATCCAGTCCAGTGTCGAACAAAGCCAGGTGCTGAAGGACTACAAGAACCAGATGAAGCTGGAAATGACGCCGGAAGGGCTGAAAATCCAGATTGTCGATGAGCAGAACCGTCCGATGTTTGACTCGGGCAGTTCGCGCATGTTGCCGCATACCCGCGTGCTGCTGCAGCAACTGGCCCAGCAGCTGAACCAGCTTCCCAACCGCATCAGCATTTCCGGCCATACCGACGCCACGCCTTTTGGCAATGGACAGAATGGTTACAGCAACTGGGAGTTGTCGGCTGACCGTGCCAATACCGCGCGGCGTGAGCTGGTGGCCGGTGGCCTGCAGGACGACAAGGTGATGCGCGTGGTGGGTGTGGCTGCGGCCAATCCGCTGATCAAGAGCAATGTCTTCAGCCCGGAAAACCGGCGCATCACCATTGTGGTGCTCAACAAGGATGCCGAGCAGGCCATCCAGAACGACGGGGTGAAGCCGCCGCTGAATCAGGAACCCATCGGTCCGATCGGCCCGGCGGAAGCCGCCCCGGCCAAGGCAGAATAAGTCCGCATGCGCCTGGGCTTGTTGCGCCATGTGCTGCTGCAATTGCTGGCGGCTTTGCTGGCCTGGTTCTTTGTCGCACCGGCGGTACAGCCGCAGGCCTGGGCCATCTTGCAGGCGATGTTTGCCGTGTTGCTGGCTTATGTCTGGCGCTTGCCGGGCTGGCAGAAGTTTGCGCATGGCCTGTTTGTGCCTGCGGTGGTTTTGTTGCAGCAACTGGGTTTGCCTGCCTGGGTTTATCTATCCGGCCTGCTGTTGACCCTGGCGCTGGGACGCAACGCCCTTACCGAACGGGTACCGCTGTATCGCTCAGCCCACGAGGTTGCTGAAAAGCTGGCTGCTTATCTGCCGCAGGATGCCCGGGTGCTGGAGGCCGGTTGTGGAGATGGCCGACTGGCCATGCAACTGGCGCTGCTGCGCCCCGATCTGCACATCCTGGCACTGGAAAATGCCTGGGGCAGCTGGTTGATGGCGTGGTTGCGCTGGCATCTTGCCCGTCGTCCGGCCAGGCTTGAGTTCGGCTGCCGCAGTTTCTGGAAGGAGCACTGGGGGAGGCACGATGTGGTCTATGCCTTTTTGTCTCCTGCACCCATGCCGCGTGTTTGGCAAAAATTCCTGACCGAAGGTGCGCCCACCAGCGTCCTGGTGAGCAATACCTTCACGGTTCCCGATGTCCAACCTGATAGCCGGATTCCGCTTGGCGGACCGCTGCAGAAAGAATTGCTGATCTGGTGCCACCCTCATGGATCTCGCTAACTGGTTTCAGTCCATCTCCGAACGACGCTGGCCGATTCTGCCTGGCACGCTGGAAGGTGTCAGGGACGCCTGTGCCCGTAACAACGACCTGATCAGTTTTACTGATCTGGCCAATCTTTGCCTGTCCGACCCGCTGCTGCTGTTTGATCTGCTGCGGGTGGTGGGCGGTTCGCGTGCCTTGCAGCGCAATGAATCCATTCCTTCTGTCGAGCAGACCCTGATGTTGATGGGGCTGGAGGCGGTGGTGGGGCGTTTTGGCAAACTGACTGCCATGCACATCATTCCGGACAAGCTGGATGCCGAAGTGGTGGAAGCGGTAGAAGACTGGCTGGGCCGTAGCCGGGTGGCAGCGCTCATCATCAAGGAATGGCTGTCGATTTCCGGCGAGCACAAGGTGGAAGACTGCTTTGTCGCTGCGCTGATCTACAACCTGCCTGCTTGTCTGTACCTGATTTACCGCAACCAGTTGCCGGACAAGCCCTTGCTGCAAGAAGTGGCCGACCATTTCGAGACAGACTATTCCAAGTTGCTGGAGCAGTTTGTGCGTGCCGTCCCGCTGCCTGTCGGCCTGCTGACCTTGCTGGGTGGTGGTGCGCCAAGCAAGCGCAAGCAATTGCTCAAGCTGGCGGTGGCCACGGCCAATACTCTGGAGCAGGGCTGGTGGCGCGGGCCGTGGAATGTGGGTTTGGACGTGGTGGGCAAGCTGATCGGTATCAGCCAGCAGCAGGTCTATCTGGGTGTGGTCCAGGCCTGCCTGACGGTTGCGCGTCAACCGCGGGCACCGGCGTATACCTACCCGGCGCGGGCCTTGCTGTTCATCGAAGGCGAATACAAGCGGCCTGAAATGAAGAAGGCAGTGGCGCTGACCAGCCCGGACCAGCTGGAGCAAGGCATCCGCGAATCGATCCGGCATCTGTCGAACGACCTTAAGTTCGAACGCGTGCTGTACTACCGCTACGACCACGACAGCCACAGCCTGCGCCTCAAATACCAGGTGGGTCTGGCTGAGGGCCATGCCCTGCGCAAGCTGGCGGTAGAGCTGGAGCCGGGCACCTTCTTTACCTTGCTCACCAGCAAGGCACAAAGCTTCCACGCACCGGAGAGTGTGCGTAATCAACTGGTACGCAAATACCAGGATGACTTTTTCGATCATATCGGTGATAGCGAATTCGCCATCATGAGTCTGTACCTTGGCCATCGTCTGGTCGGGGTGTTCTATGTGGACAATGGCCGCAGCGGACGCGTGATTGACGACACCAGCTACCACCGCTTCAAGGAACTGGTGGCCCGGCTGACGCCGCACCATTGATGCATGTTGTACACCGTTAAAACCATAAGCTCGCCCCATAACGACGAAATCAAGCAGCTGACCCGGCTGGTGCAAAACAGCCGGGAGCGGCGCAAGCAGGGTGTGATGGTGCTCGAAGGCATCCATCTGACTGCGGCGGCGCTGGATGCAGGGCAGCCGCCGCAGCGCCTGTACCTGAATGAAACAGCCAGCGCCCACCCCGAAGTACAAGCCTTGCTTACCCGTATGCCTGCCGCTGTCACCGTCATCATGCTGCCTGAAAGCATCATGGCCAAAGTGAGTGCACTGGCCAGTCCGCCCGAACTGCTGACACTGTGCCAGCGTCCGTGTCCGCCCCAGCCTGCGCCGGATGCCGCGCGCGTGGTGCTGGAGGACATCCAGGACCCGGGCAATCTGGGCACCATCCTGCGTTGTGCTGCCGCCTCCGGCGTGCGTGAGGTGTTGTTGTCCAAGGGCTGTGTCGATGTTTACTCGCCCAAGGTGTTACGTGCCGGCATGGGCGCCCATTTTGTGCTGCATATTCACGAACAGGTGGATCTGGCAGTGTCGCTGACACAATTTTCCGGCCGCAAGCTGGTGACTTATCTGGAAGGCAGCTCTTCCTTGTATAGCCAGGATCTGACCGGCCCGGTGGCGCTGGTATTCGGCAATGAAGGTGCGGGTGTCAGCCCGGCCTTGCTGGCCTTGGCCGATGCCCGGGTTCGTATTCCGATGCCGGGGCATGCCGAATCCTTGAACGTGGCGATGGCGGCGACTGTCTGCCTGTTCGAGCGGGTAAGACAGCAAGAAGCGGTAAAACCATGCTGAAATCCTGGCTTGCCATCTGTCTGGGTGCTGCACTCGCTGTGCCGGCCACGGCTGCCGCGTTGCAATCGGTGGCGGTGGATATCGGCCATTCCCTGCAGGCACCGGGTGCGCGCAGCGCCAGTGGTCAGACCGAGTTCAGCTTCAACCGGCGCGCCGGTTTGCTGCTGGCCGGCATGCTGCGTGAGCAAGGTGTGGATGTGGCGGTGATTGGCGAGCAGGGCAATATCAGGCAATTGACCGAACGCACCCAGCTGGCGCAAGGACGGCAATTATTGCTTTCGGTACACCACGATTCGGTGCAGCCGCAGTATTTGCCGGAAGCAGGGCGTTTTCAGGGCTATTCCCTGTTTGTGTCACGCAAGAACCCGTTTGCTGAAACAAGCCTGGCCTGTGCCCGCCAGATTGCCCTGTCCTTGCAAGAGGCGGGTGAACGACCCACCTTGCATCACGCCGAACCGATTGCCGGTGAGAATCGCCCGCTGGCCGATGCCGCCTTGGGCATTTACTGGTTTGATGACCTGGTGGTGCTCAAGACCGCCAGCCAGCCCGCCGTGCTGATTGAACACGGTGTGATTGTGAATCCACAGGAAGAAGTCCGCCTGGCATCGCCCCTTGTGGCCAACCGTATGGCGCGTGCCATTGCAGCCGGTGCCTTGCGTTGCCCGCTGGCAGAGGCAAACAAAAAGCCCTGATGCGCCAGGGCAGCAGGGCTGGTGTGGAGCGGCACAGGCTTATTGCAGCTTGCTGTTCATGCAGCCGGCGCTCTTGCACTCGCGCTTGCGATCATTGATGAACTGCAGGCGATCAATGGTGGTGCGGGTGGCGCAATCCAGATTGACAAAGAAGCCACGCGAATCGCTGTAGCTACAGTCGGCATTGCGCTGGCGAATCCAGTTCAGCTGTCCGGCCTTCAGCAGCTTCTTGCCATCCGCATCCAGTTGCTTGGCCAATTCCCCATAACTTTCGTTCAGGTCCTTGTCTGCCTGGCTGTACACCTTGTTCAGACAGTACAGGCCGTCAAAATCGTTTTTGGGCTTATCACAGGCAGAGTTGGCCAGTGCACTGGCGCTCAATGCCAGCAGAATCAGGCTGAGCAAGGATTTCATATGGGTTCTCCTGGGCTGGGAAGGTGCACAGTTTAGCACATCGGCATCATCGGGCTGTCGCTGCTGGCAAGTCCTGGCGTGCTTTGGTGATGGCGGCAATACGCGCCTTTTCCACCATGGCCGGTATCTGGCGCGGGTCGTCACAACTGCGGGCAATGGTTCCGGCGTCCACTTCCAGTGCGGCTTGCAGCAAATGCTCCATCCACTCCACTTGCGGATAAGCGCAGTCTTCAAAATGCAGGCGGCCGCGGGCGTCAGCCAGCACGGCACACAGCATCTGGCGGAAACGTTCGGGTCGGCGTAGCGCGTCGCAGTCCTTGAACAGCCGCAAGATGGTGGCGGGCTTCATTTCAGCTGTGCAGTGAATCTTGGTGTGATTGAGCACGGTGATGCGTGCCAGATCACGGCATTCCGCCGGTACACGCAGCCGTTCGCATAGTGCCAGCAAGGGTTTTTCACCACGCTGCTCATGGCCGATATGGCGCGGCAGCACATCGGCCGGTGTCAGCGCCTTGCCCAGATCGTGGGTCAGGGCGGCAAACCGTACCACCAGTGGCTGCTGCATGCTGGCGGCCATGTCGATGACACGCATCACATGATCGCCGGTGTCGATTTCCGGGTGGTAGTCTGCCCGTTGCGGCACGCCGAACAAAGCATCGATTTCCGGCAGGATGCGTTGCAGGGCACCGCACTCGCGCAATACCAGAAAAAAGCGCGATGGTTTGTCTTCCATCAGTGCCTTGGCCATTTCCTGCCACACCCGTTCGGCCACCAGCGCATCGACCTCACCGGCTGCCACCATATTGCGCATCAGCAGCAGGGTTTCATCCGCCACGGCAAAGCCGAAACGGGCGGCAAAGCGGGCCAGGCGCAAAATACGCACCGGGTCTTCGGCAAAGGCCGGGCTGACATGACGCAACAGGCCGGCCTGCAGGTCCTGCTGGCCGTGATACGGGTCAATCAGCCGACCCTGCTCGTCTTCGGCAATGGCATTGATGGTGAGGTCGCGCCGCGCCAGGTCCTGCTCCAGCGTCACGCTTTCATCGGCATGAAAGGCAAAGCCGTGATAGCCCTTGCCGGTTTTGCGCTCGGTGCGTGCCAGTGCGTATTCTTCGTGACTGCGCGGATGCAGGAAAACAGGGAAGTCCTTGCCCACCGGTTTGTAGCCCTGTTTGAGCATGGCTTCCACGCTGGCCCCTACCACCACCCAGTCACGGTCCTTTACCGGCAGTCCCAGCAAACGGTCGCGCACCGCGCCGCCAACCATGTAAATCTGCATCAGCGTGCGGCTTCCCGGCGATACGCCGACAAAACGAGATTGAATTCGTCCTGACCCAGATATTGCGGTGCCACCACTTCCAGCGGCGTGGGGCTGAAGCCCAGTACTGCGCTGGGGAAGGGGTGCGGGCTGACATTGTCGACACCCAGCGAGCGGACATTATCACGGCTCATCAGGGTAGGGCCGGGCAGGATTTCCATCAGCCCGGCCTGCAGCATGGCAAGGGTATCGGGCAGCGGGATGACGGGACGCACCGTGCCGCGCAGGCGGCCGACATAAGCGACCAGTTCGGCCAGGGTGTAGCTGGCCGGTCCGGTCAGATCCAGGCTTTGGCCTATGGTGTGTGGCTGCTGCAGGCAGGCGACGACTGCGCGCGCCAGGTCATCCGCCCAGATCGGCGCAAAGCGGGTGCCAGCACCGGCCAGCGGTAGCAGCGGCAGCTTGTCCAGCAGGCCGGCAAACAGGGTAAGGAAGCTGTCGCCACGGCCAAATACCACCGATGGGCGCAGGATGGTCCACTCCAGTCGGCTATCACGCAAATGCTGTTCGGCAATGCCCTTGGTTTGCTGGTAGTCGCTGGGACCATGTGGGTCAGCACCCAGCGCGCTGATGTGGATGATGCGCCGTACGCCTTGCTTGTGGCAGGCAGCAATAATCTTGTCCAGCAAGTCCACATGTGCGGTTTCGAACTGTTTGCGCGAGCCATGCAGAATGCCGACCATGCTGATCACTGCATCGTGGCCGGCCAGCAGTTCCTGCAAGGCCAGCGGGTGATGCACATTGGTGGATACCAGTTCGGTCTTGGGCAAGACAATCAGCGAGGACTTGTGACGATCGCGATTGCGGGTGGCAATGGTGAGCGACACTTCTTGTTCTGCCAGTCGCTCGGCAATGTAGCTGCCAATGAAACCACTGCCGCCAATCAGGCAAATGCGCTGCTCATGCATTGTTTTCTCCTGTTTCTGCTTTGGTTTAACGAGCTGGGATGGTACCCATGCGGGCTTTGAGCGAGATATTGTCATGACCGAAGGTGCTGGCATAGTAGGCTGCATTGGCCATCACCTTTTGAACATAGTCGCGGGTTTCGCTGAATGGAATGGTTTCTGCATAGATGGTGCCATCCAGCGGGCGGCTGTCCTGCCAGGCGCGGGCGCGTGCCGGGCCGGCATTGTAGGCAGCAGTGGCCATGACTTCATTGCCGGACAGATTGTCCCGCACATAGCGCAAATACCAGGTGCCCAGCTGCACATTGGTTTCGATGTCATTCACCGAGAAGTTGCCCAGGCCCATCTTCTTGGCCACCCATTTTGCGGTGGCGGGCATTAACTGCATCAGGCCGGAGGCACCCACACCGGAGCGTGCCACCACAATAAAGCGGCTTTCCTGGCGGATCAGGCCGTAAACCCAGGCGTCGTCCACATCCAGCTGGCGTGCATAGCGCTGGGTGATGTCACGATACGGGGTGAGATAGCGCAAGGAGTAGTCGTGGTCTTCCCTGGTGCGTTCGGCGCTGTAGATGGCCATGTCGTAGAACGCTGCGCGACGGGCGATTTCTGCCGCAGCCAGCAGTTCCATGTCGTTGCGACCACGCATGGCCCAGCGCCATTCACGTTGCGCGTCACTGCGCAATTCGGCACGTCCTTCGTTATTGCTGATGTCCAGCAAGGCAAGTGCACGCTGAATGGCCGGGTTGGCGCGCATGGCTGCAATATCAGCATTGCCGGGGACAGTCTTGCTGGCTGGGGTGGACAGGGTATTGCCCAGCTCCTCCAGCGACAGCAAGGCGTAGTAATGGTGGCCGATGCTGGCTTTGACAAACAGAGCCGGAGCCTCGCTGCCACGGCCCAGTTGTTTCAGGCTGCGGGCGCGCCAGTACTGCCAAGCCGGCTTGCTGGCTACGTTGGTCGGCATGTTGCGGGTAATCTGTTCTACTAGAGCCCATTGCTCGCCGCGCAGGGCTGCACGTGCCCACCATTCCCATTGATCGGCAGTCAATTGCTGCGGGTCGGCCTTGGCATACCACTGCAAAGCCTGACCCATGGCTTGTTTGCGCGCTGACAGCAGCGCGAGCTGACCCCAGGCAAAGGCACTGCGGTCCTTGCTGAGCGAACTTTCCACGGCAGCCAGGCGACTGGCCGCACCGCCCAGGTCGCTGCGGGACTTGCTGACGATGCCAAACACCATCGCTTCCTGTCCGCCAGGGGTGTCGGCACTGGCCGTGGCCGGACTGCTCAGCATCGCATTGCTCAGCGGCAGATTGGTGGCATCGGCCAGTTGTCTGGCTTGCGAGACAAAATTGCCGGCCAGTAACAGACGCACCCGCCGCCACAGCCAGTCCTGTGTCAGCCAGCCCTTGGCGGCTGCTGCGGTAATCAGCTGATTGCAGCCATCCGGTGCGGCGCGCATGTCAAGAAAACGGTCCAGATCGTCCGGCTTTCTGCCTTGGCGCAGGTCCAGCAGCTGGCCATAGCAGGTGGACTCCTCATCCCGGCCCTCCGCCGGCAGCTTTTTCCATTCAGCGGCAAAGCCGTCCCAGTCCTCCCGCTTGCCCAGTTTCTTCAGCCATTCATTGCGGATTTTCTCCGGCATCCAGCCTTCACGCACGCTGTTCAGAAAGCCGATCACCTGGCTGTCATTGTCCCGGTCCAGTGCCTTCAGGGTAAGCCAGTAGGACGGATAGTCTTTCAGGATGTAACTGGCGGGTAGTTCGCCGGCAATGGCGGTGAGCTTGCCCAGATTGTTGCTGCGGTAAGCGTCGCGGGCGGCGATCAATTCATCATTACTGTTCGCCATGGCATGCAAAGAGGTCGCCAGAGCGTAGATCAGGGTCAGGGTTTGTAGTGTGCGGGACGGGCGGGTCATGTAACGGATCTTCTCTTTGATGGTCGGTCAGTCTCAGTCTCGCCGTGTCACATAAGGAATGGCATGCCTTGGCGTACGAGCTTGACTGGATGATTATACCCGCTTCTGCCACCCCTTCGATGCTGAATGTGCTACTGCCTTGCAGGCCAGCGTTGCTTGTGAATGACAAATTCCAAGAATTTTCTGATTCATTACCACCATGACAGAGGATAAATTTGCAATTTTATTCAATCAATTCGGTCGCAAGCGGTAATTGGACGTGCGCATAATCTGCTTGTGATCTGATGGAGCTCTTTTCGTTCATAGAGTCTCACTATTTCATACGCCAGATTTTATGGGCGTGGAGGTTTGTGGAAGTGAATATGTTTGCTGATTATTCTTTGTGGGGAGTGGTTTTATATTATGCGAATTTGATATTTTTTAACATGCCATTTATATTCATGCATTTTGCTGTTTTTATTATATTGTGGTCAGTCGGTCGATATGTATTTTTGGATGATTTTTTCAGTTTTTACCCTTCTCGCAATGTTAAATTTTTTGATACTTATGTTTTCATTCTGGTTGTATTAATGCTTTTGATTAGTTCTTTTGTTTCAATTTCCTTTTATAAGGACAGAATTTTCTTTGTCAGGAATGATTTCATTTTTCTGGCAGGGGTGTTGTTGACACCGGTGCGTACATTTTTTGTTCTGTTGCTTGGCTTTGTTTTTAGTCTGAGCAAGGCTGGTGATGTGCAGTTGGATATCGCTTTATTTCAAAAGCTTCTGGATATGCTGATTATCGGTTTGGGTGGTATATTGGTTCGTAGGGTGCTTAATGTTGATTTGAAAAATATGGGCTGGGAAGATTTTTGGTTTATTGCAGTGAACAAGCTGTTGGCTAGTATATGTTCTGCAGGTGTTTTTGTAATTTTGTTTTCGGATTCGTGGAATATCATTTTTCATGTGCTGGTGTTTAGGCTATTCAGTTGGCCAGTCTTGTCGTTGCCATTATTGGTTGGATTTGTCTATTGCATGCGATTGGATTTCTGGAAATATCAACGGCTTATGCTTGTGTAAGCGGGAGGTGGTATCCTGTTTGGCGTTGTGTCTAAAGAGTTTTCTTGATATTGCCAAAGTGAGTGGCTGATTGATTACTTGTATGCAATGGCCTGTGAGGCTGAATGTTGATGCTATATTGGAGAGATGACATGTATCAGATAAGTGATTTGATTATGCTATTCCAATACCATTACGGCTATATTGTTCAATCATATTTTTATGTAATATTACAATTTTTGTTGATGTATGTTTTATTTGCCCTATCAAAAAATGGTGTTTTGGAGTCATTCTCTTCAGTCGTATTTCCTGGGTTTTTTCGGCGCAATTATGCATTACTGATGTTTGTTTTGATGATGCTTATAAGCGTAATTTTGGCTGTGTGTTGTATTGTTCTGAGTAATGTTGTATTTAATATGAGTAATGACTTTGTCTATTTGGCAGGTGTTGTTCTGGGGTTTCGTAAAGGCATTGTCATTTTGCTTATTGGGTGTTTATACAGGATTTTGATGCTGTATCTGGAGTTGGGGGGGGTGGCGTGGATGTTGTATATGTTTTTGGATCTGGTGTTTTATTTTTTGGCCGGTTTGTTTTTTTCGACGATGTTGTATACTCGTTTGGAAAATATTTCGGCAAGCGAAATTTTATTTATTTGTTTGAATAAAATTACGGTATCCATGGTGTCGGCTACTCTATGGTTCTTCATGATGGGAGATGCATGGTTTTCCGGGTTCAATGTCTTGCTATTTCGCCTGGTGGCGTGGCCGATGGTAACCATCCCTATGATGACCGTTTTTCTGTTTTTATTACGAACAGGGGTACGTCAGTCCTTGCAGCAAACACTGCATGCAACATGACAAACCCCGCCGTGGCGGGGTTTGCTTTGTTTCTTTCAAGGCATGATTGCTTGCTCAGGCATCAAGCCCGGCCTGGGCCAGTTCGGCCGCGCGAATCACCGCTCGGGCCTTGTTTTGCGTTTCCTGCCATTCGGATTCCGGCACCGAGTCTGCCACGATGCCTGCACCTGACTGAACATAGAGCATCTTGTTCTTGACGACGGCAGTGCGAATGGCAATGGCCAGATCCATGTCGCCATTAAAGCCCAGATAGCCGACGGCACCACCATAGACGCCGCGTTTGGTAGGCTCGAATTCGTCAATGATTTCCATCGCCCGCACCTTGGGCGCACCAGACAAGGTACCGGCAGGGAAGGTGGCCTTGAGAATGTCGATATTGGAGACTTCCGGTTTTACGCTGCCTTCCACGCTGGAAACAATGTGCATCACGTGGGAATAACGTTCGATCACCATATTGTCGGTAATGTTGACCGAGCCGGTATTGGCAACGCGGCCCACATCGTTGCGGCCCAGGTCCATCAGCATCACGTGTTCGGCAATTTCCTTGGGGTCGGCCAGCAGTTCTTCAGCCAGTGCTTCGTCTTCTTCGCGGTTCTTGCCACGCACACGGGTGCCGGCAATCGGACGCACGGTGACGGTTTCCTGTTCGCGGCGTACCAGGATTTCCGGCGAAGAGCCTACGACATGGAAGTCGTCGAAATGGTAGAAGAACATGTAGGGCGACGGGTTCAGGCTGCGCAGTGCCCGGTACAAAGTCAGTGGCGAGTCGGCATAAGGCATTTGCATGCGCTGTGCCAGCACTACCTGCATGATGTCGCCATCCACAATGTAGCGCTTGCACTTTTCCACTGCCTGCTTGAATTCTTCCTGACCATATTCGGAAACCGCCTTGCTGATTTGCGATGGCAGTGACAAGGGGATGTCCTGGGGCTCACGCAAGCGGGCACGCAGTTGTGCCAGGCGGCTTTCTGCCTTGGCCAGTGCATTGGGCACGGCCGGGTCGGCATAGACAATCAGGTAGAGCTTGCCGGACAGGTTGTCCACCACGGCGATTTCTTCGGACACCATCAGGAGAATGTCCGGTGTGCCGATAGGGTCGGGCTTGCGGGTGTTGGCCAGGCGCTTTTCCACATAGCGGATGGTGTCGTAGCCGAAGTAACCCACCAGGCCGCCGGTAAAGCGCGGCAGGCCTTCTATCGGCGGGGCAGAAAAGCGCTGCTGGAAGGTTTCGATGAAGGCCAGCGGGTCACCTTCATATTGTTCGATCACCTTGTCGCCATATTCCACTTGCACCTTGTGTTCATTGACGCGCAGGCGGGTGGTGGCGGGCAGGCCGATGAAGGAGTAACGCCCGAAACGCTCTCCACCCACTACCGACTCCAGCAGATAGGAGTAGGGCTGATTGGCCAGCTTGAGATACACGGACAGCGGGGTGTCCAGGTCGGCGAACAATTCCAGGGTGACCGGAATGCGGTTGTAACCGGCCTGGGCCAGTTGATTGAATTCTTCATGCGTCATGCGTGCGCTACCTTGAAACCGGATTGAAAGCAAAAGGGATGGACAGAATGTGGCTTAGCGTTGCCATCGCCAACTGGCCGGTGCGGGCAGGAAAGTCATGATGCAGGCTTTATCCATGTGGAATGAAAAGTGGAAGCTTTATTTTTTCATCAAATCGTATAGTTCGGCAAGGTTGCCGATGACGAGGTCGGCTTGCAACTGGCTGGCATCGGCATAGCCGTAATTTACGGCAATGGCGGTAGCACCGGCTGCGCGGGCGGACAGGATGTCGTTTTCCGAGTCGCCCACCATGGCCAGTTCGCTGGTCTGGACACCCAGTACATCGCAAACATGCTGCAAGGGCAGGGCAGAAGGTTTTTTCTCGGCCAGGGTGTCGCCGCCAATGATCAGGCTGAATGCATCCCGCAGGTCCAGTTGTTCCAGCAGCGGGACTGCCAGGTATTCCGACTTGTTGGTGACCACCACCACCGGCAGTTGCAAGGCGCGCAGCAAACCCAGTCCATCACGCACGCCGGGATATACCGTGGTGTTGTCAGTCAGGTGTGCGTGATAGTAACGCACGAAGAAGTTGAAGCCCTGTTCCCAGACTGCTGCATCAGCCTGTCCGTGGCGTTCGTCGGTAATGGCGCGGTGGACCAGGCTGGCAATGCCGTCACCGACATGCTCCTGAATGCGCAGGTCGCTGAGAGCGGGCAGGCCCAGATGCTCACGCATGGCATTGGCGGCAGCGGCCAGGTCGGGAATGGAGTCAACCAGGGTGCCATCCAGATCGAAGGCAAGGGCTTTGATGTGTTTCAGGTTCATGACTTGGATTGCTAGTGCTTATTCGGTTGGGTCGGGCAATTGGCGGATATCCAGCACGGTCTCCGTGCCGAAACCGGGGCTGAACAGGTGGTCGGCAATCTTGCGGGCCGCCTGTTGTGGCGTGCTCAGGCCGCCATCACGCTTGAGCGCGGTAAAGCGCCCCAGTTCGCGGAACTGCTGCGGGTCGCTCTGGCGAATGCTGGCCTGCATGTCGGTGTCAATCACGCCAGGGTAGATGGCGGCAATGCGTACGTTACCGGCTTGCTGTTCGCTTGCCACATGGCGGCAGAAGTGATCGAGCCCGGCCTTGCTGCTGCCATAGATGCCCCAGCCCGGGTAGGCCTTGACGGCAGCGCCTGAGGAAATGCAGGCAATGCGCAGTTCGCATTCCAGCGTGTCGGTCAGTCGCAAGAGTGCATCGGTCAGCAAGATGGGTGCGGTCAGGTTGATGGCCAGCGCACGCGATACTTCGGCTGTGGGGTAGAAACCGGCACTGGCAATGGGGCTGACCACGCCGGCATTGTTGATCAGCAGCAATTGGGTAATCTGCTCCAGCGGCAGGCATTGCAAGGCCTCGGCCATGATGCCGTGCAGGCTGTCGCTGTCCGCCATGTCGGCACGCAGGAAATGCAGGTGCTCCGGATGGCGCGCGGCCAGTTGTTGCAGCGCCGGGCTGTGTTCCCGTGCAAGGCCCACCACCATGCAGCCGCGCTGCAGCAGGTCGGCAGTCAAGGCCAGGCCCAAGCCGCGTGAGGCACCGCTGATGATGGCGGCTTGCATCAGGCCACCTTGGCCAGTTCGGCACGCATGGCGGCAATCACGGCCTGGTAGTCCGCTTGGCCGTAGATGGCGGAACCCGCGACGAAGGTGTCGGCACCAGCCGCGGCAACGGCAGCAATATTGTCCACTTTCACCCCGCCATCCACTTCCAGCCAGATTTCACCACCGTGCTTGGCGGTATACTCGTCGATACGCTGGCGCGCAGCAGCTATTTTTTCCAGCGCATGCGGAATGAAGGACTGGCCGCCAAAGCCCGGATTGACCGACATGATCAGTACCATGTCGATCTTGTCCATCACGTGGTCCAGATAGGACAGCGATGTGCCCGGGTTGAATACCAGGCCTGCCTTGCAACCGGACTCCTTGATCAGGCCCAGGGTGCGGTCGATGTGCTCGGAGGCTTCCGGGTGGAAGGTGATGATGTCGGCGCCGGCCTTGGCAAACATCGGCACCAGGCTATCCACCGGCTTGACCATTAGGTGCACGTCGATCGGCGCGGTGGTGTGCGGACGGATGGCTTCACAAACCAGCGGGCCAACGGTCAGATTAGGGACATAATGGTTGTCCATGACATCAAAATGAATGATGTCGGCTCCGGCGGCGATGACGTCGCGTACCTCCTGGCCAAGACAGGCAAAGTCGGCGGAAAGGAGGCTGGGGGCAATACGGAAGTCGCGCATGGTCTACCTTGCAATCACGGATGGATTCATCAAACAGGCGCATATTCTACCGCGCCACCGGAGCATGGCGCGATAAAATGCAGTACCCACCACAAGGAAATGAAGATGGCTGACAAAACCTACCGGATTGAAGTGGAGGCCGAGCCGCACTATGTCGCCGAGCAATCCAATATGGCCACGGACATTTACGTCTTTGCCTATCGCATCCGCCTGACCAATACCGGAAGCGAGCCGGCGCAACTGATCAGTCGGCACTGGATCATCAGCGACGCCAATAACCAGGAACAGGAAGTGCGCGGCATGGGGGTGGTAGGCGAGCAGCCACGGCTGGAGCCTGGCCAGACATTCGAATACAGTAGCGCCACCCATCTGAAAACACCGTATGGCTCCATGCGCGGCAGTTACCAGATGCTGGCCGATGACGGTACGCGTTTTGATGTCACCATCCCGGAAATGACACTGGTGGCGCCGCGCGTGCTGCACTAGACATCAGGACTGTATGCGTGTGCTGTTGACCTGCGGGTCTTGAAGATTGGTTTCCACTGTACTGGCGTCTGCCAGTCATCCTGACAGGATGTATTCATGCGTTTTACCCATAGTGGCCCGGCGCCCGAGAATCGTAACGACCTGCAAACCTTGAAGACCTTGCTGCCCTATTTGTGGGCGTTCAAGGGGCGGGTGCTGCTGGCGCTGGCTTGCATGATCCTGGCCAAGGTGGCGGCAGTGACGGTGCCGCTGTACCTGAAGGATATTGTCGACCAGTTATCTGTCCCGGCAAGCCTGCTGGCAGTGCCGGTGATGGCGCTGCTGGGTTATGGCCTGGCGCGGCTGACTTCCAGCGTGCTGGGAGAAATGCGCGATGCCATCTTTGCCCGTGTAATCCAGGGTGCGGTGCGCAGTGTGGCACGCGGTGTGTTCCAGCACCTGTTCCGGCTGTCCTTGCGCTTTCATCTGGAACGTCAGACTGGCGGCATGAGCCGTGATATCGAACGTGGCACCAAGGGCATCGGCTTTCTGCTCAATTTCATGGTGTTCAACATCCTGCCCACTTTGCTGGAAATCGGCATGGTGTCTTTCATCCTGTTCCATCGCTATGCCTGGGAATTTGCCGCAGTGACACTGGGCACCATCGTCATTTATATCGTCTTTACTCTGGTGGTGACCGAATGGCGCACGGTATTCCGTCGCAGCATGAATGATCTGGATTCGCGCGCCAATGCCAAGGCCATTGATGCCCTCATCAATTACGAGACGGTAAAGTATTTCAATAACGAAGCTTATGAAGCCGAGCGTTACGACCGTAACCTGGCTGCATGGGAAGCTTCTGCCATCAAGAACCAGGTTTCCCTGTCCATGCTGAATGCAGGGCAGGGCATCATCATTGCCAGCGGCGTCACCCTGATCATGGTGTTGGCAGCGCGCAGCGTGGTGCAGCATCAGATGACAGTGGGTGACGTGGTGCTGGTGGCCACCTTTATCACCCAGTTGTACACCCCGCTGAACTTCCTCGGCTTCATCTACCGTGAAATCAAGCATTCGCTGGCTGACATCGAGCGCATGTTCGGCCTGTTGTCCACCCATCAGGAAGTGGACGATGCGCCTGAGGCCAAGGTGCTGGCCTGCCGTGATGCCAGCATCCGCTTCGAACAGGTGGACTTTGGCTATGATGCCAAGCGCAGCATATTGCACGGGCTGGATTTTGCCATGCCGGCAGGCAGTTCGCTGGCGGTGGTCGGATCGAGCGGGGCGGGCAAGTCCACGCTGGCCCGGCTGCTGTTCCGTTTTTATGATGTGACTGCGGGGCGCATCACCATCAATGGGCAGGATCTGCGCAGCTTTACCCAGGATAGCCTGCGCGCACATATCGGCATCGTGCCGCAGGACACGGTGCTGTTCAATGACAGCATTTATTACAACATCGCTTATGGGCGACCGGGAGCCAGCCGGGATGAAGTCATCGAGGCGGCTCGTTCTGCACATATTCACGACTTTGTGATGAGCTTGCCCGATGGCTATGACACCCAGGTGGGGGAGCGCGGCCTGAAACTGTCCGGTGGTGAAAAGCAGCGGGTGGCCATTGCGCGTACCATTCTGAAGAATCCGGCCATTCTCATTTTTGATGAAGCCACCAGCGCGCTGGATTCGCGTACCGAAAAGGCCATCCAGCATGAACTGGCCGTCATTTCTGCCAACCGTACCACGCTGATCATTGCCCATCGGCTCTCCACCATTGTCGATGCCGATCAGATCATTGTGCTGGATGACGGCATGGTGCTGGAGCGGGGCACGCATCGCGAGTTGCTGGAGCAAAACGGACGCTATGCCGAGATGTGGCGCTTGCAACAAGAACAAGGCGAGGAAGCGGCGGTCACGACATAAGGCCTCTTCTGCCGTTTTTTGGTTTCCCGGTTGGCCTGTGTCTGCCGGGCTCTTTCATTCCTCCAGTCCGCATCATCTCTCAGATAGTCATCAGTCTTTGCGCATGTGCATGCTTGGCTCAGATAAAATATGCTATCAGCAAAGCGTGCGGCATTGACAGAGTGCTTGATACACATTTAAATAACACTAATAGATGTGTCCTGTCATTCAATAGAGTGCTGCTTGCTTGCACGGTCGTGGTGCAAGTATCGGTCCTGCTGTGCGATTAGTCTCTCCAGCCTTGCTGGATGCCGCTTGCCGCCGCATTTTCCATTGGGCTATTCCAGCGGGCAACTGGTGGCCGACGCATGCCAACATAATCACAGCCCACTGTCATCGAGAGGGAATGTCAGCCATGAAAGCAAACGGCAACCGCAGCCTGATCCGGGTGGTCTCGCCTTTTGTGGCGATTGTTGGCGCATTGCTATTGCTAAGCATCATCAGCCTGAATGTGCTGTCCACCATCCGTGCCTATGTGGGTGGGGAGGGCTTGTGGTCCAAAGCCCAGAAAGACGCCATTTACTATCTCAGCCGTTATGCGGGCAGCCGTTCCGAGCAGGACTTTAATGCTTATAAAAGCGCCATCTCCATCCAGCTTGGTGACCGGCAGGCACGTCTGGCACTGGACCGCTCGGTACCGGATCTGGACGCCGCACGGGCTGGCTTGCTGCAAGGGGGCAATCATCCCGGTGACATTGATAATGTCATTACCGCTTTTCGCTGGTTCCGCCATGTCAGTTATCTGAGCCAGGCCATTCATTACTGGGAAATCGGCGATAGCTATGTCATCGAAATCTCCAGCATTGCCGAGCGGCTGCACGACGGTTTCAACCATGGCTATATCAGCGACGACGAGCTGATGGCCTTGAGCCGCCGCATTGTTGAAATCAACGAAGAACTCAAGGCCCCGGCACGCGCGTTTTCGGAAGTGCTGGGAGAAGGCTCACGCTTTGCCACGGCCCTGCTGTGGTGGGTGAATGTGCTGGTCGGCCTGGTACTGTTGCTGCTTACTGTGCGGCAAGTGCAGGTGCTGCTGCGTCAGTCCGCCCGTTTTGAAGCCGAACTGAATGCTGAGAAGGAAAGGGCAGAGACCACGCTCAATTCCATTGGCGATGCGGTGATTACCATTGATCTGTCCGGCAAGCTGCGTTACCTGAATGCGGTGGCATTGCACATGATTGGTGGCGGTGAGCAGGTACTGGGCCGCTATTTCGAAGATGTATTTTCCATGATTGACCTGTCGGGCAGCAATCTGGATCAGTTGGGCAGCAGCCAGTTGCGCGCACAGTGTGCCAACAAGCAGACCTATCCCAGCCTGCGCCTGCAAGGGGTGGATGGCAGCAGCCACATGATTTCCCTGGTAGCTGCGCCGATTCATGATTCGCGTGGCGAGATAGACGGCCTGGTGCTGGTGTTGCATGACAAGTCCATCGAGCAGCAGTACATCAATCATCTGAGCTGGCAGGCAGCGCATGATGCCCTGACCGGACTGTATAACCGGCGCGAGTTCGAGCAACGCGTTACACGGGCTCTCAGCCGTCTGATGGTGACGGATACCTCCCATGCCCTGCTGTTTGTGGATCTGGACCAGTTCAAGTTGGTCAACGATACCAACGGACACGCTGCAGGAGACGAATTGCTGCGTCAGGTATGCCGTGTGCTGCAAGAGCAGCTAGGCCTGTCGGATGTACTGGCAAGGCTTGGTGGTGACGAGTTTGGTGTGCTGCTGGAAGATTGCCGGATCGACGTGGCGCTGGACAAGGCTGATCGCCTGCGCAGGGCGGTGCAGCAGGCCGGGTTCCACTGGGAGGGTATCCCGTTTTCCATCAGTGCCAGTATCGGCATGGTGTTTCTGGGCGAGCCCGGCGCCACCCTGGCTGAAAGCCTGCAGGCAGCGGATATCGCCTGTTACATGGCCAAGGAAAAGGGCCGAAACCGGATTCAGCTTTACAGTTCGAAAGATACCGAACTGGCAGTACGCTCGGTAGAAATGGCCTGGGTGCAGCGTTTGCGGACCGCGATGGAAGAGGAGCGGTTCAGTCTTTACTTCCAGGAAATCGTCCCGCTGCGACCGGATGGCAAAAAGACCGGGCGTCATATCGAAGTCTTGCTGCGTTTGCGGGACGAGGCCAACGCCATCATTCTGCCCGGTGCTTTCATCCCGGCAGCCGAACGTTTTGGCTTGATGCCGGATATCGACCGCATCGTGGTACGCCAAACCTTCGAGACCCTGTGGCACATGCATGCCCATGGCGATCATTCCATCGCAGTGTGCGCCATCAACCTGTCCGGCGCCACCTTGTGTGATGACAACTTCCTGGATTTCATCCGGCGCCAATTCATCAGCTATGCCATTCCCCCGGCGATGGTCTGCTTTGAAGTTACCGAAACCAGTGCAATTTCCAATTTGCAGCAAGCCACCCGCTTCATCAGCGAATTGCGCCAGATGGGCTGTCATTTCTCGCTGGATGATTTTGGCGCCGGGATGTCTTCCTTTGCCTATCTTAAGCATCTGCAAGTGGATTACCTGAAAATTGACGGCAGCTTTGTCAAGGACATGGTGGAGGACTCGGTAGACCGTGCAATGGTGGAAATGATCAATCGCATCGGGCATGTGACAGGCAAGAAAACCATTGCAGAGTTTGTCAGCGCCCCCGAAATCATGCAGGCATTGCAAGAAATCGGTGTGGACTATGCCCAGGGCTACTACATTGGCGAGCCAGCGCCTTTCATCTCCCCGCCTTTTGGCAAGCCGGCAGTGACGGCTTATCGCTTGCCGGGGCAGGAGTGAGGCAGGCACATTTTGAGGAAGAGTGAAAACATGCTAGACCAGCATCAATTTGTCCGGACGGGTCCCTTGATGGATGTCACCAGCTATCCGGAGTGGACACAGGAAATGGTTTACCACTGCGACCGCTACAAAAGCCTGGTGGTGGACCACGAGCTGTTTACCTGCATGAAAGAGGCCAGGCTGGACCATGCCACCCACAAGGCATTCCTGTCCGGTGGCTGGCCGGTGATCGAGCAGTTTCCGCAGTACATGGCGATGAATCTGCTGAAAATCCGTTACGGTCAGCATCCGGGTCAGGACATGGCGCGGCGCTATCTGATCCGCAATATCCGTGTGGAACAGAACCATGCAGACCACTGGTATAACTGGGCCACCGCATCCGGCGTGGATATTCCGGCCATGCTCAGCGGTCATCAGGCACTGGAAACCTTGAGCCTGAGCCAGTGGTGCTGGCAGGTGTGTGACCGGGAATCGCTGGCGGTTGCCATGGCAGCCACCAACTATGCCATTGAAGGTGCCACCGGCGAGTGGTCCGCCCGCGTATGCTCGGAAGACCGCTATGCCCAGCTGTTTGATGAATCGGTGCGTGCCAAGGCCATGAAGTGGCTTAAGCTGCATGCCAAGTATGACGATGCCCACCCGTGGGAAGCGCTGGAGATCATCGTGGCGCTGGTTGGCCTGCATCCGGACAAGCACACGGTCACCGCATTGCAAAATGCCATCTGCAAGAGCCACCAGTTCATGCGCTTGCTGCTGGATCACTACATGCGCAATGCCAAGGTGGATCGCGCGACCACGCCAATGCCCTCTGTCTGCCTGGCCTGACCGGTTTTCTTTGTCGCAGCGCGGCTTGCAAGTGGTATCGCAAGTCGCGCTGTATTGCTTTAAGCGACGGGCTGCCGCTGTAGATTGTTGCGCACTGCCACATGACCAGCGCGCCTGTGCATGATAAAGTCGATTGTGTACAAAAGTGGTCTGCCCGTGACAGACCATGCCCTGATCCATGGGTGATGCCATGAAAATATGCCCATCACCTTGCATAGTCATAAGGAAACATTGTGGTCGACATTGCCAAGCTGCAGCCGCCGGAAGTATGGGAACATTTCCAGACCTTGTGCGAAATTCCCCGTCCATCCAAGCATGAGCAAGCGTTGCGTGATTACCTGAAAGGTTGGGCCGAATTGCGTGGTCTGACCAGTGTTGTGGATGCTGCCGGTAACCTGATCGTGCGCAAGCCTGCCACGCCCGGCATGGAAAACCGTGTGGGCGTGGTACTGCAAGGCCATCTGGACATGGTGTGCCAGGCCAATGCCGGTACCGAGCACGACTTTTTCAAAGACCCGATCCGCCCGGTGCTGAAAGATGGCTGGCTGGTGGCAGAAAACACCACTCTGGGTGCCGATAACGGCATTGGCGTGGCCATGGGGCTGGCTGTGCTGGCCAGTGACGATCTGGTGCATGGCCCGGTCGAAGTGCTGATGACGCTGGATGAAGAAGCGGGCATGGGCGGGGCGCTGGGGCTGGAGCCAGGCTTGCTGCAGGGCAGCATGATGATCAATATCGATACCGAAGAATGGGGCGAGTTCTATATGGGCTGCGCCGGCGGTGTTGATGTCAATGTCACGCGTGAGTATGCCAGTCGTCCACTGGCTGCCGGTTATCAGGTTGTCCAGCTGCACATCAAGGGCCTGAAAGGTGGCCACTCGGGTGCCGACATTCATCTGGGCCGCGGCAATGCCATCAAGCTGCTGGTGCGCTTGCTGCGCGAACTGGAAGCCGAAACCGACCTGCAACTGGCCTCCTTCAGTGGCGGCACCGCCCGTAATGCACTGGCCCGTGAAGCGACGGCAACGGTTGCCTATCCGGAGCAGGATGCTGCCCGCATCGCCGCCAGGCTGGATGCTTTCCAGTCTCTGCTGCGCTTTGAACTGGCGGGGGTAGACGAGGATGTGAGCGTGCTGTCTGAAGCCTCGCATGCGGACAGCGTACTGGAATCTGCTGACCAGGCCGCTATTATGGCCGCCTTGCATGCCGCGCCGCATGGCGTGAAGCGCATGAGTCAGCGTGTCAGCGGCGTGGTGGAAACCTCGAACAATCTCGGTGTGGTACGGGTGGAGCAGGGCAAGGTATTTGCCAACCTGATGGTGCGCTCCTTGCTGGATTCCGGCACCTGGATGCTGGCGCGTGAAGTGGAAAGCCTGTTTGGGCTGGCTGGCTTTGCCGTGGAAATGGAAGGTGGCTATCCGGGCTGGGCACCAAACCCGCAGTCCCCGTTGCTGGCCTTGTTCCAGCAGGTTTATCAGCAAGAATTCGGTGGCGAATCCGGCGTGCAGGTGATTCATGCCGGTCTGGAGTGCGGCATTATCGGAGCCAAGTATCCGGAGATGGACATGGTGTCATTCGGTCCGACCATTCGCGGTGCACATGCACCGGGTGAGCGGGTGGAAGTGGAGTCGGTCGGCAAGGCCTGGCAATTGCTCAAGGCGGTACTGGCTGCCGTGCCTGCACACAGTTAAAGCAGTAGGTGAGCGCGCTGCGGCGATCAAGTCACCTGCCGCACTGACAGGCTCTGCATTGGAAAAACCCGGCTTTGCCGGGTTTTTCTATTCAGTATCCTTTTTCCTGGCCCGTGGATGAGCGGCATCGTACACCTTGGCCAGATGCTGAAAGTCCAGCGCGGTGTAGATCTGGGTTGTCGACAGGTTGGCATGGCCCAGCAATTCCTGCACTGCCCGCAAATCGCCCGAGGATTGCAGCAGATGGCTGGCAAATGAGTGACGCAGCATGTGGGGGTGTACATGGCGGTCCATGCCGGTACGGATCGACCATTCCGCCAGGCGTTTTTGCACTTGCCGCGCACTGAGACGGCGGCCGTGCCGGCCGACAAACACGGCATTGCAGCCCGCTTCGGCTTGCCGTTCGGCCAGCCATTGCTGCAGGTAATCCAGTGCCGTACGACCTATCGGCAGCAAGCGTGTCTTGTTGCCCTTGCCGCGCACGCGTAGCAGCTGTTCCTGCAGGTCCATGTCGGACAGGTCCAGCCCTACCGCTTCGGACAGGCGCAAGCCGGAGGAGTACATCAGCTCGAACAGGGCACGGTCGCGCAGGCTGAGGGTTTCATCATGCGGAATGTGTTCCAGCAAGGCGGCAGTACCATCCACTGGCATCGCCTTGGGCAGGGGCTTGTCCTGCTTGGGCGCGCGCAGGCCCAGGCAAGGATTGATCCCGATGGTCTGTTTTTGTTGCAGCCAGTCGTAGAACTGCCGCCACGATGACAGCTTGCGTGCCAGGCTGCGACTACCCAGGCCGCGTGCGTGCAGGGTGGCCATGGCCTTGCGGATGTCATCGGCCTGCGCCTGCAGGATGTCGCGGTTGCCCAGTAGAAGTTGCAGGCCTTGCAAGTCGCGCACATAGGCATCCAGCGTGTGCGGGCTCTTGCCTTGCAGCCGCAAGCTGTCACGGAATGCAGCCAGCATGTCAGACTCAGCCACGGCGCAGGCGTGCCATATTGCTCAGGCGCTCGAACAAGGACAGGTCCTGCTCGTTCTTAAACAGGGCACCTGCCAATGGTGGCGGGCTGGCCGACTGGTGCTGGGCGGCCAGTTGTGTGCTGTCTATGCCTTCACTGCCCAGCAGCTTCAGCCAGTCCAGCAGTTCGGAAGTGGTGGGCTTTTTCTTCAGGCCGGGCATTTCACGGATGGCAAAAAAGACTTCCAGTGCCTGGCTGACCAGCTGCTGTTGCAGGCCGGGGTAGTGCACGTCCACGATGGTCTGCATGGTGGCCGGATCGGGAAAACGGATGTAATGGAAGAAGCAGCGGCGCAGGAAAGCGTCTGGCAGTTCCTTCTCGTTATTGGAAGTAATGATGATGATGGGCCGCTGACGGGCACGAACAAATTGCTGCGTCTCGTGCACAAAAAACTCCATCTGGTCCAGTTCGCGCAGCAAGTCGTTGGGGAATTCGATGTCCGCCTTGTCAATTTCATCAATCAGCAACACCGGTGCCGTATCCGCCTCGAAGGCCTGCCATAGCTGCCCCTTGATGATGTAATTACTGATGTCATGAACCTTGGCATCGCCCAGCTGGGAGTCACGCAGGCGGGATACCGCATCGTATTCGTATAGCCCGTGCTGGGCTTTGGTACTGGATTTGATCGGCCAGACAATCAGCTGCCGGCCCAGGCTGGCGGCAATTTCTTCGGCCAACATGGTCTTGCCAGTACCCGGCTCGCCTTTAACCAGCAAAGGGCGTTGCAGCGTGATGGCAGCATTGACCGCCATCATCAGGTCGTCGGTGGCAACGTATTGATCGCTGCCGGTAAAGCGGGTTTGCATATGGGTTAGCGCCTTGTTGTTATCAATGACAAAGCCGCCAGGACGGGCCGGGCGGCTTGCGCAATGCTTTAGCACGGATGCCGGGCCTCGTACCCGGTTGCCGCCTCAGGGTTCAGCGCACGAATTGGCGTTCCAGGTCGTCCAGGCTGATGTTCCATTCTTTCATCATGTGGCGCAGCAAGACAATTTCCGGGTCGCTGATGGTGCCGTCCGATTTGCTGATATCCATGGCCAGCACACAGGTCAGGATGCGTTTGGCCGGATTGGTCACCTCGGCCAGCATGGTTTCGATCCGGTCGGTATCCAGCAGGTGAATGGTGCCGTCCTGCTCCGCTTCGTCGGAAATGTCGTCACAGTAGTCTGTCAGAACCTGGGCAAATTGCTTGCGCGACAGGCCGATCAGGTCGTAGACGTTGACTTTTTCCAGCAGGTCCAGCTCGCGCGGGTCCATGTTGCCATCGGAAATCATGAACATGGCCAGCAAACGGGCAATGGCCTCGGGGCTGTTAATCGGGTATGGACGCATCACGAGATTCCTTGTTGTTATTGATGAAGCCTTGCCGCAAAGGCTGCGGGCATGGCTGCGACCTGACGAGTCTGGTAATCGAAGAATACGATGCCTGTCTTCAATCTTGCCACTTCTTTGCCATTGTTGCCATCTGTCGCCTGATAGACGATGTCCAGCCCGTACTTGTTGAGATCGGCGGTGCCGAGATTGAACACCAGTTGGTCGCCGTGAAATGCTTCGGCACGGTACATGACGGCTGCATCGGCCATGATGATGCCAACGCCCTCGACATCCAGCTCGCTGTAGCCCATGCTTTTCAACCAGCGCAGTCGCACCTCGTGCGCCAGGCGCAAAATGGCATCATTGGCCATATGGCCACCGTAGTTGATGTCGCCGATGCGCACATCCACGCTGGTCTGGAAGATGAACTGCTCGGGAAGGGCAATCTTGATGCGTGCCATGATTTCACCTGAATAAAATGACATTCAGTCTAATCGACTGTCTTAATCTGTATCAACAGCAAGCCGGGGTGGTTTGCTAGACTGAATGCATGGCTGCCAACACACACAAGGAGAGGCTTATGTACCAACGCATTTTCGTGCCGGTGGATGATAGTGATACGTCCAACCTGGCATTGGCTGAAGCATGCCGACTTGCCAAGAGCATGGGTAGCACCCTTCGTCTGGTGCATGTGGTTGATCTGGCGCAGTTTGGCTGGGGCGGTACGGAGTTCCTGGATGCTGCCGAGCTGCAAAAGTCCATCAAGCAGGCCGGTGAGCAAGTGCTGGGACAGGCACAGGCACAGGCAGTGGCTGCCGGGCTGACTCCTGAAGTCAAGATCCTGGAGAGCTGGGGTGACAAGATTGCATCAGTGCTGATTGATGATGCCAATACCTGGGGTGCTGATCTGGTGGTGATGGGTACCCATGGCTGGAGCGGCTTGATGCATATCCTGATGGGTAGTGTTGCCGAAGGCTTGCTCAAGCAGGCAGATGTGCCGGTCCTGCTGGTACGTAATGCCGGTGAATGAGCATGTTTGCCAGACCGCTATGTGCCACTGCATAGCGGTTTGCTCATGAAAAAAGCAGCCGTTGAACCAGATGGTTTGACGGCTGCTTTTTTTGGGTGGCGGGAATATCAGCCAGCGGTTGCTTCGCTGCTGTCTTCCTGCGCTTCCATCTTGGCACGTACGGCCTTGCGCAGGCTCTTGTACAGGTCAGGGTGGGTTTCTTTCAGATACTCGACAATTTCGAAGTCTTCGCGACGTACCTTGGACAGTTCGATCTGCTCGACATGAACCAGACGTAGCAGTTCGCGAACCGGTTTGGGCATGTTGCGGCCGCTTTCGTAACGGGAGCCGCCGGACTGTGTTACGCCGATGCGACTCCAGAACTCTTGCTGGTTCAGGCCCAGCTTGCGGCGGATTTCACGCGGATTGGTGATTTTTTCAAAGAGTTTCATGGGTTGTTCCTCTTAAAAGGCTAACAGTATTGTATTGAATTATTGTTTTGGCTTAGGACACTGCCCTATGTCCTAAAAATAGCAAAGAAAATCCATAAGGAATAATGTGATTTGAAAAAAATCATAAAGTTCCGTCATGGATTACATGCGCATGAATGATATGTTAGCGTATTCTTATCTAGAAATACAACGGAATGTCATCCACCTGGCACGAAAATGGTAGTTACATGTCGTAAACATGTATATAGATGATGGTAGAACCAAAGAGGGGAGGGTGGCGAGCCTGACCCTCGGCACTTGCACTAAGTAACTATGGCTGCTTCCTTCCGGACCTGACCAGGTTTGCTACCGTACAATGCGAGGAGACCCGCCGCAGAAGAGTGCGAATAATAGCGGGTTTCGGCATGCTTGCCAAGAGTGCTGTAGAAAAAGGCTATCCGGCTGGGGGGCAGGCAGCCTTTTTATTGGCAGGCATATTGCCTGAGTAGCCGCTCTGGGGGCAGACTCCGCCTATGTTTTGCCTTGTTACAGGACTGCCTCATGTCTTCCTCCTATCTTTCCCTGCTGCAAACACTGGTGGGCTTTGACACCACCAGCCGTCATTCCAATCTCGCACTGATCCGTTGGGTGGAGCAGTATCTGCAGGCTTACGGCCTGAGCAGCCAGCTGACCTTGAATGATGATGGCAGCAAGGCCAACCTGTTTGCCCGGATAGGTGCGGCAGACCTGCCGGTTCTGTTGCTGTCCGGTCATACCGATGTGGTGCCGGTGGACGGGCAGGCGTGGACTTCACCGCCGTTCACCCTTACCGACAAGGGAGACGGGCGTTGGTATGGGCGTGGTGCGTGCGATATGAAGGGTTTCATTGCCTGCGTACTGGCGCATGTGCCGGAGTGGGTGAGGCTTGCAGCAGAGGGAAGCCTGCAGCAGGGCATCGGTATTGCCTTGTCTTATGACGAGGAAGTGGGCTGCTTGGGCGTGCCACGCCTGATTGATGCCTTGTTACAGGAGCAGGTGCCGCTGGCCGGTTGCATCATTGGCGAGCCGACTTCAATGCGTCCCGTGGTGGCGCACAAGGGCATTGCCCATTACCACTGCCATGTACAGGGGCGGGCTGCGCATTCCTCGCTCACACCGCAAGGGGTGAATGCCATTGAATATGCCGCCAGGCTGATTACCCATGTCCGTCGTCTGGCCGACACCGAGGCGTCGTTTGGTCATCACCAGCCATTGTATGATGTGCCGTTTACCACCTTGCAAACCGGCACCATTTCCGGCGGTACGGCCAACAACATCGTGCCCAAGGATTGCGAATTCACCTTCGAGTGCCGCTGGCTGCCAGGGGATGATCCGCAGCGCTTTGTCGATTCGGTGCGTGACTATGCTGACAATCTGTTGCTCGAAATGCGCCAGGTGGCCCCGGAAGCGGAAATCTCCATTGAGCCGCGCGTATATTGCCCGGCATTCGAGGCTACACCGCAAAGTGAAGTGCTGCACTATGTGGAAAAGCTGTGCGCTTGTCAGGGTGGTGACGGTGTGGCGTATACCACGGAAGCTGGTGTTTTCCATGCGGCCGGCATCCCTTGTGTCGTGCTGGGACCAGGTTCGATCGAGCAGGCACATCGCCCGGATGAATTTATTGAGGAGAGTCAACTGGCTGCCTGTTTTGATTGGCTGGCACGGCTCACTGCCGAGTTGTGTCGCGTGCAGGGTGGTGACTGACAAATAATTTTGCATGGTCTGGAAAATCACTTCAGAATCGCCGCTCCGGTGACCCCGGAACTCGTGTAATCCGTTCAGGTTATCGCTTGAACGGGTTTGAATTTTGTCGTGATGAGAGACCAAATGAAACAGGACAGCAGATCCTCGGCGTCCGCAGGTGCCAGCAAGGCACGTGACGGATTTACCTCCAGTTTTGGCGTACTGGCCGCCACGCTCGGCTCGGCGGTCGGGCTGGGTAATATCTGGAAATTTCCCTATCTGACCGGGACCAATGGCGGTGCCGGTTTTCTGATCGTTTATGTGTGTGCCACCTTGCTGGTGGGTTTGCCGGTGATGATTTCCGAAATCATGCTGGGGCGCCGTGCCAAGTCCGATGCAGTCACGGCACTGAAAAAACTGGCACCTGCCGGCCAGCCGTGGTGGCTGATCAGTGCCTTTGGCGTGTTGTCGGCCTTCCTGATCATGGCCTTTTATTCCGAAGTGGCGGCCTGGGTGTTTGCCTATGTGTTCAAGGCGATTGGCGGTGGCATTCTGTCCAGCGATCCGAAAGTCACCTCGGCGGCTTTTGGCAGCCTGATTGCCGACCCGGTGCAGTCGCTGCTGTGGCAATGGCTGGTGCTGGCGCTGATTGGCGGTATCTTGCTGATGGGGGTGGCCAAGGGGATTGAGGCTGTCACCAAGAAGCTGATGCCCATCCTGTTCTTGCTGCTGCTGGTGATTGGTGTGCGCAGCCTGATGCTGCCTGGTGCCATGCAGGGCATCAGTTTCCTGTTTGCCCCGGATTTCTCCAAGATTACTGCAGCAGTGGTGTTGACTGCGGTTGGCCTGGCATTTTTCAAGTTGTCCATCGGCATGGGTACCATGATGACCTATGGCAGCTATTTCCGTGACGATCAGAATATTCCTGCCACCACCTTGCGCGTGATGTGTGCCGACCTGTTTGTGTCCATGCTGGCTGGTATTGCCATTTTCCCGGCAGTGTTTGCCTTTGGCTTCAAGCCGGAAGCCGGGCCGTCGCTGCTGTTCATCACCATTCCTGCCGTGTTTGCTAGCATGCCGATGGGCCAGCTGTTCATGGTGGCCTTCTTTATATTGGCTGCCATCGCCTCGACGGGTGCCATGTTGTCCATCCTGGAAGTGCCGGTATCAGTGTTGAGCGAGCGTTTTGGCATCAGCCGTCCCAAGGCAACGGTGCTGAACCTGCTGGTGCTGGCACTGTTTGGCGCAAGCTGTGCCTTGTCCAACAGCACCATGGCTGACTTCAAGCTGTTTGGCATGACCATGTTCGACCTGTTCGACTTTGTCACATCCAATATCCTGATGCCGCTGGGTGGTATCTTCCTTTGCCTGTTTGTCGGCTGGGTATGGGGTTTTGACCGTTTGAAGGCGGCCTTGTCCAATGAAGGCCAGTTGCACAACGAGGCGCTGGTGCGGGTACTGCTGGTGGTGGTGCGCTTTGTTTCGCCGCTGCTGATTCTGGTGGTGATGCTCAAGGGGCTGAAGCTGTTCTGAGTTCCCGGTAGCGTGGTTGCTTGAACAGAAGGGTCATCCGGATTGGATGGCCCTTTTTGTTTTCATGGAAAGCTATCAAATGGTTTTGCGTATTATTAAATCAAATTACGAATGGTGATTTAACTGGATTTTAATAATAAGACATGAAATGATGATGGCTTACTGCACACCCACAGGGGTGAGAGGTGAAGTATGAGTCATCAGCGGAAGTTGGTTTTTACGCTGCAGCAGCTTGAGGTTCCGGGCCGCCTGCGTGCGCTGTGTCAGGAGTTGTCGGCACTGGTGCCGGACCGTATGGAAGGGCCGTGGTCGGAAGAGGAAGTGCGTGAGCTGATTCACGGCTGGCGCATGATGGCATTTTGTCAGGAGGATGAGCCGGTGCAGGCTCACCCCTTTCATTCCACCGACGGCATGTTCCGCACCGTGGTGTTCAGCCCGGCTCAGGCCTGACTCTTGCCATAGGCCGGGTGGCAGTGGCAAGCCAGCAAGTGGTCATTCACTACCCCGGTTGCCTGCAAGTAAGCATAAATCACGGTACTGCCGACAAAATTCATTCCGGCTTTTTTCAGTGACTTGCTGATCTGGTCGGATAATGCCGTGCTGGCCGGGCAATCTTGCAATGTCGGCCAGTGGTTGAGCACGCTCTGCCCCTGGGTGTGGCTCCACAGCCAGCGGTCGAAACTGCCGTGCTCTTGCTGCAATTGCAGGAACACCGCCGCATTGCGAATGGCACTGCGTATCTTCAGGCGATTGCGGACAATCCCGCTGTCCTGCATCAGCCTTTCGACATCCTCTTCGGTCATCTGCGCCACCCGCTGCGGGTCGAAACCATGGAAGGCCCGGCGATAGCCTTCGCGCTTGCGCAGGATGGTGATCCAGGACAAGCCTGCCTGGGCACCTTCGAGAATCAGCATTTCAAACAGCCTGGTGTCGTCGTGTTGCGGACGGCCCCATTCCTCATCGTGATAGGCAATATATAAAGGATCATCCCCGCACCAGGGGCAGCGCGGTACTGTAGAGACAGTCATGAAAGGCTCCGGGGCAGCCCGGCTGGTGCCGGGCCGGGTTTAGCCGAGGTTGTGCATCAGGATGTCGCAGGACAGGCCGGTTTTCTGCAGGCCTTTGCGGCTGGACAGGTTGAGGATAAGCGGATTGCGGATGTTTGCCTTCAGTTCGCCCAGTGCCGGGTGGGATTCGGTTTCGGACTGTTCCTGATACAGCAATACCAGGATCACGGCATCTTCCGGCTTGCTCAGTTCCAGGCGGGAAACTTCCTCGTCATTCAGTTCCACCTCGTAGCGAACGCCCAGTTGAGTCGGGTGGGTCACGCTCAGGGTGATGCCGGCATCGTCCAGCGACTGCATCCAGAATACCGACGGATTGGCGCTGTCGGCATTATGGAACAGCTTGAACTGGGTGCAGTTTTCCAAAGCCGGAATACCCTGGTCAAAATTGATGATGGTGCTTTCATCCACTTCTACGGTGCCGAGTTGGCTGGAATTGAACAGCATGTTGTTCTCCCTGTGGCAGATGACAGCATTATGCATCAAGCCCATGGTGCCGACGATGTTCTTGTAGGGTGGATGGCGCTTGCAGGATGAGACAGACCATGAAATTCCGTGTGTGCGATGGTGCGCCAGGGTGCATCAGCGCACGAATGCAGTGCAAACCGTTAGAATGCAGCACCATGATGAAGCCTGAATCCCTGTATCCACAGATTGAAGCGGCCTTGTGCTGTAACGATGTCGCAGCCAAACTGGCCGCTACCGACCATATCCACGCTGCCTGGCAGGCGGGCCACTTGCAGCGGCTGGACGCGCCCTTGTCACGCCTGCCGCTGGCTGGTCATCCGGCAAGGCCGGAGCTGGTGCATGCCACCAAGGTGCCACGACGCAGGACCGGCTCCCCGCTGGGCCAGCCGGCCATGCTGCATGCCATTGCCCATATCGAATTCAATGCCGTCAATCTGGCGCTGGATGCCGCCTGGCGCTTTCGCGACATGCCGGACGCCTACGTCACCGACTGGCTGCGCATTGCGGCGGAGGAAGCCAAACATTTTCGCCTGCTGCAACAGCGTTTGCAGCAACTGGGCCATGACTATGGTGATTTCCCGGCGCATAACGGCTTGTGGGAAATCTGCCATCGTACCGATCACGATGTGCTGGTCCGCATGGCGCTGGTGCCGCGCGTGCTGGAAGCGCGGGGGCTGGATGCCAGCCCCGAGCTGAAGCGCAAACTGGCCAATATTGGCGACCATGCCAGCGTGGCGATTCTCGACATCATTCTTGAAGATGAAATCGGCCATGTTCAGGTGGGGAATCATTGGTTTCACTGGCTGTGCCGCGCGCGTGGCCTGGAGCCGATGACCGCGTTTTGCGCCTTGCTGGACGAGTATGACCTGACCGCCCATCGTGGCAGCTACAATATGGATGCCCGGCGTTGCGCCGGATTTAGCGAGGCCGAGCTGCAATGGTTGCAGCAGGCCAAACCAGAACAGCCAGGCATCAGCGCCAACTGACGCTGGTGCATGTAGCGGAGGCCTTGCCCCGCTGATGAAAACGATGATGAAGGAGACTGATAATGTGGAATGTCATTCGCCGTATCCGCATGCGGCGCAAACAGGCGGTGCTGTGCCTGCTGGCAGCTACCTTGGCCTTTGTGCTGAGCGCCGCAATGATGAGCAGTCTGAGCTTTGCCCAGGAGCCGGTACTGACTGTGTGCTGGGGCGTACTGATGGTGTGGTCACTGCTGGTGCAGCTTCTACTGCTGGCGATGCTGGCCAAAAAACCATGAAGCAGAAAATGGCATTGAAAACATGGGCTTAATGGATTTGCTCCATGCTGATGCCAAGCTTGACGATGCCGCGTCCGGCGGCGCATAATCGCGCCGCAACATAGAAAAAAGGCCCCTGATACGGCGGGGCCTTTTTGTTTTTACAGTTTTCGGAGACCCCGGATCATGGACTATCAGGCGTTTTTGCGTCAGTTGGAATCCAGCACGCTGCCTGCATCCGAATTTACCCACCAGGCGCATTTGTATGCTGCCTGGGCTTACCGTCGCCAGTATCCGGCGCCGGAGGCAGCCGTGCGCTGTGCGCGTGCGCTGTCGCGCTATGCCATGGCGCAGGGCGCGGCAGAAAAATACCATCACACCCTCACCATGTCCTTGTTGTCCATCCTGTATCACCGTGCCCAGCAGATGCCGGCCATGGTGCAGGAATGGCCGGTTTTTCTGGCGCAGTGTGATGATGTATTGCACGACGCCAAGGCGGTGTTGTTCCAATATTACTCGGATGACAGGTTGAATCAGGATGTATCGCGGCGCGCGTTTGTGCCGCCGGATCGCATGCCCTTGCCGATTGCCTGCCTGTCCCAACAAGAAAGCGAAGCCCTATGTTAAAAGCCCCGGAATTGCTGCTGCCCGCCGGCACGCTGGACAAGATGCGCGCAGCCTACGATTTTGGCGCGGATGCGGTCTATGCCGGTCAGCCGCGCTATTCGCTGCGTGCGCGCAATAACGACTTCAAGCTTGAAGAACTGAAAACCGGTATTGATGAAGCGCATGCGCGCGGCAAGCTGTTCTTTGTGGCCAGCAACCTGTTGCCGCACAACAGCAAGATCAAGACCTACATGGCCGACATGGAGCCGGTGATTGCCATGAAGCCGGATGCGCTGATCATGGCTGACCCCGGCCTGATCATGATGGTGCGCGAGCGCTGGCCGGAAGTGCCAATCCACCTGTCGGTGCAGGCCAATACCGTCAACTACATGGGGGTGAAGTTCTGGCAGAAGCTGGGTGTGTCGCGCATCATCCTGTCGCGCGAGCTGAGCCTGGACGAGATTGCCGAAATCCGTCAGGAATGCCCGGATATCGAGCTGGAAGTGTTTGTACACGGTGCCTTGTGCATTGCCTACTCCGGCCGTTGCCTGTTGTCCGGTTATTTCAATCACCGCGACCCGAACCAAGGCACCTGTACCAATGCCTGCCGCTGGGATTACAAGATGCACGACACCCAGGGCGATGACGCGGGGGATGTGCAAACCATCAAGCTGGACTTCAACAAGGCACTGGAAGAAGCCAACCAGAGCTTTGCCGCCTGTGGTGGTGCCGAACGCCATCCGCTGGCCGACAAGACCTACCTGATCGAAGAGGGCAGCCGTCCGGGCGAGCTGATGCCTATCATCGAAGACGAGCATGGCACCTACATCATGAACTCCAAGGACCTGCGTGCGGTGGAGCAGGTGGAGAAGCTGGTGAAGATCGGTGTGGATTCGCTGAAGATTGAAGGGCGTACCAAGAGCCTGTACTACGTGGCCCGCACCGCGCAGGTGTATCGCCGTGCCATCGATGACGCCGTGGCCGGCCGCCCGTTTGACTACAGCCTGCTGGCCGAGCTGGAAGGCCTGGCCAATCGTGGCTACACCCCGGGCTTCCTGGAACGTCACCAGACCCAGGATTACCAGAATTACCTGGACGGCCATTCCAAGGCCAAGCAAAGCCAGTATGTGGGCGATGTGCTGCAAGTGGATGCCGATGGCTGGGCGCTGGTCGAGGTGAAGAACCGCTTTGCGGTGGGGGATCGCATCGAGGTGATCCATCCGCGTGGTAACCGCATCGTGCAGCTGACCCAGATGACCCGTAACGGTGTGGCGGTCGATCTGGCTGCCGGTAACGGCATGCAGGTGCGTATTCCGGATATGGCTGGCATGGAGAAAGCGCTGCTGGCACGCCTGATCTGATCAAATGCATGCCACTGTGCAAACAGTGCTAAAACGTAAGCGGCTTGCCTGAAGGGGCAAACCGCTTTTATTTCGTCGGTACGCACAGCAAGGCATGGCCAGATTTGATCTGTGGCAAAACTGCCTCATTCTGAGGTGAAGCAAGAAAAAACTTTTTTTGTCTACCGCTGGCTGAATCGGCGCGTTAATCCGATCAGGGGTACTGTATGCCGTTGCCGGCCCTGCTGCAGGGCGTGGCCCGCGCAGGTGGTGGCTAAACCCTTGAATCACCAAGCGGGGCGTGGTTTTTGATCATATGTTAAGTCAATTTGGCGCTGTGGCGCTGGATATGCCCGATAAATGATCAGATGTGTCGACGTGTGCGTGCTGTGCAGATGTCAAGCCCCTGCCGCCTGCCGTTTTCTTGCGCTGCAAAAAAAAATCATGTTGCGGCTGAATGTCTTTGTGGTTAAAAAGCTGTAACACCTCAACACAATTTGTGGATTTTATTAAACATAACCGAGGTGATATCTACAACGGAGGAGGCTGGTTCGAGCGTTAGCCTGAACCTGTCGAAGTGCAGTCGGCCTGGTGCCGGCAGCGTTTCACGGCTTTCCTGCGATAACAATAATGTGAAAAGACTGGCAACCCGTTTGCCTTGTCCTTCGTCTCTTGCCTGACAGTTACCTGCCGTTCTGGATTGGAAATAGCCAGAATGGATAGGATGGGGTTATAAATGTCGTGCACACTTATTGCTTGGTGAATAGGCGTGTCACATTCGCCCCGGGTTTGGCGTGACCGGATAGGAGGGAGAATCCCCGACTGGTCTCATGAGGTGCAGTGCATCAGGTCCCTCGCGTCTCCTGACGAAGGGAATTTATGGTCTTGCAATACATAGGAAGCCTGTAATGAAGAAGAAACTTGTCAAGAAAGTGCTGTGTTCGCTGCTTCTGCTGTTGCCAAGTGCTGGCGTTCTGGCAGAAGACAAGGTACTGAACGTTTATAACTGGTCCGACTACATTGCCAAGGGCACCATTCCCGGCTTTGAAAAACAGACCGGCGTGAAGGTGAAGTATGACGTTTACGACAGCGACGACACCTTGCAAGCCAAGATGCTGACCGGCCGTGCCGGCTACGACATCGTGGTTCCGACCTCCAACTTCATGGCCAAGCAGATCGAGGCGGGCATCTACCAGAAACTGGACAAGTCCAAGATCCCGAACCTGGCGAATCTGGACAAGGCCCTGATGGCCAAGATCCAGGATGCCGACCCGGGCAATGCCCACGGTGTGCCCTGGGCTTACGGTACCGACGGCTTGGGTTACAACTTCACCAAGGTGAAGGCCATTCTGGGCGCTGGTGCTCCGCTGGACAGCTGGGACATCCTGTTTGACCCGAAATATGTTTCCAAACTGAAGGGCTGCGGCGTTTCGGTGCTGGATCAGGCCAACGACGTTTTCGCAGTCGCACTGCACCACCTGGGTAAGGACCCGAACAGCAAGAACCCGGCTGACTACCAGGCCGCCTTCGAACTGCTGAAGAAAATCCGCCCCTACATCACCCAGTTCAATTCTTCCGGCTACATCAATGACCTGGCCAATGGCGATATCTGCCTGGCGCTGGGCTGGTCCGGTGACGTCAACATTGCCAAGCACCGTGCCGCTGAAGCCAAGCGTACCTATCAGCTGGGCTATGTGATTCCGAAATCCGGCGCGCCGATCTGGTTTGACGTGATGGTGATCCCGAAAGATGCGCCGCACGTGGAAGCCGCTCACAAGTGGATCAACTACATCCAGAATCCGGAAGTCAATGCCGCGATTACCGATGAAGTGTTCTACCCCACGGCCAACGCAGCTGCCCGCAAGTTCGTGAAGCCGGAAATCGCCAACGATCCGTCCATTTATCCGCCGGAATCGGTCATGAAGACCCTGTTCCTGCTCAAGCCGCTGCCGGCTGACATCATGCGTCTGCAGAACCGTCTGTGGACCCAGCTGAAGACCGGCCGCTAAACCGAGTCCTGAATCACCGGGGTGTTTGCACCCCGGTGCTGCAAGACAGCACGGCATGCCGGGGTTTTCTCCGCGCAGGCTGATGCAAGCGTCAGCTGCCGTTCGGCAACGGGCAGGTGGCTGGCTAGAAAAAGTATCTGGAGTGAGGGTTGCAAGCCGGTCCGGTAGGGTCGGGTTGCTGTGAAACGTAAGTCATCACATCAGGGCGAGTCGTGACAGGGCCTTGATATGATGGCTGTAAAGATGGGCTTGGCAAGCCGGGTTCCCCGGCCAAGTGGTGCTAAATCATGAAAAGTCTCAAATTCAGTCGATGGTTACCGTCCGGCAGGACAACCGTGATTGGTGTTCCGTTTTTGTTCCTGTTTGTCTTTTTCCTGTTGCCCTTCCTGTTGGTGGTAGGCATCAGCTTCTCCCAGCAGCAACTGGGGATTCCGCCTTACACACCGCTCACCAAGATGGAAGACGATGTCTTCACCCTGGTGCTCAACATCGGCCATTACAAGTTCATGCTGGGTGACGATCTGTACTTCGCCACCTACATCAGCTCGGTCAAGATGGCTTTTGTGTCCACGGTTTTGTGTCTGCTGATCGGTTACCCGATGGCTTACTACATTGCCCGTGCGTCTGAATCTGCCCGTGACACCCTGATGATGATGGTGATGCTGCCGTTCTGGACGTCCTACCTGATTCGCGTCTATGCGTGGATCGGCATCCTGAAGAACGACGGTTTCCTCAATCAGTTCCTGATGTGGCTGGGCGTCATCGATACCCCGCTGCGCCTGTACCACACCAACTGGGGTGTTTATATCGGCATGGTGTTTTCCTACCTGCCGTTCATGATCATGCCGTTGTATTCCCACCTGGTGAAAATGGACCTGCGCCTGCTGGAAGCTGCCTACGACCTGGGTGCCCGTCCGTGGAAGGCCTTTGTGCAGGTAACCCTGCCGCTGTCCAAGAACGGCATCATCGCCGGCAGCCTGCTGGTGTTCATTCCGGCGGTGGGTGAGTACGTGATTCCGGAACTGCTGGGTGGTTCCGACACGCTGATGATCGGCCGCGTGATGTGGGATGAATTCTTCAACAATATGGACTGGCCGATGGCGGCTACCGTGACTTGCGCGATGGTGCTGCTGCTGCTGGTGCCCATGGCCATGTTCCAGCATTACCAAGCAAAAGTGATGGAGGAAGTGAAATGAGCACCTTGAAACCCAGCAAGCCGCTGTCTTATGCGGTACTTGGCTTCGGCTACTCTTTCCTGTACCTGCCCATCCTGCTGCTCATCATCTATTCGTTCAACGAATCGAAGCTGGTGACGGTGTGGTCCGGTTTCTCCACCAAGTGGTACTGGGCGCTGCTGGAGGATGACGAACTCATCACTGCAGCCCTGCTCAGTATCAAGATTGCGCTGATGACGGCAACGGCATCGGTGGTGGTGGGTACCTGGGCTGGTTTCGTGATGGCGCGGCTCAACCGCTTCCGTCTGTTTCCGCTGTTCGCCGGCATGATCAATGCCCCGCTGGTGATTCCGGAAGTGATCCAGGGTATTTCTCTGCTGCTGCTGTTTGTGGCCATGGAGCAAACCCTGGGCTGGCCGGAAGGCCGCGGTGTGTTCACCATCTGGATTGGTCACGTGATGCTGTGTGTGTCCTACGTAGCCATCATCGTGCAATCCCGTGTGCGTGAACTGAACCGTTCGCTGGAAGAAGCCGCCATGGACCTGGGTGCACGTCCGCTCAAGGTGTTCTGCGTGATTACCCTGCCGCTGATTTCCCAGGCACTGGTGTCCGGCTGGTTGCTGTCCTTCACCCTGTCGCTGGACGACCTGGTGCTGACCGCCTTCCTGTCCGGTCCGGGTTCCACCACCTTGCCGATGGTGGTGTTCTCGCGGGTTCGTCTGGGTCTGAACCCGGAAATGAACGCACTGGCCACCCTGTTCATCCTGGTGGTGTCGGTGGGTGTGGTAGCGGGCAATCTGTACATGCGTTCCATGCAGCGCAAGCGTGAACGTGAAATGCAGCTGGCCTTCAAGGCAGCCTGAGTCAGCAGGGGATTAGTGTAACGACAACGGGGTAGCAGTGGGTTGGGCAGTCAGACCAGTCCGGCTGTTGCCCCGTTTGTTCTGTCAGCGTAGGAGCAAAGCTGTTCATGCTGTAGTACAAGGGAGAAATGAAATGAAGAAATTGTTGATCAGCGCACTGATCGCAGGTCTTCCCGGTGTGGCCATGGCCGACGCCAAGGGAGACGAAATCGCCAAGCTCAAGGCCCAGCTAGAGGCCCTGCAGGCGCAAATGCAACAGCTGCAACAGGCGGTGAATGCCGCAACTGCCGCCAAGGCACCCGAGGCCGATGACGCCAATGCCGAACTGAAGCAGCGCGTGGCCGGCATGGAGATGAAGGTCGACAAGCTGACCACCGATGCCAGCGAAGGCCCGATTGCCGGTCTGAGCATTACCGGTTACATGGACCCGACCTATGTGGCCAGCCGTCTGGGTCGCAGCGCCGGCTTCCAGTTTGTCAATCACAGCAACCAGTATGCTTACACCAACAGCACCTTTGGTGATGTCTACCTGGACATCAAGAAAACCTTTGGTGTTGGCCCGATGGCGCCCAGTGCCGAAGTCAGCATCCTGCCTAACCGTGGTTCCGGCAACAACCTGCTGACCAGCGGTGGCAACAGCAGCGCGGGCAACAATATCATCAATACCGCCATCATCAACTTCCCGGTGTCCGACACTACCCAGTTGGTGGCAGGTTTGATGAACAGCTTTGGTGGCTATGAAGTCCAGCAATCCAACCAGATGAACACCATCACCCATGGCCTGCTGTATGACTTCAGCGACCCGGGCAGCTATGTTGGTGCCGGCTTCAACTGGTCGCATGGTTCGTGGGCCACCAAGTTCATGATTGCCAACGAGCAGTTCCACACCAATCCGAACAGTGCAAACGACGCGAACCAGCATACCCACAGCAACAGCACGCCGACGGTGACGGGCCGTGTCGATTACACCATGACCAGCAATCTGGACATTGGCGGCTCGATGAATATCGGTCGTCAAAGCCTGTATGCGCACACCAATAGTAATGGTGATGCTGACGGCACTTATGGTTATCAGGGCACGTCCAACAGCGCCTACGGGGCCTACTACTTTGGCGAGCTGGACATGACGCTGACCGGTACTGACAGCGTCTACAATGCCGAAATCGACTACGGTCGGCAGAAGCAGGCAGCTTGGAACGGTGGCGATGCCGTATGGTATGGCTTCTCGCTGCTGGCCCACCAGAAATGGAATTCCGAGTGGTTCGGCCGCATGGGGGGCACCCTGCGTTATGACTACCTGAATGACAGCAAGAACGGTGGTGGTGGCGGTGGTATCGCGCTGGGTCAGTCCAGTGGTGTGGATGGCACCAACGGCTTCGGTATTTCCCAGGCTTGTTTCAATAGCAGCAGTGTCAATGGTACTGATTGCTCCGGCGCCACCCGTCAGGCTTTGACCGCAGCCCTGCTGTTCTACCCGACCGACCAGCTGACCCTGAAGATGGAAATCCGTCACGACTGGGCCAATCGCGATGTATTCCTGCGCAGCGATGGCAACTATCGCAAGAGCAACGATATCTTCGCGGCTCAGGCGGTTTACAGCTTCTGATCCTGGTTTGTCCTGTTGTCACGAATGGCCTCCGCTGGAGGCCATTTTTTATTGCCTTGCCGTCGGGGTGGATCCGTGTGGGCAGGTACTCGCGCGTGCAAAGCGATGGTGAGTGCAAATATACGGACGGCGGGCGCTCACCCCTTTGGCATGATCTGCCTGCAAGGTGCGTGATTTGCACTGCTTTGGCGCGCACGATGCACTTTTGCTGCGATGCAAACATTGCCCGTCAAGGCCTGGGGGCATACAATCGACACTGTTAAATTTTTCGAAAACGAAGGCGTTTTTTCGTTTTCACGGCAATATGGGGCAAGCATGACAATTTTGCAGTTGATCAATCAACGGGTACAGGCAGCACTGGCAGCTGCCGGTGCGCCGGACGCGCCGGCAGTGATCCAGCCGGCTTCCAAACCGGAATTCGGTGACTACCAGGCCAATGGTGTGATGGGTGCGGCCAAGGCGCTCAAGACCAATCCGCGTGAGCTGGCCCAGAAAGTAGTGGCCGCGCTGGACCTGCAAGGCATTGCCGACAAGGTGGAAATTGCCGGTCCGGGCTTCATCAACATTCATCTTGCCCCCGAATACCTGGCCCGTCGCAGTGAAGCTGCCCTGCAGGACGACAAGCTGGGCATCAGCCCTGTGGCAGCACAGCGGGTGATGGTGGAATATTCCTCGCCCAATCTGGCCAAGGAAATGCACGTCGGTCATCTGCGTTCGTCGATTATTGGCGATGCACTGGCGCGGGTGATGGAATTCCTGGGTCACGATGTCGTGCGTGCCAACCACGTGGGCGATTGGGGTACCCAGTTCGGCATGCTGACCGCCTATCTGGTGGAAATCCGTCAGGCGGGTGACAACGCGCTGGAGCTTTCCGATCTGGAAACCTTCTACCGCAATGCCAAGGTGCGTTTTGACGAAAGCGAAGAATTTGCCGACCGCGCCCGTGACTACGTGGTGCGTCTGCAAGGTGGCGATGAAGAAGTGCTCAAGCTGTGGGCGCAGTTTGTCGACATCTCGCTCAAGCATTGCGAAGCGGTGTATCAAAAGCTGAATGTCGGCCTGAAGCGCGAGCATGTGCGCGGTGAGTCCGCCTATAACGACGACCTGCCGGTGATTGTGGAAGAGCTGCGTGCCGCAGGCTTGCTGAGCGAAAGCGAAGGCGCCGAGGTGGTGTTCCTGGAGGAATTCCGCACCCAGGACGACGAGCCGATGGGCGTGATCATCCGCAAGAAAGACGGCGGCTTCCTGTACACCACCACCGACCTGGGCGCAGTGCGCTACCGTCACAAGGTGCTGAATCTGGACCGCGTCATCTATGTGGTGGATGCGCGCCAGAGCCAGCACTTTGCCCAGATGTTCAGCATCTGCCGCAAGGCGGGTTTTGCCCCGGAAAGCATGAAGCTGGAACATATCGGCTTTGGCGTGATGATGGGCGACGACGGCAAGCCGTTCAAGACTCGCTCCGGCGGCACCGTCAAGCTGATCGAGCTGCTGGACGAGGCGGAAGAGCGTGCCTATGCGCTGGTGTCGGAAAAGAACCCGGAGCTGTCCGAGAACGAGAAGCGCGAAATCGCTGCGGCGGTGGGCATTGGTGCGGTGAAGTATGCCGACCTGTCCAAAAACCGCATGAGCGATTACATCTTCAACTGGGACACCATGCTGGCCTTTGAAGGTAATACCGCGCCGTATCTGCAATACGCCTACACCCGCGTGCAGAGCGTATTCCGCAAGGCAGAAAACGTGGACGCCAATGCGCCCATCGTGATTACCGAGCCGGCAGAAAAACATCTGGCTGCGGCACTGGCCCAGTTTGAGGACACGCTGTTGTCGGTGGCGGAAGGTTGCTACCCGCACTACCTGTCCAACTACCTGTACCAGATTGCCACGCTGTTCTCCCGCTTCTACGAGGCCTGCCCGATCCTGAAGAGCGAAGGCGAGGTACGTGCCAGCCGCCTGCAACTGGCTGCGCTGACTGCCAAGACCCTGCGCACCGGTCTGGACCTGCTGGGCATCAAGGTGCTGGAAGCAATGTAAGCCATTCTGTCTGGCCTGGTATGAAAAAACGCCCTGGATTCCAGGGCGTTTTTCATTGTGGTTTGTCTTGCTCAGATGGCTTGGGTGGCGTGCAGCAGCCAGTCACGGGCAGCGCCTGTCACCAGTGGCAGCAGACGGCGTTGTACCTCGGCGTGGTAGTGATTCAGCCAGTCTACTTCCTGACGGGACAGCAGGCTGTGCTCGATGCAGCGGGTGTCGATCGGGCAGAGCGTCAGTGTTTCAAAGCGCAGGAAGTCGCCAAAGCCGTTTTTCTGTGCTGGTACATTCAATACCAAGTTCTCGATGCGTACCCCCCACTGGCCGGGGCGATAGATGCCCGGTTCCACCGAAGTGATCATGCCTTCCTGCATTGCCATGCTGGCATCCGGCAGGCTGCGCGAGATGGTTTGCGGGCCTTCATGCACATTGAGGAAATAACCCACGCCATGGCCGGTGCCGTGGCCGAAGTCGATATCGTGTTGCCACATCGGAGCGCGGGCCAGTGCATCCAGCATCGGCGACAGGGTGCCACGCGGGAAGTGGGCCATCGACAGATTGAGCGTACCCTTGAGCACCAGGGTGAAGTCGCGCTTTTGTTCCGGGCTGGGCGTACCGACCGCCACCACGCGGGTGATGTCGGTGGTGCCGCCATGATACTGACCACCGGAGTCAATCAGCAGCAGGCCGTCACCGGCAATACTGGCATGGGCCTGTTCCGTGGCGCGGTAGTGCGGCAGGGCGCCGTTGGCATTGAAGCCGGCAATGGTGGCAAAGCTGGGCGAGACAAAGCCGGGGCGGCGGGCGCGGGCGGCGGTAATCTGCGCGTCGATGGTCAGTTCGGTGATGGCCTCGCGGTTGACTGCCTGTTCGAACCAGGCGAAGAACTCGCACAGCGCAGCGCCATCCTGCTCCATGGTGTGGCGGATGTGTTCTGCCTCGGCGGCGGTCTTGCAGGCTTTCAGCAGGGTGCTGGGGTTGATGGCCTGCACGCGCGGCATGCTTTGTGGCATGGCCTGATGGAAACCCAGCGTGATGCGGCGCGGGTCCAGCAACATGGTGCTGCTGAGGGGTAGGGAAGTCAGTACCGACTTGGTACTGTGGTAATCGGCCAGTTGCACGCCGTCAGCTGCCAGTTCGGCTTGCAGCTTGGCATCCACTTTCTTGCCATCAACAAACAGGGTGGAGCTGTCCGGGCCCAGCAGCAAGTGGCTGATGAACACCGGGTTGTAAATGACATCCGCACCGCGCAGGTTCAGCAGCCAGGCAATATCGTCCAGCGTGGAAATGAAGTGGTAATCCGCGGCGTGCTGCTGCATGGCCTGTCGTACTGCGGTCAGTTTGTCCTGGCGGCTGGTGCTGGCAAACGGTGGCCGGTGTGGGTAGATGGCGGCTTGTGGCAATGAGGGGCGGTCGCTCCAGATCTGCGCGGGTAAATCCAGCTCGGTGCGCAGGGCAATGCCGCGTGCGCTCAGGCTGCTGTGCAGCGCATTGGCTGCGGCCAGGCTCAGTACGTCGCCTGCCACCGCTACGGTTTGTCCGGCTTGCAGGTTTTCAGCCAGCCAGTCCAGATGCTGGCTGCTGGCGGCGGTCTGGATTTTCATCAGGGTGATGCCGCTGCCGTCCAGCTCCCTGGCGGCCTGTTCCCAGTAGCGGCTGTCTGCCCACAGTCCGGCCTGATCCTGCGTGACAATCAGCGTGCCCATCGAGCCGTGAAAACCGGACAACCACTGCCGGGCCTGCCAGTAGGCGGGCAGGTATTCGGACAGATGCGGGTCGGAAGAGGGAATCAGGCAGGCAGCAATATGCTGTTGTTGCATGGCCTGGCGCAAGGCGGCCAGGCGCTGGGGAATGGTGAGCAGGGTAGTCATGCGTTATCCAGTGCTGTGTGTACAGCTATTCTGGTGCGCGCATGGCAGGCTGACAAGCGAGTTTATGCCGGGGTCGCCATGCATTTTGTGCATGCCTGGGACGGCAAGGCGCAAAAAAGGCGATCCGTGGATCGCCTTCTTGTATTGCTGAACGACTGGGTGCTTAGTCGGCACGCTGGGTGCTGCGCTGGCCCTGACCGGCAGAGCGCGGGCCACGACGGTCGTAGCTGCCGCCACCATTGCCACCGGTACCACGGCCGTAGCCGCCTTCGCGACGTTCGCGGCCATAGCCGTTGCCGCTGCCACCGCGACGTTGACCCTGGGCACCGTAGCCACCCGGCTTGCCATTGCGACGCGGGCCTTTCGGCGGACGACGGGTCGGTTCCATGCCTTCGATCACGCCTTCGGTGATCTGACGCTTCAGGTATTGCTCGATGCGGCGTACCTTGTGGAATTCTTTCGATTCCGCCAGGGTGATGGCTGTGCCGTCACGACCGGCACGACCGGTACGGCCGATACGGTGTACATAGTCTTCAGCCTGTTTCGGCAGGTCGAAGTTCACCACGTGGGTGATGGTGGGAACGTCGATACCGCGCGCAGCAACGTCGGTGGCCACCAGAATCTTGATACGACCGCGACGCAGGTCGTTCAGGGTACGGTTACGCCAGCTTTGCGGCATGTCGCCATGCAGGCAGGCAGCGGAATAGCCCTGGTCGGACAGCTTGTCAGCCAGTTCTTCGCTGTAAGCCTTGGTGGCGGAGAAGATCACGCACTGGTCAAAGCCGGACTCTTTCAGGATGTGATCCAGCAGGCGATGCTTGTGGTTCAGGTCGTCCGCGTACAGCAGGTGTTCTTCGATGGTGCCGCCGGAAGTTTCGGTACGGGCAATTTCGATACGCTGCGGTTCGCGGGTGATTTTTTCAGCCATGCGGCCAACGGTGCCATCCAGCGTAGCGGAGAACAGTACGGTCTGACGGCTTTCCGGAGTGGCCTTGACGATGGTTTCGATGTCTTCGATGAAGCCCATGTCCAGCATGCGGTCGGCTTCGTCCAGCACCAGCATTTCCAGGCGGGAGAAGTCAACACGGCCGGAGCGCATGTGGTCCATCAGACGGCCCGGCGTGGCCACGATCAGGTCGATCGGGCGGGACAGGGCGCGGGTCTGGTAGCCGAAGGAGGCGCCGCCCACCAGGCAGGCGGTACGCATCCAGCGCAGGTCCTTGCCGTATTCCAGGGCGTTCTTTTCCACCTGTTGCGCCAGTTCGCGGGTCGGGCACAGCACCAGAACGCGCGGGCCCTGGCCCTTGCCGGTGGAGCGCTCGGACAACTTGGTCAGGGCCGGCAGCAGGAAGGCTGCGGTCTTGCCGCTACCGGTTTGAGCGGAAACCAGCAGGTCGCGGCCAGCAATGGCAGCAGGAATGGCTTCGGCTTGTACGCCGGTGGGGGTGTCGTAACCGGCAGCTTCGAGTGCACGCAGGATGGTCGGGGCAACGCCCAGGTCGGAGAAATGCATAATGTCCTTTCAAACCGGAGTAGAGCCGGTGTCGCTTGGCCAGGAGATGTGGCGGTTAGCAGCCTCGTGTGAGGCTGTCGGTCATCGGCACCAACCTGTGCAAGCGGCGAACAGCAGTCCAGTCAAAAGAGACACTACGTGGACGAAGCCTGGAATATCGGTCAGGGACGATGAAGCATCACGCCGGCAGTTGCTGCATTGCTGCTGCTGAATCTGCCGGTGGAATTTGGAAATCAGAAGGGTTCGCACTCTACGGTAAAAAATAGCCGTTTGCAAGCCTTTTCTGCAAAATGGCCTGCTAAGTGATTGATTCCCTGTCAGGAGATGTGGCAAAAAATCAAAAATTGCAGCCGGCTGCAAGTTTCAGTGCCGCAGTGCAGCATCGTCCTGCTGGCCTGGCAGTGAGGCCAGCCACCCCATGTCACCGTTATTGTCACGGTATTCTGCACCACTCCAGAAGGCATAAGGCAGTGCCTTGATTTGACTGAATAAGCTGGCAAAGTCCAGCGCACCGCTGCCCGGCGCGCCACGGCCGGGGTAGTCGGCAAGCTGCAAGTGGCCGATGCGTTGCCAGTGTTGTGCCAGCAAGGGGGATAGCGCTTCGCCCATGCTGGCCATGTGATAAAGGTCGATTTGCCAGAAAAGATTGGGGTGAGCGGGCAGTTGCTGCAATTCGGCCAGCGTGCTCACCAGAAAACCGGGCATGTCGTGGCGGTTGATGGCCTCCACGGTGCAGCGGATGTGATGCTGGCCAAGCAGATCAGCAGCCATCAGCAGATTGGCATTCAGTGTGGCCAGGGCCTGTGTGCGGCTGCTGCCTTCGGCCAGCCGTCCGGGCAGGATGTTCACCGCTTCCACGCCCAGTTGCGTGGCGTAATGCAGGCATTGCTGCAGGCCGCTGGCAAATTCCGCCTCCTTGCCTGAATGGCCAGCCAGCCCGGTGCCGCCTTGCATCAGGTCTCCGGCCGGAGCGTTGATCAGTACCAGCTTCAGTTGATGCTGATTCAGCCAGCCTTGCAGCTGTTTCACCGTATGTTCATAGGGGAACTGGATTTCCACTGCAGCAAAACCGGCGGCGCGGGCGGCGGCAAAGCGCTCCGGCCACGGCAGGTGGCTGAACAGCATGCTGAGGTTGGCACAGAGTTTCAACATGGTCTGGTTTCCTGATGATGGTCCTGGTACAGATTGATGACGCTGCTGAGGTCGGCTGTGGCATGGCCTTGTGCGGCATGCAGGCGCATCAGTTGGCTGGCCAGCGCAGCCAGCGGGGTGGCGGACTGGCTTTGTTTTGATAGCTGACCGGCGTTGTCCAGATCCTTCAGCAGGGTGGCCACCTTCCACTGTACCGGCTCAGCCTGACGTGCCGCCATGCGCGGGGCGAGAATCTGCAAGGGTAGCGAATCGGCAAAGCCACCAGCCAGCGCTGGTGCCAGCAGGCTGGCATCAACGCCATTGTTTTCGGCCAGCGCCACCGCTTCGGCAATCAGCATGGCATTGGCGGCCACAACCAGCTGGTTACAGATTTTGGTCACCTGCCCGCTGCCGACATCGCCCATGCGGGTAATGCGCTGCGACAAGGCTTGCAAGGGCAGGCTGGCGCGCTGGATGTCCGCCTCGCTGCCACCGGCCATGATCACCAGTGTGCCTTGTTCCGCCCCCCTTACCCCGCCGGATACCGGCGCATCCACCCAGCTGGCACCCTGTTGGCCAAGCTGCTCTGCGCAGCGGCGGGTGGTGTCGGGGTCGATGCTGGACAGGTCAATGATGAGCTGGCCGGCGCGCAAGAGCGGGTGCAATTGCGCCACCACACTTTGCACCGCAGCGGCATCGGCAATGCACAGCATGATGATGTCACTGGCACCCGCCAGTTCCGCCAGCGATGTTGAGGCGGACATGCCCTCGGCGCGGGCCTGTTCCAGCTTGTCCGGCGAGCGGTTCCAGACGGTGAGCGGGAAGCCGGCAGCCTGCAGCCTGCGGCACATGGGCAGGCCCATCAGGCCCAGTCCGATAAAACCGATTCTTTCCATGAAGCTAGCCCTGCGGACAATGGAGGATGGCGAAATTCTATTGGTTTGGTCGTTACCGCGTCGAGCCTTGCGGTGATGACATGAAAAAACGGCCCGTCTGCATGTGCAGAAGCGGGCCGCCGTGGCATTGCCCGACAAGGCGGGCATCAGGCCGGTATCAGGCCTGCCATTCAATCAGCGCATAGTTCTTCTTGCCGCGCTTGAGCAGGCTGAAGCGACCGAACAGTCGGTCATCGGCGGTAAAGCGATGCTCGATGCTGTCTGCCTTGTTGCCGTTGATGCTGACCGCGCCGCTCTGGATGAAGGTACGTGCCTCGCTCTTGGACTTGGCCAGGCCGCCATTGGCCACCGCGTCGATCAGGCTGTCCTCAGCCGCATTCAGCACGAAGTGCGGCAGGCCGTCCTGTGCCAGTTGGGCGAAGTCGTCCTCGGTCAGGCTGGACAGGTCGTTGCTGAACAGGCTGTGGGTAATGCGCTGGGCGGCGGCCAGGGCTGCCTTGCCGTGTACCAGTTCGGTCACTTGTTCGGCCAGGATGCGCTGGGCTTCCGGCTTGCCATCACGGGCCTTGTCGGCTTCTTCGATGGCGGCGATTTCCGCTACCGACAGGAAGCTGAAGTAGCGCAGGAACTTGTACACGTCGGCATCGGCGGTGCCCAGCCAGAACTGGTAGAAGGCGTAGGGTGAAGTCTTGCGCGCATCCAGCCAGATGGTGCCGGATTCGGTCTTGCCGAACTTGGTGCCATCGGACTTGGTGACCAGCGGCATGGTCAGGCCGAACACCTGCTGCTGGTTCAGGCGACGGGTGAGGTCGGTACCGGCGGTGATATTGCCCCACTGGTCGGAACCACCGATTTGCAGCTTGCAGCCCAGGCGACGGTTCAGCTCGGAAAAGTCATAACCCTGCAGCAGGCTGTAGGAGAACTCGGTGTAGGAAATGCCCTGGTCGTCGCGGTTGATGCGCTGTTGCACCGCTTCTTTCTTGATCATTGCGTTGACCGAGAAGTGCTTGCCGATGTCGCGCAGGAATTCCAGTGCGCCCATGCCGCCAAACCAGTCGTAGTTATTGGCCATGACAGCGGCGTTGTCGCCTTCGAAGGACAGGAAGGGCGAAACCTGGGCGCGGATTTTGTCCACCCAGCCTTCAATCACATCCGGGGTGTTCAGCTTGCGTTCGGTGGCCTTGAAGCTGGGGTCGCCGATCATGCCGGTGGCACCGCCCACCAGGGCGATCGGGCGATGGCCCGCCAGCTGGAAGCGTTTGAGCATCAGAATGGGAACCAGGCTGCCGATGTGCAGGCTGTCAGCAGTCGGGTCGAATCCGCAATACAGGGTTACCTGTTCCTTGGCCAGTAGTTCGGACAAGGCGGCGGCGTCTGTGGTTTGCGCGATCAGGCCGCGGGCCTCCAGATCCTCGATCAGTGAAGCTTGGGTCATTACTTTCTCCAACTCAATGCGTGAAAACACAGCCGCAGCGGGCTGTCAGTGCGTTGGCCGTCTGTGGTCAGCCGTGCTTGGGCAAGCTGCGCTATCACGGACGGCGAAAGGGGTAATACTACCCGAAAACGGCCTGATCAGAATCCAATTCCGGCATTTTTCCGGCATTGTCCATACGGCGGGCCTTGGCAACAGTTCTTCAACACTTGGCAGTAGGCAGTAAGTGGGCAGCTGGTTAAACTGCCCTCTTTGCACTGTTTGCCGCACGAGGTTGCGCATGGAAAAGAGCATCAAGGTATGGGATTGGCCAACCCGCCTGTTTCACTGGAGCCTGGTTGTGCTGTTTGGCGGCATGTGGTTCACCGGCGAGCAGGGTGGCGACTGGTTGCAATATCACATCTGGAGTGGCGAGGCGATTGCCGTGCTGCTGCTGTTCCGGCTGATCTGGGGCGTGATCGGTAGCGAAACCGCCCGTTTCAGCCAGTTTGTCAAAGGCCCGGCGGCCATTCGCGCCTATCTGCAAGGCAAGTGGACACCGCGTCCTGGCCATAATCCGCTGGGCGCGCTGATGGTGCTGGCCTTGCTGGCGGTGCTGCTGGTGCAGGTGGGGAGCGGCCTGTTTGCCACCGACGTGGACAGCTACACTTTTGATGGCCCGCTGGCCCGGCTGATTTCGGGCGAGCTGTCCGAATCCGTCACCCGCTTTCACAAGCTGTTGTTCAACCTCATCCTGCTGCTGGTAGGCCTGCACATTGCTGCCATTGTGGCTTACCGTGTGATCAAGAAGCAGAACCTGGTGCGCGCCATGCTGACTGGCTATCAGGCTGCCGATGGCCAGACACCGGCTCCGTATTTCCGTGCCTGGCAGCTGGCCTTGCTGAGCCTGCTGTTGTCGGGTGGCGGGGTGTATCTGCTACTGACCCGCTTGTGAGCATGATCTTGCATTAACGAAAAAGCCCTGAGTTGTCAGGGCTTTTTGTTTTGCTGTCGTGTGGCTGGCTACAGATTCATTTTTCCGGGCCACGGAAACTGTCGTGACAGGCTTTGCAGCTTTGTGCCACCACGCCGTAGCTCTTCTTGATGCTGGCGAGGTCGCCATTGTGGGCGGTGCTGTCCAGGTCGTTGACGGCTTTCAGGAAGGTGTCGCGCGCAGCCTGGAACTTGGCTGGCTGGCTCCAGATTTCCGGCTTGGCGCGGCTCTTGCCATCAATGCTGTTAGCCGGGAAATGATTGAACGGTTCGGCAGAAATCTGCTTCAGGCTGTCGGCCATGGCAATGAATTTTGCCTTGTTGTATGGGTCGCGGTCGCGTACCACCATGCCCATCGGCTCGAAGGCACGCAGGATTTTCTTGAAGCTCTGGGTGCGGATTTCCGCCGGGGAGTCGGCCATGGCGGCAGGAATGGCCAGGGCAGCCAGCAGCAGGGCAGTAACAGTGTGTTTCATGGATTCTGTGTCGGGGTGGTTGGCTGGATAAGCCGTTGTGGCGGCCTGTCCGGCAAGGCCAGACCACCGCAACGGCGGGTGAAAATTCTATCAGTCTTTACGGAAGGCGTCGTGACAGGCCTTGCAGGTCTTCTGCACCGCGGCGAACTGGTTCTTGATGCTGGCGGTGTCTCCCGCTGCCGCAACTTGCTTCAGCTTGGCGGTCTCTGCCTTGAAGGCATCTGTCGCCTTGGTCCATTCGGCAGGCTTGCTCCAGATTTCGGCCTTGGCTTCGGTCTTCTTGGCGGTTTGACCACTGGCGGTACCAGCCGGGAAGTGCTGCCACGGTTGCTGGGCCACTTCATCCAGATGGGCAGCCAGCTTGCTGAATTCTTCCTTGTTGATGGCATCGCTCTTCACCATCTTGCCCATGGCACCGGCGTCTTTCTTGAACTGCTTGAAAATGTCCTGACGGGCGGATACCGGATCGGTGGCGGCGAAGGCAGAGCTGGCCAGAACGGCGCAAAGGCTGAGCATGAGGGTTTTTTTCATGTGAACTCCTTTGAAGGTTGCAAGCTGCTACAGGGGATAACGCAGGCTAACACGGACGGATGACAGACAATACCCACTGAGTGTTAATGGTTGTATTGTCGTGATGTTATACAGTAACATTCGCCATCGTTAACAGGAGCCGTCAATGAACCGCACGGATTACATCCAGGCCGCCGAAGCGCATTGCGAGCGCCGTGGCTGCAAGCTGACCGCCTTGCGCCGTCAGGTGCTGGAGCTGGTGCTGCGCCATCAGGGCGTGGTGAAGGCTTATCAGGTGCTGGCCGATTTGCAAAAGGAACGCGGCATTGCCGCCCCGCCTACCGTATACCGCGCGCTGGACTTTCTGGTGGAGCAGGGCCTGTTGCACCGGGTGGATGCCCTGAACGGCTTTGTTGTCTGTGACCATTTCGAGTGTCAGCACGAAAGCATGATTCTGGTATGTGAAACCTGCGGCAAGGTGCAGGAAGTCGACGTGATGGCGGCACTGGCCGGCTTGCACGATGTGGCAGACGCCGCCGACTTTACCCTGAGCCGCCAGAACCTGACGCTGACCGGACTTTGCAAGGCATGCCGCATATGAAAAAAACCATTGTCAATCTGTTTACCGGCTTTCTGGGCGTGGGCAAGACCACGGCCCTGCGTCATCTGATTGCTACCCGACCGGCCAGTGAAAAGTGGGCGGTCATCGTCAATGAATTCGGTGAAGTGGGCATCGACGGTGCCGCGCTGATGAACGACGACCTGCCGGTGGCGGAAATCGCCGGTGGCTGCCTGTGCTGCGTGGCCGGTCCGCAAATGACCACCACCGTGGCTACCTTGCTGCGACGCGAGCGGCCGGACCGCCTGCTGATCGAGGCCAGCGGCCTTGCCCATGCTGCCGGGGTGATCGACGAGTTACGCGCCAAGCCCTTGGGCGATGCGCTGGAAGTGGGCGCGGTGCTGACGCTGGTGGACCCGCGCCAGTTTGTCAGCCCGGACTACCTGCGTCAGCCCCTGTACCGCGACCAGGTGGCCATTGCCGACGTGCTGGTGGCCAACAAGATCGACATGGCCGACGTGGAAACCCTGCAAGCCTTCCATGCACAGGCGGGCAAGCTGTTTCCACCCAAATCGGTCATTGCCGAGGTGCGGGATGGCCTGGTGGATGTGCAATGGCTGGATGCCGCCGTCACCGTCAAGCCGCGCTACCGGCCAGCCATTCCGGCTGATAGTGGCAATGGCTGGGATTCCGCCGGCTGGACCTTCCCGCCGGAGCAGTCCTTCAGCGGCGAACAACTGACCGACTTTTTTGACCGGCTGCCCAAGCTGGTGCCCGGACTGGTGCGCGCCAAGGGCGTGTTCAAGGTGCTGGACAGCTGGGTGTGGCTGAACTGGGCCGAAGGGCAGTGGGGAGCCAGTCAGGTGTCCTGGCGGCGTGACAGCCGCTTCGAGCTGATTGCGCCAGCCCTGGATAACGCCGCGGTCGAGGCCGCGCTGCAAGCCTGCTTCGAGTAAATCAAACAATGAAACATCAACATTCTTCACCCGATGACCATGCGCATCAGCATGAGCATGCCCATGGCCATCAGCATGGTGCCGCCCCGCACCAGCACCTGACTGCCGCCAACCTGCGTCCCCCCATCAGCCTGCTGGCCATGTCGGCCTGGCAACGGCTGGCCCTGGTGGCGCTGGTGCTGGCCGTGTTGTGGGCGGTGGTGCTGTGGGCATTGCAGGAGGTGGCATGAAGGTCGCACTGGATAATCTGACGGTGTCTTACCAGCGCCATCCGGCCGTGCATCATGTCTCGGGCAGCTTTGTCACGGGCGATGCCACGGCCATCTTCGGCCCCAATGGCGCGGGTAAAAGTACCTTGCTCAAAGCCATGATCGGCGCGCTCAAGCCCGATTCCGGCCATGCCCGGCTGGATGGCTTTGTCCGTCAGGACATTGCCTACCTGCCGCAGCAGTCGGAAATCGACCGCTCCTTGCCGGTCAGCGTGCTCGACCTGGTGGCCACCGGCCTGTGGCACCGTACCGGGCCGTTTGGCCGGGTAGGGCGTGCCGGCCTTGGCCAGGCCATGGATGCACTGGAACAAGTGGGCCTGGCCGACTTTGCCACCCGCTCCATTTCGGCGCTGTCCAGCGGGCAATTCCAGCGCGTACTGTTCGCCCGCATCCTGCTGCAGGATGCGCGGCTGATCCTGCTGGACGAGCCGTTCACCGCCATGGATGCCAAAACCACCTTCGACCTGCTGGAACTGGTGCGGCGCTGGAAGGAAGAAGGCCGCACCATCATTGCGGTTCTGCACGACTACGAGCAGGTACGTGCCTATTTCCCGCACACGCTGCTCTTGGCGCGTGAAGTGGTGGCCTGGGGTCGTACCGAGCAGGTACTGACCGATGCCAATCTGAAACGGGCGGTGGATACGGCCGCCCACTGGCAAGACCGTGCCGCGGTGTGTCAGGTTGATGGAGTCAATGCCTGATGCAACACCTTTACGATGTACTGATTGCACCTTTTGTCGACTTTGCCTTCATGCGCCGGGCGCTGGCCGGCTGCCTGGCCCTGTCGCTGGGCAGCGGCCCCATCGGCCTGTTCCTGGTGATGCGCCGCATGAGCCTGATGGGTGATGCCATGAGCCATGCCGTGCTGCCCGGCGCTGCCGTCGGCTTCATGCTGGCCGGCCTCAGCCTGCCGGCCATGAGTCTGGGTGGCTTTGTTGCCGGTGTGCTGGTGGCGGTGCTGGCGGGTCTTGCCACGCGCTTTGCCGGTATCAAGGAAGATGCCAGCTTTGCGGCGTTCTACCTGTTGTCACTGGCCATCGGCGTGCTGCTGGTGTCCAAGAGCGGCAGCAATGTGGACCTGATGCACATCCTGTTCGGTTCGGTGCTGGCGGTGGACGACGCTGCCTTGTATCTGGTGGGTGGTGTTGCTTCGGTCACCCTGATCACCCTGGCCTTTATCTATCGCCCTATGTTGCTGGAAAGCCTGGATCCGGTGTTCCTGCGCTCGGTAGGCGCGCGCGGTGGCCTGTGGCACATGGCCTTCCTGATGCTGGTGGTGCTGAACCTGGTATCCGGCTTTCAGGCACTGGGTACGCTGATGGCGGTGGGCCTGATGATGCTGCCCGCCATTACCGCCCGGCTGTGGTCGGAAACGGTAGAAGGCATGCTGGTGATGGCAGTAAGCGTGGCCTTTGGCAGTGGTCTGGCCGGCCTGTTGCTGTCCTATCACTTCGAGCTGCCTTCCGGCCCCGCCATCATTCTGGTGGCCGGCTTGTTCTACCTCTTTTCCCTGCTGTTCGCTCCGGCGGGCGGTGCTCTGCCGCGCTATATCCGCGCGCGGCATTTTGAATCCTGAGGAGTTCGGTGTGAAAAAAAGTCTGTTGAGCCTGTTGCTGCTGGGTTTGCCCATGGCGGCCATGGCGGCAAAGCTGCCGGTTGTTGCCAGTTTCAGCATTGTGGCGGACATGACCCGTGAAATCGGTGGCCAGCGGGTGGATGTGGTGTCGCTGGTAGGGCCGGATCAGGACGCCCACGTGTTTCAACCTTCCCCGGCCGATGTGAAGGCGCTGTCGGCGTCCCGCGTGTTTGTCACCAACGGACTGGGGCTGGAAGGCTGGATGGGTCGGCTCACCAAGGCATCCGCCTACAAGGGGGTGATGGTGGAAGCCGGCAAGGGAATCAAGACCCGCATGGCACCGGAGGAAGAGGGCGAAGCGCATGGCCACGATGTGGTGGATCCGCATGCCTGGCACGACCCGCAACGGGTGCAGGTATACATCCGCAATATCACTGCCGCGCTGATCAAGGCCGACCCGCAAGGCAAGGACGAATACAACCGCCGTGCGGCCGACTTTGCCGCGCGGGTGAAGCAGGAAGACGACTGGGCGGCCAAGCAGTTTGCAGCCATCCCGGCCGCCAAACGCAAGATGCTGACCTCGCACGATGCCTTTGGCTACTTTGGTGAGCGTTATGGCATCAAGATGCTGGCTATCCAGGGCGTGAGCACCGAAGCAGAAGCATCGGCCAAGGGCGTGGCGCAGTTGGTGAAACAGGTCCGTCAGGAAAAGGTGAATGCGGTGTTCATGGAAAACATGACCGACACGCGCCTGCTGGAACAACTGACCCGCGAAGCCAAGGTCAGGATTGGCGGCGAATTGTATGCCGATGCCCTGTCCAAGCCCAATGGCCCGGCCAGCAGTTATCTCAAGTTGTTCCACCACAATGTGGAAACCATCATGCAGTCCTTCCGCTAAACTGCGCGAGGCATCCTAAAGCCGCCCCAATCACACCGGGCGGCTTTTTTCATGCCTGCATTGCCAGTAGCAGTAAGCGGGTCAGCCCCATGCCTGCCACCAGCAAGCCCGCCAGCAAACGCACCGGCTTGCGCTGGATGAACTGGCGCAGCGTGTCGGCAAACACCCCCATCAGCAACAAATTGGGCAGCGTGCCCAGGCCGAATGCCAGCATCAGCAGGCCGCCTTGCAAGGCCTTGCCGCTGGCCAGTGCCGACAGCGAGGCGCTATACACCAGGCCGCATGGCAACCAGCCCCACAGCATGCCGGCCAGCAAGGCGGCTTTGGCACTGCGGATGGGCAGCAGGCGGGCGAGCAAGGGTTGCAGTTTGCTCCAAACCGGACGGCCGATTTTTTCCAGGGTGGTAATGGCGCTGGAGAGCCCGGCCAGATACAGGCCCATGGCAATCAGCATCAGGTTGGCCAGTACCAGCAAGGCCATTTGTGCCGGTCGGGTGGCAATCAGGCTCAAGCCGGCTTCAGCCAGGCCACCCAGCAACACGCCTGCGCTGACATAACTGAGCAAGCGCCCGCTGTTGTACGACAACATGATTTTCCAGCGTTGCTGCCCGGCAGGCAGATTCAGGGTCAGCGCCGTCACAATGCCGCCGCACATCCCCATGCAATGTCCGCCGCCCAGCAGGCCGGCCAGGAAAATCACCCAGAAACCCGTTTCTAACATGCGACAACCTGTTGCTTAAATCCCTATTCTACCAGAGGGCTTGTTAGCTCGGCTTGCCTGATTTTTAAGCAAATTGTGACAATGTAATAATAAAAAAAAGCCAAATTCTGTTTGGCATTGAGGAGGAAAGCCAGCTAGAAAAAAAGTACGGGGAAACGGTCATTCGCGCTGGAAAAAGGCGCGCCAAGCCCTGAGAATGCTCATTCTTTCCTGCCGTAATCGGGGAGGCCACAAATAAAAAGGCCAAACGGACAGGTGCTGCAATGTGTAACGACCCACAAAGAAACTGAGGAAACTACATGGCCAAGTATTTGACGCTCGAACATCTGGGCCAGTCTGCAATCATCACGATCAACAATCCTCCCGCCAATGTGTGGACCATCGCCAGCCTGCATGAACTGGCTACCGTAATGGCCAAGCTGCAAGCGGACAGCTCGGTGCGCGCAGTGGTGATCACCGGGGCTGGAGACGCTTTCTTCTGTGCTGGCGCTGATCTGAATCTGTTCAGCAAGGGCAGCAAGCAGGATGTAGCCGAAATGCTGGACGCCTTTACCGCCGCATTTGCAGCGCTGCGCAACTATTCCGGCGTGACGGTTGCCGCCATCAACGGTTATGCCCTGGGCGGCGGGCTGGAATGCGCGCTGATGTGTGACTACATGGTGGTGGAACGCGGCGCCAGGCTGGGTTTGCCGGAAGCCCGGGTTGGCCTGTTGCCGGCCGGTGGTGGCAGCAAGACGCTGGCCGACAAGGTAGGTGTGTCCTGGGCCAAGCGCATTCTGCTGGGTGGCGAAATCCTGAGTGCGGAAAAGGCTTATGAAATCGGCCTGGTGGAAGAAATTGTCGATCCGGGTTTTGCCAAGATCATGGCAGTAAGCCTGGCGGGCAAGGTGGCGAATCAGGCGCCGCAGGCGGTGGCGCGTGCGCGCCAGCTGATTGAAGCCAGTGCTGGTGCCACGCTGGAAGAGCACCTGCAACGGGAACGAGAGGCCTTGCTGTCCCTGATCGGGGAAGAGGAACAGCTGGAAGGGGTATCAGCGTTTCTGGGCAAGCGGTCCCCAAGCTGGGCGGACGAAGATTGATACTGATTTGTCGATGGAAGTAGACCATGAAACAGCCGGGCGGGTCCCGGCTGTTTTATTGTCCGAAGCGGCTGTTGAATGGCAGTGATGTGTCGGGGCTGAGGTGTTTGCCAAGCTGGTTGTGATTCAGAATTTCCTAATTTATAGAGAGGAAAACTGGAACTTTGGTCAGTACCGTCTGATTTTGATGTTGTTGATAATTATTTTCAATCAAAAAGCAAGTATTGATTGCTTTTTTAATTGATCAACAAAGCCAGAGTCCCATGAAAACCAAAAAAACAGTTCTTTCCCGCAGTTATCTGTATAAAACCATTGTCCTGAGCACCAGTCAGCTTGTTCTGGCTGGCTGCAGCAACACCATGTCGGCCAAGCAGGCTGAACCGCCAGCAAGCCGGCCTGCCTACGAAAAAATAGCCGAGCATTACTTGCTGAATACCAGCTTTACCGCCCAGGGCCAGGACGAGCGCATCCGTTTTGTCATCCTGCATTACACGGCACTGAATCAGGCAGATTCCCTCGCCATGCTGACCGGTCCGCAGGTCAGCACACATTATCTGGTGCCGGAAAACCCGCAATGGCGTGGTGGAGAGCCAGTCATCATGCAGCTAGTGCCGGAAAGCAAGCGTGCCTGGCATGCCGGCGTCAGTAGCTGGGGCGGCTGGCGTGCGCTGAATGCGTCTTCGGTGGGCGTGGAAATGGTCAACCGTGGCTACACCGAATTACCTTCTGGCTGGCGTCAGTGGTATCCGTATACGCCTCAACAGATCAAGGCCGTGTCTATCCTGCTCAAGGATGTGATTGCCCGGAACCAGATCCAGCCTTACAACGTGTTGGGTCACAGCGACGTGGCACCCTTGCGCAAGTCCGACCCCGGCCCCTTGTTTCCCTGGGAGCAATTGGCCGGCATGGGAATCGGCGCCTGGCCGGACCCGCAAACGGTGGAAAAACATCTTGCAGGGCGCGCGCCCAAACAGGCGGCCGTGGTGCTGGAAGTGCAACAAAGCCTGAAACGCTATGGTTATGACCAGATTCCGCAAAGCGGTGAGCTGGATGAAGACACCCGCAAAACCATCAGTGCATTCCAGATGCACTTTCGCCCGGCAGACTACAGCGGTAATGCCGATGCACAAACCGAGGCCATTGCCAAAGCCTTGCTGGAAAAATACCGCCAGTAACAATTGGCTGATTTCCTCCCAGGCCCGTCAAGCAGACTTGCTTCACCAAACAAAAAAGCCACGACATGTCGTGGCTTTTTTGTCTGGCAGAACCGGCGGATATCAGCCGCCGATTTTTTCCTTGCCGCCCATATAAGGACGCAGCACGGCCGGAATGGTCACGCTGCCATCGGCGTTCTGGTAGTTTTCCAGTACCGCCACCAGGGTACGGCCTACAGCCAGACCGGAACCATTCAGGGTATGCACCAGCTGGTTCTTGCCGTTTTCGTCCTTGAAGCGGGCCAACATGCGGCGCGACTGGAAGGCTTCACAGTTGGAGCAGCTGGAAATCTCGCGGTAGGTGTTCTGCGCCGGCAGCCATACTTCCAGATCGTAGGTTTTGGCAGCGCCAAAGCCCATGTCGCCCGTGCACAGGGTAATCACGCGGTAGGGCAGTTCCAGTGCCTTCAGGATGTTTTCGGCATGGCCGACCATTTCTTCCAGCGCGGCATAGGAGTGGTCCGGATGCTCGATACGTACCATTTCCACCTTGTCGAACTGGTGCTGGCGGATCATGCCACGGGTATCACGGCCATAGCTGCCAGCTTCGGAGCGGAAGCAGGGCGAGTGCGCGGTCAGCTTGAGCGGCAGCTCTTCCATTTTCAGGATGCTGTTGCTCACGGTATTGGTCAGGGTGATTTCCGAGGTGGAAATCAGGTACTGGTCTACCGTGCCTTCTTCACCACCCTTGGTCACCTTGAACATGTCTTCGGCAAATTTCGGCAGCTGGCCGGTGCCCAGCAGGGCGCTGTCATTGACGATGTACGGGGTGTAGTGCTCGGTATAGCCATGCTCGCCGGTATGGGTGTTGAGCATGAACTGCGCCAGCGCGCGGTGCAGACGGGCAATGTCGCCCTTCAGTACGGTGAAGCGGGCACCGGACAGCTTGGCACCGGTGTCGAAATCCAGGCCCAGCGGGGTGCCGATGTCGACATGGTCTTTTACTTCAAAGTCGAACTGGCGCGGCACGCCAACACGGCGCACTTCCACATTGTCGTTCTCGTCCTTGCCTACCGGAACGGATTCGTTCGGCAGGTTGGGAATGCTCATCAGCAGGGCATCCAGCTTGGCTTGCACGGCTTCGAAGGCGGCTTCGGCGGCTTTCAGTTCATCACCCAGGTTCGCCACTTCGGCCATGATGGCAGACACATCCTCACCCTTGCGCTTGGCTTCGCCAATTTGCTTGGAAGTGGCATTGCGGCGCGATTGCAGTTCCTGCATGCGGGTTTGCAGGGATTTGCGGTCGGCTTCCATTGTGGTGAAAGCGGCGGTGTCCAGGGTGTAGCCACGGCTGGCCAGGCGGGCAGCAACAGCGTCCAGATCGTTACGGAGCAATTGAATGTCTAGCATGGAAAATCCTGATGGTATTGAAGTGTCTTGCTGGTAGCGGGCTGTGCAACAGCATCAGCCCCTTACTGAATCCTGCATGCGGAGGGAAAGCAACCGCTGTGTGGCGCTGCACGTCTGCCTGTGGCTGGCAGCACCCACTCATTCTGTAAAACGCAAGTGTAACGGTAACAGGCGGGCTTTGTCCTGCCTGTTGCTGGCAAAAACAGCATTATAAGCAATGCTGGCGGGCTTGTAGATGCTGGCAGGCGACGTCCTGTTGGCTAGTCCTTGGTCGCTGCGGCCTTACTTCTTGCCGGCTTCCTCATCCCACTTTTTCAGCAGGGCCAGTTTTTCCCCGATCTTGATTTCCAGCCCGCGCGGCACCGGCTGATACCAGCCCGGTTCCGGCATGTCGTCCGGCAAATAGCTTTCGCCGGCGGCATAGGCATTCGGTTCGTCATGGGCATAGCGGTATTCATGGCCATAGCCCAGCTCTTTCATCAGCTTGGTGGGCGCATTGCGCAGGTGTACCGGCACCGGGCGGCTCTTGTCCTGCTTGATGAAGGCGCGCGCCTGGTTGTAGGCCATGTAGCCGGCATTGCTCTTTGCCGCCACCGCCAGGTAGATGGCGGCTTGCGCCAGAGCCAGTTCGCCTTCCGGGCTGCCCAGCCGCTCGTAGGTGGTGGCGGCGTCGTTGGCAATCTGCATGGCGCGCGGGTCGGCGAGACCAATGTCTTCCCAGGCCATGCGTACCAGGCGGCGCGCCAGGTAGCGCGGGTCCGCGCCGCCATCCAGCATGCGGGTGAGCCAGTACAGGGCGGCATCCGGGTTGGAGCCGCGCACCGATTTGTGCAGGGCGGAAATCTGGTCGTAGAAAGCATCGCCGCCCTTGTCGAAGCGGCGGGCGTTGACGCTGAGCACTTCGGCCAGAAAGTCCTGCGTGATCTGGCCGGTTTTGCGTGCCAGCGCGGCGGTGCGGGTTTGCTCCAGCAGGTTAAGAAAGCGCCGTGCATCGCCATCGGCATAGCCGGTGAGGGCAGCGATGGCCTGCTCGTCGAATTCCAGTCCGTCTAGCGCGCCCTTGTCGCGCGCACGCTGGAACAACAGCACCAGTTCGTCCTCCCCCAGGCTGTTCAGCACATACACTTGCGCTCGTGACAGCAGGGCGGAGTTCACTTCGAACGACGGGTTTTCCGTGGTGGCACCAATAAAGGTGAGCAGGCCGGATTCGACAAAAGGCAAAAACGCGTCCTGCTGGCTTTTGTTGAAGCGGTGGACTTCATCGACAAACAGGATGGTGTGACGGCCAGAGCGTTGCAGCGCGGCATGCGCCTGTTCCACCGCGTCGCGAATATCCTTTACCCCGGAAAACACGGCAGAGAGCGGAATGAACTCGGCATCGAAACTGCCGGCCAGAATACGCGCCAGCGTGGTTTTACCCACGCCGGGCGGGCCCCACAGAATCATCGAGTGCAAGGTGCCGGATTCCACTGCCAGCCGCAGCGGCTTGCCGTGGCCGATCAGGTGCTGCTGGCCAATTACCTCATCCAGTGCGGCGGGGCGCAGTGCCTCGGCCAACGGTTTTTTGGCTTCCTGGGCAAACAGATCATTCATGGTGGCTGACACGGCAAAAGAAACAGGCTGCTAGTATATCAGCTGTGTTCTGCCTGCCGCAGGCACCGTGAACTGGAATTGAGGAGGTGCGGAATGAAGCCGGTTGTACTCTGTTTATGGCTGCTGCTGGCATTGCCGGTGCAGGCTGGCCCCCTGCAGAACTGGTTGCAGCAGCGGGCGGCCAGTCACGATGCTCTGGCAGAGGAGGATGTTGCCAGCAGTGGCCGTTTGCCTGCTGGTGCACGCAAGCTGGCGGACTTGGCGTATGGCCCTGATATGCGCCAGCGACTGGATGTCTATCTGCCGGCAGACGAAGGGCAGGGCCGGCCATTATTGGTGATGGTGCATGGCGGGGCTTGGCGTGTGGGTAGCAAGCAGGCGGTCAATGTGGTGGATAACAAGCTGGCGCACTGGCTGCCTGCCGGGGTGGTGCTGGTGTCGCTGGATTATCGCCTGCTGCCGCAGGCCCCGGTGGAGGATCAGGCGGATGATGTGGCCCGCGCGGTGGCCTGGGTGCAGGCGCATGCTGCCGAATGGGGTGCAGACAGGCGGCAGCTGGTATTGATGGGACACTCGGCTGGGGCGCACCTTGTCGGCTTGCTGAGTACCGATACCGCGCTGCGCCAGCGCCATGGCGTGCAGCCCTGGGTGTCCAGCGTGCTGCTGGACAGTGCAGCGCTGGAGGTAGCGGACATCATGCGAGGCCCGCATTTCCCCTTGTATGACAAGGCTTTTGGTAGCGATGCCGCGCGTTGGGACCGCTTGTCGCCCACCCGTTTGCTGGGCGCTGGCACGCCGCCGCTACTGGCCGTGTGCTCCTTGCAGCGGGCGGAATCCTGCAAGCAGGCGCGAGGCCTGGCTGACAAAGGCAGGCAAGCCGGGGTGGTGGTGCAGGTAATGCCGCAGGACCTGAGCCACGCTCAGATCAACCAGCAGCTGGGCGTGGCTGGCGACTATACCCGCCAGGTTGACCGCTTTTTGCAGCAGTCCGGCTGGAAGCCGTCACCCTGAGCTGGCCGGTGCACGTCAGTTGGCGGCTGTTCAGTCGCCGCTGACCACATCCGCTCCCTTGGGCGGGGTGAAACTGAAATGGCTGGCAGCCAGGGCAGGGTTTTTCTGCTGATTGGCAAAGCGGATGCGAGTGTTATTGCCAAAACTGTCGGTCAGCTCCATTTCCACCAGCATCTTGTTGCTAAAGCCCATGCGGATGGCGTTGAAGGTGTTGTCCTGTTTTTTCGGGCTGGCGCTCAGCCACTCCACATCGCCCTGTTTGCCGGCTTCTTTCAGGATGTAGTCGCGTTCGATGGCATTATTGCCGGCCAGCAGCGCAGCCGGGCTGCTGCCCAGTGCGCCGTCCAGGTTCTTGCGGGTGACCTGGGCCAGGTCTTTGTCGTAAATCCACAGTGTCTTGCCATCACCGACAATCAGCTGTTCGTACGGCTTGTTGTAACTCCAGCGGAATTTGCCGGGACGGGAGATTTCCAGCTGACCGGAGACTTCTTCTTTCTTGTTCTTGGCGCTGACCACCTGGGTAAAGCTGGCGGACAGGGTTTTGGTGTCATTGACAAAGGCCTTGAGCTGGGCGATGGCGGCAGCCTGTACCGGCAAGGTCAGCACGGTGGCCAGCATGGCCAGGGCAAATTTTTTCATCTGGGGTCCTTGAGGCAATTGCAAGTGACTGTCATGGCAGTGCCGGCAACCGCCGGATGGCAAACGCCGCCCCTGTCATGCTCACCTTGCTGGGCAGCAAAGTGTGACAGCAAGTGGGGGCGGCGGTTCGGATCATGCTGTTAAAGAGTGTTGGCCATGCTTACTTGGCCAGGTCCTGCAGCCATTGCGGCTTGGGCAGCTTGTCGTAGTCGATGATGTCTGACGCTGCAGGCTGGTAGGCAAACACGGGCTTGCCGTGATTGCTGTAGCGCATGTGGAGATAGGCCAGGCCGCGCAGCTGCGGGGTGTCCAGCGTGATTTCCTGGTTTATCCCCAGCAACTGACCCTGACGGTTGGCATACAGGTGCGACACCGTGCGCGTGGCTTGCAAGTCGGCAGCCGAACGCTGTGTCAGAGCGCGAACCAATTGCGCGGCGTCGGCAGCCTGCTTGCCATCTTCCGGACGGCCCTGGCGCTCGGCCTCCTGCTGGATCACCTTGACCAGGCCATCCACGATATGCACCACTACCTGGCTTTCCTGCAGCGGATTCATGGCAATGCGCAACTGGTAGCTGGCACCCAGTTGGCGGGCGGTGTCATCCAGCGGCTCCAGTGCAAATACCTGCTTGTCCACCGTGCCGTAACCTTCATCCACCAGGCCGGGCAGGGCTTTTATCATGGCATCCAGCGGAATTCTGGCGGCGATGTCGCTGGGCAGCTTGAAGCGGACAAAACGTGTTTGCTCGCTATACAGCTCGGGTACGAACAAGTCGAAGGCGGATGGGTCCACCAGCAGCGAGAAATCCTGCAGGTTCAGCTCCAGCGGCAGGCTGAGGCTGGCTTGCAGATTGCGCCGTTCAAAGCGGAAGGACGGAATCAGTTCCATCCGCTTGCTGGTCTGGTCCAGCGCGCCATTGATGGCCACCTTGGTGGAACGCGCTATCTGGTTGATGGTGTAAGACAGCTGCGGCTTGGCATCATCGGCGCTGCTGCCGTGCAGCGAGGTAAAGCCCAGCTCGCCGCTGAAGTTGTAACTGGCATGTTGCAGGTTGTCACGCAGTACCTGACGGGTGGCGAGGTCTGCCGGTTTGCCGGCCAGCGGGCTGGCGCAGCCGGTAAGCAACAAGGCGGCAAGGGGAAGAGCGACGAGTGCAGGGCGAAGGTTCATGGTGATCCCGGAGTCATTTGTTATGTAATGGAGGTGCATACGGGCTGCATGGCTGTGCAGCCCGCCAGACTTCAGCTGAACTTGTTGGTGATGGGGTAGCGCCAGTCCTTGCCAAAACCACGCTGGGTGACACGCGGGCCCACCGGTGCCTGGCGGCGTTTGTACTCGTTGATTTTCAGCAGACGCACCACCTTGCGCACATCGGCTTCGGCAAAGCCATCGGCAATGATCTGTTCGGCCGACAGGTTTTCTTCCACATAGCGCGCCATGATGGCATCCAGCACTTCATAGGGTGGCAGGCTGTCCTGGTCTTTCTGATCCGGACGCAGCTCGGCAGACGGCGGGCGGGTGATGATGCGCTCCGGAATGATTTCACCCTGGGTATTGCGCCAGCGGCACAGGGCAAATACCAGGGTCTTGGCCACATCCTTCAGCACGGCAAAGCCGCCAGCCATGTCGCCGTACAGCGTGCAGTAGCCGGTGGTCATTTCCGACTTGTTGCCGGTGGTCAGCACCAGCTTGCCGGTTTTGTTGGACAGCGCCATCAGCAAGGTACCGCGAATGCGTGCCTGCAGGTTTTCTTCGGTGGTGTCTTCCGCCAGGCCGTTGAAATTGGCAGCCAGCGCATTCATGAAGCTTTCGTACATCGGCCAGATTTCAATTTCGTCATACTTCACGCCCACCCGGCCTATCATGTCGCGCGAATCAATGACGGAAATATCGGCGGTATAGCGCGAGGGCATCATCACCGCATGCACCTTGTCCGCGCCCAGTGCATCCACGGCAATGGCCAGTGTCAGGGCCGAGTCGATGCCGCCGGACAGCCCCAGCAGCACGCCGGGGAAGCCGTTTTTGCTGATGTAGTCGCGCACACCCACCACCAGCGCGCGGTACACGCTTTCCAGCGGGTCGGGCAGGGTGGCCTTGGCGGGAGCGGCTTGCAGATCGCCCGCAGCAAAATCCACCAGCAGCAATTCGTCATCATAGGCGGCGGCCTGGGCAACCACTTCGCCAGCCTTGTTGACGGCAAAGGACGCGCCATCAAATACCAGCTCGTCCTGACCGCCTACCAGGTTGACATAGGCAAAGGGCAGGCCGGTTTCTTCGCTGCGGTAGCGCAGCACCTCGTGCCGGGTTTCAATCTTGTTGCGATGGAAAGGCGAGGCATTGAGTACCACCACCACATCCGCCCCGGCGTCGGCGGCCTCGGCAGCAGGGTCTACCGACCATACATCCTCGCAAATCAGCACGCCCACCTTGTGTTCGCCCTGCTGGAACACCAGTGGCGTGGCACCCGGAGTAAAGTAGCGGCACTCGTCAAACACTTCGTTATTGGGCAGCAGCATCTTGTGATACTGGCCAAGGCGGTTGCCGTCGCGCAGCACGGTGGCCGCATTGAAACGTTCATGACCCAGCTTGACCGGATGGCCAATCACCAGCGTAATGCCATCCAGCTCCAGCAACTGGTCCATGGCGGCCGAACAGGCCTGATAGAAGCTGTCACGCAGCAGCAGGTCTTCCGGGCTGTAGCCGGTGAGCGCCAGCTCCGGCGTCACCAGCACATCCGCCCCCTGGGCGATGGCAGCCTGGGCCAGATCGAGAATTTTTCGGGTATTGCCGGCGATATCGCCAACAACGGGGTTGAACTGAGCGAGCGCAATACGCATGTTGAACACAACCATGGGTTTGGATAGTGTCGATTTTACCCCAAGAATGCGCACTTGCCCGAAAGGAAACCACGTGAATCTGCAACTGGCCGATCAACTCAATGCCCTGGATGCGGCAGAATGGGACCGCCTTGCCGCAAATGCCGGCCTGTTCATGCAGCGGCAATGGTTGACCGCCCTGCATGACAGCGGCTGTGCCACCGCGGCCACCGGCTGGCAGCCCTTGCCCATCTGGAGCGAGCAGCACGGCCAGCTGCAAGGCCTGGCACCCGCCTGGCTCAAAAGCCATTCGCGTGGCGAATACGTGTTTGACTGGGCCTGGGCCGAAGCCTGGCAACGCGCCGGGCTGGACTACTATCCCAAGCTGCTGCTGGCTTCACCCTTCACCCCGGTTACCGGTCAGCGCCTGCTGGGGCAGGGCGAAGCCAGAGCCGCGCTCATCGGCGGCCTGCAACAAGTGGTGGCGGATTATCAACTCTCATCGGCCCATGTCCTGTTTCCTGTGGCAGAAGAACTGATGCTATTGCAGCAGGCCGGCTGGCTGGTTCGCCACGGTGTGCAGTTTCACTGGCAAAACCAGGGCTATGCCGATTTCGATGCTTTTCTGGCAGCACTGTCGCAAAGCAAGCGCAAGAAAATCCGTCAGGAGCGGCGCAAGGTGCGTGATGCCGGCATCAGCATACAAGTACTGTGCGGTGCAGAAATTACTGATCTGCACTGGCAGTTTTTTGAACGCTGCTACCGCCAGACCTATCTGGAACACCGCTCGCCGCCGTATCTCAATCTGGACTTCTTCCGCATGGCAGGTCGTTTACTGCCCAGCCACTGCGTTCTGTTCATCGCCAGAAGGGGAGATCAGCCCATTGCCGCCAGCTGGTGCCTGCAAGACGGCAGCACGCTTTATGGCCGTTACTGGGGTGCGCTGGAAAGCGTGGACTGCCTGCATTTCGAGCTGTGCTATTACAGCGGAATCGAATACGCCATCCAGCAAGGGCTGCAATGTTTCGAAGGCGGCGCGCAAGGCGAACACAAACTGGCCCGTGGTTTTACCCCGGTCATCACCCACTCGGCCCACTGGATTGCCCACCCGCAATTTCGTCGTGCCATTGCCGACTGGCTGGCACGTGAGCGCGCTGCCATCGCCGATTATCACACCACGCTTTTTTTGCATGACGCTTACAAAAAGCCTTGCACAGCCGCTTAAGGGCTTATATACTGCGCAGCCTCTGAGGCCGAAACGCAGTAAACACAGCCTCAGCAGCCATCTGGAGAGGTGGATGAGTGGTTTAAGTCGCACGCCTGGAAAGCGTGTTCAGGGTAATACCCTGACGGGGGTTCGAATCCCCCCCTCTCCGCCAAACACCCCTAAAGTGTTGTTTTTACAGTAAATTCAGGTTCTGCAAGGCTTTTTTGCCCCTGAGTTCTACACAACACTCCTACACATTGGCGATAAGAGTTCAGTTTTTTTCTTGGCTTCCTATACTCTGGATCGGAACTCAATGAACGATGCCAATGTTACTGTAGCGTCGCAGCCTAATTTGCACATTTTCGCGCAACTTTTTGCACAGCTCACTTCACAAGGGATGTGCAAATTGGCCTGCAAAAGAAGCTAGGTTCTACCCCCGAAGATCACCAGACTGATCGTGTCGTAATCGGATAAGGAAGTCGTTCCGCCAGGTCCGGTCACAATCTCCACGTAGTCAACAGTCATTCCCCCTCCACGTGCTCGCAAGATACCGTTCGCATCAGTCATGCTGGCTCCTGTTGGAGACCCGGCCACGATGTAGTTGATGCTTGCCATCTTGGTAGTAAAGTAAACGCGGTAACGACCTGTGGTGATCTTGGTAATGCTGGTGTAACTTTGCGGCAGTTTTGGCACTCGTTTGCACTTTTATTGTCACCGCCAATTTGCAGGGTTTTTGTCACTTTTTGCGCTTTTTTTGGCACTGGGTCGCAAAAATCTAACGCTTCCTTACTGCTACCCTTTCCTGTGATGGAGGAGGGTAGTCAAGTCCTGGTTCTCCGTTCTCTACTACTACCTGCAAATGAAAACACCTTGCCTCAAGGCAGGGTGTCGTGTCCGTAGTTCGGCCTAAGCGGTCAGTTGCATTTGCTCGTCTTGCGTTCCGCTTTCATTAGGAAACCGGCCACCAAGTTGGCCGGTTCATAAAAGAACAATGCAATCCGTGGATTACCTGACACCTTGTCATGAACCAGGCTCAGCAACCGTCATGGTAAATATCAGCAAGCCATCGCCATGATTAGCGTAATGATGCGGTGCATCGGTACGGGCCACCGCAGCATTGCCAGCGCTTATGGTTGTCACCGTATCTGCCACGCACAATTCCAATACGCCTTGTTCAACATGGAACAGTTCAAATGTGCCATGCGGGTGACCAGGGGAGGTAAATACCTCTCCAGGATGCATTTCCCAGCGCCACAACTCCACCATGTCCGGGCCACTGGTTCCTGCCAGCAAACGTGCGCTGCCTCCTGCTGGCCCCGTCCAGAGCACCGGAATGTCCTGTTGTTCGATTACATGAATCGATGGAGTGCTGGCTACATTCACAATGTCTGCAACGGAAATGCCCAAGGCGGCTGCCAGTTTGCAAAGGATGGCAATACTGGGATTGGCATTGCCCTTTTCGATTTCCACCAGCATGCCCTTGCTGACCCCGGCCCGGCGCGAGAGCTCATCCAGGGACAGTTTCTGCTCTTTGCGATGCTGCTTGAGTCGAGCCGCGAGGGCAGCACTGATTGTTTCCGCATCTGAACCCGGATCGGTCGGTATATTGACTATTTTGGACATTGGTCGGTAATATGGAATGAAACGGTCAGTAAAGGATACCTCAATGTCGGCATTTTTACCTTCAATCAGCCCGGAAATTGCTTCAATTGCACCAGGATTTCGAGCCGTCAGCATTCGTGTGGCAGCAGCCGATCTGGCTGTGCCCGAGTTTGGTACACAGCAGTTACAGGCGGCTTGTGGCTTTGTACAGACAGGAGGTCCTACATGGGCGGATGAGCATTTGCAAGCATGGGCCGAGGTTTTCCGTACCTTTGGTGCCAAGCCTCAGCGCACGCCGTGTTCGGCCGAGGCCTTGCGCAAACGTGTATTGAAAGATGGCGGCTTGCCTGCCATTGACCCTGTTGTTGATCTCTACAATGCCATCAGCTTGCGCTACGCCATTCCGGTTGGAGGTGAAAATCTGTCGGCTTACATCGGCTCCCCCCGCCTCGTTATTGCCGATGGCAGCGAGCTGTTTGACACCATGAAGGCAGGCGAGCCGGCAACCGAGTCACCAGAGGTCGGGGAAGTGATCTGGCGTGATGACGCAGGCGTCACCTGCCGGCGTTGGAATTGGAGACAAGGCGTCAGAACCAGGCTCAGCGCCACTGATCAACACATGTGGTTCATTCTGGAAAGCCTGCCGCAAATGCCGCTCGAGGCACTGCACCAAGCGGGTGAAGAACTGATGCAAGGTATAGCACACATGATGCCGGGTTCGGTGATTGACTCCCATCTGATTACCTTGTCTTGATTTCAGCGGAGAATTAAACAGCCATGTTGCTTTCATTCCCATTTTTGCTGGCGGCGGTATTACTGGCCATCATCCCAGGACCCGGCATTGCTTATGTTGCAGCCAGGACAGTGTCAGGGGGAAAGGCAGAAGGTATTTCCTCTTCACTTGGTACTGCGCTAGGTGGCATGGTGCATGTCATGGCGGCGGCGCTGGGATTGTCATTGCTGATTGTCAGTTCGCCACTGGCCTATGGCTTGCTCAAATATCTTGGCGCAGCTTACTTGATCTATCTGGGCTACAAGACCTGGAATGCACCGGCAAGTAGCAGCAATACTGCAGCGGACCAGGGGCATGGTGTATGGAAGGCTTTTCGGGACGGTATCGTGGTTGAAGCCATGAATATCAAGACAGCCATGTTCTTTCTGGCCTTCATCCCGCAATTCATCCAGCCACAACAATCAGCCACAGTCCAGTTTGTCTTGATGGGTTCGGTATGTGTCCTATTGAATACCAGCGCAGACCTGATTGCCGTCTTTCTTGCTCATCAACTGGTATCCGGCAGCAGTGGCAAAGCACTTCGTGCCAGACTCATGACACGTGTCTCAGGCTCAATTATGGTCGTGCTGGGCTTGATGGTTGCGTTGGCGAGTCATTCATGAACGAATGTGGTGCAATTGCCCTGATGGCAGCAAATGGAGATATCTATGTACTTGCCAGAACACTTTGCTCAGACGGACATTTCAGCTCTGCATGACACCATTACTGCACACCCATTTGGTAGCCTGATCACACACGGGACATCCGGGCTGGACGCCAATCACTTGCCATTCGAACTATTGCGCAACGAGGGAACACTGGGGGTGCTCAATGCACACATCGCCAGACGAAACCCCTTGTGTAGTGAAGTAAGTGATGGAGATGACGTCCTGGTGACATTCCGGGCGGCGGATGCTTATGTATCACCCCATTACTATCCCAGCAAACAGGAAACTCAGCGCCAGGTTCCAACCTGGAACTACATGGTAGTGCATGCCCATGGACAGATCCGCTTTATCGACGATGACAAGTTTCTGAGAGCCGTGGTAGGTAGGCTGACCAAAATGCATGAAGGCAAGCAGCCTGTCCCTTGGAAAATGGCAGATGCGCCACCGGACTATCTGCAAGATCTGCTGAAAAATATTGTCGGTATTCAGATTGGCATTACCCGTTTAATCGGAAAAAACAAGCTGGGACAGGATGAGGAATTAAAAGATATGCGAGGAGCCGGGCAGGCGCTCCAGCTGGAAAGCTTCACTGATAGTCATGTCATTGGTAGCGCAATGTTGGAACTGGCGAGGCAAAGAAAATAGCGCACACTAGAATCTTGATATTTTTTTGTAACCACTGGCTTGTATTGCCTCTTCTTTCGCCTCACAGAGCACGAGAACGACTGAAAATCTTACAAAAGCGGAAGCTAATAATCTGGCGGTGAATGACCGCTAAGGCCGACATCCACCCAAACAGAAGGGGGCCTTTGCCCCCTTCATCCTGATTACCCTCCAGCCCTACGCATAAGTCCCCCTCAGCTTCCGGGCGATCCATTCCACGACTTGCGGCACAACGGCGTTGCCGGCAGCTTGAGCCTCTGCAAAGTTGGTCGCATCCAGTCCCAGGCGAAGCCCATGATGCTCAGACGCTCTGGCCCGCTCAGCCATCGAATCCCGTCCGTCGGCTTGAGCGATGAGGCCTGCACCATGGATAGGGATCTGGCTGGGGGCCTGTCCGGCAAGTAGTGTAGGGAAAGGCTTGAGCCCGGATTGTTGCGCTGGCGGCGTGCCAGGAACAGCTGCCATTGGGCTGGCGTCAGCCAGCAGCTCGATGGGGGGATGCTCGTGAAGACCGGCAATAATGAATACGCGACGGCGTTTTGTGGGGACTCCGAAGCATGAAGCATCCAGCACCCGCCAGCATCCCAGATACCCGCATTCGGCAAGCGTGGAAATGACTGTCTGGAAGTCCTGGCCATCTCGGCAAGAGAGCAGCCCCGTGACGTTTTCAAGGACCAGCCAGCGAGGCTGTAACTCGCGGGCGAGGCGGCAGACTTCAAAGAACAGGCCAGAGCGCTGGCCGGCCAGGCCTTGCCGGGCTCCCATGGTGGAGAGGTCCTGGCAGGGAAAGCCGCCGACCAGGACGTCAACGGCGCCAAGGTTGTGGGCGCCGACGGTGCGCACGTCGTCGAACTGGCGAGCGTGGGGGAAACGGTCGGCGAGGACGGCGCGGCAGACGGGGTTGATTTCGACTTGCCAGGCGGTGGTGAAACCGGCGTTTTCAAAGCCGATGTCGAAGCCGCCGATGCCGGCGAACAGGCTACCGATGGTGGGGTGTGGGCCATGCATGTGCTTCCTTTGCAGTGGCGTGCGATGACGCGCTGGCAGGAGGCTCGGCGGCCTTCAGGTGATTGTGTGCCCGGCAGCGCGGGCATTTGATGCTGAGGACCAGCACGTGGCCCTCGGCGAGTTTGCGGCCGCAATGGCCGCAGCGGATTTCGGGTAGTGACATCGGCAAGGTGGACAAAGACCCGTTTTGCTGGACTGTCCCGTTTGCCTGGCAGCGAGCGGTATGAATGCTGGCCCTGGCCGGATAGCTAGCAAAGCAGGGATATGAATAAAGGTACACCCGGGTGGGTACGTTGCTTTGTATTCACTCGTCTTATGACCAAACCGCGCTGCGGGGTGATACTTGTGATTGTTTTCGGTCGAGGCTATCAGTCAGGTCAGAATCAAGAATAGCTGTTTTCGTTAAGAAAGCAGCCCTCTGCGTATCTGGCAAATCAGGATGATTCAAATTCTTTCACGTTGCTGCTAAATTTTCCAATCATAATTCCTGAAATAAACATAAAAAGTCCGATACTCTGAAATATGATTCGTCGCTAAATGTTACCATTTTCTGGTAATGTTAATGGAGTAACGAGTCATGATCATGGCAGCCCCTTTGGCCGCAATTGTTGCAATCGCAATGTTCTTTGGTATTACGCATGATGTCGATGCAGCCAAGCAGCAAGATGGCAGGCCGCATGTTCTGGAGATGCAAAAATCTACTGAAACGAACGTCGGGTCCGGTCAGTAGACAATCATGTATGGCATGTTTGCTGCTGAATTTATTGAGGTGATGTAAATAGAGTGGCAGTTGATGGCGGTTCGGCTAGAAAGACAGAGTCACATTTGCACTGCCATTCTTTGTTTAAAGTTGGATAAATGAATTTCAGCATGTAATGACGCCCAGCCGATATGATTTCAGTGCTGGGGCGTGTGGGCATGTTCAATATCTGCATACTTAGCCATGCTTCCTGGAGTAGGCTGAATTGTCTGGCCAGTAAATCAAGATCCTGCTGCTGAATATTGAATATTCCAAAATCATATAATTTCTGGAAAAATCTGCTGGCCGGCAATTCGATATTGCTATGCTCAGTGGCAAAGTATGTGGATTTGATATTTTCATTGAATGGAAACATTCCGAATTTTCCATGCATGATGAATCTATATTCCCAGCGTAATCCTATGATATCTTCTAGTAGTTGGATAATGCTGCCAAATTCCACGCTGTTGGAAATGCTTCGCTGGATTATCTCATTAAATTCATTTGTATATCTGCGTGCCAATTCGAGAATGATTTCATCTTTGCTACCATAATGGTAATAAAGATTTCCTGTGCTCAAGTCAAGCTGTTGCGCAATGTGATTGGTTGTGACATTTCTTTCTCCTTGCTTGTTAAACATCTCCAGACTTTTCTTGATAATCAGCTCTGGTGTGTTTCGATTTTTCCTGGTTTTTCTCATGGCTTGACTGTCCGGCGTAGAGGTATCGGCAAGGGCAGCTTAGGTGAGATGGATTTTCTCAATCTGCTGTGTTTGCAAACATGATGATGGATCAAACAGTGCTTCATGCGAGTAAGCATCTGTTTGAGGGTTTGTTTGCAATATAGGCCAGAATGCAAGCAATGAATGTATGGATGGCAGACAAAAAATCACTGTGAGAGGACAATCTTGCAATAAGCCTCGCAAAAAAAACCGGAAAATGGCTGTCATATTACAATGATTTGTTAAACCCGGGTGAACTCAGCTGAGTCAGGTGTATATCGCGCCTTGTCTTAAACGCCGCCTTCATTTGTCCTTTTGAAGGATAGTGGTGTTTTGCCCGTCATTCTGCGGAACGCCGCAATGAAGGAAGAGGAAGAGGCATACCCCAGTCGGTGTGAGGTTTCATCTACTGACAAATTCAGCGCCGACAGGTATTCCTCTGCCAGGGCACAACGTACTTCATCCCTAAGTTTGATGAAGGAAGTGCCTTCTTCGTCCAGCTGCCTGCGTAGCGTGCGTGAAGTCATGAAAAACATGGCAGCCATTTTTTCCATGTCCATATGAATGTCATTGATCAGTTTGGCCCTGACTCTGGCCGCCAGGCCAATGCGCGAACAATATCTTTCTATAAGCTTTGCGCATTGATCTTCGCATTGCTGCAGCGTCAGCGGGTTGGCCTGCCTTATGGGCTGTTGCATCTTGTTCTTGTCAAAATGGGCCAGGGTGATTTTCTTGTTAAAGCCTACCCGGCTACCAAAAAATTCAATATAGGGCTGTGGGTTCGATGGGGTAGGGATGGCAAGACTGGTTTGAACCAGAATACTGTCTACCTCCAGCAGTTCCCTTTGAATGGTTATCAGCGCGGTGATATCGCGTTCCAGGCAGAACTTCCTCAGCTCTGCAGGCAGATGATCGGCACTGATTTTGACACGAACTTCCTGTTCTGTTTCTTCAATGGAGAACTGACAGAATGCAAAAGTAAGATTGAAGTAACGCAGGGCAAGCTCAAGTGCAATCTTCAGATTTGGACTGCTTACCATGGCAAACCCGAGCATGCCAAAAGTGGTGAAATGATAGCGCTGGCCAGCTGATAGCCCCAGGTTTTTCTCACCAGGGAGCAGGGTGACGATATTTCTGATCACACGTAATTCTTGCTCTCCGGTCACAATGAAAGCAGCATCATTCAGGTTGGAATGTTTTATTCCGGTACCGCTCAGGCATTTTTTTTCGTCAATACTGTAATCCATTCCCAGTTCCACCAGCAGCTTTATGCCAGCGATATTGCGTCCAAAATTCCAGTCATTCATGGTGGGCTGTCCGTTTTTAATAATTTTTAATCCGCTAACCAAGGTTGCGTTGGAAGGAGTTAGTGGTAATTTGCTGCTTACAGGGATAGTAATTTTCGTGCTTTTAGAAATGTGGCATGCCCTGTCATGGGTGGATTCAGTCAACTAGATTGATGCAAGCGGCCAGGCTGTTTGTATCTGGGCTGATCTTGGCTTGCAGGAAGCATTAGTAATAACAAGAGTGATGACTTGGCCAGCGGGAGGATTGAGTCAGTCACTTGAAACCAGTGAGGACATAATGCTTGTGAAAATACTAGTAGGTGTCAAACGCGTTGTCGATTACAACGTGAAGGTTCGCGTAAAGGCCGACGGTTCTGATGTGGATATCGCCAACGTCAAGATGTCGATGAACCCCTTTGACGAAATCGCGGTAGAAGAAGCCGTCCGTCTGAAAGAAGCCGGCAAGGCCAGCGAAATCGTGGTCGTGTCCATGGGTGTCAAGCAGTGCGAGGAAACCCTGCGCACCGCCCTGGCCATGGGTGCCGACCGCGCCATCCTGGTGGAAACCGAAACCGAACTGCAGCCCCTGGCCGTGGCCAAGCTGCTGAAAGCCGTTGCTGACAAGGAACAGCCGCAGCTGCTGATCGTCGGCAAGCAAGCCATTGACGATGATGCCAACCAGACCGGCCAGATGGCTGCTGCCTTGCTGGGCTGGGCACAAGGCACCTTCGCCTCCAGGGTGGATGTCGCTGCCGAAACCGTGGACGTGATCCGCGAAATCGACGGTGGCCTGGAAACCGTCAAGCTGCGTCTGCCGGCCGTTGTTACCGCCGACCTGCGCCTGAACGAGCCGCGCTTCATCAAGCTGCCCAACATCATGGCCGCCAAGAAGAAGCCGCTGGACAAGACCAGCCCGGCCGACCTGGGTGTGGACGTCACGCCGCGCCTGAAAACGCTGAAAGTGGCCGAACCGGCCAAGCGCTCTGCCGGCATCAAGGTAGCCAACGCTGCCGAGCTGGTAGCCAAACTGAAAAACGACGCAAAGGTGCTGTAAGCCATGGCCATTCTCGTTATCGCTGAACACGACAACCAGAGCCTGAAAGCAGGCACCCTGAATACCGTAACCGCCGCTGCCAAGCTGGGCGAAGTACACGTACTGGTGGCCGGCCACAACGCCGCTGCTGCTGCCGATGCGGCCAAGAGCGTGGCTGGTGTGAGCAAGGTACTGCTTGCTGAAGCTGCCCAGTACGCCCATGGCCTGGCCGAATCACTGTCCGCCCTGGTGGTGGAAGTGGCCAAGGGCTACAGCCATGTACTGGCTCCGGCCAGCTCCTTTGGCAAGAACCTGCTGCCGCGCGTGGCTGCCTTGCTGGATGTGGCACAGATTTCCGAAATCACCGCCATCGAATCCGCTGACACCTTCGTACGCCCGGTGTATGCCGGCAACGTGCTGGCCACCGTGCAATCGGCCGATGCCATCAAGGTAATCACCGTACGTACCACCGCTTTCGACGCTGCTGCCGCTCAGGGTGGCTCTGCCGCCGTGGAAAGCGTGGCTGCTGTGGCTGATGCACAGCTGTCCAGCTTTGTCGGCCAGGAACTGACCAAGTCTGACCGTCCGGAACTGGGCGCTGCCAAGATCATCGTATCCGGTGGTCGTGCCCTGGGTTCGGAAGAGCAGTTCAAGTCCGTGATCGAACCGCTGGCTGACAAGCTGGGCGCTGCCGTAGGTGCTTCCCGCGCGGCGGTTGACGCTGGCTACGCACCGAACGACTACCAGGTTGGCCAGACCGGCAAGGTGGTTGCGCCGCAACTGTACTTCGCCGTGGGCATTTCCGGTGCCATCCAGCATCTGGCCGGCATGAAGGACTCCAAGGTGATCGTGGCGATCAACAAGGACGAAGAAGCGCCGATCTTCCAGGTGGCCGATTACGGCATCGTGGGTGACCTGTTCACCGTGGTGCCGGAACTGCTGGTGGAATTATCCAGATAAGCCATTCTCCCTGCACGGGTGTCAGTCACACGTCTGACGCCTGTGCAGCAAACGTATCCAAAATTGAGCCTAAGTCCCTATCTCTCCTCCTGTTCGGTCAGCAACCGTTCTGACCAGCGCCTCCCATCCACTGATTCAAGTGCCTGATTCAAACCTGCAGCATGAGAAGGCCGCAACCAGCCACCTGCGCCCAGGTATCGGGCACTGCTGCTGTCGCGGTTGTCTCCAGTCATGTTGGCGATTGTCCGGCAAAAAAGATTTTATGACCGTGGCCGCTATACGGAGTGAAGGGACTTCCTTGTTAAGTTGATGACACGTAGTTGACAGCAAAACAAAACAAGGAGGAGGAAACGATGACAATCGAGATGGAAGATGTCGACGGCTTGCTGGCTGAAGTCGCCATCTTTGCCCGGGAACGGATTGCTCCGGGATCTGAACGCCCAGAAATACCTGTTAGCCTGGATGTTCTGCTCGCGCTGAGTAATGAAGCAAGCGAGATGGGTCTGCTGCCGCTTGGTCAGGAAGAGCCCGGTTTTTCACTGTGGGAGGATGTCACGGGCAGTGGGGCAATGGCTTTCAATATGGGCTTGTTGCGCCACGTGGGCCATGCAAATGCGGGCCTTGCCTTTGCCTGGCACCGTTATGCGCTGGCCCGGCATGTGATGTCTGCTCTGGGAATCCGGGCGGAGAAGGCGACGGTGCTTGATACCACGCTGCTGAGTACCGGGCATTATGGCTTGGCGCAAGCCAGTCTTGGCCAGTACCTGGCGGGTGAGTGCTCCGGAGAGGACAAACCCAAGCTGCAAGACTGGCTGGACCGCCAAAGCAAGCCCGGCGTGCTGACCGCAGTGCCGGTGTGGCAGTCTGTATTGTGGCCGGTGTGGCAGGAAGGGCGGATTGGATGGCAGCTGGCACCGCGCAGCCGGATGCAGGTGGAGACATTGTCCTCTCAACATGGCTTTGATGACCTGAGCAGCTTTCGTGTTCAGCTGGAGCCGATGGCGGATGTGCCGGTACACGTGGTGCCAAGAGATGACGGGATGTTCTACGCCCGTATGTTGATGCTTGACATGCTGGGTCTGCTGGCCATCGGTGCGGGTGCATTGGCGCGTGCGCAGGATATGACTGTCGATTTCACCAGCGTCCGCCGTCAAGGCGGGAAAGTGATTGCCGGGCATGCCGCCGTCCAGCAGATGCTGGGTGAGCTGGAGATAGCGGTGCAACAGGCTGATGCCGGTATCCAGCGGCTGTCACGCCCGCTGGATAGGCTATCCATGCGGGAAGTGGCAAGCGCCCGCGCCACAACGCATGCCTTGCTCTGTCACGCGGCCAACCAGGCGGTTCAGGCGCATGGTGGTCTTGGCTATATGCGCGATCTGGGTGCTGAAAAAATCGTGCGTGACCAGAACATGTTGAAGTTGCAAGCAGGAGGCACCCGTGAGCTGCCGCTGTTGCTGGCAGGGCTGGGTGAGGTACAAGCATGACACGCATCGCTCATCTTGATGGCCATTTGCCGTTTGATCACCTGCTGTCCCCCCAACTGCACTATCGCAATCTGCCTTTGCTGACACGGCTGGTCAGCAATAGCCCGCTGCCCGATTTGTGGGAAACCGATTTCTCACGCCTTCCGGGTGGGTTAGCCCGCCTGCGCTTGAAGGCAAGACGCTTTGCCGAACAGCATCTGCAGCCACTTTCGGCCGAGATCGACCGCGCACCACACCTGGCCGCCGGGGAATGCCATCCTGCCGTGCAGGCGTTACTGGTTGAAGCCGGTAAAGAGGGCTGGCTGAGTTATTTCCTGCCCGCGCCGTTGGGGAGCCTGCCTTGGGCGGCGACTACCCGGCCACCCATCTGGGCTTGCAGTCTGGTGGTAGAAGAGTTCAGCCGGGCTTGTGGCGGCCTCATGCTGCTGCTGTCCGCCCACCACTTGGGCTGCATGCCCTTGCTGCTCTCCGGCAATATCAAGACCATCATGCGCGAGCTGCTACCGATATATCGCAGCAACCTGCGAGGCGAGCCACATCTTGTCGCCTTTGCCATCACCGAGCCGCAGGCCGGCTCTGATGTGGAAGAAGGTCATGGTGCCGAGCAGTACAAGCCCGGTGTGGTGGCCACCCCGACCGAGGGCGGATATTTGCTCAATGGCCGCAAGTGTTATATCAGCGGCGGAGACCTTGCCAAGAGCATGACGGTCTTTGCAGCGCTGAAAGGCGAGGGGATGGAGTCCTGGACATGCTTCCATGTCGACAGTCACAGCGCGGGCGTTGCGGTACCCCGTACCGAACTGAAAATGGGCATGCGGGCGTCCGGTGCTGCCGAGGTGGAGTTTGTAAACGTGTTTGTTCCTCACCACCGTGTCATCGGAGGGCTGCGCCAGGGGTGGCTGATCAACCGGGCTACGCTCAATACCTCGCGGATTCCGGTGGCGTCCATGGGCGTGGGTTTTGCCCGTGCCGCAACGGAAACTGCCATCCGGTTTGCCCGACAGTACACGCTGGCAGGCAAACCCCTGATCCACTACCAGGATGTACAGCTGCATCTGGCCAGCATGGTGGCCGAGACCCGGGCCATACGCAGCCTGGTGTGGCAGGAGGCGCGACATGCATGGCAACCCAGACAGCTCCATGCCTCGCTCTGCAAGTTCCATGTTACTGATCGCGCGCAGCATGTCTGCGAAATGGCCATGGATCTTCTGGCCGACCATGGCGGTCTGCACGACCAGCGTGTGGAGCAGATATTCCGTGATGTGCGCCTGACCCGGATTTTTGAAGGGACAAACCAGATCAACCGCCTGTCACTCATTGAAGACTGGCAGGGTCATCTTCTGGATGACCGATTTACCGTAGGGGTGTAAGCATGAAACCTTGGGATAGTGATGCGTTTTTCCAATATCCGAGAAACACCGTTTCCACCTCGGAAGGCGAAGTGGAGATGCCCATCCTCTATTACGACAGTTCCCAGTGCATGGCATTCTTCTGGGTTGACTGCGCGCGTGCACAAAGCTTGTTGAGTGATGGGCTGGATGTTGTCCGTTTTGGCCGCAAGGCACTGGCGGTACTGGCGTTTTATCAATACCGAACCACCTCCATCGGCAGTTACAACGAGGTAGGTACCGCCATTGCATGCGTGCCAAAGGGAAGCCGGCAACCGGCAAGGCCACTGCTTTCCTTGTTCAGGTCGGTGGACAAGGGGATTGTCGGTTTCAATGTGATTGACCTGCCGGTCACCACCCCGGCGGCTTGTGCGGCCGGACGTGATATCTGGGGCTATCCGAAGTTTGTGACACCGATTGATTTCTCGCTGCAACAGGGACAGTTCCACGGTGCGGTGCATGATCCTGCGGGTGGTAGTCCGCTATGCAGCCTGTCCGGCAAGATTGGTCCCGGGGTAACTGCCCCTTTGATCAATCTTATTCTCTACTCCGCACACCATGGGCAAATGCTGCGAACCCTGGTCAATATCCGTGCCAAAGGGCCAATGTGTCTGCCAGGCTCGGTCCGCATGCACATTGGCCGCACTAACCATCGCATGGCGGAGAACCTGCGTGCACTGGGACTGCAGGATGCACGACCAGCCTTCATTGCCCACACTGACGGCCTGCAATTGCGTCTGAACGCCGGAGCAGCACTGCCATGAGCAACGCGTGCCTGAATTTGATGGGGGCCGCCAACGCGACATCAGTCCTCTTGGCGGGCTGTTTGCTGGCAAACATGAGGCCGAATGATCCATCTGTTTGTTATCTACTTTCGGGGCATCCGGCAGCATCGCCAGTGAGCTTACGCACAAAGGGAAAACAGCATGAAGCGTGATGATGTCGATTTTGCCTCCCGAAGCGACGTGGGATGCTGGCTACAAGGCATTTTTGCTGCCCAGCAGGCCGCATTTGAAGCCGATCCCTGTTCCAATGCCAGGGAGCGACGGTCCAGGCTAGGCCTGCTCAAGCGGCAGCTCGGTCGTTACCAGGATGTGCTGGTTGAGGCGATGAATGCCGATTTTGGCTGCCGTTCTGCTACGGAGTCGAAGCTGTTTGACCTTCTGGGGTCCACGCTGGAGCTGAACCATCTGATCTCCCATGTTGGTCGCTGGATGAAACCGTCACGGCGTTCGACCGAATTGTTGTTCAAGAGCAATGTCTTGCAGGTGATATATCAACCCAAGGGGGTGGTTGGCATCATCGTGCCCTGGAATTTTCCGATCTACCTGGCGCTAGGCCCGCTGGCGGCAGCACTGGCTGCTGGAAACAGGGTAATGCTGAAAATGCCAGAGGCCGCCGCTAAAACAGGCAGGGTGCTGGCGCGCATGCTGGAAGAAGTGTTTGCCGAGGACGAAGTGGTGGTGGTGTTTGAAAAACTGCCTGACTACGAGTTGTTCACCTCACTGCCTTTCAATCACATCGTGTTTACCGGCTCGCCTGCAGTAGGTAAGGCCATCATGCGGGCGGCGGCAGATAACCTCATCCCGGTTACCCTGGAGCTTGGTGGCAAGTCACCCGCAGTGGTAGGGGTGGACTACCCTATTGAGGATGCAGCCAGACGCATCGTGCATGGCAAAACCAGCAATGCCGGACAGATTTGCGTGGCACCAGACTATGCACTGGTACCTCGGGCTCGTATGGATGCCTTTATCACCATGGCGCGACAGAGCTTTGCAACCATGGTCGGCATTAGTTATGCCAGCAACCGTAACTACACCTCCATCATCAATGAACGCCAGTTCCAGCGCCTGCAGGACATGCTGGCCGATGCCCGTGCCAAGGGGGCAACCGTCATCCCCTGTGCGCCCTGTGATGTCGATGAACCGAGGCGTCGCATGCCCTTGCACATCGTGCTTAACTGCAGTGCCGACATGCGGGTGATGCAGGAGGAACTGTTCGGTCCCATTCTTCCGGTGCTGGGTTACGACTCCATGGATGAGGTGTTGCGCTATTTGTCCCAGCGCCCGCGTCCACTGGCGCTGTATTGCTTCTCACACGACAGGCAGGAGCAGAACATCCTGCTTGCCGGCACGCGCTCAGGCGGGGTCACCATTAACGACTGGGGCTGGCATGTGGTGAACCATGATGCGCCCTTCGGTGGCAATGGTAATTCGGGTATGGGTACTTACCACGGTATTGAAGGCTTCCGGGAGTTGTCACACGCGCGCACTGTATTCAAGCGGCGGCGATTTTTTCCGACACAGCTCTTTCACCCTCCCTATGCATCATGGGTGCAAAAGCTGACGCTGCGGTATTTCCTGGGTAAAGCCGACCCGCTTTTGAAGTGACAAGCCAAGGTCGATACCGGGATGGTGGCCTGTCCTGCTGTCCTCGGAGAGCGGGACAGACCTCTCTCCAGGATTCTAATTGACACGTGAAATGGATGTGTCTGGTATTCCGTGTAAACCTGTCGCTCCACACTTACCTGTCGAGTGTCCGCTCTGGCCGACCTGTTGGCGTTGTGTCGGCTTGTTCGGCAGCAGCTCGGCCAATGCAGATGCGCGAACAGCTGATGAAAATGGCCGCGTTCCCATTGAAAGCGGCCACCAATACCTTCAGTAAACCGGACGGGTGTCACCAAGGGCTGACATGCTATAGCTGAAAGCGCGCAGTAATACCTTGCAAATCATGGGACAGGGAGCTTAGCTGGGCCGATGTGGTGGCCAACTCCTCCACGGTGGCGCTGTTCTCCTCGGCCATATGCGACACCCGCTCCATGTTTTGAGCCAGGCTTTGACTGGCGGTACGCTGTTCACCCAGAGCGTCGGTGATGTTGGCAATGCTGCGCTCGATGGCGTGGGTGCTGTTGCCAATCCGTTCTATGGTCTGCGAGGCCAGTTCGGTGCTGCTGGTAACGGCCTGCACACTATCCAGACTGGTATCCATGCTTCCAACAACGCGGCTGACGCCATGCTGGATGGAGTTGATCATCTGGGTAATTTCACTGGCGGAAGAAGTGGTTCGTTCTGCCAGCTTGCGTACCTCGTCGGCCACCACAGCAAAGCCTCGGCCCATTTCCCCTGCTCGTGCGGCTTCGATGGCGGCGTTCAGTGCCAGCAGATTGGTCTGGTCGGCAACATCGCGGATTACCGTGACGATGCTGTCAATTTTCTCCACTTCCTTGCTCAGCATGTTCATCTGGGTAGATGTGCCACTGACTGCATGGCTGACATCCTTGATGCGGGCCACCGAATCAATCACTTCCTTGCCACCGTCACGCGCCAGACTGCCGGTCTGCTGGGACTGGCGCTTGGCTTCGTCGGAGTTGTCGGCAACGTGGTTGATGCTGACTGTCAGCTGTTCGATGGTGGCGGCGGCTTGAGAGGTGGCTTCGGCCTGATGCTGGGCACCGCTGGCTACCTGTTCTGCCATGCTGGACAGTTCTCGGGCTGAGTCCGCCACATTGTGTGCATTCAACTGGATGGACTTCACGATCTCGCGCAGGCCACTGCGCATTTCCTGAATACCATGCGCAATCTGAATGGCTTCGTCCCGTGCCTTGGGGTAGTCCTCATCCTGGCCGGTGAGGTTTCCCTGGCGGATCTGTTCTACCAGCCGTGCCGATTTTTGCAGCGGGACGGTGATCAGCCGGGCGATGAACAGGGCGCAAGTCATGGCCAGTAGCAGGGCAATGCCACCCACCGTCATCATGCTGACCATGGCTTCCTGGTAAGCGCCGGTGGCATCCTGAATCGATTTTTGCATCAGCTCTTCCTGAAAGGAGGAAAACTCCTTCAGGCTGGCAATGTATGCATTGTTGGCCGGAGAGAGCTTCTGTTTCACCATGGCCGCAGCTTCAGCTGACTTGTGGCTGCGAATCAAGGGGTAGATCTGATCCAGCGCAGCGCTCAATGCCTGGTCTTCCTGCTTCAGCTGGGCAAACAAGGATTTGCCCTTTGCTGTGGAAAGCAACGGCTCTATCTTGGCCATGTCTTCATCCAGGCTCTTGTCCAGCTTGTCGGCCTTTGCCAGGTACTCCTCGGTATTGTCAGCACTGAATATGATGGCATTACGGATTTGCTGGCCTATATCCAGCGATTTGGTGGTGATGCTATTGGCCAGGCTGATTTCGGGGTAGCGGTGCTGCGTCATGTCGACGATTTTGCTATTGATGATTTTCATATTGAAAATCGCCACGCCCAGCAGGACGAACAACAGCATGATGACCAGGGTAAAGCCCCCGAGCAGTTTTTGTCTTACGGATAGTTGGCTCAACATGATCTTTCCCCACCACTATTATGATTTGTCGGGTCTGTCCGGTAAATTGATAAAAAACAATCCCTTACAAATAACCCGGTTTATTGCCTTTCTTTTGATAGACCAGAGCCCGGGTCAGAACAAGGGAATATTATTGTTGATGACGAAATGAAGTGTGTGTGCAGGCTTGTGGCATGGCATGCGTCTGTGCCGGGCAGGGCAGCCAGCGCAATATGGCAACGATGACTGAAGGCGTGATTGATGCGGCTACCCGTCTGGAACGACCAACCGCCGGAGCCCAACAGTCTGGCGGCAGTCTGGCCTGCGCGCTGCCTTGCACACCGGACGGAAGATGGCTCCGTTCATCTTGCCGGTATCCAGCAAGCAAGGCATTTCACTCCTGACTCTCTAGTTCAGGCAGTGTTCTCTGGCGGGTTCAAGGTCCAGCTTGGGAAGGGGTCGGCCAGGCCGGCGCTGCTTTTTTCCGTGGCTGCCAGTTCGGCATCGGTCAGCAGGCAGGCGTCAAACCGGGCAATCAGTGCGGCTTCGTCCATATTCATGCCGATCATTACCAGTTCCTGCTGGCGGTCACCCCATGGTGCTTCCCAGCGCGCCTCAATCATTGCCAGACTTTCCGGGTCTTCCGGCCAGTCTTCCCTGGCGACCGCTGCCCACCACAGGCCGGCACAGGAATGACGCGAGATGGCACCCGCCTGAGACCAGTTGCCTGCAAAATCAGGCCGACTTGCCAGCCAGAAGTAGCCTTTGGAACGTATCACTCCGGACCATTGGCATGAAAACCAGTCCCATAGCCGTTGTGGATGGAATGGCCGGCGGGCACGGTAGACGAAACTGCTGATGCCGTATTCCTCGCTCTCCGGTACATGCTCGCCACGCAACTCGGCCAGCCATCCGGCGGCCTCTGATGCCTTGTCGAAATCGAAGCGACCGGTATTGAGCACGCACTTGAGGGGGACCGTGCCAAACGCGCTGCGCACGATGTCGGCGTGCGGATTGAGCGAGCGCAGAATGCTGTCGAGGCGGTCCAGCTCTTGCGGGCTTACCAGATCGGTTTTGTTCAGCACGATGACGTCACAGAATTCCACTTGCTCAACCAGCAAGTCCACCACGCGGCGTTCATCTTCTTCGCCCAGGCTTGCACCTCGGTCAGTCAGTTGGTCGCGGCAACTGTAGTCGCGCAAAAAATTACAGGCATCGACCACCGTCACCATGGTGTCCAGCCGGGCAATGTCCGACAGGCTTGCTCCATCGTCATCCCGGAAAACAAAGGTTTCTGCTACCGGCAATGGTTCGGCAATGCCGGTCGATTCGATCAGCAAGTAGTCAAAGCGCCGGGAGCGTGCCAGTCGGCCAATTTCAAGCAACAGGTCTTCACGCAGGGTGCAGCAAATGCAGCCATTGCTCATCTCGATCAGTTTTTCTTCGGCGCGGGACAAGGCTGCGCCGCCCTCGCGTACCAGGCGGGCATCGATATTGACTTCCGACATGTCGTTGACGATGACGGCAACCCGCTTGCCTTCACGGTTGTTGAGGATGTGATTGAGCAGGGTGGTTTTACCGGCACCAAGAAAGCCGGACAGCACGGTGACAGGAAGTTTTTGCATGGTTTTCTCCTTGGGAATTCAAATCGGGCGCGGGCTACCAGATTGCATCCAGCGCCAGTAGTACACGGCATGGCTCAAGCGGGTCCGGGGTGGGGGAGCGGTGTATCGCTCCGCGTCCATGATTGCCCTGCCATTGCGTTCCCTTGAGCAGAAGCAGGGAAAAGGGTGGAGCCTGCCGGATGGCCTTGGGGTTACGGATAAGCCCTGAAGTCTCGTCCGGCATCCCTTGTGCCAGGTTGCCCAGCTTGCTGCGGTCGGTGGCTTCCTCACTGAGCCATTCGGTACCCTGGCCCTGGTAGGTGCACAACATACGCACGCCCGTCCGGTCGACATGAAAGCGCGGGCACATGGCACGATCGAGCACCTCAAGCCGCATGCCCACCTGTGGGCAGCCCAGCAGTTCGCCATAAATTTCAAGCAGATAAGCCATGTCCTGGACCAGGGCGTCACGTCCTGGCAGTGCTGCAAGTGCTGGAATATCCAGTGGCTGGCCCGGGGTGGCCAGGAGCCGGAATCCCAGCCCGAGCAAGCCTTGCTCGCCTGCTGCGGCAAAGTAGCGGGTGATGGACTCCACCGGGCTGCGCTGATACAGGCAGAGCTGCACATCTTCGTCGAAAATGCGTACAAGATCGGTCAAGCGGGCGGCATCGTGGAATGAAGTGGTGGGTGGTAAAGCGCAAGGCGCTGGCTTGAGGGCGACAGTCATTGTCGTGGCTCCTGGTCATCACAGTGCCCACCGCCAACCGTGGCGATCCGGTTTTGCCTGGCAGGTGGGGGCAGCAAAATAGTTTGCACAATGTTATATCATTACATAGAATCGACGAAGCGTTATAACATAACATTTGAAAGTGAGAATACACATGAATCGCATCACCCGCCTTGCTTCACTCCTGGCCCTGGCCTGCACATCGTTGTTGGCACAGGCATCCGGCCAGCCGATCAACGTTGTGGCTGGCGAGAATTTCTATGGCGATGTTGCGCAGCAAATTGGCGGCAAGCATGTGCATGTCACCAGCATCCTGAGCAACCCGGATCAGGACCCACACCTGTTTGAAGCCAGTGCATCGACAGCCAAGGCCCTGAGTGCCGCCAGGCTGGTGGTGTACAACGGCATCGATTACGACCCGTGGATGGCCAAGCTGCTGTCCGCTGCCAAAGCACCGGGTCGCAAGGAAATCGTTGCCGGTCAATTGATGCAAAAGAAAACCGGTGACAACCCCCACCTGTGGTACGACCCGGCCACCATGCCGCTGGTGGCGAAAGCGATTGCGCTGGAGCTTGAGGCTGCGGATCCGTCCAGCAAGGCCGAGTACGAACAGAACCTGAAACGCTTCCTGGATTCGCTGCAGGTGATCAACAGCAAAGTAAAGTCGATGCATGCCAGATACGCGGGCACGCCTGTTACCGCCACCGAGCCGGTATTCGGGTATATGGCAAGCGCACTTGGCTTGAAGATGCGTAATGAAAAATTCCAGCTGGCCGTCATGAACAACACCGAGCCGAGTGCCAGTGACGTTGCCGCCTTCGAAAACGACCTGAAAACCCATCAGGTGAAAGTGCTGTTCTACAACAGCCAGGCATCGGACCAATCGGCCAAGCGGGTTCAGAAGATTGCCAGGGAATCCAGAGTTCCCGTGGTGGGCGTCACCGAAACCACGCCAGCAGGCAAGCACTATCAGGACTGGATGCTTGGTCAACTGAACGCGCTGCATCAAGCCTTGTTGTCCGGCAAGTGATGAACGCACTTTCATTGCAACAGGTGACCGTTTCTTTCGCAGGAAGGACGGTCTTGTCCGACGTGAGCCTGGATATTGGCCAGGGACTCTTTATTGGCATGCTCGGCCCCAACGGGGCAGGCAAGACCACGCTGATGCGCACGATACTTGGCTTGATACAGCCAGCTGGTGGCAGCATCCAGGTACTGGGTGAGCCGGTCTCGCGCGGCAATGCTGCTATAGGTTATATCCCGCAGCTGCGCAGTCTGGCAGGTACCATGCGTTTGCGTGGCTGGGACTTTGTCGCCAGCGCTTGCAATGGTCATCGATGGGGCCTGCCCATCCTGAACAGGGCCGAGCGGCAGGAAGTGCACTGGGCGCTCGACATGGTGGGGGCTGCCGGGCTGGCACGACGCCCCCTCATGGAAACCTCAGGGGGCGAGCGGCAGCGGCTGCTGCTGGCACAAGCCTTGTTGGGGCGGCCACGCTTGCTGCTGCTGGATGAGCCCCTGATCAGTCTGGACCCGCACCACCAGCACGGGGTAGTGACGCTGGTGAAGCAAGTGCAGCAAGAGTTGGGGATTACCGTGATCTTCAGCGCGCATGAACTCAATCCGCTGCTCGGTGCCATCGACCAGGTGTTGTATCTGGGACGGGGTCAGGCTGCGCTGGGCAAGGTGGACGAGGTGATTACCACGCCGGTGTTATCGCGCTTGTATGGTTCCACCATTGATGTGATTCGCATGAAAAACCGCATTTTCGTGATGGCAGGCGATAGCGAAGTGGAAAAAGAGGAGCACTGTCACCATGCTTGAATACGATTTCATGCAGAACGCTTTCATCGCCGCGGGCCTGGTGTCCGTGCTTGCCGGTGTGGTGGGGTTCTTTCTGGTGATGCGCGGCCAGACTTTTGCCGGCCATGCCTTGTCACACGTTGGTTTTGCCGGTGCAACCGGCGCAGCGCTGCTTGGCGTGTCGCCCATGTGGGGGCTGATTGTGGTTACCTTGCTCGGTGGCGTTTCCATGGGGGCATTGGGCGAGCGCCTGCAGGGCAGTGACATCGTGATCGGCACCATCCTTTCATTGGCCCTGGGGCTGGGCATGCTGTTTCTCCATTTCTTTACGGCCTATGCCACGCAAGCCACGGCCTTGCTGTTTGGCAACGTCCTCGGGGTGAGTACCGAAACGCTATGGACATTGGGATGGCTGGGCATGGCTTGCCTGCTCTTGCTTGCCTTCATGGCCCGGCCCCTGGTGTTTGCCAGTCTGCAACCCGAGCTGGCAGAGGCCAAGGGCGTTTCTTTGCGTCATGTTTCCATGCTCTTTCTGGCCATTGTTGCCCTGACCACCGCTGAATGCATCCAGATTGTTGGCGTCTTGCTGGTCTTCACGCTGATGGTAGGGCCTGCGGCAACCGCGCAGAAACTGACCGCCCATCTCGGCGCCGGGGTGGTGTTGTCGGCGGTACTGGCACTGGCTGAAGCGTGGCTTGGCATTACCCTGGCCTTCCATACGGACTGGCCAAGCAGTTTCTGGATTACCGCACTCAGTGGAGGCGCTTACCTGGCCGTGACCGCAGTGCAGGCACAGAGCAAAAGACGCCTGCGGCATCCATCGTGTGGGTGAGGGTGAGATGAATGGGGGGCCGGACATCAGGACCGCAACCCCTGTTCCAGCCCGCGCTACCACTGCAGCCCGCAATGCGTGAATCGGCTTTGTAAGCGCTGTAAAAGCCGATGCTGCGGTATGCCCAGGCTAAGGCTGGGTCACTGCCAGCAGCTCTACTTGGTCTTCTTTTGCTGCGCCCGGTACTGGCAGCCTGGCATCTGTTTTTTGTGCTGCACAGATCTTCCTTGCCCGCTGTCGTGTCATGCCCCGGCGAATGCTTCCTATCACAAGCCAGTTCATTTGCCGGCATGGCCGGGCTGTCCGCAGCTGCGGCTTCATCAGCCCATGTCCTCTTCCATCTCGCGCGCGCTCTCCAGGATGATCTGACGCAACCATTCAATGCCGGGGTCATTGGTGCGATAGCGATGCCATTGCATCATCTGATGCATCTGCGCCAGCGGTAGCGGGCTTTCCTTCAATACCACCGGCAGCAGCGGTGCCAGCTTGTGTGCCAGGCGGCTGTGTACGGTGGCGATACGGTCCGTCCCCTGCACCAGTTCCACGCAAGAGGCAAAGCTGAAACTGGTTACCTCCACGCGTCGCGCAAAGCCCAGCTTGTTGGCCATCCATGCTTCCACCGAGCTGGAGTTGGTGCCGGGCGGCACCATCACCACATGGCCGGCGTTCATGTAGCGCTCCAGCGTGAGCTCGCCTTCGGACAAGGCGCTGCCGCGCCACACCGCGCACACGTGGCGTTCGATAAAGACTTCTTCGGCAGGGTGGTCGGGCGTGCAGAATTCCTGCGGCAGCACCAGCAAATCCACCTCGGCGCGGTCCAGTGCGCGCGTCGGGTCCTGCACCTGCGGGATCAGCGCAAAGCGGATACGCGGCCCCTGGGCATGCGCACGCGCAATTACCCGCGGGATCAGCACGCTCAGGCTGAAATCCGACACCGAGATGCGGAATTCCCGGTTCGATTCGCCAGGAATAAAGGCTGGCTTGGCCGAGATGGAGCCTTCGATACGCCGCAGCACATCGTTGACCGCGTCGCGCAGCACCTCGGCGCGCTGTGTGGGTTGCATGCGGCGTCCAACCTGGATCAGCAATTCGTCATCGAAGTATTCACGCAGGCGCGCCAGGGCATTGCTCATGGCTGACTGGCTGAGATTGGTCTTCTCGGCGGCGCGGCTGATGTTGAGTTCGGTGAGCAGGGCATCCAGAGCGACCAGCAGGTTCAGATCAAGCTTGTTGAAGCGCATGGACAAGTCTCCACGGTGGGCGGCCAGCGCTGCTTGCGCAGGCTTGCTGGGTGCGGTCAGGTATTGATGCCGTCCATAGCATGAATCAAAACAATCCATTTGATCAATATCAACCTCGCTCTTAATGTTGACTCATCCGCTGCACGGCCTCGCAGGGAAACACGAGAAAAGGCCGGCACGGCAAGTCGGTGGTGCTCCCCGCACCGCTGTTCTGCCTGGCCCAGACAATACGCCGCAACGGCGAAACAACAAGCCAGGCAAGGTAGGAGACTAGGAGACAAAAATGAAAACCAAACACGCACCAGCCCGTCGGCTGGCCGCTTATGCTGCCTTGAGCGTTCTGGGTGCCGGCAGCATGCAATCCGCGCTGGCCTTTGAAAGTGGCATTTCGCCATTCCCGACCGGATCGACCAGTGAATACATCGCCGCCTTGCCGCCCATTCCGGGGGTGTTCGCAGTGGAACAGTTCAACTACAGCAGTTCGAACGGCCTCTACGACAACCAGGGTAACAAGCGGCCCATTCCGTTCAAGTCCGACGCTTTCAGTTCCACCACCCGCCTGCTGGCTTCCTATGGCGTGGAATTTCTCGGTGCCAAGGTGTATTCGCAACTGGTGCTGCCGCTTGTTTCACTGCATACCGAAGTAGCGGGGCAGGGCGAGACCCACAATGGCCTCTCCAACGTCACCGTCACCCCGCTGCTGCTGCGCTGGGACGTGGCGGCCAACACCAATGTCACCTGGGGGTTCGACTTTGCCCTCAAGAGTGGTGCTTACGACCCGGCCCGCACCAGCGTGGCCGTGGGTTACAACTCCTACCAGCCGGTACTGGCCATCCGCCACAACGACCCGGACGGCCTGGACCTGGGCATTTCCAACCGCCTGCTCTTCAATGACAAGAACAGCGATACCCACTACCGCTCTGGCTCGGCCTATGTCGCCGACTTCATTGGTGGCTGGAACTTCGGCAAGTGGAAGGTCGGCGTGACCGGCTCCTATCTGAACCAGTTCACCGACGACAGCCAGAACGGCAGCACCATCACCGGCAACCGCGCCCGCAGCTTCGCCATCGGGCCGACCGTGGCCTACAACGCCGGCAGCTTCAACATCAACATGAACTACCAGCAAGGCGTGTATGCCGCCAACACGGCCAAGAGCAATGCCGTCTGGATCAACTTCGCCATGCCGCTGTGGCTGGACGGGCGGCACTGAGCCTATTGGACGCCGCATTCCCCGGCATCTCTCATCATCCAAGGAGTAAAACCATGTTCCGTTACTTCCCGACGAACTATGTCTGGAATCTTTCCGTCGATCTCGCCATCGAGATGGGCGCGCGTATCGGAGAAATCGAAGCCATGTGCGCGCCTTTGCAAGATGCCGCCAGGCAGCCGGACGCGGAAGGCACTGCCGCCTTTCGCGCCACCTGGGCCGACATGGCAGAAAAGCTGTGCAGCCTGGCTGCCGAGGACGAAGTGCGCGGGCGCTTGCTCTCGGCCGGTGCCAAGTACAAGCGCGCAGCCAGCTATCTGCTGACCTGTGAACGCCTGCAGGGGCACGGTGCACCGGGCCGGCTGGAACTGTACCGGCGCTTCCTGGAGGTGTTCCAGCGCGGCATTGCCTTGTCGGGCGAGAACTGCGAGCGCGTGGAAATTCCTTATGAGGGCAAGGTCATTTCCGGGCTGTATGTCCGCGCCAGCAAGGTTGATGGCCCGGCACCGGTGCTGGTCCAGCTCAATGGGCTGGATTCGACCAAGGAAATGAAATACATGGTCGGCCTGCCCGGCTGGCTGGCCGAGCGGGGCGTCTCCTCGCTGGTGATCGACCAGCCCGGCACCGGCGAAGCCCTGCGCCTGCACGGCCTGACCGCACGTTTCGATGCCGAGCACTGGGCGCGCCACGTGGTGGACTGGCTGGAACAGCGCGACGACGTGGACCCGGCACGCATCGGCTGCGAAGGCGTCTCGCTGGGCGGTTACTACTGCCCGCGCGTGGTGGCCATGGAGCCGCGCTTTGCCTGCGGCGTGGTGTGGGGCGCCAATCACGACTGGCGCGATGTGCAGAAGCGCCGTCTGGAAAAAGAGGGCGACTTCCCGGTGCCGCACTACTGGCAGCACGTGTGCTGGGTGTGGGGTGCGAAGGACATCGACGACTTCATGCGCATTGCCGAAGACGTGCATCTGGATGGCGTGGTCGAGAAAATCCGCGTGCCTTTCCTGGTAACCCACGGCGAGAAGGACAGCCAGATTCCGCTCAAGTGGGCGCAGCGCACCTACGAACAACTGGTCAACAGCCCCAAGCGTGAATTGAAGATTTTCACCGAGCGTGAGGGCGGGGTGCAGCACGCCAGTTTCGACAACTCCATCAATGCCGGTCACGTCATCGCTGACTGGGTGGCCGAAACCCTGGGCGGGCGTACCAAGGCCTGATGTCCACCGCACTACGCAATACCAAAACACTCAGTCAATCAAAGGAAATACCGATGAACATCATTGGCCCCGATGCCCTGGTTTTCGGCGTGGATGATCTGCCCGCCTGCCGCCAGTACCTGCGCGACTACGGCTTGAAAGATGCAGGCGGCGACCGTTTCGAAGCCCTCGATGGTACCGCCATCGTGCTGCGCGCCGTGGACGACGCCACCCTGCCACCGGCCATGGGTACGGCCAGCCTGTTGCGCGAAACCGTCTATGGCGTGGCCGATGCCGCCACGCTGGACGCCATCGAAGCCGAACTGCGCCGTGACCGCGAAGTCAGCCGTCGCGATGGCGTGGTCCGCAGCGTCGATGACATGGGCTTTGCGCTGGCTTTCCAGCTGACGGTGCGGCGCGATCTGGCGCTGCCTTCCGAGCGGGTCAACAGCCCCGGCGACACCCAGCGCCCACCCAATCAGCTGGGTTTGCCTGCGGACTTGCCAGCGCTGCCACGCACCCTGTCGCATGTGGTGTATTTCGTGCCTGATGTCGCCAGGGCCGAGGCTTTTTATCAGCGCCTGGGTTTCAGCTGCACTGACCGTTTCACCGGTGTGGGGCCCTTCCTGCGCCCGGCCGGCACGCAAGATCACCACACCCTGTTCATGATCCAGACGCCGCCCTTCATGAAAGGCTGCGAACACTTCACCTTCCACATGGGCGGCCCTACTGAAGTGCTGCTGGCCGGGACCCGCTTTGTCGAGAAGGGTTACCAGAGCTTCTGGGGGCCGGGACGCCACCGCTTTGGCAGCAACTGGTTCTGGTATTTCAATTCGCCGCTGGGCTGCCATGTCGAATACGACGCCGACATGGACCTGCACGATGAACAGTGGGCCGCGCGCGAAGCGCCCATGGGCGCGGATGCCTCGCAACTGTTCCTGTTCCAGTACCGTGAGAAGTGGGCACCGGGCAGCCCGCCGCCGCCTGGCGCGGCACACTGACCTTGCCGCGCGGAGACAGCCATGTACCTGTGCCATATCAGCGAATTGCCCGAGGACGGCGCGCGCGGTTTCGATACCGCAGGCGCAGGGCAGGCCACCATCTTCCTGCTGCGCAAGGGCGAACAGCTGCGCGCCTGGCGGGACTTCTGCCCGCACCACGGCACGCCGCTGCCGTGGCGGCGTGATGCCTATCTCGATGCTGGCGGCCAGCACGTGGTCTGTGCCGCCCATGGCGCGCTGTTCGATCCACTCAGCGGGTTATGCACGCTCGGCCCTTGCCTGGGCGACAGGCTCACCCCGGTGCCATTGCGCATCGATGACGCAGGTGGCCTGCATGTGGCCGGGGGTGAGCAGATTTAATTCGTGCAAGAAAAATTCAACAAGAAAATAAAGGAGACACATCATGACACTAGCAGCACAACGCATCCTCATCATTGGCGGCGGCTTTTCCGGCATGTCGGCCGCCATCGACCTGCGCCGCCGTGGCGCACACGTCGAACTGGTCGAACTGGACGCCCAGTGGCGCAACTATGGCGCCGGCATCAGTCTGGGACCGGCCACCCTGCGCGCCTTGAAGCAGCTGGGTGTGCTTGACGCCTTCCTGCGTGAAGGCGCAGCCGGTGACGGCGTGCGCCTGTATCTGCCGCATGGCCCGCAAGTTGCCGAACTGCCCACGCCGCGCCTGGCTGCACCCGATGTACCGGGCGGCGGCGCGATCCTGCGGCCGGTACTGGCCCGCATCCTGGCTGATGCCACCCGCGCCGCGGGTACCGACGTGCGCCTGGGCTGCACCTTCACCGCACTGCGCGAAGTCGGCGAGCAAGTCGAGGTGGACTTCACCGACGGCCAGACCCGCCGCTACGACCTGGTGATTGGCGCTGACGGTCTTTATTCCAAGCTGCGCGCCGAGGTCTTTCCCGACGCCCCCAAGCCGCGCTATAGCGGTCAGGCGGTGTGGCGTGCAGTGCTGCCGCGCCCGCCAGAAATCGTCACGGCCACCATGTGGCTGGGGCCGCGCATCAAGCCGGGCGTCAATCCGGTTTCCCGGGACGAGATGTACCTTTTCGTCACCGAGCCGCGCCCGGTGAATGAGCATGTTGATCCGGCGACCTTCGTCAGCCATCTGCGCGGCCTGCTGGAAGGCTTCAGCGCTCCGGTGTTGCAGACCATTCGCGAGCAGATTGACGACAAGGCCCGCATCATCTTCCGTCCACTGGAGGGCCTGCTTTTGCCGCGTCCGTGGTACCGGGGCAGGGTGGTGCTCATCGGCGACGCCGTGCATGCCACAACCCCGCACCTGGCTTCGGGTGCCTGCATCGGCATTGAAGACGCCCTGGTGCTGGCCGAGGAGCTGGCGCGCCATCGCCAGGTGCCGCTGGCCCTGTCGGCCTTCGAAGAGCGCCGCTGGGAGCGCTGCCGCATGGTGGTGGAGAACTCGGCGCGGCTGGGCGAGATCGAGGTCGAAGGCGGCGACAAGGAAGAGCACTCCCGCATCATGCGCGAGTCGCATGCCGCGCTGGCGCTGCCGATCTGAATTTCCGGACCACATGGACGATTGATGTTTCTCAATTTGCGTGCAACGCAAGGAGACAAGATGATCACGAGCAATTCCAAGCGAGCGTTGGCTGCGCTGATGCTGGCGCATTGCGCCGGCATGATAGACCTGGTCGCGCTGCCGATCTGGGTCGGCACGCTGGTGGCGCATTACCATTTCGACCCCATGCAGGCCGGCTTGCTGGCTTCGCTGTTCCTGGGCGGGGCCGTGCTGGCCAGCGCCATGCTGGCGCCGTACTTCAACCCGGACACGGCGCGCTGGCAGGCCGCCATCGGCTTCAGCCTGTCGGCCCTGCTGTTTGCCGTGGCGGCGCAAACCAGCCACTACCTGCTGCTGGCTGCGCTGCATGCTGCATGCGGCATCACCACCGGGATGTCGCTGAGCGTTACGCACGGCACCATCGCCAGGGGCAGCAATCCGCATCGCGGCTTTGCGCTGGTGGGCATTGCGCTGGGTGTGTTCGCCATCCTGTTTCTCGGCGCTGCACCGCCGATTGTCGCCAGCCTGGGTGGCCCGGTGCTGTTCTATCTGTTTGCCGGTGTGATGGCCGTGGGTGCACTGGCCTGCGCCCTGGCCTTTCCGCGTCCTTCTGGGGATGGTCTGCCACGGGTCACCCAGCCTCGCCAGCCAGTGCCGCGCCAGATCTGGTACGGCATTGTCGGCATCGCCTGCATGGGGCTGGTGCAATCCATGACCTTCAGCTTTCTGGAACGCGTCGGCAGTGATCGTGGTTTCGGCCTGAACGCCGTGACCGGCGTGCTGATCGCACTGGGCTTCGTCAACCTGCTGCCGGCACCGCTGGCTGCGCTGCTGGAAAAACGCCTGCCGGCCCGCACCGTGCTGATGGCAGGCCCGCTGGTGCAGGCCCTGCTGGTGGTGGTGATCATGTCCTCGGTGCACTTTGCGCCTTATGCGGCGGCGGCTTCGGTGTTTGCCGCCGTGATGATCTTCACCCACACCTTTGCCTTTGGCCTGATGGCCCGGCTGGACCGCAGTGGCCGTGCCATGGCGGCCACGCCCGCCATGCTGATGACCGGTGCGGCCATCGGCCCCATCCTCGGTGGCACGCTGGTACAGGGCTGGGGTTATGCCAGCCTGGGGCCGGTGACGCTGGTGCTGGGTGTGGCTGCATCGTTCTGTTTCTCGCGGCTGCCGCGCAGCAGCGCTGTTCAAACCCAGGAGGCACTGGCATGACCGCATCCTTGCAAGCCCGTCGGCGTCATCGTTTTGTCGATTTGTCCATCTATCTTGAAAACGACGTGCTCTCCGATCCGCCGCCGCTGGCGCCGAAGATCACCTATCAGACCCATGCCGACACCCTGCCGGAATTCATGGCCATGCTGCCCGGCACCCGGCCCGAGGATTATCCCGACGGCGAGGCCGCCGCTGCCGAGTGGGTAACGCTGACCACACACAATGGCACTCATCTGGATGCGCCCTGGCATTTTCATTCCACCCAGGATGCCAGGAACGGCGGTGCGCGCCCCTCCATCACCATCGACCAAGTGCCGCTGGAGTGGTGCTTCCAGCCTGGCGTCAAGCTGGACTTCCGCCATTTTCCCGATGGCTATGTCGCTACCGCCGCCGATGTGGAAGCCGAACTCAGGCGCATCGGCCACCAGCTGCAGCCGCTGGACATCGTGGTGGTCAACACCCGTGCCGGTGCGCGTTACGGACAGCCGGATTATCTCGGTGCCGGCTGCGGCATGGGCTACGAAGCCACCATGTATTTGCTGGAACGCGGCGTACGCCTGACCGGCACCGATGCCTGGAGCTGGGACGCGCCGTTTTCCTACACCGCCAGGCGCGTGGCCGAAACCGGCAACAAGGCCTTGATCTGGGAAGGGCACAAGGCCGGCCGTGACATCGGCTATTGCCACCTGGAAAAACTGCACAACCTGGAAGCCTTGCCCGGCCATGGCTTCACCATCAGTTGCTTCCCGCACAAGATCCGTGGCGCCAGCGCCGGCTGGACGCGGGCGGTGGCGATTTTCGACGAACCCTGAATGCCTGCTTTACCAGCAGCAGACTGACGCCAGGCAAGCCATTTACAGGAGCTCATGATGTCCTTTCCCCCCATTCACCGCGTCGTCACCGGCCACGACGCGCAAGGCCGGTCTATCGTCAGCAGCGACGGCCCGCTGCCCACCATCGTTGAAGTGGCAGCCATTCCCGGCACGCTGTTCCATGAGGTATGGAGCACCAGCACCACCCCGGTGTGCGTGGACAACGGTGCCGATCCTACCCTGGGTGCGCTGGTGCTCTCGCCGCCGGAGCAAGGCACGCGCATCCGCTTCGTCGATATTCCGCCCGATACCGCAGAGTTTCTTGCCAGCGCCGACAGCAAGATGCACGAAGCCTTCAGCCAGATCGGTGAAGCTGCCGCCTCCACCGTGCAGGCCGACTCGCCACATCCGCTGATGCACCGCACCGAATCTGTGGATTACGGCATCGTCATCGAAGGCGAGATGACGCTGGTGCTGGAGCGCGGCGAAGTCGCCCTGAAACCCGGCAGCGTGGTGGTGCAGCGTGGCACCAACCATGCCTGGGCCAATCGCTCGGGCAAGCCTTGCCGCATGCTGTTTGTCCTGGTTGATGGCCAATACGACCCGGCGATTGCCGCTCAACTCTCCAGGGGGAATGCAGCATGAAGTTCGCCACACTGCGTGACGGCAGCCCCGATGGCAGGCTGGTGCTGGTGTCCCGCGATGCCCGCAGCGCCTTGCCGGTGCCACAGGTCGCCCGCAGCCTGATCGATGCCATGGCGCGCTGGGACGAGGTGCTGGCGGCATTGATTGCACACGATCAGGCACTCAACGCAGGCCGCGCCGAGGGCGTCATTGCCTTCGATCCGCAGCAGTGCATGGCACCACTGCCGCGCGCGCCGCAGTGGCTGGACGCCTCGGCCTTTCTGAATCATGGCCGCCTGATGGAGGAGGCGTTCAAGACGCCGCCGATTCCGCAGTTCGACACGGTTCCGGTGATGTACCAGGGCGCCAGCGATGACTTCCTCGGCCCGCATCAGGACGTGCCGCTCCCTTCGGAGCAGGAGGGCATCGATTTCGAAGGCGAGTTCGGTGTCGTCATCGGCCCGGTCGCCATGGGAGCGACGCCGGATGAAGCCATGCGCGCCGTGCGTCTGGTGGTGCAGCTCAATGACTGGAGCCTGCGCGCACTTGGTCCGCATGAAATGAAGACCGGTTTCGGCTTCCTGCAAGCCAAGCCGTCCACCGCTTTTGCGCCCATCGCCGTCACGCCCGATGAACTGGGCGAGGCCTGGCGCGATGGTCGCGTGCAGATGCCCTTGCATGTGCAGTGGAATGGCGAGCGTTTTGGTCAGCCGCACGGTGGCGAGATGAACTTCTCTTTCGGCCAGCTGATCGCCCACGCTGCGCACAGCCGCCGCCTCACCGCCGGTTGCATTATCGGTTCCGGTACGGTGTCCAATGTGGCGCGCACGGCAGGCTCGGCCTGCATCGCGGAGCGACGGGTGATCGAAAAGATCGACCTGGGCGAAATCCGTACCGGCTTCATGCGCTTTGGCGATGAGGTCCGCATGCAGGCCTGCTACGAGGATGGCCGCCCAGGCCCCTTCGGCGTGGTGCAACAGCGCGTGGTGGAGGCGTCATGAAGGTTCTGGTCACTGGCGCAGGCGGCTTCATCGGCACCGTGTTGTTGCAGTTGCTGCAGCAGGCAGGGCAGGTGGGCGCTCAGCCCATCACTGCTCTGGCGGCGCTGGACCGGCAATTGCCGCCGCTGCCCGGCACGGTTGAGCGCATCGAAGGCGAATTGCAGGATGCGCAGGTGCAGGCGCGTATCGCCAGTTTTGCAGCGGATGTCTGCTTTCATCTGGCCGCCCTGCCTGGGGGCGCGGCTGAAGCCGATCCGGCCTTGAGCCGCCGCGTCAATCTGGATGCCACGCTGGACCTGTTTGCATCGTTGGTCGCCGAGCGTGCGGCATCGGCCAGGCCACCGGTGGTGGTGTATGCCAGCACCATTGCCGTCTATGGCACGCCCTTGCCAGACCCGGTGACGCCGGCCACGCCCACACGGCCAGCGCTGATTTATGGCGCGCACAAGCGCGCCTGCGAAATACTGCTGGCCGACGCAACGCGCCGTGGACAGCTGGATGGCCGATCGCTAAGGCTGCCGGGCATTGTGGCGCGTCCGCGCGTGGCCTCGGGGCTGGTGTCGGCCTTCATGAGCGAACTGATGCATGCCCTGGCCGCAGGCGAAGCAGTAACGCTGCCGGTCGGCCCGCAGGCCACCGCCTGGTGGATGTCAGCCCGGCGCTGTGCCGAGAATCTGCTGCATGCCGCAACCATGGACCCGGCGCTGGACACGGATGGTCACAGCGAGCGCACCTGGGCGATGCCGGTGCTCAGGCTGTCCATGCTGCAAATGGTGGAGACCCTCTCTGCCTTGTATGGCGTCGATGGCCGGACACTGGTGCGCTATGCCCCGCAAGAACAGGTGGAAGCCGTCTTTGGCCGCTATCCCGTCCTTGATGATGCCGTTGCACGACGTCTTGGGCTGCGCGATGACGGCTCGGCAGAGGAGCTGGTACGGCGCGCATTGTTTCCCTTCTCCTGTGCTTCCCGGACAAGCAGCTTTGTAGCATGACCGGGAAGTTGGGGTGGATGCGGCATGCTGTCGCATCCACCCCTCTTTTTATCTTCACGACGGATAGGGAATAAACCAGTGCCACGCTATTGAGTGGTGCCGGATATTAGTGCCGATTCAGACAGCCATGGAGATCAAACATGAAAAGCCGATTCATGACAGGACAGAAAAGAATTGTGGGTTTAATGGCAAGTGTTGCACGCCATTAAACCCACATTATCAGCTGGCAGGTGTTAAAACGGTAATCCGACGTAGTTTTCCGCCAGCGCTCCCTGAGCCATTTCGGATGAGAACAGGTATTCAAGATCGGTTTGTTGCAGTTTCTGATCGTAAAAATTACTTTCCGGAAAAGTATGCAGCATTGTCGTCATCCACCAGGAAAATCGCTGCGCCTTCCATACACGTGCAAGTGCTTTCTCGGAGTAGGTATCCAGACCGGTATTGTCATTGTTTTGGTAGTGTGCAAGCAGCGCGTGATACAGGTAATAAATATCTGATGCCGCACTATTAAGGCCACGTGCACCGGTCGGTGGCACGATATGCGCAGCATCGCCAGCAAGGAACAGGCTGCCATAGCGCATGGGTTCCGCCACATAGGACCGTAGCGGAGCGATTGATTTTTCTATTGAAGGGCCGGTAACCAGACGGGCTGCTATTTCCTCCGGTAAACGTCGTTTCAATTCATCCCAGAATTTGTCGTCGGGCCAGTCCTCAATATTGTCGGTCAATGGTACCTGAATATAGTAACGACTCAGCACCTGCGAGCGAAGTGAACAGAGGGCAAAGCCGCGATCATGCCTGGCGTAAACCAATTCCGGCGAAACCGGCCGGGTACGGGACAGGACACCCAGCCAGCCGAAGGGATAAACCTTTTCGTATTCTTTCAGTACTGTCTTGGGAATCGACTTGCGGCTTACACCATGAAAACCGTCTGCACCGATGATGTAGTCGCAATCAATACGTGCAACTTCGTCGCCTGTCCGGTAAGTGACATGCGGATTGGCGGATAGCAAATCATGAAGCTGAACATCTTCTACATTATGGATGACGATGCCATTCATGCGATCACGTGCTTCGTACAAATCACGGGTAAGTTCCGTCTGGCCATAAACAACAACCGAGCTGCCGTGGCTGTATTTGTGCAAATCAACACGGCGCTGTTTGCCGTTATGGGCAATGATAAAGCCATCGTGAATTTCGCCCTCCCGGTCCATGCGTTCGCCACACTGGGCTTCACGCATCAACGCTGCGAAACCGTGTTCGAGAACCCCGGCGCGAATGCGGCGCAGCACATATTCCCGGCTTTGCCTTTCAAGGACAATCGTGTCGATTCCCTTGAGATGCAACAGTTGCGAAAGCATAAGGCCGGATGGGCCGCCACCGATAATGCAAACACTTGTTTTCAATTCATGTCTCCTTTTTAAAATCGCGGCCTTCCCTGTGCAAATGCAAAAGCTCGGGAATTGTCACGGAACCCGTTTGCCGCGATGCCAGTTGCTGGCAATGGAGAGACTAGTCTTCATGGTCCGCTGCACCAATGGACAATCAGTGCAAAGACTTGTACTTTTTTTATGCAGACTGGCCTGATTGAGACTGTATTCATTCTTTTGCTGGTATTTTTCCGATATGAATATTCTTGTACCTGCATTTTCCTTGTATGGAGAAGAGCCCACCAGCATCAGCCGGGAATATCTCCATATAGAAGAAATATCGACACGCAGTGCCGCCCGGAACTGGCAGATAGACACGCACACCCATGAAGGCATGTTGCAATTGTTATTTGTTTTTTCTGGCACGGCGCGGGTGCAGCTGGATAGTGAAGAACAGGAATATGAATCTGCAATTGCGGTAATTATCCCGCCAGGGGTGATTCATGCTTTCAAGTTTGAATCACAGACCAGGGGCTATGTCCTTACGCTTGATGCTTCCGGGCTGGCGGCGGAATCCGAGGATGGAACACAGATGTTTTCCATTCTCAAGGGAAAAGCCGGTGTGATGGTTCTGGAAAATGAAGGAAACTGCAGTGCCGCACGCATCCTGGCCTTGCTGGAACAAATTGCCGCGGAGTTCAATAACCCCGGCCCTGCCAGCATCCGCCTGCAAGTATGGCAGGTGAGGGCGCTATTGCTTTTGCTGGTGCGGGTCCAACTGCAAACCGAAAAGAACACCGATGAAAAAACTGTTGGCCTGACGGTACGGTTTCGCGAACTGGTGGAAACACACTATGCCGAGCACTGGACTGTCGAACGTTATGCCGCAGAACTCAACCTGACTGAAAGCCGGCTTAATCGCCTGAGTCAGAAGAATTTCGGCAAATCCGCCTTTGGCTTCATCCAGGAACGGCTACTTCTGGAAGCGCGCCGGAAACTGATTTACACCAGTACATCAATTTCTCAACTGGCTTATGAACTCGGATTTTCCGACCCTGGCTATTTCTGCCGATTCTTCAAAAAGCAGGCAGGGATGGCACCTGGCCTGTTCCGCAGCAGCAGTCTGCGCTAGCTCAATGCATTCGGTCCTGACGTCAAACCTCGTTCATCTGCTTTGCGTCAGGTGCCGACAAGGTGCTCCAGACCCTTCACGCCAACCGGTGCTTCTGCCAGCCAGGGTATCAGTGCTGTTTGTCTCGCCAGCGTGTCTGCAACGCGGCGGATGAATGGCACTTCATAAGCACCACGCTGGCAAAGAACGGGATGCCGGCTTCCACTGGCCAACAGCGATTGGTTGATGACCCAGGCATGTGCCTGGATGCCTGCCCGCGCCAGGTCGGCGCTCAGGCGTTCTGCCTCATGGACCGGTGTGGCTTCGGCCAGTGTCACGATAAGCACGCGGGTATAGCCGGGGTCGCGCAGCCGGGGCAGCAATTGGCGCACGGCATCGGGCATGTCGCCCTGGGTGCGCATCACTTCCCTGTGGTAGGCCTCGGCTGCATCAAGCAAGAGAATGGTATGGCCGGTTGGTGCGGTATCCAGCACCACAAAGCCGTTTCTGCCTTCATCCACCGTGCGGGCGAAGGCGCGGAAGACGGCGATTTCTTCCGTGCAGGGCGAACGCAAGTCTTCTTCCAGCAAGGCGCGTCCCGCTGCATCGAGATGCTGTCCGGCCTTGGCCAGCACTTCTGCTGTGTATTGCTTCACTTCCTGCACCGGGTCGATGCGTGTCACCACCAGTCCGGGCAGGGCACCGTCAATGGTTGCTGCGGTGTGGGCCGCCGGGTCGGTGGTGGAGAGCACTACCTGATGGCCCTTTTTTGCCAGTGCAACTGCAATGGCTGCAGCCACCGTGGTTTTGCCGACACCACCCTTGCCCATGGTCATGATGACGCCATGCCCTGTTGCGGCGATATCCTCGATCAGACCATGCAGCTTCGGTGGCAGGGCGGTTTGTGGCATGGCGGTGCAGTGTGGTGCCGCGACTGTTTCCGGGTGTGCCAACTCGCGCAGTGCATCCAGCCCCACCGTGCCGCGTGGCAGGAAGGGGATGCGGGTTTGCGTCAGCATTGCCAGCTCTGCTGGCATGGCGGCGATGGCTGCAGCGGCGCGCGCTGCCATTGCGTCAGCAATCTCGTCCCCTTTCGTGTCGCTGCAGAACACACCGTTGATGACCAGCATCTGCTTGCCAATGCCCAGTTCCGCCAGCTCAAGCCGGGTGCGGTTGGCCTCGCGCAAGGAGGCCGTGTCGGCGCGGGCGACCAGAATGATGGTGGTCTCGCTGGCGCTGGACAGCCGGGCTACCGTTGCAGCGTACAAGGCCTTCTGTTTTTCCAGGCCGGCCAGCGGGCCCAGACAGGAAGCGCCGCCGGTTGAGGAGGAGATGAACTCGTCCCAGGCCGAAGGCAGTGTCAGCAGGCGCAGCGTGTGGCCGGTGGGTGCTGTGTCGAAGATGACGTGGTCGAATCCGGCCGTCGCCGCCGGGTCGCCCAGCAGCTTCGAGAACGCATCGAAAGCGGCAATCTCGACGGTACAGGCACCGGAGAATTGCTCCTCCATGCTCTGGATGGCTGCAGCGGGCAGGATACCGCGATAGGGCGCCACCATCCCTTCCCGGTAAGCCTGTGCGGCGGCTTCCGGGTCGATGTTCAGGGCAAACAGGCCTGGCACGCCGGGAATGGCTGTCGGTGACTGCTTCAGCTCCACACCCAGTACCTCGTCCAGATTGGAGGCAGGGTCGGTGCTGACGATGAGCACCTTCTTGCCGGCCTCGGCCAGCGCCAGGCCGGTGGCGCAGGACAGAGAGGTCTTGCCGACGCCACCCTTGCCGGTAAAGAACAGGTAGCGGGTGTGGATGATGGGCAGCGACATGGTGCACTCCTGTTCAGCAGGTACCGGGCTTGCAGCCGCAGCTGCCGGCCTTGATGCGCGGTTTCTCGGCGGTGGTCAGCGCAATGCCCAGCTTCTGGGCCAATTGGGTGCGCGAGGGGTACATGCCGGTGGAGACGATATGCCCGTCAACGGCGAGGATGGGCAGGCGGTCCATGCCGGCTTCCATTTCCTTGAGCACGGCCGGATTGGCGGCAAAGGCCTGAGGTGCCTGCCCCAGGTTGTGGCGCTCAACCGTGACGTCATGCGCTGCCACCCATTGCAGGTCGGCTGCAAACTGGGCCAGTACCGGGTCCACATCGACACCGCACACGCCGGTGGAGCAACACATGGCCGGGTCAAAAACTTCAAGTTTTTTCATGATTCTTTCCTTAAGTGTTCGGGGCCTCGTACCAGTCCCTTGATGCATTGACCACTTTTACCACCAGCAGCATCACCGGCACTTCAATGAGTACACCGACGACTGTTGCCAGCGCTGCGCCTGATTCAAACCCGAACAGGCTGATGGCTGCCGCTACGGCCAGTTCGAAGAAGTTGGATGCGCCAATCAGTGCCGACGGGCAGGCAACGTTATGCTTCTCACCCACCACCTTGTTCAGCCAGTAGGCCAGTGCCGAATTGAAGAAAACCTGGATCAGGATGGGCACGGCGAGCAAGGCAATGACCAGTGGTTGCTTGATGATGGCGGCACCCTGGAAGGCAAACAGCAGCACCAGGGTGGCCAGCAGCGCCGTGATGGACCACGGGCCGATTCTGGCCATGGCGGCATCGAAGGCGGCCTGTCCCCTGGCCAGCAAGACCTTGCGCAGCGCCTGTGCCAGCAGAACCGGAATGACGATGTAGAGCAGCACCGAGGTCAGCAGCGTATCCCAGGGTACGGTGATGGACGAAATGCCCAGCAGGAAGGCCACGATGGGGGCGAAGGCAAACACCATGATGCTGTCGTTCAGCGCTACCTGCGATAGCGTGAACAGCGGGTCGCCACTGGACAGGCGGCTCCAGACAAACACCATGGCGGTACAGGGTGCGGCTGCCAGCAGAATCAGCCCGGCGATATAGCTATCCAGCTGCTCGGCCGGCAGCATGGGGGCGAACAGATGGCGCACGAACAGCCAGCCGAGAAAAGCCATGGAAAACGGCTTGACCAGCCAGTTCACAAACAGCGTGACGCCTATGCCGCGAAGGTGCTGCTTCACTTCATGCAAGGCACCGAAATCGACCTTGACCAGCATCGGGATGATCATCACCCAGATCAGCAGGCCGACCGGCAGGTTCACCTGTGCGATCTGCATCTGGCCGACAGCCTGAAACACGTGCGGTGCCAACTGCCCGGCGGCAATGCCGGCGATGATGCACAGGAACACCCACAGCGTGAGGTAACGCTCGAACACGCTCATGGGCGCGCCGGCGGCGGATTTGGCATTGACTTCACATTGCACGACAGACATGGCGGCTCCTTACAAACCCAGTGCGGCGCGTACCGCAGGCACCAGACGGGCACGGATGTCATCACGCACCGCCAGGAAACTTTCCAGCGGCTCGCCGTGCGGGTCATGAAAACCCACGTGTATGCGCTTGACCGGACGCGGGAAGACCGGGCAGGTTTCCCTGGCGTTGTCGCACACGCTCACCACCAGATCGATGTCCTGGTCCATCACGTCTTCGACGGTTTTCGGGAACAGGCCATCGGTTGGCAGGCCCGCCAGCCGCAGGGCTTCGATGGCTCCATCGGCAACCCTGGCTTGCGGGCTGGTTCCGGCAGAAATGCCGCGCACCAGGCCTGCCAGCTCGTGGTTAAGGATGGCTTCGCCCATCTGGGAGCGGCAGGAGTTGCCAGTACACAGCACGAGGACGGTTTTTGCTTGGCTCATGGTCATTATTCCTGGGGTTCGGTTTTCTTGTTGCGTCGCTTGGCGACGTTGTCGCACGCGCTGGTCTTTGGCAGGCATGCCTTGCCCTGGCAGCAGTTGTGGGCCAGGAAGGCAATCAGTTCATCCATGGTTTCATAGGCGGCGGAATAGTGGATGAAGCGGCTCTCGCGCTCGCCCTTGATCAGGCCAACACGGCTCAGGTGCGACAGATGAAAGGACAGCGTGGCATTGGGGATGCCCAGTTGCTCGCCGATGGCAGAGGCGTTGATGCCATCCGGGCCGGCTTGCACCAGCAGGCGGAAGATGGCAAGACGGGACTCGTGCCCGAGGGCGGCAAGAATTTCGGCGGCGTTCAGTATTTCCATATTTCCATTTTTATCGAAATATGAAATTGCGTCAAATGACGGATTTGTTGCGCTGGCGCTGTGCCTGTTCGCGGACAAACCCTTTCCCTGCTTGGCACCGCATGGCAAGTCGGGCGGGGCGGTGGACCAGCGCTGTTGCGTTGGGAGGCGTGTCAGATGCAGCCCGCCTGGGCTGCATCATCAAGAAATACAGCCTGACGGGCTGTCAGGCGTTGATCAGTACCGGGTATGGCAGTTGCACTTCATCGCAGTTGGGGGTGCTGCCGTCCCGGTCCAGTACCAGAAAGTCGCAGGGCTGGTGCAGCGCCAGCAAGGGGTGATGCCACACACCCGCCGCATAATTGACCCCTTGTTGCGGTCCGGCAAGAAAGACCCTCAGCGTGTCGGCAGTGGGGGCGGCGCCGGGCGGGGCCACCACCACCAGATACGGCAGACCGGACAGCGGCATGAAAGCCTGGCTGCCATGCGGGTGGCGCTCCATCATGTGCACCTCGAACGGCAGGGTACGTGGCTGGCCACGAAAGATGCTGACCATCAGGCGGCCATCCGGCCCGGCATCCAGCTGCGCCAGGTCGTGGAAACGCATGGTATTGCCGCCATTGATGGCAAACTGCCGGGCATCCGGGCTGGCTTCCATCACCTCACCAAAGGGCTGGAAGGCTGCAGCCGTCAGGGTTTCGGCATGGAGCAGGGGGCCGGACTTCATCTGGCCACCTGGCCGAACAGGCGCAAGCGCGAAATGCCGCCGTCCGGGTGGATGTTGAGCCGCACATGGCTGACCGGCCCCAACTTGGCCACGGTATCGGCAAAATGGTGGATGGCATCCATGGTGAGCGGGGTTTCCGGCAGCAGCACCGGCCAGAACTGGCTTTCGGCAATCAGCGCGGCCGGCATGCTGCTAAGCGCCTTAGCTGCCTGCAAGGAGCAGCGATCGGCAAAATTGCCCTTGAAGTGGGCGGTGTCCACCACAATGCGTTCGATCACGCCCGGTACGCCCAGTGCCAGAATGCACCAGTCGTGGCCTGGCTCGCGCCGCCGCCGGGTTTCCCAGCCTTCCCCCATATTGCTGCCGCGTCCGGGTAACAGCAGGTTGGACGGATGGCCGAAGTGGGCATCGTTCCAGGCAATGGGGCGGCCGCCGTTTTCCATCGCCACCAAGTCAATCGGCTCTGCCACCACTTGCAGTGCGGATGCGGTATCCGGCTGGCCGTACACGCGCAGGCGGGCAATGCCGCCATCCGGGTAAATGCGCAGGCGCAAGTGGCTCCAGACACCGTCATTGCTGATTTGCAGCAGGTGATGCTGGTTGCCGCCCAGTGCCACGGACGGGAGGATTTCCTGCCACACGGCCTGCTCCAGTGCTTGCAGGCTGTCGTCGGCGCAATGGGTGGCTTCTATCGAGATGGCCGGTGCGTAGTTGCCGGTGAAATGGCTGGTGTCGATATCAAAACCGGCAATCCGCCCCGGCCTGCCCAGGCGGATGATGCTCCAGTCGTGACCGTGGTGGCGCTTGCGGCGGGTTTCCCAGCCATCCATCCACTTGCCGTTTTCGTCGTATTTTCCGGGCACGAAAATGGCGGCTTCCGGGTTGAGCATGCGCGCCAGCGGCGCAAAGAATTCGTCGCTGGCATACAGGCCGCGTGCGCCAATGCGCGGGTCGGCCAGGTTGATGGCCTGGCTGGCCCAGTCCGGCAGCAGGGCCGCTGGGGCAGTCAAAACAGCGTGGTTCATGGTGTTTCCTTGGTTTGATCGGGCAGTGTCACATCACGGCGCTGACGAAGTTTTGCAGCTCCGGGGTTTGCGGCCGGGAGAACAAATCGGCCGGGTGGCCTGCTTCGTGAATCTTGCCCTGATGCATGAACACCACGTGGTTGCTGACATCGCGGGCAAAGCGCATCTCATGGGTGACCATGATCAGCGTCATGCCTTCCTGTGCCAGTTGCCGCACCACGGACAGCACTTCGTTGACCAGTTCCGGGTCCAGTGCCGAGGTGATTTCGTCACACAGCAGCACCTGGGGTTTCATCGCCAGCGCCCGGGCAATGGCCACGCGCTGCTGCTGGCCGCCGGAGAGCTGGTCCGGCCAGGCGTCAAACTTGTCGGCCAGGCCCACCTTGGCCAGCAGGGCGTGGGCCTCTTCGCGCAGGACATGGGGCGACTCGCCCTTGACCACGCGCGGCGACATCATGATGTTTTCGCCCACGGTGAGATGCGGAAACAGATTGAACTGCTGGAACACCATGCCCACTTGCAGGCGCAATTGCTGCAAGGCCTTGGCATCGCGGCTGCCAATGGTCTGGCCGGCCAGGGTGATGCTGCCCTGGTCAAAGCTTTCCAGGCCGTTGATGGTGCGCAGCAAGGTGCTCTTGCCCGAACCGCTGCGGCCGATGAGGGTGACCACATCGCCTTGCTTTACCGTCAGGTCCACGCCTTTCAGTACATGGTTGGGGCCGTAATGCTTGTGCAGGCCGGTAATGTTAACGAGCGACATGGAGTGTCCTTTCCAGGTGACGCGAATACAGCGAAAGCGGGTAGCACAGCAGGAAGTAGCCTGCGGCCACCAGTCCGTAAATCAGGAAGGGTTCAAAGGTGGCATTGGCCAGCATGCCGCCGGTTTTGGTGAGTTCGACAAAGCCGATGATGGAGGCAACGGAAGTGCCCTTCACCACCTGCACCAGAAAGCCCACGGTGGGCGCAATGGCCATGCGCAGGGCTTGCGGCAGGATGACATGGCGCATTTGCTGGTAGCGGTTGAGCGCCAGCGCGGCCGACCCTTCCCATTGGGCTTTGGGAATGGCGTTGACGCAGCCGCGCCAGATTTCGGCCAGGTAAGCGCTGGTGTACAGGGTGAGCCCCAGTGCCGCAGCCAGCCAGGGCGGAATTTCCACCCCGCCCAGCGACAGGCCGAAAAACACGATGAACAGCTGCATCAACAGCGGCGTGCCCTGGAATACCTCGATAAAGGTTTTGGCCAGCCACACCAGTGCCGGACGATGCGCCAGGCGTGATGCCAGGATGATCAGCCCGCCCAAGCTGCCCAGCACGAAAGCGGTCAGCGACAGGATGGCCGTCCACTGCAAGCCATGAAGCAAGGCCAGCAGGATGTCGCCCAGGGTGAAATCGTTCATGGTCGTCCCCGTTTCAACAGTCGTCCGCCACCGCGCAGCAGGGTCTGGCGCAGCAGTAGCGCCAGCGCCAGATACAGCCCGGCAGTGACAAAATAGGTTTCAAAGGCGCGGAAATTGCGCGACTGGATCAGGCTGGCGGCATAGCTCAACTCTTCGGTGGAAATCTGCGCGCACACCGCCGAGCCCAGCATCACGATCACCACCTGGCTGGTCATGGCCGGCCACACCCGCAACAGCGCCGGGCGCAGCACCACGTGCAGGAAAATCTGCCAGCGCTTGAGGGCCAGCGCCTGGGCGGCTTCGATCTGCCCCTTGGGCGTGGCCTCGATGCCGGAGCGGATGATTTCCACCGCATAGGCACCCAGGTTGATCACCATGGCCAGCATGGCCGCACTGTCCGGTGCAATGTCGATGCCGAGGGTGGGCAGGCCGAAGAACAGGAAAAACAGCTGCACCAGAAACGGCGTATTGCGGAACATTTCCACATACACGGCAAACAGGGTGTTGAACGGGCGTAACTGCCAGGCGCGGCATACCGCACCAACAATGCCGATCAGCAAACCGGCAATACAGGCCACTGCGGTCAGCTCTACGGTGCGGGCCAGGCCTGCGGCCAGTTCCGGCGCCTCTCTGGCCACGGCCAGAAAGTCAAACTGATAACTCATCACCATTCTCCCGGGTGGGCAGGAAAGGGGCAGCCTGCCTGCCGCATGCTGCGGCACGGCCAGCTGCCACAGGCTGGATTTACAGCAGTGCGCTGGCCAGCGGTGTTTTCAGCCACTTGAGCGAGATGCGGTTCAGCTCGCCATCCTTCTTGGCCTTGTTGATGATCTGGTTCACCTGTTCCAGCAGTTGCGGATCGTCCTTGTTCACCCCCACGTAACATGGCGAGTTCTTGATCAGGAATTTCTGCTCCAGCCGGCGCGGGCGCTTGCTTTGCGCATTGATGGTGGCGGCCACCACATTGCCGGTGGCCACTACTTGCACCTGACCGGCCAGATAGGCGGCAATGGTGGCGTTGTTGTCTTCAAAGCGCTTGAGGTTGGCGCTGGCCGGAATCACCTTGCTCAGTTCCAGGTCCTCGATCGAGCCGCGGGTCACGCCCACTGTCTTGCCAGCCAGCCCTTCGGGCTTGTCCAGCGTCAGATCCTTAGTGCCGAACACGCCATTGAAGAAAGGCGCATAGGCGACGGAGAAATTGATGACCTTTTCCCGCTCCGGGTTCTTGCCCAGGCTGGAAATCAACAAATCCGCCTTGCCGGTGGTGAGGTAGGCAATGCGGTTGGCACTGCTGACCGGCACCAGCTCCACTTTCACTTTCAGTTCGCGGCCAATCAGTTCTGCCGTGTCGATGTCGTAGCCTTGCGGTTTCATGTCCGGGCCGGTGGAACCAAACGGCGGAAAGTCCGCCGGAATGGCAATCTTGATGATGCCTGCCTGTTTGATGCTGGCCAGGCGTTCGGCTTTGGCCGGCAAGGCCCACAGGCTACCCAGCAGGCTGGCGGCCAGCAGGCCGAGGGTGAAAGTGCGACGATGCATGACGGTTTCTCCAGGGAATGAACAGGATGTTGGCGTGGCTTAGAGCGAGTCCATCTGCAGTCCCACTCTGGCGGCGGCATTGCGCAAATGGTTGAGCATTCCCAGACGGGCTTCTTCCGGCTTGCCCTGGGTAATGGCGTCGGTGACCACCTGATGCTCGTGGGCGGTTTCCCAGATATGCAGGTGGTCGGCAAAGGGCAGCCGCAGGCTGTGGCCGATGGGGGCCGACAGCGAGCGGGCTACCTGATGAAACAGGGCATTGCCGGACAGGCGGGCCACTTGCAGGTGAAACGCCAGGTCGGCTTCTGCGGCGGCCACCAGATCCTGGTTTTTCAGTGCGTCTTCCAGCGTGGACTGGATCTGCCACAGCAAAGCCTTGCCCTCCGGCGTGATATGGCGTGCGGCCAGCGCGGCCGCCGCTGGTTCCAGCACCATGCGGAATTCAAAAGTGGCTTGCGGGCTGGCCGCAAACGGCCCGGCCGGGATGTCCTTGTGCTGGCGCACCTGACCGGTGGTCACCAGCACGCCCTTGCCCGGCTGCGACTTCACCAGCCCCAGTGCTTCCAGCATGGAAATGGCCTCGCGCAGCGAGGCGCGGCTCACCCCCATGGCTTCGGCCAGCTCGCGCTGGCCCGGCAGGTTTTCCCCGGCGCGGTAGTGGCCGTCCTGCAGCTTTCTTTGCAAGGCTTGGGCAATTTGTTGTGGGACGTTCATGTTGTGCTCTCTGGTGGTCTGTCCGGTCAGACTGGTCTGACCAGTGGTATGGCTTGCATCTTGCAATGATCGTGCCAGGTTTGAAGAAGCCCGCCAGACAAGGCTTTGGTGCGAATTGCAACTTCATGGGGGCGGGCAGGTGGCATGCAACCGGGGGCTGCAATGCACCGATGCAAGGCATGGCTGCACCCAAATGGTCAGCCAGCGGGCGCGCTGTGAAAGTGAATCTCGCGGGGCAGACGCTATCAGGGCAGGGAGTGTTTATTGAAAGGAGACAGCCGGGTGACCGCTCGACAACAGTCAGGCGATTGATCTGCCAAAGGGGCTGCGCCACTTACGCTGTGTGCGGCATGGCTGAATTGGCGTAGCATGACGGCTTCATGTCCCGGACCGGTAAAGGAGAATGTATGGAACGTCGTGAAGCCATGGGCGCGGTAGCTGCCCTGACCCTGGCTGCCATGAGTGCAGCTGCGCGTGCCGAAACCATGCCTGCAGGCAAGCCGCCAGTCAGTAAAGCGGCGGCATTGGGTGAGGCGGCCAGCCAGTGTGTGCTGGATGGCCAGCGCTGCCTCGCTCATTGCCTGTTCTTGCTGGGTAATGGTGATGATTCGATGGCTGATTGCTCCAAGGCTGTCAACCAGATGCTGGCGACCTGTACTGCCTTGCAAAGCCTGGCAGCACAGGATTCGGCCTTGTTGCCGGCCATGGCCAAAGTGGCGCTGGAGGCCTGTACCGTATGTGAAAAAGCCTGCAAACAGCACAGCATGCACGCGCCGTGCCGCGCCTGCATGGAGTCCTGCGCTGCCTGCATCAAGCAGTGCCGTGCTTTTGCTGCCTGAGCGGGGATGCCACGGTTTTCAGGCCGGCAGGGCCTGACGGCCGTGGTAAAACAGCGCAAAGCCGTCATCTGCCTTGATGCTGGAGATGGGCGTGGCATACAGCTGGCTTAGCAGGGCAGGGTGCAGCACCTCGGCACTGCTGCCCGCCGCCAGCACGCGTCCCTGTTGCAGCAGCCAGCAATGCTGGCTGTAACGCAGGGCGGCATTCAGGTCGTGCAGCACCATGATGGTCAGCATATTGCGCTGGCGGGTTTGCTGTTCGATCAGCGCCAGCACCTGTTGCTGGTGTTGCAAGTCCAGCGCGCTGATGGGTTCGTCCAGCAGCAGGATGGACGGTTCACGCATCAGGGCTTGCGCCAGAAAAACCATCTGGCGCTGGCCGCCGCTCAACTGGCCCAGCGGCTGTTGTTCCACTGCAGACAAACCCAGCTGTGCCAGTTGCTGACGCGCTTGTTGCTGCAAGCTTTCCGGCACTCGCCAGCCCAGGGTTTGCACCTTGCCCAGCAACACCACTTCCAGTGCACTCAGCCGGCTGCTGCTGCCACAGTCCTGCGGTAGCCAGGCCACGCTGGCCGGCACTGTACCGTGACGGTGCTGCCAGTCGGGTTGATGGGCCTGCCGGATGCTGCCGCCATAGGCCAGTTGCCCGGCCAGGGCGCGCAGCAGGGTGGACTTGCCACAGCCATTGGGGCCCAGCAGGCAGGTAATGCTGCCTTGCGGGCCGCTGGCAAGGTTCAGTCCGTGCAGTACGGTTTTGCCGGCCAGCCTTACCGATAGTTGTTCGAGTTGCAGCATCTTATTGCCCGCCTTTGCTGCGCAGGATCAACAGCAGGAAGAAGGGCAGGCCGATCAGCGCCGTCACAATGCCGATGGGAATCAGCCCGCCGGGCGACAGCCATTTGCCCAGCACCGAGGCCAGCGACAGCAACAAGGCACCGGACAGCGCAGCACCGGGAATCAACAGCCGGTGGTCCTCGCCCAGCAGCATGCGCGCCATGTGCGGGGCAATCAGCCCGACAAAACCGATGGTGCCGACAAAGGCCACGGCCACGCCGGTCAGCAAGGACACCAGGGCCAGCGCCCGCCAGCGCAGGCGGGCCACGGCAATACCCAGGCTGGCGGCACGCTCATCCGACAGGCCCAGCGCGGTAAAGCGCCAGGCGTCGCGCGCCAGCAAGCCACAGCCCAGCAGCAGGGTAAGCCACATCAGCCCCACTGCATGCCAGCCGCTTTTGTACAGACTGCCAAACAGCCAGAACACGATCTGGGCAAGTGCATCCGGTGAGGCCAGGTATTGCAGCAAGGACAGCAAGGCCTGAAACAGGAATAACAAGGCAATGCCGGCCAGCACATAGGATTCGGCATTGCCACCGCGCCTGCGGCCAATCAGCAATACCGCACTGCCTGCCACAAAGGCAAAGCCCAGCGCACTCAGCGGCAGGCCCCAGGCCTCGGCCAGGCCCAGGCTGCTGCCCGCCACAATGAATAGCGCTGCACCAAAACCGGCACCGGCGGAAATGCCCAGCGTATAACTGCAAGCCAGCGGGTTGTGCAGCACGGTCTGCATGATCAGGCCGGACACGCCCAACGCAGCTCCCACTGCCAGCGCCATCAGCGCCACCGGCAGGCGGATTTGCCACACGATGACCCCATCGCCCCCTTCACCTTGCAGCAGGCTGTGCAGTACCTGGCTGATGCTCAGCTGTGCCGGGCCGCTGGCAATGTCCAGCAGTAAGCTGCCAGCCAGCAGCAGTGAGGCAAGCAGCAGCAAACCACTGCGGCTGAGCCGGGACTGCCAGCGGCCAGCCAGCGAAAGGCTCAGCGTGCTCATGGCTTGAGGGACAGCAACCAGCTGCCGCTATAGGCAACAGGCAGATAGCGCTGGTGGTACTGGCGCAATTCGGCCAGCGGGTCGACATCGGCAAACTGGGCCGGGTACAGCTGCTTGGCGATAAAAGCCATGGCGGTGTAGTCGTTCAGGCTGCGGCACAGGCCGTGCTCGATGGCATAGACATGCTGTTGCCGTACGGCTGGCAGGCTGCTCCAGCCCGGTCGGCCCAGATAGGCTTGCAGGCTGGCCCGCGCATCCGCCGCGCTATGGTCATAGCCCAGTTTTACCGCCTTGGGGCGGTTTACCCAGGACGAACCGGCAATGAAGATGTAGTCCGGTTGGGCGGCCAGTACGGCCTCCGGGTTCAGCGGCCCCCAGTTGGCGGCAATGCGGCCATTGGCCAGATTGTCCGCGCCCAGCGTGTCCAGCAGCTTGCCCCACATGGTGTCGCGGTAGGTATTGCCCACCGTGTCTGCGCCGTCGCGGCCCAGTTCCACATACACCCGTGGCTTGCTGGTGGCCTTGGCCAGTGCCACGCGGCGCAGGATGTCGCGGTATTTGCGCTGGTATTGCTGTGCCAGTTCTTCAGCACGGATATTGCTGCCCATCACCGCGCCAATGGCACGGGTGCTGGCCAGGTGCCGCTCCAGCGTCTGGGCGTTGTAGTCGATCACCACAATGGGAATGCCGGCCTGGGTGATTTGCTGCACGGCAGTGCCCAGCACCTTGAAGCTGCCTTCGGGCAGGATCAGCACGTCCGGCTTCAGTGCAATCACTTTTTCGGCGCTGAAGGTGTTGTCCTCGCTATAACCCACGTCCGGCATGGTCTTGAGTGCCGGAATCACCTGCTGGTAACGCGCCCAGTTGGCGGGACGCCAGCCTGCCCACGGGTTTTTGCTGATGCCCACCACGCGCTTCCAGCCGTCAGTACCGGCAATGGCGGTGAAATCCTCGAAATTGAAACCCAGCACCACGCGTTTGGCCGGGACATCCACCACCACCTTGCGGTTAAGGGCATCGCTGATGGTGAGCGGTTTGGCAAAGGCGGGCAGGGCAAGCAGGGAGGAGAGACAAAGAGCAAGCAAAGTGGTGCGGCGGCTGGTCATGATGCTTTCGACATGGGGGTGACAAGCGCGTCATTGTAAGGAAAGGGCAGTGTGGGAGCCTGCGGCAAATTGTCGCAGCATGCAGTCCTGATGCTGGTACTGCGCTGGTAGGCTGCATTTCAAATGCAGGCCCTGTTTCTATAGGGGTTTGTTTTAAACTGCGACAATATGCCACATTTTATTTGCTTGGCTTTTTATTTATAGTGGATTCCGGAATACAAGCACTCCAAGGCTTGCTAACCCAATGTTTCAACTGCACTGACCATGCAGGAATTGCCCACCCTGACCAGGTGGGCAATTCATTTCATGATTATTTCAATGCTTGCCATCCTGCGGCAATGTGTCACATTTTCATATTGCGGTAATGAATATATTATTTTGTTACCTCAAACAAACTTCAAACATTTTTTGAGTGCCGCCTCCCCCGAGGCGGCTTTTTTTATTTATGCGCTATGTTTTTCTGATTGCGACATTATGCCGCACTTGAAAAACCACTTGAAAATAAAGGGTATTGGCGGCTTGCGACATTTGGTCGCATTCTGGCAGGGCCAGTTATATGGCATGGTGTCGCTGTTTTTTATTGCAGGTGCATGAGGCCATGAAAGACAAAAAAAATTATCGCCGGGATATTGTCCTGGTATTGCTGGTGAAGTTGATTCTGCTGGCCGTATTGTGGTCGGCATTTTTCCGTGAACGGCCGGCTGTTGTGCCGACCAAGGCAGCCACGCACTGGTTGCAACACGAGGAGGTAGCACCATGAATGAAGCACTGGTAGATATATCGCGGCTACAGTTTGCTGTAACTGCCCTGTATCACTTTCTGTTTGTTCCGTTAACACTGGGGATGGTGTGGATTCTGGTTATCATGGAATCTACCTATGTCATTACCAGGCAGGAAATCTACCGTGACATGACCCGCTTCTGGGGCAAGTTGTTCGGTATCAATTTCGCGCTGGGGGTGACTACCGGTATTACCATGGAATTCCAGTTTGGTACCAACTGGGCGTATTACTCGCATTATGTCGGGGATATTTTCGGTACCCCGCTGGCCATTGAAGGCCTGATGGCTTTCTTTCTGGAATCCACCTTTATCGGTTTGTTCTTTTTTGGCTGGGACCGGTTGTCGCGCGGCAAACATTTGCTGGTGACCATTCTGATGGCCATCGGCTCCAATCTGTCCGCCTTGTGGATTCTGATTGCCAACGGCTGGATGCAGGACCCGGTAGGCGCGCATTTCAACTACCAGACCATGCGCATGGAAATGAGCTCGATGTGGGACATCGTGTTCAACCCGGTGGCACAGGCCAAGTTCGTCCACACCGTCAGCGCCGGTTATGTCACTGCCGCCTGCTTTGTGCTGGGTATTTCCAGCTGGTACATCCTGAAAGGCCGTGACCTGCCGTTTGCCCGTCGCAGCTTCCGCATTGCTGCGGCCTTCGGTTTTGCGTCGGCCTTGTCGGTGATTGTGCTGGGCGATGAGTCCGGTTACACCGTGGCGGAATCGCAGCAAACCAAGATTGCCGCCATGGAAGGCATCTGGAATACCGAAGCCGCACCGGCCGCACTGACCTTGTTTGCCATCCCGGACCAGGACAATCGTACCAATCACTACGAAATCCGTATTCCCTATGTGATGGGCCTGATTGGCACCCGCTCCACCAGCAAGGAAATTCCTGGCATCAACCAGATTGTGGCGCGTAACAAGCAGCGCATTCTGAATGGCCAGCAAGCAGTCATTGCGCTGGAAGCACTGCGCAAGGCACCGCAGGATGCCGCTTTGCGTGCAGCCTTCGAAAAGAATCAGGGCGACCTGGGTTTTGGCCTGCTGCTGAAAAAATATGTGACTGATGTACGCGCCGCCACGCCGGCCATCATCGACCAGGCGGCCTGGAGCACCATCCCCAATGTGGCACCGATGTTCTGGAGCTTCCGCCTGATGGTGGGCCTGGGCTTCAGCTTCCTGCTGCTGTTTGGCTGCGCCTTCTGGTTCTCGCTGCGCAACCGCTTTGCCGGCAAGACCTGGCTGCTCAAATGGGCGCTGCTGTGGATTCCGCTGCCGTGGATTGCTGCCGAACTGGGCTGGGTGGTGGCCGAGTATGGCCGCCAGCCGTGGACGGTGTATGGCTTGCTGCCCACCCACCTGTCCACCTCCTCGCTGACGGCGGGCAGTGTGGTGGCTTCGCTTACCGGTTTTGTGCTGTTCTACACCGGCCTGTTGGTTGCCGAGATGTTCCTGATGGTGAAGTACGCCCGTCTGGGCCCGGCCAGTCTGGGTACCGGTCGTTATCACCAAGAATCTGCACCCCACGGCAAGCCGCAACTGGCTGGCAAGGAGGCTTGAGTCATGTTTGATTACCCGACAATCAAATTTATCTGGTGGTTGCTGGTGGGCGTGTTGCTGATCGGCTTTGCCATCATGGATGGTCACGACATGGGCGTGGGTGCGCTATTGCCCTTTGTTGGCCGCAGCGATACCGAACGCCGGGTGGTGATCAACACCATCGCCCCGCACTGGGACGGCAATCAGGTGTGGTTCATCACTGCCGGTGGCGCCGTGTTTGCTGCCTGGCCCTTTGTTTATGCCACGGCTTTTTCCGGCTTTTACTGGGCGATGCTGGCAGTGTTGTGGTCGCTATTCTTCCGCCCGGTGGGCTTTGATTACCGCAGCAAGGTGGAAGACCCGCGCTGGCGTGCCTTCTGGGACTGGGGCCTGTTTGTCGGTGGTTTCGTGCCGCCGGTCATCTTTGGCGTGGCATTCGGCAATCTGCTGCAAGGCGTGCCTTTCCATTTTGACGACACCCTGCGCGTGTTCTACGAAGGCAGCTTCTGGGCCTTGCTCAACCCGTTTGCCCTGCTGTGCGGTCTGGTATCGGCCAGCATGATCCTGCTGCAAGGTGCCACCTACCTGATGCTGCGCACTGAAGAGAAAATGGCGGAACGTGCCCGTACTGCGGCCATGCTGTCTGGCGTGCTGACCATCGTGCTGTTTGTGCTGGGCGGGCTGTGGGTGGGCCATCTGGATGGCTATGTGATTACCGCCGGTGGCGAAGCGGCGGCGCAGTCCAATCCGCTGGCCAAAACCGTGGTGCGTGCCACCGGGGCCTGGCTGGCCAACTACCAGCACTATCCGCTGACCATGGCTCTGCCGCTGCTGGGCATTGTCAGTGCCGCTGCCGCAGTGTCGCTGGCGCTGGTGCGCAAGGCGGGCCTGGCCTTTATCGCTTCCAGCCTGGTGCAGGCCGGGGTGATCGGCACGGCGGGTGTCAGCCTGTTTCCCTTCCTGCTGCCATCCAGCTCGGACCCGCGTTCCAGCCTGACTGCCTGGGATGCCACCTCCAGCCAGATGACGCTGAACACCATGTTCTGGGCCGCGCTGATCTTCACCCCCATCGTGCTGAGCTACACCGCCTGGTGCTACCGCGTGATGCGCGGCAAGGTGACCGAGCAGCACATCCGTACCAACAGCAAGAGTGTTTACTGAAGCGAAAGGACAAAATCATGTGGTATTTCGCCTGGATGTTGGGGCTGCCGCTGGCCGTGGCCATGGGGGTCATCAATGCGGTGATCGAGGAAAACCTGCATCACGATGACTGATTCAGTGTAAGTGTTGTACAGGGCGACGCGGCATGTGCTGCGTCGCTTTTGTGCTGTTGGTGTTGCTGCCTGTGTTGTGTGTGTCAGGCATGGATGAAGGAGTGACACATGAGTGTGTTGCTGGTGGATGATGATGTCGATTTTTGCCAGGTACTGGCGCGCACCCTCAGGCGGCGTCAGCTGGATGTGCTGCTGGCACATAATGGCCGCGAGGCGCTGAGTCATGCTGCGGATAGTTGCCAGCGCATCATCCTGGATTTGAACCTGGGAGGGGAGAACGGGCTGAACCTGCTGCCAGCCTTGCGCAACCATTTCAGTGACAGCCGCATTCTGGTGCTGACCGGTTATGCCAGCATTGCCACGGCGGTGGAGTCGATCAAGCTGGGTGCCACCCAGTATCTGTCCAAGCCCGCTTCGGTGGATGACATTCTGCAGGCCTTCGAACAGGCCGAGCCAGACCCGGAGCTGCCCATTTCATCACGGCCGGTGTCGGTACGGCGGCTGGGTTGGGAGTACGTGCAGCGCATCCTGTTGGAAAACAACGGCAATGTTTCTGCCACCGCCCGTGCGCTGGGCATGCACCGCCGCACCTTGCAGCGCATGCTGGCCAAGCATCCGCCTCCGGTGGCGCAGGCTCTGTCTGGCCGGGGTGGGGCACTACAGCCCCTGGAGGCAGAGGACGGTAACTGATTACCCTGTGACAATTTGCCACATGGTGCAGCCTGTGCTCGCTGTCTATGATGTCGGGATTTGCCAGCCTGGCTATTGCCATGCCTTTTTCTGCCGACATCACTTTTTTGTATCTGAACCACATTGTCGAACTGCGCCGCTACCTGAGTGGCAAGGTAGACAGTACCGCCCTGGCCGACGACCTGGCCCATGAAACCTTTGCCCGTGTCCTGGCAAGCGACAACGCGCTGGACAGCCTGCGCCAGCCGCGTGCCTTGCTGTTTCACATTGCCCGTAACCTGCTGACTGACCACTACCGCAGCAAGGCTGCCCATGCAGGGTGGATGGTACCGCTGGAGTCCTGCCAGCAGCAGGCCTGTGCCGCGCCTTCTCCCGAACGCATTGTGCTGGCCCGTCAGCAGCTGGCCCAACTGCGGCTGGCAATTGAAAGCCTGCCGCCACGCTGTCGGCAGGCGTTTATGCGTTTCCGGTTTGATGGCATCCCGCAAAAGCTGCTGGCAGCAGAACTGGGCATCAGCCTCAACGCCGTGGAAAAACTGTTGATCCGCGCCATGCTGGCCTTGCGCCAGCAAGTGGAGTGGGCATGAGCCCTGCGCCGGATGCAGTCGTCCGGCAGTTGCGGGAAGAGGCAGCCCGCTGGTTGTTGCGCCAGCAAGAAGGGCTGAGCCCGCAGCAGCAGGCCGAATTCCAGCGCTGGCATGATGCCGCGGAAGAACACCGCCAGGAATACGCCGCCCAGTGTCGGCTGTGGGGTGCCATGGACCAGCTGGCCAATACCCGCGCACGGCGAAGGGGCCGGGCCGGACGTTTGGCCTGTCTGTTGCTGTTGGTGGCAGGGGGCTGGACCCTGCTGCACTTGCCGGTGCAGTCTGCGCTGTTCACCGCCTATGGCCAGGGCAGCAGCCAATACCTGGCCGATGGCAGCAAGCTGACACTGGGAGGCCATAGCCGGGTGCGGGTGGACTACCGCTGGGGCGAACGGCAGTTGGTGGTGGAGCAGGGCATGGCCAGCATCCGGGTGGCACCCAACCCGCGCCCGCTGCGCGTGCTGGCTGGAGCAGGTGAACTGCGTGACATCGGCACCGAGTTTGATGTGCTGCGCAGTGGGGATCAGGTGGCCGTCCACGTGCGGCAAGGGCAGGTGGAGTTGCGCCTTGCCGGTCAGGTGCTGCAACTGGGTGCCGGGCAACAGGCCCGTTATCAGGGCCAGCATCTGACAGGGCCCTTGTCTGCAGGCAGCTTTGACTGGCAGGGGGAAGCCTGGACCTTCAACCACCTGCCACTGGGGGATTTGCTGCTGGCGGTGAATGGGCAGTCGGCCCAGGTCTGGCGGCTGGCGGACCCGTCACTGGCCAGCCTCTTGCTTAGCGGCAGCGTGCAAGGCGACGACCGTGACGGTTTGCTGAACATGCTCACCACCATGCTGCCCTTGCAGGCAGAGCAGCAGGCCGATGGCGGCATATTGCTGACTGGCAAAAAATAATTGCTGAACCATGTCAGGGTTTTGCCGTTTGCTTCGTCTTCCTTCTTGTCCGTGATGAACTCTCAAAACAAAGAAACGAAGATGAAACAAGGCCATCAATCGCTGGGACTGGCAGTGCTGGTTTCCGCCCTGTTTACCACTGCCGCACTGGCACAGGATGTGACCGTAAATATTCTGCCGCAAAGCCTGGCATCCGCGCTCACCGGCCTGGCCGGGCAAACCGGCTTGCAACTGCTGTTTGCCAGCAATGTACTGGAGGGCAAGACCACGGCCGGGCTGAATGGCTCCATGTCCGCCGAACAGGCGCTGGCCCACCTGTTGCAAGGCAGTGGCTTGCAAGCCCGGAAAACCGCCAGCGGCAGCTACATCATTGTCAACGCTGGCAATAGTACGGATGCACAGCTGATGCCGGAAGTGCTGGTGACTGCCACTGCACTGGACAGCTACAAGGCCGACAAGGCTGCCATTTTTGGCAAAAAGCCGGTCAGCCTGCGCGAGATTGCCAACTCGGTATCGGTGGTAGGCAAGCAGCAAATGGAAGACCAGCACATGACCACGGTGGCCGATGCCATGCAGCAGGCTACCGGTGTCACTGTCATTGCCAACGACACCCTGAGCAACCAGTACCTGATCCGCGGTTACAACTCGGTAGGGGTGATGTATGACGGGGTGACGTCCTATAACGGCCTGTCGCCCTCGCACCAGTTTGACCTGCCCTTGTATGAAAGCATCGAAGTGCTGCGCGGCCCTGCGGGTTTGCTGCGCGGGGTAGGCGAGCCCGGTGGCATTGTCAATCTGGTGAAGAAAAAGCCGCAGAAGGACTTTGCCGCCAGTTGGGAAGCCAGTACCGGCTCGTGGAGCAATAACCGTCTGGTAGGCGATGTCACCGGTGCCATGAATGAAAGCGGCAGTGTGCAGGGGCGTTTGATTGCCAGCAGCGAAGACCGTGCCTATTTCTACGACCACACCCACAGCAACAAGTGGCTGCTGTCCGGCATGTTGCGTTTTGAACTGAGCCCGCAAACCACCTTTGACATCAGCTATACCGGGCAGAACCAGACGGTGAAGGACCCATGGTCCGGCTTGCCCACTTACACCACCACCGACAGCAGCGGTCACTACCAGTTGCTGAAGGTATCACCCTCCACCTTCAATGCCCCGGACTGGGGACGTACCAGCTACAACACGCAGGAATTGTCCGCCGCGCTGGAACACAAGTTTGGCAATGAATGGGCCGCCAAACTGAATGTGAACCATCGGGTGCAGGAGCTGTACTACAAATATGCCTACACCTCGTCCGGCCTTAATCCGCTGACCAACACCATCAACTACAGCACCATGCGCGGTGACTACACCTATACCCGCGACGGCATGGACGTAAGCCTGTCCGGCCCGCTGGAAATGTGGGGACGCAAGCATGACATGCTGCTGGGCTTCAATGTGGATGAGTACAACAGCAAGGGACGTTCCGGTCGCGGGCCTACTTATTCGGGTGTGAACTATGCCAGCGGCAGCAGCCTGGCCGAGCCGGTCATCAACTACACCTCGGGCAGCGAAAGCAATACCCGGCAAAGCGGCTTCTACACCCAGGGTCGCCTGCATCTGAGCGATGCCACCACCCTGCTGCTGGGTGCGCGCACCACCACCTTCCTGGCCAAATCGCACAATATTGCCCCGTCTGCCGTCACCGACTGGAAAGACGGGGCCAAGGCCAGCAATCGCGTTACGCCCTATGCCGGACTGCTGTTCGACATCAGCCAGCAAGTGACGCTGTATGCCAGCTACGCCAATATCTTTGTGCCGCAAACCCAGCAAAAGGCCGACGGCTCCACGCTGGACCCGCGCGTAGGCCGCCAGTATGAAGTGGGTGCCAAGGGAGATTTTCTGGATTCCAGACTGGGCGCAACCCTGGCTTTCTTCAATATCCGCGACAAGAACCGCGCCTATGCCGACCCGGCCTATCCCAGCTCCAACTACTACCTGAATGCAGGGGAAATCGAATCGCAAGGGGTGGAACTGGAAGTGCAGGGCAAGGTAAACAGCCGCTTTGACGTGACGGCCGGCTACACCTACATGACCACCAAGTATCTGTCCGACCCCAGCAACCAGGGCAAGACCTACTCGATCCAGACCCCGCGCAACCAGTTCAAGCTGTGGAGCAACTACACCTTTGCCGATACCGGCTGGCTCAAGGGTTACTCGCTGGGTGGCGGGCTGATTGCCCAAAGCCGTGCGCAAAGCTCGCGTGGTTGGTCGGACGAAGTGGTGAACAGCGGCTACGTGGTGGCCAATGCCCGTATCGGCTACCAGTTCAACAAGAACTACAGCCTGGCGCTGAATATCAACAATCTGTTTGATACCCGCTACTACGCCTCGGTTGGCACGCCGAATATCTACAACTTCTATGGCGAACCGCGCAATGTCATGCTGACCCTGCGCGGCAAGTACTAAGCCAGCCCGCAAGCCGGGGGCCTTGGCCCCTGGCTGGAGTCCTGTCATGTTGCTGCGTTTATTCCATACCGGCCTGCTGACTGTCTGCTTGCTGTCAGTCCCACGGCTGGCTGCCGGGCAGGAAGTCGCCCTGCGTTTTGCCTTGCAAGCCGGCGCGCAGGCCTTCTCCTGTGCCAGCCCGGCGTTGCCGCTGGGGCAGCCTGCCGTGCCCACCCGGCTGAAAGATGCCAAGTTTTATCTGTCGGACATCCGCCTGATTCGTGACGACGGCCAGCTGCAAGCAGTGCAGCTGCATGCGGATGCCTGGCAGTCGCATGATGTTGCCTTGCTGGACTTTGTCCCCGGTGGCGGCAGCTGTCACGCCGGAGCCACCGGGCCAGTGCATGACACCGTGCAAGGAGAAGTGCCTGCCGCGCACTACCGTGGCTTGCTGTTCACCATCGGTGTACCGGTGCAAGGTCTGGACCCGCAAGGGCAGGCTGTATCACTCAATCATGGCAATTTCGAGCTGGCCGATGCTCCGCTGGACCGTGCCTCCATGGCCTGGAGCTGGCAGGTGGGGCGCAAATTCATCAAGCTGGAACTGTTGCCGGAAGGCGGGCTGGCCCGCAGCAATGGCCGCGCAGCGGTGTGGACGCTGCATCTGGGCTCCACCGGCTGTAGTGGCAACCCGGCCCAGGCCGGTGCCGTGCATTGCCTCAGCCCTAACCGGGTCAGCGTGATGCTGCCGGATTTCGACCCGGCACAAGACCATCTGGTGCTGGATGTGGCCCGCCTGCTGGCGGACAGCAATCTGGCCGAGGACAAGGGCGGGGCCAGTGGCTGCATGAGCAGCATGGACGACCCGGAATGCAAGCCACTGTTTGCTCAGTTGCAAATACAGCTGGAGGCGGGAGATCGGCGCGGACAGCCCCTGCTGCCACAGACATCGCCAGCCTTTGTCCGGGTACAAAAGCCATGAAGCAGAGCGCAAGAGGGTGCGGAATGCGCAGGGCATGCAGAGGGCTTGCCTTGCTGGGTTTGCTTTGCCTTGCGCCCGTACAGGCGGCGGACAGCTTGCCAGCCGGTTTTGCTGCCCCGGTGGTGCCGGCAGATAACCCGATGAGCCAGGCCAAAGTCGAACTGGGGCATTATCTGTTCTACGAAAAGCGCTTGTCGGGCAATGGCAAGCTGATGTGCGCCAGCTGCCACATCCAGCGGCTGGCATTTACCGATGGCCTGCCGGTGTCGCGCGGCTCCACCGGCGAGTACACCGCCCGCAGTGCCCAGGCACTGATGAACGTGGCCTGGAATGCCAGCTATACCTGGGCCAATCCGGCACTTACCAGCCTGGAAACGCAGATGAGCGTGCCCTTGTTCGGGGAAAACCCGGTGGAGATGGGAGTAAACGACAGCAACAAGCAGCGGGTGTTGCAACGCTTGCAGGCGGATAAGCGCTACCGGCGTCTGTTTCGTCAGGCCTTTGCGCAGGATGCTGCACCCATCAGCTGGCGCAATATCATCCGGGCGATTGCCAGCTTCGAGCGCAGCATGGTGTCGGGCAATGCCCGGTACGACCGCTACTTGCAAGGTCGCGCCCGGCTGAGCGCCGCCGAGCTACGCGGCAAGGCGCTGTTCTTTGGCGAGAAGGCCGAATGTTTTCACTGTCATGGCGGTTTCAATTTCAGCGACCAGACCGTATCAGTCAAAACCCGGCTGGAAGAAATGCTGTTCCATAACACCGGGCTGTACAACCTGGACGGCAAGGGGGCATTTCCCGAGGGTAACCGCGGGGTGTACGAGCTGACCGGACTGGCCGAGGACATGGGCAAGTTCCGCGCCCCCAGCCTGCGCAATATCGCCGTTACCGCACCTTACATGCATGACGGCAGCCTGCCGGATTTAACCGCCGTACTGGCCTTTTATGCCGCCGGTGGCCGCAGGATTGCACATGGAAAATACCAGGGCGATGGCAGGTTGAATCCCTACAAGAGCGAGCTGATCGGCAATATCGAACTGAGCCGCCAGGAACAGCAGGACATCATTGCGTTTCTGGGTACGCTGACCGACCCGCAGTTTTTGCATGGACGTGAGCTGGCCGACCCGTTCCGGCGCTAGTCCCTCATTCCAGAACGGCCAACCTCCTGCAAAACATCGCCACCTTGCCGGAGCGCTGTCGGCTGCCCAGGCCACAAGCTTCGCCACCGCGCCACATCCTTCTCTGACGCAGGGTGGTCGTTCCCCGCCAGCGGGCGATCACCTTGCCGCATCATTCCCATTTCGGCGCAAACAGCATTTCTCAGGATTGATACAGCCAGCGCAGGCGGGATGGGTGGTCTTGCCCAGCGAATACCAGCCTCCAGAGCTGTATTTCAGCTGTCTTGTGCTGCCCGGCTGCGGGTATTGCGGCTTGTTTGCCGGTTTCTGTTTCATCCCTGACACAAGTGGCCAAGCACGATGGCATGGGAAAGCGGAATTTCCCTTATGTCATAAGACCTTGGCGCGCCTGGCATGCTTTCTGCACTAGAGGGGGCATGGTCAAAGCCGACGGGAGCTGATGATGAAACGGAATATCCAGCAACTGGTTCTGCTGTTTCTGGCCGGCTCAGCCCTGCATGGGCTGGTACAGGCGGCGGGGGATGGCGACATCATCATCGGCAGGGAAGTGCCCAGCCGCAGTGCCATCCGTCATGGCGACCCCAGTCCTGATGTCAGCGAGGTGAGCGCATCTCCTGCGGTGGTGATTGTCGGTGCCACCCGGCAAGTCGACAGCATCAGCAGCCAGGCTGGCGAAATGGTACTGGGTGCCGTACATGGCAGCGTGGGCAGCCAGAGCGCACAACTGCAAGGTCTTTCTGTCACGGCATTTGCCGCTGTCACCGGTGCCGGTGCTGCCAGGCCCGCTGGGGCGAGTGGCAGTGGTGGCGGGCTTGCTGCAACAGGTATCAGCCAGCAGCTGCAGACCGGTTTTCAGCCCCTGAGCGGGCTGGCGCACTAGGAGAGGCAATATGCGAATCCTGCAATTGTTGTGGCTTGGCAGTTGCCTGGGGCATGCGCTGGCGCACGCCGAGCAGGCTGTGATCGACAACAGCGGACAGTCAGCCAGCGGAATACTGGCGGTGAACCAGGCGGCCGGTAACGCCAACCAGCAGGGCAATCTGCAGGCCCTGGCCGTATCCACCACGGCCAGCCATGCCAGTGTCGCCCTGTTGCGGCAGCCATCGGCGGCCACCACCACCACCACGACGGATGCCACGGCCAGCATTTCCGGTGCGGCTTTCTCTGGCGGTCAGGGGCTGATGGCCATCAACCAGAGCGCCGGTAATGACAACCAGTCCCTGAATGCCCTGAGCCTGGCGCTGTCGCCCCGGCCGCAGGCGACAACGCTGCCATCGGCGGCTGCCGACAGCCTGCTGGCCAGTACCGCCGGCAGCGCTCCGGCAGTGGTCAAGGATGGCAGCCACAGCCAGACCGATATTTCCGCAACCGCCTTCCAGGGTAGCCGGGGGCTGGTGCAACTGAACCAGATTGCTGGCAGCCACAATCAGGCTGTCAATGTAGTGGCCGTGCAATGGGCCAATCCGTGAGCAGTACCGGCTGTCACCCGCATGGTGATGACCGGCATTCAAGCAAATCGCCTGGAGAATAATCATGACCGCAATGCTGCAGAAAAAAGTGCTTTTCCTCGCTCTTGTTGGTGTGTGTGGCGTAGCCTATGCCGGAGGGGCAGACCGCCCTGACGACCCGTCGTCTTCCACCAGTAGCAAGATCAGCAACAATCTGTCCAACACTTACAACAATACCAATGTCAGCCTGACCGGCACCGCCTATCTGGAAGGCATTGCCGTTTACGAAGTGTTCGATCCCAAGGCAGATGCCCTGGCTTCGGCCCGGGTGGATGATGTACAGAAGAACCTGAATAACAGGCTGAATGTGACTGACCCGTCCAAGGCCACGGTGAAGGGTAGTGTCACCGGCATCCAGGGTAATGCCGGGGTGAACAATGCGTCCGGCTACTTCAACCAGCAAGCCAACAATGTTGCCATTGCTTCGGTATCCGGCAAAAAGAGTGGTGCAGCCGCTTCCGTTTCTTTCGAGCAGCTGAATGACGGCAACACCTACACCTTTGCCGAGCCGATGCGCGGCACGTCCAACAGCATGGATGCCAGCGTCACCAACTCGGTGAACAACATCCAGGGTAATGCCGGTGTCAACAATGCAGCCGGTGCCGGCAACCAGCAAAAGAACGATGTTGCCCTGTCGTCCGCCAGTGCCGCAGTGCTGGCCACGGCTTCTGCCGGTGGCACCCAGGTCAATCAGGGTACTTCGGTTACCACTTTCTTCCCGCTTAACAGCACGGCGGGCATTTCCGGTTCGGTCAACAACATCAGTGGCAATGTGGGCCTGAACAATGCCGCAGGCTTGTCCAACCAGCAGGTCAACAGCCTGTCGGTTGCTGCAACCCACTAACGTCGGAGAGACCGGCAGCGCAGTCCTGTGGCCGTGCTGCCGGTTTGTGACCATGAAACTTCCCATCCGCTTGCTGTTGTCCATTCCGCTCTTGCTGTTCTGTTCCGGTGGCGGGCAGTTTGCCCAGGCCGCCGACATGGCACTGCCTGCCTACACCGGCGACGGTAATGTATACAAGCAGGTGCACAGCCTGCGCGAGTTGCGCTTTCGTTATGTGGTGGAACAAAAAACCGATTTCAGTTGCGGTGCCGCCGCGCTTACCACCTTGCTGCGCTACGGATTCGGCCTGGACCTGAACGAGCAACAGGTCATTGCCGGAATGATGGCCGGTGCCAATCCCGATGTGGTCCGCCAGCAGGGTTTTTCCATGCTGGACATGAAGCATTACGTGAATGTGCTGGGCTTGCGCGCCAGTGGTTTTGTCAGTGGTGCCGAACGCCTGCCTGCATTGCGCATCCCGGCGCTGATCATGTTGGACATCAATGGCTACAAGCACTTTGTGGTATTGAAGATGGCCACGCGCGACACCGTGTATGTGGCAGACCCTGCGCTGGGTAACCGTGCCATTCCCATGGCGGACTTCACCCGGCAGTGGAATGGCGTATTGCTGGCAGTGGCCGGGCCGGGTTACCGGCCGCAAGGGCCGTTGCGCCAGTTTCCCAGCCCCTTGTCGGCCCGCCAGCTGATGGTGAACATGGCCCCGGTGTCGCCGGCCGATCTGGTGGAATACGGTTTTCTTTACAGTGATTTCTTATAGCCTGTGCCGGCAGGGTTGCAGGATTGCCGGGCAAAGGCAGGGAGCAGCACATGCGTACCTTGACTACGGTAGTGCCGGCGCTGTTGTTGCTGGGTTGCAGCTTGCCCTCACAGGCCATGCTGGCCTATGTCGATGACGCTGTGCTCGACAGCATGCGCGGGCGTTATGTGGATGCCGGGCAGATTGTGCGTTTTGGCGTGCAGATGCTCAGTACCTGGCAAAATGCCGCCGGTGTGGTGCAGGGGGCTGGTGTCCAGCTTACCGCCCAGGCCGGTGCCGTACCGGTGATCAATCGCTATACGCTGGGCGGGAGTACGGGCAATCCTGCCGCTGTCAGCCTGTCTGGCGGCCTGGCTTCGGTGCAGGGCATGGTGCAGGTCAACCAGCAAGCCGGTAATGGCAATGTGTCACGCAATGTCACCACCATCGACATCAATGACGGTGCAGCGTCGGCCGGCATGCCGGCGGGCTGGCAAGCCAGTGCCCAGGGTAGCAGTAGCGTGAACGGGCAACTGGACGTGAGCATCGACATGGGCAGTGCCGGGCAGATGGGGCAATCGCTGGGGCAGGGCCAACTGGTGCAGTTCTCGCGGCTGACGGGTAACGGCATCGTCACCAGCAACACCCTGCATATCCAGCTGGTGTTGCAGCCACAGGCAGGCTTGATGAACTTCATCATGCCCAGCCGCAGCATGATGTCCGGCATCGGCTTGCACTGAAACCGTGCTGGTCCACACTTCTACCGGCGAGACCATTACCGGCCTGCATCTCTCCTGAGCGAAGCAAGCCCGGGCTAGTTGCTGAGGCCTATCCCGTATTTCTTGACCAGACGGTACAAGGTGGCACGCGAGATGCCCAGCTCGCGCGCTGCCTTGCTGCTGTTCTGTCCATGCAGCTCCAGCGCCATTTCCACCGCCTCGCGCTCGGCATTGTCGCGGATGGCGCAAAGGCTGTTGCGCTGGGACGGCACGGCAATGCCGCCCAGCCCCATGTCCTGGGGCCGGATGACCTTGCCGCTGGCCATGGCCAGCCCCTGGCTGATGCGGTTTGACATTTCGCGGATATTCCCCGGCCAGTCATGTTGCAACATGATGGCCATTGCCTCGTACGACAGCCGTTTATTTGGCAAAGCCAGACGCTGGGCGTTTTGTGCCAGCAGGTGCCTGGCCAGCAGGGGGATGTCGGAACGCCGCTCGCGCAAGGGCGGCAAATGCAGTTGGCAGACGCACAGGCGGTAGTACAGGTCTTGCCGGAAACGACCGCTGCTGATTGCCGTGGGGAGGTCGACATGGGTGGCCGACACCACTCGGGTGTCGATATTGCGGCTGCGATTGTCACCCAGCCGGTCTATGGTGCCCTCCTGCAGGAAGCGCAGCAGGTTGACCTGCGCTTCTATCGCCATGTCACCGATTTCATCCAGAAACAGCGTGCCGTTATGGGCAGCCTCGATACGGCCTATCCGGCCGGACGAGGCGCCGGTAAACGCGCCGCGCTCGTGGCCGAACAATTCCGACTGCACCAGATTGACCGGCAGGCCACCGCAGTTGACTGCCTGGAAGGGGCCGTCGGCCCGGTCGGAGTATTGATGTAACAAGCGGGCCACCAGCTCTTTGCCACAGCCGGACTCGCCAGTAATGAGGACAGTGACATTGACGCGGGCCAGGCGGCGGATTTCCTGCCGCAAACGCCGTATGCAGGCATGTTCGCCCACCAGCTGCTTGCCTTCCGCCGGTGCTTCTTCCTGTTGCAGATGCCGCCGGAGGCTGGTCTTGCCGTGCAGCCGCCCCAGCGTCACCGCCAGCCGGGCACTCTCCACCGGCAGGCAGTGGAAGTCGTAACAGCTGTCATTGATGAAACTGCGCACCGCCGGGTGCTCCAGCTGCTGACGGTCGGTCAGCAGCACCCATTCCATATCCAGTTGACTGCCCAGCTGTTGCAGCAGGTCCAGTTTGCGTTGCAGCTTGTTGTCCAGTAACAGCAGGCCTGCGCTGAAGGGGCCTGCCTGTCGCGGTTTGTGTTGCTGTATGTCGTGCAGGTGGGTGATGTGCCAGTGCTGCTGGTGCAAGTCCTGCAGCACGGGGTGCAAGGCATCCGACCCCAGCGCCAGCAATGTTTTGCTCGATTTCATTGCCGGCTCCGTCAGAAGCGGTAGGGGAATTTCACCGAAAACGCATAGTTGGGGCTGTCCGGTGTCATGCCCAGGGACAGATTGGGAATGATGGACAGCCGCTTGCTGTAGGCATAGGTCAGGCCCAGGTTCAGGTTGGCGGCATTGGCGCTGCTGCCCACCACACTGCTCCAGCCGCTGCCTTGCTGCCGCACCCTCGCCTGACCGACGATCTGCTGTGAATAGGACAGGCCAAGGCTGAGCTTGTCGTTCAGCGCAAAGGCAATGCCGGCGCCCCAGTTCCAGCTGTCGCCCAGCCGCACGTCACCCGGCTGGGTCACCCCTGCCGTGGGGCTGATGTCGCTGAAATGGCCATCCAGATAATGGGTGTAACCCACGCTGGCAAACAGCACGGCCGGGTCCACCGTCTTGACGAAGGACAGGCCGGTGGTGATGCCCCAGACGCCATTGCCGGTGGGCAGCCGGTCAGGCATGGACAGATTGTTGTTACCGGCCGATTGCACCAGCTTGATGCCATAAGGGCTGCGCCCGGTAGGGGCTTTCACGCGCAAGCTCCACACCACATCCGGCCAGTCGGCGTTTTCTTCCACCAGCTTGTAACCCAGCCCGACACTGATATCGCCAAGGGTAGGCCCCTGACGTACCGAGCCTTGGGAAACCGTGCTGGCAGACCCGCCAGCCCCGCCTGAAAAATAAGTGGCGTCCCTTGCTATCCAGGGGACGTCAATGTCCAGCTGCCAGCGCGGGCTGGGCGAGTAACGGGTGGTGAGGTCCAGCGTCAGACTGTCGCTCACCACCTTGTCCAGGTTGATATTGCCCAGAAAGATGGAGTCCAGCGCCAGAAAGCCATTGAGCACCAGCTCGCGGGTGTCGTAATGGGTGTAGGTGAAGCTGGGTTCGATGGAGAACTTGCCGGGGGCAAAACCGCTGGCTTCCTGATAGATGTCTTCCACACTCTTGGGCACTTCACTGACCACCGGCAGAGCCGGGCCATTGTTGCCCGCCATGGCCATGGCGTTTGCCGGGGTATCGGGGCCGGGGCTTCTGCTGCCAGCACCGTTATTGCCGGTGCTTGTGGTAGCTGCCTGGCCATCACGGCGGTTTAGTCCTGCCAGCTGCTGTTCCAGTTGGCGTATGCGCTGTTCCTGCTGGCGGTTGGTCTGTGCCAGATCGCTGATCTGTTGTTGCAGGCTTTCCAGGCTGATATCGGCGTGAACCTGCATGGGAAAAGACAAGGACAGTGCGGCAAGAAACAGGCTGTTTCGCGCGCAGTGCAAGGTAGTCGGCTGCATGATGGTTTCCTTGGCGTGCTGGTGCGGCTGGCCCACCTGTATCCCCGGCTTGTACTGGCAGCCGGATGCAGCAAGAAGACTTCCCCGCTACCACATCGGTAGTTTGATGATGCCCCTTGGATATTTAATATGATATTAATTTAAACTGTATTAATTGTTACTTTCTTGTTCATTCTAGTTGCTGCCCAAGCCAAAGCAAGCCCCACCAAGTTGTCATTGACATTATTTGCCGCATGGTAATTGCCCCTGCTGCATGCTTCAGGCGGAAAGCCGGCTGTTGCAACAGGGTAAAGTGCAGCCCGGTCGGGCCATGAATCGATGGATGGCTGAACAGGAAAACACCCCGCGTACGGACGGGGTGTGGTGTCGGGCGAAGAGGGGTGCCAGCAGTGGCTTGTTGCTGGCTGGTGTGGTTCAGAACCCTGCGGATGATGGATGAGGCTGGCTGCGCTGGTATTTCATCGGGTGCGCATCCAGTTGCCTGTGCCGGTGAAAATCAGCTCGCGTGCCGGTGTGCTGCGGCTTTCATCCTTCCATACCGTGCAGCGTACGCCGGGGCCAGCGGTCATTTCGCATTCGCCTGCCGGGTAGGCAAATTCGGCATTCAGCGCCTTGTCGTAAACCTTGCCCACCGTATAACTGGTGCGGCCGCTACTGCCTGCATGCTGCCCGGTAGTGACAAAAAACCATGCGCCGCCGCCGTCGGTCAGCGGAAAGATGAAAATGGGCCTGGCAGGGTCATCCGCACTGATGCCCAGATAATGGTCACATTGGGGCCGGGCTTTGGCACCAAGATAGAAGGTTTGCGAACACGCACCTTCCACCCGGTAATGACCGGCAGCCAGCATGCCGCTGTTGTCGGCAACAGCAGGCCCGGCTGCACATGCTGTTGTAATCACTGCGATGGTGCCATACCGGCGAAAGCCCTTGCTGACTGACATCTGGCGGTCCTTGATGATTTGCATGCCGCGATTCTGGTTCATATGCATGGGTCATGGCAATGGCCCTGTGCCGGGCCAGCCGCCAAGGCCTTGCTTATGCTGCTGTCTGGCGTTTGCCCGCCGCTTCTTCACGGCGGCGCTTGGCTTCTGCCAGCAGGTAAACCTGGTAGTCGTCCAGGTCGCCGTCAAAGTCGCTGACACCGCCGCGCGACACCATCCAGAACTCGTCACACACGGCGCGCAGCAGGGCGCGGTCGTGGCTGACCAGCATCACCGAACCTTCAAATTCGTTGAGTGCCACGCTGAGTGCTTCGCGGGTGGCCAGGTCCAGATGGTTGGTCGGTTCATCCAGCAGCAGCAGGTTGGGGCGCAGCCAGACAATCATGCACAGCACCAGCCGGGCCTTTTCGCCGCCGCTCATGCTGCCCACCGCCTGCTTGACCATGTCGCCGCTGAAATTGAAGGTGCCAAGGAAGTTGCGCAAGCCCTGCTCGCGGCAGTCGTTGGCGGGCGGACGCAGCTGGGCTGGCGTCTCCCGCACCAGGCGCAGCATGTGCTGCAACGGGTCGTCTTCCGGGCGCAATACGTCCAGCTCCTGCTGCGAGAAGTAGCCGATGCTCAGGCCCTTGCCGCGGATGATTTCGCCGCTGGTGGCTTTCAATGCTTCGGCCACCGTTTTCACCAGCGTGGACTTGCCCTGACCGTTGGCCCCCAAAATACCGATGCGCTGGCCGGCCAGCACCGAGCGGTTCACCCCTTTGACAATCACGGTAGGCGGCGTGCCTGCGGGTGCATCTGCCGCTGCCGGATAGCCGAATGATGCCTGCGACATGGTCAGCATGGGGTTGGGCAGGCTGCCCGGTTCCTTGAATTCAAACTGGAATTCCGCATCGGCCAGTACCGGCGCAATCTTCTCCATGCGTTCCAGCGCCTTGACCCGGCTTTGCGCCTGCTTGGCCTTGCTGGCCTTGGCCTTGAAGCGGTCGATGAATTTTTGCAGGTGGGCCATCTTTTCCTGCTGCTTGGCCTGTGCCGCCTGCTGCAGAATCATCTGTTCGGCACGCATGTCCTCGAACTTGCTGTAATTGCCGCCGTAGCGCACCAGCTTGCCGTGGTCGATATGCAGGGTGACGTTGGTGACGGCATCCAGGAATTCGCGGTCATGGCTGATGACCACCATGGTGCCGCTGTATTGCTTGAGCCAGGCTTCCAGCCAAACCAGTGCGTCCAGGTCCAGGTGGTTGGTGGGTTCGTCCAGCAGCAGCAAGTCGGAAGGGCACATCAGCGCCCGCGCCAATTGCAGGCGCATGCGCCAGCCGCCGGAGAAGCTGTTCACCGGCTGATCCAGCTCCGCCACGCTGAAACCCAGGCCCAGAATCAGCGCCTGTGCCCGCGCCGGTGCGTCATGCTCGCCGGCATCATTCAGCGCGGTATAGGCGTGGGCCATGCGCATGTAGTCTTCACCCGCTTCGGCCTCGGCCACTTCGCGCCGTGCCGCCAGCAAGGTGAGGTCGCCTTCCACCACGAATTCCGTGGCGCTTTGGGCGGTTTCCGGCATGTCCTGCGCCACTTGCGCCATGCGCCACTGGCTGGGAATGGAAAAATCGCCACCGTCTTCGTGCAGATTGCCGTTGAGCACGGCAAACAGCGATGACTTGCCCGCGCCGTTACGCCCGACAAGGCCGACTTTTTCGCCGGGGTTGATGCTGACAGTTGCGTTGTCCAGCAGGACTTTGGTGCCGCGACGCAAGGCCACGTTTTTCAGGATGATCATGAGGGAATGCCGTGCTGCAAGGTTTGGGTGGCGAAAAGCGGTAGCCCGGCGTTTACTTTCGTCGCGACGGAGTGCCAGGAAAAAACACCGCCCTCAAGCACATGGGCCGAGGGCGAAGTGGGGATTATACGCAGATGCTTCCTGCGCCGTGCGGGCTTCTGCCTATGGCCTCATGTTCTGCGCTTTGTCGACTGAGCCGGCATGGGCCGGGATGAACGTGTTGCGGCGGAACACCCCGCTAAATCCTGGGGCTTCCGCCCTGCGTAACCGGCGGGGAAGGTGGATGCCCCGGCGGGGCGCTCCACCATGGCGTGGTGTGTGGCCTGTCAATCCGGGCTGAAGCGGTCGCCCAGGTCGGCACGGATGGTGTGGGTGTCGTAGATGATGACCAGCTTTTCAATCAGGCCATCCGCATTGAAGTCGAACACGTCCACGCAATCAAAGCTGACAGTGCTCTGGTCTTTCAGCACCCAGTCATAGCGGAAATAAGCCGTGGCTCGGCGGCTGCCCTGGCTGCTGTGGAAGAGGTCCAGCAGGGTGATCTTGCTGTTGCCGGAAGCCTCGGCCAGCTTGCGGTAAAACGATGCGGGGCTGACCCATCCCAACAGGGGAGAATAAATGGTGGCCTGCGGGGCAAACAGGGCGACCACCCCGTCAACATTGCTCTGTTCAAGTGCCTGCAGGTAGTCTGTCAGCCTGGCTGCGTACTGCGCCGTATCGATACCGGACATTGCTGTATTCCTTGTTTGGTGTGAGTCATCACCTTAGCCATTTGCCCATGAGCCGAATATCGACAAATTCTGAAGCCGGATATGCAGCGGATGCATACCTGCTTGGCGAACTGACCAAACCCCTGCCATCCATCATGGGCTTGCAGGCGTTTGTCGCCGTTGCCCAGCTGGGCAGCCTGTCGCGTGCCGCCACCCAGCTGCACCGCACCCAGGGCGCGGTGAGCCGCCAGATCCAGCAACTGGAACAGTACTACCAGCTAGCCTTGTTCCGGCGCAGCGCCAGCGGTATGCAGCTGAGCCCGGAAGGCGAGCAACTGCAACAGATTGCCCGGCGGGTATTGGCCGAGCTGTCCGCGTTTTCGCAGCTGGCCAGCCGGCAGCAGCAAGTCATTCGCCTGCGCCTGCCATCCACGCTGGCACTGCGCTGGTTCCTGCCACGGCTGGACAGCCTGCAACAGTTGCTGCCCGGCATCCGCGTCGACATCAGCACTTCCATCAGCGATACCCCCGACTTCACCGGCACCGAGCTGGACGCCATGCTGGTGCGCGGCGACGGCCAGTGGCATGGTTTGCATGCCGAACGGCTGTTTGCCGAACACCTTACCCCGATGTGCTGCCCGGCACTGGCGCGCGAGTTGCACAGCCCGGCCGACATGCAGCAGCACTGCCTGATTCATGCCGATGCCGGCCAGCAAGCGTGGCAGGGCTGGTGGCGGCAATATGGCAGCGGGGAAATGGCAGGGCGGCATGTCGAGTTCGACTCGCTGGAATCCGCCACCGGGGCTGCGGTACTGGGTTACGGCATTGCACTGGGAGACCCGCGCCTGGCACAAGACCGGCTGGCCAGCGGCGAGCTGGTGATGCCCTTTGCCGCCATGACCACCAGCACGCTGGCTTATTTTCTGGTGATGCCCGAGCCCGGCCGCCACAGCCCCAAGTTGCGCGAGCTGACTGAAGCCCTGCTGGCCCTGGCATAAGGTGGATGCCCCGGCGGGGCGATCCACCATGCGTTGCATGACCGCAAGCAGCAGGCTGACGGGGAGTCAGAACTCCGTCACCACCGTTACCCCGGCCACCTCGAACCTGTCCATATTCATCAGCACTTCAATCGACTGCTCAAGGCTGATGGTGCGGCCAATCAGTTGCTCCGGTGCCAGCTTGCCCGCAGCCATCATGGCGAACATGGCATCGTAACGATGCGCCTGCATGCCGTGGCTGCCCAGGATTTCCAGCTCGTGCGCAATCACCTTGCTCATCGGAATGGCCGGGGTGCTGTGCTCGCCCAGCATCAGACCCACCTGCACGTGCTTGCCGCGTTTGCGCAGATTGCTGATCGAGTTGAAGCAGGTGACCGGATGGCCCAGCGCATCCAGTGACACATGCGCACCACCGCGGCTGATGTCCATCACCGCTTCAACCACATCCGGCACCTTGCTGGCATTCACCGTGGCCACCGCCCCCAGCTTGCGCGCCAGTTCCAGCTTGTCGTCCGAAATATCAATGGCAATCACATTCGCCCCGATGGCATTGGCAATCATGATGGCTGACAGCCCAACGCCACCGCAGCCATGCACCGCCACCCACTGCCCGGCCGAGGTTTTGCCCTGATCCACCACCGCGCGGAACGATGTCACAAAACGGCATCCCAGGCTGGCGGCAGTGGTGAAATCCAGCGACTCCGGCAAGGCCACCAGATTGATGTCCGCCTGATGGATGGACACATACTCGGCAAACGAACCCCAGTGGGTGAAGCCGGGCTGGAACTGGTGGTCGCACACCTGATGATTACCCGAATGACACTCCGGGCAATGGCCACAACCAGCCACAAACGGCACCGTGACCCTATCGCCAATCTTCCATTTGCCCACCTGCTTGCCAACCGCCGTCACCACCCCGGAAAACTCATGGCCGGGCACATGCGGCAGCTGAATGTCCGGGTCGTGGCCAACCCAGCCATGCCAGTCACTACGGCACACGCCGGTTGCCATCACCTGGATCACCACACCGCTGTTATCCGGCGTCGGGTCCGGCACGGTAGTCAGTTGCGGCGGGGCCGAAAACGATTCGTAAACAATGGCTTTCATGCAGTACTCCTCAGTGGAATGGTGCATTTATTGTGAACGTTTCCCCAGAAATTACCTGTCAGATTGCCATTGGAATAAGCCGTAATCTGAAATAGGATTTCAGTCATCAACTACCCGGTGAAGGATTTCTTCAAAATGACCGACCTCGACAAAGTAGACCTCGCCATCGCCGACAAGCTGCAACAGGATGGCCGCCTGTCCAACGCCAAGCTGGCCGAACAATTTGCCATGAGCGAAGCCTCCTGCTGGCGACGGCAGAAACGGCTGGAAGAGCTGGGGGTCATCGAGGGATACAAAGCGGTACTGAACCGACGCAAACTGGGAATAGGGGTGATGGCCTTTGTGCAGATTGTCTGCACCCAGCACAGCGAAGAAGCCACCGCCGCATTCGAACGCATCATCCAGGCCTGCCCGCAAATACTGGCCTGCCATAACACCACCGGCGAAGCCGACTTCCTGCTGCAAGTGGTCGCACGGGACCTGGATGACTACAGCCGCTTTGTCGAGAAAGTACTGCGCAAATTACCGGGGGTGTTCAGCATCCGCAGCAATATCTCGCTCAGGGAAATAAAGGTGATGAACAAACTGCCCATCACCGATATCGAGCCAGGCCAGGGCTGAATGGCCATGACCTGCGCGGGTGGCTGGTGATTGGCAAGCGCAGGGGGTGCTTGTTATTGTAGGGCGGATGCCCCACAGGGGCGATCCGCCGAAATGCGGCTAAACGAAATACATCGCTGATGCGCAAATACACTGATTTTATTTAATTGGAAAATCATGCAAAAAATATGGAAGTGGCTATTGGCAGACAAAAAGCGCAGTGCAAAGGTATTTATTGCATTGCTTGTATGCGGCATGGTGATCCGGGCATGGTGGCCAGTTAACTGGAAGGAAGAGGTGCAGCTGGAATCCGGACAAGTCATTTCGGTAAGGAATTTTAACTGGATAAATGGCGTGGGCCCTTGGGGCGAGGGCGGTGGGGAAGTAATGGAGTGGGTATTAATGGTGGATGGAGGGACAGTAGAGCATACCCCGCCTGTCTGGATACAGCCTTATGTGCCAATTCTGATAGATCGCTACCCGGATGGCAGATGGCTTGTTGTGGCTACCGCTTATACCTGTGAGCGCATGTTGGCACTGGGGAAGCCCTATCAGCCTTATACCCAGTTTATTGAACAGGATGGTCAATGGCAGCAGGTGAAGCTGGATGCTCGACTGGTGGGAAGGCTGACTAATTTGGGGCCGGGTATTAGAAATGACACGATGGATGATCTGACATTGCGCGATAAGAAAATAACCAGAATAAAAGAGGAGGGGCGGATTTTTGTTCAGTATTTAAAAATTGCAACGATGGCTGAGTTGCTTGTTAGGAGTGCTGGCTGTCAGTAGGGTTTTTACATGGTTATTAGTGGTCTGTTTTGATTTGTATCTTATTGTATTGTAAGGGCAATTTAAATGTTGATAAAATTAGCCATGTATGTAAGAAAATGGTTCTCGGGTTTGGTTTTTGCTAATAAAGTAATTATTGTTTTGTTGGTGTTGCTGTTTTGCTTGGTTGTGGAAGCATATTTCGATATGAGAGTGGTATGGTCGGAAGAGGTGAGAGTGGGTGGAGATGTTGTGCTTGTCAAGCGAATGGCAGAAATGTCATGCCCATCGTGGATTCCCTGCGATGGGAACCACGAGACAGGAGGAAGCGTTAAATTTTCTTACCGCGGAGGGCAGTATGACTTTGAGTTCGCAGGGATTGGCAGCGTTGCACCTGTATATCTTGGATTGGAAAATGGGGTTGTTGTGCTGACTGTTTTTGACTGGGCGAATGGTAGTCGATGCCTTTCAAGCTATCAGTTATTAGATGGCGGAGGAGGTCGGATATTTGAAAATAAGAAATTCCCGGATTTCAATCTTTACATAGAGTACCCGGAAAGCTTTAATTATGTGAAATTGTCGAACAAGCCAGGACCTTGGGGGCTTGAATATGCTGGGTATGTGAAAGATGGTCAGGTTGCTTTGAATTGCAATAACTGAAAATGTCCTTTGGGGAAGTGTGTAATGATGTTATGTGGTATCAAGATATTTCTCGCAGGTCTGGCCTTCTATCTGCTTGTTAATGATGTGCCGGCATTTGCTGCTGCACCTGACTCTGCGACCATCATTGCCCCGGTAGCCGATGGCAATCCATCTACATTGCCTGAAGGCAAGGCACGGATACGATTTTTTGGTCAAAACGGCATAGACCTGAGTTTTTATCGAAACCGTACCTGCTATCAGGATGGCTTGTTTGGTCTGAAGGGGGGTGAGTCTGTTTCTGGCGGCTTCGGATCCGGGCTTGCCTCTTTGCTTGGCACCGTCGGAAGTATCGGCATTGGCATGCCTGAAACCAATAGTTCAATGCATCTGCATGACAAAGATCTTATCGGGAGCAAGGCGTTTTACCGCGAATATGAATTTACAGCTGATGAACCTTTGACAGTGGCAGCAAGGTGGGGGGGGTGTCGCACCCAGGCTCTCACCTTCAAACCAGAAGCAAACAAGGACTACGAATTCGAAATGACTGAGCAGAACGGTTTATGTGAGCTGATCGCATCCAGACTCATGGGGACAAGTTCTCCTGCAACCCTGCAACCGCTGCGAGACTACACAAAGGCTTCGGAATGCCCGTGAACATACGTTACCTTTTCAAAATACCTCTTTGCATGATAGCGGCAGCTCTGCTGCTGACGGCTTGCTCCACCCAGTCGCAACCCTATCCACGTTACTGGTCGCCGATGGTCTTGAATCAAAAGGAGTGCCCTGACCTATCTGGCCGCTACCAGGTTAACAATTCTGATTGTCAGGCCCGTCAGTGTGAGTCCCTCTATAGCAAGTTGCCACCATCTTCAATACCGGACCGGTCATTGCTTCCCGATTTGCGCGAAATTGAGTTACAGGGCGTACGTGAAGGACGATTGCAGATCTCATATCCTGCGAAAGATGGCGGACCTGGGGCCACCATCTCATTGCAGCGTGGTACGGATTTTCAGTGTGAAAAAGGCCTGCTGGTTTTTGAAACCCCGGGTCGATTCATGGCTGGTGATGGGGCATTCGGACGACAGAATGCACTACGTCGCTATTTTTCTCGCACTACAGACGGTTCACTGGTGATGCGAGAGACAGGCTCCTCCGGTGGAGTTGTTTTTCTGATTGTGCCGGTCTATCTCAGTAACGAGACTTGGATGCGCTGGTTGCCGAGCAACAAATAGAATTGGCCGGGATAGCCGCAGGCCATTCTTGTGGGGTGACGTTGGAGGTGAAGGAGGGCTTGGCCAGGCAAGCCCTTTTTCGCGTCCGCCGTGCGGAAGAGGTAATGCAAATCATCATCCGCGTAGCGGATTTCTAGCCAGCATCTTCCAACGAAACACCAGCAGCAAAACCCAATTGCCATCTCGCCACACTATCGAGGCAATTTCATTTGCTTCCCCTGCATAGACCGGAAACATGGTGGACGGGTGTGCGAGAACATTAGTGACACTTCTTGTGTTGATGACATCAAAAACAACTTGAAAATAAAAGGCAAAGAAAACTTCGCGGGTCTCGCCCCGCCGTCGAGGTACTTTACTTTTGCTTCGCCAAAAGAAAGTACCCAAAGAAAAGGCGACCCGCAGCGCGTCGAATTCCCGCCCCAGTCGCACCGCTCAGGGCGCGGCCGGAACTTGCGGCGCGCTACCGTCGCGCCGCTGCGGACAGCCGACCGCTTAAAACCCTGAGCGGCACATCTGCGACGGCTCGCGCTGACGGGACTGGGGCAGCTCCGACAGGTGTTTCAGAGCAGAAAATGGCTCTGCTGTTTTCGGGAGATTTCTTTGGCGATAGTTGAACTACGGCGGAACGCCCCGGTAAGGCAGGGGCATCCGCCCTACGCGCCGCCTCCGTAGGGTGGATGCCCCAAAGGGGCGATCCACCGCGAAACACTCCCGAATAAATCCATTTCCCCCATCAAATAACTACCGTACCGATGCCACCCCTGGTCCCGTCAAGCATGCCGACGGGTGGCCGGGGCGAGGTTTTAAGCGCCTGCAATGTCTGAGCGATTTGACGTTAGCAAATCGCGAGTTCAGGCGCGCCTCGCCGCGGGCGGGTCCTGTCGGGCAGCCGCAGGCCATGCTTGTGGGGTGGCCTTGGAGGTGAAGGAGGGCTTGGCCAGGCAAGCCCTCTTTCCCGTCCGCCGCGCGGAAGCGGCAAGACAAGAAATCATCCGCGCAGCGGATTTCTACAGTCCGAACAATTCGGATTTTGTAGTGCGCTGGGATGGTCCGCATGACGGCGGGACACCCCGGTAAGGCTGGCGCTTCCGCCCTACGCGCTGGCCAAATAACGTCACCAAGCAAACAAGCATCCCGTCCACCGTTGCGGATACCAGCTCCCTTACCTGCACATCTTGCCAGTGTTTCCCCGTCCCTCTACCCTTGCCGTCCCCGGTGGTGCTGATTAGCCTTGTCCCGTTGCGTTTTCTAGCGCATCCAGGTTTGGCGACCTGATGAGAGTTACCGGGAAAGCCGTGTCAAAGCGGCTTTTTCTGCTTGCGTCTGCACCCTTCAATGGCAGGCCAGGTGGGGAGACCTATACGGTCTGCCGGTTCTGTGGTGACTCTCCCGGTTCGCCAACCCCGCTTTGGCCTGCCACCCGCCTTCAAACAAGCGCGTGGCAGCCTTCATCCTGCAACGGAGGGCAGCACCATGACGCATCCCGACCCCATCATCCCCCAGCCACCACCCCTGACACTCTGCTACCTCGGCAAACCCGTCCGCGTAGTACAACACCACGGCCATTACTGCCTGCTGGCTGACGACATCCTGCAACTGTTCGGCCCGCGCCTGCGCCGCAGCCTGCAACAACAACTCCCGCCGCAGCTGGGCTGCACCATCAGCCTGAGCCCGCAAGACACACCGCAAACCGGCTGGCCCGCCGCCACACTGCAACGCGCCTTGCGCCACAGCAAACGCCCGGCTGCGCGCCGCCTGCGCCTGTGGCTGGAGCGGCAAGCACTGCCAGCATTGCAACAACGTCCCGATTGCTACGCCAGCTGGGAGCAGGCACTGGCCATGGCGGCGGAGGCCGGGCAACAAATCAGCCATGCCGTACTGCAGGCGGTGCTGCAACATGGGCCGGGCTGGCAGCGCAGCCACTGGCTGCTGACTCTCAATTACAGCCCGGACCACCCACGCCGCCATGCGCATGGCCGACTGGTGGAGCTGGATAGCCAGGCCTCACCGCTGCAAGCGCTGGCGCAGCGTATTGCCGGGCCGGACGGGCTGGACTGCAATCATGCCGAGCTGCTGCGGCTGGCCAGCGCCTGTTACCAGCAACTGGCCAAGCGCATGGAAAAGCAGGCGTGGCGGGTGGAGGCGCAGCAGCAACGGGGCAGGGCTGCCGCCGCTTGAGCTGTATGTGGAATGGGTTCTGTCTCTATACTGGTAGAAAATACAGGTGATGGTGAGGGCCGGCCGTGTCTTGCCGTCGCCATTGCCTCTGCCTCATTCCGCCACTACTGAACTGCACAGCATGAATCCAAGCACAAGCAAGCAATGGCAGCAGATGGTCTGGCGCTGGTTGCAACTGGGCGTGGACCCGGCGCAAAGCGGCGCAGTGCGCAGGCGGCAGTACATCACCAATGCCGTGCCTGCCCTGGTTTTGTTGATGGTGCTGTTTTACTTTTTGCTGTTTTTCTGGCTGGGCAACTGGGCGCTGGCGTCCATCAGCCTGAAGGCATCGGCCATTCCGCTGCTGGGCATGGTCTGGTTTTACCGGCAGCAGCGTCTGGGCAGGCCGCCGCATTACTGGAAGGCCTGCCTGATTTGTCAGGCCACCGTGCTGGCGGGGATTCTGGGCGGGCAGGGTACCGAAATCGGCGGGCACTACTATTTCCTGTTGTTCTTTCTCACCACACCACTGGTGGTGCCCACGCGTGACAAGTGGGGCATGTTGCTGGTTACCAGCATCTGCATTGGCTGGTTCTCGCTGTTTGATCTGCACCCCTGGCCGGCCAGCGCAGAAGTGGCGGCGCTGGGGGTGGACACCATCAAGCTGCTTTACCTGAGTGTATTGCTGTCCGGCTCGGTCATCCTGTTTGTTGCGCTGTTAAGCGGCGAGTTTTTTTCCGAGGCGCTGGAGCGGCGCATCCAGCAAATGGCCTGTACCGATGTGCTGACCGGGCTGGCCAACCGGCGGGTGTTTTACCAGACGATGGCACAGTGGCAGCTGGCCTGTCAGCGCGAGCGGCGGCCTTTCTGCCTGGCCATGCTGGATATCGACCACTTCAAGCGCATTAACGATAGCCACGGTCATGAAGCCGGAGACCAGGTGCTGCGCGCGCTGGCCCGGCTATTGCAGCAAGGGGTGGGGCGGGATGATCTGGTATGCCGCATGGGTGGCGAGGAGTTTGCCATCCTGCTGGCGGGCCGCAGCCTGGAGCAGGCTTTGCCCTTGTGTGAGGCCTTGCGGCAAACCATTGCGGCCACACCCATGCTGACGGGCAGCGAGCTGCTGCATGTCACGGTAAGCATGGGTCTGGGGCAATGGCATGGGGTGGGTGGCGAATCCGGGTTTCTGGCCGCTGTCGATCAGGCGCTGTATGCCGCCAAGCATGCCGGGCGCAATGCCATTCGCCTGCATGTGGACGGTGCGATGGTAGCTGGCCTGCCACGGCAGGAAACCCGGATGCGCGATTACAGACCCAGCGCGGACAGCGAGGGGTGATCGTCCGGCCGCCTGCCTTGTGGCCAGTGGAATAGCCGGTCGGCTTCTGCAATGGCCAGGTCGTTGATGCTGGCGTGGCGGATGGCCATCAGGCCGTGCGCGTCGAATTCCCAGTTTTCATTGCCATAGGCGCGGTACCACTGGCCGCTGTGGTCGCGCCATTCATAGGCAAAGCGCACGGCAATGCGCTGCTCTGTAAAGGCCCACAGTTCCTTGATCAGCCGGTATTCCTGCTCGCGCTGCCATTTTTCGGTCAAAAACGCTTCGATGGCCGCACGGCCCTGTATGAAGCGGTCGCGGTTGCGCCAGCGGCTGTCCGGGGTGTAGGCGAGGGCGACGCGGGCCGGGTCGCGGCTGTTCCAGGCGTCTTCGGCCAGCCGTACTTTCAGGGCGGCGCTGGTGGCGTCAAACGGGGGCAGGGGTGGGCGGTTCATGGCGGGCTCCGGGTGGCTTGCCCCGGCGGGTGCCGGGGCGGTGGGTCAGGCGCTAAAGGGCTGGACAGCGGGGAAGTCGATGTCGGTGTCGGCTACAGAGTTGATGTAGTTGGTCCAGCTGTTGAGCGCAACATGCTGCACGATTTCGATGATCTGCGCCTCGTCATAGCCGGCTGCCTTCACTGCCAGCAGTGCGTCGCGCCCGACATGGCCGCGCTCAAGTGCCACTTGCGCTGCAAAGCGCACGGCGGCATCGGCCTTGGGGTCGGTGGAGGTGCCTCGGCGGTTGGCCAGGATTTCGGCATCGTCCAGCTTGGCCAGGTTCTTGCCCAGGTAGCTATGGGCGGACAGGCAATAGGCGCAGCGGTTGATTTCGGCCACAGCCAGCGCAATGCGCTCGCGGGTTTGGGCCGGCAGGCTGCCGCGCCCCAGGGCGGCGGACAGGGCGAGGTAGCCTTCCAGCGCTTGCGGGCTGTTGGCTACCAGACGGAACAGGTTGGGAACAAGGCCAAACTGTTTGTTGACGGCTTCCAGCATGGCTTGCGAGGCAGCCGGGGCGTCGGCGATGGTGGCGGGGATGGTGAGGTGCGACATGGTCTGGCTCCGTTCGGGCTGTGTTGGTGACAGCCCAGACAATACCCGTATTCATGAATGGTGATAATTCGTTAAAATATGGAATCACTATCCCGGAAATCGAGAATATGGCCGACAGACTGGAAGCAATGGCGCTGCTGGTGGCGGTGGTGGATGCCGGTGGCTTTTCCGCGGCGGCGCGGCGGCTTGGGCTGCCGCTGGCCACCGTCAGCCGCAAGGTGGCGGAGCTGGAAAGCTACCTTGGCGTGCAGCTGTTGCAGCGTTCCACCCGGCATATTGCGCTGACCGAGGCCGGGCGCAGTTATGTGGAGGCATGCCGGCGCATTCTGGACGATGTCAACGAAACCGAACGCGCCGCCGGTGGCGAATATGCCGCGCCCAAGGGGGATCTGGTCATCACCGCGCCGGTGGTGTTTGGCCGCCTGCATGTCACCCCGGTGGTGGTGGATTTTCTCAAGGCGTACCCGGATATCAATATCCGCCTGCAACTGGGCGACCGGGTGTCGCATTTGCTGGAGGAGCATATCGACCTGGCGGTGCGCATTGGCCCGCTGCCGGACAGCAGCCTGGTGGCTACCAAGGTGGGTGAAGTGCGTCAGGTGGTGTGTGCCTGCCCGGAATATCTGGCGCAACGCGGCCTGCCTACGGTGCCGGAGGATATCCGCCAGCACGACTGCATCAGCTATGACGCGCTGGCCGGTACGCAAGCCTGGCCATTCTATAAAGGTAATGCGGTTTCGCTGGTGCCCATCAACCCCCGGCTTGTTGTCAACGGGGCCGAGGCGGCGCTGGATGCCGCTTGCGGCGGCCTTGGCCTCACCCGTGTGCTGTCCTACCAGTGCGAACCGGCAAGGCGTGAGGGGCGGGTGCAGATTGTACTGGCGGATTATGAGCCAGCTGCATGGCCGGTGAGCCTGGTGTATGCAGCGCAGGGCAGGCTGCCCATCAAGCTCCGCGCTTTTCTGGACTTTGCCGCCCCGCGCTTGCGTGCGCGCCTGGCTGAGGGGTGAGGGCCTGGATGGTACTGACGTGATTGTCTACTGATAAACAGGACTGCAAAACAGCTGTGCTAGCATGACGGGCTATGCACGATGAATGGATTGGATCAAGAGAACCGGCATGCCCGCTCGCCAACCGTGAAGTGAGTCATCAAGGGCGAGTTTATGAGCAATTCCATTTCCATGCTGATGCTGGATCTGCCAACGGTGCTGTTTTTGTATTCGACATCGTTGATTGCCGGCACCTGCGCCGTATTGAATGCATGGCGTCACCAGCGCAATGAAACCGGGCTTGGGCGGATTGCGCTGGCGCTGGCCGTGCTGGCGGTCGGGGGTGTGCTGGCGGGGCTGAGCGAGCTTGAGCTGCTGCCCTGGCCGTTCTTGTGGCGGTATGTGCATTTTGTGCTTGGCGTTGGCGGCTATGCTGCCCTGTGGAGCGGTTTGGCCGAGCTGAGCAGCCCGCGTTGGCGTGCCTGGCGGCTGCGAGTGGCCCTGGTGCCGCTGCTGTGGCTGCTGGTCGGCATGTTTACCGGCTTTATCGCCCACAATGAGCAGCGTGCGGCGGTGTTTCATTTCAATGCGTTTTCCTTCCTGCTGGCGGCGGCATTCTGCATGTGGCATGACCGTCATGCAGAGCCGCTGGCTTCCAGACTGCTGCTTAGCCTGACGCTGCTGGTCAGTGCCCTGCTGTATGGCAGCGAGTGTTACTGGATAGTGAGCAGTGCCTGGTCCCGGCAGCTGCTGTCCTGGGCTTTCTTCGCGCAGATCATCTGCAATTTCACCCTGGTGTTGCTGGTGCTGACCATTCTGTCCGAGCGCTCTGCAGTCAGGCTGCGGCAGGCCAGCGAACGGGACGAACTGACGGGCGTGGGGAATCGCCGTTACCTGTTTGCCCGCTTGCCTGTGCAGGCCGAGGCGGGCAACGCCATCATCATGGCGGATGTCGACCACTTCAAGCGCGTGAACGATTGCTTTGGCCATCTGGGTGGGGATCGGGTGTTGGCGGTGGCTGCGCAGGCGCTGCAAGCCACATTGCGGGAGCAGGACCTGATTGCCCGCTTTGGCGGCGAGGAGTTTGTCATTTTCCTGGCGCAGGTGAGTCAGGCCGAGGCCCGCAGCCTGGCAGAGCGACTACGCTTGCAGCTGGCTGCGCAGGAAATCGACATGGCGGGTGAAAAATGCAAGGTCACCGTCAGTATTGGTCTGGTCTGGCTGGATGGCCCTGGCCGCAGCTGGGATGAGTGGCTGAATCTGGCGGATGCCGCCTGTTATCAGGCCAAGCAGCAGGGGCGGAACAGGGTGTGCGAGCACGAAGTGTAGGCGCGAGGCTTGTGGTCATGCAGGGCTGCTGCCTGGGATGATGGTCTATAGCGCTTGGTTGGCAGCAGGCCTGACACCGGCTGCCGGGCCTGCTGCCGTTTCACCCCCGCCGTCATGGCGGAAGGCTACAAATGAAAACGGGCGGTAATATCCTGCAGATTATGGGAAAGCGCACTTAACTGGGCCGATGTGGTGGCCAGTTCTTCTACGGTGGCGCTGTTTTCTTCCGCCATCTGCGACACGCGCTCCATGTTTTGCGCCAGGCTCTGGCTGGCCACCCGTTGTTCGCTCAGTGCGCCGGTGATGTTGGCAATGCTGCGTTCGATGGCTTGCGTGCTGTTGCCAATGCGCTCGATGGTTTGCGAGGCCAGTTCGGTACTGCTGCTGACCGCTTCCACACTCTCCAGACTGGAATTCATGCTGCCGACGACCCGGCCCACGCCGTGCTGGATGGCGTTGACCATCTGGGTGATTTCCTGTGCCGAGCTGGTGGTGCGTTCCGCCAGCTTGCGTACTTCATCGGCCACCACGGCAAAGCCGCGTCCCATTTCACCGGCACGTGCTGCTTCAATGGCGGCATTCAGCGCCAGCAGGTTGGTTTGGTCGGCCACGTCGCGAATCACGGTGACAATGCTGCCAATCTGCTGCACCTCGGTGCTCAGCATGTTCATTTGTGAGGAGGTGCCGCTGACGGCCTGGCTGACGTCCTTGATGCGGGTGACCGAGTCGATGACTTCCTTGCCGCCGTCCCGCGCCAGACTGCCGGTGGAGCGGGACTGGCGGGTGGCTTCGTCCGAGTTGTCGGCAACATGGTTGATGCTGACGGTAAGCTGTTCGATGGTGGCGGCGGCTTCTGCGGTGGCTTCGGCCTGGTGCTGTGCGCCACTGGCTACTTGCTCGGCCATGCTGGACAGTTCCCGGGCCGAGTCGGAAACATTGTGCGCATTCAGCTGGATGGCCTGCACAATGTCACGCAGCCCCTGGCGCATTTCCTGAATGCCGCGGGCAATCTGGATGGCCTCGTCGCGTGCCGGCGGATAGTTTTCATCCTGACCAGCCAGGTTGCCATTGCGGATTTGTTCCACCAGCCGGGCTGATTGTTTCAGCGGCAGGGTAATCAGCCGTGCAATGAACAATGCGCTGCCTATGGCCAGCAACAGGGCGATGCCGCCTACGGTCAGCATGCTGACCATGGCGTTGTGGTGGGCGCTGGCCGCATCCAGCATGGCTTTTTGCATCAGCCCTTCCTGAAAATCGGCAAACTCCTTCAGGCTGGCCATGTAGGCGGCATTGGCCGGGGCAATTTTCTGTTTCACCACATCCGCGGCTTCGGCCGTTTTATGGCTGCGAATCAAGGGGTATATCTGTTCCTGTGCGTTTAACAGTGCCTGGTTTTTTTCACGCATGCTGGCAAACAGCGCTTTGCCCTTGGCGGTGGAGAGCAGTTTTTCCACCTGTTCCATGGCGGTGGCCTTCTCTGCGTTCAGATTGTTGACCTTGCTCAGGTACTCTTCGGTGTCACCCGCGCTGTAAATGACGGCATTGCGTATTTGGCGGCCAATATCCAGCGTCTTGATGGTGAGGGTGCTGGTGAGGGCAATTTTCGGGTAGCGGTCCTGGGTGATGTCCAGCATTTTGCTGTTGATGATTTGCATATTGCTGATGGCGGTAAACAGCAACAGCAGCATCAGGGTAATGACCAGGGTAAAACCTGCAAGCAACTTCTGTCTGACAGTGAATTGGCTGAGCATGATATTTCCCGAGCGAGTGATTGGCGGGGCAGGGTCTGACAATCGGCTGTGGTGCACTGCTGTTTAAAGGCACTGGAGATCAATATCAGCAGCATCCATTCCTGTTCTTAGATGAGGGAAAAAGCTGTCGCAAGCCGGACTGTCCGCAAGGGCGGATAGTTGATGTCATACACCATGCGCATGGCGGATGCATGCTGCAAGAATGGCTGCTGGTGTAGAGGGGTGTGAGAGGGGACGGGCTGCTGCGGCCGGTGTGGCGCGCAGCAGCCGGGGCAGGCTTAGTCAGCCTGGCGGTTGGCTTCCATCACGGTGAGCGCGGCCATATTGATGATGCGGCGCACGGTGGAGCTGGAGGTGAGGATGTTTACCGGTGCATTGACGCCCAGCAGGAAGGGGCCGACGGCCACATTGCTGCCGGCAGCGGTCTTCAGCAGGTTGTAGGCGATGTTGCCGGCGTCGACATTGGGGCAGACCAGCAGGTTGGCGGCACCTTTCAGGCGTGACATCGGCAGGATGTTCATGCGCAGCGCTTCGTCCAGTGCGCAGTCGCCATGCATTTCGCCGTCCACTTCCAGTTCCGGGGCGCGCTGGCGGATGAGTTCCAGCGCCTGGCGCATCTTGCTGCCGGAGGCCGAGCTGCCGGAGCCGAAGTTGGAGCGCGACAGCAGTGCGGCTTTGGGCTTCATGTGCAGCAGCGTCATTTCCTCGGCGGCGGCCACGGTGAATTCGGCAATCTGTTCGGCCGTGGGGTTGTCGTTGACGTGGGTGTCCACCAGCGCCACGGTCTGTTTTTCCAGCAGCAGGATGTTCATGGCGGCGTAGGTGTCCGAGCCGGGCTTCTTGCCGATCACCTGGTCAATGTAGTGCAGGTGGTCCTGATAGCCGCCCACCGTGCCGCAGATCATGCCGTCGGCGTCGCCCAGCCGTACCATCATCGCGCCAATCAGGGTCAGGCGGCGGCGCATTTCCACGCGGGCCATTTCCTTGGTCACGCCATCACGGCACATCAGTTCCCAGTAGCTGGTCCAGTACTGGTGGAAGCGTTCGTCGTATTCCGGGTTGGTGACTTCCACGTCCTCGCCCAGACGCAGGCGCAGGCCGAATTTTTCGATACGCGCCAGCAGCACTTCCGGACGGCCCACCAGAATGGGGCGCGCCAGTTTTTCATCGACGATGACCTGCACCGCACGCAGCACGCGTTCGTCCTCGCCTTCGGTAAACACGATGCGGGTCTTGCCGCCTTCACGCACCAGCTTTTTGGCGGCGGCAAACAGCGGCTTCATGAAGCTGCCGGAGTGGTAGACAAACTGTTGCAGCTGCTCGGTATAGGCGTCGAGGTTGGCAATCGGGCGGGTGGCCACTCCGCTGTCCATTGCCGCCTTGGCCACGGCCGGAGCAATGCGCACGATCAGGCGCGGGTCGAACGGTTTGGGAATCAGGTATTGCGGGCCAAAGGACAGGTCGTAGCTGCCATAGGCGGCGGCCACCACTTCGTTCTGTTCTTCTTCGGCCAGGCCGGCAATGGCGTACACCGCAGCCACTTCCATTTCACGGCTGATGGTGGTGGCACCCACGTCCAGCGCGCCACGGAAGATATACGGGAAGCACAGGACGTTGTTGACCTGGTTGGGGTAGTCGGAACGGCCGGTGGCCATCACCACGTCGTCACGTACCGCGTGGGCTTCTTCCGGCAGGATTTCCGGAGCCGGGTTGGCCAGCGCCAGAATCAGCGGGCGGGCGGCCATTTGCGCCACCATGTCCGGCTTGAGCACGCCGCCAGCGGACAGGCCGAGGAATACATCGGCACCGGCAATGACTTCGCGCAGGGTGCGGGCGTCGGTGGGCTGGGCAAAGCGCGCCTTGGCCGGGTCCATCAGCACGGTACGGCCCTGGTAGACCACGCCTTCGATATCGGTCACCCAGATGTTTTCCAGTGGCAGGCCCAGGTGCACCATCAGGTCCAGGCAGGTGAGGGCGGCGGCACCGGCACCAGAGGTGACTACCTTCACCTGGCGGATGTCCTTGCCCACGACCTTGAGGCCGTTGATGAAGGCGGCGGCCACGGTGATGGCGGTGCCGTGCTGGTCGTCATGGAAGACCGGAATCTTCATCCGTTCGCGCAGCTTGCGTTCCACCTCGAAGCATTCCGGAGCCTTGATGTCTTCCAGATTGATGCCGCCAAAGGTGGATTCCAGGCTGGCGATGATGTCCACCAGCTTGTCCGGGTCGGTTTCGTTGATTTCGATGTCGAACACGTCCACACCGGCAAATTTCTTGAACAGCACGGCCTTGCCTTCCATCACCGGCTTGGAGGCCAGCGCGCCGATATTGCCCAGGCCCAGCACGGCAGTGCCGTTGGTGATGACGCCCACCAGATTGGAACGGGCGGTAAAGCGGCTGGCATTGAGCGGGTCGGCAACGATTTCTTCGCAGGCGGCGGCCACGCCGGGGGTGTAGGCCAGCGCCAGGTCGCGCTGGGTCACCAGCGGCTTGCTGGCGTTGACGGCGATTTTGCCCGGGGTGGGAAATTCGTGGTAATCCAGTGCTGCCTGACGGTCGGTGGTATCCATGACGCATTTTCTCCAGTGAGGTGGGCTGGTGGCTGTCTGTGCTGTGCCGCATCGCCCGGTTGGCTGCCAGGGGTGAGGTGGTCTGCCCCTGCGAATGTGGCCATTCTAGGCAGTAAACATAAGCTGGTTATTTTGATTTACTATCATCCCATAATGTTTACCTTATGGAATGCGGCGATATGACGGGCATTAATGGCGAAGAAGTGCTGCGCCGCTTGAGTTCGCGCCTGAAAATGCGGCATCTGATCCTGCTGCTGAATATCCGGCAGTACGGCTCCCTGACGCGGGTAGCTGAACAAATGGCCAGCAGCCAGCCGGCCATCACCAGTGCACTGGCCGAGCTGGAAAGCATGTTCGGCGCGCCCTTGTTCGACCGCTCGGTACGCGGTATGGCGCCCACGGCGCTGGGCAAGCTGGTGCTGGCACGGGCCCAGGCGATGATTCACGACCTGGGGCATCTGGTGCGCGACATGGAAAGCGCGGTGGCCGGTTTCGATGCCCACCTGCATGTGGGGGTGATTCCCTTCATTTCCGGACGTTTGTTGTCGGCGGCCATCCGCCGCGCCATGCCGGAGGACAGCAAGGGCCTGACCGTCACCATACACGAAGGCACCAGCGACCAGCTGTTGCCGCAATTGCAGGACCACACGCTGGATATCGTGATTGGCCGGGCCTCGTCCACGGTGGATCTGGCCGGGGTGGAGTTCAGCCTGCTGTACCGCCAGCAACCACGGCTGATTGCCAGCCGGCGACTGGCGGCCCAACTGGGGCGGGTACGGCTGGACTGGCAGCAACTGGTGGCGCTGGACTGGATTCTGGGCGCACCCAATACGCCGATGCGCGAGCAGGTGGCCGACATTTTTCTGGCCGCCGGGGTGGCTCCGCCATCGCCCATTGTCGAGAGTTATTCGTCCAAGCTGATTGGCGAAATGATTGTGGCCAGCGAGCGGGCGGTGTCGATTGTGCCGGCGGATATCGCCAAAGAACTGGTGCGTACTGCCGGGCTGGCCATCGTGCCGTATTCGTTTGACTGGACCTTGCCGCCGATTGCCATGTTTACCCGTGCCGGCGCACAGTCCCGCCCCTTGCTGCAATTTGCCGAAGCCTTGCGCCAGCTGTGTGCGGATGCCTGAGCAGGGTCGGGATTTCATTCACCCTCACCACAGCAAAATTTGTCGCCGATGGCATAACAGCCTGCTGGCAGCGCTTATAATGGCAGTTTACAGCCAGCGTCATGCGCAGCATTTTCCTGCACCAGCCCGGCCCGGCCGTGGCAGCAGTCAGCCGCTGCCATCACTTTGGCCACCAGCCGGCGCGACAGGGCCCAGTCATTGATAAGGCGGTTTATGCAGCAAGGCATGCTTGAAAGAATATGGCGCGAGTCATTGAAGAATTATGCGGTTGGCTTGCTGGTGAATCTGGCAGCCATTCTGGCCATTACTTATATCCTGTCTGACGACACATCCGGTTTTGTCCTGCAATGGTCCGGCGCGGCACTTGCACTCACCGCCCTGCGTTTTGTCCAGTTCCTGCATGCAGCCAGACGCTATCGCAAAACCCATACCTTCCTGCTGGCCGACAGCTTCTACCTGAGCCTGGGGCTGGTGAGCGCCGCCGGACTCTGGGCGGTACTGGGCTGGTGGGGCATTGCGCATTACCAGGGCGCGCAGCAGTTTGCCATTATCGTGATCCTGTCCTCGCTGGCCGGTGGGGCCACCGGCACCTTGTCCTCGCTCAGGATTGCCGGCAAGGCTTATATCCTGCTGCTGCTGGTGCCGGCCTGTATCCGGCTGTTCCAGTCCGGCATCCAGTCGCACGTCATGCTTGCCGTGATGGGGGTGATTTTTGCCTGGGTGATGATGATTACCCACCAGAACAACTACAAGCTGATCCGCCGCAGCATCGGCCTGTCCCTGTCCAACAAGGGTTTGCTGGATGAGCTTTCTTCCCTGACCGAAGAGCTGAAGCGGGAAAACGACACGCTGGAAGCGCGGGTGGAGGAAAGAAGCAAGGACCTGCTGCGCCTGGCGTATTACGACGAGCTGACCGGCCTGTTGAACCGCCATGGCGTGTTCAATCTGGTGAAGTACTTTGGCATCACCCCCGGCAATGTCACGGTTTTCCTGATCAATCTGGCGCGCTTCAAGCAAATCAATGACGGCATGGGCCACGAGGCTGGCGACATGGTGCTGCGCCAGGTGGCGCAGCGGCTGGAAGCGCTGGCGTCGCAGCTGAACCAGGACATTTTCGGCAATGTCGACTGTCAGGTGGGGCGCTGGGGTGGCGACGAGTTCATTTTCTATTTTTCCCGCCTGGGTGAGGGTGCGCTGACCCCGGAGGAAGTAGGCGTCATGCTGAAGCAGGAAATCAGCCAGCGCATGCAGGTGGCGGGCAAGACCATCTGCGTGGACGTCAATATCGGCGCGGTGTCCGAGCAGGACTGTGACAACCCCAATAATCTGTTTCTGTATGCCGACATTGCTGCCGGCGAGGCGCGTCACAGCGGCCATGTGGTGTTCTTCACCCCCGGCATGCGCGAGCAACTGCGACGCAAGACCACGCTGGCGCAGGACCTGCGCATGGCCATTGGCAATGGCCAGCTGTCCATTGTCACCCACAATATTGTCTCGGCCGAGGACCACACGCTGGCGTCCTGTGAAATCCTGTCGCGCTGGGCGCACCCGGAGCTGGGTGATATCTCGCCGGTGGAGTTCATCCCGGTGGCCGAGGAAAGCGGCATCATCGTGGAGCTGGGCGACTGGGTGATTCATCAGGCCATGGCTGCCCAGCCGCTGCTGCAGCAAATGGCGGGCAAGCCGGTGAAGGTGGCGGTGAATGTGTCGCTCTACCAACTGCTGCAGGAAGACTTTGTCGACAAGCTGATGCTGTTTACCAGCGGCGACTTTTACCCGCAAAACCTGATTGTCGAGCTGACCGAAAGCGTGTTCCACGAAGACGAAATCGCGCTGGTGAAACAGGCGCTGTTCAAGATCAAGCAGCTGGGGGTGGAAATTCATATTGATGACTTCGGCACCGGCTATTCTTCGTTCTCGCGCATCTGCGAGCTGCCGATTGACGCCATCAAGATCGACAAGGCCTTTATCCAGTCCGAAGACGAAAAGAACATCGCCATTATCGAGGCCGTGGTGTTCATTGCCCGGCGGCTGAAGATACGCGTGATTGCCGAAGGCATAGAAACCCTGGAACAGGCAGAAAAAATGCGCATGCTGGGCGTGAACGAACTGCAAGGCTTTTTCTTTGGCAAACCGGCCGCTCTGCCTTCCGGCTTGTGACGATGTCTGGTGCCATGCGCCGCTTTGCTTGTCTGCGGGCCACCACGTGAACAGGTGGCCGCTTTCCCATTCCGACAAGGCCTTGCCTCATGCTTGACGCTTTTTTCATCTTCTCTGACAGCCGCACACTGCCGCTCTTGCCCGGCATCTATCAGCCCTGGCTGGTGGCCCTGTCCGTGCTGGTGGCCATTGTCACCTCGGTCGTCACCCTGTACATGGCCGGGCTGGCTGCGCGCACACTGTCCAGTAGCCTGCGCCAGATTGCACTGCTCAGCGGTGCCCTGTTCCAGGGCATCGGCATCTGGGCCATGCATTTTGTCGGCATGCTGGCCTTTGATTTGTGCACCTCGGTGCATTACGACCTGCAACTGACCTTGCTATCCATCCTGCCGGCTTTCTGTGCGTCCTGGGTGGCGCTCAACATGCTGGCGTCCCCCCGTGTCAGCCGCCCGCAATTGTTGCTGGGCGGCCTGCTGGTGGGGGCGGGGATAGGCGGCATGCACTACACCGGCATGGCCGCCATGCAGATGGCGCCCATCCTGCGCTACGCGCCGGGCTGGTTTGTGTTTTCGCTGCTGATTGCCATTTTGCTGGCCACCCTGTCGCTGTGGATACGCTTCGGCCTGCGCCAGCTGGCCCGACTGGGCGAGGGCAGAACCAATCTGCTGGCCGGTTGCATCATGGGCTTTGCCATTGCCGGCATGCACTACAGCGGCATGCTGTCGGCCCGCTTCATCGGCGTGGCAGAGCCGGCAGGCCGGGTGGTGGCGGAAAACGGCAAGATGGCGGCGGTGGTGGCCTTGCTCACCCTGTGTGCCGGGGTGCTGGTGCTGGCTGGCAATACCTTGTTGCGCTATCGCCAGCTGGCGGCGGAAAAGACCGCTGGCGAGGCGCGCTTGCAGGCGGTGGTGGACACGGCGGTGGACGGCATCATCAGCATGGATGCGCGTGGCCGGGTGCTGGAAATGAACCGGGCCGCCGAGTTGCTGTTCGGCTGGCAGTCTGCCGAGCTGGTGGGCCGCAACATCAATATGCTGATGCCCGAGCCTTACCGTTCCGGCCACGATGGCTATCTGGCGCATTATCTGCAGACGGGCGATGCCCGGGTGATCGGTGTGGGGCGCGAGGTGAGTGCGCGCCGCAAGGATGGGTCGGTGTTTCCCATCCGGCTGGCGGTAGGCCGGGTGGATACCGGGCGCGAGCCGATGTTTGTCGGCTTTGTCACCGACATCAGCGAACGCACCGCCATGGAGCGCGAACTCAAGCTGCGCGAAAGCCAGTACCGCACCCTGATTGCCAATATGCCCGGCGTGGCCTTTCGCAGCCGGGTGGATCGGGACTGGAGCAAGATCTTCATCAGCGACAGCATCGCCGAGCTGTGCGGCTGGCCGGCAGCCAGCTTTCTGGATGGCAGCATCAGCCTGCTGTCCATCATGCATCCGGATGATGTGCAGCGCGTGCGCGATACCGTGAGCCAGGCGGTCAGCGAGGGCCGATCCTACGTGGTGGAGTACCGGCTGTTTCACATGGCGGGTGGCGAGCGCTGGGTGTCGGAAAGTGCGGGCATCGTGTTTGACCTGGACGAGCAGCCGCAGTGGATAGACGGGGTGATGATAGACATCACCGAAAGCCGCCTGCGTGCGGCGGAGTACGAAGGTGTGGTGTATGCCATCCGCCAGGCGCTGGCGGTGGTGGAGTTCGACATGGATGGCCATATCCTCACCGCCAATGACAGTTTTCTGGCACTTACCGGCTACCGGCAGGACGAGCTGCAAGGCAGGCATCACAGCGTGCTGTGCCAGCCGGAAGAAGCCGCCTCAGCTGCATACCAGACTTTCTGGTCCGATTTGCGCGCGGGGAAGTTTCAAAGCGGCGAATTTTTGCGTTACGCCAAGGATGGCCGTCCGGTGTGGATTCAGGCGGTGTACAACCCGATTCTGGATCTGGACGGCAAGCCCTGCAAAGTGGTGAAGCTGGCCAGCGACGTGACCGACCGCAAGCATATGGAGCAGGACCTGATGGCCGCGCGCGACCGCGCCGAGCAGGCAGCGGCGGCCAAAGGCATGTTCCTGGCCAATATGAGCCATGAAATCCGCACCCCGATGAATGCCATCATCGGCTTTGCCCAGCTGCTGCTGGACGGCAGCTTGCAGCCGGAGCAGCGCCGCCACCTGCAAACCATCAACCAGTCCGCGCGGGCGCTGCTGGGCCTGCTCAATGGCGTGCTGGATACCGCCAAGCTGGAACGCGGTGCGCTGGAACTGGATGAGGCGGATTACTCGCTGCACGAGCTGTGCCAGCAACTGGTGGATGCCTTTGCCCTGCAGGCACGCGACAAGCAGCTGGCGCTGCAACTGGACTACGCCGCCGATTGCCCGCAGCTGTTGTATGGCGACGTGCTGCGCATGCGGCAGATTTTGACCAATCTGCTGGGAAATGCCGTCAAGTTCACCGAACAGGGCCAGGTGGTGGTGCAGGTGCGCTGCGAGGCCGACCGCTTGCACATCGCTGTCAGCGACAGCGGCATCGGCATTGCGCCAGACCGGCTGGACAGCATCTTCGCCCCGTTCAGCCAGGCGGATGCCAGCATGGCGCGCCGCTTTGGCGGCACCGGGCTTGGCACCACCATTGCCCGCCAGCTGGTGGAGCTGATGGGCGGCAGCATTCAGGTACGCAGCCAATTGGGCGTGGGTTCCACCTTTGATATCAGTCTGCCGCTGCAAACCGCCCGTGGCAGCCTGCCAGCCAGCAGCGCGGCGCCAACGCTGGTCTTGCCGCCGCTGCGCGTGCTGGCGGTGGATGATGTGCCGGAAAACCTGGAACTGCTGCAACTGATGCTGCAACGCGAAGGCCTGCAGGTGAGCACCGCCAGCGGCGGGGCGGAGGCGGTGGCCCTGCACGCGGCCCAGCGTTTTGATGTGGTGCTGATGGATGTGCAGATGCCCGAAGTGGACGGGCTGGAAGCCACCCGCCAGTTGCGGGCGCAAGAAGCGCGCAGCGGTCAGCCGCCCACGCCGGTGATTGCTCTGACCGCCAGCGTGCTCAGTCAGGACCGCAAGGATGCCGAAGCCGCCGGCATGAACGGCTTTGCCGTCAAACCGCTGGACATGGCCAGCCTGCGGCAGGAAATTGCCCGCGTCACCGGCCTGCCCGGCACGATGGCCGATGTCGGTCACAGCACCACTCAGCAGGCTGTGCTTATCGACTGGGACAGCGCACTGGCGCGCTGGGGCGAGCGTGAGGTGCTGGTGGGGCGTATCCGCCGTTTTCTGGCCGACAATCAGCCGCAGCTGGCTGCGCTGGCCGACGCCGATGCCGCCAGTTGCCGTCAGCAAGCGCACCGCCTGCGCGGGCTTGCCGCCAATCTGGGGCTGATGCAATTGCAGCAACAGCTGGCCGCAGTGGAGCAGGCCGCTGCCTGCAGCCCGGCACAGGCCGATGCCATTGACAACATCATGGCCGGCGTGGCCGCCGCCTTGCCTGCATCCGGCACCGCGCTTGTCACCGAGGTGGCAGACAGCACAGCCGCGCCATTGCCTGCCGCCGCCCGGCCCTGGCTGCAACGGGTGATGGCAGCGTGCGGGCAGGCCAGCCTGGACGACGAAGCCATGCAGGCGCTAGCCGGCTTATTGCCCGCCGTCAGCTTGCAAGACTTGCAGGCTGCGCTGGATGATTTTGATTTTGATGCGGCCCTGAAGGCTGCGCATGCACTACTGCCGGACGCAGCCGGAGAAACGGAAGCACCATGAGCCCTATCGAAGACACGCGTCCCTGCCTGCTGCTGGTGGATGACGAACCGAATAATCTGCAAGTCTTGCGCCACATCCTGCAGGACCACTACCGCCTGCTGTTTGCCCGCGATGGCGAGAAGGCCCTGCAACTGGCGGCGGCGTCCAGGCCGGATTTGATCCTGCTGGATGTGATGATGCCCGGCATGACTGGGCTGGAAGTGTGCCGCCAGCTCAAGCAGAACCCGCAGACGGCTGCGCTGCCGGTGATTTTCGTGACGGCGCTGAGTGACAGCAAGGACGAAGCGGAAGGCTTTGCCGCCGGTGCCGTGGACTACATCAGCAAGCCGGTCAGCCCGCCCATCGTGCTGGCGCGGGTGCGTACCCATCTGTCACTGGTGCGGGTGGAGGAACTGGTGGAAACCCGGCTGCAGATCATCCAGCGGCTGGGCCGGGCGGCCGAATTCAAGGATAACGAAACCGGCCTGCATGTAATCCGCATGAGCCATTACTCGCGGTTGCTGGCGCTGGCGGCCGGTCATGGCGAGCGCTTTGCCGACGAGTTGCTCAATGCCGCGCCCATGCACGATATCGGCAAGATCGGCATTCCGGATGCCATCCTGCTCAAGCCGGGCAAACTGGATGCGGATGAGTGGAACATCATGCGCAGCCATGCCGAAATCGGTTCCCGCATCATTGGTGAAGACAAATCCAGCCTGTTGCAGATGGCGGCCACCATTGCGCTCAGCCATCACGAACGCTGGGATGGCACGGGTTATCCGCAGGGTTTGCAGGGTGAAGCCATTCCGCTGGCCGCGCGCATTGTGGCCATTGCCGATGTGTTCGACGCATTGACCAGCAAGCGGCCTTACAAACATGCCTGGACGGTGGATGAGGCGTTTGCGCTGATTGCCAGTGAAGCAGGCAAGCACTTCGACCCCGCGCTGGCGGCCTGCTTCCTCGGTTTGCGGGCCGAGCTGGAAGCCATACGCCAGCGCTGGCAGGAGACGGTCTGAACGACCGGATGGTCAGGACAGGTATTCGGAAATCTCGATCAGGTTCTGATCCGGGTCGCGCAGGTAAACCGAGCGGATCTTGCCGGTGGCACCAGTACGGCCTACCGGCCCTTCAATGATGGCCAGGCCTTTTTCCTGCAGGCGGGCCATCACCGTGTCCAGCGGCTGGCTGGCGATGAAACACAGGTCCAGTGCGCCGGGAGTGGGCAGGGCGGCCTTGGGTTCGAACTCCTTGCCCTGCACGTGGATATTGATTTTCTGGCTGCCAAACTTCAGTGCCAGCCGCTCCACTGGCGGGGTGCCGCCAATGAATTTTTCCAGCGTCATGCCCAGGCCGTCACAATAAAAGGCCAGGCAGTCATCCAGGCGGGCGGTGGTGAGGACGAGGTGGTCGAGATGGCTGATCATGCGGCAAGACTCCATAAACAGGTGGGCTGTCCATCTTGCTGCATAGCGCCATCCCGGCGCAATCCCTGTTTGGCAGAACAGCGGGCCGCGCAGGCAGCAAGCCGCTGTCCTGTGTGCTGCCTAGTGGCTGGCAAAACGCGCCAGTTCCCGTTCCCAGTCCAGCGGGGCGGTGCGGATGTCGCGGTCCTCGTCGCGGATGGCATCAGCCGGCAGGAACCAGTTGACTTCAAACAGCAGGCCGTCCGGGTCGTGGCCGTACACGCTCTTGAAAATACCGTGGTCTTCTTCCAGGCCCAGCTTGCCAAGTGCCTGCAACTGATCGCGGATGCGCTTGAGTTCCAGCAGGGTGTCCACTTCCCAGGCCAGGTGGTAAAGCCCGGCCGGCGGCTCGTTGGCCCCCGGAGTTTCACCGCGCGCGCTGAACACGCCTGCGCGTTGCTGACCCTGATTGCGGGCGAACAAGGCCAGGTCGTGATGGTTGTCCGACTCTGCCGCCTGGGCAAAGAAAGCCTTTTCCGGTTGCGGGCCGGGGGAGGGGTTAAACCCCAGCACTTGCTGGTAGAAGCGGGTGCTGTCGGCAACATCGCTGACATACAGCACTGCGTGGTTCAGGCGTTTGATTCCCATGATGTGCTTTCAATGTGGCAAGGGTTACAGACGATAGGCAGCGTGGTGCTGTGCCAGATAATCGGCAATCTGCCGGGCGTCTTGCAGGAAATGCCGTCCGCCATATTGTCTGGCACCGGCCGGTAAGGGGCTGGCCGGGTCCAGTATCAGCACTGGCAGGCTCTGGTTTTCTTCGCCCAGCAGCGCGATTACCGGCTGTCGCGGCCGTGGAAACGGCAGGCGGCGGATTTCAATGCGCTCGGCCAAGGCTGGCTGCACCGCCAGCAGGCCCTCCAGCAGGTTACTGTGCGGGCAGACAAAGCGCTGGTCGGCCGGATGGTCGAGACGGGTGAATCCGGGCTCCAGCAAAAACAGGGTGTCGCGGCTCATCAGGCATCTTTCGCAGTAAAAATGGTGTGGCAGCAAGAACCCCGCCGGGAGGTGGGGCATGAGGTCTTAGAAGGATTTGGCCAGGGCCAGGTTGAGCGAGCTTTCACTGCTTACACCATTGCCACCCCAGTTGACGCGGCCATATGAGGCATAAGCACGTGTTTGTTTGGACAGGTTGTATATCGTGCCCAGCACATATTGGGTGTAGCCGGTCTTGTCGACGTTGCTGCCACCGATTTGCACGTCGTAGCCCTTGGTCAGCGAAACATATGGCAGCCAGGCACCTACGTTGTAGCCGAAGGTGAGCACGGCTTCACGGGTTTTCACATCCTGACCGGAAGCGGCGGCACTCAGGCTCTGGCCGCTGGCTGCCAGGCGGGCATTCAGCACATTGACGTTGTAAGCCACGCCCGGATTGTCAACAAATTTGCCGCTGGAAACACCCAGATAGCCGTTAACGGTCTGGAAACCCAAGGCCAGGTAGATGGGGTCGCTGATATAGCCTGCTTCCACACGCCACCAGTTTTTCACCGCGCCGGTCTGGGCGGATGAGTTCACCTGTTTGGCATCCCCCTTGGTTTCATAGCTGAACTTGGCAAAGTAACCGGCCTGTTCGTAGCTCAGGCCCAGGTTGAATACCTGGTTGTTGGTGGGCTGGCCATTGCTGTCATTGGCGCGTTTCTCGTCTGCCGCCCAGGTGGTGGTAAAGCTGAAACCGGCCAGGTTGGGGCTGTCGTAGCGCACGGCATTGTTCAGGCGACCGTCCAGACGGGTGGAATACAGCTGGCCGCCTACGCCGCTGTAAGCACCCGGATCGATATATTCCATGTCCAGGTTGGCGTAGTCGGACAGTCGGCCCAGGCGCAGCTTGCCGTATTCGGTTTGCAGGCCGATGAAGGAGTCGCGGCTGGCGAAGGTGTCCGTACCGCTGCCATCCACGTGGATGCGGTTTTCCACCTGCCAGATGGCAGTCAGGCCATTACCCAGATTTTCCGAACCCTTGAAGCCGATACGCGAGGTATTGTCGTCTACGTGTACAGCACTCTGGCTGCCAGTAGCGGTGTAACTACGGACGCTGGAAATGTCGCCAGCAATCTTGCCGTAGATGGTTACGCCCTCATCGGCATGGGCAAACAAGGGAGTAGCAGCAATAGCCAGGGTGAGCAGTTTTATTTTCATGATGTGTTCACAGGAAATCGGTTGGTCGGACAAGCAAGCCGTTGCCAGGGTGGCGGGTTTCGGCTGGTGCTTATTCTTCCGTATTGTTCCCGTTTATTTAATCAATAAAAAATGATTAACAAATCAAACTGATTTTGCAGGTTTTATTCATATTGATTTGTTTTTCATGGCTTTCTGCTGATTATTGCTAAGTCAATTTTTTATTGGAATTTGCAGGAAAATGAATAAGCTGCGCGGATAAGCATATCAATTTAATTTGATTGATCTTCAAATTGGCTGGGAATAGATTTTGTGGCGTCAATTACACGGTGCACACAAATGTCATACTCCCTGTCCATCCTGGATAAAAGCCCGATTCCGCCGGGCGCTACCGCGGCCGATGCGCTGGCCAATACCGTGGCGCTGGCCAAGCTGGCAGAACAGTTGGGCTATTACCGTTTCTGGGTGGCCGAACACCACAGCACACCGCTGCTGGCCAGTTCCGCGCCCGAAGTACTGATCTCCCACATCCTGGCGCATACCAGCCGCATCCGCGTGGGCAGTGGCGGCGTCATGCTGCAGCACTACAGCCCCTACAAAGTGGCGGAAACCTTCAACCTGCTGGCGGCGCTGGCGCCGGGCCGGGTGGATCTGGGCGTGGGCAAGGCCCCCGGCGGCCTGCCGTTCAGCACCCGTGCCTTGCAGCACTATCACGATGCCGCACGCAAGCCCGACTTCACCGCCCAGCTGACCGAACTGAATGCCTTCCTGAACGAGGGCCAGCCGGAGGGCCATCCGCTGGCCGGGGCAAAGGCTACGCCGTTGCCACCCATTACCCCGGGGCGCTTCCTGCTGGGCGGCAGCCCGGACAGCGCCCGGCTGGCCGCCCGCCTGGGCTGGGATTTTGCCTATGCCGGCCATTTCAACGGCGACCCTTTGAATATCCAGCAATCCATTGCCGTGTACCGCCAGTGGACCGGCAAGGTGCCCGCACTGGCGCTGTATGCCTTTGTGGCGGAAACCCGCGAACAGGCGCAGGCACTGGTGGGGGAGCTGAAGCTGTTCAAAGTGACGCTGGAAGATGGCCGCAGCGTCAATGTGCCCAGCCGTGAAGCAGCAGAAGAATTTGCCCGTCAGGCTGGCAGCAGCCAGTACCAGCTGGAAGAAAAGCATCCGCACGTGATAGCCGGTACTGCCGGTGATGTGCGCGCCGAGCTGGATTCCCTGCACCAGAGCTACGGCATCCGCGAATTCATCATCGATATCCCAGTGGCCCAGTTTGCGCTGCGCCGCGCCTCCATTGCCCTGCTGGCCGAAGCGCGCGAGCCGCTGGCCGCCTGACCGTACTGATCAATCTTTTTGGAGCTGAACATGAGCAAACCCATTACTTTCGGCATCATGCTGCACGGCGCTGGTGGTCACATGCACGCCTGGAAACACCCCAGCGGCCCGGCGGATGCCAGCGTGAACCTGCAGTTCTATATCGATACCGTGCAGAAAGCCGAAGCCAACGGCTTTGCCTTTGCCTTTGTGGCGGACGGCCTGTACATCAACGAAAAATCGATTCCGCACTTCCTCAACCGTTTCGAGCCGATTTCCATCCTGTCGGCGCTGGCCAGCGTGACACGCAAGATCGGCCTGGCCGGCACCGTGTCCACTTCCTACAGCGACCCGTTTACCGTGGCGCGCCAGTTCGGCTCGCTCGACCTGATCAGCAGCGGCCGCGCCGGCTGGAATGTGGTGACCACGCCGCTGGAGGGCACGGCGCTCAACTACAGCCGCCCGCATCCGGAACACAGCCTGCGTTATGAAATTGCCGACGAATACCTGCAAGTCACCCAGGGTTTGTGGGACAGCTGGGACGACGACGCCTTGCCGCGTAACCGTGAAACCGGCCAGTTCTTCGACAAGGACAAGCTGCACACCCTGAACCACAAGGGGCGTTTCTTCCAGGTGGCCGGGCCGCTGAACATCAGCCGCTCGCCGCAGGGCCAGCCGGTAATTTTCCAGGCCGGTTCTTCCGATGCCGGTATCGGCCTGGCGGGCAAGTATGCCGACGCGGTGTTTACCCACTCGCCCTCCATCGAAGAAACCCGCGACTTCCTGCGCAAGGTGAAAACCAGTGCCGTGCTGCAAGCCCGCAAGGCGGACGATGTGAAAATCTTCCCCGGTATTGCGCCGGTGGTGGCCGCCACCGATGCCGAGGCCGAAGCCAAGTTCCGCATCATCCAGCAACTGCTGACCATCGATGACGCACTGGCCTATCTGGGCCGCTTCTTCGACCACCACGACTTTACCCGGTACCCGCTGGACGAGGCCTTCCCGGAGCTTGGCGATATCGGTCGCAACAGCTTCCGTTCCACTACCGACCAGATCAAGGCCCGCGCCCGTGAGCACGGCCTGACCCTGCGCCAGGTGGCGCTGGAAGTGGCCACCCCGCGCAGCAACTTTGTCGGCAGTGGTGAAAAAGTGGCGGCAGAGATCATTCGCTGGGTGGATGAGGGCGCGGCTGACGGTTTCATCCTTGGCTTCCCGGTGGTGGCCGAAGGGCTGGATGACTTCATCACCCATGTGCTGCCGGTGCTGGAAAAGAGCGGACGCTTCAATCGCCAGCTGGACGGCCGCACCCTGCGCGACCATCTGGGCCTGCCGCGCAAGGAAAGCCGTTACCAGCAAGCGGCCGAGCACAGCAGCCAGCAGCAGGTGGCCTGATGAATGCAGCATTAGACAGCGCCGTGTTGCCGCGCAGCCTGCAGATCGAAACCGGCATTGCGGCTGCCAATGCCGAATTCGTCGCCCTGCGTCGCGACCTGCACCAGCACCCGGAACTGGCGTTTGCCGAACATCGCACCGCCGGCAAGGTGGCCGCGCTATTGCAGCAGTGGGGCTATCAGGTGACCACCGGCATTGCCGGCACCGGGGTGGTGGGCAGCTTGCGCCGTGGCAGTAGCGAGCGTTCGCTCGGCCTGCGCGCCGACATGGATGCGCTGCCCATCCAGGAAGCCACCGGCCTGCCGTATGCCAGCCAGAACCCCGGCGTGATGCATGCCTGCGGGCATGACGGCCACACCGCCATCCTGCTGGCTGCCGCCCGCTTTCTGGCGCTGCACGGCCAGTTTGACGGCACCTTGCAGCTGATTTTCCAGCCGGCGGAAGAAACCGGCAGCGGCGCACGGCGCATGCTGGAGGAGGGCTTGTTCGAGCGCTTTCCCTGCGATGCGGTGTTCGGCCTGCACAACTGGCCCGGTGTGAGCTGCGGCCACATCGGCTGCATCGAAGGCCCGGCCATGGCCTCGGTGGATCAGGCGCACATCACCGTGCACGGCAAGGGCGGCCATGGGGCCGAACCGCATAACACGGTGGACCCGGTGCTGGTGAGTGCCCACGTGATTACCGCGCTGCAATCGGTGGTGTCACGCAATGTCGACCCGCTGGACATGGGCGTGCTCACCGTGGGCAGCATCCACGGCGGCCATGCGTCCAATGTGATTCCGGACAGCGTGGAGCTGAAACTGACCGCCCGCACCTTCCGCCCGGAAGTGCGCAGCCTGCTGCAACAGCGCGTGCCAGCACTGGTGGAGGCACAGGCGGCCAGCTTTGGCGCACGCGCCGAGGTGGATTACCGCCTGGGCTTCCCGCCGGTGTGCAATCACCCGGCAGAAACCGCACTGGCGCGTGAAGTGGCACAGGACACGCTGGGCGCGGCGCGGGTGGAAGAGGCTTTCCGGCCGCGCACCGCCAGCGAGGACTTTGCCTTCATGTTGCAGGCGCGCCCCGGCAGTTTCGTGTTTTTCGGCAATGGCGACAGCGCCGGCCTGCACAACCCGCGCTACGACTTCAACGACGCCATCCTGCCGCTGGCCGCCAGCTACTGGGTGGCCCTGGCCGAGCGCTACCTGCCGCTGCCACAGGCGGCCACATAACAAGCGACAGCCAGATACACATCGCAATGGACCGAGCACATGCGTGACTACTTTGTTTACACCACCACCACCGACCCGCGCGCCAGCGTGATGCTGGCCGAGCTGACGCAGGAATACGACGCACGCTACGGCAATCTGTTCAGCCCCGGCGGTGCGGCTGAAGAAATGCGGCGCTATCCGCCGGAAACCTTTGCGCCGCCACATGGCAACTTTCTGTTGCTGCTGCGGCAGGGCCAGGCGATTGCCGGCGGGGCCTTCAAGCGGCTGGATGAGCATACCGCCGAATTCAAGCGCATCTGGACCCACAGCCAGTTCCGCCGTCAGGGCTTGGCCGGGCTGGTGTTGCAGGAGCTGGAGGCGCAATGCCAGCGCCAGGGTTACCGCCAGATTTACCTGACCACCGGTTGCCGCCAGCCCGAGGCGGTCGGGCTCTACCTGCGTCATGGCTATCAGGCGCAGTTCGACCCCGAGGGTGATCTGGAAGCCTTGCGCACCCTGCCGTTTACCAAGGCAGTGCCACGTCAGACCAGCGCGCAATCCCACCCCGCGCACTGGACGGAACTGGCCGGCATTGCCGTTTGAAACCGCTTTGACTTGCTTGCCGACCACCCACCACGGCTTTTGCACAGGACAAGACATCATGAGTGAAATTACCGAAGTCGGCGATATCGCCTTCAGTCATCCGCACCCGCTGCCACGGCAGGCAAACGAGCCAGCAGCGGCAGAAACCGGCGGCAGCAACCGTTATGCCGGGCTGCGCATCATCCCGGCGCGTTACCCAGCGCGCATTGCCGGCAGCGTGCTGGCCGTACTGCTGCTGGCTGCCATCATCAGTTCGGTGGCTACCAATCCGCGCTGGGGCTGGGCGGTGTTTGCCGAATGGTTCCTGGCCGCCCCGGTGCTGGAAGGCCTGGGCCGCACCTTGCTGCTGACCGCCATCGGCACGGTGCTGGGGTCGGTACTGGGCACGGTGCTGGCGCTGGCGCGGGTGTCGCGCTCGCCGCTGCTGGCCAGCCTGTCGTGGAGCTATATCTGGCTGTTCCGCTCCATTCCGCTGATCGTGTTGCTGCTTATCCTCAACAACCTGGGTTATCTGTACGAAACCATCAATATCGGTGTGCCGTATACCGGCATCAACTGGTTCAGCTATTCCACCACCGAGCTGATCAGCCCCTTTGCCGCAGCGGTGCTGGGCCTGAGCCTGAACCAGGCGGCATTCTCGGCGGAAATCATCCGTGGCGGCATTTTGTCGGTGGAGCAGGGCCAGCTTGAGGCCGCGGCCGCGCTGGGCCTGCCACGCGGACGGCAGATTTTCCGCATCGTGCTGCCGCAGGCCATGCGTACCATCTTGCCTACCGCCTTCAATGACATCATTGGCCTCGCCAAGGGTACGGCCAATGTCTACATCCTGGCGCTGCCGGAGCTGTTCTACACCATCCAGGTGGTGTACCACCGCAATCTGGAAGTGATTCCGCTGCTGATGGTGGCCACCGTGTGGTACCTGATCATCCTCACCGTACTGTCCACGGTACAGGTGCAGGTGGAGCGTCACTATGCACGTGGCGCGCTGCGCCAGCAGCCGCAGTCGTTGTGGCAGCGTGCCCGCCAGCGCTGCTGGCCTGTCAGCGCCAGCAGCAGCGCGTGGCCATTGCCCGTGCGCTGGCACTGCGCCCCAAGGTGCTGCTGTTTGACGAACCCACCTCGGCGCTGGACCCGGAGCTGGTGCAGGAAGTGCTGGACGTCATCAAGGAGCTGGCGCGCTCTGGCACCACGCTGCTGATTGTCACCCATGAAATCGGCTTTGCCCGTGAAGTGGCCGATACCGTGGTGTTCATGGAGCAGGGCCGCATTGTGGAAAGCGGCAGCCCGGAGCAGGTATTGCGTCAACCCCAGCAGCAGCGCACCCGCGAATTCCTGGCCCGCGTGCTGTAGGCCATGGGTAAAACATTTGCCATGAATAAAACATTTTCCACACACCGTCACGACCACAAGCAAGACCACAACAAGGAAAGCATCATGTCGCGTAACACCCATCTGCCGCGCCGTACCGTACTGGCCGCCCTCAGCCTTGCCCTGCTGGCCCCGCTGTTTGGCCATGCCGCCAGCAGCATCGACCTGAGCCCGGAGCAAAAAGGCCAGCCCAAGGGCCGTCCGGTGCCAGAGGCCATCAAACTGCTGTCCAAGGACGTCCGCTTCGTCAAGGACAAGACCTTCGTAGTGGCCATTGCTGGCGGCATTCTGCCGATTGGCGGTTTTGCCAGCGACTCGAAAACCATCATCGGTGCCGACCCGGACATCTCGCGCCTGGTGGCCGATGGCCTGGGGCGCAAGCTGGAACTGGTCAATGTGGCCTGGGCCGACTGGCCGCTGGGCTTGCAGTCCGGCAAGTACGATGCGGTGATTTCCAATGTCACCGTTACCGAAGCGCGCAAGGAGAAATTCGATTTCTCCACCTACCGCAAGGACTTGCTCGGCTTTTACACCAAGGCAGGAAGCAAGCTGAAAATCAATGAGCCCAAGGACACCGCCGGGCTGAAGGTGATTGTGGGCGCGGGCACCAATCAGGAGCAGATCCTGTTGGAATGGAACAAGAAAAACGAGGCTGCCGGCCTCAAACCGTTGCAGGCACTGTATTTTGATGATGAAGCCGTGGCCCGCGTAGCCCTGCAGTCCGGCCGCACCGATGCCTGGCTCGGCCCCAATGCCATCTATGCACTGGAAGCCGCGCGTACCGGCAAGGTGCGTCTGGCTGGCACCTTCTCTGGCGGTTGGCCGCTGACTGCTGACATTGCCGTTACCACCCGCAAGGACTCCGGCCTGGCTCCGGCGATTACCAAAATCATCAATACCCAGATTGCCAACGGCAATTACGCCAAGGTACTCAGCCGCTGGGGCCTGAGCGCCGAAGCGGTGAGCGAATCGCGCACCAACCCGCCCGGCCTGCCCAAGAGCTGAGCGCCTGGCAGCAAGCGGTAACAATGACAACGGCCCCTCGGGGCCGTTTTTTCATGTGTTCAGGTCTTGTCGCAATGCTTGTCACAGGACTTGTCCGGGCTGTCCTGCTCCAGATTGTGGCGGATGTGCTGCAAGGCTTGCAGCAATGCCTCGGCCTGCTCCGGCGCAATACCCTGCATGGCGCGGGCAGCCAGCAGACGGCCGTGCTGATGCAAGGTGGCATGCAGCGTCTGCCCGGCCTCGGTCAGGTACAGGCGCATGCTGCGCCGGTCCTGCGCATCGGCGCGGGCTTCCAGCAGCCCGGCTTCCTTCAGGCGGGCAATCAGCCGGGTGAGCTGGGCCTTGTCACGCCCGGAGTGCTGGGCGAGGTCGCTCTGGGTATTACCCGGATGGCGGCAGAAATAACCCAGCACCTTGCCTTCCATATGGGTCAGCCCCAGGGCATCGTCCCGGATCGCGGCAAACTGGCGCGAGCGGTATTGATGCATCAGGGTGTGGATGGCCTCGAAAATCTGCTCGGCGGTATCGTCAACATTGTTGACAAGGTCAACTTTATTTTGCATATTAGGTGATATTATCAATCAATTGGAGTCGCCATGACCACCATTTTGCCGCAACACCGTATCGAGCGGGTCAGATATGAACTGGCCAAGCGCAATGTCACCGTCCGCAAGGTAGAGCGCAGCGGCGACGGCTTTGCCCGCATCACCTTTGCCGGCGAGACGCTGCAGGGTTTCCAGTCGCAGTCTTTTGACGATCATATCAAGTTCATTTTTCAGGATGAGCAGGGCAATACCGTGATGCGCGACTACACCCCGCTGTCCGCCACGGCAGAGGATGGGCAGCTGACGCTGGAATTCGCACTGCACGGCCACGGTGCTGCCGCCAGCTGGGCACAGCAGGCCGAGGAGGGCATGCAGGCCATCATCGCCGGGCCCAAGGGCTCGATGATCATCCCGGCGCAGCAGGACTGGCATTTGCTGGTGGGCGATGCTTCGTCCCTGCCGGCCATCCGTCGCCGACTGGCCGAGCTGCCGCCCAGCGCCCATGTCGAGGTGATCTTGCTGCGTGCTGACAGCCATGACAGCTGGGCACTGCCGCAACAGGCTAACTGGAGTGTCAGCCAGCTGGCCGATGGCGAGGCCTTGCTGGCGGCACTACGTGGCTGGCAAGTACCGGACGGCCATGGTTTTGCCTGGTGCGCGGGCGAGGGCGGGCTGATGCGTCAGGCGCGCAGCATATTGCTGGAAGAAAAGCAGCTGCCGCGTGAAGGAGTGAAAGTGGCGGCGTACTGGCGGCTGGGTGAGGCGGATTTTCACGAGCGGCTGGCCTAGACGGGCCTGGAACAGTTGGTATCGCGCGGCTGACAAAGCCCTGCTGCTGCGCCGCCTTTCATCGACGCCGGTGTGCGCGATGTCAAAAACCTGCAGGAAATGGACTTCCCGGTCTGGAGCCGCGCTATCAGCAGCAAGGGCACCATCAAGGCCACGCTGGGCTCGGTGAATATTCCCGTTTTCTGCGCCGGCATGCTGGTGCATCCGGGTGATGTCATTGTCGCCGACGACGACGGCGTGGTGTGCGTACCGGCCGCCCGTGCGGTGGAAACCCTGGCGGCGGCGCAAAAGCGCGAATCGTTTGAAGGCGAAAAACGCACCAGGCTGGCTTCCGGCGTGCTGGGCCTGGACATGTATGCAATGCGCGAGCCACTGGCCAAGGCCGGGCTCAGATATCTGGACTGACGTTTGCTGGCGTAAGCGTCACTCTCTGCGTTGGCCACCCTGATGGGTGGCGTTTTTTTGGCTTACGCAGGGTAAATCCACAGCGGTGTTTACCCGGAGGAAACACCAGAGAATCGTTGCTGCCACTAGCATCTATGGGTGCATCTCGCCAATGCACTACAAAATCAGAGCCGTTGGCAGCACTAACAAGCCTTTTTTATCCTGTATGTCTTAATTTACGGGATGAAGCTTGGTCCTGCCTATTTGGTAAACCGTATCGACTCAACGCTAAGTTCGGTATTTCGATCGTTACCGAGTATCCCCTGCGTTTCGGCGACAACTGCGCGTTTACCGTTACTGATGACTGCCACAAAGCACTCTCCTAGATGCCGGCCAGTTTCAGGGTCGAAAACACCACAGGATTGAGTTGCGCGCATCCCCTTCCATCCCGAGCCATAGAAGGTTGTAACCTCTGCAGGGATACCAGGCCCTGCGGTGGTTAGCCACTTACCATTTTCGAGTTCAAATAGAGCTTCCTTCCTGGCGATCTTTTCCAGGGAACCTGTCATGACACTGAATGCAATTATGTAGTCGCTGATACCCATATCGCGACTGACCAATGCTACGCAGCGTTCATCGGATCGTTGTGGGCAAGGCTTCCTGACTTGGAGATTTTCGAGGTACTTAAATGAAATGCCGAGGTCACGGTCAGTATAGGTTTTCCAGCCAGCTGGCTTGACTTTCTTTATTGCCGTCAAGCGATCCGAGTAGGACTGTGTAACACAAGCGACATTGTGGCATTTGTTGCGCTCTTTTATCCAGTTGCGCTGAGACTGGATAAGTTTAGCCGGGTTCGCAGCCTGCTCAAGTGTGGACCGATAGGTATTTCTCATCTCCTCATCCAGTTGTCCAAGCGCGGTATGGTCACAAATAAGATGCTCCACTTTGATTTTTGCCATATCGCATTCGAAACTCGCTGCGTATGCTGGTAGTGCGCTGAGCATCAAGAGTGCCATAAGGGCGCGCATAATAATTGATTTTGACATTTTTAGGGACTCCTCAAAATTGGCGACGAACAAAACTTAAATTAATATTCCGTGGGTAATTAACAAATTCTTTGCGAAACGGTCATTTTAAATATACATCGCTGATGTGTTTCAATTTTCTTTTATTTTAATTGCGAGAACAGCATTCGGCATTTTTTATTGCTACCTGGCCCATTAAAAATCACCTGCTTCCAGTGCGTGGTTTCAAATACGCCAGGGTAGGCGCCTTTCTTGCAAGAGATGGCGCTGGATTTTAATGCGAGATATTTGCCATCCGGTGAGAAAAATGCCTTGTCAGTGCTAAGGGCATTGACAAATGAATGTTTATCTAATTCTATCGAGTCTGTGCGATTTTCATTGTAAAATGGTTTCTTTTTAATTGAAATAATTTCGGATAGATTTTTCATGTCTACCAGTGCGGCCATGAGCGTAAATTTTTCACTTCTTTTAGCTGCATATGGCCACCCAAATAAAGGGTCCACATACAAAGCTATTAGATTGTTTTGCTCGTTGATGTCTTCAATATTATAATAATCAGGATTAATATTTAATTGACCGATTGTATCAGTGTTTAAATTGCAAGATTTGATATCTCTCCAATTTAAAAATAGCTTATTATTTAAAATAACAAATTTTTTGTCGGATGATATTTTTGCAGAAGTCAAAAATATTGTCTTCGGGAATGTGCAAACATTTCCATTGTAAATGATATTCAGGTTGACATCTTCTCCGGAAGATAACTCAGTTTTTTTTAAAACCAAAGCATCTAAACCATCAATCGAAATGGTTGCCGCATGAGAACTATTAACCATAACGCAACATATTATTAACAATGAAAATAGTTTGGTGGTAAATTGGAATGCGCCATGCATTTTATTTCTCCTTGAGTGCAAAGCCAAATCTCTTGGCGTATATATCCTCGTTAAAATTTTTTGGTGCATCGATAGCGTCCCGATTTCGTGCAGGGTATATTTTTATGAAAATTTACGTCACTTCAGTTGTGGGAATAATGCCCGGCATTTTTTATTGCTATCAGGGCTATTGAAAATCACCTGTTTCCAGTGTGTGGTTTCAAATACGCCAGGGTAAGCACCTTTCTTGCAGGAAATGGCGCTGGATTTTAATGCGAGATATTTGCCATCCGGTGAAAAAAATGCCTTGTCATTATATCCTGCAAAAAGAGAACGATCCAAATCTACATTGGAAGTTCTATCGTATGAGAAAAATTGTTTTTGATTTATTTTTAATGGATTTGGAAGAGCGCCATATTCATTTTTTGCTTTATTGATAACTACTCCCGCAAGGTAATAAAACTTACTTTTCTTTTCATGTGCCATGCCGAAGGATGGTTCAATATATAGTGCAATTAAATTGCGCATTTTGTTGATGTCTTCAATCTCGAAGCTATATGAAATAACAGATGCATATTTAATTAGATCGTCTTCTTTGTTGCATTTTTTAATATCTTCTAGACTGAGAAAAATTACACCATTCACAATAAGGAATTTTCCATCTGATGATGTTTTTGCATAAGTTAATTGCATTGTGCGTTCTGTGTCGCATTGTATATTGTTGTGAAATATAATCAATGGATTGTCGCGCTTGGTATCTTCCTCTATTTTTGTGATGATTATTTTATCGGAACCCTCTGTATAGATAGTTCCAGCCTTTGCGATGTTGAAAATATTAATACTAATTAGCAATATTGTAATTTTTTTTAAAATGTAGCGATTTAATTGATGCATTTTATTTCTCCTTGAATGCAAAACCAAATCTCTTGGCATATATTTCCGCTTTAAAATGTTTTGGTGCGTCGATAGTATCTCCGATGATGTAATTGACACGATATGTATGCGCTTGTCTATTTACTAATCCGTTAGTCTCGCCATTGATTGCACGGGTAACTGCTTCTATTGTATTGTCATTCACTATGTTCATGGCAGGCTTTGTTTTTGATCTGGAGCACGCTAAATAGAAGCCACCGCTATCGATGCAGTAATGTGGGTTTGTTGAAATGATCTCTGGGTTGTCAATAGAGGGAACCTGCTTCGTCATTGCGCCCTTGTTCTTGGATATATATCCAGGATCCTTATGCCAATCCAGCTGTTCGCGCTTTAATTTTAACCATCCCATAAATACCCAATAATCGACATAGTTGGATAAAAATGTTAGTTGCTTAAAGCCCCTACCTCTGAATTTTTGCGCATCGTCACCATCAAGATTGCCAATGCGCCAGTTATAGCTGTTTGCTACTTTTATTCCTTTGCTGTTGTATCTTTCTCTGGCAAAATATTCTGATTTTTCATTAGGCTCTCGCCCCCACCAGTGCCCATTATCTATTTCGTACTGTTGTAAGGATTCTTTTATCAAGCCTAGCCCTATTTTTTTGCTGTAATCCTGATGCTGGGCTACCTCAGTCATATTGCTCAGTTGTGCGCATTCAACACAGCCTTGGCCAAAGAAATGAATGGTTCTTCTTCCGTAATCAAAACCGTACTTGCTCACTGTTTGATTGATGGCATTTTTATATCTGGTAATCAGGTATTGCGGCGTAATTTCCGGCCTGCTTTTATCTATTATCGGGATGAAGATGTTTTCCATTTCGAAGCTGCCAAACCATTTGCACTTGCGAAATGTCTGGATGAATTCGCGTGGGTGGAAGTGCCAGATGTTGTCATCCAGTGATCGGTCGTAATGCGATTCTTCATTCGGGTAGTACATTTTGTGGGTCATTACCCCGGTTCTGTTCTTTATTTTTTCCCAGAAACACAGTATCTTTATTTTTTCTTTTAACAGATCAAAGGCCTTGTCCGACATGATTTCGGATTTAGGATTGAGGTAGCTTTCCTTTTTCATCCAGCCATAGCGTTCGTCAATTTTTGTGCCATCCCACTCGCTTTTGAATTGGCAAATTAATCTGGATAGTGTGTTGGTCTTGGCAGAAAACGCAGCGACCAGTTTTTGCTTGGTTCTTTCTTGTTCCTTGGGGAGTAGCAGCTGCTGGATATAGGCGGAATGGCATAGCCCGTCGCGGGTTTTGTCATCATCAACAAAATGCCAGCCCAGCCAGTGTGGAAAGTCTGCATCGCTGTATTTCTTGATTTTTTCGTCACGAATATTGATCCAGACTAAGCCCTGTGGTGTGGTGATTTGCCGGTAAATGGTGGCGTGCGCTGGAAGTTCGCGGTTGTGGCTCTTTGAAATCAGGCGACCGTAACGATGATATTCATAAATCGTGCTTAGGCTTGCCTCTGGAATTTCTTTATTTAAATTTTTGGCACTTTCATACATCTCAGTATCATAATTTTTCCAGGATGGTGGAATTGTTTTGTTTGGCAGTGGTGTAAAATTGCCGTTTTCTAAAATACGGGTGGTCAGTGTCGCGGCGCGGTGGCCAATTTCCATGGTGACATACAGGTCTTGCGTGGTGGTGCCCGCTGGTTTGCTCTGGCCTTTGAGGGCCGTGTCTACGCTGTAGTAGGGTGTTCCTTGCGGAATGTAAAAATGGCTATCGCCAAAGATGATGTTTTCTCTGCCGTTTTTACTTAAGTCCAGCTTGCCGGATGTGCGCCCGGTCAGTCTTCGCAGGTTTTCGGTATTGCAGAATATTTCAAAATGAAAACCGCTCATCCCGCCGGTATAGCCCGCTTTGCCGATGATTTGCTTGCGGGCCAGTATTTTTCCCTTCTGGAATGCAATCATCACTTCCGGGCTTAATTTGCCGAGGTTTTGATAAACCGAATAAAAAACAACATATCCATCCCGGCCACTGCCTATTTCTGTTTCATGGCGCATCACCACGCAGCCGGGGGTGTCGAGGCCATGTCGTCGTAAGGGCGAGTCTTCATCCGGATTCAGTTCGCCAGGGCCACAGTCTCGGTAATGAATGACATAGCCATTGGCGATGGCACGGACATTGTTTTGTTCACCGCTGCCGGAGAGTTGCACATGCATGCCGCCGTGCCACTCGAATTGACTGGTTACCGGATAGCCACCCAGGGTGGTGGAAGGTAATAAGGCGTTTAGCCATTCGCTGTCCGGCATCTCATGCTGGGCCTGCTTCAGGGTGGGTGGGCTGATATTCATCGGTCACTCCATCATTAAAGTGAAAGGCCTTTGTTTGGCAGTAAATCGGTTTGCGGAAAGCTGTCGTCTTCGTGCTCCAGCCCCGCCTTCCCCTCATTACTCAGCGTGCCGTGCAGCTTGATATCCCCAAACACTTCAACCCCCTTGGTGCTGATGCGGATGCCATGGCCGCCGGCTGCCAGTTCGATGCTGTCGTGCCCGGCCATCGTGATGTGCTGGTTGCTGTTCAGCCGCAGGGACTTGGCGGCGGACACCGCCAGCGGGCCGCCTTGTGCCTGGATGTCCACGCTGCCCTGGTTGGCATACAGACGTGCGCCGCCGCTGCGGGCAAACAGGCTGATGGCGCCGTTGGCATTACAGCGGATGTCGCCCTGGGCGGTTTGGCTGATGTGTTGCCCGGCGGTGACGGCGTAGGTGCTGCCTGCCGATTGCTGGATGGTGTGCGGGGTGGTGAGGCCGATGCCGGCCGGGGCGCTGATCAGGATGCCGGCCTGTGCCAGCTGTTTGAGCGACTGTTGCAGCAGGTCGACCTGGGCCTGGACATCCGGCGGCAGCGCTCTGGCGGTGGTGGCGGCATCGGCCAGGGCTTTGGCCAGCCGGTTGGCCTGTTCCAGCTGGTGCAGCGCTGCGGCCATGTCCAGTTGCGGGGTAGCGGCGACGGATTTGCTTTCGGCAGTGATGAGCAGGCCTTTGCCGGCGCGGATGGCTCCCCAGTGGTCGGTGCGCAGTTCAAACCCTTCGCCGCGTGGCGCGCGGGCGGCATCCACCAGGTGGCCGATATTCAGCTGGCTTTTACCGTATTCGCTGGCCAGCTTGATGTGTTCCTTGCCCTGCAAATCCTCCATGCGCAGCTTGTTGTTGGCCTTGGTGCGGATGACATTGCGGCTGTGCCATTGGCTGGTGATGTGGTCTGGCCGCTCGTTGTCATGGGTGATGGCGGCGATGTAGGGGTGGTCGGGGTCGCCATCGCTGAAGGCGAGGTGAACGATGGTGCCGGCGTGGATGGGCATGTGAAAACCGAATTGCCGTCCGGCAAACGGTTTGGCCAGCCGCACCGCGCGCGAATCGCCGCCGGGGCTCCAGTTGTCCAGGTCGAACAGGAAGCGCACGCGGTAGCGGCCATGCTCGTCGATGAAAGGGTAGTGATAGCTGTTATTGCCCGGGCTCACCACCATGGCGGGCAGGGTGCCGTGAATGCGCGGTTTGGGAAGCAGGGCGGGCCGCCAGACGCGATCCGCCGGAATGGCGCTAAAGCTGTTCTGGTAGGCGCTGTCGCGGCTGCCGTGGTGGCTGACGCGGCTGATCAGCCAGCCGTGCGGGGCGTCGGCAAAAGCCTGCGTCAGTTTCAGCACGGTACCGGGCTGCAGCCAGCTGACATTGCTGTCGCCACTGGCCATGCATTGCCGGCTGACCGACAGCTGGTGACGGATCTGCGCCAGCCGGGTGGATTCCTCGTCATCGCGATTATCATCGCCCCAGTCGTAGTCCTCGCCATGCGCGGCGGGCACCTCCCCGGCAAACCCGGCACGGCCATCGGGCAGTGGACTGGCGGCCATGTCGTTGAAGTTGCGCCGCCGCGCAGCCTGCAGCATAGGACTGTGCCGGATGTTGAAGGCGGTGACCGCCTCGGTGCCGACACTTTCCAGCCCGGCCTGCTCGCGCAGGGCGACCGGGTGCAGATGATTGCGGCTGTAGTGCTCCAGGTCGTTGCCAAGCAGGATGACATCCTTGCCGTCGCTGGACTGGCTGAACTGGAAGAAGATGCCGGCCTGCGCGGCCAGACGGGAGAGAAAAGCCAGATCGGTTTCGCGGAACTGGGTGAGGTGCTCGTACACCGCTTGTGCGCCGGTCAGGGTGAAACGGAAATCGCTGCCATCCAGCCCATGCTGGCGCAGCAAGGCTTCCATCACCTGCGCCACCGTCATGTTCTGGAACAGGCGGGTGGTGCGACTGTCCTGCAGCAAGGCCAGGCGCGGGCCGATGTCGAAGGTGTACAGCGTTTCTTCCCGGCTGCTGCGGCCGCGCTGCGCCTGACGCACCACCCCGTGCCAGCTGCGCTGTCCTGCCTGCGCGTCCGGCAGTGGCGGGATGCCGGGAATGCGCAGCGGCGGTGCGGTGGATTGCGGGGTGAGGGTGAAGGTGACCGGCTGGCCGATCAGCGGGGCGAGGGGCAGGTCGCGGTCTGGCAATGTCACTGCCACGCTGAGGTGGTAAGGGCTGTCCAGTGCTTCTTCAAGCTGAAAGGAATGCACGGACGGGGTGAGCTGGAAACGGGTGGGGAAGGTGAGCTGGTAGGGGTTGCGCATGGGCTGGGGCCTGGGGTGGGTCAGATGGTGCTGCGCGTTGCCAGGCAAGGGAGGCATTGCCAGGGTGGTAACAAACGTTGCTGTGTTTGGTTTGCAGGTGTTGCCATGCCGTGGTGACCCTTCGTACCGGTGGAAATGGATCGGGCATTACACCGGGCGAGCCTGTGACCGGCAATGTCTGTTCAGCCAGTTTTACCGGCCGTCCTGATCAAAAGACGTATCCATGGTGATGGGGGCGATGTCGGTGACGACGCGCAATGAAGCCAGGCAAATGCATGGCGGGCAAATGTACAGCGGACACGGGGAGGGCATGTGCAGCCCTCCCCCTGCTAGTGAGTGATATCAGCCGAGGGGTAAGGGACTGCCGGGTGGGGACGGCCTGAGGGCGTGCGGCAGATTATGTTGTGCTAGCGGGCGCTACTGATGCCGACCGGCAAACCCAATGCCGCAGCCAGCTGGGGCAGGCCGGGGAAGATGGCAATCTGCCCGGCAAAGCGGGCGGCGGTGTCCTCGTGCAGGTGTACGCCTGCCACGGCCACGCCAGCGGCGAGTCCGGCGGCAATGCCGGAGGCGCTGTCTTCCACCAGCAGGCAATCGGTAGCGGCTACGCCAAGCAGGCGCAGGGCGTGGTGGATCAGCGCCGGGTCCGGCTTCCAGGCATTGACTTCATAGGCACTGATGATGGCGTCGCCAAAATAGGGTTTCAGCCCGGTGCTGTTAAGGCTGGTTTCTATCTTTTCGCGCGGGCCGTTGGAGGCTATGCAGCGCGGCAGTTGCAGTGCGGCCAGCAAATCATGCGCGCCGGGCATGGTGTCCAGTTCGCTTGCCAGCAGTGGCAGGCTTTGCTCACGGAACTGACGGCTGAACAGTTCACGGTCCAGTTGCGGAAAGTGCTGGCTAATGTCGTCCAGAAAGCGCGCATAAGGCCGGCCACGGAAATGCTGCAGGATGGTGGCTTCATCCAGTGCATGGCCATGCTGTTGCAGGATGCGCCCGATCAGCCGCGCGGACAGGCTTTCGCTATCCACCAGCGTGCCATCGCAATCAAATATCACCGCCTTGATCTTAAACACCTGTCTGTCTCCTGCAAGGGTCAGTCATAGCAGCTTGTTATAACTGCTAGTGGCCGGGTCGACTACTTCTCATGGATGCAAGTCACCAGAATGGTGCGCCAGCGCATGTCCGGCACAGGGCAATGATGATGGCACAGCCCGGACGGCGCTGCATACAACAAGGAGGAGACGAAACATGAAACTTTCAACACGGCTGGGGCTGATTGTGGGGCTGGCTGCAGCGGGCGGGCTGTTGCTGGCCGTCATGGGCCTGGTGTCGCTGCGCAGCACCATGCTGGAACAACGCCATGAAGCCATTCGTACCGTATTGACGCTGGCGGCGCAGCAGGTAAAGCACTTTCAGCAGCTGGAGCAGGGTGGGCAGCTGAGCCGTGCCGAGGCACAGCGCCGTGCCATCGATGCCTTGCGCAGCATGCGCTACCAGAAAAGCCTGTATCTGTGGGCGCGTACCACCGGTGCGCTGGGCCTGGTATTGCCCGGTGACAAGGGCGTGGGGCAGGTGGATTTCGGCAAGCAGCTGCCGGATGGCCGGCATGATTTCAACCGTTATCTGGATGTGCTGGCCACGCAGGACATCGGCTTTGTCGAGCTGATGGTGGTGAAGCCCGGCGGCAGTGACGAGGTGCTGAAAATCAATGGCGTCACCCGCATTGACGGCTGGGACTGGGTGATCGGCTTTGGTGCCTGGACGGATGACATCCAGGCCGCCTTCTGGCAGGCGGCGCTGCGCTACATGCTGACCGGGCTGTTGTTGTTTGTCGCCATTGGTGCAGTGGCGGTGTGGATGGCGCGCAAGATTTACCGCGCACTGGGCGGCGAGCCGGAACTGGCGGCCCGGCTGGCTGGGGAGATAGCCGATGGCAAGCTGAACCAGTCACTGGATGCAACTGCCCCTGCGGGTAGCCTGATGGCCTCCATCGCGCTGATGCAGGGCAATCTGCGCGGGCTGATTGGCGGCATACAGGCCAATGCCAGTCAGGTGGGGCAGCTGTCGCATCATCTGGCCATGCAGATGGCGCAGATCAACGATGCCTCGCGCCTGAGTTCCGCTGCCATTGCTTCCAGTGCTGCGGCCATCGAGCAACTGGCGGTCAGTGTCGACCATATTTCCCAGGGCGCGCGGGAAACCGAGGACAATTCCGGGCGGGCTGCCACGCTGGCCGAGCATGGTGCAGCGCTGGTGCTGCATGCCGGCGAAGAAATCAGCCGTGCTGCCAGCCAGGTGAATGATGCTTCGCGGCTGATTGGCTCGCTGGAACAGCGTACTGATCAGATTGGCGATATTGCCAGCGTGATTCGCGATATTGCCGACCAGACCAATCTGTTGGCGCTTAACGCCGCCATCGAGGCCGCCCGCGCGGGCGAGCAGGGCCGGGGCTTTGCCGTGGTGGCCGACGAAGTGCGCAAGCTGGCCGAGCGCACCAGTACCGCCACCGCGCAGATAGCCAGCACGGTACAGGCGGTGCATGCGGATACCGCTGCCGTGGTGCAGGGCATGCAGGCCATGGCACCGCAGGTGGCGATGGGGGTGCAGATGGCGGCTCAGGCCGGGGATGCGCTGCAGCAAATCAACAGCGCATCGGCCCAGGCGCTGGACAAGGTGCGCAGCATTGCCACTGCCACCACCGAGCAAAGCCAGGCCAGCAATAGCGTGGCGCAGAATATCGAGCAGATATCCGGCCGCATGGAGGAGTCCAGCCACGCCGTTGCGCAGGCATGCGAGCATGTGGCCCGGCTGGAGCAACTGACCGAATCCTTGCACCAGTCGGTTGCCCGTTTCCAGGTGTGAGCGCTTCCGGGACGGGCAAGGCGCAGGCAGGGCGGCTTGCTGGTCAAATTGAACTGTGTTCAAATCCGGAACCACTCAGCAAGGAGAAACGACATGGCAGGCAGTATGGAGCGTTCGCTGGCAATCCTGGAATTGCTGGCCCGTAATGGCGGGCAACTGCCGCTGCATGTCATTGCCGACACCCTCAACATGCCGCGCAGTGGCGCGCACCGGTTGCTGGCCATGCTGATTGAGCAGGGCTATGTGCGCCAGCATGCAGAGAAGGGCGAATACCAGCTATCGCTCAAGCTGGTTTCGCTGGGGCTGATCTACCTGTCCACCAGCGGCGTGGCTGATGTGTCGCAACCCATTCTGGAAAATCTGGCGCGCAGCTCGGGCGAGCTGGCGCGGCTGGGCATCATCGAAAACGAGTTGATCACCTTTGTGGCCAAGGCGCAGGGCGCACGCTCCGGCCTGCGTTACGACCCGGACATGGGCAGCAACCCGCCGCTGTTCTGTACCGCCAGCGGCCCGGCCTGGCTCTCCCGGCTGGACGATGAACAGGCACTGCAGATTGTCGCCCGCCAGGGCTTTGGCAATGGCCACGACTACGGCCCCAATGCCCCGCGCACCATTGCCGCCTTTCTGGAGGTGCTGCATGCCACCCGCAAGCGTGGCCATGCAGTGGCGGTGGACAGCTACGAACCGGGCATGACCTCGCTGGCCGCGCCCATCATCAACCCGCTCAACCAGAAGGTGGTGGGCGTGGTGACACTGGCCGGCCCCACCAGCCGCATTCCGGCCGAGCGCCTGCCGGAGCTGGGCAGCCTGTTGCAGGATGCCGCACGCGAACTGGGCGAAGCCTCGCTGGGCTCGTTGTACTTCAAGTCCTGATTTGCGCTGTTTTTCCATGCATGGCCCGCTTGTCGGGCCATTGCCATTGCTGCACTCAATGTATAGCAAACTGCTATATCTGCTAGAGCGATAGTGCTCTTTTTTAATGCATGGCGCGGGAACACAATCCTCGCATGCAAACCTCTATCCCGACTCTGTTCATGCGTGGCGGTACCTCACGCGGGCCCTTCTTCCTGGCAGACGACCTGCCGCAGGATCAGGCATTGCGCGACCGTGTGCTGCTCGCTGTCATGGGCTCTCCCGACCGCCGCCAGATTGACGGCCTGGGTGGAGCACACCCGCTGACCAGCAAGGTCGGCATCATTTCCCGCGGCAGTCAGCCCGGCGTGGACCTGGACTTCCTGTTTGCCCAGTTGCAGCCGGACAAGGACACGGTGGATACCACGCCCAACTGCGGCAACATGCTGGCAGCGGTGGTGCCCTTCGCGCTGGAACGCGGCCTGGTGACGGCGCAGGGTGAAACCAGCACCTTCCGCGTGCTCACCCTCAATACCGGCATGCAGTGCGACGTGACGGTACAAACGCCGGGCGGCCAGATGCGCTACGACGGCGAAGCCCGTATCGACGGCGTGCCCGGCAGCGCCTCGCCCATCACCATCAACTTTCTGGATACCGCCGGTTCGGTGTGTTCCGGCCTGCTGCCCACCGGCAAGGTGAAGGATGTGGTGCAGCTGGAAGGCGTGGGCGCGCTGGAAATCACCTGTATCGACAACGGCATGCCGCTGGTGATGCTGCGCGCTGCCGACCTGGGCCGCAGCGGCTATGAAAGCGTGGCCGAACTGAATGCCGATACCGAGCTGAAAACCCGGCTGGAAGCGCTGCGCCTGCAATGCGGCCACCTGATGGGCCTGGGCGATGTCAGCAAGAAAACCTATCCCAAGATGTGCCTGGTTGCCCCGCCGCGCGACGGCGGCAGCATCAGCACCCGTTGTTTCATCCCCCACGTCTGCCACGACGCCATCGGCGTGCTGGCGGCAGTGACGGTCGGCACCGCCTGCGTGCTGGAAGGCTCGGTCACCGAGGGCATCGCACAGATGCAGCCCGGCCTGCGTCATCTGGTGTCGGTGGAACACCCCACCGGCGAATTCTCGGTGGACCTGGAGCTGGACCCGGAAAACCCGCAAAACGTCATCCGCGCAGCACTGCTGCGCACCGCACGGCTCATCATGCGCGGAGAGGTCATGATTCCCTCCGCCATCTGGAAAGGACAGCAAGCATGATCATCGACATCCACGGCCACTACACCACCGCCCCCAAGGCGCTGGAAGACTGGCGCAAACGCCAGATCGACAACCTCTCCACCCCGGAGCTGGGCCCCAAGGCCTCCGAGTTGAAGATCTCCGACGACGAGCTGCGGGACACCATCGAAAGCAACCAGTTGCGCCTGATGAAGCAGCGTGGCTCCGACCTCACCATCTTCAGCCCGCGCGCCAGCTTCATGGCCCACCACATCGGCGACTTCAACACGTCATCCACCTGGGCGGCCATCTGCAACGAGCTGTGCTACCGCGTCAGCCAGCTGTTTCCCGACAATTTCATCGGCGCGGCCATGCTGCCGCAGTCGCCCGGTGTCGACCCGGCCACCTCCATTCCGGAGCTGGAACGCTGCATCAAGGACTACGGCTTTGTCGGCATCAACCTCAACCCGGACCCGTCCGGCGGCCACTGGACCAGCCCGCCGCTGTCCGACCGCCACTGGTATCCCATCTACGAAAAAATGGTGGAGTACGACATCCCGGCCATGGTGCATGTGTCCACCAGCTGTAACTGCGCCTTCCACACCACCGGCGCGCACTACCTGAACGCAGACACCACCGCCTTCATGCAATGCCTGACCTCCGACCTGTTTACGGACTTCCCCACGCTGCGCTTTGTCATCCCGCACGGCGGCGGCGCGGTGCCGTACCACTGGGGCCGCTTCCGCGGGCTGGCGCAGGAAATGAAAAAGCCGCTGCTCAAGGACCACCTGCTCAACAACATCTTCTTTGACACCTGCGTCTACCACCAGCCGGGCATCGACCTGCTGACCAAGGTTATCCCGGTGGACAACGTGCTGTTTGCCAGCGAAATGATTGGCGCGGTACGCGGCATCGACCCTGAAACCGGCCACTACTACGACGACACCAAACGCTACATCGAAGCGGCAGCGCTGACGGATGCCGAGCGGCAGCAAATCTTTGAAGGCAATGCCCGCCGGGTGTATCCGCGACTGGATGCCGCCCTGAAAGCCCGCGGCCTGTAAGGCTGGCAAAAGTCCCGTTCCTGCGTAGCGCCGCCTTGCCGTACCACACGTACTGTCTGCGGCGGCGCGCCTTGACCCGGGGCTTTTGCGGAGTTGACCTCATCTCACGTGCGCCATGCGCCACACGATGGAAAAACAGAACAGGAAAGACAACACCATGTACGAACTCGGAGTGGTATACCGCAACATCACCCGCGCCGACCGCGCTGCTGCCGATGCACTGGCAGCGCTGGGCTCGGCCACCGTGCACGAAGCCATGGGCCGCGTTGGCCTGCTCAAGCCCTATATGCGCCCCATCTACCCGGGCAAGCAGGTGTCCGGCACCGCCGTCACCGTGCTGCTGCAACCGGGCGACAACTGGATGCTGCACGTGGCGGCAGAACAGATTCAGCCGGGAGACATCGTGGTGGCAGGCGTCACCTCGGAATGCACCGACGGCTACTTTGGCGACCTGCTGGCCACCAGCTTCCAGGCACGCGGTGCACGGGCGCTGATCATCGACGCCGGGGTACGCGACGTCAAAACCCTGCAGGAAATGGACTTCCCGGTATGGAGCCGCGCCATCAGCAGCAAAGGCACCATCAAGGCCACACTGGGCTCGGTGAATATCCCGGTGGTGTGTGCCGGCATGCTGGTGCATCCGGGCGATGTGATTGTGGCGGACGACGACGGCGTGGTGTGTGTACCGGCCGCCCGTGCGGTGGAAACGCTGGCGGCGGCGCAAAAGCGCGAATCGTTTGAAGGCGAAAAACGCGCCAAGCTGGCTTCCGGCGTGCTGGGTCTGGACATGTATGCAATGCGCGAGCCGCTGGCCAAGGCCGGTCTGCGTTATATCGACTGAGGACGACAGCATGAGCAAACCCGTAAGTGGCGACTTCAGCAAGACCGCAGGCTGGCTGGACTGGTTTGACGGCCCGGCCAAACCGGCCTTCACCCTGCCGGCTGGCGCGGTGGATGCCCACTGTCACGTATTCGGCCCGGGGGCGGAGTTTCCCTATGCGCCGGAACGCAAATACACCCCGTGTGACGCCAGCAAGGCTGATCTGTTTGCCCTGCGCGACCATCTGGGCTTTGCCCGCAATGTGATTGTGCAGGCCACCTGCCACGGTGCCGACAACCGCGCCATGGTGGATGCCTGCCGTGCCAGCAAGGGCAAGGCGCGTGGCGTGGCCACCGTCAGGCGCGCAGTAACGGATGAAGAGCTGCAAAGCCTGCACGAGGCCGGTGTACGCGGCGTGCGTTTCAACTTCGTCAAACGGCTGGTGGATTTCACCCCCAAAGACGAGCTGATGGAAATTGCCAGCCGCATTGCCAAGCTGGGCTGGCATATCGTGGTGTACTTCGAGGCGCAGGACCTGCCGGAACTGTGGGACTTCTTCACCAACCTGCCCACCACCGTGGTGGTGGACCACATGGGCCGGCCGGATGTCAGCCTGCCGGTGGACGGGCCGCAGTTTGAATTGTTCGTGAAACTGATGCGCGAACATGACAATATCTGGTCCAAGGTCAGCTGCCCGGAACGCCTGAGCGTGACCGGCCCCAAGGCGCTGGATGGCGAACGCCATGCCTACCACGACGTGATTCCGTTTGCCCGCAAACTGGTGGAAACCTTCCCCGACCGCGTGCTGTGGGGCACCGACTGGCCGCACCCCAATCTGAAAGACCATATGCCGGACGACGGCCTGCTGGTGGATTTCATCCCCCATATCGCGCCGACGCCGCAATTGCAGCAACAGCTGCTGGTCACCAATCCCATGCGCCTGTACTGGCCGGAAGAATGCTGAGGAGCCGCCATGGCTTTGGACAAACCGTATAAAGATGTGCCCGGCACCATCATTTTCGATGCCGAGCAAAGCCGCCTGGGCTACTGGCTGAACCAGTTCTGCACCAGCCTGATGAAGGCGGAAAACCGCGCCCGCTTTCTGGCCGACGAACGGGCTTATCTCGATGAATGGCCGATGACGGAAGAGCAGAAGCAGGCGGTGATGGCGCGCGACCTCAACCGCTGTATGGCGCTTGGCGGCAATATCTACTTCCTGGCTCGCATCGGTGCCACCGACGGCAAGAGCTTCCAGCAGATGGCCGGCTCCATGACCGGCATGAGCGAAGAGGAATACCGCAACATGATGCTGGCTGGTGGCCGCTCGGTGGAAGGCAACCGCTACCTTGGCGAAGACGGCGACGCCCAGCCGCACCGCCAGCCGCAAGGCGCTGCTGGTAAAAAGGAAAGCAACTGATATGGCACGCATTACCGCATCCGTTTATACCTCCCACGTGCCGGCCATCGGCGTGGCCATGGACCTGCACAAGACGCAGGAAGACTACTGGAAGCCGCTGTTTGCCGGTTACGACTTCTCCAAGCAATGGATGAAGGACAACAAGCCGGACGTGATTTTCCTGGTGTACAACGACCACGCCACCGCCTTCAGCCTGGACATGATTCCCACTTTCGCCATTGGCACGGCTGCCGAGTACAAACCGGCCGATGAAGGCTGGGGCGCACGCCCGGTGCCGGTGGTGAAGGGCCATCCGCAACTGGCCAGCCATATCGCGCAAAGCGTCATCCAGCAAGACTTCGACCTCACCATCGTCAACAAGATGGATGTGGACCATGGCCTCACCGTGCCGCTGTCGCTGATGTGCGGCGAGCTGGACCCGGTGAAGGACGCCTGGCCCTGCCCGGTGATTCCGTTTGCCGTCAACGTGGTGCAGTACCCGGTGCCCTCCGGCCAGCGCTGCTTTGCGCTGGGTCAGGCCATCCGCAAGGCGGTGGAGAGCTTTGACGAAGACCTCAATGTGCATATCTGGGGCACCGGTGGCATGAGCCACCAGCTGCAGGGTGCACGCGCCGGGCTGATCAACCGCGAGTGGGACAACAACTGGCTGGACCTGATGATCAACGACCCGGTGGCCTGCGCCCAGGTGCCGCATATCGACTATGTGCGTGAAGCCGGCAGCGAAGGTATCGAACTGGTGATGTGGCTGATTGCCCGTGGCGCGATGGCCGACGTGAACAACGGAGAGCGCAGCGGCCCGCTGCCGCAGGTGACGCACCGTTTCTATCATGTCCCGGCTTCCAATACCGCTGTGGGTCACGCCATTCTGGAAAACAAGGAATAAGGAATCCCTGTCATGACAATCAAAGTAGCACTGGCTGGCGCAGGCGCGTTCGGCATCAAGCATCTGGACGGCATCAAGAACATTGCCGATGTGGAAGTGGTATCGCTGATTGGCCGCGACCTGGCCAAAACCCGCGAAGTGGCGGACAAATACGGCGTGGCCCATGTCACGGATGACCTGAACGAAACCCTGGCCATCAAGGAAGTGGACGCTGTCATCCTGTGTACGCCCACCCAGATGCACGCCGGGCAAACCGCCGCCTGCCTCAAGGCTGGCAAGCACGTGCAGGTGGAAATTCCGCTGGCCGACACCCTGGCCGGTGCCGAAGCCGCCGCCGCACTGCAACAGGAAACCGGCCTGGTGGCCATGTGCGGCCATACCCGCCGCTTCAACCCCAGCCACCAGTGGGTGCACAACAAGATTACCGCCGGGGAATTCAACATCCAGCAGATGGATGTGCAAACCTACTTCTTCCGCCGCACCAATATGAACGCGCTGGGCCAGCCGCGCAGCTGGACCGACCACCTGCTGTGGCACCACGCTGCCCACACCGTGGACCTGTTTGCCTATCAGGCTGGCAGCCCCATCGTGAAGGCCAATGCCATCCAGGGGCCGATTCACCCGGAACTGGGTATCGCCATGGACATGTCCATCCAGCTGAAGGCCGCCAACGGTGCCATCTGCACGCTCAGCCTATCCTTCAACAACGACGGCCCGCTGGGGACTTTCTTCCGTTACATCGGCGACACCGGCACTTATATTGCCCGCTACGACGACCTGGTGAACGGCAAGGAAGAGAAGATCGACGTATCGCATGTGGCCGTATCGATGAACGGTATCGAGCTACAAGACCGCGAATTCTTTGCCGCCATCCGCGAAGGCCGCGAGCCCAATTCCAGCCTGCGTCAGGTTCTGCCGTGCTATCAGGTGCTGCACGCGCTGGAGCAGCAGCTGGTGTGAGGCGCTGCTGACTAAAAGCTGCACCCCAGGGAAGCTTCGCTTTTTTCTTGGCAGCTCTTGATTTGATTAGTTTCTTTTGAAATATCGTTTGAAATCCCTTTGTAAGCGACCCTCCTGAACAAGGCAGTCCGGTTTGTTGCAAACCGGCTGACCTTGTCTTTTTCTTGCGGGGTCCCCGTCAGACAGTGCAAGGACAGTTCCATGAAACAGCGACAGCTTGGCCCGTTTACCGTTTCTGCCATCGGCCTTGGCTGCATGAATCTCAGTCACGCCTATGGCGTGCCACCGTCTGCCGAGCAGGGCGGCCAGGTATTGCTGGCAGCGCTGGATGCAGGCGTCACCCTGTTTGATACCGCCGCGCTGTACGGCTTTGGTGCCAATGAAGAGCTGGTGGGGCGAGTATTGAAGCCGCATCGTCAGCAGATTGTGCTCACCAGCAAGTGCGGCATGACCGGGGTGGAAGGCAAACGGGTGATAGACGGCAGGCCGGACACCCTGCGCCAGACCTGCGAGGACAGCCTGCGCCGTCTGCAAACCGATGTGATTGACCTCTACTACCTGCACCGCTGGGACCGCCAGGTGCCGATTGAGGATTCGGTTGGCGCACTGGCTGATCTGGTGGCCGCAGGCAAGATCCGCAGCATTGGCTTGTCCGAGGTTTCCGCTGCCACGCTGGCCCGCGCCCAGGCGGTGCACCCGATTGCCGCGGTACAGAGTGAATACTCGCTGTGGACGCGCAATCCGGAAATCGCGCTGCTGGATGCCTGCCGCGAGCAGCAAGTGGCCCTGGTGGCCTTCAGCCCGTTGGGCCGTGGCTTCCTGGCAGGTGGCGTGCGCGACCCGTCCGGTTTTGCCGCCAACGACATCCGCCGCGCCATGCCGCGCTTTCAGACCGAACACTTTAGCCGCAACCTGCGCCTGCTGGATGCATTGCAGGGGCTGGCCACCGAAACCGGCTTCACCCTGGCCCAGCTGGCCATGGGCTGGCTGCTGGCACAAAGCGAGCAGGTGATTCCGATTCCGGGCACCAGCAATGTGGCGCATCTGCAGGAAAACCTGTCGGCCGACACGGTGACGCTGGACATGGAAGTGCTGACCCGTCTGGATGCCATCGTCAATGAAAACACGGTGAGCGGTGCGCGCTACAACGCCGCCACCCAGCAGGAAATCGACACTGAAGAATTTGGCGTTTCTGTTCAGCCAGCCTGATAGCCGGACAGGAGATGACCACACCATTGCTTCCATCTGGGGTGTGAACCCATGCCGACGGGGTGTTCCTGTCGGCCTTTTTTTGCCTGTAAAGCAGTGGCTAACGCTGTATCGCCTTCTTCAACTTCTTCAGCTGACAGGGCAGGGGCAAAAAAGAACCCGGCACAAGGCCGGGTGCTCAGCGAAGGAGGAGAAATGCTGACAACAGTGTGTGGTTTTGAGACCTGCCGCCCAGGCTGACAGCGTGTGCCAGCCAGCGGGGCGGCTTGCGGTCGGTCCTCAGGCAAGCGGTTCCAGCAACATCACACCGGCAGCGGTGTTGGAAATCGGCAGATGGTAGGTGCTTTGCAGTGCGCGCACATCACCCTTGATGGTGGCGCGGGCAGCAAGCCACATCAGCAGCTCGATGCCTTGCGAGCCGGTATGCTCCACCAGCTGCTCCACCGTGTACTGGGTGGCCCACTTGGGGTTATCTACCAGGCTTTGCATGAATTGCAGGTCGAAGGGCTTGTTGATGAAACCGGCGCGTTCGCCATCCAGCTGGTGCGACAGGCCGCCGGTGCCAATCACCACCACGCGGGCGTCGGAATCCCAGGCGCTGATGGCTTCGCCAATGGCCTCGCCCAGCTTGTAGCAGCGGCTGGCGGACGGGATGGGGAACTGCACGGTGTTGATGCACACCGGCACCACCTTGATCGGGCAGGCGCCTTCTTGCGGCCACAGCAGTTTCAAGGGCAGGGTGAAGGCATGGTCCACCAGCATTTCCTGACAGGTGGTGAGGTCGAATTCCTTGTTCACCAGCTGATTGATCAGGTGCCAGGACAGCTCGGTGTCACCAGTAAACGGCGGCAGGGTGGGAATGCCCCAGCCTTCGTCGGCATTGCGGTATTGCGGTGCGGCACCTACCGAGAAGGTGGGCATCTTGTCCAGGAAGAAATTCAGGCCATGGTCGTTGTACACCACCACGGCGACATCGGGTTTTACTTCATCCAGCCAGCGATGGATGGGCGGGAAAGCGTCAAAGAAGGGCTTCCAGTACGGTTCGTTCTGCAGATTGCCGGCAATGGCACGGCCAATGGCCGGAACGTGGGAGGTAACGATGCTGCCTACGATTTTTGCCATGATTATTGTCCCGCGTTCAGGAGTTTCTGTTTGAATTCGTCTTTGCTCATGCCGGTTTGCTGGGCACCGATGTCCTGCACGTCCAGGCCGAAAATCCCGGCAAACTTGGCCAGGTAGTAAACATTGCCGCCAGCGGCAATCAGTTGCAGCACATTGCGGCTTTGCACCGCAGCCAGTTGCGGCGCGGTCAAGCCGAAGCGGGCACAGTAGGCGGCTTCGTCGGCCTTGAAGGCGTCGCGGTTGGCCTTGTCGTTGAAGGAAAAGCACATCTTGTTGAGGGCATAACCCTTCTGCGCCTGAATGTCGTCAAACAGGGTGGTTCCCGGAATGGAAACGCGTTGTTGCTCCGCCATCACTTGTTCTCCCTTGTTGATTCTGGTGAGTTCAGTGTCCCTGTTTGCGGTATGGAGATAAATGCGGTAAACCGGATGGCATACATGAAAAATTTCGATCATTTGCAGCTGGATGGCCGGCTGCTGCAATTACTGCTGACGGTGATGGAGGAGCGCTCGGTTACCCGTGCGGCAGAGCGCCTGGACATGACCCAGTCCGCAGTCAGCCATGCGCTGGACAAGCTGCGGCTGATCGTGGACGACCCGCTGTTTGTGAAGTCCGGCCGCGGCATCTCGCCCACGGTACGGGCCGAGGCGCTGGCCCAGCATGCGCGCAGCCTGCTGGAAGACATGCGCCGCTTTGTCAGTGCCGCCAGTTTTGATCCGGCGCGTTTGCAGCGCACCATCAGCATTGCCGCCAACGATTTGCAGCGCGACCTGTTGCTGCCGCGCCTGCTGGGTGTGCTGCAGGCCGAAGCGCCGGGCGTGTCGCTAAGGGTGTTGCCCTCCGGCATTCCCACGGTGGAGATACTGCGCAGCGATGAGTGCGACCTGGTGATTACCCCGCGCCCGCCGGATGGCAGCGACATCGTGCAAAAGCGCTTGTTTGCCGACCACTACCGGGTGTTTTACGACGCAGGCTGCCGTGCGGCACCGGCCAGTCTGGACGACTATCTGGCGGCTGAACATGTCACGGTGGGCTATACGCCGCCGCGCATGCTGGATATTGATGATTTTCTGGCCGGGCAGGGGGTAAGGCGGCGCATTGCTGCTTGGCTGCCCGGTTTTTCCGGTATCGCGCCCTTTGTGCAGGGCAGTACCCGGCTGGCTACTTTGCCGGGCTTGCTGGCCAGCAATCTGCTGGCGGGGCTGGCCAGCTGTGCGCCACCACTGACTTGCCCGGACATGCCGATGTATCTGGTATGGCACCAGCGCCATCGCCACGATCCGCTGCACATCTGGCTGCGCCAGCGGCTGGAACAGGTGACGCAGCAGGCGCTGGCGGCACAGCTGCCGGGCTGATACTTCTTTCTGGAATGACTCAGCGCGGCTAACAAAATCGCGCCGCCGCCGACCGTACATAAAAGTAGGGCCAGGAGGCGCAACCCGGCAGCAGGGGTTTTGTCCGCCGCGCTTAGCAGCCGCTGTCCTGCAGGCGCTGGCTGACCGTGCGGCACAGCCAGTCCACCGAACGGGCGGCGCGGCTGGCCACGCTATGCGCGTCCTGGGTGAGGAATTCGTCATTGGCCACTTCAAAGGCGTAATTGCCCTGATAACCGGCCATTTCCAGCCGCACCAGCATGTCCACCACCGCCATGCTGTGCACGCCTTCGCCGGGGAAGGAGCGCTGGTGACGCGAGATGTGCACCATTTCTTCCAGCAGCGGCAGGTAGTCGCTCATGGCATCGGACAGCTGCACCAGAAACAGCTTGTGCATGGGGATGCGGTACAGGTCGTCCAGCGGAATGCCACGGGCAAACAGGTGGAAGCTGTCCAGCACCAGGCCCACGTTCTGCCGGTTCACCATTTCCACCACCTGCCATGCCGCGTGGTAGTCGTGCACATAACGGCCCCAGGCCAGCGGCTCGAAGCCGATGCGGATGCCCAGGGGCGTGGCCAGCGTGGACAGCAGGCGCAGATGGGCGGCGGTGGTTTCCAGATCGCCCACCGCATTGGGCGAGGTGGTGGCCGATACCACCAGCAGCTCGGCCCCCACCTGCTGCATCATGCGCATCATGGTTTTGGCCAGGTCTATCTTGTATTCCAGAAAACGGCCGCTCATGCCTTCGAAGTCGCGCAGCGCCTCGAAGCCGATCACCTTCATGCCGCTGTGGCGCACCGTGCGCACGGTTTGTGCCAGGCCGCCTTCCTGTTCGTTCATCAGGTCCTGCGCCCACAGCGTGAGGCGGGAGAAACCGGCGGCGGACATGGCCTGCAGCTTGTCTTGCAGCTTGCCCTGCAAGGGGGCGGTATCAATGGCAAAGCGGCTGGCGTCCATGTCAGTTCCCCTGTTCCTTGCTGATGGCAAATTGCAGCAAGCCGGCATGCTCCAGCGCGTGCCGCACCAGCTGTTGCGGGCCGGACAGGCCCAGTCCCTGTTGTTGCAGCTGCTGGCGGGTGAGGACCATGTCATGGCTGGCCAGCGTGACGCCGGTCATGCCCTCGCTGATGCCATGCTCCAGCACGGCGGCCTGCAAGCGTAGCTGGATCTTGCCGCAGGGGCTTAGCAGCAGGCGGCTGTCGGCTGTGCTGTCACTGGCGGATTCGGCAAAGCCGAACAGGTGCTGGTAGAAGTCCTGCCAGTCGCCAATGCGTTCGCCCGGCATGCTCTGGGTCAGCAGGCTGATGCGGTTCAGTCCGGCATCCGTAGCTTGCTTGTCCGCGTTAAGCGGCAGGAAGTCCACATCGTAAATGGAGTGCTCGCCATAGCGGTCTACCAGATAGAGCAGCGAACCGCCCACACCCTGGAAGGCCGGAATGTGCAATTCCATCACCCCGGTGCCCATGTCCACTTCCCATGCCCCCAGTTCGCGGGCGCGCAAGGTGGCTGCGCGTGCATCCTTCACCCGCAGCGCAATGGCGCAAATGCTGTGGCCGCGCTGCTGGGCGTAATGCTGGGCAAAGCTGTCCGGCTCGGCATTGACGATGAAGTTGATATCGCCCTGACGGTACAACAGCACCTGTTTGGAACGGTGCCGGGCAGTACAGCGAAAGCCCATGGCCTGCAGCAGCTGGCCAAGGGCTGTCGGATCGGTGGTGGCAAATTCAACAAATTCGATGCCGTCCGTGCCCATGGGGTTGGGCCGGCTGCTAAAGGGAAGGGTGTCGGACATGGGGAACCTGTCTGGTAAGGGCTGCGGGTTCAACAAGAGCTTGCCGGTTCAATCTGTCAGCTGCAGTCGCTGAGGCTGGCAAAGTGCCGGGCCATGCGCTGGGCATCCGGGTTCAGGCCGCTGAACAGGCGGAATGCGCCCGCAGCCTGATACACCACCATGCCGCCGCCATTCATGGTAGCGCAGCCCAGCGCTTTTGCCGCCTTGAGCAAGGCGGTTTCGCGCGGGAAGTAAATCACGTCGGCCACCCACAAGGCCGGATGCAGCCATTCCACTGGCAGCGGCAGGCCGGGGTGGCCTTGCATGCCAATCGGCGTGGCCTGGATCAGCCCGTCGGCGCTGGCCAGTTCTCCGGCCACATCGTCTGTCACCACTACCCGTCCGTCACCAAAGCGCTGGTTCAGCCGTGCCGCCAGCGCACTGGCACGGGCCGGGTCGGCATCGTGCAGGGCCAGTCTTTGCGCACCCAGGGTGAGGATGGCGTGGGCCACCGCAGCACCGGCACCGCCAGCACCCAGTTGCACCACCTTGTCCAGCCTGGCCTGCGGCCATTGCTGCTGGAAGGACTGGGCAAAGCCCCACCAGTCGGTGTTGTGGCCAATGCGTTTGCCGTCACGCAATTGCACGGTATTCACCGCGCCAATGGCGGCCGCGTCGTCGGACAGGCTGTCCAGACAGGCCAGCACGGTTTGCTTGAACGGGTGGGTGATGTTGCAGCCGGCATAGCCCACGGTCTGCATGGCGGCCAGCAGCGTGTCCAGCTCGGCAGTGCCGGTGTCCAGCGGCAGGTCGTGTAATTGATACAGACAGCGCAGGCCCAGCTGGCGGGCTTCTTCTTCGTGCAGCTGTGGCGAGCGCGAGCCCTGGATGCTTTGGCCTATCAGGCCCAGCAACAGCGTATTGGCAGCGGATGTGGATGCAGGCATGTGTTGGTCTTTTTTTGCTTGACTGCCGCAGCGGGCGGCATGCATCCGGCACACGGCACAGGCCGCGAGCCGGATGGCGGGAACAGGGAAAACGCACTGGTGCAGTGAAAATTTTCACGCTAAGATTGAAATGTACCTGTTGGTACGAAATAAGTAAACCGGCAGCATCGCCAGTACTGCACACAGACCCAGAGCGGTGCGCCGCCAGCGCCAGTTTCCCCATTGAGGATGACCACCATGCAACACTGTATTGCCACCGTTTCTCTGAGCGGAACCCTACCCGAGAAACTGGAGGCGATTGCCGCTGCCGGCTTTCAGGGCGTAGAAATCTTTGAAAACGACCTGCTGTATTTTGATGGCTCGCCACGTGATGTACGCCGCCTGTGTCAGGAGCTGGGCTTGCAGATCATGCTGTTCCAGCCCTTCCGCGACTTCGAAGGCTGCCGCCGCGACCGCCTGCAACACAATCTGGAACGGGCCGAACGCAAGTTCGAGCTGATGCACGAGCTGGGTACCGACCGCATCCTGGTGTGCAGCAATGTGCAACCGGACGTGATCCGCGATAACGCGGTGCTTGCCGACGACCTGCACCAGCTGGCCGAGCTGGCGGCAAAACATGAAGTGCTGGTGGGTTACGAGGCACTGGCCTGGGGCCAGCATGTGAACTCCTACCGTCAGGTGTGGGACATCGTCAAAACGGTGGACCACCCCAATCTGGGCGTGATTCTGGACAGCTTCCACACCCTGTCGATCAAGGACGACCTGTCGCGCCTGCCGGAAATTCCGGGCGACAAGATCGTATTCCTGCAACTGGCCGATGCACCCATCCTCAATATGGATGTGCTGGAGTGGAGCCGTCATTTCCGCTGCTTCCCCGGTCAGGGCGAGTTTGACCTGCCGGCCTTCCTTGGTCCCATCCTGCAAAGCGGCTATCAGGGCCCGCTGAGTCTGGAAATCTTCAACGACGGTTTCCGCGCGGCACCCACCGGCGGCACCGCGGCAGATGGTCGCCGTGGCCTGTTGTATCTGGAAGAAAACACCCGCGCGCAGCTGGCTGCCAGCGCGGAACCCGGTGCCGCCGCCGTGCTGCCGCAGCTGTTTGTTCCGGCAGCGCAGCCGCAATACGACGGGGTGGAGTTTCTGGAATTCGCCGTGGACGAGGCCGCCGCCAGCCGGCTGGCGCGCTGGTTCGGCAAGCTGGGCTTTGCCCATGCCGGGCAGCACAAGTCGAAAAGCGTCAATCTGTACCGTCAGGGTGACATCAATCTGATTCTCAACTCCGAGCCAGACTCCTTCGCCCATGCCTTTTTCGTGGCACATGGCCCGTCCTTGTGCGCGTCTGCCTTCCGGGTGAATGACAGCGCCCAGGCGCTGCAACGCGCCAAGCAGTATCGCGCGCGTTCTTTTGAAAGCCGTGTCGGCCCCAACGAGCGGCAGATTCCCGCCGTGCGTGCGCCGGATGGCAGCCTGCAATACCTGGTGGAACCCGGCGCGGATGGCAGCAGCATTTACCAGTCCGACTTTGACATGCTGCCGGCGGCCGCAGACAAGCCAGGCCTGCTCACCAGCATCGACCATTTCGCGCTGGGCCTGCCAGCGGAAACCATGGACGCCTGGATGCTGTTCTTCCGCGCCGTGTATGGCTTCAAGGCCGAGAACGAGCACGTGCTGCCCGACCCCTACGGACTGGTGAAAAGCCGGGTGCTGCACAGCCCGGATGGCAGCATCCGCATTCCGCTCAATATCTCGGAAAACCGCAATACCGCCATTGCCCGTTCGGTGTCTACCTATCGCGGTTCCGGCGTGCAGCACATTGCCTTTGCTACCGACGACATCTTTGCTGCGGTGGCAGCGGCGCGGGAAAGCGGCGTGCCCTTGCTGGAAATTCCGCGTAACTACTACGACGACCTGGCCGCGCGCTTCGATCTGCCGGATGAATTTGTCGCCAGCCTGGCCGCAGCCAACATCCTGTACGACCGCGATGCCCAAGGCGGAGAAATGCTGCATGTGTACACCGCCCAGTTTGAAGACCGCTTCTTCTTCGAACTGCTGCAACGCCGCGCCGGTTACCAGCAATACGGCGCCGCCAATGTGGCGGTGCGCCTGGCCGCACAGGCCCAATCGCGCGCCCGGCAGCAGGCGCGCAGCAACTGGTATGACTGATATGACCGACTCAGCCTGAGAGGGCAGCCATGCAAAAGGGACACCTGACAGGTGTCCCTTTTTTTGTCCGCTTACTTCAGCGGCGATACGGCGGTGGGCAGGGCAATGATGGAGTGCATGTCGGTAGTGAGCCAGGCCGGGCCACCTTTGGGCGGCCAGATGCCGGCGGCAACCGCTTCGCCACGGATGCGGCTGCGTTCGTCCACGCTGGCGTAGGCCCAGATATTGGTAAAGCGCAGCGGGCCTTGCAGGGCGAACATGGCCACCAGGCAGGGCGACAGCGCGCTGCGCGGCGGCAGGTATTCCTGCCACAGGTCGATGGTGTGCTGCAGGCCGCCGGTCTTGATGCCGTAGGTACGGATTTCATACACCGGCCCCTTGATGCCGCTTTCACTGCTGGGGCGTAGCGGGGCCATCCACGGGAAAGCCTGATACGCCTGCCGGTCGATGCTGGTGGCGAGGCTGCCGCAGCCGTAGGGGTCGGCGCTCAGACGGGTGCGTTGCTGCTCGGCTTCCAGTGCGGCCAGGCTGTCAAAACCGCGCAAAACCAGCAGCTGGTTGAGCTGGCCGATATCGCTATACCAGCAGCCCAGCAGTTCGCCGCCAGCAGCGGTGTCGCTGGTGTAGGCCTGTACGTTCTGGGCCGCCTGGGCGGTGGTGCCAAAGGGCAGGGTGAGGGTGGCGAGTTCGTAGTACATGGTGTGTCCTTGCTTGATATTGAAAATGTTCAAAGGCTTGCGTCGGGTTGGCGTCCGGCGGCGTGGTGTGCCGCCAGATAGCCGAAAGTCATGGCCGGGCCCAGGGTGATGCCGCCGCTGGGGTAGTGGCCGCCCATCATGCTGTGCATGTCGTTGCCGACCGCGTACAAGCCGCTGATGGGCTGGCGGTGTTCATCCAGCACTTGCGCGCTGGCATTGGTGGCCAGCCCGGCGAAGCTGCCCAGGCTGCCGGGGACCAGCTTCACCGCGTAGTACGGCCCGTGCTGCAGCGGGGCCATGCAGGGGTTGGGCCAGGCATTGTCCTTGTCGCCCTGTACGCGGTTATAGGGGGTGTCGCCCTTGGCAAAGTCGCTGTCCTCCCCGGTAGCGGCTTGCTGGTTGTAGCGTGCCACCTGCTGTTCAAGCGCTACGGGGTTGATGCCGCAGCGGCGGGCCAGCTCTTGCAGCGTATTGCCACGTTGCAGATAGCCATTGCGCAGCCAGCGGCCCAGCGGCATGGGGGCGGGTTTGACCGCGCCCAGCCCGTAGCGGCGGACAAAGCGGTGGTCGGCCACCAGCCAGGCTTGCACCGGCTGACCTGCCGGGATGGCACGTAGCAAGGCGGAGACAAAGTCGTGGTAGGAGTCAGCCTCGTTGCAAAAGCGCTGGCCATTGGCGGTAACGGCAATCAGCCCCGGTTTGGCCCGTTCGATCAGATGCGGAAAGTGGGCGGTGCTGCCATCGGCGCGTGGCACCAGCGATACCGGTGCCAATGCCATGGGGGAGGCCATCTCGCCCATCACGCCGCCAACGGCTTCGCCCAGCCGCAGGCCGTCGCCGGTATTGCTGACCGGCGCTGCCGACCAGTGTTCCTGCCCGGTGGGCGCATGCGCCAGCAGCTGGCGCTTGCGGGCGACATCGTGCGGAAAGCCGCCGCAGGCCAGCACCACGCCACGGCTGGCATGCACGGTCAGCGGGCCGTCCGGCGTATCCAGCAACGCACCGCTCACCTTGTCCTGTTCGCGCAGCAACTGGCGCACCGGGCTGGACAGCCGTAGTTCCACCCCGGCTTGCAGGGCCGAGGCCCCCAGCGCGGCGGCCAGCGCATTGCCGTTGACCAACCGCATGCCACGGCCATGCAGCAGGCAGTCGCGCCAGTAGGCCAGCACACGCCGGGTGACATAGGCAAAGGAGGCGAGCGAACGGCTGGCGTTGAGGAAATGGCGCAGCTCCACACCAGAGGCGATGCCCATGCCCCATAGCGAAATCACGTCCAGCGGCTTTTTCAGCTGGTGGATGTGCGCGCCCAGCAGTCGGCCATCAAACGGTGCCGCACACACCGAACGCCCGCCGCTGGCCGCCCCGGCACTGTGGCCGTGGAAGTCCGGAATCAGGTTGCCGTCGATGAAGCGCAGCAGGCTGTGGCGCTGGAAGAAGTCCACCATGCGCGGCGCGTGGCTCAGATAGGCATCGGCCAGCACGGGGTCGAAGTCCTCTCCCAGTTCGCTGTGCAGGTACTGGCGCGGCAGGGCCGGGTCTTCGTCAATCCCGGCAGCGATGGCCAGCGGGTTGCGCGGCACCCACAGCCAGCCACCCGACCAGGCAGTGGTGCCGCCGAATTCGGCTTCTTTTTCGGCCACCACCACCTTCAGCCCCAGCCGGGCGGCGGTGACGGCGGTGGCCAGCCCGCCGGCGCCGCTGCCCACGACCAGCAGGTCGCAGTGCAGGGTGTTGGCTTGTGCTTGCTTGTCCACGGCCAACCTCAGCGCGCCAGCGGACCCTGCGCCAGCAGGAAGTCCAGCATCAGTTCACGCACGGCGGCAAACATGTCGCCACCCACCACGGTCTGGCAGCCCAGTGCACGGGCACTTTCAATCAGCGGGGTGACCGCCGGGGCGGTAATCACGTCGCCGACAAACATAGTGCCGTCCAGCTTGCCGGCATCAATTGGCAGCGGGTCGCTGGCCTGCATGCCGGTGGGCGAGGCGTTGATGGCAATGGCAAAGCCGCTGGGGTCGTTGCTGCCCATGCGCAGCTGGCCGGGGAAGCTGGCGTCAAGACGGGTAATCAGCTGGTCGCGGCGGCTGGTGTCTGCGTCGTGGATGGCCAGTTCGCTGACGCCGTTTTCCAGCAGGGCCAGTGCAATGGCCGAACCCGCCCCGCCAGCACCCACCAGCAGTGCGCGCTTGCCTTCCGGCTGGCAGCCCGCTGCGCGCATGGCGGCTACATAGCCAGCGCCGTCACACATGTCGCCGTGCCAGCTACCGTCGGCATTGCGGCGCATCACATTGACCGCGCCCAGGCGGCGCGCCCGGTCGCTGCTACTGCTGCATTGGGCAAACATGGCGAACTTGTGCGGCACGGTGACGATGATGCCGTCCAGATTGCCCGCCAGGCTGATGCCCTTGACGTAGGCATCCAGATTGGCCGGGCTGACATGGCTGGGTACCAGAATGGCATTGCGGCCTTGCTGTTGCAGGGCGGCGCTGACGCCAGCCGGGGATTTCACCTGGGCGATCGGGTCGCCCACGATGGCCAGTACGCGGGTGGCACCATCCAGTTGCAGGGTTTGGGTCATGTTGTGCTCTCCTTATTGGGTAACGGTGTCGCGCGTCGGGGCGCGGGTGTGGCGTTGGCTGGCGTGGGTGGCGGCAATGCTGGCAAATACCAGTGCCGGGCCGATGGTGATGCCGGGCGCGGTATACACCCCGCCCATGATGGAATGCATGTCATTGCCCACCGCATACAGGCCGGCAATGGGCTGGCCGTCGCGGCCCAGCACGCGGGCCTGGGCGTCGGTTTGCAGGCCGGTGGCCGCGCCGATGTCGCCCGGATAGAGCCGCACCGCGTAATACGGGGCTTCGGCGAGCGGGCCGATATTGGGATTGGGCTGACCGCGTGATGGGTCGCCCATGTTTTGCTGGTAGGCGGTTTCACCACGGTGGAAGTCGCTGTCCACGCCGCTGGCGGCAAAGCGGTTGTTGCGCGCCACGCTGTCCTCCAGCATGGCTGGGTCCATGCCCAGCTTGCCGGCCAGCTCGGCCAGTGTGTTGCCTGCGGTCAGGTAGCCATCGGCCAGGTAGGGTTCAAGGTTCTTGCCGCCGGGGCGCACCATGCCGATGCCGTACTGGCGCAAGGCGGCAGCATCGCAAATCAGGAAGGCCGGAATGCTGGGCGTGCTGCGGTTGGCTTCCTGCATGGCTAGGCCAAACAGGTGGTAGGAGGTGCTTTCGTTGACAAAGCGCGCGCCACGGGCATTGACGGTAATCATGCCGGGCTTGGCGCGGTCCAGCATGAAGTGCGGAAACACCGCCTGGCTGCCATCGGCACGGCGGCGCAGTGATACCGGTGCCCAGAACGCCGGGCTGAGGCTGCCTTCGGCCAGTTTTGCACCAAGGCCGCGTGCCAGCTGCTGTGCCTGACCGGTATGGCCGGGCGCGCCGGGGCACCAGTCCATCTCTATGCCCGGCAGCAGGCGGGCGCGTTGTTCCGGGTCGCGGTTGAAACCGCCGCTGGCCAGAATCACCCCCTGATTCACCTTGATGCTGCGGCTGGTCTTGCCCTGGCGCAGGGTGAGGCCGTGCACGCCGCGCTCATCGTGCTGGATGTCGCTGGCCTGGGTTCGTAGTGCCAGCTGCACATTGCCCAGTTTCGACAGCGAATAGAGCAGGCGGCCTACCAGTGCATTACCCATCACCAGCCGGGTGCCACGCGGGTAGCTCAGGCGGTCGCTGGCATGGCGCAGCAGCAGCTTGAGCGAGTGCCTGAACGAAGGCAGCGAGGACTTGAGCTTCAGCAGGTGGTTGATGTCGGTGCGGTCCACCATCATGCCGCCCAGCACGGTGAATTCGGGAATGGGCGGGCGCAGTACGGCAAACAGCTCGCCCAAGAGGCGGCCATCAAAGGGCAAAGGTTCCAGCGCACGGCCATTGAGGGTGGAGCCGGGCAGGTCGGAAATGTAGTCCGGGTGTTTGGGGTAGGGGCGGAATTTCACCTCGGTGGCGGCTTCCAGTGCAGCCACCACCGCCGGGCCGGCTTGCAGGAAGGCCTGGCGCAGTGCCGGGTCGGCCCGTTCGCCAATGGCATTGTCCAGATAGCGCGCTGCTTCGGCCAGGGTGTCTTGCGGATTCACCCGCGCGCTATGCAGGGTGCCGGGTATCCAGGTAGTGCCGCCGGACAGGGCGGTGGTACCGCCGACGTATTCGCTGTGTTCCACCAGCAGCACTTTCTGTCCGGCAAGGCCGGCAAACAGTGCGGCAGCCAGCCCGGCACCGCCGGCACCGATCACCACCACATCAAATTCACTGCCTTGTGCAGGCAGGTTTTCCAGTTGCAACAGCATGTCAGTCTCTCCGTATTGCTGTCTTGCGTCCGTTTTGTTGCATAAAAGCAACCAGTCGGTACGTTTTGAGAATTTTTTTTAATGGAAGATTGTTACGTGCCAGCTGACTCCAGCGCTGCACCGTAGGTGCGCTGCAATACCTGTTGTGCAGCATTGCGTAGCAGCTTGGCCCGCTCCACGGCACGCAGATGGCCCTTGCTGTGCATCGGTACTTCCAGCGCAATCGGCAGGTCCGGCGGCAAGGCCAGCAGCAGTTCGCCCAGCGCCAGCCCGCCATGGCCCGGTGGCATGCGCTCGGCGCGGGCCTGGTACAGCAGTTCTTCCATGCTGTCGGGCTTTGCTGCCGGGGCATCGCACAACTGCATGTAGTGCAGGCGCTGGCGCGGCACCTCGGCCAGCATGGCCGGGGCATCCCCGGCGCGGTCAAAGTGGATGGCGTCCACCAGCAGGGCGGCATTGTCCTGGCCGGCCTGCTCCAGCAACTGCATGGCCATGGCGATGTTGCGGATGTCGGTCCAGGGCATGGGTTCGATATTCATGTTCAGGCCCAGTGGTGCGCCCAGCTCACACAGGCGGGCAAAACTGTCCGCACAGCGGGCAAAGTCCGGGTCGTTGCCTGCCACCAGTACCTCGTGTGCACCCAGCCGGGCGGCACTTTCCAGCATGGGCAGATAGCTGGCGACATCCACTTCCGGTTTGAGCCTGAGTATTTCCACATCAGACACTTGCAGGCCGGTGTCCTGCAGGCGCTGCAAGGTTTCGCGCAGCAGCGGGCTGTTGCCCAGCATGTCGTGTTGCGGCTCCTGGGCGGTGGCGGGCAGCAGGCGCAGGCCGACATGGCTGAAGCCGGCTGCAGCGGCGCAGCTGACCATGTCGGGCGGGGATAGCTCCAGCATGCTGAGGGCAGCAAGGGCGAGCTGGCGTGGTGGCATGAGTCTCTCCTGGGTAGCTGGCGCAGGCGGGTGGGCGCGGTGGCATCCCCCGTGTTGGCCAGTCTGTTTTTCGGTGGCTGATGGCTGGGCAGTATGCAATCGCAAAAAACGGAATGCAATTCAAAAAAATAACTTTGTTTTGATTTTATGTTTGGTGTGCCGTGCCCGGCAGCCATGGCTGGCAGGTGGCATGCATGCGCTTTTGCTGTCCGTTTTCACCCGGAAAATGCAGGACTGGCCTGTATTTGTGGTGTGGCAGGACTCAGGGATTTCCCGCACTGAAACGGGGCAGGGAATGGTGTTTAACTGCTGCTTGCCGGCTGTTGTATTTTTTTTAATGTGCTGATTTGGCGTAGGAAAACTACAAAAACAAGGCGCTGGTGCATGCTATGGATATCTGCACATGGATGGGGCGCAGTTATCGTAAATCGGTATAACTGATAGATTTTTTGCGGTATGTTTTGAAGATTCATGCCAAGTCAGAATGCATTCCATGCCCAAGACGCATGGACAAGCATGCCAAGCTCGGGCTGCACCAGGCAGCAAGCAGTACACGGCCGGACCGGCCAGTCATCACAGGCAGACTCCTCCCCTCAACAGGAAAGAAGCTGGCAAGGGACAGCAGCTTCAACAGCCTGCAGCTGACCGGCAAGGGCAGGGCAGATAGCAAGAACAACAAGGCAGCGATTGATAGTCAGCGCTGCAACAGGAGACAAACAGATGAGTAACGCCAGCAATGTCATCAATGTTCGGTCATTGATCGACGATCGTCCCATCAACCGCTTTCAGTGGCTGGTGGTGTTCTTTGGTTTCTGCATTATCGCGGCCGACGGTTTTGACGTGGCCATCATGGGTTTCATCGCCCCGGAACTCAAACGCCTGTGGCATGTGACCAACCCGCAGCTGGCGCCGGTGCTCAGCGCCGCGCTGGCAGGCCTCACGCTGGGTGCGCTGTTTGCCGGCCCGCTGGCAGACTATCTGGGTCGCAAGGTGGTACTGGTGTTGTCGGTGTTCTTCTTCGGTTTCTGGACGCTGGTTACCGCCACCTCGACTGACATTACTCATCTGGTGATCTTCCGCTTCCTCACCGGCCTGGGCCTTGGTGCAGCCATGCCCAATGTCGGCACGCTGGTGTCGGAATTTGCGCCGGAACGCCGCCGCTCCTTCCTGGTGACCGTGGTCTTCTGCGGCTTTACCGTGGGTGCAGCCGGTGGTGGTTTCCTGTCGGCGTGGATGATTCCGCACTTCGGCTGGCAAAGCGTGCTGATTTTCGGTGGTGTGTTGCCGATTGCCGTATCCATCGCGCTGTTGCTGTTCCTGCCGGAATCCGTGCGTTTCCTGGTGGTGCGTAATGCCCCGGCCGCCCGTATTGCCAAGATCGTGCAGCGCCTGGCACCAGACCTGTCGATGAAGGACGCCAGCTTCACCATGGGCAATGCGGATGCCGCGCCCAAAGGCAATTCCATCCGTACCGTGCTGTCGCGTCAGTACCGCTTTGGTTCATTCATGCTGTGGCTGGGCTACTTCATGGCGCTGTTCGTGGTGTACCTGATGGGCAGCTGGATGCCGACGCTGGTGAAAGAATCCGGTTACACCCTGGCGGATGCTGCCTTCATTGCTGCCTTCTTCCAGTTTGGCGGCCCGGCAGGTTCCCTGTTCATGGGCTGGTGCATGGACCGTGCCAATCCGCACAAGGTGCTGGCCATCACTTATGGTCTGGGTGCGGTGCTGCTGTTCGGCTTCACCTCGGTAGCCCATGAACTGCCGCTGCTGTGCGCACTTACCTTCGCCGTGGGCTTCTGCTTCAACGGTGCCAATACCGGCATGAATGCACTGTCTGCCGGCTTCTACCCCACCGCGGCACGTGCCACCGGTTCCAGCTGGATGCATGGTGTGGGCCGTATCGGCGCGGTACTCAGCGCCTTTGCCGGTGGCCAGATGCTGGCCTGGGGCTGGACCTTCTCCCAGGTCTTTGCTGCCCTGGCAGTTCCTGCCGGCATCATCGTGCTGTCGCTGCTGCTGAAAAACCTGGCCAGCAAGGGCTTGCCGGTACAGCCGGTGAGTGCTGCCAGCAAGGCCATGCACCACTGATGACAAGCTGACGGGCTGCGGACTCAGTCTGCCGCCCGCTCCAGATAGGCCAAGACCGTATCAATGACGATTTGCCGGTGACGGCTGGCGTGTTCGGGCTGGGTGAGATCCCGCCCGAACAGGCTGGCAAAAGTGTGGCGGTTGGATACGCGATAGAAGCACAGCGAGCTGATCAGCATGTGGACGTCGATGGCATCGGCCCGGTCATGGAATACCTTGTCGGCAATGCCACGCGTGAGGATGCCTTCCACCACCTCGATCACACTGCGGTTGCGCTGGCGGATGATGTCCGAGTCGGCAATATGCCGCGCCTGGTGAATGTTTTCGATACTCACCAGCCGACAGAAGTCCGGGTGATTGTGGTGGTAGTCGAAGGTGAAGCCGGTGAGCAGGGCCATGGCCTCGCGCGGTGGCAGGCCTTCCAGCTGCAGCTGTTTTTCGATATCGCGGATTTCACCGTACACCCGTTCCAGCACGGCGATGTACAGCTCCTTCTTGCTGTGGAAGTGGTACACCACCATGCGTTTGTTGGTATTGGACTGCTCGGCGATATTGTCCAGCCGGGCACCGCTGAAACCGTGCTGGACAAATTCGGTCTGGGCCGCTTCCAGAATGCGCTGGCGCATGCCTTCGGGGTCGTTCTTGCGTCGGGTGGGCAAGCTGGGGCTGTCTGTGGACATCAAAACCGGATACCAATGAAAGGAGAAGTGGCAATAAAGGCTGAATCTGCCCGCTTTTGATGACAGATGTCAATCTGGCGACAGCCGTCGCCCGGAGCGGGGAGCGCAGGATAGGGGGGGGCCACTTGCATGGGCCACGCCCGCATTGAGGATTAATTTTAAATAAATATGAATCTGTGAATAAACAGAACAGGAGATAATCGTGAAACACAAGACCCAATTGATGCTGCTGGCTTCCCTGTCCCCGCTGCTGGCCAATGCCGCGCTGGCGGACGATTCCACGGTCACCATTTATGGCCGCATCCATGCCGACTTTGAAAACACCAAGTCCGGCGCAGCCAGCACGGCGTTTTCCACCAACAAGGTGCAAAACGACACCTCGCGCATCGGCTTCAAGGGCAGTGAAGACCTGGGCAACGGCCTGAAAGCCATCTGGCAGGTGGAGTCCGGCGTAGCCATCGATGACGGTTCCGGCACTGGTTCCAATACCTGGGCTGGTCGTGAAAGCTTCATCGGTTTGAGCTCTGCCCAACTGGGTACGCTGAAGGCCGGTAACTTCCTGGTGGCCATTGACGACCTGCACTACATTGCCGGCAACAGCTTCCAGTACGCCACCGGCATTTCCAACGATGCCACGCTGTGGGCCAACGGCGGCAGCCTGGCCAGCGGCGGTTTTGATGTACGCGCCGGTAACTCGGTAAGCTATCAGACGCCCAAGTTCAACAATGTCACCGCCCGCATCCAGTATTCGCTCACCACGGGCACTGGCAGCTCGGAAACCACCAGCCATGGTGCAACGCTGGTATCCGGCAACCTGACTTATGACGACGGTCAGCTGCGCGTGGGTTACGGCTTCCAGCAAAACCGTGCGATGCAAGCCATGTCCAGCAACTTCTACCAGAATGGTCTGATGCACATGCTGGCTGTGGGTTACAACTTCGGCAGCATCTATGTAGGCGGCCTGGTGGAACACGACATCCTGGATAACATCAACCTCACCGGCCACAGCCGCAGCCGCAACTACGGCAGCCTGATCGGCACCTACACCAACGGTGCCAACATCTTCTCCGCCCAGTATGGCCAGGCCGCGTCGTGGAAGGGTTCGGCAGCAGTACAGGACAGTGGCGCCAAGATGGGCACGCTGGCTTACAACCGCGTACTGAGCAAGACCACCCAGGTGTATGTGCTGTTTACCGAGCTGCATAACGAAGCCAATGCCACTTATGTACTGGGCGGCAACCCCAGCGCCACGGCCGCCGGTGCCAAAACCCAGCACTCGCTGGCCGTGGGCATGTGGAAAAACTTCTGAACCTGATGCTTCCAGTTCAACCGCAGGGTGGGGACGACCCGTCCTGCGGTTTTATCTGTTTGTCTGCCCATGCGACTTGCTGACCGACCAACCCCTTCCTCGCTGATCGCCTTGCTGGTGGCGGCTGCGTTCTTCATGGAAAACCTTGATGCCACGGTCATCAATACCGCCTTGCCTGCCATGGCGGCAACTTTTGCTGTGCAGCCGGTGGACCTCAATATCGGCATCACCGCTTATCTGCTTACCCTGACCTTGCTGATACCGGCCAGCGGCTGGCTGGCCGACCGGCTGGGCTGCCGTCGCGTATTCATGGCGTCCATCGTGGTGTTCACGCTGGCGTCCTTGCTGTGTGCCATGTCGCAAAACCTGTGGCAGTTTGCCTCGGCGTGCGTGCTGCAAGGGGTGGGCGGGGCGATGATGGTGCCGGTGGGGCGGCTGGCCGTATTGCGCAATACGCCCAAGCAAAATCTGATGCAGGCCATCGCCATGATTACCTGGCCCGGTCTGGTGGCACCGGTATTGGGGCCGGCGCTGGGCGGCTTTATCACCACCTATGCGTCCTGGCACTGGATTTTCCTGCTTAACCTGCCACTGGGTGTGCTGGCGTTTGCTCTGGCGTGGTGGCTGATTCCACCCTCGGCGGACGGGATGGCAAGCAGCCGTTTTGACTGGACGGGCTTCTTGCTGTGCGGCACGGCCTGCCTGTTGCTGATGAGCGGTCTGGAGCAGGTGGGTGGCACGGGGCAGCTGATGCTGGCCATGCTCTGCCTGTTTTGTGTCGGTGTGCTGCTGGCGGGCCTGTGGCGACATTGCCGCCGCAGCCATGCTCCCTTGCTGGATGTGTCCATCCTGCGCATTCGCACTTACCGCACCACTATTGTTGGCGGTTCCTTGCTGCGCGCTGCCATCAACACTACGCCGTTTTTGCTGTCGCTGATGTTCCAGCTGGGCATGGGCATGGATGCCTTCCGTTCCGGCCTGCTGCTACTCACCCTGTTTGCCGGCAACCTGGGCATGAAGGTGCTGACCAGCCGCACGCTGCGGCGCTTTGGCTTTCGTCTGACCTTGCTGCTCAGCGGCCTGGCGCTGGTGGTGCTGACCCTGCTGATTGCCACCTTCGGCCCGGATACGCCGTGGCCGTGGCTGGTGCTGGTGTTGCTTCTGTCCGGCATGGCCCGTTCCATGACCTTTACCACGCTGAGCACCCTGGCTTTTGTCGACGTGCCGCCAGCGCAGATGAGCCACGCCAATACCCTGTTCAACATGCTGCTGCGCATGGCCTATGGCATGGGCATCGCCATTGCTGCCGTCGGCCTGCGCATGGCTGAAGCCTGGCTGCCGCAGGCCAGTGCGCTGACGCATTATCATTTTGCCTTTGTCGTACTGGCCGGCCTGACGCTGTTGGCGCTATGGGATGTGTGGCAGTTACCGGGCAATGCCGGACAGTTATTAAGCCGGCAGCCGGAGTAGCGCCACTGATGTTGCCAATATCTGTTTGGACAGACGGCAAGGGCAATGCCATGCTTCTGTCTTGGCCGCCGGGCTGGGACAGCATGACAGGCACCGCCTGCGGGGCGGGCAGCAATAACGACAAGAAGGTTGGGTTTATGGATTTGAAACAGTTGCAGTACTTTACCTGCGTGGCAGAGCTGGGCAGCTTCACCCGCGCATCCAATACGCTGAACATTGCCCAGCCCGCGCTCAGCCGCCAGATCCGCATGCTGGAAGTGGAACTGCGGCAGAACCTGCTGATCCGTAATGGCCGGGGTGTTTCCATGACCGAGGCGGGCAAGGTGTTGCTGGAGCACAGCCTGGGCATCCTGCATCAGGTGGAGCGGGTGAAGGAAGAGCTGGGCAAGGTGCGTGGAGCCATGGCCGGGCATGTGGTGGTGGGCCTGCCACCCAGCCTGCTCAAGGTGCTGGCGGTGCCGCTGACCAAAACCTTCCGTGCCCGGCTGCCCAATGCCTCGCTGTCCATCTGCGAGGGCTTGTCCGTCACCATGCACGAGGCGCTGGTAGCCGGGCGGCTGGACGTGGCCCTGCTGTACAACGTGATTCCGTCGGCAGAGGTGGAAACCTTCCCGCTGCTGGAGGAAGAGCTGTTCCTGATGACCGCCCGCTTTGATAATGCCCCGGACAGCATCACCCTGCGTGAAGTCGCCGGCATGCCGCTGATCATCCCCAGTCGCCCCAATTCCATCCGTATGCTGGTGGAGTCGGAATTGGCCAATATCGGCTGCCGTCCGCATATCGAACTGGAAATCGACGGGGTGTCCGCCATTCTGGAGCTGGTGGCCGATGGCTATGGCTCGGCGGTGCTCACCCGCAGTGCGGTGGCTTCGCTGGCCGATGCCTCGCGTTTTACCGTGCGCAAGATTGTAGAACCGGTGCTGTCCAGCAAGCTGGCCATGGCCATCAGCCTGCGTCACCCATCAACCCTCACCCAGCAGCTGTTCATTGAGCTGATACGCGAACATATCCGCGAATGGCTGGGGTATTCCTCCGAAACCTGATTGCCTCCGAACGGCTGACAAAATAGCGTAGTGTCCCTGGGGCAAGCAGGCGCAACGCAGCAGCAGGGTTTTTGTTAGCGGTTCCTGGGGCGGAAAGTCGCATTGTGCTGGCTATTGCAAGTATCACCGGACCCATCTTCATCCTGATTGCCCTTGGTTACTGGGTAACCTGGCAGCAGTGGTTTGCCCAGGCCAATATTCGTGCGCTGGGGCAGTTTGTCATCACCTTTGCCTTGCCGGCGATGATATTCCGCGCGCTGACCCGGCAGTCCTTTGTCGAGGTGGTGGACCTGCACTACCTGCTGGCCTATGCGCTGGGTTCCTTGCTGGCGCTGGGCCTGGGCATGCTGTTTGCCCGCGTGGTGGCAGGGCATGATTTTCGGCTCAGTGCCCTGTTCGGGCTGGGCATGTCCATGTCCAACAGCGGTTTTATCGGCTTTCCCATCGTGTCGCAGCTATTGGGGGCCAAGGCAGGCATTGCACTGGCCATGACCATGCTGGTGGAAAACGCGGTGGTGTTTCCGCTGGCGCTGATCCTGCTGGAAAGCCATGATGCCAGCGGCAAGGGCTGGGGCCATCTGTTGCGTCAGGTGGGCGGGCGGCTGCTGCGCTCGCCGCTGGTAATTGCCATCAGCGCCGGGGTGTTGTGTTCGCTGGCGGGCTTGCAGCTGCCGGGCGTGTTCAGCAAGGTGCTGGAATTGTTGTCGCAGGCTTCGGTGGCCTTGTCGCTGTTTGTCATCGGCGGCTCGCTGGTTGGCCTGAAAACCAGCGGCATCGTGCGCCGTATTTCGCCCATCGTGCTGGGCAAGCTGCTGTTGCACCCCTTGCTGATCTTCCTGCTGCTGCATTTCCTGCTGCCGGTGCCCGCCTGGCTGCAAATGGCGGCGGTGCTGTTTGCCTGCGCGCCGATGATGAGCATCTATCCCATCATGGGGCAGAAATACGGCCACGAAGGCTTGTGCGCGGCCACCTTGCTGGCCGCTACGGTGACATCGTTCTTCTCCATCAGCGGTATGCTCTGGTTACAAGGCTGAGGGAATAAGCAATCCGGTTTTTCTTGGTTGGGAATCATGGCGTGGTTTTTTAATATCCACTTCATGTGCATGGTTATGTCCTGTCATGACAGGCCGTGTTTTCATTCCCTTTGCTTTGAGAGGCTGCCAGGATGAGCTTTTATCAGGATTACAGCGACAAGCTGGCCATTGAAGGCTGGAACACCCGCGAGCTGAGCCAGTACCAGACGTTCGACCTCAAACGCCTGTCCCCGGCACTGGGGGCGGAAATCCGTGGTGTCGACCTCAGCCAGCCCTTGCCACCTGCGCAACTGGCGGAAATTCGCCAGGCCCTGACCGAACATCTGGTGCTGACCTTCCCCGGTCAGGCCATCAATGCCGAACAGCACAAGGCCTTTGGTCGTCTGTTTGGCAGCCTGCATCAGCACGTGCTGGGCGACAGCACCCAGCTGACCGCGCGCAGTGGCGACGCAGAAATCCTGGGCTGGAAAACCGGACGCACCACCCGTTATACCGCGGGCGACGCCTGGCATAACGATGTGTCTTGCGACCCGCACCCCATCTGGGCGTCTTTCCTGCGCGTCACCCGCCTGCCGGAAGTAGGCGGTGGCGACACGGCGTTTGCCAATCTCTATCTGGCGTATGAATCCTTGTCCGAACCCATCAAGCAACTGCTGCTGGGGCTGACTGCCGTGCATGACGGGCGGGAAGGCTGGAGCAATGGCTATGGTGCCGAACCGAAACCCGGCCAGGTATTCAATGCCAGCGAACACCCGGTGGTGGCACGTCATCCGGTCAGCGGCCGTCCCTTCCTGTTTGTGAACGAGGCGTTTACTTCGCATATCGTGCAGCTGAGCCGTGCCGAAAGCGATGCGCTGTTGCAGCTGCTGTACCGTCATATCGAAAAGCACCAGTCCTTCCAGGCGCGCATTCACTGGCAGCCGGACATGCTGCTGCTGTGGGACAACTGGGCCACCCAGCACCACGCCATCTGGGATTACTACCCGTTCGAGCGTTGGGGCGAGCGTGTATCGGCCTATCGGGACCACGGCCCGCAGCCTGCCGGCACCATCATCAGCCAGCAGTAAGCCGCAACAATATGCCAACAAGCGGGGCTGTCCTCACGGGCGGCCCCTTTTGCTGCATGCCCCAGGCGGCTGACCACGTTATTAAGTGCGATTGCGATGGACCCGGCACAGCCGGGCCTTTTAACCAAGGGATTGATTTCGCAGCCTTGCCATTCCATCCCGATTCCCCGTCCTTGCCCTGCCAATGGAAATAGGGAGTACCGCTTTCATTGCAGAAAGCCTGAGGGGGTGTCAATCATCCGGGGCTGCTTATGCAGCCTTTGCCAGGCTTATCCAGCCGCGGCCTGATAAGCAACGCAGTTTTCCTTGGTTCACGGGCGGCGTGGCAGTGCTTACAGTAAGCCCATCACGCAAACACAGTACAAAGGAACCAGCATGACTCTGCGACTTGGCGACATCGCTCCGGATTTCAGCCAGCAATCCACCATTGGCGAACTGCATTTCCACCAGTGGAAGGGTGACAGCTGGGCCGTGCTGTTTTCCCATCCGGCGGACTACACCCCGGTGTGCACCACCGAGCTGGGTGCCACCGCCAAATTGCAGCAGGAATTTGCCCGCCGCAATGTCAAGGTGCTGGCCCTGTCGGTAGACCCGGTGGAAGCCCACCATGGCTGGATTGCCGACATCAACGACACCCAGCAGACCGAGGTGAATTTCCCCATCGTGGCGGACGCGGACCGCAAGGTGTCCGAGGCCTACGACCTGATTCACCCGAATGCCAGCAGCACCCATACCGTGCGCTCGCTGTTCATCATCGACCCCAGCCACAAGGTGCGCTTGATCATTACCTACCCGGCCAGTACCGGCCGCAATTTTGCCGAAATCCTGCGGGTGATCGACTCCCTGCAACTGACCGACCACCACAGCGTGGCTACTCCGGCCAACTGGCAGCAGGGTGAGGAAGTGGTGATCGTGCCATCCTTGCAGGATGAAGCACTGATCCGTGAAAAGTTTCCCCAGGGCTACCGTGCCGTGCGGCCCTATCTGCGCCTGACGCCGCAGCCGGTTTGATGATTTGTCCGTTGTACCGTTGTCTCTGTTTCTCCTTCTTGCATGTCTCTTCTTCTTGCCGGGTCGGCTGACCCGGCATTTTTTTTGAAACTGGCCATTGGGTCATTAAATGCCGGCGATAGCAGTGCTCAATGGTGGACTTATGCGACCAGAATGACAGATACTGCTGTAATGCATGCTTGACTTACAATAATTTCCCCAACTTCCCCCTGCAGGTATAAAGCGTTGGACGGCAAAAAACCCGATATCGATGCAATGCTGGATCTGGCTTATCAATTGGTGCTCTGTCAGCTGGAAGCGGACGTCTATCGTGCCAAAGAGGAGATTCGCGAGATGGTGGTTCCCATCAAGATTTTGCTGCTCAGGCAAATCGGAGAGGTTACCGACATCTGCAATCTCGATGATTTCTAGCTTGCTTCACACCACGTCTTCCCATCCTTCCCGACATCTGATTGCGTGGGCGCATCACTGCTGTGCAGTACGCGCCCTGGTCGCCACCATGGCCGCTTGCCTGCTACCTTGCTTGCGCCGCCTGGCCTGCCACTGAAACAGACCGCTGCCGCCCAGAATCATCAATACCACGCCACTGACGACCATCAGCAACTGGTGCCAGACACCACCCAGGCTGCCGGTGTGCAAGGCCTGTGCCCAGCTGCCGATTTTCCGCCAGGCTTGTGTCTGTTCCGTCCTTTCCACGCTCAATACCGTTCCCCGGTAAGGATCCAGCCTAATCAGGGTGCTGCCGTTGGGATGCAACTCGTCGTCCAGCCGCTTGCGCAGTTCAACCGGCTGATTGGCACGCGCGCTGATGCTGATGCTGCTCAGCCTGCCCTGTGGCAGACGGGCATTGCCGCGGGCGACCAGCTCATCCAGCGCCAGTTGCGGCCCGGCCGGTGTGATGTGCTTGCCCGTGCGTGGCTGGCCGTGCTTGGCCGGGCTTAGCCATTGGCGGATGGGCTGGTTGAATGCCAGAACCAGGCCACTGAGGGTGCTGAGCAGCAAGAGCAGCAACATGCTGGCACCCAGCATGCGGTGCAGGTCGCCCAGCCATACCGCCAGGCCCTTGTCGCGCCGCAGCCGCCAGGCTTTGCGCCAGTCCTTTGGCCACCAGTGGATGATGCCGCTGAGCAGCACCAGCAGGATGGCAATACCGGCCACGCCCACCCAGGTCTTGCCATCTTCCAGCAGCAGACGGGCATGCACTTCGTGCAGCCAGCGCCAGCCGGTGCCACGGCCTTCCGGCGTGGCCAGTGGCCGGCCAAATTGCGGGTCCAGCCATAGCAGCTGGTCTGGCTGCTGGCGCTGGCGTACCCGTACTTCGATGGCGTCTGCGGGGTTTTGCGGCAGGCGCAGGGTGAAATCAGCCTGCGGATAGCTGGCGCGCAAGCTGGCCAGTACCACCTGATAGTGCGGACTGGCGGCATGGCTTGCCACCGGGGCGGGGTAGGTTTCGCCCTGCAGCAGCTGTTGCACGGCCAGCAGGCTGCCGCTCAGGCCCAGCAGCAAGGCAAACAGGGCGGCCAGCAGGCCCAGATAACGATGTAACAGAATGACGATGCGTTTCACTTGGTTTTCCACGACAAAGCGCTGCGACTGTTGATATTCAGCCGCAGCGCAGGACATGAGCCGGCCAGTGCCGGCTGGGAATCAGAAACTCAGGCTGGCCTTGACCAGCAATTCGCGTGGGTCGCCCAGCCGCACCGTGGACACGCTGCCGCTGTTGCTGGTGGTGGTTGTGCCGGTGCTGGAGGCGTAATAAGTCTTGTCGAACACGTTTTTCAGGTTGGCCTGGATTTCCAGCTTCTGGCCGTGCAGGCGGGTTTGCCAGGCAATGAAGGCATCGGTCACGAAATAGGACGGCAGCTGGAAGGAGTTGGCGGCGTCCCCCTGACGCTGGCCGACAAAGCGCGTGCCGCCACCAATGCGCCAGTTGTTGCCAAAGCTGTCCTGGCCAAGCCGGTAAGCCAGATTGACGCTGCCGCTGTGCTTGGGCACGTTATAAAGCTGCTTGCCGGCATAGACCGGGTCCTTGGTGACCATGGCATCGGTGTAGGCCCAGGCCAGGGTCATGGACAGGCGACGGGTGATTTCGCCGCTGACATCCAGCTCCACCCCCTGCGAGCGTACCTTGCCCATGGCCTTGTCGATGCCGTCGGTATCGGTGGCCACCACATTGCTCTTGTCGATGTGGAATACGGCCAGGGTGGCGCTCAGGCCGCTTTGTTCCAGCTTGATGCCTGCTTCACGTGCGCTGCCGCGTTCCGGGTCGAAGTGCTGGCCGTCGCTGGCGGTGTTGGGCACAAAGGATTCGCTGTAGCTGCCATACAGCGACCAGTGCGGGTTCAATTTGTACACCAGGCCAAACTGGGGCAGGGCGGTAGTGCCCGCGCTGCGGTCGCTGACGGCATAGGGGCGGCCCACTCCGTCTTCCTGCTGGTAATGCTGGTAGCGCAGGCCGTAGCTGGTTTGCCATTGCGGTGCCAGTTCCCAGTTGTCCATCAGCAGCAGCGACTGGGTGTCGATGGTGCTGCGGTTGTCGCTTTGTGTTGCGCTCAGGCTGGTGTTGGCCGTGCTCAGTACGCCATAAACCGGGTTGTTGACATTCAGCTGGGTGGCGCTGCTGGCGCTGCCGCGGAAGGTGTCGGAGCGCAGCTCGCGTGCGCGGGTGATGTCCAGTCCGATCACCGGCTGGTGACGCTGGCCGAACAGGCTGACATCGCCTTGCAGCTTGCTGCCCAGCACCAGTGTGCTGTTGTTTACCACATTGCCATCCAGACGGCGGGTCAGCACGCCGGTGCGGGCGTTATAGGCGGTGGCGCGGGTTTCGTAGTTGCTGTAGCTGATTTCATTCCATGCCAGGCGGGAGTCCAGTTTCCACTGGCTGTTCAGCATGTGGCTGTAACTGGCGGTGGCGGCCTGGGTGTGGCCCTGTGCCACGTCCAGTGTGTCGCCCAGCCGTGTTTCGCGTGGCACGTTCAGCGGTTTGCCGTTGTAAAACACGGTGCCGCGATCCCACGGCGTGCTGAAGTCACTGTACTGATACGACAGCAACAGGCTGTCGCGTCCGTCGCTCCAGGACAGCGAGGGTGCAATCATGTTGCGCTTGGTGCTGCCAAAGTTGCGCCAGTAGTCGGTGTCCTGCTTGTCGGCAATCAGGCGGTAGGCGAAGTTGGAATCGCCGATCTGCCCGGTGCTGTCCAGCGTGGCCGCGCCGCCGCCAAAGCTGCTGCTCTGGGCGCTGATGGTGGTTTGCGCGTCGCGTTGTGGTTTCTTGCTGATGACGTTGATGACGCCGCCGGGCTCCTGGATGCCATACAACAGCGAGGCAGGGCCTTTGAGCACCTCCACCGATTCGGTGGTGGCGTCGAAATTGCTCATCAGATAAGAGCGCACCCCGTCGCGCAAAATGCTGCCATCGTTGCGCTCGCCAAAACCACGGCGGGTAAAGCTGTCCTGGATGCCTGCCAGGGTATTGCTCTCCACCACGCCGCTGACGGTGCTCACTGCTTCGGCCAGGCTTTTCACCTGTTTGTCCGCCAGGGTTTGCGGGGTGACGGACTGTACGGCCTGGGGCGTGTCCAGCGTGCTTTGCGTGTAGCCTGCCACGCTGGTTTGCCGGGTCTGGTAGCTGTGTGTGTTCTGGGTGTCGCTACTGGCACTGACCGATACCGTATCCAGGGTGGCAGTGTCTTCGGCATGGGCGGCGAGGGGGCTGAGGACCAGCAGGGATGTTGAAACGAAGGCGGCAGTATTCATGATGCATGTTGTTATAAATGAGAATCATTATCATACATGACTTGTGAACTGTCTAAAAGTACGGGTTTTCCCGAGGTCCATGTGCAGAAAGCCCTCGCAGTGGCAGATGGCATGGCGTCGCAGCACCCCAGCATCCGCCTGCTAGGGGTGGGTGACATGATGTCTGCCTTGGCAGGAGTGGGGAGCGAGACGGGCTGATGCGGCTGTAACGCTGCCTGCCTGGGCAGACGGTAGCTTATTGTGTTGTATTTGGAATACATTTTAATGGCCTGTGCAAGGTCATTGCTCCGGCTGATTGCAGTTGCACGCTTGTGCCGGAGTTTTTGCAAGTTATTGACTGTAAATGCTTAATTTCCCATCCGGTCGTGGCGGCAGGCGTCTGCCGGCGCTGTGTCAGGCTGACGGCGCTATTGCCAGATGGCATGCAAAACAATATCGTATTGCGATATTTATGCGCCAGCCGTGGCGCTCAATGCCACTTGCCAAGGAATGTATGTCTGTCCCGCCTCGCACCATCCCCATCAAGCCTGTTGCGGCCACTGCCGCAGACGGGTCGGAAGTGGTATCGCTGTATGCTGCACAAAAGAAAATCTACCCGCGCAGCGTGCATGGCCGCTTCAACAACTGGCGTATTGCCGCCGTTGTGCTTACCCAGCTGGTGTTTCTCGGCCTGCCCTGGCTGCGCTGGGATGGCCGCCAGGCAGTCAATTTCGACCTGGTGGAACGCAAGTTCTATCTGTTCGGCCTGATTTTCTGGCCACAGGATTTTATCTATCTGGCTGCCTTGCTGATCCTGTGCGCCTTTGGCTTGTTCTGGTGGACCACCATTGCCGGGCGGCTGTGGTGCGGCTATTCCTGTCCGCAGACGGTGTACACCGAAATCATGCTGTGGATCGAGCAATGGACCGAAGGCAAGCACAGCCAGCGCAGCAAGCTGGACCAGCAAGGCTGGAGCCTGCGCAAGCTGCGCATCAAGCTGTGCAAGCACGGGCTGATGCTGGCCTTTTCCCTGCTGACCGGTTTTACGCTGGTGGGTTATTTCACCCCCATCCAGCAGCTGCTGGCGGCCTTGCCCCATTTCGATTACGGGCCGTGGGAGCTGTTCTGGATTTTCTTCTACGCGGCTTGCACTTATTTGCTGGCTGGGGTGATGCGCGAGCAGGTATGCCAGTACATGTGCCCTTATGCCCGTTTCCAGAGCGTGATGTTTGATGCCGACACGCTGGTGATTTCCTATGATGCCGCCCGCGGCGAACCACGCGGCGCGCGCAAGAAGGGCAGCGACCTGCAGCAACAGCAGCTGGGGTCTTGCATCAACTGCGGCATTTGCGTGCAGGTGTGCCCGGCCGGCATTGATATCCGTGATGGCCTGCAGCATGAGTGCATAGGCTGCGCTGCCTGCATTGATGCCTGCGACGAGGTGATGGACAAGATGGCCTATCCGCGCGGGCTGATTCGTTACACCACGGAAAATGCGCTGAACGGCCTGTATCCGGAAAGCGCCATCCTGTCCCGGCTGCGCCGACCGCGGGTGGTGCTGTATAGCTTGCTGTTGCTGCTGGTGAGCGGTGCGGCCATCACCTCATTCAGCTTGCGCAAGCCTTTCAAGGTGGATGTGATGCGTGATCGCGCCTCGCTGGTACAGGAAACCGGGGAGGGGCTGCTGGAAAACAGCTATCAGCTGAACGTGATCAACACCACCAGTCAGGACCAGCAGTTCAGCATCAGCGTCAGCGGCCTGTCAGGCATTGCGATTGCCAAGCCGACCCTGCTGTCCATCCGCGCGGCAGACAGCAAGAGCCTGGGCGTGCGGGTGGTGGTGGACCCGCAAGCTGCCGGGCCGGGCAGTCATCCCATCGTGTTCCGCGTGCAAACCCGGACCCAGCCTGCGCTGGTGGTGGAAGAGAAATCCAGCTTTATCGGGGAGTGATGGCGTCAGCCGCCGACCTGCGCCAGCTGGCTGATATCGCGCCTGGGGGGCAGGCCGAACAGCCTGGCGTATTCGCGGCTGAATTGTGACGGGCTCTCGTAGCCCACGCGAAAAGCTGCGGTGGCGGCATCCAGCTTGTCGCTCAGCATCAGGCGACGTGCTTCATTCAGGCGCAGCCATTTCACGTATTGCAGCGGGCTCATGGTGGTGAGCTGGCGAAAGTGGTGATGCAGGCTGGAGCTGCTCATTTGCACCCTTGCCGCCAGTTCCTCGATGCGCAGCGGCTCGGTGTAATGGGTTTTCAGCCAGTCAATTGCACGGGCAATGCGCTGGCTGTGGCTGCCGGTGGCCAGAATCTGCCACAGGCGCGAAGCCTGGTCGCTCATCAGCAGCCGGTAGTGGATTTCCCGTTTGATCAACGGTGCCAGCACGCCGATGTGCTGCGGTTGATCCAGCAAGTCCAGCAGGCGGCTGAAGGCATCCAGCAATGTGCTGGTGACCGTGCCCAGAGCCATGCCGGGCTGGCTGCTCTGGCTTGCCGGCGGGCAAATGCCGCCCTGGGCGATCAGGTCGGCCATGATGCGCAAATCCAGCCGCAGCACCAGCCCGAGGCAAGGTGCGGTCGAACTGGCCGACAGCACTTGCGAGCTGGCTGGCAAATCCACCGAATTGAGCAGGAAATGCTGCGTGTCGTAGGCGTAGCTTTGCTCGCCCACCAGCATCTGCTTTTCCCCTTGCACCACCAGCACCACGCTGGGCTCCACCATGCAGGAACAGGGATTGGTCTGTTGTTCGCGGCGGAAGAAGCTCAGCTCGGTAATGGCCGTATCGCAGTCCTCATCGCCATGGGTACGGGCGGCAATGATCTGGCACAGATGCTGCAGTACCGGGCTGCTGGCAGGTGTCTGCGGAGTGTCGGGCATGGGTCGGCTTTCTGGTTGACTGCATTCAGCCTAATGGCTGGGCGGCCGGCTGTCTGCCCGATTTTCCTGCTGACGCAGGATCAGGCAAGGATTGCGCAACATCAGGCAAGCACTCAGGCAGTATGGGCGGCCAGTGCCGCCAATGGCACATGCAAGGCAGGCGTGGCAGCAAACTGTGCCAGCAGGTAGTCGATGCAGGCCTTTACCCGGGGTGCCATCAGCGCACGGTGCGGGTATTGCAGCACCAGTTCGTAAGCACCGGGGTCGTGCTGGCCCAGCAACAGCACCTTGAGCTCGCCACGCTCCAGATAAGGCCAGGCATGGTGCACGCCCACCTGGGTAATGCCGGCATGCTGGCGCGCCGCGTCGGTCAGTGCTTCCGGGGCGGACAGGGTGAGGCAGCTGCGCGAGACATCCAGCGTGGTGATCTGGCCATCGGCATCACGAAAATTCCACGGCGATACCTTGCCGCCCAGAAAGCGCCGAGTGATCAGCCGGTGCTGTGTCAGCTCGGCAGGCGAGCGTGGTATGCCAGCCTGTGCAAGATAGGTGGGCGAGGCCACCAATACCATGCGCAGATGGCAGATGGGGCGCGCAACGAGGGCTGAGTCGGCAATATGGCCGCCGCGGATTGCCAGGTCGTAGCCGCCGCCCACCAGATCCACCACCCGGTCGTCAAAATCCACTTCCACCGCCAGTTGCGGGTAACGGGTCAGCAGGCCGGGCAGGGCGGGCAGCAGATGGTCGCGACCAAATGCCGCACTGCTTGAAATGCGCACCGGGCCGCTGATTTCCAGCCGCTGGGTGGCAATGGCATCCACTGCCGCGTCCAGCGCATCCAGCGCAATGCGGGCCTGACGCAAGAAGGCGGCACCTTCTTCGGTCAGGCTCAGGGTGCGTGTGGTGCGGTTCAGCAGGCGCACACCCAGTGCCAGTTCCAGCCCGGCCACGTTCTTGCTGACTGCCGCATTGCTGATACCCAGCTGGCGAGCCGCAGCGGCAAAGCTGCCGGTTTCGACGGTAGTGACAAAGGAAAGTACCGAAGGCACCCGTTGCGACAAGTCCATGCTGCGCTCCTGCAGTGAATCAAAATCAAATCAAGGTTAATAAATACTCAACCAGTAGTCTACTTATTGTTGTGAGTATGGCCTTGCATAATGCCTTCCATCTGCTGGCCACGCGGTTGTGACTGGCTTCAAGACAGGAGCGCAACATGTTGAATTTCGAGTATTTCAATCCTGCCCGTGTGGTGTTCGGCAAAGGCAGCATCCAGCGACTTGGCAGCTTGCTGCCGGCGGATGCCAGGGTGTTGCTGCTGTACGGCGGTGGCAGTGCCGAACGCAATGGCACGCTGGCCGAGGTGCGCCAGGCCTTGAGCGGCCATGTGGTGCATGAGTTCGGTGGCATCGAACCCAATCCGCGCTATGAAACCCTGATGCGTGCCGTCGCACTGGTGCGCGAGCAGGGCATTGATTTCCTGCTGGCCGTGGGTGGTGGATCGGTGATTGATGGCAGCAAGTTTGTGGCCGCTGCCGCGCCTTATCAGGGCGACGCCTGGGACATTCTGTCCAGCATGGGGCAAGTGGTGAAAAGCGCCTTGCCGGTGGGCGCGGTGCTCACGCTGGCAGCCACCGGTTCAGAAACCAACCACAACGCCGTGGTCACCCATGAAGCCAGCAAGACCAAGGCATTTTTTGCCTCCCCGCTGGTGTTTCCGCAGTTTGCCGTGCTGGACCCGGAAAAAACCTACTCCTTGCCCGCCCGCCAGTTGGCCAACGGGGTGGTGGATGCCTTCACCCATGTGATGGAGCAATACCTGACCTACCCGGTAGACGCACGCGTGCAGGATCGCTATGCCGAAGGCCTGCTGCAAACGCTGATCGAGCTGGGGCCAAAGGTGGTGCTGGAGCCGGCCGATTATGATTCGCGCGCCAATTTCATGTGGACCGCCACCCAGGCGCTCAACGGCCTGATCGGTGCCGGTGTGCCACACGACTGGGCCACCCATCTGGTAGGACATGAGCTGACCATCCTGCATGGCCTCGATCATGCCCAGACACTGGCGGTACTGCTGCCTTCCATGCTGCAAGCCCGCCGGGCCGGCAAGCATGCCAAGTTGCTGCAGTACGCCAGCCGTGTGTGGCACATCAACGAAGGCAGCGAGGAAGAGCGCATCAGCCAGGCCATCGCCCGCACCCGTAGCTTTTTTGAAAGCCTGGGCGTCAAAACCCGCTTGCGTGACTACGGCATCGGCCCTGGCGATATCGACGCTCTGGTGCGGCAGCTGGAAGTCCACGGCATGACGGCGCTGGGCGAGCAGGGGGACGTCAGCCTGACCCTGAGCCGTCAGGTATTCGAAGCCAGCCTGTAAGCCTTTTATCCGCATCCGCCAGTCCCGCATGGCTGGCGCATTGACAAGCCCAGAGCCCTTATTCAACACCACGGGTGGCGCTGGCCCATATTGCACAGGGCTGCCCGTTCAGGAGCACATCATGCAGACCCCCGCTTATTTCGTTTTCAATGTCACCGCCATTCACGACCCGCAAGGCATGTTGCCGTATCAGGAAAAAGTGCTGGAAACCGTGACCGCCCATCATGGCAGCCTGCTGGTAGGCGGTGGCGAGGTGGACAGCGTGGAAGGCCCGGCCGTACAGGGCAGGTTTTTCATTGTCCGCTTTGACAGCACCGAGGCCGCCCAGGCCTGGTACCACTCGCCGGACTACCAAAGCATCATCGGCCACCGCCATGCCTCCGCCAGTTGCCAGGCCTTCCTGCTGGCCGGGCTGCCCGTCTGACATTTCATTTTTTCAACAGGACATCACATGAAAACCCTCGTCATCGTTTCTCACCCCACGCCGCAACAATCCGTCGCCATCAAGGCGCTGCAACAGGTGGCCGAAGCCCAGGACAAGGTGACCGTGCGTCACCTGGACCAGCTGTACGGCACTGACAGCAATGCAATTGATATCGCAGCCGAGCAGCAGGCACATGAGGCGGCAGACCGCATCATCTACCTGTATCCGACCCACTGGTTCAACACCACGCCCATGCTCAAGGCCTACCTGAACCAGGTGTGGACCTATGGCTGGGCATTTGGCCCGGAAGGCAAGGCACTGCATGGCAAGGAATTGCAGATTGTCACCACCGCCGGTGCCACTGAATTTACTTACAGCCCTGCCGGGCTGATCGAAGCCACCATGGACGAAGTGCTGTCGCCGATGAAAGCCTCCGCATTGTATGTGGGCATGAAATACCGTGCGCCGCTGGCGTTCTACAGTGCCATGGGGCTGGATGAGGCCAGCCTTGACGCCATGCGCAGCCGTTTTGCGGCAAACCTGCAGGCTCCGCTTGGCAGCCAGCGCGCCGACTGAATGATCGTCTGATACAACAAGGCCCCCGGCATGCCGAGGGCCTTGTTGCGTCTGCTGCCAGGCTTCAGTGCAGCCCGGCATTGCGCTGCTTCACCACGGCGCAGGGGGTGCCGGCCGTGCAAAAGGCATCGTTCAGATTGGCGGACGGCCCGTTCTGCTGACTGACGGAGCTGGTTTGATCGGCCGCGGTATCGGCCCGGCTGAGCGGGCTGAGCACGAGCAGGGACAGGCATAGTGCCAGGGCGTGTTTCATCATGCTTCCTTTCCTGATGTGATCTGGCAAGAGCCAGGGTGGTGTGGGTTTTGACCAGGTTTTGACCGGCGGGCGCGGTGCTGATCTGGATAAATTCTTAATGAATACAATGGCTTGTGTTGTTATCTGTCATGCGTTCAGCGGGCGCAGCCGCTTGCCGCCGCCTGCCAGCAAGGTCGCCATCAGCAACAGCCCGGCACTGACAAGAAAAGTGGCATGAATGGACCACTGGTCGAGCAGGACGCCGCCAACCGCACCTCCACACAGGATTGCCAGCTGGATGGCGGCCACCATCAGCCCGCCGGTGCGCTCGGCCTCACCGGCGACACCCTGTGCCATCCAGGCAGACCAGCACACCGGAATGGCAGCATTCACCAGCCCCCACAACATCAGCAGCATGGCAACCGGCCACAACAGGCTGCCGGTCAGCAGCAAGCCCACAGTCAGCAAGGCCAGCAGCAATGGCAGCAGGCCCAGCAGCGGGTAAAGATGACGCTCCACCATGGCACTGGCGCTGCGGGTGCCGACAAAACCGGCCAGCCCCAGACCGCACAGCAATAGTGATAACTGTGGCAGGCTGACCCGGGTCAGCTGCTCCAGAAACGGGCGGAAATAGGTAAAGGCGGAAAATGCGCCGCCAAAGGTCAGCATCACTGCGGCCAGTGCGTATCGCACATGGCGCAAGGACAGCAGGGTCAGCGGGTTGGCGGCAGTTTGACCGGTTGGTGCCGGCAGGTCTGGCAGACTGCGCCACTGCCAGTACAGGTTGAGCAGCACCAGCGGAACCAGCGTCCAGAACACGCCGCGCCAGCCGATGATGCCGCCCAGATAACTGCCGGCAGGGGCAGCAAAAGCGCAAGCCACCGCATTGCCCATATACAGCGTGCCAAGCGCCGCGGCCAGTTGTTCAGCGGGCACCAGTCGGCTCACCGTGGCGGTGGCCAGCGACCAGAACCCGCCAATCACCAGTCCCAGCAGGGCTCGCGCCAGCATCAGCACGGCAAAGCTGTCTGCCAGGGCTGTCAGCAGCACCGACAGTAACAGCAGCGCGGTGAGGCAGAGCAGCACCGGTTTGCGGTCATGCTGGCCGATGAGTTTTCCCACCATCAGGCTGGCAAATACGGCAAACAGCCCGGACACGGAAATGGCCTGACCGGCCATGCCATCACTGGTGTGCAGGTCTGCGGCAATCGGGGTCAGCAGGCTGACCGGCAAGAATTCGGCGGCAATCAGCAAGCCCACGCACAGTGACATGGACAGCACGGCTGCATGGCAGGAGCGGGCGGCAAGAGGGGCTGGCAAAGACATGGCATTCCACGAATCAGAAGGTTGACGCAAGGGCAGGGCCGGCTGCTGACAGCCGGTCCGCGATGTGTGCAAAGCCTAAGGGAGGGGAGGCGGGCGACGGTAGCCCATTGCTGGCGATCTCTTGCCTGATTCGCCAGGGTGTAATGTCCGATGATACGGAAACGGTGCAGCCTTACCAGCTGGCCTGGTGCGGGTCCAGCGTACCCAGTACTGCGAGCAGGGCCAGGGCCAGCAGGCACAAGGCAATTTGCAGGCAGATGGCGCGCTTGAGGCAGGGCAGCCCTTGCGGCATGCGCGGCACCAGATGGTAGCGATTGTAGAGCGCCAGCACGGTCATGCCGGCCACCAGCAGCAGCTTCAGGCCCAGTAGCATGACATAGGCGGACAGCGTGTCCGGCAACAGGCTGCCATTGATCAGGTACAGATTGCCAAGGCCGGTGGCAAACACCACCAGCACCACCGCATGACCGGTGGTAGAGAAGCGGCGCAGGATGCCTGGCAGGGCGGCATGCAGTGCAGCAGGTGGCTGACGCAGCAATTGCAGCACCAGCGGCAAGGCACCCAGCCAGGCTGCACAGCTCAGCAGGTGCAACCAGTCATTACCCTGGTGTAGCAGCCCCGGCCAGCCCTGCTGCATGGCGGCATGTCCACTCAGGGTAAGACTGGCCAGCAGCAGGGCGCTCAGCCCTGCGGTGGCAGCCAGTGTATGGCGATGGCCCGCACGGCTTGTTACCAGCCACAGTGCCAGCGCTGCCAGCAACTGCCAGCACCAGGCATGGCCAATGCCGCTGTCACGCACCACGGCCAGCAGGCTGGCCGCTTGCCAGCTGTCGGACCAGCCATCACCCAGTATTGCGCTGTGCAAGGGCAGGGCCGACAGGGTGGCCAGCAGCAGGGCGCGAGCGGCACGCCGATTCCAGATGGCCTGCTGCTGCCAGAAGTCCTGGCGCAATGCGGCAGGCAGCAGCGCCAGCACAAACAGGCTGCTGCCCCATAGCCACATGGCTGCGCCATCAGTCAGCCAGCGGCACAGCCACAGCAAGCCTTCAGCCATGCTCACTTGCCAACGCTGAAGCTGTAAGTGCCTTTGGTTTTGTGCCCATCGGTCGACAGCACATGCCATTCCAGCTTGTAGTTGCCGGCAGGCAGCGGCTGGGCCGGTTTGACGGTCAGGGTTTTACCGCCATTGGCAAGCGTGGGTTCACCCAGTCCAATGTCCTGCTTGTCGGCATTGCTCAGCTTGATGCCGCTGAACTTCACTTCCAGTGCTTCGGAAAAGCTCAGGTTCAGGCTGGCCGGGCTGCTGACCACACTGTTGGCGGCCGGTTCGGCAGCTTTCAGATGCGCATGAGCCCAGGCTGCCGTGGTGGTGAGCAGGCTGGTGGCCAGCACCAGCAAGGTAGAGCGGATGGAAGCTTGCATGACAACTCCTGTTATCGGGTAAGTAAAACGGTTGTATATGGCACCCTGGCGCGGAGGCAGGATGCTAACGCATTGGCGCCGGCGCCGGTAGTCTGTTTCGTCGTCACCGGCGCTGCTGCAGCTGGCTTGTGCAGGCTGCTGGCTGCACCGTGCAGCAGTGATATCCGGTGGCCATTGTAAGAAGGTCACCGCATGCGCGACTGCGGCATATTGTCGCAGTGCTGTGGGCAAGCTGCCGGCCGTGGCAGGGTGCATATCGGTAAAGCCACAGTTGCAATAAGGTTGCTTGGTGTTGTGCACGCTTTTAGGTGAATAAACTAAGTGTTTCTACTAGAATATGTTTATTCCACATCGTGCATGTGCTGGGTGCGGTTTTCCTCGTCATTGAAATTGAATCGGGTATGGGAATGGGAATGGATCGAATCCTGTCGCAGCTGTCCTCCTCGCTGAACACGGCACAGACCATCGATCAGCTGGTACGCCCGATGCTGGAAATGCTGGCAATGATTACCAATATGGAGTCCACCTACCTCACCGATGTGGACCTGGACGGCCACAGCCAGCGCATCCGCTTTGCGCGTAATAGCGGCGAGCTGGACATTGCCGAGGGACTCACCGTGCAGTGGGAGGACACCTTGTGCAAGCGTGCGCTCGATAGCGGCCAGCTGGCCTGCAGTAGCGTGCCGCAGCGCTGGGGCGATTCCACCGCTGCCGCCAGTTTGCATATCCAGTCTTATGTCAGTGCGCCGATCAGCAATACCGACGGGCAGCTGCTGGGCACCTTGTGCGCTGCCAGCACCCGGACGGTGCAGATTACCGAGCAGGTGGAAGCGCTGTTCCGCCTGTTTGCCAATATCGTCGGCAATTTCATCGAGCGCGAAGTGCTGATGGAAAAACTGCAGGCTGCCAACGACCAACTGGCTACCCATGCGCTGACCGATCTGCTGACCGGACTGCCCAACCGCCGCGCCATGGTGGCTGAGCTGGAACGCCTGCTGGCCCAGGCCGAGCGCAGTGGTGTGTCCACCCTGGTGGGGGTGATAGATCTGGATGGTTTCAAGCAGATCAACGACCGTTATGGTCATCAGGGCGGCGACGAATTCCTGCAGGCCATTGCCCGGCGCGTGCAGGGTGGTTTGCGTGGCAGCGACCTCATTGGCAGGCTGGGTGGCGACGAATTCCTGTTCATCGGCCCCGGCCCGCAGCAGGGCGACCCGCAACATGCGGCCCTGCGCACCCAGCAAAGGCTGGAGCAGCTGATTGCCGGGCACTACCAGCTGGGCGAGCATCAGCTGGATTACGCCGGTGCCAGCGTCGGTGTGGTGGCACTGCCGCCGCAACGCTGGACGGTGGAAGCCGCCATCGAGCAGGCCGACACCCTGATGTACCGCCACAAGAATGCCAGACGGCAGGCGGCGGACTGAGCGGCACATTCAGCCTTGCTCCGCATCCTGCAGCGTCAATGACTGCTGCTGCCGTGCTCTGGCCTGGCTTTGCCGGCCACGCCGTTTCCTCCACCAGATTGCCACGCCAGTCACGCTGAGCGAACCCACCACTAGCCCCAGCAGCATGATGAACAGCTTGTAAGGCAGGCCGCCGATTGCCGCCATGTGCAGGCTGGTGAGCCAGCTGCGGATGGTGTCGCCGCTGGCCTCTGTCGTCGGTAGCCATGCCCCGCGTTCGGTACCGCTGTCGCCGTCAAAGTAAACCAGCGTGCTGCCCCAGCGCCGACTCACATCCAGGCTGCTGCGCGTGCTGAAGCTGTAGAGTCCGCTGCGCGCGTCGTAGCTCAGGTCATCTTCTTCCAGAATGACAAAGCCCTTGCGTGCTGCCAGCGCCGTCATCAGCGCACGGCCCCGCGTGCGGGCAGCATCCCAGCCCAGTTTTGGCGCTTGCCCGCCCGGGCGCACCGCAGCTTGCAGGCCGGGTTCCGGCTGGCTGGCAAACAGCGCCTGCATCACCGGCTTGTACACGGCGGGCAGATTGAAGGACACACTGCTCCAGGCCAGCACCAGCAACATGGCCCACAGCCACAGCGAGGCTGCACGGTGCCAGTCGAATATCAGCTTGTAACTGCCGCCGCCACGGCGGATTTTCCAGGACACTGCCCAGCGTTGCCGCCAGCTTTTGCCTGCTTTTGTCGGCAGGGCGGCCGCGTTTTTGCGCTGGGGAGCCGGGAATGTCAGCCAGGCCCCGGCAAAGCAATCGACAGTCCACAACAGGGCGATGATGCCAAACACCGTGCCGGCCCAATCCCCCAGTGCCAGCGAGTAATGCAGGCGGTAAATGAAGGGAATCAGGTTTTGCTTGCCCTGGCTGATGTCGCCCCAGTGCCGTGCACCCTGAATCCGCCCGCTGTAAGGATCGACAAATATCTGGTCATTGGCAGGCTCGCTCAGCGTGCCATCGGCTTGCATCCGGCCGGACAGCCAGAAAATCACGCTTCTGCCTGCTTCCTGTGCCAGCGGCACCGTATTGGCCTGCGCGTCGGGAAATGCCTGTGCCACGTTTTGGCGCAGCAGCAAGGGGTCCAGCGGCCGGGCTGCTGCAGTGGGTGCCTTGCTGTAGAACAGCTCCGGGTTCAGCCAGTGATCCAGTTCCTCGTTCCACGCCAGAACGGCACCGGTACAGCCTGCCAGCAGCAGGAAACCAGCCATGGTCAGGCCCAGCCAGCGGTGTATCAGGACCAAGTTCTGTCGGAAATGCGGTTTCATGTCTGCTGCCATCGGGGTGAGGGAGGATTGCTTGCCTGCCTGTGACGGGCGGTGATCATCGGACTTGCCGTGGGGCATGGCCGGGTGATGGCTGCGCAGTGTATATGCAAATGCGAATCAATAGCAATAAATTCAGAGACATCCACTTGCAGCGCGGCAGAGGGTGTGAATTGCCGATGTAAAGATGATTGACAGCAGGTAAATGTCATGCAGAAAATAAAAACGAGAACCATTCGCATTTGAAGAAGCGTACTCATTTCCGTTTTTTAACATTCTGGATATTTACCCCATGCAAGTTCACCGGCCTGCTGCTGCCCGTCATTCCCGAATTCCCGGTTTTACCCTGCGTCCCTTGTGCCTGGCTGTGTGGCTGGCTGCTGCCGGTGTGGCCGGCGAGGCTCTGGCCGATGATGGAACAACGGCGGCCACATCCAGCGACAAGGCGGGCGGGCTTGCCGTTCTGCCCGCGGTGTCGGTATCGGCCGAGGCGGTCAGCACCCAGCTACCCACCGATCAGCAGGAAACCTACACCATCAAGCACAGCACCTCGGCCACCCGGCTCAACATGAGCCCGCGGGAAACCCCGCAGGCAGGTTCGGTAGTGACGCATGCCCAGATGGAAGATTTCCGGCTGGCTACCATCAACGACGTACTGGCCAATACCACCGGGGTGACGGTGGAGAAGGTGGAAACCAACCGGACGTATTACACCGCCCGCGGTTTTGACATCACCAATTTCCAGATGGACGGCATTGGCGTGCCGATGACCTATGGCCTGCAATATGGCGACATCGACATGGCCATGTTCGACCGGGTGGAAATCGTGCGCGGTGCCAATGGCCTGTCCAGCTCCACCGGTAATCCGTCCGCCACGGTCAATTTCATCCGCAAGCGCCCGACTGACGACTTCCAGGCCTCGGCCGGCCTCACCATTGGTTCGTGGGACACCAAACGGCTGGACGTGGACGTGTCCGGCCCGCTGAACGAGGCAGGTACGGTCAGCGGCCGGGTAGTGGCGGCGCATGAGGATGGCCATTCCTATCTGGACCGCTACCAGCCGTCCCGTGATGTGTTTTACGGTGTGCTGGCCAACAAGCTGAGCGACAAGACCACGCTGACCGTGGGCTACAGCTATCAGAAACAGGAAGGCAAGGGCGCCATGTGGGGTGCGCTGCCCATGGCGTACAGCGACGGCACACCGACCAATTACCCGGTAGGCACCAGCACCTCGGCCAGCTGGTCCTATCTGAACACCACGGATCAACGGGTGTTTGCCGAGCTGGCGCATGCGCTGGACAACGGCTGGCAGTGGAAGAGCACGCTGGGCTACAACCAGGCAGATACCGACAGTGCGTTGTTCTATGTATACGGCACGCCCAACAAGAGCAGCGGTGGCGGGCTGTATGCCTATCCCTCGCTGTATGACAGCAGTAACAAGCAGGTGTATTTCGACAGCAATCTGGGTGGCAAGTACGCACTGGCCGGACGTCAGCATGACTTCAATTTCGGGGTGAACCTGTCACGCTCACGCATGACGGACATCAGTCATTACGGCGAAGGCATCGGTACCGAACTGTTTGGCAACAGTGCATTCAATGGCAGCTATGCCACGCCCAGCTTTGACGCCAGCGTGGATGGCAGCAGCTATGTGGACACCCGCAAGACCGTTTACGCGGCAACACGCCTGAACCTGGCCGACCCGGTCAAGCTGCTGCTGGGTGCCAATTACACCCAGGCCAGCTCCACTGGTGCCAGCTATGGCGTGGCCCATGCGCTGGAGCAGTCGGCCACCTCGCCCTATGTCGGCCTGGTGGTGGACCTGAACAGCGAGATTTCCGCTTACGGTAGCCTGTCGAAGATTTTCAATCCGCAAACCCAGACCGATGCCAGCGGTGCCACACTGGCCGCCGCCCGTGGCACAGGCAAGGAAATCGGCCTCAAGGGTGAGTTCCTGCAACGCCGTCTGAACACTGCCTTGTCGCTGTTTGAAGTGGAGCAGGACAATATTGCCGAACAGGCCGGCTATGTCGGCAGCAAGGCTTACTACCGTGGCATCTCGGCCAAGTCGCGCGGGGTGGAGTTTGATTTGTCCGGCGAGCTGGCCCACAACTGGCAGGCCAGCCTGGGTGTGGTGGCACAGCAGATTACCGGCCAGAACGGCGAGGATGTGCGCCTGTATGTCCCGCGCCGTCAGCTACGGCTGTCCACCACCTGGCGCGTACCGCAGCTGGAGCAGCTGAAACTGGGTGCCAGCCTGAACTACCAGAGCGAAACGCGTTACAGCAGCACGTCCGCCGCTTATCAGGGCGGGTATTCGGTATGGAACCTGATGGCCAGCTACGACGTGGACAAACACCTGACCGTGGCGGCAAACCTGTACAACGTGCTGAACCGCAAATACCTGACCAGCGTGTACTGGGACCAGTCCTACTATGCTGCGCCGGTCAATGCCAGTGTCTCGGTTAAATGGAAATACTGAAATGGAAATGCTGAGTTAACGCTGTAACGGAGCCTGCAGCCCCTGGCTGCCTGCCGGTCGGTCTGGTGCCGACCGGCTTTTTTTATGGCTGCCCGGTTTGGGCAAATTGTTAAGCAGTATTGCAGCGCGGGATGACGACAAGAATTGGCGTTGACAGTTCAATTGATAATGAGCATGATTCGCATTTACATTAATCCGCAAAGACATCATCATGCTTATCCCGTTTCTCATCATGCTGCGCGAAGGCATGGAAGCCGCACTGATTGTCGGCATCATCGCCAGCTATCTGCGTCAGTCCGGTCAGCAGCGCTTCATGCCTGCGGTATGGCTGGGGGTGGTGCTGGCCTGCCTGCTCAGCCTGGGCGTGGGCGTGGTGCTGGAATTGACCGAGCAGGAATTCCCGCAAAAGCAGCAGGAGCTGTTTGAAGCTGTCGTCGCGTTGATTGCGGTGGGCATTCTCACTTCCATGGTGTTCTGGATGAAGCAGGCCGCCCGCTCCATCAAGGGCCAGTTGCAGGACTCCATTGATGCGGCACTCAGCCGTGGCCGCGGCCAGGCTTATGCGCTGGTCGGCATGGCCTTTTTTGCCGTGGCGCGGGAAGGGCTGGAGTCGGTGTTCTTCCTGCTGGCCACCGTGCAGCAGCAAAGCAGCAATCCGCTGGCCTGGCTGGCCGCCTTGCTGGGCCTGCTGGTAGCCACGGCCATGGGCTGGGGTATTTACCAGGGCGGGGTGCGCATCAATCTGCGTCGTTTTTTCCGCCTGACCGGCATGTTCATCATCCTGGTGGCCGCCGGGCTGCTGGCCGGTGCCGTCAAGGCCTTGCACGAGGCAGGACTGTGGAACCAGCTGCAAGCAGTGGTGATCGACCTGAGCCGTGTGCTGCCGGTGGATACACCGCTGGGCGTCATCCTCTCTGGCATGTTCGGCTATGACGACACCCCCACGGTCAGCGAGCTGCTGGCCTGGGTGCTCTACCTGCTGCCGGCACTGTTTCTGTTCCTGCGTGATGGCAAGCCGGTGGCCAGTGTGTCGTCCGCCTCGTTGTCCTCCCGTTGAAATCCCCGTTTATCCATCCTGAAGAAAGTTGACTGATGAAAAAGACTTCCCTGTGCAAGCTGTCCGTTCTGGCCTTGCTGCTGTCCACGCTGGCGGCATGCGGTAAAACCGGGGATGCGCCGTCGGCTGATGCTGCAGGCAGCGCTCCTGTAGCAGAGGCCGCGGCTTCGGCGGCAGCGGCATCCGCTCCTGCCGTGGATTACAGCACGCAACTGGCAGCCCCCATTGCTGAATACAAGAAATATGTCAGCAGCGAGCTGGAAGGCCTGTTGACCCAGTCCAAGGCCTTTGCCGCCGCCATCAAGGCCGGTGATCTTAAAAAGGCGCAAGGCCTGTACGCCATCACCCGCCAGCATTACGAACGCATCGAGCCGATTGCCGAGCTGTTCTCCGACATGGACTCTGCCATCGACGCCCGTGAAGACGACTTCAAGCAAAAAGCGGCCGATCCCAAGTTCACCGGCTTCCATCGCCTGGAAAAAGCCCTGTTTGGTGACCACACCACCAAGGGCCAGGCCCAGTATGCCGACAAGCTGGTGGCTGACATCACCGAGCTGAACAAGCGCGTGGCCACACTGGACATTCCGCCGGCCAAGATGGTGGGTGGCGCTGCAGGCCTGATCGAAGAAGTGGCCAAGACCAAGGTAAGCGGAGAAGAAGACCGCTACAGCCATACCGACCTGTGGGACTTCCAGGCCAATGTGGACGGGGCGCAGAAAATTGTCGAACTGCTGCGCCCGCTGCTGCAACAAGCCAGCCCGGACCTGCTGGCCAAGGTGGATGAAAACTTCAAGACAGTGGACGGCCTGCTGGACAAATACCGTAGTGAGGACAAAAAAGGCTTTGTCAGCTACGACAAGGTGACCGACGCCGACCGCACCGCGATGAAGGGCCCGATCACGGCACTGGCCGAAGACCTGTCCAAGCTGCGTGGCGTATTGGGTCTGGATTGATTCAACTGCCGCCGCCGTGACCTGACCCACGGCGGCAATCAGCCATGCCGGGCAGCCAGCAGTAAGCCGGCTGCCACTAGCAAGCATTGCAAGCATTCAGGAAATACTCATGTTCAAAACCCTGGCACCGTGTGTGATGCTGGTATTGCTGGCGGCCTGCGGCAAGCAAGGCGCAGCCCCTGCTGCTGTGGCCACTGCACCGGCCATTCCCGTTGTGAATGTCGGCGTCAACGATGAAGCCTGCGAACCCATGCAACTGACCGTCAAGCGCGGCAAAACCCAGTTCCTGATCAAGAACAACAGCGCGCGCGCCGTGGAGTGGGAAATCCTCAAAGGCGTGTATGTGGTGGAGGAGCGGGAAAACATCGCGCCCGGCTTCAGCCAGAAGCTGACGGCAAAACTGGAACCCGGCAAATACGAAATGACCTGCGGCCTGCTGAGCAATCCGCATGGCGTGCTGATCGTCGAGTAAGCATCGAACAAGCATCATCGGGACTGATTTCACTCATGACAGAACAAGACAATAACCATACCCTGTCCGCATCCGGCAGCCAGCCAGACAGGCAGCGGCGCAATCTGCTGCGTGGTGCCGGCCTGTTTGGCGGCGGTGTGCTGGCGGGGGCCGTGGGGGCGGGTGGCTGGTTGAAGCTGCAGGCATCACCAGACCCTGCAGCGCAGCGCGTGCCGTTTGCCGGTGTGCATCAGGCCGGGGTGACAACCCCGACGCCGCAAGAAGCCATTTTCATCGCCTTTGACGTCCTGGCCCGCGACCGCAAGGGCCTGCAGGAAACCCTGCAATTGCTGACACGGCGCATTGCCTTCCTGACCCAGGGTGGCCCGGCCCCGGTGGATGCGCCCAAACTGCCTCCGCCGGACTCCGGCCTGCTGGGCGATACCGTGTCGCCGGACGCGCTTACCATCACCGTGGCGCTGGGCGCTTCATTGTTTGATGGGCGCTTCGGACTGCAGGCACTGCGCCCCAGACACCTCACGGCCATGCCTGCCTTCCCCAACGACGCGCTGGATGCCGCCTGGTGCGACGGCGACCTGCTGCTGCAATGCTGTGCCAATTCCCGCGAAACCGTGATTCACGCGGTGCGTGACATCATCAAGCATTGCCCTGACAAACTGGCCGCGCGCTGGAAAATGGATGGCTTCCAGCCTGCCGCAGCGGTACGGCATGCCAGCACGCCGATCAATCTGTTCGGCTTCAAGGATGGTACGGGGAATCCCGAGACGTCGGACAAGCAACAGATGGATGCGCTGGTGTGGGTGGGCGACAAGGACCAGGAACCCGCCTGGGCCAGAGGCGGCAGTTATGCCGTGGTACGGCTGATCCGTTTCACCATGGAGCAGTGGGACCGCACGCCCCTGGGTGAGCAGCAGGGTATCTTTGGCCGCGACAAGCACAGCGGTGCGCCGCTGGGCAAAAAACAGGAGTTTGACGACCCGCAGTTTGCGGCCGACCCGCATGGCCAGCAGGTGCCGCTGGATTCCCACATGCGCCGCGCCGAACCGCGCCTGCATGGCCGCCACGATGCCAGGTTGCTGCGCCGCAGCTACAGCTATTCGCTGGGGCTGACCAAATCCGGCCAGCTGGACATGGGGCTGGTGTTTGTTTCCTTCCAGGCCAATTTGCAGACCGGCTTCATTGCCACCCAGCAGCGCCTGAATGGCGAGCCGCTGGAGGAATACATCAAGCCTTTTGGTGGTGGCTACTTCTTTGCCTTGCCCGGTGTGGAAGACAATGGCTGGCTGGGCCAGTCCTTGCTGGCCGCTGCGGGCTAGTGCGCTTTCCCTGCCAAACTGAAAGCCGGTGCGTGCGCCGGCTTTTTTGCGCTTTGTCTCCTTGCTGCCCCAGCGGGCTGCTATGCCTGCAATGACATATTCCCCGGTCGAACATCTGATTTTGCTATATCAGTTAGAGCGATTTTGCTGTTGGATGCCCCGGCCAAACAGCCCATGATGCAGCCATGTCACGGGACGGTTTGATCCCGCCGGATGCACGCGCATCACGATAGCAAAACGATTGGAGACATGTGTGATTAGTGGCAAGACAACGCTGATTGCCCATCTGGGTTATCCCACCGAGAGCTTCAAGGCTCCGATGATTTACAACCCCTGGTTTGACAGCAAGGGTATTGATGCCGTGGTGATGCCCATCGGCGTCAAGCCGGAAGACTATGTGGCGGCGATCGCCAGCATCCGCAAGTTCACCAATCTGCGCGGCGCACTGGTCACCATGCCGCACAAGGTCACCACCCTGGGCCTGATGGACGAAATCACCCCCACCGCCGCCATTGCCGGTGCCTGCAATGCCATCCTGGTACGCCCGGACGGCACGCTGCTGGGCGACCAGTTTGACGGTGCCGGCTTTGTGCGTGGCGTGGAGCGCAAGGGCTTTGCGCTCAAGGGCCGCAAGGTGCTGGTATCCGGCAATGGTGGCGTAGGCTGTGCCATTGCCGCTTCGCTGGCGGCTGCCGGTGTGGCCGAAATGGCCTTGTTCGACAGCAATACCGCTTCGTCTGAAGCACTGGCCGGACGCTTGCGTCAGCATTATCCGCAGCTGATTGTTACCGTCGGCAGCAACGACCCGGCCGGGTTCGAGCTGATCGTCAACGCCACCCCGCTGGGCATGAAGGACGACGACCCTCTGCCCTTTGACATGGACCGCGTCAGCCCGGACACCTTTGTTGGCGAAGTGGTGATGAAAAAGGAAATCACCCCGCTGCTGGCGGCGGCACTGGCCAAGGGCTGTCAGATCCAGCTGGGCACCGACATGCTGTTTGAAATGATTCCGGCTTATCTCGAGTTCTTCGGCTTTGGCAGCGCCACGCCGGAAGAACTGCGTGCCGTGGCCACGCTGAACTACTGAGGGTTGGCATCATGAAGAAAATGCTGATGCTGCACGGCATCAACCACAATATGTTCGGCAAGCGGGACCCGAAGCAGTACGGCACGGTGACACTGGCCGAAATTGACGCGCGTCTGCAGGCGCTGGGCCGTGAGCTGGGTGTGGAAGTGGAAAGCTTCCAGACCAATCACGAAGGGGAAATGTGCGAGCGCATCCATCAGGCCTATGCCGATGGTGTGGATGCGGTGCTGATCAACGCCGGAGCCTGGACCCACTACAGCTATGGCATTCGCGATGCGCTGGCCATTCTCACCGTGCCCATCGTGGAAATCCATATGTCCAACATCCACGCCCGCGAGCCATTCCGCCACCAGTCGGTGTTTGCCGACATAGCCAAGGGGCAGATCTGCGGCTTTGGCACCGAAAGCTATCTGTTGGGACTGCGCGCGGCTATCGCGGCTACTGCTGCGCAGTAGGTTTTTCTCTGTAGCAATCCGAAACTGACTCAGTCAGTGTTTGACGGGGGAGCCTGGCTCCTCCGTATTTTTTTGTGCGACGCGCTCAGGCCCTGGTATCCACCGTATTACCCAGATGGCTGGGATTGCTGGTGGCGTATTCGTAAATGCCCACCCCCAGCGCCACGCCCGCCAGCAGCGGGTGCGCTTCGACAATGGAGGCCGCTTCGGTCACCACGGAGGAGCCTGCCTTGAGCAGGGCCCCGCCCGAAGTGCTGATGAATGAACCGACTGCGCCCAGAAACATGGTTGGATTCCTTATTGCATTTATAAGAACTATCGGTGAAATTCCGGCTTGCTTGAGCTGCTTTACCGGTATTTACATCAATTGACATCGCCATGGAAAACGGCTTGCAAGCGCCAGCCTTCATTTTTGACAAACCCTTCTCACTTGCTGAAATGAAAGCGAAGCTGCCTTATTCAAATGGCAGGGTAAGGGCAGGGAGATCGGGATTGAATGGAATGGCTGCCGCGTAAAGTGCCTGGGAGGTGTCAGCTGTCGGGCTTGGCCGTGCTGGCCTGCCCGGCGCTGAAAGCCTGTTGCAGGTAGCGTTCCAGCGCTGCGGCATCCAGTGGCTTGGAGTAGTAATAGCCCTGAATGGTGTCGCAGCCGTTGTCGCGCAGAAAATCCACCTGGGCGACTTCTTCCACCCCTTCGGCGGTGATGCCCAGCATCAGGCTGCGTGCCAGCATGATGATGGCCTTGCATACGGCGGCATCCTGCGTTTGTGCCGGTGTATTGCAAATGAAGGAGCGGTCGATCTTCAGCCGGTCCACCGCCAGGTCTTTCAGTACTGCCATGGAGGAGTAGCCGGTGCCAAAGTCGTCAATCGCCACCGATACACCAATGCGCTTGAGGTCCTTGAGAATGCGCTTGCTGTTTTCCAGCGACTGCAACACGCTCTCGGTGATTTCCAGTTCCAGCAAGTGCGGCTGCAGGCCGCTGTGTTGCAGCTCGCGGGCCACACCCTCCAGGAAGTCTGATTCGACAAACTGCATCACCGATACATTCACCGCCACTTTCAGCGGGTAGTGAAAGCGCTCATTCCAGCGCTGCGCTTCAATGCAGGCCTGTTGCAGCACCCAGCTGCCCAGCTCCTGGATCAGCCCGCATTCTTCCGCCACCGGAATGAACAGATCGGGCGGAATGTTCACCCCTTCATCCTGCCAGCGTAGCAGGGCTTCAAAGCCGATCAGGCTGGCATCCTCCACCCGGATCAAGGGCTGGTAGTGCAGGGTGAAGCTGCGCTGTTTCACTGCCTGGCGCAGGCGTTGTTCCAGCCGCAGTCGTTCGTGCACTTTTTCCGCCATGGATTCATTGAAGGTGCAGTAGCGCCGCTTGCCGGCCAGCTTGGCCTGATACATGGCGCTGTCGGCGGCACTGAGCAGTTTTTCGGCACTGCTGCCATGTTGCGGATACAGGGCAATGCCGATGCTGGCGGTAACCACGATATTGTCCTTGCCCGCCGGCATGGGTTGTTCCAGTTTTTCAAGCAGGCGGCCGGCCATGCTGGTGCAGTCCTGCTCGCTGCTGTGCGGGCAGATGATGAAGAACTCATCGCCGCCAAAACGCACCGGGATGTCCGCCCGGCGGATGGTCTCGCGGATGCGTTGTGCCACCACCTTCAGCAGCTGGTCGCCGGTGGCATGGCCCAGGCCGTCGTTGATCAGCTTGAAGCCATCAAGGTCGATGAACACCAGTCCCATCTGGCTGCCATCCCCGGCGGCGCGCGTCAGCTCGATGGCCAGTTGTTCGTTCAGCAGGTGACGATTGCCAAGGTCGGTGAGGGCGTCATGAAATGCCATGCGGTTCAGTTCGATCTCGGCCTTCTTGATGGAGCTGACATCAGTACAGCCGATGATGTAATGGGCGGGCAGCTCCAGGTCGTAGGACACCAGGCAGATATGCTCCCAGGCGGGAAAGGTTTCGCCATTCTTGCGGCGGCACATCACCTCGCCATGCCAGCCTGCTTCGCCCAGCTGGCTCAGCCCCTGGTAGAAGTCCGGCGTGTGCTTTTTGACATGCAATACCTCGTCGATGTCCTGCCCCAGGATTTCCATCAGGCTGAAGCCGGTCAGGCGCAGAAAAGCCGGGTTGGCCGACTTCACCAGCCGGTCGCTGTCCACCACCACAATGCCTTCGGCGGTGGACTGGAATACCGCACCGGCCTGTTGCAATAGCTGTTCGGACTTGATGCGTTCGGTAATGTCACGCAGCACGCCAATCTGCTTGGCGCTTTCCTGCCATTGCGGCTCGTATTCCTGCACCGACATTTCCACCCATACCGAATCGCCATCGTCCGGGGTGATGGTGGTGATCATGTCCACCCTGCCACGGTCTTTCAGCAGCTGGTTCAGCCGGCTTTGGTCGGCATGTTCCAGCAGGCGCAGGAAGGGCGGCACTTTTTCCTGGCGCGGTGCCATGTCCAGGCCGGTAATCTTGCCGAAGTAGCCCTGGCCGGTGAACAGCGATTGTTGCTGGTCCCATTCCCAGATGCCCAGCTGGGCGGTTTCTACTGCCAGCATCAGCAGTCTTTGCTGTTTGTGGACTTCTATCTCGGCCATGCGGCAGGCCAGCGCCATGCGGATGGTGGCATTGAGCTCGCGCAGCTCGAAGGGCTTGAGCAGATAGCCATAGGGCGCACTTTTTTCTGCCTGCTGCAGGATGTTTTCCTCGGCAAAGGCTGTCAGGTAAATCACCGGGATGTCCAGCGTCTGGCGGATGATGAGCGCGGCTTCGGTACCCGGCATGTTTCCTTCCAGATGAATGTCCATCAGGATGAGGTCGGGCTTGAGCTCCCCGGCACGTGCGATGGCTTCCTCACCGGACGCGCAACTGGCGACCACATCAAAGCCCAGGCTTTGCAGCGCCATTTTCAGGTCCAGCGCGACAATGCGTTCGTCTTCGACAATCTGGATGCGGTAAGCCATGCATCTACTCCCGGATAAGGTCTGGAATGGTCAAGGTGAAACAGCAGCCTTGATCCGGTGCGGTTTCCAGTGTCAATGTGGCTTTCAGTTGTTCGGTCAGCATGGGCAATAACTGAAAGCCAAGCGTGTTGGCATGCCCCAGCGACACACCGGGCGGGCAGCCGCGCCCGTTGTCACGAATCTGCAGCTGTACCTGCTGTTCGGTATTCATGTGGATTTTCACCTGACCGGGCAGGCCAGGCGTGAAGGCGTGCTTGCAGGCATTGACCACGATTTCATTGAGGATCAGGCCAAAGGGAATGCTGTTTTGCAGCTCCAGAAAGGCCTCGGGGCCGGTGCGCTCGAACACGAAGGCAATATGGTTGCCGTAGCCGGTGCTGACGTCGCGCAGCAGATGGGTGAGCCTTTCTATGTAGACCGACATCGGAATCCGGGAAAAATCATTGCGCTCGTACAGCAATTGGTGAATCAGCGCCATCGATCGCACATGGTTCTGGCTGTCCAGCAAGGCCTTGTTGGCATCCGGGGTGGCGGTACGTGCTTGCAGGTTCAGCAGGCTGGAAATCACCTGCAGATTATTCTTCACCCGGTGATGCACTTCGCCCAGCAGCACGGTTTTTTCCTGCAGCGCCTTTTCCAGTTCCAGCTTGGCATAGTAGCGCTCGGAAACGTCGGAAATGCAGGCCAGCGTCAGTACTTCATCGCCCACCCGCATCGGGTTGAGGCCGATTTCACAGGGAAACTGCGAGCCGTCGCGCCGCTGGGCAAACAGGGGTTTGCGATTGGCCATGCCCCGCGCCATTGGCGCGGTAAAGAACTGCGTGACATAGCTGTTGTGAGTGGCGCGAAAATCTGCCGGCAGCAGGCTGGACAGTTGTTCCCCCACCAGCTCGCGCCGGCTGTAACCGAACAGCTGCTCCATGCGGGTGTTGATCAGGCGGATGACGCCGTGCTGATCCACCATCATCAGTCCGTCCGGTGTGGATTCCACCACCTCACGGAAATAGGTTTCACTGATTTGCAGCGCCAGTTCGTTTTGCTTGCGCGCGGTAATGTCGATGCCGGAGGCAATCAAGTTGCTGATGACGCCGTTTTCATCCTGCAAGGGGCGCAGCATGAAGTCGATGACCATGCGGCTGTCGTTTTTCATGCGCACCACCACGTCGTAGCGCACGGTTTCGCCTCCGGCAGCACGGGCAATGGCCTGTTGCAGCTCGCTTTGCACCAAAGGGTCGTGGTTCCACCAGTAACACTCCCAGAACAGTTTGCCCTGTACGTCGGCCAGTTCCAGCCCTGCCTGTTCCAGCGGCGCACGGTTGGCTTCCTCCAGTACGCCATCGGTACTCAGTACCCCGACAAAGGTGAACAAGGCATCCAGCACCTTGCGGATGCGCTCGTTGCTGGCACGGATGGCCAGTTCGGCCCGCTTTTTCAGCGAGACATCCTCCACCATGGCAATGATGCCGCAAGGCTCGCCTTGCTTGTCAAAGCGCGGGTGGTAGCTGGCATTCCAGTAGGTGATGCAGCCCGAACCGGGGGGGATTTCGGCGCTGGCTTCGAAATTGCACTCGGCAAGGCCGCTGGCCATCACCGTGCGCATGATGTCTTCCAGCCCGGGGCCGACATCGGGCAGCACATCACGCGGGGTGCGGCCGATATGCGCTTCCGGGCTAAGGCCATTGGAATCGGCCAGCTGGCGGTTGATGTGGACATAGCGCAGCTGGCTGTCCAGCACCGCAATGCCAATGGGAGAGGTTTGCAGTAAATCCGCGAGCAGTTTTTCCATACGTCGGGTCCGCCCTGCCTGGGGTTGCGAGCAATTATCCATTATGGGTAACGAAAATGCGTATTGAAAGTAATAACTCGCAAAGCCAGACCACCTTGCTGTGGCGCAGCATCGCAAAGGCCGCTGCGGGAGCTGTCATGGCAAGCAGGGCGTGAGGTGGAGCAGGGCAGGAATGCCACTGTGCAAGCGGCCAGTTTGTCTGGTGACATGTAAATTTTGTTGGTGAGCTTATTTATGCATTTGCGACATGATTAATCATTTGGCTGATATTAATTGTTTGTTTGTTGCGAATTGGTATTCGAATAACCGAATAAATACCGTTTTTGTTGTTCGGATTTCCGAATTGCAAATTTTCCCTTGTTTTCAAGGGAATTCCCTTTATTGCGACAGCGAAATGAAGGGTTTAGCATTGTCCCGTAGTCAGATCAAAGAATAAGCAATCCGCGTTTGTCAGAATAAGCGTCAGGATTGGATATTCGATAAATATGTGAAACCAACGGGAATAAAAATCGTGTCAGAAAATCAGAGTGACAAAAAGCTGCAGCGCGGGCTTGAGGCACGACATATCGAACTGATTGCCCTTGGCGGGACAATCGGTGTCGGTCTGTTCATGGGCTCGGCCAGCACGCTGAAATGGACGGGGCCTTCGGTCTTGCTGGCGTATGCCATTGCCGGGGTCTTCATTTTCTTCATCATGCGCACCATGGGCGAGATGCTGCATACCGAACCGGTGGCAGGCTCCTTTGCCCATTATGCTTACAAATACCTCAGCCCTTACTGGGGCTACCTCACCGCCTGGGCTTACTGGCTGATGTGGATTGCCGTGGGCATTTCGGAAATCACCGCCGCAGGGGTGTATGTGCAGTACTGGTTCCCCACCGTGCCGCAGTGGGTGCCGGCCATTGCCTTTGTCGCCATCCTGGCCGCCTCCAACCTGCTGGCGGTGCGTTTGTACGGCGAGTTCGAGTTCTGGTTCGGCCTGATCAAGATTTCCACCATCGTGGTGATGATTCTGGTGGGCCTGAAGCTGATCCTGGTGGGTGGTGGTGACATGCCGGCAGTCGGCTTTGGTAACCTCACCGCGCATGACGGCTTCTTTGCCGGTGGGGCCAAGGGCTTTTTGTTTGCGCTCTGTCTGGTGGTGGCCGCTTATCAGGGTGTGGAACTGGTCGGCATTACCGCTGGTGAGGCCAAGGACCCGCAAGTCACCCTCAAGCGTGCCATCAACAACATCATCTGGCGCATCCTGATTTTCTATGTCGGTGCCATCTTCGTGATCGTGGCCATTTATCCGTGGAACCAGATCGGCACCAGCGGCAGCCCCTTCGTGCTGACCTTTGCCAAGGTGGGCATTGCTGCTGCAGCGGGTGTCATCAACTTCGTGGTGCTGACTGCCGCGCTGTCCGGCTGCAATAGCGGCATCTACAGCTGTGGCCGCATGCTGTATACCCTGGCGCAGAACAAGCAGCTGCCGTCTTTCCTGGGCAAGGTGTCCAAGGGCGGGGTGCCGGTCAACGCCATCTGGGTGACCATTGCCTGCATCGGCCTGGGTTCGGCGCTCAACTACATCATCCCGAATCCGGAACGCGTGTTCGTGTATGTGTACAGTGCCAGTGTGCTGCCGGGCATGGTGCCCTGGTTTGTGGTGCTGGTATGTCAGGCCCGTTTCCGCCTGGCGCACAGCGAGAAAATGCACAGCCACCCGTTCAAGTCCATCCTGTTCCCCTTCACCAACTGGCTGACCATTGCCTTCCTGGTGTGCGTGCTGTTCGGCATGCTGGTGAACCCGGATACCCGCGTATCGCTGTTTGTCGGTACCGGCCTGTTGCTGGCGGTGTCCGTGGTGTACAAGATGTTCAATCTCGGCCGTCATCACCAGCCTGCATTGGCGACGGTGAAGCGTGACTGATTGACGTACTGGCGTGCTGCGGCACGCGGTTGATGTGTATGTAAAGGGCGTGCCTGTGGGCACGCCCTTTTTTCTGGTATTGCCGGCTAGTCGAACAGGGTGGTGCTGGGGACAATCTGCGCACCCAATTGGCGGATTTCCGCGACAAAGCCGTCCGCCTGTGCCTCGAATCCCGGCACGGGACTGCTGCAGTCGGACAGCAGCACCAGCTTGCGGGCAAAGTCTTTTCCCAGATGGCGCAGCAGGCTGCGTACCGAGCTGGCCACACAGTGGGACAGCGCCTCGCCAGCCACGATAACCCGCTGTGCAGCCACCAGTGCAGCCACTTGTTGCGGCTGGAAGCGGGTATCCGGGTCATCTTCCAGTGGCAGGTCGGCCTCGAAGGCCGAGAAATGCTCGGTCAGCGGGTTCAGTCCCTTGAACAGGTACTGCACCGGGCGCAGGCGCTGGCATTCCCATTGCTGTAGTGCCTGGTTGAGGCCGTCGTGAATATTGTGTCCCCAACTGCCAGTCAGGCAGTGCGGCGGCCATACAAACAGCGTGCAGTGCTGCAGGTAGTGACGCACGGCAGGCAGCAGGGCAGGGTCGGCCGGAAGCCAGCGTCCGGCATCCACATTGGCCAGGGTGATGGGACAGAGCAAGGGCTGTTCACCAGCCGGGCCGCGCCAGAAAGCCGGGTGAGCGATGTCATAGCGGTGGTGGCTGTCCAGGGTGACGGTGATGGCATCCAGTACCGGGCCATGCTGTTCAATCAGCCTGGCAAGCCGTTCCATGTCGCGGCAGGCACCCGTGACCGGCAAGGCGGAGGCGGGCAGGTCACAAAAGTCGTTTTGCGGATCAATGATCAGGAGATGCTGGCTCATGGTGCTGGTTCCGGATGACAGGCCGCCATTTTGCAAGCAGCGGGCTGATTTGGGTAGTCAGCTCAGCAGTTCTGCGCAGCGTGTTGCTAGTGTCGTTTCGCCTTTGCGTACGGGAGATCAGTTGTTTTCATAAGCATTATTTCTGATAACAAGTTCGATTTTTCTTGCTTATGGATATAAAACAGCTCTGCTAAGGTGCAGTCCATTGCCATGACGCACTGCGGAAAACCCACCCATGACCGTTCTCGCCATTCTCGGCAGCCCCAGTAAAACCTCGCGCACAGCGCGCCTGATCGAGCGCAGCCGCGTTGCGCTGACTGCACTGGATATCGAGCTGCAAACCATCAGCATTCACGACTTTCCGGCCGATGCACTATTGCATGGCCAGTTTTCCCATCCGCAAATCCAGGAATTCCAGCAGCGGGTAAGCGCGGCCAGCGGGCTGATCATCGCCACCCCGGTGTACAAGGCGGCTTATGCCGGTGCGCTCAAGGTGCTGCTGGATCTGATTCCGGAAGGCGGCCTCGCCGGCAAGCCGGTGTTGCCGCTGGTAAGCGGCGGCAGCCCCGGCCATTTGCTGGCGGTGGATTACTCCATCAAGCCGGTACTGGCGGCGCTCAAGGCCAGCGCCATCCACCAGGGCGTGTATGCGGTGGAGTCGCAGATTGGTGCCAATGCCAATGGCGAGGCCGAACTGGCCGAGGAGCTGGAACAGCGCCTGCAAACTGCCGTGCATGAGTTTGCCGCCCTGCTGGGGGTGAATGCCCCGGCCCCGCATGCCCCGCGCTATGCCAACGATTTCATTTCCCGGCTGATCAGCCTGTAATTCCGGACTTCATCATGACGCTATCCCTCCTGAAAAAAACGCTGGGCCTTGCCGTGCTGGCGGGCTGGTCGCTGGCAGCCCACGCGCTGGACCTGAACGTGGGCTACCAGAAAAGCGCCATCAATCTGGTGTCACTCAAGGCGCAAGGCACGCTGGAAAAGCAGCTGGCACCGCTGGGCGTGACGGTGAAATGGTATGAGTTCCAGGCTGGCCCACCGATTCTGGAAGCCATGAATGCCGGCAGTGTCAGCATCGGCATGACCGGCGATTCGCCGCCGGTATTCGCCCAGGCTGCCGGGGCCAATATCGTGTATATCGGCCAGGAACCTTCCAAGCCGGAATCCTCCGCCATCCTGCTGCCCGCCGGATCGCCCATCAAGAAGCTGGCCGATCTCAAGGGCAAGCGTGTGGCCTTTACCAAGGGCTCCAGTGCGCACTACCTGACGGTGGCAGCACTGAAAAAGGCCGGGCTGCAGTACAGCGACATCACCCCGGTTTACCTGACACCGTCCGAGGCGCGTGCCGCCTTCGAGCGTGGCAGCGTGGATGCCTGGAGCATCTGGGACCCGTACTACGCCGCGGCCACCCGCGCCGGTGGTGTGCGGGTGCTGTCCACCGGCAAGGGCCTGAGCGCCAACAACACCTTCTATCTGGCGGCACGTGACTTTGCCCAGGCCAACCCCAAGGTGATTGCCATCGTGTTCAAGGCGCTGACCGACAACAACAAACAGCTGCGTGGCGATGTGCAGCAAGTCGCCAAAACCCTGTCCGGCTACACCGGGCTGGAAGCGGAAACCTATGCCGCCATGCTCAGCCGTCATCCGGACTACAGCGTCAGCTATGTCAACGCCAAAACCATCCAGCAGCAACAGGAAGTGGCCGATACCTTCCATGCACTGGGCCTGATTCCCAAGGCCATCAAGGTGCAGGACGCGGTGTGGAAGCCCTGAGCGCAATTCAATAACAAGCAAAGAACAAGACAGGAATAATGGACATGCAGATTTTCTGGTTTTTCCCCACTCATGGTGACGGACGTTATCTGGGTAGCCCGGAAGGGGCACGCACCGTGGACCTGGACTACCTCACCCAGATTGCCCGCGCGGCAGACAGCCTGGGTTTTGATGGCGCGCTGATTCCCACCGGCCGTTCTTGCGAAGACCCGTGGGTGACCGCCGCCACGCTGATTCCGTCCACCCGCAAGCTGAAATTCCTGGTGGCAGTGCGCCCCGGCATCATGTCGCCCACGGTGGCGGCGCGCATGGCCTCCAGCTTTGACCGCCTGTCGCAAGGCCGCTTGCTGGTGAATGTGGTGGCCGGGGGCGACCCGGTGGAGCTGGCCGGTGATGGCAGCTGGCTCAGCCACGACGAGCGCTACGAAGCCGCCAGCGAATTCCTGCATATCTGGAAAGGTGTGCTGGCCGGTGACAAGGTGAATCTGGACGGCAAGCATATCAAGGTGAGCGATGCCCAGTTGCTGTATCCGCCGGTGAGCAAACCTTATCCGCCACTGTACTTTGGCGGCTCGTCCGATGCCGCGCATGATCTGGCGGCCGAGCATGTGGATGTCTACCTCAGCTGGGGCGAGCCGCCAGCGGAAGTGGCCAAGAAGATTGCCGATGTGCGGGCGCGGGCCGCAAAACTGGGCCGCACGGTGCGCTTTGGCATCCGCCTGCACATCATCGTGCGCGAAACCAATGAAGAAGCCTGGGCTGCGGCCGACCGGCTGATCAGCCGTCTGGATGACGCTACCATTGCCAATGCGCAGAAAGCCCTGGCGCGGGCCGATTCGGAAGGCCAGCGCCGCATGGCTGCGCTGCATGGTGGCAGCCGTGACAAGCTGGAAATCTCGCCCAATCTGTGGGCGGGCATCGGTCTGGTGCGTGGCGGTGCAGGCACGGCGCTGGTGGGCGATGGCCCTACCGTGGCAGCACGCATGCAGGAGTACGCTGAGCTAGGTATCGAAACCTTTGTGTTCTCCGGCTACCCGCATCTGGACGAAGCCTACCGCGTGGCCGAGCTGCTGTTCCCGCATCTGCCGGACCGTCTCAAGGCCAGTATCGGCCAGCAACCGGCAGGCGAGGTGATGGCCAACCAGCTGTTGCCCAATGAAATCCGCCAGGCGGCGGCCTCCTGAGGAGCATGCCCATGTCACGTACACATGCATTGGCACAAGGCCTGTGGCAGCGTTTGCTGCCCTGGCTGGTGCCCATCCTGTTGCTGCTGTTCTGGCAGCTGGCCTCGGTGGCCGGCTGGCTGAACCACCGGGTTCTGCCCGCACCCACCGAAGTGCTGGTGGCCTTCTGGCAATTGCTCAGCAGTGGCGACCTGTTCCGTCATCTGGCGGTCAGTTTTGGCCGCGTGGCCAGCGGTTTTGTCATCGGCGCCGGGCTTGGTCTGGCATTCGGCCTGCTGGCCGGGGTATCCCGGCTGGGCGAGGCATTGTTTGATACCACCTTGCAGATGCTGCGCAATATCCCGCCGCTGGCCATCCTGCCCTTGGTGATTTTGTGGTTCGGTATTGATGAATCCGCCAAGGTATTTCTGGTGGCCTTCGGGGTGCTGTTCCCGGTCTACCTGAACACCTATCACGGCATTCGTTCGCTGGATCCGCAACTGCTGGAAATGGCGCGCAGCTACGGGCTGAGCGGTAATGCCCTGTTCCGTCAGGTGGTGCTGCCCGGTGCCTTGCCGTCCATTCTGGTGGGCATCCGCTACGCACTGGGCATTGCCTGGATCATCCTGATCGTGGCGGAAACCCTGTCTGCCACCAGCGGCATTGGTTATCTGGCATCCAATGCGCGGGAATTCCTGCAAACCGACATCGTGGTGCTGTCCATCCTGCTGTATGCCGCACTGGGCAAGGTGGTGGATGTGGCCGCCCGCGCGCTGGAAAAACGCTGGTTGCGCTGGCATCCGTCCTATTTCAAGGCAGCCTGAGGAGAACATGATGAAACTGGATGACCTCAAGACGGCCAGCCCCATTGTGCTGCAAGGCCTTATCCGCCGCTTTGGCGAGCGCGTGGTGCTGGACGCGCTGGACCTGCACATTCCGCAAGGTCAGTTCCTGGCCATTGTCGGCCGCTCCGGTTGCGGCAAGAGCACCTTGCTGCGTTTGCTGGCCGGGCTGGATCAGGCCGATGGCGGCCTGTTGCAGCAGCCGGCCGGGCAAAGCGTGCGGGTGATGTTCCAGGAAGCCCGCCTGCTGCCGTGGAAGAGCGTGCTGGACAATGTGGCACTGGGCTTGCCGGCCAGCCGCCGTGGCGAAGCCGAGCAGGCCTTGGCCGAAGTAGGGCTGGCTGACCGGGCGCAGGAATGGCCGGCCCGGCTGTCCGGCGGTCAGCGCCAGCGGGTGGCACTGGCGCGGGCGCTGGTGCATCAGCCCTCGCTGCTGTTGCTGGACGAACCGCTGGGCGCGCTGGATGCACTCACCCGGCTGGAAATGCAGGGCCTGATCGAGCGCTTGTGGCAGCAGCATGGCTGCACCACGGTGCTGGTAACGCACGATGTCAGCGAAGCCGTGACCCTGGCCGACCGTGTGGTGCTGCTGGAAGAGGGCCGGGTGGCGCTGGATTTGCCGGTGGAGCTGCCACGTAGCCGCGACCCGGCCGATAGCCGCTTTGTCGCGTTGGAGCAGCACATCCTGCAACGCGTGCTGCAAGGGCCTTCCTTTAATGCGCCGCTTATCAATGAAACACCGCTCGCGTCGCTGCATTTCTCGCAGCTGCACTGGGCCTTGTAACACCAACACACAGGAAACCGATCATGAGCATTCAATCCATTAATGTCCGCAACCAGTTCAAGGGCGTGATCAAGGAAATCATCGAAGGACCGGTCTTGTCCGAAGTGGATGTGGAAACCGCCTCCGGCATTGTCACCTCGGTGATCACCACCCGCTCGGTGCGCGAATTGCAGTTGAAAGTAGGTTCGCCGGTGGTGGCCTTCGTCAAATCCACTGAAGTGTCGATCGCCACGCTGGCCTGATCTGACACCTGTCTTCCGCCGCAAGCTGGCTGCGCGCTGGCGTGCGGCGGAGGATGAGCGCATGCAGTTTTCTGTATCCAATATTCTCCAAAACGATATACAACGAAATTTTTATTATTTTTGGTTTGTGCTTGCAGCCGCTAGACTTGCCACTCCTGACGGGTTATCCCCCGTCGCTCACCCGCTTTCTGCCCGATCAGGGCAGGGGATAGAACGCAGACGGTATGATAGAAGTACGCAATCTCAGCAAGCATTTCAGCCATGAAGGCCGCCGCATCGCCGCACTGGACGATGTCAGCCTGCAAGTGGCTGCCGGAGAAATCTACGGCATCATCGGCCGCTCGGGGGCCGGTAAAAGTACCCTGATCCGTTGCCTCAACCTGCTGGAGCGTCCGGATAGCGGCACCGTGACACTGGGCAAGCAGGAACTCACCGCCTTGCCGGAGGCCGAGCTGCAACTGCGCCGCCAGCGCATTGGCATGGTGTTCCAGCATTTCAATCTGCTGCGCTCGCGCACCGTGGGCGGCAATGTGCGCTTCCCGCTGGAGCTGGCCGGTGGCTTGACCCCGGCACAAATGGACGCGCGGGTGGACGAATTGCTGCAACTGGTGGGCCTGGCCGATCACAAGGAAAAACGTCCGTCGCAATTGTCCGGCGGACAAAAGCAGCGCGTGGGCATTGCCCGTGCACTGGCCAATCACCCGGACCTGCTGCTGTGTGACGAAGCAACGTCAGCACTGGACCCGGAAACCACGGATTCGATCCTGGCCCTGCTGGCCGACATCAACCGTCAGCTCAATCTCACCATCGTGCTGATTACCCACGACATGCGCGTGATTCGCCAACTGTGCGATCACGTGTCGGTGATGGATCACGGCAAGGTGGTGGAAAAGGGCAGCGTGCTGGACGTGTTCCTGCAACCGCAGCATGCCGTCACCCGCAGCCTGCTAGCCGAAACCGGTTTTGGTCAGGGCGAACGGGTGGAGGCCTGGCGTGCGCGCATCGGCGTGCCGCTGCTCAAGCTCACCTTTGTCGGTGAACCCACGCTCAGCCCGGTACTGGACAAGGTGGGCCGCGAAACCGGCCTGCGCGTCAACCTGCTCAGCGGCACCTTGAGCGAAATCCGTGACACGCCTTGCGGCCAGTTGCTGGTGGGCGTGGTGGCGTCTCATGTGGAACTGCCGGCCCTGCCGGAGATTTTTGCCCGCGAGGGTGTACGTTGCGAGGTGCTGGCATGAGCGGATTCGACCCAAGCCTGTTGTTGACGGTGGACTGGCCGGAAATCGGCACCGCCACCCTGGATACCCTGACCATGCTGGGCGTGTCCCTGCTGTTTACCATCGTGTTCGGCCTGCCGCTGGGCGTACTGCTGTACATCAGCGCACCGGGCCAGCTGCGCGCCCGCCCGCGTCTGTATGCGGTGCTGTCTTTCCTGGTGAACGTGCTGCGCTCGCTGCCGTTTGTCATTTTGCTGATTGTGCTGATTCCGCTCACCCTGTTGCTGGTGGGTACCTCCATCGGCGTGGCCGGTGCCATCGTGCCGCTGGTGGTGGGGGCCATTCCCTTCTTTGGCCGCCTGGTGGAAAACGTGCTGCGCGAAATCGACCGCGGCGTGATTGAAGCTAGCCAGTCCATGGGTGCCAAACTGCCGCAGATCGTGTTCAAGGTGCTGCTGCCCGAAGCCATGCCCGGTCTGATTGGCGCGGCTACCGTCACCGCCGTGGCGCTGGTGGGTTATACCGCCATGTCCGGTGTGATCGGCGGCGGCGGTCTGGGCGATCTGGCCATCCGCTACGGCTATCAGCGCTTCCAGACCGAGGTGATGATCGTCACCGTGGCCCTGCTGCTGGTGCTGGTACAAGCCCTGCAAACCGCAGGCGACGCCCTGGTGCGCCGCTGTCGCTTCGGCTGATTCAGCCGCCAGCACATTACTGTATTCCCTTTGTTGTGAATCCCTGTGCAGCCGGACTTGACCGGCTGCATGGAGCCCCTTTGCCCATTGATCCGGAGAAAAAAACGATGAAACGCGTTTCCAAGCTGTTTGCAGCCCTGAGCCTGAGCGTGGCCGCACTGGCCGTACACGCCGAAAATGTAAAACTGGTTGTTGCTGCTTCGCCAGTCCCGCATGCTGAAATCCTGGAAGCCCTGAAGCCCACCCTGGCCAAGCAAGGTGTGGATCTGCAAGTAAAGGTGTTCAACGACTACGTGCTGCCTAACACCCAGGTAGAAGAAAAGCAGCTGGATGCCAACTTCTTCCAGCACATTCCGTACCTGGACAAGTTCAACAAGGACCGTGGCACCCATCTGGTGGTGGCTTCCAAGCCGGTACACATCGAGCCGTTTGCTGCTTACTCCAGCAAGTACAAGAAAGTGGCTGACCTGCCGCAGGGTGCTACCGTGGCCATCCCGAATGACCCGACCAATGCCGGCCGTGCGCTGCTGCTGCTGGATCAGGGCGGTGTGATCAAGCTGAAGGACCGCAAGAACATCTACCCGACCACCAAGGACATCGTGTCCAACCCGAAGAGCATCAAGATCAAGGAACTGGAAGCCGCTACCCTGCCGCGCGTGCTGAACCAGGTTGATGTTGCGCTGATCAACGCCAACTACGCGCTGGAAGCCAAGCTGAACCCGAAGAAGGATGGCCTGTTCACCGAAACCACCTCGCCGTATGCCAACCTGCTGGTAGCCCGTCCGGACAACAAGAACAGCGCCGCCATCAAGAAACTGGCTGCTGCGCTGAACAGCCCGGAAGCCAAGAAGTTCATCGAAACCAAGTACCAGGGTGCGGTGATTCCGGCGTTCTAAGCCTGAAACGCACGATCTGACTGCCCCGGACGGGATGGCTACGGCCATCCCGTTTTTTGTTTTTCAAGCCATGCATTACCTGCTTTCAATCGTTTTGTAAGCACCTGCCTGCTCAGAACACGAAGATTCTTTTTGTTATGCCAGAAAATGCCATAAAAGCGGCATGGTTATCCATTTTCTTCATAATCACTGCAGTTTTTCTTGCTTAATCAGCGGCACGCTGCCGCGTATATTGGTCTGCAAGCCAGATGGCACCAGTCAGGGAGACCAAGATGACGCAACTGCACACCAACACTACCTCCAGCATCACTCCGAATACCAACCAGGCCGGGCCTAGCGGCCATCAGCTCAGTGCCACCGACGCAGTCAGTGCCAGCGAAGAGCTGCTGGAAATTGCCCGCCTGCGTGCGGCAGACAGCGGCCTTGCCTATACCGGCGCGCTTTACCCGCTGGAAGCCTGGTCGCTGGTGGATGCCGGTGTGGCCACGCTGGTGGATGTACGTACTGCCGAAGAGCGCAAATTCGTCGGCCAGGTACCAGGCTCGCTGCATGTGGCCTGGCAGACCGGTACGGCGCTGATCAAGAACCCGCGCTTCCTGCGCGAGCTGGAAAGCAAGGCCGGGGGCAAGGACAGCATCGTGGTGCTGCTGTGCCGCAGTGGCAAGCGTTCCGCCGCCGCGGCCGAGGCAGCTGCCAAGGCCGGCTTTACCCAGGTGTACAACGTGCTGGAAGGTTTCGAAGGGGACCTCGACAGCCAGAACCAGCGTGGTGACGTGGGTGGCTGGCGTTACTGGAAGCTGCCTTGGCAGCAAGACTGAAACCCGGCACAGGCCCGACTGACGATAGAGCGAGTACAGCCATGAATGATCTGGTCCGTCCCTTTGGTCCTTCCCAGCCGGTGGTACACGACTGGCATCTGGACAGCGTAGTCAGCGCCCTGCATGCGGCGCGTGCCGACTGGCGGCAAAGCCAGGGCCGCTTGCGGGATTTTTCCACCAGAGAATTTCCGTCTCGCGCCGCCTTGCGCGACATCGTGGCTACGCTGGCTGCCGCGCTGTTTCCGATGCGGCTGGGTCCGCCGGGGCTGCGTGACAGCAGCGAAGACTTTTTTGTCGGTCACAGCCTCGCGGTGGCGCTGGATGCACTGGCGGCGCAAGTGGTGCTGGAGCTGCGCTACAGCGCCCGCTTGAACGGTTTGTCGGCAGATGACAGCGAGGCGCAGTCGGTGGCACATTCTATAAGCATCATTCAGCAGTTTGCCGCCGCCTTGCCCGATCAGCGCCGCCTGCTGGATGCCGACATCACCGCCGCCTGGCAAGGCGATCCGGCAGCGCGCAGTGTGGATGAAGTCCTGCTGTGCTACCCCGGCATCAACGCCATCCTGCATCACCGCCTGGCGCACCTGCTTTACCGCGCAGGCCTGCCGCTGATAGCGCGCATGATCGCCGAAATTGCCCATGGTGAAACCGGTATCGACATTCACCCCGGCGCGCAGATCGGTGCCGGCTTCTTTATCGATCACGGCACCGGCGTGGTGATAGGCGAAACCGCCGTCATCGGTGAGCGGGTGCGGCTGTATCAGGCCGTCACCCTGGGTGCCAAACGCTTCGAACAGGGCGAGGATGGCAGCCTGCTCAAGGGCCAGCCGCGCCATCCCATCGTGGAAGACGATGTGGTGATTTACGCCGGGGCCACCGTGCTGGGGCGCATCACCATCGGGCGTGGTTCCAGCATAGGCGGCAATGTCTGGCTTACCCGCAGTGTGCCGTCAGGTAGTCAGATTACCCAGGCCAGCTTGCAAGCAGCCCCACCGTAGAGCGGCTAACAAAAACCCTGCTGCTGCGTTGCGCCGCCTTGCCGTACTACTTGTACTGTCTGCGGCGGCGCGCCTTGCCCCAGGGACGCTACGCTATTTTGTTAGCCGCTCTTAATCGCACCACTACCAATCACTGATTGACCACCTGATCCCGCTGCATGGGCAGCGGGCAGGGCGGAGCTTTGCCTGCAGGCCGTCGGCAAGGGGGCTGTGTTGCCTGCAGTTTTGTTTCTTCCACCATCCCTTATGGAGCAGACATGTCTCAACATCAGGACGTCAAACAGGCACTGGGCGACAACGCAGCGCGCCAGCTAGCCAATGCCACCAAAACCGTACCGCAGTTGTCCACCATCAGCCCGCGCTGGCTGGTGCACCTGCTGCAATGGTCGCCGGTAGAAGCGGGCATTTTCCGTCTGAACCGGGTGAAAAATGCCGCTGGCGTGCAGGTGGCCTGCTCGCAGCGCGACGAATCCGAACTGCCGCAAACCTTTGTCGATTACGAAGAACAGCCGCGTGAACTGTTCCTCAATGCGGTGACCACCGTGCTGGACGTGCACACCCGTGTGTCCGACCTGTACAGCAGCCCGCACGACCAGATCAAGGAACAGCTGCGCCTGACCATTGAAACCATCAAGGAACGTCAGGAATCCGAGCTGATCAACAATCCGGAATACGGCTTGCTGGCCAATGTGGATGATACCCAGCGCATCTCCACCCTGACCGGCGCACCGACCCCGGACGATCTGGACGAGCTGTTGACCAAGGTATGGAAAGAGCCCGGCTTCTTCCTCGCTCACCCGCTGGCCATTGCCGCCTTCGGTCGCGAATGCACCCGTCGTGGCGTACCGCCGCCGACCGTGAGCCTGTTCGGTTCGCAGTTCATCACCTGGCGCGGTGTTCCCATCATCCCGTCGGACAAGCTGCCTATCGACGAAGACGGCAAGACCAAGATCCTGCTGCTGCGCGTGGGTGAAAAGCGCCAGGGTGTGATCGGCCTGTACCAGCCGGGTGTGGCTGGCGAACAGAGCCCGGGCCTGTCGGTGCGCTTCATGGGCATCAACCGCAACGCCATCGCGTCCTACCTGATTTCGCTGTATTGCTCGCTGGCCGTGCTGACCGAAGATGCGCTGGCCGTGCTCGAAGACGTGGAGATTGGCAAGTACCATGACTACCCAGATACCTACAAGTAAGCCTTCCGGCCTGCCAGACGGCCTGCCGGATGTCGCCCAGCTGGCGAATCTGGCCAATGCCTTCTTCAGCGCCTTGCCGGGTCAGGTGCCGGGCAGTGCGCCAGCGGCATCCAATGGGCTGAATCTGGATGTCGCTGGTCCGCAGCTGTCGCCACAACCGGCCGCTGCCGCCGCGCATACGCCGGAACCGGCGGCGCTGGATGGCTTTGGCCGTGGTGGTCCGCATGCCTATGCCGTGCCGGAGGGCTATGGCGCGGCCATTCCGCAACTGGCCGCAGCCCAGCCTTCGGCCCCGTCCTTTGCCGGAGCAGCCGTACCGTCCTCGCCGTATTACTTTATCGGCGAGTCTGCCGGTTATCCTTCCGCAGCGCCGGATGTGGCGGTGGATGACCGGGTGACGGCACAGTCCTTCGGCCTGCCGGGGGCGGATGAGCTGCGCGCCTTGCTGGCCGGTGACAGTCGCCAGCCGGTGGTGGCAACTCCGGCGCAGGGTAACAGCCATGGCTATTACTTTGTCGAGGAATGGCCGCAGCATGGCAAGGCACCGGATTTCGACCGCAAGGTGGCCAGTCGCGGCCATGGCTTCGATGTAAATGCCGTGCGACGTGACTTCCCCATCCTGGCCGAACGGGTGAATGGCAAGCCGCTGATCTGGCTGGATAACGCCGCCACCACGCACAAGCCGCAAGCGGTGATCGACCGGCTGGCCTATTTCTACCAGCACGAAAACTCCAACATCCACCGTGCTGCGCATGAACTGGCGGCGCGGGCGACGGATGCCTACGAAGCGGCCCGTAACAAGGTGGCCCGTTTCATTGGCTCTCCCAGCCCGGATCAGGTGATTTTCGTGCGCGGAGCCACCGAGGCCATCAATCTGGTGGCCAATACCTGGGGGCGCCAGAATATCGGCGCTGGCGATGAAATCGTGGTGTCTCAGCTGGAGCACCACGCCAACATCGTGCCCTGGCAGATGCTGGCAGCAGCCAGCGGAGCCAAAATCCGGGTGATTCCGGTGGATGACAGCGGCCAGATCCTGCTGGACGAATACCGCAAGCTGCTGAATAGCCGCACCAGACTGGTGGCCATCACCCAGGTATCCAATGCGCTGGGCACGGTGACACCGGTGCAGGAAATCGTGGCGCTGGCGCATGCCGCCGGGGCGCGGGTGCTGGTGGACGGGGCGCAGTCGGTCTCGCACATGCGGGTGAACGTGCAGGCGCTGGATGCAGACTTCTTTGTGTTCTCCGGGCACAAGGTGTTTGCACCCACCGGCATCGGCGTGGTGTACGGCAAGAAGGAATTGCTGGACAGCATGCCGCCGTGGCAAGGGGGTGGCAACATGATTGCCGATGTCACCTTCGAGAAAACGCTGTATCAGCCGGCACCCAACAAGTTCGAGGCAGGCACTGGCAATATCGCGGACGCGGTGGGCCTGGGCGCAGCCATCGACTATGTCGAGCGTATCGGGCTGGAAGCCATTGCCCACTACGAGCACGACCTGCTGGTGTATGCCACCCACGGCCTGCAATCGGTACCGGGTTTGCGCCTGGTCGGCACGGCAGCCAACAAGGCCAGCGTGCTGTCCTTCGTGCTGCCGGGCTATCGCACCGAGGAAGTGGGCAAGGCGCTGAATCAGGAAGGCATTGCGGTGCGCTCCGGCCACCACTGCGCCCAACCGATTCTGCGGCGCTTCGGGCTGGAAGCCACGGTACGGCCTTCGCTGGCTTTCTATAACACCTGCGAGGAAGTCGATACCCTGGTAGCGGTATTGCAGCGTCTGGCACGGCGGCATTAAGCCTTTGTCACCGGCTGATGACTGGCCCGAAATCCCTTTCGCTTCCTGAAAAGAAAGCGAGGCTCGCTGCTGCAATTGGCAGGCTAAGAACAGTGGGTAGGGAATGGAGGGGGCGATTGTGCAATCAGTCGCCTCATCCATGGGGCGGCTATGCCGGGTCTGTTGAAGTTGCGGCAACCCACTTTGTCAGTAGCCTGAGGGCCGGTGCATTTGCACCGGCCTTTTCTGACTGCGGCCTTCGGGCATAACATGATGCGTGTGCCTCAAGGAAAGGACTGTCATGCCTGTCATACGTTTGATGACGCTGGATGATTACCCCACCGTGCTGCAGCTGATGCAGCAAACCCCTGGTATTTCCATCCGCGATGCGGATTCGGCAGAAGCCACTGCGCGTTATCTGGCGCGCAACCCCGGCCTGAGTTTTGTGGCAGAGTGCGACGGCCAGATTGTGGGCTGTGTGATGTCCGGCCACGATGGCCGGCGTGGTTATCTGCAGCATCTGCTGGTGCTGCCTGCCTACCGCCGTCAGGGGCTGGCGCGGCGTCTGGTGGATGCCTGCATTGCCGAACTGGCACGCCAGGGTATCGCCAAGACCCATCTTGATGTTTTTCGCAGCAATACGGCTGCGCAGAGTTTCTGGGACAAGCAGGGCTGGCAGCGGCGCGAGGATATTTGCCGCTATTCCTATATTTCCAGCGGTAACAGCCAGGCCTGATTCACTGCCCGCGCGACTGCGTCTCCTTGCCCGGACTGGCGGTAAACCACCTCTTGCGCTTACAATGCGGCCCTTTTTTCTTGTCCGGGGGCTGTCATCCAAATGCTTTATGCCGTGCAACGTTATGCCGCCACGCGGCCTTGGGCCAGACGTGTCGGGCAACTCTATACCCAGGCGGTGCAAGCCGAAGCAGTTCAACAGGAGGGCATGGCGCTGGTGGCGCGCGAACTGGAACGCGCAGCCCAGGTGTATCCGGCTGCATCGGCACGCATTGCCATCGAACAGCGGCTGGCTGATGCCTATGGCCAGTTTTGCCGGCATGGCCGGGTCATGGCGCATCTGGATTCCGGCCTGATGCAGGCGCTGTCGCATACCCGCTTGCCAGGTAATATGCCTGATCGCCTTACCCTGCCTGCCGAAGCCTTCTTCTTGCATGCCGGTGAGCAAGGTGCTGCCTTTGTCATGCACCTGCCGGATAGCCGCGCGGTGGCCTTGCTGCTGATTGCGGCCGATTTCTCCCTGCCGGGAAGCGACTGGCTGGCGGATACCGAACAAAGCCTGGCCTTGCTGGTGAATTATCCCGGCGAACTGGCCGCACCAATGGCGACGGTGGCACCGGAGTGGCATGCGTTGTTGAGTACGGTGTTGGGTGGACTGGCCGTCATGACCCAGCCCAAGCTGGAAATGGTGCGTGGCTGGGAGGAGTCTGCCCCGGCAGATGTGGTGGCGCTGGCCAGTCATCCGACTTGCTTCAAGTCGCGCAAGAAGGGCCGCAGCCAGTTGTTGCAGGCGGGTTTTCAGGAAGTCAGCTATTGTCGCATGGCTGGGGTGGCCGAGGCCGCTACGGTATATACCAGCCAGGGCTACTGGCGACGCCAGGCGCTGAGCGACGCACAGGGCGGCTCGCGCCTGGTGTGGGTGATGCCGCGCTGATCAGCGCTGTGCCAGCTGGGTGCGCAGAATCTGGCGCACCGCCGATGTTTCGAAGGGTTTGCCCATGATGGCCGATACGCCGGCAGCTTCGGCGGCGGCCAGTTTCTCCATGTTTTCCTCGCTGGAAATCATGATGACCGGCACCGAGCTTTGCATGCTGTTGGTGCGGATGTAGCGGGTCAGCTCGCAACCGTCCATCATCGGCATGTTGTAGTCGGTCAGCACCAGGTCAAACAGTGTGCTGTCTATCAGCGGCAGGGCATCCTTGCCGCTCCAGGATTCGGTGATCTTCTCGAAGCCCAGCCGTTCCAGCACTGTACGGATATGGCGGCGTGCCATCACGCTGTCATCCACCAGCAGGATGTTCAGGTCGGCGTAGTCAATATCGCTGTCGTTGTCACTCTGGTTGACGGACAGGAAATCCATGGTGTCGTTGATGACCTTGCGCAGCTGGGGCAGGTCGAAGGGCTTGGGCAGAATACCCATCAGCCCGGCCTGGCGCATAGGATCGATCAGTTCCGGATTGGTCTCGCTGGACACCAGAATGAAGGGGATGTCACGCAATTCCAGATGGCCGCGCATGCGGAAAATCATTTCGCCTGCCGTCATGTCCGGCAGGTGGAAAGCACTCATCACCACATCAGGCTTGTACTGGCTGATGTAGTCCAGCAAGTCTGCGCCGGTTTCAAATACCTCCATGCGCGTAATGCCCAGCTCGCCCAGTTCATTGCGAATGATCTGCGCTTGCACGGAAGAGCTTTCTGCCAGAGCGACAATCAGGTGTTGGGTAGACAGCATGCGCGGTATCCGTTATCTGATAAACGTTGATTCACTATAGGCTGCTTGGAGCAACTGTCAGTATTGGCAATAAAAAAAACCTGCCGCAAGCGACAGGGTTGATTTGATTACTGTTCCTGATGGTAGCGGGTAATGCGCTCAACTTCTTCCTTGGAACCCAGGAACACGGCCACGCGTTCGTGCAGGCCTTGCGGCTGGATATCCATGATGCGTTGATAACCATTGGTGGCTGCGCCACCGGCCTGTTCAATGATGAAGGCCATCGGGTTGCCTTCGTACATGATGCGCAGCTTGCCGGCCTTGCCCGGGTCGCGGGCATCTTTCGGATACATGAAAATGCCGCCGCGGGTGATGATGCGATGCACTTCGGCCACCATGGAAGCCACCCAGCGCATGTTGTAGTCCTTGCCCAGCGGGCCGGTCTTGCCTGCCAGCATTTCGTCGACATAGCGTTTTACCGGGGCTTCCCAGTGGCGCATATTGGACATGTTGATGGCAAATTCCTGCGTGCTTTCCGGAACCTGCATGTCGGAGTGGGTCAGCACGAAGGAGCCGTGTTCGCGATCCAGCGTAAAGCCGTGCACGCCGCTGCCAAAGGTCAGTACCAGCATGGTTTGCGGGCCGTAAACGGTGTAACCGGCGGCAACCTGTTTGGTGCCCGGTTGCAAGAAGGCTTCTTCAGTCGGGTGATCAATGCCTTCCGGGCAGCGCAGAATGGAGAAGATGGTACCAACCGAAATGTTGACGTCGATGTTGGACGAACCATCCAGCGGGTCGAACATCAGCAGGTATTCGCCCTTCGGGTATTCGCCCGGAATGTGATACGGCAGTTCCATTTCTTCCGATGCCATGGCGGCCAGGCTGCCACCCCATTCATTGGCATCCAGCAGGAAGTCGTTGGCAATCACGTCCAGTTTCTTTTGTGCCTCGCCCTGGATGTTGCCGGTGCCGGCCTCACCCAGAATGCCGGCCAATGCCCCCTTGTTCACGGAGTAGCTGATGGCTTTACAAGCGCGGCCAACGGTTTCGATCAGCAGGCGCAGTTCCGGCGGCAGGGTGCCCGCCTTGCGCTGTTGTTCGATCAGAAAGCGGGAAAGGGTGATGCGGCTCATGTCGTTCCTTGCGTGCGGTGGATGTGCAAAACAGACCTGGTTCTGGCACAGCGAATTTCATGTCAGGCGGCCATTATAACGAATATGCCTGCATCGTCATGCGCAAACAGCTATCAATAAAAGATGATTTCGTGACGAGAGCTCCCATGCGCCTGATTCTGCTACTGATCCTGTTGCTGAATACGCTGCCTGCCGTTGCACTGTCGATCTACACGGAAGAGTGGCCGCCGATCACCTTTTCGCGGCATGGCGTGGCCGATGGCATGGCGGTGGAGGTGGTCAGGGAGATCCAGAGCCGCATCCATGACAATAGCGGTATCGATGTCGTGCCCTGGGTGCGTGGCTACCGCGAACTGGAAACCACGCCCAATGTCATGCTGTTTACCGTGGGGCGCAGCGATGCGCGCGAAAAAATCATGACGCTGGTCGGGCCGGTAGCCATTTCGCAAACCGTGCTGCTGTGTCGCAAGGGCGAAGCAGCAGGGCTGCTAGCCTCGGGAACCGCGCTGTACAGCAGGCCGGTGGGTGCATACCGCGGCAGTATATTTGCCGATGCCGCTGCTGCAGCAGGATTTGTGGAGGTGGATCTGGCACCCACGCCACAGGTAACGGCGCAAAAACTGCTGGGCGGACGTTATGACTTGTGGGTGGAGGGCAGTTTTGTAGTGGGGGCGGTGCTGAAAGATATCCGTCAGCCACCCGACGCAGTGGAAGTTGTGAAGGTGCTGGAGTCGCTGGAGCTGTATCTGGCATTTTCCCGTGGCACTTCGGGAAAGGTGATCCAGCGCTGGTACGACGCGCTGGCCGCCATGAAAAAAGATGGCAGCTTCCGCCGCATCTACAACAAGTGGCTGCCGCGTGAAGTCGCCCCGGCCGAAATACGGGAAATCGGCCTGACTCCTGCGCCCTGATTCCCGCACCGGCAAGAGCCGGTGCAGGGCAGGGTCAATCCGCCGGGAAGGCGTGGGCAATCATGTTGGCATTCAGCCCGGCCGCGGGAAAGGGCCGCATCTGGCCGGCTTCCTGCTCCAGCCAGCGGCAGAACGAAGCTACGGTGGAATCGCCCGATGCCGTGCGCGGCACGATCCAGCAATAATCCCGCACCGGCACCACCGGGCTGGAAAGCGGCGCCACCAGCTGGCCGGAATCCACCAGCGCCTGCGCCATCGGTAATGGCCCCAGGGCCACGCCCAGACCATCCAGCGCTGCTTGCAAGGCGAGCGAGAAACGGTCGAAATGCAAGCCGCAGGCCGGTTTCAGCTCGGGTACGCCAGCCAGGGTGAGCCAGCGCTGCCAGGCGGTTGGACGCGTGTCGGCGTACAGCAGGGTGTGCTGCGCCAGATCGGCCGGACTTTCAATCGGAAAACGCTTGAGAAGCGCCGGCGAACACAAGGGCAGCTCGCATTCTTCCAGAAACGGTTTGGCAATATGGCCGGGCCAGTCGCCGGGGCCGCGACGGATGGCAATGTCAAACGGGCTGTCCAGCCGGCTGATGTCGCGGTCGGATGTCACCAGATGCAGTTCTACATCCGGGTAGCTTTCGCGAAATACATGCAGGCGCGGCATCAGCCAGTGCATGGCCATGGTGGGGGTGGAGTTGATGGTCAGCCGGCGCTGGTTGTCCGGTTGCAGCAACTGCGAGGTGGCATTGGCGATCAGGTCCAGTCCGTCCTGCACCTGGATCAGGTAGCGCCAGCCGGTGTCGGTCAGCTTCACCCGTCCGCCGGCGCGCTCGAACAGGCGTACGCCCAACCATTCTTCCAGCTGCTTGATCTGCTTGCTCACAGCACCGTGGGTGACAAACAGTTCGTCTGCCGCCGAGGAAAAGCTTTCCAGCCTTGCTGCGGCCTCGAATATCCGCAGCGCATTAAGAGGGGGGTAAGTGCTCATGGTGTGAGTATAACTCACAGACGATGTTTCGATTACTCGTTTGTAACTGGCATGCAGAGAGCGTAATCTTCCAGCAATCAAAACGGGGTAGAAGGAAATCTCCCCGGACGGTTGCCGCCAGTTGATCCCGCGCTGGCGGCTGACTCATTGCAAACAACCCAAGCAAAAAGGTCCCAAGCTATGCTCGAAGCCTACCGTCAGCATGTTGCAGAGCGCGCTGCACTGGGCATTCCGCCCCTGCCGCTGAACGCCAAGCAAACCGAACAACTGGTCGAACTCCTGAAAAACCCGCCCAAGGGCGAGGAAGATCTGCTGGTCGAGCTGATCACCTTCCGCGTGCCGCCGGGCGTGGATGATGCCGCCAAGGTCAAGGCATCCTTCCTGGCTGCCGTTGCCGAAGGCAGCGTGGCTTCGCCGCTGGTTTCCCGCGCCAAGGCTACCGAACTCTTGGGCACCATGCTGGGTGGCTACAACGTCAAGCCGCTGATCGACCTGCTGGCTGACGCCGAAGTGGGCGCCATCGCCGCCGAAGGCCTGAAGAAAACCCTGCTGGTATTCGACTTTTTCCATGACGTGCAAGTGCTGGCCGATGGTGGCAACGCCAACGCCAAGGGCGTGCTGCAAAGCTGGGCCGATGCCGAATGGTTCACCAGCCGTCCGGAAGTGGAAAAGAAAATCACCGTTACCGTATTCAAGGTGCCGGGCGAAACCAATACCGACGACCTGTCGCCGGCACCGGACGCCTGGAGCCGTCCGGACATCCCGCTGCACTACCTGGCCATGCTGAAGAACACCCGTCCGGGTGCTGCCTTCGTGCCGGAAGAAGATGGCAAGCGCGGTCCGATGCAGTTCATCGAAGACCTGAAGAAAAAAGGCCACCTGGTTGCCTATGTGGGCGACGTGGTGGGTACCGGTTCTTCCCGCAAGTCCGCTACCAACTCGGTGGTATGGGCCACCGGCCAGGACATCCCGTTCGTGCCGAACAAGCGCTTTGGCGGCGTCACCCTGGGCGGCAAGATTGCGCCTATCTTCTTCAACACCCAGGAAGACTCCGGCTCGCTGCCGATCGAAGTGGACGTGTCCGCGCTGGAAATGGGCGATGTGATCGACATCTACCCGTACGACGGCAAGATCGAAAAGAACGGTGCCACCGTTGCCAACTTCCAGCTGAAGTCCGACGTGCTGCTGGACGAAGTGCGCGCAGGCGGCCGTATCAACCTGATCATCGGCCGTGGCCTGACTGCCAAGGCGCGTGAAGCGCTCGGTCTGGCTCCGTCCACCGTATTCCGTCTGCCCAAGGATCCGGCCAATTCCGGCAAGGGCTTCTCGCTGGCACAGAAGATGGTTGGCCGCGCCTGTGGTCTGCCGGAAGGTCAGGGCGTCCGTCCGGGTACCTACTGCGAACCGAAGATGACCACCGTGGGTTCGCAAGACACCACCGGCCCGATGACCCGCGACGAGCTGAAAGACCTGGCTTGCCTGGGCTTCTCCGCCGACCTGGTGATGCAGTCCTTCTGTCACACCGCCGCTTATCCGAAGCCGGTGGACGTGAAGATGCACAAGGAACTGCCGGCCTTCATCTCCACCCGTGGCGGCGTTGCGCTGCGTCCGGGCGATGGCGTGATCCACAGCTGGCTGAACCGTCTGCTGCTGCCGGATACCGTGGGTACCGGTGGTGACTCCCACACCCGTTTCCCGATCGGCATTTCCTTCCCGGCCGGTTCCGGTCTGGTGGCTTTTGCCGCTGCTACCGGCGTAATGCCGCTGGACATGCCGGAATCCGTTCTGGTGCGCTTCAAGGGCGAACTGCAACCGGGCGTCACCCTGCGTGACCTGGTAAATGCCATCCCGCTGTACGCCATCAAGCAAGGTCTGCTGACCGTGGCCAAGGCCGGCAAGAAGAACATCTTCTCCGGTCGCGTTCTGGAAATCGAAGGTCTGCCGAACCTGAAGGTTGAGCAGGCATTCGAACTGTCCGACGCTTCTGCCGAGCGTTCCGCTGCTGGTTGCACCGTGCATCTGAACAAGGAACCCATCGTCGAATACATGCGCTCCAACATCACCCTGATGAAGACCATGATCGCCGACGGTTACGCTGATGCCCGTACCCTGGAACGCCGCATCAAGAAGATGGAAGAGTGGATTGCCAATGGCGAACTGCTGAAGGCTGATGCCGACGCCGAATACGCAGCCGTGATCGAAATCGATCTGGCCGACGTGAAAGAGCCTATCGTGGCCTGCCCGAACGACCCGGACGATGTGAAGTTCATGTCCGAAGTGGCCGGCACCCCGATCGACGAGGTATTTATCGGTTCCTGCATGACCAACATCGGTCACTTCCGTGCCGCGTCCAAGCTGCTGGAAGGCAAGCGCGACCTGCCGGTGAAACTGTGGCTGGCTCCGCCGACCAAGATGGATGCCCAGCAGTTGACCGACGAAGGCCACTACGGCGTGTTCGGCATGGCCGGTGCTCGTACCGAAATGCCGGGCTGCTCGCTGTGCATGGGTAACCAGGCACAGGTTCGCGAAGGTGCTACCGTGATGTCCACTTCCACCCGTAACTTCCCCAACCGTCTGGGCAAGAACACCAATGTGTTCCTGGGTTCGGCTGAACTGGCCGCCATCTGCTCCAAGCTGGGCAAGATTCCGACCGTGGAAGAGTACAAGGCCAATATCGGCATCATCAACGAGAAGGGTGCTGAAGTGTACAAGTACCTGAACTTCGACCAGATCAAGGACTACCAGGACATCGCCGCTACCGTGGCTGTGAACTGATCCTGCCCATGATCGACAAGAACCCCGCCTGGTGCGGGGTTTAAGGCTGCTGATGAAGTGATTTGGCGTGATTCTACTGGACCCGGCAAAGCCGGGCCTTTAGACCAAGCACTTTATTCCGCAGCCTTTCTGTCTATTCCCAATCCCCACGCCCTTGCCCTAACTATCGAAGAAGGGAGCCTCGCTTTCCTTTTGGAACGCGAGAGGGGGTTGCCGATAATCTGGAACCCCGCCTGGTGCGGGGTTTTTCATTCTTGTCTTATCAGCCGGTGTCATGCAGTTTGCTGGCAAATAAGGGTACAATCGACGATTTGAATTGCCCTGTTCTGCCTGGTCGCCTGCATGCCGCTGGCGGCAGGTGGTGATGAATGACGAAAGAGGTTGCAGATCGTGTGGTTTGTGCTGGCACTGATGGGTTTGGGTGTGGTGGGTGGTTTTGCCTGGCGCAAGCGGGGAGGGCAATGGCCTTCGGTCAAGGACCTGCTGCAACAGCGGGGGCGCTTGCTGGGCAGGCTGGATCGCCTGCTGGGCGCCAGTCATGATGAAGAGCTGGATATCACCCCGGCTGCGTTTCGCGAACGCAGGCGCGAACCGGTAGCCATTCGCTTCGATCTGCCGCAAGAGCAGCCCGCCACGCCACCGCTGGAAGACACGCCTGTTGCACCGGTGCTGCCTGACCGTGCGCCAGCTGCAATGGCCCAGGCCACTACGTCGCCGGTGAGTCGGCCTCAGCCTGAAGTTTCGCCCCGCCCGCAAACAGCGCCAACGCGTGCCGCTCCGCCGGCTGACCTGCCCCATGTGGAACTGGAACGCACCTACCGTCGCAGCAAGCCACAGCCCAAGCCAGTGACGGCTCCGGTCAGCGGCAATCTGCCGGTCATCGGTCTGGATGAGCTGCAACACAATATGCATCATGGCACGCGTCGCCGGCAGGCCGAGCGCAAGGCTGGTGCCATGCCGCAGTCTGAAAGCCGTGCGCTGCCGGTGATCGACCCGCATGAAGTGCGCGCCCAGGTCAGTGCCTTGCACAGCAAGCGTCGCAATGCCGAGCCGTCAACGCCCAAACCGCAAGTCATCTTGCAGCCGGTGCGTTCGGCCCCGCTCAAGATCAAGACCCAGACCCCGCCGCCACGGCGCGAAACCCCGCCAGTGGAGCCGCCCATCGTGCGGCATGAGCAGCAGGCCAGAAGCAAGGCCTACGAAGGCTGGATTCGCCCGCCGGAAAGCCGTCCGCCGCAAGCCAAACCCGTCGCGTCTGCCCCGCAGCCAAGCCCTGTGCATGCGCCGGGCTTGTCGCTGGCCGATATCCCGGATGCACCGTCTGCCAGCATGCCCTTGCCTGGCCTCGCCGGGCGCTTGCTGGAGCAGTCGGAGACCCCGCTGGCGATGGAGCCGGATGTTGTCTTGCCGGAAGCTGCCAGCGTCTTTGCCGAGGCAACAGATGTTGCTGCTGATCAAGCACCTGTCGTCGACGCAGCTATGCCCGCAGAGCTTGCACCGCAGGCCGTGGAAGAAGTCAGTGTGGCGCTGGACCAGGTTGATGCTGACCTGGCAGAGCCATTACCTGCGGAGCCGGCAGCAACCATGTCTGAGCCGACGCAGGCCCAGCCAGACGCCGCGCCCATGCTCCATGTCACACCGGTCGTTTCGTCGACAGTACTACCGTCAGAGCCGGTAATCCAGCCAGTTTCCCAGCCAGTTTCCCAGCCAGTTATCCAGTCCGCGGCTCAACCTGCCCCGCAGCCAGAGCGGCAGCCCTGGCGCTGGCCGGAGCAAAGACAGCAGGCAGCGCTTGCCGGTACGGCTGCAGCGCTTGGCAGCAGCGCAGCAGCAAGCAGTGCAAGCAGTTTGCCGTGGGCAATGATCAGCGAGCGCACCCCGCAAACCCAGCCTGCAGCGCCGCGTCCGGACAGCACGCTGGTCTGGCACTTGCTGGACGATTCCTCGTCAGCGGCTCCGGTTGCAGGGCAGGCTATTGAGTCTGCTGCTGTCGCTGCCGAGAGCACCGTGCAAGTAGAAAACCAGCCAGACTCCATCGCCAGCAGTCCGCTTGATGATGCGGCCTCGCCGTCGCCGCTGGGCACGCAGGCCGATGCGGCCTTGCCCTGGGCGCTGCCAGCCCCGGTAGCGGCACATCGTTCCAGCCTGCCGGTGATTTACGGCGAAGACTGCCTGCCGGGGCTGGATTTGCTGCGCCCGGCCGAAGAAGCCACCACCGTGGTGTCGGAAGACGAATTGCTGGAACGCGGCATCCTGATCGAGGAAAAGCTGGCTGAGTTCAAGGTCAAGGTCAGCGTGGTGGATGCCTATGCCGGGCCGGTAATCACCCGTTACGAAGTAGAACCCGCTGTCGGTGTGCGCGGCAATCAGGTGGTCAACCTGATGAAAGACCTGTCGCGCGCGCTCGGTCTGGCGTCCATCCGGGTGGTGGAAACCATTCCCGGCAAAACCTGCATGGGCTTGGAGCTGCCCAATGCCAAGCGCCAGATGATCCGCCTGTCGGAAATCTTCTCGGCCGATGTGTTCCAGCAGCCTTCATCACGCCTGACCATGGCGCTGGGCAAGGACATTACCGGTCAGCCGGTGGCCATTGACCTGGCCAAGGCGCCGCACCTGCTGGTGGCCGGTACTACCGGTTCCGGCAAGTCGGTGGGCGTGAATGCGATGATTCTGTCCATGCTGTACAAGGCCACGCCGGACGAAGTGCGCTTCATCATGATCGACCCCAAGATGCTGGAACTGTCGGTGTACAACGATATTCCGCATTTGCTGGCCCCGGTGGTGACCGACATGAAACTGGCCGCCAATGCGCTTAACTGGTGCGTGGGCGAGATGGAACGCCGTTATCGCCTGATGAGTGCGCTGGGCGTACGTAATCTGGCCGGTTACAACGACAAGGTGCGCGAAGCCGAGGAGGCGGGTCGTCGCCTCACCAACCCGTTCAGCCTGACGCCGGAAACCCCGGAGCCGTTGCACAAGCTGCCCTTTATCGTGGTGGTGGTAGATGAATTTGCCGACCTGATGATGGTGGCCGGCAAGAAGATTGAAGAGCTGATTGCCCGTCTGGCACAGAAAGCCCGCGCTGCTGGCATTCACTTGATTCTGGCTACGCAGCGCCCGTCGGTGGACGTGATTACCGGTCTGATCAAGGCCAATATCCCCACACGGATTGCCTTCCAGGTGTCCAGCAAGATAGACAGCCGGACCATTCTGGACCAGATGGGGGCCGAAAGCCTGCTGGGCCAGGGTGATATGTTGTTCCTGCCGCCGGGTTCAGGTTATCCGCAGCGGGTGCATGGTGCCTTTGTCACCGATGACGAAGTGCATGCCGTGGTGGATTTCCTCAAGCAATGGGGCGAGCCGGACTACGTGGAAGGCTTGCTGACCGGCGAAACCGAGGCGGATGAAGAATCCGCCGCGGCCACGGCCAAGGTGCAGGCCGCTACCGAAAGCGACCCTTTGTACGACGAAGCGGTGGAAATTGTGCTGAAAACCCGCAAGCCTTCCATCTCCGCCGTGCAACGCCATTTGCGTATCGGCTATAACCGGGCGGCGCGACTGATCGAACAAATGGAAGCGGCCGGCATTGTCAGTGCCATGGAAAGCAACGGCAACCGTACCGTGCTGGTGCCGCAGCGTGAGTTCTGATTGCACACTGGAGAACTGGCCAGATCAAGCCGGATAACAAAAAAGGCAGCCTGAGCTGCCTTTTTTCTGCTTGCCTGACCCTGATCAGTAACGACGCTGGCGGGAGCGGGGTTGTTCTTCATCGCGACGGATGCGGATGGGAACCAGCTCGCGTTTTTTCTCCAGCGGGCTGACGAGCATGCCCAGCACAACGGCAAAGGCGGCGATCAGTGCGATCATCAAAATGGTTTCCATGACGTTGCTCCTTTGGCAGTGTGGGGCGTGTTGTGCTGAAGGCTTGATTCATTGTCGACATAAGCTGCCGATTGCTCAAGCAGAATTTGTGGCAATCTGCGATTTTTTCAAGCATTTCCTGATTATTTCTCGGTATCGGCAGTAACACTCCATACATCATCTATAAAGTAGGGCATGAAATCGAATTCTGAGTGCCGGAGACACCTTTGATCGCGCCATCACAAGCACAGCCAGATCAATCCGCCGGATTGTTTTCCAATGTATTCCACCAGGTGGACGCGGCGCTATTGGTACTGGATGAGGCCGGTGTCATCACCCTGAGCAACCCGGCGGCCGAAAGACTGCTGGGTATAGCTGGCGATGTCTTGTGCGGCCATCACATCAGCACGGTATTGCTGTGCGAGGCGAAGGCCATGGCATCCGGCGGGCTGCAGCCTGAATGTTCCAGTCAGGCCAGGGATTTGCTGACGCTGTTTGATGCCGGGCTGATGCCGGGGCATGGCCTGCCACGTGAATGGGTGGTGGCGGACAAGGACGGCAGTCGGCACATGGTGAGCATTTCTGCAGCGCCACTGGCCCAGGGCAATGCCACCGGCCATGTGCTGGTGATTCAGGATCTGACAGAAATGAAACGCATGCAGCAATTGCTGCATCGCCAGCATGCGCTGTTTGCCAACGGGCCGATGGTGGCCTTCTCCTGTAGCCCGTCCAAACCGCATGAGGTGCAGGAAGTCAGCCCCAATGTGGCGGAAATCCTGGGTTACTTCCCCGAAGACATCCTGCTGGACCCGCGATGGTGGCAACAAAGACTGCATCCGGATGATCAGGCCGCCCTGGCCGATGGCCGCTGGCGGCTGGCGCAAAGTGAAGGGTTTGCCACTTGTCGCTACCGCTTTTTGCATGGCAGTGGCCGCTGGTGCTGGCTGGAAGAGCATGTGCAGCTGTTGCCCGACGATGTGGTGCAGGGCTACTGGATTGATGTCAGCAAGCAGGTGGAAGGCGAAGACCGGCTGGCCAAGATAGCCAGCAATATTCCCGGCATGCTGTTCAAGTACACCATCAACCCCTACGGGGTGGGGCACTTTGTCTATGTCAGCGAGGGCGTGCGCAACCTGTTCGGCATTTCACCGCAGCAGGCCCGGGACAATGCCGAACTGGTAGCGCAGCGGATATTTCCGGACGACTTGCAACGGGTGCGGGAGGAGGGGGAAGCCGCCTTGCGCTATCACCTGCCCTGGATATGCGAGTTCCGCATCCTGTTGCCAGATGGCCGCATGATCTGGGTGGAAGGGCGTGCCACGCCGGAATTGCAGGATGACCAGTCCGTGCGCTGGCACGGGCTGATTTCCGAGATTACCCAGCGCAAACGCACGGAAGAGGCTTTGCGGGAAAGCCAGGAGCGGCTGGACATGGCCATGCGCGGGGCCAATATCGGTTTGTGGGACTGGCATGTAGCGCTGGGCAAGCTGGACTTCAACCAGCAACTGGTGAACATGCTAGGGTACGACTACCACACCCTGCATGACAACCCGTCGCAGTGGCAGGCATTGGTACATCATGAAGACTTGCCCATGGTCCGGCGCAATATCAGTGCCTTGCTCCGGCGCGAGGCCAGTCAGTACCGCATTGAATACCGCGTGATACGCCGTAGCGGCGAGGTGATCTGGGTGCTGGACAAGGGCCAGGCCACCGAGGTGGATGGCAATGGCAATGTCTGCCGCATTGTCGGCACGGTGCAGGACATCACCACCCACAAGCAGGCGCAACGGCTGCTGGAGGATAGCGAAGCGCATTTCCGCATGCTGTTCCAGAACCATGGCGCGGTGATGATCCTGATCGACCCGGAGCAGGGCTGCATTGTCGATGCCAACCCGTCAGCCGAACGCTTTTATGGCTATTCCCATCAGGAACTGGTAGGCATGCCACTGGGCCGCATCAACCAGATGGCCGAGGAGCGCATCCACGGCACCATTGGCGTTGCCTTGCTGCAGGCGCATAACCATTTCACCTTTACTCACCGACTGGCCAGCGGGGAGTTGCGCACGGTTGATGTGCATTCCTCACCGGTGGAATCCGGCGGACGCACCCTGCTGTTTTCCATCATTCACGACATTACCGCCCGGCGCGAGGCCGAGGAAGCGCTGGCCACCTTGCAGCGGCAGTTGCTGGCCATCATCGAGCACTTTCATGGCGCCATGCTGCTGGAGGACCAATCCGGCGAGGTGGTGCTGGTCAACCACCAGTACTGCGAAATGTTCATGCCTGACATGACGCCGGAGCAGCTGAAAAAGGAAAATCGCCTGCGGGTGGCAGCCCGTGCGGCTTCCTGTTTTGCTCATCCGCAGCAGTTGCTGCAGCGAATGGAAGAATTGCAGCAGACACGGCAGGTAGTGCTGGGAGAAGAGTGGGCACTGAAAGACGGGCGCATGCTGGAGCGCGACCACGTGCCCATTTATGTGGAGGGCAGGCTGCGCAGTGTGCTGTGGGTGTACCGCGACATCACCAGCCGCAAGCAGCAGGAAGAAACACTGCGCCAACTGGCCACCACCGATGCGCTCACTGGCATTGCCAACCGGCGCAGCTTCATGGAAAAACTGGCCGATGAATTTGCCCGCTTCCAGCGTTTCAGCAATCCGGTTGCGGTGCTGATGCTGGATATCGACCATTTCAAGCGGGTAAACGATACCTGGGGCCATGCTGTGGGTGACAAGGTGCTGCACGACTTTGCCGCCATCTGTCAGCAAGTGGTGCGCAAGGTGGATGTGGTGGGGCGTCTGGGCGGGGAGGAGTTTGCCGTCCTGCTGCCCGGCTGCGGCATGGCCGGAGCGCTGGCGCTGGCCGAACGACTGCGCGAGGCGGTGCGCAGCCATGTCATCCAGGTGGGGGATGCCAGTTTGCAGGTACGCACCAGCATCGGCGTCAGCAGCTTTGCCCGCAGCCAGCAGGACGCCAGTGTCGCCCTGGCATTGGCCGACCAGGCCTTGTACGAGGCCAAGCTGGCCGGGCGCGATCAGGTCAAGGCCTTCGACGGCCATGGCCAGCACTTTCCCCCGTCAAGCTAGGGGGCCAGCAAGGCTCCCTCTTGCTTCGAACTCATCAGATGGTGGACACCCCCCCTCTCGCTTTCTGCAAAGAAAGCGAGGCTCCCTTTCAGGGAAAGGGCGGGGGGATTGGGATTAGATGGCAAGGCTGCGGAATCGGGTGCTTGGTCGGAAGGCCCGGCTTTGCCGGGTCCAGTGCAATCGTATCAAATTACCTTGTCAGCAGCCTGAAGCAAGGCTCCCCCTTGTTTCAGGCTGCGCATGGCGCGGTCCACGCCTTCGAGGGTGAGCGGAAACATGCGCTGTTGCATCAGTTGCTGCATCAATTGCAGGGACGGAGTGTAGCCCCAGTATTGCTCGGCCACCGGGTTGAGCCAGGCAGCATGGCGGAAATGGGCAAGCAGGCGCTGCATCCACACTGCGCCAGCCTCCGGGTTCATGTGCTCCACGCTGCCACCCGGATGGCTGATTTCGTAAGGGCTCATGGTGGCATCGCCCACCAGGATCAGCTTGTAATCCCTGCCAAAGGTATGCAGCAGGTCCAGCGTGGACAGGCTGCTGCCTTGCCGCCGCCGGTTGTCCTTCCACACCGTTTCATACACGCAGTTGTGGAAGTAGTAGTACTCCAGGTGCTTGAACTCGGTCTTGACGGCGGAGAACAGTTCTTCCACCGCCTTGATGTGGTCGTCCATCGAGCCGCCGACATCAAACAGCACCAGTACCTTTACCGTATTGCGCAGGGTGCGGCGCATGCGCAGGTCCAGCAGGCCGGCCTTGCGGGCGGTGCCGGCAATGGTGGCTTCCAGGTCCAGCTCTTCGTCGGCACCATCACGGGCAAACTCGCGCAGCCGGCGCAAGGCCAGCTTGATGTTGCGGCTGCCCAGCTCGGCGGCATCGTCGAAATTGCGGAATTCGCGCTTGTCCCACACTTTCACCGCACGGCGATGGCGCGACTCTGCCTGGCCAATGCGGATGCCTTCCGGGTTGTAGCCATAAGCACCAAACGGGCTGGTGCCGCCGGTGCCTATCCATTTGTTGCCGCCCTGATGCCGCTCTTTCTGTTCTTCCAGCCGCTGGCGCAGGGTTTCCATCAGTTTGTCCCAGCCCATGGCCTGCAATTGCTGCTGTTCTTCCGGGCTGAGGAATTTCTCAACCTGCTTGCGCAGCCAGTCTTCAGGGATCTCTTGTTGCAAGTCATCCAGATTCAGCGTCTTGCCTTCGAAGTAGTGGCCGAACACCTGATCGAAGTGGTCGTAATGCTTTTCGTCCTTGATCAGCGTGGCGCGTGACAGATAGTAAAAAGCATCCAGGCTGCCAAAAGCCACGTTCTGCCTGAGTGCTTCCAGCAGGGTCAGGAATTCCTTGAGTGATACCGGCAAGCGGGCATCGCGCAGGGCATAAAAGAAATCGATCAACATGATGGATACACGGGTGACAGGGGAAATTTCTGATGCTATTCTGGCTTTAGAGTCGTGGCTCTAAACGACCGTTTGCCGGATGGAACAACACGAGGATAGCACAATGCCTGTCATGCCGATGCCGCCAGACACCGAACAGGGTCTGCAGCAGGCCTATGCCGCCATGCGCCATGCCGCCGATGCGGCAAGGTTTCCCGATCTGGCCACGCGCCGTGGCTGGTTGACGGCGCTGGAACAGTTGATACAACAGAACCGCACTGCCTTGATCGAGGCGGTGAATGCCGACTTCGGCCAGCGCAGCAGTGTGGAAACCCGCTTGCTGGAGCTGTTTCCCAGTCTGGAAGAGCTGCGCAGTGCACGACGCCAGCTGGGCCGCTGGATGCGGCCGCAACGCCGTGCGGTTTCGCTGTGGTTCCGCCCGGCGCGCAATCAGGTGATACCGCAGCCACTGGGCGTGGTGGGCGTGGTGGTGCCGTGGAACTACCCGCTGTTTCTGGCATTTGGTCCCTTGATTGGTGCACTGGCGGCGGGTAACCGGGTGATGATCAAAATGTCCGAGCTCACCCCGGCCACCGGTGCGCTGCTGGCCAGACTGGTGGCGCAGTATTTCGAGCCGGGGCTGGTGACGGTGGTCAATGGCGATGCGACGCTGGCACAGGCCTTTACCCGCCTGCCGTTTGACCACCTGCTGTTTACCGGCTCCACCGAGGTGGGACGCCATGTGATGCGTGCGGCGGCGGATAATCTCACCCCGGTGACGCTGGAACTGGGTGGCAAGTCGCCCGCCCTGGTGGCGCGCGATGCTGACTTTGCCCGCGCTGCCGAATCCATCGTGGCAGGCAAATTGCTCAATGCCGGTCAAACCTGCGTGGCACCGGATTATGTGCTGGTGAATGCCAAGGACCGTGACCGCCTGCTGGCCATGCTGGATGCCGTTGCCACCCGTGCCTATCCCACGCTGGCGCATAACCCGGACTACAGCAGCATCATCCATCCGCGGCATTACCAGCGCCTGCAACAATGGCTGGACGAAGCCATTGCTGCCGGGGCGACGGTTCGGCAGATCAATCCGGCCGGGGAAGACCTGGCCGCAGTGCGCAAGCTGCCGCTGACGCTGGTGCTGGATTGCCCGGCCCATTGCGCGCTGATGCAGGAGGAAATCTTCGGCCCCATCCTGCCGGTGGTCAGTTATGACCGCTTTGACGAGGCGCTGGAGTACATCAACGCCCGGCCGCGCCCGCTGGCACTTTACCTGTTTGATCGCGACCCGGTGCGCATTGACAAGGTGCTGCAGCAGACCATCTCCGGCGGCGTATGCATCAATGAAACCATCCTGCACGTGGCGCAGGACGACATGCCGTTTGGCGGCGTGGGGCCTTCCGGCATGGGGTATTACCACGGCTACGAAGGTTTCCTCACCTTTTCCAAGCTCAAGCCGGTATTCACCCAAAGCCGCTGGGCCGGCAGCTGGCTGACCCGTCCGCCGTATGGCCGGACGGTGGAATGGCTGCTCAGACTGATGTTGCGAGGCTGACATGCTCACCCGCCGCCAACTGATCAAGACCGGCATGGCCGGCAGCGTGGTGCTGCTGGCCGCAGGCCTGCTGGCCACTCCGCAGGCGGACTGGCCGGCTCACGCCGAGCCGGCGCTGCATTTCCTGCAGCCGGTCGATGCGCAAATAATCCGCAGCATTGCGCCGGTCATGCTGGGCCTGCCCGGCTTGCCCGTGAACGACATCGTGCGCGGGGTGGATGTGGCAATCAGCAATCTGCTGCCCGCCATCCAGCAGGAGTTGCGCCAGTTGTTCGACCTGCTGGCCAATCGCTGGGCGCGGCGCTGGCTGGCCGGCGTGCGCAAGCCCTGGGCGCAGGCGACGGACAGCGAGCTGACTGCTTTCCTGCGTAGCTGGCAGCACAGCCCCTTGTTATTGCTGCGCTCGGCGTACCAGGCCTTGCATGCGCTGATCAATGCCGCCTGGTTTGGCAACCCGGCCAGCTGGAGCGCAATGGGTTATCAGCAACCACCACAAATCATGAGTCTGCTGCCATGACGACACCGATGAGCTTGCCCGATCCGATTGCCCAGGGCGTGGCCGACGGCTGGCGCGTGCTGGACGGTGCCACCCGGCAGCAGGACCTGCAACTGCATTGCGACGTGCTGATCATCGGCACCGGTGCCGGCGGCGGCATGACGGCCGAAGTGCTGGCCCAGGCCGGGCTGGACGTGCTGATGGTGGAAGAGGGAGCCTTGCGGACATCGCGCGACTTCCGCCTGCTGGAAGCCAAGGCTTATCCCGAGCTGTATCAGGAGGCCGCCAGCCGCAAGACCGCCGACAAGGGCATCAATATCCTGCAGGGCCGTACTGTGGGTGGCAGTACCACGGTCAACTGGACCAGCGCCTTTCGCACGCCTGCCGACACGCTCAACTGGTGGGGTGAACGCTATGGCCTGCACGGGCTGAACCCGCAAGCCATGGTCCCGTGGTTCGACATGGCCGAAGCGCGGCTGGGCATTGCCGACTGGCAGACTGACCCCAACCCCAACAACAGCGTGCTGGAACAAGGCTGTCAGGCGCTGGGCCTCAAGCATGGCCGCATCCGGCGCAATGTGCGCGGTTGCTGGAACCTGGGTTATTGCGGCATGGGCTGTGCCACCAATGCCAAGCAATCCATGCTGGTGACCACCATTCCTGCAGCCTTGCAGCACAAGGCCGCCTTGTTGGCGCGGGCTCGCGTGGAGCGGCTGCTTCCCACAGCTGACGGCAAGGCCTTGCAAGGGGCGGAAGGCGTGCTGCTGGCGGCTGATGGCCACAGCCTCACTGGTCGTCGTTTCCGGGTGAGTGCTGGCCATGTGGTGCTGGCGGCAGGCTCCATCGGCACGCCAGCCATCTTGCTGCGCAGCGGCCTGGCGGACAGCCATGTCGGCCAGCGCACCTTTCTGCATCCGGTCGCCATTTGCGGTGCGGTGATGCCGCAGCGCATCGAAGCCTATAACGGCGCACCGCAAACCGTGTATTCCGACCACTTCATGCACACCCAGCCACTGGACGGTCCGCTGGGTTACAAGCTGGAAGTGCCGCCGGTGCATCCCTTGCTGGTGGGGGTGACGCTGTCAGGCTTTGGTCAGCAAACCGCCAGCCTGATGCAGCAACTGCCCCATCTACATGTGATGCTGGCCCTGCTGCGCGATGGCTTTCACCCGGACAGTCAGGGCGGGGTGGTGCGCTTGCGCGCCGATGGTTCGCCCGAGCTGGATTACCCGCTGAACGATGTGCTGTGGGATGGTGTGCGGCGCAGCTGGCTCACCATGGCGGAACTGCAGTTTGCCGCCGGTGCGCGTCAGGTACAGGTGATTCACGAACAGGCCCCGCTGCTTCCCAGCTGGAAGGAAACGCGGGAAATGATAGCCGGCTTGGCGCTCAAGCCCTTGCTGGCTCGTCTGGTCAGTGCCCATGTGATGGGTGGAGCTGCCATGAGCAGCCAGCCGGACGGCGGGGTGGTGGACGAATACGGCCGGCACTGGACGCTGCGTAACCTGAGCATTATCGACGGTTCCATCTTCCCCACCAGCATCGGTGCCAATCCGCAATTGTCCATCTATGCCTTTGCCCTGCGTGCCGCACATCAGTTGCGCGCGGCATTGAAAGCCTGAATTTCTAGAGCAATAGCCCGAAAATGCCGCGTATCTGGCATTTTCGGGCTTTGTATTGTCTCTCATCCCGTTTTTGCTTCGGTTTGACTGATCAAGCGCAACAACCGTCCATGCAGTTGCAATATACTGAAGTCATTATTGATGAATGAGTGTTCATTACTTCAATGGCATTTTCAGGCAAGTTTTTACCGCTGTGGCTGGGGCTGTCCGTGCTGAGTTGCCCGGTGCTGGCGGAATCATTGCAGCAAGCCTGGCAGCAGGCCGAACAATACAGTCACAGTCTGCGCGCCGAAACACGCAAGGTGGATGCCGCCCGCCTGCAAGAGGATGCAGCCCATGCCGCAGCCGGGCCGGCGCTGACGCTGGACGCCGGTGTCAGCCAGCTGGACAGCACGCCGACCGCGCGGCTGGACATCAGCCCGCTGACGCAAGGTCTGGGTGCGCTGGGTCTGCATCTGCCAGCCTCGGTGGATGCACCGCTCAGTAACCGGGATGTGCGCTATGCCAATGCCCGGCTGGGGCTGCCCCTGTATACCGGCGGCAGGCTCACCGCCCTGCAACAGTCTGCTGCGGCAGCAACATCGGCCAGTCGCTACGCGCAGGAACAGGTACGCCAGGCCTTGCGCCTGCAAGTGGCGGATGCCTATGTCAATGTGTTGCGCGCGCGTCATGCGGCAGCGGTGGCCAGCCAGTATCTGCACAGCCTGCAAGCCTATCAGCGGGATGTGAACAATTTCTTCCGCAAAGGCGTGGTGGCACGGGGTGATGTGCTGGGGGCGGCGCTGGCGGTGGCGGATGCCGAGCAAAAGCTGATTTCGGCCCGGCAGGCAGAGACGCTGAGCCAGGCGGCCTACAACCGCCTGTTGGGCCGTGACTTCAGCCAGCCGGTGCAGGTGGATGAACTGGAACTAGCCGGTGACGGACGCAGTCTGGCTGCCTTGCAGCAGCGTGCCATGCAGCAAAGGCCGGAACTGGCGGGCCTTGCAGAATGGTCCGAATCCTTGCAGGCCACTGCCCGCAGTGTGCGCGCGGAAAGCCAGCCGCAGCTGGGGGTGTATGCCGCCTACAGCTACCTGAACAATCCTTATCTGGTGAACAAGGGCGTGGGTTCGGTCGGACTGGGAGTCAGCTGGAGCGTGTTCGACAGCGGCCTGATCCGCGCCCGTGCCGGCAGTGTCAGCGAACAAGCCAGCGCGGTGCAGGACCAGTTGCAGGAGGCCCGCAGCCTGATTGCGCTGGAAGTGGAGCGCAGCCATAGCCAGCAAATCGAAGCTACGGCACGCATCCGCGTGGCCGAGGCCGCCTTGCTGTCGGCAGACGAATACCTGGCCATCCAGCGCGACCGCTATCGCAATGGTCTGGCCAATCAGACCGAAGTGCTGGCCGCCGAAGTACGGCGCGCAGACAGCCAGCGCAATCTGTTCAACGCCCGTTACGACCACGCCCTGGCGGTAGTGGCCTTGCAACGGGCCATCGGCGAGTTGTGACATGAAAACAAGCAGAATCGTGATGGCAGGTGTGGTGCTGGCCCTGGCCGGTGCGCTGGCTTACGGCATCTGGCAGGCGCGAGACCGGGGCCTGCCGGAAGGATTGATCCAGGCCAACGGCCGACTGGAGGGCGACAGCGTGCTGGTGGCCAGCAAATATCCGGGACGGCTGGAGAGCGTGCTGGTGCGCGAAGGGGATATGGTCAGCAGCGGCCAGTTATTGGCCCGTCTGCATTCGGATGAGGTAACTGCCCGCTTGCGGGCTGCGCAAGCCAGTCTGGCCGCCGCCCGTGCCCAGCAACAACGTGCTGCTGCGGCTTCGGCCCAGGCGGACAAGGACGCCGCCCGTTTTGCCGACTTGCTGGCGCGCGGCTCGGTAGACCGCATGCATGCCGAGCAGATGCAACTGGCTGCCGTCAGCGCGCGCAGCCAGGCTGTACAGGCGGCCGAGCAAATCCATCAGGCCGAAGCTGCGGTGGCCGAAGCCACTGCCGTGCTGCGCGAATTGCAATTGACCGCGCCTTCCGGTGGCATGGTCAGCAATCGCCTGCGCGAGCCGGGTGAAATGCTGGCAGCAGGCGGCGGGGTGGTGGAACTGGTGGACCTGAACCACCTTTACCTCAAGGTGTATGTGCCGGAAAACCAGATCGGCAAGATCCGCCTTGGCTTGCCCGCGCAAATCAGTACCGACGCCTTCCCCTCGCATCCGTTTGACGCCACCGTCAGCCATATTGCCGCCCGTGCCGAATTCACCCCCAAGGAAGTGCAAACGCCTGACGAGCGGGTGAAGCTGGTGTATGCGGTCAAACTCAGCCTGAGCAGCAATCCGCAATTGCGCCTGACACCCGGCTTGCCAGCCGATGCCGTCATCCGCTGGAAGGAAGGCGTGGCCTGGCAAGCCCCGCGCTGGTAGCCATGAGCGATACCATCATCAAGGCCAGCGGCTTCGGCAAGCAGTACGGTGGCCAGTTTGCCGTACAAGGACTGGACCTCGAAGTGCGCCGTGGCGAGCTGTATGGGCTGATCGGCCCGGACGGAGCCGGCAAATCCAGCCTGATGAAGGCGGTGGCCGGCGTGTTGTCCTACGAGCAGGGCCAACTGGAGGTGTTTGGCCAGTTGCTGGACAGCGAGCGCCATGCCGAAGCCATCAAGGGGCGCATCGGCCTGATGCCACAAGGCCTGGGGCAGAACCTGTATGGCGATTTGTCCATCGAGGAAAATGTCGACTTTTTTGCCCGGCTGCGGCTGGTACCACGGGAAGAGGCGGCTGCCCGCAAGGAGCAGCTGCTGGCCATCACCCGCCTGGCGGCGTTTCGTCATCGGCCGATGAAGCAGCTGTCAGGCGGCATGAAGCAAAAGCTGGGGCTGGTGTGCACGCTGATACACGCGCCACAGCTGATCATTCTGGATGAACCCACCACCGGGGTGGATCCGGTATCGCGCCGCGACTTCTGGGCCATTCTGGCCACGTTGATCGCCGGGCAGGGCCTGACGGCGCTGGTGTCCACTGCCTATATGGACGAGGCCAGCCGCTTTACCCGCATGAGCCTGCTGCATCAGGGCAGCAAGCTGGCCGAGGGCAGCCCGGCGCAAATCCTGCAACGGGTGCCGGGCTGCATCGTGCAGTGCCGGGTGCAGCCGCAGTTGAGCGCCATGCAGCGGCTGGCGGCGCGCTGGCCGCAGTGCGAAGCCATGGGGCCGGAGATCCGCCTGTTTGTGCCTGAGCCAGATCAGCCTGCTGCCCGCCAGCAGGTGGTCGATGTGCTGCAAGGGCTGGAGTGCCAGCAGCTGGATGTGCTGGATGCCGAGCTGGAAGACGTGTTTGTCGCCATGCTGGGCGGCAAGCAGACGGGTACCACTGCACCGGACACCATGGCGGCACCGGCAGCACCCGGTTCGGCCAGCCAGGAGCTGGCTATCGAGGCCAAGGGGCTGGTCAAGCGCTTTGGTGATTTTGTCGCGGTGGGCGATGTCAGCTTTCAGGTGCGGCAAGGGGAAATCTTCGGTCTGTTGGGGGCCAATGGTGCTGGCAAGACCACGGCCATCAAGATGCTCACCGGCATCCTGCCACCCAGCAGTGGCAGCGGGCGCGTGGCAGGTGCCGACATGAAGCAGGCCGGTGCGCTGATCAAGTCACGCATTGGCTATATGTCGCAGGCGTTTTCCTTGTATCTGGACCTGAGCGTGGTGGAAAACATCCGCCTGTATGCCGGTATCTATGGACTGGACCGCAAGGCCCGCGATGTGCGCTTGCAGTGGATTCTGGACATGGCGGGCCTGCATGGTCACGAAAACGATCTGGCCGCCGCCCTGCCCATGGGCTTGCGCCAGCGGCTGGCACTGGGCTGCGCGCTGGTGCATCAGCCACGGGTATTGTTTCTGGATGAACCCACCAGCGGGGTGGACCCCCTGGGGCGGCGCGCCTTCTGGGACATCCTGTTCCGCCTGTCACGGCAAGATGGCGTGGCCATGCTGGTGACCACCCATTACATGAGCGAGGCTGAACATTGCGACCATCTGGCACTGATGTTTGCCGGACGGGTAGTGGCGGATGCCTCGCCGCAGCAGATGAAACAGCAGGTACTGGCCGAGGCCGGCCAGCTGTACCGGGTGTATGCCGACAATGCCGCAGCCCTGGTTTCCCCCTTGCAGGCGGCCGGTTTTGCCAATGTGTCGCCTTATGGCAGCGCCTTGCATGTGCTGACCCCGGATGTGGATCGGCTGCAGCAGGTGCTGCGCGGGCTGGGAGTGGCGCGGCCGCCGCAAGCCCGCCCCATCGCCATGGAGGATGTGTTCGTGCAGCGTGTCAGCCAGCTGGAAGCGCAATCACATGCCACCGGGAGTGCCGCATGAATCTGCAACGTGTAGTGGCCATCGCAGGCAAGGAATGGCGTGAAATCGTGCGCGACCGCCTGTTCTTCACCCTGGCCTTTGTGGTACCGGCCTTGCTGATGCTGTTGTTCGGCTACGGTCTGTCGCTGGATGTGGAAAACATCCCGTTTGCCGTGGTGGACCACGACCGCAGCGCCGCCAGCCGCGACTATGCCTACCGCTTTATCGATTCGCGCTATTTCCGGTTTGGCGGCTATGCCGGGGATGAGCGCGATGCGGCGCAGTTGATTGGTTCCGGCGCAGTGCGGGTGGTGCTGGTGATTCCGCCACAGTTTGGCAAGACGCTGGCCCAGGGCCGTCCGGCTGCCATCCAGACCTTGGTGGATGGCAGCTTCCCCAGCCGCGCCATGACCACCAAGGGCTATGTCACGGCCATCAATGCCGCCTTCAGCCTGGCGGCGGTAGCGCAGGCGGTGTCGCATGCCACCGGCCTGTCGCAACAGGATGCCCTGGCGCAGCTGACGCCCATCGCGCTTGAATCGCGCTATCTGTACAACCAGAGCGTGTCCAGTATCTGGTCGCTGGCACCCAAGCTGATCATGGTCATCCTGATGCTGTCACCACCATTCCTCACTGCGCTGGGCGTGGTGCGGGAAAAAGAGAACGGTTCCATCTTCAATATTTACGCCTCCAATGTCAGCCGTGGCGAGTTTCTGGTGGGCAAGCTGGCTCCGTATGTAGCCATTTCCAGCGTCAACATCCTGTTGCTGTGGCTGCTGGCGGTATTGCTGTATCAGGTGCCATTCAAGGGCAGCCTGCTGTTTTTCCTGCCTGCCACGCTGGTGTATGTGCTGTGCACCACCGGCATCGGCCTGTTGGTGTCGGTGCTGGTGCGCACCCAGGTGGCGGCGATGATTGTCACCATGGTGGTGACCATGATTCCGGCGGTACTGTATTCCGGCCTGATCATTCCCATCGTGTCGCTGGGGGCTGGCGCGCATGTGGTGGCACAGCTGATGCCGGCCATGTATTACACCGACATCGTGGTGGGCTGCTTCCTGAAAGGGGTGGGGCTGATGTCCTTGTGGCGGCCGCTGGCGGTGCTGGCGCTGTACGCCTGCCTGCTGTTTGCCGCTGGCTACCAGCTGTTCAGCAAGAGGCCGAACATATGAAAGCAGAATGGCAACTGGCCTGGCGGCGCTTTGCCGTCATGCTGATGAAGGAGCTGAAGCAGTTGGGGCGTGACCGGGTATTGCTGGCCTTTATCGTCTATGCCTTTACCGCGGATATCTTTCTGGCGGCGTCCGGTGTGTCCTTGTCCCTGAACCATGCCGCCACGCTGGTGCAGGACCTGGACCGCAGCCCGCAGTCCCGCGAACTGCTCTCCCGCTTCCAGCAACCGTATTTCCGTATCGACGGTACGGTGCCGCAGGATGCTGCCGCGCTGGCGGCGCTGGATCAGGGCCGCGCCATGCTGGTGCTGTCGGTGCCGCCGCAGTTTGGCCGGGATCTGGCCAATGGCCAGCCCACCAGCCTGGCCATGCAGGTGGATACCACCAATTCGGTGCTGGGGTTCCTCGCCACCAGCCATGCGCAGCAGATTGTCAGTCAGTACGGGCTGGAAACTGCGATGCAGCGGCTGGGCATGGGGGAGGCGGCCACCCGCAATCTGCCACAAGTACAGAACGATATCCGTGTCTGGTACAACCCGAATCAGGAAGACAGCTGGTTCATGGGGATATCGGAAATGCTGAACATTGCCACTGTGTTTGCCGTATTGCTGCCCGCGGCCGCCATGGTGCGGGAGAAGGAGCGTGGCACGGTGGAGCAGTTGATCGTGTCGCCGCTATCTCCGTTCGGCATCTTGCTGCCCAAGGTGGTGTCGATGACCGGGGTGATTCTGTGCGGCGTGGCGCTCAGCCTGTTCCTGGTGCTGATTCCGGTATTTGCCATTCCGGTAAAGGGCAGTCTGTTGCTGTTTTTTGTCCTGTCCGGCCTGTATGTGTTCACCACCGCCGGGCTGGGGCTGTTTGCCGCCACTATTGCGCGCAATCTGGCACAGGCAGGCATGCTGTCGATTCTGATTCTGGCGCCCATGCTGTTTTTGTCAGGTGCCTGGACGCCGCCGGAAGCCATGCCCGGCTGGCTGCGCGGCCTGATGTTTGCTTCACCGCTGCATTACTACCTGGACATTGCCTTCGGGATTTTGCTCAAAGGGCAGGGGCTTGCCGACTTGCAGAGTGCCATTCTGGGCATGGGCGGCATTGGCGTGCTGGTGTTCGGGGCGGGCTTGCTGCTGTTCCGTCGTCAGTTTGATTGAGCCTGACTGGCGGGGCGATAAGCAACAAGGCCGTTTCCATGCGGAAACGGCCTTGCGTTTCACCCGGTTGCTGTTCAGCCTGCGTGGCGAGCCTGCAGCTGCTGGAAGGCAGCCATGAAGTCCGGCTGCACATAAGGCTTGAGCAGTGCCATCACCTGACGTACACCGCGATGGCCGGAAGCCTCGGTAATGGGCGACTTGGGCCGTGAAGTCTGCTCAAAGGCAAACCAGAATTTCACCACCAGCCAGATATTGATGCTGACGGCCTCGATGTCTTCTTCGTCCATCTTGAGCAGGCCAAGGCGGATGAACTCGCGGAAATGTTCGCCCAGAATGCCTTTCAGTTCGGTATTGACGAACTGGTGGTACTCCGACTGCAACTGCGGGCTGCGTGCCAGCATGCCCGGCAGGTCGTAGAACATGAAGCGGAACTGCCACATCGCGAGGAAAGCGGTGTCCAGATAGTTCACCAGGTCCGCTACCGTCATGTCTCGCTCTTCCGGTACGGCCAGACGCTGATTGATGAAGTCGCGGTACATCAGGAAGATCTGGTAGACGATCTCTTCCTTGTTGCGGAAGTGGTAGTACAGATTGCCCGGACTGATGCCCAGATGAGCAGCGATATGATTGGTGGTGATATTGCGCTCGCCCTGTTCATTGAACAGTTTCAGGCTTTCCTGAATGATGCGGTCGTAGGTCTTGATGCGGGGTTTGCTCATGAGGCACCGAAGCAATGGGGCAAGCGCAGATTATAACTGCTGTTTGGAGTTTAAGCTCTAATTATTTGACTGGCTTGCGGTTTGCCCTGCCGTGGCCGTATCGGGATAGCAGGCGGCCATGAACTGATAAATGATGGCCTGCTCGATGCGCTGCCGCTCCTTGGCCGGAATGGCGATACGCAGAATCAGCTGGTAGCGCTTTTCGTCCACCGCCTGCATGCCGATGCGCGGCTCCACTGACGGAGTGTCCACCAGATAACGCTCGGCCATGCGTTCCATGTGTACCTTGGCGGCTGCCACGTGCTGCTGGCAATGTTCTTCTGCCGCCGTCAGCAACAGGTGCTGGGCGCGGGTAGGGGGAATCTGGTAACCCACCGGCACATTGATGATGTGCATTACATAGTCGCCCATGTAATTTTCCCGGATCACCGCCTGCGACAGCAGCAGGCTATTGGGAAAGGTGAGGGCGCGGCCGGTCATCTGGTGGGCATTGTGCTGCGGCCCTATCTCCATCACCGTAGTGGACAACAGGCCGATATCCACCACCCGGCCGCGTATATTGCCCACCTCGATATGATCCCCCAGGCTGTAGCTGTTCGACGCATGGCGCACCACGAAGCCCGACACGCACAAAATCAGCTCCTTGGTGGCCAGAATCAGCGCCGCGGCAAAGGCCAGCATGGACACGGCGATGGTTTGCAGCTCTTCCGCCCAGATCAGGCCTATCCCGGCCAGGCCGGAAATGAACAGCACATTGCGGGTGGAGACCGACCAGCGACGGCGCTCCTCCACCGGCACGTTGACATTGCTGGACAGGATATGGCCGACCACCAGCCGGATCAGCACCAGCACGGTCACCAGCATCAGCGAGCGCACGATTTCGTGGCTGTAATCGGTGCGCAGCTGACGTAGCAGGTCGATCAGGTCGGACATGGCGCTGTCAGGCTCAGTCGTTCAGCTTGACAGCGTGTTCACGGGTTTCGTGGAACACGATGTCCGGCCAGCGTTCCTGTGTCAGTTGCAGGTTGACGCGGTTGGGAGCCAGATAAGCCAGGTTGCCGCCGGCGTCGGTGGCAATGTTCATTTGCAGTGCCTTGACGAATTCGTCCAGCTTCTTGCGATCGTCGCAGGTGAACCAGCGCGCCGACCAGATGCTGGCCGATTCAAACACCGCATCCACGCCGTATTCGGCAGCCAGACGCGACGCCACCACTTCATACTGCAGCACGCCCACGGCACCCAGGATCAGGTCGCCGCCGCTGTGCGGCTTGAATACCTGTACCGCGCCTTCCTCGCCCAGCTGTTGCAGGCCTTTTTGCAGCTGCTTCAGTTTCAGCGGGTTCTTGATGCGTACCGAGCGGAACAGTTCCGGGGCAAAGAAGGGAATGCCGGTGAAGGCCAGTTCTTCGCCCGAGGAAAAGCTGTCGCCAATCTGGATATTGCCGTGGTTGGGGATGCCGATGATGTCGCCGGCAAAGGCTTCTTCCACGATCTCGCGGTCGTGCGACATGAAAGTCACCACGCTGGAGGCGGCAATGTCGCGGTTCAGGCGCAGGTGCTTCATTTTCATGCCGCGCTCGAACTGGCCGGAACACACGCGCAAAAACGCAATGCGGTCGCGGTGCTTGGGGTCCATATTGGCCTGGATCTTGAACACGAAGCCGGAGAACTTGCCCTCGGTGGGGTTGACCATGCGCACGGTGGCGTCACGGTCTTGCGGAGCCGGGGCCCAGTTGATCAGTGCATCCAGGATTTCGCGCACGCCGAAGTTGTTGATGGCGGAGCCAAAGAATACCGGGGTGAGTTCGCCAGCCAGGAATTCTTCCAGATTCCATTCGTTGGAAGCGCCCTTGACCAGTTCGATTTCCATGCGCAGATTGTCCATTTCCAGCGGAAACAGCTCGTCCAGGCGCGGATTGTCGATGCCCTTGATCACTTCGATATCGGTAATCAGCTTTTCGCTGCCGGCTTCAAACAGGATGACTTCGTCGTTCAGCAGGCTGTACACACCACGGAAGGTCTTGCCCATGCCGATAGGCCAGGTAATGGGCGCGCAGCGGATTTTCAGCACGTTTTCCACTTCGTCCAGCAATTCCAGCGAATCGCGCACTTCACGGTCGTATTTGTTCATGAAGGTGACGATGGGCGTATTGCGCAGGCGGCAGACATTCAGCAGCTTGATGGTTTGCTCTTCCACACCCTTGGCAGCGTCAATCACCATCAGCGCGCTGTCCACGGCGGTCAGCACGCGATAGGTATCTTCGGAGAAGTCCTGGTGGCCCGGGGTGTCCAGCAGGTTGACGGTGTGCTCGCGGTAATCAAACTGCATTACCGAGGAAGCGACCGAAATGCCACGTTGCTTTTCGATTTCCATCCAGTCCGAGGTGGCAAACTTGCCGCCCTTCTTGCCTTTTACCGTACCGGCCATCTGGATGGCGCCTGAAAACAGCAGCAGTTTTTCGGTGAGCGTGGTTTTACCGGCGTCAGGGTGGGAAATGATGGCGAAGGTGCGGCGGCGCGCCACTTCCTCGGCAATGCGGGACAATTCAGCGGACATGGATTAGGAACAGGCTTGATCTTGAGAAGGCGGTGATTTTACAGGATAGCTGCGCACAACAAAACCTCGGGCGCTGCAAATAGTTTGCGCCGGTTTTTCTTTTTGACATCAGCAGGATAGCGGCACTTGTCACCATGAAGGGCTGGCCGGAGCGGGAAAGCGGGTCGGCAGCGTGGCATGATTTGGTTATCATCAGTGTTTCGCTGCCGGTATTGACCGGCAGGCAGGACAGAACAGGAGCAGGCATGTTTACCGGTATCGTGCAGGGCATGGCCGAGGTGGTGGCCATCGAGGAAAAGCAGGATTTTCGTCGTCATGTAGTAAGGCTGCCGCAGGCATTGACCGGCGGTATCGAGCTGGGCGCGTCCATTGCGCATAACGGCTGCTGCCTGACCGTGACCGAGGTGAATGAAGATCTGGTGGCCTTCGACCTGATGGCCGAAACCCTGCGGTTGACCAATCTGGGTGCTTTGCAAGTGGGCGACAGGGTGAATGTGGAGCGCGCGGCGAAGTTTGGCGATGAAATCGGCGGCCATGCCATGTCCGGTCACATCATTTGCCTGGCGCGGGTGGAAGAAGTCATCCGTACGCCGAACAACTGCACGGTATGGTTCAGCCTGCCGGCAGAATTCACCAAATATGTGTTTGCCAAGGGCTATATCGGTATTGACGGTTGCAGCCTCACCATTGGTTCTGTGGATGGCAACCGCTTTTGCGTGCACCTGATACCGGAAACGCTGGAGCGCACCATCATCCAGTTCCGCCAGCCGGGGGATGCCATCAATATCGAGATCGACCCGCAAACCCAGGCCATTGTCGATACCGTGGAGCGGGTGCTGGCGCAGCGCCATCCGGTGTAATCCTGGTTTTGCCATGAAATTTCGTTCCGGCGGCTTGATGCCGGACCGATTGGCTCCATGTTCAACAAGATATGCCAAGAGGCAGGACCGTGAACCGGTGTGAGGACGCAACCGCCGGGCTACGGCCAAACAGCTTTCTGTCGCCCGTGCGCAATCGTCGTGCGGCAAGCACTCTATAAAAAGGATGCAGCAAATGGTTATTTCTCCGGTGCAGGACATCATTGCCGATATCAAGGCAGGCAAGATGGTGGTGCTGGCTGATGCGGAAGATCGGGAAAACGAAGGCGATATCGTGATGGCGGCCGAGTTCGTCACGCCGGAAGCCATCAACTTCATGGCCAAGCACGCCCGTGGCCTGATCTGCCTTACCCTGACCGAGCAGCGTTGCAAGCTGCTGGAACTGCCGATGATGGCAGCCAATAACGGTACTTCCTTTGGTACCAACTTCACTGTTTCCATCGAGGCGGCTGAGGGCGTCACTACCGGCATTTCCGCTGCCGATCGCGCCAAGACCGTGCAGGCCGCCGTGGCGCGCAATGCCAAGGCCAGTGATCTGGTACAGCCTGGCCATATCTTTCCGCTCAAGGCGCAAAACGGTGGTGTGCTGATTCGCGCCGGCCATACCGAAGCGGCCTGCGACCTGCCGATGCTGGCTGGCCTGGAGCCGGCCGGGGTGATCTGCGAAATCATGAATGACGACGGCACCATGGCGCGCATGCCGGAATTGCTGGAGTTCGCCAAGACCCATGGCCTGAAGGTGGGCACCATCGCCGACCTCATCCACTACCGCAGCCGTACCGAATCGCTGGTGGAAGAGGTGGGTCAGCGCCCGGTGGAAACCCCGTTCGGTGCGTTCGATCTGCACGTATTCCGCGACGTCACCACCCGCGAAACCCATCTGGCACTGGTCAAGGGCCAGCTGGACGAAAACGAGGAAACCCTGGTGCGCGTGCACGAGCCGCTGTCCATCATGGATGTGCTGGACCCGACTTCGCGTCCGCATTCCTGGACGGTTCCTGGTGCGCTGGAAGCCATCGATGAAGCCGGCAAGGGCGTGGTCATCCTGCTGTATCGCGATGAAACCGGTGATGACCTGCTGCAGCGTGCGCTGGGGCAGAACGTGAAGCGCTCGCCCTGGGATGGCAAAACCTTCGGCGTGGGTGCGCAAATGCTCAAGTCGCTGGGTGTGGGCAAGATGAAGCTGATGTCGCCGCCGCTGAACGTACCGTCGATGGCCGGTTTCAATCTGGAAGTCACCGGATTTTGCCAGCCTGAACACTTTCATATCGAAATCGGTTAAAATAACCGGTTTTCCGTCATGACCATCCCCTGATGGCGCCGCTAGCCCGGCTGTCAGGGGCTTATCTGATTGCCTTATCTGATTTTTGCCGTGAGGACTCACATGCTTGAAGCTATCCAGCGCATTGCCCCCGATTTCAACGGTCAAGGCCTCAAGGTCGGTATCGTTCAGGCCCGCTTTACCGAAGAGGTTTGCCATGGCTTGCGTGATGCTTGCCTGGCCGAGCTGAAAACGCTGGGTGTGGCCGCCGCCGATGTAACCCTGGCCACCGTGCCGGGTGCTCTGGAAGTGCCGCTGGTGCTGCAAACCATGGCCAAGAGTGGCAAGTTCGACGCGCTGGTGGCGCTGGGTGCCATCATTCGTGGCGAAACCTACCACTTCGAGCTGGTATCCAATGAATCCGGTGCTGGTGTGACCCGTGTCGGTCTGGACTTCGACATTCCCATCGCCAATGCCATCCTCACCACCGAGAATGACGAGCAGGCTGAAGTACGCATGCTGGAAAAAGGCCGCGACGCAGCCCGCGTTGCGGTGGAAATGGCCAATCTGCACAAAACGCTGCGCGGCTGACCCTTGCGGGCTTGCCGCTCACTTGCTCTTTTTAGGAAACCGATATGAAAACCGCCCGTCGCCGTGCCCGCGAATTTGCCGTTCAGGGCATTTATGAATGGGAATTGAATCCGGATCGTCCGGCTTCGCTGATTGAAAAGCACCTGCGCGAAAACGAATACTTCGCCAAGGCGGATGAAACCCTGTTCCGCGCAGTGCTGTACGGTGTACTGAAGGATGTGCCGCTGCTGTCCGGCCAGATCCGCCCGTACTACGAACGCAACGAAGAAGAAGTCAGCCCGGTAGAACGTGCCGTGCTGCTGATGGCTGCACTGGAACTGACTCAGCATCCGGAAACGCCGTACCCGGTCATCATCAACGAAGCCATTGAAATCACCAAAACCTTTGGTGGCACCGACGGCCACAAATTCGTCAATGGCGTGCTGGACAAGCTGGCTGCTGATGTACGTGCTGACGAGGTTGCCTCGCAGCGTTCGCGTCGTCAGGGCTGATGACGCTGATGTCTGATGCTGACACCCGCTACGGCGGGTGTTTTTGCATCCAGACCCGGAATCTATCTACATGAACGAATTCGACCTGATTCGCCAGTACTTCACCCGCCTGGCCCCCTCCGCAGTGCTGGGTGTCGGCGACGATGCTGCCATCCTGCGCCCGACGCCGGGCCAGGACCTGCATGTTTCGGTAGACATGCTGGTGGAAGGACGGCATTTCTTTGCTGATGTCAGCCCGCAGGCGCTGGGGCACAAAACCTTGGCAGTGAATCTGTCAGATATGGCTGCCATGGGTGCTAAGCCGCGCTGGGCTTTCCTGTCGCTGGCCTTGCCGCAGCTGGACGAAGCCTGGGCGCGCGATTTCAGCCGTGGCCTGTTTGCGCTGGCCGGGCAATATGGTGTGGACCTGGCCGGAGGCGACACCACGCGCGGGCCGCTGACACTGTCCGTCACCATCATGGGTGAAACTCCGCAAGGCCAGGCCTTGCGGCGCGATGCTGCGCAAGTGGGTGATGATGTGTGGGTGAGTGGTGAGCTGGGCCTGGGTGCCATCGCCGTTGCCGTGCGTAATGGGCTGCTGGCAGGCGCTGGCTTGAGTGAGGATGTACTGGTGGCTTGCCAGTGCAGGCTGGATTTTCCGGTGCCGCGGCTGGAGTTGGGGCAGGCCCTGCTTGGCGTGGCGCATGCGGCAGCTGATGTGTCAGACGGGCTATTGGCCGATCTGGGGCATATCCTGACTGCTTCTGGCGTGGCGGCGGAAATCCGGGCCGACAGCCTGCCATCCTTGCCGCAGCTGGAGGCCGAGCGCGCGCGCTGGCTGGACTATCTGGCAGCCGGTGGTGATGATTACGAGCTGTGTTTCACCGCGCCGCGGGCTGCGCGTGAGACAGTGGAAGCCGCAGGCAAGGCGGCAGGCTGCCGGGTGACGCGTATCGGCCATATCGTGGCTGGCAGCGGTGTGCGCCTGCTGGATGGGCAGGGCGTAGCGATGACATTGAAAAAGGCGGGTTATGACCACTTCGCATAAGCAGGCTCCGGCCTTCCGCCCGGATTGGGCATTTCTCATGCGCCATCCGGCGCATTTGCTGGCTTTTGGCTTTGGTAGCGGTCTGGCCCGCAAGGCACCGGGCACCTGGGGCACGCTGGTGGCCTATCCGCTGTTTTTCCTGTTGCTGGCGCTGGGTGCGGGGCCGCTGCTGATCAGTCTGCTATGCCTGCCGCTGTTTGTGCTGGGGGTGTGGGCCTGCCAGAAAACCGGCGATGCGCTGGGTGTGCACGATTACGGCGGCATTGTGTGGGACGAAGTGGTAGCCATGCTGTTGGTGCTGGCCTGGGCACCGGCTGCTTGGGCTGGCTGGCTGCTGGCCTTTGCGCTGTTCCGTCTGTTTGATATTGTCAAACCCTGGCCGATAGGCTGGTTCGACCGGCGCGTGCATGGCGGTTTCGGTGTGATGCTGGACGACATCATTGCCGCCGGTTTTGCCCTGGTGGTGCAGGCGCTGCTGGCAAGCTGGCTGCCGGTCTGATTTTTGCAAGGAGAGCTTCATGCGTTGGGATGGCAATCGCGAAAGTGACAATGTCGAGGACAGGCGCGACGAAGAAAGCGGCTCCTCTGGCGGCTTCAGTCTTGGTGGCGGCAGCATAGGGCTGGGTACGGTGGCCATTGGTCTGGTGGCCTGGCTGGTGTTTGGTGCCAACCCCTTGCAGGTGATTTCCGCGTTGAGTGGCGGCGGCCATCAGCAGGTGCAGACCCAGCCGCAGCAGCCCAAAGTGCATTTGGCGGAAGAAGAGCGCGAGGCCAAGCTGGTGCGGGTGGTGCTGGCTGATACCGAAGACGTCTGGGGACAGATTTTCCAGCAGCGTGGTGGCAGTTACGAGCGGCCCAAGCTGGTGATGTTCAGCAACAGCACGCCCACCGCCTGTGGGCGCGGTGAGTCAGCCATGGGGCCGTTTTACTGCCCGGCCGATCGCAAGGTGTATATCGACCTGGCGTTCTATCGCACGCTGAACCAACAGCTGGGTGCGCCCGGTGAGTTTGCCGAGGCTTATGTGATTGCCCATGAAGTGGGTCACCACGTGCAAAACCTGCTGGGCATTTCCGGCAAGGTGGATGCGGCACGGCGTGGTGCTTCGGAGCGCAAGTCCAATGCGCTGTCGGTGCGGCTGGAGTTGCAGGCCGATTGTTTTGCCGGGGTGTGGGGCAGTCATGCCGACAAGGCGCGTCACATTCTGGAGACGGGCGATCTGGAAACTGCGCTCAATGCGGCGTCGAAAATCGGTGACGATACCCTGCAGCGTTCCGCCGGTCATGCCGTGGTGCCGGACAGTTTTACCCATGGCAGCAGCGCGCAGCGCGTGCGCTGGTTCAAGCGTGGCTTTGACAGTGGTGATATCGCGCAGTGCGATACCTTCGCGGCCAACCCCTTGTAAGTATTGGTCTGTGGCTTATGCGATGCGCTTAATTGCATGTGCCGCAGGCCGGTCTGCCCCATCTGCTGCGGCTTTGTGGTATTCTTGCGCCCCTCTTGATTGTGACCCGTCACCCATCCAATGAAAGATCCCTGCGATCACTACACTTTTGACCTGATCGGCGGCGTGCAGAAAAAGCCTGGACGCAAGCCCTTGGGTGAGCGCGCCATGACGGTGGCCGAGCGCAAGCGCCGCAGCCGCGAGCAGCGCCGTAATCGCCTGCAAGAGCTGTCGGTGACTGTGGAGCTGAGTCGCGATGCGCAGAAGTCGCTGGACAAGATGATCGAGTGGTGGGGGGTGAGCAAGAAAGAAGCCATCAACCGTGCCTTGCAGATTGCCTGCCAGTCGCAAACCGGTCGCACCGGCATGCTGTTTGGTTTTGAACTGCCGCCGGGTGGGAAAAAAGCCTCGCGCAAACGGCAGGGCTGATACGGTTCGGGAAAGTAAAAAAGGCTGCTCCAGTGGGGCAGCCTTTTTGTTTGGGCGTCAGCCGTAACGTTTTCTGGCTTCGATGGCAAGACCGCTGCCGATGCTGCCAAACAGATTGCCTTCCACATGGCGGGCATTGGGCAGCTGGTCCTGCACGCACTGGCGCAGCGCCGGTACGCCACTGGAGCCGCCGGTAAAGAACACGGTATCGATCTGGCTGGCCTGGATATCGGCATCCTGCAGCAGCTTGTCGATGGTTTTGCCGATTTGTCCCAGCATGCTGGCAATGCTGCTGTTGAAGTGTTCGCGCAGCAGTTCGGCATACAGGCCGTCTTCGATCAGCTCCAGGTCAAGGCGGTGGCTGTCGCTGCCGGACAGGGCAATCTTGGCTTCTTCCACCTGCATGGCCAGCCAGTGGCCGGCACGTTCCTGGATCAGCTTGAACAGGCGGTCGAAGGCGCGTGGGTCTTCCACGTCGCGATGAATATCCTGCAAATCCATCCAAGCCTTGCGGGTGTAGGCAAAGTTGATGGTGTGCCAGGTCGCCAGATTGAAGTATTGCGCCGAGGGCATTTCGGCATTGTTGCGCAGACGGCTCTTGAAACCGAACAGCGGCATCACGCCGTGCAGGCTTAGTTGCTTGTCGAAGTCCGTTCCGCCGATGTGTACGCCACCGGTGGCCAGGATGTCGGCACGGCGGTCATCCAGCAGGCGGCGCTCCGGCGACAGGCGTACCAGGGAAAAGTCCGAGGTGCCGCCGCCGATATCCACGATCAGCACCAGTTCTTCGCGGGTGATGGAGGATTCGTAGTCGAATGCAGCAGCCAGTGGCTCAAACTGGAAGGAAATGTCCTTGAAGCCTACCTGGCGGGCAATCTGGGCCAGGGTTTCTTCAGCCAGTGCGTCGGCCTTGGGGTTGTCGTCGACAAAGAACACCGGGCGACCCAGCACCACTTGCTCGAACGGGCGACCAGCAGCGCGGTCAGCACGTTGTTTGACTTCCTGGATGAACAGGGTAAGCAGGTGGCGGAACGGCAGCGCGCGTCCTTGCACTTCGGTCTGGCTGTCGATCAGGCTGCTGCCCAGCAGGCTCTTGAGGGAGCGCATCAGGCGGCCTTCGTAGCCTTCGGTATATTCCAGCAATGCCTTGCGGCCAAACACCGAGTGGTCTTCTTCGTAGTTGAAGAAAACAACCGAAGGCAGGGTGATCTTGCCGTCTTCCAGTGCAATCAGCGTGTCTGCGCCGGGGCGCAGCCAGCCAACGGTGGAGTTTGAGGTGCCAAAGTCGATGCCGCATGCCCGCGCAGCGCTGCTTGTATTCATGATTCCATCCCGAAAAGCGAGGCGGGATGGTACGCGGAACCGGCCATTTTGGGAAGGGGCCTTAGGGTGTGTTGCTGTCCGGCGGTGTGCCGGACTCCGGATTTCCGGCAGGTTCGGTAGCGGTTTTGCGGTCCTGCATGCGGTGCAGGCCGGTGGCTGCGTGGCGGGCATCGTCTTCGCTGTGCAGGTAGCGACGGGTGGTCTGGATGCTGGCGTGACGCAGGTTCTGGCTCACCATCAGCAAGGGGATGCCGGCATCCAGCTGATGACTGGCGGCGGTGTGGCGCAGCCAGTGGGTGCTGGCTTGTATCAGGCGGCTGCGTACCGCTTTGTCAGCGCTTTGGCTGGCGGCGCGTTGAAATATTTCACGGCAGATCAGATAAATGGCCTTGTCGCTGATGGGCTGCAAGGTCTGGTTTTTTTCTCCGGGCAGCTTGCATGCCAGCGGTGTGTCCTCCTGATGCTCCGGCTGTGCGCTCAGTCCCAGGCTGTTTCGATAAGCGGCCATGGCAGTCATCAGTTCGTCAGAAACCGGAATGTCGGCATGGCTGCCGCCCTTGCCCTGTACGCGCCACCACCATTGCTGACGGCGCTGGCTGAAGTCGCCCATTCTGGCCTGTGCAACTTCCTGGCGTCTTGCGCCGGTCAGATAGAGCAGGGTAATCAGCCAGCGCGCACGTGCTGCCTGCTGCTGGTCGCGGAGCGATTCGTCGGGAAGTGTGTCGATGGCGTGCAGGATGGCCTGCCAGCTTTGCTGGTCGAAAAAACGCTCCACCGGCAGTGTTGTTGCCTGTTGGCGCTTGCGCACCAGCTTGAACGGGTTGCCGCGGCGGTAGCCTGCCTCGCTCAGGTAGCTGAACAGTGCGGACAGAATGGTGAGTGCCTGCCGGATACTGCCAGGCTGCAGTGGGCCGGTGAACGGCTTCCAGTGCGGGTGCTGGCGCGGGCGTGCCGGGCCGACCCAGCGTTCCGGCGGCCATGGGGCTTGCAGGAAGCGTTGGTAGTCCAGCACGTCTTCGCGCTGTACTTGCTGCAGTTGCTTGTTGCGGTCGCTCAGCCACAGCAGGAAGCGCTCGGTTTCCTTGCGGTAGCTGCGTAAGGTGGCGGGCCGGTCCATGAATTCGCTTAGCCACAGCAGGACGGCCTGTTGGTCGGACTGGGCTGCGATCAGTGGCGGGCTTGCTGGGAGTGCAGGAAGGGTGTCTGGCATGTTGTGCCCGATTCTAGAAGCAGGCAGTGCTTGCGACAAGGATTTTGCATGTCAGTCCGGGCCTGGCCTGCTGACCCGGTGATAGCATGAATCTTCCCTGATGGAGTGAGCAAAATGATGCAACAAGCAAATCGGCCGGTCATTTTCATTACTGTGCCTCTGGCGCCAGCCTTGATGGCACAGCTGAGTGCGCAGTTTGATTGCCTGCAAGGCTGGGAATTGCAGGACGCCTTGTTGGCGGGTGAGGTGTGGCCAGCGGTGCGGGCGGTAGTTACAACCGGTGCTGCCGGGGCTGCGCGCCAGTTATTGCAGGCGCTGCCTGCTGTCGAGCTGGTAGCTTGCCTAGGTGTGGGGTTTGATGCCATTGATCTGGATTATGCGCGAGAGCATGGCATTGCCGTCACCACCACGCCGGGCGTGCTGGACCGCTGTGTGGCGGATACTGCGCTGGCACTGCTGTTGGCGGTGATGCGCAGGGTGGTTCAGGCGGATCGCTTTGTGCGTGAGGGTGCTGGTTGCAGGGCGGTTTTCCGCTGGCAAGCAGTCTGTCGGGCAAGCGTTGCGGCATTGTCGGGCTGGGTAATATCGGGCGGGCCATTGCGCGCCGTGCTGAGGCCTTTGATATGCAAGTGAGCTACCACGGCCCCGGTCGCAAGGTGGAGGTTGCTTATCCCTACTATGCCGATCTGCTTGAGATGGCTGCTGCGGTTGATGTGCTGGTGCTGGCGCTGCCGGGTGGTGCGGCTACGCACCATGTGGTGGATGGCCGGGTGCTGGATGCGTTGGGGCCGGAGGGCGTGCTGATCAATATCGCGCGAGGTTCGGTGGTGGATCTGGCCGCGCTGGTGGAGCGCCTGCTGGATGGGCGTCTGGGTGGAGCCGGGCTGGATGTGTTCGAGCAGGAGCCGCAAGTGCCGGAGGCATTGTTTGACTTGCCCAATGTGGTGCTGACGCCGCATGTGGCCAGCGCTACCGTGGAAACGCGGACGGCCATGGCCCGGTTGATGCTGGATAACCTGCTTGCCCATTTCTCGGGTCGGCCCTTGTTGACTCCCTTGCATCTGACCTGAGCCCAATTGCAGTGCCCGGCTTGTATTGTGTGCACTTGCCCAGCTATAGAACAAAGGGTGATTGCTTTACATCAAAAGGGCGCAGGGGGTCTGATGAGTGAAAAACCAACAATACTGGTGGTCGATGATGTGCTGATTACCCGGCGCTTGATGAAGGCCGGCCTGGCGCATTGCTTTGAAGTGGTGGATGCGGAAAGTGGCGAGCAGGCACTGGAGCTGCTGCCGCAGCTGGAGCTGGCTGCAATTGTGCTGGACGTGGAAATGCAGCCCGGGATGGATGGCTTCGAGACCTGTCGTCTCGTTCGGGCAGATGAGCGCTTTGCGCATGTTCCGGTAGTGTTTGTCTCGGCGCGGGAGGCGGTTGAAGACCGTTTGAGCGGCTATGAAGCAGGTGGTGAGGACTATATCGTCAAGCCGTTCTCGGCGCTGGAGCTGGAAGCAAAGTTGCGTCGCCTGATCGAGGCGAGCAGCGAGCGGCGGCGGCTGGATGGTCAGGTGCGTGACGCCAGCTCGGCGGCCATGACGGCCATGGTCAGCATGAGTGAAATGGGAGCCTTGCTGGAGGTGATCAAGCAACTGGGTGCGGCTGGCAGCATGGCCGAGTTGGCTGATGCCCTGGTGGCTGGCTTGCGCCTGTATGGCTTGCAAGGGTGTGTGCAGTTACGTGCTGGTGCGGGCGTTCTCAATCGCAGCAGCGATGGGGATGCCAGTCCGCTGGAGTTGTCGGTGCTGGAGCATCTTGCGGGCATGGGGCGCATGGTGCAGTTCAAGAATCGCATGATCATCAACTACCCCGAGGTTTCCTTGTTGCTGCGCGACATGCCGGTTGAGGATGAGGATAGGTGCGGGCGGCTGCGGGATCATCTGACCATGCTGGTGGAGGCTGCCAATGTGCATGTTGGATCCCTGGCTGTGCTGGCTGCGGCGCGGCAGCGTGACAGGCAGGTGGTGGCGGTGGCCATGCGCATGATACAGACCCTGGGGGAGGTGGATCGGGCGCAGCGGGACAATCAGGTGGCAGGGCGTATTGCGCTGGAGGATATTCGTCAGCGTATTGATGAGGCTTGTGTTTCCATGTTGTTGACCAATTCGCAGGAGGTGCTGCTGCATCGGGCGCTGGATGAGGGAATTGAGTCCATGCTGGGTTCCCAGTCGGATACCACCCAGTTGCAGGATCGCCTGTCGCAAATGGTGCAGGAGTTGCGGCAGGTGGCTGGCGTGCATGGTGACTGAGTTTGTTGGCTGTTGGTGAATCGGCTGAGTGATGGGTGAGGAGTGAGTCCGTTATTGGGGATAGGTTGGAGTGGTTAGGAAAAGCCCGGCGCAAGCCGGGTATTTTTTTGCTCTCTTGGTGGTGGGTGTGTTTTTTAGGGTGGTACGAACGGTGTATTCGGACATTTACTTCCGATAAGTATAGTAATCGGAAAAAATATTGCTATGAGTGTATAAATATAACGTAATACGTAATAATTTATGAATGTGCAATTGTGTTATATTGTCTCTATTGAACTGTTGGCGAGGTGGCAAGATGGCAGCTGATATTTATTCCCGTATCAGGCAGGTGGCGTTGGAGCTGGTGGGTGAGGGGGTGTGGCCTACCGTGGTGGAAGTGCGTGCCCGGCTAGGGACCGGTTCCAACACCACCATCAACAACACCCTGAAAGAATGGCGGCAGGATTTTTTGTCGCGCATGGCCAGCTCGTCGCGTCACCCGGATTGGCCGTCTGGCCTGGCCGAAGCGTTTGGCATGATCTGGCAGAAATCCTGCGAGGCGGCAGAGCAGCAATGGGAGGCTGTGCGGGAGGAGGCGGAGGCGGAAGTCGCGAGTGCCAGGCAGGCGCAGCAGTCCATGCAAGTGCAGTTGGAGGGGGTGGAGTCTTCCTTGCAATCCGCCTTGCGAGAAATAGCGCTGCGCACCGAGCATCAGCAGGCTCTGGAGCTAAAGCTGCAGACCTTGACGCAGCAATATGCACAGCTTGAGTCGCGCTGTCAGGGGCTGGAGCAGCAACTGGTACAGGAGCGTGCCGCTGTGCAGCAGGCGAGGCAGGATAGCGATGCGCGCCAGGCTGAAACAGAAGCCCGTCATGAATTGCGCTTGCAGGAAGCAAGGCAGGAGGCGGAGCGGCGTGAGTCGCTGGCGTATGAACGTCTGGAGGGTTTGCGCTTGCGCCTGTACGAACAGGTGGAAGAAGAACGGGTCACCATGAAGCAGACAACAGCCTTGCTGAATGAGGAAATGCAGACCTTGCGCCAGCAAGCGGCACAGGCGGAGCAGCAATGGCGCGAACGGCTGGCAGACCGGGAGCGTGAGGCTGGCAAGCAGCAGGCGCGGCTGGAAATGCTGGAGCAGCGCAATCTGGAGCTGCAAGATGCAACAGAGCGTCAGCAGGCCATCAATGAGCAGGGCAATGCACGCTTATTGGCCATGGCGGGTGAGAACGCAAGGCTGGCTGCCGAGCTGTCAGCCGGTGTGGCGCGGCAGGTGACCCGGCTGGCGCAAGCCATGCAAGAGGCGGGGGCTGGGTTGCTGGAGCTGGACGAGGCCGGAAAAGAGTCCTGGCTCAGTCAGCAGCTATCACCTTGCTGAGTCGCCCGCTGTAAGAAAAACGGATGCCACGGCATCCGTTTTTTTGATGGTTACCACTCAGAATGCATTCAGAACAAATGTTGCAGTGCCTGGCAGATCTGTTCCAGATAGCGGGCGTCGGTGGCGTCAAACTGGTCGAGACTGCTGGAGTCAACGTCCAGTACAGCCACCACTTCACCCCGGCTGTTGTGTACCGGCACCACGATTTCCGAGCGGGCACTGGATGAGCAGGCGATATGGCCGGGGAATGCATCCACGTCCGGCACCACCAGGGTGCGGTTCTGCGCCCAGGCGCTGCCGCATACGCCTTTGCCGTGGGCAATGCGGGTGCAGGCGATCGGCCCCTGGAATGGTCCCAATACCAGTTGCTGGTTTTTTACCAGATAAAAGCCGGTCCACAGCCAGTCGAATGTGCTGTGCAGGGCGGCGGTCAGGTTGGCCAGCGCGGCAATCTGGTCGTCTTCGTATTGCACCAGGGCTTGTGCTTGCGGCAGCAGTGTCTGGTACTTTTCTTCCTTGGTTTCGCCCTGAATGGTCAAATGTTCAGCCATGTTGTGCTCGGTTGTATTGCAAGGTCGACAGCATAGCAGAATGTTTCTGCCAGAATTGCCAATAAAAAACCCGGCTTGGAGCCGGGTTTTGTGTCAAGCCTTTCCGGGGCTTGTTACATCATGTGCTGACCACCGTTGATGGCCAGGTTGGCACCGGTCATGAAGCCGGATACATCGGATGCCAGGTAGTTGATCAGCCCGGCAATTTCTTCCGGCTTGCCCAGGCGGCCTACCGGAATGTTGGCGATGATCTTGTTGCGCACTTCCTCCGGCACAGCCATTACCATGTCGGTAGCGATATAGCCCGGGGAGATGGTGTTGACGGTTACACCCTTGCGTGCAACTTCCTGTGCCAGCGCCATGGTAAAGCCGTGCATGCCGGCCTTGGCTGCGGAGTAGTTGGTCTGGCCGAACTGACCTTTCTGCCCGTTAATGGAAGAAATATTGATGATACGACCAAAGCCACGCTCCACCATGCCATCCAGTACCGGCTTCACCATGTTGAACAGCGAATCCAGATTGGTCTTGATAACGGCGTCCCAGTCATCCTTGGTTTGCTTCTTGAACGTGCCATCGCGGGTGATTCCGGCATTGTTTACCAGTACATCCACGGCACCCACTTCAGCCTGTGCCTTGGCCAGCATGGCGGCGCAGGCTGCGGTGTCGGTGACATCACACTGATAGGCATGGATGTCGTCAAAACCCATGCCTTTCATGTCTGCCAGCCAGGCCTGTTCCTTGCCCGGCTTGCTGTAGGTGGTGATGACGGTGTGGCCGGATTCGGCCAGAGCCTTGCAGATGGCGGTTCCAATGCCGCCCATGCCTCCGGTTACGAGTGCGATGCGTTTTGTCATGATGCTGGCTCCTTGTCTTTGTCGGGGTAAAAGTCGCTGATCTCAGTCTGATGTAATTTTTCTTACCAGAATATGAGTCCTACAAAGAATTGTAAACAGCTTGGATGACAAAACGTTTTATGCCGATTGATTTAACAATTCATTACTCAAACGTTGGAGTAAATCCAGTCTTTGTTGCGCGATCAAGCCATCTGCGGCGGCTTGCTTGACGGCGCAGTCCGGCTCTTTGCGGTGCGTGCAGTTATGAAATCGGCAATGGCCGATCAGCGGGCGCATCTCCGGGAAATAGTGTAGCAGGTCGCTGGCCTGCAAATGCTTGAGGCCGAATTCCTGCAAGCCGGGGGAGTCGATCAGGTCGCTGCCGGCAGACAGATCGTGCAGGTGATAGAGCGTGGCATGGGTGGTGGTGTGACGGCCTGAATCCAGTGCCTCGGAAATATCACCGATGCGTGCGTTGGCCTCGGGTAGCAGTGCATTGGTGAGCGTGGACTTGCCCATGCCGGACTGACCGACAAACACGCAGGTTTCGCCATCCAGCAGCGGCAGCAGGGGAGTCATGTCCTGCTTGGCTGACAGGGTGATCATCTTGTAGCCAAGCTTGGCGTAGGGCTGCAGTTTTTCCACCAGTGCAGGTGTCTCGGGCAGGTCGGCCTTGTTGATCAGGATGACCGGGTCGATGTCGGCTGCTTCGGCGGCAATCAGGCAGCGGTTGAGCAGTTCTTCACTGGGGCTGGGGACGGCGGCAATCACGAACAGGATGCGGCTGACGTTTGCCGCAATGACCTTGGTTTTCCATTCGTCCTGCCGGTACAGCAGGCTGCTGCGTGGCAGGCTTTCTTCAATGACTGCCTGTTCCTTGTTCTGGATGAGGATTTCCACGCGGTCGCCACAGGCAAAGTCCACGCGCTTGCCGCGGGTGGAGCAGCCATAAGTCTGGCCCTCTGCCTCAACGATGAAACGCCGACCGTGGCTGCGGATGATCTGTCCGATGGCTGCTCTCATGCGCGTCCTTGCAGTGCTTCGGTTTTGGCCGCGCAAATGAAGTCATTCAGGGTCAGGCCGCCGGCATCGTGCGTGCTGAAGCACACCACCACGCGGTTGTAGTGCACCGACAGGTCGGGGTGGTGATCTTCCTGATGGGCAATCCAGGCCAGGGCATTCACAAAGGCCATGGTCTGGTAGTAGTCGGCAAAACGGAAGGTCTTGCACAACTCGATACCCTTGATTTCCCAGTCTGGCAGTTTGGCCAGAAACTGGCTGGTGGTGTTGGCGTCCAGCGGGCTCAGGCCGTGGGCGGTTTCGCAGTGCAGTTCGAGCAGATTCATGTGCTGGCTCCTTTCAGGTGGGCGATGCGCAGGCTCGCCGGTGGGTGGGAGTCGTAAAAGGCGGAGTGCAATGGGTCCGGGGTCAGGGTGGACGCATTGTCACGGTAAAGTTTCACCAGGGCATCAATCAGATGCTGGGCTTCCGCCTGGCTGGCGGCAAAGCTGTCTGCTTCGTATTCGTGGCGGCGCGACATCAGGCTGGACAAGGGTGTCAGCGGGAAAGTGAAGGCGGGTACAGCCATGAAGAACAGGATCAGCGCCATCGCCGTGCTAGGGGTGCTGACACCCAGTGCGGTATAGAACCAGCTGGCATCCAGCAACTGTCCCAGAATGAAGAGGAAACCCAGCGACAGGGCAAAGGCAAAGCTGATGCGCTTGACGATGTGCTTGCGCTTGAAGTGGCCCAGTTCGTGGGCGAGCACTGCTTCAATTTCTTGCGGTGCCAGTTGTTTCAGTAGTGTGTCGAAAAACACGATGCGCTTGGCGCTGCCAAAGCCGGTGAAGTAGGCATTGCCGTGGCTGGAGCGGCGTGAGCCATCCATCACGAACACACCCTGGCTTTTAAAGCCGGTGCGGGCAAGCAAGGCCTCGATGCGTTGTTTGAGTTCAAGATCTTCCAGCGGACTGAAGCGGTTGAACAAGGGGGCAATCAGCGTGGGGTAGAGCGCTACCATCAATAGCTGGAAGGCCGACCATACCAGCCACACCCACAACCACCACAATGGTCCGGCCTGTGCCATCAGCCACAGCACCAGCGCCAGCAAAGGCAGGCCAATGATGGCACCGATCAGGCTGCCCTTGATCAGGTCCAGCACGAACATGCGCAAGGTCATTTTGTTGAAGCCATAGCGGGCTTCAATGCGGAAAGTGCTATACAGCGAAATGGGCAGGCTGATGGCCGAGCTGATGATGGTGACTGCCACCACCAGCAATATGCCGCCCAGCATGGCGCTGGTATGCAGTTGCTGGATTTGCCGGCTGATCCAGTCCAGCCCGCCGCCCAGTGTCAGGCACAGGATCAGGCCGGTATCGATGACGGCCGACAACAGGCTCAGCCGGGTTTTGGCCATGCTGTAATCGGCAGCGTGCTGATGTTGTTGCAGGGTGATGCTGCCGGCAAAGTCGGCCGGTACGCTGTGGCGGTGGCGGGCGATATGGCGCAGATGGCGCAGGCCCAGCCATAGCTTGAGTGACAGGGTGACCGCCAGAGCGGCCAGAAACAGGGTGCAGAATGCCTCGGTCATGATTTACGCAGGTGGGTTTGCCGCCAGGGCGGCAATGAAGGAAAATACGCAGACACGTAAAGATTGGACAGTATGGCACAAGATCAGAACAACCTCATCTGGCTCGACATGGAAATGACCGGGCTGAATCCTGAAACCGACCGCATCATCGAAGTGGCAATGATTGCCACCGACAGCCAGCTCAACATCCTTGGCCAGTCGCCGGTATTGGTGATTCATCAGCCGGACAGCGTGCTGGACGGCATGGATGACTGGAACAAGAACACTCATGGCAAGAGCGGCCTGATTGACAAGGTCAAGGCGTCCTCCCTGACTGAAGCCGAGGCCGAAGCCGCTTTGCTGGCATTCATGGCGGACTATGTACCGGCCCGTACCACGCCGATGTGTGGAAACACCATTCATCAGGATCGCCGCTTCATGGTGCGCTGGATGCCGCAGCTGGAAGAGTATTTCCACTACCGCAATCTGGATGTCTCCACCCTGAAGGAGCTGTGCAAGCGCTGGAAGCCGGAAGTCGCCCGCGGTGTGGTGAAGCGCGGCAAGCACGAAGCGCTGGCGGATATCGAGGAATCCATCGAAGAACTGAAGTATTACCGCGAGCATTTCATCAAGTTGTGATGTAGTGTGCGTGCTACAAATGGTAATATGCATTCTGCAAGGGGACGCCAGTCCCCTTTTTCTTGTCAGTTCCCGCCATGCGCCCATGGCGGTCAATGCAAAACCGATTATCCATTTTTGATTGCAAGCCCTTCACGACCATGTTTGACGACAGCAAAGCCGGTATCAATCACAGCCCGATCTGGGCCAAGCTCCACCAGCATCAGCGCGCCACTCGTTTCATGCAGATGCGCGAACTCTTTCATGCAGACCCGCAACGTTTCAAACGTTTTTCCTTGCGGCTGGATGGTTTGCTGCTGGATTACTCGAAAAACCGCATTACCGAGCGGACGCTGGAACTGCTGATTGATCTGGCTCGCGAGGCGGATCTGCCAGGCTGGATGACTCGCATGCGTGAGGGCGAACGCATCAATGTCAGCGAAAAACGTTCGGTACTGCATACCGCCTTGCGCTTGCCGCAGCAGGAAAGCCTGCTGCTGGATGGCGAGGACGTGGTGCCGGCGGTGCATGAGGTACTGCAGCGCATGCGGGTGTTTACCGACAAGGTGCGCAGTGGCCAGTGGCTGGGTTATACCGGTCAGCCCATCCGTGCGGTGGTGAATCTGGGTATTGGCGGGTCTGACCTGGGGCCGCTGGTGGTGCAGGAGGCGCTGGCTGCCTATTCCCACCCGGATCTGACCGTGCATTTCGTTTCCAATGTCGATGGCCAGCACATTGCCCGTACCCTGCAGCAACTGGACCCGGCCACCACCCTGTTCGTGATTGCGTCCAAATCCTTCACCACGCCGGAAACCCTGCTCAATGCCGAGGCGGCCAAGGCCTGGTTCTTGCGTTCGGCCAGCCAGGCGGACATTGCCCGCCATTTCGTTGCGGTGTCCACCAATGCCGCTGCGGTGTCGGCCTTCGGCATTGATACCGAGCACATGTTTGGTTTCTGGGACTGGGTAGGTGGCCGTTATTCGGTATGGTCGGCCATCGGTTTGTCGGTGATGCTGTCCATAGGCTATGACAATTTCCGCGAATTCCTGGATGGCGGCTACGCCATGGATCAGCACTTCTTCGGTGCGCCGCTGGATGGCAACATCCCGGTGCTGCTGGCGCTGATCGGCATCTGGTACAACACCTTCTACCAGGCGCATACCCACGCCATCATGCCTTACGACCATGGCTTGCGCCGCTTGCCAGCCCATATCCAGCAGCTGGACATGGAGTCCAATGGCAAACGGGTGGGTCGTTTTGGCGAGCCGCTGGATTTTGACACCGGCCCGGTCATCTGGGGTGAGGAAGGGGCCAACAGCCAGCATGCCTTCTTCCAGCTCCTGCATCAGGGTACCCGCCTGGTGCCTTGCGACTTCATCGTGCCGATGAACAGCCATTACGGGCTGGAGCAGCAGCATCGCGTGCTGGTGGCCAACTGCTTTGCCCAGTCCGAAGCGCTGATGCGCGGCAAGAGCGAGGCGGAAGTGATGGCAGAGCTGCCGGACCTGCCGGGTGAAGAGCTGGACATGTTGCTGCCGCAAAAACTGTTCCCCGGCAATCAGCCTTCCAATACCATTGCGCTGGAGAAGGTGACGCCCTACAACCTGGGCATGCTGATGGCCATGTACGAACACAAGGTGTTTGTGCAGGGGGTGATCTGGGGCATCAATTCGTTTGATCAATGGGGTGTGGAGTATGGCAAGCAGCTGGCACGGCGCATTCTGCCGGAGCTGGATGCCGCCGCCGTCTCCTCGGCCGAGCACGACAGCTCCACGCTGGGGCTGATCCGCCATTTCAGGAAAATGCATGGATAAGGAACTGAGCACGCTATCTGCCCGCCTGGGCGCGGCCTTGCTGGCGCGTGGTGAAACAATGGCGACTGCAGAATCCTGCACCGGTGGCATGATTGCCGCCGCGCTGACCGATATTGCCGGCAGCTCGGCCTGGTTTGGCTATGGCATGGTCAGCTACAGCAATCAGGCCAAGCAGGATTTGCTGGGCGTCAGCGCCGCTACGCTGGAAGCGCATGGTGCGGTCAGCGAGGCGGTAGTGCGGGAGATGGCTGCCGGTGCCCGTCAGCGTGCGGCGGCAGACTGGGCGGTGGCCGTGTCCGGCGTGGCCGGGCCGGGTGGCGGCTCGCCGGAAAAGCCGGTTGGCATGGTGTGGCTGGCGGTGGCGGGGCCGGATGGCTGCTCACGCGCCTGGGTCAGCTATTTTGCCGGCGACCGTGCTGCAGTGCGACGGCAAACGGTGATTGCCGCATTGAATACCGTGCTGGAGATGCTGGCCGGGCAGCCGCTCAGTGCCTGAGTGACTGGGCCAGCCATGCAAAAAGGGAGCCAATGGCTCCCTTTTCCGGCTGCTGACGAAGTGATTTGGTACGGTGGCACTGGACCCGGCAAAGCCGGGCCTTTCGGCTAAGTTATTTCTTCCGCAGCCTTCCCGTCTATTCCCTATCCCCAGCCCTTTCCCTGAAAGGGAGCCAATGGCTCCCTTTGCTATTTTATCTGCGCTGATCGGCTGGCAGGCGCAGCCAGTCTGCCGTATGGCGGATCAGCCGGTAAGCCACCGACAGCTGGGCCGGTATGGTGGGCAGGGCATCAATGTGATACCAGCCGGCGTCTTCGATTTCGCCTTCTTGCGGACGGATTTCCCCGCCATCGTATTCGGCGGTGAATGCCAGCATCAGCGAATGCGGGAAAGGCCAGGATTGCGAGCAGACATAGCGCAGGTTCTTTACCCGCACGCCCACTTCTTCCTGTGTTTCGCGGTGAACACATTGCTCCAGTGTTTCACCCGGTTCGACAAAGCCGGCCAGTGCGCTGTACACGCCGGGCAGGAAGTGCGGACTGCGTGCCAGCAACAGCTCCTGTCCGCGATACACCGCCACCATCATGGCGGGGGATAGGCGCGGATAGTAAAGCTGGCCGCAGCTGGGGCAGTGCTTGCCCTGGTCGTGGCCGTGTTGTTGCAAAGGGCTGGCGCAATGACCGCAAAAACGGTGGGTGTGCTGGAACTGGCGCAGCTGGGCGGCGCGGGCAATGCCGTCGGTCTGTTCCGGCGGCAAGGCCATCAATGCGGCGCGTAAGGGCAGCCATTCGCAGTCGGCAGGTGGAGTGCCAACCAGGTCCGCAGCATACAGATTGCAGCCTTGTTGCTGGTCGATGAACAGGCGGTTGGCCAGCGGCCAGTGCCGGGCTGCATCACCGGGCAGGGCCTGGTTTTGCAATAGCAGGCGCGGGCCATCGAAAATGCACCAGCGGGTTGGCAGAGCGGGATTGAAATGTTCGGGCAGTTCGAGCGGCATGATGGGGTTTCGGGACGCTAAGCTGCCAGTGTAGCGGCAGACACGGTGGATTGTCTGCTGGATTTCCCCTGCTCAGTCCGGTTGATCGTGCATCCAGTAGTTGCTTTGCCGACGTACCACCTCGGAAAGCGAACCGCTGTCCTGATACACATCGCGCAGCCATTGGCTGTCGGACTGGCGCTTCAGCACCCGCGCACGCAGTGCGGCCAGTTCCGCTTCGCAGCCAAGTGCGACGGCATGTGCCTGCAGCTGGTTCAGGGTACTCAGCAAGTCTTCCTGCACGCTGGTTTGCTGGCCGCTGCTGCTATTGACCAGCACACCGTCAAAGCCGAAACGACAAGCCTGAAAGCGGTTGTAGCTGTAAGTCAGGTAGTGTGCGGGGCTGATGTCACGCCATTCCTGCTCCATGCAGTGCCGGGCCAGCATCTGGGCGTAAGCGGCCAGCAAGGTGGGCGTGACAATGTCCAGCGGGGTGTCGCAGATGCGGATTTCCACCGTGCCGTATTCCGGTTTGGGGCGGATGTCCCAGTAAAAGTCTTTCATGCTGGCGACAATGCCCAGTTTCGCCATGTCCTGAAAATATTCATTGAACTGGTCCCAGCTTTCCACGCAGGGCATGCAGCCGGACAAGGGGAAGGCATTGACACTGGTCAGGCGCGAAGTTTGAAACCGGGTGTCCATGCCCTGATAAAACGGTGAGGCGGCGGACAGGGCAATGAAATGGGGGATGTAGCGCGCCAGATAGTGTCCCAGGCGGATGGCGCTGTCGCCGTCCGGGCAGCCGATGTGAATGTGCTGCCCGTAAACGGTGAATTGCTTGGCCAGATAGCCATACAGTTCCGAAACCAGCTGATAGCGTGCCTTGGGGTAAATCTGCTGCTCGCTCCAGTGCTGAAAAGGGTGGGCGCCGCCACCAGCCAGGCCAAGATTAAGTTTTTCCGCGTTGCGGGTCAGCAGCTGCCGGATGGCTTGCAGTTCCTGCAGCATCTCGCTGCAATGGGTGTGAATGGCGGTGCCGATTTCAATCATGCCCTGGGTGATTTCCGGCTTGATGTCATAACCATGTGGCTGACGGTCGATCAGCAGTAGCAAGTCGTCCGAGCCACGGGTCAGGTTGTAGTCACGGCGGTTAACTATCATCAGTTCCAGTTCCACGCCCAGGGTCAGTGGTGTGCTGTTGTTGAATTCCAGCATGTCAGTGCTCCTTGCTCAGTTCGCCTGCCTGTTGCAGGGCCAGTCGGCACAGCCAGGGTCCGGCCAGTTCGCTGATGACCAGCACTGCCATCAGGCAGGCCGCGGCGTTGTTTGCCTGTGCGCCCAATGACAGCGAACCCATGCTCAGCAGCATGGCACTGCCGCCCGACAGGGGGTTGAGTGCCAGCCCCAGCCACAAGCCGCGTCGACGGATGAGGCAATTGGCGGGTGCCAGTGCAAACCAGAACAACATGGCAATCCCGGTACGCAACAGCAGGTAGGTGATGGCCAGCGGCCAATGGCTTGCCAGTGCATGCGGTTGCAGCCAGGCACCGGCTGCCACGAAAAAGGCGACAAAGAAAAAGTGACTGCCAGCCAGCAGGTCGGGCTCGCTGATGCTTTCGCCGCCGCGCAAATTGCGGGTGGCGAGGCCAAATACCAGCAAGGCCAGCGATGGCAGTGTGCCCAGCATCACGGCCAGGCCCACCAGCAGGGTAATCAGCCCGAACAGCAGTACGGTGCGGTGCTGGCGCTGATGGCCAAGCCAGTGGTTGAGCGCAATGGCCAGTACGCCGGCCAGCAGGCCCAGCAAACTGGAGCCCAGAATCAGCCAGGCAGGGGTGAGCAGACTGTCTGCGGATGGCTGTTGCCGGAACAGGTGGGCCGAGCCAAGCGCAATGGCAAAGACCAGTAGCGACAGCAGGCTGGACAGGGCGGTGGCAGTGGCCAGCCGGTCGCTGACCTGACCTTCGGCGCGCCCCTCGCGCATCATTTCCAGAATGACGATGGGTGAGCTTGCCATGCCGATGGCGGCCATGGTGGTGCTGGTTTGCCAGTCCAGTCCGGCAAAAACCAGCAATGTATACAGTGCAGCAAATACCAGCAGGCAGTAAGTCAGCGTGCTGAGCAGCAAGGTGCGCTCGGCACGCAGCCAGCGCAAATCGACCCGGCGCCCGCTTTCAAATAGCGCCAGGCCTAGTGCCAGATTGACAAACAGGTCGGCGGCACGCAGCAGGTCTTCGTTCAGGATGTGCAGGCTGGCCGGGCCGATGATCAGGCCGATCAGCACATAGCCGGTCATGGCGGGCAGGCGGGCAATGCGATTGGAAATATGGCCGCCCATCACCCCCAGGGTGAGGAGGATGCCAAAGGCGGCCAGCGGGTTAAGGGCAATGTTCTGCCAGGGAAAGTTTGGCATGGGCGTCTCCGTGGTCTGGTGGAGTGGGCTGCACAGGTGCAGGTCAAGGCCGGGAGTGGCGCGGATTGGCAAGGGTTTGGCAGGTGGTGTGTTGCAAGGTTTGATTAATAAGGGACTGCTGATGTAGCTGTATGGTTCCGCGATATTTTTATTTTTGTGCAACTGGCTATGTGATCAGGTTGTGACGGGAAATGAAAAACGGCCCGTAGCGGGCCGTTGGCGAGGTGCGCACGGGTGGATCAACGCCGGCTGCGCTCCTGCCATAGCAGATAGCCACCCAATGCCATGCCCATGATGCACAGGGCGAGCACATAGCGTGCCGGTGCCAGCGGGTCGTGCTGTTGCCACAGTGTCACCACCATAGGGGTCAGGCCGCCGAAGATGGCATACGACACATTGTAGGAAAACGACAGCCCGGTGAAGCGGATGGCTGGCGGGAAAGCGCGCACCATCACATAAGGCACCGCACCGACAATGCCCACGCACAGCCCGGTCAGCGCGTATAGCGCATACAGCTGGCTCGCGTCATGCGCGACAGTGGTATAGAAATGATGACTGCTCAGCCCCAGCAGCAGGCAGCCCAGAATGAAGGTTGGCCCGCTGCCCAGTCGGTCGATGATGCGACCGGCCAGAATGCAGCCTGCGGTCAGGGCAATAATGGCCAGGCTGTTGGCCTTCAGTGTGGTAGTGGCCGCCATGCCGAACTGCTTTTGCAAATAAGTTGGTGTCAGCAGGATGACCACCACGATGGCAGCGGACAGCAGCCAGGTCAGCAGCATGGAGACAATGATGGCGGGCTTGTGCTGGTTCAGGACGGTCTTGAGTGGCAACTCTTCGGCCAATGCCTTGCGGGCCTGCATTTCGGCGAAAACAGGGGTTTCTTCCAGCCATTGGCGCAAATACATGGCCACCAGGCCGAACACGCCGCCAATCAGGAATGGCAGTCGCCATGCCCAGTCGGCAATCTGCGCGGGGCTGAAGCTGCTGTTGATCAGCGTGGCCAGCAAGGAGCCCAGCAAGATGCCTGCAGTCAGGCCTGCGGTCAGGGTGCCGCAAGCGTAGCCGGTGTGACGGGCAGGGACGTGCTCGGCGACAAATACCCAGGCACCGGGCACCTCGCCACCGATGGCGGCCCCTTGCAGGATGCGCAAGGCAAGCAAAGCCAGCGGGGCGGCAATGCCGATGCTGGCATAAGTGGGCAGCATGCCCATCAGCAAGGTTGGTACCGCCATCAGGATGATGGATAGGGTGAACATGCGCTTGCGTCCCAGCTTGTCACCAAAGTGGGCCATGATGATGCCGCCCAGCGGGCGTGCCAGATAGCCGGCAGCGAAAATGCCGAAGGTCTGGAACTGACGCAGCCAGTCCGGCATGTCCGGTGGAAAAAACAGCTTGCCGATGACCAGGGCGAAAAACACGAAAATGATGAAGTCGTAAAACTCCAGTGCGCCGCCCAGGGCGGCCAGTGCCAGGGTGCGGTAATCCTGGCCATTGAGCGGGCGGGGTGGGGTGTCCTCAAGCAGGTGCGGGGTGGTCATGCGTATTCTCTTGGTAAATGAACAAGGCGGCCGCTCTGTGGCGGCCTGCGGTCTGCCTGTGGGCAGGGTAGTGAGAATACGAGATAGAAGGACGCGGGGCAATGCAACAAGCTGCCGTGCAGTGGCAGCTTGTTGCGTCATGGCGGGTAGTTTGTTGAGTTAATGCATTCAATCAGCCAGATATTTCATGAAAGATGCGCAGAAAATCTTTTGTCATGAATTGCTGTACGGTGCGGCCGTTGCGCTGTGCAAGGCATTCAGTCGCGATAGCTGGTCTTCGGCCTCCTGCATCACCCGCAAAAAGAGTTCAGCCACGCCAGGAATGTCGTCAATCAGGCCTTGCACCTGGCCAATCAACTGCACCCCTTGCTGATGATTGCCTTCTTCAATGGCAAGGCGGATGGATTCGGTGGCTGCGCCAAACAAGGCCAACTGGCGCAATTCCTGCGGTTTTTTCAGCATGCCGCCCAGTGCCACCTTCAGTACCGGCAACTTCAACTTGCGGGCAACGGCGCTGGCCTTCCAGCCGGCCATCAGCAGGTTCATTGGCTTGCGACAGGCGGCGCGCGCGGCCGGGGTGTCCATCATGCGGCACCACAGGCCATCAAAATTTCGCGAATACAGGGTGTCGCTGACACTGCGCTGACGAATCATCTCCTTGCTAGTGGCGTGTACCGGGCTTTCACGGGTCATGGCTAGGCGGCTGCCCATGGCGACGGCATCGGCACCCAGTGCCAGTGCGGCCAGCAGACCGGCCCCGCTGCCAAAGCCGCCGGCGGCGATGATGGGAAGCTTGCTCACCTTGCGAATGGCTGGAATCAAAACCAGAGAAGTGACTTCGCCGCCATGCGCGGCCGCTTCGTGGCCGGTCACCAGCAGACCGTCCACGCCGGATTTCTCTGCCGAGATGGCGTGTTTTTCCGTTACCACAGTGGCAATCACCTTGCCGCCGTAGGCGTGTGCACGCTTTACAATCCAGTCGCCCTTGCCCAGGGAGAAGTTGATCACCGGCACTTGTTCTTCCAGTGCTACCACGCAATTGTCATGTGCGCCGGGCATCATCAGGGTGCAGCCAATGCCAAAGGGTTTGTCGGTCAACTCGCGGATGCGGCGGATGGCGGCGCGGGTTTGTGCGGCATTGAGCGGCCCTGTGGCCAGAATGCCCAGGCCGCCTGCGTTGGCAGTGGCGGCCACCAGTTCGGGGGTGGCGATGTAGCTCATGCCAGGGCAGGCAAGAGGCAATTGAATGCCGAAGGTTTCGGTAAATCGGGTTTGCATGATGATGGCCGCCGGGTGGTTTACACTATGGCGCTATTGTTCAGGCTTTTTCCGAAAAATTCAAACGGTTGTTTGATTATGTATATGGTATTGATTGGCTGGCTCTACGTGGTACTGATGCTGGCAGTGGCACAGAACAGTCTGTGGGCAACATTCTCCATTTTGTTCTTCCTGGGCTTTTTGCCCACCCTGTTTATTGCAAGAATGACACGCCGCCGCCTGCGCAAACGGCAGGAATTGGCGCAAGGGCAGGCAAATCAAGGCAAGACGCTTGAGTGAGGCGGCTTTGCGGTGCTAGAATCCTGCGTCCTCTGCATTGGGCAGGGGAAACACTACGCACATCCGCGCCAAAGGGTGCCGCCAACGCAAAATGGCGGTTGTCTGCGCGGATGGAGGCTTAACCCTTTAAGGAGTTTTTGCATGTCCACCAACGTTACCATGCGTCAAATGCTTGAGGCCGGCGTTCACTTCGGCCACCAAACCCGTTTCTGGAACCCGAAGATGGCTCAGTACATCTTTGGCAGCCGCAACAAGATTCACATCATCAACCTGGAAAAGACTCTGCCGCTGTTCATCGGCGCCCAGGAATATGTGCGTCGTCTGGCTGCCAACAAGGGCACCGTAATGTTTGTTGGTACCAAGCGTCAGGCGCGTGAGATCGTCCGTGAAGAAGCTGCCCGCGCTGGCATGCCGTTTGTTGATCACCGCTGGCTCGGCGGCATGCTGACCAACTACAAGACCGTGAAGCAGTCCATCAAGCGTCTTGAAGAAAAGCGTGCCATCCTGGAAGGCGCTGATACCGGTTACAACAAGAAAGAACTGTTGGACCTGCAACGCGAAGTTGACAAGCTGGAACGCTCGCTGGGCGGTATCAAGGATATGAAGGGCCTGCCGGATGCCATCTTCGTTATCGACACTGGCTACCAGAAAGGTACCATCGTTGAAGCCAAGAAACTGGGTATCCCGGTAATCGGCGTTGTTGATACCAACAACTCGCCGGATGGCATCGACTACGTTATTCCGGGCAACGACGACTCCAGCCGTGCCATCCGCCTGTACGCTCGCGGCATCGCCGACGCCGTACTGGAAGGCCGCGCCCAGTCGCTGCAAGAAGTCGTAGCTGCCGCCGAAACGGCCCAGGCTGAGTAAGCAGACTCGAAAGGGGGCGCAAGCCCCTTTTTTCAGACCTGATTACCCTTACGTATCGAATACAGGAGTTACAAATGGCGGAAATCACCGCAAAAATGGTTTCGGATCTGCGCGCTGCTACCGGCCTAGGCATGATGGAATGCAAGAAAGCCCTGGTTGAAGCTGAAGGCGACGCTGCCAAGGCTGAAGAAATTCTGCGCATCAAGTCCGGCAACAAGGCTTCCAAGATGGCTGGTCGTCTGGCTGCCGAAGGTATCATCGGTTCTTACGTTGCCGGCGGCGTTGGTGCCCTGGTTGAAGTGAACTGTGAAACCGACTTCGTTGCCAAGGACCCGACTTTCGTTGCGCTGGCCAATGCTGCTGCTCAGGCTGCTGCCACTGCCAACCCGGCTGATGTTGAAGCCCTGTCCGCTGTTGTGATCGACGGCCAGTCCGTTGAAGACATCCGCAAGGCTGCCATCGCCAAGCTGGGCGAAAACATGACCATCCGTCGTTTCGTTCGTTACGAAACCACCGGTACCATCGCTACTTACCTGCACGGTGCCAAGATCGGCGTGATCGTTGACCTGAAGGGTGACGAAGCGCTGGGTCGTGACATCGCCATGCACATCGCTGCTTCCAAGCCGATCTGTGTTTCCAAGGATCAGGTTCCGGCCGAAACCCTGGAGCAGGAACGCAAGATCTACACCGCTCAGGCTGCCGAATCCGGCAAGCCGGCCGATATCGTCGCCAAGATGGTTGAAGGCCGCGTCAACAAGTTCCTGGCCGAAGTGACCCTGGTTGGTCAGCCTTTCGTCAAGAACCCGGACGTGACTGTAGAAAAACTGCTGGCTGAAAAATCTGCTTCCGTAAATGCATTCGCCATGTTTGTTGTTGGCGAAGGCATCGAGAAGAAGGTTGTAGACTATGCTGCTGAAGTGGCTGCTGCTGCCAAGCTGTAAGTCTGACAAGACTGTATGATCGAACGGCACCCTGCCTGCAGGGTGCCGTTTTGCAAACTGAATGCCCCAAACACACCCAACTCGAGGTTACCATGAGCCAAGCTCCTTCCTATAAACGCATTCTGCTCAAGCTGTCCGGTGAGGCCCTGATGGGCGACGATAACTACGGCATCAACCGCTCGACCATCGAGCAGATTGTCGGTCAGATCAAGGAAGTGGTAGAGCTGGGCGTACAGGTTGGTATCGTGATTGGTGGTGGCAACATCTTCCGCGGCGTCTCCAGTGCTGCCAGCGGCATGGACCGTGCCACGGCCGACTACATGGGCATGATGGCCACTGTGATGAATGCGCTGGCGCTGAAGGATGCCATGGGCAAGGTGGGTGTGGTGGCGCGTGTGCAGTCCGCCCTCACCATGCAGCAGATTGCCGAGCCCTATGTGCGTGGCAAGGCCATGCAGTATCTGGAAGAGGGCAAGGTGGTGATTTTTGGTGCCGGTACCGGCAACCCCTTCTTCACGACAGATACCGCCGCAGCGCTGCGCGGCATGGAAATGAATGTCGACATCATGCTCAAGGCCACCAAGGTGGATGGCGTGTACACGGACGACCCGAAGAAAAACCCGGATGCCGTACGCTATCAAACCCTGACCTTTGATGAAGCCATCGGCCGCAACCTGAAGGTGATGGATGCTACCGCTTTTGCACTGTGCCGCGACCAGCACCTGAACATCAAGGTGTTCAGCATCTTCAAGCAAGGCGCACTCAAGCGCGTAGTGCTTGGCGAAGATGAAGGCACGCTGGTACACTGCTGAGCTTGATGAATACCAAGGGGCGGAAACGGCTGGAAGCCGCTTTCCGCCTTGTTTTTCAAAGTACCGATTTTTGGAGCAAGCATGATTAATGAAGTCAAGAAATCCGCCGAGCAGAAGATGACCAAGTCTCTGGAGGCGTTCAAGACCGACCTGACCAAAGTACGTACGGGTCGCGCCCATACCGGCATTCTTGATCATGTCATGGTCGACTACTACGGTAGCGACGTGCCGGTAAACCAGGTAGCCAATGTCAGCCTGATTGATGCCCGTACCATCGGTGTGCAGGCATGGGAAAAGAACATGGTAGCCAAGATCGAGAAAGCCATTCGCGATTCCGATCTGGGTCTGAACCCGGCTTCCATGGGCGACATCATCCGCGTGCCGATGCCGATGCTGACCGAAGAACGTCGCCGTGACCTGATCAAGGTGGTGCGTAGCGAGGCTGAAGGCGCTCGTGTGGCTGTGCGCAATATTCGTCGTGATGCCAATAACGAATTCAAGAACCTGATCAAGGACAAGGCCATTACCGAGGACGACGAGCGCCGCGGCCAGGACGACATCCAGAAAATGACCGACAAGTACATTGCCGAGATCGACAAGGCGCTGGCGGCCAAAGAAGCGGACCTGATGGCGGTATAAAGGAAATAGCCTTGTTTGGAAGCTCCACCAAGGACGTGCCGGAGGTGCGCTGCGTACCCCGGCATATCGCCATCATCATGGATGGCAATGGCCGCTGGGCCAAGAAGCGTTTCCTGCCGCGGGTGGCAGGGCACAAGAAGGGCCTGGACACCGTCCGTGAAATTGTCACCACCTGCAAGGAATTGGGGGTGGAGTACCTGACGCTGTTTGCCTTCTCCACTGAAAACTGGCGTCGTCCGCCGGATGAGGTGAGCTTCCTGATGGACCTGTTCATCCGTGCGCTGGAAAACGAAGTCAGCAAACTGCATGCCAATAATATCCGCCTGCGGGTATTGGGCACGCGCGAGCGCTTCAGTCCGGCGCTGGCCGAACGGATCCAGGCGGCGGAAGACAAGACAGCGGGTAATGACGGGCTGGTGCTCAGTATCGCTGCCGATTATGGCGGTCGCTGGGACGTGCTCAATGCAGTCAACGGCCTGATTGCCGATGGTGTCAGTGAGATTACTGAAGAAAACCTGGCTTCCCGCCTGTCCACGCACTGGGCTCCGGAGCCGGATCTGTTCATCCGCACTGGCGGCGAGCAGCGCATCAGCAATTTCCTGCTGTGGCAACTGGCTTATTCCGAGTTGTATTTCACTGATCTGCTGTGGCCGGATTTCAACCGTGCGGCACTGGATCAGGCACTGGACTCCTACCGCTCGCGCGAGCGCCGTTTTGGCCGCACCAGCGAGCAGCTGCCTGAACAGCAGCGCAGAAACTGACCCCTCATGCTCAAGACCCGCATACTGACCGCTCTGGTGTTGCTGCCGCTGATGCTGGCCGCATTGTTCGTGTTTCCGGCGGATGCCTGGGCCGCTTTTTCCTGGCTGATCATCCTGTTGGCCCTGTGGGAATACGCCCGCATGACGCCCCTGCGCGGCATGGCCAAGTGGGGGTATCTGGGCTTGAGCACGGCTTTTGCCGGTGTTTCCTGGTGGCAGGGCTGGCATATGCCGCAGGCTGCGCACCTGCTGGCGCTGGTGTTCTGGTTGCTGGTGATGCCCTTGTGGCTGGCCCGTCGCTGGACGGTAAAGTCCCCCGGCGTGGCTGCCGTGCTCGGCTGGGTGCTGATGCTGCCGGCCTGGTATGGCTTTCTCGAGTGGCGGCCGCAGGCTGATGCCAGCCATGCGCTGACCTTGCTGGCCGTGATGGGCCTGGTATGGGTGGCGGACGTGGCCGCTTACTTCTCCGGCAAGGCATTCGGCAAGCGCAAGCTGGCACCTTCCATCAGCCCTGGCAAAAGCTGGGAAGGCGTGTACGGCGCGCTGGTGGGCGTGGCTGTTTATGTGGTCATTGTCAGCCGCCTGGGCTGGATTTCCGTCGGCCTGCCAGTGTGGGCGCTGGTATTGCTGGCCTTGCCGCTTACTGCGGTCAGCGTTTGCGGCGACTTGCTGGAATCCTGGTTCAAACGTGCGTCAGGCATCAAGGACAGCAGCAAGCTGCTGCCTGGTCATGGCGGCGTTTATGACCGAATCGATAGTCTCATTGCCGTTCTGGCAGTCAGCAATGCGCTGCGCGTGCTGGGCGGGCTGTAAGCACATCTCATGAAACCTCAAGGCATTGCAGTTCTTGGGGCAACCGGCAGCATCGGCGTCAATACGCTGGATGTGGTTGCCCGTCATCCCGAGCGCTACCGCGTGGTGGCGCTCAGTGGTCATCATCAGGTCGACCGTCTGTTTGAACAGGCCTGCCGTTTTTCTCCCCTTTATGTTGTCGTGGCGGATGCTGTATCTGCCAATGATTTGCAAGGCCGCTTGCAAGAGCAAGGCCTGGCTACCGAAGTGTTGCATGGCGCAGCCGCGCTGGAGCGTGTGGCCAGCTTGCCTGAAGTGGATGTGGTGATGGCAGCCATCGTCGGGGCGGCTGGCTTGCCTTCGGCCATGGCGGCGGCACGCGCTGGCAAGAAAATATTGCTGGCCAACAAGGAATCGCTGGTGGTGGCCGGTCGCCTGTTCATGGAGGCGGTGCGCGAGCATGGTGCCACCTTGTTGCCGGTGGATAGCGAACACAGTGCCATTTTCCAGTCCCTGCCGCATGATTACGCCGGCAATCTGGATGCTTCCGGCATTCGCAAGATCATTCTCACTGCCTCGGGTGGGCCCTTCCGTCAGCACAGTGCCGAAGACTTGCTGCACGTCACGGTGGAAGATGCCTGTCGTCACCCCAACTGGGTGATGGGACGCAAGATTTCCGTGGATTCGGCCAGCCTGATGAACAAGGGGCTGGAAGTCATCGAGGCACACTGGCTGTTTTCGGCTCCGCCGGAACGTATCGACGTGGTGGTGCATCCGCAGAGCGTGATTCATTCCATGGTGCAGTACCGTGATGGTTCGGTGATGGCGCAGCTGGGTTCTCCCGACATGCGTACCCCGATTGCCTGCGCACTGGCATGGCCGGAACGCATCGAGGCTGGCGTCAGCTCGCTGGATTTCTTCAGCATGGGCAATCTGAGTTTCGAACAGCCCGATCTGGCTCGTTTCCCCTGTCTTGGGCTGGCGTTTGACTCCTTGCGCAGTGGTGGCGACGCCCCTGCAGTACTCAATGCAGCCAATGAAGTAGCGGTGGCGGCCTTCCTGGAAGGGCGCTTGCGCTTTGTCGATATTGCTGCCGTGGTGGAAGCCACGCTGGCTGGTGTCAGCCTGTCACCCAGCACCTCGCTGGCTGCCTTGCTGGACAAGGATGGTGAAGCGCGTCGCTTTGCCATGAACAAGGTGGGTTCATGCTGACATTCCTGGCATTCCTGGTGGCCATCGGTGTGCTGGTTACCTTTCACGAACTGGGTCATTACTGGGTAGCACGCTTGTGCGGTGTAAAGGTCCTGCGCTTCTCGGTAGGTTTTGGCGCGCCTTTGTATACCTTCCGCCGTGGCGATACCGAGTGGGCCATCAGCCCCATTCCGCTGGGTGGCTATGTGCGCATGCTGGATGAGCGCGAAATGGATGTCGCGCCGGAAGAGCGCCATCTGGCTTTCAATACCCAGTCGGTTTACAAGCGCATGGCCATTGTGGCGGCAGGCCCGCTGGCCAATCTGGTGCTGGCTGTGCTGTTTTACTGGCTGGTGATTGCTGGTGGTGTCACGCAACTGCTGCCGCAAGTCGGCACGGTCATCACCCCCAGTCTGGCCGCCACTGCCGGCTTCCAGCCTGGCGACCGCGTGTTGTCGGTGAATGGGCAGAAGGTGGATGACTGGCAAGGCCTGCGCCTGGCGCTGGTGGATGCGGTAGGCAGTGGCGATGTACCGCTGCGCCTGCAGGTGAAGACTGCCCAGTCGGTCACGGTGCTGCGCAGTATCGACCCGGCCCAGGCGGATGAAGACACGCTCAAGGCGCTGGAGCAAGGTAATCCCGGCTTCATGCCCATGCGCTATCTGCCTGCCATCGGCGGTGTGGAAGAAGGTGGCGTGGCGGCGCGAGCCGGGCTGAAAGCAGGGGACAAGCTGATTGCCGTGGATGGCAAGCCGCTGGCCAGCTGGGATGCCTGGGTGCGCCTGGTGCATGAGAGCCCGGGCAAGGAGCTGCTGATCCGCATTCAGCGTGATGGCAAGCAGCAGGATATCAAGCTGCGTCCGGCTACCGTGGCGGATGGCGACGTGATGATAGGCCGTATCGGTGCAGCGCCGCTGCTGGATGCCGCCTGGATGAAACAACTGGCATTTACCCACAAACCCGGCGTGGCCGAAGCGGGGGTTGAAGCCTGGCGCAAGATGACCGACACCGCCTGGATGAGCCTGAAGTTTCTGGGCCGCATGGTGATTGGCCAGGCGTCGCTGGATAATCTGTCCGGCCCGCTGACCATTGCCAGCATTGCCGGGCAGACCGCCCGCGAAGGCTGGAGTCCCTACCTGGAATTTCTCGCGCTGATCAGTGTCAGCATTGGTGTGTTGAATCTGTTGCCAATACCTGTGCTGGATGGCGGGCACTTAATGTATTATGTCGCGGAGCTGGTCAAAGGCCGCCCGCTGAGCGAGCGTGCGCAACTGTTTGGACAGAAGATCGGATTCATCCTGCTGGCGTCGCTGATGCTGTTTGCTGTGCTGAATGATATCAGCCGCCTTTTTGGGGGTTAAAACAAACCTATGAAATTGAAATTACTCGCGGCCGCTGTGCTGGGCATGACTACGGCAACAGCTGTTTGGGCTGCGGATCCGTTCGTGATCAAGGATATCCGGGTTGAAGGCCTGCAACGTACCGAAGCCGGTACGGTCTTCAACTACCTGCCGGTCAAGGTGGGCGATACATTCAATGACGAGAAGGCACGTGAGTCCATCAAGAGCCTGTTTGCCACCGGCTTCTTTGATGATGTGCGCGTGGAATCGCGCGATGGCGTGGTGATTGTCGCCGTTGCCGAGCGACCGGTAATCACCCAGCTCAATATCAATGGCGCCAAGGAATTCAGCAAGGATCAGCTCAAAAAGGCCCTGAAGGACAACGGCTTTGCCGAATCCCGCATTTTTGACCAGGCCCTGCTGGACGGCGCGGTGCAGGAACTGAAGCGTCAGTACTACAGCCGTGGCAAGTATGCGGTGGAGATTACCCCGCAAGTCACCAAGCTGGAGCGCAACCGTGTTGCGGTGACGCTGGATATCACCGAAGGGGTGACTGCCCAGATCAAGGACATCCATTTTGTCGGCAACAAGGCATTCAGCCAGGACAAGCTGCTGGATGAGATGTCGCTGACTTCCGGTGGCTGGTTCTCCTGGCTGACCAAGGACAACCAGTACTCCAAGCAAAAGCTGACTGGCGATCTGGAGAAGCTCAAGGCCTTCTACCAGAACCAGGGCTATCTGGAATTCAATATCGAATCCACCCAGGTATCCATCAGCGCCGACAAGCAGCAAATGTTTCTGACGCTGAACATCAATGAAGGCAGCAAGTTCACCGTTGCCGACATCAAGCTGGCTGGCGACCTGAAAGTGCCTGAAGCCGAGCTGCGCAAGCTGATTACCGTGAAATCCGGCACTGTGTTCGACAATGAAAAGGTGACCGAAAGCGTGAAGGCGCTGAGTGACCGTCTGGGCAATGAAGGCTACGCCTTTGCCAACGTCAATGCCTTGCCGGACATCAATCGCGACAAGCAGCAAGTCGGCTTTACCTTCTTTGTGGATCCGGGTCGCAAGACCTATGTACGCCGCGTCAATATTGCCGGCAATACCAAGACCCGTGACGAAGTGGTACGCCGTGAACTGCGTCAGCTGGAAGGCTCGGTATACAACGCCGCCAATGTGAAGCGCAGCAAGGACCGTGTCGAGCTGCTGGGCTACTTTGAAGATGTAAACGTGGAAACCCCGGCGGTCGCGGATGCGCCAGACCAGGTGGACATGAACATCTCCCTGAAGGAACGCGCCACCGGCAGTATCTCAGCTGGTGTCGGTTTCGTGCAGGGTGAAGGTATCCAGCTGTCGGCCAGTGTTTCGCAGAGCAATATTTTCGGCTCCGGCAAATACATGTCCTTCGGTATTTCCAATGGCTCGGTGAACAAGAATGCCACCTTGTCGTTTACCGACCCGTACTTCACCGCCGATGGCGTAAGTCTGGGTTACGACCTGTACCACCGCGTGTACAAGCCGTATAACAGCTCGTCCTCCAGCACCACGCACTACAAGACATCCACCGATGGTGCCGCCATGCGCTTTGGCGTGCCGGTGACGGAAACCGACCGCATCAACTTCAGCCTCGGTCTGGAGCAGACCAAGGTGGGTACCTGGAGCGATAGCCCCACCCGCTATCTGGACTTCGTCAACAAGTACGGCAGCAACAACCTGTCGCTGATCGGTACTGCCGGCTGGGGCCGTGATACCCGCGACAGCTCGCTGTGGCCGACCCGTGGTGCCAACATCAAGGTACAGGCCGATGCGGCGCTGCCGGGCGGCGACCTTGAGTGGTACCGTCTGACGCACTCGCAGCAGTGGTTCTTCCCGCTGTCCAAAACCTTCACCCTGATGCTGAACGGTGAAGTGGGTTATGCCAACGGTTATGGCAAGACCTCCACCTTGCCGTTCTTCCAGAACTTCTATCTGGGTGGTCTGGGTTCGGTGCGTGGTTACGACTCCAACAGCCTGGGTCCGAAGGATGCTGCTTCCGGCGACTATCTGGGTGGTACCCGCAAGATGGTGGCCAATGCCGAAATCCTGTTCCCCTTCCCGGGGATGAAGGACAACAAATCGGTACGTGCCAGCGTATTCTTTGACTCCGGTACGGTTTGGGATAGCACCGTCAGCGGTAGCACCCCGAGCAGCGAACTGCGTTACTCCACCGGTGCGGCCGTGACCTGGCTGTCCCCGCTGGGACCGATGAAGTTCAGTCTGGCCAAAGCCCTGCGCAAGAAGGAAGGCGACAAGTACCAGAGCTTCCAGTTCCAGCTGGGTACCGTCTTCTAAACCGAAAGAGGCCTGAACATGAAATCTACTTTCAAGTGCTTGATTGCCGGGCTGGCCATGGTCAGCCTGCAGGCCTCGGCCGCAGACTTCAAGCTGGGATTCGTCAACATCGAGCGGGTATACCGCGAGGCGGCGCCGGCGATTGCCATCCAGAAAAAGCTGGACAAGGAATTTGGCGACCGCCGTGCCGAGCTGAATAAAATGGCAAAGCGTGCCAAGGAACTGGAAGGCCTGCTGGCCAAGAGTACGCTGTCCATTGATGACCGCAAACGCTACGAGCGCGAATATGCCGGTCTGGACCGCGACTATCAGGCCAAGGCCCGCGAGTTGTCGGAAGACTTCAACCAGCGTCGCAACGAAGAGTTTGCTTCGGTACAGGAGCGCGCCAACCGGGTGCTGCGCCAGATCGCCGATCGCGAGCAATACGACCTGATCCTGCAGGATGTGGTTTATGTCAATCCTAAGTACGACCTGACCGGTAAGGTGCTGAAGGAACTGGAAAAATAATCCTGCCTAACTGTTACGGGAGAAGCCGACCCGGGGTCGGCTTTCATTTTTGATGGCGTACACACTTTCTCATATCGTGGCCAGCCTGGGTGGTGTGCTCAAGGGCGAAGACCGTACGGTCGAACGCCTGGCACCGCTGGATGTGGCGATCGCGAGCGATATTACCTTTCTGTCCAATCCCAAGTACCGCAAGCAGCTGGACGGATGTGCCGCCGGTGCGGTGATTGTTTCGCCCAAGCTGGAAGCAGAGCTGGACCCGGCACGCTCCTGGATTGTGGTGGATGACCCCTATCTGTATTTTGCCAAGGTGGCAACCTTGTTCCACCCGCCTGCACAGCCGCAGCCCGGCATCCATGCCAGTGCGGTGATCGGCGAGGGTGCTGTCATTGCTGCCAGTAGCGAAGTACGCGAACACGTCAGCATTGGTGCCGGTGCCGTGATTGGCGAGCGTTGCATCCTGCACCCCGGTGTGGTGATTGGTGCTGGTACGGTACTGGGCGATGATGTGGTTCTTTATCCCAATGTCACGGTTTACCATGGCTGCGTGCTGGGCAATCGCGTGGCCGTGCATTCGGGTAGTGTGATCGGGGCGGACGGCTTCGGCCTGGCATGGGCCAAGGATCAATGGTTCAAGATTCCGCAAACCGGCCGTGCCATTCTGGAAGACGACGTGGAAGTGGGTGCCAATACCACCATCGACCGTGGCGCGCTGGCAGACACCATCATCCGGCGCGGGGCCAAGATCGACAATCTGGTGCAGATTGCCCACAACGTGCAGATTGGCGAGCATACCGCCATCGCCGGTTGTGTCGGCATCGCCGGCAGCACCACCATCGGCGCGTATTGCACGGTGGGGGGGGCAGCCATGTTTGTCGGCCATATCGAAGTGACAGACAAGACGCATATCGGTGGCGGTACGCTGGTGTCGAAGTCCATCCGCCAGCCGGATACCTACGCTTCGTCCTACCCGCTGCAAACCATGAAGGAATGGCTGGGCAATGCCGTTCATGTAAGACATCTGGACGATCTCGCCAAGCGGATAAAACAACTCGAACGCGAGATCGGCATGCTGAAAGAAAACAAGGACAATACAAATGACTGAACACGCCGTAAACATTGATGTACGTGAAATCATGAAGTGTCTGCCGCACCGCTATCCCTTCCTGCTGGTGGATCGCGTGACCGAAATGGTGCCGGACACCCGCATCAAGGCGCTGAAGAACGTCACCATCAACGAACCCTTCTTCTGCGGCCACTTCGAGCAATACCCGGTCATGCCGGGCGTGCTGATCATTGAAGCGCTGGCACAGGCTGCCGGCATTCTGGCCATCAAGAGCCAGGGCGAGCGCGCCGAAAACGAGCTGTACTTCTTTGTCGGCATCGACAAGGCCCGCTTCAAGCGCCAGGTGGTGCCGGGCGACCAGCTGATTTTCGAAGTGGAGCAAATCACCGTGAAGCGCGGCATCGGCAAATACAATGCCCGCGCACTGGTGGATGGTCAGGTGGCTTGTGAAGCCGAAATCATGTGTGCCAAACGCGAGGTCTGAGCATGGCCATTCATCCGACAGCGATTGTCGATCCCAAGGCAAACATTGCCGCTGATGTGGAAATCGGCGCCTATTCCATCATTGGCCCGGATGTATCCATCGACAGTGGTACCTGGGTAGGTCCGCACGTGGTGATCGAAGGGCATACCAGCATCGGCAAGAACAACCGCATTTTCCAGTTCAGCTCGCTGGGTGCCATTCCGCAGGACAAGAAGTACGCCGGTGAACCTACCCGGCTGGAAATCGGCGACAACAACACCATCCGCGAATTCTGCACCTTCAATATCGGTACCGCGCAGGATGTGGGCGTAACCCGTCTGGGCAACAACAACTGGATCATGGCTTACGTGCATCTGGGCCATGACTGCCAGATCGGCAACAACACCATTTTTGCCAATAACGCCACTTTGGGCGGCCACGTGCATATTGGTGACTGGGTAATCCTGGGTGGTTTCACCAGCGTGCACCAGTTTGCCATCATCGGCGATCACGCCATGACCGCCTTTGCCAGTGCGGTGGCGCAGGATGTGCCGCCCTACGTGATGGCGCATGGTAACCGTGCGGTGCCGGCCGGCATCAATGCCGAAGGCCTGAAGCGTCGTGGCTTCACCCCGGAGCAGATCCGCCGGGTGCGTAATGCCTACAAGGCCCTGTACCGTCAGGGTCTGCAATACGATGCCGCCAAGGAAGCCATTCTGGCCGAAGCACAGCAAGGCCATGTCGAGCTGGAACCGTTCACCCGCTTCTTTGCCCAGTCCGAGCGAGGCATCATCCGCTAACCATGTCTGAACCCTTGTTCAAGCGTAAAGGCGCGCTCAAGGTGGCCATGGTGGCTGGCGAGGCCTCCGGCGACCTGCTGGCGGCTCACCTGATGGAAGCCTTGCAGGCAAGACACGCCGATATCGAATTTGCCGGTATCGGCGGCCCGCGCATGGAGGCGCGGGGTTTTGTCAGCCACGCGCCGCAAAGCCGGCTGGCGGTGATGGGCTATGCCGAAGTGCTCAAGCGCCTGCCGGAGCTGCTGCGTATCCGTCGCACCCTGCGTGACCGCCTGTTGGCCGAAAAGCCGGATGTCTTTATCGGTGTGGATGCACCGGACTTCAATCTGGCGCTGGAAGCCGCACTGAAGAAGCAGGGCATTGCCACCATCCATTACGTCAGCCCGTCCGTATGGGCATGGCGGCTGGAGCGCATCTACAAGATAGGCCGTGCCGTCAATCGCGTACTGTGCCTGTTTCCGATGGAGCCGGCCTTGTATCAGCAAGCCAAGGTGCGGGCGGATTTTGTCGGCCATCCGCTGGCCAGCGCAATTCCGATGGCCCCGGACCAGCAGGCCATGCGTGAACAGCTGGGTTTGCCGCGGCAGGGGCCCATTTTCACCCTGATGCCGGGCAGCCGCAAAAGCGAGCTGGAATTCATGGCGCCGTTGTATATCGAAGTGGCCCGCATGCTGCTGCGCGATTACCCCGATGCCACCTTCCTGGTGCCGCTGGCTACCCGCGCCACCATGGATCAGTTCGATCAGCTGCTGACCCGTCACAAGGCCTGGGACTTGCCGCTGCGCAAGTTGTTTGGGCACGCCCAGATGGCAATGATTGCCAGCGACGTGGTGCTGGTGACCAGTGGCACCGCCACGCTGGAAGTGGCGCTGACCAAGCGGCCGATGGTGATCAGCTACAAGCTGTCCTGGCTGACCTACCTGCTGGTGAAGCGCAAGATCAAGCTGCCTTACGTCGGCTTGCCCAATATCCTGTGCGGACGCTTTGTAGTGCCGGAACTGCTGCAAAAGGACGCCACCGTAGAAAAACTGACGGCGGAAGTGAAGCGGCTGTACGAAGACAAGGATGCACGGGCCGAGATGGTGCAGGCGTTTACCGATTTGCATCAGTCATTGCTGGCTGATACGGCCGGGCTGGCCGCAGCAGCGGTATTGCAGGAGGCCGGATGTCAGGCGAAGCCTGCATGAGCACCGAGTTGATTGCCGGTGTGGATGAGGCCGGGCGCGGTCCTCTGGCCGGTGCGGTATTTGCCGCTGCGGTCATTCTGGATCCGGCACGCCCCATTGCCGGGCTGGCGGACTCCAAAGTGCTGAGTGAAGCGCGGCGCGATGCGCTGGCGGTGCAAATCAAGCAGGATGCGCTGGCCTGGTGCATTGCCAGCGCCAGTGTCGAGGAAATCGACAAGATCAACATCCTGCAAGCCACCATGCTGGCCATGAGCCGGGCGGTGGCCGGGCTGGCGGTGACGCCGGGCAAGGTGTTGATTGACGGCAACCGCGTGCCAAAGCAGATTACCTTGGCTGCTGAAGCCATCGTCAAGGGCGACGCCAAGGTGCAGGCCATTTCGGCGGCCTCCATTCTGGCCAAGACAGCGCGTGATGCCGAACTGGTTGCGCTGGATGCCCTGCATCCGCAATACGGTTTTGCCCGCCACAAGGGCTATCCTACCGCCGAGCATCTGGCGGCACTGGAGCAATACGGTGCGCTGGCCGAGCACCGCAAGTCCTTTGGTCCGGTCAAGGCCTGGCTGGCACGCCAGCAAGGTCAGCTGTTCTAGGCCGCCACGCCGTGACCGACGTGGCCAAAACCTGCTTTCCCCCGGTAGTGGATGCGCACACCCGGCTGCTGATCCTGGGCTCGCTACCCGGCGACGCCTCGCTACAAGCCGCCCAGTATTACGCCCATCCGCGCAACCAGTTCTGGCGTTTGCTGGAACAGGTGCTGCAACAACCCCTGATTGAATTGACCTATGCCCAGCGTCTGGCATGCCTGCAAGCGCGCGGTGTCGGGCTGTGGGATGTGGTGGCCCAGGCGCAGCGGCAGGGTAGTCTGGACACTGCCATCCGCGCAGCCAGCCACAACGACCTCTCCACCTTGTGCATGGGCCTGCCGCAGTTGCAGGCACTTGCCTTCAATGGCGCAACGGCAGCGCGCATCGGCAGCAAACAGCTGCACGGTGACACTGCTTTGCTGCCGCGTCTGACGCTGCCATCTTCCAGTCCCGCCCATACCATGCCTTTCGCACAGAAGCTGGAGCAATGGCTGCCATTGCGCAGTGTGCTGATGCCCGGCTGAAACCGGCAGGCATCTGCGTCTGACGCAGGTTTTGCTTGAAGTCGGCGCTTGGCTGTGGTGTTCTGTGCCATCTGGCCACGCCGCCTGCCATATCTGCTACAGGAGCATCCATGCGTACCGAACATCATCCGCTACTATCCCCCAGCCTGGGTACCCAGCGCAGCATCACCAGCTTTCACTTCGGACCGGCAGGCGGCAGTGGTAGCTGGCCGCGCAAGGTGTATATCCAGGCCAGCCTGCACGCCGGGGAAATTCCGGGCATGCTGGTGGCTCACCTGTTGCGCCAGCAATTTGCCGATCTGGAAGCGCGTGGGCTGTTGCAGGCGGAAATCGTACTGGTGCCGGTGGCCAACCCCATCGGCCTGGCGCAGCAACTGCATTACCAGCCGCAGGGGCGGTTTGATCTGGCCAGCGGTGAAAACTTCAACCGCCTGTACAGCGAACCCTCCGCGCAAGTCATTCCGCAACTGCGTGAACAACTGACGCAGGATGCCGATACCAATCGCAGCCTCATCCGTCAGGCCTTGCGCAAGGCCATTGCCAGCGAGCCGGTGCATACCGAGCTGCAAAGCCTGCGCCAGACCCTGCACCTGCTGGCGCTGGATGCCGACCTGGTGCTGGACCTGCACTGCGACTTTGCCGGTGAAGTGCACATTTACTCGCATAGCGAACACTGGCCACTGGTGGAAGACCTGGCGGCGCACCTGCAATGTGGCGCTTCGCTGCTGGCCGATGAATATGGCGTAATGCCGTTTGATGAAGCCATCTTCCTGCCCTGGGCCAGGATTCGTGCCGCCTTGCCGCAATTCCCGGTGCCGTTTGACAGCGTGGCAGTCACGGTCGAGCTGCGGGGTGAGGGCGATGTCGATTACCGGCTGGCCGGGCAGGATAGTCAGGCCATCCTGCATTATCTGACCGGGCGTGGCGTGATTGCCGGTGAGCCGGTTGCACCTGCACCCTTGCCGTACCCGGCAACACCGCTGTCCGGCTCCGAAACCCTGATCGCCCCGCATGCCGGGGTAATCGTGATGCGGGCCGAGCTGGGCAGTGTGGTGGCAGCGGGTGATGCCATCGCGGATGTGATCGACCCGATTGCCGGCACCACTACCACCTTGCATGCCGGAACCGACGGCATGTTCTATGTGTTTGCCCGTCATCCCTATGTGGTACGTGGTGGTACGGTGGCCAAGATAGCTGGCCGGCATCCGCTGAGTGAACGCAATTTGCTGGGTGCATGAAAAAGTTGCAACTAGCTTCCCGAATGCCAGAAGGCAAGCAGGGCAAGGCTGATTTGTCGTGTTTTCCGTACCAAGGCATGGCTGGATGATGCAGTTCATGCCCGAAAACTTGCAGTTTGCTGCCGCTTGCACTGATATTGGTAGTGTCTGGCATCCAGCAAGAGAGGAGTATAAGCATGAGTCGTTATTGCATCTGGTTTGTCACCCCGGACGACACGGTCATGCGGCGTGCAGAGGTGGCCATCAACGGCAGCATCCATTGTCATCAGGTACTGGAAGAAATCGAGGCGCAGCTGGCCCTGGATTGCGGGCTCAGTCAGGTGATGATTGTGGACTGGAAGCGATTCGAACAAGTGGAAGCCCAAAGCGCGCCAATCGCGCGTGCAGTGGCCTGAGTTTGCGCCGGACTGCTCCTGCCTTGGAGTGACCGGTCCTAGTTCGTCAGAGGGAAGAAACGGGATTGGCCTGCATGCTATCATGCGGCCCATCCCTTTTTATTTGGATCCGCCATCATGTATGTGCTGGGCGTAGCAGGCTATTCAGGCAGTGGCAAGACCACCTTGCTGGAGAAAATCATCCCGCTGCTGTGCGCTGCTGGTGTGGATGTCGCCGTGATCAAGCACACCCATCACGACGTGGACTGGGACCAACCCGGCAAGGACAGCTGGCGTCACCGCGAGGCGGGTGCTGCCCAGGTGTTGCTGGCCGGTGCCAGGCGCCGCCTGCTGGTGCAAGCCATGCCCCAGGGCAATGATGCGCCACTGGCTGAACATGTGGCCGCCTTGCGCCCTTGCGACCTGGTATTGGCTGAAGGCTTCAAGCATGAGGCCATTGCCAAACTGGAAGTCTACGACCCGGCACTGGGACATGCGCCGTTGTACGTGCAGGACCCGGCCGTGCTCGCGGTGGTGACGGATGCGGCGCAGCCAGACTTGCCACCCACCGCATTGCCCCGCTTTGGGCGGGATGATGTCGAAGCCATTGCCCGTTTCATTCTTGCCTTACTGGAAAAACATCAAGATGCTCACCGTTGATCAGGCCCGTGACTGGCTGTTGCAGCGTGCCCAGCCCATACGTGCTACCGAAACTCTTCCGCTGCTGCAGGCGCTGGGCCGCATTCTGGCCGAACCGGTACTGGCCGGCCTTGACGTGCCGCCGCAGGACAATAGCGCGATGGATGGCTATGCCCTGAACAGTGCAGATGGCAATGGCCCGTTTGCCGTTTCGCAGCGCATTCCCGCCGGTACCCAGCCGCAGCCATTGCAAGCAGGTACGGCGGCGCGCATTTTTACCGGTGCGCCCATTCCTGCCGGGGCTGATGCGGTGGTGATGCAGGAAATGGCCGAGCTGCAGGCGGATGGCCGGGTGCTGTTCAACCAGCCGGTGAAGCCGGGCCAGAATATCCGCCGCGCTGGCGAAGATATCCTGCGCGGAGCCACCGTGCTGTCTGCCGGGCAGTTGCTCAGTGCTGCCGATCTGGGGCTGGCTGCTTCCATTGGTGTGCCCACGCTGACGGTGTACCGACCCTTGCGGGTGGCGGTGTTCTTTACCGGCGATGAGCTGACGGAGCCAGGCCAGCCGCTGCAAGCAGGGCAGATTTACAATTCCAATCGCTATTGGCTGGTGCCGGAACTGATGCGGCTGGGCTGCGAGGTGACCGATCTTGGCATCGTGCCGGATTCACTTAGCCGCACCCGCGAAATCCTGCAGGATGCCGCCGGGCTGGCCGATGTCATCATGACTTGCGGCGGTGTGTCGGTTGGCGAGGAGGACCATGTGAAGGCGGCGGTAGAGGCCGAGGGTAGCCTTGATCTGTGGAAAATCGCCATCAAGCCGGGCAAGCCGCTGGCCAGCGGCAAGGTAGGGCAGGCCGGTTTCATCGGCTTGCCGGGTAATCCGGTATCCGGCTTTGTCACCTATCAGGTGCTGGTAAAACCCTATCTGCAGCGCTGTGCCGGTTTGCAGCAAGATGACATCCAGCCCGCGGCCCACTATCCGGCCGGCTTTGCCTGGGAGCGACCGGACACCCGGCGTGAAGAGTTCCTACGGGTGAAACTGGTACGGCAAGACGGCCAGTGGCAATTGCAGCGCTATCCCAATCAGGGCTCCGGCGTGCTTACTTCCTGCGCCTGGGCGGACGGTCTGGTACGGCTGGCTGCCGGACAACAGGTACAGCCTGGCGACATGCTGGCCTTGCTGCCCATTTCCGGCTGAACATGCCCACTCTGCATTTTGTCGATGGTGCCGGGCAGCTGTTGGCTGCCGTAGAGGCACAGCCCGGTGATGTGCTGCTGGATGTTGCCCGTCTTGCGGATGTGCCTTTGCATTGGCGCTGCGGACAGGGCACCTGCGGCACCTGCAAGGTGAGCATTCGTCATGCTGACCCTCAGCAGCCAGTCAGGCTGACACGCAAGGAGCGCAATGTGCTGCTGCGCGCCGGTTTGATTGATGCCGCACAAGCTGCACAGGAAAGCTGGCCGGATGTCTCGTCAGGCTGGCGGCTGGCCTGCCATGTACCGGTGGGTGAGCAGGACTGGCAGGTGGTCTGCCCGCAGGACTGAGCGCGGGTTTGCATGGCAAAAACAAAGCCACGATCAAGGTCGTGGCTTTGTTCATTATTGTTTTTCATTATTGTGGACGGGTATGTCAGCTGGATGCCGGGCTGACCACATTGCGCCCGGAGCGCTTGGCAATATACAGCGCGCCATCGGCTTCTTCGTAAATGCGCTGGGCCGTGTCATCGGGCTGGGGCACACGTGCCGCCACACCAATGCTGCAAGTTACCTTGTGCAAGGGGCTGCCATCATGCGGCAGGTCCAGGTCTTCCAGCCGCTGGCGGAAGGTTTCTGCGGCATCCACTGCTTCCTGCATGCTGGTGCCAGGCATCAGCACACCAAACTCTTCCCCGCCCAGACGGGCAGGCAGCACGCCTTTGCGCTTGAAAGTGTCTTGCAGTACATGGGCCACCCGTTTGAGGATCATGTCGCCTGCATAGTGGCCGTACTGGTCGTTGTACAGCTTGAAGTGGTCAATATCCAGCAGGATGAAGGCCAGCGGCTGGCTGGCATTGCGCTGCCGGTCAATCGCCGGGATGAACACCTCGTCAAAATGACGACGGTTGGCCAGCTGGGTCAAACCATCGGTGGTGGCCAGCGTTTGCAGGCTGGCCTGCCGTTCGATGAAGCGGGCAAAACCGCAAACCAGCAGCACCAGCATGCAGCTGACCGGTGCAAACCAATAGCGGGCCAGCAGCAGCCCGGCAATGCTGATCAAGGCTGGAATGGCGCTTGCGGCCGCATAAGCCTGCAAGGCATTGCGGCGGCGGCCCCAGGGGGAGAGCAGGTAATCCAGCCCCAGCACCAGCAGCAGACTGAACAGGGCTTGCTGGGTCAGGGTAAGCGGGCGAATCAGGCTGCCATCCTGCAAGCCGCGCAGCAGATAGGCGTTGATCACCACACCGGGCATGCTGCCGGCTCCGGCGGACAATGGGGTAGTGTGCATGTCGCCCAGCCCGGCGGCGGTGACGCCAATCAGCACGATGCGGTTGTGGAACAGTTCCGGGTCGGTGTTGGCCAGGGCGTCGATATACGACAGCCGCTGGAAAGGCTCGGCCCCTTTGCCGTAGGGCACCATGATTTCATCACTGCGCACCCAGGGTTCGTCACGGCTATGCACCAGCGTGCCAGCACTATTGGCCGGTTTGCCCTCGGCCACGTCCAGAACTGCACGGGCAAAGGCTGGGTAGTCGGCACTGCCCAGCCCGGCATGCAAATAGCCACGACGCACGATGCCGTCATCGTCCCGTTCGAAGTCGGTATGGCCCAGACGGTTGGACGCTGCGGCAAACAGCGGCAGCGGGCGGGTTTCGGTCAGCACACCGCCGCTGCTTTCCGGAAACACCGGGCTGACTACCTTGCCGTTATCGTGGATGGCACTGGCCAGTGCCTGGTCCGGTCGGCTGCTGCTGAGCGTGCTTTCTGCCAGTGCTATGTCCAGCCCCACTGCCTTGGCTGATTGCAGCTGGCGGATGAGGTGGGCGTGCAGTTCGCGCGGCCACGGCCAGTTGCCCATTTCCGCCAGGCTGCGGTTGTCCACTTCAATCAGGATGGGGTCGTCAGCTGCTTTTCCCAGCGGGCGCTGGCTGATTGCAACATCATAAAACCAGTTGTCCAGACGTTGCAGCGCGCCGCTCAGTACCAATAGCAAAACAACTGCTCCGGCCAGTAGCGGGAGCAGTTGTTGCCATGGCGGCCTGCGGGCAGGCGGCGTGGATGGGTCAACAGGCATGGTCAGTGCAGCTGGATGATTTCGTTGGCCTCAATGGCGTGGTAGCCCGCCTCGCCATGGATTTCCAGCCGTGCCAGAAACTGTCCTTTGGGAAGCTGGGACAGCGGCCAGCTCGGCTGACTGGCAGTGTTGCGGTAAACCACGGTCTGGCGGTCGGCCTGAGCCAGCAGGGTCAGGGTATAGCGTGCGTCCTTCACCGGGTAATGCCGTGCCAGCAGCACAGGCAGCGCCGGTTTCAGGGAGGAGAACACACCCTTGGACAGCAGGGACTGGATTTCGCTGTAGGGGCCGGGCTGGCCCTGGCCATCCACATGCGCCACACGCCAATACCATTGGCCGTCCTCAGGCAAGGTCAGCTTGCTCTCCGGGGTAGTCAGCAGCAGGGTTTGATTGATCTGGCTGAAATCCGGCTGGCGCGACAGCTGCCATTGCACCGGTCGTTCCGGGCTGGCGGTGGTGTGCAGGCTGAAAGTCTGGCCGCGGATTTCCTGCGGGCCGGCGGTTCCCAGCAGCAAGGGCGGTGTCGGGTAGGCCTTGAGTTCGAAGGTCTTGCTGCTGTCGTAGCCTTCCAGTCCGTGGGCATTCCTGGCTCGTGCGGCAAGCTGGTACTGACCGTTGGCGGGCAAGGACAGGTAAAACTGCGGCCCGTTGACCGTGCGTTCGGATAATTGCTGGCCGGTGCTGCCCGGGCCATTGATCTTGACCCGGTATGCCACGGCTTGCTGGTCGGCTGTCCATTGCAGCAGCGGGGGATTGAAACTGCTTTGGGTTGGCAATGGGCTCAGGTCCGGCGCGGCGGGCAGTGCTTCCGGCGCGGTCGGTTTGGCGCCTTGCTGGGTTGTGGTGCCGAATCCAGCCTGCACATCTACCTTACCGCCTTGCTGGCCACCCACATTCACCTTGCCGCGCAGCACTTCGGTGGCGGTGCTGTCGGTTGACTCGGCGCTGACGCGGAATTCCGTGCCGCGCACGGTAGTCACCGCAGACGGCGTGCGGATCTGGTAGCGACCGGGCATCAGGATGTTGGGTATCACCGAACTGCCGGCATTGCCCTTGTCCAGACGGATTTCGGTTTTGGCCGAACCGGTGCTGGGGTAATAGATTTCGGTTTGCAGCTGGGCGCTGGAATTGGCACCCATCAGCAGGGTGGAGCCGTCTTCAAAGCGCAGCTTGAGCATGGCGTCGTTGCCGGTCTGGAAGCGGACACCCTTGGGATAGCGTGTTTCCTTGTTGATTGGCAGCGGCTGGTTCTTGCTGTCCTGCGCGGTGACGTCACCGGAGAATTCCTCGATACGGGCGCTGGAGGGCTGCTGCTTGACCCAGGGGTAGGGCACGCGCACACGGCTGCCGGGTGTCAGCCGGTAAGGGTCGGCAATATGGTTCAGCTTTTGCAGGCGGGGAACATAGGCGGGGGATGCCAGATGCTGGTCGGCCAGTGACCACAGGGAGTCACCGGATTTGACCTGATACTCCCAGTAGGCACTGTCGATGCCGGAGGCGGCATGGGCTTGCATACAGAGCGCGATCAGGCCGGAAAGCAGAATGATTCTCATAAATACGGTCGGGAAATGGCGCACAAAACGCAGAATATCTGCATAGTAAGCCCCTGACGAGGGATTGCAACCAAGCGCGGCAGCTTTTTTTTATTTGTTTGAAATTATTAAAAAAAACGGGCCAATCGGTAAGGATTGGCCCGGAATGTCGGTACTGCACGGAGCTGATGAAGAAATGCTTTCTGCTTAGCTGGTACGCAGTCGCTCGCTGCGGCCCCGCAACCATTCCAGCGTCAACAGCAGCAGGATGGAGAAGCCGATCAGCAAGGTAGCCGCCGCCGCAATGGTGGGGCTCAGGTTTTCGCGAATGCCGCTGAACATCTGGCGCGGCAGGGTGGCTTGTTCCGGTCCGGCCAGGAACAGGGTCACCACCACTTCGTCAAAGGACGTGGCAAAGGCGAACAGGGCACCGGAAATCACGCCTGGCGCAATCAGCGGCAGGGTGATGCGGAAGAAGGTGGTGATGGGCGAAGCACCCAGGTTGGCCGCCGCACGGGTCAGGTTGTGGTTATAGCCCTGCAGGGTGGCGGTCACGGTGATGATGACAAACGGCACGCCCAGCGCAGCATGTTCCAGAATCAGCGTGGTGTAGCTGTTGTCCATGCCCAGCGGGGCAAAGAACAGGTAGCTGGCCACACCGACAATCACCACCGGCACCACCATCGGCGAAATCAGCAGGAACATGATGATGCCCTTGCCACGGAATTCGCCACGGGTGAGGCCGATGGAAGCCAGGGTGCCCAGCACCATGGCCAGCACGGTGGCGGCCGGGGCCACGATCATGCTGTTCTGCAAGGAGCGGATCCACTCCGGTGCGCTGAACAGGTCCTGATACCAGCGGAAGGAGAAGCCGGTCAGCGGGTACACCAGGAAAGAGCCTTCGTTGAAGGACAGCGGAATGATCACCAGTACCGGCAGGATCAGGAACAGCAGGGTCAGGCCGCTGGTAATGCGCAGAACGTAGTGCCACACCTTTTCGATGGGCGACATGGTCGGGTTCAGCATGGTTATGTCTCCGTGAAGGGTGAGGGTTAGCCCAGGCGCAGGCTCTTGGCGCCTACCAGCCAGTTGTAAACGATGTACAGGATCATGGTGGCTGCCAGCAGCAGGCCGCCCAGTGCGGTTGCCATGCCCCAGTTGATCGAGGTGTTGGTGTAGAAGGCCACGAAGTAGCTCACCATCTGGTCGTTCGGGCTACCCAGCAAGGCCGGGGTGATGTAGTAGCCGATGGACAGGATGAACACCAGCAGCGCACCGGCACTGATACCGGCCACGGTCTGCGGGAAGTACACGCGCCAGAAGCTGGCGAACGGGTGGCAGCCCAGCGAGATGGCAGCCTTCATGTAGCTTGGCGAAATGCCTTTCATCACGCTGTAGATGGGCAGGATCATGAAGGGCAGCAGGATGTGCACCATGGAGATGTACACGCCGGTGCGGTTGAACACCAGTTGCAGCGGGTGATCGATCATGCCCAGCCATTGCATGGTGGAGTTGATCAGGCCGCCCGATTGCAGCAGGACGATCCAGGCGGCAACGCGCACCAGCACCGAGGTCCAGAACGGCAGCAGCACCAGAATCATCAGCAGGTTGCTGGTACGGGTGGGCAGGTTCACCAGCAGGTAGGCCAGCGGGTAAGCCAGGGCCAGGGCGATGGCGGTGACTACCAGGCTCATCCAGAAAGTACGGGTGAAAATGTCCAGGTAAATGGCCTGGTCCGGCGAGGAGCGGCTGATTTCGCCCAGGTCGTCCACGCGGTGGTCCATGGCGGCCAGCAGGTAGAACGGGGTCTGGGTGCTGGTGTTGCGGCGGATGGCCTGCCAGTAGGCCGGGTCACCCCAGCGCTCGTCCAGATTGGTCAGCGCTTCCTTGTAGGATTTCGGGGCCGGGTCCATCGGCAGGGCACGGGCAGTTTTGTTGAGCAGGCTGCGGTAGCCGGCTACTTCCATGTTCAGGCGTTTGCCCAGATCGCCCAGTTTCTGGTCGTCATGAGCTTGCTGGATGTCTTGTGCCGCAGCGGCATATACCGCTTCTGGCGGCAGGGCACGGCCGCTCCAGCTGGAAATGGCCTTGACCGTGTGCGGCATGGCGTCAACCACTTCGGGGTTGTTGACGCTCTTGAACAAGAGGCTGGTAATGGGCAGCACGAATACCAGCAGGATAAACAGCACCAGCGGCAGAATCAGCAGCTGCGATTTCAGCTTGTTCATGCGCTCGGCGCGGGCCAGCTTCTGTTTCAGCGAACGGCCGGCCTCCGGCAGGGTGGCTGCGACAGCGGTGGTGGGTGCAGAGGAAGCGGTCATTCTTCCGGCTCCGGATCAGGTAAGGGGTGAAACCCCCTGGGGATGAACCCCCGAGGGGGCGGACCTGCTGCCAGCAGACATCACCGGCAGCAGTCATGCGTGTTGCAGCTGCTTACTTGGCAGCCCAGGCGTTGAAGCGTTGTTCCAGCGACTCGCCGTAGTCAGCCCAGAAAGCCACATCCACGGCTACGCCGCTCTTGATGTTCTGCGGGGCGGTCGGCAGGTCGGCAACCAGCTGTTTGTCCAAGAGCGGTACGGCTTTCTTGTTGGTCGGGCCGTAAGCGATGTTCTGCGAGTACACCTTCTGGTTTTCCGGCTTGCTGGCGAAAGCGATGAACTTCAGCGCAGCGTCCTTGTTCGGGGAACCCTTCGGAATGGCCCAGGAATCGAAGTCATACATGCCGCCGTTCCAGACGATCTTCAGGTTCTTGCCTTCCTTCTGGGTGTTGGCGATACGGCCGTTGTAGGCCGAGCTCATCACCACGTCGCCGGATACCAGGTACTGCGGCGGTTGTGCGCCGGCTTCCCACCACTGGATGTTCGGCTTCAGCTGGTCCAGCTTCTTGAAGGCGCGATCAACGCCAGCCGGGGTGGCCAGAACCTTGTACACGTCTTTCGGTGCCACGCCGTCAGCCATCAGGGCCACTTCCAGGGTGTACTTGGCACCCTTGCGCATGCCGCGCTTGCCCGGGAATTTCTTCACGTCCCAGAAATCTTTCCAGCTGGTCGGGCCAACCTTCAGCTTGTCGGCGTTGTAGGCCAGTACGGTGGACCATACGAAGATGCCCACGCCGCAAGTCTGGGCAGCGCCCGGTACGAAATCAGCCTTGTTGCCGATCTTGCTGTAGTCCAGCTTTTCGAACATGCCTTCGTCACAGCCGCGAGCCAGTTCCGGGGACTCTACTTCCAGTACGTCCCAGGACACGCTCTTGGTGTCGACCATGGCTTTGACCTTGGCCATTTCGCCGTTGTATTCGCCGCCAACCACCTTGATGCCGGTGGCCTTGGTGAACGGAGCGTAGTAGGCCTTTTCCTGGGCTGCCTTGTTGGCACCACCAAAGGAAATCACGGTCAGGTCAGCGGCTTGGGCAGCCTGAGCGCAACAAGCGGCCACAACCGCCAGCGAAAGAGCTTTCATGCATTTATTCATTTGATAGTTCTCCATATTGTTTTGGGACTACAACTACACGCACTCACTCGCACGCACTCATTCAGCCAGTTCGACAGGATCGAGCGCTCTTACGTGTTCTACATTCCAGCCCAGGGAAATCACGTCGCCCACGGACAGTTTCGGGTCCAGGGTGGCGATGGGCTGTTTGACGATGAAACTGGAATTGCCACAGGCTTCCAGGCGGATACGCACATGGTCACCCAGGTAAATGAATTCGCGGATACGGCCGGAGAAGCGGTTTTGCTCCTGCTGCACATTCAGGTTGATGCGCTCCGGACGGATGGATAGCGACACCGGTGCGCCAGGGGCGGCATCGTGAATCGCCATGGCTTCCACGCGCTCGCCGTTTTCCAGGCCCACGGTACAGCGTTCGCCTTCGCGGCTGATCAGCTTGCCGTGCAGGCGGTTGTTTTCGCCGATGAAGTTGGCCACAAAGGTATTGCGCGGGTGTTCGTACAGGTTTTGCGGGCTGTCGATCTGCTGGATTTCACCCTGATGGAACACGGCCACGCGGTCGGACATGGTCAGCGCTTCGCTCTGGTCGTGGGTCACGTACACCACGGTCACGCCCAGACGTTCGTGCAGGTGCTTGATTTCCATCTGCATGTGTTCGCGCAGTTGCTTGTCCAGTGCGCCCAGCGGTTCGTCCATCAGCACCAGTTGCGGTTCGAATACCAGGGCGCGTGCCAGGGCCACACGCTGTTGCTGGCCACCGGACATCTGGCCGGGGTAGCGGTTGGCAAACTTGTCCAGTTGCACCATGGACAGCGCGCGCTTCACGCGTTCGGTGACGTCGGTCTTGTCCATGCCGCGAACCTTGAGCGGGAAGGCCAGGTTTTCGGCCACGGTCATGTGCGGGAACAGTGCGTAGTTCTGGAACACCATGCCGATATCGCGCTTGTGCGGCGGTACGCGGTTGAGCGAGCGATCACCCAGCATGATTTCACCGGCGGTGGGGGTCTCGAAACCGGCCAGCATCATCAGGCTGGTGGTCTTGCCGGAGCCGGACGGTCCCAACAGGGTAAGGAATTCGCCTTTGCGAATGTCCAGGTTCAGATCCTTGACGATCAGGGTCTCGCCGTCGTAGCTCTTTTGTACGTTCTTGAAGCGGACCAGGATGTCGCTTGCACTCGTTTCAGCCATGACCACTCCTGTTGTTTAAATGGTGATGACTGAATTGTAAAAACCGGATGACAGCCGGGATATCGGCCAGCGGCGGATTTTGCTGTCAGGATATTTGCTGATGTCGTGTAGGGCGATTCCTACAAGACATCAGCATCAGCTCTGCTGCATTGCGGCATCAGACAGCACTCAGTATCTGCTGCAGGCTGCCATACAAGGCAGCGGCATCCACCGGCTTGTGCAGCAGTAATGCGCCGCTGGATTGTGCCTCGCGCAAGCGATTGGGCGCGGTGTCGCCGGTCATGATGATGGAGGGCAGGGTGCGTCCCAGCTGCTGGTAAATCTGCTTGAGCACCTGCTGGCCGGTCTGGTTGCCGCGCAGGCGGTAGTCGGCAATCACCACTTGCGGCTGGAAGCTGTCCAGGCAGTCCAGCGCCTCGTCAGCGCCTTCCACCGTAAGAATGCGACAGCCCCAGCAACCCAGCAGCGCTTCCATGGCCGAGCGCACCGCGTAGTCGTCATCAATCACCAGAATCGGCACCGCTTGCAATGGCAACTGGCGCGGTGCGCTGCTGACGGCTTCCTCCATGGTGACCGGGCCTGCCAGCCGCGGCATGGTCAGGCGGAACACCGAACCGCGGCCCGGGCGGGATTGCAAGCCGACGGTCAGCCCCATGGTGTGGGCCAGGCCGCGCACGATGGCCAGCCCCAGGCCCAGGCCCTTGCGCCGGTCACGTTCCGGGTTGCCCAGCTGGTGGAATTCGCGGAATACCTCTTGTTGCTGGGCGGCAGGAATGCCGATGCCGGTATCCCAAACCTCGATCAGCAAATGCTCGCCACGCTGGCGACAGCCAATCAAAATGCCACCGCTCTGGGTGTAGTTGATGGCATTGCTGATCAGGTTGCGCAGGATCAGCTCCAGCAGGCTGGGGTCGGTATACACCTGTACCGCACTTTCCCTTACCCGGAACACCAGGTTCTTGCCATTGGCCAGCGGTGCGAATTCGCATTCCAGCTTGTACAGCACACTTTGCAAGGCCAGCTGGCGTGGCCGGGCTTCGATGACACCGGCTTCCAGCTTGGAGAAGTCCAGCAGGGTGTCCAGCATTTCACAGGCGGCGGAGGCCGAGGCCTCGATATGCTCCAGCAGCTCGTCCTGTCTGGCATCCAGTGCCGTGGTTTTCAGCGTGGCCAGAAACAGGCCCAGTGCGTGCATGGGCTGGCGCAGGTCGTGGCTGGCCGAAGCCAGGAATACCAGCTTGGCGCGATTGGCTTCTTCCGCCTCGTGCAAGGCCTGCGCGGCGCGGCCGGTTTGCTCGCGCAACTGGTCCACCAGCTCGCGGTTTTCAAAGCGCAACTCGATGGAGCGGCGCGCCACGCGGGCGTAGTTCAGCGCAAAAACCAGCAACACCACCAGAAACAGCGGCACGCCCAGAAACATGGGCAGGTAGGCGAGGTTGCCGGTGGCCAGAAACACCCCCCATACCGGCAGGATGGACGGAATGAAAAAACTGACCGCCACCGGCAGGCAAGGCGAAAAAATGGCCAGCGCTGCTGCGCTCATGCCGGCAATCATCGACAACAGGCTGATGGCAGTGGGCGGGAAGTTAAGGTCCATGTACAGCCCGCCGGCGATGCCCCACAGGCTGCCCAGCACCACCAGCAGCATGGTCATGGCGCGGGCATAGCGTGGCGCATTGGCTTCGGACAGACGGTCCGGCAGGTAAAAGCGGCCAAAGTGTCCGGCAGCACAGCCGGCTCCCATCAGCGCCGACCAGGCCAGGATGCCCGGATTGCCGGTGCTGATGAGCACCCCCAGTGCCATCAGCAAGGACGCGAGGAAACAGCCCAGCATGGCAATGCCGAAGCTGTGGTCGATCAGCTCCATTTGCGCTGCCAGCAGGCGCGGCGGGTCGAAGCGTGGCAGCCAGCGCATCAGCGCATTACCTGTACCAGGCCACGACGCTGGGCTTCCAGCACCGCCTCGGTTCGGCTGTACACGCCGAATTGTTCCAGGATGGCGGCCACATGCACGCGCACGGTGTTTTCCGACAGGCCCAGGCTATTGGCAATGGCCTTGTTGGACCGGCCCAGACACAGCTCGCTGAGCACCTCCAGCTGGCGCGGAGTCAGTTGCGAGCCGCGGCCTGTCGCCTTGGCCGGAGCCGCGTCGGACAGTGCCTCACCGCGCAGGCAGCGCTCCAGCGCCTGGTCAATCTGTTCGACACTGGCGGACTTGGTCAGCACCCCGGCAATGTCCGGCGTGGTGCTGGCCTGCTCCGGGCTGGCCGACAGAATGATGATGCGAGCGGACTGGAAATGCCGACGCAGCACGTGAATGCCATCAAGGCCGTTCAGGCCCGGCAGTTGTATGTCCAGCAGGATGATGTCCACCGGCGTGCTGCCAAACTGGTGGATGGCATCCATCACGGTGCCGGCTTCGAGAATGTCGGCGACTTTGTCATTGTTTTCCAGTACCAGGCGCAAGCCGGTACGGAACAGGGCGTGGTCGTCGATGAGAAGCAGTCTGGCGCTGAGCATGATTAGGTTGTGATCTTGGTTGTAGGAGCAAGGCCAATTTGGTCTGACTTTCAATCAATATTATTTTCTGTTTTTCCAGTGAAGCGGTAATCCAAAAAGACTAGGTCTAACAGAAAAGACTATTTCTTGCGTCTGATACCGATATGACAATACCCCGGCTTTGAAAAATGCGTGGTGAATCGCAAGGTGATGCCAGATTTCTGTGCTAGCAGAACGGTAGCAAATCCGCAATCCACCGGTTATGGCAATGCAGGGCAAGCACATTAAGCAAGCTGCCGATTAACGTCAATCACCGCGCCAGGTTCTTAGCAAATTCAAAAAATACTAATGATTGGGGTTGTCATGTTCGGGTGGAAGTTAAAAAGAAGCACGGTGTTGCTGTGGCTTGGCCTTGGGGCGCTGGCAGAACAGGTGATGGCGGCCAGCGATATCGATGCGGCCAGTCGTCAGGCAGATCTGATCCAGCAGCGTCAGCAGCAGCAATTGCAGCAAGACCGGGAGCAAGCACAGCGCGCTATCGCACCCGGTGGGGCGGACCTGAAAACGCTGGTGCCAGCACCTGCAGTCCCTGCCGAGCTGACACCACAATGCCATACCATTCAGCACATTGTCATCCGTAATCGTCCGCATTTGTCTGCCGCGGTCGTGCAGGAAATCGATGCACGATATGCCGGCCATTGTCTGGGTGTGAATGAAATCACCCAGATCATGGGCCTGGTAACGCGAGATTACATTGAACGCGGTTATGTCACTACCCGGGCTTATTTACCGGCTCAGGATCTGCACACAGGCACGTTGTTGATTGATGTGGTGGAAGGGGTGATAGAGCAACTCAAACAAGACGACGGTGCAGCACGCCTGCCGCTGAATACCAGTTTTCCCGCTGGAGCAGGGCAATTACTGAATCTGCGTGACCTGGAGCAGGGCATCGACCAGCTCAACCGTTTGCAATCGAATAATGCCACGCTGGATATCCAGCCCGGCAGCCAGCCCGGTGGCAGCAATGTTGTCATTCATAACCAGCCAAGCCGCCCGGTGCATTTGTTTGTCTCTTACGATAATCAGGGCAGCGTGAGCACAGGGGCCAATCAGGGCGCGGCAGCCTTGACGCTGGATAATCTGGCCGGTCTGGGTGAAATGTTTACCGTTACTCATCGGGAATCCATTCCGGTGAGCAACAAGGAGCATTATTCGGCATCTGACGACTTCAACCTGTCGTTGCCCTATGGCTACAACACCTTTTCGCTGGATGTAAATCGCTCGCGTTATATCAATGTGCTGAGTCTGCCCAGTGGCGCGCAACAAACGGCAGAAGGCAATAACAAGATCAGCACCATTGGCTGGAACAGGGTGGCATATCGCGACCAGGTGTCTCGCTTGACGTTTGGTGCCGGGCTGACCACCAAAGATGCCCGCAATTACTTTGCCCAGCAGTTTCTCAGCGTCAGCAGCCGCAAGCTGAGCGTGCTGGATTTGAAAGCATCGTACTCCACCGCCATCCATAACACGCAGTGGTCACTGGACCTGGATTACGCCCGTGGCCTGGCCGAATTCGGTGCCATGCACGATGCGGGCATCCTGCCGGGTGAGCAGCCGCATGCGCAGTTCCAGAAAGTCACTGCGGACCTGCGCGTCCACTTGCCATTTGACCTGCTGGGCAAGGCATTCAGTTACGACAGCGAAGTGTTTGCCCAGCAAGCCTACGACACGCTGTATGGCTCTGAGCAACTACTGATTGGCAGCATTTATTCGGTGCGCGGCTTCGTCAATAACAGCTTGTCCGGTGATACCGGCTATTACTGGCGCAATGATCTTTCCATGGCGCATCAATTCCGCATTGGCGGAGAAACCCTCAACGGCAAGATTTATGCCGCACTGGATACCGGCTGGGTCAGCAACAGGAACCCGGACTTGCAAGGCGGCCGCCTTACTGGCGCGGCCATTGGCCTGCAACTGCGTTGGCGTGGCCTTAGCTGGGATCTGTTCCGCTCTGCGCCCGTTGACAAACCAGCCACTCTGTCTCGCGAACCTGCACAAACCTGGTTCCGCGTCTCTGCTGCATTGTAAGGATTCAAGCCATGAACAAGATTTATCGCCTGGTATGGAATGCCAGAAAAAACTGCTGGATGGCAGCAGCAGAAATCGCCCGCAGTGCTGGCCCGCGTGCTGCCACCGTTCGTAGTGCCGCCATGCTTTCGTTATTGGGTAGCAGCCTGCTGGCTCAGGCTGCCACCCCGCAGCCCAGTGTGACGCCGACCGGCGGCAATACCCGCAGCTATACCGTGGCTAACGGTGCCACCGTAGTGGATATCGCCACCGCTAATGCAGCTGGTGTTTCCAGCAACCAATACACTCAGTACAACGTCAATAGCCAGGGCCTGGTGCTCAATAACGGTAATACCAGTCAATTGTCGCGTCAGTCGCAACTGGCCGGGCAGGTATACGCCAACGTCAATCTTGGCAATCAGGCTAGCCTGATTCTCAATCAGGTAGTCAGTACCAGCCGCAGCACGCTGGCCGGTTTTACCGAAGTGCTGGGCGGCAAGGCCGATGTGGTGGTAGCCAATCCCAACGGTATTAGCTGCTCGGGCTGTGGTTTCATCAATACAGACCGGGTGACACTGACTACCGGTTTGCCGGTGTTTGGCGGCAATGGCAGCCTGGCCGGTTTCAATGTCAGCCAGGGTGATATCCAGATCAACGGCAGCGGCATTAATGCCTCTACCCAGCAGATTCTCGACCTGGTCAGCCGCTCGGTATCCATCAGCGGTCAGGTAAACGTGCCGGACTTTGGCGTGTATGCCGGCCCCAACCGCTGGGACTACGCCAGTCGCCGGGTTACCGGCAGCGTCACACCCAGCGGCAATGCGCCCAGCTACGCCATTGATACCGCTGCCCTTGGTGGCATGTATGCCAACCGTATCTTTCTGGTGTCCACTGAGGCCGGAGTGGGGGTACGCATGGCGGGCAATGCAGCAGCCAATGGCGGCGACTTTACGCTCAGTAGCAACGGTAGCATTCAGTTGAGTAGTCAATTATCTGCCACCGGCAATGTGGCTGTCAGCGCAAACGGCAATGCCAGTTCATTACAGTTGAACGATGCCAGCATCAGCGCCGGACAAGACCTGACGCTGAGTAGCCAGGCCGGTAGCAGCCTGGTGGGCGGTGCGCTGTATGCCGGGCATGACTTGTCGCTTCAGGCCGCCGCGCTGAGTGACAGTGCCGACACCAATTCACAGCTCAATAATAATCAGCGTTTTGCCGCTCACGACCTGAACCTCGACATTACAGGCAGCGGCACGCTGGATGGCACGCAATGGGGCAGTGGTAACGGCAACTGGCGGGGAGGGTTTGCTGCCCTGACCATCGGCAACCAGGGTGCCACACTGTACGGCAGTCAGGGGATGCAACTTGTCAGCAGCAGTGGCGACCTGGCTCTGGGCAAGGCGCAAATCAAGACTGCTGGCGATATCAGCCTGCAGGCCGCAGGGGCGATCACAACCGTCGCAGATGCAGCGCAAGGCATTGAAAGCACAGCTGGCAACCTCACTGTGCGCGCGGCCAACGGCTTCGACAATGCGGGCAGCATCAGTGCCGACACTGGCAGCATCACGCTGCGCGCAGGCAATGGCAGCCATAACAGCGGCACCCTGTTTGCCGCCGGAAATCTGGACATTGCCGATACCACTGGTCATGCCGGTGCCAGCTTCAGTAACGATGGCACCGTACAAAGCAATGGCAACCTGCTGCTACAAGCGAGCAGCGCCAGCAACAGCGCCAGCGGCTGGATACAGGCGGCGGGCTACAGCAGCCTGCAACTGGCTGCCCTGAACAATAGCGGCAGCTGGCTGCTGTCCACGACCAATGGCAGCACTGCCGACAACATCAGCCTGAGCGGCAGTCTGGCTGACAGCGGTACCCTGCAATCTGCCCATGCACTGAATGTGACAGCCAGCAGTGCCGACCTCAGCGGCAAGCTGCTGGCGGCGGGCGATCTGGCCATTACCACCAGCGGCAACTACAGCAATCAGCAAGGTGCCGTCACCCAGTCCGGCGGCGCACTGGCATTAAATGCTGCCACGCTGAACAATGCCGGTACCCTCAAGGCCAATGCACTGAACCTGACTGCTGGCAACGGTTTTACCAATAGCGGCAACAGCCAGGCTGACAACGGCAATGCCGTATTGCGCGTCAACGGCACATTGAGCAACAGCGGCACCCTGTTTGCTGGTGGCAATCTGGATATTGCCGATGCCAACGGCGGCGGCAGTGAAAGCTTCAGTAATAGCGGCACCATGCAGGCCAATGGCAATCTGCTGTTGCAAGCTACAAGTGCCAGCAACAGCGCCAGCGGCTGGATACAGGCGGCGGGCTACAGCAGCCTGCAGCTGGCTGCCCTGAACAATAGCGGCAGCTGGCTGCTGTCCACGACCAATGGCAGTACAGCCGACAACATCAGCCTGAGCGGTAGTCTGACTGACAGCGGTACCCTGCAATCTGCCCATGCACTGAATGTGACAGCCAGCAGTGCCGACCTCAGCGGCAAACTGCTGGCGGCGGGCGATCTGGCCATTACCACCAGCGGCAACTACAGCAATCAGCAAGGTGCTGTTACCCAGTCTGGCGGCACACTGGGGCTGAATACTGCCACGTTGAGCAATGCCGGTACGCTCAAGGCCAATGCACTGAACCTGACTGCCGGCAACGGTTTTACCAATAGCGGCAACAGCCAGGCTGACAACGGCAATGCCGTATTGCGCGTCAACGGCACATTGAGCAACAGCGGCACCCTGTTTGCTGGTGGCAATCTGGATATTGCCGATGCCAACGGCGGCGGCAGTGAAAGCTTCAGTAATAGCGGTACCATGCAAGCCAATGGCAATCTGCTGTTGCAAGCTACAAGTGCCAGCAACAGCGCCAGCGGCTGGATACAGGCGGCGGGCTACAGCAGCCTGCAACTGGCCAGCCTGAACAATGCTGGCAACTGGCTGCTGTCCACTGCTGACAATAGCCAGGCAGACAACATCAGCCTGCAAAGTCCGCTGAGTAATGTGGGTGTTTTGCAGTCGGCCCATGCATTCAATCTCAGCGCCAATAGTGTCGACAACCAGGGCAAGCTGTTGGCAGCAGGCGATCTGGGCTTGTCACTCAATGGCACGCTAAACAATGAAAGCAATGCCAGCATTCAGTCCTCCGGCAGCTTGACGGTAAGCGGTGTCACCCAGCTGGACAATGGCAATGGTGCATTGTTGGCGGGCAACCGACTGACCGTGAATGCAGGCACGCTGAACAACAGCGGTACGGTACAGGGTGGTAGGGCAAGCGATAGCAGCCTGAATATCAGCGGTAGCCTGAGCAACAGCGGCAACGGGCTGATCAACATGGCCAGCCAGACTGGGGGGGCTGGTACGGTTACCGCCAGTAGCATTGATAACAGTGCCAGCTTGCAGTCTTATGGCGGCCTCAATGTGGTGATGGGCAGTGGCGGGCTGAGCAATAGCGGTACGCTGGTGGCTGATCAGGCCTTGAATATCAGCGGACAGGGGGGCAATCGCTACAATGTAACGGCCAATGGCACCATTCAGGGTGGCAGCCTGAATATCACGGCCGATACGCTCAGTATTGGCAGTGGCAAGGCGGTACAGTCGCAAGGCGACATGAATCTCGATCTGAACAGCCTGAGTTTTGGCAACAGTTCGTCCCGCATTGTTGCGGCACGTAGCGGTAGTGGCACCGGTACGCTGACCCTGCACAACGACCTCAATAACGATGCCGGCATTTATTCCGGTGGCGATTTTGTGGTGAATGCCACCGATATCACGGTGGGTAGCAATGGTGGCATCTCGGCACTGGGCAAGCTCACGCTGAATGCCCGGTGGGATGTGATCAACAGCGGTGCCTTGTATGCCGGAGATACCCTGCAGCTTAATAGTGGCTCGGGCGGCATGATCATCAATAACGGTACTGCCGACGGCCCGCTGGGCAGCATGCGTGCCGGTCGTCTGATCAGCCTGACTGCAAGCATCATCGACAACAGCAGCACCATCGAAAGCCAGGGCGACATCACGCTGAGCGCCCCGATCATTCATAACGACACCTATGGTGGCGACACCCGTTACTGGGGCAGTCCGCAATCAGTTTCCACCAGTTCGGTGTATACGTCGCAGGGCTACAATGGTTGCGGCTGTGTCGACCAGACCGAGTGGACGGACTACAGGAAAACCTGGACGATTCAGCAGACCTATGCCGATGGTGCCACCACGCTCAACAGCAAGCCGCAAATCATCGGCGCCGGGGTGGTCACGCTGCAAAACTTTGACCGGGTGACCAATCTGGCCGGGGTGATTTCGGCAGGCACGCTCAATCTGCAGGGGAACAGCGGGGCCAGCTTTGTCAACGACGACCTGGCGCTGCAAAAACGGGGCTACACCCAAACCTGGCAGCATTACATCAAGTACATTGCGGCTGGCCCGGAAAAGTACATCGACGACCCGGACCATAACAACAGCGGTGCATATGTGTCGCAGTACTATCCGGCGGTGTACTCCAGTGGCGCCGGAATTTACGCCGTCAATGGCATTAATGGCAACAGCTTCTCGCTCAGCAATACCAGCTCGGCTTATGGCAGTCCAAGCAGTGGCACCGGCCCCAATCTGGGTAGTGGTGCCAGCCTCAGCAGCGGCGCTGGCAGCACCAGCGGTGCCAGTGCAGGCAATGTGGTGGTGAGCAGCAATACCACCGGTAATGCCGCCGCCAGTGTCAGCACCAGTCAAGGCAGCAGCGGCCTGTCTGCTGGCAGCGCCAGCCTGGGTCAGGGGGCGACGCTTTCCGGCAGCATCAGTTTTGGTGGCCTGCATATCTCGCTACCGACAAATCCCAATGGCTATTTCGTGCCGGTCAGCCAGCCCGGTGCGCACTATCTGATTGAAACCAACCCACTGATGGGCGTGGACAATAACGCTACCGGCTCCAATTATCTGCTGAACTTGCTTGGCTTCAACCCGGACACTGCCCAAACACGTCTGGGCGATGCCAGCTATGAAACCTATCTGATCCAGCAACAGCTGATTGCCCAGACCGGCAATAATCTGCTGAAAGGCTATGCCAGCCAGAATGCGGAAATCCAGAAGCTGATGCAGAACGCCGCCAGCGATGCCAAAACCCTGGGTCTGACCCTGGGGCAGGCACCCAGCGCCCAGCAACTGGCCAGCCTGAAGCAGGATATCGTGTGGATGGTCAGCACCACGGTGAATGGCCAGAGCGTGCTGGTGCCGCAAGTGTTCCTGGCCCCGGCCACCATCGCCAGCATTCAAAGCGGGGCGGTAATTGCCTCCAGTAACATCAATCTCAAGCTGGATGCGCTCAACAATACCGGCGGCACCATCAGTGGCAGCAAGAGCCTGGATATCAGCAGCAAGGGCGACATCACCAATACCTCCGGCACCATCAGTGGCGGTAACGTCAACCTGGCATCCACCAATGGCAGCATCGTCAACCAGACGCTGACACAGGGAAGTGGCAATGACAAAAACTTTGCCACCAGCATTGGCAAGCAAGCGAGCATCAGCGCCACTGGCAATCTCGGTCTGACGGCTGCCAAAGACATCAGCAATCTGGGTGCCAATGTCAGTGCTGGTGGCAATGCCAGTCTGGCGGCCAAGGGCAATGTCACATTTGACACGCTGCAAGACAAGACTGTCTCCACCACCAGCCAGAGCACTAGTACGGCCTTCAACCGCTCCAGCACCAGCAGTACGGTCACCACGGTAAAGCAGATCAAGTCCGGGCTGAGCGTGGGTGGCAACCTTGATATGGCGGCCGTGAAGGACATCACGCTGGCGGGGACAGATGCTAACGTAGGCGGCAATGCCAAGCTCGACGCCAAGGGAAGTGTGCAACTGTTGGACCGCACCGACACCACCTCTACGCATACGGTGACTAGCCAGAGCGGTCTGGGTGTGGGCGGCGGTCTGTTCGGCACCTCGGTCACCACTACCGATACCAGCAAGGGCAACAGCGTGGGCAGCAGCCTGAAGGTGAAGGGCGATGCCACGCTCAATGCCGGTGCGGACATCACCCTGCGTGGTTCCGCGCTGGACGTGGCGGGCAGCGGCAGCCTGAATGCCAGCAATGTACAAGTGCTGGCCGGGCAGAACTATGAAACCCGCCAGGAGCAAACCAATACCACCACTTTCTTCAAGATTGTCGGCCCGTCCACTAGTAGTAAAACCGGTGCTGAAAGTAATGCGAACAGCACCAGCTCGGCCAGCAAGGGTCTGGCCAAGGCCGGTGCCGGCGCAAATGCTTCCGCCAATGCCTCTGGCCAGGCCAGTGCCGGTCTGGCGCTGATGAGCAATACCCAGACCACCAGCACCGACAGCAGTAGCAACAGTCTGGCTTCCAGCCTGCGTATTGGTAAAAACGGCAGTATCAATGCTGCGCAGAATATCGATATTGCCGGCTCCACGCTGAAGGCCGGTGGTGATTTGCAACTGAATGCCCAGCAAGTGGATATTCGGGCGGCGGAAAACAAATCCACTCATAGCAGCACCACTACAGAAACCACGGTGGGGCTGATGACCAAGGTGTCGGGTGATGCCGATGCCAGCGCCAAGGCCGATGCCAGCGCACAAGCCAAGAAAACCGCCATCGGCACCAAGGCTGCGGCGGCTGCCAGCGCCGATGCCAACGCCAATGGCCAGGCCAACCTGACCCTGCTGGACATCACCGCCACCAAGAACGACAGCAGCACGCTGACGCATAGCGGCAGTGCCGTGAGTGGCGGCAATGTCAGCATCAATGCCGGCAAGCAGCTGGCCTTGACCGGTTCGCAGCTCAGTGCCGACAAGGATATGCAGATCAAGGCCGGACAGGTCGTGGTGGGTACGGTGAAGGATGTCAGCACATCCAGCACCCAGCGCACCGATGTGTCGATCGGTTTGATGGCTTCCAGTAATAACAATGCCAATGCCGGAGCCAGTGTCGATACCGCTACCGTGGTCAATGCCAGCGCCGGGGCTTCGGCATCGGCCAGTTCAAACAACAAGCTGACCCTGCTCAAGGCTGTTACCGGCACCGATAGCAGCCTGGATGTGGTGAACCAGGGCTCGCAAATCAAGGCCGGTGGCAATCTGAAACTGGATGCCGGCAAGCAGCTGGATGTCACCGGATCCGGCATTGCCGCAGGTGGTAATGCCGACCTCAAGGCGGACAGCCAGCATTTCAATGCGGCACAGGATGTGCATCAGACCAGCAGCAGTAGCAACACCACTACGGCCGGCCTGTATCTGGATGCCTCCACCGGCGCTAATGCCACAGGCAAGGTAATGGCGGAAACCGGTGCCTCTGCCATGGTTGGTGCCGGTTACTACGTCAACAATAGCGGTAGCAGCAGCATGAAAGGCAGCACCACTGCCGTGGTGTCCCAGTTGAGTGCGGGCGGTGACATGAGTCGTACTGCCAGCAAGGATATTGTTGATACCGGTACGGCCATCAGCGCTGGCGGCAATTTCCGTCAGAGCGCCACCACCATCACCAGCAAGGCCGCCAGTGATACCAGCTACAGCAGTAGCAGCCATCAAAACTCTGAGGGACGGGTGGGTATGTATGCCGGGGCGTCGGCCTCGGCTACGGTCAGCGGCGGAGCTGCGGCCGATGCGTCGGTTGGTGGCAGCATCAGTGCCAAGCATGACGATGCGCAAAGCACCAGCAATGCCAGCACGGCACGGGTATCCACCATCAAGGTGGGGGGCGACTTCAGCAGTAACTCCAGCCAGGCCACCAGCCTGGAAGGCAGCCGTATCAGCAGCGGTGGTAACGTGGATCTGAAGGCGGGTTCGCTGGATTATCGTGCAGCCCAGAACACCAGCAGCACCACCGGTACGCAGGCCAATGCAGCAGCTTCCTTGCAGGTGAATGTGAATGCCGAACATGTCGTGGGCGGCGAACTGAGCATGGCGGGTGGCGGTGGCAGCAGCCAGTCGCGCAGCAGTACTGCCGTGGTGGGTGGTATCAGCAGCGGTGGTGGCATGAATATCACGGTGAAGGATGATGCCAGCTTTGCCGGCACTGCCTTGTCCAGCAAGGGAGATGTCAATGTGAACGCGGGCGGCAAGGTGAATTTTGCTGCCGCCAACAGCACCAGTCAGGCCACGTCCCGTGATGCCAGTGCCTCGTTCAGTGCCGGTGGCTCCACCGGTGGTGGCGTGGACAACAAGCAAAACAACGGCATGGTTTCAGCAGCGGCCAATTACAGTCAGTCTGACAGCCAGAGCACCAGCAAGACTGCTGCCACGCTGCAAAGCGGCGGCGCCATCACGGTGCGTAGCGGTGGCGACATGAATCTGGAAGGCAGCAAACTCAACAGCAAGGGTGATGCCACGCTGGCTGCCGGTGGTCAGTTGACCATCAGCGCCGCACACGATACGGCCAGCACACAGAAGATTGGTGCCGGGCTGAGTGCTGGTGGCAGTGGTGGTAGCAGTACTGACAAGGGCAAGGAAACCAAGGAAGCATCGGTCAGCGTCGGGTTGTCGGGCGAGTATGGACAGAGCCAGAAGGACAGCGCTAGCGTGGCCACGCTAAATAGCGGTGGCAAACTCAAGCTGTCTGCCGGTCAGGACATCAAGCTGGAAGGCACGGCATTGAAGGCAGGGGAAACGGTATCCGCTCAGGCGGGTGGTCAGGTCATCAAGCAAAAAGCAGTGTCGTCCAGCAGCGGGGTGGACCTGTCCGCAGGAGCCACGGTGACCTTGAAGAAAAAAACCACCAACGATACCGCAGCCAATGACACCACCAAGACGCAGACTGACCGCGACAAGCAAACCGCCCTGGCCAAGGAAGCGGCCGATGTGGTGAACAAGAAAAAAACCTCTGGCACCAATAGTCTGAGCAATGCCGGTGATGCCATCAGCAAGGCGGCTAATCAGCCGGAAAGCTCCTTGCTGGACAAGGCCAAGAACAGCAAGCTGGGTCAGGCGGCAGACAAGGTGATCACCAAGGGCAAGGAGCTGAAGGACAAGATCCCGGTGCGGGTGGGCGACTTGCAAGGTGGCGGCAGCCTGCAGCTGGAAAACAGCACGTCGGTGGATGTCAGCATCACCCAGGGCAAGGACAAACCGAACTAAGCCGGTTTGGCGCAACGCCACAACCTCGGCCCGCATCCAGGGTCGAGGTTTTTTTATGGCTGACTGTCAGCCAGTAATTCTGCCAGGCAAGCGTACAGTTGCTGCGGACTGACCGGCTTGTGCAACAAGGGCAGGCCGCTGTCACTGGCTTCGCGCAGCCGCGCCGGGGCGGTGTCGCCGGTCAGCAGCAGGGCGGGGATGTCGCGCCCAACAGCCTTGCGGATGGCACGGATGGCATCGGTGCCGCTTTTCTTTTCGCGCAGCCGGTAGTCGCTGATCAGCAAGGCAGGCGTCTGTTGCGCCAGCAAGGGCAGAGCGGCTTCCAGCGACTCTGCCGCCATGCACTGGCAACCCCAGCTTTGCAACAGCATCACCATGCTGCTGCGCACGATGTCATCGTCCTCGATCAGCAACACGGCGGCCCTGGGCAGGGGCTGGCTGATGCTGACTGGTGGCGGGGTTTCTGCGGGTAACGGGTTGGTCACTGCGATGCGTGGCAGGGCAAGGCGAAACACGCTGCCGCGGCCCGGCCGCGACGCCACCCGCAAGGGGTGTTGCAGCAGCTGGGTGAGGCCGCGCACGATGGCCAGCCCAAGGCCCAGGCCTTTCTTGCGGTCGCGTTCCGGATTGCCCAGCTGATGGAATTCGTCAAAGATTTCCTGCTGTTGCTGCGGGTCTATGCCGATGCCGCTGTCCCATATCTCCAGCAGCAGCTGGTCGCCACGGCGACGGCAGCCCACCAGAATGCCGCCTTGCTGGGTGTAACGGATGGCATTGCTGATGAGGTTGCGCAGGATCAGTTCAATCAGTGACGGGTCCGACAGCACCACCTCGGCCGTGTCACGACTGCGGTAGAACAAGCCCTTGGTGTTGGCCAGCGGTGCCAGCTCCCTTTCCATCTTGTTAAGCAGTGGCTGCAGGGCAAAGGCTTGCAGTTGCGGGGTAATCACCCCGGCATCCACCCGCGAATAATCCAGCAGGCTGTGCAGCATTTCCGCCGAGGCATTGGTGGCGCTCTGGATATGGCCGATCAGCGACTGCTGGTTCTGGTCCAGCTTGGTCTTGCCCAGCACTTCCAGAAACAGCCCCTGTGCGTGGATGGGCTGGCGCAGGTCGTGACTGGCGGCAGCCAGGAATTTCGATTTGGCGATATTGGCCTGCTCGGCCTCCTGCTGGGCGCGCAGTGCCGCGGCCGAAGCCTGACGCAGCCGGTCCACCAGTTCCAGGTTTTCAAAGCGCAGCTCGATGGCCCCTTTGGCGGCCTGCGCACTATTGCGCGCCTGCATCAGCAAGGTGGCCAGATACATGATGGCGGCCAGGCCAAGCGCATTGAGCGCCAGTGCATCGGACTGCAAGGACTTGAGCGCAATCATGCCCAGTTCCAGCGTGATGAAGGCGATGAAGGCAGGCAGCACCGGCGACAGGATGGACATGGAGTTACCCGCCACACCGGACAGCACGGCAATGGCCAGAATCCAGCTGGGGGGCGACGCCGGGTTCAGCCCCACCCACATCAGGCTGCCCCAGGCTGCTCCGTCGATGGCGTGCAGTACCACCAGACGCCGCCGCAGCTGCGGCAATTCGGCTGGCCGGATGTCACGGGCCAGCAGGCGGCGGGCATCCATGAAGTCCACCAGCTTGGAGGCAATCACCACCACGCACCACAGGGTCAGCCGCAGCGGGTCAACCTGCTGTTGCAAGGCATAGGCCACCAGCAGTACCACCAGAATGCCGGGCAGGACCGAGCTGCCCAGGTTGTTGAGCAAGAGGCGGATCTGCTCGATGCGGACCTTGTCCTGCCTGCCTTGTTGTTCTGTGTTGATCATGTGCGGAAGAGGGTGAACCGTTGGTTTCCGGGAACAGGCACGCAGGGCGCTGCCCGGCTGTGCTTGCAGGCCATTATAGGGCCCAGCCCTATTCAGGCTGCCAGTTTACTGATGACGATTATGCCAACATGCCTGCCGCGGCGGCTGGCAGGGCACCGCGCTTGATGCGGATCAAGTGTTTGGTCTTGTGTCCGGCATGGTCATAAAAATCTATATATAGTGTTTATAAAATTTTAATCACTATATATTGTTATGAAAAATACCGTGCTGCTGAATCCGCTTGCCACGCTGGACGAATACCTCAGCCGCGCCGACTGGCGCGTTTCTGCCAATGCCAATCAGGGCTACAGCCTGGGCGGGATGATACTCAATGCCGCTGGCAAGCTCACCGCCAACTACTGGCTGGACGGCATTTATCCGCCGGAGGTGGCGCAGGCCCACCGCGAGGCAGACTTCCACCTGCATGATCTGGACGTGCTGGCAGGCTATTGTGCGGGCTGGTCGCTGCGTCAGCTGCTGCATGAAGGCTTCAACGGTGTGCCCGGCCGGGTGGAATCGGCTCCGCCGCGTCACCTGAGCGCGGCGCTGGGGCAGATGGTGAATTTTCTGGGTACCCTGCAAAACGAATGGGCGGGCGCGCAGGCGTTTTCCAGCGTGGATACCTATCTGGCCCCCTTTCTCAAGCGCGACGGGCTGGACGATGCCGCGCTGGAGCAGGCCATGCAGGAATTTGTGTACAACCTGAATGTGCCCTCGCGCTGGGGCACGCAAACCCCGTTCACCAACCTGACCTTCGACTGGACCTGCCCGGCCGACCTGGCCCCGCAGATTCCGCTGATTGCCGGTGAGGAAATGCCGTTCTGCTACGGCGACTGCCAGCCGGAAATGGACCGCATCAACCGCGCCTTCCTGCGGGTGATGGGTGCGGGCGATGCGCATGGCCGGGCGTTCACCTTTCCCATTCCCACCTACAACATCACGCCCGATTTTGACTGGGACAGCGCCAACGCCGATTTGCTGTTCGACCTGACCGCCCGCTACGGCCTGCCGTATTTCCAGAACTTCCTTAATTCGGATCTGGAACCGCAAATGGTGCGCTCCATGTGCTGCCGCCTGCAACTGGACCTGCGCGAGCTGCTCAAACGCGGCAACGGCCTGTTTGGCAGCGCCGAGCAAACCGGCTCGCTGGGGGTGGTTACCCTCAACTGCGCGCGGCTGGGCTACCGCTTCCGTGGTGACTGGGATGGGCTGCTGGCAGAAACCGACCGCCTGCTGGCGCTGGCCTGCACCAGCCTGGAAATCAAGCGCGCACGTGTGCAAGGCTGGATGGACGACGGCCTGTATCCTTATACCAAGCGTTATCTGGGTACGCTGCGCAATCACTTCTCCACCGTGGGGGTGAATGGCATCAACGAGCTGATCCGCAATTACAGCAACGATGCCGACGACATCACCACCGCCCACGGCCAGCAATTGGCGCTGCAACTGCTGGACCACATCCGTGCCCGCATGGTGCAGATGCAGGAAGACACCGGCCATCTGTACAACCTGGAGGCCACCCCGGCGGAAGGCACCACCTACCGCTTTGCCCGCGAAGACCGCAAGCGCTACCCCGACATCCTGCAAGCCGGGCCAATCGACAAGCCTTATTACACCAACTCCAGCCAGCTGCCGGTGGGGCATACCGACGACCCCTTTGTCGCCCTGCAACATCAGGAGCCACTCCAGGCGCGCTACACCGGCGGTACCGTGCTGCACCTGTACATGACCGAGGCGGTCAGCTCGGCCACGGCCTGCAAGCAGCTGGTGCACCGTTCGCTGCAACGCTTCCGCCTGCCTTACATCACGGTGACGCCCACCTTCTCGGTCTGCCCGCAGCACGGCTATCTGAGTGGTCATCATGAATTCTGCCCCAAGTGCGACGCCGAACTGCTGGCCCGTACCACGGCAGCCACCGCGCCTTGCTGCTGAAATGCTTGTCGAGGCTGACAAGAGCCTGCCGCAGCCTTGGGCCAGCTGGCCCCAGGGCATCACGCCATTTTGTTAGCCGCGCCTAAACCCCAACCCTCACAGGAGAGCAATATGTCCCATCAAACCGACATCAAACAGGCGGAACAGCTGGACCCGTCCCTGCGCACCCGCTGCGAAGTATGGACCCGCGTCATGGGTTACTTCCGCCCGGTATCCGCCTTCAATACCGGCAAGCAGGGCGAATTTGCCGAGCGCGTGCATTTTGATGAACAGCACCTGCACCACTGAATCCAGCCTGGCGCTGGCCGGTGTCGCCCCGTTTTCCAGTTGTGACTGGCCGGGGCGGCTGGTGGCCACCGTGTTTGTCGCCGGCTGCCCCTGGCGCTGCGGCTATTGCCACAACCCCGGCCTGCAAGCCCGCAGTGCCGGGCAACTGGCCTGGCCAGAAGTGCGCAGCATGCTGGCGGCGCGGGTCGGCTTTCTGGATGGGGTGGTGTTTTCCGGTGGCGAACCCACCCTGGCCCCGCAACTGGTGGACTGGATACAGGACGCCCGCCAGCTGGGCCTGGCCATCGGCCTGCACACGGCGGGCATCTACCCGCAACGGCTGGCGGCACTCAAAGGCCTGGTGGACTGGATTGGTCTCGACATCAAGGCCGCGCCCGGCGGGGTGGATGCCGTCACCGGCGTGCCCGGCAGCGAAAGCCGCATGTGGCAGGCACTGGATGTTGCGCTGGACATGGTAGCGGACGGTGGAGCCACGCTGGAATGCCGCACCACGCTGGACCCGCGCGTGATGACGGCAGACAGCCTGCACTGGCTTGCGGCAACACTGCAGGCCAGGGGCGTCACCCATGCCGCCTTGCAACAGGGGCGGGATGCCAAAGGCCAGCCATTGTTCGACGCCACACAATGGCCGGGTCAGGCGGTACTGGACGACTGGCAGCAGCGCTTTTGCCAGTTCAGCTGGCGTCACGCCTAGCATTTACGCACTTGGCGTCTGCGCGCTCGCGCCAGACTTCAAGCCGGGCGGGCTGGTCCCTGCCCATCACGCAGCAACTGCCGTGACAGGCGACCGTGCAAACGCTGATGGCAAGGGGCAGCCAGCCCCAGCAATTCGCCATTATCGGCAGAGATGCCCGGCGGCGTGGCTATCTGCTGCGCCAGCGCCTGCAAGGGCGTGGCCGAACTGTTCAGCCCCAGCAAACGGCCATGGGCATGGCGCAAGGGATGGTCCGGCGTGTAATCCAGCGTCAGCAACCAGTGCGAATGCTGCCAGCGCGCACCCTGCGCCAATACCGCCTGCAACACCGCATGACTCACTTGCACCCCGGCCTCCACCGCCAGTGCCAGGGCCTGCTCCCAACGCGGAGCAGTGGGCGGCAGCTGCTCCAGCGGGGGTAGCAACTCTCGGTTCAACCAGTCACGCAACTGCCGCGCCTGCGGCTTGCTACTACGACGCAAGGCGCGCAGCAAAGCCGTAGCGGGCCAGTATTCGTTTGTGACTTCTGTTTCTGGTGTGTTTTGGTGAGTGGTGTCTGCGGCGAGCAAGTGCTGTAAGCGTTGGCCAAGACGTCGGCCAGTGACAGCCAGCACATCGCCGCTATGCAGCCACCATTGGCCGTGCTGGTGTTGCACATGCAGCGGTTTGCCGTGGTAGTAGAAGCAAAGGGGAAGCGGGTGTTGGGGGGAGGTTTGCGTAGTCATGAAGCGGGTTCCTTTGAACGTGAACGCGCCCATTGCTTTCGGGCAGGGCAACCGCTTCGAGATGGTGTGTTGAGCACCAGCGGCGGATTCTAGGGATGGCAGATGAGTGCGGAAACTGCTCGAAAGGGAAGGCGGGCATCGGTTGTGCTGGGCGGGATATCTTCGTAAGGTGGCTTCCTTGCAAAGTAATTGCGGGGTAATGAGAGAGACCTTGACTAGCGGTCTATTGAAATACATCCGACAGTCCTCTGCTGTGATTTGCCCAATCACTCTCAGAGTACAAGCTTCATTCAAAAATCAGCTCAAAATGCCTTGGTTTGGGGCCGATCAAATTCGCTTCATGATTGAAACCCAAATAAAAATGGAAGCTGAACAACGAGCAAAACAATCATGGAAAGGGTTACGTATATCACTGATGGTGCAAGAGCACGCGACGGTGGAATCGTGGTAGCAGCTAATAGAGAATGTGCTAATTCGGGGTGGCTCTTGGCTGCCATTGGCGATAAGGTTGTCTACCAAGATGGTAGTGAGTCTTTAATAATTTCTGGTATTGGCAGGGGTGTCAGGTATAGAAACAAAGATGGCTCCTATTCGAGTGCCGCGGTTATTGGTAGTCGATTGGAAAAAGGTGATGTTGTTGTGACAATGCCTGCTGCCGGTATGGGTTTTGATGTGAGAGAGTATAGCGATTTTCCAGAAGGTCTTTTGATTGATTACTTTAAGGCTGACTAATAATGCCGATTATTCGATATCTATGCCGCAGAAACGATCCTATAACCGGGGGTGGCCGTGTACTAGAGGGTATTGGAATAGAAAAATTCAACCATCGAGGCATGGACCCTACGGCGGAAGGCATGAAAGGTTGGTGTAACGTCTGTAAATCTGTAGGGGTAATTAGATGCGTCGAGCCTAGGCCGGATGATTATGCGCCAAATAATATTTATGGATATAGGCTTGCTTTGAATGGCGATCACCTGATATGCAAGTGCCCGAAGCCGCAGAAGTTGATGCACACTACTGATGGGTATCAGCTAATTATTAGTGATGAATATGTCGCAAAGTTAAATAAGGCTACATCCGCTATTTCGTCCAGTGTGGGAAGCGGATTCGGTTTAGCTACCGCAGCTTTAGTTTTTAATGACAAGTACGTCATCATAGACCAAGATGGCTTACCGTTGGCCAATACCGAATACGCTCTGTCAGTGGATGGCGGCGAGCCTGAGTATGGTGTGACGGATGCCAGTGGGCAGACTCATCTACTGGACTCTGTTGCCGAGAAGCATCACATCGACATTTATCTGGAGGGCTGATTGTGCCACAGCAGATTCAATCGCCAAGTTCTGGCAAGACGCTCATCAAAGTTGCCACCAAACAGCTGACGCCTGCCTCCGATACAAGCGTCAAAACAGTGACGTCTCCCCGCGAATTCATTGAGGTAATTGTCAGTGATTCCAGAATTGTCAGCCGTGGGTCACAGTGGGGTCATACGGCAATATATGTGAACGGAAAGGTCTACTCACGGGCGCACGACGTATATTTCACCACAACTTACGATGACTACGTTAAGCGAAATTCGTATCGAGATTCGATAGGTTTGCAGCTATGGATTTCGCCCAGAGAACGAGAGATTCTTCAAAAAGAGCTGGATCGGCGTGTGGCCACCGATGCCCCGTACAGCCTGTTTGATAATAGCTGTTCTTCTAATGTGGCAGATGTGCTTGAGATGATTGGAATTCTGGCACATGACCCGCGTTGGATTCCTTTTCCTGTTCCTCCTGCTGAGATTTTGGCAGTAGTAAGCAAGTCCAATCGGTTAGTAAAAAAAATTCCGCATACGAAAAATGTGGTTTCCAAATGAAGTGGCCGGTTTTATTGACAGGCTTGCTAATCATGACTGCCTGCACACCAACTGTTAAGAAAGTTGTTGCCACAAAACAGGTAGACATCTACAAGGAACCGATTGATGGTACCAGCGAGTTAGCATTTACCGTGCAGGCGGGTGACGTTTGTACTTTCATTGATGAACAGCAAAATAAGGTCTACCTGTTCAAGAAAGTGAACTGCGATGGTCGGCTTGGCTGGACCCCAGACTGGGCCGACTTTGATGGGTGAACGGAACTGTTTAGCAACAATCCACGCTAGCAGGCTGTTGAAATATTGGAGTATCGAGCACCGATTAGCGACGTTGCTGACAAATACTCATGATGGAGGGATGTGCGATGCGCGGAGCGGACGGTTATAACGAAGCATTGTTCACCACCATTCGGCTTGAGGAATTCGTTCCGGCTAACCAGCCGCTGCGCCCCATCCGCACCTGGCTCAACGAAGCACTCACCAATATGGGTGCCTGCTTTTCGGCCATGTGCGAGGCCGATCTCTAAAGGTGGGATGGCCTAAAGGGGCGTTCCACCGCGCAACGCTATCGAATAAATCCATTTCTCCTACTGGAAATACCGTACCGACGCCACCCTTGTACCCCGTCAAGCATGCCGACGGGTGGCCGGGGCGAGGTTTTAAGCGCCTGCAATGTCTGAGCGATTTGATGTTAGCAAATCGCGAGTTCAGGCGCGCCTCGCCTCGGGCGGGACCTGTCGGGTAGCCGCAGGCCATGCTTGCTGGGTGGCCTTTAGGGATGAAAGGGATCTTTGGCCAAGCAAAGATCCCTTTCCCGTCCGCCGCGCGGAAGCGGCATGTAAACCATCATCCGCGTGAGCGGATACAAAGCCTGTTTTGACTTGGTAATGGCAACCCGATTTTCATCCAGCGCCACTGCGTTAAACTTCGCGGGTCTCGCCCCGCCGTCGAGGTACTTTCTTTTGCTTCGCCAAAAAGAAAGTACCCAAAGAAAAGGCGACCCGCAGCGCGTCGAATTCCCGCCCCAGCCGCACCGCTCAGGGCGCGGCCGGAACTTGCGGCGCGCTAGCGTCGCGCCGCTGCGGACAGCCGACCGCTTAAGACCCTGAGCGCCACGACTGAGTCGGCTCGCGCTGACGGGACTGGGTCAGCTCCGACAGGTGTTTCTGATCAGAGAACCACCGCACCGACGCAGCCACCGGCCCCGTCAAGCATGCCGACAGGTGGCCGGCGCGAGGTCTTAAGCGCCTGCCCTGTTTGAGCGATTTGACGTTAGCAAATCGCGAGTTCAGGCGCGCCTCGCACCGGACGGAACCTGTCGGGCAGCCGCAGGCCATGCTTGTGGGGTGGCCTTGGAGGTGAAGGAGGGCTTGGCCAGGCAAGCTCTCCTTCCCGTCTGCCGCGCGGAAGCGGCGTGGAAAAGATCATCCGCGTCAGCGGATGCAAACCCTGTCTTTACTTGGTAATGGCAATCCGATTTTCATCCAGCGCCACTGCGTTTAACTTCGCGGGTCTCGCCCCGCCGTCGAGGTACTTTACTTTTGCTTAGCCAAAAGAAAGTACCCAAAGAAAAGGCGACCCGCAGCGCGTCGAATTCCCGCCCCAGCCGCACTGCCCAGGGCGCGGCCGGAACTTGCGGCGCGCTACCGTCGCGCCGCTGCGGACAGCCGACCGCTTAAGACCCTGAGCGCCACGACTGAGTCGGCTCGCGCTGACGGGACTGGGTCAGCTCCGACTGGCGTTCTTGATCAGCTAACCACCGCACCAACGCGCCAACCGGTCCCATCAAGCATGCCGACAGGTAGCTGGGGCGAGGTCTTAAGCGCCTGCAATGTCTGAGCGATTTGACGTTAGCAAATCGCGAGTTCAGGCGGGCCTCGCGCCGGACGGGCCCTCTCGGGTAGCTGCAGGCCATATGATGTGGCTAGCTTTTCCCGTAGTGGGAATCTTTGGCCAAGCAAAGATCCCTTTCCCGTCTGCCGCGCGGAAGCGGCACTTAAATCATCATCCGCGTGACCGGATTTCTACTGCACGGTCCGCGTGATGGTTACTTGAGTAGAGGGATTGCATCGGATAATCTCAATGTCATGAAAGCCTTGCTGACCTTCCAATGTAGCCCGTATCGTCAGCGATACGCTGAACATCTCTGTTCGCAAATAACGGTTAACCGGCTTAAGCCATGAAAGCGCGAATGTCATTTGAACTACGTATTGGCGGTGAGGCCGATGCCCAAGAAATTGCAACTCTTGTGAACCGAGCCTACCGTCCCTCGCCGCAAGAGGCAGGCTGGACTCACGAAGCAAATCTGATTGCTGGTGAAAGAATTAACCTGTCGCAGGTTCTTTCTCTGTTTCACGAGCAGTCCACGGTTCTGCTGTTGTGCCACGCGGCTGAAATTGTCGCTTGTGTACATGTGCAAGGTGGTCAGTCTGGCGCTTACATTGGCATGCTGGCGACCCATCCCGGCATGCAGGCCCAAGGTCTTGGTAAGCAGATGCTGCTCCATGCAGAGGCATACGCTACAGAGCATTTAAAGGCATCGGTATTCAGAATGTCGGTTCTGTCTTCTCGACCAGAACTCCTGGCATTCTACCAGCGCCGTGGTTATGTACTTACCGGGGAGGTGGCGGAATATCCCTTGTCGGCTGGTGTCGGTTTACCAATTATTGAAGGCATTTATCTCCTGTTGCTTGAAAAGACACCTACCAGGCAACACGGCGTGAGCGAAACCCTCGTTTCGGATTCAAGCGTATAAATTCTTTCAGACTAATACGTCAAAGTGGCTGCGGTTGGTCAGGCGCTTCGCTCGCTACTGGCCAAGCTTAATCGTAATTGCTTGTTGATTAAATGCGGCGAGGTCAAGTATGTATCGTGACAGCACTGTCTTGGCTTGGTGTGTTTTGATTCTTGGTGTGTTCGGTATTGTAGATGGCAGTGACATATTGATTCGTGGCGCAATGTATGCGGATGGAAGCAGTTGTAAGGCGATATGCGGCCTCTCGTTGTTGCTTTCGCAGTTTTTTAGTTCTGCCGTGGTGGCGCTTGCTGTAGGCGTTATCTATTTGCTATTGGGTGTGTTTTTGGTTTGTATCGGCTATTTGATGCTGAAGAGTAAGTAAAGGCGCTGCTGTATATTGTTTTAATGTTGGTTTTGCAGGTGGCTGTTTCTTGGGATTGATGATGGTTATTTTTGGTAATAAAAGATGATAAAGGAACTGTTTGTTATTTTGTCCTTGGTCTTTGGCTATGCATTTCTTGTCAGAAAAAGCTTTGTGCTTGCGAAAATTCACTTCACAAATATGGTCTTGCAATATGTTGCACTGGTTATTGCACTGATCGCCACCCTTATGCTTGCCTATGCATTTTTCTGGGCAAGAACACCACCTGTCAGACCTAAACCGGAACTAATCATTATTGCGGAAAACTTGGTAATCCCTGTTTTTCTGTTTCTCCCAAGTTCGCTGGCATTTGTTTGCGCATTCTTGCTCAGAAAACATGAAAGTCGCGTACGTGAAGATTGGGTGGCGATTGTTACTGTTTTGGCTGCCATTTTCTCACCAATTGGCCTGGTTATCTCCGCCTGCGGTTTGGTTGGTGCTTGTTTTTGAAGTGGATGCCATGCATGTCGAATGATGCTTAATCGGCAAGGCAATTTGACTTGGCAGTCAGGAAGGTAAATGTTTGCAAGACTTGCGTTGATGATTATTGTGGTGGGAGTCAATTTTTTTGCAGTCGGTAATGCTTGGAATGATTGGGTTTTGTATTCCAGGTATCACACACCACATAAATCAGATATCAAATATTCAACGGCGCAGTTCAGTACAGGCCAGGAAAGCGTACTGCCGGAAATTCCGGAATTTTGCTGGGCGATAATCATTTTTATTATTGTGCGCCAACTGCCGGAGCTAGCTATTCGAGTTGTAGTTTGTGTTTTTTCAAAGGACGCTGCGATGAGCCTGGGCGGATGGATTTTGCCGATAAAGTTGGTTCCAGAATAAAACTGGGCTGGGTTGGTATGAGTGGCATACAGGATAGGGTGGTGTTTTCCATTGAGGCGGATGGTGTTGTTATGGTGCCTTATGATAGTGCGGTTTTGAAGTATGAAGCCAAACGTCAAAAGGCAGGTGACTCCATGGCTGGTGATATTGCCTTTATTGTTTTTGCAATCGTTGTTGATTTGATATTGTTCTGTCGGTTCAGGGTGAAAGTTGCTGGTTCTGGGTCATGAAAGATGTGCATCTGCCTGAGCTAATTCCCATGCATGCATTGATAGTCATATGAATCGTCAAACGTGGGTGTGCGTGTTGTCCTGCCTGTTTCTATGTATTGGCCTGATCGCTGCCATGTGGGTGTTTGCCGCACCAAACCATTTATCGCTGCTGCCGCCACAGCTGGGGGTGCAGAAGGTTCTGTACGCGGAAACCGACTCCTGGGGTTTTGGCCCCGGAGGTAACGAGACGGGAGTGGTCTTGTATGAGCTTCCTCCGCATCTGGCCCGCAAGAACCCGAATAGCCTGCTTCCGGAGCTGGAGTGGGAAGCTACCCCCTTGCACGGTCATCGTGAGTGGTTTGAGGGGGAGGGCGCTTCACAAACAATAGCCGGGCCATTACTGGAGAATTATCTGAACCAGTATGGTTTCGGCATTCCAATCAAAGCCGGGGTCGCCAGAGAAATCGACCGTGCTGTCTCTGCACCGGGTAGCTGGTATGCATATACCCGACATGGCGTGGTGGTGTTGATGCCCTTGATCAATCGGGTGGCCTTTGTTTATGCCGGTTGACCATGTGTTCGACTGATCCAGATCAACCATCCACCAGCAAAACACCATCCTGCATTCACCTGTGCCACCTGGCAGTGCTATCTTCCCAGCCATGAAAGCCCTGTACCGTTTCCTGCTCATGCTTCTGCTCGCGCTTCCGGCACTCAATGTGCTGGCGGCAAGTGCTGATATGGCCATGGCCGGTGCGGCTATCACCTCCGCAGACTGCATGGCCCATGCCAGCTGCCATGACAAAACAGCAGGCAAGATGCCGGAACATGCCGGCCATGCAAAAGCGGCGCATGGCATGTTGTGTGGTGGCGCGGGCTGCGTGCAGCTGTGCGCACCTGCCTTGTCCCAGTTTGCCGACTGGTCTGCCACCTCGTTAGCCACCGGTGGTATTTTTGTTCCCACCCAGCCTGCCACGCTGGCTGGCATCACCCTTTCTCCGCCGCACCGCCCCCCTGTACTGGCCTGACCGCATTTTCCATTTTGCCGGCTTGTTGCCGCTTATCCGAATCATTGTCATTGCCAGAAGGAGGGCCACCATGGCCACTATCCGCACCCGCGTTATTGCCGTATTGATCGGCGCGTTCAGTACTTCCGTTTTTGCCGCTACGCCGGTCACGCTATACAAAAGCCCCAGTTGCAGCTGCTGCGAGGCCTATGTCAGCTACCTCAAGCACCAGGGCTTTGAGGTTACCGCCATCAATCGCGATGACATGCAGTCCATCAAGCAGCAGATGGGCGTCACGCCCGGCCTTGGCAGCTGCCATACCGCCAGGATTGGCCGCTACACCATTGAAGGCCATGTGCCGGTGGCTGCCATCAGGCAGCTGATGACCAGCAAGGCCGACGTGGTGGGCCTGTCCGCCCCCGGCATGCCGCTGCACAGCCCCGGCATGGGTGAAGAAAAGCCAGGCACGCAGGCCATTTACACCATGACAAAGGACCAGCGCACCGGCGTGCTGTTTGGCCGCTTCTGAGCCATCTGCTGGCTGCGGTGACATGCGCAGCCGCACCATTCGTGCGCCTACTTCGCAGTAGCGCAAGCCCGGCAGCCTTGATTGGCTGGCCGGGTTTTTTCATGTCTGCATAAAGCCCACAGACAAAGTACGGACTTCCGCACCCGCGGTACGGGGCAAAGTACGGCCTGACGTCAGCAGGGTTTTTTCGGTAAATAAAAACCCATAAAAATCAATGAGCTAAAAAATTTTCAAAGGACGAAAAGGCTGGCACGCCAGTTGCAATAAGAAGGGCAGCTGAGACGTTTTCATCTCACCCATTCGATACAAACTGGAGATTGCCATGACTGTAAAGAACACTTCCGTCAAGAATGACAAACTGAGCGCCAAGGGCGTACAAGGCGGCATGCCGCTGCTGCATGAACCCAAGCTGAACAAGGGCACGGCCTACAGCGTGGAAGAGCGTCGCCAGCTGGGCCTGGAAGGTTTGCTGCCGCATGCGGTGGAAAACCTGGACCGTCAGGTAGAGCGCGTCATGGCGCATCTGGATGAAAAAGCGGACGATCTGGAACGCTACACCTATTTGATCGGCCTGGAAGACCGTAACGAAACCGTGTTCTACAAGACGGTGATGTCCGACCCGAAACGCTTCATCCCGGTACTGTACGACCCGACCGTGGCCGATGCCTGCGAAACCTTCGGCAACAATTACCGCCGCGCCCGTGGCATGTACATTACCCGTTACATGAAGGGCCGCATGGCTGAAGTACTGCGCAACTGGCCGGAAAAAGACGTGCGCTTCATCTGCGTATCCACCGGCGGTCGCATTCTGGGCCTGGGCGACATCGGTGCCAACGGCATGGGTATTCCGATTGGCAAGCTGCAACTGTACACCGCTTGCGCTGCCGTACCGCCGGCCGGCCTGCTGCCGGTGCTGTTCGACATTGGCACCACCAATGAAACCCTGCGCGCCGACCCCTTCTACATGGGCACCCGCGAAGCCCCGGTTTCCGAAGCCGAGCTGGACGAACTGACCGAAGAATTCATCCAGGCTGTACAGGAAGTATTCCCCAACTGCTGCGTGCATTTTGAAGACTGGAAGGGCACCGACGCCATCCGCATGCTGGATCGCTACAAAGACAAGATCCTCTGCTACAACGATGACATTCAAGGTACTGCCAGCGTGGCGCTGGCAGGTATTGCGGCCGGCATGAACATTACCGGCGGCAAGCTGACCGACCAGCGCGTGATGTTCCTGGGTGCGGGCTCTGCCGGCCTTGGCATTGCCAAGCTGTTCTGCGCCGAACTGCAAACCCTGGGCCTGAGCGAAGCCGATGCCCGCAAGCAGGTGGCCTTGTTCGACATCAACGGCCTGATCGAGCATTCCCGTACCGACCTGTCCGAAACCCAGAAGCTGTATGCCCGCCCGGCCAAGCCGTGCAAGGACTTTGTGCAAGCCATCCGCGACTTCAAGCCCACCGTGCTGGTAGGCGTGAGCACCAAGGCCCGTGCCTTCACCCGCGAGGTGATCGAGCTGATGAGCGAGCTGAACGAACAGCCCATCATCTTTGCGCTGTCCAACCCCACCCACAAGGCCGAGTGTACTGCTGAGGAAGCCTACACCTGGTCCAAGGGCAAGGCGCTGTTTGCCGCTGGCGTGCAGTTCCCCGACTTTGACTACGAAGGCAAGACCTTCCGTCCGGGCCAGGCCAACAACTTCTACATCTACCCGGCCATCGGTCTGGCTACTTACTGCTGCCGTCCGACCCGCCTGAACGACGAATGCTTCATCGTGGCTGCCCATGCCACCGCCGATCAGGTCACGCTGACCCAGCGCGCCAAGAGCATGCTGTTCCCCAGCCAGGACCAGATTCTGGAAACCGAAGTGACCACGGCAGCACGCATTGCCGAGTACATGTTCGATTCCGGCCTGGCCCAGGTGGAACGTCCGCGTGATATCCGTGCCTGGATCGAGTCGCAACTGTACAAGCCGCAATATTAAGAAGGGCACGCACCGCTCGGTCGGGCGGTGCATGAACAGCTGAAGGGCGCGCAAGCGCCTGATGACCTCCGCCGGGCCGGATAGCCGGCTGGCGGTGGTTGACCATACAAAGGTGTCTATCATGGACTACATCATTCATACCCTGCAGAAGTATCCGGAGATAGCGATTTATCTGACCATCGCCGTCGGCTTCTGGGTGGGCAATCTCAGTCTGGGCAAATTCAATCTGGGGGTGGTGACTTCCACCTTGCTGGCCGGTTTGCTGATTGGCCAGGTGCATCTGGTGATTCCGCCGGTGCTGCAATCCACCTTCTTTGCCATGTTCCTGTTTGCCGTCGGCTATGCCGTGGGCCCGCAGTTCATCCGCGCGCTCAAGAGTGACGGTATCTCGCAGGTGTTCTTCACCATTCTGGTGTGTGCCTCCGGCCTGGTTACAGCCATCCTGCTGGGCAAGATGCTGCATTACGACGCAGCGCTGACTGCCGGCCTGCTGTCCGGTGGCTATACCAACTCCACCGTGCTGGGCGTGGCAACCGACTTGCTCAATCAGGTCAACCAGATGCCTGGCGGCGTGAAAGTGGCGATGGCGCTGATGCCGGTGGCCTATGCCGTGACTTACCCGTTCGGTACTGCCGGTTCTGCCTGGTTCCTGGCGACCTTTGCCCCGAAAGTGCTGGGTTTCAATCTGGCTGAAGAGTGCAAGAGCTATGAAAAGGAAAACGGCAATGGCCACACCGTGGGCAGCACTGCGTACCGCGAGTTTTCCGCCCGTGCCTTCCTGCTGAGCAATGTGGACCTGTTCGACAAGACGGTTTCCGAAGTGGAAGCCATGTTCAACCACGAAATCTTTGTCCGCCGCGTGCGTCAGGCCGTGGGTGCCAGGATTGTGGATTGCGAAGGGACTACCCGCATCCAGCGTAATGATGTGGTGGCCATTTCCGGCACCCTGACCGCGCTGCTGAAATACCAGCACCATTTTGGCAAGGAAGTGAAGGACGTTCCGCTGCTGGACTTCTCCACCGAACTGCTCGACCTGGTAGTGACCAGCCGCAAATACGCCGGCAAAACCCTGGGCGAAATCACCAGTACGCTGTTTGGCAAGCCGGGCCGTGGCCTGTTCCTTACCCGCTTTAGCCGTGGCGAGCTGGACATGCCGATGGGGCATGATGTGGTGGTGCAGCGTGGTGACGTGCTGACCATTCTGGGTGCCAAGCAGGACGTGGTGGCCGTAGCCAAGGAACTGGGCTATGCCGACCGTCCGCTGGAAAACTCCGACATGGCCTTCATGGGCTTCGGCATCGTGGTGGGCAGCATTCTGGGTGCCATCACCGTGCATGTGGCTGGTATTCCGCTGAGCTTCGGTACTTCGGTGGGTTCCATCGTGGCCGGTATCGTGTGTGGTTACCTGCGTGCCACCATGCGTACCTTCGGCAAGATTCCTGGCCCGGCACTGTGGGTGTTCAATAATGTCGGTCTTAACGGCTTTATTGCGGTGATTGGCCTGAATGCCGCGCCTGGCTTCATTTCCGGCCTGCAACAATACGGCCTGACCCTGCTGTTTGCCGGTGCCGTGGTTACCCTGGTGCCGCTGATTGTCGGCCTGCTGCTGGGACGCTTCGTGTTCAAGTTCCACCCCGGCATCCTGCTTGGTGCTTGCGCCGGTGCCCGTTCCACCACGGCCGCGCTGGGCGCATTGCAAGACGCAGCGCAAAGCAAGGTACCTGCCGTGGGCTATACCGTAGGCTATGCGGTATCCCGGCTGGTGATGGCGGTGTTCACCATCGTGCTGGTCAACGTGTTCTAGCGGTCTTGTTCTTTATCCTTTCGGTCGTCGTGGCCCTGCCATGACCTTGCCACGCGGGTTAGCCCCGCGTGGTTTTTTTGCTTTGCATGTTGCGGCGCAAAAAGTGACATCGTGCTGTGGGATAATGCCCGCATGCCAGCCACCACCAGCCAGCCGCCGCAGGGCGACGACGTGAATCAAGCCAAACGGGCCAGGCCCGGAGTGCGTATGAAACGAAGCGGTTTTTATCTTTATTTGCTGATCTCCATGGCGCTGTCCTTGCTGTCCGCCTGGGTGGTGTACACCGTCAGCTGGCAGGAACAACTGCAACAGCGCCAGCAGGATTCGGTGCGCCGTGTGGCGCGCAATGCCGGTTTCCTGCAGCACGAGGTGGACAAGTTCGGCCTGCTGCCGCTGGCGGCATCCTATAACGACACCCTGCGCGAAGCGCTGGCCACGCCGGATGATGCCCGGCAACTGGCGCGTGCCAACCAGTACCTGGTGCGGCTGAATCAGGGCGCCGGCTCCTTGCAGGCCTATCTGGTAGACAAGGCAGGCAAGGTGATTGCCTCCAGCAACTGGCAGCAAAAAGACAGTTTTGTAGGCCGCAATATCGCTTACCGGCCATATTTTCAGCAGGCGGCGGCCAATCGAATCAGCACCTATTACGCTATTGGCACCACCGGCAATGCCACCGGCTTTTATCTGGCCACCGGCATTTACCAGGGGCAGGAGCGGGTGGGGGTGGTGGCCATCAAGATAGGGCTGGAACAGCTGGAACACATGTGGGGCAATATCGTGGAGCCGCTGCTGGTGTCGGACTCCAACGGCGTGGTGGTGCTGTCCTCCGTGCCGGAGTGGAAATACCATGCCACCACGCCACTCAGCTTTGATGCGCGGCTGGCGCTGGAAAAAGCCCAGCAATACAACAAGCAGGTGATCAAGCCGCCCATCTGGCAGCGCAAGAGCGTGCTCAACAGCCAGGCCATGCTGGTGCAGATGGGGCAGGGCCGCAGTCGGCACGAATACCTGGCCATCAGCCAGACCATCCCGGTCAGCGGCATGACGCTGACCATGCTGAATGACACCCACGAGCTGCACAGCCTGGCCCTGACCCGCGCACTGGCGGTGGCAGTGGCGGTGGGCTTTGCCTGCCTGCTGCTGCATTCTGTCCGGCTGTGGCGCATGAACCTGAAAGCGCAGGCCGAGGCGCGGCGCAATCTGCAACTGGCACACGATCATCTGGAAGAACAGGTCGAGCAGCGCAGCAGCGAGTTGCGCGAAGCCAATGCCAGCCTGAAAAAGGAAATCGAAGAACGCATCCAGGCGGCGCGGCAGGTGGAAAACTTCCAGAACGAGCTGATCCGCACCGAAAACCTGGCAGTCATCGGCCAGCTGTCCACCGGCATCGCCCATGAAATCAACCAGCCGCTGGCGGCGCTGTCCGCCTTGTCGGCCAATACCGTACGTTTTCTGGAAATCAACGATCTCAGCACCGCGCGGGCCAATCTGGAACGCATCACCGACATTGTGGTGCGGCTGGGCGCGCTGACCGAGCAGCTGAAGTCCTTTGCCCGCCGCCCCAATGGCGAGCGCGAATCGGTAGCGGTGGCGCAGGCGGTGGAAAACGCCCTGTTCCTGCTGAACCACCGGCTGAAAAAGACGCATATCACATTGCAGCTGCCCGCCGAACCGGCGGATATTGTGGTGCTGTGTGAAGCGGTGCGGCTGGAGCAGGTACTGGTGAATCTCGTCAGCAATGCCATTGATGTGCTGAACGGCGTGGACAACGCGCAGATCAGCATCGACTGGTCGCGCCAGGGCGATACCGTGCGCATCAGCGTGCGCGACAATGGCAGCGGCCTGTCCGACGAAGTAGGCGCCCACATCTTCGAGCCCTTTTTCACCACCAAGAAAACCAGCGGGCTGGGCCTGGGGCTGGCCCTGTCCTCGGACATCATCAAGTCCTATGGCGGCATGCTGACTGCCGACAATCACCCGGATGGCGGGGCGGTATTCACCATCACGCTCAGACAGAACAAGCAGGAGTAACTCATGAGCAATCTACAAGTACTGGTGATCGAGGACGATCAGGACGTGCAGCTGGGCTATGTCCAGGCGCTCGGGCTGGACGGCATCCAGGCCCAGGGCTTCGATTCGGTGGAAAAAGCCCGTCGCAGCATAGGCCGTGACTTTGCCGGCATCATCGTCAGCGACATCCGCCTGCCCGGCATGGACGGCCTGGCCTTCATGCAGGAGCTGCTGGCCGACGATCCCGACCTGCCGGTCATCCTGATTACCGGCCACGGCGACATTGCCATGGCGGTGCAGGCCATGCGCGACGGCGCTTACGACTTCATCCAGAAGCCCTTCCTGCCGCAAGTGCTGGTGTCGGTGGTGCAACGCGCGCTGGAAAAACGCCGCCTGGCGCTGGAAGTGCGCCAGTTGCGCAAGCAACTGGCCGCCTATGGCGGGCTGGAAAGCCGGCTGATTGGCAACTCCAATGTGATGGCCGAGCTGCGCCACCTGGTGCAGGGCGTGGCCGCTACGCCCACCGATGTGCTGATCAACGGCGAAACCGGTGCCGGAAAAGAGCTGCTGGCGCGCTGCCTGCACGACCTGTCCGGCCGCACCGGCCCCTTTGTGGCGCTCAACTGCGGCGGCCTGCCGGAAACCCTGTTCGACAGCGAAATGTTCGGCCACGAAGCCGGGGCCTTTTCCGGGGCCAGCAAGCAGCGCATCGGCAAAATCGAATACGCCCAGCACGGCACGCTGTTTCTGGATGAAATCGAAAGCATGAGCATGCCGATGCAGATCAAGCTCTTGCGCGTGCTGCAAGAGCGGGTGATCGAGCGGCTGGGTTCCAATCGGCTGATTCCGGTGGATTTTCGCGTGATTGCCGCCACCAAGGCCGATTTGTCCAAGCTGGCCGAAGAAGACAAATTCCGCGCCGACCTGTACTTCCGCCTGAACGTGGTGACGCTGGACCTGCCGCCGCTGCGCGCCCGGCGCGAGGACATTCCGCTGTTGTTTGACTACTTTGTCACCCAGTCGGCGCTACGCATGAACCGCCCGGCACCGGCCATCACCCCGGAAGTCATCCGCGACCTGATGGCCTACCACTGGCCGGGCAATGTGCGCGAGCTGCGCAATCAGGCCGACCGCTTTGTGCTGGACCTGAAAATGGTGCCCGGTAACGCCATGGCCGATACCCAGCCCACCTTGCACGCGGCGGTGGAATCGTTTGAAAAGGGCATGATTGCCGAAGAACTGCGCAAGCAGGGCGGTAATGTGTCCAAAACCGCCGAAGTGCTGAAAATTGCCAAAACCACGCTGTTCGACAAGATCCGCAAATACGATCTGGAAGAAAAATAAAACTCAGCACAAGACAAGACCGGCAGCCGGGCCAAGCGCCCGCTGCCGGTTTTTTCATGCTTGCTGCATGCCTAGCCCGGCTGCAGCATCCGCCGTGCCTGGCGCTGCAAACGACCACGCAGTTGCTGATGGCAGGCCGTTGCCAGCCCTAACAACTCGCCATTATCTGCCGCAATACCTTGTTCCGTGGCTATCTGCTGTGCCAGCGCCTGCAAGGGTGTGGCCGAACTGTTCAGCCCCAGCAAACGGCCATGCGCATGGCGCAAGGGGCTGTCCGGCGTGTAATCCAGCGTCAGCAGCCAGTGCGAATGCTGCCAGCGCGCACCCTGCGCCAACACCGCCTGCAACACCGCATGACTCACCTGTACCCCGGCCTCCGCCGCCAGCGCCAGGGCCTGCTCCCAACGCGGAGCAGTGGGCGGAATCTGCTCCAGTGCCGGTAGCAGCGCTCGGTTCAACCAGTCACGCAACTGCCGCGCCAGCGGCTTGCCGCTACGGCGCAAGGCGCGCAGCAAAGCCATTGCGGGCCAGTATTCGTTTGTGACTTCTGTTTTTGGCGTGTTTTCGCGGCTTGGGTCTGCCGCCAGTAATTGCTGCATGCGGCTTCCCAGCCGACGGCCAGTGACGGCCAGCACATCGCCGCCATGCAGCCACCATTCTCCTTGGTGGTGTTGCACATGCAGTGGTTTGCCGTGGTAGTAAAAGCAAAGGGGAGGCGGGTGTTGGGAATGCGAAGGGGCTTGCTTGGTCATGGAAATGGCCTTCTGTTGAATCGTTGAAAGTCACCCCTGTTGAGAGGGTGGTCAGGCACTTCAACACCGCCAACAGTAACGGCCCGCAGTTTTTCCCGGTTGCCCAGGTATTGCATGGCTGCGCGCTACCCGACCATAGGCTGTGCATTGTCCATAAAAACAGACAATGACAAAACCGATGGAAGTAGAAATGCCGCAAGACTAACGGATGCGGCAGCCGCTGTTGAGGGTGTGTTGAGCACCAGCGGCGGATTCTAGGGATGACAGGGGAGTGGGGAAACTGCTCGAAAGGGAAGTCGAGCAGGACGTTACTTGCAGGGAAAGGACCGCACCGATGCGCCCTGCGGTCCCCGTCAAGCATGCGACAGGTGGCCGGGGCGAGGTGTCAGGCCGCAATTCGACTCAAATGGGTCAATAATTTTTAGAAACTGATGCGGATTTATTGTATTGATTTATTAGCTGAATGAAAAATTGCGATATGCATTTCTGATGGTAATCAGAATTTAAGTGATGCTTCTAGCAATTCTTGCTCCATGTATAGCTTATTAAGAGTCTCTTCAATCAGGTGAATGATATCTTCTATGTTTTCAAGTTCTTCAAGTCCGTTGATATTGTTCTGAATCATTGAAATGGGTTTGGTGTTGTTGGCTCTATCAATGTGCAGAAAGGCCTCTAAAGTAGTCAAGTCAGAGTGGGCATGAATTTTGTCTCTGGCGTCAATAATTCGATTGTGTAATGCCAAGTACTTAGATGGAATCCATTTCTGGTCTAGTTTTCGTTTTCTTTTTATTGTTCCTCTTGATGTCGTATATGCCCTTGTATATTCAATTAGTCCATAGCAAAATGCTGGTCCTGACAATGGATTGTCCTTGGTGTTTTTGACCAGGTTTAGGGTTTTCCAAGCATGGTTCAGCTGATTGATGCAAACGGATAAGTGGATGTAGTCTTCCTGTTGTTCAGTCATGGTTATCCTGATAGTTTCCGATGTCACACGCGAATCGATATGTGTGCATCTATTATTTTTGAGGTATTCATTTTTCTGCGTATTGGCCTTGAATGTTGGTGTTTTCTAAGAAAAGCCGGCCCTTTCGAACCAGTAAAGTACCCAATTGACTCTGCTGTGAAATAAGGGCCCAGCCGGGCTGCCCTTCAGCGGTCATGAATGAGAGAAACCGAAAGCCATTGGAGAGGGTTAGCCTGACTTCAGGTATCTCCCCGAACAGCTCAATGTCCTGCACCGTAACACCAATTAATTTTTTGAGCATGGATGACCATCGCCGCTCGGAGCTCCAGCTTCCCCCCACAATCGAGCGCATTTTCTCAATGCGCCAGCTCCACTCAACCATGAGAGTGATTTCTCCATGAGGCTGGCCGGGTGTGCCGTCACGCTTCGTGCGCTGAGTGAGTCGGCCAAATTCAATGAACAGGGTTGAACCATGGCCGCGCCATACATGGGTAATGTGCTGTCCAATGATTGCTTCTTTGAATGGTGCAAACTTTGAAGTCACGCTGGCCCTGTCGTTCCTTGTTTGATTCACCCGGATGCATGTTTCCGGCAAACCATTGATATGGATGTCGGGATTTATAGCCTTCATTGGCTTGGCAGGTAAAGTCATTGTCATGAAAATCATCACCCACACGTAGACAGCACGTGCGACTGCTCTGGCAGGGCAGTGTAATTTTTTGCCTGTACTGACTAGCTTGAAACCCTCGCCAAAACAAGCCTGTGACTTCCAAAGCAGCAGCGTTCTGCGGCTACAGGGTCGTGTTTGAGTTGAATTGGGGGCGCACTGCACAAATGAAAAAATGACATCGTGTTAGAATGTCAGCCCGCAGCCAAAAGCTGATGTCAGCATCCAGCTGGTGCACCACCCCCCATCTGCATGGAGTCGCATATGAGTTCCAAATACACAGGGCAGTGTTTGTGTGGCCAAATCAGTTACACGGTGGATGTTGATCCGCTGTTTGCCGGTAATTGCCACTGCAAGGATTGCCAACGCACATCCGGTAGTGCCTATGTTCCGGCAATGATTTTTCCGGCAAGCAAAGTGGTGATCCACGGCGAGCCCCGTATTTTTGTTTCCACGTCGGATAGCGGAAATGCGCATAGCCGTGGCTTTTGCCCCAATTGTGGCTCCCAGCTGTTTGCCAGGTTCAGCCATCTTCCCGATGTGCTGGGTATCAAGGCCGGGACCTTGAATGAAACATCCCGATACCGGCCAATGCTGGATTTCCATGTGGCAAGCGCCGCAGAGTGGGATTTCATGAACCCGGAACTGCCTAAAAAACAAGGCGCCGCTCAAGCTTAAGCGGTCAACTTTGGCCAGAGGGTGGCCTGTGCTGCCATCTATCGGCTGCTTTGTTGACGACAGAGGGCAGGGCAAGCCCCCCGTACGGGCGCTGTAATGCCAACGACAACAGGTCACAGGCCGCGCAATTGATGGCCAGCTGCCATCCTTCCTGCCCCTGCACATTCTTTTGATCTGGAGCAAACAGGGCTATCGTGCCTGAGCGCAGCATTCGATCCACAAAATATTAGTAATTAATTATTTATGGATAAGGATGTGAACGATGACTGCTCCAATCCCGCCTCTTAATGTGGGCAATACCGGCTTCATGCTGCTGTGTGCCAGCCTGGTCATGCTGATGACGCCCGGACTGGCTTTCTTTTACGGTGGCCTGGTGGGCCGCAAGAATGTGCTGACCATCATGGCCCAGAGCTTCATGTCGCTGGGCTGGACTACGGTGCTGTGGTTTGCCTTCGGGTATTCCATGTGCTTCGGGCCAAGCTGGCATGGCATTGTCGGCGACCCCACTTATTACGCCTTCATGCATGGCGTTACCCTCAACACCATGTACACCGGCAATGACGCAGGTATTCCGCTGATTGTGCATGTGGCTTACCAGATGATGTTTGCCATCATCACCCCGGCGCTGATTACCGGTGCTTTTGCCAACCGGGTGACGGTGAAGGCGTATTTCCTGTTTCTTACCGGCTGGCTGGTGCTGGTTTACTTCCCCTTTGTCCACATGATCTGGAGTCCGGACGGCCTGCTGGCTAAGTGGGGCGTGCTGGATTTTGCCGGTGGCATCGTGGTGCACAACACTGCCGGTTTTGCCGCACTGGCTTCGGTACTGTATGTGGGCCGGCGCTCGGTAGTGGAAAACAAGCCGCATAATGTGCCCTTGATTGCCCTTGGCACCGGCTTGCTGTGGTTTGGTTGGTATGGCTTCAATGCCGGGTCCGAGCTGCGGGTGGATTACATCACCGCATCGGCCTTTCTCAATACCGATGTTGCCGCCTCGTTTGCCGGTACGGCCTGGTTTTTCCTGGAGTGGTCGCATGCCCGGCAGCCCAAGTTCATCGGTTTGCTGACGGGTGCGGTGGCGGGCCTTGCCACCATTACGCCAGCGGCGGGCTATGTGTCGCTGGGTACGGCTGCCGTCATCGGCGTGATAGCCGCCGTTGTGTGTTACTACGCGGTGCAGCTGAAAAACCGCCTGGGCTGGGATGATGCGCTGGATGTATGGGGCGTGCACGGGGTGGGCGGCTTGCTGGGGACATTGCTGCTGGGGGTGTTTGCCAGCAAGGCCTGGAACCCGGCGGGCGTTGACGGCTTGCTGATGGGTAATCCGGATTTCCTGTGGAAGCAGGTGGTAGCTGCGGTGGTTTCCGGTTTGTGGGCCTTTGGCTTTACCTACGGCATGCTGTGGCTGATCAACAAGATGACGCCGGTGCTGATTGACGAGCATACGCAGGAAACCGGGCTGGATCAGACCTTGCATGGTGAGGAGGCTTACAGCGGCAGCTTGTGATGTTGCTTTGCCGCTTTTCTTCTGCGTGGCGCACGGGTGCTTCCAGTTTCAGCCTGTGCGCTGAGTAATACCTGGGCATGGCCTTGTTTGGCAGTGCCGCGTGCAGGCTGCATTACCGCTAATGCAGCCTGTCCTGCCCCCGTGTGTGGCCGCAGTTTCCCGCTATGTTGCGGGGGCTCTGCGAAACAGATTGGTTTTGCTGCGGTCTTACACCGAGTCTCTTCGGGGCTGAAACCTGGCCAATTCATGCACGATCTTCGGTGCCTTGGCTGATGTAGCCAGGTGGCCTGTCTCACCGAATCAGCAAGCCGGTATTCTCAAGGCCTGGTTTGCTGTTCCATGTTGATTCCTCTCCCGGCTGTCCTGCCTGTCTGCCATGCCTGTAGCTGCTCGCGGTATGGGGCACCCTCATCTTGTTGCCGCAATTGCTCTTCTGTCTCCCTCCAGCCTGTTTGGGCTACTGCTCCTTGAATTCTTCATTGTTTATTTCCTGTTGTGCTTTTGAATAAGCATTCGGTGGGTTGTGTCCATTCGTTTGATTATTTCATCGTGCCTTGAAATAAGGCTGGTGCTTTCTTGTGGTGCGTGAGTCTGTCGAGTGCGCATTGGTTTTTGTATTCACTGTTTGAAAAATATCAAGATTGAATTTGAAATATAATTTTCTGTATTTGTTTTGGCTTTTTTCTGATGGAGATTTATTGGCATTTGTGGTGGCTTGTATATTTTGTGCGATCATTTTAGTGTCGGCTTGCTTGATTTTAATCAAATGACTTGGGACTTGTTGATTAATCTGTCTTTTAGGATGGTGGACTGAAAATTTTTTATGGTATTGAATGGGTGCTGTTTTGCTTTGCTGAGATGAAAGTCAATTCAACTGTTGCAACACTATTCTGGGTTATTGATATGTCGCTTCTCGAAGTGGGTTTGCTGGATTTAAATGATCAGTCACGTTTGTTGCAGTATGAGCAGGCAATGTATCGTGCATTTGCATCCACTCCGATCGAAACAGACGGAGTCTGGACGGTTGATCACGCTGCAAGGCGGATTGCCACTAAAATTCCTTATAGAAACCAAATTATTATTGCTGCTGATTGGCATGGCGAGCTGGTGTCTGCTGTATCCGTCAATATGGATATGCAGAATGAACTGCAATTGGAAGGTCTGGGATTTCATATTGTCCGCGAGCCTGGGCTTGCGGTGGAGGCTTTGTCCATGTTTGCCAATAAAACCATTATAGGGCGTGAGATATTGATGGCTCGTGTGGCCAGGGAGTGTGGCGCAATTTTAAAAGAAAAGGGCGTGAAAGTATTGTGGGCTACTTGTGAGAAAAAACATTATCGCGCATACGTCGCTGTTGGCTTTCTAAAGTATGAGGAAGTGATGTTTCATGGTCGGGAATTATGTCTGATCCGTTATGCGCTTTGATTCAAACAGGTGCGCCAAGAGTGAAATTCTGGTTTGGATAGTATTTTGAAAGTGAATGATTTTTGAAATTTTGCTGATGTTTCGATGAGGAAAGGACGGGTCATGGAGGTTGCAATCGTTGGTATCGGATGTCGATTCTCTGGCGGTGTGCGCAGTCCGGCGGATCTATGGAATATGTTGCTGAACAAGCAGGATGGCATGGTGGAAACACCGCCAGATCGCTGGAGTAATGAACGATTTTATGACCCTGACCCGGAAATTCCCGGCCGTATGTATGTAAAAAAAGCAGGTTTCCTGCACGATTCGCTGGAAGAGTTTGACCCGGAGTTCTTCGGCATTTCCCCGCGCGAGGCCGCCATCATGGACCCGCAGCAAAGATTGCTGCTGGAGGTGGCGCAAGAGGCGCTGGATGATGCCGGCTACGCGGGTCGTGTGGCGGGACGCACGGTTGGTGTTTATATCGGCGGGTTCACTGCCGACAATATGGCGGCCCGGCATTCCAAATATGCCCGGCATGCCATTTCCATGCACACGCCCACCAGCAGCACCTACACCATGCTTTCCAATCGTATTTCCTATGTGTTTGATTTGCGTGGCCCCAGCATGACAATAGATACGGCCTGTTCTTCCTCGCTGGTGGCACTGCATGAAGCGGTATCTGCCTTGCAAAGAGGCGAAATTGAAATGGCCATTGTTGGTGGGGTGAATGCCATGATTCGCCCCGAAACCTTCATTTCCATGTGCAAGGGCCATTTTCTGGCGGCCGACGGGCGCTGCAAAACCTTTGATAAAGACGCTGATGGCTATGCCCGGGGAGAAGGAGCCGGCGTCATCATATTGCGCAGGCTGGATCAGGCGCAGGCACAGAGTGACCGTGTTTATGCCGTCATCCGGGCGACAGGTTCCAATCAGGATGGCCGCACCCCCGGCATTACCGTTCCCAACCCGCAGGCTCAGGCCGCGTTGATGCAGGAAGTGACAGCCCGCTCCGGGGTGGCCCCGGAGGATATCGGCTATGTGGAAGCCCATGGTACTGGCACGGCAATCGGCGACCCGCTGGAACTGGCATCCATTGGCAAAGTGCTGGGCGCTGTGCCGGGGCGCAAAAATACATTGCGCGTGGGTTCCATCAAGGCCTCCATCGGCCATACCGAAGCCGCAGCCGGAGTGGCCAGCGTCATCAAGACGGCGCTGATCCTGCATCACCGCACCATTGTTCCGCAAGCATGGCTGAATGAGCTGAATCCGGCCATTCCCTTCGACGATTACCGGATTAGCGTGCCGCAGCAGCTAGAGCCGTTTCCGGACGACTACGCCTTGCCTGCTGCCAGTGTGAACGGTTTTGGTTATGGCGGCAGCAATGCCTATGCCGTACTGGTGGCAGCTCCGCCAGTCACTGCCGCAGATGACAGCCAGAGGCCGAGGGTGGATTCCGCACGTATTTTCCCGGTATCCGGCCGTAATGAAGAAGGGGTGCGTACCTTTGCCAAGGAACTGGCAGAACAAGTCAGCACCTTGGACGGCACGGCAGCGCTTGATGCGCTGGCCGATGCAGTCTGGCTGCGCCGTGTTCATCAGCCCTTGCGCTACGCACTGCCATATCAAGACAAGCAAGATCTGCTGAACCGGCTGGAGGAAGTGCAGGCTGGTAGTGGCAAGGCAGCTGCCCGTGTATTGCCAAACGGCAAGCAGCTGGTATTTGTTTTCAGCGGCATGGGACCGCAGTGGTGGGGCATGGCACGGGATTTATGCCGGGCCGAAGGGCGCTTTGCCGAGGTGGCCAGGGAAATTGATGCCATTTTCAGGCCGTTGGCTGGCTGGTCCATCATCGATGCTTTGATGACGGATGAGGCACATTCGAAAATGGCGCGTACCGAAGTGGCTCAGCCGGCAAACTTTCTGCTGCAAATAGCGTTGGCAGCAGAGCTGGAAACCCTTGGCGTGCGGCCGGCAGCGATTGTGGGGCATAGCGTGGGTGAGGTGAGTGCCGCGTATTTGTCCGGCATGCTGAGCCTGCAAGATGCAGTCAAAGTTTCCTATCACCGTTCCAGACTGCAAGGCCGCATGGCAGGAACTGGCAGCATGCTGGCCGTGGGCATGTCCGAGGCGGCTGCCCGCGAACGCTTGCAGGGTATGGCTGGCGTTGAAATAGCTGCCATCAACAGCCCGGCCGGGGTGACACTGGCGGGTAATACCGTCCAGTTGCTTGATCTGGCCGAAGCGCTGAATCAGGAACAAGTGTTCAACCGCATGCTCCGTGTCGAGGTGCCATATCACAGCTTCCTGATGGAGCCCATTCTGGAGGAGCTGGCCACGGTACTGGCCGACATTCAACCTCGCCAGCCTTCCATTGCGCTTTATTCCACGGTCACGGGCCGGCAAGTCGGGCCGGAAAGCCTGTGGGACGCAAGCTACTGGCTCAGCAATGTCCGACAGCCGGTTTATTTTGCTGACGCGGTTTCCTCTTTATTGGCCGATGGTTATCAGGCCTTTCTGGAGCTGGGGCCGCACCCAACCCTGAGCAGCAATGTATTGCAAGTCATTGCCAGCAAAGGGGAAACCGGTCGCTGCGTTTCCACCCTGCGTCGTGAGCAGCCAGATGTCGCCAGCATCCGTCAGGCGCTGGCTGAACTCTACACCATGGGCGCGCTGGACGGAGCACAGCCGCCGGGTGGTATCACCGGGGCCGTCAGCCAGCAGGATTTGCCGTGTCACCAGTTCCAGCGCGTGCATTTGTGGAGCGAGGAAGCACTGATGCGTCGCGACCGCCTGGGAGATGTCGACAAGAAGGTATTGCCAGGCTTCCGTACCGAGTCCAGTTCGCCGGAGTGGGAGTGCGACCTGAGTGTCGGCGCCTTGCCATGGCTGCACGACCATGTAGTGGCGGGCGCTACCTTGCTGCCTGGTGCTGCTTATCTTGATGCGGCACTGGCTGCAGCAGCCCAGCTGCATGGTGCTGAACAGGTGGTGCTGGAGGATGTTGCATTCATTTCTCCGCTGGTCATTGCCACGCACGAAGCACCCATGCTGCGCCTGTCAGTGGACGAGGGCAGTGGTGATTTCTTCATTCGCAGCCGCAATGACGACGAAGCTGGCTGGGCGCTACGGGCAAGGGGCAGAATCGTCCAGTCCGCTTACGCGCCAAACCGGGTATTGCACACACAGGCAGACATGCTGGCACAGGAGGAGCGCCTTACCGTCAGCGGCGAGGAGCTATATGCACGCCTGGAGCAAATCGGCCTGCATTACGGCACTGCTTTCCGCCGCATCGTGCAAGCCGAGGTTGGCGAGAACACCATTCTGGCCCGTCTGGATGGTATTGCGTCAGATCGTCACCAGGCCCATCCCGCCGTGGTGGACTGTGCTTTGCAATGCATGGCCGCCTGGGCCTTGCTGGCGAGCGAAAAGGCCAGTGGCCCGGTGGTGCCTGCAGCCGTGCAATCGGTCCGCCAGTTCGGGCCCTTGCCGTCCAGTGTGCAGGTATTGGTCACCAGGCTGACCCCGCGGCATGGCGAATCCGATATGGTGGCCGACATCCTGCTGGCGACAGCGGATGGAGACAGCGTGCTGGAGTTGTCACGGGTGCAGTTCCGCCCGATTTCTCCCCGTCAATCCATTGCCAACGAGCTGGAACCCCTCTGGTATCAACTGCTATCCGAACCCCTGGCACTGGATCCGCCCGGCGAGCCGGACGAGGAGGCAGCCGCCCCGGCCCGTATGGCTTATCTGATTGTGGATACGGGGCAGGACCGTAGCCACTGGGCACAGCAAGAAACCAGTGCCATGCCCATGCGCTATGTGCGCTTGGCCGAGCAGGAACCGGCAAAAGCCGCTGATTTGCTGGCCCCGCAACTGCATGCACTGTTGAGGGAGGTTCAGGGCATGTCCATTACCGTGCTGATCTGCTCCGCCGGGGACGGAGAAGCCAGCCACACAAGGCATGTAGATGGCCGCATTGACCCGAACCCGTTTGACATGGATCGGGCGCTTACGGCAATGGCGGCACTGGTGGGCGCGGCCATTGCCACCCAGGAAGTCCTGGCTGCCCAAGAGGATACCCACGGCACCGTGCCACAGGTTCGCGGAGTGCTTGTTACCAGTAATGCGCTGGCAATCAGCAATGATCAGGTGCCATGCCTGAATCAGTCTCCATTGCTGGGGGTGCGCCGGGTATTGCGCAATGAGTATTCAGCCTTGCGCTGGCGCTTGCTGGATTATGACCGTCTCCCCGGTTTCATCGCCTTGCATGACCTGCTGGTGCGCTTGGAAGTGCGTGCGCCAGAAGCAGATGAAGTGATGATGCGTGATGGCGTGGCGTATGTGCAGCGACTGAAACAGAATTTTGCCGACCATAAGGCGCAGCTGGAAGAAGCACAGCCGTTGCGTGATCCGGAGGCAAACTTTGCCATTGAATTTCCGGCTTCCAGGTTGCTGAGCGACCTTGCACTCAGAGCCATTCCACGCCAGGCACCACAATCCGGCGAGATTGAATTAAGGCTGGATGCGCTGGAGTTGAATTACAAGGACGCCATGAAGGCGATTGGGCTGCTGGGCGAAAAAGAACTTGGCTCAACCTATTTTGGTACAACGGTGGGCATGAGTGGCGTCGGTGTGGTCAGCCGGGTCGGGCCGGATGTGCATGATGTCCGGGTTGGCGATGCCTTGATTTTTGGCTGCAAGGGCATGGCGCAGCGCTATGTCACCACCCGGCTTGATAATGGATTTTTTGTCAGCAGGGACCCTGCCATTCCCATTACTGCTTTCAGTGCCATGGTGCCCTTGCTGACCGCCCAGTACAGCATTTTCCACGCTGCCAGGGTGCAGGCCGGAGAAATTGTCCTGGTCCATGGTGCGGCTGGCGGTGTTGGCATGGCCAGCATCATGGCCGCCAAGGCTGCGGGTGCAAGAGTGTTTGCCACAGCCAGCACGGCGGAGCGCCGGGAAATGGTGAAGGCCATGGGCGCGGAGCAGGTCTTTGATTCCCGCACCCTGAATTTTGTTGATGAAATCATTGCCCTGACTGACGGGCATGGGGCCGATGTCATCATCAGTAGCGCGCCAGGCGAAGTGATTGCCGCCAATCTGAAAGTGGCTGCAGAGTTTGGCCGTGTGGTGGAAATAGGCAAGCTGGATATTTTCACTTCCCGCCAGTTATCGCTGTCGCCATTCGAGAAGAATCTGTCCTTCATTTCGGTTGATATCGACAGGATGAGTGCGAGTGCGCCCGAACTGGTCAGGCAGTTGCAGGACGAGATCGTGGCCATGATCCGTTCGGAAAAATACCAGCCCTTACCCACGCATTTGCTGCCATTGTCACGCATGGATGAAGCCTTCCACATGGTGCAGCGCTCAAGTCATATTGGCCGGGTCATGCTTGATTTTCGCGATGCCGATGTGTTGATCAAACCGCAAATTCCTGCAACAGCAATACACCCGGATGCCAGTTACCTGATTACCGGCGGCTTTGGTGCCTTTGGACTGGCCACCGCACGTTGGCTGATGAGAAAAGGAGCCCGGCACCTGGTGCTGATGGGGCGCAGCGGTGCTGTCACCAGCGAGCAAAAGTTGGCATTGGCCGCACTGGAAGCCGCTGGTGTGAATGTAGTGACTGCCAGGCTGGATATTGCCAATCTGGACCAGCTATCCAGCTGGATGGCAACCAGCGGGCGGCAATTGCCACCGATACGCGGTGTGTTTCATGCGGCGGGCGTGGTACAGGACGGTCCGTTCAGTGGCTTGACCGAGCAGGTCATGCGTCATGTGCTGGCACCAAAAGCCTTGGGCGCCATCAATTTGCACCGTGCAATACAGGCAGAAAAAATCAGTCTGGATTACTTCGTATTGTATTCCTCGATAACTGCCATCAATGGAACCGTGCCACAAACATCGTATGCCGCGGCCAATACCATGCTGGATAGTCTTGCCGATTATCTGAAAGCCCAGGGGCAAGCGGTGACAGCCATTAACTGGGGAGCACTGGGTGGTGGAGGCATGGCCGAAGCCTCGGACGAAGTTGCACGCTATCTGGCCATGATGGGGCTGCATCTGATTGATATGGACCATGCGACAGACTACATGGACTACGTCATCGCCAGCGGTGTCGGGCATGCCATGATCTGCAAGGTGGACTGGGGCGTGTGGGGACAGGCTTATGGTGCTTCAGCTGGCACGACCCGTTTTGCAGACATCGTCAACAAGGCGGCTGCCGGAATGGGAAGTGGCAATGCCGTGCTCAAGGAAATCATGGCGCTACCCGATGCAGAAAGAGTCGACGCCTTGATTGCAGTCCTTATCAAGCATATTTCGTCGGTCATGGGGATTGCTGCCGACAGCATAGACATTCACACGCCCTTGTCGGAATTGGGCATGGACTCCCTGATGGCGGTCGAGCTGAACCTTAGTTTGACCACCGTGCTTGGGGTGGAATTGTCTGTGCTGGAATTCAATCGCGGTGGCGGCTTGGCTGCATTGGCAGCCCGTTTGCTACCACGCATGGTGGAGGCGGAAAAGGCCAGGCAAGCTCTACGCAATGCCCAGGCCCAGGCCGACGAAACCACGACAGACGGTCCTGCCCACGTCAAATAGAGTGACCGCAGGGTTGGATAGAAGCGGGTTGGCATTGCTTGCGCGGGCAGGCAATGCCTGATTCCGCTCACCGCGCAAGCGCGTTTGTTTGGTGAGGGGAAGGGTCTGTATGGCGAAAGGCAGATATGGCTAGTGATATTCCATTATTCAAGCTTGAAGGTGTTGAAAAAGAATACCGGGTTGGCAGTCAGCATATCCATGCTCTGCGGGGTGTTGATTTACAAATAGAGCGTGGCGACTACATGGTGATCTGGGGGCCGTCAGGCAGTGGCAAATCCACCTTGCTTAATATTCTTGGATTGATAGATACGCCCACGGCAGGAGCATTGACCTTTGATGGCCGGCAGATAGAGGCCTTGTCTGATAATGATTTGTCCGATTGGCGTAGTCGCAAGATTGGATTTGTATTTCAGAATTTTAATTTACTGCCGGTACTGACTGCACTTGAGAATGTCATGCTGCCCTTGCAGGTGCAAGGCATGCCAGTTCGGCCAGCCAAAGAAAAAGCGCTAGGTATTCTCGATAAACTGGGCCTGATGGAATTCTGCACACTCAGGCCGGATCATCTTTCCGGTGGGCAGAAACAACGTGTTGCCATTGCCAGGGCATTGGTGACCGACCCATTGCTGTTGATTGCGGACGAACCCACTGCCAATCTGGATTCCAATACCAGTCACGAAGTGATCAATCTGATTGAATCCATCAATCTTGAAATGAAAACCAGCTGTATTTTCACCACCCATGATCCACGTTTGCTTGATCGTGTGCCACGAAAATTAAGGTTGGTGGATGGCGTGGTTTCATGCTCGTGATGGGTAGAAGGTGCAAGGGGGGAGTGCAATGAAACTTGTGGGCCTGGCGTGGCGCAATTTATGGCGCAATCGACGTCGCAGCATGGTGACAATCAGTAGTTTGACCTTCGGCTTTGCCGCCATTGCCATTTTTGCAGGCTATACCCATGCCATTTATGCCGGTTTGGGTAATACCGCCATTTATGCCGAGGGCGTGGGCCATCTGGTTTTGAATCGGCTGGATTGGGAAGTCAAAGGCAAGCTGGATCCTGGCAAATACTTGTTTACCCCGGAGGAGGTAAACAAGGTGCGGCAGATTGTACAAGATGCACTCCCCAAAGCGGATGTAATACCACGTCTGCAGTTGGCCGGTTTGCTCTCCAATGGGGTGAATAGCAGCATTTTTATAGCCAATGGTATTACGCCGGAAGATCAGCACCGCTTACTTGGGCCATTCAAAACCCGACATGGCATGCTGGATAATGACAAGCCGATGGGCGGGGTGGTGGCCGAGGGCTTGGCAGGCATGCTGGGGCTGAAAGTCAACAATTTTGCATCCATCCTGGTCAGTACCGTTAATGGACAGGCCAATGCGCTGGACCTGGATGTAATCGGAATCGTCAATACCGGCAATATTGCTACGAATGACAAGGCAGTTACCCTGCCCTTGGCCATGGCGCAGACATTGCTGGACGCTGCCGGTCGGGCTGATTATCTGACCGTGTTGCTGCCCGAACTAAATGACGAAGCAAAAAGAGATGTATTTCGCTGGGCATTTGAAAGTATTCCGCCTGACGCTGCCTATATGAATGCCCTGAAAGCGCGGCTTGAAAGCAGGTTCAAGGCTGCCGGGTTGCAGCTACAAGTGAGGACATGGCAGGAAATGTCGGTATTTTACCGGCAGGTAAAGACAATGTATGACATGATTTTTACCTTGATCCTGTGTGTGGTGGTGGCGATCGTGGTGCTATCCATCGCCAATTCGGTCACCATGTCTGTCGTGGAAAGAACAAGGGAAATCGGGACATTACGTGCCATTGGTGTGCGGCGTCACGGCGTGATCACCCTTTTCATGTACGAGGCTTTTATTCTGGTGTTTCTTGGTCTGTTACTGGGCGCCGTGCTGATGGTACTGGTGCGTGCCGGGGTAAATGGATCCGGCATTACTTATGTTCCACCAGCCAATACCGTGGCGGTGCCTTTGTATATCGGGGTGGATTGGTTTAGAAGTGCAGTTGCTGCTGGTGCCATTACCTTGCTTGCATTATTCGCCGCGTTGCTGCCCGCCTATAAAGCTGCTTATCGTTCAATTGTCGAATCACTAGGGCATGTGTAATGAAAAAATATCAAATGGCATTCTGTTTTATATTGGCTGCATATGCACAGTCAGGTATGGCTGCCATCTCCGAGCCGATTGATGTGGCAGCCCTGCTAAAAGGGTCGGACCTTGCCCGCGGCGGCGGGGATATCGCAGGCCTGAGCTGGGAAGTAAGCACGCATAGCACTGGCAGCGGCATGGACAAGCAGACGGACCAGAAAATGATTGTCAAGGCCAATCAGAATGCCAGCCTGGTGGAGGTGACTTATCCCGAAAATGTCAAAGCCTCCAAAATGTTGCAAGTAGAACGCAATATGTGGTTAAGCAAGCCTGGCTTGAAAAAACCGGTCGCCATTTCACCAAGGCAGCGTTTTACCGGTCAGGCCGCTATTGGCGATGTCGCAGCGACAAACTATGCCAAGGATTATGCGGCAAACCTGGTCGGAATTGAAGAGTGTACAGGTAAGCCCTGTTATCGGCTTGATTTGAAATCCGTCAATGCGCAATCGACTTATGCCAGGATTGATTACTGGATTGTCAAGGACACCGGTCTGGCAGTGCGTGCCGTATTTTTATCTTTGGGCGGCAAACCATTGAAGACGGCAACCTTCTCTTATCAGAACAAAATCAAGGTTGACGGAAAGGTAATTCCATTTGTCGATGAAATGATCATCAAGGATGCATTGACCGATGCCAATACCACCTTGGTTTACAAGAATGTCAAGATTCAATCCATTCCTCCAGCCATGTTCAATGTCATGAATTTGCAATGACATTACTGCATGTTTTTCTTATCCTGCTGACGCTTGGTTTGTCATCCACACCGTCCCGTGCAACAGAACTGCATGCGCCGGTAGCAGAGCCTGAAGCTGCGCCATCGTTTTCGTATTCTCTGGAAAACCTGTTTTATACCAGCGGTTCGGCAGTTCGGCATGATGGGTTTTATAACCCGGATAACAGGCTGGTCAATTATCCTCGGCAGTGGTCGGTGGCGGATATGCGTGGCAAGTGGCGTGTGGATGATGGGCAGCAAACACTGCTGTTACAGCCCAGGCTGCGCTGGCAGGAGAGAGTATTTGAACATGATACAGCTGCTTATCCAGGAAGTGCTGCAAGTTATGATGTGACGGATATCAAGCTGGATCAGGCATTCTGGCGTTGGAATGGAGGGGCAAATACCTTCTTGCTGGGCCGCGAGGTATTTACCTGGGGGCCTGCTACCTTTCGCTCTCCCAGCAGTCCGGTATATTTTGATGCCAGCAAGACTGACCCTTTAAGCCTGCTCTCCGGGTTGGATATGCTGCGCTACAGTTATGCGATGGATGCACTGACAGCAACGCTGGCTTATGTTTATGCATCGTCGGCGGTGGACGATACGCTGAATTACCAGAATGTGTCTCAGCTGAAACTGGATTATCAGACCGCTGACAGCCTGCTGAGCATTAATCTGGCAAAACAGTTTGCGACTGCGTCGAATATCAGCTTTGTTGGCGGTTTCATGCAGCGTTCAGTCGGCGACGCATGGCTGGTATATGCCGAAGCAGGGCGCATGAGCAGGCCGCAGGGTGAGATGTCCAGTCAGTTGCTGGGTCTGTCTTATACCTTTATGGGCGGTCAGGTACTGACCGCCGAGTATCTGCATGGACATAGCGACTGGGGACGGATGAATGGCCGGCAAATACTGGATCGGCGTGCAAAGGGCGGGCTGGCAATGGCTGCTGCGGATGATGCCGGTTTGTGGGGGAGAAATTATCTTTGGCTTGGTTTGAATAGTAATGTGCAGGACAGCAATCAATTCTGGCGACTGGAGCTGACCCGCAATCTGGATGATCACAGTGTCAATATCGCCGCATATTATGAAAAAAGCCTCAATCGCTACCTGAGCGGATTTGTCCATGCCAGTCGTAGTCTGGGCGGGGCGACTCAGGAGTTTGGCTGGTTGCTGCGCAGTTCTTTCACGCTGGGGCTAAAGTGGTTTGTCTTCTGATGCCATCCGGCTGCTTGGCAGGTGGTACGCCAGCATCGTGATAAACGCAAGCGTACCAATTGCTGCTGTTATGGCTGGTGTTATTTCTCCAGCGCCACCTCCACGCAGCGGGCTTGCAGCAGGCGGCCGATGTCCAGCGGGGACATGGCCACTTGCAGGCCGCGGCGGCCGCCGTTGATGTACACCCTGGGTAAATTGAGAATGCTGGCTTCCATGTAAACCGGCATGGGCGTGCGGGTGGCGAAGGGGCTGGTACCGCCCACCAGATAGCCGGAGTGGCGGTTGGCAATGTCCGGCTTGCAGGGCTGCACTTTCTTGCAGGGCAGCTGGCGGGCCAGTTCCTTGGCCGATACCTTGCGGTCTCCGTGCATCAGCACCACCAGCGGCAGGCCGTCCTGATCTTCAAACAGCAGGGTCTTGATGACGGCGTGTTCGTCCACCTTCAGTTCGCGTGCCGGGGTGGCGGTGCCGCCGTGTTCTTCATAGCTGTAGGCATGGCAGCTGAAATCCACCTTGTTATCCAGCAGAAAACGTAGTGCCGGGGTGCTGCCGGCGATGCTTGCTTGGCGCATGGTCTTGTTCCATTACTGTTGTTGGTCCGGCAGCGGCTGGCTGCCGGCGTGTCTGGTTTCAGGCTGGGTCGGCTCAGGCCTCTGCCGGTGCCGTCAGGCCGTATTCTTGCGGGAAGGTGTGCATCGAGCTTTTCACCACGGTGACAGCACCGTCTATCAGCCCGCAGCGGCCGCTGCCGGGCAGGATCTGGCACAGGTGTTGCAGTGCATCCAGGTCGGCAGGGCTGTGGCGGCCGCCGTCCACCCGGTCCAGCAGGCGGGCCAGCTGGAAGGTGCCGCATTTGCAGGACGGGCACTGGCCGCAGGAGCCCTTGGCAAAGAAGTCGATGTATTCCGCCACCTTGCGGATGATGCTGCTGCCTTCGGAGATGACAATCATCGCCCCGGTGCCCAGCCGCGAATGGCGCAGCCATACCGAGTCGAAATCCAGTGCCACGTCCAGGTCGCGTGCGGTGAGCAGGGTGTTGGACGGGCCGCCGGTAAACACGGCCTTGAAGGCCTTGCCCTGCAGCATGCCGCCGCCGTAATGGAACACCAGTTCCTGCAGGCTGCTGCCCATGGGTAGCTCGTACAGGCCGGGGCGCAGTACGTCGCCGGACAGCGAGTACAGCTTGGTGCCGCTGGCCTTGCCTACGCCCAGTGCGCGGTACCAGTCGGCACCATGGCGCAGGATGTGGCTGACATTGGCCAGGGTTTCCACATTGTTGATCAGCGTGGGCTGGCCGTTGATGCCCTGTTCTGCCGGGAAGGGCGGCTTTTTGCGCGGGAAGGGGAAGCCGGCTTCCAGCGAGGCCACCACGGCGGTTTCCTCGCCGCCGATATAGCGGCCGGAACTGGCCACCACCTTGATTTCCAGCGGGTGGCCCAGGGTCTGCTCCAGCTGTTGCAACAGGGCGCTGTGTTGCCATTGGCTGACTGCCAGTTGCATGTGCTGCATGCTTTGGCCCTGGTGAGGGTTGATGTAGAAGATGACGCAGGCGGCGCGCACGGCCAGCGCGGCAATCAGCGCGCCTTCCACTACCTGATGGGGCGATGCGCTGAGCAAGGTGCGGTCCTTGAAGGTGCCCGGTTCGTCCTCATTGCCATTGCACACCACGTATTTGCTGTCGCCCACGGCATTGGCGGTGGCTTCCCATTTGCGCCAGGCCGGGAAGCCGGCACCGCCCATGCCGCGCAGGTCGGCGTCGGCAATCTGGCGGATGATGGTGCTGCGGGCACTGAGCGCCGCTTGCAGGCCAAGTCCGCCCCCTGTCTGCAGCCAGGCGTCAAGGTTTGGGCCTACCTGCACTGCCGGGTTGAGTAGTACCTGATTGAGTTTTTCCATGATCATTTCTCCTGGGCGCGCGGGCTGGTGGGGCGATGCAGGGCGAGGCGGGCCTGTCCCGGATAGAGCAAGGGGGCTTGAACGCTGGCGTCCAGCCCGGCCAGTGCCAGCTGGCGCTGCCAGCGGTAGACGTGTTCGATGCCGCCGCGCAGGGGCGGAAGCGATGACTTGTGGCGGGCGGCTTGCGCCAGCCGGGCGGCCTGGCGTCCGGCGCGACGGCCAAAAGCCAGGATATCCAGTAGCGCATTGCCCATCAGCCGGTTGCGGCCATGAATGCCGCCGGTGATTTCACCGGCACACAGCAGACCGGGGACTTCGGTCTGGCCGTTGCCGTCGATGATGACGCCGCCGTTCTGGTAGTGCAGGGTGGGGTAGATCAGCATGGGCTCGCGGCTGGGGTCTATGCCGCATTTGTCGGCCAGGTGCTGCAAGGCAGGCAGGCGTTGTGCCAGTCCCGGCCCCAGTGTGCGGGTGTCCAGAAACACGCCGATCTGGCCATTGCGTTCGATGCCGCGCCCGGCGGCGCATTCGCGCAGGATGGCAGCGCTTACCACGTCGCGCGGGGCCAGTTCTTCGACAAAACGCTCGCCCAGACCGTTGACCAGCAAGGCACCGCCGGAGCGGGCAGCTTCGGATATCAGCCCGCCACGCAGTCGTGCCGGCCAGGCCACGCCGGTGGGGTGGTACTGGAAGGCGTCCATGTCACGCAAGCTAGCACCCAGTCGGTAGGCCAGCACCAGCCCGTCGGCGGTGGCGCCGTAGTGGTTGGAGGTGGGAAAGCCTTGCAGGTGCAGCCGGCCGCAACCTCCGGTGGCCAGAATGGTTTGCCGGGCGGATACCACCATGAAGCGCTGGTATTCCAGGTCGTACAGCACGGCCCCGGCGCAGCTGCCGTCCTCGTGTGACAGCAGCTCCACCACCGGGCAGCGGTTGAGCAGGGTGATGGCCGGGTCCAGTTCCACGGTTTCGCGCAGCACGCGCATCATCTCCAGCCCGGTGTAATCGCGGTAGCACAGGATGCGTGGCTGACTGCAGCCACCGGCTTGCTTGTAACGCAGCTTGCCACCGTCGTTGAGCGGGTCTTCCAGATCAAAATGCATGCCCAGTTCAATCAGCCAGCGGATGACGCCGGGTGCATCGCTGGCCATTTGCGCCAGCAATTGCGGATTGGCACATTTGTGGCCGCCACGCATGGCGTCGTCAAAGTGTTGTTGCGGGCTGTCGCTGGCCGCCAGTGCGGCCTGGATGCCACCTTCGGCCATGACGGTATTGCTGTCGCCCAGTCGTAGCTTGCTGGCCAGCATCACTTGCGCGCCGCTGCGCGCGGCGGTCAGCGCGGCGGCCGCACCGGCACCGCCGCCACCAATCACCAGTACATCGGTGCTGCGCTGTTCGGCACCGGCCAGGTCGAAGCCGTCGATCAGCGCATTGCTTTGCAGCAAGGCGGCCAGTTGCGGGTGGCAGGGTTGGCCGCGGCTGGGGCCGATTTGCAGCAAGGTGCTGGCATTGCTGTCGCTGTCCGGGTGGTATTGCGCCAGCAGCGCGCTGCGCGACAGGTCGGCGGGGCGCAGCGGTGGCTGGGCATGGGCGGTCAGATTGGCCAGGGCTTGGGCATAGGGAATGGCGCTGTTCATGCTTCGCTCCTGGGGGTGTCGCTGCGGGTGTTGATGGCCAGCTCGCCACGGGCTTGTTGTTCCAGGCGGCGAAGCAGATCGCCCGGGCGCAGGTTCTGGATGGCCTGGGCGCGGCGCAGGTAAAGGCCGACATGATTGGGCCGGATGTTTTCCGGGCAGGCCAGGGTGCACAGATTGCACATGATGCAGGTGTCAAACAGCGCGGCGGCGGCTTGCAACTGGCCGCTGGCCGCCAGTGCCATGCCTTGCTGAACCGGTATATGCCGTGGGCAGGCGCGGTCGCAGCCGCTGCAGTGGCGGCAGTGGGCGAGCTCCGGAAAGGTTTGCTGCAGCTGGGGCAGGGCCTGCCAGCCATCACGCAAATCATGCGGGCGGTAGTGGTGGACGTGGTCGGGCAGGTAGTAGTCGATAAAGCTGACCTGCATGCCGTCCTCTACCGTGGTTTCACAGGCCAGGCGGGTTTCGGCACTACGCTCACCGGCCTTGCGGACCAGGCAGCGGCAGGAACCGCACACGCCCTGGCCCATGCAGCCGATATTGGCGGTGAGTGGCGAATCGCCTTCCAGGCGGGTGTGCAGGATGGAGTTGCCGGGTGTGGCATCCACCACCTTGCCATCAATGCTGATGCGGATGGTTTCACTCATGGGATTGTCCTCAAGCTTGGGTTGCGGCCAGTGGCGGCATGTGGTGCTGCCTCTGGTCGGGCCGTTGCTTGTGCTACTGCAAGGAGCGTGCCACGCAGTGAAAATTCTTCAAGGCGTTGAATGGAAAGAAAAAACCATGAGTCGCTTGTTGCCGTGCGGAGCAAGATCAACGGAAAACCGTGCTTCTGCCGGACTGCGGTTTACGGAAAACCTTACGCGGGGTAGTGATTTGCGGGATTTGGCTGGCAGAAAGGCAAAGTGCGGATTTCCGTACTTTTAAAACAGTGGATTCGCGGCTGGCCGTACTTTTAGTGTTTTGCCAATGGCATTGTTCATTCAAATCAATGACATGCAGTGACTGTTGCGTGGCATGGGGCTTGCTCTGCGGTGGGTGGGAGACACACTACAGAAATCAAGGAGCAAGACCATGTGGGGAACCATGAGTACAGCACTGCTACCGGTGGTGCTATTGATGCTGCTGGGCTGGTTTGGCGGACAGCGCGGCTATTTCCGTCAGGCGGATGTGGGGGTGATGGCAACGCTGGTGATGCGTTATGCCTTGCCCTGTTCATTGTTTATCGGCGCGTTGAAGACGCCGCCGGAGCGCATCCAGAACCTGCCTTTCATCCTGTGCATGACTTTCGGCTTTGTCGGCACCTATGTACTGGCCTTGCTGGCCGGGCGTTATTACTACCGGCAGGGGCTGAAAACCAGCGCCATCCAGGCACTGGTATGTACCTTTCCCGACATGGCCTATTTTGGCGCGCCCATCCTGCAGCAAGTGTGCGGTCCGCAGGGTTTCATTGCCGTGCTGATTGGCAACCTGATCACCAGCTTTGTCATCCTGCCGCTTACCATCGTGCTGTGCCGCTGCGGTGAAATGGCGGATACGGGGGACGATGACGGCATGGTGGCCATGCTCAAGCAAAGCCTGGTCAAGACGCTGTCCAACCAGATTGTCTGGTTGCCTATCCTGGGGGTGGTACTCAGCTTCAATCACCTGCATCTGCCCGCTGCGGTACAGGAAAGCGTGGACATGCTGGCCAAGGCGGCCGGTGGGGTGTCGCTGCTGGCGCTGGGCCTGATGTTCTGCGGTGAAAAGCCCAGCTTTAACGGCCATGTGGTGGGCAATGTGGCGATGAAGAACTTCCTGCAACCGGCCCTAATGCTGCTGGGCATCTTCCTGTTTGGCGTGGATGCGGAGTTTGCCAAGCAGGCGCTGATTGTCGGGGCGGTGCCCACCGCCATTGCGGCCTCGATGTTTGCCGTGCGCAACCAGACCTATGCGCTGCATGCCTCGCATTCTGTACTGGTAGGCACGGTGATCGGGGTGTTGGGTGAAGCGGCGCTGATTTACTTCATGGTGTGATGGCAACGGCACGGTCAGGCTGGCGCCGCCAGTCTGACCGGCAGCAAACAACAAGGCCCGGCATTGCCGGGCCTTGTCGCGTTCAAGGGCCAGGGACGGTGAAGCGGGATGGCAAGACTCAGTGTTGCGCGGACAGCTTGATGAACAACAGCCGCACCAGCAGGTAGGCAAGGGCATTGCCCAGCGTCATCAGCAGCAGCACGCCGGGCAGGGGTAGTGCGTTGGTGAGGTCCGGCAACGGGGTGCTGCCCAGATGGCGGGCCAGCAGGGAAGAAAAGCTCAGGGTAAGCAAGAGTTTGACAGGCATGGCAGCGGCTTTCCGGCATTCAGATAGGGCTGCTGCTTGCAAAAGCCGTGCCTGCTGTGCGCAATATCAAGATATTGATAATAAAGGAAAATTCAACAGCCATCGTTGGGGGCGGACGGTTTTCCGAGCAAGCGCGTTCGGAAAACCGCGCTCATTGCTGCGCGCGGGCCTGCAAATGCAGCAGGATGCTGTGCCCGCCATGCAGGATGTCATCACCTATGGCAGCGGCGGCGGCAGGGCCATCGCCAGTGCGGATGGCCGCCAGTACCGGGTAGTGGTAGTCAATCATGTCGCTGCCGCCTTGCTGGTACACGGCGGCAATCAGCGGCCCCATCTGCAACCAGATGCGGTACAGGATGCCTTGCAGGAAGGGCAGCCCGGCGATGTCCACCAGGGCAAAGTGAAACTGCTGGTTCAGCTCGCAGCCCAGCATCGTGTCCTCTGCCGTCATGGCCAGTGCGTTGCGGCTGACAATGTCTTCCAGCCGGGCAATGGCACTGGCGTCTGCCTTCTGCGCAGCGGTTTCCGCTGCCAGCCCCTCCAGCCGGATACGGATGACGCGGATTTCCAGATAGCGCTCCACCGTCATGTAGGGCACGCGGATGTCACGTGGGGACTGCATGGTGAGCGCCTGCTCCTGCACCAGACGCAGGATGGCATCGCGCACCGGGGTGACGCTGGTGCCCAGTTGCTCGGCCAGCTCACGTATTTTCAGTCGGGCACCGGGTTGCAGCCGGCCCTGGATCAGCGCCTTGCACAGCAGCTGGTAGACCGTGCTGCCCAGATTGTCGTGTTCCAGTGTGTCCAGTTGATAGTCCATGCGTTGCGGGCCGGTGAGTGGTGGTGACGGGTGCGTCATGTTACCACTGCTGCTTGTCAGAATGAAATGCAGCAAATATGATGCATCATAATTTGTGAGCGTGATGTCGGACTTGTCGCCGCTCTCGGGTGCCGACACGCTATCCCTTTCGTGCGCAGTCTGGCTGTGCATCAGCCCTTACCAGCAGGAGATTCCATGTCCGGTTCCACCCGTTACATGCTGTTGACCGGTGCCAGTCGTGGCATTGGCCATGCCACGGTCAAGCTGTTCCAGGAGCATGACTGGCAGATTTTCACCGTGTCGCGCCAGCCCTTTTCCGAAGCCTGCCTGTGGCCGTCCGCCCGGCAGAGCCATGTACAGGCCGACTTGTCCGACCTCTCATGCCTGGATGACTTGATTGCCGAGGTGAAAAGCCGGCTGCCAAATGGCGAGCTGCACGCACTGGTAAACAATGCCGGCATCTCGCCCAAAGGGCCGCAAGGTGAGCGGCTGGGAATTCTGGCCAGCGATATCGACGTCTGGAGCCGGGTGCTGAATGTCAATCTGGTGTCCACTGCCTTGCTGGCACGCGGGTTGTTTGACGAACTGAAAAAGGGGCAGGGCTCCATCGTCAATGTCACTTCCATTGCCGGGTCGCGCGTGCACCCGTTCGCCGGGGTGGCTTATGCCGCTTCCAAGGCCGGGCTGGCGGCGCTGACGCGCGAGCTGGCGCACGAGTTCGGTCCGCACGGCATCCGCGCCAATGCCATTGCGCCGGGTGAAATCGACACGGCTATCCTGTCGCCGGACACCGCCCGCATTGTGGAGCGCGATGTGCCGATGCACCGTCTGGGTACGCCGCATGAAGTGGCCGAAGCCATTTACTTTCTCTGCTCCGGCCACTCTTCCTACATCAATGGTTCGGAAATCCACATCAACGGGGGGCAGCATGTCTGAAGCCGTATCCGAGGGCGTGATCGACCAGCTGTTTTCCACTGCCGCCGCGCCGGTTGACTGCAAGGAAGCTGTCGCACTGCTGTGGCAGCACTATGGCTTGCGCGGGGTTGCCAGCCCGCTCAATAGCGAGCGCGATGCCAATTTCCATATCCGGGCGGAGGATGGCCGCGAGTTTGTCCTCAAGCTCACTCATCCGGCGGAAAACCGTGCTGTCACCGACTTTCAAAGCCGGGCGCTGCTGCATGCGCGGGCAGCGGACCCAGGCCTGCCCATTCCGCAGCTGATGCCCAGGCTGGATGGCCAGCCTTATGCGCCGGTGAGCATGGCCGATGGCAGCCAGCGCGTGTTGCGCCTGCTGAGCTATCTGTCCGGCCAGCCTTTGCATCAGGTCAGCCGTTCGCCCGCCCAGCGTACCCACCTGGGGCAGACGCTGGGGCGGCTGGATAATGCCTTGCGCGACTATGTGCATCCGGCGGCGCACCATCCGCTGCTGTGGGACATCCAGCATGCCGAGCGGCTGCAAGCGCTGCTGGCCGAAACCCCGGACAGCCCGCAAAAGGCAGTGCTGAGCGACTGGCTGGCCCACTTCATGCAGCAGGTGCAGCCACGGCTGGACGGCTTGCGCCATCAGGTGATTCATAACGACCTGAACCCCTACAATGTGCTGGTGGACCCGCAGGATCACATCACCACAGTCGGGTTGATCGATTTTGGCGACATGGTGCAAGCACCGCTGATCAACGAACTGGCGGTCGCCTGTTCCTACCAGCTATCGGAGCATGACAACCCGCTGGATAGCGCGGGCGAGCTGGTGGCGGGCTACCACGCCGTCTGCCCCCTGCTGGATGCGGAAATCGACCTGCTGTACGAACTCATCCTCACCCGACTGTGCATGACCGTCACCATTACCGGCTGGCGTGCAGCCCGCTATCCGGAAAACCGCACTTACATCCTGCGCAACCACGCGCTCAGCTGGGACGGCATGCAAAGGCTGTGGCTGCTGGGACGCGACTTTGCCAGCGATTACCTCTACCGGCTGTGCCGCACGAAAGGACAAGCATGAACCCGCCCGATCAACGCATGGTAAACGCCTTCGACCCGGCCACGGCAGGCGGGCTGCCAGCGCGCGAGCAGGCGCTGATCCGTCGTCGCCAGCAGGCGCTGGGCCAGGCTTACCGCCTGTTCTACCAGCAACCGCTGCATGTGGTGCGCGCCGAAGGCGTGTGGTTGTACGACCCTGACGGCCAGCCCTATCTGGACGTGTATAACAATGTGGTCTCGGTGGGCCATTGCCACCCGCATGTGGTGGACGCCATCGCCTGCCAGGCCGCCGTACTCAATACCCATACCCGCTACCTGAACGACGGCATTGTCGATTACGCCGAGCGCCTGCTCTCCACACTGGCCATGCCCGGCTATCAGGCCATGTTTACCTGCACCGGCAGCGAGGCCAACGATTTGGCCCTGCGGCTGGCGGGCAGCTTCACCGGCGGGCGGGGGGTGATTGTCACCGCGCATGCCTATCACGGCGTCACCAGCAGTATTGCCGCCTGTTCGCCAGCCTTTGGCGATGGCGTGCCGCTGGGACCGAATGTACGTACCGTGCCGCCGCCGGATGCCTATCGCGGCAATGCGCAGGATGTGGCCGCACGCTTTACCCGTGATGTGCAGGCCGCCATTGCCGACCTGCAACGCCACGGCATCCGCCCGGCGGCACTGCTGGTGGACACGCTGTTTACCAGTGATGGCGTGTTTGCCGAGCCAGCCGGATTTTTGCAAGGCGCGGTGGATGCCATCCACGCTGCAGGCGGGCTGTTCATCGCCGACGAGGTGCAGGCGGGTTTTGCACGCAGTGGCAGCCATTTCTGGGGTTTTCAGCGCCATGGCGTGGTGCCGGACATCATCACCATGGGCAAGCCGATGGGTAATGGCCACCCGCTGGCCGGGCTGATGGCGCGCGCCGACATCATCGACTGCTTTGGCGCTCAGGTACGTTACTTCAACACCTTTGGCGGCAATCCGGTATCGGTGGCTGCCGGCATGGCAGTGCTGGATGTGATTGAGCGCGAAGGCTTGCAACAGAATGCCCGCGACACCGGTGCCTACCTCAAGGCCGGTTTCGAGGCACTGGCAGGCACGCATGCGCTGATTGGTGATGTGCGCGGCACCGGCTTCTTTATCGGCGTGGAAATGGTGAGCGACCGGGACAGCAAGACCCCGGCAAGTGCGCAGACCACGCGCATCGTCAATGCGCTGCGTGAGCGGCGCATCCTGATCAGCGCCACCGGCCCGGCTGGCAATATCCTGAAAGTGCGGCCGCAGCTGCCGTTTGGCCGCAACCATGCCGACATGCTGTTGGGCGCGCTGGATGAGGTGCTGGCCGGGCTGTAACTACACAAATCAGTACTGATTGTCCTGTTGCATGCGCCGGGCGGTGTATTGCAGGCTGTCCAGCCTGTCCTGTGCCACGGTCATCACCACGCCTTGGGCGAACACCGGTTTGAGCAGGCGGCTGAGTGTGGTGCCGGGCAGCATTTCCACCGCCAGCCGTGCGCCGCGCTCCCAGGCCAGCCTGGCGCTGTCATGCCAATGCACCAGGCGGGCCATATTATTGGCCAGGTCGTCGCGGATCTGCTCCGGCTGGCGCAATACCCGTGCGGCATTGGCGCTCAGGTATTGGCAAGCCGGGGCGTGTAGCGGCGTGTCACGCATTGCCTGCGCAAGGGTTTGCGCGGCTTGCTCCAGTAGGCGGCAGTGCGAGGGCACGCTGATGGCCAGTCGCCGGCAACGGGCGGCACCCGCCTGCAAGGCGGCCTGCGCAATGGCTTGCAGCGTGGCATCTGTGCCCGCCACCACCAGTTGCTGCTCGGCATTGATATTGGCCAGATACACCTGTTTTCCCTCAGCCTGTGCTTGGTTCAGCAGCGTTTGCAGCTGCGGCAGCGCCAGCCCGGTAATCGCGCACATGCCATAGCCGTGCGGATAGGCCTGCTCCATCAGCTGGCCACGCAATTGAACCAGTTGCACCGCGTGGTGGAAATCTAGCACCCCGGCGATGACGGCAGCCGGAAAGGCACCAATGGACAAGCCAGCCACCATGTGTGGCTGGATGCCTTCCGCTTGCAGCAGGCGGGCGGACGCCACCCCGGCAATCAGCAGGCATAGCTGCACCGCCACGGTGGATTGCAGTGCTGTGGCGGAATCCAGCAGTAGTGGCGAGCGGCCCAGTACGGCTTCAGCCTCGGCCATAACCGCCTGGCAAGCGGCATGTTGCGGTAGCTGGTGCAGCATGCCGGGGCTTTGGCTGCCCTGGCCGGGAAACACGAATAACACGCTCATGTGTATTGCTCCACCTGACTTTGCCTGCTGGCAGTCCATGCTGTTTGTGGCTGATCCAGCAGCAGTGGCCCGCTACCGGTTTTGAGCAATACCCGGCCACTACGCAGGTATTCATCCAGCGCCATCCCTCCCGCCGGGGTTTGCAGCTGGATATCCACCCGACAAGGCAAGTCAGCCAGCGCAGCAGCCAGGGTTTGCAATTGAGAGTCAGCCGGTGGCTGCGGGCAGCGCAGCAGCAGGTCCAGATCGCTGCTGTTACTGAGGACGGGTTGGCCAGTGGCCAGTTCGAAACCGGCACTGCCGGTAATGCCCCAGGCAAGGCCGCTGGCTTGCAGGGCAGCGTGTGACTGCTGCAGGGCCTGCAGGGCGGGCAGGACAGCCAGGCGCGGATGTTGCCGCCAATATTGCTGTGCCGCCAGCTGCTCCGGGCTTAGCCGACGGCAAACATGCTGGCTGTCGGCCCACAGTGCGCAACGCTGGGCGCGCAACGGGCCGCGTATACCAATTGCAATCAGGCCTGGCCTGGCACTGGCGCGGCGCACCACCACCGGCAGGCCGGGGTGCCAGTGCTGTAGCAACCAGTCCGGCAGCTCGCTCTCTGCCACCAGCGCCGCAGCACTGTCCAGCCACAGCAAATCGTGTGGCAAATAAGAACGGATCATCAGCGCTTCCTGAAGAATCGACTGCAACTAGCTCTGCTTGGGCCAGTTTCAAGCAGCAAGATCAAGACACGGGGGCGACTCGCACGCTATCAGGCAGCCGTGTCAGGCCGCCAAACAGTTTGGGCAGAGCGAATTGTTACTATTTTTCTCCGCTGTTGCCTGTCCATTGTTGTTGTAATAGCGCGCGTACCTGCCGTGTGGCCTGGCGGTGTTCGCCGTGCAGGCGCTGACGCAGGTCGCGTTGCGGGTCGGCCTGGATGTCGTGCAAGGCCTCGGTCAGCGCGGTACGCACCAGCTGCACATCGGCCGGGGTGGGCTGGTCTGGCTGCCCGGCTTTCAGCAAGCGCCACAACAGGCCCAGGCTGGCGTAGCTGGCGATGTCATAGGCCATGGGAGCGATACTGGCGGCCAGCTTTTCCAGTTCTTCCACCGTGCGCAGGGTGATGCGGGCGGCGGCCTGCTTGCCCATGGCGTGCACCATCACGCCGGCATCGTCCAGTGCCAGCAGGCGGTTGGCCTGATAGCCATGCGCCAGAAACGCCCCGGACATGGCCTTGCCGACGATCAGCCCGATCGCCGGATGACCGGCCAGCCGGGCGCGGGCATAGGCAGCGGCGGCAGCGGCCAGCGCCTGATGGATGCCGTAGGCTTCCTCGCGTCGGCCATAAGCCTGGCTGGGAACATCGATAATGGCGATGATGGCGCGCTTGTGCTCTTGCTGCTGGTCGGCATCCACCACAGCGTCGATGGTGGCCGCCAGCGCCCAGCCTTCCAGCAGGCCTACCTCGCCGTGGCGGGCGCGTTCAAACGGGTTGTGCGGGTCGGCCACCACGGCCACATAGCGTGCGGGCTGCCCGGCAAGTTCGCCATCCGCCACCAGCAGGGATGGCGGCAAGCCCTGTAGCAGGGGGATCTGCCCGCACAGGGCATGGAACCAGTCGCGGCCGCGCTGGCTGAGGGTGGACTGGCTCATGGTTTTGCTCCTGACTGGAAAAGTTGACGGGCCGAGGCGGCATCGGCCTGGACGCTGCTGTCCATGGCCAGCAGCCGCTGCAGGTAATGCTGGCTGCGCCGCGGGCGCGGCGTGGCGGGCAGGCCGCTGGCAAGAAAGTGCAACAGTTGCTGGCGGATCAGCGTGCTGTCGTCTTCCAGCAGGGCGTCGGCCAGTCCGCAGGCATGGCGTTGTTCGCCGCCGGTCAGGCTCCAGATGAAGGGCCGGTTGCGCGAGTCGTATTCCGCAACACCGGCTTCCTGCTCGATCACCTGCGGGCCGTTCAGCCCCAGCCTGGCTTCGCGGGTGACAATCAGGTAACTGCACATGCCGGCGGCAATCGACATGCCGCCAAAGCAGCCCACGGTGCCTGCAATGATGCCAACCACCGGTTGATAGCGGCTGAGGTCGGCAATGGCGGCATGGATTTCGGCAATGGCGGCCAGGCCCAGGTTGGCTTCCTGCAGACGCACGCCGCCGGTTTCAAACAGAATCACGGCACGGGTGGGGATGCCCTGGCGGTTATCGGCTGCCGCCAGTTCCAGCGCGCAGGCCAGCTTGGCGCCGCCCACTTCGCCCAGGCTGCCGCCCTGAAAACCGCCTTCGATGGCGGCAATCACTGCGGGCTGGCCATCCAGCAGTCCCTTGCAGATGACCACGCCGTCATCGGCCTGCGCCACGATGCCCTGGGCAGCGAGCCAGGGTGAGTACTGCCGGTCGAAGGGGCCGGCCAGCTCGCGGCTGCTGCCTGGGTCCAGCAGGCTGTGGGCGCGTTCGCGGGCGCTCAGCTCGATAAAGCTGTGGCCTTGCAGCAGACGGGCGATATCTTGTTGATGGCTCATGCGGACAGTTCCTCCAGTGCCTGGGCCAGACGCAGGCTGATCACGCCCGGCGTGGCCGCAAAATCGTTGATTTCCATCTGCATGGCGGCCGCCTTGCCGTCGGCAAACAGGCGGTCGAGCTGGGCACGCCAGCGGGTGGCGCTGCCGTCGGCAGAGCTGTGTATCACGATGTGGCAGCGTCCTGCGGCAGCCGGCGTGATCAGCACTTCCAGATCGCCCGATGCCACCACGCCCACCAGCACGCGCTGTGTGGCCGGGGCCCCAGCCGGGTATTCCAGATGCAGTTTTTCCATGATTCCTCCTTGTCTGTTGCCTGCGTCAGTCAGCTGCGATCTGTGGCAGCCGGTCCAGCAGCAGGGTGGCGGCCAGCAGGTCGGCGGCACCGCCCGGTGACAGGCGCTGCGCCAGCATGTCCTTTTCCAGTTGATTGAAATGGCGGCGGCCCGGCAGCGTGGCTACCCCGCCTGCATCCAGCACCGCCTGTGCGCCGCTTTGCACCAGGGCCAAGCCCGGCATGCCGCCGCGTGACAGCAGGCAGGTGTCGTCCAGCCGGCTCATGATGGCCAGCAAGGCATTGAGCCGGGCATGGTTCTCGCCATCACCGCGTGCACGGCTGGCTTGCAGGGTGGGCAGCGCCAGCCGGGTGATATGCGGAAAGCCCTGCTGGGCTTCACCGCGGGCACCACCCACGCCATAGCGGCGGCAGGCCAGTTCCCCCTTGCGTGGCTGTGCCGGTAGCAGGCGGTCGGGCAGTTTTGCCAGTGCGGCGGCACGCTGGCAGACAGCAGCGGCTTGTGGCTGGCTGATGTCCATGGCGGCGGCGGCCACCAGCAGGCCGATGGCCCAGATGGCACCGCGATGGGTGTTGACGCCGCCACTGGCCTGCAGCATGGCGTGTTCTCCGCCCCGGCCCAGGCTGCCCAGCTGTTCGCGCAGGGTTGCCGATGGCTGCTGCTGCCAGGCGGTGCGGGCCATGGCAAAGAAGGCCGGTTGCAAGGCGCGGGCCGAGCGGCACATCAGTTCCAGTGTCAGGTCCTGGTGTGCGCCGCTGCCACGGCTATCCACCAGTCCGGGTTTGGGCGCCAGCCGGGCTTCGTCCAGCAGGCACTGGCAGGCGAGTAGCGCCAGCTGGCTGGCCAGTTGTCCGGCCTGGTCGGGAGCGAGAGCGGGCAGCATTACCAGCTCCTGAAGCGGGCCGGCGGCTGGTACAGCCCGTCCGACCAGCTCACCAGTTCGGCCATGCTCTTGGCTGCCAGCAGCGAGCGGCTGGCATCGCTGCGCCGTATGCCCAGGTCTTCCGGCAGGGCCACCAGCCCGGCCTTGCGCAGGCTGGCGGTGATGGCCGGGTCGTGGCGCAGGCCGATGGGGGTGATGCCGGCCACGGCGGCAATCATCTGCCGGCGCTGTTCCAGTGACTCGGCCTTGTACAGGTAGGCAATGCCTTCTTCGGTCAGCACGTGGCTGACGTCGTCACCGTAAATCATCACCGGAGCCAGCGGCATGCCGCTGCTGCGTGCCACGTCCACCGCGTCCAGGCTTTCCACGATGGTGGGCTGGCCATTGCCCTGGAAGGTTTCCACCATCTGCACTACCAGCTTGCGGCCACGTGCCAGCAGGCTGTCGGTCTGGATCAGGTCCAGCCAGGCCGGGCTGGCATGCCGCCGGCCATGCGGGTCGTGCCCCATATTGGGGGCACCGCCAAAGCCGGACAGCCGGCCATGGGTAACGGTGGAAGAATGGCCGTCGCCATCCATTTGCAGGGTGGAGCCGATAAACATGTCCACCGCGTATTGCCCTGCCATCTGGCAGAAGGCGCGGTTGGAGCGCAGCGAACCGTCCTGCCCGGTGAAGAAGACGTCTGGGCGGGCCGCCACATAGGCTTCCATGCCCAGTTCGCCGCCAAAGCAGTGCACGCTTTCCACCCAGCCGCTTTCAATGGCCGGAATCAGCGTCGGGTGCGGGTTCAGCGTCCAGTGGCGGCAGATTTTGCCTTTCAGCCCCAGTTGTTCGCCATAGGTGGGCAGCAGCAATTCGATGGCGGCGGTATTGAAGCCCAGGCCGTGGTTGAGCGATTGCACCTGATGCCGCTCATAAATGCCGCGAATCGCCATCATCGCCATCAGCACATGTACTGGCTTGATCAGGCGTGGGTCGCGGGTGAACAGCGGTTCGATAAAGAAGGGGCGGTCAGCCAGCACCACGAAATCCACCCAGTCGGCCGGTATGTCCACGCGGGTGAGTCCGGACGGGTCGTCGACAATCTCATTCACCTGGGCGATGACAATACCGTCACGAAAAGCGGTAGCCTCCACCAGCGCCGGGGTGTCCTCGGTACTGGGGCCGGTGTACAAATTGCCGTGGCGGTCGGCCTGGTAGGCGGCCACCAGCGCGACATTGGGGGTGAGGTCGACAAACAGCCGGGCATACAGCTCGACATAGGTGTGGATGGCACCGATCTCCAGACAGCCATCCTGCAATAGCTGGCCGATGCGCAGGCTTTGCGGTCCGGAGAAGGAGAAATCCAGTTTGCGGGCAATGCCGCTTTCGAAAATGTCCAGATGCTCGGGCCGGCCCACGCTGGGGATGATCATGTGCAGATCATGCAGGCGGGCCGGATTGGCACGGGCCAGGCTGCGTGACAGGAAGTCGGCCTGTTTCTGGTTATTGCCTTCCAGTACCACCCGGTCGCCGGGGGCGATCAGGATTTCCAGCGCGGCGGTCAGCTGACTGGTGGGCAGGATGCGGCCATCAGCCAGATGGGTGGCCAGCTCAATACGACGGCGCTTTTCATCACGGCGGCGATGCCAGACCGGGGAGGGAGTTGAGTCTGCCAGCATGCTTGCTCCATATCGCAGATGAGAATGTCTGCAAGGTAGGCGCTGGCACGCTGGCCATCAATCAAGCTGACTGCGTGATTATTAGCCTGAAGCTAATGGTTGACTGGCAAGACCATGCGCAGACATCTGCTGGCCCAGCATGCGGGCCTCGGCCAGCAAGGCCAGCAGATTGGGGTCGCGCTCGCGACATTCCTGCAGCAGCAGGCCGATACGCTGCGTGCTGCGCCACTCCTGGGCCAGCGGGGTAAAGCGGATGCGTCCGGCAAATAGCGAGCTGACCCGGCCGGGCAACAGGCTGAGGCCCACCCCGGCCGCCACCAGGTTCATCAACGAGAAAATGTCATCCACCCGCATCACCACATCCGGCTGATAACCGGCGCTGCTGAACAGGCGCTGGAAGTCGCGGCTGGTGGCAAAGCCGTCGCTGAGGGCGACGAATTTTTCATGACGGTAATCTGCCAGGTCGGCTGTGGGGCTGGCCGGTGCAGGGCTGGTCAGCGAGGAGGCCAGATACAGCTGATCTTCAAACAACGGTACGGCCAGCAGGCCCGGCAGGCTGCCCTCGTCCGGCAGCGACATCAGCAGGGCGTCCACGGTCTGGGTATGCAGCTTGTCCAGCAGCTGGGCGTTGGAACCCAGTTGCAATTCGATGGCCAGTTCCGGGCGGCGCAGCTTCACCCCCATCACCAGCCGAGGAATCAGCTCCACCGTCAGCGAATACATGGCGCCGATTTTCAGCTGTGCCGCGCCAAAACCGGCTTTTTCCCGCGCCTTGCGGATGCCGTTTTCCAGTGTCCGCTCGGCGTCCTCGGCTGCTTCGGCCAGTGCCAGCGCGGCAGGCAGCGCAATCAGCCTGCGACCCTCGTGGCGGAACAGCGCACAGCGCATGGCGTCTTCCAGCGAATGCAGGGCACGGTGCACGCTCACCGTACTCATCTGCATGCGTTCGGCGGTGCGCGGCAGACTGCCGGTGGCGACAAAGGCGGCCAGGGTCTGCAGTTTGCGCAGGGTGATTTCTTCACTGATCATCGTGTTGCCTTGCCGGTGGTGGCTGTCCATGCCCGGAAACAAGAGGGCCGGGCAGGCTGCACATGTTTTGTCTGGATGAAATGGCGGTAATGGCCCGTCGCAGCGGAAGCAGAAAAAAGAGTGAGCATGGCAAGCGGCGGTATTCTGCCGGCGGCCTGAATAAGCCAGCCCTGCCAGATGCAGCAGCAAATCTGACCGATTTGTACCGGAGCCTTACAGCCTGTGCAACCGGGGAGGAAGGCAAAAGCATCCGTGGAATAAAAATTGCCCACCCGGCAAGGGGTGGGCACAAGTTCCATAGGATGGAGGAGGATTAACGCAGGCAGTATCCCGGCCATGGGAAATTGCGTCCAGCATGACTTTTGCAGAGTTTGCGTCATATCAATACCGGCATGTCGATTTGTGTTCTGGAACGCGCTTGCGACGGATTTGTGCAGTCGATAGCAGATAAATGCATGTCGAATTGAAGATTGATGATTTTTCTTCTGCGGCGGTAGCGGCTAGAGTGCAGGGAGGCCGTGTCTGCGCCAGATGCGGTCATACACCAATACGCATTAATGCCTGCCGCCGGTCAGGCCGCTCATGAATCCATTGCTCACACGTTTTTTGCACACCATCCATCCCGCTTACTTCATGGAATTTCCGTTATGGAATACCGCCGATGGAGAAGTGGTGGGGGAGTTCCTCAAGGTAAGGCTCGCCAGCCGCTTTGCACCGGTCAGTGATGCTGCCGGTGAGCCGCTTGGTGTGCTGGCCAGCCTGCATGCCGTGGCCCCCGGTGGCGAGCCGATTGGCGGTGAGGTGCTGTCGCGCCTGACCGGGGTGAGCGAAACGCCGGTCGTGCTGGACCGCTTCATCCGTTGCCTGCATCTGCTCAATTACCTGCACGGCCAGCATCAGGACAAAATCCTGTTATTGCCCGTTTCCGTGGCCTTGCTGGAACGAGTGAGTCAGGACCACGGACGGGTGTTTCGCCAGATTGTCGATCAGCTGGCCATGCCGCAGCTGCAAATCGGCTTTGTCCTGCCTGCTGACTATGCTCAGCAGCCCGACCGTTTGCAGGCCCTGCAGCAAAGTTATGCGCGCCATGGTTTTGCCACTTATGTGGCCAATGCCTTGTCACTCATGGTGAGCACCGCCACGCTTGATAGCCATCGGTCAACGGTAGATGGGCTGGACGATGGGATGGTCACGAAGAATTAGGGTGCTTGCGGAGGCTTTTGCTGGTATCCCTGTCAAAGAGTCAGGCACCTGATGCCGTACATGGCATTCGTCGGTTTGCCTCAAGAGGGGTATAATCCCGCTCCATTCGCGTCATTCCGACATGACAAGCCAAGGTAACGGGAAGTAAAGATGACTGAAGATCAAATCAAATGTTGCTGGTGTGACGAGGTATCCAGCCGGGCCCAACTGACCGGGCCGGCCGGTAATCTGTGCCCGCACTGTGAAGAGCCGGTACTGCCATCGACGTTTGGTGAACTGGAACTGGGCCAGGATTTTGCCTGCAGCCTGGGTGGTTCCTGGAAGAAGATTTCCGACAGCAAGGCCGAGATGCACGACGCTGCTCCGTCCGACAAGCCTTGCGAATTCAAGCCGGCAGAAGTGGTTTACCCTTTCTGATCCGGCCATCACGCTGCTGATGCAGCCGGATGGACAAGAAGCCGCCGCCAGAGTGATCTGACGGCGGTTTTTCTTTGCCTGCAGCCCTTGTCAGGCATCGGGCTCCAGCAGGGTGATGCTGGCAATGTCCAGATGGTGCAGCAGCTCGCGCAGGATCAGCAAGCTGCCCATGGCTGCCTGTGTGCTTGGCAACCCGCTGGCCAGGCCGCCCTCCACCGCATTGGCCAGACGCGAGAACAGGCTTTCCACCATCTGGCGTTCAAGCCGGCTGCCCGCCGTGTCTGACAAGCCGCACAGGGTGGCCAGTTGCCGCAGTTCCGCATCGCTGCTGTACACCGTGTCCAGTGCCAGGCGTTGGGGCCAGCTGGCACTGATGGCGTCTTCCACCTGCATGATGGCCATCTCCAGCCCGGCAGCCGTGGGCAGCAGGGTGTGACTGTCAACGGGCAGTGCTGACTGCCAGCCTGTCGGCATGCTGCGGGCCGGCTGTGCCGCCTGAGTCAGGCTGGTGTGCTGTGCGGCGATATGCAGTTGGTAGCGGGTCATGATGGGCTGCCTTGTCTGTCAGTACTTGTCGTTTAGTGATTGATTCCGGCGTTGTGCTGGTTTTTCTGCAGCAGCGCGGCTTGCCAGGCGGCATTGTCACGGGCGATTTCGGCCTGGCGCGCTGCCGATAATTGTGCGTCGGCGGCGCGGATGGCGGCTTGTTCGGCTTGCCAGGCGCTGACATCGGCGCTGCTGGGGTAGCTGCTGTGGTGGGCGGCCAGGGCGGCGGTGCTGAAGCTCAGGGTCAGCAGGGCGAGGGCGAAGTGTTTCATGGTTTGCATCCTTGTCGGGTTTGCGCTGTCAGTCAGCGGATGGATGCAGTGTATTGATTACCCATTGTGTGATAAATATCAGTATGTTCAAGATATTATTTCTTATTGGTGTTTAATCATGCAAAAGAAAACCCGCATTGGCCGGTGGCGACATGCGGGTTGTGGTGCTTGCTTCTGGCTTACAGGTGCTGCAGCAATTCCAGCGGATGGTTGATGCTGATGTCGGCACCCCATTGCTCCGGCTTGTCCTGCGCCGAGATATAGCCCCAGCTGGCCAGTACGGTTTTCATGCCCACCACGCGGCCGGCCTGGATGTCGCGCTCGGCATCGCCCACATACAGGCAGTGCTCCGGGGCAATGCCGATCTGGCTGGCCGCATGCAGCATGGGTGCCGGGTCCGGCTTGGGCACGCCTACGGTATCGCCGCTGACGGTGACGGCCGGGCGGCTGGCAAAGGGCAGGGCAGGCACCAGCCGGTCGGTAAAGCGCATCGGCTTGTTGGTGATGATGCCCCAGGTCAGCCCCTTGGCCGTAATGCCGTCCAGCATGCTGTTGATGCCGTCGAACAATACGGTCTCGTCGGCAAAGCTGTGCTCGTAGTGGTCGAGAAAACGCAGGCGGTATTCTTCGAAACGCGGATGTTCGCGATCAATGCCAAAGCCCAGGCTCACCAGTCCACGTGCGCCATGGCTGGCAATCGGGCGGATGGCGGAGTAGGGCTGCGGCGGCAGGCCTTCCTCGGCCAGCAGACGGTTGAGGGCGGCGCCCAGGTCGCGTGCGGTGTCGGCCAGGGTGCCGTCCAGATCGAACAATACGGCTTGAATCATGTGCAATGCCTGTAGCAAGAGTCTGCTGCCGGCATTGTGCGCCGGCAGGCAGGGTTAGCGGATGGTCTTGCCCAGGAACAGCTTGTAGGCCGGGTTGTCGGTTTCTTCCACATAGGGGTAGGCCAGACCATCCAGGAAGCGCTGGAACTCGGCATTATCGCTGGATGGCACCTGAATGCCTACCAGTACGCGGCCATAATCGGCACCGTGGTTGCGGTAGTGGAACAGGCTGATGTTCCAGTTGGTCTGCATGCCTTCCAGGAAACGCATCAGCGCGCCCGGACGTTCCGGGAATTCAAAGCGCAGCACGCGCTCGTCCTTCAGCTGCGGGGCATGGCCGCCCACCAGATGGCGGATGTGCAGCTTGGCCAGCTCGTTGTCGGTCAGGTCCAGCCCTTCCAGGCCATTGGCTTTCAGTTCGGCAATGATGCGTTCCGAATCCTGCTTGCCGCTGATCTGCACCCCGACAAACACATGGGCGGTGCCAGGGTCGGCAAAGCGGTAGTTGAATTCGGTGATGTTACGGTTGCCGATCACCGAACAGAACTGCTTGAAGCTGCCGGGTTTTTCCGGAATGGTGACGGCGATGATGGCTTCGCGGCGCTCGCCCAGTTCGGAACGTTCCGACACGTGACGCAGGCGGTCGAAGTTCATGTTGGCGCCGCAATTGATAGCCACCAGCGTCTGGCCGGTACAGCCTTCGCGCTCGATATAGGCCTTGGCGGCGGCCACGGCCAGCGCACCGGCCGGCTCCACGATGGAACGGGTGTCTTCGAAGATGTCCTTGATGGCGGCACACATGGCGTCCGAATCCACCAGCATGATTTCGTCCAGCAGCTCGCGGCAGATGCGGAAGGTTTCCTCGCCCACCAGCTTCACTGCCACGCCATCGGCAAACAGGCCCACGTCTTTCAGTTCTACGCGCTCGCCTTTTTCGATGGACTGCTTCATGGCGTCTGAATCCACCGGTTGTACGCCGATGATCTTGATTTCCGGTTTCAGGCGCTTGATGAAGCTGGCCACGCCGGCAGCCAGGCCGCCGCCGCCAATGGCGACGAACACGGCATCGATATGGCCGGGGTGCTGACGCAGGATTTCCATGCCGATGGTACCCTGGCCGGCAATCACGTCCGGGTCGTCAAACGGCGGGATATAGGTTTTGCCGGTTTCGGCCACCAGTTTCATGGCGTGCTGATAGGCGTCACTGAACGATTCGCCATGCAAGACCACCTTGCCGCCACGGCTGGTAACGCCGTCAATCTTCACCTGTGGAGTGGTTACCGGCATCACGATGATGGCTTCACAGCCAATCTTCCTGGCCGACAGTGCCACGCCCTGCGCGTGGTTGCCGGCACTGGCGGTAATCACACCGTTGGCCAGCTGATCCTGCGTCAGCTTGGCCATCTTGTTGTAGGCGCCACGCAGCTTGAACGAGAACACCGGTTGCAGGTCTTCGCGTTTCAGCAAAATGGTGTTGCCAGTACGGCGGCTCAGGTTGTTGGCGGTTTCCAGCGGGGTTTCCACTGCGACGTCATAGACGCGGGAGGTGAGGATGCGCTCCAGGTAGTCTTGCTTGTCTTGCATGGTGATGCCGATGTCCTTGTCGTGCTTTTTTATTGAACTGTCAGAGTAGCAGGAACTCCAAGCCGCCGGGAAGCCGTGTCGCCATTTTCATGCTGCATTGCCGCAAGCGAGCCGTTATTGACGGCCAATTGCGCCAAAACCGGGCATTTACGGTCAACGTTGCAGTCTGGACGTGTATAATCACCGGCTATTGTTTGTACCCCTCACCCGTTGTCGATCTCAATGAAAACCACCATCACCCGAATTTTGCTGGCCGCCAGCCTGGCCATGCCTGTTGCTGCCTCCGCGACCGCTGCCTTTGTACCGCCCGTGCCCGAGATTGCCGGCAAGGCGTTTTATCTTGTCGATTTCAATAGCGGCCAGGTGCTGGCCGCACAGGACCCGGATGCCCGCGTGGAACCGGCCTCGCTGACCAAGCTGATGACCGCCTACCTCACCTTCAAGGCGGTGAAGGAAAAGCGCCTGTCGCTGGACCAGATGCTGACTGTGTCCAACCGTGGCTGGAAAACTGACGGCTCGCGCATGTTCCTCGACCCGAAAGTGCCGGTGAAGGTGGATGACCTGATCAAGGGCATGATCGTGCAGTCCGGTAACGACGCCTGCGTCACCCTGGCCGAAGCCATTGCCGGCAGCGAAGACGTGTTCGCCCAGCTGATGACCCAGCAGGCGCAGAAACTGGGCATGAAGAATACCCAGTTCCGCAATGCCACCGGCCTGCCGCATGCCGATCACTACACCACCGTGCATGATCTGGCCATCCTGTCCGCCGCACTGATCCGGGACTTCCCGGAGTTCTACCCCACGTACTCCATCAAGTCCTTCACCTATAACAAGATTACCCAGCCCAACCGCAACCTGTTGCTGTACCGTGACCCCAACGTCGACGGCATGAAAACCGGTTATACCGACACCGCCGGCTACAATATGATTACCTCCAGCCATCGTGATGGCCGTCGGGTGATTTCGGTGGTGGTGGGTACGGCCAGCCCGGAGGCGCGCGCCAACGAAAGTGCCAAACTGCTGAATTACGGCTTGCAGTTTTTCGAAACGCCCAAACTTTACAGCGCATCCAAGCCTGTTTCCGAAGTGCCGGTCTACAAGGGCGCAGCCAAGTCGGTACCGGTTGGCTTTGCCCAGGATGTATTTGCCACGGTGGCCAAGGGTCAGTCGGCCCAGCTGAAGGCGGACATGTCCACCATGCAGCCGCTGATCGCCCCGATCAAGGCCGGTCAGACTGTAGGCAAGCTGGTGGTGAGCCTGGATGGCAAGCCGCTGCTGGAGCGTCCGGTCGTTGCCTTGCAGGCCGTGGAAGAGGGTGGTTTCTTCAGCCGCCTGTGGGACAGCATCAAGCTGATGCTGGGCTGGAAGTAAACCGGCTTTTGATTGACGCCCCGCCTGCCGGGGTTCGGCAATGGCCTGCATCGGGTGATGCGGGCCTTTTGCCTTTGCAGAATCGAGTTGAACATGGCTGAAAACAGTACTGAAAAGCAGGAAATCATTGAATTTCCCTGTCGCTTCCCTTTGAAGGTGATGGGTGAGCGTCACGACGAATTTGTCGTCACCATGACCGAAGTGGTGCGTGTGCACGCGCCCGACCTGGCCGAGCACGATGTCACCCTGCGGGAAAGCTCGGGTGGACGTTTCTACGCGCTCACCATTACCGTGAATGCCACCTCGCGCCAGCAGCTGGATAATATCTACCTGTCGCTCACTGGCCATCCCATGGTCAAGATGGTGCTTTAAACCAACGTGGAGCCAAGCGCGTGCAGCGTCTGATCAAGCATTTGGGCCTGGTGGACTATGAACCCACCTGGCGGGCCATGCAGGCCTTTACCGATACCCGCACGGCCGAAACGCCGGATGAGCTGTGGGTGGTGGAGCACCATCCGGTATACACGCAAGGGCTGGCGGGCAAGCCGGAACACCTGCTGCGCCTGACCGACATCCCGGTGGTGAAGACCGACCGTGGCGGTCAGGTTACCTATCATGGCCCCGGCCAGCTGGTGGTGTATCTGCTGATTGATTTCAAGCGCATGCATATTGGCGTGCGCGAACTGGTGCGCCGCATCGAGCAGTCGGTCATCGACATGCTGGCCGGGCAGGGCATTACCGCCAATGGCGACGTGAATGCGCCGGGCGTGTATGTGGACGGTGCCAAGATTGCCTCGCTGGGCCTGCGTATCAAGAACGGCGCGGTCTATCACGGCCTGTCACTGAATGTGGACATGGACCTGACGCCGTTTGGCTGGATCAACCCCTGTGGCTACGAAGGCCTCAGGGTGACGCAAATGAAGGATTTGGGGGTGGATAAAACCCTGGCGCAAGTGGCCGAGCTGCTGCTGCCCCAGCTGGAAAAACACCTGACCGTGGTGAAGGAGACAGCATGAAGTTGGATAACGAGGCAGGGGTCAAGCATAAAGGCGCCGCCAAAACCGCACGTATTCCCATCAAGATCGTGCCGCTGGATGAAAAGCTGAAAAAGCCGGAGTGGATTCGCGCCAAGCTGCCCACCGGTCAGCGTTTTCATGAAATCAAGCAGATTCTGCGCGACCAGAAGCTGCATACCGTGTGCGAAGAAGCCACCTGCCCGAATATCGGCGAGTGTTTCAGCAAGGGTACGGCCACCTTCATGATCATGGGTGATATCTGCACCCGTCGCTGCCCCTTCTGCGACGTGGGTCATGGCCGCCCGAACCCGCTGGACGAAAACGAGCCCAAGCACCTGGCCGAGAGCGTGGCCGCCATGCGCCTGAAGTATGTGGTGGTGACTTCGGTGGACCGCGATGACCTGCGTGACGGCGGTGCCCAGCACTTTGCCGACTGCATCAGCGCGGTACGTGCCGCATCGCCAGGTACCCAGATCGAAACCCTGGTGCCGGACTTCCGTGGCCGTCTGGATATTGCGGTGGACATTCTCACCACCACCCCGCCGGATGTGATGAACCACAATCTGGAAACCGTGCCGCGCCTGTACAAGCAGGCCCGTCCCGGCGCCGACTACGCGCATTCCTTGCAGTTGCTCAAGGACTACAAGGCCAAGAATCCGGAAGTGCGCACCAAGTCTGGCCTGATGGTGGGCCTGGGTGAGACCGACGAGGAAATCCTCGAAGTGATGCGCGACCTGCGTGCCCACAATGTGGACATGCTTACCATTGGTCAGTACCTGCAACCGTCCGACGGTCACTTGCCGGTATTGCGCTACGTCCACCCCGACACCTTCAAGATGTTCGAAGAAAAGGCCTATGAAATGGGCTTTGCTCACGCGGCAGTCGGTGCCATGGTGCGCTCCAGCTACCATGCCGATGTGCAGGCTCACGAGGCCGGTGTGTAAGTAATGCACTGAGCCGCATGCGACTCAGCCGGGCTGCCTGTGCTGCCGACCTTCTGTCGGTGGTGCAGGCAGCCTTTTTCATTGCTTGATGCCTCTTCTGCGCGGCCTAGGCTGGCAGGCAGGGTAGCTGCATCACACGGGCCGGGTGGTGGCTGCTATCGAGAAAACGCAGCAAATCGCCAGTGTTGATGGCCAGCGTGCTGGTATTGACCAGCGGGTGGCAAAGCACCGTGTCATGCTGGGTTACGGCCTCATCAATAATGACGTCAACCAGCCCGGCGCTGTCGTTGACGACAGCCAGCAGGCTGACGGCGCCCGGTGTCAGTCCCAGTGTGGCCAGCAGCCGCTCGGCTGAGGCAAACCCAAGGTTCTTGATGGCCAGCAATTCACCCAGGGCTTTGAGGTCCAGCCTTGCGCTGGCAGGCAGGCACAGCAGCAAGTAACGCCCGGTTTTGCCAGCCTTGAGAAACAGGTTCTTGCTGGCCAGACTGCCGGGTATCGGTGCCAGTGTGCTGGCTTCTGCACAGGTAAAGACGGCAGGGTGATCAAAACGCTGGTAGTGGATGGCTTTTGTATCCAGCAGCTGGTACAGATCCTGAGGGGTTCTCATGCTTTTCCGTATCGAAATGACAGTTGTGTTAATGGTATCTTGCTAGTCTGTCCGCTTGAAGAGGTGTGTGCCCCAGGATGAAACGTGCATTCACAACCGTAATGCAGTGCATCAGCAGCGTCTGGCCATGCCTGATGTTCGTGCTGCCAGCAGAGGCGGCAGTGGTGGCTTGTGGTGGAGATAATCAATGGCCGCCGTCGTCTTACCAGCTTGCATCCGCTGCGGATGTGCAGGGCTTTTCTCCGGATGTGCTGCGCACCATCCTGGGGCCGGAGGCCGGCCTGCAAATCCGGCTGATGCCGTTTGCCCGTTGCCTGGCGCTGGCCGAGCAGGGTAGTCAGGTGCAGATCGTGATGGCGGCGAGCCGTGCGCCTGCGCGCGAGAGTCAGTTCCTGTTCACCCGCCCTTATCTGCAATTGCATCCGGTGAGCCTGACCATGCAGCCCATGCTGGCAGGTAGCGACCGGCTGCCATGGTGTGGTCTGAACGGTTTCAATTATCAGGCCTTCGGCTTGCGTGCGCAGGAGGTGGATCGGGGCTCGGCCAATTATCCGGACCTGCTGCGCAAATTGCGCGCCGGGCATTGCCGTGGTTTTGTCGAGTACCGGGAGGTGTGGCAGGGTTTGTTGCGGCTGGGCGTGTTGCAGCCGGATCAACTGCCGCCGCTGGTGCTGCGCCCGCTGCCGGGCAGGCTGGCGGTGGAAGCTTCATTCATGATTTCGCGCCGCATGCCGGGGGCGGAATTGCTGCGTCAGCAACTGGACAAGGGTTTGCAGGCGCTGGCTGCGCGGGGAGAGCTGGCTGCCTTGCTCAAGCGGCAGCTGCCCTGAGCATCAGGGCTGGCGACCAGCTTTCAGTTGCTGGTAATCGGCCAGCACGCCATCAATCAGCGGCAATATTTGCTGCAGGCCGGTACTGTCCGGCAACTGGTCAAACTGCAGGCTGGCATCCAGTTGCTGCAGGCAGCGCCGCGCCGCCGTGCACACTTCCACCGCGGCATTGAAATCGGCCGGACCCAGCACCTTGCCATTGCGGACTTTGCGATAGTGGATGCCGGCCATCACAGCGTATTTTTCTGCCAGCTCGCCTTCGGTAAAACGGTTGGCACGCTGCATGGCAAACAGCTGGTCCATGATGCGGCGGCAGGCTTCTTCAGTACGCTGGAAGCGTTTTTGTTCGGCCAGACGTACGCCCTGGGCAGTGTTGGGTTTGCCTGCTTTGCCGTTCTTGTTGGCCATGGCTGTGTCTCCCGCTGGATGGTGCCGCTGCAGACGGCATGCAAAAGGCCCGAACGCAATGTCGGGCCTTTTGGGAATACTGGTGGAGGGAGAAGGATTCGAACCTTCGAAGGCTGAGCCGCCGGATTTACAGTCCGGACCCGTTGACCGCTGGGGTAACCCCTCCAAAAGAGATCGGCATGATAGCGAGGCTCATTTTCAGCGTCAAGCCCCCGGTAAAAATTTTTGCATGGCCTAGTCAGGCTACTGCCTGCCGCCGCGGGCGGCCGTGAGCCAGGTGATGTGACAGCGATGGCAGGGCGGGTTTTATTGCCGGGATGACATTGGTAAAAAGCGGCAGCCAGCATGCTGCAGTCCTTCTGAAACGGCCAAATGGTATGAATGGATATTTACCGTACCGTAATTTATTTTGCTGATTTGTCAGATAGTGTTTGACCGATGGCTGTGAGGTGCGTATAACGGTCGTGCAGGATTTCAAGCGTTGTGCCTATTTCGTTACAGTGGTGTCCCTCCTTCCCGAGTGCCTAATTGTTCAAATATCTATCCCTTGAAGTTCTTGTTGTTTGAGCATTTGCTCTGTTTTTAATGTTTTTTTATGTCAGGGATATATCATGGAAACCGGCACCGTTAAGTTTTTCAATGACGCCAAAGGCTTTGGCTTTATCACTCCGGATGCAGGCGGCGACGACCTGTTCGTACATTTCTCCGAAATCAAGGTAGACGGCTTCAAGTCGCTGCAAGACGGTCAGAAAGTAAGCTACGTTAAAGCTGCTGGCCAAAAAGGCCCGGCTGCTACCAACGTACAGCCGCAGTAATTCACGGGCTTTGCCTGTGTGATGGCTGAAGCCCGGTGCTTCGGCTGCTGAAAAACCCACCCGACTTACGGTCCGGTGGGTTTTTTCATGGACTGCGGCCGTGAATTTGTCATGCATGCGGCTTTGCCAAAGGCTGGAGCTGTTAAGCTGGGCAATCAATTCCGGTGGAGTATTGCATGCAGCCATTACTTATTCCTGACAACAGCCTGTTACTGCTGGTCGATCTGCAATGTGCGGTGGATGACCCCAGCTGGGGCCCGCGTAACAACCCGCAGGCAGAAACTGTTGCCGGCGCATTGTTGTCGGCATGGCGCCAACAGAGGCGCCCGCTTTGCCATGTGCGGCACGACTCGCAAGAGGATAGCTCCACCTATCGGCCAGGTCAGGCCGGTCATGCCTTCAAGCCCGAAGTCATTCCGCTGCCGGAGGAGTGGGTGCTGGCCAAGCAAACCAACTCGGCGTTTATCGGTACCGACCTGCATGCGCGTTTGCAGCAGATGGCTTGCAATACCCTGATTGTTGTCGGGGTGGCCACCAGTAACTCGGTGGAAGCCACCGTGCGCATGGCGGGTAATCTGGGCTATCGCGTGTATCTGCCTGAAGATGCCTGTTTTACATTTGGCCGAAACGATTGGGCCGGCAACTGGCGTACAGCCGATGAAGTGCATGCCATGTCTTTGGCCAATCTGCATGGTGAATACTGCCAGGTCTGTCATTCCACTCAGTTGCTGGCAGCACTGACTGCCGCTTAGCGCGGAGCGGGGTCGGCAGCGGCCAGGGGTTCTCCCTCCTGCCACAGGCGCTGCCATTGTGATTCGTAGCGCGCAGCCAATGCCGGTGCATTCCAGATGATCAGCACGTTTTCAGCATTCTTGCTGGCGGCCGAGGCAGTGTAGTTGAAGCTGCCGGTCTGCACATGCTGCTGGTCAATAATCATGAACTTGTCATGCAAAATCGCGTATTTCCCGTTTAGTCTTACTGGAAGCTGCTGATTGGCCAGATAGCGCGTTGCGCTGTACTGGCGCTGGTTTTCCTGCATGTCGGCCACCACCGCAACTTCCACGCCGCGTCGTTTTGCTTCCAGCAAGGCGGTGGCCACCGGTTTGCTGGTGAAGACGTATGCAGCCAGGTGGATGGAGCGCCGGGCTTGCGCAATGCCCTTGAGTACCAGCTGCAATGCCGCCGGATCGGGAGCAAACGCAACTTCGGTCGTCATGGTTGTGGTCGGGCTTTGGAGGGTAGTGTCGGCGGCTGCGTTGAGGCTCAGGACAAGCAGGCCAAGACATATCACGCGATGTGCAGGCTTCATGCGTTTATTTCCGGTTGGAAGTGGTTGCTGGTTTGCAGCCTGTGCCTGCCACCAGCCATGCTGTTGTCGCTGATTATTGTCTTTCATCATGAATTCTTTGTTTGTGCGCCTCATTTTTAAATTATTTACTATTCTTTATGCATGTTTGGCTGACAGGGTAAAGCATGAAGGGGAGTAGATGAAAACGACAAAACTGGCAGCTTTGGCTGCTACAGGACTGGTGCTGGGCTGGGTGCTGGTGCTGCCCGGCATCGTGGGTGTACGTACCGAAGACAAGATCCGCAATGATATCGACAGCCTGCAGCAAAACAAACTGATGCCATGGACAGTGAAGGTGGATCATTACGACCGTGGCTGGTTCGGCTCCAGTGCCCGTGTGAGCTACAGCCTGCCGCTGGCTGGCCAGACGCTGCGGTTTGCCGTGGATTACAAGGTGAACCAGTTTGCCATTCCCCTGCAACGCTGGGCACGTACCGACTACACCATCACCCCGCTGGATGCCAGCGGCAATAATAGTGGTAATCCCCTGGCCATCGAAGCGTGGAGCATCAAGACCTTCTTCGGTCGCACCGACACCACGCTCAAAGCGGATGAGCTGCATTGGGCCAGCCCGGATGGCAATGCACTGGATCTGCGCAAACTGCTGGCCACCATCCAGACTGAAGACGGCAAACCCATGCAGTACAGGATGAACATGGCTGGCGCCACCTTGCGCGTGGCCGTACCCACTGGTGCCGGTGGCGTGGTACAGCTGGTGCTGGGCAATTTGCAGGCGGATGGACATCAGGCCGCCATGGCATCGGTCAAGGACAGCTGGCAGATGGATGCACAGCAAAAGCTGGAGTCCATGGAGCTGCTGGTCGACAATAATTCGGTGCTGCGGCTGAATGGCTTGTCGCTGGATGCCGCCATGCAGGACAAGGGCAGTCTGGTGGACATGCTGTATCACAGCCGGGCGGAAAAAGGGCAGCTGGGGCCGATCAACCATGCCTTTGCCATCAAGGATGCCCGGATGGACTTCTCTTATGCCAACATCAACAAGCAGGGTTATGCCGACTGGCAGAGCAAGGCCAATCAGCTCTATGCCAACCCCGGTAATACGGATGCGCTAGCCATGCAGCAGGCCAGCGCACAGGCATTGCTGGACAGTGCCAGCAGCCTGCTGGCTAGTTCTCCTGCCTTCCGGATCGACCAGTTTGGCTTCCAGACCGACAAGGGCGGACTGCATGGCAGCCTGGAACTGCGCTTTGATGGCAATGGCATGCTGACCGGGGTGCAGACCGCGCAAAGCATTCTGCCACTGCTGCGCGACCGCCTGAGCGGCAGGGCAGCCATGCAGCTGGATCGCGGCCTGCTTAACGAGCTGGCTGGGCAAGCCGCCGGCAGTGCCGACACCGCCCGGACCGCCCAGATGATGGATGCCAGCATCTCAAGCGCGGTGCAGCAGGGATGGCTGAGTGATAACGGGCAGCGCCTGAGTGCCGACTTCAGCTTCAACCGGGATGGCGCAGTGCTCAATGGTCACCCGCTGCCGTCCATGGCAGGCTTGCTGGGTGGAAATCCGGCGGCAACTGCACCTCAGGCAGCAGCACCGGCTGCCGCTCCCGCTGAGGAAAATGCACCGGATCAGACTCCGGCCAACTGAGCGGGCAGGACAAGAGCCGCGCGTGTTGCGGCGGCTCTTGCTAGAATGCGCTGTTTTCCGGCAAGAGCGATGGCATGCGCATTCTTCACACTTCGGACTGGCATCTGGGCCAGCATTTCATGGGCCGCAGCCGTCAGGCCGAACATCAGGCACTGATCGACTGGCTGTTGCAGCAAGTACAGCAACAGGCTGTGGATGCAGTACTGCTGGCGGGCGACATTTTCGATACCGGCGCGCCACCCAGTTATGCACGGGAACTCTACAACCAGCTGGTGGTGCGCCTGCATGATGCGCACTGCCGGCTGATCCTGCTGGGCGGCAATCATGACTCGGTGGCCACGCTGGAGGAAAGCCGTCCCTTGCTGGCCTATCTGGGTTGCACCGTCATTCCGGCAGTACAGGACGACCTGTCGCGCCAGCTGATTACCCTGCATGATGCCGCAGGTAATCCTGCGGCTCTGCTGTGCGCGGTGCCCTTCATCCGCGCCCGTGATGTATTGCAAAGCCAGGCTGGCCAGAGTGCCGAGGAAAAACAGCTGAGCTTGCAACAAGCCATTGCCGCGCATTATCAGGCCCTGTACCAGCTGGCCCGTGAGCACTGCGAAGCGCTGGGGCTGCAACTGCCCATTCTCGCCAGCGGCCATCTGACTACCGTGGGGGCCAGCAGCAGCGAATCGGTGCGGGACATTTACGTCGGCGCGCTGGATGCCTTCCCCACCAATGCCTTCCCGCCGTTCGACTACATCGCGCTGGGGCATATCCACCGCCCGCAACCGGTAGGTGGCCATGCACATATCCGTTACAGCGGCTCGCCCTTGCCATTGAGTTTTGATGAGCTGGGTCAGGACAAGCAAATGCTGCTGATAGAAACCGGTGCGAGGGCAGAGCTCAACATCACCGCGCTACCGGTGCCATGCTTCCAGCCGCTGGCCAGCCTGCGCGGTACGCTGGCGCAGTTGCAGCAGGCCATACCGCAAGCCCTGGCCGGGCTGGCTGCCGACCAGCACCTGTGGCTGGAAATTACGGTAGAGGGAGATGATTACCTCTCTGACCTGCAAGGCCGTATCCAGGCCATGCTGGACGGACAGCCTGCCGAGCTGCTGCGCCTGCGCCGTGCCCGCAGCCAGCAAGCCGTCAGCATGCAATCCGAACGCAGCACACTGGACGAACTGAGCCCGCAGGAAGTGTTTGAACGCCGCTTGCAGCTGGAAGAAATGGAAGCGCCAATGGCCGAGGCATTACGCCAGCGTTATCGGCAAGTATTGCAGCAGCTGCAGGAGGAGCAGGCATGAAAATCCTTATCCTGCGGCTGAAAAACCTTAACTCGCTGCAAGGCGAGTGGAAAATCGACTTCACCCGCCCGCCATTCCGGGATAACGGGCTGTTTGCCATTACCGGCCCCACCGGCGCAGGCAAATCCACCTTGCTGGATGCCATCTGCCTGGCGCTGTACCACGAAACCCCGCGACTGAAGACCATATCGGCCAGCAGCAACGACATCATGACCCGCCATACTGCCGATTGCCTGGCGGAGGTGGAGTTCGAGGTCAAGGGCAAGGCCTATCGAGCGTTCTGGAGCCAGCGCCGCGCCCGCGACAAGGCGGATGGCGCCTTGCAGGCAGCACGGGTGGAACTGGCCGAGGCCGATGGCACCATCATCACTACCCACAGCAACGAAAAGCTCAAACGGATTGCCGCCATTACAGGGCTGGATTTCGCCCGCTTTACCAAATCCATGCTGCTGGCACAGGGTGGTTTTGCCGCCTTTCTCAATGCCAGCCCGAATGAGCGGGCCGAATTGCTGGAGGAACTGACCGGCACCGAGCTATACGGCGAGCTGTCGCGCCGCGTATTCGAACAGGCAAGGGACAGCCGCCAGGCCCTGCAACAATTGCAGACCCAGGCTGGAGCGGTCGATCTGCTGGATGAAATCGAGCGCAACAGCATGCAGCAACAGCTGGCAAACGCACAGCAACAGCAGCAGCAACTGGCGGTGCAGCAACAAAAGCTGGTGCAGGCACTGGACTGGCGTCGCCAGCTGGCCAAGCTGGAAGAACAGGCGCAGAGCGCCAGTCAGCAGCTGGATACCGCCCGCGAGGCACAGCAGGCCGCAGCCGGGCAGCGCCAGCAATTGGCAGATGGCGAGGCTGCCAGTCAGATACTTCCGCTATACCAGCAATGGCAGAGCAGACAGCAGCGGCTGGAGCAGATCCGCAGCAGCCTGAATACACAGGAAGAAGCGCTGCAACAGGATCAGCAGCAATGGCAGCAACTGAACTGGGATGGTTTGTGTCATGCCGGCTCACTGGTCGACAGCTTGCAGCAGAAGCTGCAACAAGGCCGCTTGCGCTGGCAGCAATGGCAGGCCCGGCAACAGTCCGCACCGCAGCTGGCCAGCCTGGGTAGTCAGCTGCCCTTGTGGCGCAGCCAGTTTGGCCAGCTAAGCCAGTTGCAACAGCGCGTGGTGCAGGCCGGGCAAGAACACGGCCATTTGCAAGTGGCCATGGTCAGCCAGCAGCAGAAAATTGACCAACAGCAACAGCTTTGCGCGCAGGCCGAAGCCAGTGCGCAGGCTGCCATACAGGCAGAAGCGGCAGCAGCGGCGGCCCAGCCGGCAGACTTGCCAACACTGCGCCAGCACTGGCAGCAGGCCGGGCAAACGTTACAAGGCTGGCAACAGGCCGAGCAATTTGCCGGGCAGTTGCAGCAAGGAGAGCAGGTGCTGGCCACCCTGCAGCAGGACATGGCCAGCAGGCAGGCACTGTTGCCGGAATACGAACAGACCCTGACTGCACTGCGTGCGCAATACCGTCAGCTACAGGAACAGCTGCTTGACCGCCAGCGCCTGCTGGAAATGGAATTGCGCATCCAGGGGCTGGAGGCGCAGCGCGCCCAGTTGCAGCCCGGCCAGCCCTGTCCCCTGTGTGGGTCGGAACACCACCCGCTGGTGGAAAGTTATCAGGCGGCTGATGCGTCGACGGCCCGTCAGGGCGTGGCTGAAATCCAGGCCAAGCTGGAAACAGTACAGGCGGAAGGTCAACAGGCCAGTTTGCGGCTGAGCACTGCGCAGCAACAGCTGGCCAGCTTGCAGCAGCAATGGCAAGCGCAACAGGAACGGCAGCAACTGGCTTTGCAGCAGTGGCAGACGCTGGCAGCTTCGCTGGCCTTGCTTGCGGATGACTGGCAACAGCCAGCCCGTCTGCAGGCCGGTGTGGCGCAGGCGATGCAGCAGCTGCAACAGGCCGAACAAGCCATGCAGCAAGCCGAAGCCGCCGCCCTGCGCTGGCAACAGGCGGTGCAAGACAGTCAGCAGCGCCAGCAGCAATTCCAGGCAGCCCAGGCCGAGCTGGCCCTGTTGCAACAGGCAAGACAAGCCATGCAGCAGCAATGTCAGCAGGCGGAATCTGCGCTGGCTGATCTTCAGCGTCAGCACCTTGCCTTGCAGCAGCAGTTGCAACAAGCCCTGGCCGACGCTGGCCATGCCATGCCAGAGGATGTCGATGCCTGGCTGGATGCGCGTCAGCAGCAATGGCAGCACTGGCAACAGCAGCAGAGCGACATGCAGCAGCTGGAGCAGCAACTGGCCCGGCTGGAAGAGCAGCACAGCCAGGCCCTGACCCAGCAGCAGCACTGGCAACAGTGGTGGCAGCAGCTGGCATTGCCCGACATGACCTTGCCTGCACAGCAAGCCGACCCGGCAGCGGCGCTGGAACACTGCCTGCAACAGCGTACTGCGCTGGCCGCCGCACTGGCGCAGCGCCAGGGGCAGTGCCAGCAATTGCAGCAGGATATGGCCGAGCAGCAGCTTCAGCTGCAACAGGATGCCAGCCAGTGGCAGCAGGCTTTGCAACATAGCCGCTTTGCCAGCGAGGCGGATTTTGTTGCAGCCTGCCTGAGCGCAGAACAACGCACTGTGCTGCAAAGCCTGCAACAACAACTGGACAAGGCGGTGCAGCAGGCCGAGGCCTTGCTGCAAGCGGCGCAGTCGCAGTTGCAGGTATTGGCGGCCACGCCGCTCAGCCCGCTGACGGCGGCTGAGCTGGAAGCACAACTGGCTGCGCTGGATGCCGAGCGCCAGCAACTGAGCGGACAAGCCGGGGCCTGGCAGGCCTTGCTGGATGGAGACGCAGCCCGCCGGGCCGGTCTGCAGCACTTGCTGGCACAAATCGACCGGCAGCAGCAGGACTGCGAGTTGTGGCAGCGGCTGGATGGGCTGATCGGCTCAGCCAAGGGTGACAAGTTCCGCCGCTTTGCCCAGGGCCTGACGCTGGACCACCTGGTGTATCTGGCCAATCGCCAGCTGGCACGCCTGCATGGGCGCTATCAGCTGCGGCGCAAGGCTGAGGGTGAACTGGAACTGGAAATCGTCGACAGCTGGCAGGCCGATGTCAGCCGCGACACCCGCACCCTGTCAGGCGGCGAGAGTTTTCTGGTCAGTCTGGCACTGGCACTGGCGCTTTCCGACCTGGTCAGCCACAAAACCTCCATCGACTCGCTGTTTCTGGATGAGGGCTTTGGCACGCTGGATGCCGAAACGCTGGAAATTGCGCTGGATGCGCTCGACAGCCTCAATGCCAGCGGCAAGATGATAGGTGTGATCAGCCACGTGGAAGGCATGAAGGAGCGGATTGCGGTGCAAATCCGCGTGGCGCGTGCCGGTGGTGTCGGGCTGTCCGCGCTGTCGGTCACCGCTGGCTGATACAGCCTATAGCAAGGTCTGGTAGCCGTTGACGATGACGCCCAGTGCCAGATAGGCAAACAGCGCGGCAGAAGCGGCATTGCAGTACAGCAGCAGGCGGTGGCCAACCAGCTTCTGGCCGTGACTGGCCAGCCAGGCGAGAAAAGACGACCACACCACGCCGCCCAGGAAAAAGCCACTGAGAAACACGCTGGCCGACAGCGAGCTGCCGTCGGTGGACTGGGCGATGATGCTGCCGCCAACGGCGGCAAACCACAGCAAGGAGGAGGGTGAGGCCAGTGCCATCAACAGGCCGCGCCAGAACTCGGCCTGACTGCTGCGCGGTGCACCGTCTTCGGCCTGGCTTGCAGCATGGCTGCTGGGCTGGTGGAATTCCCGCCAGGCGGCACGCGTCATTTTCCAGGCCAGCCACAGTAATACTGCGCCGCCTCCCAGCCACATCACCCAGCGCACCGGGGTGAAGCTGAACAGCAGCGACATGCCCAGCAAGGACAGCAGGGCATAGAACAAGTCACCAAAACAGGAACCCAGCCCCATCAGCAAGGCCGGGCGCAGCCCCTTGCGCAGGCCGGTGTTGATCAGCGCGGCATTGACGATGCCAATGTCCAGACACAGCGAGATGGAAAGCAAAAAACCCTTGGTGGCAATGGCCAGCATGACGACAAATCCGTACGAAATAAAAAAACAGCCCCGATGATACGGGGCCGTTTGCGTGGCGTCTTGTCAAAAATTGATCTGGCGGTAGCGGCCGGGCGATATGCCGCAAAAACGGCTGAACGCCTTGCTGAAATGGGCCTGATCGGCAAAACCGGTGGCCAGCGCCACGTCGATGATGGGCCTTCCGGCACGCAGCAGGCGTCGCGCCAGTGCCATGCGCTGTTGCATCTGCCAGGCGAGCGGTGGCAGGCCGGTGGCCTGCTGGAAGCGGCGTACCAGATGAGCCGATGTCACCCCGGCTGCATCGGCCAGCTGTTGCAGGTGCGTCCCCACCGACAGGTCATCCAGCAAGCGCTGGCGTACGTGCTGTACCAGCTGGCTGGTGCTGCTGTCGGGACGGGGGAGAGAAGTGGCGCGCAGATCGAGCAAACCTTGCAGCAACTGCACGATGGCCTCCTCGCGCAAGCTGGCTTCCAGCCGGGCAATATGCTTGAGCTGCCTGGCAAACACCGGTTGTTGCAGATGGCTGGGCAAATCGGGAGGCGGGCAGTCGAACAGTTGGCCGAAGGCTGCCGGGTCGACATACAACGACAGGCAGTCCCAGCCGGCATCGCTCAGGCTGTGGCTGGATTGCACCGCTTGCGGCGGGTAGATGGTGAGCATGTCCGGGCTGACGACAAAGCTTTCGCCTTCCAGCCATACCTGCTCCTGCCCTCCGAGATTGGCGCTGATGACGTATTCGTCATGGGTGTGGCGGGGAAAGCCGCTGGCGCTGGCTGTGATGCGGGCCAGCTCCAGCAGCGGGGTACGCAGCAGAATCATGCAAGGACTATAGCGATGTCATGACACTGCCGCCAGTTGCTTGTGCTTGCGCGCTTCAGTCCTGCAAGGTTTTGGCAAGCCGGGCCACTTCGGCCACATTGGCATTCAGCGCCTTGCTGATGGCCTGGCCATAGCCGCTGTCGGCCTTGTAGAAATAGGACAGCATGGTGTTGCGGGTAGTCTCGTTACGCACCTGGCCCAGGTCCGCAGCCAGATTGGCAATCAGCCGGGCCTGGTCCTGCTTGCTCAGGCTGCGATAGAACTCACCGGCCTGGCGGAAGTTCTGCGTTTTGCCAATACCCGCCTGCTGGGTGCTGCCGCCAAGCGGCAACTGGCTGCTGCGTGCTGCCGGGTCCTGCTTCAGCGGGCTGAAACGGCTGGGTTCGTAATTGACATTACCACTGCGCTGAACCTCGTTCATGGCGCCGTCCTGATTATTGTTTTCTACCTTCACTTGCGGACGGTTGACCGGCAGTTGCAGGCCGTTGGTTCCCACCCGGTGCAGCTGGGTGTCGGCATAGGCAAAGATGCGGCCTTGCAGCAGGCGGTCTTCTGATGGCTCGATGCCGGGCACCAGGTTGGACGGGGCAAAGGCACTTTGCTCGGTTTCCTGGAACACGTTTTCCGGCAGGCGGTTCAGCGTCATGGTGCCGATTTTCTGTTCCGGAATGCCCGGCCAGATCTTGGTGGCATCCAGCGGGTTGAAGTCCAGCTTTGCCATGTCCTCCGGCTGCATCACCTGGATGAACAAGTCCCACTGCGGGTATTGCTTGCGCTTGATCGCCTCCAGCAGGCTGCGGCTGGCATGGTTGAAGTCATGCGCCTGGATGGCAGCAGCTTCCTGCATGGTGAGGTTGTGCTGGCCCTGACGGCTGGCCCAGTGGAATTTGACGTAGACGTATTTGCCTGCATTGTTCACCAGCTTCCAGGCGTGCACGCTATTGCCATCCATGAACTGATAGCCCTTGGGGATGCCGTAGTCCGAGTACAGCCGGGTCAACATGTGGGTGGCTTCCGGCTGGTGCGAGAAGAAGTCGAAAAAGCGGTTCGGGTCTTGCAGATTGGTGTCCGGAGCCGGTTTCAGCGAGTGCACCATGTCGGGAAACTTGATTGCATCACGGATGAAGAACACCGGCAGGTTATTGCCCACCAGATCCCAGTTACCCTCGCTGGTATAGAACTTGGTGGCAAAGCCGCGCGGGTCGCGCAGGGTTTCCGGCGAGTGCAGACCGTGAATCACGGTGGAGAAACGGACAAATACCGGGGTCTTGCTGCCCTTGGCAAACACCTTGGCACGAGACAATGCACTGATGTCAGCGCTGGCTTCAAACACCCCATAAGCAGCTGCGCCACGTGCATGCACTACGCGCTCCGGAATGCGTTCGCGGTCGAAACGTTGCAGCTTCTGCACCAGTTGCACGTCTTGCAGCAGCACCGGGCCGTTGGGGCCGGCAGTTTGCGAGTTCTGGTTGTCGCCTACCGGCGCGCCATTGTCACGGGTCAGTGTGCTGGCTGTGGCAGGCAGGCCCAGCAGCAGGCCCAGGCTGACACCAAGCAGCAGGCAATGTGTTGTTGGCTTCATCACGAAAGTCCTGAGAGTTGTAGGGACACTCAGTCTAGGGATGGGGGCTGCTGATCAGAATTTTGAAAATGCTATGGGGTGGATGGCGACAGGCTATCGTCCGTGCATGGCCTTTGTTTTTGTATTTAATTGTTTTAATACAATGACTTGCTGATGTTTTGCATGGTGGGTTTTGAATGGATTCCAGTTTGTCCATGCTGGCAAGAGACGAGGGCCGTACCAAGGAACTGGGCTGGCCGGATGAGTTCGCGGCCAGCCGTGCTCAGGCGGTTTCCTCGGCGTAGCGCCGCTGGATGGCATCGACCTCCGGCACGATGCGCAAGAAGGTTTCTACCAGTTGCGGGTCGAAGTGATAGCCGCTTTCCTGTCGCAGGTAGTCCAGCGCAGCCTGTTGGGTCCAGGCCGGTTTGTAGGGGCGGGAGGATACCAGGGCGTCGTAAACGTCGCAAATGGCGGCAATGCGGCCTTCCAGCGGAATTTCCTCGCCACACAGGCCGGCGGGGTAGCCGCTGCCATCCCATTTTTCGTGATGGGTGAGGGCAATGCGCCGTGCCATGCGGATTACCAGTGCCGGATGCTCTGGAATGATGGTGCCACCAATGCGCGGGTGTTCGCGCATGATCTGGAATTCTTCCTCGTCCAGGCGGCCGGGCTTGAGCAGGATGCGGTCCGGCACGCCGATCTTGCCCACATCATGCAGCGGGCTGGCCATGCGCAGTGCATGCGCCCAGGTGGCGTCCTTGCCCAGTGCCAGTGCCATCTGCTCGCACATCTTGCTCATGCGGGTGATGTGCTTGCCGGTTTCGTTGTCACGGTATTCGCCGGCGCGGGCCAGGCTGAGGGTGACTTCCTGTGCCATGTCTTCCAGCGCATTGAGCAGGGTGTCGTAATAGGCATAGGTAGCCAGACCCATGTCGAGGAAAATTGCGCGATTGATGGCAGTCAGGTAACGGCTGCGGGTGGCGGCATCCTGCACCAGCCTGTCCAGCAGTTGCACCAGCTGGTTGAGCACCACCACGTAGGCACCGGAATAAAACCGCAGGTCCACGCCCAGTCGCTGGTGGGTGTGGCCGATGGCCAGCGTGGCTTCCAGGTAGTCCTGATTGAAATTGCCGGCAAACACATGCTCCAGCCAGTGATGCTGCTGGTGCGCGCGGGCACGTTGCAGGGCGGCTTCGTCGCTGAAGGTGGCACTGGCTGCGGCATTGGCCCGGATGTAGGCATAGACCGCATCCATCAGCACGTCCATATGCGGGCGGATCAAGCCCGAAAACTCACGCAGCGTATTGACGCTGTCTGCATCTATATCGAGAAAATCACGCCATTGTTCGAAACGGAGCCGCACGCTGGTTCTTTCTTGCTGTTCTGTTTAACCGGACGGGATATTGTCCGGCAAATAACCATTCTAACAAGAAGGATAATTATCGTGCCAATGAAATCTCTCAGCCGGTTTGGCCCTGACGCCGGCGCAAGCGGCTGGTATCGATGACATCCGCTGCGCGGGCGCGCAACTGGCCACAGCCGCCGTCGATATCCTGCCCGGCAGAATCGCGAATCTTGGTCAGCACACCATGGGCGTGCAGATAGTGCTTCATGTGGCGGATATGTGCGTCATCCGGACGCTGGAAGCTGTCGCCTTCCATGCTGTTGTACGGAATCAGGTTCAGCACGCCATATTTGCCCTTGAGCAGGGCGATGGAAGCGTCCATCTCCTGCTGGCTGTCGTTGATGCCCTTGAGCAGCGTCCACTGATACTGGATGGGGTAGCCCACCTGGCGGGCATAGCGCTCGCCCATGTCCACCAGTTCCGCCGGACTGATGCGCGGTGCGCGCGGCAGCAGGCTGGCGCGCAAGTCGCCCCGCGTGGTGTGCAAGGACAGTGCCAGCGCCGGCTTAACCTGCATGGCGGGCAGGCGCTCGAATACCCGTGGGTCGCCCACCGTGGAGAACACCAGGTTTTTGTGCGCGATATTGCCTTCACGCCCCAGAAAGTCGATGGCTTCCAGCACGTTGTCCAGATTGTGGGCCGGTTCGCCCATGCCCATGAACACCACTTTTTTTACCGGGCGGATGCGCCGTGCCAGCACCACCTGGGCGACAATTTCCGCGCTGCCCAGCTGGCGCAGCAAGCCGGATTTGCCCGTCATGCAGAAGGTGCAACCCACGGCACAGCCAACCTGGCTGGAAACACACAGCCCGTCACGTGGCAGCAGCACGCTTTCCACCATCTGGCCATCGGCCAGCTCCACCAGCAGCCGTTGTGAGGCATCCGCCGCCTCATGACGGGTGTGGATGCGTGCCAGCGCTTCCAGCTGCGCACTGATGGCGGGCAGGCCCTGCCGCACCGCCAGCGGAAAATAATGCTCGCTTTGCTGGTGACGGGTGCCGTGATCCAGCGCCAGGCCTTGCAGCCAGGCGCGGTTGATACGGCCGATGTGACAGGGGCGAGCACCAAGATCGCTCAGGGTTTGCTGGAGTTGCTGAATGCGCATGAAACGGCAGGGCAGTATGTGGTTGAACAAAGCCGGCTAGGGTAGCGCAATGGCGCGCCGCGGGACAGGGTTTTGGCTGTCGCTGGCACGGCCTTGCACCAATCAGCCTCAGATCAGCTTGTGGTCGATGGCGTAGCGCACCATGTCGGCCACCGAATGGGCTTGCAGCTTTTGCATCAGCCGCACCTTGTGGGTGCTGACAGTCTTGGCGCTGATGTTCAGCTGCTGGGCAATTTCGTTGACGTTGGTGCCGTGCACCAGGCGCTCGAACACCTGGTATTCGCGTTCGGACAACTGGGTGTGCGCCGGGCGTGAGTCGGTCAGGCCGACTTCAAACACCATGCGGTCGGCCAGCTGCGGGTCGATGTAGCGGCCGCCGCTGGCCACCTTGCGAATGGCGGTCAGCAGCAGGGCCGGGTCGCTGTCCTTGGTGCTGTAGCCGGCGGCTCCGGCCTTCAGGGCGCGGGCGGCAATCTGCACTTCGTCGTGCATGGACAGCATCAGGATGGCGGGTGGATTGTCCAGTGCGCGGATGCGCGGAATGGTTTCCAGCCCGTTGGTGCCGGGCATGGAGATGTCCAGCAGCAACACATCGGCACTGGTTTGGCGCAGTTGTTCCAGCAACTGGGTGCCATTGGTGGCTTCGCCCACCACGCTGATGTCTTCGGCCAGCGAAATCAGTTGCTTGATGCCTTCGCGGACGATTTTATGATCTTCGGCAATGATGACGCGAATCATGCGATTTCCCTTCCTTCTTCAACCGGCAGGCGGATGGTCAGGGTACAGCCCTGTTCCGGTTGACTGTCGATATCCAGTTTGCCGCCCAGCAGCAGCACCCGCTCGCGGATGCCTACCAGGCCAAAGGAGCGCAGCTGGCGATGGGCTTGCGGGTCGAAACCCTTGCCGTCGTCGGCAATGCTCAAGGTGATGATGTCCTGCTGGCAGGTCAGCCCCACGCTGACTGTGCTGGCCTCGGCGTGACGCAATACATTGGTGAGTGCTTCTTGCAGGATGCGGAACACGCCGATGGCGCGCGCATCGCTCAGGGCGATGGGGCTGTCCGGCACCGATACCAGGCAGGGAATGCCGCTGCGTTTTTCAAAACGCCGCGCCTGCCATTCGATGGCCGAGCCGATGCCGGCATCCAGCACCGGTGGGCGCAGTGCAGTTGCCACGTCACGCACGATCTGGAAAGTCTGCTCGATCAGCTTTTTCATCGCCTGCAGGCGTTCGGCCAGCTTGCTGTCCTGCTGGCCGAAGCTCAGTTCGCACATCGAGGTTTCCAGCCGCAATACGGTAAGAATCTGGCCCAGCTCGTCGTGTACTTCGCGGGCGATGCGGGCTTTTTCTTCTTCACGCACCGACTCCAGATGGGCAGACAGGCTGCGCAGCAAGCCACGCGATTCCGCCAGTTGCAGTTCGTTGTGCTTGTTGGCCGAGATATCCCAGACAATGCCGTCCCACACCACGTGGCCATCATCAAAGCAGCGCACGGTGGCCTTGATGTCCACCCAGCGCAATTGCCCGTTCTGATGCTGCATGCGGCCCTGCCAGGCCAGGTTGCGGTTGTGTGCGGCGGCATCCTGCCAGGCTTGCTGGTAGCTGCTGCGGTCCTCGCTGGCCACCACGTCCTGCCAGCCTTCCGGCATGCATACCAGGTCCAGCGGGCTGTAACCCAGCATGGCCTGGCTGGCATCGCTGACAAAAGCCAGCCGCACCGGGTGCTCGGCAGCCGGGCGCTCCAGCCGGAACACCATGCCCGGCACATTGCTGGCCATGCCCTTGAAGCGGGCTTCGCTTTCTTCCAGCGCGGCGCGGGCTTTCTGGCGCTCGGTAATGTCATTCAGATACACTACCAGATATTCGGTGCGGCCAAACTTGAGGAAGCTCAGGGTGACGCCCACCGGCAGTACCTGACCGTCGGCTTTCAGGCTGGTGGTTTCAAAACTGCTCAAGGCCTTGCTGCCGCGCAGCTGGTTCCACAAGTCCAGCCAGCTACTATTGTCCAGCGAGGGTTGCAATTCCGGCAGGGACAGGCTGAGCAGCTGCTCGGTCGGATAGCCCAGCATGCTCTCCACCGCGCGGTTGGCGTACTGGATGCGCCCGTCCCAGTTCACCCACAGAATGCCCACCGTACTGTTGTCGATGGAAAACTGGGTGAGGCGCAGCGATTCCTCGGCCAGATCCCGCGCTTCCAGTTCCATTCTTGCCGCCAGCAGGCGTTTTTCCGCCCAGCGCCGTTGTCGCCGCTGGTGGCCGAACAGGCCGGCCAGCAGCAGGGCGGCCAGCAACAAGGCGAGGCTGGTGCGGTGCCAGAAGCTCAGCGAGTCGATCAGGCGCGGGTAGCTGGGCAGCATCCAGCGCGCATACAGCTGCTCCATGCGGATGCCGGGGATGTCCTGCAGCTGGCGGTCCAGCACCGGCGGCAGCTCGGGCCAGTCGCGCCGCACCGCAATGCGCAGCAAGTGGGTGTAGCCCAGGTCGCCCACCACGGCCAGGCGCGAGAATTCAGGTTCCTTCAGCAAGGTGGCCAGCTGTGCCTCATCCACGATGGCATATTCGGCATATTGCTGCTGTACGGTTTGCAGCGCAGCACGGTCACTGGCTACCTCTACCCGCGGCAGCTCCGGGTAATTGCGTCGCACAAAGCGCAGTGCATCGCTATTGGCGTCCAGCGCCAGCCGCTCGCTGAGCGACAGCCGGTCCAGGTCTACCGCATTGCCGCTGCCGTCCGGGAAGCCGACAATCTTGTGCGGCACCCGCAGGTAGGGTTGGGAGAACAGCCAGTGATGCAGGCTGGCTGGCGTTTGCAACATGCCAGGGGAGATATCGACTTCGCCATTTTCCACCGCACGGTCCAGTGCCTGCTGGTTGCTGAAGGTACGCCAGCTCAGGCTGACATCCATCTTGCCGGCCAGCAGCACCATCACTTCGACATCGGCCCCTTCCAGTAAATGGCTGCGCGGGTTGAGCTGGGCATAAGGCGCTTGCAGCACCACGCCCACCCGCCAGTTGCGGTGAGCAGCCAGCCAGTTGTGGGCGGCAGGCTGGGCGGCCATGACCAGTGAACAGAACAGGCTGATCCAGAGGGCGGTCAGGGCCAAAAGCAAATGTCGAAGGCGAGGAGCCGGTTGCATGTGAAGCCTGTATGCAATGGGGTAAGGGGGGCCATGCCTGTTGCGCAACAGGTAGCGGCTGGCATGAGTGCGGCATACTTTACCCTGTAGTACGGGTTTTGCCAAAAATGCTGGCGGAAACCGGCTATTTATTGGCCGGAACCGGCTTTACCGGAATTAACATCAATTTACAGTGCATTAACCGCGAGGCAGGGGGCAAAGCCGGATACTTCGGTATCAAAACAGAAAGCATTCTTGTCCCTTCATGCCCCGTTTCATTGCATTGCATCGACGCAGCCTGCTGATTGTCACCGGTTTGCTGCTGGCTGTTGCCGCTTATCTGCTGTATCCCCGCCCGCCTGTGAATCACTATCTGACCGCCACGGTCAGCAATATGGATCTGGAAGATACCGTACTGGCCACGGGCACCATCAAGGCGCTGCGTGAAGTCAGTGTCGGTGCCCAGGTGTCTGGCCAGGTGAAATCACTCAAGGTGGCCTTGGGCCAGAGTGTGAAAAAAGGTGATTTGCTGGCGGAAATCGACCCGCGTACCCAGGAAAACTCGCTGGAAGATGCCCAGGCCTCGGTCAGCAGCTATCAGTCCCAGCTCAAATCCAAGCTGGCCGCCTTGCTGAAAGCGCGTCAGGACTTTGCCCGCCAGCAGCAGATGCTGGGCCAGCAGGCTACCTCACAGGAAAGCTATGACAGCGCCAAAGCCACGCTGGATGGTGCAAGCGCGGATGCAGAGCAGTTGCAGGCGCAATTGCAGCAGGCGCGCATCAGCCTGAAAACCGCCCAGCTGAATCTGGGTTACACCCGCATTCTTGCCCCGATAGACGGCGTGGTGGTGGCCTTGCCGGTGGAGGAAGGGCAGACGGTGAATGCCAGTCAGTCCACGCCGACGATGGTCAAGCTGGCGCAGCTGGATACGGTGACAGTAAAGGCGGAAATCTCGGAAGGGGATGTGGTGCGGGTGAAACCCGGCCTGCCGGTGTACTTCACCATTCTGGGCGAGCCGGACCGGCGCTATCAGGCGCGCTTGCGTTCGATTGACCCGGCACCGCAGTCGTATAGCGATTCCAGTGACAGCACCAGTACCAGCAGCACCTCCACCAGCAGCAGTTCCAGCAGTTCGTCCTCGACCGCCATTTATTATTACGGCCTGTTTGATGTGCCCAATCCGGGCCACAAGCTGCGCATCAACATGACAGCGCAGGTCAGCGTGGTACTCAGCCAGGCGCATGCCGTGCTGGCGATTCCGGCCAATGCGCTGGGTGTACGTGGCAAGGACGGCCGCTATGCGGTGCGGGTATTGCAGCCGGATGGCAGTGTGCAGTCGAGAGTGGTCAAGATTGGCCTGAACAATAATGTGCATGCTCAGGTGTTGTCCGGACTGCGTGCCGGCGAGCAGGTGATTGTGGGTGAGGCCAGCACCACCGCCAGCAGCAGTAGCAGCGGCCACAACGGCCCGCCGCCGATGGGGATGTAAATCATGCACACCCCCTTGCTGGAACTGTCCGGCGTCAGTCGTGACTTTGTCTCGGGCGAAGACACGGTCACCGTGCTGGACAATATCAATCTGCAGATCCAGGCCGGTGAGATGGTGGCCATCATCGGCGCCTCCGGCTCCGGCAAATCCACGCTGATGAATATTCTGGGCTGTCTGGATGCCCCCTCGCGCGGCAGCTACCGCGTGGCCGGTCAGCCCGTGGCGGACATGGCCCCGGACCAGCTGGCGGCACTGCGGCGTGAACATTTCGGCTTCATTTTCCAGCGCTACCATCTGCTGGGCGAGCTGGATGCCCTGCAGAATGTCGAATTGCCCGCCGTTTATGCGGGCAGCCCGGCAGCCGAGCGCAGTGCACGTGCTGCCAGCCTGCTGGCGCGCCTTGGCCTGGCTGACCGTGCCGGGCACAAGCCGGGACAGTTGTCCGGCGGCCAGCAGCAGCGGGTGAGCATTGCCCGTGCGCTGATGAATGGCGGCAAGGTGATTCTGGCCGACGAACCCACCGGCGCACTGGACAGTGCCAGCGGCCAGCAGGTGATGGCCATCCTGCGCGAACTGCATGCCGAAGGCCACACCATCATTCTGGTGACGCACGACAGCAAGGTGGCGCAGCATGCCGACCGCATCATCGAGATCGGGGATGGCAAGCTGGTGGCCGACACGCGCCGTGCGGACAGCGCCGCGCCCATGGCGTCACAAGCAGACGATTCCCGGCCGCAGGCCAGTGGCTGGCGGCTGCTGCGCGAGCAATTTGCCGAGGCCTTCGGCATGGCCTGGCGCGCGCTGATGGCACACCGGCTGCGCTCGGCGCTGACCATGCTGGGCATCATCATCGGCATTGCCTCGGTGGTGTCGGTGGTGGCGCTGGGTACCGGTTCCAGCCAGCGCATTCTCAGCGATATCAGCTCGCTGGGTACCAATACCATCAATATCTATCCCGGCAAGCATTTTGGCGACCGCAAGGCCGATGCCATCCACACGCTGACCCCGCGTGATGCCACGGTGCTGGCCGAGCAGCCCTTTGTCGACAGTGTCACCCCGGAAGTCAGCGACAGCGTGACGCTGCGCTATCGCAATGTGGCGGTTACCGCCCAGGTGAAGGGCGTGGGCGAGCAGTATTTCCGCGTGCGCGGCGTGTCCATGGCGCAAGGCCGGCCATTCGACGCGGTGGCGGTCAGCCAGCAGGCGCAGCAGGTAGTGATAGACGAGAACAGCCGCAAGGCCCTGTTTGCCGATGGCGACGACCCTATCGGCAAAGTCATCCTGCTGGGCAAGCTGCCCTGCCGGGTGGTGGCCGTGACGCAAACCCAGAAAAGCGCCTTCGGCACCGACGAAAACCTCAATCTGTGGCTGCCCTACAGCACGGTGATGTACCGCATGCTGGGTCAGGATTACCTGAAAGCCCTCACGGTGCGGGTAAGTGACAATGTGTCCACCGCTGCCGCCGAGCAAAGCCTGGTGGCGCTGATGACCCGTCGGCACGGCACGCAGGACTTTTTCGTGATGAATACTGACAGCATCCGCCAGACCATTGCCAGTACCACCGCCACCATGACATTGCTGGTTTCGATGATCGCGGTGATTTCGCTGGTAGTTGGCGGCATTGGCGTGATGAACATCATGCTGGTCTCGGTGAGCGAGCGGACCCGTGAAATCGGCGTGTGCATGGCCGTGGGTGCGCGCCAGCGCGACATCATGCAGCAGTTTTTGATCGAGGCCGTGCTGGTATGCCTGCTGGGCGGAGCACTGGGCGTGGCCCTGTCGCTGGGCCTTGGTGTGCTGGTGGCCCGCCTCGCCAGCTTCAATATGGTTTACTCGCTGTCGTCCATTGTGGCGGCCTTTGCCTGCTCCACCCTGGTGGGCGTGCTGTTCGGCTATCTGCCGGCCCGCAATGCCGCACGGCTGGACCCGGTGGTGGCGCTGTCCCGTGAATGAGCATCGCTTCAGAACAGAATGACAGAATGAAAGCATCAAACCCCATCTTGCTGGCCTGCCTGCTGCTTGCCGGCTGTGCCAGCATCACCGCTACGCCGTATCAGACACCGGCGCTTGCGCTGCCCGCACAATGGCAAACCAGCACGCAAGGAACGACCAGTCCTGCGACAGCAGGAGAGTGGTGGCAACAGTTTGGCGATGCCGAGCTGGACGCGCTGATCAAACAGGTGCTGGCACGCAATAACGACCTGGCCGCTGCCGCCATCAAGGTGCGTCAGGCCATGCTGCAGGCAGACCTGGCAGATACCGAGCTGGCACCCACGCCATCCTTCAGCCTGTCCAGCACGGCCAGCCGGCGCCTAGGTGGCGATGCCGTCAGCAGCCAGAGCCATTCGGCCAGCTTGTCGGTCAGCTATGAACTGGACTTGTGGGGCAAGCTGGCACACCAGAGCGATGCCAAGGCCTGGGAGGCGCGTGCCACGGTGCAGGACATGGCCAGCAGCCGCCTGAGCCTGATTGGCAGCACCATCAAGCTGTACTGGAAACAGGCCTGGCTACGTCAGCGGCTGGCACTGGGGCAGGCCAGCATCGACTACCAGCAGCAAGCATTGCGACTGGTGCTGGCCAAGCAGCAGGCCGGTGCCGCAGCCGAGCTGGATGTGCTGACCGTGCGGCAAAGTCTGGCCAGCCAGCAAGCCAGCCTGCACGACTACCAGCAGCAACTGGCCGAGACGCAAAACGCCCTGGCAATATTGCTGGATGGCCCACCCAAGGGTGACATCGCCTTGCGCGCCAGCCTGCCAATGGCGGATCTGCCAGACGTGCCTGCCGGTTTGCCGGTGGCGCTGCTGGCGCGCCGTCCCGACCTGCGGGCTGCCGAATTGCGCCTGCGCGAAACACTGGCAACAGGCGACGCTACCCGTGCCTCGTACTATCCCGATTTTTCCCTGACCGGCAGTCTGGGCAGCAGCAGTACCCGCTTGGCGCAGGTGCTGAGCAACCCGCTGTCCACGCTGGGTGCAGGCGTTACCTTGCCATTTTTGCAATGGCGGCAGATGAAGCTGAACAACAGCATCAGCGAGGCTGACTACCAGCTGGCGGTGGTGAACTTCCGCCAGACTTTGTATTCGGCATTGGCTGACGTGGACAATGCCTTGTCCGCCCGCCAGCAGTACCGGCAGCAGGGCGAACGGCTGACCCAGGCTGCTGTGCTGGCCGCGCGGGCGGAAAAGCTGTACCAGCTGCGTTATCAGGCGGGTGCGGCTCCGCTGAAGGACTGGCTGGATGCGCAAGAAACTCGCCGTACCGCCGAGGTAAGCCTGCTGGAAAACCGTTATAACCGGCTGGTGAATCAGGTAACGCTGTATCAGGCGCTGGGTGGTGAGGCCAGCGCACAGTAAGGGCGACCTTGCAGCAGCCATGTGGTGATCCACTCTTGGCAAAATATGGAATGACAAAGCCCGGTGCATGCACCGGGCTTTTTGCTGCGTGTAGAACTGATCAGTGCGCCTGACTGGTATCCGCCACACGGGTGGGGCGGGGTGCCAGCCAGATGGCGCAGGCGGCCACCACGAACGACAGGCCGGTCAGCCAGAAAATCTGGTTGGTGGACAGCATGATGCTTTGCGACTGCAACAGCTGGTTGAGCTGGTTGCTGGCTGCATCCAGGCTCATGCCGCTACCCTGCAGGATGCGCAGGGTGTCGCCACCGGGGTCGATGCTGCCTACCAGGTCGGCATGGTTGTAGCTGGCCTTGTCTTCCCAGGCGGTAGTCACCAGCGAAGTGGCAAAGGCACCGGATAATGTCCGCATGAAGCTCATCAGTCCTGCGGCCGAGGCCATTTCCTCCGGCTCCACGCTGGCCATGGCGAGGCCCGTGAGCGGCACAAAGAAGAAAGGCATGCCCACGCCCTGGAACAGCAGAGGCAGGGCAACTTGCCAAAAGCCCATGTCAGTGGTGGAAAAGCTGCGGTACAGGGTAACGCCGCCCAGCCACATCACTCCCATGAATACCAGCGGGCGGGGGTCTACCCGGGTGGACAGCTGCGCCACCAGCGGAGCCACCAGCACCGCCAGAATGCCGCTCATCGCCGTGGCATGGCCTGCTTCGGTGGCGGTGTAGCCCATATAGCTTTGCAGCCATTGCGGGGTCAGCACCGTTGCGCCAAAGAAAGAGCCGAAAGCCAGCGAGATGGTGAGCACACTGGCCCAGTAGCCACGGTGCCGGAAAACCCGCAGGTTCACCACCGGGTTTTTCTCGGTCAGCTCCCAGATCAGGAAGGCGGCAAAGCCGATGGCAGCGGTCACCGCCAAGGCCACGATCTCGGCGGAATTGAACCAGTCCAGGTTCTTGCCTTCATCCAGCATGATTTGCAGTGCCGCCACCCACACCACCAGCAGGCCAAGGCCAACGGCATCCACACGGATGTTCTCGCGCAGGCTTTCCTGGCTTTTCAGCAATTGCCAGCCGGCATAGCCACACAGCATGGTGATGGGGACGTTGATCCAGAAAATCCACGGCCAGCTCACCTGGTCACACAATACGCCGCCCAGAATCGGCCCCATGATGGGGGCGATCAGCGTGGTCATGCTCCACAAGCCAATGGCCGCGCCGGTTTTTTCCTTGGGGAAAATCCGCAGCAGCAGGGTTTGCGACATCGGCATCAGCGGGCCGCCGGCCAGGCCTTGCAGCACGCGGAACAGCACCAGTGTTTCCAGCGAGCCGGCCATGCCGCACAGCAAGGAAAACAGGCCGAACAGCACCATGGAGCCGATGAACAGCCGCACCGTGCCCAGCCGCGCAGCCAGCCAGCCGGTGAGTGGCACGGTAATGGCCTCGGCCACGGCATAAGACGTAATGACGTAAGTCCCCTGACTGGAAGATACCGCCAGGCCGCCGGCGATATTGGGCACCGACACATTGGCAATGGTGGTGTCCAGCACGGCGACAAAGTTGGCGGCGGCCAGCACCAGGGCGGCCAGCCACAGGGTGCCGCCTTCCAGTGGCTTGGGTGAAGCAGTAACGGAGCTGTCAGTCATGATGGCTTACTCGCTGGCGGTATCGATGGTGACTTCCATCGACAGGCCTACCTGCAGCGGATGGGCGCGCAGTTCGGCCGGGTCCAGTGCAATGCGTACCGGCAGGCGCTGCACCACCTTGATCCAGTTGCCGGTGGCGTTTTGCGCCGGAATGGTGGCAAAGGCTGCGCCAGAGCCGCCAGCCAGGCCGGCCACCTTGCCGTGGTAGGTGATGCGGCTGCCGTAGAGGTCAGCGGTCAGGGTGGCGGGTTGGCCGATGCGTACCTTGTCCAGCTGCACTTCCTTGAAGTTGGCATCCACGTGTGCCTGCTGCAGTGGCACCACCGACAGCAGCTGGCTGCCGGCCTGCACGCGCTGGCCGACCTGTGCCTGACGCTTGGCCACCACGCCGTCCACCGGCGCGCGGATGATGGTGCGGGCCAGGTCCAGACGGGCCTGGTCACGCTTGGCGCGGGCCAGGGCCACTTCCGGGTTGGTGTCCACCGTAGTGTTGACAGTGAGGGTCTGGTTGGCCTTGAGCGAGCCTTGCGCGGCGCGGGCATTGGCTTCGGCCTGTTTGGCGGCGGCTTCGGCGGCGGTCAGGTTGGCGCTGGCGGTGCTGAATACGTTCTGTGCATTGCTCAGTTCTTCACCGGACACCGAACCGCTCTTGGCCAGCGCCTGACGGCGCTTGAGGTCCAGCTCGGCGCGCTGCAGGTCGGCGCGGGCAGAAACCAGCTGGGCATTGCTGCGTGCCTGGTCAGCAATACGGGCCTGTACCTGGGCTTGCAAACCTTCGTCACTGGCCAGATAACCCTGCACGCGACGCTCGGCGCGCGCCAGTTCGGCTTCAGCCTGTGCCAGATTGAGGGTGGCATCCTTGTCGTCCAGTTTTACCAGAATGTCTCCACGCTTTACCTGCTGGGTGTCCACGGCCAGTACTTCGCGCACGGTGCCGCTGACTTCCGGGGTGATTTGCGCCATTTCAACGGCCACATAGGCATTGTCAGTGCTGACATGGTGGGAGGCCACCAGGGTCCAGTAAGTGCCGGCACCAATGGCGGCAACGCCGACGACTGCGCCAAGCAGGGCAAACAGCTTCTTGCGCTTGGCCAGACGCAGGCTGTCGCTGTGCGGGGCATCGGAGGCGGGGAGGGCTTGGATATTTTCGCTCATGATGGTTCTCTGCAATTGTTGTATTCGGTTGGGGCTCAGGCTTGATAACCGCCACCCAGGGCTTTGATCAGGTTGACGTCCAGCAGGAACAGCCGGGTTTCCAGGCTGGTGCTGCTGCGACGACTGGCAATCACGTTGTCTTCGGCATTCAGTACGTCCAGATAGCTGGCCAGACCACCCTGATAGCGGTTCTGCATCACCTGGTAGGACTCTTCGGCAGTTTTCAGGGCCAGGCGGCGCTGCTCCAGCTGCGGGCCCAGTTCCTGTTGCTGGGCCATGACATCAGCCACCTCATGCAGGGCCTGGGTGAGGGTCTGGTTGTAGCTGGCCACGGCGGCGTCGTACTCGGCGCGGGCCACGCGGTAGTTGCCTTGCAGGGCACCACCACGGAAAATCGGCAGCGAAATGGCCGGGCCGACCCCGCCGATGTCGGAACCGTTCTTGGTCAGATAGCTCAGCCCCAGCGACTGCACGCCCAGATAGGCAGACAGATTCACGTTGGGGTAAAACGCAGCGCGGGCAACGTTGATACGGCTGGCGGCGGCTTCTGCGCGCAGTCTGGCGGCGGCCAGGTCCGGACGGCGACCCAGCAAGTCCGCCTGCAAGGTGGCAGGCAAGCCTTGCGGATGCAGCAGGCTGGCAGCCGGGCGACGCAGGCTCATGCCGCGATCCGGCCCGGCACCCATCAGGGCGGCAATGCTCAGTTTTTGCTGGGCGATGGCCTGGCGTGCGGCGCTGAGGTCGGCATTGGCGGTGGCTTCGCGGGACTGGGCCTGACGCAGGCTGCCCATGGTTTCCAGACCATTGTCAAAGCGCTGCTGCAGCAGCTGGGCGCTATGCTGGCGCACGCTCAGAGCCTGTTCGGCGGCATCCTGCTCGGCATACAGGCGGGCCAGTTCGGCATAGGCTGCGGCAATCGCGCTGGTCAGTGTCAGGCGGCTTTGTGCTGCCTCGGCCTGGGCTGCGGCCAGTTCCGAGCTGGCGGCAGCAATGGCGGAGCGGTTCTTGCCCCAGAAGTCGATTTCATAGCTGAAATCCAGTTCGACCTTGGCAGAGTTGTTGTAACCATGCGGAACAAAGGCAGCGGGAAAGCCGTTGTTATAGCTTTGCTTCATCTTGGTGACAGAGGTATTCAGGTCGAGGCTGGGCAGATTGCTGGCGCCAGTCTGTTCCGCCTGACCGGCAGCTTTGGCCAGACGAGCCTGGGCGGCTGCCAGGTCCGGCGACTGGCTCAAGGCTTCTTGCATGATGTCGTCGAGCTGGCCGTCCTGATAGCTTTGCCACCAGTTGCTGTTCATCCAGTCAGCCGTGCTGGCTTGCAGGGTTTGCTGACTGGCCATGTCCTGCATGGTCTTGTTACGGGGCGCGGGGCCCAGGTCCGGCACGCTGGCACAACCGGCCAGCAGCAGGCTGCCTAGCATGGTCAGTTGTAGCAGGGTGCGCCGTGGGTGCATGCTTGATTGGGTATCCATTTTTTTGACAGGGCCTTTAACTGTACTGTACGGTACAGTTATAATGTGCGGCGTTGGCGTCGTCAAGTAAAACCGTACAGTTCGGTACAGTTTGGAGCAAAAATGCGAACAAAAAGTGAAGAGCGCCGTCAGGCAATGGTGGCAACGGCAGCAGAGTTGTTCCTGCAGCGTGGTTATGAGGCGACTTCCATGGCAGAAATCTGCAGCCGGGTAGGGGGTTCCAAAGCCACTTTGTACGGTTATTTCAAGTCCAAGGAGGAGCTGTTCCTCAGTGTGATGAAAATGCTGGCCGAAGAGCGCATGTCACATGCCTATGCACGGCTGGTCCCGGGCGGGGATATTGCGGCGGCTTTGCAGGCATTCGGGGAAAACTACCTGCAGGTGATTCTGGGCCCGGACCTGATGGCCATGCGCGGCATCATTGCGGGTGAACTGGTGCGTGCCGGTGCCGCCCAGCAGTTTTATGAGGCAGGCCCGCGCCAGGGCTGGAACAAGGTGGCGGCTTATCTGGAAGAGGAAATGCAGGCCGGCCGCCTGCGCCGCGCAGATGGCTGGATTGCTGCCATGCATTTGTTGTCGCTGATACAGGCGGAATATCAGGAGACATTCCTGGTTGGCGTGGTGAGCGAGGACGACCTGAAGCTGTTGCAACAGCGTGTGGCCAGAGGTGTGGAGATATTCATGGCCTGGTATGGGGTGCAGTGAGGTCTTGCTGCTGTTGGCAAATAAAAAACCGGGCTTTGACCCGGTTTTTTCATGCTACCCGTGTGTATCTCAGTTGCACAGTGTTTTCAGGTACTGCCCGGCATTGAACAGGTCGCGTTCGATGGCGCGACGCACGGCGGACGGGTCCTTGCGGTGCAGGGCGCGCATCATGTCCTCATGGCAGTCGTTCATGATGCTCCACACGTGCGGGTCCTGATGCAGCTGATTGGAAATGGGGCCAACGTGCAGCCATACGCTTTCAATCAGGGACAGCAGCATGGCAGAGCCGGAGGCGCGGTACAGCGTGACGTGGAAGTCTTCGTTTGCCGTCAGATAGCCTTTGACATCGTGATTGCGGATGGCCTCGTCCATGGTGGCGGTCAGTTCTTCCAGCAGCTTGAGGTCGGCACTGCTCAGGTTGCGTGCACCTTTTTCAGCTGCTTCGCCTTCCAGCAACATGCGGGTTTGCAGGATGTCGTCAAACTGGGTGCGGCTCAATTGCGGCACGGTGACGCCGCAGTTGGGAATGTTGGCCAGCGCCTTCTCTGCCACCAGGCGTTGCAGTGCAGTGCGCACCGGCATTTCGCCAACCTGCATGTCTTGTGCCAGTTGCTTGATCTTCAGCCGTTCGCCGGGCAGCCAGCGACCCAGTGACAGCCACTGGCGCAAGGTGGTGTAGGTTTCGTCCTGTAGTGTAGAGGAGGCGGTAGTCTTCATTGTCGGCGAGTCGTTGGTATTGGAATTTGTCACAAAGGATACCATAGCAATCATGGTGCTGTGATGCTTCACTTTTCAAGTTTTATTTGATCATAAATTGACATGTGCGTTTTGTCTTACTATGATCAATTCCAGCTTTTATTCCGGTATTTGCATTTGAATTCACATGGGTTGGTGCGGTGTTGGGAAAAGGGCTTTTTGCAGATTTGATCATAAAGGATAAAACATGCATGAGCATTTACACAGCTTCATCCGAACGCACAACATCCATGAAGTGGAATGCGTCATTCCGGACATGACCGGGGTGGCGCGTGGCAAGATTGTCCCCAAGGATTTGTTCCTGGCCGAAGAGAGCATGAAGATGTCCAAGGCAGTACTCACCATCACCGTGAATGGCGAGTTTGCCGAATTCGAACGTTTTGTCGGTGCCAATGACCCGGACATGGTGTGCGTGCCGGATGCCGCCTCCATCCGGCTGGTGCCCTGGGCCATGGAGCCGGTGGCGGTGGTGATTCACGATTGTGAAGACTTCGACGGCAAGCCGGTGGGAATTTCACCGCGTGCCGTATTGCGCAAGGTGTTGCAATTGTATGCCGATCGCGGCTGGCAGCCGGTGGTGGCTCCGGAAATGGAGTTTTACCTGATCCGGCAGAACAATAACCCGCACGAGCCTTTGCGCCCCCCCACCGGCCGTGCCGGACGCTCCGAAGTAGGGCGCCAATCCTTCTCCATCGATGCCGTCAACGACTTCGACCCTTTCTTCCAGGAGCTGTCCACTTTCTGCCAGCAAGCCCAGCTCAATGTGGAAACGCTGATTCATGAAGTGGGTGCCTGCCAGATGGAAATCAATTTCACCCATGGCAATGCGCTGGAACTGGCCGACCAGGTTTTCCTGTTCAAGCGTGCAGTGCGTGAAACCGCTTACCGTCACAATATCTTTGCCACCTTCATGGCCAAGCCGATGGAAGATGAACCCGGCAGTGCCATGCATATCCATCAAAGCATTGTCAGTACTGCAGACGGGCAGAACATCTTTTCCGCAGCGGATGGCAGCGCCACCCCCTTGTTCTTCCATCATATTGCCGGCATGCAGAAGTACCTGCCCATGGTGATGCCCATGCTGGCGCCCTACGTCAATTCCTATCGTCGGCTCAGCCGCCATGCCGCCGCACCCATCAATGTGCGCTGGGGTTATGACAACCGGACTTGCGGCATCCGCATTCCGCCATCTGGCCCCAGTGCGCGGCGGCTGGAAAACCGGGTGCCGGGCGTGGATGTGAACCCCTATCTGGCCATGGCGGCCACGCTGGCCTGCGGTTACCTCGGCATGGTGCAGGGCCTGATTCCCAGTGAGCCGATGAGCGACAGCGCCTACGACCTGGATTTCGAGCTGCCGCGCAGCCTGGAAGATGCCGTGGCGCTGATGCAGGACTGTCCGGAGCTTGCCGACATTCTGGGCGAACAGTTTGTGCAGGCTTTTTGCGCGGTGAAGGAAAAAGAATTCGAAACCTTCAATCGTGGCATCACCGCCTGGGAACGCGAACACCTGCAACTGCACGTATGACATGATGGCGGGCTGCTGTCCGCACAGAACAAGATCAAGGAGAAAGCAATGACAACAACACGACATGGCATCAACTGGGACAGGGCCTTGCAACTGCACGCTGCCGAGCGCGAGCGCTTTATCGCGGCGCGCCCGCAATCGCAGCGGCTGTCGGCGCAGGCAGATCAGCATTTGCTGTTTGGTGTGCCGCTGCACTGGATGGATGACTGGTCCACCCCCTTCACCCTGTACGTGAAGCAGGCGCAGGGTGCCAGTTTTGAAGATGTGGATGGCAATCGCTATGTCGATTTCTGCCTGGGCGACACCGGTGCCATGTTCGGCCACGGCCCGGCCCCGGTGGCCAGGGCGCTGGCCGAGCAGGCTGCGCGCGGGCTGACCACCATGCTGCCGTCGGAGGATGCCGTCTGGGTGGCGACGGAGCTGGCGCGACGTTTTGGCCTGCCATTCTGGCAGTTTGCCATGACCGCCACCGATGCCAACCGTTTCGCCCTGCGCTGGGCGCGGGCCGCTACCGGTCGTCAGCAGTTGCTGGTGTTCAATGGCTGCTATCACGGCACCATTGACGATGTGTTTGTCGATCTGGTGGATGGCAAGCCGGTGCAGCGTGCCAGCCTGCTGGGCCAGGTGTACGACCTGACCCAATACACCCGCGTGGTGGAGTTCAACGATCTGGCCGCGCTGGAAAACGCACTGAAGGATGGTCAGGTAGCCTGCCTGCTGGCCGAACCAGCGATGACCAATATCGGTATGGTGCTGCCGGAGCCTGGCTTCTGGGAAGCGGCACAGGCGCTATGCCGCCGCTATGGCACGCTGCTGATCATGGATGAAACCCATACCATCAGCACCGGCATGGGCGGTTATACCCGCGCTCACGGCCTGAAGCCGGACATGATGGTGCTGGGCAAGCCCATGGGCGGTGGCGTGCCGTGTGCGGTGTACGGTTTTTCCGAGGAAATGGCCAAACGCGCCCAGCAGGCGAAGCGCGAAGCGGTACCGGGCCACAGCGGCATCGGCACCACGCTGACCGCCAACATGCTGGCCATGGCGGCGATGCGTGCCAATCTGGCCGAGGTAATGACCGAACAAGCCTATGCCCACATGTTTGCGCTGGCCGAGCAATTGGCCGCCGGCTTGCGTGCGGTGATTGCCCGTCATGCGCTGCCATGGTGTGTGACACAGGTGGGTGCCCGCACCGAGTTCCAGTTCACCGCCACCCCGCCGCGCAATGGTAGCGAGGCAGATGCGATTCTGGACAGCGACATGGAGCACATCATCCACCTGTTCCTGCTCAACCGCGGGCTGTTGATCACGCCTTTCCACAATATGCTGCTGGTTTGCCCGCAAACCACGGTAGAGGATGTGGCACGACTGGTGACGGCGTTTGACGAATTCGTCAGCGCTGTTCGCTAAGACCGACCGGGCCGCCTGCGGGCGGCTTTTTTACTCAGCCTGTCTGGCGGCAACGGCAAACTGCTCGCCGATGCTGAAGAAATTGCCACCGGCAATGTAGTGCAGGCTGCGTTTGGCATCATGACCATCAAAGTTCCAATGGCCGTCGTGCCAGACATCCGGGTCTGCCCTGGCGGCCAGTACTTCGCCAATGAACAGGTCGTAGCGCTGCTGGTTGTGCGGCTCGCTGATGATGCGGCATTCCAGATACGCGATGCAGCCGTCCACATGCGGTGCCGCAACGGTTTCGCCGGGCAGGGCGATGATGCCGCTGACGGCAAACTTGTCCACCTCCTTCCCGCTGCAACTGCCTGCGGTCAATACCTGTTCAGCCTGGGCGCGGCAGGGAATGTTCAGCACAAATTCGCCGGAAGCTTCCATCAGTTCACGGGTGTGGGTGGCCTTGTCCACCACCACCAGCACCTTGGGCGGGTCAAAGTCCAGCGGCATGGCCCAGGCGGCGGCCATCACGTTTTGTTCGCCCGCGTGGGCTGAGGAAACCAGCACGGTCGGGCCGTGGTTCAGCAGGCGATAGCTTTTAGCCAGATCAACAGCAACAAGCTTGGACATCGGTTTTTCCCGGTTCATGTTCAGCTGCTGATTCTAGCAATATCCATGCACCGCTGCCTTGTATCCGGCAATTGCCGTGTACAATGCCGCCAGTTCAACATTTAGCGGAAAGAAACCCATGTCCAAGCGCAAGGAAGACGAGCTCGATCCGGATACCATCGCCCTGTTGCAATGGTGTGCCGAAGTGGAAGCCCTGTTTGTTGCCGCCGGTGCCAAGCCGGATGAGGCGCAGCAACAAATCGAAGAAAACGCCGAGTGGTTTACCGATATGTTTTTTGACGGCCTGAGCCCGGAAGAGGCAGCCAAGGCGGCATTGAATTGAGCAGCACATCACCTTGTTATGCGGTGCTCGACTTTGAAACCAGCGGCTTGTCGCCAGCCGTTGGCAGTCGTGCCACTGAAATTGCCGTGGTGCTGTGGCAGGACGGTCGTGAGGTGGATCACTACCAGAGTCTGATGAATGCCGGCGTGCGGATTCCGGCGCAAATCGAACAGCTTACCGGCATCAGCAATGCCATGCTGCGCAGCGCTCCGCCGGTGGCTACCGTCATGCGCGAAGTGGCTGATTTTGTCGGCGACCTGCCGCTTGTCGCGCACAATGCGGCATTCGACCGCAAGTTCTGGGATCACGAGCTGGGCTTGCTCGGCCGGCAGCGGCGACAGGACTTCGCCTGCACCTTGCTGCTGGCGCGGCGCTTGTTGCCGCAGGCACCAGATCACAAACTGGGCACGCTCACCCGCTGGGCGGGGCTGCCGGATGCCGGACGCGCTCACCGTGCACTGGCAGATGCCCGCATGGCGGCACAGCTGCTGCAATACCTGCTGGAGACTGCGCAGCGCAAGCATGGTACAGCACAACTCGACCACCGCCAGCTGTGCCAGTTGCAGAAGGTGAGTGCCGCCAAGGTGGCGGATTTCTTCATGCAGCATGCCTAGCGCGCTTGCAGGCTGGTCCGGGGTGGCGTTCGCCATCCCGGCCTGATCGCCATTGGTGGTTGATGATGAATCGGCCTGCCAGCAAAGCGAAATTTCCAGACGCCAAACCGGACATCATGACATTCCGCTGCCGTAAACAGCATCCCTAGACTAATGGCTGGTATCGCCGTGCAGTTTTCCGGAGCGATACCGACTTTACTCGGGGGTTTTCATGTCCAAAGGTATTGCACCTCTCGCACTTGCCGCATCCCTTGCAACTGTCTTGTTGCCAGCTGCCGAAGCCTGCACCCGCGTACTGTGGAATACACAGCCCGGTTATCTGCTCAGTGCGCGCAATCTTGATTTCTTTGGCCCGGTCAGCCCTTCGCTGGTGCTGAGTCCACGCGGTGTCAGTCGCGTGGGTGCCACCGAAGAAAATGCAGCCCATACCGTACGCTGGAAGGCGCGCTATGGCAGCGTGGCTGTTTATGCTGACAATGTTTTCCCGATGGATGGCATGAACGAGAAGGGCCTGGTGGCGCATACCCTGTACTTTACCGGCGGTGCCGAACAGCCGCAGCCGGGCAAGCCGGAAAAGCCGGTACTGGAAAGCAGTCACTGGCTGAGCTTCATTCTGGATAACCATGCCACGGTAGCCGAAGCCGTTGCTGCCATCCGCAGTGTGCGACTGCTGCCCAAACGCCTGCCCATCGACTATGCGTCGGATACCAAACACATTGCCATTGAGGACGCCAGCGGCGATTCGGCCATCATCGAAATCGTCAAGGGTGAAACCGTCATCCATCATGGCAGGCAGTTCACCGTGCTGACCAATCCGCCTGACTACGACACCATGCTGAAGCAGGAAAAGAAGTTTGCCGCCTCCACCTCCGAAACCATTCCCACCGGATGGCAGGCGGACGCCCGGCTGGTGCGGGCCAACTGGCTGCTCAAGACGCTGCCGCGCCCGGACAATGTCGAAGAAGCACGCGGCTTTCTGGCATCCATCATGCATAGTGTTGCCATGCCCATCGGCCTGATGGCAGATCCGCTGGATTTGTCGGTGGAAAAATCCTACGAGCCGTATTCACGCTATCCGGCAGAAAACCGGGGTGTGGGCACCTACTGGACCACCACGGCCGACATGAAAAACATGCGCTATGCGTTTCAGTCTGCTTCGTCCATCAGCCCGGTCTGGCTGGATTTGCGTGACTTCGATTTTGCCCGGCTCAAGCAAACCAAGGCCATTTCGCGCCTGAACCTGTATGGCAGCAAGAACTGGGCTGGCAATGCACGCCAGCACTTGCAGGATGTGGCGGCTTATCACTGACCATGTGCGTTCCTGACGCTGTCAGCCTGGCAGACCGTGTGACTGATGCCGCTAGCCGCGACTGTCTGCCAGTATCAGTCTCCGGCTTCCAGTGTCAGCAAGTGCGGGGTGAAGTCACCGCGCTCCAGCACCCGGATGCAGGCATCCACCACATCCGGGTCCAGCTGGGTGCCACGCATCAGGCGAATCTGGGCGATGGCCTGGCCAATACCCAGTGCGGCCCGGTAAGGGCGGTCCGACGACATGGATTCGACAATGTCGGCTACGGTGAGGATGCGTGACTCCAGCAGTATGCTTTTGCCCGACAGGCCGAGCGGATAGCCGGAACCATCCAGATATTCGTGGTGCTGGCGAATGATGTCGGCAATAGGCCAGGGGAAATCAATGTTTTTCAGGATGTGGTAACCCACTTCCGGATGGCGCTTCACCAGCGCAAATTCCACCGGATGCAGCCGGCTGGGTTTGCTGAGAATCTCGGCCGGCACTTCAATCTTGCCCAGATCATGCACCACGCCGCTCAGGTACAAGCCACGCAGCCGGTGTGCATCCAGACGTAACTCCTGGCCAATCAGCACTGCAAGTTCGGCCACGTGTTTCTGATGGCCAGCGGTGTAAGGGTCGCGCTGTTCCAGTACCGAGGCAATGGCAGCCAATGCCTTTTCCAGCGCATTTTCCAGTACCTGGGCATGGGCTGCCTGCTCCTGCAAGGACTGCTGATACGCCACCCGGGTGCGGCGCGACTGGATGCCGAACTGCACATTGCGTGTCAGTTCTTCAAAAACCTGCACCTCCACCGGGCTGAATGACTGCTCGGCGCCACCATAGACTGCCAGCGCGCAGATCAGGTCCGGTCCTGCCACCAGCGGGATGGCGACAATGGCGTGCAGCCCGTGCTGGCTGGCCAGCGCCTTCCATGGCTGGAAGCTGGGGTGCTGTTGCAATGCGTGGATATTGATGGTGTTGCCCTGGCGGATGCAGCTGGCAATCGGGCCGTCATTGCTGGCGGAGTCCTTGGTCCAGCAAATGTCCAGCTGTTCGCTGTATGCATGGGCAGTACCGGCAGCGGCCAGTACTTGCAAACGCTGTTGTTGCAGGTCCTGCATGCCGGCAATCAGGGCCAGCGGGTAGCGCTGGTCGGCGACGATGGCATCACACACGGCCTGCAACAAGGCCTGTTCGTCACTGGCCTGTACCAGGGCCTGATTGGTACGGCTATTGGCTTGCAGCGCCCAGGCCCGGCGCTGCATTTCATCATGGTCCTGCTTTTGCTGGGTGATGTCCTTGAAAATGACAGTCAGGCCTATGCACAGCCCAGCGTCGTCGAAAATGGGTGATTTACTGGTTTCCAGCCAGCAGTGCTTGCCATCCAGCATGTAAGGCTCTTGCAGCACCACGGCAACGCCGCTGGCAATCACCTTCTGGTCGTCTGCCTGATAACTGGCTGCCAGTGCCGGCGGGAAAAAATCGTGATCGGTCTTGCCGGCAATGTCTTCGATGCGGATACCCAGGTCATCGGCAAAACGCTGGTTGCAGGTGATGAAGCGGGAGTGGGTGTCCTTGATGATCACCCGGTCCGGCAGTTGCCGGATGGCAGCCTGCAGGGTGTAGTCGGCAAATGGCATTCTTGTGCTACGGGCGTCCATGTTCAGCTTTTTCTTTTATGGTCCGGCAGTTGATAGCCATGTTCGTCAAATAGTGTCAGACAGGCATCAACCACGGCAGGATCGTACACGCTGCCCTTGTATTGTTGCAGCTGTGCCAGCGCCTGGGCTTGACCCAGCTGGCGACGGAAGGGGCGATGCGACAACATGGCCTCCATGCTGTCGGCAACGTGGATGATGCGTGCTTCCAGCAGGATTTCATCACCACGCAAACCGCGCGGATAACCGCTGCCGTCCATGTTTTCGTGGTGCTGCCAGGAAATCTCGGCAATGGGCCAGGGAAACTGGATGTCCTTGAGGATTTCATGGCTGGCCTCGGCATGCAGCTTGACCAGCTCGAATTCCTCGTGATTCAGGCGGCGTGGCCGGGTGAGGATTTCCGATGGAATCTGAATCTGGCCGATGTCATGCACCATGGCAGCCAGGCCCAGCCCTTCCAGCTGGTGTTCATCCAGCCCCAGCTGGCGGCCGATGGCAACGGCAAGGTCGCTGACACGTACTTCGTGGCCCGCCGTGCTCATGTCACGGTGCACCATGGCCGATGACAGGGCGCTGATGGCCTGGATCAGCGACTGGCGGAGCGATTCCTCCGCCTTCTTGCGCCCGCTGATGTCGATGAAGGCACCAATGATGCCGGCAATATTGTTGTCCTCGTCGTAGAACAGGTCCTTGGCGTAAACCACATCCATCAACTGGCCTTGCTGGGTGCGGATGACGTATTCGAACATCTGTGGCTGGCGGCTGGCAATCAGCTCGGCATCATTCTGGGTGAACATGCTGGCCAGCTCGGCCGGCCAGACTTCTTGCGGCATCTTGCCGATGATGTGCTCGGGCTGCATGCCCACCGTGCGGGAAAATGCCGGGTTGCAACCCAGATAGCGCCCGCTGGCATCCTTGTAGAACACGGCAATCGGCATGGCATTGAGCAAGGCCTGGTTGAAGCGTTGCGCCCGGTCCAGCTGCACCATCACCTGGTTGCGTTCTGCCTGCAGGCTGATGGCCAGTTGTTCGCTGTCGTTACATAGCTTGATGGCGCGGGACAGGTTGGCGAGGATAGGCGGGAATACATGCTCCAGCGGCATCTGCTGCAACATGGTTTCCGGCGCCAGCAGCATGATGGTGTGGGTTTGATCCAGCGGCAGGCGCAGGCTGTAACGGTAGCGATCCTGACCGGTAAAGCGTTGTAGCAGCCTCGCGTCGGTGTCGGCCTGAATGCTGCGGCCCAGCAGCCCCGGCGGCAGGGCGATGCCAATGCTGGCTTGCTGTTGTAGTTGATGGTCGCCAATCACTTTCAGCAGGCTGCCGCTGTTGGCGTCCAGTCCATCCGGGTGGTGAATGACCAGGCCCACCGGGCAGCCGGTGTGAAACAGCAGGCGTTGCACCACCTTGGTGAGCAGCGCATCAACCGTGACCTCGCGCCCGATGGTGAGCGACAGGTCGTACAGTACGGCAAGCAATTGATCCTTGTTCATGCATCCATCCAGACGCTGGCCGTGATGCAGGCATTGTGAAACAGCGGGTAGCCCCATTCATGCGGGCTGCCGATTTCACCCAGCGTCAGCGCTCCGGTCACGCTGGCGGCCTGGCTATGCCGGATCAGGCCATGGATTTCCTCCAGTGCGGCCGGGCCAAAGTGCTGGCTGCGTCCCGCACAGTAAAAGCTCAGCAGGTTTTTACCTTGCAGCGAGCCATGACGCTGCTGCAAGGTGCCAAGCACCTGCTGTACGCAGTCATCGCCCGGCACTGGCGGAGCTTGCACCATCATCAGCACGGCGTTTTCCGGCACCTCACCCACGCAAAATACCGAACCGTCATCCTCCAGCGCTACCGGGACACGAATCAGCAATTGCTGGTTGGCCAGCATGATGCCAAGCGGGAAATGCACGCCGAAGGTGTAGAAGTTGTCACGATTCAGTTCGGCACCAAACTGTTGCTTGACGATTTGCTGGTAGGCGTCGAAGGCCGGTCGCCAGTCAATCTGGAAAATGCGGTTACCGGCAGTGGCTGTGGCGGTGAGGGTGTGCTCCGGTGCCGGGTAGCCATGGTTGATAACCGGATTGGCCGTGGCGGGCAGCAACAGGCAGAGCACGCCGTGCATCATGCTCTGGTATTGGTCGAACAGGCAGGGAATGGGCTGAAACTGTGCGCTGCCGGCATTCACCCCGCCGTAGAACACCTGGTCGGCCAGTTGCAGGTACAGGGCATCCAGAATGGACGCGATATCCGGCAGCATGCCATCGAAAATCATGAACAAGGTTGGTTTGCCCTGATCTGCCGGCCACGCAGCCAGCATTTGCGTTATCCGCTCGCTCATGTGTTGCGCGGTTTGTGCCGGGTCTTGCCCGGTATGAATGCGCAACAGAGCGCTTTGGCTGCCGCCAGGGCAGGGCAGCAGCATGACGCCATGGTCAACAAAACCCTGATCGCTGATCAGGCGGGGAAATACCCCACCCGCCAGTTCGATGCCCTGGTGCAGGCAGGCCGTTTGCAGGTTTGGCAGTTGCTCACGGTCGGCTTCGGCCAGCAAGGCCAGCAGGCGCTGGTCGGGGTGGTCGGCATGCCAGGCGTGCAAGCTGCTTGCCAGTTGAGCGGGATCCAGCGAACTGTGCCAGGGTGAGGGCATGGCGGAACTCTCTGATGATAAGCATGGAAAATACTCAGTAAGCTAATCATAAACGAGGGAAGTGCCATTGCCGACGGCAATCCGGCTGTCGGGCGGGAAAAATGCAGCAAAGTTTGATCCTGACCAGCATGTTGGCTGGTCAGGAGGTATGGCTGTTGCTGATTCAGGGCTTGGCAGACAGTCCGGTCGGACGACTGCCATCGCTTTGCAGCCATTTGTGCAGCAGGCGGCTGCTGAGCGGAATGAACAGGAACACCATGACAGGCGTCAGCATCAGGGTGCTGCACAGCACCCGCAGCACCACTGGCAGGCTGGCCAGTTTGTCGCCCAAGAGCAGGGTGAAACAGAGCGAAACCGGAAAGAACACCAGCCAGATCATCACCGCCTGTTTCCAGCGTGGCGGTGTTTTCAGGCCAAACCATTGCTCCAGGCCTTCGGCACAATGCACGCTGCTGTGCTGGATCAGCTCTTCCCCTGCAGCCAGCCATGCCTGACGTGCCGGGCTGGCTGCCCAGGCATCCAGACTGGCCTGATCGCTGAAACGAAACAGGATTTGCCAGTGGTCGTCACCCGGCGGCGGTTGCAGCAGGCCGGAGCCCAGATAGCCGGGCGCGGCTGTGGCGAGGCTCTCGCCCTGGCGGATCCAGGCGTGAAAATCGGCGTGGCGTGCCGGCTTGATGCGGCGGGTGATCAACAAGGTAAGCGGTGTGCTCGGTGTCATGATGTGGCTCCTGCGGGCAAGTCCTGCCACCCGGGGTGTGGGTGGTCGGCACGCCTCCGGGGTGTTGGAGGCGTTTCGCTCATGCAGCAAGCAAGCGGCGTGCCTGCACTCCTACTTGCGCAGCAGTCGCAAGCCGTTGCCCACCACCAGCAGGCTGGCACCGACATCGGCGAATACCGCCATCCACATGCTGCCCATGCCCAGCAGGGTCAGCAGCAGGAAAACCGCCTTGATGCCCAGCGCCAGCACGATGTTTTGCACCAGAATGGTGTGCGTGGCGCGGGACAGGCGCACAAATGCGGGCAGGCGGGCGGGGTCGTCATCCATCAGTGCCACATCGGCGGTTTCGATGGCGGTATCCGACCCCATCGCACCCATGGCAAAGCCGATGTCGGCGCGTGCCAGTGCCGGTGCGTCATTGATGCCATCTCCCACCATGCCCACCAGTCCGTCCCGGCCCAAATGGGCAATGATGTCGGCCTTGTCCTGTGGCAGCAGCCCGCCATGGGCTTGGTCAATGCCGACAGCAGCGGCAATGGCGCTGGCAGTTTGCTGGTTGTCCCCACTGAGCATGACGGTACGGATGCCCAACTTGTGCAACTGGGCGATGGCGTCCCGGCTGGCGGGGCGGATGGTGTCAGCCACGGCAAACAGGGCCAGCACCCGCTCTTCATCCATCAGCATCACCACGCTATTGCCATCTTGCTCACGGGCAGCCACCCAAGCCTCAACTTCGGGTGTATTCCGGCCAAGCTGACCGGCCAGCGCCAGGTTGCCCAGCCACAGCTGACGTCCGGCTATCACCCCGTGAATGCCACGGCCGGTGATTGCCGCAAACTGGCTGACTTCCTGCAGGGCGATGCCGTCTTGCTCTGCCGCGCGCAGCAAGGCGCGGGACACCGGATGGTCGGAGCGGCTGGCAAGGCTGGCTGCCAGGCTGCGGCAGCTGCTGGCGTGTTCAGTATCCAGTGCCTGCCAGGCTGTCTGTTCCGGCTTGCCATGGGTAATGGTGCCGGTCTTGTCCAGTGCCAGCGTACGCAGCTTGCGGCCTTGTTCCAGCCAGACGCCGCCCTTGATCAGTATTCCCTGACGGGCTGCAGCGGCCAGGCCGCTTACCACGGTAACCGGGGTGGAGATGACCAGCGCGCACGGGCAGGCAATCACCAACAGCACCAGCGCTTTGTAGATCCATGCCAGCCAGTCGCCACCGGTGAATAGTGGCGGCAGGATGGCCAGCAAGGTGGCCAGCGCAAAGACGGTCGGGGTGTAGATGCGGGCAAAGCGATCGACAAAGCGCTGGGTAGGGGCCTTGGCATCCTGTGCCTGCTCCACCGCATGGCGGATGCGCGCCAGCATGGTATCGCTGGCGGCGGCGGTGACGCGGTAATCGAAAGCGCCATTTTCGTTCAGCGTGCCGGCGTAGACGCTATCGCCAGCCTGTTTTTCCAGCGGCATGCTTTCGCCGGTCATGGCGGACTGGTTGACCGTGGAATGACCGCTGATGATGACGCCATCCAGTGCAATGCGTTCGCCCGGTGCCACCCGCACTACTGCGTCCAGCGGAATGTCGCCCACCAGCATGTTTTGCCAGCTGCCATCGCCAGCTTGCACAGTGGCGCTGGGCGGCGTGAGTTGCAGCAGGCTGTCAATGGCATGGCGAGCCCGCTCCAGCGACCTGGCCTCGATGCGCTCGGCCAGGGTGAACAGCACCATCACCATGGCGGCTTCCGGCCATTGCTGCAGCAGCAGCGCGCCGGTAACGGCAATGCTCATCAGGGCATTGATGTTGAGGGTGAGGTGACGCAGTGCTATCCAGCCCTTGCGGTAGGTGCTGATGCCGCAGATGGCAATCGCTGCCAATGCCAGCAAGGCTGCCAGCCAGCCAGGAGCTTTCAGCCAGTCACACAGCTCGGCGGCCAGTGCCAGCAAACCGGCCGAGGCCAGCGGCCACCAGGGGGCAGGGGCGGCAGCGGAATCGGCCGGGGGCAGGGTGCCTGCCTCGGCTGCGGTTTCCGGGTTGAAGCCCAGCTCACGCAAGGCGCTCAGAATGGCAGGCAGTGCTGCCTTCTGGTGCGTGACTGTGAGCACGCGCTGCATCAGGCGGAATTCCAGCGCGACAACTTCGCTCATGGCGTCCAGCTGTTTGCGGATCAGCGCTTCTTCGGTGGGGCAATCCATTTGCAGGATGCGGATGGGCGTAACCGTCAGCTCGCCTTCACTGCGCGCTCCGGCCAGCGTTTCCAGCGGCGCGCTGGTGCTGCCGCAGCAGTAGTCGTGGTGGTGGTCAGCATGCTTGTGTCCATCCTGCCCGTGGCCATGATGGCTGTGGGCTGCTTTGTCGTGCGGGGCGGGTACACGCTTGTATCTGGCTTGCATGCTGGTCTCCTGTGTTGCATTGGCATACAGTTAACACCCTGTAGCAACTTCAAGGTCAACAGCTAAAGGAGAGTGCAATGAAAATTGGTGAATTGGCCAGACTGGCGGACTGTACCAGCGAAACCGTGCGCTTTTATGAAAAGACCGGGCTGTTACCACCGCCACAACGCGAGGCCAACAACTATCGCAGCTATGGCGAGCGCCATCTGGAACGGCTGCGCTTTATCCGTAACTGCCGGGCGCTGGATATGACGCATGAGGAAATCCACCAGTTGCTGTCACTGATGGCGGACCCGCAGTCCGATTGTGGCGGGGTGAACCAGGTGCTGGATGCGCATATCAGTCATGTGGATGCGCGCATTGCCGAACTGGTGCAGCTGAAAGCGCAGCTGGATGAACTGCGCCAGCGCTGCCAGCAGACACAGGCGCTGGATGCCTGCGGCATCTTGCAGGGTCTGGCCGAAATGGAAACCGCCGCCCGTCCGGAGCGCCATACCCATCTGTAGACGGGTATGGCTGCAGGGCAAAGCCGGTGGCGTTACACCTGATACTGCGCCACGGTGTTGAGTATGGCTCTGGCCTGCTTGTGCAGTTCACGTGCGGCATCGGCCGAGCTGCTGGCGGCAGACGAGTTTTCCTCTGCCATCTGGGCAATCTGCTCCACCCGCTGGGCAATGGTGGTGCTGGTGCTGGTTTGTTCGGAAATGCTGTGGGAAATGTCATGCACCAGTTCCCTGGCCTGCTGGGTATTGTCCTGGATGCGTTCGATGGCGCTGTTTGCACCGCGTGCGGCATCGGCTTCCTGATTGGCGCGTTCCACCACGCGTTCCATGCTGCCAACAGCATCCTGCGTACCTTGTTGCATCTGGCTGATGACCGTGGAAATTTCCGTGGTGGACTTGGCCGTGCGTTCTGCCAGCTTCCGCACCTCATCGGCCACCACGGCAAAGCCCCGGCCCATTTCACCGGCCCGTGCCGCTTCGATGGCAGCATTGAGCGCCAGCAAATTGGTTTGTTCGGCAATTTCCTTGATGATGTTCATCACCGTGGCCACCGTCTGGCTGTCCTGACGCAAACTGGCCACCTGGTTCGCGGCCTGGCGGATGGATTCGGAAACCGCCGTGATGCCGCTTACCGTGGCCAGAATCACCTGTCCGCCCTGGCTGGCGGTATCGCCTGCGGCACTGGTTTGCTGGTTGGCCTCCAGCGCGCGGTCGGACACATGGTTGATGCTGACCGTCATTTCCTCGATGGCCGCTGCCATGGCGGCTGCAGCTTCGCTTTGCAACTCGGAACTGCGGGCAATCTGCGTGGTGTTGCTGGCCATGCCCTCAATGGCCTGGTCGACGGATTCCACGCTGCGGCGGATGTCCTGGAAACTGTCCTGCAATTGTTGCAGCAGGGCATTGAATGCCATGGCGGTTTCGCCCACTTCATCCTGGCGCATCACTTTCACCCGCAGGCGGAAATCCAGCGCCTCTCGCACATTGAACATCACGTCGCGCATGCCCAGCAGGCTGCTGCGAATGTGCCGGAACAGGCTGCCACCCAGCAGTGCACAGCCCAGCAGGCAGGCAGCAATGACCGCAATCGACATGGTGATGGCCTGCTGATAGGCCTGCCGGTTGTCATCGGCCAGCTTGCCCGCCAACCGGTAGTTGAATTGCATGTGTTCCTGCAGGTTCTTGCTCAAGGCCGCAGTCGCAGCGCGCATATTGCCGCCGGTGATGGCCTGCTCGGCTTCCTGGGTCTTGTGCTGCCGTGACAGCTGTAACAAGGCATCACGGGCGCTGCGATAGCTGGCCACCAGCTTGCGGTCCTGCTCCAGCAACTGGCGGTCCTCGGCGTTGACGATCAGGTCTTTTTCGTAATGGGCGGCGGCATCGTCAAAGCGTTTGTCCTGGGTGTTGATGGCCTGCTGGTCTTTTTCTTTCTGACTGTCGTTTTGCGCAATGACATGGCGGTAGGTGCCGGTGCGCATCTGGGTCAGTGCATCCAGCATTTCATCCAGCGCAATGATGCTGGGGAAGGTATTGGCTGTCAGGTATTCGAAGCGGGCATTGGCCTGCTGTTGCTGATACAGGCCGAAGCCGCCGATACCTATCAATGCCAGCAAGGCAATGCCCAGTGTCAGTGCCAGTCGTTGCGAAATGTTCACGAAGCGCTCCCTGTCCTGAATTGTGTCGGATGACATACTGTCGTTATAGACAGGAAGGTGCTGGCGACAAGTCACCAAAAATCAGTATCTTGCCGAATGACAGGCAAGTTGCGCTCCGCAGGCTACGGCCTGTTGCTATGCCGTAAGGTGGCAGTCCGGCTGGTTGATGACACCCCAGATGGCAAAGTCCTGGCCGTAATCCGCCTCTATCGGCGGGTAGTCCGGATGAGCAGCCAGCAGGCACAGCCGCTGCCCGTTGCGCTGCAGGCGACGCACCATGAATTCGCCATCCACGGCGGCCAGCACCAGATTGCCTTGTACCGGGCTGCGCTGCGCATCGATGGTAAGGATATGCCCGGCAGCAATACCGGCGCCGCTCAGCGAGTGGTCGGGCATGGTCAGATAGAATGCCTGGCTCTGATCCGCGTTCATGGTGTCTGTCATGATGAAGCTCCGCACGGTTGATTATGAAATTGTACAAAATCAAAACTGACAGGGCAAGCAGGCAACATCCATGTACAAAAAGTCAGGAGCAGGTAGGGCAGGCACGGCCACTTGTGGCAGATATGACAAATTTTCCTTGCTGGAGCAGGCTCTGGCTGGTTAACCTTCCAGCTTGAGACTATTCACCTTTTGCGGCGCAGGAGCCTTGCATGACCAAACAACAACTCATTGCCATCCTTTCCGAAAAAACCGGCTGCAGCAAAGTCGATGTCCTGCGCTTCATGGATGCGCTGGAACAGACCATTCGTGATGAGCTGGTCAGCGGTGGTGAGGTCACGCTGGCCAGTACCGGCAAGTTCAAGGTGAAAAATACGGCGGAGCGCAATGGCCGCAATCCGAAAACCGGCGAAACCGTGCTGATCCCGGCAAAGCGCAAGGTGGTGTTCACCCCCATCAAGCTGCTGAAGGAAGCCGTAGCCGGCTGATCGGCCATACCGGGGTGACCGGTAATTGTCATGAAAAGGACGCAGCGGCGTCCTTTTTTCATGCCTTCGGTCTATTTTGTGTGTAGTGCTGGATTGTTGCCTGAAACTGATCAATAACTAGAGAGAGTAGTGATAAATCTATTCAGTCAGTATTTTATTTGATGTTTCGGGGAGGGATATGCATGAAACAAAGCGTTAATTGCTTCATCAATGCCAATATTGTGCATCAGTCTGTTGAAAATGCCGGATGCATTTGAAATTGGTATTGACGTGTCGGATTGAAGCCGGGAACATTGCAGCACGCCGGTGACCACCTCAGGCGGTCGTGTCAGCTAGCAATGTGTGGTTTTAAGTAATTATAAAAACAGGATCCTCCATGCGTACTCTCCGTTCCAGAATGCTTGCATTTGTACTGATGATTCTGGTAGCCATTTCGCTGCTGTTCTGCGGTGTGGCCTACTGGAAAATGAAAGAAGCGCTGCTCTCTTCCATCAGTGACCAGATTGTCCAGACGGCCAATAACAAGGTCAGCTTCATTACCGAGTGGGTTTCCACGCGTCAGAATATCGTCGGCTCTGCCTTGCTGCATTTTACCGAAGGGGACATGAAACCCATCCTTGACCAGTCGCAGGTGGCCGGCAAGCTGGATGACATGTATGTCGGTGAACCCAGCAAGAAAATGACGCAATTCACCGGCTCCACGCCAGTGCCTCCGGGTTATGACCCGACAGGCCGGCCGTGGTACCTGGCTGCCAGCAATTCGCAGGAAGCCATTGCCACTGCGCCTTACATTGACGCCGCTACCAAGAAGCCCATCATCACCTTTGCCAAGGCCCTGCGCAAAGATGGCCAGCTGGTGGCCGTAGCCGGTGGCGATGTCTCCCTGGCGCGGGTGGCGGACGAAGTGGTGTCCTCCAAGTTGCCGGGTGACGGCTTTGCCTTCCTGATTACCGGTGACGGTTCGGTGATTGCCCATCCGGTCAAGGATTCGGGCATGAAGAAAATCAACGAAGTGATGCCCGGCTTTGATCTGAACAGCGTCAGCAAGGACGGCACACTGCAAACCATCAACCTGAATGGCGAAGCCAGCATGACTGCGCTGTATCCGGTGGGCAAGACCGGCTGGCTGCTGGGCGTGGTGGTGCCGGTGGCGGCGGCTACCGTGTCGGTGACTCACCTGATCGAGCTGATGATCGCCGTGCTGATTGGCGGTGTGGTGGTGGTGGCCTTGCTGGCAACCATCGGGGTGGCCCGCATGCTGTCCGGCCTGACCGAACTGCGCGATGCAATGCGTAACGTAGCCAGCGGCGATGGCGACCTGACCCTGCACTTGCCGGTACGTTCGCAAGATGAAGTAGGCCAGATTGCCGAGGCCTTCAATGCCTTCGTCCACAAGCTGCATGGCATGTTTGTGTCGGTGCGCAACGATGCCGAAGCGCTGGCGCGCGATACCGCAGCCCTGCATCAGGCCGCCGAGAGCATTGCCTCGGATTCCCGCGTGCAGTCCAATGAACTGTCGGCCACGGCGGCAACGATTGAAGAAATCACTGTCAGCATCAACCACATTGCCGACAATGCCGGGGAAACCGAAGTACTGGTCGCTTCCACCCGTGAAAACTCGGAAGACTCCTACCAGGCCATGGAGCAAGTGGCGCGCGAAGTGCAGTCCATCGTGCAGACGGTGGATGCCCTGCAAAGTGCCATGGGTGACCTGTCTTCGCATTCCGAACAGATTCGCGGCATTGTGGCGGTGATTCGTGACATTGCGGACCAGACCAACCTGCTGGCACTGAATGCAGCCATTGAAGCGGCACGTGCCGGTGAGCAAGGTCGTGGCTTTGCCGTGGTGGCAGATGAAGTGCGCAAGCTGGCCGAGCGGACAGCATCGGCCACGGTGGAAATCGCGCAGATGATCAACAGCGTGATGAGCCAGACCGAAGTGGCGATCGGCCATACCAGCAAGACCAACGAGCGTGTTGCCACCGGGGTGGCGATGTCGCGTGAAGCGGCCGAGAAGGTGGGCCGCATCAAGGCCAGCACGCAGGACATTGCCAGCCGCATGTCGGAAATCACCAGCTCCACCAAGGAGCAGAGCACGGCGACCACGGTGATGGCGCAAAGTGCAGAGCGCATCAACACCAAGGCACTGGAAAGTGATGAGAACGTGCAACGCATTCTCACCATCATTCAGGACCTGTCGCGCCGTGGTGGTGATTTGCGCAACCTGGTATCGCAGTTCAAGCTGTAAACCCGGACGCAGTAATCCCAAAGAAAAACCCCCGCTAGCCGGGGGTTTTGTTTTTTCTGCCTGCACGAAAACCGGTCACACTCAGTTTTCCTGACCCTCGTCGTCGGCATAGTTGGCACGAATCCGCAGGATTTCCGGCAAGGCCTTGCGAAAGGCGGCAATCAGTTGCGGGTCGAAGTGCGCGCCGGACTGGCCGTACATATAGTCCAGCGCTTCTTCAAGCGGCAGGGCCTTTTTATAGGGACGGGCCGACAGCAGCGCATCAAACACATCGGCAATGGCTACGATGCGCCCGGCCAGTGGAATGGCCTCGCCACGCAAGCCGAAGGGATAGCCACTGCCATCCCAGCGCTCGTGATGGCTCAGCGCAATGATGCCGGCGGTTTGCAGCAGCTCGTCATCGTGGCTGCCAATGATGTCGGCCCCCATTTGCGGGTGCTGTTTCATCAGCTCCCATTCTTCGGCATCCAGTTTGCCCGGCTTGAGCAGGATATGGTCCGGAATGCCGATCTTGCCGATATCGTGCATGGGCGCGGCCAGTTGCAGGATTTCCTGCGCCTTGCTGCCAAGGCCGGCCACTTCGGCGATCAGCCGGGTGGCATGCGCCATGCGGATGACATGGTTGCCGGTTTCGTTGTCCTTGAACTCGGCGGCACGCCCCAGGCGCTGGATGATTTGCTGGCGGGAGCTAAGCAACTCGTTGGTGCGCTGTACCACCATGCGCTCCAGTTCGCGCGTCTGGTCGTACAAGGCCAGATGGGTGCGCACCCGTGCCTTGACTACCGGCGGGCTGATGGGTTTGGTGATGTAATCCACCGCACCGATTTCCAGCCCCAGTTTTTCATCCTCCACCGAACACATGGCGGTGACGAAGATGACCGGAATGTGCTGACGGTCCGGGTTGGACTTCAGCCGGCGGCACACTTCATGCCCGCTCAGGCCGGGCATCATCACGTCCAGCAGTATCAGGTCCGGCGGGGTGTCGGAATAGGCGATCTTGAGCGCCTTCTCACCATTGGGTGCCACCTTGATGGTGTATTCGTCTTCCAGGATGGCGGCCAGCAATTCGATATTGTCCGGCACATCGTCGGCAATCAGGATGCTTTGACGTTGTCTGAGATCAGCCATGGATAATGGGCTTTCGGTTGGCATGCATGGTCAGCTTGCTTGCAGCCGGGCGCGCAGCTGTGCCAGCTGCTGCAAGGCGGCTTCGTATTCATATTGTCCCGCCTGACGTGACAGCTGTTCGGCGGCGTCGGCGGCTTCGTGATCAGCCAGGTTGCGGAACAATTCCACCGCGGTCTTGCTGGCGCGGATGTCATCGTCACGCAGTTGTTGTTCCAGCGTATCCAGCAATACACGGATGCTGTCTTCACCGGCCAGCGGAATGGCAGCTGCTGGCGTCTGCTCCTGCTCCAGCTGCGCCAGCAGGGCTTGCAATTGCTGCTCCAGCCTGCTGATGGCCTGATCGCGGCTGTCGATGTCGCTGTCCAGATGGTATTCCGCGTGGCGGCAGGCGGCGGCCAGCGCGTCCGCACCCAGATTGCCGGCCAGGCCCTTGAGGTTGTGCACGATGCGGCGGGCGGTTTCGGTGTCTGCCTGCTGCAAGGCTTGTTGCAGCCGCTGGCAGGCATCGCTTTCCCGCTCGCGGAAGCGATGCAGCAAGCGCTGGTACAAGGTGGTGTCTCCGCCCATGCGCAGCAGGGCGGCATCGCGGTTCAGGACGACATCGCTGCTGCGGCTGCTGCCGGGCAGCGGCAGCTTGCCGGGCAGGCTTTGCGGCATGCCGGGGCGCAAGTGGCGCAGCAGGCAGGCGTAAAACACCTGGATGTCGATGGGCTTGGCGATGTAGTCGTCCATGCCGGCATCCAGGCAGCGCTGTTCTTCCCCTTCCATGACATTGGCGGTCATGGCGACGATCTTGCTCGCGTTGTGACGTGTGCCCAGGCGTAACTGGCGCGTGGCTTCCAGCCCGTCCATCACCGGCATCTGGCAGTCCATCAGTATCAGGGCATAGTTCCTGGCGGCAGCCATCGCCACGGCCTGGGCGCCGTTTTCGGCCAGATCAGCCTGTATGCCGACCTGACGCAACAGTTCCAGCGCCACTTCCTGATTGGTCTGGTTGTCTTCCACCAGCAGGACCTGTGCGCCTTGCAGCAACTGGCGCAGCTGTGCCAGATCCAGCCGCGGCGCATTGCTGCCGACTTGCAGCGCCGGCTGATGACGGCAGGCGGTATGAATGGCGTCCAGCAAGGTGGAGAAGGTGGCCGGCTTGTTGAAAATGCCGTCAACCGTGGTGTTGCCCAGAGCCTGGCTCAGGCTGTCGCAATCGTGCGCGGTGGCCAGCAGGCATACCGGGGTGTCCAGTTGTGTATTGGCCTGGATGCGGCGCAGGGTTTCCACCCCGTCCATGCCGGGCATTTTCCAGTCGATCAGCACCAGCTGATAGGGCAGTCCGGCATCCTGTGCCTGCTGCAGGGCCTGCAAGGCAGCCGCGCCACTGTCCACCGACCATGCCTCCAGTTGCAGTGCTTGCAGCATGTGGACGAATACTTCGCGGGCTGCGGCATTGTCATCCACCACCAGCGCACGCATGCCACGGATGTCCGGCAGCGTGCTCAGTACCGGCTCGTTGGCATCCGCCTTGCCGAACTGGCAGGTAAAGCTGAAGCAGCTGCCCTGTCCTGGCTGGCTGCTGACGGTGATATCGCCATCCATCAGTTGCACGATGTGCTTGCTGATGCTCAAGCCAAGGCCGGTGCCACCGTAACGGCGGGTGGTGGAACTGTCAGCTTGCGAGAAAGCCTGGAAAATACAGTCCTGCTGGGCCGCGCTCATGCCGATGCCGGTGTCGCTGACGGCAAAGTGCAGTGTCAGCTTGTCCTGTTCTTCCCGCTCCAGCCGCACGCTCAGCGTTACCTCGCCGGAATCGGTGAACTTGACGGCATTGCCCACCAGGTTGTTCAGCACCTGACCCAGGCGCAGCGGGTCGCCAATCAGCCGGGCGGGAACCGCGCTGTCAATGTCGAACAGCAGTTCCAGGCCTTTGTCCCGCACCCGCAGCGCCATCAGGTCGGCCACCCGGGCAATGACTTCTTCCAGCGCGAATTCGGTTTGCTCGCAACTGAGTTTGCCGGCTTCGATCTTGGAGAAATCCAGGATGTCGTTGATCAGGCCAAGCAGGCCATTGGCTGCGGTATTGACCTTCTCCAGATAATTGCGTTGCTGCGGGCTAAGCTGGGTTTGCAGTGCCAGCTGGGTCATGCCGATGACGGCATTCATCGGCGTGCGGATTTCATGGCTCATATTGGCCAGGAATTCGGCTTTGGCACGGGTGGCGGCTTCGGCCTGATGGCGGGCGGCACGAGCTTCCTGCTCGGCAATCTTGATGGCGCTGACATCGACAATCACGCCAATCAGCCCGCCCGGGGTGCTGTCCTCGTGGCGGAAGCCGGTTACCGAATACAGCACGTGATGCAACTGCCCATCGGCAAAGCGCAGCTGTTCTTCACGTGAAATGCGGCTGCAGTTGGCAATGACTGCTTCGTCCTCCTGCTGGAAGATCTGGCGGGCGCTGGCCGGCAGGTATTCCAGCTCCAGCACCCGTTTGCCGATGAAGTTGCTTCTGTCTATGCCGAAGGCCTGCTCGTATGCCTGGTTGCAACCGATGAAGCGGGTGTCGGCACCCTTGTAGAAAATGGGATTGGGAATGGTGTCCAGCAGTGCTTCCACCAGGGCTACCTGATGTTGCAGGTCGCTGGTGCGCTCGACCACTTTTTGCTCCAGCTCGGCGCGGGCCTGTTGCAGTTCGGAAGTTTTGACCAGCAATTGCTGACGCATTTGCTCCTGGGCGGCTGCCAGCTGGCGCACTTCCAGCCAGGGGGCTTGCAGGGCATCCTGACTGACCGCCTGTTGCAGCTCCAGCTGGCCGAAACGAACGCTGCCCTGTGCCAGCAATTCCAGTGGCCGGGCAAAGCGCTGTGCCATGCGCAGTGCCACCATGCCGGCACAAATCAGGGCGGCAATGCTGATCAGTACCAGCAGGATCAGGTCGCTGGCGGTGCCGGGCAGAAAGGAGGATTCGGGGGCAATCACCGCAATCCACCAGGTTTGGTCGCCAAGCGTCATCGGCTGGAACAGGCTGAACCACTCCTGCCCGCCTGCGGTGAAGCGGCTGGCTTGCCCTGCCAGCTGGCTGCGCAGCAGCCAGTGCGGATAGGCATGCGACAGGGGGCCGTTGTTCACCGTGGCCAGCGGGTGCAGTTGCTCGCCCGGCTGCAATTGGCCATCAGCATAGGGCAGGGCCAGCAGGCGGCCCTGCTCATCCAGCAAGGCCAGGGTTTTGGCGCGTTCCGAAGGCAAGGTGCCGGCCAGACGGGACAGGCTGCTCAGGTTGACGTCATGGCCAATCACGAAGCGGCTGCCGTCACTGGCGGTCCAGCGGGTGGAGACAGTCAGGCCGATCTGGTGCGTGGTGTAGAAGGTATAGGGCCTGGTCCAGACAATGGCCCCGTCATCGTTGCTGGCCATGGCATTGCGAAACCAGGGGCGCTGGCGGGCGTCGTAATCCTGCTGCCGTGTCTCGCTGCGGATCAGCCTGCGTTGTCGGTCCCAGAAAAACCAGTAGGTGGTGCGGCCCCAGTGTGCCGGGTCGCTGATGCGATTGGTCCAGCCGCCGTTGGCATCATGCAGCAGCAGGATTTCGCGCCCGGACTGATGTGCCATGTTGACCGAGGCTATCTCGGCGTGATTTTCGATGATGGGAAAAAAGAAGTCGTTAAAGCGCTGCAATTCGTGACGATTGGCCGCCAGCCATTCGGTCTGGCTGTTCCAGGTGCTGTTGCGGCCCCAGGACTGGCTGGCACGCAAGGTGTCCTGCACGCTGGACAGCAAATGCTGGGTGCGGGACTGCAATTGCTGGGCGGAAATCTGCATTTCCGACTGGGCCAGGCTGTCGACAGTGCGCTGCACGATCAGGTGATAGCAGCCAAAGGCGAATACCAGGATGGACAGCAGGATCAATCCGCACATGCGCAGGACCAGACTGCTGGCGAAAGTCTTTTTCAATCAGCGCTCCAATACCGGCGTACTGTGCTGTGCTGCGATGAGGGGGAATTGTTTGCCGGCCCGGTTGCGCCTGATTCAGAGGGGTGGAGCTGGCGATTTCCGTAGCGGCTTCATGATATTAACATGGCGGAAATCGCAAACTCAATTGTCATTGCAGATTGATTGCAGCCCCCGCCGGGGCTGGCTTCAGGGCTGTTTCAGGATTGGGCCGCCTGGGCCGCGCGCAGCTTGTCCTTCTTGCTCATGCGCTTGCCCTTGATGCCGCCATTGCCGTCGACAAGCGGAGTGCTCACCGGCGCATCCTGCGGTTCGAAACCGGTAATGCGTTCCCGCTCAAGCTGGAGCTGTTGGCGCTTCTCGATCAGGCGGAAGTGGGCGGCGTTGTCGGCACAGACAAAGCTGATGGCTACGCCGCTGGCACCGGCACGGCCGGTACGGCCAATGCGGTGGGTGTAATCCGCAGGTGAGCGCGGCAGGTCGTAGTTGACCACCATCTCCAGCCGGGCAATGTCGATGCCGCGGGCCGCCACATCGGTGGCTACCAGCACTTGCAGCCGGGCAGCCTTGAAGTCGGCCAGTACCTGGCCGCGCTGGCCCTGGCTACAGTCGCCGTGCAGGGCGGCGGCACGGATGCCTGCCTGTTGCAACTTGCCGCTGACGCACTCGGCGCTGTGGCGGCTGGCAACAAATACCAGCACCCGTTCCGGGCTTTCACTTTGCAGCAGATGACGCAGCAGCATGGTACGGCGCGCTGCATCCACTTCGATGGCCCGTTGGCGGATGGCTGGGCCATTTTCAGCCGTGGCCGGAATGTCGATGGTTTGCGGCTGTCGCAGCAATTGGGTGGCCAGTGTGCGCAACGCTGGCGGGAAAGTGGCGGAAAACAGCAGGTTCTGCCGGTAGGGCGGCAGCAAGTCCAGCAACTGGTTGATTTCGGCGGCAAAGCCCAGGTCCAGCAAGCGGTCGGCCTCGTCCAGCACCAGGGTGCTGACGGCAGACAGACTCAGCGCATTGTGTTGCAGCAAATCCAGCAAGCGGCCCGGCGTAGCCACCACGATGTCGGCACCACCGCGCAGGGCCATCATCTGCGGATTGATGGAAACCCCACCATAGGCCACCACCACCCTGGGATGGCGCGGCAGGCTGTCGCCCAGTTCGTGCAGGGTGGCACCCACCTGGATGGCCAGTTCACGCGTGGGCAGCAGGATCAGCCCGCGCAGCTGACGGCGCTTGCTTGTGTGGTCGCTCAACCATTGTTGCAGCAGCGGCAGGCAGTAGGCTGCGGTCTTGCCCGAGCCGGTCTGGGCGGTAGCCAGCACATCGCCCCCTTGCAGGATGGCGGGAATGGCAGCGTGCTGGATGGCGCTGGGGGTGGCATAGCCTTGGGCGGTGGCGGCATCGGCCAGCGCGGGCTGCAGGCCCAGAGAGGTGAATGGCATGAGCGGGACAGACGTAAAGAAGAATGAATGATGGAAGCGGCGGTAAAGCCGGCAGAGGCGCAGCAGTATCGGCTGGCTGACTGGCAGGGTCAAGCCTGCTGCGATCTTGGCAGCGGGCGCGGGCATTTACGGGTAGAATCGCGGCTCGCCAGCCAAAGTTAAAGCAATCTGCCCATGCAAGAAACAGAAGTCAAAGAACAGCCCAGATACGCCATCATCGCATCAGTCCAGTTGCCGGAAGTCAGCGATGTCGAGTTTGCCTCCTCGCTGGCCGAGTTGAGCGAACTGGCCAAGACCCTGGGTTTTCAGGTGGTGCATACCTTTGTCCAGAAGCGTAACGGCTTTGACCGTACCGCCTATCTGGGGGTGGGCAAGCTGGAAGAAATCCACATGTATGTCAATCGCGGCTTGCGCGCTGACGAGCTGGACGATGCGCAGCAACGGCTGGACCCGTCCGCCATCGACATTGATGTACTGCTGGTGGATCACGAAATCTCCCCGTCCCAGGCGCGCAATCTGGAGCTGGCTGTCGGTTGCGAAGTGATGGACCGCACCATGGTGATTCTGGAGATTTTCCACCGCAATGCCCGCTCACGCGCGGCCAAGGCACAGGTGGAAATTGCCCGGCTGGGTTATATGGCACCGCGTCTGCGCGAGGCGGCCAAGCTGGCCGGTCCGCAAGGCCGTCAGCGTAGCGGTATGGGTGGCCGTGGTTCGGGTGAATCACATACCGAACTGGACCGCCGCAAGGTGCGCGACCGCATTGCCGAACTGCAACGTGAAATCCTGGCGATGGAGCTGGAACGCAAGACCCAGCGTGCCCGCCGTCTGGAACGGCAGGGCCAGGGCTTGGCCGGGGTGTCGCTGGTGGGCTATACCAATGCCGGCAAATCCACCCTGATGCGGGCACTGACCGGTAGCGAAGTGCTGGTGGCCAACAAGCTGTTTGCCACGCTGGATACCACGGTGCGCGCCATCTACCCGGAAAGCGTGCCGCGCGTGCTGGTGAGCGATACCGTGGGCTTCATCAAGAACCTGCCGCACGGCCTGGTGGCATCGTTCAAATCCACGCTGGAAGAGGCGCTGGATGCCGGCCTGCTGCTGCATGTGATCGACGCCAGTGACCCGGGCTTTGAACGCCAGCTGGAAGTGACCGATACCGTACTGCATGAAATCGGGGCTGATGAGGTGCCGCGTATCCGCGTGTTCAACAAGATCGACCATGTGGCAGACGAAAGTGGCTGGCGTGCCGAGCTGGAACAGCGTTACCCCGGCTGCGTGGTGATGAGTGCGCGCCGTCCGGAAGATGTGTCCGCCTTGCGCGCCCGCATCGTGGCTTTCTTCCAGCAAGACCTGACCGAGGATGAAATCCTGCTGCCGTGGTCGGCCCAGCAGCTGCGCGGGGAAATCTACAGCCACTGCCAGGTGCTGGAGGAACGGGCGGATGAAGAGGGCAGCTGGTTCCGCGTGCGTGGCGAGCCGGAACAATTGCGCCGTCTGCACGAAAAACTCAACCCCGGTTCTGGCGGGCGGGAAAAGGAATACTGGGAAGTCTGAAACCCGGCATTCTGAACATGCAAAAGCCCATGTTGTCGCAACATGGGCTTTTTGTTGTGCTGTCGCGTCAGCCCGGCACGCCCAGAATCACGCTGGAGGCCTTGAAGATGGCGGTGGCGCTGCAGCCGGTCTGCAAGCCCATGTCTTCGGCACTGCCATTGGTGATGATGGCGGCGATGCTGACCCCGGCGGCAATTTCGATCACCACTTCGCTATTGACTGCGCCGGGAATCAGCCTGCTCACCGTGCCGCGCAACTGGTTGCGCGCTGACAGGCGGATGTCGTCATCCTCGGTGCCGACAATCACCGATGAAGCCTTGATCAGCGCATAGGCCGTCACCCCCGGTTCCAGCCCCAGGCTGGCGACGCTATCGTGGGTGACCACGGCCACCAGGCGCAGACCATCGGTGATTTCCAGTTCCACTTCGTCATTCACCGCACCGCTTTTGACAGCCACCACCTTGCCCAGAAACTGGTTGCGCGCGCTGGTTTTCATGCTCATGCCTCCCAAAAGCAGCAAGTCGTCGGCCATGCCGCTGGCCTGACGCTGCAGATTGCGCAGGAACTGCTGATGTTCCCGCTCGATGATCTGGTAATTGGCCACCAGTTGGCGGCCACGTGCGGTCAGCCGGGTACCGCCACCGCCCTTGCCACCGGACAGCCGCTCCACCAGCGGCTCACCAGCCAGATTGTTCATGTGGTCGATGGCATCCCATGCTGCTTTGTAGCTCAGTCTGATATCGCGCGCTGCCTGACTGATGGAGCCGCAGACATCGATTTGCGCCAGCAAGGCCAGATGCTGCGGGCTGCCGAATTTTTCCCCGGCCAGGTTCAGCCACAATGCGCCTTGCAGGGTGATGTCCTGTTGCTTCATGTCAGATTTCCTGTCCCGGATGGGTGGCAAACGGTGCGCTTCTGATTGCTGTGGCATTCCGGCGGCTTGAGGCCCGGTCGACCCAACTGCTCTGCCAGCTCTGCATAGAGGAAATGCTTCCATTTGGCATCGCTCCGATTGCGCACATGCAAGGGGTAGAGATAGCACTGCAACAGCTGGTTCAGCTCCTGCCGGGACGACAGGCCCATGTCCTGCCACAGGTGGCGGCTGCCCAGGCTGGCTACGGCCACTGCATGTGCCAGCCAGCGCCCATGTTGCGGATTTTCCGCCGCCGAGCGGTTGGCCAGCAGCATGAACAGCAAATCATTATGCAAGGGTGGGCGCTGGGCCAGCAGTTGCTGGTACTGGGCATCGGGCAAGGCTTCCATGGTGCCAAGTTCTGGCGCACAGGCGGACAGCATTTCCAGCAAGTCTGCTTGCGACAGGCCCAGTGTCCAGGCAAACAGTGGCAGCTCGCCATCCTGCGCATTGCGCAGCACACCCAGCACCGCACGGCTGAGCAGACGGAAGGTCTGTTGTTGCCGGAAATCATCCATGGGGCGTCTCCGTCAGGTCCGCAGGTGGCTGACCAAGCCTGCCTTCCTGCAGGTATAGGGTTTGCTGGCCGAAGGCGCGCACGTCTGCCGCATCGTGGGTAATCAGCAACATGGGAATGGACAGCCGTTGCAGCAGTTCGGCCAGCTCGCCGCGTAATTGCTGACGTAGCGCCGGGTCCAGTGCGGAGAACGGTTCGTCCAGCAGCAATGCACGCGGCTGGGCCACCAGCGCGCGGGCCAGTGCGGTGCGCTGGCGCTGGCCGCCGGACAAGGTGGCCGGCAGTTGATCGGCCAGCGATTGCAGGCCGAAAGCTTCCAGCCAGTAATCAACAGCCTCCAGCTGGCGGCGGCGTCCGGGGTTGAGCCAGCCGCGCTGCAGGCCAAAGCCGATGTTCTGCCGCACGCTCAGGTGTGGAAACAGCGCGTAGTCCTGAAACAGATAGCCCAGCTGCCTTTGCTGTGGACTCAGGCAAATGCCCTCTGCACTGTCGAATAGACAGCGGCCGTCCAGCCGGATATGGCCGGCATCCGGACGATGCAGGCCGGCAATGGCCTTGAGCAGCAGGCTTTTGCCCGCCCCGGACGGGCCGAAAACCACCAGTTGCTGGCAACTGCTTTGCAATGCAATGTCCAGCGAGAAGCTGCGCTGACCGCTGTGCAGGGTGTGGCAGATGGAAAGATCAAAACGGGGTGTTGTCATGTCAGCGCTCCGCCACCCGGCCCGGAGCCAGCTTGCCGGCCAGCAGCAAAACCAGCACACAAACCAGCGATGTCACCAGCACCAGCCGGTTGGCACTGTCGTCCTGTCCTGCTTGTACAGCCTCATAAATGGCCACCGACAGGGTCTGGGTCTTGCCGGGAATGCTGCCCGCCACCATCAGCGTGGCACCGAATTCACCCAGTGCGCGGGCAAAGGCCAGCAGCAAGCCAGCCAGTATTCCACGCCAGGCTAAGGGCAGGGTGATGCGAAAGAAAATGCCGATTTCCGAGATACCCAGCACGCGGCCGGCCTGTTCCAGCTGGCCATCCACCGCTTCAAATGCTGCTCTTGCCGGTTTGTACACCAGGGGAAAGGCCACCAGCGCGGCTGCAATCACCGCGCCTTGCCAGGTGAAGATCAGGTTGATGCCGAACTGCTCCTGCAGCCAGCCACCCAGCGGGCCGCGCCGGCCCAAAAGGGTGAGCAGGTAATAACCCAGCACGGTGGGCGGCATCACCATGGGCAGGGTCAGCAAGGTGTCCAGCAGATTGCGGCCGGGAAAGCGGCCACGTGCCAGCAACAAGCCTACCCCCACCCCCAGCAACAGGTTGAGCAGGGTGGCGCAGCCCGCCACCCGCAGCGACAGGCCTAGTGCAGTCCAGGCCGGGTCATTCATCCAGTCAGTCATGGTCAGGGTTTGCTGAATCCGTAGCGGGCCAGAATGGCCTGGGCAGCAGGCGACAACAGATAGCTGACAAAGCGTTGCGCCTCGGCGGCGTTGGCCGCGCTGGTGGTGCGTGCCACCGGGTAGCTGATGGTTTCATCCAGCGGCACGGCAAACGCCACTTTCACCTTGTCCGGCATGATGGCGGCGTCGGTCTGGTAGACAAAACCGGCTTCCACCTCGCCACGGGCTACGTAATCCAGCGACTGGCGTACGTTCTGGGTGTTGATGGCCTTGGCCTCCACCACTGGCCACAGGCGGGCATTTTCCAGCGCCCGCTTGGCGTAGCGGCCTACCGGCACGCTGGCCGGAACGCCCAGTGCCACATGTTTGATGGCAGCCTGTTGCAGGTCGGACAGTTGTTGCAGCTTCAGCTTGCTGTCGGCAGGCACAATCAGCACCAGCGTATTGCGGGCAAAGTCCTTGCGGTCGGCACTGTTCACCAGTTTCTGCTTTACCGCGCTGTCCATGGTTTCCTGATCGGCCGAGGCAAACACATCCACCGGTGCTCCCTTGGCCATTTGCTGCAATAGCGCGCCGGAAGCGGCAAAGTTGAAGTTGACCTTGCTGCCCGGATTTTTCGCTTCAAAACCCTGGGCAATATCCTTGAAGGCATTGGTCAGGCTGGCGGCGGCAGAAACAGTGATTTCCCCGGCCAGGGTATGTCCTGCCAGCAACATGCTGCACAGGGAAAGGGCAATCCGCCTTGCTTTCATCGGGCACTCCGGTATGAGGGACGAGTGCGTAATATACCCGGATATATAACGCCAAGAAATAATCCTTCCGGGGAATGGGCAATCGGCCGGAGTTGTTAGCGGTGAATGGTGGGGGTTTGGGGTATCGCACGCAAAAAGCCCGGGCAGCCAAGTGGCTGACCGGGCTTTGTGATAGAAGCTCAGGCGGCTGGTAATTCTGCGCGCCGTGGCAAGTCCGGCCCACGGCGCGAGCAGGTGATGGCAGCGGCGCGGATGGCAAATTGCAGCAGGGTATTGATTTGCACTTTATCCAGGCTGTCCAGCGCGGCCGGACTGGCCAGACCCTGCTCGGCCAGATGGCACAGCAAGGCGGCCTGGAAGGTGTCGCCAGCGCCCACGCTGTCCACCACGTCCACCGGCAGGGCCGGCAGCGACCATTCGCCGTGGTGCGGGCTGAACACGGTGACGCCATCGCCGCCACGGGTCAGTATAACCAGACTGCATTGCCCGCCCAGCCAGCGGCGGGCGGCTTCTTCCACCGGCAGGTCCGGGTAGAGCAGTTGCAGGTCTTCGTCGCTCACCTTGATCAGATGGGCATGGTTGGCATGGAAGTCCAGCACGCTGCGCCAGCGGTTCAGGTCCGGCTCCACGTTCAGGCGGATGTTAGGGTCCAGGCTGATCAGCCGCTGCTTGCTTTCGCGCGCCACCAGCTGTTGCAGGCTGTCACCGGTGGGGTGGCTCACCAGCGCATACGATCCGACATGAATCCCCTGTACCGCATCGTCCAGCTGCGGCAGGTCGGCAAGGCTAAGGCTGGCTTCCGGCGCCTTGTCACCATAAAAGCTGTATTGCGGCTTGCCAGCGGCATCCAGCCCCACCAGCGCCAGTGTGGTGGGCAGCTGGCGGTGTTGCAGGTGGCGGCAATCCACGCCTTCCTGTTCCAGCACGGCAAGCAACTGCCGGCCAAGGAAATCCTCTGAAACGCCGCTGAACAGGGTAGCGCGCTGGCCCAGCCGCGCCAGCCCGATGGCGACATTGAAAGGCGAGCCGCCCGGCACCGCCTGATAACGCAGTTGTGGCCAGCAGTCGGCACTGGCGGGCTGATCGACAAAAAAGTCGAACAGCGCTTCTCCACAAACCAGAAACATGAAGTTCTCCTGCACTCAATCGTTTGGCAGTGCTTGCAGCCACTGCGCCAGTTTTTCGGTATCGGCGGCAAACAGACGGATGCCCTCGGCCAGCTTTTCGGTAGCCATCGCGTCTTCATTCAGCGCAAAGCGGAAGCGGCTTTCATTGACGGCATCGTCCAGCAGGCTGGCGGGCAGGGTGTCTTCCCCCAGCTCCATGCCCGCATGCAGTTGCGGCTGCAACTCGCCATCCGCCTGTTGCAGCTGTTGCAGCAAATCCGGGCTGATGGTGAGCAGGTCGCAACCGGCCAGTGCCAGGATCTGCCCGGTGGAGCGGAAGCTCGCCCCCATCACTTCGGTAGCAAAGCCCTGCTGGCGCAACAGGGCGTAAATGCGTCGTACCGAACGCACGCCGGGGTCGTTGACGCCGGTGTGGGCGGCTTCGTCCCAGCTGGCCCCGGCGGTTTTCTTGTACCAGTCGTAAATGCGGCCGACAAAAGGCGAAATCAGGCGCACGCCAGCGCGGGCACAGGCGGCGGCCTGTACCGGGGCAAACAGCAGGGTGAGATTGCAGTGAATGCCGTCGCGCTCCAGCGCCGCGGCGGCCTGAATGCCTTCCCAGGTGGCGGCTATCTTGATCAGCACCCGCGAAGTATCCGCCCCGGCAGCCTGATACAGGGCGATCAGCTGGCGTGCCTTGGCCTCGGTGGCGGCGCGATCGAAAGACAGGCGGGCGTCCACTTCGGTGGAGACCCGGCCCGGTACGCTGTCCAGAATGCGCAGGCCAAAGGCAATCAGCAGTGCGTCGATCTGCTGCTCGACAGGCAGTTGGCGCTTGTCTGCCAGCGTATCCAGTACCAGCTGGCGGTAGGCCGGCTGCTGGGCCGCCTTGAGAATCAGGGAGGGATTGGTGGTGGCGTCCTGCGGTGCGTACTGGCGGATCAGCTGGAAGTCGCCGGTGTCGGCCACCACGGTGGTGTATTGCTTGAGTTGTGCCAGCAAGTTCATGCTCAGGCCTCTTGATGCGGAACCGGTCGGTTCCGGTAGATGTCACGGAAAAGTTGCAGACGGCCTTGCAGCGCCTGATGGCGCAGGGCATCCGGCTGATACACGGCCTGCACCGGCGGGCGGGTGCATACGGTGGCGATATCACCGCCCGCAGCCAGCCAGCCCAGCCGGGCGGCGCCCAGTGCACCACCGGCTTCACTGCCCACGTGGGTGACAATGTCCAGTTGCAGCGCATCGGCCAGCAGTTGTGCCCAGAACGGGCTGCGCGCGCCACCGCCCACCAGCGACAGCTGGCTGACCTGACTGCCGGCGGCACGCAGCGCATCCAGCCCATCCACCATGCCGAAGCTGACGCCTTCCAGCACCGCATAGCCCAGCGCGGCGCGGTCGTGCGCCTGGGTCAGGCCCCAGAACACGCCGGGGGCGAATGGGTCGTTGTGCGGAGTGCGTTCGCCGGACAGATAAGGCAGGAATACCGGCGCACTGGCGCGCACCTCGTCCGGCATGGCTTCGATTTCCTGCAGCAGGCTGGCTTCGTCCACGCTGGTGAGCTTGCAGAACCAGCGCAGACAGCTGGCGGCGGCCAGCATCACGCTCATCTGGTTCCAGCGGCCGGGCAGGGCATGACAGAAGGTATGCAGGGCGGAGGCCGGATTGGGGCGGAAACTGTCGTCCACCACAAACATCACGCCGGAGGTGCCAAGCGAGAGGAAACCATCCCCCGGCTCCACTGCACCGATGCCGACTGCACTGGCCGCACCGTCACCAGCACCACCGGCCACGATGACGCCATCACCCAGGCCCCAGGCGGCGGCGACTTCCGGCAGCAGGCTGCCCGCAGCTTGCAGGCCTTCCACCAGTTGCGGCATCTGATCACGGCGCATGCCGGAGGCGGCCAGCAATTCGTCCGACCAGTCGCGTTCGGCTACATCCAGCCACAAGGTGCCGGATGCATCCGAGGTATCGCACACCTTGGCCCCGGTCATGCGCAGGCGCAGGTAGTCCTTGGGTAGCAGTACGGTAGCGGTGGCGGCAAACAGTTCTGGCTCATGACGTGCCACCCACAACAGCTTGGGCGCGGTAAAGCCTGGCATGGCCAGGTTCCCTGCCAGCTGGTGCAGACGCGGCGCAGCAGCCGTCAGTGCCTGGCATTCGGCCACACTGCGCAAGTCGTTCCACAAAATGGCCGGGCGCAATACCCGGTCGTGCTCGTCCAGCAGCACTGCGCCATGCATCTGGCCGGACAGGCCGATGGCGAGCACGCCGGCAAAGGCCGCGCCGGCCTTGTCACGCAGTTTGGCAATGGCCTTGCCGGTGGCCTGCCACCAGTCTTCCGGCTGCTGCTCGGACCAGCCGGGCCGTGGCCGGGATACGCTCAGGCTTTCCCCGGCGACGGCCAGCAGGCTGCCAGCCTCATCCAGCAGGACAACCTTGACTTCCGAGGTGCCCAGATCAATTCCAAGATACATCGCTCTCTCCAGCGGATTGCCCGAATCAGCCTGCCTGCATGCCATCCAGCCACTGGTCGACTTTTTGCAGCGCCGCACGCAGCGGCGCTTCCAGTTGAGCTGTGCCAGCCAGGCTGCCCCATAGCATGGGGTCGGCGCAGAAGGCGGCCACCGGGTCGGCGGCGGTCAGCATCTGGCGGCAGGCAGCGGCGTCCATGATACCGTCCTGATAGGTGTATGGCAGTTTATTGGCTTGCCAGCGTTGCAGGAAGCGGAAGAACAGTGCCGGCAGCATGCAGGTGGCCTCCGGCACCGCGCCGCGCGCCACGCATTGCTGCAAGGTGGGAGCAATGAAACCCGGCACCTTGGAGAAACCGTCAGCAGCCACGCGCTGGTTGCTGTCGCGGATGTGCGGGTTGCCAAAGCGCTCCAGCACGGTGTCTCGGTAGGCCGCCAGATCCAGCGGGCTGGGGCTCAGGCAGGGGATAACGTCCTGGGTGACGTAATCGAAAGCCATCTGGCGGATGGACGGCACGGCGGTGCTCTCGTCTATGCTGGACAGGCCGATCAAGGTGCCGGCCCAGGCAATGCAGCTGTGACTGGCGTTGAGGATGCGGATTTTGGCTTCCTCATACGGCAGTACCGATTCCACCATTTCCACGCCTACCGCCTCCAGCGCCGGGCGACCGGCAATGAAGTTGTCTTCCACCACCCACTGGATGAAGGACTCGCCCATGATGGCGCAGGGGTCGTGCTTGCCGGTGGCCGCCTGTACCCGCGCGACAACTTCTGGCGTGGGGCGCGGGGTGATGCGGTCCACCATGCAGTTGGGGCTGCTGGTATGGCTGTCCACCCAGTCGAGCAAACCGGTTTCGCCGCGCAATTGCAAGAACTGCTTCAGCCCGCTGTGAAAGCGCTCGCCGTTATGGCGCAGGTTGTCACAGTTGAGCAGGGTGACCGGCGTGCCGCTGTCTGCCATGCGGGTGCGCAGGATGGCGGCAATCGCACCGTAGATGGTGTTGAGGCCGCCTTGCAGGTCGGCCGCCAGGTCGGCATTGGCGGTGTCCAGTTGCAGATGCTGGTCCAGGTAGTAGCCGCCCTCGGTCACCGTGAAGGAAATCACCCGCGTATTGCTGTCCGCGCCAGCCGCAATCAGCGCGGATAACTGGTCATCCCATGGAATGACGGCCTGAATGGCGTTGATTTCCTCATAGCGGTGCTCACCTGCCGGGGAGATGGTTTCCAGCGTGTACACGCCGTTTTGTGCGGCCAGTTGCTCCAGCAGTGGCGACATGTCGGCGCGGATATTGCCCAGCAAAAGTTTCCAGGCGGGCTGGCCCTGCTTGGCCAGCTGATCCAGATACCAGGCCTGATGGGCGCGATGGAAGGAACCGGCACCAATGTGCAGCCAGCCGGGCTGTTGTCGGGATGAAGTCATGATCTGTGCTTCCTGTGTTTGGCTTGTTCAGGGCGCAGCCGTCCCCGCGCCCCTGCCGTATGGGCAAGGGCGGTGCAGGCGCTGCAATGCTTGGTATCAGTGCTGGGTGGGCGGGGTGGTGCGTGGCATGGCTTCACCCTGGCTGTCGAACAGATGGCAGTGGTGCGGCTTGATGGAGAAACCCACTGCACTGCCGTTAGCTACTTCCAGCGCGTCCGGGATACGGCTGATCAACGGCTCTTCGGCGCTGGCGGAGGCGGCGTAGATATAAGAGAAGTCTCCCAGCCCTTCCACGGTGCTGACCGTGGCCTTGATCACCGGCTGGTCGCTGTCCAGTTGCAGGTATTCCGGCCGTACGCCAATGCTGACCGCATCGCCCGGTTTGATGCCGCGCGCCGCCACACACACCTGCTGCAGGCCGCCGTTGTTGATCTGCACGGTGACGGTTTCGGCATCGATGGCGCTGACGGTGCCGTCGATGAAATTCATCTTGGGCGAACCGATAAAGCCCGCGACAAAACGGTTGGCCGGGTGGTGGTACAGGGTTTTCGGGCTGCCCACCTGTTCGATGCGCCCGGCAGACAGCACCACGATCTTGTCGGCCAGCGTCATGGCTTCCACCTGGTCGTGGGTGACGTAGATCATGGTGGTTTTCAGGTCCTGATGCAGACGGGAGAACTCCAGCCGCATTTTCACCCGCAGCGCGGCGTCCAGATTGGACAGCGGCTCGTCAAACAGGAAAACCTTGGGCTCGCGGGTGATGGCGCGGCCAATGGCCACACGCTGGCGCTGGCCGCCGGACAGCGCCTTGGGCTTGCGGTCCAACAGGTGGTCGATATGCAGGATGCTGGCAGCCTTGCGCACGGCGGCGTCTATCTCGCTTTTGGATTTGCCCGCCAGCTTCAGGCCGAAGGCCATATTGTCGTATAGCGACATATGCGGGTAGAGCGCATAGGACTGGAACACCATGGCGATGCCGCGCTTGGCGGGCGGCACGGTATTCATGCGGTCCTCGCCAATCAGCAAATCACCGCCGCTGATGTCTTCCAGACCGGCAATCATGCGCAGCAGGGTGGATTTGCCGCAGCCGCTGGGGCCGACAAACACCACGAATTCTCCATCCTGAATGTCCAGATTGATGTCGCGCATCACTTCCGGGTTGTCGCCATAGCGCTTGCTTACATTACGCAGGTTGACGCTTGCCATGTCTTGTCTCCTCCGGCGGCTTGAGTCGCCGCTTTTGTCATTGCTTATTGTGTTGGCACAGCAGGGCCACCAGCTCGGGCAGGCGCTGCATGTCATCAAAGGTGGTGCAGGCCCCGCAGGCCAGCAGCTTGTCGGACTGGCCGTCGGCCACATGCCCGGCACCGGTAAAGCCCAGCACCGTCATGCCGGCGGCCACCGCAGCGCGTACGCCGGTCACGCTGTCTTCCACCACCAGGCAGTGCTGCGGTGCTACGCCAAAAGCCTGGCTGGCGGCCAGATACAGCGCCGGGTCCGGCTTGGCCGCGCCCACTTCGTCAGCGCAGAACACCCGCCCCTCAAACAGCGGGGCCAGACCGGTCTTGTCCAGTGCGGCACGTACCCGGTGGCCAGCACTGTTGCTGACCACCGCCCGCGGCAGCGGTACGGCAGCCATGGCAGCAGCCACGCCGGGTATCAATTGCAGGCGCTCGGCCACTTCGCCTTCCACCGTGTCACGCAGTTGTTCGATGTCTGACGCCGACAAGGACAGGGGGTGGTGACGGGCGATGTCGGCCAGCAGTGCATCCAGCGTCAGGCCAAGCCGTGGCAGGATGGCGGCAGCCACATCGATGCCGGGCAGGCTGGCGGCCAGTTCGCGCTGCAACACTTCAAAGGCGATGGCTTCGGTGTCCAGCAGTACGCCGTCGCAGTCGCTGATCAGATGGGTGAAGGTCTGGCTCACTTGACCGCTCCAAAGGTAAGGCCGCGTACCAGCTGCTTTTGTGCCAGCCAGCCCAGCACCATGATGGGCGCGACAGCCAGCAGGGAGGCGGCGGACAGCTTGGCCCAGAACAAGCCTTCCGGGCTGGAGTAGGAGGCGATGAACACCGTCAGCGGCGCGGCATGCGAGCTGGACAGGTTGATACTCCAGAAGGCCTCGTTCCAGGACAGGATCAACAGCAGCAGGCCGGTGGAGGCCAGGCCCGGCAAGGACATCGGCAACAGCAGGTGGATGATTTCCTGCCAGGTATTGGCACCGTCAATGCGCGCGGCTTCCAGGATTTCCTTCGGTACTTCGCAGAAGTAGGTAAAGGCCATCCACACCGCGATGGGCAGGTTGATCAGCGTATAGATGATGATCAGCCCGCTGACGGTGTCCAAGAGCCCGCTGTTCTTCCACAGCAGGTAGACCGGCAGCAGCACGCCGACCGAGGGCATCATCTTGGTGGACATCATCCACAGCAGGATTTTCTGGGTACGCGGGCCGGGGAAGAAGGCCATGCTGTAGGCCGCCGGAATGGCCAATAGCAGGCTGAGCACGGTAACGCCCAGCGAGATGGCGATGGAGTTGCCGGCAAAGGACAGGTAGTCGCTGCGGGCAAACACCTCGCGGAAGCTTTGCAGCGTGGGCTGGAAAATCACGCTCAGCTGGTAGGCCTGCTCCTCAGTCTTGAAGGCGGTGATCATCATCCAGAAGATGGGGAAGAACACCAGGATGGCCAGGCTCCAGGCCACGGCCGTGGTGATGCCATAACGCAGGCGGCTGTGGGCGACGCTCATTGCTCGTTCTCCCCTTTGAGGTTGCTGGCCAGCATGCGCACCAGGAATACCGACACGATATTGGCCAGTACCACGGCCAGGATGCCGCCGGTGGACGCCATGCCCACGTCAAACTGTTGCAGGCCCATAGAGTAAATAAGGAAGGACAGGGTGGTGGTGGCCGTACCCGGACCGCCCGCCGTGGTGGTGTAGATTTCGGCAAAAATCGACAGCAGGAAGATGGTTTCAATCATCACCACCACGCCGATGGCACGCTTGAGGTGCGGCAGCACGATGTAAAAGAACATGGAAAACGGGCCGGCACCGTCAATCTGCGCAGCTTCCTTTTGCTCCGGGTCCAGCGACTGGATGGCGGTCAGCAGAATCAGGAAGGCAAACGGCAGCCATTGCCAGCTGACAATCATGATGATGGAAAACATCGGGTACTGGCCCAGCCAGTCGATGGGCTGCAGGCCCAGTGCATGCATGGCCGCGGCCAGGAGGCCGTATACCGGGTGCAGCAGCATGTTCTTCCAGATCAGCGCACTGACGGTGGGCATGACAAAGAAGGGTGCAATCACCAGCAGGCGCGCAATGCCACGACCAAAGAACTCCTGGTCGAACAACACCGCCAGCAAAACACCGCCCACCACCGAAATCAGCAGTACCGCGCCGGTCAGCAGCAGGGTATTGAAGATGGACGGCAGGAAGGACGGGTCGCTCCACAGGAAGCGGTAATTATCCAGCCCGACAAAACCGGACTCGTCCGGGCTGAGCAGGTTGTAACGGGTGACCGAAAAATAGATGGTCATCAACAGCGGCACCACCGACCACAGCAACAGGCTGAGGACAGCAGGGGACAGCAGCCAACGCTGTGCCCAGACGGATTTGCGTGCGTTGCCGGCAGCGTCAGCGACATGGGGCTGGCCGCTTTCAACTGCGGGCACTGCCTCGCGGGTGGGGGAGTTCATCAATACTGCTCCAGCAAAACGGGAATCACAGGCAGGGTTGGCCAGACACAGGCGACAGGGCTGCGCCCGGCCTGGCCATGACTGCGCTTACTTCTGGTAACCACCTTGCACCACGGCGCGGTTGGCAGCGGCCTGACCGGCCTTCAGTGCTGCATCCACGGTGGTGTTGCCAGCCAGCGCGCCGGAGATGGACTGACCCACCACGGTGCCGAAGGACTGGAATTCCGGAATGCCGACAAACTGGATGCCGCTATACGGCACTTTCTTCAAAGTGGCATCGGTGGGATTGGCCGACTGGATGGCATTCAGCACAAAGCTGGCAAACGGCGCGGCCTTCTGGTATTCCGGCTGCTTGTAGGTGGAAATGCGGGTGCCCGGCGGAACCGAAGTCCAGCCCAGGTCCTTGGCCACCAGCTTGATGTAGTCCTTGGAGGTGGCCCATTGCACAAACTGCTTGGCGGCGGCTTCCTGCTTGGAGGACTTGGGAATGGCCAGCGACCACGACCACAACCAGCTGCTGCCCTTGGGCGTGACACCGGTGGGTGCCATGGCAAAGCCCACCTTGTCGGCCACTTGCGATTCCTTGGGGTTGAACAGCATGCCGGCTGCCACGGTGGCATCAATCCACATGCCGCACTTGCCGCTGGCAAACAGGGTCAGGTTTTCATTGAAGCCGTTGGTGCTGGCACCGGGCGGGCCGTACTTTTGCAGCAGATCCACATAGAAGCCGACCGACTTTTTCCATTCCGGGCTGTCGATGGTGGGATGCCATTTTTCATCAAACCAGCGCCCGCCATTGGTGTTGATCAGGGTGGACAGGAAGGCCATGTTCTCGCCCCAGCCGGCCTTGCCGCGCAGACAGATGCCATACACGCCACCTTTTTCCTTCAGCGCCTTGGCGTAGTCGGCAATCTGGGTGTAAGTCGGCTTTTCCGGCATGGTGAGGCCCAGCTTGCTGAACAGGTCCTTGCGGTAGAAAGTCATCGAGCTTTCCACGTAGAACGGCAGTGCATACAGCTTGCCACCGTAGGACAGGCCGTCACGCGCAGTTTTCACCACGTCGTTCAGGTCGTAGTCGGCGGACAGCTTGTCCATCGGGTAGAGCCAGCCCTTCTTGGCCCAGATCGGCGCTTCGTAAGTGCCAATCATCATCACGTCGAACTTGCCGCTATTGGTGGCAATGTCGGTGGTGACGCGCTGGCGCAGCACGTTTTCTTCCAGCACCACCCAGTTGAGCTTGATATCCGGGTTTTGCTGCTCGAACGCCGGTGCCAGTTTTTTCAGCTCGATCATGTCCGGGTTGTTGAGCGCGGCAATGGTGAGCGTGGTGGCTGCACCGGCGGACAGGGAAGCCAGGGCCAGGCTGCCGGCAAGGACAATCTGGCGCAAACGGGACGGGCGTTGGTATTGCTGATGCATGATGTCTGTCTCCTCTTTATTTTTTCAGTACAGCAAGGTTGCACTACAGCGGGGGAAAGTCCGCAAGCGGACGGAAATTCAGCATGACCGGGCGCAAAGGCTCAGCTCATCCAGTTGCCACCGTCCACGTTCAGCGTCTGGGCGGTGATGTAGTCAGAGTCGGCCGAAGCCAGGAACAGCGCAGCACCGGTCAGGTCTTCCGGCAGGCCCATGCGGCCCAGCGGCACGGCTTCGCCGACCAGGCGTTTTTTCTCGCCGGGCTGGCGGCCTTCATAGCGGGCAAACAGCGCGTCGACATCCTTCCACATTGGGGTATCCACCACGCCCGGGGCAATGCCGTTCACATTGATGCCATGCGGCGCCAGTGCCAGGGCGGCAGACTGGGTATAGCTGATCACGGCGGCCTTGGTGGCGCAGTAATGGGCCACCAGCGCCTCGCCACGGCGACCGGCCTGGGAGGACAGGTTGATGATCTTGCCGCCACGACCTTGCTCCACCATCCGGCGTGCCACGGCCTGCAGCAGGAAGAACATGCCCTTGACGTTTACCGCGAACAGCCGGTCGAAGCTGTCCCAGGATTCGTCCAGCAGCGGGTGCATGTCGAAGATGGCGGCGTTGTTGTACAGGATGTCGATGCCGCCAAAGTGCTGTACGGCGGTGCTGACAATGGCGGCGATGTCCTCGCGCCGGGTGACGTCGGCTTGTAGCAAGGCCACATGCTGTGGATGTGTATGTTGCAATGCCTGTAGTTCGTCGTTGAGTTTCAGGTCCACCAGCAGGCAGCTGGCACCTTCTTGCAGATAGCGGCGGGCGACGGCAATGCCGATGCCGCTGGCGGCCCCGGTGAGGATGGCCGTTTTGTTGGCGAGTTTCACTGTGTTGTCTCCGTTGCAGGCTTGATGTTTTGCTTTTAGAGCAAATGCCCTTGTTGTGGGCAAATATTCATTAATTTGAAATTTACTGTCAAGCGCTTTTTGTGATGACGGGCTGATGTTGCATAGCACCATGATTTTCCGTGAAATTTTGCTGCGCCGCACATAAGGGCTGGCAGGCTGATCAGGCTTGCCTTGCGCCAGCAATGGGCGATATGTCGCACGCTGTTGTATCCAGTACGGCACGGCAGGACAGAAGCTGCACATTCACACAGTGCTTGACGCCGGGGGCAGGAGCGGTGGTACAACGCCAGACAACAAGGGCTGGGCCCGACAGGAAAACCGGCAGGAGGGGAGATGGCCAAACAACAGGACAAGCTGGATCAGGCGGCGCGCGCAGCCTGGTTGTATTACGTGGCGGGCAAGAACCAGAACGAAGTGGCCGAGCAGCTGAATGTGTCGCGCCAGGTAGCGCAACGACTGCTGGCATCGGCAGTGGAGGGCGGTCTGGTCAAGGTGTCGGTACAGCACCCGGTGGCGGATTGTCTGGAACTGGCCGCGGCCTTGCAGGCCAGATTCGGCCTGACGCTGTGTGAAGTGGTGCCCAAGGACATGGACTCGCCCGCCGAGTTGCAACAAAAGCTGGCCGTGGCCGGTGCGCAAATCTTCCAGCGCTATCTCACCCAGGACAAACCGATGGTGGTGGCGCTGGGTTCGGGCCGTACCCTCAAGGCCATCATCGACGAACTGCCGCCGCTGGATTGCCCGCAACACCGTCTGGTGTCGCTGATTGGCACCATTGCGCATGATGGTTCATCCAACCGCTACGACGTGGCCTTGCCTGCCTCGCAAAAAACCCAAAGCAAGTATTTCCTGCTGCCCGCCCCCCTGTATGCCGATAGCACAACTGACCGTGCCTTGTGGTGCAACCACCGGCTTTACCATGTGGTGGAGGGGCTGGCGGCGCAGGCTGATGTGGCATTCATCGGCATTGGCACCATTGGCGAACACTGCGCCTTGCAGGAGGACGGCTTTCTGACCGAGGCAGAGGTGCAGGCCCTGATGGCACAGAATGCCGTGGCTGAAATCATTGGCCGCCCCATCGACAAGCAGGGCCAGCTGGCCGCTGCCGACATCCAGCAGCGCGTTACCAGCCTGCCATTGCAGCATGCCCCGCAACGCCCGGTGATTGCCTTTGCCGGCGGGGAAAGCAAGGCTGCCGCCATTCTGGCGGTGCTGCGCGGTCAGTGGCTGTCCGGGCTGGTGACCGATGAGGGTTGCGCCCGGCAGATTCTGGCCTGGACCGACCAGGTTGCGTAAGGGCGGTAGCACAGCGCAGATTGGCTGCGGCATGGCCGCATATCAACCGTTCTGGCAGGAAGACCTCCCTAGAATGGTGGGCAGCAAGACAGGCAACACCTGTCGTATCAGCCCATTACCGGAGCAATCGCCATGTACTTTACCCATGCCATCACCCGCCTGCCTGCCGACACCGTTGCCGCCGGGCTGACCACGGCCAGCCTTGGTGTGCCGGATGCCGCGCTCACCCGGCAGCAGTTTCGTGAATACATCGACATCCTGCTGCAACTTGGCCTGACCGTAACCACGCTGCCAGCCTTGCCGGATTTTCCCGATGCCCACTTCGTGGAAGACGTGGCGGTGATGATGCCGGAGCTGGCCATCATCACCCATCCGGGCGCGGCGTCGCGGCGGGGCGAGGTGCACAGCATTGCTCCGCTGGTATCGCGTTTTCGCCATGCGGTGTGGCTGGGTGAGGGCGAGCACATGGATGGCGGCGATGTGCTGATGGTGGACAAGCGTTTCTTCATCGGCCTGTCCAGCCGCACCAATGAAGCTGGCATCAGCCGCTTTGCCCGCGAGGTGGAAAAATTCGGCTACAGCGTGCAGGCAGTACCGGTGGCCTCTGGCCTGCATTTGAAATCGGTGGTGAATTATGTGGGGCGCAATACCGTGCTGCTGTCAGCAAGCGCGGCGGACGAACCGGCCTTCCGCGATTTTCGCCATATCGTGCTGGACCCGGCCGAGGAATACGCCGGCAACACCATGTGGATCAACAACACCCTGATCACACCCAGCGGGTATCCGCATACCTTGCGTCAGCTACAGCAGCTGGACCTGCCCATCATCCAGACCGATACCAGTGAAATCCGCAAGATGGACGGCGGGCTTACCTGCCTGTCCTTGCGCTTCTGACAGTGACGCTAATCCGGGCTGCGGCCATCGCGCTTGATGGTTTGCAGCTCGGTGGTCGTGAGGATTTTCTCGATGCGAAACGCCGTGCTGGCCAGCCAGGCATCGGCCAGCTGGCGGTATTCATCAATGTGCTGACAGGCAATGCGCAGTAAAAAATCCACCGTTCCGCTCACCATCCAGCCATCCTGCACTTGCGGGGTGCGCTGGATTTCGGCAATGAAGGCTTGCTGGGAAACCAGATGGTCGGCCAGGGTCACCTGCGCCAGAATCACCAGTGGCGGTGCACTGCGCGGCAGGTCGACAATGGCGCTGTAGCCCTTGATGATGCCGGCCTTCTCCAGACGGCGCACCCGCTCCAGACAAGGGCGTGGAGTCAGGTTTACCTGCTCGGACAGGCGCTGGAAGGGCATGCGGCCATCGCGTTGCAGGATGTCGAGGATTTTCAGATCGATGCGATCCAGGCCGTTCTTGTCTGTCATGGGGAGCAAGGCTTCATGGGGCGGAGACACAAGAACGCATTTCAGCGCTGCCAGCGCTGGCTTGTCAAGAATAATGCCGACGGCAAAAAATCCTTGTGCATCGCAGCAGGCGGGGATAGGATCGTCTCTGCCCCTCATGGGCAACGTCGCTCGGACGGTTCCGGGCGCTTACGTGAAAGGTTCACATGGCTTCCTCTGCAGGCAAGCGCCGCTTTGCGCGCATCGATCGTCTCCCTCCCTACGTATTCAATATCACCGCCGAACTGAAACTGGCTGCCAGACAGCGCGGCGAGGACATCATCGACCTGAGCATGGGCAACCCTGACGGTGCCACCCCGCCGCATATCGTGGCCAAGCTCAACGAAGTGTCGCAACGCCCGGATACCCATGGCTATTCCGCCTCCAAGGGCATACCGCGCCTTCGCCGCGCCATTTCGCGCTGGTACAAGGACCGCTACGAGGTGGACATCGACCCCAATAGCGAGGCGATTGTCACCATCGGCTCCAAGGAAGGCCTGGCCCACCTCATGCTGGCCACGCTGGATGGCGGCGATACCGTGCTGGTGCCGGACCCCAGCTACCCGATTCATATCTACGGCGCGGTGATTGCCGGGGCGCAAATCCGTTCGGTACCGCTGGTGCCGGGCATCGACTTTTTTGCCGAGCTGGAAAAGGCCATCCGTGGCAGCTACCCCAAGCCCAAGATGATGGTGCTGGGCTTTCCGTCGAATCCCACTGCGCAGTGCGTGGAGCTGGATTTCTTCGAAAAAGTGATTGCCCTGGCCAAGAAGCACGACATCTTCGTGGTACATGACCTGGCCTATGCCGACATCGTGTTTGATGGCTGGAAAGCGCCGTCCATCATGCAGGTGCCGGGCGCCAAGGACATCGCCGTCGAGTTCTTCACCCTCAGCAAGAGCTACAACATGGCGGGCTGGCGCATCGGCTTCATGGTGGGCAACCCGGACCTGGTGGCCGCGCTGGCACGGATGAAGAGCTACCACGACTACGGCACCTTCACCCCGCTGCAAGTGGCCGCCATTGCCGCGCTGGAAGGAGATCAGCAATGCGTACGCGACATCGCCGCCAAATACCAGCAGCGCCGCGACGTGCTGGTAAAGGGATTGAACGAGATTGGCTGGGAAGTGGAATGCCCCAAGGCTTCCATGTATATCTGGGCGCGCATTCCGGAGCAGTGGCGCGAACTGGGTTCACTGGAATTCGCCCGCCTGATGCTGGAAAAGGCCAAGGTATGTGTATCGCCCGGTATCGGTTTTGGTGACCAGGGTGACGAATATGTCCGCTTTGCACTGATCGAAAACGAAGCGCGCATCCGGCAGGCCCTGCGTGGTATCAAGGCCATGTTCAAGGAGCAGTAAACTCCAGTTTGCATATCAAAAGGCCACGCCAAGAAGCGTGGCCTTTTTTGTGTGCGTTCATACCTGGAAGCGCGCCACCAGCTTTTCCATGTCGGTGGCGATTTTTTCAACCGCATCGGCCGACTGCGCCGTGCTGTGAGCAGTCGCGCTGGCTTCTTCTGCATGCTGGACAATGGTTTCCACTTTTTGCGCCACCTCGGTAGCGGCAGCGGCCTGTTCGTGCAGCGCGGTATTCAGTTCGTTGACAATGCCGGCCACCTGCCGCGCACTGTCACGCAATGTGGATACCGTATCGCCTGCCGCATGGGCATTGCTGACACTGGTGCCAATCAGCTCCACCCCTTGATCCACGCCATGCACCACATCGCGAGTGGATTGCTGGATGGCATTCACCATCACGATGATTTCATTGCTGGATTGCGCAGTGCGCTCGGACAGCTTGCGTACTTCATCGGCCACCACGGCAAAGCCGCGCCCTTGCTCGCCGGCACGGGCGGCTTCGATTGCGGCATTCAGTGCCAGCAGATTGGTCTGGTCGGCAATGTCCTTGATGACGGCGACAATGGATGAAATCTTGGCGGATTCGGTCTGGAGCAGGGCAATCCGTTCGGCGGCATTGCCAACCACCACTGAAATATCGTTGATCTGGCTGCCAAGGGCGCGCAATGCATTCAGGCCGTTGGCTGCCTGCTGGTCGGACGCGCTGCTCAGGCTGGCGGCTTCAGTCGTGCCATTGGCCACGTGGTTGATGGAAACGGTCAGTTGTTCGGTATTGGCGGCAATGGTGGAGGCAGCTTCGCTTTGCAGGCTGGCCGATTGTTCCATTTGCTGTACCGAGCGGTTGAGCTGGCGAGATGACTCCAGCAATACCTCGGCGTTGCGGCGCGAGTCCTGCATCGCGTCGCGCAGCGCGGTTTGCATATTGCCCATTGCCACAATCAGCTTGCCAACCTCATCACTACTGGCGGGCGGCAGGCTGCCACGCAAATCGCCATCGGCAATGCGCCGTGCAGCGGCTACCGTATTGTCCAGCCTGCCGGCAATGCGCCGTGCAACCAGCAGCGACAAGGCCAGTGACAGGATGACGCCGACAATCAGTGCCAATATGCCACCGGCTATGCCGGATTTGACATCCGCATCCGCTCGCGTCGCAGCCACGGCCGCGCCATCCGCATTCAGCTTGATCAGGGAGTCGGTCAGGTCGCGCAGCGTGTTGGCCTTTTTCACCCACTCGCCCTTGCGCAGGGCTTGAGCCTGGTCTTCATGGCCGTCCTTCATCAACTGGACAGCCTGATTCACCACCTCACGATACGCAGCAGCGGCAGACACCGCCTGTTGATAGGCAGCCTTTTCCGTGTCTGAACTGATCATTGTTTCGTAGTGCTTGAAGGCTGCTTGCAGTTGCTGATCCAGCTCGGACATGGATTTTTCCATCTTGGCGCGCTCTTCCGGGCTGTTGGGCAGCATGTATTCCAGGCTGCGTACCCGGTAGCGCAGGCGCAACTGGCTGATTTCTCCGACAGACTGCACCGAAGGTAGCCAGTCCTGTGCGATTTCATGCGTTTCATTGCCTACCGCCCGGATTTGCAAGATGCAAAACACAATGGCGGCAATCAATACGCCACCACTGAGCAGGAAGTTGACCAGAAACTTGCGTGTCAGACTGATATTGTCGAGAAATTGCATGGCATGCTCCACCTGTTCTGATTGTTTGTGCCTATTGTTTACCTTCAGTAAAGAACATCCCGATGGTCTATGCCAGCACAAGCTGTAGTTTCGCTGACAACTGACAAGTTCATGCCGTATGCAGGTACGGCACGTAGCTGACAAAAAGCGTCAGCTAATGCCTGTTATGGTCAGCCATCGCCTTGCTGACCTTCGTCTGCTGGCAACAAGCATGCAGGCTGTCATCAGCCCACAATGTCCACGCCCTATGCTGCCAGCCACGCGGGAGTTGATGCTCAACGCCAGGGTCAGAATGCAGTTGCTGCATGATTGGCATCAGCATTGTCACATATATGTTTAAAATGCATTCATTTTGTGTTGTAAATCCTGCTGTCATGCGTTACATTACTTTCCGCAAGAAAAATCATCCAAATTCAGCCCTTATTTAAATAAACTTGTTTATTTTAAATAATGTGTTGGTATTAATTTTTATTTAGATAATTTCGTCAGTCTGCGAATAAAATACAGAAAAACAAAAGCCACTCCGGCTGAAATCCGCCAAGAATGGGCACGATGTTTGCTCAATAAAAATACGGACGCAGAACGGAGTGGCAGCAATCATGGACCTTCAAGGTCGGGATGGCAGGCAGTTTCAGTGCACGACACAAGCAATTGCAAAGGTTAGGTGCGCAATGTGGGCAGATGAAGAATTATGCAAACGGGGTAGTCGCGTGATCAAGGTTTTGACAGTATTCGGTACACGGCCGGAAGCCGTGAAAATGGTGCCGGTCATCCAGGCACTGGAGTCTTTTCCCAATATCGAGTCGCGGGTTTGTGTGACGGGTCAGCATCGGGAAATGCTGGATCAGGTACTGGACTTTTTTGAGGTCAAGCCTGACTTCGACCTGCAACTGATGCAGCAGGGGCAAAGCCTGGCGTCGCTGACAGCAAGGCTGATTGAGGGCATCGACAAGGTGCTGGAGCAGGAGCGCCCCGACGTGGTGCTGGTGCATGGCGATACCGCCACCACCCTGGGTGCCAGCCTGGCTGCGTTTTACCGCAAGGTGCCTATCGGCCACGTGGAAGCCGGTTTGCGTACCGGTGATCTGTATTCGCCGTGGCCTGAAGAAATGAACCGCCGCGTTACCGATACGCTGACCAGTTTCTACTTTGCCCCGACAGAAGAGTCCTGCCGCAACCTGTACGCGGAAAAAATCGACCCGTCGCGCATTTTCATTACCGGCAACAGCGTGGTTGATACCCTGAAGCTGGCAGTGGAAAAACTGCAAAAAAATGCCGACCTGCGCGCCAGCATGGAGGAGAGCTTCTCCTTTATCCGTACCGATGCCCGCATGATTCTGGTTACCGGACATCGCCGCGAGAACTTTGGCGACAAATTTGCCAGCTTCTGCAACGGCCTGCTCAAACTGGCTCAGCGCTACCCGGATGTGGACATTGTCTACCCGGTGCATCTGAACCCCAATGTGCGCAAACCGGTGTTCGAACTACTGTCCCGCGTATCCAACATTCATCTGATCGAACCGCAGGAATATCTGCCCTTTGTCTATCTGATGAACCGCTGCCACCTGATCATCACCGACTCTGGTGGTATCCAGGAAGAAGCCCCGGCGCTGGGCAAGCCGGTACTGGTAACCCGCGACACCACCGAGCGCCCCGAAGCACTGGCCGCCGGCGTGGCGCGTCTGGTGGGTACGGAGGCGGAAAACATCGTGCGCTGCGCCAGCGAACTGCTGGATGACGCCATGGTGTACGCCAATATGTCGCAGGCGCACAGCCCGTATGGCGATGGTTCTGCCGGACGGCGCATTGCCAGCATTCTGGCATCCCTGCCGCAGTTGCGGCATGAAATGGCTGCGGAGGCGACCCTTGCCACAGCAAGCTGAACACAAGCGGGGACGCAGCGTGCGCGCCTTGCTGATGTTGCTGCTACTGGGGGCGAGCATGACAGTGCAGGCTGCAAAGCCTGCCAAGCCTGCATCGGCAGCCAACAGTCAATCCGCCGCCGCCCTGGCGGCACTGCCTATTGAAGAGGCGGTGGATTTGCCGCCAGACGCCAGCGTGCCTGCGGCGCAACGTCACAGCCCGGCAGTCGAGGTGAAGGGCGCGGCCAGTGAGGCTGCGCTGAGCCGTACCCAGGCGGTGATCGAACAGCAGATCAAGGATGACAAGAACAGCGCCACTGCGGAGGAAGACCCGCCGCACCACGGCCAGCGCTCGGCGCCTGCGTTGTGGTTCCTGCGCATTCTGGCCATCATCCTGTACGTGATTGTGGCCTTCATCATGGTGTATGCCGTGCGTCACATGGCCTTCACGCTCAACCGCCTGTTCGGCAAGCAGCGCCATCCGTATCTGGATATCGAAACTGCCGAATGGCCGCGGGTGACGGTATTCATTGCCGCGCACAACGAAGAGGCGGTGATTGCCGATGCGATGGAGGCCTTGCTGGAGTCCGACTATCCGGATGGCCGCATGATCATCATGCCGGTGAATGACCGCTCCTCCGATGGCACGCGTGAAATCATCGACCAGATTGCCGCACGTCGTCCGGACATCATCCGCCCGTTTCACCGCACCTCGGGCAAGCCGGGCAAGGCCGCTGCACTGAAAGATGCCACGGCCATGATCGACACCGACATTTTCATCGTGTTCGATGCCGACTACGTACCGGGGCGCGGCTTGCTCAAACAGCTGGTGGCACCGTTTTTCGACCCGGAAGTAGGGGCGGTGATGGGGCGCGTGGTACCGCTCAATGCCGGCACCAACATGCTGACCCGCCTGCTGGACATGGAGCGGGCAGGGGGCTACCAGGTAGACCAGCAGGCACGGATGAACATGAAGCTGGTGCCGCAATATGGTGGCACCGTGGGTGGCATCCGCGTGGCCGCGCTGGAAAGCGTGGGTGGCTGGCATGATGACGTGCTGGCCGAAGACACCGACCTGACCTACCGCCTGCTGATTGGCGGCTGGCTGACAGCCTATACCAACCGTTCCGAATGCTATGAGGAAGTCCCGGAAAGCTGGCCGGTGCGCATTCGCCAGCTGATGCGCTGGACGCGCGGCCACAATCAGGCACTGGCGCGTCACGTGGGCCGTTTGCTGCGCACCAAGGGCGTGCCCTTCCGTGAAAAATCGGATGGCTTGCTGTTGCTTGGCACTTATGCCATGTCGCCGTTTTTGCTCTTGGGCTGGTTGATCACCCTGATCCTGTTCTACTTCGACAGCGTCTTGCCCTCACCCGGTTTCTTCCTGATCCTGGGTCTGGTGTGTTACAGCGCCATGGGCAATTTTGCCGCGTTTTTTGAAATCGGCACGGCCTGCTATCTGGATGGCAGCGGCAACCGCTTGCGCATTCTGCCGTTCTCCATCTTTGGTTTCATTGTCAGTCTGGTGACCATTTCGCACGCCACCATCCTGCAATTCATCATCGAGCCCTTCCGCAAGACGCAAAACCTGCACTGGGACAAGACCAAGCGTTATCGGGGGCAGGCCAAATGATGGTATTGCTGTTTGCTGTAATCGTATTGCTGTTGATGTTGCTGCCCTTGTTGCCCGCCTTGCTGGAGTTGATCCGCAAGACCGACGTCACTTCGCTGGGTATCAATCGTCTGCATACCGGTTCGTCCAATGTATTTGCCGAAAACTATCGCAAATACCTGGAAAGCCATGGCCTGCTGGATCAGCTGCAGAATTACTGGAATTCCCGGCTGGCATCCTGGAGTGTGCTGCTGGAAAAAACAGTCGAGGAAGAAGTACTGTCCACGGCAGGGCTGGTAATTCCGTCTGATTTCAGCTTTCTCAAGGAAGTGTATTGCGCGGGGGATGTGGAAACCCATGGCGGGGTTATCCTGCGCAGCTTGCTGGCCGAAGGCGACCTGATTCTGGGTGATCACAATTCGGTGGTGCGCTGGGCCAGTGCCCGTCACATGCTGATTGGTCGCAATGCCACGCTGTTCGGCCGCATGGTGGCGGCGCAGGAAATGACCTTTGCCGGCCCGGCCAGCTTCCAGCGCATCCAGGCACCTGTCATTCGCATGGGTCTATCCTGGCGGCCAGTGATGCCGATGGGTCCGTACCGCGAGTTCGACATTACGGCACTGGAACATACGGTGTTTTTCAATGACGACATCCAGCGGGTGGTGGTGGAAGGCAATCTCACCATTCCGGACGACACGGTCATCCGCGGCCACCTGGTGGTGCATGGCACGCTGAAAATCGGCCATGGTTGTTACATCCAGGGCAGCATCAAGGCCAGTGGCAATATCCATATCGGCAATGCAGTGGCTGTCGAAGGGGCCATGGTGTCCGACATGTCGGTTTCCTGCCTGAATGACTGCCTGCTGCTGGGCCCGATTGTGGCCGAGCGCTTTGTCTATGTCGGCAGTCGTTGCGTGCTGGGCAGTCTGCACAGCCCGATCAGCGTCTCCTCCAGCTCCATCCGGCTGAAGCTGCCCATGCTGGTGCATGGCACCGTATGGGCACGGACACGTGGTGCGATCCGGCATGAACGTGCGCAGCTGGCGTAAAGAACTCGCATGGCTGGGTTTGTCCTGCTTGCTGTGGACAGGAAGCGCCATGGCCAATGACAGCCTGGATTTGCAACAGTACCAGACGGAAGACGGCGCCATCCTGCTGCAACACGAGGGTGGCGTGGTTGATCCGTACTTTGCCATGAAGGCCTTGCTGGCGGCGGACGAGCTGGGGCTGGATGCCAAGCCCGCTGCCACCGTATGGATAGCCTGGCTGCAGCCGCGCCAGGAAGCCAATGGCAGCTTTCCCCGCTTCATCCGGGGAAAGAACGGCGAGTGGCGTCGATTTGCCAATGCTGACGCCGATGACTCCACCATGGCCCTGTGGCTGTCCTTGCTGTACCGGGTGTATGGCACAGCGGACAACATGAGCCCTGACTTGCAGCAATCGCTGCGCAAGGCCAGAAAAGCCCTGCTGCGGCTGCGTGTTGCCAGTGGCGTGTTTCATTACGCCCGCGGTGCCGATCTGGGTTACCTGATGGATAACGCGGAAGTGCTGGAAGCCTTGCGTGACGACTGCCACCATGCCGGCCTCGGTTGCCAGCAGGCGGACCAGCTGGAACGCGCCATGGTGCGGGTGTTCTGGAACCCGCGCCGTCATGTCTGGCGTACTGCCACGCACGGCGAACCGGCGGCGGCGTTCTACCCGCGCAGTGCCGCACAGCTGTTTCCGCTGATGGCGGGCATGCGCTTGCCGCCAGGGCAGCCCGGTCTGGATGACTGGCTGAATGGCGAAGGGCGGCCATGGCTGATGCAGGATGAAAAGAAGCTGGATTTTGCCTGGGGTCTGCTGACCCTGGCTGCACTTAAAAGCCAGCGGGAAGATGTGGCGCGCCAATGGTGGGAGCGTGCAGCGCCATCGCGACTCGGACGGCGCTGGAATGTGCTGGAAGAGGCTATTTTTCAGGGATTGGAACAGCGTTTCAATCCGGCTGAGCAAGAAGAGGGGAAGTAAGGTTTGATGAAAGTACAGCAATGGCCCAAGTGGGTCTGGTTTGTGCTGCTGCTGGTTCTGGTGTTGTTGGCCAGTCTGGCGTGGCATTGGCAGCGCAGCCGCAATGCGACAGCTCCGGATGCCGGAATTGTCTTGTTGCTGCCGGATACGGAAGCCTCGCGGAAATACGTGCTGACCTGGCAGGACGCCGCCGCAGAAAGCGGTGTGCTGATGACTCCCATGCGCGCCGCCGACTTTGTGGCGCTGGATGCTGCGCAGCGTGCGCAAATTCGTGGCGTGGTGTTGCCGGACAGCATTCATCGTCATGTCACATCCGCCCTGGGTGGCGTGCTGGAGGAATATGTCCGCCAGGGTGGGGCGCTGTGGCTGAACTATGACGCAGCCACCGAAAATGCCGATGGCCGCTTCCTGGACCGTGCCGAGCTGACCCGTCTGGTGGGGGTGGACTACCTGCTGTTCCGCGAGCGTGGCAAGGGCATGATCCACAACGACATGCTGCTGGTGCCGCCTTCCACCATCACAGACTTGGCCATTGCGCCCGGCCGCTTCCAGCCCTATACCGCCAGTGGCAATGGCTGGCTGCAGGCCACAACCTATGGCTATGACAATGCGGCGTTCAGCTATTTTGAAACGCGTGGACAGTTCCCCGGCAAGCTGATGGCCGAAGGACGTGACGGCTCGGTGCTGGCTGGCCTGCGTGATTACGGCAAGGGCAAGGTCTTGTTCGTCAATCTGCCGGTGGGTTATCTGGCAGTGCGTACTGACGGCCTGTGGCTGCATTCCTTCATGGCCTTTTTCAATGGCCAGGTATTGCATCTGCCGCGCTTGTCCGCCGTGCCGGACGGCATTGGCGGACTGGTGATGAACTGGCACGTTGATGCAGCCAATGCGCTGCCGTATATCGACATGCTGGAGAAAATCGGCTTCCTCAAGCAGGGGCCGTATTCCATCCACTTCACCACCGGCCCGGACACCAACCGCCCCGGCGATCACATGGGCATGGATCTGGCCAACAACCCGAAGGCACAGGCGCTGGTCAGCCGCCTCAAGGGCATGGGTAACGAAATCGGAGCGCATGGTGGCTGGGCGCACAACTACTTTGCCTTCAACATCAACGAGCACAACGGAGCAGAGTGGACGCCGTATCTGGAGCATAACAAGCAAGATCTGGAAAACGTCATCCATCAGCCGCTGACCGAGTACTCCGCCCCCAACGGCAACCAGCCGGGCTGGGTGACCGACTGGCTGCGCAAGCATGGCGTGATTGCCTATTACCAGGTGGCCAATCTGTCGATGGGCCCGACCCGTTCCTTTATTGATCCGTCCGACATGCATGGCCGCCCGTGGTCCTTCCCGGTTTCGGCAGATGGTGCGGTAGCCTCGTTTGAAGAAGGCGTGCGCAACAATTACGGTCAGCCGCGCATGCAGGCATGGCTGCAGGCCATGACCCGGTTCGTGGTGGATCAGGGTGAGGCACGCCTGGTGTATTTCCATCCGCCCGGTGTGTATTTCTTCCAGGATGCTGCCGCCCAATGGCTGGCGCAAACCGCTGCGTTGCGCAGCAGTGGCAAGTTCCGCTGGTACACCATGTCCGGCCTGGCGCGCTTCCTGTCGCAACGCGAACTGACCACATGGAAAACCCGTCCGCTGGCTGGTGCCGCGGATGGACGCCTGCGCATTCAGGCGAACAATCCGCAATCACTGGCTGATCAGAGCTGGCTGCTGCCCAAGGCAGGCGTCAGCGGCAAGCCGCAAGTGACGGCAGGTGCCGCGCGCATCGAGGAAACCGCCACCGACTGGCGCATTACCGCGCAGTCCGGCAAGGATTTGCAAATCGACTATCTACCGACAACAGGTATTTCTCAGTGAGGGGAATGATGAAACTCAAACAACAACACTATGCCTTGCTGCTTGCCAGCGTATTGAGCACGCCGCTGGCGATGGCGGAAGACGCCATGCCGGCCGCCGAAGCTGCCCCGGCTGCAGCGGAAGCTGCTGCGGCACCGGCGGCTGAAGCCGCTGCCGCACCAGAAGCTCCCGAGGCCGCTGCGGCACCGGAAGTGGCTGGTCCGTACTCCATGAGCCGCAGCATTGAAGTAGGCGGCGGCGGTCACCATGTCAGCGGTGGCAATGGCGACTGGAACAGCGCCTTTGTTTCCGGTGTGTGGCAGACGGATACCGCCAATGTATTCGACTGGATCGTGCAGAATGACCACCGCTTCGGGGAAAGCGGCACGTCGTTCAATGGCGGCTGGAACCATGACATCAACCAGGACTGGTTCGGTCGTCTGGAATTCGGCAAGAGCAGTGCCGGTACTTTCTGGGCTGACAAGCACTACGGCGCAGCCATCAACCGCAAATGGCTGGCCGATCGCAATCTGGTATCCACCTTCGGCTTTGCCTACAACGACAACCGCCAGGGCTACAGTGACCGCGTTTATACCGCTGGCCTGATCTATTACTTTGACGGCCCGTGGGTCATCGAAGGCGGCATTCACCGCAACCTGAGCAATCCTGGCAGTGTCATTTCCACCCAGGGCTATGGTGCCGTCACCTATGGTCGCGACCGCTGGCGTCAGATCGTACTGTCGGTCAACTCCGGCAGTGAAGGTTACATGCCGGTTGGCAACAGCGCCTCGCAACAGGTGTTTGACAGCCAGTATTACAGCCTGGGCTGGAAAGAATGGATCGGCCCGCACTGGGGTGTGCATGCCACGGTGGATTACTACCACGGCACGTATTACCAGCGCTCTGGTGGTTCCGCCTCCGTGTTCTGGGACCTGCCATGAGTCTCAAACAGCGCGCGGACTTGCTCAATGCGATGCGCAGCACCGGCTATGCCGGTGGTGTCATCCAGAGCCATCGCGCCATGCGCACCGAGCGCTTCACCCGGGTACGCTGGGTGGAGATCATCGGCCTGCCATTGCTGTTTGACCTGATCCTGCTGGCTTTCCTGCCGCAGGTGATGCAGTTCTGGCAGGCGCTGACCGCCTGGGCGGTGGCCTTTACCGGCGTGCCGGCTGATCTGTCCAGTCAGGCTATTGACGGCTGGCCGCTGCACCCGATGGTTTCCTTGCCCTGGCTGGAGCTGTCCGCCTCGGTGCCCAGCTACTGGCAGTGGTGGCTCAATTGCGTGGCATGCGTGGTATTGCTGGTGCTGTCTTTCCTGATCAACAAGGAAAACACGCCCATGCGCTATGTGCTGCGCCTGATTGTCATCGTGCATGGCAGCGCCTGCCTGTTCTTTGCGCTGTATCCGGCAGGTTTTACGCATTCGCTGCCGGAATACCACCACACCTGTCTGGAAACGGTGTTGATCCTTACTTTCCTGGTGCCGTGGATACACAGCATCACCTTCAACATCCTGAACAAGCCCATCGTGGAGAAAATCCTGCTGACGGCGATTTCCATGGCCTATTTGCTGGTGGCAGCGCCGCTGCATTATTTTCTGGCGGCAATCGTCATGCACTACGGCTCGCTGATGTTCATGCCCATGCTGTTCATCCTGTTCAGCCTGATGCTGAATGTGATGATGCTGATTGCCTTCTACGCCTGGGCCATGAGCTGGGAGTTTGGCAGCGGACATCAATCCAGCTGAGCCGCTGAATACCGGTCAGCCTTCCATTGTCCGACGGGTCGCCATGTTTGCATGGCGGCCCGTTTTTACATTGCAGGCGCGGTCGGCACGGTGAATTTCCATCTGCCCGCCGCGCTAAGTCACTGAGCAGCAAGGGGATGGTCATGCAGTTCCCGGCAAGGCCTTGAATGGCTGGTGTGGCACGGGGCGGGGCGCACGACAAGACATGCGCTGACGGGGTGGACGTGGTAGAATCAAAGCTTATTTTTGATTCCTGAAAAGATAGCCATTTACCCATGACAGATCAGCTTTTCGCCAAGGAAACGATCCCAATCAGCCTCGAAGAGGAAATGCGCCGCTCCTACCTCGACTACGCCATGAGCGTGATCGTGGGTCGTGCACTTCCCGATGTGCGTGATGGCCTCAAACCGGTACATCGTCGCGTGCTGTTTGCCATGCACGAACTTTCCAACGACTGGAACCGTGCATACAAGAAATCCGCGCGTATCGTGGGCGATGTCATTGGTAAATACCACCCGCACGGTGACTCGGCGGTTTACGACACCATCGTGCGCATGGCGCAGGACTTCAGCCTGCGCTACCCGCTGGTGGATGGCCAGGGCAACTTCGGTTCGGTGGATGGCGACAGCGCCGCCGCCATGCGTTACACCGAAATCCGCATGGCGCGCATCGCGCACGAACTGCTGGCGGATATCGACAAGGAAACCGTGGACTTCGGGCCGAACTACGACGGCTCCGAACACGAACCGCTGATCCTGCCGGCCAAGATTCCCAACCTGCTGATCAATGGCTCCTCCGGCATTGCCGTAGGCATGGCCACCAACATCCCGCCGCACAACCTCACCGAAGTGGTGGACGGCTGTCTGGCGCTGCTGGCCAACCCGGAAATGACCATCGACGAGCTGATCGACATCATTCCGGCACCGGACTTCCCGACGGCAGGCATCATCTACGGCACCGCCGGGGTGAAAGAGGGCTACCGTACCGGTCGCGGTCGCGTCATCATGCGCGCCCGTACCCACTTTGAAGACATCGGCAAGGGTGACCGTCAGGCCATCATCGTCGACGAGATTCCGTATCAGGTGAACAAGTCCCGTCTGCTGGAGCGCATTGCCGAACTGGTGCGTGACAAGCAGATCGAAGGCATTTCCGACCTGCGCGACGAGTCGGACAAGTCCGGCATGCGCGTGGTGATCGAGCTCAAGCGCGGCGAAATGCCGGAGGTGGTACTCAACCACCTGTTCAAGCTCACCCAGCTGCAAGACAGCTTCGGCATCAACATGGTGGCACTGGTCGACGGCCAGCCGCGCCTGTTGAACCTGAAGCAGATCATCGACGAATTCCTGCGTCACCGCCGCGAAGTCGTCACCCGCCGCACCATCTACGAACTGCGCAAGGCGCGCGAGCGTGGCCACATCCTGGAAGGCCTGGCCGTTGCGCTGTCCAATGTCGACGACATCATCGCGCTGATCAAAGCCTCGGAAACCCCGCCGGCTGCCAAGGTAGCGCTGATGGCGCGCGCATGGCGCTCGGAGCTGGTGGAAGAGATGCTTTCCCGCGTGGACCAGAGCAAGGCGCGCCCGGACGGGCTGGACGCCGAGTTTGGCCTGCACCCGGATGGCTACCGCCTGTCCGACGCGCAAGCCCAGGCCATCCTGGAAATGCGTCTGCAACGCCTGACCGGCCTGGAACAGGACAAGATCGTCGGCGAATACCGCGACATCATGGCCATCATTCTGGATCTGATCGACATTCTTGAACGTCCGGAACGCATCAACCAGATCATTGGTGACGAACTCTCTGCCATCAAGACCCAGTTCGGTGACGAACGTCGTTCGGAAATCGAACCGTTCGGTGGCGACATCAATATCGAGGACCTGATCACCCCGCAAGACATGGTGGTGACCATCTCCCATACCGGCTATATCAAGACTCAGCCGATTGACGACTACCGCTCGCAACGCCGTGGCGGTCGCGGCAAGCAGGCTGCCGCCACCAAGGATGACGATTTCATCGACACCCTGTTTGTGGCCAATACCCACGACTACGTGCTGTGCTTCTCCAGCAAGGGCCGCTGCTACTGGATCAAGGTTTACGATCTGCCGCAAGGCGGTCGCAACAGCCGCGGCAAGCCGATGGTGAATGTGCTGCCGCTGGCCGATGGCGAGAAAATCAACGCACTGCTGCCGATCAAGGCCTTCACCGATGCCGAAGCCGTGTGCGACGAAAACGAAGATGACGAAGCCGCCACCCTCAAGGCCAAGGGCCCGTTCATCTTCATGTGCACCGCCAATGGCACCGTGAAGAAAACCCCGCTGGAAGCCTTCTCCCGTCCGCGTACCGCCGGCATCATCGCCGTGCGTCTGGACGAAGGTGACAACCTGATCGGCGTCGCCCTGACTTCCGGCAACGACCAGATCATGCTGTTCTCCGACGCCGGCAAGGCCGTGCGCTTCAGCGAAACCGACGTGCGTGCCATGGGCCGTACCGCCGGTGGCGTGCGCGGCATGATGCTGGGCGAAGGCCAGCAGGTGATTTCGCTACTGGTCACCAATTCGGAAGAGCAGCAAGTGCTGACCGCCAGCGATGGCGGCTATGGCAAGCGCACCCGCACCGGCGAATTCCGTCATACCAGCCGTGGCACCCAGGGCGTGATTGCGATGGACCTGACCGACAAGACCGGCCTCAAGCTGGTGGCAGCCAGCCTGGTGGAAGACAGCGACGATGTGATGCTGATCACTACCGGTGGCGTACTGATCCGCACCAAGGTATCCGAAGTGCGTGAAACCGGCCGTTCGGCACAGGGCGTGCGCCTGATCAACCTGGACGAAGGCGAGAAGCTGATCGGCCTGGAAAAGGTGGCAGAGGGCGAATCTGACGAGGAAGCCGAAGTTGTCGATGGCGATGTGGTTGACGGTGACGATATCGCCGCCAGCGCAGGGGATGCCGAAGCATGATGGCAACGCCTGCCAATCCGCAGGTGCTGGAGACGATGAGCAAGCTCTTCGTCTCCCTCCCGCACTGCGCCACCCTTGGTTTCCAGTATCTGGGCACCGAGGGTCGACGCCCGGTGCTCAAGGTGGAGTGGCGGGAAGACCTGGTGGGCAACCCCGCCAGCGGCACCATCCACGGCGGGGTGATCACCTCGCTGGTGGATACCACCAGTGCCGTTTCGGTCACCGCCTGCCTGCCGGATTTTGAAACCATTGCCACGCTGGACCTGCGCATCGACTACCTGAAGGCGGCCACACCGGGCAAGGCCATTCACTGCCGTGCGGAGTGTTACCGCCTGGCCAGCCAGATCGCCTTCACCCGCGCAGTGTGCTATCACGACGATCCTGCTGATCCGATTGCCCATGGTGTAGCCACTTTCATGCGGGAATCCAGTCGCGCCTCGATGTTGCAGGAAGCAAAACCATGAGCGATTTCATGGAAAAGCTGGCCGCACTGCGCGACGCCAAGGACTTCACCGCCCTGATTGACGCCATTCCCTATGCCCGGCTGATGGGCGTGGAAATGCTGGAAGATGAAGCAGGCGAGCTGCTGTTCCAGCTACCGTTTGCCGAGCGCAATGTCGGCAACACCGTCCTGCCGGCACTGCATGGCGGCCTGATTGGCGGTTTTCTGGAGAATGCCGCGCTGCTGCACCTGATCTGGCATCGCGAATCGCTGGAAGCACCCAAAATTGTCGATTTTTCGCTGGACTACCTGCGCTCCGGCCGACCGCAAACCCTGTTTGCCCGCTGCGAAATCACCAAACAGGGCAAGCGCGTGGCGCATGTATTGATAGAGGCCTGGCAAGAAGACCGCCGCAAGCCGGTGGCCGTGGCACGGGCCCATTTCCTGCTGACGCAGTGACACACACAGGCATGGCCTGATCTGGTCATGCCGCAAGTTTGAAGCAATGACTGAGGACAGACATGGCCAAGGTGTATAACTTTTCCGCCGGACCGGCAGTTTTGCCCCACGACGTTCTGGCACAAGCCCAAAGTGAAATGCTGGACTGGCACGGCTCCGGCATGTGCGTGATGGAAATGAGCCATCGCGGCAAGGAATTCATGGAAATCATCCATGATGCCGAACAGGATCTGCGCGAGCTGATGCACGTGCCAGCCGGTTACAAGGTGCTGTTCCTGCAAGGCGGCGCCTCCATGCAGTTTTCCATGGTGCCGCTCAATTTGCTGGGCGACAAACAGTCGGTCGACATCGTCAATACCGGGCACTGGTCCAAGCTGGCCATCAAGGAAGCGCGTCGTTATTGCAATGTCAACGTGGTAGCCAGCAGCGAAGACCGCAACTTTGCCTATGTGCCGGCAGAGGAAACCTGGCAGCGCGACCCCAACGCCGCCTATCTGCACTACACCTCGAACGAAACCATCGGCGGCTTGCAATTCCCCTTTGTCCCGTCTGATCTGGGCGTGCCACTGGTATGTGACATGTCGTCCGACTTCCTGTCGCGCGAAGTGGATGTCAGCAAGTTCGGCCTGATCTATGCTGGCGCGCAAAAGAATATCGGCCCGTCCGGTCTGGTGGTGCTACTGGTGCGTGAAGACCTGCTGGGCCGCGCCCGTGCCGACCTGCCCACCATGCTCAACTACCAGGTACATGCTGACGCCGACTCCATGTACAACACCCCGGCCACTTACCCCATCTATATCGCCGGTCTGGTGTTTAAGTGGCTGAAGCAGCAGGGCGGGGTGAAGGGCATGGAAAGCCGCAATGCGGAAAAAGCAGGCCTGCTGTATCACACCATCCAGGCCAGCGAAGGCTTCTATACCACCCATATCGATGAGCCCTTCCGTTCGCGCATGAATGTGGTGTTCCGCCTGAAGGACGAGGCACTGGAAGAGAGCTTCATGATGGAAGCACGCAAGAACGGACTGATCCAGCTCAAGGGCCACCGCGTGGTTGGAGGCATGCGTGCCTCCATTTACAACGCCATGCCGATTGAAGGCGTGAAGGCACTGGCCAGTTTCATGCAGGACTTCGCCCGCCAGAACGGTTAAGGTGGAGCTAGCAGCTTGATTGTTCTGCCAGTATTACACTGTGTGCAAAAACCCGTGACCAACACGGGTTTTTTCTTGTGCGTTGCGGTTTTATGATGGATGACCATAACAATATCGGAAATCATTCCATGGACCGCTCCATTCAACGCTTGCTGCTTGCGGGCGGCCTCATCGTTTCACTGGCCATGGGCATCCGCCATGGATTCGGCTTTTTCATGCCGCCCATGACCAGCGCCTTTGGCTGGACCCGCGAAAGCTTCGCATTTGCACTGGGCATGCAGAACCTGATCTGGGGCCTGGCGCAGCCCTTTGCCGGAGCCCTGGCCGACCGGCACGGACCGGGCAAGGTACTGCTGGGTGGTGGCTTGCTGTATGCCCTGGGCCTGCTGCTGATGACGGTATCGGCCACGCCCGTCCTGTTTTCCCTGTCAGCCGGTGTCCTGCTGGGGCTGGCATTGTCCGGCACCACTTATAGCGTGATTTTTGGTGTGCTGGGCCGTACCGTACCCGCTGCTTATCGCTCCCGCGCCATGGGTCTGACAGCCGCTGCCGGCTCATTCGGCCAGTTTGCCATGGTGCCGATCGAGCGCTCGCTGATTGACGGCATGGGCTGGCTGCCCTCCCTGCTGGTACTGGGTGGCTGTGCGCTGCTGATGCTGCCGCTGGGCCGTGCCTTGACCAGACAGGCAGAGGCCATGCCGCAAACCGGCACACCACAGGCTCATGCGCACCTGCTGCAAGGTATGCTGCATACCTTTGCCCGCGCCTGGACCGAAAAAGGCTTCCGCCTGCTGATGGCGGGTTATTTTGTCTGTGGCTTTCAGGTGGTGTTCATTGGCGTGCATCTGCCTGCCTATCTGCGTGATCATGGCATGGGCGGCAATATCGCCAGCCTGGCGCTGGCGCTGATCGGTCTGTTCAACATCTTTGGCACCTTCATCTTCGGTGAAGCCGGTAGCCGCTTTGCCAAGCCGCCCTTGCTGGCCGGCATTTATCTGGCGCGCAGCATTGCCATCGGCCTGTTCCTGGTTCTGCCGTTGTCTGTGCCGTCAGTGCTGGTATTCGCCTCGGTCATGGGCTTTTTATGGCTGTCCACCGTACCGCTGACCAACGGCGTGATTGCCAGCCAGTTTGGCGTACAACACCTTGGCATGCTGTCAGGAGCCGTGTTTTTCTCGCACCAGGTGGGCAGTTTTCTTGGAGTGTGGCTGGGAGGCAAGCTGTACGACCTGAATGGCAATTACAACATCGTATGGGGCATTGCCATTGTGCTGGGCGTGCTGGCCGCGCTGGCCAATCTGCCGATCCGCGAGCAGGCATCTGCTGCGTTTGCCGACAAGGCTGCTGCATGAAAACCGTTTTGTATGCCGTGCTGGGCCTGTTGCTGGTGATACTGCTGTTGATGTATCAGCAGCCACGCTTTGTCATGGCATTTTCCGACTTGATAACCGCCTGTTTTTGAAGCGTCAGGAGTTTGCATGCTGAGTACCGAACTGTTTGCCCGCTTGAATGCCATCTGGGAAGAGGGCGAGCATCACGATGCCGTCACCACCGAACGCGCACTGAAAAACCTGTTCATCACGCCGGATACCGGGCGCTTCCTCTACCAGCTGTTGCGGCATGCCAATCCACAGCATGTGCTGGAAATTGGTACCTCCAACGGTTATTCCACCCTGTGGCTGGCGCTGGCCTTGCGCGACCGGGATGGCCGGGTCACCAGTCTGGACATTTTGCCGGCGAAACAAGAGCAAGCTGCCCAGCATTTGCAGGAATTTGCCTTGCAACACAAGGTGGAACTGCTTTGCCAGGACGCCTCTGCCTACTTGCGTGAAGCTGCTGACGGCAGCGTGGATGTGGTGTTTCTGGACGCGGATCGCAGCCGATACATGGATTATTGGCCTGATTTGTGCAGGATTCTGCGGCGTGGCGGCCTGATCGTGGTGGATAATGTCCTGTCGCATGCGGCTGAATGTGCAGATTTCATTCGACTGGTGCTTGCGACGGAAGGCTATCTCGCGGAAACTTACCAGATTGGAAAAGGCCAGTTTGTCATAGTGAAAGATTGATTACGTGTCAGAAGAACTGCTGAAGCAACATCGCGATGCCATCGATTCCATCGATGCCCAGATCCTCCACCTGCTGAACAGCCGCGCCAGTCATGCCCGTGAAATCGGTGAAATCAAGGGTGGTGGCATCATCTACCGCCCGGAGCGTGAGGCGCAGGTGCTGCGCCGTATCCAGCAGCTCAATCCGGGCCCCTTGCCAAATGAAAGCGTGGCCCGCCTGTTCCGCGAGGTGATGTCCGAATGCCTGGCGCTGGAAAAGCCCTTGTCCATTGCCTATCTGGGACCGGAAGGCACCTTCACCCAACTGGCTGCCATCAAGCACTTTGGCCATGCTGCGCGTACGGTAGCCTGCGCCTCGGTGGATGAGGCTTTCCGCCTGGTGGAATCCCGTACGCTGGATTATGTGGTGGCTCCGGTAGAAAACAGCACCGAAGGTGCGGTTGGCCGCACGCTGGACTTGATGGTCAGCAGCCCGCTGCGCATTTGCGGTGAGGTGGTGCTGCGTATTCATCATCACCTGCTGCGCAAACAGGAAGGCATGAACGGCATCACCCGGGTGTATGCCCATGCCCAGGCGCTGGCGCAATGTCATGAATGGCTGAACAAGAACCTGCCGGCGCACGTTGAACGGGTGTCTGTGGCCAGTAATGCCGAGGCTGCCCGCCTGGCAGGTGAAGATGCCAATGCCGCTGCCATTGCTGGTCAGGCTGCGGCGGAGCGCTATGGCCTGGTCAAGCTGGCGGAAAACATCGAAGACGAACCGAACAACACCACCCGTTTCCTGGTGCTGGGCAATCAGCAAGTTGGCGTGACTGGCCAGGACAAGACCTCCATCGTGGTGGCTGCACCCAACCGACCGGGTGCGGTACATCAGTTGCTGGCACCGGTGGCAGACAACGGCGTATCGATGACCAAGTTTGAATCGCGCCCGTCGCGTGCCGGTTTGTGGGATTACGTCTTCTTTATCGACATGGAAGGGCATCACGACGATGCCAATGTCGCGACTGCGCTGGCCGGCCTGTCCGAGCGGACTTCCTTTGTCAAAGTGCTTGGCTCCTATCCGCAAGCAGTGCTGTAAAAATTGCTGTAATCAGTACAGCCGGGCTGGAGACATCCACCCGGCTTTATTCTTTTTGGAGAGTGTTGATGAAGTCCCTGTGTCTGTTTTGTGGTTCGAATAAAGGAACACGTCCTGAATACCAAGCCGCTGCCGCCGCATTTGGCCGCACGCTGGCAGAAGAGGGCATCACCCTGGTGTATGGTGCCGGCAAGGTGGGCTTGATGGGTGTGGCTGCCGATGCCGCACTGGCTGCTGGCGGCAAGGTGATCGGAGTGATTCCGGAATTCCTCAAGGCCAAGGAAGTTGCCCATCTTGGGCTCACGGAATTGCATGTCACGCAAACCATGCACCAGCGCAAGGCCATGATGGCGGAACTGTCTGACGGCTTTGTTGCCTTGCCCGGCGGCTTTGGCACCTTTGACGAGCTGTTTGAAATCCTGACCTGGGCACAGCTGTCGGTACACGACAAACCGGTAGGCCTGCTGGATATTGCCGGCTTCTTCCAGCCTTTGCTGGCACTCAGCCGGCACGCCGTGACTGAAGGCTTTGTACCGCAGGGCAATATGGACTTGTTCAGTCATTCGGCTGATATCAGCCAGTTATTGCAAGCCATGCGTGCTTACCAGCCAAAACAGACTGCCAAATGGCTTGATCTGGCGAAGACCTGACCCCATCTGGCATGACATCGTCCCAGGGGTTTCGACATGAATGATGACCGTGCGACAACGCGTAAAACCTTGCTTTGGCGCTTGCGTCGCTTGCTGACAGGGCCGCTGGTGCTGCTGGCAGCCTTGCTGATTGCTTTTGAAGAATTCGCCTGGGACGAATTGTCCGACTTGCTGGCCCGGCTGGGCCGCTGGCCGGTACTGCGTCAGCTGGAGGCTGCTGTGGCACGTGCCTCACCTCCGGTGGCGCTGAGCCTGTTTTTGTTACCGGTGCTGGGGCTGTTGCCGGTCAAGCTGGCCGCAGTCTTGCTGATCAGCCGCGGCCATGCCGTACTTGGCCTGCTGGTTATTCTGCTGGCCAAGCTGCTGGGAACTGCGGTGGCTGCACGGCTGTTCAGCCTTACCCGCAATCAGCTGATGCGCGTACAGTGGTTTGCCCGTGCCTATCAGCTGTTCATGCGCTTCAAAAACTACATACACGATCGCCTTGTCGCATCACCTGCCTGGCAGGCTGCCCATCGCTTGCTGGATGCCGTGCGCACCAGGCTGCGGCGCTCTTCGGTCTGGTCCCGCCTTGGGCGGCGCATGTCCCGCCAATGGCAGCATTTGCGTAAATAGCTGCCCGTACCCATGACTTGCTTCTGCTAAAATCTGGCTCCATAACAGCCAGACCAATCCCATCGCCAGGAAATAAACATGATTATCGTGATGAACCGTTTCGCACAGGATGAACACATTCAGGCGGTGGTGGACAAGATTCGCGCTGCCGGCTTGAGCGAGCACGTCTCGCGCGGGACCGAGCGCACCATCATCGGCGCGGTCGGAGATGAGCGGGTATTCAGCCCGGATGCCTTTGCCTTGTTGCCGGGTGTGGAGCGGGCGATGCGGGTGGTCAAGGAGTACCGCATTGTCTCGCGCGAAGTGCACCCTGCCGACAGTGTGGTGCAGGTGCGCGGGCTGTCCATCGGCGGTCTGGCCATTCATGTGATTGCCGGCCCGGCTGCCGTGGAAACGCCGGAGCAGATGGCGCTGTCCGCGCAAATGGTGCGTCAGCATGGCGGCAAACTGCTGCGCGGCGGTGCGTTCAAGCCGCGCACCAGTCCCTATGCGTTCCAGGGCGTTGGCGTGGAGGGACTGGATATCCTGCAGCAGGAGGCGCGCCGTCAGGGCCTGCCCATGGTGAGCGAATTGCTGGATGTGCGCCTGCTGGACACCTTTCTTGAGCATGACGTCGATGTCATCGAAATCGGCGCACGCAATATGCAGAATGTCGGCCTGCTCAAGGAAGTGGGGCGTATCAACAAGCCGGTGATCCTGAAACGCGGGCCGTCTTCAAGTCTGAGTGAATGGCTGATGGCTGCCGAATACATTGCAGCCGGTGGCAACCACAACATCATTTTCTGTGAGCGCGGCGTGCGCAGCTTTGAAACTTCTTACCGGAACATGCTGGACCTGTCGGCAATTAGCGTGATGAAGCGGGAAACCCACCTGCCGGTGATGGTCGACCCCAGTCACGCTGCAGGCAAGGCATGGATGGTAGCTTCACTGGCCAGGGCGGCACTGGCAGCCGGGGCGGATGGCCTGATGCTGGATATCCACCCGGACCCGGCCAATGCATGGTGTGATGGCGAGCAGGCGCTCAATCCGCTTGAATTCAGCCAGCTGATGCAACAGTTGTCAGTACTGGCCGGGGCGCTCGGCCGCAGTCTCGCCTGAGCAGCACCATTACTCATCAGCAAGATAATAAAAAAACCGGCAGAAGCCGGTTTTTTTATTTGAGCGCTATCAGGTCCAGCCCAGCAGGATGGGCGCAATCCACCCCCCCAGCCACATGCTGGCTATCGGTGCGGCGATTGTCCCGATGAGCAACAAGCGCCAGCTCAATATGCCATCCTTGCTCCGCTGCAGGGAAAACAGAAACACCCGGTATAGCAGATAACTGAGCACGGCCATCAGTGGTGGCAGCATCACGTAAGCTGCCATTGGGCGCCATTCCAGTGCCGGAGCGGTGAGCAGGCTGCCAAGGGTAAAGCACAGTTGTGAAACCAGCAGGGCGGCGATACGTGGCGACTCTGCAGGCAGCAATAAGCCGCGACGGGTCGGGCAGGCGCTGGCAGGTAACCAGAGCGCTGCTGCAATGGCAAGCCAGCTGTAGCTATAGACAAAAGGCAGCCAGACCGGGCGCAGCGGCGTGTAGGGTTCGCTCAGGCGGAAAAATGCAGCCAGCACGAAATATGCGGCGATGAAACTGGCAATGGCGACCGGGCTGCGTGCTGCAATCTGACGCCAGAGTATGTGCAGGAGGTATGCCAGCAGCAACAGGATCAGCAGCCAGCCTCCAAGGGTTGCCGTCATGCTTGTCCCAATACGCGCAGCAGGGCGGCGGAAATGATTTCGCCCATTTGGGCCAGATAGTGGGTGTGCATGTCGAAGGTGAAGCGCTGTGCATCGTCACTGGCCAAGACCAGCAGACCAAAGCGCGCACCACTGACATCAGTCAGCGGAATCTGGCTGAATGATTGCAGTACCGGTGTGGCCGGGAACCAGCCCAAGACTTCGTCATTGACATAGGGGCCGCAGTAGGGCGCAGACAGGTTGCGGGCCAGGGCCTGCACTTCGTGACGTGCATTGTAGAGCGGAGAGGATTCGGCCGCCGGATGCCACAGGCGCAAGGCCATACGGTCCAAAGAGAAGTCCTGCTTGAAGCAGCTGGCCAGCCCATCCACCACCTGCTGCAGGTTCAGGCAGCGTTGCAGTACCAGAGACAGGCGGTGGGCACTGTGAATGATCTGGTCATTGGCTTCGCCATGGAGGATGAGTTGATGCAGGCGCGCTTCCAGCTGACGGTTACGGTCCTTCAGTTCCAGCATCTGTCTGTCAGCCAGTGAAACCACCACCCGGTCCTGTGTGGCCGGGCTGCGCAGGCCAAAGCGGTCGGCATGGTGCTGCAGGAAGTCCGGGTGGGTATCCAGAAAGGCCAGAACCTCATCGCTTTGCATCAACATTCTCCTTGTAGTGTGCCTGTGTACCGATCAGTCAGACTTCGATTTCACCCTGGAATACCGTCATGGCCGGGCCGGTCATGCGCACTGGCTGGCCTTCGCCATGCCATTCGATTTGCAGATCGCCGCCACGGGTATGCACCAGCACCTTGCTATCCAGCAAGCCGCGACGGATGCCAGACACCACCGCGGCACACGCTCCGGTGCCGCAGGCCAGGGTTTCTCCCGCACCACGTTCAAACACACGCAGGCGGATTTCATGGCGCGAAACAATCTGCATAAACCCGGCATTCACCTTTTCCGGGAAGCGGTGGTGGGTTTCGATCAGTGCGCCCAACTCTTTCACCGGTGCAGTATCGACACTATCGACCACCTGCACTGCGTGCGGGTTCCCCATGGAAACCACGCTGATGTCGCAGCTGTAACCGCCGGTATCCAGCGGATAGGTGATGGCTTCGCCTTCTGCCACAAAAGGAATCTCCAGCGGACGGAAGCGCGGCACACCCATGTCAACCACAGCCTGGTTCTGGCCCAGGTATTCCGGAATGATCACGCCTTTGGCCGTTTCAACCCGGATGGCTTTCTTGTTGGTCAGTTTCTGGTCGCAAACAAACTTGGCAAAACAGCGTGCGCCGTTACCGCATTGTTCCACTTCGCTGCCGTCATTATTGAAAATGCGATAGCGGAAATCGTTGTTTTCTTCCTGGGGGGATTCCACCAGCAGCAGCTGGTCAAAGCCAATGCCGAAGTGGCGGTTGCCAAGCTGGCGGATTCTGTCGGTATCGAGGGAGACGGTTTGTCTGACACCGTCAATTACCATGAAGTCATTGCCCAGGCCATGCATCTTGCTGAATTTGAGTCGCATCGGAAAAGTCCGGTCTCAGGGTTGGCCAAATACCGTCCATCATAACCGATATGCCATGCCTGTCCAGCGCTGGAGCCATCCGATTGACACCTTACTAACCAGTAAGTAAAGTTTGCTGATGAAAACTGCCGCCGATGCCAAAACCGATACCAGCAAACGTATTCTCGACATTGCCGAGGAGCTGTTGCTGACGCGTGGCTATAACGCCTTCAGCTACCAGCACATCAGCTCGGCACTGGGTGTGCGCAACGCCGCCATCCATTATCACTATCCCAAAAAAACCGATCTTGGCGTAGCGCTGATCCAGCGTTACCGTCGCCGCTTTCAGCGTTTTGTCGAAGCGCAACTGGCCCTGACTCCTGCCCAGCAGCTGGAGCAGTACTACAGCCTGACCGATGCCTATTTCGAGCGTGATCAGCAAATCTGCCCCAGTGGCATCCTGACGACCGAATACCAGACCCTGCCGGAAGAAATGCAGCAGGAAGCCAATGCCTTTGTCGATGAAATGCGTGACTGGGCGGTCAGCATTGCCGCTCGCGGTCGTGCCGATGGCAGCATGCGTTATGCCGGTACGCCGGAAGCCATGGGCCTGCTGATGCTGGCAGCCTTGCAGGGAGGCTTGCAACTGGCACGTACCGACCAGGCGGTGATCGATGTATTGAAAATCCAGATTCGGGCCTTGCTGGGCCTGGATGTTCCACTTCCATGACATAAAACAGAGGGCTAACACGCATGGATTATCAGAAAAACAGCATGAGTCGCATTGCCGACAAAGTGGGCAGACTGCCAGTCGGCCTGCGCAGCACGGTGCTTTCCTTGTTATTCGGTCGCTTTGTGCCGTTTCTGGCCACGTCCGGCATTCGCTTTGAACAGACAGGGCATACCCGCCTGACTGTTTCCATCCGCAACCGGCGCAAGGTGCAAAACCATATCAAGGGCGTGCATGCCGCCGCCATGGCGCTGCTGGCCGAAACGGCTAGCGGCTTTGTGGTGGGCATGAACGTGCCGGATGACAAGCTGATGCTGCTCAAGTCGATGAAGGTGAATTACGTCAAGCGCGCGCAGGGCGACATGCGGGCGGTGGCCACGCTGACGGATGAGCAGATCCGCAGCATGTATACCACCGACAAGGGTGATGTGCTGGTGGATGTCACGGTGACGGACGAATCGGGCGAATCGCCGGTGGTCTGCGAAATGGTGTGGGCCTGGGTGCCCAAAAAACGCCCCCAATAAAGGAGCCCGGCATGCAATGGCAGACTTTTGACGTTGAGTTGCAGGGCAAGGTGGCACTGGTGCGCTTTAATCGCGCGGACAAGGCCAATGCATTGAACCAGACCATGTGGCAGGAGCTGCAATCGGTCATGGAGTGGGCTGATGCCGAGCCTGCGGTGCGCGCGGTGGTGCTGGCTGGGCAGGGCAGGCATTTCTGTTCCGGGATCGACCTTTCCATGCTGTTGGGCATCCAGGGTGCCATTGCCGACGAATGCGAAGGACGTCAGCGCGAGAAACTGCGTCGACTGATTTTGCAATTACAGGACAATGTATCCAGCCTGGAGCGCTGTCGCAAACCGGTAGTGGCCGCCATTCATGGTGCCTGCCTTGGCGGCGGGCTGGATATTGCACTGGCGGCTGACTTCCGCTTTGCTGCAGCAGATGCGGTATTTGCCGTGCGCGAAGTGGATATCGGCATGGTGGCCGACGTTGGTACCTTGCAGCGCTTGCCAGGGGTGGTTGGGCAGGGGATTGCCAGGGAAATGGCGCTGACCGGCCGGGATGTCACGGCAGAAGAGGCATTGCGCTTTGGCCTGGTCAATCGTGTATTGCCTGATGCCAATAGCGTGCTGGCAGCTGCGCTGGAAACGGCGGCGCTGATGGCAAGCAAATCGCCGCTGGCTGTGCGTGGCAGCAAGGAAATGCTGAACTACTCGCGCGATCATAGCGTGGCGGACAGCCTGAATCAGGTCGCCACCTGGAATGCGGCCATGCTGCTGTCGGAAGACATCCAGAAGGCAGCCATGGCGTCGATGACGCGGCAGACGGCAAGCTTCCGCGACTGAGCCGGTAGGCCATAAACAAAAACGGCAGCTTGTGGCTGCCGTTTTTGTTTGGATCAGGATCGCGCTTATTGTGCTGCGCTGGCTGCCGCTGCGGCAGGCTTGGCCACCGATTCCCACTTGCCGTTTTTCAGCTGGTACAGGGAAACAGTGCCGTTGACGATATTGCCCTTGGGATCAAAAGCGATATCGCCGGTAACGCCTTGCAGCTTGGTCTTGGCAATTTCCGGCAGATACTTGGCCGGGTCGGCCGAGCCTGCGCGCTTCATCGCTTCGATCATCACGCGGGTAGCATCGTAGGTGTACGGTGCGTAGGCCTGGATGTCGGCATTGAAGCGCTTTTTGAACTTGTCGTTGAATGCCGCAAAGCCGGGCATGCTTTCCTTGGGAGCGCCGGCGCTGGAGGCATAGCTGCCTTCGGCATCCTTGCCACCCAGTTTGGCGAATTCGGCGGTATTCACACCGTCAGCACCCATGTAGTCGGCGGTGATGCCCAGCTTGCGCATCTGCTTGACCATCGGACCGGCTTGCGCGTCCATGCCGCCGTAGAACACCAGATCCGGCTTTTCACCCTTGATGGCGGTGAGGATGGACATGAAGTCGGTAGCACTGTTGGTAGTGAATTCGCGCTTGATCACCTTGCCGCCGGCAGCTTCTACCGATTTGGCAAAGTCATCCGCCAGGCCCTGGCCATAGGTGGTGCGGTCATCAATGATGGCAATGCGACTGCGCTTCAGGTCGCTCACGGCAAATTTGGCCAGCGCCTGTCCCTGCTGCTGGTCATTGGCAATGATGCGGAAGGTGTTCTTGAAACCTTGCTCGGTGAACTTGGGGCTGGTCACCGAACCGGCAATCATCGGAATACCTGCGTCCGAATAGATTTTGGATGCCGGAATGGCTGCGCCGGAAGTCAGGTGGCCGATTACACCGGCAACCTTGTTGTCGACAAAGCGTTGCGCTACCTGGGTGGCGGTTTTCGGGTCGGCCTGGTCATCTTCCGAAACTACTTCAAACTTGACCGGCTTGCCGTCCAGTTTCAGGTTCTCGGCAGTGGCTTCTTCGGCAGCCAGCTTGACGCCGTTGTCGGCATCACGGCCCCAGTGTGCAAATGGGCCGGTCAACGGATTGGCAGAGCCAATCTTCACGACGACAGCATCGCTTGCACCGGCAGCGGCAGATGCGTTTTGTTGCGGGGCGGCAGCGTCTTGCTTGTTACAGGCAGTCAGCGCCAGTACGGCGGCGGTGATAAGGGTAATACGTGGGAGATACATGGAAATGCCCTGGTCTAATTAGAATTGGATAAGGGTCATTCGCCACGAAAGCTTTTGGCATTTCATGTCAGCACACCCCGGGGGTGGTGGGGTCTGTTGATGGCGCTGACTGGATACAATCGACGCCACTGACCCGCCCATTTTTGTTGTTCTGCAGCATTTCGTCAACCTTTGTGGCTGATCCACATCATATGGCTGCCAGTTTGGCCATGCCAAAGCCTGATCTAAACGAAAAAAGCGCAGCCGGGGCTGCGCTTTTTCGGGGATGAGGCAGGGATTACTGGGCTGCGCTGGCTGCTGCCGGTGCACCGCCAACGGTGGAAACCACTTCCCACTTGCCGTTCTTGACCTGGTAAACGGTAACTGCACCATTCTTGATGTCGCCCTTGTCGTCAAAGGCGATGTGGCCGGTCACGCCGGTGTAGTCAGTCTTGCCGACTTCGGGCAGGTATACCTTCGGATCGGTGGACTTGGCACGCTTCATGGCATCAACCAGTACACGTACGGCATCGTATTCATACGGTGCGTAGATTTGTACTTCGGTGTTGAACTTGGCCTTGAACTTGTCGTTAAAAGCAGCAAAGCCCGGCATCTTGTCGCGCGGTACGCCGCAGCTGGAGGAGTATTGTCCTTCAGAAGCGGAACCCGCCAGCTTGATGAATTCCGGGGTCTGCCAGCCATCGCCGCCCATCAGCTTGGCCTTGATGCCCAGACGTTCCATCTGCTTGGCCAGCGGGCCTGCTTGTGCATCCATGCCGCCGTAGAAGATGACGTCCGGCTTGGTGGCCTTGATGGAGGTCAGAATGGCGTTGAAGTCGGTAGCGGTGTTGGTGGTGAATTCACGCTTGACCACTTCCAGGCCCTTGGCCTTGACGGCTTTTTCAAACTCGTCAGCCAGACCCTGACCATAAGCAGTGCGGTCGTCAATAATGGCAACCTTCTTGGCTTTCAGGCCATCAGCAGCAAATTGACCCAGCGCAGTACCTTGTTGTACGTCGTTGGCAATCACGCGGAAGGTGGTCTTGAAACCTTGCTTGGTGTAGTCCGGGTTGGTAGCGGACGGGGAGATCTGCGGCAGGCCGGCGTCGGAGTAGATCTTGGAAGCCGGGATGGTGGTACCGGAGTTCAGGTGACCTACCACGCCAACAACACCAGCATCTACCAGGCGCTGGGCAACCTGGGTACCGATTTTCGGATCGCCCTGGTCATCCTCGGAAACCAGTTCGAATTTGACTTTCTTGCCACCGATCTCAACGCCTTCTGCGTTCAGGTCTTCAATGGCCAGCTTGGCGCCAAATTCATTGTCTTTGCCCAGATGCGAAATCGGGCCGGACATGGGGGATACTTGACCGATCTTGACGGTAACGTCACCGCCGGTTGCGGCAGCAGCAGGATCAGAAGCTGCACCGGCAGCCGGTTGCTCTTGTTTGCCACAAGCAGCCAGGGTCATGGCAGCGGCAGCGATGAGGCTCAGACGAGCATACTTATTCATATTTTATTTCCCCTGATCTTATCTATGTAGACTTGGCGATCTCTGCGGGCAGCCTGATTAAAATTCAGACTTTACCCTTTACTGATTCAGGCCATTCTTATGGAATGGCCACCAGCTGCGCTGATTATGGGGAGCAGTTTGCGCGGGTGTCAACGGGGTTTATTCATTGGCGGACAAATTATTTTTTATCCCTTCAACGGGCTGCACCAAGCGCTTGCGCACGCTGCTGGCGCATTGTGGCATCTTGTTCTATAACTTCCTGCCAGCCTTGGAGATTTTTCTCCACAATGCCTGCCAACGCTGCAATCCACTGCGGGTCGTCATTGAGGCAATCGATGTAGCGGAAATCCCCTCCACCGGCTTGCTGGAAGGTGTGCTTGCCTTCCATGGCTATTTCTTCCAGCGTTTCCAGGCAGTCTGCGACAAATCCCGGACAAATCACGTCCAGCCGTTTACAGCCTTCTTTACCCAGTTTTTCCAGCGTTGCACTGGTATAAGGCTGGATCCATTCCGCCCGGCCAAAACGGCTTTGGAAACTCACCACATATTGTTCCCGGCTCAATCCCAGCTTTTCTGCCAGTAGGCGTCCGGTTTTCAGGCATTCGCAGTGGTAGGGGTCCCCCTTGTCCAGAGTAAAACGTGGCACGCCGTGAAAGCTCATCAACAGCTTTTCCGGCCGGCCATGCACTTGCCAATGCGTTTGCACCTTGTGTGCAAGTGCGTCGATATACGCCGCGTCATCGTGGAAGTGACGCACGGTGCGCAATTCCGGCATGTTGCGCAGCTTCATCAGTACCCGGTAGACATCATCCAGCGCCGTTGCACTGGATGAGCCGGCGTATTGCGGGTAGAGCGGAATCACCAGCAGCCGGTCCACACCCTGGGCGCGCATTTTCATGATGGCGGACTCGACCGAAGGCTGGCCGTAACGCATGGCGAAATCCACCACCACATTGCGCAGCCCCCGCTCACCTAGCAGGCCTTTGAGCAGGCTGGTTTGTTTGCGGGTGTAAGTGAACAAGGGCGAACCATCTGCTCGCCAGATGCTGGCATATTTTTCTGCCGACTGTTTCGGACGGGTATTGAGGATGATGCCGTTCAGAATCAGCCACCAGATGGCCTTGGGGATTTCAATGACACGCGTGTCGGACAGGAACTGCTTCAGATAAGGGCGTACCGCCTGCGCGGTGGGTGCTTCGGGTGTGCCCAGATTGATCAGCAGAATGCCGATGCGGGCTTGTTGGTCGTGGCTGAAAGGTGGTTCTGGAAGGTATCCGGACATGGGGTTCTCGCTACCTGTACAGGTTGTGACTGCCGGCACCGGGCCGGCAGTCTGAAAAGTTGATTACAGCTCAGTCGTCGCGTGCTGGTGCCAGCACCGTGCGGTTGCCATTGGTTTCCATTGCAGAAACCAGGCCTGCCATTTCCATTTGCTCGATGAGGCGGGCAGCGCGGTTGTAACCGATGCGCAAATGGCGTTGTACCGAAGAAATGGACGCCTTGCGGGTTTTGACCACGATGGCCACGGCTTCGTCATACAGTGGGTCGGCTTCACCGCTGCCATCCACATCGCCGCCAGCGGGTACGCCTGCTTCATCGGCTTCGGCCTGACCGCTAAGTATGCCTTCGATGTAATCCGGCTCGCCGGTGGTTTTCAGGAATTCCACCACATGATGGACTTCTTCATCGGCCACAAACGCACCATGTACCCGGTTCGGGTAGCCGGAGCCAGGCGGCAGGTAGAGCATGTCGCCCTGGCCGAGCAGGGTTTCTGCGCCCATCTGGTCCAGAATGGTACGGCTGTCGATCTTGCTGGAAACCTGAAACGCGATTCGGGTGGGGATGTTGGCCTTGATCAGGCCAGTAATCACATCAACCGACGGGCGCTGGGTGGCCAGAATCAGGTGAATGCCTGCAGCACGGGCTTTTTGTGCCAGCCGGGCAATCAGCTCTTCGATTTTCTTGCCCGCCACCATCATCAGGTCGGCCAGCTCGTCAATCACCACCACGATCAGGGGCAGGGTATCCAGCGGCTCTGGTGTTTCAGGCGTAAGACTGAAAGGATTGGGAATCTTCTCGCCGGTCTTTTCCGCGTCCTTGATCTTCTGGTTGTAACCGGCCAGATTGCGCACGCCCAGCTTGGACATCAGGCGATAGCGCCGTTCCATTTCACCGACGCACCAGTTAAGCGCATTGGCGGCCTGCTTCATGTCGGTCACCACTGGTGCCAGCAGGTGCGGAATGCCTTCGTAGACCGACAGCTCCAGCATCTTGGGGTCGACCATGATCAGGCGGACTTCCCGTGCGGTGGATTTGTACAGCAAGGACAGGATCATCGCATTGATGGCGACCGATTTACCTGAGCCCGTGGTACCGGCCACCAGTACATGCGGCATCTTGGCCAGATCCACCGACACCGGCTGACCGGCAATATCCTTGCCGACGGCGATAGCCAGACGGGAACTCATGTTCTGGTAACCATCCGAGCCGATGATTTCCGACAGGCGGACGATCTGCCGTTTGGGGTTGGGTAGCTCCAGGCCCATGTATGTCTTGCCCGGAATGGTTTCCACCACCCGCACCGAGACCAGTGACAGCGCGCGGGCCAGGTCTTTCATCAGGTTGACGATTTGCGCGCCCTTGACGCCCACGGCAGGTTCGATTTCGTAACGGGTAATCACCGGGCCGGGGTAGGCGGCAATCACTTTGACGTCCACGCCAAAGTCGGCCAGCTTGCGCTCGATCAGACGGGATGTGTACTCGACGGTCTCGGCAGAAACCGGCTCGTGCTGGTCTTTGGGGGCTTCCAGCAGACTCAGGCCGGGTAGCTCGCCGCTATTGGGGTCGGCAAACAGCGACTGCTGTACCGGTTTTTGTGCTTTGGGCGAAACAGGAATCTCTGCCGTAGTGGCTTCAATGCGCACTGGAGGTTTGTCTTCCTGCTTTTTCTTTTCGCTGCTGACCTTAACTTCACGCTGCTGCGCAGTTTCGCGGCCGATTTCCCGGTCCTTGCGGGCCTGCCAGGCATGCCACACCTTGAGCACGCCATCTTCCAGCGTGCCGCCGATTTTTTCCATGATGTCCAGCCAGGACAGGCCGGTAAACAGTGAAAACCCGATGGCTGCCGTTACCGACAGCAACAGGTAAGCGCCGGATTGTCCCAGGCCATGCGCCAGCGCCTTGCCCAGCCAGTGGCCCAGCATGCCGCCAGGGGACAACGGCAGATTGAGCTGCTTGCCCGCCAGCACGATGCCTTCAACACTGGCGCTGGACAGCAGCAACAGGAAAAAGCCACCCATGGCCGCCAGCGTCATCGGATTCAGGCGAAACCCCAGGGTTTCCATGCGACGGTAGCCCCAGGCAATGGCAACCAGGCAGAACACCACCAGCCACCAGGCTGACAAGCCGAAGATATACAGCAGCATGTCGGACAGCCAGGCACCAAAGGCACCGCCGTAGTTACGTACCGTGGGGTCGGATGAACTGTGCGACCAGGAAGGGTCTTGCGGTGAATAGCTGGCCAATACCAGTACCAGGTAGACCGCAGCCACCGCCATCAGCAACCACCATGCTTCACGCAGCAGGCTGGCAAGCTTGGGGGGCAGTGGTGTCTGGCTGTTCTTGACGACGGCCTTTCTTTTGAAAAGTCGCATTTTTCTCGTTTAAGGCTAGGACAGGGGGTGATTATAGCCTGACAAGGCCGTTTGGCGCGCTTGCTGTTGTCAGGCTTTGCTGTGGAGACAAGGCTTTCAGGCTGGATAGAGTGCACCCAGCACGCGCAAACCGGCAGCGCCGGTCACCTCGGGCAGGTTGGCAGGCAGGCGATGACAAAAGCGCCAGGCCAGCCAGGCAAACGCAGCCGCTTCTACCTGATGTACCGGCAAGCCCAGTTCGGCCGTTCTGCAGATACGGATATCCGGCAGTTGCTGTTGCAGTGCCTGCATCAATGCCGCATTGTGTGCACCGCCACCGCAGACATGCATGCTCTGCGTTTGCGGGCAGTGTCGGCGAACTTCGCCGGCGATGCTGTGTGCGGTCAGCTGCAGCAGTGTGTGCTGGACATCTGCTGCATCCAGGGCTGGCCAGGCGGCAAGTTGCTGCTCCAGCCAGTCGAGGTCAAACAGGTCACGGCCGGTGCTTTTGGGCGGCGGGAGTTGGAAATAGTCATCGGCCAGCATCTGTTGCAGCAAGGGCAGGTGCAAGCGACCACTGGCGGCCCAGTCGCCATTGGCATCATAGGCCTTGCCGGTGTGACTCTGGCACCAGGCATCCAGCAGCATATTACCTGGCCCGCAGTCAAAGCCGATCACCGGCAGGCTGCGGTGCAGGCGTGTCAGATTGCTGATGCCGCCGATATTCAGGATGACGCGGTTTTCCGTATCACTGGCAAACACATCCTGATGAAAGGCCGGCACCAGTGGGGCGCCATGCCCCCCGGCAGCCACATCGCGGCTGCGGAAATCACCAATCACGTCAATGCCGGTCAGTTCTGCCAGCAATGCAAGGTTGCCAATCTGCAAGGTATAGCCGGCCTGCGGGGCATGGCGAATGGTCTGGCCGTGGCAGCCGATGGCGCGAATTGCTGCAGCGGGCAGGGTGGCCTTGCCCAGCAGTTGCGCTACAACATCCGCATAAATTCGTGCCAGCGCATTCGCCAGGCGCGCGGCAAGGTCCAGTTCGTTGTGCCCAATGGCTTGCAGCTGCAAGACCTGCTCACGCACGCCAGCGGGGAAGGGCAGGAAACTGTCTTCCACTACTTGCGGCTTGCCTTGGGCATCCATTTCCAGCAGGACGGCATCCACGCCATCCAGGCTGGTGCCGGACATCAGTCCGATATAGCGTTCAATCATGTCGTGTCGGCTTTTCATCAGGGCATCGTATAGCGAGGCACAGGCGGTTTTGCGGTAATCCCGGCAGTTTGCGATAATCCCGCACTTTGCTGCCTGCCTTGCAGTTGCACTGCAATATACAGGGTTTGCCATGCATTGCAGACATTTCCAGTCGCAAACCGGAGTGCCTTGCCTGGTCAGCCTACTTGTCACTGCTAGCAGCCGGGCGATTGCCAGCTGCTTTGCCGATCTGAAATAACGGACTCATGAAGCTCACCCTGCTGATGCCAGGACTTGCCTGGCCGGACGTCCATGATGGCGCCGAAGTTTGCCGCGGGCTGTCGCTGCCCGCTTTGTCTTGCCTGCTGGGCCGTGGCCACAGGCATGGCCAGGCCTTGTCGCTGACCGAGCTGTATGGCCGGGCTGGCGGTTTCCCTTTGCATGGACTGGCGCGCGAACTGGCAAAGCATGCCGACCTGTCAGGCGATGACTGGCTGATGGCAGACCCGGTACACGTGCGCATTGATCGCGACCGCGCCTTGCTGGCCGATGTCGGGGTGATGCGGCTATCGCAGGATGAGGCCGATGCCATGGTACAAAGCCTGAACCGGCACTTTGCCGAAGATGGCCTGACATTCCATGCCATCGAACCGGGGCGCTGGTTGCTGCAACTACCCGGGCCCAGTCAGGCGCAGTTCACCCCGCTGCAGGATGCAGTAGGCGAAAACGTGAATGAACACCTGCCCGCAGGCGCGCGTGGTTTGCACTGGAGCCGTTTGCTCAACGAGATGCAGATGCTGCTTTATACCCATCCGGTGAATGACGCCCGCGAAATGCAGGGCGAGCTGGCGGTCAACAGCGTCTGGCTGTGGGGGGATGGTGCAGCAGCAAGCCAGCTTGCCGATCAGCCGCGGGCAGATCTGCTGCTAAGCGATGACCCCATCTTGCAGCAGCAGGCCGACTGCCCGACGGATGCCATGCCCTATGATTTTTCCGGCCTGATGGCGCGCTGCGCAACACTGCAAGCCAATAGTCATGTTGTGGTGGTGCAGGATGCTTTGCTGTCGGCAGCGCAATACCGTGATGCCTGGGGCTGGCGCGAGCAATTGCAGCGCATGGAAACCGACTGGTTCCAGCCGCTGCTGCAAGCACTGAAGCAAGGCAAAATCAGCGAATTGCAGCTGCAATGCCATGGGGCTGCCGGCTTCAAGCTGCGCATTTGCCGCCGTGATTTGTGGAAACTCTGGCAACGCCCGCAATCGCCCGCCACCCTGTATTGAGAGCTTCATGTCACGCATCGTCACCCGCAATATTCCAGATCAACATCATGCCACCCTGGTTGCCCAGGGCCTGAGTCCCTTGATGGCCAGGCTGTATGCCGCCCGCGGCATTGCCGGGTCGGATGAGCTGGACTACAGCCTCAAGGCCCTGCTGCCTTATCACAGCATGAAGAACATCACCGCCATGGCCAGCCGTCTGGCCGACGCCATTGCCTCCGGGCAGCGCATGCTGGTGGTGGCGGACTATGACGCTGATGGCGCAACAGCTTGCTCGGTGGCGGTGAAAGGCCTGTCCATGCTGGGCGGCAAGGTGGATTTCATCGTACCCAACCGCTTTGAATACGGTTACGGCCTGACGCCGGAAATTGTCGACCTGGCCGCGCAAAGCAAGCCCGACATCATCGTCACCGTCGATAACGGTATTGCCAGCGTGGCAGGGGTGGAGCGAGCACGTGCATTGGGCATCGAAGTGCTGATTACCGACCATCATCTGCCTGGCGACACCCTGCCGCAGGCCTTGATCGTCAACCCCAACCAGCCGGGCTGCGAATTCCCCTCCAAGCACCTGGCCGGGGTAGGAGTGATGTTTTATGTGTTGCTGGCATTGCGCGCCGAGCAACGCCAGCGCGGCATCTACGCCGGGCGGACAGAACCCAATCTGGGCGAATTGCTGGACTACGTGGCACTGGGAACGGTGGCTGACGTGGTACGGCTGGATCAGAACAACCGTATCCTGGTGGAAAACGGCCTGCGCCGCATGCGTAGCGGCCGCATGGTGCCTGGCATTGCCGCACTGTTCCGCATTGCCGGACGTGCACATTACAAAGCCAACACCTTTGATTTGGGATTTACTCTTGGTCCCCGGCTAAATGCGGCCGGGCGGCTGGATGACATGAGCCTGGGCATCGCCTGCCTGCTATCCGGCACGGAAAGCCAGGCCATGACACTGGCGCAAGAGCTGGACCGGCTGAACCGCGAGCGCCGGGTCATCGAGCATGGCATGCAGGACGAAGCGCTGGCGGTACTGTCCAGCATCGACCCGTCAGACCGCTACACCCTTACCCTGTACCGGGATGACTGGCACCAGGGTGTTGTCGGCATTGTTGCCTCGCGCCTGAAAGAACGTTTCCATCGTCCGGCCATCGTGTTTGCGCCGGGCGATGAAGGCGAGATCAAGGGCTCTGGCCGTTCGATTCCCGGTTTCCACCTGCGCGATGCGCTGGATCTGGTGTTCAAGCGCCACCCGGGCTTGATCCTCAAGTTTGGCGGCCATGCCATGGCAGCCGGCATGACGCTGGCAGAAGCACGATTTGCCGAATTCCAGCAGGCATTCGAGCAGGTGGCACGCGAGTTGCTGGACGAAAACCAGCTCACCCGCACCATCGAAACCGACGGCAGCCTGGATGCGCGTGAGCTGCATCTGCCGTTTGCCGAAGAACTGGCCGCAGAAGTGTGGGGGCAGGGCTTTCCGGTGCCGTATTTCCACGACCGCTTTGCCGTGATGAGCCAGCGCGTGGTGGGAGACAAACATCTTAAATTACGGATTGCCAAGCAAGGGCAGGAGTTCGACGCCATGCTGTTCAATCAGGTGGACTGGCTGCCTGACAATATCAATGCGGTGTATCAGCTGGTGGCCAATGAATGGCAAGGGCGCAAGGAATTGCAGATCTATCTGCAACACTGGACGGCAGTGGAGTGATGCTGTCCGTGCGTGACGATTACTGCGGATAAAGTGGCTGACCAATGGCCAGCTGGTCGTCGTCACGAAACTTGCTGGCCGGGCCGGCAGACCAGGCCCAGCCAGCCAGACTGCCGTCCTCTCGGGTGTAAATGCGTACCAAACCGCGCCCGATACCGGTTTGCTTGCTGCCATCCTCCCGGTAGCGCGTATCGCCCTTCCAGTGCGCACCAGCCGAATCGATGACCTCCACCAGCCACTGTGTGGTTCCCGGCTGCAAAGGTGGTTGTGGAGGATTGAGCACTTGCGGCTTGCTGTTGACGATCATCACATGGCCGGTGTCCTTGGCATGCAGATAACGCGCTGCAAAAACATCGCCTGCTTCAACATCCTGCATGTGCTCGCGCCGGACAAAGCCCTGACCAGCGGCAATTGCCGCGTAGTAATTCTCGGCCTTGGGGTATTCCTTCCAGTAAGTCCTGCGTACCCCATCCAGCACCAGACTGTCGGTACGCTGGAAAATGGCATCAAGCAAACCACTGCAATCCGTTTGTACCGTGCTGTATTCGGCGCGGCCCAGCAAGCCCGCATCGCCTTGCCAACGTACCCAGCCATGGTGCTGATAGCTGTTGTGCTCGGGGCTGACCTCTGCAAGCAGTTGCCGGGCCAGCTGCAAATGGGCAGGCAGAGGAGGGGAATCTGCCCAGGCAGGACTGGTCAGCAGCAGGAATATCAAGAAAGGGCGCATCAAGGTGCCTGCCTGAGGGAAAACCGGATTATCGCGCCGGAATCCGGTTTTTGTTAGCCAGCAAACCAGTGTCTTATCAGATCAGCCCTTGCGCCAGCATGGCATCCGCCACTTTGGCGAACCCGGCAATATTCGCGCCGCGGACATAGCTGACACGGCCATCCTCTCCACGCCCGTGGTTGACACAGGCCTGATGAATACCTTGCATGATGGCATGCAGACGCGCATCCACTTCGCCATGTGTCCAGCTCAGTCGCGCCGCATTCTGGCTCATTTCCAGTCCTGACGTAGCCACACCACCGGCATTGCTGGCCTTGCCGGGCGCATACAGGATGCCAGCCTGCTCGAAGCGCTGAACGGCTTGCCAGGTGGACGGCATATTGGCGCCTTCGGCCACGCAACACACCCCGTTTTCAATCAGGCAACGTGCATCTTCTTCATCCAGCTCGTTCTGCGTGGCGCAGGGGAGCGCAACATCCACTGGTACTTGCCAAGGCCGTTTGCCCAGCAAGAAGGGCAGGCCGAGCCGCGCTGCATAGTCGCTGATACGACCGTAGTGACGGTTCTTCACATCCATCAGCTCGGTCAGCTTTGCCGGGGTGAAGCCCTGCTCATCCAGCACCGTGCCACTGGAGTCGGAAGCGGACACGACCTTGGCACCCAGCTCCATGGCCTTGGCAATGGCGTATTGCGCCACATTGCCGGAGCCCGAAACACTCACCCGCATGCCTTCCAGTGACAAGCCGCGTGTCTTCAGCATTTCCTGCGCAAAATAAACGGTGCCGAATCCGGTGGCTTCCGGCCGCATCAGCGAGCCGCCAAAACTCAGGCCTTTGCCGGTAAATACACAGTCAGCGCGGTTGCCCAGCTTTTTCACCATGCCGGCCATGTAAGCGACCTCTCGCCCGCCAACGCCGATATCACCCGCCGGGACATCGGTATCGGCACCGATATGACGGTAAAGCTCGCAGGCAAAGGCCTGGCAAAAGCGCATCACTTCGCCCTGGCTCTTGCCCTTGGGGTCGAAGTCCGACCCGCCTTTGGCACCGCCCATGGGCAGGGTGGTCAGTGCATTTTTCAGTGTCTGTTCAAAGGCCAGAAACTTGAGAACGGACAGATTGACCGAAGGATGAAAACGTATCCCGCCCTTGTACGGACCAATGGCCATGCTGTGTTGCACCCGGTATCCGCGATTGACCTGGACCCTGCCTTGATCATCGGTCCAGCACACGCGGAACATGATGATGCGTTCAGGCTCCGCCAGACGTTCCAGCAAAGCCTGATCGGTGTAGTGCGGATACTGCCGCAAGAAGGGTTGCAAACTGTCAAATACTTCGTGGACAGCTTGCAGGTATTCCGGCTGATGGGGATTGCGCTGGCGCAGGTGCTCAAGGAAAAGCGTGCTATCGAACATGGCGTATGAGAATGGCGAGTTTTCGAAAGCACGAGTTTAGCCAGCAAAGGGGCAGGGTAAGGCTGCCAAGCTGTTCAACAGCACAAAATCGGAATAAACGAGACATGCCCGGAGAATTTTCCAGGAAGCTGCCATTCGGATCGCAGCGCCGCAACATGAATATGTACAAAATCAATCTTGTTCGCTATGCTGGGCTGATTGTCATCCTGCAGCAAAGAAAATCATGACAGAACTGATAATGGGCCTGTTGTTGCTAGGCTCGGTAGCCAGCTTGCTGGCCTGTTTCCGGGTGCAGCAGCGCAGCGCAACTGAGCGTCAGCAATGGTTGCAGCAAGAGGCAGGCATGCAAGCCAGGCTGGAATCCCTGCAGGAATCATTGCAGCAGTTAGGCCGGCAATCTGATGCCCAATCCCGGGAGCTGAACGACTTGCGGACACAATTGGCCGAAGCGCAGCAACAAACAGCCGCGCATTGGGCCAGCAAGCAGGAGCAGGCCCGTCAGCTGGAGCAAACCCGCAATGACTGGCAGCGGCAAGGCCAGCAACTTCAACAGCAGGCGCAGGAGCTGGTCCGGTTGAGCAACCGGGAGCAGGAACTGCAAACCATGCTGCAAATGGAAAGGCAGCAAGCGGCGGAAAAACTGGCCTTGCTGACCGAGGCCAAAGAAACGCTGAGCAATCAGTTCAAGGCACTGGCCAATGACATCCTGGAAGAAAAGTCCAAACGCTTTGCCGAACAGAATCAGCAAAGCCTTGGTGCCATGCTGGGCCCGTTGCACGAACGCATCCAGGGTTTTGGCAAACTGGTGCAGGACACCTACGACAAGGACTCCAAGGAACGCCTGAGCCTGGAGCAGGAATTGCGCCGCCTGCAAGAAATGAACACCCGCCTGAATCAGGACGCCATCGCACTGACCCAGGCACTGACCGGCAGCAATAACAAGGCCCAGGGCAACTGGGGAGAGATGGTGCTGGAGAAGGTGCTGGAAACGTCGGGCCTGAGCCGGGATCGTGAATACCGGGTTCAGGTATCTGATGTTCTGGAAACGGAAGATGGCCTCAAACGCTACCAGCCCGATGTGGTTATCGACCTGCCGGAAGGCAAGCAACTGGTTGTCGACTCCAAAGTCAGCCTCAACGCCTATGTACGCTATGTGGCAGCCAGTGATGAAGATGCGCGCGAACAGGCCCTGAAAGCACACGTGGCGGCCATTCGCCAGCATATCCGCAGCCTGTCGGAAAAGCGTTATCAAGACCTGTACCGGCTCAACACTGTCGATTTTGTCTTCATGTTCATTCCGGTGGAGCCCGCGTACCTGCTGGCCGTGCAGCATGACATGAGCTTGTTCAATGAGGCTTTTGAACGCCGCATCATGATTGTCGGTCCCAGCACCTTGCTGGCAACGCTACGCACCGTGGCCAGCATCTGGCGCTATGAGTACCAGAACCAGAACGCTCAGGAAATTGCCCGCCAAAGTGGCGCCATGTACGACAAATTCGCCGGCTTTGTCGGCAATATGGAAAAACTGGGCAAACAACTGGACAACTCCCGTGAGGTATTTGGCGATGCCATGCGTCAGCTGTCGTCCGGACGCGGCAACCTGCTGTCCAGTGCCGAACGGCTGCGCAAGATGGGGATCAAGCATCACAAGCAACTCCCCGGACACCTGCTGAGTGATGCGGCAGAAGAGGGAAGTGATGAATGAATGCGCGCATTTGGAGGTGAACTATTTGCGCCAAATGGTTAAGATAGCGCCGTTAAATCAGCAAGCATGACCGCAGCCTTCTTGCGGTCAGCATGACAAACAGGAGTATCAGTATGGTGTTCTTCAAGGTTCCGATGCGCAATTCCAGCGAATGGGAAAAAATGTATGACTTCATTATTGTTGAGATGAAGTCGGCTGATGAGCTGGACGATGTACTGTCGGCTACGCTGTATGATGTTTTCGGTGAATTTGACGACGAGCAGCCGGAACACTGGCAGCCGCAGCAACTGACCCTGGAACAGGCTCTGGCTTCCGGCTGGCCGATTTTCAGCTATGCCATGTATCAGCGTGAAAAAGAAATCGCCTGAGCGTCTTGCTTGAGCATTTCAATAAAAAGCCCTGCAAAGCAGGGCTTTTTTCATGCATGAGTGACCAGATCAAGGGCAGGGGTTGGGAATCCGTGCATGAATGGCTTCCAGCTGCTGCAGGATTTCATCACTCAGCGTGACATGGATGCTATCCAGATTTTCCTGCAACTGCGCCAGCGTGGTCGCACCAATGATATTACTGGTGACAAACGGACGACTGTTGACAAAGGCGAGTGCCAGTTGTGCCGGGCTGATCCCATGCTGCAGCGCCAGCTCAACATAGGCCTTGCTTGCCTCGGCAGCTGTCGGGCTGCTGTAACGGGTAAAGCGATCAAACAAGGTCAGACGGCCGCCTGCCGGACGTGCACCATTCAGGTATTTGCCCGTCAGCACACCAAAGGCCAACGGCGAATAGGCCAGCAAACCGACATTTTCCCGTCGGCTGAACTCTGACAAGCCAATTTCATACAGCCGGTTCAGCAGGCTGTACGGGTTCTGAATACTCACCACACGCGGCAGGCCAAGGTTTTCGGATGCTTTCAGAAACTGCGCCACGCCCCACGGCGTTTCATTGGACAGACCGATGGCGCGGATTTTTCCATCGCGAATGAACTCCTGCAGGACGGACAGCGTTTCTTCAATCGGCGTACTGCCTGCCGGATCATCCTGCCAGGGAAAACCCAGAGTACCAAAGGTATTGGCGTTACGGTCCGGCCAATGCAGCTGGTACAGATCGAGGTAATCGGTCTGGAGACGACGCAGGCTGTCGTTCAGCGCCTGAGTCAAATTCTTGCGATCAAAGTGGGGGTTGCCATCGCGAAAATGGCTGGGTCGCTTGGGGTCCGTCGCAGGACCCGCCGCCTTGCTGGCCAATACGATACGATCACGCTGACCGGTTTTCTTCAGCCAGCTGCCGATATAGGACTCTGTCAGACCTTGTGTTTCAGGACGAGGCGGCACCGGATACATTTCAGCCGCATCCAGCAGGTTCACACCATGCTCCAGCGCCAGGTCAATCTGGCTATGGGCTTCGGCTTCCGTATTCTGTTCTCCCCAGGTCATGGTACCCAGGGCAATCACGCTCACCGAAACATCAGTGTCGCCCAGCTTGCGATATTGCATGATTCGTATCTTTCCGTCAGGTGGATGGGGAAGTACATGGTACTGATGCGAACGATAACTGAGAAGTCATTTGCTTCCATAAGTAATTCTCTGAGTGGAGATACGTTAGTTCGTATAATATATATTATGTCAAATAATATATATCCCATCCATGCAACTCCATGCATGACAACAAACAGTCAACGTTTCTCAGCCCGCACTTCAGCTGCTGGCTTTGCATATCAAAAAAGGCCCCGTGGGGCCTTTTCACTACTGCAGCTGACGGGTCAGACGCTATCGACATTACTTTGTACTTCGCTTTCGCTCAGTACTTCTTGCGCCCAGACCACGGCTTCCATATAGACACTATTCACCTGGCCAATGTCGACTTCCATGCTGGCAGCCAGCCAGGTGATGCTGTCGCTGTCATCCTGTTCACAGGCTTTCGCCAGCTGCAATGGCGCTACAAACAGGCCTTTGTCGTGCAACAGGGCATCAGAAATCATGAATGGCAGGTCAAGCGGCTCCAACGCCTCTCTCAAAGGCATGTTAAGCAGGTCGCCTAGCAAGGAGAACATGCCGGTCAGGAACAGGTGTTCGGCTTCCAGCTTGTTGCCGCGTACGATGCCGAGTTCTTCCATGAAATGGGCTCGGATCAGCGATTTTTCCAGCAAGGACAGGGTTGCACCGCTATCACTTTCCGAGGTGAACAGTAGCAGGGACAGCCATTTGAACAAGGCATTGCGCCCCAGCAGCATCAACCCTTCTTCAATGGTCTGGATCTTGCGAGACAGGCCGTTGACCGGCGAATTGACAAAGCGCAGCAGCTTGAACAGCAATACCGAATCCAGCTTGAACTGGGCTTCCACTTCTGCGGTGGGTGCATTGGCACGCAGCAGGCGCATGATTTCCAGCACCCTGCCCTGATTTGCGCCCTCTTTCTGGCTTACCTTCTGCTGCGCAACTGACAGATAGGAGCCATGAAACAGGGCAAAGCGGTCATTATTCTTGGCATGGCGGCACAAGGCCAGCTCTTCGGCGGTGTTGATGTTGCGTGCCAGCCAGCGCAGTTGCGGGTAGCGCTGCGGCAGTTGTTCCAGCAAGGGAAACAAGGCACGGGTATTGGGCGCGGCAAAATCCAGCACCAGGTAATCCAGTCGCTGGTACAGCGCCAATGCGGTGGGGCTGCTGCCGTAACGTGCCGGTTCAACGGCAAAGCGCAGCCCTGCTCCACGCAAGCCATCAAGCTGGGTAATCAGGTCTTCGGTGAGCTGCTCGCCTTCCAGTAAGTCGAGCATGTAAATGGTGCTGTCGGATGGCAGTTCCAGCGACGGCAAATCATCTAGTGAGGCGAGCGAGACATGAATGAAGGCGCGGCGAAAAGTCAGCAGGCGGAAGATGTTCATGTTCTTCAGTGTGCTGAACAACACCCGGTCAAACGTGCGCCGGCCTGCGGGAGTGCGGCTGCCACTCAGCCCGTCCTTGACGGAAAACTCATAGGCAACAATGCGCTGGGACTTGTCCTGGATAGGCTGATGGGAAACAAAGCCCAGGGTCTGTGGCAGATTGAGCGGTGCACTGTGGCTGGTAGCTTCTTCCGCCGGGGCCGGCGGCTGGGCTACAGAGGGGGCTTCCGGTGTGACCTGCTCTCCCCGATTGAGCAGGCCGCCGAATATCTTTTTAAACATTGTTTACTCGCTGACATCAACAGTTAGCCATGCGGGCCAGCCAGCCTGAACTACAGGCCATGGCCGCGCATGACAGTGTAGTCAGAATTGGCATGCATGGACAGTCTGTTGTGAACAATCAGTTGTGCGCAGGAGACTTGCGCAGCCAGCACTCATTCTGAAACACTCCGGCAAAAAACGGAGTCAGCAGTTTGTCGGTATCCTGCACCAGGTCAACCACCTGATTGAGCAACCAGCTGTCGATCAGGCCACAGATGGTGGAGTGCAGGCAGCCCGCAGCGCAGCGCAAGTCTATTCCCGGGCGCACCAATCCGGCCTCGGCAGCCTGGCTGAGGATGGTATGCAGATTGCCTATTTTTTCCATCAGCCAGTTGCGGTCCATCAAATGCGAATTTTGCATTTCACCCACGTATTCACAGCGCAGGTTGATGATGCCGATGACCCGTGCAATGCGTGGCGTGGTGGTTACCAGCCGCAGCACCCCGCAGCTGTGCAGCCACAAGCGCTGTGCAGGGTTGAGCTCCGGGCAATGTCCGGCCTGCAACAAGACATCCATCATCTCGGCAAATGGCGGAAATGCGCGATCACACATGGCGTTGAACAAGTCGGCCTTGTTGTCGAAATGCCAGTAAATGGCACCACGCGTCAGGCCTGCGTGCTCGGCAATGCTGGCCAGCGTGGTTTTGCTGACGCCCTGTTCCCAGAACAGATGTTCTGCTGCATCCAGCAACAGATGCCTTGTCTTGTCAGCTTCTTCTTTAGTCTTGCGTGCCATTGCGTCATCAATCCGGAAAAGATGACCGGGTACATTGCCCGGTCATTCTGTATTGTCGGGGAGCACCACCAGGCACTCCCCTGCCAGCAGAAAGGCCGGAATTCTACCCGCCTTTGCTGCCCTGCTCCACTGGCTGCCAGCCGCCACCCAGCACCTTGTACAGCGTCACCAGATTGGAAGCTTGCGACAGTTGCGTGCTAATCAGGTCCTGCTGCGCGGTGTAGAGCGTGCGCTGTGCCACCAGCAAGGTCAGATAGCTGTCGATACCCGCCTTGAAGCGCGCCTCGGACAACTGCATGCTGCGCTGACTGGACTGCACCAGTGCCTGCTGTGCCTTCAGCTGAGTGCCCACCGTGCCACGGATTGCCAGCGCGTCGGACACTTCACGGAATGCAGTCTGCACAGCCTTGTCGTACTTGGCGACCGCGATTTCCCGTGCCACTTTTGCCGATTCAAGATTGGCGCTCAGGCTGCCGGCATTGAAAATGGGCAGGTTGATGGACGGGCTGAACGACCAGGCCCCGCTACCGGCCTTGAACAGATCGGACAAATTGCTGGAGCTGGCTCCGGCACTTGCCGTCAGGCTGATACTGGGGAAGAACTTGGCCCGTGCCGCACCGATATTGGCATCCGCGGCTTTCAGGTCGTGCTCGGCCGCCAGAATATCCGGGCGACGCTGCAATAGCGATGATGGCAGCCCGGCGGGCAGATCTGCCAACTGACCCGGCTGCAGCTGGGCATTGCTGCTGCGCAGATCTTCCGGCAGCGCCGTGCCAAGTAGCAACGTCAGCGCGTTTTCGTCCTGCGCTACCTGGCTCTGGTAACTGGCCTGGGCCGACTGGGCGGATTGCACCGTGGTTTCCGCACTGCTGAGGTCCAGATCGGTAGCGGCACCCAGCTCCAGCTTGCGGCGTGTCAGCTCAAGCGAAGCAAGCTGTGACTGCAGTGTGTTTTCTGCCACTTTCAGATGCTGGCGGTCCGCCAGCAGGGTCAGGTAGGCATTGGCCACTTCGGCAACCAGCGAAATCTGCGTACTGCGCCGGGTTTCTTCCAGCGAGAAGAAATTTTCCAGCGCTTGCTGCTTCAGGCTGGACAAGCGGCCAAACACATCCAGTTCGTAAGAACTGAAACCGATTCCGGCACTGTAGCTGTGGCTGATATACGCGCTGCCGGTGCTGCTGCTATTGGCGGAAATCCGCTGATTGGTACCACTGCCACTGGCACTGATGGCCGGGAACAGGTTTGCCTTCTGGATCTGGTAACTTGCGCGCGCCGTTTCGATATTCAGGGCAGCCACGCGCAGGTCGCGGTTGTTTTCCAGCGCCAGGCGTATCAGCCGCTGCATGACAGGGTCGGTAAAAAATTGCTGCCATGCCAGTTGTGCGGCATCGGCACTGCCGGCCTTGTCGGCCGGAACACCCTGATACGCCGGACCGGTGGGCCACTGGGCGGGCAATACATTGGCCGGCTGCTGATACACCGGAATCAGCGAGCAGCCTGCCAGCGCACTGGCAAGCATGCCCAGGCTGAAAACCTTGATGAAGCGGGACATTACAGGCCCTCCTTGCTGATGCCGTGCATGTCATCCGCCAGTTTCTTGGGCGGGAAGCGACGGCGGACGACCACGAAAAATACCGGAACCAGGAAAATCGCCAGTACGGTGGCGGAGATCATGCCGCCCATCACGCCGGTACCAATGGCGTTCTGACTGCCGGAACCCGCGCCATGGCTGATCACCAACGGCAAGATACCCAGAATGAAGGCCAGCGAGGTCATCAGGATGGGGCGCAGACGCATGCGGACTGCTTCCATGGTGGCGGCAATCAACTCCTTGCCGTGTTCTTGCTGCTCTTTGGCAAACTCCACGATCAGGATGGCGTTTTTCGCCGCCAGACCAATGGTGGTAAGCAAACCCACCTGGAAATACACGTCATTGGTAAGGCCGCGCAAGCTGGCTGCCAGCAAGGCACCAATCACACCCAGCGGCACCACCATCATCACCGAGAACGGAATCGACCAGCTTTCATACAGGGCAGCCAGGCACAGGAACACGATCAGCAGCGAAATGGCGTACAGCGCAGGTGCCTGCGAGCCGGACAGGCGCTCTTCGTACGACAGGCCGGTCCATTCAAAACCGATGCCGGCAGGCAGCTGCTTGATCATGTTTTCCATTTCCGCCATGGCGGTACCGGTACTCACTCCAGCAGCCGGGGAGCCCTGGATTTCCACCGACGACTGGCCGTTATAGCGCTCCAGCCGCGGCGAACCGAAGCCCCAGTGCGAACTGGCAAAGGCCGAGAAAGGCACCATGGCACCGCTGCTGTTACGTACATACCAGTTGGTCAGGTCTTCCGGCGACATACGGTATGGCGCATCACCTTGCAGATATACCTTCTTGATGCGGCCACGATCAATGAAGTCGTTGACGTAGCTGGAACCAATGGCGGTACTCAGGGTGGTATTGATGTCGGAGACGGAAACACCCAGCGCATTGGCTTTTTCGTGGTCCACATCCAGCAGGTATTGCGGGTTGTCACTCAGGCCGTTGGGGCGCACGGCCATCAGCTTGGGATTTTTCGCTGCCATGCCCAGCAACTGGTTACGCGCCGCCATCAGCTTGTCATGCCCAAGACCGGCACGGTCTTGCAATTGCAGGTCGAAGCCGGAGGCATTACCCAGTTCCATCACGGCCGGAGGCGCAAAGGCGAAGATCATCGCGTCGCGAATCTGGCTGAATGCACCCATGGCGCGACCAGCCACAGCCTTGACGCTCAGGTCGGGGCGATTGCGCTCATCCCACGGTTTGAGCTGGACAAAACCCAGGCCCATGTTCTGGCCGCTACCGGCAAAACTGAAGCCCGATACGGTAAACAGCGAGCTGACAGCCGGATCGTTCAGGAAATGCTTTTGCACTTGCAGCAATGCCGCATCGGTACGTTCCCGGGTGGCTCCCGGCGGCAATTGCACCTGGGTAAACAGGATGCCCTGGTCTTCTTCCGGCAGGAAGGAGGTGGGCAGCCGCATGAACAGCACCGTCATGGCAATGATGATGCCGGTGTAGATCACCATGTAGCGGAAAGTCTTGTTCAGCATGCGCGACACGATGCTCTGGTAGCGCTCGTTGTTGCGGTCGAAGGTGCGGTTGAACCAGCCAAACACGCCGGTGTATTCATGGCCGACGCCATGGCCTTTTTCAACCGGCTTGAGCAAGGTGGCGCACAAGGCCGGGGTCAGCACCAGTGCCACCAGGACCGACAGCGCCATCGACGACACCACGGTAATGGAGAACTGACGGTAGATGACACCAGTAGAGCCGCCAAAGAAGGCCATCGGCACGAATACCGCAGCCAGCACCAGCGCAATGCCGATCAGTGCGCCGGTAATCTGGCCCATGGATTTGCGCGTGGCTTCACGCGGCGGCAAGCCCTCCTCGCTCATCACCCGTTCCACGTTTTCCACCACCACGATGGCATCGTCCACCAGCAGGCCGATGGCCAGCACCAGGCCGAACATGGTCAGCGTGTTGATGGAAAAGCCGGTGGCCGCCATCACGCCAAAGGTACCCAGCAGCACTACTGGTACGGCGATGGTCGGAATCAGCGTGGCGCGGAAGTTTTGCAGGAATACATACATCACCACAAACACCAGGCCAATGGCTTCCACCAGCGTCTTGACCACTTCTTCGATGGAAATCTTCACGAAGGGGGTGGTGTCGTATGGGTAAACCGCCTTCACGCCCTTGGGAAAATAGGCCGACAGTTCGGCAACCTTGTTGCGCACTGCCTGGGCGGTATCCAGCGCATTGGCACCACTGGCCAGTTTGATGGCCACACCGGTTGCCGGTTTGCCGTTGAACAAGGCCTTGGTGCGATAGGTTTCGGCACCCAGTTCGATACGGGCCACGTTTTTCAGCAGCACGCGCGAGCCATCGGCATTTACCTTCAGCAGGATCTTGCCAAACTGCTCGGCGCTGGACAAACGGGTTTGCGCGACGATGGTTGCATTGAGTTGCTGACCCGGCTTGGCAGGCAGACCACCCAGTTGACCAGCAGAAACCTGGGCATTCTGTGCGGTAATGGCACTGGTGACATCGGCCGTGGTCAACTGGTAGCTGTTGAGCTTGTTCGGGTCCAGCCAGATACGCATCGCGTATTGCGAACCGAACAGCGATACTTCACCCACACCATTTACCCGGCTGAGTGAGTCCTGCAGGTTACTGGCAACGTAATCGCCCAGGTCGGTGCCGGTCATGCTGCCGTCTTCGGACACAAAACCCACCACCATCAGGAAGTTACGTGCCGATTTGGTGACAGTAATGCCCTGCTGCTGCACCACGGTGGGCAAGGTGGCCATGGCCGATTGCAACTTGTTCTGCACCTGTACCTGCGCGGTATCCGGATTGGTACCAGCATCAAAGGTCATGGTGATGGTGACAGCACCGGTGTCATCACTGGTGGAGTTCATGTAACGCAGGTGGTCGATACCCTGCATTTTTTGCTCGATCACCTGAGTGACACTGTCTTCAACGGTTTTGGCCGATGCACCCGGATAGGTGGCATTGATGGCGATCTGCGGCGGTGCAATGGCCGGATATTGCGATATCGGCAGGCTGCGGATCGACAACAAACCCGCCAGCATGATCACGATGGCAATCACCCAGGCAAAGATTGGCCGGTCGATAAAAAATTTGGACATGAATCTTTCCCTGATTTACTTGGCGGCAGAGGCATTGGTTTTCAGCGGCTCGGCTTTGACAGCGGCGCCATCCTGCACCTTCATCAAGCCTTCCACCACGATGCGCTCACCACCTTGCAAGCCGCCATCCACCAGCCATTTGTCGCCGATGGTCTGACTGGTCTTGATGATGCGGGCATGCGCCTTGTTATCCTGACCCACCACCATGACCACGGCCTCGCCTTTCTGGTTGCGGCTGACAGCTGGTTGCGGAACCAGCAAGGCGTTATGACGCACGCCCTGCTCCAGGCGGGCACGTACAAACATGCCCGGCAGCAGTTCGCCATTCGGGTTATCAAAGGTGGCGCGCAAGGTCACCATGCCGGTGCCGGAATCCACGGTGATGTCAGAGAACTCCAGTTCACCGCTGTGCGCATATTCGCTGCCGTCTTCCAGGATCAGCTTCACCTTGGCCTTGCCGGCCTGGTTCTGCAAAGCGCCCTTGGCAAAATCACGACGCAGGCGCAGCAACTCGGTACTGGACTGGGTCATGTCGACATAGGCGGTGGACAGTTGCTGCACGGTAGCCAGCGCCGTGGTCTGATTGGCAGTTACCAGTGCACCGGCGGTCACGCTGGATTTGCCGATACGACCGCTGACCGGAGCGGTAATGCGGGTATAAGCCAGGTTGATGCGCGCAGTTTCCAGCGAGGCCTTGGCAGTAGCCACATCGGCACGCGCCTGCAGCAAGGCGGCATGTGCATCGTCATTGTCCTGGCTGCTGATTGCCTTGATTTCCACCAGCTGCGCATAGCGCTTGGCCTTGAGCTCGGCCGATGTCAGAGTCGCCTCGGCCTTGGCCAGGCTGGCCTGTGCGGTCTGGTATGCGGCCTGATAGGTATCGGGGTTGATCTGGTACAAAACCTGGCCTGCCTTGACGTTGCTGCCTTCAGCAAACAGGCGCTTCTGGATGATGCCGCCAACCTGGGGGCGGATTTCGGCAACGGTAAACGCTGAAATGCGTGCCGGCAGTTCGCGGGTGATCACGGTATCCTGCGGCTGCAGCGTAATTACGCCGACGCTGGCCGGGCCGGCTGCAGGCATGGCGGCATTTTGCGACTGACCGCAGCTGCTCAGGGCTGCTGTCAGGAGCAAAGCGGCAACAGCCTTGAGTGCGGGTGTGGCTTGCTTGATGTGCATAGACATTCCAGTTCTTGATTTTATGAAAGCTGCGCTGAGCCAGTGCATGGCTGCCCAGTTCATGATGCAGTGCAGGCATTTTAAATACATACGCGTTTGTATGCATTAATTTTTGCGGAGAAAAAATGTAAAGGACAGCATCTGACCAGGCAGCAAGCGTGAAAACTAGCCAGTTTTCATGTGATTTATTACGTTGTAGTCGAATGTTTTGTTAACGATGATTAATAAAAATGACTTTTTTGCTACACCACGTATTTTTACTTAGTATATTTTCGTGTTTTTTGTCATGTGGATGATGCGGCAGGCATGCAGCAGGGTTATGATCAAAGCGTCAGACAGCCAAGCAAAGCCAAACGAAGAGAACAAGCCTTGAATACTGGATGAACAAGCAGAACGGCCCTGGGGAGGGCCACTGCAGCGGGAGAACAGCATCGGGGAAGATGCGAAGTAGCCGGAAGTGCGCACAAGCCGTAAGCGCAGTCAGCATCGGGTGGGGACCTCGCTGACACGCACCAGAAACGGCATGAAAATGAAGGGCAAAACTTGAAAGGCCGCGCAAGCGGCCTTTTCTTATTGTGCCGGCAGTTGATGCAAAACCGCCTAGCGCAGCCGGACATCCTCAAAGCCGAAGGATCCGTTCGGGTTCATCACAAAACCCTCCACCTCCTTGCGCAGCGGAATATAAATGCGTGAATGCGCCATGGTGATCCAGGGGCGTTCGCGCTTGAAGATTTCCTGTGCTTTCAGGTAATAAACTGTCCGCTCCTTTTTATCGGATGCCTGCCTTGCCTTGCTGAGCAGCTCATCAAACTGCGCATTGCAAAAGCGCTGCCCACCCTTGCTGACTGCGCAAGACAGCGAGGTCGACAGAAAATCGTCCGGATCGCCGGAGTCGCTGGTTACGCCGCTCATGTACACATCATGCTCACCCTGCGCGGCACGGCGCAGATACTCGCCCCACTCGTAACTCTGGATGGTGGTCTTGACACCAATTCTGGCCCAGTCCTGCTGAATCATCTGCGCCATCAGCTTGCCATTGGGGTTGGTGGGGCGCTGCACTGGCAAGGCCCACAGATTGATGGTAAAGCCATCCGGATAGCCTGCCCTGGCCAATAGCTGACGCGCCCGTGCCGGGTTGTATTCATTGCGGGTACGCGGATTCCAGCTCCACACGGTGGGCGGATAGGGGTTGATGGCCTGGATGGCCCCGCCTTTGGGAAACAGCGCCTTGAACAAGGCATTGCGGTCAATCGCAATATCCAGTGCTTCCCTCACCTCGCGCTTGGCCAGTTGCGGGCGCTGTAAGTTGAACGCCAGGTAGGAAATGTTCATCGCGCCTGTGCTGACCAGCTTGATGGCCGGGTCGGCTTGCAAGCCATCCAGATCATCCTCCCGCACGGCAGCAGCTATCTGGCATTCATTGTTTTTCAGCTTCTGGATGCGCACCTGCGGGTCGGTAACGATGGCAAAAATCAGGTTGCCGGTTTGCTGGGGGCGGCCCCAGTACGAGGGGTTGGCAGCAAAGCGCACGGCCGAGTCCTTGGCATAGCTCTTGAATTGATAAGGGCCGGTGCCAATCGGAAAGCGGTTGATATCGGCTGCCCGATGTTGCTGCAACAGCTGACTGGCGTACTCGGCCGATTGCATGCCGGCAAAACCCATGGCCAGGAAGCTCAGGAAGGCAGCATTGCGCTGCTTCAGCACCAGGCGGACAGTGTAGGGATCCACCTTTTCCACGCGCTGGATGGACTGAGCAAGCCCGGAGTTGGCCGGACCCAGCAACTGGGTCTTGAATGCCTGATTGAATGGCTGGGCCGGATCAATCCAGCGCTGCACGGTAAACACTACATCATCAGCAGAAAATGTATTCTTTGGCTTGAAATAATCGGTCGTCTGAAAACGCACACCCTTGCGCAGATGGAATGTGTAAGTCAGTCCGTCTGCCGATAACTCCCATTTGCTGGCCAGCGCGGGAATGATGTCAGTCCCTCCCCGCTTGAATGCGACCAGGCCCTGAAAAATCTGCCGTGTCACATTATAAGTAGAGGCGCTATCCCACAGCGCCGGATCAAAACCTTCCGGTGCGGTTTCGGCGCAAAACACCAGGGAACGCCCCGCCTGGGCCAGCGGTGCCAGCCCGGACATGAGCGCCAACAAGGTCAGCAAATGGAATTTCATTGATTTTTCTCCGTTGCCCGTCGGCAGTTACCGACAAGCTTGCCACTGATCTGGCCATGATAGAGCAGGATGCGTGCGTCAACAGCCCCCTTGCGAAGCGCAAGAGTTGAACGTCAGTTACACAAACTGTCAATGGCCGCCGTGACAAGCCGTACCAGACCTGCAGCAAAACCGGATGACCAGCAGCATGGATGTGTGGCACTCTTACCGGAGAATTGATCGCGTAGTGGCTATTCCCGGACAAAAAAAATCCCGGCGGGGACCGGGATTAAACGTTTAGCGGGGATAGATACGAGGCGGGAAACCTCGCACTTGTATTTATAACTATCAAATAACCCCCAGTCAAATAAATATTTGCTTACATATGAAGGCAAATAACAAAAAAGGCAGCTTTCGCTGCCTTTGTCATTGCTCCTTTTGATCAGGAACCTTGCTTGTTCATCTTGCGACGCTCGTGCTCTTGCAGGTAGCGCTTGCGGATACGGATGGACTTGGGCGTGATTTCAACCAGTTCGTCGTCGTCGATGAATTCAACGGCAGACTCCAGGGTCATCTTCACCGGGGTGGTCAGGCGTACGGCTTCGTCAGTACCGGAGGCGCGAACGTTGGTCAGCTGCTTGCCCTTGACCGGGTTTACCACCAGGTCGTTGTCGCGGCTGTGAATGCCGATGATCATGCCTTCGTACAGCTTGTCGCCCGGGGAAACAAACATGCGACCGCGGTCTTCCAGCTTCCACAGTGCATAGGCAACGGCTTCGCCGTTTTCCTGGGAGATCAGCACGCCGTTGTGGCGACCCGGCATGTCCGGCTTAACCGGTGCGTAGTCGTCAAATACGTGGCTCATCAGGCCGGTACCACGGGTCATGGTCATGAAGTCAGACTGGAAGCCGATCAGACCACGTGCCGGAATATGGTATTCCAGGCGGGTACGACCCATGCCGTCGGATTCCATATTGGTCAGCTCGCCACGGCGACGACCGATTTCTTCCATGATGGCACCCTGGTGATCATCTTCCAGGTCGATGGTCAGGTTTTCGTACGGCTCGCACTTCTCGCCGTTGATTTCCTTGAATACCACGCGCGGCTTGGCCACGGCCATTTCAAAGCCTTCGCGACGCATGTTTTCCAGCAGGATGGTCAGGTGCAATTCACCACGACCGGACACACGGAACACGTCGGAGTCTTCGGTTTCTTCAACGCGCAGGGCAACGTTGGTCAGCAGTTCCTTGGTCAGGCGGTCACGGATCTGACGCGAGGTCACGAACTTGCCTTCGGTACCAGCCAGCGGCGAGGAGTTCACCATGAAGTCCATAGTCAGGGTCGGTTCGTCCACCGACAGTACCGGCAAGCCAGCCGGTTGGTCCTTGTCACAGATGGTCACGCCGATACCGATGTCTTCGATACCGGAAATGATCACGATGTCACCGGCTTCGGCTTCAGCCACTTCCACACGCTCCAGGCCCTTGAAGCCCAGCAGCTGGTTGATACGGCCGGAAGCAACCTGATCTTCGTGATTCATCACCACTACTTGCTGACCCGGCTTGATGCGACCGTTCAGGATGCGGCCCAGACCCAGGCGGCCGGTGTAAGTGGAATAGTCCAGTGCGGAGATTTGCAGTTGCAGCGGAGCTTCTGCGCTACCGTTCGGCAGCGGAACATGCTTCAGCACGGTGTCGAACAGCGGACGCATGTTGTCGGATTCCTGATCCAGCTCCAGCTTGGCAAAGCCATTCAGGCCGGAAGCGTAGATAATGGGGAAGTCCAGTTGTTCGTCGGTGGCACCCAGTTTGTCGAACAGGTCGAAGGTTTGGTCCACAACCCAGTCCGGACGTGCGCCCGGACGGTCAACCTTGTTGATCACCACGATGGGGCGCAGGCCCAGGGCCAGGGCTTTCTTGGTCACAAAACGGGTTTGCGGCATCGGGCCTTCAACGGCATCCACCAGCAGCAGCACGCCGTCTACCATGCCCAGCACACGTTCCACTTCACCGCCGAAGTCGGCGTGTCCCGGAGTGTCCACGATGTTGATGTGCACGCCTTCGTAATCGATGGCGGTGTTCTTGGCCAGAATGGTAATGCCACGCTCTTTTTCAAGATCGTTGCTGTCCATTACGCGTTCATCTACCTGCTGGTTCTCGCGGAAGGTGCCGGACTGGCGCAGCAACTGGTCAACGAGGGTGGTTTTGCCATGGTCCACGTGGGCAATAATGGCAATATTACGAATCTGTCGTGTCATTTTCGGAATTCGGTCGGTTGAAGCGGAAAAATCGTAAGATTCTATCACGTACAGCGCCAACTACCCAAAGCATTATCGCGACAAGCAATGATGATTTGGTTACACTGCGCGCCAAAATCCACGCAAACACAGATTATCAAGGAGTCGACCATGTATGACTGGGACGCCCTGTGGCATGAACATGAAGGTTATCGCACCGGTTTTGCCGTGCATCACAACGACGCCAACCTGCTGGCAGACGAGCTGTCGGCCAAGCTGATGAAGCCGGCCCAGCACCCCACGGACGTGGCAGTCTACGAGACTCCGGACAAATTCATCCTGGCAGGTCACGACGACGGCCTGCAGCTGCTGGAAGTGTTCAAGCACGGCATGTTCGACATCACCCTGCGCCTGGTCACCGAAGATGAAGGACTGGACGAACCTGCCCTGCCCTACGTCGAAATCCATGTCGACAACCTGGCCACCGAAGAACAATCGGTATGGCGCGGCGCAGTGAGTCGTGACGAAGAAGGCCGTATCTGGGTGGGCAATCGCACGCTGGAAGAGCAAGTCATGCCGGCCATGCCGTTTGACGAGCTGTCCTTTACCGATAACGCCCATTTCCGCGATGAACTGCATCGCGTGTGGCAGGAGGACTTGCCGCAGCTGAAACCCTTGATTGATGCCTGGTTTGATCACACCGACCTGAGCGGCACCGCCGAGCCGCATCATTATGGTGACGAAGCGCGGGTACAGCAGATTTGCGACCGCTACGCGGAAATCGTGCGTCGTGAACAAGCCGTACTGTCGCGCCAGTTTAGCGACGCCGAGCTGCAATTGATTGCCCACGTACTGAAGAATGTACGCTTTGAAGAAGCAGCCTCCTGCCGCGGCGTATGGCTGGCAGTGGAAACCTGCATGATCGACGAGGAGCTGGACCAGCACTTCAAGGTGGATGGCGAAGCCCTGCTGCTCAAGATGAAGAACCTGTCTTACTCTCAGGAAGTGGCACTGATCGAAGCGCTGTCACCCTTGCCGGCCAGCCCCACCGCCGCCTGATCCATCCAGAAATACCAGAGCCTGCCGGAACATGACGGCAGGCTTTTTTCATGGCATACGCGACAGGCAAAAAAAGGGGGCGATAGCCGCATCGCCCCGAATCCCATCCATACCAGTCAGAGGTGAAACACCTCCCACGGCGCACACAGTACGTGTTGCAGATTACGCCGTCATGACAGGAAAGAAGGTCAGCACCACTTTGCCCAGATTGGCATTGGCTTCCATATGGGCATGCGCCTCTGCCACTTGCTGCCAGGGGTAGCAGCTATCCACCGTGGTTTTCAGCTTGCCCGCCGTGATGGCCGGCAGAATGGTGTCGGCTAGTGCCTGCGCCAGCGGGGCCTTTTTTGCCAGCGGCTGGGAACGCAGGGTGGAGCCAATCACTGACAGGCGCTTCATCAGCACCAGGCCCAGATTGAGTTCGGCCTTGCCACCACCCATGATGCCGATATTCACCAGTCGTCCATCCTGCTTCAGGCTGGCGAGGTTTTCAGCCAGATAAGCAGCGCCTACCGGATCCAGAATCATGTCCACACCACCCCAGTCCTTTACCAAACGTGCAAAGGCGGGGGCCTCCTTGTAATTGAAGACTTGCTCCGCCCCCATCTCGCGGCAGAATTGCAGTTTGTCTGCGCTGCCGGCACTGGCGAACGGGTGCGCGCCCAGCAAGCGGGCCAGCTGGATGGCACAAGCCCCCACACCACTGGCTCCGGCATGGATCAGCACATGATCCCCGGCCTTGACCTGCCCCACCTGCACCAGATTCAGCCATGCCGTCATCCATGCCTCCGGCAGGCTGGCGGCTTCCACCCAGGACATTTCATCCGGCTTGGCAATGGCCAGCACTTCATCCAGCAGCGCATATTCGGCATAGGCACCGCCTGCCACCAGGCCAAACACGGCATCGCCGGGCTGATGGCGGCTGTTGTCGTCCGCCTCCACCACGACACCGGCAATTTCCAGCCCCAGAATGGCGCTGGCACCGGGCGGCGGCGGATAATGGCCTTCTCGCTGCACAATATCAGCCCGGTTGATGCCGGCCGCCATCACCTGCACCAGCAATTGGCCTGCCTGTCGCTGCGGACGCGGGGCTGCGCCGATATAAAGTGTTTCCACACCGCCCGGTGCATCTTGCAAAACTGCCTGCATCATCTTGCTTGCCTTTCCTTTTGCCGCCTGTACTCAGGCAAAATCTGCACTGCATGAAACTGAGCCAGATCAAGCAATGCATTCGAGTATTGTTTACAATGGCGCGCCATGACTGATCACTGCTTCCATTGCGGCCTGCCCGTCCCCGACGCTGTCGACTTCCCGGTGCGTTACCGGGAAAAGACCGAAGCCACCTGCTGCGCAGGTTGCCAGGCCGTCGCCCAGACCATCATCGACTCCGGCCTGTCCGATTACTACGCCCACCGCACGCAAGGCGCACGGCAGGCCGAGGCCTTGCCGGCAGATATTTTGCAGCAGATCAGACTGTATGACTCGGAAGAGTTGCAAAAAAGCTTTGTGCACCAGCGCGACGAAAACAGCCGCGAGGCCGCGCTGATTCTGGAAGGCATTACCTGTGCCGCCTGTGTCTGGCTGAATGAGCAGCACATCCGCCAGTTGCCAGGCGTACTGTCGGTGGACATCAACTATACCAGCCACCGGGCACGGGTTTGCTGGGACAACACCCGCATCAGACTGTCACAGATTCTGGAAGCCATTTCGGCCATCGGTTACCGCGCCCATCCTTACGATGCCGAGCGGCAAGAGGCGCTGGCGCAAAAGCAGCGCAAGCAGGCCATCAGCCGCCTGTGGGCAGCCGGGCTGTCCATGATGCAGGTCATGATGTATGCAGTGCCGGTTTACCTGGCACCGGATGGCGACATCGACCCGGACTTCCTCTGGCTGCTGCACTGGGCCAGCCTGATCCTGACCCTGCCGGTCATGCTCTATTCGGCAGTGCCGTTTTATCAGAACACCTGGCGCGACCTGAAATCAGGCCGCGTTGGCATGGACACGCCGGTCACCATCGGCATTTTCACTTCTTTCTTTGCCAGCCTGTGGGCGCTGATCAACAAGATTCCGCACGGTGTGTATTTCGATTCGGTGTCGATGTTCGTCTTCCTGCTGTTGGGCGGGCGTTATCTGGAAGGGATTGCCCGGCGCAAGGCGGGCGAGGCGACCGAAAGCCTGGTCAAACTGATTCCGGCATTTGCCCATCGCGCAGCCAACTGGCCGTCCAGCCGTGATACCGAGGAGGCCACCGTCGCCATGCTCAATGCTGGTGATGTGATTCTGGTGAAGCCGGGTGAAACCATTCCCGGTGACGGAGTGGTGCTGGATGGCAACAGTTCCGCCAATGAATCCCTGATCAGCGGCGAGAGCAAGCCGATTGCCAAACGGGTTGGCGACAGCGTGATTGCCGGCAGCGTCAATACCAGCAGCCCCTTGTATGTGCAGATCAGCCAGACTGGCCAGCAAACCCGGCTGGCCGGCATTGTGCGTCTACTGGATCAGGCGCTGGCCGAAAAACCACGCCTTGCCGTGGCGGCCGACCGCTTTGCCAGCTGGTTTGTCGCCCTGCTGCTGCTGGCAGCTGCTGGCAGCTATATTGCCTGGCACTTCATCGAACCGGCACGCGCCTTGTGGATCATGGTGGCGGTACTGGTGGTGTCCTGCCCTTGCGCCCTGTCGCTAGCCACTCCGGCGGCACTGACCGCCGCCACCGGCCATCTGGCCGCACTGGGCTTGCTGACCACCCGCGGCCACGCACTGGAAACCCTGGCGCGGGTTACTGATGTGGTATTCGACAAAACCGGTACGCTGACGCATGGCGACATGCGCATGCGCGAGCAAATGCAACTGGGCACACTGCCTGCGGAACAGGCACTGGCCATTGCCGCCGCGCTGGAACAGGCATCGGAACACCCGCTGGCGCAAGCACTGCGTCAGGCCGCCAGCACACTGCCCTGCCCGGCCACAAGCCGGCTGGACAACATTCCCGGCAAGGGGGTGGAAGGCGTGGTTGATGGCACGACATGGCGACTGGGTTCGGTCGAGTTCATCAACCAGTGGCTGGCCAGTCCGTTGACACTTCCAGCCGACTGGCAAGCCGACTGCACCCTGGTGGTACTGGCCAGCCAGGCTGGCGCGCAAGCGGTGTTTGCCATTGGCGATACGGTGAGAAGCGACGCCGCCAACATGGTGGCCCTGCTGCAACAGCGCGGCATTTGTGTACACCTGCTCAGCGGCGACGGTGCCAACGCCGTGCAATACCTGGCGGGCAAACTGAACATTGCCGACTGGCATGCCCGCGCCATGCCGGAAGACAAGCTCGCCTTTGTCGGCCAGCTGCAACAGGCAGGCAAGCGCGTGCTGATGGTGGGCGACGGCATCAACGATGCGCCGGTGCTGGCGCGGGCTGATGTATCGCTGGCCATGGGTGGCGGCACCGATGTGGCCCGCGCCAGTGGTGACATGGTACTGATGGGCGACCAGCTGGCCCTCATTCCGCAAGCACTGGCCCTGTCCCGCAAGACCCTGGGTGTAATCAGGCAGAACCTGTGGTGGGCAGCCGGGTATAATCTGCTGGCCCTGCCGCTGGCCATGAGTGGTCACCTGACCCCGTGGCTGGCCAGCCTTGGCATGGCTGCCAGTTCGCTCATCGTGGTGAGCAACGCCCTGCGACTCGTCAAACGGAAATCCTGATGGAAAGTCTTTACCTGCTCATCCCGCTTAGCATCGTGCTGGCGTTTGTCATTGCCGTGGTGTTCTGGTGGGCCACCCGTTCCGGCCAGTTCGATGATATGGAAGGCCCGGCACATCGTATCTTGATGGATGACGATCGCGCCCCCACTGACAAAACCCCTGCCAGCAAGACCGGCACACCGGACGAGCACTAAACACAGCCAGCTTGACGCGGGCATGGCTGACAGCACGGGGTGAATAGGCTAGCATGCCTTTCCCCCTACCCGTGCTGACCCACCGTGAAAACAGACTTCAGTTTCTTTGGCTCGCGCCGTTTTCTTCCCCTGTTCGGCACCCAGTTCCTGGGCGCTTTCAATGACAATCTGCTGAAAACAGCCATTGTGGTGCTGATCAGCTACCACGGCCTCACCTTGAGTGGCATGTCACCGGAATTGCTGGTCAATATGGCGGCCGGCGTGTTCATCCTGCCGTTCTTCCTGTTTTCCGCCACCGCTGGCAAATTATCCGAACGCTATGACAAGGCAGTGATTGCCCGCGGTGTGAAGCTGGCGGAAATCGCCATCATGCTGCTGGCCGGTGTCGGTTTCTTTTTGCACGCAGCAGGCCCGCTGATGGCTGCGCTATTCCTGATGGGCTGCCATTCCGCCTTCTTCGGCCCGCTGAAATATTCCGTCCTGCCGCAATACCTGAAAGAGCACGAGCTGGTAGGCGGCAATGGCATGATTGAAATGGGTACTTTTCTGGCCATCCTGATCGGCCAGATCATCGGCAGCCTGATGACCGAAGGCGGCCCGCTGCTGATTGTCTCCCTGCTATTGCTTACTGCAGTGTGTGGCTGGCTGTTCAGCCGCCGCATGCCAGCAGCACCGCCCGGCGCGCCGGATCTGCAGCTGTCCTTCAACTTCATTGGCGATTCGGTACGGCTGGTAGGCCAGGCCTGGCGCATTGCAGACGTGCGCAGTGCCATCCTCGGCATTTCCTGGTTCTGGCTGATGGGTGCCGTCTACACCACCCAACTGCCCACCTTTACCCGCCTGCACCTGGGTGGGGATGCACAGGTCTATACCGTCATGCTGGCGCTGTTCTCCATCGGCATCGGTCTGGGTTCGGTGATTTGCGCCAAACTGTCGCATGGCCGTTTGCAACTGGGGCTGGTATTGCTGGGCAGCGCAGGCATGACGGTATTTGGTGCCGACCTAGCCTTTGGAGCCATGCAGCGCTACCAAGGCAGCCTGATGCCGCTGGGCACTTTCCTCACGCAACTGGGCAGCTGGCGCCACATGCTGGATGTAGCGCTGCTGGGCTTTTTTGGCGGCTTCTTTACCGTACCGCTGTATACCTGGCTGCAAATCTCCAGCCCTGACAGCTTCCGTTCGCAAGCCATCGCAGCAAACAACATCATCAACGGCTTTTACATGGTGGCAGCGGCACTGGCCAGCGTGGTGGTGCTGCAAAAATTCGGCAATATTGCGTATTTGCTGCTGGGCACGGCCGTGCTGAACATTCTGGCTACCATGCACTTGCTGTGGCAGGCACCGGTCATCTGGCAGCAGCGTAGCAGCTGGCTGAAAGCAACAATCGAGCAATAAGCAATAAAAAAAGGCTGGCACCACCAAGTGGCACCAGCCCCAAGAGCATTCGGCGGCGTCAAGGCCCGAAACCGCCGAAAGCGGGAGGTTCGCCAGCAACACGGCTGTTGCCGGCGATTGAAACCAGTCCTGATCAGACCGGTTTCCGCGGGTACTGAGTGTCAGTCAGTGCTGGCTATTTTCTTTTGCCGCGGTTGTTTCGTCCAATTGATTACCATTTCGGTATTGATATAAATTTTCTATCACCATGCACGCACACAACGCTTTGGCAGCCGGGATTCATCATGTAGCCATCATCACGGCTGATTACCCGCAAGCCCGTGACTTCTACCACCGCATTCTTGGTTTGCCGATTGTCAGCGAAGTCTGGCGGGCGGAACGCAGCTCATGGAAATTGAATCTGGCCTTGCCGGATGGTTGCCAACTGGAGCTATTCAGCTTTCCGGCACCGCCGGCGCGCGTCAGTCGGCCGGAGGCTTGCGGCTTGCGCCATCTGGCCTTGCGCGCAAGCAATCTCGTCCAGGTGCGCCAGACGCTGATTCAACAAGGTGTGCCATGTGAGGATATCCGGCTGGATGAAATCACCGACCGGCAGTTTTTCTTCTGCCAGGGGCCGGACGAACTGCCGATTGAATTCTATGCGGACTGATGCTGGCGGATGTAGTCGATGAAAGCTGCCGGCGGCATGGGCCGGGCAAACAGATAGCCCTGCGCATAGTCACAACCGGCCTGTCGCAGCAGTTCCAGTTGTTCCGGGGTTTCCACCCCTTCGGCGATGATCTTCATTCCCAGCTTGTGGCCCATGGCAATCACTGCCTCGGTAATGGCGCGGTCGGTATTGTCATTGGCCAAGCCCTGAATGAAGCTGCGATCTATCTTCAGATAGTCGATATTGAATTTCTTCAGATAGGACATGGCGGAGTAGCCGGTGCCAAAGTCGTCGATGCTGACTTCCATTCCCGCCTGATGAAAGCCAAGCAAGGTATTCACCACAATCGGCCGCTCATCCAGCAGCAGGCTTTCGGTGATTTCCACCGAAATACAGGAGGCGGGCAAGCTGCGCGCCGCCAGCTCCTGCGGCCACAGGCCACAGTCCCCACTGATCAGTTGTCGTGGCGAGATGTTGACGCTGACCTGCCCGCTCGGCCATTGCTGCAGCAAGTCCATGGTTTGCTGGAACACCAGGTTGCCGATATCGCCGATCATGCCGATTTCTTCTGCCACGGCAATGAACTCACCAGGCAGACGGATGCCATCCGTGGGGTGATGCCAGCGTAGCAGCGCTTCAGCCTTTACAGGCAAGCCGTCCTGCAAGGCAATGATGGGCTGGAACCAGGCTTCGAAATGGTTTTCCGCCAATGCACGACGCAACTGCTTGCCAATGGCCTGACGCCGCAGCGCTTCCTCTTGCAAGGACGGGGTGAAGTAACTGAAACAATTGCGTCCGCTGGCCTTGGCGGCATACATCGCCTGGTCGGCATAGCTGACCAGCGTTTCCTGTTGCTGGCTATCGTCGGGATAGAGCGCAATGCCGATGCTGGCAGACACATAGACTTCGTTGCTGCCCAGCAGGAATGGCATATGCAGCAAGCGGATGATTTTGCTGGCCACCATGCCGGCCGCCTGCGCATTATTGATGTCCGAGAGAATGACCACGAATTCGTCCCCCCCCTGGCGCGATACGGTGTCGCTACTGCGCACCACAGCCTGAATGCGCTCTGCGGCCTGAATCAGCAACTGGTCACCCACGTGGTGACCCAGCGTGTCATTCACTTCCTTGAACCGGTCCAGATCGATGAACAGCAAGGCCAGCGTACTGCCCTGGCGACGCGCCCGCTCCAGCTCTTCAGACAGACGGTCGCGCAGCAGGCGCAAATTGGGCAGGCCGGTGAGCGCATCGTAATTGGCCTCGCGCCAGATGGCCTGCTCCATCTGTTTGCGCTCGCTGATATCCAGTATCAGGCCAACCAGCCCGCCCAGGCTGCCATCGGCCTTGTCAAACGTGGCTTTGTAGAACACCACGTCGTGCCGGCTGCCGTCAGCATATTGCACCTGCGCCTCGTACACCTGCGTACCACGACTGTTGAACAGGCTTTGGTCCGCTGCGTGATAGCGCGCGGCAAGGTCTGGTGGCGACAGGTCGAATACCGAATAGCCAATCAATTGCTCGCGCGGGGTGCCGATGAATTGCTCGAATGCGAGGTTACAACCGATGTAACGCCCCACTTCATCCTTGTAGAAAACCGGGTTCGGAATGGTATCCACCAGTCGGGTGATGAACTGCAACTGGTCTTTCACTGCACGTTCGGCGTCGTTACGCTCGGTCACATCCATCAGCATGCCGATGATGGCAGGCCGACCAGCAAAGCGGGTACTGACACCGAACACCTCGACATCCAGCCCCTCGCCATCCTTGCGCACGCCACGAAAGCTGTAATGACTGCTTTGCACCTGACCGCTCAGGCGGCGGGTCAGCTGCTCGCGCACCAAGGGCCTGTCACCCTCTGCCGTGAGGTGTTGCGGCCCCATGCCAGCGCATAATTCCTGAGCCGAATAGCCGAACAGGCTGGCGAGGCGCTCGTTCACGAAGACAAAACGGTCATCCTGAATGACATACACGCCGATCAGCGCATTGCTGCACAAGCCGCGCAATAATGGCACGGCTTCATGCAGCAAGCCTTGCAGGATGGAATCAAATGGGGTCATGGTGTCGACTGGGAAGCTGGCAGCTTTTGCAGTATAGGAGGCTGCACACTGTCATGAATTGATTACAGCGTGCAGGATACCTCAGTCGACTATAGATGGGTGGAAGATGGACCGAATTTAAAGCTTGAAGCGGCTGATGCTGGTACGCAGCGTGCCAGCCAGACCTGCCAGCGCACTGGCAGACTGGGCTGCAGCGCGCGCCTTGGCATGATTACCATCAGCCTGCTGGGCAATCTTTTCCACATTAAGTGCGATATCACGGCTGGCGGCATCCTGCTCGCTCAGCGCTTCGGAAATGCCGCTGACAGCACTGCCCACCTGCCGTGCACCTTCCTGAATGGCCTGCAGGCTGTCGCTGGCACTGGCGGCACTGCTGACGCCTTGCTCTACCTGTGCCACGCCCTGCTCCATGTGCTCAACCGCCATGCGCGCACCGGTCTGGATCTTGCTGACCGTATCGCTGATCTGCAAAGTCGATTGCGTGGTGCGCTCTGCCAGTTTGCGCACTTCATCCGCCACCACGGCAAAGCCGCGCCCAGCTTCACCGGCCCGCGCCGCCTCGATGGCTGCGTTAAGGGCCAGCAGATTGGTTTGGTCGGCAATGTCACGGATTACGGTCACCACTTCGGCAATGCGTTCGGACAAGCCATCCAGTTGTTTTACAGTTTGGCCGGCCTGCTGCACTGCCGTGGCAATCTCGCTCATGGTGTGGGTGGCTTGTCCGACAACATGCGCGCCGCTATGCGACTTTTCATTGGCATCCACTGCCATTTCACGGGCCAGTTCGGCATGCCGCGCCACCTGGTTGATGCTGCTGCTCATTTCTTCCACGCAGGCTGCCATGGTGCTGGCGGATGAATTCTGTTCGCCAGAAGCAGCCGAGACATCCTCTGCAATGCTGACCAGTTGCTGGGCCTGCACCGACAGTGCAATCAGGCTGCTTTCCACCTCACCGATCATGCTGCGCAGATGACTGCTCATCTCGTCGGCAGCGTGCAACAAATCGCCTACTTCGTCATGGCTTGTCACTTCAAAATGCACGGTCAGGTCACCATCCGCCACCTTGCGGATAACCTCGACTGCACCAGCCAGCGGGCGGGCTACCCAGCGCTTGCTGGCCCAGTAGGTAGCACCCGACAACAGCGCAATGATGATGACAGTGCCCAGTGCCAGGCGGATACGCATGGCATTCAATTGCGTGGCAAATTCATCCTCATAACTGCTGGCGGCCACAATCCAGCCCCAGCGCTGAAAGGTGTCAAACACGGCGATCTTGGGGCGGGCGGCTTCATCACTACCCGGCTTGGCCCAGTGGTAATGCAGGATGCCTTGCTTTTGCTCCAGCATCACCCGGTTGATGGCGATACCGTCCTTGTCCTTGAAGTCGAGCAGATTCTTGCCCTGCGAATGCGGGTGAATCATCATGCGGCCCGGTTCGCGGCGGCTGTCAAAGGCATAGATGTAACCGGATTCGCCAAAACGCACCGACATGATTTTCTGCCGTAGTGCAGCCAGGCTTGCAGTGAACTCTTCACCCACAAACAGCGCCGCTACGACCTGACCGGCTTCGTTGGTCAGCGGGGTGTACAAGGTCATGAAATCCCGACCGAACAACTGGGCCGGGCCGGTATAAGACTGACCGGCATTCAGGCTGGCATAGGCTGGCGAATCGTGACTGAGTGGTGTGCCAACAGCACGACTGCCATCTTCCTTCTTCACCGAAGTGGCAATACGCACCCACTCGCTGCCATCTTTGACAAACACCGTTGCCAGAGAACCGCTCATGCGGGTGAAGCGGTCCAACTCATTGTTTGCGTTGTTGATGATGTGCTCGCCAATCCGCAGCTGGGGCAGCTGTTTGCCGGCACTTTCCACCCGCTCGCCACCCACGACCACCGGGCCGGCAAGCACGTTGCGCAAGGCCACCTCTGCCAGCGCAGCAGAGCGCTCCAGTTGTGCTGCATAAGCATCCATCATGTCGATGACTTGCCGGTTGGCCTGCTGCATTTCCTGCTGCATCTGGCTTTCCATGCGTAAACCTTGCCAATGCGTCAGCCAGGTTCCGGCAATGCCAAGAACAATAATCAGCAACAAGCAAAGCACCAGATTGAGCTTGGCGGCAATACTGAGGGAAGAAGGTAAAAGGTGGCGGGATTCGGACATGATAAAAACTGGATAGTGGGCTGGGAGTGAGATGCAGCACTTTGCTGCCTGTTATTACATTGGTCTAATTCTTGTGGCGGATAATAATATGGAAATGAATTAGCCAATTCACTAGAACAGCCACCATTGATCAAAATCAAATTCATTACACTCTCGGCCGAGTGGACATTTTGTCCGGTCAGCATCACCTTGCTGCAAGTGCACAACATGATTGCACTACTCATCACTGATTCAGCACAAGCTGTCGTCCGGATGACGCTCTGCATCATTTGATTGTTGTCACCACTACCCGCATGCAACTGGTGTTTCAACAACAAGTGCTTGCCCTTGACGAACTGACCATGTCATGAACTTGCCGGTGCTCAAGTAGTCAGACGTCCGAAAATGCATGATTGCGCCTGCACATCACGATCATTTCGGGCTATATAAATAAGGCAGTACATATTTCTATTTTCGCCAAGGAGCATATGTCCATGTCCTTGCCCTCAACATTGTTATGCACCTGCCTGCTGCTTGGTGCAGCCTGCGCATGGGCCGAGCCTGGCAAACCGACGCTGGACCTGGAATGTGACTACCTGCCCAATATCTGCAACCTGCCGGACGATGCCAACCCCGGCCTGATGATAGAAATCGGCAGCGAGGCCATCCGTCGTGCCGGTTTTGTACCGAACGTCAAAATCCGCCCCTGGGTCCGGGCCATGCGCGAAGTACTGGCCAGCCCCACCGCCCTGATCATTTATTTCGCCCGCACGCCGGAACGCGAACCTTTGTTCAACTGGATTGTGGTGACCAACACCACGGATTTCCGTTTTTTTACCCGCAACGGTGCTGAGCCATGCAATAGTCTGCAACAAGCCATCAGCCGGGGGCTGATTGGTATACGGGCAGGTTCAAGCGTGCGTAGCTGGCTGATACAGCAAGGCGTCAGCGCAGCATCGCTTGCAGAAGGCCAACTTCCAGAAATGGCCAAGATGCTTAACGCAGGGCGGGTTGGCAGCTTTCTGGGGGCATCCATCACGTTTAACCAGACCTACCAGGCACAGCACGGCAAGCTGCCAACGGAAGGTGCCGTGGTGTACAGCAGCCAAAGCTGGCTGGCTTCCGGCCCCGCTTTTTCACCGGCCACAGCAACCAGACTGGCCAAGGCCATCAACGAAATGAAGCAGGATGGTTTCTATGAGCAGGCCATGCGCAAATACATGCACTGATGCAGGTCATGCCTGACGCAGGACTTTGCGCACGCTGAAGCAGGCCAGCAGCCCCCACAACACGGCCAGCCCATTCCCCAGGGTAAACAACACATGAAAAGGTCTGGCCTCGGTCAGCCAGCCCTCCAGATGATTTTCCCCCAGCAGCAACGACAAGACACACAGCAATAAGGTGGCTGCATGCTTGATACGGATATCTGATTGCCGGGCAGACCAGCCAAAGACAAAAGCGATAAACAAGTCGAAATAGGCAATTTCCCGCTGCCAGTGTTCGGACATCGCCCAGGTGGTACCCGCCGCCGTCCAGCCCGGCATCAGCAAATGCGAAACGGCCGCGCAAACTGCGACAGCCGCCCATAGCCGCAGCAAGATATCAAAACGCGCATGCAGCCAGCCATGTGATTCTTTGCACAATGCCATGCTCAGGCTCCACTCTTCATGAACAAGACGCTGGCAATCACAGCGCCGGGGGAGGTTTTGCGGCACATCCCACCGACCCATGGCCAATGAAAAATGCAGACAGTGGCGGAGCATCATGATGCAGGCGCATGGAGATCAACATGGTGTGCCTTGGCTGTGCTCTGCTTGCTGACGAGGGGGATGTGCAAAATTGGCACATGATAATACTTGCATGTCATGATTGGCCATCGCCCTGAAAATACCATCATGAACCGCGCCATTCTGCTGTTGCTCGCCGCCCTCGCCTGCCCAACTCTTTACGCCAAAGCACCGTCGCCTGCCGGCAATCAGCCGGATGAAGTCCAGCTGATCGAGCATGGCAGCTATACCAATAGAGACGGCAACATGGTACACCGCCCCGCTCACAGCCAGTCTGGCAAGGTACCGCTGGGGGCGACCGCCAAATGCCGGGATGGCAGTTACAGTTTCAGCCAGCACCATCGCGGCACCTGCTCCCGCCACGGCGGGGTAAGCGCCTGGCTGGGATAAGGTGTAATCCACAAGGAACAAACCCAGCCCGCACCGCGCTCAGGCAAATACTGCAACCACCTGACGTGACAGTGCGATGAGCTCGCCATCCGGCCCGTACAGATGTGCATCCTGATTGGCATAGCCATCACGCGCGGCCACCAGGCTGGCATCCATGCGCCACCAGCCTTCATTGCCAATCGGTTCGCCGTGGTGCACGAACTCCAGCTCCCAGCTGATGGTGCTGGCCGGGGCATGCCCCTGCACCAACGACAGTGCCACTGGCGGAATGGCATCGGCCATGGCGACAATCTGCTCCTCGCCCATCAGCCCCGGGTCACGCTGTCGCAGCAGGATACGGTTTGTCGTCGCGTAATGGCCGCTGAAAGGCAGGCCACCTTCCACCCAGCGGTAGGCATAGTGACGGGTAAATTCGGGTGACATGCCTGCGATGAACGGCAACTCCGGCCCGGCGCTGCTGTCGGTGGCCAACGGTTTGACCTCCGGCTTGAACGACAAGGCGGAATCCCTGGAAGCGCCAAAGACCGCAACAAACATGGCTGCCACCTGCTCACCCGCCATCAAGCGTGCCGCCACCTGCACGGCAGCACGCCCCTGGCGCAGCAGTTCCACCCGCAGGCCAAGCTGGCCTGCAGCCGCCGGGGCAACAAAGGTGGTGTGCAGCGACCACAAGGGCGGGAGATCCGGCATGGCCGCCCGCATGGCGCGCACCGCCAGCAAGGCCTGTATACCGCCAAACAAGGTTCGCCCCTGCGCCCAGCCATCATCCACCTCGGCTTGAAACAGGCCAGGCTGGCCGATGACGGGGGTGATGCTGTGGCAAACATCATCAATATGCATGCTGATTTCCCTGGATGTGATGACTGGAACAAACATTGACCGGCAGTCTAGCAGTGGCATCTTGCGTTTTGCAGTGGCAATATCGACAACATCAATGTCAATACCGCCAAAACATGCATCAACTTCGCGTACTGCTGCTGGAAGGCTGTTATGCCGGTAGCATGACCGGCTTGGTCGATTTGCTGCATTTCGCCAACCAGATTGCAGCCTACAAAGGCAGGTCCAAACCATTCGACTGGCGCTTGTTCAGCCTGGACGGCCAAGCCGTCACCACGGCGTCCGGTATTGTGCTGACACCGGATGGAGGGCCGGAATTGACCGACGCTGCCGATACGCTGGTACTGCCGCCAATCAGCTATCGACGCCTGAGCGATTTTGAAACCCGGCTGATGGCAGAACAGACCGCAGGCGCATTGGCAACACGCCAGCATGCAGCAGGCCGCCGTGTCATGTCGTTCTGCACAGGCGTACCCCTGCTTGCCGAGCACGGCTTGCTGGATGGCCGGCAGGCGACTGTCAGCTGGTGGCTGCATCACTGGTTTCGTCAGCGCTACCCCAAGGTTCTGCTCCAGGATTACGCCACCTGCAGCGAGTCTGACGGCATCTGGTGCGGCGGCGCCACCACCTCTTATATCGACCTGGCCTTGCGCCTGATCCGGCATGAAGGAGGTGCTGAACTGGCCATGTCATGCTCGCGCCTGATGCTGACCGACCTCAACCGTGTCAGTCAGGCACCTTATATCACCATGCGGAGTTTTGCCGGACACGACGACGAGCTGGTTCTGCGCTGTCAGAACTGGCTTCAGCGCCAGCTTGATCAGCCATACCGGCTGGAGGCACTGGCAGCCAGCGTCGGCGCCAGCGAGCGCACGATAATGCGACGATTCCAGCAGGTACTGGGCCAACCACCGCTGCGCTACCTGCAGCAGCTGCGCTTGCAAGCAGCTCGTCATCTGCTGGAAACCAGCACCCTGCCGCTGGATGAAATTGTCAGCCGGGTGGGCTATGCCGATATCGCCAGTTTTCGCCGCCTGTTTCAGCGCGAACTGCATTGCACCCCGGCAGAATACCGGCGTCGTTTTGCCAGCTGAGCGGGCAAGCCAGCGCACGGAATGTTCAAGCGCCATCAGAAACAAAAATCACAAAGCCAAATTTGATGCCCGCCTCGGCATCCCTCTCGCCAAGCACCCCGCCATTCATCACCGTGCCGCGTCGTCGGGTTAATGGCCTGCCTGTGACAGGCAGGCCTCGGCCCGATTACCGCCTTTGCGGATATGAATATGCATCCACGGCGGGACAGCAGACTTGGCACATGCGCAGTCAAATCAATTGGCATATGATGATAGGAGATTGCCGCCTGGATGGGTGGCTGCTGTCGGCCAGACCGTCTCCAAAGGATATGCCATGATCAAGATCCGCCGATACTTTCAGTACCAGATGGGCGGACTTGTCCTCCTCATTGGCCTGGCATTTACTCTGGGTGGCTATGCCTTGATGAGCAAGGTCGCGGAGGACGAGGCAGAAGCGACGTTAAGGTTGATCACCAACGAGTCCGGCGCAGCCATGAATCATTTGCTGCTCCCGGCTACCACGTTGCTGAAACTGCTTTCCAACGTTCCCGACCTGAAAACGGGCCAGGAAAAAGACTGGATGGACCGCCTTTCCGCGCAAACTTCGATATTGCGCGATCAACCCATGCTCAACAGTGTTTATGTCGGCGGACCGCAAGGACAGCTTCTATTGCTGCGAGCACTCCGGGATGAGTGGGACCACACCAAATTCAAGGCAAGTCCCGAGGCGCGCTGGCTTGTCCAGCTGCAAAGGGTTGGCAACAGCCGGGGCGAAGCGCAGGACTGGGTTTATCTGGATGACAAGCTCCGCATACTGGGGCGCAAACGCATGCCGGGCACTGAGGACTATGACCCGCGCAGCAGACCGTGGTACCAGGCCAGTCGTCAAAACAATGGGGTATTTCGTACCGAAACCTACAAGTTTTATTCCTCAGGGAAAGTCGGCATCACGCTTGCCAACGACATGCACGATGGCTGGGTTATCGCAATGGATATCAGCCTCGACTCCCTGCAAGAAGAGCTGGCCAGAATGGCAACGGCCTATGCCGGCTATATTGGGCTGTTCGAACAAACCGGTGCCATCATTTCCGCCAACCTCAAAGAAAGCAGCGCCAACGATTTCTTCAAGGGCCTGGTCGAAAAAGGTGGCATTGCTGATGGCAAAGACCTGAAATGGATGGTCGATCCGTACGGTCAGTCCTGGTGGATGGGCACGGCAAATGTCAAGCTGCAGAAATATGATGACATATTCCTCCACGTTGCCGTTCCACGTGACCGCCTGCTGGCGAAGGCCCAGAAGCTGCGTAATTTTTTGCTGGCCCTCACCTTGCTGATCACGCTTCTTACCCTGCTGCTTGCACAACGCAATTCAGACCGGATTGCATTCGTATTCCAGACACTGGCAGACCGGGCCAACGCGCTGGTCAATTTTGATTTCCGGCAGTTTGCTCAATCCAAAACCCGTATTGCCGAAATTGCCCAACTGGAAACCGGGCTTGAGCGCGCCCGGACAAGTAGCGCAAATTTTTTGCACTTGCTGGAAAAGGTATCGCGGGAGGCGGACCTCGACAAATTGCTGCCCATGGTCGTCGAAGAAACAAGCGAAGCAGCACAAGGAGAGTTTGCCTGGCTCTACATTCAGGACGGCACAAACTGGACTTTGCGTGCACAGCGCGGTGATCGCAACGGAAATGATTGGCTGGCAAAGTACCAGAGGCAGCTTGAGGAAAATGGCGCTGCCCACTTTTGTCCGGATGAGCCGATGGATGGCCGCTATGCACTGATGCTGCCCTTGTCCGGCCGGCGGGGCCAACTATTGGGACTGCTCATCATTGAACGCCAGCAAGCATTCAGCGAACATCACCGCAGTTTTGTCGAAGCGCTTTCCGGCTTTGCCGCCTTGACGCTGGAATCACGGGAATTGGTTGTTCAGCAAAAGCGACTGTTTGAATCCTTCATCCAGCTGCTGGCAGAAGCGGTGGATGCCAAAAGCCCGCATACGGGCGGCCACTGCCACCGCGTTCCCGTCCTGACCGAATGGTTGGTGGAACTGGCCGCCAACAGCAATGCACCCTGCGTCGCCAGTTTTGAAGTTGACGACGAGATGCGCGAAGCAGTGCACATCGCGGCATGGCTGCACGACTGCGGCAAGGTGGTCACCCCCGAATATGTTGTCGACAAGGCAACCAAACTGGAGACGCTGTACGACCGGATTCACGAAATCCGGACGCGCTTCGAGGTATGCAAACGCGAGGCGGAACTGGCTCACTGGAAAGCGGCTTACCCGCAAGGACTGCCGGCCATTGAAGCCGCACAACTCGCCGACGAATTGAAAGCCCTGGATGAGGATTTTGCCTTTGTCGCCGAGTGCAATCTGGGTAGTGAATATATGTCAGAGGATGCAATCGCACGCATCCGGCAGATTGCAGCCAGAACCTGGACACGAACCATCGACGACCGGCTCGGCCTGTCACACGATGAAATGCACCGCCGTTGCGACAGGGATAGCGAATCATTGCCCACCCAGGAATATCTGCTCAGCGACAAACCCGAGCATCGAATTGCACGTCCGCAAGGACAATCCTTTGTCGATGACAACCCGTGGGGATTCCGGATGCAAGTGCCAGAACTGCTCTACGACCGTGGCGAAGTCAAGAATCTAGCCATCCAGCGGGGTACATTGACCGACGAAGAACGTTACAAGATCAACGAGCACATCGTACTGACCATCAAAATGCTGGAAGCCATGCCCTTCCCCCGGCACTTGAAGGCTGTGCCGGAAATAGCCGGCGGTCACCACGAGCGCATTGATGGCAAGGGCTACCCCAGAGCCGTCCCGGCCGCGGCCATGAGCATCCCGGCGCGCATGATGGCCATCGCCGACGTATTTGAAGCACTGACTGCAACCGACCGCCCGTATAAACAGGGGAAAAGCGTAGATGAATCGCTGGACATCATGCGCCATATGGCACGCGGAGGACACCTTGACGTTGAGCTGTTTGAGCTGTTCGCCCAGTCGGATATTCCGGCCCGCTATGCGTCGCGATTCCTGGCCGGGAGGCAGGCTGGTTCAGCCTAGCAAGAACGTGTATCTAGATGAGCCCCAATAACGGGGCGCCGCCCAAGCTGCGCCTCCTCATTCCCGCCGCCCGGCCTGCACCAGGCCCACTGTTCCGCCACATTCCCCGTACAGCGCTGCGAGCTGCTGCCAGATAAGATCGAACAAAGCTACGAACTGGCGCCGTCCGGAGATGTAGCAGATCTGTTTCCATGACACGACCGACCTGAGGCTGACGGGTTTGTCCGTGCTGTGTAGCTGCGCCTCTTCCGGTATAGTATTGGTCATTCTTGACGGGCTTTATTGCTGCTCAAAAGACCCAACATTTTATATCCCGGGCAAGCAACCGGATAAAATTCAAAAGGTCACCACGGCATGCCCATACAAATCAAAGGTTTAGATTAATTATGCTGCTGATGATCGACAACTACGACTCTTTTACTTACAACCTGGTGCAGTATTTCAGCGAGCTCAAGCAGGATGTCCGCGTTTATCGCAACGATGAAATCACCATTGAAGAGATCGAAGCGCTGGCACCGCAATATCTGGTTGTCTCGCCTGGTCCCTGCACGCCGAACGAAGCGGGTATTTCTGTCGCAGCCATCCAGCACTTTGCCGGCAAGCTGCCCATCATGGGTGTCTGCCTTGGCCATCAGGGCATTGGCCAGGCTTTTGGCGGCAAGATCATCCATGCCAAGCAACTGATGCATGGCAAGGTGTCTCCGGTGCATCATCACGATATCGGCATGTTCCGTGGCCTGCCCAATCCGGTTAACTGCACCCGCTATCACTCGCTGGTAATCGAGCGCGAGTCCTTGCCGGACTGTCTGGAGATTACCGCCTGGACCGAAGATGGCGAAATCATGGGCGTGCGTCACAAAACCATGCCGATTGAGGGTGTACAGTTTCACCCGGAATCCATCCTGACCGAGCACGGTCATCAGATGCTGGATAACTTCCTCAAGGAATTTGCCTGAGCAATATGGACACCTCGCTGTTGCAGCGAGGTTCTTTCCTGTGCCGGCCTGCCTCGCACACCGGCCACTGTGAATCTAAGGATATCTGCATGCTTACCCCCCAGGCCGCGCTGAACCGGCTGATTGACGGCAACGAACTGTTTTTTGATGAAATGCTGGATCTGATGCGTCAGATCATGCGCGGCGAGCTGACCCCGGCCCAAACCGCAGCCATTCTGATCGGCCTGCGTACCAAAGTGGAAAGCGTGTCGGAAATTGCCGCTGCCGCCACGGTAATGCGTGAATTTGCCACACCGGTGCCGGTTTCCCGGCTTGATCACCTGATTGACACCTGCGGCACCGGTGGTGACAAAAGCCATACTTTCAATATTTCCACCACCGCTGCATTTGTGGCTGCGGCCGCTGGTGCACGCGTAGCCAAGCATGGAGGCCGTTCGGTGTCATCAAGCTCTGGCAGTGCCGATGTGCTGGAGCTGCTGGGCGTCAACCTGAACCTGACGCCAGAACAGGTTGCGCGTTGCATTGATGAAATCGGTGTCGGTTTCATGTTCGCCCCCAATCACCACAGTGCAATGAAGCACGTGGCTCCCATCCGCAAGGAACTGGGTGCGCGCACCATCTTCAACATCCTCGGCCCGCTGACCAACCCGGCAGGGGCGGATCATCAGGTAATGGGCGTGTTTCACCCCGACCTGGTCGGCATTCAGTCACGCGTGCTCAAGCAACTGGGCAGCAAGCACGTGATGATTGTGCATGGGCTGGACGGGCTGGATGAAATCACCCTCAGCGCCTGCACGCTGGTGGCCGAGTTGAAAGACGGCCGCATTGAAGAATACACGCTGGACCCGCGCGAGCTGGGCTTTGAATTCTTCGAACTCAAGGAAATCCAGGCCAGTACTGCCGCACAATCGCGCGACATTTTACTGTCGGTGCTGGATAATCAGCCCGGCCCGGCCTACGACATTGTCGTACTCAATGCCGGTGCGGCCATTTACACTGCCGATGTCTGTGCCAGCCTGAGCGAAGGCATTGCCCTGGCCCGCCAGGTTCTGAGCACAGGCAAAGCACGGCAAAAGCTGGACCAGTTGATTGCGCTCAGTCAGTCCCTTGCAGCTTGAGTCTTATGCTTTCCTTTTCGCGGCCATCCTTCCCTGATGGCCGGTTTTACTGATTTTTGATTACGAGATTTTGCCTAACATCATGAGCACACCGTCCAAAGATATTTTCAAGGCCTACGATATCCGTGGCATCGTCGGCAAAACCCTGACTGTTGAAGTGGCACAGCAGATTGGCCACGCCATTGGCTCCGAAGCGCAAGTCCGCAAGGTGAAAGCCATTGTGATCGGTCGCGACGGCCGCCTGTCCGGCCCGGAGCTGAGCGATGCACTGGCCAGCGGCATTCGCGCTGCTGGTGTGGATGTGATTGATGTGGGCCGCGTGGCCACGCCGATGCTGTACTTTGCCGCGTACGAACTGGGCACCCTGTCCGGCGTGATGGTAACCGGCAGCCACAACCCGCCGGATTACAACGGCTTCAAGATGATGCTGGCCGGGGACACCCTGGCTGGCGACGACATCCAGCGTCTTTACCAGCGCATCAAGGACAAGGACCTGAGTCATGGTGAAGGCGGCTACCGCACCCATGATATCGTGGACGCCTACCTGGATCGCATCACCAGCGATATCAAGCTGGAACGCAATATGAATATCGTGGTGGACTGCGGCAATGGTGTGGCCGGTGCCTTTGCTCCGGTGCTGTTCCGCCGCCTGGGCTGCCGCGTACGCGAGCTGTTCTGCGAAGTGGATGGCACCTTCCCCAACCACCATCCGGACCCGGCCAAGCCGGAAAACCTGCAGGATGTGATTGAAGCGCTGGCCAAGACCGACTCCGAACTGGGCCTGGCCTTTGACGGTGACGGCGACCGCCTGGGCGTAGTGACCAAGGATGGCAACATCATCTGGCCGGACCGTCAGCTGATGCTGTTTGCCGCCGACGTGCTGGAACGCAACCCCAAGGCCAAGATCATCTACGACGTTAAATCCACCCGTCTGCTCAAGCCGTGGATTCTGGAAAACGGCGGCGAGCCGGTGATGGCTCGTACCGGTCACAGCTTCATCAAGGCCAAGATCAAGGAAACCGGCGCCCTGCTGGCCGGTGAAATGAGCGGCCATGTATTCTTCAAGGAACGCTGGTACGGCTTTGATGACGGCATGTACGCCGGCGTGCGTCTGCTGGAAGTACTGTCCCGCGTGGAAGACCCCAGCGCCGTGCTCAATGCGCTGCCCAACGCCATCTCCACCCCGGAACTCAATCTCAAGATGAAGGCCGAAGGCGAGAACCACGCGCTGATTGCCAAACTGCAGGCATCGGCCAAGTTTGAAGGGGCTGACGAAGTGAATACGCTGGATGGCCTGCGCGTAGAGTACGCAGACGGTTTTGGCCTGGCGCGCGCCTCCAACACCACACCGGTAATCGTGCTGCGTTTTGAAGCGGACAATGCCGAAGCGCTGGAACGCATCAAGGCCGACTTCCGCCGTGTGCTGTCTGCCGCCACCGACGCCGCACTACCGTTCTGAACGGAACTGATTGCATGACGGTGGCGCAATACTACCCGCCACCGCAATCAAGCCCACACGGATATTCACCGATATAGTGCAGCACTGGTCGCTTGGCTATAATGGCGACCAAACCAGACCACAAGGGACATGCAAAGCCATGTCCCTTGTCATTATCGACAGGGCGAAACCCTACCCTGTCCAGAAAGGACAAGCATGTACGCACAGGCTGCCAGCAGCTTTAGCACCGTACGCGATCTGCTGCGTTTTGCGGTGTCGCGTTTCAACCAGGCCGGCCTCACCTATGGCCACGGCACCGACAATGCCCACGACGAAGCCGCCTACCTCATCCTCACCACGCTCAAGCTGCCGATCGACCGGCTGGAACCCTATCTGGATGCCCGCTTGCTGCCGACCGAAGTCAAGGACGTGGTAGACCTGATTGAACGTCGTGCCGAAGAAAAAGTACCGGTGGCCTATCTCACCCACGAAGCCTGGCAGGGTGAATTCAGCTTCTATGTGGACGAACGCGTGCTGGTGCCGCGCTCTTTCATCTACGAACTGCTGGGTGAACCGCTGCAGCCGTGGATTGAACATCCCGAACTGGTACATCGTGCGCTGGACTTGTGCACCGGCTCTGGCTGCCTGGCCATCCAGCTGGCACACCATTACCCGGATGCTGAAATCGACGCCGTGGACATTTCGCTGGATGCGCTGGAAGTGGCCGCCATCAATGTCCAGAACTACGGTCTGGAAGACCAGATCCAGCTGATTCACAGCGATCTGTGCGAAGGGCTGGAAGAGCCCTATGACCTGATCATCGCCAACCCGCCGTATGTGGATGCCGAATCGGTGGATGCGTTGCCGCAGGAATACCTGCATGAGCCGGAAATTGCCCTGGGTTCGGGCGAAGACGGCCTGGACGCCACCCGTGAAATCCTGCGCCGCGCGCCGGACCTGCTGACCGAGCATGGTGTACTGCTGGTGGAAATCGGCCATAACCGTGACATGCTGGAAGAATGCTTCCCCAACCTGCCCTTCATGTGGATGGAAACCGCCAGCGGCGATGGCTTTGTCTTCCTGCTGACCCGCGACGACCTGATCAAGGGACTGGAACTGGACGCTGCCGCGGAATAAGCCAGATCGCATCTATCGCACCTAATGAAAAAGCCGGACAGCGTCCGGCTTTTTTGCATTCTGCAATGGTAGCCTAGTGTGTAAAGCCGTAATTCCAGACCAGCAGGCTACTGGTAAACAGCATGATCAGGCCAATGGCGCAGTCCAGAATGCGCCAGCTACGCTCCTGCTGAAACAGCGGCGCCAGTTTGCTGGCAAAAAAACCGATACCGACAAACCAGCTGACCGAGGCAGTGATGCTGCCCAGAATAAAAGACGGCGCAGACTGACTGCCGTATACCGAGGCCACGCTGCCGATCAGGATGACCGTATCCAGCCATACATAGGGGTTCAGCAAGGTCACCAGCAAAATGGTGCGAATCGCCTTTTTCCTGTCCCGCTCCACCGAGCCATCCAGTTTCAGCGCACCGGGATGCAGCGCCGCCCGGAATGACTTGAAACCCAACCACAGCAAGAAACCGGCACCCAGCCAGGCAACGGTCTGTACAAAACCGGGGATGGCACCAATGATCTTGCCCATGCCCAATACACCACAGCTGATGAGGATGACATCCGCCACAATGCAGATCAGCACGATGGGCAGAATATGGCTGCGCCCAATTCCCTGCCTGATGATGAAGGCATTCTGCGGACCGATTCCCACGATCTGACTACCGGAAAGGCCCAGCGCGGCCAGATAAACACTCAAGTTGAACATGGATTTCCCGTTACATGGAAGTCTGCCCGCCTGACGGCCAGACCTGCGTGATTGACAATGCCCACAGACTAATGCCACAGCGATAAAAAGTTAAACTAATAATTTTTATACACAATAAGTATTTCTAATTTTTAATCACAGACTCATCCGCGCGGTACTCCAGCAGTGCAGGCAATTCACGCTTCACGAAGTCAATCAGCACTCGCACCGCGGGTGACAGGCCGCGCCGACTGGGGTAGAGCATCACCAGCCGGCCATCCCGCGGATGCCAGTCAGGCAGCACATGCTGCAACTGTCCGCTGGCCAGCTCTTGGGCGCAGGCATACAAAGGCAGGTCGGCAATACCGATACCAGCAAGTGCCGCCTGTTTCAGGGTGGGAATATGGTCGCTACGCAGCAGGGCGTTCATCTGTATATCGCAACTCATTTCAGAATGTCCACGTAAACGCAAGACATCACTGCCATCTCCTTGCGGCGCAAACAGCAAGGCATTGCACCCCGTCAACTGTTGCGGCTGCAGAACAGTACCTAATGCCAGGGATGGTGCAGCCAGCAGGCCCCAGCGTGCAGTGCACAGCGGAACCTGGATCAGGCTGGAGGGTAACAAGGCATGATTGATACCGCGCACCACCACATCCACCCCCTCTTCCAGCAAGTCCACCTGGCGATTACAGGCCTGTACGGCCAGGCGCACCTTGGGGTAATGCTGCATGAACTGCGGCAACAGGCGCGACAGCACCGCATCGGCAATCGCTACCGGCACACTCAGCCGTACCGTGCCGCTTGGTTCGTGCTGGCGTTGCCTGACTGCCTCTTCACCGGCGCGGGCCTCAGCCAGCATGGCCAGACAATGAGCATACAGTGCCTGACCGGCATCAGTCAGGCTCACTGCCCTTGGCCCTCGCTGCAGCAAGCGTGTCCCCAGGTGCTCTTCCAGCAGACTGACACGCCGTGACAGCCTGGATTTTGGCAGACCCAGCGCGCGTGCCGCAGCACTGAAGCCCTGGCGTTGCACTACTTGAGAAAACAGAAACAGATCGTTCAGATCCAGTGGCAGTGCAGTCATTACCCCTCCCGTTTTCATCATCCTAATGTTCCATTGATAGAACGATAAACAAGACTTTTCTTATTTTTTTGTCCTGTTTCACTGCCCATACTATCTCCACGCATCCAGGCCTTTAGGACAGCACTACCCGGTCAGGCCTCCTGATAAGCACGGAACCTGCATGCGCACTCACTTACATACAAGGACTTCGCCATGAAACTTCGTCACATCCTGAACGCCACCCTGTTTGGCCTTGCCACCCTGTCTGCCGCCAGCATTTCCCTGCCGGCAGCTGCCGCGACAACCGTCGCCGCCACCCAGCAAAACGCCAATCTCACCATGCTGTCGCGTGACAACGCCGTACTGCTACTGGTTGATCATCAGGTAGGCCTGATCAGCGGCGTGCGCGACACCACGGTTGGCGATCTGAAACATAACGTGGTTGCGCTGGCCAAGGCTGCGCGCACCCTGGGCGTGCCAGTGATTGTAACTGCCACCATGCCGGACGGCATGTGGGGCCCGACCATGCCGGAGCTCACCGCCGCACTGCCCGGTGTAAAAGTGATCAGCCGCACCATGATCAATGCCTGGGATGACCCGAACGTACGTGCCGCTATCGAAAAAACCGGTCGCAAGCAAATCATCGTGGCGGGTGTATCGCTGGAAATCTGCGCCAGCTTCCCGGCCCTGTCGGCCAAAGCCGCTGGCTACGACACCCGTGTCGTGCTGGATGCCTCTGGCACCTTCAATGAAGCCAAACGTACTGCCGGCCTGCAACGCCTGCTGGGTGCCGGTATTCCGGTCACCGACTATGCCAGTGCGGCAGTAGAAATGCTGCGCAGCAATACCGACCCCAAGGCACACGATGTCTACGGCGACCTGGATATGCCGTTTGCCACCCTGGTATGGCAGATGCAAAGCGGCTTCACCAAGAAGTAAGCAGCTGCTGTGAGTCCGGCCAGCGCCTGTCTGCAGTCAGGCACTGGCCGCAGCGTACGCATCATCAGCATCTCTTCTAAAGCGAGGGGAACTCCATGTCACAACATGAAAATGCCAACCTGAACATGCTGTCGCGCGATAACGCAGTGGTACTGCTGGTCGATCATCAGGTCGGTCTGATCAGTGGTGTGCGCGACATCCCGCTGGGCGATCTCAAACACAATGTGGTGGCACTGGCCAAGGCTGCGCGCACCCTGGGCGTGCCGGTGATCGTGACTGCCACCATGCCGGACGGCATGTGGGGCCCGACCATGCCGGAGCTCACCGCCGCACTGCCCGGCGTGCAAGTGATCAGCCGCACCATGATCAACGCCTGGGATGACCCGAACGTGCGGGCCGCCATCGAGCAAACCGGTCGCAAGCAAATCATTGTGGCGGGCGTATCGCTGGAAATCTGCGCCAGCTTCCCGGCCTTGTCAGCCAAAGCCGCTGGCTACGACAGCCGTGTGGTACTGGACGCCTCCGGTACCTTTAACGAAGCCAAGCGTACTGCCGGCCTGCAACGCCTGCTGGGTGCCGGTATTCCGGTTACCGACTATGCCACCGCAGCGGTGGAAATGCTGCGCAGCAATGTCGACCCCAGCGCGGGTGAAGTTTACAGCGACATGGACATGCCGTTTGCCACGCTGGTATGGCAGATCCAGAGCGGATTCACCAAGTCCTAAGCACCCGCAGTGAGCACGGCCAGCACCCGCTTGAGGGCACTGGCTGCCCACACCCCCCATCAAGCCAGACAGAGCAAATCCGACATGAAACAAGCAGACAAGGTAGCCGTAGTCACCGGTGGTTCCCGCGGCATTGGCGCAGCCATTGCCCGCAAGCTGGCCAGCCAGGGCGCGCAGGTAGTGATTGTGTATCGCAGTAATCAGCAACAGGCAGAACATGTTGTTGCTGACATCATCAGCCAGGGTGGCAAGGCGGTAGCCTGTGCTGCCGATGTCAGCCAGGAATCGGCCGTGCGCGATGTACTGTCCAGCATTGCCACCCGGTTTGGCCGTATCGACATCCTGGTCAACAATGCCGGCGTGTTTGAAGGCCGCACGCTGGCGGATGTGGATGCCGAGCATATCGCCCGGGTGTTCGACGGCAATATGGGCAGCATGCTCTTGATGACGCGTCATGCCCTGCCGTTTTTCCCCGAGCACGGCGGCCGCATCGTCAACCTGTCCAGCAACCTGATCTACTCGCCGCGCATTGGTACCGCCATTTACTCGGCCAGCAAGGCGGCCGTATCGGTACTGACTCACGCCTATGCGCTGGAACTGGGTCCGCGTGGTATTACCGTCAATGCGGTGGCACCGGCGATGACCGAAACCGACATGACCGCAGCCACACCGTTGGCCCGCCGGGAAGCGGTGGCCAATGGCACACCGCTGGGACGGGTGGCACAGCCGGAAGATATCGCCGATGTGGTGGCATTTCTGGCCAGTGAAGATGCACGCTGGATTACCGGCCGTACCCTGCTGACCGATGGCGGCCTGACCGATGCCCTGTAACAAGGCAACAGACATGCACGTTCTGACGGTTGAACTCACCATCAAGCCGGAAAATCTGGCGGACTTCCTGCAAGAACTCCGGCAGTTCAGCCGCTATATTGTGCAGCAGGAGGCAGACTGCCTGCGCTTTGAAATCTTCCAGGACGATGACGACCCCTGCCGCATCCTGCTGCTGGAAGGCTGGAGCAGCCGGCGACATCTGGAAGAGGTGCAGTTGCAGCGCGCCTATTACCAACCCTACTTCGCCAGGGTGCAAAGCATGTTCGCCGCAGAACGCCTGCTGCGGCACTGGCAAGCACTGCCACTCGAGCAAGGTTAAAGAACACGTTCTAGAAAACAGACAGAGCAAGAGCAAAACCGGCAGCGGCCAGCACGCAGCAGATTTTACCGTTGACGTTTAACCACGCTGCGGCCGTCCGGCCCGGCGGTATCAGGAAACAAGCACAATGACACGACTGAAGATTTCCTCCCCGGCCCAAGGCCAGCCGCTCACCATCGGCAGCGGCTTTCAGGCCCAGCATTTTGGCGAACAGATGTTCAATGGTCTGATTGACCCGGTGGTGATGGTGGACCACTTTCACATGACCAGCCCCACCTTCGAACCACACCCCCACGCCGGCATTTCCGCCGTCACCTATATGTTCGAAGACGCCAGCAGCCCGCATGTCAATTACGACTCCATGGGCAACCAGGGCCCCATCGTGCCGGGCGCCCTGCACTGGCTAGCTGCCGGGCGCGGCGCGGTGCACACCGAACAGCCGGAAGGCGCCAACCCGCATGTGCATGCGCTGCAAATTTTCGTCAACCTGCCGGCCAGCAAGAAAATGCAGGCACCGTTTGCCGTGCATGCCGAACCGGCCGATATTCCGGAATACCTTGCACCGGGCGTACGAGTGCGTATTGCAGCCGGCAGCAGCAACGGCATCCACGCCGCCCACACCTCGGCATTGCCGGAAGCCTTTACCTTGCTGGATGGTTTTATTGATGCAGGCCAGCATTTCACCCATCAACTGCCGCCCGGCTGGAATGCCATGCTCTACGCCATCGATGCGCCGCTACAACTGAGCGCCGACGGGCAAGGCATCCACATTCCGGCAGGGTCTGCCATTGGCATCGGCATGGATGGCTCGGCGATGCAGGCAGCCGACTTGGAGTTGCATGCCGCTGAGAACTGCCATTTTGTCTTGCTGTCCGGCCCGGCGCTGCGCGAGCCGCTGGTCAAGCACGGGCCCTTCGTGATGAATAGCAGCGAAGAAATCAACGACCGCATCCGGGCGTATCAGCGCGGTGAGTTCGGACAATTGACCGAGGACTGGCTGCGCAACAGCCATCAGCCCGCATGAACACGCCCAGCCAGCACCCCTCCGCGCAGGCCACGCACTGGCCGGCCGTACTGATTGCCATATTTGCCGGCGCCGCCGGGGCCTTCTGCCTTGGCAAAGTGCCGGCCGTACTGGGGCTGCTGCGACAGGAGCTGGGCCTGAGTCTGGTTGAAGGCGGCTGGATCGCTTCTGCCTTCAATAGCCTGGCTATCGTGCTCAGCCTGTTCATGGGGCTGCTGCTGGTGCGCTGGAATGCACTGCAAGCCGGCATCATCGGGCTGCTGCTGTTGCTGCTTGGCGGCGCACTGGCGCTGCCTGCGCATGGCCTTGCCATGATGCTGGCCTCACGGGTGATCGAGGGCATCGGCTTCTTGCTGGTCTCGGTAGCCATGCCAGGTTTGATCGTCAGTCTGACCAGCGATCAGGACAAACGCCTGACACTCAGCCTGTGGGCGGTAAACCTGCCGCTGGGGGCCGCTGTCGGCATGCTGCTGACGCCAGCGCTGGCCGCAGTTGGTGGCTGGCGTCTGGCATGGCTGGCGGGCATGGCGCTGCAATTGCTGGCCTTGCTGTTACTGCTGCTGTGCAGACCTGTTTTCCGGCAGCGCAGCGCGCAGTCATTACCAGGCACACCACAAGCCGCAGCGCCGTTTTCAGTACTACGCCAGTCGGCGGTCTGGCGCTATGGCCTCGCCTTCATGCTGTACACCCTGATGTTGTGGGCGGTTTTTGTCTGGCTGCCAACCATGCTGCAGGCCCGGCCGGAACTGAGCACCAGCACCATCGCCCTGCTGTCGGCACTGGCGGTGGTAGCCAATATTCCCGGCAACCTTGCCGGTGCCTGGCTGCTACGCCGCGGCATGGCGCGCGACACGCTGATATGCAGTGCACTGGGGCTGATGGGTGTGAGTGGCCTGCTGGCTTTCTGGCCTGGTTTGCCGGCGGATACAGCCTATCTGCTGTGCCTGCTGCTTTCCTTTTGTGGCGGTGCTGTACCGCCCGCTGCCCTGTCCTCAGCGCACGGACTCAGCCGTGGCCCGGTGCAGCTGGCTGTCTTGCAAGGCTATTTCGTGCAGCTGGCCAACCTGGGGCAATTGCTCGGCCCCTTGCTGCTGGCTGCCTTGGTGGCGGGCAGCACCGACTGGAGCGTGGCGCGCAGCCTGTTTCTGGCCGGCGTACTGCTGGCGGCCCTCCTGTTTGCCATGCGGGCGCGCAGCCATTAGCATGAGCCACCTTGTTCAAGCGGGAGTGCGCGGTGCTGGACCCAAAACAACTGGAAGCATTGTCAGCGGTGGTGGAGTGCGGCGGTTTTGACAAGGCAGCACGCAAGCTGTTTCTGACCCAGTCCGCCATTTCGCAGCGCATTCGTCAGCTGGAAGAGAACCTTGGCCAGCCGGTGCTCACCCGCACCAGCCCGCCCGCCCCCACCATCAGCGGCCGTTTGCTGTTACGCCATTACCAGCAGCTGTGCCTGATGGAGGGCGAGTTGCGCAACACCCTGCAGCCGGATGCCGAGGACAGCAGCTTCACCACGCTGACGGTAGGCGTGAATGCCGACAGCCTGGCTACCTGGTTCCTGCCCGCCGTGCAAAGTGTCATGCAGCAGCGCCGCCTGCTGATTGACGTGATGATGGACGATCAGGACTACACCCACGAGCTGATGCGTAGCGGCCATGTGGTGGGCTGCATCGGCACCCGCCCCACGCCGATCCAGGGCGGCGAGTGTCACTTTCTGGGCAGCATGCGTTACCTCTGCCTGGCCACGCCGGCCTTTGCCGCCCGCTATTTCCCCGATGGCTTCACGCCGGCGGCACTGGCCCAGGCCCCGGCCATCATTTTCAGCGGCAAGGACGACCTGCACAGCGAATTCCTGCAACAGTTTGCTGCATACGAAGGCAGCACGCCGCACCTGACCCTGCCCACACCGCAAGGTTTTGTGCAGGCCACCCGACTGGGGCTGGCCTACAGCCTGCTGCCGGAGCTGATGATAGACGACGACCTGCACACCGGCCGTCTGGTCAACCTGCTGCCCGGTCAGTACGTGGACCTGCCCTTGTACTGGCATCACTGGCGGGTGGAATCCTCACTGGCACAGTCGCTGAGCGAGGCCTTGCTGCAGCACGCGGCACAGGTATTGCGTCAACCAGGAGCAGCCTGATTCCAGCGCGGTGCCGGTTGACAGTGTGCGGCGCGCAGCGCAAGATCACGCGCCCTGCTTGAACCCATCCGGAGAATCCATGGCAACCGCTATTCCCAGCCTCGAACAATGGGCCGCACTGGAAGCTGCCGCCCGTGCCGCAGCCCGTCAGGCCTATGTGCCGTACAGCCGCTTCGCCGTTGGCGCAGCCATTCTGGACGAAAAAGGCCTGATCCACCCCGGCTGCAATGTGGAAAACGCCAGCTATGGCCTGGGCAATTGCGCGGAACGCACCGCCCTGTTTTCCGCCAGGGTGCTGCACGGCCTGCAACAGGTAGTTGCTGTCTGCATCTATACCCCCACGGCCACGCCCACCTCACCTTGCGGTGCCTGCCGCCAGGTGCTGAACGAATTTGGCCCACGCATGCTGGTGCGCAGCATCTGCGACGGCCAGGGCCGCATCGACACCACGCTGGACCAGTTGCTGCCGCATGCTTTCGGCCCGCAAAACCTGACGGATGCAGCTGCATCCTGATTCTTAAGCTTGCTGAATACATAAAAAAACGGAAGCCATCAGGCTTCCGTTTTGTTTTGCAGAGGCACAAGGCCTCCACCGTTTTTGTCAGCTGCGCTTAGCCCACCCAGCGGCGTGCCGAGGCAAACATGCGGAACCAGGCACCATTCTCGCCCCAGCTTTCCGGATGCCAGCTGTTCTGCACGGTACGGAACACACGCTCCGGGTGCGGCATCATGATGGTGAAGCGGCCATCGGCGGTGGTGACACCGGTAATGCCTGCCGGAGAACCGTTCGGGTTCAGCGGGTAGGTTTCGGTCGGCTTGCCGTTGAAGTCCACATAACGCAGTGCGGTGATCACGCCGTCCTGTGCACCCGGGGCAAACACGGCACGGCCTTCACCGTGGCTGACCACTACCGGCAGCTGGCTACCCACCATGTCGGCCAGGAAGATGGACGGCGATTCGGTGACTTCCACCATGGTGAAGCGGGCTTCGAACTGCTCGGACGCATTGCGCTGGAACTTCGGCCAGTGCTGGGCACCCGGAATGATGCCGGACAGATTTGACATCATCTGGCAGCCATTGCACACGCCCAGCGCGAAGGTGTCGCCACGCTGGAAGAAGGCTTCAAACTGCTCGCGGGCACGCGGGTTGAACAGCACGCTCTTGGCCCAGCCTTCGCCGGCACCCAGCACGTCGCCGTAGCTGAAGCCACCGCAGGCGGCCAGACCCTTGAAGTCGGCCAGCGACACGCGACCGCTGATGATGTCGCTCATGTGCACGTCAACCGCCTGGAAACCGGCACGGTCGAATGCCGCAGCCATTTCCAGCTGGCCGTTCACACCCTGCTCGCGCAGGATGGCCATGCGCGGACGTGCGCCGGTGGCGATGAACGGTGCGGCTGGGTTTTCTTCGGTATCAAACGACAGCTTGGCAAACAGGCCTTGCGACTGGGTGTCGGACAGCAGCAGGTGCTCGCTGTCGGCGCAAGCCGGATTGTCACGCATGCGTTGCAGGCGGTGGCTGGTTTCGCTCCAGGCCTTGTGCAGGTCCACACGGCTTTCGTTGAACAGCTCTTCGCCATGATGATTGATGATCAGGCGGTCCTTGCTGTTGATCTTGCCCAGCACGAACAGCTCGCGGCCAATGCCGGCAGCCATGAAGCGGGAAATCACTTCGGCGGTGTGCGACTTCTTCACCTGCAGTACGGCACCCAGTTCTTCATTGAACAGCACACGCATGATGCGGCCGTGTGTGGCGGCTTCCGGGGTGGGCTGTACAAAGTCGTCGATCAGGCGCTGGGTGTTCTTGCGCTCGATCACCAGCTCTTGCAGGTCTACCGTCAGGCCGACGTGACCGGCAAACATCATTTCCGCCAGCGTGGCGAACAGGCCGCCATCGGCACGGTCGTGATAGGCCAGCAGCATGTCGTCACGCAGCAGGGTTTGCACGGTATTGAAGAAGGCAGCCAGCTGGGCCGGGCTTTCCACGTCCGGCGCACGGCCTTCCATGGCCTTCCATACCTGACCATAGATGGAGCCACCCAGACGGCAGCGGCCATAGCCCAGGTCCACCAGGATGATGTCGGTGTCTTTTTCGTTGCGCAGCTGCGGGGTAACCGTCTTGCGCACGTCTTCCACCGGTGAGAAGGCGGTGACAATCAGCGAAACCGGTGCGGTCACCGACTTCTTCTCGCCGTTTTCTTCCCATACCGTCTTCATCGACAGCGAGTCCTTGCCCACCGGAATGCTGACGCCCAGATCCTGACTCAGTTTCGATACCGCTTCCACGGTTTCGTACAGGCGGGCATCTTCACCCGGATGACCGGCAGCAGCCATCCAGTTGGCGGACAGCTTGATGTTGCCGATGTGGCTGACAAAGCTGGCGGCAATATTGGTGAGCGATTCACCAATGGCCATGCGACCGGAAGCCGCGGCGTTGAACAAGGCAGTCGGCGTGCGCTCGCCCATGGCCATGGCTTCGCCACGGTAGCTGTTGAAACCCATGGTGGTGACGGCAACGTCGGCCACCGGCACCTGCCACGGACCAACCATCTGGTCACGCGCGGTCATGCCGCCCACCGAGCGGTCGCCGATGGTGATCAGGAAGGACTTGTCCGCCACCGCCGGGTTACGCAACACGCGGTAGGCAGTTTCCTTCAGCGGGAAACGCGAAGCGTCGAACACGCTGGTTTCCAGCGCTACGGTCTTCACGTCGCGGGTCATGCGCGGCGGCTTGCCCAGCAGCACTTCCAGCGGCATGTCCACCGGATTGTTGTTGAAGTGGTCGTCGCGTACTTGCAGGTGGCCATCATCGGTAGCCACGCCCAGTACGGCAAACGGACAGCGCTCGCGTTCGCAAATGGCGGTGAAGCGGTCCAGATCCTGCGGCAGGATGGCCAGCACGTAACGCTCTTGCGATTCGTTGGACCAGATCTGCATCGGGGTCATGCCCTTTTCTTCCAGATGCACCTTGCGCAGGTGGAAGATGGCACCGCGGCCGGCGTCGTTCACCAGTTCCGGGAAGGCATTGGACAGGCCACCCGCACCCACGTCGTGAATGGACACGATGGGGTTGTCGGCACCGTACTGCCAGCAGCGGTCAATCACTTCCTGACAGCGGCGTTCGATTTCCGGGTTGCCGCGCTGAACCGAGTCGAAGTCCAGGTTTTCGCTGTTGGCACCGGTGTCCATGGAGGACGCCGCGCCACCACCCAGGCCGATCAGCAGGCTGGGGCCACCCAGCTGGATCAGCAAGGCACCTTCCGGAATTTCATTCTTGTGGATCTGTTGCTGCTGGATGCTGCCAAGGCCACCGGCAATCATGATGGGCTTGTGGTAGCCGCGCATTTCGCCGTCGACAACTTCTTCAAAGGTACGGAAGTAGCCAGTCAGATTGGGACGGCCGAATTCGTTATTGAAGGCAGCGCCGCCAATCGGGCCGTCCAGCATGATTTGCAGGGCGGAAGCAATGCGACCCGGACGGCCGTATTCGGCCTGGCTGTCGCTGTACACTTCCCACGGCTGCACAAAGCCCGGAATGTTCAGGTTGGACACGGTAAAGCCGGTCAGGCCAGCCTTGGGGCGCGAACCACGACCGGTGGCACCTTCGTCACGGATTTCACCGCCGGAGCCGGTGGAAGCACCCGGGAACGGGGAAATGGCGGTCGGGTGGTTGTGGGTTTCCACCTTCATCAGGATGTCGGTCGGTTCGGTGGTGAAACCGTACTCGGCCGTTTCCGGTGCCGGGTAGAAGCGGTCGATGAACGCGCCTTCAATCACCGAGGCATTATCCTTGTAGGCCACCAGCGTGCCTTCCGGATGTGCATCGTGCGTGTCGCGAATCATGCGGAACAAGGACTTGCCCTGCTCTACGCCGTCGATCACGAACTGCGCATTGAAAATCTTGTGACGGCAATGTTCCGAGTTGGCCTGGGCAAACATCATCAGTTCAACGTCGGTGGGATTGCGGCCCATGCGGGTGAAGTTTTCCACCAGGTAGACGATTTCGTCTTCGGACAGCGCCAGGCCCAGCGAGCGGTTGGCCGCTTCCAGTGCCGCACGGCCACCACCCAGGATATCCACGCTGGTCAGCGGCTGCGGGTCCATGTGGACGAACAGCTTGTCGGCATCATCCAGCGAGCCCAGCACGGTTTCGGTCATGCGATCGTGCAAGAGGCCCGCCAGAACCTGACGAGCCTCTTCACTTAAAGATACACCGGCGGTGCTTACCCAGTAAGCGGTGCCGCGCTCGATCCGCAGCACTTGTTCCAGCCCGCAATGGCGGGCAATATCGGTAGCCTTGGAGGCCCAGGGGGACAGCGTACCCAGTCGTGGCGTCACCAGGAACAATTCGCCCTGCGGCGCTTCGGCGTAAGGCGCCTCGCCGTAGTTGAGCAGCTTGCCCAGAATGCCTTGCTGTTCGGTCGAGAGTTCGCTTTCGCTCTCGGCAAAATGCCAGAATTCGGCTTTCAGGCTGATCTCGGGCAAACCGGCCTCTTGGGCGGCAGCGAGAAGTTTTTCAAGACGAAACTGGGACAGGGCAGCACCGCCCCGCAGCTTGAGAATGGTCGACATGCAACACTCGCGACAAGTATCAGGAAAGCGCGTCATAATACAGCAAAACAGGCCGTACATTAAGGCCATTCTGCGGCGAATGTCGGGCTATCAATCGTCCACAGCGCATTTACGGAACAATAAAGTCACCGCAAGGAGCACCTGAGCATGAAAAAAATCGAAGCCGTGATCAAACCCTTCAAACTGGATGAAGTGCGTGAGGCCCTGTCCGACCTTGGCATCAACGGCCTGACCGTCACCGAAGTCAAGGGTTTTGGCCGCCAGAAAGGCCATACCGAACTGTATCGCGGCGCCGAATACGTGGTGGATTTCCTGCCCAAGGTCAAGGTGGAAGTGATTCTGGCCGATGATCTGGTAGACCGCGCCATCGAAGCCATCGTGGCGGCCGCCCGCACCGGCAAGATTGGCGACGGCAAGATTTTTGTCACGGCAGTTGAGCAGGTGGTGCGTATCCGTACCGGCGAAACCAACGAAGACGCGATTTGATCAGCCCGCACCATTCGGCCCACCCGAATGGCAGGCAAAGAAAAAGGCCGCAAACGCGGCCTTTTTTTCATACGGCATCAGGCATGAATTACTTCCACACCTTCCACCACGGCATCTCCTGCACTTGCCACGGCTGGGTCAGATAGGCGCTCTTGGGGTAGTTCAGCGCCAGCACGCGCTTGGCGTCGTCGCCCAGCTTGGTCATGCCCAGCTTGTCGTAGGCCACCGACATCAGCGCCAGTGCTTCTTCCGGATACTTGGTGTTGGAGTATTCCTTCACCACGTTCTGCGCACGGTTGGCAGCCGCCAGGTAAGCGCCGCGTTTCATGTAGTAACGCGCCACATGCATTTCGCCGCCACCCAGTGCATCCACCAGACGGTTCATCTTTTCCAGCGCATCCGCACTATACTTGCTGTTCGGGAAGCGCGTGGTCAGCTCGCGGAAGGCAAGGAAGGATTCGCGGGCGGCTTTCGGATCGCGCTCGCTCATGTCCTGGCCAGCCCATTTCGACAGCATGCCCTGATCGTCGTTGTAGTAGACCAAACCCTTCAGGTAGTACACGTAGTCCACATTCGGGTGGGCCGGGTGCAGCTTGATGAATCGGTCGGCAGCGGCGACAGCCAGCTCGGGTTCGTTATCCTTGTAATGGGTGTAGGCCAGGTCCATTTCGGCCTGCTGGGCATAGCGACCATAGGGGTAGCGCGCTTCCAGCGTTTCGTACAGCTTGACAGCACGGGTATAATTACCGCTGTTCAGTTCATCCCGAGCTTCCGAGTAGAGCTTTTCCACGGTCCAGCCGCGCGTTTCGTCGTAGGTTTCCGTGGTTGCACAACCGGCAAGCCCCATCACCAACATTGCTGCTACAACGTATCTTTTCATGACCGATCCTTACTATGACTCGGAGGATTATAGCGATATCTCGGAAAACGAGGTATCTGCAAGTCAACAGCTGGAGGTTCCGCTATCCATGGGTAGCGAACGCCTCGATGCAGCTCTTGCCAAACTCCTCCCCGATTACTCCCGCAGCCGCCTGACCCAATGGATCAAGGATGGCCATGTACTGGTGGACGGCAAAGTCGTCCCCCCGAAAACCAGGCTGCTGGGTGGCGAAAAGCTGGACGTTACCATTGTTCAGTCAAATGAAGAAATGGCTTACCAGGCGGAAGCCATGGATTTGCCCATTATTTATGAAGATGAACACATTCTGGTGGTGAACAAACCGGCCGGCCTGGTGGTTCACCCGGCCAGCGGCAACTGGACCGGCACCCTGCTCAACGGCCTGCTGCACCACTGCCCCGCGCTCGCCCACGTGCCGCGCGCCGGTATTGTGCACCGGCTGGACAAGGACACCAGTGGCCTGATGGTGGTAGCCAAGACCGTTCCCGCACAAACCGAACTGGTACGCCAGCTGCAAGCACGCACGGTAAAGCGCATTTACCGCGCCATTGCCGATGGCGTGGTGCCGTTTGACGGCACCATCAGCACCCAGATTGGCCGCGACCCGCACAACCGCCTGAAAATGGGGGTGCTGAAATTTGGCGGCAAGCCGGCCATTACCCATGTGCGTGTGCTGGAACGCTTCGACAGCCATTCCTATATCGAATGCAAGCTGGAAACCGGCCGCACCCACCAGATTCGCGTGCACATGCGTGAAGCCCGCCATCCGCTGGCCGGCGACGCCGTATACGGCAACCCGCGCCACAAGATGGACGACTACGTGGCCGACGCGGTCAAGCTGCTGGCCCGTCAGGCCCTGCACGCCTACAAGCTGGCGCTGGTTCACCCCGCCACTGGCGAAGAGCGCAGCTGGCAGGCCCCCATCCCGGATGACTTCATGCACCTGCTCAACACCCTGCGCGGCGAAGGCGGCGAACGACTGGAACAGGCCGTCCTGGGTGAAGAAGGCGACGAAGAAGACTGGGACGACGAGGATGATGAAGACGACGATGGCGACATCGAGGTGATTTATGTCCGTGACTGACGCTGCCAGCCAGTGGATCAAGGCCGACTGGCCCGCCCCGGCCAATGTGCACACCCTCATCACCACCCGCCAGGGTGGCCACAGCCTGCAGCCGTTCAACAGCTTCAACCTGGGCAGCCATGTCGGAGATGATGCCGACGCCGTGGCCGCCAACCGCGAACTGCTGCGCAGCCACCTGCCGGACGAACCGGCCTGGCTGAACCAGGTACACGGCACCCATGTGGTGAATGCCGCCGAAACAGGCGACACCCTGCAGGATGCCGACGCCAGCTACAGCACCACGCCTGGCAAGATATGCGTGGTGATGACGGCAGACTGCCTGCCGGTATTGCTGTGTAATGACGCCGGCAGTGTGGTGGCGGCAGCCCATGCCGGCTGGCGCGGCCTGTGCGATGGCGTGCTGGAAGCCAGCGTGGCCGCCACCGGTGTGGAAGCCTCCAGCCTGATGGCCTGGCTGGGCCCGGCCATCGGCCCGGATGCCTTCGAAGTGGGTGCTGAAGTGCGCGCTGCCTTCATGGCGCAGGACCCGGCAGCCGAGCACGCCTTCACAGCCATTGGCGAAGACAAATACCTGGCCGACATCTATCTGCTGGCACGCCAGCGACTGGCCGCGCTGGGTATTGACCGGGTATACGGTGGGGATTTCTGCACTGTCATCGACCGCGAGCGTTTTTTCTCCTATCGCCGCGACAAGATTACCGGCCGCATGGCCAGCCTGATCTGGCTGCAAGCGCAAGACTAAGCTGCGACTCACCCCGAACGGCAGCCCGCCCCGCGCAGGCTGCCGTTTTTTCATGCCGTCCTGCTGGCAAGCAATGCAGAAAAAGATGAAACGTCATCAATTTTTCATGCCAAAGGCGTAGCGCCCCCGCAACACAGGGCCGACACCATATCTTGTGGTAAATCCGCAGCAGCACCCAGATGCTTGTCTTTACTGGATTTCTTGCCAACGACAAAAGCAGACAGTTAACGCTCAAAAATTTCCGATACCGCTGCAAGCCTTATCTGGCGCGGATTTCACATTTTCCGATGCGCTGTCAAGACTTGCCCAGACCGTAACAGACCACTAGAATTTGGGCCAACTTAGCAGTACAAACATACATATTGTGTTTATTCACAACGAACACACAGCTTTTCAACAGACTTGTCCACAGCCCTGCCCGGCCTACCCGGCAGCCGCAGCGCGAAGGACGCAAACCACCCAAAGAGGGCTCCATGCAACTGACCACCTTTGAAGGGCAAACCGCCGCCGAACTCGGCCGTGCCGCCGCCCCCCAGGCCGACTTCAGCCACTACAAGACCATTCGCCGCAATGGTGCCGTAGTGGCATTCGAGCCGGTCAAGATCTCCATCGCCATGACCAAGGCATTCCTGGCCGTGATGGGGCATCAAGGCGCCACCTCCGCCAGCATTCGTGACAAGGTTGCCCAGCTGACCGAACTGGTGGTCAACGCCCTGATGCGTCGCAAGCCCGAAGGCGGTGCCATTCATATCGAAGATATCCAGGACCAGGTGGAACTGAGCCTGATGCGCTTTGGCGAACACGACGTGGCCCGCGCCTACGTGCTGTACCGCGAACAACGCTCGCAAGAGCGCGCCGCCCGTGGCGAAGCGCTGACCCAGATCCAGATCAACGTCATCCGCAAGGATGGCCGAAAGCAACCGCTGGACATCGCCCGCCTGCGCGCCGGCATCGAATCCGCCGCCCAGGGCCTGGCCGGTATCGACATCGACGCCATCCTGTCCGAAACCCTGAAGAACATCTACGACGGCGTATCGCTGGACGAAGTGAACAAGTCCGCCATTCTGGCCGCCCGTTCCATGATCGAACAGGACCCGGCCTACGACTATGTCACCGCCCGCCTGCTGCTGGACAGCATCCGTCTGGAAATCATGGATGAATCGGTAAGCCAGGAAGAAATGGCCGAGCGCTATGCCGAGTACTTCCCGCAATTCATCAAGAAAGGCATTCAGGCCGAACTGCTGGACGAAAAGCTGGCCGAGTTCGACCTGAAAAAACTGGGTGCCGCCCTGGACGCCAAGCGCGACCTGAAATTCGGCTACCTGGGCCTGCAAACCCTGTTCGACCGCTACTTCCTGCACATCGACGGCACCCGCATTGAAATGCCGCAGGCCTTCTACATGCGTGTGGCCATGGGCCTGGCACTGAACGAAGTGAACCGCGAAGCCCGCGCCATCGAGTTCTACAACGTGCTGTCCAGCTTCGACTTCATGTCGTCCACTCCGACGCTGTTCAACTCCGGCACCCGTCGCAGCCAGCTGTCCAGCTGCTACCTGACCACCATTGCCGACGACCTGGACGGCATTTACGAAGGCCTGAAGGAAAACGCCCTGCTGTCCAAATTTGCCGGCGGCCTGGGTAACGACTGGACCCCGGTACGCGCCATGGGCTCCCACATCAAGGGCACCAACGGCAAGTCGCAAGGGATTGTTCCCTTCCTGAAAGTGGTGAACGACACCGCCGTGGCCGTCAACCAGGGTGGCAAGCGCAAGGGCGCGGTATGTGCCTACCTGGAAACCTGGCACGCCGACGTGGAAGAGTTCCTGGAACTGCGCAAGAACACCGGTGACGACCGCCGCCGCACCCACGACATGAACACCGCCAACTGGATTCCGGACCTGTTCATGAAGCGTGTGATGGAAGGCGCGGAATGGAGCCTGTTCTCCCCGTCCGAAACCCCGGACCTGCACGACCTGTACGGTGCCGCCTTCGAAAAACGCTACCAGCACTACGAAGCCATGGGCGAACGTGGCGAGCTGAAAGTGTACAAGCGCATTCCGGCCCTCAGCCTGTGGCGCAAGATGCTGACCATGCTGTTTGAAACCGGTCACCCGTGGGTTACCTTCAAGGACCCGTGCAACATCCGCAGCCCGCAGCAGCACATGGGCGTGGTACACAGCTCCAACCTGTGCACCGAAATCACCCTGAACACCAACGACGACGAAATCGCGGTGTGCAACCTGGGCTCGGTCAACCTGGCCGCCCACATGGGTGCCGACGGCAAGCTGGACGCCGAGAAGCTGCAACGCACCATCCGCATCGCCCTGCGCATGCTGGACAACGTGATCGACATCAACTTCTACCCGGTGAAGAAGGCACGCAACTCCAACCTGAAGCACCGTCCGGTGGGCATGGGCATCATGGGCTTCCAGGACTGCCTGCACATGAAGCGCGTACCGTACGCCTCGCAGGAAGCCGTTGAATTTGCCGATGAATCCATGGAAATGGTGGCCTACTACGCCTACTGGGCAGGCACCGAGCTGGCCGAAGAACGTGGCCGCTACCCGTCGTACAAGGGCAGCCTGTGGGACCGTGGCCTGCTGCCGCAAGACAGCATCAACCTGCTGGCAGCCGAACGCGGCGGCTACCTGGAAATGGACCGCACCGAACGCCTGGACTGGAACGCCCTGCGTGAACGCATCAAGCAACACGGCATGCGCAACTCCAACACCCTGGCCATCGCCCCGACTGCCACCATCGCCAACATCATTGGCGTGTCTGCCAGCATCGAGCCGACCTACCAGAACCTGTTCGTGAAATCCAACCTGTCCGGCGAATTCACCGTCACCAACGAATACCTGGTGCGCGACCTGAAAAAAGCCGGCCTGTGGGACGAAGTGATGGTTGCCGACCTCAAGTACTTCGACGGCAGCCTGGGCCGCATCGACCGCATTCCGGCCGAGCTGAAAGCCATTTACGCCACCGCCTTCGAAATCGACCCGAAATGGCTGGTGGAAGCGGCATCGCGCCGTCAGAAATGGATTGACCAGGCCCAGTCGCTCAACCTGTACATGGCTGGTGCATCCGGCAAGAAACTGGACGACCTGTACAAGCTGGCGTGGATTCGTGGCGTGAAAACCACCTACTACCTGCGCACCCTGGCAGCCTCCAGCGCCGAGAAATCCACCGGTCGCGGTGGCGAACTCAACGCAGTGGCCAGTGGCCTGAACCCGGCCTACAACGCCGCCGCCGAACAAAGCGCCCCGGTCGCCGAAGTGGACAACACGCCGGCCACCGACGCCAAGTTCTGCAGCATTGACAATCCAGACTGCGAAGCTTGCCAGTAAGGAAGTCGATATAAATCTAAATCGGCATTGCTGATTTAGACACATGGTCAGCCTCCCGCGAGGCTGACCCATTCTTAAACGCGTTGCCATGCAGCCCGCTTAAGAATGGGGAAGTGTAAAAGCAAACAAGATGGCAGCCAGCCCGCGGCCAGCCATCATCTGAACAACGCCCACGAGGCGCTAACAATCAGAGATGCCCATGACACTTCAGGAATTTTTCAAACAATACAGCCAGGCCTATTCGGCACTGGATGCAAAAGCCGTCTACGCCATGTTCACCCGCCCTTTTGTGGCGGTATTTCATGGCCAGACGGCGGTTTTTGGAGAACGCGATACCGACGCCCTGTACCAGGCCACCGTCGGCATCCTGGACTACTACCGCGACCAGGGCGTCACCAGCGCCAGCTGCTATCTGGCCGAAGTACTGCCCTTTGGCAGCGACCTGGCCAGTGTGAAAGTGCGCTGGACCGCCAAGCGCGACCAGGCCGAACCGTGGATATTTGCCACCGCCTACCACCTGAAACGGGAAGACGGCCAATGGCGCATCTACGGCGTGGCCCAGTACGAAGAACACAGCCACCCGGCCCACTAATCAGGCCGGACGGGCTTCTCAAGCCGGTTGGCCCACCAGCCGGCTTCGGAAGCAAACAACACACGGGGGACACAGGCATGAGCACCACCCTATTTTGCAGCGCCAGCCGCGCCGCACAGCACCCGGAACAAGACCGCTACCGCAAGCTGGGCCTGGTGCTGGTAGACCTGCCCGAAGCGCTGCGCGAAACGCCAGCCGGCCCCCGCACCGCCATCCGCATCATGCGCCAGAGCGCCATGCAGCTGGAACAAGCACCCTGTCAGCCCGACAGCAGCACCAGCACGCATGCCCTGCCCGGCACGCAATACCAGATCCAGCCAGCCGCCCCGCAAGGCGTAGCCGGCAAATAAACACGGAGAATCCAATACATGTTGAGCTTTGACGACACCCCGGTACAAAAACCGTCCGTAGCCCCTACCGACAGCAACAGCGCAGGCCGCGTCAACGCCGTGGACAAGAAAGTCATCAACGGCACCACCGACGTCAACCAGCTGGTACCGTTCAAGCACAAATGGGCCTGGGAAAAATACCTCGCCCAATGTGCCAACCACTGGATGCCGCAAGAAGTAAACATGCAGCGCGACATCGAACAATGGAAAACCGGCCAGCTGACCGAAGACGAAATGCGCATCGTCAAGCGCAACCTGGGCTTCTTCGTTACCGCCGACAGCCTGGCCGCCAACAACATCGTGCTGGGCACCTACCGCCAGATCACCAGCCCGGAATGCCGCCAGTACCTGCTGCGCCAGGCCTTTGACGAAGCCATCCACACCCACGCCTACCAGTACATCGTGGAAAGCCTGGGCCTGGACGAAGGCGAAGTGTTCAACGCCTACAACGAAATCAAGTCCATCCGTGACAAGGACGAATTCCTGATTCCGTTTATCGACGTACTGTGCGACCCGGCCTTCAAGACCGGCACCCTGGAAAACGACCAGAAACTGCTGCGCTCGCTGATCGTGTTTGCCTGCATCATGGAAGGCCTGTTCTTCTACGTCGGCTTCGTGCAAATCCTGGCACTGGGCCGTCAGAACAAGATGACCGGCGCGGCCGAGCAATACCAGTACATCCTGCGTGACGAATCCAGCCACTGCAATTTCGGTATCGACCTGATCAACACCATCAAGCTGGAAAACCCGCAGCTGTGGACCGAAAGCTTCAAGGCCGAAATCGTCGAGCTGTTCAAGAAAGCCGTGGAACTGGAATACGCCTACGCCGAAGACACCATGCCGCGTGGCGTGCTGGGCCTGAACGCCAGCATGTTCAAGGAATACCTGCGCTTTATTGCCAACCGTCGCATGCAGCAGATTGGCCTGGACCAGTTGTTCCCGGGCGTGAACAACCCCTTCCCGTGGATGAGCGAGATGATTGACTTGAAGAAGGAGAAGAACTTCTTTGAGACCCGCGTGACGGAGTATCAGACTGGCGGGGCGTTGAGCTGGGATTGAGTCATGCTCGATATTGACGTTGCATAACAAAAAAAGCACACTTCCCTAAGTGTGCTTTTGATTTTCACCGAATGGATAAATTTAAAATGTCAATTAAATTTACTGCAAAACGATTTCGAAAAAGTTCAGCAACCAACGCCTCTAAACGGTCAATTCTTGAAGAGGCATTAAGTGATCGTGGCAGGGTAATTTTTTCTGCATCTTTCAGAAGGCTGATGAATAAAGCCCAAGTGTTCTCGCTTGAGCCAAACGCATCCGTAAGAACCCGTCTTACACACTCTCTTGAAGTAGCTCAAGTCGGGATGCTCATCGTTGATAAAATTCGGCTTCTAATTGAGAATGAACCAAACTCAAAAGAAAATAGGAAATGGAAAAAACTTGACAAAAAAACGTGGCTTGCGATACGTACCTATGTCGAAACCGCATGTCTACTTCATGATATTGGCAACCCTCCATTCGGGCACTTTGGTGAAAAAGCTATTCAAAACTGGTTCAAGAAAAATAGTAACATTTTTAGCAATACTGTAAGTGAGAAGCAAAAATTTGACTTCTTAGGGTTTGATGGAAATAAGCAAGGATTTAGAATAGTCACCAAATTACAGAGAAATATGGATGACAAATTTGGCCTGAACTTATCATATTCCCAACTTGCCTCACTAATTAAATATCCGGTACTCAACCCTGCGAATCCAAGCAAGTGTGGCTATTTCTTCAGCGAGAGATCTCATAAGAAATCAATATGGGTAGAATTGGGACTTAAAAAAGATCAGAGATATCCTATATCGTTCCTAATGGAGGCAGCAGATGATATTGCGTACTGTATCAGCGACCTCGAAGATGCTCACGAAAAAAATATAATCAAAATTTCTCACATGAGAGATATTTGCCGGCAATTAAAAATCAGCAAAGAAAACCGGGAAAATTTCACCCAAATAAGAACCAACTTTACAAATCACCTTGCAGATATAGCAGCCAAGAATTTCATTCTAAAGATAAATGAAAAATTCAAAAATCAACACCCACTCATTGATAACGTTCCAATAACAGATCAAATTAAGAAAATAACACAGAAACACGTTTACTCATCCCCCATCGTTCTAAATAATGAAATAATTGGCTTCAATGTAATTGACGGCATTTTAAATAAGTTCAAACCCTTAATGGAAATGGATCCTAGCGACTTTAAAAAACTAGCAAAATGTACGGCTCACGATAAAAATTTATATGCAAGGAAAATTTACCCGATAACGAAGAAGTACACATCAGAACCTAGCATGATTGCAACACTCCCAGTAAAGCACATACTCGCCTATCTTGACGAGGTAAAAGAAAATAAAGAATGTGAATTATTTTACAGATTACACTTAATAACGGATTACATCGCAGGAATGACTGACCAGTTTGCGTTAAGCACCTACCAATTCTTAACCGGTCGTGGAGTGGATAATTAACATGAATTCAAAATCACTCATTAATGAGGATACTCATCCCATTTTATTTATAAAAAAAATATTAGAAATTGAACCTCAAATAACCGAATTCAACTTCAGCATATATATATATAAAAAAAGAAGCCGAGAAGACAAAAGAAAAACATTCTCCATACAAGCAAGCCAGGTTAATAAAATGTGGCTGGATAATATCCTATGCAATCTATCCAAAAATGAGGAACTTGCTTTTGAATCTAGGATTAGAATAGGGAGTAGAACAAGGCACATTCCAATGCTGGACTGTTCAGGAATGTCAAAAAATCAATTATCAGCAATCGTTAGTATTCTGCCAGAAAAGTATAGATGCAACCCAATCTCGTTTTATTCAGGAAGATCATTTCATATTTATTACCCAACCTTATTATCAAAAGCAAATTGGGTCAAATTCATGCTATCCGCCCTGCTATGCAACACTCCAGGAAATCAAGTAATCGACCAAAGATGGATAGCCCACCGATTACTAGCCGGTTACGGAGCCTTGAGGTGGTCATTTAATACAGATACGTATAAAGAAATGCCATTTTTAGTTGAAAATGACTTACTAGCTTTAACGAAAAATGAAAAAAATAAATTAATATTTCAATCCCTACACGACAGTTAAGAATGTTTAGAATTGGGCATTGAGTCTTGAGTGGCATCTCTGCATCAGCTTGCACTGATAGGATAGGGCTGCTTCGGTAAGACTTCCAGGGAATCTCTGAACAAGTCTCCGAGCAGAAAATTTCGACATAATAAAATTAACGCGTCATGCAACATCAACGCAGGAATTGATCACTTGTTCAGAGTATTCCTAGAAATTAAGATCGAGAAATACCTGTCGACGAGGATCACCCGATACGAGTCAATCTCCACCGCATCAACGCACCCACAGCCCCCGTCAAGCACGCCGGCGGGTAGCCGTAGGCTATGCTTGCGGGGTGGCCCTGGAGGTGAAGGAGGTAAACCATCCTTCCCATCTGCTGCGCGGAAGCGGCATGCAAACCATCATCTGTGCCGCGGATGCAAGCCAGGCTTCATATCCTGCGCGATACCGCACCAGCCAAAGGATTGCAGCCTTCGTAACACTCACATGGCAAACACTTCCTGCAAGGTTTCCAGTGTTGCCGTCAGCGTTTCGTTCTCCACCTCACCAAGCTTCTTGACTAGCCGGGTCTTGTCCAGCACGCGAATCTGATCCAGTAATATCAGGCCTTGCTTGCCCTGAAATGTGACCGGTATCCGGTATGGCGCGGGTTTGCTACCAGTGGTCATGGGGGTAACGATGACCGTGCGCAGATAGTCGTGCATCTCTGGCGGTGACACCACCACGCAGGGGCGGGTTTTCCGAATTTCGCTACCGACGGTCGGGTCAAGATTGATTAACCAGACTTCACCGCGCCTTACCATGTCAGCGCCTCATCACCCTCATTACCGAATTCCGGGTAAACCAGCGCATCGTCTCCGGCATCGGCCACTGCCTGACTGGCTGCGGCCCAACCCGTCCGGACTTGCTCTTTGGGCTTGGCCAGCATGATGCCTTCTGGCGTTACCGTCATTTCGACTTCGCCGTCAAAGCCGAACTGGGTAATCAACGCCTTGGGAATGATGACCCCTTGCGAGTTGCCCATTTTCCTTAACATGGCTTTCATCACGTTCTCCTTGTGGGTGTGCAGGCACACAGCTGATTAATGTTATAACTTTGTTATTACGTCGGCAAATGCTGCATGTCAACAAACCATGCCGCAGTCAACATCCCTTGCCCCGAAGGGGCGATCCACCACGCAACGCTGCCGAATAAATCCATTTTCCCCATCGAAAAACCACCGCACCGACGCCACCCTCGGCCCCGTTAAGCATGGCGACGGGTGGCCGACGAGGTAAGTAATCGCCTGCGATGTTTGAGCGGTTTGACGTTAGGAGATCGCGTGTTCAGGCGCGCCTCGCTCCGGTCGGGCCCTGTCGGGCAGCCGCAGGCCATGCTTGCGGGGTGGCCTTGGAGGTGTAGGAGGGCTTGGCCAAGCAAAGGCCCCTTCCCCGCCGCCGCGCGGAAACGGCAACACAAAACATCATCCGAGCAGCGAATTTCTGCCTTGCACTTTCCATTTTCCAAATTATCCTACCGAATAGCGGATTGTTAGTGCTAGTAGCGTGACCGATACGGAACGTCACAAGACGCCTGTTTAAAAAATCCTTCTGATCCTTACCCAGAAAATGATGGAAATTCCATCAGCTTTTTCCACCGCTCCCAAGCATTCAAGTTATTCCGCATCTTCCATATCACCAATACTGCTTCTTAAACAGTATTTCCCACAATCTCAGAACAAGCCTTACTAAACCAACAAAGCAGTCTCGTTATAACGCCTTGAGATGTGAGCAACGACCGACCAGGCTACACCTATGGTCAATTGCAATGACGCTCAAGGCCGGGCACCGTATGCCGCATTACCAATAAAGTGCCAGGAGCCCCCCATGCTGATTAGTCCACCTCGATTAAATATTCCTCAAGGCGAAAATGAAAGTTACGAAGAGTGGTTAAACCACTTCATGCCATCGACAGCACGAGGGGGATTTCCAATTGGCTCATATGGGCAATGGCATCTTGGGTTACATCTAAGCAATATTGTTGGCGATAGCCGAACAGGCGAAATTGACATTTGCGCGATTGCGGATGGAATCGTCATTATCAGCCAAAATAGTGGTGATATTCAACCTGATGTTAATGAAGATGCTGAACCTGGAGCTACGTATAGAAGAGTTGATTCTCGCGGTGTAGTTGTGTTGCGTCACGAGACTGAAATCGGCGAGGGAGACGAAGGTAAAATTGTATACTACTCTGTATATCATCACCTTGGAATAATATCTGAAAAAGCGCAAAAATTAGGAATGCCAATTTATAGAAAAGAGTTGATAGGCTATCCCGGAAGGGTTGGCGCTCAACCAGGTATACACATGGAAATATTTTGCACAGAAGAAAACTTAAAGAAGATAACTGGCAGAACCAGTGGCGACTTCGATTATAGAAATAAAAATGGTCGTATGAATATAATATATGGAGATGTGCACTTCTACATTCCTGCAAAGACCAATGCATATACATTTACAAATGACATCCCGCCTCTGGATAAAGCCCAACCAACATCCAGTGGAGTTCAAATTGGGGTTGAACTGTTTTTAACAATGCGCTTTGCAAAGGGGCAGATTGAATTGCACACACGCATCAAAGTAAACAATGAGTATATAGAAATATTACCAGCGACAGACAGAAGAACCTCAGGAAAGCCACCCGCCAATACAATCACAAATTATTCATTTAGCTACCATGATTACGAATATGACATGTACCTCCTAGCCAGAGAACTACAAAGAATGCACCCTGAAAATGCATGCAGCAGCATCTACGAATTATTACGCTTTGGTCGTGTCATTAATAGAGAGAATGAATCGAACATTTCAGCCAATGTCCCACATTGGCACTTAATAACCATGCCGGACAAAAGTCAAAAATGGGTTAACTTGCACCAGGCAGACATCAAGATATTTAGTGATGGCGACTTCCCGCCATGGACGGGATGGAAGCTAATTGATGGAACACAAGATGCAACAAGTCAATGCACAAATTCAGAAATTCTGAGTTTATTGCAAAAAGATGGGCAGCCTATTAGTAAAAATTCCATTGCAGAAAGATTAATGAACCATGAAGTAAACAAGAAGTTTTCAAAAATGATATGCAAAAGACGCAGTGAGTGGAATGAAAATTACATCATGAAGATGGAACACTGGCGAACCATCAAATCCTCAACCAATCCCGAACCAATGACAATCAATGAATACAATGGAAATTTCAAGTCAGACTCATTAAAACTTTGTTTCTGGCGAGTGCTAATGGAAAGAAACAATACAATAATTCCTGCAGCTAAACTATGTAGTTTTCAGATAAACCCAGAAAATGTTATCACTAAAAAGTTCAAAAACAACAATAGCCAACTCAATGAAGCCGGGAAAAAACTGGCCGCATCCATTGAAAGCATAAACACTGAAATCAAAAGTTACGCTAAAGGATACACCGCACTACTTGAAGAGGAGCTATTCTTCTTCAACCCTGCTTCATTTATTGCACATTTTCATAAAAACATGTGGCTCTCCAATCATGAATTGGCACAGTTGATACCGAGAGTTTACTACTCATACAACGCGAGTAATGAAAGCAAAGGTCTTTTAAACTATTCAACCGCACTTTATCGAAGCTGCCACATTTTAAATAGAAACCATTCTTTCAATAAAATGGCAAGAAAGTATGGCTTAGACGAGCGTATCAGATTTAGCCATTTATTGGCCCAAGAACTTACAGAAATGTTCATGGCATCAACAACAGAAGAAATTGGAAGGGGCCGGCAACAATTGAAAAATGGGAACTTGGTATGGCCACAACCCGCAATGGAATATTATCAAGCATTTTACGGTCGCGGCCATATGCAGCTTACATGGCCTGACAATTATGAAAAGTACGGAGACTATAGATCCAAGAAAAATTTACCAGACAATACGAAAGGCATTTACACCGATGAAAGAATAACAGCATCCAGCACCCATTACTGGGGAAATCCAAAAGATGAAGAAAGAAGAACCAAAAAGAAAGCAATACCAAAACAGTGGTATCCGCGATACGACCCAGCCCGTTTAGTGGAAATTCCTTACAACAGCGCTGATAGCGGAGGGTGGTATTGGGTTTCAAAGACAATAAATGGAAAGACTGGGCAGATCAATATATCACGCCATGCGGACAGAGGGCTATCGAGCGATGCAGTTGGCCGTGTTTCTGTGATGATAAATGGTGGTGGAAATGGATATTTTGACAGGCAAAGCTTCGCAACTTTTCTTGCGAACTTCTTGCTTAACGGCAGACTGGCCGATAGAAACATTATTAAACACATTACAAGAAATAATGGAAAAAACCTGATCACAAAATCAATTGCCGTTGATTTTTCTCCGCAAAGGAATGAAAAATGAGCCAATTCATAAAAGTCAGTATGATTTTCTTTGCCATGCTGAGCAATCCCAACCACGCCGAAACAATCAAAGTCACCCCAAATCCTATCAAAAATTCTTACAAATCATTTGAAGGAAAATTACCAACTGGCTGGAGTTCAGATTTCCTGATACGAACAATAGCGCCCCAAAAGGACAGGTCAGCATTTGTTGGTGCAATCATCAAGCCATGGCCAGGAGAAAATGGAAAATTCATTGTTGCGCTTTGTACCGCCAAGGATGGTACTTCAAGGCATCAGCTTGATCTTCGAACAGACGGCTGCTCAAACGAAAGCTCAGAACTCTATCTTGGTGTTTTTGGACTGGAAATAACACAAAAGCAATCAGCGTATATCTTATTGGCTAAAACAGCGATGCCAGTAACAGACAAGGTTGACTGGACTGCATCCAACATAGACGGCAATGATGCTGACTGCCTGAGCAACTTCAAGGTATGTAACAAAGGGAGTTCATTTCCTGACGTGTGGACATATATTGACAATACGCCCTATCGCATCAATAAAGAAAATCCAACATTTGGCATTAATGCCGAGTGGCGGAACAATTTTGCTGGCAGTGGCAGCAGCACTTCATCTGCACTGTATTTGATTTCCCAGTTTGATGACAAACTGAAAGTCGTCTTTTCGGCCCCAATGAGTTACTTCAAATCGATTGAAGGTGAATGGAACAGCAAGCACACAAAACAGATAGTTGAAGAAACCTTTGCCAAAAACTATCTGATCATTTCAAACAAAAAAATACATGGCTATAAAAATATTCTGCTGCGCGAAAAAAATGGAACATGGCACAGAATTTATCAGTGGGATAAGGAAAAGAAAGTCTATATTGGCCAATAGTTATCGCCAACCAATCACTATCAAACCCACAACACCAACACGCCGACGGGTGACCGGGCGATGTATATAATCGCCTGCACTGTTGGAGTGATTTGACGTTAGCAGATAGCGAACACGGGCATATTTCGCTGCGGAACGCCCCGATAACGCAGGGGCTTCCGCCCTACATGCCGACCCCGTAGGGTGGATGCCCCAGAGGGGCAATCCACCGCGCAACGCTGCCTAATAAATCCATTTCCCCCATCGAATAACCACCACACCGACGCCACCCATGGGCCCCGTCAAGCATGCCGACGGGTGGCCGGGGCGAGGTCTTAAGCGCCTGCAATGTCTGAGCGATTTGACGTTAGCAAATCGCGAGTTCAGGCGCGCCTCGCACTGGTCGGGCCCTGTCGGGCAGCCGCAGGCCATGCTTGTGGGGTGGCCTTGGAGGTGAAGGAGGGCTTGGCCACTCAAGCCCTCTTTCCCGTCCGCCGCGCGGAAGCGGCAACACAAAACATCATCCGCGCAGCGGATTCCCACTTAGGGCTGAACCATTGGTCAATCCCACTCGCACAACCATCTATTGCCGCAATGGATATTGACCGCTAGCCTCCAAGACTTGCGTTTAACAACGCAACGGGTTTGGCGACCCATCACCAGCAAAAAACCAAGTAAGCAACCTATTAACTTGCGTCTATTGCACGTGAAGGACATCGCCATGACCGAAACCAAGCTGCATCCCCCTCCCCTTACCCTGTCCTACCTCGGCAAACCCATCCGCCTGCACCTCCACCCCCACACCTGCTGCCTGCACGGCGACGACATCCTGCAACTATTCGGCCCACGCCTGCGCCATCGCCTGCAACACATCCTCCAACAACACCCCGGCTGCCAGCACCCACAGCACGACAGCCAACAACACTACTGGCCGGAAAACACCCTGCAACAGGTACTGCGCCAAATCCATCGCCCCGCTACGGAACGCCTGCGCCACTGGCTGAACCGCCAAGTCCTCCCCGCGCTGCAACAACGGCCAAGCGATGCGCCACGCCACGACCAGGCATTGGCCATGGCGGCGGAGGCCGGGCAGCAGATCAGCCATGCGGTATTACGTGCGGTTCTTGAACAGGGACAAGGTTGGCAGCATGGCCATTGGCTGCTGACACTGCGCTTCACCCCCAACCACGCCAGCCGCCATGCACATGGCCGACTGGTGGCGCTCAACAGCCAGGCCACGCCCTTGCAGGCATTGGCCCAGCACATTGCCGGGCCGGACGGTTTACCAAGCAGCAATGTCGAGCTGCTGCGGCTGGCGGAAGCTTGCCATCAGCTATTGGCCAGACGGATGAACAAACAGGCGTGGCGGGTGGAGGCGGCGGAGACAGGAACAAGACAAGGTGACTGAAGAGTAACCATCCCGGCCTAACACTTGCCAGTAGTAGGCCGGGTTAACAAACATCAGCTGCGGGAAATAACTACGCAAACGGCAGCCCATGCCCAGCCATTGACGGGGGCTTTGACCTCATTGTGCTCAATGGCAGCAGTAAAACCAGGACCTAGCAGCTTGTCGACATTGGACTTGATAGTACTCAGCCTTTGAGTGAGCTGTTCATTAGCCTTGTCCAGATCTTCAGCCCGGAAGTCAGTGTAGAAGGCGAATACTCCAAATTTGAGGGAGCTTTGGTCGCGCTTGCGCGCCAGGATGGTTTGTATGCGCTTGATATCGCTTTCATAGTTGGATTTGTTACGCACATTGTTTTTGACTTCTATCACCGCACGGGGTGTGCCATTTGCCCACCACAGGACAATGTCGACCCGTCCTTCAATGCGAATATCAGGATGGAACTTACCGCGCCCGGTGGCATTGGCATCTGTCAGTGCTGCATAGGTGCCGTTTTCTAGCGTGATGTATTTAGTGCCTTCCAGCGTGGCCAACGAACGCGCAATTTCGGTGGTGATGAAGTATTCCGGACCCCAGCACACCCAGGAGCCGGACATTTCGTTGTAGGAATTTTGTGCGTTTTCAATGCCATCAAGACACGCTTGGACAATTGCATTCTTTGCAACAGGGCCAGCCATAAATTTTCCTTACAGGGAGTAAAAATAGCCATTTTGCATCAATTGCAATTCACGGTCATTCCATCAGGGATTCATTGCTAGTTTGTATGACCTTGAGCAAATCCGAACATGTCCATCAATACTCACCAGCTCAGCCCAGCCGTGAAATGCGCGCAGCGGCTGTGTCGATATGCGCGCCCAGTGCAGCAATGCAGGGAGCAAAACGGGCGGAGAACCCGTCATGCGCCCGCAGGCGGGCGTGGAAGTCCTGCGCCAGCGTCAGGGCCTGCCGCCAGATGTCGGCGGGCACTTCGGCGCGCAGATTGGCCTCGGGCAAGGTGTCGGCCAGTGCCCCTCCACCGCGCGGGGCAAAGGCCATGGGCAACATGTCGTAGGCCGGGGCCAGTTGGTAGGGGCGGCCATGCAGGCTGGTGAAGGACAGGTTGCCGCTGTGCATGTCGGTATTGCCAATCAGCGTGCCAAACGCCCACAGCAAGGCGGCACCGGCTTGCGACTGGGGCGTGACATGGCCTGCCGCTATCAGCCGTTGCACCACCACCGGCCACGGCGCATGGGCAGCGCCGACAAATTCGGCATCCAGCGCACGCAAGGAGAACACCGCCACCCGCCCCAGCGGGCCTATGCGGTCGAAGCGCGGTACTTCCAGAAAGCGCTGGCTGCCGAAATCCCACAAGCCGGTGCTGACGCCCAGCACGGCCAGCGCCAGGTGCTCGGCCAGCAGCAGATCGCGCCAGCGCTGGCTGACGACGTTGTCTTCGGCAGCGGTGAATTTCACCAGCACATGGCCGTGCTCGGTGTAGGCGCAGAACTTGGGCTGCTCGCCCCCGGCAGACGAACCGGGCAGCTCGCCCGCGCTGGCAGCCAGCGCCAGCGCCGGATAGTGCGTGGCACGCTCCACCGGCTGTGGCTGCGGCATGGACAGGAAGTGCTGACGGGCGGCGTCGCCAATCAGCAGGTTGCCAATGATGTCATGGCCATGGGTCAGCAAGGCGCGCAGGATGTCGGCATCACCCCAGTGCTCCGGATTGGCGGGCAGGCCCAGGCTGGCAGCGTGGGCTGCTGCATAGGCGCGCCCCAGATAGCCTTGCGGCCGCATGTCCTCCAGCCACCACGGCAGCCCGCTGCTATGCAGCCATACGCCATCGGTCTGCTGCATGACAAAGCCGTCCGGTCGCACTGGCAGCAGGCGGCCCAGCTCCACGATCTGCCCGGCATCGCTGACACGATAAACCGGCACCGCCAACTGGCTGCGCGCGCTATCACGCAGTGCGTAGTGAATAGCTGGCCCGGCACCCAGGCGCAGCACCTCGTCACCCAGCGCCGCCAGCGCACGGGACACCGTTGGCTGACTTAGCCCTGTTATTTCAACAAGTTGCCGCGCGGTGCGTAGTCCGCCAGCCAGTTGCTGGCGCAGGGTTTCGGCATGTCGTGACATCGCATGAATGAATACATGAATAGATAGTTGAATAGCTATTGTAGTTAATGCGGGGGCAGCCGTCACCAGCTGCGCATTTGTCAGTGCCTGCCTGGTAATGACAGTGCAGCGGATAAATTATTTGTCATCAATCTTAATGACGTGGGAATAATCCGGTAAAATGTAAATATTTGTTAACGCATCACTGGAGAATGTTGTGAAGATTTGCACCGCTGCTGCCCTTATCGCTGCCGCACTGCTGACCGGCTGTGCCTCGGTCGACATGGCGTCCAAAGAAGAATCCGCCCGCGCCAAAACCTTTGCCGCCCCTTCCGCAGGCAAGGCCGGGCTTTACATTTACCGCAACAGCTTTGTGGGCAAGGCGCTGAAGAAAGACATTTTTGTTGATGGCAAGTGTGTGGGTGAAAGTGCTCCGGACGTGTTCTTCCGCACCGAGGTGGCTGGCGGGATGATGCACAAGCTGGACACTGAATCGGAATTCTCTGCCAACACCATCGAATTGATGACCGAAGCGGGCCGTAACTACTTTGTCCGCCAGTACATCAAGCTGGGCGTGTTTGTGGGCGGTGCCGGGCTGGAGCCGGTGACGGAAGAACAAGGCAAGGCTGACGTGCTGAAGCTGGAACTGGCCAAGGGCGGCCATTGCGACGGCACGCCCTGATCTGACAACGGGCTGTCACACAGGTCAACGCCGGCACTTGCCGGCGTTTTGCATGCTGCGCTGGCCTCATGGCGCGGGCTGGCGTACCAGCAGGTCTTCGTAAAACGCGCCGTAAGGCAGGGATGGATGGCGGATCTGGACTTCCAGAATCCACACGCCGGCGTCCGGGCAGTCGGCAAAATCGCCCAGTTTGCCCGCCTGATAAATGGCGTGCGGAAAGTCGGACACGCGGTGGCCCCGCACTTCCAGATTCAGCTGCCAGCCCAGCGCTGCCGCGCGCTCGGCTGCATAGTCGTATAGCGCAGTCCCGGCACAGCCGGTGGCTTGCCAATGCTGGCTCACCATCTGCCACAAGGCATGGCAGGCATCCACGCAGGCACGCATGGCCGGGTTATTGCCGGTGACAAAGCTGGCGCCGCTGTCCCCTTCGTGCCCATCCCACACCACACCCAGGTCGATGAAATAGATATCGTCCTCACCCAGCACATTGTCCGGGTCGTTTTTCTGCTTGAAGGTTTTCAGGGTGCTGGAGCCAAAGCGGATGACGATGGCGTGCCAGATGCGTTCCATGCCCATGTTTTCCAGCGTGGCCTTGGCCAGCTGCTTGGCTTGCTGCTCCGTCATGCCGGGTTGAATGTGCGCGGCAATGCGGTGAATGGCATCAAAGGTGCGGTCGCGGGCGTGCAGCATCTTGCCAAGCGAATACTGCGGGCCAACGGCTTGCGGGCCGGGTGTCACGGTGGCGGGCATCTCACCTCCTGTGCGGGAAAGTTTGAAAACCAGCCACAAAACTAGCATGGCCAGCGGCATGGCGGGCTGCCCTTGCACGCCATCATTTGCCCCGGCTGCGACATGGGCGGGGGCAAATGCTGCGTTACATTAGCAAATTCCCATACAGGCTTGTCATCCCGCCGGGATTAACCGCGTTATACAGACAGGCGGCGCTGTGCCGCGCATGGGTGCCTTACCGCACCCTCCTCTTCCCCTACTGGAAAAAACAAACATGAAACGCATTCTGCTTTGCTGCCTTGCCACTGTTGCCCTGTCTGCCTGTTCCAGCCACAAACCGCCGCAAGCCCCGGCCGTTGCCCCGCAAGCCGTGGCACCGCAAGCGGCCAAGCCGGTAGTAGACAGCGCAGCCCTGGCCAAGGCCGCGCTGGAGAAGAAGATTGATGCCAATATGGCAGCCAACCCGTCTTTCATTCCGTTTGCTGCCGACAGCCGCGAGCTGGATGAGGCAGGCAAAGGCCAGATCCTGCGCCAGATTGCCAGCTTCCAGTCCAGCAAGAAGCTGATTATCCGTGGTTACTGCCACCATGGCCGCGCCGTAGCCCACGCCCGTGCCGTGGCGGTGAAACAGTTCCTGGTGGCATCCGGCGTACCGGCCAAACACCTTGTTGTCCGGTACAACACCGACAAGGACGCCCAGGGCGTGCAGATCGCCAGCAAGTAAGCCAGATCACCCGGCACAGCCGGGCTGGTGCTGAGCACGGTTTATCTATATAATTGTCAGTCTTATCTGGGGGCGACCTGGTTTCGACGGGGGTTGCGAAGCAGATGGGGGCATACCGGGATTTCAGTCATCCCGTAAAACACTGAATTTTTTTAGTCGCAAACGACGAAACTTACGCTCTAGCAGCCTAACGGCCGGCTAGACACTACAACGGTTCGCAGATGGGCCGGGGGCGTCAAAACCCTGTAGTGTCACTTTACATCTGCTAGTGCCTTTCCGGGTTACTTGGTCTGGTGCGAAACTTTAGGTAACTCGCCAAAGCTCAGCCTGTCCGTCGGCGTAGCGGAGGTTAAATCCAAATGACACGACTAAGTATGTAGAACTCACTGTAGAGGACTTTCGGACGCGGGTTCGATTCCCGCCGCCTCCACCAAATTAGCATTTCACACCTTGTCACGGTGTGCCAAGAACCCCGAGAAATAAGCCTCTCGGGGTTTTTTTATGGCTTTTTACCGTGTCATGACGTGTCTTGACATGCCCCCACCCCAGGGGGCATAAAAGGGGGCATAAGCAACGGGGGCACAAGTCGATGCCCCCAAGCCTCTGAAAGATGCCCCCTATGCCCCTGACCGCTACCGCCTGCAAGAACGCCAAGCCACGCGAGGACGGCAAGCCCCTGCGCCTCAGCGACGAAAAAGGCATGTATCTGGAAGTCATGCCGAATGGCGCAAAGTACTGGCGCTTGAAGTACCGCTTCAATGGCAAGGAGAAGCGTCTAGCCCTGGGGGTATTTCCTGAAGTTGGCCTTGCCGATGCCAGAGAGAAGCGCGACGAAGCCCGCCGCCAGCTGGCCGAAGGTATCGACCCGGGCGAACTGCGCAAAGTCACCAAGGCAACCAGCAAGCTGAGTGCTGAAAACAGCTTCGAGGCCGTTGCCCGCGAGTGGTTTGCCAAGTACCTGCCGACATGGAGCGAGGGCCACGCCACCCGCATCATTCGCCGCCTGGAGCGCGACATATTCCCTTGGCTGGGCAATCGCCCTATTGCTGAAATCACCGCTCCGGAACTACTGGCCAGCCTGCAGCGCATCGAGAAGCGCGACGCCATCGAGACCGCCCACCGCGCCATGCAGAACTGTGGCCAGGTTTTCCGCTATGCCGTGGCCACCGGACGAGCCGAGCGCAACCCGGCTGCCGACCTGGTGGGGGCAATCGCCCCCGCGGTAAAAACATCGTTCCCCACCATTACAGACCCCAGCAAGATTGCCGAGCTGCTGCGCGCCATCGATGGCTACAAGGGTAGCTTCATCACTCAATGCGCCTTGAAGCTGGCACCGCTGGTGTTTGTACGCCCAGGCGAGCTTCGCAAGGCTGAATGGTCGGAGTTTGACCTGGAACACCAGCTTTGGACGATACCGGCCGAGCGCATGAAGATGCGGGAAAAGCATTTCGTCCCGCTGTCACAGCAGGCTGTCGCCATCCTGACCGAGCTGCAGGCCCTGACCGGCAGCCGCCAGTATGTTTTCCCTGGCGCACGGACCAATGGCCGGCCAATGAGTGACAACACCGTCAACGCCGCCCTGCGCCGCCTTGGTTACAGCAAAGAAGACATGACCGGCCACGGCTTCCGGCACATGGCATCCACCCTGCTGAATGAGCAGGGGTGGAACCGGGACGCCATCGAGCGCCAGATGGCCCATGCCGAGCGCAATAGCATCCGGGCAACCTACAACTATGCCGAGTACCTGCCGGAACGAACCAAGATGATGCAGTCCTGGGCGGACTACCTGGACGGCTTGAAGGCCGGCGCAAAAGTGACACCGCTATTCAAGACAGCCTGACACCAGCTTTGCCGACACCTAGCCCGACGGGGCGAAAGGCGGAAACCCTTGCCGGAGGAGAGTGATGAATATGAAGCCAACTAACAAGATAGAACTACCTGCACGGGAATATTACAAGCTTAGCCAGTGCGCAGATATTTTAGGATGTACTATTGACGATATATTGCACCTAGGTGCCGAAAGAAAAATTAGAATATGCATATACATTGGCCATATTGTAGAAAATTTCTTCGAAGCCACTTACAATCCAGAAAACAGAACACTAAAGTCCATACGCATTGATGATTTGGATTGGAATGAGCGCATAAATAAATGGAAAAAATGCTCATCACTACCCTGGGCCGATGAACATGGTAAGTATGGCGCACTACTAGAAGGGTTGGTCCCCCTGACAGCGACAACCATAAGAGAACTTGAGCTGACGGGGAAATATGGCTGGCCAATAAGAATATCGGAAAGAGTAAATAAAAATACTTTCAATTACTTCGAAATAGATGAAAATGATGGGCTATTGTTTTCAGAGCCATTAATAACTCATTCCGAACTTGAAGAAATTAAAGCTGGCAACCGCTCCGCCAAGAAAGAAGAAGACCTCCCTGCTGAGAGACCCCTACCAAGGAGACAAGATGGAATGGCAAGAGTTATTGCAGCCCTTGCCGCCGGATATCTTGGCTCAACGGATGACATTGGAAGCAAAGCCAAGCAAATTCTTGATGACCTTGCCGAAACACAAGACAGAGGTGGACTCGTCGGACTACAGCTTCCAGACGTTAAGACTTTGCGCGGCTATCTCAAGCAAGCACAAGAGCAGATAAAGAGGTAATTCCCTCAAAGCCAACGGTAATTCCCTAGATACCGCCACTACACGGCTTTACATTTCCGTCACGAAAAGTCGTGACGTAGCAACAAGCGTCACATTTCAAAACGTGGCGCTTTTTTTGCGCCTGACAGACAGGAAATCTGGCCATGTCGCAGCAATCACACAGTTTCGTATACCGCCATAATTGTAAGTTGCCAACCGAGGCCGATATGGTATTGACACGGCAATCCACGAACGGCGACATTATGAATGTCCGCCATGTCATTTCTTTTTTGTAAGCCGCAAAAAGAAATAACATGCGACACCACTCGACTGCCAATACTGGCAAAACCATCAAGATTGCCGACGCACAAGCCGGCATCCTCGCCCCCTATGGCGCGCTGCCTGCAACCGGTTTTGTCCGGCTTGCTGACCTGCGCCAGATTATCCCGCTGTCTGACTCTTCCATTTGGCGAAGGGTAAAAACTGGAACCTTCCCAAAACCCCTGAAGTTATCTGAGCGCGTGACTGCTTGGAACGTGGTGGACATCAGGAAATTCCTTGCCGATCCGGTCAACTATCAGGCTGATGCGGCATAAGGGGCGGACATGGAAAACAAAAACGCCCGCACCGCCGAAGCAGTAACGAGCGCAATCACCAAGGCAAATTCTACTGATACCAGCGCCGACGCACAACGCTATCGACTGCTTACGGCACTGCGCCAGGGTCCGGTAACGACCTTCGACGCCCGCGACCGCATGAACATCCTGATGCCAGCAGCCAGAGTGAAAGAGCTGCGCTTGTCTGGCTACAAGATCGACACCATTCGCATCCAGCTGATGGACCAGAACGGCCATCGTCATAGCGGTGTCGCCAAATACGTGCTTATTCGCGAAGGGAGTGTTGCATGAACAACGTACTGACCTTCCCCTGCAAGACTGATCATGCGCCTCGCAAGGGCTGGCTGCATGGCGACGAACTAGCGGAGCATGTCGGCGGCCACGACAAGAAAACCGCCAAATGGCTGACCCTGCCTGAGACTCAAGAGTATCTGACTGCAATGGCTGGGCATCTCAACATGCGTGGCCCTGCTGACCTTTACATCAGCACGTCTGACGGAATCTGGCTGCACCCTTCCCTGTACGTGTGCCTTGCCCGCTGGGCCAATCCGACCTTTGGAGTTTGGTGCGATGGTCAAATAGTGGACGCAGGAGGGTACTACGCATGAGCAAGCCGATAATTCAGACCGATGGCCTGCCGCTGGTACTGGCCAAAGAGGGCCCGCGCATTGATAGCCGCGTCATTGCCGCCTTGCTGGGCATCCAGCACGACAACCAGATTCAGACCCTGGAAGCACACAAGCTGCACTTCGAGGCATTGGGGGTTTTCCGGTTTCAAACAGAGAAACCCCCTGTCGGCTCCAAGGGTGGCCGCCCTATCCGCTTTGCCTTGCTCAGTGAGGATCAGGCCTATTTTGCCGCCACGCTGTCGCGGAACACGGCCCGTGCCGTGGATGTGAAATTCCGGCTGGTAAAGGCATTCAGTGAGGCCAGAAAGGCCCAGGAGGCAAAGGGTGGGCAGTATCTGCCCTTCTACCATCTCGCCCACGATGCCACCCGCCAGATGGCTATCAACGCAGCCAATCATGGCAGTGTTGTGCCGGAAGGTATCTTCCACAGCAACGTGGAAAAGATGATCAACAAGGCCTTGGGCATCGAGGCCGGCCAGCGTGACAGCCTGAACGCAGCCCAGCGCAATGCAGTCAGCACAGCCTATCAACTGGTGAATGCCGCCATTGCTGATGCCTTGGCAGAAGGCAAAGACCACCGGCAGGCCTACGACGAAGCAAAGCGCCGTGTGAACGACTTCGCCCGCCTGTTCGGGCCGACTCAAGGGAGGCTGACAGCATGAACCGCCTTTATCGGATCTACACCAGCCTGGCACCGTATCTTGTTGACGCCGCCATCCTGCTAACCGGCTTTGCTCTTGGGAGGATCACTGCATGATGCCCATGAAAGAAAAATCGCCCACCTGGGAGAAGGTGAGCGATATCAACAACATCAATGGAGGTGTAAGAACGCTGCCAGTATTACGGCCGTTCTTCGCACCGTCCATCTGTGATACCCATCAACTTGCCCTGAATCAATACCGGCATGTCGAATTGCTTGCCAGTGCCGAGCAGCAGCGTGATAATGCGTCTGTGCTGTTCAATAGCAGCACCGGGTTTGGCGACCCGAACATAGAGGCGGACAGCCGCCTAGCGGCTATTTTTACGTCCGTCCGCAACACCATTGGTGCGCCCATTTCTATGGCGAGCCGTGGTGGGGATACCTTCGGGTATGCCGGTACCTCTATGCCGGTTCGCCAACCCTGCCACGTGCTTGCCACCCCCGTTTGGCGACGGGAGGCGAGCTTTACGCTCATAGAGGAGGCCACCATGCCTAAGCTTTCCCGCGCCTTGTCGCGCCTGTTCCCCATTGCTCACAACATCGGCACCGCTGCCAATCTGGCAGAGGCCCAAGCCCTTGCCCGCCTGCACCTGGCCCGCACTGGCCACGCTGTCCGCATTGCTCCTGCTGCTGTTGGCTTCACTGTTGCGGAGGTGCGCTAATGGCTACCCGTCAAGCAAGTATCAAAGGGCTGGAAGTCACTGAAACCAGCGGCAAAACATCCTTCATTCATCATGCCGACGCTGTGGACCTGCTGACGCAGAAAGCCGCCCAACTGCGCGCCCTGCTCAAGATGACCACCGGCCATGAAGGCGACGTTTTCCGGGCCATGTCCCACGACGTGCAAGACACCATCATGTGGATTGCCGACAACCTGGCAGACGAAGTTTCCCTGCTGTCCACCGTAGTGACTGGGGGTGAAGCATGACCGAAGTTTCCCGCCTGACAGTTTCCCTGTATGCCAACGGCCGCGCTGGCCTGATGAAAGATGAAAAGCTGTCCGAGTTGATGGACGGCTTTCTAGCAAGCGACCCGGCTGCCATCGTTTCTGATGAAAGCATTGCTGTACCAACTGATGGCGCAGAGGTAACCGCCCGCCTTGTCGTTGCCATGCTTTCTGATGGCCGGTTCAAGACTGGTGTTTATGGGGATGACGCTGCTTTACGGGCCTGCTCTGAAACCTTGCGTGCTCACATGCAGCCGAACACCCGCAAGGAGGCCGTGCCATGCTGACCCCGAACCAGATCCACGCCGCCGAGTATGACGGCCAGTCCGCTGCCTTCCGCCTGCTGCTGCTCTTGAATGAGCATCTGCACCCCAGCGCCTACGATAGTGCCGAAGACCGCACAGAAGCCGCCAGCGCCCTGCTGGAAGCCTTCGCCGCCGTGTTTTCCGGATGCCTGGCCGACGCCCTGGAACATCAGGGCAGTGACGCCGTGGCCGTGCTCTATCAGCGCATCACCGAGCGAGCGCCGGAGCTACTGGCCAGCCTCAACCGCTAACCCCGACTGATTACGCCCACCATGGCCGCCGTGCGCCGTCATGGGCTGGGCAAATTACGTCCAAAAGGTGACAAACATGACGCCAACAGAGATGAAAAAGGCCATTGGGGAAGCGATTGATGGCTTTTACCAAAACCTGCGCCAGAAAAAAGAAAAGGCCCAAGGAGAGGGCCGAGTAAGGGGAATACATCAACTTCCTTTCCAGTCTGGCACAGCACCCGGCCAATTCAAGCGGGACTTGCTGCCAGATCCGCAATCCTTCTTCGAGGCCCAGGGCATGAAGCTGCGCGGCCGTGGGGAATGGCGCATGACCAAGTGCGTTTTCCACGACGACAGCCACGCCAGCCTGTCGGTCAACGTCCATACCGGGGCCTATCGCTGCCATGCCTGCCAGGCTGCTGGTGGGGATGTGCTGGCTTTCCACCGCCAGCAGACCGGCGCCAGCTTTATCGACGCTGCCAAAGCCCTTGGCGCATGGGAGGTGCAACATGGCTGACCTGACAATAAAGCCCAGCGACGAAGCACGGATGGCAGCAGGCCGCCTGTCGGCACAAGCCAAGGCAGACGGCTACAAGGCCGAAGCCCTTCACACCTACACCGACACCAGCGGCAACCCGCTTTACTGGCGCATTCGGGGTAAGCGTGATGATGGCGAGAAGTGGATCAGGCCCATGCACCACGATGGCAGTCAGTACCGTATTGGCGAACCGACCGCCCCTGCTGGTGGAAAACCACTGTATGGCCTGCATGCCCTTGCCCTGCAGCCAGATGACGCTGTTTATCTGGTGGAAGGTGAGAAGGCTGCCGACGCCCTGCTGAGGCTGGGCCATGTTGCAGTAACCAGCGGGGCCGCTGACAGTGCCAATGTGGCCGACTGGACGCCACTGGCGGGACGTAACGTGACAATCTGGCACGACAATGACGACGCCGGGGCAAAGTACCTGGCCGACTGCCTGCCGCTGCTACAGGCCGCTGGCGTGACGGCAATCAGCATCGTGGATGTGTCTGCCCTGTCACTGCCCAGCAAGGGCGATGTTGTGGACTGGCTGACCGCCCACCAGCCTGCCGAGCTGGCCACCCTGCCACTGATCGAGGTAGAAATGCCCGACACCGGGCCGGAGCCATTCGAGCGCGACAGCGAGCCGACACCGTGGCCCGCCGACTGCCTGCCGGGAGCCATGCAACAGGCCGCCCAGGCGATTGCCGAGCATGTGCAGGCCCCTGAGCCGCTGGCAGGCATGGCGGTACTGGCTGCCGTGGCACACGTTGCCCAGCGCATTGCCAATGCCGACCACCCCAAGATGGGCGCAATGCCTTGCAGCCTGTTTGTGCTGAGCCTGGCCAATAGCGGCGACCGCAAGAGCGCCACCTTTTCACTGGCCACCCGTCCGATTACCCTGGCTGAGATTGAGCAGCGCCAGCGCCACAAGACCCAGGCCGAGGCCGTTGAACGGCAAGCTGCCGCAGCCAAACCGCAAGAGCGTGACGACATCCGCCAGGACATGCCACGCGACCCGCGCACCATCTACAGCGAAGCCACACTGGAAAAGATTGTCCGGGACTTTGTGCAAGGCAGTCGCCCTGCCCTGTCCTGGTCGTCTGACGAAGCGGCGCAGTTCTTCGGGGGCCACACCCTCAAGAGTGATACCCGCGCCGGAGCCTTGGGCGTCCTCACCAAGCTGTTTGATGGTCGGGGCGTGGAGCGTGACCGGATCGGGCTAGAGGCTGGCAGCGGTGTGCGCTACAACGTCCGCTTTGGCCTCTTCCTGTCCGGACAACCCAGCGTGATTGCTTCCTCGCTGACAGATCCGTTGCTACGGGATCAAGGTCTGCTACCGCGCTTCCTGCTCAGCAGCCCACCCAGTCTTGCCGGTGGGCGCTTCCTGGATGAAAGCACTCTGACTCAGCGGGCTGACCATGATCAGCGCCTTGGCCGCTATTGGGCTGTGCTGACCAAGATGAACAAGCAGCCAGAAACCGTGGACCAGTACGGCGGCCTGGAGCTACCCAGCGCCACGCTATCCAGTGACGCCACCGCGCTATGGCTGGCCTTCTACAACGCCACAGAAGCCCGGCAAGCGCCGCTGGATGGCGACCTGACCGGCAGCCTGCAAGCTTTCGGGGGTCGTGCTGGTGAACTGGCGGTGAGAGTGGCCACGGTGTTTGCCGTTTGGCGGCACTTTGAGCAACCGGCAGAGCATCTGCTGGTGTCGGGTGAGGATATGGCCCGCGCTTGCAGCCTGGTGAGCTACAGCCTGGCTGAATGGCTGCGCTTGTCAGAAACCAACCAGCTATCTGCTACAGAGCGGGATGCTCAAGAGCTGCTGAAATTCCTGCAAAGGGACACCAGCAAGTGGCAGACCTTTGGCAAGCTGGAGCTTGGCCGGTATGCACCTTCCAGTCTTCGGAAAGACAAAGACCGCCGCAATGCTGCCCTGAATGAGCTAGTCAGCCGCCGCTGGCTGTCCTTCGATGGCAACAAATTCCACCTTACCCAAAGCCGGGAATCGTCTCCTGCTGTTGCTGTTTCTGCTGTTCCTGCTGTTTTTACCCCTGACAGCACCCTACGAAACAGCAAAAACAGCAAGAACAGCAACAGCAACTCGCCCAAACCGAGTTTTTCAGAGCCTGCATTGAGCAGCCCGGCACCAGTCACGACAGTACCGCCAGGCACTGCACTGGACAGCCAAAGCATCGACGACTGGAGCGCAGCCTATGAGGCTGCAGACCATCTGCTAACCGGCACTGACGAGGTGAAATTCTGATGACGCCCGAAGCCCTTTACAACGCCATTGCCGCGACCGGTGCCAACTGCTGGGCACAGCAAGGCAAGGTACATCTCAGCCCCTTGTCTGTTGTTCCTTCCGCCCTGGTGGAGCAGATCAAGCGCAACCGCGATGCCCTGCATGTCTGGCTGGAGGGAACGGGCCGGACCAGCCCACCAGCAGCAAAGCAGACAAGCGCCACGATAACCGCCATTGCACCCGGCACAGGCCACCCTCTGCCCACCATCCACGAGGATCTGATGCGCGCCATCACGACCACAGCCCGGCTGGATGGGTGGGACCAGCGCAGCATTGACGAAGCCATCCTGTTTGCCCGCCGACAGATAGCCCGTAAGGAGTCCACCGAGTGGGAGCTGTTCGAGACCTACCGACGCCACGTCAAAACCCTGCTGATTGGCCGCAACGATGAGAGGAAACGCAAATGACCAAGCCGCTGAACCTGCAAGACCACTTCATGCCAATTCCCGGCGACCCGGACGGCGCTATGCACCTGAGCATGCCTGCGCTGCTGCTGGTGACTTCCAGTTGCATCAAGAGCGACGACACACCATTACAGGGCAAACAGCGGGCCACATCGGTGCTGGTGGAGTTTGTCGCCATGCTGCGCCAGATCCATTACCCCCAGGTCGAGTACCTGGAAACCTGGTTACTAAGTGGAGACCCTGACGCCCGCCGCCTGCTGCCAGCCCTGGTCAAGGCAGTGGATGCCGTTGGGCAGGAAGCAGTGGGCCGCATGATCAACCGGCTGATGGAGGGAAACTAACGTGCCATTGCAGAGCGACACATTAGCTAAAAAGGCTGGTGGGCGTGATACCGCACGGAAGCGGGCCATCCTGCTGATGCTGGAGCAGCACAACGAGCACGACTACAGCGAGAGAGGTGCACCGCCTTACACCGCCGGCCAGGTTGCAGATTGCGTCGGCGGAAGTCGCCCTAGCGTGTCCCGTACCTTGCGAGGCATGGTTGCTGCTGGGCTACTGGTGGCAGTACGGCACCGTGACGATGTGTGGAACGCCATCGCGCAGAACTTTATCGAAAAGCCCGTCACGGCCTACTACAGCGCCCGCACGATGGAACGTGACAAGGTATTAGCCAAAACTTGGGCAGATGGAGCCGGTGAACGCAGCGCCCAGGCAATGGACGCTATGGTGAAAGCGTTCTCAAGGTAAAGCCGGCAGTTGGTCCGGCATTTCAGAGGCGGGGCAACCCGCCTTTTTTGCGTCTGAAAACCGCAATTCGACTGTTTGCGAAAACAATCCCATGCAATCCAACTGTTTTTGAAAACTCCCCCATGCAATCGTCTGTCAAGGTGGGGGGCACCGCAATTCTATTGATTTCGAAATTACCCCATGCAATCGGTCTTCAGCAGCCGTTTCCCGCAATCTGACTGTTTTTGAAAACAAACCCCATGCAATCCCCATCCGATGCGGCAAGTGCGCAGGAAAGGCCATTTCTGTGCCAGCAATCCGCATTGTCTGTCACGCTTTCCCATCAGTCCTGCCGGTTCAGAAAAGTTCAGTTCTAAGTGCGCAGAACACTACCTCACCGGCCCGATGAAATGCTGACAATTGCTGACATCGCGGCCAGCGTCCGCCTGTTATCAATTGTTATGGTCGCATCCTGAGAAATCCTAAGATGGCGCGCACGGATCACCGGGCAGCGACCTGATAAAACTTGAGATGGCGACCGAACAGCAGGCCGCCCTGCTACCTGACAAAACCTGACAAGCCGACCGGACAGCAGGACTACCACCTACGTCAAAACTTGACATGCAGGGGGCTGGATTGTTGGCAAATGTTGGCATGGCCATGTTGTCATTTGTTGACGTGCAGGCCGCCCAAAATGTTTGGAAATGTTAGGTTTTCCGGCTAATTTGTGGCCGCCAACAGGCCAGGCAAACTGTTAGCAAATGTTAGCTTTCTGGCGAGTTAGAGCGGGGCACAAAGCCGGTCCACTACTAGGGAAAACTAGGGATTAGCTGATAACGAAAAATAACGGTGGCTACTTCAGAAAACTTCAGTTCGGCAACAAGTGGCGACTAGAAAAACTAGAACTTTCCCCAACAGCACGATGACCATCTGCTACAGAAAAATACAGATCCTGGCGTACTTTGCTGGTCCGCACATTTACTTAGAAAACCAAAGGCACGGCTGGTGTCGTAGGTGCAAACAAAGTTAACGACCAAGTTAACGCCCTGCAGACAAAAAAGCGGTACGCAGTACGCACCCGAACCGCTGATTAACAGTGCCGGTTAACAGCAGATTTCCTGGTTCGCGCCTTGGCAGGTTCGCACTGGTTCGCACCCAAAGCATAGGAAGTTGCAGGCTTGGTTGCAGGCTAGAAGCCAAAAAAAGCTAGTTACCAGAAAGCCGGTTACCACGGCAAAGGCTGGTATCCAGTGGCGTGGTATCCACCTGGTATCCGCCCAAAGGCAGTACGCAGTACGCAGCTTGGTACGCACCCTGCAAGCCCGCCCAGCGCGGGCTTCTTTACGCCCATGGCGACTATCCATCACCAGGCTGCGAACATTCAATTTTTCTTCAGGAAGTCTCAGGTGTTGAAAAAAAGCCCCAAACGCTTGCCCTGCCTGCATTTGACGCAGTCCTCAGGCTTGACGCATAAATTCGATGGCCATCTTGACCAATGTGCCAACTGGCAGCATCGACGATTCGCGAGCCGCCACTCAGTAACTCCTTGAGCCAGTATCCAATGGCTTGGTATCCACCCTGGTATCCACAGATACGGGGGAGTAGCTACATGGCTATTTTGAGGAGGTGCGTGCAGGGTTGCTGGTGGCTCGAATGCAACAACTAATAGTAGATAGGCTTAGACGGCATAGGGGCGACTATTGACAGCTAGGTGATGAAAACGTACAATTTCAAACAGAAAGCTGTAAAAGTACCTAAAACTTGTTTCCACCTCCCGGTGAGTAAGTAAAGCTGCCAAATGGCAGCCTTGTCGCGCCCGGAAGTTTGAGCAGTCACAATCAGATTGGCCGTCGAACGGCTTGTGTTGCCACCCATACGGGTGACTCACCGCGTCTCAGCCCTGGCCATTGCCGGGGCTTTGTCATTCTGGAGGCCCTATGCCCCTGCACGACATTGATTTCATCCCCACATCAAAAGCTGCCGACCTGCTTCAGGTTCCAAGAACCATGATCAAGAGCCTGCCAATTCCTCGTCACGATATCGGTGCACGGCAGGTGGCATACCGAGCAGGAGACGTTTTCAACTATGCTGCCAACCCTGAAAACTCTGAGGAGCTGGAGAGGCTAAGGGAAGTTTATGCATCAAACGCCATCGTAAGAGCCAGGCGTGGCAGGGCCAGTAAAAAGCACCGATGATGCCCGCTCTGGGCAATAAGCTATTGGCCAGTCATTCAGCTCATTGCCAACAGATAACAACCGCCACTAGGCGGTTTTTTTGTCCATCACATACAAACCCGCCTAGTGCGGGTTTTTCTATTTCTGGAGATAGAAATGACCCCAATCGATATCGCGCGCCGCGATGGAAAGTGCGTTCTGACAACCAGAGAGGCCGCTCAAGCTCTTGGCATGCATCCGCAGACCCTGTGGGAGTGGTCCTCCACCGGCAAGGGGGCGATTCAGCCCGTAAGAATCGGCAAGCGCATCGCCTGGCCAGTAGAAGCAGTCGCCGTTCTAGTTGGCGCTGACCGCCAGCAGTAACCCACACAATCACTTTGAAAGAAACGCTATGGAACTAAGCAGCCTGAACTTCACCGAGAAATCCGATAACCCCCAGCGATTCCCGGTCATCCATCCCCAGACACTCAAGCCGATGGGCTGGGATCTGGACATCCTTGGGCCTGACGCGACCAAGAAGCACCAATTCCTGCTCGATGTCCGGGACCAGGTCAGCGAGCGCGTTAGACGGGCAGTAATGGATGGAGTGGCTCTGGACTTCTCCTCTGCCGAGAAAGCAGACATGGCCTTGCGTGAAGCTGCCGTACTGGTTACTGGGTGGCATGGCCTGACTGAGAACGGCCAGCCGCTGGCATACAGCGAAGAGGCTTGCCGCACCCTCCTGAGCAAAAACCGCTGGCTCATTTCTCAGGTGATGGAAGCCAACAAGAATTGGCAGGTCTGGTATGGCCAGGAACCTGCAGACCAGGCCAGCAGCGAGGTAAATGAATGATGACCGAACCACAAGCACCAATTTCTATCGAAGTCCGCCACCCTGTCATCAACACATCCCTTGGCGTCATCCTGTATGCCGACATCGCCAACACTTCCCACCGGGTCTATCTGGAACAACGCCGACGCAACTTCATGCTAGGTCGTGCGGCAGATGCTGGAACCACGGCATCCCCGAGGGAACTACTGTCCATCGAGGAGCGCAGCGAGCATGAAGCCCAGATGGTTGCAGGCATGATTGTTGGCTGGGATACGGCCGGGGCTGGCGCAGAAGTACCCTTTACTCCCGAAGGCGTACTGAACCTGATGCGCTGCCAGCCTTGGGTCAGGACTCAAGTACTTCACAAGCTGGAGGGGGTGGACCAATTCTTCCGCCAGCAGGCCAGCCAGCTTATTGCGTGGGCTGAGCACCACTTCCTCATGGAGAGCGTCAATAAGAATGGTGTGAGGATGCGGGATATGTTGCAGACCGCGTGGAAGCAATTGGGCGGCACCCAGGAAGCAAAGCCCTCTGATCTTGTCCCACCATGCGACTTCCCTGCCCTGCTGCACCATGTGTGGATCTGGTTTGCTCAACTATCACAGACTCGCGGCTATACGAAGTTCGGTCCCTCCCCAATCACCTGGACTGAGATTTCCGCCTGGCGGCGGGAGACGCGAGAGGAGCCAACCAAGCAGGAGCTTGATCTTATCCTTGCCCTGGATGGGGCATTTCTGAGAGCGGGGGCGCGCCATGGCTGACAGTCCGGAGCTTGGTTTTTCCGTTGATACGACCGAACTTGAACGTGCAACCAAGGCGCTTGATGATGTCACCAAGGCCGCTGAGCGAACAGAACAGGCGGCCGGGAAGGCCGGGCAGTCCGGCCGGAAAATGGCATCCGACTTTGTCCCGGCTGTTGACCAGACAAAGAATGCCACTGACAGTACTTCTGCTGCTGCAGAGCGCTACCTGAAACAGCTTCAAGCGCAGTTTGACATGCTGGGTAAGTCATCCAGCGCCCAGGCTTCATATCGCGTTGCCATGATGGGCGGGACTGAGGCACAGCAGAAACAAGCTGCAGCCCTGGCCACGCTGATTGACACCCGCAAGGAAGGCTTGGAAGCGCAAGCAATGGAAGAGGCTGGCCTGCGCCGCTCAACCAAAGCAATGGGCGATTTCAGCCTGTTTACTGCTGGCTCTACTCGTGAGCTGATTGTGCTGGCTCATGAAGCTGTGAGCGGGAACTTCTCGCGCATGCCTGGCAGTTTCATGGTGCTGATGGAGCGTGTTGGCGGCCTTCATGATGCTTTGCGTACATTGGCTACCCCTTTGGGGATGGTTGGAACCGCAGGTGTGGCATCAGCAGTTGCCGTTGCAGTTGCCTTCTATGAAGGCACTCAAGAAACAAAAGCTTTTAACAATGCCCTGTCACTGACCAGCAATTACGCCGGACTTACTGCGGACAGCTTTGAGGTAATGGCTCGTAAAATATCGCAGGCAAATTATGTGAGTACCGGATCTGTACGCGAGATATTGGATCAACTGATTCATACTGGCCAAGTTGGTGCTCCGCAGATTGGGCTAATAACGGATGCTGCAGAGCGCTATGCATCAGTCACCGGTACTGAAGCATCTGATGCTGCAAAAAGGTTTGCCAAGGCATTAGAAGATCCGGCTAAGGGTGCGATAGAGCTTAATAAGGAGATGCACTTCCTGACACTGGCCCAGTACGAGCATATCGCAGCACTACAGCAGACTGGCCGGGAGCAAGAGGCACAAACAGCCTTGGCGCGTGCATTAGATGACCACATGAAAACTGTGAGCGAACCAACGCTTGGCACTATACAGTTAGCATGGAAAGGCGTTGCCATGGCCGTGCATGACGCGTGGGATGCCATGAAAGGATGGGGCCGCGAAAGTGGGAATGCTGAGAAAATAGCAGCCAATATGGCCCAAATAGCCCAGCTTTCATTGCCAGGCCGTGGCGGCATAGCTGGTACGTTACTGCATAAGGATGAAATTGCCGCGCTGCAAGCTGAAAACGTTGAGCTGCATAAAAAAATGGAGCGCGACAATGAAGAGGCGCAGCGCAAATCCACTGTTGCCCAAGTCAACCAAGAAGGCATAGCCGCCCGCGCCAGATACCAAGCATTTCTGGATAAGTTTGCTACTCCAGCACAGCGTCGCCAGCAAGAGATCAACAAGGTCATGCAAGACTTTGACAAGATGATCATGGCTGGCGAAACGGTAACGCAAAAGCAGCGTGACGATGCCATTCAGGCGATCAACGACAAGTACAAAGACAAAAAGGTTGCCGCCCCCAAGATCGACCATGCCCTAAAGCAGGAAGATCAGGAAATCGCCAGGGCAAACGCTGCCATTCTGGAAGCCAAGCAGCAGATCGCCCTACTGAACCTTGGCGACGAAAAGTCGGCCGAGAAGGTGACGGCTGCGCAGAAGGAAATAAACCGCCTGCTGGAAATGCGGAAGATGAACCTGCAGTCCCGGCCGGGCAAGGTCTCAGACAGTCAGATTGATACTGAGATTGAAGCCTGGCGCAAGGCGCAAGTGGTTCAGGAAGAAGAGCAGCGCCTGCGTCGCCAGAAAACGCTGGAGATGACGGCAAACAAGTTCTCCTCCGAGACCACGACCAAGTGGGGCATTTCCGACGCTAAGACGCTGGACAAGTACCAGCAGGAAGCCGAATTGATTGGCCAGTCTGCTACCCAGCGCAAGCTGTATGCAGCGGCCCTTGCCATCGAAGAGGATCGCCGCAGTGCGATTGCTCAGATGATGGAAAAGACAGGCCTGCAGAACGAGGAGGAGCTAACCAAGCAATATCCTCAACAGGTGGCTGCCATCAATGCTGCTGCAGACGCCAGGCAGAACCGAATGATCCCGGTACTAGAGCAAGAAATTGCCCTATCTCAGCAGTGGTCCACGGGGTGGAAAAACGCATTTGCTGCCTACCAAGACTCCGCACACAACAACGCCACGGCAGCGGCCAGCGTGTTCAACACGATGACGAGCAGCATGCAGTCCACACTGCTCAACTTCTTCAACACCGGCAAGCTGGGGTGGAAGTCGTTTGCCTCAGCCATTTTGGTTGAATGCGAAAGAATCATGGTTGCCAAGATGGCAGCCGGATTGCTCGGTTCGGCAACCAGCTTCTTTACTGGCGGCGGAAGTGCCTCTACGGCCGGCGGCGTGTCGGCATCATCCACCGGATACAGCTTCCAGGGGTTTGGCACATCCTCTACGGATTTCAAGCTGGCCAATGGCGGTGCGTTTGCTGGAGGTGTGCAGTTCTACGCCAATGGCGACGTGTTCAACAGCCCGACGATGTTCTCCCATGCCGGTGGGCTTGGGGTGCTAGGTGAAGCCGGGCCGGAAGCTGTGATGCCGCTGACCAGGGGCAGTGACGGCAAGTTAGGCGTCAAGGCATCTGGCGGAAGCGGCGGTGGTTCGGTGCAGATCCAGCAAACCTTCTACATCCAACAAGATGGCACGACAACGCAGACCGGCGATGCTGGCCAGCTTAGCAGCATCACTCAGCAGATGTCCGATGCCATGCTGAACATTGCCAACAGCGCAATCCTGCGGCAGATGCAGCCGGGCGGATCAATCGCCAGGATATACGGCACAAAGCAGTAACCAAAAGGATGGCTGGGGCCTAAAGTGGGCGCTTCGACGACTACTAAAATACTCATCGCCTACAGGCTCCTCCTCCTGCATGAATATCTAATACTGAATCGACCCAAATTCCTAGTACCTTTTCTGCACAGGGGGTATCCATCGCATCGCAACGCGGAATAAAATGCCAATGTCAACAGAAAGGGAAGCGTGATGCGTGGATGGATTATTGGATTGAGCATAGCTGCGTTGCTGTGTGGGAATGTCGCATCCGCCGCAAAGGCGAAAACAACTTTCCCATATCTAGATGCGCCGTACGATGTCGCGGAGGGCGCGACGACTATTAAGGGTGCGCCATGGATGGACTATTTCAAGCTGTATCAAACCTTACGCAGAACCAAACTTCCGGTTAAAAGCGAGTTTGAGACAGCTGCAGAGTTTGCAGCTAGGTTAGAGGCCAACCCGATAAAGCTCTACGGTACGCTGACCACAGCGTCCAACATCTCCATAGGTGACTTTCTTGACTATGACGCCACAACATATGACGCAGAGTCAAAAACCATGCATATCACATTCAACATTGGGCGGATAGATGTTGAGCGAGACGAGGGTGCAACTACTGGGCGCGGCCATGTTCTTTTTGAAGGATCGAAAAATGTTGGTTCATACATCGGACAAAATGCTTTCGGTGTGAAGAAGCGGATCACACGAAGCGTATCAAGTGAAATGTGTGTGCTGATGAAAGATGCCGAGGGTTTTACATCAAGCTTTGACGTGCCAATCCCTGTGGAAGAAGCAAGAGATTCAAAAACACTGGCGTATCTGTTCATTGGAAAGTTGGCATACCCATACACAGGAACATACTCGTACCGAGATGAACCTACTATCACCTCTCCGATAGACATGACCCACTTCACTAGCTGCGTAATAATGGAAAAATCGACACGGCTGATCATCTATAGCATCGTGACAAAGAAGATCCTAGTGGATAAGCGATTGTAGTAGTCGCACCCCGTGTTGAGACCTGAACAGGCCTCGCGCTTACTTGCCGTCAAGCGGGTGGGCTTTGATAACATCGGCAGCTACCACCTAAGTAGAAACAAACACCAGCCGATATAGTCCAACACCGTTCCTATAGTGTGATGATAGGAGGGGGTTATGCCCATTCGCTTCATGTCCGCAGAAGAAGCTGCAGCTTACTGCGGAATGGACCTTGAGCAGTTTTCTAGGCTTGTTCAGCCCAACATCCCCTTGATTTCCATTCCCTCCCCAGCTGCCGATACCGTGCCTGCAACACGTTATGACCGGCATGACATCGACGCATGGTGTGATGGGTTCAAGGCCGCACAGTCTACGAAGAAGCCAACCAAAACAGCACCCGGCCACACTGCCCCGCCCAAAAACACCGCAAGGGAGCGCGGCTTGGTGAAGCGCGGCGATATCTGGCACATCAACAAGATCTATCGCGGCATCCCAATTCGCAAGTCCACCCATCAAACAGATAGAGGCGAAGCAGAGCGCGTGCTGATACAGCACCTGGCTGCTATCGACCAAGGTAAAGACTTTGGCCTTCGCCCGAAGCACCACTGGAAAGAAGCCGCCGCCAAATACCTAGCTGAAAACCAGGCCATGCCCAGCATCCAAGATGCAGCTATGCACCTGGAAGCACTAGAGCCCTACATTGGCCATCTGCCACTTGAGCAGATCCACGACCACACGCTTCAGAAATTCATTGCTGAGAGAAAGAAGCGCGGCAAGAACGTGCAGGCCGCCAATGGTGTATCGGCGAGGACAATCAACATGGCTCTGGAGCTTGTTGGGCGCATCCTCCGGAAGGCAGCCTTCAAGTGGCGCGACGAGCTGGGATTGACCTGGCTCGACAAATGCCCGGCCATCTCGAAACTGAAAGAAGAAAATGAGCGGAGACCACCCTACCCCATGTCATGGGAAGAACAACGCTTGTTGCTGAAGGCACTGCCCTACCATCTAGCAATCATGGCGCTATTCAAGGTCAACACCGGCACCCGGGAAAAGGAAGTCTGCAATCTTCGGTGGGAATGGGAAGTGCCGATTCCAGAACTGAACACCAGCGTGTTTCTGATACCGGCAAAGTTTGGAGGCAGGACGCCAAGCTCAGGAGTGAAGAATGGGAAGGACAGACTTGTCGTTCTGAATGCGGTTGCTCGTCACGTGGTGGATACCCAGCGAGGTCAAGACCAAGTCTATGTGTTTGCCTACAGCGGCAAGGGCCATCCGGCAGGCATAAAGAACTGTCTTGACCGAATGAATGGCCATGCCTGGAGAAAGGCAAGGAACCGAGCCGCTGAGCAATATCAAGAAGAACATGGGCGGCCAGCTAATGCCGGATTTGCCGAGCTACGGGTACATGACCTGAAACACACATTCGGCCACCGACTCCGCGTTGCTGGTGTGCCATTTGAAGACCGGCAGTCATTGCTTGGTCACACATCGAAGAGCGTCACCACGCACTACTCTGCGCCTGAAATTGGCAGGCTGATTGCCATGGCAGAGAGGGCGCAGGAGACCGACGCAAGACAGGTTGCCGCACCGACCATACTTCGACGATGACTTGACCTGCCGGCAAGGTCGGAGCCGACCGCCAGGCTACATGACTCCTCTCTAACGTCGGAGTGGGCCTGTCACCTGATACCTATTTCGTATGAAGGGCTGTTCACTGTGTCATGACGGGGCATACAATGCCAATGTCAAAATGGACATATCTAGGCTTGTCCTAATCCGAAAATGAAAACGGCAGATTAAGTTTTGAATCAACCTACTGAAGATGAAGTTGCTAAGCTCTTGGCTACGCCCAAGGCTATGGTCAGCTACAAGATGCAATGGGCAAAAAAACCGTCTGGCCACATACCCAGTTGGTGGGAATTTACTTCAGCATTGACGATCTCAGGGGAGACACCTGCGGATCTTTTCGTCCGCCTAAGCTGGCAGGCCCCGATACCTGGTGCGACAAGACCAAAGTTCTCATGCTCCATGCTCTGGCATTCGCATCGAATTTTGGGCGTAGATATGGAAGAAACACGACATCGAAATCCTGTCGACATTGGGCGGCCGTACGCAGGCGTGCGTTTAGTGGGATACCCAGTACATCATCACCAGTGGCATAACATTCACAGCCACCACTATGCTGAACCAGTAAACGTAAACCCCGATGAGAAAAGTGTGTTCGCATACTTTGCCACGTGCGCTAATATGACCATGAATCATGAATTTTCATGGCCTTCAGAAGAAATCCAGCAGAACCTGTTTGACTGAAACTATGCCTAATACCTTTGAAATTGAGCGACGCCCGAATGGTGTGCTCTGGCTCTGGTCTGATCTGGAGCTGGCCGATGATGGTGAGCTTGCTCGCGTCATCGCTCAGCCCATTTCGGATGGGTACTGGCGTCTTACAGATGGGGCTTCAGTTTTTTTCCATGCTTCGACGCATGGCGCGCGATTGGATGCACGTCGGATAGACACGCTTGCAAAATCGCTACCTTCAGGCGTAACTCTCAATGCCGCCGGTGAGCTAGTCATTGAGCCAGTCAGTCAGAAGTGCCTCGATCAATACGCTACGAGGCACTTAAGCGGCCAACTTGTTCTTTCGCACGCGATTGCGAATGCAGGCAGATCCCTCCGAGAGCGTTTTGAAAATACGCTGGGCAACTTGCTGGAAGCCAATCTTGGCCGCGAACACATACAGAAGCGGACCAGAGTCTATGGCGCAAGCGGCCATTCTATCGAGATTCCCTTTCTTCTGACCTTGGAAGAAGGAAAGCCTTTGCTAATGCAATATGTCAGCAAAAAGAAAGACAACTCATTTGACTGGTCCACTGTCTACAGTACAGCTGGACGCTGCTCTGATCTCCGCCTAGCTGGCTATGAAGATAGTCAACGACTAGTTGTGATAGATGACATTGATGCCGATCCGAATAGTCTCGGACAAGCAACAACTGCATTGGCTGAATCTGCTACCGTATTACGGTTTAGCGCCAGCCCAGCATGGAGCACCCGACTTAGGAATAAGTCATCGCTTCTTAGTACCTAACCCGCTCCGGCGGGTTTTTTCTTGACTAGCGGCAGCGTATATAACCCACTCACCATGGTAAGCTCAGATTCGAGAGGAGAAACTATGAGCTATGTCTTGGCAACCACAGAAAATATCGTGCGCTGGTATGTGTTCGATCCTGCCGGTAACCGAGAGGGGTTTGAACTTGTAACGGAGTTGGACCTGCACAAGGTGCCGCAGCTAGGCTCAAAGGAAGATGCGAAGAGGATAGCTCAGTCACTTGGGCTGAAGACTTGGCGGTACGTGAAACTGCCATAACAGCCTGCGTAAATCACCCGCTTTAGCGGGTTTTCTTGCATACCCACTCATCGCACCAGAATGCAACACCTCACCATCACTCCCCAGTTCCGCCCACCCGCGATCATCGCGCACACAAACGAGTCTATCGCCAAGATCCCGCCCGGTATCTACGAGATCGCCGGTGACTGTCAGTCAGAGGGCGGTGCACCAATGGTCGCCCTGATGAAAGATGACGTGACCTACCTGGTGGAAAGTCCTTTTCTGGACTGGGTGCGCGACCAACTATCCGTCTGCTGACCTTGATGCATTCATGATGCGCGTCAATTGTGCATCGGCTTCCATAGCGGCGCTCACCTCATCAAGGCTTTGCATACACAGCTCTCGGCCAATCTTGATCATTTCGTTCATTTCAAGCGGCGTCAGCTTCGGTGATATCTCCGCCAGGGCCTGGGCGAAAGCTACAGGCAGGGCGTAGACCCGACCAGCACGGTCTTGTCGGCGAGAACCATCAGCCATTAGGGCAAGAATATCGGCAGCAGTCATCTGAGATTCCTTTTTTCTTGTTATGGCACACGGCTAGGTGGGCTGCAGGCCTCGCATACTTCGCCGCGATCAGAGACGAAGCAGATGGCTACTGAAACTGTCCTCATCTAGACTTGAAGAAAAGGGACAAAGCCATGAATGAATCAAAGATCCTGCTCGTTGAAGACGACGCAGTGTCAGCAATGCTGATGAAGAAAAGACTTGGGGCCACTGCCACAGTACTGCATTGCGCTACCCCACAAGAGTTTATGCAGACAGCAACAGACTATGACCCGGACATCATCCTGATGGACATAGAGCTTGGCGCAGACATGACGGGCTTTAATCTGGTCGAGTGGTACAGACAGCAGCACGGTACTGCTCAGATCATTTTCATTTCATCCTACGATACTGCCGAAGTACTCTCGCGGATCTATGCCTGCGGTGGCAATGACTACATTCTCAAGCCGCCACGTCTGGACGTTCTTGAAACCAAGATTCTGGAAGCGCTTGAGTGGCGCGTGATGGATGCGTTGCAGTCAGGGAGCAAGTAGGAATGGAAGCCATACTTCCTCATATCGAGGGGCAGCCATCGACTCGTGGGGGCATATTTGGGGGCATAATTTATATTCAAATTACCAAAATCATTACCAGACGTGGCCTTCAAGCAACAATTCGGTAGACGCCGCCCCACCAGAACCTCTAAAAGCCATTGACGATCAGTAAGTTACTGGTTATCAATGGCTTTTTTCATGCCCCAGAAACCATCAACATCACGAAAGGACGGTCGTTTGCTGTCCGACGCAATCCACCTTACCGCCCCGCCGCCTGTCTTCTTTGTCTGATGCAGCAATCAGAAACCGGATATTCCTTTTGCTGCTTCTTGTGTATTCTGTCCGACAAATCCACTTATCAAGCCTTGGCCGGAGCCTATATGTCTTCATCATCGGTAAAGAAAACCATGATTCTGGGAGCAGTGCTGGTTGCCAGCCTGCTGCTGACGGGAAGTGCCGTTACCTGGTGGACCAATAATCTGCAACGTCAGGCCGATGATGAGGTGGAGCGCTTTAACCAGGCCAGCCTGGTGTTTCGGGATACCCGTTTTAACGTGGTACAGATTCAGCAATTCCTGACCGATGCCGGGGCAACTGGCGAAGCTGGGGACGATTATCAGGCAGCGGCAGAGAACCTCAAGCAGGCGATGCAGAACCTGGATGTGTTGCAAACCATGTTGCCGGATGCAGCGTCCGAGGTAGGACAGATCAAGCCTTTGGTGCAGGCCTTGCACCAAACAGGTGTAAAAATGGCCGAGGCCTATATCCACCAGGGGCGGGAGGCTGGCAATGCCATCATGAAGGCCAAGGGGAACGGGTTTGATGATTCCACCGAAGCCATCAACAAGAGCCTGGACCAGCTGGCGCAAAGCCTGGCGAACAAGAGCAAACAAACCCAGCAGTACAAGACCACGGTGCGGGACAATGCCGTGCTGGCCTATGCCCTGATTGCCATTCTCACCACCTTGAGCGTGCTGGGTATCAGCCTGCTGCAATACCGTCGCCTGCTGCGGATTCTGGGTGGCGAGCCAGCCTACGCAGCCAGCATTGCCAACACCATTGCCAGTGGCAATCTGGCGGTGGAAATCATCGACCGCTCCGGCCATGACAACAGCCTGTTGTCCACCATGCGTCATATGGCCGAGCAGCTGACCTTGTACATGCGCAAGATCGACCTGAACACCAAGCAGGTGGTGCAGTCGTCCTACCAGATTTCCGACATCTCCAGCCATATTGCCGATACCTCCAATGAGGAGGAGCAGCATTCTGCCGCCGTGCGCCAGGCCACGTCGGACCTGTCGCAAACAGCCAGAACCGTGCTGGACCTTGCCGGCAGCGTGACCGAACACGCCGACAAGGCTCGCAAGAGCGCACACGACAGCATGTCCACCATGCGTGACAACATCCGCGAGATGGATGCTGCGGTGGCCGAGGCGCACCATGCCGAAACCCGCATTGTGGCGCTGGGCGAAGCCAACCAGAAAATCCAGGTGATTACCCAGTCCATTGCCAGCATCACCGACCAGACCAACCTGCTGGCGCTGAATGCGGCGATTGAGGCGGCACGCGCCGGCGAGCATGGCCGCGGCTTTGCCGTGGTGGCGGACGAAGTACGCAAGCTGGCACAGAATGCGGCCAAGGCTACCGACGAAATCACCCAGATCATCAACAGCCTGGGGACGCTGATCCAGGAAAATACCGAGTCAGTGCAAGGCATCATCAGTAGCACGCGGCTGGGCATGGAAAAAGCCGAACAGGCCAGCCAGTCCATCAGCGGGCTGGTGGAGGATATCGAAGGCAATGTGACGGCGGCCCGGCAAATCGGCGCGGCCAGCCAGGAGCAGATGGCAAGGCTGGAAACCATGCGCGGGCAGCTGGAAACCCTGCTGACCACACTGAGTGACAATGCCTACAAAGTGCATACCACCGGTGCCATCAGCGAGGTGCTGTTCCGCACCTCCACCGATTTGCGCACCATCATGGAAAGCTTCCAGTTTGACCAGTCCAGCCAGATAGAGGCGATTGCCAACGACAACCGCAGGCTGCCACGCGTGCGCCAGCATATTCTGGTCCAGGTGAAGGATGGCGACCAGTTGCGCGATGCCATTACCGAGGACTTCAGTCTGTCCGGCATCAAGCTGCGCCTGCCGCTGGCGCTGAACCGGGCCGAGCACAGCCTGATGCAACTGCAGGTATTGCTGCCGCATGACAGCATTGATGATTACCGCGAGCAGGCACCGCTGAAACTGACTGCCCGGGTGAAGTGGGTGCAGACGGAGAACAATGGCGAAATTTACGGTCTGGAATTTGTCGACATCAGCCCGCGTCAGCAGGACGAACTGAAAGCCTGTTTCGAGTTCTTCAATCACAGCCATGAATATGTCTGACAGCCACAGGGCATACGCCTGAACAGCCATCACCCAGCGCCCCGGACCACAAGCAGCGACCGGGGCGTTTCAGTCTGGCAGCGGAATGCGGCTACTGGCTTTCACTTCTTTCAGCGCCAGATTTGAATGGATGGCACTGATGCCCGGCACGGCGCGCAATTGCTCGACAAAGGCGCTGTAGTCGTCCAGATCCCTGGCCAGCACCACCAGCAGATAATCCGCCTCGCCGGTGATTTTGTGACAGGACAGTACTTGTTCATGGTCGCGGATCAGCGCTTCAAAGCGGTTGGGCTCCTGATCGCCGACATTACCAAAGCGCAGGCTGACATAGGCCAGTACATCCAGCCCCAGTTTGCGGCGGTCCAGATTGGCCTGATAACCCAGGATATAGCCCTCTTCTTCCAGCCTTTTGAGCCGTCGCCAGCAGGGCGTCACACTGAGTGACAACTGCTCGGCCAACTTGGGCGTGGACATGGCACCGTCACGCTGCAAATGCTGCAGGATGGCCTTGTCCACTGCATCCAGTGCGTCATCTGTTTTGTTCTTTCTCATTTTTTGCCAATTCCATTATTTTCTTTGCGCAGTTTGGCTTTTTTGTAACAAGAAAAGCAAAATATTTTTCCTGTCTGGCAAGCATACTGTGCAACAGGACAACAGCCAGCCAGGGTTAACATGCTTACTTTTTATAATCCGGACCACCAACTGCACCACGCCTCCGAACTGAAGGATGGCAAGGTGTCGCCCTGCTTTGAAATGCCGCATCGTGCCGACACCATTCTGGAGCGCGTGCGCCACAGCGGCCTGGGGGAAATTGCCAGGGCGACACACTATGACAGCGCGCGTTATGCACGGGTACACAGTGAACGCTACGTGCGTTTTCTGGAGCAGGCCTGGCAGGAATGGAGCGCGCTGGGCCACCAGCATGATGCGCTGCCACTGGTGTGGCCGGTGCGGGATTTGCGCAGTGATATCGAGCCGGAACATATCGACGGCAAGCTGGGGTTTTATGCCATGGATGCCGGGGTGGCCATCACCAGCGGTACCTGGCAGGCGGTGCGCGGCAGCGCGGATACAGCACTCAGCGCCATGGACCACCTGCTGCAAGGCCACGACAGTGCTTTTGCGCTATGCCGCCCGCCCGGCCACCATGCGGCAGCGGAGTACATGGGCGGTTACTGCTATCTGAACAATGCCGCCATTGCCGCGCAGTCCTGCCTGGATCAGGGTGGCAAGCGGGTTGTGGTGCTGGATGTGGACTTTCACCATGGCAACGGCACGCAAAGCATTTTCTACCAGCGCCCGGATGTGCTGTTTGTCTCGCTGCATGGCGACCCGCGCCGCTCCTACCCGTATTTTTCCGGCCATCGTGACGAAACCGGCAGCGGAGCCGGCGTGGGCTTCAACCTCAACTACCCGTTGCCACACGGCACCGACTGGGCGGCCTACGCAATTGCCCTGCAAGATGCCTGCCAGCGCATCCGCGCCTATCAGCCAGACGCGGTGGTGATTTCACTGGGGGTGGATACCTTCGAGCACGACCCGATCAGCCATTTCAGGCTGGCAAGCCCGGACTACCTGCGCATGGGGGCCAGCATTGCCACCATTGGTGCACCCACGCTGTTCGTGATGGAGGGTGGCTATATGGTGGAGGAAATCGGCATCAACGCAGTGAATGTGCTGCAGGGCTTTGCCGACGCACGCTGAAACTGGCCATGTAACAACGGGCGGCGGACCTCCCGGTCGGCGCGCCCGCTTTTATTCAGGATTTAGCCCAGGCAGGCAAAAGCCTGTTCAAAATCGGCAATCAGGTCGCCCACCTCTTCCAGCCCGACCGATACCCGTACCATGCCGTCCGGAATATCCATTTCCTTGCGTTTTTCCGGGCCGGCTTCCCAGAAAATGGTGGAGGCCACCGGAATCACCAGCGTGCGGGTATCGCCCAGGCCGGTGGCCTTGATCGGCACTTGCAGGGTGTTTAGCAGGGTATTGGTTTGTGCGGCGTCGTACAGCTCGAAGGACAATAGCCAGGCATTGCCACGGAACAGTTCACGCGCGCGCTGGTATTGCGGGTGGCTGGGCAGGCCCGGATAGGACACCTTGCGCACTGCCGGGTGGGCTTCCAGGTATTCGGCCAGCTGCTGGGCGGTGTTGCTGCAGTGCCCTACCCGCAAGGCCAGCGTTTCCATGCCGATGGAAATCAGGTTGGCATGCTCGGACGACAGCGACGCACCCATGTCGCGCAAGGCTTTCTTGCGGATCTGGGTCAGGCCTTGCTGGGCAGCCGGGCCCTTGCGGTAGTCGTCTGCGATATTCGGATAGGCCGACCAATCAAACAGGCCGGTATCCGTCACCGCGCCACCCAGTGCCGCGCCATGGCCGGCCAGGGTCTTGGTGAGTGAGTTCACCACCAGGCTGGCACCCACACTGGCCGGGGTGAACAATGCGGCCGAGGTAATGGTGTTGTCCACCACATACACCAGATCATGGGCCTGACACAGCTGGCCTATGCCTTGCAGGTCGGCAATCTGGGTGCCGGGGTTGGCAATAGTTTCCACGAACACCATGCGGGTGGCCGGAGTGAGGGCAGCCGCCACGCTGTCCGCCGAGGCCATGTCCACCATGCTCACCTCCACACCGAACTGGCGCAGCGTGCCCAGCAGGCTGTTGGTATTGCCGAACACATGGCGGCTGGAGACGATATGGTCGCCCGCCTTCAGCAAGGACAGGAAAATCGCGGCAATCGCGCCCATGCCGGTGGCAAAACAGACGGTACCAATGCCGTGTTCGATTTCGGTGATCTTGGCTTCCAGCGCTGCCGTGGTGGGCGTACCCTGACGGGCATAATTGAAGCCACCTTTCTTGCTGCCCTGGAAAATACCGATCAGGTCTTCAACACTTTCCAGACCGTACTGCACCGAGTTGTGTACCGGGGCGCGCAACGCGCCATATTCCATGCCCGCGCGACGGTCACGATGCACGATGGTGGTAGAGAGGCCCTGCTTGTCTGTTTTGCTCATTATCCTGTTTCCTGATGTGGGCCATCCGCACCCTGTCCGGTGGCAAATGTCCGGTGTCAGCGGCTCTGCCGCCTGCTTTGTCCTGTCCGGTGATCGTTGTATTTCAGCGCTGCTGCAGCAGGCGGTTCACCGTCGCCATGTTCTTGCCATTGATGACCTGTGGCAAACCGGCGGCCAGCAGCATTTTCCTGGCATGCGCTGCACGCATGCCGGCCTGGCAGTACAGCACCACCGGCCTTGCCTCTGCCAGCAGCTGTGCGCTGTGAGCGGGAATATCGGCCAGCGGGATATTGATGGCACCCGTCACGTGCGCACCGGCAAACTCAGCGGGCTCGCGCACATCCACCACCAGCACATTGGCAGGCAATGCCGCTGGCTTGCCTGCGCCGAAGATCAGCCGGGAAATGAAATTGAACATACTGTCCTTGATTGAAGCAGTCCCTGCGCCAGGCAACATGCAGGCGCGCGGATGGGGCTTATTTTAACCAGAGCCAGCGGTACTTGCCCGGCTTCTTTGTCAAAAAACGGAAGTCTGGTGAACATCGGCATGGAGTGGGCGGGGTGATACCGGCGGAAGCACCAAGCGAACGGAAGGCTGGGTGATTCTGGCAGACGGACATGATAAAGGCCGGAGAGTCCGGCCTTTGCGGTGTACTGCTGACTGAAGCTGACTTGAAGCCTGTCAGTGCGCGGCGGCGGACACTGCAGGCATGAGCGCCGGTGCCGACGGTAAACAGCCGGTTTCCAGCAACAGGTTTTCAAAATGCTGCAACTGTGCCCGCGCTTCTTTTACTTTTTCATCCAGTGCAAAAAATTCCAACGTGTAGGCTTCAATCTTGCTGCCGTCGCGGTTTGTCATCGATTTCCCCTTGTGCTTTAGTTTGGGTGTTTATCGACGCGGGTGGCAAAAGCTTGAGCCGCTCTGCAATAAAAAGCTATATGTCATTTTAAATGGCTAAAATATAAGCGTAATACCCACCTCAATTCCGCCCGGACATGGTAAGCAGGTCCGCATCGATTTCATCAAGACCACCATATTGGTGCTGCCAGAGTCATCAAGCTCAAACAGGACCAGCACAGCCTACCGGACAAGGCGGTACGGCTAGCCAGTCTGCGTGCCTGTCACCATTGCCAACTCCAGCCCAGACATCTCGTTTGGCCATCAGTAGCCTTTGCTTGATAAATATCAATATTCGCTTATTTACTAATAATTAGACATCTCTTATATTCGCGTTTTCTTATCTGGCAACTGCAAGCCGGTAGCAAAACCGCGTCATCCATGCACAGGCAAGCCACAGGCACAGGTCAAGCCACCCTTTCCCCGCACGAGGCAATATATACCATGAGCACTTTCAATGCCGTTCTGGCCCGCAACGCTGCCGGCCTTTCCACCGCCGACCGTCAGGCCGCCCACAGTGTCGCCTTCTCCCACTACAACAATCTGTCGGCACAGCTGCCGCTGGACCGCACCACCGGCCAGCTGGTAGCCGGTGGTATCCGTCAGCAGGCAGAGCAGTGCTTCGAGAATATCCGCAGCATCGTGGAAAGCATCTATCACAGCATGGATGATGTGGTGCGCATCACCATCTTCCTGCGTGATATCGCCGACCTGGCCACGGTGAATGCCGTATACGCCACTTTCTTCCCGGTTTACGTACCGGCACTGACCGCCGTGGCCGTGCATGACCTGCCACTGGGCGCGCTGCTGCAGGTGGAAGCACTGTTGTCCAATGGCGAAGGCACCATTCCGAATGCGCCGCAAGCCGGCGACCTGATCAAGCTGGCGCGCAATACCGACAGCGCACCCTGCTCTGCCCTGTCCACCCAGACCGTAGCGTTTTCCCATTACAACAATCTGACCGCACAACTACCGGTCAACCCGCATACCGGCGTGCTGGTGGAAGGTGGCATCGAGGAACAGGCCGCCCAGTGCCTGCGCAATATCAAGGCTATCCTGAACAGCATTGACGTGCCGTTTGACGACATTGTCAAAATCAACCTGTACCTGACCGACCTGGCCGACCTGCCCGCAGTGGACGCTGTTTACAGCACCTTCTTCCCGGATTCCGCCATTGCCCGCAGCCATGCCTATTTCCCGGCCCGCAGCGTGATTCCGGCACAGGCGCTGCCGCTGGCAGCCCGTATCCAGATCGAAGCCGTGGTATCGCATGGCGACGGCACCCCGCCGCAAGCAGTGGAAGACCGCCACGGTATTGTCATCCGTACCGGCCGCAGCGCGGACGTGCCGCAAGACAAGCTGGCCACGCAGTCGGTTGCCTTCTCGCACTACAACCACATTTCCGCACTGCTGCCCGTTAGCGCCCATGACGGCAAGGTAGTGGCTGGTGGCATTGCCGCGCAAACCCGCCAGTGTCTGGAACACTTGCAGAACATTACACAGAGCATTGAGCACAGCCTGGCGGATGTGGTGAAAGTGAATATCTGCCTGACCCGGCTGGCCGACCTGCCGCTGGTGGATGCGGTGTATCGGGATTACTTCCCCAGCGCCACACCGGCCCGTCGCATTATCGGCGTGGCCAGCCTGCCGGCTGGTGCGGACATCCAGATTGATGCCGTGCTGGCCAATGCCGAAGGCACTGCCCCGCGCAACTGAAGCCGCTTGACTGGCCAAACCACAGCGCCTGGCGAACCCGGTACTGCCGGGTCCGCTAGCCGCTGCGGTATTGCTGCCACACCAGTTGACTCAGTCGCAGCAGCCGGTCTTGCTGCTCTGGCGTCCAGGCTGCGGCGCAGGACAGGCGCACGCAATGGCGATAGCCGCCGCGTGGCGAAAACAGCGGCCCCGGTGCCAGGCCTATGCCTTCCTGCCGGGCTTGCTGGTGCAAGACCAGACTGTCGAAGCCCTGCGGAAACACCAGCCACAAGGCAAAGCCGCCTTGCGGCGCGGTGTATTGCACATCAGCCGGAAAATGCTGCGCCAGACCCTGCAACAAGCCTTGCATCTGGCTGGCTATGGCTCGGCGCAAGCGCCGCATGTGGCGGGGATAGGCGCCGCTTTCCAGAAAGCGCGCCAATACCGCCTGATTCAGCGTAGGCGTGGAGTGCGTGCTGAGGTATTTCTGCACCTCCACCTGGTTGCGATAGCGACCCGGATCTATCCAGCCTATGCGCAAGCCGGGGGCCACATCCTTGGTGAGCGAGGCGCAATACAGCACGTTGCCGCTACGATCAAACGCCTTGATCGGGCGTGGCCGCTGCCTGCCGTAGTAAAACTCGCCGTAAACATCATCCTCGATCAGCGGAATGCCACGCTCAGCCAGCATGTCGGCCACTTTTTCCTTGGCGGCATCCGGCATCAGCGCGCCCAGCGGATTGGAAAAATTGGGCACCAGAATCACCGCTTTGATGGCGGAATCGCGGGTGGCCAGCTCCAGCGCGTCTACCGAAATGCCGCTCACCGGGTCGGTGGGAATCTCCACCACGCGCAAACCCAGCGCCTTCAGCGTGAACAGCAGCGAAAAATAGGCCGGTGACTCCACCGCCACCACATCACCCGGCCGGGTAAGCGCACGCAAGGCCAGGTTAAGCGCCTCGATGGTGCCCTGGGTGACAATCAGCTGTTCCGGATGCAATTGACCACCCCACTCCAGTGCCAGCCGCGCAATCTGGCGCTTGAAGGCTGGCAGGCCGCTGGGGCGCCCGTAGTCGGACAGCAGGTCCGGGTGATGACGCATGCAGTCCAGCGTCATGCGCTGCAACTGGGCGGTGGGCAGCAGGTCGTGCGGTGCCACGGCACTGCGAAAACCCTGCATGCGCTCGGTGTGCTGCTCGGATTGGTCCTCGACATAGCTCCACAACAGCGGATCCACCGTCACCTCGGTGGCCGCGGCCAGGCGCAGCAAGGGCGTGCTGTCGCTACGCTGGCGCACAAAGTAGCCGGACTGTGGCCGCGCCTCCACCAGGCCCTGGTCCTCCAGCAGGCGGAAAGCCTGTTGTACGGTACTGAGGCTAAGGCCACGCCGCAATTTCATGTCGCGCAGCGACGGCAGACGCTCGCCCACGCGCAATACGCGGCTGGCGATCTGGGCGGCGATGTCATCGGCCAGTTGCTGGTAAAGAGGCTGCTTGTCCATGCCACCATGATAAGGGATTGCATGGCTGGCACCACGGACAGTTGTGCACAAAAACAGGCAGTACAGTTGCAAAAAAACCTGCGCTGTCATGGCTGTTTTTGACCAACTGTGTGGCTACCGGGGCTGTTTTGCCAGCGCTAAGCTGTTTGGCATCAACCGCAGCGGAGCACACGACATGACCACATTGCTACTGAAACAGGGTGAATTGCTAAGCCTGCAAGGCCGCCTGCCGCACAGCCTGAGCGTGCAGCAAGGACGGGTATGGATCAGCTACTGCGGCCAGGATGTGATCCTGGCGCGTGGTGCCAGCTGGACGCCGGGCAAGGCCAGCGGGGAAGCACTGTTGCTGGAAGCCGTTGGCGGCCCGGCGCAGCTGAGTTTGCAGTTGCAGGGGGAGCACAGCCTGTTGCAACTGGCCAGCTGCGGCTAGTCTGGCTGGCCGAAGGTTTCGTGCAGGAAGTCCAGCATGGCGGTGAGCTTGGCCTGATGCTGGCGGCCCGGCGGGTACAAGGCGGTGAGCGGCATGCTGTCGTCCACCCGCCACGGCTGCAGGATTTCCACCAGCCTGCCATCCTGCAATGCCGGTTCCAGCAAGAAGGCCGACTGACGGATGATGCCAGCGCCTGCCAAGGCCAGGCTGAGCAGGGATTCGGCACTGTCCACGCTCAGCCTGGCGCTGACATCCACCCGGCGCAATGCGCCATCCACCATGAAGGGCCACTGGTCGGCCTGCTCCACATCCGCCACCACCAGGCACTGGTGCTGTGCCAACTGGTCCGGGTGCTCTGGGCTGCCAAACTGGCGCAGATAGGCCGGTGCCGCACACACCTTGCGCGGCAGGCTGGCAATGGGGCGCGCCACCAGATTGTCCACCGGGCCCAGCGGCCCCAGCCGCAAGCCCAGGTCGAAACCGTCGGCGGCGATGTCCACCAGATGGTCGCTCACCGACAGGGCCAGCCGCAGCTGCGGATAACGTGCCATGAAGCGTGGCAGCGCCGGTAGCAACTGCTGGTTGCCAAAAGCAGTGCCCACGGTAATGCGCAGCGTGCCTTGCGGAATATTGCGGCCAAAACGCAGGTCGGCCTCGGCGCTGGCCAGGTCGTCCACGATGCGCCGGGCATGGGCGATGAAGCGCTCGCCCTCCGCCGTGGCCACCACCCGGCGGGTACTGCGGGCAAACAGGCGGCAGCCCAGGCGTTTTTCCAGCCGGTCTATTGCCTTGGACAGGGCCGAGGCCGTCAGCCCCAGCCGTTCTGCCGCGCGGGTGAAGCTGGCGCTTTCGCTCAGATACAGCACGGCCAGCAATTCGGTGGTTTGCGTTTCTATCATATTGCTGAATCTGTTTCAGTAATGAATTTCCCGACAGACAGATTCTAAAACCCGCCATGCGTAATAAGCTAGGTTTTTCACGGAGGACAGCTCATGCACACCCAACTGCACACCCTGTTTCAGGCCAAGGCCTGGGCTAACCGGCAATTGTTTGCCCTGCTGGAACAACAACTACCGGCACTGTCTGCCGATACCCGGACCGCTGCCATACGCATGCTGAACCATGTGTGGCTGGTGGAGCAGATCTTCCAGGCCAATCTGCAACAGCTGCCGCACGGCTTTGACGCGCTGAACACACCGGAAACCCCAACGCTGGCCGAGCTGAAGGCCCGTCAGCAGGCCAGCGATGGCTGGTATCTGCATTATCTGGACAGTGTGGACGCCAGCCATCTGACCGAGGCGGTGGACTTCCGCTTTGTCGATGGCAAGCCGGGCAGGATGCAGCGCTGTGAAATGCTGCTGCACCTGATTACTCACGGCAGCTATCATCGCGGCATGGTGGGACGCATGCTGGCGGAGGCGGATATCCGCCCGCCCAAGGACAGCCTCACCATCTTTCTGCATCAAACGGCCTGAACGGGAGAACACAATGGCGCAATTCGTGGTGGAAGTGGAATGGCAACGCAGCGGTCAGGATTTTCTCGATCGTCGCTACAGCCGCAAACATGTGCTGCGCTTTGATGGCGGCGCCGAAGTGGCGGGTTCGTCCTCCCCCGCCGTGGTGCCGCTGCCGATGTCGGATGCCAGCGCGGTGGACCCGGAAGAAGCCTTCGTGGCGGCGCTGTCCAGCTGCCACATGCTGTGGTTTCTGGACCTGGCCGCCCGTGCCGGTTTTATCGTAGAGCGTTATCTGGACCGGGCCAGTGGCGAGATGGGCAAGAATGCCGCCGGGCAACTGGCCATCACCCGCGTCACGCTTCGGCCGGATGTGCAATTTGGCAGTGCCAACCCGCCCAGCGCAGCCCAGCATGCCCAGTTGCACCATCAGGCGCACAGCAACTGCTTTATTGCCAATTCCGTGACATCTACCGTGCTGTGCCAGCCGGTGGGGCTGGACGAAACGTCGGTCTAGCCATCAGGCACAGCCTTGCGCTGCTGCGGGCTGCACCATGGCGGGCAGGCTGGCTTCGGCCATGGCCTCGCCCACCAGAATGATGGCCGGGCTGCCCATGCCTGCGGCCAGGGTGTCGGCTTCCAGCGTGGCCAGCGTACTTAGCAGGCGCTGCTCCTGCGGCGTGCTGGCCCACTGCACCACCGCCACCGGGGTGCTGGCTGGCAGGTGCTGCAACAGGGCCTGGTTCAGGCTGCCAATACGGCTCATGCCCATATAGATGGCCAAAGTAGTGCCGGTGGCGGCCAGTGCCTGCCAGTCCGGCTCGCTGTGGTCTTGTGCGTGGGCAGTCACCAGCGTCACGCCACGGCAGTGCTGGCGATGGGTGAGCGATACATTCAGGCTGGCGGCTGCCGCCAGTGCCGCGCTGATGCCGTTCACCACTTCCACCTCGATACCGTGTTGTTGCAGGTAGCGGATTTCCTCACCGGCACGGCCAAACAACAGTACCTCGCCGCCCTTCACCCGTACCACTCGCCTGCCCTGCATGGCATAACGGCGCATCAGGCGCTGGATGAAATCCTGCGGCGTGGACTTGCAGCCACCGCGCTTGCCCACCCGTACCACCTGCGCCTGCGGAGCCAGACTGACGATGTCCGGGTTGACCAGCTCGTCCAGCAGCAGCACCTCCGCAGCCTGCAACTGGCGCACCGCCTTGAGGGTGAGCAGTTCCAGATCGCCGGGCCCTGCCCCCAGCAGCACTACCTTGCCTGTTTCGCGTTTCATGTCCTTGCTCCCTGTTCAGGCAGGCTGCGCCACTGTGGCGGCCATGCGTTTGATTTCCGGCACACAGGAACCGCAGACGCTGCCGCAGCCCAGTGTGCCCTTGAGTTGTTCCACACTATCGCCCCGCTCCAGACACTGGCGGATGGCGCTTTCGCCTACCTGTCGGCACTGGCAGACCATTTTTTCCCGCACCACGGTGCGCTGTCCGGCCGGGGCAAACACGGTCAGGCGCGATCCCTGCCATTGTTCCCCCGCTTGCAGTTGCTGCAGCAGGCTGTCCGCTGCCGGGCCGTCTGTCGTACTGCTGCTGGCAAACACAAAGCCCGCCAGACGGCCATCGGCCCAGGCCACGCGCTTGACCACACCGCGCCGGTCGTCGCGGTATTCCAGCACCTCCGGACCGGGCTGCAGGCCCAGCACATCCAGCAGCTGTTGCAGCCAGTCATCCAGCGCCGTCGCATGCGCGGCGCGCAACAATAAAATATCCGGGCCATGCAAGGCAATGGCGGCATAGCTGCACTGGTGCAGCAGCGGTGCCAGCCGCGCCTGCATGGCCGGCAGGTCGTCACAGTGCAGCGCCGCCGTCACCCGCCACGGCAGGCTGATTTTTTCCACCTTGACGGCGGCATGCTTGAGTTCCGGCTGGAAGGACTGGCCATCCACCTGCGGCTGGCTGGTTTCATTGATGCCGCCACTATTGAGAAACTGGCCATTCCAGTGCATGGCGGCAAATACCGTGCCGCCGGGCAGTTCGCGGCTGATGGCAAGCGGCAATACCAGCTGGCCGCGCTTGCTGCTGATGCGCACCAGATCGCCCGCTTGCAGGCCACGGCGTTCGGCATCGTCCGGGTGCATTTCCAGTGCCGGTTCCGGGCGGTGGGCAAACAGCTGCGGCAGGCGGCCGGTGCGGCTCATGCCATGCCACTGGTCACGCAAGCGGCCAGTCAGCAGGCGGAAGGGGTAATGCGCCGACACATTCTCTGCCGGTGGCTGGTAGCGCACGGCATGAAAACGGGCGCGGCCATTGGCAGTGGCAAACACGCCATCGACATAGCGTCGCGCCTGCCCTTGCACCGCGCCAGCGGGCAGCGGCCATTGCTGCGGCCCGGCGCTGTTCAGCACCGCATGACTCAGCCCGCTGATGTCCAGATCACGCCCGGTGGTGAGTGCGCAATGTTCGTCAAACACACTGGCGACTTCAGTATCAGCAAACAGGCTGGCAGCGCCGGGATACAGCAGGGCCTCCAGACGGCGGGCAATCTGGCTGACAATCCAGCCATCGCTTTGCGCCTCGCCCGGTGGCGGCACGGCGGCACGCACCCGGCTGATGCGGCGTTCGGAATTGGTGACCGTGCCTTCTTTTTCACCCCAGGTGGCTGCGGGCAGCAGAATGTCGGCCAGCGCGGTGGTGTCGGTATGGGCAAAGGCGTCCTGCACCACCACCAGCTCGGCCCTGGCCAGTGCGGCGCGTACCTGCGGCAGATTGGGCAGCGAGTGTGCCGGATTGCTGCAGGCAATCCAGATAGCCTTGATGCGCCCCTGCTGCAATGCGTCGAACATGGCAATGGCGGGCAAGCCGAGCGTGGCCGACAGCCGCTCGGTCGGTACGCCCCAGTGGGCGGCCACTTCGGCACGGTGCGCGGCATTGTCGATATCACGGTGCGCCGCCAGCATGGTGGCCATGCCGCCTACTTCGCGCCCGCCCATGGCATTGGGCTGGCCGGTGAGCGAAAACGGCCCGGCACCTGGCTTGCCAATCTGCCCGGTGGCCAGATGCAGGTTGATCAGCGCCAGGTTCTTGTCAGTACCGTGGCTGGACTGGTTCAGCCCCATGCAGTACAGCGACAGGCTGGCCGGGCTGTGGCCAAACCACTCGGCCGCCTGAATCAGGTCTTCTTCGCGGATGCCGCAGATTTCCGCCGCCATGTTGGGCGTGGTGTTGCGCACCATCTGCTTGAGTTCGGCAAAACCTTCGGTATGGGCGCTGATGTAATCCGCTGCCACCAGCCCTTCCCAGATCAGGTGATGCAGCATGCCGTTGAACAGCGCCACATCGGTGCCGGGCTGAATCTGCAAATGCAGGTCGGCCATGGCGGCAGTGTCGGTGCGGCGCGGGTCAATCACAATCCAGCGCGTGTCCGGCCTCGCTGCGCGGGCGTCCTCCAGCCGACGCAGCAGCACCGGATGTGCATAAGCCAGATTGCTGCCGGCAAACAGCACGCAGTCCGCCTGTTCCAGATCGGCATAACAGCTGGGCGGGCCATCGGCCCCAAAGGCTTTCTTGTAGGCGGTAACGGCGCTGGACATGCACAGGCGGGAATTGGTGTCGATATTGTTGGTGCCCACCACGCCCTTGGCCAGCTTGTTGAACAGATAGTAGTCCTCGGTCAGCAACTGGCCAGATACGTAAAAAGCTACCGCGTCCGGCCCGTGCTGGTGGACGATGCGGGCAAAACTTTCGGCCACGCTGTCCAGCGCTTCAGCCCAGCCAACACGCTGGCGAGGCGCATCGCGGGTGAGCCGCATTTCCGGGTGCAGCGCACGGCCACTGTCGCTGGCGGCACTGGCCGCCAGGTTCAGCCCCTTGCTGCACAGCCGACCAAAATTGGCCGGGTGTTCCGGGTCGCCTCGTACACCTGTTATGCGTCCGTCTTCGCTGGCAATCAGCACGCCACAGCCTGTGCCGCAATAGCAGCAGGTGGAGCGGGTTTCAGTCCTGCCCATTTTGCTCATCCTTTTCTGATGACAAGGTCCCGTTGCAAGCCGTTGCAATTCTTTGCAATCGTCCTTGTTCACAAACCCAGCAGCACCATGCCCTGTTCCAGCTTCACTGGGAAATGGCGGGCGCAGCCTTCATCCGGCGCGCGCGCTGCGCCGGTAGCCAGGTCGATATTCCAGCTGTGCAGCGGGCAAGTCACCGACTCGCCGTGCACAATGCCCTGGCTCAGCGGCCCGCCCTTGTGCGGGCAGCGGTCCAGCAGGGCAAATACCTTGTCATCATGGGTGCGGAACACCGCCACATTGCCGCTGGCGCGTTCCACCACCCGGCTGCCTTGCGGCGGGATGTCGGCAAGGGCGCAAATCTGAACCCAGTGTTGGCTGTCTGTCATGCTGTGCGCTCCTCAGGCTTCCAGTTTGATCGGAATGAATTCGTTTTTCTGCGCCCCGGCAATACGTGCCGCCCATGGGTCGGGCAGGCCTTGCAGCGAGAACAGCAGCCGCTGGTACAAGGCCTGGCGGCTGGCAGCATCGGTCACTACCCTGGCCTTGATGACATCCAGGCCGACACGGGCGATGTAGTGCACGGTGCGGTCCAGGTAATAGGCTTCCTCGCGGTACAGCTGCAGGAAGGCGCCGCTGTATTCCTTCACTTCCTCGGCGGTTTTTACCTTGCACAGGAACTGCGCCACCTCGGTCTTGATGCCGCCGTTGCCGCCTACATACAGCTCCCAGCCGGAATCCACCGCAATCACCCCCACGTCCTTGATGCCGGCTTCGGCACAATTGCGCGGGCAGCCGGACACCGCCAGCTTCACCTTGTGCGGCGACCACATATTGGCCAGCATGGTTTCCAGATCAATGCCCATCTGGGTGCTGTTCTGGGTGCCAAAGCGGCAGAACTCGCTGCCGACACAGGTTTTCACCGTGCGGATGGATTTGCCGTAAGCGTGGCCGGACTGCATGCCAAGGTCTTGCCACACATTGACCAGGTCTTCCTTCTTCACGCCCAACAGGTCGATGCGCTGGCCACCAGTGACTTTCACCATCGGCACCTGGTATTTGTCGGCCACGTCGGCAATGCGGCGCAGCTCGCTGGCGGTGGTGACGCCGCCCTTCATCTGCGGAATCACCGAGAAGGTGCCGTCCTTCTGGATATTGGCGTGCACCCGTTCGTTGACGAAGCGGCTTTGCGGGTCGTCCACCGCCTCATGCGGCCAGCTGGACAGCAGGTAGTAATTGATGGCCGGGCGGCAGGTGGCGCAGCCATTAGGCGTGCGCCATTCCAGAAAATGGAACACCTCGGCATGGGTCAACAGGTGCTGTTCGCGGATGGCCTTGCGCACTTCTCCGTGGCTGCGCTCGGTACAGCCGCACACCGCCTTGGTCTTGGGCGTTTCCTGAAAATCGGTACCCACCACGCTCATCAATATCTGCTCCACCAGGCCGGAGCAGGAACCGCAGGAACTGGCCGCCTTGGTGTGCTTTTTCACCTCGTCCAGCGTGAACAGGCCCTTGTCCTTGATGGCCTTGACGATGGCACCCTTGCACACGCCGTTGCAGCCGCATACTTCGTCGCTGTCCTGCATGCAGGCGGCCTTGCTATGGCCTTGCACGCCGGCATCACCAATGGCGGATTCGCCAAACATCAGCGTATCGCGCAAATCCGCCACCGAGCGGCCTTCGCGCAGCAGCTTGAAGTACCAGGCACCGTCGGCGGTATCGCCATACAGGCAGACCCCGGCCAGCTTGTCGTCCTTGATCACCAGCTTCTTGTAGACGCCGCCAGCCGGGTCGGACAGCACGATGTCCTCCATGCCTTCCCCGCCCATGAAGTCGCCAGCCGAGAACAGATCAATCCCGGTGACTTTCAGCTTGGTGGACAGCACCGAGCCCTGATAACGGCCAATACCCAGCTGGGCCAGATGGTTGGCGCACACCTTGGCCTGCTCGAACAAGGGGGCGACCAGTCCGTAAGCCACACCGCGATGGCTAACGCACTCGCCCACTGCATACACGCGCGGGTCGTAGGTTTGCAGCGCATCGCTCACCACAATGCCGCGCTCGCAGTGCAGGCCGCAGGATTCGGCCAGTGCGGTATTGGGGCGAATGCCCACCGCCATCACCACCAGCTGCGCATCCACCTGCTCGCCATCGCTGAAACGCACCCCGGCCACACCGCCCTGGCCGTCATCCAGAATGGCCGCCGTCTGCTTGCCCAGCAAAAAGCCGATGCCGCGCTCTTCCAGCGCCCGGCGCAGCAAGTCGCCGGCCACATCATCCAGCTGGCGGTCCAGCAGCCAGTCACCCAGATGCACCACGGTAACCTCCATGCCACGCAGCTTCAGGCCGTTGGCGGCCTCCAGCCCCAGCAGGCCGCCGCCAATCACCACGGCCTGACGCTTGGTTTTGGCGGCCTCCATCATCAGCTCGGTATCACGGATGTCACGATAGCTGATGACACCGGCCAGCTCCTTGCCCGGCACCGGCAGGATGAAGGGTGTGGAGCCGGTGGCCAGCAGCAAGCGGTCGTAAGCCGCCTCGGTGCCATCCTCGGCGATGACTTTGCGGCGCACCCGGTCGATGGTGGCCACATTCTTGCCCATGTGCAGGGTGATGCCGTGCTCGGCGTACCACTCCACGCTGTTGAGAATGATGTCCTTGAAATCCTGCTCCCCGGCCAGCACCGGCGACAGCAAAATGCGGTTGTAATTGGGGTGCGGCTCGGCACCGAATACGGTGATGTCGTACAAATCCGGCGCCAGGCCCAGCAACTCTTCCACCGTGCGGATGCCGGCCATGCCATTACCCACCACCACCAGTTTTTGCCGGGTCTTGCCCTGCAGTTCTGCCATGTTCATCCTGTTCTCCTCAAACCCGGGCCGCAGCCACGCTCCAGCCACTGCGCCAGCGTTGTTTCACTCCGGCCAGGCTCAGCCAGGCCAGGCAGCACAGGCAGGCAAACAGCCACAGGCCTGCGGCATAGCCACCGGTGGCCTGCTTGATGGCGCCCAGGCTGGCTGCCAGGGCAAAGCCGCCCACCCCGCCAGCCATACCCACCAGACCGGTCATCACGCCGATTTCCTTGCCAAAGCGCTGCGGCACCAGCTGGAACACCGCGCCATTACCGGCACCGAGACACAGCATGGCCAGAATGAACAACAGCAGTGCCACCGATGGGCCACCCACATTGAAACCGGCCGCGCCAATCAGCAGCGCACAGCACAGATACACCGCGAGCAAGGAACGGGTGCCGCCCAGACGGTCGGCCAGCATGCCGCCCAGCGGCCGCATCACCGAACCGGCAAACACGCAGGCGGCGGTGTACAGCCCTGCGGTTTTGGCATCAAAGGCAAACTGGTCGTGAAAGTAACCCGGCAGCGCGCTGGCAAAGCCGGAGAAGCCGCCAAAGGTCATGGAATAGAAGAACATGAACCACCAGGCGTCCTTTTCCTTCAGCACCGCCAGATAGTCGGCCAGCTTCTTGGCTGGCGGCGCATTGGGCGCGTCCTTGGCACAGCAGGTAAAGATAAGCAGCGCGGCAATGAGCGGAATGCAGGCCAGGCCGAACACGTTCTGCCAGCCAAAAGCCAGAGCCAGCGCCGGGGCAAACAAGGCGGCCAGCACGGTGCCGGAGTTACCCGCCCCGGCAATGCCCATGGCCGTGCCCTGATGCTGCGGCGGATACCAGCGCGAGGCCAGCGGCAGCGATACCGCAAACGAAGCCCCGGCCACGCCCAGGAACAAACCCAGCAGCAGCGCGCCGCCCAGGCTGGCAATGCCGATCTGCCAGGCCGCCAGCAAGGCGGCAATCACCACCAGCTGGCCGATGATGCCGGCCCCGCGCGCGCCGATGCGGTCCACCAGCACCCCCATCAACAGGCGCAGGATGGCCCCGGCGAGGATGGGCGTGGCCACCATCAGGCCGCGTTGCTGGGTGGACAGATGCAGTGCGCTGGCAATGGGCACCTGCAAGGGGCCCAGCAGATACCACACCATGAAACTGAGGTCGAAATACAGAAAGGCTGAAAACAGGGTCGGCTTGTGTCCGGCTTGCCAGAAAGTGCGGTCCATGTAGTACTCCTGTCGGGGAAGCGTGCTTCCCGCCAAATGGCCAAAACAAAAACGGCGCCCTCCCTGACGATGAAGTCAGGAGAGGACGCCGTTGTCCGTATCGGTAGTGGCCGCCGTTGGCCACTGCCGTGATGTATGGTGCAGTCAGCACGCCGTTGCGCTGCTACACCGCACTTATTGCAATTTGCGTGCCAGCCGGAAAATTCTGTTTGCGGGAGTATTCATGGCGGTTTTGCCCGGATATTGCACCGCATCAGTGCGTGTATTGCGACAGCGCACCGACACTGGGCGCACTGCCGGAATAATCTGGCCAGTGGCTGCCGTCCATCAGCACGCTGTGGCGGTCATGTACAGCGGGCAATGACAAGCCGCAGGCCCGGGCCGCTTGCTCATACAAGGCGGTCTGGTTGACGCTGGCCACCACGGCGGCCGCGTCATTGCCCTGCCACATGCCCCAGCGCCGGTATTGCTGCAAAAACCACAAGGCATCCGACGGATATGGGTAATTGACGCGGCCTTCATCACAAAAATGCAGTGGACCGGCATCTGCTGCGGTCCAGTGTTGCAGGATCAACTCCGCCGGCATGGCCAGGCAGTCTTCCGCGGCCAGCCAGGCGGCGGCCAGTGCGTGGTTTTCCGGCTGATCCAGCCAGTGGCAGGCCAGCAGCAGCGCCTGTACCAGACGCCCGGCCACATCCGGCTGTTGCTGTGCCAGTTCGCGTCGGCAAGCCAGTACCTTTTCCGGGTGATTGGGCCAGATGACCGCACTGTCCGTCACCAGGCTGGCAACCCCGCGCTGCTGTGACAGTGCGTGCCAGGGCTGGCCGGCACAGAATCCGTCCAGCACACCAGCCTGCATGGCATCACTCATTTGTGCCGGTGGAATCACCACGCAACGGGCATCGCGCAAGGGATGCACACCCTGAGCGGCCAGCCAGTAATACAGCCACATGGCGTGGGTGCCGGTGGGAAAGGTATGCGCCAGTGCCAGCGGGCGGCCCAGTTGCTGGCTGATTTCCATCAGGCTGGCACCCTGACAATAGGCATCGGCCAAAGCCGGAGCCAGACTGATGCCCTGCCCGTTCTGGTTCAGCGTCATCAGGATGGCCATGTCGCAGGGCGGATTACCCAGGCCCAGCTGCATGCCATACACCAGCCCGTACAGCGCATGCGCGGCATCCAGCTGGCCGCTGATCAGCTTGTCGCGCACCGCCGACCAGGACGGCTGGCGGTGCAGGCAGAATTGCAGACCCATTTCACGGTCCAGCCCCAGACGCTGCGCCACCACCAGCGGTGCGCAATCTGTCAGTGCGACAAAGCCCAGGTTCAGTGTGTGCAAGCATGCGGGATCAGTCATGAATGTCTTTCAGCCCAGCAGCTTGCTGGAGTTGATCAGTTGGCGGGACAGTTCGGCCAGCCGCAAGCCGCTTTGCATGGCCTGGCTGCGCAGCAGCGCATAGGCGTCGGCTTCGGACAGCTGGCGGCGCTCCATCAGGATGCCCTTGGCGCGTTCGATCAGCTTGCGCTCTGCCAGTTGCTCTTCCATCTGCAGCAGTCGCTTTTTGAGACGGGCGTCTTCTTCAAACTTGACCCGTGCCATGTCGATGATCGGTGCCAGGCGGCTGGCCGCCACCTGATCCACCACATAGGCGGTGACACCGGCACTGACCGCAGCCTGAATGGCGGGCAAGCCGCCTTGCTCGGCAAACATCACCACCGGGCGTGGCGCGGCATGGCCCATCAGTGCCAGTTGTTCCAGTGTGTCGCGGGAGGGGGATTCGGTATCAATGATGATGATGTCGGGAGACTGGCTGTCCACCAGCTGCAAAAGCTCTGCCGCGCCTTGTGCCTGTGCCACCACCAGATAGCCAGCCGCCGTCAGCGCAGCATGCAGCTGCGCCATCGGGCGGTCGGTATCGTTGACCAGTAATAGTCGTAATGGAGTGGAAGCAGTCATGGCAGCCATCATCGGGTGATGACCACCAGGGATGCAATTTTCGTGCCCAAGGCCAGCCAGTGCGAGGCACTGCACGCTCCCCGCACCGCTTAGCCCTTGAACTCAGTTTGCCCGCTCTGGCAGCGGTATTTGCAGCCACTGCTGATAGAAGGTTTCGATGTCCGGCTCGAAATCGTGAATCACCGGATACCAGGGGGTGGGTGCTTCCACATCATGCATGGTGGCGCATTGCGGGCAGTAATACTCGCGATACACCTGCCACTGCGTGTCCGGTGCCATCAGCGGCGGGTACACCTCGGCCATGGCTTCGGGGCTATCACGCACATGAATCATGGCATTGAGCTTCCAGTTTTCGCGGTAATCACCAAACACATGGCCGCAATCGCACTGCGTCACCCAGCGCTTGTCTTGGCAGGACTGCACGATATACAGGTGCGGACCCAGTGGCAGGATGATGCGGTCGGGAAAGCTCACCTTCTCCTGCAAGGCGGCCAGGTATTGCACAAAGCGCTGCTGATCCTTGGGCATGGACAGCATGCGAAAGGTGGTGTCCCAGTCCAGCGTGCCATCCACCAGATGGGAAATCTGTTCATTGGTATATGCCGACATGTGCTGTCTCCTTCAGCATGGGGTTTACTCTTCCACCTGCACCACGGTGGTGACATCGGGTAGCAAGGACAAATCCATACGATGTTTGGCACCATAAGACGGCACCCCCAGCTCGCTCTCCAGCAGCTGCCAGTCGTCCGGCAAGCTCCAGAAGGCCTTGAACTGGCGGCTGAACTTGTCCGACAAGGCAAAACTGGTGGCAAACATGTGCTGCACCTGTACCGATGCCTGCCTGGCCAGAATCCGCTCGCGTTCCTGCTGCATCCAGACGCGGGTGGGCTGCGCACGGGCCAGCCTTTCCTGCCGCATTTGCGCGCGTCGCTGCCGGGTTTTTGCCACGTCCACGGTATAACGGCCCTTGCTGTCACAGCTGAACACCGCGCCATACACGCGTTCTGCGTATTCCGGCAACAGGAATTGCTGGTTCAGGTCGGCCTCTATCGCCTTGGGGTCGCGGTCTATCGGGTCGCCAAAACCCGGCCCGCCGCGCAGGTAGTTCAGGTAGAGGTCGTAGTTGTCATAGCAGTCTTCGGTGCTCATGCACTGCTTGTCACGCTTGACCCTGGCCCCCGCTTCCAGATGTCGCTCATAGTCTGGCTGTGTCGGGTTGGCATCCCCGCCCAGCGGCAGCGATTCGCCAGCAGCAATGCGTTTTGCCAGCCCGGTGTTATGCGCTTCAAAACGATAGCCGGTGGCCGCGGGGTAGCCGCCCATCAGCCCCCAGTCGCTGTTCATGTAGCCATTGCCCATGAAGAACATGGTCCAGTCCTGTGCCTTCCATACCATGCGCAGGGTTTCGAAACCGCAGCCGCCACGGTATTTGCCATAGCCACCGGAGTTGGTTTTGACATTGCGCCCCAGGTAAAGCAGTGGCTCGGCCATTTCCCAGATTTCGATATCACCCATATCGCCTTCCGGGTTCCAGATGGCAGCAGCGTGGTTCAGCCCGTCTTTGATGGCGCTGGCCCCGGTGCCGCAGGAGCTGGCTTCAAAGCTGTTGACCGCATGGATTTCGCCATCCTGATTGATGCCGCCGCCTTGCAGCCAGTTGGAGGTGTTGGCATTACCGGCATTGACTTCTTCCAGATAGCCACGACTGAAATAGGCCTGACTCAGCCCGCGCCACAAGGCGGACCAGCCGGACACCAGAAAATGCCAGGCGTAGGCATGTCCGGTACGGCGGTCATCCGGGTTGCACCACGTGCCCTTGGGCAGGCGGAACTCAGTCGCGTAGTAAGCGCCATCGTTGATACGCTGGGTGGGCACCAGGGTCTGGCACATCATCACCCATATACCAGAGGTGAAGGCCACCTGGTGGGCATTGAAGGTGTGCCAGCCCCAGCGGCTGGCACCTTCGAAGTCCAGCCGCCATTTGCCGTCCGGCCTGATGGTCATCTCGCAGGGGGAGTGCATGATGGAATCCAGCTTGGCAAAGGCATTGGATACCTGCACGTCTTCGTGTTTGTAGGGCACATCAACAAACGACACCTTGCGGTACACGCCCGGCAGGGTCATGGCCTTGATGCGACCCATCAGTCCGCGACGCCCTTCTTCTATCACTTCGAAGGCAAATTTTTCGTAGGCTTCAATGCCATCGGCCCGGATCACCTCCTCAACCAGATCGCGGATCATGTGGCAGCCGGCAATGCGGGTTTTTTCGTCGAGGATCCAGTACTTGGGCGTGCGTACCGAACGCTGCGATTCGTGCAGCCAGTCACGCAGCGGTACATCGTTGATGCCGGTCTTGCGGCAGGTAATCATGTAGCCATCACCAAAGCGCTGGGTTTGCCCGGTGGACATGGAGCCCGGCGTCACCGCTCCGGTGTCGATGACATGGGTGACCCCGCCCACCCAGCCTATCAGCCTGCCCTCCCAGAAAATGGGCACAATGGTGGCAATGTCGCAAGGGTGGACATTGCCGATGGCGCAGTCGTTGGTGGTGAACATATCACCGGGATGGATGCCGGGATTGCTCTCCCAGTCGTTCTCGATCATGTACTTGATGGCTGCACCCATGGTGCCGACATGAATGATGATGCCGGTGGAGGTGAGCACGCAGTCACCGGCAGCGTTGTACAGGGTGAAACACAGTTCCCCCTCTTGCTCGACGATGGGGCTGGCCGCGATTTTCTTGGCTGTTTCACGGGCATGCACCAACCCGCCGCGCAGCTTGGAAAACAGCTTTTCGTAGCCGATAGGGTCGCCATCGCGCAGTGCCAGCTCTGTCAGCCCGTTGTAATGCCCGGTGGCACGGGTGCGTTCGATGATGGCGTCGCGGTACTGCTTCAGGGTCTGGCCGTTATGCAACAGATTGGCCGAGCCGAATTCCTGCTTGCTAAACATGTTCATGGTGCGTCTCCTTATTGCAGCTGGCTCAGATGAAACAGTCGGTGCTTGTCCAGCCGGGTGGCAAAGCCGTCGGGCACGACAAAGGTAGTGGCATCGGATTCGATGATGGCTGGCCCGATGATGTGATTACCGGCCTTCAGGCCTTCCATGCTCCACAGCGTGGCTTCAGACCATTTTTTGTGGCGGTAGAACGGGCGGGTTCCCAGACAGGCGGCGGCGGGCGGAACCGGGCCGGCGTCCGGGTCTTCCGGCAAGGCGGGTTTCTGGGTGATCACCGTGCCGCGCAGGATGGCTGCGGTAATGGAAAAGCCCAGCTCCGGCGAGCGTGCGGCAGTGGCATAAACCCGGCCATAGGTGGTTTCGAAAGCCTCGACCATCCGGTCCCAGTGTTCGGCCGTACTGGCCCAGGTGACCGGCGAGACGATTTCCAGATCATTCAGCTGCCCCATGTATTGCATCTTGAAACCGGGTATCAGCAATACGTCCTCGGGCTGGTAGCCATTGAGCACGAATTCGTCGATCACCTTGAGCGCCAGGTCAGACCAGGCTTCCTGCAAGGTTTGGCAGGCTGCCACCTTTTCCGCTGCGCTGGCATGCTGTGCCACACCCAGATCCACCGACTTGTCATAGCGGTATTCAAAGTCGGCACAGGCACAGCCAAAGGCCGAGAAGCCAGCCGCCCAGGCCGGGACCACCACGTCCTTGAAACCGACACCGCCGGTATAACCATAGGTATGCACCGGCCCGGCCCCGCCATAGGAGAAGCAGGTGAATTCCGCCGGGTTGTAGCCCTTGGCGCTGATGTTGGCACGCAGGTATTCGGACAGGGTGAGGTCCAGCAGCTCGATGACACCTGCTGCGGCATCTTCCACACTCAGGCCCAGCGGGTCGGCAATTTGCGCCTTGATATGCTGCCGGGCACGGGCGACATCCAGCTTGATGGCGCCGCCAAGGAAGTTGTCCGGATTCAGATAGCCCAGCACCACATGGCAGTCCGACACCGACACGGTATCCAGACCGCTTTCCGGCCAGCAGGTACCCACCCGGTATCCGGCGCTGTCCGGCCCCAGCTTGATGGCCTTGCTGTACGGGTCCAGCCGCACGAAGCTGCCGGCGCCTGCGCCGACCGAATCCATGGCCACCAACGGCAGCGACAGCACCAGCCGGGCCATGTCAGGGTCGGACTTGATGGCGAAGTTGCCCTTGGTGATCAGGGCGACATCGAAGCTGGTACCGCCTATGTCCGAACAGGCGATATTGTCATCACCCAGGTATTCGCCCAGCAGCTTGGCCCCGATCACCCCGCCGATGGGGCCGGACACGATGGTGCGTGCCAGTTCCTTGGCCTTCCAGCTGATGGTGCCGCCGTGGGTGGCCATCACCCGCAGGTCAAAGCGCGCTCCGTACTTGCTGAACAAGTCGCTGACCTGCTTTAGCGTCTGACGTGATGGCTCGGCTCCGTAGGCTTCCAGAATGGTGGTATTCATGCGGTGGCTTTCCTTGCGCGACGGGTAATAGTCCACCGAGGCAAAGACAGGCAGCCGGGCATGGGCCTGTTGCAACTCATCCAGCACAATGTCGCGCGCCTGCTGTTCGCTGTGCGGGTTCTTGTGCGACTGCAACAGGCAAATGACGATGGCCTGGGCACCGGCTTCCAGCAGCTCGCGGGTGGCCTGGCGCACCTCATCCTCGCGCAGCGGGATGACAATTTCTCCCTGCACGTCGGTGCGCTCCGTCACGCCCCGTGTGCGGGATACCGGCACCAGCGGTTCATCGTAACGATGGGTATTCAGATGAATGCGGTCTTCCAGCGCATAGCCCAGATAGCTTTGCAAGGCTCGCCCCATGGCGTGGATCTGCTCGAAGCCCTTGTTGCAGATCAGACCCACCGGCAAGCCCTTGCGGGCCAGGATGCGGTTAAGCATGGCCGTGCCGGAGTACACGCAGGTCACCAGCTCCGGATACACATCGTCAACCGTCCGGCCCCAGTGTGCCAGCGCATCCCGCGATGAGTGGTAAATCGCATGTGACTCGTCAGCGGGATTGCTTTGAGCCTTGCCAACGACAAAACGCCCATCTTCGCGGACGAAAAAGGTGTCGGTCATCGTGCCGCCTGCATCAATGCCCATCACCTGAACAATGGATCGCCTTTGCATATTGATTCCTCCAGACTGAGTGGTTCGACATCGTGGTCTTGCCCTGACAACCTCAAGTGGCAGCCAACCTGGCTGCGACAAATCTTTTGGCCAGAAACCAATGACAGGCACCACGTGACGGGGAATGCCCCCAGCCGGGTAATGGCAACATGCGTGCCATCCTTGAAACCAAAACAGGTTTTCCACTTTTCCATTTATTTACAATGACTTGCAAAAACAAAAAACATGGAATGACGGAAAACGCACCTCAGTCAGGATGTCTTGAATACGGACAAGGGCGCGGACAGTGTACGGAATACGGACAGCCCGCCTGACCGATGGGTGCAGGCCGGTTCTGACCGATTTCCACGATGATGGACGCTGTTTCCGCCACGCCTCATTCCACATTCCACTTATGCTGAAGGTGAAATCTCCATGCCACGTTCAAAACCGCTGATTCCGAGTGCCGTCAACGATCAACGGGTTGCCAGTTGCTGGGAAGCATTCATCTGCCAGGAAAGCAGCTCGTCCGATGTTGTCCGCCAGGTTATCTGGCAGTCCTGGCTGCGCTGTCGCTCCAGCGAGGTCAACCCGACACTGCAAGTTGCCCCGGTCATCGACAGCAAACAGCTGCTGACTGCACGCTGCCAGCAGGCAGAAACACTGCTTGGTGCGGCACGCCCGGTGATGGGCCTGTTGCGGGAGGTGCTCAAGGAATCCGGCTCGATGATCATGCTGGCCGACGCAGACGGCATGATTCTTGACCAGCACGGTGCCCATCGCGCAAGGCAGGCCGGCGAGCAGGTGAATCTGGCACCCGGCGGTTTCTGGACCGAATCGCTCATCGGTACCAATGCCATCGGAACCGCCATTGCCACCGGCCAGCCGGTTCAGATTCATGCCAACGAGCATTACTGTCTGGATATCAAGCAATGGACCTGTGCCGCCGCACCCATCTTCGACCCCTACAGCCAGGCCTTGCTGGGCGTGATCGACCTGTCAGGACGCAAGGATACCTTTCACGGCCATTCACTGGGCCTGGCCATCGCGGCGGCCAGACAGATCGAATGCACACTGCTGCAACAAGCCCATTCCCTCAATCACCGCCTGCTAGAGCTTTCCACCCTGGCCTTCAATCAGTACCGCAATGACTGCCTGCTGCTGTTTGACCGGCATGGCCGCCTGCTGAAACAAAACGGCAAGCTGCACGAGGCACAGCAGCAACACGGCGTCAGCCTGTTACATGACGGCAACTGGTATCTGCCCGCCTGCAACCTGGGCGACCCGGCCGAACTGCGTCAGCAACAGGCACCTGCCTGGCTGCAACAGGGTTGGGTACAAGGACTGCAGGAAAAGGGACAACAGCTGGGCAGCCTGCTGATCATTCCCTTGCGGCAAGCCGGAACGCCAGTCAAACCGGCGGTCTGTGCAAGCCCTCAGCCTCCAGCGGATGCCTTTGATGCCATCATCGGCAGCAGCCCGGGCCTGCATGCCACCCGGCAGCAGGCCCGGCGTCTGGCAGTACTCGACCTGCCGGTATTGCTGCTGGGTGAAACCGGGGTGGGCAAAGAGCTGTTTGCCCGCGCCATCCATCAAAGCTCCGGCCGGGCGACTGCCCCCTTTGTTGCGCTCAATTGCGGGGCACTGTCACGCGACTTGCTGGCCAGCGAACTGTTTGGCTATGTCGACGGCGCTTTTACCGGTGCCCGTCGTGGCGGCATGCCAGGCAAGATAGAACAGGCCGATGGCGGTACATTGTTTCTGGATGAAATCGGTGAAATGCCGCTGGAAGTGCAGCCCCATTTGCTGCGGGTGCTGGAAGACGGCCGCGTGGTGCGACTGGGCGATCGACATGAACGGCAGATCAAGCTGCGGCTGGTTGCCGCCACCAACCGTGACCTGCAGGCCGAGGTAGCCTGCGGCCGGTTCCGCAGCGACCTCTATCACCGGCTGTGCGTCAGCAGCGTGCTGATTCCGCCCCTGCGCTCGCGCAAGGAGGACATCATCGACCTCATTGCCCATCTGGACACGCAATTTGCCCGCAAATATGGCACCACAGGAAAGCGGCTGGGAGAAGGTGTCATGGCGGTACTGACCCGGCACGACTGGCCCGGCAATGTCAGGGAATTGCGCAATGTGTACGAGATGCTGTTTGCACTGTGCGACGGAGAATGCATAGACATGGCGCAACTCCCGCCCGACCTGCTGACAGGCCGCATGCGGTACGGCGAACAAGCAGATATCAACCCGCAGCAGGAAAACCGGCTGGACGCCATCGAAAGACAGGCCATAGAGCGGGCCATCGCGCAGTCGGACGGCAACCTGTCCCGGGCAGCCCGCAGCCTGGGCATCTCACGCTCCACCCTGTACACCAAACTGGCGGGCATGCGCGCTAGCAGCAAGTCGGTACGCAAAGACTAGACGGCAGCTATGCCACTGCAGCCTCAGCTCGCCCCGCTGGCCGCACTGGCCGCACTGGCCGGTCCATGCTGCAGGCAGGCATGGTGCAGAAACTCGCCAAAGCGCTGCGTGGTATACACATACCACGCATTGTCGATGCTGAAGCTTTGCACACCACCCGCCAGATTAGGGGCAGCGAAGTAGAGGATGGCCCGGTCACGCCCCTGACCACTGACGCAGTCCAGCTCGGTGAGGATTTCCGCACTGTGCACGGCACTGCCGCCCAAAACAAAATTCAGGCTCCACCACAAGGAAATGGTGCCGCCCTTCTCCTGTTTCACCGGCTTGTTTTCCAGGCTGGCGTTCTGTTCGCACTGATCACTGCATTGCCAGTACAAGGGCGTTGCCTGGGCTTGCAATGCAAGGCAGGACAGCAACAAGCAGCACAAGCCGGCAATGGCATGGGGCAGGAAGGTACGCAGGATATGGGCGGAAGACATGATGGCAAGGGCAGCGGCAGATTCGACAACAAGCCGACAGGCCATTGCCTTGCAACAGCCTGCCGGAAGTGTTGCCAATGTAATGGCAATGCCGGCAGGCGATGACATCATTTACCGGAAATTACACCGCCATGGCTGGCTGCAAGTGTCAGACATCAGGCCGGCATGGCAAACAGCTGGAACAGCTCCTTGAGGTGCGGTGCTTCAAAGCGGCGGCGCACGGTAATGGCGTAGAAGGTTTCTTCCACCCCCTGCACCGAGCCGTATTTCTCCAGCATCCCCTTGCCCAGTTCATCCTTCACCACAATGGCCGGAATCAGTGCCACGGCACCGGCATCGCGTGCCAGCAGACGCAAGGTGGCCATATCGTCCACTTCGGCGCGGATGCGTGGTTCGATACCCAGTTTTTCGCACAGCAGGTCGAAGCGCACGCGGATTTCACTTTTGGCACTGGGCACCACCAGCCATTGCTGCCGCAGGATCTGCGCCAGGTTGAATGGCCCGTCAACCAGCCCCGGCGGGCCGATCAGGCAAACCTCCTGCCGTGCCAGCGTGCGGCAGCGCCAGGGGTGCTTGTCGTCGGCAATCACCGGGCGGTTGCTCAGCACCACGTCCAGTTCGAAGGCGGCCAGCCGGCTGAGCAATTCTTCCAGCCCGCCTGCTTCCAGGTTCAGCTTGACCGACTGCCGCCCCAGTACCGGATGCAAAAAGCTTTCCAGAAAATTGCGTGACAGGGTGGAGACGCTGCCAATACGCAGCTGGCCGCCCTGCCCGGCATCCTGACTGGTGGTGGTGGCCAGCAGCTCGTTGCCCAACGCGAAAATGGCCTCGGCATAGCGCAGCACCGATGCGCCCATTTCGGTCAGCAGCAGTTTCTTGCCTTCGCGCAGGAATAAGGGCGTGCCCAGTTGCTCTTCCAGCTGGCGGATTTGCGCCGACAGCGCCGACTGGGAAATATGCAGCCGTTCCGCAGTACGGGTGAGGTGGCCTTCCGCCGCCACACGCCAGAAGTAATACAGATGATGATAGTTGAGGCGATTAATCATTCTGTTTAATAGATTGATTTGTCCATATTAATGTATTTTACCGAACAAGCTTTGGCAGGCATAGTGCCGCTGTGTTCAATAACCAGTGGTTTGACGCCATGTTGCCATCCTTTCACACCCTGCTTGCCGTGCTGTGGCTGCTGCCCGCCCTGATGCACGGCAAGCTGTCGCACCACTGGTGGCTGGCCCAGGCCAGCGCGGCGGGCGGCGCACTGTGTGCAGCAATATTGATGGCCTGGCAAGGCCTGCACGCTGCCTTGCTGTTCCAGTTGCTGATCCAGCTGCTGGCCTGGGTGATCTTGCGTTTTTCCGCCCGCTACCTGAGCGGCGAAACCGGCCAGGCTCGGTTTTTGCGCGCCGTGGGCTGGCTGCTGTGCGGTGCCACGCTGGTGGTGGCCAGCCAGGACTGGCTGACCCTGCTGGCCGGCTGGCTGCTGACCAGCCCGGCACTGCAAAGCCTGCTGACCTTCTTCCCCCAGCGGCCGCAGGCGCGCATAGCCGCCCGGCGCGAAGCCGTGGCCAGCCGGCTGGCCGAACTGTGCCTGCTGCTGGCCGCCGGACTGATCAGCTGGGCGGTGGGTTCCATGTCATTCGATGTAGTAGCCCAGCCACTGACCTCCCCCAATGCCGAACTGGCACGCCAGCTTGGCGCAGTATTGCTGGTGGGCTGCGTGGTACTGAAAACCGCCCAGCTGCCGTTTCATGGCTGGCTGACCCAGGTGATGGAAGCGCCCACGCCGGTATCGGCCCTGCTGCATGCCGGGGTGGTGAATCTGGGCGGCATGGTGCTGATCAAGCTGTCTGCACTGTGGAGCGTGGTGCCGCTGGCCAGCTGGCTGCTGGTGTTGTGGGGCGGCCTGACTGCAGGCCTTGCCTGCTGGGTGATGCAAACCCGCATCAGCATCAAGCTGCGGCTGGCGTGGTCCACCTGCGCGCAAATGGGTTTCATGCTGATGGAGTGCGGTTTGGGTCAGTATTCGCTGGCGCTGCTGCACCTGGTCACCCATTCCATTTACAAGGCACATGCTTTTCTCAGTTCTGGCAGCCAGGTACGTGCCACCATCCGCCAGAGTGCCACCACCGGCCAGCACGGCAAGCTGTGGCATGCGGGTAGCGGCATCGCCGGCATCGCGCTGCTGCTGGCCAGCCTGCAAGCCTGGCAGCTGGCGCTGGGCCATGCCCTGCAACCACCCCTGCTGCTGATTGTGGTGATTGGCCTGGGGCTGGCCCCGCTGTGCCAACGCAGCCTGCGCGGCTATGCAGTGGCCTTGCTGCTGTGTCAGGTCTACCTGCTACTGCACACCCTGTTTGCCACCCTGCAAGCCGACCAGGCCAGTGCGCCGCTTGGCTGCCAGCTGCTGGTTGCGGCCTTGTTTGTGGCGCTGTTCCTGCTGCAAGGCTGGCTGCAGCACCACCCGGACCACGCACTGACCCGCCGCCTGTATGCGCTGGCCTTTGGTGGCCTGTATCTGGACGAATGGTGGGTACGCACCAGCATGCGCACCCGGCTGTACCGCCTGGGTCGCCTCTCCCAACCACGCCAGCAAGGAGCAACCGCCCATGACCATGCCTGATTCCCCCTTGCAGCACGCCATTAACAACGCAGCAGGCCGGATTGCCCCCAGCTGGCCGCTGGACAGCCTGCTGGCCAGCTCACCTTACTGGGGCTTGCGCCAGCAGCACTTTGCCAGCGCCCACGACGGCTTGCAGCGACTGGCGGACAGCCGCCTGCATCTGGACGAATCTGACTATCAACAGGCTTTCCGCGACGGCAGCATCCGCCTGCCCCACCTGCAAGCGGCACTGCATGAAGCAGGCCTGCACTGTGCTGCCAGCGACTGGCTGTCACAGCCCGCCAGCGAGACCGCCAGCCGGCCTGCCCGTTTATTGCAGAGCAACTGGCGCCAGGACCCGGCAGGCCATGCCGGTTTGCAAAGCTGGCAACAGGTGATTACCCAGCAGATCAGCCAGTGCTGTGCCGCATGGTTCGACCACGACCAGGCCGAATGGCAGCCGGACCGTCACGGCCAGCTTTACCAGAACTGGCTGGCGGAAATGCGCATCCAGCCTGTGCCCAGCCCGGACCCGGCTCTGCGTCAGGCAATGCAACAGGCCATCGCCACACTGCCGGAAGATCACCACAGCCTGCTTGACCAGGCGGTGGCACGCTTGCAGGCCCGGCCCGACTGGCTGGCCGACTGGTTTTATGTGCTGCTGCAACGCAATAGCGGCTGGGCCGCCTGGTGCCGTTACCAGGGCTGGCAGGCCGAGTTGTCCGGCGGCCACAGCAGCCTGCTGCAACAGCTGCTGGCCATGCAGCTGGGCTGGGAATGGCTGCTGGATGATGGCAAGCGCGATGCCGACAGCCACTGGCAGCACTGGCAACAGGCCTGGCATGGCCAGTCAGTTGCAGCAGCACCAGCACGTGGCCTGATCTGGCAACGTGCGGCAGAACTGGCCACCCATGCCGGCTTGCTTGCGCAACTGGCCCAGGCTCCGGCCCAGCCGGATAGTGCAAGTACCGACATCCACGCCGTGTTCTGTATCGACGTGCGCTCCGAACCGATGCGCCGGGCACTGGAACAAACGGCACCCGGCATCCGTACCGCCGGGTTTGCCGGTTTCTTCGGCCTGCCACTGGCCATCCGCTTTGCCGGAGAGGACCACAGCCAGCCACGCCTGCCCGGCCTGCTGGCTCCCAGCTGGGAAGCGGTGATGCCGCCGCTGGACAAGGGCCTGCAGGAATGGGGCCAGTTTGAACGCGCCCCCTTGTCCAGTTTCACCCTGGTGGAAAGCGCCGGACTGGGCAAGGTGGGCAAGTTGCTGCGCAAGGCCTTCCCCGGCAAACGCCGCGCCACGCTGGCCGAGCTGGACCCCTGGCTCAACGACAAGGAACAGGCCATGGTATCGGCCGGTCGTCAGCTGGGCAGCGACGCCATCATCACCATCCTGCAAACCCTGCTGCCTGCCATGGGGCTGGGCCAGTCGTTTCCGCGCACCGTGTTGCTGATTGGCCATGCCAGCCACAGCAGCAACAACCCGCAAGCCTCGGCCCTGCAATGTGGTGCCTGCGGCGGCCACGGCGGCCATTTGCACGTGCTGCTGCTGAGTGACTGGCTGCAGCGGCCGGAGGTACGCGCCGGGCTGGCGGCGCAAGGCATGGTAATACCGGAAGACACGGTGTTTCTGCCGCTGCTGCACCTGACCCATAGCGATGAGCTGGAAGTACTGCCGCTAGACCAGCTGTCCCCGGCACTGCAACAACGTGCCGCCAGCCTGCAAGGCTTGCTGGAACAGGCGGGTCAGCGCGCACGGGAACGGCGCAAAGGGCAGGATGGTATTCGCCCCGACATCGACAGCAACGCCCTGCTGGCCCTGTTGCGGCAAAAAGGCCATCACTGGGCGGAAACCCGCCCGGAATGGGGGCTGGCCAATAACGCCTTTTTCATCGCGGCACCGCGCAGCCGCACCCGCACGCTTGACCTGCAAGGCCGCGCCTTCCTGCAGGAATACGACTGGCGGCAAGACCCGGCAGCCAGACAGCTGGCCGGCATCTTTGGCGGCCCGCTGGTGGTGGCGCACTGGATCAACATGCAGTACTTCGCAGCGGTGGTGGACCCCAAACGCTACGGCAGCGGCAACAAGCTGCTGCACAACGTGGTGGGCGGGCGCATCGGCGTATTCGAAGGTAATAGCGGTGACTTGCGCATCGGCCTGTCCTGGCAGTCGGTACACGATGGCCAGCAATGGCGGCACGCACCGCTGCGCCTTGCCGCCTGCATCGACGCACCGGCAGAGCTGATTGCAATGGCACTGGAGCAGCAGCCGGAAGTGGCCACGCTGGTGGCCAATGGCTGGCTGCACCTGTACCGCTTTGCCGACAAGGGCATGGAATATTGGCAACACGGCAACTGGCAGCCATTCACGCTGCCGCAGGATGCCGCCACAGACACTGGAAACACGATATGGAAATCCTGACCCCGCATCGCGACGACATCAGCCGCGCTGCCAACTTGCTGCAAGACGGCCAGCTGGTGGCCCTGCCCACCGAAACCGTATATGGCCTGGCTGCCAATGCCGAAGACCCGGCCGCGGTGGCCAGGGTGTTTACCGCCAAGGGCCGCCCGGCGGACCATCCGCTGATCGTGCACATTCCAGACATCAGCCAGCTGTCGCGCTGGGCCGACCCCATCCCGCCGCAGGCACTGCAGCTGGCGGCCGCCTTCTGGCCCGGCCCGCTTACCATGGTGCTGCCTGCCGCGCCCAGCGTGTCGCGCCTGATTACCGGTGGTCAGGATACGGTGGCAGTGCGCTGGCCCGCGCACCCGCTGTTCCAGGCGGTGCTGGACAAGCTGGGCCACGCGGTGGTGGCACCGTCGGCCAACCCGTTCGGCCATATCAGCCCCACCTCGGCTGCGCATGTGGCGCGCCAGCTGGAAGGACGCATTGCCGCGGTACTGGATGGCGGAGCCTGCCGGGTGGGCGTGGAATCCACCATTGTCGACCTGTCCGGCCCGGCCCCGCGCATATTGCGTCCGGGCAGCATCAGCGCCGCGCAACTGGCGGACATCCTGCCGCTGTCCGGCCAGCACAGTGCCACTGCGCCACGTGTACCCGGTGCACTGGCCTCGCACTATGCACCGCGCCTGCCCTGCTTCCGCTTTGAAGCCGGCGAGCGCCAGCAGCTGGACCCGGCCCTGTGGCAAGGCCGCTTTGCGCTGATCAGCCTGGACAATGCCGCACCGCCCCCCAGCCAGCCCTGGCAGCACTACGCCCTGCCAGGCAACCCGACAGACTACGCCAGCCAGATTTACAGCGTCCTGCATCAGGCGGAGGCCAGCGGTGCGGCGCATATCGTGATAGAAATGCCGCCACATGACGCAGCCTGGCTGCATGTGCGTGACCGGCTGCTGCGAGCCAGCACCCCGGCTGCCTTGGGCAAGCCCGATTCACATTGAGTACTGCAGACAACTGACCATTCGGCTAGCATGGAGCAAGAACAACACAACAGCACACGAGGCAAGCCACACCATGGAGCGCAACGCAGCGGGAAAACACGCACTGCATCTGGAAACCGCACCGACATGTCGTATCTGCAAGGATGGTCAGGAACTGGACTTTGCCTTCAGCTATGCGTTTCAGCCCATCATCGACATCGCCAGCCGCCAGATTTTCGCCCATGAGGCGCTGATTCGCGGCCCGGCTGGCGAAGGGGCGCTCACCGTGCTGCAACAAGTGACCGATGCCAACCGCTACCGCTTTGACCAGGCCTGCCGGGTGAAGGCCATCCGCACCGCAGCCCGGCTGGGCATGCAAAGCCGCTTGTCGATCAACTTCCTGCCCAATGCCATCTACCGCCCGGAAGTGTGCATCAGCACCACCTTGCAGGCGGCGCGCGAGTTTGGTTTTCCCGTCGAAAACATCGTGTTTGAAACAGTGGAAGGCGAACAGATTGCAGACGGCAAGTGGCTGGCCGAGGTCTTCCGTGAATACCAGCGCATCGGTTTTCTCACCGCGATTGATGACTTTGGTGCCGGTTATGCGGGCTTGAACCTGCTGGCTGATTTCCAGCCCGACATCATCAAGCTGGACATGGCACTGGTGCGCAATGTCCAGCAGCGGCGACCCAGTCAGGTGATCATCCGCAGCGTGGCCGACATCTGCCGCGAACTGGACATCCGCCTGATTGCCGAAGGGGTGGAAACCGAAGACGAATACCGCTGCCTGCAAGACCTGGGCATCAGCCTGATGCAGGGCTACCTGCTGGCGCGGCCCTTGTTCGAGCACTGCATGCAGCACGTGCCGCCCCACCTGCCCGCCTGATTCAATCCCCCACCTGCCGGTCGCGGTACTGGGCAAACTGTGCGCGCAACAAGCTGCGCAAGTGCTCTGCCGCAGCACCAGGCTGGTAGCCGCTGCGCGTGATCAAACCCAGCGTGCGCGATATCTGCGGGTCGGTCAGTGCAATACCCGTCAGCTGATGGCGGTAGGCCGGAGTCAGCGACAATTCCGGCACCACCAGCACACCCAGACCGGCCTCGGCCATGCCATACGCCCCTTGCAGATGACTGGCTTCATAGTGGATGCGCGGCCGCTGCGGCAGGCTGGCCAGATGATGGTCCAGCAACAGGCGGTTGCCGCTGCGCTGTGACACGCCAATCAGGCGCTCGCCCACCAGGTCTTCCCAGCGCAGGCGGCGCTGCGCTGCCAGCGGGTGGTCGTGCCGCACCACGGCCAGATAGCGCTCGGTCAGCAATGGCTCAAAGTCGATATTAGGGTCTTCGGCACCAATAAAATTGATGCCGAAGTCGGCACGCCCTGCCAATACCTGCTCCAGCACCTCTTGTGCGCCTTCATCAAACACCCGCAGGCACAGCGCGGGGTAGCTGGCGGCCAGCCCGGCCAGCGCGGCGGGTAACAGGTGCTGCGCCACAGACGGAATGCTGGCAATCGACACCACTCCGCTGCGGCGCTCGGCCCGCTCGCTCAGGCCGCTCATGGCCTGTTCCAGTTCGTCCACCACATTCTGCGCATGCAACAGGAAATGCGCGCCCTCCTCGGTCAGCCGCACGCTGCGCGTGGTGCGCTCCAGCAGGCGTACCTGCAAGGACTGCTCCAGTTTTTCGATGCGTCGGCTCAAGGCCGGTTGCGACAGGTACAAGGCCTCGGCTGCGGCCTTGAAACTGGACTTCTCCGCCACCGCCAGAAATGCCTGCAATTCATTGAGTTCCAGATTGATGCGCGCCATCGATTAATCCATGAAATAAAAGCAATTAAACATTTATTGCATCTTGTGCATTATTTCAGCACAACACATACACAACAAGAGGAGATCAACATGGCAAGGACATGGAAGCCAGGCTGCGGCCTGGCCGCGCTGCTGCTGGCGTTTGCCTGCACCCAGGCAATGGCAGACCAACTGACCGTGGTCAGTTCCGGCGGTTTTGCCGCGGCATTGAAGCTGCTGGCACCCAGATTCGAACAGGAAACCGGCCATCAGCTGAAACTGGAATGGGGCCCGTCCATGGGCGACACCCCGCAGGCCATTCCGCAGCGCCTGGCGCGCGGTGAAAAAATCGACGTGCTGGTGATGGTGGGCAGCGCACTGGACCAGCTGCAAGCCCAAGGCCGGGTGGTAGCGGACAGCAATACCCCGCTGGCTGCATCGCGCATTGCGCTGGCGGTAAAACACGGCTGCCCACAGCCGGATATCAGCACCCTGGCCGCATTGAAACAGACCCTGCTCAACAGCCATTCCATTGCTTACTCGGACAGCGCCAGCGGCGTGTTTTTGTCTACCGTGCTGTTTTCCCGCCTGGGTGTGGCCGAGCAGATCAAGGACCGCAGCCGCATGATTCCGGCCGAACCGGTGGGCAAGGTGGTGGCACGCGGTGAAGCCGAACTGGGCTTCCAGCAACTGAGCGAGCTGATCCCGGTTGCCGGCATCGACATTGTCGGCCTGCTGCCGGAACAGGCACAGCAAGTCACCACCTTTTCCGCTGGCATCAGCCGTGACAGCGGACACCCTGCAGCGGCACGCCAGTTGCTGCGCTTTCTTGCTTCGCCGCAGGTTGCGGCAAGCATTCGCCAGACCGGGATGACACCGGTCAGCACCTCCGCTCAATGACAAGGACGACGACATGACCACTGCCAGCCCACGCCAGTCCAGCCTTTCCATGGTGTTACGTGTTACCAGCGGTAACTTCCTGGAAATGTTCGACTTTTTCCTGTACGGCTTTTACGCCACCTATATTGCCAAAACCTTTTTCCCCAGCGGTAACCTGTATGCTTCGCTGATTCTGGCCTTTGCCACTTTTGGTGCCGGTTTTCTGGCGCGTCCCATCGGTGCCATCGTGCTGGGCAGCTATATCGACCGCATCGGTCGCCGCAAGGGGCTGATTGTCACCCTGGCCATCATGGCCTGCGGCACGGCCCTGATCGCCTTTGTGCCAGGCTATGCCAGTATCGGCCTGGCCGCACCCGTACTGGTACTGCTGGGCCGCCTGCTGCAAGGCTTCTCTGCCGGGGTGGAACTGGGCGGGGTGTCGGTTTATCTGGCGGAAATGGCCACACCGGGCCGCAAGGGTTTCTTTGTCAGCTGGCAGTCGGCCAGCTAGCAAGTGGCCATCATGTTTGCCGCCGTACTGGGCTACCTGCTGCACCAGGCCTTCAATAGTCACCAGATCGACCAATGGGCATGGCGCATTCCATTCTTCATCGGTTGCATGATCATCCCCTTCATTTTTGCCATCCGTCGTTCACTGCAGGAAACCGATGCCTTCCTGGCACACAAGCATCACCCCAGCTTTGCCGAAATCCTGCGCTCCATTGCGCAAAACTGGCAGCTGATCACCGGCGGCATGCTGCTGGTGGTGATGACCACGGTGAGCTTTTACCTGATCACCGTCTACACCCCGACTTTTGGCAAGAGCGTACTCAAGCTCAGTGAAAACGACAGCCTGCTGGTGACCTTCTTTGTCGGCCTGTCCAACTTCATCTGGCTGCCCATCATGGGCGCGCTGTCCGACCGCATTGGCCGCTGGCCGCTGATGCTGGGTTTCAGCCTGCTGGCCATGCTCACCGCCTACCCGGCGCTGGCCTGGATGGTGGCCTCTCCCAGCTTTGGCCACATGCTGGTGGTGGAGCTGTGGTTGTCCTTCCTGTATGCCAGCTATAACGGTGCCACCGTGGTGGCACTGACCGAGCTGATGCCCAGTCACGTGCGTACCGTGGGCTTTTCGCTGGCCTACAGCCTGGCCACGGCAATTTTTGGCGGCTTCACCCCGCTGGTATCCACCGCGCTGATTGACGCCAGCGGCGACAAGGCTGCGCCCGGCTACTGGATGATGATGGCCGCAGCCTGCGGCCTGGCCGCCACCCTGATGCTGTACCGCAAGGACATCCGCAGCCGCTTTGTCGGCAAGGCTGCCACCGCCTGAGCCTTAGCCTCTCTCCGTGTGCTTTTTCTTACCAGTCAGCACATGTTCAGCCTCCGTCGGGAGGCTTTTTTTATTTCTGCGGCCGATTCGGCAGTAGACTGCGCCTTGCACGAGCAAGCGGAACTGCAGTCAAGAGGACAAGCAATGGAGTTAAGGCAATTACGCTATTTTGTCAGCGTGGTGGCGCAGGGCAGTATGGGGCGCGCCGCGCTGGAACTGGGGGTGGGTACCTCGGCACTGAGCCAGCAGATCAGCCGACTGGAGGGTGAACTGGCCACCCGGCTGTTGCAGCGCACCTCCAGCGGCGTGGTGCCCACCGATGCCGGCCTCGCGTTCTGGCGGCAGGCGCAACTGGCCATCCGCCATGCCGACGACGCCATGCGCGCCGCCCAGCTGGCGCGACTGTCCGGCCATGTCAGCGTGGGCATGGCCCCCAGCACCACCGGCGTGCTGGGCCTGCCCTTCATGGCGGCCATGCGCGAGCGTTACCCGGACATCCGCCTGCATCTGGTGGAAAACCTGTCCGGCAATCTGGCCACCATGCTGGGCGCACGCCAGCTGGATCTGGCCGTGCTGTTCCAGGAAGAGCGCACCCGGCGCTGGAGCGTGCTGCCGCTGCTGGAGGAAAAGCTGTTCCTGATCTGCCGCCGCGACCTGCCTGCAGCACCCACGCAGGACCACATCAGCCTGGCCGAGCTGGGCGACATTCCGCTGATCATGCCCAGTGGCCCGCATGGATTGCGCGCCCTGCTCAACAACGCCAGCACCCAGGGTGCGCACGCGCTGAACATCAGCGCGGAAATCGACGGCCTGTCGCTGTTGATGGATGCAGTAAGGGCCGGTTACGGCGCCACCATCCAGCCCGGTGCTGCCATTGCCCGCCTGCCACCGGAAGAGTTCCGTCTGATTGACATCATCGATGACAGCGTCAGCCGCCCCAACCTGCTGGTAAGCCTGTCCGATGACGAGCTGTCACCGGCCGGACTGGCCACTCGCGTGGTGCTGCAACAGGTGGCCAGCGAACTGGCCAGCAGCGGCGAGTGGCCGGGAGCTACTGTTTACAATCGCTAAACACCTGTTGCCCGATCCGGTCTGGCGGCCGGGCTGAGGGCTTTTTACAGTCTCCGCTTGTCTCAGGGAGGCTGTACCCATGTTTGATGTTCTGATCATCGGCGGCGGCAACGCCGCACTCTGCGCCGCACTGATGGCCCGCGAAGCCGGGGCCTCGGTGCTGCTGCTGGAGTCCGCCCCGCGCGCCTGGCGCGGCGGCAATTCGCAGCACACCCGCAACCTGCGCTGCATGCACGATGCCCCGCAAGACGTGCTGGTGGATGCATATCCGGAAGAAGAGTACTGGCAGGACCTGCTGCGCGTCACCGGCGGCCAGACCGACGAAGCGCTGGCCAGGCTGGTGATTCGCGCCAGCGGCAGCTGTCGCGACTGGATGCGCCGTCACGGCGTGCACTTTCAGCCCTCGCTGTCCGGCGCATTGCATACGGCGCGCACCAATGCCTTTTTCATGGGCGGCGGCAAGGCGCTGGTGAATGCCTATTACCGCAGCGCCGAACAGCTGGGCGTGGTGGTTCGCTACGACAGCGCGGTTGAGCGGCTGGAATTGCAGGATGGCCGCTTTGTTGCTGCCCATCTGTCAGGTGGCGAGCGCATCACCGCGCGCAGCTGTGTACTGGCTGCTGGCGGTTTCGAATCCAACCGCGAATGGTTGCGCAGCGCCTGGGGCCAGAACGATCAGGGCGACTGGCCGGCGGACAACTTCCTCATCCGTGGTACCCGTTTCAATCAGGGCGTACTGCTCAAGTTCATGCAGCAGGCCGGGGCCGACATGGTGGGCGACCCGTCGCAATCGCACTGCGTAGCCATTGACGCCCGCGCACCGCTTTACGATGGCGGCATCTGTACCCGGGTGGACTGCGTGTCGCTGGGCATCATGCTCAACCGCAACGCCGAGCGCTTTTACGACGAGGGCGAGGATTTCTGGCCCAAGCGCTATGCCATCTGGGGGCGGCTGGTGGCACAACAGCCGGAGCAGATCGGCTATTCCATCATCGATTCCAAGGCCATCGGCCGCTTCATGCCGCCGGTATTCCCCGGCAACAAGGCCGATACCCTGCCGGAGCTGGCGCGGCAACTGGGGCTGGACGAGGCGCGCTTTGTCGACACCATCCAGCGCTACAACGCGGCCTGTCAGGCCGGGCAGTTCGACCACACCGTACTGGACAACTGCCACACCGACGGCCTCACCCCGCCCAAAAGCCACTGGGCCTTGCCGCTCGATACCCCGCCCTACTACGGCTACGCGCTGCGCCCCGGCATCACCTTTACCTATCTGGGCCTGAAAACCAATGCCGACGCCGCCGTGCACTTTGCCGGCCAGCCCAGCCCCAACCTGTTTGTGGCCGGTGAAATGATGGCCGGCAATGTGCTGGGCAAGGGTTATGTGGCCGGTATCGGCATGGCCATCGGCACGGCTTTTGGTCGTATTGCCGGCAGCCGTGCCGCGCAGGCGGCTCAGGCTGTTTCACAAGGAATCTGACATGCAACAACTCACCCGCCTGATCGACGAGGCGCAACAACTGGCTGCCGGCCAGCCGGGCTCCCTGCTGGACAAGGCCGAGGCCGAAGTGGCGCGCGATTTGCAAATCTGCAATGCCTGCCGTTATTGCGAGGGCTTTTGTGCGGTGTTTCCCGCCATGACCCAGCGGCTGGAATTCGGCCAGGCCGACATCCATTACCTGGCCAATCTCTGCCACAACTGCGGCGCCTGTCTGCATGCCTGCCAGTACGCACCGCCGCATGAATTTGCCGTCAACATTCCCAAAGCCATGGCTCAGGTGCGCCAGCAAAGCTATACCCGCTTTGCCTGGCCGGGCGCGCTGGGGCGGCTGTATCACCACGCCGGGCTGACCGTTGCGCTGGCACTGGCTGCCGGCCTCGCGCTGTTCCTGCTGCTGTTGCAGGCACTGGCCCCGACAGTGAACAGCGGCAATTTCTACGACTACTTCCCGCACCATCTGCTAGCCGGGCTGTTCGGCCCGGTATTCGGCTTTGCCGTGCTGGCGCTGGGCATGGGTGTGCGCCGCTTCTGGCGTGACATCAGCCCGCAAGCGCCGGATGTACCGGCGGTGCTGGATGCCGGTCATGCAGTGGCCACGCTGAAGTATCTGGATGGCGGTCACGGTCAGGGCTGCAATAACGCCGACGATGCCTACACCCTGTGGCGGCGGCGTTTTCACCACTTCACTTTCTACGGCTTCCTGTCCTGCTTTGCCGCCACGCTGGTGGCCACCGGCTACCACTATCTGCAGGGTCTGCCAGCCCCCTATGCACTGAACAGCCTGCCGGTGCTGCTGGGCATTGCGGGTGGTATCGGCCTGCTGATTGGCCCTGCCGGCCTGCTGTGGCTGAACCTGCAGCGCGACCCGCAGCATGGCGACATACAACAACGCCCGATGGACCGCGGCTTCATTGCCCTGCTGCTGCTCACCAGCGCCAGCGGCCTGCTGTTGCCGTTTGCCCGCCACAGCCATGTGCTGGGCAGCCTGCTGGCCGTGCATCTGGGCGTGGTGATGGCACTGTTCCTCACCCTGCCCTATGGCAAGTTCGCCCACGGCATTTTCCGCAGCGCGGCCTTGCTGAAATGGGCAATCGAAAAGCGTCAACGCCGCTGACCGTCCGTCAGTAAAACATCCAGAAAAGCAATAAATACAACGCAACAAAGGAGAGTACTCATGCAACAAGCGCCAGCCAGCCAGCACCCTGCCCAGTCCCGACTGGGTGCGGTACTGCGCGTGACCAGTGGCAATTTTCTCGAACAGTTCGATTTCTTTCTGTTCGGTTTTTATGCCAGCTATATCAGCAAGGCATTTTTCCCCACCAGCAGCGAGTTTGCCTCGCTGATGCTGACCTTTGCCGTCTTCGGTGCCGGTTTCCTGATGCGCCCGCTGGGTGCCATCGTGCTGGGCAGTTATGTGGACCGCATCGGCCGCCGTCAGGGGCTGATCGTGACGCTGGGCATCATGGCCTGTGGTACGGTGCTGATTGCCTTTGTGCCGGATTACAGCCAGATAGGGCTGGCCGCGCCCCTGCTGGTGCTGCTGGGCCGCTTGCTGCAGGGCTTTTCCGCCGGGGTGGAACTGGGTGGGGTGTCGGTGTATCTGGCCGAAATTGCCACGCCGGGTCACAAGGGCTTTTACACCAGCTGGCAGTCGGCCAGCCAGCAGGTGGCCATCGTGGTGGCGGCAGCCATCGGCTATGGCATCCAGCTGTGGCTGAGCCCGGAGCAGATTGCCGCCTGGGGCTGGCGCGTGCCGTTCTTCATCGGCTGCCTGATCATTCCGCTGATTTTCCTGCTGCGCGGTTCCTTGCAGGAAACCGATGCCTTCCTGGCGCGCAAGCACCGCCCCAGCCTGCGTGAAATCTTCGGCACCATCGGCCTGCACTGGCGCACCATCGTGGCGGGCATGTTTCTGGTGTCGCTCACTACCACGCTGTTTTACTTCATCACCGTTTACACCCCCACTTTTGGCAAAAGCGTGCTGCACCTGAGCGCGCAGGACAGCCTGGTTGTCACCTTGTGCGTGGGCCTGTCCAACTTCTGCTGGCTGCCCGTCGGCGGGGCGCTGTCCGACCGCATTGGCCGCAAGCCCTTGCTGCTGGGCATTTCACTGCTGGCCTTGCTGACCGCCTACCCGGCAATGGCCTGGCTGGCTGAAGCAGCCAGCTTTACCCGGCTACTGACGGTGTTGCTGTGGTTCTCTTTCTTCTTTGGCATGTATAACGGCGCCATGGTGGCAGCACTGACCGAGGTCATGCCGGTGTATGTACGTACCGTAGGTTTCTCGCTGGCCTTCAGTCTGGCCACCGCCATTTTTGGTGGCCTGACCCCGGCAGTATCTACCGCGCTGGTGGAAATGACGCACAGCAAGAGCTCGCCTGCCTGGTGGCTGCTGTTTGCCGCACTCTCGGCCTGCCTGGCCACGCTGGTGCTGTTTGCACCACGGCGTCAGCATCTGCATCAACACAAGCATCAACAGCACTAGGCTTTGGTCTGGCTGTAGCTTGATGGCCTGTGAAAACAGGCCATTTTCTTTTGTACGGTCCGGGGCAAATCGGTTTTGCGCTCAAGCCCATTGTCATGCAAGATGCTAAATAGTGCCTGTCACACAAGTAGCCCTCATGACAACTGAACATCGCATGCTGCGCGCCTTCAAACTGCGCTATCTGTTTGCACTGGCGCTGATGGCGGTGCTGGCCACCACCACCTATGTGGCACAGCAAATGGTGATCTCCTCCCAGCAAAGCACCGCGGCACTGGTGAACGTCAGTGGCCGCCAGCGCATGCTCAGCCAGCGTATTGCGCTGTACAGCCAGCAGCTGGCCACCCTGCCTGCGGGCAGCCAGGGCAGCGCCCGCAAATCCTTGCAACAAGCCATCAGCCTGATGGACAGCAGCCACCAGGCGCTGATCAAGGGCAAGGCAGAACTGCACCTGCCTGCCACCATGTCCGGGCAAATCCATGACTTGTATTTTGCCTCGCCCAAGGCCATTCATTTTCTGGAAACCCGTTACCTGTCCCTGGCCAGAGCATTGCTGCAACAGCCCCCAGGCAGCGTGCGCGCGGACTCTCCAGCCTTGCAACAGCTATTGCAACTGGCAGGCGGCGACTTGCTGCAAGCGCTGGACGCCGCCGTCAAACGCTACCAGCAGGAAGGCGAAGCCGCGGTGGATACCCTGCAAACAGCAGAAACCATCGCCTGGCTCAGTGCGCTTGGCCTGCTGCTGCTGGAAGGCCTGTTCATCTTCTTGCCTTTTGCCGGGCACATGCGCCGGGTGATTCAGGCCCTGGAGCGCAGCCAGCAGGATTTGCAGCAACACCAGCACCACCTGGAAGCGGAAATCGAAAAGCGCACCCATGCCTTGCTGGCCCGTGAACAGCAGCTGAACAAATTCTCCCTGGCCATCCAGCAAAGCCCGGCCAGCATTGTCATTACCGATATCGACGCCCGCATCGAATACGTCAACGAGGCCTTCCTGCGCAATACCGGCTACAGCCGCGATGAAGTCATCGGGCAAAACCCGCGCCTGCTGCACGCCGGGAAAACCGGCAAGGCGGTGTATGCCCAGCTGTGGAGCACCTTGCAAAGCGGCCAGGTATGGCAAGGGGAATTCATCAACCGGCGCAAGGACGGCAGTGAATATGTGGAAGCAGTGGTGATTGCCCCCATGCGCCAGCCGGATGGCAGCATCACCCACTATGTGGCCATCAAGGACGACATCACCGATAAAAAGGCCGCCCTGGAAGCCATTCGCCAAAGCGAGCTGAAATTCCACAGCATGATGGACTGGTCAAGCGACTGGGTGTACTGGATCAAGCCGGATGGCCGTTTTCATTACATGACCCCGTCGGCGGAGAAAATCAGCGGTTATCCGCCCGCGGCATTCGAACAGGACCCGGCCCTGCTGGAGACCATCATTCACCCGGAAGACCTGGCGCAATGGCGGCAGCATCAGGCCACCTTGCCACAAGCCACCGACACGGCAACGGAACGGGAACTGGATGTGCGCATCATCCGCAAGCAGGGTGATATACGCTGGGTCAACCAGACTGCACGGCCGCTGTTCAACGAGACGGGAGATTACCTGGGCCAGCGCGTTACCCTGCATGACATTACCGAGCGCAAGGCCGCGGAGGAAGAAATTCGCCGGCTGGCCCATTTCGATCCGCTTACCATGTTGCCCAACCGTCGCCTGCTGTTCGACCGGCTGGAGCAGGCAATGAAAAACAGCGAACGCAGCCAGCAATATGGCGGGCTGTTGATGCTGGACCTGGACCAGTTCAAGAAACTCAACGACACCCTGGGCCATGAAATGGGTGACAAGCTGCTACTGCAAGTAGGCCACCGCCTGCGCGACAGCCTGCGCGGGGTGGACACCGTGGCACGGCTGGGCGGGGACGAGTTTGTGCTCATCATCGAAGAGCTGGGCAGCAACGAAACCCTGGCTGCCAGCCGGGCCGAACAGATTGCCGAAAAAATCCGTGACGCACTGGCACGCCCCTACTGCCTGGACTCGCAGCAGGAAGGCGAACACCTGTACACCGCCAGCATTGGCCTGACCCTGTTCCGCGGCCAGCACACCTCGCTGGAAAACCTGCTGAAACAGGCCGATGTGGCGCTGTACCAGTCCAAGGATGCCGGACGCAACCGGGTACGTTTTTTCAGCCCCACCATGCAGGCCCACATCGAGGCACGCGCCCAGCTGGAAAACGCGCTGCGTCTGGGCTTTGCCCGCAAGGAATTTCTGCTGTACTACCAGCCGCAGGTTAACCAGTATGGCCAGATAACCGGCGCGGAAGCCTTGCTGCGCTGGCAATCGCCAGAGCGTGGCATGGTGTCACCGGCCCAGTTCATTCCGCTGGCGGAGGAAATGGGGCTGATTCTGGAACTGGGAGAATGGGTGCTTCATACCGCCTGCCAGCAACTGAAGCAATGGGAAGATCAGCCGCAATTCGCCGGACTGGAGCTGGCGGTGAATGTCAGTGCGCGCCAGTTTCACCAGCCGGACTTTGTCGAATCGGTACAACGCTGCCTGCATTTGAGCGGTGCCAACCCGGCCCGGCTCAAGCTGGAGCTTACGGAAAGCATCGTGCTGGAAAACCTGGACATGGTGGTGGAGCGCATGCAGCAACTTGGAGCGCTGGGCATCCGCTTTGCGCTGGATGACTTTGGCACCGGCTACTCCTCGCTGTCCTATCTGAGCCGCCTGCCGCTGGACCAGCTGAAAATCGACCAGTCATTCACCCGCCAGCTGGGGCAGAACCCGGCCACCAGCGCCATCGTCAAGGCAATACTGGCCATGTCGCGCGCACTGGGCCTGCAGGTAATTGCCGAGGGTGTGGAAACCCATGTGCAGCGCGACTTCCTGGAAAGTCATGGCTGTTATGCCTACCAGGGCTATCTGTTTGGCAAACCCATGCCGATCAGTCACTGGGAACAGGACCCGGCCTGAATGCCCTTGCCAGCGCAGGCTAGTAGCACAGCCGGTTTTTACCCTCACGCTTGGCCTGATACATCAAGGTATCGGCCTTGCCCAGGATATCGACCGCGCTTTCGCCCGGGAATGCCAGGCAACAGCCCAGCGACAGGGTAATGGCAATGCCGGCCTCTTGCTGCATGCGGGTACTGTGTTGCAATTGCAGGCGCAGACGCTCGCCACAGGCCACCGCTTCTGGCAGATTCAGGCCGGGCAGGATCACCAGAAACTCCTCGCCACCAATCCGGCCGAACACGTCCTCCGGGCGCAAGCTGGCCTTGACCTCTTCGGCCAGCACCTGCAACACCACGTCACCCACATTGTGGCCGAATACATCATTGATTTTCTTGAAGTTATCCACGTCGAAGGCCAGTACGCAAAAACTGCCCTCGGCGTGACTCACCTTGTCCACCTGCTGTTGCAGCTGCTCCAGAATGGCACGCCGGTTCAGCGTCCTGGTGAGGCTGTCGGTGGTGGCCAACACCAGCAAGGCATTGCGTGCTTCCTCCAGCCCGGCGGTTTTCAACTCCAGGCTGGAGCGCAGTTCCACCTCTTCGTCATGCATGCGCTTGAGCGAGCTGACCAGCGTGTTCATGGTCTGCTGCTGGGTAAAGAAGGCGCGGTTACGCTCTGCATATTTCCAGGCTGTTATCAGCAGGAATGAAAGATACAGCAAAGCAATGCCGCTGAATGCATGACGGTCTGACGTGGCCATCACCTGATCAAAGCCATGCAGCTGGATCAGCACCACCAGCGTCAGCACACTGCTGAACAGCGCATACAGACGGAAAATCAGGCCGTGGGACAGGATGGTGACACTGTTGATGGCCGCCAGCGCAATGATCTTGAACATGTAGCCAAAATCAAACTGCCGGTGTGGAAAGGCAAACAGCATGCTGCTCCACAACAGCGCCGCCAGCAGGACCGACAGATAGAGGCTGGGGAACCATGCTTGCAAACCAGCCGGATCGGCCAGCTTGGTGCGCATGAACTGCAAATACCACAGCCGCAAACCCTGGAAGCAGAACACCGCCAGCAACCATGCCGTACCTGGCCAGCCCGGCGCATGCGTCCAGTGTGCGGCATAAATGGCAAGCGCCACTGCCAGCGACAGCTTGATCGACATGCTGTCCTGCTCGAAGTAGTAATGACAAAGACGGACGCTGGCTGCATCCATGCCGTGGTCTGGCTCAGCTCTAGCGTGCATTGCGCAGCACCTCGCGGTTCAGCACAAAGGGCGGTAGCAGGACATTGCGTCCGCTCCGCGATGGGTGGCGGATGGCGTCATTCGCCATCTGCACGGCAATTTTTGCCATTTTCTCGGTGTCCTGCACCATGCTGGCCAGTAATTCACCAGAACGGATGGCCTCCAGAATGAGGGGGCTGCGGTCCACCCCGACAAAGGGATGGCGTCCGGCCTGCTGCAATTGCCGCAAGGCCAGCAGCACCGCGCTGGTGGTGGATTCGTTCGGGGTGAAAATGGCATCGAACTGCGGCTGCTGGGTATACAGCCAGGTACGCACCACCTGACGCCCGCGGCCAATGGACTGGTCCAGCTCCGGGCCGTACACCACCCGGACATGGTCTTTTTCTGCTGCAATGGCAAAGCCTGCCATGCGCTGCTCGGTGGACGGTACTTTGCCCTGATTGGGAAATACCAGTACCCGACGGATGTCCGGATGGCTCTTTTTCAGTTGCTCCCAGGCCTGGCTGCCAATGGCGGTCTGGTCTGAGGCTACTGCGCCAAACTGGCTGCTAAGGCCAGGGTTGCGGTCTATCAGCACCACCGGCACCGGCAGGAAACGCAAAATTTCATTGTAATTTTCGATGGTGGCACTGGGTGCCAGGATGATGGCCCGGCATTTGCGGGCGATGGCCACATTCAATAGCTCAATCTGGGCATCATCAATCAGGTGCTCGCTATCCACCGAACCACGGTCATAAATGAAATAGCCAAGCCTGGCCCCCTCCTGCGCAATGTTTTCCTGCAGATTGGCCCAGAACGCACGTCCGCCACTGGCGTAAATGAAGGAGAGGCACTCGCGTGCCTGCAATAGCGGACTACAACACAGCAGTGCCACGCACAACAGGATGTGCCAGCGCAATGCCAAGCCGTTCCGTAACAATGAAGAGAGGTTGAACACGGAGCTCCCGTACCGACAAATCATGATTGTAATGTTTATGCGGCGTGCAGGCCTGCTCTGCAGCCTGCGGACTCGCGGTTTGCTTTAGTGATAGTTGATATTTATGCGTCATGCTGCTGATTTCACCAGTTACCACCCTGCCTGCACAGAATGTCTTGCATTCACCCGGGAATGGCCTAAACTGAGTCATGTTGCACTGCAACATAAAGTGAACATCATGCATCTTACCCTAGACCGCCTCCAGGCCAGTGCACGACCGGCCATTCTGGAACATCTGTCCGGACTGAGCCCGGACGATCTCTTCACCCGCTTCGGCCTCACCCTTGGCCCGGCCAGTCTGGTCAGCTACGTGGACAGCATCAATTTCAATCGCGATATCGTCATTGGTGCCCATTACCGTGGCTTGCTGATAGGGGTGGTGCACATTGCGGTGCTGCAAACGGATGCCTTTCCCCATGGCGAACTGGGTATCAGTGTGGACAGCTTCTGCCAGGGCAAGGGCATTGGCCGCCAATTGTTCGACCAGGCACTGCACCATGCGCTGGGCCGCAAGGTAAACCGGCTGCGCATTCAGTATCTGCGCCGCAATGGCCGCATGGCGTCCTTGTGCCGCGGCCTGAGCACACGATTTGCCCAGGATGGCGAAGAAACCGCCTGCCTGATCACCCTGGCCGAAGATGACCCGGCCAACGCCTGTCGTCGTGAAATGGAAGATGGCATAGAAGTGTTTCATGCCGATGCACCAGCACCGCGTGGCCATATCCTGTTCATCCATGGCGTGGCCGGTGATGGCTGGCAATGGCGGGAAAACATGCAGCCCTGGTTTGCGGCGCATGGCCTGAGCAGCTCGGCCCTGTCACTACGTGGCCACGGCGGCAGCAAACCGCGTGACAACCAGACCCTGCGTGACTACGAACAGGATGTGCAGCAGGTATTGGCACGTCTGCCCGTCCAGCCCAGCCTGATTGTGGGCCATTCCATGGGTGGTTTCCTCACCCAGCGCGTGCTGGAAGGCAATGAGCAATGGCAAAGCGCCAGCCTGATCTGCTCGGTGCCGCCATGGGGTTTGCTGCCAGGCACGCTGGACAACGTGGTGGAATTCATGGGCGACCCGTTGGGCAAGGCCATTGCCATTCAGGCGGCGGAAGGCAAACCGGCGTATGTGAATCCGGACAATATCAGCGCCCGGGTACAGGTGATAGGCGGCAGCCGCGACCGGCTGATTCCACCCGAAGTGGTGGCCGCTACTGCCCGCTCCTATGACACCAGTGCAGTGATGATAGAGGACGCCGGCCACGCCGTGATTTCCAGCAGGAAATGGCAGGACGTGGCCGAGCAGGTGTTACAGCACTTGCTGGCAGGACAATGAATCAGCCCAGCCGCGCAGCCAGCGCAGCGATATGTTCCGGCGTGATGCCGCAGCAACCGCCAACAATGCCGGCACCCTTTTCTACCCAGCGTTCGGCCCAGCCCAGATAGTTTTGCGGGGTCAGGTCGGCACGGATTTCATCCAGCGTGGCATTGGCCTTGGCGTCTTTCGGCGTGGGCGGGAAGGCATTGGCATACACGCCCAGTTGCAGTGCCTTGCCTTGCTGTTGCAGCACGGCATTGGCGGCTTCCAGCGCGGCTTCCATCACTTCCGGCTGGCTGCAGTTGAACAGCACCGCCGCTGCGCCCAGACGGATGGCCTCGGCCACCGCCTCGCTGACGGTTTCACCGGAGCGCAGGCGCGCCACGTTGTCGACATCTTCGTCCTGCAGGGTGAACGACAGCCACAGCGGCTTGTCCTGTTCGCCCAGCGCCAGGCGCACTGCGCGCACCTCGGCCAGCGAGCTTTGCGTTTCGGCCAGCCAGACATCCACATACGGTGCCAGGCCCTCAATCAGCACACGGTGAATGGCCAGCGAGTCGGCTTCATTGAACAGGTCGGGACGGTAGGAACCCAGTGCAGGTGGCAAGGAGCCGGCCACGGTCACCTTGTGTGCTGCCTTGTCCGCGCTGCGGCGTGCCAGTTCGCCAGCCAGGGCAGCCAGTTGCCGCCCCTGCGCGTCAAAACGCTGCTGGCCGATATGAAAAGGAACCACGGCATAGCTGTTGGTGGTAATCACCCGGGCACCGGCATTCACGAAGGCATCATGGGCCTGTTCGACAAAATGCGGGCCTTCCAGCAAGGCCAGCGCAGACCATTCCGGCTGCTGGAACGGCGCACCGATACGTTTGAGTTCGCGGCCCATGCCGCCATCAAGAACAAGAGTTTGGCTCATATGCTTATCCATGCAATCACTGCATCAGGGTGATGTTTACCCATGACATAGGGGGAAATGTTATATATTTATATTCAATCAAGCTGGTAATTATTATAATAGTTTGATATATAGATTAACACCCAAACAGCATTCAGACCATAAAAATGTTCCAACGACAATCCAAGATCACCAAGACCGTCGCCCTCATCGCCCTGCTGGCTGCCAGCCAGAGCCATGCCGGTGCCACACTGGACCATGTACAGAAAAGCGGCGTGCTGCGCGGCGTGCTGCTGGAAAGCTACCCGCCCTTCTCCTTCCTCAACAGCAAAAACCAGCTGGATGGCTTTGATGTGGACGTGGCCAAGGCCGTGGCGAAAAAGCTGGGCGTCAAGCTGAAGCTGGACACGCCTTCGTGGGAAGTGATTGCCGCCGGCAAATGGGGCAGCCGCTGGGATATCTGCATCTGCTCGATGACGCCCAACAAGGAACGTGCCCAGGTACTGGACTTCCCGGTGTTTTACTACAACTCCCCGGCGGTGCTGATTGCCAATGTGGCGGACAAGAAAACCAGCAGCATCAAGAGCCTGGAAGGCAAGAAGATTGCCGTGCAGCAAGGCTCGTCCTATGAAAGCTATCTGCAGAAGAAGCTGACCATTGAAGCCCCCAACGCCGTACAGCCTGCCTACCCCTTCAACAAGGTGGTGATTGCCCCGTACGACAATGAAGAACTGGCGTTCCAGGACCTGGCGCTGGGCGCTGGCAAGCGGGTGGATGCGGTGATTTCCAACCTGGTGACAGCAAACGAACGCATCAGCAAGACCGGCAAGTTCCGCATTGTCGGCAGCCCGCTGTACCAGGAACCCAACTGGGTGGCCGTAGACAAGGGTGATGCGCAGTGGAATGCCCGCGTCAAGCAAGTCATTACCGAGCTGAAGAAAGACGGCACCCTCAGCGCCATTTCCAAGAAGTGGATTGGCAGCGATATCACCAACTAAGAATCAGCCCCGTGGCGGCATGCAGCCGTGCGGGGCTTTCTGCTTTTGTCTGTCCGTAACATGAAACAGGAAAACCGATTCAGGCTGCAAGTCGGCCTGGTCATGCTGTGCCTGCTGCTGGGCTTTGTCTGGTTTGTCGATGCCTTTGAACTGGACTACCGTTTTGCCCTGAGCAAGCTGCCCTTGCTGGCCGGTCTGGAACTGAGCCCGGAAGGCTTCATCCAGGGCATACCGCTGACCTTGCTGCTGTGCCTGCTGTCCACCATCCTTGCTGTGGTGATTGGCATGCTGTCGGCACTGGGGCGTTTGTCCAGCAACCCGCTGCTGTACGGCCTGGCCACTTTTTACAATTCCTTCTTCAAGGGCACGCCGCTACTGGTGCAGATCCTGCTGATTTATCTCGGCCTGCCCCAGCTTGGCATTGTGCCCACCGCCATTCCATCCGGCGTGGCAGCGCTGGCGTTGTGTTATGGCGCCTACCTGAGCGAAGTGTTCCGTTCGGCCATCCTGTCCATCCACCGTGGCCAGTGGGATGCCGGCAAGGCACTGGGGCTGAAACCGCATGCCATCATGCGCTTCATCATTTTGCCGCAGGCAATGAAAGTGGCGGTGCCGCCCACTTTCAGCATGTTCATTTCCATGTTGAAGGATTCCTCGCTGGTATCGGTGATGGGCCTGTGGGAGCTGATGTTCCTGGCGCAAAGCTATGGCCGTTCGGCTTACCGCTACATGGAAATGCTGCTGACGGCAGCCATTCTGTACTGGCTGCTGTCCATCGTGCTGGAGCTGTTCCAGCACCGGCTGGAAAGCAGGCTGTCCGTTTCCGGCCGCCGCTGATTGTTTTCTTCACACAGACAGCCCGCCATCACGGCGGGCTGTTTTCATTTGCCGCTTGTTGCGGCCTCAGCCTGCTTCTGCAGCACCGATACCCGCGAAAATGATGGCGCGCATGTAGTCGACAATCTGGTCGTCGCTGTAGCGGCCATAGTCCTTCATGTAATCCACCGCCGGGTCGCAAGTGCGCGAATAGTAGGCATACAGGATGACGTCGGTGGGCAAATCCGCCCGGATATCACCGGCCTTCTTGGCCTGTTCCACCAATGCTTCCATCTGCTTGTGCAGCTTGTACACCCGTGTCACGTAACGGATGCTGCGGGTCAGCATCTCCTTGACCTGCGGGCTGGCCGAAGGCAGGAAAGGCAGGCCACCCTGCAGGCGCACCCGCAATGCCCATTCCAGCAGACTACCCAGCCTGTCCTTGCTGCTCAGAGCGGCATCCAGTGCCGCCAGATAGTCCAGCGCACCGTCCAGCAGGCGGATCATCACCTCGGTGGCCAGGTCTTCCTTGGACTTGAAATGCTTGTACAGGCTGGGCTTGGAAATACCCGCCTCCCCGGCCACATCGTCCATGGTCATCAGGTCGAAACCCTTGCTGGCCAGCAAGCGGGTGGTGGCGTCCAGCACCGTCTGTTCGCGCAGCTTGAATGCCTGATCCTTGAAGCTGAGCTTGGCTAAAATACTCATGAGTACGACCTTTTACTAATCAGTAGCTTTTTTTCCAAAGCGGTTATATGCTGAATATAAGCACGATGCCTCGCAGGTGCCAAGCAGTTTCGTCACCCGCAGGCGTTGATTCAGAAATTCCGGCTTGGGAGTTCAGGTGAAAGCACATCCAGACAAACGCCAGCGCGTGGCAGTGATTGGCGGCGGCATCGCCGGTCTCGCCAGCGCATGGCTACTGGCAGAAAAACACGAAGTCACCCTGTTTGAAGCTGCTGACTACGCAGGTGGCCATACCAATACGGTTGACCTGCAACTGGAAGGCCAGTCTTTTGCCGTGGATACCGGCTTTCTTGTGTTCAACGAACGCACCTACCCCAATCTGATTGCCTTGTTCCGGCAGCTTGGTGTGCCCTCCTGCAGCACCGACATGTCCTTCAGCGTATCGCTGGACCGGGGCCGGGACGAATGGGCGGGCAGCTCGCTTGGCACCGTGTTTGCCCAGCGCAGCAAACTTTTGTCCCTGCCGTTCTACCGCATGCTGTATGACATCCTGCGCTTCAACAGCGCCGCTCCCCGCCTGCTGCAGCAAGTACTGGCCGCTCCCCTTACCCTGGGTGAGCTGCTGGAAGTGGAAGGGTATGGCAGCCGTTTTCGAGACCACTACCTGGTGCCGATGGCTGCGGCAATCTGGTCCAGCCCCAGCAAGGAGATTCTGGATTTCCCCGCTGCCACTTTCCTGCGCTTCTGCCTGAACCACGGCCTGCTGCAAATCAGCCAGCGGCCACGCTGGTTTACCGTGCCGGGCGGGGCACGCCAGTATGTGGGAAAGCTGTGCCAGACCATCCAGCATGTGCGCCTGTGCAGTCCGGTCAGCAGTGTGCGGCGCACTGAGCAAGGCGTACTGATCAACAGCCCGCATGGCGAAGAGCGCTTTGACAGCGTGATTTTTGCCACCCACGCCCCGCAAACCCTGGCCATGCTGGCCGATGCCAGCCAGGAAGAACACGACATCCTATCTGCCGTACGCTACCAGCCCAATACGGCGGTACTGCATGGCGATGCCAGCTTGCTGCCCAAGCGCCGCAAGACCTGGGCCGCCTGGAATTTCCTGGCCGAAACCGGCCAGCCCAGCCAGCGTGCGGTGTGTGTCAGCTACCTGCTCAATGCCTTGCAACCGCTGCCGGTCAGCCAGCCGGTCATCGTCACCCTCAACCCGCTGCGCGACCCGGATCGCAATCTGGAATACGCCCGCTTCGTGTATGAACACCCGCTGTTCGACAATGCCGCCATTGCCGCCCAGGCCCGCCTGCCCATGCTGCAGGGCAAACGCAACAGCTGGTTTGCCGGTGCCTGGACCGGTTACGGTTTTCACGAGGACGGACTGAAGTCCGCGCTGAATGTGGCACAGAATTTTGTCACCTTGCCGGAATGGGCCCGCCTATGAGCCCCGCCAGCAGTAATGCCTATCTGGTATCCGGCAGGGTGATGCACCAGCGGCTGCGGCCTGCCCGCCATCGATTCATTTATCCGGTATTTGCCATCCGGTTGAAGCTGTCGGCGCTGGAACAGATTGGCCACCGCTGGTTTGCCGTGGATCGCTGGCGGCCGCTGATGATACGCAGCCGGGATTACGGCCCGCGTGACGGCAGCCCGCTATTGCCCTGGATACGCCAGCAATTGCGTGACGCCGGCTTGCCTGCCGACGGTGAAGTGTGGCTGCAAACCTTTCCGCGGCTGTTCGGCTATGCCTTCAATCCGGTCAGCTTCTGGTATTGCCACGACAGCCAAGGCCACTTGCTTGCCGTACTGGCCGACGTCAACAACACTTTTGGCGAACACCATGCCTACCTGCTGGCCAACCCGGACGGCAGCCCCATCGCCAACGGTGCCACCCTCACCTGTCGCAAGCAGCTGCATGTATCGCCGTTTTGCCAGGTGGCCGGGCATTACCGCTTCCGTCTGGCAGAGAAGACTGACCGCATGCTGATGCGCATTGATTACCACGATGCCGACGGCCTGCTGCTCAATACCAGCATCTCCGGTGTGCTGCAGCCGCTCACCAGCGGCAATGCCCGCCGGGCGCTGCTGCGCCAGCCCATGCTGACCCTGGGCATCATCACCCGCATTCACTGGCAGGCCTTGCAGCTGTGGCTGAAAAAAGTACCGTTTTTCAGCAAGCCCGCCGCCCCGGAACACACACTGAGTCACGGACAGGAGTTGCGCCCATGAGCCTCACCCGTACCCTTGCCCTGCCCTGCAACAATCTGCCCTGGCTGGCACGCTTACTGCTGCAGCGCTTGAACCAGCTGCAATATGGCAGCCTGCTGCTGCACACACCGGATGGACAAAGCCTGTTGTTTGGCCGCCCGGGCGAATTCCCGGAGGCAGAACTGCACATTTACAGCTGGACCGCCTGCCGCAAATTGCTGTTTTCCGGCGATATCGGTTTTGCCGAAGCCTATCGCGATGGTCTCTTGTTCACACCGGACATTACCGCCCTGCTGCGGCTGGCCTTGCGCAACGAACAGGTGCTGGGCAGCGCGCTGGCCGGCAGCTGGCCGGCCCGTGGCTGGTACTGGCTGAAACACTGCCTGCGCCGCAACAGCCGCCAGGGCAGCCAGCGCAATATCCACGCGCATTACGACCTGGGCAATGCCTTTTACGAATTGTGGCTGGACCCCAGCTGGACTTACTCCAGCGCCTGGTTTGACGGCCATTACGACCTGCCGCTTGCTACCGCCCAATCAGCCAAATACCAGCGCATCTGCGATGTGCTGGGCCTGCAACCGGGCATGCGGGTGCTGGAAATCGGCTGCGGCTGGGGCGGTTTTGCCGAACACGCCAGCAGCCAGGGCATTGCGGTGCATGGCATCACCATTTCCCATGCCCAGCTGGACTTTGCCCGCGAACGGCTGGCTGGCAAGCAACTGGTGCAACTGGAGTGGCAAGACTATCGCGACCTGCAAGGCCAGTACGATGCCATTGTCTCCATCGAAATGTTCGAAGCGGTGGGCGAAGCCTACTGGCCGGGCTTCTTTGCCAAGCTGCGGCAACTGCTGAAACCGGGCGGCAAGGCGCTGGTGCAGAGCATCACCATTGCCGAAAGCCGTTTCGAACGCTATCGCCGCAGCAGTGACTTCATCCAGGAGTTCATTTTCCCCGGTGGCATGCTGCCCAGCAGGCAGGTCTTTCAGGATACGGCCGAACAAGCCGGGCTGATGACGCGCAACCGGCTGGACTTTGGCCCGGACTACGCCGAAACCCTGCGCCGCTGGCGTCTGGCGTTTGAACACACACTGGATAGTGTGCGCCAGCAAGGCTTTGACGAAGCCTTCATCCGCCTGTGGCGCTTGTACCTGTGCTATTGCGAGGCCGGTTTTGACGAAGCCAGCATCGGCGTGTCGCAGTTCCTGCTGCAGGAAGCCCGGCCATGAAAACCCTGCGCCGCCTGTTGCCCCTGTTCGCCCTGTTGCTCACCAGCGCCTGCAGCACACCGCAGGTGGAGCAATACCGCGACAACAAACCCCAGCTGGACTTGCCGCGATTTTTTGAGGGCCATACCCGCGCCTGGGGCATGTTCCGTGACCGCAACGGTGCGCTGGTCAAGCAATTCACCGTGGACATCACCGGCCAGCGCCAGGGTGATGCCCTGCTGCTGGACGAACGCTTTGTCTACAGCGACGGCAGCCGCCAGCAGCGCCAGTGGCGACTGGTGCCGCTGGGTAATGGCAAATGGCAGGGTACGGCAGCGGATGTGGTGGGCGTGGCCGATGGCGAAGTGGCGGGCAATGCCCTGCACTGGCGTTACACCCTGCGCCTGCCGGTGGATGGCCGCAGCTGGGACGTGCAATTTGACGACTGGATGTTCCTGCAGGACGAACACACCCTGCTCAATAGCGCGCGCATGAGCAAGTTCGGCATTGCGCTGGGTGAAGTCAGCCTGTTTTTCCGCAAGGAGTAAGGCCATGTTGCTGCCCGCCCTTAACCGTCCGCTGCGCAACTGGCCGCAACAAACGGTATGGATTGTCGGTGCCTCCAGCGGCATTGGTGCCGCACTGGCCAGCCAGCTGCTGGCACTGGGCGCACGGGTGATCCTGTCGGCCCGTGGTGTCGACAGCCTGCACGCGGTGGCCGCACGGCAGCCTCGTGCCATCGTGCTGCCGCTGGATGTCAGCCAGCCCGCCGCCTGGCAACAGGCCTGGGACAGCTTGCAACAGCAGGATGCCCTGCCGGACCTGGTCGTGTTCTGCGCGGCAGCCTACCGGCCGGAGCGCTGCTGGGACATCCGCCAGCAACAGGTCAGCGACACCCTGCAAACCAATCTGGCCGGGGTGTATTACGGGCTGGAAACCATGCTGCCGGCCATGATGGCCCGCCGTCAGGGCGGTATCGCATTGGTCGCCAGCGTGGCCGGTTATGTCGGTCTGCCCGGTGCCTGTGTGTATGGGCCCAGCAAGGCAGCGCTGATCAATCTGGCCGAGCTGCTGCATGCCGAACTGCACCAGCACGACATGCAGGTGTACCTGATCAACCCCGGCTTTGTCGCCACCCGGCTCACCGCCAAGAACGACTTCGCCATGCCGGCGCTATTGCAACCGGCGGATGCTGCCCGGGAAATTGTGCGCGGCCTGGAACAGGGCCGGTTCGAAATTCACTTTCCACGCAGGTTTACGCTATGGATCAAGCTGCTCGCACTACTGCCTTACCGGCTGAGACTGCCACTGCTGCGCCATCTGGCGCGCAACTGAGGACAAGGCTGGCGGCACTGGCCGACTGGTATGCCACGCTCAGCCCGGCCAGCCTGCTGCACATCGACGACTTTTACACCGTCGACGCCCGCTTTCGTGACCCCTTCAACCAGGTACACGGGCGTGATGGCATTGCCGACATCTTCCGCCACATGTTTGCCGTGCTGGAAGAGCCGGTATTCAGCGTGCGCGAGCAATTGCTGGATGGTCAGCAGGCCTTCATCACCTGGGATTTCAGCTTCCGCCGCACGGGCAAGCACTACCAGCTGCACGGTGGCAGCCACCTGCGTTTTGCTGCTGACGGCAAGGTATGCCTGCACCGCGATTACTGGGACTCGGCCGAAGAGCTGCTGCACAAGCTGCCGCTGATTGGTGCGCCGCTGCGTCTGCTGCGTCGCCTGCTGTCGGTGCATGACCAGGGCTGGCCGGTATGAAAGCGCCATTTCGCGGCAACAAAAGCAGCCTGCCCAGCAAGCCCTGCGCGGCCTGTGGCAAGCCGATGAGCTGGCGGCGCAAATGGGCGCGCTGCTGGGATGAGGTGAAATATTGTTCCGAACGCTGCCGCCAGCAGCACTGAAACCATGACCACGCTGATCTATTGTTTCCGAGACGACCTGCGCCTGCATGACAACCCGGCGCTGACTGCGGCCTGCCAGCAGGCGGATTACCTGTTGCCGGTACATGTCAGCCCGCTGCCGCAAACCACGCGCTGGGGCTTCGAGCGGGTGAGCGCCCGGCGTCGCGCCTTCCGCCACAGTGCGCTGCAGGGGCTGGCCACCGCATTGCAACAACAGGGTAGCGGCCTGCTGCATGCCAGTGGCAGCCTGGCCAGCGTGCTGCCCGCACTGGCAAGCCAGATAGGTGCCACTGCCATTTACTGCGAGGACATCGCCACCCCGGAAGAACAGGACGAACTGACCGCCCTGCGCGCCTGCGGCCTTGCCGTGCACAGTTTCTGGCAATCCACCCTGCTGGCGCCGGACAGCCTGCCCTGGGCAGATGCACAGCTGCCAGACCAGTTCACCCGCTTCCGTCAGCAAGTGGAAGCCGCCGCCATCCAGCCCGCCGTGCCCTTGCCGGAACCGGCGTTACCACCCTTGCCACCGGCAGCCCGCCAGTTGATCCAGCCGCTGGCGGCCATGGACTACCCGGCCGCCGACCCGCGCTCAAGTTTTCCGTTTCCAGACGCCGCTTTTGCCGGCAGCGAGACAGCCGCGCTGGCACATCTGGCGCAGTACCTGCAGCGTGGCCTGCCGCACAGCTACAAGGCCACCCGCAACGGCCTGCATGGCATCGACTACTCCAGCAAGTTCTCGCCCTGGCTGGCCTGCGGCAGTCTGTCTCCAAGACTGGTGCTGCAACAGCTGCATGCCTTTGAAGCCGAGCACGGCCATAGCGACAGCAGCTACTGGCTATGGTTTGAACTGCTGTGGCGCGATTACTTCAAGCTGCTGCAACGCCAGCATGGCCGCCGCCTGTATCACCCCGGCGGCCTGCCACAACGCGCCAGTCCGCCGCATAACCAGGCGGCTTTCCAGCGCTGGATGGCCGGGCAAACCGGCCATGCACTGATAGACGCCGGCATGCGCGAACTGGCCGCCACCGGCTATCTGGGCAATCGCATGCGCCAGATTGTGGCCAGCTACCTGATTCACGAACTGCAATGCGACTGGCGTGCCGGTGCAGCCTGGTTTGAAGCCTGCCTGCTTGACTACGATTGCAGCCAGAACCAGGGCAACTGGCTGTATCTGGCCGGACTGGGAACCGACCCGCGCGGCGGCCGCCGTTTCAACCCGGACAAGCAGGCGGCGGAATACGATGCCGACGGCCACTACCGCCAGCTGTGGAGCCTGCCATGACCACCCTGCGGCTGATACTGGGCGACCAGCTCAATCCGCAGCACAGCTGGTTTGCCAGCCACGAGGCCGATGTGGTCTACCTGCTGCTGGAGCTGCGGCAGGAAACCGGCTATGTGCTGCACCACGCGCAAAAGCTGCTGGCAGTACTGGCCGGGATGCGTGACTTTGCCCGCCAGCTGAAAGCCGCTGGCCACCGCGTGCGCTATGTTGCCATCGACGACCCCAGCAATCGCGGCACGCTGGAGGACAATCTGGACGCATTGTGCCAGCACTATCAGGCCACGGAATTTGTCTGGCAGGCACCGGACGAATGGCGGCTGGACCAGCAATTGCAGCAGTGGGCCAGCCGGCAAAGCATCCCGTGCAGGATGGTGGACAGCGAGCACTTTTACACCACGCGCCATGAAGCAGGCCAGCTGTTTGCCGGCAAGGCGCAATGGCGCATGGAAGTGTTTTACCGCCAGATGCGCAAGCGCCACCGCGTGCTGCTACAGCCGGACGGCAAGCCGGTGGGCGGCGAGTGGAACTACGACCACGACAACCGCAAACCCTGGCGTGGCAGCCCGCCACCGCCGCAGGACACCCGCCCCGGCCACGACCATCAGGCCTTGTGGCACACGCTGCAAGCCGCCGGGGTGCAATCGTTCGGCAATCCCGCAGCCGACGCCCTGCGCTGGCCGCTGAACCGCACCGAGGCCTTGCAGCAGTTGCATCACTTCATCCGCCACGGCCTGCCGCAGTTTGGTGATTACCAGGACGCCATGCACAGCGAAACACCCTATCTGTTTCACTCACTGCTGTCCTTTGCCCTCAATACCAAGATGCTGTCACCACGGGAAGTGGTGGCCGCGGCGGAGCAAGCCTGGCAGGACGGCCTCGCCCCGCTGCCGGCAGTGGAAGGTTTCATCCGCCAGATTCTGGGCTGGCGCGAATACGTGCGCGGCGTGTACTGGGCGCGCATGCCCGGCTATGCCGACAGCAATGCCTTCGACCACCAGCGCCCGCTGCCGGAATGGTTCTGGCATGGCAAAACCGGCATGCGCTGCCTGGCCCACGCCATCGGCCAGTCCTTGCAACTGGCCTATGCCCACCACATCCAGCGGCTGATGGTGATCGGCAATTTTTCGCTGCTGGCCGGGCTATCGCCGCAGGCGCTGCATGAATGGTATCTGGGGGTGTATATCGACGCCTTCGAATGGGTGGAACTACCCAATACCGTGGGCATGAGCCAGTTTGCCGATGGCGGCCTCCTGGCCAGCAAACCTTATGTATCCGGCAATGCCTACCTGCACCGCATGGGCAATTACTGTGGCGACTGCCGTTACCGCCGCGATGCACGGCACGGTGCCGATGCCTGCCCCTTCAATGCGCTGTACTGGGACTTCTTCCAGCGCCAGCGCCCCCGGCTGGGCAACAACCCGCGGCTGGCGCTGGTTTACCGCCAGCTGGACAAGATGCCAGCCACAGAACAAGAGGCTATCCGCCACAGTGCGGAGGTCATCCTGCAAGGCCTGAACCAGTTATGAACCCACACAAGGAATCCACCATGCGACGCACACATTTACGCACTCTGCTGTTGCTGGCAGGCAGCCTGCTGCTGGCCGCCTGCTCCACCCTGCCGCCGCCCGGCATCACGCCGGTGAGCAGTTTCGACCTGCAACGCTACAGCGGCAAATGGTATGAAATTGCCCGGCTCGACCACAGCTTCGAGCGCGGCATGAGCGATGTCAGCGCCCGCTACACCCCGCAGGCGGACGGCAGCGTGCAGGTCATCAACCGCGGCTATGCCACAGCGCAAGGCAGCTGGAAACAGGCAGAAGGCCGCGCACTGTTCAATGGCGACAGCCATGTCGCTTCGCTAAAGGTGTCGTTCTTCGGCCCCTTCTATGGTGGCTACCACGTGGTGGCGCTGGACCCGGACTACCGCTGGGCCATGATTGCCGGTAACGACCGCTCTTACTTGTGGATTCTGGCGCGTGACAAACAACTGCCACAGGCCGTACTGGACCCACTGCTGCAGCAAGCCAAAGCGCTGGGCTTTGCCACCGAGCAGCTGATTTACGTGCCGCAAACCCGTAGCGACAACTAAGCCATGCCAGTCCGCCTCAACCCGCGCAAGCTGCTGCTGAGCAAATGGACGGCCGTGCAGCCGCAGCACAAGGAAAAGCATTTCCTGGTGACCCGTGTGCTGCTACCGGACGACCCCAGCCAGCCGATTACCGAAGTGGAGCTGGAAGCGGTCTACACCCGGCGCAGCCGCATCATTGCCTGGCAAACCCTCACCGACAGCAGTTGCTGGCGGCAGGGCTGGCTTTGAACCGCCCACGCAATCCCACACCATCATGCAGACGCTCACCATGACACCCCCATCGATTGCCATCATCGGAGCAGGCCTCGCCGGCCTCTCCTGCGCACGCCAGTTGCATGAAGCTGGCCTCAGCACCACCGTTTTTGACAAAAGCCGCGGCCTGGGTGGCCGCCTGTGCACCCGGCGCGGTGACAACTGGCAGGCCGACCACGGCGCACAATACTTTACCGCCCGCGACCCGGCCTTCCGCCAGCAAGTGGCGCACTGGCTAGACGCCGGGGTGGTGGCCGAATGGCAGATCACCCCGGCAGTGCTGGGTCAGCCAGGCAGCAGCACGCTGCAAGATCAGCACGAGGCCCCGACACGTTATGTCGGCCAGCCCGGCATGTCGGCCCCATGCAAGGCACTGGCCGATGGGCTGAGCGTACGCAGCCAGCACACCGTTTGCCGCCTGCATCACAGCGTAGCGGGCTGGCAGCTGGAAACCGTCGAACACGGCCTGCTGCCCGAACTGTTCAGCCAGGTGCTGGTGGCAATACCTGCGCCACAGGCAGCAACCCTGCTGGCCGATAGCCAGCCCGCATTGGCCGCCGTGGCAGCAGCGCAGCCCATGCTGCCTTGCTGGACGGTGATGGTTCAGCCCGAGGCTGACTTCGCGCCCGGCTTTGCTGCGGCCTTTGTCAATGCAGGCCCGCTACGCTGGATTGCCCGCAACGACAGCAAACCCGGCCGCAGCGGTGCGCCGTGCTGGGTGCTGCAAGCCAATGCCGACTGGAGTGCTGCTCATCTGGAGCAGCCTGCCAGCGAGGTGGGCGAGCAGCTGCTGGACGCATTCCGCGCGCTGGGCGCCCCTGCCTGCACGGTACTGAGCAGCCATCGCTGGCGCTATGCCGATTGCCACGCCAGCCAGCACGGCAGCGTGTGGGATGCCGCCAGCGGCATCGGTCTGTGTGGCGACTGGTTGCACGGCGGCAAGGTGGAAGGTGCCTGGCTCAGCGGCCGTCATCTGGCTGCCAGCGTACTGGGTGCCTGGCAGCCGTGAGCGTCGGGGTGGTCTGGTTCAAGCGTGACTTGCGCCTGCACGATCACGCTGCCCTGACGGCTGCCAGCCTGGCCGGGCCGGTGCTGTGCCTGTACATCATCGAGCCCGGGCTGTGGCAGCAGCCGGATGCCTCCAGCCAGCACTACCACTTTGCGCTGGAATGCGTGCAGGATCTGGCGGCCTCGCTGGCAGCCCGTGGTTTGCCGCTGCTGATCCAGGTGGGCGAGGCAGTCGAGGTGCTGGCGCGCCTGCATGCCGCCATGCCGTTTGACGCCCTGTACGCACACGAGGAAACCGGCAATGGCTTTAGCTATCAGCGCGATCTGGCCGTAGGCCGCTGGTGCCTGCAACAGCGAGTGCAATGGCAGGAATTCGCCCAGACCGGCGTTATCCGCCGTTTGCGCTCGCGCGATGGCTGGGCCGCACGCTGGACGCAGTTTGTCAGCCAGCCCTGCCTGCCGGTGCCCGCGTTGCAGGCCGCGCCCTGCCCGCTACCCATCATGACCGCACCCGGTGCCGACAGCCTGGGCATTTTTCCGTTTGACCCGCCACAGCGCCAGCGTGGCGGCCGTCGCCGTGCCATTGCGGTATTACAGGACTTCCTGCAACAGCGCAGCGCGCAATATCGCGGCGGTATTTCCTCGCCGCTGTCCGCTCCCACTGCCTGCTCGCGCCTCTCCCCTTATCTGGCCATGGGTTGCCTCAGCCTGCGCGAAATCGTGCAAGCCACCCACCGCCAGCTGCAACGCCTGCCAGAGGACAGCACACGCCAGCGCAAGGGCTTGCATGCTTTCATCAGCCGCCTGCACTGGCATTGTCATTTCATGCAGAAGCTGGAATCCGAACCGGAAATCGAATGGCGTAACATGCACCGTGGCTACGACGGCCTGCGCGAGACGGAACATGACGAGGCCCGCTTGCAGGCGCTGATGCAGGGCCGCACCGGCTGGCCGCTGGTGGATGCCTGCGTGGCCATGCTCAATCACACCGGCTGGCTGAACTTCCGCATGCGCGCCATGCTGGTTTCGGTAGCGGCCTACCCGCTGTGGCTGCACTGGCGGCCGGTGGGGCTGTGGCTGGCGCGGGCGTTTCTGGATTACGAACCCGGCATCCACTGGAGCCAGCTGCAAATGCAGTCCGGCACCACCGGCATCAACACCACCCGGGTGTACAACCCGGTAAAGCAGGCGATGGATCACGACCCGCAAGGCCGCTTTGTGCGCCGCTGGCTGCCGCAGATGCAACTGGTGCCGGATGGCTGGCTGTTCGAGCCGTGGAAAATGCCGGACAGCCTGCGCCAGCAATACGGTCTGATCGGTGAGCAGGCGCTGCCAGCACCGCCATGCGAACTGGAAAGCGCAACGCGGCTGGCCAAGCAGCGCCTGCATGCCTGGCGCAAGCAGCCGGAAGTAAAGGCCGAAAAAGCGGCCATCGTCGCGCGCCATGGTTCGCGCCAGCGCCTGCCAGGCAAGCGTACCAACCGACGTCGGCCAGACGTGCAACAGCAGCTGGGTTTGCCGCTGAACTAGCCAGTCAGGGCCTGCAAGAACAATCACTCCGCACGTTTACTGGCCGTGTGATAAGTAGAAGCCCCGATGACAACTGCCATCAAGTACGGGTAAGGTGGCCGTTCCTCCTTTGTAGACGACTCTTTTCCCACGCCAGGCGTGGGATTTCTTTGTCCGCCATGCCAGTACTTGTCATCAACACCAGCAACAGCCTGCCCGGCCTGTCACTGCCCGACTTCGAATCCGTCAGACGCATTCCGACCGGCACGTACGATATTGTCGGCCGCTGCATCGGCCCCTGTGGCGGCCCGATGTGGATTCTGCGTCAGGGCGAGGATGCCTGGTTGCTCGATCAGGCATTTTACGAATGGCTGCTGGAACAGCAGGCACAGGAACTGCAACCCGCCTGAGCGGCATGGGCATCCTCAGCGACGGATGGCCAGCACCAATACGCCCAGCGCCACCAGGCCAATACCCAGCCATTCCCGCAGGCCGGGGCGTTCACCCAGAAACAGCACGGCAAACACGGCCACCAGTACCAGACTGAGCTTGTCCACCGGTGCCACCTTGCTGGCTTCGCCCAACTGCAAGGCGCGGAAATAACATACCCAGGACGCCCCCGTTGCCAGCCCTGACAGGCCCAGAAACAGCCAGGTCTGGCCCGGCAGCTGCAATGGATTGCGCCACTTGCCGGTCAGCCAGACAAAGGCTGACAGCACCAGTGCAATGATGCCGGTACGGATCAGCGTGGCCAAATCCGCATCGACATGGCGCAAGCCGGCCTTGGCCAGAATGGCTGTCAGCGCGGCAAATACGGCGGACAACAAGGCCCATGGCAACCAGCCAGCCATCACGTTTCTCCCTGAGTTTGATGTGCGAACCGGACTGGCCGGTAAAGGATTGCAGGCGTACACTGACGCCCGGTTCATCATTTCAACGACTCACCCGCCATGACATCGGCAAAATCCGTCAGTCTGCTTGTCCTGCTGCTGCTTGCCTTGCAAGCAGGCCATCATCAGGAAAGCAAGTCGCTCAATCCGCTGCAGCCAAGACTGATCAAGAATATCCTGCGCATGCGCTAGGGTGCGGTAATCTTTTCGCCTGCCAGCCAGGCGACACCGGCCGCTGGCTGCTCCAGCGCCCACAGCATGGCACGGGTCAATTCCAGCGGTGCCATTGAAAGACCTGCCTGACGATAGCCCTGTGCCGTACCAGCCTGCAGGGCTTCGGCAGCCAGCGTGATGGCCAGATCCTGCGGAATGTGCTCAGCGCCCTGCTGACAAGCCTCTGCCGAAAAGGAATGCGCCTTGCGACAATTGGCCGGGCGCCATGGATAGATGCTGCACATGCTGTCTTGCAGGAATACGCAAGGCAAGCGCGGGGAAGGTTCCCCGGCATTTTCCAGCCGGGCCAAGCGCTGCTGCAGGCCTTGCAGCAAGTCCTGACGTCGCGCCGCAGGCCAGTCTTGCAGGCAGGCGGCCAGGCGCAAGGCTTCCACCGGGCTTACTTCCACCCGCACATGACAGCAACTGGCACAGCCCGGCTGACATGCGGGTTTCTCCCCACGCAAGGCGGCCTGGGCGACGGTCTTGTCGACGGCCGCATGCAAAAAGCCCACCACGTGCAGCGCTTGTGCCAGTTCCGGGCGCTCGCCCAGCTCGCGCGCCACCCGCTGGCCTACCTGGATAATGGAGGCTTTCAGTGCCGCCTGCTCCTGTTCACCCAACTGCATGCCTGCCCTCTTTTCTGACCCACCACCAGCGGATGCCGGCGCGAAATGCTTCCCGTTTGATCATGATCATCCAGTATGCGCTTGTCACATGCCAGTACTTTGCCTCGGGATTACACTGTTGTTCATGGCATTCAAACGATTGTTTCAATATGACAGAAGCAGAAATCATTCCGCTGATCAATTCCCTTGAGCACGCCCCGGACCGCGCCATGCTGGCGGAACTTGCCCTGCTGCTGGGTTCGGCCTACCAGTGCGGTGAGCTTGGCCTGGCCGACCTGCACCGGCTGAGTGCACCCGGTCGCGCCGTGTTCAACCAGTTGTGCGAACTGATCGCCAGCCTGCAACCGCATGGGCTGCGCGCTGAAACGGTAAACCGGTTGCAAGCCATGCTGGGCTGTCGCTGAAACTTAAGATTTGCTTAAGCCTCTCTTGCCAACATGAGAATGGGGAATGGTCCCCACTCTGGAGATTTCACATGTCACTGTCGTTCAATCCGGCGCTCAGCAGCGCCACCTACCCTGTCTCCCGTAGTACTGCCGCGCCGCAGCCCAGCGCAGCCCGTGACAAGGATGGTGACAATGATGGCAGCACGTCTGCTGTCGAAGCGGCTGCACCGCGCGCCATCAGCGCAACCATCGGCAATCGCATCAATACCACGGCCTGAAGCCAGGCTCCCTGTCCGGCACATGCCGGGCAGGGTTTTGCAAAATCAGGCGGAGGCCGGATCAGCCTGCCGCTGTGGCACACTATCTCGCAAGCGCGGCCAGGCCAGGGTCAGCAGCACACCACGCATGGCCATCAGCACCAGTAGCGCCGCCCAGATTCCGTGATTACCCAGTCGTGGCTGCAACAGCCACAGGGTGGGCACATAGGCAGCAAAACTCAGCAGCATGCCATTGCGCAGCACTGCGGTACGCATGGCACCCATGAACACCCCGTCCCAGAAAAAAGCCCAGATGCACACAGGTGGCAGCAACACCAGCCACGGCCAGTACGGTGCCGCCAGTTGCTGCAATTGCCGGTCCGGCGTCATCCAGGGCAGATAAACCCTACCCAGCAAAGCCATGCCCAGTGCCAGCAGGCTGCTCCAGCCCAGCGACAGCCAGGCACAGCGCCGCACCACCAGGCGCAATCCGCTCCGGCTTTGCGCACCGATGGCATGCGCGCCATGCACTTCGGCTGCCACGGCAAAGCCATCAAGCAAGCTGACACACACCATGAAGGCCTGCAGCAGCAACTGGTTGGCAGCCAGGGTCAGGCTGCCCAGCTGACCGGCACTGCGTGTCATCAGGGCAAAGGCCAGCGTCAGCAGCAAGGTGCGCAGCATGATATCCAGATTGGCAGCAAACAATTGCTTCCATGCCGCAGCGCCACCGGCTTGCGCCAATGCCTTGCGCCAGCGCGGCCATGCCACATGGCGCAGCATGATGCGGGCGGCCAGCATGCTGCCCACGGCCTCGGCGATGGCCGTCGCCCAGCCGGCACCGGCCACGCCCCAGCCCAGCACGCTGACCAGCAGCACAGCCAGTACCGCATTGAGCACATTCATCAGCACTTGCAACACCATCACCTGACGCGACAGCCCCAGGCCCAGCAGCCAGGCAAACTGCGCATAGGACAGCAAGGTAAACGGTGCCGACCAGATACGGGCCGCATAGTAGTCGCGGGTAAGCAGCGCCACATCCGGCGGAGGGGCCAGAAAATGCAATGCCAGCCACAGCAAGGGCTGCTGCAGCAGCAACAGGCCCATGCCACCCAGCAACGCCGCCAGCATCGGCCTCAAGCCGGCAAGCACCACTGCTTCCGGGCTTTGCTGGCCGGTAGCCTGCGCCACCAGACCGGTAGTGGTAAAACGCAGGAAACTGAAGCACCAGTACAGCACGGTGAAAATGCTGCCACCCACCGCCACCGCTGCCAGCGCCAGCGGGCTGCCAATGCGCCCCAGCACCGCGCTATCCACCAGCCCCATCAGCGGGGTAGCCAGCGCGGCCAGCATCACCGGAATGGCAAAGGCAATCAGTTGACGGGTGGAGGGGGAATGATAGGGCTGCTCGGCAACAGGCATCAGGGGAAACTCGGGTAAAAGCGCATGGTATCAAAGCACAGCACGCTGCGGCAGCTGCCATGTGCTGGCCATGAAATGAAAAAAGCACCCGTTACAGGGTGCTTTGCGGATCAGCCAAACAAAGGACTCAGGCTTTTTTGACGAACTCGGATTTCAAACCCATGGCGCCAATGCCGTCGATCTTGCAGTCGATATCGTGATCACCATCCACCAGACGGATGTTCTTGACCTTGGTACCTACCTTCACCACCAGTGAGGAACCCTTCACTTTCAGGTCCTTGATGACGGTGACGGTATCGCCATCCTGCAGCAGATTGCCATTGGCATCGCGCACTTCACGGCCCTGTTCTTCGCCAGCCGCTTCGGCCTGGGCCGACCATTCGTGTGCGCACTCCGGGCACACCAGCATGGCGCCGTCTTCATAGGTGAACTGGGAACCACACTGGGGACAATTGGGCAAACCGCTCATGCTGTACCTTGCTAAAAAATCAGACTGAATCAACACCACTCGCCACCGGCAAATGGCACAAAAGCCCGCTATTGTACGCCAGCACGGTAACAAGTTCACCTGTTGACAACAGGGTCAATGCGCCAGGCGGTGGCATTGACTCAGCGCGGAGCCTGTCGCCGGAAGGCCCACCACCCGGCCAGCAGGGTAAAGCTGGCCACCAGCACCACCAGCACCCAAAAGCCATGCGGGTGATTGGCAAGTGGCACCCCACCCACGTTCATGCCGAAAAAACCGGCCACGATATTGATGGGCAGGGCCAGCACCGTCACCAGCGTCAGGGTGAACAAGGTGCGGTTGGTTTGCTCGTTCAGCTTGGCTGCCAGTTCTTCTTGCAACAGTTTGATGCGTTCCACCAGGGTGGCCAGGTCGTTGAGCACCAGCGAAAATTCTTCGGTGGATTCGCGCAGGGCCTGCACATCCGGCTCGGCCAGCCAGGCCGGTGGCCGGTTCAGCAGGCGAAACAGCGCCCCCGGTTCCGGGGCCAGCAAGCGCTGCATGCGCACCAGGGTACGGCGCATGCTGGACAATTCGGCACGGTGATCCTGCAGATGCTCGGCCAGCAGGCGATCTTCCACATGGTCCACCTTGTGGGTGTACTCCCGCACAATGGCCGCCATCACATCGGCTTGATCCTGCATCAGATGAAACAACAATGACCGGGCCGACGGAAACACCTCGCCCGCCTTCACTGCCGCACGCAAGCGGTCCACCGAGCGCAAGGGCCTCACCCGTGCAGTCACCAGCAAGCGGCTGCCCGCCGCCACCCACAGGGTAGCAACATCGGAAGTCACCACGCCAAAACCCAGTGCCACATCATTGATGACGGCCAGCAGCATGCCATCCACCGCCTCGATACGGGTGGAGCCTGCCCCGGCATGCAGCATTTCGGCAAAGTCCTCCGGCAAGGCCAGATTGGCACGGATCCAGCGCTCGCAAGCCACGTGCGCCAGATTGAAATGCAGCCAGACAAAGCCCTCGGCGGCTGGCGATGTGTCCTGCAAGAAGGCCAGCGCCTGCTCCGAACCGATAGGCTCACCGGCCTGATCCGGCAAAAAACGGAATCCACTGATCAGACCAACCTGATCAGCGCCATAACTTGCACTGGCAATCGACAGGCTCATTACTGACATCACTCTCTCGTTACACCAGCAATGGCATGCCGGCAAGAAGCATATTGTTTAGCGGCAAGGATAACACCCCATCCCGACATGTTTCGCGACAGGCAGATGACAGTGCACGGCGGGACAAAACCAATTCGTAGAAATTTCCTGACACTTGAAAAGAAATAACCACATCATCATTAGGAATTTCTCTCTTAATCCGGCAGCGGGTAATTCCTAAACTGGCCCTGACCTATTGCGGACATCGCTGTCAACCATTCATTCGATCAGGAGAGACCATGAAACGCATTGCAATAGCTCTTGTTAGCATCGTCATGACCGGCCCGGCATTGGCCAACAAGTTGCATCAGCAACAACCGACCGCCAGCGAAGTACAAGCATGGAAGGCTGAGCAGCAAAAACGCAAAACTACCCAAAAGTCCAGTGACAAGAAAAATACAGCATCCGCACCTGGCGGCAAGGTCAACATTTCCGTCGGCGGGCACGGCCACAACAACTAGGCACGTGGCATCTCGCTGATTCCAAGCGTATTTCATGGCGCGGCCAACTGGCTGCGCCACCCAAACACATACCCCAGACCAAGCCAATCAGCGCCATCACTTGCACTGGCAATCGACAGGCTCATTGCTAACTTCTCTCTCCGGACAAGGGTCATCACACCGGCCCGCAGCAAGGCTCAGGACCGCGGGCAAGCATACCATCAGCCCTGGCCACGCTTGACGACAATCCCGTGACAATGCGCGCAGCCAGCCTTGTTCTTCATGGCCTTAAGCGCTGGACAGGTCGTGAAAATTCTTATGCCTCAACAGGATAAATAATCAACTCAATCAGGAATGGGCCGGTTAATGGCCCACTGGATAATTCTTAGACTGGCACACGTTCAATCCTGAACATCAACACCCAGAGCTGACCAGTCGAGGATCATCACATGAAATTCTCCGCCCTTGCCATCATCGCCACCCTGATTGCCACCCCGGCACTGGCCAACAAGCTGCACCAGGAACAACCGACCGCCAGCGAGGTAAAAGCCTGGGAAGCCGATCAGGCCAAGATCAAGAAGCAGGAAGCCAAGAAGAAGAAACAGCAGAAGCACAAGAAGGCCAGCGCTGCTGCCAGCACGGAATCCAAGAAAGACATCGGCCGCCGCGAAGACACCAGCAAGTAAGCCACACGGGGTGCCTGCCAACGCAAGCACCCTGACATTCCCGGCAAGTACCCCTCCTCCGTCATCCCCCCGGCATCACGTCCAGTCACAGTGCAGTCAGCACCGTCGGCAACAGTTCAACACATAATTTGATCAAATCATTTGGCAAGTACGGAAGGTCTGGGCTAGAATCGTCTGGCATGTGCAAAATATTAAACGAAAAAGTTTAACGAAATGCCACAAACCAGCTACCCAGAATCCTACTATGCCGCCTCTGCCAAACCGGCCCCGTCCCGTCCGGCACTGCAAGGCGATATCGAAACCGACATCTGCATCATCGGTGCAGGCTATACCGGTCTTTCCACTGCCATTTCCCTGCTGGAAAACGGCTTCAAGGTTACCGTGCTGGAGGCCGCCAAGGTTGGCTTTGGCGCATCCGGCCGCAATGGTGGCCAGATCGTCAACAGCTACAGCCGCGACATTGATGTGATCGAACGCAGCGTCGGCAGCAAGCAGGCCAGGCTGCTGGGCGACATGGCCTTTGAAGGCGGTCGCATCATTCGCGAACGCATCACCAAATACGATATCGACTGCGCGCTGAAAGATGGTGGCGTGTTTGCTGCGCTGAGTGAAAAGCAGATGGGACATTTGCGATCACAAAAGGCATTGTGGGAACGTTACGGCCACAAGCAGCTGCAACTGCTGGGCAAGGACGACATGCGTGGCATCGTGGCAACCGACCAATACATCGGCGGCATGCTGGACATGAGTGGCGGCCACATCCACCCGCTGAACCTGGCACTGGGTGAAGCGGCAGCAGTAGAAAAGCTGGGCGGCGTCATCTACGAACAATCGCCGGCCCTCAGCATCGAACGCGGTCAGCAGCCGGTGGTAACCACCCCGCAAGGCCGGGTCAAGGCCAGGTTCCTGATCGTGGCCGGCAATGCCTACCTGGGCAATCTGCTGCCGGAACTGGCCGCCAAATCCATGCCTTGCGGCACCCAGGTCATCACCACCGAACCCCTGGGCGATGAACTGGCTGCCAGCCTGCTGCCGCAGGACTATTGCGTGGAAGACTGCAACTACCTGCTGGACTACTACCGCCTGAGCGAAGACAAGCGGCTGATTTTTGGCGGCGGCGTGGTCTACGGCGCACGCGATCCGGCCAATATCGAAGCCATCATCCGGCCGAAGATGCTGAAAGTATTCCCGCAGCTGGCCAATGTGAAAATCGATTACGCCTGGACCGGCAACTTCCTGCTGACGCTGTCGCGCCTGCCGCAGGTTGGGCGCATTGGCGACAATATTTACTACTCGCAAGGCTGCAGCGGTCACGGCGTCACCTATACCCATCTGGCCGGCAAGATTCTGGCCGAGGCACTACGCGGCCAGGCCGAACGGTTTGATGCCTTTGCCACCCTGCCGCACTACCCCTTCCCCGGCGGCACCCTGTTCCGGGTTCCGTTTACCGCCATGGGTGCCTGGTACTACTCGCTGCGCGACAAGCTGGGTATCTGAACAGTTTGCACTCGCACCATTCAGGGGCTGCCGACAGGCAGCCCTTTTTCATTCCCCGACATTTACTGTTTTTAACCTTGTTTGCAAAAGCAAACATTCTTTGACCTGTCTTGCCGCGCGGGCGGCTGCCGCCCTCGGGGATAATACGCGCTACGAGCATGATTCCGTCATCCTCCATCCTCAAGGCAGAGCAAGACAAGATGAGCAACGCATCCATCACCACCACGGCCGGTCCGCTCGACGTACAGAACATCGTCAGTCAATTGATGACGGTGGAAAAGCAGCCACTCACCACCAGCCAGGGCAAGCTGAAAACCTTCAACAGCAAGCTCAGCGACATCGGCCAGGTCAGCTCGGCCCTGTCGGGTTTGCAAACTGCCGTCAGCGGCCTGTCGTCCACCAGCTTCCTGCATACGCTGAAGGCCAGCAGCTCGGACCCGACCGTCGCCACGGTAGACACCAATGGCACGGGCGTTCCCGGTAATTACCAGTTGAATGTGGAGGAGCTGGCCAAGCCGCGCCAGCTGGTATTTGACACCGGCGCGGACGGGCAAGCCCTCAGCAGCACCAGCACCGCACTGGACAATGTGCCCGACAGCCTCAGCCTTGAAGTAGCCGGCAGCACCACCACCGTGCAATTGCGTGAGCCGGTCAGCACGGTCACCAACAGTGACGGCACCACCACAAGCACCACGCCAGCCAGCGTCACCCTGCAGGACATCGCCGACAAGATCAATGCCGCCAATGCCGGGGTCAATGCCTCCATCGTGCAATACAAGAGCAATTACTCGCTGGTGATTGCCGCCGCGGAACCGGGCTCGGACAAGGCATTCAGCATTACTGCCGGCGGCAGCGACAGCAGCCTGAGCGAAAACAGCAGCAACACGCTGGCCGGGCTGCAGCAAAGCGATACCGCCATCAGCGAATCCAACGACGCCATCGACGCCTCGCTCACCGTCAACGGCGTTTACGTATCGTCCAGCAGCAATACCGTCAGCGATGTCATTGGCGGTGCCACCCTCAGCCTGCAAAAAACCGGTGAAGCCAGCATCAGCATGACGCAGGACAACAGTAGCATTGCCAGCAAGCTGCAAGGCTTTGTCGATGCGTACAACAAGGTGCAAAGCACGCTGGACAGCGCCGCCAGCGGCAGCATGAAGGGCGACGCAGCACTGACGTCCATTCGCAACCAGCTCTCCGGCGTGCTGCAAACGCCGGTCAGCGGGGCCGACCCGGTCAGCTCCTATGCCTACCTGTCCCAGGTGGGCATTGCCATCCAGAAGGACGGCACCTTGTCGCTGGACCAGACCGCCTTCAACAAGGCGCTGAGCAGCAAGCCTGCCGCCGTGGCCAATCTGTTCGGCAACAGCAGCAACAGCGGCTTTGCCGACCGCTTCAGCACCACCATCAATAATCTGCTGGGACCTGCCGGAATCATCATGACCAAGCAGCATGACCTGAACCAGAATGTCACCGACGAAACCACGCACCAGACACAGCTGCAAACCAAGCTGAGCGACAAGCAGGCCAACTACCTGCACCAGTACACCACGCTCAATGCCACGCTGGCCAAGATGCAGCAATCCACCAGCAATCTGTCCGGTCTGATGGCCGGGGTCAGCGCCGCCGGTTCATCTTCCGGCTCGGGCAGCAGTTGATCCCGGCCACGCTCACGCGTCAGCCAGTTGTTTGACAATGTGTGACGGACTTAACAGTTGGCAACATCTTTTAACCGGGGTTTGCCATCAAGACCTCCCTGCTTCCGCCCGATAATGCAGACAGAGCCAGCCATGGCCTGTCTGCCCGATGGCGGACAGCAAGGAGAACATCATGAGTTCAGCATCCATCACCACCACCGCCGGTCCGCTCGACGTACAGTCCATCGTCAGCCAGCTGATGAGCGTGGAACAGCAGCCACTGACCGACAGCCAGAACAAGGTTTCCACCTACAAGACCGAGCTGAGCGACATGGGCCAGATCAGCTCTGCCCTGTCCGCGCTGCAAACCTCGGTCAGCAGCCTGTCGTCCGGTGCCTTCCTGCAAAGTTTCAAGGCGACAAGCTCCGACAGCACCATTGCCTCGGTCACCACCAGCACCGGCGGCATTGCCGGCAGTTACCAGTTGAATGTGAGCAAGCTGGCACAGTCCCGCCAGCTGGTATTCGATGAAAACAGCAGCGGCCAGCCCATTACCAGCGCTACCACCGCCATCAGCGGCGTGCCCTCCTCGCTCACTTTCAGCGTGGCCGGCACCAGCACCACGGTAAAACTGAACAATGGTGGCAGCGGCGGTGAAAGCCTGCAGAACATCTCGGACGCCATCAATTCAGCCAATGCCGGGGTCAATGCTTCCATCGTGCAGTACAACGGCAATTATTCGCTGGTGATTGCTTCGGCCAATTCCGGCTCGGCCAATGCCTTCAGCGTGACATCCGGCGGTACTGACAGCGGCAATACCAGCGGCAACACCCTGGCCGGCCTGCAACAAAGCAGCACGGCGGCCACCGAGTCGTTTGCCGCCAGCGATGCCCTGCTCACGGTCAATGGCGTCAATGTGTCATCCAGCAGCAATACCCTGACCGGCGTCATCAATGGCGCCTCGGTGAATCTGGAAAAAGCCGGACAAGTCACCATCGGCATGAGTCAGGATACGTCCGGCATTGCCACCACCCTGCAAGGCTTCGTCGATGCCTACAACAAGGTGCAAAGCACGGTGAACAGTGCATTCAGCGGTGACATGAAGGGCGATGACTCGCTGCTATCCATCCAGGACCAACTATCATCGGTTCTGCAGACACAGGTGGCAGGTGTGGATGCAACCACATCATTCGCCTATCTGTCACAAGTGGGCATCAGCCTGCAAAAGGACGGCACGCTGGCACTGGACCAGACCGCCTTCAACAAGGCGCTGACCAGCAACCCAAGCGCAGTGGCCAATCTGTTCGGCAACAGCAGCAGCACCGGCTTTGCCGACCGCTTCAACAGCACCATCAATAATCTGCTGGGGCCGACCGGCATCGTGGTGACCAAACAGAACGACCTGAACCAGAGCGTTACCGACGAAACCAGCCACCAGACCGAAATACAGACCAATCTGGACGCATTGCGTGCTTCCTATCTGCAGCAATACACCACGCTGAATGCCACGCTGGCGCAAATGCAGCAATCCACCAGTAATCTGGCCGGCTTACTGGCCTGAAGCAGCTTGGCACCCGCCAAGAAAAACGCCACCTCGGCCAGGGCGGGTGGCGTTTTTTATTGGTAAAGACAGGAGAATCAACCCAGCAACTGGTTGCCGTTGATGGCATTCATCAAGGCCAGCCCCCCCAGCACCACAAAAATCAGCGATGCAACAATATGCACGGCCTTGGTGGGCAGGCGGTCGGCAAAGCGGCTACCCAGGTAGATGACCGGCACGTTGGCCAGCATCATGCCCAATGTGGTGCCAGCCACCACCGGCAGGAAGTCATGAAAACGCGCCGCCAGCGCAATGGTCACCACCTGGGTCTTGTCGCCCATTTCCGCCAGGAAAAAGGCAAACACGGTGGTGGCAAACACGCCCATCTGGCGCTTGGGCATGACGATTTCGCCTTCATCCAGCTTGTCCGGAATCAAAATCCAGCCAGCCATCAGGGCAAAGGAAGCAACGACAGTCCAGTTGAGGATATTGGGACTGAGCGCGGTGGACAGCCAGGCCCCCACACCACCGGCACCGGCATGATTGACCAGCGTGGCCAGCAAAATGCCAAGAATGATGGGAACAGGCTTGCGGTAACGCGCCGCCAGAATCAGGGAAAGCAGTTGGGTCTTGTCGCCGATTTCGGCCAGGGCTACTACACCGGTGGATACCAGAAAAGACTGCATCAAGTGTTCTCCATGGCCGGGACGCGAAAACGAGTGACCGCAATGCGTCCCGGCCATGCAGAGCATTACGGTCAAAAGTCTCGCCAAGTCTCGGACCACGTGTGCCATGCCGGAACCGGCAAGTCTGTTGACACACGTCCCTCTCGCATTCGGAGGGCGGCTACTCCCTGATGACGGGTGGCATTGTAAACGAGTCATGCCATTTGGCAAGCCCCTTGCCCTGATTTTCGCCATGCGCCGGGCCATGCAGCTGCCCGGCCATGGCCACCACGTTTAGCGCGCCGCCCAGGCGTTGAAACGCTGCTCCAGGTTTTCGCCGTGATCCACCCAGAAGCTGCTGTCTATCGCCACGCCCTGCTTCAGGTTTTGCGGCGCGGTAGGCAGATTGCCCAGCAGGCCCTTGTCGATCAGCGCGGCCGCCTTGCGGTGACTCACCCCGTAGCTGATGCCCTTCACGTATTCGGCCTGCGCCCCCGGCTGGCTGACAAAGGCCAGGAACTTGTAGGCGGCATCCAGATTGGCGCTGCCCTTGGGAATGGTCCAGTAGTCGTAATCGTAGATATTGCCGTTCCACACCATTTGCAGCTGTTTGCCACCTTCCTTCTGCGCCGCGCTGATGCGCCCGTTATAGGCCGAACTCATCACCACATCGCCAGCGGCCAGATACTGCGCGGGCTGGGCACCGGCTTCCCACCACTGGATATAGGGCTTGAGCTGGTCGAGCTTGGCAAAGGCACGATTCAATCCCGCCGGGGTATTGAGCACCTTGTACACATCATGCGGTGCCACACCGTCTGCCATCAGGGCAATTTCCAGCGTGTACTTGGCCCCTTTGCGCAAGGCGCGCTTGCCGGGGTATTTCTTCACGTCCCAGAAATCCGCCCAAGAACGCGGGGCAGTCTTCAGTTTGTCGCTGTTATAGGCCAGCACCGTACTCCAGGCGTAGGCTGCCATGCCACAGGCCTGGGCGGCACCGGGCAGCAGTTCTGCAGGCTTGATGATGCGGCGGTAGTCCAGCTTTTCGAACATGCCTTCGTCACAGCCGCGCAGCAGGTCTGGCGATTCGACATCCAGCACGTCCCAGCTCACCCGCTTGCTGTCTACCATGGCACGCACCCGTGCCATTTCACCGTTGTAATCGCCACTCACCACCTTGATGCCGCTGCTGGCGGCAAAGGGCTGGTAGTAGGCTTTTTGCTGGGCTTCCTTGTTGGCACCACCAAACGACACCACGGTCAGTTCGGTAGCCTGGGTGGCAGCGCTCAGCAATACGCAGCCCAGTACGGCTGCAACACGACAATGCTTGAATGTGGGCATGGCAAATCCTTACAGGAGACGCAGCCAGGTGGGCGGCTGCAAGCACACTGTAGGGACAGCCCGGGGCATTGGTAAAATAGCTTTACCTTGTCAACTGCATCGGTTTTTGCGATGCACCAAAACCGCGCTCAACCCAAACGGCTGATGCTCTGCTCGCACAGCGAGACAAAGGCCTCGGCGCGGCGTGTCAGGCGCAGCTCTTGCGGCCACGCCAGCACGATATTCAGCGCAGGCACATCCTCCACAATCGGCAGGTACACCAGGGCATCGCCAGCATAGGACTGCCGGGTTTGCGGGCGCAGATTCAGCAGCGCATAGCCGTTACCTGCCGCCACCAGGCCACGCACCAGTTCAAAACTCACGGTCTTGTGGCGCACCCGTGCCTCCAGATTGTGCAGACGGAATACCGACAGGAAATACTCGCGACTGTGTGGCAAATCCAGCAACACCATGGGCAAATCGGCCAGATCATGCAGTGACACCGCCGTTTGCGTGGCCAGCGGGTGATTGGCCGGCAGCACGGCGTAAGGCAAGACGGTTTGCAGCGTCTGCCGGTACAGGCTGGGTGCCAGATCCAGGTCGTACAGCAAGGCCAGCTCGGTCTGCCCGCTGAGCAGTGCCTGCTGCAACTGGCCGGTATCGCCTTCGTGCAGCTGTACCGTGATATCGGGGTAGGACTCGCGCATGGCAGCCAGCAGGCGCGGCAGAAACAGGGGCGCAATGGTGGTGAAGCAGCCCAGCTGCAACTCTCCCTGCAGGGACTGGCTCAATGCGCTGGCATGCAGACTGAGGTCGTCCGCATGCGCCAGCAGGTTGCGCGCTGCCGCGACAAAGCTTTGCCCGGCGGGCGTCAGCGACACGCCCTTGGCATGGTGGCGAATGAAAAACTGCAGGCCGAACTGCTCTTCCAGCTGGGCGATGGCGCTGGAGATCCCCGGCTGCGAGGTGTACAGGGCATTGGCTGCCGCAGTGACACTGCCGTGGTCGGCCACCGCCACCAGATAAGCCAGCTGCCGCAGGGTATATTGCATAATATTTATCTATCCAGCAGAAAAAATAATAATATTTTCGGTATTCAATGTCGCAAGCTAGATTCGGCTTGTCAACCGACACACCACGCAAGCTGCCTTGCCCAAGGCGTAACGCAAAAACAATGCCCGGCCGCCGCAATCGGCATGGCCGGGGTGTAAACTGACGCACGGCCCTTGCCTGGCCGCCACACCGCATGCTGCGGTTTCATGGAAAGACGTTTGATGGAATCCCTTACCCTGCTCAACACGCTGACCGGTTTTGACACCACCAGCCGGCTGAGCAATCTGCAGCTGATCCGCTTTGTCAAAAACTACCTGGCTGGCTATGGCATCAGCAGCCACATCGTGGAAAACGAAGACGGCAGCAAGGCCAATCTGTACGCCACCATCGGCCCCACCGACCGCCCCGGCGTGATGCTGGCCGGCCACACCGACGTGGTACCGGTAGATGGCCAGACATGGCACAGCGACCCGTTCCAGCTGGATATCCGCGACGAGCGGGCGTATGGCCGCGGCACGGCTGACATGAAAGGCTTTCTTGCCAGCGTGCTGGCCCAGGTGCCGCAACTGGCGCAAAGCCAGCTGCACACGCCGGTGCACCTGGCCTTCACTTACGATGAGGAAATCGGCTGCATCGGCGTGCGCCGCCTGCTGGAAGTGCTGGGCGGGCTGCCAGTCCTACCCGCCATGGGCATCATTGGCGAACCGACACAAATGAAGCTGGTGGCCGCCCACAAGGGCAAGACTGCCTGGCGGGTGACAGCGCGGGGGCACGAAGGCCATTCCAGCAACCCGACGGCCGGGGTGAACGCAGTGGAATACGCTGCCGAACTGGTCAGCTTCATCCGCAGCCTGGCCCGGCAGCGACGCCAGCACGGCCCGTTCGATCCGCTGTACGAAGTGCCTTACAGCACCCTGCACGTCGGCACCATGCAAGGCGGCACCGCGCTGAACATCATCCCCGCGCACTGCCAGTTCGACTTTGAAATCCGCCATTTGCCGGAAGACCCGCCGCAAAGCCTGCTGGACGCCATCCGCAATCATGCCCTGCAGGTGCTACAGCCGGAAATGCAGGCGGTGGACCCCGACTGCGGTTTTGGCTTCACGGAAAAAACCAGCTATCCGGGTTTGCTCACTCCGCCGGATGCCCACGTCGTGCGCTTTGTGCAGGATCTGCTGAACGACCACACCCCGCCACGCAAGATTGCCTTTGGCACCGAAGGCGGGCTGTTTGCCGAACGTTGCGGTATTCCTACCGTGGTGTGTGGCCCCGGCGACATCGCCCAGGCGCACCAGCCGGACGAATGGCTGGCATTGGAGCAACTGGCCGCCTGCGATGCGTTTTTATCACGACTGGGCAGCCAGCTCGCCAGCCGCTGAGCCTGTCGCATGACAGCAACCGGCCCGTCTTTCTGCACAAGGAAGCCGGGCCGTTTTTGCCCAACAGTGTTATCCTCTGCTGCCTTTGCCGACAGGAGCCCGCCATGGCCTTTTGCAGCAGCTTCAGCCCACAGGATCAAGAACCCGGCGCCGAACAGCTGGCGACGCAGCCCGGTCCGCTGCTGCTGGAATTCGGTGCGCCCTGGTGCCAGTACTGTCAGGCGGCGCAACCATTACTGGCCAGCGCCATGCAACAGTATCAGGACTTGCCGCACCTGAAGATAGAAGACGGCAAAGGCCGTCGCCTCGGCCGCAGCTTCCGGGTCAAGCTGTGGCCCACGCTGGTGCTGTTGCAAGACGGACAGGAAGTTGCCCGACTGGTACGGCCCGACAGCCTGCTGGCGATCCAGCAATTACTGGCCAGCCTGCCCGCCACGCCGCGCACATCCTGAATACCGCCCGTCGCCGCCAAGCCCCATCTGCGGCGGGCCGCAGCAATCAATGAAAGCCATGCAGTTGAATACCACCCCCATGCAGACGTCCACAGCCAATGCGTCGCCACGCGTGTTGTCGCTCATCCCGCCGATGACGCAGCTGAACACGCCCTATCCGTCCACCGCCTATATCACCGGTTTTCTGCGCTCGCGCCAGGTCACCGCCTTTCAGGAAGACCTGGCCTTGCAGCTGGTATTGCGACTGTTTTCGGCAAGTGGCCTGCAAGCCGTGCGCCAGCAGCTTGACGCCATTCCACCGAAAAAACGCAGTGCACAGCTGCACAGCTTTGTCGGCCAGTTCGAGCGCTACCTGGCCACCATCGGCCCGGTTATTGCCTTTTTGCAGGGGCGTGACTCCACCGTGGCGCACCGCATCTGTGGCCGCAATTTTCTGCCCGAAGGCGAGCGTTTTGCCGCGCTGGAAGTGTATGTGGACCCGGACGACCCCTATGGTGGCGACCCGCTGGCCTGGGCTTTTGGCGCACTGGGTCAGCAGGACCGCGCCCGCCATTTGGCCACGCTCTACCTGAATGACATTGCCGACGTACTGCGCGAAGCGGTGGATGAGCGTTTTGAATTCGTGCGCTATGCCGAATCGCTGGCCATGAGCCAGCCCACCTTCGACCCGCTGGCGCGGGCGCTGGCCGGCAAACCCACGCTGGTGGACGACACCCTGCAACAGCTGGTGGAAGAAGCCATTGCCCGGCATCAGCCGGACATCGTACTGCTGTCGGTGCCCTTCCCCGGCTCGGTGTATGCAGCCTTCCGCATCGCCCAGACCATCAAGGCGCGCTGGCCGGCCATCCGCACAGTGCTGGGCGGCGGCTTCGTCAATACCGAGCTGCGCGAACTCAAAGAAGCACGGGTATTCGATTATTTCGACTTCATCACGCTGGACGATGGCGAAAAACCTCTGCTGGCCCTGCTGGAACACCTGCAAGGCAAACGCTCGACATCCCGACTGGTACGCACCTTCGTGCGCGAAGACGGCGAGGTCCGCTACATCAACATGATGGAAGCCGACATCCCCTTCGAGGAAGTCGGCACCCCCACCTGGGATGGCCTGCCTATCGACCGCTACCTGTCCTTGCTGGATATGCTGAACCCCATGCACCGGCTGTGGAGCGACGGGCGCTGGAACAAGCTGACCGTGGCACATGGCTGCTACTGGAAAAAATGCAGCTTCTGCGACGTGACACTGGACTACATCTCGCGTTACGAAACCGCCTCCGCCAGCACGCTGGTGGACCGTATCGAGGCCATCATTGCCGAAACCGGCCAGACCGGCTTCCATTTTGTCGACGAGGCCGCACCACCCAAGATGCTGCGCGCGCTGGCCGAAGAACTGCTACGCCGCAATGTGTCCATTTCCTGGTGGGGCAATATCCGCTTCGAGAAATCCTTCACGCCGGAGCTGTGCCAGTTGCTGGCGGAAAGCGGCTGCATCGCCATTTCCGGCGGGCTGGAGGTGGCCTCGGACCGCCTGCTCAAGCTGATGAAAAAAGGCGTGTCGGTGGAACAGGTGGCGCGGGTGACACAAAGCTTTACCGAAGCAGGCGTGCTGGTGCATGCCTACCTGATGTACGGTTTCCCCACCCAGACGGTGCAGGACACGGTGGATGCACTGGAATACGTACGCCAGCTGTTTGATACCGGCTGCATCCAGTCCGGCTTCTTCCACCGCTTTGCCTGCACCGTGCATTCGCCGGTAGGCCAGAACCCGGAAGAATACGGCGTCACCCTGCAACCCTTGCCGCCGGTCAGCTTCGCCAAGAACGATGTCGGCTTCATCGACCCTACCGGCACCGATCACGACGCCATGGGCAAGGCGCTCAACAAGGCCTTGTACAACTTCATGCACGGCATCGGGCTGGATCAGGACGTACGCAACTGGTTTAGTGGCCGGGTCCCCAAGCCACGCGTGCCACGCAACTTCATTGCCCGCGCCCTGGGGTGAAACAGCATTGACCGTGCTCGTGCCGCCCCCCGGTCGGCCACTCCTCTTGGACAGGGAAAATGCTGAACGATTAGCGGGAAGATGACTCCAAGCAGCTGTTGCACGCGCAACAACTGCCCTTCCCCGCTACCGTCCAGTCCCCAAGGAGAAGCACCATGTCATCCAACGACAAGTCTACCCAGCCAAATCAGACTGCCGGCGTGGATATCACGCTGAAATTCCTGCAAGTCTCGATGAACAACGTCGAACAACTGGTCAATTTCCAGATCAGCACCAGCCGCGAGCATCTGGATACTTACGCCAAGTCACTGCACGCGCTGAGCCAGGCCAGCACGCCACAAGAAGCCATCAGCCAGATCAGCGACCTGGCCAAAGCCAATGCCAACCGCGCCATGGAGTGCTCTGGCGAATTTTGCGGCATCCTGTCCAAGGCACAGGAAGACTTGCAAGGCCTGGCTCTGGAACATCTCTCCAGCATGCAAAACTCCTTGCAAGGCATGGCCAGCTACCTGCAACCCCCGGCCAATACTGGCGACAAAAAGAAATAAGCTTTCACCAAAGCAAACAGCCCGCCATCCTGCCGGATGTGCGGGCTGTTTGTGCTTGACTGAGCAAGGCCTGTCAGACTGGCTTCAATCGTCGCCAAAGTCCGCAGCAGCGGCTTGCTCGTCTGCCTGCTTTTGCTCTTCGGCCAGCCGGGCCTGCCACTGCTCTTCGGTCAGGCCATGGCTACCATCACAATAGTCGCGCCGGCCACAGCCACAACGACCGATATCGGCCGGATTTGCCTGTACTCGCATTGCTGTCTCCTGTTCATCCCTTGCCTGCAGCCATCTGCATGGCAGTAACGGGACGGCTGCAGAGACTACCCCGTGCCGCCCGGATATTCAACGGTAACGATTGATTATCCGCCCTGCTTCGCCACTGACACGGATTCTGGCCACACCAGCAGCAACATCCCGGATTACCGGATGTGCCACGGTTTCAACGCCCTGTTTTCAGTTGCGTCCACAAGCGGTTCTGCAAGCGCAGGATATCTGTCGGCAAAGGTTGCAACAGGAACAGCGTCTGCATTACCGCGGGCGGCGGGTAGATGCCGGCATCACTGGCAATGGCTGGCTGCACCAGTTTGCGCGCCGGGATATTGGGCGTGGGGTAGAACACCTTGTTGGTGATGCCGGCCGCCACATCCGGCTGCAGGATATGGTTGATCCACTGGTGCGCCGCTGCCGGGTTGGGCGCATCTTTCGGAATGGTCATCATGTCCACCGAAAACGGCGCGCCGCTCTTGGGAATGACGTAGGCAATCTGGTAATGCTTGCCGGCATCTGCCGCCCGGCGCCGGGCAATGCCGATATCGCCCGACCAGCCTACCGCCAGACAGACATCGCCATTGGCCAGGTCATTGATATAGCCGGAAGAATTGAACTGGGTGATATAGGGGCGGATTTTCTTCAGGGTTTCAAACGCCGCCTGATAATCGGCCGGGTTCTTGCTGTTCGGGTCCTTGTGCAGGTAATGCAGGGTGATGGCAAACACATCGCTGGCCTGATCCAGCATCGATACCCCGCAACTCTTCAGCTTGCCCAGCCGGGCCGGGTCGAACAGCAGGTCCCAGCTATCCAGTGGCGCATCGTTGCCCAGCGCCGCCTTCACCTTGTTCAGGTTCAGCCCCAGCCCGTCGGTAAACCAGGCATAGGGCACGCCGTATTTATTGCCAGGGTCGGCACTGGCCACCATTTTCATCAGCTGCGGGTCGAGATTGGCCAGATTGGGCAGCAACGCCTTGTTCAGCGGCTGATAGATGCCGGCGGCAGCCTGACGCGCCATGTAATTGGAGGTGGGCACCACCACGTCGTAACCGGCGCGGCCGGTGAGCATTTTGGCCTGCAGGGTGTCATCGCTGTCGTAGACATCGTATTTCACCTTGATGCCGGTCTGTTTTTCGAAGCCGGCGATGGTTTGCTCGCCGATATAGTCCGACCAGTTGTAGACATGCAGCTCGGCCGCCTGGGCGGTGAGGCCAAGACAGCAGAGCGTGGCGGAGGCAAGACGGCGCAGGGTGGGTGTGAAGCGCATGATGGTGAAACTCCTGTAGTGCGGACTGGCAACACCCGTCCACCGGCCAGGCTGACCGGTGGCGGGAACTATGGCGCTGTGCTGAAGGAGTGGTCCCGGCAAGGTCTGGCCGCTGAACGGCTCTGTAAGGATGCCGGTGGCGGGGCTTACAACATGCCCAGCTCGCGGGCGGTGCGGTCGACTGCCCGCAGGGTTTTGCTCAGCAGCTCGTCAATCTGGCTGCGGGTGATGGCCAGTGCCGGTGCCATGATCATGCGGCCATGGGTGGAGCGGATGATCAGCCCCTCGTCAAAGCCATGGCTACGGCAACGCCATCCGATATCATCTTCATTGGCAAACAGCTTGCGGCTGGCCTTGTCTTCACACAGCTGCAAGGCCGCCACCATGCCCGTGCCCTGGATGTCGCCCACCAGCGGGTGATCGGCAAACACTTCACGCAGGCAGCGTTGCAGATAGGGGCCGGTATCCTGCTTGACGGCATCCACCATGCCTTCGCCCTGCAACACATCCAGATTGGCCAGCGCCACGGCGGCGGCCACCGGGTGACCGGAATAGGTCAGGCCATGGGCAAACACTCCGCCCTTGTCGATCAGAGCCTGCGCCATGCGCCGCGACAGCACCAGCCCGCCCATGGGGATGTAGCCGGAGGTCAGCCCCTTGGCGATGCTCAGCGTGTCGGGCTGGAAGTCGAAATGCTGATGGGCAAACCATTCGCCGGTACGGCCAAAGCCGCCAATCACCTCGTCGGCACACAGCAGCACATCGTACTGACGGCAAATACGCTGGATTTCCGGCCAGTAGCTTTCCGGCGGAAAAATCATGCCACCGGCACCCTGGAACGGCTCGGCCACAAAAGCCGCCACCTTGTCCGCGCCCAGTTGCAGGATTTTCTGCTCCAGCGCGCGGGCACACTGCAGGCCGAATTCCGCCGGGTTGAGGTTGCCGCCGTGGCGATACCAGTCTGGCTCGTCAATGTGTTCAACCCCCGGAATCGGCAGATTGCCCATTTCGTGCATGAAGGCCATGCCACCCAGCGAGGCGCTGCCCACGGTGGAGCCGTGATAGCCATTGTGGCGGCCAATGAAGATTTTCTTGTCCGGCTGGCCCATCACGTCCCAGAAGCGGCGCACGGTACGAATCAGCACCTCATTGGCTTCGGAGCCGGAGTTGGTATAGATCACATGGCTGTAACTGCCGGGCAGCAGGGAAAACAGCCGCTCGGACAACTCCACCACCGCCGGGTGGGTGGTATGGAAAAACATATTGTAGTAACTGAGCTCCTTGAGCTGCCGGGTGGCGGCATCAATCAGCTCCTGCCGGCCATAGCCGACATTGGTGCACCACAGGCCGGACATGCCGTCCAGATACTGCTTGCCTTCGCTGTCCCACACATACAGGCCTTCGCCACGGGTGATGACGCGCGGCCCCTCCTCGTTCAGGGCTTTCTGGTCCAGAAAGGCATGAATATGGTGAGCGGCATCCATGGCCTGATAGTCGGCGGTACTGCGTTGCTTCTGATTGGTGTGCATTGTGGTCTCCATGCCGGGGCACCGGCTTACAGGCTGATCCAGGTGGTTTTGAGCTGGCTGAACTTGTCCAGCGCATGCAGGGACAGGTCGCGGCCAAAGCCGGACTGCTTGCAGCCGCCAAACGGTACGCCGGGGTCCAGTGCGTCCACGGTGTTGACCGAGACAGTACCGGCGCGCAAGGCACGCGCCACGCGGTGGGCCCGCTGCAGCTGGTCGGTCCATACCGCAGCTGCCAGGCCGTAGATGCTGTCATTGGCCATGGCAATGGCTTCGGCCTCGCTGTCAAAACGCAGCACCGACAGCACCGGGCCGAAAATCTCTTCGCGGGCAATACGCATCTGCGGCGTCACTCCGGTAAACAGGGCGGGCTGCAAATAGCAGTCACTGTCACCCAGTCGCAGCCGCTCGCCACCAGCCAGCAAGCGCGCGCCCTGCCGCACGCCGTCCTCGATAAAACCGTGCACCCGGCCGGTATGCCCGGCATCCACCAGCGTGCCCAGCCGCGTGGCCGGGTCCAGCGGATTGCCCGGCTGGTAATGCGCCATTTCGGTCAGCACCTTTTCGACAAAACGGTCGTGAATGCTGCTTTCCACCAGCAGGCGCGAGCTGGCAGAACACACCTGGCCCTGATTGAAGCAGATGCCAAAGGCCGCCTTGCGTGCCGCCGCGTCCAGGTCGGCACAATCGGCAAACACCAGATTCGGGCTTTTGCCACCGCACTCCAGCCACACCATTTTCATGTTGGAAGCGGCGGAATACGCCAGAAAGCGCTTGCCGACTTCGGTGCTGCCGGTAAACGACAGGCAGTCGATGTCCGGATGCAGGCCCAGCGCCTGCCCGGCCTCCTCGCCATAGCCGGGCAGCACGTTCAGCACACCGGCCGGCAGACCGGCCTCGCTGGCCAGCTGCGCCAGACGGATGGCAGACAACGGCGACTGCTCGGCCGGTTTCAGCAGCACGCTATTGCCTGCCGCCAGCGCCGGTGCCACTTTCCAGGCGGCCATGTCCAACGGGAAATTCCACGGAATCACTGCCGCCACCACGCCCACCGGTTCGCGCGTCACCAGCGCCAGCGCATCCGGGCCGCTGGGGGCCACTTCGTCATACAGCTTGTCGCAGGCTTCGGCATACCAGTCGAACAAGGCCGCCGTGGCCGGCACGTCGATATTCAGCGCATCCGAGATGGGCTTGCCCATGTCCAGGCAATCGAGCAAGGCCAGTTCGTCGGCATTGTCGCGCAGCAGTTGCGCCAGTTTTTGCAGCACCGGTTTGCGCTCTCGCGGATGACAGCGCGACCAGTCCCCGGCCTCAAAGCTGCGTCGTGCGGCGCTCACTGCCAGGTCAACATCCGCCTGTGCGCAACGCGCCACCATGGCGATGGTCTGGCCGGTATGCGGACAGATGCTGGCAAACTGGCGGCCATCTACTGCATCTTGCAGCCGGCCATCCATATAGGCCTGTGCAGCAGGCTGCAGCGCGCTGGCGCAAGCCGTCCAGAATGACAGATCTTTCGATGACAACATGCTACTCTCCTGTCGGGTTTAGCCAGTCGCGACTCCACATACGACTGACATGCGATGGCCACAGTCTAGGCAGGCTGCCCCACCCCGCCCATCGCCTTGATGGGTGAGGCCACTCACCCCTTGGGGGTAGCGCCGGGGCAGAACAGTTGCGGCATCATGCAAAACCATGGCCAATACCGAAACAGGAGCAAGAACAGACATGCAGATCGCCGTGAGTGACCTGGCCTTTCATCACCGGCTGGGGAAATTGCTGGAACAACTGGGAGAGCCACGCTTCTGGCCGGTGCTGGCCAGCTTTCTGGGCGAGATTGCCACCTTCGATACCTGGGTAGTGCTGCTGTTCCAGGCTGACCAGCCACCGCTGATCCTGGCGGATCATGCCGCCAACCTCGCAGCGGACGACCTGTTTGCCGACTACCGCGCCGGGCTGTACCGCATTGACCCCTTCTATGCCTTCAGCCAGCAAAACCCGATGCCTGGCCTGTATCGGCTGGACGATGTGGCACCGGACTCTTTCCGTGACACCGAATACTACCGCCAGTATTTCAGCCGCAATGTCGGGGAAGACGAGCTGCAGTTCCTGCTGCCCATTGCCGGCCAGGGCGTGCTGTCATTGTCGCTGGCCAGCCGTCAGCGCTTCAGTGCCAGCGAGATTGGCAGCTGCCAGTTATTCAGCCCCTGGCTGCTGACCCTGCTGCGCAAGGCATGGCAATTTGACACCAGCCTGATCGAACAGCAGCGCAACAACCCGGTGGAACGCCAGTCAAGGCTGGAAGATGCCTTGCGCCAGCGCGGCAATCCGCAACTGACCGAGCGTGAGGTGCAGGTCGCCCTGCTGATTCTGGCCGGGCACTCCACCAAGGCCATTGCCCGTGAGCTGGGCATTTCACTGGATACCGCCAAGGTGCACCGGCGCAATCTGTACGCCAAGCTGGGCGTCAGCCAGCAGGCCGGTTTGTTTCTGCTGTTTGCGGCCCCGGATGGCACTTCCAGCGCACCGCGCAAGCAGAAATAGTATTTGTCTTTTATTTTCAATGATTTGATTCATTTAAAAATATCAAGAACAGCAAGAATGCCACACTAAAACCCGGCATTTTCACATTGGCATTGCCAAGTCATTTGAATTTGTACACAATCAATTCAACGCAAGCGAAACAGGAAGGGCCAAGATGGCACAAGGAGGCAAACGAGATGGTGCCGGACGCAAATCGGCATTCGGTGGTGACAAAACCGTAGCCATGCGTGTGCCGGAACCCTTGCGGCCACTGCTGGAAAACTGGCTGGCTGAATATCGCCAGCTGCGTACGGTCAGAACAGCGGACACCCAGGATATCCGCACCCTGTCGGAAACCCTCAGCCAGCTGTCACTGCCCTTGTTCGCCAGCCGGGTACCTGCCGGCTCGCCCGTTGCCGCCGATGACCTGAAAGAAGCCGACATCGACCTGAATGCCCATCTGGTCAGCCACCCTGCCAGCACCTTCATGGTGACGGTGAAAGGCGACTCGATGATCAATGCCGGCATTCACGATGGCGACCTGCTGATTGTCGACCGCGCCCTGCCAGCACGCAGCGGCAAGGTGGTGGTGGCGGTCATCAACGGCGAGCTTACCGTCAAGCGGCTGGAAAAAACGGCAAGCGGCCTGTTCCTGATGCCGGAGAACCCGGCTTACTCGCCAATCGAAGTGCCGGAAGAAGCGGCATTGTTTATCTGGGGTGTGGTGACCAACGTCATTCACCCGGTCTCGTAAAGGAGCGCATGATGCAAATCGATGAAAGCCTGATCAAGATGAAGTTCATGGACTGGCGCCGTCTGCCGCGTGCTTTTCGTGAAGTCCGCGCCGGACAACCGCAGGTGCTGGTATCCCGCACTGGCCGCAGCTACTTTGTCCCGGTGCAGTTCGTCTAGACTGCGCGCCCAGGCAAGTTTCCCCTGTCGCGACAACATCATCAGACCAGCATGCCTGGTCTGATTTCATTTGGTTTACTCCCAGCGACAGCCCCGCTCTCATCGGCCAGATTGGCGTCGTGAGGCTGACCGGATCATCCTGCTGACCGGATCATCCTGAGGCCCATGCAGGCAAAAAAAACCCTCCCGCAAGGGGAGGGATTAACAGGGTATCGGGGAAGTGTAACGACCGGAAGCTGAGGGCAGCCGGTCATACAGCGCCTGGATCCATACCAAGAACCAAGCACGTTTTCATCCTAACGTTTGCACCTGGCATTGGCTATGGGTGAATTTACTTAACAGACATATCCTGCATTACTCTCAGAATATTCTCAGAAGAAGTTTCGCGGCGAATCACTTCGAAAAAGTCACCCGCCTCCGGGTAGGTTTTCTTCAACTGCCCCAGCCACTGCTTGAGCCTTGCCGGTGGGTAGCGCGACTCCCCTGCCTCGGTAAAGCACTGCTGGTAGAAATCCAGCAACCATCCCATCAGTGCCTGCCAGGTCATGGGCGTGTCGGATTGATCGCCCGCAATGCGCAGTGCCAGGTCGGGCGCGGCAATCAGCCCCCGGCCAATCATTACCCGCTCACAGCCGCTTCGCGCCCGGATGGCATGGTAATCCGCCACGGTCCATACCTCGCCATTGGCAATCACCGGCACCGTGACATGCTCCCGGATACGGGCAATCCAGTCCCAGTGGGCTGGCGGCTTATACCCTTCCACCTTGGTACGCGCATGTACCACCAGTTCGGCTGCCCCGGCACTTGCCAAGGCAGCAGCGCAGTCCAGTGCCAGACTCTTGTCCTCATAGCCCAGCCGCATCTTGGCGGTTACCGGTATCTCGGCCGGAACAGCCGCCCTCACCTGCCTGACAATGGCGTGCAGCAGTTCCGGCTCGGTCAGCAGTACCGCCCCGCCACGATGACGGTTGACCGTGGGTGCCGGGCAGCCAAAGTTCAGGTCCACACCCGGTGCACCCAGGCTGGCCACCTTGGCGGCATTTTCCGCCAGACAGACCGGATCCGAGCCCAACAACTGCACCCGCACCGTTGTTCCGGCACGGGTTTTGCCACCGTTCAGCAATTCCGGTGCCAGACGGTGAAAAGTACGGGTGGGCAACAGCACATTGGTGACCCGGACAAATTCGGTTACACACAAGTCGATACCGCCCAGACGGGTCAGTACATCCCGCATGATGGGGTCAACCAGACCCTCCATCGGGGCCAGCATCAGATTCATGACTTAACCTGCTGAAAAAAGGGCGCTATTGTAACGGAATCACTGCCCGGGAGCGAATGCATGACCTTGAAGATCAGCCTTGTCACCCCACACCAGCTTGAGCGCTGCCTGCCGCTGTTTCAGGCTTATCTGGCCTTTTATCATGTACAGCAAAGCGATGCGGACTGCCTGCAGTTTATCGAAGCGCGCATACGCCAGCGCGAGGCCTGCCTGTGGCTGGCGGAGGATGCTGGTATTGCGGTCGGCTTTGCCTTGATGTATCCCGGTTTCAATTCACTGACGCTTAAACCTAACTGGCTGCTGCACGACCTGTATGTCGCACCGGACTACCGCGGCAGCGGTGTCAGCAAGCAGCTGCTGCAAACCTGTCAGGCCCATGTCATCAGCCTGGGTGGTGGCGACATCATGCTGCAAACCGCCCACGACAACACCCGAGCACAGCGACTGTACGAACGTAACGGCTTTGTGCTGGATACCGAATTCCGGGTGTATTACTGGGATGGCAAGAACACTTGACCGCACTGCCCGGCAGCGCCATGCTGGCGGCCCAGCAGAAACCGACAAGGAACACAGATGGACATTCCACGCGGCATTTATCGCCATTACCGGGGTAATCTTTACGAAGTGCTCGGGCTGGGTCTGCATTCTGAAACACATGAACCCATGGTGGCCTATCGCGCGCTCTATGGCGATTATCAACTATGGACACGCCCTGCCGGCATGTTCCTGGAAACCGTCATCCACGAAGGCGAGAGCCTGCCACGCTTCTCACCCGTCAAACTGTTCTAGCCACACAGTCCATGCGCATTTACCGTACCGACCAGTTTGCCCTGCCGCTGCCGGAAGGCCACCGTTTCCCGGCTGAAAAATACCAGCTGCTTGCCACCGCAGTGGGGCAATTTGCCGCCCCCCTGATGGAGGAAGCCCCGGCGGCCAGTGCATGGGAACTGCAACAGGCACATGCAGCAGACTATGTCGCCCAGGTGCTGGATGGCAGCCTGCCGCCACGCGCCTGGCGTGAAATCGGCCTGCCATGGTCGCCGCAACTGGTGGAGCGCTCGCGCCGCTCGGTCGGTGCCACTGTTGCCGCCGCCCGCACCGCCTTGCTGCATGGTTGCGGGGTGAATCTGGCCGGGGGCACCCATCATGCCTATCACGACAAGGGCAGCGGCTTTTGTGTATTCAATGATGTCGCCGTGGCCTCGCGCCTGCTGCTGCAAGAAGGCCTGGCGCGCCGCATTCTGGTCATTGATCTGGACGTCCATCAGGGCAATGGCACGGCCGCCATTTTCCGCGATGAACCACGCGTGTTCACTTTCTCCATGCATGGCGAAAAGAACTTTCCCTTCCGCAAGGAAGCCAGCTCGCTGGACATCGACCTGCCAGACCAGACCGACGACGCCAGCTACCTTTCCCGGCTGCAACGGCATTTGCCCGCGCTATTGCAACAACAGCCCGATATCGTGTTTTACCTGGCCGGTGCCGACCCTTATGCAGGTGACCGGCTGGGCAAGCTGGCACTGAGCAAGGCGGGTTTGCTGCAACGCGACCAGCTGGTCATGCAGCAAGTGCGGAACAGCGGTGCCGCACTGGTGATCACCATGGCCGGAGGCTATGCCAACCCGATCAGCGACACGGTGGAAATCCAGACCAATACCGTCGCTGCCGCGTACCAGCTATTTGGCTCAGGCGTGTAAGATTCACCCGCCAGCCCCGACGAAACAGCGTACCCACCCCCATAAAATGGAGAGCGCAATGAACACAGCCACCCTGGCCGGCGGATGCTTCTGGTGTACCGAGAGTATTTTTCTCGCCCTCAACGGGGTAAGCCAGGTGCAATCCGGTTATATCGGCGGGCAGACGCCCAACCCGGACTATCGCAGCGTCTGCTCTGGCCACACCGACCATGCCGAAGCAGTGCAGATCCGCTTTGACCCGGCCATCATCAGTTATCGTCAGCTGTTGCAGGTATTTTTTGCCACCCACGACCCCACCACCCTGAACCGACAGGGGCATGATGTGGGCAGCCAGTACCGCTCCGCCATCTTTTATCATGATGCAGAGCAGCTGGACACGGCCAGGGCCGTGATGGCCGACCTGGAACAGCAAGGCATTTTTGCTGCCCCCATCGTCACCACGCTGGAGCCGGCCAGCCAGTTTTATCCGGCCGAGGACTACCATCAGCAATACTTTGCCCGTAACGCCGAGCAACCATACTGCCAGGCTGTCATTCAGCCCAAGCAGCTGAAGCTGCGACGCCAGTTTGCCGACTGGCTGAAACCATGACGATACTGACCCGGCAGCACAAAACCGCCGATATAGTATCGCCATGACAGCAGTCCGTGCAGCCAGCCAGCCATTATGCTGATAACATTCGCGCTGGCTGGCGCTGCTTGCGGCATTGCAACAAGCAAGCAATACCGGCAGCACATGCCGGCAAAAGGCAGACCGGACAAGGCGGTCACGGGTATCATGGAGCGCATTGACTTCGGGAGATGCCCTTACCCGGTCGCCATGCCCCGCCACAAGCACACGAACCCGGCAAGACCACCCATGCTTCCCGTTGCTGACAGCCAGACAGGCAACGGGCCTGGCCTTGCCGTATCTGGCACATAAACAGCAATCGCTGTTGCAGGAGATGACCGTTAATGAAGTACATGATGCCCACCGTTTTCATTGTGGATGACGACCCGGCCGTACGCGACTCACTGGCCTTGCTGATCATGGCCCAGGGCATGCGCACGGTGACGTTCGCCAGCGCCATGGAATTCCTTGAAACCTATACCGAAGGTGAAATCGGCTGCATGGTGCTGGATATCCGCATGCCGCAGATCACCGGCCTTGCCCTGCAGGAAAAACTGGTAGAACGCGGCCTGTCCATTCCCATTGTCTTCATCACCGGCCATGGTGATATCGAACAGTGCCGCCGTGCTTTCCAGTCCGGTGCCATTGATTTCCTGACCAAGCCCATCGACCAGAACCGCCTGATCGACAGCCTGCGCAAGGGCATACGCCTGAGCATCCAGCAACAGCAGCAGGATGAAGAAACCCAGGAAGTGATGAACCAGTTGGCCCGCATCAGCGGCCGCGAGCGTGAAGTGCTGGAACTGGTGGCCGACGGCCTGTCCAGCAAGGAAATCGCCCGCCAGCTGGACCTGTCGCCGCGCACCATCGAAGTGCACCGTGCCAACCTGTTCAGCAAGCTGGGGGTGGATTCGCTGGCCGACCTGATCCGCTTTTACCTGAAGGCGCTGGAAGCCACCGGCAAAAAACGCAGCGACGAGTCTTTTTTGAACGAAACCGCCCCAAGGCAGTAGAATCGCCCACATGGAACGACTGTTCAAACATGTCTGCCTGGTGGCAAGACACAGCAAACCGCAAGTGGTGGAATCGCTGCGCACCCTGGCCGATCATCTGGCCGCTGCCGGCATCACCGTATTCGTGGACAAGGAAAGCGCCACCCCGGCCGAAGCCGGGCCCCATCAGCTGATCGAACGCAGCGACATGGGCAAGCTGGCCGATCTCGTCATCGTGCTGGGCGGGGACGGCACCATGCTGTCCATCGCCCGCCAGCTGGCACCCTATCGCGTGCCGCTGGTCGGCATCAACCAGGGCCGACTGGGCTTCATGACCGACATTCCGCGTCATGAAATGCTGGAAGCCATCGACGCCATCCTGGGCGGCAATTTCGTGCCGGAAAACCGCATCCTGCTGCAAGCATCGGTGATTCGCGAAGACGCCGAAGTCGCCAATGCGCTGGCCTTCAACGACATCGTGTTCAGCCGCGGCGCCGTGGGTTCGATGATCGAATTCGAAGTCTTCATCGACAACCAGTTTGTCTACAGCCAGCGCTCGGACGGCCTGATTGTCTCCACCCCCACCGGCTCCACTGCCTACTCGCTGGCCGCTGGCGGCCCCATCCTGCACCCCACGCTGCAGGCAATTGCACTGGTGCCCATCTGCCCGCAGTCGCTCAACAACCGCCCCATTGCGGTGAACGACTCCTGCGAAGTGGAATTCATGCTGACCCGCGGCCTGGACGCGCGCGTACACTTTGACGGCCAGTCGCACTGCGACCTGATGGAAATGGACCGCGTGCTGATCCGCCGTTATCGCAACCCGCTGCGCATCCTGCACCCGGTGGGCTACAACTACTACGACATGCTGCGCCACAAGCTCCACTGGGGCGAGCGCCTGCTCTGACACGCACACACCATGCTGCTATCCCTTCTGGTCAAAGACTTCGTCATCGTTGACAGCATTGCGCTGGACTTCTCCCCCGGTTTTACCGTACTGACCGGCGAAACCGGGGCAGGCAAATCCATTTTGCTGGATGCCCTGGGCCTCTTGCTGGGCGACCGCGCCGAGGGCTCGCTGGTGCGCGAAGGAGCCGAACGCGCCGAAATCAGCGCCGAATTCGACAGCCGCCAGCGTCCTGAAATCAAGGCCTGGTTACAGGAAAATGCCCTGTCGGGCGACGACGACATCGTGCTGATCCGCCGCGTACTGGACAAATCCGGCCGCTCGCGCAGCTTCATCAATGGTCAGCCAGCCACCCTGGCCCAGCTCAAGCTGCTGGGCGAATTCCTGGTCGACATCCACGGCCAGCACGCCCACCAGTCGCTGGTGAAGGCCGAAGCCCAGCGCGAACTGCTGGATGCCTATGCCGGCAGCAGCTCGCTGGCCCGCGAAGTGCATCAGGCCTGGCAGGAATGGCAAGCCGCCCGCAAGGCACGCAGCGATGCCGACAAGCTGTCGCGCGAATCCGAAGTGGAACGCGAACGCCTCACCTGGCAAATCAACGAACTGACCGAACTGGGCCTGCAACAGGACGAATGGGCCGGGCTCAACCAGAGCCACTCCCGCCTGGCCAATGCTGCCGAGCTGGTACAAAGCGCGCAGTACGCGGTGGATACCCTGTCCGAGATGGAGGGCAACTGCCTGTCCGTGCTCACCCAGGTACAAAGCCGCCTGAGCAAGCTGGCCAACCTCGACCCACGGCTGGCCGACACCCTGTCCCTGCTGGATTCGGTAGATGCCGAACTGCGCGAAGTCGTCTACAGCCTGCGCGACTACGCCAGCGACATCGACGAAGACCCGGGCCAGCTGCAACAGGTGGAAAGCCGCATCGACAGCCTGATGAGCATGGCGCGCAAATACCGCGTGCAGCCGCAGGAACTGCCGCTCAAGCTGGCCGACTGGCAAGCCCAGCTGGCCGCGCTGGAAGCCTCCACCGACAGCGAAGCCCTGGCGCTGGCCGAAACCGCCAGCCTGTCGCGCTACCGCACCCTGGCCGAAGCCCTGTCTGGCAAACGCCGCCAGGCCGCCAGCGAACTGTCCGCCCGCATCAGCAAGGAAATGCAGCAGCTGGCCATGAGCAGCGCCCGCTTTGCCATCGAACTGGCCGCCCTGGCCGAACCCGGCGCCCATGGTCTGGAATCCATCGAATACCTGGTGGCAGCCAACGCCGGCACCAGTCTGCGCCCCTTAGCCAAAGTGGCCTCCGGCGGCGAGCTGTCACGCATCAGCCTGGCCATGCAAGTGGTGATCAGCCAGGTGGCCAGCGTGCCCACGCTGATTTTCGACGAAGTGGATGTCGGCATTGGCGGGCGCGTGGCGGAAGTCATCGGCCATATGCTGAAGCAACTGGGCCAGCGTTATCAGGTGCTGTGCATCACCCACCTGCCGCAGGTGGCCTCCTGCGGCGAGCAGCACTGGCAAGTCAGCAAGCGTGAAGAAAAGAAACGCGTGGTCAGCCGTATCACCCCGCTGGACGCCGAGCAGCGCGTGCTGGAAATCGCCCGCATGCTGGGTGGTGCCGAGCTCACCCAGACCACCCGCCAGCATGCCGCAGAAATGCTGGAAATGAACCGCGCCACCCCCTAGCCAAAACGGCCTGGGACGGTTATGATTGCGTCCTCTTCGCCAGACGACACGGTCGCTGGCAAGAAACTGCGGAGGTTTGGGTGAGTGGTTTAAACCAGCAGTCTTGAAAACTGCCGACGGGAAACCGTCCGTGGGTTCGAATCCCACAGCCTCCGCCATTAATTATCATTAAAGCCCTGATTAATCAGGGCTTTTTTGTTTTCCACATCCACTGGTATGCCATTAGGTATGCCAGCAAGACATTCATTGTCTTACACGGCACTCACTCGCACGCGATGAATACACAACAAACTTATTCGTTGTCGTTTCACACCTGCCCTAGAAACGTTCTTTAGTCAGCACGCAAACTACACTGACCAACCGTTGCCATGTCACTGAGTACTGGAATACGCGTTTGCACGGGAGAAAAGTTTCTTCTCTTTCCATACAATCAATTCATAGGACATTTTCACTACCATACAAAAATGAACTTGTTATGCCATTTGCGCTGACACTATTCATGGCATTGCTCACGACATCACCTCAAAAATGTTTGACTTGTACTAAGGGTTGGATTACCACAACTATCGACCGGACCCATCCATACAACCAAAGGACTTTCCACTCGACCATCAACATGGTATTTCAATCGATACACTATCCTTACAAATCGCCAGCCCCCTCCAAATATACTCTTCCAATATTCCAACTCACCTTCATCAACATTTCGCCTCTTAACAACAGAACAGCATCCTTTATTTTTATCAATAAAATCCCTAACACCATCGTAATAAATAACATCCTTCGGATTAATATAGTTGTCATAATTTTGAGCCACTCCCTCCCCCCGAAAGCTCTCCCTATAATCATCATAACCCGAGGCAGGTTGCGGATAACTCATAAGTAAATTTGCAATCGCCAGATTAATCAACTCATCATCAGAATACCTCCGCCGATCACTTATACAATAACCCTCAAGAGAGTCAAATGCATACCAGAGACTAAAAAAAATAACAACCAATAATGTAAAAATAATCTTCCATTTCATACAAACCCCAAACAATATAACCTCAAAATTGAATAAACATTAGCCGCACAATTTTCCACTCGACAATATGATTCACAAACAACCCCCTTCATCGCTGCCGCAATCCCTCACCCCGCCCCGGCCACCCGCTTCAATCATGCCTTGATGCAGCGCAGCTGACAGACCTAGCAATCAAGAACGCATACAAGCAATGCAATAAAGAGTGCTTCAAATCCAGCCTCACCTCGGATTTCGCAAATTCTTTTTCAAGTCATCAAAAACAAAAACCTCCTGCACTACATAAAACCAGCTATCATCCGGCTCATATTGCCTCCACCCCGCGGGTAACTCCGATTTGGCAACATAGCCTCTAAAATTAGGAGCCGTTAAAAATTGCAGACCATTTTCGCTATAAGCATCACCAACAATATAAATACGCCTGGATTTTGATAATTTATAAAAATACAATCCAGAATCACACCCATATGGCTGTTCATAAACAAACGCACCCCTCACCCCCTTCCTCGAATAACGTATATTGTACTTTGCGAAATGCGCTCGCAACGAATAATATCTGTCAGGATCCCCATCAATAATACACTCACCTTTGTAATTACGATTAACCACTACAAAACCCTTCCTGCCGTTTTCATAGTAACCAACCTCCAAAAAATCAGGCACCCCCTCAACAACATTACCGACGCTAGCCATTGCCTCAGCCATTGCAATGTATTTGAATACACGAATTTCTGAAGCACAGGAAAAGCCAATGCATTCATAAAGAAACATGAACAAAATTAACTTATTCATCAATCTCTCCACTTAACCGACCGGCACACCCGAAAACAGTATCAGCATGATTTACTCACTCAATAATATCCATCATCAAGAATCCCTGCTGGCTTGATCACTTTTGCAAGTCTTCACGATAAATCGGCCAAGCTTTTCAAACATCAAAGAATCTACCGGGGATACAGTGGCTTTTTGAAGGACCCCGCTCCATCCTCCGGCCATCCCCTTCAATCATGCCTTGATGCAACATCTTTCAGCTCCCAAGTCCGACCTCCCCGATATGGCGTTTTAACCATTAATACAGCTTGAGAACAGACATACCGAGTTGAGTGACCTGTTTGGTGATGGCGGTATGGGATAGCCGCGTTCAATAAGCTGCTTGACAGCTTCGATCTTGAAGTTTTGGGGAAACACCCAATCAATGACTTTTGCATAAAAGCCAGTATGAGGCTTTCAAGCCATCAGGAAAAGAAGGAATGATTACAGCTCAATCAAACAAGCTGCCCTGCTCCGGAGCGGCTTCTTTCGGCTTGAGCGGTGCGGGGGCGGCGGTCATCAGTTCGGCGGGGTAGTGAGTAAGAAAGCTGCGTGCCTGTTCGGGGTTGGAGCAGTTCAGCCAGTGCATGTACTGATCCGGCGGCACAATCACCAGCGAGCGCTTTTCATCGCCCGGCCGGTGCATGCGCTTCATCAGCGGATGGTGGTCGGCGTTGATGGTGATCTGGGTGAAGGTGTGGCTGATGCTGCCATCCGGCTCGGACCAGGCACGCCACAGGCCGGCCACGGCAAACGGACTGCTGTCGGCCATGCCGATTTGCCAGCGCTCGGCGCGGCCGGATTCATAACACGGCTCGTAAAAGTGCTGCATGGGCACCAGGCACAGGCTCTGCTGCTGCCAGGCACGGCGGTAGTTGAACAGTTCACCAATGGTTTCGGCGCGCGCATTCATGGTGCTGATGCGCACGCCGGGTGGCTGGTGGCGTTTGGGCACCATGCCGTAGCTGGCCAGCTGCAGCACCGCTTCGCCGTGGCGGCCTTTGACGATGATGGGTGCCAGATAATCTTGCCAGCACTCGTCCGGCCACAGCAGGTCACCAGCTGGCAGATTGAAATGGCTTGCCAGCTGGCGCGGGTTTGGAGGCATGAAGTTGATGCACATGGCGGCATGGTATGCCGTCCGGCCCGGCCTTGCCAAGCGCGGCGGCTTCGGTTTTTCTCGCGCAAATCCTCACCCTGCACTGCCTGCTTTCTGCTATATTTGATTTTGTACATAATCATATAGAGCAGTTGCCATGCACTACCCCATTCCTCTGTCCCGCTCCAGCCCGCTGCGCATTCCACTGGTGGCCAGCAGCGTGCGTGCCGGTTTTCCCAGCCCGGCCGACGACTACGTGCAGGACAATATCAACCTCAACACCCTGCTGGTGGACGACCCGGACTGCACCTTCCTGATGATGGCCAGCAACGATGCCATCCACGGCATTTTCAAGGGCGACTATGTGCTGATCGACAAGGCACGCAGCCCGGTACACGGCAATGTGGTGGTGGCCGCGCATGAGGACGGCTTTGTGCTGCGCCGCCTGCACAAGCAGCAAGGCATGCTGGCGCTGCTGGCCGATGCACCCGGCTATCCCATGATTCCGGCAGAAGGCGATTACACCTTGCAGATATGGGGGGTGGTGATTGCCGTGGTGCGGCGGCTGGTATGAGCACCTTTGCACTGGTGGATGGCAACAGCTTTTACGCCAGTTGCGAGCGGGTGTTCCGCCCGGACCTCATCGGCCGCCCCATCATCGTGCTGTCCAATAACGATGGCTGCGTGGTGGCCCGTTCGGCCGAGGCCAAGGCGCTGGGCATTCCGGCTTTCCTGCCTTTTTTCCAGATACAGCAACAGTGCTACAAGCACCGTGTGGCGGTGTTCTCCAGCAATTACGCGCTGTACGGTGACATGTCGCGCCGCATGATGAGTGTGCTGTCGCGCTTTGCCCCGCAGCAGGAAATCTACAGCATCGACGAATGCTTTCTCGATGTAACAGGCATCCCGGACCTGGACAGCCACGGCCACCGCATCCGCCAGGCGGTGTGGCAGGGGCTGGGTATTCCCACCTGCGTGGGCATGGGTAGCAGCAAGACGCTGGCCAAGCTGGCCAACCATGTGGCCAAGAAGCGGCCAGAGTGGAACGGCGTGTTTGAATGGGACTGGCTGAACCCGCGCGAGGCGGACCGGTTGCTGGCCGAATTCCCGGTCGGCGCGGTGTGGGGGATTGGCCGTCGCATTGCCGAAAAGCTGACCCTGATGAATATCCACAGTGCTTTGGACCTGAAACTGGCCGACCCGCGCCACATCAAGCGCAAGTTCAATGTGGTGGTGGAGCGCACGGTGGCAGAGCTGAACGGCGTAGCCTGCCTGGCACTGGAAGACGTGGCTCCGGCCAGGCAGCAAATCATCTCCAGCCGCAGCTTTAGCCGCCTGGTGCACGACCTGCCCTCACTCTCTGCCAGCATCAGCCACCACGTCGCCCGTGCAGCCGAAAAGCTACGCGCCCAGGGCAGCACCGCCGGGCTGATTGGCGTCAGCATCCGCACCAATCCCTTCCGCGACCTGGGCCAATACCATGGCTACACCTGCGTGCCACTCGTCCACCCCAGCGCTGACACCCTGCTACTCAACCGCGCCGCCCAGGCAGCGCTGCGCGCCATCTGGCGCAAGGAGTTCAGCTACCACAAGGCCGGAGTCATCCTGATGGACATCGGCCCGGCCACCCGTCAGCAGCCGGATATGTTCTGCCCGCTGCCCGACCCCAAACGCAACCGGCTGATGGCCGCCATCGACAAGCTCAACCGCGATTTTGGCAGCGGAACCATCAAGCTGGGTGCCGAAGGCCTGACCGAGGACTGGCGGATGAAGCAGGAAAAGAAATCGCCCTGCTACACCACCCGCGTGGGCGACATCGTGCAACTGCGCTAAGGCCCGCCAACACCCACCCTGCTCCTGCCTTGTGCTTCCATGCCTGCCGTACCATTTGTACTGTCGGTGTCGGCGCGGCTTGCTGGCGCTGATGCGGCACACTCAGGCCCCGGACGCCACATAGCCAATCCGGTAACAGGTGCCGTCCATCTCCTGCTGCCGGAAGTCCTGTTCGCCACGCCAGGCCGATACTCGTAGCAACTGCCATTGTCGCGGGTCGTAAGCGGTCAACACCGACACGGCACCTTGCTGCTGTAGCCGGGCGGCCTGTTCCTGCTCCTGCTGGCGCAAAGCGTCAAGCGACTGACCGGGCAGAATGGCTTGCGTCTGGCAGAGGCACACGCTGGCGGTGGGCATGACATGGCTCCCGATGCTGTCCCAGACCGGCCAGATATCGACATGCGGCCTGCCAAAGTCGGCGCACAGCGCCTTGAAACCGGGGCTGGAAAGAAAACGGTTGATGCCCTCGTTATCCCGCCACAGGTAGAACGGCGCATAGGCATTGACGCTGCCCGGCTGCCGGACATCATGTTCGGACCAGAGATAGGCCTTCCATTCGAGCTGGGGAAAGCCATCCAGCAGATGGCCGCGTTCACGGATGCGCTGCCGGATGATGGCCATGTCGTAGTCGGCGGGCAGGACAAAACGGTATTGCATGGCAAGCATGATGTGTCTCCTAACTGTCGCATTCAGGCAGTGCCGACTTGCCATTGCCAAATGACCAGTCTTCCAGCCCGGTGGTGGTAATCACCACCATGATGTCTTGCTGGCGCAGGCCGGGGCTGGCCGCCAGCCGCTCTGCCAGCCGGGCAAAGAATGCGCGCTTGCAGGCTGTGCTGCGGGCCCGACCGGCGGTAATGTGGAACAGGGTGAAGTCCGCGCTGCGCGCACCTGCGGTGGCGAGATACTCCCGGTCGAACACCAGCTCGCCAGCCCCACATTGCTGGAACACCTGAAAGCAGTCGCCCGCCGGTACCTCGAAGCTTTCTTCCAGCGCCTGCTGCAGGCTGTGCGAGATGGCCCTGAGCCAGGACTCCGGCTTGCCGGCCGCCAGTGCGATACGGGTATAAGGCATGACAGGCTCACTTTCCGTGCGGCATTGCCGCCAGCACATCCACCGCCGATGCAGCGGCAGGCCAGCCGGCGTAAAAGGCCAGATGGGTGATGAGCTCGCCCAGTTCGGCCCGGCTGATGCCATTGTCCATGGCCAGCTGCAAGTGAAACGGCAGCTGCTCCAGCCGGTATAGCGCGGTGAGTGCGGCGACCGTGGCAATGCTGCGCTCGCGCGGACTCAGGCCGGAGCGTTGCCAGACATCGCCAAACAGGAGCGATTGGGTGATTTCAGCCAGTCTGGGGGCCTCGACTGTCATGTTCTGCATGCTGCGTGAAGAAGAGCTGGTCATGCCTGATTTTCCTGTCGTTTTTGACAGCACCCAGCTTAAGCAGTCAGAATGATTTTGATAATCAAAATGTTTTTTCATTACCGTTCACTTTTTCAGGACTATTACCGTGAGCCGTATCAGCCTGGACCTGGATGTGCTGCGCAGCTTTGTGACCGGTGTGGAGATGGGCAGCTTTGCCATGGCCGCCCAGCGCATGAACCGCTCCACTTCCGCCATCAGCGCCCAGCTGAAAAAACTGGAAGAGCAAGCCGGCCAACCCTTGACGCGCAAGGCAGGCCGAGGCCTGGTACTGACACCCGCCGGGGAAGTCATGCTGGCCTATGCCCGCCGATTGCTGGCACTGAATGACGAGGCGGTGCAAGCGGTGCAAGGCAGCGGGCTGGAGCAAGGCTGGATACGGTTCGGCATGCAGGAAGACTTTGGCGAATCGCTGTTGCCGGCCATTCTGGGGCAGTTTTCCCGTGCCCATCCGCAGTTCCGGCTGGAGGTAAAAGTGGCACGCAATCAGCAATTGCTGGATGGTCTGGCCAAAGGAGAGCTTGACCTGGTCCTGGCCTGGGATGGCGGCCAGCCCTGGCCCTATCAACAGGTGATGGGCAGGCTGCCGCTGTGCTGGATAGACAGCAAGGCCAACCCGTGGCCATACCCGGCGGACAGCGCCCTGCCGCTGGTGGCATTTGAAGCCCCCTGTCTGATGCGGGCAGCCGCCTGCGCCGCACTGGAACAGGCCAATCTGGCCTGGCGGCAGGCTTTTAGCAGCAGCAGCCTGAGCGGGATATGGGCTGCCGTTGCCGCCGGGCTGGGCGTGACGGTGCGCACCCCGGTCGGCGTGCCGGATACGCTGCAATTGCGGCAGGACCTGCCCGCCCTGCCAGACATCCGCCTCATGTTGTATCGCGCCGAATCCACCGCCACAGTCGGCTGCGAACGCTTGTCAGACATTGTCAGCCAGTCCTTGCAAGACTATCTGCATGGACTGGGCGGTGCCTGAGCAGCATCCCGACATCGTCACCATACTGCCATGTCCGTGCAAATGCATGCCTGTCACCCGCGCCGCTGTGGCAAGATCGCTGCGTACTTATCACCAGACCAGTATTTCATGTCACGTACGGAAAGATTGTTCACCCTGTTGCAAGCCCTGCGGCAACACCGTTTCCCGGTGACCGGGGCCAGCCTCGCCGCTGAGCTGGGCATCAGCCTGCGCACGCTGTACCGCGATATCGCCACCCTGCAGGCACAAGGTGCCGAGATTGAAGGCGAACCCGGCCTGGGCTATGTGTTGCGACCCGGCTTCATGCTGCCGCCGCTGATGTTCAGCACGGAGGAAATCGAAGCGCTGGTACTGGGCTCGCAATGGGTGGCCAAGCGCACCGACACCCAACTGGGCCGTGCCGCACAGAATGCGCTGGCCAAGATTTCCGCAGTGCTGCCCGCTGCATTGCGCCACAGTCTGGACAACAGTTCGCTGCTGGTGGGCTCGCCTTCACAGGCAGAAGCCGATGCGGTGGACTTGTCCATCATCCGTCAGGCCATTCGCGCCGGGTACAAGCTGGGCATCGACTACTGCGACTTGCAGGGCAATGTCACCCAGCGCACCATCTGGCCGCTGGCCTTGGGCTATTTCGACCACGTACGCATGCTGGCCGCATGGTGTGAAACACGGCAGGATTTCCGTCATTTCCGGACAGACCGCATCTTTGCCCTGCGAGCGGGCAAGGAGCACTACCCGCACAGAAAGCACGAGCTGCTGAAAGCGTGGCGCGCAGCCGATGCCGCCCGGCAGGCCAAAAACAGTAACAACAGCTGACTACTGACAAAAACTGTCAGTGGCTGGCGTGACAATGGCATCACTCGAGATCAACCCACCGGAGTGAATGCCATGCGTCTTTATTACCACCCCCTGTCGTCTTGCAGCCGCCGCGTGCTGCTTGTTGCCCGGCAACTTGGCTTGCCGCTTGAACTGATACAGGTTGATCTGTTCCGTGGCGAGCAGAACACACCCGCCTTCCTGCAGCTGAACCCGAATCATCAGGTTCCTGTGCTGGAAGACAATGGCCATGTGCTGTGGGAGTCTTACGCCATCATGCAGTACCTGGCAGAGCTGGCGCCGGACCAGTCCCTGCATGCAGCCAGTGCACGCGAACGGGCCGACGCCAGCCGCTGGATGTTCTGGTGTGCACAGCACTGGATGCCGCCAATCAGCAGCCTTAACTGGGAGAACGCAATCAAGCAAATGGCCGGGCAAGGCCCGGCCAGCGCGGTGGAAGTAGAACGGGCGGAAGCCGGTTTTGTCGCCGCCGGCCAGATTCTCGATCAGCACCTTGCCGGGCGGGAGTGGATATGCGGCCAACAGCCATCGCTGGCGGATCTGGCCATTGCCGCCCCGCTGGCCGACTGGCAACAGGCCCGCCTGCCGCTCAAAGAGTTCGGGGAAATCGTCCGCTGGTTCGGCCAGATTCAGGCGCTGGACTGCTGGCAGCAAACCGGGCACATCACCAGCGTACAGGCAGACTGAGCACGGCAGGCCTGCGCGGCAGCACAATGGCGTGCAGGCCCACACCGGCAAACAGGCGGTCAGCCTTGCTCAGGCCACGCTGTCCGCGTTCAGGTAGGGCGACACATGCTGTAAAGCACGTGCCAGGTAGTCTTCCTTCTCCCCCACCGGGGCCACGTAATGCAGTGCATCCCGGGCGGCCTGCATGCCTTCAAGCCTGGCAATCAGCCAGAAAGCCAGATATTGCGAGGCCAGGCAGCCCCCTGCCGTTGCCACATTGCCTCTGGCAAAAAACGGCTGGTTCAACACGCTGATACCCGCCTCCTGCACCCAGGGCTTGGTAATGAGGTCGGTACAGGCCGGGATGTCCTGCAACAGTCCAAGCCTGGCCAGTATCAGCGTGCCCGAGCATTGGCCCGCCAGCAGCTGGCGGGAGGGATCCAGCCGCAGCTGCGCCATCAGCGTTTCGTCGGCCACCACATCCCGCGTTTTCAGGCCGCTGCCTACAATCACGGCATCCGCCTCGCAGGCCTGGGCCAGCGAAATGTGCGATTCCAGCACCACGCCATTCATGGACGTCACCCGTGCCGTCGGACTGGCAATGGATACCCGCCAGTCCGGCTTCCTGATGCGGTTCAGGATGCCAAAGGCAATCAGCGAGTCCAGTTCGTTGTATCCGTCGAAGGTAAGAATGGCAATGTGCATGACCGGGCCTCGCTTGTCCGAAGTGATTGTGAAATGCCAGCCTGAGAGCGGCTGACAAAATAGCGTAGCATCCCTGGGGCCAGGCGCGCCGACGCAGACAGTACAAGGGTACGGCAAGGAGGCGCAACGCCGCAGCAGGTTTTTTGTTAGCGGCGCCAAGCTGAATAAGCAACACAAGCAAAAACTGGCATGAATACAGGCCATGAACCCAGCAGGATGCAAGCGGTTTCAGGCCCGCTTGAACCTGTCGTGCGGCCTGCGGCACTGCATACCAGCGCCAGTATCATCCGGCTGCCCAGCGACTGCTGACTGGCAGCCGGCACATGGCGCACGGTTCAGGACTGCTGACTGTGCGCGCGCAACTGTCCGGACAGAAAGTCGACAAAGCACGCCACCCGCGCCGCCAGAAAACCCTGACGGTAATACACCGCCCACACCGGCTGCCGCCACGGCAGCATGTCATCGGGCAGCAAGGCGGTGAGATGACCGGCGGCAATATCCTGGTCGACCAGAAAATCCGACAGGCAGGCAATGCCGTTACCGGCCAGCGCCAGATAGCGTAGCGTCTCGCCATTGGAAGCGGTCATGGTCGGCTCTATCGCCAAACCGTCAACATGACCATGCCGCAAGGGCCACAGATTCAAGGACGAAGGCTGGGAGAAGCCCAGCAGGCGCTGGCGGGCAAGCTCGGCCACCGAGTCCGGCGCACCGTGTTCGGCCAGATAGGCTGGCGACGCCACCAGACGCCAGCGGCTTTCAAACAGCAAGCGCGCATTCAGGGTGGAGTCCTGCAGCTGGCCGACGCGCAAGGCCACATCGGCCCCCTGTTCAATCAGGTCCCCTACCATCTCGCCACTGGTCAGCTCCAGCCGTATGCGCGGATAACGACGACAGAACGCCGGCAACAAGGGGGCCAGCACATGATCGAACACCGGCGTGGCGGCATTGATGCGCAACAGGCCGGACGGATGCTCCGCCGCCGACTGCAGCGTCAGCTCCGTTGCCTGCATGCGGCCCAGGATGTCGCGGGCATTCTCCAGGAACCAGCGCCCTTCATCGGTCAGATCCAGCCGCCGCGTGGTGCGCCTGATCAAGCGCACACCCAGCTGTTTTTCCAGCTTGCCGATACTGCGGCTGATGCCGGATGGAGTCAGCCCCAGCTGTTCTGCCGCAGCAGAAAACGAGCCCTCCTCGATCACGGTGACAAAAGCCTGCATGGTTTCTGTGCTCAGCATTGTTGATTACCAGTCACAAGACATTGAGTTTCAGACGTATTTTTCCTGCCTTTTCAAGCAATGATAATGCGAACTCTTCCTGCATTGCCAACCGACCTCCACGCAAACCCGTGCCGGGGCAGTCCGGTGCCAGCCATCCGCAACTGGCCCCCAGCTGCACCGGCGGGAGCGGAGCACGGGTCACCGGTGATGTCCTCACACTGCTTTAAGGAGTTTTTGCATGCCACTTGCCCTCTGGGCGCTGACACTCAGCGCGTTTGCCATCGGCACCACCGAATTTGTCATCGTCGGGCTGATTCCGACCATTGCCGCCAGCCTGCACGTATCGCTGCCTTCTGCCGGCCTGCTGGTCAGCCTGTATGCGCTGGGCGTGGCCATTGGCGCGCCGGTACTGACCGCCCTCAGCAGCCGCCTGCCACGCAAAACCCTGCTGCTGACCCTGATGGCCCTGTTCACGCTGGGCAACCTGCTGGCCTGGCAGGCTCCGGCGTATGGCACGCTGGCCATCGCCCGCGTGCTGACCGGCCTGACCCACGGTGTGTTTTTCTCGATAGGCTCCACCATTGCAACCAGCCTGGTGCCCAGGCAGAAAGCCGCCTCGGCCATTGCGCTGATGTTTTCCGGCCTGACGGTTGCCCTGGTGACCGGTGTGCCACTGGGCACCTTCATCGGCCAGACATTTGGCTGGCAAACCACTTTTCTTGCCGTCTCCGGCCTTGGCCTGATCGCCCTTGCCGGCAGCTGGCTGCTGGTGCCTGACAACATCGCCCGCACGGCGCCCACCTCCTTGCTCGGCCAGTTTTCGGTACTGGGCAAGCCGCGGTTGTTGCTGGTGTATGCCATGACGGCGCTGGGCTACGGCGGTTCATTCATTGCGTTTACCTATCTTGCCCCGATGCTGGAGCAGGTCAGCGGCTTCAAAGCCTCGGCCACCGGCGTGCTGATGCTGGTTTACGGTATTTCGGTTGCCGTGGGTAATGTCTGGGGTGGCCGCCTGGCCGACCGCAAAGGCCCGGTACGGGCGCTGCAGATCATCTTTGCAGGCCTGGCCCTTGCGCTGGTATTGCTGGCGCTGACCGCCAGTTCGCAATGGCTGGTGGTGCTCACCATCTTGCTGTGGGGTGCGGTGGCATTCGGCAATGTGGCCGGCCTGCAGCTTTATGTGGTGCAACAAGCCCAGCGGGATGCACCGCATGCGGTGGATGTGGCATCCGGCCTGAACATTGCTGCATTCAATCTGGGCATTGCATTCGGTGCTTGGGCGGGCGGCCTGATTGTCGAGGCGATGGGCATCATGGCCACCCCGTGGATTGGCGCCCTGATCGTACTGCTGGCACTGGCGCTCACCACCTGGTCCGGCGTACTGGACCGGCGTGCCAGCCCCACGCTGGCAAACTGCACGCCATGAGCGCCCCTGCCTGGCCACGCTGCCTTCCCTGATGGCAGGTGGCGATTTGCCAAGGCGCTAGCGGGGAGTCAGCACGCAGGCACAGGCCGATATGGGACTGGCTGCGGTTTCAGGGCAGGAGCGGGAAAAACGCGGGATTGGAAAAGTCACTGACCAGCCAGTCGTATACCACGCGAACCCGCGCCGGAACCGGGCTGCGCTGTGGCCGGTACACACTCAGCGCCCACGGGGTGGGTGCCAGCTCGGGCAGCACCTCCACCAGTTCGCCGCTGCGCAGGTGGGGAATGGCGACAAAACCGGGCATCTGGGCGAAACCGAAGCCGGCCACCACCGCGGCACACTCGGCCTGGGTGCTGTTGCTGATGAATGCCAGCTCCCGCGGAATCCACTGCGACTCCTGACGGAAAAACCAGGGCCACGGTTTGCCGGTGCGCTGGTCGATGGTGCCAACCACAGGCTGTTGCTGCACGTCCTTCAGCGTGCGCGGCACTCCGCAGCGGGCCAGCAAGCCGGGGGCGGCCACGATGTAGAACGGCACTTCGGCTACTTGCCGCGCCACAAAGCGGCTGTCCCGGATCAAGCCGTGGCGGATGCCGATATCAATCTGTTCATCCACCACATCGGTTTCATCATCTTCCAGATGCAGTTCGAAATGCAGGCCCGGATACTGCTGGCGCAAGCGTGCCAGGCTGTGTACCAGGCTGGTCTGGCCGATGGCCTCCGGCGCGGTCAGCCTTACCGTGCCTTCCACTTGCTGGGCCGCATTGGCTTCCGCGCCGCGGAACAAGCAATCAATCCCCTCCACGCCTTGCCTGGCGATATGTGCCAGACGCTCACCTTCGCGGGTAATCCGGCACTGACGGGTATTGCGATGGAACAACAGCTCGCCGAACTGGCTTTCCAGCTCCTGGATGGCACGGGTCACCACCTGTGGCGAGATGCCAAGTTGCTGCGCGGCTTCCTTGAAATTGCGTGTTTCCGCCGCAGTACAGAAGATTCGCAGCATTTCCAGTCGATTCAGCATGCATCCACTCCCCTTGTGATACCGGGCAGCTTATTCCTGTTTCAGGAATTCAAAAAGCTTGTTTCATCCATTCCTGAGAATTCAGCAATTGGTGATACTGACGGCCTCAGGCGCCAAGCAGTACGACAGCGCATAGCAATCACCATGAAAAAAACAATCATGTTTACACCTCCGCCCTGCCTTGAAATGAGGCCTTCATGCAACTGATCCTGGCATCCATCCTCCCCATCATGCTGGCGCTATTGTGCGGTTACGGCATCGGCCTGCTGCTGCCGCGCCGCCATACCCGGCACTGTGCCCGCCTGTTGACGCCGCTGATCTGGCTGTTGCTGTTCTTTTGCGGCAAGGGCTTCGGCACAGTGCTGAGTGATGGCAGCATGCTGGGCAAAACCCTGGGGACGGCGCTGATTTTTGCGTCCCTGACCAGCTTGCTGCCATGGGGGCTGATTGTGCTGTGCATGCGTCAGCCGCGTGCCAGCGGCAAAACAGAGCCAGCCGAACGCCCGCCCGTCACGCAGTTTTTGCATGCACTGCGCGACTGCCTGCTGGCCCTGGGCATGGTGGGCATGGGGGCCGTTGCATCCGGGTTTCAGCTAGGCTGGCTGGATGCCATCAGCACCAGCCAATTGCTTTACCTGCTGATTGTGCTGGTTGGCATCGACCTGGTGGAGCTGAAGCTGGGCAGTGCCTGGCGCACGCCGGAGGTGATGGTGCTGCCGGTTCTGGTCATCATCGGCTCGCTGGCCGGAGGCATGGCGGCGGCCGTGTTTACCGGCGAAGGGGTGTGGACTTCATTGGCGCTGTCCAGCGGTTTTGGCTGGGTCACCCTGTCCAGCATTCTGGTGAGCAGCAAGCTGGGCAGCAACTATGGGGCTATTGCCATGCTGACCGACCTGTTCCGGGAGCTGATGGCCATTGCCATGCTGTACCTGCTGGGCGCACGTTTCAGCAGGGAGGCCATCGGCATTTGCGGTGCCACCGCACTGGATGCCACCCTGCCACTGATCCGGCAGAAATGCGGCACTCATCATGTATCGCTGGCCCTGATCAGCGGTTTTGTGCTGACCCTTGTCAGCCCGCTACTGATCATGGTTTCCCTGGCCTAGCGCATCGGGCCGCCTGCCCACAGCAAGCTGCGGGCAGGTGAACATCATGCGCTATCGACCAAATAGCCTGGCTCAGCTCTCCAGCACATAACTGCCAGGCGCATCACCCAGTGCCGGGTATTGCCGGCTGCTGACCGACGGTGCCTTGCCCAGCGCACCCGAGCGTGGTTTCAGCCATTGCATCCAGTCATCCCACCAGCTGCCCTGATGATGTTCGGCCGCTTGCTTCCAGTGTTCCGGGCTTTGGTGGCGCTCGGCCGGGGCCACCCAGAACGCGCGCTTGGGCGGATTGACCGGCGGGTTGACGATGCCCAGGATGTGGCCGGAGGTAGACAGCACAAAGCGCTTGTCGCCAGACAGGAAGTGATTGAGCCGGAAGGATTGTTTCCACGGTGCGATATGGTCGTCTTCGGCGGCAACGGCATACACCGGCTGGCTGATGGTCTCCAGATTGATGGGGTGACCAGCCACGGTCAGCGCGTTGGGCTTGATCAGATTATTGTGCTGGTAGAACTGGCGCAGATACCAGGAATGCATGGTTGCCGGCATGCGGGTGGTGTCCATATTCCAGTACAGCACATCGAAGGCCGAAGGTTTTTCACCGTACAGCCAGCCATGCACCACGTAGTGCCAGATCAGGCTGTTGGGACGCAGCATGCGGAAGGACATGGCCATGTCCTTCCCATCCAGATAGCCGGTTTCGGCCATTTTCCCGTCCAGCCAGTCCAGCGTGGCCGGGTCGATGAATACCTCGATGTCACCCGGACTGTGATAGTCCACCAGCGTGGCAAAAAAGGTGGCGCTGGCTACCGGATTATCGCCATTGGTGTAGTGCTGGCTGCTCCATGCCAGCCAGGTGGCCAGCATGGCCCCGCCTATGCAATAACCCACCGCATTGACCTGTGGCTGACCGGACAGCGCGCATGCCACCCGGAATGCCTGGTCCAGCCCGTCCTGCAAGTATTGGTCAAAAGTGGTGCCGGACTGATCCGCGCCCGGATTGCGCCAGCTGATGATATAGGTGTCCAGCCCCTGCTCCAGCAGGTAGCGGATCATGCTCTTTTTCGGGGTGAGATCCAGCACGTAAAACTTGTTGATGCACGGTGGCACAATCACCACCGGCACCTGATGCACCGCCTTGACAGTGGGGGTGTAATGAATCAGCTCGAACAAGGCATTACGGAACACCACCTTGCCCGGCGTGGTGCCCAGGTTCTCCCCTACTTTGAATTCATTGGTACTGCTCATGCGCACCGCGCCCTGACGGGCATCTTCCAGAAAATTCTGCCAGCCCAGCCGCAGGCTTTCGCCATTGGTTTCGGCCGCCCGGCGCATGGCAACCGGGTTGCTCCAAAAGAAATTGCTGGGTGCCAGTGCATTCAGCCAGTTACGGCTCCAGAACGCCGCCTGTCGGGTAGTGCGCGCCGACTGGCCTGGGGTTTCGTACACCATGTCTTGCAGGTGATGGGTCAGGATCAGATACCACTGTTTGGCGATATCAAAACTGGCGGTATCCGACCACTCCGCCTCCACAAACCGGGTGTCTTCCGGATGGGGTGACTCTACTTCCGGCCCTTTCACCCCAAGGCAGCGTCTGGCGGCATACTGCTGCAGATTGAACAGCTTTTGTGCCAGCCGGGCATTGGATTCAGCCAGCTGGGCGGGATGGCACAACCAGGCCAGCTGGGTGTGGATGGCAGATCTGCTCATGCCAAATGGGTCAAAAATATTTTCCAGCACATGCACAAAATGCTGTGCATTCTGGAAGGAATCGATAAACCAAGTATTTTCCGTTGCTGGCTTAGTCATGAAGCTCTCCCCGCAGCATGTACCTTGAATGGTCAAGCCAGCATAGCCCACCCAGGCGGCTTGCTCATGCCTTTACCGGTTTTGTTTGATATAAAGCGGGAGTTGCTGCCAATAAGGCTGGGGCAAACACCACACATTCTCAAGCGACCTTACCGTTTTTTGTCAGGTAATGGTTTTTTCACTACAGCGCAAATCGCAAAATGTGCTGGCCATTTGGCTGTGTGTAGCCGCCCTGTTCCGCCAGCACCCGGTGGCTTGCCAGGTATCCATAATAATTGGCATGCAGGCAGACATTCGCAACAAACACCTACTCGCCCGGCAAAACATGGCCATTCATTTAGCAGAATGGCTTGGTAATGGTGCATCTATTGCTGGTGAGACTTGAAAGAAAAAGATTTAATAATAAGCTTCACTTTGAAATATGTTTTATTTTCCGCAGGCAAGCATCCATACTATCTGGTGATGACGTCTTGCGTCTGAAATCAACTGGCAACAAGGCAGGTGGATACTGCCCACGGCACCTGCTAGCCGGAACATAAAACTATAAAGGAGTGTGGATAATGCGGTCGTTAAAAGCCAAACTGATTGTCTTTGTTGCAATATTGCTGGCCATCCTGAGCACCTGCATTGCCGCGCTGGTGTACAACCAGATGCGCAGCAGTATTGTCACCGGGGTGGAAAACGAATTGAGTGGCACAGCCAACGGCTATGGCACTTTTGTCAAAAGCTGGTACGACGAGAAGTTGCGCGCCGTGGTGGCAGGTAACCCGCTGGCCGACCATCCGGACCCTGTCCCCACCCTGGCCCGCATCAATGAAGCCGGTGGTTTCTCGCTGACCTATGTCGGCTTTGCCGATCACCACATTGTCTATTCCGACGGCCACGCCCAGAAGCCCGGCTACGACCCGGCCAAGCGCCCCTGGTACCAGCAAGCGGTAGCCGCAGGCAAGGCCACGGTGTCGGCCCCTTATGTGGACTTTGATACCGGCAAGCTGTGCCTGACCTTTGTTTCTCCGGTGTCCTCTGGCGGCGCACTCAAGGCCGTGGTGGGCGGTGACATTTTCATCGACGCCCTGGTCAAGACCGTGCTGTCGATCAAGCTGCGCGGTGATGGCTATGCCTTCCTGGTGGACAAGAGCGGCAATATCATCGCCCACCACAATCAGCAACTGACGCTCAAACCCATCAGCAGCATTGCCCCCACCCTGTCGGCCGAACAGCTGAACAGCCTGGCCAGCAGCAATGCCATGCAGCTGATCCAGATGGAAGACAGCAACAAATACGTGAAGGTGGTGGCCATTCCGGGTACCGACTGGTTGCTGGGCGTGGTGATGAACGACAGCGTGATCCGCGAACCGCTGAACAAGCTGCTGCTGACCATTGTCATCATCGCCGCTGTTTCGCTGCTGGTGCTGGTGCCCATTGCCAGCGTGATTCTGGCCTCCATGCTCAAGGGCCTGCGTCACCTGAACCAGGCCATGAATGAAATTGCCCGCGGCGAAGCCGACCTCACCCGCCGCATCGAGGTATCCGGTCAGGATGAAATTGCCGAAACCGCCCATGCCTTCAATCTGTTCGTCGATCATCTGCGTGACATGTTCCGCCAGGTCAAACAGGAAGCGGACCGGGTGATCAGCGGAGTCGACGAAGCCGGCAGCACGGTACGCCGGGTGGCCGAGGACTCACGCGAGATTTCCGACGTATTCAGCGGCAACGCCGCCACGCTGGAACAAATCACGGTCAGCATTGCCCATATTGCCGAATCCACCCGCGAAGCAGACCAGCTGGTGAGCCAGACCGACAGCGCCTCCACCCAGAGCGCCAGCGACATCAAGCAGATTTCGTCCGAAATGGCGCGCACGGTGGATGCCGTCAAGGGCCTGTCCGGTATTCTGGAAACCCTGGACAACCGTTCGCAGCAGATTACCGGCATTACCAATGTCATCAAGGACATTGCCGATCAAACCAATCTGCTGGCCCTGAATGCCGCCATCGAAGCGGCACGCGCCGGCGAGATGGGCCGCGGCTTTGCCGTGGTGGCGGACGAAGTACGCAAGCTGGCCGAGCGCACGGCGCAAGCCACACTGGAAATCACCAGCATGGTGAACACCATCCGCAGCGAAACCAGCCAGGCGGTGAGCAATATGCAGCAGACCGTCAACTCGGTGGATGGCGGGGTGGAAATCACCCAGGGCGCGGTCAAGCGTATCGACGACATCCGCCAGGCCATGCAGGACGTGGTGAACAAGATGAACGAGATTTCGCTGTCCACCAAGGAACAGCACAACGCCACCACTGCCATTTCGCAAAGCACCGAACGCATCAACAACCGCATCATCGACAGCGACCAGTCCTTGCAGGGCGTGCACAGCACACTGTCCACCCTGAATGACGCCGCCTCGAAAATGCGCGAAATGTTCAGCCGCTTCAAGGTGTAAACCCGTACCACACGGGCTGACCACTCTCCGGTCAGCCCACTCCATCATTCCCCGCACATAGCCTAGCTGCGGGCTCCCTGGCACCATGCACATGGTGCATGCCACCAGTTCAACCCCTCTCTGGACCAGCCCAGCCTGACTGGTGAATAACAAACTCATTGCTATTAAATGCCAATGGTATTATTAATTACCAGTTGTTGATGCAAATCGGCATTCCACACTACTTGCAAGGGGTAAATCATGAGTCAGTCCAACGGCGAACAAACCATCACCGCAGGCAGCTGGACCAATATCGGTACAGGTCCGCTCACCATCCAGCTGCTGACTCTCAGTGGAAGCGCTACCGTGATCGTTTCGGACACCCAACCGGCCAGCGGTGCTGTCGGTTCTGTGCTGTCTCAGGTCAGGCCCATTATTCAGGTGAACACCGCTCAGGCGGTATGGGTGCAGGCGGCGGCCAGTTTTGACAATCCCTCTGGCAGCATCGCCATCGATGTCATGCTGGGCACCCCGCTGGTGGCTATTTCCAACCTGACCAGTGGCATTGCCCAGGTATCCAGCCGCGACCCGTCCGGCAACGCCAATGGAATTGCCGGCAATCCGTTTTATAGCGTCAATGTGGAAACCGGTACTGCCTGGAACTATGTGGCCAGCAGCGGTGGCATCAGCACGGCAAGCAGCGTGGTTCTGGCAGCCGCCGATATCAATGGCCGCTGCAGTTATCTGCGCAAACTGCAGCTGATCAATACCGGCAGCACTGCCACCGAGGTATATGTGGCCAATGGCAACAGTGCCATCTGGCGCTGCAAATTGCCTGCCAACATGAATACCCCCGCCATACTGAGTTTTGATGATGGTGAGCTGATCAGCACAGCCAATACCGCGCTCAATTTCTATGTCGTCACCGCCGGGGCTGCGGTTTACGTCAATGCCCAGGGCTTCATGAAATGAGCAATGCCCTCAATTCACTGGCGCAACTGGCAGCAGCCCTGCCAGTACCGGCAGCCTATAACCCGGCAACGGTACCGCAATCGTTTGCTGCAGCCCTCAAGGCTGGCAATTTCCAGAGCACCGACAGTTATCTGTTTGGCAGCAACACCACGCCCACCGACCCCAAACAGATACGGATTGCCGACCTTTCCACGCTGGCAAAATACTTCAAGCCTTACAAACCCGGCACCGGTTTGTACACCATCAACTACGAAATTGAACGCTATCAGCCCTTCAATGCGAGCAACCATGCCATCGGGGACAACGGCCTAGCCTTGACAGCCACCTTGCCAACCCTGCCCTGGCCGGTGCTGAGCAAATCCCTGGCCCAGGCCCCCAACGGCTCGAACCAGCTTTACCTGAATGATGTCAGCGGTATCAACCTCGGGCAGGTGGCTGCATGCGCCAACTTCGGGGGACTGCTGTTTGTCACGGCGGTGGATACCGTCAACAACATCGTCACACTGTGGGGCAGCAACCCGGCAACAGGTGCCGCACCGGTCATCAACAATCTCAATCCGGCCTATACCACGGTGGATTTCCTGCCGATTTATGTCGCCACCATTTCCAGCGTCAACTCTGCAAGCTCACTCACCCTGACCTGCCTGCCAACCGCGGCGGGCGGTACGGCACCGTGGCCGTTTCCGGCGCAAATCGTTCCCGGCATGCAGGTTACGGCCTATGGCTCCAGTGCCTTTGGACAACCCATCATTCAGTCGGTCAATGCCAGCAGCGGTGTCATCAGCCTGGCCAGCCCCATTGGCATTGCCTATTCGGCAGGCATGCGGGTGCTGTGCATGCCACCACTCAATGCCGGACAGATCTGGTCGCACAAGAATTACTGGGCTGGGGCCAATGCATTGCAAAAATCCGTGGCGGTTGAGGTGCAGGCCATCATGCCGCGTGCCCAGGGTTGCTGGCCCGCCGCCTGGCTTTATGGTGATGGCTCGGTAGTGCGCCCGGCGCTGACCGGTTCGGAAATCGATATCATGGAGATGTACTGCGCCAGCTTCTCTCCCAAATTAGCCGGAGTACTGACCCAGACCACGCACGGTCCAACCGGTGCGACGCAAGTGCATAGTGTCGCCACCGGCAACGGAACCTGGCTGACTGCCAGCTACTGGCGACCGCCCGCATCGGTCATTGATGGTAACCCGCATCGCTTCCAGATGATCTGGAACGGCAGTGCAGTGTATTACTTCGTCGACGATGCGTTTGTTTGTGCCGACCTGGGCATGGCCAGCTGGGCAGGCCAGCCCGCTACCATAGGCTGTAATCTGGCAGTCGGCTCGGTGCAAGGCAGCAGTATGCAGATTGGCCTGTATCCGGCGCACACCCCCGCCAGCGGCGTGATTGACAGCTTTACCATCCAGCAAATCAATGTCTGGATTCTGTAATCCCGGTCCGACCCCAGCACTAAGGGGTCGGAGTACGCCACACCATGGCGCATTCCTTCGGTTGCAGCATGTGCACGCCATGCTGACGCAGTGCTGATGTTCAGCAGTCATGGGTCAGTAAACACCAATCCGCCTGGCGACCGGCGACTTACTAGCCGTCTATTTCCTGCAAGCGGGATTGCAACAAGTCGGTCATCCATTTCATGAATACCTGCACCCGCTGCGGCAGCTGGCGACGGTTGGCATAGATAAAGGAAATCGGCATCGGTGCCGGGCGATAGTCGGGCAGTATTTCCACCAGCTGCCCGCTGGCAAGATAGCTGCGCATGCCCGGCTCGGGCGACTGCACGATGCCAAGGCCAGCCAGGCAGGCTGCGGTATAGGCTTCGGAATTGTTAACGGTGAGCACACCGGCCATGGCGACATGGTGCACGCTGCCCGGCGCTTGCGGGTCGACATATTCAAAGTCGGGATCCCGTCCGCCAAAATTGGCCTGGTAATGCACCAGCCGGTGCCGGTCCAGCTCGGCCAGTGACTGCGGCATGCCGTATTCGGCGATATAGCGCGGGCTGGCGCAGTTGATCATCCGGTACTGCCCGACCGGCCTGGCAATCAGGCTGGAATCCAGCAAGGCTCCCACCCGCAACACACAGTCAAAGCCCTCACGCACCAGGTCCACCCGCCGGTCGGTGCTGCTCAATTCCAGCTGCAAGGCCGGATGCTGACGCAGGAAATCCGGCAGTTGCGGAATCACCAGCTCGCGCGCAATGGCCAGCGGCATATCCACCCGCAAGCGCCCGCTGAGCGCGGCAGGCTCTGAGCGAAACATCTGCTGCAATTCGCTCATGTCGGCCAACAGGTCCTTGCAGCGCTCCAGTACCACCTGCCCGTCCTGCGTCAGTTGCACGCTGCGCGTGGTCCGGTGCAGCAAGCGGGTGCCCAGCTGGTTTTCCAGCTGCTGCACCGCCAGTGAAACCGTTGCCTTGGGCAGCCCCAGGCTTTCTGCGGCGGCAGTAAAACCGGACAGTTCGGCAACGCGGACAAAAACCTGCATGGCGTCGAATTGATTCATGGTGGCGCGCCTTATTGTTATCAAATACTGGACAGTTTAGCCATAAATTGCATGTTTATCGGCAAATTAATCAGCAATAGACTGCACAGCATCCGGCAGGCAATGCCCCACTCCACCTCTCGCAGGAGAACACCATGCAACAACGCATCGCACTCATCACCGGCGGCAGCCGTGGCCTTGGCAAGAATGCAGCACTCAAGCTTGCCTCCAAGGGCATCGATGTCATCATCACCTACCACACCCGGCGGGACGAAGCCGACGCGCTGGTCCACCAGCTAGAACAACTGGGCCGCCGCGCGGCAGCACTTCAGCTGGATGCCGGCAATGTGCGCAGCTTTGCCACCTTTGCAGAACAGCTGAAAACCGTGCTGCAGGACAAATGGCAAACCGGGCGGATTCACCATCTGGTGAACAATGCCGGCATGGGTATTTACGGCAGCTTTGCCGAAACCACCGAGGAACAATTCGATGCACTGATGAATGTGCACCTGAAGGGGGTGTTCTTCCTCACCCAGACCCTGCTGCCCTTGATAGCCGACGGCGGACGCATCCTCAACATATCCAGCGGCCTCGCGCGCTTCAGCTTCCCCGGCTATGCCGCCTACGCCACCATGAAAGGCGCGGTGGAAACCCTTACCCGCTACCTGGCCAGGGAGCTGGGCCCGCGCGGCATTTCGGTAAACGTGCTGGCACCCGGTGCCATCGAAACCGACTTCGGCGGCGGCCAGACACGTGACAACCCGCAAGTGAATGCCATGATTGCCGCCAATACCGCCATGGGCCGTGCCGGACTGCCCGACGACATTGGCGACGCCATCGCCGCCTTGCTGACATCAGACAGCAACTGGATTACCGGCCAGCGGATTGAAGCTTCAGGCGGGATGATGCTGTAAGCACATGGTCGTCATGACAGAACCGGAGGGCTATCCGGCGCAGGAATGCGACGCGGACTGCCCTCCGGCCACTTTCATGACTGCCGTGCAGCGGCCACCATGCCATCCAGCCAGTCCTGATGGCCGTTGATCATGGGATTGGGCCTGGTTTGGGCCAGCGCCTGCGCCGGCTTGCCCACCTGGGTTTCCTGCGTGAGGATGCGCACCCGGCCAGCAGAAAGCTCTTCAATCAGCCAGGCGTGATGCACATCCAGCCTGTCTTCCGCCGTGCTGCCGGCCCAGCCATGCCAGGCAATGCGCGCTGCCTGGCCGGGGACTGGCGCAATGTGCTCGACAACTTGCGCCTCCACCGGGAAGCCGAAGGTTTCAAAGTAAAAACGGTCGCCCATGGCCAGTTCCGGCCCCTTGCCATCGTAAAAGCGCGGATTGGCCGAATTGGCATAGTAGCCAGGCCACAGCTGCGGTGTGTTCAGCAAGGTCCACAGTTTTTCGATGGTCACGCCAGTGACAATCACCTCATTGGAACAGTAATTGTCGGTAAAGCCGGGCACATAGCCGGCCGGCCAGATAATGTCGCTCATGATGTTTTCCTTGCGGCAGTTAACAGTAAGAAAGTCTGGCTGCTACTGTACGCATTGCACATCAACGAATAAATGGCGGTAAAATCACATTATTTGTTACATCAAAGAACAAATATGCCCGCATTCGACGCCACCCAGATCAGCACCATCGCCTTGTTTTGCAAAGCGGCAGAGCTGAGCAGTTTTTCCGCGGCGGCGGAAGCGTTGGGGCTGACGCCAGCCTCGGTCAGCCGGGCCATCAAGCGTCTGGAAGAACGGCTGGGTGTACGCCTGTTTGCACGCACCACACGCACCATGCGGCTGACCCACGAAGGCGAGCTGTACTGGCAGCAATGCCGCCAGGCACTGGACCAGATTGCCGAAGCAGAGCGCACCATCACCGGCCGGCAGAAAGTGCCCAGCGGCCTGCTGCGCATCAGTGTTGGCACCCTGTACGCCAATTACCGCTTGCTGCCCTTGCTGGAGGAATTCACCAGCGCCTATCCGCAGATCGAACTGGAGCTGAGCCTATCCAACCGGGTGGCCGATATTGTCGAAGAAGGCTACGACCTGGCCATCCGCATCGGCACGCCACAGGATTCCCGCCTGGTGGTGCAGAAGCTGGAAGACGCCACGCTTGGCATCTTTGCCACACCCGGTTACCTCGCCCGGCGCGGCGTGCCGCGGCAGATTGATGAGCTGGCCGGGCATGACTGCCTGCAATTCATCCTGCCCAGCACCGGCCGCGCCATGCCATGGCTGCTGACCCTGCCCGGTGGCGAAGCGCTGGACCATCAGTTCCACAGCCGCCTGCGCCTGCTGGACGATGCCCAGGGCTGCATCAGCTGGGGAATGGCCGGGGGCGGACTGTTCCAGACCTACCATTTCATTGCCGCGCCCGCACTGGCACGCGGCGAGCTGGTGGAGGTGATGCCGGATCACGCTGGACGGGCACGGCAGTTTTCCGTCACCTACCCGCAAAACCGTCACCTGTCGGCACGGGTGCGGGCATGTGTCGACTTTTTGCTGGCCCGGCTGCGCCAGCCAGCCTGAAACCGGCCAGAAGCCGCACAGGCAGGCCCTGCCCCACCACGCAATACACCAGCCACACAACAACCAAGCCGATTGACAAGGCCCCGGCCCTGCGGTTAGCCTGCGCAACATGGAAACGTTACCACAAACTGCCAACAGCATTCGCGAAGTGGCTGCGCTGGCGCAGACTTCCGTCTCCACCGTGTCGCGGGTGCTCAACCAGTCCGGTTATGTCAAAGCCGAGGTACGCGAGCGCATCGAACGGGTGATTGCCGCCACCGGCTTTGTCCCCAGCGCCGTGGCCAAGGGCTTGCAGCGCAAACAGTCCTCGCTGGTGGGCGTGGTGATTCCGCGTATCGACTCCTACAGCATCAGCGCCATGGTGGCGGGCATTTCCGCCGTGCTGGAAGCAGCGGGCTACAGCCTGCTGCTGGCGCATACCGACAATCAGGCCGAGCGCGAACTCAAGGCCCTGCAACTGTTCAAGGAGCAACGCGTCAACGGCGTGCTGCTGCTGGCTGCGGAACTGGGCGAGCAGCACCGCCAGGCTTTTGCCATGCTGCAACGCCCGCTGGTGGTGCTGGGTCAGGACGCATCGGACCTGGGCCTCAGCTGCGTATTGCAGGACGAATGCGCGGCCGCCACCGCGCTGACCCAGGCCTTGCTGGAGCGCGGCCATCGGCGCATTGGCTTTATCGGCGTCAATGCCCGTGACGTTCAAGTAGGCGGCGAGCGCAAGCGCGGTTACCAGAACGCCCTGACAGCAGCAGGTCTTGCACCGGATGCAGCCCTGATGACCGCTGGCGGCTTTGATTTTGCCAGCGCGGCACAGGCCGTGGACCAGCTGATGGCCCTGTCGCAGTGGCCTACTGCCCTGCTGGCTGCTACCGACCGGCTGGCCATTGGCGCCATCAGCCGTCTGGCGGAACTGGGCTTGCGCGTGCCGCAAGATGTTTCGGTGGCCGGCATGGGCGATATCGATATTGCCGCCATGATGCAGCCGCGCCTTTCCACCGTGCATTACGATTACCAGGCCAGTGGCCGCCAGGCAGCGCAATTGCTGCTGGAGCAGTTGCAGCAAAAGACGGCTACCAGCAGCAAGCTGGTGATGCCGTTCACCATCAAGATGCGCGATAGCGCACGGCAGTTGGCCCCGTAACACTTTGGGGCTTTTTAAAACGCAAATGTGGTAACGTTACCACATGGAGGAGACAATGAATTACCAACAAATTGCCGCCGATATCCTGCCCCTGGTAGGCGGCGCAGAGAACATCGACAGCATTGCCCATTGCGCCACCCGGCTACGCCTTGTGCTGCGCGACACGCAGCGGGTAGACAAGGCCGCGCTGGATGCGCTGGACAGCGTGAAAGGCAGCTTTGTCAATGGCGGTCAGTTCCAGATCGTGCTGGGGCAAGGGTTGGTCAATCACGTCTGCGCGGCGCTGATAGCCAGCACCGGACTGAATCAGGCCTCCACCCAGGAAAGCAAGAAACTGGCGGCGGCCCGCCTGGGGCTGGCCCAGCGACTGGCGCAGACGCTGTCCAATATCTTTGTGCCCATCATTCCGGTCATCGTGGCCTGTGGCCTGCTGATGGGCGTCATCGGCACTGCAAAAACACTGGGGCTGGCCAGTGATACGCCCTGGCTGCAGATGGTGGACATGTTCTCCAACACCGCCTTCGTGTTCCTGCCCATCCTGATTGCCTTCTCCGCCGCGCGCGAATTCAATGGCAACCCCTTCCTGGCGGCCGCGCTGGGCGGCATCATGATTCACCCTGCCCTGCAGAATGCCTGGACGCTTGGTTCCGGCATTCATGAATACTGGACGCTGTTCGGCATGCATGTGGCCAAGGTGGGCTACCAGGGCACGGTGTTGCCGGTGTTGCTGGCGGTATGGGTGCAAAGCCATATCGAGCGCCAGTTGCGCCGCATCGTCCCCAACAGTCTGGACCTGATCCTCACGCCGTTTCTCACGCTGATGTGCAGTGCGCTGATTGCGCTGCTGCTGATCGGCCCCTTCGGCCGCATGCTGGGGGATGCCATTTCCATCAGCCTGATGCTGATCTACCAGCATGGCGGCGCACTGGCCGGCCTGCTGTTTGGTGGCCTGTACTCACTGGTGGTGATTACCGGCGTGCATCACAGCTTCCATGCCATCGAAGCGGGTTTGCTCAGCAACCCGGCCATTGGCAAGAATTTCCTGCTGCCCATCTGGTCGATGGCCAATGTGGCGCAAGGCGGTGCCGCGCTGGCGGTGTTTTTCCGCACCCGTGACAACAAGGTCAGACAGATCGCCCTGCCGGCCGCCCTGTCCTGCCTGCTGGGCATTACCGAGGCCGCCATCTTCGGCGTCAACCTGCGCTTTGTCCGCCCTTTTGTCGCTGCTGCGCTGGGTGGCGCACTGGGCGGCGCCTGGGTGGTGTTCAACCAGGTGTCGATGACTGCCATCGGCGTCACCGGCCTGCCCGGCATTGCCATTGTCCCGGCCGGCAGCATGCTGTCTTACATTGCCGGCCTGCTGATTGCCTTTGGCAGCGCCTTTGCCGCCAGCTGGCTGTTTGGCCTGAAAACACAGGATGCAAAGCGTGAGCAATAAGCACCACACAGCCACTGGCAACTGGCGACCGACCTTTCACCTGTCGCCCCCGCAAGGGCTGCTGAACGACCCCAACGGGCTGGTTTATTTTGCCGGGCGTTACCATGTGTTTTTCCAGTGGAACCCCAATGCCTGCACACATGGTGCTAAATCATGGGGTCATGCCAGCAGCCCGGACCTGCTGGACTGGACCCTGCACCCTCCCGCGCTGCAACCAGGCGAGCGCTATGACAGCCACGGCTGTTATTCCGGCTCCGCCTGGGTAATGGACGAGCGGCTGTGGCTGATATACACCGGCAATGTGCGCGATGGTGAAGTACGCCACAGCTACCAGTGCCTGGCGGTGTCCGATGACGGCATCCACTTCACCAAACTGGGCCCGACGCTGCAGCAGCCTCCCGCAGGCTATACCAGCCATTTCCGCGACCCACGGCTGTGGCGCGAGCCGGACGGTTTTCATCTGGTGCTGGGCGCACAGCGCAACAACGGCAGTGGCACGGTGCTGCATTTTCATAGTGCCACGCTGGAACAATGGGCGCTGCGCGGCGAGCTGTTACCCGGCAGCAACAACGGCTATATGTGCGAATGCCCGGACCTGCTCACCCTGCAACACCGCCAGCTGCTGCTGTTCTGCCCGCAAGGGCAGGCCGGCACAGGCTGGCCCTGGCCCAATGCCAATGCCAGTTGCTACACCAGCAGGCCGCAGGACGGCGCTGCGTTTGATCGTCCGCAGGCGCTGGATTACGGCCCGGACTTCTACGCCCCGCAAACCCTGCACGGCCCGCATGGCGAACACATCCTGTGGGGCTGGATGGGCAAGCCGGAACAGCCCGACACCCCCAGCGTGGCCGATGGCTGGAGCCATTGCCTTAGCGCGCCACGGTTGCTGAGCTGGCATGACGGTGAACTCAGCCAGCAGCCGCACCCGGCACTGCAAGCCTTGCGTGGCGAAGGCCTGTTACTGACCGATCAGGCCATTCACAGCAACTGGCAGCATGCCGCCCTGCACGGCGAGTGCGCCGAACTGCAACTGAGCCTGCACAGCAAGGACGCCAGCGCCTGTCACCTTGTCTTGCGACAAGGCCAGCACTGCCACACCCGGCTGAGCTGGCTGCCGGCCACGGCCGAGCTAGTGCTGGACACCCGTCACAGCGGCAGCGCACCAGGCCGTATCAGCCGCGCACCACTCCCCGCTGGCAACAGGCTGCAACTGCATCTGCTGCTGGATCGCAGCACGCTGGAAATCTTCGCCGCTGACGGCACGGTGGTGATGTCGGCCTGCATCTTCCCCGATGCAGACGCCCAGGTCATCGGCCTGCAGGCAGAGGGTGACATCCATATCGAGCAACTGGCGTTCTGGCCACTCAATGCCATGCCGGTACGCATGGCCGCAAGCGGAGAAAGCCTGACAGCATGACGCACCCGCACTATCTGGTTTTTGGTGAAGCACTGACCGACTTCATCCTGCAAGACGATGGCCGCTGGCAAGACTATCCGGGCGGCTCCTGCTGGAATGTGGCGCGCGTGGCGGCACGGCTGGGTGCCCGCGCAGCCTTTGCCGGAGCAGTCAGCCAGAACCGTTTTGGCGATGCCCTGTGGCAAGGCGCGCAAGCAGCGGGCCTGGACATGCGCTATACCCAGCAACTGCCCTACCCGCCGCTGCTGGCCATGGTGCCATCCACCCGGCCACCGCAATATTTTTTCATTGGCGACAACAGTGCCGACCTGCACTTCGACCCCGCCCACCTGCCTGCGGCTTGGGAGCAGTCGGTACGCATTGCCCATTTTGGCTGCATCAGCCTGGCACGCGAACCGCTGGCCAGTCGTCTGGTGCAACTGGCCAGACAACTGGCGGCACAAGGCTGCCGGATTGCCTTTGACCCCAACTTCCGCAACAGCATGCACACGCCAGGCTACCGGACACATTTCAAGGCCATGCTATGCCTGGCTGACTACATCAAGGTGGCGGACGATGACCTGTTCGGCTTGTATCCCGAACTGGACAAGCACGCGGCACTGGCCACCTTGCACCAACAGGCTCCGCAAGCCTGCATCCTGTTCACCCGGGGTGCCGACGGCATGACGCTGTTTGCCAACGGCAAACAGTACCAGCAGGCTGCCATGCAGGTAACAGTGGCCGATACCGTCGGCTGCGGCGACACAGCCATGGGTAGCTGGATGACGCACTTGCTGCACCAGCCGGAGGCCACGCCGCAAGACTTGCTGCGCTTTGTTGCCGCCGCAGCGGCCTGCACGGCAAGACAGCATGGTGCGCATGCACCCACGCGGGAAGAAGTGGCGCAGCTATTGGCTGAGCACAGCGGCTAAGCCGCTTGCATGCCACCGATTAACGCTATCCGTAAAAAAAGGCCATGCACTGCATGGCCTTTTTTTATGGTTCGTCACGGATTACGGGACACTGACTCAGTGATGCTCACCCGCACGCTGGCGGTTTACCTCGCACGGGGTTCCGGCGGTGCAGAAGGCATCATTGGCATTGCGCTGGGCATGTTGCTGGCTTGTCTGGTTTTGCGCCGGAGTATCGGAGGCAAAGACCTGGCTGCTGCATGCCACCAGCAGCAGGATGGGGGCGATGAATTTGTGCATGCTGTTTCCTTTGAATTGGTTTCTGTTTCGTTGATGTTTACTTGCTGGCACTGTCATCCCAGCTGCCGCCCAGCGCGCGGATCAGGCTGAGCGAGGCCAGGTAGCGGTCCTGACGGATGCTCAAGGCCTGGCGCCGTATGCTCAGTTCGCTGCGCTGGGCGTCCAGCAGTTCCAGCTGGCCGGTCTGGCCATTGCGATAGCGCGAGTCCGCCAGCGCACTGGCACGGGCTGCGCTGGCCACTGCTTGCAGCTGGGCCGCTTCCTGCTGCGCCAGCAGGCGGATGTCGCTGAGCGAATCCTCCACTTCTGCCAGAGACTGCAGGATGCTGTGGCGGTAATCCGCCATCGCCACCTCCATGTCGGCACGGGCCGAACCCAGCAGTGCCTGACGGCGGCCACCATCGAGCAGCGGCAGGGACAGCAGGCCTTCCACCGACCAGGCACGGGCCGACCAGCGGAAGATGTCGCGCAACTGCGAGCTGGCATAGCCACCGGCCGAGGTCAGCGTCAGGTCCGGAAACCAGGCGGCTTGCGCCACGCCGACGCGGGTCTGGGCGGCCAGCAGCTTGCGCTGGGCGGCTGCCACATCAGGACGGCGCGCCAGCATGGCGGCGGGCAAGCCCGCGGGAATCTGCGGCAGGCTGGCATTCCAGCGGCTTTCTTCCAGCCTGAAGCCGGACGCCGGCTGGCCGGTCAGCACTGCCAGTGCGTTTTCCAGCTGGGCGCGCTGGCGGTCCAGCGCAATGGCCTGGGCGCGGGTGGCTTCGCTGTCGGCTTCGATGCGCGCCAGCGACAGGCCGGACTCCTCGCCAGCCTGATAGCGCTGGCGGGTGAGCTGTGCCGTGCGGGCATAGGACTGCACGGTGTCTTGCAACAGCTGACGTTGCTGGTCTAGCAGACGCAGGCTGAAGTAAGTCTGTGCCACCTGGCTGGCAACCAGCAGACGGCTGCCCTGCAGCAGTGCGGCGCTGGCTTCGGCATCCAGCGCGGCGGCGCGGCTGGTACCGGACAGGCGACCCGCCAGGTCGATTTCATAGCTGAAATTGGCCCCGACGCTGGTCAGCTTCACCGGCGTGGTGTTGCTGCTGTTCAGCAGGCTGGTGCCGGACGGCCCGGCCCCGGCCTGCGTGCCGCGCGCATTGCCGACATTCACGCCCAGCTGCGGCATGCGGTCGGCATCGGCCACGCCCAGTGCGGCACGGGCCTGTTGCAGACGGGCCGCCGCTGTGGCGAGGTCGGTATTGTGTTGCAGCGCGGTGTCGATCAGCCGGTTCAGCGTGCTGTCCTGATACGCCAGCCACCAGTCGCCACGGGTGGCGGCATCGGCCGGTGCGGCCAGCGTCCAGCTACCGTCGGCCAGTGTGGCCGCTGGCGGGTTCTTGTAGCTGGCCGGGGTGGCCGGCAGCTGGCTGCCATCGATGGTGGGCGGCGTGGCGCAGGCGCTTAGCGCAGCCGCCAGCAACAGGCCCAGGGTGATTCTGTTGATCATCTGTCCGCTTCCTTATTCGACATGGTGTTGCTGGGCAGCCGGGTGCAGTGCATGGCCGTGCTCATGCCCCATGGGCGGCTGGGCGATCGGGTCCAGATGCGGCACCTCGCCGTGCAGCTTCAGTGGCCGGTTGCCGGACAGACGGCGCATCAGCACATAAAACACCGGGGTGAGGAACAGCCCGAATACGGTGACACCTATCATCCCGCTGAACACCGCCACGCCCATGGCATTGCGCATTTCCGCGCCGGCACCTTGTGCCAGCACCAGCGGCAACACACCCATGATGAAGGCCATCGAGGTCATCAGGATGGGGCGCAAGCGCAGGCGGCTGGCTTCAATGGCGGCCTGCAAGGGGCTGCGTCCGGCAAACTCCAGTTCGCGGGCAAATTCGACAATCAGGATGGCGTTCTTGGCACTGAGGCCCACCAGCACCACCAGGCCGATCTGGGTGAACACATTGTTGTCGCCGTGGCTCAGCCATACCCCGGCCATGGCCGCCAGCAGCGCCATCGGCACAATCAGGATGATGGCCAGCGGCAGCGCCAGGCTTTCGTACTGCGCCGCCAGCACCAGGAACACCAGCAGGATGGCGATGGGGAATACCCAGCTGCCGGAATTGCCCGCCAGGATTTCCTGATAGGTCAGCTCGGTCCACTCATAGCCAATGCCAGGCGGCAGGGTTTGCGCGGCGACGCGCGCCACGGCCTCTTGTGCCTGTCCGCTGGAATAGCCGGGCGCGGCACCGCCGTTGATGTCAGCCGCCAGAAAGCCGTTGTAACGCATCGCCCGTTCCGGCCCGAAGCTGGGCTTGACCTTGAGCAGGGCCGACAGCGGCACCATGCTGCCGTTGGCCGAGCGCACCTGCAGCTGGCCCACGTCTTCCGGCCGCGCACGGAAGTTGGCATCCGCCTGCACCCGCACGGTGTAGGTACGGCCAAACTTGTTGAAGTCGTTGACGTACAGGCTGCCCAGATAAATCTGCATGGTGTTGAACACGTCGGTCACCTTCACCCCCAGCTGCTGGGCCTTGCTGCGGTCCAGGTCAGCCAGCAGCTGCGGCACGTTCAGCTGGTAGCTGGTATACAGCCCGGCCAGCTCCGGCGCCTTGGCGGCACCGGCCATGAAGGCCTTCACTGCCTTGTCCATCGCCTCGTAACCCAGGCCGCCACGGTCTTCCAGTTGCAGCTTGAACCCACCGGTGGTGCCCAGCCCCTGTACCGGCGGCGGCGGGAACATCACCACAAAGGCGTCCTGCAACTTGCCAAACTCGGCATTCATCGCCCCGGCAATGGCATTGGCGCTCATGGCCTTGCCGCGCCGCTCCTCGAAGGGCTTGAGGGTGACAAACACGATGCCGGAGTTGGCACTGTTGGTGAAACCGTTGATCGACAGGCCGGGGAAGGCAATGGCGTGCTCCACGCCCGGTATCTTCAGCGCGATGTCGCTCATGCGGTGAATCACCGCATCGGTGCGGTCCAGCGTGGCACCGTCCGGCAACTGGGCAAAGCCGATCAGGTACTGCTTGTCCTGCGCCGGCACAAAGCCACCCGGAATGCTGTGGAACAGCCCCGCCGTCAGCGCGGCCAGACCGGCATAGATGGCCAGCATGACAAACTTGCGGCCGATAGCCTGCTTCACGCCCTGGCTGTAACGGGTGGCACCGCGGTTGAACAGGCTGTTGAAGCGGTCGAAGAAACCACCCAGCCAGCGGTCCATCTGGCGGGTCAGCCAGTCTTGCGGCGCATCGTGGCGTTGCAGCAGCAAGGCCGCCAGTGCCGGTGACAACGTCAGCGAGTTGATGGCGGAAATCACCGTGGAAATGGCAATGGTCAGCGCAAACTGCTTGTAGAACATGCCACTCAGGCCGCCGATAAAGGCCAGCGGCACGAATACCGCCACCAGCACCAGCGCAATGGCGATGATGGGGCCCGACACTTCACGCATGGCGCGGTAGGAGGCCGCACGCGGGTCCAGCCCGGCCTCGATGTTGCGCTCCACGTTTTCCACCACCACGATGGCATCATCCACCACGATGCCGATAGCCAGCACCAGCCCAAACAGCGACAGGGTGTTGATGGTGAAGCCAAAGCTGTGCATCACCGCGAAAGTACCGACGATGGACACCGGCACCGCCAGCAGCGGAATCAGCGAGGCACGCCAGGTTTGCAGGAACAGGATCACCACCAGCACCACCAGCGCAATGGCTTCCAGCAGGGTATGCACCACCGATTCGATTGACGCACGCACAAACTGGGTGGGGTCGTAGTCGATGGCGTAGTCCACCCCTTCCGGCATGGATTTCTTCAGCTCGGCCATGGTGGCGCGTACCTGGTCGGAAATCTGCAAGGCATTGGAGCCTGGGGCTTGCGATACCGGAATGGCCACCGCCGCCTTGTTGTCCAGCGTGGAGTGCAGTGCGTATTCAGACGCACCCAGCTCGATGCGGCCCAGCTCACGCAGGCGCGTTACCGCACCGTCGGCACCGGTCTTGACGATGATGTCGCCGAATTCCTGCTCGGTTTGCAGGCTGCCCTGCGCGTTGATGGGGAATTGCAGCTGGATGCCCTTGGCACTGGGCGAGGCACCGATGCTACCGGCGGCGGCCTGCACGTTCTGCTCGCGGATGGCGCTCACCACCTCGCTGGCCGACAAGCCATGCATGGCCACTTTTTGCGGGTCCAGCCAGATGCGCATGGAGTAATCGCCCGCGCCATACAGCCCCACCTGCCCCACCCCGCTGATGCGTGCCAGCCGGTCACGCACATTGAGAATGGCGTAGTTGCGCAGATAGGTCATGTCGTAACGGCCATTGGGCGACAGCAGGTGCACCACCAGCGTGAGGTCCGGGCTGCTCTTGATTGTCGTCAGGCCCAGGCGGCGCACGTCTTCCGGCAGGCGCGGTTCGGCCTGCGCCACGCGGTTTTGCACCAGTTGCTGCGCCTTGTCCGGATCAGTGCCGATCTGGAAAGTCACCGTCAGCGTCATCAGGCCGTCAGTGGTGGCCTGGCTGCTCATGTACAGCATGCCCTCGGTACCGTTGATGGCCTCTTCCAGCGGCGTGGCCACCGATTCGGCAATCACCTTGGGGTTGGCACCGGGAAACTGCGCCCGCACGATGATTTGCGGCGGCACCACTTCCGGGTATTCCGAAATCGGCAGCACCCGCAAGGACAGCAGGCCCGCCAGGAAAATCAGCAGCGACAGCACCCCGGCAAAAATCGGGCGGTCGATGAAGAATTTGGATAGGTTCATGAATGTCTTTCGCGTGGAAATCAGCTATTGGCCGCCGCAGTGGCCGGGGGCTGCATCGGCACCATGTGCGGTGCTACCGCTGCGCCGGGCTGCACTTTCTGCAGGCCGTCCACAATCACCCGCTCACCGGCACGCAGGCCGGCGGTGACAATGCGCAGGCCATCAACACTGGCCCCCAGCTGCACCTGGCGGTAACGTGCCTTGCTGTCCTTATCGACCACCATGACAAAGCGCTTGTCCTGATCGGTGCCGATGGCCTGCTCGTTCAGCAGCAGCGCCGGATGACGCTTGGCCTGGCCCAGCCGGATGCGCACGAACTGGCCGGGAATCAGCACGCCGTCGCGGTTATCCACCGTGGCGCGCAGCTTGACCGTGCCGCTCTTGCCATCCACCTGGTTGTCCACCAGTTGCAGCTTGGCGGGGAAGGTTTGCGCGGTGCTGGTGGCGACCTGCAGCGGAATGTCACCCAGCCGCGCACGGGCAGCGCCGGCATCCGGCAGCTCGGCCAGCGCCTTGTTCACGGTTTCCTCGTCGGCATCAAAGCTGGCATACACCGGGTTTACCGACACCAGCGTGGTAAGCACCGGCGAATCCGGCCCGGCCGATACCAGGTTGCCGGTAGTCACCAACAGCTTGCCCACCCGGCCGGATACCGGCGCGCGGATGGCGGTGTAGCCCAGGTTCAGCCGTGCCGTCTGCAAGGCGGCCTGCGCGGCCTTCAGGCTGGCATCGGCGGCGCGGGCAGCGTTGTTGCGCTCGTCCGCATCGCGCTGGGCAATGGCGTGGTCGGCCAGCATGCGGCTGGCGCGTTCCTGCTCGCTGCGGGCGAATACCAGCTGGGACTGGGCGGCGGCCACCTGGGCGGCGGCACGGTCCACCTCGGCCTGATACGGCGCAGGGTCGATAGACACCAACAGGTCGCCGGCCTTCACCAGCGCACCCTCACGAAAGTGCACGGACTGGATGGCACCGGCCACGCGCGAGCGCAGCTCCACCCGTTCCACCGCCTCCAGGCGGCCGGAAAAATCCTGCCAGGTGCTGACTTCCTGCTGCACCAGCAAGGCAGCAGAAACAGGAACAGCCTGGCTGGCGGCAGCCGGGGCATCCGCCTGCACTGCCTGGCTGTGCAGGCCAAGCCAGGCCGCCGCGCCAATGGCAGCCAGCACGGCAAAGGAAATGGCAGTCATGGCCAGCGGTCGCCGGCCCTTGTTGGGTGGGTTCATGTGTTTGGTTCCGTAAGGTCAGCACAGATGGCCAGCGCAATACGCGTGACCGGTCAGGTAAGGCGACGCAGTGCCTGTGCGGGCTGGCCGCATTGGCGCTGTCTTGTTGTCGGGTGAACACGGCACAAGGGCCGGCACATGCCAGCCGGGTATTCACCGCTTGATCAGGGACGCAAATGTATCAGCTGGGATTTTGCTGAACTAGATGCAATTTCATGCATGCCATTGTGAGATAAATTCATCAATGACAGCGCAAGCTGCACGGAAGACAGCGCGACGGGAAGAGTTATGCCTGGCCGGCGTGGTAACGCAAGGCATCCACCAGCAGCATCAGCGCACGCGAAGACTGGCGGCGGCTGGGGTAGTAGAGATGAAAACCGGGAAACACCGCGCACCAGGGTTGCAGCACTTCCTGCAGGCGGCCATCGGCGAGATAAGACTGTACATAGTCACGGGCGGTATAGGCTATGCCCATGCCGGCCAGCGCGGCATTCAGCATCTGCGGCAGGGTGTTGATGATGAGCTGGCCACCCACCCGGATGGAAAACTTGTGCGCGCCCTGCTCGAACTCCCAGGCGTACAGCCCGCCATAGGTGGGCAGGCGCATGCTGATGCAGTTGTGTTCGGTCAGCTCGCGCGGGTGTTCTGGCACACCATGGCGGGCAAAGTAGGCTGGCGTGGCCACCACGGTGGTCTGGATATCCGGGCTGATGCGCACGGCAATCATGTCGCGCGCCACCTGGTCGCCAAAGCGGATACCGGCATCAAAGCGCTGCGCCACAATATCGGTCAGCCCGTAGTCGATGGACAGCTCCACCTGCACGTCCGGGTAGTCCGGCAGGAGCTGCGCCAACTTGGGCAGCAGGTATTGCTCGGCGGAAAAATCGGTCGCGGTGATGCGGATGCTGCCCGCCGGTTTGTCACGCTGCTCGCGCAGTACCGACAGCTCGGCTTCGATTTCGTCCAGCCGGGGGGCAAAAATGGCCAGCACCTGCTCGCCTGCTGTGGTCAGCGCCACACTGCGGGTGGTGCGGGTAACCAGACGCATGCCCATGCTTTCCTCCAGCGCGCGCATGGTGTGGCTCACCGCCGAGGGCGATACACCCAGCTTGGCCGCCGCACGGGTAAAGCTGCCTTCGCGGGCTACCAGGACAAAAGTGCGCAGGTCATTCAGGTTTTCACGGGCCATTATTGAAATAATCTCATTTGGACTGGCGCATTATTTTGCAAGATGGCGCAATGCGCCAGCACAATCTGCCATCTTCGCCGGTGGCAGGCCTGCTTTGCCAGAACAAGCAGCAACAACCGCCAGCCAGACCATCGCCGCAACACATCTCCCATGGGGTGTGCAACTCACTTGCGCCTGAGCAGCCCGCACGGATAGAATGAGTAATTACTCACTTACTTTCTCCGCCCATGGCCCTCCCTCGCAGTGAAGAAAAGCGCATCGCCTTGCTGGAATCTGCCGCCGACATCATGGCTGCGCAGGGGCTGGGTGCGTCCACTGCGTCGATCGCCCGTGGTGCTGGCGTGGCCGAAGGCACGCTGTTCCGCTATTTCGCCACCAAGGATGTGCTGTACAACGCGCTCTACACCCACCTGAAGCTGGATCTGGCTGCCGCGCTGCGCCAGCACATGGCCGTGCACGACAGCCTGGACGAACAGGTGCGTGCGCTGTGGGATGCCTACATAGACTGGGGCGTGAGCAATCTGTCCTTTTTCAAAACGCTGAACCAGCTGGTGGTATCGGACAAGGTAACCGATGAAACCCGCTGCACGGTGGCAAGCCAGCTGTCCGACATCAAATGTGTCGCCCAGGCCTGCTCCGACAACAACGGCCTCTCCGCCCTGCCCGGTGGTTTTGCCGATGCCGTGTTCATGGCGCTGGCGGAAACCACCATCCAGTTTGTGGTGCGCGACCCGGCCAATGGCCAGGCCTACAAGAGCGCCGGATTCCGGGTGTTCTGGTCCGGCTCGGTGCGCTGACAATTGCACCGTCTTTTTTGCCCAATTAATGAGTGAGTACTCACAACAGGACTGTGCCATGCACTATGCGCGACTGGGCCTTGGCGGCCCCACCCTCTCCCGGCTGGCCTGTGCAGTACCGCGGCCAGACCCGGCCTGCCCGGATGCTGCACAGCAGACAGCCCGCGGCATAGCCCAGGCACTGGATGCCGGCATCAATCTGTTTGATGCCACCAGCTGCATGGACGGCATGGCGGAATCGCTGCTGGCAAAAGCCCTGGGCAAGCGCCGGGCCGAAGTGCTGGTCAGCAGCCGGCTTGGCGCGCGGCGCAACGGCACCCACAGCCACCCCAGCCTGTCGCGCAGCGATATTGCATGGTCCATCGAGCAAAGCCTGAAACGGCTGGGCAGCGACTGGCTGGACCTGTGCGTGGTACCGCATGAAGACCCGTACACGCCGCTGGAAGAAACCCTGCAAGCGCTGGACGACATGGTACGTAGCGGGAAAGTCCGTTATCTGGGCTTTGCCAACTGGCCCGCCTGGAAGGCGGCCAAAGCGCTGGAATTGCAACAGCGTCACGGCTGGGCGCCCTTCTGTTTTGGCGAGCTGCACTACGCCCTGAATACCCGCAGCCCGGAGCGGGAAGCCATTCCCATGCTGCAAAGCTATGGCCTGGGCCTGATTGCCAAGGCCAAGCCAAGCGGCCTTAAGCCCAGTCAAGGCCACGCCAGCTGCCCCACGCTGACAGACAGCCCGCGCAGCAATCACCGGCTGGCCGAACTGTTACGTGACATTGCCGATGGTCATCAGGCCAGCGCCACGCAGATTGCGCTGGCCTGGCTGCTGGCCCGCGATGCGGTTTCCAGCATCGTGCCGGCCTTCAACAACGCCATGCAGCACACAGAGGTCCTGCATGCCACCACCTTGCAGCTGTCCGCCACCGAATTGCTGCTACTGGATGCTGCCAGCGCCCCCACCCCGCTCTTGCCAGACTGGTTTGCGCCACAGGAGCAGATGCCGGCAGCACAGGGCGAGCTGGCAAGAAGCTGCGCCTGAGCCAGCTGCAAGCCATTTCATTTCCCTCACCAGGAAGAACCTCATGCCCACCTTGAACACAGACCAACCGGCAGCCGAAGCCGGCCAGCCATCGCCCGGCGGCAGCCTGCTGCGCGACGGCCGCTATCGCAACGCCCAGCCACGCCGCGCAGGCGGGCTGCGCGACACCCTGCGCATCATGCTGCGCTTTTTTACCGACAAATCACCGCACGCCGTACCTGACCGGCCCATCCAGCCACTGCCCCTGAGCCCGGCCGACCTGGCCGCTGCACCAGACAACAGCCTGTGGCGGCTGGGGCATTCCACCGTGCTGTTCAAGCTGGATGGTGCTTTCCTGCTGACCGACCCGGTGTTCGGCCAGCGCGCTTCGCCTTTTTCTTTCATCGGCCCCAAGCGCTTCCATGCGCCACCCATCGCACTGGATGACTTGCCACCGCTGGATGTGGTCATCATCTCCCACGACCACTACGACCATCTGGACCGCAGCACCGTCATTGCCTTGCAGCAGCGAACCAAGCTGTTCATCACCCCGCTGGGCGTAGGCCAGCGCCTGCAGGACTGGGGCATCCCGGCGGAAAAAATCCACCAGCTGGACTGGTGGCAAAGTGTGACTGCCGGGCCGCTGTACATCACCGCCACCCCGGCCCAGCACTTTTCCGGGCGGGGCCTGCGGGATGGCAACCGCACCCTGTGGGCGTCATGGGTGATTGGCAGCAGCCAGAGCCGGGTATTTTTCAGTGGCGACAGCGGGTATTTCGACGGCTTCCGCCAGATTGGCCTGCACCACGGCCCCTTCGACCTCACCCTGCTGGAAAACGGTGCCTACAACGAAGACTGGGCAGACGTGCACATGCATCCCGAGCAAACCCTGCAAGCCCATCTCGACCTGCGTGGCGAAGTGCTGATACCCATCCACAACGGCACCTTCGATCTGGCACTGCATGGCTGGACCGAACCGCTGGAGCGCATCAGCACACTGGCCGCCCGGCACGCAGTCAGCCTGCGCACGCCGCGCTTTGGCGAGCGGCTGGACATTCTGCACCCAGCCCAGACCCAGCCGTGGTGGCGTCAGAGCGAAGCCAGCAGACCACGCCTTGGCGCAATAGCCCACCCCGACCCACTGCCGGAAACAGACTGAACAGCGTCAATATCAGCCCTGCGGCCGGACAAGACAAAACGTCCCGCTCGCGCCTGCACGCGAGGGGACGTTTGCGTTTACGGTTACAGGATCAGAATTCCTGCACAGTCGGGCGCAATACCACTTCGTTGATGGCCACATCCGCCGGCTGTTCGATGACGTAGGCAATGGCGCGGGCAACCGAATCGGCCGGGATGGCCTCTTGCTGATAAAACGCCAGAATGTCCTCACGGCTGGCCGGGTCGCTGGAGCCGAACTTCAGCTCGCTCTCCACGGCACCCGGCTCGATGGAGGTCACCCTCACCTTGCCGGCCAGCTCCTGGCGCAAGCCATCAGAAATGGCACGCACGGCAAACTTGGTACCGGAATACACCGTGCCGCCCGGCGCAAACACCTTGATGCCGGCCACCGACGAAATATTGATCACATGGCCACCGCCCTGCTGCTCGAACAAGGGCAGAACGGCAGCGATGCCATACAGCACGCCCTTGATATTGATGTCTATCATGCGGTCCCACTCGTCGCTGCGCAGTTGCGACATGGGAGCAATGGCCATCAGACCGGCATTGTTGACCATCACGTCAACCCGGCCAAAGGCAGCACGACCGGCCTCCACCAGCGCCTGCACATCCTCCTTGCTGGTGACATCGGTCACCGCATGTACTGCCTCGCCGCCAGCCTGGCGGATATCCTCCACCAGAGCCTGCAGGCGATCGCCACGGCGTGCGCCCAGTACCACCCGCGCACCCAGCGCCGCCAGGTGACGGGCCGTAGCTTCGCCCAGCCCGCTGCTGGCACCCGTAATCACCACGACTTTTCCTGCGATTCCATTCGACATTGCTTGCTCCATGTGATGGCGGGTCCGTCCCGCCTTGCAAAGCAGTATCCATCAGCAGAAAACACCAATAAATGAAATTGTTTGCATTTTATAATGACAAAAAATGGAATAAATCAGCGACGGGAGCCAAACCATGTTGAACCGGCTGGAAATGCTGCGCATCTTTTGCGTGGCCGCGGAATGCAGCAGCTTCAAGGAAGCGGCACAGCAACTGGGCAGCTCGCCACAGGCGGTAACCCGCGCCATCAAGGAGCTGGAACAGCTATTGGGCGAAGTACTGTTCTACCGCAATACCCGCCATATCCGCATTACCGAGTTTGGCGCCAGCCTGGCAGTGCGTGCCAGGCACACGGTGCGGGAAATGGACCAACTGTTCCAGCATCAAGGCCCGCAGGCGGCGGATGAAATCAGCGGGCTGGTGCGGATAACCGCCCCGGCCGCCATCGGGGATGCCTATCTGACACCGGCGCTGGCCAGCCTGCTGCCCTTGCACCCCGGTTTGCGGGTGGATTTGCGCCTGTCCGACGTGCTGAGCAATACGGTGGACGAGCAGATCGACATCGGCATCCGGGTGGGCTTCATGCGTGACAGCCGGGTGATTGCCCGCGCCGTGTGTCCGGTGCCGTTTCACATCGTGGCCAGCCCGGCCCTGCTGGCCCGTTGCGGCACCCCAAGCACGCTGGCCGAGCTGGAAGCGCTGCCGGTAACAGTGAGCCTGGACCCGAATACCGGCAAACCCTGGCCGTGGTTTCTGGCCGGTGAACAACAGTGGCAGCCGCCTGCCCCGGTATTCATGGCCAGCGATACCCGCGCCGAATGCCAGGCCGTGCTTGGCGGCATCGGCTTTGGCCAGCTGGCCGGTTTCATGGCCGCGCCGCTGATGGCCAGCGGACAGCTGCAAGCGGTATTGCCGCAGCTGGCCCCAGCGCCATGGCAGCTTTATCTGTACCGACCGCAGCGCGGGCCGGTACCCGCCCGTATCCGCGCCGTATTCGACCACTTGCTGCAACACTTCAGTCAGGCCGCGTTTTTCCGCTGAATCCACTGCGGCACACACCGCGGCAGATGCAACATGACAAAGGCGCAGCCGGAAGCAGCCCGGTCTTATATCTACACATACACAAGCCTTTGCATGTCAGTTCAATGTGCGCAGACCATGCAACTGGGCATAACCATCTCAAACCGCATAGCGCTTGAGTTCCCGCACCGCCTTCCATGCTGCATCAATAGCGCCATCAACATAGGCCCGGCCAGTGGCATCGGCATTGGCCATGGCTATACGCCCATGACGCATGCTTGACGTCAGGTAGGCCGGACGTTTGTTATACATGGCATCTTCAAATGTATAACCATGAGACCAGCGGTTAACGGTAATTGCTGCGATATCCTTGTTTACATCCAACCCGGCAGGCCCATACATGGCTGCCAATTGCTGGCGGATATTTTTCTCATAGGTCGCAAAGTCGGTACTCAGCACCTCCGCGCGCCCTTGCCGCAACAGATCAGGCACCGACCCCTCGGCAAATGCAGGGCATGGCATGCGTGACATGAACAACACCGTGGGCTTGTCTGGCGAGCGGTCAGGGGCATAACTGGAGAACCTGACCGGGAAGTCCATTTGTACAAACTGATAATAAGAGCCCGGACAGTAAGAAGCCGCCACACCGCTTTTCTGGATGGCTTTCCAATTGCGTAAAGCCACCTGAGCATAGATCAGAGGCATTTTTACATTTGCCTTCATGGCAGCCTTCTGACTGGCTGGCAAGCTGGGAATGATATGTGCGGCCATCATATGCCAGGCCGCCATCACGCAGCAGGCAGACCTGGCCTCGTATAATTTTCCATTCCTCACATACTGGACAAAAGTTCCATTATCTTTGTTATCCGCCTTCACCACCGTACTGGACAAACGGATGCGCACCGGATTGTCCGGATTATCCAGTTTCTGATAGTCAAACCGGCTAAGCAGGCTTTCATCCACCGTCTTGAAATTTGCCACGCCCGGAATCAGCTTTGCCACCAACAGCCTTGCCAGCGTGGCATTCCCATCCGGAAAGTGATAGGTATACTCATCGCCGCCCTCAGCATCAGGAATCAAAGACGCATCCCCCAGCACCCGGGCCAGGCTGCGGCCATCCGGAATACCCAACAAGCCGGACTCCTGCGCCAAGGGCATTGACACGCCACGCCCGCCCAGTGCGGCTTCTTCCGCCAGGGTCATGGAAAGCAGTTTAAGCAGCCCCTTGTCTTTTATCTGATAAACCGCAGACAGGTAGTCAATATAGTTTCCTTCATAGAATCTTTTCTCACCCAAGGCGCCCTTGAAGTAATCCACCCCGCGACTGGAACCAGCCAATACCGTGCGTAGCATTTTTTTCTGGGCATCCGTCAATGGTGCACGCTGGATGACATCCTGAAATGCTGGCGGAGCCAACAGGCCGGGCAGCCACTGGCTGATTTCACCGTCCACACTACCGGCAGCAGGCATGCCACTTTTCAGCAGCATTGATTTGCCAAAATCAGCCTCATCAAAAAACACACCGGAAGTCATTTGGTATTTTTTGAAAAAATCCTTGTCGTAGCTTCGCGCCAGCGCGGATAAATCAACCCCCAACTCCGACAACATGCGCAATGTAGTTTTTCCGTATGCGGATGGATTATCCAAAGACTGCGCCCCGCCATAGCTGATGTACTCTCGTCCACCGATCAAGAATTCATTGCGCTTGGCATGGCCACCAAAATCGTCATGATTATCCAGAACAAGAATTCTGGCATTTGACTTGACATGTTTTCGATAAAAATAGGCAGCAGACAGGCCACTGATGCCACCTCCGATAATAATCAAGTCGTAGTTCTCGACTCCGGCCTCGACTTTACCGAAGTCTCCGCCACCTCCCCATGCCAGCCCATGCGCCACTTCAAACGAGCCTGGATGATTTCCACGCAATCCAGTCAGCCGGGGTGGATAAGGGCTTGAAGCGGCAGCCAGTGCATCTGCCGGACGCATCAATCCGGACAAACCAAGCACAGCCATTCCGTTCAAAAAATCTCGCCGTGATATTTCAGGCATAACAACCTCATTCAGGATTCACACAACACACGTGCCAATAACTGAAAGCAAGTATCAAAGAAATACGGACAGCATGATTCCTGCAAACATGACCACCACACCAAAAAAATAAATCCATAGTGTTCTGTTATAAAACTTGACCATGTCGTCTACCTGCACCACTGATAGCATTCTGAATAGGGCAATAAACAGACACACGACACCGACAAAGCAACCACCAAAAATGAACTGATCGTCCAAGCGATCCAGATTAAAATCGCTTTCCGTGACCCACTGTCCAAGAAAACCAATCAGAAAACCCAGAATAACCCCGATTGATGTCACCATGGGCTGTCGGTAATCTTTCAGATCCACCACTGACTTGACACTACCACCAGAAATTTCAGACATGATTGCCTCTGCAAAACCCGGTAGTCTTACGATGTGGCAGATTCAAATGAATAAGCATATTCTGATAATTCTTAAGAAGTGTCTTTAAAAATGGCATGGCGCCCCGGAAGCGCCTGCCAGGCGGCTGCACAGAACAGCATCTGGCGCTGACAACATGACAACGGCGCAGCCAGGACTCACCCGGACTGCGCCGCTTTGCTTCACATCATCCTTATTACTGCTGTTTGCGATCCTGCTCGTACTCTCCCCACATGGCATTCAGGATGCCCAGCGATACGGCAAAACCGATACCCAATACCCAAGCGAAGTACCACATCATGCTCTCCTTATCATCATCTGGCAGCGGCCTTTTCCCGGCATCTGCACTGCGGTTTTGCGCCCTGCCAGCCAGGTCTGGGCCGCCCGCAGAGGGTCGCTTTCCTCCGTCAGGGCCAGCACCGTTCCAATGGCTGCCAGGCGTTGCGCCAGTGACTGTCCGGCACTGAGGGCCAGAACGACATCGACTTGCTGCAAGGGGTGTCCATCCAACCCTGCCGCCTGACTCAGCATCTGCTCCGGCAGCAAACGCAGGCTGACACAGCTGCCCTGCTCACTATCCACCACCCAGAAATGGGTGCATTTGCCGGCGTGGGCGGTGCTGGTACGCCGGTTCTGACTGGCTATGGCGATTTTCATTTCAATAGGCACTGTGATTGTTTTCCCGCACATAGGCGGCGGTCACCTTGCCGCCCATCACCTTGTAGGCCCAGCGGGTGTACAGGATGATCAGGGGCATGAAGATCAGCGTGGCCACCAGCATCAACTGCAGCGTGAGCTGGCTGGACACGCTGTCCCACACCGTCAGGCTGGAAGCCGGATGGCTGGACGATGGCATCACGAAGGGGAACATGCTGACACCAGCCGTACCAATCACCCCGGCCAGCCCTACGGCGGAGGCCCAGAAAGCAGCAAAACTGCGGCCATTACGCAAGAGCAGCATGGCCACAATACAGCCCAGATAGCCGGTGGCCGGCAGCAGCATGGTCAAGGGCCAGCGCTGGTAATTGCCCAGCCAGGCCCCGGCGGCACGGCTGACGGTTTTGGCCAGCGGGTCCGGCAGCGCATCCGGCTGTATGGCCGAGCTGATCACATAACCATCAATCCCCCGCGCCAGCCAGATGCCGGCCAGGGTGAAACCAAGCAGCCAGATCAGCCCCGTCACCCGCACCCAGGCTTTTGCACGCTGCTGGATAGTGCCCTCGGTGCGGTGCGCCAGATACACCCCGCCGTGGAAGCTGATCATGGCGCTGGACACCACCCCGCACAGCAGGGCAAACGGATTGAGCAGACCCCAGAAGCTGCCGTCGTAGGTGGAGAGCAGATTGTTGTCGAAATGAAACGGCACGCCTTGCAGCAAATTGCCAAAGGCCACGCCAAAGATCAGCGGCGGCACCGTTCCGCCGACAAACAGGCCCCAGTCCCATACCGAACGCCAGGTGGGGTTGTCTATCTTGCTGCGGTAGTCAAAGCCCACCGGGCGGAAAAACAGCGCCCACAACACCAGCAGCATGGCCCAGTAAAAACCGGAAAACGCGGTGGCATACACCAGCGGCCAGGCGGCAAAAATGGCACCGCCCCCGGTGATGAACCACACCTGGTTGCCGTCCCAGTGCGGGCCGACGGTGTTGATCACCACCCGCCGTTCGGTATCGTCCTTGCCGACAAAGGGCAGCAGCGTGCCCACACCCATATCGTGACCATCCATGATGGCAAAACCGACCAGCAAGACGCCAACCAGCAGCCACCAGATCACCTTCAGACTTGCATAATCCAGCATGATTATTCCTTTGTGCTGTGCACGAAGCAGCACAACAGCCCTGCCGCAATACAGCAGCAGATGTGTTGTAAGCCGATATCAGTGAGCGGTTTCATTGTCGTAGCGGCCGGTGCCCAGGCTACCCGGCCCCTGACGGGCAAAGCGCACCATCAGCATCATTTCCACCACCAGCAGCACGGTGTAGAAACCGACAAAACCCGCCAGCGAACCGTACAGCGACTCCACCGACAGGGTGGACACCGACAGCCGGGTGGGCAGCACGCCGTAGATGGTCCATGGCTGGCGGCCGTATTCCGCCACCACCCAGCCCAGCTCGCAGGACAGCCACGGCAGCGGCAGGCAGCACAAGGCCAGCTTCAGCAGGCGCGGACGGTGCTGGAAATCCCCCTTGAGCGAAGCCCAGAACGACCAGCCGAACAACAACAACATGGCCATGCCCATGCCCACCATCAGGCGGAAGGACCAGAACATCGGTGCCACGCGAGGAATGGTGTCGCGCGCGGCGGCATCAATCATCTGTGGTGTGGCGGTGGCCACATCGGCGGTGTACTTCTTCAGCAGCAGGCCAAAGCCCAGATCCTGCTTGTGCGCTTCCAGCACCTTCAGCGCAGCACTGTCCTTACGATCGCGCCGCACGGCTTCCAGCGCCTGCACCGCCAGCATGCCGGACTGAATGCGCAAGCGGTTTTGCGCCATGATTTCGTGGATGCCGGGAATCTGCTTGCTGACAGAGCGGGTGCCAATCAGGCCCATCACCCAGGGAATGCTCAACTGCCAGTCGTTTTCCATGCGTGTTTCATTGGGCCAAGCCAGCAGGTTGAACGACGCGGGGGCCGGCTCGGTATGCCACATGGCCTCGATGGCGGCCAGCTTGGTCTGCTGCGCCTCACCCACGGTGTAACCGGACTCATCACCCAGCACAATCACCGAACACACGCTGGCAAAGCCAAACGCCGCGGCAATGCGGAAGCTCTTGCGGGCAAACTCCACATTGCGCCCACGCAGCAGATACCAGCTGGAAATGGACAAAACAAACATGGCCCCGGTGACATAACCGGCGCTGACGGTATGCACGAACTTGGCCTGGGCATCCGGATTGAACAGCAGCGCGGCAAAGTCGGTCATTTCCATGCGCATGGTCTGGTAGCTGAATTCCGCACCCACCGGGTTCTGCATCCAGCCATTGGCAATCAATATCCACAAGGCCGACAGATTGGTACCGATGGCCATCAGGATGGTCACCAGCAAGTGCTGCTTGCGCGACAGGCGGTTCCAGCCAAAAAAGAACAGACCGATCATGGTGGATTCCAGAAAGAAGGCCATCAGGCCTTCAATGGCCAGCGGAGCGCCGAAAATATCGCCCACATAGTGCGAGTAATACGCCCAGTTGGTACCAAACTGGAATTCCATGGTGATGCCGGTAGTCACCCCCAGCGCAAAGTTGATGCCGAACAGCTTGCCCCAGAAACGGGTCATGTCCTGATACACCTGCTTGCCGGTCATCACCCATACCGCCTCCATGATGACCAGCATCCACACCATGCCGATGGTGAGCGGCACAAACAGAAAGTGGTAAAGCGCCGTCACGGCGAACTGCAGTCGCGATAAATCGACGACATTATCTAGCATTGTTTTTCTCCAGTTGTTGGCTGCTTTGTGCCGGATTCAGCACCTTGCCGGCGACGGAATCGGCATCTACCGCCACGCGGTAAGGCGCGATGAATGCCTTCCAGATGATCAGCAGCAATACCAGCTTGATACCGATGATCCAGGCCAGCTCACGGCTCAGCTTGCTTGATGTCTTTTTCATGGGCTGATTCCCGTTGTCAGGGTAAACAGAGCCACACCGGCCATTCCGGTCGGGCCCACCCTGCCTGACAGCGCTGATTGCAAGTGCCATGCCAGCAGCCAGAGGGCGAAAATTCGCTGTATTGGCGGCATTTTCCGGGCTAACATGACATTTTCGTCATGTCACCAACGTCACCATGTCACCACTGACCACCGAAGCCAGCCTGGACACCATCAGCCGCATGCTGGATGAACTGGACGAGCCACGCATCGTCATTACCGAACAGTTTGAAATCCTGCATGCCAACCCGGCGTATCAAGCCCTGTATGGCCAGGTGGTGGGTCAGCGCTGTCATGCGGCATCCCATGGCTATCAGCGGCCTTGCAATGAAGAGGGCGAATCCTGCCCGCTGCAAATGACGCTAAGCAGCGGCCAGCCGGAGCGGGTACTGCACATTCACCGCACCGCCCATGGCGAAGAGCATGTGGATGTGGAATTGATGCCGCTGGCCGACATCAGCGGGCACCGCCATTTGTTCATCGAGAAAATGCAGCATCTGCCGCAAGCCAGCAGCCAGCCGGTGCCGGACAAGATGGTGGGACGCAGCCCGGCATTTCGCAGCATGCTGCTGCTGGCACGCCGCGCGGCCCCGTCCCGCGCCGCGGTGTTGTTGATTGGCGAATCCGGCACCGGCAAGGAAGGCCTGGCCCGTGCCATCCACAATAGTGGCGGCGATGCCAGGCGGCCATTCATTGCCGTGGACTGCGCCAGCCTGACCGAAACCCTGCTGGAAAGTGAATTGTTCGGTTATGAGAAAGGCGCGTTTACCGGCGCACAGCAGCGCAAGCAGGGCCTGGTGGAAGCGGCCGATGGCGGCACGCTGTTTCTGGATGAAATCGGCGACCTACCGCTGTCGCAGCAGGTGAAACTACTGCGCTTGCTGGAAAGCGGCAGCTTCCGCCGGGTGGGGGGCATCCACAGCATACCGGCCAATTTCCGCCTGATAGCCGCCACCCATCGCGATCTGGCGCAGATGGTGGCTGAAGGGAGCTTCCGCGCCGACCTTTACTACCGGCTGGCCGTGTTTCCCATCCGTCTGCCGCCGCTGCGCGAACGGCGCGAGGACATTCCGCTGCTGGCCGCCGCCCTGCTGGAACGGGTGGCCCCGGGCCGTCAGTTGCAACTGGACGCCGACGCCCGGCAATGGCTGGTAGAGCAAGCCTTCCCCGGCAATATCCGTGAACTGCGCAATCTGCTGGAACGCGCCAGCCTGCTGAGCGACGGCGAGCAGATCAGCCGCGAGCACCTGAATGCACCATCCGGCCTGCAAACCGACAGCATGCCCCAGCCCGTGGCACCGGCACCGATGCAGCCCTTCCAGTGCGGTCTGCTGCCATTGGCCGAAGTACAGGCCCGCTATCTGCAATGGGCGGTTCGCCACAGTCAGCTGGGCCGCAAGGAACTGGCGGCCCGCCTGCAAATCACCGAACGCACGCTATACCGCCAGTTGGCGGCGCTGGAAAAGAAAACCCCCACCTGATGGGCGGGGGCAAAGAGAATGCAACCTTGGTGAAGCAGTCTCAAGCAATCTTTGTTCCAGCAGGCCGGGCCGCCAGGCGGATCAGCCGTGCCAGACACTGCAGTCCGGCTCAACAAGCAGCCTGGCAATCAGCCGCGGTCAACAGCCAGGCCGGCCTGCTGCGAAAGGCAATCAAAAAGGCAACATCCTTTTGAATACATTGCGTTTTTCCATCATCACATGCGCCACACCACCGGCAATGTGCAGGCCAATCAACATGGCAAGCAGATAAGCACTTACTGAGTGCAACTCGCCGAACAAGGACGACAGCTCGCGGTTCTTCGCCATCAGTACCGGCAGCTCCACGGTATCAAACAGCACCAGCACATGGCCCGCCGCATTGGTTTTCAGCCAGCCCAGCAAAGGCACCAGCACCATGCCGGCATACAGCAGCGTGTGCGCCAGCTTCTCCACCCGGTATTGCAAGGACCCGGCCTCGTTCACCGAATCCGGCATCTGCTTGCGGTAGGCAAAACGGCAGAACAGGCGCAAGGCTGAAAACGCAAGCACCAGCACACCAATGGAACGATGCAGGTCCAGCAGCTCGGTTGCGTCATCCAGCAGCCAGCCGGTGACCAGATTGGCTGCAATCCCGCCCGCTATCAGCCAGTGCGCCAGGATGATCAGCAAGGGGTAGCGCCTGGCCGATTGCCCTGCATGGCCTGAGGAGGCGGATAGCTCTCCGGACATTTCCATCAACGCTCTCCTTTCAATTCAGATAGTTATGGTATTTTTTCTTGATCGGATTGACGTCACTCAACGCGGATTTGGCTCCCGCCAGATTATTCGCCTTAATTTGCGTATCAACCGCAGCAAGCTGAAATTGCAGTTTCTGCATACCTTCCTTGTACAAGGCCGGGTCAGCCCGCCAGGCCTGTTCGCCAGCCAGCTTGGCATCGCTCTGCAAGCGGGAGAAATTCTGGGAAAACTCAGGCATGGATTTGCTGGCCATCGCCTGCTGCATGGCCACTTTCATGTCTTTCATCAGCTTCTTCACTTCACCGGCCTGTGCAGCAGACGCCAGAGAGAAAGACAGCAAGGCAATGGAAAGCACGGCACAGGTTTTTTGCATGAAACGAGACATTGGGTACCCCTTCTGGATGGATGGGGCCATGTTAAAAGGCAGTGCTTAACGCAAACTTAAAGCCGCGCAATGACAAAAAAAGGGTAAATCCGGCATGGCAGCCAGTACCTGCCATCGCACTGCGCGCCCCGGCCTGTCTGACATAGCGCTGCTCTTGCAGTCCGCAATACAGCGCAAGCCCACATCATCCTAGGTGGATATGCGTATCGTTCATTCATGACAGATTCATTAGAATCATGCAGCTTCATGAACAGATGGCCCGCACTGCACATGCCTGCTAACCCGCCAGGCCTGGCAGCATCCCAATCGCACAGTACCAATATCCAGTCGCGGCACCCCGCGCACGGTACGGTCAGCCATCAAGCCGGTGCAAACGCCGCCTTCATACAGAACAATGGATTGAACCCACATGCGTCTGAACTCTGCCCTCGGTCACAATAAAAACCAGAAAACAGTCAACAACTGGCTGGAGCGGCTACCAAGGGGCGATCTGCGTGGCAGCGGCGAACAACTCATCGAGATACACGGCTTCATTTGCCAGAATGCCATACAGCCCGCACAGCGGCTGGCGCTGCAACAGCAATTGTTCGATCACGTCTGCCGCTGGCTGCACCAGCTGGAAATCCAGTTCAGTGAAAATGCCTGCAACCACCCTGCCCTGCGCCTGGCCCGCATGGGCAGCAAGGTTTTGCAGCACCTGCTGGAACCGCTGCTGCAAGACCTGCGCAGCACACTCAGCAGCCGTCCGCTACTGACCTGGCGCAGACGCGCCTTGCAACAACTGACACTGGCACTGTGTGTGGCCAGGCGCTATGCCAGCTTTGCCCTGCGCTGTCATGTGGAATTGAATGGCAGCTTCTGGCTGGCCACCCACTACCTGTACTACAACGCCAGCCAGCACAACTGGTTGCAGCATCAGCTGCCCGACGGCCAAAGCATCCTGCACGGCTACCACCAGCTCCAGCTGATGGGCATCACCGATGGCAAGAACCTGAGCCCCAGGGAAGTCGAAGCCACCCTGCTGTGGACTGCGCGCCTGGCGGACAAGGTGGCACTTCAGCCACTGCCCGCCGCCGACACAGCCAGGGCCGGACATCTTTACTTGCTGGACCTCACCCGTGGCGCCCCGCCGCAATTCCTGCTGGAAACCGACACCCTGCCCCAGCGCGAACACTGCCTGTCCTGCGACCTTGGCGCAGCCATCGATGTGCTGAAGACCCATACCAGCCAGGCCGGCATGCCCGGCCGCGATGCCTTGTCGGTCATCGTCGCGCAAAGACTGATGGATGGCTGGCAATCGCCGCGCCGGCGCCGTCATCAGCGCCAGGCCGTAATGCAGTCCATGGCACTGATCGCGCAAATGCGCTCCATCCGCCAGATACTGGGCGGCGGTGCCGTCCGGCCGGACATGCAGGCCGGTCTGCGCAACAGCACGCCCCCTTCGCAGATATCCATCTTCCAGGCCATCAACAAGAGTGAAAGCGGCTTGCTGCTACGTGGCGACCCGGGCTACCAGTCACTGAAAATCGGCGAACTGCTGCTGATTGCCGACAAGCAGGCACATCGCACCCCATCGCTGTATGCCGTGCGCTGGACCGCAGTATCCGAACACGCCAATGAAGTCTCCTGCGGAGCAGAACTGATAGGCAACGACCCGGAAGCAGTCGATGTCAGCCCGCTGGCAGCCGGCCAGCATGCCAGCTATCAGCCTGCACTGCGCCTGCCCGCGGCTGATGGCGATCACAATGCCGACCTGCTCATCATCCCGGGACACTCCTTGCTGCGCGGCAAGGAATTCCGCCTGCGCGACCAGCGCGGCGAACACCGGGTGAAGGTAACACGCATGCACATGAATACCGGCCTGTATCAGGCCATGGAATTCCAGCTGGCAAGCTAGGCGTCGCTAACAGAAACCAGCCGCCGTGTTGCGCCCTCTTGCCATACTTTTATCTTGGGCCTGCGTCGGCGCGCATTGCCGCAGGGGCGCTATGCTGCTTCCTTAGTCGCTTCAAGAGCAAAAAACCTGCTCGCCGTAATGGCTGCAAGGCATCAGGCAGCGCAGCCTGCAGCCTGCAGCCGCCAAGCGTACCTGCGTCAACCGCTCTAACCGGGCAAACGGGCAAACGGGCAGCAATACACCGTCAGCAGCCAGCAACTGTGCTGGCCAGCAGCCAATAGCCGCCATTGCGCACTGCGCACCGCCCGCCCCAAGATGCAACACACCCTCTCTGGCACGCAGCATTGCAGCAGCTCAGAACTTTCCCAACCGCCCCGCCTCCAATCACGCCATCCGCCAACAGGCCCTGCCGTATAATGAGCCGCCCGCCAGCACAGCAAGCCGGGCAGCCAAATCAAGGAGCACCCACCCGCATGTGGAACAGATTCACCAACCTGGGCGACCTCGCCGTCATGCTGCCGCTGTCCGCCACCATTGCCGTCTGGCTGGCCGCGCAGAAGCAATTTTCCAGCAGCCTGCGCTGGCTATTGGCCTTCGGCAGTGCCGGACTGCTGGTCGCCATCAGCAAGATCGCCTTTATCGGCTGGGGCATAGGCAGTAGCGATTTCGACTTTACCGGCATCAGCGGCCACACCATGCTGGCCACCGCCACCCTGCCGGTACTGCTATACCTGCTCAGCCGCGCCTGGCTACCGCGTCACAGCACCCTGGCCCTGGCCATAGGCTGGCTGGGCGGCGCAGCCATTGGCTACTCACGCCTGGAAGTCCACGCCCATTCCCTATCAGAAGTGGTACTGGGGTTTGCCTGTGGTTTGCTGGCCAGCAGCTGGTTTGCCAGCAAAACTGCAGAACGCTACAGCAGCAAAGCGGCAGTCTGCCTGCTGATACCGGCGCTAGTGGTATTCAACCTGCAATTTGGCAACAAGGCACCGGGGCAGGACATCATCACCCGGCTAGCATTGGCGATTTCCCAACACGAAAAACCCTACAGCCGTACTGACCTGCACGCTGAGTCCATGACTGGACAAAACGGCAGGCGGCCTTGAACGTGCCGGACAATAAAAAAAGCCTGATGAAATCATCAGGCTTTTTTTGCAGCTGGCAAGCAGCTTCAGAACATGTTTACACGGCAACAGCGGCGGTGCCGGAAACTTTTTTCTTGCGCAGGCGCAGCAGCACTGCAGCCAGACCAACACCCATCAGAGCGTAGGTTTCCGGCTCCGGAACCGGGGAGATCGACAGGTTGTAGTTGTAATAACCAGACAGCTTGGTGCCGGAGAAAATGCTGCCAGTCAGCGTCAGCTTGTAAAGACCGGCTGCCAGCGGGGACTGGTCAAAAGAGGAAGACCAGGTAGAAGTATGGCTAGACTGGGCAAAGGAAGCGCTATCAGTCCATACCGAAGTCCAGCTGCTGCCGGTTTTTTGCCACAGGGTAGCGGCAATGCTTTGCAAAGCGGAAGTGCCTGTACCGGCTTTCTTGTACAGGAATACGCTACCAGCTACTTCACTCAGGGAGTCCAGGGAGAAAACGGTGGACTGAGAGAAGGAAGTAGAAGTGGTGCCGTTTACATTAACGGTAACCGGGGAAATCGGTGCCAAAACGGTGTCAGCTGCAGCATGACCTGCAGCAAAAGACATAACGGAGGCGATGGACGCACTAACCAGCAGTTTTTTGAACTTGCTCATTGACGAACTCCCTGAAGGATTTAGTATTTAAACGCTCTTGAAGACAGATACGGCCCAGAGCAATTCACGAAGATTTGCCAATACATCCATACTGCATCTGACCGACATACATATCTTTAACTTCTTTACATGGCCGAACTATAAAGCAGTGCCGACAGATTGTCTTTCAAACCTTTTTTACAAATAACCATCCTGTTCGTCTCTCCCTCCATCCCAAGCACGCACATACCTGCCGGACAGCTCCACTATTAAACTTTGCTAGTAAATCAGCCTGTTACACCCTAGGCAAGCCCATGTAATTTCTGAGCAACAGAGATGAATTTGCCACAAACACTGATTGCCAATGAAAATCAAAACAGTGTACTGATTGCAATTTACTATTAAAAAAGCGCACAGGGCTGGGTTTTCAACAATTAACTATAAATAACATCTCCATCATCAAGCCCGGCAACTGGAATTCCAAACAGACCAACACTTGCCTCGCCCTCTTCAAAACTTGTTAACAATTTTGATCACCGACCCAGAAACCAGATCAAAAATTGGGCTATCAGGTAAAATTTTTTGCCGATCTGTCGGTTTTTCGCTGCATTTATGCAACACGGATAGCAATACTTCCAGCAGAACAAGCAGATAGCCCTGTTCTGACATCAGGAACTTCCACCGCCAAACCACTCCCCCAGCATGCTTTTGATCACCGCCGCATTGAAACGCGGCATGCGCCCGTCTGCCCAATCCTGACGGCCAAGGTGGTAGTTGAAGCGTTCGAACTGGGCCGGTTGGCCGGGGGAATTATTGCGGGAATACAGCGTCACCCACGGGTCACCCTCCCGCCAGGCGATGGCCACTGGCACGCCTTCCACTTCGCCGGACCACAGCTGGTCGCTTTCACAAAAGTGGACGTCATCCAGCAACACCATATTGACGATGGGCGCTAGGCCGCCGCGCTGGGCATAAAAGCGGCGCAAGTGCCGGCACAGCCGTTCCTTGCTGCCCACTGGCGCGTGCGCACCACGCAGCAAAAAGTAATTACAGCTACAACTCATGCTGCCCGGATCAACCCGGTAGCATTTCCCAGGCGTGATGCTGCTATGCATGATGACAGCGGGAAAATCCAGCGGCGGAAAGGTAAGACGATCACGCACAAATGGGCCGCCACTTCTGGCTGCCGCCTCATCACTGCGCCGGCGCGGCTGGGATGCAGGCGGCAGCTGGATTTCGGCGCAGGGCGGCAATGCCACGTCCTGCTGCCCGCTCCGCTCAGCCCAGACAGCACCCAACCAGGTGGCAAGCCCGGCAATGACAAAACCTGACACAACCAACACCAGCATGCTCAGCCACATATTTCCCCCGAAAACACATTCTCATTGTTATTGACTGCTTTGCTTCGGCAGGCTGCTTGTTCCAGTCCCACCGCGCCTGCATACGTGGCAGGCGATGCATGTGTTGTAGTGTATCCAACACTTGTTTACTAATTTCCGCCGCATGCGTTGGCCATGAAAAAACCGGCCAGTGGCCGGTTTTCCTGATTTGATCCTGCATCAACAACACCGCATCAGCGCGATTTGACAAAGGGCACGCCAATAGCCTTGGGTGCTACCGCGCGACCAACAAAACCAGCCAGCAGCAACACAGTCAGCACATAGGGAATGACCTGGATGGCCTGCGACGGAATCTGGCCGACGATAGGCAGATCCACCCCTTCCAGCCGGATTTGCAGCGCATCGGCAAAGGCAAACAGCAAGCAGCCCAGCACCGCAGGCAGCGGGCGCCATTTACCGAAGATGAGTGCCGCCAATGCCAGAAAGCCCTTGCCCGCCGTCATTTCCTTGATAAAGGAACCAGTCTGATACACCGACAGGAAAGTACCGGCCATGCCGCACAGCACACCACCCCAGAACAGCGCGATGTAACGCACCCGCGCTACAGACACACCAGCGGTATCCGCGGCATGCGGGTTTTCGCCCACCGCGCGCAGGCGCAGGCCAAAGCGGCTGCGGTATACCACCCAGCTCACCAAGGGAATGATGAGGATGGTGAGGTACACCAGGATGCTGTGCCCGGACAGCAGCTTGCTATACAGCTGGCCAAGGACAGGTACATTCGACAAGGCATCGGCAAACGGCAGGGTGATGTCGTGAAAGCGCGAATCATCATCCAGCTGCGGCGTATTGCCACCTTGCTGGAACCAGGCCAGACCCAGCACCGGCGTAATGCCGGAGGCAATGGTATTGATGGCCATGCCGGAAATCAGCTGGTTGCCGTTATAGGTAACCGAAACAAAGGCATGCACCATGGCCATGCTGACTGCTGCCATCACCCCGGCCAACAGGCCCAGCCAGGGCGAATGGGTGACAAAAGCCGCCGCGCCGGAGGCAAACGCCGCCACCAGCATCTTGCCTTCCAGGCCGATGTCCACCACGCCGGAACGCTCGGAGAACATGCCTGCCAAGGCCGCCAGCACCAGCGGCGTGGCCACGCGGATGGTTGAATCAAGCAGACTGAGCCATTGCTCCATCACTTATCCTCCTTGCGTTTGAACAGCCCGGCGATGAAGGGCTCGAACAGGTTTTCCAGTGCACCGCAGAACAGGATGATCAAACCCTGGATGAAGATGATCATCTCGCGGGTAATCACCGGCTTTTCAAACGACAGCTCCAGCCCACCCTGGGTCAGACCGCCAAACAGCAAGGCGGACAGGATGATGCCTACCGGATGGTTGCGCCCCATCAACGCCACGGCAATGCCGACAAAGCCCACGCCATTGGTGAAGGACACATTCATGCGGTGGGTGGAACCCAGCAATTCGTTGATGGCAGCAAAGCCGGACAGCGCACCGGAAATGCACATGGCCAGCATGATGGTCTTGCTGACATTGATACCGGCATAGCGCGCCGCGCTTTCGTTCACGCCGACGGTACGCAGCTGGAAGCCCCAGCGGCTATGCCACACCAGCAGGTAGAACAGCACGCAGGCCAGCAAGGCCATGATGAAGGTGAGGTTGAGCGGGGTATTGGGCAGTTCGATCCCCACACCGGCAGCCAGCTGATGCAGGGCCGGAATCCAGGCATTGTGGCCGAATTCCCGCGTAGTGGGGTTTTGCGAACCGGCTTCAATCAGGTGATGGCCAATCAGGTACAACATCAGCGAATAGGCGATGAAGTTGAACATGATGGTGGTCACCACAATGTGGCTGCCACGTTTGGCCTGCAACCAGCCCGGAATGAAGGCCCAGGCGGCACCAAATCCCATGGCTGCCAGAATGCACAGCGGCACCAGCACCAAGGGCGGCAGGGTGTGATCAAACGCCAGCACCACCAGCGTGACGCCAAGGCCAGCCAGATAGGCCTGCCCTTCCCCGCCGATATTGAACAAGCCGGCATGAAAAGCCGTCGCCACGGCCAGGCCGGTAAAAATGAAGCCGGTGGTGTAGAACAGCGTATAGCCAATGCCCTCGCCACTGCCAAAGGCACCGCTGACCAGAAGTTGCAGGCATTCCCACGGGTCTTCGCCAATCAGCCAGGTAACAAAGCCGGTCACCAGCAAGGCGGCCAGCAGATTGAGTACCGGCAGCACGCTTAATTGCGCCCAGCGCGGCAAGGTGGACGGTTGTCCGAATTTCACTGTTTATGCCCCCCCATCAACAAGCCCAGCGATACGGTGTCGGCTTCCCTGGCCGCCACTTCACCACTGATCTGCCCGCCCGCCATCACCAGGATGCGGTCGGACAAGGCCAGAATTTCTTCCAGTTCCACCGACACCAGCAAGATGGCCTTGCCGGCATCGCGCAATTCCACCAGCCGACGGTGGATGAACTCGATGGCACCGATATCCACCCCGCGCGTGGGCTGGCCGATCAGCAGCAAGTCCGGGTTGGCGTGGATTTCCCGTGCCAGCACCACTTTTTGCTGATTGCCGCCGGACAGCAGGCCCACACGCAGCTGGGCATTGTCCGGACGGATGTCAAACTGGCGGATGAAGTCGCGGGTACGCGCCAGCAGCGCCTGACGGGAGAACAGGCCGCGGCGGCTGATGGTCTTGTCGTTGTGGTAGCCCAGAATGGCGTTTTCGAACATGGGGAAGGATTTCACCAGCCCCTCGCGCGAACGGTCTTCCGGCACATGGGCAATACCCTTCTGGCGATACAGCGCAGCACGCGGCTGGCTGGATTTTTCCTGCAGCAAGTCCTTGCCGTGGTAGCGAATTTCACCGCTGGTGGGTTCCACCATGCCGGCCAGTACTTCCAGCAGCTCGGACTGACCATTGCCGGAAACGCCAGCGATGCCGACGATCTCACCGGCACGCACCTGAAAATCCAGCCCGTCCAGCAGCTTGACGCCGCGCGCATCGGTCAGGCTAAGGCCACGGACCTCCAGCACCGCTGCGCCGGGTGTACGCTCGGCCTTGTCCACCTTCAGCGATACCTTGCGCCCCACCATCAGGTCGGCCAGTTTTTCCTTGTCGACATCAGCAGTACGCACATTACCCACCACGGTGCCGGCGCGCATCACGCTCACCGCATCGGTAATGTCCATCACCTCGCGCAGCTTGTGAGTGATCAGGATCACCGTCTTGCCCTGTTCGCGCAGCGCACGCAGGATGCAGAACAAATGGTCGGCCTCTTGCGGTGTCAGCACCGCAGTGGGCTCATCCAGAATCAGTACATCGGCACCGCGATACAGCGCCTTGAGAATTTCCACCCGCTGTTGCAGGCCCACGCCCAGCTCGCCCACCAGGGCGTCCGGGTCCACTTCCAGCGAATAATCGCGATTGAGCTGCAGCAAATGCGCCCGCGCCTGCTCCATGCCCTGCTTGAGCAGCAGACCGCCTTCGGCCCCCAGCACAATGTTTTCCAGCACGGTAAAGGTATCCACCAGCATGAAGTGCTGATGCACCATGCCGATACCCAGCCGGATGGCCTCCTGGCTGTTACGGATGCGCACCTCACGGCCATTCACCCGGATGCTGCCGCTGTCGGCCTGGTAATAGCCGTACAGAATGCTCATCAGCGTGGATTTGCCCGCGCCGTTTTCCCCGATGATGCCGTGTATGGAGCCCTTGGCGATGTGCATGGACACATCGCGATTGGCCTGCACCGCACCAAAGCGCTTGCTGATGCCAGCCAGTTCGATGGCGAAATCAGTCATGCCTGTATTTCCCCGCATGCAATGAATCCCGGCCGGGCCACAAGAACCAAACAGGCACGAGAGCCGAAGCCATCGTGCCTGCAGTCCTCCCGGGCCGCAGCCGGGAAAAGGTCATCTAAAGACTTACTTCACCGGACAGCTGTTGTTGGTGCGATAGTCCACCACGCTGAGCTTGCCGCTGATGATGTCCTTCTTGGCCGCGCCAATCTTCTTTTCCATATCGGCGGAAATCAGCTTGCGGTTGTTGGCATCCAGCGCCCAGTCAACACCACCTTCCTTCAGGCCCATCACCTTCACTTCCGGCTTCCAGCTGCCATCCTTGGCGGACTTGAAAGTGTCGTACACGGCATTGTCCACGCGCTTCACCATGGAAGTCAGCACAAAGCCCGGGTACAGGTGGTTCTGGTTGCTGTCCACGCCGATGGACAGCTTGTTTGCGGTCTTGGCGGCTTGCAATACACCCAGGCCAGTACCACCGGCAGCGGCAAACACCACGTCCACACCACGGTCAAACTGGCTCTTGGCCAGTTCGGTACCACGTGCCGGGTCGTTGAAAGCCTGCGGGGTGGTACCGGTCATGTTCTGGATGACTTCGGTTTTCTTGTTGGCGTACTTGGCACCCTGCACATAGCCACAGCCAAAGGCGCGGATCAGCGGCACATCCATGCCACCGATATAACCCACCTTGCCGGACTTGGACGCCAGCGCGGCAGCCATGCCCACCAGGAAGGAGCCTTCCTGTTCCTTGAACACGATGCTCTGTACGTTCGGACCCTTGGCCACGGAATCAATAATGGTGAATTTCACCTTGGGGAATTCCTTGGCCACGGTTTCCACCGCCTGGGTGAAGGAGAAGCCGACGGAGACGATCAGGTCGGCATCCTTGCGTGCCAGGTTGCGCAGCAGTTGTTCTTTCTGCGCTTCCGAAGCGATGGTGCCCTCACGGTAGCTGATCTTGAATTCCTTCTTGAAACGTTCTGCGCCGTTGAACGCCGCCTCGTTGAAGCTCTTGTCGAACTTGCCAGCCTGGTCGTAAATCACTGCCGGGCTGAAATCCTTGGCAAAGCTTGTGCCAGCCAGTACGGACAGGGCAACGGCAAGGCTTGCACGTTTCAATTGAATGGTCATATCAGGAACTCTTGGTTTTGTTGGTCAACAGGCTTGTGCCGGACATGCCAGCACAGGCAGCTTCGGGAAGCCCCACCTTCCGCATTGGCTTTTTTGCACACATCACCTTGTTGTAGCTAAACCGAAATCAGCCAACAAGGCGGTATTTCAATCTGATGGGCGCGGCGAATTGTAATGAGGGGAAAATTGACTGTAAACATTTTCCTCTCGACTTTGAAATACCCTGTCGCAAAGCTGGGTGTTGCGCGCAACAAAACCGCACCATGCTGCGCCCAACGCTATAAAACACATGCCAACATGCCATGACAAAACAGAAAATATGACGAATTGGCCGGTGCAAGGCAAGATTGCACTGTCTCCCCCCTACCCCTTGCTGTGTCAAATCAGCCACGTCATGGCCAGCCACATATCCAAGCCGGGCGCAAAGCCCTACAATCGCCGCCTTGTTCCTGACCATACCACCATGCTACCCATCCTCTACCGCGACTCGCAGCTGATCGCCATCCACAAGCCGTCCAACCTGCTGGTGCATCGCTCCGAACTGGACCGCCACGAAACCCGCTTTGCCATCCAGCTGCTGCGCGATCAGATCGGCCAGCGGGTTTATCCGGTACACCGGCTGGACAAGGGCACATCCGGCGTCTTGCTGTTTGCGCTGGACAAGGACAGTGCGCGTGAGATGAGCTGGCAATTCGAACGCCAGGAAGTCAGCAAGCGCTATCTGGCGGTAGTGCGCGGCCATCCGGCCGAATCCGGCCATATCGACCACGCCCTCAGCCGCCGTGTGGACGACCTGGCCTGGCTGGGTGAGAAGGTGCCGCCGGGCCCGCAGGAGGCGCAAACCGACTACCGCCGCCTGGCCACGGTGGAGCTGCCCATTGCAGTGGACCGCTATCCCACCAGCCGCTACGCACTGCTGGAGCTTTCCCCGCTCACCGGCCGCCGCCACCAGTTGCGCCGCCACATGAAGCACATCGCCCATCCCATCATTGGCGATGCCACCCACGGCAAGGGCGTGCACAACCGCATGTTTGCCGAGCACTTTGGCAGCCAGCGCATGTTGCTGGCCTGCATGGAAATGCAGATCACCCATCCGCAGACCGGCGCAGCCATCCAGCTGACCTGCCCGCTGGCAGAAGACTTTGCCAGCGTAGTGCGTGCACTGGGCTGGGAACAGGCCCTGCCCGCCAACTGGCTGACCGCCGTCTGATGGACTGCCAAATCCGCTACAATGCCGCCATTGTCTTAGAAAGCTGATGCATGCTGAGTTATCGCCACGCCTTTCACGCCGGCAACCACGCCGACGTGCTCAAGCACCTGATTGAAATTGCCGTACTGGACTACCTGGGCCAGAAAGACAAACCCTACTGGTATATCGACACCCATGCCGGTGCCGGTGGTTACGCTCTACAAGAGGGTTATGCAGCCAAGAATGCCGAATACCTGAGCGGCATTGCCCGTCTGTGGGACCGTACCGACCTGCCCCCTGCGGTCGCAGCCTATGTGGACGTGGTACGCGAAATGAACCCGGATGGCGAACTGCGCTACTACCCCGGCTCACCCTGGTGTGCCGCTGCCGTGATGCCGCAAAGCGACAAACTGCGCCTGTTCGAACTGCACCCCACCGACTTTCAGCTGCTGGAGCAGAACTTTGGCGGCCATCCGCGCCGCACCCAGTTGCAACAGGCCAATGGCTTTGAAGGCATCAAGGCCATCCTGCCGCCACCGCCACGTCGCGGCCTGGTGCTGATCGACCCGCCGTATGAGGACAAACGCGACTACCAGCACGTGGTGACCGCACTGAAAGAAGGCCTGAAGCGTTTTGCCACCGGGGTGTACGCCGTGTGGTACCCCTGCCTGCAACGCGCCGAGATGAAAGAGCTACCCAAAGAGCTGAAAAAACTGCCCGCCAAGAGCTGGTTGCGCGCCGAATTGCATGTGCAGGCGCCATCGGCAGACGGTTTTGGCATGTACGGCAGCGGCATGTTCCTGCTGAATCCGCCGTGGACCCTGCCTGCCATGCTCAAGGAAGTCCTGCCCTATCTGGTTGAACACCTGGGCCAGGATGCCAAGGCCAGCTTCATTCTGGAAACCGGCGGCGACCTGTAAACCGCTCCCCGCTCCATTGCACAATGCCACCCTGCGAGGTGGCATTTTTCTTGTGCAGCCACATCGCTAGTTGGCTGCGGTTTTGATGGTGATTCCTGATCAACCCCCAAGCAAGGTCGGGGGTTGATTTCAAACGCATCACTGCACCTAGGTTTTAACGCGGTAGTCCTTGATCAAATCATGCACCAGCCTTGCCTGTGCAGTCAGTTGCACCGCAGTGGATGCACACTGCTCGGCATGCGTGCTGACTGCTTGCGTAGCATTGTCGATCTGGTGCAAGCCCTGGGTAATTTCCTCGATACCGCTTACCTGCTCCTGCGATGCCAGGGAAATACTCTCCACCAGCGCAGACAACTCTTCAGCACTGGACACAATCTGTCTGAGCGAATCAGACGTTTTGTTAGCCACATTAACACCGACAGCGGTCTTGGCACTGGACGACTGCACCAGCTTGGCCACCTGCTGGGCCGCATTGGCACTGCGAATTGCCAGAGAGCGCACTTCGTCGGCAACCACGGCAAAACCACGTCCGGACTCCCCTGCACGGGCAGCTTCAATCGCCGCATTCAAGGCCAGCAAATTGGTCTGCTCGGTAATGTCATTGATGGCCTGGATGATTGAAGTGATATTGTCACCAGAGGCTTTTATATCCTGCATTGCAGCCAGCATTTCACTCATCTCACGCGCACCATTCAAAGCAGCCGCATGCGAGGTCTGGGAAATGCTTCTGGCCCGCACGGCATTGTCGGCATTGCTCCTGGTCTGGGAGCTGATCTCCGCCATGGCCGTGCTGATCTGCTCGATAGACGCCGCAGAGCTTCCCGCGCCCTCGGACAGCTCCTGGCTGAGAGAGGACATGTCCTTCGCGTTTCTGTCGATGGCCCGGGCTTCGTTCTGCAAATTGCCTATCATCCGGTTCAGGTTTTCCACCATTTTCTGCAAGGCCCTTCCCAACTGGTCAGATTGCGAAGTCAGCTTGACGTTGCAGTCCAGATTGCCCTGACTGATCTGCTCGGCAAGATTCACCTTTTCCTGCAGACTGTCGGACATGCTGTTCAGGGCAGACGCCAGCTTCCCCACCTCATCACTCGAAGCCACGTTCAGCCGGGTGTCAAAAACACCATCTTCGATATTCTGCGCCATGTCAGCAGCATCACGAATCGGCCTGGCAATGCGGGCCGCCATGCGCCACAGGAACAGGCTGGCCAGCACAATGATGGCAATACCAACGCCAACCTGCAGCAGGGTTGTGAAGACTGAACGGCTGGTAATGTCATGATTGAGCGCATTGACCTGCTCCAGCACTACATCCTTGGGCACCTGAATCAACACCGCCCATGGCTTTCCGGTTTTTCCTAGCGGAATGGGTGCCAGTGCATTCATGGTATTTGCTGCATCATCGGTCCATGTCTTGGACTTGCCCGTCTGAATGTCGGCAAGCAGGCCTTGTGCATTGGATTCGCCCACCTCGGGGGTGAAAGGCTTGCCAATCAGCTCCGGATGGGCACTATCGGCCACCACCAGGCCACGATCACTCAGAATCAGCAGCTTGCCCTTCCCTTCATAAAGCGTCTTGTTGGTTTCCTGGCTTATTTTCTGCACAAAATCGAGGTTGTAGTCGGCCCCGGCCACCCCCATGAATTTGCCATTGATGATGATGGGCACCGACATGGTCGCCAGGAAGACGCTCTTGCCTTGCACGATGTAAGGCAAAGGCCCCAGCACGCTTTCCTTGCTACTCGCCTTCGGCCCGGCATACCAGCCACCTTTGGGTACCCCATTCGGATGCAAAGCATCCGAGTCGTACTCCACCAGCGGCTGAACTGCAATGGAGCCACTCTCGCTACGGGTCCAGTACGGCGTGAACCGGCCGGTCTGGGGATTGTTGCCATTGCCTGCCGTTGCGTTCTGCGCATCCCCGCCGTCAACCGCATTAGGCTCCCAGCACGAATAGGTGCCGTTGAATTCCGGATTACTCAGCAGAACGTTATGCAAAATCGCATTCAGTTGCTGGCGCCCCATCGGCAGGCTGCTTTTTGACAATGCAAAGGTATGGGCCATGGTACGTGCCGCATCCAGTGCCAGATCGAAGCGCGCCTGGATGGCTCCGGCCTGGGCGGAGGCAAGATTGCTCAACTTGGCCTCGGTTTCCGTCCGGATCAATTCATTCATGCGCCCGTTGACCATGTTTTGGGTCATCATCGACGAACCGACATTGATCGTTAGCAACACCACGGAACTGATCACCAAGGCTGTACCTGCCGCAACTGCAATACGCCCCTGGACTGACTTCAAACCAACTGCCCTGATTTTTTCTTTTGTTATTTTCATATCAACTCCCTGTTTTAAATATCCCCGGCTGCGCAACAGATACCCAAGATACTGCTACACAGTTCTGCATACCCTGCTTTTCAACTCAGTAGCACTGACACTTGAAACAAAAACAATCTAAAAACCTTCCCACAGGTAGCGCGTAGCCAACTGCAGCAAAATACAAAACAGTCCTTATCGCCAATCAAGACAGGGTCATTTTATAGAACAAGCAACCCACAATAGCCTCCACCAAAAATGCATAATCTGATCAGCATCAAACACAAGCGATTAATTATCGCTCAACAAATAGTCACTGCAATGGTATCCGGAATAGCCAATTCACCTCAGCTTCCCAACAAATCCAGATCACACACATGACGACGCCATCAAAAAACGCACTTTAAATTGAAACCGCACACAGTGCCAATCGGTGAGTTTTCAATTGAACGTTCATGAAACAATCACTAATGAGATGCATCGCGTTGGATTTGTATAATTCGCGCCACTCACAGCTCAGTACAGCGCACACAGAAGCCTAAGCAAAATAAGCAAGCAAAACACTGAATCACATAATTTTATTTCCACCAAGATGAAATGATCAGCGCAAGACCGAACCCGCTCAAGAAATATATCTCTCACATATTCCCATATACGGCTACGACGGAGATCTACTACTTTAGTACTACTTTCCATCACCATCGCTATTTACTCCACCACCAAATATAGCGATACGCACTCGCATTAAACCAATTGCCTAATTAATCAATAACAATCAATGACATCGTGATTTACAATGGAAATATCACCGCATAAAATGCCTGATGATCAAATAACTTCACTTGACAGTGAAGTTAATGAATATATGGGACAAGCAGCATGATGAGATGGTGACAACAGCAAACGCCTGGAGGAGAAACTGCGAAAGACAGGAGCACACCCAGCACCACCGATGGGCATATTGATCCGACAAGCACTTTGCAACTCAGGCATAACAAGCCACCAGCGCCATTGCAACCGGCTAATCCTGCAGAACCGGCATCAACCCTGGCGCAAGCCAAACTCAAACAAAAACCCTCATTCGCAATCCATGCGATAGCAAGGACTACGAATGAGGGTTGGCTTTAAAGCGCCTAACGCGATTTCTTGATTCTAAGCGCTCGCAGAAACTGGTGTTTAAAACAACTTGGAGATGTCTTTGGCTTCCCAGTGCGGGAAGTGCTTGCGCACCAGCTGGTTGAATTCCAGCTCGAAAGCACGCAGGCGGGCCAGCTCGTCGCTCACCGGCTCGGCACTGGATTCAGCCGCAGCCGTCACCATGCCCGCAGCAGCAGTGGCATTGCTCAGGCGGTCGATGATGATGAAGCTGCCAGTGCCACGGCACTGGGCATAGGCATCAAACACTACCGGCGCGTTCAGCTCCACCCGGCACAGGGCGATTTCGTTCAGCGCCAGCTCTTGCACGTCAAACTGTTGCAGCGAGTTGACATCAACACGGTGCTCGATGGCAGACACACGTCCGCTCACCACCTTCCCTGCCAGCTTGAAACCGTATTCCTTGCCCACCACCAGCGGTGCCTCGGCCATCCACACCACATGGGCATCAAATGCCTGCGCCACATTGGGTTGCTGCTCGCCAGCACGCACAATCATGTCGCCACGGGAAATGTCGATTTCATCTTCCAATGTCAGAGTAATGGCCTGACCGACAAAAGCAGAGGGCTGATTGCCTTCAAAGGTGACCACTTCCTTCACCTTGCTGCGCTTGCCGGACGGCAGGGCCACAATGGCGTCACCCGGCCTCACTTCACCCGCCACCACGGTGCCGCAGAAGCCGCGGAAATCCAGATTCGGGCGGTTGACGTACTGCACCGGCAGACGGAAGGCTTCCAGCGCCACGTCGTGGCTTACCTGCACGCTTTCCAGCAGCTCCATCAGGGTGGCACCCTGATACCAGCCCATGTTTTCGCTGCGCGTCACCACGTTGTCACCACGCAGGGCGGAGATCGGTACAAAGCGGATGTCCGGGATGGTCAGGTGTTCGGAAAAGGCCAGGTACTCTTCACGGATACGGTCGTACACTTCCTGGCTGTGTTCTACCAGGTCCATCTTGTTGATGGCCACAATCACGTGCTTGATGCCCAGCAGGCTGACGATGAAGCTGTGACGACGGGTCTGGGTTTGCACACCACGGCGCGCGTCAATCAGGATCACTGCCAGGTTGCAGGTAGACGCGCCGGTAGCCATGTTGCGGGTGTACTGCTCGTGGCCCGGGCAGTCAGCAATGATGAACTTGCGCTTCTCGGTGCTGAAGTAGCGATAGGCCACGTCGATGGTGATGCCTTGCTCACGTTCGGCCTGCAAACCATCCACCAGCAAGGCCAAGTCGATTTCCTGGTCGGTGGTGTTGTACTTTTTCGAGTCGCGTTCGATGGCCGCCAGCTGGTCTTCGAAAATCAGCTTGGAGTCGTGCAGCAGACGGCCAATCAACGTGGATTTGCCATCATCGACATTGCCGCAGGTGATGAAGCGCAGCATGTCCTTGTTTTCATGCTGCTTCAGGTATTCCAGGATATCGCTGGCAATCAGCTCGGACTGGTGAGACATGATCGTTCTTTCCGCTGTAGCCCACCGCCAGGGCGATGAGCATCAATTCTTCAGAGTGGTGACTGGATGGAGCCGGGCTTAGAAATAGCCTTCCATCTTCTTCTTTTCCATCGAACCGGCCTGATCATGGTCGATCAGACGGCCCTGACGCTCACTGGTGGTGGTCAGCAGCATTTCCTGGATGACCTCCGGCAGCGTGGCGGCAGTGGACTCCACCGCGCCAGTCAGCGGGTAACAGCCCAGCGTACGGAAACGCACCTGCTTCTTGGTGATGCTGGCTTTTTGCTCGGGCGTCAGGTATTCCAGAATGCGGTCGTCATCAATCATCACCAGCGTGCCGTTCAGGTTGACCACTTCACGCTCGGCGGCGAAATACAGCGGCACGATGTCGATGTTTTCCAGATAGATGTACTGCCAGATATCCAGCTCGGTCCAGTTGGACAGCGGGAACACGCGGATGCTCTCGCCCTTGTCGATCTTGCTGTTGTAGATGTTCCAGAGTTCCGGACGCTGGTTTTTCGGGTCCCAGCGGTGGTTTTTGTCGCGGAAGGAATACACGCGCTCCTTGGCGCGGGACTTCTCTTCGTCACGGCGCGCGCCACCAAATGCCGCGTCAAAACCGTATTTGTTCAGCGCCTGCTTCAGGCCTTCGGTCTTCATCACGTCGGTGTGCTTGGCACTGCCTACGGTAAACGGGTTGACGTTAGCCTTCACGCCCTCTTCATTCACATGCACGATCAGGTCCCAGCCTTCGGCTGCCTGCTTGTCGCGCAGGGCGTACATGTCCTTGAACTTCCAGGTGGTGTCCACATGCATCAGCGGGAACGGCGGCTTGCCGGGCGCAAAAGCCTTGCGCGCCAGATGCAGCATCACGGCAGAATCCTTGCCGATACTGTACAACATGACCGGATTTTCAAATTCCGCTGCAACTTCACGGATGATGTGGATCGACTCGGCTTCCAGCTGCTTGAGATGAGTCAGCTTTTGTTGACTGATGTTCATGATTCCCGCCTGTTCCTGGCCTGTCTGCACTCTTGGCGAGCACAGCATGATGGTTTGCTTGACGCTCAATGTACCGGAAGCACTGCTTTTTTCCAAAATCAGTTGGATATATCAATATGCACTATCCAAGTGAAAATTCAGTCCAAAGAGCAATAACGCAATGCTGATTAAGCCATGCCTTGCCGCCGGTTTCGCCATATAGTGACAAGCAGGGAGAAAACATCATGAACCGCGACAACAATAATGCGGAATACCAGGTCAGCCGCCGTATCCAGTGCCGCGATGGCAGCGTGTTATTACTGTGCGGCCTGGATGGCCAGTGCTATCTGCTGGATCCTCTGACAGCCACTGACAACCGCCCGGCACCTGCGCACGGCCTGCTTGCCAGCCCGGACACGACAACCCAGTTGGCCGGGCAGCCATACAGCTGCTACCCGATGAGTGACAACCAGCTGCTCAGCGACACACTGGTCAGCAAACCGGATGACCGCACAGCCGCCGGCATGCTGTGCGACTGCATGGAAGCATTGCTTCACCTGCAGCGGCATCAACTGATCCTGCCGCGACTGGATGCAGAACACATCCTCCTGGACCAGCAAGGACAGGCCTGCCTGCTGGCCGGGCAAGCCACGACCGCAACGGACGAAGCATCATTACAAGACAATGTTCGACAGGCGGGGCAGCTGTTTTACCGCCTGCTCACTGGTCGGCCGCATGGCAGCCTGCCACTACAACAATTCCGTCCGGATCTGGACCCGGAACTGCACCAGCTATGCCAAAGCTTGCTGGATTGCCATGCAGCAGCCAGCACAGTCAGCCGCGCCGCCCTCGCCCAGTTGCAAGACTGGCTGGTCCGGCAGCAACGCTTCATCCGCAGCGAGGGCAATCAGCAGGCTGCATTGCAGCAACTATTGCAGCGCATGCGTCACAATCCGGACTTCCCCGCGCTGTCGCAGGCCATCAATGCCATCAACCACATCGGCAATGCCGACAGTGAAAGACTGCAGGTACTGGCGGAAATCATCCTCAAGGATTTCTCGCTCACCAACAAACTGCTGCGGGTGGTCAATACTGCCAATTTCAGCCAATTCGGCGGTGCAGTCAGCACCATTTCGCGCGCCATCGTCATTCTCGGATTTGACACCATCCGTAACCTGGCCCTGACGCTGCTGCTGTTTGAACACATGCACAACCGCAGCCATGCCAAGGAAGTCCGTGATGTCGCCACCAGTGCGCTGTTTTGTGGCTTGCTGGCGCGTAGCCTGGCCCGGCACAGCCGTATGCAAGAGGCAGAAGAAGCACTGATATGCGGCATGTTCCAGCAACTGGGTGAATTGCTGTGCGTGTACTACTTCCGCAATGAATATCACCTGATCCGCAAGAAAACCGACACCGGCAGCAGCCCGGCACAGGCAGTACAACATACGCTAGGCATATCCTATGCCACACTTGGCACCAGTACTGCCGAGGCATGGAGCTTTCCCGAACGCATCGTCAGCAGCCTGGAACCCTACCCGCCAGGCCCGGTTCGACAGCCACAGCACAATGCCGCCCGACTGCGCATGCTGGGTAACCTGGCGCAGGAGCTCACCCAATTGCTGTCCAGCCCCGTTACGGCAAACACCACGCAGGCCCAACAACTCCTCACCCGCTATGCGCGCGCCTTGCCACTGGAAATCAACAGCCTGCATGCCGTTATTGCCGAGACGCAGGCAGAATTTGCCAGCACGCTGCATGAATGGAGCAATGAAGCGCATGTGCAGGGCAAGGCCCAACAGCTGAAAGGCGCCACACTGGGCCCGCATCCGGACAGCAAGCCAGCCGCACCGGCAGCCGAGCTGGAATCCAGTTGCCTCGCCTCCGGCCCGGCCACCACATCCTTGCTATCCAGCGGCATACAGGAAGTCACGTCCACACTGCTCGGCAATTACCAGCTTAACGACCTGCTGCGGATGATTCTGGAAATCATGTACCGCGCAGTAGGCTTTGATCATGTGGTGCTTTGCACCAAGGACCCGCGACAAAACATGCTGCAGGCCCGCTTCGGCTTTGGAGAAAACACCGCAGCCTTGCTGCCGGTCTTCAAGGTGGACCTGCAGCAGCAGGACAATGCCTTCTGCATCGCCATGGAACGCAATGTCGACATCTTTATCGAAGACGCCAGTGCCGCTGCCATCAGTAGCCATATCCCGGCATGGTATAGACAACTCAATCTTGCCCAGACATTTATCATCTTTCCGCTGGTGCTGGAAAAGAGGAAAATAGGCTTTCTTTACGGTGATAAAAACCAGGCACACAGCCTGCCCTTGCGGCCAGACGAACTGAATCTTCTCAAGACGCTACGCAACCAGGCCTTGCTGGCCATCCGCCAACAGCAGAATTGAACCCAGCCAGAGAAACCGCTTGCCTTCATCAATCCCGACAGCCACAGCGCTGACCCGCAGAAGCCTGCTACGACATGGCCTGGCCGTTGCCGGTGTCGGGCTGCTGCAAGCCTGTGGCACACCAACACGCCCCACTACCATTACCACTACACCTAACGCCATGCCCATGCGAAACCACGAAATTGCGCTACTTGCCTGCTCAGGAACACTACCCAACGCCTTGCAGCGTCAGCATGGCGTGGATCGTTTGCAGCAAGCCGGGTTCAGCATCAGCAACCGCAACGCCATAGACCGCCAGTACCAGCGTTTCGCCGGCACCGATCAGGAACGGCTGCAAGACCTCAACCAGCTGACACAGCGGCAAGACATGCCGCGCATGCTGCTGGCGGGTCGTGGTGGATATGGCGCATGCCGCCTGCTGCAGGACATTGATTACCAGCGACTGTGTCCAATGCTCAAGGAAGCAGGCACCCAGATCATGGGCTACAGCGACTTCACCGCCATTCAACTTGCCCTGCTGACCAAAGGAGGCGTTGGCAGCTTCGCCGGCCCCATGCTGTACAGCGACTTTGGTGGCCGCAAACTCAGCCCGATGACCATGCAGCATTTCATTCAGGCCACGACAAGCGAAAACTGGACTGTCTTCACACCAACGCCACAAACCAGCACCGCAACAGGTGAAGGCATATTCTGGGGCGGCAATCTCAGCGTCTTGTCCAGCCTGGTCGGCAGCCCATACCTGCCAGACATCCAGGGCGGCCTGCTGTTTCTGGAGGACGTGGGCGAACAGCCCTACCGTCTGGAACGCATGCTGCAGCAGCTCTACTTGGCTGGCATCCTGCAACGCCAACAAGCCATTTTCCTGGGTGATTTCGCCATGGGCCGCATCGTGGATGCCTACGATGCAGGCTACACGCTGGACACCGTGATTGCACAAATACGCAGCCAGCTAAAAATCCCCGTTTTCACCGGCATTCCCTTCGGACACATTCACGACAAGACTACCCTGCCACTGGGCTATCCAGCCCACTTTGCCGCAGATGAAACCGGCCTGACGCTCACTTTCAGTCACTATCCGGCACACTCCCCCTCCGGACTCACACTGGACCGGCTGCTGACGGAAAGTTAAGCGCACCAATGCAAAAAGCCACCCCAGGGTGGCTTTTTGTTTGACTCTGCACGCTATCTGGGCCGCAAATTACCCGCAATTTTCCTCATGATCAGTACCAATCTACCAGCATGACGCATGGCCGTTACCGGCACCCAAATGCACAAAGCCCAGCTCGTTTGAGCTGGGCTTCGAAGGGGGAGTCTGGCAGTGTCCTACTTTCACATGGCGAATGCCACACTATCATCGGCGCTAAGGCGTTTCACGGTCCTGTTCGGGATGGGAAGGCGTGGGACCACCTCGCTATGGCCACCAGACATAAACTGTCAACAAACTAAAAGAAGCCTTGTGGGGAGTAGGGAGTCGGGAGTTGTCTCTGCCCGCTCTTGTCTTGCTCTCCGTTTCGGGGGTAGTTCGTCAGTTGCAGGGTTTTACTCTCCACTCCCCACTCTCCACTCCCGCCTTAATTAGTCTTGGATCTTTGATCGCGTCGCACACTCACTATCCATCCGGCCTCGGTTTCCCAAGCCACTCAAATGATAGGATCAAGCCTCACGAGCAATTAGTATCGGTTAGCTTAACGCCTCACAGCGCTTCCACACCCGACCTATCAACGTCCTGGTCTCGAACGACTCTTCAGGAGGGTCAAGCCCTCAGGGAAGTCTCATCTTCAGGCGAGTTTCGCGCTTAGATGCTTTCAGCGCTTATCTCTTCCGAACTTAGCTACCCGGCAATGCCACTGGCGTGACAACCGGTACACCAGAGGTTCGTCCACTCCGGTCCTCTCGTACTAGGAGCAGCCCCCGTCAAACTTCCAACGCCCACTGCAGATAGGGACCAAACTGTCTCACGACGTTTTGAACCCAGCTCACGTACCACTTTAAATGGCGAACAGCCATACCCTTGGGACCGGCTACAGCCCCAGGATGTGATGAGCCGACATCGAGGTGCCAAACACCGCCGTCGATGTGAACTCTTGGGCGGTATCAGCCTGTTATCCCCGGAGTACCTTTTATCCGTTGAGCGATGGCCCTTCCATTCAGAACCACCGGATCACTATGTCCTGCTTTCGCACCTGCTCGACTTGTCGGTCTCGCAGTTAAGCTACCTTTTGCCATTGCACTATCAGCACGATTTCCGACCGTACCTAGGTAACCTTCGAACTCCTCCGTTACACTTTGGGAGGAGACCGCCCCAGTCAAACTGCCTACCATGCACTGTCCCCGATCCGGATAACGGACCAAGGTTAGAACCTCAAAGGGGTCAGGGTGGTATTTCAAGGTCGGCTCCACAGGAACTAGCGTCCCTGCTTCAAAGCCTCCCACCTATCCTACACAAACCACTTCAAAGTCCAATGCAAAGCTACAGTAAAGGTTCACGGGGTCTTTCCGTCTAGCAGCGGGGAGATTGCATCTTCACAAACACTTCAACTTCGCTGAGTCTCAGGAGGAGACAGTGTGGCCATCGTTACGCCATTCGTGCGGGTCGGAACTTACCCGACAAGGAATTTCGCTACCTTAGGACCGTTATAGTTACGGCCGCCGTTTACTGGGGCTTCGATCAAGAGCTTGCACCCCATCACTTAACCTTCCAGCACCGGGCAGGCGTCACACCGTATACGTCCACTTTCGTGTTGGCACAGTGCTGTGTTTTTGATAAACAGTCGCAGCCACCGATTCTCTGCGACCTGTCGTAGCTCCCACCGCAGGGTGTTCACCACAACAGGCATACCTTCTCCCGAAGTTACGGTATCAATTTGCCGAGTTCCTTCTCCTGAGTTCTCTCAAGCGCCTTAGAATTCTCATCCTGCCCACCTGTGTCGGTTTGCGGTACGGTTCTTGTGTAGCTGAAGCTTAGTGGCTTTTCCTGGAAGCGTGGTATCAGTCACTTCAGGTCCGTAGACCCTCGTTATCACTTCTCGGCGTTAAAGAAGGGCGGATTTGCCTACCCTTCACGCCTACCGGCTTGAACGACCTATTCCAACAGGCCGCTGACCTAACCTTCTCCGTCCCCACATCGCACTACACAAAAGTACGGGAATTTTAACCCGTTTCCCATCGACTACGCTTTTCAGCCTCGCCTTAGGGGCCGACTCACCCTACGCCGATGAACGTTGCGTAGGAAACCTTGGGCTTTCGGCGAGCGGGCTTTTCACCCGCTTTATCGCTACTCATGTCAGCATTCGCACTTCTGATATCTCCAGCATCCCTTACGAGACACCTTCACAGACCTACAGAACGCTCCCCTACCATCTGCACTTACGTGCAAATCCGCAGCTTCGGTTATCAGTTTGAGCCCCGTTACATCTTCCGCGCAGGACGACTCGACCAGTGAGCTATTACGCTTTCTTTAAATGATGGCTGCTTCTAAGCCAACATCCTGGCTGTCTGGGCCTTCCCACTTCGTTTACCACTTAACTGATCATTTGGGACCTTAGCTGGCGGTCTGGGTTGTTTCCCTCTTGACGATGGACGTTAGCACCCACCGTCTGTCTCCCATGCTCGCACTTTCCGGTATTCAGAGTTTGCCATGGTTTGGTAAATCGCAATGACCCCCTAGCCATAACAGTGCTTTACCCCCGGAAGTGATACATGAGGCACTACCTAAATAGTTTTCGGGGAGAACCAGCTATCTCCGAGTTTGTTTAGCCTTTCACCCCTATCCACAGCTCATCCCCTAGTTTTGCAACACTAGTGGGTTCGGACCTCCAGTGCGTGTTACCGCACCTTCATCCTGGCCATGGATAGATCACTCGGTTTCGGGTCTACGCCGAGCAACTAAGACGCCCTATTCGGACTCGGTTTCCCTACGCCTCCCCTATGCGGTTAAGCTTGCTACTGAACGTAAGTCGCTGACCCATTATACAAAAGGTACGCAGTCACCCCTTGCGAGGCTCCCACTGTTTGTATGCATCCGGTTTCAGGTTCTATTTCACTCCCCTCCCGGGGTTCTTTTCGCCTTTCCCTCACGGTACTGGTTCACTATCGGTCGATCACGAGTATTTAGCCTTGGAGGATGGTCCCCCCATCTTCAGACAGGATTTCGCGTGTCCCGCCCTACTTTTCGTATGCTCAGTACCAAGAATGAAATTTCGTGTACGGGGCTATCACCCACTATGGCGGACATTTCCAGGTCCTTCCACTATCTCAATCTCTATCACATACAGGCTATTCCGCGTTCGCTCGCCACTACTGACGGAATCTCGGTTGATTTCTTTTCCTCGAGTTACTTAGATGTTTCAGTTCACTCGGTTCGCTTCCACGTACCTATGTATTCAGTACGGGATACCCTTGCGGGTGGGTTTCCCCATTCGGATATCGCGGGATCAAAGCTCTATTGCCAGCTCCCCCGCGCTTTTCGCAGGCTTACACGTCCTTCATCGCCTGTGATCGCCAAGGCATCCACCAGATGCACTTAGTCGCTTGACCCTATCATTTCAGTAACCTGAGTTACCAATCCGACAGGATTGTGTTTGTGCGACATGTCACACCGCCCCTTTTGGTATGGCGACATGACATTAGATACAATCAAATTCCCAAGATGACGATTTGTCCCACATACAGAATTAACTGCAGGTGTTTCATCTCGCCGTCTAATTAATTCGGCTTCTTCAGTTTGTTAAAGATCGGGCATTGTCTACACAACGCAAACAAAAATCCACGCAGCAATCAATCATGCTGTGTGCGCTTTTGTTTGCACTGTAAGGTGGTGGTGGAGGATGACGGGATCGAACCGACGACCCCCTGCTTGCAAAGCAGGTGCTCTCCCAACTGAGCTAATCCCCCAAACTGGTGGGTCTGGAAGGACTCGAACCTTCGACCCCTGCGTTATCAACACAGTGCTCTAACCAGCTGAGCTACAAACCCAGTCAAACCCTTAAAATCTCGAATAACCGATAGGCTGTGAGTACTCGACGATCGCCTTCTCTAGAAAGGAGGTGATCCAGCCGCAGGTTCCCCTACGGCTACCTTGTTACGACTTCACCCCAGTCATGAATCCCACCGTGGTAAGCGGCCTCCTTACGGTTAGCCTACCCACTTCTGGTGAAACTCACTCCCATGGTGTGACGGGCGGTGTGTACAAGACCCGGGAACGTATTCACCGCAGCATGCTGATCTGCGATTACTAGCGATTCCGACTTCACGCACTCGAGTTGCAGAGTGCGATCCGGACTACGATCGGTTTTATGAGATTGGCTCCACCTCGCGGCTTGGCTACCCTCTGTACCGACCATTGTATGACGTGTGAAGCCCTGGTCATAAGGGCCATGAGGACTTGACGTCATCCCCACCTTCCTCCGGTTTGTCACCGGCAGTCCCATTAGAGTGCTCAACTGAATGGTAGCAACTAATGGCAAGGGTTGCGCTCGTTGCGGGACTTAACCCAACATCTCACGACACGAGCTGACGACAGCCATGCAGCACCTGTGTTACAGCTCCCTTTCGGGCACCAATCCATCTCTGGAAAGTTCTGTACATGTCAAGACCAGGTAAGGTTTTTCGCGTTGCATCGAATTAATCCACATCATCCACCGCTTGTGCGGGTCCCCGTCAATTCCTTTGAGTTTTAACCTTGCGGCCGTACTCCCCAGGCGGTCAACTTCTCGCGTTAGCTACGCTACCAAGGATTCAAACCCCCAACAGCTAGTTGACATCGTTTAGGGCGTGGACTACCAGGGTATCTAATCCTGTTTGCTCCCCACGCTTTCGTGCATGAGCGTCAGTGTCATCCCAGGGGGCTGCCTTCGCCATCGGTATTCCTCCGCATCTCTACGCATTTCACTGCTACACGCGGAATTCTACCCCCCTCTGACGCACTCTAGCTGTGCAGTCTCCAATGCAGTTCCCAGGTTAAGCCCGGGGCTTTCACATCAGACTTACACAACCGCCTGCGCACGCTTTACGCCCAGTAATTCCGATTAACGCTTGCACCCTACGTATTACCGCGGCTGCTGGCACGTAGTTAGCCGGTGCTTATTCTTCAGGTACTGTCATCCCCCAGCGATATTAGCGCTAGGGATTTCCTCCCTGACAAAAGTCCTTTACAACCCGAAGGCCTTCTTCAGACACGCGGCATGGCTGGATCAGGCTTGCGCCCATTGTCCAAAATTCCCCACTGCTGCCTCCCGTAGGAGTCTGGGCCGTGTCTCAGTCCCAGTGTGGCGGATCATCCTCTCAGACCCGCTACTGATCGATGCCTTGGTGAGCCTTTACCTCACCAACTAGCTAATCAGACGTCGGCCGCTCGAATAGCGCAAGGTCTTGCGATCCCCTGCTTTCCTTCTCAAAGCGTATGCGGTATTAGCTATCCTTTCGGATAGTTATCCCCCACTACTCGGCACGTTCCGACGCATTACTCACCCGTTCGCCACTCGTCAGCGGAGCAAGCTCCCTGTTACCGTTCGACTTGCATGTGTAAAGCATGCCGCCAGCGTTCAATCTGAGCCAGGATCAAACTCTTCAGTTCAATCTCATAGCAAATTTCTGGCACGCAAGATCAAAGAAATAAACAAGTACTTCTTCATTCTCGCAGTGCAAGTATTTGGCTTTCGCCAAGCACTCACACCTATCGGTTATTCTGTTTTTTTTAAAGAGCGGTGCAGGTCGCTGCGTTTCGTTTCCGTCGCTGCGTTGTCTGCTGAGGAGGCGAACTATACGCCCGCGGCCTGACCTCGTCAACACTTTATCCGAAGAAATCTGCAGGATTTGCCAAAATTCCGTCGCGCAGACCGCTAAGTCACTGAACGGTAATACTTTATGAAATGCGGGTTTCATGGCTGTTTTGCTGCGGGTGCACAGCCAGCGGCGCACTGGCGTCCATCCTGACGCTGACCCATGCAGGAAACTGGCGCAAAAAGCCGGTCTCAGCACCGACACAGGCAGCAAAAAGCCCGGCTGGGCCGGGCTTGGTGACTTACATATATATGTTAAACATGCAATCAGCGCTGCTTCAGCTTGGCAAATGCCGCAGCCATGGCGGACTCCCCAGCAGGCTGCTGCGAACGGCCTTGAGTCTGGCGGTTGCGCTGATCACTGCCACGCCCAGCTTCTGACCTGGCCCCACGATTGGCCGCACCCACTTCGTCACTCAGGCGCATGGTGAGGGCAATACGTTTGCGCGCCACATCGACTTCCAGCACCTTGACCTTGACCACATCACCAGCCTTCACCACCTTGCGCGGGTCGTCGATGAATTTGCTGGACAGTGCGGAGATATGAACCAGCCCGTCCTGATGCACGCCAATATCCACAAAGGCACCAAAGTTGGCCACATTGGTGACCACCCCTTCCAGCACCATACCGGGCTGAAGGTGCTTGATGTCCTCGACACCGTCCTGGAAGGTGGCGGTCTTGAACTCCGGACGCGGGTCGCGACCCGGCTTGTCCAGCTCCTTCAGGATATCCATGACGGTGGGCAGGCCGAAACGCTCATCGGTGTAGTCAGTTGCCTTGACTGATTTGAGCGTCACCGAATCCCCCAGCAAAGACTTCACTTCGCGCCCTAGCCTGGCGACGATTTTTTCTACCACCGGGTAAGCTTCCGGGTGCACCGACGAGGCATCCAGCGGATTGTCGCCACCACGGATGCGCAGGAAGCCGGCTGCCTGCTCGAATGTCTTGTCACCCAGGCGCGGTACTTTCAACAGTTGTTTGCGGTTCTTGAACGCACCGTTCTGATCGCGATAAGCCACGATATTGGCGGCCAAGGTAGCATTCAACCCGGAGATGCGGGTCAGCAGCGGAACGGAGGCGGTATTCACATCGACACCCACGGCATTCACGCAATCTTCCACCACAGCATCCAGCGCGCGTGCCAACTGGCTTTGGTTGACATCATGCTGATACTGGCCCACGCCGATGGATTTGGGGTCGATCTTCACCAGTTCGGCCAAAGGGTCCTGCAAGCGCCGGGCAATGGAGACTGCACCGCGCAAACTGACATCCATATCGGGGAATTCCTTGGCCGCCAGCTCGGAAGCCGAATACACCGACGCACCCGCCTCGGACACCACGATCTTGGTCATGCCCAACTGCGGGTAAGCCTTGATCAGGTCCTGCGCCAGCTTGTCGGTTTCTCGACTGGCCGTGCCATTGCCAATGGAAATCAGGTCAACATTGTGACGGGTACACAGCGCCCCCAGAATGGCGATGGACTTGTCCCATTCGCGGCGTGGCTCGTGCGGATAGATGGCCGTGGTGTCCAGCACCTTGCCGGTACCATCCACCACAGCTACTTTCACGCCGGTACGCAAACCCGGATCCAGACCCAGGGTAGCGCGCTGACCCGCCGGTGCCGCCAGCAGCAAGTCGTGCAGATTATCGGCAAACACCTTGATGGCCTCGCCATCTGCCGCTTCTTTCAGCTTGCCCATCAGTTCCAGCTCCAGCGACAGGAAGATCTTGGCGCGCCAGCACAGACGGACACCATCCAGCAGCCATTTGTCGGCAGCGCGGCCCTTGTCTTGTACACCAAAGCGCTGGGCGATCATCAATTCGTAAGCGGAACGCTCGGTAATCGGGGTTTCATCCGGCTGATACTTCAACGCCAGACTGAGCACGCCTTCATTGCGACCGCGCAGCAAAGCCAGCGCACGATGGGATGGCGTGGCGCGAATGGCTTCGCGATGGTCGAAGTAGTCGGCAAACTTGGCACCTTCCTGCTCCTTGCCTGCCACCACGCTGGCAGCCAGCTCGCCTTCGTTCCACAGCTTTTCGCGCAGGCGACCCAGCAGCTCGGCATCTTCGGCAAACCGTTCGATCAGGATGGCACGCGCACCGTCCAGTGCAGCCTTGACATCAGCCACACCAGCCTCGGCATTGAGATAGCCTTCTGCCAATGCTTCTGGCTGTTGCGTGGGGTCGGCCAGCAGACTGTCAGCCAGCGGCTGCAAGCCGGCTTCGCGGGCGATTTGGGCCTTGGTACGGCGTTTGGGCTTGTAAGGAAGGTAAAGGTCTTCGAGCGCTGTCTTGTTGTCGGCAGCGTACAGCGCAGCAGTCAGTTCGGGGGTGAGCTTGTCCTGCTCGCGAATGCTGGCGAGGATGCTATCGCGGCGCTCGTCCAGCTCACGCAGATACACCAGCCGCTCGGCCAGCGTACGTAATTGGGTGTCATCCAGCCCGCCGGTCACTTCCTTGCGGTAGCGGGCAATAAAGGGAACGGTGGCACCACCGTCGATCAGTTCGATGGTGGCCGCCACCTGGTTCTCGCGAACGGCCAGTTCAGTAGCAAGACGGCTGGCTATGCTTTTCAACATCGGTTTTTATTCTTTCGTGCTGAACAAAAACCGCTACTGTACCGCCATTCAGTCCAAAATCAAGCAGCAACCGACCGAGCCAGCCATGCTTGCGCTTCTTCCACCGTGTCGAAATACTCCAGGTGGTTGTGCGACAGCAGGCCGGCAATGTGGGCCGCCAGCTTGATCCACACATCGCTGACCACCAGCGCGATACGGCCGAAGTCCTGTTCGTGCGCACGCACAAACTTGACCTCCTCTACCGCCATATCCAGGGTGAAGTCCACCAGCTCGGTCAGATCCAGCAGCACGTCCGGCTTGCCTTGTTCGGCAACGCGCTTGACCAGCGCATCTTCAAACAGCTTGAAATCTGCCAGCGAGAATTCATTGAACAGCGCCACATCCAGACCATAATCCTGTTCGCGGATAGAAATCATGCTGCATCTCCTAAAGTGTGAGTCCTGCCTGTTATTGTTGATGAAACCACGCCAGCTTCAATTGCGTGATCATGATTGCATTCTAGTGCGCCGCGGGGAAGTTTCTGCTGACAACCGTCAAGGAGTGACATGTTTTTGGCATGATTCAGCGCAGCGCTGCCAGCATGCCCGCCCCGACGATCAAGCCCATGCCCAACAAGGCATCCGGCCCCAGCGCATCGCCCCACAGCAAGACGCCCAGCAAGGCCGAGAACACCACGGTGAGATAGGCGAAACTGGCTACCAGGTATTTGCGCCCTTCCTTGTAAGCCATGGTCATGGCCAGCTGCCCCAACATGCCGCAGACCCCCACACCCAGCAAGGCGGATATGTTTCCGGCGTGCACCGGTGAAAAACCGGGCCCGAGCAGCAGCCAGACCAGCCCGAACAAGCTGGCAATGGCGAAAAACCAGAACACCACCCGCCACGACGGTTCGCCCATTTGCCCCAGCTCCCGCACCTGGAACACGGCAAAACCGGCAGACACACCGGACAGCAGGCCCACCACGCCAGCCAGCCACTGGTCCGAGCTGAAGGTAGGCCGCAGCAGCAGGACGATACCCAGAAAACCCAGCCCCAGAGCCAGCGCCGCCGCGCGGGACAGCTTGTCCTTGAGCTTGACCACGCAAATCAGCGAGAAAAACAGCGAGGAGGTGTAGTTGAGCGTCACCGCAGTGGACAGTGGCAAATGGGTGAGCGCATAAAACAGCGCCGACATGGACAGATAGCCGACAAAGCTACGCTTGATGTGCCCCAGCCAGTGCGGAGTGGACAGCGACAGTCCGCGCCAGCGGATGCCGGCACCGAGAATGACGGTGCCAATCAACGTACGCCAGAACAGCAGCTCGATGGAGTTGAAATGCTGCGCGCCTGCCTTGACGAACACACCCATCCAGGCAAAAAAGGCGGCAGCCACCACCATCCAGCCTGCGCCCAGTTGCCCACGGCGCAAACGCACGATCAGCGCCCCACTCACGACTGGCTCCAACACGGAAGACAAGGAATACAAATCATGGCTTGCGGGTACTGTTGGCGGAAAGACAGATCAACTCCATCTGATGACGGTAGGTCTTGAATTCCGATGCATTGGCAGCACAGCGCGCCTCCAGCAGGCGCTTGCCCGGCGTGGGAAGAAAGACATGCAGATTATGCCGCACTATCCACAAACGTCCGGAAACGAAACGGCCTTCGCGATATTCAGTCACCAGCCGCCCGGTATGGGCGTTGAGCCGGGCATACAAGGCAGCCTCGCGATCACCGTCGGCCTGTCGATAACGGCGTTGCAGGCGCTCCGGGCTGTCAGCGCGGGTGGCCTTGTACTCCTGCAGGGTGACTTCAATGGCGGCGCGCTCGCGCTGATCCGCCTTGGGCGGAATCACCTTGATGACGCGCACGCCCTCCTGCACCACGCTGCGGACCTTCCAGCCGGGCGGCAAGGTGAAGTTGATCTTGCTGGCCGGGTCGGTATAACCGCTGGCCAGCGCCTGAGCACTCAACAGGCCAAGGCTGAGAATGAGTAAATGTTTTTGCCAGTGCATTGTCATCAAGACAAAGAAAAAGGCGCGGAAACCCGCGCCTTTGTCATTCTGCACTGAAACACCCGGCTTAGCCAGCCATGGCATCGCCCATCAGGCGACGATAGAACTCGTGGAAGTGTTGCATGCCTTCCTCGGTGGGGTATTGATACGGCCCCACTTCGCTCTCGCCACGCAGCCACAGCGCACGACGGCCCTGGTGCATGCGATAGCAGATTTCGTCGTCTTCCTTGGCGGTTTCGAAGTAGGCGGCCTGCTCTGCCTCGACGAATTCCGGCTCGAAGTACACCACATCTTCCGGGTAGTAGAACTCGGTGATGACGGTGCATTTTTCCGGGCCACGCGGAATCACCACGCTGACTACCAGCACATGCGGATACCACTCCACCATGATGTTGGGGTAGTAGGTGAGCCAGATGGCACCGAATTCAGGCTGACGGTCGGCAAAGCGGCGGCGTACCTCCTCGTGCCACTTGCCATACACGCGCGAACCAGAACGGGCCAGCTGGTTTTTCACCCCCACAGTCTGCACGTGATACTGCGCGCCCCACTCCCACTTGAGCTCGGCGCAATCGACAAAATTGCCCAGGCCGGGATGGAAGGGGTCGACGTGGTAGTCCTCGGAATAGACTTCGATGAAAGTCTTCCAGTTGAAGTCATACTCGGTGGTATGCGTCGAATGGAAGGCAAACTCGGAGAAATCCAGGTGTTTGGCCACACCAAGCTGCGCCAGATCGGCCGCGATGTCGCGACCGGCATCAAACAGCAAACCGTTCCAGTTGGTCAGTTGCGTCTGATTCAGGTTCAGGCAAGGCGTTTGCGGGAAATGCGGCGCGCCCAGCAGCTTGCCTTCGGCGTCGTAAGTCCAGCCATGCAGATTGCACACCATGTGGTTGCCATTGCCGCGACCCTGATAAATCAGCGCCTGACGATGGCGGCAGACGTTGGAAATCAGCTTGATTTCGCCGCCCACATTCTTGAGCATCTTGCCGTGGCCCAGCCATTCGAGCGTGTGATAGTCGCCCTCATTGGGCACCATCAGCGCATGGCCGTAGTACTGCGGAGCAGTGGCAAACAGTTGTTTTTGCTCCAGCTCGTAATGAGCCGGGTCAAAGTAGGTATAGATAGGCAGCTGAGCAGCAGATGCTTGCAGCATCTGCGAAGAAGCCAGATCAGACATTATTCCCACACCTCCGTGGAAGAAGATATAAGACCAGCCGAATCTCGCTAAACGAGTTTACGGAACCATCAAAACAATAATGAAAACAAGGGCCAAGACCCTGCTTTTCGAGGCCGGGATTATGCCCCGCCCCGAAAGGGGGGGCAAGCTATTTTTAGCAGGAAGAAAGCCGACATCGGCAAAATATCGGCCGTTTTCGCAGGCGTTGGCACATTTTCAGCAACAGCCATCATGTAAATCATTGCTTTAGCTCAAATTGTGCAAAGCAACATCAGCACTTGATGATGGGTATGCTATACTCGCCGCACGGTTGAACCGGCCTAAGTGCCAGGGACAAGCTGAAACGTGACAGCCAGTACCATTCGCTGCTTTTACCAACATCCGCAGCCAGTGGGTGAAGGCAGAAACCAGTAGCCGCATGGCAAGCCGGATCATGTTGCAGCAAGGCGCGAGAGCAAGGTAAATCCCTTATTGCTGAGCGCCAAGACGCACCGGATAATCGCCGCCCGGTTCATGCCGACCAAAGGAAAATCAAGAGGAGCCCGTCAGCTGCGCAACCAGTCATCAGGCCGACACAGTCATAACCTTTAATATGGCCAATCTACCGGATTGATGCAGTGATTTTCCCCACGGACCCCTTTTTTGTCATTTACGATCCCAGTGCCTATGAAATCTAGCATTCTCGTTATCAACTGCGGCAGTTCCTCGCTGAAATTTGCCCTGATCGACACCGCCTCTCACCAAGCCATCCTGACTGGCCTGGCCGAGAAACTGGGCCTGGAACAAGGCCAGATCAGCTTCAAGCACGCAGGCCAGAAAGACAGCCTGACGCTGAGCGAAGCCAACCATGCTGCTGCCATGCACGCCATCATTGCCCGCCTGCGCGAGCTGGATTTGCTGGACAGCGTCAAGGCCGTTGGTCATCGCGTGGTGCATGGTGGCGAGCATTTCAAGGCCTCCGCAGTCATCGACGACACCGTCATCGCCGAAATCGAGAAATGCGCCAAACTGGCACCGCTGCACAACCCGGCCCACCTGCTGGGCATCCGCACTGCCATGCAGCAATTCCCCGGCCTGACCCAGGTTGCCGTATTCGACACCGCCTTCCATCAGAGCATGCCGCAGCAGGCCTATCTGTATGCCGTACCGATGCAGCTGTACCGCGAGCATGGCGTGCGCCGCTATGGCTTCCACGGCACCAGCTACCGCTTTGTCACCGGCGAAGCGGCACGTCTGCTGAACAAGCCGCTGGAAGAAACCGCCTTTGTCTGTGCCCACCTCGGTAATGGCGCATCCGCCGCAGCCATCAAGGGTGGCAAGAGCGTGGACACCACCATGGGCCTGACCCCGCTGGAAGGCCTGGTGATGGGCACCCGCTCCGGCGACATTGACCCGGGCATCTTTGGCTACCTGGCCTCCGAACTGGGCCTGGATGTAAATGGCGTCACCGACCTGCTGAACAAGAAATCCGGCCTGCTGGGCCTGTCCGAGCTGTCCAGCGACTGCCGCGAACTGGAAGACGCCGCCATGGCCGGCAAGCCCGAAGCCATTCTGGCACTGGATATTTTCAGCTACCGCCTGGCCAAGCACATTGCCGCCCTTACCGTGGCACTGGGCCGACTGGACGGCGTGCTGTTTACCGGCGGCATTGGCGAAAACTCGTCCTACCTGCGCGCCCGTGTGATCAAACAGCTGGGCTTCCTGGGCCTGCAGCTGGATGAAGCAGCCAATGAACAATGCATTCGCGGCAAGGCTGGCCGCATCACCACCGCCGACTCCGTGCCTGCCCTGGTGATCAACACCGATGAAGAACTGATGATTGCCCTGGACACCGCCCAGCTGGCGGGCCTGTCTGTCTGAGGCAGCCCAAGAAAGAGTCAGAAGCATGCATACTTTTTTCCTGGCACCGACCGGCTTTGATGCCGGACTCACCTCGGTAGCGCTGGGCATGATCCGCGCGCTGGAGCAATCCGGCCTGCGCGTGGGTTTTGTCAAACCCATCGCCCAAGGGGCGGACAGCTCGCCGGAGCGCTCCACCCACTTTGCCCGCGCCATCTGCCACCTGAACCCGCCGGAACCATTGGCGATGGAACGGGTGGAACACCTGCTGTCGCAAGGTGAAATCGACCAGTTGATGGAAGAGGTGGTCTCGCTTTACCAGCAAGCCTCGCACAATGTAGACCTGATGATTGTGGAAGGCCTGGTACCCGACCAGAAACAGGTGTTCTCCACCTTCCTCAACACCAAGATTGCCCGCAACCTGCAAGCGCAAACCATTCTGGTGACCGCTGCCGACAAGCTGGCCAGCCACGAAATTGCCGAGCAACTGGAGCTGAGCGTACAAGCCTTTGGCGCCCAACCCGGCCACGTGGCGGGTTATATCCTGAACCGTCTGCCCAAGGAACAGGACGCCCAGCAACTGGCGATGGAAATCCAGGAAGCCGGCAACCTGCTGCACAAAAACCGCTTGCCGATGATTGGTGCCATCCCCAACGAGCCGGAGCTGCTGGCCCCGCGCACGCTGGACGTGGCCCACTACCTGCAAGCGCGAGTGCTGCACGCCGGGCAGATCAGCCGCCGCCGCGTGCGCAGCATGGCGGTGACCGCCCGCACCGTGCCCAATGTGGTTCATCTGCTCAAGCCCGGTGCGCTGATTGTCACCGCCGGCGACCGCGAAGACATTGTGCTGGGCACTTCCATGGCCGCCATGAACGGCGTGCCGCTGGCCGGCCTGCTGCTGACCTGCGACTCGCTGCCCGACCCGCGCATCCAGCAACTGTGCCACCAGGCCTTCACCAGCGGCCTGCCGGTGATGTCCACCACGCACAACACCTTCGAAACCGCCAGCTTCCTCAGCAATATGAGCCGCCAGGTACCGGCGGACGACCTGGAGCGCATGGAGCGGGTCATCGACTTCGTGGCCGAGCATCTGGATGCCGACAAGCTCAAGCGCAACGTCGGCGCGCCGCGCGAACACCGCATGCCGCCACCGGCCTTCCGCTACCAGCTGATGGAAAAAGCCCGCCGTGCTGGCAAGCGCATCGTACTGCCGGAAGGCAACGAGCCGCGTACCGTCAAGGCTGCCGCCATCTGCCAGGAAAAGGGCATTGCCCACTGCGTGCTGATTGGCAACCGCGCCGAAATCGAACAGATTGCCGAAGCCCAGGGTGTCACCCTGCCCGCTTCGATTGAAATCCTCGATCCCAATGAAGTACGCGGCAACTACATCCAGCCCATGGTGGAACTGCGCAAGGGCAAGGGCCTGAACGCACCGATGGCCGAGCAACAGCTGGAAGACAATGTAGTACTGGGCACCATGATGCTGGCACTGGGCGAAGTGGACGGCCTGGTATCCGGCGCGGTACACACCACCGCCAACACCATCCGCCCCGCCCTGCAGCTGATCAAGACCGCACCGGAAGCCAAGCTGGTTTCCAGCGTGTTCTTCATGCTGATGCCGGAACAGGTGCTGGTTTATGGTGACTGTGCGGTCAACCCGGACCCGACCGCGGAAGACCTGGCCGACATCGCCATCCAGTCCGCCGACTCCGCCGCCGCCTTTGGCATTCCGCCGCGCGTCGCGATGATTTCCTACTCTACCGGCAGCTCCGGCAGTGGCTCGGACGTGGAAAAAGTGCGCGAAGCCACCCGCATCGCCAAGGAAAAGCGCCCGGACCTGGAAATCGACGGCCCGATGCAATACGACGCCGCCAGCGTGGAGTCGGTCGGCCGCCAGAAAGCCCCGGACAGCACCGTGGCCGGCCGCGCCACCGTGTTTGTGTTCCCGGACCTCAACACCGGTAACACCACCTACAAGGCGGTACAGCGCTCGGCAGGCGTGGTCAGCGTCGGCCCCATGCTGCAAGGCCTGCGCAAACCGGTGAACGACCTGTCGCGTGGCGCACTGGTGGACGACATTGTCTATACCATCGCCCTGACGGCCATTCAGGCGGACAAGCGCTAAGCAAGCACCGCTTGCAAAAGCCGGTACCCAGCAAGGACATGCTTGCCGGGCACCGGCTTTTTTCTTTTCAGCATGATCACCAGCCCAGTACAGGTCTAATCCGTATCAATAATTTAAAATGAGCAAAGAATTAAACACAAGCTTGGTGAAATGAATAAACATGGTGCTAGATATTCACTAACCTCTACCCAGATAGCTAATTTCACCCAGCCAGAAGCCGCAAGGGCTTGTATAAAATGGATGATTCCGGCCTGAAAATATGGTAAAAACATAGCCTATTGCGCATCGACATTTGGGATGTAAAACCTTGCATGCCTCAACATAAAAATATCATCCGTGCGCAGACAACATCACGAGCCGGGTGCACTCTTTTCTTCTTTGCTTCACATTACTTTCCAGCGCAATTCTTACATTTCGGTTAAAAACTTCTGGAGTACTCATGGTTCAATGCAGTGTCATTTTCGGCGGATCGGGTTTCATTGGAACACACCTCACACGTCGACTGGTCGCGGAAGGCCAGCGGGTTGTCTCCATCGACATCAAGCCCCCACGCGAACGCCTGAACGGTGTTGACTACATCACCGGCGATGTACGTGACCTCAGTCAATTGAACGTGAGCGGCAAAGTAGACCGCATTTATAACCTTGCAGCCATCCACACCACGCCCGGTCACCCCACACACGAGTACTACGAAACAAATGTTCTGGGTGCCACCGAAATTACTGCCTGGGCACGCAGAAACAATATTAGTGAAATTGTATTTACCAGCTCCATCTCTGTTTATGGCCCTTCTGAAGAAGCCAAATCGGAAAGCACCAAGCCAACACCCGAGTCCGCTTATGGCTGGTCCAAATTTCTGGCGGAGCGCATTCAGAAAAACTGGATGGATGAGGACGGCAGCCGAAAACTGGTCATTTGCCGCCCTGCCGTCATTTTTGGTCATGGCGAAGGCGGTAACTTTACCCGTATGGCCAAGTTGCTGAAAAAAGGCTTCTTTATCTACCCTGGCCGCAAAGACACGGTTAAAGCCTGCTTTTATGTGGGCGACCTGCTGGAAGCCATCGAATATGCTGCGCGTAATAACCAGCGCTTTACCTTGCTGAATGGCTGCTATCCAGACCGTTACACCATGGAGCAAATTGTCGACACCTTCCGTCAACATCATTTCCCAAAGGCCAAAACCTATCTGGTACCGAAATTCATCGTTTACACCGCAGCCCAGTTATTGCGGCCGTTTTCGGCACTTGGGCTTGGTATTCATCCGGACCGGGTGATGAAGCTGGTACGCTCTACCGACATCATTCCTTCATGGCTGACCGAGCAAAAACAACAAAAGGAATCGGCATTGATCAATGCGCTGAACCAATGGGGCAAGGAAAGCCAGGGACGTTTTGACTGAAGCACTTAGTCAGCATGGCACTCAAGCCCGGTTGAATTGAAATCAAGACCAAAGAAATCCAGCACAGCATGTCCGACTCCATATTGATTGTTATCCCCACGCTCAATGAGAGCAAACATATCGTATCCGTTCTGGACAGCATTTCAGCCCGGCTGCCCGCCAACACCACCATCGTGGTGGCCGATGGCGGCAGCAGTGACGACACTGCTCAGAAAGTCCAGAACTATGCACGTGAGCACACATTCGTCAAGCTGCTGCACAATCCGCAGAAAATCCAGAGCGCCGCAGTCAACCTTGCGGTAGAAAAATTCGGTCATGGAACCGAATATGTCATCCGCTGCGATGCCCATGCCATCTATCCGCCCAACTTCATCAGCGCGCTGCTTGACGCCATCAAACAGCATGATGCCGACTCTGTTGTAGTCCCGATGGACTCCCGTGGAGAAAGCTGCTTTCAGAATGCAGTTGCCTGGGTTTCCGACAGTCTGATCGGCTCTGGCGGTTCGGCACACCGCGGTGGCAATTTCAGTGGCTATGTCGACCATGGCCATCATGCCATTTTCAAAACGGCTTCTTTCATTCGGAACAAAGGCTACGACGCTACCTTTACCCATAATGAAGATGCCGAATTTGACTGCCGACTGCGTGCCCGCGGCATGAAGATTTACCTGGATGGCAAAATCCGGTTGATTTACCACCCTCGCGCCAATTTCAAAAGCCTGTTCAAGCAATATTTCAACTACGGCAAGGGCCGCTCACGCACGGTGCGGAAGCACCCTACTTCGCTGCGCCTGCGCCAATTTGCCGTGCCCGCATGCATTGGCAGCAGCTTGCTGGCCTTGCCGCTGGCGCTGGTCACGCCTTATAGCCTGATTATTCCGGCAGGCTATCTTGGCCTACTGCTGGCCGGCACAGCATCCGTAGTGGCCAAGCACAAAAAGCCCTGCGCGCTGTTGGCAGGGGTAGCCGCCTTCGCCATGCACAGCGGCTGGGCGCTTGGCTTTGCCTACGGAATGGTCAGGCTGCGCGAGCAAAAATGGCAGCCTGAAGCCTAAGACTCACCGCCCAGACTGAAAACAAAAAGAGGTGTTGCCAGGCAACACCTCTTTTTACTGAAACACTACGACGCTGACTCAATTACGCCCGTAGGTATCCTCAAAGCGCACGATATCGTCTTCGCCAAGGTAGGAACCGGACTGAACTTCAATCAGCTCCAGCATCACCTTGCCCGGGTTTTCCAGCCGGTGCACTTCACCCAGCGGGATATAAGTAGACTGGTTTTCCGTCAGCAGGCTCACCTTGTCACCGCAAGTGACGCGAGCAGTGCCCTTCACCACGATCCAGTGCTCGGCACGGTGATGGTGCATTTGCAGTGACAGCGATGCGCCCGGCTTTACGGTGATGCGCTTGACCTGATAGCGGTCACCATCATCCACGCCTTCGTAAGTACCCCACGGGCGATACACCTGACGGTGCAGATGCGCTTCTGCACGTTGCTGCTTTTGCAGCTGCTCCACAATCTTCTTCACCGATTGTGACTTGTCCTTGTGCGCCACCAGCACTGCATCGGAAGTCTCGATGATGATGAGATCATCCACACCGGTAGCCGTCACCAGCCGGTGATTGCCCATCACCAGGCAATTGCGGCTGTCATCCAGCACCACGTCGCCACGCAATACATTGCCTTGCTCATCGTGCGGCAGCGATTCGGCCAGAGACGTCCAGGAGCCGATATCGCTCCAGCCGAAATCAGAAGCCACCACTGCGGCACTGGTGGTACGCTCCATCACGGCATAGTCGATGGAATCGCTGGGGCAAGCGGCAAAAGCTGTCGGATCCAGACGGAAAAAGTCCAGGTCCTGCCTGGCTTGCAACACAGATTGTTCTGCCTGGGTATGCATCTGCGGCTGGAAACGGGCCAGCTCATCCAGATAGGTACTGGCCTTGAGCAGGAACATGCCGCTATTCCAGTAGTAATCGCCAGAATCAATCATGCGCACGGCATTGTCGTGATCCGGCTTTTCCACAAAGCGCTGTACCGCATAGACGTCACCAGACAACGCCGCACCGCGCTGAATGTAGCCGTAGCCGGTATTGGGCTGGTCCGGCACGATGCCGAAGGTAACGATCTTGCCTGCCACGGCAGACGGATAGGCGGCCTCAACTGCACCATGGAAAGCAGCGGTATCGCGAATCAGGTGGTCGCTGGGCAATACCAGCATCACGGCATCCGGGTCGCGCTGACGGGCAATAAAGGCAGCGGCGGCAATGGCCGGCGCGGTATTACGCGCCACCGGCTCCAGCACCACCGTGGCATCCGGCTGCGACTTGCATTGCTCGGCTACCAGAAAACGGTGGTCGGCATTAGAGATAATCAGCGCATCGCTGGCACTAGCAGGTAAACGACGCAGGGTGGCTTGCAGCAACGACTCGCCATCGGCAAGCTCCAGAAACTGCTTGGGAAAGCTGCTGCGAGACAATGGCCACAGACGGGTACCACTGCCACCGCACAAAATAACGGGGGTGATTTTCATCAGGTCTTCTTTAACAGAATGCACAGGGACCCATGCACAAGATGGCCCCCTGTCAGATGATTATTCGGTCTTGTCAGTATTAACCCGCGGCTTCAGGCGGCGATCGCGCGCGTCATTCCACAGATTATCCTTGAATTCGCTGATATGGCGAATTTCACCGGAGTGACTCACTGTGTAATCGCCATACACCACGGCGTCCTGCACCGTGGAACCTTCGGCAATGCGGGTGTATTCAAACAACACACTACGCTCGACCAGCGTGTTCTTGCAGATATGGCTGCCATGGCCAATCCAGGCCGGGCCGATGATTTTGGCACCAGCTTCCACATGACAACCGGAACCAAAGAATACCGGCCCCTGAATCTCGATATTGTCCCAGTCGATACGGGTATTCAGCCCTGCCCATACCCGCTCTGCCACTTCCACACCCGGCACATACATTTGCGCCACGCGGCCGCTCAGGATATCCAGCTGCACGGTGAGAAAGTCTTTCACATTACCGATGTCAATCCAGTTGAAATGGCGCTTTTGGGCATAGAAAGGCAGGCCTTTTTCCACGATGAGTGGAAACAGGTCGCTACCGATATCGAAAAAGGTGTCACTGGGAATCAGATCGAGTACTTCCGGTTCCATGATGTAGATACCGGTACTGGCCAGACGCGACAGCGCTTCTTCCTGCTTTGGTTTTTCCTGGAATGAGCGCACACGGCCATCGTTGTCAGTCACCACGATGCCATAGCTGGACACCTGCTCCAGCGGCACTTCCTTGGTGATCACGCTCACCAGCGCGCCTTTGCGCTTGTGCTCGAACAAGGCCGAGCGGATATCCAGATCAATCAGCGCATCGCCGCAAATCACCAGCGTGGTTTCATCAAAGAAACCACCAAAATCCTGGATCTTGCGCATGCCGCCAGCGGAACCCACCGGGTGCGGATTCACCTCACCGGCATCATCGACATAGCCTTCAAAGGAATAACCGATGTGCGCGCCCAAGCGCTGGCCGTCACCAAAGTACTGCTCGATCTTTTCGTGCAGATAGCTGACGTTCACCATGATGTCCTGCACACCATAGCGCACCAGATGCTCTACCAGATACTCCATCACCGGCTTGCCCAGAATCGGAATCATCGGTTTGGGCAAATCATAGGTCAGGGGGCGAACGCGGGTTCCCTTGCCCGCAGCTAAAATCATGGCCTTCATGTGCTGACTCTCTCTGAGCGAATTATTTTATTCTGACCGGATTAACGACGACCAATGGTGTCGTATTCGAAACCACGCTGGCGCATTTGTTCTGGCACATACATATTGCGGCCATCAAACACTACCGGGTTTTTCAGGGCGGATTTCAGCGCATCAAAATTGGGGGCGCGGAATTCCTTCCATTCGGTGACAATGGCCAGCGCATCACTATCCTGCGCAGCAGCCAATGGCGATGTGGCATAGCGCAGGCCTGCGCGTTCGCCAAATACGCGACGTGCTTCCGTCATGGCCACCGGGTCATAGGCCACCACTTCAGCGCCCAAGGCCAGCAGGCCTTCAATCAGAACAATGCTGGGTGCCACGCGCATATCGTCGGTATTCGGCTTGAATGCCAGGCCCCATACGGCAAAAGTCTTGCCGGACAGGTCCGCACCAAAACGATGCTTGATCTTGTTCAGCAGGACGTTTTTCTGGGCATCGTTGGCATCCTCTACTGCCTGCAGAACCTTGAGCGGCAACTCGGTTTCCTCTGCAGCACGAATCAGTGCCTGCACATCCTTGGGGAAGCAAGAACCGCCATAGCCGCAACCGGCATACAGGAAGTGGAAACCGATACGCGGATCGGAACCGATACCGATACGCACTTGCTCGATATCCGCGCCGAGTTTTTCCGCCAGATTAGCCAGCTCATTCATGAAAGAAATACGCGTGGCCAGCATGGCATTGGCAGCGTATTTGCTCAGCTCAGCCGAACGCACATCCATCACGATCATGCGGTCATGATTACGGGTGAACGGTGCGTACAATTCACGCATCAGCTTGATGGCACGCTCGTCGTCAGCACCAACGATAATCCGGTCCGGACGCATGAAGTCTTCAACTGCAGCACCCTCTTTCAGGAATTCCGGGTTGGACACCACGGCAAAGCCGGCATCCACACCACGTTGCTGCAAGGTTTCCGCAATCACCGCCTTCACCTTGTCCGCCGTACCCACCGGCACGGTGGATTTATCAATCACCACCTTGTAATCATTCATGTGCAAGGCAATATTGCGCGCAGCGGCCAGCACGTATTTCAGGTCTGCCGAACCGTCTTCATCCGGCGGCGTGCCCACGGCGATGAACTGCAAATCACCAAAGGCAACGCTCTCCTGAATATCACTGGTAAAACGCAAACGGCCCGCCTCAACATTGTGACGCACCATCTCCAGCAAGCCCGGTTCATGAATGGGGATACCACCCTCATGCAGAATCTTGATCTTGGAAACATCCAGATCCAGGCAAAGTACGTCATTACCCATTTCAGCCAGACAAGTGCCCGTCACCAGACCGACATAACCCGTACCAATAACTGTGATTTTCATTAAAAGGACTCCAACAGATCAAGAAACCCGGCTGTGTTTGCAGCACAAGAAGGCTGCTCCCCAAAGAACACAGGCCAATAAAAAGTGCGCGAATACAAATGCATACAGTAATCCGGCAAAGCCAAACACCAGAACACCACCAACCAGGACAAAGCCGAAGCCAAAGGTGGACCCGGTGAAAATAACCGTTCTCAGCCCTTGCCTTCCACCACCGGTAAGAATATCGGAAGCAGGATATTGCAAAGCAATAAGCGGCAAGGACGCCGAAAGAATGAAAATGGAGTGCACGCTGTCCTGAAAGCCTTTACCCAACAAATCAGGCACCGCCAAAGCACACACCGACACCACCAATGCTGACACCACCCCGGCAACAAACATGGTGGGCGCAACCGACACGCCATACCGGAAGGCAGAAACAAAACCCTTGCTGCCTTCACGGAAAAAATGCGGGTAGTAAATACGCGTCAACACCTGCATGGGAAACAAGCCCAGCTGCAATACCCGGGACGCTGCACCATAACTGCCCAGGGTGGTGGCGTCGGTAAAGCGCGCCAGGATCATGCGGTCCAGATTGGTTTGCATTGCCCGTGAGCTCTGGTTCAGACAGAACATCACCCCGCTATGCAATTCCCTCAGCAGCAAACAGAAATGCGGTGCACCATAGAGCCGCGCAGACAACAGCAGGTAAAACAACGACATCAGCACCGATTGCAGCAGCACCACATCAATCCAGCCCACCAATTGCGTCTGGTGGAACAAGACAAAATACAGCACCGCCATAAACAGACGGGCCAATACCGTAGCCAAACGTACCCAGCCAGCCCGCACAGTATGGCCATGCGCCACCATCACCAACTCGGTAGAGGCCGAAACACGCGACACCATGATTTCAGCAAGCAAAGCCAATGCCATGGGCCATAGCGGCAACTGGATATGCAACAGCAAGGATGCAATCAACAGGCTAGCCAGCACCGCCAGCGGCAAGGTAATCAGAACAGACAACAGCAAATTGCCGTAATAACGGGCAAAACTGGAGACATCCCTGGAAACCCCGCGCACCAGCAAGTCAGCACTGCCCAGCCCGGTCAACTCAACAAAAACACCCACCAGGGCCAGCAGGCCGGTATAGATACCAAACTGCTCTACCCCCAGGCCACGGGCCGTAATGGTAAAAGTCACCAGCTGAAACAACAAGGCTGACATGGTAGGAACCAGGGTGGCACCTATCGTCAGCAAGCGGAAACGAGACTCCAGCCGGTCCAGCACACCGCGTAACAAGGAAAGCATCAATACCCCTTAGCGGCAGGCCTTTTGCCCCGGCTGGGGCCGGGCATATTCCACAAAAACATCACCAAAATGGGAAGCCCAGCGCCCTCTTACCTTGTCCATCTCCAGCAACCAGCCAACAAACGGCGACTCCGGTTCACGACGGAACAGCGGGTAAATTGGCAAACGCAAAGTAAGGCCGATGGTTTTGATCAGACTGCGCAAACCCCGACCATTTACACTTTCCCAACGCACAGCATGATTCCCGACCCGGAAGCGACGCTGGCGCATCCATTTGAAACCTGCGCGGGATGCCGGCACTTCTTCGTAAATCCAGGCATCTTCAGACCACGCCATGGCATGGCCGCGATAAAACAGCTTGCGGAAGAATACGGTATCGCCACCACCAGACAAACCGAATGCCTCGTCGAACAAGGGGCGTGGCTCCTTGGCAATGGCGTGCATGTTTACCAGAAAATTGCAGGTACAAAACACGAATGGCTTGCCATCCAATGACTGCTTCTGTACCGACCAATAACGGGCATATTTTTCCAGGTGGCGGGCGGACTCTGGGAACACCGGGCGAACAGGTCCGCCAACAATGCTGGCGTTATTGATAGCCTGGGTTTTGAGCAATTCGCTTAACCAGCGATCAGTCGGCCACTCATCATCATCCAGCATGGCCATGAACTGCACGCCAAGGCGCTCCGCCTCTGTAAATACCGCATTGCGCGCAGCAGAAATACCAGGCTGCGTTTCCACCAGATAACGCACATCCAGCCCATGAGCTTGTGCAAAACCATCAATGGCCTGTGGTACTGCCGGGTCGTTACCGTCATTATCAACCACGATGATTACACACTGCTCATTAACAGCCTTGATAGTGCCAGCCAGATGCTGGAACAGTCTTTCAAGTGAATGCAGGCGTTTATAGGTACAAAAACCAACGGCAACTTTAAAATTATCCATTTTCAATTACTTACCCGAAGTACTTACATATCGAGATGTTTTACGGCCCACCATACCCAGAAGGCGACCATAAAAATGAGCCAGTGATAAAACTGAGCGAGCAAAACCATTCATATTAAAACATAAAATACAAAAAATAACTCTGAAAATCGAAACGGTGAATCCTTTGATAGCACGTAGAGAAGTAATTCGTCTGCCATCCATTGATGAATCAATTAAGTACATATAACTACCGGTGGTACTATAGCGCGATACAAGACTGCTGAAAGTCAGCCTTTCTGCAGGTGCTGGCTCGATAACTTCCGCCTCATCGCACCAAACGATCGTACCCCCGGAGCTAGCGACACGTCTAAACAAGTCGTAATCCTCACCACCAGATGCACCATATTGGTTCTGGAACAAGGGCAAGCCAACCAATTCAATAACTTTGCGAGACAATAACAAATTCTGGGTTGTATTCAATGACGAAACCACCCCGGTAGGCCAACGCTTACGCGTTGAAAAAATACTGTTTTTGGCAAAAATACTGGCACTATCAGGCAATTCACCAATAACAGGACCACCAACAAGGGCCGCATCATATTCCACAGCAGCTTTAGTGATTCGCTCAAACCAGCCAGTGGTAACACGTCCATCATCATCCAGCATTAAGATGAACTCGAAATCAGGATAAGTACGAACTATAGTTGAAACTAGTGCGTTCCGAGCTTGTGAAACACCTCGCTCGCGAACTGGCATGGAGGAAATATGGGTGAAATAATTACGATACGACTCCACCAATGCTGGCACAGCATCACCACAGTCATTGTCAGCAATGAGAACTGCAACCGATTTTGAATTAAGTTCGATTTTCAATGAATCTAAAAGCACAGAAAGCAAATCGATTCTGCGATAGGTTGGTATCGCTACAACATACTTAACACCCTTAATCATCTCGATTGACCTTATCGATTTTCAATGCAAATTGCTTGAGAGCCATCGCCCTAAATAAAATCATGACAAACATTGATAGACCTGCAGAAAAGACTTCGTGCGTATCTGAAAAGCCACCGATTAACAACAAGATAGACACTGCAGCACACGCCAGTGAATATAAATTAGGAAAGTTAAAATATTGAAAAAATGCAAAATATATTAAAATACCAACAAAAGAAAAAAGACCAAAAACCCCCAACTCGCCAAATGCAGCAAGATAAATATTGTGAGGAGTTAAAATAGCACCCATATCTTGCAATCTGTAAGCGAGGGGCAACGTCAATTCTGTTAATGATGTGTAACTACCAGGCCCACCACCAAGAAATGGGGATCCTGACATTGAGTTAAAATACATACCCCATATTACTGTACGACCAGTCAAAGTAACATCACGGCCCAACAGCAATAAAACATCCGTAAAGAAAAAATACACCAACCCCGATATAAAAACAGATATCACAAAGAAAAACAAAACAGCCAGCCATAGCGAAACTCGCCTCTGCAAACCAACCAGAAGCGGCACAAATAAGAGTGAAACTCCAGCAGAAACAAGCGCTCCCTTAGACTGAGAAAATAACAATGCAACAACAGGAAGTATTATAAACAACAAGGATTTCGAAATACGCTTTTTGTCAAAAAAGACAACAGCAATAATCAATGCAATTGCGGAGAACCAACCGAACGCATTTTTATTTGTGAAAAGCCCACGCCAGGCAACAACTGTCCCATATGACTGAGCACCAATCTGAGGAAGCAAGATTGAAACCAACACAGAAATCAAAATCAATGTAAAAAAGGTGTTATAAGAAGCGATTCTTGCAGCACGAACATTAGCGATAGAAACTGGCAAGATGGCAGCACAAGCCATAACCCAATAGAGAGCAATCAATCTAATTGACTCCATTGGCATAATTCCGAAAACAGATGAAAACATACCAAACAAAAAGAATGGCAGAAATGGCTTAATAACATTTACATAAAAGTCAAAACCATTGCGCGTCGCATCAAACAAAAATGTCAAAAAAACTGCAAGCCAAAGAGCATACTGAAAAGGAACACCAAATATTTTATCCTGAATTACAGTACTAATACCTGAAAAAGAGGTAGGTGGATATATCCATGCCGCTGAAAACTGCAGAATACAACATATTATAAAAAAATATGAAAGTCGCAACATGAAAACGGGCTTACCAATAATTACATACCTTGGCATAATTTAGCCCCATCTTGCGACAAGTTACATTCAAAATTATTTTTGAGTGAATAAGCAGAAATATCCTTAATTACGTAATCAACTGGCACACCATCATCATTCATCATAAACCCCACCCAAGTTCCTCCTACAGCCAGGTTAGCAAGCATATACATAGGCTTATCAAAACCTGAAGGAGACTTAACAATGGAAACTGGCTTGCGATCGATATAAAAAATTAACTTATCCGGAAGCCAAAGAACACCGTATTTATGAAAATTCCTGTCATAATTCGGCATATTTAATCTACAACCAGAATGATGGATTTTCCCGATCGAATCCTTTGAATGTACCGTTGTTATTATTGTATCCTTCTCATGCCCAGGGGCCTCAAAAACATCAATCTCAGGAGGCCAGCTTTTATCAAATGGCAAAAGCCAGAAGGCAGGTAAAAGGTGAGCACCTTGAGGCACCTTGGCATCGATTTCAAAATAACCATACTTTTGTAAGAATGATGATCTGGTTGTTATCAAACCAGATGTAAATGAAAATCCAGGCAAGGCCGCATTTAAATTAGGAGGTATGCTCCTGGCTGTAATGACTAACCTTCCATCCACTACAGAAAATGGGTTAAGACCAAGCGCTTGATTAGAGCTGCCTTTATATTGGGGATCTACATATATTTGCTGCTCACGGGCAGCCGGCAACGTACGCTTAGTAACCCAATCATACCCTAACCATTTTTTCTGGCTTTCATCGTAACCACCATCATAATGTGGGGTCCACTTTCCATCGTACAGCCGAAAATTCTTTATATCACCATCAAATGATTTATATAAAAAAATACGATTAGCCATTACCGGATTAACAATTACTTTGCATGTTTCTTCTGCAACACCATCAGGAATATCTATGGTTATGTTTTTTGCACCAGACGCTATTGAAAATAGAGCCCCAAACAGACCAATGACAAAATTTCTCATTTCTGACTCCTGATGGCTAAAAGCCGAGAAGAAAATCCAACAAGCGGCTTCTCAATCCATAGATACACAAAAACAGCACACAGAAGGGAGAAGAAGCAGCTTATTCCTACGTAAAGCCAAGGAGCACCAAACTTACACTTTACCCACAATAACGCTATCAAATTCAAGGAAAAAGGGTGCGACAAATACAATGAATATGAAGCATCCCCCATGAATGATAAGAAATCCCGAAAAATATTCGTAGAGTGATTATCTTTAACATCACACAGAACAAAGCCAGAACATAACAACAAAGCAGGCAACCCCATCCATAAAAAGCGATATGGCCAATAATTCGACGCAATACCAGCACTTTTAAGAGTTACCATCAATACGATGGATAGCAAAACAACACACACACTCAACAATAGCGGAAAACGCAATCCACTCAAAAAGCAAATTGCAAGAAAAATACCAAATACGAACTCAAAAATAATTGTATTTGAATAAAATGCAAATGAAGTTCCTTCAACATTGATCACAAACTTTAAAGAAGCAATCATTAGAAGCATTAGCACTATAAGTACAACTCCAGGCTTCCTATTAAAAAGCAAACCTATTGAAAAGACAATATAGAAGAAAAATTCGAAGTTTAAAGTCCAACCAAGCATTAAAACCGGATAAAACAAACCGTAACTATTTACCTTAGGAATAAAGAATAGCGAGCTAAGTAGTAATGAAAAACTAAAATCCGGATGCGAAATGTGCTTTGCAAACAAGACTGTAGAAATCACCATCAATACGGTAAACAACCAATACGGGGGAGCAATCCGAGCCAAACGTTTAAGCAGAAACCCGAATGCAGCTCCCTTAGCACCAAATTTCTCTGATGCTATGTAATACATAATAAAGCCACTAATAACAAAAAATATATCAACGCCACCAGCCCAGTAAATAGGCTCAAAGACATCAAAAGACGAATTAGCGGCAAAAAGCTTCTGTGCCTGGTGTTGGACATGACTAAAAAGCACCAAACCAGCAGCAATAAAGCGCAAAATCTGCAAGTTATTTAGCTTCATCTTAACCCAACTTTTCAATTACAAATCTACGCATAGGTGCTTCCAGCAGAACACACACCAACCAACCAATTAAAACCGAAAGCAATACTGCAACCAAAAAAAACAGCAACTGTAAAAACAAAGATCCAGCAGCCAAATCAAACATGTATTTACGATGCAAAAAATTAGGCAAGGCAATCAATACCAATGCTTGAACCACGGCATGAGTCATATACATACTGTACGAAATCTTGCCCAAAAAAATTGAAAATTTTGAACCAAACACTTTAGAAAAAGCAGAATTAGACAAGGTTAGAAAAATCAGAACTGGAACAAAAAACACAGCAAATGTCGAAAGTTGACCATTAGAAAGAAGAAAAAACAAAAATGCTGCAATCAAAAAAGCAGGAAAAAGATGGACTTGTACCAAACCATTCGACTCAGACAAAAGGCGATAAAGCGCCATTCCCGAATAGAATAATGGAACAACCCTCAACATCACCGCCAAACCATTTGTCGGATACTTCTCATTACCAATTAAACTACAGTAAAGCAGAAAAACAAAAGCAGTGAGCAGTACAATAGAAAAAATAACTGTTCTTTTGCCCAACTTATTGATTGTCATCATTAACAACGGGAACAAAACATAAACATGCCATTCCGCACTAATTGACCATGCCGGATAATTCCAAGTCCGAATCAACACCCAAGGAGCCTGCAATAAGAGAAACGACGCACCCAAAGTACCAATAGAATATCGCCCATCCAAGGAATAAAAGCCTGCCTCGTGTATCAAACCAGGCAGCATGATGAACAATAGACAAAGCAATGAAAATGCATGTACAGGGTAGAGTCTTGCAAAACGCGCCACCATAAAATGCTTAAAACGGCTTACTGACACATTAGATGCAAACTGCTCTCCATAAACATGCATCATTACAAAGCCGCTCATCATGAAAAATACATCAACAGGAAACCATGCTTCCATAACAATGGGAAAGTAGCCACTAAGAATATGCTTAATAGCTGGAAGTGTTGAGCACATATGATATAAAACGACCCACAAAGCCAAGACACCTCGCAAGCCATCCAATTCAACAATACGTTTCATTTATATAGCAGACAGTATATATTAATTTAATGTGCCAGGTTTTATAGATAGGGCACCTATAGTGAGACTCATCTATAGAAAAGAAACCTACCAAGCCTTCACAAAAACAAATGCATCATCAGCTTCACGCTGACGCAACACCCGAGCCGGAACGCCACCAAGAATGCAGCGATCATCTTCCAGCTTCTTTGTTACAACAGCCCCCATGCCAACAATACATTCATTGCCGATACTAGCTCCTGGTGCAAAACGCACAGCGGAACCCACATAACAGGATTTCCCGATGTAGATATCCCGGTCCACGGCACTGGCTCCATGTGTCAGGAATTGCGAGGCAAAACCTGCCACCCAACTACCATCATCAATATGAATGGAGCCATAGACGTCAAACAAATGGTCCTCATGCAAAAGACAGTTCTCCCCGACTTTGAATGACCGTGCATAGTTTTTACTTGCATTGGATGGGTCTGCTGCCGACCAGCCACATTCGATTCGATTTCCTCGGCCCACCAGAACATTATTCTTGAAGTCAACGCTTATCGGCCCCAATATCCGCGTTCTGCGACGGATGGAAAGCTTGTTACCTGCTGTAAAGCCATCCACACAAATCCATACCCCCCAATCTACCTTGCAGCCCTGCCCAAACGAGTAGGAAAATAAACGGTAGCCCATCAAACGGAGTGTATTAGTAGGCAAATAAGACACCAGACGTGTCAGAACCATTTTTATCTTGTTTTTCTTAGCGGTCATCATTTCACCTACTGCTTTTCCGGTGCACTCACGGCATTCAACAAGGCATCCCCTCGATCGGCCCATAGAAACAGATTGCTAGCCAACGAGAACGCATTTTCCTGCATGGCATTCAAGCGCTTGATATCAACAATACTGGCCACGATATCGTGTGCCATCTGCTCATGTGTTTTACTGCAAATCATTTGTGCCCGTATTTCATCCGGCAGGCCTGATGCAGCGTCCTCCAGCGTGGCAACCGGCAAACGCTGGAAGATGTAATCCAGGAACTTGAGTTTGAAACCACCACCAATGGCTTCTGGTACCAGCGCTATACGGGAAGCATCCAGAATGGCTGCCGGGTCATCCACAAAGCCGTGTAACTTACTGGCTTTGAGCTGGGGTAGCAGCTCGTCACGCAATGCCTGCGGCATGCTACCAATAACGTGAAAAGTAACGCCGGCCTGCAAGAATATGGGGTCGGCAATTCTCAGAAACTGACGCAGGTTTTCCTGCTTCGCAGCCCAATGGAAAGAACCCAGCATGACCACGCTCATCGGGTCGCTCTCCAATAGCGTTCTTTGCTGAACCACACGGCCAGAGTAACCCGGCGTGAGGATTTCGATATGTTTGCCTGGGGTGTTCTGCAGGAAGGTTTGTTTGTCTTCTTCCGTAATGGCGGTAACCACATCCACACGCTCCACCATGAAGCGCTCCATGGCTTTTACCTTGAAGTAGTTTTGCCAGAAACCCAGCTTTTTCACCCATGAAGTCTTGGACTCGGCGGCAACCGCACGCAATACCTTTTCTTCGTGGTTGTGGGCGATGTACACCATTTTTGCCCTGCTCTGCTTGCCCACCTTGCGCAGGTACTTTTGCAATGCCCAACCAGATGCATAGTGGTCGAACACAATGACATCCCACTCTTCAGCAAACAATTTATCCATGGCCTGGTGAAAGGGCTGCGTTGCATGTACAGCACTCACCAGCGGCATGGAGCTGAGCAAGCCACGCAAGAGTGAATAACGCCCACCACCTACGGTAATGAGCTTTACCAAAGAGGTATCAAACTCGGCTTTTTCGCCTTCGTTTTCCAATGCGACAAAGGTAAGCCCACCATTACTGGCTGCAAATGCCTGCGACAAAAAGGCGCTGTAAATACGGTCGCCGCTATTGGCCGGAAATGGAATCTCTCTGGCAATCCACAAACATTTCATTATCAAAACCCACTAATCAATTATTTATTATTCAAAGGAGAAGTTGCGTCAGGCGAGCCGAGCAAAGCCGGCAATTCATTTGCCGCAATACTTCCCAGCATGTCTTGCAGAAATTTCTGTTGTAGCGCAGTCTGCTGTGGAATTTCAGCATCATCATGTATCAGGCTGGATACCCGGATAAGAATCCCATCCGGCACATGGCCTTTCATGCTTTCTTTCAATAATTGCAACCGGGTATCCATACCTGTACGGGGGAAGCCAGAACCGATACGTATCCAGTATTGCACCCATTCATTACGTCCATTACGTCGTACCAACAGGCCATTACCCGCCAATTGCTGCGTACCTACCTCCAGGGTGACGGGAACTTGCCGTGCCACGGTAAAACCCTGAGCGTGATAGCAGTACTCCGGGCGATGAATCTTGATTTCCTGCGTTTGCTGCTTGGCATAGGCAATAGCCAACATGACAACATGGCCGGTCTTATCCTTGTATGAGCGCATCAACACCGCATCATAGGGTTTGTCGTAGTCATTACCGGCCTCAGTATTAGTGGTCAGGTCAACTTGCGGCACTAATGCCGGAACCGATTGCCATTGCGCAAAACGCTCGGGTAACAGTTTCTCGAATTGCGGTACAGCTCCGTCGTGGCTTACCTGTGGTTGCAAATAGCTAGCCAACAGATACGCGGCAACAAAGCAGCAAGCCAATAGCACACTTGCAACAACCTGCCTTTCTGGCAAGGCAGGCTTTGCCGCCTTGTCTTTCACTTCTGTACGCACCGTTTTGCCAACCCAACGCTGGATCAGGCTATCCACTCCCATGATGATGAGCAGCGCACTGACAAACAGGACAATACCGGCAAAACCATGCAAATAACTTTGGCCTGCTGCATCGCCAAAATAGTAAGTAATCAACACAAGAATGATTACCCGTAGCACGTTGGCGATGAAAGAAATGGGCACAATCAGCACGCCAAGCACGGCATTTCTCATCCAGGACTGGTGCTGGTTGATATTCAAATACAGCAAGCCCATTGCCTCAAGAGTAAACAGGGAGTTCAATCCCGCACATGCATCTGCCACCAATAGCTGATATGGCCCGATTGTCAGAATGACACCATCACGTGCAATCGGGTAACCCAACTTGAACAATACAGCCTGACTCGCCCAGGAAACCGCCATCTTCATGGGCATGGTCACCATATCCACAAAGGTTACTGGCAACGGCACCATGAATAGCATGAAGAAAAATGCAAACCACATGGCATGGCTGGATTTCCAGCTATGCGTCAACAAAAAGCAACCTAACAGAATGACGATAAAGGCTGATACTTCAAACTGAAAAATAAACTGCGATCTGCCAAATATATAAAACAACAAACCAGTAAAAATAAAAAACCAGGCTTTTAAATGATCTGGTTGCAAAAACAGTTGTTTATTTTGCGCGGACTGCTTGTACTTGATACCAAAAAAAACAATGGAAACAATCAGCACCATTGGGCCATGTGCGTTTTTCTCGCTACCCCAAGGGCCATGCAACAAATCCAGCAATGTGGGCATGAAAAAACCGGCTAACAGCAGATAAAACACCGCCCCGGGTATTTTATTCAGCTGGCTGTAAACAACTTTTGCCTGATTCATCATCATGCCATTTCTGATAACCAAAAGGTGGGCCATAGCCCACCTTTACCAATAAAGCAATAAACCGGAATCAGTAGTTGTTCAGTACGGTGCCAACAACATTGACACTACCCTGATTCAGTACATTTCCAAGCTCTTTCACTTCAGCCGCGAGACTGTGATTCTGACGAACTACAACCAGGGCGGCGCCGGTACGCGCAGCAATAGTGCTGATATCTGCGTACTCGCTGGAAGCTGGGGTATCGATCAGAATCACGTCAAAGACAGCAGAAAACTCCGCCAGCAACTGGGCAAAAGCCGGCCGGCCTAGCAGCTCTTGCGCATTGATGGAACTACCCGCAGGCAGAATGTGCAAACCTGGCAAACCTGCAATGGCATGCAAAGGCTCATTGGCGCGGCCAGTCAGTGCAGCGGCAAGACCATGGGAATTGCTGATGCCAAACAACGCATGCTGGCGCGGATTACGCATATCGGCATCAATCAGCAAGGTTTTTTCACCCAACTGGGAAAAAATGACGGCCAGGTTTGCGGCAAGTACACTCCTGCCCTCGCCGCGCTGAGTACCAGCGATGCACAAGGTGGGTTGATTCTGCTTGTCTTCAAACCAGCGCAGCATCAACTGGCTACGCAGGCTGCGCAACTTTTCAATTTGCCTGTCAAACGGCTTGTAGGCCGCTACCACTTCTTCACTGACATTGCTCTTGCCTGCCTGCAAATAGGGAAAATCAAACTGGTCTGACAAGGCCAGATCAATATCCGACTGACTCAGCAAGCCCAATTGCATGGCTGCATCACCAAAACGCAAGCCCTTTTCCTTTTGCAGTTGCAGGATGCGTTCTGCGTTTTCGGGGCTCAAGCGGCCGCTTTCAACCAGGATGACGCCAATGGAACGTCCTTGCAGACGACTGGCAGAACTGAAACCGAATGCATTTGTTTGTGTCATGTTCCTACTTTCGATCCGGGATGCATTCATCACGATTTTTTACTGCGGAAAAAAGCAAAGCGCTTTTTCTTGCCCGACAAAGGCAACTCGCTGCGATTGAAATCATCGATGACCGCCAGATTGGGGCCCAATTGCAAAGCCAGCACTTCATTCAACGAGCGCAGTCGGCGGCTGGACAACTCTTGCACCAAGGCGACAACCACGCCCAACAAAGCACCGGCAATGGCTGCCAAAACAACATTCAGCGGCAGCTTGGGGGCCCATGGCGCAACCGGAGGGGTGGCGGGATTCAATACTGCCACATCAGATTGCACCGCTTGTGCATCCAGATTGACCTGTGTTGCACGTGCGCTGATAGACTTGAACGCTTCTTGGGCGCTATCCAGCTCACGGCTCAATACTGCCAGCTCATCCCGCTTGCGGTTCAAATCCAGCACTTTGGATTTTTGCGCGGCCACTGCACTGCGCAGCTCCCCTTCACGCTGCAAATATATTTGAGCACTGCCGCCCACCGCAGTGGATGCAATATGGGTTTGCTTGTCCAGCTCGGCTTGCAGATTATCAACATCTGCCTTGGCCGCCAGATAATCCGGATGGCGGGTACCCAGCTTCTCCGACAACTGCGCCAGTTTGGACTGGGAAGTTGCCAGGCTGGCTTTCAGGTTTTGTATAAGGGTGTTATTGGTGACATCCGGAGAGGAGTTACCACCGCCTCTTACCTGGGCACGACGCGATGTGGCTTCCATGGCCTGGGACTGTGCTTGCACCAACTGACTGGACAAATCATTCAGGCGGGCATTTTCCACATCGTAATGGTCATCTACATTAACAATGCCGTTTTCTTGCTGATATTGGGACAACTTGCGCTGCGCGGCTTCGTAAATGGCCTTGCGACGGTTGATTTCACCCGCAAAATATTCCTGCGCTTGTTGCGAGGGTTCAACTTTCAGCTCAACACTCAATTGCTGATATGCCGATGCAAATGCATTGGCCATGGTAGCTGCGTACTTGGGGTCATTACTCTTGTAAGTAATTTCCAGGACATTACTGTCCTTGGACGGAACAACATCCAGCTTGCGCAACAGCATGGAAGCAATCCAGTCCTTGAAATTGCCATCCCCTGCTGTTTGCTCCTGAAATGAATCCTTCAACGCAGCAGACTTGTCCAGCTTTAGGAGGTCAACCACACGCAACGCAACACGCTTGCTGGAGATAATATCAATCTGGGTTGGTACATAGCCCGGTGTCAATTGCGCAGGCAGGTTAATACCGGAAACAGGGTCAAAACCCTTGAAGTTAAGCACCAGACTGGTGCTGGCTTTATAGGTTTTTGGGAAAACCAGGCTGGCCACCACAACAAGAACAAGCACGGACAACCATACCTTGATGATTGTCTTTTTCCGTGCCCGCAAAATGAGTAACAACTGTTCAATATCCATAAAACTCCCGGCGCTCAATTGGAAACTGTGTAGTTAAAATATTCAGAACCAGCTTTCCTTGACGTACACAATATCGTCTGGCAGCAAAACAGTTTCCTCGTTGATGTCCTTGATTTTCTGTAACTTGCCATCCGCATCCTTGCGCTTGATTTCCAGCCCACGCATGGTGCCCTTGTCAGTCAGGCCGCCACCCAAGGCAACTGCCTGCAGCACATTCGTGCCACGATCCAGCCGGAAGGCACCAGGGTGCTGCACTTCGCCATAGATAAAAAAGCGCGATGCACGTTCAACAATGATTACGTCATCCTTTTTCACCCGCAGGTTTTTTTGCGGGTCTCCCCCATGCGACAGCTCATACAGATCAATCTGGTATTTGACGCTGCTACCGTTTTCATTGCGGATCAGGGTAACCATGTCACCACCATCCGGCGTCACGCCACCGGCACTGGCCACCATATCGGTTACAGTGCGGCCATTATCCAGCACGATGCGGCCAGGCTTGTTCACCTGACCAATCACCGATACCAACTGGCTATTCACCGTAGTAACCAGAATATTGACCTGCGGGTCTTTCATATACCCCTTGTCACGCAGCAATTGTGCAACCTTGCGTTCCGCTTCTGGTGTGGACAGCCCCCCCACCTGAACAGGGCCAATCATCGGGACGGTTACATCTCCGCTATCCGTAATACGGGTATCAGTTGGCTGATTGGTATCGCCATAAATGGTGATACGCACAATATCACCAGGCCCTAAAGGCAAATCACCAGCACTGGCTGCTTTCGCCACAAACAGAAACAGCGCCAGGAACAGGAAAAGAATTTTTTGCATGGAACAAGTCCAATCAGGTTTCAATTTAATAAAGACAGGTGTTTGGCACCACAGGGCAAACATCTTCTTATTTCAATGACTTAGCTTGCTCGGTATAACTTACCTTGGCAGCATCTTTCAATTGCTGCAGATGCGTTGTCAGCGTTTCTTGCACTTTTTTCTGCTCCAATACGCGACGAATCGTCTCTTTGGCATCGCTGATTTCAACCGGGTCATTATACTTGTTACGGATAACTGCAACAATTGTAAGCTTTGGTTCTTTAACGGTGAACAGTATGCCTGGCTGCATATTCCTTATCTTTTCCAGCAACTCTGCAGGTAGTTCAGCGCTGGACTTCCACACCATTTGTCGTTGGTATTTCAAGCCATGCTGTACCAGGTAAGAGGAAACCTCATCCCAGCTGCCGGCTTGCACTGTCTTTTGCAAACCTTCATCGACATTATCACTTTCCAAAACCAGTTGCTGAAACTGGAATTCGGTCCGCTGGGCAAATTTTGCAGGATTCTGTTGGTAAAAATCATTGACTTCAGCATCCGTCACCTTCGGTGGTTCACTCACCAGTTGCTGAATATAGGCCTGGGAAAGCACAGCATCACGTGCACGTTGAATCTGCATTTGAACGCCAGGATCCTGATCCAGCTTTTTACCCACAGCAGCATTGACCAATAGTTGGCGCGATACCAAATTTTCCATTGCCACAGCCTTGGAAGGCTGTGGCAATGAGGCTAATTCGGCATTCAGCTGGTTTACGGTCAGCTCGGCATCACCCACTTTGGCTAAAACCTGACCAGAATTGCCAGGCTTGTTACACGCAGTCAACAACATTACCGACAACAAGCAAATGCCCAATTGCTTACTCAGTGCATTATTTTTCATGCTATCCCCTAAACTGGCACAAGCATCAATACGCATTTTCTTTTTTCAACACGATGGACACTGTTTTGAGAATGATTTTCAGGTCGAATAACAAAGTCCAACGTCGCAGATACTCCAGGTCAAATTCGATACGTGCCTGCATTTTGTCCAGCGTTTCGGTTTCACCACGCAAGCCATTTACCTGAGCCCAGCCAGTAATACCGGGCTTGACCTTGTGTCGCAACATGTAGCCCTTAATCTGGGTTCTATACAATTCATTGTGCGCGACCGCATGCGGCCGTGGACCGACAATGCTCATTCTTCCTTGCAACACGTTGAAAAATTGCGGCAACTCGTCCAGTGAGGACTTACGCAAGAATGCCCCTACCTTGGTCACCCGCGGGTCACCCTTGCTGGCCTGGGTAACCACTGCCGCATCCTCCATTACCCGCATGGAACGGAACTTGTAGACGATAATTTCTTCACCATCCAGTCCATAGCGCCGCTGTTTGAAAATAATGGGGCCTTTGGACGTTGTCTTGACGGCAATGGCAATGCAGAGCATCACAGGCAATAACAGAACCTGAATGATAGAAGCCAGCACAATATCCGATACACGTTTCACCATACTGTTAAAGCCGATAAATGGCGTTTCGCAGATTGCCATTACTGCCACACCACCGATATAGTCGAAACGAGCACGGATCAAATTGAAAATATAAATATCGGGAATGAAGTAAACAGAAGCCGTTGTGTCCTGCAATCCATCCAGCAACTCCATCACACGCGGCTGCGCGGACATGGGCATACTGATATATACCTGATTGATATTCTGCTTGCGGCAGAACTCAACCACATCTTTCATTCCACCCAACAACTCGATATTTGCACCTTCCGGCTGGCGCTCCATTCCGCGATCATCAAAAAAACCAACCAGATTAACCATCAGCGACGGATAATCATGAATACGCTTGGCCAGGTTCAAGGAGGCCGGATTGACCCCAATAATGACCGCCTTCTGTACCTGCCCAGTCAGGTGATAGCGATGAATCACATGAATCAGAAAGGCACGCTTGGCAATCAGCATGGGTGCCACGCTCACATACCAGAAGTGCAAGATTCCTGCATCAACATGGTCATCCAGATGGCTTAACCAGGTGACCGCATAAAAGGCAAGCAGGACAAAACCCCAATCCAGCACGGAATCGCGTAGCAGATTAAAGGTAATACCATGACGTGCCCTTGCTGTACTCATCCAGCCAAAGATATAAGACGCCAGGAAGAAAATAACAATGGCGATATCAATATGGTATTCATTGACAGTTCGAGCAACAATGAAATTAAGTAGCAGATAATAGACCGCGATCAGCAGCGGCTCGAAAAAACGATGCAACAAGGAAAAAACAGCACTAGGCTTATTATTATGCTGCATCGTTCTGTCATACATACTCAGCATTTACACCACCCTCAATACGTATATTTTGCAGAAATGCTAGCACCCAACGCCGAATAACTGCTGCCATTGATATTGGAAGCATTATTCTCTTTACGCAGCGACATCAGGAAGGCCAGCTTTTGATAAGCGTTATAAGTCATATCTACACTCGCCTTTTTATAGGTATCTTTCCTGCCCAGAGGTGAAACACCGGAGATAATGGAAACACCATTGTAGTTTCTGTTTTCATAACGATACTGGGACAAGAAAGACACCTTGCTTGTCAGCGCATAACGCCAGGACAAAGCATAGCCTTTGGACAGGGCAAAGTTGGCATCAGCCTCGGTCAAGCCACTAAACGTCTGCCATGCACTGACACCCAGGGTAGACTTGCCACTAGCCTTCCAATAGCTGCTCAACCTGGCATTCAGGCCACTATATTTACCGACATCCGTATCCTTGCGGCGTCTGGTTTGCCAACCTCCCTCCAGATCAAAGCTCAAATCACTCTTGGGAACCCAGCGTGCCTTGAGATTATATTCATCCTGATAATAGGAGTTATCCAGGGTCGCTCCATTAACAACTGTTGTATTAGGATAACTGCCATTGGTGGATTTGGCATATAGTCCAAATTCATTATCTTGCACTGTTTTATACAGCACCCCAACACTAGCAGCCAGGCTTGTGTAATCGTACTGATTAAGTTGCGCATTATTATAATCAGAACGTACCGAAGTCACTCCGGCAGTCAGCCCCCAATGATTCGCAATGCTCCATACGGCATCCGCATTGGCCGTTGCATAGCTGGTCATTGTTTTTTCAGTCACCTGAAAATACCTGAACGGCGTCAATGTTTGCGAATAATCATAACTTACATGACCAGTCAACTTGCTGCCTATTACCCAGGCTAATGATGAGTTCAGTTTCTTGTCATTATTGCTGTATTGCGAAAAATAATCATACTTGTTATGCGTAGCCGAAACACCCAATTGCACTTGCTGCCTGCCATAGCTTTGGTTGTAGAGCAAACCCAGTGTTGCTGACTGCACCGTGTCTGACATTCTGCTGGTCCCGTATTTGGACTGAGCGGCATTAGCATCTTGCACATCAAAAATGTTATTACTGTAATTCACTTGGTATTGTGCATAGGGATGCAGACCCGACTGCTGTTCAACTCCCACATAGCTTGCAGCATGAACCGCATATGATACCAAACCAGCAATCAGTGCCATTGACCACTTAAAATCGGACACACAACCTCCTATTATTCCATACCGCCATGTATCGTCGTAGCTATTTTACACTACGACCATGCTAAACAATTCTACAAAGTCAAATAACTAATCATCAAAGAAATAAATTCCCTACTACAAAATAGAATTAAGCATCCCAGCAAACTCAATCGACCCTTCAACCGTATAGTGACCATAATCGAATTGAACAGGGACATTATCTATTTCAGTTAAGCATTTTCCATTCTTGCACCACAACGAAATCGGGGAAATATAGCTTACCCCTCTCTTTTCTGCGATATTAGCCATTTGCGGATCCAAAAAAATGGCATCTTTCAGCATCGACGTATTCAACACAGCTTCATCTCCTTTCCATACCAACAATCTTGGCAGGGATGACACGTACTGTGGAACAGGGCCTATCAAAATCAACTTATCCGTATATTTTTTATACTCATTAATCGTAGCAGGCAGGATACTCATATCCTGCCTAGCCCAACGACCCGCCATTATTAAAATATCAACCTTATTACTTTTGAGCCAATCATGTAAAAACACATTATAGAATTCTTCGCAGTCTCCATGCTTACGATTGTCTATCAATGGCCGACAACCCGTATGAGTTGCTTGCAGAATATTATAGTCAGAGAATTTTTCCTTAAAACCAGGCCACAAGTGAGCTGCATGGCTATCACCAATGATCAAAATATTTTTTTTCTTATCAGAAATTGATAAGCATCTTTTTGCATCAAAAGACTCCCCTTTCTGAACAACAAAACAGCTACCTTCTCTATATTTTTCATCTCCATGATAACTTATATAAGTTGCAATTCTATTCTGCCTACCATCAAAGCGCCATTTCAACCCACTATCCTGATTCACAACCAACACAGCTAACAAGGAAAATGCAAATAATAAGCCGGCTGATTTAAATGCAAGTTTTGCATTAATTTTTTTCGCACTCACGCGCACCGGTTGCTCTACAAAACGCCAAGACAAGTAACCCAACACTACTGAAATAACGAAAAGAACAACCTTACCAACCAGATTCAGCTCATGAAAATAGAACACCGACGCAAATACAACCACCGGCCAATGCCATAAGTATAGAGAATATGAAATTTTGCCAAAAAATGTAAAAATATCATTCGAGATAAATTTACTAGCAAATCCACGTCCATTTGTTGCAAGAATACATGCCGTACCAATACATGGTGGCAAAGCTGAAAACCCCGGGAAAACCACTTGCTCGTTATACATCTTGACCGGAATCAATATAGCCAAAAGACCAACCAGTCCTAAAAATACTGAAGTACGATCATCCAATTTATTACCACGAGCCACATAAACCGCCACAGCCCCAACCCCAAACTCCCAAATCCGAGCAGGCATCATGTAAAATGCGAAAGACTGATCAATAGATACAAGATACTGCGATAGCAGTATGCATGAAATTACAAAAACTGCTGCAATTCCTTTTTTACTAATCGTTCTATTTTTATGAAACAAAACCAACAAGAATGGCCAAACTATGTAAAACTGCTCCTCAACTGACAGTGACCACGTATGCAACAGAAACTTTGCATGTGCATCACCACCAAAATAGTTAGCCGTCTTAAAAAAGTATGCATTGGAATAAAAAAAAGATGCGCCTAAAATTTGCCCACCCAGATCAAGCAATTCATCTGGTAGTAAAACATAACTACCAACCAAAGCAACAATTACCAGCATTGCAAACAGTGCAGGAAATATTCTGATAATCCGCCGACGATAAAATTCTACTACACTAAATTTTCCACTCTCGGCTTCATCAATAATAATTCCTGATATCAAGTACCCGGATATTACAAAAAATATATCTACACCAACGTAACCACCGTAAAAACCCGGAAAACCAAAATGGAATAGCACAACCGACAGGACTGCCAGTGCACGCAAACCATCTATATCTGATCTGTACTTCACTGTTTTATTACTCCAACTATTTTTATTTTCAATGAATTTAAATATTCATAAGCAACATAAGAGACCAGCAAATCACTAAATGGGTGCGCACTCACTTAGTTAGCAAGTACTACTGCAATAGCACTGAATCCATCAACCTCTGGCCTATAATTTTTAGCTCTACTCTTATGATGTTTCCAACAAAACCACACCTTCTTTTCGCTGAATTTAAGTAAATCATTAAATAGCAATATTGCTTGTCTGATGGGCGCAGACACTGCATTTTCTGTCAGTTGCAGAAGTTAACAAAGTTTCAGCCGCACATCAAAATGAATCTTTGCGCTGCAACAAAATTGTCGTCAAATTCGCTGTTGGTTTTCAAATCGGTTTGTCATTTTAAATACATGCTAATCAAAGCTAAATTTTCCTCACCTCGCCAAATACGTATAGTTACTGATGGACATCCTGTGAAAACTAGTAAAGACGTGTTTTGTTCGTAGGTTTGTTTAAATTGCAGGCAAATAAGCACACTCCACACCACCAGCCATACGGTCGTTTTTCTTTGCCTCAGCTACGGATTCAGGCGCATTTGTTTCAAATTAAAATGATTTGCTTCGAATTTGAGCAACTCATCCTGTTGCGTCGTGGTCAGGATTGTTTCAATCCCATACGCTGCCAACGGAATCGCCGCCACTTGATCATGCTGGCTTGTACATGCCCGGCTTTGATAGAAGCTGTATTCATCGCCGGCAGCCATGTAGTGCCCTGCTTTGATGCAGCAAACTTGTTGCGCTTGTTTTGACAGGTTTTTGCAGCGGATGGTGAGGGTGCTCAGCACCTGTTCGCCCCTTGCAGACTTTCCGCTTTTACATGTTGCCAATGAGCATTCATTGCAATGTCCGTCCTTGCCTGGCTTTTCCGCCTCATCACCGACATGCGTCGTTCGTCACGCCAGGTAGCGCGGTCTGCTTCCGCCTACCCTGGCAGTGGTGAACCTTGCCTTCCCTCTCCCTGCACTAGATAATCCCCTCCGTGCCGTTCAATAGCGGCATCAGGATTGGCGTCCTGTAATCAGACGGACTTTGGTCAAAGCCCATGCTTTGTCGCGTCCGTACACCATTGCACGTCTTCTATGGCGGGCCATGGTGGGAGCCTCTTACGAGGCGCCGTTCCTGGTTACGGTACGCCAATCCTGCCATGTGCCTGCCACCCCCGATTGGCGTCGGGCGGCAGGTAAACATTCCAGGAGACCATTCATGATTTTCCCTGTTTACTTGCTTGCCGCCTCCGCCCTATGCCAACCAAGGGGAGGGCGCAGCTCATGACACACCAAACCACCACACCCATCCTCCCCCTGATGCGCCAACACATCGTCCTGCTGCAGACCATGCTCCAGCAGGACCGCTTTGCCGCGCTGCGCAGCCCGGTGCAGGAGTTGGCACATAGCTTTGCCCAGCTGGAATCGGCATTACGGGAGCAGGCCCAGACGCTGGAGGCAGTGATGGCCTTGCTGGCTCTGCATCCGTCTGATGCCTACCGCAATCACTTGATGCAGGGCTTGCTGGGTTTGCAGCGGCAACAGCAGCATTTACTGGCTTAAACCCACGCAATTCACCCATGTAAAACAACCCGGCTGCCAAATAGGCAAGCCGGGTTGTTGTTAGCGTCGAAACAAACACTGCACCAGCCCAAATCTGACTTCCTGGTGATTCTTTTCAGATGGCTTGCTGCTCGCACTCCGACATTGCGAGAGTCTCAACAGAGCCACCGCATGCTCCATTGCCGCAGGCTGCCATCCTAGGGCCAAGCCAGCGACCAACGCTTTGCCCATGGAGATGGCTTCTCCATACGTCACACGCTGCCACTCCCTTGCAAAGCTAAAAATACACAGCCCTCTCTGACTGAGCACCCCGCTGGCACGTGCTCAGCAAATAGTACGATTGCCGATTTCAAACAGTTGTTTTACATTAGCCAATCGCCTGGAATAGGGCGTAAAAAACAAAACAATACTTACAAATCAAGACACAACGAGGGAGACTCACCACATGACTGCCAAGTCCGTTACCGACTGGTTCATACCGGAAACCATCCGCCAATCCCCCGCCCAGGCCATTGGCGCACGCACAACGGTGGGCGTTGGCCTGCTGGCCGGTTGTATTGCCCCGCTGTTTTCCATCGAGTACTTCATGCTGAATCACCCGGCCATGGGCACCGGCATTGCACTGGGCGGGCTGGGTTTGTTGCTGGCGCCACTCTTGCTGAAACTCACCGGCGCACTGCGTTTTTGTGCCGAGCTGATTACCAGCTGCATGTTCGTGATGGTGTGCTGGATGGTGTATGTCAACGGCGGCATCATGTCCACCAGCGTGGTGTGGTTTGCTTCCATTCCGTTTACCGCCATTTTCGTGGCTACCCGCCGCTCCGGCATGGTGTGGATGGTGCTGACCATTCTGGCTATCGGGCTGTTCTTTTTGCTGTCGTCCGACCCCGGTGCGCTACCACCGGTGCCGATCGACCATGCCGAAATTCCCAAACTGCAAGCCAAGTCGCTGATCGGCCTCACCATCGTGGTGTTGTCGCTGGCCATGGCCTTTGACAAGGCCAAGGTAAAAAGCCTGGAAAAGCTGGAACAGGCACGCGCCGAGTCCGAGCAGGCCAGCCGCGCCATGCGCGAGATGATGGAACAGGTGGCGCGCTCCATTCGCGCTGCCTCCAGCGCCAGCCGCGACATTGCCGACAGCACCGGGCTGATGGCACAAACCATGGCCGAGCAGCGCAGCCGTGCCGAAGACATGATGGTGGTGGCACAGCAGATGGCGGTCGTCACCAGCCAGAACGCCGCCCAGTCCGACAGCGCCACCCGGCTGGCGCAAACCGCAGGCGAGGCGGCCAGCAGCGGCGGCCAGGTGATGGACCAGGCGGTATTGCAGCTGGGCCGCGCCGGGGAAGTCATCTCCCATGCCGCCAGCAAGCTGGAAGACCTGGGCCAGCGCAGTACCGAGGTCAACGGCATCGTGCAGCTGATTCGTGACATTGCCGACCAGACCAACCTGCTGGCGCTCAATGCCGCCATCGAAGCTGCCCGCGCTGGTGAAATGGGGCGCGGCTTTGCCGTGGTGGCAGACGAGGTGCGCAAGCTGGCCGAGCGCACGCAGAACGCCACGCTGGATATCGAAACCAAGATCAAGCTGATTGTGGATGGCACCAATCAGGCCATCATCGCCATGCGTGACGGCAACAGCCAGATGCAGGCCGGGCGCAGCAATGCGCAGGAGGCGCAGCAGAACCTGCAAGGCATCATTCAGGAAACCCGCCAGCTGGCCAGCCTGCTGGAGGAAGTATCCCGGGCGGAAAGCAGCCAGAACCAGGGCTTTGCCCAGTTTGCCGGTGACATTACCGCGGTGGGCGAATCCACTCGCTCGCTGTCCACCGAAACCCGCTCCATTGCCGATGCCATCAAGCGGCTGGACCAGTTGCTGGATGATCTGGGTCGCAGCTCGCAGGCCCAGCACGCCGGCTAGTCGCCACAAGGCCTCATCATGCCCGGACCGCCAACTGGCGGTCTTTTGCATTTTGTCCCCCTCCCCCCTCTGCTATACTGCCCGGCTTGTGTAAACCAGTGCTCTTTGCCCGATGACCACCCCAGCTCAGCAACTGTCCCAACTGAAATCCCGCCTTGCCCATTGCCTGCTGCGCGACCGCCACGGCCTGCGACGCAAGCTGAATGATGTGGCTGAACGGCTGAAAAAAAACCAGCCGGCCGACAAGCTGCTGGATGATGTCCGTGCCCAGCTGGAACGCTCGACGGCCCGCGCCGATGCCCGCCGTCAGCACATGCCGCGCCCGCAGTTTGACCCTGCCCTGCCGGTCAACCAGAAGCTGGACGACATCAAGGCCGCCATTGCCGGACATCAGGTGGTGATCATCTGCGGCGAAACCGGCTCGGGCAAAACCACGCAGATTCCCAAAATCTGCCTGGAGCTGGGCCGTGGCGTGTACGGGCTGATCGGCCACACCCAGCCGCGCCGTCTGGCCGCACGCTCGGTGGCCACCCGCATTGCGCAGGAGCTGGGCTCGCAACTGGGCGAGCATGTCGGTTTCAAGGTGCGCTTTACCGACAAGCTGTCGGAGAAATCCGTCATCAAGCTGATGACCGACGGCATCATGCTGGCGGAAACCCAGACCGACCGCTATCTGGAAGCCTACGACACCATCATCATCGACGAGGCGCACGAACGCAGCCTCAACATCGACTTCTTGCTGGGCTTTCTCAAGCAGCTGCTGCCGCGCCGCCCTGACCTGAAAATCATCATCACCTCGGCCACCATCGACGCCGACCGTTTTGCTCGCCATTTTGATGGCGCACCGGTGATTGAAGTCTCCGGCCGCACCTTCCCGGTGGAAGTGCGTTATCGCCCGCTCAAGCAGCGCGACGAAGACGAGCGCGAAATGGAAATGGAAGACGCCATTGTCGACGCCGCTGACGAGCTGTCGCGCCAGGGTGCTGGCGACATGTTGGTGTTTTTGCCCGGTGAGCGCGAAATCCGCGAAACGGCGGAAAAGCTGCGCAAGTCCGGCATTCGCGGTTATGAAATCCTGCCCTTGTTTGCCCGCCTGTCCAACGAGGACCAACAGAAAATCTTCAAGCCATCCGGCGGACGGCGCATCGTGCTGGCCACCAATGTGGCGGAAACCTCGCTTACCGTGCCGGGCATCAAGTATGTGATTGACACCGGCCTTGCGCGCATCAACCGCTACAGCCCGCGCGCCAAGGTGGAACAGCTGCAGGTGGAAAAGATTTCCCAGGCCGCCGCGCGCCAGCGGGCTGGCCGGTGTGGCCGGGTGGAAGCCGGTATCTGCGTGCGCCTGTACAGCGAAGAGGACTTCAACGCTCGTCCGGCGTTTACCGACCCGGAAATCGTCCGCTCCAACCTGGCAGCGGTGATTCTGCGCATGGCCGCGCTGCGCCTGGGCCGGGTGGATGCCTTCCCCTTTCTGGAAGCCCCCAGCAGCCGCCTGATTGCCGACGGCTACCAGGTGCTGACCGAGCTGGGCGCGGTAACCGACAGCAACGAACTGACCCCGATCGGCAAGGAGCTGGCGCGCATTCCGGTGGACCCGAAAGTGGGCCGCCTGCTGCTGGCGGGCCGCGACTTCGGCTGCATGCGCGAGGTGCTGATCATCGCTTCGGCGCTATCCATCCAGGACCCGCGCGAGCGCCCTTTCGAAGCGCGCGAAGCCGCCGAGCGTGCCCAGGCCCGCTTCAATGATGAAAAGTCCGACTTCCTGTCCTATCTGCATTTGTGGGACTTCTTCAGCGAAGCCATCAAGCACAAGAAGTCAAACCGCCTGCTGGTGAACACCTGCCACGAGCACTTCCTGTCCTATCTGCGCCTGCGCGAATGGCGCGAGCTGCACGGCCAGCTGGCGGAGATTGCCAGCGAACTGGGCCTGATCAAGCGCGAAGCAGCCCATGCCGATGCCGAGCAGCCCGATGCCCAGATGTCGCAGAAAAAACGCCAGCAACTGGACGCCGTGGCCTATGAAAACCTGCACAAGGCGCTGCTTACCGGCCTGGTGGGCAATATCGGCATGAAGAATCTGGAAGGCGACGACTACCAGGGCGCTCGCGGCGTCAGCTTCCATGTTTTCCCAGGTTCCGGCCTGAAAAAGAGCAAGCCCAAGTGGCTGGTGGCAGCTGAGCTGGTGGAAACCACCCGCCTTTACGCCCGTTGCGTGGCCAAGATCGAGCCGGAATGGGTGGAAAAACTGGCCCCCCATCTGGTGAAGTACCACTACTTTGAGCCGCACTGGGAAAAGAGCCGCGGCGAAGTGGTGGCCAGCGAACGCGTCACCCTGTACGGCCTGACGCTGATTCCGCGCCGGGCGGTGAGCTATGGCCGCATTGCGCCGGAAGAAGCCCGCGAGCTGTTCATCCGCGGGGCGTTGGTGAACATGGATTACGTCAGCAATGCGCCCTTCTTCCAGCGCAACCAGCAGTTGATCCGCGAAGTGGAGCAACTGGAACACAAGGCGCGCCGTCAGGACGTGCTGGTAGATGAAGAAGCGCTGTATGCCTTCTATCACGAACGCATTCCGGCTACGGTAGTGGATGCCGCCAGCTTTGAAGCCTGGCGCAAGGAAGCGGAAAAAACCGAACCCAGGCTGCTGCACCTGACACGCGAGGAACTGATGCGTCACGCTGCCCAGCATGTGACGGAAAACCAGTTCCCGGAATGGCTGGAACTGGAAGACGGCAAGCTGCGGCTGAAATACCGCTTTGAACCCAAGCACCCGCTGGATGGCGTCACCATGGATGTGCCGCTGGCCATTCTCAACCGTCTGCAACCCGCTCCGTTTGAATGGCTGGTGCCGGGCATGATCCGCGACAAGCTGCAACAGCTGCTCAAGGGCCTGCCCAAGCAGGTGCGACGCTGTTGCGTGCCGGTGCCGGACTTTGTCACCCGTTTCCTCAGCAGCAATCCGGACCTGCAGCAGCCCATTGCGCCGCAGCTGGCGCGCTTCATCCTGCGCGAAACCGGTGGCGTCAAGGTCGACATCGACGAATTCAACAAGCAGGAGTTGCCGGAACACCTGCTGTTCAACTTCCGTATCATCGACGACGGCAAGCAGGAAATCGGCCTGGGCCGCGACCTGCTTGCCATGCAAAAACAGTTTGGCCAGGCCGCCCAGCTGACCTTCCGTGACAGCAGCGCCGATTTTGAACGGGATGATGTCAGCAGCTGGGACTTTGGCGATCTGCCGGAAAGCATCCAGTTTGCCCGTGGCCGCCAGCAGCTTACCGGCTATCCGGCGCTGACGCTGGAACAAGACAAGGTGGCCATCCGCCTGTTCGATACCCAGCCCGAAGCCGAACGCCACCATCGCGCCGGGGTGATCCGCCTGTTGCAACTGCAATTGAAGGAGCAGATGAAGCAACTGGGCAAGGGCCTGTCCGGCATGACCCAGATTGGCCTGAACCTGCGCAATGTGGCCAATGCGGATGTACTGCTGGCCGATGCCATTGCCTGCATCTGCGACCGTGCCTTTATTGGCGAAGACGCGCTGCCGCGCAGCGAAAAAGCCTTCAACGAGCAGAAAACCCGTGCCCGTACCCGACTGCCGGCAGTGATTCAGGCAGTCACGCAGTATTTGAGCCAGATCGGCAGCGAATACATGGTGCTGTATACCAAAATGCAGAAGCACCGCCTGGGCAATGAGCTACAACAGCAATTGAGCCGCCTGGTTTACCCCGGCTTCCTGCAGGCCACGCCATGGGCACAACTGCCGCACCTCACCCGTTACATGCGCGCCATGAGCCTGCGCATGGACAAGCAGCCGGCCAACCCGCAGCGCGACGGCCAGCGGGCGGCAGAAATCCGCGAGCTGTGGAACAAGTGGGAAGCCCGGCTGGCAGATGAGCGCGAGCGCGGCGAACCATCTGCCGCCTTGCTGGATTTCCGCTGGCAGCTGGAAGAACTGCGCGTCAGCCTGTTTGCCCAGGAGTTGAAAACGCCTTATCCGGTTTCGGTGAAGCGCTTGCAAAAGGCATGGCAGGATTTACCCAAACAATGATGATTATCAACATTTTCACCCGATATGCATGAGTGAAAATGTTGGTATATCTATATAATTTGGCCATTCAACGCTAACGGTGTGCCATGCCAGATCGCTCCTTGTCTGACAAACTGAAGTCCAGCGCCATTTCCATCGGCAAGGAATTGCCGATGGATGTCTATGCCAAAAACGGCATTCTGCTGCTCAAGCGCGGGCATTATGTGCTGACGCCGGACATGAAGCACCGGCTGATCAAGCTGGGTTTTGCCGAACACGCCGAAGAACCCAAGCCGGCGGACAAGACCGACGCAGAAGGCTACAAGAACCAGCTGCTGTTCGAAGAAGTTGCCTTCCTGCAGCAACGCGTACGCAGCATGTTGCAACATGCGCTGGGCCGTCCCGGACTGGAAGGACGGGTGCGCAGCATCGCCCAGGCGGTGATGACACTGTGCGAACGGCATCCGGACGGGCTGATCGCCGCCATGCTGCTGCTGCCCTTCCAGGATTATGCGGCGGCCCACTCGCTGCATACCACTGCGCTGCTGGCACTGATTACCCGGCAGATGAAACTGCCGGCAGATCATCGGGAAATCCTGCTGTGCGCAGCACTCACCATGAATATTGCCCAGGTGGAGTTGCAAAACGAACTGTTCCGCCACCAGGGCGCACTGGCAGCAGAACAGCATGCCGCCATTCACGAGCACCCCTTGCTCAGCTCGGCCATCCTGCGTGAGGCCGGCATCGAGAACGATTTGTGGCATGCACTCATCCAGACCCACCACGAAAACTGGCATGGCAAGGGCTACCCCTTCGGGCTGGATCGCAAGCAAATTCTACCGCCAGCCCATTTGCTGCACCTGGCCGACATCACCTGCGCCAAGCTGGCGCCGCGCAGCTACCGGCCGCCACAACTGCCGGCCACCGCGCTGGGGCAGCTGTTCCAGCGCAAGGATGTGGACTTTGATGCCGCCTTCACCACCATGCTGATCCGCGAGCTGGGCATTTATCCACCCGGCAGCTTTGTCCGACTGGCCAACGACGAAATCGGCGTGGTGCTGGCGCGTCGCCAGAAGCCCAGCGAGCCGCAAGTGGCCGCGCTGCGCAAGGCCGATGGCCCGGCTTATGCCGAGGTATTGCTGCGTGAAACCAGCCACGCGGCCTACAAGATCATCTCGCCTTGCCCGGCGCATATGTCGGGTGTGCGCATTTCCTTTCTGGCCGGGCTGTGGAAATACTGAAACCCCTTTACTGACAAGGAAAAGGGGCAAGGTAAAAACCATGCAAGGGCAGGCGCATCGGCCTATAATCGCAGCTGGCCTTAAGTTCAGTAGCCACTTGCCAACCCAGCCGACGACACGCTCAGCATGAACACCCGTTTCAAGATCCAATTACAGGACAAGGTAGCGCCCGACCAGATTCACATGGGCAAGGAACTACCACTGGATGTCTATGCCAAGAACGGCCTGCTGTTGCTGCGCAAGGGGCATTTCGTACTGAGCGACCGCCAGCGCGAAAAGCTGCTGGAAATGGGTTATTCGGTGGACGGCAACCGTCTGGATGCCATCAACCTGCCGGAACAGCCGGACACCATGATGGTGCGCGAAAGTGTGCTGCATGAAATGGCCTTCCTGCAACAGCGCACCCGTACCCTGCTGAGCTATGCCATGCAGCTGGAGGACTTCCCGCGCAAGGTATCGCTGGTGGTGCGCGACATCGTGCGGCTGACCGAGCAACACCCGGACGGCGTGATTGCCAGCCTGCTGCTGGTGCCATTCAATGAATACGGCCCGGCGCATGCCCTGCACACCACCGCCTTGCTGGCCTTGCTCAGCCGCCGCATTCCGGATTTGTCCGCTGAGCAGCGCACCTCCATGCTGTCTGCCGCGCTCACCATGAACATGTCCATCTGCGAGCTGCAAAACGCGCTTTACCATCAACAGGAAGCGCTCAGCCCACAGCAAGAGGACGAAATCGCCAGCCACCCCTTGATGAGTTCCGCCATCCTGCGTGAAGCCGGGGTGAGCGATGAGCTATGGCACTGGCTGGTACAGACCCACCATGAATCCTGGCTGGGCAATGGCTACCCCTACGGGCTGGGGCGTGGCGAGATCGAATCGCTGGCACACATGCTGCACATGGCCGACATCACCTGCGCCAAGCTCACCCCGCGCAGCTACCGTGCCGGCATGGTGCCCGCTGCCGCCCTGGGGCATATTTTCCAGCGCAAGGACCACGAATTCGACCCGGCCTACACCACCCTGCTGATCAAGGAACTGGGCATCTACCCGCCCGGCAGCTTTGTCAAACTGGCCAATGATGAAATCGGTGTGGTGCTGGCGCGCCGTGAAAAAGCCAGCGAACCGCAGGTGGCTGCCATTCGCCGCAGTGACGGCCCGGCATATATCGATGCCCTGATCCGCGACACCAGCCAACCGGCACACAAGGTGGTGGCACCCTGCCCGGCCACGCTGGCAGGCGTGCGGCCTTCTCATCTGGCACGGTTGTGGCGTACCCAGCCCAACTGAACTTTCAGCTGCAAAATCAAAAAAGCCGGCATTTGCCGGCTTTTTGCTTGAATCAACGCGATTAACTGGCCTCACCCACAGCCGGCCCCTGCAACACGTTTTGCGGAATGGCCAGCGCCTTCACCTCTGCCTGACGCGCAGCAAAGGCCGGACTGAGAATTGCCTGCTGCCAGCCGGTAATGTCTCCGGTCCCGGCCATGCGCTGCAAACGCTCGGCCAGACGCGGCTGGGCAGGCGGCTGCAGCCCGGCCAGCACTTCATCGGCACGTTCCGGCTGATTGCACACCAGCACCATATCGCAGCCTGCCGCCAGTGCAGCTTCGGCACGTTCGACAAAGCTGCCTGCGCCAGCGGCACCTTCCATGCCCAGGTCGTCGGAGAAAATGACGCCATCAAAAGCCAGCTTGCCGCGCAGGATGTCTTGCAGCCATACCGGCGAGAAGCCCGCCGGGCGGCTGTCCACTGCCGGGTACACCACATGCGCCGGCATTACCGACCCCATGCCAGCCTCTGCCAGGCGGGCAAACGGAATCAAGTCGTCTGCTTCCAGCTCAGCCAGCGTGCGGTCGTCCTGCGGCATCACGAAATGGCTGTCGCCAGCAACAAAACCATGACCAGGGAAGTGCTTGCCGCACGTGGACATGCCACCTTGCCGCAGGCCACGCTGCAAGGCCAGGGCCAGTTCGCTGACAATGTGCGGGTCGCGATGGAAAGCCCGGTTGCCGATAACGGCACAGCGGCCCCAGTCCAGATCCAGCACTGGGGTGAAGGACAGGTCGATGCCGCAGGCACGCAACTCAGCCGCCAGCACCACGCCGACATTCTCGGCAGCGGCACGGGCGGCAGCTTCGTCCTGCTGCCACAGCTCGCCCAGCACATTCATGGGCGGCAGACGGGTGAAGCCATCGAGAAAACGCTGTACACGGCCACCTTCGTGGTCCACAGCAATCAGCAGCTCGGGTGTGCGCAGTGCGCGGATTTCCGCCGTCAGCGCCTTGAGCTGGTCGATGTTCTGAAAATTGCGGCGGAACAGGATGACGCCACCCACCAGCGGGTGGGACAAGCGGGCTTTTTCCTGCTCGGTCAGGCTAAAGCCGTGTACATCCACCATGACCGGTCCACGCGGCAGATTCGCTACTTGCATGGCTGATTCTCCAAGACTGTGCGAAGGCATGCCTCCGCAATTCAATTGATGATGGCACCGGGCCGGGCCCGGCGGCGCTAGGCTTGCTCCAGCACGACGAAAGCCAGCGCGTGTTCCCGCTCGTCGGTAATGGAAACATGGCTGCGCACAATGCCACGCTGGCTGAGAAAAGCCTGCAAGCCAGCAGAAAAGACCAGTTGCGGCTTGCCCAGTTCGTCATGGCTGACCGCAATGGCAGTCAACAGCACCGGGTCCACCACACCGGTGCCAACCGCCTTTGACAGCGCTTCTTTCACGGCAAAACGCTTGGCCAGAAAGCGCGCCTGGTCGCGGGACTGCAGAAAATCCGCCATTTCGGCCTGGGCCAGAATGCGCCGGCCGGCCTTGTCACCCCAGCGTTGCAGCAGACCCTGCATGCGGGCGATTTCCACCATGTCCGTGCCAATGCCGTAGATCATGCGGGCTCCTTGCACCGTTCAAATCTGACTCTCAACACCCATAACATCAGGCAAGGCAGCCAGACATACAGCAACTCGGTATAGACCACGCGCCAGCCCTTGGCAGTCAGCCACAGGCGGGGCGAGATGGGAGCACCTTCAATCGGCCGCCACGGCAACAGATAGCGCTGCATGTCGAACGGCATGAACAAGGCCGGGCCATGTGTGGCATCGGTCAGCATATCCAGTCCGGCATGACTGGCGATGACGGCAAACAGCAGCAAGCAGGCCGAGTGCAAGGACCAACCCAGACGCTGCCACACACCGCGGCTGCAAGCAGCCAGCAACAACGCTGCCAGCAGGGCCAGCAGCAAGGAATGCGACACACCGCGATGCCCCCAGGGGCTGGCATAAGGAATGCCAAGCTTGAAGGTGACCACGTCCAGGTCCGGCAGCATGGCCGCCGCAGCGCACAGCAGCAATACCTTCAGACCATCGGTGCGTGAGGCTGCCGCAGAGCCAGCACTCGCCAGACGCGATAGCGTGGCCCCGGCTAGCCCGTGGCTGATGATGGTGGGCATGCGGCTCAGCCCTGACGGGCTTCCTGCATCAGGGCTTTCATGTCGCGCACGGCGCGATCCAGGCCGACGAACACCGCCTGACCGATGATGGCATGGCCGATGTTCAGCTCGGTGATTTGCGGGATGGCGGCAATCGGCTTGACGTTGTGATAATTCAGTCCGTGACCGGCATTCACCACCATGCCCAGCTCGGCGGCAAAGGCGGCCGCACCGCGGATGCGTGCCAGTTCCGCTTCGCGTTCAGCGGCATGTACGGCGTCGGCGTAGGCTCCGGTGTGCAGTTCGATCACGCGGGCACCGGCTTCGAAAGCCTTGCTGATCTGCGCGCGATCCGGGTCGATGAAGATGGACACCCGGATACCGGCCTGTTGCAGGGTTTCGGTGTAATGACAGACATCTGCATAGTGACCAAGCACATCCAGGCCGCCTTCGGTGGTGACTTCTTCACGCTTTTCCGGCACCAGACATACGTCTTCCGGTGCCACGGCCAGCGCATTGGCCAGCATTTCCGGCGTCATCGCCATTTCCAGGTTCATGCGGGTCTTGATGACCTGACGCATGGCCACCACGTCGGCATCCTGGATGTGACGGCGGTCTTCGCGCAGATGCAGGGTAATCAGGTCGGCACCGGCGGTTTCCGCCACCAGCGCCGCTTCGATCGGGCTGGGGTAGCGGGTGCCGCGCGCCTGGCGCAGGGTGGCAACGTGGTCGATATTCACACCAAGCAAAATCATGTTCAGCTCCTGTTGGCAGGCCTCAATCGGCAATGGCGTTGACGGCCTGCAAGAGTTCACGCGAGGCAAATGGCTCCTCGCCCAGCAAATCAGTCAATAGCAGCCGCAGCAGGCTGCGCGCTGCACGGCGGGTGCTGATGGCAGTGTAGTTGTCTGCCTCGATGGCCAGCAGTTCACTGCCTGGCAGGCGCAGGAAGGGCCCTGTCGGGTCGAATCCGGCATCGCGCTCGGGCAAGGCACCACCACGGCACAGGTAGAGGGCTGCGGCGTCGATGGCAGCGCCGTGCTGGTCACAGGCGAAGCTGCCAGCATAGCCCAGCGCCTGCAATAGCCGCAATTCGTAACGTCGCAAGGTGGCTGACAGGGAGTCGGCCAGCGCCAGCGCCCTGACCGCCTGGTCGTAGACGGCGAAGGCACGCGGCTCGGCATCGTCACGGGCGGTGAGCTTGAGCATCAGCTCGTTCAGGTAAAAGCCGCAGATCAGGCGCATGCCGGCCAGTTGTGGCACCCCGCCATTCCATTCAGCCGTGTGCAGGGTACGTACCTCGCCCTTGCCGAACCAGGACAGGGTAAGCGGCTGGAACGGCAGCAGGACGCCGCGCACATCAGCACGTGGCCGGCGCGCGCCGCGCGCCACCATGGTGAAGCGGCCATGCTGCGGCGTCAGCACTTCCACCAGCAGGCTGGTTTCCCGGTAGGGTTGTGCATGCAGCAAATACGCGGCCTGACGGTCCACCCTGCCTTGCTGGCTCATTTCTTCATTCCGGAACCAACATCCGCAGGCGGGCTGATGCGGTCGATCTGCAGGGCAAATTGCAGCTCGCCTTCCCGGCCTCCGGCACGAGACAGCAACTGCTCGGCATGCATGCGCCAGGCGGCGATGGCATCCACATTGTCCCAATAGCAACGGGTGAAGGCCTTGCCGCTGTCATCCTGTACGGAATCAGCACCCAGATAGCCCGCTTGCAGGCTGGCCAGGCGCAACATGCGTCCGGTCAGGTCCGCCGGGCTGGCGGGTGCAGAAAAAATCACCGCCCAACAGGGCGGCTGTGAAGAAGCGTGCAACATCAGTTCAAGCCGAATTCCCGCAGGAAGCGTACATCATCGGCCCAGCCGGATTTCACCTTCACCCACACTTGCAGGAATACCTTGCCGTCAAACAGCTTTTCCATGTCCAGACGAGCTTCGGTGGAAATCTTCTTCAGCTTCTCGCCGCCTTTGCCAATCACAATGGGCTTCTGGTTTTCCTTGTCCACCAGAACGGCAATGTGGATGCGGCGCAGCGCACCGTCCATCTCGAACATTTCCACTTCCACGTTCATTTCGTAAGGCAGTTCTTCGCCCAGATAGCGGAACAGCTTTTCGCGCACGATTTCGGCCGACAGGAAACGCTCGCTCTTGTCGGTCACCATGTCGTCCGGATACAGCGGCATGGATTCCGGCAGATGCGGACGCACCTTGTCCAAGAGTTCGCTCAGGCGCTGGCCGTGCTTGGCGCTGACCACTTCGCAATCGGTAAAGGGGAATTCCGCACGCACGCCGTCGATGAATTCCTGCAGCAACAGCTTGTCCTTGACCTTGTCCAGCTTGTTGATCACCAGGATTACCGGCGTGTGCTTTGGCAGCAGCGCCATCACTTCGCGGTCGGCCGCGCTGATGCGCATGGCTTCCAGAATGAACAGCACACAGTCCACGCTACCCAGCGAATCCTTCACGCTCTTGTTGAGCGTTTCGTTGAGCGCGCCCTTGTGGAAGGTCTGGAAACCCGGCGTATCAACAAAAATGAACTGGGCATTGTCTTCGGTATGAATGCCATTGACCCGGTGACGCGTGGTTTGCGCCTTTTTCGAGGTGATGCTGACTTTCTGGCCGATGAGGTGATTCATCAGCGTGGACTTGCCCACATTCGGGCGGCCCACGATGGCTACAAAGCCACAGTGATATGCGTGTTCTGTCATGCGTGTTTCTTGCCTGTGGCCAGTTTTTGTTCAAGGAGCAGCAAGGCGGCTTCCGCTGCCTGCTGTTCTGCGGCGCGGCGGCTGCCGCCTTCGCCCTGCGATTCGATCATCAGTTCGCCCAGATCGCACAGCACCTTGAACCATTGTTCGTGGGCTTCGCCGGTCTGGCCAAGAATGCGGTATTTGGGCAAGGGCCATTTGCGCGCCTGCAAGGCTTCCTGCAGGCGGGTCTTGGCGTCCTTTGCATGCTTGGTGGGGTCGATGGCGGCCACGCGGCTGCCATACAGCCGACGTACCACCTGTTCGGCATGCTGGAAGTCGGCATCAAAGCTGACCGCCGCAAACGTGGCCTCCAGCGCATCCGCCAGTATGGACGGACGGTTGAAGCCGCCGCTTTTGAGTTCGCCTTCGCCCAGATACAGGTAGTCACCCAGCTTCAGTTCGTGGGCGATTTCCGCCAGCGTGTTCTGGTTGACCAGATTGGCCCGCAGTCGCGACAGTTCGCCCTCGCTGAGGCGGGGGAACTGGTCGAACAACATGCGCGCCACGGTGTAATTGAGAATGCTGTCGCCAATGAACTCGAAACGCTCATTGTTGGACGCGGCAAAGCTGCGGTGCGTCAGCGCCTGACGCAGCAGATCGGGCTTCTGGAATGAATAATCCAGCGCCTCGGACAGGCGCCGGAATCGGGTATCAACATGGTTCACGGTAGTTACTGAGGTGTCTGTCCAGCCTGGGTATCAAAATCGAAGGCCAGGCTGACATTGGCAAACAGCGGTACTTCGCGCCGGTAGGCGGCACGAATGAACACACTGTTGCTGGTGGTAATGATGGTGAGGTTTTCCGGCTTGATCGAGGAAATGTCGCCCACCATGGCATGGTTCATGAACTCACGACGCAAATCGTACTCGCTCTTGCCGGTTTGCCCGGCCATGGCCGTCACTGCCTTGCGCACTTCGGCATACTCTTTGTATACCGGCAGCACCTTGCCTGCCAGCAGGAAACCTGCGCCGACAAACAACATGATGACCAGAACAGAAATGACTGACAAACCGTGCTGACGCTGCATGTGAGTCCCCATGACTTGGTATTAGTGGATGCTGGTGCCGATGCGTGACAGGGCGCCGAAGTTCATCCAGATCAGGAAAGCCTTGCCCACCATCAGCTTGTCGTCAACAAAGCCCCAGTAGCGGCCATCCAGGCTGTTGTCCCGGTTATCGCCCAGCATGAAGTAATGACCGGCCGGCACTTTGCAGACAAAGCCGTTGTCATCATACTGGCATTGGTCGCGGTAAGGGAATTCTGCCACCTGCCCCAGTGCCACTACCGGTGCATCCGGAATGTTCAGGACCTTGTACGCCTTGCCATCCATCACTTCCTTGAACTGGTCGTTGTGAATGGTGCCCAGGCTTTGTTCAAGATAGTCATAAGTACCGTCTTTTTCATCCGGCACTGCCTTGCCATTGATGGTGAGACGCTTGTTGCGGTATTCCACCACGTCACCGGCCACACCAATCACACGCTTGATGTAGTTGACCTTGGGGTTGGGCGGATAGTTGAACACCACCACGTCCCCACGGCTGACCTTGCCCACCGGCACGATCACGTTGTTGAGCACCGGCACACGGATGCCGTAGGCAAACTTGTTGACCAGGATGAAGTCACCCACCACCAGCCCCGGACGCATGGAGCTACTGGGAATCTGGAAAGGCTCCACCAGGAAGGAACGCAACAGGAACACCACCAGGATGACCGGAAAAAACCCGCGCGAGTATTCAACGAAGTGCCCTGCTTCACCGGCACGTTTCTTTGCCAGCACAAACTTGTCCAGCGCCCAGACCACACCGGTCACCAGCACGAACACCAGCATCACCGCGGTGAAGCTCATGTAATTGGACAGCAGGCCAAAGCCACCGATGACCAGGGCCAGATAGCCCCACTGCACCGATACCGGCCAGTCTTTCTGGCCGACTTCACGCTGGCCGCCAAAAGCAATCAGCATGCCGCCGACAATCACGGCAACGATAAATACCCAGAACAGGTTTTCGCCCACTTATTTGTCCCCTACTTGAAGAATGGCCAGGAATGCCTCTTGCGGAATTTCCACATTACCCACCTGTTTCATCCGCTTTTTACCTGCCTTTTGTTTTTCCAGCAGCTTTTTCTTACGGGTGATGTCACCGCCGTAGCACTTGGCCAGCACGTTCTTGCGCAGCGCCTTGACGGTTTCACGCGCAATGATATGCCCGCCGATGGCCGCCTGCACAGCAATGTCGAACATCTGGCGCGGAATCAGTTCGCGCATCTTGGACACCAGCTCGCGACCACGGTAAATGCTGGAGGCACGGTGCACGATCAGGCTGAGTGCATCCACTTTCTCGCTGTTTACCAGCACATCCAGCTTGACCAGATCAGAGCACTGGAATTCCTTGAACTCGTAATCCAGCGAGGCATAACCACGGCTGGTGGACTTGAGCTTGTCAAAGAAGTCCATCACCACTTCGTTCATCGGCATGTCGTAAGTCAGCATCACCTGACGGCCCAGGTACTGCATATTGCGCTGTACGCCGCGCTTCTGGGTACACAGGGTGATCACCGCGCCCACATAATCCTGCGGCACCAGGATGTGCGCCGTGATGATGGGTTCGCGGATTTCCTCGATCTTGCCCGGATCCGGCAGGCGCGACGGGTTTTCCACCTGGATGATGCTGCCATCCTTGAGCACCAGCTCGTACACCACGGTGGGTGCCGTGGTGATCAGGTCCATGTCGAACTCGCGTTCGAGACGTTCCTGCACGATCTCCAGATGCAACAGGCCAAGGAAGCCGCAACGGAAACCAAAGCCCAGCGCCTGCGACACTTCCGGCTCGAACTTGAGCGAGGCATCGTTCAGCTGCAGTTTTTCCAGCGCATCGCGCAGCGCTTCGTAATCGTGGCTTTCCACCGGGTACAGGCCGGCAAATACCTGGGACTGCACTTCCTTGAAGCCCGGCAGAGGCTCGGTGGCCGGCGTTTTCATCAGCGTGATGGTATCGCCCACCTTGGCCGACTTCAGTTCCTTGATACCGGCAATGATGAAGCCCACTTCACCGGCGTTCAGCACTTCGCGCTGCACCGACTTGGGCGAGAACACGCCCACCTGCTCCACCAGATGCTCGGCACCGGTGGCCATGAACTTGATCTTGTCCTTGGGACGTACCTGACCGTCCTTGACGCGCACCAGCATCACCACGCCGACATAGTTGTCGAACCAGGAGTCGATGATCAGCGCCTTGAGTGGGCCATCCGGGTTGCCTTCCGGCGGCGGAATCTTGCTGACCACGGTTTCCAGGATGTCTTCAATGCCGATGCCGGACTTTGCCGAGGCACGCACGGCATCAATGGCTTCAATGCCGATGATGTCCTCGATTTCCTGCGAGACACGCTCGGGTTCGGCCGCGGGCAGGTCGATCTTGTTGAGTACCGGCACCACTTCCACGCCCAGGTCGATGGCGGTGTAGCAGTTGGCCACAGTCTGCGCTTCCACGCCTTGCGAGGCATCCACCACCAGCAGTGCGCCTTCGCAGGCGGACAGCGAGCGGGAAACCTCATAGGAGAAGTCCACATGCCCCGGGGTGTCGATCAGGTTCAGGTTATATACCTGTCCGTCACGCGCCTTGTACTGCAAGGCAGCCGTCTGGGCCTTGATGGTAATGCCGCGCTCTTTCTCGATATCCATCGAGTCGAGCACCTGGGCACTCATTTCACGCAGTTCGAGGCCACCGCAAAACTGGATGAAGCGGTCGGCCAGGGTCGATTTGCCATGGTCGATATGGGCAATGATCGAGAAATTTCTGATATGTTTCATCGGTATCCAGCAAAAAGATAAGGGCACGCTGGCGTGCCCTCGAACAACTCACACTGGCGCGGATTTTAGCCGATTTCGCCCAAATGTGCAGCCAAAGCAGGAATATCCAGATGCCAGTGACAAATCTCCTGTTCACCATCCATCAAAACCGGCACCAGTTCGTTGAATCTGGCCTCCAGTTCGGGGTCTGCATCCACATCCACCACATCCAGCGCAAAGCCGTGCCGGTCTTGCCACGGCTTGAGTTCCGCCAGCATCTGATGGCACAAACTGCAGTACTCCCGGAAATACAAAGTCAGCTTCATTCTTCTCCACCAATGCTCAAGGGCACAAACAGGGTGATGCCCTGACGCCAGAGCTGCAAGGCCAGGGTACTTCCCTTGGGCGCAGCAGTGACCGCCGCCTTGAACTGGGCAAAACTGCCCAGCGCCTCGCCACCCAGACCAACAATCACGTCACCCGGCTGAATGCCGGCACGGGCCGCAGCACCACCCACCCGTTTCACCTGCAAACCGTACTTGACCCCTACCTTGGCCAACTGGGCAGGCGTCAGCTCCTGCAAGGCAAGGCCCAGCTGCTTCATGTTCTGCGCATCCGGCACCGCTTGCGGCGAACGGTACTCGCGCTGGGCGGTACGGGCGTCTTCGGTTTTCAGCTCTTCCGGCACCACGGTCAGCTTCTGCATGGCACGATTGCGCCACACTTCCAGCACCACCGGCTTGCCCGGACGAATGGCACCAATCAGGCGCGGCAAGTCTGACGAAGAGTCCACGGCCTGTCCGGCAACGGAGAGGATGATATCACCGGTTCGCAGCCCTGCCTTCTCGGCCGGACTTTTTTTCTCCACATCATTCACCAGCGCACCAGCCGGCTTGGCCAGACCAAAGGAAGCGGCCAGATCCTTGTTCAGTTCCTGGATTGCCACGCCAATACGACCGCGACTGACCTTGCCGGTGGCCTTGAGCTGATCGGCCACATTCATGGCCACATCAATCGGGATGGAGAAGGAAATACCCATGAAGCCACCGGAACGGCTGTAGATCTGGGAATTGATACCGATCACTTCACCCTTGAGATTGAACAGCGGGCCACCGGAATTGCCCGGATTCACTGCGGCATCGGTTTGCAGGAAGGGGACAAAATTCTCATCCGGCAGCAGGCGATTCTTGGCCGAGACAATGCCGGAAGTCACCGTGTTTTCAAAGCCGAAGGGCGAGCCGATGGCCAGCACCCATTCGCCAACCTTCACGTCCGCCATGTTTCCCAGCCGCACCACAGGCAGGTTCTTGGCATCAATCTTGAGCAAGGCCACATCGGTGCGCGCATCGGAACCAATCACCTTGGCCTTGAATTCACGCTTGTCGGTCAGGGTGACGGTAATCTCGTCCGCCCGCGCCACCACGTGGGCATTGGTCAGCAGATAGCCATCCGGCGAAATGATGAAGCCGGAGCCAAGCGAACGCTCCTGTCGCTCTTGCTGCTGTTGCGGGGCAAAACGGCGGAAAAATTCGAAGAATGGATCGCCCTCCATGCCTTCGGGCATGGCACTGACATTCTGCTTGATAGTGGATGTGGTACTGACGTTGACAACAGCACGTCCTTCCGTTTCAACAATACGGGTGAAGTCAGGCAAATCAGCCGCCAGGGCAGCCGCAGGTTGGACAGTGAATGCAGAAGCCGCCAGCATGGCAGCAACGATCAGCTTTTTGATCGACATGGTCGCTCCATCTTGATGTGGTTTGCACAGAAAACAGCGGAGAAGCTTAAAGTGGCCGACCTCCCCGCCCAGGGCGGGAAGGTCGGCCAGCACCATCATGGCTTGAGAGTGATCTTGAGGTTCCTGATCATCGCCAGCATGGTTGGTTCGGGCAGATCGCCCACCAGGGTGACCAGATAATCCCCCTGGGGTGCCGTGGCCATATTGACCGCGCCATGCAGATTAACCGCTCGTTCGGCACGGCTGTCGCCCTGTGGCTCGATGAACAGCGACAACATTACCAAACCGTCGCTATACACCATGTGCCGCACCGTACGCTCCGCCTGACCAGGCAGGCTGCGCTGCACCGCACGCAACAGCTTGAAGCCGCCCGGCATGCCGGTAACTTCAGACGGCGCGTCGGCATCCAGCGTCATCTGCGGCGCACTGGCGCTGCGCAATACATAGCTCAGCTTGTATTGCGGCTTGAAGGCTGCACGGTCTTTCGGGCCTTGCAATTCGACTTCGGTAAAAGTGAACTGCTCCACCGGCTCTCCGGCGGCATTTTGCGTGATGACCTTCAGCGGAAGATTGCTGACCGGATCGACACACATGCGCAAGGCGTAACGCTTGCTGTCCTTGGGCTTGAGGTCCAGCCAGCTGCAATCACGCTGCGCCACCCGATCCTTGCCACCATGCTTCAGCGTGTAGGACTGGGCGATATTGCTGATGTCGTCGGGCAAAATGGCCGGAAACAGGCGCATGGCGCTAACCTTGGCCGCTCCCAGTGACTTGGCATCCGGCGCGTAGCAGACCAACTCGAAACCCTTGCGGATGATTTCGCGCGACGGACCATCCAGCGAGGTGCGTTTTTCCTGGATATTGTCACCAGAACCGGCACGCACAATACGGTAGGTTTCCAGAGTGGCATTCATCTGATGCAGGTAGGTGCCGCTCAGTGGCAATTGCCTTGCCGCTGCAGCGGCTTTTTTTACCACCAGCCAATCATCGTCCGCGTGAGCCAATACGGCCACCCCCATCAGACAAACCCCGGAGAGCTGTGTCAGACGCATCAGTGGCGGACTCCATTCCCGTAAGCAACCTTGACTACGCTCTGGTCAGCGGTCATTTCCTGATGGGCCGCCAGATACAGGTCGTCATGCTCCTGGGCCGACTGTACCGACGCTACCGGCACACCCCGGTCCGCCACGGCGGAATCGGCATTGCCATGCGACAGCTGCTGCCAGCCGACCACAGCGGCAAAGCTGACGCTGGCCGCCAGCGCCACGGCACCCGCCCGGCGCGACCGGATTGGCGCAATCCAGCGACGCGGCGCCAGTACCGTGGGCTCAGCAGCCAGGCGCGTGGCAACACGCTGACGCACATTGACGCTCACATGGGAATTGTCACGCATGGCATCCCCGATCAGGTGGTAGGCATCCCACACCTGCTTGAGCTCCTCTTCTTCCGTGATGGCTTTGATTGTTCTGTCAGCGAGCTGCCCGTCCAGCTCGCCATCCATCAGTGCAGATAATTTTTCTTTCATACCTACCACCTTTTGTTTTTTGCCGTATCCAGCAATGGCCTCAACTCGGCAGCAATGGCCTCCCGCGCACGGAAAATACGCGAGCGGACGGTGCCGATGGGACAATTCATTACCTGTGCAATCTCTTCGTAGGACAGTCCGTCCATCTCCCTGAGGGTGATGGCGGTTCTGAGCTCCTCCGGCAAAGCCTGCACGGCACTGTTCACTGTCGTCACGATTTCCTTGTTCATCAGCTCGGTTTCGGGCGTATTCATGTCGGGAACTTGCGACGCCAGGTCGAAGCTCTCGCCATCTTCGTCTTCAAACTCGCTGTTCACCACCGGACGACGCCCGGCTGAACTGAGGAAATTCTTGGCAGTATTGATGCCGATTCGGTACAGCCATGTGTAAAACGCGCTCTCGCCACGGAAAGATGGCAAGGCGCGATACGCTTTGACGAATGCTTCTTGCGTCACATCTTCGATGTCGGCGCCGTCGCGAATGAAACGTGACAAAAGTCTGGCCAGACGACGCTGATATTTTCCAACAAGCAGGTCGAAAGCTCTTTTTTCACCTCGCTGGGCACGCTCCACCAACTGTTGATCGATCTCACGATCACTCATGTCGTTGTAATGCTCCCTGAATTGTCCACTGGTTTAGTTGTGTGTACTGCTGTGTGAACACAACGCTAGACAGTGGCTCGTGCAATGAGTTCCCCCGAGCTTTGTTGCCCGGAAACATAGCAGACCTTGCGCAAAAGCTGAAACGTTCCTCCGTGCAGAATGAGGCCATAGAGCATTTGCACTCCAACCAAGCACTTGCTAGAATGACCACAACATCACCCGGATCAACACAAGGACCCAGCCATGAGCACACCCGGTCAACGCTTCCGTCTCGCCGTAGAACAAGAAAAGCCGCTGCAGGTTGTAGGTGCAGTCAACGCCTATGCAGCACGTTTGGCCGAACACTCTGGCTTCAAGTCCCTGTATCTGTCCGGCGGCGGCGTGGCTGCCTGCTCCTGCGGCATTCCGGACCTGGGCATCACCACCCTGGAAGACGTGCTGATTGATGTGCGCCGCATTACCGACGTGACCGAACTGCCGCTGCTGGTGGATATCGATACCGGCTGGGGCGGCGCTTTCAATATTGCCCGCGCCATCCGCAGCCTGGAAAAAGCCGGTGCTGCTGCCGTGCATATTGAAGACCAGGTACAGCAAAAGCGCTGTGGCCATCGCCCGAACAAGGCGATTGTCAGCCAGGAAGAAATGGTAGACCGCATCAAGGCCGCCACCGATGCGCGCAAGGATGACAGCTTCGTCATCATGGCCCGTACCGATGCGCTGGCGGTGGAAGGACTGGATTCCGCCATCGAACGCGCCGTGGCCTGCGTGGAAGCCGGTGCCGACATGATCTTCCCGGAAGCCATGACCGATCTGGCCATGTACAAGCAGTTTGCCGAAGCCGTGGGTGTACCGGTGCTGGCCAACATCACCGAGTTTGGCTCCACCCCGCTCTACACCACCCAGGAGCTGGGCGAAAACGGGGTGTCGCTGGTGCTGTACCCGCTGTCCGCCTTCCGCGCCATGAGCCAGGCCGCGCTGAATGTGTACGGCGCGCTGCGTCGCGACGGCACCCAGAAAAATGTGCTGGACCTGATGCAGACCCGCATGGATCTGTACGAACACCTGGGCTACCACAGCTACGAGCAAAAGCTGGATGGGCTGTTTGCCGAAGGCAAAAACAAGTAACGGTCCGCCGAAGGCAAAAACAAATAACTGCCTGCCACCAGCAAGACTGGCAGCAAAACCAATCAGTCAGGCAGCCCCGCGCAGCCTGACCATGCGCACAACAGTAACAGCAGAGAAATTGTCCAAGGAGAAATGGCATGACTGAAGTGGTTCTGACTGGCAAGCCGAAGAAATCGGTCGCCCTGTCCGGCGTTGCCGCCGGCAATACCGCCCTGTGCACGGTTGGCCGTACCGGCAACGACCTGAGCTATCGCGGCTATGACATTCTGGATATCGCCGATCAGTGCGAATTTGAAGAAGTCGCCTACCTGCTGGTGCACGGCAAGCTGCCGAACAAGGCCGAGCTGGCAGGCTACAAGCAAAAGCTGAAAGCCCTGCGCGGCCTGCCGCAAGTGGTGAAGAGTGTGCTGGAAGCCCTGCCTGCCTCCGCCCACCCGATGGACGTGATGCGCAGCGGCGTGTCCGCCCTGGGTTGCACCCTGCCGGAAAAAGACGACCACAATATCGCCGGTGCGCGTGACATCGCCGACCGCCTGATGGCTTCCTTCGGCTCCATGCTGCTGTACTGGTACCACTTCAGCCACAACGGCAAGCGCATTGACGTGGAAACCGACGACGACTCCATCGGCGGTCATTTCCTGCACCTGCTGCACGGTGAAAAGCCGTCCGAGCTGTGGGTGAAGGCGATGCACACTTCGCTGATCCTGTACGCCGAGCACGAATTCAACGCCTCCACCTTTACCAGCCGCGTGATTGCCGGTACCGGTTCGGACATGTACTCCAGCATTACCGGTGCCATTGGCGCGCTGCGCGGCCCCAAGCACGGCGGTGCCAATGAAGTGGCGTTTGAAATCCAGAAGCGTTACGACAATCCGGATGAAGCCGAGGCTGACATCAAGGCCCGCGTGGAACGCAAGGAAGTGGTGATCGGTTTTGGTCACCCGGTTTACACCATCTCCGACCCGCGCAACAAGGTGATCAAGGAAGTGGCGCGCAATCTGTCCGCCGCCGCTGGTGACAGCAAGATGTTCGACATTGCCGAGCGCCTGGAAAGCGTGATGTGGGACATCAAGAAGATGTTCCCCAACCTGGACTGGTTCTCCGCTGTGTCCTACCACATGATGGGCGTACCGACGGCCATGTTCACCCCGCTGTTCGTGATTGCCCGTACCAGCGGCTGGAGCGCGCACGTGATCGAGCAACGCATTGACGGCAAGATCATCCGCCCGTCGGCCAACTACACCGGCCCGGACGATCAGGCTTTCGTGCCGCTGGCACAACGCTGATGGTCAGGGGAGCTAAGCCGCAAGGATAGCTCCCCGCTTTGCTTCCACCCTGAGAGTTTTAGCGACGCCATGAACAAAAACTACCGCACCCGATTGCCCGGCAGCCAGCTGGACTACTACGACACCCGCGCCGCCGTTGACGCCATTGCGCCCGGCGCCTATGCCACCCTGCCCTATACCTCGCGCGTACTGGCCGAGCAACTGGTGCGCCGCTGCGAACCGGAACTGCTGACCGACGCGCTCAAGCAACTGATCGAACGCAAGCGCGACCTGGATTTCCCCTGGTATCCGGCGCGCGTGGTGTGCCACGACATTCTGGGTCAGACCGCACTGGTCGACCTGGCCGGTCTGCGTGACGCGATTGCCGACAAGGGCGGTGACCCCTCGCTGGTCAACCCGGTGGTGCCGACCCAGTTGATTGTCGACCACTCACTGGCAGTGGAGTGCGGTGGTTTCGACCCGCAGGCTTTTGAAAAAAACCGTGCCATTGAAGACCGTCGCAATGAAGACCGCTTCCACTTCATCGAGTGGACCAAGACTGCCTTCAAGAATGTGGATGTGATTCCGGCCGGTAACGGCATCATGCACCAGATCAATCTGGAAAAAATGTCGCCGGTGATCCAGGTGCGCGACGGCGTGGCCTTCCCCGACACCTGTGTCGGCACCGACAGCCACACCCCGCACGTGGATGCACTGGGCGTGATTGCCATCGGCGTGGGCGGCCTGGAAGCGGAAACCGTGATGCTGGGCCACCCGTCCATGATGCGTCTGCCGGACATCGTCGGCGTCAAGCTCACCGGCCAGCGCCAGCCCGGCATTACCGCCACTGACATCGTGCTGGCGCTCACCGAGTTCCTGCGCAAGGAGCGCGTGGTGGGCGCTTATGTCGAGTTCTTTGGTGATGGTGCTGCCAGCCTGTCCATCGGCGACCGTGCCACCATTTCCAATATGTGCCCGGAATATGGTGCCACTGCCGCCATGTTCTATATCGACCAGCAAACCATCGACTACCTCAAGCTGACCGGCCGCGAAGCCGAGCAAGTGGCACTGGTGGAAAACTACGCCAAGGTCAGCGGCCTGTGGGCCGACAGCCTGGAAAGCGCGCAATACGAACGTGTGCTGGAGTTCGACCTCTCCAGCGTGGTGCGCAATATGGCTGGCCCGTCCAACCCGCACAAACGTCTGCCCACCTCGGCACTGGCCGAGCGCGGCATTGCGGTTGACCTGGACAAGGCCCGTGCCGAAGAAGCCGAAGGCCTGCTGCCGGATGGCGCGGTCATCATTGCCGCCATCACCAGCTGCACCAACACCAGCAACCCGCGCAATGTGGTGGCCGCCGGCCTGCTGGCCAAGAAAGCCAATGAGCTGGGCCTGCTGCGCAAGCCGTGGGTGAAGTCCTCGTTTGCCCCGGGCTCCAAGGTGGCCAGGCTGTATCTGGAAGAAGCCGGACTGCTGCCGGAACTGGAAAAGCTGGGCTTTGGCATCGTCGCCTATGCCTGCACCACCTGTAACGGCATGTCCGGCGCACTGGACCCGAAAATCCAGCAGGAAATCATAGACCGCGACCTGTACACCGCCGCCGTTCTGTCGGGCAACCGCAACTTCGATGGCCGTATCCACCCGTATGCCAAGCAGGCCTTCCTCGCCTCGCCACCGCTGGTGGTGGCTTACGCCATTGCAGGTACCGTGCGCTTTGATATCGAAAAAGACGTACTGGGCGTGGTGGATGGCAAGGAAATCCGCCTGCAGGACCTGTGGCCGTCCGATGATGAAATCGACGCCATCGTGGCGCGTTGCGTGAAGCCGGAGCAGTTCAAGCAGGTATACATCCCGATGTTCGACCTGGGTCAGGTGGAAGAAGCCAAGAGCCCGCTGTACGACTGGCGTCCGAAGTCCACCTACATCCGTCGTCCGCCCTACTGGGAAGGCGCGCTGGCCGGCGAGCGTACGCTCAAGGGCATGCTGCCGCTGGCGGTGCTGCCGGACAACATCACCACCGACCACCTGTCGCCGTCCAACGCCATCCTGCCCAGCTCGGCTGCCGGTGAATACCTGGCCAAGATGGGCTTGCCGGAAGAGGACTTCAACTCCTACGCCACCCACCGTGGCGACCACCTGACCGCCCAGCGCGCCACCTTTGCCAACCCGCAACTGGTGAACGAAATGGCCGTGGTGGATGGCGCGGTGAAGAAGGGGTCGCTGGCGCGTATCGAGCCGGAAGGCAAGGTCACCCGCATGTGGGAAGCCATCGAAACCTATATGGCGCGCAAACAGCCGCTGATCATCATTGCCGGTGCCGACTACGGCCAGGGCAGCTCGCGTGACTGGGCAGCCAAGGGCGTGCGGCTGGCCGGGGTGGAAGCCATCGTGGCCGAAGGCTTCGAACGCATCCACCGCACCAACCTGGTGGGCATGGGCGTATTGCCGCTGGAATTCAAGGCTGGCACCAACCGCAAGACCCTGGCCATTGACGGTACCGAAAGCTACGACGTGAAGGGCGACATCTCGCCGCGCTGCACGCTGACGCTGGTGATTCACCGTCGCAATGGCGAGACGCTGGAAGTGCCGGTCACCTGCCGCCTGGATACCGCCGCCGAAGTGCGGGTGTATCAGGCTGGCGGTGTGCTGCAGCGCTTCGCCCAGGACTTCCTGGAGTCCACCACTGCTTGAGTTTTGCTGCTCCCGGCCTGCGGGTATGTCCCTGCCGGCAGGCCGGACCCAGAGCAGCCCCCAACCGCAGGGCGGCGCGAAATCGGTTTCGCAGCCGCCCTGCTGCTTGCCAACCTATTCCGGCAATGCCTGTTGACGGCCTTGCCCACAGCATGACAGGAGAGACTGCATGGCCCATGCTCCACAAATCCGCATTCCTGCCACCTATATCCGTGGCGGCACCAGCAAGGGGGTGTTTTTCCGCCTGCAAGACCTGCCTGCCGCCGCGCAGCAGCCCGGCCCGGTGCGTGACGCCATCCTGATGCGGGTGATCGGCAGCCCCGACCCCTACGGCAAGCAGATCGACGGCATGGGCGGTGCCACCTCCAGCACCAGCAAGACGGTGATCCTGGCCAAGAGCAGCCGGCCCGATCACGATGTGGACTACCTGTTTGGCCAGGTGGCCATCGACAAGGCCTTTGTCGACTGGAGCGGTAACTGCGGCAATCTGTCCGCCGCCGTCGGCTCCTTTGCCATCATGAGCGGACTGGTGGATGCCAGCCGCATCCCGGCCAATGGCGTGGCCACGGTACGCATCTGGCAGGCCAATATCAGCAAGACCATCATCGCCCATGTGCCCATCACCAACGGTGAAGTACAGGAGACCGGCGATTTCGAACTGGACGGCGTCACCTTCCCGGCCGCCGAGGTACAGCTGGAATTCCTCGACCCGGCCGACGAAGGCGATGGCGGCGGTGCGATGTTCCCCACCGGCAATGTGGTGGACACGCTGGATGTTCCGGGCGTGGGCAGTTTCCAGGCAACCATGATCAATGCCGGCATCCCCACCATCTTCCTTAACGCAGCAGAACTGGGTTACAGCGGTAGCGAACTGCAGGAGGCCATCAATGGCGATGCCGCCGCACTGGCCCGCTTTGAAACCATCCGCGCCCATGGAGCAGTCCGCATGGGGCTGATCAAGGACATTGCCGAAGCGGCCACCCGCCAGCACACGCCCAAGATTGCCTTTGTCGCTCCGCCTGCGGCCTACATCGCCTCCAGCGGCAAGGAAATCACCCCTGCGGACATCGACCTGCGCGTGCGCGCCATGTCCATGGGCAAACTGCACCACGCCATGATGGGCACCGCTGCGGTGGCCATCGGCACCGCAGCCGCCATTCCTGGCACGCTGGTAAACCTGGCCGCCGGTGGTGGCGAACGCCAGTCTGTGCGCTTTGGCCACCCGTCCGGCACCCTGCGCGTAGGTGCGGAAGCCAGGCTGGTGGACGGCCAGTGGCAGGTCAGCAAGGCCATCATGAGCCGCAGCGCCCGCGTGCTGATGGAAGGCTGGGTGCGTATTCCCGGCGACAGTTTCTGAGCGCTGAAGTCAGCAAATCAACAAACAAGAATGGCCACCCCCGGGTGGCCATTTTTCATTGGGTAATGGCCAGCATCAGCCTGCCACCACCACCCGGTTGCGCCCGGCACGTTTGGCCTGATACAGCGCCATGTCAGCCTGCTTCACCCAGGCGGCCTTGTCGGCCATCAACAGCGAGGCGCTTGCCACCCCCAGGCTCAGCGTTACCGTGATATCGGCCTGACTGGCATGCACCGTGCGTGCCGCCATTTGCTGACGCAGGGTTTCGGCCAGCAGCGCGGCATGTTCCAGTGTGGAGTCCGGCAGCACCAGCAGGAACTCCTCGCCACCGTAACGGATGGCGGTATCGTGCAGGCGCATATGCTCCTGCAACAGCATGGCCACCTGTGCAATCACCAGATCGCCCACATCGTGGCCGTACTCATCATTCACCTGCTTGAAATGGTCGATATCCAGCATGATCAGCACCGCTTGCTGGCCTGAATGCTGACAGCGCAACCACTCCTGCTGCAATACCTCGTCACCGGACCGGCGATTGAGCAGACCGGTCAGCCCGTCCAGCCGCACCAATTGCGCCAGATAGGTATTGCTCTGCTTCAGCGCATCCAGCAGTTGCTGGTTGCGCCCTTGCCAGTGCAGGAACAGGCGGTAGGCAAAAAAGGCATTGAACAGTACGATCAGGGCAAATACCCAGAAGAACACCCAGCCGGTCTGGGTCATTACCAGCGCCGCCTGATGCACCTCCGGAGCCAGACCGCGCTGCAACTGCCCCAGCAACAGGCTGCTGCCAAGGCTCAGCGACAAATAGCCAAACACCAGCACGCCGACACTGACCAATAACAGCAGCAGCACCACCAGATGGCGCGATTCGCCATCACTGCCCTGCACCTGCGGCAAGCGCGCATACAGCCAACGCTCGGTCTGCAGCCAGGACCACGCCAGGATAGGCCCCACCAGCAACAGGTTCTGCAGGAAAAAGCCCAGCCACCAGCCTTGCCAGATGGGCAGCAATTCCGACAAAGGCTGATGATTGCTGTAGGTCCAGATCAGCGCGCCGCTGGAGCTGAAAATGCTGCCGGCAAAGGAGAGCTGGACAAAATGCAGCAGCGACTCCAGGCTGCGCAGCCCACGCATCGTCGGCAGGGCCCGAAACCCCAGGGCAATCACGGCAACGCCCAACGGGTCGGCAAAGGCAAACAGTACTGCCCATTGCCAGGCCATGCCGGCATACAAGGCCAGCGACAAGGTGGTGAGATAGGCCGGAATCGCCCCCCACCACCAGCCAATGCACAAACTCCACCACAGGCTGATCAGCAAGGCCGGGTAGACGGTGATATACACCGTCACCCCACCAAATTGCAGTGGCATGCCAGACCAGTTATCCACCACCGACAGCACACCCAGCCCCAGCGAAACCAGCAGACTGCCCAGCCACGCGCCAAACAACAGCCAGCGCTCACGTACCGACAGCTGTTGCCACAAACGCCAGGGGCTGGCAAAGGACGCGCGTGCACTGGCAAAAGCCGCAGGAACGGACAGCACGGAAGATGAGGAGCCGGCAGCGTCGGTATTCATGGTGAATCAAGGCTCACAACGGGATTGAGAAATCATTCTGCCTTGCCACCAACACTGGGCTGGGCGGCGGAACAAACCGGGAACACAGGCAAGGCGCGGCAGTGACATTAGCATAATTAACCCTTGCTCAGCAGGGATATTGCACCCGACTGCGGCATTACCCCTGCCCAGCCGGGACAGAAGCATGATATTGCATGGATAGCTGTTGCATATTGACTGCACACCCGGCCTCATACCAGTCCGGATACGAAAAAACCCGGCCAAACCGGGTTCATGCACGCCATGTCCAAACCGGATGGCATTCAGACCGTGTCCGCCATGCTCTCGCCCAGACGCACCGGACGTGCCGGTTGCCAGTCCTGCTCAAAATGCAGGCCAGCTGTGGCCGGGAACAGCAATACCACCGTAGAACCCAGCTGGAAACGGCCCATCTCCTCGCCCTTGCGCAGCATGATTTGCTGGTCCTGATAATCCCAATGCTGAATGCGGCCCGGACGTGGCGGATTGACAATGCCGTGCCAGACCGTACCCATGCTGCCAACGATGGTGGCACCCACCAGCGTCAACACAAAACGGCCATGCGGGCCTTCAAACTCGCATACCACCCGTTCGTTACGGGCAAACAGGCCGGGCACACCACGTGCCGTGGCCGGATTCACCGAAAACAGCGCACCGGGCACATAAGTCATGCTGAGCAGACGCCCGTCGCAAGGCATGTGAATGCGGTGGTAATCACGCGGGCTCAGATAAATGGTGGCGAACTGGCCGTCCTGATAGCGTGCCGCCATCTCGGCATCACCACCCACCAGCGCGGTGGTGGAATACGCATGGCCCTTGGCCTGGAAGATCTGATCGGCGTGAATGGCACCAAACTGGCTGATGGCACCATCCACCGGGCAGATCAGTGCGGTATCCGCCAATGGTCGCGCACCGGCACGCAGCGGGCGGGTAAAAAATTGGTTGAAGCTGGGATAGCTGCTGATATCCGGATTGGCCGCTTCGGCCATGTTCACCTGATAGCGTCCGACAAACCAGCGGATGACCGCCGTGGTCAGGCTGCCGGCTTCGGCACTTGCCAGCTTGCCGGCCAGAATGGTTAAAGCCTGCTTGGGCAGAAGATATTGCAGCCATACGGCAAAGCGTTCGGACACGATGTAAAACCTTGAATGCGGACAGCCGCACATTATAAGCTGGACTGCCAGTGAATGCGAAACGCCAAGCTGCATTTGCCTGCACAGCCGGTCACTGACCGTCAGGACTGGAAAGCCATGGATGCGCTAACTAGAATGCAGACGGGCTTTACCTCTTCTGCCCGCTTTCCTCACACAAGGAACCACAATGAGCACACTGAACGTTCTGGCCATTTGCGGCAGCCTGCGCCGTGCCTCCACCAATATGGGTCTGCTGCGCTACGCCAAGGCACATGCGCCAGCCGGCATCCAGATCGACATTGCCGACCTCAGTCAGGTCCCGTTCTACAACGCCGACATCACTGAAAAACCGGCCGCCGTGCAACAACTGCTGGCACAACTGGCAAAGGCTGATGCCTTGCTGCTGGGCTGCCCGGAATACAACTACTCCATGGCCCCGGCGCTGAAAAACGCGCTGGACTGGGCTTCGCGCGAGCCGGACAACAAACTGCTGGCAGGCAAGGCCGTGGCCATTGTGGGCGCTGGCGGCGGCATGGGTACTTCGCGTGCGCAGTACCACCTGCGCCAAAGCTGCGTGTATCTGGACCTGCACCCGCTGAACAAGCCGGAAGTGTTTGCCAATGCCTTTGCCGGCGGTTTTGATGCCGAAGGCAACCTCACCGACGAGCGCCTGCAAGGCCTGGTGGTACAGCAGCTGGAAGCATTGCACGCCTGGGCCACCCAGCTGAAAGCCTGATCGCATCGCTGCACACCCTGCGCTGTTCCACACCCGGCTGCGGGACAGCGCATTATCTTGTTTTTACTCAATTTTACTTCCATCCTGCCGATATACAGACATCTGCCGCAGGCCATACGGCACGCAGACCCGGCGCCATGCACAGGCTGGCGTCCTTCTCCGTTTTCAGCAGGAGCCTCCCATGTCCGTCAACAGCGTCAACAGCAGCCTGTTGCTGAATGCCAGCTACAGCAGCAGCACCATTACCGACAGCAAAACCGGCAATAGCATCAGCAGCAGCACCCTCACCGTGGACGAAGTGGTCACGCTGGGGCAAAACAGTGAAGACAACAGTGCCCTCACCTATGGCAAACCGACCACGGGCAGCAGCACGCCGGTGGATGTACCTGCCTTGCTGGCCAAGTCCAACCAGCAGGTGTCGGATTTCCTCAAGCTGCTGGGCAATCTGGTCCAGCAACAAGGCCTGCAATGGAACAAGGTGGTCAGTGGCGAACAGAAGCTGACGGTTGACCCGCAGACCAAGGCAGAAGCCACCCAGGCGGTGTCGGAAGATGGCGAACTGGGCATCAAGAACACCGCGCGGCGCATTCTGGACTTTGCCCGGCTGGGCATAGGCAACGACCCCGGCAAGATAGATACCATTCGCGCGGCTGTGCAGCAGGGCTTTGACGAAGCCAAGAAGGCATTTGGCGGCAGCCTGCCGGACATCAGCAACCAGACGCGGGATGCCATCATGGCTACGCTGGATGACTGGCAGAAAAACGGCCTGCCGAGCAATAACGACTACACGCTGATCCGCCCGGACTTGCAGCAGGACCAGCAGCAGGCCACACAAAACGCGAGCAGTTGAAGCATGCCCGCAGTCCGTGACCGGGCTGCGGGAACACCAGCCGTGTCAGTAAATATCGCGGCCGAAGTACTGCACGCTCAGCTTCTTGAAAGTGCCATTGGCGCGCACGGCGCTGATGGCCTTGTTCAGCTTGTCCAGCAAGGCCTTGTCTTCCTTGCGCACCGCCATGCCGGCACCGGAGCCCAGCACCTCACGCTCAGCGGCGTTGTCACCATTGATGGACGGGCCGACAAAGGCAAAACCCTTGCCCGGTTCGCTCTTGAGAAAACCCGCTTCCACTTGCAGCTCGTCCTGGAAGCTGGCATCCAGCCGGCCATTCACCAGGTCGGCATAGGCCTTGTCCTGATCCTCATAGCGCACCACATCCATGCCGCGCGGCCCCCAGAACTTGCTCAGGTACATGTCGGCCGTGGTGCCGCGCTGCACGCCTACCCGCTTGCCTTTCATCCCCTCCACCGTGAACCTGAGCGGACTGCCCTTGGCGGCAATCAGCCGCTGCGGCGTACGGAAATAGCGCTCGGTGAAGCTGACCGTCTTGGCCCGCTCGGCGGTAATGGTCATCGACGACATGATCACATCGTACTTCTTGGCCATCAGCCCCGGAATGATGCCATCCCAGTCCTGATTGATCAGGCTGCAGCGGGCTTTCATTTCCTTGCACAGGGCAGCAGCCAGGTCTGCCTCAAAGCCGACGATCTGCCCCGCCGGGTTCAGCGATTCGAACGGCGGATAGGTGGCATCCATGCCGATACGCAGATTGTTCAGGTCCGTCGCTCCCGCTTGCAGGGCGACAGCAGACAACAACACGGCACACCAGGATTGCAGCTTCATCTTCATTCCTCCGGACTGGGTGAGTAGACAAACGCACGACAAGGGACGGCTTGGTGTTATCGCGCCACACCCGTCAAGGGGTGTGGCGGTACGGCAAAAAGGTTCTGACAGTCAGGAAAGGTCACGCTCCAGCAACAGCATGTCGTCGAAGCGTTCCTGACGGCGGATCAGGCGGTACTGGCCTGGCCCGTCAATCAGCACCGCAGCGGAACGCGGCTGGGCGTTGTAGACGGTCTGGTTTTCCAGCTGGTAGGCACCCACATCCAGGAAGGCCAGCACATCGCCCGGCGCACTGGCCTCGGGCAGCAGGAACTGCTCACCCAGCGGGCCATGCCGGAAGTAATCGCCACCGTCGCACAAGGGGCCACCCAGCTTCACGGGCTGATTGTGGCTGTCCGTCATGCGGCTGGCGTTGTAGACATAGAAGTACCAGTCCTTGTAATCCGGAATGGCATTGAAGCCAGCATCCAGCATGCACCACTGCACCTGGCCTTCCACGCTGCCATCCTCGCGCAACAAGGTTTTGCGCTTGGCGGTCACCATGCGGGTGAGCAATACCCCGGCACTGCTCACTACCTTGCGGCCCGGCTCGATGCAGATTTCGATATCCTCACGCCAGGCGTGTACTTCGCGGATGACGGCAGCGGCAAATTCATTGGCGCCGATTTGCGGCTGCATATTGTCCGGCCCGCCCAGGCCACGGTCGGTGGCGTAGCGATATGGTGCCGGAATGCCACCGCCGACATTGATCATGTCAAAGCGCACACCCAGTGCTGCTTCCAGCTGGCGGGCACAATCCACCAGCACACGGGTGGCCGCGCCAAACGGCTCGGCATCCGGCACCTGGTCACCCACATGCATGTGCAGCCCGCACAGCTTTACATAGGGCATGTCCAGTGCCTGACGGCAAATGCCTTCGGCATCGGCCAGATCCACCCCGGACTTGGCGCGGAATGCCGTCATCAGGCCTTCATGGGTAGCGGCCTTGACGTTGGGCTCCACCCGCAGGCAGATGCGTACCGGAATTTGCAGCTGACGGCTGATACGGTCGATGGCCTGCAATTCGTGCTCGCTATCCACATTGATGGCATGCAGTTGCTGGCGGATGGCGAATTCCAGTTCCTCATCACGCTTCACCACGCCGTTGTAGACAATCTGGCTGCCGGCAAAACCTGCGGCCAGACAGCGGCGGATTTCATTGACCGAATTGGCTTCGATGCTGATGCCTGATTCGCGCACCACCTGCAATACCGCCAGCAAGGAGCAAGCCTTGGAGGCGTAGCAGATGCGGGTATTGGCATGGCTGGCAAAGGCCTGCTTGATTTCGTCGACATTGCGGCGAATTTCCGGTGTGGAATACACGAATAGCGGTGCGCCGAATTCTGCGGCCAGCGCGGCCAGCCCCACCCCCTCCATCTGCAACTGTCCATCAGCAGCAGACAGACGGCGGTCGTGTTGCAGGGTGTATTGCCGTTGGGAATCGAAATCGTGATGCATGTGCGCTCCGTCATGTTGTGTTGTTTGTTGCCAAACATACGGAAATCGCCTAGTTTTCACGAACGAATAATTGGCATCAAACCATTCCATTCCGTCATGAATGAAACCCACCACCTGCCCTCGCTCACCGCCTTGCGTGCCTTTGTCACCGTCATCGACACCGGCAGCTTTACCGAAGCTGCACGCCGCCTGTTTCTGACCCAGGGTGCCATCAGCAAGCAGATCAGCCTGCTGGAGCAGCACTACGCCACTGCGCTATTGCAAAGGCAGCACCGGCAGATACGCCCGACACCGGCAGGCCAGACCCTGCTGCCGGTGGCACGTGAGGTGGTACAAAAACTGAAGGAAGTGGACAGGCAGATCAAAACCCGCAGCGACATCCTCAGCCTGCAGGTGTATGTGAGCTTTGCCGTGCGCTGGCTGATGCCGCGGCTGGGCAGTTTTTATCAGCAGCACCCGCTTACCCAGCTGCGCATCGACAGCATGGTGTACGAACCGGAGGTGCTGGACCCGGACAGCCATCAGGCCTATATCCTGTTCGGGCGCGGACAATGGCCGAACATGCAGGCCGAGCTGCTGTTACCCGAGGTGCTCAGCCCGGTGTGCTCCCCTGCCATGCGGACTGAACTGTCCGGTGTGGACAGCCTGGCAGGCCACACCCTGTTTCACACCACCCGCGACTATGAGGAATGGGTTGCCTGGCTGGATACCCAGGGCATACACACGCTTGCCGCCTACAAGCATCAAGTGGTGGACTTGCACCACCTGGCGTGGACGGCGGCTGCCAGCGGGCTGGGGGTGGCGATCGGTGACATGGCCTTGCTGCAGGACGAGCTGGAACAAGGCCGGCTGGTCTGCCCATTCGATAGCCAGTTGCATACCGGATCCGGTTACTGGCTGGTCTACCCCGAGAGTTATGCCGAGCATCCGGGCTTGCAGGATTTACTGTCCTGGCTGCGCGAGCAGGCTGGCGGCATTTGCCACGCGCCATAGAAAAAGCCCGGCATGGAGGCCGGGCGACAAGTCAACAACACAGGAGAAATCACAAAGGCAAATGCGTGGACAGGGCATTGAGCTTGCGCAGTGCCTGACGGAAACGGGTGTGGGCACGGGATACGGTGGATTCGCTGATATCCATCTGCTGGGCGGCGAAGTAGCCGGTCATGCCTTCTACTTCCATCAGCCAGACGGCTTCACGCGAACGCTTTTTCAGGCCGATCAGGTCGGCTACCTGGTTGAAATCGTCGAGTTTCATGGCGCTGATCTCCGACATCATGGGGTGGGGGAATGATGCTCCAGCCAGTGCAGCAGACACTGGCAACCCCGGTAAAACCACTTGCCGGGGCCGGTAAATTCAGCATAGATGCTTGCAAAAAAAATGCACGGACAGTTTTGCAAGCGGGAAGAAAGACCAGGCTGGCTCAGCCGTCCGTTGCGGCCAGCCAGTCCAGCATGCCTTGCCCGGCGGCGCGGCCGCTGGCGAGGCACGCGGTCAGCAGATAGCCGCCGGTAGGGGCTTCCCAGTCCAGCATTTCACCGGCGCAGAATACGCCCGGCATGTCTTTGAGCATCAGCCCGGCGTCCAGCGCCTCCAGCCGGACCCCGCCCGCAGTGCTGATGGCTTCGTCGATGGGCCGCGTAGCGTGCATGGTCAGCGGCAAGCGCTTGATACCTGCAGCCAGCTGATCCATATCGTTGAATGCTTCCTTGCTCAGGCATTCGCGCAGCAGGCCTGCCCTCACCCCTTTCAGGTTCAGGCGGCTTTGCAGATGGCTGGATAGCGAACGCGAACCGCGCGGGTGTTTTACTTCCGCTGCCACCTGTCCGGCACTTTTTTGTGGCAGCAAATCCAGATACACCGTGGCACTGCCATTGGCCAGCAAACTGTCGCGGATGGGCGCGCTGAAGGCATAGATCAGATTGCCTTCCACCCCGTGGCGGGTGACCACGCATTCACCGGTCTTGCGTACGGTATGGCCAGCCAGATCGGTAAACTCCAGCAGCACCGATTTGAGCGGCTCTCCGGCAAACTTGTCGGCAAAGTGGCTGCTCCAGTTGCAGTCAAAACCGCAATTGGCCGGCAGCAAATCGCGCACCGCCACACCACGTTCGGCCAGCACGGGCAGCCAGCTGCCATCCGAACCCAGCTTTTTCCAGCTGCCGCCACCCACGGCCAGCAGCACGGCATCATGACGGGCTTCCTGCTCGCCATCCGGCGTGGCAAAGCGCAGCGCGCCTTGGTCTTTCCAGCCCAGCCAGCGATGGCGCACCCGGAATTGCACCCCGGCCTCGCGCAAGCGCGTCAGCCAGGCGCGCAGCAAGGGCGCTGCCTTCATCTCGCGCGGGAATACCTTGCCCGAGCTGCCGACAAAGGTTTCCACCCCCAGACCATGCACCCATTCACGCAATATGTCGGCATCGAAATCCTGCAGCCAGGCGGCGACCTCGTTTTCCCGTTCGCGATAGCGGCCGAGAAAGTCCGCCTTGGCTTCGGAATGGGTGATGTTCATCCCGCCCACGCCGGCCAACAGGAATTTGCGCCCCACCGAGGGCATGGCGTCATATACCGTCACCGTCACACCCGCCCGGGACAGTACCTCGGCTGCCATCAGGCCGGACGGACCTCCGCCAATGATGGCAACACGTGAACAAGATGGGGATGACGACATGACAACTCCTGCAGCAAGAACAAGGCAAAACCGGCGGGCCGGTCGACAGAGGGCGGATTGTTGCAGAAAACCCGCGTTATCCCAAGCCACATCGTACCCATACGGCCAAAGGGGGAAAAAATTTTGTTTTAAACCAAGCACAGTTAATATGACGTGCGTTACGCTGGCCGCTGTAGCAGGTCGAGACGGCCTGGATAAAAACATAAGCAACAACAAAAGGAGGCGGGGCTCCCGTACATATAATGAAAAAATTTTCCGAATGGCCAATCTGGCTGCGTCTGACCAGCGCCATCTGGTGCTGTCTGGTGGTGGCGTGGAGCGGGCTGATTGCCTGGGAAACCACGGTCAGCCGTGATATTGCGGTATCGCAGGCCAAGGACCTTGCCAGCAGCATGAACGAAATGACGCTGGCCGGCCTCACCGGCATGATGATGACCGGCACCGTGGGTCAGCGTGATGTGTTTCTGGACCAGATCAAGGAACTGTCCGCCGTGCGCGAACTGCGAGTGGTACGTGGCGACGCGGTCAACAAGCAGTTTGGTCCCGGCAACGCCGGTGACAAGGCACACGCTGCGGACGAAGCGGAAAAGACCGCCCTTGCCAGCGGCCAGCCCTACGTAGCCATTGAATCCAGCCCGCAACTGGGCGAACACCTGCACGTGGTGTACCCGGCGCGCGCAGCCAGCAATTACCTGGGCAAGAACTGCATCAGCTGTCACCAGGTGAGCGAAGGTACCCCGCTGGGCGCGGTCAGCATGCGCATTTCACTGGAAAAACCCTACGCCTCGGTGGCGCAATTCCGCAACCAGAGCATCCTGTTTGCCATCATCGCCTCGCTGCCGCTGATGCTGGTGGTGTTCCTGTTCATCCGCCGCTTTGTCACCCGGCCGCTGCAAGCCATGGCAGGTGGTCTGGCTGAACTGGCCAAGGGTGAAGGCGACCTGACGCACCGGCTGGAAGTGCGCCATCAGGATGAAATCGGCAAGACTGCCAGCCTGTTCAACCAGATGCTGGGTTCCATTGCCGAGCTGGTACGCCAGGTTGGCACCGCTGCGCGCAGCGTGGCTTCGTCTTCCGGCCAGTTGAGTCAGGGCGCGGAACGACTGGCCGAGGGTTCGCAAGCCCAGAATCGCCAATCGCAGGATGCGGCGCAGGCGGTGGAGCAACTGGCCCAGCATATTGGCGACATTGCCCGCCATGCCGAACAGGTACTGCAACAGTCGGATGAAAGCCTGCAACGCTCGCAGCAGGGCCGCCAGGACCTGAGCCGCTTGCAACAGCAGGTTGGCGAAATCCAGCAAGCTGTCACCATGATGTCCGAAGCCGAAACCGAGCTGGTGCAATCCACCGCCGCCATCACCGGCATGACGCAGCAGGTGCGCGACATTGCCGAACAGACCAATCTACTGGCCCTGAATGCCGCCATCGAGGCCGCCCGCGCTGGTGAAGCCGGACGTGGCTTTGCCGTGGTGGCGGACGAAGTGCGCAAGCTGGCAGAAAAATCCGCCCTGTCGGCGCGCGAAATCGACAGCGTCACCGACGCGCTGAACAACAAGACCGAAGCCGTGCGCGATGCCGTGGCAGCCAGCCTCACATCCTTGCAGGCCAGCAATCAGTCGGCGGCACAAGTGGCCAGCGTACTGGATGCCGCCAATGACTCGGCGGTGGCCGTCCGTAATGGCCTGCAACAAATCGTGCAGGTGACCGAACAGCAGCGTGAAGCCAGCGAACGCGTGACCCGCAATATCGACAGCATTGCCCAGCTGGCCAATACCAATGACACAGCCATCCAGCACACCGTGCGCTCGGCCGAAGAGCTGGAACAACTGGCAGGCGGACTGAACGACTCGGTGGCCCGCTTCAAGGTGTAGCAGACAGGCAAGAGCAAGCAACGCCAGTGCGCCCCGGCCCACTGGCGTTTTTTCTGTCTGCCAGCGCGGTACAGCCACATCCGCAACAGCCGGTTTGGCCAATACGCCGTCTGCTGTTACACTGCCAGCCCGTTTCTGTCGTGATATCGCCAAGTCCGTGAAAAAAATCGCCTTTTCCAGCCTCACCGCGCTGCCTGAAGCCCTGCTCTCCAACCTGGACAGCCTCGGTTACCACAGCATGACCCCCATCCAGGCCGAAAGCCTGCCGGTGATTCTGGACGGGCGCGACCTGATCGCCCAGGCCAAGACCGGCAGCGGCAAGACCGCCGCCTTCGGCCTTGGCATCCTGGCCAACATCAACCCGCGCTGGTTTGCCGTACAGGCACTGGTGCTGTGCCCCACCCGCGAACTGGCCGACCAGGTGGCACAGGAAATCCGCCGACTGGCACGCAGCATCGACAATATCAAGGTAGTGACCCTGACCGGCGGCTCGCCGATGGGGCCGCAGCGCGCCTCGCTGGAACACGGTGCACACATCGTGGTGGGCACGCCTGGCCGTCTGCAGGATCACCTGTACCGCGAATCGCTGAACCTGGCCGGGGTGAAAACCCTGGTGCTGGACGAAGCCGACCGCATGATTGACATGGGCTTCATCGAGGAAATCGTCGGCATCGTGCGCGCCTGCCCGCGCCAGCGTCAGACCCTGCTGTTCTCCGCCACCTATCCCGACACCATCCGCAAGGCCAGCGCGCAGTTCCTGCGTCAGCCGGTGGAAGTGAAAGTGGAAGCGCTGCACAGCGGCGACCATATCGAACAATGGTTCTACAAGGTGAAGCCGGAAACCCGGCTGGAAACCGTCACCCGCATCCTGCAGCACGTGCGCCCGGCTTCCGCGCTGGCCTTCTGCAATACCAAGGAACGCTGCAAGGAGCTGGTGAAAGACTTGCAAAGCCGTGGCTTCTCCGCGCTGGCGCTGTATGGCGATCTGGAACAGCGCGACCGCGACCAGATCCTGCTGCGCTTTGCCAACAAGAGCACCACCGTGCTGGTAGCCACCGACGTAGCCGCACGCGGGCTGGACATCAAGGAACTGGACCTGGTGATCAATGTGGACGTGAGCCACGACCCGGAAGTGCACATCCACCGCATTGGCCGAACCGGCCGTGGCGAGTTGCATGGCCTGGCCATGACACTGACCTGCGAAAGCGATGCCCGCCGCCTGGTGCAGATTGAGGACTACCAGAAGGCCCCGCTCACCTGGGCCGAAGTGGACGAACTGACCCCAGCGCCGGGCGGCCAGCTGATTCCGGCCATGGTGACGCTGGAAATTGCCGGCGGCAAACGTGACAAGCTGCGCCCGGGTGACATTCTGGGCGCGCTGACTGGTGACGGCGGCATTGCCGGCAGTCATGTGGGCAAGATCAACGTGCTGGAAGGTGCCAGCTTTGTTGCCCTGCAGCGCGACATCGCCCAGCAAGCTTTCGAGCAGCTGTCGGTCAGCAAAATCAAAGGTCGCTTGTTCAAGATGCGCTTTGTCGAATAAGCCTTGCGCGACGCACCATGCAAAAGCCACCCCAAGGGGTGGCTTTTTTGTTTTCCGACAGAAAACCAGAGTCTATTCAGAGTCTGTTCTGAACCTGTTCTGAGTCTGTTCAGAAGGGTTTATCACCCAGAATCGTGGCCCGGTGCATGATGCGACGGTTGGGACGGTAATCGTCCACCGCATAATGACTGGTAGAGCGGTTATCCCAGAACGCCACATCCCCGGCCTGCCAGCGCCAGCGGATGGTGAATTCCGGCCGCGCTTGATGGGCAAGCAGGAAAGCCAGCAAGGCAGCGCCCTCTTCTTCCGGCAACTCGTTGATTTCGGTAGTGAAACCGCCATTGACGAACAGGCCCTTGCGACCGCTCACCGGATGGGTGCGCACCACCGGATGGCTCAGCGGCGGATTGTCGCGCCGCGTCTGTTCCCATTTTTCCCGGTCGGCCGGCGTCAGGCCAAAACGCTTGAGCGGGAAGGTCTTGGTGAAGTCATGCGTGGCGGTCAGCCCTTCCAGCAAGGTTTTCAGCCGGTCGGACAGCGCATCCCAGGCCGCAAAGCTGCTGGCCCACAGCGTGTCACCGCCGAACTCCGGCAGCAAGCGTGCGGCCAGCACCGCAGCGGCAGGCGGTGTTTCGATGAAGGTGACATCAGTGTGCCAGATGGCATTGTCCTTCAGGTCGAAGGCGTCGGTGTCCAGAATCATCACCTGCGGTGCATCCGGATGTTGCGGGTAGATGGGGTGAGTGTGCAGATCGCCAAAGCGGGCGGCAAAGTCGCGCTGCTGGCGCGGGCTGATGTCCTGATTACGGAAGAACAGCACCTGGTGTTGCAGCAGGGCCTGCTGTATCTCCTGTTGCAGGCTGTCAGTCAGCGGCTGCGCCAGATCCACGCCTTCAACAATCGCGCCCAGCGCCGGGGACAAACGGGTAAGAGTCAGACTCATCTTCTATTCCTTGCATCATTCGGTTCTGGCCGCCGCAACAGGCAGCGACCATGAAATCTTCAATCCAGCTGGCCATGCCAGGGTGCCAGTCGCCGCTGCAACAGGCGCAAGCCCAGTTCCAGCGCAAAGGCGATCGCGGCGATGACGGCAATGCCCAGAATCACCACATCGGTCACCAGGAACTGCGCCGCCGACTGCACCATGAAACCCAGCCCGCGGGTGGCCGCCACCAGTTCGGCCGCCACCAAGGTGGACCAGCCGGTACCCAGGCCGATGCGGATGCCGGTGAGAATTTCCGGCAAGGCCTCGGGCAGGATGACAAACCACAGCAACTGGCTGCGGCTGGCCCCCAGCGTCTGCGCGGCACGCAGGCGGTTACGGCTGACCTGCGCCACGCCGTGGCTGGTGGCGATGATGACCGGAGCCAGTACCGCCAGGAAAATCAGCAGCACCTTGGACAATTCGCCAATACCGAACCAGATGACAATCAGCGGCAGATAAGCCAGCGGCGGCACCGGGCGATAGGCTTCAATCAGCGGGTCCAGCAAGCCACGCGCCACCGGGCTGACGCCCATCAGCACACCCAGCGGGATACCCAGCAACACCGCAGCCAGCAAGGCCAGTACGATGCGCTGCAGGCTGGCCGCCAGGTGCTGCCACAAGGTGGCATCCATGAAACCCTGGGTGCTGACGGTGATCAGCTTGGCCACCACCGCTTCGGGCGCAGGCAGAAACAGCGGCGGCACAATGCCGCTGTGCGACAGCCCCCACCAGCCGCCCAGCACTGCCAGCAGGCTGATCAGGCTGAGCCAGCCGCGACGGTATTGCCGCCAGCGAGAGCTACCAGCGCGCGGGCTGGTAACTGGCAGTTCGTCCGGTACGGTTTTGCTGACGGCAACATCAGCCAGTTTTTGTTCCAGTGTCTGTTCCAGTGCATTCATGCGGCAATCTCCTCGGCCTGACGGCGATGGTCGAACAAGGTGGCCAGCAATTGCTCGCGCAGCGCGATGAAGGCCGGATCGGACTTGATGGCCCGCGCTGATTCACCGGCGCGGTAACGCTGGCTGAAGCCCGGGCGCAGGGTTTCCACAATGCGGCCCGGGCCCGGCGACATCAGCACCAGTTCAGTGGCGAGAAACAGCGCCTCTTCGATATCGTGGGTGATCAGGAAAATGCGTCGCCGTGCCTGCTGCCACACCTTGAGCAGCAGCTCCTGCATTTGCTCGCGGGTAAAGGCATCCAGTGCGCCGAAGGGTTCGTCCATCAGCAATACCTGCGAGTGGCTGGCCAGTGCGCGGGCAATCCCCACGCGCTGACGCTGGCCGCCGGACAGCTGCCAGCTGTAGCGACTGCCGGCCTCCGGCAGGTCGACCAGGCGCAGCACCTCGTCGGCCCGCGCCAGCCGTTCGGCCTTGGCCACGCCTTGCAGACGCAAGCCAAACGCCACGTTGTCACGCACGGAAAGCCAGGGCAGCAAGGCGTCGTGCTGAAACACCACGGCGCGGTCCGCACCCGGCCCGGTCACCCGGGCTTCACCAAAGCGCACCTCGCCGCCATCCGGCTGGACAAATCCGGCAAACAGGTTCAGCAAGGTGGTCTTGCCGCAGCCGGACGGCCCCAGTGCCACGGTCAGGTCATCCGGACCGATATCCAGCGACACTTCGGACAAGGCGGGCCGGTCCTGACCGGGATAGCGCACGCTCACCTTGTTGGCGGAGAGGATGGCCATGATTATTTCGCTGCCTTCACAAACTGGTTGCTGACATAGGGGCTGTAATCAGCCTGCAGGCTGTCCACCTTGCCCTGCGATTTCAGGAAGGCTGCGGTATTGGCCACAGCCTGCACGAAAGGCTTTTGCAGCAGGGCAATCTGGTCCTTCTGGGTGAGGAAGCGGTTGCCCTGCAAGCCCAGCACCACGTCGGCCGGAGCCGCACCGGTCAGGCGGCTGATCTTGTCGATATTGTCCTTGTTGGCGATAAAGGCCTTGGGGTTGGCCACATAGCCGGCGATGGCATCCAGCGACACCTTGGCAAACTTGTTGACGAATTCCGGATGGGCATCGGCAAAGTCCTTGCGCACGATCCAGATATCGTAAGTCGGGGCGCCCCACTTGGAGACCTGTGCCGAGCTGGTCAGCACCTTGCCGTTAGCCTTGATCTTGCCCAGTGCCGGGTCCCATACGTAGGCGGCATCAATATCGCCACGCTGCCAGGCAGCAGTGATTTCGCTGGGGCGCAGGTTCAGCACATTTACCTTGCTGGCATCCACATTCCAGTGCTTGAGCGAGGCCAGCAGGCTGTAGTGGGTGGTGGACACATAAGGTACGGCCACTTTCTTGCCGATCAGGTCCTGCGGCTTGGCAATCTTGCTGCCATTGCGCACCACCAGTGCCTCGGCGTCACCGATTTCATCGGCCACCAGGAAAGTGACAATGGGCAGGCCACGGCTGGCGGCAGCGGCCAGCGGGCTGGAACCCAGGTTGCCGATCACCACATCGCCCGAGGCCACGGCGGCAATCACTTCCGAACCGCTTTCAAATTTGCGCCAGTTGATCTGGGTGCCGGTGGCCTTTTCATAAGTACCGTCAGCTTGCGGAATCTTGGTAGGGTCGATGCCGGTCTGGTAGGCGATGGTGACTGCATCACCGGCATGGGCAAGGCTTGCGAACAGGGCAAGGGAAGCGGCGATCAGGGAGAGGCGAACCGTCTTGGTCTTGGCTTGTGTCATGGTGTTTTCCGTTATTGGTGGGTTTGTTTGCTGGACACCAATCTAGCAAGCAGCCACCGGAAAACTAAGCAAGAAAAAACGTTTTACTTAGCAAAAAAATGCAATAGGAAAACCCTGACAGTAATCACAAAAACAGCTGAAAACCCAGCGAGCCGGCCAAAACCGAACAATCGGCTTGATGTGAAGCAAACAGGGGGCAAAGTTTGTTCCGCGGCTATTTAAACCAGAGCGCAGAGAAAATACCATGCAGTTAAAAGCTGGCTTTTCAATTAACAAGGCCCAGGCACTTGTCAGTGCAAATACTTCACCACGACATGCCGAAGCGCAGTAAAGTCATTAAAAATCAAAACAACAGCTTCAATCAAAGAGAACAACCCAACGGTAGCCGGAGACTTTAATGTTTGGTGCAGCAAAGAACAGACGTATCCAGGAATTAGAGCAACAAGTCGCACAGCTGGAACAGGAAGCACGCCTCAATCAAACCCGCCTGCAGGAAAGTGAACAAGCCCGTCAGCAAGCCGAGCAGCAGCTGTCCAAATTGCAACTGACCAGCCAGCGCAATGACAGCTATATCGAACCCTTTGGTGATTTTTGCAGCAGCCTCGCCAGCATCCGCGCCTCGTTTGCCGACCTCGCCACCCTGATGGAAAACAATTTTGGCGCTGCCGCCGATGCCGTCACCACGCTGCATGGCACCCGTGGTGCGGTGGATACCCTGGCGCACAGCTTTGATGAAATCGCCCAGGCACAGCAGAAAACCGCTGAATCCATGGACTCGCTCAACAGCAAGACCGGGCAGATCCGCCAGTTCGTGCAGCTGATCAAGGACGTGGCCGACCAGACCAATCTGCTGGCATTGAACGCCGCCATCGAAGCCGCCCGTGCCGGCGAACAGGGCCGTGGCTTTGCCGTGGTGGCCGACGAAGTGCGCAAGCTGGCCGAGCGCACGGCCAATGCCACCAATGAAATTTCCAGCCTGGTGGGCGATGTGGAAAGCGCCTCGCACAGCACCAAGCAACAAGTGACCGAAGCAGCCGCACAGGTAGCCGGTTACCGTGAAACCGGCATTGAAACCGCCAATGCCATCCGCAGCATGGTGGATGTCAGCGAACAGATGGCACGGGTGATTGCCCAGGGCACCAACACCAGCTTCATGGAAGTGGTGAAGCTGGATCACATCGTGTTCAAGCTGGATATCTACAAGGCCTTCATCGGCTATCACGACCTGCATGCCGACAAGGTGTCGTCTCACCAGCATTGCCGTCTGGGCAAATGGTATTACGAAGGTCGCGGCGCACAGGAATGCAAGGGCAACAGCAACTACACCCAGCTGGAAGCGCCGCACGCCAATGTGCACAACTTCGGCAAGGAAGCGCTCAACGCCTTCCACGCCCACGATTTTGCCAAGGCACAGCAGGCACTGCGCCGCATGGAAGATGCGTCCAGCCAGGTGATGGACATCCTCACCGACATGGAAAACCAGCCCTGTACCCGCAAGATCTGAATTACTTTGTCAGCAGCCTGAAGCCGGTCCTTGACCGGCTTTTTGTTTAACCGTCATTGGCGACAAAGCTGGCACGCAAGGCGGCAATATGCGCGGGGCCGGTACGGCAGCAGCCGCCAATCAGCCGTGCCCCGGCAGCACGCCAGCGCTGCGCCAGTGCAACAAAACCCGCCACACTGGCGCTACCCTGCCAGCAGTGCTGTTCCGTATCCCAGTGCTCGCCGGAGTTGGGGTAGGCCAGCAAGGGCCTGGAAGTTACGCTGGCCGCTTGCGCCAACAGTGCCTCCAGCAGCAATGGATCGGTACAGTTCACCCCCAGTGCCACCACTTGCGGTACGGCGTCCAGCATGGCCATGCAGTCGGCCAGCCGCTCGCCCTGCCATACATGTCCTGCATCGCGGCAACTGAAGCTGATCCAGGCAGGCGTGGCGGGAAATTCCTGCTGCAGCAAGCGCGCCAGCGCTTCGGCCTCCTGCGGGCAGGGAATGGTTTCGCAGGCCAGCAAATCGGCCCCGCTGGCGGCCAGCACAGCCAGCCGTGGACGGTGAAAGTCCATCAGCTGCGCCACGCTCAGGCCATAATCCCCCCGGTATTCCGAGCCATCCGCCAGCATGGCCCCGTAAGGTCCGACCGACGCTGCCACCAGCGGCGCTGTCGCCTCTTCTGGCTGGCCGGCCATGAAGCGTTGGCGCGCCTGCAAGGCCAGATCCACCGACAGCTGCATCAGCCGGGCGGCTTGCAGCCGGTCCAGGCCACGCCGGGCAAAGCCCTCAAAACTGGCCTGGTAGCTGGATGTGGTGATGATGTCGGCCCCGGCCTGCAGATAGTCCAGATGCAGCCGGGCGATGGCCTGTGGCGCTTCCAGCAATACGCGTGCCGACCACAGCGGGTCGGCCAGATCAAAACCGCGCGCCTCCAGCTCGGTGGCCAGCGCACCGTCCAGCAACAGGCAATCGCGTTGCGCCAGCCTGTCCTGCAGCACCGTCAGGCCTGCCCTGCTCATGTCGCCGCTCCCGGTTTTTGCTGCATGCGCTGGCGCAAGGCTTCAATGGCATAGCGCACTTTTGCCGGCTGGGCATCGCGCCGTGGCGTCACCACGAAGATCCCCAGGGCAGGCAAGCGCCATTGCGGCAGCACACGCAGCAAGCGCCCATCGGCCAGTTCCTGCCGCACTTCGGGCTCCGGCTGTATCGACAGGCCCATGCCAGCCAGCACAAACTGCCGCGCCGCCAGAATGTTATTGCTGCTCACCCGCCGCTCCACCATTGGCCGCTCTACCTCGCCAGCTGCATTTTCCATGGTCAGCCAGGTGTGACTGCGCTCATGGTCCAGCATCACCCATTGGTGCTGTTCCAGTTGCTGAGGCGTGGTGATGGCCGGATGACGCGCGAGATAAGACGGTGCCGCGCACAACACGCTCTCCCAGTCCGCCAGATGGCGCGCCACCAGCGAGGAATCCTTCAGATCCCCGGCACGCAAGGCAAGGTCGATGCGGTGCTGTACCAGATCGATCATTTCGTCATGAAAGAACAGCTTCAGGCTCAGGCGCGGATGAGCCGCCAGCAAGGGGGCCAGTGCTTCGGTGAGCATGGGCCCGGCAAAGCCGGTGGGTGCGGACAGGCGCAATTCGCCCACCGGGGCGTCACGCATTTCGTTCAGGCGCTGCTCGGCCAGGCGCGCGGCGGCCAGCATGTCGGCACAGCCCTGATAAAACAGGCTGCCTGCTTCGGTCAGGGTCAGGCTGCGCGTGGTCCGGTGCAACAAGGACACGCCATGTTCCGACTCCAGCTTGCTGATGTGCTGGCTGACTGCTGATGGCGTCATACCCAGCGCACGTGCCGCCGCCACCATCGAGCCTTGCTCCACCACGGTGGCAAACACTGCCATACGGCGCAAGATATCCATATTATTAAGTTTGGCTAAGTTATTAATGCCAGTATCAGCTGATTATCAGCAGGACGGCAAGTCATTACACTGCGATTCATTCACTATCCACCCAAAGGAATGCAAAATGAAAATCGCTCTGATTGGTGCCACAGGCTTTGTCGGCTCTGCCGTACTGCAAGAACTGCTGGCCCGCCAGCATCAGGTTTCCGCCATTGTCAGCCGCCCGGAACGCCTGCCCGCCCACCCGCAACTGACAGCCGTCAAGGCCGATGCCTATGATGCCGCCGCCATTGCCCAGGCCGTTGCCGGACACGATATGGTGATCAGCACCTTCAACCCCGGCTGGGACAAGGCCGACATCCGCACCCTCTTCCTCAAGGGCCATGCCGCCATTGTGGCCGGCGTGAAACAGGCAGGGGTGAAGCGTTTTCTGGAAGTGGGCGGTGCCGGCAGCCTGTACGTGGCACCGGGCGTGCAACTGATCGACACCCCGCACTTCCCCGCCGAATACAAGGAAGGTGCCGAAGGTGCCCGCCAGGCACTGGCAGACTTGCAACAGGAAACCGTGCTGGACTGGGTATTCCTGTCGCCACCGGCCCTGCTGGCTCCGGGCGAGCGCAGCGGTCAGTACCGTCTGGGTGGCGATGCGCTGCTGATGGATGGTGAAGCCCCCGCCGGCATCAGCGTGGCCGACCTTGCCGTAGCCATTGCCGACGAGGTGGAAACGCCGCGCCACAGCCGCCAGCGCTTTACCGTCGCACACTGATTTTCCCGCGTACCCGCCTTGGCCGCCTTGCTCCTGCAGGCGGCTTTTTTCATTAGCCCGCGCATGCTGCAACCGCACATCAAAACCCGCACCAATATTGGCGTTGACAGCCATTCCCGGCTTATCTACAGTGCCAGCCAGCCGTAATGGATGGCGCAGGAGAGATCACCCCGCAGGTGACGCCGAAGGGGTATCGCCCCAGAAACTCTCAGGCAAAAGAACTGCACCATCATCTGGCTCTCTGGAGAGAAGACCCGGGCCTGTTTGCTGCCCTGCGGTCTCGCCGAAGGAAGGTCGCCTGCCGACCACAATCTCTCAGGCAAAAGGACAGAGGGGGCGAAGACTGCGCCATGCCTGCGCGCAGGCTGTCCGGCTGAATTCAAGGGGCAAGCCCCGGCCGCCAGCCACCGCCCGGCACCAGCAGACCCGCGCCCGCTCGCCAACCCCCACCCGGTTACCGGACTTGACGCTTCACGACGCCTGATGGCCGGAAGCAGAACAGTCAGCCTGCACAAAGCATGACACGCTGACACACGACACACGGGCCTGCATCCGCAACCAGGCAGTCCCCCACCCGCAACACCGGCAGCCTGCACGGCAAGCTGCCTGCATCAGACAAGAGAGCATCATGGCAATCAGTGTTTTTGACCTGTTCAAGATTGGTATCGGCCCGTCCAGCTCCCACACGGTTGGCCCGATGCGTGCCGCGCGCCAGTTTGTCGCCCGGCTGGAAAAAGATGGCCTGCTGACGGCCACCCGCCGCGTACGCAGCGAAATGTATGGCTCGCTGGGAGCGACCGGCAAGGGCCACGGTTCGGATACCGCCGTTTTGCTGGGCCTGGCGGGCGAACTGCCCGACATGGTGGATACCGACGCCGTACCGGACATCCTGGCCACCATCCGTCAGGAAAAACAGTTGAAGCTGCTGGGCGAGCACGCCATTGCCTTCAACGAGCCGGACGACCTGATCCTGCACAAGCGCAAAACCCTGCCCTACCACCCCAACGGCATGATTTTTGAAGCCTTCGACGCGGACGGCAACAGCCTGTCCAAGCGCGCCTACTATTCGGTAGGTGGCGGCTTTGTGGTGGATGAAGCAGCCATCGAAGCCGGCTTTGCTCCGCCGGGCGTCACCGAGCTCAAACACCAGTTCAATACCGCCGCCGAGCTGCTGGCACTGTGCAAGGAACAGGGCAAGAGCATCAGCCAGATCATGCTGGAAAACGAACTGGCCTGGCGCAGTGAGGAGGAAGTACGCCGTGACCTGCTCACCATCTGGGGCGTGATGCAAGCCTGTGTCAAACGCGGCTGCCAGCGCGAAGGCACCCTGCCCGGTGGCATGAAGGTAAAACGCCGCGCCGCCGACATGTACCAGAAGCTGCTGGCTGCACCGGAAGCCGCGCTGCGCGACCCGCTGACGGTGATGGACTGGGTGAATCTGTATGCGCTGGCGGTGAATGAAGAAAACGCCGCCGGTGGCCGCGTGGTCACTGCCCCCACCAATGGCGCCGCCGGCATCATCCCGGCGGTAATGCATTACTACGCCCGCTTTGTACCGGGCGCCAGCGAAGACGGCATCGTGCGCTACCTGCTGACCGCCGGTGCCATCGGCATCCTGTTCAAGCTCAATGCCTCCATCTCCGGTGCCGAAGTAGGCTGCCAGGGTGAAGTGGGCTCGGCCTGCTCCATGGCGGCAGGTGCGTTGGCCGAGGTGATGGGCGGCACGCCGGAACAAGTGGAAAACGCAGCGGAAATCGGCATGGAACACAATCTTGGCCTGACCTGCGACCCGGTAGGCGGCCTGGTGCAAGTGCCGTGCATCGAGCGCAACGCCATGGCCTCGGTCAAGGCCATCAATGCCGCGCGCATGGCCTTGCGTGGCGATGGCCAGCATTGCGTGTCGCTGGACCGCGTGATCAAGACCATGCGCGACACCGGCCGCGACATGAGCACCAAGTACAAGGAAACCGCCCGTGGCGGCCTGGCCATCAATGTGATCGAAGTACCGGTCAACGTGGTGGAGTGCTGAGCGCCCTGCCCGTTCTGTGAACCCAGACAAAACGCCGTGGACACTGTCCACGGCGTTTTTCATGGCTGGCACTGCCTGAAAAACTAAACTGCCAGCGGTTCCAGCTTGCGCAGCCGCAGGGCAATCAGCAGCAGGGCCAGCAAACCCAGCGCAATCATCGCCGCCACACCATTCCATTTGCCCATACCCCACAGCAGGCCGGAGAAGGAACCCACCACACTGGAACCCAGATAATAGGCGGTGAGGTAAAACGCCGAGGCCAGCGCCTTGCCGCGTTGCGCACGACGGCCAATCCAGCTGCTGGCCACCGAATGGCCACCAAAGAAGCCGAAGGTAAACAAGGCAATGCCTGGCACCATCAGCCACAGCGAATCCGCCAGCGTGCACACCAGCCCGGCGGCCATCAGCACCACCATCAGCCACAGCATGTTGCGGCGGCCAAAGCGGTCGGCCATGCGCCCTACCCAGGCCGAGGCCCAGATGCCCACCATGTACAGCGAGAACACGAAGCCCAGCACGCTGTGGCTCAGGTTGAACGGTGCGGCCAGCAAGCGGAAACCCAGATAGTTGTACAGGCTGACAAAGCAGCCCATGAACAGGAAGGCGGACAGGAACAACCAGGGCAGGCCGCCGTCGGCAAAATGGCTGCCCACGTCACGCCGCAGTTCGGCCAGGTTCAACGGCACCGGCTTGAAGTGTCGTGAATCCGGCAGGCTGCGCCAGAATTCGATGGCACCGGCAAGGCCCAGCACGGCCAACGCCAGCACCGCTGCACGCCAGCCAAAGTGGTCAGCAATCACCGCGGCCAGAAAGCGCCCGCTCATGCCGCCCAGTGCATTACCGGCAATATACAGGCCGATGGAATGGCCCAGTGACAAGGGCTCCACTTCTTCGCTCAGATAGGCCATGGCCACGGCAGGCAAACCGGCCAGCACCACGCCGAAAATGGCACGCAGGTAGAGAAACTGCTGAAAGCCGGGCGCAAAAGCCGCCAGCAACATCAGCAGCGCGGCCAGGCTCAGTGCAATATTCATCACCGGCTTGCGCCCCACCTTGTCCGCCAGGAAGCTGGCCGGAATCAGCGCCAGCGCCAGGCCGGTGGTGGGCACCGACAGCACGCTGCTGGCGGCAGCCGGGCTCAGGGCAAAGTCTTGCGCAAACATCGGCATCAGCGGCTGCATGCTGTACAGCATGGAAAAGGTGCAAAAGCCGCCGACAAACATGGCACGTGCAGTGGCACGAAAGGCGGGCGAACCGGCTTGCAGGCGGGCGCTGGGGGAAATGGTGTTCTCCTGTGAGGCAGCAGGGCCTGCATGTAGCGTAGCAGCACAGGAAGCAGAATCGGGAGCCATGATGAAACCGGTAGCAGTGATACAGGATTCGAGCTTAGTCCTTGACAAAACAGCAGTCCAATATATCTTTATTCAATTTTTAATACTTTAAATGTATCAATATGGAACTGCGCCACCTGCGTTACTTCGTCACCGTTGCCGAAGAGCTGCACTTCACCCGCGCTGCCGAGCGCCTGCACATCGCCCAGCCGCCCTTGTCCCAGCAAATCCAGGCACTGGAAGCCGAGCTGGGCGTGGCCTTGTTTCTGCGGGAAAAGCGCAAGGTGGAACTCACCGCCGCCGGTCAGCAATTTCTGCAACGCGCCAGGCGCATTCTGGCCGATACCGAAGAAGCCGCCGAACAGGCCAGACGCGCCGCACGCGGTGAGGTGGGCGAGCTGCGCATCGGCTTTACCTCCTCCCTGCCGCTTACCCCCATCCTGCCCGCCGCGCTGCATGCCTATCGCCAGCACTACCCGGCAGTACGGCTGACCTTGCGCGAAATGTTCACCACCGACCAGTTTTCCGCCTTGCAGCAGCAGGATATCGACGTCGGCTTCGTGCGTTTCAACGGCCTGTCTCCGGCAGACCGGATAGTGGTGCAGGAGCTGCGGCGCGACCCGTTGCTGGTGGTGATCAACAGCAACCACCCGCTGGCAGGTGAGCCCAGCCTGTCACTGGGGCAATTGCGCGATGAGGGCATGATCAGCTATCCGCGCAGTGCCGGTACCGGCCTGCATACGGTCATCCGCCAGCTGTGCGAGGCCAATGGCTTCGAGCCGCGCATCACGCAGGAAGCGGGCGAGGCCACCACCCAGGTGGGGCTGGTGGCGGCCGGCCTTGGCATCGCCATCCTGCCCTCGCCGCTGAACTGCGTGCAGCTGCCGGGCGTGCGCTATATCCCGCTGACCGACGACGGCGCGTATCTGGCCATGGGCATTGCCACCCGCGAGGGCGACAGCTCGCCGCTGGTGGCCGGTTTTATTACCCACTTGTGGGACGAAATCCCGGCCAGCTGATCCCCGGCTGACGATTTGTTGCATTTTGTCTATCCAGAATTGGCAAAAACAGCCGATTTTTCATGGTAACAACCCGGATTTTCCGCCGACGCCAGCCCATCCCTCATTTGCAGGATGGTCAGCACCTGATAGCTGCATGACACTGGCTCCACAATAAGAGCGACTGACAAAAACCCTGCCGCTGCGTTGCGCCGCCTTGCCGTACTGCCTGTACTGCCTGCGTCGGCGCGCCTTGCCACAGGGACGCTTTGCCATTTTGTCAGCCGCCCTGCAGGACAGACGGCAGGCCACGCAGCCACCGCACGCCATACAGAGGAGAACAACATGCAGCAGCCATCAGACCATCAGCCCGATCTGGCCATGTTCAGCGCCATCTTGCTGGAGATTTATCGCCTGGCGCGTGAGGAGTCGCTGGAGCGCTTTCACCACACCGTGCTGGAGTGCCTGCGCCCGCAACTGCACTTCGACAAGGCCTGGTGGGGCCGCGCCGCCCAGGCGGCGGATGGCCCGCACGAGCACAGTTCCTTTCTGTTTGGCCTGCCGGACCACTACATCGACGACTGGAAATCCATCCGCCAGCACGATGTCACCGTGACGCGCGTGCATGCCCGGCCCGGCCTGGCCGTGGTGGTGGACATGCAGGGCGACGATGCACCGCCACAACTGCAATGGCTGGGCCAGCGCCACGACATTGGCGAATTGCTGTGCGTGATCCACATCGACCCGGTCACCCAGCTGAGCGACCATCTGGCGCTGTACCGTCGCCCCGGCGCACCACGCTTTACTGCCGCCGACTGCCTGTTGCTGTCCTGCCTGATGCCGCACCTGGCCTCCAGCGTGGCCGTCAACCAGATCCGCACCCTGCAGGCGCTGCGCGAAACCATGAGTGGGCCGCGGCTGGCCATGGCAGTGTGCGACCAGCACGGCACCCTGCACTGTGCCGAGCCCGGCTTTGTCGACCTGCTGCTGACCGAGTGGCCACAATGGACTGGCCCGGCCTTGCCCGCAGGCCTGTCACCGCAAGGACATGACGGTGACAGGCTCAATATCGAGGCGCGCCGCATCAGCGACCTCTACCTGCTGACCGCGCGCTACCGCTGCGCGATGGAGCAGCTTTCCAGCCGCGAAACCGATGTCGCCCGCCTGTTCGGCGAAGGGCTCACCTACAAGGACATCGCGCGCAGGCTGGGCATGTCGCCGCATACCGTACGCCATCACATTCGCGCCATCTACGCCAAGCTGGGCATCAAGGGCAAGGCAGGCATCGCTCATCTCTTGCACCAGCAAGCGCCATTCGGCTGATCTTTCCAGCCTGCTGATTCCACCCCTACGTCCCTGAAGCTACCGAAGCTGCCATGGTCCGCCATGGCTGGCAGGGACAGTTGCGTCCAGGGTTTTTCGCTCACCCACCCAAAGGAACAAACCATGACCCCGTTTCGCCCTGTTTTGACCGCTCTGGCGGCCAGCCTGCTGCTTGCCAGCCTGCCCGGCCATGCCGCCGATACCAATGCCCGCGACTTTTTCAGCGCGCCGGTCGGCACCTCGCTGGGCGTGCTCTACCTGCCCGTCACCTGGGCCGACAGCTTTCACTCCGCCAGCGGCAAGGACAACCATGCCCGGCTGAATGTGGAAGCCCTGGCCTGGCGCCAGCTGTGGTTTTCCGATATCTGCGGCACCCTGTGCACGCCGCAGTTCATCATCCCGGCCGCTCACATCAAAGCCACCCTGCCCGGCAGCCAGACCAGCCAGCAGGACAGCGGCATCGGCGATCCGCAGGTGGGCGGCACGCTGTTCTTCATCAACCAGCCGGACAAGCGCGAGTACAGCGGCCTGCTGACCCTGATCACCCTGCCGGCAGGCAGCTACGATGCCCGGCACCCGGATGTTTCCGCCGGGGCAAACCGCTGGGCTGCCACCTTTCTCTACAACTACACCCACGGCGTAGGCAAAAGCTGGGTACTGGAAGCCTCACTGGAAGCCCAGTTCTACGGCAACAACGACAACTATCTGGGCAACAGCCTGAAACAGCAGCCCTTGTACCGGCTGCAGGCCTTTGCCTCCTATGACTTCACGCCGGATACCTACGGCGCGCTACGGCTGTACCACACCCGCGGCGGGACCTTGCGCCTGAACGGACAGACGCTGTCCGACACCCGGCAGAACAGCACCCAACTGGGCGTCGAACTGGGCCACTGGCTAAGCAAGCAAGACCAGCTGATGCTGATGCTGGCGCGCAATGTCCACACCACCAACAGCTTTGACAGCAGCCAGGCCATGTTGCGTCTGGTACATGTTTTCTGAGTTGACCAAGCCGACAAGAACATCCGTCCGACGGATCACCCGCTACAGAGGAAAAACCATGAACACGCTATCCAGCGCCAAGCCCGCCGCACCAGCACACCATGCGCGTCCGGCCATGGCCGCCATTGTCGGTTTTGCCGCCATCGTCCCTGCCGTGCTGATGATGGCCCCCGCCGTCGCCAGCCAGTTGGCCAGCCAGCTGCAACTGGGGCCGGTGGATATCGGCAAGCTGTTCTCCGCCGAACTGGGTGCCATGAGCCTGGCCACCCTGCCGGCATTTTTCTGGCTGCCGCGCGTCAACTGGCGCAACGCCGCCTGGCTGGCGGTGGCAGTCTTCATCGCAGCCAACCTGCTGTCGGCCACTACCGTCAGCTATCCGCTGCTGCTGGGCCTGCGTTTTGTCAGTGCGCTGGCCGGAGGCTCGCTGATGATTCTGTGCCTGTCCGCTGCCGCCACCCTGCCCAACCGCGACCGCGTTTATGGCTTGTGGGTGATGGGCCAGCTGGCCTTGGGGGCCGTGGGGCTGGTGGCGATGCCATCCTTGTTTGCCCGCTTCGGCATTGCCGCCTGTTATGTGGGGCTGGCCTTGCTGATGGCACTGTGTGCACCGCTGGCGCGCTGTTTTCCCCAGCGCCTGCAGCAAGTCACGCCAGCGCGCACTGTGTCCACCTCTGGCCCACGCCGGGGGCGTGCTGCACTGGGCATCATCGCCACACTGGCGTTCTACATCAGCCTGAGCGGGGTATGGACCTTTGTCGGCCAGATCGCCGTGCAATCCGGCATCGATCCACAGCAAAGCGGTAATATCTTCGCCATTGCCACCTTGCTGGGCGTGGCCGGTGCTGGCAGCGCCTCGCTGATTGGCCGCCGCCTGCCACGCTCCCGACTGCTGCTGGCCGGCTTTGCCATGATGATGGCAGCCATGCTGCTGTTGCTGCATAGCCCGGCACTGGCGCGCTTTGCCACCGCAGCACTGCTGTTCAAGTTCAGCTGGACCTTCATCCTGCCCTTCATCCTGGCCACGCTGGCCGACATCGACCACAGCGGCAAGCTGATGAATGCCACCAATCTCGTCATCGGTGGCGGCCTGGCCATCGGCCCCGCGCTGGCCGGTCAGCTGATCGCCGCCAATGGCGGCAGCCTGCATGTCTTGCTACTGCTGGCCACCCTGCTAGCGGCCCTGTCGCTGGCCCTGTTGCTGGCACTGCAAGCCCCCCGCTCCATCCCTGCCCACGCCTGAAACCCAAGGAGATGCCATGACATCCGCTACCGCCTTTTATTTTGATGAACTGTGCATGTGGCACAGCGCCGGCCTGCATGCACTGACACTGCCGGTGGGAGGCTGGGTGCAGCCGCCAGCCGCCGCCGGCCATGCCGAATCGCCGGAAACCAAGCGCCGCCTGAAAAACCTGCTGGATGTGGCCGGCATCAGCCGTCAGCTACGCCAATGCACTGCCGAGCCAGCCAGCCGTGAAGACCTGCTGCGGGTACATGGCGCAGCCTATCTGGATGAATTCAAACGCATCAGCGATGCCGGAGGCGGCGAACTCGGCCCACAAGCACCGGTCGGGCCGGGCAGCTACAACATTGCCTGCCTGTCTGCCGGCCTTGCCATCGCCGCGGTGGATGCGGTGTGGCGCGGCGAGTTGGCCAATGCCTATGTGCTGACCCGCCCGCCGGGCCACCACTGCCTGCCGGATGCTGCCATGGGCTTTTGCTTCCTGTCCAATATCGCCGTTGCCATCGAAGCGGCCAAGGCGCGCTACGGCATAGAACGAGTGGCGGTGCTGGACTGGGACGTGCACCACGGCAACGGCACCCAGGCCATCTACTACCAGCGCCCGGACGTCCTCACCATGTCGATTCATCAGGATGGCTGCTTCCCGCCGGGCTACAACGGCAGCGAAGACCGGGGTGAAGGGGCCGGGCTGGGGGCCAATATCAATATCCCGCTGTTACCGGGCAGTGGTCACGATGCCTATCTGTATGCCATGCAGCGTATCGTGCTGCCGGCGCTGGAGCGCTATCAGCCGCAGCTGATCATTGTCGCCTGCGGTTATGACGCCAATGCAGTAGATCCACTGGCGCGCATGCTGGCCCACAGTGACACCTTCCGCCAGATGACCACCCTGCTGCGCAGCTTTGCCGGGCAGCACTGCGCCGGCAAGCTGGTGCTGATGCACGAAGGCGGCTATTCCGAAGCCTATGTGCCATTCTGCGGCCTCGCCACCATCGAAGCCCTGTCGGGCCTTGGCAGCGAAGTAGTCGACCCGCTGCTGGACTTCATCCGCCAGCAACAGCCCTGCGCGGCCATGTTGCAATTGCAGCGCCAGTTGCTGGATGAGATGGCCAGACTGCACGGGCTATAAGCCCTGCCACCGCAGCGTTGATCTGCCTGGCTGAAACGAACAAAGCCCGCCAATGGCGGGCCTTGTCACGTCACCGGTTCAAACCCGGCGTGGCAGCTTTACTGCTGTTGTCCGGCGGGCTGCGGCATGCTGCTGCCCTGCTCCGGTGCTGCATCAGGCAGATTGCCTTGTGGTGCCGAAGCCTCTGGCTGCTCTGTCTGTGTCTGCGGCGCGGGCGTGGCGGCAAACACCAGATTGATCAATCCCAGGCTGGCCGGGGGCAGGGAAAGCATGGCCACAACAAGCAATTTCTTATGCATGAGCTTCTTTCAATGTGGTTGGAAGACAAGCCTGTTACTGCAAACACCATGCCAGCCATGCATTGTCATTTAAAAACAATGACTTGCACCAAATAACACCAAGCCGGACCATGCCGGTTGTCAGCAATGAGCGACAAGCACGGCAAAAAATTACCCAAGTTATTGAAATGGCAGCACTTTTTGGGTCGCCAATTGACGACACTCCGGCATCACCTCACCCAGTTTCCTGATTTGACAGCATTTTTCAGCACAGCAGGCATGAAAAAACCCGCCGTAGCGGGTTGGTGACCAATGCGGCGGCAGACAGCCGGTCAGGCCGGTTTGCTGGCCAGCTTGAGCTTGCCAGCCAGCCAGGTATGGTCGTAGCTGACGATCTCGAACGGGTTGCCGAACGGGTCGACAAAGCTGATGGAGAAGAAAAACTGGTGATCCACCACGGAATCTCGCGCCACGGTCTGGCCAGCGCGGTCGATCACCCGCTCGCCGGCCAGCTGGTCTATCCACTCCAGGAAATCCTGCCCGCTTACCAGAAAGGCCACCGAGCCCGGCTCACAAACCGGCTTGTCTTCCTGGGAAATGGCCAGACGCACCGAACCATTGCTGTTCATCAGCATCACGACGCCGTGCGGCCCGCTCTGCATGTGCTTGTAGCGGGTGTCGGGTGCCAGGTTCAGTACACGCTGGTACCAGCCCTGCGCCTTTGCCAGATCGGTGACACGGATATGGATATGGTCAATCTTGCCAAGCGATAGCATTGCATCCTCATCGGGTGTGGGTGACGCGCCAGCCAGTGGCGCGTGCTCATTCTACGGTGTTTGCCGCAGCCGGCAAAAATGGCATTGGCTGCCCGCCGCGGCTTGGTACTGCGCTGCGCGTGCCGCGCTCAGGTGCGCGGTTGCAGCAGGGGCTTGAGATAACGCCCGGTATGGCTGACCGGATTATCCGCCACCTGTTCCGGCGTGCCGGTGGCAATGATCTGGCCACCACCCGCACCGCCTTCCGGACCGAGGTCGATCAGCCAGTCGGCGGTCTTGATCACGTCCAGATTGTGCTCGATCACCACCACGGTGTTGCCGTTTTCACGCAGGCGATGCAGCACTTGCAGCAACAGGTCGATATCGTGGAAATGCAGGCCGGTGGTGGGTTCATCCAGAATATACAAAGTGCGGCCGGTGTCACGCTTGGACAGTTCCAGCCCCAGCTTCACCCGCTGCGCCTCGCCACCGGACAGCGTGGTGGCACTCTGCCCCAGGCGGATGTAGCCGAGGCCCACGTCCATCAGCGTTTTCAGCTTGCGGGCCACTGCCGGTACCACGCTGAAGAACTCCAGCGCCTGTTCCACCGTCATGTCCAGCACTTCGTAAACATTTTTGCCCTTGTACTGCACCTCCAGCGTTTCGCGGTTGTAGCGCTTGCCGTGGCACACGTCGCACGGCACGTAAATGTCCGGCAGGAAGTGCATTTCCACCTTGATTACCCCGTCGCCCTGGCAGGCTTCGCAGCGGCCGCCCTTGACGTTGAAGCTGAAGCGGCCCGGCCCGTAGCCGCGCTCACGCGACAGCGGCACCCCGGCAAACAGTTCACGGATGGGGGTGAACAGGCCGGTATAGGTGGCCGGGTTGGAACGCGGGGTACGGCCGATCGGGCTCTGGTCGACGTTGATCACCTTGTCCAGCAGCTCCAGCCCTTCAATGCTGTCGTACGGTGCCGGTTCTTCGCTGGCGCCGTTCAGATCGCGCGCGGCAATCTTGTACAGGGTGTCGTTGATCAGGGTGGACTTGCCGGAACCGGACACGCCGGTAATGCAGGCCAGCATGCCCAGCGGCAGTTCCAGCGACACATTCTTCAGGTTATTGCCGGTGGCTCCATGCAGCTTCAGCACCCGTTCCGGGTTGACTGCGCGGCGCTCGCCCGGCCAGTTGATGCGGCGGCGGCCGGACAGGAAGGCACCGGTCACCGAATTTTCATTGGCTGCCACATCAGCCGGCGTACCGGCCACCAGCACTTCGCCACCGTGTTCGCCGGCACCGGGGCCCATATCCACCAGGTAATCGGCGGCGCGGATGGCGTCTTCGTCGTGCTCCACCACAATCACGCTGTTGCCGATGTCGCGCAGGCGCATCAGCGTGGCCAGCAGCCGGTCGTTATCGCGCTGGTGCAGGCCGATGGACGGCTCGTCCAGCACATACATCACCCCGGTCAGGCCGGAACCGATCTGGCTGGCCAGGCGGATACGCTGCGCCTCGCCACCAGACAGGGTATCGGCCGAACGTGACAGGTTGAGGTAATCCAGCCCCACATTATTGAGGAAGGACACCCGCTCGCTGATTTCCTTGACGATTTTCTCCGCCACTGCCTGCTTCTGGCCGCTGAATTCCAGCTGGGCAAAGAAGGCTGCGGTTTCTTTCAGCGGCAGCTGGTTAAGCTGATGCAGCGTCTGGCCGCCAATGAACACGTGGCGTGCCTCCAGCCGCAGACGCGAGCCCTGGCAGTGCGGGCAGGGCTGGTTGTTCTGGTACTTGGCCAGTTCCTCGCGCACGGCACTTGAGTCGGTTTCGCGGTAGCGACGTTCCAGATTGGGGATGATGCCCTCAAACGGATGGGCGCGGGTAAAGCGGGTGCCCTTCTCCGACATGTAGACAAATTCGATGCTGTCGCGCCCGGAACCGTGCAGCACCACATGGCGCACTTTTTCCGGCAGGTCTTCAAACGCCAGCTCGGTGGGCGAAAAGCCGTAATGCTCGCCCAGCGCCAGCAGCATCTGGAAGTAAAACTGGTTGCGCTTGTCCCAGCCCTTGATGGCACCGGCGGCCAGGGTCAGCTCCGGGTGGGCCACCACGCGCTTGGGATCGAAGAAGGTGATTTCGCCCAGGCCATCACACTTGGGGCAGGCGCCCATGGGGTTGTTGAAGGAGAACAGGCGCGGCTCCAGTTCCGGCAGGCTGTAGCTGCACACCGGGCAGGCAAACTTGGCCGAGAACCAGTGTTCCTGGCCGCTATCCATCTCCACCGCAATGGCGCGGCCTTCGGCATGGCGCAAGGCGGTTTCAAAGCTTTCCGCCAGGCGCTGCTTCATGTCCTCGCGCACTTTCAGGCGGTCGATCACCACCTCGATGGTGTGCTTCTTGTTCTTGTCCAGCTTGGGCAGGCTATCGATTTCGTACACTTCGCCATCCACCCGCACACGGATGAAGCCCTGGGCGCGCAGGTCGTCGAACAGGTCGAGGTTTTCACCCTTGCGACCGACAATCACCGGGGCCAGGATCATCACCCGGGTTTCTTCCGGCAGCGCCAGTACATGGTCCACCATCTGGCTGACCGTTTGCGATGCCAGCGGCACACCGTGTTCCGGGCAGTGCGGTTCACCCACGCGGGCAAACAAGAGGCGCAGGTAGTCGTGGATTTCCGTGACAGTACCCACGGTGGAGCGCGGGTTGTGGCTGGTGGCTTTTTGTTCGATGGAAATGGCTGGTGACAGGCCTTCGATCAGGTCGACATCCGGCTTTTCCATCAATTGCAGGAACTGCCGCGCATAGGCCGACAGACTCTCTACATAGCGGCGCTGGCCCTCGGCATACAGGGTGTCAAAAGCCAGAGAGGACTTGCCGGAACCGGACAGGCCGGTGATGACGATCAACTGGTTGCGCGGCAAATCCAGATTGACGTTTTTCAGATTGTGCGTCCGAGCGCCACGAATGCGGATGGTGTCCATGTGTGAGAGCGTTACTCAGTCGGTCGGGGAACCTGATAATATACCCGACTTGGCGACCGCCGCTCCACCAAAGTATGCGCTGCAGCAAAAAAGGCAGCGCAGGACAATGGCCCGCAAGGTAAACCGCTGGCCGTTGGCGGCGTTGATAGCCTGACTCCTGAATCGATAACGACAACACACATGAATTCGCTTGAACTGCGCGCCAGCCTAGGGCTGGCTGGTATTTACGCCCTGCGCATGCTGGGCATGTTCCTGATCCTGCCGGTGTTTGCCATTTACGCGCAAACCCTGCGCGGGGCCGACAACCACACCCTGATTGGCCTGGCACTGGGCAGCTACGGCCTCACCCAGGCGCTGCTGCAACTGCCGCTGGGCATGCTGTCCGACCGCATCGGCCGCAAGAAGGTGATCTACGGCGGGCTGCTGCTGTTTGCCATCGGCAGCTTCGTGGCCGCCGGCGCGCACGATATCGTCACCCTCACCATCGGCCGCGTGATCCAGGGCTCCGGTGCCATCTCCGCCGCCATCACCGCCCTCTTGGCCGACCTCACCCGCGAAGAGAACCGCACCCGCGCCATGGCCATGATAGGCATGAGCATCGGTACCACCTTTGCCGTCAGCCTGGTGCTGGGGCCGGTGCTGGCGCAGTACATCGGCGTCAACGGCATTTTCGCGCTCACCGGCGCGCTGTCGCTGGCCGCGCTGGTGGGCGTGTGGCTGATCATCCCCGACCCGGCCATCTCGCGTTTTCACTCGGATACCGAAGCCAATACCAAACGCCTGCCGGCGGTACTGAAAAACCCGCAACTGCTGCGCCTGAACTACGGTATTTTCGCGCTGCATGCCGCGCAAATGGCCATGTTCGTCACCATTCCGTTTGCCCTGATCAAGACCGCAGGCCTGGACAAGGCCCACCACTGGGAGGTGTACCTGCCGGTTACCGTCATCGGCTTCATCCTGATGGTGCCCGCCATCATCTATGGCGAGAAAAAAGCCCGGCTCAAGCAGGTATTCATCGGTGCCATCGCCATCATGACTGCCGCCCAGCTGGGCATGGCACTGGCGCTGGACAGCTTCTGGCAGATCGTGATGTGGCTGGGCCTGTATTTCATCGCCTTCAACATTCTGGAAGCCACCCTGCCCTCGCTGATTTCAAAAATTGCCCCGGCCGATGCCAAAGGGACGGCCATCGGTGTGTATAATACGGCCCAGTCTTTTGGCTTGTTCATGGGTGCTGCCGCCGGCGGCTGGCTGTACACCCATTACGGCCCGGCCGGTGTGTTCGGCTTTACCAGCGTGCTGATGGCCAGCTGGCTGCTGGCATCCTTCAGCATGCAGGCACCACAGGCAGTGCGCTCGGTGATGTTTCACATTGGCGAGGACTGGCAAGGCAACCCGCAACAGCTATCACAGCAGCTATCAGCCCTCGCCGGCGTCAGCGAAGCGGTGGTGGTGATGGAAGACCGGGTGGCCTACCTCAAAGTCTCCCAGCAAGGCTGGGACGAAAACACCGTGAAACAGCTGGTTGAAGCCACTTATTCCTGACGGTGCGGCCATTGCCAGGACGCACCTCACCCTGCAATCATGCGTCGGCCAAGACCGGCGCAGCATTATCGAATCGAATCGGAGATCCACATGAACAGCATCACTTTTGACGGACGCCTGGCGGCAGACGCCGAACTGCGCTACACCCCGAGCGGCGAACCGGTGCTGAGCTTCCGCGTGGCCAGCGACATCGGCTTTGGCGAGCGCAAGACCACCAACTGGTTTAGCTGCCAGGTATGGGGCAAGCGCGGCGAATCGCTGAAAAACTTCCTGAGTAAGGGCCAGCAAGTCACCGTATACGGCCAGCTCACCCTGCGCGAATGGCAGAACAAGGAAGGCCAGAAACAACTGTCGCCGGATGTGCGCGTGAACGAACTGAGCCTGCAAGGCGGCAAGCGCGAAGGCGGCTCGTCCATGGACGACAACTACGCCTACGGCGAACCGGCAGCCCAGTCCCGCCCGGCAGCCGCACCCGCCGCCCCGCGCCGCATGGAAGCCAAACCGGCACCGAAGCTGGATGACATGGACGACGACATTCCGTTCTGAGGCGAGATAAAGTGCCAAAGCAAAAGCCAGATCAGCAGATCTGGCTTTTTTACTGCCCGCGTTCGTCGGCCATGCTGTCCGGCATGGGTACTGCCCTCATCTGATCCAGCAGGAAAGCGTGCAGCGCCAGCACACCGGGGCGTTTTTCATCAGGCCGCAGCGCCAGTGCATAGGCGTAGCCACTGCTCCACGGCGGGCCATATGGTGCCAGCAGCAGCCCCTCTGCCAGTTCCTGCCGCAACAGGCTCACATCACCCAGCGTCACGCCATAGCCTTGCAAGGCAGCATTCATCGCCTGATCCAGCGTGTCGAACACGGTGCCGCCACGATATTCCAGCGTCGCTGCGCCGCGGCTGGCCAGCCATTGCCGCCAGTCGCGCCGGTCATGCGAGGGGTGGAGCAGAGGGTAGTGCTGCAAGTCCGCCACCTGCTGCAGTGGCTGGCCGGTTTTGGCCAGCAATTGCGGGGCAATCACCGGGGTAAGCTGCTCGACCAGCAGCAGTGTCTCATTCCCCGCAATGGCTTTTTGTGGCTTGTAGACAATGGCCAGATCAACATCCTCGCGGGCAAAGCTGACTGCATGCTCATGTACGCCAGCCAGTTGCACCGGCCATTCCGGTGCCTCACGCGAAAACTGCTGCAGCACCGGCAGCAACCAGCGCACCACACAGCTGGGAGCCTTGATGCACAAGGGTGCGGCAAGGCTGGCGGCTGCATCCACCCCCTGGGAAATCACCTTGAAACCACGCTGCACATAGCCCAGCAGCAAACTGCCCTGCGCCGTCAGGCGCAAGCTGCGCGCATAGCGGTGAAACAGCGGATAACCCAGGCTGTCTTCCAGTTGCGCAATCTGCTTGCTGACCGCGCCCTGGGTGATGAACAACTCATTGGCCGCATGGGTGAAGCTTTGGTGGCGCGCAGCCACCTCGAATACCGACAAGGCATACAAGGGCAAGGTTTTTCTGGGCATGTCCGGTATCCATGACTGAGTTTTTCTCATTTATAACATGCCGATTAATCGTTTGTGTCATGGCTGACAAAGCCGTTGAATAGCGTCACCCCACCATCACCGGTCCAACACCATGCTGCATTCACCCGTCACAGCCCGCTCGCGCCTGCCGCATGTCGGCACCACCATTTTCAGCGTGATCGGCCAGCTTGCCGCACAGCACCAGGCCATCAACCTGTCACAGGGCGCTCCCAATTTCCCCTGTAGTGAAGCATTGCTGCGCTACGCCAGCGAAGCCATGCAGGCCGGGCACAACCAGTACGCGCCGATGACCGGCCTGCCCGCCTTGCGCGAGGCCATCAGCGCCAAGACCGAAGCCCTGTATGGCTGTCGTTATGACAGCGAGCACGAAGTCACCATCATGGCCAGCGCCAGCGAAGCCTTGTTCTGCGCAGTCAATGCGCTGGTACATGCCGGGGACGAGGTCATCGTGTTCGAACCGGCCTTTGACAGCTATATCCCGATGATTGAACTGCAAGGCGCCACACCGGTGGTGATCAAACTGGCCGCGCCCAACTTTTCCATTCCCTGGGACGAAGTTGCCGCACGCATCAGCCCGCGCACCCGCATGCTGATCCTGAACACCCCGCACAACCCCACCGGCACCACGCTGTCAGCCGCTGATGCTACACGGCTGCAAGCGCTGACCGAAGGCAGCGATATCGTGATCCTGTCGGACGAGGTGTACGAGCACGTGGTGTTTGACGGCGCATTGCATCACAGCATGAGCCGTTACCCGGCACTGGCGGCCCGCTCGGTGGTGGTGACTTCCTTTGGCAAGACTTACCACGTCACCGGCTGGCGGGTGGGCTGCTGCCTGGCACCACAGGCCCTGATGGAGGAAATCCGCAAGGTGCACCAGTTCGCCATGTTTGCCGCCGACACCCCGATGCAATACGCGCTGGCCCGCATCCTGGCCGAGCCGGAACACTATCTGGGCTTTTCCGCCTTTTACCAGCGCAAGCGTGATCTGCTGTGCGCTGCGCTGGCCGACAGCCCCTTGCAACTGCTCCCCAGCCAGGGCAGCTTTTTCATGCTGGCCAGTTTTGCTCATCTGTCGGATGAGCGCGACAGCGAATTCGTCCAACGGCTGATCACCCGCCACGGCGTAGCCACCATTCCGGTATCGGCCTTCTACCGCGACGGCACCGACCAGCGCGTGATCCGCCTGTCCTTTGCCAAGGATGATGCCACCTTGCTGGCCGGTGCCGCCCGGCTGTGCGAAATCGGAGCAGCATGATGGCAGACACACTACTGGCCGCTGCCATCCAGATGTGCTCGGGTGACGATTTGCAACACAATCTGGCCCGGGCGGCACAATTGGTTGGAGAGGCGGCACAGGCTGCTGCCCGTTTCGTGGCGCTGCCCGAATATTTCTACCTGATGCCGGCCGACGAGCGGGCACGACTGCCGCTGGCCGAGGCGTTTGGCAATGGCCCGCTGCAAGCGCAGATGGCCAGCCTGGCCCGCCAACATGGCATCTGGCTGCTGGCCGGCACCCTGCCACTGCAAAGTGGCGATGCCGCACATTTTCACAACAGCAGCCTGCTGTTCTCCCCCGACGGCCAATGCACGGCGCGCTATGACAAGATGCATCTGTTCGGTTTCCGGCATGGCGACGAATACTATGCCGAGGCAGACACCATGCAGGCCGGGGACCAGCCCATCAGCGCCGACACGCCATGGGGCAGCCTGCGCCTGTCAGTGTGCTACGACCTGCGCTTTCCCGAACTGTATCGCCAGCCACCGGCACCGGGCCTGATCAGCGCCCCCGCCGCCTTCACCCGGACCACCGGCCAGGCGCACTGGGACTTGCTGCTGCGCACACGGGCGGTAGAAAACCTGGCCTTCGTCATTGCCCCGGCCCAGTGCGGCCGCCACCCCGGCGGCAAGGAAACCTATGGCCACAGCATGATTGTCGACCCATGGGGACAGGTGCTGGCCTGCCATGAAGAAGGCGAAGGCATGGCGCTGGCCCGGCTTGACCTGTCTGGACAAACCGCGTGGCGAGCACGCCTGCCCGCCCTGCAACACCGCCGTTTGTGAACATATCAACCAGCAATACCAACAGCCCGGTACAGGGCTGAGTGACAGACTGCATGCCACCAACAATCAAAGGAAAACAGATGAAACAGCACACCCTGATGATGACGGCCATCCTGGCAGCCGGCAGCTTTGCCCTGCCGGCCATGGCGGAATCCACCCTGCGTTACGGTATCGAGGCGCAATACCCGCCGTTTGAATACAAATCCGCCAGCGGCGAGTTGCAAGGGCTGGATGTGGAACTGGGCAAGGCTGTCTGTGCCGAAGCCCATCTCAAATGCAGCTGGGTGGAAAATGCCTTTGACGGGCTGATTCCGGCACTGCAAGGCAAGAAATTCGACGCCATCAACTCCGCCATGAATGCCACCGAGCAGCGTCGCAAGAGCATTGCCTTCACCAGCATCATCTACCGGGTGCCCAGCATGGTGATCGCCCGCAAAGGCAGTGGCATCACCACCGCAGCCGACAAGCTTCAAGGCAAGAGCATGGGCGTGTTGCAAGGGTCGATCCAGGAAACCTATGCCCGCAGCCACTGGGAATCTGCCGGGGTGCGCGTGGTGTCCTATCAGGACCAGAACCAGGTTTACGCCGATATGGCAACCGGCCGGCTGGATGCCACGCTGGTGATGGCCCCGGCGGGACAGAAAGGCTTCCTCACCCGCCCGGATGGCAAGGACTTCCAGTTTGTCGGCGCCGTGCATGACGACAAGATTCTGGGCAGCGGCATTGCCTTTGGCCTGCGCAAGGACGATGTGGAACTGCGCAAGAAACTGGACGCCGCCATTGCCCGCCTGCAAGCCAGCGGCAAGGTGAAGGCGCTGGCCGCCAGATACCTGGGTGAAGGCATTGATGTATCAGTGAAATAAGACCACATGCCGCCTCTGCTGCAAGCAGGGCGGCACTGTCTTCTGCAACTTGCGCTACACCCCCGGCACGCCGTAGCCGGGAGCCTGATCCGGCGCTTCGGCGCGGGTGATGTAGTCCTGCATTTGCGGCTGATAACGCTGCCACAGCTGCTGCAGCTCCGCTACCGGCTCACCATCGCTCCAGTCCACCCGCAGGTCCACCACCGGCCAGCTTTGCGTCCACACCAGCTTGAGTCCGGCCGCATGGATGGGGCCAACTTCCCCCCCGGCATCCACGGCTGCCTGCATGGCAGCCAGCAGGCGGTCGGCCAGATGGCCGCAACTTTGCTCGAAAGCCTCCACCATGCGCGCGGGCAAGCTGGCATCGGCCAGGATATTGCCACCGGCAGCGCAGTGTTCCCCCTGCGCCGTGGCAAACACACCCAGCGCATGCTGACCGCTGAAGGTGGCAATTTCCCCCTGTGCCGGCACCAGCAGCAGTTGACGCCAGGCCAGATTGCCATCCGCCAGTGCCAGCGCCTGGCACAGGCTGCGGCCACGCTCCCCAGTTGCCATCAAGGCCAGCGCCTTGGGCCCCAGGGCCGGGTTGGTGACATTCTGGCTCATCACCGCGCCCACCCCGGCTGCCACATGACAGCAGCGGCTGGCCACGGCGATGCTGGATGAAGCCGCCGCCACCCCCAGCATGCCGGTTTGCGGACAACGTGCGGCGATGGAAAAAGTCATGGCTGATAGCCTTCCGGAATCACCGCGGTGATGTCGATTTCCACCAGCCATTCAGGCCGTGCCAGGGCGGAAATCACCAGCCCGGTGGATACCGGATACACCCCCTTGAGCCAGCGCCCCACCACCTGGTACACCGCCTCGCGATAGCGGGTATCCACCAGGTAGATGACGATCTTGCATACGTGGTCCAGATGGCTGCCGGATTCCTCCAGCAGCATCTTCACATTGGCCATGGCCTTTTCCGCCTGGGCGGTGACATCGCCGATGCCGACCGACTCGCGGGTATCCAGGTCCTGACCGATCTGGCCGCGCAGGAACACCATATTGCCCGCCACCACGGCCTGGCACAGGTCGTTGTCCAGCTTTTGTTCCGGGTAGGTATCGCGGGTATTGAACGGACGAATGCGTTTGTGAACCATGTTTCACCTCATTGCTGTGTGTGGGGTGGCGGTCATGCCGCCGCCACAGGTTATTGACAATCCCTTCTCGCTTTCTGGAGAGAAAGCGAGGCTCCCTTGCAGGGCAAGGGCGGGGGGATTGGGAACAGATGGCAAGGCTGCGGAATCAATCAGTTAGTCGGAAGGCCCGGCTTCGCCGGGTCCTTTCAAATCGAATCAAATCACTTAGTCAGCAGCCCGACAAACCGTTTCACGCACCGGCGCTGCGGTGGCGGGAGTACTGGCGTGATAGGCCTGGTATTTGCGCTGGGTGGCAATGTGGTCGGCAATGAACTTGGCGTCATGCCATACCCCCCAGATAAAGCTGGAGCCACGCCGCGACAGCCAGGGCAGGCCCAGGAAATACACGCCCGGCTCGCTGGAAATGCCACGCTGATGGCTGGGCTTGCCCTTTTCGTCAAAGGCATTCACTTGCAGCCAGCGGTAATCCACGGCAAAACCGGTAGCCCAGATCACGGTGCCAACTCCGCTGGCAGCCAGGTCCAGCGACAGGATGGGTTCCCGCACGCAGGCCGGGTCCGGCGGCAGTTGTCGCGCTTGCGGCTCTGGCGGCAGGTCCAGCCCGTTCTGCGCAATATAGGCATCGGCAGCGTCCAGCAGCCCCAGGTAGTTTTCATCGCCACGGGCAATGTTTTCCGCCAGGTCCGGCTGAAACTGCATTACGCCGTTTTCGCAAGAGCGGGTCATGCCCAGCAAGGTGATGCCCTGCTCGGCCAGCCGGCGAAAATCCACGGTATGTCCGCCACGTGCGCCGCTCACCGCAATGGTGACGTGCTCACGCCCCGGCTTCACTTTCTGGGCGTCCCACTCCCCCAGCACCCCCAGCCACCAGCAGAAGTCCCGTTCACGGTAACGGCGCGGCGGTCTGTCGTGCGGGCCGACCGACAAATACACCTGGCGGCCTGCGCGCTGCAGCTCGTCGGCAATCTGCACACCGGACGAGCCCGAACCCACCACCAGTACCGCGCCGGGCGGCAATTGCTGCGGGTTGCGGTATGCGGCGGAATGCATTTGTTTCACCGGGTTGTCAGCCGGGATAAGTTGCGGAATCAGCGGCTGCTGGAAGGGGCCGGTGGCAGCCACCACCCGATTGGCTTCTATCACCCCGTCCGAGGTTTCCACGGTAAAGCCCGGGCGTCCGTCATTGCGCACCACCTTGAGCACTTCCACGCCGGTGCGGATGGGGGCGTGGAATTTGCGGGCGTAGGCTTCCAGATAGTCCGCCACCCGCTCCTTGCCGGCAAAGGCATCCGGCGCGACATCATCAAAATCCAGGCCGGGAAAGCGGTCGTGCCAGGCCGGGCCGTTGCACACCAGCGAATCCCAGCGCTCCGAGCGCCAGCGCTCGGCAATGCGTTGGCGCTCCAGCACCAGATGCGGCACATCCAGCTTGCTCAGGTGTTCACTCAGGGCGATGCCGGCCTGGCCTGCGCCAATCACCAGCGTATCGGTTTTTTCCATCACCATCGTCACTTCCCTTCCCTGTGAAATGCCCCCGAACACCGCAAACGAGGGTGGCTTGGGGGCCTGCCTGTTCAGGCAGTGCCGCAGCGGCGCTGTACATGGCCACGTGTTGCGGCAGATCAGGCAGCCTGTGGCACCACGCGGCTGCACTGGCTGACCACTGCAGTCTAGGGAAGGCCGGTAAATACCGAAAATATGTTTATTTTTTAATCTGAATTGTTTTTTCTTATGCAAAATCCTGTCCGACACCCTGACGCAAGAAAGGCCGCAGCAAACCAGGCCTGCGCTAAGCAATTGAAGGAAAAGGTGCTTTGCCGGGCAGCGGTCCCGACATGCGATGTCCCTGGCATCAAAGATGGCTTTTTCATTGGCAGCTTGTAGAATGCCTAACATCAAAGCAGCCTTTTTCCGTGATTTGTCATTAAAGCTGTTTAAACTCCAAGGAAAATGTCCATGGCAAAGATCCGCTACGCACTGATGCTGGCTTCCCTGCTGGCCTTGCAATCCACCCACGCACTGGCGCTGGACAAGACCACCGGTCACCCCATCGTCACCATTACCGGCCTGATCTCGGAAAAGAACAGCGGTGCGGATGCGCAATTTGACGCAGCCATGCTGGACAAGCTGCCGCAGGTAAAAATGACAGTGCCTACACCGTGGTATAAAGAAGAGCAGACTTTTGAAGGGCCGCTGTTCCGCGATGTGCTCAAGGCAGCCGGCAGCAAGGGCAGCAAGCTGTATGTGGTGGCGCTCAATGATTACGCTGCTGAAATTCCGCTGGCTGATCTGGAAAAATACGACGTGATCCTGGCTCGCAAGGTCAACGGCAAGGTGCTGACCGTACGCGACAAGGGTCCGCTGTTCGTGATGTACCCCTTCGACAAGAAGCCGGAACTGCGCACCAAGGAAATCTATTCCCGCTGCGTGTGGCAGGTTAACCGCATCCGCGTTGAATAAACCCCGTATCGGACATCGCCTGTGACTTTGTTTTCGCGCAAGACGCCGGTTCGCAATCAGGTCTGGCTGCTGGGCATCCTGCTGGTGGCTGCCCTGCTGGTAGTGGGCATGCTGTATCAGCGCCAGCAGTCGGAAATGAAGCGTTTTGCCGAACAGGGCCAGGACAATGTGGTGTGGGTGTATTCCCAGTTGGGCATCGACTACTACCGCACGCTGGGCGCAGCCAAGGTGGCCGAGGCCACCGGCAAGACCGCCGACCTGGACGAACTGCAACTGCGCTACAACATCCTGGTGTCCCGCATCAACCTGCTGCGCGAATACCGTTTCGCCGCGCTGTTTCCCAACAGCAGCTGGTATCAGCAGCAAATCGGCGCACTGGTCAGGCTGATCGCCCAGACCGACAAACAGCTCAATGCCGGCGATGGTTATTTCGATCGCCCCCAGGCCGTCGCCCTGTTGCAGCGGCTGGATGGCGTGGCCGACAACGTGCGCGAGCTGACGGTGGGTGCCAACACCCGCCTGACCGATGCGGCCAATCTCAGCAACCAGAGCCTGCAGGACATCAACACCACGGTTGCCATCACCGCGGCATTGCTGATGCTGGTGGCGGTACTGATTGCCGTACTGGCCTGGCGCAACCTGCGGCATAGCGAACACCGCCGCGAACAGGCCGAGGCGCTGAGCCGCAGGCTGGACCGTGCACTGGAACTGGCGGAAGCGGCCAATGTCGCCAAGGGGGCCTTCCTGGCCAATATGAGCCATGAAATCCGCACCCCGATGAACGGCATCATCGGCATGACCGAGCTGACGCTGGATACCGAACTGAATGCCGAACAGCGCGAATATCTGGAAGTGGTGAAGTCATCGGCCGATGCGCTGCTCACCATCATCAACGACATTCTGGACTTCTCCAAGATCGATGCCGGCAAGATGGTGCTCGAATCGCTGCCCTTCTCGCTACGCAGCCTGATCAGCCAGACCAGCTACCCCTTTGCCCTGAAAGCGGAAGAACGCGACCTGGAAGTCATCTGCCAGATTTCCCCGGAACTGCCGGACCGCGTCATCAGCGACCCGTCCCGCCTGCGCCAGGTGCTGAACAATCTGCTGGGCAATGCGGTGAAGTTCACCAAGCAGGGCGAAATCGTGCTCAGCGTCACCGGCCAGCAACAAACAGCCAGCCGCTACCTGATGACTTTTTCGGTACGCGATACCGGTATTGGCATTGCCCCGGAAAAGCAGCGTGTCATCTTTGACGCCTTTGCCCAGGCCGACAACAGCACCACCCGCCGCTATGGCGGCACCGGGCTGGGCCTGTCCATCACCCAGAAACTGGTGGGGCTGCTGGGCGGTGAAATCCATGTATCCAGCGTACCGGAGCAAGGCTCGGAATTTGTTTTCACCATTCCGCTGGAGCTGGCAACCGAGCAAGCCCCGGCCAGCACCCCGGCACAACTGGCCGGCCTGCGCGTGCTGGTATGCGATGACAACCCCACCAACCGCAGCTGGCTGGCGGCCCTGCTGAAAAACTGGGACATGCAGGCCACGCTGGCCGAGGACGGCTTTGCCGCCCTTGCCATCCTGCAGCAACAGTCCTTCGACCTTATCCTGCTGGATGGCCACATGCCGGGCATGTCCGGTTTCGATGTGGCACGCCAGCTGCAACAACAAGGCTGCCAGGCCGACATCATCATGCTCACCTCTTCCGGCGAGCGTGGCGATGGCCGCCGCTGCCAGGAACTGGGCATTGGCGGTTATCTGACCAAGCCGGTGCCGCAGGAAGAACTGCTGGCCACCATCTGCCAGCTGCGCGGCGAACCAGCCGACAACAGCGCCCAGCTGGTCACCCGCTACAGCGTGCGGGAGGTCAAACAGCAGCTGCATGTGCTGCTGGTGGAGGACAACGAAGTCAACCAGAAACTGGCACTGGCCATTCTCAGCCGCCGCGGCTGCACTGCCAGCGTGGCAGGTCACGGTGCCGAGGCGCTGGAACAGCTGCAAGCACACAGCTTCGACCTGGTGTTGATGGACATGCAGATGCCGGTAATGGACGGCCTGGAAGCCACCCGCGCATTACGCCAGCGTGAAGCCGAACAGCAACTGCCGCGCCTGCCGGTAATTGCCATGACCGCCAATGCCATGACCGGCGACCGGGAACGCTGCCTGGCTGCCGGCATGGATGGCTACGTCAGCAAGCCGGTGGATGCCCAGCGTCTGTTCGAGGAAATAGAACGGGTACTGAGTGGCGAGGGCACCCTGCCCCAGCATGCGGCACCGCAGGCCGAGGCCGCCGCCAGCGGCCAGCTGGACTACCAGAAAACCCTGGAAAACTGTGATGGTGATCAGGAATTCCTGCTCACCCTGCTGCAAACCTTTGTGCGCGATGCCCAGTTACGGCTGGAAAAACTGCAGCAGGCTGTCAGCCAGCAACGCATGACCGATATCGCCATGTTCTCCCATGCGCTGCGCGGGGCGGCGCTGTCGATTGGTGCGGCACCGTTTGCTGCCTTGTGTTACCGCATTGAATCCGCCGCCCAGCAGCAATCCGCAGCCGAACTGGAGCAATTGCTGCCCCAGTTGCTGGATTGCCATCAGGCCCTGCTGGTGGAAATCCACCCGTACCTGCCGCCGCAAGATGCCACAACTGGCTGACCACAGCAGGCCGATCAGGACAGGCCGATCAGGACTGGCCAATCAGGGCAGCCAGCGCGCCAGCGGTGTCAGGTCCAGATGCTGCTCCAGCATGTCGGCCAGCCGCTCGATATGTGCCTCGCGGATGGCCGGGTAGTCCAGCGGCTGCGGCGCAGCCAGCCCGGCCCATTGCAACAGCGCGGCCAGGCTTGCCGGTTGATCGAACACCCCGTGCAGATAGGTGGCCAGAATCTGGCCATCGGCGCTGATGGCCCCGTCGCAGCGGCCATCCTCCAGCCGCACCGCAGGCTGCGCCAGTGCCGCACCGGTACTGACCCCCATGTGGATTTCATAGCCGCTCACCGCTGCCGCACCCAGCGTCAGCTGGCCGTTCACCCGCGTCAGCTGCTTGTGCGTGGCCAGCGTGGTTTCCATCTCCAGCCAGCCCAGGCCGTCACTGCTGCCCGCCTCGCCTTCCAGCCCCAGCGGGTCGTGCAGCTGCTGGCCCAGCATTTGCAAACCGCCACAAATGCCGATCAGCTTGCCGCCATAGCGCAGGTGGCGGGCAATGGCCGCTTCCCAACCGGCAGCACGCAAGCTGGCCAGATCAGCCCGCACACTCTTGCTGCCGGGCAGGATGATCAGGTCGGCAGGCGGCAGCGGCTGACCGGGCTTGACCAGCAACAGCTCCACTTGCGGGTGCAGGCGCAGCGGGTCGAAATCGGTGTGATTACTGATGCGCGGCAACACCGGCACCACCACGCGCAGCGTTTGCTGCGGCGCATGTTCGCCTTGCGGACGATTGAGCGCCAGGCTGTCTTCCGCCTCGATATGCAGGCCATTCAGATACGGCAGTACGCCCAGCACCGGCTTGCCGGTGCGCTGCTCCACCCACTCCACGCCGGACTGCAGCAGCGCCGGGTCGCCACGGAAGCGATTGATCACCAGCCCCACCACCCGCGCGCGTTCGCTGTCGGACAGCAATTCCAGCGTGCCCACCAGATGGGCGAACACGCCGCCGCGCTCGATATCCGCCACCAGCACCACCGGGCAGTCCACTGCCTCGGCAAAGCCCATATTGGCGATATCTCCCTCGCGCAGATTGATTTCCGCCGGGCTGCCCGCCCCTTCCACCACGATGCACTGGTATTGCGTGGCCAGCCGGGCGTGCGACTGCAACACCGCCTGCATCGCCACCGGCTTGTAAGCGTGGTAGGACACCGCGTCCATATTGCCCACCGCCCGCCCCTGGATGATGAGCTGGGAACCGGTATTGCTATTGGGCTTGAGCAGCACCGGGTTCATGTCGGTATGCGGTTCCACGCCGCAGGCCAGCGCCTGCACCGCTTGCGAGCGGCCAATCTCGCCTCCATCCACCGTCACCGCACTGTTGAGCGCCATGTTCTGCGGCTTGAACGGGGCCACGCGCAGGCCGCGCCGGGCCAGCAAACGGCAGAAGCCGGTGGCGAAAGTGCTCTTGCCGGCATCCGAAGTGGTGCCCTGAATCATGATGGTTTTGGCAGACATGCTGTTCTCCGGCGCGCATTTTTTCGGGAAGCCCCCTAAAATGACGCTTTTTTCGACCATGGACAGCCAGCCATGCAGCTGTCCTGAAGCCGGCGATTATATAGGCGAGTGATGTGATTTCAGCTGTTTTTCTGTTTTTGGCCGTGGTGCTGGACCGCCTGCTGGGTGAGCCACGGCGCTGGCATCCACTGGTGGGTTATGGCTACCTGGTGCGCAAGGTGGAGCATGCACTTTACCCGGCCGTCCCCCAGGCCGAGCCGGTGTGGCGCATGCGTTTGCGTGGCGTGCTGGGCATCAGCCTGTTGCTGCTGCCATTGACCGGCCTTGCCTGCGGGCTGTCACGTTTACCGTGGATCGGGCAGCTGGCCTCGGTATTGCTGCTGTATCTGGCCATTGGCGCACAGAGCCTGCGTGAGCATGCGCAAGCCGTGCTGGATGCGCTGCGCGCTGGCGATCTGCCGCTGGCCCGCTACAAGGTGTCGATGATCGTCAGCCGCAACACCAGCGAACTGGACGAAACTGCGGTAGCGCGCGCCACCATCGAATCGGTGCTGGAAAACGGCAGTGATGCCATTTTTGCCGCCGTATTCTGGTTTCTGCTGCTGGGCGCACCCGGCGTGGTGCTGTACCGCGCCGCCAATACCCTGGACGCCATGTGGGGCTACCGCAACGAACGCTTTTTGCACTTTGGCTGGGCCGCCGCCCGCTTTGACGATGTGCTCAACCTGATTCCCGCCCGCCTCACCGCGCTGACTTACATCCTGCTGGGCCATACCCGTCAGGGCTGGCAATGCTGGCGCGCCCAGGCCCCCACCTGGTACAGCCCCAATGCCGGGCCGGTAATGGCCGCCGGTGCCGGTGCGCTGGGTGTGCTGCTGGGCGGTGCCGCCAGCTATCACGGCAAGCTGAAACAGCGCCCCACCCTGGGCCTGCAACGCCCGCCGGTGGCCGAGGACATCGCCCGCGCCATCGCGCTGGTACAGCGCAGCCTGTGGCTGTGGGTGGCGCTGGCCTTGCTGGCTGGCTTGCTCAACTGGAGTTTTTCTCATGCTTGAACACGGTGGCGGCATCCTGCGTGCCGCAGAGCAATACGGCATTGCGGTGGAAAACTGGCTGGACCTGTCCACCGGACTGAACCCGCAAGGCTGGCCGGTGCCGCCCATCAGCCCGCGCAGCTGGCAGCGCCTGCCAGAACAGGACGACGGGCTGGAACAAGCCGCGGCGGATTACTACGGCAGCCCGCTACTGCTGCCGGTGGCCGGTTCCCAGCCTGCCATCCAGCTACTTCCGACGCTGCGCCCGCCCTGCCGGGTGGGCATGCTGCCCTTGTGTTATGCCGAACACCCCTGGCACTGGGAACAGCACGGCCACACGCTAAGCCGTCATGCGCCCGAGGACATCGACACGGCGCTTGATGAACTGGACGTGCTGCTGCTGTGCCATCCCAACAACCCCACCGGCACCACCTTTTCCCGCGCCCGGCTGCAAGACTGGCGTGCCCGGCTGGCCAGCCGGGGCGGCTGGCTGGTCATCGACGAAGCCTTCATGGACGCCACACCGGAACACAGCCTGCTGGGTGATGTGGGCCTGCCGGGGCTGATTATCCTGCGATCAGTGGGCAAGTTCTTTGGCCTGGCTGGCGCGCGGGTGGGTTTTGTGTTTGCCTGGCCGGCCCTGCTGCAACAGCTGGCCGAAGCCATCGGGCCGTGGAGCATCAACGGCCCGGCGCGTGAAGTGGTGAAACTGGCCTTGCAGGACCACGTCTGGCAGCAAGCCATGTGCGGGCAACTGGCCCGCGACAGCCAGCGTTTGCAGCAGCTACTGCAAGACCACGGCCTGACTCCGGCAGGCGGCAGCCGCCTGTTCCAGTGGCTGCACGGGGCGTACTGCCCGGCCTTGTTCGACTTTCTGGCGAGCAAAGGCATTCTGGTGCGCCGCTTTGCCGATGGCCCCAGCCTGCGCCTTGGCCTTCCACCCGACGAAGCGGGCTGGCTGCGGCTGGAAACCGCACTTGGTCAATGGGAAAAGCCTTGAAAATCAGTCGGCAGAATTCCCATTTACCCGCTTGTCACGTATCATGCCCGCTTCCATGACGGTGCCCCATCGGGGTGAAACGGGAATGCGGTGAGACACCGCAGCTGCCCCCGCAACTGTAAGCGACGAGTCCGCATCACATGCCACCGGCCCATCCGGGAAGGCGATGCCGGGTAAAGAAGCGCGAGCCAGGAGACCGGCCGTCATACGTGTCGACGCAGGCTGAATCCGGGCGGGGTGTACCGGGGGATTGCACGATGCCGCCCACTGCCGGCGGACAGTGCCCTCGCTTGCGGCGACGTATCGTCTCCGAGGGCATCATGCAAGCAGATCTGCGTTCTTCCTTACCTTACAGCGGCAAGCGCCGCTCCCGTCATTTACTGGTGTTGCTGCCCTTGCTGGCAGCCAATCTGCTGGTATGGGCCTGGGCACTCACCGCCTTTGCCGACCACCCGGCCCAGCTGGGCACCGCCTTGCTGGCTTATCTGCTGGGCTTGCGCCATGCCGTGGATGCCGACCATATCGCCGCCATCGACAACACCGTGCGCAAGCTGATGCAGGAAAACCAGCAACCGCTGTGCGTGGGTTTTTTCTTTTCCATCGGTCATTCCCTGCTGGTGATTGCCGCGGTGGCTGCGGTGGTGTTTGCCACCCGTGCGCTGCAAGACCAGATCAACGGCTTCCGTGAAATCGGCGGGGCCATCAGCACCGGCATTTCCGCCTTTTTCCTGCTGGCGCTGGCCGCAATGAACCTGTCTGCGCTGCGCGGTATCTGGCACAGCTTCCGCCGCGCCCGCGCGGGTGAAGCCGTGTGTGACGAGCAGCTCAACATCCTGCTGGGCAACCGTGGCATGCTGTCGCGCCTGCTGCGGCCCTTGTTCCGCATGGTGAGCAAAAGCTGGCACATGCTGCCCATCGGCCTGCTGTTTGGCCTGGGTTTTGATACCGCCACCGAAATCGGCCTGTTTGCCATTGCCTCCTCGCAAAGCGCGGACGGCATTCCCTTGTGGAACATCATGGTGTTTCCGGTGCTGTTTGCCGCCGGCATGGCATTGGTGGACACGCTGGACAGCATGCTGATGGTGGAAGTGTACGGCTGGGCATTCATCAACCCCATCCGCAAGCTGTGGTACAACCTCACCATCACCCTGGTGTCGGTACTGGTGGCCGTGTGCATAGGCGGGCTGGAAACCCTGGGCCTGATTGCCGACAAGCTGAAGCTGAGCGGCGGCGCCTGGGATGTGGTGGCCATGCTCAACGACAATCTGGCCCACTTCGGCTATTTCGTGGTGGCCTTGTTTGCCCTCACCTGGGCGCTGTCCGCCGCCATCTACAAGTGGAAACGTTTTGACACCCTGCCCGGCCAACAGGCTGGGTGATTGCCGCGAGAACCGCATGCGACTGCATTACAAACACGTGCTGATGTGTACCGGCCCGCGCTGTACCGAAAACGGCCAGCAGGCCGAGGCCATGTTCAAGCAACTGGGCCAGGCCATTGACGCCTGCGACGGTCTGAAGGTGAAACGCACGCGCAGCCATTGTTTTGCCGTGTGCAAGGAAGGCCCCATCATGGTGGTTTACCCGGAGGGCGTGTGGTATCGCAAGGTGGATGCCAGTGCAGTACAGCGCATTGTCAGCGAGCACCTGCAAGGCGGCACACCAGTGGAACCCCTGATTTTCCATCGCCTGGGCACGGGCGATGTCGGCACGGAAAGCCCGCAATGACGCATGACAATACTGGCGGCATCGTGCTGCTCAGCCATGCCGGCACCGACCTTACCGCGCTGGGCCGCGTCCACTGGCCGCAGGATTTCAGCCCGGTGTCCGGCCTTGCCCTGCAACACATCGCCGATGAAAACCAGATGCAGCAGTTGCTGGACGGCCCGCTGGCCAGCGCCCGCATCCTGCTGCTGCGCGTACTTGGCCGGGTGCAGGCCATCCCCGCTTTCGATGCCCTGCGCCAGCAGGCGCTGGCACGACGACAGGCGCTGATCATCCTCAGCGGCACCGGCGAGCCGGACCCGGAACTGGCCGCCCTCAGCACCGTCCCCCCGGCCATCCAGCAGGATGCCAATGCCTACCTGCAAGCCGGTGGCAGCAGCAATATGGCGCAGCTGATGCGCTATCTGTCCGACCGCCTGTTGCTCACCGGCCACGGCTACCTGCCGCCAGCCGCACTGCCGGAACACGGCCTGTATCACCCGGAACTGTCCGACGGCTGCAGCCTGGATGACTGGTGTGAAATTCGCCAGCCCGGCTGGCCCACGGTGGCCATCAGCTTCTACCGCGCCCACTGGCTGAGCGGCAACACCCGCTTCATCGACATGCTGGTGGACATGCTGGCCGAGCGGCAGATCAACGCGCTGCCGCTGTTTACCTCCTCGCTGCGCAGCCAGGATGAGCAGGGCCTGCCTGCTGCGCTGCAATTGCTGCGCGACCCGCGTGCCGGCCAGCCCTGCGTGCTCATCAACACCACCTCCTTTGCCATGGGCGAAGTGAATGCCGAAGGGGCCACCCAGGCCAGCTGGGCAGTAGAAGCCTTCGAACAGCTGGACATCCCGGTGCTGCAAGCCATCACCAGCAGCATGACCCAGGCGCAGTGGGAAGCATCCGAACGCGGGCTGAACCCGCTGGACACCGCCATGAATGTGGCGCTGCCGGAATTCGACGGCCGCATCATCGGCGTGCCGGTATCGTTCAAGCCGGAAGACCCGGCCAGCAGCGACTACCAGCCACTGCCGGACCGCATGCGCCGTCTGGCCGGCATTGCCGCCCGGCTGGCACGGCTCAAGCACACCCCGGCGGCGGACAAGCGGGTAGCCTTTATTTTTACCAACTCCAACAGCAAGGCCTCGCAAGTGGGCAATGCGGTGGGGCTGGATTCCGCCGCCTCGCTGTATGCACTGCTGCAGGCGATGCAGGCCGATGGCTACCGGATAGGCCCGCTGCCGGAGAGCAGCGACGCGCTGATGCACAGCCTGATCGACCGCGGCTGTTACGACACCGACTACCTGAGCGCCGAGCAACTACGCAATGCCGTGGCCCGCGTGCCGCTGGCGCGTTACCAGACATGGTTTGCCGAACTGCCCGCCCCGCTGCAACAACGCATGCTGGAACGCTGGGGCGCAGCACCCGGCACGGCCTATGTGGATGGCGACCAGCTGGTATTTGCCGGCATGGAGCTGGGCAATGCCTTTGTCGCGCTGCAACCGCCACGTGGCTATGGCATGGACCCGGACGCCATCTACCACACGCCGGACCTGCCGCCCACCCATCACTACTACGCGTTGTACTGCTGGCTGCGCGACGAATGGCAGGCCGACGCCATTGTCCACGTGGGCAAGCACGGCACGCTGGAATGGCTGCCGGGCAAGGGCGTGGGCGTGTCGGAGCACTGCTTCCCCGACGCGCTGCTGGGCGACATGCCCATGTTCTACCCCTTTATCCTGAACGATCCGGGTGAAGGCTCGCAGGCCAAGCGTCGCGCCCATTCGGTGATCATCGACCACCTGACCCCGCCGATGACCACCGCCGACACCTACGGCCCGCTGGCCCAGCTCACCCAGCTGGTAGACGAGTACTACCAGGTGGAAATGCTGGACCCGAACAAGCTGCCACTGTTGCAGCAGCAAATCTGGGACCTGATCAAGGAAGCAAAGCTGGATAGCGATCTGGCTGCCATGCTGGGGCACGACCATCATCACCATGATGAACATGAGCACGACCATGACGACCATCACCACGGCCATGATCATGCCCACCCGCATGCGCCCAAGGCAGCGCCAGCGGGCTATCGTCTGAGCCAGCCAGCCAAAGCCGGGAAAGCGACGCCAGCCAAGGCAGCCGGCATGCAGTTCCGCCCGGTGGCCAAGGGCGCAGCGCACAGCCATGGCGCACATGATCATCACCATCATGACCATGGGCATCATCACCATGGACACGGGCACCATCACCACGACCATGATCATGATCATCACGATCACGGCCACGACCATGCCCACGAATGGGATAACACACTGAACGCCGACGGCGTGCCGCTGACGCTGGCCAAGATGGAGGGCGTGGACGTGGCCCACCTGATCGAGGATATCGACGGCTATCTGTGCGAACTGGGCGCGGCGCAAATCCGCGACGGCCTGCACATTCTCGGTCAGGCCCCGCAGGGCGAGGCACTGGTGGACATGCTGTGCGCCCTCACCCGCCTGCCCAACCTGGCTGTGCCCAGCCTGCCCGCCAGCGTGGCCGCCGCGCTGGGGGTGGAGTGGGAGGCATTGCAGGACGACAAGGGCCGCCGCCTGGAAAACGTGCCCGCCCCGCTGGAAATGAGCAGCCCGCAACTGCTGCACACCCGCAGCGATGCCATCGACCACATCAACCAGCTGGCCCGCCAGCTGGTGGCCCGCTTGCTGGCCCCGGTCAGCTCGCCGCTGCCCGCCATCATTGCCGCCGTATTGCCGCAGGCCGGTAACAGCCAGGCCCTGCAACAGGTGCTGGCCTATATCCAGCGCGAACTGCTGCCCAATCTGGCGCGCACCCACGAGGAAATCGACAACCTGCTGCGCGGTCTGGCCGGTGGGTATGTGCCGGCAGGCCCCAGCGGCGCGCCCACCCGTGGCATGGCGCACATCCTGCCTACCGGACGCAATTTCTATTCGGTAGACCCGCGCGGCCTGCCCTCGCAAGCTGCCTGGCAGGTGGGCAGCCAGCTGGCCAATGAAATGCTGGCGCGCCATCGCAAGGAAACCGGCAGCTATCCGGAATCGGTCAGCATCAGCGTGTGGGGTACCAGCGCCATGCGCACCCATGGCGACGATATTGCCGAAATCCTCGCCCTGCTGGGCGTGCGTCCGCGCTGGCAGGCCGAAAGCCGCCGTGTGGCCGGTATCGAGGTGATTCCGCTGGCCGAGCTGGGCCGCCCGCGCATTGACGTCACGGTGCGCATCAGCGGCTTTTTCCGCGATGCCTTCCCGCAGCTGATTGCGCTGGTGGACGACGCAGTGCAGGCGGTGGCCATGCTGGACGAAGACCCGGCCGACAACTACCTGCGCAAGCATTATCTGGACGATATGCGCCAGCAGTTGCTGCAAGCCCTGCCCGACCACGCCGCCGAACCGGCGCTGCTACGCATCTTCGGTGCCAAGCCCGGCAGCTACGGTGCCGGCATTCTGCCCTTGATCAACGAGCAGAACTGGCAGACCGATGCCGACTTCGCCACCGCCTACCTCAACTGGGGCGGCTATGCCTATGGCCGCCACGTGCAGGGGGCCGATGCGCGCGACGCGCTGCGCCATCGCCTGTCCGGCGTGGAAGTGGCACTGCACAATCAGGACAATCGCGAACACGACATCTTCGACAGCGACGACTACCTGCAGTACCACGGCGGCATGATTGCCACCATCCGCAGCCTGACCGGCCGTCAGCCGCGCGCCTTCTTTGGCGACAGCCATAACCCGGACCAGCCGCAAGTGCGCGGGCTGAAGGAAGAAGTGCTGCGCGTGTTCCGCTCGCGCGTGGCCAACCCCAAGTGGATTGCCAGCATCCAGCAGCACGGCTACAAGGGCGGGCTGGAACTGACCGCCACCGTGGACTACCTGTTCGGCTACGATGCCACCGCCCATGTGGTGGACGACTGGGTATACGAGGAACTGGCCGCCCGCTACGCGCTGGACCCGGCCATGCAGCAGTTTTTTGCCGACAGCAACCCGTGGGCGCTCAATGCCATCAGCGAACGCCTGCTGGAAGCCGCCCAGCGCCAGCTGTGGCAGCAGCCCAGGCCGGAAACCCTGGCCGCGCTGCAACAACTGCATCTGAATAGCGAAGCCATGCTCGAAGCGCGTGGCGAACATCCGCAAGGCCGCTCATGAAACAGATTTATCCGTTTGCCGCCATCGTCGGTCAGGAACAACTGAAGCAGGCGCTGCTGCTGTGTGCGGTCGACCCGAGCATAGGCGGTGTGCTGATCCGTGGTGACAAGGGCAGTGCCAAGAGCACCGCTGCACGCGGGCTGGCGGCCATTTTGCCGCCCATCCGCCGCGTGCCGGGCTGTGCCTTTAACTGCGACCCGGCCTCTCCCCTGCCCGAATGCAGCTGCTGTCAGGGCGAACACGCGGTGGCGGAAGATGCTGCTATTCCCTTCGTCAACCTGCCGCTGGGTGCCAGCGAAGACCGCGTCCTGGGCAGCCTGGACTTTGAACAGGCACTCAAGCAGGCCCGCCAGGCGTTCAAGCCCGGCCTGCTGGCCAATGCCCACCGCGGCCTGCTGTACATCGACGAAGTGAACCTGCTGGCCGACCATCTGGTAGACGTGCTGCTGGACGTGGCCGCCATGGGCGTCAACACCGTGCAGCGTGAAGGCCTGTCCATCAGCCACCCGGCGCGCATCACCTTGCTGGGCACCATGAACCAGGAAGAAGGCGAACTGCGCCCGCAACTCTTGGACCGCTTCGGCCTGATGGTGGACGTCAGCGCCCCGCGCGATGCCGCCATCCGCAGCGAGGTGGTACGCCGCCGCCTGGCTTTCGAAGCCGACCCGCAGGCTTTTGCCGCCCGCTGGCAGGCCGATGGCAGCGCGCTGCAGGAGCAGATTCGTCAGGCCCAGGCCATGCTGGCCACGGTGACGGTGAGCGAGCACCTGTTCGACTTCATCAGCCAGTTGTGCTGCGAATTCGAAGTGGCCAGCCTGCGCGCCGACATCGTGCTGCACAAGGCGGCACGGGCACTGGCCGCGCTGGATGCGCGGGCACAGGTCAGCGCCGAAGACATCCGCAATGCCGCCATGCTGGTGCTGCCGCACCGCCGCCGCCGCAAGCCTTTCGAGCAAAGCGGGCTGGATCAGGACAAGCTGGACGAGCTGACGCAGCAAGCGCAAAATCCGCCGCCGCCCGCCAGCGCAGCCGATGACGCCGCCACCACAGAACAACAGCCGGGCGAGCAGCAAGACACGCCCGCTGACGACGAGCAGGACCAGCAGTCACCAGCAGATAACGGCAGCGAACAGGTGTTTGCCGCCCGCGCACCGCAGGACATCGGCACCATCCGCCTGGCCAGCCACAGCAGCGATAGCGAGGCCAGCGGCCGCCGCAGCACGGTGCTGAATGCACGGCGGGGTCACAGCGTGCGCGCCGTGCCCAGTACCCAGCCGCAGGCCCTGGCACTGGACGCCACCCTGCGCCATGCCATCCAGCGTAATCCGGCGGAATTTGCCGTCACCCGCGCCGACCTGCACAACAAGGTGCGCACGGCAAAACAGGGCAATCTGATCGTGCTGGTGGTGGACGCCTCCGGCTCCATGGCCGCCCAGCAGCGCATGGAACAGGTAAAGGGCACGGTACTCAGCCTGCTGCAGGACGCCTACCAGCGCCGCGACCAGATTGCCGTCATCGCCTTCCGTGGCCGTCAGGCCGAGCTGGTGCTGCCGCCCACCCGTCAGGTGGAACAGGCCGAACAGGCGCTGCACGCGCTGCCCACCGGTGGCCGCACCCCGCTGCCGCATGCATTGCAACTGGCTGCCACCACGCTGGGCCGTCAGGGCGCGCAGGGCCTATCGCCGCTATTGGTAGTGCTGAGCGACGGCCGCGCCAATGTGGCGCTGGGCGAAGACCATGCCGACCCGTGGCAGCAAAGCCTGCAACTGGCGGGCGAGCTGGCCGACGCCGCCATTCCAGCGCTGGTACTGGATACCGAACAAGCTTATGTGAAGCTGGGCCGCGCCCGCGAGCTGGCCCAGGCCATGCGGGCGGAATACCTGCCGTGCGAGCAGCTGTCCAGCGAACAACTCACCATCACGATTCAGGCGCGACTGGGCTGATGCCGTCGCGCTGCATAAAGGAACAGACATGATTATCTGCATCGGTGCCGGTCCCGGCGATATCGGCTACCTGCCACGCCGCTCGGCCGACCTCATTGCCAATGCCGACGTCGTCGCCGGTTTCAACGCCGTCATCGACGTGGTGCGCCCGCTGATTCCGGACAGCGCCCAGGTCATCCAGATGGGTTACCGCGACCAGGTGGCCCAGCTGGACGAAGTGGCCAAACTGCACCACGCCGGCAAGAACTGCGTGGTGGTATTCATGGGCGACATCCATTTCAGCGGCTTCCAGTATCTGGAACGGGTGGAACGCGCCTGCGGCCACCCGGTGGAAACCATGCCCGGCCTGTCCTCGGCCCAGGTATTGGCCTCGCGTGCCAAGGTGTGTTTTGACGAAACCACCTTCATCACCTTCCACCGCCGTGGCGACCTCACCCCGTTCAAGCGCCATCTGGTGCATGTGCTGCAAGACCAGCGCAATGCCATCGTGATTCCCTGTCCCTGGGACGAAGCGCGCTCCTTCATGCCCTGGCATATCGCTGCCTACCTGCTGGAAAACGGCATTCCGGCCGACCAGCAGGTAGAAGTGTGGGAAAACCTCACCCGTGGTGAAGCCGAATGGCACGGCACGCTGGCCGAGTGCGCCGAACACCGCTGCTCGGACATGAGCATCATGCTGATCCGCACCAAAACGCCGATGGCCAGCCAGATCGAGCCCAGCCATCTGCCCACGCCGGAGCAGGCGCAATGAGCACGCAGGACTACAGCATCGTGCTGGCCGGGCATGGCAGCCGCGACCCGGCCGGTATCGCCGAATTCATGTCGCTGGTTGAGCTGATGCGCCAGCGTGCACCGCAGCGCCGTATCTACCACGGCTTTCTGGAATTCGCCACGCCCACCATCGACCAGGCGGTGGCAGAAGCCATTGCCGATGGTGCCAAGACGGTGGTGATGACCCCCGGCGTGCTGCTGGCCGCTACCCATGCCAAGAACGACATGCCCAGCGAACTGCTGGCGCTGCAACAGGAACACCCGGACACCGCCTTCCACTTTGGCGCGGCCATGGACCTGCACCCACGCCTGCTGGAGCTGTGCCGCCTGCGCATCATCGAGGCCGAGGCACGTTCAACGCGCACCGTAGCGCGTGGCGACAGCTGCCTGGTGGTGGTGGGCCGTGGTACCACCGACCCGGACGCCAACTCGGAAATCGCCAAACTCACCCGTATGCTGGAAGAAGGCATGGGCTTTGGCGCATCCTTTGTCTGCTATTCCGGCACCGCGCGCCCGCTGGTGGCCGATGGCCTGAAAGCGGCCAGCCTGCTGGGCTTTGAGCGCATCGTGGTGCTGCCTTACTTCCTGTTCGATGGCGTGCTGGTCAAGCGCATTTACGGCGCGGTGGACGATCTGGCCGCGCGCTGCCCGGACATCGAAGTGCTGGCCGCGCCTTATCTGGGCGTGCACGAACATGTGGCCGAGGTATTTCTGGAGCGGGCGCAGGAAGGCGTGGAAGGCCGCGCCAGCATGAACTGCTCGCTGTGCAAATACCGGGTGCAGATCATCGGTTTCGAACAGCAAGTGGGCACGCCGCAACAAGGCCATCACGGCAAGGTGCGCGGCCTGCTGGCCAAGGACAACACCCCTGCCGCCGCGCCCGCCTGGCCGCCCTATGTGCCGCACCCCATCGAGGCGGAAAGCATGCGCATCATCCGCGAGGGGCGTGACTGGTCCGCCTTTCCGGCAGAACAGCACACCGCGCTGCACCGGCTGGTGCACACCACCGGCGACTTCAGCAGCGTGGACGAGCTGTTTTTCTCCCCCGGCGCAGCCGCCATCGGCATGCGCGCCCTGCTGCGCTGCCGCCGCATCGTCACCGATGTCACCATGGTGGAAACCGGCCTCAAGCGCGCGGTACTGCAACAGCTGGAGGTGGAAACCTGGTGCGGCGTGCACGACCCGGAAACCTATCTGCTGGCCGAGGCCCACGGCCTCACCCGCTCTGCTGCCGGCATCCGCCGCGCCTGGGAAAAGTTTGGCAATGACGTGATCGTCGCCATTGGCGACGCGCCCACTGCCATCATGGAACTGGTACGGCTGGTGCGCGAACACGGCTGGCGGCCACAACTGGTGGTAGGACTGCCGGTGGGCTTTGTCGGCACCCGCGAATGCAAGGACGCGCTGCGCGGCCTGCTGCAAGTGCCGCGCATCACCAATAGCGGCACCCGTGGCGGCTCGCCGTGGGCGGCTACCATCGTCAATGCGCTGATGATTGACGCCATCGGCCATGTTTACCAGCAGCAACAGGCAGCGCAAGAGGCATGACCCACGAACGGCGCGTCCCCTACGACCTGACGGTGCCGGCCCCCAACGGCCTGCGCCGCGGTCGCACCACCGGCAGCTGTGCCACGGCGGCAGTGAAAGCCGCGCTGGCCTGCCTGCTGGACGGGGTGCGCGCCAGCGAAGTGGACATCAGCCTGCCCGACCCGGACTACTACCTCAGCGTGCCGATACAGGCGGTGGACCTGCTGGATGAACACACCGCGCGCGCCGAAGTGCTGAAAGACGGTGGCGACGACCCGGACAACACCCACGGCGCCACCATCTTTGCCGAGGTGCGATGCAATGGCAGCGGCCAGCTGCGTTTTATCGCCGCCGAAGGCGTGGGCACGGTCACCCTGCCCGGCCTGCGCATTCCTCCGGGCGAACCGGCCATCAACCCGGTACCACGGCAGATGATGCAGTGGGCGATGGCCGAGGTGCTGGCCGGCCGTGCCGACCCCGGTTTTGACCTGGCCATCGGCTGCGTGGAGGGCGGGCGCATTGCCAAACGCACCTTCAATCCGATGCTGGGCATCGTCGGCGGCATTTCCATCCTGGGCACCAGCGGCATTGTCGAGCCGATGTCACTGGCAGCCTGGATGGCTTCCATCGAGGTGTATATCCGCGTGGCGCTGGGCGATCTGCCTGCCGCCATCGCCTTCACCCCCGGCAAGATAGGCCGAGGCTACGCCGCCGACGTACTGGGCCTGCCGAAAAAGCAGGTGGTGCAGATTGCCAACTTTGTCGGCAGCTCGCTGGAACAGGCCGAAACCATCCTGCAGGAACAAGGCCGGGTGCTGGACACACTGTGGGTGCTGGGCCACCCCGGCAAGCTGGCCAAGCTGCTGGACCCCACGGTATGGGACACCCACTCCGGCAAAAGCGGCATGGCCATGGGCGATGTGGCACAACTGGCGCAGGAACTGGGCCTGAGCGCGGCGCTGGTACAGGCCATCCGCCAGGCCAATACGGTGGAAAACATCGTGCAGATATTGCAAGGCCATCCGCAGGCGCAAGCCTTCTGGATGGAGATAGAACAGCGGGTATCCACCCGCATGCACAGCCGACTGCCCAGCGCCCGCCGCGTGGCAGTGCGGCTGTTCAGCATGGACGGCACGCCGCTGGGCGCAGCCGCCGGAGACACACATGAGTGAACTGGGACATTTCATTGGCGTGGGCGTAGGCCCGGGCCAGGCCGGGCTGATACCGGTGGCTGCGCTGCAGGCATTGCAGCAGGCCGACATCATCTACCTGCCGCGCGCACGTGGCAGCGAGCAATCGGTGGCACAGCAATGTCTGGCCGGCCTGCCCGTCGACGCCAGCAAATTCCGTGACGTGGAATTCATCATGGACCCGGACCGCAGCCTGCTGGCCGACCACTACGCCGCGCTGGCTGCCAGCGTGGCTGCCGAACTGGAGCAAGGCCATAACGTGGCCTATCTCACCATCGGCGACAGCATGACCTACTCCACCTACGGCTACCTGCTGGCCGCGCTGCGCGAACGCCTGCCCGGCCTTGCCCACACCACCTTTCCCGGTGTCACCAGCTTTGCCGCCACCGCCTCGGCGCTGTCCTGGCCGCTGGGTGAAGGCAAGGAACGCATGCTGATTCTGCCCTGCCCGGACGACATGGCCGCGCTGGAAGCGGACATCGCCAGCCACGACATCGTGGTGCTGATGAAAATCGGCCAGCGTCTGCCGGACGTACTGGCCCTGCTGTCGCGGCTGGGTATTGCCCAGCATTGTGCCTTTGCCCGCCGCATCGGCCTGAGCGATGAAATCCTGTGTCCGGATGTCAGCCAGCTGGACGCCTCGGCCAGCGGTTACCTGGCCACCATGCTGATCCGCCGTCAGGCGAGAGAGAAACGTCATTCATGAAAGTCTATTTCATTGGTGCCGGCCCCGGTGCCGCCGACCTGATCACCCTGCGCGGCGCGCGCCTGTTGGGTAGTTGCGGCATGGTGCTGTACGCCGGTTCGCTAGTGCCCACCGACATGCTGCAGCATTGCAGTGAAGGTGCCGAAATCCTCGACACCGCCGAACTGTCGCTGGACCAGCAGGAAGACTGCTACCGCCGCGCCCAGGCCGCCAATATCGACGTAGCGCGGTTGCACTCCGGCGACCCGGCCATCTACGGCGCCACCGCCGAACAAATGCGCAGGCTGGAAGCGCTGGGTATTGAATACGAAATCGTCCCCGGCGTGTCGTCCTTCACCGCAGCCGCCGCCGCACTGGGCAGCGAGCTGACCCGCCCGGCCATCTCGCAGTCCATCATCCTCACCCGCGTCTCCGGCCGCGCCAGCGCGGTGCCGGAGCTGGAATCCATCGCCCGCTTTGCCGAACACCAGGCCACCATGTGCATCTTCCTGTCCGGCCAGCGGCTGAAATACACCGTGGCCGACCTGCTGCTGCACTACCCGCCGGACACCCCGGTGGCACTGGTGCGCCGCGCCAGCTGGCCGGACCAGTCCATCCATCGCAGCACGCTGGGCAAGCTGCTGGAAGAGGTCAAACAGAAAGACTGGCTGCTCACCACCCTGCTGCTGGTGGGTGCTGCACTGTCGCGCGAAGGCGGGGTGGAATCCAGCCTGTACGCCGCTGGTTTCACGCATATTTTCCGCGATGGCACCGACCGCAAAACCCCGCGCCCCAGCAAGCGCAAGCCGGAACTGGCAGCACAATCGGAACAGGACCCGGAGCAGCTAGCCTCGTGAGCCACACCGCCATCTGGACAGTACGCGAATCGGCGCTGCCGCTGGCGCGGCAACTGGCCCGCGCGCTGGACGCCACCCTCTACCAGCCCTGGCAACAGCCGGATGACAACGCGCGCCAGCAATTTGCTGCTGTCTTCCACCAGCACCGCCAATGGGTATTGCTGATGGCCAGCGGCATTGCCGTGCGCTATCTGGATGGCCTGCCACAAAGCAAACTCACCGACCCGGCGGTGGTGGTGCTGGACGAAGCCGCGCGCTTTGCCATCCCGCTGCTGTCCGGCCACGAAGGCGGTGCCAATTCGCTGGCCTACCACGTCGCCCGCCTGACCGGTGCCACCCCTGCCATCACCACGGCCACCGAAGCACTCAAGCCGCTGACGCTGGGCATAGGCTGCCGCCGTGGCAAGAGCGCCGACGCCATCGAACAGGCTGTGTTGCAGGCACTGGCCGGACGCAGCCTCAATGACGTGCGCGAAGTAGCCACCATCGACCTGAAGGCCGATGAAACCGGCCTGCTGGAATTCTGCGCCCGTCATGCGCTGCCCTTGCGCGTCATTGCCCGCAACGACGTGGCGGCCCGCGGCTGGACCGGCCAGCCATCCGCCTGGGTGCAGCAGAACGTGGGGGTGGACGGGGTGTGCGAACCCTGCGCCTTGATTGCCAGCCCGCGCGGGCGGCTGCTGGTGCCGAAAATAGCGCGTGAGGGGGTGACGGTGGCGGTGGTGGAAGATGGGGTTGCTGATTTTGGCGCAGGTGGATGAGGGATTTGTATCCGCTAAGGGTGGCTCTTGAGACACAAAGGGCAAGCATCCGCTTACGCGGATGATGATTTACATGCCGCTTCCGCGCGGTGGACGGTGCTTATTTGATCAGAACGCATGTCGGAGCAGACCAGTCCCGTCAGCGCGAGCCGACACAGACGGGCCGCTCAGGGTCTTAAGCGGTCGGCTGTCCGCAGCGGCGCGACGCTAGCGTGCCGCAAGTTCCGGCCGCGCCCTGAGCTGTGCGGCAGGGGCGGGGTTTCGCGGCGCTGCGGGTCGCCTTTTCTTTGGGTACTTTCTTTTGGCGAAGCAAAAGTAAAGTACCTCGACGGCGGGGCGAGACCCGCGAAGTTAAACGCAGTAGCGCTGGATGAAAATCGGGTTGCCATTGCCAAGTCAAAACAGGCTTTGCATCCGCTCACGCGGATGATGATGTAAGTGCCGCTTCCGCGCGGCGGACGGGAAAGAGGGCTTGCCTGGCCAAGCCCTCCTTCACCTCCAAGGCCACCCCACAAGCATGGCCTGCGGCTGCCCGACAGGACCCGTCCGGTGCGAGGCGCGCCTGAACTCGCGATTTGCTAACGTCAAATCGCTCAGACATTGCAGGCGCTTAACACCTCGCCCCGACCACCCGTCGGCATGCTTGACGGGGCCCATGGGCGCGTTGGTACGGTGGTTGATTTTTGAAAGACAAACAGCATCGTTGGTGACCCCGTCTCCAGACGAGGCCAAGACAGCAGTAAAAATTAGGATGTGCCGGGTGTCGTCGCAGTCGTTGGTTCGTTGAAACGACAAATTCGACGCAGCCCCAGTCCCGTCAGCGCGAGCCGACACAGACGTGCTGCCCAAGGTTTTAAGCGGCTGCATGTTTGAGCACCGTGACGGTAGCACGGTGCGAGTTCAGCCGCGCCTTGGGCAGGATGGCTGGGGCGGGAATTCGACGCGCTGCGGGTCGCCTTTTCTTTGGGTACTTTCTTTTGGCGAAGCAAAAGCAAAGTACCTCGACGGCGGGGCGAGACCCGCGAAGTGGCTTTTGTTGTTGGTTTTTCGTTGGATGGTGCTGGTTAGAAATCCGCTGACGCGGATGATGATTTACATGCCGCTTCCGCGCGGCGGACGGGAAGGAGGGCTTGCCTGGCCAAGCCCTCCTTCACCTCCAAGGCCACCCCACAAGCATGGCCTGCGGCTGCCCGACAGGCCCCGTCCGGTGCGAGGCGCGCCTGAACTCGCGATTTGCTAACGTCAAATCGCTCAGACATTGCAGGCGCTTAAGACCTCGCCCCGGCCACCCGTCGGCATGCTTGATGGGGCCAAGGGTGGCGTCGGTTCGATGGCAGTGATGTGAAAAGGTAAAAGAATCCGGTTTTATCCGACCGGGTTGTGGGTTCGAATCCCACAGCTTTTAAAGATGGTGAGTACAAACCCGGCGCGGTCCCGGCCCCGTCAGCGCGAGCCGACACAGACGTGCCGCTCAGGGTCTTAAGCGGTCGGCTGTCCGCAGCGGCGCGACGCTAGCGTGCCGCAAGTTCCGGCCGCGCCCTGAGCGGTGCGGCTGGGGCGGGAATTCGACGCGCTGCGGGTCGCCTTTTCTTTGGGTACTTTCTTTTGGCGAAGCAAAAGTAAAGTACCTCGACGGCGGGGCGAGACCCGCGAAGTTAAACGCAGTAGCGCTGGATGAAAATCGGGTTGCCATTGCCAAGTCAAAACAGGCTTTGCATCCGCTACGCGGATGATGGTTTAAGTGCCGCTTCCGCGCGGCAGACGGGAAGGAGGGCTTGCCTGGCCAAGCCCTCCTTCACCTCCAAGGCCACCCCACAAGCATGGCCTGCGGCTGCCCGACAGGTCCCATCCGGGGCGAGGCGCGCCTGAACTCGCGATTTGCTAACGTCAAATCGCTCAGACATTGCAGGCGCTTAACACCTCGCCCCGGCCACCCGTCGGCATGCTTGATGGGGCCAAGGGTGGCGTCGTTACGGTGGAAATGATGAGGAACGGTAGAAAATCCGGTTTTATCTGACCGGACTGTGGGTTCGAATCCCACGGCTTTTAAAGATGGTGAGTACAAACCCGGCGCGGTCCCAGTCCCGTCAGCGCGAGCCGACACAGGCGTGCTGCCCAAGGTTTTAAGCGGCTGCATGTTTGAGCACCGTGACGGTAGCACGGTGCGAGTTCAGCCGCGCCTTGGGCAGGATGGCTGGGGCGGGAATTCGACGCGCTGCGGGTCGCCTTTTCTTTGGGTACTTTCTTTTCGGCGAAGCAAAAGAAAGTACCTCGACGGCGGGGCGAGACCCGCGATTTGATTTTGGTTTTTATGTTTACGGTGATAACCCAGTGTGGGAATACCAGCACCGCTACGTAACAAATACAGGATCTACATCCGCAATGCGCAGCACGCATTGCCCAGACAAACTTTTGGCAGGCCCCGCCTGCATGCAGCAGAAAGCACAAAACAATGACCGGCAAACTTTATCTTGTCTCCGTCGGCCCCGGCAGCCGCGAACTGATCCCGCCCATGGTGGAACAGGCGCTGGCCGCCAGCGACGTCATCGTCGCCTACGACCTCTACCTTACCTGGATCCAGCCGTGGATTGCCGGCAAGGACATCCGCACCCTGCCGCTCACCCAGGAACGCGACCGCGCCCAGCTGGCGCTGGAAGAAGCCCGCGCCGGCAAGACCGTCGCACTGATTTCCAGCGGCGACATCGGCATTTATGCGATGGCCACGCTGGCTTACGAGGACATGCGCGAGGACGATACCTTCGACGTGCAGCTGATTCCCGGCATCACCTCGGCCAATGCCTGCGCCTCGCTGCTGGGCGCGCCGCTGTCGCACGACTTTGCCACCCTCAGCCTGTCCGACCTGCTGTGCCCGTGGGAGTGGATTGAAAGCCGCGCCCGCCATATTGCCGAGGCGGATCTGGCCGTGGTGTTTTACAACGTGCAAAGCAAGCAGCGGCAGGAAGGCGTGTACCGCATTCTGGACATCATGCTGGAACACAAGCGGCCGGAAACCCTGTGCGGCATCGTGCACAATGCCTACCGCGAGGGCCAGACGGTGGAAATCGTCACCCTGGCCGAGCTGCGCACCCGCCAGTTCAACATGCTCACCTCGCTGGTAATCGGCAACCGTTTCACCCGCCGCAAGCGCAACTGGATGTTCACCCCGCGCGGTTATTTCAACTGGCAGAACACCGCCGACACCATTACCGCTGACAGCCTGCCTGGCGCTGCCGCCTGGGTGTTTGCCGGCACCAGCGACGGCAATGCGCTGGCACGTCAACTGGCAGCAGGAGGCCAGCCGGTGATTGTCAGCACGGCAAGCGACTACGGTGCCGAAATCGTCGCCGCCGACAGCCCCGGCCTCACCAGCATCAGCGGGCGCCTGGGTGTGGAGCGTCGCCGCGAGCTGCTGCAACAAAGCCAGGCACGCTGCATCGTGGATGCCACCCACCCCTATGCCACGGAAATGTCGCAACAGCTGATGGCGCTGGCGCAGGAACTGGCCCTGCCTTATCTGCGCTACGAGCGCCCCAGCGCGGTGGATCAGCACCCGGCCATTCACTGCAGCAGCATGGCCGAAGCAGCAAAGCTGGCAATGCAGCATGGCCAGCGCATTTTCCTGGCCACCGGCAGCAAGGAGCTGGCCAGCTTTGTGCAGGCCGAGGGTGCGGCTGACAAGCAATGGTTCGTGCGGCTGGCACCGGACCCGCAACACCTGCAACGCGCCATCGATCTGGGCATTCCGCGTGCGCGCTTGTGCGCGATGCAAGGCCCGTTTTCGCAGGCGGCCAATGAAACCCTGTGGCGCGACTGGCAGATCGACTGTGTCATCAGCAAGCAATCGGGTGACGCCGGTGGCTACAGCGCCAAGGCTGCCGCTGCGGCCGCACTGGGCATTCCCTTCATCGTGGTGGACCGTCCGCAGCTGGACTACCCGGTCAGCTTTGCCGACTTTGCCAGCCTGCAAGCCGCACTGGAGCAACTGGCATGAGCAGCCCGCGCATTCCGGTCACCGTGCTCACCGGTTTTCTGGGCGCGGGCAAAACCACCCTGCTGTCCAATCTGATCCGCGACAGCAAACAACGGCGGCTGGCCATTCTGGTCAACGAATTTGGCGAGGTGTCCATCGACGGCACCATCCTGCGTACGGACGACAAGGCCGGGGTGGAGATTCACGATTTGGCCAATGGTCTGGTGGCTTACGACGACGACGAACACTTCCTGCCCACCATGCTGGCCTTGTGGCAGCGCCGTCAGCAAATCGACCATGTGCTGATCGAAACCTCGGGACTGGCCCTGCCCAGCGCGGTAATGGAGCAGCTGCAAGGCCCGGAGCTGGCCGAGCGCTTTGTTCTGGACGCCACACTGGCGGTGGTGGATACCCCGCTGCTGCTGGCTGGCGATTTTGACAGCGGCCACGGCCAGCAGGACGACGCGGTGGCCAGCCTGTTCCGCCAGCAACTGGAGAACGCCGACATCGTGGTGCTGAACAAGATCGACACCCTTACCGATACCGCCATGCTGCAAGCGGAAAGCACGGTGCGCCAGCTGGCGCCGTCCATCCGCTTTATCGAGCTGGCCTATCAGGCAAAACTGGACACCCGGCTGACGCTGGGCCTGCATCTGCACGAAGTCAGCGGCAGCGGCCACCGCCATTACGGCCCGGTATCCAGCCTGCCGCTGAATCTGCGGCCGCTGGCCAACCAGGCGCTGCTGGACGGCCACAGCCACGGCGGCCTGGCCGCGCACAGTCATGGCCTGGCCACCCACAAGCATTTTCACGAGCAGGACCCGGGCTGGCAGTCCTTCCTGATTCGCAGCAAGGACGCACAGGACCCAGCACGGCTACTGGCAGCGGTGGAAACCATTGCCCGCGAGGAAGCGCTGTTGCGCATCAAGGGCCATGCGGCCAGTGCCAATGGAGAGGGCCGGCTGACACTGCAAGCGGTACGCCAGCGCGTACAGCTGCAACAGGAAGCGGACACCGCCGCACCACGGCAGGCGCAGCTGGTATTCATCGGCTATCACCCCAGCCGGCCGCGCATTGTGGAGCGGCTCAAAACATTGACCGGCACGCACTGGCAGTAAGCGCCAGCCTGATCAGACAAGGACAAGACCATGAAAACCGACGCCGCCGCCCACCAGCGCATGGTGGAAAAGCGCAAGGCCGGCTTTGAAAAGAAAAAGGCTGCCGCCACCAAGGAAAAAGGCTTGCTCATCGTCCATACCGGTAGCGGCAAGGGCAAGAGCAGCGCCGCCTTCGGCATGGGGCTGCGCATTGTCGGCCACGGCATGCAGCTGGGTGTGGTGCAGTTCATCAAGGGCGCACTGCACACTGCCGAGCGCGATCTGTTCAGCCGCTTCGACAACTGCCGCTTCCTCACCATGGGCGAGGGCTATACCTGGAACACCCAGAACCGCGAGGCCGACATCGCCACCGCGCGTCAGGGCTGGGAGGCCGCACTGGAGATGCTGAACAGTGGCCACTACGACATGCTGATCCTGGACGAGCTGAACATCGTGCTGAAGTACGACTACCTGCCGCTGGACGAGGTACTGGCGGCACTGGCCAGCCGCCCGGCTAACCTGCATGTGGTGATTACCGGCCGCCATGCGCCGCAGGCGCTGATTGATGCCGCCGATCTGGTCACCGAGATGAAACTGGTGAAGCACCCCTTCCGCGAGCAGGGCATCAAGGCGCAACAGGGCGTGGAGTTCTGACATGGCCATCCGCCACTGCCCGGCGCTGTTCATCAGCGCCCCTGCCTCGCATCAGGGCAAGACCACCCTTAGCGCCGGGCTGGCGCGTTACCACCGCCAGCTGGGCCGAACCGTGCGCGTGTTCAAGACCGGGCCGGATTTCCTCGACCCCTATGTGCTGGAACAGGCCAGCGGCCACACCGTGTATGCGCTGGATTTGTGGATGAACGGCGAGGATGACTGCCGCCAGCGCCTGTACCAGGCCGCCGCCGAGGCCGACCTCATCCTGATTGAAGGCAGCATGGGCCTGTTTGACGGCACCCCCAGCAGTGCCGACCTGGCCCAGCTGTTCGGCGTGCCGGTAGCCGCCATCATCGACGCGGCCGGCATGGCGCAAACCTTTGCGGCGGTAGCACATGGCCTGGCCAGCTTCCGCCCCGGCCTGCCGTTTTACGGCGTACTGGCCAATCAGGTGGCATCAGCCCGTCATGCAGAAATGCTCACCGCCGCCCTGCCCGCCAGCCTCAACTATCTGGGCGCGGTGATGCGCCAGCAGGACATGGGCCTGCCGGAGCGCCATCTGGGGCTGGTGCAGGCGCAGGAAGTGGACGATCTGGAAGCACGGCTGGAGCGCGCCGCCGCCCAGCTTGCCACCACCCGTCTGGCCGATCTGCCACCCGCAGTCGCCTTCCAGCCTGCCACGGCACCCAGCCTGCCACGGCTGCTGGACGGCGTGCGCATCGCCATCGCCCGCGATACCGCCTTCAGCTTCATCTACCCGGCCAATATCCAGACGCTACAGGCATTGGGTGCCGAACTGCATTACTTCTCGCCACTGGCCGACGATGCCCTGCCCGACTGCGACGCAGTCTGGCTGCCCGGTGGCTATCCGGAACTGCATCTGGCCGCGCTGGCAGGTGCAGAGCACAGCCGCACCAGCCTGCATGCCCACGTGGCAGCAGGCAAACCGCTGTATGCCGAATGTGGCGGCATGCTGTATTTGCTGGACAGCCTGACCGACAAGCAGGGTCAAAGCGGACAGATGCTGGGCCTGTTGCCCGGCCATGCCCGGCTGAATACCCGCCTGAGCGCGCTCGGCCTGCAACAACTGCAACTGGATGGCGCAGTGCTGCGTGGCCACACTTTTCACTATTCCAGCCTGGATACACCCATCACCCCGCTCACCCATGCCAGCCGCGCCACCGGTAGCGGGCCGGGCGAGGCGGTATACCGCCACGGCAGCCTGCTGGCCAGTTATCTGCATCTTTACTTCCCGTCCAACCCTGCGGCCTGCGCCAGATTGTTCCTGCCATGAATGCCTATCCCCAAGCCGACATCGACGCCGTCTACCGCGCCATCCGCGAACGGCGCGACATGCGCCACTTCAAGCCGGACCCGGTGGCCCCGGCCCTGCTGCAACGCCTGCTACAGGCCGCGCACCAGGCCCCCAGCGTGGGTTTCATGCAGCCCTGGCGCTTCATCCGCATTAGCGATACCGCGCTGCGCCAGCAACTGCATGCCGAGGTGGAAGTAGAACGGGTAGCCACTGCCAAGGCACTGGGCCAGCGGGAAGACGAATTCATGAAGCTGAAGGTTGAGGGCATTCTCGACTGCGGCGAGGTGCTGGTGGCGGCGCTGATGGACGGGCGCGAACGCCATGTATTCGGCCGCCGCACCCTGCCGGAAATGGATATCTGCTCCATCGCCTGCGCCATCCAGAACATGTGGCTGGCCGCCCGCGCCGAGGGCATCGGCCTGGGCTGGGTATCGCTGTTCGACCCGCAGCGGCTGGGCACGCTGCTGGGCCTGCCGGCCGAGGCCAAGGCGGTGGCCATCCTGTGCATCGGCCATGTCGAGGCTTTCTACGACAAACCCATGCTGGAACAGGAAAACTGGGCAAAGCGGCAAAACCTGGCCGAGCTGGTATTTGAAAACAGCTGGGCTGACAGTCGCCCAGCCGTCTGAAGCCCTCAGCGGGCAGCCGCGCTACGCTGGCTGCTGGCCGGGCTCATGAATTGCTGCCGGAAATAATCACGGAACAAGGCAATGGCCGGGCTGACCTCAGACCCGGCCTTCCATGCCAGCCCCAGCGTCATCGGCGGCACCAGACCGTGCAGACTCACCGTTTCGATACGACGCCCCTCCAGCGACCACGGCCGGAACACCATGTCTGACAGAATGCTCACCCCGCTGCCATTGGCCACCATGCTGCGCACCGCCTCCACCGAACTGGTGCGCACCCTCACCTGCGGCTGCCATGGCGACTGCTGCCAATAGCGCCACGTTGTCTGTTCTGCCTCATCCACCGTCAGCATGATGTAAGGCTGCTCGGCAATATCCTGCAAGTCGGGTGCCGGGTGTGACAGCAGCGGATGCTGTGCCGGCAGCCACAAGCGCCGGGGCGAACTGATGATGGGCTCCAGCCGCAAAGCCGGGTTGTCCACATTGGAAGTCAACAGCACCGCGACATCGAAATCCTGCCGCAGCAGCCCGGCTTCAATGTCCTCACGTGACAATTCGAACAGTTCAATCCTCAGTTGCGGGTAAAAGGCGGACAGGCGGCACACATGGGCAGGCAGAAAATACCCCATCACCGTATAGCTGGCAGCCACGGTCAGCCTGCCGGCAAAATCGCCATCCCGTTTGCCCAGCAGCATGGCCTCTTCCACATTGGCCATAATTTCGTAGGCATGACCCAGAAAGCGCCGTCCGCAGTCGGTCAGCACCATGCCCTGAGGGTGGCGGACAAACAAGGACGTAGCCAGCACTTCTTCCAGTTGCCGGATGGCTGCCGTCACTGCCGATTGGGTGATGCACAGCTGGATGGCCGCCTGGGAAACCTGCCCTGTTTCAGCCGTGGCCACAAAATACTTCAACTGCCGGAAGGAAAATGCCACGGTTATGACTCGCCTTTTTCATGCGGCCTGGATAAGTCAGCCGCGCCTATTCAGCTGGTATCTATATGGGTGACGTTGCGTAGCAGGCACTCCATCTACGGATAGCGCAGCGAGTGCATCAGGCATACTCCATCAGAATCCAGCGTACCGGCTCCACCTGGGCGGGGTAGCCCAGCCAGCGCCCCAGCAGCCGGAGGTAGTGCACCGGTAAAGGGGGCAGCAGGCTGCCCTGGGCAAAAAAGCGTTGTACGTCGTAACCCGGCTGGCGGTTGCTGATGCTGTGCGGTGGAAACTGGGCATGCCAGATACCGCTTTGCGGACAGCTCTCGCCTGTGTGGCGGGTAGTGCCCAAGGGCAGTGCCTTGGCTTGCGCGGCCTGGGCTTTTTGCGCCTGTTGGCGTTTGGGGTCGGGTCGCCCGGTGGCCGGGTCCAGCGCCTTGGCCTCGGCCAGTTCACGGATGCGTTGTTCTGTTGGCAGCGGTGGCGGGACGTTGGCTTCAAAGTCGCGCAGCCATTGGAATTTGCCATCCCACGGCGGCAGCGGGGCTGGAGGGGGGGGAATAATCTCGGCCAGATCGGGTAGCACCGGGTTGAAGATTTCGTAGTTCAGCAACAATGTGCTGAGCGTGTCATAGCGTTGGCTACGTTCTTCATCCAGCGGCAAGGCAAGATAAAACATACCTTGGGGATCGTTCTCCTTATAGCCACCGGCTAACCAGAAAGCTGAACCATTATCCCCAGCGCGGGCACCCATCTCAAAATATTTGACCGCCTCTGGATAATGTTTGTTTGACTTAAGATCAATACCGACTTCTTGCGCGGCTACACCATGCCCCTGCTCGGCTGCACAGCGCTTCATTGCACTGCCGATCGACTGAACGGCGAGTTGGCCGATGAATTTCATTTCAAGAATATCGCCAACATAGTATTGGGCCTCTTTATTGCCCAGGTCGGCGGCTTTGCGAAAGTATTTCAAAGCCAGTTCTTTATTGGCGTCATAGCCGACGCCGCCTTCCACATAATGGCCGAGCAGGTAGTAGCCAACCGGTATCCCTGCCTTGATCAAGGCATCGTTGAGGTCGAGCATTTCCTCGATATCGCCGTCAATCACGCCCTGGCTATACAGGTTTTGCAGATTGAAATTGGCTTTGTAATGGCCATAGGCAGCAGCAATGCGGTAATAGCGCGCCATGTCGGCATAGACGGCGGGCTTGGGGGTGACGATATTGCCGCGCCACAGCCAGCGGCCATAGCGGAATAACTGTTCGGCTTCCGGGTTCAGCGGCGGCAGGCGGTCTTTCTCGTAGGCGCAGGTGAAGGCCAGTTTGGCGTGAACGGCAGAGACATCGGGCATGGCATGCTCCGGTTTGGCCTGACAGCCGAGCAGGCACAGGCTGAGTGGCAGATAAAAAAATAAGCGCATGGTTTAGTCCAGGTCTGACAGGTCGGGGCTGTCGCGGAAGAACTCGACCAGCGAGGCTTCGGGCGGTTTACCCTGCTTTTGGGCGGTCTTATTTTGCTTAATTAATGAGCCCCACAACTGATATGCCTTTGCTGGGTCATCATGTAGCCCTTGGACCTTGCCGTTAAAGTGGTTCGTCGTATGCTGCTTCCACAGCCGCTGGCGAAAGGCGCGCGCCACCTTGGCATTGGGCGACATGATGTTCAGCTCGCTATCCACTTCCATGCTGCGCACATTGAGATTGGCAGAGCCGTTGGTGATCATCACATCGTCCACAATCATCAGCTTGCTGTGTACATACACCGGCACCCAAGTGGTGTTCTTGACCAGTTGGCGCGGGGCAGGATCGGCCTGAGGGTCGTAGCGCATGGCCAGCGTCTGTCTGGGATTGGCGGGTGTGGGGCGATATACGTCCGGTTGATAGCCGGGGGAATCCGGGGCCACCAGCGTGCAAATATGCATTTTCAGGCCGGGTACGGTTTGCGGCTGGATGGTTTGTTCCTTGCCGCGTTTCTGTGCGGCATCGCGGGCCACACTGCTGGCTTGCAGCGCGTCCTGGGCCTTGACTACCTCGTCCCTGGCCTCATTCACCTGTTTGAGCAGGGCCTCATGCCCAGGGTTGACGCGCGGGTAGTGGGCGGCAGAGCGGTTGACCTGGGATTCCAGCCTGGCTTGCTTGGCTTTTGCTTGTTCCAGCTGCTGTTTGCGCCAGTCGATTTCCTGGCTGCGGGCCACATTGGGGATGGTGTCGGCACGGCCCAGGCTGTCCAGCATTTTGTAGGTGTTGACCGTGCCTTTGCCGACGCCGTCATCGTCGCTATTGGTGACGACAAACAGGTATAAATCGCCGTACTGACCGGGGTGGGCACCATGCCGCACCAGGTTTTGCGCGACCTGCTTGATTTCTTCCGCCAGAGGCAGCCAGCGGAAATACTGGTTTTCGATATAAATCAGGCGGGTGGCATTATTGACTGCCTGAAAATACAGCCTGGCAATGTCGGTGCATTTTTCCTGCGGCTGGGTGCGGAACACTTGTGCCATGGTGGCCTGGCCCTTGTCATGGCGCAGCAGTGCGCAGGCTTGTGCTGTGTCGCGGTAACGCTGGCTGGCACGTTGGCGTGCCGGTTCGGCGGCCAGGTCTTCGTCGGTATTGTGCTGCCAGGCTTTGACAAAGTTATCGTGCAGATACCACAGCACCGGGCCGCTGACCATGGCAGAAATATCCTGGCGCGGGCCGTAGCCATTGCGTCCGGCATCTGGCGCTTTGGGCAGATAGTGGTGGGCCTCGGTATCCCAGTATTCGTCCAGCATGTTGTGGCCCATGACAAAACCAATGGCGCGCTCGGGGTCGACATAATCCACCAGCACGCTTTTTTGGTGATGACTGGGGGCAGCGGCCAAGGCGGCTTTCTGGGTGTCGGACATGGCCTGGCCTGGCAGGCGGCTCAGGCGTTCCATGCGGGCGGCAATTTCCCCGCGGTCGAAATTGGAAAACCCCCGACCATGAAAACGCAGTTTTTTGCCGGCATTCATCTTTTTCAATTGCGCTCTTTGCAGGTACAGCGCAAAGGCATCGTTGCCACCGGTGGCTTCTTCCGGCGCTGTGGTGTCCATATAGGTGGCAAACCAGTATTGATCGTATGCGAATTGCGCATCAGTCGAGGTGTATTGCCCGCCTTTGCTATAGCTGCGCTTGTCATCCAGGCGGAAGACTTTGTTACGGTTCTTGAGGCCGCCTCCTACCCCCGGCAGATTCGCCTCGCCGCCCATGCCAGAGACATTCAGCCCCAAGGGGGACATGTCCCAGCCGAGGATTTTGATGCTGACGCCCTGCTTGGCTTTTTGCTCAAGCAACTGGCCTATCATCAGTGACTTACCGCCATCGCGGATAAAGAACATGGAAGGTTGAAACCCCCAGCAAATGATGTCGATGCAATGCCTGGCCGCAGCAATGGCCTGATACACCTCGCGGAACGCTTCTTCTCCGCAATTGAGTGGCCGATAAGTGGCCTCACAAGGCGCATATTTCGAGCCGTTGACATGCCATTGGGCATTGGCACTGCCCTTGAGATCGCACGCCAGGATAGGAAGGGTTTGTTGAATTTGCTTGGCGCGGTTCATGATTCCTCCTGATCGTGATGGTCAGTGGCCGATGTGCTGAGCAAGGCTTGATAGCGCTGGCGGATTGTGTCGATGACGCCAGTGTCGTCCCAGAGCTTGGGCAGCCCCTGGTTGGCCATGACCCCTTGGTCTGGATTGCTGAAATCCTGTGCCACAGGAATTTCAAAGCGCGTGCCATTCCCCAATCTCACCTGATAACGCTGGGTGCCCGCCTCATGCGCCAGCGGGATGGTGCCATCCGCGCCCATCACGCCCTTGCTGACTTCCACCCCGTTGGCCAGCACGGTATAGGGCATGCGAGCCCAGCCCACGCCGCCCTCCGGACCTTGTTGCAGCTGTAATTGCAGCGGCACCTTCACCTGCGACACCGGGAAGTCCGGCATCCCCACGTTCAGTTGCTGTTTGGATGTGATCGAGAAGCCGCCGTACACCGTGGTCTTGCCCAGCGTACTGACCCCCTCGGCGGTAATGCGCACCGCATTGCCGCCCACGCTCAGTACAATCTCCTCCTGCGCCGCCAGGCTGATCTTCTGCAAGCTGCGGATTTGCGTGTCCTGGCGCGAGGACAGCAGCAAGGCAGCGCCCTGCGCCTGGATGTCGACATTGCCCTGGTTGGCGACCAGCTTGATGCCCGCCTTGGCAGCAAACAGGCTGATGGCCTGGCCGATGTTCACCACCAGCGACTTCAGCGCCGATACGCCCACCTGCTGCTGGGCGGTGAGGGCGATGTCCTGCCCGGCGGCGGCGTGCAGGCTGCCGCCAGTCGTGAGCGCCATGCCGGCCGGGGCGCTGGCCAGCAGCACCGCCTGCTGCAGGTCCTTCACCTGCTGATTGAGCAAGTCCAGCTGCGCTTGCCAGTGCAGCGGGTCGGCCCTGGCCTGGCTGGCGGCGGCATTCAGACTGTCGATGCTTTGATTGGCCCGCTCCAGTTGCTGTAGCGCCTGCGCCATGTCGCGTTGCGGGCCGCCAGCCCCCGGCTGGGCGTGGGCGGACAGCAGCAGGCCTTTACCGGCCCGGATGGCCCCCCACTGGTCGCTGCGCAACTCAAACCCTGCCCCGCGCGGCTGGCGCTGGGCATCCACCAGGTGGCCGATATTGAGCTGGGTCTTGCCATATTCGGTGGCCAGCTTGATATGCTCCTTGCCCTGCAAGTCCTCCATGCGCAGCTTGTTGTGGGAACGGGTGAGGATGACGTTGCGGGTGTGCCAGCCGCTGTCGATGTGGTCCGGCTTGCTGCTGTCGTGCAGCACCGAGGCAATGTAGGGGTGGTCCGGGTCGCCATCATCAAAGCCCAGGTTGACGCGGGTACCGGCATGCAAGGGCAGATGAAAACCAAAGCCGCCGCCGGCAAAGGGCTTGGCCAGCCGCACCGGGCGCGAGTCGCCACCGGGGCTCCAGCGGTCCAGATCAAACAGGAAACGCACCCGGTAGCGGCCCAGCTCATCCAGAAAGGGATAGCGATAGCTGTTATCGCCCGGACTCACCACCATGGCCGGCAAGGTGCCGTGGATGCGCGGCCTGGGCAGCAAGGCCGGTCGCCAGATGCGGTCGGCCGGAATGGCCTGGAAGTGGTTGTGATAGGCCTGATCGCGCGCGCCCTGATGCCGGGCGGCAATGATCAGCCAGCCATGCGGCGCTTCATCAAACGCCTGCGCCAGCCGCAACACCTCGCCCGGACGGCTGTGCAGCACGGTGCCGCTGCCACTGGCCACACACTGGCGCGCCTGCGAGGCCTGATGGCGCAGCTGGGCGATGCGCTCGGTCTCCGCTGCATCACGTCCGCCCTCGCCCCAGGCATAATCCACGCCGTAGGCCGCTGCTTGCGGTCCAGCCACACCATGCGCGGCATCCAGTACGGTATCGGCGGTGAGATAGTTGAAATCGGTGCGGCGCACGCTGTGCAACAGGCTGCGATGATGAATCTGCCACTGCTGGACGGCCGGGCTGTCATCCTGGCGCAGCCCGCCCGCCGCCCGCAGCGGAATATCCAGCAGCCGCCCGCGGCCATAGTGCTCCAGATTATCGCCAAACAGCAGCACCTCCTTGCCCGCCTCCTCCACCACAAACTGGTAAAACAGGCCCGCCTCCGCCGCCAGGCGGGAAATGAACTGCAAATCCGACTCGCGCCACTGGGTGAGATGGGCATGGGTGGGCAGTGGCGCCGTCAACTGAAAGCGCACGGCACTGGCGGCAAAGCCATGCTGCTGCAACAGCGCCGTGATGACCTGCTGCACCGTGTTGTTCTGAAACAGACGGCAGGTGCTGCCCTGGGCCAGCAGGCTCAGGCGCGGCCCGATGGCAAAGCGGTAGCGGGTTTGCTGCACATTGCTGTCCTCACGCCAGGCCTCGCACACCACGCCATGCCACACGCGCTGCAAGGCGGGGTCGGCAGGAGGGCTGGGCAGGCCGGGAAAGGAAGGCTGCGGGTTGAGGGGTGGCGGGCTGATGGTGAAGCTGACCGGCTGATGGATGAGGCTGGCGAGCGGCAGGGCGGGGTCGGGGCTGGTGACGGTGACGTTGAGCAGGTAGGGGGTGTCGAGTGCTTCGTCGAGGGTGAAGTGGTGTACGGAGAGGTCCAGGCCCAGGTGGGAGGGGAAGCGCAGCTGGTAGGGGTTGGGCATGAAGGCGTCCGGGCGGGTTGATGACATTGGCAATCATCAAAGCGCTTGTGGTGGCAGGCCAATCAGATGGGGAGGAGTTTGCTGAGGGAAAGGTCGAAATTCGGTATCAGATGCATGAGCCGACGATGAAGCAGGCCTTTGCGAGCAGTGAAGCAGTTGCGGCAAGCTGCCTTGCGGTACAGCTAAATCAACGCACAAGGCAAGGCATATGCGGTCGAACGCCCTGCTCTGTCTGGCCGCCTGGCGGTATCAAAATAATTGATGGGACACCATCAAAATTTAAAACTTCCCCCGCCTGTTCACGCTGCCTAGGGTGTCGGTCTGACTCACTCTCAGACAGGAACACACATGTACAAACAGGTAATCGACCTGAACGCCGACATGGGGGAAAGTTTTGGCCCGTGGCAGATTGGCGACGGGGACGACCGGCACATCATGCCGCTGATCAGCTCGGCCAACATTGCCACCGGTTTTCATGCCGGCGACCCGGCCACCATGGCCAGCAGCGTCAGCCTGGCCAAGGCACATGGCGTTGCCGTGGGTGCCCACCCCGGCTATCGCGACCTGGTGGGCTTCGGGCGGCGCAGCATTCAGGTCAGCGCACAGGAACTGGTACAGGACGCGGTGTACCAGATTGGTGCCTTGCAAGCCTTCCTGCAACTGGAGGGCATGGTCATGCAGCATGTCAAACCGCATGGTGCCCTGTACATGACGCTGGCTGCCGATGAAGCGCTCTCCCTGGCATTCCTGCAGGCAGTCCAGGGACTGTCGCCGCAACTGGCGGTGTATTGCATGGCCGGTTCTGCCACGCATCAGGCCGCGCAGGCACTGGGCGTGAAGGCAGTAGGCGAATTCTTTGCCGACCGGGATTATGACGCCAGCGGGCGGATTGTATTTACCCGCCGGATGGGACGGCTCTCCCCGGCAGCCGTGGCCGACAAGGTGATGCTGGCCTGCACGGAGGGCCTGGTTGATACCGTGGATGGCCAGCGCATTCCGGTCGACTTCGATTCCATCTGCATTCACAGCGACACCCCCGGCGCGCTGGAACTGATCCGCACCACCCGTGACCGTCTGCTACAGGCTGGCATCACCCTGCGCGCACCGCATGAGCAAGCCGTTGGCTGAGGCAGACCACAACACCCCGTTCAAGGACAAGCACATGACTGAACACCTGATACTCGCCCCCCTGCCCGGCACCTTCTATCGTCGCCCGGCCCCGGATGCAGCGCCCTATGTGGAAGAAGGCAATCTGGTTGCCGCGGATACCGTCATCGCCTGCATCGAGGTGATGAAGCAATTCAACGAAATGACTGCCGAGCAAGGTGGGCGCTTGCTCGCCTTTTTGCTGGAAGACGGCGATGCGGTCGATATCGGCCAGCCGGTGGCGAGGGTGGTGACATGACGCAGCCCATTGCCTTGCAACGTATCCGTCGCCTGCTGGTGGCCAACCGCGGGGAAATTGCGGTGCGCATCATCCGGGCTGCCCGTGAAATGGGCGCGCAGACCGTACTGGTACACAGCAGTGCGGACCGCAACAGTCTGGCCTGCCAGATGGCAGACCGGACAGTGGAAATCGGCCCGCCACCCGCCGCAAAAAGCTATCTGGACATTCCGGCCATTCTGGCTACGGCCCGCAATCAGGAAGTGGATGCCGTTCATCCGGGCTATGGCTTCCTCGCCGAAAATGCCGACTTTGCCCGTCAGGTAGAGGCCGCCGGGCTGATTTTTGTCGGCCCTACGGCAGACACCATCGCGCTGATGGGTGACAAGGCCCGGGCCCGCGCCATGGCACAGGCGGTTGGCGTTGCCACCGTACCGGGCAGTGCGGGCGCACTGGCGGACGTGGTGCAAGCCATGGGCATGGCCAAGGAAATCGGCTATCCGCTGATGATCAAGGCCGTGGCCGGTGGTGGTGGCCGCGGCATCCGCGTGGTGGAACATGCCGAAGCGCTGCATGCGGCATTTGCCGCTGCGCAACGGGAAGCGCTGGCGGCCTTTGGCGACGGGCATCTTTATCTGGAGCGCTTCATGCCGCAGGCACGGCATCTGGAAGTGCAAATCCTGGGGGATGGCCAGCGGGTGATTCATTGCTACGAGCGGGAATGCTCCTTGCAGCGCCGCCGCCAGAAAATCATGGAAGAAGCCCCCTCCCCCGCGCTGGATGACGCACAGCGCAACAGGCTGTGCCAGGCAGCAGTCCGGCTGGCGCAATCCGTGGCATACCGCGGGGCGGGCACGGTGGAATTCCTGTTCGATCAGGACGAGTTCCATTTCATTGAAATGAATACCCGCATACAGGTGGAACACCCGGTCACTGAAATGGTCACCGGGCTTGATCTGGTGCGCGAAATGCTGCTGATTGCCGACGGCCAGCCCTTGCGCTGGCAACAGCAGGACATCCGGCTGCGTGGTGCCGCCATCGAATGCCGCATCAATGCCGAAGACCCGCAGCGCAACTTCCTGCCCACACCTGGCAGCATCGAACAGCTGCAACTACCCGGCGGGCCGGGTGTGCGGGTGGACAGCATGCTGTACCCGGGCTGTGTCATCCCCCCCTATTACGACTCCATGCTGGCCAAACTGACCGTGTGGGATGAAGACAGGAAACACGCACTCAGTCGCATGCGCCGGGCGCTGGATGAACTGCACATCAGTGGCGTTGCCCACACAAAAAGCCTGCACCAGGCCTTGCTGGCCGATGCCGACGTATGCGCCGCGCGCTATCACACCCGCTTTCTGGAGCACTGGCTGGCGCACTGGCCGGGCAGCACGACAGACACGGTGGCAGACCCGCTGGCGCGTGACACCGGGAGAACCGCATGAGCATTCGCTACAGTTTTGGCGGCGACGAGTTCCTGTTTGCCGAGGTCAGCGAATCCATGTCGCTGACCGCCTGCTTCACCAGCATGGCCATCACCAGACAGCTGCCCCAGCAAAGGCTGCATGAGGCACTGCAAGGCTGAGTGTCAGGCAGGCTGCGCCGCCTGCATCACCTGATTGCGCCCTGCCTTTTTGGCCGCATACAAGGCCTGGTCGGCGTGGCGGTACAGCTCGGTAAACGACATGCCTGGCTGCCATACCGCCAGCCCCATGCTGACGCTGTAAGGAATGCTGCCGCCCAGTGAAACCGCCGGTATTTCAGCAGCACGCAAGCGCAGGTTTTCCGCCATGGCCAGCGCTTGCGCTGGCGGCGTTTGTGGCAGCAACAGTGCAAATTCTTCACCCCCCATGCGGCCGGTCACATCCCCCGGCCGCATGCCCTGACGCAACAACTGGCTGAATGTCAGCAACACCTGATCCCCTGCCTGATGGCCATGCCGGTCGTTGATCTGCTTGAAATGATCCAGGTCCATCAGCAGCAGGCACAAGGGCAGGCCATCGGCCTCTGCCTGTTGCAACAGCTGCATGCTGCGGCTTTCAAAACACTGACGGGTATTGAGTCCGGTCATGCCATCGTGTTCTGCCCGCCAGGTGGCATCACGCAACAGGTACTCCTGCACCATGGCTACTGCCAGCATCGACAAGCCGGGCACCAGTGCCGCGGTCAGGCTCATGGAAAACACATTGGGTACGGTGGTGGCAAACAGGTCGCTGATATTGCCGAAGCCGCCGCCGTAGTAAACGGCACGCCCCAGATGCAGCAATGACGTCACGGCACTACAAGCCGCGCCCAGCCAGTACACCGTGGCGCGATGGCTGGCAATGCGGTGGCGGAACAACAGCCAGGCCGTGGCGGCAAACACGATGCTGATACCACCGGAGGCAATCACCACCCGCACCCGCATGCTGTCCAGCAGCAGGGTAAAACCCAGCAAACCGGCGACACCGGCCAGCACCAGCAAGGCCAGTGGCCGGGCATGGCTGGGCCGGCCCAGAAAGCGCGCGCAACCGATGTAGAACATGCTGGCTGCCACCAGGCCCAGGCCATTACTCAGCACCACACTGAAAATCAGCGGCAGCACCATGCGCAGGCCCAGCGCAGGCAGATAACCCAGCATGGCGGCATTGGCCAGCAGCCAGCTGCGGGTACCGGCGACGCCGGCTTTTTTCAATGACCACAGTTGTACGGTATTGCAGGCGCACAGCAATTCGGTGACCACAAAGACGGGTAACAGGATGGGAATGCTCTGAGTTACCGCCATTGAAATTCCAAACAGATAAAAATGATGTCAATGCTATGCCTTAGTGCACACCAGGCACAAGCGCATTTAAATTACAGCGCACATTTTCAAGCAATATGCGTACCTGGCAAACGGGGAGGACAAAAAAATGCCGGTAGTGGCTGCCAGACAAATGTGGCGGCCGCTACCGGCATGGTGTTCTGGCCCGTGCTTAATGCTGATCCGGCTTTGCTACGCTGGCAGCATCTTCCCAGCCACCACCCAGCGCCAGGAACAGGTTGACCTGATCCTGTGCCAGCTGGCTTTCGGCCATGGCCACAGCCTGTTCGCCGCTGACCATGGTGCGGTCGGCATCCAGACTGGTGAGATAAGGCGCGCGGCCCGCCTGGTACAAGCGGCGGTTTTGCGCCGCAGCTTCGCGGGCATTGTCCCGCGCGCTGCGCAACAGTGTCAGGCGTTGCAAGTCCTTGGCATACAGGCTGAGGCTGGTTTCCACTTCGCGCAGGGCATTGAGCACCACGCCGTCAAAATGCGCCAGCGCCGCCGCATTGTCCGCCTTGGCTGCCCGTACCCGCGCCATGCTGCCGCTGTCCGGAATGCTCCAGCTGATCAGCGGGCCAAAACCGAAGCGCTGGGTGGAGCGCTTACCCAGGTCTTCGACAAAACCGGTAAAGCCTGCTGATGCACCAAGGGTGATGCTGGGATAGAGATCGGCCGTGGCCACCCCGATCATGGCGCTGGATTGTGCCAGGCGGCGCTCGGCCTGCTTCACGTCCGGGCGGCGCGCCAGCAGCGCCCTGCCATCCCCCACCGGAATGGGCTGGCTCAGCTGCGGCTCTTGCGCGCAGGCCAGTGCGGCAGCGGGCAAGGCTTCAGCCGGTGCCTTGCCCAGCAGCATGGCCAGCCGGTAGCGCGCGGCATCCCGCTGGGCCTGGTAGGCTGGCAGCGCGGCATTCACGCTGTCGCGTTGCGCCTGTGCCCGCAGCACATCGGTGGCGGTCATCCGCCCAGCACTGGCCAGACGGCGTGTCAGTTCCAGCTGCTTTTGCTGCAGGCCCTGCTGTTGCTGTACCACCTGATAACCATGGTTGGCCGAACAGATCTGCACATAGCTGCGTACGGTTTCGGCGGTGACGGTGATAGCAGCCAGGTCGCGCGCCGCCGCCACGGCCTCGCTATTGGCTTCTGCCGCCTGTTCGCCACGCTTGAGCTTGCCAAACAAATCCAGCTGGTAAGCCACACGAATGCCTTCGTCCCCCAGATTGGTCACCGGCAGCGGCTCTTCCAGCAGCATGCTCTGGCCGGATATGCGGGCACGCTCGGCGGACGCCGACACCGCCGCATGCGGGCCGGCTTCGGCATTGACTTCACTGGCTACCGCCAGCGCCTTTTGCAGATTGGCACTGGCCACGCGCAAATCGGTATTGGCGGCCCGGGCCTGTTCCACCAACTGGTTCAGCACCGGGTCGTGATACAGCTGCCACCAGCGGCCGTACACCGGCTGTGCGCTCGCCAGCTGGCCATCGGCATTGGCAAAACGGCCTTGTGCCGCCGGGCGCTGCATGGCGGCCTGCTCGGGCAGGCGGTAATCCGGGCCTACCGTGGTGCAGCCAGCCAGCACCGAGAGTGCCAGCAGGCTGACGGGATAAAAGCGTTTCACTGCTGGCCTCCCTTGCTGGACACCACGGCCACGGTGGCGGTACGACCGGCAATCATGCGGAAGTCGGCCGGAATTTCATCCAGCGTCACCCGTACCGGAATGCGCTGCGCCAGCCGCACCCAGTTGAAAGTGGGATTGACGTTGGGCAGCAGGCTGGCGCCGTTGCTGCGGTCGCGGTCTTCAATACCGGCGGCAATGCTTTGCACATGACCGCGCAGCTTGTGCGACTGACCCATGATCTGGATTTCCACCGGCTGGTTCACTTGCACACGGTCCAGCTTGGTTTCTTCAAAGTAACCATCCACATGGAAGGAATGCGCATCCACCATGGACAGCACGGGCTTGCCGGTGCTGACATAGTCACCCACGCGCGGGGTGCGGTCGTTCAGGTAACCATCCACCGGGCTGCTCACCTCGGTGCGTTGCAGGTTCAGACGGGCGACATCCAGCGCGGCGCTGGCGGCGGCGACATTGGCTTCGTCCTGCTGCACACGGGCATCACTCTGTTCGACGTTTTCACGCGCCACCAGGTCGCTCAGGCTGTGATTGCGCGCAGCTTCACGCTTTGCCTGCGCCAGTGCCGCCTTTTGCAGCACCAGTGCCGCTTCGGCCTGTTTCAGCGCCAGCGTGTAGCGGGCATGGTCGATGACAAACAGCACCTGCCCCCGTTTGACCAGCTGGTTGTCATGTACCCGCACCTCGGTAATCAGCCCGGAGACATCCGGCGCAATCTGCACCACATCGGCCCGTACATGGCCATCCCGTGTCCATGGTGCATTGGTGTAGTAATCCCACAAGTAGCGCCCCACCAGCACTGCAGCCACTACCGCAATCAGCGTCAGGGCCACCGGGCCCGCTTTTCCTGCCAGCTTTTTCATCATTACCATCCGCGAGTCAGCACGACGAATCCGCCGAGCACAATTACATACAAGGCCACGTTCAGCAGCGAACGGTGCCATACCAGTTTGTAGAAACCCAGCTGTCCCAGCACGGCGCGCAGCACAGCGGTGACGCCAAAGGCCAGCACCATCAGGATCAGCAGGCTGGGGAAATACACCCCGTAGATTTCGATTTCACCAATCACGGTGCAAGCTCTCCATGTTCCAGGGGCAAGGGGGCTGCCGGGGCAAAACTGCCGGCAGCGGGAAACAGCGTGATGCGCAGTTCCACCAGCGCGTTAAGCACGGTCAGCACGGCGTGACTGCTGCGCTGGCCGCTGCCCAGCACCTGCCGCAGCGCGGCATCAATGTGTTGCAGCAGGCGGTCATCCGTCCTGGGGGCATGGCGCAAGGCCAGCGCCTGACGGTAATGCACGGCCACATCGTCCAGCACCTTCTGCACACCGGCCCCGGCGCTATCCGGCAGCTTGTTTTCATCCCGTTGCAGGTGCAACACGCTGAAGCCGGTACGCAGTTCGCTGAACACCAATGGCAGCTGGTCATGCCCGTTGGCAGCCAGGCGGGGAATCAGCTGGCCCAGCCGGTCCAGCATGCGGGCAGTCAGTTGCGGGTAGTCACCCAGACCGCGACCCGATGCCATGCGGGCCAGGTCGTGCCAGCTGGCGCGGCGCAAGCGGCGGATGGCCAGTTCGATGCCGAAGGGGCGGACCAGCAGGCTGAACAGCAGGGCGAAGGACACCCCCACCACGGTGGCGACGTTGCCGTTGAAGAAGGCGGTGAAGTCGGTATCGTAAGCACCTTGCAGGCTGAGGAAGGTAGCGGTGTTCACCGTCAGCATCATGGCAATCATGGTGAATTGCGGCCGGGTGAACAGCGTGCCCACCAGCAAGAACGGGATGGCCAGCATGGCTACCAGCATTTCAAAGGTATAGGCCGCCGGAATCACCATGAACAACAGCACCGTGGTCAGCACGATGCTGACCAGCGCCCAGATCAGGAAGGTGCGCATCATCGGCGCGGGCTCATCCAGCGCGGCAAAGAAGCAGGAGGCAATGGCCGCCATGATGACCGCACCGGAACCATCGGTCCAACCCAGCTGTATCCACAGCTGCGAAGCAATGAAGATGGCTGCCGAGGCTTGCAGTGAGGAAAACGCCACCATGCCGTAGTCGAAATGGCGGGCGGTGCCACCCACCGGCCAGTGACGGTAGGCCGGTTTCCAGCTGAAAGTGGGGTGTTCTTCAGCCAGCAACTGCTGCAGCAGGCGGCAGTCCAGCCACAGGTTGATCAGCGACTGCAAACGCGCCAGCGCATGGGCCAGCAACAGCGACTGCCAGTCATCGCCACTGGCCATCTCCTGCTTGAGGCTGGCGAGGTCGCGCTGCAAACCCGGCACCGCCTTGCGGCACGCCTCCAGCCGGGGTTCGGCCATCCACTCGGCCACCCGCCGCATCAATACGCGCAGGCCTTCCGGCACACTTTCCCCCTGCTGCACCAGCGCCTGCCGGGTTTCGGTCAGCGAGGACAGAATGGGCAGCAACATGCTCATGCGGCCACGCAGCTCGCGCGCGTTCTTTACCATGGCAAAGCTGGTGGTGTCGTAGGACAAGTGGGAGATGAACTGGTCCAGCGCCAGAATATCCGCTGCCAGCTTGTGACGGCTGGCATGCATGGCCATCGGTTTGTCCTGTCCGCTCGTGGCGCCATCCGGCAAGGCCAGCAACTCCCCGGCCCAGCTGCGGGCGTCCTGCATCCAGCTGTCGATCCTTGCCGAAATGATGGGAGCCACCTTGCCCGGCCACAGCAAGGCAGAGACAACACTGGCACAGACAATACCCAGCAGGATTTCCTCGCTGCGCGCCAGCGCCACATCAAAAATGCTTTCAGGGTTGTTCAGCGTCGGCAGTGCAATCATCGGCAGGGTGTAGGCCGACAGCATGAACAGATAGCTGCGCGGGGTGCGATCCAGCAGGGAAATGCTGAGCAGGCTGCCGGTCCACAAGGCCACGACCAGGCTGAGCAAGGTGGGTGCATTGACAAACAGGGGCAGCAGGATGACGGCGGCAGACGCCCCCAGCAAGGTGCCGCCAATGCGGTAAACCGCCTTGGAGCGGGTGGCACCGGTCAGCGGGTGGGACACCACGTACACGGTGGCCATGGCCCAGTACGGGCGCGGAAGCTCCAGCGCCATGGCAATATACAAGGCCAGCATGGCCGCCAGGAACGCCTTGGCCGAAAACAGCCAGTCACGCCAACTGGGCAGCTTCATGCTCTTTCCTGACCGGCCAGTGCCGCCAGTTCAGCCACCAGCTCCGGGCGCTGGTAGGCCGCATCCACCGCGGCAAACACTCGCAGGGTGGCTTGCAGGTCATCCGGTGAAATGTCCTTGAATACCAGCGCACGCAAGCGCACCAGCTCCACTTCTATCTTGTCAGTCAATGCCCTGCCCGCCTCGGTAAACCACAGGGTGTTGGAGCGGCGGTCCACCTTGTCCTTTTCGCGCCTTACCAGGCCATCGGCAGCCAGCTGGTCTATCACCCGTACCAGTGACGGCCCTTCGATGCCGATCTCCTCTGCCAGGGCAATCTGGTTGATTCCTTCGCCCAGCCGGCCAATAAAGATAAGTGCGGTGGCACAAGGCGCGGTCAGGCCATGGCCGAATACCACGTCCTGCGAAATATGCCGCCATTTGCGCCCGGCCTGCATGATGGCGCTGGTAATGCCAAGGCGCAGTAAGTCCACATTGTCCATAATGATTTGCATGTAAATGATTTGATTGCTAATCAATTATAGAAACAGCCGGGCATGGCGAGCAAGCAGTTTCTGCACGCCGGGCAAAAGTTCCGTATCAATGACTGCACTTTCGCCCTGGTCCGTGCTGGCAACAATGGAAAAAGCCCCGAAAACTCGGGGCTTTTTCCGAAAACCAGTATTGCAAGAAGGCAGAGCAACTTGGGACTTGGTCCAGCGCTCACCATCAGTCACGCCAGTGCTCATCACCACGCCAACCACGATCATGCCAGCCGTGATCACGCCATTCACGCTCATGCCAATGGCGCTCGCGTGCGCGCCAGTCATCATGCCAGTAAGCGGCGGGCGGCGGGCCGTAGCGCACCGGTGCCACATAGGCCACCGGCTGATACACCACCGGTGCCGGCGGCGGCGCACGGAAACGGCGCTCTTCATCACGCTGGTAGGCCAGGGCCGTGCCTACGCTACCACCCACGGCACTACCGATAATGGCCCCATTACGGCCACCGATGGACTGGCCAACGGCGGCACCGACCGCACCACCCACGGCACCACCCAGAATGGCAGAGGCATCGGCATGAGCCAGTGAGCTGATAGACAGCGCCAGCAGCGCCGGAACAAGGATTCGGGATTTCATGACTGGACCTCCAGTGCGTTGATACACACTCAGCTTATCCAGCCGCAGGTAACGGCGTGTAAAACAGTGTGAAGAAGCTTTGCAAAATCACCAGTCCGACAACTTTGCTCACATCTGGGCCAGGCGGTAAACATGCCCGGTTCCGCATCACATCGCACAGCCGCAACCATGCCAAACAGCTATAATGCGCATTTTCCGGCTGCACCCCACCATCATGCGTCACAGCTTCCCGCGTAAAATGCTGTTCCTGAGCAGCCTGGTCTTTGCCGCCCTGCTGTTTGGCACTTCCGGCTACATGCTGATCGAGGACTGGAGCTTTTCCGACAGCCTGTTCATGACGGTGATTACCCTGGCCACCATCGGCTATGGCGAAACGCACAACCTCTCACTGGAAGGCCGTTACTTCACCATCGCGCTGATCGTGTTCGGCACCGGTGTGGTGGGTTATGGCATTTCCTCGCTCACCCTGATGCTGTTTCAGGGCGACCTGCCGCTTTATCTGAGACGAAAGAAAATGGAAAAACTGATTGCCCGCATGCAGGGCCACACCATTATTTGCGGCCTCAGCCATACCGGCCGTTATGCGCTGGAAGAACTGCTCAGCACCCAGCACCAGATCGTGGTGATAGAGCGGGACGAAGCCAATACCGGCATGCTGCAGGAGCTGGACGTGCCATTTATTGTTGGCGATGCGGCAGAAGACGAAAACCTGTGCGCCGCAGGCATCACCCGCGCGCACGCGCTGATTTCCTGTCTGAGTGCCGATGCAGAAAACGCCTTCGTGGTGGTGACGGCCAAAAGCCTGAACAACAAGATTCTGGCCGTGGCCAAGGCAGAGAATGAAAGTTCGCGCAAGAAGCTGCTGGCCGTGGGGGCCGACAATGTAGTGATTCCATCCCACCTTGGTGGCATGAACATGGCCAATATCGTGGCCCACCCGGAAACCCTGCACTTCTTTGAACATCTGCACCACCGCTACCCGAATCAGTTCCGCGCGCAGGTGCATGTGCTGGACGAACGCTGGGAAGGCCTGCCGCTGGAGCGCTTCCTGAAAGAGGGCTTCGATGGCAAGGCCATGGTGATTGCACTGGAACGCAGCCCGGGCGAGGTGGAATTCTCGCCCGGCCCGGAAATCATCATGCACAGTGGGGAATCATTGCTGCTGATCAGCACGCAGAACCCGGCCAGCTAAGCGCGCAGCGCAGGGTTCAGTGCGTGCCGTTGGCTGCGGCAGCGGCCTCACGCGCAGCAGCCGCTGAACGGTCCTGGGTAATGCCGGAATACAGCCATTGGCGGAAATGGTTCAGCGTCATCGGCTTGCCGAAATAAAATCCCTGCAACAACTGGAAACCCTTTACCGACAGGTAGTTCTGCTGCCCCTGGGTTTCCACGCCCTTCACGATCACCTGCACACCCAGCTGGCGCGAGGTGAGCAGCAAGCCATCCAGGATATTGGCCTTGAAACTGTCCTTGCCCAAGGCCGAGACATAGCCCTTTTCTACTTTCAGGTAATCAAAACTCCAGCGCCGCAGGTAATTGCGGTCGGCATGCCCCAGGCCAAAATCATCCAGCGCCAGCTTCACCCCCAACTGGCGCAAGTCCTGCACCACGCGGTGTGTGACCTGGTGCTCGGGCAAGGGAAAGCGCTCGGAAACCTCCAGCACCAGCACAGCCTTCTTCTCGCGCAATACCGCCAGCAGCAGTTTGCAGTCTTCAACCAGGTCCGGCATGCCAAGGTGCTCGGCGGCGATATTCACCCCCACCATGAAACCCGGTGGCAGCGCCACCGGCTTGAGCTCCTTGCTGACCCGGCGTAGCAGGTAGCGCGTCAGCGGCACGATCATGCCGGCATCTTCCGCCGCCGGGATGAACAGATCGGACCGCACCGCCCCTTGCACCGGATGACGCCAGCGCGCCAGCACCTCCACCCCGACACACTCGCCCGATTCGGCGGTGACAATCGGCTGGTAGTGGGTAAAGAATTCGCGATTGCGTATGCCCTGGGCAATCTCCCAGGAACTGGTGTTGCGTGCCAGCTTGCGCCGCATCAGCGCCCAACCGAGCACCACCCCGGCAGCCAGGGCCAGCAGCATGGTATCCAGCCGGTGCAGCAAGGAGCGCTGCAACACCGTCCCCCAGCCTTCCTGCACCACCACATCCAGCGCGCCACCGGACAGGCTTTGCCGATGCAGCAAGCCGCTATCCGGCACTGCGCCCACCTCGGCCACGCCATCTGCGAGGCTCAGGTATTGCGTGCCCCACACCAGCCCCACCTGCACCCCGCGGGTCCGGGTTTGCAGTTGCTCCAGCAGCGGCACGGCATTCAATTCCAGCACACTGTGACCATTGGCATGATGTGTCAGCACCAGGCCGTAGCCGCCACCCGGCACCTGTTGCAGCGACAGTGGCTGGGCGGGTACTGCCTCGGTACGGGATGGATTCGCGCTGCAACGGCGACCATCCGCCCATTCACGCATGGCATGGCGGGCATGCGGCACGGATTGCACAATGGCGGCCAGCCCTGCCGACGCTGCCATGCAGCCGGCTTCTGCAGGAATGCCATCCATGCGTGTCAGCGCCATCTCACCTTGCGTCAGCTGCAATTCCAGCTGGCGTGCCGCGGATTCGGCCTGCCACTGCAGCTCGGATTTCTCCTGCACGATGGTTGCCAGCAATGCCAGCAGCCAGCCCGACAACAGGCACAGCGACACCGCGACGGTGTAAATCACCGCCGGTCTGGCAGACAAAACATGGCGCGACCACCACACACTCACCCGCTTAAGCATTCAATTAATCCAGTCACCATACTGTTTACGCCCGGGCAGGCAGCACACATACCTGCCGTGCCGTTGCCCTGCTTAATAGTCATCATAGCTGCTAATCCCCCTAACCCAAGGCAGGAAGGCGGCAAGGATACCCGCGGAAGCCATGCCGGGAAAGCCTGTTTTGCCTGCATGGACGGCCGGCAAATAATGACAAACGCAAAGCGCAGTGTAACGCAGGAAAGAAGGCCTGTAGTGCATCTCGTACAATTCGCGCGCCAGATCACCTGCTCACACAGTCCGCACCGACAGGCCAGAATGCAAAAACCCGGCAGCGCCGGGTTCGGGATGATGCGGTCGGCCAGATCAGCCGTAGTGACAAACGTAGTGCAGGGTTTCCAGCACTTCAATCTGGAAAGAGCTGTCAGCCGGCACATTGAAGCTTTGACCGCCTTCGTAGCTGATGGCCTCGTTGCTACCTGCCAGCGTGATGCGGCACTTGCCTTCCAGCAGTTCCATGATTTCCGGCGCAGCGGTATTGAACAGCAGCTTGGACGGCAGAATCACCCCGACCGACTTGCTGGTGCCATCTGCCAGCGTGATACTGTGGCTGACACACTTGCCATCAAAGTAAACATTGGCGCGCTTGGCGACGCTGACGTTTTCAAACTGATCCATGATCATCCTTTGTGTGTGTTTTTGTTATCAACAATAAATTGATCGGCTAGGATACCGGATTCCTGTCTGGCGGCAAGATGCAAACCGCCAACTTTACACTTACCGAGCCAACCGATCCGGAGTGGACACTCATGAGCATTCTCCAGCGCGGCAGCATGCTGCTGGCAGCCATCATGCTAAGCGCCTGCACCACCATGGCAGACCGCCTGCAAGGCAGCATTACGCCGCCTCCCGGCTATGGCTACATCATTGTTTCCCTTACAGCCAAGGCTTTCGACCAAGACTCGGCCAATGTCGGCCTGCATATTCTGGACAGCAAGGGCGACATGGTGGCCAATGGCCGGGCGAGCATGAATACCGATACGGTTTTTGGTGAGGAAGGCATGAGCCCGGTGGATGGCAAGCTGTTGTTGCTTGCCCTGCCACCCGGCCACTACCAGGCATCCGACGCCTGGGGAAACTGGATAGAAGAATTAGGCTGGGGCAGCCAGTGGCGCTCGGTCACCCTGCCCATCCATGCCGGCTTTGACGTCACGGCAGGAAGCAGCACCTATCTGGGGGAAGTGTTTCTGGACCTGTCGATGCGGCCGGAACTCCGGCTGAGCAATCAGCAAAAACGTGACTTCGGCCACATGCGTCGGGTATGGAAGGTAAACAATCTGTCCGACATCCAGATCAAGCCGCTGCAAAAAGACTCCGCCTTGCCGGCAGCGTCGGCTGCCAGCCATTGACTACCCCAAACGTGAGGTCCACAAGCGGGTGAGATAAGCCGGTTTCACTGCTGCGGTGGCCGCGGCCACCGGCTCCACCACCCGGTAGGCGGGTTGGCGACTGTCCCGTAGCAGGACATCGGCGTAAGGCGGGCCATCCACCTTGCGCAATGCTGCCACGCGCGGCTGGTTTGCCTTTTCCCCGCTATGGGTCACCACACCGATCTCATGGCTGGCCAGCCGGACAAAACTGCCCGGCGGATAAATCCCCATTTCCTTGATCAGCAAGGACACCAGTGCCGGCGGAAACTGCCCCAGCTCGCCGCGAAACAGGCTGGCCATCACCTGGGACGGCAACAGCGCGGCATCGCTGTAAAACTGCTCGCACAGCAAGTCCACCAGCCCCAGCAAGCGGGCATCCGGGTGGATTTCATCCGCATGCAAACCGGCCGGATAACCCTGCCCGTCGTCCTGCTCGTGATGGGTTTGCACCAGCAGGTGCCAATGCTCATCCGTCACGCCAGCCTCGCGCAAAATGGCAGAGCCCAATACCGGGTGGGCCACCATTTCCTCCTGCTGCGGCAAGCTCATGGGCTGACGCTGGCTGGCCAGCTGGTTCAGCAACTGGCTGATTGCCACATTCATCGACAGGCCGGCACCTACCAGGCTTTTCAGCCTTGCCGGCTCCATGCCCTGCCGTCGCCCCAGCAGCGCCAGCAAGGTCGCCACCCGGAAGCTGTGCGACTTGACCGGCAGCAGAAACAGTGACGCCAGCATGCCATCGCGAAAACGCTGGGTCAGTTGTATCAGCTCTTCAGCCATGTCCTCCAGCCTGCCAGCGAGCCCCGGCACGGCTAAGCCGTGCAACAGCACCGCTTCCAGCCGTCCGGCCATGAACCCTGCCTCCACCAGCGGGTTTTTCGGACTGCTGGCCGCGGCTTCGCGTTCACGCTGGGCGGCGCGGTCCAGCCGCTCCCGCTCCAGGCGCACCGCCACCTCTTCCACATCGCCATGCGCCACGTCCATCAGGCGTTCGCGCTGCTCGGGGGTCAGGACGTAATGACCCTTCTTCAGCAGCAAAAAGCCGTTCTTGGCATAAACATCTACCGGGACTTGCTCACCCACACGCAAAAAACGGCCGGGCAGCTTGATTCTGGAAGGAGGCTGGGACATGGTGATGACTGGAAACACGAATCTGGACTACAGTTTAGTCAAATAGCCGCCGACACGCCGACAATGCGCACGCCAAAGCAACTGGAGAGCGGCATTGTCGCCAAGCCCGTCACAAACCTCAAGCCCCGGGTGCCACCTCGGCACCCCACTCCGGAGGCAGCACTCCATGCATCGCTTTGACCCACCGCGTCGCAATTTTCTCAAAGAGGCACTGGCAACCGGTTTTGCCCTGGCCGTACAGCCGATATCCGCCGCCAGCATCATCACGGACAGCCACGATCTGGATACCGGGCTGGCCGGCATTGCACTGGATGACGGCATACTGCCGGCCTATTTTGCCAAGCCACGTGTACAGTCAGGCAAGCTGCCGGTGATGCTGGTGGTTCAGGAAATATTTGGCGTGCACGAGCATATTCGCGATATCTGCCGCCGCCTGGCCAAACTGGGTTATCTCGCCATTGCGCCAGAGCTTTACTTCCGCCAGGGCAATCCGGCCGAAGCCAGCGACATCCCCACCATCATCAATACCATTGTCAGCAAGGTGGCAGATGCGCAGGTGCTGCAGGATCTGGACGCCACGCTCGCCTGGGCAAACCTGCATGGGGGCGATGCCAAACATGCAGCCATCACCGGTTTTTGCTGGGGCGGACGCATTACCTGGCTGTACGCCAGCCATAACCCGGATCTGAAAGCCGGGATTGCCTGGTATGGCAAGCTGACAGGCGAGCACGGCCCGCTGACGCCCAGTCAGCCGGTGGATATCGCCGCGAGCTTGAAAGTACCGGTGCTTGGACTGTACGGCGGCAAGGATGGCAGCATTCCACAGGACAGCGTCAACAGCATGCGCCAGGCACTGGGCCAGGGACACAGCCATTCGGAAATCGTGGTTTACCCCGATGCCGGACATGCCTTCAATGCCGATTACCGGCCGTCCTACAATGCTGCCGCCGCGCAGGACGGCTGGCAGCGCATGCTGGACTGGCTGGCCAGTCACGACATGAAGACGCGTTGAACCGCTTATTGCGCAGCCTGCTCCAGCATGCGGCGCAGTACCTGATTGAAAGGATCAAGCCAGGCCCGCTCGAACTGATCGTCCGCTGCGTTCAGTTCGGCGGCAGCACGCAGCATGGAACGGCGCTGACCGCGGTGGGCGTGCTTGAGCATCACCGCTTCGAATGCATCCACCAAGGCCAGAATGCGTGCCCCCTGGCAGATTTCGCCCGCGACCAGGCCATAGGGATAGCCTTCTCCATCCGGTGTTTCATGGTGCTGCATCACCATCAAGGCAGCCTCCTCCCAGCCCGGCATGCGGCCCAACAGACCAGCCACCCAGGCCGGGTGCAGCACCATCAGCCGCCGTTCGTTGTCGCTGATGCTGCCGGTTTTCAGCCATAACGCTTCGGGCAGGAACATCATGCCTACATCGTGCATGTAGATGGCCGCCTCCAGCTGCTCGGCATCCACCCAGTTGCCCGCCTGTCGATTCACCTCCAGCGCCAGCCTGAGATTGCGTTCGGTCCGGCCGACGAATTCCGGCATGCGCTGCTCCAGCTGCAAGGCCAGGGTACGAAACAGCAGCATGTCCTGCTGCCGCGTCAATACCTTGCTGGCACCGGATGCAGTAGCCGCAGGGGCCTCGCTCTTGCCCTGTGCGCCCACCATCGCCGCCACCAGGCGCGCGCAGCTGGCCGTGACGGAAGGCGCCGGCAAGGTTTCCAGCGAACGCAAGGCTTCCAGCAGGGTTTGCATCTGCACCCGGTCCACCTGTCGCGCACTGGCGATCTGCCCCATCACCAGCTCCAGCCGGTCCAGCACCAGCAATAACACATCGCCCATCACTTCCTGATACACCAGCTCGCCGCTGCGCAAACGCGCCAGCAGCCCCTCCAGCGCGTGAGCATAGGGCACGACAAACATCACCCGGCACAAACCGGCATCCCCCTTGATGGTGTGCATCAGGCGGAACAAATCGCCAATCAGCGTGGCCGACTGCGGGTTCTGCCCCAACTGGGTGGCCAGGCTTTCAATCTGGGGGGCATAGTCGGACAACACATCGCGGAAATCCTGAAAGCCTTCCGCGTCCTCCCGCACAAATTCCAATTGCGCTTCATCACTCATGACGTGCTCGCTGTATGGCCTGATGTCATTGCACTATAAATCATTCATTTGCAGGAAGTGCCTGCAAATCCTTGCCCCCGGACAAACGTGGCGGCGTATCATGAGCCCTTTCCCAAACCAACACGAAACCCCTTGCCGTGACTACCCCGTTCAGCATCTTGCAAAAACAGATCGACTTCATTCTGGAAATCGACAAGCTCAAATCAGTCTTGCGCAAGACCAAGCCGGTGGGGCTGGATCGCTATGAAAACTCTGCCGAACACAGCTGGCAGGTTGCCTTGCTCGCGCTCACCATGGCGGAACATGCACCGGTGAAGCTGGACCTGGACAAGGTCATCCGCATGTTGCTGATCCACGACCTGGGCGAAATCGATACCGGTGATGTGATTGTCTACGCCGCCACCGACAATGCCGAGCGCGAAGCCGAAGAACTGGCAGCCATGCGCCGTATCTGCGGCTTGCTGCCAGAACCGCAGGCTGCCGGGCTGGTGGAGCTGTGGCAGGAGTTCGAAGCGCGCCAGAGCGCCGAAGCCCGCTTTGCCCGGGCAATGGACCGGCTGATGCCCATCCTGCTCAACCTGAACCGTCAAGGCCAGAGCTGGCGTGAAAACGGGGTCAGCAAGCAACAAGTGGTGTCCATGGCAGCCAGCAAGGTCAGCGATGGCTGCCCGCTGGCCGGCGAATGGCTGTTGCAGGCACTGGACCGGGCAGAAGCGCAAGGGTTTTTCGGCGCCTGAGACAGTACCATGCCGACGAAAACCATTTCCAAAACAATGTCTTTGGCATGACCGGCTTGGTGGACAGGGTCAGGATGTGCAGAAAATGCTTGCCAACCCGCACAACAATGGGCAGTATGCCTGCCTGCAGGATGCTCAAGTTGTGGATGTGTAGTTGTCGTAGTGGCATTTAGTCCGTACCTCAGTCGCCATTTCCCTTGAACTTCATGCGTTTTATCAACTTGCTCGTTTTGAGGATAAACAAAATGGCAACCGGTACCGTTAAGTGGTTCAACGACTCCAAAGGTTTTGGCTTCATCACTCCGGATGAAGGTGGCGATGACGTATTCGCTCACTTCTCCCAGATCAATGCCAAAGGCTTCCGCACCCTGGCCGAAAACCAGCGCGTAAGCTTCGACATCGTCGATGGCCCGAAAGGCAAACAAGCCTCCAACATCCAGCCGCTGTAATCTTTTTTAAAGATTACCCGCTGATAAAAACCCGGACTCGTCCGGGTTTTTTTGCTTTTGCGGCAGCCTGCCGCCCCCCATACCCCTTGCCCTGCGGAATCAGCACCATGCAAACGCCAAGCCACGAAGAAGCCATTGCCAGCACCCGCCTATGGCTGGAAAAAGCCGTCATCGGCCTGAATCTCTGTCCTTTTGCCAAGTCGGTTTACGTCAAGAACCAGGTTCGTATCGTTGTCAGCGATGCCACCGAACCGGCTCAACTGGCAGAAGAACTGGCGCGTGAACTGCAGTTGCTGGCCGAAACCAGCCCGGAAGAAACCGACACCACCCTGCTGATTCATCCTTATGTGCTGCAGCGCTTTCTGGATTTCAACGAGTTTCAGGACATCGCCGACGCCATTGTGGCCGAGCTCGATCTGGACGGCGTGTTGCAGGTAGCCAGCTTTCATCCCAAGTTCCAGTTTGAAGGCACCGGCATCAACGACATCAGCAACTATACCAACCGCTCGCCCTGGCCTACCCTGCACCTGATTCGCGAAGCCAGTATCGATCGTGCGGTGGAAGCCTTCCCGGAAGCGGAAGCCATCTTCGAGAAGAACATCGACACCGTCACCCAACTGGGTGTGGATGGCTGGCAGGCACTGTTTGCCACCAAATCCTGAAGCCGACAATTCTTGCCTGACATCAGGCAACAGGGTAAAACAAGGCCTCATCCCCGCTTAATGCAAGGCATGCCCCACCATGCAGATGCTGCGTTTTACCCTGCCCTTGCTGGCCGGCTTGCTACTGACCGCATGCAGTAGCGAGCCAATCAAAAAGCCGGTAAAGGGTGAAGATTTCAACTCGGCAGAACTGGGCCAGACAGCCAGCAACCGCATGGCCAACCTGGCCATGCGCGACAATCTGGCCAGCCTGCAAACCTTGCTGGACAAACTCTACCGGCGCAACCCCGCCCAGTGGCGCAAAGGTGGCCATGACAGCCGCGAGACGGCCGTGCGCCAGATCATGCAGGCTATCCGGCTGAATCAGCCCTTGCCGCAACTAGGCAAAGTACGTTCCACTGCCGCACTCACCACCGCATTTGACCCGCAATTCGCTGGCGACCGCGCCGGCACCCTGGTGTTTGGTCTGGGCAGCATGCTGGTGGATGTCTACGGTGGCCGCACCGAGCTGTACCTGGTCCATGGCCTGAATGCCCAGCAGCTGGAGAACGCTGCCTACAACGTGGAGGTGGCAGCCTGGCTGCTTGGACACCGTCAAAATGCCGATGGCAGCCCGATGCTGCTGGCCAATGAAATCAACCCGCAACAGCGCAATCTGTCGTTCGAACGGGAAATGTCCAAGATCATGGCCAGACTGGAGCTGCTTGCCGAAGTGTCCGATGAGAAAGTCCGTCGCAGCGCCATCGATTTTGGCCAATCCCTGCTGGCCGCACCGCTGCTGCAATTCATCCCGGTACAGGCCGCCACATCGGCAGTCCCCGCGCCCTGAATACCCCAGATGCAAAAAGCCCGCGGCAATCTGCCAGCGGGCTCTTTTTTGTATGTCGCGGTACTTGGCGCGACTAAGCACAGCGCAATATCCCTGGGGCAAGGCACAACGCCGCAACAGGACTTTTGAGCGGCGCTTATTGCTGATCCGGATACTTGCCGGTCTTGTCCTGATAAAACGCGCGTATCCTGGGCATGTCCGCCTCGATATCACCGCAGGGATAAAACACCGGACCAAAACCGCACTCCTTGCGGGCATAGTCCATATAGGCCAGCACCACCGGCACCTGTGCGCCACAGGCAATGTGATAAAAGCCGGTTTTCCATTCCTTTACCCGCTGGCGGGTTCCTTCCGGCGGAATGGCCACTACCAGCTTGTCGGAGCGCTGGTAAACCTCCACCATCTGCTGCACCAGCGAGTTGCTGCGACTGCGCCGCACCGGAATGCCACCCAACCAGCGCATGATCGGCCCCATCGGCCCCCAGAACAGCGTGTGCTTTCCCATCCAGTACAGCTTGGCGCGCAGGGCAAAGCAAACGCCCAGCGTCAGCGGGAAATCCCAGTTGCTGGTATGCGGTGCGGCAATCAGTACATATTTGGGCAGATCGGGAAATTGTCCTGCAATGCGCCAGCCGCGCAGACGCAACAGAAAAATGGACAAGGCGCGCATCAGGTCGCGCAGGATTGGCGTGTCGAAAATGGTGTAGTGCATGAATCCGGCAAGCGGCAGCACCACATGCAGGACGGCCGGCAGGCCTCCTGTCAGAGGCCTGCCTTGACGATGGAAAAAGCGGACTGTACCGGATATGACCAAACGGGTAAATCACTATCACGCAAGCAGTTACCCGTCAGGCAGATGACAGGGCTGGCTGCCATTTGCAGGTATCAACCGCGCTGGAGGATTTCCTTCAGGTCTTTTTGCACATCCCAGTAAGTGACATCTGCATCGTAAACCCCCAGGCAAGTGGGTTTGGCGAGATATCGCTGGGCATTGCGGCTATCCATGGAGCAGAACAACAAGCGTTCTTTCTCCCAGATCACGATGCACTGGCCTTTTTTGGAAAGGCGGTCAATCAGGGTGCTGATCTGCTCGCTGATCACCCGTGCCGATAGATTGCTGGCTGGCTTGCCAGGTTTGGACAGTTCTGTTTTCATCTCTTCGGACAATCTTTTCAGGGTTGTTCAATGACGACTCACCCGACGTATTATCCTCAGCGCCAAAACAATACCTATCAGAAGTTTCGGAAAGATAGCCAGAACCTTTAACCGAAACACTGCCCTACCCCGTATTCAACAAACCGTCAGCCCACGTGCCGCGAAAACCGTCCGCGCTGCGTCCACTGCCGCAGCCGTAGGTGTTGGCGTCGCCGCCAGCGGATAATGCAGCCCGAGCTGCGTCCACTTGTCAGCCCCCATCTGATGAAAGGGCAGCACTTCCACACGTTGCACGATGCTGCCAAGACTGGCTGTGTAATCTGCCAGGCGGGCGATATCATCAGCACCATCTGTAAGCCCCGGCACCAGTACATATCGCAGCCATATCGGCTTGCCCAGCCGTTTCAGGCGCTGGGCAAAATCCAGCGTCGGCTGCAAGGCCTGGCCGGTAATTTCCAGATAGCGCTGCGGGTCGCTGTGCTTGATGTCCAGCAACACCAGATCGACCTGGTCAAACCAGGCATCATCCACATTGGCATGCAAAAAGCCCTGGGTATCCAGCGCGGTATGCAGGCCGTAGCGCTGCTTGATGGCGGTGAATAGCGCACCGACGAATTCCGCCTGCATCAGCGGCTCGCCACCGGATACAGTCACGCCTCCGGCAAATTTGAGAAAGCCGGCATAAGGGGCAATTTCCGCCACTGCCTGCTCCATCGTCAGCTGGCGACCGGCATGCAGCTTCCAGGTATCCGGGTTGTGGCAGTACTGGCAGCGAAACTGGCAGCCGGACATGAAATAGACAAAGCGCATGCCCGGCCCGTCCACTCCGGCACCGCTTTCGGTGGAGTGGACGTAGCCGGTCAACTCCCCCTGACTGAGCGGGGCATGCACCACATGCTGCTGGGTCATGAATACTCCTGATGAAAAAACCGCCCGTCAGCATCTGCCAGCGGGCGGGTGGATGGACAAACCGTGACGGGCTTACAGGCTGCCGTGGAAGGTACGGTTGATCACATCCAGTTGCTGTTCACGCGTCAGTTTGACGAAGTTCACCGCATAGCCGGACACGCGGATGGTGAGCTGCGGGTACAGCTCCGGGTGCTCCATCGCGTCCAGCAGGGTTTCACGGCGGAACACGTTCACATTCACATGGAAACCGCCGGCAGCGGCAAAACCATCCAGACAATGCGACAGATTGGCAACGCGGTCCTCTACGGTATGGCCCAGTGCATCCGGCGTGGCCGATGCCGTCCAGCTGATGCCATCCAGCGCCGCGGCATAGGGTAGCTTGGCCACCGAGGCTCCGGCCGCAACAAAGCCATGCACGTCCCGACCGTTCATCGGATTGGCGCCCGGCGCAAACGGCTCGCCAGCACGACGCCCGCACGGGGTGTTACCGGTTTTCTTGCCATACACCACATTGGAGGTGATGGTGAGCACCGACTGGGTGGGCGTGGCATTACGGTAGAAATACGGCTGGGCCTTGATCTTGTTCATGAAGGTTTCAGTCAGCCACACCGCCATGCTGTCCACCCGGTCATCGTTATTGCCATAGGCCGGGTAGTCGCCCTCAATGCGGTAGTCCACCGCCAGGCCGTCTTCATTGCGGATGACATGTACGCGCGCATGCTTGATGGCCGACAGCGAATCCGCTGCCACCGACAGCCCGGCAATACCGCAGGCCATGGTGCGCAGGATGTCACGGTCGTGCAGCGCCATCTCGATACGCTCGTAAGCGTATTTGTCGTGCATGTAATGAATGCAGTTGAGCGCCTTCACGTAAGTGGCGGCCAGCCAGTCCATCATCTTGTCGAACCTGGCCATCACCGTGTCAAAGTCCAGCACATCATCGGTAATCGGCTCGAAGCCATGGGCCACCACGGCACCGCTCTTTTCATCGCGACCACCGTTGATGGCATACAGCATGGCCTTGGCCAGGTTGGCGCGGGCACCAAAGAACTGCATCTGCTTGCCGATACGCATGGCCGACACACAGCAGGCAATGCCGTAATCGTCGCCCCAGTAAGGCCGCATCAGATCGTCGTTTTCGTACTGGATGGAGCTGGTGTCGATGGACACCTTGGCGCAGAAGTCCTTGAAACCCTGCGGCAATGCGGTAGACCACAATACGGTAAGGTTGGGCTCTGGCGCCGGCCCCAGGTTGTACAGGGTATTGAGGAAGCGGAAGCTGTTCTTGCTGACCAGTGTGCGGCCATCCTCGCCCATGCCGCCAATGGATTCGGTCACCCAGGTGGGGTCGCCGGAGAACAGCTGGTCGTATTCCGGGGTGCGCAGGAAGCGCACGATGCGCAGCTTGATCACCAGATCATCAATCAGCTCCTGCGCCTGTGCTTCGGTCAGTACACCGGCGGCCAGATCGCGCTCGATATAGATGTCGAGGAAGGTGGCAATGCGGCCCAGCGACATGGCGGCACCGTTCTGCTCCTTCACCGCAGCCAGATAGGCAAAGTAGGTCCATTGCACGGCTTCGCGCGCATTCACCGCCGGACGGCTGATGTCATAACCGTACTTGGCCGCCATTTCGCGCAGCTCGTCCAGTGCACGGAATTGTTCGGACAGTTCTTCACGCTGACGCAGCACGTCTTCGGTGAAGACGGCGCTGTCCAGTTCGTGGAAGGCTTGCTGGCGTTCCCTGCGCAGGAAATCGGTACCGTACAGGGCGACACGGCGATAGTCGCCGATGATGCGGCCACGGCCATAGGCATCCGGCAGACCGGTGATGATGCCGGATTTACGCGCGGCCAGAATTTCCGGGGTATAGGTATCGAACACACCCTGGTTATGGCTCTTGCGGTATTTGCTCCAGACTTCCTTGATTACCGGGTCCAGGGTAAAGCCATAGGCAGCCAGCCCTGCTTCCACCATGCGCAAACCACCGTTTGGCATGATGGCGCGCTTGAGCGGGGCATCGGTTTGCAGGCCGACAATCAGTTCCAGCTTGGGATCGATATAGCCCGCATCGTGAGCGGTAATGGAAGTGCCACGGTCAGCCGACACATCCAGCACGCCCTTTTCCCGCTCCTGTTTCAGCAACTCGCCCAGCGCAGCCCACAAGGCCTGGGTACGCTCGGTAGCGCCAGCCAGGAACGTGGCATCGCCAGCATACGGTTGGTAATTGAGCTGAATGAAGTTGCGTACATCGACGCGGTTTTGCCAGTCACCGGCGGCAAAACTCCGCCAAGGGTCTGCCTGTACGGCTTGTTGAGCAATCGATTCCATGACTATCTCCTGAGTTGAAGCCCGAAATGTTCTCTATGGAAACAATACTACATTCGATATCGAAAACAAGAGCTTGATGCAGATCAAACCAGGACCGCACAAAGCACCCTGACTGGCCAACAGGGAAAATCCAGCTCCTGCCTGAACGGCAAGGTATCAGCCAACGCACACACAGACCTGTTGATAATCAACACCATAGCAGCAAAACAGGCAAAGTGCCTGCCTTGCCGCCGCCCCTGCCGTCTTTTGCCGCCAAAGCCACAAGCACCGGCAGCAACCGCAAAGCGTCCCCGTGCACAGAATAAGGCCACTGCACAATGAACAGGCCAGAATGTTCGATTTCAAACATTCATGTTTTTCATAGTGAATGTTACTCACAGATGATGCACAAGGACAAATGTAGTATTACTACAGTCAAAAAGGAACTCTTGCCGCCCCAGACACTCTGCCATGGTTCACAGCACCAGGAGCCATCATGATCCCGCACAGAAAAGTCATGGCCATGACAGGACTTTGCCTGCTGACCGCCTGCAGCCAGCAACAAAGCGAACAGGCACAGCAAGCGGCCTCAGCCGCCATCGGCGCAGCCCACAATAGCCTGCAAGCCAGCAGCGCACCGCTTGCCGCACTGCGCCAGCAGGCAAGCAATGTGACGGCAGAAGCCAAGCAGCACGCTGCAACACTGCTCACGGAGAACCCGGCACTGGGCAATGCCGTGGCCATCCTGAAACAGGCGTCAGACAAGGTGGATGCCAAGCAACAATGGCAGGCGCTGGAAAACAAGACAGGAAAGTACCCGGCCGACATCGGCCTGTACCAGACCGGCGTGGTGGCGGAGGCGTTGCGGCAACTGCTGGGCAGCAAATTTGCCGTGTTCCAGCAGAATATGCAAGTCAGCGGCCCGCTAAGCCGGGATCAACTGCTCTATGTCAGCGGCAACAAGCCGCACGAAGGCGGCCGCGAGATGGCCTACCTGCTGCTGGACCCAGCCAGCAGGCAGCTGGAAGTCGGCCTCATCGAACAAGGAAAACTGACGGTGTATCGAAGCGGCCCGGCCCTGTATCGCCCGGCGGAAATCACCACCATGCTGAGCAATATCGATGGTCAGCCCTGACAACGACCGGCAGTGCTAGCGCGCCAGCCCGCGGGGCCACAGTCGGCCGGTGTCCTGCATATACTGGCGATAGGCATCACCCAGCCACTGTAGCAACAGGCCCTCCTCCCGCCTTACACTGCGCCCATAGCTGAACAGCAGGGCAAGCACACCGCCACTGCCCGCCAAGCCATCCTGCACCAGCAGGAACTGGGCCAGCGCCGCCAGCCACAGAGCCGCATACAGCGGATGGCGAATACGCTGATAAACCCCGCCCGGCCATGGCTTGCGCTGTGCATTACCCGACAGCACATCAAGCTGACTACGCCAGAACAGCCAGCATGCATACGCCAGCATCAGGCAGCCCACCGGTCCGGCCAGTGGTGACAGTGCCAGCGAAAACCGGTGCGGCCAGCCCGGGAGCGAGGCCAGCAAAGGCAGGATCACCATGCCAAGCAGCACAGGCCAGCGCAGGATGCACTGCCCCACCAGCAGGTGACTGCTACGCCGCAGCAATGGCCGGTATGCAAACCGCGTCAGCACCATTACCCCCACTCCGCATAGCTGAACGATTGCCCACGACATGACATCACCTCACTCACTTGTTAATGACAATCATTATCATTTACATGCACAATCATCGCAAGAAGATTTTATGGAATCAAGTCCCCACACCCCCAGGCTGATCGCACGGCAAGGGCGACTTTGCGACAGGCTCTTGCTATTGTTGCTGGCAGCATCCGGCTTGTGCCCTTGCGTCCCGGAGAAAACCCATGCATGTCCGTCACCTGCTTATCCTTGCCTGCCTGATGCTGCCCCTGTCGGCGCAAGCTGCCGAACGCTGCCCTCAGGCTGCCCCACCCGGCATGCACGTCCTGCCCGGCCTGTGCGCCGAAATCATTGCCAGCGGCCTGAAAATGCCGCGTGGACTTGCCATCCTGCCGGATGGCAAGCTGCTGCTGACCGAAATGACACGCTGGGATGCCCCGCACGGCCGGCTGCTGCAACTGGAAGCCAGGAACGGCAGCTGGCAGCAGACTGTGCTGCTAAAAGGCCTGGACCGTCCGCACGGCGTGGTGCAAGGACCGGATGGCAAGATTTACGTGGGCGAAGTGGGACGCATCATCCGCTTTGACCTGGCAACGCCACAACAACGTGAAACCGTCATCAGCCTGCCACTGCGTCAGCGTCATCCGCTCACTACCTTTGCCCTGGCTACCAACGGCGATCTCTACGTCAATATCGGCAGCTCATCCGACAATTGCGAAACCGCATCGCCAGCCGAGCAGGCAAGCGGACGCTGCCCCGAGAGTGAGCACGACCGGGCCGGCGTGGTGTGGCGCTATCACATCGATAACAATGGCAAGGTCAGCGATCTGGGCGTATTCGCCCGTGGCCTGCGCAACAGCATGGCACTGGGCGTGCATCCGCGCAGTGGCATCCTGCTGCAGGCAGAAAACAGCCGCGACGCCATCCAGCTGAAACTGCAGTTGCCCAACGACAATGAACTGCCACACGACGAGCTGAATCTGCTGCAAGCCGGCAAGCACTATGGCTGGCCCTTTTGCTACGACAAACAGGTGGCGGCACCGGAGTTTCCCGCTTACGACTGCAGTCAAACCACTCCCCCCTACCGCCTGTTACCCGCACATGCCGCTCCATTGGGACTGACCTGGTGGCTGGGGCCCAAGGCCGCGCCACGTTTTGCCGGCTGGCTGATTGTCGGCTTTCATGGCTATCGCCAGCATGGCCACCGCCTGATGGCCTACCCGACCGACCGCCAAGGCCTGCCCACCAGCCAGGGTCTGGAACTGATCAGCAACTGGAAAGACAGCAAAGGCCCCGGCGGCCCGGTTGAAATCCGCGCCGGGGCCGACGGCGCACTCTACATGACCGAAGACCGCCACGGCCAGTTGATCCGCCTGTATGCACGGCCCTGAACGGCAAGCTGCTTTTCCCCGGGCGGCAAAGCCCATATCATCGCTACATCCAACCTGCCACGGCCTGCCATGACCCAGCACCAGCAACAACAATGGACTGCCCTGCTCTCCACCCAGCGCTTCAAGGTGGTACAAGGGGAAATCAAACCTACCCGTACCCCGGCTACCGATGAAGGCAGCGCAGGCTTGCGCAGCGACTTTCATATCGACCACGACCGGGTGGTGTTTTCCAGCGCCTTCCGCCGTCTGGGCCGCAAGACCCAGGTGCACCCGCTGGCCCAGAACGACCACACCCACAACCGGCTGACGCACAGCGTGGAAGTGGCCAGCGTGGGCCGCAGCCTGGGTAACCGGGTGGGGGTGATGATGCAGCACGCCGGGGTCATGCCGCCCGGTTACAGCCCCTTCGATATTGGCGCGGTGGTTCAGGTGGCCTGCCTGGCGCACGACATCGGCAACCCGCCGTTTGGTCATACCGGCGAAGATGCGCTGCGCGACTGGTTCCGCGATGCGCGCAACGCGCATTTCCTCACCACACTGGATGCCGCCCAGCTGCGCGACGTACAAACCTACGAAGGCAATGCCCACGGCCTGCGCATGCTGGCCACACTGGAGATGTACAGCCACGAAGGCGGCATGCGCCTGACTGCCGCGGCACTGGGTGCGCTGATCAAGTATCCGTGGACATCAGATGCACCCAAGGCGCTTGTGCGCGACAAGTTCAACATCTATCGCACCGAACTGCCCTACTTCGAGCGCATTGCCACCGAGCTGCAATTACCGCGCAAGGGAGAACTGGAGTGGAGCCGCCATCCGCTGTCTTACCTGATGGAAGCGGCCGATGACATTTGCTATGCCATTCTTGACCTGGAAGATGCAGTCGAAATCGGCATTCTGGATGTACGGGAATTCGAAGGCCTGTTCGCCCGCTTTACCGAATACGAAAAGGTGTGGAACCTGCACGACGTGAAGCAGAAATGCGCCACCTTGCGCGGCATTGCCATTGGCCGCTGCGTGGCCGAAGTGGCGCAAAAATTCATGCTGCACCACAACGCATTGCTGGCCGGGGAATTCCCGGCCAAGGACCTGATCAACCTGACGGATGCCGAGGTGCAGGAAGCGCTGATTCAGGCCAAGGAGCTGGCCAGCAACAAGGTGTACCGCCACCGCACCAAACTGGTGACCGAACTGGCGTCCTACCCCTGTGTCGCCACCATTCTGGATGTGCTGGTGCCAGCGGTACATGCCTATATCACCCGTGGCGCAGAACAGCTGACACCGCGTCAGCACCTGGCCATGGGGCTGCTGGAGCAACACATCAAGCCAGAAGACAGCCTGTATCAGGCCTACATGAAAGTACTGGATTTTGTTGGCGGCATGACCGACAACTACGCCGCCAACCTGGCACGCGAAATCTCCGGTGTCGGCATTCTGTAATTTCCACCACCGCTCAACCATCCGGACACCCACATGCCCACCACCCGCTTTTGCCTGATCCGCCACGGTGAAACCGACTGGAACCGCGAGCGCCGCCTGCAAGGCCATCTGGATATCCCGCTCAATTCCCGCGGCCTGCAGCAGGCCGAACAGCTGGCCCACGCACTGGCGCAGCAACAGCTGGAATTCAGTGCGCTGCATGTCAGCGAACTCACCCGCGCCCGCCAGACCGCCAGCGCCATCAGCCGTCGGCTCGGCCTGCCATTGCAAACCCATGCCGCACTGAAAGAACGGCATTACGGTGCTTTTCAGGGACATACTTTCGAAGAAGCACGACAGCACATCCCCCACGTCTACCGGCTGCATCAGGAGCGGGATGTCCACTTCGACCTGCAAGGTGGTGAAAGCCTGCACGGCTTTCAGCAGCGCATCATGCAATACATGCAGCAACTGGCGGAACACTATGCGGGAAAGCAGATTCTGGTAGTAAGCCATGGCGGCGTGCTGGAAATGGTGCACCGTACCGCCAGCGGCAAGGGCCTGAGCGGCGCCCGCGACTTTCCCATTCCGAATGCCGCACTCAACTGGATTCGCTATCGGGACGGCGAGTGGGAAATTGAAAAATGGGCAGACCAGTCCCATCTGGACAGCAGTCTGGACGAGCTGTAAGCCCGGCACTGACAGATTGCCCCTCCAGCCGCGACAAATACAAAAACCACCCGAGGAATGATCATGGACAAGCCAAGCTCCATCAGCGACGCCGACTGGCGCGCCCGGCTCAGCCCGGAACAATACCGCGTTGCCCGTCAGGGCGGCACCGAACGCCCGTTCAGCGGCGAACATTACCTGCGCACCGAGCGCGGCGATTACCATTGCATTTGCTGTGGCAGCCTGCTGTTTCACTCGGATACCAAGTTTGATGCAGGCTGCGGCTGGCCCAGTTTCTGGGCGGAAGCTGCCGGCGAACGCATCAAGCGCCTGCGCGACACCTCGCACGGCATGATCCGGGTGGAAGTGCGCTGCGCCAACTGCGACGCCCACCTGGGCCATGTATTCCCGGACGGACCGGAACCCACCGGTGAACGTTACTGCATCAACTCAGTTTGCCTGAGCTTCAAGCCTGCCGATTGAGAGCCTAGTCAGGCCAGCGCCGTGTTTGAAACAGCGCTCTGGCTGATTTGCACCCGGTTGCGACCGGTGTTTTTGGCTTGATAAAGCGCCTGGTCGGCCCGGCGGCATAGCTGATCGAAGCTTTCGCCCCCCTGCCAGACAGCCACACCGATACTGATGCTGTAGCGACACTCACCAAACCGGCTGCTCACCGGCCGCTGCTGGGCATGCAGACGCAGCCGCTCTGCAACCAGCCAGGCAGCTTCAATTGGAGTATCCGGCAGCAGGACGGCAAACTCCTCCCCCCCCAGCCGTCCCAGTGCATCATGGCTGCGCAAGTGTCCGCGCACCATCTCGGCAAAAGCACACAGCACTTCGTCACCTGCAGCATGGCCAAAGGTGTCATTGATGCTCTTGAAGTGGTCCAGGTCGATCAGCAGCAACACCAGTGGCCGGCGGCTAGCCGCTGCTTGCAGGATCAATTGCTGACCGGTGGTAAACAGATGCTTGCGTGACAGCGCACCGGTCATGAAATCACGATTGGCCGCATCTTCGGCTTGCGTTTGCAGCGACTCATGCAGCATCAACACCGCCGCCATGGACAGGGCCGGCATGATGGCGGCTCCCAGGCACAGCAGGATGATGTTCCAGCCACTGGCCAGCATGATGCTGGTAGGCACCGGATGCAGTTGGTAAAAATAGATGGCACGCACGACCTGCGTCACCGCCAGCAGGCAGGACAGGCCAGTGAGCAAACGATAATGGACACTGCGGCGGTGACCGCGATAATGCGACACCATCAACCATGCCGTTGCCAGGCACACCAACGCGGCATAAATGGAAATGGCCATTACCCGCATCGGCAAGCTATCCTGGGCATAGCGCCAGTAAGTCACACCCAGCACTTGCAGAATCGCCCCGCCAAGCAACAGGCGCCAGCGCGGCGGCCGCCCCAGGAAAGAGGCGCAGCCGGCATAGTACATGGCCAGGGACAAGGCCTGAACGCCATTGGCCACTACAATGGAAATGCTGTCTGGCACCATGCCGCGCAAGCCAAGCAAAGGCAGATAGATGACAACCGCACAATTGGCCACCAGCCACTGCCAGACCCCGGGCAGGCCGCTACGCCGCAGCGAAGCAAACGCCATGCACAGCGCCATGCTCAGCAATTCGGTGGTCAGGAAGATCGGTGCCAGCACCAGTGTGGGGTCGATAGTCATCAAATGGATTAGTGTGCCAACATCTGCCGCCCTGGTGGCACGGGACGCCGCCGAAGCAGGATACAATCCAGCTTTATACCAAAAATGACAGCTGACAGCAGCATTTAAAACAAATATTCACATTCAGACGGCATGCGGGCACAATCCGTACAACACATGCCACGTGCAGGCCATGCCATGCCCCTGACAGCAGATTCAGCAAGCAAACGCGTCCATTGCCTGGATTGCCAGCACTACCATATCAGCCATGATGTCCGCTTTCCTTACGCCTGCCGCGCACTGAAGATCAAGAGCAAGCGCCAGCCCTGCCAGGATGTGCTGGAGGCTTCCGGCCAGCCCTGCCTGTACCGGCAACAGAAAACCGCCAGCAAGCCTTGAAAGGTGACGTCTACGTCTCCATTTGACTATGCTGATTCCGGTTTTCCTTTTCCCTGCCCTTGCTGCGCATTACCATGCATGACCAAGGAAGATCACCGGCAGCAAACCTGCGCCGTTTGCCACATACATCACGGATTAACAGCGGCTGGTGCCGGGCCCATCCGACTACCACAGTCGGTACCGGGACCGTGCCAGCCATCTAAGATAAAGGCCAAAGCCACCATGAGCAAAACGGATTCCAACGCCAACACCCCAGACAGCGTTTCTTCCCGCATACGCTATCGTTTGCAGAATGCCGGCGTGCGCTTTCACGCCAACGACAATATTGCCGACTTCATCAAGGACGATGAGCTGGACCTGCTGCAACAGGAAGTGGCAGAGAAAATGCAGGGCGTGCTGGAAAGCCTGGTAATTGACACGGTAAACGACCACAACACGCAGGACACCGCCCGTCGCGTGGCCAAGATGTTCGTGCGTGAAGTGTTTCGCGGTCGCTATGTGGCCAGCCCGCCCAATACCGAATTCCCGAATATCGAACAGCTCAACGAGCTGATGATTGTCGGCCCCATCACCGTGCGCAGTGCCTGCTCGCATCACCTGTGCCCCATCATGGGCCGGGTATGGGTGGGGGTGATGCCGAACGAACACTCCAATCTGATCGGCCTGTCCAAATACGCCCGCCTGATTGACTGGGTGATGACCCGCCCGCAAATCCAGGAAGAAGCAGTGATGCAGATTGCCGACCTGCTGATGGACAAGCTGCAACCGGATGGCCTGGCCATTGTCATGGAAGCGGATCACTTCTGCATGCACTGGCGTGGCGTGAAGGACAACAACTCCAAGATGACCAACAGCGTGATGCGCGGCTCCTTCCTGCGCGACGCCAATCTGCGCCGGGAATTCCTGTCGCTGATGCACAGAGGAAACTGACATGCTCGTTCGCCTGATTTATGCCAGCCGCAGTGCCACCCCCATCACCAGTGAACTGGTACGACAGATTCTGGATGCTGCACACCAGCACAATACCGAACGCGGCATTACCGGTGTGCTGTGTTATGGGGACGGTGTGTTCGTACAGGCACTGGAAGGCGGGCGTGCCGAAGTGAACGCCCTGTACCAGCATATTTGCCGCGACAACCGGCATCACGATGTTACGCTGCTGACCTACGAAGAAATCGACCAGCGCGAATTTGCCTGCTGGTCGATGGCTCAGGCACCGCTGGACAAGAAAAATGCCGCCTTGCTGCTGCGGCATTCATCCAGCCCGGTGCTGGACCCCTTCCGCCTCAGCGGCCAGACCACCAGCCGTTTGCTGAGCGAACTGGGCAACTCCGGCGGACTCCGCTCCAAAGGCTGATCCGCAACAGGTAGCGGACCTAACAGTCCGCTACTGCCAGCGGCAGGGTGATGCTGACACACAGCCCGCCCTGCGGCAGATTACTGGCGAGAATCCTGCCCTGATGGGTGTGCACGATACGTTGCGCCATGGCCAGGCCCAGGCCGTAGCCTCCCGGCTGACTGTTTTGCTCGCTGCGGAAAAAAGGCTCGAAGATGGTTTCCAGTTCGTGCTCCGGCACACCAGGGCCACAGTCACTCACCTCAATGCTGACCTCGTTTTCTGTCCGTCTCACCGCCAGCGACACCGCACTACCCTTGCGCGTATGGTGAATGGCGTTGCGGATGACATTCTCCAGCGCACGGGACAGCAATTCCGGCTGCATCATCACCTCGGCCATATCACTTTGCAGCAGCACGATGCTGCAATCGTTGGCCTGCGCCTCGAACTCGGCATCCGGAATCAATTCTTCCAGCACAAAGTCGAGCGGCAACCGTTCCGGCGGGTGCTGCGCGCCCTCGGCATCCAGCCTGGCCAATGCCAGCACCTCGCCCACCAGGGTATCCATGCGGCCGGATTCGCGCTCGATGCGCCCCAGCCATGTTTCCAGTTGATCCGGCTGCTGGCGCGCCAGATCAATGGCGGCATTCAGCCTGGCCAGCGGCGAGCGCAATTCGTGCGAAACATCATGAAACAGGCGACGCTGACCGATGATCAGCTGCTTGAGCCGCTTGGCCAGACTGTCAAAATCACGGCCCAGATCGGCCAGCTCGTCACGCCGCCCCCCCATCTTGCCTGCCAGATTGACATCCATCTCGCCCTTGGCCACCGACTGGAACGCTTCACTCATCAGGTGAATCGGCTTGGACAGATAACGCGCCAGAATGGCACCAAACAGCAAACTGGCCAGCAAGGCTGCGAAAATCGGTACCAATGGCACTGGACCAGGCTCTTCCGGTGGCCGTCCCGGCATGCCAGGTGGCTGGCCGGGACGGCCTTCAGGCGGCGGCCCCGGTGGCAACAACACCAGCCGGTAGTGCGTGCCATCGGCCAGGCTGACTTCCCTTGCCGGACGATGATTGAACAGTTCCGGCCCAGGCGCGGCGCGCCCCAGCAATTCATGCCCCTGATCATCCAGAATGTACAGATAATCACGGCCACGCGATTTCATGCCCTCCAGCTGCTGGCGCAAGCCGGCAGGGCCTTCATGACGCAGCAAGGCGGCGGCCATGTCCAGCACCGTCCCGTCCATCGGGTGATGCTGTTCAATGGCCGCCGCCGTTTCGCTGCGATGCTTGAACCAGAAAACCGCCCCCACGCCGACCACGGTGCAGATTTGCGCCAGCCATAGTATGAGGAACAACTTCCAGAACAAGCGTCCCATCTCAGGCCTTGATGAACTGGTAACCGCGGCGGACCACGGTCTGGATGCAGATACGGCCCGGCGCAACCCGCGCCAGCTTCTGGCGAATGCTGCTCATGTGCACGTCGACACTGCGGTCGAAGCGTGCCAGCGGCCGTCCCAAGGCCTGCTTGGACAGGATATCCTTGCCGACCGGCTGGCCGGCATTGCGCACCAGCAACTCCAGCAAGCTGTATTCGGTGCTGGTGAGTTCCAGCACGGTGTCACCCCATTGCGCCCGGCGCTCGCCCGGCCACATGGTGAGGGGGCCTTCACGCAGCATGTCTATTTCGTGCGCAGGCTGTGCCTGATTGCCGATGCGGCGCAGGATGGCACGTATGCGGGCCAGCAGTTCGCGCGGTGTGCAGGGCTTGGGGACATAGTCATCTGCGCCCAATTCCAGGCCCAGCACCCGGTCGGTGTCGTCGCCACGGGCGGTGAGCATCAGGATGGGCAGCATGCTGTGCTCGCGCACCCGGCGCAGCACCTCCACGCCGCTGATGCCGGGCATCATCACGTCCAGCACCATCAGGTCAAACTGCCCTGACAGCGCCTGCACCACGGCACTGGTGCCATCGCTCACCTTGTGCACCTCACACGCCTCACGCTCCAGATAGCTACCCAGCATGTCGGCCAACTCAATATCGTCATCCACCAGCAGTATTCGCATTTTCCATCCTGATTATTCTGTCGCCCCCCTCTCCCGGAGGCTTTCGGCAGACATGATCCACATCACGACACGGCGCGGGTGAAGTTTTACCGCCATTTACACCGCTTGATGGCGCTTTACGCCGGGCTAACCGTTATTAACAGAACAAGCGCGCATCATGCATGACGGTAGCCGCTTGCTTGCCCTGCCCGGGTCCCTCTCTCATCTGCGGCGGCTACCACCCTTTGCAGCGGCAGAATTTGCCTGCCTGCCGGACAAAAACGCCGGCAAGTCACTGTAAGCCATGGATTCCGGTCATCTCTGCAGCACGCTGCCCAGGCGGTGGCGGCAATTATTTCCGCCACTACCACCAGGAAAACAGCGCAATCAGGCGCAACCTTAGCAGAATGCCGGCGCTTTTCCGCACGCCCCCACATTCGCTAACATTTCCTAACATTTATTTACGTCTTTACCGTTATTTACTGGCCTGGAACTTGCCTGTTACCCGGCATCGCGCCCGCCTGCAGCCATTGGGCATGACTGGCGACAGCGCACCGCTCACGCACTCGGATCAGGAGCCATCATCATGAGCATCTCGGGCATCAGCAGCAGCACTTCCATTTACGGACTCACCAGCAGCCAGTCCTCCGGCAGTACCTCCGGCACCGGCGAAACCCGTCACCATGGCAAACACCGTGGCAGCGGTAACGACGCCTTCATGCAAAGCGTGGAGCAGGCATTAAGCCAACTGGGCATCACCCTGCAAGCGCCGACCAGCAGCAGTGCCAGCAGCAGCAACACGAATAGCAACAGCAATAGCGCACTTGCCAGCCTGCAAGCCCCTCCGCCGCCACCGCCGGATGACGATGGGGACGACGACAGCGTCAGCAGCACGGGCAGCACGCAAAACCCCAGACAGGCCATGCACACTTTCATGCACGACCTGTTTGCCGCGTTGAAGTCCAGCAGCAATAGCGATAGCAGCAGTGACAGCAGTACCTCAAGCTATGGCAATGCCGAAAGCCAGCTGCAAAGCCTGATTCAGCAGCTTTCCAGTGGCACGTCCAGCAATTCCGGTACCTTGAGCACCCTGCAGAACGACTTCAACAATCTGCTCTCCAGCGTACAAGGCAGCAGCAGTACCAGCGCCAGCGACTCCAGCACCTCCGGCAGCAGCACCTCGGCCAATCTGCAGTCTTTCCTGAGTGCACTGCTGCAAAACCTGCAAAACAGCCAGACCAACCAGTATGCATCTTCGGTAGGCAGCCTGATCAGCACCCAGGGCTAAGCGGCCTTACGGCAGCGCCGCGACATGGTGTTGCAGGCGCTGCTGCAGGAATTCGCGCAGGCGCACCACCAGCGGCGACAGCATCATCCGGTGCGGGCATACCAGATAGAGGGGAGCCCGCTCGGTCTGGTATTCCGGCAGCAAGGCCTGCAAGGTGCCGGCCCGCAGATCGTCCATCACATCCAGTCTGGACTTGTAGGCAATACCAAGCCCGGCCAGTGCCCAACGACGCACGATTTCCCCGTCGTCGCTCTTGAACCGTCCATCCACCGGCACACTGACCCACTCCCCCTGATGGCCAAAGCGCCAGCGCTCGTGCAAGGCATCACCCAGCACGAAACGCAGGCAGGCATGGGCGGACAGGTCTTCTGGTTTGAGCGGATGGCCATGACGGGCCAGGTAGTCCGGAGCAGCACACAGCACGCGACGGTTATCCGGCAGCAAGGGTAGTGCCACCAGACTGGAATCTTCAGGTACGCCATAGCGCAAGGCCAGATCCACCGGCATGCGGTACAAATCGGCCAGCCGGTCACTGATATGCAGTTGCAAGCGTACGGCAGGGTGCTCGGCCAGAAATTCATCCAGCCACGGGCGCAGCCGTTGCCGGCCAATATCGGATGGCATGGACAGGCTGAGCAGCCCTTGCAGCGCCTCCCTGCCGGCAGCCAATGCCTGGGCACCCGCCTGCAAGGCTTCCAGCGCCACCGTGGCATGTGCCAGATAACGCTCTCCGTCAGCAGTCAGCCGCAGGCTGCGGGTGGAGCGCACCAACAGACGACAGCCCAGTTCCTGCTCCAGACGCTTGAGTGCTGCACTGGCCACCGCCGGGCTGATATCCAGCGCGCGCGCAGCGGCAGACAGGCTGCCCAGCTGCGCGGTTTGCAGCAGAATCTGCACATCCTCCAGCCTGACCATGCACCCCCCGGAAAAATTCAGAATCAAACACCGCACGCAGCGGGCTGCCAGCCCGCCCGGCAACTGCCCGGAAAGCCTGAAGCAGGTTCAGGGCAGAAAGGATTTCATATTGTATTTCTGCACCAGTTGCTGGTAAGCAGCACTCTGGCGGTAACGGCGCAGCGCATCCACATAAGCGTCTATCCGCCCGGTCGGCATGGCCTTGCGGGAAAAACCAAGATAGAAATCCCCGATCAGCCAGTGCGGCTGACGCAGGGCCACCACCTGGGAGGACAAGCCCGGTATGGCCACTTCCAGCGACTGCAGTGAAGTACCATAAGCCACGGCGATGTCGATGCGCCCGGCCAGCAGCTTGGAAAACAATTCTTCCTTGGAGCTGGCATCCATGTCGATCTTCCAGCACTTCTGCATGGCATCCTGCACGGTCTGCCCATAGAAATAATTGCTGGCCGCGGCCATGCGAAACCCGGCATAACGGCAGGGGTCATGGCTGTCGGGAAAGCGCTGCTGCTGGTTGCGACGGACAAACAGGCCCGCATATTGCCGGTGCTGGATGGCTGCCGGCAGGAACACCGCGTAGCGTTCACGCTCCGCCGTGCGGGCCAGATAACTCAGCGCATCCACCTGCCCCAACTGCAAGCTGCGCAAGGCGCGTTGCCAGGGCATGGGCTTGTAAATCACATGCCAGCCCAGCCGTGTGGCCACCTGGTCGATTTCTTCCAGATGAAAGCCACCATGGGCCTTGCCATCCCCCTGCACATACTCAAAGGGATGGTTGTCCGACTCCTCGACAGCGACGACAAAATCCTGGCCCAGGGCAACGCCGCTGGCGCACAAGCCAGTCAGCAGCCGCAACAGGCAAACGCAGGCCTGTACGGCCTTACTGTGCCTCATGACAGAAAAATTCCGCTCAGCCCGCCGTTCCGCCCACTGTCAGGCCGCCATCAATGCGCAAGGTGGGCTGCCCCACGCCCACCGGCACGCTCTGACCTTCCTTGCCGCAGACGCCCACACCCTGATCCAGCGCCATGTCGTTACCGATCATGGAAACATGGCCCAGCACATCCGGCCCGTTACCGATCAGCGTAGCGCCCTTGACCGGATAGGTAAGCTTGCCGTTTTCGATACGCCAGGCTTCCGAAGCGGAAAACACGAACTTGCCGCTGGTGATGTCCACCTGACCACCACCAAAATTGGCGGCATACAGGCCGTCCTTCACCGAGGCGATGATCTCTGCCGGGTCATGCTGGCCACCCAGCATGTAGGTGTTGGTCATGCGCGGCATCGGGATATGCGCATAGGACTCACGCCGGCCATTACCGGTGGGCGCCACCTGCATCAGCCGGGCATTCATGGCGTCCTGCATATAGCCCTTGAGGATACCGTCCTCGATCAGCACGGTACGGTTGGTCTGGTTGCCTTCGTCGTCAATGGCCAGCGAACCGCGACGGCCATCCAGCGTGCCGTCATCCACCACCGTCACGCCCGGAGCAGCCACGCGCTGGCCCAGTTTGCCGGAGAATGCCGATGTGCCCTTGCGGTTGAAGTCGCCCTCAAGGCCATGGCCAATGGCTTCATGCAGCAACACCCCAGGCCAGCCGGAGCCCAGCACCACGGTCATTTGCCCGGCAGGTGCCGGACGTGCCTCCAGATTGATCAGCGCCTGATCCACCGCCTGACGCACATATTGCGCCACCAGTGCATCGTCAAAGCGGGTCAGGTCGAAACGGCCACCGCCGCCGCCAGAACCCTGCTCGCGCCGGCCGTTGTGCTCGACGATCACATGGACCGACAGCCGCACCAGCGGACGCACATCAGCAGCACGCACGCCGTCATGGCGGGCCACGTACACCACATCGTATTCCGAGGCGACGCCGGCCATCACCTGCAACACGCGCGGGTCCATGGCGCGGGCCAGTTTTTCAACCTTTTCCAGCAAGGCCACCTTGGCCGCGGCCTCCAGGCTGTAACACGGGTCGATGGCCGGATAAAGGTCGCGCGCGCGCTGCGGCGACTGGCGGCCTGCACTGCCATCACCACCGGCCAGACCGATGGCGCGGACCGCATCAGCGGCGCGGGTAATGGCATCCACTCCGATATCATCGGAATAGGCAAAGGCTGTCTTGTCGCCTGCCACCGCCCGCACGCCCACACCCTGATCGATGCTGAAACTGCCGGATTTGACAATACCCTCCTCCAGGCTCCAGCCCTCGCTGCGGGTGTACTGGAAATAGAGGTCGGCGTAATCCACGGCATGCTGGCGCATGCGGGAGAAGGTTTTTTCGATCACGGACTCATCCACGCCAAAAGGCGAGAGCAGCAGTTGATCGGCAATGGTGAAAGCGTCTTGCATGGTGGGTCTTTCTGTCAAAGCACGCGGTGCGCCAGCGCGGGCAAGCCGCTACGCACCGATTGCAGCAATGCGGGGTCGAGTTCGGCCAGCACGACACCTTCGCCGCTGGCCTGTTGCGCCAGAATGCGCCCCCAGGGATCGATAATCATGGATTGGCCATGGGTCTTGCGGCCATTCTCGTGGGTCCCCCCCTGGCCGGAGGCAATCACGAAGCACTGGTTTTCAATGGCACGGGCTCGCATCAGCACCTCCCAGTGGGCTTCGCCGGTGGTGGCCGTGAAGGCGGCGGGCAATATCATCACGTCAAACGGCGCAAGCTTGCGGAAAAGCTCGGGAAAGCGCAAATCGTAACAAATGCCGCAGGCAACTTCTGCCAGCCCGATATCCACCTTTACCGGCTCATGTCCGGCAACAATGCTGTCCGACTCGCAATAGCGCTCGCCATTACCGGTATAGCCAAACAGATGGATCTTGTCGTAGCGGGCCTGCACCACGCCATCGGGGTCGAACACCAGCGTGGTGTTGAATACCTTGCCTGCTTCGGGGCTCTGCAGCGGAATGGTACCGGCTGCCAGCCACACCTTGTTGTCACGCGCCATCGCGGCCAGGGCAGTCTGCAAGGGGCCACTGCCCATTTCTTCGCAGATGGCTACCTTGTCGCCATCTTTTCTGCCCATCAGGCAAAAATATTCCGGCAGCACCACAAAAGCCGCTCCAGCGGCAGCGGCCTTGGCCACCAGCGCTGCGGCACGGGCCAGATTGGCTGCCACATCGGTACCGGACACCATCTGCACGGCAGCTGCTATAAATTTCTGTTTCATGGCGTGATGATCCGCTTGCTGTTTCTCAAAGGTTCCACTGCCCGTTTCTCCACCTTGGGGTTGGCAAAGGAACCGGTCAGGTCGTACTCGACCGACAAAATCTTGCCGACCGGATCTTGGAATACTTTCTGTGCCGCCAGTGCTGCCACACCCACCACGGGGTTGAGCAGTGCTGCACCCGCAGCCAGCGCCACGCTCTCGGCCAGATGGGGCTGTACCTTGATGTGGACATCCTGGGTTTCGCTGGCCAGGTTCACCTGCCCGCTGAGGAAGACATCCGCTGCCGGCCCTTTCAGGTGCACATTATCAGAAACGAATACACCCTTGCTGATACGGGCATCGCCGGTAATGGAGTCAAAGGCAAAACCGTCACTGAACACATCGGTGAAATCCAGCTTCACCCGGCGGGTAAGTGATTGCAGGCTCAACACCCCGAGCAGACGGGCTGCACCCGGGTCCACCTTGGCAAAGCGGCCGTTCTTCAAAGACAGGGTCATGTCCCCGGACAGCTGTTTGACACTGAGATCGAACAAGCCGCCCGGCCAGCGCATATTGCCCGCAAGCGTACCCTCGCCCTTGCGGAAAGTGTCCTGCAAGCCCACACGGGCCAGCAGTTTGCCTACATCGGTACTGTCTACCCGGTAACGGGCATCCACTTCCTTGCCATCCTCGCTGCGCCGCACCCGGACACTGCCCTGCAAACTGCCTTCGGCCGCATCCAGCCGCAAGGGATTGAGCAACCAGTCACGCCCTTCGCGACGCGCCCGCACATCCAGCTTGCCCACTGAGCGGTTCTGGTACACCAGATCGCCCACATGGATATCCAGTGCCGGCCAGTCGCCCTTGTCCGACATCGTGTTGTCGCCCTCCGCCGCACTGCCTTTTTCCGGCGGATTGAGCAGCGCATATGCCAGATTGGCGCGCAGCAGGCCGTTTCCTTCCGGCAAGTATTCAATATTGCCACTCATTTCATGCGCCCGCACATCCAGCGACCAGCCGTGGCGAATCCGCCGGTTGCCAAGGCTGGCCGTCACCTTGTGCAGACTGCCAGCCCAGCTGTCCATCTGCGGTGTTTCCAGATCAATCTGCAAAGGCAGGTCAATCTGCAAGGGCTTGCCCGCAGTTGCCGCATTGCCATGCAAACCGGAAGGCCCGGCAATGGCATCCACCCAGGCGGGCAAATCCACCTTCGGCGCAGCCAGACGCAATAACAAGCCTTCATCCGGTTGCTTGCCCACCGGGCGACCGGAGGCAATTACCCCGGTTTTCAGATTGCCGTGCTCATCCAGCAACAGGCTGCCGCTGGCCACGGTGCCGACATCCAGGTCCAGCCGTACCGGCTGTTGTGCCGTTTTGCCGGGTGTCACCCGCAATGACAACGGCAGCACGTCCGCCGCCGGTTTGCCTGCCGGAGCCGGGGCCAGAATGCTGACGCCCTGCAAGCCGGACTGCACCGTCAGGTTCTCCAACCCTTTTTGCACGGCAAACTGGATGCCGAACGGCGCATGACCACTGACGTAAGGGGACAGCACCGGCAGATAGCGGTCCAGCGCCTGCTTGCTGTCGGCCTCGCCACGGATATCAAAATTCATGCGTCCGGCCGCTGTACTGGCTGCCTTCAATACAAAGGCTCCACCCAGCGCCTTGAATGCCACGCCACTGGATTCCACTCCATGTTCGGTAAAGGTCAGCGTGCCTTGCGCCTGCGACAGCGGCGGAATCGGCAGCGTCCGGAAACCCAGCTGATTGCCGGACAGCAGGATGTCGCCACGCACCTTGGGCGTTTCATGGCCCGAGAGAGGAATACCCAGCTTGAGATTGAGCGCAGCGTTGCCACCAGCTTGCAGATTGCCGGTAAAGCCATCCAGCCAGCCGTCCACCGGACTGGCAGTAGTGAACTTCAACATGCTGGCCAGCGGCCCTTGCGCCCGCCCTTGCACCGTCAGCACAGGCTGGGTGGCACCCAGGTTGTCTATGCCAACCTGTACGGCAGACAAAGGCACACCCAGCGTGCTGGCGGAACGGGCGGCAATCAGCATTTTTTCGTTATGGAAACCCAGGTCGGCCTGAATGTTGTCGATGGTGGGCCAGCCTTTTTCATACAGCAGCTTGCCCTGCTCCACCTTGGCATCCACGCTGAACTGCCCGCCCTTGCCACCGGAAAAGGGGAAGTCGGCCAGATCGCCTTTCAGAATCATGCGCACATCACGCGCAGTACCACCCAGCAAGGCCTGCTTTAGCCAGCGCAGGGTATCCTCTCCCACCGCATGCGGCAGATAGGCCGGCACCCGTTCAGCCGCCACCTGATCCACACTGGCGGTGAAGTCCACCACGCCGGGGCCGCTTTCACCGTGGTGATAATGGCCACCAAACCGCCCCGTCAGGTCGGCATTGGCAAAACTGACATCCTGAAAATCGACATCGGTTTGCTTGCCCTGGTTTTTCCAGTCCACGCGGGCATTGAGCCGGTCAAAATTCAGCAGCTGCGGAAACACCACCGGATAATTCAGCGTGGCATGACGGCTATCCAGTTGCAGGCTGCCGCCCTGCTCGCCAAAACGCAGTGAGCCACTGACACCGCTGATACCCGGTACCGTGGCAAAGGCCTGCCAGGCCAGCGAATCAAAACGGGTGGCCACCGTATATTGACGCGGCGACTGCAGCGGCCCGGTCCAGCCTAGCGACAGGTTTTTCAGCTGGCCGCTGGGTGCAAAGCGGGAGAACAGCGAATTGCCATCCCCACCCAGCGCACGGATAAAAGGCGTCAGATGGGCCACATTGACATTATCCAGCGTCAACTGGCCATGCCCTTGCTCGCCCGGCAACCAGTCGCCACGAATACTGGAATTGTCGAAAGCCAGCCCACTGGAACTGGCAAGGGTCAGATTGGACGCATTGATGACATACGCCCCCTTGGCCGAGCGTTCCAGCTGCAACTTGCCGCTGATCACAGGTAGAACCAGGGTGTGGGCATCCCGCGGGGTATAGGCGGCATTGTGAATGCTGACATCGGCCTGCAAGCTGTTGATATGGCCGTCGGAAAAATCAGCCTCCAGCGTGCCACTGCCCTCGCCACGATTCACCAGACCGACTTTTTCCATATAGCGCGACAACATGCCGGCCTGCGCGCCATTGAGCCGCACCCGCGCATTACCCGACCAGTCACGCCACTGGCTGAAATCATTGCCACGCCAGGACAATTCCATGTCAAAGCCTTTGCCCAGCGTCACCACCGGCCGGCCGGACAGCGTCAGGCGGTGGCCCAGCAAAGTCTTGCCCAGGACCAGCTGGCCACCTTGCAAGTCCAGCCGTGGCAGGCCGAACATTTTGTCTTCCCAGCTGATATGCGCCTGGCTGATTTCAATACGGCGCTGGCGCAGCAGCCAGTTGGCGGAGGGCTCGCTCCCGGCAGCTTCCGGCCGCGCCGGACTGGCCGACAAGTCAAAACCGTTGAGCAGGATGTGACCATCGACATTGCGCACCAGCGCCACACTGGGCCCCTGGATCACAATGCTGGAAAACAGTGGTTGCCAGGACAATAGCGACAACCAGGAAGGCAGCACCGTCACCTGTTGCAAGGTCAGCGCATCGCCGCTCACCGGGTTGGCAATGCGCAGCCCGCCCAGTTGCAGCTGCGGAGCCATGTCCTGCCACTGCCACTGCCCGGACAGGGCGGCAATGCTGACCTGCCGCCCGCTGGCTTCGGACAGGCGGTGTTCCAGCTGCGGGCGAAACTGCTCCAGCCGGGGCAGAAACCACCAGTTGAACACGGAAAATGCGCTGCCGATCATCAGGATTGCCAGCACCAGCAACAGGCCGGCGATGCGCAGGACTCTGCGCAGCAAGCGGATGACGTGGATTCTGGCAAGCAGATACAGGGGCTTTTCCAAATGAGCTAAACCGATACAATGAAGTGTTATCAGGACCAACCAGCGAGTGCAGCGCCATTATGCCAGCAAACCCGGAGCATGCCATTGCCCAGAGCCGTGCCTTTTCACTTTATCTGGACCGTCTGCTGACGGCACGGCCAGAGCAACTGGCGTTGTTGCAAGCACGCCTGCTGCATCCGTTTGATACTGCCGAAATGGCAGGCTTTGCACCGTGGGACACACTGGACAGCCCGGAAGACATGAGCGCCGCCCTGCGACGGCTGCGCCAGGCGGTGATGGCCCGGCTGATCACCCGGGACCATAACCGGCTGGCCAGCCTCGACGAAGTGGTCAGCACCATCAGCCAACTGGCCGAATTTGCCGTTCAGCAGTCACTGGCTTCAGCCTGTCGCGCCTTGCCGCAATATGGCCAGCCCACTGGCGAGGACAGCGGGGAAGTCCAGCAACTCATCGTCATCGGCATGGGCAAGCTGGGTGGTGGCGAGCTGAATGTATCGTCCGACATCGACCTGATCTTCATCTACCCCGAAGGCGGCGAAACCAGTGGCCCGCGCAAGATCAGCAATCACGAATACTTCAGTCAGGTCGGCAAGCGCATCATCAGCCTGATCAACGATGTCACTCTGGACGGCCAGGTATTCCGCGTCGACATGCGGCTGCGCCCGTATGGCGATTCCGGCCCGCTGGTGATGAGCTTTCCGGCGCTGGAAAACTACCTGCTCACCCAGGGCCGGGAATGGGAGCGCTACGCCTGGATCAAGGCCAAGGCACTGACCGGCGATGTGGCCGGCCTCGCTGACATGGTGCGTCCCTTTGTCTATCGCAAGTATCTGGATTACAACGCCTACGGTGCCATGCGCGAGCTGCACGCCCAGATCCGCCGCGAAGTAGCCCGGCGCGACATGGCCGACAACATCAAGCTGGGGCCGGGCGGCATCCGCGAGGTGGAATTCATCGCCCAGGTGTTCCAGCTGATTCGCGGCGGCCGCGACAAAACCCTGCAACTGCGCAGCACCCGCGCCACGCTGGACCGGCTGGCCGAATTGCGCCTGCTGGAACCGGCCGCCGTGGCCGAGCTGCAAGAAGCCTATGCCTTCCTGCGCAATCTGGAACACCGTCTGCAATACCTGGACGACCAGCAGACCCAAACCCTGCCCGCCAGCGAAGAAAACCAGATCAAGATTGCCCACAGCATGGGCTATCAAAACTGGCCCGCCTTTCTGGACGCACTCAACACGGAACGGCGCAAGGTAACGCGTCACTTCGAACAGGTTTTCATCCTGCCCACCGAAACCGCGCCGGACCATCCGCTGTCCTGCCTGTGGAATGACATTGGCGAACAAGACCCTTCCCCGCAGCTCACCGCCCTGGGGTTTGACGATGTGCCCGGCGTCACCGGGCAGTTGCGTGCACTGGCACAAAGCCAGCGCTACCAACAGATTCCACTGGCGGGCCGCAAAAAATTCGATGCACTGATGCCGCCCCTGATCGAGGTATCCACCCACTTTCCCAATCCGGCAGCCACCCTGTCGCGCATCATCGGGCTGATGGAAGCCATCAGTCGACGCGCGTCCTACCTGGCCCTGCTCACCGAATACCCGCAAACCCTGCAACGGCTCGCCACCTTGTGCTCGGCCAGCGCCTGGGTATCCACCTACCTGACGCGCCACCCCATCTTGCTGGACGAACTGCTGGATGCCCGCGTGCTGTACGCGACGCCCGACTGGCCTACGCTCGCGGCCCAGCTGGAGCAGCAAATGCAGCAATCCGACGGCGACATCGAAGCCAAGATGGACACCCTGCGCCACTTCCAACACGCCCAGGCTTTCCGCCTGGTGGCACAGGACATTGCCGGCATGTGGACCGTGGAAGCCCTGTCCGACCAGCTGTCCATGTTGGCCGACACCGTGCTGGATGCCACGCTGCGCCACGCCTGGCGCGACATTCCCAGCCGCCATACCGATACACCGTGCTTTGCCATCATTGGTTACGGCAAGCTGGGTGGCAAGGAGCTGGGCTACGCCTCGGATCTGGACATCATCTTCCTCTACGATGACGAACACCCGGACGCCACTGAGCTTTACTCCCGGCTGGCACGCAAGATGTCCACCTGGCTGACCAGCGCCACCAGTGCCGGCATCCTGTACGACATCGACCTGCGTCTGCGCCCCAATGGCGCCAGCGGCCTCCTGGTCAGCTCGCTGCAGGCCTTCCGCAACTATCAGGAAAAGCAAGCCTGGGTATGGGAGCACCAGGCACTGACCCGCGCCCGTTACGTCGCCGGCGACAGCACCATCGGCAAGGGTTTTGAAACGATACGTCACGATGTACTCACCCTGCAGCGAGATCAGGACACCCTGCGCAGCGAAGTGCTTGGCATGCGCCAGCGCATGCTGGAAAGCCACCCGCCACACGAGCACGACGTCAAACATGCGCGCGGCGGCATCATCGACATCGAATTCATCGTGCAGTACCTGATTCTGGCCCATGCCCGCCAGCTACCGGCCTTCACCGGCAATACCGGCAATATTGCCCTGCTGGCGGTGGCGGCCGAGGCCGGGCTGGTGAGTCACGCGCTGGCCGAACAGGGTCGCAGCGCCTACCGCTACTACCGCAAACTGCAGCATGCGGCACGACTGAACGAGAGCAGCAAGGTGGAAGTCAACGACACACTGCGCCAGCACTACCAGCAAACCCAGGCGCTGTGGCTACAGGTTTTTGGCGCAGACAGCCTGACCTGACCGGGTTTTTCACCGGTGACGGTTCACAACGGCAACACTGGCGGTATAATCGCCTGCTAACAAAACACAATGACGGAGAGCTCCAAGATGTCGATGGCAGATCGTGACGGATTCATCTGGTATGACGGCAAACTGGTTGACTGGCGCGATGCCACCACCCACGTACTGACCCACACCCTGCATTACGGCATGGGCGTGTTTGAAGGCGTGCGCGCTTACGAAACCCCCAAGGGCCCGGCCATTTTCCGCCTGCAGGATCACACCGACCGCCTGTTCCGCTCCGCCAAGATCCTGGGCATGAACCTGCCCTTCAGCAAGGACGAGATCAACCAGGCCCATCTGGACGTGGTGAAAGCCAACAAGCTGTCCTCCTGCTACTTCCGCCCGATGGCCTTCTACGGCTCGGGCAAACTGGGCGTGGCACCGAAAAAGGACGATGTGCAAGTCATCGTGGCTGCATGGCCGTGGGGTGCCTACCTGGGTGAAGAAGGCCTGGAAAAAGGCATCCGCGTGAAGACATCCTCCTTCACCCGTCATCATGTCAACATCACCATGTGCAAGGCCAAGGCCAACGGCAACTACATGAACTCCATCCTCGCCAATAACGAGGCCACGGCAGACGGCTATGACGAAGCCCTGCTGCTGGACGTGGACGGTTTCGTGGCAGAAGGCTCGGGCGAGAACATCTTCATCGTGCGCAAGGGCAAGCTCTATACCCCGGACCTGACCTCCGCACTGGAAGGCATCACCCGCGACACCGTGGTGCAGATTGCCCAGGAGCAAGGCCTGGAAATCATTGAAAAACGCATCACCCGCGACGAAGTCTACAGCGCCGACGAAGCCTTCTTCACCGGTACTGCCGCCGAAGTCACTCCGATCCGCGAACTGGATCGCCGTGCCATTGGCGAAGGCACGCGCGGCCCGATCACCGCAGCCATCCAGCAAAAGTACTTCAATATCGTGAAGGGCCTGGATGCCGAACACGAACACTGGCTGACCTACGTCAAGTAAACACACCCAAGCAGCAAGGGCCGGCGCTGCCGGCCTGACAAGGAAAGACAATGGCTGAACTCAAAGAAAATACCCGTCGCGTCATCGAAGTCACCGCGAAGGACCTGCCCCTGCACTGCCCGATGCCGGACATGGTGGCATGGAATTCCCACCCACGCGTTTTCCTACCGGTACACAAAACCGGTGAAGCACTGTGCCCCTACTGTGGCACCCAGTACAAGCTGGTTGGCCCGGTCGGACACCACCACTAAGCCCAGGCTTGGCCGACGGCATGCGAAAGGTGCGGGCTTCCGCACCTTTTTCGCTTGCCCGCTCACCAAATCAACGCCAGCTTGCTGCCACCCAGCCCCCAGGCTGGCGCTGATTTGGAAGCGGAACCCTTCATGAAGAAAAAAATACTGGTCATCGGCCCCTCGTGGGTTGGCGACAGCGTCATGGCCCAGCCTCTTTACCAGCGGCTGCACCAGCGCCACCCTGGCCTGGAACTGCATGTATTTGCCCCGGCCTGGACTCTTCCCCTGCTAGCACGCATGCCGGAAGTAGCCAAAGCACACCTCAACCCTTTCGGCCACGGCGCACTGCGCTTGCGCGAACGCTGGGAAACCGCCCGCAAGCTCAAGGCCGAAGGCTTCGATCAGGCCATCGTGCTGCCCAACTCGATCAAATCGGCCCTGATTCCCTTCTTTGCCGGCATACCGCTACGCACCGGCTTTATTGGCGAATCACGCTACTGGATACTCAACGACACCCGCGAACTGGACGAGCAGGAACTGCCCATGATGGTGGAGCGCTTCTGCGCGCTGGCCGAGGAGCGCAACACCTCCTTGCCTCGCCCCATCGACCATCCGGCACTGGTCACCAATCCGCAAAGCCAGCTGGAAACTGCCCGTCGCCTTCAACTGGACACCAGCCGCCCGATTGTCGCCTTCTGCCCGGGTGCAGAATACGGCCCGGCCAAACGCTGGCCGGCCCGCCATTTTGCCGAACTGGCCAAGCGTTTTGCCGCTGCCGGCTTTGCCGTCTGGCTGTTCGGCTCGGGCAAGGACAAGGAAATCGGCGATGACATTGCCCGCCTGGCCGAGGGCACAGCCACCAATCTGTGCGGCAGCACCGGGCTGGAGGAAGCCATCGACCTGATGGGCCTGACCCAGCTTGCCGTCTGCAACGACTCCGGCCTGATGCACGTAGCGGCCGCCCTTGGCAAACCGCTGGTTGCGCTGTACGGCTCCTCCAGCCCGGACTTCACTCCCCCGCTGTCGGATCAGGCAGCGGTAGTCAGCCTCAATCTGGACTGCAGCCCCTGCTTCGAACGCAAGTGTCCCTACCAGCACACCAACTGTCTGGAACAACTGGGCCCGGACCTGGCATGGCAGGCTGCACAACGTTTTCTGCCCGAACTGGGCAAGACCACCATTCAATTGACCCGTAGTACATAGGCTGAACCATGAGCGCACAAGACAAGAACAATCAGCCCGAGGAAAACAGCCGCCGCATGGAACTGGTGCGGGCTGCTGCCAAACTGTTTCGCGACCAGGGCTACGAACGCACTACCGTGCGCGACCTGGGCAATGCGGTGGGCCTGCAATCGGGCAGCCTGTTTTATCACTTCCGTACCAAGGAAGAAATCCTGGTGGCCGTCATGGCGCTGGGCATCACCGCCACCACCGAGCAATTGAGCGAAGCGATTGCCCGCGCCCGCAGCCCGCGCGACAAGCTGTCCGCCCTGTTTCATGTTCATCTGAATTCGCTGCTGGGTGATAACCAGGCTGCTCTGGAAGTGATGCTGTACGAATGGCGCAGTGTCTCTGCCGCGGCAAAACCCGGCCTGATCGTGCTGCGCGACCGCTACGAGGCACTGTGGCAAGAAGTACTGGACGAAGCTGCTGCAGCCGGGCTGGTCAAGCAGGATACCCGCCTGCTGCGCCGCACCCTGCTGGGCAGCCTGCACTGGTCGGTGCAGTGGTACAAGTCCGAGGGCGAACTGAGTGTGGATGCACTGGCGGAACGCATGCTGGCATTGGTACTGTTGAAGTAATCACACACTTCCGGCCCGGCCTGGTGATTTATCAGCAAACCCTGGACAATTTGTTCTAAAATCACAGAGTTAGCCTATTCATCAGGAGTTGCGCCATGGACAGCATCTCTCGCCTGCAAAGCAGCAGTGCCAGCACCACGGCCAGCCTGTTGCAGCAGAGCCGCAACAGTCGCGCAGCCAGCACCAGCCAGGCCACGGAAGACAGCAGCAGTTCGGCATCCACCCGCAACGAAAGCACTACGCAACAGCTGCAAGCCAGCGGCAGCAGCCAGCAAGCGGTCGTCAGCACACCTTCCCGGCAAAGCCAGAACCGCTTCCAGATCGAACAGGCACTGGCCAGCCAGCTGACATCCAGCCAGGCCACCAGCGTCAGCACTGACAGCACGCGTACCGTGAATGCCAGCCGGGCCAGCAGTGAGTCGGACAGTACCGCCAGCAGCACCTCGGCAGCAGCCGTCAGCAACCGCAGCCGCCAAACCACGGCCAGCAGCAATCGCAACGGCGAGCGCAGCAGTAACGACGGCAATGCCACTGCGAGCAGCCAGTCCGCTCCGGTTCGCAATCAGGTACAGCAGACGCTGGAAAACCAGAAGAACAGCGGCCAGATTGCCGTCGCTCAGTATCAGAGCAACCAGTCCCTGCTGGAGAGCTCCACTCAGGCAAGCAGCCGCCGGGTCAGCGAACAGGCCTGAACTGTCCGCCAATTCGATTGATTCAAAAAAGAGTACAAGGGACCGTTCCCTTGTACTCTTTTTTAATTTCGGTTCGGCTATCTGACACCATGCTCTGCGGCCAGTGCCCTGGCTTTCAGCAAACCCGCCTGATCCCCCTGTTGTCCGGCAAGCGCATACCAGCGCACGGCCTCTCGCCAGTCTTCCTTCAGCCCCAGTCCATGCTCGTACTGGCTGGCCAGCAAATACTGCGCCCCTACATCGCCCTGCTCTGCCGCCGCCCGATACCAGCGCGCTGCACGGCCATAGTCCTGTGGCGCACCTCGGCCAAGGTAATACTGCGTGGCCACGCTCACCTGCGCATCCCGGTGCCCCTGCCTGGCTGCCGCCTCAAACAGGCGCGTCGCCTGTTTCAGGTCACGCGGCAAGCCATCGCCACTTTCATATACCTGGCCCAGCACAAACTGGGCTGAAGACAGCTGCGCGTCCACGGCCTTTTGCAGCCACTTCAAGGCCAGCTCGCGATTGCGCGGCACGCCCTCACCACGCCAGTACAGCATGGCCAGATCATATTGCGCCACCCTGTCACCTCGCTCGGCTCCCGCCTTGAACATGGCAAAAGCAGCGGCATAGTCTCCGGACTGATAACTGGACCATCCGGGCAATGGCGGCGGCGACCCAGCGACCGCAATGACCGGCAAGAGCAACGCGCACAGCAGCAGGGAATAATATTTTCCGGGATTCATATGCCACCTCCTGCTGATTGGTCGTGACGACAGTGCATTTCTTACAGGCGTAAAAAAAGCGGCATGCGCCGCTTTTCCAATCAGGCCTGCTCAGGCCCGTACATCAATGCTTTGTCCCAGATGGGCCGGATTCGATGCCTGGCTGATTTGCGTGCCGGTATCGCTGGCACCCTGCACCAGCGACAGTACCGACTGGCCTTCGGCCTGCAGTGATTTTTTCAGGGCGAACACCTGAGTGGCCGATGAAACATTCTGTCCGCTTACTTGACTTATTCCGTCCATGCCCCCACCTCCGCACTCATTACACGATTTAACAAGTCCAGTTTAGACCGCATGCGCCATTCTGTCATGGCAAAGCTGCTAAAATGACTGTTCAACGACCTAAAACAGGAACAACACGATGAGCAACACCCGTCACAGCCCCCTCCTGATCCTTGGTTCCGGTCCTGCTGGCTACACCGCCGCCGTTTACGCAGCACGTGCCAACCTCAAACCGGTGCTGATTACCGGCCTGGCACAAGGTGGCCAACTGATGACCACCACCGAAGTGGACAACTGGCCTGCCGATGCCAGCGGCGTGATGGGCCCGGAACTGATGCAGCGTTTCCAGCAACATGCCGAACGCTTTGGCACCGAAATGATCTTCGATCATATCCACACCACTCACCTGAATGAAAAGCCGATCCGCCTGGTTGGTGACGCAGGTGAATACACCTGCGACGCGCTCATCATTGCCACCGGTGCGTCTGCCAAATACCTGGGTCTGCCGTCCGAGCAGGCTTTTGCCGGCAAGGGCGTGTCCGCCTGCGCCACTTGCGATGGCTTCTTCTATCGCAATCAGGATGTTGCCGTGGTTGGTGGCGGCAATACCGCCGTGGAAGAGGCACTGTACCTGGCCAATATCGCCAAGCATGTCACGCTGATTCACCGTCGCGACAGCTTCCGTGCCGAAAAGATCATGATCGACAAGCTGATGTCGCGCGTGGCAGAAGGCAAGATCACCCTGAAGCTGAATGCCAACCTGGATGAAGTACTGGGCGACGACAGCGGCGTTACCGGTGCCCGCCTGAAATTCAATGACGGCAGCACCGAAGACATCAAGCTGATGGGTGTGTTCATCGCCATCGGCCACCAGCCCAATACCGACATTTTCAAGGGACAGCTGGAAATGGATGCTACCGGCTACCTGATCACCCGTGGCGGCCGCGAAGGCAATGCCACCCTGACCAGCGTGGATGGCGTGTTTGCCGCCGGTGACGTGCAGGACCACATCTACCGTCAAGCCGTGACCAGCGCAGCCTCCGGTTGCCAGGCAGCACTGGATGCAGAACGCTATCTGGACAGCCTGAAGTAATATCTTGAAGGCCTTCAAGGATACATTGAAGGAACTCCGCCGGCAGGGGCGTCTGCGTGACACCCCTGCCGCGCCGGTGTCTGTCCCTGCTCCGCCACCCGAACCTGATTTCAAGCAGCTGTTCGGCGATGTCAAACCGCTGAAATGCCAGCCGCGTCATATCCCTCAGCACAAGAAACCCAGCCCTCACCCGCGTCATCGCCACGGTCAGCACGCCCTGTCACACCAGGCCGAAATGGACATGTTGCGCCACATGACAGGCCTGTTCGAGCCGCAAGACAGCCTGGTGCAGTTCTCCCGCCCCGGCATGCCCAGCCAGACGCTCAAGCGTTTGCGCAATGGCCACTGGCCGGTTGCCTGCCAGCTGGATCTGCACGGCATGGACCGTTATCAGGCGCAGGATGCTCTGGCCCTGTTCCTGCACCGCGCGCGACACCGCGGGCCCTGCTTGCGCATCATCCACGGCAAGGGCTTTGGCTCCAATGGCCAGCCGGTACTGAAAAAGCTGGTGCGCACCTGGCTGAGTCACCATCCGGAAGTACTGGCTTTCTGCCAGGCCAATGAAACCATGGGTGGGGAAGGTGCGCTGCTGGTGCTGATACGACGTGGTCATCAGCCGGAAAGCGGTTCAGAATAAGGATGACAACAGTCAGAAATTTCCGCTAAGCTCAAAGCAAGGCGGTTGTATTCCCACCCACCACCACCGTCAGGAGTCTTGCATGTCAGGCACACCCTGCCCCGACTTCACCCTGCCCGGCACCGCCGGCACCACCTTTTCTCTTTCCGCTGCGCCCAAGCCGCTGGTGATCTACTTCTACCCCAAGGACAACACCCCGGGCTGCACCAACGAAACCATGGATTTCCGCGACTTGCACGCCCAGTTTGCCGCTGCCGGCGTCAGCATTGTCGGCATCTCGCGTGACAGCATCAAATCGCATGAAAACTTCAAGGCCAAGCTGGAATTGCCGTTTGAATTGCTGTCCGATGCGGAAGAAACCGTTTGTACCCTGTTTGACGTCATCAAAATGAAAAACATGTACGGCAAACAGGTAAGAGGCATCGAGCGCAGCACCTTTGTGATCGATGCCGCTGGCGTGATCGTGCGCGAATGGCGCAAAGTGAAAGTGCCCGGTCATGCTGCTGAAGTTCTTGCCTTTGTAAACACTCTCTAACGCAGTGCCCCGGTCTGCCGACCGGGCTCTGCATCGCCAAGGGGTCCATCATGGTAAGCCGTAAGAAAAGCAAAACCACCAAGCTGTTCGTTCTGGACACCAATGTATTGCTGCACGACCCTACCAGTTTGTACCGCTTCGAAGAGCATGATGTTTTCATCCCCATCATCACACTGGAGGAGCTGGACGCCCACAAGAGCGGCATGTCGGAAGTGGCGCGCAATGCCCGCCAGACCAGCCGCTTTCTGGACGATATTGTCAGCGGATGTGAAAACAAGATCGAAGCCGGCATCACGCTGAAAAATGCCAGTCGTGATGCCGCCACCGGCAAGCTGATCCTGCAAACCCAGGCCATTCACAGCGTACTGCCCGCCTCACTGCCCGTGGGCAAGGCTGATAACCAGATCCTCGGCATCGTGATGGCCCTCAAGGAGCTCTATCCCGAGCGCTCGGTCATCCTGGTCTCCAAGGACATCAACATGCGCATCAAGGCCCGCGCGCTGGGCCTGGATGCCGAAGACTACTTCAACGACAAAGTGCTGCAGGATTCCGACCTGCTGTATACCGGCACCCGTGAAATCGACGAAACATTCTGGGAGCGCAACGGCAAGGACATGAAGTCCTGGCAGGAACAAGGCCGCAGCTTTTACCAGGTCAAGGGGCAGGATGTTCCCAATCTGCTGATCAACCAGATGCTGTGGCAGGAAGGCCCGCAGCCTTTGCAGGCGCGTGTGGTGAAGGTGGAAGGCAAGAGTGCCGTCATCCAGACCCTGAAGGACTACAGCCACCACAAAAACAATGTGTGGGGCATTACAGCGCGCAACCGGGAACAGAACTTCGCGCTGAACCTGCTGATGGACCCAGAGGTGGACTTCATCACCCTGCTGGGCCAGGCCGGCACCGGCAAAACCCTGCTCACCCTCGCTGCCGGCCTTGCCATGACGCTGGAACAAAAGCTGTATTCGGAAATCATCATGACCCGCGTCACCGTGCCGGTAGGTGAAGACATCGGCTTTTTGCCGGGCACGGAAGAGGAAAAGATGGCCCCGTGGATGGGTGCGCTGGAAGACAACCTTGACGTGCTGAACAAGAGCGATGACGACGGCGGCGACTGGGGCCGTGCCGCCACCCGCGACCTGGTGCGCTCGCGCATCAAGGTAAAGTCGCTCAACTTCATGCGTGGCCGTACCTTCCTCAACAAATACCTGATCATCGATGAGGCGCAAAACCTGACGCCCAAGCAGATGAAGACACTGATCACTCGTGCAGGTCCGGGAACCAAGGTAGTCTGCCTGGGTAATATTTCGCAAATCGACACGCCCTACCTGACTGAAGGCAGTTCCGGCCTCACCTACGTGGTGGACCGCTTCAAGGGTTGGGAACATTCCGGCCATATCACCCTGCAACGCGGGGAACGTTCACGACTGGCAGACCATGCCGGAGAGGTACTCTGATTCAATGCAACCACGCCTCGAACTGATTCATGGGGCAGCAACAGGGACGGCGCGCCAGGCGCCGCCCCTTTTGTTTGTCCACGGCGCATTCTGTGCCGCATGGTGCTGGCAGGAAACCTTCCTGCCCTGGTTTGCCCGCCTGGGCTATGACTGCTGGGCGCTCAGCCTGGAAGGCCATGGCGACAGCGACGGGCGGCAGTATCTGGCCGCCATCAGCATAGACGACTATGTGCGCAACCTTGCATCCGCCATCAAACGCATCAAGCGTACGCCCATCGTGATCGGGCATTCGATGGGCGGCTTCGTGCTGCAGCAATACCTGATCCGTCATCGCCTGCCGGCTGCCGCTTTTCTGGCATCGGTCCCGCCTACCGGGCTGGCCAGCTCCAGCCTGCGTCTTTTGACCCAGGCACCCGGTTTGCTGCTGAACCTGAACCTGTATCAGCAAGGCAGCTACAACCCGGCCCAAAGCGAATTGCGCGACCTGCTGCTCTCTGCCGACGCACCGGACAGCACCACCGACTTGCTGGTACAACGCTGTCAACTGGAAAGCCAGCGGGCGGTGATGGACATGACCCTGGTCAACCCCCTCGGGATAGCGGCTATCCCGCCCTTACCCGCGCTGGTGCTGGGAGCAGCCGAGGACATGCTGATTTCGCCGCAGGATGTGGTGGCCACCGCCGAACGGCTGGATGTGAACGCGGAAATCCTGCCACACATGGGGCACATGATGATGCTGGATACCCGCTGGGAACGTACGGCAGAGCGTTTGCAACAATGGCTGGAGGACTTGCCTGCCGAAGTGCTTGCCAGCGCAGACAGCCACGTTGCTGCTTGATCGGGAAGCAAAAAAGCCGCTGGAATCCAGCGGCTTCAGGCTGCAGACAAAGTGATCTGGTGCGATTGCACTGGACCCGGCACAGCCGGGCCCTTCGATTTACTTATTGATTCCGCAGCCTTCCCTTCTATTCCCTATCCCCCCGCCCTTGCCCTGCTGGTCAAAGAAGGGAGCCTCGCGTTCCTTTCAGAAAGCGAGAAGGGGTTGTAAAAAATATAAAGCCGCTGGAGTCCAGCGGCTTACTTAATTGGCAATACCTGTCAGTGTTGATGATCAACCGTGTCGCTTGGGCTGCCAGAGTACGTCGGGCCGGCCCAGTGCCTTGTTGAGGTGCCGCGCCAGAATGAACAGGGCATCGGACAGGCGGTTGAGGTACTGACGTGCCGACTGTGAAATCTCCCCTTCCCTTGCCGCCGCCACCACGGCGCGCTCGGCACGTCGGCAGACGGAACGGGCCTGATGCGCAAGGCCCGCCGGTCGCGAACCACCGGGCAGGATGAATTCCTTGAGCATGGGCAGGTCCGCATTCATCTGTGCCACCCATTCTTCCAGCGCGGCCACATGCTCTGGCTTGAGCGCGGCATAACCCGGCACCGCCAGTTCGGAACCCAGATCAAACAGATCATGCTGCACCGTCGACAGACGGTCCACCACATCGGCTGGCAGGCTTTCGGCCAGCAATACCCCCAGTACCGAATTCAGTTCATCCACATCGCCCAGCGCCTGCACCCGCAAGCTGTCCTTGGCCACGCGGCTGCCATCACCAAGGCCGGTGCTGCCATCATCCCCGGTACGGGTGACAATACGTGAAAGCCGATGCCCCATCAGTCCTGCTCCTTGTTCGAGCCATGGTGGCCCTGCTGCTCGCGCCCGAGGGCCAGAATGGCCTGGCGCAGGCTCTCCTTCAATGTTTCACCAAACAACATGTCGTAGTCTTCCTTCAATTGCTGCATCACCCCGGACAGCATGTTCTTGGCCTGCAATTCCAGCGCATCCTGCAGCCACAGCGACAGCTCCACCTTCATGCGTGGCAGCAGCTTTTCATACATGGCATCCACCAGGGCACGCTCGTCCACCACGGCCACGGTCTCTTCCTTGCGGGCTGCCGGGTTCATCAGGGCCGCCGCTGCCGCCGCGGTGGTCACCGCGGCGACACTCAGTACCTCCACCGACTTGCCGGCTTCCGGTGCTGCCGTGCTGGCTGCGACTTCCGTCTGTGGCATGGCAGCAGCAAAACTGGCCCCGGTCAGCGTTTCCAGCGAGGCTGGCGGCATTGGCTCCGGGCTATTGTCCGGCAAGGGAGCCGTGACATGGTCAAGTGGCTCGGCCACGGATGGATCAACCGGTTCGGCATCCCTCAGCACCGGCAGTTCCAGCTCGACCTCCGGCACTTCAGTGGCGGGCAATGTCTCGGCACTGGCTGCTTGCGGCGCGGCTTCGCGTTCGCTGGCAAAGGGCGACTCGGCAAACAGGCCTTGTACCGTGGTGCTGATACCTGTGGCTGGCGGCGCAACTTCCATTGCGTTGACAGAGGGCACGTGGCTGGCCGCCGCAGACGGCAAGTCCGCCTCCTCGTCCAATACCGGCAATACTGGCGAAGACATCACTGCCGCGCTGGCTGCGACAGGCTGCAAGGCATCAGCCTCATTCGGCAAGCTAAGCTCGGTTTCATTCTCGCGATCGACATCACCCAAACCCGGCCAGCTTTCCTCCTCATCCAGCACGGGCAGGTCCTGCGTCAGCAATACCGGCGCATCCTGTCCTGACTCTGCATCATGCTCAGGCACTGCATGCACGACAACTTCAGGCTCGTCTGGCAGCAACTCGGTTTCACTGTCGCGATCGACATCACCCAGCCCTGGCCAGCTTTCCTCTTCATCCAGCAGCGGCAGGTGCTGCGTTGTCAATTCGGGCGATTGAACCGCTACGGCTACCGGAGCCAGGTCATCCAGACCGGCATCCTGCAGCAAGGCAGATGGGGCCTGAATATCGTTATCGTCCTGCAAACCAGCACTGACATCGTGGGCCATGGAATCATCACCCAGCCCTGGCCAATCCTGGTCGATCAGCGTAGCGGGCTGCATGGTGGGCAAGGTCGCCATGGCTTCCATCAACTCCGCTTCGCTCAGCGATGTAAATGACTTCTGCTCACGCACTGCTTCGGTCTGCGGGTACTGGTTCAGGGCATCCTGCTGTGCCAGGGTTTGCTCAGCTGCGCGCAATACTTCATCCAGCGATGCGGGTGTGGCATCCACCAGCGCCTGCGCACGGGCCAGCAACTCACTGGCTGAAGGGGTTTCCTCTTCCAGCCGCCCGATACCCCCGCCCAGCACGCCAGCGGGCAGGCTATCCAGGGAAATGGACAGCCCGGCTGGCAGGATTGGAGCCTGATCAGGCTGCACCGGGGGCTGCGCATCAACCACCTGCACATGCGGTGCTGCTTCCGCTGGGGCTACTGACTCGCCGGGTGCCGTGGCAAAGTCAGGCGGAGCGGCCACAACCGGGGCCGCTTGTTCCGCCATGCTGTTCCAGTCGATATCCAGTTCGTCCGACAGATCGGGAATCTGTAGTTCTTCCTCCACCTCGGGCAGAGCTTGAACAGACACTGCCTCAGGTGCACTCACGGCGGATGGAGCTGGTGTGGCTACTGGCTGGACAGGCAGATTCTCATCCAGCGCATCAGTCAGCGCCGGAATCTCCAGTGCGTCCTCCACCACCGGCAGCGGCTGAACCACCACAGCCTCAGGTGCATGCATGGCTGTCGGCATAGTCGCAACTGCTGGAGGGGCGGACGCAGTCGCATTCAGCTGGGCGGGCTTGTCGGCAGGTAATTCCGGCACCGCCTCATCCAGCACAAACTCGAAGCCATCCACCGCCATCAAGGGTGCTTCGGGCCTGGGTAAGTTTTGCGCAGCAGGCGGGGCCGCCAGGGACTGCGGGTCGCTGCCCTGCAATACCTGGCCCAGGTCCAGCTCGTCCGCCGCTTCGCTCAGGTCCAGCGAAGGCAGGCCGGACAGATCCAGCGCCGGGCTGTCACTGACTGGCGGCGCTGCCACCTCCAGGTCTTCCAGTGTCAGCTCGGGAATATCCAGTTCTGCCACGCCTTCTGCCGGAGCAGACAGGGCACTGTGTGCGGCATCCAATTCGCTGGAAAAGTCAAAATCCGGCACATCCAGCACTTCGTCGGCCAGGACGGGAATGGCGGTTTCATCCACCACCTCGTCCAGCACGGGCAGGTCCAGCTCGTCCCAGGAGGGCAGATCAGGCGTTGGCGACTGGTTCATGGTCACTTGTGGCTCATGTCATGATGTTGAATGGCGTAACCGCGAGCGCGATAGGACTTGAAGCGGTGGCGCGCAGTGGCCAGCGCCTGCTCATCGGTACCGACGATTTCCAGGATACGGGAAAACTGCGCTGGCTCGACCGGCAATTCCGGCCCCAGGTTCAACAATACCGGGTGCTGCAAACCGGCCGGCAGACTGGCGGTCAGCCAGATCGGCGTTTCGGCCGCTTCGGGAGAATCCATCCGGCAATGGGCGATGAACTGGGTATCACCCATGCACCAAAGCCGGTTACTGAAGGTATCCAGCGCCCGCTCGTCTTCCAGCCAGACCAGCAGGCGCTCTCGCTTGCGGAATACCGTTGCGGCCAGCTTGCAGGCAAATTCCTGCGGCTGGGCCACATTGGTATAGAAATCAATCCGCGTCATCTTCTACGATTTCAGGCGATTCACGACGCGGGCGGCCACGGCGCACGACATTACCGAGGGCGATGTCGGCACGGTCTTGCAGGAACTGTACCAGCAAGGGTACCGGGCGACCGGTTGCGCCCTTGTCCTTGCCACTCTTCCACGCGGTGCCGGCGATATCCAGATGTGCCCAGTCATAAGCCTTGGCAAAGCGCGACAGGAAGCAGGCGGCGGTGATGCTGCCACCCGGACGCCCGCCGATATTGGCCATGTCGGCAAACGGGCTCTTGAGCTGTTCCTGGTATTCATCCCACAAAGGCATGTGCCAGGCACGGTCGGCTACTTCCTCGCCAGCCGCCAGCAGTTCACGCGCCAGGCTGTCCTGATTGCTGTACAGGCCGGTGGCGATATGGCCCAGCGCAATCACGCAGGCACCGGTCAAGGTGGCAACGTCAATCACGGTTTGCGGATTGAAGCGCTCGGCAAAGGTCAGCGCATCACACAGGATCAGGCGGCCTTCTGCGTCGGTATTGAGCACTTCGATGGTCTGGCCGGACAGGCTGGTGATGATGTCACCGGGCTTGACGGCATTGCCGGCCGGCATGTTTTCGCAAGCCGGAACAATCGTCACCAGATTGATCGGCAGCTTCATTTCCACCGCCGCGCGGAAGGCACCCAGTACCGAGGCTGCGCCGCACATATCGTATTTCATCTCGTCCATGCCTTCACCGGGCTTGAGCGAGATACCGCCGGAGTCAAAGGTGATGCCCTTGCCAACCAGCGCCAGCGGGCGATCGTTCTTGTCCTTGGCACCCTGGTATTGCAGCACGATGAGCTTGGGCTCCACCACGCTGCCACGGGCAACCGACAGGAAGGAATGCAGACCCAGCTCTTCCAGCTGGCTTTGGCCGTAGATTTCCACCTGGGTGCCGAATTCTGCGGCAATGCGCTCGGCTTCTTCTGCCAGGTAAGCAGGCGTGCAGACATTGGGCGGCAGGTTGCCCAGGTCCTTGGCCAGTTTCATGCCATTGCCAATGGCCAGCCCGCGCAGCAGGCCTTTTTCGCCATCAGCCAGGTCACTGCGGCGCGGCACGGCCAGCGTGAGCTTGCGCGGCTCGCGTGCGCTGTCGTCCTGCTTGCTCTTGAAGCGGTCGAAGCGATAGAGCACGTCCAGCGTCACCACGGTGGCTTGCTCGATCATCCATTCGACATCGTGTTTTTTCACGGTCAGTTCGGTGAGGTAGCTCACCGCTTCCGTGGCGGAAGTCTGCGTCAGGCTGCGTACCGAGCTGCGCACGGCCTCGCGGTATTCCTTGGCGCGGAAGTCGCGTTCCTTGCCCAGACCCACCAGCATCACACGGTCGCACAGGGTATGCGGCACGGAATGCAGGATCAGCGTGCTGCCCAGCTTGCCTTCCATGTCACCGCGACGAATGACGTCGCTGATGAAACCGTTGGAGATGCGATCGAGCAAGTCGGCAGCAAAGGTGAGCTTGCGCGATTCATAGACGCCCACGATCACGCAGGCAACGCGCTGCTTTTCCGGGCTGCCGCTTTTTATGTTAAATTCCATCTTGTACTCCCATGAAATGCGAGTGTCAGTTGCTCCACTTCCTGCAGGCTGCCAGCGATGTCTGGCTTACCTAAAGGCCCTGCCTGTAGCAGGCAAAGACAGAAGCTGCGTCCATCCCGAAATTTGCCGAAACCGGCGTTTCAGAGTTATCAAATCAAATTATCACTACGCTAGTCATAAAAAGTCAAAAAGGCACTGATAAATGGTTTTTCGTAAAAGCCTGACCCGAGAATTGACTTTTACCGCCCTGGGCGTATTTGTCGTCCTGCTGGCCATCATTCTCTCGACCCAGGCCATCAACCTGCTTGGCCGTGCGGCCGAGGGGCAAATCGCCAACGAAGCCGTCACTGCGCTGATCGGCTTCTGGGCACTGGGTCTGTTCCCCCTGCTGATGATTCTTACCGTTTTCGTCACCGTACTGGTGGTGATGACCCGTATCTGGCGCGACCATGAAATGGCCGTCTGGCTGTCATCCGGCCTGTCCTTGCGTGACTGGGTGTGGCCGGTGATGCGTTTTACCATCCCGCTGGCCTTGCTGGTGGGCATTGTGTCGCTGTTCATCGCGCCCTGGGCGGAAGAGCGCAGCCAGGTGTATGCGGAAATCCTCAAGCGCCGGGAAGAAATCAGCGCCATCGCGCCGGGCGTGTTCAAGGAAACCGGCTCGGGCAGCAAGGTGTATTTCATTGAAAGCTATGGTGGCGACCATGGCGCAGCCACGCGCATCTTCATGCAGGACTTGAGCGAGGGCAAAGTGTCCAGCATTTTTGCCAAGCGCGGCTACATTTCGGTGAATGAAGACAACGAACGCGTACTGGTGCTGGAAGACGGCCGCCGCTACGTGGGTGAACCGGGCAAGTCCGACTACGAGGTGGGCAGTTTCCAGCGTTACAGCGTGTTGATTGGCACCAACCAGAAGCTGGCCGCCCCGCCCAACAACCGTCAGGCGCAAAGTACCGGCAGCCTGATCGGCAGCAGCGACCCGGCCTTGCGCTCGGAACTGGTATGGCGCCTGTCCATGCCGCTGAGCTGTCTGGTGCTGGCCTTGCTGGCCATTCCGCTCTCTTATTACAACCCGCGCAGCGGCCATGCCTACAATCTGGTGGTGGCCTTGCTGGCATTCTTCCTGTACCAGAACAGCCTGACGCTGGTACGTAACTGGATTACCCAGGGCAAGGTGGGCATGGCCAGCATCCTGATCGTTCACGTGATCGTGCTGATCCTGGCCGTGCTGTTGCTCAAATATCGCGACCGTCCGGCCAATACCGTGCGTCAGACCCTGAAATACTTCCTGAACAAGCCCTGAAGCCAGATGAAACTGATTTATCGCTACATCATCAGCGCACTGACCCAGTCCACGCTGTTTACCCTGGCAGCCTTGCTGGGTCTGTATGGCTTCTTCGACATCATTCACGAAGTGCCTGACCTGAACCATGGCAATTACTCCATCGGCAAGATGCTGGGCTATATCGCGCTGCAAGCGCCTGGCCACGCCTACGAACTGATGCCGCTGGCGGTGCTGATTGGCGGCATGGTGGCCATGACCCAGCTGGCCAGCTCCAGTGAATACACCGTCATCCGCACCTGTGGCATCACCCTGGGCCAGATTGCCCGCACGCTGCTGCTGTTCGGGCTGGGCTTTGCCGTTCTCACCACCGCACTGGGCGAGTTCATCAGTCCCTATGCGCTGCAGCAGGCCGAACGCATGAAGCTGTCGGCCATGCGTTCGATGGTGGCGCAGGAATTCCGCTCCGGCATCTGGGTGAAGGACAACAACAACTTCATCAATGTGCACGAAATGCTGCCGGACACCACCTTGCTTGGCGTGCGCATTTATACCTATGACGACAACTACCAGCTGGTGACCACCCGCTATGCCGAGCGAGGCAGCTACCAGCGCAACGCCCATGTATGGCAGTTGAGCAATGTGGTGGAAACCCGCCTGTTCCCGGACCATGTGGAAAGCAAGACCGTGGCCCTGGCGCAATGGGCGTCCATCATCGAACCGGACATCCTGAACGTGCTGCTGGTGGTACCGGAACAGATGTCGGCACTCAACCTGATCAAGTACATCGAACACCTGAGCGCCAACAAGCAGCAAACCCAGCGTTATGATATTGCGCTGTGGAGCAAGCTGTTCTACCCGCTGGCCTGTGTCTCGATGGCCCTGGTGGCACTGGCCTTCACCCCGCAGCAACGTCGCCATGGCCAGCTGGGTGTGCGACTGTTTTCCGGCATTTGTCTGGGCGTGGGTTTCCATTTCATCAACCGCCTGTTCGGGCATCTGGGCTTGCTGTACAGCTGGAACCCGGTGATTTCCGCCACGGTGCCCACCTTGCTGTTTCTGTTTGCCGGCATCGCCATCATCCTGAAGCAGGAAAGACGCTGACATGGAACCTCTCTCCGCCGAGCTGACCCAGGCACTGCGCAAGCAACTAGCCCAGGAACGGACTGCCCTGCTGGAGCAGTACCGGTCCCATCGCGACCCGCAACGCTACCTGAGCCAGCACAGCCAGCTGGTGGACCGTGTGCTGCAACAGTTGTGGCAGCATGCCGGGCTGGGAGAACAGGCCAGCATGATTGCCGTCGGCGGTTATGGCCGTGGCCAGCTGTTTCCCAGTTCCGATATCGATGTGCTGGTATTGCTGCCCGCCGTCAGCCCGGCAGAACTGCCCGAGCAGGTAGCCGCGCTGATCGGCCACATGTGGGACATCGGTCTGGAGGTGGGGCACAGCGTACGCACGGCGGAGGAATGCCTGCAAGAAGCGGCCGCAGACATCACCATTGAAACCAATTTACTGGAAAACCGGCTGATTGCCGGGGCTGCCACGCCCTATCAGCAGCTGATTCAGCGCCTGGACTGTCAGCGCGACCCGCTGGCCTTCTTCGAAGGCAAGACGCTGGAACAGCAGCAGCGCCACAACCGCCACTTTGGCGTGACCAACAACCTGGAACCCAATATCAAGGAAAGTCCGGGCGGCCTACGCGACCTGCACACCATCTTGTGGATCAGCAAGGCCATTGGTCTTGGTGAAAACTGGAGCGACCTGGTACAGCGCGGCATCCTGACCCAGGCTGAAGCACGGCTGATTCACCACAGCGACCGCCAGTTGCAACGCCTGCGCATCGATCTTCACATCCTGGCGCGACGCCGCGAAGACCGGCTGATTTTCGATCTGCAGCAAAGCATGGGCCTGGCCTTCGGCCTGCAGGACACCCCGGCCAAGCGCGCCAGCGAGCAAGTGATGCAGCTGTATTTCCGTGCTGCCAAGACCGTCAGCCAGCTCAATGGCATTTTGCTGCCCAATCTGCGTGCCCGCCTCTATTCGCAAGTACCACGCATCACGCAAAACCTGAACGAACGCTTTTATTCGGTCAACGGCATGCTGGGCATCCGCCGGCCCGATGTATTTGAAAAAGAGCCTTCGGCCATTCTGGAGGCTTTTTTCATGCTGCAACGCAATCCGGAACTCACCGGTTTTGCGCCACGCATGCTGCGTGCCCTGTGGCATGCGCGCAGCCACATCAACGACCGTTTCCGCAAGAACCCGGAAAACCGCCGCCTGTTCATGCAGATGCTGCGCGAACCTGGCCTCACCCGCTGCCTGCGCCGCATGAATCTGTACGGCGTGCTGGGGCGTTATCTGCCCGGCTTTGGCCGTATTGTCGGCCAGATGCAGCATGACCTGTTCCACGTGTATACCGTGGACGAACACATCCTGATGGTGGTGCGCAATCTGCGCCGCTTCGCCATCAGCGCCTTCAATCACGAATACCCCTTCCTGTCGCGGCTGATCAATGATTTCGAACGACCGGAAGTGCTGTACGTCGCCGGCCTGTTTCATGACATTGCCAAGGGGCGTGGCGGAGACCACTCCACGCTGGGCATGGTGGATGCGCGCGAGTTCTGCGAGCAGCACGAACTGTCCGCCGAGGACACCGAGCTGGTGGTATGGCTGGTAGGCCAGCACCTGACCATGTCCAGCATTGCGCAGAAGCAGGACATTTACGACCCGGACGTGATCCAGCGTTTTGCCGAACTGACGCAAACCCCGCGCCGCCTGGCGGCGCTATACCTGCTGTCGGTAGCCGATATCCGCGGCACCAGCCCCAAGGTGTGGAATGCCTGGAAGGCCAAGCTGCTGGAAGACCTGTACAACGCCACCCTGCGCGTGCTGCTGCGTGGCGGCGAGGTGGACCTGAACTCGGAACTGGAAGAGCGCAAAACCCAGGCGCTCAGCCTGCTGCGCCTTTATGCGGTTCCGGCCGGCGTGGAGCAAAAGCTGTGGTCGCAGCTGGACATGGTGTACTTCCTGCGCCACGAGGCCAAGGAAATTGCCTGGCATGCACGTATCCTCAACCGTTTCGTCAATATTGAAACGCCGATGGTGCGCGCCCGTCTGTCGGACGATCACGAAGGCATCCAGGTACTGGTCTACACCCCGGACAAGCCGGAACTGTTTGCCCGCACCTGCGCATTTTTTGGCCGCACCAACTACAGCATTGCCGATGCCAAGGTGTACACCACGCGTCACGGCTACGCGCTGGATACCTTCCATGTCTTTATCCCCGAGCATCACGACGGGGATTACCGCGACATGATCAACTTCATCGAATTCGAACTGGCCGAATGCCTGCGGCTGGAAACACCGCCGCCGCCCCCGGCCAACGGTCGCATCAGCCGTCACCTGAAGCACTTCCCGATTGCGCCGCAGGTGCTGATTCGCCCGGACGACAAGGACAACTTCTACGTGCTGTCCATTGTGGCTGGCGACCGTCCCGGACTGCTGGCACGCATTGCCAAGGTGCTGGCGGACTACCGGCTGAGCGTGCAGTCCGCCAAGATCATGACTCTGGGCAGCCGCGCGGAAGACTCCTTCCTGGTGAGCGGACCCGGCCTGAAAGACGACAAGACGGTACTGGCACTGGAAAGCGAGCTGATTGCCGCCTTGCGCATCTGAGTTGGCAGCAGCCACCCGGCCCGTTAACTGTTTTTGACCGTCAGGGAACAAGCACGTATGCTGAGCCATTAACTTACGTTAACGTCACATCATGCTCTACTTCGAAGACCTGACACCGGGCCGCCGGTTCGAAACTGCCAGCCATACGCTGACCCAGGACGAAATCATCAGCTTTGCCCGCCAGTTCGACCCGCAGCCGTTTCATACCGACCCGGAAGCCGCCAAAACCAGTGTGTTTGACGGACTGGCTGCCTCCGGCTGGCATACCAGCAGCCTTACCATGCGCCTGATTACCGCCAGCGAGCTGAAAAACGTGGCCAATGGCTTGATCGGCATGGGAATCAAGGACATGCGCTGGCCACAGCCCACCCGTGTGGGTGACACCTTGCGCGCAACCATCGAAGTGCTGGCGCAAAAAGCCTCTGGTAGCAAACCGGGATTCGGCGTGGTGCAATTGCGCTGGACCACGCTGAACCAGCATGACGAGATTGCCATGCAGCTGGAAACCTCCATCTGGGTTGCCCGCCGCCCGACTGAACAAGCATGAAAAAAGCCTGCCCCGTCACACGGCGGCAGGCGTTTGTAACGCACATCACATACTTAGCGCTTGTGCCACTTGCTGAAGTTATCGGTCAGTTGCGCCAGATCGACCGAAGTTTCCGCCAGATGACTGGCACTTTCACCAATGGAATGAGTGGTATTGAGGTCTTGTTCCGACAAGGCATTCAACTGCTCCAGTGCAGCGGCCATCACATTGATGGAGTCGGACTTGCTGCCCATTTCCTGCGCCAGTTGCGCTGCCTGACGGCTGGATTGCTCGGCTGCTTCAATCAGGCCCTGCAGATTGCCGGATGACAGGCGGATCTGGCCATTCACCTCGCCCACCTCCTCCACCGTGGCATCCATGCTGCTGACCGCGCTATGGGTGATCTTGCCGATTTCCTCGACAATGCCGCCAATCGAATCAGTGGTATTGGTAGTGCGCTCGGCCAGCTTGCGCACTTCATCGGCCACCACGGCAAAGCCACGGCCCATTTCACCGGCACGGGCAGCTTCGATGGCTGCATTCAGTGCCAGCAGATTGGTCTGATCGGCAATTTCACGGATCAGCGCCGTCATGCTGCGAATCCGTGTCATCGCCTCGTCCAGTTCCACCATGGCAGTGCGTGACTGCGATACCACCGAAACAGCCCGCTCAGCAGCTGTGGTGGCGGCATCCATGGTCTGCCGTCCCTCGCGTGCCACGCGCTGGGTATGCTGTGAATCCTGCTGGTTATGCTCGGCCAGTTGCACCACGTCCTGAATGGCCACGCTGAGCGATTCCATATTGTGACTGATCTGGTTCAGCCCTTCGCGCTGCTCCACCGAGCGCGAAGCCAGCGCGTGCATGTCATCCAGCAAACCGTGCGCCTGCTGTTTGGTGTATTGGCTGGCGCGCATCACATCGGCAATGGTGGCACGATAGTGAATGCGCAGCGCCTCCATTGAAGAGAGCACCTTGCCTGCCAGGCCGCCTTCACGGGCCTCGACCGCCTGATCCAGCCGGCCTTCCTGCAAATCCTGAAAACGTTGATCCAGCACGCCCAGCACCGCGCGCAAGCGCACCCAGGCCCATACCCCTGCACCCAGGGCCAGCAGGCATCCGGCAATGCCCGTCATTTCGCGGATGGCACTGATGGAGTCCGGCAGGAAGAAAGACACAATAGCCAGCAACAAACCGACCAGCGAGAACACCGGTGCCAGCTTGAAGACATCCGGCTGGCGCGCATAGCGTTGCAGCGTGGACGGCAGAGTAGCCTTCTTGTCCTGTACCTGACGATACAGGGCGGCGGCGGCGTCGACATCCTGCCGGCTCGGGCGCGAGCGCACCGACATGTAACCCACGATACGGCCATGTTCGGTGATGGGGGTGACATAGGCCTCCACCCAGTAGAAATCGCCATTCTTGGCACGGTTTTTCACAATGCCGCGCCAGGGCTTGCCTGCCTTTACCGTGTCCCACAGGTCGGCAAATGCGGATGGCGGCATGTCCGGGTGGCGCACGATATTGTGGTTTTTACCCAGCAGCTCGTCTTCGGTAAAACCGCTGATGTCGATGAATGCCCGGTTGGCGTAGGTGATGCTGCCTTTTACATCGGTCTTGGTGACGATGGGATTGACAGGATCGACCATCAGTTCGTTGGTGGTAACCGGCAGATTGATCTTCATTTGATGAGCGTTCTTTTGATAGTTTTAATTATTTGTAAGATTCTGTTGAATCCAACCATTCTAACAACAAAGTCATCCTTCAGAATATGCAAGCCACCACTATTTACCAATCCATTTGCACATGAAAAAGCCCGCAAAATGCGGGCTGTTGCAATGAATGTTCTCTCCCGGTTCTCAGCGATAAACCTGAATCATCTGGACATCTCGCAAGGCTGACAGATCGCGGCCGCCGGCATAGCTGACCGACGACTGAAGATCCTCTTTCAGTTCACGCAGCAGTTTGCCAATGCTGCCCTTGTACTCCACCAGAATCTTCTTGCCTTCCACATTGACATAGGCACCCTTGTTGAACTGCGAGGCGCTGCCAAAGTATTCCTTGTAATGCTTGCCGTTGATTTCGACAATCTCTCCCGCCGATTCGTCATAGCCGGCAAACAGCGAACCGGCCATGATCATGCTGGCGCCGCAGGCCAGGGCCTTGGCCATGTCGCCATGCTCCACAATGCCGCCATCGGCAATCACCGGTACGCTGACAGCTGCTGCACAGTCACGCACGGTGGAAACCATCGGGCGGTGAAAACCGGTCTTGTTCTTGGTGATGCAGACCCGACCACCAGCAATACCCGCCTTGATGGCATCGCAGCCCCAGCTTTCCAGGTCGCGGGCGGCGTCGGCCGTGGCAATATTGCCGCCAATCAGGAAGCTGCCTGGGAAAGTGTCCTTGATATGCTTGATCATGCGCTCGGCCTTGACGCACCAGGCATTGGCCACATCCAGGGTGATGTATTCCGGCGTCAGGCCAGCGGCTTTCAGTTCTGCCAGCTGTTGCAGGGTGTCTTCGTTGACACCGGCGCTGATGGAGGCAAACAGGCCCTTCTCCTGCATGGCCGCGGTAAAACGGCAGGCATCCACATTGAAGCGGTGCATGGTGTAGAACCAGCCCAGCCGGGCAAAAGCCTCGCAGGTTTCTTCGTCCACCACCGATTTCATGTTGGAGGGGTAGATGGGCATGTCAAAACGGCGCGGCCCGAATTGAACCGAGGTATCGCATTCCTTGCGGCTGTCGACGATGGTTTTTCTCGGGACGAGGTACACGTCGCCATAGTTCAGTTCGGTATTCATCATGCAAGTATTCCCTTCAGGCTGTAGACGATAAAAATGCAGGGGCCCCAATAAAAAGCGGGAGCCACATGGGCTCCCGCTTACGGATTCTCCTGCGCCGCCGTTCTGTTGGCTCGCACGCAATTACCGGCTGACTCTACGCCGGAAATATCTTCACGTCAAGAAATAAATGCTTCACGTGAAGATTTATTTATCAAACCAGCAGGATTCATCCTGCTCACCCAGCCAGCTCAGGATGGGCTGCCAGGCTTCGCGGTCTTTTCTGGTACGCGACTCAGGCAGATCGAACAAGGTCATGCCCGATGCGGCCGCCTGAACGTATAACTGGGTGTCACGCAACCAGCTGAGCACCGGCACATCATGTTCGGCCAGAAAGCGTTCCAGCTCTTTTGCCGAGCGGGTGCGCGGGTCGACCCGCATGCCCACTACGGCCATGAACACCTTGTTCTTGCGTACCGCTTTTTCCGCCAGCAATTGTTCGAAAAACTCGCCACTGGCCCACATATCGAAAGGGGAAGGTTGAATCGGAATCAGGATGCGTTCGACCCGGGACACCAGCGCCGCCATTTTCTTGCCATGCAGACCGGCACCACTGTCCAGGATGACCACCTCGGTGCCCTTGGGCGGCTTGGCCGGGGCGCCTGCTGCTACTTCCCAGCCCTGAATGCGCGGCAGGCTGTCAGCGCGTTGCTGCAACCAGCGCAAGGAAGATTGCTGGCGATCCACGTCGCCCAGCATGACATTGCGGCCGGAACTGGCAAAGTAACCAGCCAGGTTGGTGGCTAGAGTGGACTTGCCGCTCCCGCCCTTGGGATTCGCTACCAGCACAGACTGCACACAGACCCCCGATTGCTTGGTGATGAACCACTATACCAGAGTCATTACCCTTGCAGGCAGCTGCCTGCCGCATTAGGCTGACACGCCGGAGGAAAGCAAACCAATGAAACCAAGCATGCAAGCCATCCTGTTCGACATGGACGGGCTGATGATCGACACCGAAAGCATCAGCGGCCAATCCTGGCTGCGCGCCGCAGCCGAGGTGGGCGTGGAGATTCCCGAAGCGGTGATCCTGGGCATGGTGGGCCTGTCGGTCACCAAAAGCCTGGACTATGTGGCCCAGCACTTTCAGGACCGCACGCTGGCAGAAACACTCAGCCAGCATTGCCGTCATCACTATCGCGAACTGCTGACCCATGGCGAGCTCAAGCTCAAGAGCGGCATCATCGAGGTGCTGGACTGGGTGGAAAGCCGGGAGCTGCCGCGCGCCGTGGCCACCTCCACCCAGCGCCAGATGTGTGACCTGAAACTGCGTCGCAGCGGGCTTGGCCCTTATTTCCACCACACTGTCGCCGGCGATGAAGTAGCCAACACCAAACCGGCGCCCGATGTCTACCTGGCTGCGGCAAGCAGACTGCAGATCGATCCGCAGCATTGCGTGGTGCTGGAGGATTCGCTCACCGGCATGCAAGCCGGGCTGGCCGCCGGCATGCGGGTGATCCTGGTGCCGGATATGGTGAAACCGCAAGCCCACCAGACCACGGGAGCACTGGCGGTATGTGACGACCTGCACCAGGCACTTGAACTGCTAAAGACACTGTAAGACCAGCCCCGCCAGCAGCCAGTCGCAGCAAAAACAAGGCCGCCTGAGTGGCGGCCTTGTTTCTTGTACCGTGCCCGGCGTATCAACCCTGTGCGCGGATACGCGAAATCAGCTCGTCGCGAATATCTTCGTATTGATCCACGCTGACCTGGCACGTCCCGGCGGCTTCATGGCCACCACCGCCGTATTGCAACATCAGCGCGCCGACATTGGTACGGCAGCTGCGGTCGATGATGGATTTGCCGGTAGCAAACACGATGTTCTGCTTGTTCAGGCCCCACATCATGTGGATGGAAATATTGCATTCCGGGTACATGGCGTACACCAGGAAGCGGTTGGCCGGGTAAATGGTTTCCTCCAGCAACAGGTTCAGCAGCACCAGGTTGCCATGCACCTTGGCACAACGGGCGATCTGTTCGCGCGCCTGGTCCTGATACTGCATGTACAGGTCCACCCGCTCCTTCACATCCGGCAAGGCCAGGATTTCCTCGATGCTGTGGTCGCGGCAATAGCCGATCAAATCCATCATCAGCTGATAGTTGCTGACGGTGAAATTACGGAAGCGGCCAAGACCGGTTCGCGCATCCATCAGGTAATTGAGCAGCACCCAGCCGGTGGGGTTGAGGATTTCTTCGCGGGAGAACTGGGCAGAGTCGGCCTTGTCCACCGCCGCCATCATTTCGTCACTGATGCGCGGAAAGGCCTGCTTGCCACCAAAATGGTCGTACACCACGCGGGCTGCGGAAGGCGCGGCCGGGTCGATGATGTGATTGGCATGCTGCTCGTTGCGCAGGGTTTCGGAAAAATGGTGGTCGAACGCCAGATACGCACCCGGCACATACGGCAGGTTGGTGGTGATGTCCCGCTCGGTGATTTCAATCTTGCCATCCTGCATGTCCTTGGGATGGACAAACTTGATGTCATTCACCATACCCAGCTCATTCAACAGCACGGCACACACCAGGCCGTCAAAATCACTGCGCGTCACCAGACGGTATTGCTGCTGCGACATGTCATTCTCCCCGCTTGGCCAGACAAGCCGGCCTGAATACTGTGATGGACCGCTACACCGGAAATGCAAATACCACTCCGGCAGCGAGATTAATTTTCGTGCGTCATGAAATATACCTCACCGGCCAACAGGTCGTGCAAGCGCATTTGCAGGCTGGTGCACTGGTTTTGAGGCAGGCTGAGGCTCAGCTCCACCTGTTCACCATAGTCGGCAGACAGCACGGCAATCTGCAAGGCTTCACAATGCCGGCGAAAGCGTGCCTCGTCCGCAAAGGCAATACGGGCGCGGCATTGGCTCATCACCACCACCGGCACTGCTTGCGACAGCAACAGCGCTTCGTTCAGGGCCTGGGTATATGCCCGCACCAGGCCACCGGCACCCAGCTTGACACCACCAAAATAGCGCACCACCACGGCCAGCACATTATGCAATTGCTTGTGCATCAGTACGTTATACATGGGACGGGCCGCCGTACCGGAAGGCTCGCCATCGTCATCCAGCATGGAGTCGCCATCCACCAACAGTACTGCACAGTAATGACGGGCATCGGGATAGCGGGCGCGCAGTGCATCGAGATGCTGCATGGCTTCTTCACGCCGGGAAACCGGGTACACAAAGGCAAGAAAGCGGCTTTTTTTGATTTCGATTTCTGCAGCAACAGGGGCTGCCAGTTGAAACATTTATACCTGTCCTGAAGTCTTAGTCATTAGCGCATGGTAGCGTGCTTTCCCGCCAGCGTGCGCCATTAACCGTTCAACCCTCCGGAAGTCATGCGATGAACCTGCTACTGATCTGCCTGACCCTGCTGCTGGAAGCCTGCTGGCTGGCACTGGAAAAGTACTGGCTTGATCCAGCGCAAGCTGTCGCTTTGCGCGCTACCCTCCCTGACCCGGACCACCGCTGAAAGCAGTTGTCTTGGACCCGTTTCGGCATGAGAATGCCTAATCTTTCGTCATGAAAGCAGGCTAACCTTGACTCCTACCCTGTGGCTGATCGGCGCATTGCTGGCGCTGATGGCCGAATTCATGTCCGGCACGTTCTACTTGCTGGTCATCGCGGTGGCGCTGGCCGCCGGTGGCGTTGCCAGCCTGCTGGGCGGCAGTGAGGCATTGTGCTGGACACTGGCCAGCCTGGGCGGCATTGCCGGTGTGGTGGCGGTAAGCCGCTGGCGCAAACGACAGCCACCTGCTGCGCTGCCAGGCAAGGCAGCCCCGGACGACCCGGACATCGGCCAGCTAGTGCGCGTAATCAGCCGGATCGACAAGCAAAACCTGCGTGTGCATTATCGCGGTACCGAATGGCAGGCCCGTGCACAGGATGCCAGCGCGCTGGCACCGGGTGACAGCGCCGCCATCGCCGGGCGCGACGGCAATGTACTGCTCCTTACCACCCCACAACAAGAAAGCCGATAATCATGGAATTCGTCATTGTCCTGTTTGCTGCCGTGGTGATCTTCATCATCAAGTCGGTCAAGGTGGTGCCGCAACAGCATGCCTATATCGTGGAGCGGCTGGGCCGCTATCACGCCACCCTGACACCGGGGCTGAACATCCTCATCCCCTTCATTGACCGGCTAGCCTACAAGCACAGCCTGAAGGAAGTACCGCTGGATGTCCCCAGCCAGATCTGCATAACCCGCGACAATACCCAGCTGAAGGTGGACGGCATCCTGTATTTCCAGGTAACCGACCCGCAACGCGCTTCCTACGGCACCAGCGACTACCTGCTGGCCATCACCCAGCTGTCGCAAACCACCTTGCGCTCGGTAATCGGCAAGATGGAGCTGGACAAGACCTTCGAAGAGCGTGACGAGATCAACCAGATCGTGGTGGCCTCGCTGGATGAAGCCGCCATCAACTGGGGGGTGAAGGTGCTGCGCTATGAAATCAAGGACCTGGTACCGCCGCAGGACATCCTGCATTCGATGCAGGCACAGATTACCGCCGAGCGGGAAAAACGCGCCCGCATTGCCCAGTCCGAAGGGGTGAAGATGGAACAGATCAACCTGGCCAACGGTGCGCGTGAAGCGGCCATCCAGAAGTCCCAGGGCGAAATGCAGGCCACCATCAATAACTCGGAAGGCAACAAGCAGGCTGCCATCAACAAGGCACAGGGCGAAGCCGAAGCACTGCGCCTGGTGGCCGATGCCACGGCAGACGCAGTGCGGCGCGTCGCCGAAGCCGTGAAGGTGGAAGGCGGCATGGAAGCCGTCAACCTGAAAGTGGCCGAACAGTACGTGGCGGCCTTTGCCCAGCTGGCCAAGCAGAACAATACCGTCATCCTGCCGGCCAATGTGGCCGATGTCAGCGCCCTGGTGGCCACGGCGCTGAGCGTGGTCAAGCAAAGCAATCGTTAACACTTATGTCATTTTCGCAGCCTGCTCCTGTCTTGTATAACAGGCAGGCTGCCCCCATAATCAGCCGCATGAAATTCTTATCCGACTTCCTTCCGGTAGCCCTGTTCTTCGGCAGTTACCTGATTACCCACGACATGTTCCTGGCCACCAAGGTGCTGGTGGCAGCAACCGCCCTGCTGTTTGCCTGGACCTGGTTCAAGCACCGCAAGGTGGATGCCATGCAATGGATCAACCTGATCCTCAGTGTGGTGCTGGGTGCGGCTACCGTGATTTCCCACAACGACCTGTTCATCATCTGGAAATTCACCGTGCTGTACTGGCTGATGGCCATCGCCTTGCTGGTGAGTGACTTCATGGGCAAGAACGGTCTGAAACTGCTGATGGGTGAGCAAATCCAGTTGCCGCAGGCCATCTGGCGCAAGCTGGCCTATGCCTGGGCCGTGTTTTTTGCCTCCATGGGCGCACTCAATCTGTATGTGGCTTTCAATTTCAGCCGCGAAATCTGGCTGAGCTTCAAACTGTTTGGCAGTCTGGGCCTGATGGTGGTGTTCGTCATTGCGCAAAGCCTGTTCCTGTCCAAATACATCGAGGAAAAGAAATAATGCTGTATATCATCAGCGGCCAGGATCACCCCGGCTCCCTGGAAAAGCGTCTTGCTGCACGTCCGGAACATCTGGCCCGTCTGTCCGCCTTGCAGGAACAAGGCCGCCTGGTACTGGCCGGCCCCTGCCCGGCCATCGACAGCGTGGATCCGGGCAGCGCCGGTTTTACCGGCAGCCTGATCGTGGCTGAATTTGCCAGCCTGGAAGAAGCCCGCAACTGGGCTGATGCCGACCCCTATGTCGCCGCTGGCGTTTATGCTGCGGTGGAGGTGAAGCCCTTCCGCAAGGTATTCCCGGCATGATCGATACCGTCGCGCTGCTGCAGGCAGCTTTGCAGCAGCTGGACCCGGAACATCTGGAAATCCATGACGACAGCGCGGCACATGCCGGCCATGCCGGTGCGCGTTCGGGCGGTGGTCATTACGATGTCCTGATTGTCTCCACCCGTTTTGCCGGTCTGAACAGCGTCGCCCGTCACCGCCTGGTCTACGCCACGCTGGGTGATCTGATGAAAACCCGGGTGCATGCGCTGGCCATCCGCGCACTGACACCTGAAGAACTTTGATTCCGAGGAAGAACCGTCAATGAAAAAGAACCACATCGCCGCCTTGCTGCTGGCTGCAACCATCAGTGTTCCGGCCCTGGCCGAATCCATTGCCACCGTCAATGGCAAGTCCATCGACAAGACCGATCTGGACAACGCTGTGGCCGTTGTCGTACAGAACAGCAATGGCAATGTGCAGGATTCCCCTGCCCTGCGTCAGCAAGTAAAAGACACCCTGATCAACCGTGAAGTGATTCTGCAAGAAGCGCAGAACCGCAAGCTGGACCAGCAACCGGCCTTTATCAAGCGCATGGAAGAAGTGCGTCAGGACATGCTGCGTGAAGCGCTGTTTGCCGATCTGGTAAAGAACATCCCGATCACTGATGCCCAGCTGCAAGAACGCTACAACCAGACCCAGAGCAAGTTTGCCGGTACCAAGGACATCCACGCCCGCCAGATTACCGTTGGCAGCGAAGCTGATGCGATGAAGATCATCGACAGCCTGAAAAAGGGTGCCAAGTTTGACGAGCTGGCCAAAACCCGCTCACTGGACCCGGCAGCCAAGCAAAATGGCGGTGACATGGGCTGGGGTAATCTCGCACGCATGGAGCCGCAACTGGCTGACATCCTGAAAGACCTGAAAAAGGGTCAGTTCAGCAGCAAGCCGATGCAGACCCGCGTAGGCTGGATCATCTTCAAGGTAGAAGATATCCGTGATGCCAAACTGCCGCCGCTGGCTGAGGTAAAGCCGCAAATCGAGCGTCAGCTGCAGGAAGAAGCCATTGCCAAGGCAGTGGATGATTTGCGCAGCAAGGCGAAAATCCAGTAACACCACCCCGTCGTAACAACAGGAAATACAATATGCGCAAGACTTTGCTGGCAAGCGCCCTGCTGGCCGCCCTGAGCACCACTGCCGTCCTCGCTGCCGGCCCGTCCGTGAATGGCAATGAGATCTCCCAGGCGCGTATCGACGCCGTGGTACAGATGATGGCCTCCCAAGGCCAGGCTGCTGACGACAAGACCAAGGACATGGTGAAGGATCAACTGATCACCGCCGAAGTACTGCGTCAGGAAGCCGTGAAGAAGGGTCTGGACAAGACTCCGGAATTCAAGGCCGAGCTGCAGAACATGGAAGCCATGGCCCTGGCCAACCGCGTGATCCGCGACTTCCAGAAAGCCAACCCGGTAACGGATGAGCAACTGAAGGCCGAATACGACAAGCTGGTTGCATCGGTACCGGAAACCAAGCAATACCACGCCCGCCACATCCTGGTAGGCAGCGAAGCCGAAGCCAAGGCCGTGATCGAAGCCCTGCGCAAGGGCAAGGCTTTCGACCAACTGGCCAAGGAAAAGTCCAAGGACCCGGGCAGCAAGGGTAATGGTGGCGATCTGGGTTGGCAGGAAGCTGGCACTTTCGTGCCGGAATTCTCTGACGCCATGGCCAAGCTGAGCAAGGGTCAGGTTACTGCCAAGCCGGTGAAAACCCAGTTTGGCTGGCACGTGATCAAGCTGGACGACGTCCGCACCGAACGCAACGTGCCGTCGCTGGACGATGCCCGTCCGCAGCTGACCCAGCGCATCATGGGTGCTCGTATCGAGAAATTCGTTGGTGACCTGAAGGCCCAGGCCAAGATCCAGCAGTAATACCCTGCCCTCTGGCAGACAAAAAGGGATGCTCCGGCATCCCTTTTTTCTTGCCTGCCGCAGTTGTCCTTACCCCATGCAGTGGGCAATTTTCTTCAATACCGGACGCAACTGGCGCTCTATCTTCTCAGACTGTTCCCACCTGTCGAGGATAGACATGCAAGTCCTGCTCTCCATGGCCGCCTTTGCGCTGGCCGCTTCCATCTCACCCGGTCCGGTGAATATCGTGGCTTTCGGCTGTGGCGTCAGCCATGGCTTCCTGCCCAGCCTGCGCCATGTCAGCGGCGCCACCATCGGCTTTACCGTGCTGTTTCTGCTGACCGGCCTTGGTCTTGCCGAACTGCTGGACGGACTGCCTGCCGCTGCCCGGCTGATCCAGTATGCCGGGGTCGCGTTTTTGCTGTATCTGGCCTGGAAACTGGCCCGGGATAATGGCGAACTGCACACCAGCAGCCAGCGACCCTCGTTTCGCCAGGGCGCACTGATGCAGTGGCTGAATCCCAAGGCCTGGCTGGCTTCGTTGGCCGGCATGGGGGCATTTGCCAGCCAGGGTGACACACTGCTGGTATGGCGTTTTGCCGCCATTTATTTTGTCATCTGCTACGGGTCGATTGCCTGCTGGGCATGGGCGGGAGCGCGCTTGCAGCCGTATTTGCGCGAGCCCAGGCATGTGCGGCTGTTCAACCGCCTGTTGTCCTTGCTGCTGGCTGGCAGCGCGCTCTACTTGCTACTGGAGTGATTCAGCCGCTGCTGCGACAGTACTGACCGGGCGTAGCCGCCACCAGCCGCTTGAAGGTGCGCTGGAAGTGGGCCTGGTCGGCAAAGCCCAGGGTCTGCGCGACCTGGGCGATGGACTGGCCACTGCGCAGCAGTGTCTTGCCGCGCCGGATGCGCCGGTCCAGCAGATATTCATGCGGCGTCATGTGATAGCGCTGGCGGAAGGCGCGAATCAGATAAGAAGCAGACAAGGAGGACGCGGCGCAGATATCTTCCAGCCGCAAATCACTGGCGTATTGATCGTCAATGAACTCAGCCACCCGTTGCAAGCGCCGGTGCTGCTCCGTGCTGTCCGGCGTCACGGTGTGCAAGCGGCTGTGCAACTGCGCAAAGAAGCTTGTGGCCGCCTCCTGCTTGCCAAGCAGGGCCATATCCGGGGTCCGGCAAGTAGCCACCAGTTGCTGCAGTTCGCCAAACAGGCGTGCATCCTCGCTCAAGCGCGGGGAAAAACAATGGAAATCCTGATTGGCACTCAGCCCGAGTTCGACTTGCAGTTGCGCCAGCCAGGCGGTATCCACATACAGCATGTGGTAGGACCATGCCTGATTGGCAATCGGATTGCAGGCATGCACCTCACCCGGATTCATCAGCACCACGCTGCCATGCGCCACCTGATAGCGGTCTTGCAGACTCAGGTAAGTGCTGACACCGCCAGTGATGGCACCAATGGAAAAATGCTCGTGCGAGTGACGGGCGTAACACACCTGCCGCCCGTCCTGTACCGTGCGGATTTCCAGGAAGGGCAAGGCCGGGTCACGCCAGAACAAGGGCTGTGACTGGCTGGAGGCAGAAGAAGGCGTGGCTGGCGAACGAGGCATCCGCTCAGCATATCGCAGCCACTGCCGGCATGCCAGCCCGGCAGCTGGTGATGTCTAGCCCTGCTGGGCGCGCAGCAGGCTTTCGAATACAGCGGCAGGCACCGGCTTGCTAAACAGATAACCCTGCCCGCACTCACAGCCCTGTTCTACCAGGAAGCGACGCTGCTCATCCAGCTCCACGCCTTCGGCCACCAGATCCAGCCCAAGGCTGCGGGCAATGGAAATGATGGCCTGGGTGATGGCGGCATCGTCCCGGTCCTGATGCAGGTCCATGATGAAGCTCTGATCAATCTTCAAGCCGCGAACCGGCAGGCGCTTGAGGTAGGACAGGCTGGAATAGCCGGTGCCGAAGTCGTCAATCGACAGGTAAATGCCCAGCGCCTGCAGGCGGTGCAATACCTCCACCATGCCGCTGTCTTCATCCATGGCCACGCTTTCGGTGATTTCCAGCTCCAGCGCGCTGCTGGGCAGGCCATGACGTTCCAGCGCCTGGGCTACCGTGTCGACAATGCTGGAATACTTCAGCTGTCGGCCGGATACATTCACCGCAATACGCCCCTGCAACAGCCCGGCGTCACGCCAGCGGCGGATGGATGCACAGCTGTTGTCCAGCACCCATTCGCCGATGCTGGTGATGAGCGAGCTTTCCTCGGCAATGGGAATGAACTGCGCCGGGGAGATCAGCCCCATGTCCGGATGCTGCCAGCGCAGCAAGGCTTCGCCGCCGATGATGCGGCCCGAGGCCAGTTCCACCTTGGGCTGGTACCACACTTCCAGTTCATCCTGCGCCAGTGCGCGGTGCAGGCTGTATTCCATCTTCAGCCGCTCTATCGCCCGCGCATTCATGTCGGCGGTGTAAAACTGGAAATTGTTCTTGCCGCGCTCCTTGGCCCGGTACATGGCGGTGTCGGCATTCACCAGCAAGGCATCCGCCATGGCACCGTCTTCCGGGAACATGCTGATGCCGATACTGGCGGAAATGAACACGCCCTGCCCGGCCACGGTGGATTCGGCGGAAATGGCATCCAGAATGCTCTGCGCCCGGCTGGCCACCTGCTGCACGGTGACGATGTTTTCCAGCAGCACGGTGAATTCGTCGCCGGACAGGCGCGCTACGGTGGACAGATTGGGCACGATGCGTTGCAGCTCGCTGGCAATGCGCACCAACAGCTCGTCACCGGCATGATGCCCCAGGGTGTCGTTCACCATCTTGAAGCGGTCCAGGTCGATGAACAGCAAGGCAAAGCGGCGATCGAACTGCCGCGCCTGCTCCACCGCCGACTGCAGTTTCTCGATGAACAAGGTACGGTTGGGCAGGCCGGTCAGCGCGTCATGATTGGCCAGGAAGTGCAGGCGTTCCTCGGCCTGCTTGCGCTGGGTGATGTCGGAAAACACGGCCACGTAATGCAGGCATTCGCCACGCTCGTCACGGATGGCGGTAATGCTCAAGTGCTCGGTATACAACAGGCCGTTCTTGCGGCGGTTCACCACCTCGCCCTGCCAGGCACCATCGTGTCGCAGGCAGCGCCACAGGTATTCGTAGAATTCCGGTGATTGCTTGCCGGACTTGAGCAAGGCCGGGGTCTTGCCGATGGCTTCCTCACGGCTGTAGCCGGTAATGCGGGTGAAGGCCGGGTTGACCGACTGGATGATGCCGTTGCCATCGGTAATGACAATGCCTTCCATGGTGGCTTCAAATACCTTGTCAGCCAGCAGCAGGCTCTGGCGCGACTGGATCAGCGCTTCGTCACGCTCGCGCAGTGCGCCATGCAGCTCCAGCAGGAACTCGTGCTCGATGCTCTGGATGATTTCGCGGAAACCGACAATGTGAACCAGACGCTGATCGCCATCGAAAACCGCCAGGTGGCGGATCTGGTGCTGCAGGATGACACGCCGGGCCTGCAGCAGGCTGGTGCTGACCGACACGCCAATCACCGGCCTGGTGCAAATGCGCCCAAGGTCGGCATCCACCTGGCCGCTGGCCACCATGCCGACGACATCCCGCTGGGTGAGGATGCCGTAGCTGCCGTCGGGAAACTGTATGCCAATGGCGGTCAGCTGTTGTTCGCGCATGCAGCTCAAGGCGGCTGTCAGGCTGTCAGCCGCCTGCAGGATGGCTGCCGGCGGGGCCAGGATGCCATCCAGCCGCTTCAGGCCGAGAAAGGCCTCGGTGCCCTGGCACAGCACTACGTCGGAGAGGGAAACCAGGCCGACAATGTCGCCATGCTTCTCTACCAGCGCATGGCGGATGCCGTTGCTGCGAAAGCGCCCCACCGCGTCATGCACGCTCAACTGGTGTGACAGGGTCACCACCGGCGTACTCATTACCTGGCTGATCGGCTGGCGACGTGCCACCGGGTCGGTCAGGTCGATCGACAAGGCATCGGTTTCGGTCCAGATACCCAACGCATGACCGGGCGCATCAAACACCACGATGGAACCGCAGCCGCTCTCCATCATCATGGCGGCAGCCTGATGCACCGGCGTCTCGGGCGTGCAACTGAGAATATCCGAGGAGGCAATCTGCTCTATGGGCTGCATCAGCGGAGACATCATCCTAGACCTGTAAGCAATTTACTGTTCATTACAGCGGCATTATACATTTTTCACTTAACACCATAAAACGAATCTGGCTATTTAATTGCAGCCGGTCAGCTGCACGATATTTTCCACTTTGCCGCAAAACCGAAAACAAAGTTTGCAGTACTTTTCTTTGCCGCCAAAGCAATTCACTGATTTTAAAAGACTTGTCACAACCCAAAGCCTGGCACGGAATTTGAAACCCACTGACAGCTTGCAACACCGCCAGCCTGTCCGGACAGACCACGAACAACGCAGATCCGGCACAACAATTAAAACACATCGAATGCCATTTGCATGGCATGGAGGAGCGTAACCACATGGAGACTTTCTATCAAGCCATGCGTCGCCAGGGCGTGACCCGACGCAGCTTCCTGAAGTTCTGCAGCCTGACCGCCACCTCGCTGGGCCTGGGCTCGGCTTTTGTCCCGCGCATTGCCTATGCACTGGAAACCAAACCGCGTGTGCCGGTGATCTGGCTGCACGGCCTGGAATGCACCTGCTGTACCGAGTCATTCATCCGCTCGGCCCACCCGCTGGCCAAGGACGCCATCCTGTCGCTGATCTCGCTGGATTACGACGACACCATCATGGCTGCTGCCGGGCATCAGGCCGAGGCCATTCTTGACGACCTGATCAAGAACCACAAAGGCAATTACATCGTGGCCGTGGAAGGCAACCCACCGCTCAATGAGGACGGCATGTACTGCTTCCCCGGTGGCGAACCCTTTGTAGAAAAACTCAAGCGCGTATCGGCCGATGCCAAGGCGCTGATCGCCTGGGGTTCCTGTGCCAGCTGGGGCTGCGTGCAGGCCGCCAAGCCCAACCCCACCCGCGCCACGCCTGTGCATCAGGTGATTCTGGACAAGCCGGTCATCAAGGTGCCGGGCTGCCCGCCCATCCCGGAAGTGATGGCCGCCGTGATCACCTATATGGTCACCTTCGACAAGATTCCGGAACTGGACCGCCAGGGCCGGCCGAAGATGTTCTACGGCCAGCGCATCCATGATAAATGCTATCGCCGCCCGCACTTTGACGCTGGTCAGTTTGTCGAGAGCTGGGACGACGAAGGCGCGCGCAAGGGCTACTGCCTGTACAAGATGGGCTGCAAAGGCCCCACCACCTATAACGCCTGTTCCACCGTGCGCTGGAACGACGGCGTGTCCTTCCCCATCCAGTCCGGCCACGGCTGCATTGGCTGTTCGGAAGAAGGCTTCTGGGACAAGGGTTCCTTCTACGACCGCGTCACTTCCATTCCGCAGTTCGGCGTGGAAGCCAATGCCGACAAGATCGGCTTTACCGTGGCCGGCACCGCCGGGGCTGCCATTGCCGCCCATGCCGCGGTCAGCGCCATCAAGAGCACCATGCTGAAAAAGCAGGACCTGCAGCCGCTGGACCAGGCCGCCGCACAGAATAAAGACAAGAACGAGGAGAAAGTCTGATGTCCTACCAGACCCAAGGTTTTACCCTGGACAATAGCGGCCGCCGCGTGGTGGTGGACCCGGTCACCCGTATCGAAGGCCACCTGCGCTGCGAAGTGAACATCGACAGCAACAACATCATCACCAATGCCGTCTCCACCGGCACCATGTGGCGCGGCCTGGAAGTGATTCTCAAGGGCCGCGACCCGCGTGACGCCTGGGCCTTTGTCGAGCGCATCTGCGGTGTGTGCACCGGCACCCACGCGCTGACCTCGGTGCGCGCCGTGGAAGACGCGCTGAAGATCAAGATTCCCGAAAACGCCAACCTGATCCGCAACATCATGCAGGCGGCGCTGTATGTGCACGACCACCTGGTGCACTTCTACCACCTGCACGCGCTGGACTGGGTGGACGTGGTGTCCGCCCTCAAGGCCGACCCGAAGAAAACCAGTGAGCTGGCGCAGAGCATTTCCGACTGGCCGCTGTCCAGCCCCGGTTATTTCCGTGACCTGCAATCGCGGCTGAAGCGCTTTGTCGAATCCGGCCAGCTGGGCCCCTTCCGCAATGGCTACTGGGGTCACCCGGCGATGAAACTGCCGCCGGAAGCCAACCTGATGGCCGTGGCCCACTATCTGGAAGCGCTGGATTTCCAGAAGGAAATCGTCAAGATCCACACCATCTTCGGCGGCAAGAACCCCCACCCCAACTGGCTGGTGGGCGGCATGCCCTGCGCCATCAATATCGATGACGTGGGCGCAGTCGGTGCCATCAATATGGAGCGGCTGAACCTGGTATCGCAGATCATCGACCGCACCATCACCTTCTGCGAGCAGGTTTACATTCCGGACGTCATCGCCATCGGCGGCTTCTACAAGGACTGGGCAGCCATCGGCGGCGGCCTGGCCAGCCAGAGCGTGATGTCCTACGGCGACTTCCCCGACCATGCCAATGACTACAGCGAAAGCAGCCTGCTGCTGCCGCGTGGTGCCATCATCAACGGCAAGTTCAACGAAATCCACCCGATCGACCTGTACGCCCCGGATGAAATCCAGGAATTCGTCACCCACAGCTGGTACAGCTATGGCGACGACAGCAAGGGCCTGCACCCCTTCGATGGCATCACCGCGCCCAAATTCGAGCTGGGTGCCAAGCACAAGGGCAGCAAGACCCGCATCGAGCAACTGGACGAATCGGCCAAGTACTCGTGGATCAAGTCGCCGCGCTGGAAGGGCCACGCCATGGAAGTGGGCCCGCTGGCGCGCTACCTGATCGGCTACCACCAGAACAAGCCGGAGTTCAAGGAGCCGGTGGACAAGCTGCTGCATGCGCTGGGCGCACCCAAGGAAGCCTTGTTCTCCACCCTGGGCCGTACCGCCGCCCGTGCGCTGGAATCATCCTGGGCTGCCAACAAGATGCGCTACTTCTTCGACCGCCTGATCAGCAACATCAAGAACGGCGACACGGCAACTGCCAACGTGGAGAAGTGGGACCCGGCCAGCTGGCCGGCCGCCGCCAAGGGTGTGGGCTTTACCGAGGCACCGCGCGGAGCACTGGGCCACTGGCTGAAAATTGCCGATACCCGCATCGACAGCTACCAGTGCGTGGTACCGACCACCTGGAATGCCGGCCCGCGTGACGCCAAGGGCCAGATCGGCGCATACGAAGCCTCGCTGATGGGCACCAAGATGGCAGTGCCGGATCAGCCGCTGGAAATCCTGCGCACCCTGCACAGCTTCGACCCCTGCCTTGCCTGCTCCACCCATGTGATCGGCGAGGACGGCGGCGAGCTGGTGAGTGTGAAAGTACGTTGAGTTCGTCGCGCCCGTCCGCCCGGCGGCACCCCCTGCCCGGCAGACGGCACGACGATTGACCAGTCGGCACCCCCCGCTCCCCCCGCAGGCGGTGCTGGCGAACTTCCTGATCGTCCGCCACGCTGGCCGGAGTGCCCATCACTCCCGGGATGGCCGGCAGCGTGGCGGTACGGCGGGAAAACAGGAGATTCAACATGAAAAGCTACGGCTTCGACGGCAACGCCCCGCAGGGCCTGGGCCGCAAGGTCACGTCGGTTTATGTCTACGAGGCACCGGTACGCCTTTGGCACTGGATTACCGTGCTGTGCATCATCACCCTGTCGGTAACCGGCTACCTGATTGGCAAGCCCCTGCCTTCAGTACCCGGTGAGGCCACCTTCAACTTCGTCATGGGCTATATCCGTTTTGCCCATTTCACCGCCGGCTACATTCTGGCCATCGGCCTGATAGGCCGGCTGTACTGGGCGCTGGTGGGTAATCACCATGCACGCGAGATCATCCTGGTGCCGGTGTGGGACAAGGGCTGGTGGAAGGAATTTTTCTTTGAAGTGCGCTGGTATCTGTTTCTGGAGCGCTATCCGAAAAAATACATCGGCCACAACCCGGTAGGGCAGATCGCCATGGCCAGCTTCCTGTGGGTGGCCGTCTTCATGTGCTTTACCGGCTTTGCGCTGTACGGCGAAGGCTTGGGCACCAAGAGCTGGGCCTATCAGGGCTTTGGCTGGGTGATTTCCGCCTTTGGCGGCAACAGCCTTACCGTACACAACTGGCACCGTCTGGGCATGTGGTCCATCATTTTGTTCGTGATGATTCACGTGTATGCCGCCATCCGCGAGGACATCATGTCCAAGCAGAGCATGGTGTCGACCATGATCAGCGGTTTCCGCATGTTCAAGGATTAGGACAAAAAACGTCAGCTACTGCGTTGCGCCTCCTTGCCGTACTCAGTGTACTGTCTGCGTCGGCGCGCCTTGTCCCTGACGTTTTCATTTTCCTGATATAACTCTGAGATTTTTCGAACTGCCGCCAGTTCGCGCTGGCGGCAAATCAACTCAGCCTCAAACCCCATCCACACCCACCACCATGTCCACTCCGCTCGTCAGTGCCCGCACCCCGCTGCACCCCGGCCGTTTTCTGGATAGCCGCTTTCTTGCGCCATCCGGCATGAGCCAGACCGATGCCGCACGACGACTGGGCATCTCGCGGCGCAGGCTGAACGAACTGATTGGCGGCAAGCGCGGCATCAGCCCGGATACCGCCATCCGGCTGGCCTGCGTGTTCGGCCAGGACGCACAGTTCTGGATGGCGCTGCAAAGCGCCTGGGACCTGGCGCAGGCCCGCCGCCAGCTAAGGCAAGCACGTCGCGTTTAAACCTTGCGTCACCCGCTGACGCAAGCTTGCACTGCGTTGCCATCCACGACCCGCGCTCCGTACACCATGCCCCACCTGGCCCCGCTCGCCTTACCCCCATGTTTCTTGCCTTCCCACCCGCAGCACTAGATAATCCCCTCCGTGCCGTTCAATAGCGGCACCGGGATTGGCGTCCCGAGCTTCCCGGACTGCTACGCGCTTGCGTACCAGTCCACACACCATTGCTTTGCCTTTTTTATGGCGGGCCATGGTGGGAGCCTCTTTTGAGGCGCCGGGAAGGAAGCCGGTAACGCCAATCCCGCCATGCGCCTGCCACCCGCGATTGGCGTCGTAGGGAGCAGATTCCAGCTGCTTTCTGGAGCCTTCTGATGCGTATCTTCCTATCCTGTATTGCACCGTTTACCGCCTTAAGCAGGTCTTCCGCCACCCCGTCGTTGCTCTATACACCATCTCAGGAGCAACACCCATGACACACCAAACCACCACACCCGTCCTCCCCCTGATGCGCCAACACATCGTCCTGCTGCAAGCCATGCTCCAGCAGGACCGCTTTGCCGCGCTGCGCAGCCCGGTGCAGGAGTTGGCACATGGCTTTGCCCAGCTGGAATCCGCATTGCGGGAACAGGCCCAGACGCTGGAGGCAGTGATGGCCTTGCTGGCCCTGCACCCGTCTGATGCCTATCGCAATCACTTGATGCAGGGCTTGCTGGGTTTGCAGCAGCAATTGCAGGCTTGAACCCGCGTAGTCACCCGTGCAGAACAGCCCGGCTATTTAATGGATAGGAGGGCTGTTGGCTTGAAGCTTTTTACTCAATAGCGGCGTGCCTTGCATCTGGTCCCGGAATACGTCGGCACCATCATCGACCGGATCAGCCGGAGTGCCACCATCAAACTGATGGAAGCCTACGGCGGCAGCAACTGCCTGAAGCTGGGCAACAACGCCACCATCAACAACGTGCTGGTGACGAAATACCGGCTGTGTGAACGCAGGATTGAGGAGATTCTGGATAAGGGAGATGACTGAGTACCGCTGAGTGATACCGGACAAGGCTCGTTGTTCTGAATAAAAAATGGCCCTGATGGGCCATTTTTACTTCTACTACATCGGCGAACCACACAAAACGGAAGTCAGAGCATATCGGCCCATAGCCCCCATATCGGCCAAAGCAGCCGTTCAGCAGAACAGTGCCAATAGCAGCTTTACACAAAACTCTGGACGCGACCACTTCTGAAGTCAGCAATTTGAAACCAAAAATGGGCAGGAACAGGCAACTGGAAATGTCGGGCAGCGATGAAGTCAATCGGCCACAAACCTATTGGAGCCGTTTGAGAATGCTTTGCCCAATTGTATTTTTCTAATCCATTAAATTTACCGACCCTAGCCCGAAGCTCATCAGAATTCTTGGGAAGTGAATATGGTGCTTCTGTCTCTCCATGCTCGTAGTATGAGGTTTGGTAATACCAATATCTTGGCCAGTCTTCCGTTGGATGCCAAAGCTGAGGGCAAATTTCGGAATACGCTTTTTCATACCCATTAGTTAGTAGTGAATATGGTTCTTCCAAATGACCAATAGCGCACCATGATGCAACCGTCGCGAGCATCCAGGAAGTGCTCATCATTTTTTTAGCCATCTCTTCGTTTGGCGATACTTCAAACTCAACTAAGTCATCAAGAGAGTCAGTTCCAATTGGAAATGAACGTTTTGTGATAAAACTGAAATGTAATCTATGCGCAATTTCTGTTAACCATAATTCCGCCTCGGCATCCCTTCCGATACTGATGAGAAATATCAATGCCAAACAAAGTTCACAAACATTTCTATCCAGCCGAGGAGACGATGTGGCGTTATTATTGTTTATGATATTCAGTAGAGTCTGACCGACAATTTCAACATTATTTTGTTGTATTTCTTTAGCGGCGTCGCCTTCCACAGGGGTGAGCACTTGGCTTAATCCAATGGTTGCCAGCAACCCGATATGCTCGAACAACACCAAGGAGAACTCAACATTCTCTCTGCAATATCCTGCCATCCCATCGCGAACCGATGCATGTAGCTGAATTGCTTCTACGTATTCTTTTGCTGCATTCGAATAGGAGGCCCAAGGATCGCCAAGCGCTTTGTACAATTCTTTTCGGCTAGCTGGATCGGTAAATTGAATGCGATGCCATGTCCAAAGAAGGGTTCGCTCCGCAACCCACAGTGCCTGCTTTCGATCTCCATCACTTTGCGCCCAATGAGCACATACCTGAGCTGCAAGGTTCGCACGATAGATCGCTTTAGTGAGTTGTCGGATGTTTGACGAGGGCTCGGAAACAGTTCCATCGTTGTTCAAACCAAGTTGCCGACGCAAGACTTTCTGGAGATCGCGAAAGTCATAATCTCGATCTCCTGCAAGGGCAAGGGCTTTGCGCAGATCTGTTCTGTCTGATTCAGCAAAAAGGTGCTCATCCAAGAGGTGACGCTCCAAGAGGGATGCAACGTGGTCTCCGCTCCAGAATTCAAACTTGGCTCTTGCATGATTACTTTCAACAAAGCCCTTCCAGTTAAGATGTAGCTCCTGCTTTAGATCACCAGTTGTTGCTACGATTACGACTTTCCTGAGCTGTTGATGTTCAGGAGCAAGGTGCGTTGTTAGATAAACTTCGAGTACTTCGATCAACGTTGGGTGCACGCTAGTTCTAGGGTCTCCATGCCAATCATTTCTCCCAATGTCTCCTTGCTTAATAACGAACAGCAGGATCTCTCTTACTCCGTCCTCAAGAGATTGCCCAACAGCGGCAAAATCTACTCCATACTGCCTTACTCCGGTCTGTGGCTTGCCCAAAGGGACATATCCCATTTCGATAACAAGTTCAGGTAGCAAACGATCAAATTCATCCCGCTCGCGAAGTGTGCGAAGGTAATGCGCCAGGATCAGTTTCATTTAGCCGACCTTTTTATTGTTCTCAATCGATATCCACGGATGGCATAACCGACAGGATCAAGAACTTCTCGCCGAGGTAATTCTATTGAGTACGAGAAGCTTGATAGCTGGCTAGGCTCCCGAAAATTTCCATCGTGATAACTAAAGCATCCTTTTCCCGCCTTAAGGGATATTTGCGTTGCAATTTTCCTGAAAATTGATTGCTTGGCAGCTTCTTCTCTTGACTTTTCCATTTGTTTTGCGCGGGCAAGTGCAAATTGACGTTGGAGATGTGTCGATGGCTTTAATTCGTTTAATCGAGGAAGTTCTTCGGTTTCTTTGATCCGACTCTCTAGAGAGGTTTTCCACTGATTGAGCACTTCTAGTATTTCCGACCTACAATCATTTTCAATCAAGCTCTCCAGCGCCTTAAGTGTAGTACTTGGATAGTCGTATCCGATCTCATCAACAATAAGGGTATGCAGTAGTGGAATAACTCGCGGGAAACTTTCAGGGGCAACATCGAGCATAGACAGGCTAAGCGACAACAGTTGTTTGGTACTGTGTACAAAGCCGAGTAAACGTCCTCCGATGAATATCAGATCCTCTACAGACATGCTCTCAATGATTATTGGGTCGAAATGCACCGGAGGCCCACCCCTTAATTCTAGCTCTCCCAGCATTCCAGCTACCACGGCAGCCAGTTTTGGGTCGTCGTGATTAAGCCAGTTCGTGATGACCTTGGCAAAAAGGGCTGCCTGCCCACTAATTTTCAACAAACATTGATCAAATTTAATAGCAAATTTCTTATCAATCGGGAAATCGTCAGCGTTTTGAATAGCCCAGGAAGATAAAAACTCGATTATGAGGTCCTGGGCTTCAACAGATCTTTCAAAAATCTTGGAAAGCGCTAAATCAAGTCCATCCAAGCTATGCTCTGACTCTAGCTGGGTGAGTAAAGGGAGCCAAATCAGAAATCTTCCTTGTTCGTAAAGCTCGGTTGAATGCTGAAATAAGGAATCTCCAATTGCCACTAACACAGCTTGTTTGTTTTTTTCAGCGGCCTCACACAGTGCTTCGTCGAATTGGTCGGTTAAATGCAGCACTGTTGTTGCAGATCCAATTGCCTGGAGACGAGTTACCTCATCAAACTGAGCGAAACCGTTGAGTATGAAGAGTTGTAGGCGATTTCTTTCCGTAGCAGAAAGATCGGGTAAAAGTAGTAGTCGCCCACATATCCAAACCTTGTGATGCTGCTCTAAAAAATCGCCTTTGTTTCCCTCATCTAATAGCAGACTAACGGCCTCCCGAGGAAAATGGGGAGCCAAGGCCAACAGGGAGGCTGCGAATAAATTCACTGTGTCATCATTAATACTACTCCATTCCCTTTGGAGGACTTCTCTCGCAACCTCTGGATATCGCGACAACCAACTTTCAAGAATACTATAGAACCTACCCGAAGCCAGATCACCTTTGATTGCGATGGCTTGAACCTTGCAAAACTTCAATAATTTTTCAAAAGAAATGCTTGTGGTGTACCGAAGAGTTGCTTCGAGTACATTGAATATGTCGAAGCAGTGTTCGCCAGCCTCAAGAGCTTTTGTTGCGAGATCAAAGAAGTCATGATGGACTTGAGTAGCGGAGACCAGTCTTCCAGAAACAAAGTCTTCGTGACCAATTTCTCGAACCCACAGTGTATGTGCGATCGAGAACAGGGCCGCAGCATCAATTTCGTCCCTGTCAAAGTGGCGATCAAAAAGATACTTAGCAAGCAGTTCGTTGCGAGCAACAAGGGACCGAAGTATTAATTGCCCGGCAGAGATTTCATGGGTTGCGGTATACTCTTTGACAACCCCTTCCCATTCTTCAGGAAGATCAACTACCAGCTCTGAACTACTATTCATATGGAGCCGAAGTGCGAGTTGTGCAGCAGATGCCGGAGGGCCTTCTAGTTCATGCTTAAGCAGTAGGTTCATATCTCTAGGTATATAGCAGCGTAGCAAAACTAAGATTGTTTATTCTGAGTGTATTTTCTGGCCAAGCATGATGAAAAAGGTGTACTTAGGATCTAGAAATGCTGTGAGCGTCTCTTTCCGATAGGGAGCGCGTCCGGAATTCAGTTACGAAGCGGTCATTGCTGATCCCATCAAGGAATGACCGCTTAGGCCAAATTTGAGACCTTGGCCCCATATCTCGGCAATGGCCGCTCCTGGTCGAAAGCTGACTCTTTCCGATTACTAGCAGCCTGACATACCTTACCATGACAATACCCATATTGCATGAAAATGCAATGGCTTAGCGGGCTACCAATCTCAGATATCACTCATCGCCACCTGGCTGTACCGAACCCCTTCCCGATCTTCCCCCGTCCTGACTTTCCCTACGATTTGCCTCATGTCCTGCATGAGGAAATATCGTGTCCCGCACCATCAAGCTGATCGTCATCCACTGCGCTGCCAGCCCCAATGGCAAGATGCTTGGCGCTGCGTCCGGGACTGCCGCAGCCTTCATTGACCAGTGGCATGCCCAACGCGGTTCTCACCGCCAGTCGACCGCCATTCCCGAAACAGCCTTGTCCATTTCCGGGAACGCGTCCATGCATGGCAGCTACCTGATCACTACTGGTTAGATGGTTTGCACTTTTACTTTCCATTTGTCAGGGCTATGTCCTTGCATCGCATATGGAATACGCCTCAAGCCACTGATCTGACACACATTCCCCGCAAGCCCGGCACTGGCATGAATCTTGATCTGTAACCCGTTCCGTTACAGCAGTATCGAAACCATGCACACCGCACACATCACCATCATGGGGCTGGGCAACCTGCTCTGGGCTGACGAAGGCTTTGGCGTACGCGCCGCCGAGCAGCTGTTTGCCCGCTACCAGCTCCCTGCCAACGTCGACGTTGTGGACGGTGGCACCCAAGGCTTGTTGCTGCTGCCCTATGTGGAAGAAGCGGACCGGCTGATCCTGTTCGACGCCATCGACTTCGGCCTCACGCCCGGCACGCTCAAGGTGTACCGCGACGATGCCGTACCGGCCTATCTCACCGCCAAGAAAATGAGCTTGCACCAGACCGGTTTTTCCGAGGTGCTGGCTCTGGCCGACCTCAAGGGCAATCTGCCCGGCCAGATTGTGCTGATCGGCGTGCAACCGGTGCAGCTGGAAGACTATGGCGGCAGCCTGACCGACGCCGTGCGTGCACAGCTGGAACCGGCCATTCAACTGGCCGTGCAGCAGTTGCAGGACTGGGGCGTCAGCCTGTCACCCCGCCAGGACGACGACCGGCTGAATCACGCCAGCCTGGACATGCAGCGCTATGAAGACGAACGCCCGTCAGCCGAACTGGCCTGTCGCATCGGCGACGACCGCGTGCTGCAAGGAGAAGGCTGATGTGTCTGGGCATTCCCATGCAAGTGGAACGCTGTCACGAACTGGTGGCCGACTGTCAGCACGCCGGGCAATGGCAAACGGTAGACCTGTCGCTGGTGGGCGAAGTACAGCCCGGTGACTGGCTGCTGGTATTCATGGGCGCGGCACGCGAGGTGCTAAGCGCCGAACGTGCGGCCGACATTCTGGACGCGCTGGCCGCACTGGATGCCGCCATGAACGGCCGTTTCGACCCGGCCATCCATCTGGCCGACCTCAATCAGCGCGAACCTCAGCTGCCACCGCATCTGCAGGCGCAATTGGACGCACAAAGGAAAACCTCCTGATGAGCAACCCGCAAGACAATCTACTGCAACGGCTGGCTGACAGCGGCTACCAGGCCGTTGATGCCGCCAGCCTGGACCAGTTGGCCGCTACCACGCCAAACCTGATCGTGATGCTGAATGCCGACCCGGTGAAATACCCGGAAGTGCTGGACAATGTGGTGATCGTGCCGGAAGTGCTGCGCGAATTCCCCGCCGATACCTTCCGTGTGGCCTATGCCGACCTGCCCGCCAGCCAGGCCATTGCCAAACGCTTTGGCATCCTGAAATTCCCCGCCCTGCTGTTTCTGCGTCAGGGCGAATACGTGGGCATCATCGCCGGCCTGCAGGACTGGCCGGACATCGTGCACAGCTTTGCCGACAAGCTGACCGCCCCCACCCGTCGCCCGCCTTCGGTCGGCATTCCGGTCACCAGTGCCAGCAGCGAGAAAGGTTGCGCATGAACATCAAACCCTTCCCCGTCGCCGTGGTGGGCCTTGGCCCCGGTTCGCAACCGGAAGACCCGGACCTGGCCTACATGCCGCTGCCGCGTGAAATCGACAGCTTCGACCAGCCCACCCTGCCCACCTCGGAAGAGGTGGAACACCTGCATGCCGCCAAACAGGTGATTGCCGAGCTGATTGCCCAGTTGCAGGGCTATCAGGGTGATGCCGAGGTTTACCCGGTGCAGGACATCAGCCAGCTTGATGCCGCCAACCGCCAGCTGATCAACCAGCTATTGGGCGAAGGCGAGGTGTCCTGTCGGGTGAAACTGCTGGACGGACGCGAACTGGACATGCAGGAGTCGGTATTCGCCGGTATCTGGCGCGTGCTGGAAAGCAGCGCCGATGGCCAGTTGCTGGCCGACCGCATCGAAGCCTGCCCGATTCCCGCCCCCGTATGGCAGGCTGCCCGCGCGTTTGGCAAAGGTGAGCTGGACATCCCCACCCTGCCCGACCAGCTGATGAATGCCGGGCCGGTACTGACCGAAATTGCCGCCGCCATGCAAAACCCCGGCAGCGAGGCCCATATCATCAACTTTTCCTTGCTGCCGATGAGCCCGGCCGACATGGACTGCCTGGATGCCATCCTGGGGCCGGGCAATAGCGGGGTGTTTTCCCGTGGCTATGGCAAATGCCGCATCATGGCCACCTCACTACGCAATGTCTGGCGCGTGCAGTACTTCAACGGCATGAACAGCATCTTGCTGGATACGCTGGAAATCACCCGCATTCCGGAAGTGGCGCTGGCCTCGGAAGACGATCTGGCCGACTCGCTGGACCGCCTGCAGGAAGCCTGGCAGTGGTTGCAAGGGGAATACTGATGGACGGGCGCTTTGAAGGCTCCTATCTGGGGCGCGATGACAGCCTGGCGGACGATGCGCGCATGGAATGCAAGATCTGCTGGTGGGTGTACGACCCGGCCCAGGGCGACGATGTATGGCAGATTCCGCCCGGCACGCCGTTTTCCGCCCTGCCGGAACACTGGCGCTGCCCGGTATGCGATGGCGCACGCGACCAGTTCATGGTGCTGGACAGCCCGGCATGAACCCAGCCCACAACCCCGGCCTCCGGCTGGAACAGCTGTTCCGCCAGATTGCCGACACCCGCATGCAGGGCATTCCCATCCTCAACCCGGCCTTGCAGGTACAGGCCATCGGCTTTCAGCAGTGGGACGGCCCGCATGGCCAGCTATGGGTGGGCGTGCTGCTCACCCCCTGGTTCATGAACCTGTTGCTGCTGCCTGCCGCAGCCGACAGCCTGCCGCCGGTGCCACCGGGGGGCGAGGTGGTGGTGCAACTGCCGGGTGACGCCCTGCCCTTCATGGCTGGCCATGAAGACGCACTGGGCGACTACCGGCTGTGCTCGCTGTTTTCGCCGGTGCTGCAATTTGCCGATCAGGCCAGTGCCTGTGCTACGGCAGAAGAAGTACTCAAGCTGCTGTTTCCACCGGCACAGCCCGCCGCACCGGATATGTCCCGCCGTCGCCTGTTTGGACTGAGCCGATGAATACCGACCGGATTCACATTGTCCTGAGCCAGAACAAGGACAGCACGACTGCCGTTCGCGTAAGCTGGCCGCGCATGGAGGCCGAGCGCCTGTTCATCGGCCAATCCGTGGCACAGGTCGAGGCCATGACGCCCCTGTTGTTCACCCTGTGTGCCAGGGCGCAGAGCCTGGCCGCCCGACTGGTGCTGCAACAGGCGGCCGGTCAGCAGGCCATTGCTAGTGATGAACAGCATGCCATGCTGACACTGGAAGCCGTGCGGGAAACCCTGCGCAAGCTGCTGCTGGACTGGTCGCAGGCTTTTGACGGTGCACCGGCGGCGGCACAGTGGACCGCACAATGGCGCGCGGCACAGGATCTGCCCACCCTGCGCAGTCTGGCCGAAGCCTTTGTCTACGGCGAAGACTGCCAGCACTGGCTGCAACGCGGCGAAGACGGCTGGCTGGCCTGGCTGATGCAAAGCGATACCGCACCGGCGCGCTGGCTGCGCATGCTGGATCAGCCGCTGCCGGGCTGTACGCTGCTGCCCCCGCTTGGCGCTGGCATGCTGGCGACGCATCTGGCCGACTGGCTGCGTCCCGGCGGGCCGGTGTGGCAGGGACAGGCATGTGAAGTGAGCGCACTGGCACGCGAGGCGGATCAACTGCCCGGCATGCTGGAAATGAATTTACGTCCGCGCGCACGGCTGCTGGCGCGGCTGCTGCAACTGGCGCGCTGGCTGAGCGGCACACAGCAACTGCAAGCCAGTGTCGCCAGCCTGCCCGATGGCGCGCTGGCGCTGGTGGAAACCGCACGCGGGCCGCTGTTGCATCTGGCGGCGCTGGATGCAGCAGGCCGCATCAGCCGTTACCGGGTGCTGCCGCCCACACTGTGGCATGCGCATCCGGAAGGGGTATTGCGGGTAAGCCTGGGTTTTCTGGCCAAGGCCAATGCCGCAGAATGGCAGCGCCAGATCAGCCTGATCGACCCCTGTGTGGCGTACAGCGTGAGCAAGGAAACCGAATATGCATGAAATGTCACTGGCCGAAGGCATCGTCCAGTTGCTGGAAGACCAGGCCAGGGCCCAGGACTTCAGCCGGGTCAAACAGGTGTGGCTGAGCATAGGCGAGCTGGCCGGGGTGGAAGTGGAAGCCCTGGATTTTTGCCTGGAAGTGGTCAGCCGCGACACGCTGGCCGATGGCGCGCGCTTTCACTTTGTGCGCCAGCCCGGTGAAGGCTGGTGCCTGGCCTGCAGCCAGAGCGTGGCTGTCCATGCCCGCTTTGATGCCTGCCCACTGTGCGGCAAGCATCAGGTGCAAGTAACCGGTGGCGATGAAATGCGCGTCAGCGAACTGGAAGTGGAATAAGCCCCGCCCCATGAATACCGGCAAGTGGCCACCGGCCGCTGCCATCAGAATGAAAAACAAGGAGAGGCAGCAATGTGTACCGTTTGCGGCTGCAGCAAAAGCAATGTGAAGATTGAAGGCCGGGCTCCCGGCGGCGTGAAGTTTCCGTATCGCCCGCACCATGCGCATGATCATGGCCATTCCCACGACCACGACCACGACCACGACCACGACCACGACCACGACCACGACCATCATCATGTCCACGCCCGCCCGGCACCGGCAAGCCCGGCAGACCAGGCGGCAGAACATCAGCCCACGCTCAGCCAGCAGGCGGGTGGCGCGGCGCTGCATTACGGTCAGGGCGCGGCCCATGCCCATGCGCCGGGCCTGAGCCAGGCGCGCATGGTGAAGATCGAGCAGGACATCCTGTCCAAGAACGATGGCTATGCCGCGCAAAACCGCCAGTGGCTGCGTGACCGCGGCATCTTTGCATTGAATCTGGTGTCCAGCCCCGGTTCGGGCAAAACCACCCTGCTGGCCGAAACCATCCGCCAGCTGGGCAGCGACACCCTGGTATACGTGGTGGAAGGCGACCAGCAAACCAGCAACGATGCCGAGCGCATCCGCGCGGCCGGCGCACCGGCCATCCAGATCAACACCGGCAAGGGCTGCCATCTGGACGCCCACATGGTGGGCCAGGCGCTGGAACAGCTGAACCCGGCCGACGACAGCCTGTTGCTGATCGAAAACGTCGGCAATCTGGTGTGCCCGGCCGCTTTCGATCTGGGCGAGGCGCACAAGGTGGCCATCCTCTCCGTGACCGAAGGCGAGGACAAACCGCTGAAGTATCCGGACATGTTTGCCGCCGCCGACATCATGCTGCTGACCAAGATAGACCTGCTGCGCCATCTGGATTTCGACGTGGACGTGTGCATTGCCAACGCCCGCCGCATCAACCCCAAAATCAAGGTATTGCAGCTGTCCAGCAAGAGCGGCGACGGCATGGACCTGTGGATTGACTGGCTGTTGCTGGAAATGAACGATGCCCAGCTGGTGAAGCAGCGTGAAGTGGCCCGCCTGCGCCAGCAGATTGCCGCGCTGGAACAGCAGTTGCAGGAGCGCCGCTGAATCATGCCGACACAACGCTTGCGACTGGCCATCCGCGGCCGGGTTCAGGGAGTGGGCTTCCGTCCCTTCATCTGGCGCACCGCCCAGGCGGAAGGCCTGTCCGGCTTTGTACACAACAGTGGCGAGGGCGTGACGGTGGAACTGCAAGGCAGCAGTAGCCAGCTGGCCGCCTTCCAGCTGCAACTGCAACAGCACCTGCCGCCGCTGGCCCAGATCGACAGCATGCAGCAAACCCTGCTGGACCCATTGCCGGACGAAGACGGTTTTGAAATCCGCAGCAGCAGCGGCAGCACCACCCAGGCACGCCTGCCTGCCGACAGCGCCACCTGTCCGGCCTGCCTCGCCGAATTGTTCAACCCCGCTGACCGCCGCTATCGCTACCCTTTCATCAACTGTACCGATTGCGGCCCGCGCTACACCGTCACCCATCGCCTGCCCTACGACCGGGCCAACACCAGCATGCTGCCCTTCTTGCTGTGCCCGACCTGTCGCAGCGAATACCAGAGCCCGCACAGCCGCCGCTTTCATGCCGAACCTACCGCCTGTCCGGACTGTGGCCCGCAGCTGCAACTGACCGACCGCTTTGGCATTGCCCTGAATGGCGACCCGCTGCACGGCGCATGGCAGATCCTGCAGATGGGCCGCAGCATTGCCATGAAGGGCCTGGGCGGTTTTCATCTGGTGTGCGACGCCACCAATCCTGAGGCCGTGGCGCGGCTGCGACAGCTCAAGCATCGCCCCGGCAAGCCACTGGCAGTGATGGCGCTCAATGTGGAATCCGTCCGCGCCTTTTGTGAAGTCAGCCCGCAGGAAGCCGCCTGGCTGCAACGCCCGGAACGGCCCATCGTGCTGCTGCAAAAGAAACCGGAAGCCGACCAGCGGATGCCGGACATCGCGCCCGGCATTGCCGCCATCGGCGTGATGCTGCCCTACACCCCGCTGCAATGGCTGCTGTTCCACGAAGCGCTGGGTCGCCCGCAAGGCGAGCAATGGCGCGAGCAAGCCTGTGAGCAAACCTGGGTGATGACCAGTGCCAACCTGTCCGGTGAACCCATTGTCACCAGCAATCAGGAAGCGCGTGAACGGCTGAACAAGGTGGCCGACGTGTTCCTGCTGCACAACCGCAGCATCGTCACCCGCTGCGACGACAGCGTAATGGCGCTGCAAGGCGGCCAGCCGCTGTTCTATCGCCGGGCGCGCGGCTTTGTGCCGGACCCATTGCCGCTGGCCGACAGCGGGCCGGACGTGCTGGCGCTGGGCGCTTATCTCAAGACCACGGCAACGGTGCTGCGCGGCAACGAGGCTTTTGTCTCGCAATATGTGGGCGACCTGGACCACCCGCTCAGTTGCGAGGCACTGGAACACACCGCCCAGCATCTGCTGGACCTGACCGGCGTCAGCCCGCAGGCCATTGCCTGCGATCTGCAACCGGACAGTTTTTCCAGCCAGTTGGCCCAACAATGGTCGCAACAGCTGGGGATTCCGGTGCTGCCGGTGCAGCACCACCATGCCCACCTGGCTGCCGTCATCGCCGAGCATGGCCTGCAAGGCCCGACGCTGGGTCTGGCACTGGACGGCTATGGCCTGGGCAAGAACGGCGGCGCCTGGGGCGGCGAACTGATGATGCTGGAAGGGGCCAGTTGCGAACGCATGGGTCATGTCACCCCCTTGCCGCTGCCCGGTGGCGACAAGGCCGCGCGCGAGCCCTGGCGCATGGCGGTGGGCTTGTGGCACCGGCTGACCGGCGAGCTGCCCTTGCCGCAGCACCTGAGCGAGCGCCCCGGCCTGCCCATGCTGCTGCGCCAGCTGGAAACCGGGCTCAACTGCCCGGACACCACCAGCATGGGCCGCTGGTTTGACGCCATTGCCGGCCTGACTGGCATCTGCCCGGAACAAAGCTTCGAGAGCGAAGCCGCACAAAAACTGGAAGCGCTGGCCGCGCCCTGTGCGCCGCTGGCCGGTGGCTGGCAGGTATCTGCCGCCAATTTGCTGGACCTCACCCCGCTGGCGCGCCAGTTGCTGCAACTGCACGACCCGGTGGCCATTGCCAGCCTGTGGCACGCCACGCTGGCGCATGCGCTGGCCGACTGGGCCGCACGTGCCGCCAGCACCACCGGCATACGGCAACTGTTGCTGGCCGGTGGCTGCTGCGCCAACCGCCAATTGCTGCAAGGCCTGCTGCCGCTGCTGCGTGATGCCGGCCTGCAAGTACACACCGCCCATGCCCTGCCGCCCAACGATGGCGGCCTGAGCCTGGGTCAGGCCTGGGTGGCCCGCCAGCGGCTGCTGCAGGGTAATGCGCAGCAATGGCGCTGATGCGCCTGCCCTTGCAGCGCAAACACAATAACAAGGAGAAACAATATGTGCCTGGCCATGCCGGTAAGAATCAGCCAGCTACTGCCCGACGAGATGGCCGTAGTGGACGTGGACGGTGTCAGCCGTGAAGTATCGGTCGCCCTGATCGACAGCCCGCAGGAAGGCGATTACGTCATCCTGCATGTCGGTTACGCCATCGGCAAACTGGACCCGGAAGAAGCAGCCCGCACCCTGGCCTTGATGGATCAACTGGCAGCGGGGGAGCAGGCATGAAATATGTAGACGAATTCCGCCGTGGCGATGTTGCCCGTGGCATGGCTGCGCAAATCAGCCGTCTGGTGGACCCGGCACGTGAATACCGGCTGATGGAGTTCTGCGGCGGCCACACCCACGCCATTGCCCGCTATGGTCTCACCGGCTTGCTGCCGGACAATATCAGGCTGATCCACGGCCCCGGCTGTCCGGTGTGCGTGTTGCCCATCGGCCGGGTGGATTCCGCCATCGAGCTGGCGCTGCGTCCGGATGTCATCCTGTGCAGCTATGGCGACACCCTGCGCGTACCGGCATCAAACAAGATGAGCCTGTACCAGGCGCGTGCCAAGGGCGCAGACGTGCGCATGGTGTACTCCACCAATGACGCCTTGCAGATTGCCCGCGACAACCCGCACAAGCAGGTGGTGTTCTTTGCCATCGGCTTTGAAACCACCACCCCGCCCACCGCACTGGCGCTATTGCAGGCGCGGCAGGAACAACTGGCCAATTTCAGTGTGTTCTGCAACCACGTGCTCACCCCGCCCGCCATGCGCCATCTGCTGGCCGCTGGCGATGCGGTACAGCTGGACGGCTTTATCGGCCCCTCCCACGTCAGCACCGTGATTGGCAGCGCACCCTATGCCGCCGTGGCCGCAGAGTTTGCCAAGCCGGTGGTGATTGCCGGTTTCGAACCGCTGGACGTGCTGCAGGCGGTGGCCATGCTGGTGGAACAGATCAACCAGGGCCGCACCGAGGTGGAAACCCAGTTCACCCGTGCCGTCACCCATGAAGGCAATCAGAAAGCCCGCGAGCGGGTGGCGCAAACCATGGTGCTGCGCGACAGCTTTGAATGGCGCGGCCTGGGCCAGGTGCCGCACTCCGCGCTGGCCATTCACCCCGACTTTGCCGAATTTGACGCCGAGTTGCGCTTTGCCCTGCCGTATCGTCACGTGCCGGACCACAAGGCCTGTGAGTGCGGTGCCATCCTGCGTGGCCAGAAGCAGCCGCAAGACTGCAAGGTATTCGGCATTGTCTGCACCCCGGACAACCCGCTGGGCTCCTGCATGGTGTCCAGCGAAGGGGCCTGTGCCGCCCATTACCACTATGGCCGTTTCGTACAGGGAGCCACGGCATGAGCAAGCCCTACACCCGTCCGCTCGACCTCAAGCACGGTCTGGTCAACCTTACCCACGGCAGCGGTGGTCGTGCCATGGCCCAGCTGGTGAGCGAGCTGTTTGCCGCCGAATTTGCCAACGACTGGCTGGCGCAGGGTAATGACCAGGCCATCCTGCCGCCACCGGGCGGACGCATCGCCATTGCCACCGACAGCCATGTCATCTCGCCCTTGTTCTTCCCCGGCGGCGACATCGGCAGCCTGGCGGTACATGGCACGGTGAACGACCTGGCCATGGGCGGTGCCACGCCGCTGTATCTGTCCGCCGGTTTCATTCTGGAAGAAGGCCTGCCGCTGGCTGATCTGGCGCGCATCGTGCGCTCCATGGCGGCCGCCGCACGCGAAGCCGGGGTGGCCATTGTCACCGGCGACACCAAGGTGGTGGAACGCGGCAAGGGCGATGGCGTGTTCATTTCCACCACCGGCGTGGGCGTGGTGGCCGACGGGGTGAACCTGTCCGGCGATCAGGCCCGCCCCGGCGATGTGATCCTGCTGTCCGGCACGCTGGGCGATCATGGCATGGCGGTGATGTCACAGCGTGAAGGGCTGGGCTTTGCCAGCCCCATCCTGTCCGACAGCGCAGCCCTGCACACGCTGGCTGCCGCACTGATGGCTGCCAGCCCCGGCCTGCGCCTGATGCGCGACCCCACCCGTGGCGGCCTGGCCACCACGCTCAACGAAATCGCCCAGCAGTCCGGCGTGGGCATGCGGCTGCAGGAAAGCGCCATCCCGGTACAGGCCAGCGTGCGCGCCGCCTGCGAATTTCTGGGATTGGACCCGCTCTACATCGCCAACGAGGGTAAACTGGTGGCCATTTGCCCGGCAGCAGAGGCAAACGCGGCGCTGGCGGCACTGCATGCCCACCCGCTGGGAAAGCAGGCGGCCATCATTGGCGAAGTGGTAGCCGACGCCCACCAGTTTGTGCGGGTGCAGACCGATTTTGGCGGCGAACGCCTGCTGGACTGGCTGAGCGGCGAAATGCTGCCGCGCATTTGTTGAGTGCTTGTCCGATACTGCAAGCAACCATACAGGCCGGGCCTGCCCGCACCATAGCAAACACAACGTACCGAACACACCTTGGGGAATAACAACAATGCGCGCCAAACCCGCCATCTTGCTGGTGGATGATGAAATCCGCTCTCTGGAAGCCCTGGAACGCACACTGGAAGACGACTTCACCCTGTTTACCGCCAATGGCGCTGCCGAGGCGCTGGCCATTCTGGATTCGGAATTCATTCAGGTCGTGGTGAGCGACCAGCGCATGCCGGACATGAGCGGCGTGGAGTTTCTCAAGCAGGTGCGCGAACGCTGCCCGCAAGTCATCCGCATCATCCTGTCCGGTTACACCGACAACGCCGACATCATTGCCGCCGTCAACGAAGCGGGTATCTATCAATACCTGCTCAAGCCGTGGCGGCCGGAATCGCTGCTGCTCACCGTGCAGGGCGCAGTGGAGCTGTTCCGCCTGCAGCAGGAAAACGAACTGCTGAACGTGGAGCTGAAATCGTCCGAACCCTGGCTCAAGGTGCGGGTGGACAGCAAGCGCGAGCAAATGCGCGAACGCTCGGCCATGGACAATATCGTGCGTGCGCCGGACAGCAGCATGAGCAAGATCTGCGCGCTGCTGTCGCGGGTGGCACCGTTTGACATCGCCGTGCTGATTGAAGGCGAATCCGGCGTGGGCAAGGAATTGCTGGCGCGTGCGCTGCACTATGCCAGTCACCGCCGCGACCGCCCCTTCGTGGTGGAAAACTGCGCCGCCATGCCGGAACAACTGCTGGAAAGCGAGCTGTTCGGCCACAAGCGCGGTGCCTTCACCGGGGCCTACCAGGACCGCATCGGCCTGTTCCAGCAAGCCGATGGCGGCACCATTTTCCTGGATGAAATCGGCGAAACCTCGCCCGCCTTCCAGGCCAAGCTGCTGCGCGTGCTGCAAGAGGGCGAAATCCGCCCGGTGGGCAGCCCGCGCCCGCTCAAGGTGAATGTGCGCGTGGTATCCGCCACCAACAAGCAACTGCCGGAGCTGGTACGCGCCGGTCAGTTTCGCGAAGACCTCTACTACCGCCTGTCCGCCTTTACCGTCAGCGTACCGCCGCTGCGCGACCGGCCACAGGACATTCCGCTGATTGCCCACAGCCTGCTGGAAGAAGCCTGCCAGCACTATCAGCGCCCGGCCGCCCACTTTGGCGCGGACACCCTGCAAGCCATGCAGGACTACCGCTGGCCGGGCAATGTGCGTCAGCTGCGCAACGAGATCAACCGCATGCTGGTATTGAGCGACGAAGACCGGCTGGGAGCCGAGCTGCTGTCGGCCGAAGTACTGCAGGCTGCGGCCGAAGAGCAAGTCGCCGAGCTGGCCTTTCTTTCCGGCCTGCCGGGCGATCTGAAAACCCGCATGGAAGAACTGGAAAAACAGATCCTGCGCGAAACCCTCACCCGGCTGCGCTGGAACAAAACCCGCGCGGCGGCCGAGCTGGGATTGTCCCGCGTCGGCCTGCGCAACAAGCTGACCCGCTATGGCCTCGAAAAATAAGCGCCTGCTGTGGCTGCAATCCGGCGGCTGCGGCGGCTGTACCCTGTCGCTGCTGAATGCCGAATCACCCAGCCTGTTTACCACGCTGGAGGACATCGGCATCGAGCTGATCTGGCACCCGAGCTTTGCCGAGCAAAGCCTGGATGAAGCCATGCACTTGCTGCAAGCCCTGGCCGATGGCAGCGAGCCGCTGGACATGCTCTGCCTGGAAGGATCGGTAATGACCGGTGCCGCCGGGCGCTTCCACCTGCTGCCGGACGGCCAAAGCATGAGCACGCTGATCGAACAACTGGCGCGCCGCGCCCGGCAAGTCATCGCCGTGGGCACTTGCGCTGCCTATGGCGGCATCAGCGCGGCGGGCGACAACCTGACCGGTGCGGTGGGGCTGAACCACAGCGGCAATCATCCGGGCGGACTGCTGGGCGGAGATTTCCACGCCGCAGGCGGACTGCCGGTGGTGAACATCTCCGGCTGCCCCACCCATCCGGGCTGGGTACTGGAAACCCTGGCCTTGCTGGCCAGTGACAGCCTCAAGGCCAGCGACCTCGACCCGCTGGGCCGCCCGCGCTTTTACGCCGACAAGCTGGTACACCACGGCTGCGACAAGAACGAATTCTACGAATTCAAGGCCAGCGCCACAGCACCGGGCCAGATGGGCTGCCTGATGGAACACGTGGGCTGCAAGGGCACCCAGGCCCATGCCGACTGCAACAGCCGTGGCTGGAATGGCGAGGGTTCCTGCCTCACCGGCGGCTACCCCTGCATCAACTGCACTGCGCCGGACTTTGCCGACCCCGGCCATGGTTTCTTCAGCACACCGCAGGTGGCCGGTTTCCCGGTAGGCCTGCCCACCGACATGCCCAAGGCCTGGTTTGTCGCACTGGCCACGCTGTCCAAATCCGCCACGCCGGCCCGGGTACGGCAGAATGCCACCCGCGACCGCCTGACCGTGCCACCCTCCCTGCCGAAAAAGAACAAAGCATGAGCCGCCGCATTCTTGGTCCCTTCAACCGTGTCGAGGGCGATCTGAACATCACGCTGGACTTTACCGATGGCAAGGTCAGCGCCGCCCGCGTCACCGCCCCGCTGTTTCGCGGTTTCGAACGGATATTGCTGGGCCGCGAGCCGCTGGACGCGCTGGCCATCGTGCCGCGCATCTGCGGCATCTGTTCGGTATCGCAATCGGTGGCGGCGGCCAATGCGCTGTCTGCCCTGTATGGCATCAGCCCGCCAGCCAATGGCCTGCATGTGCGCAATCTGGTCCATGCGGTGGAAAACATTGCCGACCATCTCAGCCATTTCTATTTGTTCTTCATGCCGGATTTTGCCCGCGCCGACTACCAGTCCCGGCCCTGGCATGCGGACACCCTCGCCCGCTTCCAGGCCCAGCGCGGCAGTAGCGTCGCCCCCATGCTGGAGGCACGCGCCATCCTGATGCGTTTCATGGGCAGCCTGGCCGGCCACTGGCCGCACACGCTGTGCCTGCAACCGGGTGGCGTCACCAAGGTGGTCAGTGCGGCCGAACGGGTGCGCTTGCAGCAATGGTTGCGCACCTTCCGCCGCTATCTGGAACAGCACACCTTCGGCCTGCCGCTGGAAGCCATCGCGGCACTGGACTCGGCAGAGGCACTGGCAAACTACCGCCAGCAAGCCCCCAATGCGGACTTTGCCTGTTTTCTGCACATTGCCGACAAGCTGCAATTGCACCAACTGGGCCGTAGCTACGACCGCTTTATTACGGCCGACGCCTATGCCGCGCCGGATGGCTGCTGGAGCCCGGCCGGGGTATGGCAGGACGGCAGTCGCCTGCCGCTGGAACTGGACGACATCAGCGAGGACAACCACAGCAGCTGGCTGGCTGGCGAGGGTTCGGCAACGCCCTTGCATAACGACACGGTACCGCTGCCGGACAAGGCCGAGGGCTACAGCTGGAGCAAGGCCCCGCGCATTGCCGGTGCCGCCGCCGAAACCGGCGCACTGGCGCGCGGCCTGCTGCGTGGCGAGCCACTGCTGCTTGCCCTGGTGGCAGAACATGGTGGCAATGTACTGAGCCGGGTGGTGGCGCGCCTTACCGAAGTGGCACGCATCGTGCCGCAGATGGAACAATGGCTGGCGGCATTGCAACTGGACGATGCGTTCCAGCTGGCCACCCCCACACAGCCACAACACAGCCAGGCCATCGGCCTGACCGAGGCGGCACGCGGCATGCTGGGGCACTGGGTGGCACTGGATGCCGGGCGCATCAGCCGCTACCAGATCATCGCGCCGACGACATGGAATTTCTCGCCGCGCGACAGCCAGGGCTTGCCCGGCCCGCTGGAAAAGGCACTGGAAGGGGTGGAAGCCAGCGACCCGCAAGCCTTGCACGTGCAGCACATCGTGCGCAGCTTCGACCCCTGTCAGGTGTGTACCACGCACTAGCGCAGCTTATCTTTCATGTCCGGCCATGTGCGCTTGCCCGGTTCCGGGATCAACGGCAGGTAAACAGCGGGTTGGTGTTGCTGACAAAGTCCTCGCGCTTGCCCAGCTTGCGCGTCATGGTGGAAACATGGCCAACACCGCCACCCGACTCGGTCTCGCCAAACCGTAGCTCAACCACGTCGCCCTTGCGGATCTGGCTGCCCTCAGCTACATGAAACAGCCATATTGGCTGATAGTAATATTCGCCAAAGATGTCGCGCAGCGCACAGGTCCCGACCCCTACCCGACCGGCAGCAAAGTCCGCATCGGAAAACTGCTGGTGCCTGGCCCGCTCGGCTCGGGCAAAGTCCAGCGTCCATGCCTGGACAGCCATGCCTGCTTCAACCGCTTGCGGCACACCATCCGCACCGAAGCGGCACTCCAGTTCCCGGAATACCGTGCCACCGGGGCGATAGCTATGCAGATAAAACGGCAGGGCGGAGGCATCGTCGATGGTGGCCTGGTACTGGAACAACTTCCCGCTCAATGCCGGATCAGCGTGTTTGCTGATCCGGACATAATCCTTCTCCTGCACCGTGCCACGCGCCGGTAACAACAGCAAGCGCTGCCACTGACGATAGCCATCATATGCATTTTCATCCGGAATCACACACCGCACCTGCACCAGCCGCCCGGCGCGGATTTCACTGTCAAATTGCTCCAGCCATGGTTCCAGTTGCGCAAACTGATGCAGCGCGGCGCGTTGCGTCGGTACCTCGCTGACCAGAACACGTCCCAGGCTGCCCTCATCGGGTGTCAGCTGACAAGCTGACAGCATCAGTACCAGCAAAGTCAGCAGCAGGCTTGAGCACCGCGTCATGACATCCCCCTGTATCAGCTCCACTCACTACGGCTTGCCCCGCCGCTCAGTCAGACAACAGCGATCAATCTGGATTAGCTGAGTCTTCGCTCTGGCTGTGCAGCATGAATGTAAACAGTATAGGTATCCGCCGGGCGCTGTGCCCCGGCCTGCTCCAACGCATGACCAATGGCACCACGGTGATAGGTGCCGTGATTGAGGATGTGAAACAGGATTTCCTCACGGCTCATGCTGCCTGCCAGGCCATCGGCAAACACGAAACGGATGATTTCTGCCGCGCTTGCCGGCTCCATGCCGGCAACATGGCTGGCAAACCAGGCGTCGGACGCCAGCAGACGGCGCTCCAGCTCGGCCAGTTCAGGCAGTTGCGCACTATTGGTGGCAGCATGCGGCGCAGGCAGGCCCAGCAAGCGGGCGCGGAACAACTCTTCCACTATCAGCATGTGATTGAGTTGCTGGCAGACAAAGGCCAGGGTGGCTGACTGAAGGGTGGCATCCAGCGTGGCGACGGCCTGCAAGGTGCGCTGGTCCGCCCATTGTTTGTAGGCAAAAGCATGGGCAAACATGGTGTGAGTCCGGTGATGGTGAATGCCATATCATGCCATGCGACTGCGCGTACGGCATCCGCAAGCCCGCTCTGCCATCAAAAAACCCCGCCCGGCCTTGCCAGGCCTGACGGGGTTGCAGATGAACAGGAAAAGCACTCAGCCCAAGGTAAGCGGCTCGATACCGCCACACGCAAACCATACATGCAGGTAAAACCCAGCGTCTTGCGGGCAATGAGCCGCTACAACAAAAGAAAAATGCCGGGCAGCTGGCTCCCGGCATAAAATCAGTACAGCCGGACCGCCAGGCTGCCGCTCTCGCCCGGCAGACATGCCTGCCGGACAATCCATCGGATGAAACCACCACTCCTTACAGGAAACCGCCGTCATGCCCGTATCGCACCATGCCCTGCATGCGCCAGTCAGCCTGCCGGACGACAGCATTGCTGCAGCCGGACAGGAACTGGCCGAATCAGCCTGGATTGATGTCATCCAGCGCATGGATGAGGTGTACAGCGAACTGGTGGCCTCACAGGAAACGCTGGAGACCAAACACCGGGAACTGGCCGAGGCCCATCACTTCACCGAGGGCGTGCTGGCGGCGATGACCGACGTGCTGATCGTGTGCGACACCGTGGGCAAGGTGCGCCAGGTCAACCGCGCCATGTTGCAGCTGACCGGCCGGTCGGAAAATGCACTGGTCGGCTGCGATCTGACCGAACTGGTGCAGGACAGCCAGTCCCGGCAACAGATTGCCAGCCTGCTGGCAGCCGGGCGCAGCGATGTGCAGGATGTGGAAATCGCTCTGCCGCGCCAGCAGGGCGAGCCGGTACCGGTTACCTGGAATGTCAGCCCGCTGTATGACGGCGAAGGGCGCTATAGCGGCTTTGTGGCCGTCGGGCGGCCGGTGGGCGAACTCAAGCGCGCCTATGCCCAGCTGCAGGCAGCGCATCAGGCGCTGAAATCCGCCCAGGCCCAGCTGGTGCAAGCCGAGAAAATGGCCTCGCTGGGCCGGCTGGTGGCGGGTGTGGCGCACGAGCTGAACAACCCCATCAGCTTTGTACTGGGCAATGCCCACGCCATGCAGCGCTATGCCGCCAAGCTCACCCGTTACCTGAACGCCATTCACGCCCATGATTTGAGTCCGGAAAACCAGGCGTTGCGTATCGAGCTGAAAATCGACCGTCTGATTGCCGACCTGCCCTCGCTCAGCGAGGGGCTGATGGAAGGAGCCGAGCGTAGCGGGCATATCGTGGATGCACTGAAACGCTTTTCTGCGGTGGAAGAAAATACCCGGCAACGGGTGGATCTGGCCGACCTTACCCAGCGCGCGCTGCACTGGGTCAGCCGTGCCGCGCCATTCCGGGTGGAAGTCATCAATATCGGGCTGGACAGCCCGGCCTGGGTGTGCGGTTCGGCCAACCAGTTGCAACAGGTGCTGGTGAACCTGATCCAGAATGCGTTTGATGCCATCGAAAAAACCATGAAGCCCCGGCTGGAACTGAACATCACCCGTCAGACACACAGCGTGGAACTGCAACTGCACGACAATGGCAGCGGCATCAGCGAGGAAGCCTTGCCGCTGATCTTCGATCCCTTCTTCACCACCAAGCCCATCGGCAAGGGCACCGGGCTTGGCTTGTCCATCAGCTATGGCATTGTCGAACGCCATGGCGGGCAACTGAGCGCCGACAATCACCCGGATGGCGGTGCCTGCTTCACGCTGAGCCTGCCCGCGTTCAAGGACTAGGCTGCACCAACAAAAACGGCGTTCCCGCAGGAACGCCGTTTGTTCAACTTGTCATCCGCAGCACGGAATCAGACGCGCTCGCCCCACAGGTCGTGCTCGCTGCAATCGACAATGTCCACCTCGACAAACTGGCCGGCTTCAAGACCGGTGGCATCTTCCACAAACACCAGGCCGTCGATTTCCGGCGCATCGGCATAGCTGCGGCAGATGGCAGTGCCCTCGTCGTCGATTTCATCCACCAGCACGGTCAGGCGCTGACCGATACGGGCTTCCAGCTTGCGGGCGCTGATTTCAGCCTGCACTTCCATGAAGCGCTCCTTGCGCGCCTCTTTCACATCTTCCGGCACCTGATCCGGCAAGTCGTTGGCGGTAGCGCCTTCGACTGCGGAATAGGTGAAACAGCCCACGCGGTCCAGCTGGGCTTCACGCAGGAATTGCAGCAGTTCTTCAAAGTCTTCTTCGGTTTCGCCGGGGAAGCCGACAATGAAGGTAGAGCGGATCACCAGCTGCGGGCAGATCTCGCGCCATTTCTTGATGCGCGCCAGCACATTGTCGCTGTTGGCCGGACGCTTCATCAGCTTCAGCACTTTCTGGCTGGCATGCTGGAACGGGATATCCAGGTAAGGCAGGATCTTGCCGTCGCGCATCAGCGGAATCACTTCATCCACATGCGGGTAGGGGTAAACATAGTGCAGGCGCACCCAGATGCCGTGCTTGCCCAACTCCTCGCACAGCTCGGTCATGCGGGTTTTCACCGGACGGCCGTCGTGGAAGCCCAGCTTGTATTTGACATCCACGCCATAGGCCGAGGTGTCCTGCGAAATCACCAGCAGCTCCTTCACCCCGGCGCGGGCCAGATTGGCCGCTTCACGCAGTACATCGTGTACCGGACGGCTTTCCAGATCGCCGCGCATGGACGGGATGATGCAGAAGGTGCAGCGGTGATTACAGCCTTCGGAAATTTTCAGATAGGCGTAATGCTTGGGGGTCAGGCGAATGCCGATATCCGGCACCAGGTCGACAAAGGGGTCGTGCGGCTTGGGCAGGTAGTTGTGTACCGCATCCATCACCTCGTCGGTAGCGTGCGGGCCGGTGACGGCAAGTACCGACGGGTGGGCATTCTGCACCACGCCATCCTTGGCACCCAGACAGCCGGTAACAATCACCTTGCCGTTTTCATTCAGCGCTTCGCCAATGGCATCCAGCGATTCGGTCACCGCCGAATCGATGAAACCACAGGTGTTGACCACCACCAGGTCAGCCCCGTCATAGGAGGACGAGATTTCATAACCCTCCGCGCGCAGGCGGGTAAGAATGTGTTCGGAATCACTCTGGGCCTTGGGGCAGCCGAGGGAAACCATACCGATACGAGGAGCTTTGGACATGTGGCGTAGTGCAAAAAATGAAAAACGCCAGATTATACAGCGATTTGCCGGTGCATACCCATGCAGCTTCCGTCAAAACACCCTGCCGCGGGCAAATGCTGCCGGGCATGAGCAGCATTTCAGATTGCCGAATCCAGATCGTCAGCAATCGCTGCCTTCATGGCTGGCCAGGCCATCAGGGTTTCATGTTCGCCTACGGTAAAACCACGGCCCAGCGCTGCTACCCGGTCACGGTAGGCATGCAGTTCCGGGTGATCCGCAAACAGCCGCTGCAGCTCCTGCTGTTGCGCTGCACTGGCCATGGCACAGCCACGGAACAAGGCCCAGAGCAAAAAACCACAACCCGACCACAGAAACATGGACAGCAGGATACCCAGCGTGAGTGGTGCCAGCCCCAGCCAGCCAGCGGGCAGCAGGGTTGGCGTGATGGACGGTGGCAGGATGAGGATCAATAGCAATACAAGCGGAATCATCATCCGCAGCAGACGGATCTGCCAGCGGCTGAGTGCCATCATGTCGAATTGTATTTGTGGTGCTGGTGCTTGCTTGTGGTCCATCTTCACGCTTCTGTTTGTCTGACATGCGCAGACACCCTGTTGTCAGCTTCCTATCTTATTGTTTTGTTTATTAATTATCGTTAATTTTGATCATGATTCTGTCAACAAGTGTAAAGACCAGCCAACGCCGGGCCAGCCGGGTCGGTATTGGCATTGCAATACAAATCCTGCATAAGCCAAAGTCATGCTTCATGGCGGACAAATACAAAACCCCCGGCGAGACCGGGGGTTTTCGTGATGCCGTGAATCGGACGTCGGCTTACACCAGCTGCAAGCGCACGTCGATATTGCCACGGGTGGCATTGGAGTACGGGCAGACAATGTGCGCCTTGTCCACCAGCGCTTGTGCCTTGGCCGCATCGACACCGGGAATGCTGATCTGCAGATCCACTTCAATACCAAAGCCGGTCGGAATCGGGCCGATGCCTACGGTAGCGTTCACCGTGGTGGTGGCAGGCAAGGCCACCTTGTCTTGCATCGCCACATATTTCAGCGCCCCCAGAAAGCAGGCCGAGTAACCAGCGGCGAACAGCTGCTCCGGATTGGTACCCGGGCCACCGGCACCACCCAGTTCGCGCGGGGTGGACAATTGCACCTTCAATGCAGCGTCAGAAGATTCGGCACTGCCTTCACGGCCACCGGTGGCAGTGGCATTGGCGCGGTAGAGAACTTTTTCAATGGACATGGTGGATTCCTTGTATTGCATGAGTGGGGGATCAAGCCGTTTGGCAGAAACCACTTTACCGCGCTTGCCAATACGATATGCTACAAAAAGTATTGATAAATTGATCAGGAGTCGCAAAGTGCTGGATACCTGTACCGACAGGCTGGACGCCTTGCTGCATCACTTCCCGGTGCGTGCGCGCCTGTTTCATTCCGGCAGCCTGTGCGGGGTGACCCGCTTTGACACGCCGGAGAGCGGCGGGCAGTTACATCTGGTGCAGCACGGTGAGCTGACCGTGGAACACCCGGGCCAGGCTGCGCTGCATATTGGCGAACCCAGCCTGCTGTTTTACCCGCGCCCATTGGCACGCCGCTTTATCAGCGATCCTCAAGCCGGTGCCACCCTCGCCTGCGCCCAGTTGCAATTCGACGGCGGTGCTGACAACCCGCTGGCCGGGGCGCTGCCGGATGTGGTCTGCGTATCGCTGAAGGACATTCCCGGCACCCAAGCCATTCTGGAGTTGCTGTTTACCGAGGCCTTCAACCACTACTGCGGACGAGAGGCCCTGCTGGACCGCCTGTTCGAGGCGGTCTTCATCCAGCTGCTGCGCTATCTGATGGAAACGGGGGCCATCCGCGGCGGCATGCTGGCGGGCATGTCCCATCCCAGGCTGCGCCGGGCCCTGGTTGCCATGCATGAACAACCGCAGCAGGACTGGACGCTGGATGCACTGGCTGCACTTTGCGGCATGTCACGCAGCGTGTTTGCCAATAGCTTCCGCAGTACGCTGGGCAGTACGCCGGGGGCCTACCTGCAAGGCTGGCGCATCAGTCTGGCCCAGCAAATGCTGCGTCGGGGACAAGCATTAAAGCTGATTGCCGATGCGGTGGGTTATGGCAGCGAAGCCGCGCTGGCTCGGGCATTCAAGGCACATTGCGGCCAGACCCCGCGCGCGTGGCGGCTGGCGCAGCAGCCCGCCAGCCTGACTACCGGCCAGCCCGTCAATCAGTAGTACTGTGGTGGCAGGCATTACGTTCAAAAAAACTCACCTTTACGTTTATAACTTTCAATTTAACTCACCTATTGTTTGATGCATGCTGTGCACATCAACCATGGCACCAGGAGCCATCATGTCTGCACCGCATTCTGTCTTCACCCCTAGCGATCTGAAACTCGACGCACAGTGGATGCCCTTCTCTGCCAACCGTGCATTCAAGCAAGACCCGCGCATCATCGTGGCTGCTGACGGCAATTACTTCATCGATGACAAGGGCCGCCGCATTTTCGACAGTCTGTCCGGCCTGTGGACCTGTGGTGCCGGTCATAACCGCAAGGAAATCCAGGAAGCGGTAGCGCGTCAGCTGGGCACGCTGGACTACGCACCGGGCTTCCAGTACGGCCACCCGCTGGCCTTCCGCCTGGCCGAGGAAATCGCCGGCATCATGCCGGATGGCCTCGACCACGTGCTGTTTACCGGTTCCGGCTCCGAGTGTGCCGATACCGCCATCAAGATGGCCAAGGCATACTGGCGCCTGAAGGGTCAGCCCAGCAAAACCCGCTTTATCGGCCGCGCCCGTGGCTATCACGGCGTAAACATCGGCGGCACCGCACTGGGTGGCATTGGTGGCAACCGCAAGCTGTACGGCCAGTTGATGGATGCCGACCACCTGCCGCACACCCTGCAGCCGGGTATGGCCTTTACCCGTGGCATGGCCGAAACCGGCGGCGTGGAGCTGGCCAACGAGCTGCTCAAGCTGATCGAACTGCACGACGCGTCCAATATTGCCGCCGTCATCGTCGAGCCGATGTCCGGTTCCGCCGGTGTCATTGTGCCGCCCAAGGGTTATCTGCAACGCCTGCGCGAAATCTGCAACCAGAACAACATCCTGCTGATTTTTGACGAAGTCATCACCGCCTACGGCCGCATGGGCAAGTGGACCGGTGCCGACTACTTCGGCGTTACCCCGGACATCATGAACACCGCCAAGCAGGTGACCAACGGCGCAGTACCGCTGGGTGCGGTGATTGCCTCGAAGGAAATCTACAACACCTTCATGCAGCAGAACCTGCCGCAGCACGCCATTGAATTCACCCATGGCTACACTTATTCCGGCCACCCGGTGGCCTGCGCCGCCGGTCTGGCCACGCTGGAAGTACTCAAGCGCGAACAGCTGATCGAACAATCGCTGGCACTGGCACCGGTATTCGAGGACAAGCTGCATGCGCTCAAGGGCAGCCAGCATGTGGTGGACATCCGCAACTGCGGCCTGGCCGGTGCCATCCAGCTGGCCCCGCGTGACGGCGATGCCACCATCCGTCCCTACGAGGCAGGCCTCAAACTGTGGCAGGCTGGTTTCTACGTGCGCTTCGGTGGCGACACCCTGCAATTCGGCCCCAGCTTCAACACCACCCCGGCACAGCTCGACACCCTGTTCGATGCCGTGGGCAGCGTACTGAACAATCTGGCCTGAGCCTGATACTCAAACCAATACCGTGCATAGCAAGAAAGAATCCAACGTGAGCACCATCGCCCATCTGATCAACGGTGAGCTTGTCCAGCAGACAGGCCGCAGCACTCCCGTCTTCAACCCCTCGCTCGGCAAGCCGGTACGCGAAGTGGCCCTGGCCGACCAGGCCATCCTGCGTGCTGCCATCGACAGTGCCAAGGCCGCCTTCCCGGAATGGCGCAAAACCCCGCCGGCCAAGCGCGCCCAGGTGATGTTCCGCTTCAAGCAGCTGCTGGAAGCCAACCGCGACAAGATTGCCCAGCTGATCAGCGAAGAACACGGCAAGACGCTGGAAGACGCGGTGGGCGAACTGCAACGCGGCATCGAAAACGTGGAATACGCCTGCGGCGTGCCGGAACTGCTCAAGGGTGAATACAACCGCAATGTCGGCCCCAATATCGACAGCTGGAGCGACTTCCAGCCGCTGGGCGTGGTAGCCGGTATCACCCCGTTCAACTTCCCGGCCATGGTGCCGTTGTGGATGTACCCGCTGGCCATCGCCTGCGGTAACTGCTTCATCCTGAAGCCGTCCGAGCGCGACCCCAGCTCCACCCTGTACATTGCCCAGCTGCTGCATGAAGCCGGCCTGCCCAAGGGCGTGCTGAATGTGGTGAACGGTGACAAGGAAGCCGTTGATGGCCTGATCCAGGCACCGGAAGTGAAAGCCATCAGCTTTGTCGGCTCCACCCCGATTGCCGAATACATCTACACCGAAGCCAACAAGCGCGGCAAACGCGTACAGGCGCTGGGTGGTGCCAAAAACCACGCCGTGGTGCTGCCGGACGCCGATCTGGACAACACCGTCAATGCACTGATGGGTGCGGCTTATGGCTCCTGCGGTGAGCGCTGCATGGCTATTTCGGTAGTGGTGGCAGTAGGCGACCAGGTGGCCGACAAGCTGGTGGAAAAACTCAAGCCCAAGATTGCCGAGCTGAAAATCGGCGCCGGCACCTCCTGCGGTCTGGACATGGGCCCGCTGGTGACCGGTGCGGCACGCGACAAGGTGGTGGGCTATATCGACAGTGGCGTGGAACAAGGCGCAACCCTGGTGGTGGATGGCCGTGGCCTGAAAGTATCCGGCTGCGAGGACGGCTTCTTCGTCGGCGGCACCCTGTTCGACCACGTCAAGCCCGGCATGAAGGTCTACGAAGAAGAAATCTTCGGCCCGGTGCTGTGCATCGTGCGGGTGAACAGCCTGGAAGACGCCATGCAGCTGATCAACGACCACGAATACGGCAACGGTACCTGCCTGTTCACCCGTGATGGCGAAGCAGCTCGCCTGTTCTGCGACGAAATCGAAGTGGGCATGGTGGGCGTCAACGTACCGCTGCCGGTACCGGTGGCCTACCACAGCTTTGGCGGCTGGAAGCGTTCGCTGTTTGGCGACCTGCACGCCTACGGCCCGGATGGCGTGCGCTTCTACACCAAGCGCAAGACCATCACCCAGCGCTGGCCGCAACGTGCCAGCCACGAGGCTTCGCAGTTCGCCTTCCCCAGCCTGTAATCGCCGCACAGCAGACTGAAACAACACAGCCCCTGCCCACACCACGTGGACAGGGGCTGTGTTAATTCAGGCCGGGTAAAGCGCGGTCATGGGCAATCCGGGCGATCCGACGAATCCGTGACTGCCGGACGCCGCAATTGGCACATGCGCTGATGCAGGCGGGCGAAATCCTCCGCTGGCCCCATGCCCAGCTGTACCAGGGCAATAATTGCCTGCCCTTCACGCTGCGCCTTGGCAGCCGCAGTTTCACCCGTCTCCGCTTCGGGCCATACCACCCAGGTGGCAGCCAAGGCCCCATCAATACGGACCACCGCGTGAAACAGCGGGCGTTCCTTGCTCGAAGTTGCAAGCCAGCACAGTATGCTTGCCTGACCGTCGCCCGGTAGATCCGGCAGTGGCTGCCCGGCGGGCGGGCAATCCGCACTCCAGACGCTTGCACGCGCCTCCGGCGCAAGCGGCCAGGCCAGCAGGCTGAATCCATTAACTGGCAGTGCCTGTATCAGCTCCGGCGAAGCGTTGTTACACAGTGCACGCGACCATTGCCGCCGCAACTGGCTACAAAACACCTGCGACTGGGGAATGTCCTCTTCCCAGCCATAATTCCTGATGCGGATGCGCAACTGCGGCAGCTCCAGCGCGGCAGCAGCTGCACTGGCATCGCGCAGGCGCTGCCGCGCGGCATCGGCTGCGATAGCTTCTGCCTTACCCGTACCCAGAGAAAAGCTCTGCCCTCCTGCATACTGACTACCCACAGCAACGCGTGGCAGCACCAGCGGGTGATCGGCCACACGCACATACACATCCTGCACCAGCTCGGCCAGTTGCTCTTCCGTCATATCACGGGGGCCACCACAACCGGTGAGCAGCAGGAACGCAGACACAAAAAAACCCGCACTCACGCGGGTTGTGACGGACGCTGACATCAGGACTTGTCAGTATCGTCCTTGCCCGGCGGTACATAGCCGGGGAAACCAAAGCCGCTGAACAGCTGCTTGGTTTGCTCTTGCATGCGGTTCTGCATTTCCAGGAACATGCCGGTGCTCTGCTCCATATAGCTGGACATCACGTTCTGCATGGCAGGGCCCTGCAGCTTCATGAACTCCCCCCACATGGTGGAATTGAACACCGCCTTGTCGCCGTACAGTGCACGGGTTTGTTCCTGCAATTTCTGCTGCATCTGACCAAACAGTTGCAGGTTCTTTTCCAGGAACGGGCCCATCATGCCCTGCATGGCCTGACCATAAAAGCGGATGAACTGGGTCAGCACTTCATAGCTGAACATGGGCATGCCGCCGTTTTCTTCCTCCAGGATGATTTGCAGCAGCACGCTGCGGGTGATGTCATCCTGCGTCTTGGCGTCGACAACCTGGATATCCACGTTCTCGAGCACCAGCTGCTTTACGTCTCCCAAAGTGATGTAGGAACTGGTCGCCGTGTCATACAGGCGACGGTTCGGGTACTTCTTGATGACCCTTTTTTCAACACTCATGTAACACTCCCGGATTATTGTCGTTGGTGTTGTGCACCCGCAATTTATCATAAATACAACAAGCTAGAGCAAAACTTCTACCGTCCTTGCACGGACCATGCTACATTCCGCCTGCATTGTGCAGTGCAATATAAAAATAGATACAATCAATACAGAGCTTGTCGGTCTTTTCCACGAAATCTAATGATGAGGGTAATTACATGTTCAATACTAACGATCAACTGAGCAAAGTCTCCCTGTCCGGCTTTGAAGCGGCCCTGCGTGTAGCACAAATCTCCCTGGACAGCGCCGAGCGCCTGGTCAAGCTGAACCTGGAAGCCTCCAAGCAAACCCTGGAAGAAAACGTCAAGGTTGCCAAGGCTCTGGCCGGCGCCACTGATGCCCAGGAAGCCCTGAAGCAAATCAACCAACTGGCCACCCAATCCGTGGACAAGGCAGTTGCCAACTCCCGCAACGTTTACGAAATCGTATCCGCTGCACAAAGCGAACTGTCCAAACTGGCAGAAGAAAACCTGGGCAGCTTCAACAAGAACCTGATCACCGCTCTGGAAGGTGCCGCCAAAAACGCACCCGCAGGTTCGGACAATGCCCTGAACGCCGTCAAGACTTCGCTGGCTGCTGCCGCCGCCGCCGTTAACAGCTTCAGCAAGGCTGCCCAACAGGTTGCCGAATTCACCGACAGCAGCATCAAGGCTGCCAGCAGCGCCACTGCCGACGCTGTGAAAACTGCTACCAAGCGCGCCTGAGTACGCTGATATCCAGTCAAAACCCCGCCAAGGCGGGGTTTTTTCTATTGTCTGATGCACAGCCAGCGCGGCGGGTTTACAATTCCTCTTTTGAGTTCCGGCAAAGACGACAGGTTCAACGCATGAAAATCAGCAGCAACTTTGACGCAGGCAGTATCGAAATCGTTTCGATGGAGAGTTTCGACGACATTCAGCTGCGGATCCCCCATGACAATGCCGCGGACTTTGCCCAGTGGTTCTATTTCCGCTTGCAAGGTGCTGCCTACCAGGCTTGTACCCTGCGCTTTCTGAATGCCGGTGAGTGCGCCTACCCGGAAGGCTGGACCAATTACCAGCTGATGGCCTCCTACGACCGCATCAACTGGTTCCGCGTACCGGCGCAGTATGATGGCCAGGTGATGACGGTAGAGCACGTGCCGCTGGCCAACAGCGTGTACTACGCCTACTTCGAACCCTATTCGCACGAGCAGCACCTGAACCTGCTGGGCCAGGCACAAGGCTCGGGCCTGTGCCAGATCCACGATCTTGGCTTCACCGTGCAGGGCCGTGACATCAATCTGCTGACCATCGGCCACGAGGTTGAATCCGACCTGAAAATCTGGATCACCGCCCGCCAGCACCCGGGCGAAACCATGGCGGAATGGTTTGTCGAAGGTTTCCTCAACCGTCTGCTCGACCCGCTGGATGCCACCTCGCGTGCGCTGCTGGACAAGGCAACATTTTATGTCGTGCCCAACATGAACCCGGACGGTTCCATTTTGGGCAATCTGCGTACCAATGCCGCCGGTGCCAACCTGAACCGCGAATGGCTGGAGCCTTCGGCGGAAAAGAGCCCGGAAGTGCAGCTGGTGCGCAACAAGATGCTGGAAACCGGCGTTGACCTGTTCCTGGATATTCACGGCGACGAGTCGCTGCCTTATGTGTTTGTCGCCGGCACTGAAGGCGTGCCCTCTTATACGGATACCATCCGCCAGCTGGAAGAAAAGTTCAAACACTACCTGATGGTGGCCAACCCCGACTTCCAGGATGAAGTGGGTTACGAAAAGGACGCCCCGGGCAGCGCCAACCTCAGCCTGGCCACCAACTGGGTAGGGGAAAACTTCAAGTGCCTCGCCTTTACCCTGGAAATGCCGTTCAAGGACAATGCCAACCTGCCTGACGACGACTACGGCTGGAATGGCCAACGCAGCCTGCGCATGGGCGAGGCCGTCCTCACCCCGATTTACGCGGTGATTAACGAACTGCGCTGACCGCGCCTGAGTAATAAAAAAGCCGGAGACAATCTCCGGCTTTTTTTGTTGTGATCCAGCAAGACAGGCATTACATGACGATTGGCAGCTTTTCCAGCGCCTTCACCAGTTCGATTTCGGCCAGACACCAGTCACTCCCCTTTTCCAGCACCTTGCCCAAGGCAATCTGGAAATGCTTGCCGCGGGCCGTCATATAGTATTGCTTGCCAAGGGTATAGCAGGAAATCGGCATGATCAGTGCGTTGATGCGCCGTCCACCACGATCAAAAGGAACAAACAAGGAAATGTGACCGGACAACCACACCATTTCCTGCGGCAAAGTGGGGTCGATCAGCTTGCTGTCCACCGGACGAAGGGACGCTGCGACCGGACGGCTGGAGAGCGTCTCCAGGCCCAGGTAAATACGCTCGCGCTGATTGGCACGCTTGACGCGGCGGATCAGGCCCAGGCTCCAGTTGTTGCTGTCCACATCGCGATAACCCACCAGGCCACCCAGGCTGACCCATTCATTTCCCAGCGCATCCAGAGTGACGCCAAGGCCTGTCTGGCTGACATTATCCACCGACCAGCGCAAGAACTCGTCGCGTGCCTGTGCTGCAGGTACCGCAGCATCGCCGGACAGCGGCGCCAGTGCCAGCGTGCTGCGATCACGCTTGCGACTGGTGACAAAACCGTAAATGCGGATATTTGCCGCGTCGTCAAAACTGTCGGTGTCGGCCTGACGGGTTTGCACCTGACTGGCCTCATCCGGCTGGCGAATCAGGCGATGCAACAAAGACAGACGGTGCGCTACCTCAAGATTGCGATTGGTCACCGCCGTGCGCTCTGCCCGCTCAAAGCGTACCGGTTGCGCAGCCCATTCACGGCACAACATGCGCAGCAGGCCTGCATCAATGCCGGGTTCGATCAGGGGCTTGAGCTCGGGCGGCAAACGGCCACCTTCCATCACGGTTGCCCAGCCATGGATGATTTCCACCATGTCTGCCGTCGACCAGTAACGCGCAGCGTCGCCAGCCATATCCCCCAATGGGCGCATGGCGGGCTTTGCCTCATTCAGCACAACCGCAAAACTGGCATCCTCTGCATATTCAGGGTGCAGCGACATGCGATTGGAGACCAGGCAAAGAATATGATAGGAAAAATTGAATTGGCGCTGGGTGAGATTACCGCTACTGAGCAAGGACAGCATCAGCATGATCAGATACTGATCCTGTACTGTCGTACCCGGACTTTCCTCGCCGAATAGAAAAACAGGCGTGGAATCAACCCGCATTTTCTCAGCGAAACGGTACAGCTGATTTACATTTAACCAGAACACATCATCAGGACTGAAATGCCGCAAATACTGCCAGCGGGCGAATTCGCCAAAATAATGCATCATGCGCACCAGCACCAAAGGCAGCATGGCACGCAGGCGCTCCTCCTGCTGGACATCGACATCAAATGACAGTGCGCGCTGGTAAAAATCCAGCAATTCCTTGCCAAAAGACAGTATCTGGGCCCGCAGCTGACCTTCCAATACCTTGGGCATGCGGGAGTTGAGGAAATACTGTGTACACAGATTATCGTGCAGTGGCTGTATTTCCAGATTGAGCGTCAACACCGCATCCAGTAAATCGGCCGTCACCCGACTTGATTGGGCATTCACCTCGGCCAGCATCTCGGTCATTTTCTCGTGAGCAGCAGCGCCGTATTCCTGCTTGAGTGCATCGGCATAAGCCTTGGCAGCGGCAGCATTGGCCAACGGATCTGACTTGCTCTTGGTGCCTCGGGAGAAAAAGTCCAACATGTCGTAGCTTTCGGGCGATCAAGGTAACGGGAAGCCGCAAGATAGACTGCCGTTGCGGTGTAGATTGTTATCAGTATTTATACACGGAGCCGATTGGGCAAGAAGAACTTGCATGCAAAAACAAAAAGCGCCCATGCAGGCGCTTTGGAACAGCCACTTGGCAGGCCATGTTACATCAGATGGCCAGATCTTCAAGCGTTTTGCCAGCAGTCAGCAGCTCCTGTACCCATACCGGCTTGCGACCGCGGCCAGTCCAGGTCAGGTCGGCATTTTCCGGGTGACGGTACTTGGCTTCAACCGGCTTGCGCACGGCGCCACCTACTTTGCCCAGCACTTCTTCAACGCTCAGGCCATAAGCCTTGGCCAGTTCGATGATCTGCTTTTTGGCTTTGGTTTTTTCTTCCGATTCGCGACGCTTGATTTCATTTTCAACGTCGCTTTTCAAAGCAACCAGCTCGGTAAAACTCAGAGTGCTAATGTCCATTTTCCGCCCTTATTATTCAGTTTGACCACAACAGTTTCAATTTAGCCAAAAGCAGACAGAAACGTCAAGGCAGAAGTGCTAAATTTCTGTAAACAAAGCCAGTATTTATTCATCCTGAATAGGATAAGGCAATGTCAGACATTCCAGGCGATGCTGGTATTCGGCTTCCAGATAAATCCCCTTCCCCCAGCAAACTGTCTGCACAACCACCAGCGCTTCTTGCTGCACTTCATTCACCGGACAAACTGCGGCAACCATACCAATTGATTGTTCCGGCAGTTCCGGACTGAATAGCTTGTCGCCGGCTCGCGCGCTAACTGCCAGGCTTGCCTTGAATAAACGCCGTTTTACTTTACCCAGATATTGGGTACGCGCAACGATTTCCTGCCCCGGATAACAACCCTTCTTGAAGCTGACAGCACCAATCAAATCCATATTCGCCATTTGCGGAACAAATTGCTCTTGCGTTGCCAGTGTCACCCAGGCAATGCCCGCGTCTATATCCCGAATACCCCAGGCTTGTGACGATACTGCTGTTGCTTTTTCGGCTACAAGCTGCGCTGCCAATGGCGAATCAGCCGTCAAATTAAGAATGAAACCACCGCCTGGCAATGCAATGGCCACATCACCATTTTGTTCCTGCACGGCAAGCGGGCTTGCTGCCGGTTTCGCATAATACTGCGCAATGACGGCCTCCAATTGCGCACCGCGTACACCGAGCAAACAGGCATCAGCGCCATTGAGCACCGTAACCTTGACCTTGGAGCGCATGACAAACATGGTCAGACGTTTGGCAATGGCTTGGCAAATATCCGCTGAAACCATCAGGTAATAGCTGCCTTGCAGCTGCCAGGCCAGGAAACTGGCCAGCATGCGTCCTTTGGCCGTGGAATAGGTGGTGAAGCGCGCCTCTTCGCCTACCTCACGAATATCACCGGACAATTGTCCTTGCAGGAATGATTCGGCATCTTCGCCTTCCAGACGGATCAGGGCAAAACCATCCAGTACTGCAAGTGCATTGCCTGAGCGGACCGCAGCAACCTGCCCGAACAAATCCGGAAATTGCAGCAGGCCATCCTGGCCAACACACCCGCGATTATCATCTACCCAAACTTGCCACGACTTGTTCATCTTGCAACACCTGTAATTAGCACACCAAATTAGTCAGGAATTCTACTTTTTCCGGCCCTGTTCTGCCAGCCTCATGCTTGACCACCAGCATCAACAACAGGATATTCTTTTGCCTTCATACACTTAGCCAACAGCAAGAAACAAGCTGCATGGAATGTGTAATATTCGACGGCCAAACCGTTGACACGCCTGGCTCTCATCGGTATAGTTCGCACTCTCTTGATGTTCCCTGATAGCTCAGTCGGTAGAGCGACGGACTGTTAATCCGCAGGTCGCAGGTTCGAGCCCTGCTCGGGGAGCCACAAGACACCATTGATCAGCATTGCCCGGTTATTCCCTGATAGCTCAGTCGGTAGAGCGACGGACTGTTAATCCGCAGGTCGCAGGTTCGAGCCCTGCTCGGGGAGCCACCCAGCAATGCATTCAATTCCCTGATAGCTCAGTCGGTAGAGCGACGGACTGTTAATCCGCAGGTCGCAGGTTCGAGCCCTGCTCGGGGAGCCACCTTATTCAAGCAAAAGCCCACTTTATATAAAGTGGGCTTTTTGTTTTGACTCCGCCATGATTCCTGTATTTTCTTTGTGCTTTGACAGATCGGTCAATGATGGTGCAAGAATATGCCACACAACATACCAGCATATTCATGCTAAACTAGTGTTTGGTTAACACTGTATTAAACAAAAACTAAAGGATCAGCCATGTCCATTCTGAAGGAATTCAAGGAATTTGCCGTTAAAGGTAATGTAATCGATCTGGCCGTCGGTGTGGTGATTGGTGGTGCTTTTGGTTCCATCGTCAAATCGCTGGTTGATGACGTAATCATGCCGCCTATCGGTCTTCTGGTCGGGAATGTCGATTTTGCCAATCTGTTCCTGGTTCTCAAGGAAGGCGTCAAACAGGCCGGACCTTATGCCTCGGTCGCCGCCGCCAAACAGGCTGGTGCCGTCACCATGAATATCGGCTTGTTCATCAACTCTCTGGTCAGCTTTACCATTGTCGCCTTTGCCATCTTCATGCTGGTCAAGGCAATCAACAGGCTCAAACGCGAAGCACCGGCAGAAGCACCGGCCGCACCCGCCACCAAGGAGTGCCGCTACTGCCTGTCCAGCGTACCCCTGAAGGCCACCCGCTGCCCCTGCTGCACATCACAGCTGGATTGATGCCACGCATCGGCAAACAAGTGAAAAGAGGCCTCAAAAGGCCTCTTTTTTTTGCTGCACGCTGATTCAGCGCTTGTTCTTGCTCTTCAAACCAGCCGCTTCCAGCAAGCTGCTGGGATCAAACCCCAGCCGCAATGCGCCCCAGTGACGCCCATCCAGATAAACCGGCAAGGTCAGTTCGGACAGGATTTCACCGGTATCACGCATATAGGTGTGCAGCAGGAAGGGCTGGGTGTTGTGCGCCGATTTCAGCCCTGCCGGGTCCGAGAAAATCCGTTTGTCACGGCTGTTGATCAGGTCTTTCTCTTCATCACCCGTCACAGCCTGGCTATACCAGCTGTTATGCGTCGGGGCATAGCCATTGCCATCCACCAGCAAGCAGAAACGCCCGCCGACTACATCTCGCACCAAGGCGTCGTAATGCGGTTGCACCAGGCCTGCCAGCTTTTCGTCGTAAGCAGTATGGTATTTGGGCGGCTTGCTGCCGGGAATCTGCTGGTAGCGCTTGTCAAAGACATCGACACCGGACTTCAGCTGTTGCTGCAGAATATCCTGCAGCACATCACGCTGCTTGCGCGCGAGGCTGATCATGCGGTCAAACTCGCCTTCGCCGATGATGAAGCGCGACACCATTTCCTGCACTTGCTCTGCCACACCGGACAGTTCGTCTGCCACATGCTCGGTATGATTCAGTCGCTCTGTCACCAACTGGCCCAGGCCATGAATCTCTGATACATGGCGATTCACCTGCCGGTTGGTTTCGGCAAAATCTTCCATGGTGCCGGCAATCTGGGTCAGGCTGCTGGCCGTGGTTTCAAAATCGCCCATCATGCGGCCGAAATGTTGCGAGGCACGTGATACCACCTCGCGTGCCTTGTGTGTGTCCGTGGTGATTTCATTGGTTTCAACCTGGGTATCGGAAACCAGGCCCAGCATGCCATCAATATTGCTGGAAATCTCATCGGTGGCGTTCTTCACCTTTTCCGCGAGTTTGCGCACTTCATCGGCAACCACGGCAAAACCACGGCCGGTTTCACCTGCACGCGCAGCTTCGATGGCGGCATTCAGTGCCAGCAGATTGGTTTGATCGGAAATATCCTTGATCAGGTCAACAATGGTTTTGATACTGGCCGAACGCTGACTCAGGTCTTCAACCGTCTGGTTGAAATGTCCCACCTTCTGACTGATGTCGTAAATGCGGTCCGCCACGGTTTTCAGTTCGTCATACGACTCGCGAGCCACATCCAGATTGGACAAGGTGGAAGCTGAAATGGATTGCGTCTGCCCGGTAACCTGATTGATGCCGGTAGTAGTCTGGTCACTGGCATCGCGCACCCGGGTGGCAAACTCGTCCTGGCGTACTGCACTGCCCAGCGATTCGCTGACATTCTTGCGGGTACGTGCCGAATCCATGGCAATGCGTACTGTCATCAGGCGTACATTGCTGATGATTTCGCGCATTTTCAGCTGGAAGCGGTTATAGGAAATCGAAACTTCGCGGATTTCGTCATGCGTGACGGTGGGAATATCCCGTGACAAATCACCCTCACCAGCACCTATCTCATTGAAAATGCCGATAATCATCTTGAGCGGACGCACAATCAGATAGCGCAAATACCAGACCATGAAACTGATGAAGACGAAGCCGGCCAGCCACAGTGCCGATGACCAGAAAATGGCGCCATCAATACTGGACTGTATCTGCGCCAGATTGGTCGCATTGATACCAGAACCGGCTAGCTGGCTGCGAATGCCAGTCAGCACCAGATAGACGTAAACCACCATGATCAGCTGGAACAGACTCAGAACAAAGAAACTGCACAGCTTCCGGGTCAGGGTAAAGAAAAATGTTTTCTCGATCAGGGTATAGACGCGCCAGAACCACTCCATGCTCTCTCCTTACAACCTGCTGCTATTGCTTGTTATATGTTTAAAGCGGGCGCTACATTTTTACCCGAATTTAGTGAATTAACCAATCAAATTTAGGATAAACCTGATAGCAATCAAGAAGCATTACCATTCGCACCAAAACAATTGAAAACTATCAACACAAAAATTGATCAATTTGGCAGCAAGCAAACTCAGTTTGCCAGCCTCTGCCACACCATCCAGTACTCTTTCCCGGCGAAAACAGGTATGGCCGCAGCCACGGGCTGGCAAGTCAGCAAGCTGAAGGATGGATCCAGCCGCTGGTGCAAATCCGCCAGGCTGGTTCCGTAGGGCGGGCCTTTGGGCTTGTCTGCCAGAAAAAACACCCCTGCCAGAAAACCTCCGGTTCGCAACAGTTGGCTGACCTTATGGGTATAGCTCTCCCACAGCCTGGGCGGCAAGGCACACAAGAAAGCACGCTCGAAAATGGCGTCATAGTGTGCATCGGCTTGCAGGGCAAAGAAATCGGCCTGCCACAACCGCGCGGTACTGCCCAGCAAAGCCTGACGCGCACGCTTGACCGCCTCGTGGCTGAAATCAATCGCATCCACCTGCATGCCTGCCGACAATAGCCAGGGGACGTCGGCCGCACTGCCACAGCCAGGCAGCAGTACCTTGCTGTCAGGTTCCAGCCCGGCAAAAAACTGCCGCATCTGCTCATCGCCAGCAGCACCCTCCCATGGCGTTACGCCTTGCTCGTAGCGCTGATCCCAAAATGCGGGCAGTGAACTATCCTGAGCCATCCGTCAGTCTTCCTTTTAATGCTAATTTGCTAATGCAACATACTGGGAAAGTTGCGCCAATACCCCGTCCAGCCCTTGCTCCAGACCAAGAGGCAAACCTCGCCCGTCCGGCAGACGCAACTGTAGTTGCCCCGCACTCATCCGCAGCATCAGGATACGGCCATCCAGTCGCAATACGCCCCACTCCTGACCATCCTGCACTTGCAAGTCCAGCAGCACGCCCAGACGCTCGGCAATTTCCAGCAAGGGCATGCGCTGTGGCAGGGTTTGCCATACTTGCTCGCGCTCGGTGCCATCCATGAAGCACCAGTTGGAAATTTCGGCAAAGCTACGGCCACATCCCCGACAAACATTGTCACCAACCGCAGTTGTACAGCGTGCAATGCATGGGGAATCGGGTCGTTGTGTTGCCATTGAATACTCCTGTATGAAACATATCTGTCATCTTTCTTGACGAAGGCAATAAAAATGTCAGATAAATGAAAGATCGCTGCAACATGATATACACCAATGCCTCGCAACGAATTATTGATTTTCCGTATATTGCGCATCCTGCGCACACGTCAGGTTCAGTATCTGGATGAACAGCAGATCATGACTGCCATGCGCCGCGAGATGGGGAATGAGGTCAACGAGAGCATCATCCAGGAACATCTGCGCTATATGCAGCAGCACGGCCTGCTCAAGCCCGTCAACCTCAAGCGCCATGGGAACGGTTACGCACTGGACTGGGCCGGCTACGACTATCTGGACGCCTCCTGAAACTGCGGTCATTTTAATGGCAGACAAGACCGGCAAAGGATTTTTCCTGAGCAGAAATGCAAAAACCCCCGACCGGGGGTTTTGTTTTGTCTGCATGTTTGCAGTGGATGACTGGACCAGCCTGAGTCTGCCAAGCCGCCTGGCTGACTTTATTGCTGGGCGAGTTCCGCCAGTTCTTCGTCGCTGAACAATCGCGACAGGGTGACAAAGCGCATGCCTTCACTCCCTTCCAGCGAAAAGCTGCTGCTGCGTCCGGGCAGGGCATCGATGGTAAGTTGGCAGTTCTGCCAATAACCGTACAGGAATTCGCTGATGTAAAAAGGGCAGCCGCCGATTTCGCCCAGCAGGATGTCATGATCGCCAACACGGAATTCCTGCTGGGTAAAACACAGTGGCGCACTGCCATCACAACACCCACCAGACTGATGGAACAGCAAGGAACCATGGCGTTGGCACAACACCGACAATAGTTCCGCAGCACGCTCTGTCATGTTGACGCGGGAAATCATGTCACCCCTTTGTGAAAAACCGGCGGCGCCAAAGCGAGAGCGGCTCGCGCCACCCCCAAGGAGGACCGCTGCTTGCACACGGTCACCACCAGTTACAGGTGATGACCGTGAGATGGACAGTTTGCAAACCGACGGTGCAGCACAGCGCACCACACCGTCGGCCCCTGGCGGAGGAAACCCGCCGCTTAGAAGAAGCCCAAAGCTTTCGGGCTGTAGCTCACCAGCAGGTTCTTGGTTTGCTGGTAGTGATCGAGCATCATCTTGTGGGTTTCACGGCCGATACCGGACTTCTTGTAACCACCAAAGGCAGCATGTGCCGGGTAGAGGTGGTAGCAGTTGGTCCAGACACGACCGGCCTTGATCTCGCGGCCCATACGGTAGGCGGTGTTACCGTCACGGGTCCAGACACCGGCTCCCAGGCCAAAGGCGCTGTCATTGGCAATGTGCAGGGCTTCTTCCTTGTCCTTGAAGGAAGTCACGGCAACAACCGGGCCAAAGATTTCTTCCTGGAATACACGCATCTTGTTGTGGCCGGCCAGGATGGTCGGCTGCACATAGAAGCCCTCGGACAGCGCACCACCCAGATTGGCCTGACCACCACCAGTCAGCACCTGGGCACCTTCGGCACGACCGATGTCGATGTAGGACAGGATCTTGTCCAGCTGCTCACGCGAAGCCTGCGCACCGATCATGGTGGACATGTCCAGCGGATTGCCCTGCTTGATGGTCTTGACGCGGGCCACGGCGCGTTCCATGAAGGCATCGTAGATGGATTCCTGCACCAGCACACGCGACGGGCAGGTACATACTTCACCTTGGTTCAGGGCAAACATGGCGAAGCCTTCCAGTGCCTTGTCAAAGAAGTCATCGTCTTCGCGCATGATGTCTTCGAAGAAGATATTGGGCGACTTGCCACCTAGTTCCAGCGTCACCGGAATGATGTTTTCGGCAGCGTACTGCATGATCAGGCGGCCGGTGCCGGTTTCGCCGGTAAAGGCCACTTTGGCGATACGCGGGTTGGTGGCCAGCGGTTTGCCGGCTTCCACACCAAAGCCGTTCACTACGTTCAGCACGCCATCCGGCAACAGGTCGGCAATCACTTCCATCAGCACCAGAATGGCCATCGGGGTTTGTTCGGCCGGCTTGAGCACGATGCAGTTACCGGCAGCCAGTGCCGGAGCCAGCTTCCACGCGGCCATCAGCAGGGGGAAGTTCCACGGGATGATCTGTCCGACCACGCCCAGCGGCTCATGGAAATGATAGGCCACGGTGTCGTCGTCGATCTCGGACAGCGAGCCCTCCTGCGCACGCAGGCAGGAGGCGAAATAGCGGAAGTGGTCGACTGCCAGCGGCAGGTCGGCAGCATTGGTTTCACGGATGGGCTTGCCGTTGTCCAGGGTTTCCACCAGCGCCAGGAACGGCAGGTATTCTTCCAGGCGGTCGGCAATTTTCAGCAGCACATTGGCGCGCACGGCCGGCGCAGTGCGACCCCAACGGTCGGCAGCGGCATGTGCAGCATCCAGCGCCAGTTCGATATCAGCAGCGCTAGAGCGGGCAATGTCACACAGCGGCTTGCCGTCAATCGGGCTGATGTTGGTGAAGTACTGGCCTTGAACCGGGGCCACCCAGCGGCCACCGATGAAGTTTTCGTAGCGGGATTTCAGCGGAATTTTCTTGCTGATTGCGGCGAGTGCTTGCTGATACATGACGTTGCCTCCTGGCTATTAGAATCGGGGTGCCGGCGTATCTACCGGCAGCCAGGTCATTGTGCGAAATTGTCTCGCCCTTCTCTATTCGACTTTGGTCTTAGAAACCCGGGCTCTGCCCCGGCAGTCAGGTCAGTCAGCACCGGACTGCGCCAGCCGCCCCAGATGACCGATCAGTGCACGCAGTCGTGCCGGACGTACCGGTTTGGTCAGGATGGCCCAGCTTTCTGCCGCAATCTCTGCAGCAACTTCCGGCGTTCTGTCCGCGGTGATGATGGCCGCAGGTATGCGCTGCCCTAGGGCTGCGTACAAGGCCAGTATGGCTTGCGGGCCACGTTCTTCGTTGTCCAGGTGATAGTCCGCCAGAATCACGTCGGGCGGACGGCTGAGCTGGTCAAGCAAGGACACGGCCTGCGCGGTGTTGGCCGCCACCAGCGGCAGGCAACCCCAGCCGGACAGCAAGGTACTCATGCCGGCCAGGATGGCCGGTTCGTTATCAATCAGCAGCACGGACAGGCCCTGCAGTTCGGATGGACCCGGCGAAGTGACACGCTCTTGCTGGCGCGGAAACAGGCTGGCAGCCTCGGCCTGACCATAGGGCAGGACAATGCCGAAGAATGAGCCGCGCCCATAGTGTGACTGCACCACCAGCCGGTGCTGCAGGCGGGTGGCCAGGCGTTTGACGATGGCCAGCCCCAGGCCCAGGCCCTTGCTGCACATGCCACTGTGCTCGGCCAGCCGCTGGAATTCCTCGAACACCAGCGACAATTTGCCGGCCGGAATACCCTGCCCCTGATCCCACACGCCCACCAGCACGCCGTCGCGCACCCGGCGGGCCCCCAGCAGCAAACTGCCTTGCTCGCTATAGCGCAGGGCATTGCTGAGGAAGTTGCGCAAGATGCGCCCCAGCAGCACCCAGTCGCTGTGCACCACCACCGGCAAGGGATGGCAACGCAGTTTCAGGCCCCGCTCTGCCACCAGCGGGCTGAACTCGATGCTCAGCTGACGCAGCAACTGGTCCAGATGAAAGTGGCTGGGGGTGATTTGCAAGGCACCGGCATCAATGCGGGACAGTTCCAGCAGGGTGTTGATCAGGTCGTCCACGGCTTCCAGCGAGCTGGCGGCATGCTGTGCCAGCCGCATGCTGTCCGCATTGCCCTCGCGCTCCGCCAGGCTGGCCACAAACAGGCGCGCTGCATTCAGCGGTTGCAACAGGTCGTGGCTGGCGGCGGCAAAAAACCGGGTTTTACTGAGATTGGCTTCTTCTGCAGCCACAATGGCGGCGCGTAACTGGGTATTGGCATCACGTAATTCAACAGTGCGTGCCATCACGCTCTGTTCCAGCTCTTCCTTGGCTTGTTGCAGTACCTGTTCGGCGCGACGGGTTTGGGTGATGTCCTGGATCAGCGCGTAAAAGCCATGTACCGCGCCATCTTCGCCAATGTGCGGTATGAATGCCGCCTGGGCATATTCGACCGAACGCTTGGGTGCAGGCATCTTGAGTTCAAAGACGGAGGAAACACCAGCCAGTGCCTGCTCGACAAAATGGCGGCGCGGGTCGTACAAGTCAGGCCCCAGCACTTCACGCAGGGTATGGCCGTTGATCTCGTTGACCGGTTTGCCAAACCAGTCCTCATAGCCCTTGTTGGTAAAGCGGTAAACCTGGTCTTTGTCGACATAGGAAATCAATGCCGGCAAGGCGTCGGTAATCAGCCTGAGCTTGGATTCGCTTTCACGCAGCGCCCGTTCGTCATGCTTGCGCGCGGTGACATCGCTGCAGGTAATCACGAAGCCGGCATTGGGCATCGGGCAGGATTCGATTTCCAGCACCAGTCCGTGGCAAGTCTCTACCTCGTAACTGCCACTGATCGGACAAAGCAGCGGAATTTCGGCATCTTCCGGCAAGGCATGGCCAATGGACAGCGTGGCCGGGTGCAAACCTGCCAGTTCGCAAAAACGATGATTCCAGGCCAGCAGCTGTGAATGCTGGTCGAATACGGCAATCCCCTGACGAAGACTGTTGACGGTGGCAGCCAGCAATTGGCGGTGTGCTGCCTGGTCTTGCTGACGCAGCAGTTGTTCCTGGCGTTTGATTTCGCTGATGTCGGTATAAATGGCTACCCGGCCACCATCGGCCGTCGCCCGTTCACTGATGCGCAGACAGCGACCATCGCTCAATGGCTCCAGATAACTGCCGTTGCAGTCGTGGTGCTGGTTGCGACGCAATGCGCGCCATGCATCGGCCTGGCCCATGGCGTCCAGCACGGCGCCGGATTCGGCCAGATGATCCAGATATTCGGCAAAGTGCATGCCGGTGCGGACATGCCCGCGCAGTACCGGCAGCAATTCGACAATGCGCTGGTTGAAGCGTACCAGGCGGTCGTGCTGGTCCCACTGGGCAAAGCCGTCGGCAATGGTGTCCACCGCCACGCCCAGACGGTTATTGGCCTGCTCTGCCGCCAGCCGCGCCTCTTCCAGTGCGATATTGCTGGTCTTCAGGTCGTTGATGGCGCGTTCCAGCGCGTGAGTACGCTCCTGGATGCGCTTTTCCAGCTCGGCAGACACCTGGAAAATGGTAAAGGAATTGCCATTGTCGGCCATGCCGCTTTCCACGCGGTAAATCAATGCGTTATTGATCTTGCGCAGTTTGGCATTGTCCTTTTCCAGCTGCTCGACGTATTGCAGCAGCGTGGCTGAATCTGCCCGGGAGAGATCGACAGCCGGTTCCATGATTACCCCTGATGCAGCGCGCCCTGATGTCCGGCATAGCCGATGGCGATGCCGGTGAAGGTCTGGTTGACATGCATGGCATTGAACTGCTCGCCATAGGTATTGAAGCCCACGACCCGGTTCTGCACCAGCAGGCTGGAGAGCCGGCTTTGTGCAGCGGTATTGCTGATCATGATGCGGCGCAATACGCAGTCACATCCCAGCACCACCTGCAATGGCCCCAGCTGGCTGCGTACCCGGGCAAAGGTCTGGTCCAGGCTGGCCACCAGGTCCTGCGCCTGCGTGCCCGACAGCACCACGCCCTCATCCACACTGCAAAAGAAGGACAAGGACAAATCCGGGTTCACCCGCTGGATGGAGCGCACATACGGCACGCCACCCACTTGCAGCACCAGTGGATGCGCGGCAAAGGTATTGGCATCCAGTTGCTCGGGGTCCAGGCCCAGGGTGCGACAGTACTCTACTGCTGCCGGCTCCGCATTGATCTCGGTAACCAGCCGGCTATCGGCATCAGCCTCGGTGATCACCATGCGTTCACCGCTGCGCGCAGCGTGCTCGGACTTGAACATTTCGAACGGATGCCGACTGGCCACCATGACAAAGGCGGCTGCCTGGGTGTGGAAACGACCATCCAGCAATATTGCGGTATTTTCGAAGCGCATATTGTCACCGGCCGACCCACCCAAGAGCGGGATATGCCCCAGCGCAGAAGAAAGCCTGCTGGCCACCCGCTCCTCACATGCCGCGAGGCCATCTATCAGCATCAGGGCAAAACTGTTGCGATCAATCGCACAACCGCTCTTGCGCGCCAGCTCATGCCGGGCCGTCATCACCGCTTCAAAGGCATCCGCCAGTTCGAAGTCATGCAGCCGCTCCAGTCTGGCTGCAACGGCAAAGAAGTCCGGCTCGGCAAAACTGACTCCGCTGATACTGCCCTGCTGATAGCCATGGCAGCCGATCTCGCCTGCCGTGGTACAGCCGACAACCAGGGCAGCGCCGAAATGCTGCTGCAAGGCAGGGGCCAGCAAGGAAAGGTCGTAGGCTGGGGAGATGAACAACAGCACCAGGGCCAGTGATGGCTGATGCAGCTGCTCGAACAATTCTGCCGCGGCTTGCGCCGGCTCTTGCTGCTGGGTGCTACCCAGCAGTACCGAAGACTGCTTCATCTTGTCTCCACCGGGCTGCGCAGATGGCTGGGCAACCCTGTTCTGTGTCAGCCAGTCTGCGCTGGCTTCTACTTTTGTTGCATGGTCAGCCATCACCAACACTGGCAGGCTGTATGGCAGACAGCGTTTGCACAGCCATACCGGCCATACATTCTGGCGTGCCGGCCTCACCCGCCGCTCTAGCCGGCATCCACTGGCTGGCAAGGGCAAGAGGTCGCAGCTCAACAGAATGCAATACGCTCCCGTCGCCAAGGCCATGCTGCCAGCATTGTGCATTTCAGGCTATAGTCTTGTTCGCTGGCCGAATCAGGCAGCTTTACTCACAAGTTGGGGTCGTGATGGAAATGAGTATTCTGATCGCCGATGATCATCCACTGTTTCGTGAAGCATTGAAAGATGTTGTGCTGGATGCATTTGGCCGTTCGGTGCAGTTGATCGAGTGCACATCACTGGCAGAAGTCCAGGCCGCCATTCATGATGACACGCTTGAGCTCGCACTGTTGGACCTTAACATGCCGGGCATGCACGGGCTGCAAGGCATAGCCCTGTTACGGGAAAGCGCACCGGTGGTGCCGCTGGTGATCGTGTCGGCGGATGAACGCAGCGAAGTGGTCGCCGCCGCCTTGCAACTGGGCGTGTGTGGTTTCATTCCCAAATCCACGCCACGGCAGCAAATGGCGGATGCAGTACGACGCATTGCCGAAGACGGGGAAATCTACCAGCCAGCACAATTGGCCGGGCACGACACCAACAGCCTCACTCCATTGCCCCTGTCCGTGGAACAACAAGCCATGCGCAGCCGCATTGCCAGCCTGACGAAGCAGGAGCGTTGCGTACTGGATGCCATCATTGCTGGCAAACCCAACAAGATTGTGGCGATTGAATTGAATATTGCGGAAAGTACCGTCAAGGCACATGTATCGGCCATCTTGCGCAAGCTGGAAGTCAGCAGCCGTACTCAGGCCGTCATCAAGGCCGGCCCGGTTTTGGGTGGATAATCCATCCACTGCGCTTGCTGCTGATGTCACCTCCGTACCCCGTAGTAGCCAAAGCAGCAGGCACGCCATCAAACCACGCACATCACGCTGCTGATTCCATACAAATAATGGCAATGAATTCAAATATATGGATGTCTTATTACCATACCCACTGATTAATCTTGGCGCGAGCAGGAAAACTCATCAGATAGAAACAAAATATCCATAGCAGCTTGCCTTGACCGGAAAAATGCATCACTGGAGGATAGCCAAACCCGAAGCACTTTCATTTTTCGGGAATCAACTCCCAAGGAATCAAGCATGTCTGCAAAACTGAAAATCATGATCATGGTCGCATTGATGGGCAGTTCTGCATTTGCCGCTGCATCTGGCAATGCAAGCAAACATAATGCCTCTGGCAGCAAGCCGAGTGGCAAATACACCATTACCTGCAACGAATATCTCGTGCTCAAGGAAACCGACAAACCGGTCATTATTGGCTACGAAATCAGCAAACATAAAAATGGCAAGGTCAGCGCCGCTGAAGTGATTGCCAATGTTGAAAAAGTTCGCCCGGATGTAGATGAATACTGCAAGGTAAACAAAGAAAAGACCGTTTGGCAAAAGATCAAGAGCGCACTCTGATCCGGCTGAACATACCAGCCAGATTGGCTGACCAGTATCCGGAAAATATTTGATGGGGATGGCCAGGACTGAATCAATAATCTTGCCGCGGGCTATTGGCTGAACGCCCATGAAAAGAGCCACCCGACTTCGGGTGGCTTTCGTTTTTGTATCCAATGGTGAATGACCAATGACAGGCAGTACATTATTACAGGCAACAAAAAAGCCACCATGATTTGGTGGCTTTAATGAGTGTGTGCTGCTTTTGTTCTTGTGGTCGGGGTGAGAAGATTCGAACTTCCGACCCCCTGCACCCCATGCAGGTGCGCTACCAGGCTGCGCTACACCCCGACTCAAGAGAAACACATTGTAACTGTTTATTTAGTTTTTGCCAACACCTGAATCCAACCAATTCAGAATGGCTTCCAATTCGGTACGGACTTCCTGAGCGGTAATCGGGCGCTCCATTTCTCCGCCCGCACCCAGGCGCTGGCGCGCACCCTGAATGGTGAAACCGTCATCGTAAAGCAAGCCGCGAATACGCCGCACCAGCAATACCTCGTGGTGCTGGTAATAGCGACGGTTGCCACGACGCTTGACCAGGCGTAACTGGGAGAATTCCTGCTCCCAGTAACGCAGCACATGCGGCTTCACCCCGGTCAGTTCGCTCACTTCGCTAATGGTGAAGTAGCGCTTGGACGGGATTGCCGGCAAATCAGCCTTGCTTGTTAGCATGGTATTGCTCAACCATTCCTTTGAGTTTCTGACTGGCGTGGAAGGTCACCACGCGGCGTGCCGTGATGGGAATCTCTTCCCCGGTCTTGGGATTGCGGCCCGGACGTTGCGGCTTGTCACGCAGCTGGAAATTGCCAAATCCGGACAGCTTTACCGAATCGCCAGCTTCCAGTGCGATACGGATTTCCTCGAAAAACGTTTCAACCATGTCCTTGGCTTCACGCTTGTTCAGACCTACCTGGTCAAACAACAGGTCGGCCAACTCAGCCTTGGTCAAAGTCATGACTACCCCTTAACTTCTTGAATGCAAATATGGAAGGCGGACATTATGCCACGCCTTCCGGCAATAATGGCTTACAGTCGCAGCTGTGCCGCATGGCTGGCAGCCACGGCATCCAGCAGCTTCTGGATGGCTGGCTCGACATCTTCGTCGGTCAGGGTGCGGGCATCATCCTGCAACACCACGCGGAAAGCCAGGCTCTTCTTGCCCTCTTCCACACCCTTGCCACGATAGACATCAAACAAGGCAACTTCCTTCACCAGCGCGGACGCATGCTGACGGAAAGTGTTCAGCATAGCAGCAACCGTTACCTGCTCGTCAACCACCAGCGCCAGATCACGGCGTACCGGCTGCAATTTGCTGACCGGCTGGGCCTTGATGGCATTGCGCTGTTCGACAGCGGCCAGGTCCAGCTCAAACAGTACCGGTGGCGTTGGCAGGCCATACTGCTGCGCCCACTTGGGATGCAGCTCGCCCATCACGCCAATTACCTTGCCATTCAGGCTGATTTCAGCACAACGGCCAGGATGGAAGGCAGGATGAGTGGCTTTGGCAAAGCTGGCTTGCGCCGGCAGCAGCAGGGCCTCCACATCGGCTTTCACATCGTAAAAATCGATGCGCTCGGCCTTGGCACCCCATTGCTCGGCAACACGCGGGCCCCATGCCAAACCGGCCACTTTTTCCGGCTGGGTGGTTTCGTCGGCCTTGCCGGCAGCATTCTTGCCGAATACACGGGCGACTTCAAACACCCGCACGCGCGGCTGTTTGCGGTTGAGGTTGCCTTGCAGCACATTGACCAGACCGCCAATCAGCGACGAGCGCATCATGCTCATTTGCGAGGCAATCGGGTTGATCAGGCGTACCGGGTCGGCATTGCCGGCAAAGTCACGCTCCCAGGCTTCCTCGACAAAGGCGTAGCTGACCACTTCCTGATAGTCACGACCAGCCAGGAAATGGCGGATGTCTTCACGCGGGCGACGTTCTTCCGGCAACGCCAGCATGCGCAAGCGAGCAGCCGGTGCTTCGTAGGGAATGGCATCGTAACCATGTACGCGGGCCACTTCTTCGATCAGGTCTTCTTCGATCTCGATGTCGTAGCGGAAGGAAGGTGCATGCACCAGGAAACCGTCTTCCAGGGTATCGAAAGCCAGACCCAGACGGGTGAGGATGGTGGCGATCTGCTCGGCAGACAGGGTGATGCCCAGCAGACGTGCTACGCGTGCAGTGCGGACTTTCACGCCTTTGCGGACAGGCAGCTCGGCAACTTGCTCGTTGAGCGGGCCGGCTTCGCCACCACAGATGGACAGCACCAGTTCGGTGGCGCGCTCCATGGCGTCGCGTTGCAATTCGAAATCCACGCCACGCTCGAAGCGGAAGGAAGAGTCGGAACCGAAACCCCAGGCGCGGGCCTTGCCGGCAATGGCTGCCGGGGCAAAGAAGGCACTTTCCAGCATGATGTCAGTGCTGGCAGTGGTAACACCGCTTTCCTCGCCACCCATGATGCCGGCAATGGCCAGCACCTTGGCGTCATCGGCAATTACCAGATTGTCTTCGGCAAGAGTGACGGTTTTCTCGTTCAGGCACAGCAGTTGCTCGCCAGCCTTGGCCATGCGCACGGTGATACCACCGTTCAGCTTGGCCAGATCAAAGGCGTGCATCGGCTGACCTTGTTCCAGCAGCACGTAATTGGTGACGTCAACGATGGCTGAAATGGAACGCAGACCGGAACGCTCCAGACGGCGCTTCATCCAGTCCGGGGTCGGCGCAGCGGCGTTGACATTGCGAATCACGCGGCCGATATAGCGACCGCAGGCTTGCGGGGCGGCGATGGCAACCGGCACCACATCGTCAATTTGCGGCGCAACGGCGCTGATGGCTTGCGGCTGCAGTGCAGCACCGGTCAGGGCAGCCACTTCACGGGCGATACCCTTGATCGACAAGCAGTCAGCACGATTGGGGGTAATTTTCAGCGTGAACAGCTGATCATCCAGACCCAGATAATCGCGGATGTTCTGGCCTACAGGCGCATCAGCCGGCAGCAGCATCAGGCCATCCACATCTTCCGGTACGCCCAGCTCCTTGCCGGAGCACAGCATGCCGCCGGATTCTACGCCACGCATCTTGGTGGGCTTGATCTTGAAGTCGCCCGGCAATACCGCGCCCGGCAGTGCGCACGGTACGCGCACACCCACGGCCACGTTCGGTGCGCCACAAACAATCTGCACCAGTTCGCCAGTACCGACATCCACCTTGGTCACGCGCAGGCGGTCAGCGTTTTCGTGCTTGACGCACTCCTTGACCTCGCCAATCACCACACCGGTAAACGCCGGCGCAGCGGCAGTGGTTTCTTCCACTTCCAGACCCGCCATGGTCAGCAAATAGGACAGTTCCTCGCTGGAAAGGGAAGGATTAACCCAGTTTCTCAGCCATTGTTCGGAGAATTGCATTGTTTATCCCTGCCTGCGCTTAATTGAACTGTTTGAGGAAGTTGAGATCGTTCTCAAAGAACAGTCGCAGGTCATTCACGCCGTAACGCAGCATGGCGAAACGGTCCAGACCGATGCCAAAGGCAAAACCGCTGTACTTTTCCGGATCGATATTCACATTGCGCAGCACATTGGGGTGCACCATGCCGCAGCCGCCCACTTCCAGCCAGCCACGCTCGCCCAGCACATCGATTTCGGCGGACGGCTCGGTGAAGGGGAAAAAGGACGGACGAAAACGCACTTGCAGGTCGTCACGCTCGAAGAAGCGGCGCAGGAAATCAGTCACCACCGCCTTGAGGTCGGCAAAGGACACGCCCTCTTCCACCCACAGGCCTTCCATCTGGTGGAACATCGGCGAATGGGTGGCATCGGAATCCACGCGATACACACGACCGGGAGCCACGATCTTGATCGGCGGCTCGTTGTTCAGCATGTAACGCACCTGGATCGGGCTGGTATGGGTACGCAGCACATCACCACCTTCTACATAGAAGGTATCGGCCATGGCGCGGGCCGGGTGGTTTTCCGGAATGTTCAGTGCCTGGAAGTTGTGGAAGTCGGTTTCGATTTCCGGACCGTCCGCCACCTGGAAACCCATGGAACGGAACAGGGTGGCAATACGCTCCAGTGTCAGCGCCACCGGGTGCAGGCCGCCAGTGGACAAGCCACGGCCCGGCAGGGTCACATCCAGCGACTCGGCTGCCAGCTGGGCTTCCAGCTTCTGCGCATTGATCAGGTCACGGCGGGCATTGTGGGCGGTTTCGAAAGCCTGCTTGGCCACATTGATGGTGGCACCGGCAGCCTTGCGCTCCTCGGGAGGAAGCTTGCCCAATTGTTTGAGGAGTTCGGTCAGCTCGCCGCTCTTGCCGAGATAGCGCGCCTTGACCTGCTCCAGTTCGATGAGGTCGGACACTGCCTCGACGGCAGCCAGACCAGCTTGGAGAATCGCGTCAACGTTAGTCATTGGGTCTCACACCGTATGCGTCTTTCCGGCCCATCGGCCAGCGATGTGGCAACCGTTGCATGACATCAGCGGCACCCTGCACCAACCGGCAGACCGGAACAAAAAGGCTGACCACACTCATGGCAGTCTGGTCAACGCTCTTGCAACATGTTTACTACAGGCAAATGAAAAAAAAGGGAGGCATCAGCCTCCCCTTTTACAGTCTTGCTATCAAGCGAGGCTAGCTTTCGCCTTTTCAACGATCTGAGCAAAGGCAGCCTTGTCGAACACGGCCAAGTCGGCCAGGACCTTACGGTCGATTTCGATGGCAGCTTTTTTCAGGCCGTTCATGAACTTGCTGTACGGCAGACCGTTTTCACGCGCAGCGGCGTTGATACGGGCAATCCACAGCTGGCGGAACTGACGCTTTTTCTGACGACGGTCGCGGTATGCATATTGACCGGCTTTCATCACCGCCTGTTTGGCGATGCGATAGACGTTCTTGCGACGGCCGCGATAGCCTTTCGCCAGGGCAAGGATTTTCTTGTGACGAGCACGTGCGGTTACACCGCGTTTAACGCGTGGCATTATTCAGTCTCCTTATGCGTAGGGCATCATGGCGCGAACAGAAGCCATGTTGGTGGCGTGTACCATGGTGGTACCGCGCAACTGGCGCTTGTTCTTGGTGGTTTTCTTGGTCAGGATGTGACGCTTGAACGCATAAGAGCGCTTTACACCGCCATTGCCCAGCACGTTGAGACGCTTTTTCGCGCTCGACTTGGTCTTCATTTTCGGCATGGAAAACTCCTGCAGAATTTCTGAGTTAGATTAGACACAGGGTGACCCGAAGGTACTTGAAACCACTGCGTCACGCTTTTGCGCAGGGCGTTACCGCCCTACAAAATCAACACGGCAGGGTAGACCCTGCCGTATTGAGAAAATGATTATACCCGATTATTTCTTTTTCGGGGCAATCATCATCACCATTTGACGACCTTCCAGCTTGGGGAATTGCTCGACTGTCGCAATTTCAGCCAAATCGGCTTCAACACGCTTGAGCAATGCCAGGCCGATGTCCTGGTGAGCCATTTCACGACCACGGAAACGCAGGGTGATCTTGGCCTTGTCGCCATCATTAAGGAAACGGATCAGGTTACGCAGCTTGACGTTGTAATCACCATCGTCAGTGCCCGGACGGAACTTGATTTCCTTGATCTGGACCTGCTTTTGCTTGAGCTTGGCTTCGTGACGCTTCTTCGACTGTTCGTACTTGAACTTGCCGTAGTCCATCAGCTTGCAGACCGGAGGCTGAGCAGTCGGGGAAATTTCCACCAGATCCACATCATTTTCCTCGGCCAGCGCCATTGCTTCACGCAGACTGACAACACCAATCTGCTCACCTTCCATGCCTACCAGACGAATCTCGCGAGCGGTAATCTCGCCGTTGATCCGTGCTTCGCGTTCCTGAGCTATAGCCAAATCTCCTATTAATCTATCAAATGCCTGCCGTTGCCGGATCAGGCCCCGGGCATCTCAGCCTTGAGGCGGGCAATGAATGCATCCAGCGTGAGCTGACCCAGGTCTTCACCACGGGCGCGCACGGCAACCAGTTCGCCTGCTTTTTCCTTGTCGCCCACGATAATCTGGTACGGCAGCTTTTGCAGACTGTGCTCGCGGATTTTATAGCCGATCTTCTCGTTTCTCAAGTCAAGATCGACGCGGAAGCCTTGTTTCTTCAATGCTTCAGCGATTTGTGCAGCATAATCCGCCTGCGCTTCGGTGATATTCATCACCACCATCTGCACCGGGGACAGCCACAACGGGAAGGCGCCTGCGTGGTTTTCGATCAGAATACCCAGGAAGCGCTCCAGCGAACCCAGTGCAGCGCGGTGCAACATCACCGGACGTTTGCGGCTGTTGTCATCGGCCACATATTCAGCGCCCAGACTTTCCGGCAGCATGAAGTCCAGCTGCAGGGTACCGCACTGCCAGGAGCGACCCAGCGCATCCTTGACGTGGTATTCGATCTTCGGCCCGTAGAAGGCACCCTCGCCCGGCAGCTCTTCCCAGGCTACGCCGCAAGCCTGCAGCGCTTCGCGCATGCCTTGCTCGGCCTTGTCCCAGGTTTCTTCCGCACCCAGGCGTTTTTCCGGACGCAGCGCCAGCTTGATCGACACCTTGTCAAAACCGAAGCGCTCATACACTTCCATCACCAGACGATGGAAAGCCTTGGCTTCCTGGTTGATCTGGTCTTCGGTACAGAAGATGTGGCCATCATCCTGCACAAAGCCACGCACACGCATGATGCCGTGCAGCGCACCGCCCGGCTCGTTACGATGACAGGAACCAAACTCGGCATAGCGCAGCGGCAGGTCACGATAGGAACGCAGGCCGCTGTTGAAAATCTGGATATGGCCCGGGCAGTTCATCGGCTTAACAGCGTAGTCGCGCTTTTCCGATTCGGTGATGAACATGTTTTCCTTGTAGTTCTGCCAGTGACCCGACTTCTTCCACAATTCCACATCCATCATCATCGGCGTGCGAACTTCCTGATAGCCCTCTTTCACCAGCTTGCCGCGCATGTATTGCTCGACGTTCTGCCACAGCTGCCAGCCCTTGGGATGCCAGAACACCATGCCCGGCGCTTCGTCCTGCAAGTGGAACAAATCCAGTTGCACACCCAGCTTGCGGTGGTCGCGCTTTTCCGCCTCTTCCAGCATGTACAGGTAGGCTTCCAGGTCTTCCTTTTTGGCCCAGGCCGTACCGTAGATACGCTGCAGCATTTCATTCTTGCTGTCGCCGCGCCAGTAGGCACCGGCCACCTTCATCAGCTTGAACACCTTGAGCTTGCCAGTGGACGGCACGTGCGGGCCACGACACAGGTCGGTGAACTCGCCTTCGCGGTACAGGCTCAGCACCTCACCCTGCGGAATGGATTCGATGATTTCGGCCTTGTAGGCTTCGCCAATGCTCTTGAAGTAAGCGATGGCTTCATCACGCGGCAGTTCGTAGCGCTCGACCGGGATATCCTTCTTGGCCAGTTCGCTCATCTTCTTTTCGATGGCCGTCAGGTCTTCCGGGGTAAACGGGCGCTTGTAGGCGAAGTCGTAGTAGAAACCGTTTTCGATTTCCGGCCCGATGGTCACCTGCGCCTCCGGGAACAGCTCCTTCACCGCATAAGCCAGCAAGTGGGCGGTGGAGTGGCGGATGATGCCAAGGCCATCGGCATCCTTGTCGGTCACGATGGCCAGATCGGCATCACGATCGATACTGTACGAGGTATCCACCAGCACGCCATCGACGCGACCTGCCAGCGCAGCACGCGCCAGACCGGTACCGATGGACGCAGCCACTTCATGAACCGTTACCGGCTTGTCGAAGGATCGAACCGAGCCGTCAGGCAGGCGAATGTCAGGCATGTCAACTCCAAACAGGGCGTAATATCGTTACGAGGGTAAAAAAAAAGAGCGGCCTGAGCCGCTCTTTTTTTGCATGGTACAACCCGCAAGGCTCAGCTAGCGTGAGAATGTCGGGTTGTGGTAGTTCGCCAGTTTTTCACCTGGGATAACTCCATGCTGTGTATTGGTAGGCACGATTGGACTCGAACCAACGACCCCCACCATGTCAAGGTGGTGCTCTAACCAGCTGAGCTACGTGCCTGTCGTCGAGTTGGCAATACTAAAGGCCTGGCCGCGAAAATGCAAGCCCCTGACCGCATGATTCAGCAAGACCGGCTGCCGCAAAGGCCGCCCGGCCATAAGCACCCGGCCAGCCTCAACTGCCCCGTCCATTGACATCTCTGCGGGGATTTTCCCTGCTTAAGCAACAGCCTCCTCCGCTTGCTGTATACTAGCGCGCTGATTTTGCATAACAAATACACCCCATGCTGAAGTTTACCGTACACAAAACATCCGGCGGCGCACGGCGCGGCACACTGGAACTCAACCACGGCACCGTGGAAACCCCGGTTTTCCAGCCCGTGGGCACCTATGGCTCGGTCAAGGCCATGAGCCCGGTGGAGCTGAACGACATCGGCGCGCAGATCATTCTGGGCAACACTTTCCACCTGTGGCTGCGCCCGGGTCTGGAGGTGATCGAGCAGTTTGGCGGCCTGCACGAATTCATCGGCTGGGACAAACCCATTCTGACCGACTCGGGCGGCTTTCAGGTATTCAGCCTGGCCGACATGCGCAAGCTGACCGAGGAAGGCTGCACCTTCCAGAGCCCGATCAACGGCAACAAGCTGTTTTTGAGCCCGGAAATCTCGATGAAGATCCAGACCGTGCTCAATTCGGACATCGTGATGCAACTGGATGAATGCACGCCGGGCCAGGTGGATCATGCCACCGCGCAGAAATCGCTGCAGATGAGCTTGCGCTGGGCTGAGCGCTCGCGCCGTGCGTTTGACGACCTGAAAAACCCCAATGCCCTGTTCGGCATCGTGCAGGGCAATCTGTATACCGACTTGCGTCAGGAGTCGCTGGAAGGCCTGCTGCATGTGGGCTTTGACGGCTATGCCATTGGCGGTCTGTCGGTGGGCGAACCCAAGCCGGAAATGTACCGCATGCTGAACGAGCTGAACGGCATGCTGCCGGCTGACAAGCCGCACTACCTGATGGGCGTGGGCACACCGGAGGACCTGGTGCACGGCGTGGCCAACGGCATCGACATGTTCGACTGCGTGATGCCGACCCGCAATGCCCGTAATGGCTGGATCTTCACCCAGTACGGCGACGTGAAGATCAAGAACGCACGTTACAAGGATGACAAGAAGCCGCTGGACGAAGAATGCGGCTGCTACGCCTGCCGCAACTTCAGCCGCGCCTATCTGCACCACCTGCACCGCGTGGGTGAAATCCTGGGTGCGCGCCTGAACACCATCCACAATCTTTACTACTACCAGGAACTGATGCGCGAAATGCGCAAGGCGATCGAAGAAGACCGCTTTGAGGATTTCCGCCTGGAATTCGCAGCCAAACGTGCGCGCGGCGTCGCCTGACAAGGGGAACCGCCCCGCTCACGCACAGGTCAGACATGCCCGACGGTTGGAAAAACCCACATAGCGTGGCTACAATGGCCGGTTTGTATCAACAACACCTAAATAACAAGGGAGCAAACAATGCCCTTCATCGATAAAGCTTTCGCCGCCGGTGCCGCACCGGCCGGTTTCGACATCATGTCTTTCCTGCCCATGATCGTCATTTTCGTTCTGTTCTGGTTCCTGATGGTTCGCCCGCAGCAGAAGAAAATGAAAGAGCACCAGAAGATGTTGTCGGAAATCCAGAAGGGTGACGAAGTCATTACCCAAGGTGGTGTTCTGGGCCGCGTGGTCAAAGCCGGCGAACAGTTCCTGACCCTGGAAATCGCCAATGGCGTGGAAATCAATGTGCAGCGCCCGGCCGTTACCGGCAAGGTGGAAAAGGGCACGCTGAAGTCCCTGTAATTCCCCAGGACGGCCGTCAGCCCGGTCATAACGGGTGACGGCCAGTTTCGTTTCCTACCTCCGATATCACTCATGAACCGCTATCCTCTCTGGAAATACCTCGTCATTGCGGTAGCCCTGATCATTGCCACGATCTACACGCTGCCCAACTTCTACGGCGAGACTCCTGCGGTACAGGTCTCCAGCACCCGCCAGTCCATTCCGGTGGACACCGCCCTGATGGGCCGCGTGGAAGAGGCTCTGAAAGCCCAGAACATCAGCCCGGACGGTCTTTATCTGGACGGCAGCAGCCTGAAGATCCGCTTCAAGGACGCCGACACCCAGATCAAGGCGCGGGACGCCATCCAGCGTGCGCTGGGTGACAGCTACATCATTGCGCTGAACCTGCTGCCGGCATCGCCGCAGTGGCTGGCCGACCTGAAAGCCTACCCCATGTTCCTGGGCCTGGACTTGCGCGGTGGCGTGCACTTCCTGCTGCAGGTTGACATGCAGGCTGCCATCGACAAGACCATGGAACGCTACGCCGGCGACATCCGCCGCGAGCTGAAGAACAAGCAAGTGCGCTACGGCACCATCAAGCGCAATGGCAATGTGCTGGAAGTCCAGCTGCGTGATGCCGACACCCTGAAGGCCGCGCAGAACGTAGTCAGCCGCACCCTGCCCACCCTGGTGCTGAACAGCGACGATGCCAATTACAAGCTGACCGCCACGCTGAAGCCGGAAGAAGTCACCAAGATCCAGAGCGATGCGGTCAAGCAGAACATCTCCACCCTGCATAACCGGGTGAACGAACTGGGCACGTCCGAGCCCATCATCCAGCAAGCCGGCCCCAACCGTATCGTGGTGGAACTGCCTGGCATCCAGGACACGGCCCGCGCCAAGGACATCATCGGCCGTACTGCCACGCTGGAAGTACGCATGGTGGAAGACGACCAGGGCAAGGTCAGCGATGCACTGGCCGGCAATATCCCGGCCGGTTACGACCTGCTGGACGAAGCCACCTCGCGCGGCGACAGCAAGATTCTGGTGAAGAAGGACGTGGAACTGACCGGCGACAACATCAACGATGCGCAAGCGGGCTTTGATGAAAACGGTGCTCCGGCAGTACACATCAATCTGGACTCCACCGGCGCTTCCATCTTCCGTCAGGTAACGGCGGAAAACATCGGCAAGCGCATGGCGATGATCCTGGTGGAAAAAGGCCGTGCCGAAGTGGTGACTGCACCTGTCATCCGCTCTGAAATCGGCGGTGGCCGCGTGCAGATCTCCGGCAGCATGAACCCGGCAGAAGCCAATGACACCGCCCTGTTGCTGCGCGCCGGTTCGCTGGCCGCGCCGATGAACATCATCGAAGAGCGTACCGTCGGTCCGAGCCTGGGCAAGGAAAACATCGAGAAGGGCTTCCACTCCACCCTGTGGGGCTTTGCTGCCATCGCGGTGTTCATGGTGATCTACTACGGCGTGTTTGGCGTGTTCTCCGCCATCTCGCTGGCGGTCAACGTGTTCCTGCTGCTGGCCATCCTGTCCATCCTGCAGGCCACGCTCACCCTGCCCGGCATTGCCGCCATTGCGCTGGCGCTGGGTATGGCGATTGATGCCAACGTACTGATCAACGAGCGTATCCGTGAAGAGCTGCGCAATGGCGTGCCGCCGCACTCGGCCATCCAGGCCGGTTACGGCCATGCTTGGGCGACGATTCTGGACTCCAACGTCACCACCCTGATTGCCGGTCTGGCCCTGCTGATTTTCGGCACCGGCCCGGTACGCGGCTTTGCCGTGGTGCACTGCATCGGCATCCTGACTTCCATGTTCTCCGCCGTACTGGTATCGCGCGGTCTGGTGAACCTGTGGTACGGCCGCCGTCGCAAACTGACCTCGCTGGCCATTGGCCAGGTGTGGAAACCTGAGAAATAAGGACGGGACAGACAATGGAGCTTTTCCGCATCAAACGGGATATCCCGTTCATGAGCTACGGCAGGTTGACCACGGCGATTTCGCTGGTCACCTTCATTCTTGCCGTGTTCTTCCTGGCTACCCGCGGGCTCAACTACAGTGTTGAATTCACCGGCGGTACCGTGCTGGAAGTGCAGTACCAGCAGTCGGCCGACCTGAACCTGATCCGCGATACCGTGGACAGCCTCAAGCTGGGCGAAGCCACCGTGCAAAGCCTGGGCAGCAGCAGCGACGTGATGATCCGCCTGCCGAACAAGCCGGGCACCACCTCTGCCCAGCTGTCGGAAAAGGTGATGGGCCTGCTCAAGGCCAAGGACGGCACCGTGCAACTGCGCAAGGTGGACTTTGTCGGCCCGAGCGTGGGTGAGGAGCTGGTTTCCCACGGCCTGACCGCTGCCATCCTGGTGTGTCTGGGCATCATGGCTTACCTGGCCCTGCGCTTTGAATGGCGCTTTGCCGTGTCGGCCATCATTGCCAACATGCACGACGTGGTGATCATCCTTGGCTGCTTTGCCTTCTTCCGCTGGGAATTCTCGCTGACCGTACTGGCCGGCGTGCTGGCCGTATTGGGCTACTCGGTGAACGAATCGGTGGTGGTGTTCGACCGTATCCGTGAAAACTTCCGCAAGCCCGGCCTGCGCGGCAAGACCACGGCCAGTATCATCGACAATGCCATTACCGCCACCATGAGCCGTACCATCATCACCCACTTTTCTACCGAAATGATGGTGGTGTCCATGCTGGTATTCGGCGGCCCGGCACTGCACGGCTTTGCCATGGCACTGACCATCGGCATCGTGTTCGGCATTTACTCGTCGGTACTGGTGGCCAGCCCGATCGCGCTGTGGCTGGGTGTCAGCCGCGAGCACATGATCAAGCCGACCAAACCGAAAGAAGAAGCGGTGGTCTGAACCTGACCCTGCATCTGCTGTAATGACTGGCCGGCTTGTCCGGCCAGTTTTTCATCCCCCACAGAACAAACCGGTGTCCCATGGAAGCCATCACTTTTCTGCTCGACTTCATCCTGCACATCGACGTCCATCTGGCCCAGCTGGTGGCCCAGTACGGCGTATGGATCTACGCCATCCTGTTCCTCATCATCTTTTGCGAAACCGGCCTGGTGGTGACGCCCTTCCTGCCGGGCGACTCGCTGCTGTTTGTCGCCGGTGCGCTGGCTGCCATGGGCAAGATGGATGTGCACATGCTGGTGCTTCTGCTGACCGTGGCCGGCATCCTGGGCAATACCGTCAACTACACCATCGGCAAACTGCTGGGCGCACGGCTGCTGCAACGCTTCCCGCGCCTGATCAAGCCGGAATACCTGGCCAAGACGCACGCCTTTTACGACCGTCATGGCGGCAAGACCATCATCTTCACCCGCTTCGTGCCCATCATCCGCACCTTCGCCCCGTTTGTGGCCGGCATCGGCAGCATGGGCTATCGCCAGTTCACCGTGTACAACGTGGCCGGTGCGGTGCTGTGGGTGGCCGGCTTCTGCTATGCCGGTTACTTCTTTGGCAACCTGCCCTTCGTGCGCAAGAACCTGGAGCTACTGATCTTCGGCATCATCTTTGTGTCCTTCCTGCCCGCCATCATCGAGTTCTGGCGGCACAAGCGCGCCGCACAGCGCCAGTAAGCCTTGCCCGCTCCCGCACGCTGCGGCGGGAGCATTGCCCTACCCTTCCTGCCAGTCCGGCATTATCATCGACGGCCTATGAAACGCATTCACAAGCTCCCTGATCACCTGGTCAACCAGATTGCCGCTGGCGAAGTGGTGGAACGCCCCGCCTCTGCCCTGAAGGAAATGCTGGAAAACAGCCTGGATGCCGGTGCCAGCAAGATCACCGTCGACCTGGCCCAGGGCGGCATCAAGCTGATCCGCGTCACCGACAACGGTGGCGGCATTGCAGCCGATGATTTGCCGCTGGCGCTGGACCGCCACGCCACCAGCAAGATTGCCTCGCTGGACGACCTGGAGCAGGTGGGCACACTGGGTTTTCGCGGTGAAGGACTGGCCAGCGTGGCTTCGGTCTCGCGCCTCACCCTTACCAGCCGTCCCGCCGACAGTGCACACGCCCACCAGATCATCGCCATTGACGGCGCACTGCATCCGGTAGAGCCCGCCGCGCACGCGCCCGGCACCAGCGTGGAAGTGGTGGACCTGTACTTCAACACCCCGGCGCGGCGCAAATTCCTCAAGAGTGAAAACACCGAATACGCCCACTGCGAGGCCACCTTCGAGCGCATTGCGCTGGCCCATCCGCAGGTGGAGTTCATGCTGCGCCACAATGGCAAGGTGATCTGGCGCCTGCCGGCGCAAGACATGCAGGCGCGGGTGGCAGCCCTGCTGGGCAAGGACTTCATTGCCGAAGCCATCACGGTGGAAACCGCTGCCGGCAGCATGACGCTGAACGGCTTTGTCGGCTCGCCCACCTACTCCAAGGCCAGCCGCGACGCACAGTATTTTTATGTGAATGGCCGCTTTGTGCGTGACAAGACCGCCCAGCACGCGCTGCGTCAGGCCTACCGCGATGTGCTGCATCACGAGCGCCACCCGGTGTATGCGCTGTTCTTGTCTATGGACCCGGCCGGCGTGGACGTGAATGTCCACCCCACCAAGATCGAAGTGCGCTTTCGCGAAAGCCAGGCCATCCACCAGTTTCTGTTTCACAGCATCAACAAGGCACTGGCCGCCACCACCGCTGGGAGCATCAGCCCGGTACCGGCGCAGGGCGACATCAACACCAGCGCCAATGTCAGCGAACCGCAAGCCACACTGTTTCCGCCGCGTAGCCCGGCCCCGGCATCCGGCAGCAGCCACACCCCGGCGCGACCTTTCAGCTACCAGCAGCAGAGCATGCCGCTGCATGTGGCGCGTGAAGCCATTGGCACTTACGACAAGATGTTTGGCGGCCTGCGTGAAGAAGAAAGCCGCCGCCTGGCCGAGGAAACAGCAGTACCAGCCAGCCCCCTGCCCGCCATGCTGTCGCCAAGCCAGTTGCAAGCCCTGCCGCAAGCCAGCGAGGGCATTCCGCCGCTGGGCTTTGCACTGGCCCAGCTGCATGGGGTCTACATCCTCAGCCAGTGCGAGGACGGGCTGATCGTGGTGGACATGCATGCTGCCCACGAACGCATTGTCTACGAACGGCTGAAAACCGCACTGGAAGCCGACACCATTCCGATGCAGCCCTTGCTGCTGCCGGTGTCGTTTGCCGCTGACCGTATGGAAGTGGCCACCGTGCACGAGCATGGCGAGCAGATGAAGCAACTTGGCGTGGAACTGGCACCGCTGTCCCCCACCCAGGTTGCCGTGCGCGGTGTACCGGTGTGGCTGCAGGATGGCAACCCGGTTGATCTGGCCCGCGCCGTGCTGAAGGATGTGCGCGAATTCGGCCTCAGCCAGGTACTGACCGAGCGCCGTAACGAGCTGCTGGCCACCATGGCCTGCCACGGCGCAGTACGCGCCAACCGCCAGTTGACGCTGACCGAGATGAACGCCTTGCTGCGCGACATGGAAAACACCGAACGCTCCAACCAGTGCAATCATGGCCGCCCCACCTGGTCGCGCCTGAGCATGAAAGACCTGGACAATCTGTTCATGCGCGGGCGCTGAACCACACCGGACCACAAGACAGAACACCTATGGCCAAACTGTTTTTCCGCTACGCCGCCATGAACAGCGGCAAGAGCACCCAGTTGCTGCAGATCGCCAACAACTACGAAACCATGGGCAAGCAGGTTGCCCTGTATACCGCCGCCATTGACGACCGCTTTGGCGTTGGCATGATTTCCTCCCGGCTGGGCATCCAGCGTCAGGCACACACCTTTGCCGGTGATACCGACTTTTTGTCACTGGATTGGGCCGGCATCAGCTGCATCCTGCTGGACGAAGCCCAGTTCCTGACGCCGGATCAGGTCTGCCAGCTGCACCGGCTGGCCCACACCCGCAATATCCCGGTGATCTGCTTTGGCCTGCGGGTGGATTTTCAGGGCCACCCCTTTGCCGGGTCCACCTGGCTGCTGACGCGCGCCGAAGAGATTGAAGAAATCAAGACCATCTGTGCCTGCGGCAAGAAAGCCACCATGCATATCCGCATCAATGCCGATGGCAGCCGCGTGGTACAAGGCCCGCAAGTAGAGATAGGCGGCGAGGCGCGCTATCGCGCCGTGTGCGGCCGCTGCTTCCATCAGGGCTGACCCGCCGGCCCTTGCGCCGCCCGGCAGCCTTGCCCCAGACTGCCAGCCTCCGCCTCGTTCAACCATGACGCTACCGCCATGCATACATTCTTCTGGCACGACTATGAAACCTTCGGCGCCGTGCCGCGCCAGGACCGCCCCTCGCAATTTGCCGGGGTACGTACCGATGCCGAGCTGAACGAAATCGGCGAACCCGTCATGCTGTACTGCCAGCCCGCGCCAGACTACCTGCCCGCACCGGAAGCCTGCCTGCTCACCGGCATCACCCCGCAGCACTGCCTGCAACACGGAGTGGCCGAGCATGAGTTCGCCGCGGTGATCGAACGCGAACTGGCCGCCCCCGGCACCATCGGCGTGGGCTACAACACACTGCGCTTTGACGATGAAGTCAGCCGCTTTCTGTTCTGGCGCAACCTGATCGACCCCTATGCCCGCGAATGGCAGAACCAATGCGGCCGCTGGGACATTCTGGACCTGGTGCGCGCCACCTATGCGCTGCGGCCGGAAGGCATTGAATGGCCACAACACGAAGACGGCCGCCCCAGTTTCAAACTGGAACACCTGTCCGCCGCCAATGGCCTGCTGCACGAAGCCGCCCACGACGCGCTGTCCGATGTGCGCGCCACCATTGCCCTGGCGCGGCTGATCAGGCAAAAGCAGCCCAAGCTGTTCGACTATTACCTCAGCCTGCGCAAGAAAGACGCGGTAAAGGCACAACTGAACCTGCACAAACCGCAGCCGCTACTGCACATCTCCGGCATGTACGGTGCCGAGCGCGGCAATCTGGCCATTGTCTGGCCGCTGGCCCAGCACCCCACCAACAGCAATGAAGTGATTGTATGGGACCTGGCCTTCGACCCGGCCATGCTGCGCGGCCTGAGTGCCGACGACATCCGCCAGCGTATCTACACCCGCACCGAAGAGCTGCCGGAAGGTATTACACGGCTGCCGCTCAAGACCATCCACATCAACAAATCGCCCTTTGTCGTGGCCAACCTCAAGGTACTGGGTGCAGACCGGGCAGCGCACTGGGGCGTGGACATGGTGCAGATACAACAGCACGCCGCCAGCGCCGCCGCCCTGCCCGACCTCAGCCACACCTGGCGGCAGGTGTATCGCCGCGAAGCGGGCGAGCCGCGCGATGTGGACGAAAACCTGTACGGCGGCTTTGTCAGCAATAACGACCGCAAGGTGCTGAACAAGCTGCGACTGAAATCCGCCGCCCAACTGACGGGCGAGATGGCCTTTTTCGAAGACGCCCAACTGGGTGAATTGCTGTTCCGCTACCGCGCACGCAACTTCCCCAGCAGCCTGTCAGATGAAGAAAGCCAGCGCTGGCGCGACTGGTGCCAGCACAAGCTGCAGGATGGCGTGGGCGGGCGCAACCTGGCGCAGTTCCAGCAGGAAATGGCCGCCGTACGCGAGCGCGAGCTGACACCGGCCCAACAGGACATCCTGCAACAGCTGGACAACTACGCCGCCAGCCTGCTGGCGCCACAGCCGTAAAAGCAGTTCCGGGGCGGATGCAGCTGTGCGACAATCCCGCCCCAGACCCTGCCAGCACAAAGACCACACCATGTCACTCACACCCGATGCCATTCTGTTGATGGGCCCCACCGCTTCCGGCAAGACCGGCCTCGCGCTGGCGCTGGCCCGCCATTTCCCGGTGGAAATCATCAGCGTGGATTCGGCCCTGGTGTATCGCGGCATGGATATCGGCAGCGCCAAACCCACACCAGACGAAATGGCTGTCTGTCCGCACCATCTGATTGACATCATCAGCCCGCTGGAGACCTATTCCGCTGCGCAGTTTCATGCCGATGCCAACCGGCTGATCGTTGAAATCCGTGCGCGCGGCAATATGCCGCTACTGGTGGGCGGCACCATGCTGTACTACAAGGCGCTGCTGGAAGGCTTGTCCGACCTGCCGCAAGCCGACCCGGCCCTGCGCGCCGAACTGGATGCCGAAGCCGGCCGTATCGGCTGGCCCGCCATGCACGCCAGACTGGCCGTACTGGACCCGGACACCGCCGCCCGCCTGAACCCCAATGACGCGCAGCGCATTCACCGTGCGCTGGAAATCTGCCTGCTCAGCGGCCAGACCATGTCCAGCCTGATTGCCCGCGGCAAGGAAGCCGCCGCCGACTTTAACTGTCTGCCGCTGGCACTGGTGCCGGAAGAGCGCAGCTGGCTGCACCAGCGCATTGCCCAGCGTTTCGAGCTGATGCTGCAGCAAGACTTTCTCTCCGAGGTTCGCCGCCTGCGCCAGGACTACCCGACGCTCACGCCCGACCTGCCCTCCATGCGCTGCGTGGGTTATCGCCAGGCATGGGACTATCTGGACGGGCTATGCAGTGAGGCGGAATTCATCGAACGCGGCGTGGCTGCCACCCGCCAATTGTGCAAGCGCCAGCTCACGTGGATGCGCAGCCTGCCGGTGCTGCCGGTCAGCGCGCAACGCGCCGACCTGACTGATAGCGTGCTGCAGGCCTGTAGCGATTTCATCACCGGTAAGCCGGTGGCGGATACATTGCGCTACACAGGCAGTTTCTGAGTACCAGACTCACACAAGAAAAAACCCGCCGTAGCGGGTTTTTTACATTCAGCCAGACAGCGCTCAGCTGGCAGCCACCAGCTTGATTTCCACTTTCCATGCCGGGTTGGCCAGCTTGGCTTCCACAGTGGCCCGCGCCGGCACATTGCCAGCCGGTACCCAGGCGTCCCAGGCAGCATTCATTGCATCGTAGTCCGCCAGGCTTGCCAGGAAAATGGTGACATCCAGAATCTTGCTCTTGTCCGAGCCCAGTTCGGCCAGCAGGGTGTCGATCTGGGCCAGTACATTGGCGGTTTGCGCCTGGGCGTCGGCATCGGTGTTTTCCGGCACCTGACCGGCGAGGAAAATCATGCCGTTGCACACGGCGGCTTCGGCCAGACGGGCGCCCTGCTTGTGACGATAGATGCTCATGCTGCTTCCTTTGCTGCAAGGTGGGAAAGCGCAGATTTTACCGCTAAAGCAGGCGGTACACAGTGCCTCCCCCTGGGCGAGCATGGTGCCAGCTGCAAAAAACCGGCGTAAAAACGGCAAGAACGCACCGCTGCAACGGTGATGATACAGTCGCCGAACTTTTTTGCTGCGATGGCACAAAAAGCCGTCAATCGCGATTGACACCCGCAAACAGCGGGGACTAGAATCCGCGCATCTTTTTAATTCAGGTCTACTGCCTTGGACTGCCCCAGTCATCAACAAACTGTTTTGAGCTGATCCGCCAAGACCTGCGCCGTATTCCCCCGCCGCCGTCTTGTCAGATCAAGATGGTGCGCACCTGCTTCACCCCCCTTGTTTTATCCCCGTGCACCCCGCCCTACCAGTTGCCCGTGCAGCATTGTGCTGTCGCTAAGCCCTGCCTTGTCGCCCAGCTTGCGCTTGCAGCCAGATGCCGCATTGCGTTGCTGACTCCGCAGCCTCTGCGTCCGACCCGGCCACAGACGAGAAAGGAGCCGCCATGCCATCAGACAGCAATCGATGTCCTTCTTTGCCCATGAAATCTTTCACGGGTAATGCCTGATCCGTCTGCATCCGACACCATCAGGCAGCGCCCGAAGCCACTTCAGGAGCCTGATCATGCACTACGCAATGCTGCTGTCCACAGAACAGAACCAGGCCCGGCAACTGCCGGACCACTATGAATTCGTCTGCCACGATGAAAGCGTGTGGAGCTGGCTGTACCGCCACCTGCGCATCGCCCTACGCGGCCGCAAGCAGGCTTGAGACTGCCTGCCCGCCGACGTCCGGCAAACAGTGATTGACCGGCATCGCCAGATGCCAAGACCAGGAAAAGGACAAACATGGACCCCTACCCCAGTAGCGCGGTCGCACAGAGCAGCATGACGGCGAGCAGTACGATGAGGATGCCCTATCGCCACTGACATCCCCTTCTCCTCCCGCCTCCCCTCTGTGTGACCTCCCCGACCCGGCCCTTGTGCCACGCCGTTTTGCCGTACCGACCTCGCCACGACAAGCCAGCAGGATGCCTGGATATCTCGCGTTTCATGCCTGCCATGAGACCAGACATCCATACCCCCTGAAAGGCAGATCCGAGCCGTCGGACCGCACCAGAATGCTTATGCAGTAACAGTTTCAGGGAGTAACACATGTCCAAACAAGATAACCGCACCGCCGTACTGGATAGCGCCCACATCGGAGACATCCGCGGCGCACTGGGCACCATCCGTCACAACGACACCGATGCCCGCCATGGCTGGATGGCCAAATTCAAGACCCTGCTGGCCATTCTCGGCCCCGGCCTCATCGTGATGGTGGGAGACAACGATGCCGGTGCCTTCAGCACCTACGCCCAGGCCGGACAAAACTACGGCACCTCGCTGCTGTGGACGCTGGCACTGCTGATTCCCGTCCTGTACGTGAATCAGGAAATGGTGCTGCGCCTGGGGGCCGTCACCGGCGTGGGCCATGCCCGGCTGATCCTCGAACGCTTTGGCAAGTTCTGGGGTGCCTTCAGCGCCATCGACCTGTTCCTGCTCAATGCGCTGACCATCGTCACCGAATTCATCGGCATCAGCCTGGGGATGGATTTTCTGGGTGTACCCAAAATTGTCGGCGTGGGCCTGGCTGCGGTATTCATCATGCTGTCGGCCAGTACCGGCGACTTCCGCCGCTTCGAGCGCTTTTCGCTGATTCTGGTGGCCGGCAGCCTGCTGCTGGTTCCCATCCTGGTGATGGTGCACCCGCCGATGACCCAGGTGGCGCATGATTTCCTGGTGCCGCAAATGCCGGCTGGCGGCAAACTGGCCGACGTGATGCTGCTGATCATCGGTATTGTCGGCACCACGGTGGCACCGTGGCAGCTGTTTTTCCAGCAAAGCTATCTGATCGACAAGCGCATCACCCCGCGTTTCATCTCTTATGAGCGTGCCGATCTGTGGCTGGGCATTGCACTGGTGGTGATTGGTGCGGTAGCCATGATTGCCTTCACCGCCCAGGTGTTCATGGGTCATCCGGAGTTCGGCAACTTCCAGGATGCCGGCGCGGTCGCCAATGGGCTGGCCAAATACTATGGCCGCCTGCCCGGCACGCTGTTTGCCATCGCCCTGATTGACGCCAGCATCATCGGCGCCATGGCGGTATCGCTGTCCACCGCTTATGCGCTGGGCGATGTACTGAGCCTGAAACACTCGCTGCACCGCAAGCCGGGTGACGCCAAGGGCTTCTATGCCATGTATTGCGGCCTGATCGTGCTGGCTGCCGCGCTGGTGCTGATTCCGGGCGTACCGCTGGGCCTGCTCACCAATGCCGTGCAAACCCTGGCCGGCGTGCTGCTGCCCAGCGCCACCGTCTTCCTGCTGTTGCTGTGCAATGACAAGGATGTACTGGGCCCGTGGGTGAATGGCCGCTTCTTCAATGTGCTGTCGGCCATCATCGTGGCGGTACTGGTGCTGCTGTCCATCATCCTGACTGCGGCCGTGGTCTTCCCCGACATGTCAGGCGAAACCATCAGCAATATCCTGATTGGTGGCAGCGTGATCGGCCTGATCATCGCCATCGTGGTGAACGTGCTGCATGCCCGCGAAGAAATGGAAAAGGGCCAGGCTCCGCATCACAAGGCACGCAAGGTGGATTTGCATCACATGCATACCTGGCGCATGCCGGCGCTGGACCAGCTGCCCCCGCTGGTGCTGTCACAGCGTAACAAGCTGTGGATGGCCGTGCTGCGTGGCTATCTGGTCGTGGCCATGGGCATGGTGATCTACAAGGTTGTCGCCTCCATGCTGTAACACCCTGGCAGGACGCCATGGTCCTGCCCTCCCCTCGCATGACAGCTGGCGGTTTCGTCAGATTGCAACCGCCAGCTGTTACACATACGCCTGCACCAGACCATAACAACAGGAGGCTGCATGCACTTCGAATTTTCTGTCTTTACCCATTCCTTTATCGCGCTGGTCACTGCCTTTTTGCTGGGCTCGGCCATCGGTTACGAGCGCCAGGTGCGTCAGCGTACTGCCGGCCTGCGCACCAATGCACTGGTTGCGGTGGGCGCAGCTGCTTTTGTTGATCTGGCCATGCGGCTGGGCGGCAATGAAGGCGCCACTCACGTGGTGGCCTATGTGGTATCCGGCGTCGGTTTTCTGGGTGCCGGCACCATCATGAAGGAAGGCCTGAATGTACGCGGGCTGAATACCGCCGCCACCTTGTGGGGTTCGGCCGCTGCCGGTGCCTGCGCCGGAGCAGGCCTGCTGGATGCGGCCTTACTGGATGCCATCTTTGTGCTGGCCGCCAACACCCTGCTGCGCCCGGTGGTGAATTCCATCAACCGCACTCCGCTGGATGATGAGCACAGCGAAGTCACCTACCAGCTGTGCGTGATCAGCGACGAGGAACAGCAAAAGCTGGCTTTCTCCATGATAGACGCGCTGCTGGAGCGGGCGCAGTACCCGCTGGGTGATATGAATGTCGAGCCATTTGGTGATGACGATGTGGAAATCACCGCCACCTTGCTGTCGACTTCGGCCGACTCCGCGGTACTGGAAGGGATTGCCGCCCAACTGACTGCCATGCCTTACATCAAGCAGGCCTACTGGAACCAGAGCATTACCGAATAACCATCTTGTTTGCCCATAAAAAAACCCGCCAGGAGGCGGGTTTTTCTTGTGCCAGACCAAACGCATCAGGCCACGGCGGTCGTACGCAAATTCAGGGCAAAACGCTCCAGCGCGGCAATGCCGGATTGCTCGGCTCGCAGGCACCAGTCCTGCAGCTCGTGCAGCAGCTGCTCACGCGTCAGCGAGGAGCGTTCCCACAAACGGCACAGCTCCTGACGCATGGTATACACCGTTTGCAGGGTGGGACTGTGCTGCAACAACAGTTCCAGTTGCGCCTTGTCACACTCCGGCGTGTCCTTGGCATCCTGTTTCAGCCAGATTTTCATCTTGCGCGACAGATCGTCCATATCGGGCAGGCTGACTTGTTCCAGCTCCTTGCGATACACCTCTTTGAGCTCGCGCGCATAACGTGCGGCAATGGCATAGCGGTTGGAAATGATGGCCTGCAGATGTTCCAGGTCCAGCTGCGGACGGCTGGCATCCTGAGCCAGACGCGGTGCCACGCGGCGTACCTTGGCCAGATGGCAGATCTCCAGCATGCGGATATACATCCAGCCAATATCAAACTCGTACCATTTGTACGACAGCTTGGCCGAGGTGCCGAAGGTGTGGTGATTATTGTGCAGCTCTTCACCACCCACGATGATGCCCCAGGGAAAAATATTGGTGGACGCATCTTCGTTCTCGAAATTGCGATAACCCCACCAGTGTCCCAGGCCATTGATGACCCCCGCCGCCCAGAACGGAATCCACACCATTTGCACCGCCCAGATGGACAAGCCGGCCGGGCCGAACAGCAACAGGTCGATGGCCAGCATCAGGAAGATGCCCTTGCCAAAGTGTGGTGTGTACAGCTTGTGCTCGATCCAGTCATCGGGCGTACCGTGACCGAACTTGTCCATGATGGACTGATCCTTGCAGGCGGCGCGGTACAACTCCACGCCTTCCCACAACACCTTCCTGATACCCAGGATCTGCGGGCTGTGCGGGTCTTCCGGGGTTTCGCACTTGGCGTGATGCTTGCGGTGGATGGCGGCCCACTGCTTGGTCACCATGCCGGTGGTCAGCCACAGCCAGAAACGGAAGAAATGGCTGGGCAGCGGATGCAGGTCCAGCGCACGATGCGCCTGATGGCGGTGCAGAAAAATGGTGACCGAGGCAATGGTGATGTGCGTCAGTACCAGGGCAACGACGATATACCCCCACCACGGGAGATCCAGCAAACCGTTAAGCCAAAACATGCGGGCAGACAACCTTGTAAATGGGCAATCCTCCATTTTAACCAATAGACATGGCAGTGTCAGGGTGTTTTCTAAGGTTCGACTTGCGGCGTGCATGGTGTACCATAGGGCCTTATTCCACACACCCTTCAGAAAAACGCTTGTGTTGCCAAAACGACGTCTGATTATTGCGGGAGCCACCCTTGGTGGCCTGTTGGTGTTCAATGGCGCGGCTGCCTTCTGGGCCGGCATGAAAGCCGAAGACACGCTGGAAGAACAGTACAAGATGCTGGCCAGCCTGCCCGTATTCAAGGTGAAGTCCCACAGCTATGACCGCGGCTGGTTCTCCTCCACCGAAACCACCGAGCTGGAATTCAATCGCCGCCTGTCCGGGCCGTACGAGAGCATGCTGCCGGACAACTTCAAGCCCTTGTTGAACTCCACCATCAAGTTCACCAACCACATCAAGCATGGCCCCTTCCCCGGCCTGTCCAGCCTGGATTTCCGTCCTGCACGCGCGCTGGTCACCACGGAATTCGCCATGAGCGATGCCACCCGCAAAACGCTCAAGACCTTCTTTGGCGACAAGGACCCGATCACCATCACCAACCGGCTGGGTTTTGGCGGCGGTGGCGCACTGAACATCAATGTGCCGTCCTTCGACTATGAAGAAGCGCTATCCGGCGTGAAGATGAAATGGAAAGGCTTCGACCTGAAGCTGGACTATGCATCGGGCTACAAGGAATACAAGACCGAAGCCAATTCGCCGGGCTTCCTGCTGGAAGCCTCCAGCAAGGGCAGCCTGGCCTTTGACGGCGTGCGTTATGTGTCCGACATCCGCCCCGGCGCCACCGGCATCAAACTGGGCACCAGCGAATTGACCGTGGGCAATGTGCAGCTCAACTGGAAAGACAGCGTTCCTTACAGCATCAAGCTGAACGAGCTGGTTTACCTGATGACGCGCATGCGGGTGGGTGAATTCATCAACCCGTCCGGCGAATTCAAGCCGTCGGCGGTGTCGCTGAAGAATTTCCGCTACCAGATTGTCAGCAGCGAGCAGGACGAATTCGTCAATACCCGCGGCAAGCTGGACTTTGCCGAGTTCAACTACAACGACCAGCACTACGGCCCGATGCGACTGGACGTGTCGGCCAACCATCTGCACGGCCCCACCCTGCTGAAACTGGATCAGGCCATCAGCCAGATTCCGTTCGAAGGCGTGGACCCGGCGGTGTTGCGCAAGCAGTATATCGACACCATCAAGCAGACCGGCATTCCGCTGCTCACCAACAATCCCAAGCTGGTGATCAACGACTTCTACCTGAAGATGCCCAGCGGCGAAACCACACTGCAAGGCAGCCTGGGGCTGAACGGACTGCAGCAGGCCGACCTGAACAACTCCACCGCCTTCCTCAAGCGTTTTGAAGTGGAAGCCAAGCTGAGCCTGCCGCGCAAGACCCTGGAAAACCTGGTGGTGGCGCAAGCCCGCACCCTGTTCATGGTGGACCAGAGCGCGGAAGTGCAGCCGAACATGGGTGAAGTGGAAGACCTGGCGCGCAATCTGCTGGATAGCCAGCTGACGCAGTGGAAGGATGAAAAATTCATCAATGAAGACAAGGGGCAGATTTCCACCCAGCTGAATTACAAGGGCGGCAATCTCACCATCAACAGCAAGAAGGTTGCCCTGCCATGGGAAGAGCAGGAAGACCCGGCGCCGGACGCCTCGGCACCGGCAGCCAAGAAACAGTCCAGTGCTGGCAAATAAGCAATCGGCACAAATAGCAAAGGGGGCCAAGGCCCCCTTTTTTTACGCCACTGCCGACGTCATTTCATCACAACATGCCCTGCCCACTCAGGCAACAGCACGCCCCGGATGACAGGCACTCATCTGCTGCAGCGTTTCCTTGCGCAGCTGGTTGGCACAACAGGCACACTTGCCGCACTCGGAAGCCACACCCAGCTCTGCCCGCAGGTCACACATGCGAGTGGCACCGTCTTCTACTGCCTGACGGATCTGGCTGTCGGTTACCGCGTTGCACAAGCAGACATACATGGCACAAACCCTGAATGAGAATAATTCTCTGTATGGTATTTTCAAATAATAACGATTGTCAATTACATTAGGAGCAGTCACATGCAATGGAAGCCGAATACCACAGTGGCCACCATCGTGGAACGGGATGGTCGCTACCTGATGGTGGAAGAAGAAACCGAGCAAGGCCTGCGTTTCAACCAGCCCGCCGGTCATCTGGAACACGGTGAAACCCTGTTTGCGGCCGCCATCCGCGAAACGCGCGAGGAAACCGGCTGGGAGGTGGAATTACAACACCTGGTGGGCATTTACATGGTGGACAAACCGGACAGCGACATTACCTGGCTGCGTTTTGCCTTTGCCGCGCGTGCGGTGCAACATCACCCGGCAGAAAAACTGGATGCAGGGATTGTCAGCGCGCACTGGCTTACTTACGATGAAATCGCCGCCCGCCTGTCGCAACACCGCAGCCCGGTTGTCATGCAATGCCTGGATGACTACCGGCTGGGACAACGCTTTGCACTGGACCTGATTCACCATCAACCCTGAAGCTGGCGGCAAGGGAGGAAACCTTGCGCCACCTTCACCTGCTGCTGCGCCGCTGCCTGTGGCTTGGCATGCTGCTTGCCGCCGGGACGCTACATGCGGACCCCTTGCAGCTCTGTTATGATTACGGCTGCGCCAAACAGCTGGAAGTGGAAATTTCCGAAGAAGCCCGCGACTGGCTGGCCCGGCTGTTCGAGCATCCGCAGGATGCCAGTACCGAACGCAGCCAGATCCAGCGTGCCGTCCAGGCCCTGTACTGGCTGTCGGCACAAGACAGCCCGCTGTGGCACGACAAGGGTGGCGACCGCTTCGACAACGATGCCGACGGCCGCATGGACTGCATCGATCACAGCCATAACGACTCAGCCTTCCTGCAGTTCCTGGCAACCCAGGGCTGGCTGCATTTTCACCGGGTCGACCCCATTGTGCGACGTACCCGCTGGCTGGTGACCCAACACTTTGCCAGTCATATCACCGAGCAGGACACCGGCCAGGAATGGGTGGTGGACAGCTGGTTCAATTCATTCGGGGAACCACCCGTAGTGGTGCCCCTGGCTCTCTGGAAAGAAGGATTTTCCCCGTGACGGGTAAGAAACGTATTGTCGTCGGCATGTCCGGCGGTGTGGATTCGTCGGTAACCGCCTGGCTGCTCAAGCAACAGGGCCATGAAGTCATCGGCGTATTCATGCAGAACTGGGAAGACGACAACGACGACGAATACTGCTCCATCAAGCAGGACGCACTGGATGCCATGAGCGTGGCCGACATCGTCGGCATCGACATGGAAATCGTCAATTTCGCCAAGGAATACAAGGACCGCGTGTTCTCGTACTTCCTCAAGGAATACTCGGCTGGCCGCACCCCCAATCCGGACGTGCTGTGCAATGCCGAAATCAAGTTCAAGGCCTTTCTGGACTACGCGCTGGAACTGGGTGCCGACTGCATCGCCACCGGCCACTACGCGCGCAAGATGGAAAAGGACGGCCTGCACTACCTGATGAAGGCAGTGGACCACACCAAGGACCAAAGCTACTTCCTGTACCGCCTGCAGCAACACCAGCTGGCAAAAGCCATCTTCCCGCTGGGCGACATCCGCAAGACCGAGGTGCGCAAACTGGCCGAGGAAGCCGGCCTGCCGACAGCAGCCAAGAAGGACTCCACCGGCATCTGCTTTATCGGCGAGCGCCCGTTCCGCGAGTTCCTGCAACGTTATCTGCCCACCCAGCCTGGCCAGATGGTGACGGCAGAGGGCAAGGTGGTGGGCGAGCACATGGGCCTGATGTACTACACACTGGGTCAGCGCAAGGGCCTGACCATAGGCGGCAGCAAGGATGGCAGCGGCGAACCGTGGTTTGTTGCCGGCAAGGATATTCCGGGTAACAAGCTGATCGTGGTGCAGGGGCATGACCACCCGCTGCTGCTCAAGCCCACGCTGGCGATGAGCGATTTGTCCTGGACGCTGAACGGCGCACCAGCCGCTGGTGAATACGCGGCCAAGAACCGCTATCGCATGGCCGATGCTGCCTGTTCGCTGTCGCCGGTAGTGGATGGCCAGGCCACCCTCACCTTCCGCGAAAAGCAGTGGGCGGTGACGCCTGGCCAGTCTGCCGTGCTGTACGACGGTGATATCTGTCTGGGCGGCGGCATCATTCAGTAGTAAGCAAGCCCGGCATCACACCAAGCCTGCCACGCGCAGGCTTTTTCACGCCCGGCTGGCGCGCAGAAACACCGAAAACAGCTCGGATTGCGAATTGATGCCCAGCTTGCTGTACAGGTGTTTCTTGTGCACGCGAACGGTTTCCACCGATATCTGCAAGCGCTGGGCAATCGCCTTGCTGGAATGACCACCCAGCATCAGCTGCGCCACCTCGTTCTCGCGCAGGGTGAGGCCCTGCCCCTCCAGCCCGACCGGGGCTGCCTGCGGCGCGGGCACAACAGGTTTGCTGGCCGCCAGTTGCTCGAAATGCAGGCGCTGGCGCATCAGGGCCAGCACCCATGGCTGCAACAGGCTCAAGGTCGCCATTTGTTCGGGACTAAAGCGCTGCCCTGCCCCCAGCGACAGGCACAAGGTGCTGCCATCCTCACCGGGCAGGTTGAACTGCACCTCGTCCTCGACAATGTTCAGGCGGAAATAGCGCTGGTAGTAATCGGTAAACGGGAAACGGTCCGGTGCCACCTCGTCCAGCCGCAGCAGCCCGGCATGGCGGTACTCCAGGCTGGCGACATAAAACGGGTCCAGCCGGTACAGGCCCTGCAGATAATCCTGAAACAGCGTATCCACCCCGCCATCGGCCATGGCCTGCTCGGCCAGCACCGTGGGCGGGCGGTCCGGGTAAAACAGCAGCACCACCCAGCTGTCAAAAGCCACATAATCGGCCAGCACCCCCAGCAGGGACGGCCAGAACACCGGTTTGTCCAGCTGATCAATCAAACGCCCCACCGTGCGATGCCAGGCGATATCCTGTATTTCCAAGGCCACGACTACCCCAATCTGGTTACCCACTTGATGTAATTTTCATACGCTTGACAGCAGCCGATACTGAGCCCTGCGCTGACAGCTTCTCAAGCTAGCACGCTTCCAGACTCTCCAACAGCCTCCCTGCAGACAACGGGGCAGCGCCAGCGATGTAGTCTGACAACATTCAACCAAGGAGACAGCATGATTGTAGAACTGGCCCAGCTGCCCGGTGTCGATGGCGACATCCCGGCCAACACCGCCAGCGCCCTGGACGCCATCGCCCGTTGCGGGCCCGATACCCGCCTGCTGGTATTCCCGGAAACCTATCTCAGCGGTTTTCCCACCACCGACAATATCACCGCGCTGGCCCAGCCCATCGACGGCCCAGCCATCCGCACCATCCAGCAGGCGGCACGCGAGAAAAACATCAGCATCGCCATCGGCTTTGCCGAGGCGCATGAAGGCCGCTTTTACAACACCACCGCCCTGCTCACCCCGCAAGGTGTGGCACTGGCTTACCGCAAAACCCATTTGTGGGCATCCGACCACGGCATCTTCACCCCCGGCGATGCACTGGTGAGCTGCGAATGGGAAGGCCTGCGCGTCGGCATCCTCATCTGTTTCGATATCGAGTTCCCGGAAACAGCCCGCGCGCTGGCGCAGCAAGAGGTGGACCTGCTGATTGTCACCAACGGCAATATGGACCCCTACGGCCCGGTGCATCGCACTGCGATTACCGCCCGTGCCATGGAAAACCAGCTGTTCGCAGTGATGACCAACCGCTGCGGCAGCGGTGACGGCCTGCAATTTGCCGGCGAAAGCGCGGTGATCAACCCCTTTGGCCAAGTGGTGGCCAGTTGCGGACGCGACCCGCAACAGCTGCGTGTGGCACTGGACCTGAAGCAACTTGAGGCCAGCCGCCGCGACTACCGTTATCTGCACGACCGGCGCATTGCCCTGGCAGGTGAAGTCATCAACGGCGAAAACGGCCAGCGCAGCTTCCGTATCCGGCACTAGCCACGCCCTAGCAATCACTGGCAGTCAAAACAAAAGAGACAGGCTCATGACAACAAACACAAACATGAGCAACAAAGGAGAAACAATGGAAACGAAACAACTGGAGCGCTCGCTGACGCTGGGCTCCGTGGTGCTGTTTGGCCTAGCCTACATGACGCCCATCATCGTGCTGGGTACCTTTGGTATCCTGGCGCAAATGACCGATGGCATGGTCCCCGCCTCCTATCTGGTGGCGCTGGTGGCCATGCTGTTTACCGCCTACAGCTATGGCCGCATGGCAGCGGCCTTTCCGGTGGCCGGTTCGGCCTACACCTACACCCGCAAATCCATCCACGCCAAGCTGGGCTTTCTGGTGGGCTGGGCGGTGTTGCTGGACTATCTGTTCCTGCCAATGGCCATCTGGCTGATCGGCGCGGCCTATCTGGCCTCGGCCTTCCCCGGTATTCCGATGGCCGTATGGGTGATTGCCTTCATCGTGTTCACCACGCTGATCAATATCGTCGGGCTGAAGATGGCCAATACCGTCAATTACCTGATGATGCTGCTGCAATTCCTGGTGCTGCTGGCCTTTGTCGCGCTGTGCATCCACTATGTGGCGGGCGATGCCAGCAAGCCCTTGTGGAATCTGGCGCCCTTCTTCCGTGGCGACATGAAGCTGCCGATGATCATGGCTGGTGCCGCCGTGGCCTGTTATTCCTTTCTGGGTTTTGATGCGGTCAGCACGCTTACCGAGGAAACCCGCGATGCACGCCATACCATTCCGCGCGCCATCATGTGGATTACCATCATCGGCGGGCTGATTTTCGTGGTGGCGTCCTACTTTGTGCAGCTGGCCCATCCGTCCAGCCAGTTCAAGAGCGTGGATGATGCTGCGTTCGAGATTGCCAAGAATATCGGCGGCGACCTGTTTGCCAGCATCTTCCTGATCGGCCTGATCATCGGCCAGTTTGCCTCCGGCCTGTCGGCGCAGGCCAGCGCCTCGCGTCTGCTGTACGCCATGGGCCGCGACGCGGTGCTGCCGCAGTCCGTGTTCGGCAAGCTGCATGCGCGCTTTCGCACCCCGGTGAACAATCTGGTGATTTGCGGCGTGGTGGCCTTGCTGGCGCTGAAGCTGGATGTGACCACCTCGACTTCCTTCATCAACTTTGGTGCTTTCCTGGCGTTCAGCTTCGTCAATCTGTCGGTGATTGCGCACTACTACGTGCGCCAGCGTCGCCGCGCCCCGCGTGACTTCTTCCTGTTCCTGCTGTTTCCGCTGATCGGCATGCTGGCCGACCTGTGGCTGCTAGTCAGCCTGGATAGCCGTGCCATCATGCTGGGCCTGATCTGGCTGGCACTGGGCATTGCCTATCTGGCCAAGCTCACCGGCTTCTTCCGCCGCGAGCCGCCGGAACTGGATTTTGTCGAAGCCGAAGGCTGATTCCAGCCCTTGCAGACGCAAAAAAGCCCTGATCACTCAGGGCTTTTTCTTTGGCATCAAACCTGCACGGCTTACACCGACAGATAGGACGACTGCTTCAGACCACGGCAGAACTCGGCAAAGAATACATTGCGCTCGTCGCTGGACAGATCGGCCGCACGGGCTTTTTCCTCGTAGCGGTTGAGGATTTCCTCCGGCGACAGGTGCACATAGCGCAGCATGTCTTCGATGGTGTCATGCTCTTCCACGCCGGCAAATTCCAGTTGGCCATTGTCGCGCACATAAACGTTGACCGAGTCGGTATCGCCAAACAGATTGTGCATGTCACCCAGGATTTCCTGGTAGGCACCCACCATGAACACGGCAATCAGGTATTCCTTGCCGGGTTCGACATCATGCACCGACATGCTGGATTCGATGCTTTGCTGGTCGACATACTGCTTCACCTTGCCGTCCGAATCGCAGGTCAAATCCTGTAGCACGGCGCGGCGGGTGGGCTGCTCGTCCAGCCGGTGGACCGGCATGATGGGCAGGATCTGGTCGATGGCCCAGGTATCCGGCAGGCTCTGGAATACCGAGAAGTTGCAGAAATACTTGTCCGCCAGCTTGTCGGTCAGCTCGTCATACACCTGGCGCTGCGAACGCTGGCTGGCTTGCAACTGGCGATGCAGGCGACGGCACAGTGTGGCGTGCACGTCCTCGGCCATGGCCTTTTCTTTCAACGAAATGCGGCCGGCGGAGTACAGATCGGACACATCGGACGCGTAATGGCTGGCGCGGTAATAGATTTCCGTCACCATTTCTTCGTCGGTCAGCTCCATCAGCTCGAACAGCTTGCGCACCGGCTTGGCCAGTACCGACAGGTCCTCCACTTCCGGCACGCTTTCCGGCAGGCGCTCCACGTCGGTCACGTTCATGATCAGCACCGCGTGGTGCGCGGTCATGGCGCGGCCGGATTCGGACAGGATGCGCGGGTGCGGAATGCCGTTTTCGTCGCAGAACTCGGCCAGCATCGACACGATGACCTGGGCGTATTCGTCCATGTCGTAGTTGATGGAGCTGGCATTGCGCGAATGGGTGCCGTCATAGTCCACGCCCAGACCACCGCCCACATCGACGTGGTCAATCGGCAGGCCCAGCGCACGCAATTCGGCAAAGTAACGCACCGCTTCGCGGAAGCCGGCACGGTAGTCGCCGATATTGGCAATCTGCGAACCCATGTGGAAGTGCATCAAGCGCACGCAGTCGGACATGCCGGCAGCAGCCAGCTTGTCGGCAGCGGAAATCAGCTGGGCCGCGGATAGGCCGAACTTGCCCTTGTCACCACCGGTATCCGCCCATTTGCTGCTGGCCAGCGAGGACAGGCGCACGCGCATGCCCAGCATCGGGCGCACGCCCAGCTTCTGGCTTTCTTCAATGGCCAGGTCAACTTCGGATTCTTTTTCGATGACGATGAACACCTGATGACCCAGCTTCTGGCCGATCAGCGCCAGACGCACGAACTCGCGGTCCTTGTAGCCATTGCAGATGATGGTGCCGCCCTTGGGAGCCAGCGCCAGCACGGCCATCAGTTCCGGCTTGGAGCCGGCTTCCAGACCGATGGACACGTCGCGGGTGGCGATGATGCTTTTCACCACCGCTTCTTGCTGATTCACCTTGATGGGGTAAATGGCGGTGTAGCGATTGCCGTAGTTTTGCGTGGCAATGGCGTTGTCAAATGCGCCGCACAGGCGGGTCACGCGGTCTTGCAGGATGTCCGGAAAACGCACCAATAGCGGCAGATCCAGCCCTTTTGCTCCCAGTTGACGGCTCAATTCGTGCAGATCGATACGTGTGGCATGGCGCACATTCGGCTGCACCTGGATGCATCCGTTGTCGCCCACGTCGAAATAGCCCGCCCCCCAATGCCGGATGCCGTACAGGCTCCGGCTATCAGCCACAGTCCAAGCCATGAGATTTTCCCTCAATGATTCGATGGATAACCCCGCTCCTTAGTGCGCGGCTTTCGGGCTACAAAGCTTTTATGTGGGCCTGGGATGTCGGAGCGAAACAATTGATTGTCGGTGTTTTGCATTGCAAAACGAGCGCGGATTTTAACAACATCACGCAGCTTGACAAGTAAAAATTTGATGACGGAACCACAGCGGCATTTTTTGGGGCAAAGCCGTGTCCGGCACAGCCCGGCGTGACGGCAAAAAAACGGCAAATATGCTGCCCGATCAGTCTTTTGACAGCATATCTTCCATTTTGTGGTGCTACACGATAATCATCATCCAACTGGCATGCAAAGGCAGACCAACAACGCGCTTTACAGCGCGTCCTTCATCCGATAATAGGCCATGCCCAGCACCAGTGCTGGCGTGCGCAACAGCTTGCCACCGGGAAAGTCGCGGTGCTGCACGCGGGCAAACACATCCAGCCGGCCTGCGGTGCCGGCAATGGCTTCGGCAATCACCTTGCCGGCAATCCCGGTGACATTGACCCCGTGGCCGGAAAAGCCCTGCATGTAGTAGATATTACCGGCCAGACGGCCCAGGTCCGGCGCGCGATTGACGGTGATGTCGCAAAAACCGCCCCAGGCATAGTCCACCTTCACATCAGCCAGCTGCGGAAACACCCGCAACATATCGCTGCGCATTGCCCCGGCCAGATCGTGCGGCTCGCGCCCGGAGTAACTGACCTTGCCACCAAACAGCAGACGGTTGTCCGCCGACAGGCGGTAATAATCCAGCACGAAGTTGGTGTCACACACCGCCATATTGTTGGCGATCAGGCTGGCCGCGCGTTCACGTCCCAGTGGCTCGGTGGCAATCACATAAGTGCCGGCCGGCATGATCTTGCGCTCCAGCTGCGGCAGCAGCTGGCCAATATAGGCATTGCAGGCCAGCACCACGTGCTGGCAACGCACTTGCCCCTGTTCGGCATGCACCACCGGTTGTGCGCCCTGCTCCAGTCGCAATACCGGGGACTGTTCGTAAATCTTCACCCCGGCGGCGATGGCGGCACGCGCCAGACCCAAGGTGTAGTTGAGCGGATGCAAGTGGCCGGAACGCGGATCAAACAAACCACCCTGATAGCGTTCGCTGCCCAGTTGCTGCGCCAGTGTAGCCTTGTCCCACAGCTGCATGCCGCCATAGCCGTATTCGGTTTCAGCTTCGTGCTGCCAGGCTTCCAGCTCCTGCATGTGGCGCGGCTTGATGGCGGCATTGCAAAACCCACGTGCCCAGTCGCAGTCAATGCCGTGTTTTCTTACCCGCTCATCGATGATGTCCACCGCCTCCACCGACATATCCCACATCACCCGCGCCAGTTCGCTACCCAATTGGGCACGCAAGGTGTCGGTGCCGCAGGCATAACCGGCAATCACCTGTCCACCATTACGTCCGGAAGCACCAAAACCGATGGCGCTGCCTTCCAGCAAGGTGACGGAAAAACCGCGCTCGGCCAGGTTGAGCGCGGCGGACAAACCGGCCAGTCCGCCGCCCACCACGCAGATATCGACACTGACCGCGCCTTGCAGTGGCGGGCAGGCCTCCCAGTGGCTGGCACTGGCCTGGTAGTAGGACGGCACGGCAGGCTGATGGGCGAAGCGGAGCATGAGAACCTCGGTGACAGGAAGTTGAATTGCGTGAAACAAAAGCCATGACTACGGGCGTAAAAAAAGCGGACACACTGATGATGTATCCGCTTTTACCTGCTGGATTGACCTTACATGGTCAGGATGACCGGTGCATCGGCACGCCAGCTGACAAATACCGGATCGCCCCAGGTGGGAGCGGTTTCGTCGGCATCGTACCAGCGCGAGGACGGCACAACCGATTTCACTACCTTGCCACTGGCCAGCTTGATGTGGAACACGGAGTAGCTGCCCATGTAGGCAATGTTTTCCACCACGCCGGAGGCCATGTTCGGGCCGGCTGCCACGGTCTTGCGGTCCAGGCGTACGTCTTCCGGACGGACACTGGCCCACACATGCATGCCCTTGGGACCGGTAATGCCGTGGTCGATACGTACCACACCGCCCAGTTCCTGCGAGGTGATTTCCACGCGGTCGGCTTCATCCACAGTCACCGCACCTTCGAACATATTGGTTTCACCAATGAATTCGGCGGTGAAGCGACAGTTGGGGTAGTCGTAGATTTCGGTCGGGGTGCCCACTTGCAGCAGCTTGCCTTCGGACATGATGCCGATGCGGTCTGCCATGGTCATGGCTTCTTCCTGGTCGTGCGTCACCATGATGCAGGTTACGCCCACCTTTTCGATGGTGCTGGCCAGTTCAAGCTGGGTTTGCTGACGCAGTTTCTTGTCCAGTGCGCCCAGCGGTTCGTCCAGCAGCAGCAGCTTCGGACGCTTGGCCAGGCTACGCGCCAGTGCCACACGCTGTTGCTGACCACCGGAGAGTTGATGCGGCTTGCGGTTGGCGTACTTGCGCATCTGCACCAGGTCCAGCATTTCATCCACACGGGCGCTGATTTCCGCCTTGGGCAGCTTGTCCTGTTTCAGGCCAAAGGCAATGTTTTCGGCCACGGTCATGTGGGGGAACAAGGCATAGCTCTGGAACATCATGTTGACCGGGCGCTCGTACGGCGCCAGGCCGATCACATCCTCGCCATCGAGGATGATCTTGCCCGAAGTCGGGTTGTCCATGCCTGCCAGCATGCGCAGCAGGGTGGACTTGCCGCAGCCGGAACTACCCAGCAGCGCGAAAATTTCGTGTTGTCTGATTTCCAGATCAACATGGTCGACAGCAACGTGGTCGCCGAATTTTTTGACCACCCCACTGATTTTCAGATAAGGCTTGTCATTGGCTTGCACTTTCTGAACCTGCTTGGCAGCCTGTGTACCAGCATTTGATTGAACCGGCTTGTTGGCCGCTACAGCATCCGTCATGATTTTGCTCCCTCCTACTATTCCAGCCCAGGCGGCTGATTTCGCGTGTCCGCGACCTGAATAACGGTCAGCTTACAGAAAAGGCAGGTTTGCCACCTTTTCACTCGCACCTAAATCCGCTTTCAAAACAATACCAGTCCCCACCGTGAATGGGCAGTGTCTGGCAAAGAAAAAGCGGGAAAAACGGTCAAACCGGAAACGATACCTTCATGGGGGGGCCTACTGAAGCGGGCGTAGCCTGTATTGCCGTGATGAACGGCAATGCGTGCTGCGACAAAATTCATGCTGGCTCCTCCCCTACTCTCCCGAACGATCTGGTCAGCACTGTGCATTGATCACAAATGGGCTTAAACATCCCGTCATGTCATGCCAGCATTACTGCCCAAAGCAGTCTATACGCTGCTCTTTTGCTGGAGAGAAGCCTAGCTTACGTTTAATAAATTTGACAAGCCTCAAAACGAAACTTGATCAAAAGTGAGCGAGCAATGTGGCTTTCAGGCCTCACAGTGCTGCATTTGGGAAAAAAAACCAGAATAGGGACTTCACATTTGATACAAAACAGGCTTTCCGGGCCGGCATGTTTAATTCATCGAACAAGTCCACCGGCAGGATGCGCCAGGCGTCGCTCGACAAACAGGCTGCTGCCCGGCTGCTTCTTGGCCTGCTTCTTGGCCTCCGCCGTGGCAGCACCGACTTCGTAATGCGTGGGAAACTGGCCCGGCGCTACCCTGACCACGCCCACCGACAGGGACGTCAGCGGAAAATGCATCTGCTCGCCATTACGGCCCGGCATGTCAAAACCACCACTGGCCAGATGCACGGGGTCAAACATGCCTCGCACTGCCGCGTCGAATTGCTGCAACATCTGCTCCAGCCGTGGCCGCCAGTCTGGCGATTGCAGCAGCAAGGCAAAATCGTCCCCGCCGACATGACCGACAAAGTCACGGTCGGCATCCACGCAATCCACCAGCAGCCGGGCCAACAGGCAGATCATCTCGTCTCCTGCCGCATAGCCGTACAGATCATTGAAGGGTTTGAAATTGTCCAGGTCGGCATAGGCCACCACAAAAGGCAGCTGCGCTTCCAGCAAGCGGTCTATCGCTTCGGACAAGGGGACATTACCGGGCAAGCCGGTAAGCGGGTTGGCATAACGTGCAGCGGAAATCTGCAATTCGGTCATTTTGCGCATCAGGGCAAAGCCGGTCCCCATGCCCAGATACTGCCCGTTTTCGGTAATGATGAAGCCATCCACCAGATAACGCTGCTCGGATGCCACCACCAGCGTGGACAAATCATGCACATTCAAATCGGCATTCACGATCAAGGGCTGCTTGTCCATCATCGTGGTGCAGGGCTTCTTGCCGTAGAGTTCGCGATTGAATGGCCGGGCAAAGCTTTCCAGCAGGTGATGACGCCGCAGCAGGCCAACCGGCACGCCATCCTTTACCACCGGGATGGCAAAACGTGCCGGATCGCGGTCGAACAGGCGATAGGCCGCCTCATTGGGCACATCCGGCGTCAGGCAGGGCACTTCCTGCAACAAATCCCGCGCCGTGGCCTGCATTTGCCAGGGCATGCGGTTGCGACCGCCCTCCCACACCACGCCGTTGACGTGAATCTGCAAATCGAGCGCCGGCACCGCACTGGGCCGCGCCAGCAGATAGCCCTGCCCATAGCGCACGCCCAGCCTTTGCAAGGTGCGCAGCTCGGCCTGGGTTTCAATGCCTTCGGCCACCAGCATGGCGCCGGACTGGCGGGCAATGTCCACCATGGAGCGGACAAATTGCTCTTTCAGCGGGTCCAGATGCAGTTGCTGGACAAAGTGTTTGTCCAGTTTGACAAAGTCCGGCCGCAGCTCGGACCACAGCCTCAGATTGGAAAAGCCTTCGCCAAGGTCATCCAGCGCAATGCGAAAGCCGTTGTCGCGGTAATGCGTGGTGGCAAGGCGCAAACTGTCGTAGCACGCGGCAGGCGTGGTTTCGGTGACCTCAATGATGATGCGCTCGGCCGACAGACCGATTTTCTGCAGGAAGGCCAGCGTTTCACCCTGACGATGTTCGGGCGCCAGCAAGGTGGCCGGACAGATATTCAGGAACAACAAACCGGACAGTCCCAGTTCGACAAAACGTTCCATGGTGACCTGGCGGCAGCTTCGATCCAGCATCACTGTCAGCTGGCAGCGTTCGGCCTGGTCGAACAGGCTGACCGGCGAGTGCAGCGGGCTGTTGGACGGCCCGCGGATCAGGCCCTCGTAACCCAGCACCCCACCGGTGGTGAGATCGACAATCGGCTGGAATACCGGCTGCAGGCGTCGCTCGCTGATGATTTCTTCCAGTTCGTGACAGCGCGAAGCCAGCTGGGCCAGTTCGGTCACTTCCCTTTGCGGCGTACAGTCCATAGCGATGGTTTGATTATCCGGCCAATGTACAAACCGGTACTTTAAACCGTACAAATGACAATCTCTTTACCTGGCCACGGGTAAATCTCAACAAAACGGCCGCTTGCTGGCTCTCCATCAGCAATGCGGCCTAGAATGACAGAAACGACCATCCGCGCAAGCCATCAACCGCAGGAGCCTTCCATGCCCCACCTCGCACTCGGCAGCCACTCGGTTTTTTATGAAATCAGCGGTCATGGCCAGCAGGATTTGCTGCTGTTCAACGGCATCACCATGTCCACACCGGCCTGGGGCCTGATGATGCCGGCACTGGAAAGCCAGTATCGCGTAATCCGCTTCGACTTTCTGGGCCAGGGGCAAACCGACAAGCCTGTCGCCGAGAAATACACGCTGGCAGAGCAGGCGGACCTGGCTGCCGCCCTGCTGGATGCCTTGCAGCTGTCGCAGGTCTTTCTGGTGGGGCTGTCCTATGGCGGCATGGTGGCCCAGCACTTTGCCCACCGGCACGGCCAGCGCGTGCGCAAGCTGTTGCTGGCCTCAACCCTGGCCTGGTCGGATGAGGCCAACAACCGCATCAGCCAGAGCTGGATAGAATGCAACCAGGCAGGCGGGCTGGATTTGCGTTACAGCGCCAGCATACCCTGGCTGTTTTCCAGCCGTTTTCTCACCGCCAACGCGGCCATGCTGGAGGACATGAAAACCCTGGCCGGCATGGTGGACTGGGACGCAGTCATCCGCCTGATCAACGGCGTGAAGGAGCATGATGCCCGCAACTGGCTGCCACAACTGCAGATTCCCTGTCACATCCTGCTAGGTGCGGAAGACCGGCTCACCCCGCTGTATCAGGCAGAAATCTTGCAGCAACGCATTCCACATGCCACGCTGGAACAAATTCCGCACGCTGCGCATGTCCTGCATATCGAAGCGGCAGAAGCCTTCAGCCGCAGCATCATCCGCTTCTGCCAGCCCTGACGGGGCCAACAGTCAAACAACAACAAAGGAGAACCCCCATGGAAGAGGCCGTACTGCTCAAGGTAAGCCCGCAAGGCATTGCCACCATCAGCCTGAATCGTGGCGAATTGCACAATGCGCTGGATGACAAGATGGTGGACTTGCTGACCGCCACCCTGGAAACACTGGCTGAAGACGACAGCGTTCGTGTTGTGGTACTGACTGGCGAGGGCATCAGTTTCTCGGCAGGCCATGACAGCGCCTGGCTACGACGCCTGACCGAATTTGATGAAAGCCAGCAAAGACGGGATGCCCAGCGTCTGTCCCGTTTGCTGGAAACGCTGGACCACCTGCCCAAGCCCACCATTGCACGGGTACAAGGCTCGGCCTTTGGCATCGGTGCGGCACTGGTTGCCTGCTGCGATGTTTCCATCAGCGTATCCGAAGCCTTGTTCTGCTTCTCCGACGTGAAGCTGGGCATCATTCCGGCACTGGCAGCGCCCTACATCATGCGTGCCATCGGCCCGCGTGCCGCGCGCCGCTACTTTGTCACGGCAGAACGCATCAACGCAGGCAAGGCACGTCGCCTGGGACTGATTCACCAGACGGTGGAAAACGATGAACTTGATGACGCGGTGGAGCATATGTGCCGCCAACTGCTGCTGAACGGCCCGCACGCCATGGTGGCAGCCAAGCAGTTGATCCGCGACATCGAACACCGCGACATTGCCCCCGCTGTCATCGACCTGACCATAGACCGCATGGTGGCCTTGCGGCGCAGCGATGAGGGACAGGAAGGCGTCAGGGCATTCCTGGAAATGCGCAAACCCGGCTGGATAGACTGAATTGCCCAGAAACGGCATGCCCGTTCATCAGCGCGGCATGCCGGCTGCACGCCGGGCGGAAATGGTTACAATCAGATATCGTTTCTTGCCTGGACTGCCGATGACCACTCAGCCATCCCGTTTTCTGCAACACGTGCTGCAAGCCAACACAACCACCCTGCCGGAATGGCAACTGGCCGCTGGCGTGACTGCGCGCTGGCATGCCGCCAATGTGGTGGAACTATTCCCAGCAGGCCAGCACAGCAAGCCCGCATTCATTCTGTTGTCCTGCGGCATCCACGGCAATGAAACCGCACCCATCGAAGTAATCGACGCCATGCTGGCCGATATTGCCAGCGGCACCCTGCCCTTGCACCACCGGCTGCTGGTGGCATTTGGCAATCCAAAAGCCATGCAGCAGGGCGAGCGCTATCTGGATTACGACCTCAATCGTCTGTTCAATGGCGCCCACCAGCAGCAGCCTGACGCGCAGGAGGCCGCTTGTGCCGCCTTGCTGGAACAAGAAGCCGGCCGTTTCTTTGCCCAGGCTCCGTCCCATGCACTGCGCCTGCATTACGACCTGCACACCGCCATCCGTGGTTCGGTATATGAGAAGTTTGCCATCTACCCCTTCCTGCACCAGCGCGCGCATGATCCGGCCCAACTTGCCTGGCTGAAACATTGCGGCATCGAGGCGGTACTGCTGCACAGCAAACCGGCCAACACCTTCAGCTATTACACCAGCCACGCGTATCAGGCACATGCCTTCACCCTGGAACTGGGCAAGGCCCGCCCGTTTGGCCATAACGATCTGTCCCGCTTTGCCGGTATCGACCAGGCCCTGCGCCAGTTGGTGAGTGATACCACGCCGCCGCTGGCTGACTATCAGCCGGGTGACTATCCGCTGTTCCGGGCCAAGTACGACCTGATCAAACACAGCGAGGCCTTCCGCCTGCACCTGGATGCGCAGGTGGAAAATTTCACGGCCCTGCCTGATGGTTTCCTGATTGCCGAAGATGGTGCAGAACGCTATGTCGCTGATGGCGGGGCGGAACGCATCCTGTTCCCCAACCCCGGCGTCAAACCCGGCCTGCGGGCAGGCATCGTGGTGGAACCTGCCACCCTGTAACAGCCCGGCAGAACCATTAAAAACGGCTACCTTGTGGTAGCCGTTCTGGTTTTGTGCTGCCTGAGGCCGGGCTCAGGACATGTAGTTGAACAGGGACAGGCTGGTCACCTTGTTGTACACCAGCTGACTGTACTTGAGCGAAGTCTGGGTCTGGGTAAAGCTGGTGATGGCACTGGGCATGTCCAGATCCTGCAAGTCACTGATGCCACTCTTGTACTGCAAACCCAGCTGGGTACCCATGTCCTGAACGTTCTGGTTTTCCTGACGCCGCGCACCAATCGACGCAATATTGGTGGCCAGGTTTTTCTGCGCTGTATCCAGTGCAGAAATAATATTACCCATGTCGGTACTGTAAGTAGATGGCTTGGGGTTCTGCGCCAGCAGGTCATTGAGCGACTTGAGCGCATCAAACACTGCCGTCGGGCTCGTTGCATTGCCAAAGATATTGCTGCCCGCATCGGAAATCTGCATGCTGCGCGAGGCACTGATGGGGACATTGCGCTGACCGGTGTCCCCCTGATAAGTCGCAGCGTATGTTGCATCCAGCACAAAGGGCGGCGTATCCACCTTGTTGCCACTGAACAGGTAGTTGCCCTTGCCGTCGGTAGCATTGGCGTAACCGGTCATTTCGGAAATGCCCTCCTGCACCTGCTTCTGAATCATCAGCAACTGGTCGGACGACAGGACGGTGTTACCCGCCTGGATGGCGGAAGCTTTCAGACTGGTCAGCAAGTTTGATGCATTGGTCAGCTGCGACTCGGCCAGCGACAAGGTGGACTCCACCGCCTTGGTGTTGGTGATGAACTGGGTATTCATCCCGTCAGACTGGTTCAACTGCAGGATGCGTGCAGCAGCAACCGGATCATCGGCCGGGGTGACCACACGCTTCTGCGTATCGAGCTGGGATTGCAAGGACTGCAACTGCGACTGCAGCGATTGCATGTCGTAGGTGCCGGTCAGGTAGGAAGTAGCGGTACTGATTCTCATGATTCAACCCTCGCCTCAGCCACCCATTTGCAGGATTTGCTGGAATAGTGTCTGTGCAATCTGGAGAACCTTGCCAGATGCCTGATATGCCTGTTGGTACTTGATCAGGTCGGCGGCTTCCTGATCCATATTCACGCCGCTGACATTGGAGCGGGAAGTCGTGGCCTGTTGCAGCAAGGTGGTCTGCGACGACGATGCCAGTTTCACCGTATTGGTGGCATTCCCCACAAAGCTGACGGTGGTCGAATAGTAAGTCTGGAAAGACTGCAAGCCGGTATTGGTGCCATTCTTGTTATCGTCAACAATCTTGCGGGTCTGCAAACCCATCATCTCGCCCAGGTTGTTACCGTTACCGCTGACTGCCGTGCCGGTGGGCACCGGAGAGACATTGATGGTCATGCCGGCCTTCATCTGGCCGGACAGCTGGAACTTGATACCCAGGTCGTTGGCAGGCGTGGCATTGTCCACCAGCTTGTAACCGTTGGATACCGTCGGGTCCGGCACTACGTTGAAGGTCTGACCGTTGTCCGGGCCACCGGTCAGCGTGGCAGTAATGCTGGTTGCAGTGGTGGCATTGATGGTCATGCCGGTCAGGCCGGTAACCGGGTGCGTCGATACCGAAGGCGGCGACGATGTGCTGGCCCAGCCATACGTACCGGGCATGCTGGCCCACACGCCGGACAGCGTGACGCCGGTACCGGACGGGGTGATGCCACCACTGCCCAGTTGCAAAGAAGACGAGGCAGCCAGCTTGGTAGGATCGGACAACAGCAACTGCATATTGGCCACTGCATCCTGCGGATGCGAGGCGTAACTGGTCATGTCGGCAAAGATCAATCCGCCTTGATTGCCGGACAAATCACGTCCCAGCTGGTTCTGGTAATTCATGGCCGTGGTGAAATCGATGGCCAGCGTGCCCAGCTTCTGCTGGGTAGACAACAAAGTACCGTCACGGAAATCCAGATAACCCGCCAGCTGACCACCCGCCAGGGCGGTACTGGGCACCACGGTATTGGTGCCATTCGGGTTGGGATAGGTAACCTGCACGTTCAGGGGGTTGGTGGGGTCGTTCTGTGTTCCCAGCTTGGTGACATTATTGCCCATCACCAGCGCCTGGCCATTACCGATGAACACGCTGTAGGTACCATCCGATTGCGGCACGGCCTTGGCGCTGACCAGTTTGTTCAGCTGCTCCATGGCCTGGTCGCGCTGATCCATCAGGTCGTTCGGCTGTTGCTGGGTATTGGCGGCAGCGGCAGCAGCAATCTGATTGTTCAGGTCGGCAATATTTTGTGCCAGTGCATTGATACTGTTTACCGTACTGGTAATTTGCGAATTGGCTCCGGCCTGCATTTGCGACAGGTTGTTGCCAATGGCGGTGAAATTGGAAACCAGCGCCTGCGACATATTGACCACAGTCTGCCGGCTGGGCACCGAGGACGGGTCTTGCGACAGGGTTTGCAGACTGCTGTAAAAGCTCTGGAAAGAATTGCTCAGGCCAACTGTGGGATCAGACAACAGGTTGTTGATCTGGTTGAGCTGGGAGAGCTGGCTGGAATAATAATTACTGCCAGCCTGGGCAGTGAGCACCTGGGTATCAAGATACTTGTCGTAGATGCGGCTGATGCCGGTAATGTCCACGCCCTGACCCAGGTAGCCGAAGCCTTCCTGTTGCGGCATGCGCGCAGCCTGACTCATCACCTGGCGGTTATATCCGGGCGTATTGCCATTGGCAATGTTCTGGCCAACAACAGACAGGGCGGTTTGTGCCGCATTCAGGCCACTGACGCCAATGGAAAATATATTTGAGCCCATTTTTTCCTCTCTGCTGTTATATCGACTGCAACTGCTTAAACTTTAATCAGGACCGGACCGACTGCTGCGCCAGCGTGGCGGCAACATCCACCAGCTTGCGCGCATAGCGCGGATCGGTGGCGTAACCACCGTTTTGCAAACCTTGCGCGAAACCGGCCACATTACGGCCCTGGTTGAGCACAGCCTGGTAACGTGGCGACTCTTTGAGCATGCGCGCATAGTCGCTGAATGCATCGGCATAGGAATCGTAGGAGCGGAAGCTGTCCACCCGTTTCTGCGGCACACCATTGACGTATTCAGTGGTAGTAATGCTAGTGGACTTGCCTTGCCAGTCTCCAGTCGCCTTGATACCAAACAGGTTATGCGAGTTGCTGCCATCGGCATTGCGAATGGCGCGCTTGCCCCAGCCGCTTTCCAATGCGGCATGGGCCACCACAAACTCCGGCGCCACACCCAGTTGCGCTGCAGCTTGCCGCGCATGCGGCAACAAGCCCTGTACAAAGCTCTTGCTGTCACCGCCTGCCGTAACCGTTGTCGCCGGTGTTGTCGTACTGCTGCTGGCAGTGGCCGCCTCGGCCTGTGCTGCCTGATAGGCCTTCAAGGCAGAGGACTGGCTGAAGCGGCTAACCAGCACCGGACCGGATGAAGCAGGCCGTAACTGTGTGGCATCCGCGCCGGGGTCAAGACCTTGCTGCTTGGCAATCTGCTGGTAAACCAGGTTGGCAATGCCCATCCCTCCGGCTTTGCTGAGCGACTGCACCAGTTGCTGGTCCAGCATGCCGCGGTAGGTGTCCATGTCGGAATCCTGCTCGTCATCAAACTTGGTCTGACGCATGGTCTTGAGCATGGTCCCCATCAACAGGGCTTCAAACTGCGACGCGGCTTCCTTGGCAGCACCTTGCGGGTCCTTGGCCATACGCGCACGCAGGCCGGACATCTGGGTCGGGTCTACCGCCAGTTGCTGGTTCTGTGCATCTGCTGCCGTATAGCTAGGGGAAAACTGCGTCGTCATGTCTCGCTCCTTGCCGCTCACATAGCAAGAAGCGGGCCAACGAAAAAGGCCCCGCTTGCGGGGCCTTTTGCCAGCATGAAATCAGGTGCTCAGATGATCTGCAAATCAGCCTTCAGCGAGCCTGCAGCCTTCATCGCCTGCAAAATGGAAATGAGATCTTGCGGGGTGGCACCAAGCGCATTCAATGCCGATACCACCTGGTTAAGATTGGCGCTCTTGGCTACTTTCAGCACCTTGCCGCCATCGCTGGTGACGCTGACGTTGGCCTGATTGGTGGCCACGGTCTGACCACCGGACAGGGCTGGTGGCTGGCTGACCTGCGGGTTGTTGCTGATGGTGACTGTCAGGTTACCGTGGGCAATTGCACATGGCTCCAGCTGCACCGCCTGGTTCATCACAATGGAGCCGGTACGGGCATTGATAATAACCAGAGGGGAAACTTCTGCCGGGTCTACGGCAAGATTTTCCATCCGCGACAGAAACTGCACGCGCTGGTTGGAATCAAACGGCGCACGCACTTCCACCAGTCCACCATCCACCGCACGGGCAGTGCCACTGCCAAACGCCTTGTTGATGGCCTGCACCACGCGATTGGCCATGGTGAAATTGGCTTCCTGCAATTCCAGGTTGATGAATTCGCCATTACCCAGCGCGGTAGGCACTTCACGCTCCACCGTAGCACCACCGGCAATACGCCCTACGCTCAGTTGATTCACCTGCGCCTTGCTGCCACCGGCGGAGGCTCCCGCGCCGCCAACCAGTACATTACCCTGGGCCATACCGTAAATCTGGCCATCCGCACCCTTGAGCGGAGACAGCAGCAAGGTGCCGCCACGCAGGCTCTTGGCATCACCGATGGACGACACTGTCACGTCCAGCGCCTGGCCTTTGCGGGCAAATGGCGGCAGCGTGGCGGTCAGGCTGACTGCCGCTACGTTTTTGGGGTCAACCTTGGTTCCGGGCGGAATCTGCACGCCCAGCTGGGTGAGCATATTGGACAGCGACTGGCCAGTAAACGGTGAGGACGTCACCTTGTCACCACTACCGTCCAGACCCACCACCAGGCCGTAACCCAGCAATTGGTTGGAACGCACGCCGGCGATGTTGGTGATGTCTTTCAGCCGTTCGGCCGCCAGCACTTGCGCCCCCAGCATCAGGCAAGTCAGTGCAAGCAGGAATTTTTTCATGATGTCATCCAGTCCTGGCCATCAAATGGGAATGATGCTGAGGAAAAACTTGGCCAGCCAACCCGGCTCATTATACAGGCGGTTATTGCCCTTGGTTTCCTGCTCGATGCGGGCATCTGCCACCTTGAGTGAAGATACCGAACGATCCGCGGCGATATCCCGCGGATTGACCACACCGGAGAGGCGGATGGATTCGGTATCGCCATTGATTCGCACCACTTTTTCACCACTGACAATGAGGTTGCCATTGGACAGCACTTCGATCACCGTCACGGTAATCGAGCTGACAAAGGTAGTGGCTACCTGATTGGTACCCTTGCCGGTATTGCTGGCCGAACCGCTGCCATTAAGCGATGCCCCCAGTCCCTTAGTGAGGCTGCCGGGAATAAAGGGCAGCTGCATGCCACTGGAAAGGGTATCCGACAAGGCAGAAGAACGGGTGGCCGTGGTCTGTTCCGACTGCGAGGTGGACGACTTTTCCTGGATGTTGATGGTGAGGGTATCACCCACCAGCGCCGGCATCTTGTCCTCGAACATGGCGCGATAGCTACCCGACTGGAAGATGGAACCGTTGGCAGGCAGGGTAGCAGCCTGAGGTTGCGGCCGCGCAGTCATTGGCAGGGTCACCAGCGGGGGCTCCTGAGCTGCACACCCGGCCAGTACGGCCACCAGGACCAGCGTCATCCATTTCAGCATGTTCATATCGCCCTCCTCTTGCATGGCACCTGTTTCATTACGCCATGCCTGCCCTTTGATTGCACAAGCACCTGCATCAGGACGTTGTTGGTCGCGCACTTTCTGCGTGACGGTCAACGTCCTTGTTCAAACTTACATCTGCGTCAGTTTCTGCAGCATCTGGTCGGCCGTGGTAATGGCCTTGGAATTCATTTCGAAAGAGCGCTGTGCGGTAATCATGTTGACCAGCTCTTCCGTCACATTCACATTGGAACCTTCCAGGAAACCCTGCATCACCACCCCGCGGCTGTCGGTACCCGGGTCGCCATCCTGCGGGTCGCCGGACGAAGCACTTTGCAGATACAGGTTATTGCCCACACTCTCCAGACCTTGCGGATTGATGAAGGTAGTCAGCTGGATGGTGCCGGCCGTTTGCGGAGACGGGTTATTGGGCAGGAAATACTGCACCACCCCGGCATTGGATACCGTGATCTGGGTAGCCGTGCTGGGGATGTTGATATTGGGGTTCAGCTGATAGCCGTCAGAGGTGACGATGTCACCACTGGAATTGCGCTTGAATTCGCCATCACGGGTATAGGCCGTGGTGCCATCCGGACGCAGGATGCGGAAGAAGCCGTCACCGGTAATGGCCCAGTCCAGCGGCTGGCTGCTTTGCGTCATGTTGCCCTGGGTAAAGTTCTTGGCGGTAGCAACGGCAGTGGCACCGGTACCCACTTGCAGGCCGGTAGGCGTGGTGCTGCCATCGGCCAGCTGGGCGCCCGGCTGACGCAGGGTCTGGTAGTAAAGGTCTTCGAACACAGCGCGCCCGCGCTTGAAACCGACGGTATTGACGTTGGCCAGGTTGTTGGAGATTACATCCAGATTGAACTGGCTGGAGTCCATCCCGGTTTTGGCAACATAAAGCGCACGCATCATGGCGGTGTTTCCTCAGTATTCTTGTTGGTATTCGGTTTGGCGTAATGCAGATCAGCCCATGGCCAGCAACTGGGTGGCTTTCTGATCGTTCTGATCAGCGTTCTGCATCAGCTTGATATTCATGTCGTACTGGCGACCGTGGGAGATCATCTGCACCAGGCTTTCCACCGCATTGACATTACTGGCTTCCAGCGTTTCCGGTACCAGCTTGACATTGGTATCGGCGGTGGCGGTGTCGCCATTATTCATGCGGAACAAGCCGTCCGGCCCCTTGTACACTTCCTTGGCACCGGGGTTGACCAGCTTGATCTGGCCCAGCAGCTGCGGGGTACGGTCCTTGCCGTTTTGCGGTACGCCGACCACCGAACCATCCTGTCCCAGCTGTACCTGGTAGCCGGTAGGAATGGTAATCGGGCCGCCATCACCAGTGATGGGCAGGCCACTGCGGGTACGCATCATGCCGTTGGCGTCCAGCACATAACCACCGTCGCGGGTATAGGCCTCACTGCCATCGGCAGCCTGTACGGCAAAGAAACCGGGAGAGCCCAGGGCAAAATCGCTGGGGCTGCCGGTATGCATCAGGCTGCCCTGACTCATGTCGTGGCCAATGGTGTTGTCCACCACATAGGTGCGGGTGGGCGCACCAGGCCCCACCACCGGCAAGGCACGGAATGATGCCAGATCGGCCTTGAAGGCATTGGTATGGGCATTGGACAGATTATTGGCCGTGGTTGCCTGCTGCAAATCAACATGTTTGGCACCGGTCATGGCCAGGTACAGCATCTTATCCATTGAATCCCCGCTTCTTCAGGCTGTGGTGATTGTGATCAGTTACAGGTTGATGATGGTCTGCATCAAGGTGTCTTCGGTCTTGATGGTCTGGGCATTGGCCTGGTAGAAGCGCTGCGCCGTGATCATGTTGACCAGTTCCGCCGTCAGGTCGACGTTAGAATCTTCCAGCGCCTGCGACTGCACGGTGCCGGCATTGCCGGAACCCGGCGCATTGTAGGCCGGCACGCCGGATTGCAAGGTTTGCTGCCAGCGGTTGCCGCCTTCATTCTGCAGGCCTTGCGAGTTGGTGAAGGTAGCCAGTGCCACCTGCCCGATGATCTTGTTCTGACCATTGGAGAAGCTGGCCATGATATTGCCGTGGGTGTCGATGTTCATGCTGCTCAGGGTACCTGGCGCATAGCCATCCACGGTTTCGGTCGGCGTACCGGAAGCCTGGGCCACCTGGGTGGAGCCTGTGTAGTCAATGCTCAGGGTAACTGGCGAAGACGAACCGTTCACCGGGGTGGGGCTGAAGGTAACGCTGAACGGCGTGGTGTTGGTCAGATTACCCGACGTGTCGTAATTCATGGTGTAGGTATTGGGCGTGGTAGCCGGGTTGCCGTCCACATAAGCCGTTACCGTCCATGGCGTGCCACTGGTGGTAGCCGTGCCCTTGACGTAGTACAGGGTCAGGTTGTGCTGATTACCCAGACTGTCGTATACCTGTGCGGCATTGGACCAGTTGAAGGTGTTGGTATTGGTGGGGTCCAGCGGGGTGACTGTCGGGGTAGTCAGCCGCGAATCCACATTGACACCCATGGTGACCTTGGTGGTTGCTGCCGGGGAAATCAGGTTGGTTTGCAGTTTCAGGTCGGTCACCGGGCCCTGGGTCACCACGCCGTTATTGGCCATCCAGCCTTGCAGGCGGTCGTTACCATTAACGATGTAGCCATCCTTGTCCACCTGAAACTGGCCGTTACGGGTGTAAGCCAGCGAGCCGGTAGAGGAGGTAGGGTTCTGCCGTACGATGAAAAAGCCATTATTGTTGATGGCCAGATCCAGGCTTCGACCGGTAGGCGTAATGTTGCCGGCACTGAAGGACTGGGTTACCGCACTTACCTGCGAGCCGATACCGGCACTGGTACTGGCCACACCGTAAAAGCTGGTGGAGAACAGATCGCTGAACTCGGTACGCGAGCTCTTGAAACCCACCGTGCTGGCATTGGATACGTTATTGCCAATGGTATCCAGCTGCGAGGACGCCGAATTCAGACCACTCAGACCTTGTTGAAAACCCATGGTACTACTCCCCGAAACCTGATTACGCTAATGAACGGATTTAAGACAGCTGGGCGACGTTGGCAAGGCCAACGCTGGTGCCATCCTTCATGATCAACTGCGGCGAACCGCTGGCCCAGCTCACTGCAGTCACCGCCTGATTGGCATAAGGCGTGGCCGTGACGGGGGTGCTGCTGGCGCTGGTCGCCTGGGCAGAGAAGGTGTATTTACCGGTAGGCAGCTGATTGCCATTGGCATCCTTGCCATCCCAATTGAAGGAATTCAGGCCAGTGCTGGGGCTCTTCACCGTGAGGGTATCCACCACCGTGCCATTGGCATCCTTGATGCTGACGGTGTAATCGGTTGCCGCGCCACTCAGATTGACCGCCCCTTGCACCGAACTGCCGCTGGTAAGGTCGAGCGCATTGCCCGGTACCAGCGCCTGCTTGCCAATCATGGTGGCAGCCATCAGCGACTGGTTGGCGGCCTGCGACTGCACCAGGCTTTGCATGGCGGTGTTGAGGGTCTGCATGCCGGACACCTGGCTGATCTGCGCCATCTGGCTGGTGATCTGGCTGTTGTCCATCGGATTCATCGGATCCTGCGCCTGCAACTGGGTCACCAGCAATTTCAGGAAGCGGTCCTGAATGCCCTGGGCACTGGTATCGGTATTGGCATTGGTCGAGCTGGTGCCGCTACTGGAATTGCCGTTCAGCACTGCATACGGATTGGACGAGGAATTAACCGAGCTGGTCATGGCATGGGCCTTTCATCACTGACCCAGCTGCAGGGTTTTCTGCAGCAAGGTCTTGGCGGTATTCATCATTTCCACATTGGTCTGATACGAGCGCGAAGCGGAAATCATGTCGGACATTTCCTCGACCGGATTGACATTGGGCATGTTCACATAGCCCTTTTCGTCCGCCAGAGGATTACTGGGGTCATACTTCAGACGCGGCGGCGTCTGGTCTTCCACAATCGAAGTCACCCGCACCCCCGCCACTTGCGGCTGGGAGGCACTGACCGGCAAGGCCGTAAACACCACATGACGGCCCTTGTAAGGCTGACCGGTGGAGCTGGTGGCACTTTCCGCGTTGGCGATATTGCTGGCCACCACGTTAAGCCGCATCGACTGGGCGGTCAGCGCGGAACCGGAAATGGCAAAAATATTGGCAAGAGACATGCTTACTGGCCTCCACCGGTAATGGCGCTGTTCAGCGTGGAAATGCGCTTGCTCAGGAAAGTCAGCGTGGACTGGTACTGCAGCGCGTTATCGGCAAATGCGGCACGCTCCACGTCCATGTCCACGGTGTTACCGTCCAGGCTTTGCTGAACCGCATTGCGATACTGCACGGCAGGCTTGCCGGCGGCACCTGCGGCATCGCCCGGCAAGTGACGCGCATCGGTCACATTCATGGCCAGCTTGTTCTGGCTGCCCTGTGCCGATTGCAAGGCCTGCTTGAAATCAAAATCCACTGCCTTGTAATTGGGGGTGTCGGCATTGGCAATATTGCTGGCAATGACTTCCTGGCGGTATGCGCGCAAATTGAGCGCCCGCTGCTGAAAATCGAATTCCTTGCCAATCTTGTCCAACATGACCATGCCTCCCTGAATGTGCACTCTCATTAGCAGGAATCATGCCAGCCAGATCCAAAACCGTAGATGCCTGATTTTATTGACTGGAAGCCTTGTAGAGCTCCACATGAGGACGGCACAAGCCCGGACAGGCGGCAAGTTTTGCCGCCACGTCTTCGCTACTGCCGCCAGCGGCAAAAACAAGACCGCCGCTACCTGATGGCAGCGGCGGTCTGGAGTTACCGAACCGGGCACCGGGGCACCGGGAGCAGGCATCAGCCCTCTCGCACCTCGAAGTCGTGGGTGATATCAGCAGTCTTGCCCAGCATGATGGAAGCCGAGCAGTATTTTTCTGCCGACAGCTTGATGGCACGTTCCACCACTTCGGGCTTCAGCTCACGCCCGGTCACCACAAAGTGGAAATGAATCTTGGTGAACACTTTGGGTTCGGTATCGGCCCGCTCGGCTTCCATTTCCACCCAGCAGTCGGTCACTTGCTGGCGCGACTTTTTCAGGATGGAAATCACGTCATAACTGGTACAGCCAGCCGTACCCAGCAACAGCAGTTCCATCGGCCGCGGGCCCAGATTCCGGCCACCACCTTCCGGCGCGCCGTCCATCACCACCGCATGGCCACTGCCGCTTTCGCCCATGAAACACACGCCATCCACCCATTTGAGTCTTGCTTTCACTACCAGTCCCTTCCTGTTTTGTTGCGCGCAGGTGCGCCTGATTGGCACAGACTATCATTCCGGATTTGGGCAGACAAAGATTAGCCGGTAAAATGGAAAGATTGCCCCGTTATAAAGCCATCATGCTGGTACTTGGAATCGAATCATCGTGCGACGAAACCGGCGTTGCACTGTACGACCTCACGGCGGGCCTGGTTGCCCACCAACTGCATACACAAATGGCAATGCACGCCGAATACGGTGGCGTGGTGCCAGAACTTGCCAGCCGCGACCATATCCGCCGCGTCATCCCGCTCACCGAAGCCTGCCTGGCCGACGCTGGCAAAACCCTGGCCGATGTGGATGCCATTGCCTACACCCAGGGCCCCGGTCTTGGTGGTGCGCTGATGGTGGGAGCCAGCGTGGCCAATGCGCTGGCTTTCGGCCTGAACATTCCGGTGATCGGCGTGCATCATCTGGAAGGCCATTTGCTGTCGCCGCTGCTGGCCGACCCGCGTCCGGACTTTCCCTTCATTGCCTTGCTGGTTTCCGGCGGGCACACCCAGCTGATGGCGGTACATGGCATCGGCCAGTATGAAGTACTGGGCGAAACACTGGACGATGCCGCAGGTGAAGCCTTCGACAAGACGGCAAAGCTGCTGGGTCTGCCCTACCCCGGCGGCCCGCTGCTGTCACGCCTGGCCGAGGAAGGCGACCCGAACCGTTTCAATCTGCCGCGCCCCATGCTGCACAGCGACAACCTGGACATGAGTTTCTCCGGCCTGAAAACTGCCGTGCTGACGCTCAGCAAGCAGGTTGAAGCCGAACACGGCCAGATTGACGAGCAAACCCGCAAGGACATTTGCCGCGCCTTTCAGGAAGCCATTGTCGAAGTGCTGGTCAGCAAATCGCTCAAGGCGCTGAAACAGAGCGGCATGAAAAAGCTGGTGGTGGCTGGCGGTGTCGGTGCCAACAAGCAGTTGCGTGCCGCGCTGGATCAGGCCGCCAGCCGCCGCAAGCTGGAGGTGTACTACCCGCCACTGGCACTGTGCACCGACAACGGCGCGATGATTGCCTTTGCCGGCGCCATGCGCCTGCGCCATGCCACTGCACCGGGCAGCTACTCCATCAAACCACGCTGGGACCTGTCCACCCTTCCCGCTGCTTAATATCCCGTCGGCACGGCGCGCTGTGCCGCACAGAAACCAGACATGATCCAATTGAAAAACCTCAGCCTGCGTCGCGGGCTGAAAGACTTGCTGATCGACGCCAGCCTCACCCTCAACCCCGGTTACAAGACCGGCCTGGTCGGGGCCAACGGCGTGGGCAAGTCCAGCCTGTTTGCCCTGCTCAAGGGCGAATTGCATGCTGATGCCGGCGATGCCGACATTCCCAAGCAATGGGTGATGGCACACGTGGCACAGGAAACCCCGGCGCTGGACACTGCTGCCATCGACTATGTGCTGGATGGCGATCAGGAATTGCGCCAGCTGGAAGCTGAGCTGGCCGCCGCCGAAGCGCGTGATGACGGCAGTGCCATTGGTCATCTGCATGGCGAACTGGCACGCATTGAAGCCTATTCCGCCCCGGCCCGTGCCGCCAAGCTGCTGACCGGCCTGGGCTTTGCCGTGGAAGCACACCGTAACCCGGTGAAGAGCTTCTCCGGCGGCTGGCGCATGCGGCTGAACCTGGCCCAGGCACTGATGTGCCGCTCCGACCTGCTGCTGCTGGACGAACCCACCAACCACCTGGATCTGGAAACCGTACTGTGGCTGGAAGACTGGCTGCAAAGCTATCCGGGCACCTTGCTGATCATCTCGCACGACCGCGACTTCCTGGACAGCATTTGCAGCCATATTGCCGAAGTGGCCAACCAGACCCTGACGCTCTACACCGGCAATTACAGCCAGTTTGAAACCATGCGGGCGGAAAAACTGGCGCGTCAGCAGGGCGAATATGACAAGCAGCAACGCCAGATCGCCCATCTGGAATCCTTCATCACCCGTTTCAAGGCCAAGGCCAGCAAGGCAAGGCAGGCGCAAAGCCGGGTGAAGGCGCTGGAAAAGCTGGAGCGCATTGCCCCGGCCCACGTCGCCTCGCCATTTGATTTCCACTTCGACAGCCCGGACAACCTGCCCAACCCGCTGCTGCGGCTGGACAAGGTGGATATCGGCTATGGCAGCACCACCATCCTGCGCGGGCTGTCGCTGTCGGTGGAAGCCGGCAGCCGCATCGGCCTCTTGGGGGTGAACGGTGCCGGTAAATCCACCCTGGTAAAACTGCTGGCGGGCGACCTGCCGCAGCAGGCGGGCGAGGTGATCAAGGCACAAACACTGAAGATTGGCTATTTCGCCCAGCATCAGCTGGAAACCCTGCGTGAAGACGAATCGCCGTTGCAGCACATGCAGCGGCTGGCACCGACGGTGCGCGAGCTGGAACTGCGCAGCTTTCTGGGCGGTTTCAACTTCCGCGGCGACAGCGCCACCGATCTGGTCGGCCCGATGTCCGGTGGCGAAAAAGCCCGTCTGGCACTGGCAATGATCGTCTGGCAAAAGCCCAATCTCCTGCTGCTGGACGAACCCACCAACCACCTGGACCTGGAAATGCGCCATGCACTGACACTGGCCTTGCAGGATTTCTCCGGCGCGCTGATTGTGGTATCGCACGACCGCAGCCTGCTGGAATCCACTACCGACTTGTTCTGGCTGGTGAGCGACGGCACGGTCAAGCCGTTTGATGGCGATCTGGAAGATTACCGTCAGTGGCGTCTGGCCCAGCTGGCAGAAGGCAACAAACCGTCCAGTGGCGACGCCCAGTCGGTCAACCGCAAGGAGCAGAAGCGCCAGGAAGCCGAAGCCCGCCAGAAACTGGCCCAGTTGAAAAAGCCCCTGCTGAGCAAACTGGCCAAGCTGGAAAAACAGCTGGAGCAACTGAGCAGCGAAAAAAACCAGCTGGATGCCTTCATGTCCGCTGAAGATGCCTACAGCGATGCCAACAAGGGCAAGCTGGCCGAAGCCGTCAAGCGACTGGGCGTGGTCAGCAGCGAACTGGCGCAGGTGGAGGAAGACTGGATGCTGTTGCAAGAAGAGCTGGAAGCGCTGGAGAGCAGCGCCCAGGCCGACTGAAACCATTGACTGCCAAGGGTTGTGGCCACGCCACCACGGCCACAACCTTGCAGCTGGCTGCAATTATCCACAGCAATCAGCGGATAACTCTGTGGATAAGTACTGAACAAATAAAAAAAGTCTTTTGCCATGAGCCACTTGCTGGCGCTGCCTAGAAAAAAGGCAGATCAGCAAGATTCAATGCCTAATTAGACGAGTCTGCAAACAAGGCAAGCCAGGATATTGAAAAATTCGGCTAAGTCATTGTTTTTAATTAATTATATATAATTTATATGAGAAATTTAATTGCATTAATTATAATTAAAATTCCATAAGCATAACAACTTCATTGCCACAACTTTTCCACATCAACTTCACTGCCAGCTCATGCATCCGGGCCTGCCTGCTGCAACAGCTTGCCAGGATTCATGATGCCGTTCGGATCAAAAACTGCTTTCACACCGCGCATCAGGGCGATATCCGCTGCCGAACGTGTTACGCCCAGATAATCGCGCTTGAGCAAGCCCACGCCATGCTCGGCCGACATACTGCCGGCAAACTCCGCCACCAGCGCAAACACCTGCTCATTGACCTGCTCACAGGCATGGCGGAAATCCGCCAGCGCCCAACTGGCCGGTTTCAACACATTGATGTGCAGGTTGCCATCGCCGATATGGCCGTACCACAACACCTCGAAGTCCGGGTAATCGCGGGCCAGCACGCCTTGCAAGCGCGCCACGAACTCCGGCAGCTGGCTCAGTACCACCGAGATGTCATTCTTGTACGGCGTATAAGGCGTGATGGCGGCGCTGATGCCCTCCCGCAAGCGCCACAAGGCCCTGGCCTGCTGCTGTGACTGGGCAATGAGGCCATCACACACCCAGCCCTGCTCCAGGCAAGCAGAAAATACCTGCAAGACAGCTTCTTCCTGCGACTGGGTAGGCGTTTCCAGCTCCAGCAACACATAAAATGGCTGCCGCTCTGCCAGCGGCGCTGCCGACTGCTCGGCAGCCAGCACGTGGGTCAGCGCCAGATCAGAAAAGAATTCGAAAGCCTGCAGCGTGAGTGCGCTGCGAAAGGCGTGAAACACCGCCATGATGTCCGCCAGCCCGGGCAAGGCCAGCAACAGCACCGTGGAGGACGGCGGCGGGTCGGTCAGGCGCATGGTGGCAGCCACCACCAGCCCCAGCGTGCCTTCCGACCCGACAAACAGATGGCGGAAGTCGTAGCCGGTATTGTTCTTGGCAAGGCCCAGATTGCACTCCAGCACGTCGCCGCTACCGGTCACCACGGTAAGGCCAGCCACCCAGTCACGGGTCATGCCATAGCGCACCACCCGGATACCGCCTGCATTGGTCGCGATATTGCCGCCAATCTGGCTGGAACCACTGGAAGCAAAGTCCACCGGATAATAAAGACCGTGGTCGGCGGCAAACTGCTGCAAGGCGGCAGTGACTACCCCGGCCTGGCAGCGCACGGTGCGCGCCAGCGGGTCAAAACCGTCCATCCGGCTCATGCGCTCCAGTGACACCACTACCTCGCCCTGCACGGCAACCGCACCGCCAGACAGGCCGGTACGGCCGCCAGAGGGGACAATACCCACTCCCTGCGCATTGGCCCAGCGCACCACGGCCTGCACTTCGTCGATACTCACCGGAAACACGATGGCAGCCGCCTGCGGCGTGGTGTAGCGCGTCCAGTCCTGGCCATAGCGCGCACACGTTTCTGCATCAAGGTGAATACGATCGGCAGGCAGGATGTCCTGCAAGCTGGTCAACTGGGCGGCGGTAAGCACGGCGAGGCTTTCTGATAAGGGGAACAGGCATGGTCATGCCGGAGTTGGGCTCCAGCCTAGCACAAGCAGCAGGCATGAAAAAAGCCGCTCCCAATGGAAGCGGCTTGTGGCTTGCTGGCCGGAAATCAGGCGACAGCAGGCTGCTTTTGCAGCATGGCCACCAGTTCGGCAATCTTGCGCTTGAGTTCGCGACGATCAACGATCATGTCGATGGCACCCTTTTCCAGCAGGAATTCGGAACGCTGGAAGCCTTCCGGCAGGGTTTCACGCACGGTCTGTTCGATCACGCGCGGGCCGGCAAAGCCGATCAGCGCGCCCGGCTCGCCAATCACCACATCGCCCAGGAAGGCAAAGGAGGCGGACACACCACCCATGGTGGGATCGGTCAGAACCGAAATGAAAGGCAGCTGGTCATCGGTCAGCAGTTGCAGCGCGGCACTGGTCTTGGCCATCTGCATCAGTGAGTTCAGGCCTTCCTGCATGCGCGCACCGCCGGATGCCGCCACGCAGATGAACGGGGCCTTGGCTTCGATGGCGGCTTGTACGCCACGCACGAAGCGCTCACCCACCACCGAACCCATGGAGCCGCCAATAAAACGGAACTCAAAGGCTGCCACCACGGCCGGCATGGAGTGGATGCTGCCTTGCATCACCACCAGCGCATCGTCTTCGCCTGTGCTGTTTTGCGCGGCTGCCAGGCGATCGGGATAGCGTTTGCCATCCTTGAACTTCAGAATGTCCACCGGTTTGACTTCGGCACCGATTTCACGGCGGCCTTCGTCATCCAGCAGCATGTCCAGCCGCTGACGGGCATTCAGCGGATGGTGATGATTACATTTCGGACAAACCTGCAGATTGCTCTCCAGGTCGGTGTAATACAGTACGGCTTCACATGCCGGGCACTTGCTCCACAGCCCCTCCGGTACCGCTGAAGGCTTGTCGGCGCGGGAATCGCGCTTGATCTTCGGCGGCAGGAGCTTGTTCAACCAGCTCATGCTGACTCCTTGCTCAACACAACCCGGCCAGACCAGCCGGGTTGTCAGTAAAACGGGGTGGTGTCACCCCGTTTGCGTGTTCCTTAAAGAATGGCAGCTTTCAATTCCGCTACCAGACCGGTCAACCGCTCTTTGGCAGTTTGTTCTGTAGCCGCCTCGATTTCCTGCACCAGTCGGCTCCCCACCACCACGGCATCGGCCGTCACGGAGATGGCCTTGGCTGTGGCGGCATCGCGAATGCCGAAGCCAACGCCGATGGGAACCTGAATATGTGCTCTAAGGGCGGCAATTTTACGCGCTACATCGTCAATGTCCAGATTTCCTGCACCGGTGACGCCTTTGAGCGACACATAATAGACATAACCACGTGCGTGACGGGCGATTTCGCGCACCCGTGCCTCTGGCGTGGTAGGGGCAATCAGGAATACCGGGTCGAGGTCTGCCGCGATCAGCGCGGCAGACAGATCTGCCGCTTCTTCCGGCGGGCAATCCACGGTCAGCACACCATCCACCCCTGCCTCACGTGCCGCTGCGGCAAACGCCGCATAGCCCATGACGAATACCGGGTTGAGATAACCCATCAGTACGACTGGCGTGGTGGTGTTGGTTTTGCGGAATTCCGCCACCATGGCCAGCACATCGCGCAAGCCAACCTTGTGCACCAGTGCGCGTTCCGATGCGCGCTGAATCACCGGGCCGTCAGCCATCGGGTCGGAAAACGGCACGCCCAGTTCGATGATGTCGGCACCACCATCCACCAGACCGTGCATCAGCTCGACGGTGCGGGACGGATGCGGATCACCGGCGGTAATGAAGGGAATCAGCGCCTTCTTGCCCTGCAGGGCAGCAAAACATGCAGCAATACGTGACATAAGCCTTCCTTCGCCTTGTTACAGCGTGATACCGGCCAGGCCGGCCACGGTATTGATGTCCTTGTCGCCACGGCCGGACAGGTTGACCAGAATCACCTTGTCCTTGCCCATGGTGGGCGCAACCTTGGCAGCCCAGGCCAGCGCGTGGCTGGACTCCAGCGCCGGAATGATGCCTTCCAGATGGCAGCAGTCATGGAAGGCAGCCAGGGCTTCCTTGTCGTCGATGGCAACGTATTCGGCGCGGCCGATGTCCTTGAGATAGCTGTGTTCAGGACCGACACCAGGGTAATCCAGACCGGCAGATACCGAATGGGTTTCCACCACCTGGCCGTTGGCATCCTGCATCAGATAGCTCTTGGCACCGTGCAGCACGCCCACGCCAGCACCACCGGACAAGGGGGCGGCATGCATGCCGCTGTCAATGCCGTGACCACCGGCTTCCACACCCACCATGCGCACACCGTCCACATTGATGTAGGGGTAGAACATGCCGATGGCGTTGGAGCCGCCACCCACACAAGCGACCACCACGTCGGGCTGACGACCGGTCAACTCCGGCATCTGCTCTTTGGATTCTTCGCCGATCACCGACAGGAAGTCACGCACCATCATCGGGTAAGGATGCGGGCCGGCTGCGGTCCCCAGAATGTAGAAGGTGCTGTCGACATTGGTCACCCAGTCGCGCATGGCTTCGTTCAATGCGTCCTTCAGGGTTTTGGAACCGGACTCCACCGGCACCACGGTGGCACCGAGCAGCTTCATGCGGAAGACATTGGGCGACTGGCGCTTGATATCTTCCGAGCCCATGTAGACAAAGCATTCCATGCCATAACGTGCCGCCACGGTAGCAGTGGCCACGCCATGCTGGCCGGCACCGGTTTCGGCAATCACGCGCTTCTTGCCCATGCGGCGTGCCAGCAGGGCCTGACCGATGGCATTGCTGATCTTGTGTGCACCGGTGTGGTTGAGGTCTTCACGCTTGAAGAAAATCTGCGCACCGCCCAGTTGTTCCGACCAGCGTTTGGCGTGGTAGATGGGGCTGGGACGGCCCACATAGTGTTTCAGCTCCTGGCGAAACTCTTCCCAGAAGGTGGGGTCGGCCTTGACGCGCTCGTATTCGTTCTTGAGCTCGTCCAGTGCCGCCATCAAGGTTTCGGCAACATAGACGCCACCATACGGGCCGAAATGGCCTTTTGCATCCGGAAGATCATACCGCTCCATGCCTTGCTCCTGATATGAACGCTGCCATTCTGGCAGCATCTTTGATTCCCTTGGCTGCTTCCACTCCGCTGGAAACATCCACCGCCGCCGGCCGCACTGCGGCCACGGCTTGTCCGATATTGTTGTCATCCAGCCCGCCGGACAAAATCAACGGCAGGGGCAGATTGTCCGGCAGCAAGGTCCAGTCAAACATGGTACCGGTGCCACCATGTGCGCCTTCGACAAAGGCGTCGGTGAGTAGTCCGCGCGCATCCGGGTATTGGGCTGCCGCGGCGCTCAGGTCGAGGCCTGGCTTTACCCGTACTGCCTTGAGATAAGGCCGCTGGAAAGAACGACAGAACTCAGCGCTTTCTTCACCATGAAACTGCAGGATGTCGATGCTGCAGGCGCCCAGCACTTCTTCCACCCAGCTGCGTTCCGGGTTGACGAACAGGGCCACCACGCTGACAAAGGGCGGCAGGGCGGCAATTACCGCCTGCGCCTGGGCGATGCTGACATTGCGCGGGCTTTTCGGATAAAACACCAGGCCGATGGCATCGGCACCCAGGCGGGCGGCTTCGACACCATCTTGCGGGCGGGTAATACCGCAAATCTTGATTCTGACTGTCACTTCATCTCCACAAAGCCAGGCGCGCCGGTTCAGCCAGCGTCGGCAGGGCAAACTGCGCGGGATAACCCACACCGGTCAGGTACAAACCGTCCGGCATGAAGGTGGGCGGTGCCCGGGTACGGTCCCGTGCGGCCAGCAGGGCTTGCAAGTCGGCCTCATCCAGGCTGCCCTTGCCCACATACAGCAGCGCGCCAACGATATTGCGCACCATGTGGTGCAGGAAGGCATCGGCCATCAGGTCAAAGCGGATCAAACCGCCCTGCTCGCTGACATCCAGCTGCTGCAAGTTCTTCACCGGGCTCTTGGCCTGACATTCGGCAGCACGGAAGCTGGAAAAGTCATGCTGTCCCAGCAAGCACTGTGCTGCACAGCGCATGGCATCCACATCCAGTTGCTGGTGATACCAGCCTACCTTGCCAGCCAGCAGACAGGGGCGTACCGGATGAGTCAGCAGGAAATAGCTGTAGGAACGCGAAAAAGCGGAGAAGCGGGCGTGAAAGTCGTCAGACACCTCACGCGCCCACACCACAGCCACTTCGTGCGGCAGCAGCGCATTCACGCCACGCACCCATGCCGTCAGCGGACGTACCGTCTGCGTATCGAAATGCACCACCTGCATGGCGGCATGCACACCGGCATCGGTACGGCCAGCGGCCAGCGTTGTAATTTCATGACCGGCAATCCGGCTGATGGCCTGGTTCAGTTTGTCCTGAACGGTATTGCCATGCGGCTGAGTCTGCCAACCGGAGAATGCCCGACCGTCATACTCGATGCCGAGCGCTATTCTCATGCCCACACCTTCACTAGCAAACATCGCACAGTCCGGGTGGCTAACCCAGGCTGCAAGTATTCAAAGCATCAACTCTACCCTATCCGGCAGGGTTTACGCCATGTTGACATGCAAGAAGCCGGCAAGGCAGCGTTGCCGGGCGGGCCATGAAAAACGGGGATGCTGTTGCATCCCCGTATCTGTTGCGCGCCCCGGAAGCTAGACAGTCTGCCCGGCTTCCTTCATCAGCGCTTCGGCAGTTTCCTTGTCGCCCATTTCCAGATACAGCTTGGCCAGCTCCATCTTGTCATTGGCTTCAGACTGCGGTGTTGGCGCTACTGCCTGCGGTACCGGTTTGCTGACCGGGGCCTCCGGTGCTGACGACGCGGGGAGCTCGGACAGGAAATCCATGTCCAGCATGGGTTCCGGTGCCTGCTTTACCGCATTTTCCAGCTCCTGCTCACCCAGGGAAGCAAAGGCATCCAGTCCGCTCAGCGGGTCATTATGCTCGGCGGCGGGTGGTAATGGTGCCGGGCCTGCCGGTGGTTTTTGCAGGAACTCCGTATCCAGTGCCGGCTCTGGCGGCGGTTCCACGGCTCCCAGTTCGGTAGCCAGATCAATCCCGCCTTCCGCGGCCACGGCAGTCGCCGCGGTGTGCTCAGTGGCAGGCGTCAGTCTGACCGGTTGCAGGTCTATCGGGCTGGCCACCGCCACTGGCTGCATATCGAACAAGGGGTGCTCCGGTGCCAGGGTACGGCCCAGCTCACACACCCGCATCCACAGCGTGCTGTCCTTGCCAAAGATGCCGCGCGCCGTGGTGGCCTCGGCAATGAAACCATCCTTGTCCGGCATCATGGCCAGCACTTCCAGCAGTTTGTAGCGCAAATCCTGCCGCATGGGTTCACGCACCAGACCTTCGCGCAAAATGTCCAGCGCCTGATCAAGCCGACCATAAGCCAGATACACCTCGGCTTCGGCAATCAGGTCGACCGAAGCCAGATCGATACCCTCGCCGCGCTTGATGCCACTCATCAGTGTGGTCAAGGGGCCCATGGTCAACATCGAAGGATTATCCGCTGCGGGCAAGGGCTCGGCAGGCAGCTGCTCGGCTTCCTGTTTGTTGCGGCGTCTGCGCTGGGCCAGCAACAGGCCGGACAAACCGATTACCGCCGCACCACCTGCCAGGGCTGCGGTATTGTCATGCAAGACGGCCAGCACATCATCCACCAGGAAGCTGGCTGGTTTTTCCGTCTCAGGCGCCTTGCTGACGACAGGCTTGGCTGGCGTGGCTGCCTTGCTGGCTTCTGCATGCGGCGCCGAAGCGACTACGGGCTGCGCTGCTGCTTGCGGCGCAGATGCTGCAGCATGGCTGACTGCGGGCTCGGCAGCAGCCTGACTGGCAACCGGCTTGTTCTGGGCTGCAATGGCTGCAGCACTGGCCTCTGCAGCCTTGGCCAGTTGCATGATGCGAATCTTTTGTTCCAGTTCTTGCGCTTTTTGTTGTGCCTGCTGCAAGACCTGATCCTGACGTTGCAGGATATTTTTCAGCCGAGCCTCTTGCTCATTGGTTGCAGCACCCGGACTGACGCCCTTGATGGCGGAAACCTGTGGTGCCGATGCCGCCGAGGCCGATGCAGCTGGCTTGGCCGTTGCTGCCGGCACTTTCACCATGGGCTTGAGACTTACCGCATCGGGCGGCACAACCGGCTTGGCCGGAGCCTCATGCGGAGTGGCTGCTGGCGCGGCCACCGGTGCCGCTGGCGCTGCAGCCGCCACCGGCTTGCCAAGAGGCTTTTCTTCCCCCTCGGCTTGTTTCAGCTGATGACTGGCCGGTGCTGCGGCCAGATGCCATGCCGCCGGATATTTCAACGCGGTACCGGCACGCAGGCGATTGACATCACCGCCGATGAAGGCATCGGGATTCCCCTCATACAAGCGCCCTGCCGTTTCAACGGCCGAACCGCCACCTTTCATGCGGGAGGCAATGCGCGACAGGGTATCGCCATGGCGCACACGATAAACCTTCAAGGGCTGTACCTGAGTGGCGGCAAGCTTGCTGTCAGGCGCAGGCGTGACGGCATGTTCTTCTACCGTGTAGCCATTGGGATCGAGCAACAGGGTATAGCGCTTCTGGGCATGTACATTGGCAGCCCCTACGTCCAGCCGGAAGGCAAGTACAGGCTCATTCAGCGGGCGGGTACTGCGCAGCTGCAATACCGACTTGTCGGCCACACGAGTCAGCTGGTGCGAGATGGAGGCAATCAGCTGGCTCTGCTCGGCACTGGGGCTGCCTTGCAAGCTGTCGGCGGTGAGCGCCACATGGATATTGTCGGTTTGCCTTGCAGCAGTGCCAAACAACTCCAGCTCGGCCACCAGTGGTTCGCCCAGTTTGGAGTTCACTTTCAGCTGCCCCAGGCCCAGGCTGCCCAGCCGCGGCATCTGGTCCGGTGCCACCACCGACTTTTTGACGGTATCGTCGTGAGCCGGCTGCTTGTCCTTGCGCGGCGGACCATCGCGCAGATAGTCCACTTCAAACTCACGCACCAGACGACCGGCCGGCCAGCTCATTTCCACCGCAAAGCGCAACAAGGGCTCATCGAAATGGCTGGGCCCCTTGACCAGAATCTTCTGAATACTGCCGTCAGGCTTGCGAATGGCCGAGAACTTCAGCACCGGTGCCGACTGGCTATAGGTAGAAACCAAGGGATATTTGTTGCGATCAGCCAGGCCCACCAGCACATTCCCTTGCGGATCTTCGTCCATCACCGGGATTTCTGCCTCGAAGGGCTGGCCCTCGGAAGACAGGACGTGAATGGGCCCCAACCCTGCCAGCGCCGATCCTGCGGCACCCATACCGGCCAGCAACAGGGCCAGCAAGGTCATGCGATGTGTTGAAGCCATGATGCGGACTTCCCTGATTCCTGCTCTGGCAGGTTTTATTACGAATGAACTACCCGGCTTAAACGTGCGCTTGCATCAGGCAAACGGAAAATGCCGGGCGGCACCATGGCACCGCCCGCTACACAAACTAACCAGTCAGTACACTGCAGACATCATGCACTGATCTTGGCCAGCAAAGCCTCGGCTTCCTCTTTCAGGCTTCCTTGCGCCTCACCGACCAGGTCCTGCAGTACTTCACGGGCACCGTCGCGGTCGCCCATGTCCAGATATACCTTGGCCAGATCAAGCTTGGTGGACAACGGATCATCCAGCAGCATGCCATCAGCGGCTGGAGCAGGCTCCACCACTGGTGCTGGTGCTGCCGGTGCAGGCGTGGCCGCTACCATGTCCTCATACAAGGATTCAAATCCATCGCTGGCAGGCGAGGCTGCCGGAGCCGCTGCCGGCTGCGGCGCAGCCTTGCTGGCTACTGGCTCGCTAGCCACGCTATCCAGATTGAAATCAAAATCGAGGAGATTGGTCTCGGCTTCCGGTTCCGCTGCCGGTTTTTCGGCGGCTGTAGGTGCCGGTGCTGCCAGCTCGGCGTCCAGATCGAAGTCCAGCATATTGGAAACTTCGGCCGGTTTTTCCGCTACAGTTTCTTCTTCAAACAGTGCAGCACGCAAAGGATCTTCCGCACCTTGCGGGGCAGCAAGCGGCTCGGGTGCCGGGCTGGCGGTAACAGGCTCGGCAGCGCCAAACAACTCCTGGTCCAGATCGATCAATCCATCACTGGCAGGTGCGGGTGCTTCGGCAGGCAGTTCATCAGCAGCCAGTTGATACAGCGCATTGGTAGGATCGATTCCCAGCCCCATGGCCGCAACCTTGGCCCATGCCTGGCCCTTGCCGTCGGTGCTGGCGTGGAACTCCCGTGCCAGCTTCTCGAAGTTGGCAGTATCAGGACGGGCAGCATACAGTTCCAGCAGTTTTTGCCGCACTTCCTGACGGGACGGATCCTTGGCCAGCGCATCCTTCAGGATTTCCTCAGCCTGCGCATCACGGCCATAAGCCATATACACTTCGGCTTCGGCTACCGGGTCCACTTCGGCCGCATCAATCGCACCGGACGACTGGGTAAAATTGGTCATGAAAGAATGACCGCCACTGACCGAGCTGGGGCCACTACCCACAGCAGAACGGCCCAGCACGGCATTGCTGGCCTGGGTGGAAAGCTGAAGGGAGGAACCGGATGCAGCCTTGCGGCGACGGGAGATCAGCACGCCCAGAGCGCCTAGCAGACCGACACCGGCAACCCCGCCGCCAATCAACGGCAGGTTGTCAATCAGGCCATCCAGCCAGGAACGCTCCGGCGGCGGCGGGGGCGGCGCTACCGGCTTGGGCGCAACTACCGGTTTGGGTGCCGGCGCAGCAACCGGTGCCGGGGCAACAGCCGGCGTGCTTGCAGTTGCATCGACGACGGGAGCGGATGCAGCCGGTACCGCAGAAGCAGCTTGCGATGCCATGGGCTTACCGCTTTGCAGCGACTTGAGTTGTTGTTCCAGGGCGGCAATGCGCGCTTCTGCATCTTTCAGCGACTGTTCGCGCGCAGAAACCTGTTGTTCCAATACCGACAGCTTGCCATCAGGCTGTGCACCGGCAGCCTCGGCAGGCACCAGTTTCAGTACATCACCATTCTTGCCCTTGGCTGCTGGCGGCGCTTTGGCCACTGCCGCTGCAGGCTCGGCAGCCGGAGCAGCCGCAGGTGCAGCAGTGCCATCCGCATGCAGGATGCCATTGACTTGCTCGGCGCTCAGCGCCTTGATCTTGCCGGCAGCGGGCACCTTCATGGTGACACCGGCCTTCAACTTGTTGGGATTGCCATCATTGAACGCATGCGGATTGGCTTGTACCAGGGCCGCCATGGTTTGTTCAGTCGTGGCGCCAGCCGGCTTGATGCGTGCGGCCATGCCACGCAGGGTGGAGCCGGAGCGGGTTTGCACCACACCGGGGGTGGCGGCAGCGGCATGTGCAGCCTTGGCCTGTTTGCCGGCATAGCGACTGGAAAGATTGTCCTCGGCATACTGCGGCATGTCCTGCACGATGGACTTGGCTTGTGGCGCGTTATAGCTGGCAGGATCCAGCAGCACCGTGTATTCGCGGACCGAACGGCCAGAACTGGTCTTGGCTTCTACCACAAACCTCAGGTAAGGGTCGTTGATGGGTGTGGCAGAGCTTACCCGGATGACTGCACCACGTGCAGAAGGGACAACATGAAAGCGCAGTGCCGACATGCTGCCGCTGTAATCGACATTCAAGTCCCTGAACGTATCCGGACTGGCCAGCCCGATACGCGCCGTTTCCAGCTCGCTTGCGCGCACGCCGGTCAACTCGATATCTGCGTGAAAGGTCTCCCCGAGGTAGGATCGCACATTGATCCTGCCAAGACCGGCCCATACATTTGCCGAACACAGCATGGCTACTGCCAGTACGCTCAGCTTGAATTTTGCCTGATTATTCACAGTCTACCTTCCGGCACTCATTTATCTTGATTTTATATCGCCTGCTCTACCCGCACAGGCACAAAACTGGCAACTAGTGCCATATTAGGCCCTAGCCAAGCTTTTAGCTAGATAACATAACAAGAAAACCCCGGATAACCCGGGGCTTTACATTTATTCAAACAGTCCTGCTTTATACAAGGACTCGGCCAGCAGAACACAGTTGAGTGCGGCCCCCACCCGGACATTGTCGGCAGCCAGCCAGAAACTGATGGAATTTCCGGTTTTGCGCAAACGGCTAATCCAGACGCCATCATTACCGGTTGCTTCCATCGGGGTAATGTAACCGCCGTGCTGATCTGCCGAAATCAATTGCAAGCCGGCTGCCAGCAAACGATTACGTACCTGGGCCAGATCAATATCACCCGCCACTTCCAGGTTTACCGACCAGGCATGGCCAAAGAATACCGGCACGCGAATACAACTGGCCTCCACTTGCAGTTCGGGTTGCTGCAGCAGACGGCGCAATTCGGCACTCAATGAGCGTTCTTCATCCGAATGACCATCGGCATCGGCATCGCCAATCTGCGGCAAGACATTAAAAGCAATGCGCTTGGCAAAAACGGTATTTTCGGAATCCCGCTGTGAAAACAGCGCGGTGGTTTGCTCGGCCAGTTCTTCCAGCGCCTTCTGCCCTGCACCGGATACCGACTGATAGGTGGAAACAGTCAGACGACGCGGCTGCAATGGCAGCAAGGGTTGCAGCGCCATGGCCAGCGGGGTGACGGTGCAATTGGGTGCAGCCACCAGCGCACCGGCTTCCAGCCCTTCGAGCTGGCTGCCATTGACCGAGGGCACCACCAGCGGCACTTCCGCATCCAGCCGGTAGGCATCGCTGAAGTCAATCACGGTCACGCCTGCGGCGCGGGCTTGCGGGACATATTCGCGCGCAACAGCGCTGCCGGCGACAAAAATGGCCAGCGCCACATTTTCGAAACCGAATTCATCAAGCTGGCGGATGTCCAGTTCCAGATTGCCATAAGCAACGGTAGACGCCTCATGTTCCGGGCCATCAACGGCAAACACACGTTCTGCCGGGAACTGGCGTTCGGCCAGCAGTTCGAGAACAGATTGGCCAACTAGGCCAGCGGCACCTACTACAGCAAGCTGCATCATCCGAATAAATCCTTACATTCCTGAAAAGGCTGATATTACCTCAGCCAATAGCAAAGGGCGCATGAAGCGCCCTTTGCAGTGTAGTCGACAACGGCAGATTACCGTCTGAAAAAAAGCGTTGCGACTATTTTAACCCGAATCAGCGTTCGATGAGGATACGCAACATGCGGCGCAGCGGTTCGGCCGCGCCCCACAGCAGCTGGTCACCAATCACGAAAGCGGACAGGTACTCACCACCCATGTTCAGTTTGCGTACGCGGCCGACGCCCACTTCCAGGCCACCGGTGATGGCGGCCGGGGTCAGTTCCTTGACGCTGATTTCGCGGTCGTTCGGCACCCATTTCACCCAGTCGTTGCCAGACTTGATGATGGCTTCGATCTCTTCCAGCGGCAGGTCTTTCTTCAGCTTCACGGTCAGTGCCAGGCTATGGCAGCGCATGGCACCGATACGTACGCACAGGCCGTCAACCGGAATGGTGGCGTCGGTACCCAGAATCTTGTTGACCTCAGCCTGACCCTTCCATTCTTCCTTGGACTGGCCGTTGTCCAGCTGCTTGTCGATCCAGGGGATCAGACCACCAGCCAGCGGGGCGCCGAAGAATTCGGTCGGCACATCTTCGCGGATGGCAGCAGCCACCTTGCGGTCGATTTCCAGAATGGCGGACGACGGGGTAGCCAGTTCGTCAGCCACGGCAGCGTGTACCACGCCCATGCCCTTGATCAGTTCGCGCATGTGGTTGGCGCCACCACCGGAAGCTGCCTGGTAGGTCATGGAGGAAACCCACTCCACCAGACCCTCACGGAACAGACCGCCCATGCCCATCAGCATGATGGAGTTGGTACAGTTGCCGCCGATGTAATCTTTCACGCCCTTGGCCAGTGCGCTGTCGATCACATTGCGGTTGACCGGGTCCAGCACGATGACGGCATCGTCAGCCATGCGCAGGGTGGAAGCGGCGTCGATCCAGTAGCCAGTCCAGCCGGCGGCACGCAGTTTCGGATAGATGTCGCTGGTGTAATCGCCGCCCTGACAGGTGACAATGGCGTCCATTGCCTTCAGTTCGTCGATGTTCTTGGCGTCTTTCAGCGCCGGTACATCACGGCCGATGTCCGGGCCTTTGCCGCCGACATTGGAAGTGGTGAAGAACACCGGTTCGTTGATGACAGCGAAATCGTTCTCTTCACGCATACGTTGCATCAGCACGGAACCAACCATGCCACGCCAGCCTACAAAGCCTACTTTCACGGGTTTCTCCTGGGATCTGTCTCTAAAGTTGCGATTGGCCCGTTAACGCAAGCGCCAGCGGGCCAAGTATTTTTATTACCCCATTGTGCAGCGCGATAGCGCAGGTGGCAATGGGGTCAACCCTATCAGGGTGAAGTTTTTTTTACAGCGCTGCCACCACTGCGTCACCCATGCCGGAGCAGCTGACTTTCTGGCAGCCTTCCTCATAGATGTCACCGGTACGGTAGCCTTGGGCCAATACTTTCTTGACCGCATTTTCCACGCGCTGGGCGGCTTCTTCCTGGGCGAAGGTGTAGCGCAGCATCATGGCGGCAGACAGAATGGTGGCCAGCGGGTTGGCCAGGTTCTTGCCGGCGATGTCTGGGGCGGAACCGTGCGAAGGCTCGTACAGGCCCTTGTTGTTCTGGTCCAGCGAGGCCGACGGCAGCATGCCGATGGAGCCGGTGAGCATGGAGGCTTCGTCGGACAGGATGTCGCCAAAGATGTTGCCGGTCACCATCACGTCGAACTGCTTGGGGTTGCGCACCAGCTGCATGGCGGCGTTGTCCACATACATGTGACTCAGCTCTACCTGCGGGTATTCGCGCGCCACGTCGATCATGATTTCTTTCCAGAACTCGGTGGTTTCCAGCACATTGGCCTTGTCCACCGAACACAGCTTCTTGTTGCGCTTCATGGCAATGCCGAAGGCAACGTGAGCGATGCGGCGCACTTCGCTTTCGCTGTAGCGCATGGTGTTGAAGGCTTCGCGTTCGCCCTGCTCGTTCACACCCATGCCGCGCGGCTGACCGAAGTAGATGTCACCGGTGAGTTCGCGCACGATCATGATGTCCAGACCCGACACTACTTCCGGCTTCAGGGTGGAGGCATTGGCCAGTTCCGGGTACAGGATGGCCGGACGCAGGTTGGCAAACAGGTTCAGGTCCTTGCGGATGGCCAGCAGACCGCGCTCGGGACGCAGCGGGCGATCCAGCGTGTCGTATTGCGGGCCGCCTACCGCGCCCAGCAATACGGCGTCGGCTGCACGGCACAGCTTCTGGGTGAATTCCGGATACGGCACGCCGTAGGCATCGTAGCCAGCACCACCCAGCGGGGCTTCTTCCAGCTCGATCGGCAGGCCGTCCTGACGCAGTACATCCAGCACGCGACGTGCCTGGGCAATGATTTCCGGACCAATGCCGTCACCCGGCAATACGGCGATTTTCATGATTTATCCTTTGCTGTCTCTGATTACTGAGTATTTTGAAATCTTCACGCCGCCCACAGCACAATCACGTCGACGGTAAAGCTGCCATCGGCCTCGATGGCGTAGTAGTCGCGCACTTCCTGCCCCACCGACTGCTGCAACAGGCGAATGGCCTCGCGCAGGGTTTGCGGTGTGCGCATGCGCTCCACCCACACGCCAAATTCCAGCCGCAGCTTTTGCCGCGTCACCTGCTGTACTTGCCAGCCGGCACCGCTTAACGCAGCCAGCCATTCGGCCATGGCGTAGTTGTGGACATGGCTGGTATCGCGCAGTACTTCCACTGCTTGCAGATAGGTATCCAGCAGCGGCTGGCCGGGCGACATCACGTCGATGAAGGCAAGCTTGCCACCGGGTTTGAGTACCCGGCGCGCCTCGCGCAGCGCGAGGCCCAGATCACCCCAGTGGTGGGCGGAGTAGCGGCTGAACACGAAGTCGAACTCACCATCGGCAAACGGGAGTTGTTCGGCCGCGCCTTGCCGGGTGGTGAGCGTGCCAAGGCCACGGGATGCCGCCTCGTCCGCCACCACCTGCAGCATGCTGGCGGACAAGTCGTAAGCCACTACGCTGGCAGCGTATTCGGCCAGCTGGAAGCTGACATGGCCGGCACCGCAGCCCAGGTCCAGCACCCGCGCAGCACCGTGCTCGCGCACGGCTTGCTGTAGCTGGGCAAACTCCGCGCCCTGGGCGTGTACCTGGCTGTGCAGGTAGGCTGCCGCCTGGGCACCGAATTGTTGCTGGACGTGTTCTGCGTGTGCGCTCTGGCTCATGTCATTCTCCTGTTCAGGCCTGGTGGAACAACCAGGGCTGGGACTGGCGGCGGGCCGCCTCGTAAGACTTGATTTCTTCCGCGTGCTGCAAGGTGAGGCCGATCTCATCCAGACCACCCAGCAGGCAGTGCTTGCGGTGCTCGGTGATGTCAAAGGCAAACGACTGGCCGGACGGGGTGGTGATGGTCTGTGCTTGCAGATCCACCGTCAGGCGGTAGCCTTCGCTGGCTTCGCATTCGCGGAACAGCTGGTCCACCACCTCAGCCGGCTGCACGATGGGCAACAGGCCGTTCTTGTAGCAGTTGTTGAAGAAGATGTCGGCAAAGCTGGGGGCGATCACCACGCGGAAGCCCTGGTCGTCCAGTGCCCACGGCGCGTGTTCGCGGCTGGAACCACAGCCGAAGTTTTCGCGCGCCAGCAGCACTTGCGCACCGGCGTAACGCGGGAAGTTGAGCACGAAGTCCGGATTGAGCGGACGTACGCTGTTGTCCATGCCCGGTTCGCCATGGTCCAGATAGCGCCACTCGTCGAACAGATTGGGGCCAAAGCCGGAGCGCTTGATCGACTTGAGAAACTGCTTGGGGATGATCGCGTCGGTATCGACATTGGCGCGATCGAGCGGGCACACCAGCCCGTCAAGTTTGTTGAATGCTTTCATGAGATTCTTTCCGAATCAGGCTGCCCTTACTGGGCAGCGTTTTCGATGGCCTGACCGGCCTTCTGGATGCCATGGCCGACAGCCTGGCCGCCTTGTCTGAGGTCTTCACCCGCGCCGTGTAAGGTATTGCAGGCAGACAGCAGGATGGTCACAAACAGGCTGAGTGCAATTTTTTTCATGGATGAATTCCTTTCGCAGAATTAAAGCTGACGGATGTCAACAAAATGGCCGGTCACCCCTGCCGCTGCTGCCATGGCTGGGCTCACCAGATGGGTACGCCCACCCTGCCCCTGACGGCCTTCGAAGTTGCGGTTGGAGGTGGAGGCGCAGCGCTCGCCCGGTTGCAGACGGTCGGCATTCATGGCCAGACACATGGAGCAACCCGGCTCGCGCCATTCGAAACCTGCCGCGATGAAAATCTTGTCCAGCCCTTCGGCCTCGGCCTGCGCCTTCACCAGACCGGAACCCGGCACCACCAGCACTTGCTTCACACTGGCTGCCTTTTTACGGCCACGCGCTACCGCAGCGGCTTCGCGCAGGTCTTCGATGCGGGAATTGGTACAGGAGCCGATAAACACGATGTCGACCGGAATGTCTTTCACCGGGGTATTGGCAGTCAGACCCATATAGGCCAGCGCGCGTTCAATACTGCCCTTCTTCACCGGGTCGGCTTCGGCAGCCGGGTCCGGCACGATGCCGTCGATATCGGTCACCATTTCCGGCGAGGTGCCCCAGGTCACTTGTGGCTTGATGTCGCTGGCGTCCAGCTCCACCACGGCGTCGAAATGCGCGCCTTCATCGGAATGCAGGGTGTTCCAGTAAGCCACGGCAGCATCCCACTGTGCACCGGTGGGGGCAAACGGACGGCCCTTGACGTAGTCGATGGTCTTTTCATCCACCGCCACCATGCCGGAACGGGCACCGGCTTCGATGGCCATATTGCACAAGGTCATGCGGCCTTCCATCGACAGGCTGCGAATAGCCTCGCCACCGAATTCGATGGCATAGCCGGTACCGCCGGCGGTGCCGATCTTGCCGATGATGGCGAGCGCCACGTCCTTGCCGGTAATGCCGGCAGGCAGCGGGCCATTCACCTTCACCAGCATGTTCTTGGACTTCTTGGCTACCAGGCACTGGGTGGCCATCACGTGCTCCACTTCCGAAGTGCCGATGCCGTGTGCCAGCGCACCGAAGGCGCCGTGGGTGGAGGTGTGACTGTCACCACAGACCACAGTCATGCCCGGCAGCGTGGCGCCTTGCTCCGGCCCCATCACATGCACAATGCCCTGCCCCTTGTCCTTGAACGGGAAGTAAGCCAGCGCGCCAAAGGACTTGATGTTGGCATCCAGGGTTTCCACCTGCTGACGGGAGATCGGGTCCTTGATGCCTTCGTCCCAGTGGTCGGTCGGGGTGTTGTGGTCGGCGGTGGAAACCACCGAATCCACACGCCACAGGCCGCGACCGGCCAGTTTCAGGCCTTCAAAGGCTTGCGGGCTGGTGACTTCATGCACCAGATGGCGGTCGATATAAAGAAGAACCGTGCCGTCGGCCTCTTCCCGCACTACATGGCTGGACCAGAGCTTGTCGTAAAGAGTTTGTGCTGTCATGGCTTCCTGCTCGTGAAATGGCGGTTGCAACACCACCGGTTTGCCGGATACAAGGCAGCCATTCTGTCACGCTGATCATTACCGCCACAAGGCTGTCCTGCTTGCCCTGGCCGTTGTGCGCCACAGTGTTTGGCTGCTGTTGGCACACATCATCGCGCAGCTTTTTTCCTAGTACAAGATAAGCATTTATACTAGTACTGGCACTACCACGTTAAAGTGGAAATTCAATCAGGAATCAACATGAGCCAGAGCAAAACCACCAGCCCGCTGGGCGAATTCATCCGCGCCCATCGCGAACGGGTCAGCCCGCAACAGGCTGGCTTGCCAGCAGGCAGCCGACGCCGCGCCAAGGGCTTGCGGCGCGAGGAAGTGGCTGCCCTGTGCGGCATCAGTCCCACCTGGCTGACCTGGATTGAACAGGGGCGCAGCCAGTCGGTATCCGCCCCCACCCTGTCACGTCTGGCCGATGCGCTGCTGCTGACCCATGCCGAGCGCGATTACCTGTTCAAGCTGGCCGGACTGAAAAACCCGCAGGACAGGCCTGTCGAACGCAACCCACAATCCCGTCAGGCCTTGCGTGACGCGGTAAATGTCATCGGTGCACCGGCTTATGTACTGGATGCCAACTGGGATGCGCTGGCCTGGAATACACTGGCGGCCGAATTGTTCAGCGGCTGGCTGGACCAGCCGCTGACACGGCACAATTTGCTGGACTTCATGTTTTTGCGAACCGAGTCACGCCAGCTGGTGGAAGACTGGCCGGTACGGGCGCGGCGCATGGTGGCAGAGTTTCGCGCCGATGCGGGTGAGCGGCTGGAAGAAAACAGCATCCGGCAATGGCTGGACACCCTGCGTCAGGGCAGTACGGAATTCGATACGCTGTGGCAGCAGCATGACGTGCAAGGCCGTGAAGGCGGCGAGCGCGCCTTCAACCATCCGCAGCGCGGCCGCCTGGTGTATCAGCAGCTGACGCTGAATCTGGCTGCAGCACCGGAATTGAAGCTGATCATGCTGCTGTAGGCTTGGCGCAGGGTTCCGGACGCAACCAGCGCAGGCATACCAGCACACCCAGCACGGCAGCCACTACCGACATGCCAAACGTCGGCAACATGCCGCCATGCGGCCACAACAAACCGCCAACCAGCCCGCCGGAACTGCCGCCCACACCAAACGAGGCGATGATGTACAAGCCTTGCGCCCGGCCCTGGTGCTGCTGGGCAAACAGGCGGTGAATCAAGCCCACCGAAGTGGCATGGTGCAGGCCGAAGGTCAGCGCATGCATGCTTTGCGCCAGTACTGCCAGCACCGGCTGTTCCACCGCGCAGGCAATCAGCACAAAGCGCAAAACCGCGGTCAGCAGCGAGGCCAGCATCAGCCGCTCCAGCGAAAAGCGCCCCATGATGCGCGGCATCAGCAGGAACACCAGGATTTCGCTGATCACCCCTACCGACCACAACAAGCCGATGGCACCCTTGTCATAACCGGCATGGCGCAGGCCGATGGAATAAAAGGTGTAATAAGGCCCGTGGGCATAAGCCATCAGGAAGCAACAGGCAAACAAGGCCAGTACGCGCGGCTGGCGCAAGGTCTGCCAGATCGGCCCGGCCGCTTGGTGATGACGAGGATTGCTGACATCCGGCACGAACCAGCCAGCCAACACGATGAATGCCAGCAGCAGCAGCAAGGCCCAGGGCAGATTGGCCAGATGAATCAGGTCCAGCACATAACCACCCACCATGGACAGGCAGACAAAGCCGATGGAGCCCCACACCCGTACCCGGCTGTAGCGGCCCGGCTGGGCACGTGTCAGGTAGGCCGTGCTGGCTTCCACCAGCGGCAAGGCCCCGGCCCAGAAGAAATGCGATACCGCCAGACTGGTGAAAATCCACCAGAAGCCATTGCCCAGCCCCACCAGCGCAAAGGCCAGCGCCGAACACAGCGAGGTACTGATGATGATGGCCCGTCGTCGCCCCTGCCGGTCCGCCAGCCAGCCCCAAAAGCCGGGTGCCACGATACGCGCCAGCGTGGACAGTGCCATCAGCACGGAAATCTGCAAGGCAGAGAAAGACAGGGACTCCAGATACAAACCCCAGAACGGGCCGAACAAGCCCTGAAAGGCGAAATAGGCAAAATAGAACAGCGCAAAAGGACGCAGGGAGGGCGCAGCAACAGCAGATGAGGCAGACATCAATACACAATCAGATAAAGCTGCCACCGCCCGGCATCAGCAACGGTGGCATGGTCATTACAGGGAGCCCTTGAAGCGGGAAATATCGCGCCGGGCCTTTTTGGTGGGGCGACCTTCGCCATGCGGAAAGCTGGCATGTTCTGCCTTCAGCAGCAACATGCGCTCTTCGCGCTCAGCCTTGCCCGCTTCGTCTTCCTGATACATCAGCACGGCCTCCTTGGCCGGACGACGCTGGGTGGCCAGTTGCAGCACGGTAATGCGGTATTCCAGCTGGTTGATGCGCAACAGCAGTTCATCACCCTCGCGCACGATGCGCGAAGCCTTCACCCGCTCGCCATTCACCAGCACCCGGCCCAGTTCCAGCGCCTCGTGGGCCAGTTGGCGCGTCTTGTAAAAACGCGCAGCCCACAGCCATTTGTCCAGCCGCACTTTGCCGTCGTCTTCGTCCTGCTCGCGCTGGCGGCTCATGCGCTCACCGTCCAGTCGGCACTTACCACACCGTCCAGTTGCAGGTGCAGCACATCCCCCGCGTGCAGGGCTGCCACGCCTTGCGGTGTGCCGGTGTAGATCAGATCGCCTGCGGTCAGGCCATAAACCTGCGACAGATAACTGATGATGGTGGCCAGCGGATACAGCATCAGGCTGGTATCACCCTGCTGACGGGTTTCACCATTCACTTGCAGGCTGAAGCTGAAGGGCTGGCCAAGATCCACATGGGAACTGCCGACAAAATCGGACACGCAAGCCCCATGGCGAAAGCCCTTGGCCTTGGTCCACGGCTTGCCGCCTTGCTTCGCCTCGCTTTGCACATCACGCGCGGTCAGGTCCAGGCCGATGCCCACGCCCGCAATGTGAGACAAGGCATCCGCAGCGGGAATATCACTGCCATCCTTGCCGATCAGCAACACCAGCTCGCACTCATGGTGCACATCAGCAGAATAGGCCGGCAAACGCATGGGCTGCCCGCTCAGCGTAAGCGCCGAAGTGGGCTTCAGGAACACCAGCGGCTCTTCCTCCAGCTGATTGCCCAATTCAGCCACATGTGCCGCGTAATTGCGGCCAATGCAGAAAATATTGCTGACTTGCTGCGCTACGCCATCCAGCATGACAACGGCCATGATGTACTCCTTACGATTCAAGCGACCGATTATCCCAGATGTAACATGCTTGCGGGAGCTGATTGATAATTATACGTATGTCATCACATGGGCATTCCCTGCTACCATGCCGCCCGCCATGACTGACCTGATGGCCTTTACACGCCAAGGCGGGCGAAACTCCCGTTGGTATTGGGTTAAGGACATGGACATGAATTGTGCATTGCCGCAACAGCCCGACTCCCTGCATGGATTTTTTCATGGCGGCTTACCGCCTCCCGGTGAAATTGTCATACAGTCCTGTTACAGTCAGCAGGTATCCCGACGGTGGCAACACCAAGAGGCCACCCGGGCAGCACGTATCCACCCACCTCTTACGGCATGTTAAGGAGATGTACCTTGACTCAGGAAACGACCGCTTCTCTGGAGAGTTTCTTCTCCAGCCTCTCCGAGGCCAACCAGCAGTGGATGCAGCAGTTTGTCAATTCGATGACCGCAGGCATGCCGCTGGACGCAGCAGCCAATCCCATTTCCGGCGCCTGGAACCAGATGGTGAGCAACACCAACCAGATGCTGGCCATGCAAACCAATCTTTACCAGCAGCAAATGAACATGTGGCTGCAATTCCTTGGCCAGAAACCGGCCGAGGCCGCCGCAGCGCCTGCCGCCAGCAGCGATCGCCGTTTTGCCGCACCGGAATGGAACGAGCACCCGTTCTACAGCTTCCTGAAACAAAGCTATCTGCAAACATCGAAGTGGATGACAGAGCTGGTTGACCAGTCGCAACTGGAAGACGAGTCCAAGGAAAAACTGGCATTTGCCACCCGCCAGTATCTGGATGCCATGGCACCGACCAACTTCATGCTGACCAACCCCGAAGTCATCAAGCGGGCACTGGAAACCAAGGGCGAAAGCCTGGTGGAAGGCATGAAGAACATGGCCGAGGACATCCAGAAAGGCCATATCTCGATGTCGGACGAAAGCAAGTTCGAGATCGGCAAGAACATCGCCACGACACCGGGCGAGGTGGTTTTCCGTAACGAGCTGATCGAACTGATCCAGTACACCCCGACCACCACCGAGGTATACGAAAAGCCGCTGCTCATCGTTCCGCCCTGCATCAACAAGTACTACCTGATGGACTTGCAGCCGGACAACTCCATGGTGCGCCACTTCGTCGCCCAGGGTTACAAGGTATTCCTGATCAGCTGGCGTTCGGCTGTCCCGGAAATGAAGCATTTCACCTGGGAAAGCTATATCGAAAAAGGCGTGATTGCCGCAGCCGAAACTGTCAAGAAAATCACCAAGCAACCAAGCATGAACGCCCTGGGCTTCTGCGTTGGTGGCGTGATCCTCAACACCTCCTTGTGTGTGATGCAGGCCAAGGGCATCAAGCTGATTGACAGCGCCACCTTCATGACCTCGCTGGTTGATCATGCCGATCCGGGTGAAATCAAGGTCTTCATCGACGAAAACCTGGTCAAGAGTCGTGAAGCAAAGATCGCCAGCGGCGGCATTGTCAGCGGCAAGGAAATCGGTCGTACCTTTGCCAGCCTGCGCGCCAACGATCTGGTATGGAACTACGTGGTCAACAACTACCTGCTGGGCAAAACCCCGGCACCGTTCGACCTCCTGTACTGGAACAACGACGCCGTCGATCTGCCGTTGCCGATGCACACTTTCTTCCTGCGCCAGTTCTACCTGAACAATGCGCTGGTGAAGAAAAATGCCATCACCCTGTGCGATGTTCCCATCGACATCAGCAAGCTGGACATCCCGCTGTATGTATTTGCCGCCCGTGAAGACCACATCGTGCCGTGGAAATCGGCCTTCTCCGGCATCAAGTACATGACTGGCGCACCGTCGCGCCGCTTCGTGCTGGGCGCTTCCGGCCACATTGCCGGCTCCATCAACCCGGTCACCAAGGACAAGCGCAACTACTGGGTGAATGAAAACCTGGTGGACGACCCGGAAGTCTGGCTGGAAGGCGCAGAAAGCCGTCCGGGCAGCTGGTGGAAGGACTGGGACAGCTGGCTGGCCCCGCAATCCGGCAAAAAGATTGCCGCGCCCAAAGTGGCTGGCAGCAAGGAGTTCCCGGCGCTGGTAGCCGCACCTGGCACTTATGTCCTGGCCAAAGCCATGCCCAGCACGGTAGCCAGCCTGCAATAATCTTCCGATGCCCGGCACACGCATGCCGGGCACATGCTCCTGACAGGGGCCCCCACCGCAGAACCATAACGGAGAGTTAGCTATGCAAGAAATCGTGATTGTTGCCGCCCTGCGTACCGCTGTAGGCAGCTTTGGTGGTGCACTGTCCAAAGTTCCGGCCCCCGAACTGGGCGCCACCGTCATCAAGGGCCTGCTGGCCCAGACCGGTGTAAAGCCGGAAGACGTGAGTGAAGTGATTCTGGGTCAGGTACTGACCGCTGGTGTCGGCCAGAACCCGGCCCGCCAGGCCTTGCTCAAGGCCGGCCTGCCGATCACCACCCCGGCCACGACCCTGAACGTGGTATGCGGCTCCGGCCTGCGTGCAGTTCATCTGGCAGCCCAGGCCATTGCCAATGGCGATGCTGAAATCGTGATTGCCGGTGGTCAGGAAAACATGTCGCTGTCCCCGCATATCCTGCCGGGTTCGCGTGATGGTTTCCGCATGGGCAATGCCCAGCTGGTGGACACCATGGTGGCCGACGGCCTGACCGATGTGTACAACCAGTACCACATGGGCATTACTGCGGAAAACGTGGCAGAAAAATACGGCATCAGCCGTGAAGAACAGGATGCGCTGGCTCTGGCATCGCAAAACCGTGCCGAAGCTGCCCAGAAAGCAGGCAAGTTCAAGGACGAAATCGTTCCGGTGCTGGTGCCGCAACGCAAGGGCGACCCGGTTGCCGTTGATGCCGACGAATACATCAAGGCCGGCACCACGGCCGAAACCCTGGCCAAGCTGCGCCCTGCCTTCAAGAAGGACGGCACCGTGACCGCCGGCAATGCCTCGGGCATTAACGATGGTGCTGCTGCCGTGATGCTGATGACCGCTGCCAAGGCAGATCAACTGGGCCTGAAACCGCTGGCTGTGATTCGTGGTTACTCCCTCACCGGCTGCGCTCCGGAAATCATGGGTATCGGCCCGGTTGCCGCCACCCGCAAGGCCGTGGAAAAAGCTGGCTGGACCGTGGAAGAGCTGGATCTGGTGGAGGCCAACGAAGCTTTTGCCGCCCAGGCCCTGGGTGTGGCACGCGAGTTGGGTTGGTCTGCCGACAAGGTCAACGTCAACGGTGGTGCCATTGCCCTGGGTCACCCGATTGGCGCATCCGGCTGCCGTGTACTGGTTACCCTGCTGCACGAAATGCAGCGTCGCGATGCCAAGAAGGGCCTGGCTACGCTGTGTATCGGTGGTGGCATGGGCGTGGCGCTGGCAGTGGAACGTCGCTAAGCAAGCACCCAGAGCTGACGACAAAACCGGGCCATGGCCCGGTTTTTTATTGGCACAAAAAAGCCCCGGCATACTGGCCGGGGCAGCTTCGGTCAACCGCCCTGCTGGCTGGCCGAGGTGGAGACAAGACACCAAACAGCGGCTGGATCAGATCGCATGTTCGGCATGGTTTCAGGATAGCTGGTGAAAAATTCTTTCCCAGTCTGAATAGTGGCACTTAGTCCAGTTGCAATGGCGGCAATCCGTTTTGAGCCCGAGCGCGATTACAGGCTTCTTCATACACACCAATGCTGGCACGCGCACCGAACTCACGACACGGCGAAGGGCGGTCGCTGTAAATGCCACAGCTGACCGACTCACCAACCTTGCCAACCAGGGCAATGCAGCGCGGACGCGCATAGTCGGTTCCACGCATGCGCATGATGGTGGAAGTCTCCTCATCGGCCAGGCGTGCCGGCACACGCCCTCCCGGTTCGGTGTCCAGTTCGGAATAGTGAAAACTCACGCGAAAGGCTGCACAGCAGGCACCGCAGCGCTGGCAGATGTTTTGCTCGGCTTGGGTCATATGAAAAAACCAGGGATTCAAGTCGGCACAGTATGCCTGTAAGCTGGCTGAATTTCAGCCGTCATGCGAGCCCCCATGCCCTCTGCACTGAGCCGTTTTTGCCCCGGCAGCCATTGGCCCGACTATCAGGGTGGCAGCCTGCTCAACCTGATGACCAGCCTGAGCCATGAGCTTGGCGGGCCGCAGAGCGGACATGCCAGATTATCTGAACCCTGGCTGTCAGGCATCGGCCAGCACAAGCATGTGGTTCTGGTGCTCATCGACGGGCTGGGCGAGCAGCAATTGCGCACGCTTGGCCCGGACAGCGTACTGCAACGCAAGCAGTGTACGACCTTGAGCAGCGTGTTTCCGGCAACCACGGCTGCAGCCATCACCACACTGCTGACCGGCCAGCCCCCCGCCAGCCACGGCTTGATTGGCTGGCATCTGCATTGCCAGACAATACCGGACAGACAGGAGCACATTGTTGCCCCATTGCCCATGTCGGTACGCTACCCGGATGACAGCACACTGCGACCGGAGCAACTGGCCGCGCAGTTACTGGTCTGCCCGCCTTTGCTGCCACGACTTGGCCGGTCGGCACACATTCTGCAACCGCAGTACATCGCCGATTCACCCTATAGCCTGCACCATGCAGGAAGCGTGCAACGCACCGGCTATCGAGATGTCGATGATGCGTTTGCACAGCTAGCAAGCTGCCTGCAGCAGAGTGATGCGCCGGCGTTCCATTATCTTTACCTGCCTCAGCTTGACAGCCTGATGCATCGCCAGGGCTGTCACTCCCCTGCCGTTCATTCCCTGTTTGACCAGCTGGATACGGCCTTCGCCCAGTTGGTGAACGTGGCGGAGCAGACAGACACTGCCATCATGGTCACCGCCGATCATGGGTTTATCGACACACCGCGCACGCGCATGATCAGCCTGGACCAGGACTTCCCCGCGCTATATGCCATGCTGGCACAACCATTGTCCGGCGAGCGCCGGGCCGTGTTCTGTCATGTCAAACCGGGGCTGAAAAACGACTTCATGCGACAAGCCCAGCAACAGCTGCAAGATGCTTGCTGGGTACTGGACAGCAAACTGCTACTGGAAGATGGAGCTTTTGGACCGGGTGAACCACATCCGCAACTGGCCAGCCGTTGCGGTGATGTCACCTTGCTGGCGCGCGAGGACTGGAGTATCCGCGACACCCTGCCGCAGGAAAGGCCGCTGCACCTGCCAGGCCAGCATGGTGGGGTAAGCGCTGCCGAGATGACCGTCCCGCTGATCCTGCACCTCCCCCGGAAGAGCTAGGCCGGCTTCCTCTTGCGACGGATATCTTGCCGGATGGTATGCGCAGCACAATGGATGCATGACAGCGAACAAATTCCCACTGGTTTACGCCTGTTCCGGCTGCTCCAGCGCCGCGCAGATGGCAAACGACCTTGCATTGCGGCTGGATCGCGAAGGCCTGGCTGAAATGTCGTGCATTGCCGGTGTGGGTGGCGGCGTGCCCGGCCTGGTGAAACTGGCCCAGTCAGGCCGTCCCATTCTGGCACTGGATGGCTGTCGCCTGTCCTGCGTCCAGGCTTGCCTGCGTCAGGCAGGGGTGCAGGCAAACCGGGTTTTGCTGCTGTCAGACCAAGGCGTGGTGAAGTACAAGCATCAGCCTTATGCGGTAAGCCAGGCTGAGGAAGTCTGGCCACGCGTCAAGCTGAGTGCCGAGGTGCTGGCAAGCGGCCAATCAGAATAAGCCGCCCTGCATTTGTTGCTGCTGCAACGCTGCCAGCTCATCGGCAAACTGCTGCTCCAGCTCTTGCACCTGCTGACGCTGGACCTGCACCGGCATCAGTACACGGGAGATGGGTTGCAACTGCCCCATCACCACCTGCTCGAACTGCAAGGCGGTGACATCATCCGCATCCTGGCGTTCATGCAATACACCCATGCGGTTGAGGTAGATGGTTTGTGCTTCAACATGAAAAAAGCGGGCGGGCTGCTCCAGTACTTCGCATACCACATCCAGAATGCCTTCCAGTTCGGCAAGCCGGGCCAATGGCTGTAATTGCTGCTGAAGTTCCGCTTCGCGCTGGCGCAGGCTTTCGGCATCCTCTGGCGACAGGCTGGCCATGTTGTCCGTGCCGCCCGTTGCGTCAATGATCACTCTGCCGGCATGCCCGAAGGTCGCCAGCTTCAACTGGATTTTCTCCAGTTCGGTCTGCAGGTCCAGCCGCATTTGTTGCAGCAATTTGATGCGCCGGTCTATCACCTCCACCAGTACGGCAAGGCCGCGCCGACGGGCACTCTGTTGCAGGTCTTCGGGTGTGGCGGACGGTTCGATCAGCCTATGCTGGTCGAAACTGACAATCTGCTGGGCAACATCACTGCGGACTTCTCCATTATGTTCCACCATGCCAAAGCGCACGGTTTCGCTGCGGCTCATGCTGAGGATGGCCCAGGCTTGATCGCCCTGACTGGCGGATAGGAAAAATGACTGCAAAGACTCACTGCTTTTCAGACAAAGCAGCAGGCTGAGCGGGCTGGAAAACAGCAAACCCAGGCGACGGTCGGTGCTGAAACTGCGCAAGGAGAGCTCTAGCGGGTCAATCCGCTGCCAGGGTAATCCGGCAAGATAATCCAGCGTCAGCCGGACACCAGGCAACAGGCGTTGCTGATAAGCGGGTAACAAGCGCAAGCGCCCGTCACAGCCGTCAATCACCATCTCGATGGCGTGCAAGGCAGTTGCCTTCTCTTGCTGGGACGCCTTGTCCAGCCCCAGTTTTTGCCACAACCAGCCCAGCATCGCTCAACTCTCCTTCAAACAGATCACCGCACCTGGCCCGTTCAGGTCTGCGACAGCATCATTGCCAGGCAGGCACCTGCTGCAAGATGGTCTGCAACACGGCTACGGTCTGAGGGGCAGACACAACAGGCAAGACATGGGTTCCACCATCGATGGTGAACAACGGCGCATCCAGCGAACTGGCCAGCCGCTGACCAATAGGCAAGGGAAAAACCTCATCCTGCGTACCCCATACCACAGCTACCGGCATGACCAGTGGCTGGCTGAGACGCTCAACATGGGCCTGCTGGCTGCTGGCCAGCTCCTGCATCAGGGCATGCAACTGCGGAGCACGGTCCCGGTAATAAAACAGCCAGACATCCTGCAGCAAAAACCGTGGTGCGCGCGCCAGCGGGCTGCCCACCAGCGCCATTATGCGCGCCAGTGCTTGTGCATCATTGGGCACAAACAGTTGTTCTGCAGATTTTACGTCTGCGCGGTCCAGAAGGTCTTGCTGGTCGGCCGGGGTGTAGACCATGCCCGGCGAGGCCATGATCACCAGTTGTGCAATTTTTTCCGGCATGCGCCGGGCCAGCTCCAGGGCAACGAAACCACCGTAGGACAAGCCCACCAGTTGCACCTTGTCCGCCACGCGGGCACGGATCAGCGCTTCGAGTGCATCCGCCTGTGCGTGCAGCGAAGGGGCCGTTGCGGCATGGCTGCGACCAAACCAGAGCAAGTCCGGCACCAGCACCTGATGCTGTTTTGCCAATGCCGCCATCACCCTCCCCCAGCTGGTAGGGCCATCACCGCCAAAGCCGTGAATCAGCATGACAGCCGGGCCGGTACCCGCTTCCAGATATGCCAGTTCGCCTGCAGGCAAGGACAGCCGGCGTTGGCGGAACCCGGATAAGCACAAACCGCAGCGCAACAGCCGCTGACCAAATGCAGAGGGATAAGCGCACAGCAAGACGAGACCAGCCAGCGCAATGAGCAAACAGATCAGCAATAGGTTCATGGCCTTGATGATGTCATGGTGGGCGGACAAATCCAAGTTGTATCGTGCAATGCACAACGGCGACCACTGGTCGCCGTCACACTTTACTGCCCAAGTCTTGCCCGGATGGGTCAGAACATCTCGTCATCACGCAGATAACGCCACTGACCGGTAGGCAAATTGCCCAACTTGATGGTGCCGATACGGATGCGCTTGAGGCCCACCACACGCAGACCAACCAGCTCGCACATGCGGCGGATCTGGCGCTTTTTGCCTTCACGCAGCACAAAACGCAGCTGGTCTTCATTCTGCCAGGCCACTTCTGCCGGTTTCAGTGCTTCGCCATCCAGCGACAGGCCATGGTTGAGCAAGGCCAGCCCACGGTCACTCAGTTCACCGGTCACCCGGACCAGATATTCCTTCTCGACCGTGGAGTTCTCACCGATGATGTGCTTGGCCACCCGGCCATCCTGGGTCAGAACCAACAGACCTACCGAATCGATATCCAGTCGGCCAGCCGGTGCCAGACCACGCAAATGCGCCGGAATGAAGCGCTTCTTGCTGGGGTCTTCCGACCAGTGGTTTTCCGGCTTGACCAGCGTGACAGCTGGCAGATAGCCCTTTTCTGCCTGACCGGACACATACCCCACCGGCTTGTTGAGCAGAATGGTCACACGTGACGATTGGGCATCCTGTGCCTTCTTCAGCACTTCAATGGTGTTGTGCGGCAGCACTTTCTGGCCAAGCACGGCAACTTCGCCGTCTACCTTGACCCAGCCTTGTTCGATATAGCTGTCCGCCTCGCGACGGGAGCAAATACCCAGTTCGGCCATCCGCTTGGAAAGGCGTACGGGTTCCATGTAAAGCATCCTGTAATAAAAAAAGCGGATAGCACCGGTTGCACGCTGCCAGTGCAAAATCGTCCCGGGCAGCGCGTCACCACCGGCACAGCCGCTGTTGATCTGGCGCTATTGTAGGGGATAGACCGCAGGCTGACCATGATTACCGCCGCCAAGCGGCCTTGCCTGGTGCGTTTGATGGTACTGACAGGAAGAAAACGGGAAAGACAGACAAGAAAATGCCCGGTGAAACGGGGAGGAATCACCGGGCCGAGCTAAGCCAATACTGAAGAGGAACAAAAGCCAGAGGTACTTCAACTACAAACAAAATTAAGGTTGGCAGGTACTGCGGGAGATCCAATAAGTACGGGCACTGCCAACAATGTGTACTTTAGTGCCGGATGCCGCTTTGCACCATCCGTATAAATCCGTAGTCAACACCGCATCAATCTGCAGTAGACAGCTTCACCGCACTGGCAACGCGCCCGGCAGCAGGCTTGCGACTGAGCGAAGACAGCACGATGCCGCCAAAAATCGCCGCCAGGCCAGCCACATGATACCAATGCAGCTCCTCGCCTAGCAGGACAATGGACTGCACCGCACCAAACGCAGGCATCAGGTAAAGAAAGCCTGCAGCTTTGGCCGCCCCCACCTGGGCAATGGCGCGGTTATACATCAGGAAAGCCAAGACAGAAGGGAAGATGCCCAGATACAACAAGGCAGCCGCGGCGGACAGCGACAGGGGATGAAAACCGCCAGCCTGCCAGGTTTCCCGCACAAAGGCCGGTAGCAACATCAGCTCGCCCACCAGCAACAGGACCATCATCATAACCAGCGCATCCAGCCCTGGCAGCAAGGTACGCAAGCCAAGCGTGTAAACCGCCCAGCACAAGCCTGCAGCCAACACCAGCAGGTCTCCGTGGCTGAACTGGAAAGCGCCCACCCCCAGCACATTGCCCTTCAATACGATGAGCAATGCCCCGGCCATGGCCACCAGCATGCCAAGCCACTGGCGTCGGGCCAGCTTTTGGCGGAAATACAGCGAGCCAAGTACCAGCACCATCATGGGCGTTGCACTATTGAGAATGACGGCGTTGGTGGCAGTCGTGGTGCGCACGGCCACATACACCAGGGTATTGGTCAGTCCGATGCCAAACACACCCAATAGCAGCATTTTGCGCCATTGCTGTCGCAGCAAGGGCCAGGCCCGGCCCAGACGTGGCAGGCCAAATGGCAGCAGGCAGAGCAAGGCGATGGCCCAGCGGCCGAAAGCCAGGCCGAAAGGGCCGATCTGGCCATGGATGGCACGGGCAATGACAAAATTGGTGGACCACAACAGCATGGTCAGCACCAGCAGCAAATAGGCATTACCTGATGTGGCAGTTGGAGTGGATGTGCTGGATGACATGGCAAAAGTCGGAAAGAATGAATGCGGTTCATTCTATCCAGCTGCAACGTTAACTTAAGCCAAAATTTGCTGCTATTTTGCAATTTTAATGCCATTAAATCTGACAAATAAAAACAAAAAATCACATCAACAGACTTTAAGGCAATCAATATAAAAAATAGAATAAAACCGGCAGCATCCCAAGTAGACCAGCCTGGACCTGAGCGCAAGCGAGCGTCAGCTGCCGGACAGGAAGGCGCCAGCCCGCCCGGATACTCAAGCCGCCGGATGCAAGTAGTCCGGATGCGCTGCCATCTCAGTGCCGATTTGCCGGCTCAACGCATCCAGCAACTGCTGCTGCGCTGCCACCAGCGCCGCATTGCCCGGCACAGTCACCGCTTGCTGCTGGTTGAAATAACCTTGCAGCAACACCTTGTGCGAGGCGCTCTGTACCAGACGCCATGCCGCAGCCAGCGACGCGCCCTGCCCATGCCGCAAGCGGAATTCTCGGATATCCAGTTGCAAGCTGAGGTCCGTCCGCCCCAGGCTCAGTTGCGGTGCTGCATAGATGGTGGACAAGCCCAGTTGCGCGGCCAGATTGCCTGCCACTGCCTGGGTCAACAGGCGGCTCAGGCTGGCAGTCCAGTAATCCTGCTCTTGCAGCTGCGGGCGACCTTCGGCGTTCTCCAGCAGTAATTGTGGTCTGTCCATCCCGGCCGGCAGCGTAACCTGCTCCACCAGCAATACTGCTCCGGGCCGCTGGTTCTGGCCCGGCATGCTGGTGGCCTGCAACTGGTAGAAGCGGGATGGCACCGAGGTGCAGGCCGTCAGCAATACGGCGCACAAACACATACCACGGGCAAGGTTGCGCATTTTCATGGCTTGCTCTCCTGTTTGCCACGGATCAGGGCTTCCGGGTGACGGTCCAGATAATCACTCAGCGCACGGAAGCTGCGCGCTGTTTCCGTGACTTCCTGCGCGGCTTTGCGCACATCCTGCTGCAATGGCGAGTTGGCTTGCAGGGCCTGGCTGGCACTGTCCAGTGTCTGCTGCAACTGCTGCAGCGTTTGCAGGGTTTGCGGTACCACCTTGCCATCCAGGCTGTTGCCCAGCTGTTGCACGGTATTCAGGGTGGCGTGCAATTCCTTGATGGTGCCGTCCAGCTCCTGGCCTATGCTGTCGAACGGCACCTTGTCCAGCTTGCGGGCAATGCGTTGCAGCACGCCTTGCAGCTCTTCCAGGTCGCCCGGGATGGTAGGCAGCACATCCATGCCCTGACGATGCAGCAACTGGGCTGGCTTGGCATCGCGGAAGAAATCCAGCGCCACATACAGCTGGCCGGTGAGCAAGCTGCCGGAACGCAGCTGCGCCCGCATGCCGTGCTCCACCATCTTGTCCAGTTTCAGCTGGTGCAGTTTTTCGGCAGTCAGATTGCGCGACAGGCTGAGCAGGCGGCTGGGGAAGATGCGGATGCTCACCAGCATGTTGAAGTCCTTGCGTGGTGCATCGTATTCCATGCCGATGCTGGTGACATCGCCAATCACGATGCCGCGGAAATCCACCGGCGCACCAACAGTGAGCCCGCGCACCGATTGCTGGAACTTCAGCAGCAGCGGCACCACTTCATGATCCGGCGATTGCATGGCCAGTTCACGGGTATTGGACAAGGTAAACACCGAGCCAGCCGTGGCCGGTTTGTCCTCGGCCGGACTGACCGGCGTTTCGAAGGCCACACCGCCCAGCATGATGGCGCTGAGCGACTGAGTGTTCACCTTCAGCCCGTTGGCAGAAATGGACAAATCGATACCACTGGCGTGCCAGAAGCGGCTATCCGCCGTGACAAAGTGGTCGTAAGGAGAGTAGATGAACACCGTGATGTCGACATTGCTGCCACTCTTGTCCAGCTGATATGCCACCACCTGCCCTACCGGCACCCGGCGGAAATACACCGGCGCACCAATATCCAGCGAACCCAGCTCTGCCGCCTTGAGCACGAACTGCCGACCGGGCAAATCACCGGTAATGATGGGCGGGACATCCAGGCCAGTAAAATGCTGGCTCATTTCGCTGCTTTTGCCGGCATCCATGCCGACATAGGCACCGGACAGCAGGGTGCCAAGGCCGGACACGCTGCCACCGGCAATGCGTGGCCGCACAATCCAGAAGCGGCTGTCGCGCGCCAGGAAGCGCTCGGCTTCCTTGCTCAGCTGGGCCGTGGCTTCAATATTCTTGCTGTCCGGACTGATGCGTACCGCAGTCACCTCTCCGATATCCACATCCTTGTACTTGATACGGGTCTTGCCGGCCTCCAGCCCCTCGCCACTGCGAAAGGTAATGGTAATGGTGGGCCCGCGCGACAAAATGGCCTGCACCGCCAGATAACCGCCGATCAAGGCAGCCAGCAGCGGTATCAGCCATACCAGCGAGGGCGACCAGCGGCTTTGCCGTGCCGGGCTGGCAACGGCCATCGGCAGGGCCTCCTGAGCGCCATCATTCTGCGGTGGGCGGTTTTGTTCTGTTTGTGCTGAAGGCTTATCGCTCATCATCTTCCTCGAATACATCCCAGATCAGTCTGGGATCAAAATGCATGGCAGAAAGCATGGTCAGTACCACCACGGCACCAAAGGCAATGGCACCAGGCCCGGCCTTGATGGTGGCCAGCGATTGCAGCTGCACCAGGGCCACCAGCAAGCCCACCACATAGATATCCAGCATCGACCACGGCCCCACCACTTCCAGCAACCGGTACAGCCGGGTGCGCTGGCGGGGTGCCCAGCGCGAACGCCAGTGCACGGTGAGCAGCAGCAACAACATGGACAGTATTTTCAGCAAAGGCACCAGCACGCTGGCCACAAACACCACCAGCGCCAGCGGCCAGGAACCGCTGCGCCACAAATAGGCCACGCCGCTCATGATGGTATCGCGCTGGGTGCCGGACAGCATTTCCGTCAGCATGATGGGCATCAGGTTGGCCGGGATGTAACACAACATGGCGGCCAGCAAAAAAGCCCAGGCATATTGCAGACTGTGCGGTTTGCGCCGGTGCAGGCTGCCGCCGCAGCGCGGGCAGTTGACTGCCGTTGCCGCCGGGGAGCTGACCCGGCTGAGCTGGCCACAGGCGTGGCAGCGCCACACCCCCTGGCTGGCTGCGCTCTTCAAGTGCGGCCGCGACATGCCTGATAGCGCTCCCACAGCATGCCCGGATCAAAACGGCTGGCATTACCGGCCAGCAGCACAATCAGGGCAAAAAACGACCACAAGCCGATACCGGGATGCACCTCGGCCATATGCGCCAGCTTCACCAGCGACACCAGCACACCCAGCAGGAAGACTTCCACCATGCCCCAGGGATGCAGCACATGCACCAGCCGCATCACCCGCGCAAAGCCACGCGGCGCATGGCCAAGCGACAAGGGTAACAACAGGTAGAGCAGGCAGAGCAGCTCCAGCCCCGGCGTCAGTACCCCGGTGAGCAACACCAGCAAGGCCACCGGCTCCATCTGCTGCTGGGACAGCTGCCAGGCCGTCCCCAACAGGGTAGTGGCCGTCTTGACCCCGTTGGCCTCCAGCCCCACCACGGGAAAGGCATTGGCCAGCACAAACACCAGCAGGCCGGCCAGCACCAGCGCCAGCGAGGTACTGGGCCGATAGGCAGGCCCAGGCAATAACTGGCTGCCACAACGGCAACAGCTCACCCCCTGCACACTATTGGCAGGTGCAGCTTGCAACAGGTCGCACTCATGGCAGGCAAGCAAGGGAGTGGCCGCATCCGGCCGGGAGGGCTGTAGCTTCATGGCGCTTCATTGTACAGAGGGATGGCAGCGGCGGCATCTCTGCTCCGCATCGCCTGCATTCCGCCCGACAACACCGTAGCGGCTTGTGGAGGATGACCAGGCTTGATGGGGCGTGTAGTCAGGCAAAGTTCATGGCGTACAGAGGAGTAGTCGATGCCGATTTTCTTATCCTGACTCAAGGATGGGCCATGCCGGATGGCGACAAAATCCGGGCTTCACCACCCTCAAGCAGGAATACATCATGACCACGCTCTCTCCACAGCTCAATACCAGCTACCTGTTCGACGCCCGCGGCATTGCCAAGCGCTTTCGCCATGCGGCCATTTTTGGCGCACTCGAATCACTGCACGATGGTGAAGTGATGCGCTTCGTCAACGACCACGACCCCCTGCCCTTGCTGGAACAGGTTCGCCAGCGTTATGGCCAGCAAGTCACCTTCCACTATGCCGAGCGCCAGCCGGAGATGATCGTGATCGAATTTCGCATCAGCCTGAGCCAAGTACAGGAAGCCGCACCGGCCAGCGGTGGTGGCTGTGGTGGCGGCGGCGGTTGCGGCTGTTCCGGGCAGTGATGTACAGCCTGACTGGCAACGACAGACTGGCGGCATGACAATGGCTGTTGCAGGGTCGGCCGGTTTACCCGGCCTGACTCTGTAACAGATTGTTATAAAACCACCACCAAAACATGGAATAAATAACCAATACAATTCAATGATTTGCAACAAATAAATCACCAATGAATGCATAAGTCATTCCATGGCAAACGCTTTTCAATACTTGCTAACATTTCACCACTTGTCCGATTTGCCCCACCATTACTAGACTGCCGCCACTAACTTAGTGAAAGCAGCAAACCATGCAAATGAACAAGTGGATTTCGGTCATTACCCTCTGCCTGGCAGCCACTACCGCTCAGGCCGGCTCGACAACGGATGCGATTCTTGGTGGTGCAGTAGGCGGTGCAGCAGGTGCCGCAGTGGGTAATGCAGTAGGTGGCCGCAATGGCGCCATCATCGGCAGCGCGGTTGGCGGGGCCACCGGCGTGGCCATCACCACCAAGAACCAGCGTGAAGAGAGCCCGGCAGCCCCGGCGCGTGATGAAGGACGCCGCCATCATCGCCACCACCACCACGACAATGGCCATCACCGCGGCTGGTACAAGCACGACTGAGCCCCCAGCACGCAGCAAGACAAAAAAAGACCACGCAATAGGGCGTGATCAGGCTGCTGACAAAGTAATTTGCTGAGATTTCAGCGGACCCGGCAAAGCCGGGCCTTTCGACTAACTCTTGGATTCCGCAGCCTTCCCATCTATTCCCTATCCCCCTACCCTTGCCCCGCCAATTGAAGAAGGGGAGCCTCGCTTTCTATCCAGAAAGCGAGAGGGGTTTGTCAATAAGCTGACCACGCAATAGAGCATGGTCTTTTTCATTTCAGCCAGCAAAACCCGTTCAGCCATGCAGCCAGGGCTGCAGCATGTCCCAGGCCAGTTTGCCGATCAGCACCGTGGTGAGCAGCAGGAACAGGATACGGACAAAGCCTGCCCCCTTCTTCATGGCCACCCAGGAACCGGTCATCGCGCCCAGCACATTGAAACCGGCCATCGGGATGGCGTACTGGAACAGCACATTGCCGGTAGGAATGAAAAAGGCCAGCGCCGCCACATTGGTGGTGAGGTTCACCACCTTGGCCGCCGCCGAGGCATGCAGGAAATCAAAGGCAAAAAAGCGGATGAACAGGAAGATCAGGAAGCTGCCCGTGCCCGGCCCGAACAAGCCATCGTAAAAGCCGATGGCCCCGCCAATGGCCATGCCGACAGCCATTTCACGGCGACCTATCGTCACCGGCTTGTGCAGCTTGCCAAAGTCCTTTTTCCACAACGTGTACATGGCCATCAGCACCAGCAGTACCAGTACCAGCGGGCGGATCACCGACTTCGGGATGGCGTTCACCGTGGCAGCACCGGCAAACGACATCACGAAGGCCGTGATGGCCGCCGGAATCACCAGCTTCCACGGCAGACGCACCCGCTGCAAATACGAGCGCGTGGCGGACAAGGTGCCCACGGCCGAGGACATCTTGTTGGTGCCAAACAGCGTGGCAGCAGAATACTGCGGCAAGAAATTGAACAGTGCCGGGGTCTGGATCAGGCCACCGCCACCCACGGCCGCGTCAATCAGACCGGCCATGAAAGAAAAGAAACACAGAAATCCTAAAGTCAACAACATGCCTGCCTCCCAGTAATGCTTGCCATTGTAGGACTTGCACTGCCCTTGCTGTTGCAATACCGTATTGCAGTTTTTGCAATACAAGAAGCGGGCATCATGAAACTGTTATGGGAACTGCAGGTATTCTGCGCCGTGGTGGAGCGCAAGAGCTTTGTCTCGGCAGCCCGTCAGCTGGGCACCTCGCCCAGCACTGCGACCCGTGCGGTGCAGGCGCTGGAAGAAAACCTGGGCACCAGCCTGCTGGCCCGCTCGCAAAAGCAGGTCAGCCTCACCATGGCAGGCGAAGCCTACTACGATACCGCGCGGCAAATCCTGCAATTGCAGGAAGAAGTGGAAGACGACCTGGCGGCGCTGGGCAGTGCGCCACGCGGCTGGCTGCGCTTTTCCGCACCCGAGGTGATGGCCAGCCATTTCCTGCCGCCCATCCTGCAGCAACTGGCCGAGCACAATCCGCAGCTGCGCTTTGACATCCTGTACAGCGACACCATTCTGGAGCCCATCCGCGAGAAGCTGGACTTCAGCATCCGTGGTGCCTATCCCGCCTCCAGCGAACTGATCGGCTTTCCGCTGTGGCCTTATCAACGCCGCCTGTACGCCAGCCCGGCTTATGTGGCACGCCATGGCCTGCCTGCCGAACCGGAAGCACTGAGCGAACACGCCATCCTGATTCATGCCGCGCCACGCATCCTCAAAGCCTGGAATTTCGTTTCGGACAGCCATCAGGTCAGCCTGAACCTGAATGCCAGCCATCGGGTGAGTTCCGGCAATGCGGTGCTACAGGCCGCCCTGGCTGGCTGGGGCGTGGCACGCATGGGCGACTGGCTGGCCGAGCCACTGGTGGCAAACGGCCAGTTGGTGCGGCTATGCCCGGATTACCGCATTGTGTCCAGCCGGGGGGAGGATGCGCAGATGCACGCGGTATTCGCCAGCCGGCGTATCCCGCGCAAGGCCAGACTGGTGCTGGAAGCCATCCGCAGCGCCGCCACTGCCGCAGGTTTTGCCTGCCGCTGAAATGAACAAGAGCCGGCAAAGCCGGCTCTTGTCACTGTACATCAGGCCAGACAGGGTTTACATGGCGGCACGGTAGATGGCGCAGATTTCCTCGTGCGTGGCCTGAACCGGATTGGTAAAGCCGCACGCGTCTTTCAGGGCATTGGTAGCCAGTACCGGGATATCCTCTTCTTTCACGCCAAGCTGGGTCAAACCAGCCGGAATGCCCACGCGGGCAGCCAGTTGGCGAATGGCTGCAATTGCCTCCGCCGCTTCTGCCTTCGCACCCAGTGCCACTGCAACATCAGCCAGACGGGCAGCAGCCACCTTGCTGTTGAACACTTGCACATGCGGCAGCAACACGGCATTGCACACCCCGTGCGGCAGGTCGTAGAAGCCACCCAGCTGGTGCGCCATGGCATGCACATAACCCAGCGAAGCGTTGTTGAAGGCCATGCCGGCCAGGAACTGGGCATAGGCCATCTGTTCGCGCGCTTCCATGTCCTGGCCGTTTTCCACGGCACGCGGCAGGTAGGCCACGATCAGGCTGATGGCCTTCAGCGCGCAGGCGTCGGTAATCGGCGTGGCGATGGTCGATACATACGCTTCGATAGCGTGAGTGAGCGCATCCATGCCGGTGGCAGCCGTCAGCGAAGGCGGCATGCCGGCCATGGTTTCCGGGTCGTTCACCGACAGAATCGGCGTGGTGTGCTTGTCGACAATGGCCATCTTGATATGGCGTGCCTCGTCAGTGATGATGCAAAAACGCGTCATTTCACTGGCAGTACCAGCCGTGGTATTGATGGCCACCAGCGGCAGCTGCGGCTTGGCCGACTTGTCCACGCCTTCGTAGTCCTGGATCTTGCCGCCATTGACCGCTACCAGCGCAATACCCTTGGCACAGTCGTGTGGCGAACCGCCACCCAGCGAAATCACCACATCACATTGTTTTTCCTGCAGCAGCGCGAGGCCGGCATTGACGTTGGCGCTGGTCGGGTTGGGATGCACACCGTCGAAAACGACAGACTGGATATCCGCCGCAGCCAGCAGCGCTGCTACCTTGTCTGCCAGACCGGTCTTGACCAGGCCGGCATCGGTGACGATCAGCGCACGTTTGAAGCCCTGGGCCTGCATGCTGTCGACGGCCTGTTGCAGGCAGCCGGCACCCATCAGGTTGACGGAAGGGATGAAGAAAGCACTGGTAGCCATGATGATCTCCTTAAGGTGGGGTGGCACAGGCAGCATTGCTTTTGGCAAGCTGCACTCAGGAGAACCGTCCGGTCCTGCCTGCTGCGCCTGTAAGGTTTGATGCCATCTTGGCACTACAGTGGAATGGCATATTGCGGCAGATCAAGTGGATTTGCATGTAGTCGGCGCACTACAAAAACCAGCCATAACAAGAGCTTGCCAGCATGACCGCCAGACAGCAGGTGCACATGCCGCAGCATGGGGGGATAATCGCGCTTTTACCCGCCAGAGACTGCCATGCACATCCTGTCAGCCTGCGATTACCCCACCACGCCGTGGAAAAACGGTGGTGGTACCACGCGTCAGATCCTGATTGCGCCCCCCGGTGCCACACTGGAAGATTTTGACTACCGCATCAGCATGGCCAGCGTGGCCAGCGATGGCCCTTTTTCATATTTTCCCGGGGTGGATCGCCAGCTATTGCTGCTGGATGGCAAGGGCCTGCTCCTGCAACGCGGCGATGGCAGCAACAGCCTGCTGCAAATCGACAGCCAGCCACTGGCCTTTCCCGGTGAAGAAGCCATCACCAGCCAGTTGCAGGATGGGCCGGTGACCGACTTCAACGTGATGACCCGTCGCGGACGTTACCGTCAACAAACAGAACGCTTGACCGTGCAAGGCAAGCTGAATGTGCACAGTGATGATGAAGTATTGCTGCTGATGCTGGCCGCCGGCAGCACGCTGGAGGTATACCGTGAAGATGGCCGGCACTGCCAGCTGCGGACACATGATGCCGTGTGGCAAGCGCTGGCCGTGGGCCTCACCCTGTTCAGCGCAGAAGGAGCTGACGTTATCGTGGTAAGGCTCAACCGCCAGGGTGCCGCATGAACTACCTGGCCCACCTGCATCTGGCACCGGACAATCCGGCGGCGCGGGTGGGGAATCTGCTGGGTGACTTCCTCAAGCCATCCAGGGCCGGGCACCTGCCTGTTCCCTTGCAGCAGGGCATGTTGCTGCACCGACAGATCGACAGCCATACCGACAGCCACCCGCTGGTGATGCAAAGCAAGAACCGCATTGCGCCGATACGCCGCCGCTATGCCGGCATTCTGGTGGACATTTTTTACGACCACTTCCTGGCACGGCACTGGACGTCCTTTTCCAGCATGCCGCTGACCGACTTCACCGCGCGCAGCTACGCAGAACTGCAGGCGCATCGCCAATGGCTGCCGCCCCGCCTGCTGGAAATCCTGCCGCGCATGCAGGCACAGGACTGGCTGGGTTCTTATGCAGAAACCGAAGGAATCGCCGCCGTGCTGTGCGGTTTTTCCCGTCACCGTATCAAGCGTGACAACCCGGTTGCCAATGGCATTGACGACCTGCTACAGCACTACGCTGCGCTGGAAACAGACTTCCTGGCGTTTTATCCGCAACTGCAGCAAGCCGTGGCGCAAGGCCTTGACCTAGCGATGCAGTAGGTTGGCGTTGTTCTGGATCAGCTCGACAAACAGCTGCTCCACCCCTTCCCACATGATTTGCACCCCCAGACACATCAGGATGAAGGCCGACAGACGCAGGAAGACCACCGAGCCGGTCTGCCCCAGATAGCCCAGCAGCTTGTCAGCGTGGCGATAACACATGTACACCAGTACGGCGAGGGACAACACGGCGGCCAGACTGGCCATCGGCACCAGCATGTACTTGACCATGGGCTTGCCGGCAACCGACATCGATGCACCCAGGGTGATGGACACCGAAATGGAACCAGGCCCCACGGTCAGTGGGAAAGTCAGCGGATAAAAAGCCCGCTGCTTGAGTTCATCCCGGTTTTCCTGACGAGTGGTTTCGGCAGAAGGCTGGTTACCCTCTGCCGGATTGTCATTGAGCATGCGCCAGGCGGCCAGCGAAATCAGCAAGCCACCGGACAACTGCACCACCGGCAGTGAAACACCGAAAAACTCCAGCACAAAGCTGCCCACATACATGCTGCCCAGCAGCAGCAAAAAGCAGTACAGCGCAATGCGGCGCGCCAGAAAAGCCCGCTGCTGCTTGCTGTTGCGCGCGGTCATCGAAATGAAAATGGGCACCAATCCTGGTGGATTGATGATGGGAAGCAAGGCAGCCAGTACAAACAGGTACTTGCTGAAAAAAAGAGACATCAGGGCCATGTTGTTGTTCTCCGGGCAGGTTTGGCCTGCTTGGTGGGGGTGGTGTATCGCGTGTCTTGCATCTTGTCGTGCAGTGCCATGCGCGGCGATTGTAACTTGCCCCTTGTCACTGCACAGCGCCGTCAGACAAAAAATATGCCGAGGCAGGCCGCCAACATGCAAAAGGCCCGGCAGAACCGGGCCTCGTCTGGCGGCAAACGCTTATCAGTCTGCCATCTGTCCGGCCAGTCGCGCCTTCGGCTCGGCACGCTCCAGTTGGGCGTGGGCTTCTGCCAGGGCAATCTTGTCCAGCGCAATCAGCTTGCTGCCATGCTTCCATTTGTAGCCCAGCCACAGGATGAGGAACAGCGGAATGCCGATATAGGTGGCCACCACACCGTTCCAGTCCACCTTGGCACTGGTGAAGGCGGCATAGTTCTGCCCCAGCATGATCAGCATGCACAGCGCAAAGGCAAACAGCGGCCCGAGCGGAAACCAGCGCGCACGGTAAGGCAGGTCAGCCAGGCTGTAGCCTTGTTGCACATAGGCGCGGCGGAAACGGTAATGGCAGACCGCAATGCCCAGCCAGGCAATGAAGCCGGTCATGCCGGAAGAATTGAGCAGCCACAGGTAAACCGCATTGCTTTCAAACAGCGAGGAAAGAAAGCACAAGGCCGCCACCAGCGTGGTGGCATACAGGGCATTGCGCGGCACGCCACTATCCGACAGCTTGCCAAACCAGGCCGGGGCCATCTTGTTGTGTGCCATCACGTACAGCATGCGGGTGGAGGCATACATGCCGGAATTACCGGCCGACAGGATGGCCGACAGGATGACGGCATTCATCAGACTGGCCGACAAGGCAAGGCCGGCACGGCTGAACACCAAGGTGAACGGGCTGGCGCCCACATCCTGTACATCGTTCTTCAGCAGCATCGGGTCGTTGTACGGCAGGATGAAACCGATGATCAGGATGGACAGCATGTAGAACATCAGGATGCGCCAGAAAATCTGCTTCACGGCGCGCGGAATGGTTTTGGCCGGGTTGCTGGACTCCCCCGCAGCCACGCCGATCAGCTCGGTACCCTGGAAGGAAAAGCCCACAATCATCGACACGCTGACAAAAGCCGCCATGCCGCCGACAAAGGGGCCGTCACCATGCATGAATACATTCAGGCCGGGGGAATAACGGCTGCTGTCCGGATTGGTCATGATGCCGAAAATCATCATGAAACCCACGATGATGAAGGCGATGATGGTGACCACCTTGAGCATGGAGCACCAGAACTCGGCCTCGCCAAAGCCCTTTACCGAGAAATAGTTGAGGGCAAAGATGATGGCCAGGAACAGCGCACTCCACACCACGCCCGGCACATGCGGAAACCAGTAATGCATCACGATGGCTGCCGCAGCCAGTTCCACCGCAATGGTAACTGCCCAGTTATACCAATAGTTCCAACCCTGGGCGAAACCGAAGGATGCATCGACAAAGCGCGAACCGTATACCTGAAAAGAACCGGACACCGGCATGAATGCCGCCATTTCCCCCAGGCTGGTCATCAGGAAATACACCATCAGCCCGATCAGGGCATATGACAGCAAGGCCCCACCCGGCCCGGCCGAGGCTACCGTGGCACCGGATGCCAGAAACAGCCCGGTACCGATGGAGCCGCCAATGGCGATCATGGACAAGTGACGCGCCTGCAGGCTGCGCCGGAGTCCTTCGCCTTCTCTATTGTTTTCCATAAGTCTGTCCTACTGCAGAGTTTACAACTGGTGACGTTTTGCCCGGATCAAATATCAGCAAAACGTGATAATCGAAACCCTACAGGATGTCAGCTCGAGAAAGAATAATCCAGTGCATTTTTGTATTGAATTGTAAGAATATGAATATAGAATTTTCCTTTTGTGACATAAATCAATAATTTGCCTGTGCCAGCCTGTCACAACCCACTCGCACCAGAGCGGCCGGAACCATGCGGCCCGGCCCGGCCCAACCCCCTTTCCCACAGTCAGTGCGGCATGCAAGCAACAGCGGCTAAGCTGCGGATGCATAAGTGTTTTTGCCGCCAACACCGCACATACCGCAGCAAATACAGCTTCACTGTTCATTTATGCTGACAAATCAGCCATTTAGCCGTATAATGCGCGCTGCCTCCTTCCGGACCGTTCCCCAAACCGGGGTTTCAATCCGTCTGCCTTGCCTTGGTAACGGCACATTAGCGTGTGTGCTGCCAGTCTTACCTGCTTGGTTATCGATAGAAGCAATCTGTTATCACAGATCATGCGGCGCTCCGTGAGGGACTGCCGCATGGGCTATTGGCCCACCCCGTTACACTGAAAGGAATCGTTAATGTCCAAAGAAGACATGATCGAACTGCAAGGCGTCGTAATTGAAATGCTGCCGGAATCGCGCTTTCGCGTTCGTCTGGACAACAATGTTGAAATCCTGGCCTATGGCTCGGGCAAGATGAAAATGCACCGCATCCGCGTACTGGTGGGTGACCGTGTGACCGTGGAAATGTCGCCGTACGACCTGACCAAGGGTCGCATCAACTTCCGCCACCCGACCGCTCCGGTCGGCGGCCAGGCACCGCAGCACTTCAAGCGTCGCTAAGCAAGCCATCACGTCTCGCGACCTTCAGCCCACCTGAGCAGGTCGCGTAGTCTTTTGCCGCTGGTTAGCGGGCACAAAGCCCGCCAAGGCAACAGCATCGCATCACGCACCGCCCGGAATCATTCGCCCCACCCTGGTGGCGACATGCCGGGCGTACGTCATTTCATCCGCTACCCACCCCGCATTACCCCCTCTGCATAAACACAATTGCGTTGCTGCCAATGCCATCTTTGCCTGGTTTTCAGTTGAAAAGTGCGCAATAAAAATCAAGACATGCTTACAGGAGCCGAACTTTCATGTTTATTTCACTGGAAAGATCGCATGACACCTGCTTAGATTGAGAAATACCCATTGATGTGCGCGCCTGCCATGACCAGCAAACCGCCAAGACAGATCCTGCTCGCAGAAGACAGTAGCAGTCAGCGCAAGCTACTCAAAGCGCTGTGCCTGCAAATTCCCAATGCCGTCATCCATGAAGCTGCCGATGGCACCTGGGCATTCCAGCTCAGCCGCAAGATACCCAAGCTGGACCTGGTAATCACCGACCTGAACATGCCGGGCATGGATGGCATCGAACTGGTCGAGCAGTTATCGCGTCAGCCGCATATTCCTTCCTTGCTGCTGATCAGCGGGCACTCGCCCGAGTTGCTGGCCAATAGCGTGCGCGCTGCCCAGGAACTGGGCTTCACCGGCATTGGCCATCTGGCCAAACCGATTGATGACAATCTGTTCCTGACCGAAATCACCCGCTTGCTGGACTTGCCGCAGGACATCATCGACAACAAGAGCAGCCTGCCGCTGATCGACATCATCACCGGGCTGGCACACAACCAGTTCTGTGCGTTTTATCAGCCCATCTATGACCTGCGCCAGGGCAAGGCAGTGCAGATCGAGGCGCTGGCGCGCTGGCGCCACCCTACCATGGGCATTCTGGGACCCAACCAGTTCATCGGCATGCTGGAACACGAGGGCTTCATTTCACTGCTGACCCACCGCATCGTGCAAACCAGCCTGGACCTGCTGATGCGCGGTCCGGAGACACAGGATTTGCGGCTGTCGATCAATCTGTCGCGCCGCTTGCTGGATGACAGGGAGTTTCTGGACTGGCTGGTGGAACAAGTGGAATCGCGCGGGCTCGCGTTTGACCGCATCGTGCTGGAAATCACCGAAACCATGGCCTTCACCAATTTCGGCCACACGCTGGCAACCCTGCTGCGCCTGCGCATGCGCGGTTTCGAGTTGTCACTGGATGACTTCGGCACCGGCCACACCACGCTGGAACACATCAAGAACCTGCCGCTGACCGAGCTGAAGTTCGACCGCATCCTGATCAAGGACATCCATCAGGATGCACGCAGCCAGAGCATCATTGCCGGCATGGCCAATATCGCCCGTGAACTGGGCTTGCGCATGGTGGCAGAAGGCATAGACAGCCCGCTGGACCTGGACTACCTGTGCGCGCACCATCCGGATATCGAACTACAAGGCTTTTTGCTGTGCAAACCGGTTCCGGCAGAAGAGCTGGCCAGACACATCTACCCCAGCTGCCAATCCAGCCGTCGCGCCTGATCCTTTCCAGCCACCTCAGTCATCCACCCGGCCACGCAGGGCCTTGATACCGCTGCGCCGGGATTTCCCTTCCAGCCTGCGTTGACGTGAGCCATAGGTGGGACGGGTGGCCAGCCTGGCCTTGGGCTGGTGCGAGACGGCATCCACCATGGCCTGCAGGCGCGCCAGCGCATCGTCCCGGTTCAACTCCTGCGTCCGGTGCTGCTGTGCCTTGATGATGATGACCCCATCCTTGCTCAAGCGGGTGTCGGCCATTGCCAGCAGACGCTGCTTGATGTGGTCGGGCAGGCTGGAGGCCATCACGTCAAAACGCAGGTGAATGGCAGAAGACACCTTGTTGACGTTCTGGCCACCAGCACCCTGCGCCCGGATGGCCGTCAGTTCAATCTGCTTCGGATCAAGCGGATAACGACTCACTGCCATCCTTCCCTGCTTCCAGGGCCTGCAACACCTGGGCCGTACTGCGCACCCGGCCAAGGCGCGGGAAGATATGCTTGACCGAGAACTGGTGACACTCCAGCACCTGGCAGCTCATGGCGTCTTCGGCCAGCACCACCGCATAATTGCGCTCCCAGGCGGAACGGGCAGTGGAATCCACGCCGATATGGGTGGAGATGCCCGCCAGCACCACGGTGCGAACACCGCGACGGCGCAGCTGCAAATCCAGCTCGGTGCCGTAAAAGGCATTCCATTGCCGTTTGATGATCTGGATATCACTGGCAGCCACCTCCAGCTCGGCCGGTTGTTGCAGCCAGTTATCCGGCACCGGCGTGGCCGGCGGCACCAGATCGGTCGGCAGCTGCAATGCGTCACCACCATCCGCCGACCACCCTACCCGCACCAGCACCACCGGCGCACCGGCAGCACGAAATGCCCTGGCCAGTGCCGCAGAATGTTCCAGTACATGTTCCGAGTCATAAGGCTGTTTGGCAAAACCCAGGATGCCCTGCTGCAAATCAATCAGGATCAGGGCGGTGGTGGCGGGGTCCAGACGTTCCGGCATGGCAATCCTCAAACAGTGACAAGACAGGCTCTGACGATACTACTGCCAGTGCCGCTTCAACAAGAAAAATGGCGAAGCGCCGCAGCGATTCGCCATTCTCCACCACCAGTCCAGCCAGACCGGGTTTGTGTAGCTTATCAGTCCGGCAGGGCGACCTTGCCATCCTTGCTGAACTGGTAGTCCTTGAACACGTGTTCGGCACTGAGGATCTGGTAGCTGCCGTCTTCATTGCGACGGGTCGTATCCTTCAGGCGGTAGGTGTACTGACCGCAGGTCCAGCAATCGAAATTACGCATATGGGTGCACAGACAGGTCTTGTCCATCACCTTGATGCGGCGCTCGCCCGGATGGGCTGCCACTTCGCGGTTGTAAGCCTGGATGTACGAACAGCTGCCATTGGCATCCAGCAGATAGCCATAAGCCTCGCAATTGGGGCGAATGCCATCGCCGATGGCCGGGCAGGACTTGATCATGCGCATCGGGTAACCGGTCGGCGACAACTGGTTGACCTCGATGTCGTCCTCGGTGGCCTTGAAGTATTCCTGCTGCACTTTTTCCGGCAGGCCGCATTCGCGGGTAACAGTAAAGCGGGTGGCCACTTGCACGGCACCGGCACCGTTTTCCAGGAAGCCGACTGCATCGCTGCCGGTAAAGATGCCACCGGCCGGAATCAGCGGGATATCCAGTTGTTCGGCCTGCATCCAGGCGCGGATTTCCGCCACGATGGTGGCCAGATCGTACTGCGCCCAGTCCATGCCGAAACCCAGATGGCCGCCAGCCAGCGGGCCTTCCACCACCACGTAGTCCGGCAGACGGCCGGTACGGGACGATTTTTTCAGGAACAGCTGCAAGGCGCGCAGGGACGAAACAATGATGCCCAGCTTCACGTCGCGGAAACGCGGGTGATCTTCAATCAGCGAGAAAGAGCCCAGATGCAGACCGGCCGCCAGGGTGATGCCGTCGATACCGGCATCCATGGCGGTTTGCATACGCACGCGCAGGGTTTCCTTGGGCGCGTTCATGGTGAGCTTTTCCATACAGTTGATGAAAATCAGCCCATCGCCCTTTTTGGCCTCCATGGCGGAGCCAACGTGCAACCTGGTTGCCTCGGCCAGGATGTCCAGGTCGAACTTCACCACCGACTTGTCGGCGTTCTCGACGTTGAATTTGTACTGCTTGAGCTTGTCCTTGACGAACTTGGTGTTGAAGCGACGGTCCGTCACCGTGGGCACCATGGCATCGGAGATATGGCCGATACCACCCAGACGGGCAGCCTCCAGCGACAAGGCGACAGTGGAAATGTCCACACCCATGCCGCCCACCATGATGGGAACCAGTTCATGCTTGCCCAGACGCAGGCGGAAATCGTCAACACACTTCATTTTGATGCACCTCAGTTTGGCTGGGCGGCATTATCCCCCATCCTCCGCCACAAAATCCACTTTTCTAGAGTTTTTGCTCACACCCAAGGTAAGTGGTGCAGGACAGCGGCAATGCAGGACCGGCACGCAAGCATCCACATGCAGGATAAACCGGCTTTGTTACGCCAAGTGCATGGCAGGCCCTGATCAGAGCGGAAGCTGATGGCGGCTGTCTTTCAGGGTTTTCATCACGATGTGCGAGCAGATATCGCGCATGCCCGGCACCTTGTTCAGCCGCTCCACGATAAAGTCGGAAAACGCCGCCAGATTACGGCAACGCAGCTGCAGGATGTAATTGCACGGCCCGGTCACCACATAGGCTGCCGTCACCTCCTCAAAGGCCTGCATCTGCTGCAGGAACTCGCCATGCCAATCTTCCCGGCTGCGGTCCAGCGTCACCTGCACAATGGCTTCCAGCTCGAACCCCAGCGCCACCGCGTCCAGCTCGGCACGGTAGGCGCGGATCAGTCCCTCCTCTTCCAGCGCCCTGACACGACGCAGGCAGGCCGATGGCGACAGCGCCACCTGGTCGGCCAGGTCCTGATTGCTCAGCCGGCCATCATCCTGCAAGGCGCGCAGAATGCGCAGATCAATTGCGTCCAGTTGCATTTGCACGTTTCTTTCATTGCTAATCTGAAAATTCGAATAATCTGCAAAATATCAGCAAGCAGCAAGCAGAACTTGCAATAATTCACAATAGCACCAGTGCTACCATGTTGTTCACCACCCACCAAGGAGAGAACACCATGCTGACGCGCGAACACTGTCTGGCAGCCGATGCCAGCGACGAACTGGCCAGCCTGCGCCAGCAATTCAGCCTGCCGGAGCATGTCATCTATCTGGATGGCAACTCGCTGGGCGTACTGCCTCGCTCTGCGGAAGAGCGCAGCCTGCAAGTGCTGCGCGAAGAATGGGGCGAAGGACTGATCCGCAGCTGGAATACGGCCGGCTGGTTCGAGCTGCCGCGTCGGCTGGGCAACAAGCTGGCGGGGCTGATCGGCGCCGGCGGCGACGAAGTGGTCATCACCGACACCACCTCGCTCAATATCTTCAAGGCACTGGCTGCCGCCATCCGCATCCAGCAGCAAGCCGCTCCGCAGCGCAAGGTGATTGTGTCCGAGCGCGACAACTTCCCTACCGACCTGTACATGATCCAGGGCATGATGGACCTGCTGCAGCAAGGCTATGAAATGCGGCTGATCGACGACCGCCTGCCGCTGGCGCAGGCACTGGACGAAGACGTGGCGGTGTTGCTGCTGTCGCACGTCAATTACCGTACCGGTGCCATGCATGACATGGCGGCAGTGACGGCGCAGGCACACCGTCATGGCGCCCTTACCATCTGGGACCTGGCCCATGCGGCCGGTGCCGTACCGGTGGACTTGAATGCCTGCGAGGCCGACTTTGCCGTGGGCTGTACTTATAAATACCTGAATGGCGGACCGGGCTCCCCGGCCTTCATCTGGGTGGCGGCACGCCATCAGGACCGCTTCTGGCAACCACTATCCGGCTGGTGGGGGCACTCTCGTCCGTTTGACATGGCGGCGGACTACCAGCCTGCCCATGGTATACGCCGCTTTTTGTGCGGCACCCAGCCCATCCTGTCGATGTCGCTGGTGGAGTGCGGACTGGATGCCACCTTGCAAACCGGCATGACGGCACTGCGCGAAAAATCGCTGGCACTCACCGACCTGTTCATCCAGCTGGTGGAACAGCGCTGCGGCCACCATCCGCTGACCCTGATCACCCCGCGGAATCACGCACAGCGCGGCAGCCATGTCAGCTATCGTCACCCGCAAGGCTATGCGGTGATGCAGGCGCTGATCGCCCGTGGGGTGATTGGCGACTACCGCGAACCGGAAGTGCTGCGCTTTGGCATCACCCCGCTCTACCTGCGCCATGTTGACGTGTGGGACGCCGTGGAAACCCTGCGCGACATTCTGGATGGCGCCAGCTGGGATCAGCCGCAGTTCCAGCAACGCCATGCGGTGACCTGACTCCCTGCCCATGCGCACAAAAAAAGCCACCCCGGAGGGTGGCTTTTAGGCTGCTGAGAAAGTGATTGGGTTCGTCTGAAAAACCGCTCAGCCGCGCAGGCGGCGCAGCACTTCTTCCTTGCCGATGAGCGCCAGTACGGCATCCACCGACGGAGTCTGGGTGGTGCCACACACCAGCACGCGCAGCGGCATGCCCAGCTGGCCCATCTTGATGCCTTCTTCGGCGCAGAAGGGCTTGAACAGTTCGTGGATGCTTTCTGCCGTCCAGCTGTCCAGTGCTGCCAGCTTGTCGGCAAAGCGGCCCATGCGGGCAATGGCATCACCTGCCAGGTGCTTTTCCACATCGGCAGCAGCGGCTTCGCGCTTCTTGTAGAAGTAATCCACTTCCAGCGCTAGCGCGTTCAGGTCCTGGATGCGCTCTTTCACCAGTGCAATCACGTCCACGATAGCCGGGCCGGTGGTGGTATCCACACCAGCGGCAGCCAGACGCGGGGCAATCAGCGCTGCCAGGCGGCTGTTGTCAGCGGCCTTGATGTGCTGGGCGTTCAGCCACAGGAATTTTTCCTGGTTGAAACGGCTGGCCGAGGCGCTGACCGCTTCCAGGCTGAACCATTCGACAAACTGCTTCATGTCGAAGAATTCGTCATCGCCGTGGCCCCAGCCCAGACGGGCCAGGTAGTTGAGCAGCGCTTCCGGCAGGATGCCCTTGTCGGCGTAATCCACCACGCTCACCGCGTCGCGGCGCTTGGACATCTTCTGGCCGTCCTCATTCAGGATCATCGGCAGATGGCCGTACACCGGCAGCGGCGCATTCAGCGCCTTCAGGATGTTGATCTGGCGCGGGGTGTTGTTGACGTGGTCGTCACCGCGAATCACATGGGTGATCTGCATGTCCCAGTCGTCCACCACCACGCAGAAGTTGTAGGTGGGGCTGCCATCCGGGCGGGCGATGATCAGGTCGTCCAGCTCGGTATTGGAGAATTCGATACGGCCCTTCACCGCGTCGTCCCAGGCGACGGTGCCGTCCAGCGGGGTGCGGAAGCGGATTACCGGCTCCACATCAGCCGGAATGGCCGGCAGGGTCTTGCCCTCTTCCGGACGCCAGCGGCGGTCGTAGCGCGGCTTTTCGCCCTTGGCTTCCTGCTCGGCGCGCATGGCTTCCAGCTCTTCCTTGCTGCAATAGCAGCGGTAGGCATGGCCGGATTCCAGCAGCTGCTGGATGACTTCCTTGTAGCGGTCAAAACGCTGGGTCTGGTAGAACGGACCTTCGTCATAATCCAGGCCTACCCAGTGCATGCCGTCCATGATGGCCTTGACCGACTCCGGCGTGGAGCGTTCAAGGTCGGTGTCCTCGATGCGCAGCACGAAAACGCCGTTGTTCTTGCGGGCATAGGCCCAGGAAAAGAGTGCGGTACGCACGCCACCAATGTGCAGATAGCCGGTGGGGCTGGGGGCAAAGCGGGTACGGATCATGATGGAATGAGGTCCAGCCGGATGAAGAAAGGCGCTATTGTACGCCGCCAACAAAACAGCCCGCAAATGCGGGCTCGGATTATCGGCCACGCCCTCCCGCTTGCCAGACTGAGGGAGAGCCGGAGAACGGTTCAGAACAGATCAGATCAGCGCGCTGACCACCGGCAACATATGAGCAGGCAGCATCTGCGCCATCAGCCAGAAGGCCGTACCGGCCAGCATGGCGGCCATGCCGCAGTTGAAGGCGCGCAAGCGCCGCGGGGAAGCCAGCCAGCGGCGGATGGCCACGCCACTACCCGCCCACAGCGCAATGCAGGGCAGGCCCACGGCAAAGGTGATGAGGGCAAACAACAGGCCGGCAGCCAGCGGGTCCATATGCTTGGGCAAGAACACCACGGCGATATTGAAACCCATCAGCCACACCTTGGGGTTGAGCCAGTTGAACAGCAAGCCACCAGAAAAGCCCATCGGCGCTGTCGCGCCATCAGCCTTGTCCACCGCACCTGCCCGCGCCATGCCCCAGGACAGCCACAACAGATAACTGCAACCGGCCAGTGCCAGATACAGCTGCACGCTGCTGATCAATCCGGCCACCTGCCCCAGGAATACCGTCATCAGGCCGATCTGCACGGCCAGTCCCAGCGCCATGCCCAGCAAGGCCGGCAGCGTGCGGCTGAAACCGTAATTGACGCCGGACGAGGCCAGCACCAGGTTGTTGGGGCCGGGGGTGATGGACATCACCAGCAGATAGGTAACCAGGGCAACAAGATTCATGACAACTCCAGGGCAGTGCTGGCGATGGACAGGCTTGCCGTCATCCGGCTTGTGGCCCGACAGGCAAACCCTGCCACCGCACCATGTTTTTGATGCTGTCATGGTACGTAAAGCGACTGGACAATAACAGATTCAGAAAAATACAATTGAGACCATAACAGTTATACAATCTCCAAACTGTTATGGTCCACTTTGCCAAAAACTGTGCCGGACAGCCGTCCGCCGCCCAAGGAATGCACCATGAATCAGGAGCCGCTCTACCAGCAGCTGGTCAATGAATGGATCACGCTGATCCAGAACGGCGTAATGCAGGCTGGCGAACGGCTGCCTTCTGTCCGCAAGGCCTGTGACATCCACAAGGTCAGCCCGTCCACCATCCTGCTGGCCTACCGCACACTGGAAGACCGCGGCTTTATCGAAGCGCGGCCGCAATCCGGCTTTTATGTCAAAGCCGCCGCCAGCCTGCCCTTGCCACGCATGCGCCGCCAGAGCGAGGCCGCCCCCACCGGCGAAGTAGTAGACCATATCGAAGCGGTGATGCGGGTGCAGACGTCAGCTGATTTCATCGACCTGTCCCTGGCCAGCCCGCGCGGCAGCGACTTCTACCCCACCAACCGCTTCAAGCACATCATGGGGCGCTTGCTGCGGCAGCAACCGGAGCTGACCACCGACTACCCCTTCCCGCCCGGCTCTGCCCGCTTGCGCCGCCAGATTGCCCAGCGCGCCGTCAGCTGGGGCTGCGTGCTGGCACCGGACGATATCGTCATCACCAATGGCTGTTCCGAAGCGCTGCAACTGGCCTTACGCGCCGTGTGCAAGCCAGGCGATACGGTGGGGCTGGAATCACCCACCTATTTTTACCTGCTGCCCTTGCTCAAAAGCCTGGGCCTGTCAGTGATCGAGATTCCTACTCACCCCAATAGCGGGTTGTCGCTGGATGCACTGGAATTGCTGCTGTCGGAAAAGCGGCTGCAAGCCATCGTGGCCATGCCCACCGTGCACAATCCGCTGGGCAGCACCATGCCGCCGGAAGCCAAGCGCCGGCTGGCGCAACTGGTCAACGACTACCGCATTCCGCTGATCGAAGACGCACCACACGCCGACCTGCACTACGGCAGCCAGACGCCGGATGCGGTCAAGGCCTTCGACCGCGATGGCTGGGTGCTGCTGTGCTCCAGCTACAGCAAGACACTGGCACCGGGTTTTCGCATTGGCTGGATTGCCGCCGGACGCTTTGCCCGCGAAGTATTGCAACTGAAATGCGCCAGCTCGCTGGGGCAGCCACGGCTGCTGGAAGAAACCCTGGCCGAATACCTGGAAAGCGGCGGTTACGACCACCACCTGCGGCTGATCCGCCGCCATTTCATGAGCCAGATGGAACGACTGCGTGGTACGGTGGCCAGCCGCTTTCCCCAAGGCACCCGCGCCACCCTGCCCTCCGGTGGCTGCCTGCTGTGGGTGGAGCTGCCCGCCGGGGTAGACACGCTGGAGCTGTTTCACGCTGCGCTGGCCGAACGCATCACCGTGGTGCCCGGGGTGATGTATTCGGCGCGTGGCCGCTACCGCAACTGCCTGCGGCTGTCCTGCTGCTATCCGTGGAACGAAGCCTACGAGCGGGCGCTGGTGCGGGTGGGAGAGCTGGCCTCCGACATGGGGGCCAACCTGGGAGAAAACGGCCTGGTGACACTGGGGGAGTGAACCCTCGGCATGTCTGATCCTGATCAGAGCCTGTTGCCCACCGCATGGCTAAGCTGCCCGGCCCGGTGTCGGACAATTGTCGCTGCGGGATGAATCGACTATGCTCGGAACACCCTGGACGCCAGGACAGCCCGGCCGACACCCCCGAAACACCCCATAGCAGCGAGTGATGACCCCATGTGCCAGCTATTAGGCATGAATTGCAACACCCCCACCGACATCCTGTTTTCCTTTGAAGGCTTCCACCGCCGTGGCGGCCTCACCGACCACCATGCCGATGGCTGGGGCATTGCCTTTTTTGAAGGCAAGGGTTGCCGCATCTTTCTGGACGACAAGCCCTCGGTGGAATCCGCCGTCGCCCATCTGGTACGCAATTACCCGATCAAGTCGCAAAACGTCATCGCCCACATCCGCAAGGCCACCCAGGGCGAGGTGAATCTGGCCAATACCCACCCCTTCATGCGCGAGATGTGGGGCCAGTACTGGATTTTCGCCCATAATGGCGACCTGAAAACCTTCCAGCCCGAAGCCGGCTGCCACTTCAACCCGGTGGGCACCACCGACTCGGAACGCGCCTTTTGCTACCTGCTGGAGCAATTGCGCAGCAAGTGGTGCAGCGCACCGCAGCTGGATGAGCTGTTTGCCGAAATCGACCGGCTGGCGGCTGAAATCCGCCAGCACGGCGTATTCAACTTCATGCTGAGCAATGGCGAAGTGCTGTTTGCCCACTGCGCCACCAATCTGCACTACATCATCCGCCAGGCGCCGTTCAACAAGGCCCATCTGGTGGACGACGATGTCACCGTGGATTTTTCCACCGTCACCACGCCGTACGACCGCGTGGCCGTGGTAGCCACCCAGCCGCTGACCGACAACGAAAGCTGGACCCAGCTACAGCCCGGCCAGCTGTTGCTGTTCCGTGACGGCGCACCGCTGCTGACCAGCGGCAACTGAAGACAAGGGGTTTATCGCAATGCTCGGCCGTTTCCAGTGGAAACGGCTTTTTCGTTTGCGGCCCGTCACTTCCGCGTTATGCTGTTTGAAAGGCCACTTCTGCAAGATGGATAACAATAGCGCCACCGGAGAGACATCATGAGCCGTTTTGACTTCAGCCATCCGCCCTTCGACACCCTGACGCCCGGCGAACAGCAAACGCTGGAAAAACACGCCGACATCCAGTTTTTTGCCGAGGAAGAATGCCTGCTTGGCCCCAGCGACAAGGTGGATGCCCTGTACGTGGTGCTCAAGGGCAGCGTGCGCGAAATGGCAGGCGACGAAGTCATCACCCTCTACCGCGAACGCGATACCTTCGACGCACGAGCCATGGTGGCCGGGCAGACGCCGCACCGCTTTGTGGTGCATGAAGAAGCCCTGCTCTACACCCTGCCACGCGACGTAGTGCTGGCATTGACCGAACAGAACCCGCGTTTTGGCGCATACTTTTATGCCAGCGTGTCGGAAAAATTCGGCAGCATGGCGCAGCGCGCCGGCAACCGCGAACTGCAAACCCTGCTCACCGCCACGGTGCGCGACGTCGGCAGCCGCACCCCGGTATTCGTGGACGGCAGCACCAGCGTGCGCGAAGCGGCGCGGGTGATGAAGGACAAGAAGGTCAAATCGGTACTGGTACGCCATGAAGGCAAGCTGGGCATTTTCACCACCACCGATTTTCGCGACATCGTGCTGAACGAGGTTCCCGGCAGCACGCCACTTGCCACGCTGTGCCGCTTCGAACTGCTGACCGTCGATGTGGGTGACTTCCTGTTCAACGCCCTGCTGATCATGACCCGGCGCAATATCCGCCGCCTGGTGGTCACCGACAATGACCAGGCCATCGGCATTTTGTCGCAGGTGGACATCCTGTCCTACTTCTCCAACCACTCGCACCTGATTGCCCAGCGGCTGGAGCGCGCCGACACGCTGGACGAACTGGCGGAAATCGCCGGGCAGATCACCCGTCTGGTGCAAATCCTGTTCAGCCACGGCGTAAAAGCACCGCAACTGGGACGGCTGGTGCAAACGCTCAATGCCCGGCTGTTCTCCCGCACCTGGCAGCTATTGGCCCCGGCAGAAGTGCAGGACAACAGCTGTCTGCTGGTAATGGGTTCGGAAGGCCGTGGCGAGCAGATTCTCAAGACCGATCAGGACAATGCGCTGATCCTGCGCAACGGCTTCAACCACCCGGAGCTGCCCGCCATCTGCGAAGCCTTTTCCGCCGCACTGGCACGCTTTGGCTACCCGCCCTGCCAGGGCCAGATCATGGTCAACAATGCCGCCTGGCGGCTGACCGAAAGCCAGCTGCAACAGCAGATTCACCAATGGGTGTACCAGCCGGATGGTGCCGCGCTGATGAACCTGGCCATTTACGTGGATGCCGAAGCCGTCGCAGGCGATGCCAGCCTGCTGGAACGCAGCCATGCCTATTTGCTGCAACAATTGCGCGACGATGCCAGCTTTTTCTCCCGCTTTGCCCGCGCCATCGAACAGTTCGACACCCCTTTGGGCTTGTTCTCTCACTTGTTGACCAAGGAGCGTAACGGCAAGGCCATGCTGGACCTGAAAAAAGGCGGCATTTTCCCGCTGGTGCATGGCGTGCGCTCGCTTTCGCTGGAACACGGAATCAGCCAGTGCAACACCTTCGACCGGCTGCACGCACTGGCCGAAGCCGGTCATCTGGACAAGGAGCTGGCCATTGAAATTGCCGAATCGCTGTCTTTCCTGCTTACGCTCAAACTGAGCCAGGGTTTGCAGCAGCTGTCGCTGGGCAAACTGCCGGGCAACCAGATTGAACCGGACCAACTCTCCACACTGGAACGCGACCTGCTGAAAGATGCCCTGGCGGTGGTGAAGAAATTCCGCACCCAGCTGCGTCATCACTTCCGCCTGGGGAGCTTCTGATGCTGGGCAATCTCAAACGCCAGTGGCAGCGCCGCATGCTGAAAGACCCGCGCTATGCCAGCCTGTTTGTCGATGACACGCAGGAGGTGGTGAGCGTGGATTGCGAAACCACCAGCCTGAAAGTGCAGGAAGCCGAGCTGTTGTCGATTGGCGCGGTGAAGCTGCGCGGCAACCGCATCCTGTCCAGCCAGTCTTTTTATGTGCTGGTCAAACCCACGCGCAAGCTGGAAAGCCGCAATATCAGCATTCACGGGCTGCGGCCCATGGATGTGTCGGAAGGTCTGGATGCTGACGACGCGGTACGGCAATTGCTGGACTTCATCGGCGGGCGGCCGCTGGTGGGCTATTACCTGGAATACGATGTGGCCGTGCTCAACAAATATGTGCGCGGCATCACCGGCATCAGCCTGCCCAACCGGCAGATCGAAGTCTCCGGCCGCTATTACGACTACAAGTTCAAGCAAAACCCCGGTGCCTACATCGACCTGCGGCTGGCCGAGCTGATTGCTGACCTGCAAGTACCGGCCCTGCCGCGTCACGATGCGCTCAACGACGCCATTACCGCCGGCATGCTGTACCTGGCCTTGAAACAGCGCGGTTTTGGCTGACAAGCCCCTTATGCCGTGAAATGCAAAAAACCCGGCCGAAGCCGGGTTTGTCTTGCATGCCTGCTGTAAGCGCAGGCTCAGTAGCCCATTTCCTCGTGCTGGGTTTCCACCTGCGTACCAGCGCCCAGTGACATCATCAGCAAGGCGATGCGCTCATGCACGATCACGGTATGGCTATTACCGGAAAACTGCATGAAACGACGCAAATCTTCGCGTACCTTACGCGAACCGGTGACATCAATGATGATGTCCACCTGATCGCCCTGTTCAGCAATCTCGATGAAGTTGCTGGTCACCGGAACACCGCGCTCGCGCGCCAGTGCTATACCGGGCAGACGCAGATCCAGATCTGCCACACCCACCATCTCAACAAACGGCGCATCCAGCAACTGCTGCAACAAAGGAGTGCCAGTGACACCTGCGCCAATCATGCCGATTCGGTATTTTTCCATTTCACCCTCGAAGCCAGGCAGCTGATTATGCCTTTAGAATAAGAGCGCATACTCTAGCAGCTGACTTCGAACCCGGATTTGAGGCAAATCAAACAGCAGGCAGACCGGCAGGAAAACACCTGGCATCCGGACCGGACATGCACACGACCAACAGATTCAATGCAGGCTCTGCCGTGACAGAAAACGCAGATAGCCCACGCCTTCCAGCCAGAATCCACCATCAGCCAGCGGCGTAGCGTCTTCCAGCTCACCCAGCGTCAGGACCAGATCCTGGCCATCGACATGCGCCTCCAGCACGATGTCGTCTTCGTCGGCAAATTCTTCCGATGCGCCGTGTTGATCGGGTTTGATGAACTGGTTGTTGACCTGAATGTAATCAGACTCATTGAGCAAGCGCAGGATGTTCATGGCAGCCTCCGTGTAATGCAGTTGAGAGACAAGGTCACAGCCGACAGTCACCTGCAGTGATGCAACCGTTTGCCGCCACAGCACTGTCAGGCCGATGCAGCATCAGTACGCACCCTTCATCACAGCCAGCCACGTTCGGCGAACGACACCGCCTGGCTGCCTGTTACCACAAAATGATCAAGCAAACGGCAGTCCACCAGAGCAAGGGTTTGCGTGAGGCTGCCGGTCAGCGCACGGTCTGCCGCAGAAGGTTCTGCCACCCCGGACGGGTGGTTGTGCGCCACAATCACCGCGGCCGCATTGTGCTGCAGGCAGCGACGCGCCACTTCACGCGGGTAGACCCTGGTTTCCGTCAAGGTACCGCTAGCCACCTCCTCCACCGTAATCACCCGGTGCTGCGCAGTGAGGAACAGCACCACAAATACTTCGATATCACGCCGGCCTATCACCCAGCGCAGATAGTCCTTGACCGCATCCGGGCTGCTCAGCGCATCACTCAGGTTCATTTCTTCGGCCAGTGCGCGGCGCGCCAGTTCCTTGCTGGCCATCAACTGGGCATATTTTGCCGCGCCCAGTCCGGGACAACGCTCAAACGCTGCCAGATCACAATTGAGCAGCGCGGCAAGCGAGCCAAACTCGGCCAGCAAATGCCTGGCCATGTCCACCGCCGTCATTCCCTTGATGCCGGTGCGCAGGAAGATGGCCAGCAATTCGGCATCGGATAGCGCAGCAGCGCCACGGGCCAGCAGTTTTTCGCGCGGGCGTTCTGCCAGGGGCCAATCATTAATGGACATCAATTATCTTCCTTACTTTGGCTATAGCCTGTTTGCACGCAGTGAGCAAACATCATATCCATGTCGCGGTACTTCTCTGTGCTGGCCAAGGACCAGTTGCAAAGCGCTGCGCGACCTTGGCCGATTTCCGCTAAAATGCGCTCTTTATTGCACACTCCTTCAAGACAGCCATGACAGCCCGACGCATCCTGCTAGGTGTGAGCGGCGGCATTGCCGCCTACAAAGCAGCCGAACTCACCCGCCTGCTGGTCAAGGCCGGTCATACGGTGGAAGTGGTGATGACCGAGTCCGCCACCCGCTTTGTCACCCCGGTCACTTTTCAGGCCCTGTCCGGCCACGCGGTTTACACCGACCTGTGGGATCCGCGACCGGACAATGCGATGGCGCATATCGAACTGTCGCGCCGGGCAGATGCCTTCCTGATTGCCCCGGCCAGCACCAACCTGCTGTTCAAGCTGGCTCACGGCGTGAGCGATGACCTGATTTCCACCCTGGCCGCCGCCCGCACCTGTCCGCTGATCGTCGCTCCGGCAATGAACCGCCAGATGTGGCAAAACCCGCCCACCCAGCGCAATGTCGCCCAGCTGAAGGCAGACGGGGTGTCGGTTTGGGGACCGGACAGCGGTGAACAAGCCTGCGGCGAAGTGGGCGAAGGACGCATGCTGGAGCCGGAAGCACTTGCCGAAATGCTGGAAGGCTTTTTTGTAGCCAAAACCCTGGCCGGCAAAAAAGTGGTGCTGACCGCCGGCCCCACTTATGAAGCCATCGACACCGTGCGTGGCATCACCAATATCAGCTCCGGTAAAATGGGCTATGCACTGGCACGCGCCTGCCGCGACGCCGGTGCCGACGTAACGCTGATTTCCGGCCCAACCGGCATGCCCGCACCACAGGGCATGACCCGCATCAATGTGGATAGCGCACGGCAAATGCACGATAGCGTGATGCAGACTGTCGGCGCCGCGGACATTTTCATCAGTGTGGCTGCGGTGGCTGACTACCGGGTGAAAAACCGCTCGGAGCACAAGATCAAGAAAGGCGCGGGCCTGCCGGTGATAGAACTGGAAGAAAACCTGGACATCCTGGCCACGGTAGCCAGCCTGCCCGCTGCGCCGTTCTGTGTCGGCTTTGCCGCCGAAAGCCAGAACCTGCTGGAATTTGCCGAGACCAAACGCAAGAAAAAGCGGCTGCCGCTGCTGGTGGCCAATCTGGCGCAACACGCCATGGGTGCGGACAGCAACCAGGTTGTGCTGCTGGACGATGCCGGAGCCCATGCGCTGCCGGACATGCCCAAGCCCGCCGTGGCCCGGGCCATTGTCGAGCATCTGACCCGTCTGCTGCCCCGTTAAGTCGCAACCACAATCCGACCTTGCCCCAAGGCAGGCCCGCGCGGCCTGCCTGCCCATTTGATTCGCAGGAATACCATCATGAAACCTGTTGTAGACGTCAAAGTGCTGGACCCGCGCCTGCACGACAACCTGCCCGATTACGCCACGCCCGGCTCTGCCGGCCTGGACCTCAGGGCTGCCATTGACAAGGACTTGCTGATTGCACCGGGTGAAACCCAACTGGTGCCCACCGGCATGGCCATTCACATTGCCGACCCCAAACTGGCCGCCATGATCCTGCCGCGCTCCGGCCTGGGCCACAAGCATGGCATCGTGCTGGGCAATCTGGTCGGCCTGATCGACTCCGACTACCAGGGCCAGCTCTTCGTTTCGGTATGGAACCGGGGCCACACCGCCTTCCACCTGACTCCGCTGGAACGCATTGCCCAGATGATCATCGTGCCGGTGGTTCAGGTGCAGTTCAATCTGGTAGATGACTTCGACCAGTCCGAACGTGGCGAAGGCGGCTTTGGCAGTACCGGCCGCAGTTGATGGATCAAGGCCGGTCAGACTCTGACCGGCCTTCTTCATGGCATAAACCGCTTGGGATATCTATACTGGGACAGCATTTGTCATGAATGAACCCAAGCGCAGCAGACATTGCTTCACAGGACATGCGTAGCACTAGCACACTGAACATGCCATCCGCCCACCCCTTGCCAGACATCCTCGACAGCCTGGTGGCGCTGACCGCCCAGCGGGAGCGCCGTACGCTGGAAATCAGCCTGCTCACTACCTTGCGCGAGCTGCTGAAGGACTGCACGGTGGCGTTGTACAACTGCCGCTGGATTGACGGCCATCCCTGGTGGCGCATCCAGCTGGACAGCCTGGACGAGTTACCCCAGCAAAACCAGCCATGGACCCTGCCCGGCAGCAAAATGCTGCGCATCCTGCTGCAACAGGATGAACGCCAGGACGTCTACTCCACCGATACCGGCCTGTGCCTGCCGCTGTATCAGGCTAATCAGGTGGTGGCGGTACTGATGATCACACCGCATGAAGGGGTGCAGGTGGATCACACCCTGCTGCTGGCGCTGGCACGCATCCATGAAAACTTTCTCAACCTGCTGCACGCCTCGGACAGTGACACCCTCACCGGGCTTTTCAACCGGCGCAAGTTTGACAACCAGCTGTTTGCCAGGGTTGCCCAGCAGCAGGCAGGCACGCCACGGCTGCCGTATCTGGCCTTGCTGGACATCGACCATTTCAAGCAAGTGAACGATACCTACGGCCACATCATTGGCGACGAAGTATTGCTGATGCTGGCGCAACGGATGCAGCAGTTCTTTGGCGAAGATGACGGCCTGTTCCGCTATGGCGGCGAAGAATTCGCCATCCTGTTCAGCGCGGTCAGTGATGAAAAGGCACAGGCCATTCTGGAAGGTTTTTGCACCCGCATTGCCACCCAGCCCTTTCCGCAAGTCGGCCAGGTCACAGTCAGCATCGGCTTTACCAGACTGGGCAGCTGCATGGTGCCAGCCCAGTTGATAGAACGTGCCGACAAGGCGCTGTACCACTCCAAATCCCATGGCCGCAATCAGGCAAACCAGTTTGAAGCCCTGCAACAACTGGGTATGGTGAGCGAGGCCGAAGTCGCCAGCGGTGATATCGACCTGTTCTGAAACCAATACAGCCTTAGCGCAGCGAAAATGCCTCGTGGTGAAAGCGCGGCGGTACGGCACGTGCGGCCAGTTGCTGCTGCAAGCTGCGCCCCAGGCCTTCCGGGCCGCAAAACCAGACATCACTGGCCGCGGGCAAGGCATCAGCCTGCAAGCGCTGTCCTTTGTCACTTTCCAGTACATGCAGACGGATACCCAGCTGGCGGCATGCCGTGCGTATTTCTTCCAGCGCCGCAGCTTCTGCCGCATGGCGCACACAGTAGTAGAAATCGACCGGCACCGTCAGTGGCCGCCAGGCGGCCTGCAACCAGGCCAGAAACGGCGTCACACCCACACCGCCAGCTACCCACACTTGCGGGCCGTCCAGCGGCCGTCCATCCACTGCACCGGTAAAGCCGCCATACGGCCCTTCCACCTCGACCGCCATCCCCACTTGCAAGCGACCGGCCAGGCTGGATGTGTAGTCGCCCAGTGCCTTGATGACAAAACGCAGCTCGCCATGACCTGGCCAGGCCGACGCAATGGTGAAGGGGTGAGTCCCTTCTTTTGCATCCAGTCGCAGCAAGGCAAACTGCCCGGCCTGATGCCCAGGCCAGCGCGGCAGCAGGCAGCTTACCTCCAGCATATTGCCGGGCAGGGGGCGCAGCGCGGTAATGCTGCCGCCGTAACGCTGCAGACTGCCGGTTTTACCCTGTAACGAAGCCAGAGCAGCAAATACACCAGCCAACATGGCAATGGCCAGGCCCCAACCCAGCTGCGTCCACCAGAAGGCCTGCGGAGTAAGGATGACGCTGTGAAACACCCCCATGAGGTAGACCGGGGCAAACAGGCGGTGCAATTTGCGCCAGAAGCCATACGGCACCATGCGCAGCAAGGCAATGATCACCAGGCCCAGAATCACCCAGGCTGCCCATTCCCCCACTTGTTTGGCCAGACCGGTCCAGGAAAACACATGCGGATGAAACGGCTTGTGGCGCGGAGCAAGCCAGCCCAGCTGCATCAACCAGCGCGGCGACAAATCCAGCAACCAGTGGCCTGCCAGCATCAGGCCGGCAGCAATCCCCAGCCGTCGGTGCAGGCGGTACATCTTGTCCAGCCCGCCCCACAGCTTTTCCAACCACAAGGGGCGGATGCCCAGCAGCATGCCCAGCGACATCAGCATGATCAGCTCCACGCCGCTCAGCAGCATCAGCTCATGCCGCCAGGCAAAATAATTGTCCGGCCAGGGAATATAAAGCGCGTGACACAGCACGAAGGCCAGTGCCGTCAGCAACATGGCGGACGCCAGCGGATAGTCTGTCCAGCGGAATGATTTCACGATATCGCCCCGAAAATAAGATTCAGGACATTTAACTAAGCAGGCATGTCGCAGTGTTGTCGCCCGCAGCCGGAAATGTTGCTGATTGATAATCGGGCCAGCTGCCTTAACAAATGTTCGCAAATCAGCGCAAAACCGGCCCCCTACCATGCAGCGCTATTGACATCCACCCCGGCGGCCCCATTTAATTCCCACTTTTAGCGCGCCGTATACTTTGCAGCGTCTCACTTACTCTCCCCGAACAGGAAAATCTCATGGCCATTACCGTAAACGGCGTCGAAATCACTGAAGCCATGGTGCAAGCAGAACAGGAAAACCACGCAGATGCGCCCAACCCGCGCGATGCCACCATCCAGGAACTGGTGCTGCGTGAACTGCTGCTGCAAAAAGCCAAGGCCGAAGGCCTGGACGCTGCCAACCCGAATGCCGCCATTGGCGCCCTGCTGGAAAAGGAAATCCAGGTAGAGCCGGTGGACGAAGCCACCTGCCGCGCCTTCTACGACGAATACCCGGAACGCTTTGCCAGCGGCGAATCCGCCGTGGCCAGCCACATCCTGTTCCCGTTGGGTGGCGGTGACGAACTGGGCAATATGCTGGCCAAATCCAAGGCTGAAGGCGTGCTGGCCGAAGTACAAGCCAACCCGTCCCGCTTTGCCGACCTGGCCCGTGAACACTCCACCTGCCCGTCCGGTCAGCAAGGCGGCAGCCTGGGCCAGTTTGGCCGTGGCCAGATGGTGCCGGAATTCGAACAAGCGGTATTCAGCACCGAAGCCGGCCAGATCACCCCAAACCTGGTACAAACCCAGTTTGGCTACCACATCATCCAGGTGAACGAGCGCAATCAGGGCGGCCAGATCAGCTTTGACGACATCAAGCAGCGTCTGCAGCAATACCTGACCCAGATGGCCGGCAACAAGGCCATGCACGAATACCTGGCTGGCCTGGTGCAAGCCGCCAAGATCGAAGGCTACAGCATGCCTGCCCTGTAAGGCAGCGGCCACGCATTTAGCTGCATGCAGACAGAGCCGGGCTTGCCCGGCTTTGTTTTACCAGGCAATTAAACAAAAGCAGAAAACTGTTTCAAACAAAACGGAAAGCGTTAACAGCGCTCCGGTAACAGAAGGACACGGCCATGCACTTGTTCTGGTTCTTGATTGTCGGCGTTGTCGCCGGCTGGCTGGCAGGTTTGCTGATCAAGGGGGAAGGCTTCGGACTGCTGGGCGACATGCTCATCGGCATCATCGGCGCCTATATCGGCGGCTATCTGTTTGGTGTGCTGGGCCTGAGCGTCCACGGCATGCTGGGCAACATCATCATGGCCACCGCCGGAGCCAGCGCACTGCTGCTGGTAGTACGCCTGCTCAAGCGGATATAAAGCCACAAGCGGGCCGGCTGGCTGCCAGCCCGCCATACAGCATCAGGCGCGCGGCGGCTGGTTCAGCCCGGCCTGCACCGCCGGACGGGCAACAAAGGCCTCCAGCACACGCTGTACTTCGACAAAATCGGCATAGCCCACCAGCTCGCCCGCACCATAAAACTGCACCAGATTGCGTACCCAGGGCAGGATGGCCATGTCGGCAATGGTGTATTCATCGCCCATGATCCAGCGTCGCCCTTTCAGGCGGGCGTCCAGCACACCCAGCAAGCGGCGCGATTCCGCCACATAACGGTCACGCGGACGCTTGTCCTCATAGTCCTTGCCGGCAAATTTGTGGAAGAAACCCAGCTGGCCAAACATCGGGCCAATCCCGCCCATCTGGAACATCAGCCACTGGATGGTTTCATAACGCAGCGCCGCGTCAGCAGGCAGGAACTTGCCGGTCTTCTCCGCCAGATACAGCAGGATGGCGCCGGATTCGAACAAGGCCAGCGGCTTGCCATCCGGCCCGTTGGGGTCGAGGATGGCCGGAATCTTGTTGTTCGGATTGAGTGACAGGAACGCCGGACTGAACTGGTCGTTGGTTTCAAAGCTGACCAGATGCGCCTCATACGGCAGGCCGCACTCCTCCAGCATGATGGACACCTTCACACCATTGGGCGTGGGCAGCGAATACAGTTGCAGACGGTCCGGATGTTGCGCCGGCCATTTGCCGGTAATGGCAAAAGAGGACAAATCAGTCATGAGTGCGCCTTGGTAAGGGTCAGCCGGGCTGACCGGAGGATTGCGAAAGTAAACCAGCGTGGTTGCATAGTATGGGCAAAGCCCGGTGCAACAAGAACAATCGGCAGAACGCAGTGTTTTGCTGGCTGATCAACGGGTAGTAGCAAGACAAGGGAAGTAAATTTACCTTAATCATTTTGCGAAATTCTCCTCACACAATAAAATGACCACCAATCATCAGGATTTGGACACGCGACACATCATGTACAGAGACCGTAAAATTGCCTTGGTCGTGCCTTGCTATAACGAAGAAGTTGCCATTCCCTTGGTCATCCGAGATTTTCGCCAGGCCCTGCCTGAAATGGACATTTACGTTTTCAACAACAATTCAGCTGACAAAACCAGAGAAGTATCGCTAGAGCTAGGGGTAACGGTGATTGATGTCAATTTGCCGGGCAAAGGCAATGTGGTTCGTCGCATGTTTGCCGATGTAGAAGCCGATATTTATGTCATGGTGGACGGTGATGCCACCTATGATGCAGCGTCCGTGCACAAGCTTATCGACAAGGTAATAGATGAAGGTGTCGATATGGTAGTCGGTTGCAGGGTGGTAACAGAGGAAATCAGTCGAGCTGCTTATCGAAATGGCCACCAGCTTGGAAACAAAATGCTGACGGGCAGCGTACAAAAAATTTTTGGCGGGCAGTTTACTGACATGCTGTCAGGCTATCGTGCTTTTTCAAGACGTTATGCGAAGTCTTTCCCCGCCATTTCGCAGGGATTCGAGATCGAAACCGAACTCACCGTACATGCACTGGAATTACGCATGCCCTATGCCGAAGTCGCTACACCTTATGGATCGCGCCCTGAAGGCTCCAGCAGCAAACTGTCTACCTATCGCGATGGCTGGCGCATTCTGAAGACCATCATCAAACTGTATGTACATGAGCGCCCGATGCAGTTTTACGGTCTTACCGCATTGTTCCTGTGCATGCTGTCGGTACTATTGGCCCTGCCGCTCTTGCTGACGTTCATACAAACAGGACAAGTTCCGCGCTTCCCCACGGCTGTCCTCAGCGCGTCCATCATGATTTGTGCATTACTGTCCTGCGTAACTGGCTTGATTCTGGATAACGTCACCAAGGGCCGACACGAAAGCAAGCGGCTGTCTTATCTGGCGATTCCAAAAACATGATGCCCAGCATGCGTTTCCTGCAGTTTGGTATTGTAGGTGTTGCCGGCTTTCTGGCTGACTATGGCAGTTATTTACTCTTCAGCTCATTCATGCCGTTTTATCTGGCAAGGCTACTTTCATTCGTCGTGGCCGTGTGCACAACCTGGCTGCTGAACCGATCCTGGACCTTTAAGCAACGCCCGTCACGTCATCCGTGGCCAAAGGAGTTGCTGTTCTACTTTGTGTCCATGTCACTGGGTGGTGCATTCAATCTGGGCGTATCTTTGCTACTTCTCAATTTCTTCCATCAATTACCGCACATTGCCTTGTTCGCATTGGCCGCTGGCAGCATTGCAGGTTTGATATCCAACTACCTGCTCAGCAGCAGGATCATATTCAACACAAGGGCCAAGGGACTCTAATGCCCAATCTTCTGCTACCAATTGCAACCTTTCTGGCACTGCTACTTACCTGCATGCTGATCGGCCTGCTGGCAAACAAAAGAATTCTTCGGCAAGCTGACATTCAGATCGACAACCCAAGCCTGACCCTGTCACTTGCAGCTACCTCCGGCTACGTCTGCTTCAGTCTGCTCCTCTTCGTGCTGGGGCTTTTTCAACTGCTGACCCCGCTTGGCATCACTGCAGGGCTTGCAATATTACTGGCGCTGCTGTTTGACCGCAGTTGCCTTGCATTGGGAAATCTCCTCCGACAGTACAGCCGTCTGGAAGCGGTCCTGATTCTGCTGGGACTGGGTTGTTTTCTACTGCTGCCCGCTCGTGCTTCCGGCCATAGTGATGACACCATGTATCACCTGCCATTGGCACTTGGCTATGCTCACCATGCTGCGCTGTATATCAACCCTTACATCCGGTTTCCGCTCTTTCCACAATTTTCCGAACTACTGATGTCAACCGGCTTTGTTTTTCTGGATAAAGAACAAGGCACACTGGTAGCCCAAAGCTGGATGGCCATGCCGGTCTTCATCATGTGGCTGGGAGTGAAAGGTTTGCTGGATAGCAAGGTATCCGGCAAGTGGCCCGGTTTCATCGCCCTCACCATGCTGGGCGTTCTGGCCCCGCTGAAACATACGCTGGGTTACGCCTATATCGACCAAGTGCTTGCCTTGTACTGCTTTGCCATGTCGGCAGCATTCATTTGCCTGTTCAATGCACCGCAGCTCAACAAACGCTGGTACCTCTTGGTCGCCCTGTATGCTGGCGCGGCTATAGGAACCAAATACTTTGGTGTGGTTTATGTGGCAGGAGCCTATCTCGCGATACTGCTGTTCGGGCGAGATCTGCGGAGCGTACTCGGCAGTGGCATGCTGTCACTGGTTGTTGGCGGTGGATGGTATCTGCGCGCCTTCCTGATTTCAGGTGACCCCATCCACCCCGCGGGTGGCAATATCTTTGGCTACTACCTGTGGAATGCGCAGGACTTGCTGGCTCAAAAAGCAGAACAAGCCACCTATGGTACTCACCGCGCCCCGCAATACATCCCCAGTGCCATCGCCAAGGCCGGAATGAAATCCATGCTGTTGATTCCGTGCATCCTCTATCGCTGGCCACGATTGAACAAGGGTGAGCGTGCGGCATTGCTCAGTATCATCTTGTACTTCATGTTCTGGTTCTTTGTAACTCAGGTAGACCGTTATCTGGCCCCGATCAGTGGCATTGGCATTTATCTGCTATGTCTGATGGCTGCTGATATTGCTGCTTGGCTGGCCCAGTACCGGGAGAAAAAATCAGGGAGCAAAGCATACAACTGGGGATGGATTGGCACCTTCCTGATGGTTGCCGTTCTTGTCAATCTTGTTCATAAAACTGCCCTGCAAGTCCGTGATCAATACAATGAATGGCAACAGATTCTAGAATCGCGCTCCGGTTATGACTTGTTTGCGTTTGCTAATACACAGCGGGCCAAATACGGGAACAGTCTGGTAAATATTAACCTAGAAACCCTAACCTTTTATTTTGATGGCATGGTTTATGGTCAGCTTTTTGGCCCTGGCCGCTTTTCTGCTTTACTCCAATGTAAGCGGGAACAATGCCACCTTATTCCTGCCAATAAAATGAAACAGTATCTGCAAAGTCATCATAGCAAGATGTTGATCACCCCCAACGGCATGATGCCAGACCCGGCTGATTACAACAGGCTGTTCACCACGCTATACCAGTCTAAAAATGGAATGGTACTGGCCCTGCGCTGACCAACCATATTTGTGGCAGAGAAAACCCTTCAAGACTTTCTGTTCCACTTACTGATCGCCCATCAACTGCGCCAGCACCCAGGATGCCGCCCGGCCGGGCTGGCGCGCTTGCGACCACACCAGATCCACCTGCACCGCCTTGGGCCAGCCGGCCACTTTCAGCTCGGTCAGTTCATCCCCGCCAAAGTTGACGGCCAGCCAGCTGGGCAGCTCCGACCAGCCAAAGCCCAGCCGCGTCATTTCCAGCAGCAGCAGGTAGCTGGGAGCGGACCAGCAACGCGCACTGAGCGTGGCGCTGGGTGGGCCGTAGTAGGTGTTGAGCCGCAGCTCGCGCTCGGCGGCCAGTTGCTCGCGGCTGACGCTGGCGAGGCCGGCCAGCGGATGGTTGCTGCTGACATACAGGCTGCTCTGGCTGGCATCCGGCATGGGGTAGCAGCCGATATCCGCCGGATAGCGCGCCAGCCCGGAAACAAAACCCAGCTGGGCACGACCGCTTTCCACCAGGTCTATCACGTCTTCTTTTTCCGCTACCAGCGTTTCCAGCTCCAGCGCCGGGAATTGCTGCTCGAACAGCCGCAGCATCTGCTCCAGTGATTCGGACTGAAAGGTATCGGACAACACAATGGTGAGCCGCGGCTCCAGTCCGCCTGCCAACAGCCCGGCCACCCGGCTCAGCGCATCGCCCGCCTCCAGCAACTGGCGGGCATGGCTGAGCAATTGCTGCCCGGCCGGGGTGAGCACCGGCTGCCTGCCACTGCGCTCGAACAGGCTGACGCCCAGGTCGATTTCCAGGTTGGCAATCGCCTCGCTGATGGTGGACTGACTCTTGCCCAGACGGCGCGCAGCAGCAGAAAACGAGCCCAGCTCGGCCGCGGCGCTGAAGGCGGCAATGGCATCTAGCGACCAGGACATATCGATTTCTCCGATGGATTTTATTTTTTAACTATCCGACAAACCAATCAGAATGTCACCCGAACCCACCTGACACCACTACGGGAAAGGACCGCACCATGTCTGCCAGCAACAACAAGCACGTCGGCGAACGCATTCTGCATGCCGTGTTGTATGAAGTCTGCGCCATGGTGATGCTGGTGCCGCTGGCCGCCCTGCTGACCGGCAGCGGCATGGGCCAGATGGGCGTGCTGGCGCTGATGATGTCCTGCGTGGCCATGTTGTTCAACATGCTGTTCAACGCCCTGTTCGAGCGAGCGGAACGACGTTGGGGCCTGCAGCGGACGGTGTGGGTGCGCAGTGCCCATGCCGTGCTGTTTGAAGGCGGACTGGTAGTGATGCTGGTGCCGCTGGCCGCGTGGTGGCTGCAGGTTTCGCTATGGCAGGCCCTGCTGCTGGACCTGGGCTTTTTCGCCTTCTTCCTGCCTTACACCTATGTATTCAACCTGGCTTATGACCGGCTACGTCAGCGTGTCATGCAAGGCAGGCAAACTGTGGCAACACAAAGCAAATAAACCAAGGGAGACCGACATGAACAACGCCTGGATTTTCCTGAGCATTGCCATTCTGGCTGAAGTGGTGGCCACCTCATCGATGAAACTGACCGAAGGCTTTACCCGGCTTGGGCCTTCGCTGCTGACAGCCGCCGGTTACATGTTGTCGCTGTACATGCTGTCGCTGACCTTGCGCCATGTGCCGGTGGGGGTGGTGTACGCCATCTGGTCCGGCGTGGGCATCGTGCTGGTCTCTGTGGTGGCCTGGCAGCTGTACGGCCAGAAGCTGGACCTGCCCGCCATCATCGGCATGGCCATGATCATTGGCGGCGTGCTGGTGCTGAACCTGTTTTCCCGCTCTGCCGTTCATTAATAAACGCTGAGCACAAAGCTGCTGCGGCATTGCGCAGCAGCAGCCGGTCCGCTCAGGCTGGCGTAGCGGGCGAGGCACCCTGCGACATACCCACCATGCCACCACACACCTGATTGCGCCCGCCATGCTTGGCCTGATACAGGAAGTTGTCCGCCTGTTTGAGCAGGCTGCCCAGATCGCCCTCTTCCATCGCAGCCATGCCGATACTGACGGTAAAGCGCAAATCCCCTTGCGGGGTGGTGATGGCCAGATTCCCCAGTGCGCGACGCAGCTTGTCCAGCTGCGCCAGCATCACTGCGGGGTCAACCTGCTGGGTAAGGATGACAAACTCCTCGCCGCCGAAGCGGGCAATGATGTCATCCGGAAAAAAGGACTCCAGCAAGCGCGCCGTCTGGCAGATCACCCGGTCGCCCATATCGTGTCCATAACTGTCGTTGATGCGCTTGAACAGGTCGATGTCCAGCACCGCCACGCCGATATTGTGGCGCAGCCCGCTGGCCTGTTCGAAAAAGTGTCGCCGGTTGGACAGGCCGGACAGGTGATCCTTGTTGGCGGACTGTTGCAGTGCCTGCAGGTTTTCCACGAACTCCACATTGCGCGTGACGCGACAGAAAAACTCTTCGTAATTGAAAGGCTTTTGCAGGTAGTCATCCGCCCCGGCCTTGATGAAACGGGCCGTCATGGTGGGGTCCTGGCTGCCGGAAATGCCGATGATGGCCAGCCGGGTATGGTCCAGGAAACGGCGCACCGTACTGGTCATGCGCACACCATCCATGCCCGGCATGTCGTGGTCGGTCAGAATCAGCCGGATATCGCTCTCGCGCCGCAACAGCGCCAGTGCCTGCTCGGCATCCGGCGCCTCGATCACCTGATACAGATGGCGCTCCAGCTGCATGCGCAAAAACTGGCGTACCGCCTGTGAATCGTCCACCACCAGCACCTTGATACCCGGGTTGACACGAATGCGCCGCAGCATCTTCATCACGTATTCAAAGGCGGACGGGCTTTCCTTGGGGATGTAATCCACCACTGGCATACACAGCACCCGCTCGCGCGTTTCCATGTCGTTGTGCGCGGTCAGCACCACGGTGGGAATGCGGTTTTCCAGCAGCAAGGGCAATACCTCGCCGTTGGGGGCATCGGGCAGGCAGTAATCGGCCACCGCCGCCATGAAGCGCGGGTCCTCGGCCAGTGCCTGCCGCACCTCGGCCAGGCTGGTCACCGGCACGGCAGTAAAGCCCTGCTTGTTGACCAGGCGACACAGCGGGCGGATCAGCATCTGGCTGTCCTCGATTACTAGAATCCGGGGTGCAACGCTAGGCATGGCGAATTACTGTCCATCAAGAAAGTTGGCTTCATTATTGACGAAGCGAGCCTATATGTCAGTAACGGTTGGATTAAACCGACAAGCGGGCATCCACGAGCCGTGACTCGGAGAACACCGCAAAAAAGAGTATAATCGACCCATTTTTTCAGCATAAGACGCACCATTCACCACCATGGAACTTGCCAAGAGCTTTGAACCGGGCGATATCGAACGCCGCTGGTACCAACACTGGGAACAGGCCGGCTACTTCAAGCCGAGCATGGACACCTCCAAGCCGTCCTTCGCCATCCAGCTGCCGCCGCCCAACGTTACCGGCACCCTGCACATGGGCCACGCCTTCAACCAGACCATCATGGATGGCCTGACGCGCTACTACCGCATGAAGGGTGACAACACGGTATGGATTCCCGGCACCGACCATGCCGGCATTGCCACCCAGATCGTGGTGGAACGCCAGCTGGCCGAACAAGGCATCAACCGCCACGACATGGGCCGCGAAGCGTTCACCGCCAAGGTGTGGGAATGGAAGGAAAAATCCGGCGGCACCATCACCAGCCAGATGCGCCGCGTAGGCTGCTCGGTGGACTGGAGCCGTGAATACTTCACCATGGACGACGTGCGCGCCGAAGTGGTGACCGAAGTATTTGTGCGCCTGTACGAACAAGGCCTGATCTACCGTGGCAAGCGCCTGTCCAACTGGGATGCCAAGCTGGGTACCGCCATCTCCGACCTCGAAGTGATTTCCGAGGAAGAAGATGGCCACATGTGGCACATCAAATATCCGGTAGTCGGTAGCGACGAATTTGTCACCGTCGCCACCACCCGTCCGGAAACCCTGCTGGGCGACGTGGCCGTGGCCATCAACCCGGAAGACGAACGCTATCAGCACCTGCTGGGCAAACAGCTGCAACTGCCGCTGACCGGCCGCACCATTCCGGTGATTGCCGACAGCTATGTGGACAAGGAATTCGGCACCGGCTTCGTCAAGATCACCCCGGCGCACGACTTCAACGACTACGAAGTGGGCAAGCGCCACAACACCCCGCTCATCAATGTGATGAGCCTGCAAGCCACCATCCTGCCCAAGGCGCAGATCTTCGGCTTTGATGGCAGCGCCCAGGGCAGCATCGAACTGCCGGCCGCCTACGCCGGCCTGACCACCCAGGAAGCACGCAAGGCCATGCTGGCCGACCTGCAAGCGCAGGGCCTGCTGCTGGACACCAAACCGCACAAGCTGATGGTGCCGCGTGGCGACCGTACCGGCACCGTCATCGAACCCTTGCTGACCGACCAGTGGTTCGTGGCCATGAGCAAGGTGGGCGAAGGCGACGCTACCGGCCAGTCCATCGCCCAGAAGGCCATTGAAGCCGTAGAATCCGGCGAAGTGCGCTTCATCCCGGAAAACTGGGTCAACACCTACAACCAGTGGATGAAGAACATCCAGGACTGGTGTATCTCCCGTCAGCTGTGGTGGGGCCACCAGATTCCGGCCTGGTACGACGAAGACGGCAATATCGTGGTTGCCCGCAGTGAAGCCGAAGCCCAGGCCAAGGCCCCGGGCAAGACCCTGCGCCGCGAACAGGACGTGCTGGATACCTGGTTCTCCTCCGCGCTGGTGCCCTTCTCCACCCTGGGCTGGCCGGAAGAAACCCCGGAACTGAACGCCTTTGTCACCTCCAATGTGCTGGTGACCGGTTATGAAATCATCTTCTTCTGGGTAGCCCGGATGATCATGATGACCAAGCACTTCACCGGCAAGGTGCCGTTCCGCGACGTGTACATCCACGGCATGGTGCGCGACCACGAAGGCAAGAAGATGTCCAAGTCCGAGGGCAATGTGATTGACCCGGTGGACCTGATCGACGGCATCGCGCTGCAACCGCTGGTGGAAAAACGCACCACCGGCCTGCGCCGCCCGGAAAAAGCCCCGGCCATTGCCAAGGCCACCGAAAAGCTGTTCCCGGAAGGCATTCCGGCCTATGGTACCGACGCCCTGCGTTTCACCATGGCCAGCTACGCCACCCTGGGCCGCAGCGTCAACTTCGACTTCAAACGCGCCGAAGGCTACCGCAACTTCTGCAACAAGCTGTGGAACGCCACCCGCTTCGTGATGATGAACGTGGAAGGCAAGGACTGCGGTCAGGACGAAAGCCTGCCGCTGGAATTCAGCTTTGTTGACCAGTGGATCATCGGCCGTCTGCAACAGGCCGAAGCCGATGTCACCAATGCGCTGGAAACCTACCGCTTCGACCTGGCCGCCCAGGTGATTTACGAATTCATCTGGAACGAGTACTGCGACTGGTACGTGGAACTGGCCAAGGTACAGCTGCAAAACGGCAACGAAGCCCAGCAACGCGCCACCCGCCGCACCATCGTGCGCGTGCTGGAAGTGGCCCTGCGCCTGACCCACCCGCTGATGCCCTTCATCACCGAAGAGCTGTGGCAAACCGTCGCCCCGCTGGCCAATGCCAAGAAGACCGACTCCATCATGCTGGCGCAATGGCCGGTAGCCGTGCCGGAGAAAATCAATGCCGCGGCCAACGCGCGCATGGATGCCTTCAAGGACATGGTCAACGCGGTGCGCAACCTGCGTGGCGAAATGGGCATCGGCCCGGCTGTGAAAGCCCCGCTGTTCATTGAAACCAGCGATGCCTCGGTAGCGGATTTCATCCCTTACCTGAAGCTGCTGGCCCGCCTGACCGAAGGCAGCATTGTTGCCACCCTGCCGGCGGACGACGCCCCGGTGGCCATTTCCGGCAACGCCCGCCTGATGCTGAAGGTGGAAGTGGACAAGGCCGCCGAAACCGCCCGCCTCACCAAGGAACTGGGCAAGCTGGACGCCGAACTGGCCAAGCTGACCGCCAAGCTGGAAAAACCGGGCTATGTGGACAAGGCTCCGGCACATCTGGTGGAGCGTGACAAGGCGCAACTGGCCGAGCTGAACGACAAGATGGACAAGGTGAAAGGTCAGCTGGCCAAGCTGGCCTGACTGCTCCTCACTTAGACAAAAGCCCACCACCGGTGGGCTTTTTTTATGGCTCATTCCAGTAATAAGTGCCTTGGCTTTATCCTGCTGACTAGCCAATTCATTTATCAAATTATTTACAAACTGTCCCTAACCATTCAAGAAAATAACAGAAAAAACTCGCACGCCCTGCATTCTTTTGCAATCTTTCCTATGCTGGGGAAGACCGCCACATAAAAATCAAATCAGCCAATGCATCATTCATTGATATTTAAAAGGAGACACGCAATCAACCATCTGTTCCGTTATGCCTCTTTAAATCAATCTGCTCTGATAAAAAATGATTGACATTCACCGCACAGATTCGTCCCGACGAATGTACCGCATAACCTGAGCAAGCATCACCATCACAGCCCTTAGCGAGAATGCCATGTTCCAGATCGTAGCCAAAGCCATGCTGCGGATGAGTTACCCAAACCGGTTTGCCATCATCGCGGCGGTATTTGCCATTGCGCTGTCCTATCTGACTTATGGGCTGTACCGCAGCAATCAGGACAATGCCGACTTCTCCAGCAAGGAACTGATAGGCACGCAATACCTGAAACCAGCCATGGCCCTGCTGGCGCAAATCCAGCAGCAACGGGTATTGGCAGAAAAAGGACAGGCCCGCGCGGCCAATCTGGAACAAGCCTGGGGCGCGGTGAATGCCGTGCAAACCGGAATTGGCCCGCAACTGGGTGTGGAAACCAGCTGGAACAGCCTGAATGCCGCCTGGCAGACCGCCAGGACCAGCCCCTCCACCGACAATCTGGACAAGCTGACCGACGCGCTGAATGACCATATCGGCAAGGTGAGCGACCAATCCAACCTCACCCTGGACCCGGACATCGACACCTACTATCTGATGGACACCGTCACGGTGAAATGGCCCAACTGGCTGATACGCGCCACCCGCGCCAATGCCCTGCTGGAGCGCTCGGCCAGCCAGCCGCTTGGTGCCAAGGACCACGACACCGCCGTGGAGCTGCGCATCCTGCTGGATGATGCGCTGTCCGGCATGCAGGACGACCTTGCCAAAGCCATCGCCTACAACCCCGGCCTGAAAGATGCGCTCACCGGCAAGCAGGCACAGCATGTTGCCCAGGCCAAAACCAACGGCCTGCAGCTGGACAAGGCCATCAGCGGTAGCGCAGCAGCTGCGGGCGGCCTGCAAGAAGGCACCATACAAAGCGCACTGGCACTGCAGCAAGTGACCCTGGATCAGCTTGAATCCCTGCTGCATGTACGGCTGGGACACATCCTGCTCCAGCGCAACATCTACATGGCCTGCGCCCTGTTCACCCTGCTGCTGTCGGCCTATCTGTTTGTCACTCTTTACATGTCCATCACCATGCAACTGGGTGGCGACCCCTTCTACGTGCAAAAAGTGGTGCAACAGATTGCCAGCGGCAGGCTGGATACCGAAATCAAACTGCGTGACCAAGCAACAGACAGCCTGCTGGCCGAGATACGCACCATGCGCAACAACTTGCACGAAACCGTCAGCAGCCTGATTGCCACAGCGCATCAGCTGGATGAAACAGCCAGCGAAGTGGCCAGCAGTGCCCGCCATGTCGCGCGCGGCAGTGAACAGCAACATGACGCCGCCTCGGACATGGCCGCCGCAGTAGAGCAACTGAGCACCAGCCTGTCAGTGAGTGCCGACCGTTCGGCACAGGCCGACCAGCTGACCCGCCATGCAGTCAGCCAGTCGTTCACCGGGGTGGAAGTGATAGGTGATGCAGGCCACAGCATGAGCAGCATTGTGGCCTCCATCAATGAAGTGGCCAGCACCATCGACAAGCTCACCCGCCAGTCCGAGTCCATCGTCACCATTGTGGATGTGATTCACGAAGTGGCCGACCAGACCAATCTGCTGGCCCTGAATGCCGCCATTGAAGCTGCCCGCGCCGGCGAGGCGGGACGCGGCTTTGCCGTAGTCGCCGACGAAGTACGCAAACTGGCGGAACGCACCGCCCACTCCACCACCGAAATCACCACCATCGTGCAGGAAATCCAGGGCACCACCCAGCATGTGGCAGGGCACATGAGCAGCAGCCGAGGCACGGTGGAGCAAGGCCAAAGCAAGGCTGACCAGGCGCATCAGGTGATGGATGCCATCCGGGAGCAGATCAACCAGGCATGCGTGGCGGTGGCCGATATCCGCACCCGCCTGAGCGAGCAGAGCCAGACCAGCCAGGATATTGCGCGGAATGTGGAGCAAGTGGCGCGGATGTCGGAGGAAAACAGCCGGGTGGTGCAAAGCTCCAGCGAAACCGTCAACCGCCTGAAAACCCTGTCATCGCAGTTGACGCAGCTGGCGGGGAGGTTTTCAGTGTAGCGGGTTGGCGCAATGACAAGCCATGGCTGGCTTGCCTTGTCTAAACGGGAAAGCCCACCGGATGGTGGGCTTTTTTGTGGCCGGGGTCAGTGGTGATACATCTGCGACCACCCCTAGTACTGGATATCAAGTACACCGTCCTGCCCTCAACCAGACATCACTCAGATACCAATAGCGACATCAAGCCATCACTTCCCGCCCATTCTGGGGGATACAAGCCTTGCTCAACCGCCCGATGGAATGTGGAAAATGGCCAATCCAGAACGCGTGAAACCAAACCATGCTTTAGTGGATTGATATGGATGTAATCAAGATGTGCTGCGTAGTCCATATCGGAGCGGATGCAATGTTCCCAGAAGCGCCGTTGCCAGATACCACGCTCCCGTTTGCGGCATCGAGTCGGACTGCGGAACTCTTGTGCAGGCAAGGCTCGAACGAAACGGATTTTGATTGCCTTGATACGGTTTGAATAGTCGTCATCCCCAACTGGCAAGGTAATCATGCAGTGCACATGATCTGGTAATACCACCCAACCATCAATGTGAAATGGACGCTCGATCTTGGTCAAGCGCACCGCATTACGCAACGCATCAATATGCTCCACCAACAAACCAGAGCCGCGATCCAGCAGCGTGAAGGTCAGAAAATAGGTTCCACCCGGCACACGCCAGCGCCGATAGTTGGGCATGGCCACTCCTGAGCGAGCAAAAGCCAGACCATAAGGCAACAGGCACCCACCACCCAATCTGTCAAAAGACTAGCGACCAAGTCAGTCACATGATTTGCCAGTGACCGTCAGCGCAGGATCGCCCCTTCAGGGCTTCCACCATATGGGAATTTCCCACACAAGCCAGAACACACCGCACCGCCACCATCACTGCCTACTCTGTAGGGCGGAAGCCCCCGGATTTACCGGGGGCGTTCCGCCTCGGTGCGGTGCAAAACATCGATCAATTTTCGGTGGTAAGCGGAAGGAAAGGTGGACAAATTGAGTGCGGTGGAAGATCAAGGGAATGGACAGACGTCTAGCAGGCTTGATACCCGATTGTCATTCATGCTAAAAATTCATCACCACAAAGCAATGAGGTTTTTATGAAAGTTCCAGTTGATATTGAGGAAATTGAAAATTTAAAAAAATTCACATCAGACCCCGCCTTAATCAAACTAATAGACGGGCTGATTTCAATATTAAGTAGCAAACTAGTTAGTAACAAACTGGAAACAGCTCTTCGCAGATTGGTCCCTCAGCATTTAGAAATATCAGTAATTGAATTTATCGCAGACTGCGCATGGCCCTACTTCAAAGATCAAATCGAAAGTGACGCCGGCTCAGAAATATCAACTCACAGCGAGTCTGATCAAATATATCACACCTGGGCACAAAATTGCCTCAGCTCTTCTAGCGTTGTATTTTTCTTAAATGCCAGAGCCAGCAACTTTACCAAAGAGCTACTTTTCGAAAAGACATCCACAACCACCAATAGCATAAATCAATTAGATAAAAAATTAACGCTATCCGAAGAACCATTAAAAAAGAAATTAGCAACATGCGATGAATTAATCGAGAAATTGACCACATACATACAAAGAGCAAACTTTGTCAATCTATCAGCAGGCTTCTCCGAACTTATAGACGCGAGTGAAATCAGACTAAAATCAGAATCAATGCAAATAAAGATAATTGGATTATTCATGTTACTGATACCAGCAGCAACAACGGCAGTACTTTCCATTGCAAAGACTGATTTTTACTCAATGGCAATCCACACACTACCAACCATAACCATAGAATTGATACTATTTTACTTCTTCAGAATATCTTACCAATCATGGAAGAGCACCTCCGGTCAAATATTACAATTAAAAAATAAAAAAGCATGCTTGCAATTTATTGAGAACTACATCGACTTTAAAAGCAACAAACAAATTGATAATTTTGACAAATTCGAATCATTAATTTTCTCTGGAATAGTCACAGACGACTCAAAAATTCCATCAGCCTTTGACGGCATCGACCAGCTAGCAAATCTAATTAAATCACTCAAAGTGAAATAGCATATACAGCAGCCCATAAAGACCCAAAGCTCTTTAAAATTAACTCCGTAGGATTTTTCACACCATCGTGGTACTTTCATTTTCTTCCACGGTGAATGGGAAGGTAATTCGTAGCAGCGAAAAGCATGTGCCGCGTCAGTAAAAGTTGTACGAAAACCCTGGATACAGAGTACTCGCGCAGCGGCGGAACGCCCCCGATACAACCGGGGGCTTCCGCCCTACAAGTCGTGATGCTTCAGCGAGAACTCATATCAAAAAACCACCGCACCAACGCGCCCACCGGCCCCGTCAAGCATGCCGACGGGTGGCCGGGGCGAGGTTTTAAGCGCCTGTAATGTCTGAGCGATTTGACGTTAGCAAATCGCGAGTTCAGGCGCGCCTCGCCCCGGACGGGACTTGTCGGGCAGCCGCAGGCCATGCCTGCCTCAGGACCTAAGGGGGTTGGAAGGAGCCGGCCTCGGCGGAACGCCCCCGATACAACCGGGGGCTTCCGCCCTACAAGTCGTGATGCTTCAGCGAGAACTCATATCAAAAAACCACCGCACCAATGCACCCACCGGCCCCGTCAAGCATGCCGACGGGTGGCCGGGGCGAGGTTTTAAGCGCCTGCAATGTCTGAGCGATTTGACGTTAGCAAATCGCGAGTTCAGGCGCGCCTCGCTCCGGGCGGGACCTGTCGGGCAGCCACAGGCCATGCTTGTGGGGTGGCCTTTGGGGTTGGAAGGGGCCTTTGGCCAAGCAAAGGTCCCTTCCCCGCCGCCGCGCGGACGCGGCAATGCAAATCATCATCACATCACCCGATTCTCCACCGCACCGATGCCACCCCCTGGCCCCGTCAAGCATGCCGACGGGTGGCGCTGCTGCGGTTTTAAGCGGCTGGCTGTTTGAGCGATTGGATGTTAGCCAATCGCGAGTTCCAGCCGTGCCGCAGCAGTGTCAGGCCCCGGAGGGCAGCCGCAGGCCATGCTTGCCGGGGTGGCCTGGGAGGTGAAGGAGGGCTTGGCCAGGCAAGCCCTCCTTCCCGTCCGCCGCGCGGAAGCGGCACTCAACACATCATCCGCAGCAGCGGATGCAAGAACACCACCTGCACCACTTGCCAGCCTTCTCCATGCCGCCAACCCTTGCGACTCACCCGCTTGCTGTTTAGCCTTTGCGAGTTGCACTTAAACAGCGCAACCGGGTTTGGCGACCTGATTATCCGGACAGGAAATCCTCTACCACCATATTGATGGAGACATCACCATGTCCGCTAACACCAAAACCACCCTGCCCCCACCACCCCTCACCCTCCACTACCTCGGCAAACCCATCCGCCTCACCCTCCACCATACCCCGCCCCTGCTCGCTATCGCCGACCTCGCCGCCGCCATCGGCCCACGCTGCACCGAACAACTCCGCCAGCAACTGCAAACACACGCACACCAGCCCGACGACCACACCCCACCCAGCTGGCCACTGCCCGCACTGCTGCAAGCCCTGCGCCGCAGCCGCAAACCCGCCGCCCGCCAACTACGCCGCTGGCTAAGCCGCGAACTGCTCCCCGCCCTGCACCAGTTGCCACCCCATGCCCCGCGCTGGGAACAGGCACTGGCCATGGCCGCTGAAGCCGGTCAGCAAATCAGCCATGCCGTACTGCAAACCGTGCTGCAACAGGAAGAAAACTGGCAGCACACCCACTGGCTGCTGACGCTGGATTACACCCCGGACCACCCGCGCCGCCATAGCCATGGCCGGCTCAGCGCACTGGAATGCAGCGCCACGCCCTTGCAGGCGCTGGCAGATGAAATTGCACATCCCAAGGGCCTGGGCATGCAGAACGGGGATTTGCTGAAACTGGTGGCGGCCTGCCATGCGCAGCTGGCACAGCGCATGAACAAGCAGGCGTGGCGGGAGATGGCACGCACAGGAGAGGCAAACTGAAACGCCGCAGCCCATCAACGCGGTGATGGTGACTGCGGCGTGTTGCAGCTAGTGGAGGAAAGCGGAATCAGCCTGCCTGTACGCCCTTGTCCAGCGCCATTTGCTGGATGGCAGTGACCACCGAATCCGCACCCTGGCGGATCTGGTTGATGACATCGCCCACCTTGTTGACCTGATCGACACTGCCTTCCACCAGGGTCTTGATCTGGTCCATATTGTTCACCGCAGTACCGGTCTGGTTCTGGATGGCGGTAACCATGCCGGAAATTTCTGCAGTGGACAGCGAGGTGCGCTCGGCCAGCTTGCGCACTTCGTCCGCCACCACGGCAAAGCCACGGCCGGTTTCACCGGCGCGGGCGGCTTCGATGGCGGCATTCAGGGCCAGCAGATTGGTTTGGTCGGCAATGTCCTTGATGGTTTGCACGATGGTGCCGATTTGCTGGGAGTGCTTGCCCAGTGACTGCACGCTTTGGGCGGCAGTGGCAATTTCGTTGGCCATGTTTTCGATATTGCTGACGCTGTCGCTGATGTTGTTGACGCCTTCTTCTGCCCAGTGACGGGTTTGCTGCGAGGTGTTGAAGGCAAACAAGGCGCTGTCGCGTTCCTGTTTCTGGGTCTGCACATTGGTGGTGATGTCGGTGGCAAACTTGATGACGGATACCACCTTGCCGCTTTCATCAAACACCGGGTTGTAGCTGGCTTCCAGCCAGCGCTCGCTGCCATCCCTGGCAATGCGTTTGATCTGGCCGGAGAAAAAGTGGCCGCTGCGCAGTTGGTCCCACAGCTGGGCGTATTCCCGGCTATTGGCAAACTCTGGCGAACACAGTCGGCGGTGGGGCTGGCCGATCAATTCCGACTCCTGATAGCCCATGACCTTGAGGAAGTTCTGATTGACCTTGGTGATGGTGCCATCCAGGGTGAATTCGATACTGGCCATCACCCGGTTCACCGCATCCAGCACCGCCCGGTTGCGCGAGGCTTCTTGCACGCGCTGGGTGATGTCGGTAGCAAACTTGATAAAGCCGGTGATTTTGCCGCTGGCATCCTTGATCGGGTTATAGGTGGCCTCAAGCCACACCTCGTCGCCATTGCTGCGCAGGCGCTTGACCCGGCCGATGAAGGGCTTGCCTTCGCGCAGCGATTGCCAGAATGCCTGGTAAGCTGGCGACCCGGCATAACCGGGTTCACAGAAGGCGCGGTGGTTCATGCCTGACAAGCTGGATGCGCTATAACCCATCACCTGTTGAAACAAGGCGTTGGACTCCACCACATTGGCATTCAAATCGAATGTGACGCTGGCGGTAGAGGCATGGATGGCATCCAGTATCGCTTTTTGCTGATCCAGCATGGCTGCTTGCTGGTCAATTTTTTCATGCAGTTTTTTATTAAACATTCACTACCCCCGATGGCTGCTTTTATTAATAAATCGTTAAAGCAATAGCGCAAGCATGGGTATAAGTATAACCACGCATTCATTACAGTAAAGAATTTTCAGGGGAAAGTTTTGGGTTGAAGATGAAGGGCGGAATTAAGGCAGCACTTGCGCTACTTTTAAAGTATTTACAAATAAAACAATTCAACATTAGTTGTAGCATCGCAAGCGATACTTTATTCAAAAACAGAAGTTTTATTGCCGATTGAAGCCGTAGTACTGGCAAAACATGGCGGCAAGCGTAAATACCACCAGCCATGCATGCCTCATCTCTGGGCGATATTCACCAGATACCCGTCGTGCCGTCAGGCCGCTCCTGCCAGCGGCCCTTGCACAGAGTTACACCGCCTTGCGCAGCGCCCAGTCAAAAGCGCGGGTGGACAGCACGCGGCGTAGCACCCAGAACACCTTGGTGGGCTTGGTAACGCGATAGCGCGCCCTGGGGCGGCTGGCGTTGACCGCCTGCCATACCGCCTCGCCCACCGCGGTGGCGGGCAGGGTGAACGGCGCGGCGTGGCCTTCTTTTTTCAGGCGCACCAGCTGGGCTTCGTATTCCTCGCGGTGCACGCTGCCAGCCACATCCACATTCTGCAAGAAGCGTTGCAGGGCATTGGGGCGGAAGCGGCTTTCAATCGGCCCCGGCTCCACCAGCGAGACAAAAATGCCGGTGCCGTGCAGCTCCTGTCGCAGGGTGTCGCACATGCCTTCCATGGCGAACTTGCTGGCGTTGTAGGCACCACGCCAGCGCATGGCGGCAAAACCCAGGATGGAGCTGTTATAAATGATGCGGCCATGGCCCTGGGCACGCATGACGGGCAGCACGGCGTTGGTAAGTTCCCACGGGCCGAACAGATTGGTTTCGAACTGCTCGCGCATGGCTTGGCGGTGGATGTCTTCCACCGCGCCGGGCTGACCGAAACCTGCATTGTTGAACAGGGCATCCAGCCGCCCGCCGGTCTGCGCCAGCACGGTTTGCAGAGCGCGGTGGATGGAGGCGCTGTCGGTGACATCCAGTTGCAGGCTTTCCAGCCCTTCGGCCTGCAGCCGGGCTACGTCCTCGGCACGGCGGCAGCTGGCAAACACGCGCCAGCCACGCTGGGCGAACAGTTTTGCCGTGTGGTAACCAATGCCGCTGGAGCAGCCGGTAATCAGAATGCAGGGGGGGTGGGACACGTCACAACCTCGTCAAAATCAGGCAAACAGGCGGAACCCTACACCATACGACGGGCATTGTTGAAGCAGTTTCCTGCCCCTTGCCGCGCAGACAAAAATATCGTGTTGCCGTGGAAATGGAATAAAATGGCCGACTACCGATTTTGCGACAAGGAAAACGCCATGGCGAAATCCGCCAAAGCCCCGGCCAGCTTTGAAACCGCGCTGGCCCAGCTGGAGGACATCATCCAGGCGATGGAAGGCGGCGATGTGCCGCTGGAGACTGCACTTGCGTCCTACAAGCAAGGCGTGGAGCTGATCAAGTTCTGCCAGGGCAAATTGTCCGACGCCGAGCAGCAATTGAAAATTCTGGAAAACGACGAACTCAAACCGCTGGACCTCAGTAATGGCCAATGAATCCTTCATCGGCTGGATGACGCAGATCCAGCAAACCATGGAAACCGCCCTCGCCCGCTTTCTACCCTCGGCAGACACCTTGCCGCAGCGCCTGCATCAGGCCATGCGCTATGCCACGCTGGAAGGCGGCAAGCGGGTGCGCCCGCTGCTGGCCTTTGCCGCAGGTGAGCTGAGCGGTGCCAGCGCAGAAAACCTGGCACGCGTGGCGGCGGCGGTGGAGATGATCCACGCCTATTCGCTGGTCCACGACGACCTGCCCTGCATGGACGACGATGTGCTGCGCCGTGGCAAGCCCACCTGCCATGTGGAGTTCGACGAAGCCACCGCCCTGTTGGTGGGTGATGCGCTGCAAACCCTGGCATTCGAGCTGATTGCCACCCCGATGGAAGGTGTCAGCCCGGCCAGCCAGCTGGCCATGTGCCACACGCTGGCACGTGCTTCCGGTCACGGCGGCATGGCCGGTGGCCAGGCGATTGACCTGGCCAGCGTGGGCCAGACGCTGAACCTGCCCGAGCTGGAATTCATGCACATGCTGAAGACCGGTGCGCTGATTCGCGCTGCCGTGCTGCTGGGTGCAATGGCAGGCCAGCCTCTGTCGGCCAAACAGACCGAACAGCTGGACATTTTTGCCAAGCGCATTGGTCTGGCCTTTCAGGTGGTGGATGACGTGCTGGATTGCGAAGCCGACACCGCCACGCTGGGCAAGACCGCCGGCAAGGATGCCGCCAATGACAAGCCTACTTATGTCAGCCTGATGGGCCTGGCCGAGGCCAAGCAATTTGCCCGCGAATTGCGCGAACAGGCCTTTGCCGCGCTGGAAGACTTTGGCCCGGCTGCCGACAGACTGAAACAACTGGCCGACTACATCGTGGCCCGCTCGTTTTAACCGCAGAAGAACAACAATGACTCCGCTGCTCGACACCATTCATCAGCCCTCCGACCTGCGTGCGCTGGGCCGCCAGCAACTGCCGCAACTGGCGACGGAACTGCGCGAATTCCTGGTCGATACGGTCAGCAAGACCGGTGGCCATTTTGCCTCCAACCTGGGCAGCATCGAGCTGACCATCGCCCTGCACTACGTGTTCAACACCCCGGACGACCGTCTGGTGTGGGACGTGGGCCACCAGACTTACCCGCACAAAATCCTCACCGGACGCCGTGAGCGCATGGGCAGCATGCGCCAGAAAGGCGGGCTGGCGGGCTTCCCCAAGCGCGAAGAATCGCCTTACGACACCTTTGGCGTGGGCCATTCGTCCACCTCCATCGGTGCGGCGCTGGGCATGGCGGCCGCCGCCAAGCTGCAAGGGCTGGACCGCAAGTGCGTGGCCATCATCGGTGATGGTGCCATGACTGCCGGTCAGGCTTTCGAGGCGCTGAACAACGCCGGGGCGATGGATACCGATTTGCTGGTGATCCTCAACGACAACGACATGTCGATTTCGCCCAATGTCGGTGCGCTGAACAATTATCTGGCCAAGCTGATGTCCGGCCGCTTCTACGCCGCCATGCGCGAGGGCTCCAGCAAGGTGCTGGGCATGGCCCCGCCCTTGAAAGAAATTGCCAGCAAGGTGGAAGAGCACGTGAAGGGCTTCTTCACGCCGGGTACGCTGTTCGAGGAATTCGGCTTCAACTACATCGGCCCCATCGACGGGCACGATCTGGACGTGCTGGTGGATACGCTGAAGAACATCCGCAGCCTGAAAGGGCCGCAGTTCCTGCATATCGTCACCAAGAAGGGCCACGGCTACAAACTGGCCGAGAACGACCCGGTGAAATACCACGGCGTCACCAAGTTCGACCCGGCCAATGGCCTGGCCGGTGGCAAGAGTGGTGGCAAGCCGCAATACACCCAGGTGTTTGGCGACTGGATTTGCGACATGGCCAAGCTGGACAAGCGTCTGGTGGGCATCACCCCGGCCATGCGCGAGGGTTCCGGCCTGGTGCGTTTCGAGAAGGAACACCCGGACCGCTACTTCGACGTGGCGATTGCCGAGCAGCACGCCGTCACCTTTGCTGCTGGTCTCGCCTGTGATGGCGCCAAGCCGGTGGTGGCGATTTACTCCACCTTCCTGCAGCGCGGTTACGACCAGCTGATCCACGATGTGGCACTGCAAAACCTGCCGGTACTGTTTGCCATCGACCGCGCCGGTCTGGTGGGTGCCGACGGGCCCACCCATGCGGGTGCCTTCGACATTTCCTTCCTGCGCTGCATTCCCAACATGACAGTGCTGGCTCCGTCCGACGAAAACGAATGCCGCCAGCTGCTGTACACCGCCTTCTGCATGGACAGCCCCACCGCCGTGCGCTACCCGCGTGGCGTCGGCCCCGGCGTGGAAATCCAGCAGGAAATGACTGCCCTGCCGCTAGGCAAGGGTGTGCTGCGCCGTAGTGGCAAGGGCAAGGTGGCGATTCTGGCTTTTGGCAGCATGGTGACCCCGGCGCTGGCCGCGGCCGAGGCACTGGATGCATCAGTCGCCGACATGCGTTTTGTCAAACCGCTGGATACCGGGCTGATCCGCCAGCTGGCCGAACAGCATGACTACATTGTCACCGTGGAAGAAAACGTGGTGATGGGCGGTGCAGGCTCCGGCTGTCTGGAAGCCATGCAGGCCATGGGCATCATCAAGCCTGCCTTGCTGCTGGGCCTGCCGGACGACTATGTTGAACATGGCGACCCGGCGGTATTGCTGGCCGATTGCGGCCTGAACGCTGCCGGGATTGAAGCGAGCATCCGTAACTGGTTGCCCCAGTAAAAAACAATAAGGGGTGGAGTCATGGGTAGTTTTGATCTGGCAACCTGGCTCAACCTCAAAGGCAGCCCTTTCGAGGCGCTGCCGCTGTTTGTCACCAGTCTGGCCATCGGCCTGCTGATGGGGGTGGAGCGCGAACGCAAGCACCACACCCTGGCAGGCATCCGCACCTTTCCGCTCACCGCCATTTTCGGCACCCTGGCCGCCATGCTGGATGCCCCCGCGCATGGCGTGCTGTTGCAAGCCATCGGCCTGCTGGCGGTGGCCTCCTTCGGCTTTCTGCCGGAACGCTGCGCCGACAGCGACAAGACCGAACCGCGTACCACCACCGTGGCGTCCTTGCTGGTCATCTACTGCCTGGGCGCGCTGATCTGGCACGGCTATGGCGGCGTTGCCGTGGCAGTGGGCATTGTCGCTACCGCCCTGCTCTACCTCAAGCCCGAGCTCTCCGGCCTCACCCACAAGCTGGAGCGGCGCGACCTGCTGTCGCTGCTGCAGTTTGCCGCGCTGTCCTTCATCGTATTGCCACTGTTACCCAACCGCACCTTCGGCCCCTATCAAGCGGTGAACCCGCATCAGGTGTGGCTGATGGTGACGCTGATCGTGGGCATCAGCCTGTCCGGCTATCTGGCAGTGAAGTTACTGGGCCAGCGCGTGGGCGGCCCCTTGCTGGGCATTCTGGGCGGGCTGGTTTCCTCCACCGCCACCAGCCTGATCTACGCCCGCGAGGCACGCGCCAATCCGCTGTCGCTAAACCTGGGCACGGCCGTCATCCTGCTGGCCAATCTGGTGCTGTTCGTGCGGCTGATGGTGCTGGCTGCGGTGGTGCAAACCAGTGTGTTGCCCGCGGCGGCATGGGTGCTGCTGCCCGGCCTGCTGTGCGGGCTGAGCGCCGCCCTGTGGCAGCTGCGCCAGCACAATAACGGCCAGCCGCAGCCGGAGCTGCAACTGAGCAACCCCTCGGAAATGAAGCTGGCGCTGGGCTTTGGTGCCATGTTTGCGCTGGTGATGTTTTGCGCCGCCTGGCTGAATGCCGAGTTCGGCAGCAAGGGCGTGTATGTGGTGGCACTGATTTCCGGCCTGAACGATGTGGACGCCATCTCGCTCACTGCTTTCAACCTGTTTGGCGAAAACCGGCTGGACGGCCAGCAAGTGGCCACCACGCTGGTGCTGGCGATTACTGCCAACAATGTGTTCAAGTTCAGCCTGATCGCCAGCCTGGGCGGCAGTGCGCTGGCACGCCGCTGCCTGCCCACCCTGCTGGCGGCCAGCGGCGGCATGCTGGCCGGGCTGCTGGTGCTCGGCTGGCGGACCTAGTGCGCCAATGCGCGCTGGCGCTGATGCGACAGGCGCACGATGCATCCCTTGTAGGCCTCGCCGCTTTCCATCTTTTGCGGTGCACGCTGGCTGTCATGTCCATAGCCCAGTGCCGCCATTTCCCGGCAGAAACCGGCGCGGTTGCCGCGGTCCGGGTCCACGATGATGACTTCTGCACCGGGCGCGGCATGGCGATCGATAAAATGAGCCAGTTGGCCGGGCTGTTGCCGCTCGTACAGCACGTCACTGCCGATGATCAGGTCGAACTGCCCCAGTTCCGGATTGCTGCCACCCCAGTCACCGGCGTGATATTGCAGTGGTGACAAGTGGTTGAGCAGCAGGTTTTCCCGCAGGAAATCCGGGCTGCGCGGGTGCCAGTCACTGACGGTGACATCCCCGTGACGGCGATGTACCACCATGCTGGCCAAGGCCAGACCGGCACCGATTTCCAGCACGCGCAAACCCCGCAGCGGTTCGCTGCTCATCAGCAAGGCCAGCACGCGGGCAGAGGGCCACAGCAAGCCGAACAAGGGCCAGCTGGCCGGTGAAATGCCACGCTGTTCGGCTTCGCCCAGCGGGTCGGAATATTGCTGGGAATCCAGCAGGGAACGGACAAGATAATCGGTGCCATCAACGGACACCGTTTGTTGCTTGGTCAGATAGCCGGGCATGCCGGGACGCCTTTACAGGGATTGAAGCGGGGTTGCACTGCGAGGAAACGTTCTGATCGAACGGGCAGGCGCTTCAGAAAGACAGTCGGGCAAGAAGAAGCTGCGGGGACGAAAAGGCAGTCGGACACCACACCCCCGTCTAGGCGGCATGGCAAAAACTGCGCCTAGGGAAACACAGCATGCGCCGGCCGCGACTGGATCTTGTGCAGTGCATGATTCCTGCGCGGCAGGCAGCTAGCCACCTCCCAGCAGGCCGGGCAGCAGTTGCAGGATGGTCTGCGCCGTCTGCTGTGGCGCCTCCAGCGGAAACAGGTGGCTGCCGGTCACTGCATGCAGCTGCATGCCAAAGTGGCGCTGTGCGTAGCGCAGGTCGGATGGCCGCACCACATCATGGCGGCTGGCGGCGACAAAGGCGGTTGGCACGGTCAGTTGACCGCGATACCGCGGGAAATCATGCGGTAGGCCGCAGTAAATCCGGTGTTCAATCTGCGGACGAAAGCGCAAGCGCCGCCCACCCTGGCCGTCGTCTTCGCTGCCATGCAAGGCATAGTCGGCCAGACAGTCCGGGTCGAAACGGGCAAAGGCCGGTTTGCGGGCAAAGTAGTCGTGCATCATTTCCACGCTGGCCCAGCTGTCGCGCCGCCCCAGGGTATTGCCACCAGGGGTGATGCGGGAGATCAGGCCCAGTTTCTTGGCCAGCCAGATCAGCGCCGCACGGCGCGGCCCCATCAGGGGTGAGTCCAGAATCACCAGTGCCTTGAACAGCTGTGGTGCGCGGATAGCGGCATAAAACAGCAGATAGCCGCCCAGCGAATGGCCGACACCAATCACCGGCTGGCCATAGCGGCTGAGCACGGCAATGGTTTCGTCCACCAGATGCGGCCAGCAGTCCGTCACCGGATACTGCGGGTCATGGCCGATGCAATCCAGCCAGCCCAGCTGGTAGTGCTGGCCCAGTGCGCGCAGCAGCTTGCCGTATACCGGCGCGGGAAAGCTGTTGGCGTGGGCAAAATGAATGATGTCCTGCATGATGTGGTGTTGCGCCCATTTTGATTTGTTATGCGTCGATACTACCGTAAAATGGCGCTTTGCCAGCCGCCGAGACCAGGCAAACCGCTTGCGGCCACCAGCCGGCACGGAACCGGCGGGCCCCTTGCTGGTCAACCCTTGCATCTTCCAGATAACGCACCATCATGCCGCACTCCCTGTTACGCCTGTTGTCCCCCTTGTGGCGCCTGCTTGCGCTGCTTGGCCTGAGCACTGCCGCACTGGCGGTGAACCAGGCAGACCTGCTGCCACCGGAAAAAGCCTTTGCCGTCAGCGTGGAACGCCAGCCAGACCACCTGCTGCTGCAACTGAAGGTGGCGGACAACTATTACGTCTACCGTGACCGCCTGAGTTTCAGCACCGAACCGGCTGGCTTGCTGGGCAGCCCGGCCTTGCCGCCCGGCCAGACCAAGCAGGACGCCTTTTTTGGCCAGCAGGTGATTTACCATGGCCAACAGTTGATCAAGCTGCCGCTGCATGCCGGTGCACCGGCCAGTTTCAAGCTGAACGTGAAACTGCAAGGCTGCTCCACCGCCGGCGTCTGCTACCCGCCCTACACCCATCATCTGGACATCAATGCCTACGGCAGTGCCAGCAATGGCAGCAGCAGCTGGCTGGCAGATGCCACGCCGGGAAAGCCGGCGGGTAGTGGCGGCAATCTGGCGGCCAAGGGCTGGCTGGCCACGCTGGGCAGCTTTCTATTGGCCGGAATCGGCATGGCCTTCACTGCCTGCATGTATCCGCTGCTACCCATCGTGTCCTCGCTGATTGCCGGTGAAGGCCAGCACATCACCCGCCAGCGCGGCTTCTGGCTGTCACTGACTTATGTACAGGGACTGGCACTCACCTACACGGTGATCGGCATCATCGCCGGGCTCACCGGTTCGCTGCTCACCGTCTGGTTGCAACAGCCTGCCGTCATCCTCAGCGCCAGCGTGCTGATGGTGGTGTTTGCCCTGTCCATGTTCGACCTCTACACCATCCAGCTGCCTTCGGCACTGCAATCTCGGCTGGCCAATGCCTCCAACCGCCTGTCCGGCGGCAAGCTGGCCACGGTGTTTGCCATGGGTGCGCTGTCGGCGCTGATCATCGGCCCATGCGTGGCCCCGCCGCTGGCACTGGCGCTGGGCTATATCGGCAGCACCGGCGACGCCGTGCTGGGTGGTGCGGCGCTGTATGCAATGGCGCTGGGGCTGGGTTTGCCGCTGATCCTGATCGGCACGTTTGGCGGCCACGTGCTGCCTCGCGCCGGTGGCTGGATGAAGGCGGTGAAATCTGCCTTTGGCGTGCTGATGCTGGCGCTGGCCATCTGGATGGCCACACCCTTCCTGCCTGCCATGCTGGTACTGCTGCTGTGGGCGGTGCTGTGCGTGGGCTGTGCCGTGTTCCTGAAGGCATTTGAAACCCTGCCGGGAAATGCCCACATCAGCCACAAGCTGGGCAAGGGCCTGGGCCTGCTGCTGTTCCTGGTGGGTGCGGCGCAGCTGGCCGGGGCGCTGGCCGGGGAAACCGACCCACGCTATCCGCTGAAATGGCTGGCAGGCAACAAGGCACAAGCCGGCATCAGCCAGCAGCCGGTGTTTGCCCCGGTCAGCAGCACGGCCGAGCTGGACAGCAAACTGGCCGAAGCCCGCGCCAGCGGCAAACCGCTGCTGCTGGATTTTTATGCCGACTGGTGTGTGTCGTGCAAGGAGATGGAAAGCGAGACCTTTCCCGACGCCGCCGTCAGTCCGCTGATGCAGCGCTTCGTATTGCTGCGGGCGGATGTCACGGCCAACCTGCCGCAACATCAGGCCCTGCTCAAGCGCTTTGGTCTGTTCGGCCCTCCGGGCATCATCCTGTTTGACCCGGCGGGTCAGGAAAAAGGCCGGGTGATCGGCTTTACCCCGGCTGCCGATTTTGCCCGCCAACTGCAAAACATGTTGCAGTAACCCAAACGTCATTAACATTCGTCATCATCATTCTCGCTAATATCGAGGATCAGTACGGACACGGCCTGAATCGTGTTCCTACTGATCCTGTTTTGCGTGCTATTCTGATAGCATTGTGCAGTGCAAAATTTTGGGTCGTACTGACAGGCCATGCCAGCAACTTGCGTGCCGCAAATCAAACCGCAGATGAATGTTGGGGGAATGATGGGTCTCATGTTTTGGGTGAAGAGTGATCGGCCCGTAGCGACCGGGCCGCAAGATGCCGTGTCGGAAGATACCTTGCGCCGCACCGTTACCGCGCTGGCCGAGCGCGTTGGCCGGCTGGGCATTGAATCGGTGGAAATTGATGGCCGGGTGGACACGGTGCATGCGCGCGCCACCAGCCGCACGGAGAAAATGGCATCGATGGTCGAGGCGGTACATTCGCTGTCCGGGGCCAACACCCGTATCGGCGATGCGGCCGAATCCGCCCACAAAAATGCCACCGAGGCGGCCACCTGCATGGAAGAAACCCGTGCCACCGTCAAAGTGGCACTGGATGCCATTCTTGAGCTGGTGGACGGTGTTGGCCAGATCGAAGCCAAGCTGCCGGAAATCCTCACCTCGCTGGAACATGTCTCCCAGGTTTCCAAAACCGTCAACGATGTCGCCAAGCAAACCAATCTGCTGGCGCTGAATGCGTCCATCGAGGCGGCCCGCGCCGGCGAGGCCGGTCGCGGTTTTGCCGTGGTGGCAGATAACGTCAAGAACCTGTCAGCCCAGACCGAGGGCGCGGTGCAAATGATTCAGGCCACGCTCAGTGCGCTCAGCAGCCAGGTGGATTCGCTGATTGCCAACAGCCGCGCCGCCTCACAGGTTGCCCAGGCAGCGCGTTCCGGCACGGGCGAGATTGGTTCGGCCGTCACCCGCATTGACCAGATCAGCAAGGACCTGGCCCAGGTCAAGCAATCGGTGGCCGGGATTGTGGAAGAAGCGGTAGGTAACCGCGAACACTGCCGTCATATTGAAGAAGAAATCCGGGTTGTGGCGGAAACCACGCGGGAATCACTGAAGGATATCGAAGTCATCAAGGGCCATACCGCTTCACTGCTGAACATGAGCGAGGATCTGGTCTCGCTGACTTCCGAAGCCGGCATCAAGACGGTGGACACACCGTTTATCGAGAAAATCGTGGCGTCGGCCAAACAGGTGTCCACACTGTTTGAAGATGCGGTGCAACGCGGCGAAATTTCCATCAATGACCTGTTCGATACCCAGTACCAGCAAGTACCGGATATCACGCCACCGCACTACCTGACGCGCCACACCGATTTCTGCGCCCGCCATCTGGGGCCGCTGTGCAATGAAATTGTCGACTCCTCGCCCGACATCATCGCCTGCACACCGGGCGACATGAACAATTACTACCCCATCATCAACCGGGAATTTGCCAAACCGCCCACCGCTGACCCGGTATGGAATGCAGCCAACTCCCGCGCCAGAACGCGCCAGCTGGACCGCACCTCGCTCAACCAGATGAAGACCAAGAAGCCCTTTCTGGTCCAGACCTACCGCCGCAATATGGGTGGTGGCCGCTTTGACCTGATGAAAAACTATTCGGCCCCCATCGTGGTTCAGGGCCGGCAGTGGGGCGTGCTGCGCATCATGGTCAAGGTGAGATAAACGGGCCGGATAACCCGGCCAACAGGGTTTCCCGCGTTGCGCTGGCTTGAAGTTGGCGGGTTGATCCATTAACGTGTCACACCATCGGGCAGGCTTTGTGCCTGCCTTTTTCACTCAGACTCCGGATTTCCTCATGCCGCCCAAACCCTTTCCCAGCATCAGTGTGATGGCCGTGTTGCGCATCGCAGTGATGGGCCTGCTCATCCTGTCCTGCCTCAAGGTCATTCAGCCGTTTCTGGGTGCGCTGACCTGGGCCGCCATCATTGCCATTTCCGCCTGGCCGCTGTTTACCCGGCTGCGCCTGCGGCTCAATGGCCGCGCCAAGCTGGCAGCGGTCATCATTGTGGGTGCGCTGTCGCTGACGCTGGCCATTCCCATCGGCCTGATGGCGCTGACGCTGGCCGATACCATTCCGCAGCTGGCGTCCATGTCGCGTGACCTCACCAGCATTCACCTGCCCGATGCCCCGGCCTGGGTCAACACCCTGCCGCTGGTGGGCGAGTCGCTGCACAAGTTCTGGATGAGTGTGCAACTGGACCTGCCGGGCTTTATCGACAAAATCCGCCCGGCCATCAACAAGGCCGCCTTGTGGGCACTGGAAAGCGGGGCTTCGGCCAGCCTGAGCATGCTGGAAATCGTGCTGGCCATCGTGATTGCCGGCCTGTTGCTGATCAATGGTGACAAGCTGTGGGACGCTGCCGAACTGGCCATCAGCAAGCTGGGCGGCGCCACGGCAGACGAATTGCCCGAGGTGATTGCGCGTACCATCCGCAGCGTCACCACCGGAGTGGTGGGCACGGCACTGGCGCAAACCGTGCTGTGCGTGATCGGCCTGTTGATTGCCGGGGTGCCCGGTGCACTGGTGCTGGGTTTCCTGTGTTTTATCGTGGCGGTAGCGCAGCTGCCCACGCTGATCATCTGGCTGCCGGCTGCCGGCTGGGTGTTTTACTCGGGTGAGACCGGCATGGGCATTTTCCTGGTTGCATGGGGCTTCTTGCTGGTCAATACCATCGACAACGTGCTCAAACCGCTGCTGATCAGCCAGGGCGCACAAATGCCCTTGTCCATCATTTTCATGGGGGTGATTGGCGGCCTGCTGGCCTGGGGCCTGCTGGGCCTGTTCATCGGCCCTACCCTGCTGGCCGTGGGCTTTACCCTGTTCCGCCACTGGCTGCGGCCGGAGGATTACCCGGAGCAAACCGAGGAGTCCGAGCCGCCGTGTGATGTACAGGAAGAGCGTCGCTAAGCCAACTTGGCTAGCGGTGTGCTCCCATGAAAAAAGCGCCCTGCAGGGCGCTTTTTTGTTGCACGGGCTGTAGTTACAACAGTTCCAGCGCCACCGCCGTGGCCTCGCCACCGCCAATGCACAGGCTGGCCACGCCGCGTTTGCCGCCATGCTGACGCAGGGCGGACAGCAGGGTCACCATCACCCGCGCACCCGAAGCGCCAATCGGGTGGCCCAGTGCACAGGCCCCGCCATGCACGTTTACCTTGTCATGCGGCAAGCCCAGCTCCTGCATGGCCGCCATAGTCACCACGGCAAAGGCTTCGTTGATTTCAAACAGGTCGACATCGCCCACCGTCCAGCCGGTCCTGGCCAACAGCTTGCGCATGGCCCCCACCGGCGCGGTGGTGAACAGGCCAGGCTCCTGCGCGTGAGTGGCATGCGCAACCAAACGGGCCAGCGGCTTGAGCCCGCGACGGGCGGCTTCGCTGGCCGTCATCAACACCAGCGCGGCGGCACCATCGGAAATGGAGCTGGAATTGGCCGCTGTCACCGTGCCGTCCTTGCGAAAAGCCGGTTTCAGGCTGGCAATCTTGTCGAGCCGGGCCTTGAGCGGCTGCTCGTCAATTTCCATGGCTTGTGTACCGGTCTTGCCCTCCACCAGCACCGGGGTGATTTCCTCGCGGAAGCGGCCCTCGGCAATGGCTTGCTGGGCGCGGGTGAGCGAGGCGATGGCAAAGGCGTCCTGTGCTTCACGGCTGAAGCCGTAATCACCGGCACAGTTTTCGGCAAACACGCCCATCAGCTTGCCCTTGTCGTAGGCATCTTCCAGCCCGTCGAGGAACATGTGGTCCTTGATTTCGCCATGCCCCAGCCGCAGGCCGCCACGCGCCTTGGGAATCAGATAGGGCGAATTGCTCATGCTCTCCATGCCACCGGCCACCATCACGCTGGCCGAGCCCGCCAATAGCAGGTCGTGCGCCAGCATGGCGGCTTTCATGCCGGAGCCACACATCTTGTTGATGGTGGTGCAACCGGCCGCCAGCGGCAGTCCGGCTCCCAGCGCAGCCTGGCGGGCCGGGGCCTGGCCCTGGCCGGCGGGCAGCACACAGCCCATGATCACCTCGTCGACATCCTCGGCAGCCACACCAGCCCGCTCTACGGCGGCGCGAATGGCAGCTGCACCCAGCTGGCTGGCCGTCTGGCTGGCAAACATGCCCTGAAAGCCGCCCATGGCGGTACGGGCCATACCAACAATCACAATCGATTCTTGCTGTTGCATCTGTCTGTTCCTTCCTGAATGGCTTGCTTGCCCGGCTACGGTGTTGATGCTGCCTGTTTGCCCAGTGCCTTCTCGCACTGGCTGCGGATCTGGCTGATTTCCCCCATCACCACGCGGATATCGTCCAGCTGTTCCTGCAATTGCTGTTCCTTGCGGCTGAGGATGCGGATAAATTCGCGCAGCTGCGGTTCGTCGTTGCTGGCTGCATCGTACAAATCGAACAGCTCGCGGATTTCCAGCAAGGACAGGCCGATGCGCTTGCCACGCAGAATCAGCATCAGCCGCACCCGGTCGCGCCGGGTATAGATGCGGCGCTGGCCATCGCGCTGCGGCTCCAGCAGCCCCTGGTCTTCGTAAAAGCGGATGGTGCGCGTGGTGACGTCAAATTCCTGCGCCAGCTGGCTGATACTGTAGGTCACGCCTTGCATGCCTGTTCCCCTGTTGTTGTTTTGGCCCTGCCCTTTGCCTGCTGGCAGCAGACAGCCGTGTTTTGATCCCCGATGCCAGATTGTTGATTGACGTTGACGTAAACGTCAAGTTATTGTGATAAAAACAACGCAGGAGAACAGCACATGACAACACAAAAAATCGGCGTGGTTGGCGCAGGCACCATGGGCAACGGCATTGCCCAGGTGTTTGCCATGCATGGCTTTGAAGTCCGGCTGGCCGATGTCAGCGAGGCCGCCCTGCACAAGGGCCTGGCCGCCATTGGCAACAGCCTGGCACGCATGGCGAAGAAAGGCAGCATTGCCGAAGCCGACATCGCTGGCATTCTGGCGCGCATCCACCCCACCACCCGGCTGGCCGAGCTGGCCGACCGTGATCTGGTCGTCGAAGCCGCTACCGAAAACCCGGCCATCAAGGAGTCCATCTTCCGCGAACTGGGCAGCGTGGTGCGGGCAGACGCCATTCTGGCATCCAATACCTCGTCCATTTCGCTCACCCGCATTGCCGCCTGGGTGCCACAGCCGGAACGCGTGGTGGGCATGCACTTTATGAACCCGGTGCCCTTGATGCAGCTGGTGGAAATCATCCGCGCCATCCAGACCGCCGATCACACTTACCAGAAGGTATTCGAACTGGCGGTAGCGCTGGGCAAGACCCCGGTGACGGTGAAGGACGGGCCGGGCTTTGTCTCCAACCGCATCCTGATGCCGATGATCAACGAAGCCGCCTTTGCCCTGTTCGAAAACCTGGCCACGGCGGAAGACATCGACACCGTGATGAAGCTGGGCATGAACCACCCCATCGGCCCGCTGGCACTGGCCGACCTGATTGGCCTGGATACCTGCCTGTCCATCATGGACATCCTTTATACCGAATTCCGTGACAGCAAATACCGCGCCTGCCCGCTACTGGCACAGCTGGTAGCGGCCGGGCATCTGGGTCGCAAGAGCGGCAAGGGTTTTTATCACTACGACTGACATACCAAGACGGCACACAAGCCGCCAAGCACAGGAGAGTTGCAGATGAAACAGGCTGTTCCCAGCGTCAAGCTGCTGATCAACGGTGAATTCGTCGAATCGCAGAGCCAAGAGTGGCGCGACATCATCAACCCGGCCACGCAAGAAGTGCTGGCACGGGTCCCCATGGCCACTGCCGGGGAAGTCGAGGCCGCGGTCGCCAGCGCCAAAACGGCCTTCGCCAGCTGGAAGAAAACCCCCATCGGCACCCGCGCACGGATTTTCCTCAAGTACCAGCTGTTGATCCGCGAACACATGAAGGAACTGGCCGCCCTGCTGACGGCGGAACAGGGCAAAACCCTGGCCGATGCCGAGGGCGATATCTTCCGTGGTCTGGAAGTGGTGGAACACGCCGCCAGCATTGGCAATCTGCAACTGGGCGAATACGCCGAAAACGTGGCCGGAGGCGTGGATACCTATACCGTGCAACAGCCACTGGGCGTATGTGCCGGCATCACCCCCTTCAACTTCCCGGCGATGATTCCGCTGTGGATGTTCCCGATGGCCATTGCCACCGGCAATACCTTTGTGCTGAAACCATCCGAGCAGGACCCGATGGTGACCATGCGGCTGGTGGAACTGGCCTTGCAGGCTGGCATCCCGGCGGGCGTGCTGAATGTGGTGCATGGCGGCGAAGCAGTGGTAAATGCCATTTGCGACCACCCGGACATCAAGGCCATCTCCTTTGTCGGCTCCAGCCGCGTCGGCACCCACGTTTACAACCGCGCCAGCCTGGCCGGCAAACGGGTGCAATGCATGATGGGCGCGAAGAACCACGCCATCGTGCTGCCGGACGCCAACAAGGAACAGGCGCTGAACCAGCTGACCGGCGCGGCATTCGGCGCAGCAGGCCAGCGCTGCATGGCCTTGAGCGTGGCGGTACTGGTGGGCGAAGCGCGCAGCTGGATTCCCGATCTGGTGGCCAAGGCCAAGTCCCTGCGCGTGGGCGCAGGCAAGGACAACCCGGACCTGGGCCCGCTGATTTCCTGCGCTGCCCGCGAACGGGTGACTGGCCTGATCAAGCAAGGCGTGGCCGAAGGCGCGGTGCTGGAGCTGGATGGCCGGGAAGTACAAGTGGATGGCTACCCGGAGGGCAACTTTGTCGGTCCCACCATTTTCTCTGGCGTCACCACCGCCATGGCCATTTACCGGCAGGAAATCTTTGGCCCGGTGCTGTGCCTGCTGGGTGTGGACACGCTGGATGAGGCCATTGCCATCATCAATGCCAACCCCAATGGCAACGGCACTGCCATCTTCACCCAGAGTGGGGCTGCCGCACGGCGCTTCCAGGAGGACATCGATGTCGGTCAGGTCGGCATCAATGTGCCGATTCCGGTGCCGGTGCCGCTGTTCAGCTTTACCGGCTCGCGCGGCTCCAAACTGGGCGACCTCGGCCCTTACGGCAAGCAGGTGATCCTGTTCTACACCCAGACCAAAACCGTCACCAGCCGCTGGTTCGACGACGAGGCCAGCAGCGGCAAGGTGCACACCACCATTTCGCTGCGCTGAGTTGCACTGATCAAGGCAGACCGATTCACGTCAGATAAAACAAGACAGCAGCAGGCCGCCATCCCCCACCGGCCCGGCTGCTGCAAGAGGAGAAACCGACATGGACTTTGCACTCAACGAACAGCAACTGGCCTTCCAGGACAGCGCGCGCGACTTTGCCAGCAGCCGCCTGGCCCCGTTCGCTGCCGAATGGGACCTGGAAGAAACCTTCCCGCTCGCCACCATCCGCGAAGCCGGTGACATGGGCTTTCTCGGCCTGTACACCCCGGAAAGCCACGGCGGGCTGGGCCTGTCGCGGCTGGATTCGGCCATCGTGTTTGAAGAACTGGCCGCCGGCTGCACCTCCACCGCCGCTTATCTCACCATCCACAATATGGTGAGCTGGATGATTGCCAGCTTCGGCAGCGCCACGCTGGCCGGGGAATGGGTGCCGCGCATGGTGAGCGGCGAAGTGCTAGGCAGCTACTGTCTGACCGAGCCGGGTGCCGGCTCCGATGCCGCCTCGCTCAAGACCCGCGCCGAGAAAAAGGGTGAAGTCTATGTGCTGAACGGCAGCAAGATGTTCATCTCCGGCGCAGGCAGCACCGATGTGCTGGTGGTGATGGCCCGTACCGGCGGCCCCGGCCCCAAAGGCGTGTCGGCCTTTGTGGTGCCCGCCAACGCACCCGGCGTGCAGTATGGCAAGAAGGAAAAGAAAATGGGCTGGAACAGCCAGCCCACCCGCGCCACCACCTTCGACAATGTGGAAATTCCGGCAGGCAACCTGCTGGGCGAGGAAGGCATGGGCTTTGCCTATGCCATGAAGGGGCTGGATGGCGGCCGCATCAATATCGCCACCTGCGCCGTCGGCACTGCCCAGGCCGCACTGAATGCCGCCCAGCGCTATGTGCAGGAGCGGCAGCAGTTCGGCCAGCCGCTGGCCGACTTCCAGACCGTGCAGTTCCGCCTGGCCGACATGCTGACCGAGCTGGTGGCCGCGCGCCAGATGGTACGTCTGGCGGCATTCAAGCTGGACAGCGGCAGCACCGACGCCAGTGCCTACTGTGCCATGGCCAAGCGCTTTGCCACCGATCTGTCATTCAATGTCGCCAATAATGCCTTGCAGCTGTTTGGCGGCTATGGCTACCTGAAGGACTTCCCGCTGGAACGCCATGTACGCGATGTCCGCGTGCACCAGATTCTGGAAGGCACCAACGAGGTGATGCGCATGATCGTCGCCCGGCAGTTGCTGAAGGACGGCGCGCTGGAGAACCTCCGTTGAGAACCTCCATGCACCCTGTTTGTGTGGTGCATGTTGCAATACAGGATTGATGTTGACGACGCAGCCACGGCCCCATCAAGCCTGCCGCCGGATGGCAGGCCCGAGGTATTAAGAGCTGCTAACAAAACATCGTAGAGAACCCGGGCCAAGGCGCGCCGCCGCAGACAGTACATGGCGTACGGCAAGGCGGCGCAACGCTGGAGCGGGGGTTTTGTTAGCGGGTCGAAGCGGCTGCATGTTTGAGCCCTGCGACACTAGCGCAGGGCGAGTTCAGCCGCGCCTCGGGACTGACAGGATCCGGCGGGCAGCCGCAGGCCAGGCTTGCCGGGGTGGCCTTTAGGGGTGGAGGGGATATTTGGCCACGCAAATATCCCCTCCCTGCCGCCGGGCAGCCCCGGCAAACCAAACCGGCATCCGCGCAGCGGATTCAGGACAGCAAAGATCGTATACAGACTGTAGATACTACTTACCAATGATCGGGAACGCCATGACACATTACGCTCATCTGCAAGTGGAAAAACGCGGCCACACCGCCCAGGTCACCATCGACAACCCGCCGGCCAACACCTGGAACCGCGCCAGCCTGAATGCGCTCAAGCAACTGGTGGCAGACCTGAACGCGGACGACAACATCTACGCACTGGTGATCACCGGCAGCGGCAGCAAGTTCTTCTCCGCCGGGGCCGACCTCAATCTGTTTGCCGACGGCAACAAGCTGGTGGCCACCGAAATGACCATGCTGTTCGGCGAGGCCTTCGAGGCGCTGGCCGCTTTCCGTGGCGTCAGCATTGCCGCCATCAACGGCTATGCCATGGGCGGCGGGCTGGAATGCGCGCTGGCCTGCGACATCCGCATTGCCGAAGTCCAGGCACAAATGGCGCTGCCGGAAGCCGCAGTCGGCCTGCTGCCCTGCGCTGGCGGTACCCAGCAATTGCCGTGGCTGGTGGGTGAAGGCTGGGCCAAGCGCATGATTCTGTGTGGCGAGCGGGTGGATGCCGACACCGCCGAACGCATCGGCCTGGTGGAAGAAGTGGTCGGCCAGGGCCAGGCGCTGGAAGCCGCGCTCAAGCTGGCGGAAAAAGTGGCGCGCCAGTCGCCCTCCTCGGTCAAGGTGTGCAAACAGCTGGTGCAGCGCGCACGCATCGAACCGCCCGGCTATAACCTGATTCACGAGCGCGAGCAGTTCATCAAACTGTTCGATACCGCCGACCAGCAAGAAGGCGTGCAGGCCTTTCTGGCCAAGCGCAGCCCGCAATGGCACAACCGCTGACAGGAGTCGTCATGCCCGATGTTGTCTTGTTTGAAGAACGCCGCTGTGCCGATGGCAAACGCATCGGCATTGCCACCCTCAACAGCGAAAAATCGCTCAATGCGCTGACGCTGGAGATGATCCGCCTGCTGCAAGCCAAGCTTGCCGCCTGGGAAGCTGACTCCGGCATCGCCGCAGTACTGCTGCGCGGTGCTGGCGAAAAGGCCTTCTGCGCCGGTGGCGATGTGCGCGCCCTGCGCGAAGCGCTGCTGAGCGACGACAGCCACCCGCAGCCGCAGGCGCTGGCCTTCTTCCGCGAAGAATACACGCTGGACTACCACATCCACTGCTATGCCAAGCCGCTCATCGTGTGGGGGCATGGCATCGTGATGGGTGGCGGACTGGGCCTGATGGCCGGGGCCAGCCACCGCGTGGCCACCAGCGCCACCCGCATTGCCATGCCGGAAATCACCATCGGCCTGTATCCGGACGTGGCCGGCAGCTGGTTTTTGCAACGCATGCCAGCCCGCGTCGGCCTGTTCCTCGGCCTGACCGGCGCGCCACTGAATGCGCATGATGCGCTGATCTGTAATCTGGCCGACCACGTGCTGGCCAGCGACGCCTGGCCGCAGCTGCTGGAGCAGCTGCAACAGCAATACTGGGATACCGACAGCGCCACCCGCAGCGCCCAGGTTTCCGCCCTGCTCAGCCAGCTGGAACACGCCACGCGCAGCAGCCTGCCAGCGTCCAATGTCGCCCCCAATCTGCTGACCATTCATCAGCTGATGAGCATGGGCGACCTCGCCAGCGTGGCCGATGCCCTGGGCAGCTGGCAGTTCGACGACGACTGGCTGGCCAGTGCGGCCAAAAATTTCCGTCACGGCTGCCCGGTGTCCGCCGCCGTGACCTGGGAAATCTTTCAGCGCGCCCGTCACCTGTCGCTGGCCGAAGCACTGCGCATGGAGCTGATCCTGTCGCTCAACTTCTGCCACAAACCGGACTTCCGCGAAGGCGTGCGCGCGCTGCTGGTGGACAAGGACAGGCAACCGCAATGGCACTACCGCCAGCTGGCCGACATCCCGCAGGCGTGGGTGGACAGCCACTTTGTGGCACCGTGGCCGGCAGAGCAGCACCCTTTGGCCACCTTGCCTTAAGTACAACAAAAGAGGAGAGAGACAATGACACACATCGCCTTCATCGGACTGGGCAATATGGGTGGGCCGATGGCGCTCAATCTGGTGGCCAGGGGGTTTAGCGTCGCCGCTTTCGATTTGTCCGCCGACGCACTGGCCAGGCTGCAAGCCGCCGGTGCCCGTGCCGCCAGCAGCGCGCTGGACGCCGTGCAAGGCGCCAGCGTGGTGATTTCCATGCTGCCGGCCGGCAAGCATGTGCAGGCGCTGTATCTGGGCGAGCAAGGGCTGTTTGCCAGCCTGCCCAAGGGTACGCTGGTGATTGACTGCAGCACCATTGCCGCCAGCGATGCACGCCAGGTGGCCGATGCTGCCACTGCAGCTGGCCTGCGCATGCTGGACGCGCCGGTTTCCGGTGGCACCGCCGGGGCCGCTGCCGGTACGCTTACCTTTATTGTCGGCGGTGACGAGGCCGATCTGGCCGAAGCACGCCCGTTGCTGGAGGCCATGGGCAAGAACATTTTCCACGCTGGTGGCAACGGCGCGGGCCAGACCGCCAAGATCTGCAACAACATGCTGCTGGGCATCCTGATGGCAGGCACCGCCGAGGCGCTGGCGCTGGGGGTGAAGAACGGGCTGGACCCGAAAGTACTGTCGGACATCATGAGCAAGAGCTCCGGCCGCAACTGGGCGCTGGAGCTGTACAACCCCTGGCCCGGCGTGATGGAAACCGCCCCGGCCAGCCGTGGCTACAGCGGCGGCTTCATGACGGCGCTGATGCTCAAAGACCTGGGCCTGGCCGAAACCACCGCGCTGGACAGCCATGCCGCCACACCACTGGGCACGCTGGCGCGCAATCTGTACGAGAACCATGCGGCTGCCGGTAATGGTCAGCTGGATTTTTCCAGCATCCTGCAGTATTTCCATCCGCAAGACTGAATCCGGTTTCTTGTCTGTCCCTGCCCGGCTTTATGCCGGGCTTTTTTGCATCCGGCCTATTCACTCAGGGCAGTTTGGACGGTTGTCATGCGCGTAGCGAAACCATGCCAGACAGCAATAGTCCAAGGTCTTTCATGACGACGTATATAACCGCTCAGGAAACCAGCCATGAAAACCAGAAAACTGCTTGCCTCCGCCCTGTTGCTGGCCGCTGCCAGCCAGGCGTCCAGCGCCGCCGGGGTGCTGAATGTGTATAACTGGTCCGACTACATTGCCAAGGACACCATTCCCGGCTTTGAAAAACAGACCGGCATCAAGGTGCGCTACGACAACTACGACAGCAATGAAACCCTGCAATCCAAGCTGCTGACCGGCAGCTCCGGCTACGACATCGTCACCCCCACCTCGGACTTCATGGCCAAGCAGATTCAGGCCGGGGCCTTCCAGAAGCTGGACAAGAGCAAGCTGCCCAATCTGCGTAATCTGGACCCGGCACTGATGGCCAAGATAGCCGGTGCCGACCCGGGCAATCTGTATGGCGTTCCCTGGGCCTACGGCACCGACGGCCTGGGCTACAACCTGACCAAGGTACAGCCGCTACTGGGCAAGGACGCGCCGCTGGACGACTGGGACAATCTGTTCAACCCGCAAAAAGCGGCAAAACTGAAAGGCTGCGGCATTTCGGTACTGGACGATGCCAAGGCCGTGTTCGCCACCACCCTGCACTATCTGGGCAAACAACCCAACAGCCGCAACCCGGCCGACTATCAGGCGGCCTTCCAGACCCTGCAAAAAATCCGCCCCTATATCAAGCGTTTCAGCTCGTCCGGCTATATCAATGAACTGGCCAATGGCGATATCTGCATGGTACTGGGCTACTCCGGTGACGTGGTGATCGCCAAAACCCGCGCCGCCGAAGCCAAACGCCCCTACCAGCTGGCCTATTACATTCCCCGGACCGGTGCGCCACTGTGGTTTGACGTGATGGTGATTCCCAAGGGAGCCAAGAATGTCGATTCCGCACTGCAGTGGATCAACTACATGCAAACTCCACAGGTGAACGCCGGCATCACCAATACCGTGTTCTACCCCACCGCCAATGCGGCGGCGCGCAAGTTCGTGAAACCGGAGATTGCCAACGACCCGGCCATCTACCCGCCACCAGCCCTCATCAACAAGTTGTTCCTGCTGGAACCGGTACCGGCTGACATCATGCGGCTGCAAAACCGGCTGTGGACACAGCTGAAAACCGGGCGCTGAGGCAAGGTCCAGCAAAACAAAAAGGGGCGTAAAGCCCCTTTTTGCATGTGCCACAGGTCAGTTCAAGCGCGCTCTTGCAAGGTATACCCCGCCGCCGTCAGTGCCTTGCGCCATTCGGCAATGGCTATTTCCACCAGCTGGCGCTGGCCGGTAAAGCCGAAGTCGATGTGCATCTGCGGAATGGTTTCGTTGCCAAAACTGGGCAGGCTGGACAGCTTGAGGGCAGGATAGCGCTGGCTGAAATCCTGCATCAGGGTGATCAGGTCGCCCTCGCGCGCATTCAGCGCAATCACCCCGGCTTCCACATCAGGACTGTCGTTGAACAGATGGCGGTACTGGCTATCCAGCACCCATTCGATCATCGGCCAGGCCATGGCGGGAAAGCCCGGCACGAAATGCACATCACCATGCGAGAAACCAGCAATCTGGTTCACCGGATTGGGGATGATGCGGCTGCCTGACGGGAACATCGCCATATTGATGCGGTGCGGATAGGCATCCTCGCCAAAGCGTGCCTCGATCAGCGCACCGGCTTCGGGGTGAACCTCCAGCGGCAAGCCCAGCGCCTGTCCGGCACAGCTGCGGGTGTGGTCGTCCGGGGTGGCACCGATGCCGCCAAAACTGAACACCAGTTCGCCGCTGGCAAAGGCACGCTGCAAGGCTGCGGTGATGCGTGCCGGGTCGTCACCCACGTATTCCGCAGCGGCCAGGCTCAGGCCACGCGCCGCCAGAATGCGGATCAGGGATTGCAAATGCTTGTCCTGCCGTTTGCCGGACAATAATTCATCGCCGATGATGATGGCTGCAACGTTCACGCTTCACACCTCTTGCTCGGAGTTGACCCGGCATCAATCCGGCTGCGTGGCCCTGCCGTGCAACCAGCCTTGTACCGAGTAAAAGAAAATGCCCAGCCATTCGCGCAAGGCGGAATGGCATTCCTGCATGGCCCGCCCGGTGGGCAGATACCAGGCCAGCCCTGCGCCATCATAACGGACAAAACCGGTGGGTGCAGGCAGCACATTCAGGCCCTGGGCCTGAAAAAACGGCAGCGCGCGGCGCAGATGCCAGCCCTGGCTGACCAGCACGATACGGCTGATACCGGCCTTTTTCAGCATGAGTGCACTGTAACGGGCGTTCTCCAGCGTGGTATTGGACTGCATTTCCACCCAGCGTACAGACAGGCCGTAGTCCTGTTGCAGGGTTCGCGCCATCACCTCGCCTTCCGGTTCGCCACCATAGGGCGAGCCACCGGTCACCAGCAGGGGCAGATGAGTGTGCCGTGCCAGAAAGGCGGCGTAGCGCAGCCGGGTCTGGGTATCGGCACTCGGTTCGTTACGGTCATATTCGGGAGCCGGTTTCTTGCCGCCGCCCAGCACCACGATGGCCTGTTGCTGTTGCAGCTGGGCCGTGGAAACGACGGGGTAGCGCTCCAGTCCGCCATTCAGCCACATGGCAGTACGGGGGATGGACAACAGATAGGCCAGCAGCAGGCCGACACATACCAGACTGGCCCCCATGGCAGGCGCACGGCGGCGCAGCAACAGCCCCAGGGCGATGGGGAGAATGAAAAGCAGCGGGGGCAATAAAAAGGCCCCGAAGAGCTGGTGGACCAGTACTTCGGGGCTAATCGTTGCTGTCATTGAAGACTCTTTTGCTTACTCGCCGAGGTAGGCGTTACGCACGCGTTCGTCGTCGAGCAATTCGCGCGCCGGGCCACCCATGGTGATACGGCCGCTTTCCATCACATAACCGCGCTGGGACACTTCCAGGGCCAGTTTGGCGTTCTGCTCCACCAGCAGCATGGTCACGCCTTCCTTGGCAATCATCTGGATGATCTCGAAGATCTTTTCCACGATGATGGGCGCCAGGCCCATGGATGGTTCATCCAGCAGCAGCAGCTTGGGCTTGGACAGCATGGCACGGCCCATGGCCACCATTTGCTGTTCGCCGCCGGACAGGGTGCCGGCCAGCTGCTTGTAACGCTCTTTCAGGCGCGGGAACAGTTCGTACACGCGCTCGATTTCGCTCTGGATGGCCGCCTTGTCATTGCGGTAGTAGGCACCCATTTGCAGGTTTTCTTCCACCGTCAGCTTGCTGAAGATGCCACGGCCTTCCGGCACCATCACCAGACCATGACGCACATAGTCGTGGGACGGAATGGTACCGTTCAGCTTGCCATCGTAAGTGATGCTGCCGCCGGACGGCTTCACCATGCCGATCAGGGTTTTCAGGGTGGTGGTCTTGCCGGCACCGTTGGCACCGATCAGGGTGACCAGCTCGCCCTGGTTGATGTGGAAATCCACGCCACGAACAGCCTGAATGCCGCCGTAAGCCACTTGCAGGTTTTTAACTTCCAGAAGGCTCATGCGTGTGCCGCTCCCAGGTAAGCTTCAATCACTCTCGGGTTCTTGCGTACTTCTTCCGGAACGCCTTCGGCAATCTTCTTGCCGTAATCCAGCACCGCAATACGGTCACACAGACCCATCATGAGTTTGACGTCGTGTTCAATCAGCAAAACCGTAGTACCGCTCTTGGCGATCTTGCTCATCAGCTCCTTGAGCTCTTCGGTTTCACGCGGGTTCATACCGGCAGCCGGTTCGTCCAGTGCCAGCAGCTTGGGCTCGGTGGCCAGCGCGCGGGCGATTTCCAGACGACGCTGGTGGCCGTAGGACAGGTTACGGGCACGTTCGTCGGCCACGTCGGCAATACCTACGTATTCCAGCAGTTCCCAGGCCTTGGCGGTAATCGCCTTTTCTTCCTCGCGGGTACGACGGTCACGCAGTACCGCGCCCAGTGCGCCGGCCTTGGAACGGATGTGGCGACCCACCATCACGTTTTCCAGCGCAGTCATTTCCGCGAACAAACGGATGTTCTGGAAAGTACGGGCGATACCGGCGTTCACCACCACGTGCGGCTTGGCCTGGAACAGGTTGTGGCCGTCGAAGGTGAAGGAACCTTCGTCCGGCACGTACAGGCCGGTCAGCACGTTGAACAGCGTGGTCTTGCCGGCACCGTTCGGGCCGATCAGACCGTAGATTTCACCCTTGTTGATGGTCAGGCCGACATCGCTCAGTGCGTGCAGACCGCCAAAACGCTTGTTGATGCCTTCGATTTTCAGCAGTACTTCAGCCATGACTTAACCTTTCTGCGCAGCCGCTTCTTTGGCGTCCTTGAATTCAGCCTTGCGGCGCTTGGACGGCAGCATGCCTTCCGGACGAACCAGCATCATCACCACCATGGCAATGCCGAACAGCAGCATGCGGGCGTTTTCCGGGTCGATCAGCATGCGACCCATGGTCTTCATCTGCAGCGGGCCAATCACGTCACGCAGGATTTCCGGCGCAATGGTCAGCACGACAGCACCCAGGATCACACCGGCGATGTTACCCATGCCACCCAGAACGATCATGGCCAGGATCATGATGGACTCCAGCAAGCTGAAGGATTCCGGCGATACAAAACCCTGGAAGGCAGAGAACAGGCCACCAGCCACACCACCGGACAGCGCACCCAGTGCAAAGGCCAGCAGCTTGATGTTGCGGATGTTGATACCCATGGCCGAAGCGGCAATCTGGTCTTCACGCAGCGCAACCCAGGCACGGCCGATACGGGAGTGCTGCAGGCGGGAAGCCATGATCACCACGATGACGGTCAACACCAGGAACAGGTAGTAGTACAGATAGACCGGCGGCAGGGACATGCCGAACAGGTTGATCGGCGAACCCAGGTCGGCACCGGCCACGCGGATCGGGTCGATCAGGTTGATACCTTGCGGGCCGTTGGTGATGTTGACCGGCGCGTTCAGGTTGTTCATGAAGATACGGATGATTTCACCGAAACCCAGCGTCACGATGGCCAGATAGTCACCCTTCAGGCGCAGTACCGGAGTACCGAGCAGAATACCGAAGAAGGCGGCAAACAGCGCACCCAGCGGAATGGTGACATAGAAGGGCCAGTGAATGCCGAAGTGCGGCGAACCCAGCAATGCGTAGGTATAGGCACCCACGGCATAGAAGGCGATGAAGCCCAGGTCGAGCAGGCCGGCAAAGCCCACCACGATGTTAAGGCCCAGTGCCAGCATCACGTACAACAGCGCGAAGTCGACGATACGCACCCAGGAATTACCCAGCGCGCCGCCTACCACGAAGGGCAGTACGCACAGGGCAATGCCGCTGGCGATGAACAGCCCGATTTGTTTGGAATCAAATGCCTTGCTCATGTTATTTCTCCCCCGGATCAGGCGCGGTCAGCCATCTTTTCGCCCAGCAGGCCGGACGGACGGAAAATCAGCACCAGGATCAGCACCATGAAGGCAAAGATGTCCTGATAGTTGGAACCCAGGAAGCCACCGGTCAGCTGACCGATATAACCGGCACCCAGACTTTCGATAATGCCCAGCAGGATACCGCCGGCCACTGCACCACCCAGATTGCCGATACCACCCAGCACCGCAGCGGTAAACGCCTTCAGGCCGATCATGAAGCCCATATAGTAGTGAGCTTGGGAATAGTTGGTAGCAACCATTACACCGGCAATCGCACCCAAGGCGGAACCCAGCATGAAGGTAGCGGAAATGATGGTGTTGACGTTGACACCCATCAGGCCTGCCACGGCCGGGTTCTGACTGGTGGCACGCATGGCGCGACCCAGCTTGGTTTTCTCAACCACAACCAGGAGGCCGATCATCAGCACCAGGCACAGCACCACGATCATGATTTGCAGCTTGGTAATGCTGGCACCCATGATGCTGACGGTGTCTGCATTCAGCAGGTCAGGGAACGGGATGTAGTTGCGGCCCCAGATCAGGATGGCAATCTGCTGCAGCGAAATGGACAAGCCAATCGCAGTAATCAGCGGAGCCAGACGCTGAGCGCCACGCAACGGACGGTAAGCCACCCGTTCAATGACAAAGCCCAGCAAGGCGCAAGCCGGAATGGCAACCAGCGTGCCGATCAGCACGATAGCCCAGCCTGGAAGGTCCACACCCGAGTGCATCAGGGTAGAAACGACGGTAATGCAAACCATTGCACCAATCATCACGACTTCGCCATGGGCGAAGTTGATGAGCCCCATGATCCCGTACACCATGGTGTAACCCAGCGCGATCAGCGCATAGATGCTACCAAGTACCAGACCATTGAGGATCTGTTGGAAAAAAATGTCCACGTGGGAGATCTCCTTTGATTTAAACGACCCAGCAGCTTGTAGGGCTTCCCCTCTTCTTATGCCACCTGTAGTTGTTGCCTGTCGTATCGAACCATTTTCCTGGTTTCTGTCTGACAGCCGCACGGATTATGCGTGTGGATTCAATCGACTGTCAATCTGAAAAACCGGTGAAAAACAGCAAAAAGGCAAATCATTTAAGATTATTGCAAGTTATTGATTTTATTGACTTTTCCTCAAGTATACTACTGCGCTGCAGCAAGATAATATCGGATATCTTCACTGCGCGAGAACACACCTGGCAAAGCCTGCATTTTCACATTTTTGACATGTTTCCCCTTGAAAATATTCGCAACCGAAAAGAAATGTTCATTCGCATTCCAATGCGAACACAGAATTTTCGCACTCATTCGAATGTATACAATCTTCGGGATACAATCGTCCGCCCGACTGAACACACCGCATCCCTGCAAAATTTTTGTCGGCTCACTACATCATTAAGCAAGCAGTACAGACAAAACAGTTTCTTGCGGCCTCTATAGCAAGAGTCGGGCCAGTTTTTTGGCGCTGAAAACGGGAAATTTGCCCCACAATGTGGCAAAAAATGCAGCAGCGCCCCATAACAGCACAAAAGCCACCCGCAGGTGGCTTTATATATAGACAGAAACAGGGCGACTGACCGGAATGAAGACATCGCCCTGCCCTGATGCATGATCTGGCTCAGGCCAGCTGGAAGGGGTAAACCGAACCCAGCCGCATGATGCGCGTCAGCTCGTCCAGCGCCGTGCGGCATTCGTCCAGCAGCAAGGGGTCGGCCAGATCATCCGCATTCAGTCGATCGCGGTAATGCCGTTCCACCCAGGCGTTCAGCGTCGCGAACAGTTCATCGCTCATCAGCACGCCCTGGTTGACTGCAGCAATCTCGCTGGCCGACATCGCCACGCGCAACCGCAGGCAAGCCGGGCCGCCGCCATTCTGCATCGACTGCTTGAGGTCGAACACGCGGATTTCATTGATCGGGCCGCCGCTGCTGCTCATCTTTTGCAGATAGCTCCACACACGCTCGACGTTGCGGCATTCTTCCGGCACCACGATGATCATGCTGCCATCCGGCTTGGACAGCAGCTGGCTGTTGAACAGATAGCTCTTCACCGCCTCGGCCACGCTCACTTCGGCATCCGGCACTTCCACCGGTACAAACTGCCCACCCACGGCCGCCAGCTTGCGTGACAGCTCTTCCAGCACCCTGCCCTGCTCCAGAAAAGACTTTTCATGGTGGAACAGCACATTGCGGTTACCCACCGAAATCACATCGTTGTGGAACACACCGGCATCGATGGTGGCCGGGTCCTGCTGGGCATACACCACGCCGGATTCCGACAAACCATGCAGGCGCGCCACGGCCTGGCAGGCTTCCAGCGTCTGTCGCGCCGGAAAGCGCTGCGGGGCCGGGTAGCGACCATCGAATGCCGCTGCGCCGAATACGAAGAACTCTACCCCGGCAGCATCATATTCCGCACAGAAGCGGGTATGGTTGGCCGCACCTTCATCACCAAAGTGCATCTGCGCCGGCAGGGCTTCATGCACCATGAAGTGCTGTTCGTCGGCAAACATCGCCTGCAACAGACGGCGCGTGGTGGGATGCTCGATGGAACGGTGGAATTTGTTGTTCAGATTGGCCGGGGTAAAGTGCACCCTCTTGTCCGCGGTATCGCCAGACGGGCTGACCGTAGCGGCATTGGCCGTCCACATGCAGGAAGCGGACGAGGCTGCCGCCAGAATGGCCGGGGCCTCCTTGGCGGCACGCGCCACCACTTCGCCATCCGTACCGGAAAAACCCAGGCGGCGCAGGCTGGCCACGTCCGGGCGCTCGTGCGGGGCCAGCACGCCCTGCTTGAAGCCCAGGTCGTGCAACGCCTTCATCTTGGCCAGACCCTGCTGGGCTGCCTGCTTGGGATTGGACACTGCCTTGGTATTGCTGGTGGAAGCCACATTGCCAAAGGACAGGCCGCTGTAGTTATGTGTCGGCCCAACCAGGCCGTCAAAATTCACTTCGTAGGCGTTCACAGTGTAATCCCCGGAGAAAGTTGGGCAGGCACGGTCAGGCTGTCGCACTCCAGCGAGGCCACCGGGTAAGCGCAGTAATCCGCGGCATAGTAGGCGCTGGGGCGATGGTTGCCCGAGGCACCGATGCCACCAAACGGAGCAGCACTGGAAGCACCAGTCAGCGGCTTGTTCCAGTTGACCACGCCAGCGCGGCTTTCCAGCAGATAGCGTTCGTACAGCGCGCGGCTATCCGACAGCACGCCACCAGCCAGGCCAAAACGGGTATCGTTGGCAATGGCGATGGCTTCATCAAAATCGGCATAGCGGATGACTTGCAGCAGCGGGCCGAAGAATTCTTCGTCCGGGCGCTCCACCGCAGTGCTGTCGATGATGCCGGGCGACAGGATGGCGGCATCCGGCGTCAGGCGACGCATTTCCAGCAGGCTGTTGCCACCGTTTTCCAGCAGCCAGGCCTGGGCCTTGAGCAAGGCTTCGGCGGCGGCATTGGAAATTACCGCACCCATGAATGGTGCCGGTTGTTCGTCGTACTGCCCCACTTTCAGCTTGGCAGTGACCTCCACCAGACGGGCCAGCAGCGCATTACCCCACGCACCTTGCGGCACCAGCAGGCGACGCGCGCAGGTGCAGCGTTGTCCCGCCGACACGAATGCGGACTGGATGATGTGATGCACGGCGGCATCGATATCGGCCACGTCTTCCACGATCAGCGGATTGTTACCACCCATTTCCAGGGCCACAATCTTGTCCGGCTGACCGCCGAAATTGCGGTGCAGCAGTTCGCCAGTGGCCGAGCTGCCGGTAAAGAACAGGCCGTCGATACCCTTGTGGCCGGCCAGTGCGATGCCGGTTTCACGCGCACCTTGCAGCAGGGCAATCACTCCGGCCGGCAAGCCCGCTTCCGCCCACAGACGCACTGTTTCCTGTGCAGTCCACGGTGTCAGTTCCGACGGCTTGAACAACACGCAGTTACCGGCCAGCAGGGCAGGAACGATATGGCCATTGGGCAAATGGCCGGGGAAGTTGTACGGGCCGAACACGGCCACCACACCATGCGGCTTGTGACGCAGCACCGCCTGGGCATCCCCCATGGGCGCGGCGCGCTCGCCGGTACGCTCGTGATAGGACTTCACCGAAATCTCCACCTTGTTGACCATGGTGGTGACTTCGGTCAGCGCTTCCCACATCGGCTTGCCGGTTTCCTTGGCAATAATGGTGGCCAGCGCATCCTTGTTGGCCGTCAGCAGTTCGCCAAAGCGGCGGGCGATGGCAATGCGCTCGTCCAGTGCAGTGCGTGCCCAGGACTTGAAGGCCAGACGTGCCGCCACAACAGCCTGATCAACCTGCGCGGCATCGGCGCCCTGCCCTTGCCAGATGAGCTCCGCCGTGGCCGGATTGGTCTTGCTCAGGTCTGCGCCGGCACCGGCCAGCCATTGTCCATTGATATACAAAGTGGTCATGCGTTCTCCTTGGGCGACAGTGCCACGCAGCGTACGTGGTCGCCTTCCTGCACGTTCAGGGCCTGCGCCTGTTCCGGCGTCAGGCAGAATTCATGAGTGGGGGCTGGCGCTTGTGCCAGAATCACCCGGAAACCGGTCAGCGACTGATTGGAAACCAGATAATGGCAACGCTCCCCTTCGGGCAGCGGGTCCAGTACGCGGGCGGTCACGGTACGGCTTTCCTTCACCGCCCGAATTTCGCTGGTATAGGCTTGCACGGTAGGGCCGGCATCAAAGATGTCGACATAGCCTTCGTAGCGGAAACCTTCGGATTCCAGCATGGCCACGGCCGGGCGGGTGTTGTCGTGCGTCTTGCCGATTACCGCCTGGGCATCAGCCGGCAAGAAATCGACATACACCGGGTGCTTGGGCATCAGCTCGGCGACAAAAGCCTTTTGGCCGACGCCGGTGAGGTAATCCGCCTGGGCAAAATCGATGGAGAAGAAGTGACGCCCCAGCCCTTCCCAGAAGGGGGAGCGGCCATCCGCATCGGATACACCGCGCATTTCCGCCACCACGGTCTTGCCGAACAGCTGCGGGAATTGCGCCAGGAACAGGAAGCGGCTTTTGGACAGCAGGCCGCCATTGCGGTTGGCGCGGAAATCCGGATGCAGGAACAAGGTGCACAGCTCGGAATAACCGGTATGGTCGTTGGACAGGAACAGGGTTTCGTGACGCGAGTACACGCCCAGTTCGTCCGAGGCGTGCACGATGGTGCCCACGCGGTAGTTGTACCAGGGCTCTTTCAGGCCAACAGCGGCTTCCAGCGCGCAGATACCACCAACCTGGCCGGTTTCGCTGTCTTCCAGCACGAATACATAGCCCTGGTCGGCACGGTCCAGCTCACCGGCAAAGGACAGTACCGAACGGCTGATGCGACGCGACAGGCGTTCTTCGTTCACCGGCAAGGAGGTAAGGCCGACTCCGGCACTGCGTGCCAGATTCATCAGGCCGGGCAGATCGCTATGTGCGATCGGACGGATAATCATCATGCTCTCTCTCCTCAGCCTTGCTGCAAGCCGACCACACGCACGGTGTCGCCGCTGCTTACACCCAGTGCCTGGGCGGCATCCGGATTGATGAAGGCCACACCATCGACAATGGCCACGCGGATGGCTGCCGCCACGAAGTCACCTACCTGCTGGTTGCACACCAGATGCATGCTGGCCTGGGCCGGCAGACTGGCGGCCACTTCCACCGGATGACAACGGTTGCGCTCCAGCGTTTGCAGACGGTCCAGCTCGGCAGTCAGCACCGCGCCACCATCAAAGATGTCGATATAGTTGTCTGCCTCGAAACCTTCGGTGGTGAGCAGCTGACAGGGACGCTCGAAATTGGCGTGGATCTGACCAATGGCGTTTTGCGCATCATCCGGCAGCAAGGGCACATAGATGGGATAGCTGGGCATCAGCTCGGCAATAAAGGTTTTGCTGTGGCCGACGAAAGCCTGTTCCACCTGCAGGAAATCCATATTGAAGAAGCGGCGGCCAATAGCGTTCCAGAACGGCGACTGACCGGCATCATCATGAATACCCTGCATTTCGGCAATGATGCGACGGCCAAAGCGCTGCCGTGCCGTGGCGATGAACAGCAGGCGCGCGCGGGACAGCAGTTCGGCGGCCAGCGGCTCCAGCACGCTATCGGCATAGAAGCCGCACAGCTGCACCATGCCGGTAAGGTCGTGACAGATATTGAGCACATGCACCCGGTTATTCACCTTGAGGGTGCGCGAGGCATGCACGAAGGTTTCGCTGCGGTAGCTGTAAAACGGCTCGTCAAAACCGGCACAGGCACTGATGGAGGCAGTACCCACCACTTCGCCGGCGGATTCCAGCACGAACATATAGTATTCGCTGCCGGTTTCTGCAGTGGCTTCAAACTCGAACGACGATGAGGACTGCTGGATCCGTTCGAACAGCTTGTCCCGATTGTTGGGCAGGCTGGTCACACCGATGCCACTGGCTACGGCCATTCTTTCGATGGCGGGCAAGTCGGCAGTGCGGACTGGGCGCACGATAAACATGGAAACCTCCCTCTGGGGGGTAAGCCGCTGCGCCGTTTCGCGGGCGCAGCCGTACCCACAGCCACGGCAAAGCCTGGCTGTGGTGTCTCTTGCGGGAAAAAACGGGGCTTACTTGGCGGCGACGAGTTCGGCCACGGCAGCATCAAAACGCTGCAGCGCTTCGTCGATGTCGCGGTCTTCCACCACCAGCGACGGTGCCATGCGCACGACATTGACACCGGCAACCAGCAGCAACAGCTGATGCTTGCTGGCAGCGTTGACGAAGTCCTTGGCACGGCCGGCAAAGGCATCGGTCAGTACGCAGCCCAGCAGCAAGCCCATGCCACGGACTTCCTTGAATACCTTGTACTTGTCGTTGATGGCATTCAGGCCATCGCGCAGGCGCTGACTCTTGGCACGTACACCGGCCAGCACTTCCGGGGTGTTGACGATTTCGATCACCTTGAGGGCAACCGAGGCGGCCAGCGGGTTGCCGCCGTAAGTGGTACCGTGGGTGCCGACCGAGAAGCTCTGGGCAATCTTGTCTGTGGTCAGCATGGCACCAATCGGGAAACCGCCACCCAGCGACTTGGCGCTGGAGAGGATGTCCGGCGTCACGCCGTATTCCTGATAGGCGTACAGCGAGCCGGTACGGCCCACACCGGTTTGTACTTCATCGAAAATCAGCAGCGCATTGTGCTGGTCGCACAGTTCACGCGCAGCTTGCAAGAAGGCCTTGTCGGCCGGCAGCACGCCGCCCTCGCCTTGCACCGGCTCGATGACCACGGCGCAGGTCTTGTCACTGATGGCCGCCTTGAGGGAGTCGATATTGTTGAACTCGAAATGGTGGATGCCGGCCGGTACCGGGGCAAAGCCTTCGGTGTACTTGGGCTGACCACCCACGCTCACGGTAAACAGGGTGCGACCGTGGAAGGAATTCTTGCAGGAGATGATTTCGTTCTTTTCCGGACCGAAATGATCGGCGGCATATTTGCGTGCCAGCTTGAAGCAGGCTTCATTGGCCTCGGCACCGGAGTTGCAGAAGAAGGCACGATCGGCAAAGGTGGCGGAAGTCAGCGCATGAGCCAGTTTCAGTACCGGCTCGTTGGTGAACACATTGGACACATGCCACAGCTTGCCAGCCTGTTCGGTCAGCGCAGCCACCAGTTGCGGGTGGCAATGGCCCAGCGAATTCACGGCGATACCGCCAGCCAGATCAATGAATTCACGACCATCCTGATCCCAGACTCGCGATCCCAGGCCCTTGACCGGAATGAAGGCAGCCGGGCCGTAGTTGGGGACCATGACCTGGTCGAAATCAGCGCGGGTGATCGAATTGCTCATCTTTATAGTTCCCTTCCTGCTTGGTCCTCCGTTTCTGCCTGCTGTCCGGGGCAGTAAACGGCATTGTTATGATTTAATACGCTTGAAATGATTCTAATCGAATCTTCCGGCCAACCCATATCCGGTTTGCGACATCTGCTTATAAAATTACTTGACCTATCTCAAACCCGTCAAACCGCCATTTTCACCTTCATTTTCAGTATCTTGCAAAACAAATCGTCGCCACAGCCGCCATCTGGCGGTCAAAATGCTGCGCAGCATGCGTCATGCCTGCCGTAATCGCGACATTCACACCGGCATCCCTTCCTTGCCGCCAGACGCAAAAAAGCCCGCATTGCTGCGGGCTTTTGCTTGGCAGATTGCCAGGAATTACTGCTGGGTCTTCAGACCAAAGGAGTCGGCGGTTTCGCGCGCAACCTTGGATTCGTCTTCCAGCAGTGCCTTGATGGACAGGCGGATGCGACCGCGATCATCCATTTCGATGGCCTTGACCTTCACAACCTGGCCTTCTTTCAGGTAGTCGGACACATTCTTGATGCGCTCGTTGGCGATCTGGGAAATGTGTACCAGACCATCCTTGCCCGGCAGGATGGAAACGATGGCACCGACGTTGTTGTCGAGGATCTTCACTACGGTACCTTCGTAGATCTTGCCCACTTCAACTTCAACGGTGATTTCTTCAATACGCTTCTTGGCAGCCTCGGCGCCTTCACCGGAGATGGAGGCGATGGTGATGGTGCCATCTTCCTCGATATTGATCTCGGTGCCGGTGTCCTTGGTGATGGAGCGGATGGTTTCGCCGCCCTTGCCGATCACGTCACGGATTTTCTCCGGGTTGATCTTCATCACGTACAGACGCGGAGCGTGGGCGGACAGCTCTTGCGGGCCTTCCACGGCTTCCTTCATCAGGCCCAGGATATGCTGGCGGCCTTCCTTGGCTTGTGCCAGGGCAACCTGCATGATTTCCTTGGTGATGCCCTGGATCTTGATGTCCATCTGCAGGGCGGTAATGCCTTCGGCAGTACCGGCTACCTTGAAGTCCATGTCGCCCAGGTGATCTTCATCACCCAGGATGTCGGTCAGCACGGCAAAACGGTTACCTTCCAGGATCAGACCCATGGCGATACCGGCAACGTGGGCCTTCAGCGGCACGCCAGCGGACAGCAGCGACAGGCAGCCACCGCAAACCGAAGCCATGGAGGAAGAACCGTTGGATTCGGTGATTTCCGAAACCACGCGCATGGAGTAACCGAATTCGGATTCCGGCGGCAGTACGGCAACCAGGGCACGCTTGGCCAGACGACCGTGACCGATTTCACGACGCTTCGGCGGGCCCATGCGGCCGGCTTCACCGGTGGAGTACGGCGGGAAGTTGTAATGCAGCATGAAGCGTTCGGTGTATTCACCGGCCAGCGCGTCGATGATCTGCTCGTCCTGCTTGGTGCCCAGCGTGGTTACCACCAGGCCCTGGGTTTCGCCACGGGTAAACAGGGCGGAACCGTGGGTGCGCGGCAGCACGTTGCTGCGGATGCTGATCGGGCGCACGGTGCGGGTGTCGCGACCGTCGATACGCGGTTCGCCAGCCAGAATCTGGCCACGGACGATTTCAGCTTCCAGACCCTTGAAGATGCCCTTGATTTCGTTGGCCAGCAGGGTGTCGGTATCTTCGTTGATCAGCGCAGCCTTGACGTCGGCCCAGGCTTCGTTGATGGCAACGGTGCGGGCTTGCTTCTGGCGCAGGCGGAAAGCATCAGCCAGCTTGGCACCGGCAATGCCGCGTACCTGGGCGATCAGCTCTTCGTTCTTGGCCGGAGCAGTCCAGTCGAACATCACCGGGTTCACTTCGTCAGCCAGTTCGTTGATGGCCTTGATGGCGGCTTGCATCTGGTCGTGACCAAATACCACGGCACCCAGCATCACGGCTTCGGACAGTTCCTTGGCTTCGGACTCGACCATCAGCACGGCACGCTCGGTACCGGCAACCACCAGATCCATTTCGGAAGTGGCCAGTTCGGTCTTGGTCGGGTTCAGGATGTATTCGCCATTGGCGTAACCCACACGGGCAGCACCAATCGGGCCGGCAAACGGCAGGCCGGAGATGGCCAGCGCAGCGGAAGCACCGATCATGGCCGGGATGTCGGAATCCACTTCCGGATTCAGCGACAGCACGGTAGCCACGATCTGTACGTCGTGGTAGAAGCCTTCCGGGAACAGCGGGCGGATCGGACGGTCGATCAGGCGGCTGGTCAGCACTTCCTTCTCGGACTGCTTGCCTTCGCGCTTGAAGAAACCACCCGGGATTTTACCGGCAGCGTAGGTACGCTCGAGATAGTCTACGGTCAGCGGGAAGAAATCCTGGCCCGGCTTGACATTTTTGCCGCCGACAACGGCGACCAGAACCACGGTTTCATCAACAGAAACAATAACGGAGCCGGAAGCCTGGCGCGCTACTTCGCCGGTTTCCAGGGTAACGGTCTGGTTACCATACTGAAACGTTTTGGTAATTTTATTGAACACAGGGCATCCCTTAGTCAAAATTGTTTTTTCAAGCTGAAAACACAACGGGAACCCCTAAAAATTCGGACCGGTTTCGATCAAAATTTCTAGAGGCTCCCCCCGTTGTCACAGTAATACAGCGTGCTTGAAGGCCAGCGTGAAAAAGTCGCAGACTCGCTGCGACTTTTTCAAACCTGAACCAATTACTTGCGCAGACCCAGACGGGCAATCAGAGCGCGGTAGCTGTCAGCATCGGTACGCTTGAGGTAGTCAAGCAGGCGACGACGACGGCTCACCATCTTCAGCAGACCACGACGGCTGTGGTGATCCTTGGTGTTGGCTTTGAAGTGCGGGGTCAGATCGTTGATACGGGCGGTCAGCAGTGCGATTTGCACTTCGGACGAACCGGTATCGCCTTCCTTGTGCTGGAAGCTTTTAACGATGTCTGCTTTTTGGGCGGCGGTCATTGCCATTTTGGGTAACTCCAAATCAGGTAAGGATCTTGCGATCCGACAAGTGCAGCGAGCCGGTTTCCCAACCCATCCGCACTTCGCTAGCAGGCTGCCTGTTTGACAGCCAGGAGTCTGATCGGGTGCAGCATGTCATCATCCCGCAACTCGGCCAGACCCAGAAACTCCGCATCCACATCGCTGTAAACACGAAAGCGCGTCATTCTCGCACACTCGCCGACAAAACGCACGGCTTGTCCGTGAATAAAACGCCCGACGCTGGCCGCATCCAGCGTATGCGCCGGAAAGTGTTGCACCAATACGTCGACCGGCAACAGCAGCGCTTCGCGACCAGCCATGTCCAGCGCTTCCACATCGGCCAGCGTGTGCGCCTCGGCCAGCTGGAAACCACCAGTCGTTGTACGACGCAAACCGGTCAGATGGGCGGCACAATCCAGCGCAATGGCAATGTCTTCGGCCAGCGTGCGGATATAGGTACCCTTGCTGCACAGCACGTCGATTACCGCTTCCACACCATCAAAGCTGACCAGTCGGAGCGAGTGAATGGTGATGTTGCGCGGCTCCCGTACTATCTCGATACCTTCGCGCGCATATTCGTACAAGGGCTTGCCCTGGTGCTTGAGCGCCGAATACATCGGCGGCACCTGGCTGATCTCGCCGACAAACTGCTGCATCACTTGCAGCAGGCGGGTTTCATCAAAGGCAATCGGGCATTCGCGCACCACTTCACCTTCGATGTCCCCCGTACTGGTGGCGGCACCAAAGCGTACGGTGGCGCGATAGCCCTTGTCGGCATCCAGCAGATAGGAGGAAAACTTGGTGGCCTCCCCCAGGCACATCGGCAACAGGCCGGTGGCCAGCGGGTCCAGCACGCCGGTATGCCCTGCCTTGGCGGCATTAAGCAACCAGCGCGCCTTTTGCAGCGCGTTGTTGCTGGAAATATCGTAGGGCTTGTCGATCAGCAGCACGCCATCAATCTGGCGGCGGTTGCTGCGCGGCTTGCTCATTCGGCGCTACCTTCTTCATCTGCGGCCGGAGCAGCATCGACCTGACCGAATTTTTCCGCGTCTTCCTTGGCTACCTGGTTGATCAGGCTGGTCATGTGCATGCCGCGCGATACCGATTCGTCGTAGACAAAGTGCAGTTGCGGCGTGGTGAACATCTTGATGCTGCGGCCCAGTTCGGAACGCAGGTAACCGGCGGAGTGCTCCAGCGCTTCCTGGCTGACTTCGCGGGTCTTTTCGTCCATCACGGTGTAGAACACCTTGGCGTGGGAATAGTCACGCGTCACATGCACGGCGGTAATGGTGATCCAGCCGGCACGCGGGTCTTTCAGACCGGTACGTACCAGTTCGGCCAGCTCGCGCTGAATCTGTTCAGCAATGCGGTCGGCGCGGGAGAAACCTTTTCTGGCTTTGGCCATGATTTCCATCCTGTAGTCATGAAAGCGGCCAACGGATAGTCGGATGTATCCGACTAGCAGTCAGCCGCCTTGAATGCAAAAGGCGAGCGCCGGCAAGCCATGGCTTGCACTGCACTCGCCGGGAAAGTGCCGCTTACAGCGAGCGGGCCACTTCCACGATTTCGAACACTTCCAGCTGGTCGCCTTCCTGGATGTCGTTGAAGTTCTTCAGCATCAGACCACATTCGTAGCCCTGCTTCACTTCCTTCACGTCGTCCTTGAAGCGCTTGAGCGAGTCCAGTTCGCCGGTGTGCACCACCACGTGGTTGCGGATCAGGCGGATCGAAGCGGTACGCTTGATCAGACCGTCGGTCACCATACAACCAGCAATGTTGCCAACCTTGGAGACCGGGATCACCTGACGGATCTCGACGGTACCCAGGATCTGTTCCTTCTTCTCCGGAGCCAGCATGCCGGACAAGGCTGCTTTCACTTCGTCCACGGCATCGTAAATGATGCTGTAGTAACGGATGTCCACGCCTTCGTTTTCGGCCAGCTTGCGCGCTGCGGCATCGGAACGGGTGTTGAAGCCGATCACGATGGCCTTGGAAGCGATCGCCAGGTTGATGTCCGATTCCGAGATACCACCCACGCCGGAGTGCAGGATGCTGACGCGCACTTCGTCGGTGGACAGCTTCTGCAGGCTGCCGGCCAGGGCTTCGTAGGAACCCTGTACGTCGGCCTTGATGATGATGGACAAGGTTTGCACCTCGCCACTGCCATCGGCCATCTGGGCGAACATGTTTTCCAGCTTGGCGGCTTGCTGCTTGGCCAGGCGTACGTCACGGAACTTGCCGGCGCGGAACAGGGCGATTTCACGCGCCTTGCGCTCGTCGGTCAGCACCATGGCGTCTTCACCGGCTTGCGGTACGTCGGACAGACCCAGGATTTCCACCGGGATGGCAGGGCCGGCACTTTCGATGGCCTTGCCGTTTTCGTCGATCATGGCGCGAACGCGACCGAATGCCGTACCAGCCAGTACCACATCGCCCTTCTTCAGGGTGCCGGACTGAACCAGCAGCGTGGCAACCGGGCCACGACCCTTGTCCAGACGGGCTTCCACGATGATGCCCTTGGCCGGAGCGTCAACCGGAGCGGTCAGCTCCAGTACTTCAGCCTGCAGCAGGATGGCTTCCAGCAGCGCGTCGATATTGGTGCCCTGCTTGGCAGACACTTCGACGAACTGGGTGTCGCCACCCCAGTCTTCCGGCACCACTTCGTGGGATACCAGCTCCTGGCGGATGCGCTCTGCGTTGGCACCCATCTTGTCGATCTTGTTGACCGCCACCACCATCGGCACCTTGGCAGCCTTGGCATGGTGAATGGCTTCGATGGTTTGCGGCATCACGCCGTCGTCGGCAGCCACCACCAGCACCACGATGTCGGTGGCCTTGGCACCACGGGCACGCATGGCGGTAAACGCTTCGTGACCCGGGGTATCCAGGAAGGTGATCATGCCGCGCGGGGTTTCCACGTGGTAGGCACCGATGTGCTGGGTAATGCCACCGGCTTCGCCCGCGGCCACTTTGGCGCGACGGATGTAGTCCAGCAGCGAGGTTTTACCGTGGTCGACGTGACCCATCACGGTGACGACCGGCGGACGCGGCAGTACGGCCACTTCCACTTCTTCGCCTTCCGGTTTTTCCAGGTAGGCTTCCGGATCGTCCGCCTGTGCCGCACGCGGCTTGTGGCCCATCTCTTCCACCACGATCATGGCGGTTTCCTGGTCCAGCACCTGGTTGATGGTCACCATCATGCCCATCTTCATCAGGACCTTGATCACCTCAACGCCCTTGACGGCCATGCGGTGAGCCAGATCGGCCACGGAGATGGTTTCCGGTACCAGCACGTCATGCACGATGGGCTCGGTCGGAGCCTGGAAGGCATGCTGGTTGTTTTGCTTGTGCTTGCCCTTGCCGCCGCGGGATTTCCAGTCATTACCGGCATCGCCGCCCTTGGTCTTGAGACCACGGCCACCCTTCTTGCCTTCTTCCCAGCGCTCGTTGCCTTTCTTGGCGCCGCCGCCCTTCTTGGCATCCGGACGACCGGCTACGGTTGCCGGTACCACCGGGGCTCCCGGTGCAGCGGCAACAGCCGGACGCGGGCCACGGCTGTCACCAGCCGGACGCGGGCCACGGTTGTCGCCTGCCGGGCGCGGGCCACGGTTGTCACCAGCCGGGCGCGGGCCACGGTTGTCGCCTGCCGGGCGCGGGCCACGGTTGTCACCAGCCGGACGCGGGCCACGGTTGTCGCCAGCCGGACGCGGACCACGTTCGTCACGACGGTCATCACGGCGCTCTTCGCTGCGCACTTCCGGCTTCGGTGCTTCTACCGGCTTGGGAGCCGGTGCCGGTTGCTGTGCAGCCAGACGCGCAGCCTGACGACGTTCTTCGCGTTCGATCTTTTCGCGCATCAGCTCTTGCTGGCGGGCACGGAAAGCAGCCTGGCGCTTTTCTTCAGCTTCACGCGCGGCTACTTCTTCCGGCGACAGGATGGAGGCTACGGTACGTGCCACAGCCGGTGCCGGCTTGGCAGCAGGTGCAGCTTCCTTGGCCGGGACTTCCGCAACCGGGGCGGCCGGTGCGGCGGGCTTGGATTCCACCTTGGGTTCAACCTTTACTTGCGGTTCCGGCTTGGTTTCCGGTTTCACTTCAACAACCGGCTTGGTTTCTGCCGCCGGAGCAGGGGCAGCAACCACTTCAACAGGCTTGGCAGCCGGGGCCGGCGCAGCAACAGCCGGCTCGGGTGCAACAACAGCAGCGGCAGCAGCCGGGCTTTCTTCCGGACGCACCACTACACGCTTCTTGCGTGTTTCAACTTTTACCGTACTACCGTCCGCAGTCTTGATTTCACTGGTGGACTTGCGAGTCAGCGTGATACGCGACTCATCACGCGCGCCATGCGAACGCTTCAGGTAGTCAAGAAGCTGGGATTTATCCTGCTCGGAGAGCGTATCATCCGGCGCGCGCTTGGCCACACCCGCTGCACGAAGCTGTTCCAGCAATCGTTCAGGCGTGAGGTTCAGCTCACCGGCAAACTGTTTTACATTCGTCAATACCATGCGTCTTCCCAAATTCCGTAAATACTTCCCGAAGAAGCCTTACTGGTTGAACCAGTGTTCGCGCGCTTTCATGATGATTGCACGTGCAGCTTCAGCTTCAATGCCGGTCATGTCCACCAAATCGTCAACGGCCAGGTCGGCCAGATCATCACGCGTGGACACGCCGTTCTCGGCCAACTTGCGAACCAGCTCGGCATCCAGACCCTCGATATCTTTCAGGTCTTCGGATACACCTTCGACTTTCTCTTCGGACGCAATGGCCTGAGTGAGGATGGCGTCACGTGCACGGCTGCGCAGCTCATTCACCAACTCCTCGTCAAAACCGTCGATTTCCAGCATTTCGGAAATCGGCACATACGCTACTTCTTCCAGGGTGGCAAAACCTTCTTGCACCAGTACGGTGGCGGTGGCTTCGTCCACACCCAGGTGGGTGACAAACAGATCACGCAACTGCGCGTCTTCGGCCTGGTGTTTTTCCTCGGCTTCAGTCACGGTCATGATGTTCAGGTACCAGCCGGTCAGTTCGGCTGCCAGCTTGACATTCTGACCGCTGCGGCCGATGGCCAGTGCCAGCTGATCTTCCTCGACCACCACGTCCATGCTGTGGTTGTCTTCGTCGATCATGATGCGGTTCACTTCGGCCGGGGACAGCGCGTTGATCACGAACTGTGCCGGTTCCGGTGCCCACAGCACGATGTCGATGCGTTCGCCTGCCAGCTCCTGGGTCACGGCCTGGACGCGGGAACCGCGCATGCCGATGCAGGTGCCTTGCGGGTCGATACGGGCATCGTTGGCCTTGACGGCAATCTTGGCGCGCAGGCCGGCATCGCGGACGGCTTCCTTGATTTCCAGCAGGCCTTCTTCGATTTCCGGCACTTCCAGCTCGAACAGCTTGATCAGGAACTGGCTGGAGGTACGCGACAGCACCAGCTGCGGGCCACGACCCATGCGGTCGATGCGCAGCAGGAAGGCTTTCACGCGGTCGCCCACGCGCAGGTTTTCCTTCGGAATCATCTGATCGCGCGGCAGTACGGCTTCCAGCTTGCCGCATTCGATAATGGCATTGCCACGTTCGATGCGCTTGATGGTGCCGGTGATCAGGTGTTCGCGACGCTGCAGGAATTCGTTCAGCAGCTGTTCACGCTCGGCGTCGCGGATGCGTTGCAGGATGACCTGCTTGGCAGTCTGGGCACCGATACGGCCAAACTCGACGGCTTCCATCGGTTGTTCGATCACTGCACCCACTTCGATGCGCGGATCATCATCACGCGCGTCGGTAATGGTGATTTCGCGGCTCTCGTTTTCGATCAGCTCGTTCTGCACCACCGTCCAGCGACGGAAAGTCTGGTATTGCCCGGTGTGACGGTCGATTTCGACACGCACATCCATTTCGTCATCGGTAAACTTCTTTTTGGTTGCCGAAGCAAGTGCCATTTCAAGGGCGGAAAAAACCACATCCTTGCTGACATTCTTCTCGCTTGCCAGGGCATCAACCAGCAACAAAATCTCGCGACTCATGCATTCCTCCGAATTTTTGTCCTTATGCGCGGCAACAGGACCTATCCGCGCTCAAAACTCAGGCTCGAGCCTGGCTTTGTCGATATTGGTCAGGGCAATTGCCACGATGCGGCCGCCATCCACTTCCAGCTTGACCGCGCCATCTTCAACCCCGACAAGACGACCGGCAAACTTCTTTTGCTGCTCGACCGGCATGCGCGTCTTGATCTTGGCAAGCTGTCCGGCAAAGCGCACGAAGTCCGCCTCTTTCTTCAGAGGACGATCCAGCCCCGGGGAGGAAACCTCGAGCCGTTCGTAATTGACGTTTTCAACCATGAACAGACGGGTCAGGTGATTGCTGACCAGCACACAGTCTTCCACCGTGACGCCACCTGGCTTGTCCATAAACACGCGATAACCACCACCCTGGGTCATTTCAAAATCGACCAGCTCGTAGCCTAGACCTGGCAGGGTGTTTTCCAGCAGCAAACGTACATCCATTGCTTCTTTCCACAAATAAAAAATGGGCGAAACGCCCATCCCTAAACATCGCGATTGTAACCCATTCCTGCAAAAAAGAAAACCGAAGCCTGTCAAGGCCCTACCCGCCACCCCGACATGCATCGGCCTGTGCTTTGCGTGCATTTTTCACATACTGTAAATTAGCTGCAACCTGACGAAGTTCGGGTACATAGGAATGGGCGCAATACCCATTCGAAAATTCAGAAACAATTATATAGAAGATGCTCGCCACAGCAGCGATGCCGGCGCGGCACTCTCGTATCAGCACGATGGAGAAACCCTACTTATGGAAAAGGTTTGGCTAAAGAATTACCAGCCAGGGGTAGCACACGAGATCGACATCAATCAGTTCCAGTCGATTGTCGAAGTGTTTGATCGCAGCGTTCACAAATTCCGTGACCGTCCTGCCATGGCCAATATGGACAAGATCCTCAGCTATGGACAGCTGCAAACACTGACCGAGCAATTTGCATCGTATCTGCAAAACACCTTGCAGCTGAAAAAGGGCGATCGCGTTGCCGTGATGATGCCCAATCTGCTGCAATATCCGGTGGCAGTATTCGGCACCTTGCGCGCCGGTGGCACGGTGGTGAACGTCAACCCGCTGTACACCCCGCGCGAACTGGAACACCAGCTGAATGATTCGGGTGCGGAAACCATCGTCATCCTGGAAAACTTTGCCAGCGTGCTGGAAGACGTGATCAAGCGCACCAAGGTGAAGAATGTCATCGTGACCTCCATCGGTGACATGCTGGGCTTCCCCAAGCGTTTGCTGGTGAATTTCGTGGTGCGCAACATCAAGAAGATGGTGCCGGCCTGGAAGCTGCCGGGCCATACCCGCTTCAACGACGCACTGGCAGCCGGCGCAGCGCAGCGCTTTGTCCCGGTCAGCATCGGCCACGAGGACATCGCCTTCCTGCAATATACCGGCGGCACCACCGGCATTTCCAAAGGGGCGATGCTGGTACACCGCAACATCATTGCCAACATGCTGCAGGCCGGTGCCTGGGTGAAACCGGTGGCACGCGAGGGTGAGGAAATCATCATTACCGCCCTGCCGCTCTATCACATCTTTTCGCTCACCGCGAACCTGATGATCTTCACCGAGCTGGGCGCACTGAATGTGCTGATCACCAACCCGCGCGACATTCCGGGCTTCATCAAGGAAATCAAGAAATACCGCGTCACGGCGATGACCGGGGTCAACACCCTGTTCAATGCCCTGCTCAATCACCCTGACTTCCAGTCGGTGGACTTTTCCAGCTGGCGTCTGGTGCTGGGTGGCGGCATGGCGGTGCAAAAGGCCGTGGCCGACAAATGGAAGCAACTGACCGGCGTCACCCTGGCCGAAGCCTACGGCCTGACCGAAACCAGCCCGGCTGCCTGCATCAATCCACTGGATATCCAGGCCTACAACGGCACCATCGGTCTGCCGATTCCGTCCACCGACATTGAAATCCGCGGTGCCGATGGCCAGGCCGTGCCGCAAGGCGAACAGGGCGAGTTGTGCATCAAGGGCCCGCAGGTGATGAAGGGCTACTGGAACCGCCCGGACGAAACCGCCAAGGTGATTGACTCGCGCGGTTTCCTGGCTACCGGCGACATGGCCGTGGTCACCCCGGAAGGCTACGTCAAGCTGGTGGATCGCAAGAAGGACATGATTCTGGTATCCGGCTTCAATGTTTATCCCAATGAAGTGGAAGACGTGGTGGCCAGCCACCCGGCTGTGCTGGAAGTGGCCTGCATCGGCGTGCCGGATGACAAGTCCGGGGAGGCGGTGAAGGTGTTCGTGGTGCGCAAGGATGACAGCCTGACGGAAAAAGCCGTGATCCAGCATTGCCGCGAGAACCTGACCGCCTACAAGGTGCCGCGCAGCGTGGAGTTCCGCCAGGAGCTGCCCAAGACCAATGTCGGCAAGATCCTGCGTCGCGCCCTGCGCGACCAGGAAGTCGGCAAACAGGCCTGAGCCACCCAACAGAAGCCCGCTGATGCGGGCTTTTTTGTTATTGGCTGTCGCTTGCGGCCCGGAGCAGGCACAATAGCGCTATAAAAAGACCATGCACTTTGTGTAGCCGCCACACTGAATACCGGATTGGAAAACCCGACCATGCTGATGCTGCCATTTTTCAAGCTGATGGCCGACAAACAAGCCAGTGACATTTTTTTCACGGCAGAAGCGCCGCCGCAGATCAAGATTGATGGCGTCACCCTGCCCATCAACGACAAGCCGCTGTCGGCTGATATTGTTCGCCAACTGGCTTACAGCCTGATGAATGATGGCGAGATCGCCACCTTCGAGCGCGAGCTGGAAATGAACTTCGGCCGGCTGGTGGAAGGATTGGGCAATTACCGGGTGAACATTTTCAGGCAGCGCGGCACGGTAGCCATGGTGGTGCGCTTCATCCGGCCGCGCATTCCGTCGCTGGCCGAGCTGAACCTGCCCGATACCCTGCAGACGCTGGTGCAGCAAAAGCGCGGGCTGATCATCGTGGTGGGGGCCACCGGCAGCGGCAAGAGTTCCACCGTGGCATCCCTGCTGGAACACCGCAACCAGACGCAGTCCGGCCACATCCTGACGGTGGAAGACCCGATCGAGTTTGTCTACCGCCACCAGAAATCCATCGTCAACCAGCGCGAAATCGGCGTGGATACCTTCTCTTACGAAAACGCGCTGAAGAACGCCATGCGTGAAGCGCCGGACGTGTTGATGATTGGCGAAATCCGCGATGCCGAAACCATGACGCATGCCATCAACTACGCCCAGTCCGGCCACTTGTGCCTGTCCACGCTGCATGCCAACAACAGTTATCACATGCTCAACCGGGTGATCAGCCTGTTCCCCACCGATAGCCGCAACGCGCTGTTGATGGACTTGTCCGTTTCATTGCGCGCGGTGATTTCGCAGCGCCTGGTCCCCACCAAGGATGGCAAGCAGATTCCGGCCCTGGAAATCCTGATCAATACCCCGCATATCGCCGAGCTGATTCGCAATGGTGAAATCGACCAGATCAAGGAGGCCATCGAAAACAGCATGAGCGAAGGCGCGCAAACCTTCGAGCAGTCGCTGTTCCGCCTGTACCAGCAAGACCGCATCCTGCTGGACGATGCCTTGAAAAATGCCGACTCGCCCACCAACCTGTACTGGCTGATCAACCACGCCCAAAGCAAGCAGGCAGAAGCCCAAAAGGCTGTAGCCCCGCCGCAGGACAAGCAAGACCCAGACAAAGCCTCCACCAGCTTTGACGGATTCACCCTGGATTTATAAGCAAGCACACAACATGATTACCCTCTACGGCATTCCCAATTGCAATACGGTCAAGAAAGCCCGCCAGTGGCTGACCGATCATCACATCGACTTTGCCTTTCACGATTTCAAGAAGCAGGGCGTGACCGAAGCCCAGCTGCAAGCCTGGATCGCCGCGGTGGGGCTGGACAAGCTGATCAACCGCCAGGGCACCACCTGGCGCGGCCTGTCCGACGAACTGAAAGCCCAGGCCGCCACCGCTGAAGGCGCGATTGCCGTGCTGCAGGCGCAGCCCTCCATCATCAAGCGTCCGGTGCTGGAACGCCCGGGCAAGGTCAGCGTGGGTTTCAACGAAGCACAATGGGCCGAGGAGTTTGCCGCATGAGCAAGACCCTGGACCTGACCTGCGAGCTGATCCGCCGCGATTCCGTCACCCCGTACGATGCCGGCTGCCAGCAATTGCTGGCCGAACGCCTGCATGCACTGGGTTTTGTCATCGAACCGATGCGTTTTGGCGAAGTGGACAATCTGTGGGCGCGGCGTGGCAACAGCGGCCCGCTGCTGTGCTTTGCCGGCCACACCGACGTGGTGCCCAGCGGCCCGGTAGAGCAATGGGACAGCCCGCCGTTTGAACCGCGTCAGCGCAACGGCCTGCTGTACGGCCGTGGCGCGGCCGACATGAAAGCCTCGCTGGCGGCCTTCATTACCGCCATTGAAGCCTTTGTGGCAGACCATCCGGATCACCCGGGCAGCATCGCCCTGCTGCTGACCTCGGACGAGGAAGGCGTGGCAGTAGATGGCTCGGTCAAGGTGGTGGATACGCTGGAAGCGCGTGGCGAGCTGATTGACTACTGCATTGTCGGCGAACCGACTTCCGACCAGAAGCTGGGCGACACCATCAAGAACGGCCGCCGCGGTTCGCTGTCCGGACGTCTGGTGATTCACGGCATCCAGGGTCATATTGCCTACCCGCACCTGGCCAAGAACCCGGTCCACCTGATGGCACCGGCACTGGCCGAGCTGGCCGTCACCGAATGGGACCGTGGCAACGACTTCTTCCCGCCCACCAGCTGGCAGGTGTCCAACATCCACGCCGGTACCGGTGCGGTCAACATCATTCCCGGCCTGTGTGAAATCCGCTTCAACTTCCGCTTCAGCCCGGAAAGCTCGGTGGAATCGCTGAAAGACCGGGTGCATGCCATTCTGGACAAGCACGGCCTGGGTTACGAGTTGCACTGGTCCCTGTCCGGCATGCCCTTCATCACCGCACCGGGCGCACTGACCGATGCACTGGGCGAGGCCATCTATCAGGTCACCGGCCATAGCGCCGAGCTGTCCACCACCGGCGGCACTTCCGATGGCCGCTTCATCAAGCGCATTGCGCGCGAGCTGGTGGAATTTGGCCCGGTCAATGCCACCATCCACAAGCTGAACGAATGCGTGGAAGTGGCCCATCTGGAACCGCTGGCCGAAATTTACCAGCGCACCCTGGAAAAGCTGCTGCTGGCCTGAGCCCTCACGGCGCAGCAGGCGGATTGCACAGCGGGCAGGCCGCATCGCCACACTTGAGGGCGTAGCGCGCCAGCATGGCATGCAGTTGCTGCGCCGGGTTCACGCATTGATAGCTGCTGTTGGCGGGAGCCTGCTGCTGCATGGCGGGGACACTGGCTGGCGGCTCTGCCGCCGGCATGCCCGCCTGTGCAGCTGCCATCAGGCCGCAACACGCCATGCCAAGGTAAGGTGTATGATCCATGCTTTGCCTGCTCCCGTGCCAATCCGGCGATGCAGGTAGTGTAGCATTGCCGGCCAGTTGCGCTGGCGCTGCCCGACGCCGTCTCAGGACCATGAAGCCATCCCCCTCTGCCCTAGCTGATGCCGCCGCCCGGCAGGAATTGCTCTACCGGCGCTGCGCCCTGCCGGCCCTGCTGCTGGCCACCGCCTGCCTGCTGGCCGGACTGCTGCTGTCTGGCTGGATAGCGCGCCTGCTGTGCCTGTCGCTGTCTGCCAGCCTGTGGCTGCTGACTGGCACACTGTATGGCAGTAGCAATCTGGCAGGCTGGCGCCGCAAGCGGCAGGCCATGACTGCGCTGCCCCTTTTCCCGCAGTTTTTACCCGGCAAACTCCGCCCCACCGACACGACAGCGCGTACCCACGGCACAGCGGGCAAATACAGCCTGCGCCGCTGGCTGCTGTGGCCACGCCTGCGACGGCTGATTGGCCGCCGCACCGGCTGGGCGGTAGTGCAACAAGCCGGCACCAGCCTGCTGACCCTGCTGATCAGCCTGCTGGTATTGCAAGCCACGCCAGAAAGCCCCCCCAACCCGGATAGCCTGTTAGCCGCGCTGTTGTGCGGACTGGCTTTGAGTTTTGCCACACTGCTGCTGGAGCGCAGCCTGGCCTTGCAGGATAAAGAACAATGGCCGGAAGCAGCACAGCTGCAAGCCATCTTGCGTGCCGTATTGCTGTCCATGCTGCTGCCCGCGCTGGCCGCTGCCGGCCTGCTGCTGGGGCTGGACTGGCTGCTGCGCCTGTTACAGGCGGGTGCACTGTTGATGGCAGTGCTGGCTATCGAGCTGGGCTTGCGTGCGCTGTGGCAAATCTTTCAGCCTTACCAGCGCCAGCAGCCTCCCGCCCTGCCGTTCAACAGCCTGCTTGCCAGCCTGATGGGGCAAGATGGTGTGCGCAACTGGCGTAGCCGTCTGCAACAGGGGCTGGGGCTGGAACTGCGCCAGAGCTGGGCCTTGCAATACCTGGGCCGTGCCATGCGACCTTTTACACTGACCCTGCTCGCGGGGGGCTGGCTGCTGAGCAGCGTCAGCACCATCAATAGTGATCAACGTGGCGTGTACGAACGCTTCGGCCAGCCGATAGCGGTGTGGCAGGCGGGCTGGCATCTGGGTTTGCCATGGCCGTTCGGCAAGGTGCGCCGGGTGGAGTATGGCGTGGTGCATCAGCTGGCCAGCGGCCTGCAACAGGATAGCCAGGGGCGCTGGCAAAGCCCGGACAGTAGCGTATCAGCCGCCAGCAACAACCATTTGTGGGATGGCAACCATGCCGCCGAAACCACCCAGCTGATTGCCAGCCAGCAAGGCGAGCGCCAGAGCACCCAGCTGGTTGGCCTGGATGTGCGCCTGGTCTACCGTCAGGGGCTGCGCGATGCCGACGCCCTGGCACTCTACCAGCAGGCTGACCCCACCGCCCTGCTGCATGCGGTGGCGGACCGCGCCATGCTGCATTACTTTGCCGGGCAGCAGCTGGACAAGCTGCTGGGCGATGCTCTGGCCGATACCTCGCGCCAGCTGCAACAGCAAATCCAGCAGGCGCTGAACCGCTCGGGTAGCGGACTGGAACTGCTGGCCGTGGTGATTCAGGCCATTCACCCGCCTGCGGCTGCGGCCAATGCCTATCACGGCGTGCAGGCTGCGGCCATTCTGGCGCAGGCTCGTGTAGCCGAGGAACGCGCCCAGGCCGTGCGCAGCCATAGCGCTGCCATTCAGGCTGCCGTACAGGCGGCACGCGATGCCAGCGCCAGCGCTGCCGAGCGGGTGGCGCGCAGCAAGGTGGATGCCATTGCCTTTCAGGCCGACCGTCAGGCCGCCGGTGTTGGCGGGCAGTCCTTCCTGCTGGAGCGCTATCTGCACGCACTGAAGCAAGGCCTGCATCAGGCCCAGCCCATCATCATCGACCATCGCATTCCGGCCAGTGCCCTGCCCACCATTGACCTGCGCCCGGCCGCCAACAACCCCGGCCTGCCCGCCATCGACCTGCATGGCGCGCCGATTGCCACCGAACCGCCGCCCGCCATAGCGGGAACGCACCCCTGAGGAGCCTGATTTGGCGCTGTTTCACCACCACCCTCACGCGAGCGACAGCCCGAGCAGCGGCTGGCGACACTGGAAAACCGCCGCCGCGCTTGGCGTATTGCTGCTGGCCGGGCTGTCCGCCTGCATGTTGCAAGTGCATTCGGGCGAAGCCCTGGTCATCACCCGCTTTGGTGCACCGGTACGGGTATTGCTGCAGCCGGGCCTGGCCTGGCGTCTGCCGCCGCCACTGGAAACGGTGGTCCCGGTGGACCTGCGCCTGCGTACCACCTCCAGCGGCCTGCAAGATGTAGGCACCCGTGATGGCCTGCGGGTGATCATGCAAAGCTATGTCGCCTGGCAGGTTCCGGCCGACAGCAGCCATATCACCCGCTTTTTGCGCGCGGTACAGAACCAGCCGGACGAAGCGGCGCGGCAGATTGCCACCTTTGCCGGCTCGGCCATGGAAACCGGCAGCAGCCGCTTTGCCCTGGGCAATCTGGTGAATACCGACCGCAGCCAGTTGCGCATCAGTCAGCTGGAACAACAACTGCGCCAGCAACTGACACCGCAGCTGCTGGAAAGTTATGGCGTACAGGTGGTGGATGTCGGGCTGGAGCGCCTGACCCTGCCCGCTGTCACGCTGGATGCCACCGTGGCGCGGATGCGGGCCGAACGTGACACCATCGCCGCCGAACGCACTGCCAGCGGCAATGAACAGGCCGCCGCCATCCGTGCCAATGCCGCACGCGATGCCCGTATCCAGCAAGCCGATGCCAGTGTGGCCGCTGCCGAAATCGAAGCCGGTTCGCGCGTGCAGGCTGCGCGGATTTATGCCGATGCCTGGCAAAAAGCGCCGGAGCTGTACAAGACCCTGCGCTCGCTGGACACCCTCAACGGCGTGGTGGGTTCCGGCACCCACCTGATATTGCGTACCGATGCCGCCCCGTTCCGTGCGCTGGTGGATGGCCCACCGGGGCTGGCCGCCGGCAAGGGCGCAAAGGGCAAATGATGGCGGCCACCTCTCTGCCCGCCAGCGCACTGGCCCAGTCGCTGCGTCTGGGTTACCGCCTGTTGCTGGCCATCACCCTGCTGGCCGGCCTTGGCTGGTTGACTGCGCATGTCAGGCCGGTGCCGGCCGACAGCCAGGCGGTGGTGCTGCACTTTGGCGCCATCGACCGGGTACAGCGCGCAGGGCTGCTGCTGGCCTGGCCCAGCCCCATCGACAGCATCATCTGGCTGCCCGCTACCGAACGACTGCAACAACGGCAGGTAGAAGGGCTCAGCCGCAATGCCCATGCGCTGGCGCTGGATGGTGCCGGGACATCATTGCAACAGATGGGTGACGAATTGGCCGGTTCCGGGTATCTGCTGACCGGCGATGTGGGCGTGGTGCAGCTGAATGCCACCGTGTATTACCGCATTGACGATGCCGCCGCTTACGCCCGGCAAGGTGAACAGGCCCTGCCCGCGCTGGACCGGATGGTGAGCGCTGCCGCCTTGCAGCTGAGTGCAGGCCGCGATCTGGACAGCATTCTGGTGACCCGCAGCAACCAGCCCTCCAGCCAGCAGGCCGAACTGCGCGAGCGGCTGCGTGGCGAACTGGTGCAAGCGGTCAACCAGCGGCTGCAGCAACTGCGCCAGCGTGGTGTGCCGCTTGGCCTGCAAGTCGCCCGTATCGACCTCACCTCCAGCCTGCCACATGCCGCCCAGGCTGCCTTTGACGCGGTACTGACCGCCGACCAGACCGTCGAGCGGCAACTGGCGCAAGCCCAGACCGCCGCCGCCCGGCAACAACAGCAAGCCAGCGCCGCCGTCAGCACCATCCTGAACAGTGCCCACGCCCGTGCCGACGAACGGCTGGCCCAGGCCCGCAATGAAACCAGCGAAATCCTGGCGCTGGCACCGCGCATGCAACAGCCGGACGGGCCTGCCCTGCTGCGCCAGCTGTATCAGGACAAGATCCAGCAGGTACTGGCCAAGGCAGGCCAGGTCACCACCATGGACCCGGACAGCAGTGGCCGGGTGATTGTGCCGGGAGTCCGACCGTGAGCCAGTGCTGTCCCCATCCCCATCACGGCTTGCTGGATGCCGCCGAACAACAGCGCAGCGCCCGTCAGTTGCAACTGGCCTTGCTGGCCATCGGCCTGTTGCTGCTGGCTGGTATCTGGCATTTCCTGATTCCCGACGGGCAGATCATCGCCCAATGGCTGACCAGCGCCGCCGCGCTGCTGATGGCCGTACCGCTGCTGCGTGCCGCCTGGCACAGCCTGCAACACCCGGACCTGCACGGCATGACCGACCTGCTGGTGGCACTGGCCATGCTGGGTGCCTGGGCCAGTGGCGACACCCTCAGCGCCGCCCTGCTACCCATCCTGATGGTGCTGGGCCATGTGCTGGAAGAACGCAGCCTGCTGGGTTCACAAGAAGCCATCCGCGCGCTGGCCAGCCTTACCAGCAGCCGCAGCCGCCGCTATCGGCCCGACGGCAGTCTGGAAGAAGTCGACAACAGCCAGCTGCGTAGCGGCGACCGGGTGGAAGTACGACCGGGCGAGCGCATTCCGGCCGACGGCATGGTGGTAAGCGGGCAATCCAGCCTGGACACCTCGGCCATCACCGGCGAGGCCCTGCCACAGGATGTCGTACCCGGCAGCCAGGTGTATGCCGGTGCGGTCAATCTGCAAGGCCTGCTGCAACTGGAAGTCAGCCAGGTGGGCGAACAATCGGCACTGGGGCGCATCAGTGCGCTGATGCAACAGGCCGAACAAGCCAAACCGCCAGTCACCCGGCTGGTGGAGAGTCATGCGGCGTCCTATATGGGGCTGGTGCTGGCCATTGCCGCACTGTGCTGGTTTGTCAGCCACGACAGCCAGGCCATGCTGGCCGTGCTGGTGGCTGCCTGCCCCTGCGCGCTGGTATTGGCCGCTCCCTCCACTGCCGTGGCCGGGGTGGCGGTGGCTGCGCGCCATGGCGTGCTGATTCGCGGCGCAGCCTTTCTGGAAGAGCTGGCCGATGTCAACGCACTGGTCATCGACAAGACCGGCACCCTCACCAGCGGCCAGCTGGCAGTGCAGTCGGTGGACACGCTGGTGAACGACAGCCCGGTGGAAGCAGTCTGGCTGGCTGCCGGGCTGGCCGCCTGCAGCACCCACCCGGTCAGCCGCGCGCTGGCCGCCCTCGCCACCGACCAACCCGCGCCCGCCTTGCGCAATGTGCAGGAACTGCCCGGCATGGGCATGCAGGCCGACAGTGACTGGGGGCAGGTGCTGCTGGGCCGCCCTGCCCTGTTGCAGCAAATGGGCGTGCCTGGTGAACGGCCTGCACGCAGCACTGCCTCGCTGACCGGGCTGGCGCTGGATGGCCGCCTGCTGGCCTGGTTCCATCTGGCCGACAGCCCGCGCGCCGAGGCCGCCGAGGCCATGCAGCAACTGCGCCAGTTGGGCCTGCAACGGCAAATACTGCTGACCGGCGACCACCGGCAGGCCGCGGAGCCGGTAGGACAGGCACTGGCCATGGACAGGGTGGTGGCGCAGGTGCTGCCTGCCGGCAAACTCAAGGAAGTACAGGCAGAAATCAGCGCCGGTTACCGCCCGCTGGTGGTGGGGGATGGCATCAACGACTCGCTGGCGCTGAAGGCCGGTGCGGTTGGCGTGGCCATGGGAGCCAGCGCAGCCGATATTGCCGTGGCCGCTGCCGATGTGGTGCTGATCAGCCATGATTTGCGCCGCCTGGCCACCGCCATCAGGCTCAGCCGCCTGTGCCGCCGGGTACTGGCACAAAACGTGGTGCTGGGGCTCGGCTGGGCGGTGGCACTCACCCTGCTGGCCGCATTTGGCCTGCTGGGCAGTGCCGGCGTGCTGCTGGCGGCTGTGCTGCACAATCTGAGCACCTTGCTGGTGATGGCCAATGCCGGACGCCTGCTGCGCTTTCACGAGCCCTTGTCCGCCGTCACGCACAAGGGCTGAGCGGCAATGCAGTGCGGCAAGGGCTATGCTGCATGAACCGCATGCCAGCGCTGGCGCAAGCCTGCAGCTTTGTGTCCCGCCGCTGAATGTCAGCCCCACGGCTTTGCCCTAGCATGGATGCACCATGGAACTCGAAATCGCCAAAATCTTTGTCGCCCTGCTGGTGCTGGTCAACCCGCTGGGGGCCATTCCCATCTTCATCAGCCTGACCCCGACTTCCAGTCAGCTGGAACGCAAGCGCATAGCCAAGACCACCACACTGGCGGTGGCGGTGGTGCTGTGCCTGTTTGCCGTGGTGGGCGAAACCCTGCTGCGCTTTCTCGGTATCAGCATCGGTTCCTTCCAGGTAGGTGGCGGCTTGCTGGTGATGCTGATTGCCATTGCGCTGATGAATGCCAAGCCGGCTCCTACCAAGACCACCAAGGAAGAGCAGTCCGAGGCCGAAGCCAAAACCAATATCGCAGTAGTACCCATGGCCATTCCGCTGCTCACCGGTCCCGGCACCATTTCCACCGTCATCATTTATGCCTCCACCGCCCATTCCTGGGTGCAGGTGGTGTATCTGCTGATCAGCAGCCTGCTGGTAGCCATTACCTGCTATGGCGCGCTGGTGCTGGCCTCCCCCATCAGCCGCCTGCTGGGCCAGACCGGCATCAATATCGTCAACCGGGTGATGGGCATGCTGCTGGCGGCGGTGTCTGTCGAGATCATCGTCGATGGCCTGTACCGGCTGTTCCCGCAGCTGACGCGCTAAGCCAGCGGTTTGATCTGGCGCAAACAGCTGTACCGAAACTGTATGCATCAGCGGCAGCGCCACCCGGATGCAATACAAATCAAGCCTTTGTTTTTATAGATAAAATAAAAATCTGTACTGATAAAACCAGCTTGATCTGTGCATTGTCTGTCATGGTGACAGCGCCTAAAAAGAGCGGGTTATCCTTCCGGAGCCCGCAGCATGAGCCAGCCCGTCCCCATCAAGATTTACCCCCGCCTGACCAGTGGCCGTTTCAACAACATCCGCGTGGCACTGGTCATCCTCACCCAGCTGGTTTTCCTCGGCCTGCCATGGCTGCAATGGAATCATCGCCAGGCGGTGCTGTTTGACCTGGAACGCCACCAGTTCTTCGTATTCGGTGCCAGCTTCTGGCCGGAGGACTTTGTCTATCTGGCCGCCCTGCTGGTGGTCAGCGCACTGGGCCTGTTCTGGTGGACCACGCTGGCCGGGCGGCTGTGGTGCGGTTATTCCTGTCCGCAAACGGTGTATACCCAGATCATGCTGTGGATCGAGCGGCTGGTGCTGGGCGACCACAAGGCCAGACGCAAGCTGGATGCCGCCCCCAACAGCGCCGGCAAGCTGCTGAAAAAGGGGCTGGCCCACAGCCTGATGCTGCTGTTTTCGCTGTGGACCGGTTTTTCACTAGTGGCCTTCTTTGCCCCGGCAGGCGAGTTGGCAAGCAATCTGTGGCAGGGTCAGGCCGGGCCGTGGGAAGTGTTCTGGATCCTGTTCTACGCGGCCTTCACCTATTTGCTGGCCGCACTGCTACGCGAAAAGGTGTGCAGCCATATGTGCCCTTATGCCCGCTTTCAGGGTGCGATGTTCGACCGTGACACGCTGATCATTTCCTATGATGCCCGCCGTGGCGAACCACGCGGCAAGCAGGCCGACAAATCCGCCGGAGGCTGCATCGACTGCGGCATCTGCGTGCAGGTTTGCCCTACCGGCATCGACATCCGCAACGGCCTGCAATACGAGTGCATCGGCTGCGCAGCCTGCATCGACGCCTGCGACCAGGTGATGGACCAGCTGCACGCCCCGCGCGGGCTGATCCGCTACACCAGCGAGGCCGCACTGGAAGGCAGGCAACACAGCAAACCGGCATGGCAGCGGCCACGCGTACTGTTTTACAGCAGCCTGTTGCTGGGCATCATCAGCCTGTCGGTGTTCAGCTTTACCCAGCGCCTGCCATTCAAGGCCGACATCCTGCGCGACCGTGCCAGCCTGGTGCGGGAAACCGACGATGGCTGGCTGGAAAACAGCTATAGTGTGCGGCTGATCAACAGCAGCGAATCTGCCCAGCGCCTGGCCATCAGCGTGGAAGGCCTGCCCGGCATCCGGCTGATAGCGGCCACGCCGACAGTCAGCCTGGCCGCCACCGCCACCGAAACCATCGGCGTGCGGGTGCAGGTAGCACCTGAAAACGCAGCCCGCGGGGCCAATGACATCCGTTTTGTCATTCGTTCGCTGGCGCAACCGGCGCATGTGCTGCAGGAAAAAAGCAGCTTTATCGGCGAATGAGCACCCCATCCGCGAGTAATCAGTCCATGAGCAAAACCCAGCAACTGGCGCAATTGTTCCGCCACGCCATCGAACAGGGCCAGCTGCGCGCCGGTGACCGCATGCCCTCCTTGCGCCAGCTGTGCCAGGACCATGGCGTCAGCCTGACCACCGCCCAGCGCGCTTATGCCGAGCTGGAGCGGCAGGGCTTGCTGCAGGCGCTGCCGCGCTCCGGCTTCCGCGTGTGTCCACCGGCAACACGCGCAGCACCGGCCGAAACCGCAGCGCCGCAAACCCTGCGCATGGAACACCTGACCACCGCCCTGCCCATGCCCTGGGGCTGCCCCTTCATCAACCCGGCGCTGATCAACACCACACCGATGAACCGGGCGCTGGGCCGCGCCTTGCAGGACTACCGCGATGCCCTGTCCAGCACACCACTGGAAGGTTTTGACGGCCTGCGCCGCGAGCTGGGGCTGCACTATCTGAGTCAGGGCATTGCGCTGGCGGGGGACGAGCTGCTGATTACCTGCGGTGGCATGGAAGCACTCACCCTGGCCATGCGCGCGGCAGTCAGCGCCTCCGGCAGCCAGAGCATGGTGGTGGTGACGCCAGCCTTCCCGGCAGCGCTGGAACAACTACGCCATCTGGGCATTGCCATCCTGCCGGCCGCCCTGTCCGAACAAGGCAGCCTGGACCTGGCCGCAGTGGAAGAAACGCTGCGCGAGCAACGCCCGGCCGGCATCGTGCTGATGGCCAATTTCCAGCACCCCACCGGCCTGGTGATGCCGGAAGCACAAAAGCGCGCGCTGGTGGCGCTGGCCGAACAATACCGGGTGTGCATTATCGAGGACGACACCTACCGCGAGCTGTACTTCGGCAAACAGGGGGCCAGCCCGCTCAAGGCTTTTGACCGCAGTGGCACGGTGCTGCACTGCTCATCGTTCAGCAAATCGCTGGCACCGGGCTACCGGGTAGGCTGGATTGCAGCCGGACGCTTGAGCGACACCGTGCGCGGGCTGAAGCTGTGCAGCTCGCTGGGCACGCCCTTGCCCAGCCAGATGGCGCTGGCACGGCTATTGGCCACCGGCCAGCACGGCGACATGCTGACCCGGCTGCGTGCCAGCCTGCGGCAGCGGCGCGATGCCATGGTGCAGCAAATCATGGAGAGTTTTCCGGCGGGCAGCCGTTTGCTGCGCGCCGAGGGCGGCTATTTCCAGTGGGTGGTGTTGCCCGAAGGACTGGACTGTGCGGCCTTGCTGCCGCTGGCCATCGAACAGGGCATACATTACGCACCCGCCACGCTGTTCTACCCGCACCCGGTAGCGGCCAATGCCTTGCGGCTGAACTTCAGCTTTTTCGACCCGCTGCACCAGCGCGAGGGCGTTGCCCTGTTAGGCGCACTGCTGCGGCAAGCCATGGAGTGACGGGGCTTGGCGTGACGCTCAGCCCGGCGGGGTGGACGGGTCGGACTGGGCGGTCAGCGATTTGCGTTCGTACACCGCCTGCGCCAGCGTGCTCAGGTCGACATATTCCAGCTCGCCGCCCACCGGCAGTCCGCGCGCAATGCGCGACACCTTGGGGCCGCGGCCCTTGAGCAGCTCGGCAATCATGTGGGCGGTGACTTCGCCCTCGGCAGTAAAATTGGTGGCAATCACCACCTCTTCCACCACATCGTCCAGCGCCCGCACCATCAGCTTGTCCAGGTTCACTTCCTTGGGGCCGATATTGTCCAGCGGCGAAATACGCCCCATCAGCACGAAATACAGGCCCTGATAGCATTTGGCCTGCTCCAGCGTCATCAGGTCGGCCGGCATTTCCACCACGCACAGCTGGTCCGGCCTGCGCTCCGGGTCGGCACAGATGCTGCACAACGGGGTTTCGCTGAAGGTATTGCAGCGTTCGCAATGAGTGAGATGGTTCAGCGCCCGATCCAGCGCCCGCGCCAGCTTGTCCGCCCCGGTCTTGTCCCGTTGCAGCAAATGGAAAGCCATGCGTTGGGCGGTTTTGGGGCCGACACCGGGCAGCACTTTCAGGGCAGCAATCAGTTGTTCAAGCGCGGGTGGGTTTTTCATCGGCAATCCGGAATACGGGTTTGGCAAAGAGGAACAGGCAAGGCATCAGTCGTCCGGCGCGCCCTGCGGGTAACGCGGCAGGTCGTCGTCCAGGTGAAACCAGGGAATGGCACTGGACGTCCATTCATGACAGTCAGGCCGCAATACCGCTGGCGTTTCCAACGTGGGAATGGTGATTTCCACCCGCCCGCTGCCATCGGTGCATTCATAAAACAGGGTGGAACCGCACTGCCCGCAAAAATGCCGCAGGCCGAGCGCTGAGGAGCGGTAAGCGGTGGTGCTGCCTTGCCAGCGCACGGCACCGGCGGGGTATAGCGCCCCCAGGTACACCGGTGCGCCGCTGGCCAGCTGGCAGGTCTTGCAATAGCAGTAAGTCACGCTCAAGGGGCGGCCATGGCATTGATAGCGCACCGCCCCGCACAGACAACGTCCCTGCAATACCTGCTCCATGCCGACTCCCACTCCCACAGGCTGTCAATCATTGGCGGGCCCCGCCAGTTGCAAGGGGCTTGGAGCCGCTAACAAAACCTCGCAGAGCACCCGAGTCAAGGCGCGCCGACGCAGACAGTACAGTGAGTACGGCAAGTCGGCGCAACGCAGAATCGGGGGTTTTATGAGCGGGTCTTAGAACGGCAGTTTCATGCCGGCCGGCAAGTTCAGGCCGTTGGTAAAGCCGGACATTTTTTCCTGGGAAGTGGCTTCCACCTTGCGTACCGCGTCGTTGACGGCGGCGGCAATCAGGTCTTCCAGCATTTCCTTGTCTTCCTTGGCATCGTCCAGCAGGCTGTCGTCGATGGACACGCGCTTCACATCGTGAGCACAAGTCATGACGATTTTCACCAGACCGGCACCGGACTGGCCTTCCACTTCCACGGTGGCCAGTTCTTCCTGGGCCTTCTTCATGTTTTCCTGCATTTGCTGGGCTTGCTTCATCAGACCAGCGATACCGTTTTTACCGAACATGTCACAACTCCTGCAAAGGTTGAATCGTTTCCGCCACCAGCGTGGCGCCCATTTCGCGCACCAGTTGCTGGATGACCGGATCGTTTTCCAGGCATTGTCGGGCCTGGGCCAGTTGTTCCTGACGATGACGGGCACCCTGCATGGCCGGTGTTTCCAGCCCCAGTTCCTCGATTGTCACCACCAGTTCGACCGGCTGACCGAATTGTTCGGTCAGCGCAGCCTTGAGTTTTTCCTGATAGTCGCGGGTGGCCATGTGACGGAAGCTGTCCGGCACGGCCAGTTCCAGTCGCGACTGGCTCCAGTTCTTCAGCACGGCATTGTGTGCCAGCATGCGGGCGGCTCCCAGACGGGTACCCAGCAAGCCCACCAGCGCACTCCAGTCGCCATCAAACTGATAGGCCACCGTTTCCGCCAGTTCGGCTTCTTCGGCCATGGCATAGGCAGGCAGCGCATCGTCGGCATCGTCCCACGGCGCCGCGGTTTCCAGTTCGCTGTCTTGCTCACTGGCCTGGTCTTCAGCTTCAGGCGTCTCTTCCGCAGGCGCGGATGCAGCAACCGGCGCTACCACAGCAGGCGCAACTTGCGGTTTGGCTACTGCCTCCACCGGCGCGGGTGGCGGTGCGACAGGCTCAGGCCGGGGCGCAGGTTCCGGGTCGGCGTCGGCCGCCGGGGAAGCTTGCTGCTCGGCCGGACGGCTGGCCGGCTTGCGATTGGCCAGGCCTGCCAGCAAGGCACGGGCAGCGGCAGAACCGTCGCTGCCGGGCTCGGCCGCAGTTACCGCCGCCGGCGCACTGGCCGGGGCCTGTGCCGGGCGATGTGCGGCAGGTGCGGCATTGCTGCGCGGCGCGGCTGCACTCTCAGGCTGGGCGTTGACCGGATGGAAGGCCAGCATGCGCAGCAGGCTCATGTTGAAACCGGCATGTTCGTCCGGCGCCAACGCCAGATCCTTGCGGCCATGAATGGCAATCTGGTAGTACAGCTGCACGTCTTGCGGGGCAATCAGGCTGGCCAGCGCAAACAATGCTTCGCGTTCGGGTTCGTCGTCGGCAATGGCCGTGGGCACGGTCTGTGCCATGGCCAGTTGCTGCAACAGCACGGCCATTTCGGCCAGCACACTGTCAAAACCGATGCCACGCTGCGCCAGCTGTTCGGCTTCGGCCATCAAACGCTGACCATCACCGGCGGCCAGCGCATCCAGCAACACGAACAGGTAGCGACGGTCCACCGCGCCCAGCATGGCGCGCACGCCGTCTTCCTTCACCTCGCCCATGCCATAGGCAATGGCCTGATCCAGCAGCGACAGCGCATCGCGCATGGAACCTGCTGCAGCACGGCCCAGCAGGGCCAGGGCGGCGCTTTCATGCGGCACGTTTTCCACTTGCAGCACATGGGCCAGATGGCCTGCCACCTGCTGTGGCGTCATGTTGCGCAGGGAAAACTGCAGGCAGCGCGACAGCACCGTCACCGGCACTTTTTGCGGATCGGTAGTGGCCAGGATGAACTTGACGTGGGACGGCGGTTCTTCCAGCGTCTTGAGCATGGCGTTGAAGGCACTCTTGGACAGCATGTGCACTTCGTCGATGATGTACACCTTGAAGCGGCCGGAGGTGGGCGCGTACTGCGCGTTTTCCAGTACTTCGCGGATATTGTCGATGCCGGTATTGGAAGCGGCGTCGATTTCCAGCAGGTCGACAAAGCGGCCTGCGTCGATCTGGCGACAGGCAGAACATTCACCGCAAGGCTCGGCCGTGGTGCCGGTTTCGCAGTTCAGGCTCTTGGCCAGAATGCGTGCGATGGTGGTCTTGCCCACCCCGCGGGTGCCGGTCAGCAGATAGGCGTGATGCAGCCGCTCTTCTTTCAGGGCATTGGAGAGGGCGCGCACCACGTGCTCCTGGCCGACAAGGTCGGCAAAGCGTTTGGGGCGCCACTTGCGGGCAAGGACTTGATAGCTCATGGGGGCGGATTTTAATGGCAATCGGCCGGCAAGGCGACTTCTTTTGACAGTTGCCGCCTGCCGGTCTGGCTGGCCTTACTGGGCCGGATTCACGCTGTCGGCAGCGGGCTGTGCTGCTGACTGGGCCTGGGCATTCAGGTAGCGCAGGCGCAGCTCGGCTGCCAGCTCTTGCGCCACCTTGGCATACAGGGTGCTCTTGTTGTAGCGGGTGATCACATAGAAATTGTTCAGCCCCAGCCAGTATTCCGTCACACCCGGCGCAGTTTCCAGCGGCACCAGCACCGCCTGCACATTGTCCGCCACCTGGGCCTGCGGCAGCACGCCGCGTGCCTTGAGTTCGCCCACTGTCAGGTGCAGGTTGAATTTGTCGGCCACCAGGCTGCTCAGATCCACGCCCGGTTGTACTGCTGCCGGGATGACGATGTCGTCGCCATGGCGCCAGCCTTGCAGCTGGAAGTAATGCGCCACGCTGCCGATGGCATCGTCGACGTTATTCCAGATGTCGCGGTGGCCGCTGCCGTCAAAATCCACCGCCCACTTGCGGAAGCTGGACGGCATGAACTGCGGCAGGCCCATCGCTCCGGCATAAGAGCCTTTCAGCGTCAGCGGGTCGATACCCTCTTCCTTGGACAGCTTGAGGAATTCGGTCAGCTCGCCACGGAAGTACTCGGCACGGCGCGGGTAGTTGAAGGCAATGGTGGTCAGCGCATCAGCCAGGCGGAAGCTGCCGGTGTTGCGGCCGTAATTGGTTTCAATGCCCAGAATGGCCACCACCATTTCCGGCGGCACGCCATACACCTGCTCGGCACGCTGCAAGGTGGCGGCATGCTGCTGCCAGAAAGCCACGCCGTTTTTCAGCAGGCGCTCGTTGTAAAAGCTGCCGCGAAACTGATACCAAGGCCGGGATGTCGCCGGCTTGTCCAGAATGGCAATGATGTTGGGCTTGAGTTCCACATTGGCAAACACCGCCTCCAGCTCGGGCCGGTTGAAGCTGCCGCTGGCCACCTGCTCGTCGATATAGCGCTGTACGTCTGCCCGGCCCAGCAAGGCGGCATCGGCTTGCGCCACAGAAGACACCACGCCACCGGCAAGGGCGGCGGCCATCAAGAATCGTTTCATCGGAAATTCCGTGTACTGCCGCCAGTGCGGCTTAATAAGAGAGCGCGCTGGAAACCAGCCGCGCAGTAATGTCGACAATGGGAATGACCCGTTCGTAGGCCATGCGGGTGGGGCCGACCACGCCCAGCGTGCCCACCACCATGCCGTTGATGCTGTAGGGCGCGGTCACCACCGAGCATTCGTCCAGCGTCATCACGCCGGATTCCTCGCCGATGAAAATATTGACGCCCTGAGCATCCTGCCCCTGGTTCAGCAGCTTCAGCAGTTCGGTCTTGCGCTCGAAAGTGGCAAACAGTTCGCGCAGCCGTGACAGGTCTTCGGACAAGTCGCGCACATTCAGCAGATTCATGCCGCCGGCAATCACCACCGCGTCGCTGGGGCTGCCCAGCGAACTCTGGCCAAAGCGCACCGCGGCCGACATCAGTTCGGTGATGTTACCCTGCAGTTCGCGCAACTCCACCGCCACGCGGCTGGCGATGGCACTCAGGCCCTGGCCGGCATAATGCTGGTTGATGAAATTGCCGGCTTCCACCAGTTCGCTCGGGCTGTAATCGCGTTCGGTGGTGAGCAAGTGGTTTTGCACATCACCATCCAGCGTCACCAGGATCATCAGGATGCGCCGCTCGGACAGGCGCAGGAATTCGATCTGGCGAAAAGCGACATCAGAGCGCTGCGGCGTCACCACCACCCCGGCAAAATGGGTGAGATCGGACAGCAAGGTGGATGCCGCCTGCGCAATGCGCTGCGGACTGTCCGGCTGCAGGCTGCTTTCCAGCTCGCGCATGGCCAGCTCTTCCAGCGGCTGGATGGTGAGCAGGTGATCGACAAACAGGCGATAGCCCTTGGCCGTCGGCACGCGTCCGGCCGAGGTATGCGGCGAGGCAATCAGCCCCATGCCCTCCAGGTCGGCCAGGATGTTGCGGATGGATGCAGATGACAGTTCCATGCCGGACAGCATGGACAGGGTTTTCGATCCCACTGGCTGACCATCGGCAATATAGCGTTCGATCAGCGTTTTCAGCAGACGTTGTGCGCGCTCGTTCATCATGCTCTCATTTTACCTGACCGGGCGATTCCGGCCAGCCTCTCCATCAATACCATGTTGCGTGTATTGGTGTCATTTCAAGCCGTCTTTCGCATTTGTCGGCTCTTGCCTTTGTGCGATAATCCCCCATCTATCGATTCCACTACACGCAATTGGAGACAGCATGGCGTCAGAAGACAAGAGCCGCGCATTGGCGGCAGCCCTTGCCCAGATCGAAAAGCAGTTCGGCAAGGGTTCGATCATGCGGATGAGCGACAACCAGATCAACGAAAACCTGCAAGTGGTATCCACCGGTTCGCTGGGCCTGGACCTGGCACTGGGTGTTGGCGGTCTGCCGCGCGGCCGTGTCGTGGAAATCTACGGCCCGGAATCTTCCGGTAAAACCACCCTGTGTCTGCAGGCCGTGGCCGAAGCCCAGAAACTGGGTGGCACCTGCGCCTACATCGACGCAGAAAACGCACTGGACCCGATCTACGCCCAGAAACTGGGTGTCAACGTGGAAGACCTGCTGATTTCCCAGCCGGACACCGGCGAACAGGCGCTGGAAATCTGCGACATGCTGGTGCGTTCCAGCGGTGTTGACGTCATCGTGATCGACTCGGTGGCCGCACTGGTACCCAAGGCCGAAATCGAAGGCGAAATGGGTGACAGCCACGTCGGCCTGCAAGCCCGCCTGATGAGCCAGGCACTGCGCAAGCTGACCGCCAACATCAAGCGCACCAATACCCTGGTGATCTTCATCAACCAGATCCGCATGAAGATCGGCGTGATGTTCGGCAACCCGGAAACCACCACCGGCGGTAATGCACTGAAGTTCTATGCCTCCGTGCGTCTGGACATCCGTCGCGTCGGCGGCATCAAGAAGGGTGACGAGGTGATCGGTAACGAAACCCGCGTCAAGGTAGTGAAGAACAAGGTATCGCCGCCGTTCCGTCAGGCCGATTTCGACATCCTGTACGGTGAAGGCATCAGCCGCGAAGGCGAAATCATCGAGCTGGGCGTCAAGCACGGCTTCATTGAAAAATCCGGTGCCTGGTATGCCTACAACGGCCAGAAGATCGGCCAGGGCAAGGACAACACCCGTGAATGGCTGAAGTCCAACCCGGCCATCGCGCAGGAAATCGAAGGCAAGATCCGCGAAGCCGTCGGCATCAAGGTGGAAATCACCGAGAACGACGAAGAGCTGGCTGACGACGTACTGGACGTATAAGCACGCGAACGGCTGATGGAAAAAAGCCTGAAGGCGCGAGCCGTCGATCTCTTGTCCCGCCGCGAATACACACGGCGGGAACTGGAGCGGCGGCTCGCGCCGTTTGCCGAAAGCCCGGAACAGCTGGCCACCCTGCTGGACGAACTGGCCGAGCGCAACTGGCAGTCCGACAGCCGCTTTGCCCGGCAATTTGCCGACATCAAGGGCCAGAAATACGGCACCCGCCGCCTGCAGCAGGAAATGCGCCAGCGCGGTGTAGCACAGGAAGACATTGCCGATGCCCTGGCCGAGCGTGACGACCTGGCCCTGGCCCGGCGACAGTGGGAAAAGAAGTTTGGCAGCGTGGCCACCACGCCGCAGGAAAGGGCGAAACAGATGCGCTTTCTGGCGGCACGCGGCTTTGGCATGGGTGTCATCCGTCAGGTGATGGCAGGCCGTGACGAAGACGACTTCCCCTGGGCTGACGAGGACTAGCACGGCACAGGCTTCATCGCCACGCCATGACCCTTGCCAGCCTTGCCATGGCTTGACACAATCGGGCATGACCGTAATGGCCGCAAGACACTGTCCCACGCCGCTACCAACGTATTCAATCTCGACGAAAACGACATGAAAACCTCCGAAATTCGACAGAAATTCCTGGATTTCTTCGCCTCCAAAGGCCACCAGGTAGTAGCCTCCAGCTCGCTGGTACCGTGGGAAGATCCCACCCTGCTGTTTACCAATGCCGGCATGAACCAGTTCAAGGACGTGTTCCTCGGCTTTGACAAGCGCCCCTACACCCGCGCCACCACCAGCCAGAAATGCGTACGCGCCGGCGGCAAGCACAACGACCTGGAAAACGTCGGCTACACCGCACGTCACCATACCTTCTTCGAAATGCTGGGCAACTTCAGCTTCGGTGATTACTTCAAGCGCGACGCCATTCACTTCGCCTGGGAATTCCTCACCGGCGAACAATGGCTGGCACTGCCGAAGGAAAAGCTGATGGTGACGGTGTACGCCACCGACGACGAAGCCTTCGATATCTGGAACAAGGAAATCGGCGTTCCGGCTGACAAGATTGTCCGCATTGGCGACAACAAGGGCGCGCCCTACGCCTCGGACAACTTCTGGCAAATGGGTGACACCGGCCCCTGCGGCCCGTGTACCGAAATTTTCTACGACCACGGCGACCACATCTGGGGCGGCCCGCCGGGAAGCCCGGAAGAAGACGGTGACCGCTTCATCGAAATCTGGAACAACGTGTTCATGCAGTTCAACCGCGACGAGTCCGGCACCATGCATCCGCTGCCGAAACCGTCGGTGGATACCGGCATGGGCCTGGAGCGTATCTCGGCCGTACTGCAACACGTACACGCCAACTACGAGATCGACCTGTTCCAGAACCTGCTGAAAGCCGCTGCGCGTGAAACCGGCGTGCCCTTCAGCATGGACGTGCCGTCGCTCAAGGTGATTGCCGACCACATCCGCGCCTGCTCCTTCCTGATTGCCGACGGCGTGATTCCGTCCAACGATGGCCGCGGTTACGTGCTGCGTCGCATCATCCGCCGTGCCATCCGCCACGGTTACAAGCTGGGTCAGAAGGGTCTGTTCTTCCACAAGCTGGTCGCCGACCTGGCCGAGGAAATGGGTCAGGCCTATCCGGAACTGCGCCAGAAGCAGGCCGAGATCGAAGACACCCTGCGCCAGGAAGAACTGCGCTTTGCCGAAACCCTGGACAAGGGCATGGCCCTGCTGGAAACCGCACTGGCAGCCAACAGCAAGGTGCTGGATGGCGAAACCGCCTTCAAGCTGTACGACACCTTCGGCTTCCCGCTGGACCTGACCGCCGACATCTGCCGCGAACGCGAAGTGGAAGTGGATCAGGACGGCTTCGACAAGGCAATGGAAGCCCAGCGCGAACGCGCCCGTGCCGCTTCGTCCTTCAAGATGGCCGGCAATGTCGACTACAGCGGTGCCGACACCGTATTCAACGGCTATGAATCCAGCAGCGTGGATGCCAAGGTACTGGCACTGTACAAGGGCAATGAAGCCGTACAGCAGCTGGACGCCGGCGACGAAGGCATCGTGGTGCTGGACAATACCGCCTTCTACGCCGAAGGCGGCGGTCAGGTGGGCGATGTGGGTGAAATCTCTGCCCAGGGCGGCGTGGCTGCACTGTTCGACGTGGCCGACACCCAGAAGGTGCAGGCTGCGGTATTCGGTCACAAGGGCCGTCTGGCCCGTGGCAGCCTGAAGGTTGGCGACAGCGTCACCGCCACCATCGACCTGCACAAGCGTGCCGCCACCGCACGCAACCACTCTGCCACTCACCTGCTGCATGCCGCCCTGCGCCATGTGCTGGGTGAACACGTGGCGCAGAAGGGTTCGCTGGTGAACCCGGAACGTGCCCGCTTCGACTTTGCCCACAACGAACCGGTTTCCGCCGAGCAACTGGCCGAAGTGGAGCGCATCGTCAACCGCGTGGTGATCCACAACGTGGAAGTCAGCGTGGGCCACATGTCCTACGACGACGCCATCAAGGCCGGTGCCATTGCCCTGTTTGGTGAAAAGTACGGCGACACCGTGCGCGTGCTGAAAATGGGCGACTTCTCCACCGAACTGTGCGGCGGTACCCACGTACAGCGCACCGGTGATATCGGCCTGTTCAAGATCATCGCCGAAACCGGCGTAGCTGCTGGCGTGCGCCGTATCGAAGCCGTCACCGGCGAAGGTGCGGTAGCGCTGGTACAGGCACAGGATGGCGAACTGAAAGCCGCCGCTGCCATCGCCCAGGCACAGCCGGGCGAACTGCTGTCCAAGCTGGAAAAACTGCAGGCCGAACTGAAGGCCGCGCAGAAACAGGCTCAGCAGCTGAAGGGCCAACTGGCACTGGGTCAGCTCGACCAGCTGCTGGCCGGCAAACAGCAAAGCATCAATGGCGTGGCCTGCCTGATCAGCAAGATTGACGACATCGATGCTGCCACCTTGCGTGACATGAGCGACAAGGTCATGGACAAGCTGGAAAGCGGCCTGGCGCTGCTGGCCTGCGTGGCCGACGGCAAGGTGAGCCTGATTGCCCGTGTTTCCAAGGACCTGACCGGCAAGGTCAAGGCTGGTGAACTGGTGAATCAGGTTGCCCTGCAAGTAGGCGGCAAGGGCGGTGGCCGTCCGGACATGGCTCAGGCTGGCGGTACGCAGCCGGAGAACCTGGCCGCAGCGCTGGAAAGCCTGCCGTCCTGGCTGGAAGGCAAGCTGTAACAAGCCTTGTTTCAACGACAACAGCCGCCGGTGCAAGCCGGCGGCTGTTGTCGTTTATAGTGTACTCATTCCTGATGTGATTGCCGGAGTCCCACCATGTCAGTCATCCACCGTGTTCTGTCCTGCCTGTCCCACGCCGGTGCCATACTGTTGCTATCGGCGCTGCTGGCCCAGCCTGCCAGTGCAGCCGAACGCTTGCTGGTGGTAACCGAAAACTCGTCCTGGCTTAGCACCGTCGATGGCCAGGGCAATGTCTCCGGCCCCAGCACGCGTCTGGTAAAGGACATCCTGGCGCACGCTGGCCTGAAAGCAGATTTTCAAGTGCTGCCATGGGCACGTGCCTATCGCATCGCCGCTACCCGACCCAACACGCTGATCTACTCCATTGCCCGTACCAGCAGCCGCGAAAGCCAGTTCATCTGGCTGGGGCAGATAGCCTACATGCAACGCGTGTTCTACCGACTGCACGGCGAAACCGGTATTACGCCGCAGAGCCTGGAACAAGTGAAAAACTGCTGCAAGGTGTGCGTGGGCAATCATGATGTACAAGAAGAATTCCTGGCCAAGGCCGGTTTCCAGGAAAACAGCCAGTACATCATCACCAACAGCCAGCAAGAGTGTCCGCGCCTGCTGCAAAGCGGAGCGGCCCAGTTGCTGATAGCCGACCCGGATCAGCTACGTAGCCAGCTGGCACGGCTGAAACTGCCCGAGCAGCAGTTTGACGCGGTATTCACCCTGCCACAGGGCGACCCCTTGTACCTGGCCGCCAACCCGGCGAGCGACCCGCAATTGCTACAAGCCATCAGCGAAGCCATCCACACGCTCAAACTGCGCTGAACCACGCATTACTGCCTGCCAGTCCGGACAGCGCCCCACGCGCGCCGACTGCCATTGCCCATAGGCCAGCCAGCCCATCTGCTTCTGGAAGTCTTTGAATCTGCTTCCACATTTCACCTGGCACGCAAAACTTATATTCCATTCAAATATTCAGCATGCATTTATGCCATTGTTGACTCATATCAAAACCGTTTAGAGCCAAATGAAAATAATAAACAGCTTCTCACAAGTCCCAATGACGTTGACAAGCAGACAGCTGCGGATTTTGCCGTAATCGGCTTCTTTCCTTCTGCGTACCACGTCCGGGCGGCAATTTTCACGCAAGGAACAGCCATGGCTCTGGTGCTTTATGATGATGGTAATCACAAGTGCGTTGCATTTACCGAGCTGGTACAGGGAGAAGGCATTCAGTCCAATCAGTTTGCCATCATCGACAAAGGCGACGGCATGCTGCTGGACCCGGGTGGCAACCTGACTTACAAGCACCTGATTGCCGAGCTGGCTGACTACTTCCTGCCATCGCACACCCGTTACATTTTCGCCTCCCACCAGGACCCGGACATCATCGCCTCCGCCAACGGCTGGCTGCTGATCACCGATGCCCAGATCATCATTGCCCAGGAATGGGTGCGCTTCTTGCCGCACTTCTGTATCCGCGGTGCCACCGAAGGCCGGCTGATTCCCATTCCGCCACGCGGCATGGACATCACCCTGGGCGAATCCACTCTCAAGATCATTCCGGCGCATTACCTGCACACCGTCGGTTTTTTCCAGGTGTACGACCCGATCAGCAAAATCCTGTTCTCCGGCGACATCGGTGCCTCGCTGATGGATGGTCACGATGCCGGCAAACCGGTAAGCGACTTCGACGCCCACCTGATCGACAGCCACATGCTGGGCTTCCACAAGCGTTACATGACCAATAACAAGGCCTGCCGCCTGTGGGTGAACATGATTCGCCAGCTGGATGTGGAGTGGATCGTGCCGCAGCACGGCGGCTCGTTCAAGGGCAAGGACATGGTCAAACGCTTCCTCGACTGGTTCGAAACCCTGGAGTGCGGTACCGACCTGATTACCGCTGCCGACTACACGCTGGATTGAGCCACCTTCCCATGGACTCCCTTAGCACCTTGCTTGCCCAATTAAGCGCATCGCCAGAAGCCATGGCCGCCAGCGTCGTCCTGCTGTTGCTGGTTGGCATGCTGCTGGTGGTTCTCTTGCGCCGCCAGCCCGATGCCAGCCCGGCACCGGGCTACACGCCGCCGCAAACAGCGCAGTTGCTGCCGGAAGCCGTCATCCGCCAGCCGCGCCCCCAGGCGGCAGCCCAGCCCGCCATTCAAGCTGATGTGCTGGCCGAAACCGCCGCTGACAGCGAAGCCGACAACGAAGATGACGGCGAGCAGACCCTGTCCTATGCCGTGGACGACCTGGACATCCTGGCCGAGGTCGAGGTGTTCTTGCAGTTCGGTTATCTGGAACAGGCCGCCCTGGCCCTGCGCAGCTATGTGGACGGCAGCTCGGTCAATGCCCCCAGCCAGCTCAAGCGCCTGTCCGAGCTTTATCTCAGCCTGCGCTGGATTGATGACTACAGCGACATGCTCGAACGCCTGCATGAACGCAGCCTGCTGGACCGGCAGCAACTGACCGACGCCGTATTCCTGGGCTTGCAGGAAGACCCGCAAAACCTGTCGCTGCGGGTGGTGGCCGAAAGCCGGCTGGGCATGGGCATTGACGCGGTCAACCAGCAACTGGGCGATCATCTGCCCCAGCACAGCCATGAAGAACTGCTGCTGCGCGCCGTCGGCCAGACACCGGACCAGCCGGTGGTATCCACCAGCGAAGCCGTGCAGATTGCCGCACAACTACCACGCGTCCCGCTGGTGGAAGGCCGCACAGAACTCTCGGCGCTAAACCCGCGCGAACTGGCCACACTGACCACCCTGCTGCCACCCGCCCGCCAGGCCAGCATCCTGCTGGCCTGCCACGAACCGGCCGCCGCCCTGCCCGCCCTGCAAAGCATGGCCGCAGAAGAAGGCGTATCGCTGTCCCGGCTGATCGACACCCTGCGTGCCTGCTACATGACACGCAAGCTGTCCCTGTTCTGCCGCTATCTGTGGCAATTCCACGTGGCCATTGGCAACGCCGGGCTCAATCTGAAACAACAGTTGCTGCAACTGGGCTACCGGCTGGGCGAGCACCCGCTGCTGCTGGCACTGGAAGCTCAGCCAGACCGCATGGCACTGGAGGAAATCGGCCGCCGCATGGGTTATGTCAGCACCCCGGCCCCCGTGTCGCCGCGCGTGCCGCTGCTGCTGGTCCGTCAGCCGCAACAGGCCGGACAGGTGCTGGATGATGTGCTGGCCGAAGCCGATCAGTTTGTCGAATTCGGCCAGATCGACATGGCCATCCAGACACTGGAAACAGCGGTGCTGGCCAACCCGGCCGATGCCACGCTCTACCCGCCGCTGCTCAAGCTGTACGAGCATCTGGGCGATCTGGCGCGCTTTACCTCACTGACCCGGCAAGTGCGCGAGCAGCTGGCCTGCCCGCCCATCGAAATCACCGCCATGCTGGGCCAGTTTGTGCAAACCATGAAACAACGCCTCAACCAGCAACGTCTTGCGGCCTGAGAAAACCAGACCATGATGCCCAGCAACACTGCACAAGCCCGCTCCATCACCGTCATGCCGGTGGGCATGGATACCCGCAAACTGTCGGTATTCCGTATGGCGTTCCGCATGCACCACTCGCATCAACACTACCAGCTGCTGGACGAGGCTCCGGGCCTGAATCCTGACCTGGCCATTGTCGATGTCGACAGCATCACCGGCTGGAATGCCTGGCATGACTTTCGTGCCGAACACCCGCACCTGCCGGCGCTGATTGTCACTACCACGCCACCCAGCGATGCCCCTGCGGCCGTGCTGCGCAAGCCTATCCGCATTGAAACCCTGTTTCCGCAAATGCGCGAGCTGCTACGCCAGCCGCCGCAAACCAGCCCGTTGCGCAGCATGGCGGAGCAGCCGGCAGCACAGCGCCCAGCGCATAACGCTGCCGCTCCGTCCAGGACAACAAGCCAGGCAGACATCAGCGGCCACACCCCGGTGAGCGATGCCGCGGCCTATGTAGCCAGCGTGGCACCCACGCTGGACGCGGTAATCAGCCAGTCACAGGCTGCCCACCGCGCCGAGGCCGCCGCGCGTCAGCAGGAAAGCCATAGCGCGGCTACATCCGACTTGCCGCAGCTGATGGATTTGCCGGATGAACAGCCCGAGGCGGAGACCGCATCCGCAGAGGACAAAACCGCGCTGGCACATGAGCATGATGATGTGGTGCGCAGCATGCTGCCGCCGGCGAGCGCGCATCACACCAGCACCACTCAGCCGGCCGCCCATGCCGAGCCGCACATCATCAGTTATGCCCGCTTCGACCCGCATGCCGGCTTGTTCGGCCTGGTGGCACGCCTGTTGCGCCAGCGCAGCAATGCGGTGGTACGCGTGCGTGAGGTGCCGGTGCTGATTGTGCAAGCAGCCCAGGACAAGGCCTGGCTGCTGCAGCCGCTGGATAGCCTGCAAGCGCTATGCGCCCACACCAGCCAGGAAGTGGACCACCAAGCCTGGAACGACAGCACCGTCCCCGCCAGGGCCGAGGAAATCCGCCCGCAAACCCTGGCCTGGCAGCTCGCCATCTGGACCTGTCAGGGGCGGCTGATGCGTGGCATTTCCGCCGACACCCCCATCCGTCTGCGCTACTGGCCCAATCTGACGCGGCTGGCCCCCATTCCGGAAGCCATGCGCATCACCGCCTTTCTGACGCGTACCCCGGTGAATCTCAAGCTGATCACCCGCTTGCTGAAAGTGCCGCCGGAGCATCTGTTCAACTATCTGGCAGCCGCCTATGGCATAGGCATCCTGGATCTGCCGAATCGCAACACCACCTTGCAGGTAATGAGCACCGAACCGGTGCGCCCACCGCCACGCAAGGAAGCCGCTGCCGCCGTATCTCCGGCGGATGCGGCCCCGGCCAGCATCCAGACCGCACCAGGCAGTGGCAGCCTGCTGTCACGCCTGCTGAAAAAAGTCATTGGCCTGTAACCAGGAAACCCCTTATCCATGCGAGCTTACGATAACAAAATCATCTTTGCCGGCCCGGTAGGCGCTGGCAAAACCACCGCCATTGCTGCCATCAGCGATATTGCGCCGGTCACCACCGATGCCCGTGCATCCGACATGACACTCAACCGCAAGGACACCACCACCGTGGCACTGGACTACGGGGTACTGATGCTGGACGAGGCCACCAAGGTGCATCTGTACGGCACGCCGGGGCAGGAACGCTTTGACTTCATGTGGGACATCCTCAGCCATGGCGGTATCGGGCTGATCCTGCTGCTGGACAATACCCGCGCCAATCCGGTGAAAGACCTGCAGTTTTTCCTGAACGCCTTCCGCGACATGCTCAAAGTGGCGCCGCTGGTGATTGGCGTCACCAAGACCGATGTGCGCGCCACCCCCAGCATCGAAACCTATGCCGCGCTGCTGGAAAAATTCGATATGCGCCCGCCCATTTTCGAAATTGACGCCCGCTCCCGGGAGGACGTCAAAAAGCTGGTGCTGGCCTTGCTGTTCTCCATCGACCCCGGGCTGGAAAGCTGATGATGTCAGACCACCTCTCGCTCAAGGATGCGCTGTACCCGATCACCAGTCCGGCCGGGGCCTACTACGCGGTATCCAGCCCGGACCAGGATGCCGCGCGCGTGCTGCTCACCCATATCCTGCGCCTGGGCCATGCGGTTCCGCTCACCACCGAATTGCTGGCCGAATGGCATGACAACAATCTGGAACGCGGGCTGGAAACCCTGTATCGCCTGCAAAGACTGGATTTTGTCCACGGCACCACCGAGCCGCGCCCCACGCTGGCGGTGAATCTGGAAAGCCAGCTGCCCACCCTGCTGGCGGCGCTGTCCGATACCGGCCGGGCGCTGCTGGCCGACGACAACGGCCTGTACTACGCCACCGCGGGTTTTCACCACGAGTCGGCCGAGGAAATAGCCGCACTGGCCGGCGACATCATGTCGCTCAACCGCCGTCATGGCTTGCTGCTGAAAAACAATCTCAACATCCACAGCCTGGCCTGGGCCGTCAGCAATCCGGCAGGTCATAGCGAACTGGGCTTTTTCCCCTTGCATGTGGGCCAGCAGTCATTCGTGCTGGTCATCGGCGGTACGCCGCAATTGCAAGACGAACACTTCGTGACGCTGATCGAGTTGCTCAGCCGTCGTTACGCCTGAACAAGCACCCGCCCCGACACGGGCCACCGAATACCCCCTGGAGAAAACCATGCGTGAACAAATGCTCAAATCCATCCTGAGTGACCTCAACGGTGCCTCGGCCGATATCGAAGCCTCGGCCATCATCTCGTCCGACGGCCTGACCATGGCCGCCCTGCTGCCACAGGATGTGGATGAAGACCGGGTAGGCGCCATGGCCGCCGCCATGCTGTCACTGGGTGAGCGCACCGCCAAGGAACTGGCACGCGGCGAACTGGAACAAGTGATGGTGAAGGGTGACAACGGCTACATCCTGATGAGTTACGCCGGCAAGGATGCCGTACTCACCGTGATTGCCCGGCGTGAAGCCAAGCTGGGCCTGATTTTCCTCGATGCCAAACGCGCCGCGCGCAATATCGCCGAAATCCTCTGATCACACCGGCAGCCGGTGGCAGGTGGCCTTCACGCCCGCCTGCCCCGGCATCGCCCGCGCGGACTCTACCGCCCTGCACCATTCTCAGCCACAGCCTGCACCACAGTTTGCACCCGTGTGTCATTAAGGTGCAGCACTGCCATCTTTCCGTATTTTTTACAGCAGCATTAATCAATCAATTTTCAATGCCGCGCTGAAAAACTGCGGTCAGCGCCATATCCCCCCACCTGCCCGTCCAGCGTTTTACCTGCTTCAGACCTGCGCCCTGCCTGGGTCACGGTCAAAATGACGGTTGCCCGGCATTTCTGGGCACGCTTATTGCCTTACTCCCTTTACAAGCCAACAAGGGGGAATGCGCGATGCACCGGATTACACCGCTAGACCACACCCACTACGACGAAATGCTGATGCCCGGGCAAGATACCCGCCCGTCCTACCAGCGTTTTGCCAACTGGCTGAACCAGGCGCCTCTGGCCTGGCTGCGCGACAAGCAAAGCGAGGCTGACACCCTGTTTCGCCGCGTGGGCATCACCTTTGCCGTATACGGCGACGAAAGCGGCTCGGAACGGCTGATCCCGTTTGACACCATTCCACGCATCATTTCTGCCAGCGAGTGGAAAACCCTGGAAGCAGGCTGCATCCAGCGGGTAACGGCGCTCAACCGCTTCTTGCACGACATCTATCACGACCAGGACATCCTCAAGGCCGGCATCATCCCGCCCGAGCAGATCCTCACCAATGCGGGCTACCAGCTGGCCATGCAGGGCATAGACCTGCCACGTCAGGTATACGCCCACATTGCCGGGGTGGACATCATCCGCCACAACGACGGTGGTTTTTATGTGCTGGAGGACAATCTGCGCACACCATCCGGCGTGAGCTACATGCTGGAAAACCGCAAGATGATGATGCGGCTGTTCCCCGAGCTGTTTGCCAGCCACGACATCACCCCGGTGGAACACTACCCCAACATGCTACTGGACACCTTGCGCTCGGTCTCGCCGGCCGAGGTGGACAACCCCACGGTGGTGGTACTCACCCCCGGCCAGTACAACAGCGCCTATTTCGAGCACGCCTTCCTGGCCAGCCAGATGGGGGTGGAACTGGTAGAGGGGCAGGACCTGTTCGTCAAGAACGGTTATGTCTACATGCGCACCACCTCCGGCCCGCAGCGGGTGGACGTGATTTACCGCCGGCTGGACGATGCCTATCTGGACCCGCTGGCCTTCAACCCCGGCTCCATGCTGGGCGTGCCGGGCCTGATGTCGGTATATCGCGAAGGGCGCGTCACCGTATGCAATGCCGTGGGCACCGGCGTGGCGGACGACAAGTCCATCTACCCTTATGTGCCGGACATGATCCGCTTCTATCTTGGCGAGGAACCCATTTTGCACAATGTGCCCACCTGGCAATTGCGCAAGCCGGACGACCTGGCCTACGTGCTGGATCACCTGTCCGAGCTGGTAGTGAAGGAAGTCCACGGTGCCGGCGGCTACGGCATGCTGGTTGGACCGGCCTCCACCCAGGCGGAAATCGAAGCCTACCGCCTGCGCATTCTGGAAGACCCGGCCAACTTCATTGCCCAGCCCACGCTGTCCCTGTCCACCTGCCCTACTTTTGTCGAATCCGGCATTGCGCCGCGCCATATCGACCTGCGCCCCTTTGTGTTGTCGGGCAAGAAAGTGCAGCTGGTGGCCGGCGGCCTCACCCGCGTGGCACTGCGCGAGGGCTCGCTGGTGGTCAACTCGTCGCAAGGCGGCGGCACCAAAGATACCTGGATCCTGAAGGAGGACATCACATGCTGAGCCGAATGGCAGGGTGCCTGTACTGGATGGCACGCAATATGGAACGCGCCGAAAACACCGCGCGCTTGCTGGATGTCAGCTTGCAGATGTCGCTATTGCATGCGTCCTCGCAGGACGACTTGCTGGTACCGCTGGATGTCACCGGCAGCACGGCGGATTTTCTGCGCCGTCACCACACGCCCACGCCGCAAGCCGTGCTGCACTATCTGGCACTGGACAGCGAGAACCCGGGCAGCATTTACAACTGCATGCGTAATGCGCGGGAAAACGCCCATGTGGTGCGGGTGAAAATCACCACCGAGATGTGGGAGCAGGTGAACGGCACCTGGCTGGAAATGCGTGAATGGCATGCCCGCGGTCTGGATACCCGCAGCGCGTCCAGCTTTCTGGAATGGGTGCGCGAACGCTCGCACCTGTTCCGTGGCGCAGGTTACGGCACCATGTTGCGCAACGACACCTTCCACTTTTCCCGCCTGGGCACCTTCATCGAACGCGCCGACAACACCGCGCGCATCCTGAACGTGAAGACCAAGCAGATCAGTGACAACGAACCGGAAGCAGAAAACATCCTCGACTACTACCAGTGGGCGGCACTGCTGCGTTCGGTGTCCGGCTTCGAGGCCTATCGCGACATCTACCGCGACAGCATCACCCCGGAACGGGTGGCCGAACTGCTGATCCTGCGCCACGACATGCCGCGCAGCCTGCGCGCCTGCTTTGGCGAAATCAACAAGGTGCTGGGCCGCATCGAAGGCCATGCCGGTCGCAGTGCACGGCGGCGCGCCAGTGAAATCCAGGCGCGGCTGACCTACAGCAGCATCGAGGACATCTTTGCCGACGGGCTGGAACAGACACTGGACAGCCTGATTGACGACATCATCCTGCTGGGCAACACCATCCACCACAGTTATCTGGAAGCTGCCTGAGCGCAGACCGGTCCGCATCATACAGAAAGGGATAGCCATGAGACTCGCCATCAGCCATGAAACACTGTATCGCTACGACAGCCCGGTACGTCACAGCACCCAATACCTGCGCCTGACACCGCAAGGCGGCAACGGCCTGCAGATTCTGGACTGGCAGCTGGAGCTGCCGGTGGCCGCGCACCGCAGCACCGACAGCTACGGCAATATCCTGCACGTCCTTACCCTGGACTACCCGCACCAGGAAATCCGCATCAAGGTGAGCGGCACAGTGGAAACCGACGACACCGCGCCCTTGAGCGACGACCTGCCGCCGCTGTTCTTCCTGCGCCAGACCGAACTGACCACACCGGACGAAGCCCTGTGCCGCTTTGCCGCCGCTTACCGCCAGCCAACGCCCAGCCTCGCTCAGCTGCAATCGCTGGTGGAAGGCATTCGCGAGCACATGCCCTTCTTGCCCGGCGAAACCCAAAGCCACACCCCGGCGGCGGCGGCCTTCGCCAAAGGTGCCGGCGTATGCCAGGACCATACCCATGTGTTTCTGAGCTGCGCCCGCCAGCTGGGCATTCCGGCGCGCTATGTCAGCGGTTATGTCTACTCGCCCGCGCATGCGGCAGACCATGTTTCCAGCCATGCCTGGGCCGAAGCCTGGGTGGACGGGGCCTGGCACAGCTTTGATGTGGCCAATGCCGTGGCAGCCAACGAGCATCACCTGAAGCTGGCCATCGGCATGGATTATCTGGATGCCTGCCCGGTACGCGGCGTGCGCTTTGGCGGTGGCACCGAAAGCATGACCGCCCAGGCGCGCGTCTGGCTGGACGGCCAGTGACACAGCAGCTAGATTGATTCAACTCCACCACACAAGTAGCTGCATCATGACTTACTGCGTCGCCATGAATCTTGCGTCCGGCATGCTGTTTGCCTCGGACTCCCGCACCAATGCCGGGGTGGACCACGTGTCCACCTTTCGCAAGATGCAATTTTTCCAGCAACCGGACGAGCGCCTGCTGGTGATGCTGTCCGCCGGCAATCTGGCCACCACCCAAAGTGTGGTCAGCCTGTTGCGCCAGCGCGCCAGTGCCAGCAGCAGCGAGCGCAACATCCTGAATGTTCCGTCCATGTACGATGCCGCCTGCCTGGTAGGCGATACCCTGCGTGAAATTGTCGAGCGCGATGGCCCCACCCTCAGCCAGTCCAAGATCGAAGTCGGCTGTTCCTTCCTCCTGGGCGGGCAAATCCGTGGGGAGGCACCGCGCCTGTTCAACATCTACCCGCAGGGCAATTTCATCGAAGCCACGCAGGACACGCCCTACTTCCAGATTGGTGAAGCCAAGTACGGCAAGCCCATCATCGACCGGGTGGTGAACTACCACACCCCGGTGGAAGACGCCGCCAAATGCGCACTGATCAGCTTTGACTCGACAATGAAGAGCAATCTGTCAGTCGGCCTGCCCATCGATATGCTGGTATACGACAAGGACGACTTCGGCCCCGGCATCCACCAGCGCATTACCGAGCACGACCCCTACTTCCAGCAGCTGCACACCGGCTGGGGCCAGGCCTTGCGCGAAGCCTTTGCCGCGCTGCCGCCGATGCGCTGGAAGGAATGAGCGCGACAGGGAGATGGGCAGTCCGGCCCGCGATCAGCGATAATGTCGCATTGACACCGAAAGACCCGCCGATGAAACACGCTCCGCTGACCGAGGCCGACTACCAGCGCCTGTCCACCACCCTGCAACGCTTTGCACGCCTGCAGTGCATGAACCTGGAAAAGCTGGACGGTTTCTTCACCGCCTTGCTGTGCGGCCCGGAAGCCATCAAGCCCACCGAATGCCTGCCGCTGATTCTGGGTGATGCCTTTGATGACGAGCAGGCATTCCGCAGCGAAAAGGATCTGGAAAAATTTGTCGCCCTGCTGATGGGCCACTGGCTGGACATCGCCCACACCCTGCAACAGGGCGCGGAATTCCAGCCCTGGCTGGATGCGGACGAACAGGGCGTGGTGCACGGCAATGACTGGGCCGAGGGCTTTGTCGAAGGCATGCAGCTGCAGCAGGACGACTGGAACCTGCTGTTTGACGATGCCGAACATGCTGGTGCGCTGGAAGCCATCATGGCGCTGGCCTTCGAACGCCACCCGGACCCGGAAATGCGTCCTTACATCGACAACAGCGACAGCAACCAGCGCGAACAATGGCTGGCCGCCATCTCCCCTGCCGTGCAGGAAATCCACCAGTTTTTTGCCGCCATCCGCGCCCAGATGGAAGCCGATCTGGAACAGGACGCCCTCGACCCGGAACACTGAACGCTCAGTGCCGCAGCAAGTGTAAATATTTGCTAGACTCAGCAAATCTCCACCCTTGACGGCCCTGCGTGCATGCAGGCTGGCCACCGCCAGCTGCTGCCAGACTCCAGACATGCTGACTTACTGGCGTTCACTGCCCATCTCCCTGAGCATGCTGCTGTGCTGGCTTGCCGGGACAGGCATGGCCTCTGCCAGCCCGTCGACTGCCTGGTGTATGGCCGGCAAGGCTGCACCCTCCTTGCTGCAAAGGGCGGAAGCCGCGCTCAGGCAAACGCCCGCTCCCTTGCCGCACATTCATACCGAAGGCACCCTGCCGCATCAGGGCATTTTCGATCAGAGCGTCAAGGCCAAGCAGGACTGGATCCGCATGCGCGACCTGGCGCTGGCCTGGCAAGGCAGCGGCGAGCAACGCTATCTGGATGCCGTGGCACGCCAGCTGGATGCCTGGACACGGGTTTATCAGCCCTCCTTCAACCCCATCGACGAAACCGACCTCGAAGCACTGATTGACGCCTATGCCATCACGGCCAATCAGCTACCCGTCACCACTGCCACGCAGACACGGCAGCTATTGCGGCAGCTGGCCGAGGGCTATGTGACACGGATCCGCACCGCCAGACAGCCACTGGGGGCTACCTTCAGAAACAACTGGAACAGCCACCGCATCAAGCTGATCGCCCTGTCGGCCCTGGCCCTGCAGGATGCCGGCTTGCAAAAAGCCGCCACCGAGCTGTTCCGCCAGCATCTGGAGCGTAATATCAATGCCCAGGGTGAAACGCTGGATTACCGCGAGCGCGATGCCCTGCACTATGTCACCTACGATCTGGAACCGCTGGTACGCGCCGCCATTGCCGCACGGCAGTGGCAGCAGGACTGGCTGCACGACAAGGCAGCCTCCGGTGGCAGCCTGCAATTGGCGCTGGACTGGCTGCGCCCTTATGCCGAAGGCCGGCTACAACATCAGGAGTTCGTTCACTCCCAAGTCCGTTTCGACTTCATCCGGCGCGAAGCCGGGCTGCCCGGCTTTGCCGGCAACTGGCAGGCCGCCACCAGTCGCAAACTGTATGCACTGGCCTCACGGCTCTCCCCCGACTACGACACCCCACTGCTGACCGGCCCTCACCTGCCGGACTGGATCACCCAATGCTGGGGCAGTGCGCTCAATGACACGTCATCAAACTGACATTTTCATCTGGTAAAACTGGCCATCTTTTTTACCCCACCACCGCTAAACCATGAATCCTGTTGAAGCACTGCTGTTTGCAGTCATCCAGGGGGTCAGTGAACTGTTTCCGATCAGCAGCCTGGGACACGGCATCCTGATTCCGGACTGGCTGCACTGGTCTCTCAATCGCAGTCATCCTGACTTCCTGCCCTTCATGGTGATGCTGCACCTGGGCACCGCCCTTGCCCTGCTGCTGTATTTCCACCGTGACTGGCGCGCACTCATCACCGGCTTCATCCGGGCGCGTGGCGGCAACAGCAATGCTGAAGCAAGGCTGATGTGGCGACTGGTCGCCGGCACCATTCCGGCCGGCCTGCTGGGACTGCTGCTGGAAAAGCAATTGCGCGTGCTGTTCAGCAGTGCCACGGCGGTGCTGGTTTTTCTCAGCATCAACGGCCTGCTCCTGCTGTGGGGTGACCGCAAACAACAGGCAGCCAACGCCAGGACACTGGATGAACTGAGTCTGATGGGTGCCATCAAGATTGGCAGCGGGCAGGCACTGGCCCTGTTGCCCGGCATTTCCCGCTCCGGCGTCACCTTGCTCAGCGGCCTGGCACATGGCTTGAACCACGCCGCGGCTGCGCGCTTTTCCTTCCTGCTGGCCACCCCCATCATCCTGGCCGCCGGGGTGCTGGAAGTCCCCAAGCTGGCGCACAGCGGTCATGCCCAGCCCTGGGGCTTGTTACTGAGCTGCGGGCTGCTGGCCGGGGCCTGTGCCTATGCCAGCACCTGGTTTCTCATGCGCTATTTCAAGAAAAGTGAAATCGAATCGCTGCGGCCATTTGGCTGGTATTGCCTGCTGCTGGGCCTGGGTGGACTGGCACTGCACTGGCTTTGAGTCCTGCGGAAGCTTCTGGAATACATTGCAGTTCATGCTGTCAAACCGGCTTGGACAGGCATTAAGACGCATTGACTGTTTGTCCCGGCCAAGGGCTTCCATTAGAATAGTCGACAGAACTGGGCCGCCATTTGCGGCCCGTATCTGTTATATCGAGACGCATGAGAAATCAGGACGACAAAAAGCCCGATCAACGCCTGCCGGCTGATCTGGCAAGACGTGCCACCGCCATCATCGAATTGCCCGACGGCGTTCTGGTTACCGCTGCGCGTGGCAGCCGCTACAACCTGCCGGGGGGCAAGGCCAACCGGGGCGAGTTACGCTCCCAGGCACTGATCCGGGAAATCCGCGAGGAGACCGGGCTGCGCATCAACTCCATGCTTTACCTGTTCGACCACATCACACCGCACAATGCCCACAAGGTTTACCTGTGCATTGCGCAGGGTCAGGCACGCCCGCAAGGTGAAATCGAACGGATTGCGCTGGTTTCTTCGCCGGATACCGAGCTGGACCTGTTCGTGGAAAGCCGCGCCATCCTGCGCCGCTATGCCAGGCTGCGTAATGAAGAAACCGCCAAGGGCCAGGCCTTGCGCGCCATTCTGGGCCTGGCGCGCTATATCGCCAAGGTAGACTGAACCACCATGTCCGGCATGGACAGCGCCCGCTGGCTACAGCTGGACGAATTCGGTTTTCATCACACGCTGGCAAGCCTGCCCGGCAATACGCTGGTGCTGTTTGGCCAGCCCGGCTGCTCTGCATGCCGCGCCTGGCACCAGCTGCTGGACAGCTGGCAACCTGACTGCCTGCAACAGCTGGCCTATGTCGATGTGCAAGAGAGCATGGCTTTGGCGCACGCCTTCGACATTTTCCACCTGCCCACCCTACTGCTGTTTGTCGACGGCCAGTATCACGGCCAGCTGCACAGCCCCATGCAACGCCAGGCCATCAACACTGCGCTGGAACAACTGCTGGCCGCACCGGCGAGCGAAGAACCCTGAAATAAAGCAACAAGGGCTGCCCGTGGGCAGCCCTTGTTGTTGCCCCCCCTCTCGCTTTCCTTTCAGAAAGCGAGGCACCCCTTCTTCAATTGGCCGGGTAAGGGCGGGGGGATAGGGAATAGATGGGAAGGCTGCGGAATCCAAGAGTTAGTCGAAAGGCCCGGCTTTGCCGGGTCCGCTGAAATCTCAGCAAATTACTTTGTCAGCAGCCTGGGCTGCCAGTGGGCAGCCCTTGTCGTTGGCAAATGGTCAGATGCACCTTACAGGTCGCTACTGCCCTTGCCACCTGCCGGCGCAGTGTCTGCCGGAGTCGACACCTCACCCACCGCACTGAGCATGTCCTGCGGAATGGTGACCCAGCCCATGCTGCTGGCCATTTGCAGGCTGATTGCCAGCGTCAGCATGGCCACCGGAGCAAACAGCATCACCCCCAGCAGCACGCGTACCCGGGCAACCCCGGACACCACCGCCATGCTGTTCACCATCAGGGCGATGGTCAGCAGGGACAGTGCCAGATCGGCACCGAGAGCCGCGTCGTCCGGCAACCAGCTGGTCAGCGGCTCGATAAACTGCAGGCTGTTGCACAATACGATCAGGCCGAATAGCGAACCCTCAGGCCGCCATTTGGCCAGCCGCAACCACACCGTGATGAACTGGGTGAACAGCAAGGTTTCCAGCCAGGTAAACATCAGCATGAACAGCATGCGGCCGAGCACGTTATTGCCCAGCTCACCGGTGCCGCCGCTAGCCACCAGTCCGAGGACCGTCAGCAACAGGGCCGGCATCCAGCGCGGATACTGGTATTGCTCCAGCGGACCAACGCGAAAACGCAGCAGCCCCAGCAAATCATCAATCAGACGGTGCATGATGCCGGCTCAGTCAAAAACAACGGTCTTGTTGCTGTAAGACAGGATGCGGTCATCCACATGCCAGCGCACGGCACGGGACAGCACCACTTTTTCCAGGTCGCGGCCCTTCTGGATCAGGTCTTCCACATCGTCACGGTGCGAAATGCGGGTGACTTCCTGCTCGATGATCGGACCCTCGTCCAGATCTTCCGTCACGTAATGGCTGGTCGCGCCAATCAGCTTCACACCGCGGGCAAAGGCGCGGTGATACGGCTTGGCACCATCGAATGCCGGCAGGAAGCTGTGGTGGATGTTGATCACCCGGTCCGGATAGCGTTTGACGAACTCACCGGACAGTACCTGCATGTAACGCGCCAGTACGATGAAATCGGCACCAGCCTCTTCCAGCAGGCGGAACTGTTCGGCCTCGGCCTCGGCCTTGTTCTCGCGCGTCACCGGGATCACATGGAAGGGAATGCCGTTGAACTCAACCAGACGGCGGCAATCCTCGTGATTGGAAATCACCAGCGGAATGTCGCAGTTCAGTTCGCCAATGCGCCAGCGGTGCAGCAAATCCACCAGGCAGTGTTCGTACTTGGATACGAAAATGGCCATGCGCGGCTTGCGGCTGGACAGGGAAACCTTCCAGGTCATGTTGTGCTCGGCGGCAATCGGCTGGAACGCAGCGGCAAACGCATCCATCGGCAGGGTAAAGCCGTCCAGCTCCCACTGGATACGCATCAGGAACAGGTTCTCGCTGGTATCCTGATGCTGGTCGGCATGCATGATGTTGGCGTTGTAAGTCATCAGGAAATTGGCCAGGGCCGCTACCAGGCCCTTCTTGTCCGGCGCACTGATCAGCAGCGTGGCCGATTGACGGGTATTGCTCATTATTACAGTCTCTTTGTCATTACATGATCAACGGCAGCCTTGCGGCTGTCACTTGCCAATTCCGCGTCGCCGTCACCATCCGGCAAAAGACAAACGCCACACGCCACAGGGATGACTACTCCCTGCAGCCTGTGGCGCTGGTTGCCGGTGACGGGATCAGGCGTTCAGATTGGCCGAATCCAGCGTATTCTGCAACAGCGTTGCCACGGTCATCGGACCGACACCACCCGGCACCGGGGTGATGAAACTGGCGCGCTCGGCAGCGGTGGCAAATTCCACATCGCCAGCCAGCTTGCCGGTATCCAGGCGGTTGATGCCCACATCAATCACCACGGCACCGGGCTTGATCCACTCACCCTTGATGAAGCCGGGAATGCCCACCGCCGCCACCACGATGTCAGCCTGGGCCACTTCATGTGCCAGGTCGGCAGTGGCGCTGTGACATACCGTCACCGTGGCACGTGCCAGCAGCATTTCCAGCGCCTGCGGACGACCAACGATATTGGATGCACCCACGATCACGGCTTTTTTGCCCTTGGGGTCGATGCCGTATTCTTCCAGCAGGGTCATCACACCACGCGGCGTGCACGGACGCAGCAGCGGCATCTTGATGGCCAGACGGCCCATATTATAGGGATGGAAACCGTCGACATCCTTCTTCGGATCGATGCGCTCGATCACGGCTTGCGGATCGATCTGCTTGGGCAGCGGCAGCTGAACCAGGATGCCATCCACGGTGGCATCGGCATTCAGGGTGTCAATGATGTCCAGCAATTCCTGTTGGCTGGTTTCAGCCGGCAGATCGTAGGCAACCGAACGGATGCCTGCTTTTTCGCAAGAACGCTTCTTGCTGCCTACATAGACACTGGATGCCGGGTCGTTGCCAACCAGGATCACTGCCAGTGCGGGGGCACGCTTGCCTGCCGCCACACGCTGTTTCACGCCTTCGCCTACCTTGGCGATGAGTTGTTCTGCTACTGCCTTACCATCAATGAGTTGCGCCGCCATGCCTGATTCCGTATGGAACTTGAAAAGAGGCGGCAATTTTCTCATTTTTTGGCTTTTTACGAAACTACAAAAATACATTAGGAATAATTTCACGTAAAGCAAAATTCACACAATAAGCATCTATTTATCATGAAGTTAGTCGAGACTCTCCTGCACGCTGGCCATCCTGCCGCAGCGGGCAAGCAGGTGGCGGACAAAAAAAGATTGCAAGACGGTGTTGACAGCAAAAGGGCCTATCCGTATAGTTGCGGTCTCTGTCGTCGGGGCGTAGCGCAGCCTGGTAGCGCACCTGATTTGGGATCAGGGGGTCGCGAGTTCGAATCCCGCCGCCCCGACCAGAAAAAGCCCGATAAGTGAGTGCCCGTAGCTCAACTGGATAGAGCACCGGCCTTCTAAGCCGGGGGTTACAGGTTCGATTCCTGTCGGGCGCGCCAGTACCCCAGTTTTTGTAGTCACTGGCAGTTGTAGTAGAATGCAGTACCCTGTGGTGGATGTAGCTCAGTTGGTAGAGTCCAGGATTGTGATTCCTGTTGTCGTGGGTTCGAGCCCCATCATCCACCCCACCTTCTTTCAGACGGTCAGCCCATGGCTGGCAAGTCAACCCGCTTCGGCGGTGGATGTAGCTCAGTTGGTAGAGTCCAGGATTGTGATTCCTGTTGTCGTGGGTTCGAGCCCCATCATCCACCCCAGTCTTGCAAGAAAAACCCGGCTTTGGCCGGGTTTTTCTTTTCCAATGGCAAAATCTTTCACATTTGCGACAAAAAGCATCGCGATCCCCTCTTGTCTGACAATGGAAGCACCGTATAATCGAATCCATTTGCATTTATCCGATTGACTGACAGATCCTAAAAAACCATGACTACCCTGCAGCCGATCAAGCGCCAGACGCTGACCAGTGCCGTAACCGAATCGCTTCGCCAGCGCCTACTCTCGGGTGAGTTTGTTGATGGCCAGCAATTGCGCCAGGAAGCCCTATCCAACGAATACGGCGTCAGCCGGGTGCCGGTACGTGAAGCCCTGCGTCAGCTGGAAGCCGAAGGACTGATCCAGATCATCGACCACAAGGGCGCCGTGGTGTCCAAGCTGTCGCTGGAAGACGTGCTGGAACTGCTGGAAATCCGCGCCATGCTGGAAAGTGCGGTGCTGAAGGCCTCCATTCCCTGTCAGACCCCGGCCGACATCGTGCTGGCAGAACAAACCCTGCACGAATTCGAGCTGGCGCTGCAAAAAAATGACGTCCGCCACTGGGGCGAACTCAACTCGCGCTTCCACCTGGCACTGTATCGCGCCGCCAAGCGCCCCAATACCCTGGCGCTGATTGAACAGCTGCACAACAAGACCGACCGCTACACCCGGATGCAGATCCTGTTCACCCGCACCATGGAACGCGCGCACGAAGAACACACCCGCCTGCTGGAACTGTGCAAGCAAGGTGCCGCCGAAGAAGCTGCGGAATTCATCCGCTTTCACATCCTGTCGGCCGGTCATGCGCTGGAGCACTATCTGCAAGGCCAGCAAGGCCATTAACGCCGCCTGCGTTAGCACCATACAACGACCAGCCTTGCGCTGGTCGTTTTGCTTTCAGCTTGGCTGATACGGCTGATAAGCATCGCGCCAGCGCTCAGCCTCGGCCCGCAGGCAGTCGGCCAGCTGCAAGGTAGCCGGACCCGCCTGCGAGGGGTCGGCCAGCACCAGATACAAGGCCGCCTTGCGCAAACCACCATGCGCCAGCGGCAATGGCCGCAATCTGCCCGCCGCCACCGCAGGGGCAATGCGGTGCCAGGCCAGCCAGCCAAAGGCAAAGCCCTGCTCCACCGCGGCAATGGCCGTTTCCGGTTGCGACACCGTCCAGCGCTGCCAGGCACCCAGCCAGCCTTCATCGCGCGGCTGGCGCTGGCCGGAATCGCGCAATACCACTTGCACATGCTGTTGCAAGTCTTCCATTTCCAGCGCCCGACCAAGCCGGTGCAAGGGGTGGTCCGGCGCAGCACAGGCGACAAACTCCGCCTCCAGCAACCAGTCACCCAGAAAACCCTGCGGCACCCGCCCCGCCACCGCCAGCTCCACCTGCTGGCCATGCAGCGCATCATCCGCGCCGGACATCACCACCTCGTGCATTTGCAGGCGGGTACTGGGGCAATGACCGGCAAACTGCCCCAGCGCCGGCAACAGCGCCGGGGTGGGAAACAGGCTGTCCACCGCCAGCCGCACTTCGGCCTCCCAGCCTTGCAGCAAGGAACGCGCCTTCTCCTCCAGCCGCAATGATGCCGCCAGCACGTTCTGTGCATCACGCAGCAGCACTTCGCCTGCCGATGTCAGCACCATGCGCCGTCCTTGTGCCTGCAGCAAGGGCACACCCAGCTGCTCCTGCAATTGCGCCACCATATAACTGACCGATGACTGGCTGCGGTGCATGGCCCTGGCTGCCTGGGCGAAACCGCCTTCACTGACAATGCATTGCAAGACCTGCCACTGCTCCCAGGTAGTTCTGGCTTGTTTCATTTATTTGATTTTCAGATTGATTACTACTGATTTTTGCGCTTTTTTATTCAAATTTCCACTGCAATAATGCAGTCCATGATCAACGGCCAGGCCCAGCAGCGCCGGCCCCGACAAGGAGATGCAAGATGAGCACGCACAACATCAGCCGCGAAGTGGAACGCCTGATCAATGGCATGGAGGTTTCCGATGGTGCCGGTGTCCGCCTGTTGCGGGTACTGACCCACGACCTGCAACGCCGGCTGGACCCCTTCCTGATGCTGGACGAATTCCGCTCGGACAATCCGGATGACTACATTGCCGGCTTCCCGGACCACCCGCACCGTGGCTTCGAAACCGTCACCTACATGCTCGATGGCCGCATGCGCCACCGCGACAGCACCGGGCAGGAAGGCCTGCTAGGGCCGGGCGGTGTACAGTGGATGACCGCCGGACGCGGCCTGATTCACTCCGAGCTGCCAGAGCAGGAAGACGGCCTGATGCATGGCTTCCAGCTGTGGGTGAACCTGCCGGCCAAGAACAAGATGATGGACCCGTGGTATCGGGATATTCCTTCGGCAGAAATTCCGGAACTGCAAACCGGGCACGGCAGCCGCCTGCGCCTGATTGCCGGTTGCGTGGCCAACCAGCCCGCTGCCATCCAGCGTCTGGATACCGAGCCGCTGTATCTGGACGTGCATCTGGCCGCCGGACAGGAAGAATTCCTCTCCATTCCGGCAAGCCATAATGCATTCATCTATGTTTATCAGGGCGAGCTGGAGGCTGGCAGTCACGGCCAGGCGGTCAAGCAGCGCCAGATGGCCATTCTGGCCAATGATGCGGCTGCCGGTGGCATCCGCGTGACCAGTGACGCACCAGCGCGCTTCCTGCTGGTGGCCGGCAAACCCCTGAACGAGCCGATTGCCCAGTGGGGACCGTTCGTGATGAACACCCGCGCCGAACTGGAAGCGGCGGCTGACGACTTCCGCAACGGTCGTTTCTGAACCAACACACAGACAGTGGCTGTCGCCCTCACGGCGGCGGCCCTGTCAGCAGGAGCCCACACCATGAATACATGGAGCGAACGCATCAGCGCCAAGGTCAGCGATATCGGCTTTCCGGTGCGCCGCCTGCTGCCCAGCCGCACTGCCCGTCATATCGGTCCCTTCATTTTTCTGGACCACATGGGCCCGGCCCATTTCAATCTGGATCAACGCGACAACGATGTGCGGCCGCACCCGCATATCGGCCTGGCCACCCTCACCTATCTGTTCAGCGGCGCGCTGATGCACCGTGACAGCCTGGGCAGCGTGCAGCGCATTGAGCCGGGCGCGGCCAACCTGATGATTGCCGGGCGTGGCATCGTGCATTCGGAACGCATTCCGGAGGACATCCGCAGCAGCGGTACCCCGGTGGAAGGCCTGCAACTGTGGCTGGCCTTGCCGGTGGCACTGGAAGAATGCGAACCGGCCTTCATCCACTACGACCGCGACGCCCTGCCCTCATGGCAACAGGATGGCAGCCGCATACAACTGGTAGTGGGCCATGCCTGGGGCCGCAGCGCACCGGTAGCCTTTCCCGGTGACGCACTGTATGCCGTGGTGGACATGGATGCCGGCGCAACACTGGACATTCCGCTGGGCTTTGCCGAGCGTGGTATTTACCTGGCCAGCGGCAGCCTCAGCCTGGGCGATGAAAACCTGGCCAGTGGCGAACTGGGCCTGCTGCCGGACACGGCCACACCGCTGCGCCTGACTGCCCGCGAACCCAGCCGCCTCGCCTTGCTGGCCGGTCCCACGCCGGACGCCCACCGCATTCTGGACTGGAATTTCGTCTCTACCCGGCTGGAGCGCATCCGTCAGGCCAGGGACGACTGGCAGCAAGGGCGCTTTGCTCCGGTGCCGGGCGAAACTGAGTTCATCCCGCTGCCAGCACGCGGCTGAGGCGCTTACTGGTGCGGTTTGTCAGCCGGGTAGGCATACACCACCCGGCCACGTTCCACCTTGCCGATCACCGGTACGTTCAGCTCCAGCGCCTCGTGGTCGTTGCGGCTGAATGGCTGCTTGTAGGTGGTGATCACTCCGGCCACCGGTTGATGCAGGTTTTCCAGCGCACGCACAATGGCAATGCCATCCAGCGAACCGGCCTGACGGATGGCTTCGGCCATCAGCTTCATGCCGTCATAGCCTTGCGCTGCCGAAGGTGGTGAAGGAATGCGACGGGTGTGGAACAACCACTGGTAGCCATCCAGAAAGTCCCGCCGTCTGGGGGTGTCATCTTCGGCCGGAATATAGCTTTGCACCATGCGCGCGCCTTCGCCATTGGGGCCGGCATTATCGATGAAGTTGGACATGGACAAGGTCCAGCTGCCGATGATGGGTACTTTCCAGTCCATGCGTGACATGGTATTGGCCAGCTCGGCCAGTTCCGGGCCGATGGCATAGGTAAGAATGGCCTGACTGCCGGCATTGCGTGCCTGCAACAGTGCATTGGCCATGTCCCGCTCCTGCAGGTTGAAGCGCGCCACATAGCTGGGCTTCAGGCCGTTCTGCCCCAGCGCACGCTCCAGCTCCATCAGGCCCTGATAGCCGTAATTGGTGTTGTCGGCAAAAATGGCCAGCTTGCGATAACCCGAACGCTGCACCGCCTCGCGCACAATCAAGGGCGCTTGCAGGTCGTCCGCTGCCGCCACCCGGAAAATATAGTTGTCGGTATTGCCATGCAGTGGAAACTGCCGGGTCAAGATGGCTGCGGTGGCCACCGCCAGCATCACCGGCACCCGCGCATCCTGATAGTTCTTGCTGGCCGCCAGCGCCACCCCGGTATTGACGAAGCCCACCACCGCCACCACCCGGTCCTGGGTGAGCAATTGCTGCGCCACCTTGATGCCACGCGCCGGGATGCCGCCATCGTCACGCTCCACCAGCTCGATGGGCCGCCCCAGCACACCACCGGCCTTGTTGATTTCGGCCGCGGCCAGACGGATGCCGTTGCGCATGCTCAGGCCCATGGGGGCAGAACCGCCGGTAAAGGCGCCTGGCACACCAATACGGATGGGTTGTGGTGCAGCCAGCACCAGGCTGCACAAAAGGCCCAACCCTATCCCACAGATGATGCTGATGCTGCGCATGCCGCTTGTCTTCCTACCTGATCAAAACCAGCCGCGAGATTACCCCCGGCAAGGGTATGGACTCAAGTAGCACGCGAATTTGCACCAGCAAGCGCCACAACTGCGGGCCAACCCTTACAGTCAGGTTCTCCCACTTGTCGTAAACTGGAGAAAATCATACCGGCCAGTACGTATTGCTGGCTTTTGCCACCTCTAGCCTACCGCCTTCCTATGCGCACACCCCGCTTTTACGCCTTACGCAAACGCAGTGGCTGGTATCAGTTGTTTCCCAACACCACCATCGTGCTGTTCTTCCTCACCATGGGCGTGATGCTGTGGACGCTGGACGCGCGCGAGGCAGAGCAGCAAAAAAGCAATCTGGCCCGCGATGCCTTGTGGGCCGAACAAACCCTGCAACTGAAGCTGGAAGACAATCTGGCCCAGTTGACCGACCTGGCGCGCAGCATGGGTAGCGGTGAAACCGACGAAGCCGGCTTCCAGACCCAGGCTTCCCAACTGCTGGCCAATACCCCGGAAATGCTGGCGCTGGCGCGCAGCGACAGTCACGGCATCCTGCGCTGGACTGCCCCCTACGAAGATGGCCCGCTCTCCCCCGGCGCCAGCATCCAGGCACCGGCCGCTTTCAAGCTGGCCCAGCAGAACGGGCGCTTTGCCTACAGTGCGCCGTTTCAGCGCAGCAACGGCAGCTGGCGCTACGAACTGGATATCCCGCTGTACCAGAACGGCCAGTTCAACGGCATGCTGGTGGCCATGTTCGATGCCGACAATGTGGTCCGCCGCCTGCCACCGGCCTGGTTCAGCGAAAAATACCAGCTGGAACTGCAAACCCGCGACGGCAAAACCATTGCCGCCAATGCCGTCAGCCGCCTGCGCGGCGGCGTGGCAGAAAAACTGGAACTGCCCGGCACCGGGCTGGTGATTACCGCCCGGCCGGTAAAGGGTGCGATGACCCAGGCCCGGCTGCTGCAACTGGGGCTGATTGCCGGCATGGTACTGCTCACCCTGCTCAGCCTGCTCAGCCTCAACCGTCATATCCGTGGCCGGGTGGAAGCAGAACGCGAACGAGACCGGGTATACCGGCTGTCGCAGGAAATGCTGGGCGTGGTGCGGCGCGACACCACCATCCTGCAACTGAACCCGGCCTTTGAAAAAGGGCTGGGTTATAGCGCAGACGAACTGTTGGGCACGTCCTTCCTCAACTACCTGCTGCCCGAAGAACGTGAAAGTGCACGCGACAGCTTCGAGCGGCTGTTTGATACCGGCGGGGCTGACCGCTTTGTGCAAACCCGCATCCTCACCAAATCAGGCGAGGTGCGCTGGATCGTGTGGGCGCTAAGTCCCTTGGCAGACAGCGGCGTGGCCTATGTGTCCGGCCGTGACATCACGGCAGAAAAACAGGCCGAACAGGCGCTGCGTCAGGAGTCCGCCTTCCGCAAGGCGATGGAAGACTCACTGGTGGTGGGTATCCGCGCCATCGACCTGCAAGGCCGCATCACCTATGTCAATCCGTCGTTTTGTGCCATCACCGGCTATAGCGAGCAGGAGCTGATCGGCCAGGCCGCCCCCTACCCCTACTGGCGGCAAGGGGTACTCAGCGAAGGCAACCGGCGCGACCTGGAAGACACGCTGGCAGGCGAAGCGCCACCGGAGGGCTTCCAGTCCATCCTGCAACGCAAGAATGGCGAAGTATTCGACGCCCACATCCTGGCTTCGCCGCTGATCGACGCCCACGGCCACCATACCGGCTGGATGGCGGTGCTGACCGACATCACCGAGCGGCTGGAAGCCCAGCGCCGGCTGGAAGCCTCGCACGACCGTTTTGTCACCGTCATCGAAGGACTGGACGCTGCCGTGGCCGTGGTGGACCCGGCATCGCTGGAATTGCTATTCTGCAACCAGCGCTATCAGCAGTGGTTCACGCCGGACCAGCCCGCCGACAGCCAGCTGGGCTATTGCGACCTGCGGCTGGTGGAGCTGATGCGCAGCGCACGCGACGTGGACATGGAAGTGTGGATGGACCCGCCCTCGCGCTGGATTTCCATGCGCCGCCGCAGCATTCGCTGGGTGAATGGCCGCATTGTCTCCATGACCATTCTCACCGACACCACCCAGCAGCACGACGCCGAAGAACGCTACCAGCAGCAGATGCAGCAGCTGCAATCCACCTCGCGCCTGGTCACCATGGGCGAGATGGCCTCCACCCTGGCGCACGAACTGAACCAGCCGCTATCCGCCATTGCCAACTACCAGGCAGGCTGTATCGAGCGCATCCGCCAGGGCAAGGCCACGCCGGAAGCGCTGCTGCCGGTGATGGAAAAGATTACCGCCCAGGCCGAGCGCGCCGGCACCGTGGTGCGCCGCATCCGCGAATTTGTCAAACAAAGCGAGCCGGACCGCAAGACCTGCCAGCTCACCGACATCATCGAAGCCTCGCTGGCCATTGCCGATATTGAAGCCCGCCGTCAGGCCGCCACCATCGACATCCGGCTGGACAAGGACCTGCCGCCACTCTATGTCGACCCCATCCTGGTGGAACAGGTGCTGCTCAACCTGATCAAGAACGGCATCGAAGCCATGCAGGACTGCACCCCGGCCGAACGCGTGCTGCATGTGGAAGCGCGCCAGCTGAACCCGCGCCGCATCGAAGTGGCCATCAGCGACCACGGCCACGGCGTGCCGCTGGACCTGAAAGAACGCCTGTTCGATGCCTTCTTCACCACCAAGGCAGAAGGCATGGGCATGGGCCTGAATATCTGCCGCACCATCATCGAGTTCCACGAAGGCCAATTGTGGGTGGAAGACAAGCCCGGTGGTGGTAGTATTTTCCGATTCACGCTACCGGTGTCCGAAACATGAGTGCCAGCTCTCCCCAGGTTCACATCGTCGATGACGACGAAGCATTCCGTGACTCGCTGGTTTTCCTGCTGGAAAGCCACGACTACGCCATTTCCTGTCATGCCAGTGCCGAAGCACTGCTGGAAGACTTCCAGCCGCGTGGTGCCGGTTGCCTGATCGTGGATATCCGCATGCCCGGCATGAGCGGACTGGAACTGTTTGATGAACTCAGCGCCCGCCACAACCCCTGGCCGGTCATCTTCATCACCGGCCATGGCGACGTGCCGATGGCGGTGCAGGCGGTCAAGCGTGGCGCGCATGATTTTCTGGAAAAGCCGTTCAACCAGCAGGCCCTGCTCAATACCGTGGACAGCGCACTGGCACTGAGCCAGCAGCAGCAGGCCAGCAGTGCCGCGCGCGACCGTTTTGCCGAATGCCTGGCCTCGCTCACCATCCGCGAACGCGAAGTGCTGGACAAGGTGGTGGAAGGCAAGATGAACAAGGTGATTGCCGACGAACTGGGCATCAGCATCAAGACGGTGGAAGCCCACCGGGGCAAGATGATGGACAAGATGAAAGTGCGCTCGATTGCCGACCTGGTACAGGCGGTGATGGCCAATCGCTAGAGGCTGGTCCGGGGCAGCCCTGCGGAATCAGGATAATCCCTAATGGAAACAGAGCTTTCCATTGCGTAACATCTCAGTTCACCCTGCCTGTTTCCGCACCCTTGACCGCGGATGCAGGCTGCGCTTGCACGGCGTTGACATGGGGTGAAAGTTAACCCTCCGTCGGAGCCTGGCTCTGACCCTGCAGACCCCGACCAGTCAGACTGGCGGGGTGTTTTTTTGCCCGTACCCTCACTCCGGACTCCCAGGCAGCGCCGCACCAGGCGGGACTGCGCGCGAACTCAACACCATGACAAGGCCGATCGCCCATACCAGAGGGGCAATGGGATAAAGCAGCATGGAATACCACATCAGCATCATCATGTTCTGGTCATGCAACAAGGCCGACAGCAGCGACGGCAGGCCAAGGGCAAGCACTACCAGCACATTCATGCTGGCCAGCAGCCAATGCCCACGTCGATAGCGCTGTTCACGCGCCGGTTGCCGGACCAGGGGCGAAACTTCGTGTTTGGCAAACAGTACCAGCACGGCAATAAACACCAGCAGGTAGGACAGCGGCCCCAAAACAAAGAGCACCGTGCTGAATACCAACTCGCCCAGTACCAGTACCGGTATAAAAAGATTCCATTTGGCCAGACGCATCATGCCCCCGTATTCATTGCGATCCGCCCTGCTGACAATGACAGGCCGGCCATAAGCACCGCCAGCCATAGCCCAAACGCAGTGAGTGGCAGCACAGGTGATTTAAATTTATTTGTCATTAAATGGCAGCATGTCACAGGGCAATGACAAGTGCAATAATGCGCGGCAGGCAAAAAAATGCCCGGCAACGCCGGGCGAGAGACAAAGTACTACACAAAGCACAAGGAAAATCAGTCGTAGCTAAAGTGTGCGCGTTTCACATTGCACAGCACTTCGTAGGAAATGGTGCCCGCCTGGGCCGCCACTTCATTGATGTGGATGGTGTCGCCCCACAGCTCCACCTCGCTGCCGATGCCGGCTTGCGGCAGATCGGTCAGGTCCACCGTCATCATGTCCATCGACACGCGGCCAATCACGCGCGAGCGCACGCCATCAATCGCCACCGGGCTGCCGGTGGAAGCAAGACGCGGATAGCCATCGGCATAACCACAGGCAATCAGGCCCACGCGGGTGGGACGCTCGGCGACAAAGCTGGCGCCATAGCCCACCGGTTCGCCAGCGGCCAGTTCGCGCACACCAAACACGCGGGTGCTCAAACGCATTACCGGCTGCAAGGCAGCGCCCTGATCGAAACCGGCCGGCAGCGGCGAGGCACCGTACAGCATGATGCCGGCGCGGTTCCACTGGCGGTGCGAGCGTTCGTGGCACAGGATGCCTGCTGAGTTGGCAATGCTCTCCTCGCCGGACAGATAGCGGCATACGCTGTCAAACGCTTCCAGCTGGGCATGGGTGGCAGACAACTGCGGTTCGTCGGCACGGGCAAAGTGGCTCATCTTGACGATCTTGCCTACCTTGCCACTGGCCATCAGCTTGCAATGCGCGGCAGCGTAGTCCTGCGGGAAGAAACCGGCGCGATGCATGCCGGAATCCATCTTCAGCCACACGGTGTAAGGCTTGGCCGGATTGGCCTGCAGCACCATCTCCAGCTGTTGCTGGCTTTGCACCACAAACCACAGATCATGCTGTTCGACATCGGCCAGTTCGGCCGCTTCGAACACGCCTTCCAGCAGCACGATGGGCAAGGTCACCCCGCCTTCGCGCAGCTGGATGGCCTCTTCCAGACAAGCCACGGCAAAACCGTCGGCCACATCGGCCAGTGCCTGGGCACAGCGCACTGCGCCGTGGCCATAGGCATTGGCCTTGATCACCGCCAGAGTCGGGCCACCGGCCTGCTGTTTGGCCAGCAGGTAGTTATGGCGCAGCTTGTCCAGACGGATACTGGCAATCAGCGGGCGCATGCGCTCAGGCCCCTGCGTTGGCGGTGCGGGAGTGCATCGGCACAACCAGGGTTTCGCCCTGCTTGGCGTAACGCTGGATGGACAGGCCGTCCACGCTGATTTCCGGCTGTACGCCGACAATCTGGTCGGCCAGCACCTTGCCGGAACCGGCGCTCATGGTCCAGCCCAGCGTGCCGTGGCCAGTATTGAGCGACAGGTTGGCATAACGGGTGGCACCGATGATGGGCGTGCCATCCGGGGTCATCGGACGCAGGCCGGTCCAGAAGGTGGCTGCCGGAATGTCGCCACCATCCGGGTACAGGTCGCCCACCACCATCTCCAGCGTTTCACGACGACGCGGGTTGAGGTCCAGGTTGTAACCGGCCAGCTCGGCCATACCACCCACGCGGATACGGTCGTTGAAACGGGTGATGGCCACCTTGTAGGTTTCGTCCAGAATGGTGGAAACCGGTGCCATGGCCGCATTGGTGATCGGCACGGTCAGCGAATAGCCCTTGACCGGGTATACCGGAATATCAATGCCGAGGTTTTGCAGCAGGTCACGCGAGTAGCTGCCCAGCGCCACCACGTAGTGGTCGGCAGTCAGCATTTCGTCGCCGATGCGCACGCCGGTGATGCGGCCGTTATGGGTTTCGATGGCACTGATGTTGACGCCAAAGCGGAACTTCACGCCCTTGGCGGCAGCCAGTTCGGCCAGACGGCTGGTAAACAGGTTGCAGTCGCCGGTTTCGTCGTTCGGCAGTTGCAGGCCGCCGGTCAGCTTGTGCTTTACCTTGGCCAGTGCCGGTTCCACACGGGCGCAGCCGTCCGGGTCCAGCACATTGAAGTCCACACCGCATTCTTTCAGTACGGCGATATCCTTGGCCATGCCTTCCACTTGTGCCTGCGAGCGGAACAGCTGCAGGGTGCCGCCCTGACGGCCTTCATAATCCAGGCCGGTTTCGGCGCGCAGTTCCTTGATCTTGTCGCGGCTGTATTCCGCCAGGCGCATCATGCGGCTCTTGTTGATGGCGTAGGATTTTTCATTGCAGTTGGCCAGCATCTTGGCAATCCACTGCAACTGGTAAACGCTGCCATCCGGCTGAATGGCCAGCGGCGCATGGCGCTGGAACATCCACTTGATGGCCTTGGTCGGGATGCCGGGAGCCGCCCACGGTGCGGAATAACCCGGGGAAATCTGGCCTGCATTGCCGAAGCTGGTTTCCAGTGCCACACCGTCCTGACGCTCCAGAACAGTCACGTCCACACCAGCCTTGGCCAGATACCATGCAGTGGATACACCCACCACGCCACCACCCAGAACGATTACCTTCATTTCCTCTTTCTCCGTGCCGCGCATCATGCGCTTAGTGATTTTGTGTAGTATATTTATTTCAATGCAGTTTTTTTCACCAAATTAATACAAAGTCACATTCTATTTTCCTGCGAAATTACACTTTGATAGTGAATCATGAAAGTAAAACACACGCACGCCAGAGAACTGGACAAGATCGATCTTAAGATATTGAAATGGTTGCAGAAAAACGGCCGCATCGCCATGACGGAGCTGGCGGAAAAGGTGGGGCTCTCCACCACGCCCTGCACCGAACGGGTAAGGCGACTGGAGCGCGACGGCGTGATCGAAGGCTATTACGCCCGGCTGAACCCGCATGCCATGGGCGCGTCACTGCTGGTATTCGTGGAGATCAAGCTGTCGGCCAAGTCGGGCAATATCTTTGACGCCTTCCGCCGTGAAATCCAGAACATCCCGGAAATCCTGGAATGCCATCTGGTATCCGGTGAATACGACTACCTGATCAAAGCCCGTATTCCGGACATGTCGATGTACCGCAAGCTGCTGGGAGAAATCCTGCTGCAATTGCCCAATGCCAATGAATCACGCAGCTATGTGGTAATGGAAGAAGTCAAGGAAACCCATATGCTGGCCCTGCCGGAGTAATCCCTGCCTTGCCGGTCCACAAGTCCCGCCCCTCGGGCGGGCTACCTGTACTTGTGGGAAGGAGATGATAATCATTCTTGCTTTTCAAGCATCCCGCCGTTTATACCTGATTAATTTTTCTGGTTTCCCGGTAAAACCTGGCTCGTTCCCTTTTGCATTCAGTCCTCCAGCACTTGCGCTTGCCCTCCTGCCGCTACACATGGCCGGCACAAGCGCTTGGCGGACCCCACTGACAGGAGTGCATCATGTTCGGATTCGGCAACAAGAATCAGGCCCAGCAGGACAGCGAAAAGCAGCTCTACCAGTTCACGGCCATGCTGGACCATGTGGACAACCTCATCATGCTGGCTGATACCAGCGCCGATAACGTCATCTTCTACATGAACCGCACCGCGCGGGATGTACTGGCCCATCACCGCAGCGCAATGAACGAGAAATTCCGTGCCGGGGTTGATGTCAACAACGCCTTCCAGCACAGCATTCACCAGTTTCACCGCGACCCGGAACGCATCCGCCGCATCCTGAACGACATTGCCGCACAGCGCATTACCCATCATGAAGCCTTGATTCCGGTGGCCGGCGTCACCTTCAAGACCAAGGTGTTTCCCATCTGGGATGCACAGGACAACAACAAGCTGCTCTGTTTCATGGCCAGTTTCCAGGACATTTCAGCCGAAGTGGAAGCCCAGAGGCTGCGCGATGCCAATGACCAGCGTCGCCTGTTTCTGGAAGAACGCATTGGCGAGCTTTCCGGCAATGTCCAGGCCATGACGGCCACCATCGAAATGGTCGCCGTACGCACGGCATCCGCCTCGGACTCGTCCAATGAAATGCTGAACCGGGCACGCAAGGGCAAGAGCATGATTGAAAACAACTCATCTGCCATGCGGGCTGTGAGCGAGCTGGTGAGCGGCACAGCAGACAATCTGGGCTCGCTGGGCAAGCAATCGGAAACCATTGGCCAGATCGTCAGCGTGATCAAGGACATTGCCGACCAGACCAACCTGCTGGCGCTGAACGCCGCCATCGAAGCGGCCCGTGCCGGGGAAATGGGCCGTGGCTTTGCCGTGGTGGCCGATGAAGTGCGCAAGCTGGCCGAGCGCACCACCAAGGCAACGCAGGAAATCGGCAGCATGATCCGGGATATCCAGCAGGAAGTGCACAGCAATATCAGTTCGATGGACAAGGGGCGCGATCAGGTAAAAGCCACCGAGCGCGACTTTGCCGAAGCCGAAGCCGCCATTGTTGACATTGTCGATCAAATCAACCATGTGCGCGATTTTGTCATCGAAATTGCCAATGCCGCAGAAGAACAAGCCGCCACCGCGCAGGACATCAGCGACAAGCTGGCAGAGATCGCCAGCCACTGAAGCCTTGCCGACAAGCCAGCGGGGATGACACCGCGCACGACTTGCCAGCCAGCCAGTCAGCGTTTAGTGTGATGTGCCATCCCAACCTTCTCCGTTTGCCCCATGAGCCTGCAATCCGTCCGCGACTTTTTTGCCGCCCGCAATCTGGATATTCCCATCATCGAGCTGGAAGTCAGCACCGCCACCGTGGCGCTGGCCGCCGAAGCCCACGGCGTGGAGCCGGGGCGCATTGCCAAAACCCTGTCTTTTCGCCTGAATGGCGGTGAGGTGATCATTCTGGTCACCCGTGGCGATGCGCGCATCGACAACCGCAAGTTCAAGGAAGCCTTCGGCAAGGGCAAGATGCTGGCCGTGGAAGAAGTGGTGGAGCTGACCGGCCACCCGGTAGGCGGTGTCTGCCCGTTTGGCCTGGCCCAGCCGCTACCGGTATATATGGATGCCTCGCTGCGCGACTTTGACGAGGTTCTTCCGGCAGCCGGGGCCATTCACAGCGCGGTACGCATCACCCCGGCACTGATGGCCGAGATTACCGACGCCCGCTGGGTGGATGTGTGCCAGCCCAGCGCCGATAGCGGCAGTGCCAGCACGCTCAGCGCGACGGCCACCAGCTAGGCTGCTGCTCAGGCGACGGCGTAACGCAGCATGGCGCTGCGGTCTATGCCCACCGCCAGCGTGCCACCTACCTGCAAGTTGGCACCATAGCGCGCCAGCTCTCGCGCTGACAGGGTCAGCGTCAACTCCCCGTCCCTGCTGGCCACCGTCACCCGCACGCCGTCCGCCAGCTGGATGATGCGTTGCACCTGTGCCAGCGGCTGGTCCGCGCCCAGGCACAGGGCCTGCTCCGGCACCACCCCCTCCTCCAACACGTTTTCATAGCCGATGAAGCGCGCCAGCCAGGGCGTGGCCGGTGCCGCCAGCAGTTGCGCCGGGCTGGCGCATTGCACAATGCGACCATCCTTGAGCACGGCCACGCGGTCGGCCAGGGCAAAGGCTTCTTCCCGGTCGTGGGTCACCAGAATGGCAGGCATGCGCTGGCGCTGTAATTGCTGGCGGAATTCCAGCTGCAACTGGCGGCGCAAGTCGGCATCCAGACTGGAAAACGGTTCGTCCAGCAATAGCAGCCGTGGTGCCGTCACCAGCGCCCGCGCCAGTGCCACGCGCTGTTGCTCGCCGCCGGACAAGGTCCACACCTTGCGGGTTTCCATACCGGCCAGACCAAGTTGCTGCAAGCAGGTACGTGCCTGCTGCTGTGCCGCCGCGCGTGCCAGGCCGCGCTCACGCAGGCCGAAACAGACATTGCCTAATACATCCAGATGCGGAAACAGGGCAAAGTCCTGAAACATCAGCGCAAAGCCACGCTGCTCCACCGGCACGGCAGCCAGGTCCTGCCCGTCAAACAGCATGCGGCCGCTATCTACCGGCTCCAGCCCGGCAATCATCTTCAGCATGGTGCTTTTGCCGCCGCCGGACGGCCCCAGCAAGGCCAGTACCTCGCCCTTGGCCAGTTGCAGGCTCAGCCTGTCGGCCACCAGCTTGTCGCCAAAGCGCTTGCAAACACGATCCAGTTGCAGCATCTCAGGACTCCTTCTTCAATGGGCGCTCGGCGGCCGATGGCCATTCGATCGCCACAAACGCCAGCAAGGCCAGCAGCATCAGCACGGCGGACAACAACATGGCCAGCGCGGCGTTATCCGGCCCGGGCCGACCCAGCCGCTGGTAAATCAGTGTGGTGAGCGTCAGCCACTCCGGCCGGGACAAAAACAGGGTGACGGCAAACTCGCCCAGCGCGGTGGCCGCAGCAAAGGCCAGGCCCCGGCGGAAAGCCGGTTGCAACAAGGGCCACAGCACACGGGTAAAGGTTCGCAGCGGTGATGCGCCCAGACTGCGCGCCGCCTGCGGCCAATGCGGCGGCAGGCTGTCCAGCGCACCGGCCAGGCTACGCGCCACAAAGGGATAGGCCAGCAAGGCATAGGTGGCCAGCAGCAAGGCCAGGCTGGCCGTCCATTGCGGATAAAGCAGCAACAGGCCAAACGCCAGGCACACCGGCGACACGATGAAGGGCAGAAAAGCCAAGGCCCGCAAAGCGAGGCTGGTGCGCGCGGCCAGCGCATGCAGGCAGCCCAGCCCCGCCGCCAGCAGCACCGCCAGTGCGCTGAAGCGGGCCGAATTGAACAAGGCCAGACGCACATCTTCATCCGCCAGCATTTCCGGCCCCAACAGCCACAAGGCCTGGGCCGCCTTCCACAGCACGGCCAGCAGCGGCAAGCCGCCAAACAGCAGCAGCACCGCCAGTGCCGCCAAGAGTTGCAGCCATTGTGCGCCTTGCGGTGGGCGCGGCGGCAGCGGGTCCACTTTCAGCGGTGCGGCCAGGCTGCGTTCCAGCCAGGCATACAACGTGGCCATCAGCCCGGTCACCAGCAGCATCAGCACGGCCAGCGCACCGGCATCGGCCAGATTCAGCTCGTAAGCCACCAACTGGTAGATTTCCACCTCCACCGTGGCATAACGCTGTCCGCCCAGCAGCAGCGCCAGACCAAAACCGGAGAAGCAATACAAAAACACCAGACACAACGCAGACCACAACCAGGGCCGCACCGCCGGCCACTCCACCCGCCAGAACACCCGCCACGGCGTGGCACCCAGCGTGCGCGCAGCGGCAATCCGGCTGGCCGGTATCAGCGACAAGCCTTCACACGCGGCACGAATCACCAGTGGCAGATTGAAAAACAGATTGCCGTACAGCAGCAGCCAGGGCGTGTCCTGCAGATTGATACCCAGCAAGCCTTGCGGGCCGAACAGCGCCAGCACGCCCATGCCGGCCACCAGCGTGGGCATGACAAAGGGCAGCATCAGCAGGCGCAGAGTCAGGCGGCGTCCCGGAAACTGATAGCGCGCCAGACACCAGGCCAGCGGCAGGCCCACCAGCAGCGCGGCCACACAGCTGGCGGCCGCTTGCAGCAGGGACCAGACAATACGCCATTGCAGGTAGGAATCGGCCAGCAGGCCAACAGAAAACTGCCCCTGCCCCTCTTGCAGCAAACGCAGCAAGGGCAGGATGGACATCAGCAGCAGAAAGGCCAGCGGCAACAGCGCCAGCGCAAGGGTACGGCGGCGCGCTGTCATGCATGGTCCTGCTGGAAAGGCCAGTCGGCCACCAGCACGTCTTCCGGGCCGTCCTCCGGGTCTTCCACCCGCTCCAGCCAGCGAAAGCCCAGCCGGGCCGCCAGCTGCTGCGAGGGCAGATTGTCCGGGCTGATGGACAAGACAAAACGCTTTACCCCGGCGGTGTGTACCGCCCAGTCGGCACAGGCGGTCAAGGCTTCGGTAGCATAGCCCTGACGACGGAATGCCGGCAGCACGGTGTAGCCCAGCTCCACATCACCGCGTCCGGCCAGATAAGGATGACCGGGGCAGGTATGGAAATTGATATGCCCTACCAGCTGGCCGGTTTCGCGCAGCAGCATGGCGCGCATCGACCACGGCGCGTAATCCGGCTCGCTGGCCATCTGCTCCAGCCGGAGCGACATCACGGCCGCTTCTTCCAGCCAGTCCAGCGGCACCTCACTACCCAGTGCCACGGCCGCCTCGGCCAGGCGCGCATCAATACAGGCCCGCAGCATGTCCGGCGTCAGATGACGCAGGATCAGCCGCGGGCTGAGGATGTCGGCAATCGGGGGGCTGGTGTGCATTACTGGCCGGACTTCAACACGATGCGGGTCCACTTGCCTACCCAGGCGGTGGTCTTGGCGGCAATCTGGCGGCTATCCGGCGTGGTGTGCGCCGTCGGTTTTTCCGCATGCTGGAATACCGGGTCCAGCGCGATGCCTGGCTGTACCGGGTACATCCACATGCTGGTGGGAATATCCTTCTGCACCGCGTCCGAACGCAGGAACTCAACAAACTTGCGCGCCAGCGCCGCTTCCTTGCCGCCCTTCACCAGCGCCGCGCCTTCCACTTGCTGGAACACGGCACCGGGCAGCAACAGGTTACCGGTCGGCGAGGCCGTCAGTTTTTCCTTGCTGTAGAACACTTCCGCCGCCGGGCTGGTGGCATAGCTCACCACGATGGGGCGGGCACCGCCATTGCGGGAGAAGTCGGTGTAATAGGCTTCGGTCCAGCCCTTGCTCACCTTCACCCCGTTATCACGCAGCTTGCCCCAAAAGGCCATGGCCTTGGCTTCGCCCATGGCGGAAATGGTGGACAGCAAGAATGCCAGGCCGGGGCTGGAGGTGGCCGGGTTTTCCACCACCAGCAGGTCCTTGTAGGCCGGGCGGGTCAGGTCATCCAGGGTTTTGGGCAGCGGCAGCTGCTTTTTGGCAAACCAGGCTTTGTCGTAGTTGAGCGTGACATAGCCGTAATCGATGCTCACCGCGCCGGGCAGCGACACCGCGCCGCCCTTGTCGCTCATCGGCAGCAGCACACCGGCAGTTTCGGCCTTGCCAATCAGGGTGTTATCGATGCCGTACACCACGTCGGCAATCGGGTTGGCGCGGGTCAGGATCAGCTTGTTGACCATCTCCCCGGCATCCCCCGCCTTGATGATGCTCAGCTTGACGCCGTTCTGCTTCTCGAACTCGGCCAGCAGCGGCTTGGCCACGGCAAAAGAACTATGGGTGAGTACGCGCAACTCGGCAGCGTGGGACAGTCCTGCGGCCAGCAGTGCGGCCAGCAAGGTGGTGGTTTTGAACAATTGCATGACATTCTCCGTGCGACAAAGCGCAATCGCAGGAGCAAGCGAAACAACAGACGGGTTGGCCTTCTGCATCACGCTCCCTCCGCTGGCATTATCCAGTTCAGGTTCTAGGGTGTTTCTCAGCCCGCGCGGGGCACCCCTGGTGATTGGCGGCATCCTTCAGATACCTGCCGACATGTCCGCTTACAAGGCGTTACCCGTTTTTCACGAAAATTAACACCCTGCCGCCAACAAACAATGGATTGTACACACTTTCCCGCCATGATGAATTCACAACAACAGCACGCTTGTTCAACCGCAGCAACAACAGATAACCCAGGGAGTACCACCATGAAACTGTCTACCCGCATCATGCTGATCAGCCTGTCCGCCGTCACCTTCGCCAGCCTGTCCGCCAGCGCATCGGCCGAAACCGAATGGCAAAAACAGCACCCGCGCCGCGCCGAAGTGAACCACCGTCTGGCCAATCAGGACAAGCGCATCCATCAGGAACGCAAGGAAGGTGAAATCAGCAAGCAACAAGCACACGAACTGCACCAGCAAGACCGCGCCATCCGCCAGCAGGAACGTGCCGATGCCCGCCTGCACCACGGCCACATTACCAAGCAGGAACAAAAAACCCTGAACCAGGAAGAAAACACGGTCAGCAAGGAAATCGGCAAGTAAAATCCAGCCATGGGCTGGCCGCCCGCCAGCCCATTCTTACCGTCCCCCACAGCACTGGCAGCAGCTACCAGGCCGTGTTGCGGGCCGGTTTTTGCTGCGAGGCCATCCGTGAACATTGTCATCCGTCTGCTTCTGCTTGCCATGCTGCCGCTGCAAGCCTGGGCCGGCATCGGCGAGGCTGGTGCGCGTCATTTGCTGTCCCGTACCGGTTTCGGGGCCAATCCGGCGCAAATTGCCCTGTATGCACCGCTCAGTCGCCAGCAGGCGGTGGACCGGCTGCTCGATCACGTCAGCTATACCGCCCTCACCGCCCCGCCCGCCTGGGTCAACGAACCGTTTGAACGACCGGGCAAACCCAATCTGACTGAAGACGAAAAGAAAGCCCTGCAAAAAGAGCGCAACGAACATGCGCTGGAACTGCGCGGCTGGTGGCTGGAAGAAATGCGCATCAGCCCCAGCCCGCTGACCGAAAAAATGACCCTGTTCTGGCACAACCATCTTGTTTCCGGCCTGGACAAGGTGGGCGTGCCGCAGCTGATATATCAACAGAATGTTTTGCTGCGCAAGCAGGCGGTGGGCAACTTCGGCCAGCTATTGCACGCCATCGCGCGCGACCCGGCCATGATGCGCTACCTGGACACGGTGAATAACCGCAAGGGCCAGCCCAATGAAAACTTTGCCCGCGAGGTGATGGAACTGTTCACCCTGGGCGAAGGCCATTACAGCGAACAGGACATCCGCGAAGCCGCCCGCGCCTTTACCGGCTGGTCGCTGGACAAGGACTTCCAGTTTGTCTACCGGCCGAACCTGCATGACAACGGCGACAAGACCATCTTTGGCCAGCAAGGCAATTTTGATGGCGACGACGTGCTGGACATGCTGCTGCGCAAGCCGCAAACCGCCCGCTTTGTCACCCTCAAGCTGTGGAAATACCTGGTTTCCCCCACTCCGAACGAGGCCGACATCCAGCGCCTGTCCGCGCTGTTCTACCGCGACAATTACGAAATCCGCCCGTTGCTGCGTGCCATGCTGCTGAGCCCTGCTTTCTGGAACAGCCAGGGCCAGCTGGTGAAATCGCCGGTGGAACTGACCGTGGGCACGCTGGTGACCTTCGACCTCACCCCGCCGGACTGGCGCGCGCTGGCCGGACTTAACCGCCAGTTGGGGCAGGACGTGTTCAACCCGCCCAATGTCAAGGGCTGGCCCGGTGGCGATAGCTGGATCAACAGCACCACCTTGCTCACCCGCAAACAGTTTCTCGACCGCCTGAGCCACGACGCCGCTCCCATCCGCAACAGCTTTGTCATGGCCGATGGCCAGATGGACGAACAACGTGGCCGCGAAGCCCGCATCCGCCGCCTGGTGCAGGCCGGTCTGCGCCCCATCAAGCTGCAACCGGACGAATGGGCCGCCATCTACCACGTCAACACTGCTGCCGATGCCACACGCCTGCTGCTGGCCGTGCCCCCTGCCCAGCCGCTGCCAGCCGACATGAATGGTGCCCAAGCCATTGCCCCGCTGCTGCTGGACCCGGCCTACCAGGTGCACTGAACCGCCCACAAGGACACTGCCATGTTTCAACGCCGAGAATTTCTCAAAGCCATGAGTGCCGGCCTGCTGGTATCGGTACTGCCCAATCTCAGCTATGCACTGGCCCCGGCCGGCTACCAGCGTCTGCTGGTACTGGTGGAACTCAAGGGCGGCAATGACGGGCTGAACACCGTCATCCCTTACAACAGCGACGACTATTACCGCCTGCGCCCCAGCATCGGCATTGCCCGCCCGCAAGTACTGCAACTGAGCGAACAAGTGGGCCTGCACCCGGCCATGCAAAGCCTGCTGCCACTGTGGCAAAAGCAGGAAGTGGCCGTGCTGCAAGGCGTAGGCTACCCGGAACCCAATCTGTCCCACTTCCGTTCCATCGAAATCTGGGAAACCGCCTCGGCCAGCAACCAGTATCTGGGCGAAGGCTGGCTCACCCGCCTGTTTCGCAGCCAGCCCACCCCGCCCGGTTTTGCTGCCGATGGCGTGGTGCTGTCCAGCCAGAACCTGGGCCCGCTGGATGGTGGTGCCCGCGCCGTGGTGCTGAACAATCCGCAAGACTTTGCCCGGCAGGCCAAGCTGGCAGCGGACCAGCAAGCCGGCGCGCACAGCAGCGCGCTGTCCCACATCCTGAAAGTGGAAGGTGACATCCGCACCGCCGCCAGCGCCCTGCAACAACCGGTGATGAAACCACCAGCCAACCCGGCCGACGCCCCCACCGCGCCCCCCAAAGCAGTCGGCGGCTTTGCCCAGGCCATCAACACCCTGGCTGATATCCTGCAAAACGGCACCCGTATAGCCGTGGCGCGCATCACCCTTACCGGTTTTGACACCCACGGCAACCAGCAGCCCACCCAGGCCCGCCTGCTGGGCGAACTGGCCGACGGCCTGGCCCTGCTCAAAGCCCGCATGCAGGCCCAAGGCCGCTGGGACGACACCCTGGTATTGAGTTATGCCGAATTTGGCCGCCGCCCGCGCGAAAACGGCAATCGCGGCACTGACCACGGCACCGCCAACAGCCACTTCCTGCTGGGTGGACGCGTCAAGGGTGGCCTGTACGGCCAGACCGCCCCGCTGGCCGGGCTGACCGACGGCAACCTGCCCTACGCCATCGACTTCCGCCAGCTGTACAGCACCGTGGTGCAGGACTGGTGGGGGAAAGACGCCACCAGCCTGTTCGGCCAGCGCTTTGGCCGGCTGCCGCTGCTACGCGCCTAAGCCCGCAGCGCCTGCTTTTGCATGCGCTCGGCCAGGCGCAAATGGCAAGCTGCCGCCAGTTTGATCAGCTCGCGCGTGCTGACCGGCAGCGTCCCGCCCGCCGCCACGCGCTCAGCCAAAGCCGCCAGCGTGCTGACCTCGGTCTGCAAGGCCACCGTTTTGCCGGATGGCCTGCGCTGCCCCTGCTCGGCCTGATAGTGCAGGGAAACCAGCCAGCGCGACTGCTGCCACTCCGCCTCCCCTGCCAATACCGATTCCCACACCGCCTGCCCCACCTGCCGCGCCGCTTCATCGGCCAGGGCATAAGCCAGTTGCAGCTTGTCGTGGCCCGGCGGCATGTCCTTGTGCAAGACCGGCAGCAGGGTGTGCTCCAGCCAGTGTTGCAGCGGTTGGGCCTGTGGTTTGCCACACGTGCGCAGGACATCGCGCAGTTCTGTTTCGCTCAGGGTAAGCAGGGCCGGGCCGCTGGCGGGCGTCAGCAGGCAACCGGCCTTCTTGCCCAGCGCGGTTTGCAGGGCGGTTTCATCCCGGTATTTGAGCAGTTTGGCGATATCGGCCGCGACAAAGCGCGGGCCTTGTGCCAATGGAAAGACACCAAGGGTTTTCTTGTTGAAGCGCAACTGGATGGGCGGGGAGGTACTACGGAGAGGCGGTGCTTTTTTCATGTCAGAAGCTCCATGTGGCAGACGAGTCATTGCCATCCTTCGCCAGACGGGTGGCAAGCCAAAGCGGGGCTGGCGAACCGGCACATGGACCCGGCAGACCGTAAGGTCTCCCCACCCGGCCCGCCATTGAAGACATGAAGGTACACGAGTGCAACAAGCAACTACCGGAGCAGTTGCCTGCCATATGCCAGGGTCGCCAAACCCATGCTGTGTTGTTACGCACAGGAGGCCAAGACTAAGAACCTGACAACAGGAGAACAAGGGTAAGGACCGCCGCAAACACTGGCAAGATGTGCAGGTATGTCAGCGTTTCGGATTTACCGCTGACACCTCCGGGCACATGCCTGCACCTTGCAGGAAAAATCCTCACCGCACATGGCGTTGGCAAAGTACCAGTCCGTAGGGCGGAAGCCCCGGAATTACCGGGGCGTTCCGCCACGATCCGACCAGATGCATCCAGCTTACGCAGCGGAAATCACAGGGTTTTGCATCCGCAAACACGGATGATGATTTACATGCCGCTTCCGCGCGGCAGACGGGAAAGGGATCTTTGCTTGGCCAAAGATCCCCACTACGGAAAAGCTAACCACATCGTATGGCCTGCGGCGTCCCTCCGGGGCCTGACACTGCTGCGGCACGGCTGGAACTCGCGATTGGCTAAGGTCCAATCGCTCAAACGGCCAGCCGCTTAAAACCGCAGCAGCGCCACCCGTCGGCATGCTTGACGGGGCCAAGGGTCGCATCGGTGCGGTGGCTTTCCAGCTGGGAAAATGCGTTTATTCGAAAGCGTTCCGCCGCTGTTGGTCCAGCGCCAAATAAAATCCCAAAAACAGCACAGCCATTTTCTTCTCTGACACACCTGTCGGAGCTGGCACAGTCCCGTCAGCGCGAGCCGACGCAGACGTGCCGCTCAGGGTCTTAAGCGGTCGGCTGTCCGCAGCGGCGCGACGCTAGCGCGCCGCAAGTTCCGGCCGCGCCCTGAGCGGTGCGGCTGGGGCGGGAATTCGACGCGCTGCGGGTCGCCTTTTCTTTGGGTACTTTCTTTTTTGGCGAAGCAAAAGAAAGTACCTCGACGGCGGGGCGAGACCCGCGAAGTTGATTTTGCTTTGAGTTTTGTTGGCTTTAAGGTGGTGAGCACCGAAGCAAGTATCCGCTCACACGGATGATGTTTTGCATTGCCGCTTCCGCGCGGCAGACGGGAAGGAGAGCTTGCCTGGCCAAGCCCTCCTTCACCTCCAAGGCCACCCCAGCAAGCATGGCCTGCGGCTGCCCTCCGGGACCTGACACTGCTGCGGCACGGCTGGAACTCGCGATTGGCTAAGGTCCAATCGCTCAGACAGCCAGCCGCTTAAAACCGCAGCAGCATCACCCGTCGGCATGCTTGACGGGGCCAAGGGGCGCGTTGGTGCGGTGGAAAATCAAGCAATGTGGGTGGCTTCGTGTGCCGAATCAAAACTACTGAATGTGAAAATTCTGCTTTCGACCGATTGAAGACTGTCGAGCTTGCAGAAAGCTGTCATTCAAAATTTGAAGTGAAGCGAGTTGGTCTGCCCTGCGAGACAGACGATTCTCTATTGCTCTGACACTCTTTGCAGCCACGCCTGATATTCCGGGGTGGCATCAGTCGACTGAGCGTCCATATGTGCTTGAAGCTCGTCCGACATGCCGAATATCTTCCACACCAGTGGTGCCAGTCGTGTTGCGTGGCTGTTCGACCTCTCGGCTTCACGAAGCAACTGCATGCTGCGTTCCTTGTACTCGGGAAGTACGTCGGATTTGTAATCGAGCGCTTTGCCCAGCCCGGAAAAATACATCAGCTTTGGTATTTCTACCGTAGGCCAATGAAGCGCCATATTGAGCGGCCATTCGAGCATGGCGCGCTCGCCCCACAAGCCGGACTTGGGCACGTGCTTGTTAGCTAGCAGCGTCAGCATGAATGCCTGTCCAAGCTCGGTCAGATAAACCAGCATAACCTCGGCGTTGGGGTGTTGATAGAAGGTATCCAGTGCTTGCTCACGCTTGAGGCCGATACGGGTCAACAGACGCTTCTCCAGTTTAAGTACCATGGCCCCGAGTTCTGCCTGAGTCGCCTTGCCGCTTTCGCTGGCTTGTTTAGCGCGGGTACTGCAGTCCCAGAGACTCAGGGAAATCTGCCATTGAATGGCATCACCCTCACCGGAACTGCCAATTTCCCCGGTTACGAAATACTTCATCTCGGGCGGCACGAAGTCGAAGAGTGCATTACCATCGTTTTCACCTCCCGATACAACCGGCCCGCCCCCTTCAACGATCATGATGTAGCAGCTAGTCGCATAGTCGCTCCAGTAATGTACAGCCTCAGCTAGATAAAGCGGGATGGCCCGAGAGAGGCGGCCAAGATCGTCTTCGCGTTGAGATTCGACGCGTTCGCTGCCATCCATGATTTTTGAAAGTGCGAAGAATCCAACTTTCGGCGCATTTTCAGGCTTCTGCGCGAAGAGCCAGTCCGCATTGCGCAGGCCGTAGTGCCATATTGGCTGACTCAGGGCAAGGGTGGTGACTTTCAGATTATCCGGATCAACCGGCATGCTTTGTGCAGCCTGCTCGCGCATTTCTTGAAAGGCTTGTGCGAATTGGTCGAGGTACTGCTTGAAAGGCACCAAGCCCAGCGCATACATACGGGAGAGTAGAGCATCACCTTCATCCACCTTGCCGAGCTCAAGGCAGGCTTTCAGCAGGTTGAGACCTGCCATTGGGTCGTGTTTGTGTTCGTCGTAGATTGGGCCGATCAGCTCCAAAATCAGCGGAATCTGCCCGTTATTACCCAAGTCGCCAGAGATCATCATCAGCGAGCTGCCATCATACAGGCCATCTGTCAGTACTTGGACGTATAGTGCACGGGCTGCTTGGGTCTCCTCGCGTTCTAGATGATGGCGGGCCAACCATAGCTTCGCGCGCCAACTACCGGGCAGCGCTGCGACACTATGTAGCGCCTGCAAATAACCAGCTTCGCCACCGCGCTCTCGCTGGACAGAGGCCCACCAGAGCAGGCCATTTTCCAAATTCGGATCGGTTTTTAGCGCTTGCCAGAGGATTTCATCTGCTCGGGTCTGATTGCCACGTTCGGCAAATACCTTGGCCAGATTTGTCAGCAGAGTAGCAGTTTCGCCAGCTTTGGTTATTCCTGTGCGTAACACGTCTTCTGCTTCGTTTAACAGGCCGTTTTTCATTAACACGATGCCGCGGATCGTGTAGCTGCGCTCGGGGATGTCGTCAATCTCCAGCAAACGTTCAGTTGCCGGCAGCAGGTCTACCGCGAAACCATCATTAAGACCAGAGATGATCAGGTTATAAATTTCACCTGCTTCATTCCATTTCAATTGCAGGTTCGGCAGGAAGACTTTGTCGCGCCACTCGCTGCGCGTGATATTGATTTCACGACCGTAGGCGTCATAGACCGTAATGGGTTCGTTATTAGCCTCAGGAGCGGGGGTAACAGATGCCACCTGAGATGAGGGAGATTTTTTGCCGCTCAAGGCGGAGAGGATGCGTTTGAACATGGATTGTTTGTGAAGATATGACCGCGAACAAGAAGTAAATATCGCCATTTAAGAGCATTCGCTTAATGCAGCTCATAAATTTCTGGTCTGTGCAAAATCGATCAATAGCCGCTTCTGGCCGACACCCGTCACACTAACACAATGGCATTAACATATCCCTAGCCTAAATCAGCACCCCATCTACACCGCACTTCGCTACCGCAAGCACCGCACCAACGCGCCCACTGGGCCCCATCAAGCATGCCGATGGGTGGCCGGGGCGAGGTTTTAAGCGCCTGCAATGTCTGAGCGATTTGACGTTAGCAAATCGCGAGTTCAGGCGCGCCTCGCACCGGTCGGGCCCTGTCGGGTAGCCGCAGGCCATGCTTGTGGGGTGGCCTTGGAGGTGAATGAGGGCTTGGCCAGGCAAGCCCTCATTCCCGTCCGCCGCGCGGAAGCGGCATCCAAATCACCATCCGCATTAGCGGATACAACCTGTTTTACTGTGATGGTGAAGATGACAGGAATGACCGGACAGTGAGTCAGCACCGAAGCGGGCTCCCCCTGCTCCACAACCGCCCGATGCATGATTCAAATACGTCACCGTCCCACCGCTCAATCAAGCTCACGTAAAGTAGTCAATTACCATAGAATACTTTGATGATGCTGTGGTTTCTCACGTCCTCACGCTGCAGAGGAAGAACGGGGAGATAATGTGACCGACAATGTATCCGAAGCCGCCTTGCGGCATGGCCTGGCGGCTGGTGAATTCTGGCCCGCCTTCCAGCCCCAGTTGAATCTGGTCAACGGACACGTTTGTGGCTTCGAGGTGCTGGCGCGCTGGGACTCACCGCAATATGGACGCGTCTCCCCTGCCATTTTCATTCCGCTGGCCGAGCGCAGCGGCATGTTGCATGCCCTGCTGCTGCAACTGATGGGCGAAGCCTGCCGCGTGGCGGCAAGCTGGCCGGGTCAGTTCTCGCTGGCATTCAACCTGGCACCCAGCCAGTTTTTGTTACCGACACTGGTGAGCGACCTGCTTAACACCGTGGGTAGCAGTGGTTTTCCCTTGTCACGGGTGGTGATTGAAATCACCGAAAGCGAGCTGTTCCACGATAACGCCTCGGTGCAGCAGGTGCTGGATGACCTCAAACGACACGGCATGGCGCTGTCGCTGGACGATTTTGGCACCGGCTATTCCAGTCTGACCCGGCTGAATTCACTACCGTTTGATGAACTGAAGATTGATGCCAGTTTCGTGGCGGCCTTAAGCAGCGATACGCAATCGCTGCGGATCGTGACTGCCGTGCTGGGGCTTGGCCAAAGCCTGGGGCTCACCGTGGTGGCCGAAGGCGTGGAAAGCACGGAACAGGCCGCCGTACTGCGCAAACTGGGTTGCGATGCCGGACAGGGCTTTCTGTGGTCCCCTGCGGTGCCAGCGGCACAAGCCTTGCAGTTGTTGCAGCAATGGGGCGTGGAGCCAACCCAGACCACGCTGGACCTGTCGCCCTTCCAGCGCCTGCACCAGCTGGAAGCGCTGTACCAAGATTCCCCGGTTGGTTTGTGCTTCATCGATTGCCAGATGCGCATTGTCAGTGCCAACCAGCTGCTGGCCCACTATCTGGGTGTGGAGCTGGACTACATTCTGCGCAAGCCGGCCAGCCAGATATTCGGCCATGAAATGACCCCCAACCTGATGGCGGTGCTGGTGCGGGTGATGGCGGGTGAAGTCTGTGAAACCACCGAGTACCGCCATCAACCCAGCGGTACGACTTTCCTGATTGCCCATCAGCGCATTGTCGATGCCCAGCAACTTCCGCTGGGTGTGTCCTTGGTATTGGTGGACATTACCAGCCGTGTAGAGGCAGAGAGCCAGTTGCGGCAAAGCGAAACCCACTTCCGGACAGTGCTGGAGCTGGGCCCCAATGTCACCTGGCGCGCCAATTGCGACGGGCTGGTTGACTATATGGGTGAATTCGTCGATTGCCCGGCAGATGCCAGTTATCAGGAACGTCACGCTTGCTGGCTGGCGCGGATGGATCCGGATGACCGGGTGCGTGTACGCGAAACCTGGCTGAAGCACCTGCCCAGCAAGCAGCCGTTTTTGATTGAATTCCGCATTTTGTGGCCGGATGGCAGCTGGCGCTGGATGCGCAGCCGTGCCTTTCCATCACTGAACGGACAAGGCGAGGTGCTGGCCTGGTACGGCATCATTTCCGATGTCACGACCGAGCATGAATTGACACTGCGCGTGGTGGCGCTGGAACAGCAGCTGCACAAACTTCAGTCCAGCGCCTCTTGCTAGCGCAGCGGGATAAGGCTTTTTCCACCTGAAAGACAAGCACGGCGATTGCCGGGCCCAGATGCAAGGACCTTGTTATCCGGTTGATGGCGCTTGGCAGCCAGCAACACGGTGGAGAACTGGCGAAGCATTGCAGCCATATGCAGACAAAAAAAGGGCCTGGGCAAATTGCCCAGGCCTGGCTTGATGCACGATTAAAGCCGCAGATTGCAACGGGACAGACTCACTCGCAAACCCGGCGCCACCGGGTATGCCCCTACCACTATGCAAACACCGTGCCAGCTTTTTTCGGGATAAATCGTCAGTAAAACCAGACAATTTTTGCTGCGCCGCACCAATAGCACGCCCTTCATGCACCGATTTCAGGATTTCCTGCACAACGCTGTTGCATGAGTACGCTATGATTAGCGCATGAACACGCCTGCCAATACCAGTAAACCGGCCCCGCCGCCCGAGCCCGAGCTGCGCGCCCCGGAAAGCGAGAATACCCTCGCCACCCTGGCCATGCCGCTGGGGGAATCCGTGCTTACCCTGACCGCAGGCTCGGCACCGGTCTATGGCATCCTGCATCGCAGCCGTGCCATGACAAGTCAATCAGATTTCTTCCGACTGCAATTTCGTGGTTTTGCCAGGATAGAAGGCAGCCAGTGGCAGCATTATGCCAATGACGATGCCCGCTTCCACGTTGCCTACAACTGCGCCTGGGTGCGGGTGGACCACCCCAGCCGTTCGGTTACCTTCGGCCCCAAAAACGGCATCAACTGCACCGAGGCTTTTCAGAACCTCGGGCTGGATACCTTTTTGTTTGCCCAGACCATCACCTGGGTCAAGGGCGCCTACCCGGACTACGCCATCAGCCCTGGCCTGATTGCCATTACCGGTAATGCCAGCGAAGAAGAAAAGCTGCGGCGCAACGCCTTTTACGCCAGCCAGGGTTTCCAGTTTGACTGGCAGGATGCAGCGCAACGCACCGGCCTGTTTTTCAAGGACAAGATCAACCGCTTGCTGGGCGTGTGGGACAAGGACCATATCCAGGAGGTGGGCGGCGAAGCCATGCTGCAATCGCTGGCCATGCAGGACGAGTCGCGCGTGGCGCTGGAGGACAAGGTCAATCGGCTGGAGGCTGCGCACAGCAGTATGAAGTCGGCCCTGCAGAAGGAACGCAATACCTCGCAAATCCTGATGGGCGTGCTGATCATCGGGGTGATGCTGGCCTTGTGGGCGGTGATTTAAATAGTCATTGCTTGAAATTCCTGTCGGTTTTTAAAGATGAATCCTATAAAAGACAGGAGCATGCCTTATGTCAAAGTACGCCATACAGCAGGCGAGGTAGCATGCCGCAAAGCTGAAAAACATACCGTGGTGCAAACCAGATCACACAGCGCATGACAGCAAGGCATCAGGACAGGGTGACGTTTACCTGTCGGTTCTTGCAGTACCTGCCAGATGGATAAAACAAGATTCTGGTTGCCTGCGGATACTGCGGGCGGGAGAGAGATGAAACAAGAGAAACGGGGCGTTACCCGGCTGTTTGAGCACGGGCTTGGCGTGCTGAACCTGGAATGGATGATTCCATTGTTCAGCCTGTTCCTGATTGCCATGATCTGGAGCGCGGTGTTGTGGCAGGTGAATACCGACAAGGTACGCAGCCAGCGCGAAATGCAGCGCCAGAGCGAAAACCTGGTCCGGGTGTTCGAGGAACACATTTCGCGCACCATCCGCGCGGTGGACCAGTCGGTACTTTTCCTGAAGTACGAGTACGAGTCCGAAGGCAACAAGATGGACCTGCCGCACTACATCAAGCAGGGCATCATCCAGAGCCAGTTGTTTGTGCAGATTGCCATCATCGGCCCGGACGGCATGCTGGAAATGTCCAGCGTGCCCAACTTCAAGCGGGTTGACCTGAGTGACCGGGAACACTTCAAGGTGCATATCGGCCAGGACAATGGCCAGCTGTTCATCAGCAAGCCGGTCAAGGGCCGTGCTTCCAAGAAATGGTCCTTGCAATTCACCCGCCGCATCAACAAGCCGGATGGCAGCTTTGGCGGTGTGGTGGTGGTATCGGTCGACCCCTTCTACTTCACCAGCTTCTACAAGGACCTCCACCTGGGCAAGACCGGGGTGGTGACCCTGGTAGGCCAGGACGGCATTGTCCGGGCCCGTACCAGCGCAGGCAGCTCCGGCATCGGCATGGACATCCACACCAGCGGGCTGTTCAGGCAATGGCCGGGCAAGGACCACGGCCAGTACCAGCAGTTGAGCAGCATCGACCAGATTCAGCGCACCGTAAGCTTCCGTGCGGTGGAAGGCTATCCGCTTGCCGTATTGATGGGAGTGGGCGAAAGCGAAGCCATGGCCGACTACTACGAACACCGCAACGCTTACTTCCTGGTGGCCAGTGTAGTCAGCCTGCTGATTTGTGCCGCCGGTTTCGTGATGTACCAGATGGCGGTACGGCTGAAAAACAGCAAGGCGCAAGCCGAATCGGCCAACCGCATGAAGTCGGAATTCCTGGCGCACATGTCGCACGAGTTGCGCACCCCGCTCAACGGCATTCTGGGCTGCTCGGAATTCCTGCAAGCCACCCTGAGTGACCCGGGGGATCTGGAAACCGCCAGCATGATCCACAAGAGTGGCCAGCATTTGCTGACGCTGGTGAACTCCATTCTGGACATGGCGCGCATCGAGGCCGGCCGCATGCCGATGGAAATGGTGGAGGTGGATCTGGCGCGGATGTTGCGTGACACGGTGGAGTTGTTCCGGCCCAAGGCGGAAGGCAAGGGTTTGCAGCTGGAATTTGACTACCAGCAGGCCGCTGGCTGCCCGGAACACTTCCGGCTGGATCAGACCAAACTGACGCAGGTGGTGAACAATCTGATGCACAATGCAGTGAAGTTTACCGAACAAGGCAGCATACAGGTGACGGCCAAGGTGAGCGCCCACCAGTTGCAGCTGGCTATCCGCGATACCGGCTGCGGTATTCCGGCGGACCAGCAACAACTGGTATTCGAGCAATTCCGTCAGGCAGAAGCCTTCCTCACCCGGGCGCAAAGCGGCTCCGGCCTGGGGCTGGCACTGGTGAAGGAGCTGGTGCGGCTGATGGAAGGCAAGGTCAGTTTCGAATCACAAGTCGGCGTGGGAACAGTATTTCACGTCAGCATTCCGCTGGAAGGGAAACAAGCATGAGCAAGCTGGACACCATTCTTGTCGTTGATGATGACGAAATCAATCGCAAGGTGGCAGGCCTGTTTCTGCAACGCATGGGCTGGAAGACCGATCAGGCCGCCAGCGCCTTCGAAGCACTGGAACATCTGCAGCAGCACGATTACCACTGTGTGATGCTGGACATCAGCATGCCGGGCATGAGCGGCATCGAACTGTGCCGCCAACTGCGTCAGGAGCCGCGCTGGCAAAACCTGCACCTGATTGCCTACACCGCACACGCCATGAGCGACGAGCAACAAACCATTCTGCAAGCGGGCTTCAACGCCATTGTCACCAAGCCGCTGACCCGCGACAGCCTGGTGGCGGCGCTGGACAGCATCAAGTGATGTTGTGCTGGCAAACACCCGCAGAATAACCATGACAACCCTTGCCTGATAAACCCAGGTGGAGCACCGCTGGCCGTGCAAGAACAAAACAGACAGCCCGATACCACAACACGCGCCGAAACCGGCCCGGCACCTGCACCGGCGGCAGGTTTCGACTTTCAGCAAGCCGCCTTGCAACAGCTGGAGCAACTGGGCGACCTGATACTCGCCTGCCGGCAGGACGGACAACTGCTGCACGCCAATCAAGCCTGGCTGGAAAGCCTGGGCTATTGCGCGTCGGAACTGGGCGCGCTCAACATCTACCCTTTGCTGGCCGAGGATAGCCGCACGGCATTCCGCACCCAGTGCCAACGCTTGCAAACAGGCCAGACACCACAAGCCATTGCGCTGGTGATGCACGACCGCATGGGCCAGGCACTGTCGATGCAGGCCTGCTTTTTTCCCTTGCCCGGTCATGGTGTGCAGGTGGTGTTGCGCGATCTGACCGCACAAAAGAAACAGGCACTGTGGCTGTCCACCCTGCTGGACAATATGGACGATGGCATCATCGCCATGGACACGGACGGGCTGCTGACCTACATGAACCAGCAGGCCGAACGCATCTTGCACTGGCAGCTGGAAGAGCTGCACGGCAAGAACGTGCACGAGCACATTCACCACCACCGTGCTGACGGTGCGCCACTGTCTGTGGAAGACTGCCCGATCTACGACGCAGTGCGCCAGAAAAGTACCTATCACTCCAGCGATGAAGTGTTCTTCCGCAAGGATGGCAGCATGGTGGCGGTGCGGGTGAGCAACACTCCCTTGCTGCTGGAAGGCCAGATGGTGGGCAGTGTCACCACCTTTGCCGATGTCAGCGCCCTGCGCCTGCGCGAACAGGAAATGCTGCAGGCCACGCGCGCAGCCGAAGCCGCCGCACGGGCCAAAAGCGAATTCCTGGCCACCATGAGCCATGAAATCCGCACGCCGCTCAACGGGGTAATCGGCATGATAGACCTGCTGATGGACACCCCGCTGGATGCCGAGCAATCCGACTTTGCCCGCACCATCAAGATGTCCGCCGACACCCTGCTGTCCATCATCAACGACATCCTGGACTTCTCCAAGATTGAAGCTGACGGGCTGGAAATCGAAACCATCGATTTCTCCCTGCGCCAGCTGCTGGAAGGCACGGTGGACATCCTGGCCAACAAGGCACATGGCAAGGGCCTGACCCTGGCCAGCTTTGCCACGCCGGAAGTACCGGACAGCCTGCAAGGCGACCCTACCCGCTTGCGCCAGATCCTGCTGAACCTGCTGTCCAATGCCATCAAGTTCACCGAACAGGGCATGGTGCTGGTTTCCGCCACCGTCGAAGGCAGCGATGACGACAAGCAGCTGCGGCTGTGCGTCAAGGACACCGGCATCGGCCTGTCCGATCAGGCCAGAAGCCGCTTGTTCCTGCCCTTCTCCCAGGCCGACAGCTCCACCACGCGCAAATACGGCGGCACCGGCCTTGGACTGGCCATCTGCAAACGGCTGGCCGAGGCCATGGGTGGCAGCATCGGGGTGGAAAGCACGCTGGGCCAAGGCTCGGAATTCTGGATCAGCATCCCGCTGCATGCCATCAAGGGTGACAGCTGCCTCTTGGCAGGCCCGCAGCTTGACCAGCACCTGGTGCTGCTGGCTGGCGACAATGCCTGTCAGCAATCCCCGTGGCATCACTATCTGGACAGCTGGGCCATACCGCACCACTGCGCCGACAGCCTGGCAAGTCTGCTGGAAACCCTGCGCCGACTGGATGCCGCCGGTAGCAAGCCCGATGTGCTGCTGCTGGTGGAACCCTTGCCGGATGCCACGCTGGAGCAGGCAGCACAAACCCTGGCGGTGGAAGGCATCCCGCTGGTGGTCTGCCTGCAAGGACAAGACAACCAGCGCAAGACCAGCCTGGCCCAGCAAGGCATTGCCGTGCTGCACAAGCCGATGAAGCAATCTGCGCTGCTGGATGCACTGACCATTCAATGGGCACCTGGCACCATCCGCCTGCACACCCCGGAAGTGAGCAACAGCCAGGTCACGCAGACTGCCAGCGCGCAGCGCCATCACCATTTGCTGCTGGCCGAAGACAACCCGGTGAACCAGCGCGTGGCCGCCAGCATGCTGCACAAGCTGGGCTATGGCGTGGATGTAGTGAGCGACGGAAACGAAGCGCTGGCCGCAATAGCACAGCGGCATTATGATGCCATCCTGATGGACTGCCAGATGCCGGGGATGGATGGCTACGCCACCACGCGACAACTGCGCCGACAGGAAAGCGAGTCGGCACAAGGTGGGCACCTGCCGGTGATCGCCATGACCGCCAATGCCATGGAAGGCGATCGGGAACTGTGTCTGGCCGCCGGCATGGACGACTATCTGGCCAAGCCCATCGAATACGCCAGACTGAAAACCCTGCTGGAACACTGGCTGCCCCAACAGGCTGGCCCAGCCACCGCAACGGCCACCACAGTAAATACACCGCGTGGCCAGGTACAAGGCAGCCTGACCGTGCAGCGCCTGACCGAGTTTCTGGGCGACGACCCGGCAGGCATTGCCGAAATGCTGGATATCTTCCGTGACTCGCTGCAACGCTGGCGCGAGCGCCTGCGGCTGGACATGCGTCATGGCGGACAGGGACTGCGGCAACTGGCGCACGAGCTCAAGGGCAGTGCCGCCAATGTCGGGGCCGATGCCCTGGCCTCGCTGGCCGGTCAACTGCATGCCGCCGCGCTGGATGGCAAGCCGGATGCAATCCGGCACATTGCCGCACAGATTGAAACCGAAATGGAAGACCTGCTGGCCTTCATTGCCGCGTACGGAAAGGATGATTGATGTCCCACGTCATCGTGGTGGACGACAACGACACCAACCTCTTGCTGCTACGCCATATCCTGCAACGGCTAGAAGGCGTCACGGTGGACACCTTTGCCGACCCGCAACTGGCACTGGCCTGGTGTGCCGAGCAGGAACCGGACCTGGTCTTGCTGGACTACATGATGCCGGAGATGGACGGGCTGGAATTCATGCGCCGCTTCTTTGCCCTGCCGCAACGGCAGGATGTGCCGGTAGTCATGGTTACCGCCGATACCGAACGCGATGTACGTCACCTGGCCTTGCAACAGGGCGCGCGGGATTTCCTCACCAAACCGGTGGACAAGGTGGAACTGACGGTACGGGTGCGCAACCTGCTGGCACTGCGCAAAAGCAGCCAGCAACTGGCCAACCGTGCGGCCTGGCTGATGGAAGAAGTCAAACTGGCCACGGCGGAAATCCGTGCCCGGGAGAAAGAAGCCATCCTGCGCCTGTCGCGCGCAGCGGAATACCGCGACCCGGAAACCGGCGCCCACCTGTTGCGCATGTCGGCCTATACCCGGCTGATTGCCCGCCAGCTGGGCCTGTCCCAGTCCGAACAGGAAATGCTGCAGGAAGCCGCCCCCATGCACGATATCGGCAAGGTGGGCATTCCGGATGCCATCCTGCTAAAACCCGGCAGGCTGACCGAAGCTGAAATGGCCATCATGCGCCAGCATCCGCTGTTCGGGCATGAAATTCTCAATGGCTCCGTCTCCCCCTTGCTACAATGCGCCGCCGTAGTGGCACTGAGCCATCACGAAAAATACGATGGCAGCGGCTATCCGCATGGCCTGCGCGGCGAGGACATTCCCTTATGGGGCCGTATCGTGGCGGTGGCGGATGTGTTTGACGCCCTCACCTCCTCACGCCCCTACAAACCAGCCTGGCCACTGGAAAAAGCCAGGCACTACCTTGAAAGCAACAAGGGCAGTCATTTCGACCCGGCCTGTGTCGAAGCGCTGTTTGCCCTGTGGCCCGAAGTCATGAACATCCGCCAGCAATACGCCGACGAACAAGAGCTGTTCAGCACGCCGCAAACGCCACCCGGAGCGCCGTATGCTTGAGGCCAGCAAGTTCAACGAACTGAAAATCAGCGGTAATCTGCCCTCGCCCAAGGGCACGGTATTGAAAATCATGGAGTTGAGCGAGCACAACAATGTGCCGCTGCCCGAGCTGATTGCCGTGCTGAATACCGACCCGGTGATGATTGGCCGCCTGCTCAAGCTGGCCAACTCCGCCTCCTTCGTACGCAGCCGCCCGGCGGTGGCGCTGACGCCGGATGTGCTGATGTCCATCGGCCTGAATGCGGTACGCCAGATTGCCCTCACCTTTGCCCTGGTGGCGGAACACCACCGTGGCGAATGCCAGCAATTCGACTACAACCTGCACTGGTCGCGTGCGCTAGCCTGTGGTGCCGCCATGCAGCTATTGGGTCAGCAGTTGCGCATTGCGCCGCCAGGCGAGCTGTTTACCATCGGCATCCTGTCCTCCATTGGCCAGCTGGCCATGGCCACCTTGCATCCGGTCGAGTATGGCGCGCTGATCCAGGCACAGGGCAACCCTTATGCACGGGGGATGACACGCCAGGAAGAAAGCCGCTTCGGCTACCACCATCTGGACATTGCCGGCGCCCTGCTGCGCGACTGGGGCCTGCCGGCCATGTTCTGCGATGCAGTACGCCAGCATGAAGACCTGCCGCCGGTGGATGTGGCGGAACACTCACGTGCCGGCAGGCTGGCACTGTGCCTGCATCTGGCCAGCCGTCTGGCCGATGTCTGCCTGCTGGAAGGGCAGGCCCGGGCACATGGCTATGAAGAACTGAAAAAGCAGGCCTGCCGGCTGGAAGTCGACCCGACGCATTTTCCACGGCTGTGCGACGAGGTGGTGCAGGAATGGCGCGACTGGAGCGCCCAGCTGTCCATCAGCACGCCAAGGCAGGAGTCCTTCTCGCTGCTGGAACGCCGCCAGCCTGCACCAGTTGAGCCCGCGGGTGCGGAAGAAGAACTGCCACCGCTGCATATCCTGGTGGTGGAGGATGAAGCCAGCCAGCGCATGATGCTGCAGCGGCTGCTGCAGATCCTCGGCCATCAGGTGGATGTTGCCGCCAACGGTCAGGAAGCATTCGAGCTGGTGCAAAAACAGCCGCCGCAACTGGTGATTACCGACCTCGCCATGCCGGAAATGGATGGCATGGAGCTGATCCGCCGCCTGCGCGCCCTGCCAGACGGACGGCAGCTGTACATCATCGTGCTGACCATTCTGGATGACGAGGACAATCTGGCAGCCGTGTTCAGCAGCGGCGCGGACGACTTCATCAGCAAGCCGATACCGCCGCGCATCCTGCAAGCGCGGCTCAAGGCCGGGCAGCGCATCATTCTGGAGCAGCAAAACCTGCGCCAGGAACAGGCCCGCCTGCGCCGTCATCTGGAAGAGCTGTCCATCGATAACCGGCTGGCACAGGAAGCCGCCCAGACCGATGGTCTCACCGGCCTGTACAACCGTCACTATGCCATGCGCTATCTGCCGCAAATCTGGGAAGAAGCGCGGCTGGCGCAACAGCCCTTGTCGGCACTGATGCTGGACATCGACCACTTCAAGGTGGTGAACGATGAACACGGCCACGATGTGGGCGATAACATCCTGCAGCAATTTGCCGGCATCCTGCGGCTGTTCTGCCGTCGTACCGACATCATCTGCCGCTTTGGCGGTGAGGAATTCCTCATCATCCTGCCCGATACCCGGCTGCCTACCGCCATCCAGGTGGCCGAGCGCATCCGCGCCACGCTGGCCAGCCGCAATCTGGTGACGGCCGGGCTGTCGCTGTCGCTGACGGTGAGCATCGGCGTGGCGGAAAACCAGGCACAGCACAAGTCGGTGGAAGCGCTGATCAAGAGTGCAGACCAGGCGCTGTACCGCGCCAAGCGCACCGGCCGCAACCGGGTGGAAGCGGCCCCCTGACACCACGCGGTACATGACAAGGGCCAGCTGCCGTCACGGCGCTGGCCCTTGTCCTTTTATGGCTGGCAAAACCGGCAGCTGATTACAGGTCGTCGGTGTCCGCCCAGCCTTCGCGATTACCACGCTGGAACACCTTGTCGTCCGGGGCGATGTCCCCGGCACCCAGTACCGGCTGTTGCAACAGCTGCTGGTAGATGGGGGTGAAGTCCACCGCCGTGGCATCAAACAGCTGCTGGAAGCTGTCGATGACAAAATAGGTTTTCTGGAAGGTGTCGATGCGATAGCGGGTACGCATCAGCCGTTGCAGGTCGAAGCCGACCCGGTTGGGACTGGCACTATCCAGGCAGTATTGCGACTCGGACTTGCTGGACACGATGCCGGCACCGTAAATGCGCATGCCCTGCGGCGTGTTGATCAGGCCGAACTCCACCGTGTACCAGTACAAGCGTGCCAGCACCGGCAGGAAGCCCAGGTGCTTGGCCTTCATGCCACCCTGGCCATAGGCTTGCAGGTAATCGGCAAATACCGGGTTCATCAGCAGCGGGACATGACCGAACAGGTCATGAAACACGTCCGGCTCTTGCAGGTAGTCCAGCTGGTGTGGTTCGCGCAGCCACCAGGTCACCGGAAAGCGGCGGTTGGCCAGGTGCTCGAAAAACACATCATCCGGAATCAGCCCCGGCACCGCCACAATGCGCCAGCCGGTGGCTGCCAGCAGCTTCTGGTTAAGCACGGCGAAGTCCGGCACGCGGTCGGCGTCCACTTCCAGTTGCTGCAAGCCCTGCATGAACTCGTCACAGGCCCGGCCCGGCAGCATCGCGCATTGGCGCTGGTATAGCGTGGCCCAGGTGGCGTGGTCGGCCGCGCTGTAGCGCTCCAGCGGCTGCGGCAGGGTGTAATCGGCCGCATCGTGGGTCAGGCCCAGGTTTTTGCGGGTGGTGATGTCGGGAACGACAAAATCGCTGCGCTCGTTCATGGCGGCACATCCGGTAGGTGGGGATGTCTTCAGTGTAGAAGCCAGCGCCTGCGGCAGGTCCGCAAGTTTTGCCAATAATGCATTTTTTTTGCATACTTCCCGCACCAAACCGTCAATTTACGCAGGAAATCAGCAAAAATGGAACTGGACCGCTTTGACTGGCAGATTCTGCAAGCCTTGCAGCAGGATGCACGCAGCACGCACCAGAAGCTGGCACAAGAGATTCCGCTGTCGGCATCGCAGATAGGACGCCGCCTGCAACGCATGGAAGAAAACGGGGTGGTACAGGGCTATCAGGTGAATATCCTGCCAGACCGGATAGGCCTGTCGGTGATGGCCTTTGCCCACGTCAGCCTGGAGCGGCACAACGAAAGCGCCTTGCGCGAATTTGCCCAGGCCATCCACGCGCTGCCGGAAGTGCTGGAGTGCTATGCCACCGCAGGTGAGGCGGATTACCTGCTGCGCATCGTGGTGGAGGACCTGCCCTCGCTGTCGCGCTTTGTGATGAACCGGCTGATGCAGCTGTCGCTGGTGCGCAGCGTGAAGTCCACCATCATCCTGGACGCCATCAAGCACACCAGCAAACTGCCACTGCCACACACGCGCAGCTGAATCAGCGGCGCAGGCGCTGCCAGGACAGCAGCACACCCAGCGCCAGCGTACCGGCCAGGATGCCCACCAGCACATCCAGAATGGCGGGCAACAGCAGGCGGGCCAAAGCACCGACACCCGGCAGGTGCGACAGCGGGTGCACAAGGCCTTCGATGGCGTGGTGCAACCAGGGCCAGCCATGGCTGATGATGCCGCCACCCACCATGAACATGGCCACAGTGCCAATCACCGCCAGTGCCTTCATCAGCCAGGGCATGCCCTGGATCAGCCCGCGTCCGATCAGGCTGTTGAAGGCACCGCCACGGCGCAGCAGGAACAGGCCGATATCGTCCAGCTTCACCAGCAGGCCGACAAAACCATATACGCCCACGGTCATGATCAAGGCCACGCCCACCAGCACCACCAGTTGCGAGCTAAAGGCCGCCGATGCCACCGTGCCCAGTGTGATGGCGATGATTTCCGCCGACAGGACAAAATCGGTCCGGATGGCACCCTTTACTTTTTCCGCTTCAAGCTGCAGCAGGTCGATGGCCGGGTCAGCCAGCATGGCGTCCAGTTCGGCATCATGGGCGGCTTCTTCCTCCTTGCCGTGCAGCAGCGGATGCGCCAGCTTTTCCATGCCCTCCAGGCAAAGATAAACCCCGCCCAGCATCAGCAAGGGCATCACCGCCCACGGTGCAAAGGCGCTGAGCGCCAGTGCCAGCGGCACCAGGATGGCCTTGTTGCGCAAGGACCCCCGCGCCACCGCCCATACCACCGGCAATTCGCGTTCGGCGCGCACGCCGGCCACTTGCTCGGCATTCAGCGCCAGGTCATCCCCCAGCACCCCGGCGGTCTTGCGCGCGGCCACTTTGGTCATGGCCGCCACATCGTCCAGCACGGTGGCAATATCATCAATCAAGGTTAACAGACTGGCTCCCGCCATGAATTTTCCTTCACTTCCTGATGCGGCTGGCCCGGTGGACCGCCGCTGTTATTGGCAGTCGGCATCGAGGCCGACCGTCCTGAGCGACAGGCCGTGTCATTGTAGCGGAAGCAAGGCAGCGGGGAATCACATGCCGGGAGCATCCTGCGATGACGGACTGGCAGGCATGGGGGAGATGGCGTGCAGCAGACCGAAATCGACATGGTCTTCGCCCTGTTCATCGGTGTACAGCAAGTCCTGGTACTGGTGGTTCCAGCGGATGTCGTCGTGACGGAACACATGGCGTGAGGCCATGCTCTGGCGGGTGATTTCATCGCTGCCGCTGATGGAGAGGATGAAACCGGCATGCAGCCCGGCCAGCGCATCCGCATCCAGCCCGTACAGTGGGCTGTGCTCGTCGATCACATGCATCAGCGTCCAGCTGAGCACGAACATGGGATGGTGCTGACGTTGCAGCTTGAGGTCGTGCAGGCGGCGCAGGCGGGTGCCCTCGCGACTGACGGTATCAAACAGCACATGCAGCTGGGCGGTGGCATCCACGATGACATTCTGCCGGGCATTGGCGGCCCGCAGCATCAGCACCGTCACGCCATCCATCTGGCGGATGACCGGATTCCGGGCAAACACGATGCGCGAGCGCGGCAGGGAAAAACGGGCAAAGGTCACGCCGGTCACCAGCGCCAGGCTCATCATGCCGATGAAGATTTCCAGCATGCTGATGATGTGGGCGTACACCGTTTGCGGGTGCATGTCGCCGTAACCCACGGTGGCCAGGGTTTCCACGCTGAAGAAAAACGCACCCCAGAAATCGCGCGGAAACTGGTTGGCAATGCTGGCCTCGCCCAACTGGTACAAGCTGGCAAACAGCATGTTGAGCACAAAAAACAGCGCGGCAATGGCCACGTAAAACTGCGGCCAGCTCATGGTCATGGCCACGTGGTAAATGTCGTGCCCCAGTTTCAGCGGCAAGCGATGCACATGAATGATGCGCCCGCCCACCTCCAGCTGCCGGCCCTTGCCCCCTGCTCTACCCATATTCCACCCTCCTGCTGTGAGCCGCCATTGTGTGCAGCGCCCATGGCGACGTCAATGCAGGCCGCCATGCGCTTTGGACGCTGCCGGCCAGGCTCTGGCATGATGGAACGCATGCCTGCCTCCGCCACCCTCATCGTCCTGCTGCATGTCAGCCTGCAACTGCTGCTGATCATGCGCGTGCTGCTGCGCCCCAACCGCGACCCGGCCGCACGGGTAGCCTGGACCGTCGTCGTCGCCACCATGCCGGTGATAGGCATGCTGGCCTATCTGCTGCTGGGTGAAGTAAGCATAGGCCGCCGCCGCATGGCCAGGCTGGCGCGCATCCAGCAGCGGCTGCCTGCCCTGCCCGCCTTGCCGCAGACTGTCCCTTTAAGCGCGCTATCCCCCACTGCGGCGCAGCTGTTTCGCGTGGGCCAGTCCATCAGCGGCTTTGCCCCCAGCGCGGGTAACCGGGCCGCATTGCAGGCTGACAGCAACAGCACCATAGACAGCCTGGTGGCGGACATTGATGCCGCGCAGCAGCATGTGCATCTTCTTTTTTATATCTGGCTGCCGGATAACAACGGCAGCCGGGTAGCCCAGGCCCTCATGCGCGCGGCGCAACGTGGCCTCAGCTGCCGGGTATTGGTGGATGATGTGGGTTCGCGCCTGCTGTTGCGCTCCGCCCTGTGGCAACAGATGAAAGACGCCGGCGTGAAAGCGGCGGCGGCCCTGCCGGTGGGTAACCCCTTGCTGCGCCCGTTCAGCGGGCGGATAGACCTGCGCAATCACCGCAAGATCGTGGTGATAGACCATTACACCGGCTACTGCGGCAGCCAGAACTGTGCCGACCCGGAATTCCGCATCAAGCCGCGCTTTGCCCCCTGGGTGGATGCGGTGATCAGGGTGGAAGGCACGGTGGTACAGCAGATGCAGCGGCTGTTTGCCACTGACTGGATGCTGGCCACCCATGAAGACCTGCTACCGCTCTTGAGCGCCACGCCACTGCCGCCACAGGACAGTTCAGGTCCCGGCGTGCTGGCCCAGGTGATAGGCACCGGCCCCACCGCGCGCCATTCGGCCATGCCGGAACTGTTTGTCGCGCTGATGTACAGCGCACAGCGCAGCCTGACCATCACCACCCCCTACTATGTGCCGGACGAGGCCTTGCAATCGGCACTGTGCGCTGCGGCCCAGCGCGGGGTGGCCACCACCTTGCAACTGCCGGCCCGCAACGATTCGCTGGTGGTGAGTGCCGCCAGCCGCAGCTATTACGCCGAGCTGCTGGCCGCCGGTGTGGTGATTGCCGAATATCACGGCGGCTTGCTGCACAGCAAGCTGCTGGCGGTGGACGAGGACCTCTGCCTGATCGGCTCGGCCAATCTGGACCGGCGCAGTTTCGAGCTGAACTACGAAAACAATCTGCTGTGCCACGACCGGGCACTCACCACAGCCTTGCGCCAGCGGCAGCAGCAATACCTGCAGCATTGCAGCCTGGTAAGCCCGGAACAGGTAAGCGCCTGGCCGCTGTGGCGACGGTTGTGGAACAATGCGGTCGCCATGCTGGGGCCCTTGCTGTAAGGCGGTGCCTCAGCCAGCAAACAGGCCGGGTACGGTGTTTTCCTGCTCAAAGCGCAGCAAGGCGGCTTTCAGCGGCAGACCGCCGGCATAGCCGGTGAGGCTGCCATCTGCCCCCAGCACCCGGTGGCAGGGCACGATCAGCGCAATCGGGTTTGTCGCATTGGCCCGCCCCACCGCGCGGGCAGCACCGGGCTTGCCCAGCGCCAGTGCCAGTTCGCCATAACTCATGGTCTGGCCGTAGGGAATCCGGCACAGCGCCGCCCACACTTCCTGCTGGAAATCCGTACCATGCGCGGCCAGCGGGATATCAAAACTGCGCCGCTCGCCGCGCTGGTATTCATGCAGCTGGCGCGCCACTTCGGCCACCGCGGCATCGTCGCGCCGGCTGCCGGACAACACCGCCCGCTGCATTTCCTGTTCCAGATGAAAATCCAGCCGCAGCAGGCGGCCTTGCAAGTCCAGCCACACCATGGCGGGACCGAAGCGGGTATCCACCACGCCGTGGCAGGCTGCATTGGGCGGCACGCTCAGGGCCGTCATGCTGTCCTCTTCTGCTTGCGGACTGGCGGACGCTGGGTGGGTCGTACCACCTTGGCCATCCCACAAGCTGCCCTGGGCAAACAATGGCGCGGCTGCGCGTGACGCGGGCACGGACAGGCCGGACACGTCAGGCGCATCCTGGCTGAACAGATCGGGTATCTCGGGTTTCATGCATGCTCCGTCAGGCTGGCCCACAAATGCAGGGTGGCCAGGCTGCGACAAGGGGAAAAGACTTGCATCAGCTGCTCGGTCTGGCGGGCATCGGGCCGGGCGGGCAGCGCATGAAAGCGCTGCAAGGCGGTGGCAAGGCCACTGTCGCCAATGGGCGCACAATCGGCCAGCCCGAGGCCGCGCAGCATCACATAACGCGCCGTCCACGGCCCCACGCCATGCAGGGCCAGCAAACAGCGCTCCGCTTCGGCCGCAGCAAGGCCGGACAGCGCATCCAGCGGCAGGCTGCCATCCAGCACGGCGTGGGCGGCACCCAGCAGATAATTGGCCTTGGAACGGGAAAAACGCTGCGCCGTCAGCTGTTCGGCAGACAGCGCGGCCACCTGGGCCGGGCCGGGGTGGGCCAGCAAATCACTGCCGGCAATCGGCACGCCAGAGAGCTGAATCAGGCTGCGCCTGAGCGCTGTGGCAAAGGACAGGTTGATCTGCTGGCCGATGATGGCCCAGCACAAGGCTTCAAACGGTTCGGCTGTCAGTGGCAGCCACAATGCGGGTTTGCCTGCCAGCAGGCGGGCGGCATCCGGCTGCTGGCGGGCCAATGTCATCCAGGCATCGCGCTGGCCATCCAGCCCGGCCATGCGGCGTACCGCCTGCTGAACCTGCGGCAACAAGGCAGGCCAGTCATGACTGGCCGCACCACTCACCCTGACATGCAAGCGGTCCGGGCTGAAACGCAGCTGCAATTCCACCGCAGCTCCGTGCAGCAGCACGCCTTTGCGCAGGTGCTGCGCTTGCAGCCGTTCGGCCGGGCCTGCCGGGTCGCGGCCATGATAGGCCAGCACGCTGGCAGCGTGATAATCCGCCGGCAAGGCAATCCCAAATGCGTGTTCCACCACCTGCTGCATGTTTGCTCCGGCCATGCGGCCAACGGTGCCGCGCTGGCGCGATTATCGCGCAGATGACGGACGCTGGCACCTTGCATCTTGCGCTGGAATCAAGGGATGCAGGCTGCCGCTTGTTGCGCTCAGACTGTCAGGGCGGTTTCCGCCAGATCACCAGCAAACACCACCCGACGCTTGCCCATGCGCTTGGCCGCATACATGGCCTGGTCCGCCGCGCGTAATACCTCGTTGGTGGCCATGCCCTCGGAAAACACCGCCACGCCCGCGCTGAAGCTGAACGCCACGCCATCAGGCCTGGCATCTGCGGCGGCGGCTTGCAATTGTTCCAGCAGCTGACTGACCTCCGTGGCCGACGAGCGGCACAGCAGCAAGCCGAACTCCTCGCCACCGATACGACCCGGGCAGCCCGGCTTGCTCATGCGCTCCAGCAGGTCGGCAAAGCACACCAGTACCTGGTCCCCCACGGCATGGCCGTGGCTGTCGTTGATCTGCTTGAAGTCATCCAGGTCAATCAGCACCCAGTACCAATGCTGGCCCTTGCTGGCCGGTGCGCGTTCATCCAGCCGGGCAAACAGCGAACGCCGGTTGGGAATGCGGGTCAGCGGATCGATTTCGGCCAGACGGCGGAATTCGTCCTGCATGAAGAACATGGAGTACATATTGTTCTGCATGGTCTGGTTCAGCGTGATGGCCACCACGAACACACCGAACACCAGCAAGGCAAACAAGGTGGGTGACATGCTGGCTGCCGGGCCCAGGCCGCAGATGTAAAAGGCCGAGGCACCGGTCAGGCTGAGTATGGCCAGGCAGTCGTGCCGGGAGGGGGTGACAAAGGAGTTGTAAAACCAGATGGTAATGATGATGGGAACGATGAAAGGGTCACCCGGACCGGCCATGCTTTTTACTTCCAGCGCAAAAATCAGGGTCAGCAATACCGAATAGGCAATGGTTCCGGCACGCCACACCAGCACGCTGGGCGACAGGGCCTTGACCAGTCCCACCAGGATGATGGCAGCCAGCAGCATGGCTTCGGTATTACCCAGTCCGGTAGCCAGATAGGGGTTCATGACAAAGCTGGCAATGATGAAGACGATGCCGGCGCTCTCCAGAAACACCACCGGCCTGAACAACCTGCCGCGCATGTAATGGTAGTAGTCCGCCTCGGTGGCTTTGTAATTGCTGTTCATGGTGATGGCTCTGCTGGACAACAAGCCGTCAGTCTGTCGACTGGCGACACAACATGGCGGGTCAGGCAAAGCATGCATGCGGCAGGAAACAAGCTGGCAAGGACAACTGACAGTAGCGTGGTGGCACTGGCAATGCCCCAGCCATACAGCGCGTTCAATGCCGGATTGGTACAGCAAGCTGCAGACCTTCCCCGATACTTTCAAATCAAAAGAACAGCTGTATTCATTGATTCGATCAAATACTAACAGTATTCATGCCATCGACCTAGCCAGCAGTGCTGACCGACGGCAAGTCCTGATCATTTCATCCGGCTGCTGCAGCAGGCCTGTTTTAACATGCCAGTCTGACAGCACGGTGAACGTGGACTGACAGACAACACCAGCCGGCAAGCAGCAGCTGCTACAGATGAATTTCCGGTATAGCAGCCCACCTCATTGCAGAACAGGAAGTCCATGAAAAAAGGCCCCGCAGGGCCTTGGTCAAGCAAAAATCCGGATACAGACATCAGGCGCGCGGGCGCACCAGCTGCCAGGCGCGGCCCAGATAGGCCAGCGCGCCAAAGCCGCTCCATACATGCACCAGACGGGTAAAGGGGAAGATGACGAACACGCTCATCCCCATGAACAGGTGCAGTTTGAAGATGGGGGACGCGGCCACGATGTACTGTGCGGCATCGCCACGGAAGGTGACGACATGCTGCGCCCAGGTCATCAGCAGCACCATTTCGTGGCCGTCCAGATGCTGGGCGGACACGGCAATGGTGCACAGGCCCAGTACCAGCGTAGCCAGCAGCCACAGCAGCACCAGCTTGTCGCGCCAGGTGGTGTTGGCAGCCAGACGCTGGTTGCTCAGGCGGCGATGCAGCAGGATCAGCAGGCCGATCAGGCCCAGCGAACCCATGATGCCGCCGGCCGTCATGGCGAATACCTGTTTGAAGCTATGGGTGACGCCCAAAGTTTCCCATACCGACAACGGAGTCAGCAGGCCCACCAGATGGCCGAAGAACAGGCCCAGCACGCCGATGTGGAACAGGATGTTGCCCAGGCGCAGATTACCGCGATACACCAGCTGGGAGGATTCGCTCTTCCAGCTGTACTGTTCGCGCTCAAAGCGCATCAGGCTGCCCAGCAAAAAGATGCTGAGCGCGATGTAGGGATAAATCCCGAAAACGAATTGATGCAGATAGTCCATATCTCTCTCCTTGCTGTTCCGGCCTGCCTGTCACAGGGCGGCCGGAAACGGGCAGATTCAGGCGCCGGGTCGCGACGGGTAGAAATTGACCGGAGCAATGGCCGGCATGGCGGGTTTGAGCAGCGGCTCGCTGCCATCCGCCCCGGGGCCAAAGGTTTCCAGCAGCTCGTCCATGTCGCGGATGGGCGGCACGCTCAAGGGCTCCGGTGCGACCGGCGACAGCCACACCAGCAGGTCGAGCACCCCGGCATAGGGCGAGGACGACTCGCGCAGCTTGCCGGCGATATGGCCCAGCACATGCACCGCGTCGCCCAGCAGGCGGCTGCCCTCTTCTGCCTCGCACTGCGACAGGAACTCCAGGAACAGCGGCACGTAGTCGGGCAGCTCGGCGCAGACCGGCTCGAAACCGTGGGCCTTGTACTCTTCCATCAGGTCCACCATGGCCTGACCGCGGGCGCGGTCCTCGCCATGGACATGCTCGAACAGGTGCAGCGAGTGCGACGGGCTACGGTCGAAAGTCTGCACATAGCCTTCCTGCAGCGCGATCAGATCGCTGCCCTCCAGCTGCGCCAGCAGCGGTTCCAGCATGCTGGCTGCGGTGGGGCTGGCCTGCAGCGCGCTGCGGATGTCATCCAGCGCCGCCAGCAACTCGGGCTCCGGATAGCACAGCAGTGCCGAGGCAATCTTGAACAATGACTGGTTCATGGCTTAGCTCCCGGCGTTGGCCTTGCGGTCACGCCGCATGTCGTGGAACACGATGGGGGTGGCCTTCTTCTTGCCAAACAGGCTGGATTCGGACGTGCCGCCGGAGCAGCCATTGCCGAAGGTGAAGCCACAGCTGGCCTTGTCGTCGAAGGTGTTTTCCACCATTTCCTTGTGGCTGGACGGAATCACGAAACGGTCTTCGTAATTGGCAATCGCCATCACCTGGTACATTTCTTCCACCTGGGCCGGTTTCAGATGTGTACCGCGCAAGGTGGCCGCATCGCTCACCTTCTCCACGCTCTTCTTGCGCATGTAACGACGCATGGCCACCATGGTTTCCAGTGCGCTCACCACCGGTTCCTCCTTGCCTGCGGTCAGCAGGTTGGCCAGATAGCGGATGGGGATGCGCAGGTCTTTTACGTCCGGAATGATGCCGTTTTCACCGATCAGGCCGTTTTCCAGCGCGCTCTGGATGGGAGAGAGCGGCGGGATGTACCACACCATGGGCAGGGTGCGGTATTCCGGATGCAGCGGGAAGGCTACTTTCCATTCCATGGCCATCTTGTACACCGGCGAATTCTGTGCGGCGCTGATCCAGGCTTCCGGAATGCCCTGCTTGCGGGCCTCGGCCTGGATTTCCGGCGAGTTCGGGTCGAGGAACACGCCCAGCTGCGCTTCGTACAGGCTCTTCGGGTCTTCCACGCTGGCAGCGGCTTCGATGCGGTCGGCATCGTACAGCAGCACGCCCAGGTAGCGGATGCGGCCTACGCAGGTTTCCGAGCACACGGTCGGCTGGCCGGCCTCGATACGCGGGTAGCAGAAGATGCACTTCTCGGCCTTGCCGCTGGTCCAGTTGTAGTAAATCTTCTTGTACGGGCAGCCGGACACACACATGCGCCAGCCACGGCACTTGTCCTGGTCGATCAGCACGATGCCGTCGTCTTCGCGCTTGTAGATGGAGCCGGACGGGCAGGAGGCGACACAGGCCGGGTTGAGGCAGTGTTCGCACAGGCGCGGCAGATACATCAGGAAGGTGTTCTCGAAGGCCGAGTACATTTCTTTCTGGATGCCTTCAAACAGGGCATCTTTGCTGCGCTTGGAGAACTCGCCACCCAGGTCGTCTTCCCAGTTGGGGCCCCATTCGATCTTGTCCATCTTCTTGCCGGTCAGCACCGATACCGGGCGGGCCGTCGGCGGAGTCTGCATTTCCGGCGCGTTCTGCAGGTGCTCGTAATCGAAGGTAAAGGGCTCGTAGTAGTCGTCAATGGCCGGCAGGTTGGGGTTGGCAAAGATATTGGCCAGAATGCGCATCTTGCCGCCCTGCTTGGGCACCAGCTTGCCATTGGGTTTGCGTTCCCAGCCGCCCTGCCATTTTTCCTGGTTTTCCCAGTCCTTGGGGTAGCCGACGCCGGGCTTGCTTTCCACGTTGTTGAACCAGGCGTATTCCACACCGTCGCGGCTGGTCCAGACGTTCTTGCAGGTGACTGAACAGGTATGGCAGCCAATGCACTTGTCCAGGTTCAGCACCATGCCGATTTGTGCACGGATTTTCATTTGTCTTCTCCTGCAGGCAGATCCATCCAGTCAACTTTTTTCATCTTGCGCACGATGACGAATTCGTCACGGTTGGCACCCACCGTGCCGTAGTAGTTGAAGCCCCAGGACAGCTGGGCGTAACCGCCAATCATGTGCGTCGGCTTGGTCACCGCACGGGTCACCGAGTTGTGGATGCCGCCGCGCTTGCCGCTGGTTTCCGCGCCCGGCACGTTCACGATTTTTTCCTGGGCGTGGTACATCAGCGTCATGCCTTCCGGCACGCGTTGCGATACCACCGCACGGGCAGTCAGCGTGCCGTTGACGTTGAATACTTCGATCCAGTCGTTGTCGACGATGCCGGCCTTCTTGGCGTCCACTTCCGATACCCATACATGCGGGCCGCCACGCGACAGCGTCAGCATGCGCAGGTTGTCCGAATAGGTACTGTGGATGCCCCATTTCTGGTGCGGGGTGATGAAGTTGAGCACCAGCTCGTGGTTGCCGTTGGACTTCTTGCCCAGGATGGCCTGGGTGGTTTTCAGGTCCACATGCGGCTTGAACACGCACAGACCCTCGCCGAAAGCGCGCATCCACTGGTGATCCTGATAGAACTGCTGGCGGCCGGTGATGGTGCGCCATGGAATCAGCTCGTGCACATTGGTGTAGCCGGCGTTGTAGCTGACTTCTTCGCTTTCCAGGCCAGACCATGTCGGCGAGGAAATGATCTTGCGCGGCTGCGCCTGCACGTCGCGGAAGCGGATGCTGTCATGCTCGCGCGGCAGAGCCAGATGGGTGTGGTCGATACCGGTTACCTTGGACAAGGCTTCCCAGGCTTTCACCGCCACATGGCCATTGGTTTCCGGTGCCAGGGTCAGAATCATCTCGGCCGCATCGATGGCGGTATTGAGCCGTGGCTGGCCCTTGCCCGCGCCCTCGGCCACGGTATGGTTCAGGCCGCGCAGGATGTCCACTTCGTGGCCGGTTTTCCAGCTGATGCCCTTGCCGCCATTGCCCACTTTTTCCAGCAAGGGGCCGATGGAGGTGAACTTGTCGTAGATGGCGCCGTAGTCGCGCTCTACTACGGTCATGGCCGGCATGGTCTTGCCCGGCACCGGCTCGCACTCGCCCTTCTTCCAGTCACGCGGGTCAAACGGCTGGCCCAGTTCCTGCGGGGTGTCGTGCATCAGCGGGGTGAGTACCAAGTCCTGCTGCACGCCCAGGTAGTCCTTGCCGATTTCGGAAATCTTCTTGGCAAAGCCTTTGTAGATTTCCCAGTCCGACTTGGCCTGCCATAGCGGCTGTACGGCTTCGGACAGCGGGTGGATGAAGGGGTGCATGTCGGAGGTGTTGAGGTCGTCCTTCTCGTACCAGGTGGCGGTCGGCAGCACGATGTCGCCGTACAGGCAGGTGGTGGACATGCGGAAGTCCAGCACCACCAGCAAGTCCAGCTTGCCTTCCACCGCCGGACGCACGGTGATTTCGGTCGGCTTGATGCAGTCTTCCTCATTGCCCATCACCGCGTTCTGGGTGCCCAGCAGGTATTTGAGGAAGTATTCGTGGCCCTTGCCGGAGCTGCCCAGGATATTGGAACGCCACACAAACATATTGCGCGGGAAGTTCTTCGGGTTGTCCGGGTCGTTGCAGGACATGTCCAGCGTGCCGTTTTTCAGGCTGTCCACGGCAAACGGAATGGCGTCCTTGCCAGCCGCCTTGGCGGCGCGGGTGATGTCCAGCGGGTTGGTGGTCAGCTGCGGGGTAGACGGCAGCCAGCCCATGCGTTCGGCCTTGGCGTTGTAGTCGATCAGGCTCATGTTGGCCATCTTGCCGTCGGCCGTCGGGCACAGGATTTCATTAATGCCCAGCTTTTCATGCCGCCACTGGCTGGTATGGGCGTAGAAGAAGCTGGTGCCGTTCATCTGGCGTGACGGACGCACCCAGTCACCGGCAAAGGCCAGCGGTGCCCAGCCGGTTTGCGGACGCAGCTTTTCCTGGCCCACATAGTGGCACCAGCCACCACCGCTCTGGCCGATACAGCCACACAGCATCAGCATGTTGATGATGCCGCGGTAGCTCATGTCCATGTGATACCAGTGGTTGAGCGCAGCACCGACAATCACCATGGATTTGCCGTGGGTCTGGTCGGCGTTCTGGGCGAATTCGCGCGCTACCTGGATCACCATTTCCGGCTTCACGCCGGTGTGCTTTTGCTGCCAGGCCGGGGTGTACGGCACGTCGGCCATGTAGTCATTGGTGACATTGCCGCCGCCCAGGCCACGGTCGATACCGTAGTTGGCTGCCATCAGGTCGAATACCGTGGCCACCAGTGCAGTGCTGCCATCAGCCAGCACCACCTTGCGCGCCGGGACATTGCGGGTGAGCAGTTCTTCGTGTTCGGCACCAAAGTAAGGGAAGCCGACGCCAACTACTTCGTCACGGTTTTCAATCAGCGACAGACGGGCCGATACCTCGCGGCCAGTGCTGCCGTCATGCTGTTGCAGGTTCCACTTGCCGCTTTGCCCCCAGCGGAAGCCGATGGAACCGGTGGGAGCCACGATGTCGCCACTGGTTTCGTCGAATACCAGGGTCTTCCATTCCGGGTTGTTGTCTTCGTTGAGGTTGTTTGCCAGATGGCTGGCACGCAGGAAGTAGTCCGGCACATAGCGTTCGCCATCCTTGCGCAGCGTCACCAGCATCGGCATGTCGGTGTAGCGGCGGATGTAGTCGGTGAAGTAGGCCGACGGCTTGTCGAGGTGGAATTCCTTGAAGATGACATGACCCATGGCCATGGCCAGTGCGGCATCGGTACCCTGCTTCGGCGCCAGCCAGATGTCGCCGAACTTGGCCATTTCGCCAAAGTCACTGGAAACGGCCACGGTCTTGGTGCCCTTGTAGCGCACTTCGGTATAGAAGTGGGCGTCCGGGGTACGGGTCATCGGGATGTTGGAGCCCCACACCATCAGGTAGGTGGAGTTGTACCAGTCGGCCGATTCGGCCACGTCGGTCTGTTCGCCCCAGATTTGCGGGCTGGCCGGCGGCAAGTCGCAATACCAGTCGTAGAAGGACAGCGGCACGCCGCCGATCAGGCTGAGGTAACGGCTGCCCGCAGCGTAGGACACCATGGACATGGCCGGAATCGGCGAGAAGCCCACCACGCGGTCCGGGCCGTAATTCTTGATGGTGTAGGCATTGGAGGCCGCGATGATTTCGTTGGCTTCATCCCAGTTGGCGCGCACGAAACCGCCCTGGCCGCGCTTGCTCTTGTACTGCTTGGCCAGTTCCGGGTTCTGGCTGATGTGCTCCCATGCTTGTACCGGGCCCATGCTCTTGCGCGCTTCGCGCCACAGCTTGGCCAGACGGCCACGGATCATCGGGTATTTCACCCGCTGGGCCGAGTACACATACCAGCTGTACGAAGCGCCACGCGGGCAGCCACGCGGTTCGTGGTTGGGCAGGTCCGGCCGGGTGCGCGGATAGTCAGTTTGCTGGGTTTCCCAGGTAATCAGCCCGTTTTTGACATACACCTTCCAGCTACAGGAGCCGGTGCAGTTCACCCCGTGGGTGGAACGCACGATCTTGTCGTGCTGCCAGCGTTGGCGATAGGCGTTTTCCCACTGGCGGTCTTCATTCACCACCGCGCCATGGCCATCGGCAAAGGTGGATTTCACCTTGCCAAGGAAATTCAGTCTGTCCAGAAAGTGGCTCATCTTGCCTCCGAGTTTTTACCGCCAGATGCGGTGCCGCGGCCGCGCCGCGCAGACATTGCTTACGCTGGACAGATTAAATCCGGGCAACAAGGACGCCCATTCGCCGCAGGTGGCAAGCGGGCAAAGCAGAGTGAGGAGGCTGGCTAAGCCATTGGGAGTAGACAGGACTAGACGGGCAGCCAAATGGTGCAGATGAGAACCAGCAGAATCATCCATCAAGGATGACTGGCCTGATTGCACCTGTACCAAATACCAGATTTATTTCAATTCCGGAAAATCTTGCTATAGATAAAATACTTGCAAAACAATGCGTTATTAACAACAACTGCTAAAAAATGTGTGAATTATGTTTTGCGAGATATCGGGAAACCCACCTAAAGGTACAGTACCATGCAGCGCACATCCATTGCCCTTCTACTTGCTTGCACAGGATTCATGACTCAAGCACACGCTTCTGACGGCACAATTTCATTCACGGGCCAGGTATCTACTTCCACTTGCACCATTAGTGTCGCGGGGAGCGGAAACAATGGTTCCATCAGTTTGCCGCCCATCTCGACCAAAGCACTGGCCGCCAGCTTGGCTACCGCAGGTGCAACCCCGTTTTCCATTTCTCTTAGCGGCTGCACCGGTTCAGCGACACAGGCTGCCATCTGGTTTGAAAATGACGCCAATGTCACCGCTGCTGGTCGCTTGGTCAATTCGGGAACAGCCAGCAATGTGGATGTTGCCATCTACAACACAAGCTCAAGCACGCACATTCCCATCGGACAAACCAGCACTACATTCGGCAGTAGCGGAACAGCATTTTCCATCAGTAGCGGCAGTGCGACCCTGCATTACCTGGCACGCTACTACGCCAATGGCCAGGCAACAGCGGGTACCGTCAGCGCAAACGTGAATTACACCGTGCAGTACCAGTAATACAGCTGATTGCCAGGCAGTAGTACATCCAGCAGGCTGCGACACCTTGTCAGGTCGGCAATCAATCCGCCCTGCAACGGAAATTGGAGTGCTGTTAATGGCTGGTGTGCTGGAAGCGGTCGACCAGTTCCACCATCTTGCTGGCGGTACGGTTAAGCTGGCCGGACAGCGCAGCCGCCTCCTGCACGATTTGGGCATTATTTTCCGACAGCGCAGCAATCTTGCTGACATTGGTGGCCACGTCATTGCTGGCGGCGGTCTGTTCCTGCATGGCCAGCGTGGTGTTGCGGCTCTTGTCGGCGGTATCGCTGGCTTTGCCGTGAATCATGGCCAGGTCGGCCACGGTCAGGTCCACCTCGGCCATGCCGTCTTGCATGTGTTGCCGGGCCTGTGACATTTGCTCGGCCACTTCACGGGTTTCACGGCGGATGTCTTCAATCAGTCCGGCAATGTCCAGCGTTTCCTTGCTGGTACGTTCAGCCAGCTTGCGCACTTCGTCCGCCACCACGGCAAAGCCGCGCCCCATTTCGCCTGCCCGCGCTGCCTCGATGGCGGCATTGAGCGCCAGCAGATTGGTCTGGTCGGCAATCTCGCGAATGGCGGTAACGATGCTGTGTATTCCTTCGGACTTGTCGCGCAGCATGTCAACGCGTTCGCCGGTATTGGTCAGGCCATCTGCGGTTTCACCCAGTGCACTGGCGGTGCTGCGCATGCGCTGCCGGCCATCATCAACACAGCCCTGCATGTCTTGCGCCACTTGCATGGCTTGCTCGGCATTGTCGGTCACCGCGGCAATGCCAGCCGACATTTGTTCGATAGCCGCCGCAATATCAATGGAAGAGCGGCTTTGCACCTCGGCGGTAGATGCCGCCCGCGCAGATACATCATTCAGCGCCTGAGCTGCCGACATCATCTGGTGTGCTTCGGACTTGACCTGTCGCAGGGTATCGGCAAAAGCGTCTGCCAGGTGGTCGAAAGCCTGGCCCATGCGGGCGACTTCATCACTGCCGGACAGCGCGGCACGACGCGACAGATCGAAGTCCCGGCTCATGCCACTCATCAGTTGTTCCAGCCGGGAAATCGGTCGTTCCACACTGTGGTAGATGGCCCACCCCAGCAAGGACAGCACCAGAATGGTGGTTGCAGACCCCAGCAGGGTGAACCACAGCTGGAAGCTGGCCTGACGCAGCAGTTGCTGCACATTTTCATCCTGTTGCTGCAAGAGTGTGTCCTGCAGCTTTTTCAGATTGGCCATTTGTGCACTGGCCGTACCGAACCATTGTACCGGACTCAGCGCTGTTGGCTGACCGGCCGGGGTTTCCATGATTTGCTTGCGCATGGCAGCCACGGCAACGGCTTCGGGGGACTGATCCACCTGCTGCGCCTGCTGTTTCAACTGCCCGGATGCCACCAGTTGCAACTGGCTGGCGCAGGCCTGCTGTTTTGCCTGCAAGCCGGCAGCCTGCAACAAGGCCGCCTGGTCCAGGCTGCCACGGCTGAGCATGCCATTGATGAAACCGCGCTCACGCCCGGCATACTCCTTCTGGCATTGCAGATTGACCAGCGCCACTGCATCCCGCAGCAAGGATGTGTCACTGCTGCTTCCGGTCAGCCCCGCAATCAGCCCGATCAACTGTCCGATATTGTCCGAATAGGCGGTAAACATCTGCGCGGCGGGCTGCCCGTGACTGTCAATGCTGCCACGCCCCTGCAACAAGGCATGCACCTGATTGTCCACGGCGTTTGCCTGAGCAGCATCCGGCAGTTGCGCCAGACTGGCGTGAAAGTCTGCCAGCACGCTGTCGGTCTGCTGCCGGGCGGCTTGCAACTCCGGCGGCACACTGCCACCGGGCTTGCTCAGATAGCCATTGCTCAGGCCGCGCTCAGCCTGCAACTGGTGAATCAGGCTGCTGGCCTTGCCAGCCACGTTCAGCAGGCGGGCGGAGGTTTGCAAGCGTGACAGGCTGTCCCATTTTTCCAGCGACAACACAGCAGCCAAACCGGCAATCACCAGCACAAAAGGGATGATCAGCAGGCCAAGCCTGCTGGCTATCGAAAGTCGGGACAGCATGTGGGCCTCACAATCGTGGGGTTAATTGCTTGTTGCAACGCCTTACAGCATAGGCAAGTTCTTGTTAGCAATAAATATGCCTTCAAAATAAAAAAAGGGGGAAACATCCAAGCTTCCCCCGATTTCCCCATACTCGGGGCTTTCCTGCCCGGCACTATGTCAGCAAGAAATCTCCGCATTCTTGCGCGCGTAGAACCACCAGTTGATCAGCACGCAGCTGGCGTAGAACAGGATGAAGGCATACAGCGCAGCCTCCACGCCACCGGTCATGGAAATGGAGGTGCCATAGCTCTTGGGAATGAAGAAACCGCCATAAGCACCAATGGCACCGGAGAAGCCCAGCACCGCCGCCGCTTCACGCGTGGCATCGGCCTGTGCCTGCTTTTGTGCCGCCTCGCCCTTGCCGGCCAGGCGCTGATGCAGGGTGAGGAAGATCACCGGCACCTGCATGAAGGTGGAACCATTACCCACACCGGTCAGCGCAAACAGGCAGAGGAACATGGCAAAGAAGCCCTGGAAACTGCCGCCCTGGCCTGCATGCGGCAAGAACACCAGCACGCCGCCCACCGCCAGCATCATCAGCAGGAATACCGCCTGGGTAACCTTGGCACCGCCAATCTTGTCCGCCAGCCAGCCGCCTACCGGACGGGCCAGTGCGCCCACCAGCGGGCCATAGAACACGTATTTGGTGGGGTCCACATCCGGGAACTGGCCTTTCATCAGCAGCGGGAAACCGGCAGAGAAACCGATGAAGGAACCAAAGGTGCCGATGTACAGCCAGCACATCAGCCAATTGTGCTTGCGCTTGAAAATGACCACCTGGTCGGCAAAGGAAGCGCGCGCCGAGGCGATGTCGTTCATGCCCAGCCAGGCGGCAATAGTAGACAGCACAATGAAGGGCACCCAGACAAAACCGGCATTCTGCAGCCACATTTTCTTGTGCACCGCCGCCTTCACCCACACTTGCGGCTCGCCGCCAAAGGCACCGAACACGCCCATGGTAATCACCAGCGGCACCACGAACTGCACCAGCGACACCCCCAGATTACCCAGACCGGCATTCAGACCCAGCGCCGTGCCTTTTTCCGCCTTGGGGAAAAAGAAGCTGATATTGGACATGGACGAGCTGAAATTGCCGCCACCAAAGCCGCACAGCAAGGCCAGCACCACCATGGTGATGTAGCTGGTATTCGGGTCCTGCACTGCGTAACCGATGCCGACAGCCGGAATCAGCAGGCTGGCGGTGGAAATGGCCGTCCACTTGCGGCCACCGAAAATCGGCACCATGAAGCTGTAGAAAATGCGCAGCGTGGCACCGGACAGTGCCGGCAGCGCAGCCAGCCAGAACAGCTGGTTCTGGCTGTAGCTGAAGCCGATATTCGGCATGTTCAGCACTGCCACGCTCCATACCTGCCAGATGACAAAAGCCAGCATCAGCGCGGGGATGGATATCCACAGATTGCGCCGGGCAACAGCCTTGCCCTCCTGCTGCCAGAACTCCTTGTTTTCCGGTTCCCACCGGTTAAGTACATGTGACATCACGTCCTCCCTGACGGCCACTCGGCCATCAATCAAAAATGGGGTTGCCGGGCCTAGCCGGCCTTGCTGGCTGCCAGTGCAGCCTTGCCCTGTGCGGGCTTGAAGGAAAAATGCATCCACACCAGCGACACGCACACCGTGCCGTACAGCAGCATGAAGGCGCTGCTGCGCACGCCGGTGACATCCAGCAGCACGCCAAACAGGATGGGCAGCAGGAAACCGCCCATGCCGCCAGCCAGGCCCACCACGCCGGATACCGCGCCGATATTGTCGGGAAACTCGTTGGCAATGAACTTGAACACCGAGGCCTTGCCGATGGCCATGGCAATGCCCACGCCAAACAGCATCAGGGTGAAGGGAACAACGCTCAGGCCGATATGAAAGCTTTGCACGCCGTGCGTGGTGGTGATGCTGAAGTCGGTTTGCGGATAGGACAGGATGAAAAACGCCACCCAGCAGGTCCACATCACGCCCCAGGTCACCTTGTAGGGGCCAAAACGGTCGGACAGCCAGCCGCCCATCGCCCGCAGCACGCCACCGGGCAGGGAGAAACAGGCCGCCAGAAACGCCGCATGCTTGATGTCAAAGCCGTACTCGCCCACGTAGTACTTGGTCATCCACAGCGCCAGCGCCACATAGCCGCCAAACACTACCGAGTAGTACTGGCAGTAGCGCAGTACGGCCGGGTTCTTCATCAAGGCCAGTTGTTCACCCAGGCTGGCCTTGCTGCGGACCAAGTGAGCAGAGTCCTGATAGGAAAACAGCCAGAACAGGATGGCCGTCACCAGCATGATGCCGGCGTAGACCGAGGGCACCAGCTGCCAGCCACCGATGGCGATGATGCCGGGGGCCACCAGCTTGGTGAGCGAGGAACCGGCATTACCGGCCCCGAACACCCCCATGGCCATGCCCTGCTGTTCCGGCTTGAACCAGCGCGCCACATAGGGCGTGCCCACCGAGAACGCCCCGCCGGCCAGCCCTACCAAGAGGCCGATGGCCAGGAACTGCCAGTAAGCCGTGGCGTACTGCATGATGAAAATGAAGGGCACGCAGGTCAGCATCAGCACAAACAGCACGATGCGGCCGCCAAAACGGTCGGTCCAGATGCCCAGCGGCACCCGTACCAGCGAGCCGGACAGCACCGGCGTGGCGGCGAGGATGCCGAATTCGGTTTCGTTCAGGCCAAGATGCTGCTTGATGGGAATACCCAGCACGGCAAACATCATCCAGATCATGAAACAGATGGTGAAGGCAGTGGTGCTGGAAGCCAGTACCGCATACTGCTTGAAGCGTAATGAAGCCATGATGCCAAGCTCCGCTATTGGGATAGCTGGCATTTAACCCTTTTCCACACGCGGGAAATATTCACCGATAGCAGCACACCAGGCGGCATGAGGAGCTAGGCCACAGCGGCAGATGGAGAAGCCGGACTAATCACAATGGGGGATGGTCAGCCGCCAAACCCTGCCACAGCAGGCTGTCTGACTGCGCTCGGCGCGGTGGCTTTCTCCACCTAATGGAGAATTGCTGTCACATGGGCCAGGCATTATTGTTAAGCTGGAATACAGTCAGACGGCCCTGCCCTCTGAAGCCCCCAGCCCCACCGGACCCGCCCTGAATGATGCTTTACCAGACCCCGCAATGGCGCAGCCTGTCCACCAAACTGCTGATGCTGACCATCGCATGGCTGCTGCTGGCCATGACTTCCATCGGCTACACCCTGGTGTTGTCGTGGAAGCTGGAAGGCGGTGCCGCCGCCATCAACGACGCCGGCAGCCTGCGCATGCGCAGCTATCACATTGCCCTGCAAGTGAGCGAAGGCGCGCCGCTGACCGCCATACACGATGAAGAACAGCAATTTGCCACCATTCTGGCGCGCCTGAAAAAGGGCGACCCGGCCCGGCCGCTGTTCTTGCCGGACAATGCCGCCGTGCACCAGCAGGTGGCGCTCATCGAGCAAGCCTGGCGACAGGACATGCAGCCCCTGCTGGAAAACGCAGCCCGGCAGGCCGGCCAGCCACGCAAGATGGAGCGGCCTGACATTGCCAGCTTCGTCAACCGCATCGACCGGCTGGTGAAACTGGTGGAAGAGGACAATGCGCGCAACACCACCTTGCTGCGCTTTTTCCAGATGGCGCTGATTGCCATGGCCATTGTCGGCTCGTTCAGCATGATGTTCTTGCTGTTCCTGCTGGTGATCCGCCCGCTCAACGCCTTGGGCGAAGGCATGCTGCGGCTGCGCGACGGCCAGCTGGATGCGCGGGTGGGCGTGGACAGCAGCGAGGAATTTGCCTCCATTGCCACCGGCTTCAACCAGATGGCCGACCGCCTGCAGGACCTGTACACCACGCTGGAACAGAAAGTGGCCGACAAAACCCGCTCGGTGGAAGAAAAAAACCGCCAGTTGGCCGCCCTCTACAATGTCACGGCCTTTTTGCACGGCTCGCACACGCTGGACAATATGTGCAGCGGTTTCATCTCCAGACTGATCGAACTGACCGGCGCCGATGCCGGCAGCGTACGGCTGGTGGATTTCAAGCGTGGCCGGCTGGAACTGATTGCCCAGCAAGGCCTGCCGCTGGAAATGCTGGAGCACGACGACTGCGCCCCCATCGACGGCTGCCTGTGCGGTGATGCCGTGCAACAGCCGGTGTCGGTGATACACCGTTTCGACCAGCTGCCAAAACTGGAAGAAAAACACTGCCAGCGCGCCGGTTTTGCCAGCATTTCGGTATTTCACATCCGCCATAACCAGAATAACGTCGGCATTTTCACGCTGTACTTCTACCAGCAGCCGCAATTGACCGCGCAAGACCAGTTCTTGCTGGAGACTCTGGGCAGCCACCTGGGCGTAGCGGTGGAAAACCAGCGCCTGGCCGCCCGCGACCGCCAGTTTGCCGTGGCCGAGGAACGCAACCTGATGGCGCAGGGCCTGCACGACAGCATTGCCCAGTCGCTGTCCTTCCTCAATCTGCAAGTCCAGATGCTGGAAGCCGCGCTGGCGGACAAGCAAACCGAACAGGCACAGGAAAACCTGGCCTGCATCCGTGCCGGCGTGCAGGAATGTTACGAGGACGTGCGCGAACTGCTGCTCAACTTCCGCACCCGCATCAACAAGGAGGACTTTGCTGATGCGGTGCGCACCTTGCTGGACCGTTTTGAAAAGCAGGCCCGCGTGCCCACCCAGCTCAGCCTCAGCGGCAACGGCCTGGCGCTGGATCCGCAACAGCAATTGCAGGTGATTTTCATCCTGCAAGAAGCACTGTCCAATGTACGCAAACACGCACACGCCCGCCGCGTGATGGTGGAAATCCGCAATGATGCCGATTTTTGCATGCTGATACGCGATGATGGCTGCGGTTTTGACGAAGACCTCGTCGCCAGCCGCCGCTCCAGCCATGTCGGCCTGTCCATCATGCAGGAACGCGCAGCCCGCATTCATGGCCAGATCAGCGTGCAAGCCCATCGCGATGGCGGCACCGAAGTCAGCCTGTTGTTACCCCATACCGAAAGACAAGCCGCATGAGCACCATCCGCATCCTGCTGGTCGATGACCACACCCTGTTTCGCAGCGGCCTGAAAGCCCTGCTGCAACGACAAAGCGACTTTGACATCGTCGGTGAAGCCGCCGACGGCCTGGAAGGCGTCAAACTGTGCGAACAACTGAAGCCCGACGTGGTGCTGCTGGACATCGACATGCCGCAGATGAACGGCCGCGAAGCGCTGGCGCAAATCCTGGTCACCCAGCCGCAGCTGGCGGTACTGATGCTCACCGTATCCGAAGACGGTGAGGACCTGGCCGAGTGCCTGAAAACCGGCGCACGCGGTTATCTCTTGAAAAACATCAACGCCGACTTCCTGCTGGACAGCATCCGCCGCGCGGTGGATGGCGACAGCGTGCTGTCACCGGAAATGACATCCAAACTGCTGTCGCAATTGCGCGGCGGCGAAAGCAGCAAGGGCAAGCGCAGCGGCGTGGAGCAGCTGACCCAGCGCGAGCGGGAAATCCTGGCCTGGCTCAGCCGTGGCGTCAGCAACAAGGAAATCGCCCGCTCGCTGGACCTGGCCGAGAGCACCATCAAGGTGCATGTGCAGAATATCCTGCGCAAACTCAGCCTCAACGGCCGGGTACAGGCCGCGCTGTTTGCCGTCGAACACGGGCTGGACAAGCTGCCCTGACCCATGCCCTTGCGGTGAATAGTGTTGAAGCTGGCAAAAAGGACAACTACCATGTCATACATGGACACGCCCAACCCTGACGCTGCCTGCCTGACACCATGACTTCCTTTGCGCTGCTGGATGCACTGCACACCCCAGTCTGGATCATCCTGCCAGACAGCGGAAATCTGTTGTTTGCCAACCGGCAGGCCAGACAGCTGTCCCGCGATCAGGACATCGCCTGCCTGCGGGGTGGTCATCTGTCCGCCTGCGCGCTGGAACAGCTGAGCGACTACAGCCCGGACATGCTGCAATACCAGCAGGTGGTGGAAGTATGGACCCTGCCCGGCGAAAACGGCCCGCAAGTGCTGTGCTGCCATCTGGGCCATCTGCTACTGAGTGATGGCCGCCCGGCCATCATTGCCGAAGGCATGCTGGAATCCGCCCTGCCGGATGATGCCGCCAGCACCCTGTCTGCCGACCCCGGACGCGACGGCAGCTTCCACGAAATGCTGATGCAAACCAATAGCGCGCCCATGCTGCTGATCGACCCGGCCGATGATGGCCGCATCGTCAATGTCAATCAGGCGGCCGCCCGTTTTTATGGTTATCCGCGTGACGTGTTCATCCACAAGCACACCTGGGAAATCAACGCCATGGGGCGGGACATCCTGCCAGTGATGCACCATATTTCGCAGCTGCCGGGCGGGCACAAGCCCCTGAGTTTTGTCCACAGGCTGGCCGATGGCAGCCTGCGCGACGTACAGACCTATGCCGGGCCGGTGGTAATAAACGGCCAGCGGCTGATGTTGTGCGTGGTGCACGACATCACCGAGCAAAAACGGCTGAAGGCCGAACTGGAACAGGCCGCGCTGAAAGACCCGCTCACCGGCCTGTGGAACCGGCGGCACCTGCTGCTGCAACTGGAACGCGCCATCCAGGACAAGCGGCGCTTTGGCAACGATTTCAGCCTGATCCTGATCGACGCGGACAACTTCAAGCAGATCAACGACCAGCACGGCCACTTTACCGGTGACGAAGTGCTGGTCTGGCTGGCCCGCACCCTGGAGTCACGCGTGCGGGCACAGGATACCGTGTGCCGCTGGGGCGGCGAGGAGTTCGTCATCCTGCTGCCGCAAACCAGTCACGACAATGCCATGCGTCTGGCCGAGGCGCTGCGCCACACCGTGGCAGCAAACCTTCATGAAAAACTGCCGGCCATCACGATAAGCCTGGGCGTGGCCATCCACCAGGACAATGAAACGGTGGAAAGCCTGATCATGCGGGTGGACAACGCGCTGTATCAGGCCAAGCACCTGGGCCGCAACCGCGTGATGGCGGCCTGAGCCGCCCCCTACTCCCTACGGCGTAGCCCGGCCTCCACCACTGGCCAACTGGCAAGCCGTCACGCTCAGCCTACACTGGCAGCCATTCTCCCCTTCTGGTGCCAGCCATGCTGTCCGACCGTTTTGGCAGAACCATCGACTATCTGCGGGTGTCCGTCACCGACCGCTGCGACCTGCGTTGCAGCTACTGCATTCCCAAAGGCTTCAAGGGCTTCGAGGAACCGGCCAACTGGCTGCGCTTTGACGAAATAGAGCGCGTGGTAGCCGCCTTTGCCCGGCTGGGCACGCGCCGCTTCCGCCTGACCGGCGGCGAACCGCTGCTGCGGCGTGACTTGCCGCAACTGGTAGGCACGCTGGCAGCCCTGCCCGGCGTGGAAGACCTGTCACTCACCAGCAATGGCACCCAGCTGGCCAGCCTGGCCGCACCGCTTAAATCCGCCGGCCTGCACCGGCTCAACATCAGCCTGGATTCGCTGCGCCGCGACTGCGTGGCCAGCATCAGTGGCAGCGACAGCCTGGACAAGGTGCTGTCAGGGCTGGCGGCGGCCAAAGCGGCAGGGTTTGCCAATATCAAGATCAATATGGTGCCGCTGGCCGGGGTGAATGACGGCGATATCGAATCCATGCTGGCCTACTGCATGGAGCAGGGTTTTGTGCTGCGCCTGATCGAAGCCATGCCGATGGGCAGTACCGGCCAGGCCGCGCAAGGGCTGGACCTGAGCCAGTTGCTGGACAAGCTGACACACCAGCACGGCCTGATTGCCAGCAGCCGCAGCCTGGGCGGCGGCCCGGCCTCTTACTGGCAAAACGCCGATGCCAGCTTCACCCTGGGGCTGATCACCCCGCTGTCGCAGCACTTCTGCGCCACCTGCAACCGGGTGCGCCTATCAGTGGATGGCACGCTGTACATGTGCCTGGGCCAGGAAGAACAACTGGAACTGCGCCCGCTGCTGCGTGCCGGTTGCGGCGACGCCGAACTGGAAGCCGCCATTCGCGCCGCCATCGAACTGAAACCGGAAAAACACGAATTCATCCAGCAGCCACAACAGGTGGTGCGCTTCATGTCGATGACCGGCGGCTAGGCAGGTTTGCCGCCACCGGCCTGTCCGTCAGCAAGGGCAACTGCAACAAGGCGGCAGTCATGCGCTGGGCCAGGTAATACAGCGAGCCCACCCCGCCATAACTCCAGGCCGGTGCCACCGCCGCCAGCCGCTGCTGCCGGACAAAGGGCATGCCCTGCCACAGCGGGCTGGCAAACAGCCGCCCCGCTTCAGCAAACGGTTGCTGATACAGCACCACCTCGTCTCCCCAGGCTGCCAGATCCACCACCCGCTGCTGGCTGATCCCCCATACCGAAGCCGCCGGCGTGCTGGTGGTGTTCAGCCCCAGCCGGCGCAAGGCCAGCACCGGCATGGCATTGCTGCCATAGACATACACGCTGGAGGCATTGGCAAAACGGATGACCTGCACCCGTGGCAGACGCCGGGCACCATGCGCCTGCAATTGCTGACGCAATTGCGCAAAGCCCTGTTCCAGCTGGCCAAGCCTGGTTTTTGCCTGCTGCTGGCGGCCCAGCACCCGGCCCAGTTGCAGGAAAATGGCTTCGGCTGCCTGGGCATGGTCCTCGTTCGGGCGGAAAGCATCGATGGTCAGCACCGGCGCAATGGCTTGCAGCCGCGGGCGCAAGGCACCCAGCACCGGACTGCTCAGGATCAGATCAGGCTTCAGACTGGCCAGCAACTCCAGGTTCGGCTCCAGCCGGCTGCCCGCCGACAGCGCTCCGGCGGGGAGCAATGGCTGCGCCACCCAGCGCCGGTAGTCGTCTGCATCCGCCACCGCCAGCGGAGTGATTCCCAGCTCCAGCAGGTTTTCCGCCGCCTCCCAGCTGAGCGCCACAATACGCTTGGCCGCCGGCATGGCCGGTACCGCCCTCAGCTCATCCACACCACCGGCCATGGCCGGGCAGGCCAGCACCCACCACAACAGGACACAAAACCAGCCACGCCTCATTGCCCACCTCCACGCCGCAGGCGCTGCCACCCCAGCAACAACAGGAAATAACAACCGCACAGAACCGATGCCAGCATGCCCAGCGGCAATTGCCGTGGGTAAATCACCACCCGCCCCAGCCAGTCGGCCAGCAGCAGCAAACCAGCCCCCAGCAAGGCGGCCACCAGCAGCTGTGTTGCCGCCTGCCGTGCACCCAGCATGCTGGCAATATGCGGTGCCAGCAGGCCCAGAAACGCCACCGGCCCCAGTACCGCAGTCACCGCCGCAGTCAGCAAGGCCACCAGCAGCAGCAGGCCCAGACGGGCGGCAGCCAGATGCAGGCCACGGCCTTGTGCCAGGCCATCACCCAGACCAAGCAGGGTCAGCACGCGCTGGCAGGCCAGGGCCAGCACGGCCAACAGCAGCACGGCCAGGCTGAGCCACACTGCCTGCGCCGGTGTCACCCGGTAACTGGAACCGGACAACCATGCCAATACCGCCAGGCTGTCCGGCGTGCCCCTGGCCAGCACCGTTTGCAACATGGCATCCAGCATGGCAGCCAGGGCAATGCCGCTGAGCGCCATCATACCCGGCGCATACTGGTGGCGACGGCCCAGCCCAAGCAAGGCAGCCAGCACCAGCAAGGCCCCCAGCAAGGCACACATGATGCCGTCCTCCAGCAATGAGCGCCCCAGGCAAGCGGCCACCAGCAGCATGCACAAGGTGGAGCCAGCCGACAGGCCGAGTAGATCGGGACTGGCCAGCGGGTTACGCAGCAGCCGCTGCAATAGCACGCCAGCCAGCGCCAGGCCCGCCCCGGCACTCAGGGCCACCAGACTGCGCGGCCAGCGCAGCGACCATAACAAGGCATCCGGCCACTGCCATTGCCAGCCGTCGGGGCCGGGGGCCAGTGCGATACTCAGCCAGCACAGGCCCAGCAAGGCCCCCAGAAGCAGCAGGTAGTTGCGCTTGCGCCACTGACGCAGACTGCCCGGCATCTGCAACATCGCCGTGTGCTGTGCCGCGTTCATGCTGCGCCGTACCAGCCACAGCAGCAGCGGCCCGCCCAGCAAGGCAGTCACCGCGCCGCTGGGCAGGCTACTGCCCGCCCAGTGGCCGATGGCCAGTGCCAGACAATCGCTGCCCAGCAAACAAACCGCCCCCAGCAGCGCACTGCAGGCCAGTTGCGCCAGCGGACGGCGCGCACCCAGCAACTGGGCCAGATTGGGAGCCAGCAGGCCGATGAAACCGATCAGCCCCACCGCCGTCACCGTCACCGCGCTAAGCCACAGAGCCGCCAGCAACAGCAGCAGAATGGTGCCCAGTGCCAGCCCTCGGCCACGCGCGGCAGCCACGCCCAGCGACAGCATGGCCAGTGGCCGGGGTGCCAGCCACAGCAACAGCGCGGCAGGCAGCAGGCGCGGCCACAGCCACTGCGCCCATTGCCAGTCTATTTGCGCCAGATCGCCAGCCCCCCAGACAAACAGATTGCTGGCGTACTGGTCGTGCAATAACACCAGCATGGTGGCCATGCCGCCCAGCAGCAGATTCACCGCCATGCCTGCCAGCACCAGCGGCAAGCCGTTCAGCCCGCGCGGTCCGGCCAGCAGCAAGACCAGCCCCAGCGCCAGCATGGCACCCAGCAAGGCCGGCCAGCCGCTGCTCAAGGAGGGATTGTCGGGCAGCACCACGGCGGCCAGCACCACACCCAGCCAGGCACCCGATGAAATGCCCAGCGTCATGGGAGACACCAGCCGATTGCCGCTGAGTTGTTGCAGCACGCTGCCGGACAAACCCAGTGCCGCCCCGGCCAGCAGCGCCATCACCATGCGTGGCAGGCTGGCGTAATAAAACTGCAGGCTGGCAATGTCCTGCTGCTGCCACCACTGCCCGGCAGGCGGCATGCCACCGTTAAGCCACAGGTGCACGCCAGCCAGCAGGCAGAGCACGGGCAATATCCAGCGCAGATGACCATGCGCCCCGGCCCCCTGGCCGGGCTTGGCAATCACATGCTCCATATCAGGCCACCACCGCCACCGGACAGGCCTGCCCGGCCTGCTCCAGCAAGCGGATTTCAATGCCGTACAGGCCGGACAGCCGCGGCGAATGCAATAATTCCAGCGGGCTGCCATCAAAATAGAGGGCACCACGCTGCAAGGCGATGATGCGGTCGGCAAAGCGGGCGGCCAGGTTCAGATCATGCAGCACCACCACCACGCCACGTCCGGTCTGCTGGTTCAGACGGCGCAGCAGGCCCATCATTTCGTATTGATGGGCCAGATCCAGTGCCGAGGTGGGCTCATCCAGCAGCAGCAGCGGCGATTGCTGGGCCAGCAGCATGGCTATCCAGGCCCGCTGGCGCTCACCACCGGACAGGCTGTCCGCCGCTCGCGCGGCATACTGGCTGATATCGGCATCGGCCATCGCCTGTGCCACCACGGCGCTATCCTGTTCCCGCCAGCGGCCAAACACCCCGCACCAGGGGTAACGCCCCAAGGCCACCAGTTCGGCTACCGTCAGACCGGCTGCGTCCGGCAGCCGCTGCGGCAAGTACGCCACCTGGCGGGCAAACTGGCGGGCGGACAGGCGGGCGCTGGGTGCGCCATTGAGCAGCACCTGTCCCCGGTCCGGCTGCAACTGGCGGGCCAGTACATTCATCAGGGTGGATTTGCCGGAGCCGTTATGCCCCAGAATGACGGTGAATGCCGTCCCATCCAGCTGCAAGGCTGGTAACTGCAACAGGCAGCGCCCCTGACGCTGCACCTGGATATCATGCAAGCTCAACATCTTGTTGTGCCCACTCCTGTCTGAGCAGCGCAATGCGCGCTGCCGGTTTCAATTTCGGACACGTACTGCACAGTGTCCCGTCACAGCGGCGAAAATGCTGGCAGCAGGCACGCCGCTCCAGTGCCAGCCGCTCGCCGCCCTGCTCCAGCGCCACCGGCCACAGCCCGCTGGCCTGCGGCAGTTGCATTGCATCCAGCCACTGCCTGCACCAGTCGGTCACGGTGGCGTTATCCAGCGCCGGGCGCTGCTGCTGCACCCGCAACAAGGCGGCGGCCACACAATCGGCCAACAAGCGGCCTGCCAGCTTGGGGTGCAATGGCTGCTGGGCGTGTAGCTGGGCATGCAGGCAGTCGGCCATCTCCACCAGTTGCCGCGCAGCCTGCTGGCGCAGGCTGGCTATAGCGGCAGGCTGCAGCATTTGCTCCGGCAGGCTGAAACCGGCCACCATGCCGGGCAGCAAGCGCTGCTGCATGGCGCTGAAATCCGGCAACACCGCCGCCAGCTCCACCGCCAGCACCGTGGCATAGGCGGGCTGCCACAGCAGCAGGCTCCAGCTGCGGCAGCCCCAGTAATGCGGGCCGGCTTCCGGATGCTGCTGGCGCAGGTGCTGCAGCAGTTGGCCGATGGCAGCACTGGCGCTGCCAATGGCAAACTCATCCGGCGCGGGCAGCCCTACCCGGCCCTCCAGTCCGGGCAGCGCCCGGGCCAGCAGCGGCAGCAAACGGCCCAGCGGCAGTGTGCTGCCTGCGGCCCGCTCAGTCGGCCACATGATCAGCCAGCGGATTGCGCAAGGTACCGGCAAACTTGAGATTGCCGGCCGGGTTGGCCAGGTCCAGCATTTGCTGGTTATTGCCCAGTTGCAGCCGGTTGAGGCATGAGCGGTCAAACTCCGGCATGAACAGGTCGTAGCGGGCAAAGCGCTCGGCCAGCTGCGGGAATTGCGCCTGGTAAGAGCGCACGCACTGGCCTACCTCCTGCCAGAACGCTTGCTCGGGCAGGCCGCAATGCTCATCCAGAATGGCGGACAGATAGCGGAAGAAACCGTCGAACACATCGGTGAACAAGGCCAGCAGCTTCATGTTTTCCGGCACCTTCACCGCCAGCCGTGCTACCGCTGGCGGCAAGGCGGCGTCCGGGTTCAGGATGGCGGCTTCCTCGGCGATGTCCTTCATGATGGCGCGCTGCGGGACATTGTTTTCCAGCTGCAGGATGAGGTTTTCCCCATGCGGCATGAACACCAGCTCGTGGGCATAGAAGCAATGCAGCAGCGGTGCCAGATAGGCTTGCAGATAACGCGCCACCCAGTTGCGCGCATCCTGGCCGGAACTCCTGATCAGCGCCGCCAGCAAGGACTCCCCGGCGGCATCGATATGCAGCAGCGCGGCCATGGTCATCAGCCGTTTGCCTGGCCCCAGCAAGGCAGCGGGGCTTTCACGCCACAACGCCGACAACATCTTCTTGTACGGCGAGTCCTTGCTGATGCCGTTGTCGAAATAGGGATTGCGAAAACCGATGGACGCCACTTCGCGCAAAATGGCAAAGCCTTGCTGGCGCAGGTAGGCATCGCTGTCCACCAGCTGGCGGATCCAGTCGTTGATGGCCGGGGTGGCCAGCATGTAATACGGTGACAGCCCGCGCATGAAGCCCATATTGAGAATGGACAGCGCAGTTTTCACATAGCGGCGCTGCGGCTGGCTGATGTTGTAGAAGGTGCGGATGGACTGCTGCGCCAGATAGGCATCCTCGCCATAACCCAGGCAGACGATATGGCGCTGTGCCACCTCCGGCGCAAAGGAAATGGCCAGTTTGTTGAACCACTGCCAGGGGTGGGCCGGCATCAGCAGGTAGTCGTCCATGTCCAGTTGCTGCGCGGCCAGCTGGCGGGCAAAACCGGCCAGCACCGCGCTGCCCAGTTCTTCTTGCAGCAGGCGCTGGTAGTCCAGATCGGCCGCGCACGAGAAGGTGGCACGCGCCTTGTGCACCGCCAGCCAGATCAGGCGCTGCGGTGCAGCGGCTTCCGGCGCATGGCGCAAGTAATCCACCGCATCAAAGCCGATACGGCCGTTATTGGCGACAAAGCCCGGATGCCCTTCCATCATCGAGGTTTCCACCGACTGGAAATCCGCCCGGGTCAGTTCCTCGGCACTCAGCCCGCCACGGGCATGCTTGTAGGCACTGCCATACAGGGTGCTGCTGATTTCCTCCAGGTACACCGGCATCATGTCGTCGCCAATGCCCAGCACCGCCTTGAATTCGATGATGAAAGCCAGCGCGTCCAGCTCGGCAGCGGCACCCCGCACGGTACGCCGGATGGATGCCGGGTCGATCAGCCAGTGCTCCAGCGCCAGCACACGGGCGCGGAAAGTGTATGCGCCGCTGCCATCGGGAATGGGCAGGCGGTATTCGCCCCAGCCGTCCTCTTGCTGCTGCAGTTCGGGTGTCAGCAACAGTTCGTGGGAAAACTCGGCAATGGCCTTGCGCAGCAGCAGGCGGTTGACCTTGGCCCAGATGGCCGGCTGCAGATGGGAAACCAGTTGTTGCGGATGTTGATGATTGACGTTTTGCATGGTGTTCCTTGCACCAGGGCGTGGCCGCCTGACAGCGGCTGCCCCGGCAGGGTAAATGTTGTCAGAGTGCACACGTGGCCTGGTCGGCGATGGCTTGCAGATGGGCGTCAAACTGCGCCCGCGTGCAGAAAGCCAGCGCGGCGCGCTTGTGCGGCAACGCGATTTCGCCGTGATAGACAAAGCCGGCATAGCGGTTGAGCTGGTGGATCTTGTCGTTACGCACATCCGGCTCCACCACGACGCGGCGGACGGACGGTTCGGCAAACAGGGCCGCCAGTACCGTATCCATCGCCACCCGGCTAAAACCGCTGCGCGGCTGCTCTGGCGGGGCCAGCAGCAGATGCATGCCGATATCGCCGGGCTGCACCGGGTAATGGCGGCCCAGTTCGTCATGGGCCGGGTCGTAGCGCTCCATCAGGAAAGCCGGTGCATCGTCCAGCCAGGCCAGCCAGGCCTGGGCATGACCACTGGCCTGCAAGCTGGCATAGGCGGCAGTGACTGCTGCGAGCGCATGGCCCTGCATGCCCCAGTAGCGGGCGTAATCACGCTGCACCCAGTCATGCAGCAAGGGGATGTCCTCGGGAATGCGCAAGGCATGCAGGCGAAAGCAGCCAAAACCCTCCACCTGACGGGTGAACAAAGGTAAACGCGCCGTCATGGGCAAACTCCTTGGGAAAGCGCCGGGGCAGGTTCCCGCAGCAATACAGGGGATAACAGCCAGCACAGCAGCAGCCCCAGCGCCGCAGCGACAAACGGGGCCAGCAAGCCATGGCCTGCCACCAGCACACCGGCCGCGGAAGAGGACAGCAATACGCCCAGGTTCTGGCACAGGCTGATGCGGCTGTAGTCACGGGCATAGCGTGCCGGGCTGCTGTGGCGGAACAATTGCAGGTCCAGCCACACCGTCAGCTGGAACAGCGTCCAGCCAAACAGGCAGCGCCCCAGCAACAGCAGTGGCAGCCACGGCTGGGCCTGCAACAGCAGACCGGCCGCCCCCAGCCACCACAGGTAGCGCGGGCCAGCAGTTGCCGTCAGGCCACGCTGCGAACGCCGCCGCGCATGCCACAAACCCAGCAAGGCCATGGCAGCAGGCAGCGCAAACACCGCCGCGGCCAGCAGGCTGTTGTCGATACCGCTTTGCTGCTGCCAGTACAGGGCAAAGAAGCCGCGCACCAGATAGGCACTGCAGTAGAACAACAACATCAGCAGTCCCAGCCGCCACAGCGCAGCACCTGCCGCCTGCGGGCTGGCTGCCTGTTCCTGCTCTGCCTCCGCAACCGCAGATGAGGCATACGGATGCCAGCGCAGCCACAGGCACAGGGCCATCTGCAGCAGGTCTGCCAGCGCCATCAGCAAGAAGATATCGCCCGGTGGCAACAGGCCCAGCAAGGCACCGCCCAGCAAGGCGCCGCCAATGCCACCAAAGTGGACAATCACCGACAGCAGGCCGATCAGGCTGCCGTGCTGTTGCCGTGGGGTCTGACTCATCAGCAGCGGGTAAATCAGCAGATAGCTGGCCTTGCACGCCACCATGCTCAGCGAGGCCAGCCAGAAGGCCGCCATGCTGTTGCTGAAGGCGCTGCACAGGCACAGCAAGACGGCGGCCAGCTGGGTGACAGGCAATAGCCGCAGCAAGGCCACCCGCCGTGCCAGTGCCGCCCAGGCGGGCAGCGCCAGCATCACCACCAGGCACATGGCGGCCAGGTAATTGCCGACCAGGCTGGCATCGTTCACCCCGAAGCGGCTGGCAAAGTACTGGGGATAAAACGGCAGCAATACCGCATCGCCCACCACCGCCAGGCTGGTCAGGGTCAGCAATACCCGCCTCATGCGCTCATGCGCTCCGGCGCGGGTTGCGACTGCGGCACGGTGAATTGCTGGAAGGCAATGCGCTGCTCCACCGGATAGTGGGCAACACCGGTCATGCTGCGTATCAGCCGGGCATTGCGATAGCACGCCATGCCAAGGTCCGGCGACGACAAGCCATGCGTGTGCAGTTCGGCGTTTTGCACAAACAGGCGGTGGTCGGCATCGATGCTGTAATCGCGCGCTACGGCAAAGCGGCCACGGGCATCACGCTGGATGCGCCCGGCAACCGGTGCCAGGAAGTCTGGCTGGCGGTAGCCATAACCGGTAGCCAGCACCAGGGCGGCGGTTTCCAGCTGGAAGTCCTGTTGTTGTTCCTGCTGCTGCAGGCTGAGCACGAAGCGCCCGCTGGCCTTGTCATGCCGGCAAGCGGTGAGCGCGGTATTGGCCAGCAGCAGGGTGCTGGGCGTGCCGTTCAGGTGCTTGCGGTACAACAGTTCGTGAATGTCGTTGATCAGGCTGGCATTGATGCCCTTGAACAAGCCCTTTTGCTGCTGCAACAACTGGTCGCGCTGCGGCAGCGGCAACTGGTGGAAGTAATCCACATATTCCGGCGAAGTCAGCTCCAGCGTCAGCTTGGTGTATTCCAGCGGGAAGAAACGCGGCGAGCGGGTGAGCCAGTTCAGCTGATAGCCGTAACGGTCGATGTCCTGTAGCAGGTCGTAATAAATCTCCGCCGCGCTTTGCCCGCTGCCGACGATGGTGATGGAAGGCTGGCGCTGCAAGGCGGCCTTGTCCGCCAGATAGCTGGCGGAGTGGCTGGCCTGCTGCTGCACCGACTGGCAGCACTCAGGCCACAGCGGCACGGTGCCGGTGCCCAGCACCAGATGGCGGCCACGGTATAGCTCGGCCTCACCGGTGGCCAGGTTGTGGCAATGCACCTGATAGAGGTGATTGATTTCGTCGTATTCCACCCGCTCTACCCGGCGCTGCCAGCGCAGGCTCTCCAGCTGGGCGCACACCCACTGGCAGTACTGGTTGTACTCCTGACGCAGCATGAAAAAGTCTTCGCGGATGTAAAACGCGTAAATCCGCCCGCTTTGCTTGAGGTAGTTCAAAAAACTGAAGCGGCTGGTGGGGTCGGCCAGCGTCACCAGGTCGGCCAGGAACGGCGTTTGCAGCGTGGCATTTTCCAGCAGCATGCCGGGATGCCAGTCAAAGCCGCTGGCCTGATCGAGAAACACACCATCCAGCCCGTCCAGCGGTTGGCTCAGGCAGGCCAGGCCCAGGTTGAAGGGGCCGATGCCGATGGCAACAAAGTCGTGGATCTTGCTGTTCATTACAGCGCCCTCCTGACAGACAACACAGGAATGACGGCTTGCGGGACAAAAATCTGCTTCATGTTTTCATCGCTCCGGGTACTGGCTGGGCCAGTGGGTGGGAGGTCCGGTACCGGCGGGCCACTGTCTGGGCAAACCGGACGGACAAGGCTGTCCCGGCGGGCGCTTAGCAACCCGCCAAGGGCTTACAGGAAGCCTGCCTGCCAGCGCGCTGCATGCTGCTAATTGTCATGAATGCCACTCCTGCAATCAGAATTTTCACAATATTATTGCGAATGATAATAATTATCAATAGCATTATTGCATCAACCCTGCCGCAGCCACACGCCGAAGGCATGGTCGAATACTTCCCGTTCAGCACGCCGGCAGGGGGCCGGACACGGGAGGTGGTATCCGTCACCCATCAAGGAAACAGTGATGAACAACAGCAAGAAGAACCCGTCTGCCGGCCTGGCACTGGGTCACGCAGTGTGCATGGCCAGCCTGGCGCTGGCGGTGCAACAGGCTTATGCCGCCACGGACAGCGCTACGCTGGAAACGGTGAAAGTGAATGCAGAGCAGCGCAATGATGCGCTGGCACCGACACAGGGTTATCAGGTGGGCAGCAGCAAGAGCGCCAGCAAAACCGATACGCCGCTGCAGGACATTCCGCAGGCGGTATCGGTGGTCACCCGCCAGCAAATCGAAGACCAGCAAGCCCGCACCATCAGCGAAGCACTCAATTACACCCCGGGGGTATTTACCGGCGCGGTGGGTTCCACCACCCGTTACGACTACATCGTGTTGCGTGGTTTCAGCGACCATCCCACCGCCAATGAATTTCTGGATGGCCTGCGCCTGTTTGGCGACCCGGATGGCTACAACACCCTGCAGATTGACCCCTACGTGGTGGAAAGGCTGGACGTGGTACGCGGGCCGGCATCCGCCAGCTATGGCCAGGCCGCACCCGGTGGCGTGGTGGCCATCACCAGCAAGCGCCCGCTGCAATCGGACTACCACGAGTTGTCATTAACAGTGGGCAACCACCAGCAACGCTCGCTGGGGCTGGATTTTGGCGGTGCCGTGGCCGGGCGCGACGACTTGTCCTACCGCCTGGTTGCCAAGGGCAGCGCCGCCGACCAGCAGCAAAACGGTGCCAGCACCGAGCGCTATGTGCTGGCACCCTCGCTCAACTGGAAAATCAGCGACAGCACCAATCTGCTGCTGCAAGCCTATTTGCAGAAAGACCCCAGCACTGGCTACCACGGCACCCTGCCCTACTACGGCACCGTGGTACCGCATAACGGCAAGACCATCTCCACCAGCTTCAACGAAGGCTCCAGTGGCGACGGCATGAGCCGCGATCAGCAATACTTTGGTTATCAGCTGGAACACCGCATCAACGACGCGCTGACCTTCCGCCAGCAATACCGGCTGCAACTGAGCAAGACCGACCTGAGCCAGTACTCCGACGTGGGCTGGGTGTCGGACAGCTCCGACCTGCTCAACCGCACCTATGCCCGCTCCAGCGAGCGCTCCACCGCCCACATCATCGACAACAACCTGGAAGCCCGCTTCAGTGCGCTGGGACTCAGGCACACCGTGCTGGCCGGGCTGGACTACCAGACCAGCCGCAACAAGGGCGACAACTCCTATACCTACACCGGCACCACCATCAACCCCTTCAACACCGTCTACGACGACAGCAGTCACCCGCTGTCCTACAAATACTTCGACCGCAAGCGCGACCAGACCGGCGTCTACCTGCAGGACCAGATGGCACTGGACAACTGGAAGCTGACCGCCGGCCTGCGCCACGATCAGGCCAAGGTATCGGAAACCAATACCGGCACCGGCGTGAGCAACAGCTGGGATGGCGGCAAGACTACCGGTCGGCTGGGTCTGGTCTACCAGGCGGCCAATGGCCTGAGCCCCTACCTGAGCTACAGCGAAGGCTTTGACCCAAGCCAGGCCTATGCCACCGATACCCATGGCAATGTGCTCAAGCCGATGCAAAGCAAGCAAAGCGAAGTCGGCATCCGTTACCAGCCAGGCAGCGACATCCAGCTGTCGGCGGCCATTTACGACTTGCGCCAAAGCAATGTCGCCCAGTACAACGCCACCACCTTCAAATACGACCCCATCGGCAAGGTCCGCTCACGCGGCGTGGAACTGGAAGCCAATGCCAGGCTGAGCCCGCGCCTGTCGCTGCTGGCGGGCTACACCTATACCGACATGGAAGTGACCGAAGGCAGCAACCAGGGCAAGACGCCGTATCTGGCACCGGCTCACAAGGCCACCGCCTGGCTGGACTATGCCTTTGACAGCGGCATCAATCTGGGCGGCGGCATTCGCCATACCGGCTGGATGTGGGCCGACAGCGCCAACACCCTGACCATTCCGGGTGTCACGCTGTACGACCTGCGCCTGCGGCTGCAACTGGGCCGGTTCAGCCCGTCGCTCAAAGGCAGCACGCTGCAGATCAACGCCAACAACCTGGCCAACAAGACCTACGTGGCATCGTGCTACAGCAGCTATGCCTGCTACTACGGCGAGAAGCGCAATATCAGCGCCACCCTCAGCTACAAGTGGTAAGCCTGCCCGGCAAAGAAAAACGCCTGACACAGTCAGGCGTTTTTTGCTTGTCACCGCAGGCAGGGCCGCCTAGTCGGCGCTCTGGCGCAGGCCGTCCACATTCAGCAGGCTGATTTCCCGGCCGTTCACCTCGATCAGCTGCGCTTCACTCAGCTGGTGCAACATGCGCGACAGGGTTTCCGGCGTCAGGTTCAGCCGCGAGGCAATCAGGTTCTTGTTGACCGGCAATGTCACCAGCGGCATCGGTACGGTGAGATCGGCGTTCTGCAACAGATAACCCACCACCCGTTGCAGCGATGTTTCAATGGTGTAGCGCTCCACATCGCGCACCAGGCCGTGCAGCCGCATCGACAGGCCGGCCAGCAGGCGGCGGGCAAAGGCCGGGTCTTTTTCGATGGCCTGGTTGATGCCTTGCGCTTCCACCTTCAGCAAAAAGCCATCCTCCAGTAACTGCGCCATCACCGGGCAGGGCTTGCCCAGAAACATCACCGCCTCGGCAAAGCTCTGGCCCGGATGGATGATTTCCATCACCTTTTCACTGCCCTGAGACGAGGAAATGGCCAGTTTCACCCGGCCATACACCACCAGGAACATGCCATCACACGGGTCGCCCTTCTGGAAGATCACCTGCCCCTTGCTGCCACGCACTTCGTGGGTAAAGGGCACCAGCGCCTCGATCTGCGCCGGAGACAGTTGCTGGAACAAAGGCTGATGCCGCAAGAAAGCGGGAATATCGACTGTTTGCATGATTTTTCCAAAGGCGGGCCGGGTGCACGCACCCGTCATGCCGCCGACTATAGGCCGCCAGCACCGACATCGCCATGCACACAAAGCATCAGGCAACTACGCCAAACGGCGTAGAAGCAGCATGGCGCATGCGCGCTGGCGTTCGGTGGTTTCAACGACTGCCGGCTTCAGTGACTGGTCCCTTCCGAACGGTTGACCTTGTTGAACACATTGTATTTGCCAATCGGCTTGGCCATGGGCAGCGCGGCCACTTCGCGCAGGGTCTGCGCATCCACCACAATCAGCTCGCCGGGGTTTTCCATCACCGACACCAGCGCATAACGGCCATCGCGGGTGAATTCCACATGGGCGGTGGTCTTGCCCGGCCGCAACACCAGCTGGCGCACCACGCTGAGGCTGCGCTTGTCGATGATGGACAGCATGTCCTTGTGCGCGCTCATCATGGAATCAGCCCAGGCATAGGGCGTGTTTTCGTGGCTGCGCAGGAAGAAGCCCGGCCCCGGCAGTTGCACCTGCCTGATCAACTGCCAGCTGTCCATATCCACGAAACTGAGCTGGCCGCCCTTGAGATTGGGCGTGGCCATGATGCGGTGGCCATCGCGCTCGAAGCTGATGCCAGAGCCCAGATGCGGCATGCCATCCAGCGGCAGGTCCGCCACCTTGCTGCGCGCATCCAGGCTGATCACCTGCGCCTGACCGCTGCGCGAGGCACCCAGCACATGCTGATAAGACGGGTCGAAGTAGAAGTCGTCCAGCACCATGGACAGCGGCGTCACGCGCGGGGTAAGAAAACCCGGCTGCGCCAGCGCCTCGCCCATCTGGTAGTCATGCACCAGTCCGGGGTAAACCGGCGCGGCGTGTCGGTCGTAGCTGATTTCCCACAGCTCCGGCACATCTTTCAAGGCCACCACAAAGCTGTGGCGCGGTGCGGCTTCGTACACGGCGGACACCCGCGACGGATGACCGGCCGCATCACGCACCGCAATGGTTTTCACCGGGGCCAGGCCGTGCGCGTCCAGCAGCACCAGCGTTTGCGGCAGGGTGTTGCCAGCCAGAATCCAGTTGCCGTCATCCGATACCGCGATATTGCGCGTGTTCAAGCCCACGCGGATATCCGCCACCACTTGCAGGCTGTACAGGTCGTACTGGGTCACCCAGCCATCACGGCTGGAAAAATAGACAAAGCGGCCATCAGGGGAAAACTTGGGCCCGCCATGCACCGCATAGTGGCTGGCAAAGCGGGTGATGGGCCGGAAGCGGTCGCCATCCAGCACCGTGACATGATGGTCACCCGCTTCCACCACCACAAACAGGTTGAGCGGATTGGCCGTGTATTGCGGCTTGGCCGGCAGGCTGGACAGTGCCACCGGCTGGCGGTGCGAGGCGCGCATGTCGGCATCGCTCCAGCGTGGCGGCGTGGCTGGAGCACTTTGTACATAGGCGGTGAGCTGTTTGATTTGCTCCTCGCTCAACTGGCCGGCAAACCCGGCCATCTGGGTGGCGCTGCGCCCCTGACGGATGGTGTTGCTGATTTCGGCAGTTTTCAGCCGCTCCAGGCTTTCCGGCAGCAAGGCCGGGCCCATGCCGCCCAAGCGGTCGACCCCGTGACAGTTTTGGCAATGCTGGCCGTATAACTGCGCGGCGGCGGATGGATCCATGTCCGCTGCGGGAGCAGCCTGCAGCGGCAGGCTGAGGGTCAGGGCAAACAAAACAAGCCAGCGTTTCATCATGCTGTTTCCTTTTGCCATGGCGTCAGCGGTGCCAGCGCATGCACGCCGCTGGCCACGCCTACTTCTTCATCGCTCAGATAACAGGCCGGGTCCGCCGCCCAGAAATTGCCGGTCAGCTCCCAGGCGCGCACCCGGGTATTGCCATTGCAGATGGCCAGATGCTGACAGGCGGCGCAGCGCCCTTCCACCGGCCGTGGCGACTGGCGCAGCCCGGCGAGCAGCGGGTGGGACAGATCCTGCCAGATGGCAGAAAACGGCCGCTGGCGCACATTGCCCAGCGTCACCTTCCACCACATGGTGTCCGGGTGCACATTGCCCAGATTGTCGATATTGGCCACGTTCACCCCGCTGGCGTTGCCACCCCAGGCCAGCAGGCGCTGGCGCAGCTGCGCCGCCTGTGCCGGGTAATGACGCGCAGCCCAGTGCAGCAGGTACACCGCATCGGCATCGTTGTTGCCGGTAACGAAATCACGCGGCTTGCCAGCGCGGATGTGCTGCAGGCAGGACTCGATCAGCAAGTCCATCGCCCAGCGGGTACGCGGCTGGCGGGCGTCGTCGGCCCGGTGCTTGTTGCCGCGCCCGGCATAGTTGAGATGGGAAAAATAGAACTTGTCGATGTCTTCCACTGCCAGTAGCTGCAATAGCGCAGGCAGGTCGTCGGCATTGTCTTCGGTCATGGTGTAGCGCAGGCCCACTTTCAGCCCGGCATCACGTGCCAGCCGCATGCCGCTCAAGGCCAGCTCGTAGCCACCAGCCAGGCGACGGAAGCGGTCGTGGGTGGCTCCGATGCCATCCAGGCTGACACCGACATAGTCAAAGCCCACCGCCGCCAGCGCGGCAATATTGCGCTGGTCAATCAGCGTGCCATTGCTGGACAAGCCGACATAAAAACCCATGGCCTTGGCGCGGGCGGCCAGCTCGAAGATATCCGGCCGCAGCAGCGGTTCGCCGCCGGACAGAATCAGCACCCGCACACCAAAGGCGTACAGATCGTCCATCACCGCGCAGGCTTCTGCCGTACTCAGCTCACCCTGGAAATCCTTGTTGGCCGAGGTGGAGTAACAATGCTGGCAGGTAAGGTTGCAGCGGCGGATCAGGTTCCAGATCACCACCGGGCCGCCGGGTTTGCCGCTACGGGCGGGGGCGGCTGCCGGGTCCAGCAGGCTTTGCAGATAGGGTGTCAGGCGCAGCATGGCTGGCTCCGGCAATGGTGATGGCCATCAGTGTGCAGGCCGCCCCCTGCCCGTCTCCTTGACCCGTATCAACGGGATCAATCCCGGCTTACACCCGCAGGCCGGACTTTTTCAGGATGCGGGTGGAAAACAGCAGCGCATGGCGGCGGCAGGCTGGGCCGAGCAATTGCAATAGCGCGGCCTGCTGTTCGCGTACCGCGCGGCGATTGTCGCCATGCACCATGGCAAACAGGTTGTAAGGCCAGTGCGGCAGGTGGCGCGGACGGCGATAGCAGTGGCTCACGCAATCCAGCGCACCCAGTTGCTGGCCCAGCTCATCCACCAGCTCGTCCGCCACATCAAACACCGCCATGCCGTTGGCGCGGTAGCCGATGGCGTAGTGATTGGGCACCGCGCCGATGCGGCGGATCACCCCTTGTTCCAGCATGCGGCCCAGTCGGCTCAACACCTCCTGCTCTGGCAATTGCAGGGCGTCGGCCAATTGGCGGTAGGGCTGCTCCACCAAGGGCAGCCCGGCCTGGCTGGCGCGGATCAGCCGCCAGTCGTCCTCGTCCAGTTCCGGCACCATGGGCTGTTCATCCAGACTGCCACGTCCGGCACTGGCCTGCCCCACCGCCGCCTGGCCGCCCACGGTAAAGCGCATGCCGACAAAGTATTCGCGCTGCTTGGGAAAGGCATGCACGGTGAGGCCGGTCAGCAGTTCGATGGCGCTGCAGGCGGCGGAAATCCCGGCCTGGCTGGCGGCGGCCAGCACAAACCACATATTCAGCTTGTGGCTGCGCTGGTAGTTGTGCGCCACCGCCGGCAGGCTGTTGACTGCCGCCGCCACCTCGTCAAAGCGTGCCGGTGGCACTGCCAGCGCCGCCAGCACAAAGCAGCCGCCCATGCGTTCTATCTGGTACAGCGGGCCAAAACGGGTCAGCACCTGGCGCTGCAGCAGGCCATCCAGCCCTTGCCGCAAGGCCAGCTCGCTGCAGCCTAGGGTGGCGGCAGCATGGGCAAAGGGCTGGCTGGTAAGCGGAAAGCCACCTTGCAGCTGGTTGACGATGCAGGTTTCCAGCGGGTTGAGCGCAGCCCGGCTATGCGTGATGGCCATAACAGGCTCCGCGTTGGGTGTAGCGTTTTATCGAGGGCAAAACCGCGTGCGGATAATCCTGCAGGCCATGGCGGCGGACCAGATCATCCAGCATGGCCTGCAGGCTGGCGGCATCACTGGCGTGAATCATGCAGAACAGCTGGTAAGGCCAGTGCGGCGGCCGCGCCGGACGTTCGTAACACAGCGTCACCGCCGGTTCTGTCGCCAACTGGCAGGCGATGGCTGCGCGACGGGCGGCATCGTCGATCTGCCACACGCACATGGCGTTGTGGCGATAGCCCAGCTCGGCATGGCGCAGCACCGCGCCAAAGCGCCGCAGCACGCCTTGCGCCTGCCAGGCTTGCAATTGCTGCAGCACCTCCGGCTCGGTCAGGCCGCAGTCACAGGCCAGCAGCTGGAACGGCCGCAATTGCAGCGGCAGGCCGTCACGCAAGGCGGCCAGCAGGCGCTGCTGCCGCCAGTTTGGGCGTATTGGCTTTGGCTGCGGTTGTGGCTGGCGCGCAGCCACGCTGCCATCCAGTGCAAAGCCGAGGTCGATATGATATTCGCACAGCAAGGGCAGGTTGAGCGGTGTCAGACCGGTGGCCAGATGAATGCGCGACAGCACCTCGGCCACGGCGGCGGCATCGCTGGCGGTCACCACAAACCACAGGTTGAAGTGGTGGTCGCGCTGGTAGTTGTGGTTGACCTCGGCATGGCTGCTGACAAAGGCGGCCACTGCATCCAGCCGCTCCGGCGGCACTGCCAGTGCGGCCAGTGTGCTGCTGCCCACGGTATTGGGGGCAAACACCGCTCCCAGCCGTGACAGCAAGCCAGCCTGCCGGGCCGTAAACAACAACTGCATGAGCTCACGGGCCGTCCAGCCATCGCCCAGCAGGGCAGCCATGTCGGCAAATGGTGTGGCACTGAGCGGAAACTGCTTCTGACAACGGTCCAGTGCCTGCAGGCTGCGCGGCGGCAGTACGCCAGGGTTTGAAGGGTCTGGCATCACATCCCCATCCTGCTGGCACGGCTGCTGAAGAAAATGCCGGATGGCTCCAGCGCCGGCAGCGTGCGGCGCACGGTGAGCGTGGCGGTGTCGATCACCACCAGCTTGTTGTCGTCACGGCTGGACAGCCACACCGCATCGCCACGGGGGGTGAATTCCATGTGCAGGATGGCGCGGCCCGGTTGCAAGGTCTTGATTAGCTGCCGGGTCGGCACATCAATCACCTGCACCTTGTCGTTATCGGGGAAGGCAAAGTTGACCCACACCCGCCGCCCGCCCGGTTCGGCCATCACGAATACCGGCTGGCCCAGTACCGGCACTGTCGCCACCTGCGCCCAGCTACGGTTGTCGGCCACCAATATTTCGTGCTGGCCGATGGCAGGCAGGAAGGCGTAATCCCCGGCGATGGACCAGCCGCGCAAATGCGGCATCTTGTACACCGGCAGGGTCTGACGGCCACGGCCATAGCCGGCCAGAATACGCCGCACACCGGCGTCGGCATGCCAGCTATCCAGCAAGGCGAGGCCATCCTCGCCGTATAGCCCGGCAATGAAATAGCGGCCATCGCCACTGGCCAGCCCGTCGTAAGGCTGCTTGCCGATATGCTGGAAGCGCTGGATTTTGGGTGCCGTGGGCGTGCTGGCGTCCAGCACGTCGATTTCATCGGCATCAAACAGTGCATAGGCAAAACGCTTGCCCGGCAGGTCGGCAAGGCCCACCACGCGCGAAGGCTGGCCGTTGGGCCCGGCAGCAGCGGGAACACTGGCCAGCAAGGCCAGGCTGTCGGCATCAAACAGTTTCACCCCGCCGGGGCTGTAGTTTTGCGCGGCCAGCACCCGACCATCGCTGGAAATGGCACCGCCTATGCTATTACTGGCCTGCTCCACCCGCTTCACCAGCCGGGCGGTCAGCAAATCCACCTTGCTGATGGCGCCATCGCGGCCAAACACATAGGCATGGCGGGCATCCGGAGAAAACACCACCGAGGCATGGGACAGATCACCCAGGCCCTGCACCCGTGCCAGCGCCTGCTCATGGGTGTTGTCGATAATCTGCACGCTGCCGCTGGCACGTTCGATCACCACGCCCAGATTGCCCGTACCACGCAAGGGTGGCGTACTGGCACAAGCCGCCAACAGCAGACATGACAGTGGCAGCAGCAGGCGGGCTAGCGTGCGCCGCCCTGTTGCAAGAGTTGAACCAGCCATTGCGCTTCTTCTTCGGAAAGGAAAGGCCGCCACGGCGGCATCGGGGTGCCGGGGCGGCCATTGAGAATGGTGGCCACCAGGCTGTCGGCCGGTTTGCCAGCCAGCGCCTGGGGAGTGAGCGGGCTGCCCAGCCCGCCCTTGAGGCTGAGGCCGTGGCAGGCACCGCAATCGTTATGCAGCAGTTGCAGCAGCTCACCCGCACGGGGTTCTGCCGGTGGCGCTGCTGTGGCCTGCTGGCACAGGCTGGCAGCCAGCAAGGCCGCCAGACAGATGCCACGCCTTACTGGGCCAGAATCCATGTCACCAGCTGCTTGAGGTCGGCATCCGGCACTTGCGGATTAGGCGACATCGGAATGGCACCAAAACTGCCGGAACCACCCGCCTTCACCTTCTGCATCAGCTTGGCGGTGACATCCTGCCCCTTGTATTTGGCCGCCACCTGCTTGTAGGACGGGCCAACCAGCTTGGCATCCACGCTGTGGCAGGCCAGGCAGTTGTATTGCTTGGCCAGTTCCGGCCCGCTGGCCGCCTGGGCCAGCCCGGCCGACATCAGCCCACCCAGGGCCAGCGCGATCAGTACATGTTTCATGCTGCTCTCCTTGTTCCGGCAGACCACGGACGATCTGCCGGATTTCAACAGTGAAAGGACGGCGACGACTTATTTCAAATCAATAAATATCGTGCTGGGTGTTGAACACATTGAACTTGCCGGTGGGGGTGATCAGGCGCGGGTCCTTGATCACGGCCTTGAGCTTGCGGGTCTTGTCGTCCACCACCACGATGGCCGATTGCTTGTCCTTGCCGCTCCACACCGAGAACCACACCTCGCTGCCATCCTTGTTGTACTCCGGCTGCAGCACGCGCTTGGCACCATCGCCCAGGCCAGACCACTCGCCAATCGGCAGGGTGACAAAGCCCTTGTCCAGATGATTGATGTCAAACACGGCAGCGCTCTGGCTGACCGCTGCATCCGGGTTCAGCGCGGTATCCACCCACAGATTGTGGGATTTCGGGTGAGTCTTGATGAACAGCGAACCACCGCCCTGCCCCTTGAGTACCCGCACCACCTTCCAGGCCTGGGCCTTGTGCTTGTCCGGGTCGGTGCCGATCAGGCTGATACTGTCGTCGCCCAGGTGGCCGGTGGCCCATACCGGGCCGTATTGCGGGTCGACAAAGTTGGCACCACGGCCCGGGTGCGGGGTCTTGCCCACATCCACCAGCGCGGCCAGCTTGTCCAGCTTGGTATCCACCACCGCGACCTTATTGGAGGCATTGGCAGCCACCATGAAGTAACGGCCGGTGGTATCGAAACCGCCGTCATGCAGGAACTTGGCCGCGTCGATGGTGGTGGTTTTCAGGTTGGACAGGTCGGAATAATTCACCATCATGATCTTGCCGGTTTCCTTGGCATTGATGACGAATTCCGGCTTGTAGTGGCTGGCCACAATCGAGGCCACGCGCGGTTCCGGGTGGTATTCGTTATCCACCGTCATGCCACGGGTGCCGACAATCTTCAGCGGCTTGAGGCTGTTGCCGTCCATGATCACGTACTGTGGCGGCCAGTAGGCCCCGGCCACCGCCAGCTTGTCTTCAAAGCCCTTGAACTTGGAGGTTTCCACCGAACGGGCTTCCAGGCCGATGCGGATTTCCGCCACCGTGTCCGGCTTGGCCATCCACAGGTCGATCAGGTTGATCTTGCCGTCGCGGCCAATCACGTACAGGTAGCGGCCGGACTGCGACAGGCGGGAAATATGCACGGCGTAGCCGGTTTTCAGCACGCTGACAATCTGCTTGCTATTGCCATCGATCAGGGCAATCTGGCCAGCATCGCGCAGGGTGACCGAGAACAGGTTGGCCACATCCAGATTGTTCTCTTTATGCGTTGGCCGCTTTTCCGGCGGAATCAGCACCTTCCAGGTGCCCAGCATGTCCTTCATGCCGAATTCCGGCGGAGTGGGCGGTTCCTGCTGCACATAACGCGCCATCAGGTCCACCTGGGCATCGCTCAGCTCACCGGAAGTCCCCCAGTTGGGCATGCCGGCTGGCGAACCGTACTTGATGAAAGTCTTCAGGTATTCGGTGCCCCGCGTGAGGGTGATGTCCGGTGTCAGCGGCTTGCCGGTGGCGCCCTTGCGCAACACCCCGTGACAGCCGGCGCAACGTTCGAAGTAAATCTGCTTGGCGTGGGTGAACTCCGCCTCGGTCATCGGCGGAGCCTTGGGGTTGATGTTCTGGTGCATGGGCTCGGAAACCAGCGGCGAGGCGGCTCCCTGGTATTTCGCCTCCGGGGCGGAAGTCGAGGTAGTGGCGGTATCCGCCCAGGCCTGCAACACGGAAAAAGGCAGGGCCGCCAGCAACACACTTCTTGGCAGCCAGGACAAGCGCGGGGTCTTCATGGTTAGGGCTCCAGCGTGACAGTAATGCTTGGTTGCCGGCATCTTCATCCCGCGGGCATATCCCCCTCCTTGATACGAATCAACGGTTTAACCATGGGCCTTACAGGGTTGAAACAATGCACAACCCTGCCCGCGATGAATCAAAAACCAAGGCATGACATGCACCACCACATACCATCCGCTACATCCACTTATGGTTCTTTAACCCCGCCTCGTTTTAACAAAACAAATAATTCGACCTTTCACCACACAAACTCCTACTTATCTGATTGGCATCTCACCATGGGCACTTTGATTATTGCCAACGTCATCACTCCTATCCCGCCCCCCAGCCAGGAGACCCGTCATGAGCCAGCCCAATCCGCTCACCACTCGCCAGATCATGAGCAAAGACAATCTCACTGCCACCAGCATGCTCAATAGCAAACCCAATTCGGTGTGTTATCTGGAAGGCACCTGCCAAACCGCCTGGAGCCTGGCGCAGCAGTTTGCCATCGTGCGGATCTCGCCCTCCACCCCGCCAGGCCGGCCACCATCACCGTTCAGCATCCGGATAAAACCCATCAGTCCTACCACATACCGCCCCATCAAAGGCGATGTAACGACCAAGTCGGTACGCGCCCGTACCGTGGCCGCCACCTATGCCCGTTTCTATCTGGAAACCGAAGAGTTTGGCGACCCCAAGCGCAAGGGCCGCTACTACTGGATGGCACTGGGCGCATTCGCCAGCAAAACCGTGGCCTGCTCCCTGGAACACCGCGCCGTCAAAGCCGCCGCCAAGCTGGGCATCGACGCCGTGGCCGATGGCCTGGGCAAAGGCAATTTCTGGCTGTTTCAGGACATTGCCCCCATTCACTGGCTGCACAGCTATGACTACAGCGCCTACTTCCACTGCGCCAGTACGCGCGGTGAAAAACTCTATGAGGTGATGGAAAGCCAGCTGACGCAGCTGCCTTGGGCCGAGCAGGCGCTGCCGCGCTTGCAACACCTGAAACTGTCGTCCTATGCCCAGAAGGGCATGCTCTTGGTACGCGAGATTGAGAAGCTTCAGCCGGGATCGGACACATATCGAGAAAAACAACTCGCCCATTTATTGGCCATCGCCAATCACGAACAGCGGGTAGTACTGCAAAAGCTGATTTATACCGACCCCGACTTTACCGTGTGGCTGCAACGCCAGCGGGCATTGCAACAGACGGCGGACACACTATTGGAACCAAGTACCACCAAGCCGCCGCAGTACGTGGATGAAACCAGCCAGGCTCTGGCCCTGCTCACCAAAACCATCTTGCCACCGCTGGAACTGGTGTTTGCCGCCGCCTGTGAAACCAAGGATCCCAAGCTCAAATCCGAAGTGCCCAAAGACACCATATTGGAAAACGAAAACAGTCGAATGCGGTGGATTGGTTTAGCGGCAAAACAATTCCATGGCTTGATGGAGACGCAAGCTGAATATATGGACCAGCAATTGCGCAGCATCGCCAGTTGGCATAACCCCGAGATGACCACTTTTGAACTGGTATTACGCCAACACGACCCATGGTGCATGCGATGAAACCATTACTATCTTGCCTGCTATTACTGATGCTTAATGCCTGCCAACCTGACCAGAGTGATTCCAAACCCATGTCCAATGTCATTAATCCGATTGAAATCACCATTAAAGTAGGTGAAAACGCCGATATATTTGCCCAGCGCAATGCCGATCTACTGCGCTTGAATGTCCAACCAGCCGGGCTGACATTTTACGAAATAAATCGAGATCCACACCAATTGGCGAAGGTTCAACTGGCGCAAGGCAAAGCTAGTCTGACCATTCCCTATGTTCTTAGCGTCATGGGAACGCTGAATACCGATTATTTATCAGCAGGACTAGAAAAATTTAGCCTATTTGCCGCCCTCACCGATCAAGATACTTTAAACAATGAGGCAGTACGGTTGTATATCAACAGCCTGCTGCAACAATTCCGTGCCAAAGGCTGGCGACCGCTGTTTTACTATGACGCACCACGGCTAAGAGGGCAGGAACAGTTTGACTATGTCGTGACCAAGCAACTGTTGCCACTAGATGGTGAGATGGACCTCAGCCCACACAACTGGCAGCGCATCGACTGGATCGCCAGCCCTTACTGGATGTTCTATGCCGACAATGTGTTTGCCCAAATTGAATTCCGCCGCTCCCCCACCTGGGAGGACCCCAAACAATTGGGCACTGGTTTGCTGACCATCGACTTCCAAAGCATGGAAAGTTATCTGCGCGAAGATATTCCAGAAAAAGACCGTGCCAACTGGCGCGCCTTCTGGCCGGCCAAGGCCAAGTGGTATCGCGAACGGCGCGATAGTGCGGAAATCCGCTTGCACAAGGAAGGCAAGCATATCGACCTGCACTACCAGGACCCGCCCTTGCCCCCACCGCCGCCCGGCCAGCGCAACCCGGAGCTGCCACCGGAAGTCACCCGCCCGGCCCATCCGCTGATCAAATCCTCCGCGCGTGTACCACTCCAGCGCGACGCACTACCCTTGGGCACCACCTGCCACACAGGCGAGAGTTGCCCGCAAAGCGGTATCTGGCATGCCCAGTTTCCACCGCACAGCATTAGCAACCGCCTGCCGGGTTACGACGTACAACGCTTTTTTGCTCAGGGCAGCCTGCTGCCCCCTTTACCGGTGCACTATCCCCGCTTGCTGGGGCGCTGGCTGGGCTACCCCGCCCAGGTAGAGCCGGTGCGCTGGATTCTGATGGCCTACCAATGAAACCCAAGCAAGCACTGACTGGCCACAGGTCATCACGCACAGCGGGTGGTACTGCAAAAACTGATTTATACCAACCCCGACTTTACCGCGTGGCTGCAACGCCAGCGGGCATTGCAACAGACGGCGTACACACTATTGGAACCAAGTACCACCAAGCCGCCGCAGTACAAAGCAGTCTCACATAAGGTTGACCGCCAAGTCGGACCGGCTCGCCTGCGCTCGTTCCTGTCTTCAACAGACGGCTAGAAGCCTTACGGCGCTTCAGCCCTTCTCCGGCAGCATCAGCGATTTTTGTTCCGGCTCCACCTCCAGCCCCCAGTCGCCGTATTCATACCAGTCCTCGCCCAGTACTTCCGCCGGGTGCTGGGTGCGGCCGGAGCCATTGCCGCATTGCAGGGAGTCGGCCGGGCAGTATTTGTCGCAGCCCCAGCAAATGCGCTCCGGGTGCGCCGGGTGCAGGGGAAATTTCCGGGCCATCTGGTCTTCCTTTCCAGTGTATGAATCTGCCGAGCAGCTGCCTGCCATTGTCCGGGCATGGGCTGGCTGGCGACTTGCCGCATATCAAAAAAAACCCGGCACAAGGCCGGGTGAAGAAGGTGATTACACCTTGGAGTCGGGTTGCGCCCGGGCCGCGGACGGGCTGCTCAGGCCGTCAAATGGGCATACAAGCGGGTGAGCACGCTGGGCAGCATCTGTGCCTGTTGCACCACCACATAGCCACGGTGGCCAAACAGATGGGGCAGATAATCCCCTGCTTCACGGTCCACCGTCAGGCAGAACGGCAACAGGCCGTCGCGGCGGGCTTCCAGAATGGCCTGGCGGGTGTCCTCGATGCCGTAGCGACCTTCGTAGTGGTCCAGGTCGTTGGGCTTGCCGTCGGAGATGATCAGCAGCAGGCGGCGTGCGGCCGGCTGTTGCAGCAGGATGCGGCTGCTCTGGCGGATGGCCGCGCCCATACGGGTGTAATAGCCGGGGCGGATGGCCAGAATGCGGCCACGGGTGCTGTCGTCGTAGCGTTCGGCAAAGTCTTTCAGTACCTGAAAGCGGACTTCCTGGCGGCGGATGGAGGAAAAGCCGTACAGGCCAAAACTGTCGCCTGCCGCGGACAGTGCTTCGGCAAACAAGAGCAGGCTGTCGCGGATGACGTCGATCACCCGGCCAGCCTCGTCCCCTACCCAGCTTTCGGTGGAGAGCGACAGGTCGGCCAGGGTGAGGCAGGCCAGGCTGCGCTCGCCCGGCGGCCACGCCTGGTACAGGCCGGGTTCGGACTGGGCCACGCAGCTGTGGCGTTCGGCCATGAAGCGGATGACGCGGTCGATGTCGATGTCCGGCCCGCACTCCTGTCCGCTCTTGCGCGTACGTTCCGGTGCCAGCGCCTGAAACTGGCGGCGCAGGCGGCGGGCCAGCGGCAGCAAACGCGCAGGCAAGGCGGCGGGGACGGCATCGCGCGGCAGCATGGGCTGCAGGCGGCAGTGGTCATCCACTAGCCTTTGCTGTTTCCAGTTCCATTCCGGCAGCAGCAGGCCGGGGCCCAGCGGGGTGTCGTCCCAGGCGGCGGCGGGCAGGTCCAGGTCGAACTTCAGCTTGCCGCCCTTGGTGTGGGCATCCTGCGCCAGCGACAGGCGGTTCATGTCCTCGGCCGCGGCGGCGGCGTTGTCGTCGTCATCCTCGTCGGTATGGCGGTTGACCTTGACGTATTCGTCCCAGGTAAACAGGCTCTCGGCGCGGAAGATCATCAACATGCCGTTCTTGCGTTCGTCCTGCACCACGCGCTGGGCACGGTAGCGGCGGCGCTGGCGCTGTTGCGGCTTGCTGCGCGGGCCGCTTTGCTGCGGGTCCTGCGCGGTGGACGGGGCGGTATGCTCCAGCGTGGGCGGGGCCGGGTGCAGCCACAAGGGCAAGGGATAAGGGGCACGGGCTGGCGGCGGCGTGTCCAGCACTTGCTGTGGCTGCAGCAGGGCCTGGCGGATGGCACGCTCCCAGGCGGCTTCGGCTGGCGGCAGGCGGGCCGGGTCTGGCCGCTGTGGCAGATGGGCTGCCACCAGCCGCTGATAGCTGGCAGCCAGGCCGGGCATGGCGGACAGACATGCGGCAGCGGCCTGTCGGTTGGCATTCAGCCAGTCACCGGCAGGCTGCGCAGTGGCAGCCAGTGCCATCAGCCAGAAATACAGTTCGCGATTGAGCGCCGCATCGGCAAACAGCTCGATTTTTTCCGGCAGATAAAAGGCCTGCTGGTCGGACCAGGCCAGTTCCACTCGCTCGCCGGTGCCGGAGAGGCGCTCCAGCCAGCGGCGGCGGGCGCCGTGTTCGGTCCCCACGGTGGAGCGCAGCGCCAGTGCCGGGTCGCCGCCCATGGCACGAAAGAACACCGGCGCAAGCGGTGCCACCTGCTCCAGCCGCACCGCAGCGGCGGCATGGCCGCGATAGGCTGCACGCTTGACCAGCTTGTCCCACCAGCCGCCGACGATATCTTCCATGACAGGCCCCGCTCAGGCAGGAAACTGGGTGTGAATGATGGCCAGCAAGGAGGCCACGGTGTCCGGCTCGTCGCTCAGCGGTTCGGCCAGCGCGGTGCGGCAGGCCAGCGCCGGGCGCATGCCCGATGCCATCAGCTTGGCGGCATACACCAGCAAGCGGGTGCTGACCGATTCGTCCAGGTCGTAACCGGACAGGCGGCGCAACTGGCCGGCCAGTGTCACCAGCTGCTGCGCCTGTGCCGCGGCAAGGCCGGATTCCTGCATCACCACCTGCTGTTCCACTTCGGCAGACGGAAAATCGAAGCTCATGGCGACAAAACGCTGGCGCGTGCTGGGCTTGAGGGTTTTGAGCACATGCTGGTAGCCGGGGTTGTAGGACACCACCAGCATGAAGCCGGGCGGGGCCACCAGCACTTCGCCAGTGCGTTCGATGGGCAGGATGCGGCGGTCGTCGGTGAGCGGGTGCAGCACCACGGTGGTGTCCTTGCGTGCTTCCACCACTTCATCCAGATAACAGATGCCGCCCTGACGCACCGCACGGGTGAGCGGGCCGTCGCACCATACCGTCTGGCCATCGCCAATCAGGTGGCGACCCACCAGGTCGGCAGCGGACAGGTCGTCATGACAGGACACGGTAATCAGCGGCAGGCCCAGCCGGGCTGCCATATGGGCGACAAAGCGGGTTTTGCCACAGCCAGTGGGGCCTTTGATCAACACCGGCAACTGCTGCTGCCAGGCGGCTTCAAACAGCTGGCATTCATCGCCTTGTGGCTGGTAGAACGGCGCGGATAATTCGGGACGCAGCGGTGCGTTCATGGCTTTTCCTTAGCGAAAACTCAACAGCAGCACACCGGTCACCAGCAGCAGCCAGCCATGCACGCTGGCGCGCAGCCAGTGCGGGGCATGGCGCAGCCCCATGTATCGCTCGATGACCACCCAGCCCTTGAGCCAGGCAAAACCCAGCACCAGCGGTGCCAGCCAGTGTTGTGACAGCTGGCCGGTTTCAGCCAGCACGGCCGCCAGCAGGGTCAGGCCACTGAGCCAGGCCCACAACAGCCATTGGGTAAGGGGGGCGGGTGTGTTCATGGGGTCAACGATACCGGCCATGCAGGGCCATGGCCTTGATTCCAGATAAGCCCTGCCAACAAACTGCGGCGCTTAACGCGCCACGTAAATCAGCGCAAACAGCACAATCCACACCAGGTCCACCATATGCCAGTAGGCGGCTGCGGTTTCCACGCCATCAATGGCCGCACCGGCATAGCGCCCGTCGCGGGCCTGCCACCACACGGCGGCGACAATCACCATGCCCAGCACCACATGCAGAAAGTGGAACACGGTGAGCGAGAGGTAGAACATCCAGAAATCGCCGCTGGACAGGGTGATGCCAGCGGCAAACTTGCCACCCAGCTCGATGGCCTTGAGCACCAGAAAACCGCCACCGGCCAGCATGGTGGACATCAGCCAGCGCCGCCCGCTGCGCTGACGGTTCAACGCAAAGGCGCGCACGGCAGCCACGATGGCAGCACTGCCCGCCAGCAACAGCAAGGTATTGAGTGTGGGCAGCAGCAGGTGCAGCTGCTGCTGGCCGTGGGAAAACAGTGCCGGATCACGCCAGCGGTGATAGCCGTACACCAGGAAGAACACGCCGAACACCGCCAGTTCGGCCAGGATGAAACACCACATGGCCAGGTCTCCCGGCACATGACGGTCTTGCGGTATGTCTTCCAGCAGCAGGCTGTTGGCAGGCATGGTTTGTCTCCAATGAAAAAACGGCCCTTTGCGGGCCGCTTGTTGCTCGGTTCACTCAGGCTTCGCGCTTGCCGGTGACAAAGAAGCTGATCAGGTACAGCATCAGGCCGCTGAAGAAGCCCAGACCGCACACCAGACGTGCCCAGTACAGCGGCATGATGTGGTCCTGCGTTTCCATGAAGGACAGCGGTGCGCTCGACATGCGTTGCAACCACACCTGTGTTGCCCCGGCAGCTGTCAGGCACAGCGTGATGCCGACGATGGACAGGGTCATCACCCAGAACGCCAGTTTTTCCACGTTCTGCGCCTGAGGGCTGTTGGCTTCACGGCCACGCAGCAGCGGCATGGTGTAGGAAATCATGGTCAGCACCACCATGGCGTAAGCACCGTAGAAGGCCATGTGCCCGTGCGAAGCAGTCAGCTGCGTGCCGTGGGTGTAGTAGTTCACCACCGACAGCGTGCCCAGGAAGCCCCAGACGCCCGCGCCCAGGAAGGACATCACACCGGTGCCCAGCGCCCACAGCGTGGCAGCCTGGTTGGGGTGCTGACGGCGGCGACGCTTGACCATATTGAAGGCAAACATGGTCATCATGAAGAAGGGCACCGGCTCCAGTGCGGAGAAGATGGAACCCCATACCTGCCAGTAAGCCGGTGTGCCGATCCAGAAATAATGGTGACCGGTACCGATGATGCCGGTGATCAGCGTCATGGCAATGATCAGGTACAGCCATTTTTCGATGATTTCACGGTCCACCCCGGTCACTTTCACCAGCACGAAGGCCAGCATGGCACCCATGATCAGCTCCCACACGCCTTCCACCCACAGGTGCACCACCCACCACCAGAAGTACTTGTCCAGTACCAGGTTGCTGGGGTTGACGAAGGAGAACAGGAAGAAGATGGCCAGGCCCCACAGCCCCAGCAGCATCACGATGCTGATGCTGGTCTTGCGGCCGGACAGCAAGGTCATCGACAGGTTGAACAAAAAGGACAGCGCCACCAGCACGATGCCCACCTTGGTGATGAGCGGCTGCTCCAGGTAACCGCGCCCCATGGTGGGCAGCAAGTCGTTACCGGTAAGGTGGGCCAGCACGTTATAGGGCAGGCCCAGGTAGCCGACAATGGTCAGCGCACCGGCTACCAGGAACACCCAGAAGGTGATGATGGCCAGTTTCGGGCTGTACAGCTCGCGCTCGCATTCTTCCGGAATCAGGAAGTAACCCGCCCCCATGAAGCCGAACAGCAGCCAGACAATCAACAGGTTGGTATGCACCATGCGCGCGGTGCTGAAATTGATGGCCGGGAACAGGAAGTCCCCCTTCACATACTGCAGGCCGATGATCAGGCCAAACAGGATCTGGCCGATGAACAGGCCGATGGCCGCCATGAAATAAGGCTTGGCCACCGCCTGCGAGCGGTATTTGATCTGGGCTGGCGCACGGGCTTGTTCAGCCGCCAGCGTTGCCGCACTTGCATTGCTCATGTGTATCTCCGTCAGCGATTGGTCTGGTGCGATCAGCCCTGGATATTGGGCGGCCAGTTATTGGTATTGATCTCGGAGGTGTATTTCAGGAAGGCCACCACGTCGTCCAGCTCGCCCTCGTTCAGATGAAACTGCGGCATCTGGCGACGACCGGGTACGTTGGTGGGCATGGCCTTCATCCAGCCCTTGATGAAATCCGGGCCACGGCGCACATACACATTGCCCAGCTCCGGTCCGAAATAAGCCCCCTCGCCCAGCAAGGTATGGCAGCCGCCACAATTGCGCGTCTCCCAGATCTTCTTGCCGCGCACCGCCGCATCGGTCAGCTTGGCCTTGGCGTTATGGCTGGGCAGGGCCATGGTGGTATCCAGCGTCAGCCCCAGGAACAACAGGAAAAAGAACACCGACCCACCGTAAAAGATGTTGCGGGCCGTCGATTTGGTGAAGCTCGCGCTCATCACGTCCTCCTCAAAGTGCTTGCACCGGCACGTCCGGTACCTGGGGCGAAATGTACGGATTCGGGCATCCCGATAGCATTGATTCGTATCAACGATTCCCGGCCCCCCTCCTTCCTACACTGGCGGCATCGTCATTTGGCAAGCCTTTGCCCGGGAGTCTGCATGCACCGCCCAGCCCTGCCCCCGCTGCCGCCCACGCCGGCCGGCAGCCCCCACTCCACCCCAAGAGACAGCAAGGTATTTGCCCCCGGCAGCGTTTGCCTGGTGGGGGCCGGCCCGGGCGAACCGGACTTGCTCACCCTGCGCGCAGTACAGCGACTGGGAGAGGCGGATGTACTGCTTTACGACCACCTGCTGGACCCGCAGATACTGCGGCTGGCACCGCCGCAGGCCAGCCGCATCTGTGTGGGCAAGCGCGCCAGCCGCCATACCTTGCCGCAAGCCGACATCAACCAGTTGCTGATCGACTTTGCCCGCAGCGGCCAGCGCGTGGTGCGGCTCAAGGGCGGCGACCCCTTGCTGTTTGGCCGGGGGGGCGAGGAAATGCTGGCGCTGGCGGCTGCGGGCATCCCCTGCGAAGTGGTACCGGGCATCAGCGCCGCGCTGGGTGCCGCCGCCGCGCTGGGACTGCCGCTTACCCATCGCGACCATGCCCAGGGTTGCAGCCTGGTCACCGGCCACCGCCGTCAGGGGGAAAGCGCACTGGACTGGACACAGCACAGCACGCCGGAGCAGACCCTGGTGGTGTATATGGGGCTGGGCGAGGCGGCCCATATCGCCAGCCAGCTGCTGGCCCATGGCCGCGACCCGGCCACGCCGGTGGCCATCGTGGAAAGGGCCTGCAGCACAGCCCAGCGTTGCGTGTGCGGCCAGCTGGCTACGCTGGCGCAGCTGATTGCCGACCAGCAGATTGCCAGCCCGGCGCTGCTCATCATCGGCAGCGTGGTCACCCTGCATCAACAGTTGCAGGCCTTGCGCCAGCAAGCAGTGATTTCTTGATACGGGTCATTCAGGCCGCAGCCGCAAACAGGCAATACTGCTCACCATCAACCTCAGCCAAGGCAAAGCACCATGAATGCCATCCAGCAACTGACCGAACAACATCGCCTGTGCGATGCCGACTTCGCCATCGCCGAAACAGCGGTGCGCCAGGGCGACTGGCCCAAGGCCCGGGCCGTGTTTCAAGCCTTCCACAACGGCATGCTGCAACATTTTGCGCTGGAAGAAGACAGCCTGTTTCCGGCCTTCGAAGCCGCTACTGGCAGCCAGATGGGCCCCACGATGGTGATGCGCAACGAACACAGCCAGATGCGCGCACTGATGCAGGACATGGCGCAGCTGCTGTCATCCGAGCATGCCGGCGACTATCTGGGCTGTGCCGACACGCTGCTTATCCTGATGCAGCAGCACAACATGAAAGAAGAAAACATTCTTTACCCCATGTGCAGCCAGCACATTACCGGCTTTGCCGACCTAGTTGCCGCCGGAGCCGCCGCATGAGCCCGCGCGACCTGCGCCAGCTGCCGCCGCCTCAGCCGATGGAAATCATCCTGGACGAAGCGGACGGGCTGGCACCGGGCCAGCAAGCGGCCTACATCCTGCCGCACCATCCCAGCCCGCTGCTGCCGCTGTTACAGCAACAGGGGCTGGACTTCCGTTTCGAACTGTCCGGTGACGGCGGCGTCATCCTGATCCTGAGCCGGCCATGAGCCAGGCCTGGCTGTCTTACGAAGCTGCCCCGCCGCCCTGGTTGCCGGGCAGCTTTTTTGCAGCCAGCCTCGCCTGGCTGCTGATCACCGGGCTCACCCTGCTGCTGGGCGACACTGTCCTTGCCAACCGCTTCGATCCGCTGATTGTCACCCTCACCCACTTGCTGGCGCTGGGCGTGCTGGGCAACACCATGTTCGGTGCCGTATTACAGCTGCTGGCGGTGGCCGCCGGGGTAGGTACGCCTAGCCCGCGTGCCTTGTGGTGGCGTATCTTCCCCGCGTGGCAGGCCGGTGTCGCCTGTCTGTGCTGGGGCTTCAGTCATGGCTTTGCCGCGACATGGCTGACTGCCGGCGCGCTACTGGCTTACAGCGCCGGGCTGGCGCTGCTGCTGCATGCGCTGCCCAGCCTGTGGCGCAGCCCGGCGCGTGATGCCACCAGCCAGGGGTTGCGTCTGGCCCTGGGCGGGCTGGGCGTGGCGCTGAGCCTGGGCCTGTTGCTGGTACTGACACTGGGTGGCCAACTCCAGCTGCCCTTCCTGCCTTTGCTGCACAGCCATGTGCTGTGGGCTGGTCTGGGCTGGTTGCTGGCCTTGCTGCTGGCCGTCAGCCAGACTGTAATTCCGCTGTTTCTGATCTCCCCGGCCTTTCCCGCCTTTACCCGCAAGCTATTGCCCGGCCAGTCGGTGCTGCTGCTGGCACTCAGCCTGTTGCTGCTGTGGCAGCAGGACAAAATAAACAACTGGCTGACACTTGCCGGTCTTCCCGCCGCCGCATTTGCCAGCCTCACCCTGCAGCAGCTGCGCCGCTGTCGCCGCCAGCAAGACCCCCTGTGGCTGAGCTGGCTGCTGGCCATGCTGGCTTTGCTGTCAGGACTGTCATGTGCCCTCGCCGCCCCTTGCTGGCCTGCCAACACCAGCCTGCCGCTGTACTGTGGCGTGCTGTGGCTGGGTGGCCTGGGGCTGGCTTGCGTGCTGGGCATGCTGGGTAAAATTGCCCCGTTTCTGGCCTGGCTGCATCTGCAACGCTTGCAGCCCCCGCGTGGCGTACTGCCCGCCACGCATGGTTTCCTCTCCGAACAAGCCGTGCGGTGGCTGACCGGCCTGCATGCGCTGTGGCTGCTGACAGCATTGGCCTGGTGTAGCTGGCCAGCCCATTGGCAGAGCGCACTGGCCATGCTCAGCCTGCTGCTGGCTGTCATGGCAGCCTGGCATGCACTCAGGCTATGGCTGCGCTACCGGCAAGTGCTGGCCATCTGCCTGCGACCAGGACAGCAGCCAGCACAGCCCGCCGCCTGAGCAGGGCGAGCCCCACTCCCCACTCCCCACTCCCCACTCCCCACTCCAGCATGCTCCCCCATGTGTGCATTTTGCTGTGGATTTATATCGTATTGCGATATATATTTGGATGGCAGCCTGTCGCTGCCAAGGAGATCGCCATGAACCTGCAACACCCGCTCCAGATGATTTACTCATCACGCCATGGCTGGGACCAGCTAGGCCAGCGTCATCCATCCGTGCTGAACAGCTTTGTGAAGATCGTGCTGCCTGCATCCCTGTTTGCCGGCGGCATGGTGCTGTACACCGCCACTTATCATGCCGACAGCTATGCTCCCGGCGTGCCGCTGCAAAACTGGCAGCAAGCCAGCCTGATCCTGCTGCTGACCAGCTGGCTGGCCGTCAGCCTGATGGCCTGGGTCATCCGCCAGTCGGTACGTGCCAGCAGCCGCCCGGCCTTTGCCGACTGCTACCGGCTGGCAGCGCTGGTGCCGCTGCCCATCTGGCTGTCTGCCGTGTCCTTGCTGCTGCCTTACCCGGCGCTGAATGTGCTGTGCGCGCTGCTGGGGCTGGCGGCATCGGCAGGCCTGCTATACCACGGCCTGGATGCCTGGTTCGAGCACGATGACTCGGTGCATACCCTGTCGCTGGCCTATACCATCTTCGCCATCGGTGCGCTGGTATGGCTGTTTGTAGTGGCACTCTTGCTGCTGCCCTTGTTGTAAACGGAGCCAGTCATCATGCATATCACCCTGCAATCCCTGCAAAGCTACCAGCCTGACTCCACACCGGCCTTCCTGATCGGCAGCGAACCGCCTGCCGGCCTGCCAGCCGATGTTGTGCGCCGCTTGCGTCATGTGCCGGCATTGTCGCCCGCACCGGGCCTGAGCGACTGGATGCACTGGCGCGAGGAACGCTGGAGCCAGTTTTGCGAAATCTACTGGGCCGTGCTGCACAATAATCCGCAGCGCTGGGAATGGCTGGCACACATGGCCAGACGGCAACACATCATCCTGCTGCATGCCGAAGCCGATGACACGCTCAGCGCCGCCCGTGCCTTGCAATTGTTCCTGCAGCAGCAAGAGGAGATGCCGCTTGCCTATGCGTCCCCGGTTTGCTTTGCCGCGCAATTCGGCAGTGGCGGGCTGTTGTGATATGGTGAGCAGACTTGTGTTTTCTCCCCGCTGTTGCCCACCATGACCGCTCCGCTACTCAGCAAACAGGATTTCGAACGCCTGGCCGATTTCCGTTACCGCCTGCGCCAGTTTTTGCGTTTCAGTGAAGAACTGGCGCAAGAGCACGGCATCACGCCCTTGCAATACCTGCTGTTATTGCAGGTGCAGGGCTACCCGGGGCGCGACTGGGCCACGGTGGCGGAACTGGCCGAGCGGCTGCAATCGCATCATCACAGCGTGGTGGGGCTGATCAAACGCTGCGAGGAGCAGGACCTGGTAAAGAAAACCCCGGGCCGCCAGGATGGCCGCCAGGTAGAAATCAGCCTGTTGCCCAAGGGGCAGGAGCTGGTGGCCAAGCTGGCCGCCCTGCACCGCGAGGAGCTGTTGCTGCTGAAAGACCTTGGCGGTGCCGAGTCGCTGGACTTGCTGCTGAACGTACAGCAAAAGCTGCAAGCCTGAGCAAGTCAGCCCGCACCGGCGGTTCTGCGCATGAAAATATCGCTACGCGATATAATATCCTCCCACCCCACATCTGTATCTGTCATGACTTCTTCACCCCAAACCCCACGCACGCGGCACTGGCTGCGTGGCTTCCTGCCTGCCCAGTTACTGGCGGGCCGCCGTGAACGGCTTTATGGCTGTGTCGGTGCCGGTATTGGCCTGCTGCTGACCGAGTTGATCAGCCGTGCCGCACTGGGTGGCTCCAGCCCTTGGTTCATCGCCCCGATGGGCGCTTCCGCCGTGCTGTTGTTTGCAGTTCCTTCCAGTCCGCTGGCCCAGCCCTGGTCCATGTTGCTGGGCAATCTGGTTTCCGCCGTCATCGGCGTAGCCTGCGCCCACACCATTGCCGACCCCGGACTTGCGGCCAGCATGGCCGGTGCCCTGGCCATTGCCGCCATGTTCCAGCTGCGCTGCCTGCACCCGCCCGGCGGTGCCGTCGCCATTACCGCCGTACTGGGCGGCCCGGCCATCCAGGCCATGGGCTTCCAGTTTGTGCTGTGGCCGGTTCTGGCCAATTCCCTGCTGCTGTTGGGCGTGGCCTTGCTGTTCAACAATGCCGTGCAGCGCCGTTATCCGCATCTGCCGGCAGACAACGCCAATCCGCACCACACGCAGGACCCGCTGCCCAGCGAACGCCGTGCCTTCAACCAGCAGGACCTGCACCAGGCTCTGGCCGATTTTGGCGAAGTGCTGGATGTCAGCGAGGACGACCTGGCCGCCATTTTCACCGCAGCAGAACAACAGGCACAAAAGCGCCGCTTTGGTGCCATCCGCTGTGCCGACATCATGTCGCGTGATGTGGTGTCCATCCGGCCGGATGCCAGCTTGCAGCAAGCCTGGGACAAACTGGCCCATCACAAGGTAAAAGCCTTGCCAGTGACCGATGCCGCCGGGCAGCTGCAAGGCATGGTGTCACTGCATGACTTCTTCCTGCCCCACCATCAAGCCAGTGCCATCCCGCAGGCAGCGCGGCTGGATGGCAAGGTGGCCGACATCATGAGCCAGCCGGTGCGCAGCCTGCAGGCTACCCAGCCCATCAGCGAACTGGCAGTGGCCTTTTCCGATGGCGGCATGCACCACATGCCGGTGATCGATGCCGCCGGCCAGTTGTGCGGCATGATTACCCAGTCAGACCTGATCGCCGTGTTGTTCAAGCAGTAAGGGCAGACAACAGGAAACGGCTGCTTTGCGCCTGCTTGCCCCGGGGGTGCAAGGCAGCGGTTGGCCACCACCAGCCAGTCCACCGTGCCTGTCTGCCTGACAGGCAAGGCCGATTGTCTTGACGCGAATCATTCCTATCCTGCCCGCCTGCTGGCGATACTCGGCTATCACCACCTGCATCGAGCCCGCCATGAACACCCAGCCACTCCCCCACCCTTTGCTGCGCGCACCGCACCGCATTGCCTTTCTGTTTGGCATGCTGCTGGCGCTGTTGCTGTTTGCGGCCTGGTTTGCCGAACTGGCCTCGCGCCTGGGCAGCCACCCCATCCTGCCTGCTGTCCCGGCGGTGATGGCCCATGCCTTCCTGATGCTGTATGGCATCTTTCCGCTATTCATGACCGGCTTCATCTTTACCGCCGGGCCGCGTTGGCTGGGCGTGCCTGCGCCATCCCGCCCCCGTTACCTGGGCGTACCGGCCTTGCTGGCCGGCGGATTGCTGTTGTGGCTGGTCGGTCTTGGTCTGGGCCGTGCGTGCTTGCTGGCCGGGCAGCTGCTGTATAGCGCCGGTTTTGCCGGGCTGACGCTGACGTTTGGCCAATTGATATGGCGTAGCCAGCAGGCAAACCGTCTGCACGCATGGATGGTGCTGTGCGGCTTTGCACTGGGCTTTGCCGGTTTGCTGGCTGGCTTGTACTGGCTGTGCAGCGGCAATGCCAGCGGCTGGCTGCTGATGCGCGACCTGGCCTTGTGGGGCTTTCTGCTGCCAGTATTCCTCACCGTCTGCCACCGCATGCTGCCGTTTTTCACCGTCAGCGCCATGCCGGAAATTCCGGCCTGGAAGCCGGACTGGCTGCTGTGGGCCATGCTAAGCGGCAGCTGGCTGCACGGCCTGCTGTCTATTGCAGGACTGACGACCGTGCCGGCGGACCTGCCCTTCTTCCTGTTGCTGGTTTATATCTGTCGGCGCTGGCAGGGCTGGCGTACCGGGCAGAATCGTCTGCTGTGCATGCTGCACCTGTCTTTTGCCTGGCTGCCGCTGGCTTTCTTGCTGTACAGCCTGGCCGCGCTGCTGCCGGTGTCGCTGGGGCTGGCGCCGCTGCATGCCATCACCACCGGCTTTTTCATCAGCATGGTGATTGCCTTTGTGTCCCGCGTGTCGCTGGGCCATGCCGGTCAGCCGCTGCAAGCACCTGCCTGGCTGTGGCGGCTGTATCTGGCGGTGCATGGCATGGCCTTGCTGCGCGTGACCACCGACTGCCTGCCCGCCACGTGGTCAGCCCGCCTGTATGTATTGAGCGCCTGCGCCTGCCTGCTGTTGCTGCTGGGCTGGAGCCTGCGTTTTGTCCGGCTGTATCTGCAAGCGCGCAGCGATGGCCAGCCCGGCTAGTGCATCTTGCTTCTCCCGCTGCCACAGGGCGGCTAAAATGCCGCCTGACATGCAACAGAAGCGGTAACGGAACAGATGGACCAGCAACTGAAAATCGAAGACTTGCACATTGGTGACGGCAAGGAAGTGGTGCGCGGCGCACTGATTACCACCCACTACACCGGCTGGCTGGAAGATGGCAGCAAGTTTGACTCCTCGCATGACAAGGGACGCCCCTTCCAGTGCGTGATCGGCACCGGCCGGGTGATCAAGGGCTGGGATATCGGCCTGATGGGCATGAAAGTGGGCGGCAAGCGCAAGCTGTGGGTTCCGGCGGCGCTGGCTTATGGCGAGCGGCAGATCGGCACGCGCATTCCGCCGCACTCCAATTTGCTGTTTGAAATCGAAGTGCTGGAAGTGCTCACCCGCGACGACTGACAGACTTCAGTCAGCCGCCTGCTGTGCCAACAGGCCGGCAACTTCATCCAGCACACTGGCCCAGTCACCGGGCTGCGACTGACGGAACAAGCGCATGCTGGCATACCACGGGCTATCGCTACGGCCCAGCCCCCAGCGGAAATCCGGGTTGAACGGCAGCAGCAGCCAGCACGGCTTGCCCAAAGCACCGGCCAGGTGCGCCACCGAGGTATCCACGCTGATCACCAGATCCAGCTGGCTGATCAGCCCGGCGGTGTCCTGCATGGTGTGCAGTTGCGCCGCATGGTCGATGATGCCGGAGGCAGCCCGCTCGCCTGCATCTTCACGGTATTCGCGTTGCAGGCTGTGCCACTCGACAGCCTGTTGCAGCAGATCGGGCTGCAGCAGACCGGACAGCGCAGCCAGTGTCAGGCTGCGCTTGCGGTCATTCAGATGCTTGGCCGAACCGGACCATGCCAGCCCGACACGCAAGCGTTTCTTCTCTCCCAGCAAGCCCGCCCAATGCTGCTGGCAAGCGTCATCCACCGCCAGATAGCCCTGCGCCGCCGGAATGTTGTCCAGCGTGGTGGCCATACGCAAGGGCAGCGACATCACCGGGCAGTGCAAGTCAAAGTGCGGCAGTGCCTCACCTTGGGTAAACACCTGACCGGACGGCAACAACTGGCTGGCCAGCGGTACCAGCGCCGCATTAAGCAGGATCAGCACCCGAGCGCCTTGCGCCTGCAACTGCGGCAGGTAACGCAGCATCTGGATGGCATCGCCCAGGCCCTGCTCCTGATGCAAAAGCAGCGTCTTGCCCGAGAGGTCCTCACCTTGCCATTCCGGCTGGGAAAAGCGCTGCAAGCCGGCACGCAGGCTTAGCTGCTTGTCCAGCTTGCGCGCTTCGTAGTCCTGCCAGCCACGGGCATAGTCGCCTTGCAGCAATGACAGCCAGCCACGGTTATGCCGTGCCAGAGCATCATTGGGCCGCAGCGCAAGCACACGTTCCAGCAGCACCTTCGATTCTGCATACTCCCCGCCATCCGCCTTGAGCGCCGCCATATTCACCAGCGCATCGGCATTGTGCGGGTCCAGCCGTATCGCCATGGCAAAGTCCGCGCCAGCCTGCTCGGGCTGGTCCAGCAATACCCGCACATTGCCTCGGTTGCTGTAGGCCTCCGCCATGCCAGGACGCAGAGCAACGGCACGGTCCAGATCCTGCAAGGCCTTGGTCAACTGCTGCTGGTTTTTCAACAGGATGCCACGATTGACATAGGCTTCGGCCAGGTCCGGTGCCAGCGCAATGGCACTGTTGAAATGGGCGAGTGCTCCCTTGGGCTGCACCAGTTGCACCAAGGCAAGACCCAGCAGGAAATGCACTTCCGGGCTGTCGGGGAAGGCCTTCAGGACGCGACTCAAACTGTCACGCGCCATGGCAGCCTTTCCCTGTTGCAGATGCTGCATGGCCTGATTGATCTTGTTGAGCGCGAGTTGTTGGTTCATGTCGACTGGGGTATTGGCATGGGTGGGCGGGGAAAACAGCGCCGCCAGTGTAAGGGGCTGCCCCGGTACTGGCAAACAGGACGTGCGGCTTACAAGCGCATGCCCAGCCCCAGGGAAACCAGGCTGCGGTCACGCAGCACATTGTAATCACCACCGCCGGTTTTCAGATAGCTCAGGTCCAGCTGGTAGTCTCGCCGCACATTCAGCGCCAGGCTGAACATGGTGGTAAACCGCCCCTGAGAATATTGGCCATCATAGGAATAGCCACGCACATCCTGCCCCAGGGTCAGTGCGGGGGTGAGCGTGATATCCGGCCAGCCGGTGGCATAGCGGGCCTCCAGCCGCAGCCGGGCACCCCAGGCATTGCTGGTGATGAAGCCGTCCAGCCGGCAGGTAGCGGCATCGCCACTGCAAGTGGCATAAGCCTGGCTGGCCGCCATGCCCCAGCCGGCTCGGCCATAGCGCATCACGGCCGGGTCTGGCAGGGAGAATACATGTTTGAAACCAAGTTCAGCCGCCAACTTGAAATCACCACCAGCCCATTTGCCCAGCGGACGCTCCCCGCCGAGGCTGAGATTCATCACCTGATAGCGGTCATAGCCGTCTGCGCTGGCACCTGCCGGCAGTTTGTACAAGCGCGCCAGCGGGCCACGCCCCAGCAACAGGCCGTTGAGAAAATCAGCGCCGTTCCAGGCCAGTGGCTGGTCCGGTATATAACCCAGCTCGGCATACAGCCCGGTCTGGTCCGGCAGACGGCTGGCAAAGTTCAGCACAAACAAATGCAGATTAGCCGGATAGCTGCGGTAATACTGGCTGCTCAGTCCGGTAGCCTGCGCCTGGCCAGTATTGGCCAGCAAAGGAGTCAGCACGCCCGCAGTATTGTGCTGCACACCGGTATAACCCACCTTGCTGTCGATATTGGCCGCATAAAAACCAAACCTGCCCACGCCATTAAGCAGATATTGCAGGCCGGCACCATATTGCCCACCGGATGGCAGGCGGTCTGGAGCGCGGCTAACATAGTCCAGCGCGTTACTCACGGACTGCGCATCGCTGGTGCTGATGCTGCGGTGGGCAATGGCAGACAGCAAGGCACCGTTCAGGGTGAGCTGATTACACCCTGGCTGCACATAATCGCCAGTGGAATAAAAGGTACCGCAACCGGGATAGACATTGGGAGCAAAAGCAAACTGGTAAAAGGCATCCAGGGTCAGCCGCTCGCTGAGGTTCAGCTTGCCGTAGACGGCCCAGTCCGGAATACCCGTCTCGGCCGCCACCGAACTGGCGCGACTGAGTGCTGCGTAATCGGTGGCATTGACCTGGGACAGCATGCCCCCGGCAGTGGGACTCCCCCAGGGAATGGTTTGCCGCCCGGCACGCAACTGCAGGGGATAGCCGGCAAGCGCAGTGGTGCCATATACATAGGCATCATCCAGCACCACATTGCCAAATCGGCCCAAAGGCACGAAGCCTTCATCACTCAGCGGAGCGCCAGACTGGTAATGGTTGCTTACATTGCCATGCAGCACCGATTGCTGTGCCTGGGTGTAGTCATACCAGGCCTTGCCGGCCAGCCGCAGCCCCAGGCCTTGGTATTGCAAGTCGGCCTGCACATAGCTTTCAATCGCGCTGGAAACGGCATCCCCGGCACGATAGTTCTGATCACCATCGTTCAGGGTATTCATGGACGCCCCCTTGACCAGTACCGGGTCCGGGTTGGCCGCGCGGATTACCGTACCAAGGCCCAGCCAGCCGCGCACGGACAGGTTGGCAGCGCCGACATCCAGCGACGTGGCCTCCCCCAGCTGCGGTTTGATGGTGGTTATGCCATTGCTGACTTCCGCTGCCCACAGTGGCAAGCACAACGCACCCAGCCCTGCCCCAAGCAGCAAGTTGCTGCTGCCGCTTAACCATGGTCGTGCCAATGGTGCCCTGCCATTCTTGTTTTGCATGCTTGTTATGATTATGCCCCGAATTCAAACCATCACATCCGCAACGCCTTGTATGCCACGCCGTTTCCTCAATCGGCTGATGGCTGCGTATCAGATCAGGTCGTCATTCTAACGTCGGCAGCAAAACTTCAACCAGCACAACACCATTACATTTTCTCATCCACCAGCCATATCGCATTACCTGGCCACACCCCTTGCCTTCAGGAGTGCGCCTTCGCCAGCTCGGGCGTCACTTGCCCCTGGACGCGCCCCACCCACCACAAGGCCACGCCTACCAGAGCCACAGAACACCAGCCATTCAGGCCATAACCCAGAATCTGGCCACCGGCACCATGACTTAACAACATTCCACCCAACCATGCTCCGCAGCCATTACCAAAAGACTGAATGGCACTATTGGCACTGAGAAATGCTCCACGATGGCCTGCTGGTGGCACCGTGGTCAACAAGGCCTGCATGGGAATCATACGTCCGGAAGACACCACCATGAACACGGAAAAAACAATCACAATCGCAATCAGCGGAATAGCAGGCAGGTGGGTAAGAAACAGCACCGGCACGATGTAAAGCAACGCAAAGATACGAAAAAGCCGGTGCTTGCCATAGCGGTCGGCCAGCTTGCCGATACGGCGGGATGTGAAGAAAGTGGCCGCCCCGCCTGCCATGTAAATCCAGGCGATCTGCTCCGGCGCAATACCATGATTCGCCACCAGAACCGGTGAAACAAACGGTACGATCATCATGTTCGATACCAGGATCACAAAGGTCAGACCAAAGGCCCGCAAGTGCTGTGGATTGCTTAGCAAATGCCACAAATCAGGCAACACCTGCCGCAAAGACGGCGGCGTACTTGGCAAGAACTGCCGAAGGGAAGGCACCAGCGCCAGCGCGGCCAGCCAGATCAGCACCGACAATACCGCGAGCAGGTAAAACGGCGAAGACCAACCCAGATGAGCACCCAGCACGATGCCGGCCGGCACCCCGGCAATCGCCGCCAGCGAAAAGGCGGTCATGATGGTACCGGTGGCCGCACCACGGCGGGAAACCGGAATGATGTCACTGACAATGGCCATGATGATGGAGCCGAGCACACCACCACTCAAACCGGCAAACGCACGGGCCACCAGCAGCATGTGAAAATTACCTGCCATGGCGCACACCAGGTTGGAAACGGCAAACAGGCCGTATATCACCAACAGCAGGCGGCGGCGGTCAAAGCGGTCGATATAGGTGGCGGCAAACAGGCCGGACAGGCCGGAACACCATGAGTAAGCCGAGACCGCAGTGGCAAATGCCGCCGGGCTGATGGCAAAGGCGTGCATGATTTGCGGCCCCAGCGGCATCATCACCATGAAGTCCATGATGATGGTGAACTGGGTTAGCGCCAGCAACCACAGCAGACCGCGTTCGCGTGATGGGCTTGATTCAGCCAAGGGCAACTCCTTGCAGGCATGTCTTGTCCGGACAAACAAGCGCATGATTATTTGATTGACAATATCAACAATATGGTTAGTTGTTGATATTGTCAACATTATTTTTGCCTGATGCTTTTCTGGGTGGTGTGATGATGTGCATTGCGGATCGCTGTCATATGCCGACCTGCCCACCATTGCCAAGCAAAAACCGGACATGGGTTCTTTTACCTTTGCCTGGTGGCCATGTGCAGTCGGAGTAATAGTCACCGACTGGTGGCCACTGCTGTATGAAATACCGGCAACAGCCAGCAGTAGGGCTTGGCTGGCAGGTGTTCCAGCATGCACTGGACAACTGACAGCGCTGCAGTATCAGCCTGATTGGACTGGCGCTGTGGTCGCTACGCCGCGTCTAGTTGGCCGTGCCAGCCGGTGTCATCATGAAGGAGTCCAAGCGACTTCGCGACATCGGCTCCGCCAGCAGGAACCCCTGCACCAGATCCACTTGCAGTTGTTTCACCAGCTCGAAATCCTGAGGTCGGCTGACACCCTCCACCACCACCGAAACATTCTGGCTTTGCAACATGCGCACGGCAAAACCCAGCAGCTTTTCTGCTGCCGGGTCTCCTGCTGCCTGATGTACCAGCAAGCGGTCAATCTTGACCGAATTGGCCGGAATTTCACGCAAATGATGAAAGCCGGAATATCCGGCACCAAAATCATCCAGTGCCAGATTAAAACCCATCACCCGCAGGCGAATGGCATTTTCCAATGACAAACTCAAGTTATTCAGCGGCTGGGTTTCTGTCAATTCAAGGGTAATGCGACCTGGTGACAAATGCATGGATTGAATGATGGAATTCAATTTTTCAGGCATATCGGGTTTATCAAATTCGCGGACATTAATATTGACTGCCACACCCAGCCTTTTCTGCGGAAACTTGATATCCCAGGCACAGCAATCCCGAGCAGCCTGCTGCAAAATGGTGCAAAGCAGTTTCTCGCTCAGATTCAACACATCCACCTGCTGCAGGAACACATCGGGCGTCAGCACGCCATGTACCGGATGCTCCCAGCGGGCAAGTGCTTCAACTGAAAGCACCTCAAGCGTTTGCGGATCGATCTTGGGCTGATACCAGGGTTTGATCTGGCCAGCCTGCATCGCATCTTCCAGTTCCTGACGGGAAAACACCATGCTTTCCATCGCCTTCAACGCCGTATCATCCGACAGTTGCCGTACACATTGCTGTAACAGGGTAGACAGTTCGCTCGCCGAAAACGGCTTTTCCAGACAAGCCAGTACTGGGAGATGGTAGTGAACGCCAAACCGCTGCACGCTCTGCAGGATGTCCTCGGTATGAGAACTGCAAAAGATCAACTGCGGCAGATCATCCAGTTTGCTGAGGTGACGCATCAACTGAATGCCATCCAGCCCAGGCATGCCAAGGTCGCAGATCATCAGGTCGTACTTATTGGCTTTCAGCAATGAAAGTGCCTGCAGGCCATCTCCCACCTCATCCACCAAGCATGCACCATGCTGCTCCAGCATGGAAACAATGACCTGGCGCTGCGCCGGATGATCTTCGGCGACAAGAATCTGCAGCGGACGATGACGTCCGGCATTGAATAACCCTGACATGAAATTCACCTGAAATGTGCTACATTGCTTTTATAAGTTTTATATTATCTTTGCCTCAGCACTGATTGATGATGGGAAATTTCTGATTGAATACTAGATTTATCTTATGAAATTTTTCAACAAACCCATTTACTCTCCAACAGTCCCATAACGAATAAAAACTTCCAATCCTGATCATTTCCGGAGATTAATCATGAAAAGTGTCATCATTGTCGATGATCATCCGGCCATTTGCCTGGCTGTCCGTTCCGTTCTGGAAAAATCCGGCCGGTATGCGGTCATCGGGGAAACCGACAATGGCCAGTCTGTCATCGAATTGGTCAGAGAACATAAAGCCGATCTCATCATCATCGACTTGAACATTCCCCGCATCAGCGGACTGGAACTGATCAAGCGCATCAAGAATCAACATCCCGCCATCAAGTTGCTGGTCTTGTCGGCGCAGGATGAAATGGTCTATGCCTCAAGGTCCATGCAGGCCGGTGCAGACGGTTTTGTCAGCAAAAGCAAAGACCTCAACGCCATCCTGTCGGCATCGGATGCCATCATGGCCGGTTACAGTTTCTTTCCCCGTGACGTGGTGTCCGGCGCTAAGCTTAATGACGAAAACCAGATCGACAGTCGTATCGAAAAACTGTCTGACCGTGAACTTGCCGTCCTGCAACACCTTGCCCAGGGTTTGTCGAACAAGGATATTGCCGACCGGCTGTTCATCAGCAACAAGACGGTCAGCACATACAAGGTAAACATTTTCGAAAAACTGGGTATTTCGAACGTGGTGGACCTGACTGACTTTGCCCGCAACAACAAACTGGTTTAAGCCTGGAGGCGACTGATGCTCGCCTCTGTCTTAAGCTATCAGACTTTTCACTGCCCCTTGCACCCCTTTCTTTGATTCGACACGTTCGCAGACCGCTGGGGAACTGTACACGCTAGTCGGGTAGTGGCTCCCTGACCCAAGTGTCAGACCATGTCTGGTGCAGGGTATGGGTCGCCATGGCTGCATCCCCTCCGTCATACCGCCAATGGGCCATCAGCAAACAATCATGCACCCTGGCTGGTTTGTCATTTCTCGCCAAAACGATAATGAAACCAAGCCTCGTCTGACCCTTTGACCGGTTACCCAGCTTTTCGGCCACTAGTATGGTAGCGCTCAAATCCAAGCGGGAGATGGTAATGAGCGTAGTGGTCAGTGGGGCTGCCAACGGCATTGGGCAAGCAGTCGCGATGCGACTGGCGGCAGATGGTCAGCCACTGGTATTGGTGGATATCGACGCCAAAGGGCTGGCGCGCATGGCAGAGGCCTTGCCGCACAACCTTCCCCATCGACTGGTCATCGGTTCGGTTGCCGACCGAGCGACAGCCAATGCTGCGGCGGTAGCGGCGCAAGAACTGGGTGGCGCCCATGGCTTGTCCCATAACGCGGGTATCCAACGTTATGGCTCGGCGCTGGACACCTCGCAGCAATGCTGGGATGAAGTAATGGCGACCAATCTGGGCGCAGCCTTCCTGCTGGCCCAGGCCTTGTTGCCCCAGCTGATCGCCAGCCGTGGTGCCCTGGTGTTCATGGCATCGGTGCAAGGTCTGGCCTCGCAGCGCAATGTGGCTGCCTATACGGCATCCAAGCATGGGCTGATCGGCCTGAGTAAATCCATTGCCGTGGATTTTGCCAGCCAGGGCGTGCGCTCCAATGCCATCGCCCCTGGCTCCATCGACACCCCCATGCTGCGCGATGCCATCGCCAGCTCCCCGTCCCCTGCCTCTCTGCGTACAGAAATCGACAGCATGCACCCCCTGGGCCGCGCAGGCCATGCCAGCGAAGTTGCCGAGCTGGTGGCCTTTTTGCTGTCTGAGCGTGCCGCCTTCATTACCGGAGAAGTCATCCGCATTGATGGTGGTCTGCTTGCCCGTATTGGCGGCTCACCCTTACAGGACTGAAATATGGCCATTGTAGATATCAAGGCAACCACGGTTGCCGTTCCTCTGGAAGCTCCGCTCAGACATTCCGCCGGCGTGCACTGGCAGCGCTTTGTCCGCACCGTGGTGGAGGTGGTCGACGATAACGGTTTGTCCGGCTGGGGCGAACTGGGCGGTGGCGGCGAAAGTGCCGAAGCGGCCGTCAAGGCCTTGCTGCCCTACCTGAAGGGTCATGATCCGCTGCAGTTTGAACAACTGCGCTGGAAAATCATGAATCCCACGGCCAGCCTGTACAACAACCGTCTGCAACTGCATGCCGCCATCGAAATGGCCTGTATGGATCTGGCTGGAAAGCAACTTGGCATGCGTGCTTGTGATTTTCTTGGCGGTGCGCTACGCGAGCAGGTGGATTTTGCCGCTTACCTGTTCTACCGCTACGAACATGATGGCCATGGTGGTGAAACCATGCCCGAGGACATGGTTCGCCATGCGCTGGAGCTGAAGCAGCGCCATGGTTTCCGGGTTCACAAGCTCAAGGGCGGACACTTTGCCCCCGACCACGATATCGCCGTCATGGAAGCGCTGGCCGCCGCCCTGCCCGGCGATAGGCTGCGACTGGACCCGAACGCCACCTGGTCGGTGGAAGAAAGCCTGCGCGTCGGTCGCGCCATCGCGCATCTGCCGAATGATTATCTGGAAGACCCCACCTGGGGGCTGGAAGGCATGCGCCGCGTGCGCGAACGCCAGCCCATTCCCACCGCCACCAATATGGTGGTGGTCAATTTTGAACAGCTGGCGCAATGCATGCGCCACAGCCTGGTGGATGTCATCCTGCTGGATACCACCTTCTGGGGCGGACTGCGTCAGGCGTACAAGGCGGGCACCGTGCTGGAAACCTTCCAGCACTCCGCCGCCATTCACTCTTCCGGCGAACTGGGCATCCAGCTGGCTTCCATGCTGCATCTGGGCGCAGCCTTGCCCAATCTCAATTTCGCGGCCGATGCCCATTACCATCACCTGAGCGACGATATTCTGGTGGGCGGCAAATTCGGCTATCAGAACGGAGCCATTACCTTGCCGTCCGGGCCGGGGCTGGGGGTCGAGGTGTGCCCTGACAAGCTGGCACAGTATGCCGAGCACTACCGCAGCGTGGGTGGCTATGCCTATGACCGCGACCCCGGCCGACCCGGCTGGTATGGCATTTTGCCGGAGCGGCGCTGGGCCGACCCGCACCAAAAGCAGGTGGGGGTGCACCATGGCTGAAGTCTGCCTGCGCGACCTGGTCAAGGTATACGAACAGCAGGTGGTGGTGCGCGGCATCAATCTCGATATACCTGATGGAGCCTTCGTGGTGCTGGTCGGCCCTTCCGGTTGCGGCAAGTCCACCACCCTACGCATGATTGCCGGACTGGAAAGCATCAGCCATGGCCAGTTGCTGATTGACGGCAAACTGGCTAATGAGCTGCCGCCCCAGGAACGTAGCGTGGCCATGGTGTTCCAGTCCTATGCGCTTTATCCGCACATGACGGTGCAGGAAAACCTGGCCTTTTCGCTGAAGCTGGCGGGCATCTCTGCCGCCGAGCGGCAAGACCGGATTGATGCCGCGGTAAAAACACTGGAGCTGGCACCTTACCTGAACCGCAAGCCGGCCGAACTATCCGGTGGCCAGCGCCAGCGGGTGGCCATGGGACGGGCCATCGTGCGCGAGCCCAAGGTGTTTTTGTTTGATGAACCGCTGTCCAATCTGGATGCCAAGCTGCGCAACCAGATGCGGGTGGAAATCAAGCGTCTGCAACATCGGCTCAAGGTCACCACCGTTTATGTGACCCACGATCAGGTAGAAGCCATGACCCTGGCCGACATCATGGTGGTGATGAAAGACGGAGCCATCGTGCAGCAAGGCAGCCCGCTGGATGTATTCCGGAATCCGGCCAATCACTTTGTCGCCAGCTTCATCGGTACACCGCAAATGAACTTCTTCCACGGCACACTGCAGCAGGAGGGGGAACACTTCTACTTTGCCTCGCCGGCGCTGCGCATACCACTGAACCAGACACGCTTTGGCACGGCATTGACGCATGGACAGCGCGTCTGCGCCGGCTTGCGTCCGGAAGACATCCAGCCGCATTGGCCGGATGAAACACCACCAGAGGCAGAAACCTTTGCCGCCACCATCACGCTGTCGGAAATGCTGGGCAATGAAACCCTGCTGTTTGCCGAATCTGCCAGCGGTCCGCTGATTGCCCGCCAACTGCCCCCGCGTCCGGTTGCCGATGGCCAGACCCTGCGCTTTACCGTCCGTGCCGAAAACCTGCACCTGTTCGATGCCGATAGCGGCATATCGCTACGTGCTGATCAGCAGCCTCAGGAGACCAATACACCATGACACGCCCAGCCCTGCTCCGTTTTGCTCTGCTAGCTGGCTGCCTGTTCAGCACTGCTGTCTCGGCCAAAGAAGTACAACTGTTCAATGACAAGGGCTTCTGGAGTGGACCATTGCAGGCCGTGGCCAATGCCGCGCGCACCGATGGCATCAGCCTGAAAATTTCACCTTATGCCAGTGCGGAGCAATACAAGACCTTCATTCAGGCCTCGGTCGCCTCTGGCCGCACACCGGAGCTGTTTACCTGGTGGACCGGCGCATCGCTGAATACGCTGGCAGCCACCGGTCAGCTGGCACCACTGGACGCACTGTGGAAAGAGATGGAAGCCGATGGCCGCTTTCAGCCTGGCGTCAAGGAGCTGTTCAGCGTGGGTGGTCAGCCCTATGCCGTTCCTTTGCAGCTGTCGCGCTGGGTGGTGTTGTACGACAAGCGCGTATTTGCCCGTCTGGGCTTGAAACCGCCCAGCAACTGGGCCGAGCTGCAAACCGTTGCTGCTCGTATCAAAGCTGCCGGCCAAACGCCGTTTCTGGCCACCACCCAGGATGGCTGGCGCGGCTTCATCTGGTTTCAGGAACTGCTGCTGCGCACCGACCCCAAGGCCTATGTCGGCCTGAACAATGGCAGCGTGGCCTATGACAGCCCGGCGGTGCGCAAGGTATTCAGCATATGGGCCGACATGTATGCCAAAGGCTGGTTTTCCGACCCGCGTTCCAATGAAGAAATCAACGACTTTGTCCGGGGCAAGGGGGTGATGTATTTGTTCGGCGATTGGGCAGTCGGCCTGCTGGGCAAGGCGGGCTTCCCACTTCAGGAGCTGGGCGTATTCATCCTGCCCAATGCGCCTGGTGTGCAGCAGCCGGCAATTATTGTGGAAGGCGCACCGATTGTGGTTTCCCGCAAGGGAGCAGCCAATCCCGATGTAATGAAGACGCTGCGCTTCTGGGTTTCCAACCAGGGTGCGCAAACCTGGGGCAAGGCATCGGGCAACTATATCGGCAACAACAAGATTGCTGCCCCCAATGCCATTGTCAGCCAGGTGAATGCCCAACTGGCCCAAACGCGGCATGCCATGTTTCTGCGCTGGTGGGAAGGCGTGCCCACCGCATTGCAAGGCGAGATGGTGGCGGAATTCAACCGTTTCATGCTCAAACCGGACATGAACACCGCCCAGAACGTCATGCAGCGCATGCAAAGCCTGAATGCGGCTTATTGGAGCAAGCGCAAGAAGTCCTGATCCATCGCCTGGCCACAGGCCAGCCATCCGCACTTGAACGGAGACCGGCATGAACCCGCTCTTGCAGCACGATCAACAACTGCTGGCCCGCATCGGCCTGGCACAAATCAAGGCTCGCGAACGCGCCCGACAAGGGCGTCAGTTTCGCCTGGCACTGCGCTTCATGGCACCTGCCCTGCTGTTGGTGACAGCCCTGCTGTTACTGCCGGTGCTGTACAACATCTGGCTCAGCTTTACTCAATGGCAATTGTTTGAGGGCCGGGACGAGTTCGCCGGCTGGGAAAACTATCACCAGTTGTGGTCCAGCCCCTACTTTGACGATGCGCTGGGCAATACCGCGCTGTGGGTGTTGGCCTCGGTACTGTTTCCCCTCACGGCAGGATTGGGACTGGCGCTGCTGTTCCGCCAGATGCCTGGCCAGGAATGGTTCAAATCCATCATTTTTCTGCCGCGCATTCTGGCCCCGACGGCGGTGGGTGTGATGTGGTACTACGTGTACGCACCACAAGGCATGCTCAACCAGATGCTGGGACAGTTCAGCAGCATGCCGGTGGAAACCGGCTGGCTGTTTGAAGAACAGCTGGTCACGCCAGCCATCATCCTGACCTTTGTCTGGCAAAGCTGCGGGCTGGTGATGGTCTTGCTGTTGCTGGGGCTGGCTGCGCTACCGCGCGATCCGCAGGATGCTGCCCGCATGGATGGTGCCCGGCCCTGGCAGGTGTTCCGCCACATTACCCTGCCCTTGCTCGCCCCCACTTTGCTGATGGTGGTGATTCTGTCAGTACTGGCCGGCTTTACCGTGTTTGACCTGCTGTGGGTGATGGGAGCGAACTATCCGCAGCAGCGCACCCTGTCGCTGGCGGTGTTCATGTACTTCGAAGCCTTCCAGAAAAACAGCTGGGCCTTTGCTGCCGCCACCGCCGTGGTGATTGGTGGCGTGGTGCTGGCCGTCACCTGGCTCCAGACCTTATTGCAAGCCCGTGTAGACAGGGTGATCCGCTGATGCAAAACCTGACATCGCAACAAACCAGATGGCTGGCCATGCCGCCGCCGGCATCTCCGCCACGCTGGGGCAAGGCCCTGTGCGGATTAGCCATCGCCTTGCTGTGGCTGCTGCCCTTCAGCTATGTCTTGCTGGCCATCTTCAAATCCACCGCCGAGTATGCCGTCACCGCTCCGCTATCCCTGCCCGAGGGTGTGTCCCCCTTGCTGGAGAATATCCGCATGGCCTGGGAACAGGGCGATATGGCACAGGCCATGCTCAACTCCAGCTTGTATGCCGCGGTGGGTGCCTCGCTGGCGGTGCTGCTGGCCGCCATGGCTGCTTATCCGCTGGCACGCATGCAATTCCGGCATCGCAATCTGTGGTTCCTGCTGCTGTTTGCCGGCACGGTGTTTCCCTTCCAGATGTACCTGATTCCACTGTTCTTCGGCTTCCAGTGGGCTGAGCTGCTGGATACGCATCTGGGCATGTGCCTGCTGTATACCGCTATCTGCATTCCCTTCCCGGTACTGGTATTACGCAATTACATGCAGAACCTCAGCCTGGAAATCGACCAGGCGGCACGGCTGGATGGCGCGTCGGAATTCACGCTGTTCTGGCGCATCATCCTGCCCAATCTGCGCGGCCCGATGTCGGCGGTGTTCCTGCTGCAATTCACCTGGATCTGGAACGACATGCTGTTTTCCTCGGTGCTGGGTAATAGCCCGGACACCCGTTCCATCATGAATGCCTTGCTGGTATTCCAGGGCAGTTATGCGCAAAGCGGGCCCAATATCATGCTGACCGCCGCCGTGCTGGCCTCGCTGCCCACCTTATTGCTGTTTGTGCTGCTGCGCCGCCAGTTCATGCAAGGTCTGCGAGTGTAATGAGCAAGCCTGCAGCCTTGGCTACGCCCAAACCCTTTGTGCCGGATCCGCGCCAGCCGCTGGCGCGCCAGCTATACCAGTTGCTGCTGGAGCGGATTTGTCGCTTTGAACTGGAACCGGGCCGGCTGATTTCCGAAGCCTCGCTTTCCGCCACTCTGGGCGTCAGCCGTACCCCGGTGCGCGAGGCGATGGCCAGGCTGGCGGAACAGGGTCTGCTGGAAGTCATGCCGCAGCGGGGCAGCCGTGTACTAACGCTGCGCCGCAGTGATCTGGAAAAGTCGCAATTCATGCGCGAAGCACTGGAAACTGCCATGTTGCGCAAAGTCATGGCCATTGCGGATCGCCAGCTCCTGCTGATGCAGCTGGACAAGGAAATCACTCTGCAACGTACTTATCTGCAAGTGGGCGATCTGGAACGCTTTTATCAGTCGGACGAGGATTTTCACCGCCATATCGCCCTGTTTGCCGGCTGCGGACCGGTGATCGAGGAGATTGCCCGCGTCAAGGTGCATATGGACCGTTTCCGGCAACTGACAGTGGCCTCGGTGGAGGATCTGGCCATGGTGATTGCCCAGCACCAGGCCATACGCGACAGCATTGCCGGCAGCGATGGCATGGCAGCGGAAGCCTGCCTGCAGTTGCATCTGCGGCGGATATTCTCTTTTCTGGAGCAGGCGCAAGCCCTGTTTCCGCACTATTTTTCCGAATCACAATCATGAAAATAGCCATCTGGGGCAGGCAACGCGACCAGGTGGGCGAAAGCCCGTTCTGGGATGCGGTACACGGCTGTTTGTGGTCGGTGGACATGACGGCACAGGCCATCCGCCGCCGCTGGCCGGATGGCCGCACCGACAGCTTTTCCACTGCCGAACTGCCTGCCGCACTGGCGCTGAACCAGCAGGGCGACATGGCGGTGGTGGCCTTCGCCAGCGGCACCGCGCTGTGGACACCCACGCAAGGGCTGTTGCACTGGCTCACCCGGCCGGAAACCGACCCGCTGCTGCGGCTGAATGAAGGCAAGTGTGATCCGGCCGGACGCTTCTGGGTGGCCAGCATGGAAAACAATCTGGACGACAATGGCCAGCCACGCGCCACCTCCCGCTTTGCCGGTCGCCTGTGGCGTACCAGCGGGGAGCAAGCCATCGCCTTGAGCGCAGCCGAATTCGGCTGCCCCAATACCATGGCCTGGTCGCCCGACCAGCGCTGCTTTTATGCTGGCGACAGCCAGCGCAATGCCATCTGGGTGTGGGACTACGACGCGGCATCCGGCGACATCAGCCAGCGTCGGGTGTTGCAACAAGGCGGGCCGGGCATTCCCGATGGTTCGGCCATGGATGAGGATGGCTGTCTGTGGACGGCCCGCTTTGGCGGTGGCTGCATCGTGCGTACCACGCCAATAGGTAAAACCGACCGCATCATCCCGCTGCCGGTCCGCAACCCGACCAGCTGTACCTTTGGAAATGCACAGGGCGGCAAACAACTGGATACCCTGCTGATTACTTCCGCCCGCTTTGGCCTGAGCCAGCCCGGCCCACAGGATGGTGCGGTACTGGCCATTCGCACTGGCCACCGGGGCCTGCCGGAAAACCGCTATCGAGACGATGGCTGAGGCTCCAGCCTGCAGGCAGGTCAGCTTGCAGACCGCCCCACCCGCAAGCACTACACCTTATCCGCAAGCCCCTACATGGCCGCAAGCGGTGCAGAATTCACAACCATCCTTCTTGATCAGCGCATGATTGCCGCATTCCGGGCAGGGCTTGCCGGACAAGGGTTTGAGTGCCGGCTGGGCAGCGGTTTCCGGGCTGAACAGATCGCTCTGCTCCGGTACCATCACCCCCATTTCCTCCAGCGGCACCCCATCCTGGGTCAGCACACCCAGCATGGCGTAGCGATGAATCATCAGCTGCGCCATATAGGCCACGGTGGACGGCCAGCTTTGCGATTTTTCCTGACCCGGAATGCGGGCAAAGAAGTCGCCTTGCGGCTCGGCATAGCTCAACAGCTTGCGCAGCTTCATGCCGATCCAGGCCGGGTCTATCACCCGCATGTCCAGCGACAGCATCTTGCACAGGCCATCCAGTTCGCGCGGGTAATTACCGGCCAGCCACACCGAGTACGGGCGGCGCTGGCCATTGGGCAATACCAGTTCTTTCAGGAAGAGCACGAAATCGTCACCGGTTTGCGGGTTGGCCACATCCACCGACCAGCTCATGGTGCCATCGGTGCCGGATTTCGGTTCCTTGCGGGCAAACAGCGCATCCATCACCGGGGTGGGTTCGTGCTGGTCAGCAGTCAGTGCGCCCAGCTGTTCCACGCGATGACGTACCACCTGCCCCAACGCGGCGGCAGCGGAAGTGGCATAGACGGTGCGCTCGCCCAGCTCGAACACATAGCGCTTGTCGCCATTGGTATGCGACAAGGCTTCCAGCTTGGCCGACAGCCAGGCGTGGTCGCGGCAGCGCATGTCCATCGACAGCGTCTTGGCAATCGCGCCCAGGCCACGCTGTTCTTCGGTGGCATTCACCCAGCACTCAAACGGCGTGATGCGGCCATTTTCCACATGCCCCACCACCACGGCAAAGTCACCGGCCGGGCCTTCCACCATATAGGTCCAGGACGGGTTGCCCTCTTTCAGCTTGGGCCGGTTTGGCCATTTCAGACTGGCCAGCGCCGGACTGGGCGCAGTGTTCAGGGTGATGCGGCGGTCCGGGTCGCCATCCTGGCTGGCGGACAGGTCCTGCGGGGCTTCCTTGGCGCTTTCCTTGGCCGGTTCCACCGACAGTACCGAACCGAGCACGCTGTTGGGACGGTAAGTGGTAATGCCCTTCAGGCCATTGCGCCAGGCTTCCAGATACAGGCTTTCGAAATCGGCAAACGGATAATCCGCCGGCACGTTCACCGTCTTGGAGATGGCAGTGTCGATAAACGGGGCCACGGCAGCCACCATGCGCATATGGTCCAGCGCACTCATTTCCAGTGCCGAGACAAAGTAGTCCGGCAGCGCCTGGGTGTCGCCACCCTGCATGCGGTAGACGCGATAGGCATGGTCTTCCACCAGGTATTCCTGGGTCGAGCCATCGGCCATGCGCTTTTTGCGGGTGTAGAACCAGGAGAACGGCGGCTCGATGCCATTGCTGGCGTTATCGGCAAACGCCAGCGAAATGGTGCCGGTAGGAGCTATCGACAGCAGGTGCGAGTTGCGGATGCCGTGCTTGCGGATACGGGCCTTGATGCTGTCCGGCAGGCGGCTGGCGCAATGCGGTTCGGCCAGATATTTGTCGGCATCAAACAGCGGGAAAGCACCCTTCTCGATAGCCAGGTCCACCGAGGCATCATAGGCTGCATCGCGCATGGATTCGGAAATGCGCGCGGCAAAACGTCGGCCCTCTTCGCTGTCGTAACGAATCTTCAGCATGATCAGCGCATCGCCCAGGCCGGTGAAACCCAGACCGACGCGGCGTTTGGACTGCGCTTCGCGCTCCTGCTCTTTCAACGGCCATACGGTCAGGTCCAGCACATTGTCCAGCATGCGGATGGACATGCGCACCACGTTCTCGAAAGCCTTGAAATCAAAGCTGGGCTTGGCTCCAAACGGTTGACGCACGTATTTGGTGAGATTGACCGAACCCAGGTCGCAGCAGCCGTAATCCGGCAGCGGTTGTTCGCCGCAGGGGTTGGTGGATTCAATCACCTCGCAATAGGACAGGTTGTTGTCCTGGTTGATCTTGGACATGAACAGCACGCCCGGCTCGGCGTGGTCATAGGTGGATTCCATGATCTGCTGCCACAGCGCACGGGCAGACACCTTGCGGTACACCCACAGGCCGTCGGCACGCTGGTAGTGGCCGGGGAAGGCGTCGGTGGCCGGTTCCACGCTGTGCGTCAGTTCCCACTCGGCGTCGGCTTCCACCGCGCGCATGAAATCGTCGGATACACCAACCGAAATATTGAAGTTGCGCAGGTCGCCCTTGTCCTTGGCGTGGATGAAGTCTTCCACGTCCGGATGGCTGACATCGAGCACACCCATTTGCGCACCGCGACGGGCCCCGGCGGATTCCACCGTCTCGCAGCTGCGGTCGAACACCCGCATGTACGATACCGGCCCGGAAGCGCGGCTATTGGTGCCTTTTACCCGTGCCCCCTTGGGCCGGATGCGCGAGAAGTTGTAGCCCACACCACCGCCACGGCGCATGGTTTCGGCGGCCTGCAGCAAGGCTTCGTAAATACCGGCCTTGCCATTGGAAGGTTCGGAGACCGAATCGCCCACCGGCTGCACAAAGCAGTTGATCAGCGTGGCGCGCAGCTCGGTACCGGCGGCCGAATTGATGCGGCCACCGGGAATGAAGCCATTGTCCAGTGCCTGGAAAAACAGCGGCTCGAAGCGGGCCGGGTCCTGCTCCAGCGCCGCCAGGGCACGGGCTACCCGCAGTCTGACCTCGCTGACGCTCTGTTCATCACCCTTGGCATACTTTTCCAGCAATACCTCGCGCGAGATATCCTGCTCCAGCATGACGGCACTGTTTTCACGCTTCATTCCGGCCCCTCGATTTCCTGAAATTTTTGAGAATTTTCCTGACTTCTGCAGCCTTGCCACTTTGGCAATCCATGACTTTACGCCTGTTCGCCAAGCAATGCACACCCGCTTGCCGATAGCGCGCCGATGGTGGGTGCCGCGAGAAACTCACAACATCTGGCAAAAGAAAACGGCGTACTACACCATATGTAGTTACGCCGTTTATTGATGGACATCAAGCCGTTTTATGCGCTACTTGCTGGACAACTTGATCCCCAGCGGCACACCGTCCCGTTCGGCGCGGGTTTTGGCCGGGTCGCCAAGCGTGATGCGATCGGCCAGAGTGTTGTCATTGCGCATCATTACCTTGCGGGCATTTTCCGCCCGCTGACGTGCCAGTGCCTGCAAGGCAGCGGCATCCACTTTTTGCGCAGCCATCAGTTCGCCACGCAACAGTTTGGCCAACGCAGCTCCGGATGGCCCACCCGGATTCAGGGTACGCGACATCAGCTTCAGGCGGCCCAGCTCGCGGGCGTAGACCGTCTTGATGGCGTCCAGCATGGCCGGGTCGGCCATGTCCGGCACCGGCAGCGGTTCGCCCGGCAACAGACTGCGTCCGGCGGCTTGCAGGATGGCACTGTCCACGCGTGCCCGCGCCAGCTCCTTGCTGTCCAGCTCGGGATCGTAGCTGCCGGCAAGCTGCAACTGCATCTTGGGACGCTTGCTCATCAAGCCTGCTACTTTCTCCAGTTTTTCCCGCTCCGGCGGGGCGACATTGGCTTCGCCCGGAATGAAGAACACATTGTCAAAGCCATCGCCCCCCAGCAGTGCACCCAGCGCGCGGAACGGGGCGGTGACCACCTTGGTCACCACGTTCACCAGCGCCTTCCACACGATCTGGCCATAGCTGAATTGCGGGTCATCCAGGCTGCCGGATACCGGCAGGTCCAGATCGATCTTGCCGTCGCTATCCTCCAGCAAGGCCACGGCCAGCCGCAGCGGCAGGTGCGTGCCCTTGTAGTCCGGCACCTCATCGCCCAGCTGGATGGTGTTGATCACCACCCGGTTCTGACCCTTCATCTGGCGGTGGTCCAGCAGATAGTGCAGGTCTACCGTCAAGCGGCCGTCATTGATGCGCCAGCCGGCAAAGGTGGTGGCATAGGGGTTGAGGTTGTTGAGCGGAATATTGCGGAAAGACAGCGTGACATCGGTATTGTCGGTTACCGCCATCGGGGCCAGCGCGCCACGCACGCGCACATCACCGTACTGATCGACATCACCATCCAGGGTAATGGTGCCAGTACGGCCCGGACGGGTGGACAGGCCCTGAATCGAACCGCGCAGATGGTGCATCTGGGTGGCAAAGTTCGGGTTCATGCTCTGGTCGGCAAACTGCACCTTGCTGCGGTTCAGGTGGATGCTGCGAATATCCACTGGCGGAATCGCAACAGCCTTCGCTGGCGTGACTGGCGTGGCCGATGGCGGATTAGCGGCAGACTTGGCGGCAAAAATGCGCTGCCAGTTGAGCTGGCGCTTGGCATCCAGAATCAGCCGGGCCGACAAGGCTTCCAGCTGGATGTCCTGCACCGCCACACTCAGCGGAAGGCTGGCATTGCCTTGCGCCTTGATGCCATTGACCTTGAGATTGTTCCAGCCCAGCAGCGGCAGTTTCTCGCCTGCTTCCATGATGGCCAGCTTGCTGATGCCGGCGGTACCGGCCACTTTCCAGCCCTGACTGGCAGACTCGACATTCAGCTCGGCATTAAGCTGACCACCGCTCATGCGCAAGGGTGTACCGGTCAGACCATAGGGTGCAAACGGAGCCAGCGGCAGCGACTGGGCATTCACCCGGCCCTTGATGGCGATGGTGGCCGGGTCCAGCTGCAATGCGGCAGTAAACTGGCCGGATTCCAGCTTGCCACCCACGTCCAGCGCCAATTGCTGCGCATCTTTTGCCTCCAGCCTGGCGGTGACATCGCGCAGCGTGGCACTGACCGGCCGCGCCAGGGTCTGGTCGGTCCAGCTGATCTGGCCGTCATTCAGATTCAGCAAGGGATAGTGCAGCTGCCAGCCGGGCTGTTTTTGGTCCGCATCGGCCTTGCCTGCGGTCTTGACTTCCCTGGCTGCCTTGCCCCCCTTGCCCGGCGCAAACAGCTTCGCCAGGTTCAACTGCCCCTGCTTGTTACGCTCCACCGCCACACGCAGTCCCTGAACATCCACGCTGCCCGGTTCAATCAACTGCCCCTGCTGCACAATGCGCGAAGGCTGCAACACCAGCCTGGCCAGGGCAATCTGGGCGGGCTGTGCGGCATTCCCCAGTGTGATGTCGGCCAGTTCACCCGCCAGCTTGTCCACCGCAAAACCGCGTTTAGGGTCGAGTTCAAAGCGGGCGTGCAATAGCGGCAGGCGGCCCGCCACTTGCAGCGGGGTGGCAAAACCGGCATCGCCAAAGCGGTATTGCCAGTTGGCCAGCTTGATGTCTTCCACCTTCACCTGCCACGGCGAAGGGGCTGCTTTGCTGCTTGCGGTGGATGTGGAACCCGCAGCCGGGCTGGCCGGCAGGGCTGCCAGCCAGTCCAGGCTGCCATCCGCCATGCGTTGTGCCTCCAGGCTGCCACCCTCCAGCGCGATCTGTTGCAGGCTCAACTGGCTATGCTGCAGGTCAAAACGCCCCCCTTTGAGCTGCAATAAAGGCAGGACAAAGCGATGCTGCGTACCCGGAGCCTGCATCTGCAAGCCCTTGAGTTCGGCGCTGAAGGGGCTGATCTGCAACTGTGGCGTCTTGCCTTTCAGGTCGAACTGATAGCTGGCCTGTACCGATAGCGTGCCTTGCGGCCGAGCAATATTGAAATGCGGTTTGACGTATTCCCAGATGCTGGCCAGGGTAAAACCGCGAATGCTGGCCTCGCCACTGGATTGCAAGGGCTGCAATTGCAGGCTGCCGTTCCAGTCCAGCTGGGTGCCGTCGCCCAGCGCGGCATGCAGGCGATAGCCACCGGCTTCGGGTAAGGTGGAAAGATCGGTCAGCGCCAGATTCAGCGGTGACACCTTGAAGCTGTCGCTACCGGCCAGCTGGTCCTGGAACATGAGCTGGCCATTGCGGATGTTCAGCGCTTGCAGCAGGAATTTGGTCGGTGAGCCATCGTCTTTTTTGGGCTGGGCCGGGCCACTGGCATCACTGATGAAGCGCGCCCAGTTCCACTGGCCCTGGGTATCACGCTGCACCCATACCTGCGGGGCATCGACGCTGAATTCCGACAACTGCCAGCGCCCCAGCAGCAAGGCAGTCGGGTCCAGATTCACATACACCCGGTCTGCGGCAAACAAGGGGCTGCCCTTGCCCTCGGCCAACTTGAGCTGGCGGATTTCCACTGCCATGCGCCAGGGATTGATCGAAACCTCTCCCAGGCTCAGTTTGCGGCCGATTCCTGCCGCCCATTTGGCCGCCTGACTCTGGACGATGCCCGGCGCAATACCCGCCAGAAACCCCCACAGCAACAGCAGCACGGCGACAATGCCGGCCAGCCAGCGCCGCCAGCGTCGGGGCGGGCGAGAAGGAGTGGATTTTCCAGTACTCTGATCAGTTGCGCTCATGACATTCTTCTTTTTGACAGCAACTTTCATTTTAACTGTTTTATCAAACAGTGTTAGTTACATGTTGTTAGCAAGCATGTACCGCAGCGAGCCCGGCATCTTCCTCACACTGTCACCTTGCCGTGCTATGCTGCGCCTGCTTTTTCCCGGATGCCCGCACCATGCCCGACTCCTCCCCCCTCAGCTGGGACATTTTCTGTACCGTCATCGACAACTACGGCGACATCGGCGTCGCCTGGCGACTGGCACGCCGACTGTCGCACGACTTTGGCTACGTGGTGCGCCTGTGGGTGGACGACCTGGCCAGCTTCGGCCGCATTGCCCCGCTGCTGGAACCGGGCCTGGCCAGTCAGAAGCTGGATGGCATCTGCGTGTGCCAGTGGCGCGCGGATGACGCATTTGTCGACTACCAACCGGCACAGGTGGTGATAGAAGCATTTGGCTGCCGACTGCCCGACGCCGTGGAACACGCCATGGCACGGGCTGACGTCAAACCGGTCTGGATCAATCTGGAATACCTGTCGGCCGAAGACTGGGTGGAAGGCTGCCATGGCATGGCCTCGCCCCACCCGCGTCTGCCGCTGACCAAGCATTTCTTCTTTCCGGGTTTTACCGATCGCACCGGCGGCCTGCTGTGCGAGGACGGTCTGATCGAAACCCGCCAGCAGTGGCAACAGGACAGTCTGGCACAGCGCGCCTTCTGGCAGATGTTCGATATCCCGGAAAAACAGCCGGAAGAATGGCGCGTCAGCCTGTTTGCCTACGAAAACCCGGCGGCCCGCGAATTGCTGGACTACTGGACGCACAGCACGCTGCCGGTGCACTGCATGGTGCCGGAAGGCAAGGTGCTGGCTGACGTGGAAGCCGTGATGGGCCAGCCGCTAAAGGCAGGCCAGCATGTCAGCCAAGGTTCACTCACCGTGCATGTGCTGCCGATGACCGATCAGGACTGTTACGACCTGAGCTTGTGGTCTTGTGATGTCAACTTCGTGCGCGGAGAAGACAGCTTCGTGCGGGCGCAATGGGCCGGACGGCCTTTCATCTGGCACATCTACCCGCAAGACGACGCTGCGCACATGGTGAAGCTTGATGCCTTTTTGTCACACTATTGCGCCACGCTGGATGCAGAGACCGCCACGGCCCTGCGTGCCGTCAGCCACGCCTGGAACCACGGCCAGGGCATGGTGGCCGCCTGGCAACAACTGGAAAAACAGCTGCCGCAATGGCACCGGCACAGCCGCCACTGGCCCGACAAACTGCTGCAACACGGTGACTTGGGGATGCGGCTGGTGCAATTCATACAAAACCGGCTAAAATAGCCCGTTTTTCGGAAACCGTTTTCCGAGTTCAATCAAGAGTTTGGGACTTTACACGTAATGAAAACCGCACAAGAACTCCGCGCTGGCAACGTATTCATGGTAGGCAACGACCCGATGGTCGTGCAAAAAGCCGAATTCAGCAAATCCGGCCGTAACGCTTCCGTCGTGAAGATGAAGATGAAGAACCTGCTGACCGGCGCCGGCTCTGAAGCCGTTTACCGCGCTGACGACAAGTTCGACGTCGTGGTTCTGGACCGCAAGGATTGCACCTACTCCTACTTTGCTGACCCGATGTATGTATTCATGGACAGCGAATTCAACCAGTACGAAGTAGAAGCCGACAACCTGGGCGACACCATCAACTACATCGTTGACGGCATGGAAGATGTTTGCCAGGTAACCTTCTACGATGGCAAGGCCATCTCCGTGGAACTGCCGACCACCGTGATCCGCGAAGTGGAATACACCGAACCGGCCGTACGTGGCGACACTTCGGGCAAGGTTCTGAAGCCGGCCAAGCTGGTAGGCACCACCTTCGAAGTTCAGGTTCCGGCCTTCGTCAACACTGGCGAAAAGATCGAAATCGACACCCGCACCGGCGAATTCAAAAAGCGCGCCTGATCGCCTGTTTGAATGCTGTGCAAAAAGCGGCCAGATGGCCGCTTTTGTTTTGCCTGTCATTCCGGCAAATGCTGCGTTATCGTGCTGTTTTCAGGAGGGGACCATGAACCGACTCGAACAGCTTGCCCTGCAAGCCCGCTACAACCAGTGGATGAATGACAGGCTTTACCAGGCAGCCGCCCGTTTGCCGGTGGCCGCCTTGCAGCAGGATTGCGGCGCGTTTTTTGGTTCGCTGTTCGGCACGCTCAATCACATCGTGGTGGCCGATACCCTGTGGCTGCAACGCTTTGGCCAGCATCCGGCCGGTTTTGCCGCCTTGCAGCCGCTGCAGGCTATTGCTTCCCCCACCACCCTGAACGGGCTGCTGTTTGACCAGTTGCCAGCACTGGCGGCGCGACGACAGCTGCTGGACGAAGTCATCATCCGGCTATGCAGCGAGCTTGAGGACAGCGATCTTGATCAGCCGCTGGCTTATCACAACACCCGTGGCATCGCACAGCGCAAGAATTTTAATGCCCTGCTGCTGCACTTCTTCAACCACCAGACCCACCACCGTGGCCAGGCCACCACCTTGCTGTCCCAGTTGGGCGAGGACATCGGTGTCACCGACCTGATTGCCCTGATCGACGATATTCCCCAAGCCTGACAGCAAAACGGCCAGACAAAGTCTGGCCGTTGCACAGCGGAACAAGCGTCAGATCACCACGCCCGGCGGCGGCTGGTCGTGGGTCTGGCCGGCACTCTGGTGCGGCAGTTCCAGATAACTCTTGGACTGCATCTCGGTCAGCCGGCTGGCAGTACGGAAAAACTCGCTGGCCTGCACGCCGTCGGTGTAAATATCGTCGATTGGCACCGCAGCCGAGGCAATCAGCTTCACCCGGTTGTCGTAGAACACATCCACCAGCCAGGTAAAGCGGCGGGCAATGGAGGCATCCTTGGCCGCCAGCCTGGGAATACCGCTGATGAACACGGTGTGGAATTCGGTGGCAATTTCCAGATAGTCGGTCTGCGCACGCGGACCGTCGCAAATGGCCAGAAAGTCGAACCAGATAATGCCCGGTGCCAGTTTTTTCACCGGAATCTGCCGCCCCAGCACTTCGATTTCCTGCTTGGCAATCAATTCTTCACTACTCAAGCGGGTGAACATGCCTTCCATGCGCGCCTCGGCAGCCGCGTCGTCCGGCACCATGAACAAGGGCTCACGTGTCAGCTCGCGCAGGCGGTAATCATTGCCACCATCCACGTTCAGCACATCCAGCTCGCGCTTGATCAGTTCGATGGTTGGCAGGAAGTTCTGCCGTTGCAGGCCATTGGGATACAAGCCGTCCGGCGGATAGTTGGAGGTGGTGACCAGCACCACACCACGCTCGAACAAGGCACTGAGCAGGCGGCCCAGCATCATCGCATCGGCAATGTCACTGACATGAAATTCGTCAAAACACAGCAGACGGGTCTCACGGGCAATCTTGTCAGCATAGGCCAGCAAAGGGTCTTTGCTACCGGCCAGCTCGCGCAGCTCGCGATGCACCTCGGCCATGAAATTGTGAAAATGGATACGACGCTTGCGACGGTAAGGCACACAGGCATAGAAGGCATCCATCAGAAAGCTCTTGCCGCGCCCCACCCCACCCCAGAAATACAGGCCGCGCGGCACATCCGGGCTACGCAGGCTGCGGCCGAGAAAGCGGTTGCGCTTGTCTTTGAACTCCAACAGTTGATGCCACAATGCATCCAGCTGCTCGATAGCGGCAGCCTGGGCGGCATCGTGAATGAAACCGGGCTTCTCACTGGCTGCCTGATACCAGGCCTTGGGGCTGGTCAGCGCCGTTCCATCGGGAGAAAAGGTGTGCTGAGACATAGTGTGTGCTTGTGTTCTTGGCGTTATGGCGCAGGCAGCAGCCCACGCGGGATGACCATGCGGCGTGCCGGCCATCTGACAGTGAAGCCTGCATGATAACCCGATTCCACAGCAATTCGCTCATGCGCATGGCCAACGCCTGTCGGTGTCAGTTGCGCTAAAAATCCCATACCTTCTACCAGCTCTGTCATCTGGCAGACACTGCGCATCCACCCCATTCTTGCCAACGGTTCAGCTGCGAACCATGCCCTCATCCGCCCACCACCACTATGGGGACCTCAATGGAAATCGAACAGATTCGCCAGCAGGCGTTTGCCATGCCCATCAGCAGCCCGGCCTTCCCTCCTGGCCCTTATCGCTTTTACCAGCGGGAATTTTTCATCATCAGTTACCGCACCGACCCGGACAAGCTGCGCGCAGTGATTCCGTCCCCGCTGCAAATGGCCGAACCAGTGGTCAATTTCGAGTTCATCCGCATGCCGGATTCCACCGGTTTTGGTGACTACACCGAAAGCGGGCAGGTAATCCCGGTCCTGTACCAGGGCGAGCGCGGCAACTACACCCACGCCATGTATCTGAATGATCACCCACCTACGGCCGGTGGACGTGAGCTGTGGGGTTTTCCCAAGAAAATGGCCCATCCCCGCCTGAAAGTGCATACCGACACCCTGGTGGGTGAGCTTGATTACGGCCCGGTGCGTATCGCCACCGGCAGCATGGGTTACAAACACCGGGAACTGGACCGTGATGCCATTGCCGAAAGCCTGCGCACCACACCCAACTATTTGCTGAAAATCATCCCGCATGTTGACGGCACCGCGCGCATTTGCGAGCTGGTCAGCTTCCCCATGCTGGATGTGCAAGTGCACGGTGCCTGGACTGGCCCTGCCGCACTGTCACTCTTCCCCCATGCCCTGGCCCCGGTGCATGATTTGCCGGTACTGGAGATACTGGGTGCCAAGCATTACGTTGCCGACCTGACACTGGGTCTTGGTAAAGTCGAATTTGATTATCTGGCCTGAAACAGGAGAAGTCTCATGAAGCTGCAAGGAAAAGTTGCCCTGATTACCGGTGCCGCCAGCGGTATTGGCCGTGCCATCGCCGAAACCTTCGCCCGTGAAGGGGCTGCGGTTGCCATTGCCGACATCAATCTGGCAGCGGCACAGGCCACAGCAAAGGAAATTGAAGCCGCAGGCGGCAAGGCCATGGGCGTGGCAATGGATGTCACCAATGAAGAGGCCGTCAATGCAGGCACCCAGGCGGTAGTGGATGCCTTTGGCCAGCTGGACATTCTCATTTCCAACGCCGGCATCCAGATCATCAGCCCGCTGGTGGACTTCAGCTTTGCCGACTGGAAACGCCTGCAAGCCATTCATGTGGACGGCGCCTTCCTCACCACCAAGGCCGCCCTCTCCCACATGTACAAGGACAAGCGCGGCGGCACTGTCATTTACATGGGCTCGGTGCACTCGCACGAAGGCTCCAAACTCAAGTCGGCCTATGTCGCCGCCAAACATGCGCTGCTGGGCCTGAGCAAGGTGCTGGCCAAGGAAGGGGCGGAATACAATGTGCGCTCGCACGTCATCTGCCCCGGCTTTGTCCGTACCCCGCTGGTGGAAAAGCAGATTCCGGAACAAGCCAGGACCCTGGGCATCTCCGAAGAGGAAGTCATCAAGCACGTGATGCTGGGTGACACTGTCGATGGGGTGTTCACCACGGTGGACGATATCGCGCAAACCGCGCTGTACCTGGCGGCCTTCCCCAGCGCGGCACTGACCGGCCAGTCCTTTGTGGTGAGCCACGGCTGGTACATGCAGTAAGTCCGGCCCCAGCAGCAGCAAGCGCTGGGCCACATCGCCAGCCTGCACCATCCGGTGCAGGCTGGTCTTGCATTGCAGCACCACCGCCCCGGAACCGTACGCAAATCGACACAGGAGTCATGGCATGGGTGTTTCCCGCCAAGCACATCTTCCGCTTTATCGCAGTCACAGCCTGCCCCGAGGTCATCAATACCAGGTAGTGGCCTTGCTGCTGCAAGGGGGCGGCGCTCTTGGTTCTTATCAGCCCGGGGTTTACCAGGGCCTGGCAGAGGCCGACCTGCATCCCAACTGGGTTGCGGGCATCTCCATTGGCGCACTTAACGCCGCCATCATTGCCGGCAATCCGCCAGACAAACGGGTGGATCAGCTCCGGCGCTTCTGGGAAACCATCTGCCAGCCACCATTGCTGCCCTCCACGCCACTGAGTCATCTGGATACCAGCCAATGGCCAGACCCGATGCAACACATGCTGGCCGGCTGGGAAGCCTGGCGCTCGCTGCTGGAAGGTCAGAACGGGTTTTATCGTCCGCGCCTGCCCTGGCGTTTTCACCCAAATTGCAGTCCGGCAGAGGTCAGCTTTTACGACACCAGCCCGCTCAAGCAGACGCTGGAACAACTGGTGGATTTTGATCGGCTGAATGACAGCCGACAGATGCGGGTGTCTGTGGGCGCGGTCAATGTACGTTCCGGCAACTTTGTGTGTTTCGACAATACGCGGCACACGCTGCGCGCAGAACACTTCATGGCCTCGGGTGCGCTACCGCCAGGATTTCCCGCGGTGGAAATCGACGGCGAGTTCTACTGGGATGGCGGCGTGGTATCCAATACCCCGCTGGGGCAGCTGATTGATGCCGACGAGCACAGCAATATCCTGGCATTCCAGGTGGACCTGTGGAGCGCACGTGGCGATCTGCCCCACAACATGAAGGAGGTGGCCATGCGGCAGAAAGACATTCAGTACTCCAGTCGCACCCGGATGACGACCGATGTGCTGCGTCATGAACTGCACGTTCGCGAAATGCTGTCCGAGCTGATGAAGCTGGTTCCGGCCGAGCATCACGACAAGGAAATATTCCAGGCTGCGCGGCGTGCCGCCGGTAGCCAGCGGCTGAATATCATCCATCTGATCTATCAGGACAAGGTTTACGACGATCACTACAAGGACTACCAGTTTGGCATGCAAACCATGCGCCAGCACTGGCACAGCGGCTATCAGGACATCCGCAACAGCTTGCAGCGTCCTGGCTGGCTGGACATGCCGGATGCCGCCAACCCCTGCGTGACCCACGATATTCATCGCTAAACCACCAGGCAGAAAAAAAGCCGTTTCCCGATGGAAACGGCTTTTTTTGTGGAGATGTTCGCCTTACAGCGGAAACAGGCCGGTCGACAGGTAGCGGTCGCCCCGATCGCAGACGATGGAAACGATGACTGCATTCTCCAGTTGCTGGTTCAGCCGCAGCGCTACTGCCAGCGCCCCGCCAGAGGACGGGCCGGCCAGAATGCCTTCTTCGCGAGCCAGTCGCCGCGCGGTGTCTTCTGCCTCTTGCTGCGACACATGAATCAGCTGATCGATACGGGTGAAATCGCAGATCCTCGGCAGGTATTCATCTTCCCATTTGCGGATGCCGGGAATCTGGCTGCCGGTTTCCGGCTGCACGCCGATAATCTGGATGGCCGGATTCTTTTCCTTGAGAAAGCGGCTGTTACCCATGATTGTACCGGTGGTGCCCATGCTGGAGACAAAGTGCGTGACCTGCCCCTGGGTATCGGCCCAGATTTCCGGACCGGTGCTCTCGTAATGTGCCAGCGGGTTATCCGGATTGGCAAACTGGTCGAGGATGACGCCCAGCCCGGCACGCTGCATGCGGTGCGCCTCGTCAATGGCACCGGGCATGGAGGCTTCCTTGGGAGTCAGGATGACTTCGGCACCATAGGCACGCATGGTTTGCACCCTCTCGGCACTGGAACCCTCCGGCATCAGCAGGATCATCTTGTAGCCCATCATCGCCGCAGCCATGGCAAGTGCAATACCGGTGTTGCCACTGGTCGGCTCGATCAGCGTGTCACCCGGTTTGATATCGCCGCGCGCCTCGGCCCGGCGGATCATCGACAGTGCAGGCCTGTCCTTGACCGATCCGGCCGGGTTGTTGCCTTCCAGCTTGAGCAACACGATATTGCTGCTGTCACCCGGCATGCGCTTGAGCCGTACCAGCGGAGTGTGACCGACGAAATCTTCCAGATACTTGTACACAGTGGGTCTCCTTGCGAGAGCGCCATTATACGGCCTGCAGCCACCTTCCAGTCGAACCGTTATTTCTAATCAAATAACCATTTCCAGCCTGCTCGCAGCGGGCATGAAAAAACCGCCAGCGCATGGCATGGCGGTTTTGGCAGGGTGAACAAGCCTTAGCGGCTGATCAGCCAGTCTACGTAACGATCAACGCCCTGCTCTACCGTCAGCATGGGCGCGCTGTAACCGGCATCGCGCAGCTTGCCGATATCGGCCTGGGTAAAGCTCTGGTATTTGCCCTTCAGTGCTTCCGGGAAGTCGATGTACTCGATGATGCCCTGGGCTACCAGTTCGTCCAGGCTCAGTGCCGGCTTGCCTTCGTGGCGACGGCAGGCATTGACGGTGGACACCGCAACGTCATTGAACGGTTGGGCGCGACCGGAACCCAGGTTGAAGATACCGCTCTTGCCCGGATTGTCCAGGAAATACAGGTTGACCTTGACCACATCTTCCACCGAAACAAAGTCCCGGCTTTGCATGCCATTGCCCCAGCCGTCATTGCTGCCAAACAGCTTGACCTTGCCGTGTTCACGGTACTGGTTGAAGTTGTGGAAGGCTACCGAGGCCATGCGTCCCTTGTGCTGCTCTTGCGGGCCGTAGACATTGAAATAGCGGAATCCCACCGCCTGGGCCGACAGGCCTTCTTTCATGCGCTGGCGCAGCACCTGGTCGAACAGGAACTTGGAATAGCCGTAGACATTGAGCGGGCCTTCGTACTGGCGTTCTTCCTTGAAGATGGTGCCCTTGCCGTAGGTGGCCGCACTGGAGGCAAACAGGAACTGGATTTCCTCGTGCTGACAGTAATCGAACAGGGCCAGCGTGTACTGATAGTTGTTGTCCATCATGTACTTGCCGTCGTGATTCATGGTGTCGGAACAGGCCCCCTGATGCAGGATGGCGCTGATCTCGCCCTCGTACTCGCCTTCCAGCAGCAGATTCAGGAAATCATGCTTGTCCAGGTAATGGGAGATTTCGCAGTCCACCAGATTACGGAACTTGTCACCCGACGTGAGATTGTCTACCGCAATGATGTCGGTAATGCCACGCGCATTGAGCGCCTTGACGATATTGGAACCAATAAAGCCGGCTGCGCCGGTCACCACGATAGTCATGATTCATCCTTTTTCTGTTTGCAGCCAGCAGGGATCACTCCTGTCATCCGGCTGCATGATGCGGTGTCGTGCCAATCAGCTGGCAAACAGCTCCTGCTGGGTACAAACGGCGGTACCCAGCTTGCCCACCACGATGCCGGCAGCGGCATTGGCCAGGCTCATGGCGGTCGGCAGGGGCAGACCGGCGGCCATGGCCAGGCCCAGGGTGCCGATGACCGTATCGCCGGCACCGGAGACATCGAATACTTCGCGGGCGAAGGTAGGCTGGTGCAAGGCGCCATCGGCGCGGAACAAAGTCATGCCTTCTTCGCTGCGGGTCACCAGCAGTGCATCCAGCTGCAGCTGGCTGCGTAGTGCCTGCGCCTTGGCAATCAGCTGCTCTTCGTTCTGCCAGCTGCCTGCCACTTCCTTGAACTCGCTGCGATTGGGGGTCAGCAAGGTAGCACCGGCATACTTGGCATAGTCATCGCCCTTGGGGTCGATCAGCACCGGTTTGCCGGCAGCACGTGCCAGTTCGATCATGCGCGCCACATGAGTGAGGCCACCCTTGCCGTAATCGGACAGGATGACCACGTCGTGGCTGGCCAGTACCGATTGGTATTGCTCCAGCTTGTCAGCCAGGATTTCATGGCTGGGTGCATCTTCAAAATCCAGCCGGATCAACTGCTGCTGGCGCGCCACCACCCGTAGCTTGATGGTGGTGGAGATGGCCGCATCCCGCTTGAACAAGGTGGTGATGCCATCGTCCTTCATCAGCCGTTCCAGTGCCGTGGCCGCCTCGTCATCGCCCACCACGGACAAAATGGAAGCCTTGCCGCCCAGACTGGCGATATTACGCGCCACATTGGCAGCGCCACCGGCACGCTCTTCCATGCGGCCGATACGCGCCACCGGCACCGGCGCTTCCGGTGAAATGCGTGACACATCGCCAAACCAGTAACGGTCCAGCATCACGTCCCCCACCACCAATACGCGGGCACCAGCAAGGTCAGCAGCCAGCTTGCTGCGGTCCAGTCCAAGTTGTTGCAACAGATTCATGCTCTTCAGCGTCCTATCGCCTGATAGTCGAAGCCCGGCTCGCGCAGCCAGGCGGGGTCATACATATTGCAGCCAGCCAGAATCACCGGCGCTTGCGGCGGATTACCGATTTCAGCCGGCCAGACAGTGTTGACCAGGCCAAGGTAGCCGGAACCAACAACGGTCATTTTCATGACAGCGTAGCCCGGTAAGTAGCGATATCGGCATTGATCTTGCGCAGTACTTCCAGCGGCGCATCCGCGCGGGTGATCGGGCGGCCGATCACCAGATAATCAGCCCCGGCCTGCAAGGCGGCTACTGGCGTCATCACCCGGCGCTGGTCATCAGCGGCGCTGTCGGCCAGACGGATGCCCGGGGTGATCAGCTTGAAGTCCTGCCCCAGTGCCGACTTGAGCATGGGCGCTTCCTGTGCCGAGCACACCACACCATCCAGACCACAATCACGGGTCAGCGTAGCCAGACGCAATACGTGCTCCTGCGGCGAAGCGGTGATGCCGATATCTACCAGATCGGCTGCTTCCATGCTGGTCAGCACCGTCACGGCAATCAGCAGGGGACGCTGGCTGTAATGGGCCAGCCCTTCACGGGCAGCTTCCATCATGCGGCGACCGCCGGAGGCATGCACATTCACCATCCAGACACCGGCATCCGCCGCCACCTTGCAAGCGTGCGCCACGGTATTGGGGATGTCGTGGAATTTCAAATCAAGAAATACCTGGAAACCACGGGCAGCCAGGCTTTCCACCAGATTGCGGCCCGAAGCGGTAAACAGCTCCTTGCCCACTTTGAGCCTGCATTGCTGCGGGTCCAGACGGGCTGCAAATTCAAGGGCCGACGGCGCATCGGCAAAATCCAGCGCCACTACCACAGGAGATGCCGGTTCCAGATCCATACCGGCGGCAATTAGCGGATTCATTCTTTCTCCTGAATATTTTCTCAATGGGTTTCCGAGCGGTTGGGCGTGAAGCTTTCCCACTCGCCGCAGGCGGGGCAATGCCAGAAGAAGGCCCGCGAGCGGAAATTGCAACATTTGCAGCGGTGTACGGTCAGCCGCGCTGCATGCTTCTGAATCAGGGCACGCGCCACTTCAGCGTCCATACGCCCTTCTGGTGACAGCTCGTCCATCTGTGCTTCGATCAAGCGATAGACACCCATCAGGCTGGGGCGGGCATGCACGGCCTGGCGTGCCACTTCCAGCGCGCGCTCTTCACCTTCGTAGGCCGACAGTTTCTGGTACAGCAAGTCGGTCATTTCCAGTTGCGGGAAGGTTTTCTGGTAACCCTGCAACAGCGCTATGCCTTCCTGCGGCTTGTCCAGCTTTTCATAAGCGTCAAACAGACGCTCTGCCGCCATCGACAAGTATTCCGCATTCTGTTTTTCAATATGTTGCCATGCCGCAATCGCAGCCTCGATTTTGCCTTCGGCAAACTCGATATCGCCCAGAATCAGGCTGGCACGCACACATTTGCGATTGACCTGCATGGCCTCGGCCACCAGTTCACGGGCGGCAAGGTAATTGGAGCGGTACAACTCGCCCTGTGCCAACTCGCAATAAAACTGCGCCACTTCATGCTGGAAGGAATGCGCATCGCTGCGTAGCTCCCTGGCGGTTTCAATCGCCTTGTACCAGTCTCTGTCCTGCTGGTAGATATCCAGCAGTTGACGGCGCGCCGCCAGGGTCATATTGCCGTTCAACAGTTTCAGCAAGATTTCTTCGGCCCGGTCCACGAGGCCGGCCTTGCGAAAATCCTGCGCCAGTTCGTTACGCACGATGTCGCGCTGTTCGGCGGGCAAATCAGACGACTCCAGCATGCGCTGGTGCAAGCGGATGGCACGGTCGTTTTCACCACGCTTGCGGTACAGCTTGCCCAGGGTCAGCTGTAATTCCGGGGCAGAGCCCTGCTGCCGGGACACCTCGGCCAAAGACTGTGCTGCAATATCGGTCTTGTCATCCACCAGGGCATCCAGGCCACGGAAAAAGCCGGTAGGGACCGACTTTGCCTGTTTCAATACGGTGCGCATATCCACCCGTGCTGCCAGCCAGCCCAGCCCGAAAAATGCCGGGAGCAGCAACAGCCACCACAGATCCAGTTCCAAAGAAAGCTTCCTTCAACAGGGGTAAGATTCTGCGCCGCGTGCCATGCGCACCGCGGCGTCAGTAGAGGCAGGCCTAATCAATCAGCCAGCGCATCGCTGGGATCAACCGCAACCTTGCTGGAGGGGGGGCGACTGCGCAGCTCTTTCTTGAGCAGGGAAAGCTCTTTGCGCATGCGCAGATAATAGGAAAATGTGGCCAGCAAACCAACGGCAGCACCGGCAATAAAGAACACCAGCAGGAACACGATAAGCGGTGCCGACCAGGATTGGCCGAAAAACAGCTTGAATTCGACCATGTGGCTGTTCTGTACGGTGACGGCAATCAGAAAAACCAGCAGGGCCAATTCGATGATACGCACGATGTAGCGCATGCTTTTTACTCGGAAGGGGTGACCGGAGTGCAAGTTTAAACGATAGTGTGCTGCAACCCAAGCAAGAGGATGGTCAAACAAAGAAAAAGCGCCGCATAAGCGGCGCTTTGTTTCGGCTTGCGAGACCAGCGGTCATGGCGTTCAGGCCTGAGTCTGCTCCAGAAGGGACAGATCTACCCGTTCGCGCAATTCCTTGCCGGCCTTGAAATGCGGCACATATTTCTCAGGAACCGAGACACTGCTACCTGATTTCGGGTTCCGCCCTACGCGGGGCGGACGGTAGTTCAGGTCGAAGCTACCAAAGCCACGGATTTCAATACGGCTACCCTGTGCCAGGTTGCTGGCCATCGCATCCAGAATGGTCTTGACGGCCAGCTCAGCATCTTTGTAGACCAACTGAGAATTGCGCTCGGCAAGACGTTCTGCCAGCCGTGCGATCAGCTCAGACTTGGTCATGATGCAATTACTCGTTGGAGCCGGACAGCTTGGCCTTCAGCAGAGCACCCAGGTTGGTCGTACCGGCAGAAGCGCTGTCAACCGACAGGTTCTTCATGGCGGTGCTGTCTTCCTGAGCATCCTTGGCCTTGATGGACAGGCTGATATTGCGGGACTTGCGATCCACGGCAATGATCACGGCTTCCACTTCGTCGCCATCCTTCAGCAGGGTACGGGCATCTTCCACGCGGTCACGGGACAGCTCGGAAGCACGCAGGTAACCTTCAACGTCCATGTCCAGAGCAACAACAGCGCCCTTGGCATCAACAGTCTTCACGGTACCCTTGACGATGGCGCCCTTGTCGTTCATGGCAACGTAGTTGTTGAACGGATCACCTTCCAGTTGCTTGATGCCCAGGGAGATGCGTTCTTTTTCCACGTCGATGGACAGAACAACGGCTTCAACTTCGTCACCCTTCTTGAACTTGCGTACGGCTTCTTCGCCAGCTTCGTTCCAGGACAGGTCGGACAGGTGAACCAGGCCGTCGATGCCGCCCGGCAGACCAACGAACACACCGAAGTCGGTGATGGACTTGATCGCGCCCTTCAGCTTGTCGCCCTTGTGGAAGTTGTCGGCAAACTCGTTCCACGGGTTGGCCAGGCACTGCTTCATGCCCAGGGAGATACGACGACGGTCTTCGTCGATTTCCAGGATCATGACTTCAACTTCGTCACCAACCTGAACTACCTTGGACGGGTGTACGTTCTTGTTGGTCCAGTCCATTTCGGACACGTGTACCAGGCCTTCGATGCCTTGTTCGATTTCAACGAACGCGCCGTAGTCGGTCAGGTTGGTTACCTTGCCGAACAGACGGGTGCTGGCCGGGTAGCGACGGGACAGACCAACCCACGGATCTTCGCCCAGTTGCTTCAGACCCAGGGATACACGGTTCTTCTCCTGGTCGAACTTCAGGACCTTGGCTTCTACTTCGTCGCCAACAGCCAGAACTTCGGACGGGTGCTTCACACGACGCCATGCCAGGTCGGTGATGTGCAGCAGGCCGTCGATGCCGCCCAGGTCAACAAACGCACCGTAGTCGGTGATGTTCTTGACGATACCCTTGATAACGGCGCCCTCTTTCAGGGTTTCCAGCAGAGCCTTGCGCTCTTCGCCCAGGGTTTCTTCCAGAACGGAACGACGCGAAACAACCACGTTGTTGCGCTTGCGATCCAGCTTGATAACCTTGAATTCGATGTTCTTGTTTTCGTACGGGGTGGTGTCTTTCACCGGACGTACGTCAACCAGGGAACCCGGCAGGAAGGCGCGGATGCCGTTGACCATAACGGTCAGGCCACCCTTGACCTTGCCAGAGATCAGGCCGGACAGGATCTTGCCGGTTTCCAGCGCTTCTTCCAGCTCAACCCATGCAGCCAGACGCTTGGCTTTTTCACGGGACAGCTTGGTTTCGCCAAAACCGTTTTCCAGTGCGTCGATGGCAACAGTCACGAAGTCGCCAACAGCAACTTCAACAACGCCTTCGTCGTTCTTGAATTCTTCGGCCGGAATCAGGGATTCGGACTTCAGGCCGGCATTTACAGTTACGAAGTTGGAATCAACTGCAACGACTTCGGCAGTGATCACCTCGCCCACGCGCATGTCGTGAAGGGTCAGGCTTTCTTCGAACAGCTGGGCAAAGTTTTCCATGGAGAGGGTAGTCATCAAGCTTACTCTCGGTGCACACCTTGCGGCGTGCGGGGTTAGGGTTGAACACAGGGCGCATCTTGCAATGCAGCAGGAATTGCCCCTTTAAAAAATCATATGCCGGAGGCCTGGTACTGCCCGAAGTGGCGAAGCACTGTATCAACCGCCTGGTCGATGGTGAGCTCCGTGGTGTCGAGCAGAAAGGCGTCCGGCTCTTGTCGCAGCGGCGCTACCGGCCGGGCCGCGTCACGCGTGTCCCGATCGATAATGTCCTGCTTAATCTGCGGAAGGTTAGCAGATTCTCCCTTGCCGATCAACTGCTTATAGCGGCGCCTTGCACGTTCGTCCGCGCTGGCGGTCAGGAAAATCTTGACGGCGGCTTGCGGGAACACCACCGAACCCATGTCGCGACCGTCCGTCACCAGGCCCGGCGCCACGCCAAAATCACGCTGGCGCTGCAACAGGGCGGCACGTACTGCCGGCAGCGCAGCCACCTTGGAAGCGCCAATGCCGATTTCCTCGGCACGAATTTCCGCACTGACATCGTTGCCATCCAGCAACACCACGCCTTGCTCGAATGCGGCAGGCAAACCGGCAGCCAGGCGGGCCAGCGCGGTTTCATCGTCCCAGTTCACTCCCAGCTTGCGCGCATGCAGGGCAAGCAGGCGGTACAGGGAACCGGAATCAAGATAGTGGAAACCCAAGCGTTGGGCGACGATGGCGGCGACAGTTCCCTTGCCGGAAGCAGAGGGGCCGTCAATGGTAATGACAGGAACAGACATGGGTTTGGTTTGCATCCGCAAGGCAGGCCGCGACAGGCGCGCATGGCCAAAATGCTGATTTTACCGCAGCCCCCCTGACTCAGGAACGGTTTCGGGCGGATTTTCTGGCCGGAATAGATAAAAAATGCCGCCAACGGCCATGATTGTAGTTTGCACGTTACCCCGCTGCCCTTTAGAGTGGTGGGCTGCAACGCACACTACTGCCTGCAGGCAGGGTGCGTGATGACAAGACCCGGACAACTTACCCAGACACTACAGAGACACGACGCACCGCCATGGAACAGCTCCGCCTCACTCCGACACCGCACCTTGCCGGCACCATCAAGCTCCCCGGCTCCAAAAGCATCTCCAACCGCACCTTGCTGCTGGCCGCACTGTCCAGTGGCAGCACGCTGGTGCGCGACCTGCTGGATTCGGATGACATCCGCCACATGCTGGCAGCCCTGGGCTTGCTGGGCGTGCAGGTGGAGCAGATCGGCGACAGCCGTGACTTCCGTGTGCAAGGCGTGGGCGGCGAGTTTCCGGTCAAGAGTGCCGACCTGTTCCTGGGCAATGCTGGCACGGCTTTTCGGCCGCTGACTGCCGCACTGGCACTGATGCAAGGCCATTATCAGCTGTCCGGCGTGGCCCGCATGCACGAACGCCCGATTGGCGACCTAGTGGATGCACTGCGCATTGCCGGTGCCGATATCAGCTACCAGGGGCAGCCGGGCTATCCGCCGCTGACCATTCGTCCGGCCAGCCTGCACGCCGGGGAAGTCATTCCGGTGAAGGGCAATGTCTCCAGCCAGTTTCTGACCGCCCTTTTGATGGCGCTGCCGCTGACCGGCGAAACCACCACCATCGAGGTGGTAGGCGAGCTGATTTCCAAACCCTATATCGAAATTACCCTAAACCTGATGGCACGCTTTGGCGTACAGGTGGAACGTCAGGGCTGGCAGCGTTTTGTCATTCCGGGCGGCCAGCACTATATCTCTCCGGGTGAAGTGCATGTTGAAGGTGATGCTTCCAGCGCGTCCTACTTCCTTGCTGCGGGTGCGCTGGCGGGTGGCCCGGTACGGGTGGAAGGCGTGGGTAATCAGAGCATCCAGGGCGATGTGAAGTTTGCCGACACCCTGCGCCAGATGGGCGTGGCCATTACCATGGGCGACAACTGGATCGAGGCAAAAGCCACTGGCAAACTCAAGGCCATTGATTCCGACCTGAACCACATTCCGGACGCCGCCATGACCATTGCCGTGGCCGCACTGGCTGCCGATGGCACCACCACCTTGCGCAATATCGAAAGCTGGCGCGTGAAGGAAACCGACCGGCTGTCGGCCATGGCCACCGAGCTGCGCAAGCTGGGAGCCACCGTTGAAGAGGGCCAGGATTACATCCGCATCACCCCGCCCGCACAGCTGCTGGCCGACGCCGAGATCGACACCTACGACGATCACCGCATGGCCATGTGCTTCTCGCTGGTTTCCCTGCTGGGTGTGCCGGTCGTCATCAACGACCCTAAATGCGTTGCCAAAACCTTCCCGGACTATTTCGAGGTGCTGGCCACCCTGCACGGCTAATCCATCCTCCCGGCCCCGGCTTCACTTGCCGCAGGCCACATGGGACTCGCCACAATGCTAACGCCCGCCTTGCGGGCTTTTTCATTGTCAAATTCGGACAAAAAACACAATATATAGATATTTTTAAAATTACAGACACAACAAAATGACCAATCTCTACGCCATCCGTCGTGAATTCATGCAGCGTTTCGACCTTCCCGCCGCAGATCAACCCGGACTGCAAGCAAACACCCTGGCCATGTGGGAAACCATGCTGCACGAAGAAATGGCTGAATTCCTGCACGCCTTGCAGGAATTCAAACAGCTGGCCGGCTGCGACCAGCAGGAACAAGTACGCCGCATGGCAGAGCTGACTGCAGAAGGCGTGGACGTGCTGAATGTGCTGACCGGGCTGCTGCTGTCGCAGGGCATGCCGCTGGAAGCCATGACCGAGGCCATTCATCAGGCCAATCTGCGCAAACAGATTGATGGCAAGGTAGTGCGCCGTGCCGATGGCAAGATTCTGAAACCCGAAGGCTGGCAAGCCGCAGACAAATGCGCGGTGATCCGCCAGGCCCAGTCATTACATCACCCTACTGCTGACGATGATTAAGTCTGATTTAATAAATACGGCGTAACATGCACACAGATTGATTCGGGCATGCCCACTGAAAAAAGGAAGCATCATGCTGAAAAATTCACAACACAGTTATGGCCGTCTGGCACGTGCCCTGCACTGGCTGAGTGCACTGGCAGTGATTGCCGCACTGGTTTTCATCGAATTCAAGGATATTGCACCCAAGGGCAGCCCGCTGCGTGACTTCCTGAAGTCCGGCCATTTCCAGGCTGGCATCATCGTACTGTTGCTGTTCCTGCCGCGCCTGCTGTGGCGACTGGCCAACCGCGTACCTGACATCACCCCGGCACCGCAGCCGGTCGCCATGCTGCTGGCTCACGCGGCACACTGGTTGCTGTATGCACTGATGCTGGCCCTGCCGATACTGGGCATTGCCATTGTGCAGGGCAATGGCAAGGACGTGGTTTTCCTGGGTAGCACGCTGCCGGTGTTCTTCTCGCTGGGCAAGGAAACCGCGCACAACCTGAAAGAAATTCACGAAGCGCTGGGCAACCTCTTGCTGTGGCTGGCCATTTTCCATGCTGCAGCGGCAGTCTGGCACCACCGCTTTGTCAAGGACGACACTCTCACCCGCCTGACCGGGCCGATTCGCCCCTGATATCCACGCAAACACCCTGCCTTGGCGGGGTGTTTGCATTTACTGCCCTGCATCAGCGCAAATCCCTTTGCCACAGCGCCATCACCATGGCCAGTCCTGCCAACAATGCAAGCGCCAGCAAGGCATGGTCGCAGGCAATCAGTACCGCCTGCTGCGTCACCTGAGCTGACAAACGCGCAAGATCAGACAGGTCCAGCCCCATTCCCCATTGCCTCAGGCTGAGGGCGTCCAGACGGTCCAGCAGGCTCATGCGGGCCACTGCCTCTCCCGCTTGCAACTGCAAGGCAGCCAAACCGGTTCCCATTGCCATGGCCAGTTCACGCAGGATGTTTTTCAGCTGATAGGCATGGGCAAAATCCTCTGCCTGCACCTCGGCATAGGTCATGGCCGCAATCTGCAATACCGACAGCACCGGCACCAGCCCATGCAGCAGGATGGCCGGCAGCACGCTGGCCAACGCTGCGCCCGGCATGGCTACGTGTGACAGCCACATACAGCAGAGCAATAGCAGGCCAAAACCCAGCGCCAGCACATGGTGACGCCGTGTCAGCCAGCGACTGGCATACAAATAGGACAAGGCCATCACCACCGTCACCAGGCTGCCCATGCTCATGGCCCAACCGGTGGTGACAAAGTCGAAACCCAGCCCGTGTTGCAGCATGGCTGACAACAGGTAAGACCAAATCCCGTTGCACAGGTAATAAAGCGCATAAAAAGCCAGCCCCATCAGATAACGCCGCCGCAATACCGCATGCAGCTGCAACCAGGGGTCCGGGTGGGTATGGAGGCGTCGCCAGGCCAGCAACAGCAAGGCCACACCAACAAACAAGGCCAACCACATGCCGGGACGGGCGCTAAAGCGCAAAAAGCGCAGATCTTCCAGCGTATGCAATACCAGCAAGGCACCCAGCCCAAGCGCTGCCACGGCCAACCAGTCCAGCTCCCCGGCCTGGGCACGGGTGGGCGCACCGGCATGCCGGGGATAGCTGATTTGTACCAATAGCAATAACAGCGGGACAAAACCGGCCTGCAACCAGAAAATGGCCTGCCAGCCCCAATCCTCCACCAGCAGGGCTGATAGCCACGGGGAGATTCCGGACAAGCTGAACAAGCCAAGCAAGAAGCCATACATCAGCGGCTTGCGCTCCCTGGGCTGCGCCACCAGTTGCAGCAGGATGCGCGAGGCCGTAAACAGCCCGCCACCACCCAGCCCCTGAAACAGGCGCGCCACCGCCAGGCTGGTGATTCCTTCCGCCAGCGCACAGCCCACACTGCCCGCCATGAACAGCAGCAAGGCCCACTCGGTATAACGCCGGTAACTGATCAGGGTGGCAAAGCGGCCCAGCAACAGATTGACCAGCACCGCGCCCACGGCAAAGCTGGTAAGCGCCCACAAGTATTCTTGCGGTGCCGCTGCCACACCACCCTGAATGGCTCCTCCCGCCACCCCCATCATGCTGACGGCGACAAAGTCCGCCCCGGTCACCAGACCCAGCGTCAGACCAAACAGTCTTACCTGCCAGGGTCGGCATTCGGGGTGGGCTTGCAACAGCACGGGATAGGCATTCATTCGACTGGAGGCTTTGGACTGGGATGGATCGCGCTGACTATAAAGACCATGTTATTTTGAATAAACCGTCAAAATTGAAATCATTATTCAATGCCACGTACAAATGATTGGAATGACTGGTATCTATTCAGTTGTGTCGCGCAACTGGGCAGTTTCAGTCGGGCGGCAGAACGTCTGCAACTGCCCAAATCAACAGTCAGCACCGCCTTGACACGACTGGAACAGAAGCTGGGATCACGCTTGCTGGAACGCAGCACCCGTCGCCTGCGACTCACCGAGGCCGGCTTTCATTTACTGGAAGAAATCAGCCCGCTGTTTGCCCGGCTGGAAGATGTGGCCGACCACCTGCAAGGCCTGGCCGAGGCACCACTGAGCGGCACCTTGCGCATTGCCGCGCCTTACGAGTTCGCCAGCCTGCACCTGAGTCCGGTGCTGTGCGACATCATGCAGGCACATCCTGACTTGCACATCGAGGTGGATGTCATCAGCAATCAGACCGACCCGCTCAGCAGCGGGCATGACCTGAGTTTCGTCATGACCAGTCACCCGCTGCCGGATTCCAGCCTGCTGGGCAAGCGCCTGTACACCTTGCAGCAGGGCCTGTTTGCCGCACCGTCCTTGCTGGCCTCACGTGGCCGGCCACAACATCCTTCTGAACTGCAAGGCTGGCCGCTGCTGGGTGCAGCCAGCGCCCTGCCCTGGCGCTTGCTGCATGCGGATGGCACTGAATTCACACTGCAACAGGGCTTGCATCTGCAAACAGCCAATGCCGGGCTGCGCTTGCAAGCGGCCATTGCCGGGCGCGGTGTATGCCTGGTGTCGCGCAATTTTGCCGCTGCGGCGCTGGCGGCCGGACAGTTGCAAAGCATACTTGGCGACTGGACCCTGCCGCCGTTGAAAACTTATGCGCTGGTGCCCAATCGCAGCTTGCACCCCACCAAGACCCGGCTGCTGCTCGACGGTCTGGAACAGCATTTTGCCGCGACAGAACGACAAGCAGTTCACACTGGCAGCGGCTGACGGCAAGAAAAAAGGACGTCAGCTGACGTCCTTTGTAGCGACAGATACGGCCTGTGATCAGCGCGGTTCGGCACCTTGCTGCCCGGCATGTGCCGCCATGGGTTGCGCAGTGGAACCACGGGCAATCAAGCGTCCGGACAGCACCACCTTGCGTGCACTGCGGGCCGGGTCTTCCAGTCGCTCCAGCAGCATCTTCATGGCGGTGCGGCCAATGTCGTACACCGGCTGTTCAATCACCGTCAGGCCGGGACCGGCCAGCTCGGTCCAGTTGTCATTGTCAAAACCGGCCAGTGCCAGCTGCGCCGGAATGCTGACGCCCGCCGCCCGCGCGCCGCGCAACATGCCCAGCAATACCAGGCCATTACTGGCAATCAGTGCTTCCGGTTGAACCGGTTCGCGCAGCCATTCACGCACGGCCTGCTCTGCGGCCTCCGGCGTGGGGGCAATAAAGCGCGCCTCCGCCTGCAAACCATGCTGCTGCATGGCGGCCACCACGCCAGCATGGCGCTCGGCACCGGTGGTACTGGTGTTACCGAACAGACCGCCGATACGGCGATAGCCCTGCGCCAGCAAATGTTCCACCAGCAGGCTGGCGGCTTCGGCATTGTCCAGCACCACGGCATCGGTCTGGCCGGGCGGGGCCGCGCGGTCTATCAATACCACCGGGAAGCCCAGCTGGTGCGGGTCCAGCTTTTGCGCGGTGGCACGGGTAGGGGCAAAAATGACCCCGGTCACCCGTTCTTCCTGCATCAGCCGCAGGTACATGGCTTCTTTTTGCGGGTTTTCGTCGGTATTGCACAGAATCACCCGCATCCCCACCGCATAGGCGGCGTCCTCCACGGCGCGGCTGACCGCCGTGAAAAAGGGGTTGCGGATATCGGACACAATCAGCCCGATGGTGTGGCTGTGCTGCGAGCGCAAGCGTCGCGCCGACAGATTGGGCAGATAGCCGGTGGCAGCCACTGCTGCTTCCACTTTCTTGCGCAGCTCCTCGCTGACCGGGCCACCGCCCAATGCACGCGATACCGTTGCCACCGATACCCCTGCGGCGCGGGCTACATCCTTGATGCCTACCGTCATTTTGCAATCGTTTTCAGTCAGATTGTCGTGATCGTGCATCAAGTCCAAAACCATTGCAAGCCTTTGGTTTCAATGCATCTTGTTGACTTGAGTAAAATTTGATCCAGATAGTCAACAATCAATATTGACAGCAATTATGTAATCGTTTTCAATGCCATCAACGCAACGCCAGACAATAGCCAGCACAGCCCCTTTTTGGGTGCAATGCAGCAAAATAACAGTACCAGGAGACCACTCCCGATGTCGCACGATCTGATCCATCCGGAACTGATTTGCCTTGCCACCGCTCCGGCCAGCAAGGAAGAGGCCATCCGCCAGGCCGGCCAGCTGCTGGCCAACGCTGGCTGTATCGACGCCGCCTATATCGACAGCCTGCTGGCACGTGAAGCCGTGGCCAATACCTTTCTGGGTCATGGCGTCTCCATTCCGCATGGCATGGTGGAAGACCGCCACCTGATCAAGCGCACCGGCATTGCCATCCTGCAGATTCCGCAGGGCCTGGAGTGGAATCCGGGACAAACCACCCACCTGCTGTTTGCCATTGCTGCCCAGTCGGACGAACACATCCAGCTTCTGCGCAGGCTTACCCGCTTGCTGCAAGACGAACCCCGCCTGCAGCAGCTGTTTGCCACCAGCAACCCGCAAGACCTGATTGCCGCCCTGTCCGATACCGCAGCCGCACCGGCTGCGCCGCAGCAAGCCGCTGGTGATCTGGCCGAACAGTTTGAATGGCAGGTGGACTACCCCAATGGCCTGCACGCCCGCCCGGCCACCGCGTGGGTGGAAACCGCCCGCCAGTTCGCGGCACAGGTGCAAGTGCGTCACGGCCACCATGTGGCTGACGCCAAGAACATGATTTCCCTGCTGCAACTGGGCCTGCAACGCGGCGACCGCCTGGTGGTGTCCGCCGAAGGCAGCGATGCTGCCGCCCTGCTGCAAGCGCTGCAAGGGGTGATGACCCGCCTGACCGCGCAGGAACAGACCGACGCAGCACTGGCCGCACAAAAAGCCCAGGCCCAGCGTAGCGAAAACAACTGGCAGCCGCCGGGCCACCCGCTGGAAGTAGCCGGCATCAGCGCCAGCCCCGGCCTGGCCATCGGTCAGGTGCATGTGCTGACCCACGGCCTGCCCGCCATTCCCGATCACCCGCTGGCCCTGGCCGAAGCCGGTGACAAACTGCATGCCGCGCTGGCCGATACCCGCGCCGAACTGGCCAAACTGGCCGAAGACACCGCCCAGCGCCTGGGCAATGCCGAAGCCGCCATTTTCAAGGCCCAGGCCGAACTGCTGAGCGATACCGACCTGATCACCCTGTCCTGCCAGCTGATGGTGGAAGGCCACGGCGTGGCCTGGTCCTGGCATCAGGCAGTGGAGCGACTGGCCGACCGTCTGGCTGCGCTGGGCAACCAGCTGCTGGCCGCCCGTGCCGCCGACCTGCGTGACGTGGGCCGCCGCGTGCTGGGCAAGATCGACCCCAGCCTGCAAGCCACCACCCTGTCCGACCTGCCGGATAACTGCATTCTGCTGGCCAGCGATCTGTCGCCGTCGGACACCGCCGGGCTGGATACCAACAAGGTGATCGGCCTCGCCACCGCCCAGGGTGGCCCGACTTCCCATACCGCCATTCTGGCCCGCACCCTCGGCCTGCCGGCACTGGTAGCCGGTGGCCCCGGCCTGCTGGGTGTGGCCAATGGCACGGCAGCGATTCTGGATGGCCAGGCTGGCCGCCTCTACCTGAACCCGGGCGAAGCCGACCTGAAATCCGCCCGCGACTGGATGGCACAACAGCAGTTGCGCAAGGAGCGCGAGGAAGCCGAACGCAGCCTGCCGGCCCAGACCCGTGACGGCCACAGCGTGGAAGTGGCTGCCAACGTCAACCGCCCGGACCAGGTGGCCGCCGCCATTGCCGCCGGTGCCGAAGGCGTGGGCCTGATGCGTACCGAGTTCCTGTTCCTGGAACGTGACGACAGCCCGGACGAAGAAGAACAGTTCGCCACCTACCAGGCCATGCTGCAGGCACTGGAAGGCCGTCCGCTGATCGTGCGTACGCTGGATATCGGCGGCGACAAGCAAGTGCCCTACCTCAACCTGCCGCACGAGGAAAACCCCTTCCTCGGCATGCGTGGTGCCCGTCTGCTGCTGCGCCGCCGCGACCTGCTGGAACCGCAGCTGCGTGCGCTGTACCGCGCCGCCCGTGGTGGCCAGCCGCTGTCCATCATGTTCCCGATGATTACCTCGCTGAAGGAAATCACCCGCCTGAAAGGCCTGTGCGAAGGCATCCGCCGCGAGCTGAACGCCCCGGCAGTGCCGATCGGCATCATGGTGGAAGTGCCCGCCGCCGCCACCCTGGCCGACAAGCTGGCCGAGCATGTGGACTTCTTCTCCATCGGCACCAACGACCTCACCCAGTACGCGCTGGCCATCGACCGTCAGCACCCGGAACTGGCCGCCGAAGCCGACAGCCTGCACCCGGCAGTACTGCGCCTGATCCACCAGACGGTACAAGGTGCCGCCCAGCATGGCCGCTGGGTAGGTGTGTGCGGTGGCATTGCCGGTGACCCGTTCGGTGCCGCCCTGCTTACCGGTCTGGGCGTGAACGAACTGTCGATGAGCCCGCGTGACATCGCCAGCGTCAAGGCCCGCCTGCGTGGCAGCGACTTTGCCAAGCTGGCCGAGCTGGCGCAGCAGGCGCTGGATTGCGATAGCGCCGAAGAAGTACGCGCCCTGCAGAGCCTGCTGTCATGAACGGCCCGCTGATCACCATTACCTTGAACCCGGCCATCGACCAGACGGTGTGCGTTCAGGATTTTCAGCCCGGCAGCGTCAATCTGGCGCTGTCCAGCACCAGCAATGCCGGTGGCAAGGGCGTGAACGTGGCCAGCTGTCTGGCCGACTGGGGCTTGCCGGTGCTGGCCACCGGCCTGTTGGGACGCAATAACAGCGAAGCGTTTGAGGCGCTGTTCAAGGACAAAGGGATTGCCGACCGCTTCATCCGCGTGCCGGGCGACACCCGCGTCAACATCAAGCTGTCCGATCAGGCCAATGCCAGCACCACCGACATCAACCTGCCGGGCCTGACCGTAGGCGAGGTGCAGTGGGAACGCCTGCTGACCCTGCTGGCGGCAGACGTCAATCCGGGCAGCCAGATCGTGCTGGCCGGCAGCCTGCCGCAAGGACTGGAGCCGGAACGACTGCCGGTGCTGATTGGCAAGCTGCGCCAATGGGGCGCACATGTGCTGCTGGACAGCAGCGGTGCCGCACTGGCCACCGCACTGGCCGCGCCACGTGCCAGCCTGCCGGACTGCATCAAGCCCAACCGCCACGAACTGGAACAGTGGGCTGGCCGTGCGCTGCCCACCCTGCAAGATGTGCTGGCCTGCGCCCGCCAGTTGCAACAGGCCGGTGTGGCCGAAGTGGTGGTGTCGCTGGGCGAAGAAGGCGCGCTGTTTGTGCTGGATGACGGCCCCGCCCTGCTGGCCCGCCTGCCGGTGCAGAACCCGCTGAGCACCGTGGGTGCCGGTGATGCACTGGTGGCTGGCCTCAGCGCCGCACGCCACCAGCGCCTGACCGGTGAAGACCGCGCCCGGCTGGCCGTGGCCTTTGCCACTGCCAAGCTGGCTCGCATCGGCCCCCACCTGCCGGCACGCAGCGAGGTGGAACAACTGGCACGGCAAGTGGAAGTGCAGCACTTGTCCTAAACCATCATGCTGCGGGCGGGCAACGCTCACCCACCCCCGCCACGTAGCAGATCATCAGCAAAGCAACAACAACAGGCAGATAAAACTAGGAGATAGACAATGGCAAACCTGCTGGCAGTGATTGCAGCTCCCGATCGCAGCACCCAGTCCATGCTGGCTGGCGAAGCGCTGCGCCAGGCGGCTACCCGGCTGAAACACAAGATCGATGTAGAAATCCACACCGCACAAGGCGTGCAACAGCCGCTGAGCGCCAGCGCCATTGCCGACGCCGATGCCGTGCTGCTGATTGGCGAAGCCGCCGCACAAGACGTGCGCTTTGCCAACAGCCACACCCTGCTCAGCTCGCTGGAAGCCGTGCTGGCCGATGCCGAAGGCCAGCTCAAGGCCAGCCTGAGCGCCCGGACTGCCAGCAGCGCGCTGCGCATTGTCGGCATTACCTCCTGCCCCACCGGCATTGCCCACACCTTCATGGCGGCCGAAGGCCTGAGCCAGGCTGCGCAGAAACTGGGCCACAGCATCCGCGTGGAAACCCAGGGTTCGGTGGGTGCGCAGGACACGCTGACGGCAGATGAAATCCGTCTGGCCGATGTGGTGATCATTGCCGCCGACACCCAGGTGGACCTGTCGCGCTTTGTCGGCAAGCGTTTGTTCTCCAGCGGCACCAAACCGGCCATCAACGATGGTGAAAACCTGGTGCGCCGCGCCATTGCCGAAGCCCAGCCGCACGGTGCCAGCCAGGCAGCCAGCAGCCAGACTGCCGCCAGTACCGCTTCCGCAAGCAGCGCCCAGAGCGAGCAGCGCAGCGGCGCTTACAAACACCTGATGACCGGTGTGTCCTTCATGCTGCCCTTTGTCACTGCGGGCGGCATCATGATTGCGCTGGCCTTTGCGCTGGGCGGCATTTACGCCTTTGACGACGCGCACAAGGGCACGCTGGCCTGGGCCTTGTTCCAGATTGGCGCCAAGTCCGCCTTTGCGCTGATGGTGCCGATTCTGGCCGGTTATATTTCCTACTCCATCGCCAACCGTCCGGGTATTGCCCCCGGCATGGTGGGTGGCATGCTGGCCGCCAGTCTGGGTTCCGGCTTTCTGGGTGGCATTGCCGCCGGTTTCATTGCCGGTTACGGCACGGATTTCCTCAACAGGAAAATCCAGCTGGGCCGCAACCTGGATGGCCTGAAGCCGGTGCTGATCTTGCCGGTACTGGGTTCCCTGCTGGTGGGCCTGTTGATGATCTACGTCATCGGCACGCCGGTGGCCGGCCTGCTGGCCATGCTGACAGATGCGCTCAAGAGCATGCAGGGCAGCAGCGCCTTGCTGCTGGGTGCCATTCTGGGCGCGATGATGGCCTTTGACATGGGCGGTCCGGTGAACAAGGCAGCCTATGCCTTCGCCACCGGCCTGATTGCCAGCCAGGTGTACACCCCGATGGCCGCCGTGATGGCCGCCGGCATGACTCCGCCGCTGGGCATTGCCCTGGCCACCAAGCTGTTCGCCGACCGCTTTACCGCCGACGAACGCGAAGCCGGCAAGGCCGCTGGCGTACTGGGTATTTCCTTCATCAGTGAAGGTGCCATTCCGTTTGCCGCCCGCGACCCGCTGCGCGTGATTCCGTCGCTGATGGTGGGTTCGGCCGTGACCGGTGCCATCTCCATGGCCATGGGCGTGGAACTGAAAGTACCGCACGGTGGCGTGTTCGTGCTGCCCATCCCTAACGCGGTGACCAATCTGGGATCCTACCTGGTGGCACTGGTGGTGGGTACGGTACTGACCGCCGTGATGCTGCGCGTACTGAAAAAGCCGCTGGCACAGTAAGCCTTGAGCGGGCCGGCAACGCAGATTTGCCGCCCGCCTGACGATTACCCTCTCGGGCCAACTCCATTGCGGGTTGGCTATTTTTTTGTCCTGCGTTTTGAAAATCCCGCCATAAAACCCGACGTTTCCAGAGTGCAATCTCCATAGCCGTGCCGGGAGGCGCTGCTATGTTAGGGCCCATCCCCTGGCTCTGGAGAACCGCATCATGTCAGATCCTGCCCTGTCCGCCGCCGATGTCAGACTGGGCCTGCGAGAAAAAGCAGGCTATGGACTGGGAGACATGGCGTCCAATCTGTCGTTTGGTGCCGTCTCGCTGTTCCTGCTGTTTTTCTACACCAATATTTTCGGTCTGAGCGCCGGTGAAGCCAGCCTGATTTTCCTGATTGCCCGCATCATCGATGCACTGTTCAACATCCTGCTGGGCTACGCCATCGACCGCACCCACAGCCGCCACGGCAAGCTGCGGCCATACCTGCTGTATGGCGCGCTGCCGCTGGGTGTGCTGACCGTACTGTGCTTCAGCACACCGGACACCAGCTACAAGTTTGCCTATGCCCTGGTGAGCTACACCCTGTATTGCCTGGCCTATACCACGGTGAACACACCCTATTCCGCCATGAACAATATGCTGACCCAGCACGCCATGTCGCGCGCCTCGCTGTCGGTGTACCGCATGTTGTTTGCCACGCTGGGTTACTTTGTGGTGTCGGTATATGCCGACCAGCTGATCCGCCGCTTTGCCGACCCGCGCACCGGCTACCAGCTCACCATCGCGCTGTTTGCCGGGCTGGCCACCCTGCTGTTCTACGCCTGCTTTGCCATGACCAGGGAACGCATCCGGCAGGACGAGGACGCAGCCCCCAGCCTGCGCCAGATGGTGCAGGCCATTACCGCCAACCGGCCCCTGTTCCAGCTGTCGATGTTTACCGTGTTTACCTATATCGCCTACAGCGTGTGGATGGCCGCCGCCATTTACTACATCAACTACGTACTGCGCGATGAAGCCTATACCGCCAGCTTCTTCGCCATCCAGACCGTGGCCAATCTGGTCGGCACCATTGCCTCGGAACAGCTGATTGCCCGCTTCGGCAAGAAAAGACTGACCCTGCTCACCCTGAGCGCAGGCGCATTGGCGCTGGCTTGCCAGTACTGGCTGGCAGGTGACAACCGGCTGGCCATCATGGCCTGCGTCAGCGTGTACAGCGCGGCCATGGGCAGCATCTTTGTCTGCATGTACGCCATGCTGGCCGACACGGTGGAATACGCCGAGTGGCAGCACCATGTGCGTACCGAGGGGGCCATTTATGGCTATTTCAACTTCATCACCAAGGTGGCCATGGCCATTGCCGGCGGGCTGGCAGGGCTGATCCTGCAATATGCCGGCTACGACGCCGCCTATATCACGCCGCGGGCACAGCACTGGATCGCCCTGATGATGACGCTGATACCCGCCGCCCTGTTCGTGCTCGCCCTGCTGTTCATGCTGTGCTACGCGCTGGACGAAAACAGCTACCGGCACATGCTGGGCCAGATTGCAGCACGCAAGCAGCCCGCCTCCGCCCAGCCACAGGAGCCCTGACATGCGCACCTCCCACACCGAACTGATCGCCCGCATGCGCCCGGCAGACAAGGTCAGGCTGCTCAGCGGCCAGGGCCTGTGGCGTACGGCCTGCCTGCCGCAGCTTGGTATCAGCGACTTTGTCATGACCGACGGCACCTATGGCGTGCGCTATAGCAGCGCGCAGATCGACCAGCAGCAAGGCTGGAATATCAGCGACTTCCTGTCCGTGGTGCGGCAAGATGCAGGCCAGGTGACTGGCGACAGCGACAAGGGTGGCTCCGAGGCACTGTTCGGCCACTCGCGCCCGGCCACCTGCTTTCCCAATGGCTCCAGCCTGGCCTGCAGCTGGGATGTGGCGCTGGTGGAACAAATGGGACGGGCGCTGGGTATCGAATGCCAGTCCATGGGCGTGGGCCTGCTGCTGGGGCCAGGCATCAATATCCGCCGCACCCCGCTGGCCGGACGCGGCTATGAATATTATTCGGAAGATCCGCTGCTTGCCGGCGATCTGGCTGCAGCGCTGATCAAGGGCCTGCAACAACAAGGCGTGGGAGCCTGCCTCAAACACTTTGCCTGCAATAACTCGGAGTTCCAGCGTACCGAGATGGACTCCATCGTCGACGAGCGGGCACTGCGCGAAATCTATCTGTACGGTTTCCAGCGCGCCATTGCCAAAGCGGATCCGTGGACGCTGATGTCCTCCTACAACCGGCTCAACGGCGAACAGACCTCGCAGCACCACTGGCTGCTGACCCGGGTATTGCGCGAGGAATGGGGCTATCAGGGGCTGGTGATGTCGGACTGGTACGGCATCAAGGACCGCCCGGCCTCGTTGTTGGCCGGTAATGAACTGGCCATGCCGGAAAACCCGCTGGACAATGCCGAACTGCTGGCAGCCATCGAACAGGGCCGCATCCCGCAGGAGGTACTCGACCGCGCCTGCCTGCACATGCTGCAACTGATAGCCAAGGTGCATGCCGGTCAGCGCCCAGGCACCAAGGCGGATTTTGCCAGCCACCATCAGCTGGCACGGCAGATTGCCGCCGAATCGCTGGTATTGCTGAAGAACGACCAGGACTTGCTGCCATTGGATGGCCAGCAGCTGCGCCGCCTGGCGGTGATTGGCAAACCGGCACGACAGCCGGTGATCCAGGGTTCGGGCTGTGCCACCACCCAGCCCTGGCAGCTGGACTGCCCGCTGGATGAAATCCGCGCACTGGCAGGGAGAAACGTGCAGGTCGACTACGCTGTCGGTGCACCGCACGACGCATTCGACGACGAGACAGCACTGCAACATGCCTGCGCCATGGCAGCCGCCGCCGAGGTGGCCGTGGTATTTGTCAGCACTCCCATCGGGGTGGATGGTGAAAACGGTGACCGCCAGCATCTGGGCCTGCTGGCCAGTCATGAGCGACAGATTACCCGGCTGGCTGCCGTGCAGCCCAAGCTGGTGGTGGTGCTGTGCAATGGTGATGCCGTGCTGATGCCCTGGCTGCCGCAGGTGCCAGCGGTACTGGAATGTTTCTTTGCCGGTCAGGGCATGGGCCAGGCGGTGGCTGCCACGCTGTTTGGCCACAACAACCCCAGCGGCAAGCTCACCACCACCCTGCCCAATACGCTGGAAGAAACCCCGGCCTATCTGCACTACCCCGGCGAAAATGGCCGCCACCTGTATGGTGAAGGCTTGTTCGTCGGCTACCGCTATTACGACAAGCGCCAGATGCAGCCGCTGTTTCCGTTTGGCTTTGGCCTGAGCTACACCCGTTTCGACTACCAGAACCTGCAACTCTCCAGCAACAGCATGGACGAGCACGGCAGCGTGAATGTCTGCGTTGACATCCACAATCGTGGCACCCGCGCCGGCAAGGAGATCGTGCAGCTGTACATTGCACCACCACCTTCTACGCTGGCGCGGCCAGTGCAGGCCTTGCGCGGCTTTGTCAAACTGGACATCCCGGCAGGAAGCATGCAGCGGGCACAGTTCACGCTGCAAGGCGAGGATCTTGCCTGTTACGACCCGGCCCACGCGGCCTGGATAGTAGAAGGTGGCCAGTATGAAATCCGCATCGGCGCATCCAGCCGCGACATTCGCCAGCAAGCCATGCTGGTAGTCGACAGCAAACCGCTGTATCCCAGGCTGAGGGCAGACTCCTCGCTGGTACAGCTCACCCGGCATCCGCCCATGCTGCAGGCGGTGGCCGAACTGGTGGCGAGCAAGTGCCCGCTCAGCGTGGATGAGGCCCGCGCCAAACTGGTGAATATGGCTCCCGATATGTTCGGCGGCTTGTTCATCACCCTCACCGCCATGCTGGGGCTGGACATCAGCCGGGCAGAACTGCAGCAACTGCTGGAGCAGGACGCGCACACAAGACCCTGACCCGGCTGTTGCGGTGTCGCGCTTTTTTCATCGCCGCGTCACGCCACTGTCACACACGGCAGCGACAATGACGGCCATACCAGCTCTGGTGCCGGGCTGTCTCTTGTTCCGTTGTTTCTCTCGGCTTTACTCTCAGGCCAACCCCGTTGCGGGTTGGCAATTTTTTTGTCTCATCGACTGCCGGACCGGTCTGCACAGGGTAAATAAAGGCAAAAGTCGGCAGCAAAGTCTTGCTGGCACGCCAGACCCTCTGCATGGTTAGCTGTTTTCCACCGTCAGGCCTACGCCGCATGATTACCGCCACCACCCCGCAGGCAGTCCACTATCCGCCACTCACCCCGTCGGCACCGGCCAACAGCGCCGCCCCCGGCACGGCAACATCAGCCGCCGCGCCCACTAGCCCGGAGGTGCCAACCACACCGGATGGCCGCATCAATACCTACGCCTGATCAGCTCGCTGCATGGTCGACATCCATCACCGCAGGCCGCAGTACCATGTGCTTGTCCGTGCCGGTGGAGACCCTGCCGCGCCGTATCGCACAGTGTGCTTTGTCCATCTTGCGGCTCCTGCCGGCTGCCCTGCCCTGAACATAGCCATCGTCTTGCCGCCGGTTTGGCGCTAGACTGCCGGCTGCCCTGTCAGCCTGCACTTACCCATGAAATCGAAATCCTCTTCCGGCGGCCTGGTTTACTCCACAGAACATGGCCGCATGTGCCCCGACTGCCGCCAGCCGCTTGATGCCTGTATCTGCCAGCAATCCACCCTGCCCAGTGGTGATGGCATCGTGCGTGTCAGCCGGGAAAACAAGGGCCGTGGCGGCAAGACCGTCACCGTGGTAAAAGGCGTGCTGCGCGATGCGGCCGGCCTGACGGCCTTGGGCAAGCAGCTGAAAAACGCCTGCGGCAGCGGCGGGACGGTGAAGGATGGCTGCATCGAAATCCAGGGAGATCATGTCGCCACCGTCATCAGCACGCTGCAAAAGCAGGGCTTCACGGTAAAACGTGCCGGCGGCTGAATTCGGCAGGCCCAGCGAGCGGTGTTTCGTGGGCCAATGCCTCAGCCAGCACCATTGATCTTGCTGAAAAAATACAACAATAATTTTTACAATGTGAAAATTTAAGACATTTTTTTCACAAAACTTCAATCTGCCTGCGTATGCTGGCAGACATGACAGCAATCACAGACACCTCACTCAAGGACAGCAGCCAGCCCGACCCGGCCTGGCTGGGCGAACAAATCCGCCAGTTGCGCAAGCTGCGCAAACTGTCCTTGCAGCAATTGAGCAGCACCACCGGCCGCTCCATCGGCTTTCTCTCCCAGCTGGAGCGCGGCAAAAGCCAGCCCAGCGTATCCGACCTCAACAAGCTGGCCACCGCCCTGGCCGTGCCCTATGGCGTGTTTTTCAGCCAGGCCCCGGCGCATGAGCGCGGGCTGGTGGTACGCCAGGCACATCGCCCGGTACTGCACTACGCCGACGGTGTCAGTGACGCCCTGCTCTCGCCCGGCTTTGCCGGTGGCTTGCAACTGATGCTCACCCGCTTTGCCCCCGGTGCCAGCTCCGGCCCGCAAACCCTCAGCCACGGCGGCGATCAGGGTGGCATGGTGCTGTGCGGCAGCCTGGAGCTATGGGTGGACGAACAATGCCACCTGCTGGCAGCGGGCGACAGCTTCAGCTTCAACAGCAGCCGACCACACCGCTATTGCAACCCCGGTCATGAAGAAGCCCAGGTGGTTTGGGCATACACCGTCAGCGCCTGAAGCGCCGCCGTCAATCACAGCAAGGAGACACCATGTTTGAATCCGCCCGCCACTATCCGCCCAGCTGGTATGCCGCCACCAGCACCGCCCAGCAAATCGAGCGCCCGGCGCTGACCCAGGATATGGATGTGGATGTGCTGGTGGTGGGCGCGGGCTTTACCGGCCTGTATACCGCACACAATCTGGCCGATGCCGGCGTCAACGTGGCCGTGATCGAGGCCAGCCGGGTGGGCTGGGCGGCAAGCGGGCGGAATGGCGGGCAGATCATCCTGGGGTTTTCCTGTGATATGCCCCCGATTGAAGCCGCGCTGGGGCTGGAAGCGGCACAGGAAATCTGGCAACTGCTGCGCAGTGCCGCCGCCGACATCCGCCACAAGATCCGCCATCACCACATCGACTGCGAACTGGCAGAAGGCCATTTGTGGACATCGGTGTTATGGCAGCGCATCAGGCTGCTGTCGGAGTGGCAGGAACATGCGGCACGGCATTATGGCTATGAAGCGCTGGAATTCGTGCCACGCAAGGACCTGCCACAGCACGTTGGCTCGGAACGCTATGTCGCCGGGCTGATCGATCACGAAGGCGGCCACTTTCATCCGCTCAAATACATTCTGGGACTGGCCCGTGCCGCCGAGGGCAAGGGCGTGCGCCTGTTCGAGCAGACCCGCGCACTGTCCTATGCCAGCCAGGGCGATGGCTGCGTGGTACACACGCCGCAGGGGCGTATCCGCTGCCGCAAGCTGGTACTGGCCACCAATGCCTACATCGACCGGCTGGACCCGGCACTCTCGGCCAGGGTCATGCCGGTCGGCACCTATATGATTGCCACCGAACCCTTGCCGGAAGAAGTTGCCCGGCAACTGCTGCCCAGCAATATGGCGGTATCGGACAACCAGTTCATCCTGGACTACTTCCGCCTGACGGCGGATCGCAGCCTGCTGTTCGGCGGCAAATGCACCTACTCCGGCCGCACACCGGCCAATCTTACCGCCAGCATGCGTGCCGACCTGCTGCGGGTGTTTCCGCAACTGGCCCCTTACCGCATCACCCACACCTGGGGCGGCCATATCGACATCACCGTGCCACGCACCCCGGACTTCGGTCGCAACGGGAATGTGTACTGGGCACAGGGTTTCTCCGGCCATGGCGTGGTGCCCACCTGTGCCGCCGGACGGGTACTGGCCAATGCCATTCTGGGCGACGAGCATCTGCTGCAACACTTCATGCGCCTGTCCAACCCGGCCTTCCCCGGCGGGCCGCTGCTGCGTGTGCCCTTGCAAGCTGCCGGCATGCTGTATTACCGCCTGCGCGACTACGCCATCCCCGGCCTGAGTTACTGACCCGTCGGCCCTGCACCACCTGATGGCCCCAGCAGGGGCCATCTCGTGCTCAAACCTGAACATTGCTGCTTTCAGCGCCAGACGCTGCCTGCCTCATGCCCGCCGTACAAACGGTTGACCATCCACATCACCAGCCGCAACAGCAGCACGGCCCCCCCGACCTCCAGCAAAACCGACCCGAGTTGCCCACCAAGTGCCGAGGCATGCATACCCATCGGTATCACCACGCCCTCCCGGCAGCCTGCTCATTCCAACCAACTCCGCTGAATGCATTAGTCATTCTCTGAGTCATCCCTCTCATTCTTCCGTCATCAACCGGATTTTTGCTTTAACCCAATCAGCATTTTCGGAACACAACAAATGAGTATTGAATGAAAAAACATCATGCAATATGGTTTTTGAAACAATAAAAATCGTTAAACATCAAAAACTTGCAGAAAGTACAGCATACGCAATCGCTGAGCTAGCTGCAGCACACCACTACGGAGCAAGCAACCATGGCTGACAGTTTCCAGAAAGAAGTCCCTCCTGCACGCGTCAATATCACGCTCGACCTGCACACCGGTGGTGCCCGCAAAAAGCTGGAGCTCCCGCTCAAGCTGTTGGTGCTGGGCGACTTCAGCCAACGCGACGATGGCACTCCGCTGGCAGAAAAGACAAGACAACGCATCGACAAGAACAACTTCGATTCCGTGCTGGCCGACTACCACCCCACCCTGCGCCTAGGCGTGGAAAACACCCTGGCAGGCGATGGCTCGGAACTGCCGGTCACGCTGGACTTCAACAGCCTGCGTGACTTTCACCCCGAGCAGGTAGTGCGCCAGATTCCCGAGCTGGCCGCCTTGCTGGCCATGCGCAATCTGCTGCGCGACCTGAAATCCAATCTGCTGGACAACGCAGCTTTCCGGCGCGAGCTGGAAAAAATCATGAAAGACGAGCAGCTGTCCCGCAGCCTGCGCGCCGAGCTGGAACACATCGCCCCACTGGATGCCCCCCAAGCCTGATCACCCAGGATCACCAAGGAAAACACATGGAAAATACCAGCCAGCCCAGCAACAGCGCAGTACTGGATGTCGACACCGCGACAGATGGTGGCGTGTACGGTGCACTGTGCAGTCGCATCAACCTGACCCCGGTCAGCCACGCACCCGCAGTGGAAGTCTTCCGCAATCAGGATGCCCTGTCCGAAGCCAGCCTCGATGAACGCATCACCGTGGCCGTCAATGTCTTTCTCAAGCTGGTGCAGGAATCAGCACTCAAGGTGGACCGGCTGGACAAGGGCCTGCTCGACTACCACATCGACCGCATTGATGCCCAGATCAGCCGCCAGCTGGATGCCGTGCTGCATCACCCGGACTTCCAGCGTACCGAATCGGCCTGGCGCGGCCTGAAGTTTCTGGTGGACCGCACCGATTTTCGCAAGAACATCAAGATCGAACTGCTGGATGTCTCCAAGGAAGCCCTGCGCCAGGACTTCGACGACAGCCCGGAAGTGATTCAAAGCGGCCTGTACCGCCACACCTACATCCAGGAATACGATACCCCCGGTGGCGAACCCATCGGTGCCATCATCGCCGACTACGAATTCGACCGCGGCCCGCAGGACATTGCCCTGCTGCGCAATGTCTCCAAGGTATCCGCCGCTGCCCACATGCCGTTCATCGCCTCGGTAGGTGCTGCCTTCTTCGGCAAGGACAGCATGGAAGAAGTGGCCGCCATCCAGGATGTGGCCAACTATTTTGACCGCGCCGAATACATCAAGTGGAAAAGCTTCCGCGATACCGACGATGCCCGCTATGTCGGCCTTACCCTGCCGCGCTTCCTGGCCCGCCTGCCCTACGGGCCGGACACCGTACCGGTACGCAGCTTCAACTACTGCGAACAGGTAAAAGGACCAGACCACCAGCGCTATCTGTGGGCCAATGCCTCCTTTGCCTTTGCCGCCAACATGGTGCGCAGCTTCATTCACAATGGCTGGTGCGTGCAAATCCGCGGTCCACAAGCTGGCGGGCTGGTGGAAGACCTGCCCATCCACCTGTACGACCTGGGCACCGGCAACCAGATCAAGATTCCCACCGAAGTGCTGATTCCGGAAACCCGCGAGTTTGAATTCGCCAACCTCGGCTTCACCCCGCTGTCCTTCTACAAGAACCGTGATTACGCCTGCTTCTTCTCTGCCAACTCGGTGCAGAAACCGGCGCTTTACGAAACCCGGGAAGCCACCGCCAACAGTCGCATCAATGCCCGCCTGCCCTACATCTTCCTGCTGTCGCGCATTGCCCATTACCTGAAGCTGATCCAGCGCGAAAACATTGGCACCACCAAGGACCGCCGGGTGCTGGAGCTGGAGCTCAATAGCTGGATCAAGAATCTGGTGACCGAGATGACTGACCCGGCCGACGAGCTGCAGGCATCCCACCCGCTGCGCGAAGCACGCGTCGTGGTGGAGGACATCGACGATAACCCGGGCTTCTTCAAGATCAAGCTGTTCATCGTGCCGCACTTCCAGGTGGAGGGCATGGACATCAGCCTGTCGCTGGTATCGCAAATGCCCAAGGCCAAAAACAGCTAGCCACGCACCGGCTTGTCCGGCCTTGTGCCGGGCAAGCCCATGCCATTGCGACATTTCCCACCGCCATTCCCACTGCCATCAACCGGACCTTTCATGAAACCAGACTGGCTCACGCGCCTGATCCGCCAGGACAGCGCCGGCATTGCCCAGACCGATGCAATCACAGATATTGCCCTGCTGGTGCAGCCGTGCCAGGCAGACAAGCCCTGCGGTGAAGACGTGGGGCAGCATGAGGTTTTCCTGCAACTCAAGGACAACCTCTCCCGGCTGAGCGGGCTGGATTGTGTGGCACTGGAGCAGGATTGCCGGGTACTGCTGCAACAAGGCAAGGACCTGCGCCCGGCGGTGTATCTGGTTTACGCCTGGATGCGTCAGCATGGCTGGAACGGGCTGTACCAGGGATTGGAATTGCTCTGCGGACTCACCCAGCACTATGGCCAAGCCTTGTACCCGACACGTCCGGCAGCCCGCCATGCCATTCTGGGCTGGCTTGGCAGCAGCAAGGTGCTGGACTGGCTACAGAGCCTGGATGCGCCAGCCCAGGCACTACGCAAGGCGCTGCAGCAACACCTGGATACGCTGACCGGGCAATGGGCAGAACATGGCATCGTGCTGGACGATGCCTGGGCCGGACTGCGCAGCATGCTGGCCAGCACTGCCAGCGACAGCCCGCTTGACGCCACTTCTCCACCGACAACAGGGCAAGACAGTCATCCGGCAGGCCTGCACGTCATTGAGTCCAATCAGATGCTGCTGGAACAATTGCGTGCCATGTGCGGCTATCTGCGACAGCAGCCACAAGGCGCGTTTGCCGCATTCCGGCTGGCGCGCGTCGTGCGCTGGGACAGCATTGCCCAGCCACCGCCACATGATGGCCAGCAGCGCACCCGCCTGCCCGCTCCCAGGCCCGAACTACGCCAGACACTCACCCGCCTGCTGTTGCAAAAGCAATGGCATGCCCTGCTGGAGAAAACCGACTCCGCCTTTCTGGAAGCCGCCAATCACTTCTGGCTCGACCTGCAATACCTGGCCTGGCAGGCGCTGGGCCAGTTGGGCGAGTCACATCAGCACTGGCGCGACATTGCGCTCAGCGATATTGCGCTGATGCGTCACCGCCTGTGCGGTATCGAACAATTATGCTTTGCCGACGGCAGCCCGTTTGCCGACGACAACACACTGGAATGGCTGGCCAGCCAGGCCGTGGTCTACGACCTCAGCGGCAGCGACAAAGAGCTGGCCTCACCGCTGATTTCCGTCATCAGCACCGATCTCACGGACATCGGACAACAAGCCCGGCTGCTGGCCGAACAGCAGGGACTGGAAGCCGCACTGGGCTGGCTGCAAACACTGCCCCGTCCATTAGGCCTGCGCCAACAGGCGCAGCAACTGCTGTTGACGGCCCAGCTGGCAGAGTCCTGTGGCCGGGCAGATATTGCGCTGGGCATTGTCAGCGGTCTGGAACAAGAGCTGTGCAGCCAGGAAATCTGCCGCTGGGACCCGGAGCTGGTCTTCGACATCAAGGCCAGCCATCTGCAACTGCTGCGCCAGCGCGGGCGACGCAAGGATGTCGACAAGCAAACCCTGCATGGGCAAATGCAACGCCTGCAGCAGGACATGAGCCTGCTCAACCCCTTGCGCACCGCGCTGCTCTCCAGCCAATGAACCGGGCTTGCCAGTGATGAACGACCAGACCCTGCATTACTACGCAGCCGAAATGCGCTACCTGCGCGAAGCCGGCAAGGCATTTGCCCAGGCGCATCCCGATCAGGCCGCCCTGCTGAACCTGGACAATGTCGGCCACCCCGACCCCATGGTCGAACGCCTGCTGGAAGGCTTTGCCTTTCTGATGGGCAAGTTGCAGCAAAAGCTCGACGACGATGTACCGGAGCTGACCGAAAACCTGGTCGGCCTGCTGTGGCCACATTACTTGCGCATGATCCCGGCACTCACCGTGATGGCGTTTCGCACCAGCAGGGGTGTGCTGCAGCAAGCCGAGCAACTGCCTGCCGGCACCAGCCTGCTGAGCAGCACGCTTGGCGAAGCGGCCAGCGTGTGCCAGTACCGCACCACCCGCGACCTGCAACTGCTGCCGCTGCAACTGCAGCTGGCCAGACTGGAAGAAGACGATGACGGCAGCCAACTGATTCGCCTGGGGCTGGAACTGGAAGCCCAGGCCAATCGCGACAGTCTGGACCTGTCCACCCTGCCGCTGTTTCTCAACGCCGACCCGCCCATCGCCTTTGCCCTGCTGCACGCACTGACCCAGCCAGGCGTCAGGCTGGTATTGAAAGCCAGCGGCGAGGATGTGGTGATCAGCACCGCACTGTCACTCCGGCAAAGTGGCTTTGCCAGCGACGACACCCTGTGGCCCAGGCCGCCAACGGCACATGGCGGCTACCCGCTGCTGATGGAATACTTTGCCTTCCGGGAGAAATTCCTGTTTGTCGAATTGTGCGGACTGGATGCCACACAACTGCCAGCGCATGGCCGCTTTGACATCGAAATCCACCTGTCCAGCCGCTTCCCGTCCGGGCAGCCGTTCGACCAGCAGGCTTTCCAGCTGCATTGCGTGCCGGCCATCAATCTGTTCGAGGTGGAAGCCGAGCCGATTCATGTTGATCATCGCCAGCAGGCCTACCGGGTCATTCCGGTATTGCACGATGGTAACCATGTCGAAACCTTCTCGGTCGACAGCGTGCAAGCCTTCGATCACCACAGCGGGCAACGTCATGACTACCTGCCGTTTCGCAGCTTTCGCCACCGCGGCGGCATGCTGCGCCACGAAGCCCCGGAACGCTACTACCACACCCATACCCGCCAGAGCGCCAGTGGTCATTACGATAGCTGGCTGATGCTCGGAGGCCATCAATGGCAGGAACAGACCGAGCTGGAACCGGAAACTCTGTCGCTGAAACTAACCGGCACCAATGGCATGCTGCCACGCCAGGCCCTGCGCCAGACCCAGCGCGTGACACTGCGCCAACATCGCAGTGCCGTTGCCGCAGTCCATCATCTGCTGCCTTACAGCCTGCCTTGCCACCCGCCGCGCGAAGACCGGTTCCAGTGGCGCGTGCTGTCCCATCTGGCCAGCAACTACCTGTCCTTGCTGAATGCCGAAACCCTGCGCGGCACGCTGGCACTGTACGACTGGACCGACGACCCACTGAACCGCCGTCGCCTGCAGGCCATTGTCGATGTCTCCCATCAACTGGTGCGCAAGGTTGAGCAAGGCTGCGTGATGCAGGGTGTCGCCATCGACATCACCCTGGACCAGACCGGCTTTACCGGCGAGGGTGACCTGTATCTGTTTGCCACCCTGCTGGATCATTTTCTGGCGAGCTATGCCGATCTGAACCTGTTTACCCGCTTGCGGGTACTGGTTCAGCCAAGCGGCCGCACCTTGCAATGGGAGGATCGCACATGTCAGCGCCCACCCCTCTGATTCAGGCCATGCTGCCGCAGGCCGACCTGTTCAATTTCTACCGCTTCTGCCAACTGATAGAACTGGCCAGCGAGCCGCCTTGCACTCTGGCGAGCTCAGACAGTGTCGCGACAGAACCCGTCAGGTTCCGTTCACACCCGGCTTATGGCTTTCCGGTATCCGAGCTGCACTACCAGCCAGAACCATACAGTGATACACCGCACCCCGTCCCTGCGGTCTACACCCGTTTTCTTGGTCTGACCGGCGTGGACGGCGTGCTGCCACAGCACATCGGCAACGACCAGGTCACCCGTCGCGAAGGCCACGAAGCGCTCACCGACTTTCTCGACCTGTTCCATCACCGCATCATCACCCGCTATTACGCCATCTGGCGCAAATACCACTACCCGGCAGGCTTTCGCACCGGCGGGCAGGACCGCCTGTCGCAAGCCTTGCTGGGCCTGGCTGGCCGCGCCTTGCCCGGTCAGCAAACCGGGCTGAGCCCTGCTCGCTGGCTGGCCTTGCTGGGCCCGCTCAGCCAGCGCACCCGCACCGCACATGGCCTGCTGGCTGCCGTGCAGCATGTGCTGCCCGACACGACGGGCAGCGTACAGCCGCATTACCCGCGCAAGGTGCTGCTGGGCGCCGGGCGACTAGGCCGGGCCACCCGCCTGCAACGCGGCACGGTATTACTGGGCGCACGGCTGCGGGACGTGCAGCGCACGGTCAAACTCACCCTGCACCTGCAACACAGTGCCGAACTTGGCCACCTGCAAGCCGGGCAGCAAACCCATGACGACCTGTGCCAGGTACTGCGTGCCTATCTGGGCCTGCGCTGGGATCTGGCCTTGTTTGCCAGCCTGCCCACTGCCGCCTGGCCCGCCACCCGGCTAAGCCGCCACAGCCACCGGCTGGGCCGCGCCGCCCATCTGCCAGCACCAGCCAACGCCATACCCGGCCAGCTGGCAGACATTCCCCTGGGGATGCTGCATGCCTGACCTATCCACCCTTTTGCCGGAGAACTTCCGCATGCGCCTGCGCATTACCCTTCTGCTTTGCCTGCTGCTCCCCCTTACCGGCTGCGGAGCCTGGCAAGCACTGAAAAACGGTAGCCAGCAAGTGGTTTCAGCCGTGTTTTATCCCAAGCTGACCACACTGAAACTGGACTTCACCGCGCGCGAAGCCATCAATCCGGATGAGCGCGGGCATGCCCTCTCCGTGGTAGTGCGGGTCTATCAGTTGCGCGACGGCAAGGCCTTTGCCCGTGCCAGCTATGAACAGCTGCTGAGCCAGGACCGGGAGACATTGGGCGATGAAATGCTGGCACGCCACGACCTGCTGCTCCGCCCCGGCGCAAGTGTCAGTCTCAATGCGGCAGTAGAACCCAACACCAGCCAGATCGCGGTTGTCGCCTTGTTCCGCCAGCCCGTACCACCGGCCATCTGGCGCGTCAGCATGTCCGCCAAGGAGCTGGATAACCAGAAAGCTGCCCGTCTGGAGCTACTGGATAACCAGATCCTCATCACCTGGCTGCCACACCCGTCTGACCCGCCAGCCGCACCACAGCCGCAAACACCGGCCACCCCGCCAGCGCAGAAAACCATCACACCTGCAGCAGCGAGTGCCCCGGCTGTGCCAGCAAGGAGTGGCAAATGAATACTCGACAGCGTCATAGCGGGCCGTCGCTCTACGAAAAGTTGCTGGGCAATTTTCAGGATGGCAGCAGCCTGCACGCCTGGGATGAAAACAGCCAGCACCTGTTCAGCGTGATGGACAACATTCGGGTGATTCTCAACAGCAGACAAGGCGCAATCAAGCACCTGCCGGATTACGGCTTGCCTGACCTGGCCATGATTTACCGCCATTTACCGGCCAGTGCGCACCTGTTGCGGCAACACATTGCCAGCACCTTGCTGCGCTACGAGCCACGCCTGGCCCACATCGACATCCAGCTGCTGGCCAATGCCCAAGACGATGTACTGGGCTATGAGCTGATCTGCCATCTCAAGCAAAGCGGCCTGGTGCGCTTTGGCAGTTATTTCACGCCCGACCATGCGGTGCGCCTGCAGTTGCTGGGGGCCGCCGAACAGAAAGCACCAGCACGCCAGGCCACGCCCCAGCCGTCCCTGGCAAACCGTACCCCCCGCTCAACGTGAAGGATATCCAGCTTGCGCATTCACAAACCCCTATGGCATGAAGGCATCCTGCTCTTGCCACAGTTATTTCAGCAACAAGAAGCACAGCACGCCTGGCAACAACAGCAACTGGCGGCACTGGCCAGCCCCTTTCCCTGGGGCTTGAGTACGCTGGTGCTGGACCCATTGGCTCTGGAACAGGGCCAGGTCCGGCTGCAACAGCTGGCAGGCAGGTTTCCCGATGGTACGGCCTTTGATACCCGCATCAGCGGTCAGCCGCCTGCGGCCCGTCATCTGGATACCCTCAGCCACACCACCGACAGCGTGACACTGTGGTTGACGCTGCCGCTACTCAACCCGCTGGGCAATAACCTGCATCAGGGCGAGGTGAGGCCGGAAGAAACCCCGCGCCGCTACCGGCAACAGTTTGCCCAGGTGCCCGACCACATGGGCGAGCAGGAAGACGAACTGGCGGTGGAGCAGCTCAATCTGCTGCTGAAGTTTGACGGTGAAGCGCTGGATGGCATGAGCAAGCTGCCGCTGGCACGACTGCAACGCAATGCACAAGGCCGTTTCGAACAGGACACTGGCTTTATCCCGCCCTTGCTGTGCTGCAGTGCCTCACCCTTGCTGCAACAGCGCCTGCAATTGCTGGCCGAGCTGTTGCTGGCCAGGCAGCACAGCCTGCAACAACAGCGCCGTGAACGCACCCGGCAAGCCGCCGACTATCTGCTGTCCGACCTCAGCCTGCTATGGCTGATGCACAGCCTGGCGCAAAGCTGGCCGGAGCTGCGCATGCTGCCCACATTGGACAGCTGCCCGCCCTATGCCGCCTATCTGTGCCTGTCGCGGCTGGCCGGCATGCTCAGCACCTTTGCCCTGGAACAGCAGCTGACCGATATCCCCGCTTACGACCACCTCCAGCTGGGCAGGGTATTCCAGCAACTGGAACAGCTGATCCGCACCCTGCTGGACACGGTGATTCCCACCCCGGTGGTGATACTGCCGCTGCAACGCGATGGCAGCAATCTGTGGCTGGCGCATCTGACAGATGCCCGCTTGCGCGATGGCATGGATTTCTACCTGTCGGTACACGCCGCCATGCCGCTGCACCAGCTGCAAGAGCAATTACCCCTGGTGGCCAAGGCCGGTGCCCCGGACGAAGTGGCACGCATTCTGTCCTCGGCGCTCAATGGCATTCCGCTCAAAGCCATGCAACGCCTGCCCACCGCCCTGCCCAGCCGGGTGGACAGCCTGTATTTTGCGCTGGACAAGCAGCACCCGGCCTTTGCCGCCATGCTGGCCGCCCAGTCCTGCGCCTTCTACTTCCCATCTTCCTTGCCAGAGCTGCAACTGGCCTTGTACGCGGTGCCTACCCCATGAGCCCTCTGTCCATCCTGCATGCCGTGCGCGGCAATATGCGCTACATCGCGCTGATCGTCACCCGTTTGCAGCAACAAGCAGAACCGGTGACCGAACACCAGTTGAACCAGGATTGTCAGCACTTGCTGGATCAACTGGAACAGGCGCTGGAACAAGCCGGAGCACCACGCGCCGAGCGGGAGCAAATCATCTATGCCTGCTGCTGCCTGCTGGACGAAACCGCCCTGCGCCATTTGCCGGAACCAGCCCGTGCCCATTGGCAGGCCAGGCCCTTGCAAGTGCACCGCTTTGCCTCGCTGCAAGGCGGAGAACAACTGTATGAGCAAATGCGCTGCGAACTGGCCCGCCCGCAGCCATCGTACTGGCTGCTGGCTTGCTGGCAACTGGTGCTGGCACTGGGCTTTGAAGGCAAGTACAGCCAGGGCGATACCGCCCAGCACCAGCAATGGCGACAGCAACTGGACAAGGTGATCAACGCGCTGGAGCCCACCCAGGAAACCGTCCCGCCACCCCGCCCGGTCTGGCACTGGCGCAGTTTTTCTCCGTGGCTGTGGGCCATGCTGTCCGGCCTGCTGCTGCTCGTCATCTATTTACTGCTCCAAGGCTGGCTGCACCAAGCACTGCGCCAGCTTGGCAACTAAGGACGCACCATGCCACAGCTGCTTTGGTACTGGCTGTATCCACTGACCATGCTGACGCTGGGTCTGCTGCTGATCTGGCAGGCGCTGCCGGTTTCCGGTGCCGTGGCCATGCTGCTGAGCCTGGCATGGCTGATCGGCATGCTGGCGCTATGGAGCCACTTGCGGCGGCAAAGCACGGCCGGCGATGTAACAGAAGTCATCCTGCTGGCAGGCCCGGCAGCACACAGCTTGCAACAGGAGCAAGGCTGGCGCAGCACACTGCAACCGGCCTGGCACTGGCTGGACCGGCCACAACAACTGGCGGCCTGGCACAGCAGCGGCATTCGGGTGCGCGGAGTGATACTGGTCATCAATGCCGATGAAACCGATGCCACACCGGCTGCCAGCGCCCGGCTGGCCGACTGGTATCACGCCTGGCAACTGGCTCAAGCGCAACAAGGCCACCCGCTGCCGGGTGCTGTGCTGATACTGACCGCCCATCCGCTAGCCAATCTGCAAGTACCGCAGGATGCTGCCATCACACCCTGCACCAGCTATCCGGCACTGCAAGACGCCATCGAACAGCAGATGCAGACCGTGCTGGCACACGCACTGCAAGCACCCGCCGACCATGCGTCCATGGCCCTGCAGCAAGCCGTGGTACTCAACAGCTTGCAACAGCATGTCAGCCAGCAACTGCTGCCAGCCCTGCTGCCCCAACAAGCCAGCAAACGCGCCCCCGCCGTGCACGCTATCGGCTGGCTGGCTCACCCGGCCACGTCGGTAGATGCTGGCGAGCCGCTCTGGCAACAGGCAGCCACCCGGCATAGCGGGCTACACACCCCCGCCACACCGGTGTTCAGCAGCCCCACCGACCATGCACAGCTGACCGTGCTGGCGGCGTGCTTTGCGCCCATTCGCGCCTGCCCGCCCCACTGGCGACAACTGGCCACCCTGCTGACTAGCTGTGCCCTGCTGCTACTGGCCTTTGTCTGTTGCTCCGCCTGGAACAATCAGCAGCTGATTTCGCAAACCGCCGTGCGCCTGCACACCTTCCAGTCACTGTCCGTCAGCCAGGAACCCGCGCGGGGCAAGACGGTGCAACAGCTGCAAAGCTGGCAGCAGCACCTTGGCACACTGGCTGCCGATGGCGTGCCGCTCCAGCTTGGCTTTGGCCTGTATCAGGGGCAATACCTGGCTGACATCGTCCAGCGCGCCATTCAGTCCTACCACCCGCCCAAACCCAAGCCGGAGGTGATCCGGCTGGATAGCACGGCACTGTTCGACAGCGGCCAGAGCGTGCTCAAGCCGGAAGCCAAGCTGGCCTTGCAGTCCGTGCTGGTATGGATACAGGCCAATCCCGGAAAACGGGTGCTGATAGACGGCCACACCGACAACACCGGCAGCCGCACGGCCAATCTGCGGCTGTCGCTGGCGCGGGCCGAGGCGGTACGCCAGTGGCTGGTGACGGCCTCCACCTTTCCCCTAACCCATTTTGCCGTGCAGGGGCTGGCTGACACCCAGCCGCTGTCTGGCAATGACGATGCGTCCGGCCGCAGCAAAAACCGGCGCGTGGAAATCACCCTGATCGAACCGCCCGCCGGGCGGTGACAACCGGGTGTCAACAGCACCACCCGCAGCACCATGCGTGCCGGGTGGCACCACCACCGGGGCAGAGCCCCGCAGCAAGGAGAAACAGCATGGCCATACCCGCTTATTTGTGGATCAAGGACGACGGCGGCGCCGACATCAAGGGCTCTGTCACCGTGCAGGGTCGTGAAGGCTCGGTCGAAGTACTGGAGTTCGACCACAGCGTCTACATCCCCACCGATGGCAATACCGGCAAGCTCACCGGCACCCGTGTGCATACCCCGCTGAGTTTCGTCAAGGAATTCGATGCCGCCTCGCCCTACCTGTACAAGGCCGTCACCAGCGGCCAGAACCTCAAGGGCATGGAACTGAAGTGGTACCGCATTGACGATGCCGGTGAAGAAAAAGAGTACTTCAACATGAAGCTGGAGAACGTCAAGGTGGTGGCCGTCAAACCCAAGATGCACAACATCAAGGACGTCGCCAAGGAACGCTACAACCACCTTGAAGAAGTGGAAGTGCGCTACGAAAAAATCACCTGGGCCTACAAGGACGGCAACATCATCCACTCCGACAGCTGGGTGGAAAACCGCTAACGCCTAGCTTACCCATGCAGCAGGCATCACCGCCTGCTGTATGGGTTTTCACGCCATCAGACAAGGACGCTACCCATGCCCAACCCCTACCAGCTGCGCTTCCCCTCCCACCTGGGCCTGGACCTCTCCGTACACCACTTCACCCTCGACGAAGCACTCGACACCCCCTACCTGCTCAACGTCACCGTCACCAGCCCCGACTCCGCCCTGCCGCTCGCCAGCCTCATCCACCAGCCGGTCAGCTTCACCATCAGCCCGCCACCCCTCAACCCGCTGCCTTCCTTTCCCGGCCTGCCCAGCCCTCCTGCCGACCCCGCCTTGCAGCGCGTGTGGCATGGCGTGGTGTGCGAGGCCTGGCGTGAGGACAGCAATGTGCAGGAAACCCGCTACCGCTTTGCCATCGGGCCGCGCCTGAGCCTGCTGGCCCTGGGCAGCACCTGCCGTCTGTTTCAGAACAACACGGTGCAGCAGGTCATCACGGCGCTGTTGCAGCAGCATGGCTTTGCCGCCAGTGCCGTGCGCTTTCAGTTGACGGCGCCACTGCCCACCCATGCGCATCTCACTCAGTGGCGCGAGTCGGATTTGCAGTTCATTTCCCGCCTGGCGGCCGAGGCGGGCCTGTTTTACCAGTTTGTGGTGGAGGAGGCGGGCAAGGAGGTGCTGCTGTTTGGCGATAATCTGGAGCACTATGGCCGCGGGCGGCTGCTGGATATTCCGCTGCGGGCGGCGGGCGGGCTACGCCAGGATGACAGCCCGGCCGTCCAGCAGTGGCAGATTCACCATCGCAGCCTGTTGCACAGCGTGCGCCGTACCGATTTCAACTATCTCACCGCCGATACCGTACTGGATGCCGCGCATGGTGTGGCTGGACCGCAAGCAGCGGCCTATGGGCTGGATTATGCCTGGGGCGAGGGCGGACGTGATGCAGCGGAGACCGCCCGCATCGCCCAGCTGCGCCATCAGGCTTCGCAGGCGCGCCAGTGTGTGGCCAGTGGCAGCGGCACCGTGCTGCACAGCCGTCCGGGCGAGGTGTTGCGGCTGGCGCAGGCGTTTGAGGAAGCGCCGCATGGCTGGCTGATCATTGCCGCCCGGCATCAGGGCGCGCGCGATCAGGCCTATCACAACCACTTCCAGGCCATTCCGGCCGACCGCATCTGGCGACCGGCGTTGCTGCCCAAGCCGCGCATTTACGGCACCTTGCCGGCCATGGTGGTGAGTCCGGGCGATAACAGCCTATCGCTATCCCTTTCTGGATGAGCTGGGCCGCTACCGGGTGCGTTTCCTGTTTGATCTGGACCGCTGGAGCCCCGGTGGCGACTCGCGCCCGGTGCGGCTGGCCAAGCCCTTTGCCGGCGGCGGCTTTGGTTTTCATCTGCCCTTGCATGCCGGTACCCGCGTCAACCTGGGTTTTGATGATGGCGACCCGGACCACCCCTACATTGCCTCGGTGCTGCACGACAGCAGCAAGCCGGACCACATCGACAGCGGCTGGCACACCCGCAACGTCATCCTCACCCGTTCCCACAACAAGCTGCGCATGGAGGACTTGCAGGGCAAGGAGCATATCAAGCTGGCCACCGAATATGGCAAGACCCAGCTCAATATCGGCCACCTGGTGGATGCCCAGCGCCAGCCGCGCGGGGCAGGGTTTGAGTTGCGCAGCGACCAGTGGGGGGCCATCCGGGCCGGTAAAGGCCTGCTGCTGTCCGCCCACGCCCAGCCGGGGGCTGGTGGCCCGCAACGCGACATGGCGCAGGCGCTACAGCAACTGGAGCGGGCCAATCAAAGCATAGACAGCCTGAATGCCGCCGCCAGCCAGTCCAGGGCCGACCCGCTGCACTTGCAAGCGCAGCTGGACTTGCTCAATCAGCAGGTGAAGGACCTGCAGCAGGCGGTGCTGCTGGCCAGCGCCCCGGCCGGCATGGCGCTCACCACCGGTGGCAGCCTGCACGCCGCCGCCGGGCAGGACATCGCCCTCACCGCCCAGCAGCAGGTGGGCGTATCGGCGCTGAAGTCGCTGGTGGTGAACATCGGCCAGGCCATCAGCCTGTTTGCTGCCAAGGCGGGCATCAAGCTGGTCGCCAACCAGGGCAATGTCGACATCCAGGCGCAGGGCGCTGCCTTGCTGCTGTCCTCGCGCCAGGACACGCAAATCCGCAGCTTGCAGAAGATCAGCCTGGCGGCGCAGGAGGAGATTGTACTGAGCGTAGGCGGCAATGCCGTGCGCATTACCGCCGAGGGCATCAGTACGCTGGGCAAGACTACGGTGTACGGCGGCTTCTCGGTCACATCCAAACAGCAACTGAAGGTGGGGATGCCGGACTTCCCGGTATCGCAGGTGAAGGTGCCGCTGCCCTTGGTGCTGGCGCAATCCCCGTTTGGCCAGAGCAGCGAATGGACTGGCATGCCCTACACCCTGAAAGCCGGGTCCGCCACCGTGCAGCAAGGGCTGATGAGTGAGGCCATGCAGCTGCCGCTCACCCACGAGCCAGGGGTACAGCACTACACCCTGACGCTGGCCAATGGCAGCGAATACCAGATTCCGCTGGTCAGCGCACTGCGCGATCCGGCCAAGGGGAAACTGGCCAATGCCGGGCTGCACAAGCAGGTACTAGGCCCTGCGCCCGACTCTGGCCGTGTCACCTATCAAACCGATGCACGTACCCACCAGGCACAGCTACTGAAGAACGACAATGACGAGGAGCCCCAGGCATGAGCACCAGCACCACCGTTCCCATTTGCACCCGTGGGCCACTAACGGCCACCCTTACCCGGCCGTGGTTTGTCGAATTACCCGAATACGCAACCCACAACACCGGCCTGCAAATCCTGGTCAATGGTGAACAGACCTTTGCCACCCTGCACGAAGCCATGGCCCGCGCCAAGCGCAATATCAGCATCATCTGCTGGGGCTTTCAGCCGTCCATGTACCTGGTGCGCAATGGCCACCACCAGGTGAGCTACGTCATCGACGGCAAGACAGAAGTCTTTCCGGTGCAACTGGGCAAGCTGCTGGAACACAAAGCCGCCCAAGGCGTAACCGTACGGGTGCTGTGCTTTGCCGCCACCCCATTGAACTTGCTGGTCAATGTCACCGGCCATCAGGACGCGGTGGGCGAATCCAACACCCCTGGCCGCTGGATCATGCGCATCAAGGACCGCCCGCCCTACGAGGTGGAGGATGCGCCCCCCTCCGACCCGGACCGGCGTGGACAGTATCAGTATGACAAGGACTGGTATTACCGCTACGACGACCAACCACCCGGCCTGTATGCCGATGACAAAGATGTGCGCAAGCGCAAGGGCGATGTCCGCGCACAACACCTGCATTTTTATAGCCGGGGTTTTTCCGCGATAGAACGGGCGCGCATTGCCAGCATGCCGCATGACGACCGCGGGCTGAGTTGGGAAACCACCAAGAAAGCACTGCCCGGCGGCCCCAGCCACCACCAGAAATCGGTGCTGGTGGACTATGACGATGCCCAGCACGCCAGGGCCCTGGTGATGGGTCACAACCTGCTGGACGAATACTGGGACAGCGACGCCCACACTTACCGGGTGCGCAAACCCTGGCTGGGCCGAAATGGCAGCGTTGGCCCGCGTGAGGATTTTTCGGCACTGCTGAGCGGCCCCATTGTCGGCGATGTGTTCTACAACTTTGCTGACGCCTGGAAGCAAGAAAGCGGTGAGCAACTGCCCGACAGCACGTTTTGCGACTACCCGTATTTTTTCAAGCGCGGCAGCAACGATGCGCTGCGCTTCATGATTCCCTGCCCGGTCCAACTGGTGCGCACCCAGGCCCAGGCCAAGCCCATGGTGCAGGACATCAAGCGCGCCTATTACCAGGCGGTGAACAATGTCACCAGCTACATCTTTATCGAAAACCAGTATTTCCGCTTTCCACCGCTGGCCGACAAAATCAAGGCGGCCGCCCGCGCCCAGCAGCAAGCCCGCCGCCAGGCACCCATCTACCTTTTTGTCATTACCAACTCCACTGACGATGGCGTGGGCAAAGGCAGCGTCAACACCTACCGCATGCTGGAGGCACTGGGCCGCCGCGACACCATGCCCGGTGTCAGCAAGGCCTATGAGATGGACGATGCCAGGGGCCAACTGCTCCAGGCCGAACAAAAAATGGAACAACAAATAGAACAGGCGCGGCGAACGTACAGCAAACAGGCCCTCTATCCCAACAAAATCCTGCCAGCCAACATCGAGTTCCAGCAGAACAAGGCCAAACTCCAACAAGCCCAGGCCAGCTACAACGCCCAGTTACAACAGGCCAAGGCCGAATACCAGCAAGCCAAGGCCAGCTACGAACAACGCAAGGCCGAAGCCGAAGCCATTGCCAAAGGCCAGGACGTGGACATCCCCACCGTAGACATCCCCGGCCTGAAAACCCTGATCTGCACCCTGGTAGCACCGGATTCCCCAGCGGGTGACTGGCGCGAAACCTATATCCACGCCAAGTTGATGCTGGTGAACGACTGCTTCACCACCCTGGGTTCGGCCAATATCAACACCCGCAGCATGGAAGTGGACAGCGAACTCAATCTGCTGACCAACCACAGCGACATCGCCCGTGCGCTGCGCCGCAAGCTGTGGAGCATGCATACCAGCCGACCGACCGGATTGGGTAGTTCGGATAGTCCTGAATTGGAGCAAGCGCGTCGTGATGCCAATCCGGAGGGCATGGGGAATTTTAAAATTGCTGATGCGGCTTTTTTTGCTTGGCAAAAAATCATCGACGCCAATAAAGATGCGCTAGAGGCCAAACAAAAACCCATCGCCGCGCTGCGCGGCATGCTGCGCCGCTCCGCCGAAAGGAGCAATAGTGATTAAGCATGCCGCCCTGCTGCTGTCCAGCCTGTGGCTGGCCGCCTGCCACCCGACCGACGCCACCCCGAAAGCGACCACCATGCCCGCGCTACCCACCGTGCAAGACCAACTCGCCTTTACCTGCGCCTACGAAAAAGACCGTCTGCCCGCGCTCGACCCCGAGGCCGACCAGCTGTACCGCCATGCGCGCTGGCTCAAGCGCCAGCAACTGCAACAGGAAGACCCGCTGCGCTATCCGCACATGGAACGCCTGCTGCGCATTGCCACCGCCTATGACCATTACCAGGCCAATCTGGAACTGCGTGGCATGCTGCGCGCCGGCCAGGCAGCCAGCGAACACCCAGTACAGGAAGTGGTGACACTGACCGAGCGACTGATCCAGCAAGGCATCCCCGGCGGTTACTACGATATGGCGCAACTGCTGCAACAAGGCTATGGCGTCAAGGCCGACAGCCTGCTGGCGCTGCAATACCAGCGCAAGGCCGCGGACTTGGGTAACCCGGAAGCGCAGTATGCAGTGGGCAGCAAACTGATGGGCCTCACCATTGACCACCCTGTCGAATACAACATTGGCAAATCCATGAAAAAATGTGCCGCCGAACAAGGCCATGGCCGCGCCGGGGTGGAATATGGCATACGGATGCAAGCAGAAGGCCAATATGCTGATGCGGTCAAATATTTCACCTTGGCCACCAAGGCGGGTGACCCATCTGGTGCCACGTGGTTGGCAGACGGTTTTGCCGATGGCCATCCCAAAAATCTGGCCGTCCCCAAAGATGAAGAACGGGCACGGCGCTATAAAGAAATTCGCTACATACTCAACATCTACTCCTATCTGCACCCCAAAGTCCCGGAACTGGACAGCATCGTCCCCCTGCCGCCTGCGCCACTGCCGCCGTGGGATGACAAAATCCAGTGGCTGCGTGACTTTGAGGCCAACGTCCCGCCACCGCTGCCGCCAGAACAACGCATCCGCGAAATGGCCGCAGCCAAGGCACTGGACCCGGAAACCGGGCGACCCGACCCCAAGGCACAAGCCGCGCAAAAAGCCCAGGCCGCGCAACGTGCCGCCCAAGACGCCGCTGCGCCTCCCACCCCGGACGCCCTGCCCATTGGCACCCTGTGTGGCAGCGGCGAAACCTGCCCGCAAACCGGCCACTGGCAAGTGCAGTTTCCAGCGGACAGCATTCAAGGCCAGTATCCGGGCCTGCGCGCCAACCAGGTGGTACGCATCTTCTTGCAGGGTGACATCCTCCCACCGCACCGCGCGCACTACCCCCGGCTGTTGCAGCGCTGGCGCGGCTATGCACAGCGTACTGAAGCGGTGCAGTGGCAACTGGTGGGCTATTTGCGATGAAGCACTCTATCTACCTGACGGGGTCATCCGCACTGTTACTGATGTTGGCGTTGGGAGCCTGCAATGCCGGGGAGCGCCATGTGCCCGCCCTCAACGACGTCAACACCCAACTCGCCTTCAGCTGCGCCTACGAAAAAGACCGTCTGCCCGCACTCGACCCCGAAGCCGACCAGCTCTACCGCCATGCCCGCTGGCTGCGGCGCAACAACATCATCCAGCAAGACCCGATGGTCCACCCGGTGATGGAACGGCTATACCGCATTGCCACTGCTTACGGCCATTACCAGGCCAACCTCGATCTGCGCGAGATGATAGGCCGGGGTACTGCCATGAGCGCAGACCCGGTCAAGGAGACGCTGGACCTGACCGAAGACCTGATCCGCCGGGGCATCCCCGGTGGCTATTACGATATGGGCCGCTATCTGGAAGCAGGCTATGGCGTCAGGCAAGACCCAGCGCTGGCCAACCGCTATTACCGCAAGGCCGCCGATCTGGGCAGCCCGGAGGCGCAGTATCTGGTAGGGGACAAACTGACCTGGATGAAAGCCAGCAACCCGGTTCCGTTTGCCATTGGCTGGCAGATGATGAAATGTGCAGGTGAGCAAGGTCATGCCAAGGCGGCCATCGAATATGGCGTACATGCTCAAGGCTCAAAAAACAATGCCGATGCGATACAGGCGTTTATCCAAGCCAGCAAAGCGGGTGATGAAATGGGGCCACACAAATTGGCACGCGCATTCAGCCAGCCGACACACGACGGGTTCTGGAAATACCTAGATCTCGGTTTCAAACCCGACCCTGAACGCGAACGCCGGTACACCCTCATCAGCGATACCCTGACCGACTACACGTGGGCCAACCCCAAAGTCCCCGAGCTGGATAGCATCGTCCCTCTGCCGCCTGCGCCGCTACCACCGTGGGATGGCAAGATCCAGTGGCTGAAAGACTTTGAGGCCAATATCCCGCCACCGCTGCCGCCAGAACAACGCATCCGCGAACTGGCCGCAGCCAAGGCACTGGACCCGGAAACCGGCCGACCCGACCCCAAGGCGCAAGCCGCGCAAAAAGCCCAGGCCGCGCAACGTGCAGCCCAACGCGCCGCTGCGCCTCCCACCCCGGACGCCCTGCCCATCGGCACCCTGTGTGGCAGCGGTGAAACCTGCCCGTAAACCGGTCACTGGCAAGTGCAGTTCCCAGCGGACAGCATTCAAGGCCAGTATCCGGGCCTGCGCGCCAACCAGGTGGTACGCATCTTCTTGCAGGGTGACATCTTCCCACCGCACCGCGCGCACTACCCCCGGCTGTTGCAGCGCTGGCGTGGCTATGCACAGCGTACCGAGGCAGTGCAGTGGCAACTGGTGAGTTATTTGCGATGAAGCAACCCATCCACCTGACGGGGTCATCCGCACTGTTACTGATGTTGGCGTTGGGGGCCTGCAATGCCGGGGAGCGCCATGTGCCCGCCCTCAACGACGTCAACACCCAACTCGCCTTCAGCTGCGCCTACGAAAAAGACCGCCTGCCCGCGCTCGACCCCGAGGCAGACCAGCTCTACCGCCATGCGCGCTGGCTGCGGCGCAACAACATCATCCAGCAAGACCCGATGGTCCACCCGGTGATGGAACGGCTATACCGCATTGCCACTGCTTACGGCCATTACCAGGCCAACCTCGATCTGCGCGAGATGATAGGCCGGGGTACTGCCATGAGCGCAGACCCGGTCAAGGAGACGCTGGACCTGACCGAAGACCTGATCCGTCGGGGCATCCCCGGTGGCTATTACGATATGGGCCGCTATCTGGAAGCAGGCTATGGCGTCAGGCAAGACCCGGCGCTGGCCAACCGCTATTACCGCAAGGCTGCCGACCTGGGTAGCCCGGAGGCGCAGTATCTGGTAGGGGACAAACTGACCTGGATGAAAGCCAGCAACCCGGTTCCGTTTGCCATTGGCTGGCAGATGATGAAATGTGCGGGTGAGCAAGGCCATGCCAAGGCGGCCATCGAATATGGCGTACATGCACAAGGCTCCAAAAACAATGGCGATGCAATACAGGCTTTTATCCAAGCCAGCAAAGCGGGTGATCAAATGGGACCTTCCTATTTAGGTACAGCTTTTGGTCAGCCTACCCATGATGGCTTTTGGAAATATTCTGACCTCGGCTTCAAACCCGACCCAGAGCGTGTACGCCGCTATGATCTGATTGGCACCGTATTAAATAACTACACATGGGCCAACCCCAAAGTCCCGGAGCTGGATAGCATCGTCCCCTTGCCACCCGCACCGCTGCCACCGTGGGATGGCAAGATCCAGTGGCTGCGTGACTTTGAAGCCAATGTCCCGCCACCGCTGCCGCCAGAACAGCGTATCCGCGAACTGGCCGCAGCCAAGGCGCTGGACCCGGAAACCGGGCGACCCGACCCCAAGGCGCAAGCCGCGCAAAAAGCCCAGGCCGCGCAACGTGCCGCCCAAGACGCCGCTGCGCCTCCCACCCCGGACGCCCTGCCCATCGGCACCCTGTGTGGCAGTGGTGAAACCTGCCCGCAAAGCGTTCACGTAAATGGCCTTCCCTCCGCACCTTATCGGGAGTTGATTGATGCGCAATGACCAGCGCCCCTTGCAACAATTCCGCTATCCCGCCCTGCCACGCTGGTGGTGGCTGCTGGGGCTGTTTCTGCTCTGTCTGGCCATCAACCTGGGCTGGGGGCTGCTGTATTACGCCAAGACTGCGGACAAGTCGGTCTCTTCCCTTACCTTCTGGACTCATGCGCTGGGTTATGGCCTGGCCGTGGCGTGTGCGCTGCTGGCCAGCATATTGGCTGGATTCAGCGTGATGACGCTGCGGGTGACACAGCAGAATCGCAAACTTGCCGCACAGCATGGCTGGCAACAGCGGCGCATGCAGGAAGGTGCGGCGGTGTTGCATTCCGTGCTGCTTGGACCGGCCTGCCTGACCGAGGCTGATCGCCAGCAACTGGTACAGGATGCCCCCACACAGGCAGTACCGACCGAAGCATTTGGGGAATGGCGTATTCCGGACCTGACCGGAAGCGACAGCGATAACGCCGGTCGCGCAGCACAACTGGCCGGCGCACTAGCCCGCCGTTTGGCCGCCGCATGGCCGGTTTCCGCTCAACCGCAAGCCGTGGCATGGCTGGGTAGCCCGGCCAGTTGGCAGGCGTTTCAAGCCGAGCTGCAGAAACAGGGAATCCGCTGCCCGCAGCAGGCCAGGCCCTTGGCCGATATCGCTGCACTGGATATGTGGATTGACCAGTTGCACGACGAGACCGCGCCATTGACACAGGTGCTGCTGGCCGGCGTGCAGCTGGCAGTCGCCACCCAGCCCGATGCTCCAGCGGCCATGCCATGTGACGCCGGCTTTGCCTTGCTGTTGCAAGCCAGCGCGCCTGCCAGTGCCATGGTGTATCGGCCCGTTGAAATTGAAGGCAGTGCTGATTTACGCCGCGCCCAACACAATGCCGGCCTGGAGCACGCGCCAGGATTTATCCAGCTGCAGCCACAGCATGTGGCATGCGCAGCAGAGGCCGAATGGGCGGCTACATCATTGAAATTGCCGGACTACTGGGGCGATGTCGGCCCATTGGCACCCTGGGTTCTGCTGCTGAGTGCGCTGGACCGGGCACAGCTCAGCGGTCAGCCCGTGGGCTGGCATTTGCAGCAAGCAGAGCAAACATGGGCGGGCGTGGTATTGCCGCCTACAACACTTGATCAAGGAGAGCAAACATGAGTCGCTATGCCATTCGTCAGCACGACAGCCTGACAGGAGGAGGAGAGGTGCTGGATGTGATTCCGGACGGCCCGGTTGTTGAAGGCATCGGCTTGAGTTTTGTCGGGGGCAAGGCCAAATGCTTCCGGTGCGGACAGGTGGGAACCATTGTGGCAGACGGCCCGCGTGGTTCGGTGGGCGGCCTTAATGGCTACACCGTTGCGCTGAACAATGACCTGGTGATGTGCCACTGTCCGGTTCCACCACGCTTGCTGCATTCCAGTACTGCCTGGCAGGTGGATTAAGCGCGTTACACATCGTCATTGCTACGCAAGGAATCACTGGAATGTCAGAGCAACACCAAACAGTTCCCTCCCCCGGCTATGGCTGGCTCGCCGCCGCACTTGCCCTGCTGCTGCTGGGCATTGCGCTGATGTCGAGCCTGTATCTGGCGGGTTTTTATGCACAAGGCAGTGATCGGTTATGGGCCAGTGTGCTCATCCTGGTAGCGGTGTTGCTGGGGCTTGGTCTTGCCTATTGCTGGCATAGCTGGCGACTACGGCAAGCACAACCAGAGTCCCCTGGTCGGCTGGGCGATACGGCTCAGCCGCAAGAGGACAGTTTATCGATACGCCAGCAACTAGGCACGCTAACAAGCAGCCGTCGGCGCAAGGCCTGGGTTGCCGTCATCGATTATCTATCAGACCTCCCGGCAGCCGCGGATCGTCCCGCCAAGCGCTGGCAGGAAAGCGACACGGCCTTGTTCATTCCTGTACCGGATAGTGTGCCAGCACCAGAGCTGCGTACCCTGCGTGGCCACTGGCGTCCACCGCTGGACGGCGTGATGCTGGTGACACCCACGCTACCGGGCGTGGGCAGCCCGGCGCTGCAACAGTTGCTGGATTTCAACCAGCGCAGTGGCTGGCGACTGCCGCTGTGCCTGGCACTGAGCGGCTGGCCCGTACCTGCCGGTGGGGTGGTCTGTCAGATAAGGGATGCCAGCAACACAGAAACCACCACCCGCGATTTGCAGCAGCTGGCCTGGACGCTGGCCGTAGAAGGGCAAGCGGATGTGTTAAAGAAGTCGTCGGACAACAAGCGTCTGGCGCTGTCGGCGGCGCTGGACCAGCCCGACGTCATCAAACACCTGGCACAGCAGCTACGCGCCATCAGCCAGCAGTTACCGCCGGGGCAGCCGCTGGTGCAGCTAGGCTGGGTGGCAGACGACACAGCGCGACTCCCCGCCACCACACGACCCTGGCAGCAGTTTTCGCCACGCAGACACCGGCTGTCGCACAGCGACAAGGCAGGCTGGGCGGTCACCGCCATGGTCGGCTTGCTGCTATTGGGAGTGGCGCTGTCGTTTCAGCACAATTTCCAGATAATCCAGCAGGCAAGACAACAACAGCAGGCGCTGCAACAGGCCACATCGCTGACCGTGGCCCTGCCTACGCTAGGGGCGGTGCAACAGCAGATCAGTCAATTGCAGCAGGCACAGCGTCAGGGTTTGCCGTGGTGGTGGCGTTTGGGCCTGAACCAGCTGCCTGCAGTACAGCAGGCCTTGCTGGATGGCTATGGCAAAGCAGCACAACGCTGGCTGGTGGAGCCGGCACGACAGAATCTGCGTCAGGTGTTACTGGCCTTGAATGAGCTGCCCTTGACCAGCAGCGACAACGCCTTGCTGCAGCAGGCACAACGGCAAGGCTATGACAGCCTGAAGGCCTACCTGATGCTGGACCAGCCGGCACGGGCGCAGCCTGCCTTCCTGAGCGCGCAACTCTTGCAGGCGGATGGGCTGGCACAAGGCAGGCGGGCCGATGTGCTGCGCTTTTACAGCCAGCACCTGCCAGGCCAGGCAGGCTGGCGGCAGGCTGCCGACCCCGCCGTGGTGGCTGCGGCGCGCCAGACACTGTTATCGCTTAATGGCATCGAGCATGACGATGCCACGCTGTACCAAACCATCCTGAAACAGGCAGCAGCCAAGTACCCGCCACGCAGTGCCGCCAGCCTGCTGCCGGGGGTGGATAGCCGCGGGCTGTTTGCCCTGCCCGGCACCGTAGCGGGCATTTATACCCGCGAGGCCTGGGAAGGATATTTGAAGGAGGCGTTTGAGCAGGCCGACCCCAAACAGGGTAGCGAGGCGGGCTGGGTATTAGGCGTTGCCAGCAGCAAGAGCGAGGGGCCGGTGCTGGCGCAACGGCTGCGCCAGCGCTACTTTGCCGATTATGCTGCCGCCTGGCAGGCCTTTCTTAACCGGCTGCACTGGCAGAACACCACATCGCTGGCCGCCGCCAGCGAACAGTTGAATGCCTATGCCGACCCGCAACGCTCGCCGCTGCAAGCCTTGATGGCGATGTTGCAATATCAGGGCCGCGCCGGGGCGGCAGAGAAGTCACTGGCCAGCAATCTGCTGGATAAAACCCGCCAGCTGGTGGGCAAGAATGCAGCAAACGAGCCGCAGGCTGCAGCCGACCCGCTGAGCGCCGCCTTTGGCCCCTTGCTGGCACTCAGCGTTCCGCCAGATGGCAATAACACGGGCAATAGCGCACCGGCCAGCAGCGTCAGCCTGACCCGCTATCTGGAAACCCTCACCGCAGTACGGCTGAAACTGCAACAACTGGCCGCCAGCCCCAATCCGGATGCGGCAGCCCGCCAACTGGCCCAGGCGCTGTTTCAAGGACGGCAGAATGAAATCAGCGACGGGCAGAAATACGCCGCGCTGCTGGCCGCCAGCCTGGGCCAGGAATGGGCGGGGTTTGCCCAGCAAGCCTTTGTCAGCCCGCTGGATGAGGCCGGTGCCGTGGTGCTGTTGCCTGCGGCGGCGGACATCAATGCGCTGTGGCGGCGCAGCATCGTACTGCCCTGGGGCAGCGAGATGAGCGGACGTTATCCCTTCAACAGTACCGACAACGATGCCGCCATTCCGGCCCTTGGCCGCTATCTGGCCCCGCAACAGGGCGAAATAGCCCGCTTCTTGCAGCAAACCCTGGGCGGTGCGCTGGTGCAGGAAGGTGACCAATGGCTGCCCAGCCCCAATCTGGCCAATGCTGCACCGTTTGATGCTGCCTTCCTCAATGCCGTCAACAGCCTCAGTCGGCTGGCCAGCCGCTGGTTTACCGAAGGGGACGCCGCTTACAGCTTTGAACTGCAGCCGGTGGCGATGCCCGGCCTGGTCCGCACCGAATTGACGGTGGATGGGCAAACCGTAAGTTATTTCAACCAGCAAGCCAACTGGAGCGCATTGCGCTGGCCGGGCCATGCCCAGCAGCCGGGCAGTCAACTGGTGTGGGAATCGCTGAAGACCGGTAGCCGGCAAACGCTGGCATTCAACGGGCGCTGGGCATTTATCCGTCTGCTGGAGCAGGCCAAGGTGGAGCAACTGGACAAGGCGCGTTACCAGCTGGACTTTGCCCTGCCCGATGGGCTGACAGCGCGCTATATCCTGCGCACCAGCGCGGCAGATGGCCCGCTGGCCTTGCTCAGGCTGCGCCAGTTCAGCCTGCCGGAACGGGTGTTTGTGTTACCGGGTGCCCAGGCTCAGTCAACGGCCAAGGTGGCGGACTAACGCCCGCCGGAGACATCCAGGATGCTGCCGGTGCAAAAACTGGCAGCATCGGACAGTAGCCACACAATGGCGGCGGCTACTTCCTCGGGCAATCCACCACGCTGCATGGGCACCCCCGGTGCCAGCCGGGCCACCCGGCCGGGCTCACCGCTGATGGCATGGATGCCGGTTGCTATCAGTCCGGGGCGGACCGCATTGACGCGAATGCCCTCGGTGGCCACTTCGCGGGCCAAGCCCAGGGTAAGGGTGTCGATGGCTCCCTTGCAGGCGGCGTAATCGACATATTCGCCAGCGCTCCCCAGCCGGGAGGCGGCGGAGGACACATTGACGATGACCCCGCCCTGCCCGCCAGTGGCGGTGGATATGCGGCGTACCGCCTCGCGACAGCACAGCATGGGGCCAGCCACATTCAGTTGCAGCATGTGCTGGATGCGTGCGGCGCTGAAGTCCTGCAAGCGGCCCATGGGCGCGGTACTGCCGGCATTGTTGACCAGTCCGTGTACCGCACCAAAATGCTGAACCACAGCGTCAAACAGCCGGATGATGTCCGCTTCCTCAGCCACATCGGCCTGAAAAGCCTGTGCCACGCCTCCGGCCGCCTGAATGCTGGCCACCACCTGTGCAGCGCCAGCGGCATCCTGCCGGTAGTTCACCGCCACCTGCCACCCGGCGGCAGCGGCCTGCAAGGCAGTGGCCGCGCCAATGCCGCGGGAGGCACCGGTAATCAGCAGGGTGCGCGCCATGTCAGCTTTGTCCTTCGCGCAGGAAGCGCTGATACCAGCCCACACGCGCGGCACGGGCGGTTTCAAATGTCTGCGCCAGGGCATCGGCGTCGGCCGCTTCTACCTGGGCGGTCAGGTCGGCCAGCGCCTGGCGGTAGCGTTCCAGTTCGTCCAGCAAGGCGCTGCGATTGGCCATGGTGATGTCTTTCCACATTTCCGGATGGCTGCCGGCAATGCGGGTGAAATCGCGAAAACCGGTGGCGGCAAAATCAAAACAGCGCCGCGCATCTTGCTTGCCTGCCACCATGCCGACATAGGCAAAGGCCAGCAGGTGTGGCAGATGGCTGACGGTGGCAAACACACTGTCGTGCTCTTCCGGCCGCATGCGGTGAATGACGGCACCACAGGCCTGCCACAGTTCGGCCACCGTATCGCAGGCTGCCATGGTGGTTTGCGGCAAGGGGGTGAGCACCACCTTGCGCTTTTCATACAGGCCGTACTGGGCTGCGGCAGCGCCAGACAAATCAGACCCGGCAATGGGGTGGGCCGGTACACAGTTAGCCAGCTGCGCCGGCAGGTATTGGGCAAACAGCTGGGCCACGTCGCCCTTGGTACTACCGGCGTCGGTCACGATGGCATGCGGCTGCAAATGGGGGGCCATGGCTTGCATCATGCGGCCCATCTGCCCCACCGGGCAGGCCAGCAATACCATATCGGCCCGGCTGGCCACGGCGGCCAGGTCCTGGCTGATTTCATCCACCACGCCCAGTTCCAGCGCACGGGTGAGGTTTTCCAGTGTGCGACCAACGCCGATGACGTGTTGCACCTTGCCTGCGCGTTTGAGCGACAAGGCAAACGAGCCACCAATCAAACCGACGCCAACCACCACCAAGGTGGTAATACCCTGCTGCACACCACTCCCCTTTCCTGCACTGTCACCTGGTTTGCCAGATGCCCACCAGCGTGGGCGAAGTGGTCTATGATAAGCGATTTTGCGCGACTGCAAAGCCTGCATGCCCCAGGAAGGAAAGCCCAGCATGACCAGCGAGCTGTATGTGTATTACAAGATTGCCACCATCGACGGGCCGGCTTGGCTGCCCATGCTGCGGCAGATGCAGGCCGCACTGGCACAGCAGGGCGTGGAAGCCAGCCTGATGCGACGGCAGGATGACAACGCGCAGCAGGCACAGCAAACCTGGATGGAAGTGTATCGCGGCATTGCGGATGAGCAGGCCTTCTTGCTGCAATTGCAGCAGGCGCTGCACGATCACGGGCTGGAGAGCCTGGGGGGCGCACGTCACATGGAGTGGTTTGTACCGCTGGAAGGGTAAGCGTGCGGCATGATGCCGCCAGCTGGAGGTTCAGGCCGGCAGACCGAGCAACTCTGCCGGGCGCGCCAGATGGAAGCCCTGCACGAAATCACAGCCGGCAGCGCGGGCGATATCCAGCTGCATCGCGCTTTCTATCCCCTCGCCTACCACCTGCGCACCGTGCAGGTGCAGGATGTCCACCAGTTTGGCCAGCTTGTCGCGCACGCTGGGGCGCATCAACGCATGGCGCATCAGCACCTTGTCCAGCTTGACGTAATCCGGCTCCAGCAACCAGACGCGCTCCAGATTGGATGCACCCTGGCCAAAGTCGTCCAGCGCAATACGGAAACCCAGGCTGCGATAGCGCTGCACGGCTTCCAGCAGGCGCAGCGGATCGCTGACGGCGTCTTCCACCACTTCCAGACAGATGCGGCTGGCCGGGATATTCAGCTGTTGCAGCACTTCGGCAAAAAACTGGCCGTGCGCCTCGCTGACATTCACCAGATGCTGGGCATTCACATTGAGGGACAGGATCAGGTCCGGCCCCGGGTGTTGCAGCAGGAAATTGAGCAGGTGCAGACAGCGCAGCTGACGGTCGAGAAACACCGAGCGGCGCGGTGAGGTTTCGGCGGCAAACAATACGGTGGGAATCAGCTGGCCGCCAAAGCTGTCAGTCACCCGCGCCAGTGCCTCCACCGACCACAGGCGCGTAGCGCCATCGGCCTCCAGGGCATACACCGGCTGGAATACCGAGCGGAAACGCCATTCTTCGTGGCGGCCACGCACGCGTCCGGCTTGCAGGCTGAGGGGGAATTGTTCGAACTGGTGCGCGTTCAGCAGCTGGTTGATGAAAGCCAGGTCGTGTTCGATGGGTGCCAGTGCGGCGGGCTGTTGACAGGCAAGCTGTTCCAGCAGGCTGGCTGCCACCATGCTGATTCTCCTTGGCGCATCGCGGATGCAGGCCGGAACACGGAAGGGAAACCGCTCCCTTCATCGTGGCTGCCACTATAGCGAGCACTATTTAGCGCCAGAAATAATTTAATCAGCAAACCTTATGCAAATTTTATCTAAGCGAATACAGCAGGCGGAGATAGGGACTTAACGACAGTAATCAGTTCTCAGCTGCCAGCAAGGCCTGCAGCTGTGCACAGCAGGGATGAGCGTGCGGCAGGCTCTGGCCGTCGATACTGGCCACCGGCCACAGGCCGATCAGACTATTGGACAGGAAGACCGCATCGGCAGCCTGCAATTGCGCGGGCAGGATTTCAGCCTCGACCAAGGGGTAACCCAGTTGCGGGGCATGGGCAAACAGCCAGTCGCGCAGCATGCCTTGCACACCGCTCTGATCCAGTTTCGGGGTGATGATCTGCTGCCCGGTCACCAGATAGACATTGCTCATGGTGGCTTCCACCAGCAGGCCGCGCGTGTCCAGCATCAGGCCTTCGTGAATGTCCGGGTCAGACCATTCCGAGCGGGCCAGCACGTTTTCCAACCGGTTCAGGTGCTTGATACCGGCAAGCAGTGGCTGACAGGCCAGCCGGGTGTCACACCAGCGCACATGCACCCCGTCACGGGCACGCTCGGGCGGATAGCCGGCCCAGGCGGTGACGGACACCATGCGGGTAGGCTGAACATCGGCAGGCATGGCATAGCCACGCGCACCCACACCACGGGTGAGCACGATCTTGGCCACGCCTTGCTCCAGGCCGCCTGCCAGTTGGCTGATTTCATCCAGCAGCAGGGCTGCATCTGGCACCGGCAGCTTCAAACGGTGGGCATCCGCCACCAGCCGCCGGTATTGCCAGGCCCACAGGCGGGGCTGGCCAGCACGGATTTCAATGGTGCGATAGATGCCGTCGCCATAGGCCAGGCCACGATCCAGTGCGGAAACCTGCTCGCCCGGCTGGCCGTTGATCAGCATGGCCATCAGGCTTGCTCCACCCCCAGCGCACGCAGCAGGCCGCGTGCCTTGTGGCGGGTTTCCTGCAATTCGCGTTCCGGGTCGGAGTCCGCCACGATGCCGCCACCGGCACGGAAGCGCAGCTGCTGCCCTTCCTGCATGAAAGTGCGGATCAGGATATTCAGGTCCATGCTGCCATCGCGGTTGAGATAGCCCAGGCTGCCGGTATAAGCACGACGTGCGCTGTTTTCCAGCTCGCGGATGATCTGCATGGTGCGCACCTTGGGGCAGCCGGTGATGGTGCCGCCGGGGAACAGTGCGCGGATGGTGTCGGCGGGGGTGATTTCTTCACGCAAACGCCCACGGATATTGGATTCGATATGGTGAACGTAGGCATAGCTCTCCACCGCCATCAGTTCGTTCACTTCCACTGTGCCGGGCTGGCTGATACGCCCCAGGTCATTGCGTTCCAGGTCGATCAGCATCACGTGCTCGGCGCGCTCCTTGATGCTGGAGATCAGCCGCTGCTTGAGGGCGGCATCTTCGGTCGGGTCCGGCGAGCGCGGATGGGTGCCGGCGATCGGGCGGGTGTCGGCCCAGCCATCGCGCACCCGCACCAGGCGCTCGGGCGAGGAGCTGACAATCTGCGCCTGACCAAAATCCGCCAGTGCAGAAAACGGCGCGGGATTGGCACGGCGCAGCGCGGCAAACAGGTCCGGCGCGGCAACATCGGGCCCCAGTTCGGCGCGCCAGCCGCGCGAAATGTTCACCTGGAACACATCCCCTTCATAGATGTACTGCTTCAGCCGCAGCACGGCATCGGTATACCACTGCGGCGGGTCTTCCTGCAGCGATAGCAAGCTGACCGGATGCGGATTGAATGGCGCAATGCCGTGTACCAGCTGTTGCAGGCGCTGTAGCTGGCTGGCGGTTTCGGCCACCAGCCAGGCGCTTTGCTCACGCCGGTTGATCAACAATGCAGCCGGAACCCGCGCCATGGCCGCCAGCGGAAAGCTGTCCGGCAGTGCCTCGTCCACCTTGGCTTCAAACTGCGACAGCAAGTCGTAGCCCAGATAGAGGAAATAGCCGCCAACAAAGGGCAGGCCGTGCGGGTTATCCACCGCCTGCGGCTGGAAACCGCGCAAGGCCTCGACAAAAGCCTCCCCTTCCCCGCCGTGATACAGGGTGGTGCTTTCTGCGGCAAACAGCATGTCCCAGCCCTGATCGCCGGAGGACATCAGCAGGAAGGGAAATTCCGCACGATGGGCGGCATGCAGGGCCAGCAGGTCGGGAAGGAAGTCGAGTCGTTCGGTAAACATGCCTGTTCCACACAGCGGCATGGGGCGCGCCGCAAAAAAAGAAAACCGCCGCGAGTGTATCGCAGCGGTTCGGGCTGTCAATGCGTTTTCGCGTTGCGGCGCAGCAGCACCGCAACACGCTGCCGCCATTACATGCGTTTGAACACCAGGGTACCGTTGGTACCACCAAAACCAAACGAGTTGGAAATGGCGATGTCGATCTTCATGTCACGGGCGGTATTGGCCACGTAGTCCAGATCGCAACCGGCTTCCACATCCTGCTCGTGCAGGTTGATGGTGGGCGGCGATACCTGGTTGTACAGCGCCAGGATGGAGTAGATGGCTTCCACGCCGCCAGCACCGCCCAGCAAGTGGCCGGTCATCGACTTGGTGGAGTTCACCACCAGCTTCTTGGCGTGATCGCCAAAGGCAATCTTCAGCGCGCTGGTTTCGTTGGCATCACCCAGCGGGGTGGAAGTGCCGTGCGCATTCACATACTGCACCTGATCCGGGTTGATCCGGGCATCGCGCAGTGCGTTCTGCACGCCGCGGGCCGGGCCATCCGCATTCGGAGCGGTAATGTGGTGGGCATCGGAACTCATGCCAAAGCCGATCAGCTCGGCATAGATACGCGCGCCGCGCTTGACTGCGTGCTCGTACTCTTCCAGCACCAGCACACCGGCACCCTCGCCCATCACAAAGCCGTCACGGCCCTTGTCCCACGGACGGGACGCGGTTTCCGGATCGTCATTGCGGGTGGACAGCGCCTTCATGGCGGCAAAACCGCCCATGCCCAGCTTGGAAATGGCACCTTCGGCACCACCGGCCACCATCACATCGGCATCGCCATACTGAATCATCCGGGCTGCATCGCCGATGCAGTGCGCACCGGTGGTGCAGGCAGACACGATGCCATACGACGGGCCCTGATAGCCCTTCAGGATGGACACGTGGCCGGCGATCAGGTTGATCAGCGAACCGGGGATGAAGAAAGGACCGATCTTGCGGATGCCGTTTTCCTGTACGGCCACGCCGGTTTCCTCGATCAGCGGCAGACCGCCGATACCGGAACCGATGTTGACGCCAACGCGGGTCTTGTCCAGATCAGCCACATCGTCCAGGCCGGCATCAGCCACGGCCTGCAGCGCTGCTGCAATGCCGTAGTGGATGAACAGGTCGGAACGACGCGCTTCCTTGGGGGAAATATACGCGCTGATGTCGAAGTCCTTGACCTCGCCCGCGATCTGGCAATTCAGGTCGCTGGCATCAAAACGGGTCACTTTGCCAATGCCGCTCTTGCCGGCCAACAGATTGGCCCAGCCAGTGGCAACATCATTGCCGACCGGGGAAATATGTCCCAGACCGGTTACTACAACTCTGCGTTTGGACACGAAGAATCTCCGTGAGTAGAGGGGAGGCAGTCTCCCGATGATCCCACAACTTCCGTGTGAAGTTGATGACAGTCAAACGGACGTTTGGAACCCTCTATAACAAAAGAACCTCTGCAGGCGAGCCAAGGCCACACCGCGCAGAGGTCCTGTACAGGCCTGAAAGTATTACTTGTTCAGGTGGGCGGTAACGTAATCAACGGCTTGCTGAACAGTGGTGATCTTTTCAGCTTCTTCGTCCGGGATTTCGCACTCGAACTCTTCTTCCAGAGCCATTACCAGCTCAACGGTGTCGAGGGAGTCAGCGCCCAGATCATCAACGAAGGACGATTCGATCTTGACTTCAGCTTCGTTCACGCCCAGTTGTTCGGCAACGATCTTTTTAACGCGCGCTTCGATGTTTTCCATTTGTCTAAACCCTTGACCTTTCTGATTCGGGATCACAAAACCCGTGTATTCTACAAAAAAAAATTAGAGCAGCCCACCTAAATCTTGTCTTTTGTTCGACAGGACCGGTTAAGGCATGAACATGCCGCCATTGACATGCAGTGTTTGGCCGGTGATATAGGCCGCACGATCCGATGCCAGGAAGGCGGTTGCATCAGCAATATCCTTGGCATCGCCCAGGCGGCCCAGGGAAATCTGGCCCACCAGCGCGGTGCGCTGTTCTTCCGGCAGTGCACGGGTCATGTCGGTGTCGATAAAACCCGGTGCCACACAGTTTACCGTGATATTGCGACTGCCAACCTCACGTGCCATGGACTTGGTGAAGCCCATGATACCGGCTTTGGCCGCTGCGTAGTTGGTCTGACCGGGGTTGCCGGTTGCACCCACCACCGAAGCGATGTTGATGATACGGCCCCAGCGGGCCTTCATCATGCCGCGCAGTACTGCCTTGGATGCCTTGAATACCGACTTCAGGTTGGTATCCATGATGGCATCCCAGTCGTCGTCCTTCATGCGCATCAGCAGGCCGTCGCGGGTAATGCCGGCATTGTTGACCAGAATGGCTACCGCGCCGAATTCCTTGTCGATGGCGTCAACCAGCGCTTCAATGGCGCCGTCTTCCGTCACGTTGAGCACGCGACCGGCACCGCCGTTGGCAGCCAGACGCTCATGGATGGCAGCAGCACCGGACTCGGAAGTCGCGGTACCAATGACAATGGCGCCCTCGGCTTGCAGCGCATCGGCAATGGCTGCGCCAATGCCACGCGAAGCGCCGGTAACCAGGGCTACTTTGCCTTGCAGACTCATTGAGGATGTCTCCTTGTTGTGTACTTCAACATCCGCCAGTGCCGGCCAGGCGGCGCTGACGGATGAATATCATTGCAGTTCGGCCTTGGCCGCTTGCAGCGCGGCAGCATCGGTCAGTGCCAGGCACTTGACGTTGCCGTCGATACGCTTGGCCAGACCAGCCAGCACCTTGCCAGGGCCGCACTCGGCCATGCTGACGATGCCGTCGGCTGCCAGCTTCTGGATGGTTTCGGTCCAGCGCACCGGGCTGTACAGCTGGCGCACCAGCGCATCGCGGATATCGGCCGCATCGCTGTAGCTGGCCACGTCGGCATTGTGCAGCACCGGAATGGCCGGGGTATTGATGTGTACTTGCAGCAGGGCCTCGGCCAGCTGCATGCCGGCCGGCTTCATCAGCGCACAGTGCGAAGGCACCGATACCGGCAGCGGCAGCGCACGCTTGGCACCGCGGGCCTTGCAAGCTTCCATGGCGCGCTCGACAGCGGCCTTGCTACCGGCAATCACCACCTGACCGGGGGAGTTGAAATTGACGGCTTCCACCACTTCGCCATTGGCCGCTTCGGCACAGGCAGCGCGCACCTCATCGTCCGACAGGTTCAGGATGGCCGCCATGGCACCCTGACCGGCCGGTACGGCGTTCTGCATGGCTTCGGCACGCAGGCGTACCAGTTTTACCGCTTCGGCAAACGGCAGCGCACCGGCGGCAACCAGGGCGGTGTATTCACCCAGGCTGTGACCGGCCACAACAGAAGGTTGCAGACCGCTGACATCCTGCCAGGCAAGATAAGTCGCCACACCGGCAGCCAGCATGATGGGCTGGGTGTTGACGGTGGCATTGATGGCCTCGGCACTGTCAGCCTGCAGCATGGCCCACAGGTCCACGCCCAGCGCGGTGGAGGCTTCTTCGAAGGTGTGTTTCACCACCGGCAGGTCGGCAAAGCCGTCCATCATTTTCAGGCTTTGCGAGCCCTGACCGGGAAAGAGAAAGGCAAACGCCATAGACAGTCTCCGCAATTTCGACGGAATAATAATCGACGGAAGGATGAGGCAATCAGACCTTGCTGCCAAGCAGTCAGATCAAACGCCCATGAAAATGGGCGTTATCTCAGGCAGGGCACGGCATGAAACCAGCGATGCTTCCGTCGCGAAGAATCAGTACTTCAGCAGCACGGCACCCCAGGCAAAACCACCGCCAATGCCTTCCAGCAGGATGGTCTGACCGCGCTGGATGCGGCCATCACGCACTGCATGGTCCAGCGCCAGCGGAATGGAGGCAGCCGAGGTATTGCCCTGTTGCGGCAATGTCACGATCACCCGCTCCATCGACATGCCCAGATGCTTGGCCGTGGATTCGATAATGCGCAAATTGGCCTGATGCGGCACCAGCCAGTCGACTTGTGTCTTGTCGACACCGGCTTCGGCCAGCGTGGTGCTGGCGATGTCGGACAGTGCCTTGACGGCAAACTTGAACACCGCCGGGCCGTCCATGTGCAAGAAGGGGATGCCCTGGATCTTGCCGCCGGAAATCTGTGCCGGGGTATTCAGGATGTCTTTGTAGCGGCCATCGGAAGCCAGCTTGGCATGCAGGATGCCCGGTTCTTCCGAGGCACCCAGTACCACGGCACCGGCACCGTCACCAAACAGCACGCAGGTGCGGCGGTCTTCCCAGTCCATCACACGCGACATCACTTCGGCGCCGACAACCAGCACCTTGCTGGCCATGCCGCCCTTGATGTAGTTGTGCGCGGTGGTGAGGGCAAACATGAAGCCTGCGCAAACCGCCTGCACATCGAATGCGGCACAGCCATGAATACCCAGCTTTTCCTGCAACAGGCAGGCGGTGCTGGGGAAAATCATGTCAGGCGTGGTGGTGGCGACGATGATCAGATCGATCTCGGTCTTGTCGATGCCAGCGCTCTGGATGGCAGCTTCTGCTGCCTTCAGCGCCAGATCGCTGGTGGTTTCTTCATCGGACACGATGTGGCGGGCATGGATGCCAGTGCGCGAGACAATCCACTCGTCACTGGTTTCCACGCGCTCGGCCAGCATCGCATTCGTGAGCACATTGGATGGCAGATAGCTGCCAGTGCCTAGAATGCGGGAATGGGCCATGTATTAATCAGTTCGCTTCCGGCTCGGCTTGCTTGAGATTGTTTAATTGGTGTGCAACCCGGTCGGTGATATGACCAATCACGTCGGAGCCGGCTTCCTCGCAAGCCTGTTCCAGCGCGAAACGGAATCCAACGGCATCGGTTCCACCGTGACTTTTCACCACGATGCCACGCAGGCCCAGCAAGCTGGCACCGTTGTAACGACGGGGGTCGACACGTTTGCGGAACTGATTGAGCACCGGCATGGCTGCCAGCGCGCACAGGCGGGTCCACCAGTTGCGGGTGAATTCCTGCCGCAGGAAAGAAGAAATCATGTGCGCCAGCCCCTCAGCCGACTTGAGCGCCACATTTCCAGTAAAACCGTCGCAGACTACCACATCTACCGTGCCTTTGTAGACGTCGTTGCCTTCGACATTACCGATGAAGTTCAGCTCGGACTGACGCAGGTATTCGCCGGCGCGCTTGACGCTGTCGTTACCCTTGATGTCTTCCGAACCGATATTGAGCAGTCCGACGCGCGGATTGGCATTGCCGGTAATGCTGGAAACCAGCTCCGAACCCATGATGCCGAACTGCATGAGTTGTTCTGGCGTGCAATCGACGTTGGCGCCCAGGTCCAGCATGCAGGTGCTGCCCTTGACGGACGGCATCATCTTGGCGATGGCCGGTCGTTCGATGCCCGGTATGGTTTTGAGGACAAAGCGTGCGGTTGCCATCAGTGCGCCGGTATTGCCGGCAGACACGGCGGCTTGCGCCTCGCCTTCCTTCACCAGATTGATTGCCACCCGCATGGACGAATCTTTCTTGTTCTTCAGGGCGAGCTGCGGCGACTCGTCCATGCCTACCACCTGGGTGGCGTGCTGGATACGGACGCGCGAACGCGCAACACCCGGATGACGGGACAATTCAGCCTCGATGGCTGCCTGGTCTCCGACAAGAATCAGATTGGTGTTGGGATGGTCTTGCAGGAATTGGATCGATGCTGGGACGGTGACCTTGAGGCCAACGTCACCGCCCATTGCATCAACCGCGACGGTGATAGTCATCAACGTGTACGGTAGTGAAACCTACCTGTTTTTATACAAACGGTAAGTATTGGGTGAGAAAGGACGAATTATTCGCCTTTGGTGGCAACAACCTTGCGACCACGGTAGAAGCCGTTCGGGCTGATGTGGTGACGCAGGTGGGTTTCACCGGTCGTCGGCTCTTTGGCCAGCGACGGAGCGGTCAGAAAATCGTGGGCACGATGCATGCCGCGCTTGGACGGGGACTTTTTGTTCTGTTGAACAGCCATGTTCGACTCCTAGGAAAATCGCGTGTATTGATAACTCAAGACTTGGAGATCTTCAACGTGGCCAGCACCGCAAACGGATTGGGCTTGTCAGCCTTGGCACGTGTCAGAGCTTCCGAACCGCATTCGTCGTGTTTCGTCGAGTGCGGCAAGCCCATGATGATTTCGTCTTCGATCATTGCCACCACATCAAGCTCTTCCGGCGCGAGAATGGCATCCAGCGTTTCGTCCAGCTCGCAGGCTTCATCCAGCTTTTCCTGCCGGGTGAACAAGGTAACCACCGAATCGGTATTCACCTCGAACGGCATCACTTCCAGGCAACGCTGGCAGCTTACCGCAACACTGGCTTTCACCTGCAGGCGCAGGGAAAGGCGGGACGAGCCATCGCGAAAACCTTCCAGGGTGTATTCCACCGTACCGGAGGTATCGGACAGGTCGCTGTGCACACGCTCGTCCAGGGTGCTGACGGGCAATTTGCCGGTCAGAACGCGGCCCTCACGGGCGAACTTGAGCGGGTCGATCAAAATCGGGTTAGACATAAACCCAGCATGATATAATCCGCCTCCCTGATTTGTCAAAATAATCAAGCAATACCACCATGCAGATCATCCTGGCTTCCACCTCCCGCTACCGGCAGGAAATCATCGCCCGCCTCGGGCTGCCCTTCACCGCCGTGCCGCCCGTCTGCGACGAAACCCCGCTGCCGGGTGAAAGTGCACTGGACACTGCCGTGCGCCTGGCACGCACCAAGGCCCAGTCGCTGGCGGCCGACTACCCGAATGCACTGATCATCGGCTCCGACCAGGTCGCCCTGCTCGATGGCCAGCAAATCGGCAAACCCGGCTCGTTTGAAAACGGCGTAGCCATGCTGCAGTGGATGAGCGGTCGCACCGTGGTGTTTCATTCGGCGTTGGCACTATACAACACCGCCAGCGGACGCTTGCAGGAAACCGTGGGCATTACCCGCGTCACCTTGCGCCAGCTGACCGAACAGCAAATCCGCAATTACCTGACGCGCGAACCGGATGCCCTGCACTGTGCCGGCAGCGCCAAGAGCGAAGGCCTGGGTGGTACGCTGCTGGAAAAAGTGGAGTCGGACGACCCGAACGCCCTGATCGGCGTACCGCTGTTCCGACTCATCAGCATGTTGAACGCCGAAGGTGTGGAGATTCTGTAATGGCCGGCACCCTGTTCCTGATTCCCGCCCCGCTGGGCGACGAAAGCATTGCCTGGCTGCCTGCCAGCGAGGCCGCCAAGGTGCTGCATATCCGCCACTTTGTGGTGGAGGCGGAAAAAACCGCGCGCAAGCACCTGAAGGCGCTGGGCGTCAGCACGCCTATCCGCGAGCTGGCGATGAGCACGCTCAACGAACACACCAAGCCAGCTGATGTTGCTGCCCTGCTCGCGCCGCTGCTGGCAGGTGAAGACGTGGGCCTGATCTCCGAAGCAGGCTGCCCGGCGGTCGCCGACCCCGGCGCACAGCTAGTGGCACTGGCGCACGAGCGCGGCATCCGCGTGGCACCGCTGATCGGCCCTTCTTCCATTTTGCTGGCGCTGATGGCCTCCGGGGCCAATGGCCAGTGCTTTGCCTTCCACGGCTACCTGCCGGTGGATGCGGCTGAAAAGGCCAAAGTGGTGAAGGAGCTGGAACAACGCTCGCGCCAGCGCAACGAAACCCAGGTGTTCATCGAAACACCCTACCGCAACAATGCGCTGCTGCAGCAATTGCGTGAGACACTGGCCCCCGCTACACGGCTGGCGGTGGCCTGCGACCTGACCTTGCCGACGGAAACCATCGTCAGCCGCCTGGTGAAGGACTGGCCGCAAGACGCGCCGGACTTCCACAAACGTCCGGCCATTTTCATCCTGCACGCTGCCTGAAAGCCCACACCATGCCCAAGCTGCCGCCGCTGATCCATTCCCTGCTGGATACCGACCTGTACAAATTCACCATGCTTCAGGCCATCCTGCATCAGTTTCCGGCAGCTTACGGGCAGTATGCCTTCCGCTGCCGTAACCAGCCGGACTACCCGCTGTCACAATTGCACAAGGAGCTGGAAGCCCAGCTGGACTGGTTGTGCCAGCTGCAGTTCACTCAGCCGGAGCTGGCCTATCTGCGCAGCTTGCGCTTCATCAAGAGTGATTTTGTCGATTATCTGGAACTGTTCCACCTGCAGCGCCGCTTCATCCGGGTGGAGTGCGATGGCGATGCGCTGAACATTCATATCGAAGGCCCGCTGGTACAGGCGATGTTCTTCGAGATTTTCGTGCTGGCCATCGTCAACGAGCTGTACTTCCGCCGTCTGGACACGCCGCAGGTACGTGAGGAAGGCCAGCGCCGGCTGGATGAGAAAATTGCCACCCTGCTGCGCTTCGAGGCGGAAGAAAGCGCCAGCCAGCGCTTTCCGCTGCTGATTTCCGACTTTGGCACCCGTCGCCGCTTCAGCCGTGAATGGCAGCAGCAAGTGGTGGAGCAGCTCAATGCCGCCCTGCCCAAGATTTTCCGTGGCACCAGCAATGTCTGGCTGGCGTGGAAGCTGGGCATCACCCCCATCGGCACCATGGCGCATGAGTTCTTCCAGGCCTTCCAGGCATTGGGCGTGCGGCTGCGTGATTTTCAGAACGCAGCCCTGGAAGCCTGGGTGCAGGAATACCGCGGCGACCTGGGCATCGCCCTCACCGACGTGGTGTGCATGGATGCCTTTCTGGCGGATTTCGACTTGTACTTTGCCAAGCTGTTCGACGGCTTGCGCCATGACAGTGGCGACCCGGTGGAGTGGGCAGACAAGGCAATTGCCCATTACCGCAAACTGCGCATCGACCCGGCCACCAAGATGCTCACCTTCAGCGACGGCCTGAGCGTGGACAAGGCACTGGAACTGCACCGCCGCTACAGCCCGCACATTCAGGTGAGCTTTGGCATTGGCACCCACTTCACCAATGACATGGGGCTGGAGCCGCTGCAAATCGTGCTGAAACTGGTGAGCTGCAATGGCCAGCCGGTGGCCAAGCTATCCGACAGCCCGGGCAAGACCATGTGCAGCGATGCCACCTTCCTTGCCTATCTGCGCCAGGTATTCAAGGTGGCAGCACCAGAAGCCGATTCAGTCGCGCAATAAGGCCAGCAGCGTCTGCCGCGCCTCCTCAGGCAGACGCGCCCCCGCCAGTGCTACCGTGCGCTCGCCCAGCACCCGATAGGCGGGCTGCAATTCCAGCGGCAATACCACCAGATGACGCGCTACCGTCGCAGCATCACCACGCACGATGGGCCCGGTCAGCGCCTGCTGCGGCCCCATGCTCAGCGCATTGGCCAGACTGCCCTGCATCAATGGCCCGAGCAAGGCGGACAATAGCACCTCATCCACACCACCCTGCCGTGCCAGCTGACGGGCGATATCGGTCAGCGTGACCAGATAATTGGACGCTACCGACAAAGCTGCGTGATAGGCCGCCTTGCCGCCCGGTGCCAGCGCAAACGGCCGTGCGCCAATGGCCGCGGCAAAGTCCTGCAACTGCGGTAGCGCTGCCGCATCGCCTTCCAGCGCGCACAAGGTAGCGGCAAATTGCGTCACTGCCCGTGCCGGGTCGGCAAAGGAAAACGCCGGATGCAGGCTGGCCACATGCGCCCCCACTGCACGCAAGGGGGCCAGTATTTCCGCCTCTGCCGCGCCGCTGGCATGAAACACCACCGCTCCGGGCTGCACCCGCCCACTATCGGCCAGCGCCTGCGCCGTGGCGGCAATGGCATCGTCCGGCACGGACAGCAAGGTCAGCGCTGCTGGCTGCACCTGTACCAACTGGCTGCATGCCCGGCCTGCGCCGATGAAATCCACCGCTGCCTGCGCCGATGCCGCGCTGCGGGCCAGACAGTCCTGTACCCGGTACTGGCCGCTTTGTGCCGCAAGGCGACCCAGCGTACGTCCCAGTTTTCCAGCTCCAATAATGTTGAGCAGCTGCATTCCCCATCCTCTTTCTTGACACTGCTGGCAGCATGTCTGACGATGCCGCTAGAATAATCCTGCTTAACAGTATTTTACCTGCCACCACGGCACCCTCGGGGAGTCCCCTCCATGAAGCTGGTGATTTTCTTTGGCGTGATCGCCATTGTCCTGCTGTATTTCATCACCCTGTACAACGCGCTGGTCAACCTCAAGCATGCCGTTGCCCGCAGCTGGGCCAATATCGACGTGCTGCTCAAGCAGCGCCATGACGAACTGCCCAAGCTGGTGGAGGTATGCAAGCAATACGCCCAGTTCGAACAGCAAACCCTCAGCCGGGTGATGGAGGCGCGCTCGGCAGTGGCCCAGTACGCCCAAAGTCGCAATATGGAAGGGCTGGGACACGAGGAAGGCAAGCTGCGCGGGCTGATCGGCCAGGTGCTGGCCGTGGCTGAAGCCTACCCGGAACTGAAGGCAGACCAGCAATTCTCTCATCTGGCCGAGCGCATCAGCCAGCTGGAAGACACCATTGCCGACCGGCGCGAGCTGTATAACGATGCCGTCAACCTCAACAATATACGCATCGAGCAATTCCCCGATGTGCTCATCGCCCGCCTGTTCAACTTCCAGCCCGCCCGCGCCTTGCAGTTCAGCGTCGCCGAAAAGCGGGATGTTGATCTGGCCCAGCTGTTCCGCCAGGGTTGAATCATGCAGCAGTGGTTGAGCTGGCAGTGGACGCGCAATGGCTGGATGGCCTTTGGCCTTTACCTGCTGCTGGGCTTTGCCGGCCTGAAACTGGGACTGCCGGTTTTTCGCCAACTGCTGCTGCCTGCCATGCTGCTCTGCGGGCTGATCGGCTGGTGGCTCAATTACCGGCGTTACCGGCTGATTGCCGACACGCCCACCGCACGCGCAGCAACAGCCGCACTGGGCCATGTGGAACTCTATGGCGTGGCCGCCAACCATGAGCGTGCCGTCAACTACAGCCCCTATTCCGGCCGCCGCTGCGTGTGGTACCGCTGCTGGCGCTATCACAATGACCGGCGCAGCGCCCTGTCCGGCCGCACGCTAGACCCGCTGACGCTGGACAGCGGCAGCCTGCTGTCCGTACCGGAGTGCAGCGATCAGTCCTTTGTGCTGCAGGATGGCAAACAGGCGGTGATCATCCACCCGGAAGGTGCCGAGGTGCAGCCGCCACACCGCGAGAGCTGGCAGGAAGGCAATGAAACGCTGGTGGAAGAATGGATAGATGAAGGCGACCCGCTCTACGTACTGGGCCAGTTGAGCAGCCACGGTGGCGTGCGACCCGACCAGCAGGCATTCCGCCAGGATGTCGGCGCAAAGCTGAGCGAATGGAAACAGGACCAGCCGGCCTTGCTGCGCCGTTTTGATCTGGACGGCAGCGGGCAGATCAGCGAACAGGAATGGCAGCTGGTACGTGCCGCTGCCGAGCGTGAGGTACGCCAGTTACACCAGCAGCTGGCCAGCACCCCGCCCACCTTGCATGTGCGCAAGCCGGATGACGGCAAGCCCTATCTGATCAACACCCTCACGCCGCAAGGCGTGGCCGTGAGTTATCGCTGGCGCGCCTGGCTGCACGCACTGGCGGCACTGCTGAGCTTCCTGCTCTGGCTGCATCTGGGCGCGGCCGGCGGCTGAAATTTGGCCACACAAGCGGGCAAGGTGCATGACAAGGCAATTCCACCTATCATGGAGCCAGCCAGGTCCGCACCATGACACCGGCCATCATCACCACAAGAGCGCTCCAGCGCCAGGAGACTGCAATGATCCGCCTGATTTATTCCAGCGCCCTTAATCCGGCCTATTCACCGCAATCCCTGCTGGGGCTGCTGGCCGGTTATCGTGCCCGCAACCAGCGCCTGGGCATCAACAGCCTGCTGTTGCTGATGAACAAGGATTTCCTGCAAATGCTGGAGGGCGAGGAAGCCGCAGTGGATGAGCTGTACGATTTCATTCAGCGCGACAAGCACCATCTGCAACTGACCCTGCTGTCACGCGAAACCGTCAGCTACCCCAGTTTTCCCGGCCAGCCACTGGTATTCATCGATACCGAAGAGCTGGCGCGCAAACTTGGCCACCCGGTGCACCTGAGCAATATCGCCCCGCATGGCGAGCTGGACCACGCCGAGCGCGCCAAGCGCTTTGTGCAGGAGTTCATCAACGGCAAGTGGCATCACCACCTGGCCAACGGCCTGAACCCGCAGGTGGTGCATCGCCGCTAGTTCCACCACATTGAAAAAGGCTGCCATCCGGCAGCCTTTATTGCATCAACAAAGCACCTTTACAGGGCCGCTGCCTTCAGCGCCTGATCCACATCAGCCAGAATGTCGTCGATGTGCTCGATGCCGATGGACAGGCGAATCAGCTCCGGTCGCACCCCGGCCTTGAGCTGCTCTTCCGGCGACAGCTGGCGGTGGGTGGTGGAAGCGGGGTGGCAAGCCAGGCTCTTGGCATCGCCGATATTCACCAGACGGGTCACCAGTTGCAGTGCATCGATGAAGCGGCCACCGGCCTCGATGCCACCCTTGATGCCGAAGGACAGGATGCCCGAAGCACGACCGCCCATGTATTTGTCCACCAGCGCCTTGCTGGGGCTGGAAGGCAGGGCGGCGTATTCCACCCACTCCACCGCCGGATGGGCTTGCAGGCGCTCGGCCACCTTCAGCGCATTGTCGCAAATACGGTCCAGGCGCAAGGCCAGGGTTTCGATGCCTTGCAGGATCAGGAAGGCATTGAACGGCGAAATGGCGGCGCCCATATTGCGCAGCGGCACCACGCGGGCACGGGCGATATAGGCCGCCGGGCCAAGTGCCTCGACGTAATTCACGCCGTGGTAGCTGACATCCGGCGTATTCAGGCGCACAAAGCGTTCTTTATGCTCGCCCCAGGGGAATTTGCCGGAGTCGACAATGATGCCGCCGATGCTGGTGCCGTGGCCGCCCAGGTATTTGGTGAGGCTGTGCACCACGATATCCGCGCCATGCTCGAAGGGGCGGCACAGGTACGGCGAGGGCACGGTATTGTCGACAATCAGCGGCAGGCCATGCTTGTGCGCTTCCTGGGCAAAGGCGGCAAAGTCCACCACATTGCCCAGCGGGTTGCCCACCGACTCGCAGAACACCGCCTTGGTCTTGTCATCCACCAGCTTGCTGATGGAGGCCGGGTCCTTGTAGTCGATAAAGCGCACTTCGATGCCCAGTTGCGGGAAGGTGTGGGCAAACAGGTTATAAGTACCGCCATACAGCGTGCTGGTGGCAATGATGTTGTCACCAGCCTCCGCGATAGTCTGGATGGCATAGCTGATGGCCGCCATGCCGGATGCCACCGCCAGTGCACCAATGCCACCTTCCAGCGCAGCTACGCGCTTTTCCAGCACATCGGTGGTGGGGTTCATGATGCGGGTATAGATATTACCCTGCACTTTCAGGTCGAACAGGTCCGCACCGTGCTGGGTGCTGTCAAAAGCATAGCTGGTGGTCTGATACAGCGGCACCGCCACCGCCTTGGTGGTCGGGTCCGGGCTGTAGCCGCCGTGCACGGCCAGGGTTTCCAGTTTCATCTTCTTCTCTCCTGTGGCTTTACGCCTGTTGCATATCGGCCTAACCATACCGTCAGCAGGGGAAGAAGCCAAGCCGGATTTCCTGCAAAGCTTATGAAAATTCCGGCACAAAATGACAAATGGCCAGTCAGCGACTGGCCATGCAATGCGGCAATGAAAGATGGCTTATACCGCCGGCAGCGCACCATGTACCGGTGCCATGCCGGCCAGCACGCGCTCGAAAGGCTGGCGGAAACGGCTGGACACATAAGGTGCCAGGAAATACAGCAGGCTCAGGCAACCCTCGCGCGCCACGGTCTGTGCTTCCTGTGGACATTTGGCAATGTCAGGACGGGCAATCCAGCCGGTTTGCAACAACTGGAAATTACGCGCGAGAAAACCGATCTGCACGTCGTCACCTTCCAGCATGCCCTGATCGCGCAGCTTGAAAAACAGCTTTTCCACACCACGGCTGATCAGCCCGGCTTCGATCTTGCTGTAGCTTTCCTGCAAGGACTGGTTAACCGAAAACAGGCTGGAAATGCTTTGCGGAATGAAACGGAAGGTCCACAAATGGCGCAATACCTTCTCCAGCAGGGACACCAGCCCTTCCACCGAGGCAGTCACACTCAGCTCGCCCGCGGCATTGAGATAATCGGCCATACCCTTGGAGTAGCGCCGGTACAGCTCGTTGATGATGTCTTCCTTGCAGGCAAAGTGGTAGTACAGATTGCCGGTGCTGATATTCAGATAGCGCGCAATGTGATTGGTGGTGACGCTGCGCTCGCCCTGCTGGTTGAACAGCTGCAGGCTGGCTTCGACAATGCGGTCAAAGGTTGGACTTTTGCTTTCTTTACGGCTCATGGCAGGTTCTTCCCGGTGCGCGGAACCCCGGGACAGACTGTTCCCGGCACCCGCTGCGTCTGTGATCGACAAACACCGGCACATGATACCGCAAGCAGTCCCGACCGGCACGGCGATTGCCATGACCGGCCCGTTGACGATGCAAAAAGGCAGCACAAGGCTGCCTTTTTGCATCGGGATTAACGGCTTTGCCGGCTTGAGTGCTTACTGCACATTCACCGTGGCAAAGTTGACGCGGCCAAAGGGGTTGGCGGCGTAGCCGCTCACTTCCTTGCGCTCCAGCACATAGGCCGTGGGGTGGGCCAGCGGCAGCCACAAGGCCTGATCGCTGATCAGCTTTTGCGCCTGCAGGTACAGCTTGCTGCGCTGGGCAAAGTCGCTGGTTTTCTTGCCGTCGCTAATCAGCTTGTCCAGTTTCGGGTCGCAATAGCGGGCAAAGTTGGTGCCGGACTGCACGGCGGCGCAGGAGAACTGCGGAGTGAGGAAATTGTCCGGGTCGCCATTATCCCCGGCCCAGCCCATGAACAGCAGGTCGTGCTCGCCCGCCTTGCCGCGCTTGATCAGCTCGCCCCACTCGATCACCTTGATCTGCGCACGAATGCCTACCTTGGCCAGATCAGCCTGCAACAGCTCGGCGCCGGCCTTGGGGTTGGGGTTGAGCGTGCTGCCGCTGGGGCGTACCCACAGCGTGGTGTCAAAGCCGTTGGGGTAGCCAGCCTGGGCCAGCAGCTTTTTTGCGCGTGTCAGGTCTTGCGGATACGGCTTCACGCTCTTGTTATAGCTCCAGGTATTGGGCGGATACGGCAGCGTGGCGGCTGTAGCCGTGCCATCAAACACGGTTTTCAGATAGGTGCTCTTGTCAAAGGCCAGATTCACTGCCTGGCGCACCAGCGCATTGTCAAAAGGCTTGTGCTGGCTGTTGATGGCGACAAAGGCGGTCATGAAGGCCGGTGTGGACAGTACGCGAATCTTGCTGTCGCCCTGCACCGCCAGCACGTCTTGCGGTTTTGCTGACAAGGCCAGCTGGCACTCCCCTGCCTTCAGCTTTTGTACCCGCACGGTGGCATCCGGCGTGATGGCGTAGATCAGTGCCGACACCTTGGGTTTGCCCCCCCAGTAAGCCGGGTTGGGCTGATAACGCACCACGCTGTCCTTCTGGAAGCTGCGGAACACGAAGGGACCGGTGCCGATGGGCTTGCTGTTGAGCTCGGCCTGTTTGCCGGCAGCCTGCAACTGGGCGGCGTATTCGGCCGAGTAAATGGAGGCAAAGCCCATGCTCAGCGTGGACAGGAAAGTGGATTCCGGATAGTTCAGCTCAAAGCGCACGGTGTTGTCGTCCACCTTGCTGACCGACTTGATCAGCTTGGGCAGCTGCATGGACTGGGCATGCGGGTAGCCATTGGCCGCAGTCTTGTACCAGGGGTGGTCCGGGTTGAGCATGCGCTCGAAGCTGAATACCACGTCGTCGGCATTGAGCTTGCGGCTGGGCTTGAAGTAATCGGTGCTGTGGAAGGCCACGCCCGGACGCAGCTTGAAAGTGTAGCTGAGGCCATCGGCGCTGACCTGCCAGCTGCTGGCCAGGCCAGGCTGCAATTTGTGAGCGGACGCATCGTATTCCACCAGCCGGTTCATCAGCACATCGGCCGAGGCATTGGTGGTCACCAGCGAGTTGTACTGCACCACGTCAAAGCCTTCCGGATTGGCATCGGTACAGACAGTCAGGGGTTTGGCCGCCAGCGCCAGCGGGCTGGCCAGCATCAGGGCTGGTAACAGGGTGCGTAGGTTCATCTTGGTCTCCGTGCGGGGGAAGGCCGTCATCATGCGGGGCCCCGGCTGGACATCAGCTTAAGGGAAGATGCGGCAAATTTGAATGACGCATTCCCGCTAAGCTTATTCAGACTGCGCTTGGTGGCGGCTCTTCGCCATGCTCCAGCAATTCGTTGAAGTGGCGCAATGACAGCGGGCGACTGCACAGATAGCCCTGATATTGCTGGCAGCCTTGTTCGCGCAGCCAGTCCAGCTGGGCATGGGTTTCCACTCCTTCGGCCACCATGGCCAGCTTGAGGATGCGGCACAGGCTGGTGATCAGCTCCGGAATGGCCGAGCGTTGCGGCAGGCCGGAAATGAAGGAGCGATCAATCTTCAGGGTGTTGAGCGGATAGTTTTGCAGATACGCGAGGTTGGAATAGCCGGTACCGAAATCGTCGATGGCAATGGCAAAACCCATGGCCTGCAAGGCGGCCAGCGTGTTCATGGTGTGCGGGTCGTGCGCCAGCAGCAGGGACTCGGTGATTTCCAGCTCGATACTGGCGGCCGGGCAGCCGCTTTGCTGCAAAATCTGTTGCAGGGTGGCCGGCAGTTCCGGGTCGGCAAACTGGCTGGCGGACAGGTTGACCGATACCTGCAAGTCCCTGCCCTGTCGATGCCAGTTCGCCAGCTGGGAGGCCACCTGTGCCAGGATTTGCCGGTCCAGTTCGCGGATCAGGCCGCTTTCCTCACTGGCGGGAATGAAGCTGTCAGGAAACAACAGGCCGCGTTCCGGATGTCGCCAGCGGGCCAGCGCTTCAGCCCCGACAATGCGGCCACTGAAGCAATCCACCCGTGGCTGGTAGAAGGCTTCGAATTCGCCATTTTCCAGGCCGCGGCGGATTTCGTACTCCAGCGCCAAGCGCGATCGGGCACGCGCATCCATGGATTCGTCGTAAAACTGGACGCCATTGCGCCCGGCTTCCTTGGCGCTGTACATGGCCAGGTCGGCATGGCGCATATGGCTTTGCACATCCTCGGCCCCGTCGGCGCACAGGCTGATGCCCACCGAGGCGGTCAGCTGTACTTCCTGCCCGTGCAGCCACAAGGGGCGAGCCAGGCTTTCCACGATGGCTGCCGCCAGGCTGGCAGCCAGCTCCTTGACCTGTGGAGCGCACAGCAGCAACAGGAATTCGTCGCCACCCTGCCTGGCCAGTTGCTGGCCGGCACAGAGCAGTTGTTTCAGGCGCTCGCTCATCTGCACCAGCAGCAAGTCGCCAAAGCCGTGGCCCAGGCTGTCATTGATGTTCTTGAAGCGGTCCAGGTCGATGCACAACAAGGCCACTTCCAGATTTTGCGCACGGGCCTGCTGCAACAAGACCGGGTAATGCTGCTGGACGAAATTGCGATTGGGCAGCCCGGTGAGGATATCGTGCATGGCCAGATAGCTGGCGCGCGCCTCGGCCTCTTTCAGCTCGCTGACATCCATTTCGCTGACCAGCACTGCAGGCTGGCCGGATGCCGCATCGCGGCAATGGCGTGCCGACACCTCATGCCAGCGCTCACCCTGCCGGGTCAGCACCCTGGCCACCAACCTGCCCTTGCCATGTGCCTGCAGCTGTTGTTGCAACGAGGCCAGATCGGCCGGGTCGACAAAACGCGTCTGCCAGCACTCTGCCGGGTCCAGCACCTGCTCACGTGCACTGGGATTGCGATACAGCGCCTGGCCATCGGCCTGATACAGGGTGATGAATACCGGCGAATGCAACAGGGCTTCCGCACTGCGCAGGGTGTCCGGGTCGGCCTGCAATTCACCCAGCGCTTCGCACAGCATCAGCATGCGTCCCTGATGGCGTATTCCGCTGAACATCACCTTCAGGCTGCGCGGATGACCGTTGGGATAGAGCGTCCAGGTTTCGGAAAACATCATGTCATGGCTGATGAAGTCGCTCTGGTACTGCTGCAAACGGCGCGCCACGGAGTCGGACATGTCCTGCCCCATGTCTCGGCTGCACAATTCATCCAGGCTGGCAGCCTCCCACACCTGCAAGGCAGGAGGGTTGGCCCAGTACACGCGCCGGGCTTCAATATCGAATACCCATACCGGATGGCGCAGCCTGTCGAGCAAGGCAAAGCGCGCCATGCTTTCCTCGGTAAACGGTACTCCATCATGCGGCATATCGCGTTCCAACCTGCTCTTGCATCCTGAATGGTGAAGCCATGACAACAAGCATTTCGTCATGTGCAATGAATAAGAGAGTCATTCTAGCAATCATCCAGCCTTTTTAAACTATAAACTTAAAATAAATCTCACTTCTTTAATACCTGCCCATATTTTAAGCAACAGGTGGTTAACGCCTACCCACCATGACGGGTGGACAAGCAGTCAGCTGACGCCAGCAAAATAAAAAAGCCCCCGTAAAACGGGGGCTTACAGATGATTTCCACCTCATCTCGCTTTCTGATAAAGAAGGCGAGGCTCCCTTGCAGGGCAAGGGCGGGGGGATTGGGAATAGACAGGAAGGCTGCGGAAGCGATAACTCAATCGAAAGGCCCGGCTTTGCCGGGCCCTGGAAAATCGTACCAAATGACCTTGCCTGCAGCCTGAAAGCCCCCGTAAAAACGGGGGCTTATGGCGGTGGGACCCAGACAGGCCCCACGCATGGGCTGGCTTACAGATAGCTGTCGGTGCTGGGGCAGCTGCACACCAGGTTGCGGTCGCCGTATACGTCATCGATACGGTTCACGCTTGGCCAGAACTTGTTTTCCAGCACATAAGGCAGCGGAAACAGGCCGGTTTCGCGGCTGTACGGACGGTCCCAGTCGCCAGCGATGTCAGCCTTGCTGTGCGGTGCATTGCGCAGCGGGTTGTTGTCCGCCGGCCATGTGCCTTTCTGCACCTGGTCGATTTCCTGACGGATGGCGGTCATGGCGGCAATGAAGCGGTCCAGTTCGGCCTTGGGTTCGGACTCGGTCGGCTCGATCATCAGCGTGCCCGGTACCGGGAAGCTCATGGTCGGAGCGTGGAAGCCGTAGTCCATCAGGCGCTTGGCCACGTCCACCTCGGTCACGCCACTGGCAGCCTTGAGAGGGCGCAGGTCGATGATGCACTCGTGCGCCACACGGCCATTGGCACCGGTATACAGCACCGGGAAGTGTTCACCCAGTTTCTTGGCCATGTAGTTGGCGGACAAGAGTGCGTTTTCGGTGGCGGCCTTCATGCCCTCGGCACCCATCATGCGGATATACATGAAGGAGATGGGCAGGATGGAAGCCGAGCCGAACGGCGCAGCGGACACCGCAGTCTGACCGGCAACCGCACCCGGCACGTCAGCCACCACGTGGTTGGCCATGAACGGGGCCAGATGGGCTTTCAGGCCGATGGGGCCCATGCCCGGGCCGCCACCGCCGTGCGGGATGCAGAAGGTCTTGTGCAGGTTCATGTGCGACACGTCGGCACCGATGTCCGCCGGACGGCACAGGCCCACCTGGGCGTTCAGGTTGGCACCGTCCATGTACACCTGACCACCATGACTGTGGATGATGTCGCAGATCTCGCGGATCGGCTGTTCGAACACGCCGTGAGTGGACGGATAGGTAATCATCAGCGCCGCCAGGTTGGCCGAATGCTGCTCGGCCTTGGCCTTGAGGTCGGCCACGTCGACGTTGCCGGATTCGTCACACTTCACCACCACTACCTGCATGTTCATCATCTGCGCGGTGGCCGGGTTGGTACCGTGGGCCGATTGCGGAATCAGGCAGATATTGCGCTGCGCTTCGCCACGCGCTTCGTGGTAACGGCTGATGGCCAGCAGGCCGGCGTACTCGCCCTGCGCGCCGGAGTTGGGCTGCATGGAGATGGCGTCAAAACCGGTGATGGCTTTCAGCTGGGTTTGCAGGTCGTCGATCAGCTGCAGGTAACCGGCAGCCTGATCACGCGGGGCAAACGGGTGCATATTGGCGAATTCCGGCCAGGTGATGGGAATCATCTCGCTGGTGGCATTCAGCTTCATGGTGCAGCTGCCCAGCGAAATCATCGAGTGATTCATCGCCAGGTCGCGGTTTTCCAGCTTCTTCAGGTAGCGCAGCATCTCGTGCTCGCTGTGGTGAGTGTTGAACACCGGGTGGGTGAAGAAGGCGGATTCGCGCTTGAGGCCGGCCGGGATGGCATCGGCAGCGGCGGCATCCAGCGCGGCGATGTCGGCATCCTTGCCGGTAAACAGCTGGATCAGCGTGGCCAGATCAGCCTCGGTAGCCGCTTCGTGGAAGGCCACGCCCAGCACGGTGGCGGACACGCGACGCAGGTTGTAACCGGCAGCCAGGGCAGCGGCGTAGATGGTGTCGGCATTGGCCGCTTCCACCTGTACGGTGTCGTAGAAGCGGTCGAATACCAGCTTGCCACCGGCACTCTTCACCGCATGGGCGAAGATGGCGGCCAGACGGTGGATGCGGCTGGCAATGCGCTTGACGCCTTCCGCACCGTGGTACACCGCGTACATGCCGGCGATATTGGCCAGCAGTACCTGGCTGGTACAGATATTGGAGTTGGCCTTTTCGCGGCGGATGTGCTGCTCGCGGGTTTGCAGCGCCATGCGCAGCGCGGTCTTGCCCTTGGCATCGACCGACACACCGATGATACGGCCAGGTGCCGAGCGCTTCATTTCATCCTTGAAGGCAAAGTAAGCAGCGTGCGGGCCACCGTAGCCCATCGGCACGCCAAAGCGCTGGGTGTTACCGATGGCCACGTCGGCACCCATTTCGGCCGGGGACTTCAGTGCCACCAGCGCCATGATGTCGGCAGCCACCACGGCCACACCACCCTTGGCCTTGACGGCGGCAATGTAGGGCGTCAGGTCGATCAGGTCGCCCGCTTCGCCCGGATACTGGAACAGCGCACCAAAGTAGTCACCATTGCCAGCCTCTTCCGGGTGGCCGGAAACCAGCTCGAAACCGAAGTACTTGGCACGGGTTTTCATCACGTCCAGGGTTTGCGGCAGCACGCGGCTGTCGACAAAGAACTGCGCGGACTTGCTCTTGGATACACGGCGCGCCATGGCCATGGCTTCGGCGGCGGCGGTGGCTTCGTCCAGCAGCGAGGCATTGGCCATTTCCAGACCGGTCAGGTCCATCACCATTTGCTGGTAGTTGAGCAGCGCTTCCAGACGACCCTGGGCGATTTCAGCCTGATACGGGGTGTAAGCGGTGTACCAGCCCGGGTTTTCCAGCACATTGCGCAGGATGACGGTGGGGGTCAGCACCGGGTAGTAACCCAGGCCGATGAAAGACTTGTTGACGATGTTGCGGCTGGCCACCTCTTTCAGCGCGGCCAGGGCTTCGGCTTCCGGCACCGGGGACGGCAGGTCCAGCGCACGGTTCAGGCGGATGTCGGCCGGCAGGGTCTGGGCAACCAGATCGTCCAGCGAGGCGGCACCGATTGCGGCCAGCATTTCGCTGCGTTCGGCATCAGAGGGGCCGATATGGCGGGCAATGAATTCGCTACGGTTAAACAGGGAAGCAAGAGTCATGGTGGGTGTCCGGTAATGAAGAGCTGTGCCAGAGAATCCATTCAAGATCTTGTGAGCTAGAGCGAGACAAGGCAAAAACGGCTGAGGAAGCGGAATTTACACAGAGTAAATGAGCATTCCGAAGATGTTTTTAACGCAGTATCGCCGAAGCGCAGCAGATATTGAGCGGGTTCTGAAACTGAAAAAGCCCCGCGATGGTTTACATCACGAGGCTTTGACAGCGTGCAATCAGGCGCCGATTTCCTTGGCGTAGCCAGCGGCATCCAGCAGGCTGTCCAGATCTGCGGCATTGGCCGGCTTGATCTTGAAGAACCAGCCAGCGCCATAGGGCTCGCTGTTGGCCAGCTCGGGAGCGGCTTCCAGTTCGGCGTTCACTTCCAGCACTTCACCGGCGATCGGGGCGTATACATCGGAAGCGGCTTTTACCGATTCCACCACGCCGGCCTGCTCTTCAGCAGCCAGGTTGGCACCCACTTTCGGCAGCTCGACGAACACGATGTCGCCCAGCAGCTCTTGTGCATGTTCGGTAATGCCTACGGTAACGGAACCGTCGGCTTCCAGACGCAGCCATTCGTGGCTGGCAACGTATTTCAGTTCGGCAGGGATATTGCTCATGGATTGAATCTCCTCGGATTGATTGAACCGTTACGGGAGCGGGAAACCGCAGTGCAGCCCGCAGGCTGGCATGGTGTTTCCCGGCTCGCTGTTATTCGAAAACTTTCTTGCCGTTGCGCACGAACGGCATCTTCACCACGCGGACAGCGGTGAGCGTACCACGCAAATCCACCTGTGCGTCGGCACCGGTTGCGGCCGGTACGCGGGCGATGGCGATGGAGTGCTTGAGGGTGGGCGAGAAGGTGCCGCTGGTGATGATGCCCTCACCCACGCCTTCCACTACCACTTTCTGGCCTTCACGCAGCACGCCACGGCCTTCCAGCACCAGGCCCACCTGCTTCATCGGCACACCGGCGGCCTTCTGGGCTTCCAGTGCCTTGCGGCCGATAAAGTCACGGCTGGCCGGTTCCCAGGCAATGGTCCAGCCCATGCCTGCCTGCAGCGGGGATACGGTTTCGTCCATGTCGTGGCCGTACAGGTTCATGCCGGCTTCCAGACGCAGGGTGTCGCGTGCGCCCAGGCCGATGGGGGCCACGCCGGCCTCTACCAGCTGATTGAAGAAGTTGATGGCTTCGCCGGCCGGAATCATGATTTCCAGACCGTCTTCACCGGTGTAGCCGGTTCGGGCAAAGAACCAGTCGCCTGCAGGCAAGCCCTGGAATACCTTGAGTGATTGAATGGCGTCGCCCAGTTGCGGCTTTACCGCACAGACCTTAGCAATGGCATTGGGGCCTTGCACGGCCAGCATGGCCAGGTCGCGACGTACATTGAGGGAGACATCAAAACCGGCCTTGTGGCTCTCCATCCAGGCCAGGTCTTTATCAGTGGTACCGGCATTCACCACCATGCGGTAGCCGTAGGAAGTCAGGTAGACAATCAGGTCGTCCACCACGGTGCCGTCTTCGGTCAGCATGCCGGAGTACAGCGCCTTGCCTTCAAAGCCCAGCTTGGCCACGTCGTTGGCAATCAGCTGTTGCAGCCAGGCCTTGGCATCGCTGCCGGTGATGTCGATCACGGTCATGTGGGACACATCGAACATGCCGGCGTCGCTGCGCACGATCTCATGTTCCTTCAGCTGGGAGCCGTAATGGATGGGCATTTCCCAACCGGCGAAATCAACCATCTTGGCGCCGGCGGCGACATGAGCGTCAAACAGGGGGGTACGTTTCGGGGCCGTCATCTGTGCGTCCTTGCAAAGGGGGTGTTTTGCCTGTCTTGGTACAACACCCCTCTGTCCTGACACCTGAGATTTTCCGGCGGGCGTTTTCAGCCGCCGTTAGCCCCTTCGGTGGCTGCCTTCATGGGCAGCGCTCTCCAGAGTAAAGCAGATACGTGATATCCGATGATGCAGTCCTTTTGCCTGAGCGATTGCGGGTGCGCTTGCGCCTTCGGCGGTGGCCGCGATTGGCCACTCTCTCCTGCATGATGGGGGCGATTATCGTTGCAGATAAAGACAAAGGCAAGCCAAGAATATCTTCACGCGAAGTCATCTATCCTGTTGTTTTTGCGTTATTTTCACAATCGAAAAAATACGAATAATTCCTTGTCACAATTTATTCATTATTGATCAGACATAACAAAAGGGCTGCCGCAGCAGCCCTTGTTGATCCACATCTCACCTGCCCTTCAGCCGACGTCGCAACGCTACCGCAGGTGTTGCAGCGCCCTGCCTCAGTACCACTCGATACCGCTCTTCTCGGTGGAGATGATGGTACCGGCTTCGCCCTTGACGATCTTCTCGATGTCTTCCAGCGCGCCAATCACTGCACGCTTGCCGGTCAGGCGGGCGAATTCGCAGGCGGCTTCCACTTTCGGGCCCATCGAACCGGCGGCAAAGCCCAGCTTGTCCATTTCGTCCGGGTGGGCGTGGCGGATGGCTTTGGCTTCGGGAGTGCCCCAGCCAACAAACACGCTCTTCACGTCGGTGGCGATGACGAAGTAGTCGGCGTCCACTTCGCGTGCCAGCAGGGCGGAGGCCAGGTCTTTGTCGATCACGGCTTCCACGCCCACCAGTTTGTCACCCTGGTACATGGTGGGGATGCCACCGCCACCGGCGGCAATCACGACCGCGCCTTTTTCGATCATCCATTTGATGGGGCGCAGTTCGAAGATGCGTTTCGGTTTCGGGCTGGGTACCACGCGGCGGTAGTAGTCGCCGTCGGCTTTCACCGTCCAGCCGTGGCTGGCAGCCAGCGCTTCGGCTTCTTCCTTGCTGTACACCGGGCCAACGAATTTGGTGGGGTTCTGGAAGGCGGGGTCGGCTGCGTCGACTTCGGTCTGGGTGAGGATGGTGGCCAGCGGCACTTCAAACGGCAGTACGTTGCCCAGTTCCTGTTCGATCATGTAGCCGATCATGCCTTCGGTCTGGGCACCCAGTACATCCAGCGGATAGGGGGTGACCTTGCCGTCGACGTGGCGGGCGTAGGCGTCGTTTTGCAGGCCGAGCAGGCCGACTTGCGGGCCGTTACCGTGGCACATCACCAGGTTGTGGCCCAGCCGGGTGACGGCGGCCAGTTGTTCGGCGGCCACCTTGACGTTGGCGCGTTGGTTGTCAGCAGTCATGGCTTCGCCACGACGTTGCAGGGCATTGCCGCCCAGGGCTACGACGACTCGCATGATGTTTCCTTTTCTGGCCCTGTCCGCACAGTCGGGACAGTGGCGTGGCCGGTCTGCCTGTGGCAGGCCGGTGTGTGTCGGATGGGGCGGCAGGTCACCGGGGTGATGACCTGCCGGAGGGTGGAATCCGCCTGAGTGAGGGGGAGCGGATTCCGCCGCCACGACTTCAAGGGGGTGTCGTCGTGGTGGGTGAAGCGGTGTTGCGGTCAGGCTTTAACGACTGACAATGCGGCAGGGCTTTGCCACGTTGTCCAGTCTTAATCGCCCAGCGTGGCCACCAGAATTGCCTTGATGGTGTGCATGCGGTTCTCGGCTTGCTCGAAGGCAATGCAGGCTTCGCTTTCGAACACGTCTTCGGTCACTTCAATGCCATTGGCCAGGTCCGGGTACTGGGCGGCGATTTCCTTGCCCACCTTGGTTTCGCTGTTGTGGTAGGCCGGCAGGCAGTGCATGAACTTCACTTGCGGGTTCTGTGCGGCAGCCATCAGCGCGGCATTCACCTGGTAGGGCTTCAGCAGGCGGATGCGTTCGGCCCACACTTCGGCCGGTTCGCCCATCGATACCCACACGTCGGTGTGGATGAAGTCGGTGCCCTTGACGGCTTCGGCAGCGTCTTCGGTCAGGGTGATGCGGGCGCCGGTCTTGGTGGCGATTTCACGGCATTCGGCCACCAGTTCGTCGCTCGGCCACAGGTGTTTCGGCGCGCCGATGCGCACGTCCATGCCCAGCTTGGTGCCAATCACCAGCAGGGAGTTGCCCATATTGTTGCGGGCGTCACCCAGGTAGGTGTAGCTGATTTGCGAGATGGGCTTGTCGCTGTTTTCCCACATGGTCAGCACGTCGGCCAGCATCTGGGTGGGATGCCATTCGTCGGTCAGGCCGTTGTACACCGGGACGCCGGCAAATTTGGCCAGTTCGTTCTCTACCATGTCCTGGTCGAAGCCACGGTATTCGATGGCGTCATACATGCGACCCAGTACGCGGGCGGTGTCTTTCATCGATTCCTTGATGCCGATCTGCGAGCCGGACGGTCCGAGGTAGGTAACGTTGGCGCCCTGGTCGTAGCAGGCCACTTCAAACGCACAGCGGGTGCGGGTGGAGGTTTTTTCGAAGATCAGGGCGATGTTCTTGCCCTTCAGGTGTTGCTGTTCGGTGCCGGTGTACTTGGCGCGTTTCAGGTCGCGGGCCAGGTCGAGCATGTAGCGGATTTCGCGCGGGGTGAAGTCCAGCATGCGGAGGAAGTTGCGGTTGCGCAGATTGAAAGCCATGGTAACACTCCTTGTTCCGGTGCCGGGTGGCGGGCTTGGCCGACGCCACCGGGCGAGATTGATGTGCTTGGTGTGCTGCAGGTGCAGCGGTTTAAATCTTCACTTCGTCACGGATGATCGGGCAGGTCATGCAGTGACCACCGCCACGGCCACGGCCCAGTTCGGAGGCCGGAATCTCGATCACTTCCACCCCGTGCTGACGCATCAGCTTGTTGGTGTAGGTGTTGCGGTCGTAGGCCACCACCACGCGGCGGTCCAGGGCCACCACGTTGTTGCCGTCATCCCATTGTTCGCGTTCGCGCTGGTAGGCATCGCCGGCGGTCTGGATGATGTGCACTTCCTTCAGGCCGAGGGCCTGGCGTACCACTTCGGTAAACGGTACGCCGTCGTGGCGTTCGAAGCGGACTTCGCCGTCCTTGTCACCGGCGTAGATGCTGGTGCAGACGATTTCGTTGACCACGTCCGGGAACACCGACAGCAGGTCGATATCGAGGAAGCTGAACACGGTGTCCAGGTGCATGGCGGCACGCGACTTGGGCATCTGGCAGGCAATCACGCGGGTGGCGCCGCCTTCCTTGCCCAGCACGTTCTTGGCCACTTGCACCACGGCTTGCGGGCTGGTGCGTTCGCCCATGCCGATGAGCACCACGCCGTTGCCGATCGGCATCACGTCGCCACCTTCCAGCGTGGCCGGGCCGTGGTTCTTGTCACAGTCGCCCCACCATACCTTGACCTTGCCGGCGAAGTAGGGGTGGTGCTGGTAGATGGCTTGCAGGATCAGGGTTTCCTGACGGCGGGCCGGCCAGTACATCGGGTTGAGCGTCACGCCTTCGTAGATCCAGCAGGACGGGTCGCGCTGGAACAGGCTGTTCGGAATCGGCGGGATGACGAATTCGGACTGGTCCAGATAGCCGCCGAACAGGCCTTTGGGGTCGAACGGCAGTTCGAACTTGGCGATGCCGCCGATCAGGTGCTCGGCCAGTTGGGTGGACGGCATTTCGTCCAGCCAGCTGCGCAGGTCGGTCAGCATGCCGATACCGACGTTGTCAGCCTTGACCTTGCGGTCCAGCAGCCAGCTGCGGGCGGCCTTGTCGTCCAGTACCTGGGCCAGTGCGTCGTGGGCTTCGATCACATGGATGCCGCGGGCGCGCATCTGTTCAACCATGTAGGCGTGGTCTTTCTGGGCGCGTTCTACCCAGATCACGTCATCAAACAGCAGGTCGTGGCAGTTGTCGGGGGTGAGGCGTTTGTGGGCCAGGCCCGGACGGCACACCATCACACTGTGCAGCTTGCCGCATTCGGAATGAACACCAAATTTGCCGGTCATGATGAAATCCTTTCAATCAGTAATTGCATAAACCTGTTTCCGTACACTCCCTTGCTGGCGCAAAGGAGTGAACAGCAAAAGGCTGGCTTCAGTTTTCGGTCTCGTAACGTTCTTTGATCTGCCAGACATAGACTGGCAAACCGAGCATCAACAACAGGACTCCCCACATCACAATCTCGGCGCCGGCACCAAACAGTGCCCACACCGCATAAAGGAAACCGATGGAGGAGAAGATCAGCGGCGCGGTAAAGTCGCGCCGGCTGTATTTGCCTTTCTGCATCAGCATGATGGCCAGCAGCGCCATCGAGCAGAAGGCATAGGGCAGCAAGGTGGTGGCCGTAGCCAGCAGGATGATGAATTCAAAAATCTTCACCCCGCCCTCCCCGCCCGCGTATTTCATCGCCAGCAGCACCGTCACCAGGCCGCTGGAAAGCAGCAGGCCGAACAGCGGCACACCCTGGCGGTTGGTCTGACCGAAGCGGCGCGGGAACAGCTTGTCCCTGGCGGCGGCATGAGGTACATGGGCTTGCATCAGGCTCCAGCCATTGAGTGCGCCAAAGCAGGACACCACCGCCCCCAGCCCCACCACCCAGTAGGCCCAGTCGCCCCACATCAGGCGGGCGGCATCGGCAAACGGGGCTTGAGAATTGGCCAGCATGGCCGGTGACATCACCCCCATCAGCGACACCGTGGACAGGATGTACAGCACGGTGGCCAGCAAGGTGCCGATGACGGTGGCACGCGGAATGGTCTTGCTGGGGTTGACCACATCACCGGCGGGAACCGAGGCGGACTCCAGTCCCAGAAACGCCCACAGGGTGAGCGCCATGGTGGCGGAAACCGAACTCAACAAGGGCTTGCCGTGCGGGTTGAACACCAGGTTTTCCGGGTGCATGTAGAAGAAGCCGATAAAGGTGACGGCTGCCAGTGGCACCAGTTTGAGTACGGTAGTCACCACCGCAACCAGGCCGGAACTGCGCGCACCGCGGCTGTTGATCCAGGTAACGGTCCAGATCAGGCCGATGGAAAAGGCAGCTGCCAGCAGGTTGTCATGCCCCAGTTGCGGGAAAAACACCTGCATATAGCTGGTGGCGGCCACTGCCAGGGCAGCGTTGCCGGCCCACAGGGCTATCCAGTAACCCCAGGCAATCCAGAAACCGGCAAAGTCGCCAAAGCCGGCATGGATATATGCGTAGGGGCCACCCTCTTTGGGAATCATGGCGGAAAGCCGGGCAAACACCAGCGCCAGACAAATGGCACCGGCCGAGGTTATTGCCCAGCCGATCAGGGACATCCCCCCGTAGGGGGCCAGCGAAGCGGGAAGCAGGAATACACCGGAACCGATCATATTGCCCACTACCAGGGCGGTACACATCCACACGCCAAGGGCCGCTTTTTTTACTTTGGTCTCGCTCATGGTCTTGTCTCCATCGAGGCCGAAAATCGAAGCTGTTAAAGAACGTGTTCTGTATGAGCTTCACAATATTAGTATTTAATTATTTTGTAAATATGTTATTTACGCATATGTAATTCCATGTCGCGGTTTTGAACATGCACACGCCATTGTTGGTCGCAGTGCGGCAGCCGACCCCATCAGCAAGGTCATCTCTATTGTTTAGGTGCTTTGCCGGCAAATCACCATGTCTTGAATCAGATAAAAGACTGATAAACAGCAATACGCGTTAGCAGGTTGGCAAGCGCAGAAATGACAATGCCCGGCACAAGCCGGGCATGGGGCAGGAAAAAAAGCGGGAATTCAGAGCGGACAGGGACCGGCAGGCACGCTGGCCAAACTCCAGTTGGCCAGCGCCCATTGCCACAGCTCGGCGGCAGTCTGACATTCTGGCGGCGGCAACTGACCCAGGCGGCACAGTGCCAGACGCAGTTCCTGCGCGACCTGGGCCGGATTGATGGCAGGTGCCAGGGTTTGCTTGGAGAGCTTTTCCCCGGCGGCATTCACCAGCAAGGGCAGATGACAGTAGTCCGGCGTAGGCAGGCCCAGGCAGCGCTGCACATGGATTTGTCGCGGGGTGGACACCAGCAGGTCGGCACCACGCACGATATCGGTCATGCCCTGTTCGGCATCATCCACCACCACGGCCAGTTGATAGGCCCAGAAGCCATCTGCCCGCAGCAGCACGAAGTCGCCGATGTCCGCAGCCAGGTTTTGCTGGTACAGGCCTTGCAGCCGGTCGACAAAGCTGACTGGCGCATCATCCACCCGCAAGCGCCAGGCATGGTGTTCACGCGGCTTGCGGCAGCCATCACGACACCAGCCCGGATAGACATGGCCATCCACGCCACGGCTGGCGACGCTGGTTATTTCCTTGCGCGAGCAGCTGCAGGGGTAAACATGACCACTGTCCACCAGTTGCTGCAAAGCCGCCTGATACAGGTGATGGCGCTGGCTCTGGTACACCACTTCGCCGTCCCATTCAAAACCGAAAGCATCCAGCGTACGCAGGATATGGTCGGCAGCGCCGGGCATTTCGCGCGGCGGGTCCAGGTCTTCCATGCGGACCCACCACTCGCCGCCACGGCTGCGCGCTTCCAGATAGCTGCCAACGGCTGTCATCAGGGAGCCGGCATGTAACAAGCCGGTGGGACTGGGGGCAAAGCGACCTCGGTAGGGATAGGGAATGTCTGGCATGGCAACAGTTCTGGCAATCAACATCACATTGGGGGAGCAGCACGGTGATTTTTGGTGAATAATATCCGAGTGAAATACTCAGATATTACCCTTGTCCGTTCTGCCCCTGCCCGGCTTGCTTGCCGCCACCGCAAAGCGTGTGACAGCAGTTGGCCCGGCCAATTCAGGAGGAAAGCAAAGTGGCCTACGTTGTAACCGATGCCTGCGTCAAATGCAAATACACGGATTGCGTGGATGTCTGCCCGGTGGATTGCTTTCATGAAGGCCCCAACTTTCTCGCCATTGATCCGGACGAGTGCATAGACTGCACGCTGTGCGTGGCCGAATGCCCGGTGTCTGCCATTTATGCCGAGGATGATGTGCCAGCCGGGCAGCAGGTGTATATCCAGCTGAATGCCGAGCTGTCAAAACGCTGGCCCAGCATCACCGCCAGCAAAGCACCACTGCTCGACCACGCCGACTGGGCGGAAGTGACAGACAAGCTGCCACACCTGCAACGGGACTGAGGCTAGATCTAGATAAAGAGGTCGATATCGCCACCAGGCTGGCTGGTGCTCTGCCGGTCCAGCCGCTGGCGGTAGGCGGCTTCCTTGGAAGCCAGGGTGCGGCTGTTCTTGAGCTTGCGCACCATCACCTTGCCATCACCGGGAAAGAAAAACACCTTGCGGGCAAAGCTGCCCAGCAGGTCCTCGGCCAGCAGGGGAATGCCTTCGCTCTTGAGATAGGCACGGATGAATTCACTGTTCTGCTCGCCGATATTCACCACCGACATGCCATCCAGCACATTGCCGGCACCAAATACCTTGGCTTCCAGCCGCTGACGCTGGGCACCCAGTTTCTGCATGTCGGTAATCAGCAATTCCATGGCATTGACCCCGAAGCGGGCCGGTACGCTGGTCTGGCTATGCCAGTCGCTACCTTGCGGCAACAGGAAATGATTCATGCCATGCACGCCGGCCGTGCGGTCCATCAGGCAAACGGCTACACAGGAACCGAGCAAGGTGGTCAGCATCAAGGGCTGGCGGGTAGCAAAATATTCGCCCGGCAGAATCTTGATGGCATCGATCTGGAACTGCCGATCGAAATAGCGCCGCGTAGAGGGCTGCTCGGAATGGCTCATGTTCCCGCCCTCTCATGGGGAAGACGCAGCACATCCAGCACTTTGTCACCCAGTTGCGCCAGCGGGTGGACATGCATCACCCCGCCCTGTGCCACGGCCTCGCGCGGCATGCCATACACCACACAGCTGGCCTCGTCCTGCGCAAAGGTAATGGCGCCCCCCTGGCGCAGCTGCAACATGCCGTGTGCGCCATCCTTGCCCATGCCGGTGAGGATGACAGCGACGGTCTGCGGGGCGGCCAAGTTGGCGACCGACTCGAACAGCACATCCACGGCCGGGCGATGACGGTTGACCGGCGGGCTTTGGTCCAGGCAGATGACAAAGCCCTGCGTTCCCTTGCCAAGCCGCATGTGCGAATGGCCGGGTGCAATATAGGCGGTACCACGCAGCAGCGGTTCACCGTCTTCCGCCTCTTTCACATGCATGGCGCACAGCTTGTCCAGACGGCGGGCAAAGGACAAGGTGAAGCCTTCGGGCATGTGCTGCACGATCATCACCGGCGGACAATTGGCAGGCAGCTTGTCGAGAAACTCCTTGATGGCATCGGTGCCCCCTGTGGAGGCCCCTACCGCAATGATGGCATTCTGCCGCAGCAGCGCAGGAGACAGCCGGCTGGCCGGCGGTGCTGCCGGTGTGGCAAACAGGGCCGGGCGACGCAAACGGGCAGTTGCCACCATGCGGATCTTGTCGCGGATATCATCGGCGTAATCCTGCATGGTATTGCTGACATCTACCGTAGGCTTGGGCAGGAAGTCCACCGCGCCCAGCTCCAGCGCACTGAGGGTGGTTTCCGAACCGCTCTGGGTCAGGGACGAAATCATCAACACCGGCGTCGGACGCAAACGCATCAAACGGCGCAGGAACTCCAGCCCGTCCATGCGCGGCATTTCCACATCCAGCGTGATCATGTCCGGGTTGGTTTCACGGATGCGCTCGCGCGCGACGATGGGGTCGGACGCAGTGGCCACCACCTCCATGTCCGGCGCTTCATTGATGATGCTGGTGAGCAGGCTGCGGATGAGGGCCGAATCATCTACCACGACCACTCTGATCTTGCGCTGGGCGGTGGCTGTCATGTTCATTCCCTTGCGTCCTGCCCAAGCAGGCGATAAGCCGTCCGGCCACAGGACTGAAAGGCATCGGTCAGATGCATGATGTTTTCCGAATGTCCCAGAAACAGCAAACCGTCAGGCTGCAAGCAGCGCGCAAAGCGCTGCAGGATGGCAGCCTGGGTTGGCTTGTCAAAATAAATCAGCACATTGCGGCAAAAAATCACGTCAAAGCGCCCCATGTCCGGCCACGGCTCTGCAACCAGGTTGAACTGATAAAACGACAGGTGCTCGCGTAGCTCCTTGCGAATGCGTACCTTGCCGGCATTGCGCCCCACGCCGCGCAAAAAATAACGCTTGAGCAGAGCGGGATCCAGCGTACGGGTCCGCTCGGCATCATACACACCATCTGCCGCATGACTGAGCACCCGGGTGTCGATATCCGACGCCACCACCTCAAGCCGCTGCCGGTTGAGCTGAGGCAGCGACAGCAAGGTCATCGCGATAGAGTAGGCCTCCTCGCCGGTGGAAACGGCCGAACTCCATACGCGGTACAAACGGTCCTGGCCAGCTCGCTCCATCGCATGCAGGCGCAACAGGTCGAAATGATGCGGTTCACGGAAAAAGGCGGTCAGATTGGTGGTGAGCGCATTGACGAAATGCTGCCACTCCTCTGTCTCCGCACTGCCATCCAGCAAGTCCAGATAATCGCTGAACTGGCGGAAACCCAGCTGGCGCACACGTTTGGCCAGCCGGGAATACGCCATATGGCTTTTGCTGTCATTCAGCGAGATCCCCACGCGCTGATAGAGCATTTGCCGCAGCCGGCGGAAATCCGCTGCCGTGAACTTGATATCGCGTTCAGCGCTCATCAGGCCTTGTCGCACCCATCAGAATTCTTCCCACTCATCATCATGCGCAGACGGGCCGGGCAAGGTCTTGATGCGCTCGGCATGTACGGGGGCACGTGCCGCTACCGGCTTGACCTGCTGTCCCGCTTGCTGTGTCAGTCGCGCCTGGCTAACCGATGCTCGCCCCTGCCCGCTTCTGGGGGCTGCCAGTCGCGGCGCACTGCTGCCATCCAGCCGGAAGATGGAAACGGCATCCATCAGGTGCCGGGCCTGATCTTCCAGCGATTCCGCTGCGGCAGCGGCCTCTTCCACCAGTGCAGCGTTCTTCTGGGTGTTTTCGTCCATCTGCGTTACGGCCAGATTGACCTGTTCGATACCGGAGCTTTGTTCGACAGAAGCAGCCGAGATATCACTCATGATGTCGGCCACACGGCGGATGGCGCTGACAATTTCATCCATGGTGCGGCCTGCTTCATCCACCAGCCGGCTGCCGGACTCCACCTTGTCCACCGAATCGCCAATCAGCAGCTTGATTTCCTTGGCCGCTGCCGCCGAACGCTGGGCCAGGCTGCGCACTTCGCTGGCCACCACGGCAAAACCACGGCCCTGCTCGCCAGCGCGGGCGGCTTCCACCGCCGCATTGAGCGCCAGGATATTGGTCTGGAAGGCAATGCCGTCAATCACGCTGATGATGTCGACAATCTTCTTGGCGCTGTCGTTGATCTCGTTCATGGTGGACACCACATTGCCCACCACCTGACCACCGCGTGCGGCAATGTCGGAGGCACCGGTCGCCAGGGTATTGGCCTTCTTGGCATTTTCCGCATTCTGCCGGACGGTACTGGTGATTTCCTCCATGCTGGAGGCGGTTTCCTCCAGGCTGGCTGCCTGCTGTTCGGTACGGCCGGACAGATTGCTGTTACCCGCCGAGATTTCCTGGGCTGCGGTATTGATGGCCTCGGTGGATTCCTGGATATTGCCCACGATGCTGCGCAGTCGCTCTACCGTGGTATTGGTATCGCTCTTGAGCTGGCCAAGCATGCCGTCGTAATCATTATGGATGGTGCGGGTCAGGTCGCCCTGCGCCAGGCCGCCCAGCACGGTTGCAATATCATCCAGCGCGCGGCTGGTCACATCCAGAAGCTGGTTGACGCCTTCTGACAGCATGCGGAAGAAGCCGGTCTTGTCCTCCAGTACCAGTCGGGAACCATAGTCGCCCCGCGCTGCGGCATGGACGATGGCTTCCACTTCTTTCTCGATCATTACCTCGCCGGTACGATCCTTCCACTCCACCACACTGCCCAGGCGTTCACCATCGGCCCCGAACACCGGGTTGGCGGTCAGCGAGAAATGACGCCCGCCCACTGCAATGTCCGCCTTGTAGGTGGCACGCAGATTGGCCAGCAGGTCGCGCTGGTGGGCCGGATTGCGGTGGAACATGTCCATGCTGCCCCCCAGCACATGACGCGCGCTGAAGTTGGGCAGCGCCTTGCGCAGGTCGGCTTCGGCATTAGACAGCATGTCGATCACGCTATGATTCACGTAGATGATGTTGCGGTCGTTATCGGCAATCATCACATTGGTGGTGACGTTATCCAGTGCACTGCGGATACGGGCGTTTTCGGCGGCAACCGCACGTTCGGCCTCGATGCGCTGCTGTTCGGCAGCCTGGTGAGCCAGTTCGGCAGTACGGTCAATCCACTCCACACCGTAGCCCAGTCGCTTGCCACCAGCACCATTGATGGGGGTGAGAATCAGGTTGAAGGTGCGGCCACCGATATGGATGGTGCCATTGTGCGAACCACGCAGTTGCTGCATCAGGCCGCGCTGGTGACCGGGATTGCGGTGGAACTGGTCGATATTGCTGCCCAGCAGGTTACGGGCAGAGAACTGCGGCAGGTCATGACGGATATCGTTTTCCGCCAGGGCAAACATGTTGACCACCGACTGATTGGCATACACCACATTGAATTCGGCATCGGCAATCATCATGTTGGTGGCGGCGTGATCCAGTGCATTGCGTACCCGGATGTTTTCCACCGCCTTGTCGGCAGCCTGACGGATATAGGCAAACAGGCTGTTGCTGTCCCCTGCCGCCACTTTCAGTTCGGTGGTGACTTCGCCGGCTGCCAGCTCTTGCATCAGCTGCACTGCATCAGCCGGTTCTCCGCCAATCTGGCGCAGCAAGGAGCGGCTGATCAGCCAACCGGCAATGATGCCGATCAGCACGGCAGCTGCCAGCAGGATATTGAGCAATGTCCCGGCACTATTGGCACGGGCCAGCGTCCCTTCGGCAACTTGCTTGGACAGACCTTCCTCGAACTCGACATAGTTGCCAATAGACTTGAGGTATTCAACCTGGGTGGGACGCAGGGTTTGCAGCAGGTAATTCTTGGCTTCTTCCTCCTGCCCGGCCTTCAGTTGCTGCAAAAATTGTTGCAACTGCTGGCGGTAGCCGGCTTCCTGGGTCTTGACCTTGTCAAACAATGCCTGGCCTGCCGCAGGTACGCCGCCGGATAATTTGCCCATCTGGGTGGTGATGCGGCCCAGTGCGTCATCGATCTGCTTGTGTTGGTCCAGCAGCACGTTCGGGTCACGCGCCAGCAGCAGCGTGCGCGTGGCCCGGGCGCTGATGTTGACATCATCAATCACCTTGTTGGCCTCGGATGCCCGCGGCACATGGACATTGGCAATTTCGTCAATATCATCACGCAGGCTGTGAATCTGGCTGATGGCCACTGCCATCGCGGCAATGATGACGGCAACCAGCAGGCCAAAGCCCAGTAGCAAGCGGTGCGTTACTTTCAGATTATTCATGTTTCACCTCTCTCTTACAGCCTGTCGGCTTCAGCCTTGGTCCGTCACATCAACCAGCGCCATTTCATCGCTGCTCATCAAGCGCTCGATATCCACAATGATCACCATGCGCTCCCCCTTGGTACCCAGTCCTTCGATATAGGTGGTTTCCACCACCGAGCCGAACTCGGGCGGTTCACGCAGCTCGTCGGCCTCCAGCTGGATGACATCCGACACGCCATCCACCACCACACCCACCGTGCGCTGGAAAATGTTGAGGATGATCACCACGGTAAATGCGTCGTAAACCGGCTCGCCCAGGCCAAACTTGATGCGCATGTCCACAATGGGAACAATGCTGCCCCGCAGATTGACCACGCCCTTGATGAAAGGTGGCGCATTGGCAATGCGGGTGACCGGGTCATAACCACGGATTTCCTGCACTTTGAGAATATCAATGCCGTATTCTTCCTGCCCCAGGGTAAACACCAGCAGCTCGCGCACTGCCTTGCTTTGTCCGTGGCGGTATTCCAGCTGTTCGCTCATGGAAACTTGCCTTTTTCTATGCCGGATCACTCGCCATGGGCCTTGCGGCTTGCCGCTGCCTGTGGCGTGCGATGATGGAAATATCAAGAATCAGGGCTACCCTGCCATCTCCCATGATGGTGGCACCGGCAACACCTTCTACCTTGCGGTAATTGCTTTCCAGGTTCTTCACTACGAATTGCTGCTGGCCGATCAGCTCATCCACTTGCAAGGCCAGTTGCTGGCCGCCGGCTTCCACAATCACCAGAATGGCACGGGTCGGATCAGTGGTGACATGGCTGCTGTCGCCAGGGAAGAAGGCCGCCAGTGAGACGATGGGCAGATACTGTCCGCGCACATTCACCACCTGCCCCTTGCCAGCAACCGTTTTGAGATCTGCGGCCTGCGGCTGCAGGGACTCCAGCACAAAGCTGAGTGGAATGACATAAATATCGTCACCACTGCGTACCGACATGCCGTCCATGATGGCCAGTGTCAGTGGCAGGCGAATGCTGATGGTGGTGCCAAAATCCGCCAGGGAGTCGATGTCGATACGCCCGCCCATGCTCTGGATATTGCGCTTCACCACATCCATACCGACACCACGACCGGACACATCGGTCACCTCGGCGGCAGTGGAAAAGCCGGCTTCGAAGATCAAGCCCCATACTTCGCTGTCGCTCAGTGCATCGCTGACCGCCATGCCGCGCTCACGTGCCTTGGACAGGATGCGCGCCCGGTTCAGCCCGGCTCCGTCGTCCGTCACTTCGATGACAATGCTGCCGCCCTGATGAAATGCCCGCAGGGTCAGGCGGCCAGTGGCCGACTTGCCCTTGGCCACACGCACCTCGGGCGACTCCACCCCATGGTCCAGGCTGTTGCGCACCAAGTGGGTCAAGGGGTCGGCCAGCTTCTCGATGAAGCCTTTGTCCAGTTCGGTATTCTCCCCAACCATTTTCAGCTCGATCTTCTTGCCCAGCTTGCTGGCCAGGTCACGCACCACACGGGGAAAACGGTTGAAGACAAAAGATATAGGCGTCATGCGGATGGACATGACGGCTTCCTGCAGCTCGCGGGCATTACGCTGCAAAGCCAGGATCCCGCCCAGCAGACGTTCATGCTGGACCGGATCCAGATTCTCTCCGGACTGACTGAGCATGGATTGGGTGATGACCAGCTCACCTACTAGGTTCAACAACAGGTCCACCTTGTCGGTATTCACCCGGATGGAGTTTTCCGCCGCGGGCTGCACACGCTCGGCACGGGGCGCAGCCACAGGAGCCACCGGTTGCGGTGGTACAGCCTGGGCAGGAGATGCCGCAGGCATGGGCGCAAACAGGCCGAAGCCCTCTTCTTCGTGCACCATGACAGGCGCAGGTTCTGCGCCACCAAGCGGAACAAACAAGCCGAAGCCATCGTCCTCAAGTGCGACGGACGGCGTCGCGTTGGCAGCGGGCAAGGGTTCGAACAGGCCAAAGCCATCGTCCACATCGCCATGGACAGCACCATCAGGAAGAGAAGGCGCGAACAGGCCAAAACCATCCTCTTCAAAGGCTACATCACCACCCAGGGCCGCAGCCGGTTCGCCTACGCTGGCGGAGAGGAACAGGCCGAAATCGCCTTCGTCTTGCTGACCATGGTCCACCGTGATGCGGAAATGGTCTGGCGCGATGGAAAAGGCCAGCGACTCGGCCACTTCATCGGCATGAAGGGTACCGGTCAAGACCAGCACCCAGGGCTGAGCCGGGTCATCAGACCCTGGCTGGACAAGACTCATCTCTCCCAGCAAGGCCATGGATTGCAACAAGGCGTCGTAGTCCGTATCCGGCAGATGATCCAGCTCGATATACATCGTGCTGCTTGCTGGCGGATCACTGGCAGGCACGGCGGGAACAATCGCTGCGGCAGGCGCGGACACTGCCGCGTCCTTATTCACCAGCGCGGTCAGTTGCTGCTCGACTGCCCGCACGGAAGAAGGGTCTACAGGCGGTGCGCCACGATGCGCAGCCAGCATGGCCGCCAGCACGTCCTTGGCTTGCAGGCACACATCCACCATGGCGGTGCTCAGTTGCATGGTGCCTTTGCGCACCTTGTCCAGCAGGTTTTCCAGGACATGGGTGAGTGCGGCCAGATCGCCAAAACCAAAGGTGGCAGCGCCGCCCTTGATGGAGTGCGCGGCACGAAAGATGGCATTGAGGTCCTCGCTGTCCGGTGCAGCTACATCCACCGCCAGCAATACCCCCTCCATGGTAGCGAGGTGTTCGTCGGTCTCATCAAAAAACACCTGATGAAACTGCGACATATCAATAGACACGATGCATCCCCCTGCTGGGCCATGCAAAAATGCAAGCCACCCTGATTGCCATGGCCGACACCGGCCGGCAGCGCTGAGTTAACCGACCAGGCGCTTCACGACATCCAGCAATTTCTGCGGATCAAACGGTTTCACCAGCCAGCCAGTGGCACCCGCAGCACGGCCAAGTGATTTCATCTGGTCGCTGGACTCGGTGGTCAGCATCAGGATGGGCGTACTGCCGTAAGCCGGCAGCTTGCGCAGTGCCCGTATCAGATTGAGCCCATCCATTCCCGGCATGTTCTGGTCGGTCAGGATCAGGTCAAAGGTATCTGCCTGCGCCCGCGCCAGGCCGCCATTGCCATCCGTCGCCTCTACCACTTCGTAGCCCGCACTCTTCAGGGTAAAGGTCACCATCTGGCGAATGGATGCCGAGTCGTCAACTGTCAGTACTTTTTTTGGCATGTTGTTCCCACTTTTCTTTTGTTCACGCTCAAAACAGATCTATGCTGCCGCTTTCCATACGGCCTTGTGCCACCGGGTTGCTGGACAAGGCCTGACGTAGTTCCGTCAGCCTTGCCGCCACCGTCGATGCCCACTCTTCTTGTTCTTGTGCCGGACGGCTGTTCAATTCCATCATTTCTTCAATGCCATACAGGCGTTTGCCGACATGGGCAATCAACTGGGACACCATGTCCTGGAACTGCAGGGAACGCACGGCATCCCCCACATGGTCGGACAACAAGCCCACACCGTGGCGCAAGCGACCTACCGATTCGGCCATCAGGGCATCCATGTCGCTGATGCGGGAAGAGGTCTCATCCAGCCGTTGCTTGGCCTGCAAGGTAAACATCATGTCCTGTGAAGCCAGCTGGTTGATCAGCCCTTCGGCATGCGTCACCGAGCCATTGACCCGGTTGATCAGGTCGCGGATCTGCTCGCTGAAAGAGCTGGTCCGTCCGGACAAATGGCGCACTTCATCGGCCACCACGGCGAAACCCCGTCCCAACTCTCCGGCACGCGCCGCCTCAATCGATGCATTGAGCGCCAGCATATTGGTCTGGTTGGTGATGGAATGGATTTCATCCAGCAGCCGGATGACATCCTGCATCTCCTTGCCCATGGACTCCATCTGCTCGACCAGCAACATCGCCAGACGGCTGTTGTCCACCGTCTTTTCCACGAAGCCGGACATGGCTGCGGCGATCTCGGTGACAAAACCGGTGAAGGAAAGCGCATGCGCATCCATGCCCAGGTCGCCCTTGGCCAATGACTCTGCCAGTTCCAGCTGGGCTGCAGCTTCACGCGACAAACCCGAAAAACTGTTAGCCAGGGTGACGACAGCGTCCTCAATCAGCGCCTGCACCCGCGCAACCTCGCCTTTGGACTGGGAGATCTGCTCATGGATGAAATCCACACAGTCAGGCACAGGGACTGCCTGTAATGGCTGACTGGATGCAGCTGGATTTTCCTGATCAGACACCCCGACCTCCTTTGGCAACCACCAACACGCCAACGCCGCCATTTGCACCAAACCCAACAAAACGGCCAGGAAGCCATCCAGCCGCCCCCCTATGCCCGCAGCCAGTGCAAGCACCATGGCAAAAATACTGAATCCGCTACCTGCCAACCGTCGCTGCCGATCCGAAAGCACCATGTCTCCCCCGGCTTTCAACAAATTGCCAATGTACTAACTTCTTCATCAGCCAATCTGTCGATTAAATCAAGGGGCGAATCGTGTAAAACAGGTAAATACGTATATATCCGGATAGGCTTAAATTATTTTAATTTCTGCTTATCAAAGAAATTATCAAGCCTGACCTGAAGCGGTGATGCACTCCGGAGTACTGGTCAATACTTATTTAATTGTAAACATCTTGTTAAAGCAGGCAATTTCCAGCACTTGCAGTACCGTGTCGCGACAGTTCACCAGTGACATGGATTTTTTCTGACTGGTTGCTCTCTCCTTCAGCAACAGCAACATGCCCAGCGCCGAACTGTCCAGAAACGGCACCTGGTCAAAATCAACCTGAATTTCCTGAATGGCCGGGTTTTCCAGCAATTCCTGACTTGCCAGGCGAAAATCCTTGTGCAGATTGAAATCGAACTGGCCTACCAGCATCAGCGTACCGATCTGGCCATCAACTTTTACCACTGGTTTCATATGCATTTCCCCCTGATCAACTTAGTCATGCGCCATTTCCCCACCAAGACAGGGAAGACTCAATTCAAAAAAAGCACCGCCTTGCTGGCGATCCCCACCCGTCACGCTACCGGATAGTTCATCGGCCACCTTCTTGACAATCGACAAGCCCAGGCCGGTTCCGCCAGGACGGGTGGTGAAGAAGGGTTCGAACAGCCTGGCAGGATCCGCCCCGCCCAAACCGATACCGTCATCCTCAACCCGAAAATGTACCTGATTACCCTGCAAGCCCACCAGCAAGCCGATCCGCCCGCCTTCCGGAGAGAAATGCATGGCGTTCTCCAGCAGGTTTACCAGGGCACCTTGCAAGGCCTTGCGATCTGCCATTACCGTTATGGCAGACGGTAGCTGTTTGTGGCAATCCCAAATCATGCCACGCTCATGACATTGTGGAATCAACACCGCGGCCACATCTTCCACCAGCACGTCCACATCCAGCACTTCCAGTGCACTGGTTTGCCCACGGACAAAGCCCAGCATGTTCTGGATCAAACCCTCCAGTGCCTTCATCCGCGCCAGGCTCTTGTCGACAAAGCGCGCCCGGTCTTCCGGTCGCAGCCCTTCTTGCTTGAGATTGGCAGTGTAGAGCATGGCCGTGGCCAAAGGGGTGCGCAGCTGGTGGGCCAGTGAAGCTGCCATGCCACCCATTGCTGCCAGCTTTTGCTGGTGGGCCAGCTCCACGGTCAAATGATGCAGTCGGCTGACATCATGCAATAGCACGATGCGTCCGCCAGAAGCAGGCAAATCCTGATACTGCAAGGCCAGACGCCGTTCCCCTCCTTGATAGGGAAGAATATACGTTCCGTCCAGTTCGGCATGCTCCCACCGGCCAACTACCGTGGCCCAGCCCTGGCCGACATGCTCACCATCCAGCAAGGACTGTGCGGCCGGATTCTGCGCAACCACCACACCATCTGGCGACAGCTCAACCACGCCGGCCGGCAGGGCTTCGAGCAACATGCCCAGGCGCTCGGCCAACTCGGCATTTTCGTCACGCTGCTTTCGCAATTGATTGTTAGCCTCATCCAGCTGGGCATTGAGTACATTCACCTGTACTTCCAGCTGACGATAAGCATCAATCAATTGACTGGAGACCGTATTGAACTGCTCGAAAGCCGCCTCCAGCATCTCCTGGTCTTTCAAATTTGATGCTGTCTTGGCCATGTTTCGCGTCGTATTTGTAAAAAGGACTTAAACAGTATGATAATGACTAAGTCTGAGCCAAGCCAACTTAAAGTCTGATCTTAACCAAGACAGTTTTCAAAGAAAGCTGGGAAAATGCATAACTGGCGTATACAACGGGAGTAATACGCCATAACAACGAACCGAGGCTGCGGAGGTTTCTGTGTCAGAGCTTCTTAAAAAAATCGATGCCAGAACAAAACTGGCAGGGACCAACAAGCTGGAAATCCTGCTGTTCTCCCTGGGTCACGACCAGCGTACCGGGAGGAAGGAAGTCTTCGGCATCAACGTCTTCAAGGTCCGTGAAGTCATGCGGACGCCCGAAATCACTTCCGCACCCGAAATGCCCTCCTCGGTTGAAGGCATGGTCAGCCTGCGTGGCTCGCTGGTCCCGGTCATCGACCTGGCCAAGTACGCCGGCATCGTCACCAGCAACAAGCCCGAAATCATGATCGTCACCGAGTACAACGGCCATACCCAGGGCTTCCTGGTCGAGGCGGTTGATACCATCCTGCGTCTGGACTGGTCTGCCATGCGCGTGCCGCCGGACATGATCACCAACCGCATGGCCGGCCTTGTCACCGCGGTCACCGAGCTGGATCAGGGCACGCTGGTGATGATGATGGACGTGGAAAAAGTGCTGGCGGAAACCTCGCTAGTGGACGACTCCCATCACTTCATCAATATCGAGCCGGTGAAAGAAGAACGCATGATCTTCTTCACCGATGATTCCGCCGTCGCCCGCAAGCAGATCGAGCGCACGCTGGACGCCATGCAGGTGAAATACGCTTACGCCATCAACGGCATGCGCGCCTGGGAAGAGCTGCAAAAAATGGCCATGCAGGCCGAACTCTCCGGCAAGCGCCTGAACGAAACCCTGCATCTGGTGCTGACCGATGTGGAAATGCCGGAAATGGATGGCTACATGCTGACCAAGCTGATCAAGAGCGACCCGCGTTTTGCCGGCATTCCGGTGCTGATGCACTCCTCGCTGTCCGGCAGCTCCAACCAGAAGCTCGGCCAGTCGGTGGGCGTGGATGAGTATGTGTCCAAGTTCGAAGCCCAGAAGCTGTCGATGAAGTTGCGCGAAATGCTCAAGCTGACCAACAACTAAACCAGAACAGACTTCATCCGGGAGAGGTATTCATATGTCAGCCACTGACGCATCCCTGCTTGCCAGCGTGGACGCCCGCACCAAGCTTGCCGGCTCCAACAAGATGGAAATCCTGCTGTTTTCGCTGGGTACCCGCGAAACCTTCGGCATCAATGTATTCAAGGTGCGCGAGGTGTCGCAGACCCCCGCCATCACCAAAACCCCCAACATGCCCTTTGGTGTGCAGGGCGTGCTGTCGCTGCGCGGCAATATCATTCCGGTGATTTCGCTGGCCCGTTTTGTCGGTTCCGAGCAAAGCGGCCGCAAGTTCGACACCATGATCGTCACCGAATTCAACAAGAGTACCCAGGCTTTCCTGGTGGATTCGGTGGACCGCATCATCCGGGTGGACTGGGACCGCGTGCGCGCCCCGGAAAACATGATGAACAGCAGCGCCACCAACTCCAACCTGATCACCGCCATCACCGAGCTGGAAGACGGCAAGCTGGTTTCCATCCTGGACGTGGAGCAGATCCTGGCCACGGTGGTGGGCGAACCGCGTCTGCCGGAAATTCCGCAAGCCCAGCTGGAGAACGACCAATACCTGTTCTTCGTGGATGATTCGGTGGTGGCCCGCAAGGAAATCACCAGCGTGCTGGAGAAGATGGGCATCAAGTTCCAGCAGGCCACCAATGGGCGCGAAGCCTGGGAGCGCCTGCAGGTGCTGGCCAGCCGCACCTGGGGTGAGGACGAGTGCCTGCACGATTACCTGAAGATCATTCTGGTGGATGCGGAAATGCCGGAGATGGACGGCTATGTGCTGACCAAGCTGATCAAATCCGATGTCCGCTTCAAAGGCATCCCGGTTATCATGCACTCCTCGCTGTCGTCCAATGCCAACAAGGCCATGGGTTCCAGCGTGGGGGTGGATGCCTATGTTGCCAAATTCGACCCGGCAATCCTGGCTGAAACTTTGATTCCATTTCTGCAGAGGTAACCGTTAAAATCAACGGCTCAATGGAATACCGACATTTCAGGACCTACCCAGATGCCAGATAAAAACATGCGCTTCCTCGTTGTGGACGATTTCTCTACCATGAGACGCATCGTACGCAACCTGTTGAAAGAGCTGGGCTTTACCAATGTCGACGAGGCCGAAGACGGCCAGGTCGCCTTGCACAAGCTGAAAACGCAACATTTCGACTTTATAGTTTCAGACTGGAACATGCCCAACATGACGGGCATCGAGCTGCTCAAGGCGGTCCGTGCCGACCAGCAGATCAAGCATCTTCCCTTCATGATGATCACCGCCGAAGCCAAGCGGGAAAACATCATCGAGGCAGCCATGGCCGGTGCCAGCGGCTATATCGTGAAGCCGTTTACCGCGGCCACGCTGGAAGAAAAGATGAACAAGATCTTCCAGAACATGAACAAGTAAAACCAACAAACAGAGCAAACACACTTGCCTGGTCAGTCCTGAGGAGAGGCTATCGTGCCGGATCACATTCTGGAAAGTGGAGATTCCCCGGATCTGGAAGCACTGTTCGACAGCATTGCCGCCAGTCAGCAAAAAGATGCTGACACCGCCAGCGGCCCTGTCGGCACGGTGGCAAATACGGCGGAACAGAATCCTGCCGTGATGTACGAGCAGATCGGCCAGCTGACCCGCAAGATGCACGATGCCTTGCGTGATCTGGGCTATGACAAGTCGCTGGAAAAGGTGGCGGATGCACTTCCCGATGCCAAGGACCGCTTGGGTTATATCGCATCCCTGACCGAGAGCGCTGCGGAACGTGTGCTCAATGCCACCGATCTGGCCAAGCCTTATCAGGACGAAATCGAAAGCCGGGCCCGCGCCTTGACGGCCCGCTGGGAACAGCTGTATGCCAATCAGCTGTCCATTGCCGAATTCAAGAATCTTGCCGAAGACACGCGTCAGTACCTGGGACAGGTGCCCAAACAGACGCAAGCCACCAATGCCCAGTTGCTGGAAATTGTGATGGCGCAAGACTTTCAGGATTTAACCGGCCAAGTCATCAAGAAAATGATGGACATGGTGCATATACTGGAGAAGGAACTGGTGACCTTCCTGATCGAGTTCTCGCCGGACTCGAAAAAGGCAGGCCTGGACAATAACCTGCTCAATGGACCGGTGATTAATCCGGAAGGCAGGACAGACGTGGTTTCCAGCCAACAGCAGGTTGACGACCTGCTGGAAAGCCTGGGCTTCTGAACAATAGCGGTGAACGTGTTAGCGGCATAAGCGGGGTGAGAATATGAGCGATTTTGGCGGCATGGAAGAACTGCTACAAGACTTCCTGATGGAATCCACCGACCTCTTGTCCGACGTGGACAACAAGCTGGTGGAACTGGAAAAGCGCCCTGAAGACAAGGCGTTGCTCAACGACATTTTCCGGGGTTTTCATACCATCAAGGGTGGTGCCGGCTTTCTGAACGTCGGCCCGATGGTCAACCTGTGCCATCGCACGGAAAACCTGTTCGACAAACTGCGTAACGGCGAGCTGCACATCACACCGGAAGTGATGGACGTCATTCTGGACGCTACCGGTATCGTGCGCGACATGTTTGGCACGCTCGGCCAGGGGTTGATGGTGGCCGAGGCTGATGCCGACGTACTGAATGCCCTGGATGCGGTACTGGCAGGTCAGACTCCGACCAAAGCAGGTGCCGAAGAGCCTGTCCCCGCAGCTGTCAGCAGCCCGGCGGCTGCACCGGCTGCTGCAGATGGTCCGGACTGGAATGCACTGCACCAGGCCATCGTGCCGCAAGCTGCCCCGGCCAGCACAAGCCCGGCCCCGGCCGCCGCCCCTGCGGCTCCGGCTGCGGCAGCGCCTGCAGCCGCCCCGGCCCACGAACTGATCACCGCCGCCGAGCACCTGCCGGCCGTCAAGCAGCCTCCCAAGCCGGTTGCCAACAAGCAGCCCAGCAGCGCAGGCAACAGCAGCGGCCCGCAGGAAAATACCATCCGTATCGACACGGTTCGTCTGGACATGGTGCTGAACCTGTCCGGCGAAATCGGCCTGACCAAGAACCGCCTGACTACCCTGCGTACAGAAATCCTGCAGGGCAATCGCGACGGCAATACCCTGCGTTCGCTGGATGAAGCCATCAGCCAGCTGGACCTGCTGGTGGGCGACCTGCAGAACGCGGTGATGAAAACCCGCATGCAGCCGATTGGCCGCCTGTTCCAGAAATACCCGCGTTTGGCACGTGACCTGGCCCGTCAACTGGGCAAGGAAGTCGAACTGGTGCTGTCCGGTGAAGAGACCGAGCTGGACAAGACCATGATCGAAGACCTCAACGATCCGCTGGTTCACCTGGTGCGCAATGCGGTTGACCATGGTGTCGAGTCGCCGGAAGAACGTATTGCTGCCGGCAAGAAGCCGCAATCGCTGATCCAGCTGACTGCAGAACAGGTGGGCGATCACATCCAGATCGAAATCACCGACGACGGCAAGGGCATGAACCCGGACGCCCTGCGTCGCAAGGCCATCGAAAAAGGCCTGATCGATCAGGAAACAGCCAACGGTCTGGACGAGAAGCAATGCCTGCAGCTCATCTTCATGCCGGGCTTCTCCACCAAGGACCAGATCTCCAGCGTTTCCGGCCGCGGTGTGGGCATGGATGTGGTGCGTACCAACATCCAGAAGCTCAATGGCCGCATCGACATCAACTCGCTACCGGGCGAAGGCACTCGCATCAGCATTTCGCTGCCGCTGACGCTGGCCATTCTGCCGGTGCTGGTGGTGCGTGCCTGCAACCAGCCGTTTGCCGTACCGCTGGCCATGGTGCGCGAAATCATCACCATCGACCCGAATGCCATCCAGGAAGTTTCGGGCAAACCCACCATCGTGGTGCGTGATGAAATCCTGCCGCTGCGTACCCTGGCAGGTCTGCTGGGCTGGGAACCCACCCAGAAGCCCTACTTTGGCGTGCTGATGCAATCGGCCGAGAAGTCCTTCATCCTGGCCATCGACTCCTTTGTCGGTCGCGACGATGTGGTCATCAAGCCGCTGCAGAACATTCGTCCGAAGGGCGTGGCCGGTGCCACCCTGTCTGGCGATGGTTCGGTGGTTCTGGTACTGGACATGGAAGACCTGCTCAGCTCCAGCGACGGCACCAATGGCCAAGTCAGGACTTCGGAGCTGATTTCCGTATAAAAAAACCAAGACTGGCAAGCTTTAATGACCACTCAATGCGCCTTCATCGGAAGGCAAACGGTTCTCAACCGCAACCAGCAGCTCATCGGGTATGAGCTGCTTTTTCGTGCAAGCAAGGAAGCCAGTTCCGTTGGCCCACACAGCGATCTGCAAGCTGACACCGACGTGCTGGTCAATACCCTGAACAATATGGGTACCAGCTGGCTGATCGGCAACAAGCTGGCTTTCATCAATGTCGGCGAAGCCATGCTGACCAGTGACTTTCTGGAACTGCTGCCACCACGGCGCGTCATCCTGGACATCGCACCGGATATTTCGCCCTCCAGTGAGCTGCTGTCGCGCGCCCGCCACCTGCGTTCGCTGGGTTTTGGCATTGCACTGGATGATTTCAGTTTTGAAGCACAGTCTGCTGCATTTCTGGAATTTGCCAATTACGTAAAGCTGGACATCCAGAATCGCGACCCCAATCACTTCCAGGTACTGGCGGCCCGCTTGCGCAGCTATCCGGTCATCCGCATTGCCGAGCGCGTGGAAACCCACGAGCAATACCATCTGTGCAAGGAACTGGGCATGGATGGCTTCCAGGGTTATTACTTTGCCAAACCGGAAACCCTGTCGGCCAAGGTGATTCACCCGACCTTCAGCAACGCGCTGGAGCTGCTTAACCTGCTGCGGATGGATGCCGACCTGCGCAAGGTGGAGCAGATTCTCAAGCGCGATGTCGCCCTGTCCTACAAGCTGCTGCGCTATGTCAACTCGGCGGCTGCCGGCCTGAACACAACCATCAGCTCCTTCTCGCACGCAGTCACGGTACTGGGCTACAAAAAGCTGTACCGCTGGCTCACCCTGCTGCTGGTTACCGCATCCGACGACGGACGCGCACCACCGGCACTTCAAAAAACGGCCGTCACACGCGGCCGCCTGATGGAGCTTCTTGGCGCGGAGTTGGGTATGAGTCCGGATGACTGCGACAACCTGTTCATTGTCGGCATGTTCAGCCTGCTGGACGTATTGTTTGACATGCCGATGAACGCCATTCTGGAACATCTGCAATTGCCGGTTTGCATCATCGAAGCCCTGGCCGCCCGCAAGGGCCGGATGGGCATGCTGCTGCAACTGACCCAGTCTTGCGAAGATGGCCAGCTCAACGGTGTGGATGCGCTGTGTCAGCAATTGGGCCTGACTCCGGAACAACTCAACCAGTCCCACGTTGCCGCACTCGCTTGGGTGGAGGATCTGGGCTTATAATTGCCAGCCCTTCAGCCGGTCAGCACATCTCGATGAAACTGTTAGCCATAGACACCTCCAGCAGTTATTTGTCTCTTGCCCTCAGCCTGGATAATCAGTTACTGAATTTCCATGAGGAAATGGGACAAAAGCACGCCGAGCGCACGCTGCCGGAAATCCAGCGACTGCTGCAACAGGCTGACATCGGCTTGAGCGATCTGGATGCCATCGTCTATGGTCAGGGCCCCGGCTCGTTCACCGGGCTGCGCATTGCCTGCGGACTGGCTCAAGGACTGGCATTTTCCGCCGGACTGCCGGTCATCGGCATCCCGACACTGGATGCCGTTGCCCAGCAAAGTGCTGCCGAGCGGGTACTGGTCTGCCTGGATGCCCGCATGCAGCAGGTTTACTGTGCCAGCTACCAGACCGGGCCAACATGGCAGCGCCTGACCCCCATTACCCTGCAAGACCCGCAAGACGTCACCTTGCCGGATGGCATCACCATGCTGGCAGGAGATGGCTTTACCAATTATCCGGCACTGCTGGCTACCCAGCGCGACAGCACACGGCACACCGGCATCCTCCGCGCCGATGCCCGCTCTCATATTGCGCTGGCCCTTACCGGTCGCTACCCGCAGCAGCACCCCAGAGAAGCCGAGTTGCTGTATGTACGCAACAAGGTGGCTCTCACATCCATCGAACAACAGGCTTTGAAGGGATGAGCCAGGTTTTGCGCCAGCAAGCTGTTGATGCCGAACAACTGGCACAACTGGAAGCAGCAGCCACTGCACATGGCTGGAGCACACGCAATTACCAGGACTCAATCAAGGCAGGGCATGTATTTTATGGCCTGGACCAGCAGGCTCTTGGCTGCGCCGTCGTCATGCCGCTGCTGGACGAAGCCGAACTGCTCAATATTTTCATTGCCGCCGATCAGCAAGGCCGCGGACTGGGCCTTGCCCTGCTGACCGGACTGATGCAAGACCTGAAGCAACACGGCTGCACCAAATTGTTTCTGGAAGTTCGCGCCAGCAACCTGCCAGCCCGCAAGCTTTACAACCGTTGCGGCTTTCAGGAAGCCGGCATGCGCAAAAACTACTACCCGTGCGCCAATGGCGTACGCGAACACGCCATCCTGATGGAGGCCGTGCTATGAATCGCAGCCGTTTCATCCAGCAAGCCATGGGCCTGGGCCCCATCTGGGAATCCCGCGAGGGCTGGTTCACCGATCATCCGGCAGAAATTACCAGGCATGCACTGATACAAGCCAGCCACGACAAGGCCATGGCCGAGCTGCATCATCTGGAAACGGCAGCACCAGCCATACCCGAACCAGCAGCACAGGCGTCAGCAGCCAGCTTACCGTCGCAGCAGGACAGCCAGCTGCCAGTATTGCCAGCCACTGCATTGCCCGATGCCGAAGTCGATGCACTCGACCACCTGCCCGACTGGGAGCAACTGGAACAGAACGTTGCCAATTGCGAACGCTGCACCCTGTGCCGCACGCGCACCCAGACCGTATTTGGTCGTGGTAATCCCCAGGCACGCTGGATGCTGATTGGCGAAGCTCCCGGAGAGCACGAGGACAGGCAAGGTGAACCCTTTGTCGGCAAGGCCGGGCAGCTGCTGGACAATATGCTGGCCGCCGCTGGTCTGGATCGCGACCGTGATGTCTACATTGCCAACGTCCTTAAATGCCGCCCGCCGGGCAACCGCAACCCGGTACCAGAGGAAATCCTGGCCTGCCAGGGCTATCTGCAACAACAGATTCAGCACGTCCAGCCGGTGCTGATTGTGGCGCTGGGGCGCTTTGCCGTGCAGACCCTGCTGCAAAGCGAACAAACCATTGGCAAACTGCGCGGCCAGGTTCACCAGTACCAAGGCATTCCGCTGATTGCCACCTATCACCCGGCTTACCTGCTACGCAATCTGCCTGACAAGGCCAAGGCATGGCAGGACATGGTGCTGGCCAAAAAAACCTATGTGCAGCAGGCTGGCTGATCCAGCCTGTTACCGCAGCACTCAGCCATACACACCCTGCAGCCAGCGGCGATAGATGGCATCCGCCTGGGCATGACTTTGCGGCATGCCAGCGTCCAGAGAAGCATCAATCTCATCGACGGTCATCACGCTGGGCAAATCATGTCCGTCAATTTCCTGATAGCCCACCTGCAACCACTTGCGAATCATGGGGGCTTTCACTTCACAGTGAAACTGCATGCCCAGATGCTTGCCGCCGTACAAAAATGCCTGATTGCGGCAAAAAGCACTGCTAGCCAGCAAGCGGGCACCGGCAGGCAAGGCAAAGGTATCGCTGTGCCACTGGAACACGCGTAGTGCCTGCCTGTCTCCAAACCACTCGCCTGTCACTGCGGCAGCCGCAGGCTGCAAATCAATCCAGCCGATTTCGGGAATCTCCGCCTTGCTGACTTCGGCACCCAGTGCCAACGCCAACAACTGCCCGCCCAGACAGTGGCCAATCACCGGCACATCCGCCGCCACGGCGCGATGCAAGAATTCAATCTCAGGCAGGATCCACGGATGCTCTGCCACATCATGCACACTCATCGGCCCGCCAAAACTGGCCACACCGGCATAGTCACGGACATCCGGTGGCAAGGCATCCCCGGCATAGACACTGAAAATGCGTGATGGAATTCCGGAACGATTCAGGTAATCAAGAAAATACTCCGGACCATCCAGCGCAACATGCTGAATGATGGCAATGGGCTTCATGGCTATTCCTCTGCACAATCCGGCTTGCGCCCGGAAAATGATCACAAAATTACATAGCCTGAAAATATATCCCAAAAATATCAATCATATGGAATTTTATTTGATCAAAAACAAAGAGAACAGCAAGAAGAGAATGAAGGATGTGCACAAAAGGCAGGCAATAAAAAACCCTTCTCCGTGCACCAGAGAAGGGCTCTTCGACGTTACTGAAAATCAAGCTTACTTCAGCTTGGTTTCCTTGTAGATAACGTGTTTGCGGGCAACGGGATCAAATTTTTTGATCTCCATTTTTTCCGGCATCGTGCGCTTGTTCTTCGTAGTAGTGTAGAAGTGGCCAGTGCCGGCGGTGGATTCAAGCTTGATTTTATCGCGCATTGTATTACCTATCTGTCGCTATCTAGAGGACCGCTTAGATCTCGCCACGAGCGCGCAGATCTGCCAGCACTACATCGATACCAACTTTATCGATAGTACGCAGTGCAGCGTTGGATACGCGCAGGCGCACCCAGCGGTTTTCGCTTTCTACCCAGAACTTGCGGTACTGCAAGTTCGGCAGGAAACGACGTTTCGTCTTGTTGTTGGCGTGGGAAACATTGTTCCCGGTCATCGGACGTTTGCCGGTGACTTTGCAAACACGCGCCATGTTAACACTCCCAAAACCGGTAAAAGCTGGCTTTATACCATGAAAAAAGCCAGCGATTCAAGCATGATGCGCACTTTCCGTGGAAAGCACGATCTCGTATATGAAACAGTCGGGGCGCATTGTAACGGAATTACCACAAACTGGCGAGCACAAGCTGAAATCAGACCGAACAAGTGTTGCATTCATTGTTGCAACAAGGCGTGCCGTGGCGGTTCAAATCCAAGCGATTTCAGGTTAAAATCCCGGATTCCCATAGAGCCGTAATTCCATGACCAAGTATATCTTCGTAACCGGCGGTGTGGTGTCTTCCCTGGGGAAGGGCATCGCCGCTGCGTCCATTGCTGCCATTCTTGAGTCGCGCGGGCTGAAAGTCACCATGCTGAAGCTCGACCCGTACATCAACGTCGACCCGGGTACCATGAGCCCCTTCCAGCACGGTGAAGTATTCGTGACGGAAGACGGCGCAGAAACCGACCTCGACCTTGGCCACTATGAGCGCTTCATCAAATCCAAGATGAAGAAGAGCAACAACTTCACCACTGGTCAGGTTTACGAATCCGTGATCACCAAGGAGCGCCGTGGCGACTACCTGGGTGGCACCGTGCAGGTCATTCCGCACATCACCGACGAAATCAAGCACAAGGTGCATGAAGGCGCGGGCGATGCCGACGTGGCCATCGTCGAAATCGGCGGCACCGTGGGTGATATCGAGTCCCTGCCCTTCCTGGAAGCCATCCGCCAGATGCGCTCCAACCTGGGCCGCAAGAACACCATGTACGTGCACCTGTCCTACGTGCCGTTCATTGCCACCGCAGGTGAAATCAAGACCAAGCCGACCCAGCACTCGGTAAAAGAGCTGCGTGAAATCGGCATTCAGCCGGACATCCTGCTGTGCCGCATGGACCGCGACCTGCCTGCTGACGAAAAGCGCAAGATCGCCCTGTTCTGTAATGTCGAAGAAAACGCCGTCATCGGCTGCTACGACTCGGACTCCATCTACAAAGTCCCGGCCATGCTGCACGAACAAGGCATTGACGACATCATTACCGAACACATGCAGCTGGACATCCCGCCGGCCGACCTGTCGGTATGGGCTGGCATCATCGATGCCATCGAGCATCCGGAACAAACCGTCAACATCGCCATGGTCGGCAAGTATGTTGACCTGACCGAATCCTACAAGTCGCTGTCGGAAGCCCTGAAGCACGCCGGCATCCACACCCGTTCCGACGTCAACATCATCTATGTCGACTCCGAAGACATCGAGCGTGACGGTGCCGAATCGTTGAAGGACATGGATGCCATCCTGGTACCGGGCGGCTTCGGCAAGCGTGGCGTGGAAGGCAAGATCAAGGCCGTCAAGTTTGCCCGCGAGAACAACATCCCTTACATGGGTATCTGTCTGGGCATGCAGATTGCACTGATCGAATACGCACGTGATGTGGCCGGCCTTGCCGGTGCCAACTCCACCGAATTCGACCTGGATACCGATTACCCGGTAGTGGCACTGATCGACGAATGGGTCAACCACGACGGCAAGATCGAAAAGCGTGACGAAAACTCCAATATGGGCGGCACCATGCGTCTGGGCGGCCAGCACTGCGATCTGGTAGAAGGCTCTCTGGCAGCACGCGTATATGGCTCCACCGACATCGTCGAGCGCCATCGCCACCGCTACGAAGTGAACAACTACTACGTTCAGCGCCTGGAAGCTGCCGGTCTGACCATTTCCGGCCGCTCCGCCGGTCATGAAAAGCTGGTGGAAACCATTGAGCTGAAAGACCACCGCTGGTTCTTCGCCTGCCAGTTCCACCCGGAATTCACCTCTACCCCGCGCGATGGCCACCCGCTGTTCAAGGCCTATGTGCAGGCAGCCATTGACTACAAGGCTGAAAAGCAAGGGAAATAAGCATGAAACTGTGCGGATTCGAAGTCGGCCTGAACCAGCCCCTGTTCCTGATTGCAGGTCCCTGCGTCATCGAAAGTGAACAGATGGCACTGGATACCGCCGGTCAGCTGAAAGAAATCACCAGCGAACTGGGCATCAACTTCATCTACAAGTCGAGCTACGACAAGGCAAACCGGTCCTCCGGCACCTCCTTCCGCGGTTTCGGCATTGATGAAGGCCTACGCATTCTGGACGAAGTAAAACGGCAGATCGGCGTTCCCGTCTTGACCGATGTACATGCCGAGAGTGAAATCGCCCAGGTTGCCAGCGTGGTGGATGTGCTGCAGACCCCGGCTTTCCTGTGCCGCCAGACAGACTTCATCCGCGCCGTTGCCCAGTGCGGCAAGCCGGTCAACATCAAGAAGGGGCAGTTTCTTGCCCCGGGCGACATGAAAAATGTCATCGACAAGGCCCGTGCCGCCGCACTGGAAGCCGGTTTGCCAGAGGACAGTTTCATGGCCTGCGAGCGTGGCGTATCGTTCGGCTACAACAATCTGGTATCCGACATGCGTTCGCTGATGATCATGCGTGAAACGGCCTGCCCGGTAGTCTACGATGCCACCCACTCGGTGCAGCTGCCTGGCGGTCAGGGCAGCTCTTCCGGTGGCCAGCGCGAATTCGTGCCGGTTCTGGCACGTGCTGCCATTGCTGCAGGCATTGCCGGCATTTTCATGGAAACCCACCCCAACCCGGCCTGCGCCATGTCCGATGGCCCGAATGCCTGGCCGCTGGGGCGGATGAAAGAACTGCTGGCCACGCTGCAGCAGCTGGACCGTCTGGTCAAGCAAGGCGGCTGGCCCGAGCATTCACTCTGAGTCTTGTTGCAGTCCGAGTTGTGGTAGCAAGCATTCTTCAGCCCGCCAACATGGCGGGCTGACAGTGATACGGTTAACCAAGCAATGCAATTGAAGGGGACAAGTATGAGTTCGATCATTGACGTAGTAGCCCGCGAGATTCTCGACTCCCGTGGTAATCCGACTGTTGAAGCCGATGTACTGCTGGAATCCGGCGTAATGGGCCGCGCAGCCGTACCGAGCGGCGCCTCCACCGGCGAGAAGGAAGCACTGGAACTGCGTGACGGCGACAAGAGCCGCTACCTGGGCAAGGGCGTTCTGAAAGCTGTTGAAAACATCAATACCGAAATCTGCGAAGCCATCATCGGCCTCGATGCTGCAGACCAGGCCTTCATCGACAAGACCCTGATCGAACTGGACGGCACCGAAACCAAGTCCCGCCTGGGTGCCAACGCCATGCTGGCCGTTTCCATGGCCGTTGCCCGCGCAGCTGCTGAAGATGCCGGCCTGCCGCTGTACCGCTACCTGGGTGGTGCCGGCCCGATGGCCCTGCCGCTGCCGATGATGAACGTGATCAACGGTGGTGCGCACGCCAACAACACCCTGGACATCCAGGAATTCATGATCATGCCGGTTGGTGCACAAACCTTCCGCGAAGCCCTGCGCTGTGGTGCCGAAGTGTTCCACAACCTGAAAAAGCTGTGTGATGCCAAGGGTTACGCCACCACCGTGGGTGACGAAGGTGGTTTTGCACCGAACCTGGCCAGCCACGAAGATGCCATCAAGCTGATCCTGGAAGCCATTGACGCCGCCGGTTACGTACCGGGCCAGGACGTGATGCTGGCTCTGGACTGCGCCTCCTCCGAATTCTACAAGGACGGCAAATACCATCTGACCGCTGAAGGCCTGCAACTGACTTCCGAGCAGTTTGCCGACTACCTGGAAACCCTGGTCAACAACTACCCGATCATCTCCATCGAAGATGGCATGAGCGAACATGACTGGGAAGGCTGGAAGATCCTGACCGACCGCCTGGGCAAGCGTATCCAGCTGGTGGGCGACGATGTATTCGTCACCAACCCGAAGATCCTGGCCAAGGGTATCGAAGCCGGCATCTGCAATTCGCTGCTGGTGAAGGTAAACCAGATCGGCACCCTGTCCGAAACCCTGAAAGCAGTTGACCTGGCCAAGCGCTCCAGCTATACCAGCGTCATGAGCCATCGTTCCGGCGAAACCGAAGACAGCACCATTGCCGACCTGGCAGTTGCCACCAACTGCATGCAGATCAAGACCGGCTCCCTGTCCCGCTCCGACCGCATGGCCAAGTACAACCAGCTGCTGCGTATCGAAGAAGAACTGGGTGATGCTGCCTGGTTCCCGGGTCGTGCTGCTTTCTACCATCTGAAGTAAGCTTGAACATGCGCTGGCTGACCCTGACACTGGTAACCCTGCTGATCGCCTTGCAATGGCCCTTGTGGTTTGGCAAGGGGAGCTGGCTCAGGGTCTGGCAGCTGGACAAGCAACTGCAGGAACAGCGGGCTGTCACCCAAAAGCTGATAGCCCGTAACGCAGCCCTGGATGCCGAAGTTCGTGACCTGAAGCAAGGAACCGATGCAATTGAAGAGAGAGCACGTAACGAACTTGGTATGATTCGTAATGGTGAGGTATTTTTCCAATTACTGGATCCGGCGACTGCGACAAAACATTGACTAAGCCAGTCCAAACCGTCACCTTACTGAACTAAAAATAACTATGGCTGGCTACAAAACTTCCAGGGTTTGGTCAATGACAACACAAAATCCGATAGAGGTTGCACGGGAAACGCTCAAACAGCTGAGTCTGCGCAAACTGCTACCAACACCGGAAAATTTCGAGCGCGTCTATCACGAGCTCACGCAAACTCCCATTGAGCGAGACAACAAGCTGGGTACCCAGCTATTGCGAGCGCTGGAAACCATTCCGGCTGAATCACCGCAAACCAAGACACTGCTGCTGCGCATCAAACAGGCCACCGACGAATCCCGTTGGGAACTGTTGCCGCAGCTGGCCATCGATTTTCTCAAGCTGGCACTAAGCCAGACCAACCTGTCCCAGCCCTGGGGCAGCCTGATCCAGAACCTGATCCGCAGCTGGGACTTGCGTCTGCCCGACCTGCCCCAGCATCACAAGCAAGCAGCACTGGAACGGGTACTGATCAACTTCGGCAACCAGCCGGAAGAACTCAATCTCAAGCTATCCGCCCTGGTACGCAACTGGAGTGCGCCCGCCAGTCAGCGCGACCCCATTGAAGTACTGGACGCAGGTGGCGCACTGACAGATACCCCGGCAGAATCCACCAGCCAGCCAGCCAGCAACAGCAGCAGCTGGCCTCTCTGGCAGCGTACCCTGGCGTTTGCCCTCAAGCACGGCCTGGAACCGCGCCTGATCAGCATGCCGGACATGTGTGAGTCACTGGAAGCCCTGATTCGCGAGCTCGATCAGGTAAGCGACGATGCCAGCCTGAATGTCTACATGCCCAAGCTGCGCAGCTTCATGCTGAAGCTGGAACTGCAAACCCAGCAAGAAGGCCGCCTGGTTTCCGGGCTGACCAATCTGCTGCGCCTGCTGCTGGACAATGTGGCTGAAATCAATCGTTCGGATGACTATCTGGTTGGACAAGTGCATTCATTGCAGGAAGTCCTGTCGCACCAGCCGCTGTCCATGCAACAGGTTTACCAGCTGGAAACCAGTCTGAAGGAAGTCATCCGCAAGCAAGGCATGTTGAAGAGCACGCTGGATGAAGCCACCAGTTCCTTGCGCACCTTGCTGGACCGTTTCATTTCGCGCCTGGCGCAAATGACGGATTCGACTGACGACTTCCACAGCAAGATCAGCAAGCATAGCGAAAAGCTGAAAAATACCAGCAATGTCGAGGATCTCGGCAAAGTAGTCTCCGCGCTGATGGAAGACACCTCGCTGATGCAGCTGGATCTCACCCGCTCCCGCGACGAGCTGCTGGCGGCACGCGAACAGGTTGAAGCTGCAGAACAACGCATCACCGAACTGGAAAGCGCGCTGGAAGCTGCCAGCGCCAAGGTCAAGGAAGACCAGCTGACCGGCGCCTACAACCGTCGCGGCCTGGCCGAACATTTCCAGCGCGAAATCAGCCGTGCCGAACGCACCAATAGCGACCTGAGCGTCGCGCTGATCGACGTCGACAACTTCAAGCAACTGAACGACCGCTACGGCCACCTGACCGGGGACGACGCGCTGAAATACCTGGTGGACGTGATGAAGCACAATATGCGCCCTGCAGATATCGTCGCACGTTTTGGCGGGGAAGAATTTGTCGTCCTGATGCCGGACACCCCGGTGGATGAAGCCATCGACACGGTACAACGTCTGCAGCGCGAGCTGACACGCACTTTCTTCATGGCCAATAACGACCGCCTGGTCATCACCTTCAGTGCCGGTATTGCCAAATGGCATCTGGGTGAACAGGACATCGAAGTCATCGAACGTGCCGACCAGGCCATGTACCAAGCCAAGATCAGCGGCAAGAACCGCGTGATTTCCGCCGAACCGGACAGGATGATCTGAACAAGGCCAAAAAAACCGGGGACATCCCCGGTTTTTTCATTCTTCGCCGCCCTTGCTCATACCCTTCCCCGCCTCAGCCCGCTGCCGACGCACTGCTTTCGGGTCGGCCTGCAAGGGACGATAGATTTCCACCCGGTCGCCGGCACGCAACACCGTGTCCGGCTTGATGGCCTTGCTGAAGATGCCCAGCTTGAGATTGTTGCTGTCCACCATGGAAAACTGCGCCAGTATGCCGGACTGCTGCACCGCCTCGATGGCAGTACAGCCCGCAGCCACCTCCAGCGACATGATGCACTGCCGCTGCGGCAAGGCACAGGCCACCTCCACCGTAAACCGCTCAGTCATCGCCATACACCTTGTCGGCATGTTTGATGAAAGCATCCACCAGCGTACCGGAAATATGGCCAAACACCGGGCCGATCACTTTTTCCAGCAATTTGCTGGAAAACTCGTAACGCAAGCTGAACTCCACCTTGCAGCCAAAATCCCCCAGGGGCGTAAACTGCCACAAACCCTGCAAATGCTGGAAAGGCCCTTCCACCAGCTCCATCAGGATGCTCTCCCCGTCACGCAGGGTATTGCGCGTGGTGAAATGCTGGCGGATTTTCAGGTAATCGATATGCAGGCTGGCTACCTGCTGATCACCCTCACGTGAATGCTCCTCCGCCTTGGCACACCAGGGCAGAAAACGCGGGTAATTCTCTACCTTGTCCACCAGCGCAAACATTTGCGCCGGGGTATGGGCAACCAGAACTTTTTTTTCAACAACCTGCATGGGACAAGCGCACACTGTGCAAAATGGTTCAAGCCCAGCAGTTTACCAAAAGCCATCTGCCCTGTCCGGCCCAGCCTTCATGCTGCAGACAAGCCGCTGATTTTCAGGAATTTTGGCCTGCGGCCAGCTTCTGGTAGAATAGCCGATTCCCATTCAATGCCACGGAAACCTCAGGCGCATGAGCATCATCCAGAACCGCAAAGCCTTCCATGACTATTTCATCGAGGAAGAACTCGAGGCCGGGCTTGTGCTGGAAGGGTGGGAGGTCAAGGCCATCCGTGCCGGACGCATCCAGCTGAAAGAAAGCTATATCGACTGGAAAAATGGCGCTTTCTGGCTGATTGGCTGCCATATCACCGCCCTGCAGTCCGCATCCACCCACGTCAAGCCAGACCCGGTACGCCCGCGCAAACTCTTGATGTCGCAATCCGAAATCAACCGTTTCATCGGCAAGGTGGAACGTGCCGGCTACACCATGATGGCGCTGGACCTGCACTACAGCAAAGGCAATATCAAGGCCCTGGTTGGCCTGGCCAAGGGCAAGAAGCTGCACGACAAGCGTGACTCGGAAAAAGACCGCGAATGGCAGCGTGAAAAGCAGCGCCTGATGAAAAACCAGCGAGGTGGCGCATGAAAAAAAGTGCCGCGCTGCCGATTGCACTGATTTGCCTGGGTGCGGTCTGGTTTCTGAAAAGCACCGCGCTGCTGCCCAGTACCAGCACCCTGCTGGCACTGTTGCTGATCATTGCCGGCGTGTTGCTGGGATTGCTGGATGGCCTGAACAAATCCACCCTGGTCAGCTGCCCGCTGCTGATCTATGCCGGAGCCGCCATCTACCTGCGTGACAATATGGGACTACACTTGAGTCATCTGTTGTCGCTGGGCATGGTACTGGCCGGTCTCCTGATGCTGCTGTCGCGTAGCGACCGAATTCCGGAGCGCAGCGCACGCTGGCGCTCCCTGCCGGACCAGCATGACCTGCGCTGAAACGGCAAACCATTTACTCATTGAACGACAGGCCCACGGGCCAACGGAACCTACCAAGGACAGGCATGGACAAGATCCTCATTCTCGACTTCGGCTCTCAAGTTACCCAGTTGATTGCCCGCCGCGTACGCGAAGCTCACGTCTACTGTGAGCTTCATTCGTTTGACATGCCGATTGAAGAAATCCGTGCATTCGGCCCCAAGGCCATCATCCTGTCCGGCGGCCCCAACTCAGTGTACGAATCCGACTACCAGGCAGACCCGGCCCTGTTCGAACTGGGCATCCCGGTACTGGGCATCTGCTACGGCATGCAGTTCATGGCGCAAAGCCTGGGTGGCAAGGTAGAAGCCGGTGACAAACGTGAATTCGGCTACGCCCAGATCCAGGCCCGCCATCACTCCAAACTGCTGGAAGGCCTGCAAGACCATATCGACGACGCCGGCAACGGCTTCCTGGACGTGTGGATGAGCCACGGCGACAAGGTTACCGCCCTGCCGGCCGGCTTCCATGTCATTGCCGAAACCCCGTCCTGCCCCATCGCCGCCATGGCCGATGAAGACCGCGGCTACTACGGTGTGCAATTCCACCCGGAAGTCACCCACACCAAGCGCGGCACCGAAATGATCCATCGCTTTGTGTTGCACGTGGCCGGTTGCAAGCCCAGCTGGACCATGCCCAACTACATCGACGAAGCGGTAAAGAAAATCCGTGAACAAGTCGGTGATGAAGAAGTCATCCTCGGCCTGTCCGGTGGTGTGGACAGCTCGGTTGCGGCTGCGCTGATTCACCGCGCCATCGGCCCGCAACTGACCTGCGTCTTCGTTGATCACGGCCTGCTACGCCTGAACGAAGGCAAGATGGTGATGGAAATGTTTGCGCAGAACCTGGGCGTGAAGGTCATCCACGTGGATGCCACCGAACAGTTCATGAGCAAGCTGGCCGGCGAAACCGATCCGGAAAAGAAACGCAAAATCATCGGCGGCGAGTTCGTGGAAGTATTCCAGGCTGAATCCAACAAGCTGACCAATGCCAAGTGGCTGGCCCAGGGCACCATCTACCCGGACGTGATCGAGTCCGCCGGTGCCAAGACCAAAAAGGCCCACACCATCAAGAGCCACCACAATGTGGGCGGCCTGCCGGAAGACATGAACCTCAAGCTGCTGGAACCGCTGCGCGAGCTGTTCAAGGACGAAGTCCGTCAACTGGGCGTGGCACTGGGCCTGCCGCACGACATGGTGTACCGTCACCCCTTCCCGGGCCCGGGCCTGGGTGTGCGTATCCTTGGCGAAGTCAAAATGGAATACGCCGACCTGCTGCGCCAGGCCGACGCCATCTTCATTGAAGAGCTGCGCAACACCGTGGACGAGAAAACCGGCAAAAACTGGTACGACCTCACCAGCCAGGCCTTTGCCGTGTTCCTGCCGGTGAAATCGGTTGGCGTGATGGGCGATGGCCGCACCTACGACTACGTGGTTGCCCTGCGTGCCGTGGTCACCAGCGACTTCATGACCGCCCACTGGGCAGAGCTGCCGTACTCCCTGCTGGGTCGCGCTTCCAACCGCATCATCAACGAAGTGCGCGGCATCAACCGCGTGGTTTACGATGTATCGGGCAAACCGCCGGCAACGATTGAGTGGGAATAAAAACCGATAAATATCAGCTGGCTACACACCAGGCAGGTAATGCTGAGCAAGAGAACAAGCGTTGAAGTGTGTCATGCTGCGCTACCTTGCCCAGCAGGCTGCCTGGACAGAATGTGGACAGCCAGCATGTTATCCAGAGCCCGGGAAACCGGGCTTTTTCTTTATAATCTGGCAATCCTTGCATTTTGCCGAAGCCACAGATGGCTGCCTGGCCACCATTAAAGGTCAATAATGAACTATCTCGTCATCCCATCCCGTCGCCGCCTTGCCAATTGGAACCGCCGCCAGCGCAAGAAACACCACGCAGGTGAATTCACCGAGTACGGTTTTACCTTGTCCGTGCAATTTGCTGCACCTATGGATGAAGCCGCACGGGAACAGTATGTTGCAGCCCTGATTGAACAAGTCGAGGCACTGGGGCTGACTTACGGTGGCGATGAAAGCAGCGGCTTTATTACCACCTACACCAGTGGCAGTGTCACGCTGGCTCAACGGGACAGTCTGCACGCATGGGTCAGTGCCTATCCCGCCGTTGGAAGGGCGGAGGTAAGCGAATTGCTGGATGCCTGGCATGACGACAGCTGGTTCGAGGCAGTCTGAAACATTGCCAGCCCAGAACCCCAGACATGACAAAGCCGGTCAATGACCGGCTTTGTCATGTTCGAATCCACCCACAACGCGTTGGACTCAGAGGCCAGTCTCACGTCTTATCTGCAAGGCCTTCTTGTATTTGCGATGAGCAAAGCGGGCGGCATACACACCCAGAATCAGCCCGACCCGGCCATCCTTCCAGTTACCACTCTTCACATACCATTTGAAAAACGCTCCAACTGGGCTGGTCCACTGACGCAGGGCAAAGTTCTTGCGGCTACTCATGCGCGCCAGATCGCTGGCATCCAGATTGGTATACAGCTCCAGCTTGCGATTGATTTCGTCCATGGAATGGAAAGTTTGATGCTTGATGGGGAGTTCAATCCGGCCACGGCTGCGGTAGCCGACAAAATCCTCATGCACAGCCTGCTCGGAAAGCCTCACCCGGTTTTTCTCGATAATGCGCACCGGAAAATCCGGGCAACCTACCGGGTATAAAGCGTGCACCTGCTGCCCCATTACAATCCAGTCACGCTGGATTGCATAGGCATCGTGCTGGAATCCGCTCTGCTTGAGTTGCAGGAGGTGAGCCACCAGCTCGGGACTGGGAATCTCGTCACTATCCAGAAAGAACACGTGATCATGCCTGCATTGTTGCTGGGCAAAATCACGCTGCTGACGAAAATCATCAAACGGGCGATGTAGTACCCGGGCACCACACTGTGTGGCGATGGCCACGGTCTGATCGGAACTGCCACTATCCACCACCAGCAAATCGTCGGCCAGAGGGGCAACTGCCTGCAGGATGGCAGACAAGTATTTTTCGCTATTGAAAGTCAGAACATAAATGGACAGTGGTGTCATGCCGCCTTGGTCCCATCGGAATCATCAAACCAGTGTGCCAGCTCCTCTCCGCAGGTCGAACAACACGGGCTCGGTTTGCCATACGGACAGGCTGACGCTTGTTATCACCAGGCAGCTTCACTTGCCATGTGCATGCAAATGAAAAACCGCCTGAAATTGGGGATGTATTATCCCGATTAGCTGCAGGCAGAACAAATGATATCCATAGAAAACTTGTCATCAATCCTTGAATGATCTGATATATACAATCTCATCCCGAATGAATGACCTGTGACCTTCAGGAGATGTGGCACCGCAGTATCAGGCAAACCGCCTGCATTTGACGGACTGTCGCTCCACTGATACGGTCAAAGGGCGTAGTCTGTGCAGGGAACCATCCGTTCCGCATTGCAGTCTGATTTTGTTTACCCGTTTCAATTTCATCGAGGAAATCACCATGTCCGATGCCGCACTGAATCAGGAAAAAGAACAACTGCTGGATGATGTTCGTCAGGTACTGTCCAGTACCGAGGACCTGCTGGGTGCAGCGGGTGACGAAGGCGGCGAGAAAGGCCGTGAACTGCGCAAGCGTCTGGCTGAAAATATCCGTCTGGCCAAGTCGCGCCTGCTGGAAGCCGAAAAAGTGGTGGTCGGCAAGGCCAAGGTGGCAGCCAAGGCAACCGACGACTATGTTCACGAAAACCCGTGGAAATCCATTGGCATCGCCGCTGGCGTAGGCTTCCTGCTGGGCATGCTGGTTTCACGTCGTTAAGCGCGCAGCTGCTGCATGTCTGCCAACTCTTCCCGTCCGCCCCGCCCCGGCAGCTTGCGTTCGCTGCTGGGCGGGGTGTTTTCCTTGCTGCTTACCCGTATTGAACTGCTGGTGCTTGAGGCGGATGAGCAAAAGGACGCCTTGCTGTTCAGCCTGTTGTTAGGCGGGCTGGCATTGATCCTGCTCCTGGTGGGCCTGCTGTCCGCCTTGCTGCTGGTACTGGTGCTGACTCCGGACAGCTGGCGTCCCTTGCTGCTGGGCGGCCTGATGCTGTGCAGCACAGGAGGTGGCGTGGCCCTGCTGTGGCAGCTGCGCCAACGCGCCCGACGCAGCCCTTCCCCCTTTACCGATACCCTGACCGAAGTCCGCAAGGACTGGGACAGCCTGAGCGGAAAGCTTTGACATGAAACCGCAGGATCGCGCCATCAAGAAACAGTTGCTGCTAATGAAGGGAGAAGTCCTGCGCGTGAAGCTGAGCCTGGAAATGGAGCAGCTGCGCAAACATCCGCTTGGCATGGCTGGTGAAGGGTTCAAGGCCTTTGCCGATGGTGGACGTCTTGGCGGCATCCTGTCCACCCTGGCCGGGGTGCTCCCTTCCGAAGCATTACGCCGCTGGCTGCGTCGTGGTACCCGGCTGATGTTGTTATGGAAATTGGCCAGCAAGTTCTGGCCAGCACGCTGACCGCCTGGCTGATGTGCAAGACGGGCTCCAGCAGATGGTTTCAGGCCTGAACATTTACATTGCCAGCACTGCCGGCATCTGACGTCTCGCTTTCTCCCGCTTCACCACCCGTGGCAAGCTGGATGCTGACACTCAGCTCACCCTGAGCGTTATTGCTTCCACCTGCCAGCATATGGTCGATGGCTGCCAGATCCTGCTGACTGCCATCCAGCCACTTTTTCAGCCCTTCATCCTGCCCCTGGCTCTGCTGGCTACGCTGCTTCAGCCACTGGGCAATGGCCTTGATGCTGTTGAGCAAGGCCTGCAACTCCATATTGCCGCCCAAGCCCTGATTGCCTGCACTGCCAGTGCTCGCCATTGCCGCCTGCGCTGGTGCCACTGCACTGTTGTCTGATGCCGCCGTGGCAGCATCATCGGTACTGGCAACAGCACGATCGGCCTGATCCGCGGCATGGTCGGTCTGATCGCTGGCGACACTGCCGCCGCTGGTGACATTGACGCTCACTTCCATGACGGACGCCTGCCCTTGCCCGCTGGCATTGGCCACCATCTGCCGCAACTCGGCAGTGATTTGTTTCAACTGCAGGGCAATCGCACGCAAACCACCTTTGTCCTTACCTACCAGCATGAGCATCTGCCGCAGGTTTTTCACTCTCTCCTTCAGCATTTCCATGCGGTTGGCATCCAGTGGCTGACTATTGCTCTGCTTGCGTTGCTGTGCCTGTTTGAGTTGGCTGGATTGCTGTTGTTGCCACTGCGCCAGTGCCTGATGCAGCGACTGGTTGACGGCCTGCCGTGCCGGATCACTAGCGGACCAGACTGCAGGGCCGGATGATGTGCTGCCGGATGATGTGCTGCCGGATGCGGCGTCTGTCGTATTCATGACCGGGCTGGCAGCAGCAGGTGCAGATGGCTGGCGGTTCACGCGGGACCACAAGCTGGCAATACCGGATTCACTGACAGAAGGCAGGGACATGGGCTGGGTATCAAGATGGTGACCAGCATTTATCGGCATTTTGGGCCGTTTCTTTAAACAGCCATCACGAAGTTGCGGCGCGATCAGGCTAAAATAGTGATGTTTCCGTTGACCACCGCCACCTGCCATGTCCACCTTGCCAGACTCCCCGCTTGCAACACCGCCCCTGCCCCCGGCGGCAGTGCTGTGGCTGCAACAGATGGGTATTTGCTCGCGGCATCAATTGCTGCAGCAAGGCAGTGTCTCGACCTTTCTGCAACTCAAGGCAGCAGGACATACCGTCACCAAACGCTTGCTGTTCGCGCTGGAAGCCGCAGCCCGCGGCATACACTGGTCGGGGTTGACCGAGCTGGACAAACAGGAGCTGAGCCGACAGCTGGCCGCACATCCGCCGGTTGCCATGCCGCCCGACCCGGCTACCTGCCAGCACTTCATGCAACAGGCACTGGCGCAGGCCACCCTGGCTGCAGCACAGCAGGAAGTCCCGGTCGGCGCCATCGTGGTGAAGAATGGCCAGATCATTGGCCGCGGCTTCAACCAGCCGGCAGGCCGCTGTGACCCGAGCGCCCATGCCGAGATGCAAGCCTTGCGCGCGGCCGCGCTGCATGAGGGTAATTACCGACTGGACGGCTGCGACCTGTATGTCACACTGGAACCTTGTGCCATGTGCAGCGGTGCCATTCTGCAAGCCCGCCTGTCGCGGGTGATTTATGGTGCCAGCGAGCCCAAGACCGGCGCAGCCGGCAGTGTGCTGAATCTGTTTTCCCTGCCGCAACTGAACCACCATACCGCGATCTGGGGGGGCGTGATGCAAGAAGAATGCAGCCAGCAGCTCAGCAGCTTTTTTGCTGCGCGTCGCAAGGCGCGGGAATGAGATGATGCGCCATCTATTGTCTGTGTTGTTACTGGCGAGCGCTGCCATGCTGCCGGTACAGGCGGAAGCCCTGCCACCGGATGGCAGCCTTGATGCCGCCTTTGTGCTGCAACAGCAGGCTGTGCCATTGCAAGCAACCCGTGCCAATATGCGCCATTACGGCCAGCCCTGGATACTGGTTGGCATCCGCAGCCAAAGTCTGAGCCTGTTTGATGAATGGGGTCGCCTGCAGCAACATTATCTGGTTTCCACTGCCCGGCGTGGCGTAGGAGAAATGAGCAATAGCTACCAGACCCCGCGCGGCTGGCACCATGTCTGCGACAAGCTGGGTGCTGGCGCAGAGGAAAACACCATCATTTTCCGGCGGCGGGTCACCCCATGGAAATACACGGCGGAACTGCACCGGCAATATCCGGAAAAAGACTGGATTCTGACCCGTATCCTGTGGTTATGCGGTGATGAACCGAGCAAGAACCAGGGTGGTAATGTAGACAGTTACGACCGCGCCATCTATCTGCATGGAGCGGGCGAACATGTTGCCTTTGGCACACCGACCTCGCTGGGTTGTGTCCGGATGAAAAATCCCGACATCATCCAGCTGTTTGACCAAACGCCCAACGGCATCGACGTTTTGATAGACGAGAACTCCTGAACACCATGCATGCTGCACTGAACCTGACCACCCCGGCCCTGCTGTTCCCTGCCATTTCGCTGCTGTTGCTGGCCTATACCAACCGTTTCCTCGGACTGGCCAGCATCATCCGCAATCTGTATACCGATTACAAAGCCGAACAGAATCCCAAGATCCTGTTGCAGATCGGCAATTTGCGTACCCGTATCCAGCTGATCAAATGGATGCAGTTTCTCGGCATAGGCAGCCTGTTTCTCTGCACCATGGCCATGTTCCAGATTTACACCGGCTGGCAGCAGCTGGGCGAACTATCCTTTGGCATCAGCCTGCTGTTGATGATTGCCTCGCTGGCAACCTCGCTGTGGGAGCTGGTGCGTTCCTCGGATGCCTTGAACATTCTGCTGTCCGATCTGGAAGCGGAATCGCATCGCCAGCAGTAAAGGCACACGGTCGGCACAGAACGTAAAAAAACCGGCTGTGCCGGTTTTTTTCAACCTGCTGACAAAATGATTTGCCAGGACTTCACGGGACCCGGCAACACCGGGCCTTTCCATGAAGTGACCCATTCTTCTGGTAGTACCTCGGTTTGCTTGATGGAAGCGAGCAGCACTTTCCAGGTCAGAGCGGCTTGCGTCCGGCAATGAAATGCAAGGGCATGACCACACGCCGCACGGTGGCAGCGTCTCCCCAACCCCGAGCCAGACGCTGACGCGCATCGTTCAGCACGTGATTGCCCAGGCTCTGCACGCACAGCTTGGTGGCAGACCAGGTATGGAGATAGCCAAGCAGTTGTTCCAGATTCCATTGCATGGTGATCTGGTAACGTGGCGTATCCAGCGCAGGCAGCGGCATGCCGACATGCCGGTAGCCATCCCACAGCAACTGACTGCAGCTGGACCAGAACGGCTCGATCACCGCCCGGAAAAAACGCATGGCGTCATCCACTTCGGGTGACACCTGGAACCAGTCGTAGCCCCAGGCAGCAAATACCCCACCGGGCTTGAGTGTGCGTTCCACCTGCGGCCAGAAGCGGGAGAAATCAAACCAGTGCAGAGACTGCGCTACGGTAATCAGGTCGAAAACGGCATCACCGTAAGGGGATTGTTCGACCGGGCACTCCAGATAGAACACATTGGCAGAGCGCTCGGCCGCTTCCAGCTGGCTATGGTTGATGTCACAAGCATCGACACGGTCGAACAGCAAGGCCAGCTTGCCCGCAGCCTGCCCGGTACCGGTTGCGCAATCCCAGGCACGGTGATGATTCGACACTGAGGCCTGCAACCAGCGAAACAGCATGTCCGGGTATTGCGGGCGATAGCGCGCATATTGCTCGGAGTGCAAATCGAAAGTGGCGATGGCACGTGTATCCATGATTGGGCTCAAATGAACACTCTCTCGGCTAAACGGTGCGTCGGACCATTCCGCAACACCCCTTGCTGGCAAGGCGAATATGATAATAGCATCACACTCAACGCCTGATACGAATTTATTTCAATTTAAAATTATTATTTAAAAATAAGTGGCTTATGAAAATAATGGCCATTTAAGGGAGTCCGTTTGGCGGGCCTCTGTTCTTTATCGTCAGCACAATCCAAAACTTGTGGAGCGACATACCGAGGACAATACCCGACGGTGCGCATGCAGCTGACGGCTACCATTCAAGCTGTACGACCGGTAGCCAGCCAACGGTCCAGTCTGGCAGCGAATTGCTGACGATCGGCCTGGCCAAAAGGCGGGGGGCCACCACTCTGAATACCGCTGGCTCGCAAGGTATCCATGAAATCACGCATGGTGAGCTGCCCTTCGATGGTGTCCGCAGAGAAGGGTTCGCCACGGAAATTGATGGCAGCAGCGCCTTTGGCCAGTACCTGCGCGGCCAGTGCAATATCCGCACTCACCAGCAGATCTCCCGCCTCACACTGTCTGGCGATTTCGGCATCCGCCACATCAAAGCCCTTGGCAACCACGATGGCGCGCAAATATGGGCTGGCAGGCAGGGCCGTCATGCGATTGGCCACGAATACCGCACTACTGCCAGTACGCTGAGCCGCCCGGCAGATGATGTCACGCACCACAGCCGGGCAGGCATCCGCATCAACCCAGATGGTCATCAACATCGCTCCAGTTGAAAATAGTGCGGCAAGCCTACAACAGTCATGCCGATCTGCCCACGTTGTTTGTTAAAGTTTGCGGAATCATTGCCAAGCTAATGGCATAAACTGCCGGAGCGCTCTATAGTAGCTGGACATGCGACCGCTTATGTCACAGGCAGCGCCGTGCCCTGCCCTTTCCCCCACAAGGTTTGTTGAATGACCCGCGCGCTGACCATTCTGGTTGCGGAAGACAGCCCGACATCCCGTCAGATCCTGATTGATTACATCCGGCTGCTGGGCCATACCGCCGTGGCCGTATGCAATGGCCAGGAGGCAGTGGATTACTGCATCCAGCAGCGGCCTGACGTGATTTTCATGGATGTCACCATGCCGGTGATGGATGGCTTTGCCGCCACCAGCGCCATCCGCCAGCTACTGGGCGAGCACTGGATTCCCATCATCTTCCTCACTTCCTTGTCCGATCGCAGCCAGTTGCTGCGCGGCCTGACCATGGGGGCGGATGACTATCTCACCAAGCCGATTGACCTGGATATCCTCACCGCCAAGCTGCATGTGCTGATTCGCATCTCTGAAATGCAACAGCGCATTGCGCATGACAGTGAGCGGCTGGAAGCGTATTACCGCATCAACGAACAAGAGCAGATGTTTGCCCAGATGGTGCTGGACCGGTTTACCCGCCGCGCCGAGCAGACTCCGCCCAATATCCAGCAGTGGCAACGCCCGGCGATGAACTTCAGCGGTGATACCATCTGCATCCGCCGCAGCCGCCCGGGGCTGGACCGCATCATGCTGGCAGACAGCACCGGCCACGGGCTGGCCGCAGCCATTTGCGGTTTACCCGCGGTGGATACCTTCTTTGCCATGTGTGACCGCAATCTGCCGGTGCAGGAAATAGCCCGCACCATCAATCGCAAGCTGCACACCATTTTGCCGATTGGACGCTTTGTTGCTGCCGCCTTGATTGAAGTGGACTACCAGCTGCGCCGCATTGCGGTGTGGAACGGTGGCATTCCCTGTGCAATGTATGTGGACCGCGATGGCGAGGTGAAGAAGAGCTTTATTTCGCGCTCGCCACCGCTGGGTATTTTGCCGGACAGCGATTTCGAATCCACGCTGGATTATTTCAGCTGGCAGGAGAGCGGGGCACTAGTGGTGTGCTCGGATGGCGTCACCGAAGCGAGCAATCCCGACAAGGAACCGTTGGGGCTGGATGGTGTGTTGCAAGCCATACGCGAAGCGGGTTCGCTGGACATTCAGGGCGCCATCACCCAGGCAGTCAACCGGCATCTGGCCGGGAATGAAAACCACGATGACATTTCTCTGGTGGTGGTACGCTGCGCCTGAGCGGGCGCACCACCCTTGCTGACTGCCCGCCCGGTCTGGAAGTCAGCTAGGCAGCTGACACCCATCGACCGAACAAGCCGGGCCAGCCGCTTCTGCCGCAGGCAATAATTCCTGCTGCAAGGCGACAGCAAAGGCCTGAGGCTGTCCCAGCCAAGGCGACACATCCACGCGCTGCCATTGTCCGTCCCGCTCCAGCAACAGGCTGGGGAAACCCTGTACACGATATTGCTGCATCAGGCTGCGGCTGGTCTGGATATGGGCTTCTGCCAGATCCATTGCCTCACCCAGTCGGGCAGCAAATACGGCGGCATCCAGCCCTTGTTCACCGGCAAGCCGGGCCAGCACGGCCGGGTCGGCAATGCGCAGTCCGCGCTGGTAATGGGCACGCTGCAACACCGACAACATGGCCAAGGCCGGCAGGCCCAGTTGTGTGGCCAACAGGATGGCGGCAATCGGCGGTGTCGAATCAAACACTGCCATTTCATCCCGCAACAGGCCATCGAAATAGTCCTGGCCAAACGGCAGGCCGGTAAGACTGGCGATGCGCTGGTCGTGGGGCATGACGTAGTCGCGCAGCGCCGGGGTGACCGCCTGACGGCGGCTACCACTCATCATACCGCCCGCATGCAACTGCATATCAAGGCCGGGCAGACTGGCCGCCGCCTGCAATAGTGGCGAAGCGGCATAGCACCAACCGCATAGCGGGTCGTAAATGTAATGCAGGGTGGCAGTTACCATTTCATTTCACCTTTGTTGACCTTGGCACCGATTTCCAGCGACATGGCTTCCCCGGCTTGCGGGAAGGCCTGCTGCATGCGCTGGATCAACTCGCCACTATTGCCTGACAGGGCCAGATTCTGTTCAAACTGCTGCAAATAACTGCGGGTGAAGCGGATGCTGGCAAGGCCGGTGGGTGCATTGGCTGCCATGTGGCCGGGTATCACCTGTTTCGGCTGCAAGGCTTCCATTTCATCCAGCTGGGCCAGCCAGGCCTGACGCTCTTCCTTGCGCTGAGTATCAGCCGTCCATACATGCAGACCGGACACCACGCCGACATTGCCCACGATGGCGCGAATGGAAGGAATCCATACATAGCCGCGGTGTGCCAGCACACCCGTGCTGCCGCGCACTTCCAGGCTCTGCCCTTCCAGCATCAGCCGGGAGTCCTTGAGGGCATGCGGCAGGGTCAGCGGCGTGGACGGCGCATTATCACCCATTTTCGGCCCCCAGAACGCTACCTTGCCGGCCACATTGGCCTCTATACGCGCCAGTGTGGGCGCAGCAGCCAGCAGCTCTGCCTTGGGGAAAATCTGCTTGAGGGTGGTGGCACCAAAATAGTAGTCAGGGTCGGCCTGGCTGATGTAAATGGCCTTCAGCTGCTTGCCGCTATCCAGAATGCGGGCGGCAATGCGGTAGGCATCGGCGCGGGTGAAACCGGTGTCGATCAACACGGCATCATGCTGGCCGCTGACCAGTACCGAGGTGACATTGAAGCTGTTGTCATCGGCCTGATAAACCGACAATTGCAACGGTTCGGCGGCCTGGGCAAGGCTGGCAGACAAGCCGGCAAACAGGGAAAGAGACAAGAAGAGTGTGGTGTGACGTGCCATGATGTGCTCCGCTAGCACCGCCAGTGACGGTGCGTGATGAATGATGGCGCGTACTTTAGCGTCTGGATAAAGACAGATAAATCCATCAAACCGGGCAACATTGTTTCATTAAACAGACTAATCAACTAATTCGCTGTCGTGCTTCACCCTGGCAGTGGCTGACAGGAGTGCATGGTGACGATGCAATTGCGTCCCTGTTTTTTGGCTTGATACAGGGCGGCATCTGCGGTGCGTACCAGCCACTCCGGTTTCTGGCTGATGCTGGAGTGAGCCACCGCCAGACCGATGCTGATGGTGACCACATGGCCGCACTGCGAGGTGGGATGGGGCAAGGCCAGCGCTTCGACATCCTGACGGATCTGCTCAGCCAACTGGCCCGCCTGACGCAAATTGCAAGCCGACAGCAGCAAGACGAACTCCTCGCCACCATAGCGCGCCGCGCAGCCCTGGCTGGCATCGGCATGCCTGCCGATCACCCGGGCGACCTGGATCAGCGCATCGTCACCCATCTGGTGTCCCTGGCTGTCGTTGTATTTCTTGAAATAATCGACATCGAAAAACAGCAGCGCGATGTCCGACTTCTGCCGCAGCCGTGCATCCCATACGGCTTGCAGCTGCTGGTCGAAATAGCGCCGGTTGTGCAGGCCGGTGAGGCCGTCAGCGCTGGATAATTGCTGCAAATAGCGGAAACCCTGCTGCAACTGGCGATGATCGCGCTGCAACTGCAGGGACAGCACATAGCTGCGACGCGCTTCCTTTTCCAGCTGGAACAAGCCCAGCAAACCCAGCAAGACACAGGAAATCACCAGGATGAAAATCAGCGAGCGGGTGCTTTGTTCGAGAAATGGCCAGTCCACCAGCACCCAGCCAAGGTAGAGCAGGCTGACCACGCTGCTGTAACAGGCCAGCCGGAACGGGATGCGCAGACCGAACATCAGGAATACCAGGCACAGCATCACTCCGCCATAGTAATGCTGGGCAGTGGGCATGCGGCTGAGCGAGAAAAACCAGATCAGCCCCAGCACAAAGGCCGTACCGGCAATCACGACCGTGTATTCGTACCAGCGGCGTAAAGGCGGACAGAAACTGCTGATGATGGACGCCACGCCGATAGCTGGCAAAATCAGCCAGCGCCACATCCAGATTTGGCCGTAGACATCGGCCAGATAATATTTGTCGATCAGGCCGTACAACATGAACACCACAATGCCCAGCGCACCGAATACGCGGTAGCGGCGCATGCGCTGATCAAACGTAGAGGACTGGAAAGACTGCTCCAGCGCAGGGAGAAAACGCAGCTGGAACCATGGCTGCTTCTCGGCAGCAGCCAGCTCTTGCTCAAGACGGGATGCGGGGTGATCGGTCATGCTGTCACTCCAGGTGCGGTCTGCCGACAAAGGAGGATGCGTAGGGCATCAGTCATGAGAAGGTTCTCTGCCTGCCCGGCCAGGCATGCATTAAAAACAGTGCTTGCAAACAGAATAGAAAAATGTGCTGATTTGTAACTCATACAAAAGTATAACGAAAAACCGGCCCGGTAAATCCGTGTAAAACCAAGCTGCCGATTTTCGATGACATATGCAGGAAAAGCCGGCAGTCATGGCATTAAACGCGAAAACATGGCGTTTGCCGGCACATTTCCACCAGATACCCTGATGGCATGATGGCTTTGCCACAGCATATCATGCCGCACTTTTACTGCCGGAGCTCCGGCACACATGCAAGGAAGACGATGGACAGACTGACGGCCATGCAGGTTTTTGTCGAAGTGGCACGCCGGGGCAGTTTCACGGCGGCCAGCCGGGAGCTGGACCTGTCCCGCGCCATGGTGACCCGGCATATCGCCGAACTGGAAGACTGGCTTGGCGCACGCCTGCTGCAACGCTCCACCCGCAGTGTCACCCTTACCGATGCTGGCAACAGTTGCCTCGCCCATTGCCAGCAAATGCTGGAACTGGCAGCCCAGACCCGCGAGGAAGTGGGGCTGCGTGATGGCCAGTTGCGCGGCCAGTTGCGCATCACCACCAGCATGTCATTCGGCATGGCACAACTGGCTCCTGCCATCACCGACTTCATGAGCCGCCACCCGCAACTGCGTATCGACCTGCAACTGGGCGACCGCGCGGTGAACCTGATCGAGGAAGGCATAGATCTGGCCATCCGCATCACCAACGACCCGGAACCGGGCCTGATCGCCCGCCGGCTGGCCGAATGCCATTCGGTCATCGTGGCATCACCGGCCTATCTGGCACGTTACGGCCAGCCGCAACAACCGGCGGACCTCCGGGAGCACCACTGCCTGAGCCATAGCCGCGTCGGCCGCAGCGAATGGCGCTTGTATCGCGACAACAAGGAAGAGGTGGTCCGGGTCAATGCACGGCTGAGTGCCAATGAAACAATGGCACTGCTGCAAGCCTGCCGCCATGGTGCCGGGCTGGCCATGCAGCCCTTGTATCTGGTACAGGACTTGCTGGCACAAGGCGAGCTGATTGCCGTTCTGCCAGACTGGCAGCCCGCCAGCATGGGCATTCACGCACTCTACCCCTCACGCCGCCAGTTGCCGCTGGCCATGCGCAGCCTGCTGGACTTCCTGCAGCAGCATTTCAGCCAGACCCAGTCCTGATCAGGCCTGGAAATTCTGCTGCCACTGCATGGGTGATACGCCGTAATGCAGGCGGAAATGATGGCGCAAGGCAGCGGCAGAGCCGAAACCGGCCAGTGCCGCCACCTGCTCCACACTGTATTCGGCACTTTCCAGCAAACGCTGGCTGTAACGCAGGCGCTCGCTCACCAGCCACTGCCCCACCGTGCTGCCGGTAAGCTGGCGAAAGTGCCGGGTAAAGCTGCGGCGACTCATGGCCATGCGGGCGGCCAGGCTATCCAGGGTATGGGTCTGGGCCAGATTGGCCCGTACCCAGTCAAGCAAGGCCGCCAGCCGGGCATCACCGGCCGACACTGGCAACGGCTGGGCAATGAACTGCGCCTGCCCGCCCTGCCGATGCGGTGGCACCACCAGCCGACGGGCCACGCCATTGGCCAGCTCCGCGCCATAACGCTGACGTAGCAGATGCAGGCAGCAATCCAGCCCAGCGGCCGTACCGGCGGAGGTCAGCAGCGGCCCGTCTTCCACATACAGCACCGCCGGATCCAGCCGCACTTGCGGGTAACGACTGGCAAAGTCCTCGGCATACGCCCAGTGGGTGGTGGCATTGCGACCATCCAGCAAACCGGCTTCGGCCAGCACATACGCTCCCAGGCACAGGCCGACTATCTGCACGCCAGCCTGACTCGCCTGCTGCAAGGCCTGCACCAGCGCATCCGGTACCGGCCTGCCTACCTGCCAGCTGGGCAGGATGATGATGTCCGCGCCGTCCAGCCCTTCCAGCCCGTAATCGCAGGCAATGGAAAAACCGGCCGAGGTGCGGATGGGACCGGCGTCCACTGCGCATACACGCAGAGTGAAGGCCGGCATGTCCGGATGCGCATCGCCAAACACCACACAGGGCACCGACAGATGAAACGGGCTGATGTGCTGGAATGCCAGTACGGCAATGACGGGAGGTGACATGGGACATTTCCGGCAGGTGGAATTGGCCCGATCTTAACGCATTCTGGCAATCGGGCCACTTTTTCCCAACGCAGTGACTACCGATAATGGCTGCACCTTCAGCCACAACCGGAGCACATCATGTCGCACACACAACGCGCACTCATCGTCATCGACCTGCAAAACGACTATTTCCCCGACGGCAAATACCCGCTGTGGAACAGCGAAGCAGTGCTGGATAACTGCGTGGCCGCCATCGAGCGGGCACATGCACTGGACATGCCGGTGATTCTGGTGCAACACGTGGCGGACAGCAGCGAGGGTATCGCCCCCTTCTTCAATGCCGGCAGCGCAGGCGTTGCCCTGCACCCGCGCATTCTGGCCGCTGCGCCGCATGCTCCGGTGGTGGTGAAACAGGCAGCCGACAGCTTTCATGAAACCAGCCTGCAAGCCACGCTGGATGAACTGGGCATCCGCCAACTGCTACTGTGCGGCATGATGACGCAAAACTGCGTCACCCATACCGCCCTGTCGCGCGCTGCCGACAAGTATGAAGTAGCCGTGCTGGCCGACTGCTGCACCACGGTGGACCAGATGCTGCATGCCATCGCACTCAATGCCCTGTCCATCCGCGTGCCACTGCCCACGGCGGCACAGGCATTGGCCTGAAGCTGCCGGTCTGGAACGCAAATGAAAAAACCCGCCGGATGGCGGGTTTCTGCTTGCAGCGATGCCGGTTCAGGCTCAGGCCTTGTTGACCGGAATCTTGCCGATCTTGACGCGCCATTCCGCCGGGCCGGTGTTGTGTACCGAGATACCGTTGGAATCGACCGCTACCGTTACCGGCATGTCTTTTACTTCGAACTCGTAGATGGCTTCCATGCCCAGGTCGGCAAAGCCCACTACCTTGGAAGCCTTGATGGCCTTGGACACCAGATAAGCCGAACCGCCCACCGCCATCAGGTATACCGCCTTGTTGTCCTTGATGGCTTCGATGGCAGCCGGGCCACGTTCGGCCTTGCCGATCATGCCGAGCAAGCCGGTCTGTTCCAGCATCTGGCGGGTGAACTTGTCCATGCGGGTGGCAGTGGTGGGGCCGGCCGGGCCAACCACTTCGTCACGCACCGGATCAACCGGGCCCACGTAGTAGATGAAGCGGTTGGTGAAGTCCACCGGCAGCGCCTCGCCCTTGTTCAGCATGTCTACCATGCGCTTGTGCGCGGCGTCACGGCCGGTGAGGATCTTGCCGTTGAGCAGCAGTACATCACCCGGCTGCCAGCTGGCCACTTCTTCCTTGGTGATCTTGTCCAGATCCACGCGCTTGCCATTGCTGGTGTCGTAGGTGATTTCCGGCCAGTCTTCCAGGCTGGGCGGAGCCAGATGGGCCGGGCCGCTGCCATCCAGATGGAAATGGATGTGACGGGTGGCCGCGCAGTTGGGGATCATGGCAACCGGCAGGCTGGCGGCGTGGGTCGGGTAGTCCAGAATCTTCACGTCCAGCACGGTGGTGAGACCACCCAGACCTTGCGCGCCAATACCCAGCGCGTTCACTTTTTCGAAGATTTCCAGGCGCAGCTCTTCTACGCGGGACAGTTCGGCACCGCTGTCAGCCTTGGCTTTCAGCTCGTGGATGTCCACGTGCGACATCAGGCTTTCCTTGGCCAGCAGCATGGCTTTTTCCGGGGTACCGCCAATGCCGATACCCAGGATGCCCGGCGGGCACCAGCCGGCACCCATGGTGGGCACGGTCTTGATCACCCAGTCGACAATGCTGTCGGACGGATTGAGCGCGTAGAACTTGGACTTGTTCTCCGAGCCACCGCCCTTGGCCGCACAGGTCACTTCCACGCCATCGCCTTCGACGATTTCGAAGTGCACCACGGCCGGGGTGTTGTCCTTGCTGTTCTGACGCTTGCCAGCCGGATCCAGCAGCACGGAAGCGCGCAGCTTGTTGTCCGAGTTGTTGTAAGCGCGGCGCACGCCTTCGTTGACCATTTCCTGTACCGACAGGGTGGCGTCCCACTGCACATTCATGCCCACTTTCAGGAACACCACGGCAATGCCGGTATCCTGACAGATGGGGCGACGGCCTTCGGCACACATGCGGCTGTTGATCAGGATCTGCGCCATGGCGTCCTTGGCCGCCGGGCTTTCTTCATGCAGATAGGCCTGATACAGGGCGTCGATGTAGTCCTTGGGGTGGTAGCAACTGATGTACTGAAAAGCATCGGCGATGCTTTGAATGAAATCATCCTGACGGATAACAGCCATGAGCGGTCTCTCCAGCGTAGGGGCTTTAGGAATTGTCGGGACATTTTAGGCGCTTGTGCCGCATTGCGCCATGCCCGCTCCCCTCATCCGTGCTGCAGATGATCGACAAAGTCGTCCAGCGCCTGTTCCAGCTCCAGCACCTGGGACATGCAGGCGGCAGACAGCCCGGCACGCGCTTCGGCTTCCAGTCGGGCGGCACAGTCGGCCATGGCGGCCGCGCCCACCGTGCGGCTGGCACCCTTGATGCGATGGGCCAGCAGGATGAAGGTTTGCTGGTCAGCCTGCTGCCAGGCTTGCAGCAGTTGCTGCAGATCGGCCTGCTTGTCGCGGGCGAAATCCTGCAGCAAGGGTAGCTCCAGTGCCCAGTCCCCCTGGCTCAGGCCAAACAGCACCTGCCGGTCCAGTACCGGCAAGTGGATGACCGCGGGCGGCACCACCGGCAGGCAGCCCGTCACCGCACGTAACCAGGCGTCGTCATCCGGCGGCCATGGCAAGCTGGCATCCAGCAGGGGCAAAGCGGATGCGCTCAGCGAGAGAGGATCGGCCCCAGCCAGCAGCAAGGGCGTATGGCCACGCCATGGTTCGGCGGCTTCGCACTCGCGAATGGATTGTGCCAGTTCCAGACTGGCGTTCAGCCATTGCCGCTCGCTCACCAGCAGCAAGGCCAGCGGGCCCTGTTGCCAGCGCTGTCGTGCAGCAGTCGCGGTGTCCACTCTTTCAAATGGATAGCCAAGTACTTGCCATTGCCCGGCAAGTTCCACCGCACGGCCAGCATCCGGCTCCAGCAGCAGGATGGGCCACTGCCAGGGCTGCGGCAGCATGCCGGGAGAAGCCTGCGGAGCATGCAGCAGCACACTGTATTGCTGGCCATCGGCCTGGTATTCGCAGTGCTGACGGCTACCCAGCTGCCGCGCCAGTTGCCGGCTGATAACAGCAGATGACAAGGCAGCTGTTGTCCGCTTGCGGGCCCGGGCAAGTGCGTGCGGGGCTAGGCCCGGCAGCGGCACATGGCGCACGGTGCTGACTTCAAGGCTGATGATCTGCTGCATTTGTTGCTGGGCCAAGAGCTGCACCCGCAAGCTGATTTGTCGCAGTTGGCCATCTTGCAAGGCTGCCGCCAGCCAATGGCGGACCAGGGCTTGCAGACGCATGGCATCCAGCAGCAGCAGCGTGCTGAGCGCGGGGTCGAGTTCCAGCTGGAATTCCACCCCCATGCGCTCGCATGGCAGGCGGAAACAGTGATGCAGCTGGCGCAGCAGTTCCGGCAAGGCCTGCACGCTGCCGGGAGAACTACGCCCCTGCCGACAAGCCGTCAGCAAGGGAAAGCGGAAAGACGTGGTCGCCACGTGGTCGGGCCTGGACATGTCAATGGGGATAGCGCGGGGCCGTGATCAGTTGTAAGGCAGTTGCCGGGTATGTCCATCACGCTGGATGGCCTTGACATGATACATGGCATGGTCGGCCTGGTTGACCAGTTGTTCGGCCGTGGTACCGTCACGCGGGTACAGGCTGTAACCAATACTGGCCCCGACTTCCAGCTTCTTGCCTTCTATCAGTATGGGCTCGCCAATACTGAGCGACAGCTTGGTCAGCAGTTCGGACAGACCATCTGTCGTAAAGCTGCCTTGCAGCAGGATCAGGTATTCATCCCCGCCCATGCGCGCCACCATGTCGTTGCCACGCACCGCATGCAGCAGGCGTCGCGCCACAATCTGCAGCACCTGGTCGCCAATGGCATGGCCATGCTGGTCGTTGATCTGCTTGAAGTGGTCCAGGTCGACAAACAGCACGGCAAACTGTGCGCCACTTCGCTGCGACAGGGCCAGCATTTTTTCCAACTGCTGGAAAAACAAGGCACGGTTAGCCAGGCCGGTCAGGCTGTCGTGGTGTGCCAGATAGCTCAATTCGCGCTGGTTGTCGTACAGGCTGGCCATATGGCTGTTGATCTGCCGCTGCATGCGATCGAAATTGCGTGCCAGCACGCCGATTTCATCATTGCGCTCTACCGGCAGTGCCTGCTGCAGTTGCGTGGTGGAGAAACTGCTGGCCGCCTGCGCCAGGGTGTTGATGGGTCGCAGCATGGCACGGGCAAACACCACCGCCAGCATGATGGCAATCACGCTGAAAGCCAGCACCATGTGGATGATGCGCTGCCCAAGTGGTGCCGCACCGGCCACCGCGGTATCCAGCGGCTGCACCAGGCCGGTGACGATGAAGTCGTCTCGATTGCCACGGCCAAGCGGATGGCGGACAAAGGCCATCACCTGTCCGGCGGCTTGTTGCGGGTCGTCCAGGCCGCTGAGCGCCAGCTGGTTTTGCTTGCGTTCGAACAAGGCTTTGGTGGCGGCAAAGCTGTCCTGCATCAGCACCCGCCGTCCCTTGTCAAAACCGAAGGTCTGCGCCGGGTCCGGGTGAACCAGAAAATCCCCCCAGCGATTGGCCAGATACAGTTGGTAATCCTTGGGCAAATCACTGCGCAACTGGCCCAGCAAGCGTTCCAGGTCCAGATTGATTACCAGCAGGCCGCCGGGCTGGCCATCACTGCGTGGCAAGGGGGTAGCTACCATCAGGCCGGGCCGGCCTTCGGCATCATGCGAGGAACGCTCGTGATTCACTTCGATAGACGATTGGTAAATTTGCCCGGCCGGCAGCGCCAGGGTTTCAAACACATAGGGAAAGTGGCCTTTTTCCTGCAAATCGCCACCATCCACCCGCTCTGTCAGCCCGGACCTGGAGTCGACCCGTACCAGTTCAAGCCCATTGTCCGCCGCGCCGATCAGCCGCACCTGCAGGTATTCCGGATGCAGGGCCAGCATGGCGGAGAAGGCCTGCGCCAGTTCATCCCGCGCCCGCCTGGCTTCACTGCCATTGCGCTGGTTGATCACCACCTGCACCTGCACCAGACGTGACAGCAGCAAGGCATCATCCGCGGCTTCATCCTCCCATTGCACCATGCGCCGGTTCACCGCGCGCGCGGCGGTCAGCAAGTCGCTTTGCGTTGCCGACACCAGCATGGCGCGATTGGCGGTATAGGCGTAGTAGCCGGTAATGCCGGAGGACAGGATGCCGAAAATGGCCAGCAGCAAGGCGAGTTTGAGCAAGAGACCGGAGCGCATGATTCAGAAGCTCCCCGGCAAGTCGCCAGAATAGATTTTTTGCCACAGCGCTTCACGCCGGTTGGCATTTTCCACCGGCTGCAGCCACAACACGCGCGCACCGGACGGCAGGTCGGCACTGGCACTGAGTGTATTGGCCAGCCCCTGTCTGGTGGGCAGAAGCGCGCTGACCGAGGGCTCCAGCATGTAGTTGATCCATTGCTGTGCCAATTGCGGCTGGCGTGCTGCGCGTGTCATCGCCCAGCAGTCCAGCCAGGCCAGCACGCCCTCGCGCGGAATGGCATAGCCGACATCGGCCCCGGCCTGGCGCAGCGAGTTGAGCTGCTGGGTGCCGTAATTGCCGAACATCACCGCCACCTTGTGGCGGATGAACAGTTCGGTGGCTTCTTCGGGCAGGTTGTAATAAGTCAGTACATTACGCCGCAGGTCGATCAGCCGCTTCACCATGGCAGCCTGTTGTGCGGCGTCAAGGCGGAAGGGCTGGGCAATGCCGCTGGCCAGCGCGGCAAAGGAAAAATTATGCGGCCCGCTGTTGAAGTCCAGCACCTTGTGACGATAGCGCGGGTCCCACAGCACGTTCATGGAGTCCGGCGGGCGGGCAAATTGCCGCTTGTCGTAAATGATGCCCATGGTGGAATAGGTATAGGGCACGGCATACAGCTTCCCCTGCTGCTGCAGGCCGGGAATGCCGGCCCGGTCACGAAAGCGTGGCAGCTGGCGTTGCAGATTGGGAATCAGGGACGGGTTCAGTGGCAATAACAGCCCGGCAGCATGGTAGCGCTGCATTTCGGCGGTATTGGCGGCAACCACATCAAAACGTGGTCCGCCTGCAGCGTGCATGCGGGCCCACAGTGCCTCGTCGGAATCGACAAAGGTCACTTCGACGCTGACCTGATAGCGCCGTTCAAAGTCATGCACCACATCCGGGTCGGCATAACCCGGCCAGGCCAGCACGCGCAGCACGTCCTTGGCCATGACCAACTGGCAGCACAACAGGCTGACCACCACCCCCGCAAGCAGGCGTATTGCTCTTGATGTCACGTAGATATTCTTTTTTTCAAGCCACCGTTTGAATGTAGCTGTTTGTAAGCACTTCTACTTGTTTTTTTCACTCATTCATTCTGCTTTGACAAACTTTCCCGATAGCGCGCCGCCTGCTGCAACAACCAGTCGGCAAAAGCCCGGTGTGGCGGCGATTGCTGGCGGTCCGGCGGGCAGACCAGGTAATAGGCATTGTCACTGGGCAAGGAAATATCACAAGGGGTGAGCAGATTGCCACTGCTGATTTCCTGCTGCACCAGAAAGCGTGGCACCAGTGCCACGCCCATGCCGGCACGGGCTGCTTCCACCAGCATGGAAAACAGCTCGTAGCGCGCCCCTACCATAGCCTGCGGATTATCCACCCCTGCCGTTACAAACCAACGTTGCCAGGCCTCATGCCGGGCCGACAAATGCAACAAGGGGTATTGGGCGATTTGCGCAGCCGGTACCGCGGCCCCGCACACCAGCTGCGGGCTGCAGACCGGAATCATTTCTTCGCCAAACAGCCAGCTGGCCTCGGCACCGGGCCACACCCCATTGCCAAAGTGGATGCAGGCGTCAAAACCGGTATCGGTGAAGATGAAAGGGTCGGAACGGGTGGTGATGTTGACGGTGATATGCGGATGCGCCTGATTGAACAGTGGCAGCCGCGGAATCAGCCAGCGGGTGGCAAAGGTGGGTACAGCCGCCAGCTCGATCACTCCCTCCGCCCCCTGATGCGCCATCAAGGCCAGGGTATGGCGCTCCAGCCGCTCCAGACAGTCACGTACCCCTCGCGCATAGGCGCGGCCGGCTTCGGTCAGGCTGATCCGGCGCTTGATGCGATGAAACAGGGCCACGCCCAGCATGTCTTCCAGCTGGGCAATCTGCTTGCACACGGCACTCTGGGTGAGCGACAGCTCTTCTGCCGCACGGGTGAAACTCTGGTGGCGCGCCGCACTCTCCAGCGCCTGCAAGGCCTCGATACCGGGTAAACGTTTACGCATACATTCTTCCATTCACTCACAATGTGTGGAATTTATATCGTTTGCGAGCGCCACAGCGACACAGGCAAAGTAGCTGGCAGTGATTGTATTTAACCCGGCACTGCTTGTCGTGACCATTCATCCGCCACCTTACTCGATGCATGAAAGTTGGTGCATGAATGGAAGGATACGGCCAGCAGGCATCAGGAGCCTGCATGTCTTTGCACAAGAAAAGAATCGTGATTGTCGGTGGTGGCGCCGGTGGTCTGGTGCTGGCCAGCCGTCTGGGACGGCTGGCACGGCGTTCGGCCCAACTGGACATCACGCTGGTGGATGCTTCCCGCAGCCATATCTGGAAACCGCTACTGCATGAAATTGCCGCCGGCAGCATGAACCCGCACCGCGAGGCACTGGATTACCTGGCGCAGGCCAAACGTGACGGCTTCCGCTTTTGCCTGGGTCGCATGACCGGGCTGAACCGTCAGCAACAGACCATACAACTGGCCGCCACTGCAGATGAACAGGGCCGCCCGCTGATTCCGGCGCGTACCCTGCCCTACGACATTCTGGTGATTGCAATCGGCAGCACCACCAACGACTTTGCCACCCCCGGCGTGGCCGAACACGCCATCTGCCTGAACACCCCCGCAGAGGCCAGCCGTTTTCATCAGCAACTGGTCAATGCCTGCATTCGCGCCAGTTTGCAAAACGGGCCGCTGCGCGCCGGTCAATTGCACGTCACCATCATCGGTGCCGGGGCCACCGGGGTGGAACTGGCGGCCGAACTGCGCAACACCACGCGCGAACTGGTGGCGCATGGGCGGGAAAACATCAATCCGGACCGCGACATCCGGCTGACCCTGATCGAAGCCGGGCCACGCATCCTGCCGGCACTGCCCGACTCGGTGGCCGCCCGGGCGCACCGTCAGCTGGAGAATCTGCAAGTGGAGGTGCTGACCGGTGACAGGGTCAGCGCCGTCGACACCAATGCCGTCCACACCGCCAGTGGCCGCAACATTGCGTCGGAGCTGGTGGTATGGGCGGCCGGGGTACAGGCACCGGCCATGCTGGCCGGGCTGGATGGTCTGGCCAGCAACCGGCTCAATCAGTTGCTGGTACGCCCCACGCTGCAAACCACGCTGGATGACAAGATCTACGCGCTGGGCGACTGCGCCGCCTGCCCCGATGGCAGCGGCTGGGTACCACCACGGGCGCAGGCAGCCAGTCAGCAGGCCGAGCTGTTGTATCACAACATCCGCTGCCAGCTGGCTGGCAAGCCGCTGCAGGACTTCCGCTATCGCGACCTGGGTTCGCTGATTTCGCTGGGCCGCTACAGCACGGTAGGCAGCCTGATGAGCAGCCTGTCGCGCCGCAGCCTGTTTGTGCACGGCCAGTTTGCCCGGCTGATGTATTTGTCCTTGTACCACCGCCACCAGCTCACCCTGTTTGGCTGGCTGCCCACCGTGCTCACCGCTGCAGCCCGCTTGCTGCAACGACGCACCCAGCCATTGGTCAAGCTGCATTAGCACGGTGCACGCAGGCTGACGCGCCGGGCATAACGCACCAAAGCGTTGCACAAACACGCACAAATACACCAACTTGGTGCATGTGCACCGTTTTTGCGCCGAAAGAATCCCGACTGTCATTCACCAATAAAGCGCCGGTTTCCGCCATTTTCGTGCATGCCATGACCAAATTGGTGCAAACCGGCGCCAGCTGGCATTCGCCTTGCTTTACACAGTCCCACAACAGCCGATAACAACGGGACTCGCCATGCCAACTGCCAACGCGCCATCAGACGTACTGTTCCTGCTCCTCGGGGCCATCATGATTCTGGCCATGCACGCCGGTTTTGCCTTTCTGGAACTGGGCACCGTGCGCAAGAAAAACCAGGTGAATGCCCTGGTGAAGATTCTGACCGACTTTGCCGTCTCCGCCATTGCCTACTTCTTTGTCGGTTACACCGTGGCCTACGGAGTCAACTTCCTGGGTGATGCCCGCCATATCGCCGATCACCATGGTTATGAGCTGGTAAAGTTCTTCTTCCTGCTGACCTTTGCCGCCGCCATTCCGGCCATTGTGTCCGGCGGCATTGCCGAACGTGCCAAGTTCCACCCGCAGTCGGCTGCCACCTTTTTGCTGGTGGGACTGGTGTATCCTTTTTTCGAGGGCATTGCCTGGAACAACCACTACGGCGTGCAAGACTGGCTGAGCCACAGCTTTGGCCAGCCCTTCCATGACTTTGCCGGTTCGGTGGTGGTGCATGCGGTAGGTGGCTGGATTGGCCTGGCTGCCGTGCTGAATCTGGGTGCACGCCGTGGCCGCTACAGCAAGGAAGGCCGCATCTCCGCGCATCCGCCCTCTTCCATTCCGTTTCTGGCGCTGGGCGCATGGATCCTGATTGTCGGCTGGTTCGGCTTCAATGTGATGAGCGCACAACGTCTGGACGGTATTTCCGGCCTGGTGGCCATCAACTCGCTGATGGCCATGGTGGGCGGCACGCTCAGTGCCATGTGGGCCGGCAAGAACGACCCGGGCTTCATTCACAACGGCCCGCTGGCCGGGCTGGTGGCGGTGTGTGCAGGCTCTGACATCATGCATCCGCTGGGTGCGCTGGTGGTGGGCCTGGTGGCCGGTGGCATGTTTGTCTGGCTGTTCACCCAGACCCAGAACCGCTGGAAGATTGACGACGTGCTGGGGGTATGGCCGCTGCATGGCATCTGTGGTGCCTGGGGTGGCATTGCCGCCGGAATTTTCGGCCAGAGCGCGCTGGGCGGTCTGGGCGGCGTCAGCCTGCTGTCGCAGCTGCTGGGTACCGTGGCAGGCATTGCCGTCGGTTTTGGCGGTGGCTATGTGGTGTATGCGCTGCTGCGTAAAACCGTAGGCATCCGCCTGGATGAAGAAGAAGAATTCAACGGTGCCGACCTGACCATCCACCAGATCAGCGCCACGCCAGACCGCGAAACCACCTGGTAAGTCCTCTCCGGGCGGGCCTGGCCTGTAGTTCAGGTCCGGCCCGCTTGTCATAATCTTGATCATCCTCAGACTTTGGCCGGTTTTGTCCGACAAGAAGACACACAGCGTACGATGCCTCCGCTATGCTGACAGTCAGCAAGAATCGTGGATTGCACGCAGAAACATGAGTCCTTCTTTTTCCCTGAATGGCAGGCGTACCCTGCGTACCCGCCTTACCCTCGGCATGTTGCTGGCACTGGTGCTGACGCTCTGGCTGGCTACCTTGCTGATCAGCCACACCCTGCGCCAGCAGATGGAAAATACCATTTCGGCCCAGCAGCTTTCGGCCGTCTCGCTGGCCGCACACGAGGTGGACCGCTCGGTCAATGAGCGCATTCAGGCGCTGCACTCCCTCACCGTTCAGTTCAAGGACAAGCCACTCACCACTGCCGCCATCCAGCCCGAGCTGGAACGTCGCCCCATTTTGCTGATGATGTTCAACTGGGGCATCGTGGTGATGGACCTGCAGGGAAAGGTACAGGCCAGCATTCCGGAAAACCTGGGCCGACTTGGCCGCACCTACCAGCAGAACACCTTTTTCCGTCAGGCCTTGCAGCATGGCGGTCATTACATCACCGAACCGATTTACGGCCAGTTCACCGGCCAGCCGGTGGTCTCGATGCTGGAACCCATGCTGGACAGCCACGGCAAGATGATCGGCATGATCATGGGTGTGACCAATCTGGCACGGCCCAACTTCCTGGATGCCATCAGCGACGCACGCTATGGTGCCACCGGCAATTTCTTCATTACCGCACCGACCAACCGGCGCTACATCATGTCGTCCGACAAGGAGCGCCTGCTCAAGTCCGGCCCGCCGCCAGGCATCAACCCGGTGTATGACCGCTATATCAACGGCTACGAGGGTTCCGGCATTGCGGTCAGCTCACGCGGCGTGCTGGAGCTGTCCTCCAGCGTGAAAATCAAATCCACCGGCTGGCTGATGCAGTCGGTCCTCCCTGCGGCAGAAGCCTTTGCCCCCATCCGCACCTTGCAACAGCAGTTGTTCGGCATGGCCTTGTGCCTCACCTTGCTGGCCGGCGGCATCAGCTGGTGGTGGCTGCGCCGCCAGTTACTGCCGCTGACCGAAGCCACCCGGCTGCTCAACCGGATGGGGGATGGCGAACTGCCCAAGCAGGCCTTGCCGGTCTGTCATCAGGATGAAGTGGGCTTGCTGGCCACATCGTTCAACAGCCTGCTAAGCCGGATACAGCGCGAAGAAGAACAGGCAGCCGAGCACGCTGCCAACCGCCTGCTGCGCAAGATCGTGTCGCGGATTCCCGGTGTGGTGTTCCAGTACCGGCTGTTTGCCGATGGCCACGGTTGCTTCCCGTTTGCCAGTGAAGCGTTTTACGACATCTACGGCATCCGTCCGGAAGCGGTGCGCCAGTGTGCCGACCCGATTCGTGAAATGGTGCACCCCGACGACTACGCGCATTTCATGGCGGCCTTGCAGGATTCGGCCCGCACGCTGACACAATGGCGCATTGAATACCGCATCTGCATGCCGGACGGCAGCATCAAATGGCTGCTGGTGGATGCAATGCCGGAGGCGGAAGGCGATGTGGTGCTGTGGCACGGTTTTGTGATGGACATCACCCAGCACAAGGCCATGGAAGATGAACTGCGCATTGCCGCCACCAGCTTCCAGACCCAGGAAGGCATCATGGTGACCGACAGCCAGGGCATCATCCTGCGGGTCAACCCCTCCTTCTGCAAAATCACCGGCTACAGCAGCGAGGACGTGGTGGGCAAAACCCCGGCAGTACTCAGCTCGCACCGTCATCCTCCGGCTTTTTACCAGCAACTGTGGCAAGCCCTGCAGGAAGAGGGCGTGTGGCAGGGTGAAATCTGGAATGCACGCAAAAACGGGGACATCTACCCGGAATGGCTCACCATCACCGCCGTGGTGGACGGACAGGGTGCCACCAGCCATTTCGTCGCCATCTTCCAGGACATTACCGAACGCAAGGCGGCGGCAGACAAGATCCAGACGCTGGCCTTTTACGACCCGCTCACCCACCTGCCCAACCGCCGCCTGCTGCTGGAACGCCTGCAACACGCACTGGAAAACGCAAGGCGCAAACAGCAGTATGGTGCGCTGCTGTTCCTGGACCTGGACAACTTCAAGTCGCTGAACGACACCATGGGCCACGATATGGGTGACATCCTGCTGCAACAGGTGGCCGCCCGCCTGCTGGAGGGCCTGCGCATTGGTGACACCGTGGCCAGACTGGGCGGGGATGAATTCATCGTGATGCTGGAGAACCTGGGCGAGGAGCGCGAACAGGCGCTGCGCGAAGCGGAAACCGTGGGCCGCAAGATCCTGCTTTCCCTGCACCAGCCCTACAGTCTGAATGGCCATGCCTACCGCAGCAGCTCCAGCCTGGGGATTGCCTTGTTTGCGCGCGAACATGCCTGTAGCGAGGACATCCTGAAGGAAGCCGACCTGGCCATGTACCAGGCCAAGGCTGCCGGCCGCAATACCCTGCGCTTCTTCGACCCCTTGATGCAGGCGGAAATCAATAACCGCACCCGGCTGGAAGCCGAACTGCATCAGGCACTGGAACACGGCCAGTTCGAGCTTTACTTCCAGCCGCAGATCCACCATCAGCAGCCCTGCCGCAGCGTGGAAGCGCTGCTGCGCTGGCACAATCCGCAGCACGGCCTGATGCTGCCCGGTAGCTTCATCACGCTGGCCGAACAGAGCAACCTGATTCTGGCCATTGACCACTGGGTGTTGCAGCAGGCCTGCCAGCAGCTGGCGCAATGGGCCGGACAGCCGCATTTGTCTGCGCTGAGCATTGCCGTCAATGTGAGTGCCCGCCAGTTCCACCAGTCTGATTTTGTCGAACGGGTCAGCCAGTTGCTGAGCAACACCGGCGCCAACCCGTCCTTGCTGAAGCTGGAAATCACCGAAAGCCTGCTGCTGATGAAGCTGGATGACGCAGCCAGCAAGATGAACCAGCTGCGTTCCCTGGGCGTGACCTTTGCGCTGGATGACTTCGGCACCGGGTATTCGTCATTGTCCTATCTGAAAACCCTGCCGCTGGATCAGATCAAGATAGACCGTAGTTTTGTGCGCGACGTGCTGGACAACCCCAACGATGCCGCCATCTGCAAGGCCGTGATTGCACTGGGGCACAGCCTGGGGCTGACCGTGATTGCCGAGGGCGTGGAACAGGACAGCCAGTACCACTTCATGTTGCAACAGGGGTGCCAGGCACAGCAGGGTTACCTGTTCAGCCCTGCCCTGCCGGCAAGCGCACTGCATCACTGGCTGCAGCATGAGCAGCCCTGCAAGCCACTTGCCATGGTGTAAGTTAGTGGTCTTGACTCACACCGTCAGCAAGGGCCGCGGCGTCTGGCTGGCCAGCGCGAAGAAATCGGCAGCCGGCAAGGGCCGGCTGAACAGATAGCCCTGCATCTCCTGACAACCCTGTTCGCGCAGCAAGGCGTACTGCTCGGCGGTTTCCACCCCTTCGGCAATGGTCAGCAAGCCCAGATTGGCCGCCATGTCGATGATGGCCGCCACGATCGCCCGGTCTTCCGGGTCGGTGACGATATCCCGCACAAAAGACTGGTCGATTTTCAGCTTGTAAACGCGGAACTGCTTGAGCAGGTTGAGCGAAGAATACCCCGTGCCGAAATCGTCTATCGACATGCGTACGCCCTTTTCATGCAGGGCGTTCATCACCGCCACTGCCTGCTGCGGGTCGTACATGGCCACGCCTTCAGTCAGCTCCAGCTCCAGGCAATCGGCGGGCAAACCCTCTTCCTGCAGGATGCGGGCCACCAGTACAGGCAGGTCCGGCTGGCGGAACTGCACCGCCGACAGATTGACCGCCATGCCCAGCTGCAACCCTTGGTCGCGCCACTGGCGGGCCTGCCGCACAGCCTGGCGCAACACCCATTCGCCCAGCGGCAGAATCAGGCCGCAGTCTTCCGCCACCGGGATGAACTCGCCCGGCGACACATGGCCCAGCTCGGGATGATGCCAGCGCAGCAGGGCCTCGGCCCCCAGCAGCTGGCCATCACTCATGGAAATCTGCGGCTGGTAGTGAATGGTGAACTGCTGTTGCTCCAGCGCCACCCGCAAGGCATTGACCAGTTGCAGGTGACGTGCGGTTTTGGCCTGCAGGGCTGCGGTATAAAAGCGGTAGCAGCTGCGACCGGCCTTTTTGGCCTGATACATGGCGGCATCGGCACGGCGGGACAGGGTTTCCAGATCCTGCCCGTCCTGCGGATACAGGGCCAGGCCGATGGAGGCGGAGATATTCAGATCATACGGTGCCACCCGATAACTGCAGGCAACGTCACCCAGCACGGTTTCGGCCAGATCGCCCGCCGCATCGGCCGTCATGCCGGGCAATAGCAGGACGAATTCGTCACCGCCCAGACGCGACAGCAAGGCATTTTGCGGCGCGGCCTGACGCAACCTTGCCGCCAGCTGGACCAGCAGGGCGTCCCCCACGCTGTGGCCCAGCGAATCGTTGATGTCCTTGAAGTGGTCCAGGTCCATGAACATCAGGGTCAGCACATCGTCGCTGGCACTCAGGCTGGCCAGCATCCGCTCGGCCTCCTCTTCCAGCTTCACCCGGTTGGGCAGGCCGGTCAGCACATCGTAGTGCGCCAGATAACGGATATGCTGCTCGTTCTGCTTGCGCAGCGTGATGTCGCGGGTGATGGCCAGCAGCATGCTGATTTCACCCTGCTCGTCCCGCATTGGCGCAGCATGGGTTTCCAGCCAGCGCCGCTGCCCCTGCAAGCCGGTGATTTCAAATTCCAGCGTGCCGCTTTGCCCACTCATCACTTGCTGGTGCAAGTGCTGGAAGTCGGCGTGATAGTCCGGCAATACGAAATGCAGCACGCCATAGTGGCGTACCTGCTCCACGCTGTCTGCCTGCAGCATGGCCATGCCGGCGCGATTGATTTCCAGCACCCGGCCATCGCGGTCCAGTACCTTGATGCATTCGGGCTCGGTTTCAATAATGGTGCGCAAACGCTGCTCGCTTTGCTGCAAGGCGGCTTCTGCCTGCTGGCGTTGCTGTTCGCGCTGGAAACTGTCCAGCGCGTAGTCCAGGTCCATCACCATTTCTTCTATCAGCTTGCGCGCATCGGCATCAAAGGCATTGGCCTCGGCACTGTACAGCGTCAAGGCACCGACCACACGCCCCTTGCAATGCAAGGGCAAGGCAGCGGAAGCACCCCAGCCGTAACGGGTGGCACGGGCATGCCAGGGGGCGGTAGCCGGGTTGTGCATGAAGTCGGCCAGCCATTGTGCCTGACCGCTCAGTACCGCCTGACCGGTGGGGCCCTGGCTGTGCGGGTTGGCCGGATCGGTGGACAACACCAAATCGCTCAGGTAGTCGGTGCCCTGCCCCCAGGCACACAGGGGACGGATGCATTGCCCGGTTTCGTCCAGCAGGCCGACCCACACCATCTTCATGCCACCGTGTTCAACCGCTGCCTGGCATATCTGTTCGAACAACTCGCGCTCGCTACGGCTGCGCACAATGGCCTGATTGCACTGACTCAGGGCGTTGTACAGGCCGGTGAGCCGCTGGTTGCGGGCATCGGCCGCTTGCTGCGCCTGTGCCATCAGGCTGAGTTTCAGACGGGTCTGGGCCAGCCAGCCCATCACGCTATCCTCCTGCCCGGGTTCCAGCACAATGGTCTCCGAGAAATCCCCACGCCCCAGGCGGGCAATGCTGGCATGCAACTGGCCGACACTGGCTCCCAGTATCCCCTGCAGATTGCGCCGCAGCGCCCAGAACAGCGGCAACAGCAACAGGCCGAAGGTGATGAACACGATGCGCAGCTGCCAGGCATAGCGTTCGGCATCGTGGATGGCCTGTTCGGTGCGCTGCAAGGAGAGCTGGTTGAAGCGCGCAATCGGCTCCATGATGCTGGCCTTTGCACGGTGATAGGCTTCATCATGCAGCATGCGGATGGCGTGCTGGCGCTGTGGCGAATCCAGCGGCGGATTGTCTGCCACCAGTTTCATCGCCGCCCATTCGGTGCTGGTCAGCGCATCGGAATTGGCCTTCGCCCTGGCCAGGAGGGCCAGCTCGGCAGGGGTAAAACCGGCATCCTGCATGCGCTGCAGCAAGGAAGGCGTGGCAACTGCCGTTTGCGGGCGACGGTCATCACCCAAAACCAGATCCCAGTAGATGTTCTGGTAATCCACCGGCCGTGGCACCTTGCCATCGCGAATGGCGAGGATTTCCCGGTAATGCTGCTGATACAGCACATTACCGGTCACCACATAGCTGCGCACCATGCGGGTGAGGTCGTCCGAGGACTGGCGTAACTCACTGGCCAGCAGGATGGATGTTTCGCGCAGATCATTGGCGTGGTCGATGGCCTTTTCTGCCCGCACATACAGCACAAAGCTGGCCACAAAAGCCAGGAATACCAGCAGGATCAACCAGAAATAGCGAGAGAGCAGCAGCAGCTTGCTCTTGACAGTCAGCATGGCAGGTCAGCCCTTTGTTATCTTCTGTATGGCCCTGAAGGCAATATGGGCGGGCATTTTGTCTGGATTATGGCGTAAATCAGCCAGAATGACAGGGCAATTCCAGACAGAAACCGCAGAAATCCGCGAGCGGTAGCAGCCGCGCTACACATCGCACAGCACCACACCAGGACACCAGCCAAAGCGCTTAAGCTGACGGCTTTCACCGGACGGGGACCACACATGCAACTGGCGCAATGGCTGAACATTTCCCACTCTCTCATTCAGGCGCCGATGGCCGGCGTACAGGGCAGCCGCCTGGCCATGGCCGTTTGCCAGGCCGGAGCCCTGGGCTCGCTGCCTGCCGCCATGCTCTCGGCCAGTACCTTGCAGCAGGAGCTGGAAGCCATGCGTACGCTGGGCGGGCAGCCTTACAACCTCAACTTCTTCTGCCATCAGCCGCCCGCCGAAGACCCGCAGCAACAGGCTGACTGGCAGACGGTGCTGGCACCCTACTATCAGGAAATGGGCATCACGCCCCCGTCCGGCAGCGGCGCGGGCCGCACCCCTTTCAATCAGGAGATGGCCGACATCGTCAGCCGCTATCGCCCGGCGGTGGTGAGCTTTCACTTTGGCCTGCCAGCCACGCCCTTGCTGGCGCAGGTCAAGGCCGCAGGCTGCAAGGTGCTGTCCTCCGCCACCACGGTGGCCGAAGCACACTGGCTGGCAGCCAATGGTGCCGATGCCATCATCGCCCAGGGACTGGAAGCAGGCGGACATCGCGGCATGTTCCTCGACATGGATCTGGACAGTCAGCTTGGCAGCCTTGCCCTGTTGCCACAGATTGTCGCCGCGGTGGAGGTGCCGGTGATTGCCGCCGGTGGCATTGCCGATGCCAATGGCGTAGCCGCCGCCATGCGCCTGGGCGCTGCCGGCGTACAGGTGGGAACGGCCTATCTGCTGTGTGATGAAGCCGACACCACGCCCTTGCACCGTGCGGCACTGGCCAGCACACGCCGCGAACACACGGCACTGACCACCTTGTTTACCGGCAGGCCGGCACGCGGCATTGTGGGCCGGGTAATGCAGGAGCTGGGCCCGCTCCCTGCCGGTGTGCCGGCCTTCCCGCTGGCTACGGCAGCCATCGCCCCCTTGCGTACGGCGGCCGAAGCACTGGGACGGGACGACTTCACCCCGCTGTGGTGCGGACAGAATGCCAGTGGCTGCCGTGCCATTCCGGCAGCACAGCTGACACGGGAACTGGCCGCCGGACTGGCCTGAAACCCAAGCCACCAGCCTGATAAAGCAACAGCCCCGCCAGGCGGGGCTGTGGAAACGACGATGGCAACATCCTACGGGTGGGTCAGTCGGCAAAACCGTCGGCAATGCGCTGGCATTCGGCCATCCAGTGCGCCTTTTCTTCCGGCGACAGCCAGCTGGCTTCAAAGCCGTTCTGGCACAGCTGGACGATTTCCGCCTTGCTCAGTTGCAAGGCACGGGCACAGCCCAGGTAGTTCTCCTGCACATAGCCGCCAAAATAGGCCGGGTCGTCCGAATTCACCGTGGCACACAAGCCCGCCTGCAACAGCTGGCGCAGGTTGTGGTCTTGCAGCTGGTCGAACACGCGCAGCTTGATGTTGGAATACGGACAAACCGTCAGCGGCATGCGCTCGGTTGCCAGACGCGCCACCAGGGCAGCATCTTCCAGCGCACGCACACCATGGTCGATACGGCACACTTTCAGCAGGTCCAGCGCCTCCCACACATAGGCAGGCGGCCCTTCCTCACCGGCATGCGCCACGCAGGGCAGGCCCAACTGGTGGCAGGCGGCAAACAGCCGGGCAAACTTGGCCGGCGGGTGCCCCACTTCGCTGGAATCCAGACCAAAACCATCAATGCCTGCCAGATACGGACGCGCCTGCTCCAGCACGGAAAAGCCGTCTTCTTCGCTCAAATGGCGCAGAAAAGACATGATCAGCCGTGAACTGATATCCAGCTGTGCACGGGCATCATCCAGTGCCCGACGAATGCCCTGATATACGGTGCCAAAGGCGATGCCGCGTTCGGTGTGGGTTTGCGGATCGAAAAATATTTCCGTATGGACCACATGATCGTCCCGGCAGCGCAAGAGATAGGCCCAGGTCAGGTCATAAAAATCCTGCTCGGTCTGCAAGACACCGGCCCCGGCATAGTAGAGGTCGAGAAAGGATTGCAGATTGTCAAAATCGTAGGCGGCGCGGACTGCTTCCACCGTGGGATAAGGCAGCTTGATGCCGTTACGCTCGGCCAGCCGGAACATCATTTCCGGTTCCAGGCTGCCTTCGATGTGCAAATGCAGCTCGGCCTTGGGCAAGGCGGCAATCAGCGCCTGATGAGGTTGAGTCATGGTGTTTCCTGACAATGGCCCGTGCGACACGGCAGCCAGTGCCTGTCGCTTCATGTCGAGCAAAAGCAGCATGATACCGATTGCCAGCCAGCGACAGAAGCCCGTTTTGTCACTGGCAAGCGCCGGGCAGGCAGGGAAGCAACAGCGGCTTGCCCATTTCCAGGCAGCGGGCAAGGCAGGGCACGTGGTTTGGAGTAAAATCGGCACAGGACACGCGCACAGGACTGCCCTGCCACCCGGCCTGCGCCTTTTGCCGCTGGCTGCCGGACCCGACCATGACCGAACTCAATTTCCAGCAAGTACTGCAACAAAGCTCACAGGCGTTTGCCATTCTGGATACCGAACGCACCATCCGCTATGTCAACCCGGCATTTTGCAGCCTGTTTGGCCATGAGGTGCAGAAGGTGCTGGGACAGAGCATAGACCTGATTGTCCCGCCGGATGCCCGCGACGGCCCGGCAGGTCGCGTTGGCAATTGCCAGCAACTGCTGGTACGCCCCTTCCAGGGTGAGGTGCGGCGCATGCGGCAGGATGGCAGCACCATCACGGTGATGTTGCATTGCAGTGTGCTGCGCAATGACCATGGTCTGGCTGAAGGCTATGTACTGAGCTACACCGACATTGCCGACCGCAAGGCCACCGAACTGGCCTTGCAACAGGCCAACGAACAACTGTCACTGGCGCTGGATGCCTCGCAACTGTCGCTGTGGGACATGGATATCCTGCAGGATACCGCCATCATGGATGCCCGCTGGGGCCGCATGCTGGGCTACCCGGCCACCGCCCAAAGCATGCGCGCCAGCAGCATGCTCGAAGCCGTGCACCCGGACGACTACCCGCGTATTTATCACGCCTCGATGGAAGTGCTCAAAGGGCAGAACAGTCGCTTCCAGCAGGAATTTCGCGTGCGCAATGCGCAAAATGGCTGGACCTGGATACGCTGCACCGGCAAGGTAGTGGCCCGTAACGACGCCGGGGTGGCACTGCGCGCCATTGGCACCAACCAGGACATCACCGAGCGCAAGAACAGCGAGGCGCTGATCGTCAACGCGGCCAACAACGACTGGCTGACCGGCCTGCCCAACCGCTTCTCGCTGACCCATCACCTGGCCGCCGCCCTGGCCCGCGCCCAGCGCCACGACAAACTGGTGGCGGTATGCATGCTGGACCTGGACGACTTCAAGCCGGTCAACGACACCTGGGGGCATCAGGCTGGCGACTATCTGCTGCAGGAACTGGCCCGCCGCCTGCAAGGCCTGCTGCGCAAGACCGACTTTGTCGCACGCCTGGGCGGGGACGAATTCGTGATCGTGATGGAAGACCTGCCCGAGGAAGGCACCCTCACCCAGCTGGAAACTGCAATGCAGCGATTGCACCGGGCGGTGGAATCGCCCTTCCTGCTGGGCAACCATATTGAAGCCGAAGTAGGCATGACAGTGGGGTTGTCCTTGTTTCCGCACGACGGCATCGAGCCGGACGCGCTGATGCGGCAGGCCGATGCCGCCATGTACCAGGCCAAACAGCACAAATCCACCCGGCCACGCTGGTGGCATATGGTGGGGGAAGAAAGCGACTACCCGGCAGAAGAAAGCAGCCATTTCGAAGTGTATGGCCGCGAAGCGGCCCAGCTGCTGCGCAAATCCGCCCGGCTGATCCAGTCTGCTGCCGACCGTTATGTGCAGCAGTTTTATGCCCAGGGAAATGCCGCGCTCTCCATCCATGCAGTACTTTCCAGCCTGGGAGATGAAGAACTGCAAAACCTGGAGTCAGCGCACCGCAATTTCATGCTGCAGGTGCTGTCGCCGGACAACAGCGCGGAAAAAATCATCCAGGACAGCCGCCGCCTGGGCCATACCCACAGCCTGGTGGGGGTCACCCCCATCATGCTGGTGCAGAGCGTGGAGCTGTTTCGCCGCACCTTCAGCGAACAGCTGAACCAGACCCTGCTGCCCATCCGCCAGCGCTACCGCCTGCTGGAAATCATCGACCGTCGCCTGCAAGACCAGTTGCATGCCCAGCTGGAAGCCTCGGCACTGGTGCATGCCCGTTATCTGGACAGCATTGCACTGCCCATGCCACACCAGGGCACCTTGTGGGCCGATGCAGTCAACAGCGAGCTGGAACAGCTGGGCAGCCTGCCCGGCATGCAGGCCGTGCTGCTGATGCGGCTGACGTCCAATGGCGTGTTCGTACCGGAAAACAGCCGGGGGCCGCTGGGCGAGCTGGTGGCTGGCCGTCTGCAAATGCCGGGCTCGGAAGCCGTGGTCGACCCCAATTCCGAACGTGGCCAGGGCCTGACCGCAGTGGCATGGCGCAGCGGGCGCATCTGCACTTCGGCCTCCTACGGCAAGGACAAGCGCTATACCCTGTGGCACCAGCCGGCCAGCGCAGTACAGATACGCTCCACCATGAGCATTCCGGTGCGTAATGCCGAAGGGCTGACCGTGGCGGTCATCAGTCTGTTCGGGGCTTATCCCAACCAGTTTGAGTCGGCCAGCATGCTGCAATTTGCCCAGGGCTTGCAGCACCGCTGGGAGCTGATTCTGGCGGCCTGTACCAAGCCTGCCGCCGCCATCCGGCAGAATCTGGCGGTGGCGCTGCGCGAGCGGCTGTTTGCCGGTGGCCTCACCATGTATCTGCAACCGCTGGTAGAACTCAACAGCGGCCGGGTGCTGAAAGCGGAAGCACTGGCCCGGCTGGTCAAGGAAGACGGCCAGGTGGTCAGCCCCGGTGTTTTCCTGCCGCTGCTGGGCGATGCCGACCTTGACCACCTGTTCCGGCTGGGGCTGGACAAGGCACTGGGCCAGCTCTCCGAACTGGACCGCCAGGGCATGCAGATCGACATCTCGCTGAATATCGCTCCCAGCACCTTGCAGGACGAGGACTGTCCGCAATGGGTGGCCGAAGCACTGCAACGGCACGGTATTGCCCCGCACCGCCTCAGCCTGGAGTTACTTGAGACCGGCGACACCGCACCACTGGCGCAGGACCGTGCCATTGAACGGCTGCGCCAGACCGGCATCAAGCTGGCCATGGATGACCTGGGCTCGGGCTACAGCAGCCTGCAACGCCTGAGCACCCTGCCGTTTGACACCATCAAGATCGACCAGAGCCTGACGCTTAACCTGCGCAAGACACCGCTGACCAGCCTGGCCCTGATGCGCGCCATCCTGCAACTGGGGCAGGACCTGGACCGGCAAGTGGTGGTGGAAGGCCTGGAAGACCGCGGCATGCAAGAGGCCTCGCGCATTCTGGGTGCCAGCATCGGACAGGGTTACAGCCTGGCCCGGCCGATGGCGCAAGCCGATTTCATTCACTGGCAGCGCCACTTCCGCCTGCCCAGGGACAGCGGCGAAATCACTAGCTATCTGGGAGCGCTGGCCCAGCACTGGCTGTATACCCAGCCCTCCCACGCCCACGGTAAGCGCGCATTGCAGGACTGTCCCTTGCAGCACTTCCTGCTGCGCCAGCCGCAAGCGGATGCGCAAGCGCTGGCCTGGCATGCCGCCTGCCATGCGGCACAACACGATGCCACGGCCAGCCAGCAGCTGACCGACTGGCTGGTAACACAGATGATGCTGGAAAGCTGAAGTCCACCCAGCGTGTATGGCATGGCCGTGGTAATCGCCGGGAAAGCGGTTTCATTTTCAAAAAAAAACATAAACTGCTTCCCGCCAGCCCGACTTCATTGCCGCAGGCGCTTTGGCAATAATGGCTGCTGTTGAAACCACACCGAGGAATCCAGCATGAACATTGCCGACCTGGTCCAGACCCGCTATACCACCAAGGCTTTCGACCCCAGCCGCCAGCTGAGTGCCGAGCAAGTGGCGCACATCGAAACCCTGTTGCGCTTCAGCCCGTCATCCACCAACTCCCAGCCCTGGCACTTCTTCATTGCCGGCAGCGCCGAAGGCAAGGCCCGCGTGGCCAAAGCCACCAGCGGTGCTTATGCCTTCAACGAAGCCAAGGTGCTCAACGCTTCGCACGTCGTGGTGTTCTGCAGCCGTGCCAGCATCGACGAAAACTACCTGGAAGGCTTGCTGAACCAGGAAGAGGCCGACGGCCGTTTTGCCAATGCCGACGCGCGTGCCGGCCAGCACCGTGGCCGTTCGCACTTCGTCAACATGCACCGTTTCGAGTTGCGTGATGCCCACCACTGGATGGAAAAGCAGGTTTATCTGGCGGTAGGCACCCTGTTGCTGGGCGCGGCCGCCATGCAGATTGATGCCTGCCCGATCGAAGGCTTCGACCAGAAAGTGCTGGATGAAGAACTGGGCCTGCGCGCCAAGGGTTTCACCAGCGCCGTCATCGTGGCACTGGGCTATCGCAGCGACAGCGACTTCAACGCCACCCTGCCCAAGTCGCGCCTGCCGGCCGACAGCGTCATCACCCGTCTGTAAGCACCAGGCCGTCCGGCAGCCGCAGGCCACCCGGACGGAACCAGCGCAGCAGATTGTGCAGGTCGCGGCGCTCCCCCGGCTCCAGTTGCTGATAAGCAAGCTGCACACGCTGTTGCAGGCCGGGGTCGACCACGCGGCGTGACGCACTGCGCAGCACCACCATGAAAGGGGCCAGCGCCGTGTGGAAGCAGGCCGGAGCATTGGCCAGCATGGCAGCTGCCTGCTGCAATTCCGTCAGGCTGAACGCAGCTTGCAGGGAATTCAGAAAATCAGCCGTGAAGGCAGGCGACTGCAAGTCCATGCGGTCGTAAGCAAAGAAGCGCTGCGTGGCACGGCGTTTGAGGCGGCCAAAATCGGCCAGATATACGCCACCCAGCGGGCGCAGGATGCGCGCAATCTGCTGCATGCAGTGCTGCAAGGCCGTGTTGTCCATCAGATGATGCAGCGACATGGAGCACAGCACCACGTCCGTGCTGGCAGCAGCCATGCCATCCAGCCGGGTCATGTCGCCCTGTTGCAGGCTGACATTGTGCACACCAGCCTCGCGCAGGTTCTGCTCTGCCAGCGCCAGCATGCGCATCGAAGCATCCATGCCGACAAAATGCGCGTCCGGATGCAGGCGGGCGTGGCGCAACAGCTGGTTGGCCGGGCCACACGCCAGGTCAAGCACCACATCACCAGGCGCTATCAGCGGTGCCGACATCAAGGCATGAAACAGGTAGATATAGTTGAGAATGCCCTGATCCTTGCCGCTGTCGGCAAAGGCTGCCACCTGCTGCGGGTCCTCCATCACCGCCGCCGCTTCCGGAATACGCGGCAGTGGATGACGCGCCAGCTGCTCCAGCAGCAGATGGAAAATCATGGCGGGTACAGACATGAAATCAACCGGTTTTCAGAGAATTGCTGCCGTTCAGCGCGGCTGCACGGCACGCCGGTACAACAACAGCGGCAGGCGCAGTGCAAAACCGAACATCAGGCGGATGTGCATCCAGGTCAGCAGGCGGTTATCGCGCCAGTAATTGAAGTGCGACACCCCACCCTCGTCGGCCTGAAAGTATTTGACCGGCGATGGCAGGTTAAGCGGCGGAACCCCGGCCCAGCACAGGCGCACCACGGCTTCCGGGTCGAAGTCGAAACGGCGCATCCAGCGCTGGCGCTGCATGATGCGGCGCAAGGGTGCCACCGGATACACGCGAAAACCGAACAGCGAATCGCCTATTCCCATCCACAGGGTTTCCAGATTGGCCCACCAGTTGGAAATCTTGCGCCCCTTCACCCGCAGGCTGGGCGCACTGGCATCGAAAACCGGCAAGCCCAGTACCATGGCTTGTGGCTGTTGTTGCGAGGTAGCCATGAATAGCGGAATCTGCGCCACCGGGTGCTGGCCGTCCGAATCCATGCACAGCACATGGGTGAACCCCAGGCGGCTGGCCTGATCCAGCCCATGCAGCACGGCGGCCCCCTTGCCACTGTTTTGCGGCAGCACGAACACTTGCAGGCCGTCGTCTTCAGCAGCCATGCGCTGCAAGCCTTCAGCCGAGCCATCGTTGCTGCCATCCACGATCACCCACACCGGCGACCATTGCTGACGCGCCGCGCGCACCGTGTCATACACCTTGGGGCCGGGGTTATAGCTGGGAATCAGAACCACATGGGTGGAAGAAGGTGTAGGCATGGCAGGCAGAAAGTGATTGGACACCGCAATGCGGCGATGCTGTGGAAACGGGAAAGGACATTAGCCGATGACAGTCGGCATGGTCAATCCCGCGTGGAAAACCGGCCGCTGTTTTACAAATGCAGTTGCGGGTCAATCGAGCGCTCTAGCGTGCGCTGGTAATAGTCCTGAATAGACTGCGTCATTTCATCACGACTGGCTGATGCTTCGAATTGCTCACCCGGAATTGCCCGATATATCAAGGGAAACTCCGGAGGTCGCCATATTTTCCAGCCTTTGCTCAAATAAGGCGAATTAGTGCTAATCAGAATGGTTTGTAATGGAGCTTGTGCTCTTTTGGCAATCAGCGCGACTGCTTCACCCATCTCATTCACCGGCTGGCGCGTGGTACGCGTGCCTTCCGGAAATATCATCAATACCTTGCCATCACGTACGGCGTGAATGGCGGCACGAAACATCAACTCCGGATGACGGTTTGAAATAAAACCTGCCAGATAAGCCCCCGCCCCCAGAAACAGATTGGAACTGATGCTGGCCTTCATCAGACACACCACATGCGGCAGGCGGGAAAAAATGAGGAATGCGTCGATCATGCTGGGATGATTGGCAATCAGCACGGTACGCCGACAGCCGCCCAGCCGGTCCAGCGCGCGCAAATCCAGCTGCATCAGGCCACTGGCCTCGGCACCGGCCAGAAAACAGCGACAAATCAGACTGATGGCACGCTGCACCAGCGGTTCACGCAAGGCGCGCGGTGTCAGCAGCAATGGCAGCACTGCCAGATTGCCCAATAACAACATTGACCCCAGCCAGCACAACATCAGATAAAACAGCAGGATCTGGCCCATGCGCACACAGCGATACCACATTATTACACTTCACTTCTCGTTGACTGCCCGCCGCATTTAATGCGCGAGCGAATTGGCCATTCCCGGCAGCCATTTCACCCGGCCAGGATGGGCCGGGGAAGTGCAACATACCGGACAGTAATACAACCGGGTATTCAATGCAGATGGATAGGACATGCTTGAAATCACCCGCAGGCAAGCCGAGCCAAGTCAAACCGGGGTCATGATTTTACTATATAATCTGGCCTCCTTGCTGCATGCAACGCTCGGGATTGAATGCTTATGCTAGAAGAAATCATCAAAAACTATCTGATCAATACCAAAGGCAAAGACGCTGCATTGTTTGATGATCCGAACCTGCAAATGTCTGCCCTGGGCCTGGATTCGCTCGATATGGTCGAGATGCTGTTTGAAATCGAAGATCGCTGCGGTTTTCAATTGCCCGACCCTACCCGCTACCCGAAAATGGGTTTTGCCGAAATGCTGGCCGATATCGAAGCTGCCATCCGCGCCCACAATAACGGCGAAATGCCCGACCTGAGCCTGGAAGCGGGGCAATAAGTGGCACAGGTCCTGATTACCGGCATGGGAGCCATCAGCCCGCTGGGGGCAGACCTTCCCACCAGTTTTGCCCGGGCGCTGGAAGGCCACTGTGCCATTGGCAGCGCGCCGGCCAGTATTGCCAAATGGCTGCCCGACATCCTGCTGGCCCCGGCCGCCAGCGAGCCGCTGCCCCTGCTGGACAGCAAGCATGCCGGGCTGGACCGTGCCAGCCAGTTTGCCCTGGTTGCCGCAGGCGAAGCGCTGCAACAGGCAAGCTTTCCGGCCCAGCCGGAAAACAGCCGCCGCATAGGCGTGTTCGTCGGTATCGGCTTTGGCGGGGCTCACACGCTGGACGGTCTGTACGACCGCTTCCAGGCGGCAGTCAACAGCAATGGCAAGCGCAATCCGGCCATGGTGCACCCGCTGTCCGTACCCAGGATGATGGCCAACGCCGCAGCCGCGGCCATTTCCATGAGTCATGGCTTCAAGGGCCCCAGCAATACCTACTCCATTGCCTGCGCCTCCTCCGCCGCCGCCATTGGCGAAGCCTTCCGCGCCATTCGTGACGGCTATCTGGATGCTGCGGTGGTAGTGGGCTGCGAAGCCATGCTGACACCGGGTTCCATCCTGGCCTGGAATGCCTTGCGCGTGATGGCCAAACCGCATGCCGCCGACCCGGCGCGCAGTTGCCGCCCGTTTTCGCTGGACCGCAGCGGCTTTGTGCTGGGCGAAGGCGCGGCGGCCATGGTGCTGGAAAGTGCCGCCCATGCCAGCGCGCGACAACAGGCCGGGCTGGGCGAAGTGTGCGGCTATGGTTGCAGCAGCGATGCTGCCCATCTGACTGCGCCTTCCAGCGCAGAACAGGTGTATGCCATGCAACAGGCGCTGGCCGATGCCGGGCTGCAAGCCAGCGATATCCAGTACCTGAATGCCCATGGCACGGCGACGCAAACCGGCGATGTGGTGGAAACCGAGTCCATCCGCACGGTGTTTGGTGGCCGTGAAGACAGCGCGCTTGCCATCAGCTCCACCAAGTCCATGCACGGCCACCTGATCGGTGCCAGCGGCATTCTGGAATTCGCCCTGGCGGTGATGGCGATGAACAGCGGTTCGCTGCCGCCCACTGCCACGCTGGAAACGCCGGACCCGCAGTGCGATCTGGATTTCATCCCGCTGCATGCCCGTCACGGCTGCACGGTGAATGCCATCATGTCCAACTCTTTTGCCTTCGGTGGCAGCAATGTCTCGCTGGTGGCCAAACGGTATGCAGCATGAGTGCTGACTATCACTACCCCATGCTGCTGGCGCGGGAGGACATTGCCGCCATCCTGCCACACCGCGGTGCCATTTTCGTGTGCGAGCAGCTGTGTATTGAAGGGCCGCACCAGTTTCATGGCACGGCACGCTGGCCGCGTGACAATGCAGTGATAGCGGGCCACTTCCCCGGCCTGCCGCTGGTGCCGGGGGTGATGCTGATCGAATCCATGGCGCAGTTTGCCGGTGCCGGCCTGCTGGCGGGCGATCCTTATGTGAAAACCCTGCCGGAAGATTCGATCGGCGTGCTGGCTGCAGTGCGCAACTGCTGGTTCAAGCAGCCGGTACAGCCGGACTGTGCGGTGGATTTCTTCATCCAGTGCCGTCAGGTGGCACCTTTGCTGGTGCAGGTGAATGCCCAGGTGAAAGTGGCAGATGCCGACGTGGCCAAGCTGGAAATCGCGCTGGCTTACGCACCGCGTGCGCAGCTGGTCGGCCAGCTGGAGGCTGACAAGGCATAAAGCCGGTCAGCCTGCCTGCACAGCCTTACAGCATGCCACCGTTGATGGAAATCACCTGGCCGCTGATATAAGCCGCCTGTTCCGACGCCAGAAACGCCACCAGGCTGGCCACTTCCTCTGGCTGCCCTACCCGCTTCATCGGCACCAGCTGTGCCACCATTTCCTTGTCGAACACATCCTTGCTCATGTCCGAGGCGATGATGCCCGGCGCCACCGCATTGACGGTGATGCCACGGCTGGCCAGCTCCAGCGACAGCGAGCGGGTAGCCCCATGCAGCGCGCTCTTGGCGGCCGCGTAGTTGGTCTGACCGCGATTGCCAGCGAGGCCCGCCACCGAGGTGATATTGATGATGCGTCCCCAGCGGGTGCGTATCATCGGCATGGTCAAGGGCTGGGTGACATTGAAAAAGCCGTGCAGCGAGACGTCGATCACCCGGTGCCACTGCGCCGGCTGCATGCCGGGAAACACCGCGTCGTCGTGGATGCCGGCATTGTTCACCAGCACCTGGACCGGGCCTTGTTCCAGAATACGCTCCAGCACTGCCGCGCTGGCGGCTGCATCCGCCACGTCAAACTGTACTGCCTCGGCACTGTAGCCTTGTTCGCGCAGCGACTGGCCCAGCGCTTGTGCCGCTGCCAGATTGCTGTTGGCGTGAATGATGACGTGAAAACCATCGGCCGCCAGACGCTGGCAGATGGCAGCACCGATGGCACCACTGCCACCGGTGATGAGGGCGCGTTTCATGACGACTCCCGGGAAGAAGTGGAAAGCGGAGCCAGGGCGGCAGCATTGAGCACCACGCCCAGCCGGCCACTGGCCAGCAGACGCCCGCCGGATGACACGGCAAAACGGTACATGGCGGTAATGTCGTTGCCGGACAGGCGTTCGGCCTGCACCTGCAAGGCATCGGCCTCTTCATCCAGCCGCTGGCAATGCCAGCTGGCTTCGCGCACGCTGGTGAGATAACCGGCACGCGGTGGGGCGGCATCGCCAGCCAGCAGGCTGCCATGCAGTGCCATGGCCTGCGCGGCATATTCGATGGCATTGGCCACACCCAGCCGTCCGGCTGCACGCAAGGGGTTGTCCGCCAGCAGATGGCTGCGGGTCAGACAGACGATTTGTTCCGCATCCCAGCGCTCCACGCTGTCCAGCAGACACATGCAGCCCTGGTGCGGAATGCGTGCGGCAATGGCCTGACGGTCCATCATGCTTGCACCGTGACGGCCAGACGGCAGTCATCCAGATAATCCAGTACTACCCGGCCTGCGCCACCCTGTGCCAGCAATTGCAGCAAGGGCAGGCTGCGCGCAGCCGGAATGGTTTGCCGCAGCTGTTCCAGCGTGGCATCGGCCATGGTGCTGGCAGCTTCATTGCACAGCGACAGCTGCAAGGCGGCGCTGCTGTGATCGCTACGGCGCGCACTCAACACCATGCCCACACCCATCGGGTAGGGAATGGGACGCTGTGCATACAGGGGTTGCGGATAGGCGGTATCAAAGGCCACCAACAGGCCGCTGCCGCCGTCGGCCTGCACCTGGGTTACCGTTTCCAGCAAACCGGCGGCGAAGGTGGCGTCGTAAGCGCACAGGCTGGTGGAAGCCGCAGTGCAGCCGGTGGCAATGCCCCAGTAACCAGCCGGCGCATTGTGTACCGAGTTGTGAAAACGGGTGGGGGAAACCAGGCGCTGGTCGGAGGCCAGTACATCCAGCAGGTTGTGACAGTTGTCGCAGTCGCCACCGGTGGAGCAGAACACATTGGCCAGCAAGGCTGCATCGGCCCCGGCTGCTTCCACGGCGGCAAAGCCGGTGGCCATGGCCAGCTTGACTGCAACGCCCACGCGTCGCCGTTCGGTAGCAGGCAAGGCGGTGACCGGTGGCAGGCTGACGTCTGCCACGGCAAATGGCTGCTCGCCGCGCAGACAGGCCGCGGCGGCGTTCCAGTCCGCCATGCCCGGGCCCAGTACGCTCAGGCCATCCAGATAGATTGTTGCTGTGCTCATGCCGTCACCCGCGAAAAAACCAGACTGCAATTACTGCCGCCAAAACCGAAAGAATTGTTCAGTACATGCTGCAAGAGCTGCTGCTGATTGTGCAGCAGGTAATTGACCGGCAGGGCCGGATCCAGCGTGCTGGTGCCGACGCCGCCGGGCAGCAGGCCCTCGCGCAGTGCCAGCACACAGAAAATGGCTTCGATGCCACCGGCCGCGCCCAGCGTATGACCGGTATGGCCCTTGGTGGAGCTGCACGGCGTGCCTTGGCCAAACAGCGTCAGCACGGCCGCGCCTTCGGCGGCATCGTTGCTGGGGGTGGCCGTGCCGTGCAGATTGATGTAGCCGATGTCGTCCGGTTGCAAACCGGCCATCTGCAAGGCTTGCTGCATGGCCATGCGCGCACCCAGCCCTTCCGGGTGGGGCGAGGACATATGGTAGGCATCGCTGCTTTCACCCACGCCGGTGAGCAGGATTTCGCCCTCACCTGCGCACTCACCTGCACCATCGGCACGCTCCAGCAGCACATACGCCGCGCCTTCGCCAATGGAGATGCCATCACGCGCGGCATCAAACGGGCGACAGGGTTCACCCGACACCAGTTGCAGCGAGGAAAAACCGTAAATGGTGGTAAGGCACAGGCTGTCCACGCCACCGACAATGGCAGCATCGATCAGCCCGGCAGCCAGCATGCGCTGCGCCGTGCCAAACACCTTGGCGCTGGAAGAACAGGCGGTGGACACCACACAGGCCGGGCCGCTCAAGGCAAAATGCTTGCGCACGAAATCCGCCACCGAATAGGCGTTGTGGGTTTCGCGGTAATGCAGCCAGGCAGGCAGGCTGCCAGTAGCCGGGTCGCGCTCGCGATAGGCTAGCTCGGAATTGAGAATGCCGGAGGTGCTGGACCCCAGAAAAACGCCGATGCGGCCTGCGCCATGGCGGGCCTTGGCGGCTTCTACCTGTGCGGCAAAACCATCCTGCTGCAAGCCAAGCAAGGCCAGGCGGTTGTTGCGGCAGTCGTAGGCGGCCAGTCCGGCAGGCAGGGTGATGTCGTCCACACCGGCCACTTCACCGATACAGACATCAAACTCCACCGTTTCCCAGCGTTTTTTGACAATGCCGCCGCGCTGTTCGCGCAGTGCGGCCAGATGTGGTTCCACCCCACGGCCCAGGGCAGTGGTGAGGGTATAGGCGCTAAGTCTGAGAGCTTGCATAGACAACCGATGAATCAGCTTGGATTGGAAAACGGGCTCAGCTTGCGCGCTTGGCCGCAGCCGGTGCGGGTGAACAGGCTTGTGGCAGCGTCACGGCCTGTAGCTGGCGGCGGGACAGTTCTTCCAGCAGGCGCGGCAGCACCTGCAAGATGACCGGCGTACCGTCTGCCATGCGGGCGGCATTGCCATCGTGCAGCAGCAGTATATCGCCTGCGGCCAGTTGGCGGGTCAGTCTGGCGTATACCAGCGCCGGGTCCCGGACGCGCGTATCATAGCCACGGCGCGTCCAGCTCGCAAGAAACACCCCCAGCTGCTGCAATACCGGCTCCAGCAGCGGATTGCGCAAACCGGCAATCGGGCGGAAAAACTGCGGCGCGCGGCCGGTGATGGCCTGCAGGGTAGCCTGGCCCTCCCCCACTTCGCGCCGCCAGCCCGCAAGCCCGAATAACGATGTGTGCTTGCGATGCCGCTGGCCATGGTTTTCCACCGCATGGCCTTCTTGCGCTGCCTGACGCACCAGCTCCGGATAATGTACTGCCCGCTCGCCGATGCAGAAGAAAGTGGCTTTCACCTGATACTGCCGCAGGATGTCCAGCACCGCCGGGGTGACGGCCGGGTCCGGCCCGTCATCAATGGTGATGGCCACTTCGCCACGGCGGATGGCGGATGGCGGCAAGCGGGTCAGATTCGGCCCCAGCAGCGTGCTGCGCGGCAGCAGGCCCAGCAGCGCAATCAGCCCGTGCAACAGCACCAGCAAGCCCAGCAGGCCGGGCCACCACGCCGGTTGCCAGCACAGCAACAGCACAGCCAGCAGATGCAGCGCCAGGCACAGCTTGATGAATGGGGAAAACACCAGCGTGTTCATGTCTCGTCCTTCTGCCCCGGCACGTATTGCGCCAGCGGGCCATGTTCCAGCCAGTACCGCCATTGCTGCTGCCACACCGGCCAGCTGTGATCGCCCGCCATGCGGTGTACCCGTGCGGCGGGCAACAGGCTGGCCAGCAATTGCTGTCCGGCAGCAAAACGGTCGTCGTCGGCCAGGCTCAGCCACACCGGACAGCGCGTGGTTTGCTCGCGAGCAGCCAGCCAGTGCCACCAGCGTCGTTCGTCCTGCAAACCGGGCGCAGCATCCGCCCAGGCCTGCGGCCCGCCAGCTTGGCGGATTTCCTGCAGGATGTCGGCAGTACCGGGATAGGGAGCCAGCAAGAAGATGCCGCTCAGGTGTTCAGCATACACTGCCGCATAGTGCAGGGCATTGAAGGCACCCAGAGAAATCCCGGCCAGCCAGATGTTGCGATAGCCTTGCCCCAGCGCAGGCTGCAACACCGCCTGATGCAGGCTGTCGGCCACGGTACCGGCCAGCACCTGCTGGTAGCCCACATCGGCCAGCACGATGTCCAGCGGCAGGCCGCGCGCGCGCACTGCCGCCACCATGCCCTGCGCCAGCATGTCTTCCAGGCTGGCCTTGGCCGGCGGCAGCAGCACCAGCAAGTTCTCGGCGCGCTGTCCGGCGCGCCAGCTATCAGTCAGACAGCGCACGCGGGGTCATCCTTGCCATCATGGCGGCAAACACCAGCGCCAGCAGCGCGCCAATGGCCACCGTGCTGCCGATATAGGACAGCACCGGCACGCTGGAGCTGCCCAGCAAACCGAAGCTGGTGACGGTGGCCAGATTGGCCACCACCAGCGACACTTCCACCTGGCGCTGCTCGGCCGCACTGCCCAGTTGCTGCTTGTTGGCAAAAAACAGTGCGTAATTGGAGCCGATGGCCACCACCAGCAGCAGGCCCACCAGATGCAGAATGGTCAGCTGAATGCCGCAGGCATCAAGGATGGCCACGGTACACAGCACCGCGCAGCCCAGCGGAATGGTGACGCGCGCCGCTTGCAGCCAGCCGCAGGTCACACCCAAGAGCAGCAGGATGGCCAGACTGCCCAGCGAGGAGAACAACAAGGCTTCGTGGGTGTAGCTATCGAAAATGGCGGTGGTTTCTTCCAGCAGGTCGATCACGGTCACCTGCCCCAGCTGCTGGGCAGCCAGTGCCGCACGCACCTTGTCCAGCGCGATGTTTTCACCACTGGCCGGGCGCAGCGGCATCAGCACCAGATAACTGCCAGGCCGCTTGATCAGCATGGAATCCAGCAGCACGCTGGCCGCGCTGCCATGCAGGCTGGCACGGCTGAGCAGCGCTTGCTGCTGCGCACGGGTCACATCGCTGACAAACCCTTGCAGCTGTGCGGCATCCACCGGCAGGCCTTGCAGCGCCTCGGCCAGTCGTGGTGCGGCCGTACCCGCTGGCGGCAAGGCAGCCTGCCGCGCACGCTGGGTGGCGATGCTAGGCAGCAGTTCGTCCGGGGTGTGGAAGCCGCCAATCACGTTCTGCCGGTTCAATTGCTGCAATACCCGGCGCGTACGCTCGGCCAGTTGCAGGGCGCTTTCCTGATCCGGCGCGCTGAAGCTGGCCACATAGCGCATGTCATTGCCGCCCAGATCAGCCCGCAGTTCGGCATCCAGCTTGTTCTGCGCGGGTGAGGTGGAACTCAGTGCATTGAGCTGGCGGTTCCAGATGTCCTGATGATGCAGCACCAGCACCGCCACCGCCGCCAGCATGGCTACCGCCAGCAGCCAGCGCAGGCGGGTCAGGCCGTCCAGTACTTTTTGCAGCAGCAGGCCGGGCTTGCTCAGGTCGCGCAGGTTCAGCCGTGCCGGCATCAGCAGCGGCAGCACATAGCGCGTCACCAGTGCGGCCGTCACCAGCCCGCTGATGGAATACAGACCCAGTTGCGACAGGCCGGGGAAGCTGGAACACATCAGCGCGGCAAAGCCGGTGATGGAGGTCAGCACCCCCAGGCGGATGGTGCGCCAGAAGTGCGAGGGGTTACCGCCCCCGGCACGCTGGATAAACAAATAGATGGAGTAATCCACCGCCTCGCCGATCAGCGTGGTGCCAAAGCCCAGCGTCAGGCCATGCACATGGCCAAAGCCCAGACTGACGCTGGCAATGCCCACCAGCGCGCCGGACACCACCGGAATCAACCCCAGCAGCAATAGCGGCAGCGAGCGGTAGACCAGCAGCAGCAAGGCCACCACCAGCAAGGTGCCCAGGGTGGCCAGCCGTTCCACCTCGCCCTGGATGATGTTGCGCGAGGCCACCGAAATGACGCTGGTGCCACTCATCACCAGCCGGGTGTCGGCATGGCGGGCAGGCAGGCTGGCAAAAGCCTGTTTCACATCTTCCAGCGCCGCCGCCTGCGCGTCGGTATTCAGGCCGGACTCGGCCAGTTGCAGCAGCAATACCGCACGTTTGCCGTCGCGCGACACCCAGATGTCGTTACTGGTGCTGGGCTGGCTTTCGCCCATGAACTGCTCGAGGATTTGCAGGGTTTCGCCGGTCGGGTCACGCGGCAGGATTTTCTTGACGATCAGCCCGGCATCGCCGGACATCGCCAGCAGGGTATCCTGGATGGCGTCATGCATTCCGGCTGCAGTAAAGCGCTGCGGCGTGACAGCCGGGCTCAGCAGATAACGGTTGTCGAAGAAATACTGCTGGTCGCGCTGTTGGGTCTGGCGGTTGCCGTTCTGCACCGCGGTAAAGCGCGGATTGCCGGACAGCTTGCCCACCAGCAGGCGCGACAGGCGGCCGCGTTCGGCCTCGTCCGCACCTTCAATCCCCACCAGCACCAGCCGGGCAATGGCACCGTCGCGCAGCTGGTCGATCAGCATCTGCTGGCGCGCACTGGGCAGCTTGGGCATGAAGGCGGACAGGTCGGCGACAAAACGGGTCTGGCTGATCACCAGCACCGAGGCCAGCATGGCCGCCAGCCAGATCAGGATGACCGGCTTGAACAATCTGGTTTTCATTTGGCGCTGGTGCCGGTAATGGTCATTTCCGAACGGTCGCCATCCGCCTGCAGAAATTCGATGGTCTTCACCTGGGCGCGGCTACCGGCTATGCGGATCTGGCTGATCACCTTTTGCATGCGCGCTTGCAGCGGTGTCAGCTTGAGCTGCCATTCGTCGCTGCCACCGGACAGCGACGGGGTGTAATAGCGTTCCAGCGCGCTGCGGTCGCCCGACAGGGTGGCGCGGATGCTTTCGACAAAGGCCGATACTTCCGGTCGGTCGGACAGATTCACGCTCATCTTGCGGCCATCGCTACGCTCCAGCGTCAGCTTGTTGCCTTCCAGCAGCACGGCTTCTGCCTTGGGCTTGAGGGTGCGCTTTTCCAGCCGGTCCGGTGCGGTGAAAGCCAGTTCGCCAGAGGACTCCAGCGGCTGCTTGAGCATGGCGATGTATTTTTTCTCGACAAAGGTGGCGGTGCCGGACTTCTTTTGCCCCAGTTGCTGCATCAGGTCGGCCAGGGAGAAATCGGCGGCATGCAGGCTGCCTGCAGAAAGGACCACAAACAATCCGGCCAGGGTCTTGCTGATGATGGATACACGCATGATCGGTCTAGCTTTCATCCCAGAAATCGTAAAAATTGAACCAGTTGTACGGATAGGCCCGGCAATGACGTTCCAGTGCCGCAACGTATTTGTCCAGCAGCGACTGCATGGCCGCCTCACGCCGGGCCCGACCCACGGTAGAAAAGTCTTCCAGCAATTCAAAATGCACCCGGTAGCGGTTGCCACCCAGGTAAATGCCCGCCATGAAATACACCGGCTGCTTGAGCATGGCGGCCATGCGCAGCGGGCCGCTGGGAAAACGGGCGGGTGCGCCCAGCAGCATGCGGCTGAGGTATTCGTCCGGCCCGGCGGCACGGTCGGCCAGAATGCCCACCAGTGCGCCCTCTTCCAGCCGGGCATGCACCTTGAGCATGGCGTCCATGGTGCCCAGCGGAATGATGTCCGGCGCCAGCGCCGGGTTGATGGCATGCAAGGCCTGGTTGATCTGGCGGGCGTTTTCCGGATACATCGCCATGCTCACCTGCATGTCGGGACGAAAACGCGCCATGGCGCGCAGCACTTCAAAGCTGCCCAGATGCGCGCCAAACAGCAACAGGCCCTGCCCGCCTTCCTGATGCCGGTGCAGGGCTTCGGCACCTGACAGGTCGATCTCGAACACATCAAACCGGTCGCGCAGCAAATAAACCCGGTCGTGGATGGTGCTGGCAAAACTCAGCACATGGCGATACACATCGCGCCAGCGCGCCGGACGGCCCAGGCTGCGCTCCAGATAACGCCGCGAGGCCTGTACCGCCTTGCCGCCGAACAACACGAAATACATCGCAATACCGTACAGCACCAGCCGGGAGCAAGGCCTGCCCAGCCAGCAGGACAGCGCCGACATGATGCGCAACCAGAAGCGGCTGCCGCGCTCCTGCTGCCGCATCCACTGCGGGCTGGCCGGTGCATCGGTCTGCTGGCTCACGCTGCAGGCTCCGCTGCCAGCACGAATTTACCGTCCGCCACTTTTTCATCACCGCGCGAGATGACAAAGGCCACGCTGGCTGCATCCTGTCGCCAGGCCAGCTGCAAGCTGTCGCCCGGCGCTACCGGACGATGGAACTTGGCCTGGGCTAGCCCGGCCAGTTGCACTCCGGCAGCCTGTTCGATGGCCAGTTGCGCATGGTCCAGCAACACCACGCCGGGCAAGACCGGCTGGCCGGGAAAGTGACCGGCATAAGCCGGATGATCGGCGGCTATCACCAGGGGAAGGGTCTGCATGCTCAGTGTTTTCCGGAAAGATGACGGGCAATCAGTTCCTGCAGGGTACGGGCCAGGATCTTGCCATTGCCGTCACGCGGCAGGGCATCGACAAACACGATCTGGCGCGGCAGGAACACCGAATCCAGATGCTGGCGCAGGCCGGCCAGAATGGCGGCCTTATCCAGCGCAGGTGCCACCACGAACACGGCCAGACGTTCGACTAGCTCGTCACTGCCGCGTTCCGGCACACAGTACACACCATCCACCACTCCCGGCAGGCCGGTAAGCACGGCATTGAGGAAGGACAGCGAACTGCGCTTGCCCGCCACATTGATCATATTGGCCTTGCGGTCCACCAGCCGGAAATGCTGCGGGCTGAACAGTTCTACCGTGTCATTGAGCATTTGCGGGGTCTGGTACACCTCGCCCACTGCCCACAGCTCGCCGTCACGCTGCTCCAGCGCAATCCCCTGCAAGGTATGCCAGGTGCTGTCGATATCGGTTTCCCGCGTGGCCACCTGACCGGTTTCGGTGGAGCCGTAGATTTCGAGCACCGGGCAGCCAAGCTGCTGCCGGGTTTGGGCTGCCAGCTCGACAGACAAGGGCGCGGTGGCCGACAGGATGGCGGCAATCGGCGGCAGCGCGATATTGGCATCCAGCAATTTGCGCAGATGAAATGGCGTGATCACCAGCAGACGCGGCGCGGGCATCCCGGCCAGCGCATCGGCAATGTCGGCGGGGAAAAACGGAATGCGCCCGGACAGGCGGCCACCGGCCAGAATGGGCAGCAGCACGCTGGATTCCAGCCCGTACATGTGGCGGATGGGCACCGTGCCCACCACCGAACAAGGCTGGCCGGCCACACCCCACACCCGTTCGGCGCCGGCCAGAATGGCCAGCCGCAGACGGCCAAATGTCTTGAAATGCGGCATGGGCGTGCCGGTGGAGCCCGAGGTATACAGGCAGGCAACCTGCTGGTCGTACGGAATCTGCGGCATAGGGGCCGCCGCCAGTTCCTTGCGTGCCGCCAGCGTGTCGATTTGCATGTAAGGCAGGCCGGGCACCGGGTTGTCTGGCTGATCGCCCAACACCAGCAGATCGGCTTGTTCGCTGGCGACCGCTGCCAGATGCTCGGGTGCCGCCGAATTGGGCAGGATGGTCAGCATATTGCGGGCAATCGCCGCAAACAGTGCCACGGCAAACCAGTAACGGTCGTTACACATGTTCAGCACCCGCGGGTGAGCGGGCAAAGCGGCAGCAAGGGTGAGCACCTGGGCTTGGAAGGTGCCACGGTTGATCACCTGGCCGTGCACATGGGCAAAATCGGCAGCGGGGTCAGCAGCAGGAAGAAGCGGTATCAGATTCATGGATTCGATGGCAAGGTAGCCGCAGCGGCAGCCTACTGGCTGGTGTCACGGCCCTGCGTGTACTTTCGGTATGACTGTATGGTGTGGGCGATGCTGAACGAGGGGCTGTCCGGTAAAGCCAGCCGGCGCACCAGGTATTCGCCGCCAAACATCAGGCCCAGTGACAGCGGCGTGCACACGGCGGCATAAAATGCCCACCACGACAGGGGTGCCAGCGCAAACAGACCCAGCGACAGCAAGGCGGACAAGGCAAAATACAGCGTCCAGGCCAGCGTCACTTTCCAGGTGTAGTGGAAGTAAGCTGCATCCAGCGATCCGGCAACGGCGATGCGGGCGATACGCGAACACAGGGCATTCTCGTGACTGCCCAGGGTACTGCCGAACATGAAGCCAAGGCCGCACATGATGCCGGCGTGCTGCAACAGGTAGAACCAGGCGGCATGGGTCAGCAACTGGTCAACATTGAGCGCAATGGCCAGCAGCACGACAGCTGCCAGCAGCATGACAGGCCAGCGGAAGCGTGAATTCCAGCCCGCCGTCAGCAGGCCCAGGGTCAGCGGTGCCGCCCCCACCACCACCGCATACAGCGGCGGATGACGGGAGGAGGACGCCAGATAATCCATCACCACATAAAACAGGCCGGCCAGCGCCAGTACAGCCAGGCGCATGCTGCGCCACAGCCGGGTCATTTGCTGCGATGCTCGCGAATATAAGCCGCCAGTTTGCGCAAGGAGGCAAAAATGGTGGAGTTGTCTTCGTTGTCGGCTTTCATTTGCACGCCAAACTGCTTGGACATGACCAGCGCGATTTCCAGGATATCAATGGAGTCGATTCCCAGTTCATCACCATACAGCGGCGCATCAGGAACAATTTCCGCCGGGGCAATGTCAAGATTCAGCGCGGAAACGATCAGACCGGCAATTTCGCTTTCCAGCGCCAGGTCTGGTGTATTCGATTCAGAAGAGTGTTGTTCCATGATTTGCAATAATCGTATCGGTATTAATAAACAAGTTGCCCGCAATCGCCAATGTCACAGTGTTTCGGTATCATCGCCGGTCGTCACGCGCTATCACCTGGCGCATGGCGATTGAGGCATGCTGTTACCTTTTGGACGGCAAGGACTACAGCAGCAAAAAAATGAAGCGCGAGTATAACAATATGCCCACTTGCTTGCCACACGGCGGCAGACAGACTATTGCATATGTGTCAAGGAGCTGATTTGAACAAGGGCATTCTTTATCGCCAAGGCGAGGATGGATTTCTGGCGACGGTTTTCACCCGCTTCTGGTTCAAGATGTTCGGCACCATGGGTTTTACCCTGCTGTTTTTTGTCGCCTATGTTTACCTGCTGCATCACCCGGCTGGCGCAGTCCATATCGTGCCGGCCAGTGCTCTGGATCGCTGGCTGCCGTTTCAGCCCTGGGCCTTGCCGGTTTACCTGTCGCTATGGGTTTATGTGTCGCTGCCACCGGTGTTGATGCTGTCACACCGTGAAATCATCCGTTACGGCTACAAAGTGGCGCTGCCCTGCCTCAGCGGACTGCTGGTGTTTTATTTCTGGCCCAATGCCATTGCCCCGCCAGACATAGACTGGCAGCAATATCCCGGTGTGGCCTTTCTGAAAAACGTGGATACCGCCGGCAATGCCTTCCCGTCGCTGCATGTGGCAACTGCGGTATTTTCCGGAGTCTGGCTGCACTGGCGCCTTAAAGTGCTGAACTGGGGCCGTGCGCTGCAAGGACTGAACCTGCTGTGGTGTGTGGCCATTGCCTACTCCACCCTGGCGGTAAAACAGCATGTGGCGCTGGATGTGCTGGCAGGTACCCTGCTGGGCCTTGGCAGTGCATGGCTGGTACGCTTGCGTGCGCATGCCATGCAGCTGGATCGCGGCGTGCCGTCTGGCCGTTAAACCCTTTTGTCGACAACTTCCCTTACCGCAGCTGGCAGCATGTACCCCGATACCCGTTTGCACTACACCTTCCCTCATCCGCTTGGCCCGGTGGCTATCGCTCCTGCACAGATTCTGGGCATGTGCCGGCTGGGCCGGGACGATCAGCAGCCGGACTGGCCCTTGCAATCCGTGCGGATGCCGGTGCTGGGCCCGGCTACGGCGGGCATGCAGGAAGTCTGGCATACCAGCCTGCCAGCGCAGGATGGCCGCTTCCATGACATTCATTACCGTCGCGCAGGCGGCCTGCTGTTTGGCGTCATCACACTGGATGAAGGGCAGTTTGCCATGCAGGACGGAGCCACCGCCTTGCAGGCCCTGGCCGAGACCGCCTACCGCCAGCTGTTTGCCCTGCTGGACGCACAGCACTGCCCGCACCTGTGGCGGGTGTGGAATTACATTCCGCGCATCAATGTCGAGGAGCACGGCATGGAGCGCTACCGCCAGTTCAATATCGGCCGCCATCAGGCTTTTGCCGGCAGCCGGCGTCCGGTGCATGGCAGTCCGGCCGCCTGTGCGCTGGGGACGGCAGATGGCCCGGTCAGCATTGCCTTTCTGGCAGCAGACAGCCCTGCCCTGCCCATCGAGAACCCGCGCCAGGTCAGCGCCTTTGCCTACCCGCAGCAATACGGCCCGGTGAGCCCCACCTTCAGCCGCGCCGCGCTGGCCGGTCAGCCTGGCGCGCAATGGCTGTTCATTTCCGGCACCGCCAGCATTATTGGCCACCTTACCGTGCATGTAGGTGATGTGGCCGCACAAACCGCGGAAACCTTTGCCAATATCGCCATCCTGCTGGAACAGGCCAACCGTCAGCAGCCGCGTCAGCCTTTCACCCTTGCCGGGCTGGACTACCGGGTGTATGTACGCCATGCCGCCGACTATCCCGCCGTGCGTGCGGCGGTACTGGCACAGCTGGGCGAAGACAGCCACGTGGTGTATGTGCAGGCGGACATCTGCCGTGCCGACCTGCTGGTGGAAATAGAAGCCCAGGGCGCAGGCTGAAACCCACCCCGGCATGCACCAGAACGGTCAGGTACTGCTCGCTTTGGTGCAGCACTGCATAGCCGCTTTCCACCCCCACCTGCATCGCCAGCCCTCACCGCCAGCCGCTTTACAGCCCGCAGCTGCACGCTGCACGCCCCGCCCGGCAGCACTGACAACGTCATGACAGATGGCATGAGTCTTGCTAAGATTTCATACATTTTAAAAAATATTCATACACAGCCTGCACCATGTTTTCCGGTGACAGGCCCGAGAAAGGCAAGCGCATGCACATTCCAGATGGTTATCTCAGCCCGTCCACCTGCGTCGTGACCCTGGCCATTGCCCTGCCGTTCTGGCTGCTGGCCTACCAGCGTGCCAAACGCCTGCTGCACACCCGGCTGGTGCCATTGTTTGCCGTGTTCTCGGCTTTCAGCTTTGTCATCATGATGTTCAACCTGCCCCTGCCCGGCGGCACCAGCGGCCATGCGGTGGGCATGGGCATTGTCAGCATCGTGCTGGGGCCGTGGGCGTCCATCATTGCCATCTCGCTGGCCTTGCTGATTCAGGCGCTGTTTTTTGGTGATGGCGGCATCAGCAGCTTTGGTGCCAACAGCCTGAACATGGCCATCGTCGGTTCGCTAGTGGCCTGGGGCAGTTATCGCCTGCTGGCTGCCGGTGCGCCGCTGGCCTCGCGCCGCCGCGTGGTGGCAGCCGGGTTGGCCGGTTATCTCGCCATCAATGCTTCTGCCCTGCTGGCCGCCATCGAATTCGGCGTGCAACCCATGCTGTTTCACGACGCCAGCGGCACCCCACTGTACGCGCCTTATCCGCTGTCGGTGGCCATTCCGGCCATGATGATTGGCCACCTGAGTTTTGCCGGGCTGGCGGAAATGCTGCTCAGTGCCGGTCTGGTGGCTTATCTGCAACGCGCTCATCCGGCCTTGCTGGCCGGTTCTGCCAACATCACCACGGCAGGCAGCCGTCAGGGCAGCAGCGTGCGTCAGCTGTGGTATGGCCTGGCAGGGCTGATGATTTTGTCGCCGCTGGGCCTGCTGGCAGCCGGAACCGCCTGGGGGGAATGGGGTGCGGAAGACTTTGCCAACCCGGCGGCCCGTCAGGAAATCATCCGGGCATCCGGCCTGCATGCCTTGCCGGATAGCGCTCCGGAGGGCCTGTCCAGACTGGCCGGTTTGTGGTCCGCCCCCTTCCCCGACTATGCCCCGGCCTTCATTCACAGCCCGGCTTTTGGCTATGTGCTGTCCGCCGTGTTTGGTGCCGGGTTGATCCTGCTGTGCCTTTTGCTGCTGGCCCGGCTGGGCGGCAAGCGTGGCCTGCCGCAGTGAGTGAACAATCGTTTCTGGCCGGCAAGCACCGCCATCACGGCAATATTGCCGAGCGCATGGTGCATGGCTTGCAGCAGGTGATGGAGCATGCGCTGGATGCCGAAGCCATCAGCGCCACACCCGGCCTGCTGCAACAACTGGACCCGCGCATCAAGCTGCTGTCCTTGCTGGCGGTGCTGGCCGCCACCCTGCTGGCAAGCCAGCTCACCACGCTGCTACTGCTGTTTGTGCTGGCGGTAGTGCTGGCGCTGGCATCGCAAATCTCGCTATCCCGCTTGTACCGCCAGGCATGGCTGAGCGTGCTGCTGTTCAGCGGCATGCTGGCCCTGCCTGCCATCTTCATGGTGCCGGGTGAACGGTTGCTCACCCTGCCGCTGCTGCACTGGCACATCACCCGGCAAGGGCTGTCCAGCGCCGCCTTTTTGCTGGGCCGGGCCGAAGTTTCGGCCAGCTTTGCCCTGCTGCTGATGCTGACCACGCCGTGGATGCATGTGCTCAAGGCCATGCGCAGCCTGGGCGTGCCGGTGCTGCTGGTGGCCTTGCTGGGCATGACGCATCGCTATGTGTTTGTGCTGTTGCAAACCGCCAGCCAGATGTTCGAAGCGCGCCGCAGCCGCCTGCTGGCTCCGCCATCGGGCCGCATGGCCCGCCAGCTGGTGGCCAGCACCAGCGGCGTGCTGCTGGGCAAGGCCTTGCAGCTCAGTAGCGAGGTGCACATGGCCATGGTGTCACGCGGCTATCGGGGCGAGGTTTACCTGCTGCACAATTTTCACACCCGCAAGCGCGACTGGTGCGCGCTGCTGCTGGCCTTGGCGCTGCCCTTGGTCATTGTCTGGAATCACGCATGAGCACACCGGTTTTTGCCCTGGACAGGGTGAGTTATCACTATCAGCAGCATGCTGCCTTGCACGCGGTGTCACTGGAGATTGCCGCCGGTAGCCGGGTGGCACTGCTGGGGGCCAATGGCTCGGGCAAATCCACCTTGCTGCGCCTGCTGGACGGGCTGTATTTCGCCACGGCAGGCGAGCTGCGTGCCTTTGGTGAGGTGCTGAGCGAGGCGGCGCTGGCGGATGAAGCCAGCCATTATGCGTTTCGCCGCCGGGTGGGTCTGGTGTTCCAGAACCCGGACGTGCAACTGTTCAACCCCACGGTGTTTGACGAACTGGCCTTCGGCCCGCTGCAACTGGGCTGGCCGGAAGCGCAAATCCGCAGCGCGATTGACGCCAGCTTGCAGCAGTTTGGCATCAGCCATCTGCAACAGCGCGCACCACACCGGCTATCCGGTGGCGAGCGCAAACGGGTGGCGCTGGCCTCGGTGCTGATCATGCAACCCGAAGTACTGCTGCTGGACGAACCCACCGCCGCGCTGGACCCGGCCAGCCAGAGCGAAGTCATCCGTTTTCTGCAGGAAAGCCAGGGACAGGGGCGCACCATCATCACCGCCACCCACGACCTGGACAGCGTGGCCGACATTGCCGACCACGTCATCGTGCTGGCCGACGGCCAGGTGGCGGCACAGGGCAGCCCGGCCGACATCCTGTCCGACCACGCCCTGCTGGCACGCACCCATTTGCTGCATGCCCACCCGCATCGCCATGCCGACGGGCAGGTGCACAGCCATCCGCACCAGCATGGCCACCGGCACAAGCATGGCACCAACGCTGGCCGTTACCGCCGCTTCGGCATGGGTCGCTCCTAGCAAGGCAATAACTAAGGCAATAACTGGATCAGCGGCCGGATTTCTTGCGATAACCCAGGCCCGTGCTGGCTGAAGGCTTGACCGGAATCAGCTGCACCTGGCCGTGGCGCACCCCGGTTTCGGCAATCACCGAACGGGCAAAGCTTTCCACCTCGCCACTGTCGCCGCGCAGGATTACCGTTTCGATACAATCTTCATGACTGATGTGGGCGTGCATGGTGGCCACCGCCAGGTCGTGGTGGTCGTGCTGCAAGCCGGTCAGCCGGGCGGACAGTTGCCGCTCGTGATGATCAAACACATAGCTGAGCACCGCCACGCAGGGGCCGCCCTGCTCGCTGGCCAGATTGTCCTCGCCCAGTTCGCGGCGCAGCATGTCGCGCACCGCCTCGGACCGGCTGCTGTAACCGCGCCGGGTCATCCATTCGTCAAATGCCTGTGCCAGCTCGTCGCTCAGCGAAATGGTGAGTCTTTGCATGCCTGTCTCCACAAAATCCGTGTCGCAGCATAGCAGACCAAGGCGGTTTGGGGTTTACCAGGCCCGAAGGGAGCCTCGCCTTCTTTACGAAGGCTCGCCGAGCTTTACCAAGCCGACATGACAATTGTCATCTCAGGCTGCTGACAAAGTGATTTGGTGCGATTCTACCGGACCCGGCCAAGCCGGGCCTTTCGACCCAGTGATTGATGCCGCAGCCTGTCCATCGAATCCCAATCCCCCCGCCCTTTCCCTGAAAGGGAGCCTCGCCTTCTTTGCGAAGGCTCACCGAGCTTTACCAAGCCGACATGACAATTGTCATGTCGGCTTGGCGCAAATGCTGCGATAGTCCATCACGATACATCCACCTTGCCATTGCCCGTCCATGGCCCAGAATCAAAGACAGGCCAACTCCCAGCCAAGAGCACATCATGCAGATACGGCAGCTTAGCCTCCATCATGACCAGCCAGCACCCGACCAGCTTGCCGCGCTACAAACGCTGGCACCACAACTGCTGCTGGTGTTTGCCGCACCCGCCTATTTTGACGGGGGGACGTTGCTCTCCAGCCTGGCAGCGGCCTTGCCTGGCTGTGTGGTGCTGGGCTGTTCGACCGCAGGCGAGATTGCCAGCCAGGGCGTGGATGAAGGCAGCGCGGTGCTGACGGCCATCCACTTTGACCACACCCGTGTGACCAGTGCCACCACCGTGCTGGACGGCATGCAGGATTCACAGGCCGCAGGCCAACGGCTGGCCACGGCCTTGCAGGCGGATGACTTGCAACTGCTATTGCTGCTGGCACCCGGCACCGATATCAACGGCACCGCCCTGCTGGATGGCCTGCAACAGGTATTGGGTGATACCGTTCCGGTGGTGGGCGGCATGGCTGCCGATAATGGCCGTTTCTGCCAGACTTTCACCCTGCATCAGTCCGGCTGGAACGACCACCAGCTGGTGGCCGTCGGCCTGTATGGACGGCAGCTGCAAGTGGGACATGGCTCCTGCGGTGGCTGGACCACGTTTGGCCCGGCACGGCAGGTCAGCCGCTGCCAGCAGAACATTCTGTACGAACTGGATGGCGCACCGGCGCTGGAAGTGTACAAACGCTATCTGGGCGAATACGCCAGCGACCTGCCCGGCAGCGGCTTGCTGTTTCCGTTTGCCATGCTGGGACGCTGCGGCGAAGACCAGGGCGTGATTCGCACTATTCTGGGCGTGAACGAACAGGATGGCAGTCTGACCCTGGCCGGTGAACTGACCAGCGACAGCCAGCTGAAACTGATGCATGCCGGCACCGACAGCCTGGTGCACGGGGCGGAGCAGTCTGCCATGGCTGCCCGGCTGAACAAAGCAGGCCACCAAGACAGCTTGGCGCTGCTGGTATCCTGCGTGGGACGCAAGCTGGTGATGGGCGACCGGGTGGATGAAGAAGTGGAAGCCGTGGCCGACGTACTGGGCAGCCAGATGGTACTGGCCGGTTTTTATTCCAATGGCGAAATCAGCCCCTTTGCCGTGGGGCAGCCCAGCCGGCTGCACAACCAGACCATGACCATCACCACCCTGCGTGAAATCGCGCAAACAGATTGAAATCAGCAGGACAGGCATGCAAAACACACTGCTACGCCAGCTCAGGCGCACCATGGGCATTGCCGATGAAACCAGCCTGCAACAGGTGCTGGACGGCTTTGAGCGGCTGGCCGGGCTGGCAGACACCGACCCGACCATCGCCACCGCCCTGCGCGGCTTTACGGGCTTGCTGCAAAGAGTGGGCGACAGCTACAGCCAGCAAGACCGCGACATCAGCCTGCGCAGCCGCAGCCTGGAACTGAGCTCGGCCGAGCTGGGCGAGGCCAACCAGCGCCTGCAGGCGGAACTGGGCAAGCGCGAGCAGGCCATTGCCCGCCTGCAAGACACCATTCGCCTGCTGCGCAAGGAAACCGGCCAGCCAGACAGCGCACAGCCAGAGGACGATCTGGAAGGGCTGATCAATGTCGTCTCCGCACTGGTGGCCTACCGCCAGCATGGCCAGCAGGCCATCCGCCAGGCCCGGCAGGCACTGGAGAACCAGAAGTTTGCGCTGGACCAGCACGCCATCGTCAGCATTACCGACCGCTACGGCAATATCAGCTATGCCAACGACAAATTCTGTGAGATCAGCGGCTTCAGCCGGGAAGAGCTGATCGGGCGCAACCATAATCTGGTGAATTCCGGCCTGCACTCACCGGCCTTCTTTGCCGAGATGTGGCGCACCATTCGCGCCGGCAAGGTGTGGACCGGAGAAATCCGCAACCGCGCCAAGGATGGCAGCCTGTACTGGGTGGCCGCCACCATCGTGCCCTTTGCCGACGAGCATGGGGAGCCCGAGCAGTTTGTCGCCATCCGCACCGACATCACCGCCCGGCATCAGGCCAGCGAGCGCCTGCAAGAGCAGCTGCACTTTGTCGAGGAACTGGTGGAAGCCATGCCGATGCCGGTGTATGTCAAAGGGCCGGACCTGCGCTATCAGCTGATGAACCGCGCCTTTGCCGAACTGTTTGGCATCCGGCGCGAAGACTTCCTGGGCAAAACCTCCGCACACCTGCTGGATGCGGAGCTGGCCAGCTACCACCAGCGCCGAGACCGCGAGCTGCTGAACGAAGTGTCGCGCCAAAGCTATGAAACCACCCTGCAGCACCAGGATGGCACGGTACGTTACGGCATCATCCACAAGGCCACCCTCACCCGGCCCGATGGCAGCATTGCCGGGCTGATCGGCACCATTGCCGACATTACCGAACTCAAACTGCTGGCACGGGAATCGCGCCAGGCCCGCGAAGTGGCCGAGGCCGCCAACCGCGCCAAGAGCGAATTCCTGGCCAATATGAGCCATGAAATCCGCACGCCGATGAACGGCATTCTGGGCATGACCGAACTGGCGCTGGATACCGAGCTGAACCGGGAGCAGCGTGAATACCTGGATGTGGTGAAATCCTCCACCGAAGCGTTGCTCACCGTCATCAACGACATCCTGGATTTTTCCAAGCTGGAAGCGGGCAAGATGGTGATTGACCAGACCGCCTTCGGGCTGGAAAGCGTGCTGGCCAGTACGGTCAGGAACATGGCCATGCATGCCGAACAAAAAGGCCTGGAATTGGCCTGCCGCATGGCCCCGGACATTCCGCCGGTATTGCTGGGCGATGCGGGCCGGCTGCGGCAAATCCTGCTCAACCTGTTGTCCAATGCCATCAAGTTCACCCAGCACGGCGAAGTTTTGCTGCGCGCCTCCTTGCTGGAACAGGAAGGCGAACAAGTGGTGGTCAAGTTTTCGGTCAGCGACAGCGGCATCGGCATTGCCCGCGAACAGCAGGAAAGCATTTTTGAAGCCTTTGTCCAGGCCGACAGTTCCACCACACGCAAATACGGCGGCACCGGTCTGGGACTGTCCATCTGCAAACGGCTGGTGGACATGATGCATGGCCAGATGTGGCTGGAAAGCCGCCCCGGACATGGCAGCACCTTCCACTTCACCATCCGTTTTACCCGCGTGGCCGCAGCGCAACTGCCGGTCCCCTTGAACCCGGACGCGCTGCGCGGCAGTCATGCACTGGTGGTGGACGACAACCGCATCAACCGCGACATCCTGCAAGAAACCCTGGCGCACTGGGGAGTGAGTGTCGATACAGCCGACAGCGGTGCCCGTGCGCTGGCCCTGTTGCAACAGCCGGGCAAGTCCTACCGCTTTGTCCTGCTGGACGGCATGATGCCGGACATGGACGGGCTGACCACCGCCCGCCACATCCAGGCACTGGGTCTGCAAGCGGCACCGCGGCTCATCATGCTGTCCTCGGCCAGCACACAGGACAGCAGGCTGTATCAGCAAGCCGGCATCTGCTGCCACATTGCCAAGCCGGTGTTGCAGTCCGAACTGCAGGAAACCATTCTGCAGGCACTGGGCGACACCCCCTGCTGCGCCAGCACCAGCACGCCCCCGGCCAAACTGAAATACGACAGCCAGCCCTTGCGGGTGCTGGTGGTGGAAGACAATGTGGTCAACCAGCAGCTGGCCATCAATCTGCTGCAACGCTGGGGCCATCAGGCCACCCTGGCCGAAGATGGCCGGCAAGCACTGGAAATCCTGGCCCAAGAACAGTTCGACCTGGTGTTGATGGACATGCAGATGCCGGTGATGGGCGGACTGGAAGCCACCCGGCGCTACCGACAGCAAGAAGCCCCAGGCCAGCACCTGCCCATCATTGCCATGACCGCCAATGCCTTGCAGGGCGACCGGGAACAATGCCTGGCCGCCGGGATGGACGACTACCTGAGCAAGCCGGTGCGCGCGGCCGACCTGCAACAACTGCTGCAACGCCACACCAGGGCAGCGCCCATCTCGTTTGACTATCAGGCAGCACTGGGCCAGCAGGATGCGGAAATCGTCGACATCGTGGCGGACAGTTTTCTCAACAGCTTTCCAGGTGAAATGCACAGCCTGCATCAGGCGCTGGCCGCTGGAGACAGCACCCGCCTGAAACGGGTGGCCCATACCCTGAAGGGCAATGCCGCGCTGTTTGGTGCCAGCCCCATGGTGAATGCCGCCGGCCAGCTGGAAATCCTGTCCAGCGACTTGGGCAGTCCGCTGATTCCCGCCTTGCTGCAACAACTGGAACAAGCCTTCCCGGCCTTGCAAAGCGCGCTGCGCCAGCGACAGGCAACAGGCTGAAGCCAGCAAAAAGGGCGCGGCCACACTGGCAGCGCCCTGTTCGGTCAATCGTGGCGGAGTTTAGCCGCGCTGCGGATACCAGCCCACCAGGCCCGGTTGCAGATTGATGCTCACCTGCTTCACCTGCTGGTATTCCAGCAGGCCGTTGACGCCCAGATCGCGGCCATAGCCGCTCATCTTGTAGCCGCCCCACGGTGCTTCGTTGAAGGTGGGGTTGTAGCAGTTGATCCAGGTGACGCCCGCACGGACTTCCTTCACCACCCGCAGTGCACGTGCGCCATCGCTGGTGAACACCCCGCCAGCCAGGCCGTAGGGCGTGTCATTGGCCATGGCGATGGCTTCGGCCTCCGAGGTGAAAGTCTGGATGGCCACCACCGGGCCGAATACTTCCTCGCGCACGATGTCCATGTCGCGGGTGCAATTGTCGAAGATGGTAGGCCGCACAAAGTAACCGTTGGCGCACTCGCCCTCGACATAGCGCTCCCCGCCACATACCAGTGTTGCGCCTTGCTGCTTGGCGCGCTCGATATGGCCCAGCACCTTTTCCAGCTGCGCGGCGGACACAATCGCGCCCATGTCGGCATCCTTCATGCCCGGAGCAATAGTCATGGCATTGGCGCGTTCGGCCAGTCGGGCGACAAAGCGGTCCTTGATGCTTTCTTCAATCAGGATGCGCGAACCGGCCGAGCATACTTCGCCCTGGTTGAAGAACACGCCTATCATCGCCCATTCCACCGCGCCTTCCAGATCGGCATCGGCAAAGATGATGTTGGGCGACTTGCCACCCAGTTCCAGCCCCACTTTTTTCAGGTTACCCACTGCCGCGGCGGCAATGGTCTGCCCGGTGCGAGTGCTGCCGGTGAAGGTGATCATGTCCACATCATGGCTGGCGGCCAGTTCCTGCCCGGCGGCCGGACCGCTGCCCAGCACCAGGTTGGCGGTGCCCGGAGGCAGGCCGACGGCATCGAAAATTTCAAACAGGGCCACCGCTGACAGCGGGGTGACTTCGCTGGGCTTGAACACCACAGCATTGCCCGCCGCCAGCGCCGGCGCCAGTTTCCAGGTGGCCATCAGCAAGGGGTAGTTCCACGGGGTGATCAGTGCGCACACGCCCACTGGCTCGTGCATGGAATAAGCATGCATCGGGCCAAAGCCGTCGCTGACTTCATACACCCCACCCTGCGGCTTGGTGATCAGCCCGGCGTAATAGCGGAAACAGGCCACCGCATCGTCCACATCGCAGCGCGCTTCGCGCAGTGGCTTGCCATTGTCCAGCGTGTCCATCACCGCCAGCTCGTCGGCGCGGGCGGCAATGGCATCGGCAATACGCAGCAGCATGTCGGCGCGCTTGGGCCCGGCCATGCGCCTCCAGCTGCCGTCATGGTCAAAGGCATGGCGCGCGGCGGCAATTGCCTGCTTGCTGTCCTCGGCCACGCTGTCGGTGACCAGGGCAATCACTTCGCCATTGGACGGGTTGATGACTTCGCGGGTAGCGCCGCTGACCGAGGCTTGCCAACGGCCATTGATGTAGTTGTTGCGCACTTCCATGTTTCTTCCTCCTGCCTTGCCATTGTTGTGCCGGGCGGTCTGTGCCGCTCAGGCGATGTAGATCTTGCGCAGTGTTTGTGTCACCACCCAGGTGGTGGCGGTGCCGGCAGCCAGATGGCCCACGGTGCCGGGCTGCAATTCCAGCGGTGGGCGGCCATCGGCAAACTGCACGCTGGCCTTACCTGACAGCACGATGAAGAATTCGTCCACTTCCACATCGGTGGTGACACTGGGCGACATTTCCCACACACCGATGCTGCAACCGTGCAACTGGCCCAGCTCGGCCGTGCCCACCCGGGCGGGGCCGCTCATGACCTGATCGGCCGGGACTTCGCGATATTCCAGCGCAATGCGCGTGGCGTCCACGCTGAGATTGGCCAGCAGGGCAAAGGGATTGGACATGCTTGCTTCCTTGGATGGTCAGAAAAGGACGAACGGATTCAGGAATCGAAACCCAGGCCCAGCGCATCCATGGTGCGCAGCATCAGATTGCGCTTGCCATGGTTGTGGTCGGCCCGGTTCAGCGACCAGCGCGTGGCCTGCACAGCGACATAGGTCAGCGGCTCCGGCGGAAACGGTGGCGGTATTTCGCGCACCATGCGCAAGCGGGTTCGCGGTGTGTCCAGCCCTTCTATCTTGTCCAGCAGCACATTGGCGGCAAAGCGGGTGGCCCCTACGCCCAGACCGGTAAAACCGGCGGCATAGGCCACCTTGCCGCCACGCGCCAGCGCAAAAAAGGCACAAAAACGGGTAGACGTATCGATGGCCCCGCCCCAGCGATGGCTGAAGCGCAGCCCGGCCAGTTGCGGAAAGGTAGTAAAGAAGTGACTGGCCAGCCGGGTGAACGAAGCCGGGCGGTCGTCATAGGCATCATCCACCTTGCCGCCAAAGTTGTAGACGGCATCGTAGCCGCCAAACAGGATGCGGTTGTCGCGGGTGATGCGATAGTAATGAAACTGGTTGGCCATGTCGGCAATGCCCTGGCGGTTGTGCCAGCCGATGGACGCCAGCTGTTGCTCAGTGAGCGGCTCGGTCATCAGCACATAGTCGTACACCGGGATGGTGTGCCAGCGGTAACGCTTGAGCAGCGAGGGGAAGGCATTGGTGGCCAGCACCACGCGGGCGGCATCCAGCTCGCCCTGCTCCGTCGCCAGCCGCACCCGGCTGCCGCGGCTGTGCAGCGCGGTGACGGCGGATTGTTCGTGAATCTGCACACCCAGCTCAACCGCCACCCGCGCCAGTTCCAGCACCAGCTTGCCGGGGTGGATCATCGCCGTGCTGTCTTTTTCCCAGATGCCGGACAGGAAGGTGGGCGAATTGAGCTCGGCGCGGATCTGCGCGGCATCCATATAACCTTCGCCACGCAGTTGCTCGTCCTGATAGGGCTCCACCGCCACCACCAGTACGCCGGTGCGCTCGAAGTCACAGTCGATGCCGTAGCGGCGGATGGTGGCTTCGATTTCATCCAGATTCTGCAGGCCCAGGGCCTCCAGCTGCGGCATTTCTTCCGGCCAGCGCTGCTCACCATTTTCCTCGCCATGGGTGATGCTGGCTTCACAAAAACCGCCGTTGCGGCCGGACGCAGCCCAGCCCACCTGCCGGCCTTCCAGCAGGGTGACCGAGCGCGACGGGTTGCGTTCCTTGGCCAGTATGGCGGTCCACAGGCCGAGAAAACCACCGCCGACAATGGCCAGATCAGCACTGGCCTTGCCTTGCAGCGGAGGGAAACTGCGGCGCAGGTGCGCCACATCATCTCCCCAGAACGGGCGGTTGACGCTGCCAGCCAGCGCGGCATCGATCAGCTCTTGTTGCGGTGCCTCACGTTCAAACACGATTTGCGGCATAAAACAGATATTCCTCGGGCATGGGACAGTTCACAGGGAGATGCACCGCGCTGCAACGTTAACCGGCAGTCGTGGTGTCGATCATGCGATGTCGGCTGTTGGCACGCAAGTCGCGCAGCAAGATGCAGCAAGGCGCAGCCGACATCATGGCGGATAGCCCGGTAGCACTGCGCAGCCCCACACCATGCAACAGCCATCCGGCACCCGTTGGTACATGGGCAGCTTGTTGCTTGGCATAGCTTGAACCAGGTGATATGTTGAGATAAATCCCGAATTTCTTATCTTCAGTTTCAAAAATACTCAACTGATGAGCAAAAAAAAATCCCTGGGCCAGGTCAGCGATTTTGATATCCGCCTGCTGCGCCTGTTCAAGACCGTAGTCGAATGCGGCAGCTTTTCCGCTGCGGAAAGCGTGCTGGGCATCAGCCGTTCCGCCATCAGCCTGCACATGGGCGATCTGGAAAAGCGGCTGGGTATTTGCCTGTGCCAGCGTGGCCGCGCCGGCTTTGCCCTCACCGACGAAGGCCGGGCCGTGCTGCACGCCAGCCAGACCATGCTGTCGGCCATCGAGGAATTCCGCACCGAGGTGAACCAGCTGCACCACCAGCTGCGCGGCGAGCTGAACATCGGCATCATCAACAATCTGGTCACCCAGTCGCACATGCACCTGACCCATGCGCTCAAATCCTTGAGTGCGCGCGGGCCGGGGGTGCGCATCAATATTTCCATGACCACCCCCAGCGAAATCGAACTGGGCGTGCAGGACGGCCACCTGCACGTGGGCGTGGTGCCGCTGATCAACCCGCTGTCCGGGCTGGACTACCTGCCGCTGTACGAAGAACATTCGCTGCTGTATTGCAGCCGCGAACACCCCTTCTTTGCCCGCGCCGACAGCGATATCAGCCAGGACGAGCTGCACAGCGCCGAAGCCATCGCCCCCAACTACCGGCTGACCGTGGACGCCATGGCGCAACACCATGCGCTCAACTGCACGGCCACCGCGTCAGACCGGGAAGGCATTGCCTTTCTGATTCTCACCGGCGGCTATATCGGCTTTTTGCCGGACCACTTTGCCGCCGGCTGGGTGGCGCAAGGGGTGATGCGTCCCTTGCATCCGCAACAATTCTGTTACGACATTCCGCTGAACGTGGCCATGCGCAAGGGACGACGGCCCAATCTGGTACTGGAATACTTTCTGCAAGCACTGGAGCAAAGCCGTAACAGCTGACACCAGCCAGGCCTGTCCGACATGCAAAAGCCCCCTTGCGGGGGCTTTTTGCCGACTGCGCGATGCGCTTGCTGAGTGCTTACTTGCCAGCTTCGCCGACAAAGATTTCCACACGGCGGTTGGCGGCACGGCCAGCCAGGGTGCTGTTGTCGGCAATCGGCTGACGCGAGCCCATGCCGTCGATGCTGATGCGGCTGGCAGCCACGCCGTGGCTGACCAGGTAATCGCGGGTGGAGCTGGCACGATTGACTGACAGCGGATTATTGATGGCATCGCTGCCGGTGTTGTCGGTATGGCCGACAATGCGCACGGTGGTGACCGGGTTTTGCTGCAGGGTGGTGGCAAAGCGGTCCAGCACCGGACGCAGATTCGGCTTGATGTCGTAACGGCCGGAGTCAAACGAGACATCGCTCGGAATATTCAGCTTGAGCTGGTTGTCGGCGGTCTGGCTCACGCTGACACCAGTACCCTGCGAGGCTTTTTCCATGGCCTCTTTCTGCTTTTGCATATGCTGCGACCACAGATAACCACCACCAGCCCCCAATGCCGCACCCACGGCAGCACCGGTTACTGCGCTGCGACCGGTATGGCCACCGGCAGTCAGCGCGCCCAGCAAGGCGCCAACACCAGCACCCACGGCGGCACCGGTGCCGGTGGTTTGCTGGGTTTCGTTCATGTTGGCACAGCCGCTGAGGCTGGCCGAGGCGATGGCAACAGCCACCAGGGTGGTCATCAGGTTTTTCATCGTGATCTCCTCATTGCGATGCGTGCCATGCACGGCACCGGCAGGGTTGGGTCCGCGTCGCAGGCGGTGGATTGCCGTCTGCAGTCGTAAGGCTGGATATGCATGGCAAGGTGCCATCCGGCATGTCGCATGCATTTGCCTGAGGCAGTGCGGGCGCAGACAAGTTCACTGATGGTCGGAGACAGGCTGCGACACATCGGTTTGCATTAATTCATATTATAGAACCGCTGACAAACCAGCCGTGTAAGCAAACGTGTGCCTTGTGTAAGCAAAAGTACACGTCTGCTCAGGCCAGAAGCTGCATAAAAAAAACCCCCTGACGGGGGTGGAAGTAATGCTCTGGGTCGAACAGGGCAAAGGAAGGGATTTGATCGGAAAACCTGTCTGATCAGGACTGTGTGGCCACCTTGGCTTCACGCGAACCCATCCACGGTGTGCCGTACATGCGCGAGCGCACCCAGCCCACCACCAGCAGGGCCAGCGACAACAGGCCGGTACTGATGACTTCTACCTGATGTTCCGGACGGATGGCCATCAACACCACCACGGCACAGATAAAGACAATCACGATCCAGGTCAGGGTCGGGAACATCCACATGCGGAAGGCCGGGGTTTCACCATTGGCTTCCATGCGCTGACGCATGCGCAGCTGGGAAATGGCAATCACCAGGTACACCAGCAGGGCGATGGTGCCGGAAGTGGCCAGCAGGATGTCGAACACTTCCTTGGGCATCAGGTAGTTGGCAATCACGGTCATGAAGCCCACCACCATGGAACCCAGTACCGCCTTTTGCGGGGTGCCGTTGGGCGCGATATCGCCAAACATCTTGATGGCATCGCCACGGCTGGACAGCGAGTACAGCATGCGTGAGGCGGTATACAACGCGGAGTTCAGGCAGCTGGCCACCGACACCAGTACCACCACGTCAACAATGGCCTTGGCATTGGGAATGCCGATCAGCTGCAGGGTACGCTGGTAGGAACCCAGGGCGGCCAGTTGCGGGTCGTTCCAGGCCACCAGGGCGGTCACCACGAAGATGGAACCCAGGTAGAACAAGCTGATCCGCCATACCACCGAGTTGGTGGCCTTGGTGATTTGCTGCTGCGGATTGTCCGACTCGGCCGCAGCAATGGTGACAATCTCGGTACCCAGGAAGGTAAACATGGTGGTGAGCATGGCACCCAGCACCGCACCAAAGCCCTTGGGCATGAAGCCGCCCTGGTCGAACAGGCGTGCAGTACCGCTGACCTGGCTGCCCGGAATCAGGCCGAACATGGCCGCACCGGCCACGGCCAGGAAGGCCACGATGGCCACCACTTTCACCAGCGCGAACCAGAACTCGAACTCGCCGTAGTTCTTCACGCTGAACAGGTTGGTGATGGTCAGCAAGATGGTGATGCCCAGTGCAAAGGCCCACATCGGCACGCTGGCAAACCAGGCATGCAGAATGGTGGCGGCGGCATTGGCTTCCAGCGGAATCACCAGTACCCAGAACCACCAGTACAGCCAGCCGATGATGTAACCGGCCCAGTGCCCGATGGCACGGTCGGCATAGGTGGAAAACGAGCCGGTATCCGGCGAGGCAACCGCCATTTCACCCAGCATGCGCATGACCAGCACCACCAGCAGGCCTGCCATGCCATAGGCCAGCAGCACGGCCGGGCCGGCTTCAGCGATGGCGTGGCCGGAACCCACAAACAGGCCGGCACCAATCACACCGGCAATGGACAGCATGGTGACGTGACGTTGCTTGAGCCCGTGGCTCAAGCCTTGCGATGAAGCACTCATGAAAGATTCTCCCAAAACCGGCAGCCCGCGTGGGCAGGTCCGCCAGTCATGTCGTTTTATTGTTTTATGTTTTTTGAAATGACCCACATTACTTCTTGGACACAGGCGGCACCCTGCCGCTACCGGCAGGCAGCGGCGGTGCACGCCCGTGCTTACAGCACACCGGGGCCGCCAGGCCCGGCACACAGGCCAGCCAGGCGGCAATCCGGCATCAGGCCTTCAGCGCGGCTTCCAGCTTGGCCAGCGCTTCGGCGAAGATTTCGTCTTCGATGGTGAGCGGGAACAGGAAACGCAGCACATTGCCGTACACCCCGCAGGTCAGCAGGATCAAGCCGGATTCCAGCGCCTTGGTCTGTACCTTTTTGGTGAATTCGGCATCCGGCTGGTGCGTGCCCGGCTGGTTGAATTCAACAGCCACCATGGCACCCAGGCCGCGCACGTCGGCAATCTGCGGAATGTCGCGTTTCAGGCTGTGCAGCTTTTCCTTCAGCAAGTCGCCCAGCTTGTTGGAACGCTCCAGCAGGTTTTCTTCGCGGATGACATCAATCACCGCACCGGCCGCAGCCAGGCCCAGCGGGCTGCCGGCATAGGTGCCGCCCAGCGCGCCGGGAGCCGACACATCCATCAGCTCGGCCTTGCCCACCAGCGCGGACAGCGGGAAGCCACCGGCCAGCGACTTGGCCATGGTGGTGAGGTCAGGGGCAACCGGGTAGTGCTCCATGGCAAACAGCTTGCCGGTACGGGCAAAGCCGGCCTGCACTTCGTCGGCAATCAGCACGATGCCGTGGGTATCACACAGCTGGCGCAGTGCCACCACCCACTCTGTCGGTGCGATATTGAAACCACCCTCGCCCTGTACCGGCTCGAAGATGATGGCGGCTACGCGCTTGGCTTCGATATCGAACTTGAACAGCTTTTCGATGCTGGCCAGCGAATCCTCAACCGACACACCGTGCATGGCATTCGGATAAGCAGCGTGGTAGATCTCGCCTACGAACGGGCCAAATCCGATTTTGTACGGGGCCACCTTGCCGGTCAGCGCCATGCCCAGCATGGTGCGGCCGTGGAAGGCACCGCCAAAGGCAATCACACCCGGACGGCCAGTGGCAGCGCGGGCCACCTTGATGGCGTTCTCCACGGCTTCCGCGCCGGTGCTGAAGAAGGCGGTTTTCTTGGCGAAATTGCCCGGTGTCAGCTGGTTCAGCTTTTCAGCCACGCTGACATAGGATTCGTAGGGAATGATGGAATACGAGGTATGGCTGAAGCGGTTCAGTTGCTCGGCCACGGCGGCCTGCACCCTGGCATGCAGATGGCCGGTATTCAGTACGCCGATACCACCGGCGAAGTCGATATAACGGTTGCCTTCCACATCCCATACTTCGGCGTTCTTGGCCTTGTCGGCAAAGAACGTACACATGACGCCCACGCCACGCGGTGTTGCATCCGCCTTGCGCTGCATCAGGTCCTTGTTGCTCATGCTGTTTCTCCTGTCATTGACAAAACGAGTGGCAATTTTTTAAACAGTCGATACCTGGCTACAGTATCCAAAGCTGTCAAATCCTTGTATCAACTGGATTTTCCATTGCATCTCGGCGCACCAATTCTAATCACGCGTTTAACAAAACGCCACAATGAATATTATTTTAAACACGCAAAAGTGGCAGGCAGTCACCGGTGATGACAGGGCAAGCCATTGAATAAAAAATGAAATTTCTGATTGAGAGTGATGAAAAAAATGCGTTGTTTTTGACAAAAAAACATCAATTTCAGCCAGATACAGGCATTGGCAGGCTCTTTCTGGAAACTGTCTCTATCTGAAGTTAAATGCCAATAGCAAGCCGAGTCACAACATGAATTCACCCTTCCACAGCAGCAGGCATACCAGCCATGCACACAGGAAGCAGCCCTGACAGTCAGCCAGAACAAATGCTGTCAAAACGCAAAATCAAGGTGCTGACAATGCGTAGAAAGACGTGCAACTAAAGTCGAATGGGAAGTCAGGCCAACGCGCTATAGGCTGCAGCCGTGACCTAGCGGTCATGCAATGCACGTTGTTTTTGCCTGCAGTCAGGGCCGGTCCAGCCAAGAGACCTGCCTGTCAATCAAGGAGATAACACAGTGACCACCACGACTTTCTTTATTCCTGCTGTCAACGTCATGGGTGCCGGTTGCCTGAAAGACGCCATTCAATCCATCCAGGCTTATGGCTTTCGCCATGCGCTGATTGTCACCGACAAGGTGCTGGATGAAATCGGCGTCGCAGGCCGTATCAGGGATTTGCTGGCCGAGCGGGATATCCAGGCCACCATTTTTGCCGGGGCCAAGCCCAACCCGACCATTGGCAATGTCGAAGCCGGCCTTGCCGTATTGCAGGAAAAGAAATGTGACTTTGTCATCTCGCTGGGCGGCGGCTCACCGCATGACTGCGCCAAGGGCATTGCGCTGGTGGCCACCAATGGCGGCAAGATTGCCGATTATGAAGGGGTGGACCGCTCGAAAAAACCGCAGCTGCCTCTGGTGGCCATCAATACCACCGCAGGTACGGCCAGCGAGATGACCCGCTTTTGCATCATTACCGATGAAGCACGTCACGTGAAAATGGCCATTGTCGACCGCAACGTCACCCCCATCCTGTCAGTCAATGACCCGGACCTGATGATTGCCAAACCCAAAGGCCTGACCGCAGCCACCGGCATGGATGCCCTCACCCACGCCATCGAGGCCTATGTTTCCACCGCCGCCACGCCCATCACCGATGCCTGCGCGCTCAAAGCAGTGTCGCTGATCTCCCAGTACCTGCGCACCGCCGTGGAAAACGGCAAGAACCTGGAAGCGCGTGAACAGATGGCCTATGCCGAGTTTCTGGCCGGCATGGCGTTCAACAATGCGTCCTTGGGCTATGTCCATGCCATGGCACACCAGCTGGGTGGGGTGTACGACCTGCCGCATGGCGTCTGCAATGCCCTGCTGCTGCCGCATGTGGAGGCGTTCAATGTGCAGACATCGGCCGCCCGTCTGTCTGACGTCGCAGCCGCCATGGGTGTCAACACCAATGGACTCACGGCAGAAGCCGGTGCCAAGGCCTGCCTGGTGGCCATCCGCAAGCTGGCCGCTGACATCGGCATCCCGGCCAGCCTGAGCGAACTGGGGGTCAAGCGGGAGGACATTCCACTGCTGGCACGTAACGCTCTTAAAGATGCCTGCGGCCTGACCAATCCGCGTCAGGCAAGCCAGGCAGAAATCGAGAGCATTTTCGAAGGGGCGATGTAAGCCCCTGCCGGGCTGGCCGGGGTAAGCATCCCCGGCCATATAAAAAAACCGCCAATCTTTACGGACTGGCGGTTTTGCTTTGTAGCACGCGACGTCTACTGCCAGCGTCAGCAACAAGGCTGTTTACTGATGACAGCTACCGGTGTTGGTCTGGCTGCAATACAGGATATTGCCGTCCTGGTCGATCGAAATGGTTTCCGTGCCAGCCTGGGACTTGCCGTTCACCGGCGTGGCCACCAGCGAGAAGGTATCCGCCGTGGTACCGCTGGCGGCAATATTGTAGAGCGTGGTGCCGTTGCTGGGCGCGGTGGTCAAAGGCAGGGTGGCCGAAGCGTAAGTACCCTTCTCCGCATACCAGCGCGACATGTAATGGGCATTCTCTACCAGATTGGCCTTGGCGGCCGCCTGGTTACCCTTGATGACATGCTGGGTGTAGGACGGATAGGCAATGGCAGCCAGAATGCCGACAATCGCCACCACGATAACCAGTTCGATCAAGGTAAAACCCTGCTGTTTGTTCATAGCCACCTCAGAAAATTTCACGCCAGCCAATACGCCGTCCCACCGACGTGGCTTTGGGAATCAGCTTGCCCGCCGCCACATTGCCGTTACTCCCCCCCGTCCCGCCCACATAGAAAGTGAGTACTTCATTGGTATTGGTGGAAGAAGGATAAGGATAACTACCCAGCTGGCCGCCATCGGTAGAAGTGTAGTCTCCCAGATTCACCGTGGTAACGGTAAAGGCAATGGACAGCGCCGACGGAATGCCGATGTTGTAATTGATGCCGGACGGAATATTGGTTTTTTTATCAGTAAAACTTACTGTGTCACCATCGGGCGAAGTGGTGCTGGTATTGATCTTGCCATCGCCATTCAGGTCGAAAGCAGGTGTCGACGGAGCCCCACCCGTCATCAGGTCCAGTGCCATCACCCAGCCGCTTTGCTGGTTTACATTGCTGCATACCAAAGAGCTGCCCTTGAGTACCTGGGTGGTGAAGTAAAGTTTGCCCAATGCCACCACCGGCTGGTAGAGCATGCGTTCGCCATTTGTGCTGTTCATATTGAACACCCAGCCTGCGCGATTACCACTTGGTCCCACCGACAAACCACCGGTGGTGGCTGCATCCTTAATAGTAGTGGTTTCACGAAATACCACGCTGCTGCCAAGTTTTCCTGAAGCAGTAGAGGTTGTGGAACCGTCAATGGAAGCAGTGCCATTCAGATTGGCAACCTCGGCATCGGTAATAAAGGTGGAACTGCTGTAAGTCAGGTTGGTTTTGGTCTGGTCGTCGTAAATGCCGTACAGCGATTGCGGATACACCGTGGTACGGTCGTTATAGCTGGTGTTTTCATACATCATGCGACCGGTTCCGACGTATACCATGTAGCCACCACCCGGAATGGCATAAATGGCCGGCGCCGCCACGATGGGCTGATTGGCCTGGGCGGTAAAGAACTTGCTGACCGAGGGGGTGGTGACGCTGCTGGTTTGCAGTTTGAAACGCCAGATATTGCCGGACTGATCACCCGCATAAACATAATCCGCCACCTTGTCTCCATCCACATCCAGCACTGCCGGGGAGGACAGGCCATTGCTGGCGGTACCGGTATCAATCTCGTACAACATGGCACCGGTTTTCAGGTCAATCACCATCAGGGTGGTGGCTTTATTGGTGGAGTCATAACCATTACCGGTAATCATCGCCCATTTCTTTTTCCCGCCATAATAGACTTGGGCAATCACCGGCTTGGCAAAGGTATAACCCAGATTGGTAAAGCCAGAATCTGTCGGTACATGGTCCCACAACACATTACCGGCCCCGAATACACTGCCACCAGTCAATAGCGAAGGATTTGCCACGGTATTGCTGATATCCAGCGCAAACAGCCCCTGGCCGCCCTGGGCCATGCCTCCGGTCAACACCGAGGTGGTCGAGGTAGAAAACTGGTTATCCCCGCCACTGACATTGTTGAAGGTCAGATTGCCATTGACAAAATACAGGTGGGGTTGAGCACCGCCATAGGTGGTGGAACCCAGCAAGGCCAAATTGGCCGCCGTCACGGCTCGCGGAATATAGGAAAAAACTTCGGTGTAATTGCTGGTGGTGCGGCCAAATACATGCAGCATGCCGTCATTGGCTCCCACCGCAAAACCGGCAGTTGCAGTAGTACCAAACGGCGTAGGCGTGGAGTCGATGATGTCGCCCAGGGTAGACGGGGTGGATTTGTCACTGCCACGGCTACGCCAGCCAGACGGCGAGCCACCGGAAAGATAGCTGTTCAGGTTGCTGTCACTGGAAACGCTGGTGTACAGCGCACCACTGGCACTGGCCCCGGTGCTGGTAAAAATATTGGCCAGTCGTGTTGCACTGGAAGAATTGAACAGCACCGGAATGGGTGAAGTCAGATTGGCAAGCCCCGTCGTGCTACTGACACTGTAGGCATGCAACTGGCCAGACCAGTCACCCGAGTAAAAAGTCGCCTGAATGGCATCGGTAGGATTGGTAGGTTTGCTGGCCACCACAGGTACGTTGGTTGCAGTCTGGGTCTTGATGCTGTTGAGAATGGATTGCAGGGCGTTGGTCAGCGAGGTCTGGTCGCTGGTATCAAAATATTGCCCACCACCAGCCTCGGCCATGGCCTGCAATACGGTACGACCGGTATCACCGCTGGCAAGACCAAGGCCAATGGTATAAGTGGTTATGGGTGGAGAGGTGGTTGCATCAAAATTATTGCCTTCGTTGTCTTTGGTTTTACCATTGGGCACGACACCAGCGTCATGATAAAAAGCAGCGTAATTTACCACGGTGGTATTTCGCACAGTGGAAGTATAATTTGTCAGCAAATTTTTCGAATTTACATAATTGGAAATGGTGTATGACTGCCCATCTTTCGGATTTGTCGCTGTCGCGGTGAGAATATCACCATTCTCCTGATTGGGCTGACCATCCGAAACAAAAATGACAAAATTCTTCTGGCACACATACTGAATTGGGCTGGTATAGCTCTGACCAGAATCGTAGTAAACTGTGCTATAGACACCACTATTCCAGAAATAGGGATTCCCATAATAATTACCATCAACGATTTGTTGATAACTATTTGCACCATAACTGGACTTGCCATAAAAATATTGCATCACATTATAAAATGCAGATGCACTGGGCGTACTACCTGCAGGCACTAAAGAATTAACAGCACTGGTAAAAGCACTGAGACCATTGCTTGCATTCCAGTCAGCCAATAACTTGGAGCTACCAGCAGTGTAAGCAATACCATAGCCACCATCAGTATAGGTCGACGGAATAATTGTTCTGAATTTGAATAGCGACCATCTTGCAATATCAAAATTATTGGAAAACAGGCTCTTCAGTGCGGTTTTGGCCAAACGCATTTTGGCTACATAAGTCGTAGAGTTATTCACAAAACTGACAGACTTATCCCGCGAGCAGCCACTGGTATCACTAGGCTGACACACCATACTACCCGAATCATCCACCAGCACGGCCACATTAGGCTTGGCGGTTACCTGATCCAGATACAAAGGAACCGTAGGGTATGGATTTGCAGCAAAAACGGTGGCAGAAAACAGTGCCAGCACAGCTGCCGTGCAAACAGTAACAGAACGGGACATGGGCAACTGCCTCAGGAAACGACGTAATAGCTTTGCAAGGTAACCTGGGTATTGGGATTGCGGCCCCAGGCACGAGAAGTAATGCGATACAGCGATGCACCCGAGGTACCGGTCACGGCATCGGTGTAATTGCCGTCCAGCAATTCGACAATGTAACGTGGTTTTTGCTGGCTGTCGGAGCCTGCGCTGACAGTGCAACTAGTGCACTGCAAAGAATTGTTATAAGTCCCGGTAAACACATTGCTGCGCTCCCAGGCATTGGTGCCACCTGCTGACTGGCTGGGCAGGCAAAGACCACCTGTGCAGGCCGCCACAAAGGAACTGGATGTCGGCTTGTTGCTGGCCACATAGCTCTCACCAGCTTTCAACCCCAGTTCGGCCAACTGGAATGCCAGCGTGCGGTCGTTCTGGTTACTGGCGATCTTCTGTTCGGTCAGCAGGGGGTGTGCTCCATACACCACCAGCAGGGCAATCACTGCCAGCAGGATGAGCGACACGATCAGGCTGGCCCCGCGCTGGACATGGGGCAGCCGGGAATTCAGCTGGCGCGATAGCATTGCTTCCCCCGGATGGCGGCAGTGGTCTGGTAAGTCTGGGTCAGGTAGCCAAAGCTGTTGCCGCTGGCCAGCGGTACCTGGTTCTGGCTGCGTACCGTCATGGTGATACGTACCGATGACACATTGCGCCAGTTGCCCACCGACGCGCGGCTGCGGTAAGTCACCAGGCAATTGGTGCTATCGGTAATTTCGCCGTATTCGTATTGCAGGTTGGTGACATTGCTGATCAGTTCGTTCGGCCCTAGCAAGGTACCGCCCTGCCCCAGCTCGGTCATCACCAGCGCCCCGCTGCTGTTGACGAAATAGGCACGGGATACCAGGTCCATGATGTCGGCACCCGAAGTCACACTGCCCACGTTCACCGATACCCCGGCCGAAGCCAGGCCTGCAGTGGTTTTCTTCAGCAGGATTTTCTGGCAGGTGCTGGCTACCCAGTACTGCTGCCCGACGGTATAGGTTCGCTGGTTATTGCTGTTGGCCGAAAACGTGGCAACACCGCCAGAGGCAATCGCTGTCGCCTGTGCAGTACCCCGGCCATACTGCACAGCCAGTACATCAATGCCTGACGAGGCGGCCTGTCCGTTAAGCCAGCTGCTTGCCGTGCCGGAAGCATAGGCCGCGAATGGCAGGTAGCTGCCACCACTGGTAATGAAGGTTTGATACACCGAGGCGGAAGCCACTGCACTGGTATCCACCGTCACCGCCTGAGAAGCTGCCGTATTGTTGGCATCCAGCGTGGCGCAGCCATAGCTGCCGGCCATACGCAAATCGCGCGAAATCTGCAGCAGGGCAATGCGTGCATCCTGCTGCATGCTGATACGCTGGCTGACCACATTGAACGTGCGCTTGCTGTTGACATAAACCGCTACTACTGCGCCCAGCACGATCATGCCGAGGGTAAGCGACACCATCAGCTCGATCAGGGTAAAGCCGCGCATCCGTTTCATGGATTTACTCATGGTTCAAACTGCAAGACATAGCCATATACCCGGCTCGTGGTGCTGGAAGCTGACGAGTTGGCATTATTGTTGCCCAGGGCGGTATTGGCGGTTTTTTCCATGGCGGCCTTCCAGGCCACCCGTATCATCAGCTTGGTGCCACCGGTGCAACCACCCAGTTTGCTATCGTTGAAATTGATGGTGGACGAAGCATTGCTGTCCCGACAGATAATGGCCCGCACATTGTTCTGGCTGCTGTCGGAGAATGCCGTGGCCAGGTTGTTCTTGAACTGGTACAGGTCGTAGGCAGCCATCTGTGCATTGGTGCATTGCGAACCGCTCGCCGCATTGCACAGGGTGGCCGGGGCGGTGGTGTGGTCGCTGTAACTGGTTTCCACGTAGTTGGTCCAGTTTTCTGTCACGCTACCGCTGGCATTGATGCTGGCATAGGAATTGGCACGCATGGCATCGGCCACTTCGGCAGCCAGCATGGCGGCTACGCCTTGCTGCTCCGCCTCGCGCACGGTCTTGAGGGTACGGCCCTGCATGCCGGCCAGCGCCAGCATGCCGATACCGACAATCAGAATGGACATCAGCACTTCCAGCATGGTGAAGCCGGTCATTTTCTTCATGAGCAGGCTCCGCAACTACTGTCGGTACTGCTATCACACGCCTTACTGCGACCGGAACCACTCACCAGAATGACGCGGCACAGATTATTGCTGGTGTCTTGCAACAACAGCTTGCGGCTATTGCCATCCAGCAAGCGGCCATCACTGCCAAAGGCCAACTGGTTGACGCTAGCCACCGGCGAGGTGGACATCACCAGATTGATGGCCGATGCATTGTTCATTTCGCCGTAGAAGGAAAAGCTCTTGATGGCTTCACCACTGTCATAGCTGCCCATGGTGCCGGTGCTGATATTGTCGGCGTACACCAACTGCCCATAACCCCAGTTGTACTTGCTACTGGTTTGTGAGTTCAGGCAGCCGCTGATACTCATGCTGTTGGTATTGAGATTGGCAGAGCAGATGTAGACCGGCTGATTGCGACGCACGGCCTCGGTACGGGCATAGTTGAAACCCGCCACGATGCGGTTGGCTTCGGTGGTGATCTTGTTGCTGGCCACCAGCGTTCGGAGCTGGGGGACGGCAACCGCAATCATGATGGCGCCAACACCAACCGTCACCATCATCTCGACCAGAGTAAAACCCAGTCGTCGCTGGCGGGACGCTACTGTTTTTCCTGCTGGAAATTGGGGCATGGTGGTATGCATGGGCAAGTCGCATGGCGATACACAGCCAGCGGAAATTCCATTATCAAAACAATTTTTCAATGCTACGCATTTTACATAGATAAAGACTATTTACAAGAATTTTCCCAAAGCAATCAAAGATACATCAGTATTTTATATTTAACGGTCTGATCAATATTTGATAGATGACAATTCCAAGCATTGCAAATCAAAAGAAAAATCCCTTTAATTCTTATCAAATTATTCACATCTTGTTATCAAACCAAGTTCCTAGCCGCATGCGGCATAATTCTCTTCTGCTTGAGACCCAATCCCTTCGTACAGGATTGCTTAATCACATACCAGATAAATTCAGGCCGCCTCCCCTCATGCTGGTCAATGAGCTAAAAACACATCCGCTGCCAGCGGCCAGGCAGGATCAATGCAAGTCGTCATCCGGAGGGCAGGCTCCTCCCATGTACATGATCTACGCTGCCACCACGTCGATTGCAACCTGCATGCCGCAGCAGACCCACAAAAAACTTGCAAACTAGACGACTGGTCTAGTACTATCTCGCCATGTCACGTCCCAGCCAGTTTTCCGATACCCGCGAACACCTGCTTGCCACCGGTGAGTCCATCATCCTGGGCAAGGGTTTTTCTGCCGTAGGCCTGGCCGAAATCCTCGGCTGTGCCGGTGTGCCCAAAGGTTCGTTCTACCACTACTTCCGTTCCAAGGAAGGTTTCGGGGTGGAAATGCTGCGGCGTTACTTTGAACATTACGATGCGCGCCTGCTGGAAGCGCTGGACCCAAACCAGGGCGATGCACGCAGCTGCTTGCTGCGTTATTTCTCCGGCTGGCTGGATCGCCACCAGCAATGCGAAGAAGGCAATCAGAGCTGTCTGGCCATCAAGCTGGCGGCAGAAGTATCCGACCTGTCCGAACCGATGCGTGAAGCCTTGGCCGAAGGCATGGGCCGGGTAATTGTCCGCCTGGCCGACTGTATCCGCCGCGGCCAGCAGGAAGGCAGCTTGTGTACCCGGCTGTCGGCCGAAGACACCGCGGGCAGCCTGTACAGCCTGTGGGTGGGCTCCGCCCTGCTGTTCAAGGTGCAGCACACCCAGCAGCCAATGCTGCAGGCTCAGGCACTGACCGACGCCATGCTCAAGCCCGGTGACTGTCAGGCAGGCTGACGCAGCAACACGGATTTATCCTACCCGCCCCTGCGGCGGGTATTTTTGACACATCAACTAGACGACCGGTCTATTTATTTTCACCCACACGGGAGAATGCTTCATGAACAGCACACTGGAACTGATGCAGCAACATCGCAGTATTCGCAGCTATCAGGACAAGCCCATCCCCGCCGAGGTACTGGATGCGGTGCTGGACGCTGCCTGGAAAGGCCCCACTTCCATCAATGGCCAGCAGGTGTCCTTGGTGGTGGTGCAGGACGCAGCCCGCCGCCAGCAAATTGCCGCGCTCGCCGGTGGCCAGCCGTGGATTGCCCAGGCGCCGGTATTTGTCACCCTGGTGGTGGATTTCTACAAGACCCGCCTTGGCGTGGAAGCTGCCGGTGCCGAACAGGTGATTCAGGACAGCGTGGAAGGCTTTGCTGTCGGCGCCGTGGACGCAGGTATTGCACTGGGCAACCTGATGACCGCCGCCCGCGCTGCCGGTCTGGGTGTGGTGCCGATTGGCGGCATCCGCCGCAACCCGCAGGCCATGATCGAATTACTGCAATTGCCCGAGCTTACCTTCCCCATTGTTGGTGTGGCATTGGGCTATGTTGATCAGGACAGCAGCATCAAACCACGCCTGCCGCGCGAGAGCTTTGTCCATCACGAGCACTACCAGGCTGCACAGCTGCCGGAACAAATCCGCCAGTACGACCAGACGCTGGCCAGCTACTGGCAGCAGATTGGCCGTCCGGATGGCCTGCCGTGGAGCGCCAATACCGCACAGTACTACCAGAACGTGTATTTCCCCGAAGTCGCCCCCGTCGCCCGCAAGCAGGGCTTTGGTTTTGACCGTTGATCAACTTGTCTTTGCCTACAGGAAGAAGCTGAAATGAGTCTGGATAAACTGTTTACCCCGCTGCAAGTGGGTGCCGTCACCCTGAACAACCGCGTGGCCATGGCCCCGCTTACCCGCCTGCGCAATACCGAACCGGGCGATGTGCCCACCGATCTGTCGGTGCAGTACTACACCCAGCGCGCCAGCGCCGGGCTGATCATTGCCGAGGGCACCCACATCTCCCCTACCGCCAAGGGCTATGCCGGTGCGCCGGGCATCTATAGCGAAGAACAGGTTGCCGCCTGGAGCAAGGTGAATGCATCCGTTCACGCAGCCGGTGGCAAGACCGCACTGCAGCTGTGGCATACCGGCCGTATCTCGCACCGCTCCTTGCAGCCGGATGGCGAAGCACCGGTAGCACCGTCCGCCATCCGCGCCGAGAGCAACACCAATGTGCGCCAGCCGGATGGTAGCCTGGCCCGCGTGCCCTGCGATGAGCCGCGCGCACTGGAAATTTCCGAACTGGCCGACATTCTGGAAGACTACCGCCGCGCCACCGACAACGCGCGCCGCGCCGGTTTCGATCTGGTGGAAATCCACGGTGCCCACGGTTATCTGCTGGACCAGTTCCTGTCGCCGGAAGCCAATGTGCGTACCGACGCCTACGGTGGCAGCGTGGAAAACCGCGCCCGCTTCCTGCTGGAAGTGGTGGATGCCGTGGTGGCTGAATGGGATGCCGAACACGTGGGCATCCGCATTTCGCCGCTGGGTGTGTTCAATGGCGTGTCCAATGTCGAGCAGCAAGACATCGCGCTGTATGTGATCGAACAGCTGGCCAAGCGCAAGCTGGCTTTCCTGCACATATCCGAGCCGGACTGGGCCGGTGGCCCGGCGCTGAGCGAAGCCTTCCGCCAGGAAATCCGCAAACGCTATCCGGGCGTGATCATCGCTGCCGGTGGCTATAGCGCGGAAAAAGCGGAAAAGCTGATTGGCGAGGGCTATATCGATGCAGTGGCCTTTGGCCGCAGCTATATCGCCAACCCGGACCTGGTGGAACGCCTGCAAGCCGGTGCCGCGCTGAACACCCCGGATGCCTCTACCTTCTACGGTGGCGATGCCAAGGGCTACACCGACTACCCGACGCTGTAAGCCTGACTGAACACTGACAAAAATTGTCCGGGCTGGCCTGCGCCGCCCGGACCACACCATACGAGAAGGCACACCATGAAAAAAGTCCTGTTTGTCCTCACCAGCCACGACACCCTGGGCAATACCGGCCACAAAACCGGTTTCTGGATCGAAGAATTCGCCGCACCCTATTACGCGCTGGCCGACAAGGGGGTAGCCATCACCCTGGCCTCGCCCAAGGGTGGCCAGCCGCCGATCGACCCCAAGAGCGCCGACCCGGCCTTCAGTACCCCGGCCACCGAACGCTTCAATCAGGATGCCGCCCTGCAAGCCGTACTGGCCAATACCGTAGCCCTGGACAGCGTAAAAGCCGATGATTTTGACGCCGTGTTCTACCCCGGCGGCCATGGCCCGCTATGGGATCTGGTCGACAACACCGCCTCGATTGCACTGATCGAAGCCTTTGTTGCCGCCAACAAGCCGGTGGCTGCCGTCTGCCATGCCTCGGCCGTGCTGGTGAATGCGCGTGATGCCGCGGGCCAGCCGCTGGTGGCCGGGCGCAAGGTCACCGGTTTTTCCAATACGGAAGAAGATGCCGTACAGCTGACCGACATCGTGCCGCTGCTGGTGGAAGACGCGCTGCAAGCCAAGGGTGGCATTTATGAAAAAGGCCCGGACTGGGGCGTATTCGTGCGCGAAGACGGCCTGCTGATTACCGGCCAGAACCCGGCCTCGTCCGAACTGGTGGCAGACAAGCTGCTGGCCCGGCTGAACGGCTGATTCTGAATCAGAGGGCGGACAGGCAGCGCAGCACCGCCGGCTCCAGTGTAAAGCGGGCCGGCGCCTGCCCTACCAGTTCGCCATCTACCTCCAGCGGGCAGTTCTGCCCCTCCACCAGCAGGCTGCGCACACTCAGGTAACGCACCCGCTCGTCCAGCACCGGCTGTGCCTTGCGCAAGCTGGGCAGATGCCGCAAAAAGTCCAGCCCGCCACCGCGCTTGATCATCACCACTTCCAGCAGGCCATCATCCAGCCGCGCCAGTGGCGCAATGCCAAGGCCGCTGCCGAAATAGCGGCCATTGGCCACGCACAAGCTGAGAAAATCACCACGGATGACTTCGCCATCAGATAGCGTCAGTTGCATGCGGCGCGGCCGGTAACGCAGCAAGGTCAGCAGTATCGACAGGTAAAACGCCACGCTGGCCGGCAGCCAGCCGGGCAGACGGCGCACCTGCTGGACAATGGCCGAGCTGATGCCCAGCGAGGCGATATTGCCAAACCAGATTACCCGCTCACCGTCAGCACCTGGCAGGCTGAGCCGCCCCAGGTCGATACGACGCACCCGCTGGCTGGCAATCAGCTGTTCCAGTTGCTCCAGTGAATCGCTCACCCCCAGCGAACGGACAAAATCATTACCGGTGCCAAACGGTAGCGCCCCCACCGCCACCCGCTCACGCGCGGCAGCATCCGCCCGCATCACGCCATTGATTACCTCGTGGATGGTGCCATCGCCCCCCACGGCAATCAGGTAATCACAGCCCTGCTCTACCGCCTGCAAGGCCATGTCTTCGGCACTGACCGCCGAGGTAGTGATGTGGATATCCACCTGGTAATGTGCAGCAAAACGTTGCAACAGGCGGTCAGGCAGGCTGCGCGGACAACGCAGGCCATGCAGGATGAAAACCAGCCGGGTCTGAGCCATAACGAGACTATTGGAAATTAACTGTTGGATTATCAGACAGAACATCGGCTTTTGACACCAGCATGACTTGCTCTGCCAGCACGGCCACCCGCACAGCTGTCAGTAAAATCAATGCACTAATCGCGGTGGGCAACTGGCTGGCCACGCGGTTTTCTGATAAATTACGCGGTTTTGCTGCGCCGCATTCTGGCTGCCAGTACCTGCCGGGTGAGACCGATCCCGCGTGCGTACTGCCACCGCAACCGCACCTTGCAGCGCAAGGCCGGGCAAGCTGCGCCAGCACCACTGCCTCGACTGTTTATCGATGGATCACGCCATGACACCGAATACCACCAAGACCGCGGAAAAAGCACTGGTCGTGCTGTCCGGCGGCCAGGACTCCACCACCTGCCTGTACTGGGCGCTGCAGAAGTTCGGCGCAGCCAATGTGGAAGCCGTCACCTTTGACTACGGCCAGCGCCACCGCGTGGAGCTGGACTGCGCGCGCAAGATTGCCGCCATGGCTGGCGTGCGCCAGACCGTACTACCCATCGACACCTTCGCCGCCATCGGTGGCAATGCGCTGACCGATGACAGCATTACGCCGGAGGAAGGCAGCCGCGACGACGACGCCCTGCCCAACACCTTCGTGCCCGGCCGCAACCTGATTTTCCTCACTTTTGCCGCTGCCTTCGGTTACACCCGCGGTGCCCGTCACATCGTCACCGGTGTGGCACAGACCGACTACTCCGGCTACCCGGACTGCCGCGAGAACACCCTGCAGGCACTGCAACTGGCGGTGCGACTGGGCATGGACAGCCGTGTCGAGCTGCATACCCCGCTGATGTACCTGAGCAAGGCCGAAACCGTCACCCTGGCGCAGCAAGTAGGCGCAATGGAAGCACTGGCCTGGAGCCACACCTGCTACAACGGCGCGGTGCCGCCTTGCGGTCATTGTGCTTCCTGCGAGCTGCGCGCCAAGGGCTTTGCCGAGGCTGGCGTGGCCGACCCGCTGATCGAACGCTGCAGCAAGGAGGCCTGACATGCATGCATCCTGCCTGCTGGCCGGTGGCCGCTTTGAAGCCGCCCGCCGTGTTGCCGGTGACGAACACCGCCTGAACGGCCTGCACGGTCACAGCTTCCGCGTGCTGGCTCGTGCCGATGTCACCCACATCGAACAGGCCGAACTGCACACCGCGCTGGCCCAGGTACTGGCCCCGCTTGACTATGCCGACCTCAACCAGCAACTGCCACAGTGCGACGACCTGAGCCTGGCCCGGCACATCAAGGACGCGCTGAACTGCCCTGCTGCCCTGCTGCTGCAAAGCGCACCGGAACGCGGCGTGATGCTGGAAAACGGCACGGCGCTGCACTGGATTGCCGCCAGCTTCGAGGCCGCCCACCACCTGCCCCACGTACCGGCTGGTCACAAATGCGGCCGCCTGCATGGCCACGGTTTTGGCGTGCGCATCGTGGCCGATGCCCGCCAGCACAGCCAGGCCCAGCTGGAAGCCGCCTGGGCACCGTTGTTCCTGCGACTGAATCACCGCTACCTCAATGACATCGCCGGGCTGGAAAACCCTACCAGTGAAGTGATTGCCGCCTGGCTGTACCACGCGCTGCAAGACGCAGGCCTGACAGGCCTGGCCTGGGTGGAAGTCCGCGAAACCCATACTGCGGGCAGCCAGTTCGATGGCAAGCGCTTCCGCATCTGGAAAGAACAGCGCTTTGAAAGCGCAGTACCGTTCGACAGCAATGGCAACTACACCGGCCACAGCTATCTGGTACGGCTGATGCTCACCGGCAGCCTGGACCGCACCATGGGCTGGCTGCTGGACTTTGGCGATGTCAAAGACCGCTTCAAGCCCATCTACCGCCAGCTGGACCACAACCCGCTGGACAAGCTGGCTGGCGTGCGTGACGGCCACAGCCAGTCGGTGGCCGAATGGGTGCATGCCCATCTGTCGCCGCTGGTACCGGAGCTGGCACGCATCGACCTGATGGAAAACGCCCACCAGGGGGTGTCACTGCTGTTCCATGACGATATGCGCTGGCCGCTGCTGCAAGGGGAATGAAGATGTACACGGTAAAGGAAATCTTCTACACCCTGCAGGGTGAAGGCCGACAAGCTGGCCGCGCCGCCGTGTTTTGCCGTTTTAGCGGCTGTAATTTGTGGTCTGGCCGCGAGGAAGACCGCAGCAAGGCGGTATGCCAGTTCTGCGATACCGACTTTGTCGGCACCGGCCCGGATGGCGGCAAGTTTGCCACCGCCGCCGAACTGGCCGCCCGCATTGCCAGCGAATGGCCGGCAGGCAGCGGCGGCACACCTTATGTGGTGTGCACCGGTGGTGAGCCGCTGTTGCAGCTGGATGCCGCGCTGATTGACGCCCTGCACGCCGAAGGCTTTGAAATCGCAGTGGAAACCAATGGCACCATCGCCGCCCCGGCAGGTATTGACTGGATCTGCGTCAGCCCCAAGGCCGGCGCATCGCTGCTGCAAACCAGCGGGAATGAATTGAAGCTGGTTTACCCGCAAGCCACCCAGCTGCCGGAAACTGTCGCCCATTTGCAGTTCGACACCTTCTACCTGCAAGCGATGGATGGCCCGGAGCTGGCCGCCAACACCCGCGCCGCCATTGCCTACTGCATGGCACACCCGCGCTGGCGGCTATCGGTGCAGACACACAAGGTGGTCAACATCCGTTAAACCGTCGGGCGCACAGTCGCCCGATTTTTTTTGCCTGATCGTGTAAGAAACCCTCCATGATGCCGACAGATGCTGCAGAGACGGTCACGCAGCAGGCCGGCAGAAAAGCATTTAACTTATTGCAACAGCAGCCAATGGCAGCGAAATGCAAATAATTTCAAAATATTTTCTGCCAGTGTGTAAGAAAGCCCCCGCCCGTGCGACTGACTCCTGAAACCCGGCACTTGCCGCTTACCCCCGACAGGAGATTGACATGAACGCTTCCAAGACTCTGCTTGCTTCCGCCATGGGCGCTGTTGTTACCCTGGCTGCTCTGGCTGCGGCCCCCGCCCAGGCCGCAGAACAGGAAAAATGCTATGGCGTGGCCATGGCCGGCATGAACGACTGTGCCTCCGCCACCGGCGCACACGGCTGCAAAGGCCAGGCCATGGTGGACAAGGACCCGGGTGACTGGAAGCTGGTTGCCAAGGGCAGCTGCCAGCAAATGGGTGGCAATACCATGGCACCAATGAAACAATAAGCAGTCTATTGCTAACCATGCACACGCCGGGTAGCCCGCCGGGCTACCCTGCCCAGCACATACAGCTCACCATAAAACCCGTTTGAACCTACCCCAAAGGAGAACCACCATGAATGCTTCCAAAGCCCTGCTCGCTTCCGCCCTGGGTGCCGTTGTCGCCATGGGCGCCCTCAGCGCCACCCCGGCTGCCGCCGCAGAAAAAGAAAAATGTTTCGGCATTGCCCAGGCTGGCAAGAACGACTGCGCCTCCGGCGCCCACTCCTGCGCAGGTCAGGCCACCAAGGACAAGGACCCCGGTGACTGGAAATATGTCGCCAAGGGCAGCTGCGAAAAAATGGGTGGAAAACTGGGCAAGTAAGCCCGGCCACGCTTCTCTTAACCTTGATCACTGAAGCCAGACCATGACCCACTCCACCCTCCCTGCCGTTGCCGGCATCGGCCTGCGCGCCCCCCACTATCGCCAGGTGCTGGACACCCTGCCGCCACTGGGCTGGGTGGAGGTTCATAGTGAAAACTTCTTTGATGGCGGCATGCCGCTGGCCATGTTGCAGCGGGTGGCGGAACACTATCCGCTGTCGCTGCACGGCGTGGGCCTGGGACTGGGCTCGCTGGTGCGCCCGGACGGAGAGCATCTGGCTGCGCTCAAGCGGCTGGTGGATGCCATCCAGCCAGCGGCAGTGTCGGAACATCTGTCCTTCAACCACAGTGCGCAGCGTTATGTGAACGACCTGCTGCCCATTCCTTACACCAGGGCAGCGCTGGAGGTGATTGCCAGCCACGTGGCGGAAACCCAGGACGCGCTGGGCCGGCCCGTCTTGCTGGAAAACCTGTCCAGCTATGTGGAATACCCCGGCAACGAAATGAACGAAGGCGAGTTTCTGGCCGAGCTGGTAAAGCGCACCGGTTGCGGCCTGCTGCTGGATGTCAACAATCTCTACGTCAATGGCATCAATCTGGGAACCGATGTGCAGGCCGTGCTGGCCGCCCTGCCCGCTGCTGCCATTGGCGAAATCCATCTGGCAGGCTATAGCGAACGCGACGGCATGCTGGTGGATACCCACAGCCAGCCGGTACACCCCGGCGTATGGCAGCTGTATGGCCAGGTCATCAAGCAGTTGGGCCCACGCCCGACGCTGATCGAGTGGGATCTGGACATTCCGCCACTGGACACGCTGCAAGCCGAAGCCGCCAAGGCCGACACGATCCTGCAAGGAGCGCGTCATGACGCCTGAAGCACGCTGGCAGGCCGAGCTGCTGGAACTGATTGCCCGGCAAGAGCAGCAGCCGGATGACACACTGGGCTTGAATGCGGCCGGGCTGGCGGTTTACCGCAACAACTACCGGCTGGGCCTGATGGATACCTTGAAAATGATCTACCCGGTATGCGGGCAAATCGTCGGCGAGGAATTCTTCACCGGGCTGGCACGGGAATACAGCAAGCGCCATGCCTCGCACAGCGGCAACCTGCACAGCTATGGCGCAGCATTCGGTGATTTCCTGCAAGGTTTTCCACCAGCGCAAACCCTGCCTTATCTGGCTGATGTCGCCCGGCTGGAATGGGCGGTGCATCGCAGCTATTACGCCATCGACCAGCAGCCACTGGCCGCGACGGCGCTGGCGGATGTCCATCCGGATCAATTCGGCCAGCTGCGCTTTACCCTGAGCGAGAGCAGCCGCGCACTGTCATCGCCCTGGCCAGTGGTTGCCATCTGGCAAGGACACCAGCCTGGCCAGACACTGAATGTAGACCTTGAGTCCGGTGGCGAACAGGCACTGGTCAGCCGCCACGCAGGCAAGGTCCGCGTGCAAGCCCAAACCGCAGGCATGGCTGCACTATTGCTAGCCCTGCAACAGGGCTTGCTGCTGGAAGAAGCAGCCGGGCGGGCCTTGTCGGCAGAAGCCGGTTTCGACCTGCAAGCCGGGCTGGCCCGCCTGTTTGCCGACGGCCTGCTCAGCCACTACCAACTGTAAACCAAGGCTTGTTCACCATCCGCCTGCCTGGCGGAGGGGCGCGGCTTGACCACTCCACGGGAGACCGACCATGCAAGTACTCAGACAAAAACTGCTGCCACTGCAGCAGCTGTTCGACCAAGCCAGTCATGCTGCCCGCCCGCTGGTGCTGCTGCTGTTCCGGCTATGGGTGGCAAATGTATTTTTCAAGTCCGGCCTTACCAAGCTGGAGGACTGGGATACCACCTTGCTGCTGTTTTCCAATGACTACCATGTACCACTGCTGCCGCCTGCGCTGGCTGCGGTGATGGGCACCTTTGGCGAAACCGTGTTTTCCAGCCTGCTGGTCGTCGGGCTGTTTGGCCGCTTTGCCGCCGCCGGGCTGTTCGTGGTCAACCTGATGGCCGTCATCAGCTATCCGGACCTTACCGATGTCACCCGCCAGTTCCATTACTACTGGGCCATGCTGCTGCTGGCACTGTTTGCCTTCGGCCCGGGATGCCTGTCACTGGATGCCGCCGGGCAACGCTGGCGCCAGCGTCGCAAAGGACATTGAAGCCACAGCGCCGGATGGGGACACATCCCCATTCCGGCTGTCCGCCTGCAAGTGGCATAATGGCGTATTGCCCATCAGACTGCTTGTACGCCCATGTCCATCACCCTCGTCATTCAATCCCCCCGTCTCGACAGCCGCGAACTGCAGGAACTGGCCACGCTGGCCGGTGCCAGCGGCATTCAGCAGCCCAGCCCCGACGTGGCCAGACTGGCAGACGCCGACCCGGCCAGCCGCGATGCCATCAGCGCCTGCTGCCAGACCCTGGGCTATGACTTTGCCTTTGTCGACAGCAGCCTGAAACTGGCCGACTTCGGCCTGTTGGTGTCCGATATGGACTCGACGCTGATCACCATCGAATGCATTGATGAAATTGCCGACATGCAAGGTATCAAGCCGCAAGTAGCCGCCATTACCGAACGCTCGATGCGTGGCGAGCTGGATTTCTCCGCCTCGCTGCGCGAACGGGTTGCCTTGCTGGCCGGCCTGTCGGAAAGCGCGCTGGAAAAGGTGTATCAGGAACGCCTGCAACTGAGCCCCGGCGCGGAAAAACTGCTGGCACGCTGCAAGGAAAACGGCATCCGCTTCATGCTGGTTTCCGGCGGCTTCACCTTCTTTACCGAACGGCTGAAACAACAACTGGGACTGGACTATGCTTACGCCAACCAGCTGGAAGTGGTGGACGGCAAGCTGACCGGCCGCGTGGTGGGCGATATCGTGGATGCCGCCGCCAAGCAGCGCCTGCTGATCGAAAAGCGCACAGAACTTGGCTTGCGTCCGGAACAGGTGATTGCCATGGGTGACGGTGCCAACGACCTGCTGATGCTGGGTGAAGCCGGCGTGGGCGTGGCCTACCGCGCCAAACCGGTGGTACAGGCCAAGGCCGATGTCGCCATCAATGTCGTGGGACTGGACGGCGTGGCCAAGCTGTTAGCCTGATCCGCTCTCACCGGGAGATCACCATGCACCTGCTGCCCGCACTGGACAGTGCCAGCTTTGATGCCCACCTGCCCTTGCAGGTGCAATTGCTGAACGACGCGCAGTGCTCTGCGGCCCGCCAGCGGGAAACCCGGCTGGCGCTGCGGGTGCTGGCCGCACCGAGCGAGACTCCGGAAGAACCGGACCCGATGCTGATGCGTCTGGAAGCCAAGCTGGACCTGGCACTGGAAATTGCCCTGCTCGGCCATCATCCGGACCGCCCGCCGCTCACCCCCTGCCGACTGGGACTGGACAGCATTGCCTGGCTGTCCGACCACCCCTGGCGGGTGGGCGACGCGGTACAGATTGCCCTGATGCCCAATCCCGATTCGGCGCTGATGCTGTTTCTGGCGGCGCATATCGAAGAACAGCACCCCACACCTGACGAGTCCTACGCCATCATCGCCCGCTTGCAGCTGCCACAGGACGAACAGACCCAACCCTTATGGGAACGCTGGGTGTTTCGCCGGCATCGGCGGGCCATTCTGGAACGCTGAAACCGCTGCGCTGCATTCCACTGCAATCGGCAGCCAAGTGGAATAGACTGGAATGCCCGGCACCACGCCCTTATGCCACGCCCTTATGCAAGGATGTCGCCATGGCCAGCCCGTTTACCCTCCAAACGCTAATCGACACCGTACAGGGTGGGCTGTTGCTGGTGCAGCCGGACAGCGGCCAGATCATCGCCGCCAACCAGCTGGCTGCCATCTTGCTGGCCATGCCCCACCCCAACCTGCAAGGTCGTCCGTTCAGCCAGTTCCTGCCCCAGGCAGAAGACAGCAGCACCCTGCGCAATCTGCTGGCGCAACAAGGCATGATCTACAACCTGCCATTCCGCTTGATCAGCGCCACCGGTCGGCCGATTGAAGTGCAACTGTCCTTGCGCGAAATCCAGCTGGCCGAGCAAACCAGCCTGGTCATCAGCTTTGGCGACCGTAGCGAAAGCCATCAGATGCGCCAGTTGATGAAGCTGGAACACCAACTGCTGCAGCGCGCACTCAATATGTTGAAAAGCATGAACCAGGACACATCAATCCAGTTGGAGGATGACCAGCTGATGGGCGTGGTCAGCATCCAGCAACTTCTTGGCAACGCCCATTCAGAAACCGGCCGCATCCGGCGCTATGGCGGTGCGCTTGCCGGCATGCTGGTGCAAATCATCAATCTGCCACCACGGGATGACGACGCCGCACGGCGCCAGTTGCTGAGGCTGGCGGGCAGCCTGTGCGTACAGGGAACGCGCGACAGCGATCAGGTGGCACACCAAAGGGAAGATGCCTTTCTGGTGTTGATGCCCAATACCAGCCTGGATGGCGCACAGGAAGTAGCCCAGCGCCTGCTGCAGGTGCTGGGCCAACTGATGTATCGCAATCAGGGACAGGAATGTCCGGTAGAAGTCTGTATCGGCCTGAGTGCATTGCGGACGGCGGAAAGCGCCCCCAATGCCATGTTCCAGCGCCTGGAGGACGCCCTGGAACAAGCCCGGCAGGCTGGCCGCAACCGGATCAGCCGCCTGGCCTGAGTCAGGCAAGACATTGCATGCCCGCGCTCAGACGGTTTGCTTTGCCATCAGACCATCCAGCAGTTTCTGGTGAATGCCACCAAAACCGCCGTTACTCATTACCAGGATATGATCGCCGCTGCGCGCTTCGGCCAGAATGGCGGCCAGCAGCGCATCCAGCTGGTCGAGGGTTTCCGCCTTGTCCCCCATGGGCAGCAAAGCTTCAGCCGGGCTCCAGTTAAGACCGGCGGCCGAGCAGAACACCCGGTCGGCCAGTGCCAGCGAAGCAGGCAGTGCGTCTTTCATGGTGCCCAGCTTCATGGTGTTGGAGCGCGGCTCCAGCACCGCCAGAATGCGCGCATCCCCCACATGGCGGCGCAAGCCTTCCAGCGTGGTGGCAATGGCGGTGGGGTGATGGGCAAAGTCGTCATACACGGTGACACCCGCCACCTTGCCGCGCACTTCCATGCGGCGTTTTACATTGTCAAAGCGTGCCAGCGCAGCGATGGCATCGCGCACGGCCACCCCGGCGTGGCGAGCGGCGGCAATGGCAGCCACCGCATTCAGGCGGTTGTGTTCGCCCATCAGTGTCCACTCCACCCGGCCTTGCAGCTGGCCATGCAGCAATACATCGAAGTGGCCATTGGCATCCGGCTCGCCCGCTTGCCAGCCATCAGCCACGCCGAATGCTTCCACCGGCGTCCAGCAGCCACGCTCCAGCACGCGGCTCAGGCTGGCCTCGCGGCCATTGCTGACAATCAGGCCTTGTGCCGGGATGGTGCGCACCAGGTGATGGAATTGCGTCTCGATAGCCGCCAGATCAGCAAAGATGTCCGCATGATCGTATTCCAGATTATTCAGGATGGCTGTACGTGGCCGGTAGTGGACAAACTTGGAACGCTTGTCGAAGAAAGCGGTGTCGTATTCATCCGCTTCGATCACAAAGAAGGGGCTGGTGCTGGCCGGGTCCTGCGCCGGATGACCGGGCAGGCGGGCAGACACGCCAAAGTTCTGCGGAATGCCGCCAATCAGGAAGCCCGGAGCCAGGCCGGCGTCTTCCAGAATCCACGCCAGCATGGAGCTGGTGGTAGTCTTGCCGTGCGTGCCGGCTACGGCCAGCACCCATTTGTCGTGCAGCACGTTTTCCGCCAGCCACTGCGGGCCGGAAATATAAGGCAGGCCACGATTGAGGATTTCCTCCATCAGCGGCTTGCCACGGGTCACTACATTGCCCACCACATACATGTCGGCACCCAGCTCCAGCTGCTCGGCCCCGAATCCCTGGGTCAGGGTGATGCCCATGGCCTCCAGCTGGGTACTCATCGGAGGATAAACATTGGCATCGCAACCGGTAACGGTATGGCCTGCCTGTTTGGCGATGGCAGCGATGCCGCCCATGAAGGTGCCGCAAATGCCCAGAATGTGGATGTGCATGTGAGTGAATGCTGTGTTAACCGCGAGGGGGCTATTATAACGCTGCATTGGCCTTATATTTCACTCTGTTCACACGCGGCCCATGGCCCGTCCATCATTCAAGCCGGAGACGCTGGGCAAGCGGGCCGGCAGTTCAGGAGAAAATGCATGCGCCACGATATCGTGATTCAACAACCGGCCAGCCCTGTGCAACTGATGTTGCTGTTCCATGGCGTGGGCGGCAGCCCGGAAAGCATGGCGGAATTGGGACGCTATCTGGGCAAGAGTTTTCCGCAGGCGCTGATTGTCAGCGTAGCCGGAGCGGATGAGAGTGACCTGGGTCAGGGGTTCCAGTGGTTTTCGGTACAGGGCGTCACCGAGGAAAACCGCTTGCAACGGGTAGCCGCCGCCCTGCCCGGCTTTGTCGCCGCAGTGGAGTACTGGCAACAACAGAGCGGCCTTGGGCATGCGGCCACTGCGCTACTGGGCTTCAGCCAGGGCGCCATCATGGCACTGGAAGCCGCAGCAGCCTACCCGGCGCTGGCCAGCCGGGTGCTGGCCTTCAGCGGACGCTTTGCCAGCCTGCCGGCGCGTGCGTTGCCGCAAACCACCATCCACCTGTTCCATGGCAAGGCAGACCCGGTGATTCCGTATGTACACAGCGTGCGGGCAGCGGAACACCTGATTGCACTGGGTGGCGATGTGACGGCAGAAATCGAGCCTTTCGTCGGCCACCAGCTGCATGAAGACCTGCTGGAAAAAGCGGTGGAATACCTGCAATCGCATATTCCCAAGCATGTATGGGATGAGGCGCTGTCCGCCACGCCACCACAGGGCAGCATCAAACCGCATTGATGTCACGGCGAGCCGCCAGCACGGAGACTCGCCGTTCTTGCTTCAGAAAAACAGCCAGGTCATCAGGACAAACAAGGGCAGCAGGATGCTGACCGACCACAACATGTAGCCAAAGAAGCTGGGCATGGCCACGCCGCGCTGCTCGGCAATGGCTTTCACCATGAAGTTGGGGGCATTGCCGATATAGGTATTGGCCCCCATGAATACCGCACCCATGGAAATGGCCAGCAGGGTTTGCGCCAGCGGCCCCATCAGCGTGACGGCATTACCGTCTGCCAGATTGAAGAACACCAGATAGGTGGGCGCATTGTCCAGGAAGCTGGATAGCAAGCCGGTCATCCAGAAATACATGCCATTCACCGGCTGGCCATCCGCCCCGGATACCGCATGCACCAGGGCCGCCAGCTGGCCGCTGCTACCGGCACGCAAGATGGCAATGGCCGGGCCGATGGTGATGAAGATGCCGGCAAACAGCTTGCCCACTTCCAGAATCGGGTCCCAGTTGAATTCATTGCCAGCACGCACCTGCTTGGGCGTCAGCCACAGCGAAGCCAGCGCCAACAACAGCAGCAAGCCGTCGCGTACCAGGTTTTGCAGCTCGGCATGCACACCGGCCAGTTCCAGGTGAATACCCGGCTGCCAGAATCCGGACAGCAATACCGCCCCCACCACACCGGCCAGCAGGAAGAAATTACGCTTGCCATACAGACGCAAGGGCTGATCGTGATGCGGCTTGAATTCTTCGTCCTCACGGCGGTAGAAATGGCTGTCCAGCAAGTAGAACACCAGCAACAAGGCGGCAGACAGAGCCAGTACCGGCAACAGCATGTGCTGGAAGGTCCAGCCGAACGTCACTCCCTTGAGGAAACCCAGAAACAGCGGCGGGTCCCCCAGCGGAGTCAGGCCGCCACCGACATTGGCCACCAGGAAGATGAAAAACACCACCACATGCACCCGGTGCTTGCGGTTGTCATTGGCCTTCAGCAAGGGACGAATCAGCAGCATCGCTGCCCCGGTGGTGCCCATGATGGAAGCCAGCGCCGTGCCGATGGCCAGGATGGCGGTGTTGACCCTGGGTGAACCATGCAGGCTGCCCCCTACCAGAATGCCGCCCGACACGGTATACAGGGCCAGCAGCAGCATGATGAAGGGAATGTATTCGCTCACCAGCGCATGCACGATCAGGCTGATGGAACTACTCACCCCGAAGCTGGCGGTAAACGGCAGCAGGAACAAAACCGTCCAGCAGGCGGTGATCTTGCCGAAATGGTGGTGCCAGAAGCCCGGTGCAAAAATGGGGAACAAGGCAATGGACAACAGTATGCCGGCAAAAGGCAGCACCCAGGCCAGGCTGAGCGTGCTGCCATCCAGGTCGGCAGCCTGTGCCAGCGCAGGCAGGGTCAGCAGCGGCAGGAAAAGCAGATAGCGCAGTGCGTTAGGCATTGAAGCTCCGTGAATACCGCGTATACATGAAAAAGGCCGGAACAGCGTCTCCGGCCCCTTGTTGCCCGACAGCGCGGGCCATGCAGCCAGAAGCCTTACAGACTACCCTTCTGGATGAACTCGATCTTATAGCCATCCGGGTCTTCCACGAAAGCAATCACGGTGGTGCCGTGTTTCATCGGGCCGGCCTCACGTACCACCTTGCCGCCCTTGGCACGCACCGCGTCACAGGCCTGATAGGCATCTTCCACGCCGATGGCGATGTGGCCGAAGGCGTTACCCGGTTCATAGCTGTCGGTATCCCAGTTGTGGGTCAGTTCCAGCACGGTATGGTCGGCTTCGTCACCGTAACCGACAAAGGCCAGGGTAAAGCGGCCTTCCGGGTAATCCTGACGGCGCAGCAGGCGCATGCCCAGCACGTCCTGATAAAACGCCAGCGAACGTTCCAGATTGCCGACGCGCAGCATGGTGTGCAGAAATTGCATGTTGTGGACTCCTGTGAGATTGAAGAGCGGCCGCCACCGGCTGACCGGTCGCACCGGACCTGGCGCGGGGTCAACCAAAGCGGAACAGGCTAGCACCCTGTTGTTTCAACCAATGACGTGCATTCTGCCAATCGGGAAACAGGCGGGCGGTTTCCTGCCAGAAGGCCGCCGAATGGTTCATGTGCTGCAAATGGGCCAGCTCGTGGGCCAGCACATAATCGATGATGGCGAGCGGTGCCTGCACCAGTCGCCAGTTAAGGCGGATATCGCCCCGGGCGGTACAACTCCCCCAGCGGGTACGGGCAGATGACAGCGAAAGCTTGCCGGGCGGACGCGGACAGTGTGACTGCATCTGCGCCATGCGTTGGGCAAACAGCAACTGTGCCTGGCGCTTGAGCCAGCCGGAAACCACGGCCTGCAGGCCGGCCTCGTCATCCGGCGCTACGCCGGAGACTTGCAGTACATCGCCATCCAGCCTGGCACTGCGCCGCATTCCGGCTACCCGCTGCAGGCTGATGGGCCGTCCCAGCAAGGTTAAACCTGTCTGATCGGACAGTTGCTGTTTTTGTTCCCGCTGCATCAGCACATGGCGGGCAATCCAGTCACGCCGCGCCTGCAACACCTCGTGCAGGCGGGCATGGGTAACGCGCGGGTGGGCAATCAGCTCCACCCGGCCATCGGCAATGCGGATGCCGATGCTTTTGCGCACCCGGCGTACCAGGTGCACATCCACCGCGCCATCAGGCAGCGGCAGGACGGTCCAGGCGGCGGCGCTTGTCATCGGGATGGGCAAAGGGGCCGACACCGCCGATTTCCTGCTGGCGCGCTTCAATCCACTGCTGCGCCTGCTGGGTCATGGCTTCGGGGCCGACACCGTCTTGCGGATAGATGGCCGGGCCAATCACCACGGTGATTTCGCCCGGATATTTCAGGAAGGCATTACGCGGCCAGAATTCGCCGGCATTGTGCGCCACCGGCACCAGCGGCATGTCCAGCTGGCGCGACATGCGTGCCGCACCATGCTTGTACTTGCCTGCCACGCCCGGCTTGGTACGCGTGCCTTCCGGAAACACGGTAATCCAGAAGCCGTGCTTCTTGCGCTCCAGCCCCTGCTTGAGCATGCGGTCGTTGGCGCGGGCACGGTCGGAACGGTTGATGGCAATCGGGTTCATCAAGGCCAGGCCCCAGCCGAAGAAGGGCAGCCACAGCAGCTCGCGCTTGGCCACGTAAATCTGCGAAGGGAAGATTTTCTGCAAGGCCAGGGTTTCCCAGCCGGACTGGTGCTTGGAACAAATGATGGAGGGCACCGACGGCATGTTTTCCGCCCCGATCACCTTGTATTTCAGCCCCACCACATGCACCAGCAGCCACAGCATGATCTTGGCCCAGCTCTCGCCAAACACATGGCGGGTACGGCGCGGCAGTGGCGCAGCAATGAACAGGCCGAGAAAGCACAGCGGCGTGACAATCAGCAGCAACAGCCAGTAAATCAGGTTACGAATCCAGATCATGGGTTAATTCAGCCTCACAACAAACCACTTCAGGAATTGATCAGGTGTTCTGCCGCGTCAAACAGGTCGTCGAACACCAGCGTGCCTTCGGGCAACCCACCCTTCTCCAGGGTTTTCATGCCTTTGCCGGTACGCACCAGGATGGGTTGGCCGCCAACAGCCGCCACCGACTCCAGATCACGCAGGCTGTCGCCAATCAGCGGCAGGCCCTGCAATTTGACATTGAAGCGCTCGGCCAGCTCCAGCACCATGCCCGGCAACGGCTTGCGGCATTCGCAGCCGTGATCCGGTCCGTGCGGGCAATAGGCCACGGCATCGATACGGCCACCGGCCTGACCCACCAGGCGGTGCATCTTCTCATGCATGGCGTTGAGCGCATGCACATCGAACAGACCACGCGCCAGACCGGACTGATTGGTGGCCACCACCACGCGCCAGCCTGCCTGGGTCAGGTTGGCTATCGCTTCCAGACTGTGCGGCAGCGGTACCCATTCCATGGTGTTCTTGACGAAATCATCGCGGTCTTCATTGATGACGCCGTCGCGATCCAGGATGACAAGTTTCATGGTTTTCCTTGGGAGGGAGCATCAATCCGGCCGGTAAACACGCGCCCCTGCCGGATTGATACAGGCAATAACTGCGCCAGCCAGCCCGTCACGGGCCGGCCAGACGCTTAATCCGCCAGCAGCGAGATATCCGCCACGCGGTTGAACAGGGCCGCCAGGCGGGCCAGCAAGGCGATACGGTTGGCACGTACGGCCAGGTCGTCCGCCATCACCATCACACCATCAAAGAAGGCATCCACCGGTGCCTTCAGGCTGGAGAGCTGCGCCAGCGCACCGGCAAAGTCGTGGGCGGCAAACTTGGCGTCCACCTGCGGTGCCAGCTCGGTCACGGCAGCGTACAGGGCCTGCTCGGCGGCTTCGCTCAGCAAGGCCGGGTTCACCGAACCCACTTCGCCTTCCACCTTCTTCAGGATGTTCTTCACCCGCTTGTTGGCGGCGGCCAGGGTAGCGGCTTCCGGCAGTGCCTTGAAGGCAGCCACGGCAGCCAGTACGGCCGGTACTTCGTTCAGGGTGGACGGAGCGAGCGCCAACACGGCTTCCACTTCGTCAGCCTGATAGTCGGCCGCCAGGTAGTTCTTCAGGCGGTCCATCATGAAGGCAAACACTTCGTCAGCCGTGGTGGCGGACAGCTTGCCTGCCGGGAAGGCGGCAGCCACCAGCGTCAGCAGGGCCTTGAGGTCCAGCTTGGCTGCCAGTGCCATGCGCAGCACGCCAAGGGCCGCGCGACGCAGTGCGTACGGGTCCTTGTCGCCAGTCGGAATCAGGCCGATGCCCCAGATGCCGACAATGGCTTCCAGCTTGTCGGCCAGTGCCACGGCAGTGGCAATGTCGCCCTGCGGCAGGCTGTCACCGGCAAAGCGCGGGTGGTAGTGGCCTTCGATGGCGGCGGCAACTACCTCGCTTTCGCCGTCGTGCTGGGCGTAGTACATGCCCATCACGCCTTGCAGCTCGGGGAACTCACCCACCATGTCGGTGACCAGGTCGGCCTTGGCCAGCAAGGCGGCACGCTCGGCCACGGACTGGTCCGCGCCCAGTTGGGCAGCAATCTGGCCGGCAATCGCTTGCAGGCGTTCCACTCGTTCCAGCTGGCTGCCGATCTTGTTGTGGTAAACCACTTCGGCCAGTTTGGCCAGACGTGTTTCCAGACGGGCTTTCTGATCCTGCTCGAAGAAGAACTTGGCATCGGACAGACGGGCGCGCAGCACGCGCTCGTTACCCTGGATGATGTGGCTGGGATCGGCGGTTTCCAGATTGGACACCAGCAGGAAGCGGTTCATCAGCTTGCCCTTGGCGTCCAGCAGCGGGAAGTACTTCTGGTTCTGCTGCATGGTCAGGATCAGGCATTCCTGCGGCACCTTGAGGAATTCGGCTTCAAAACCGGCTTCCAGTACCACCGGCCATTCCACCAGCGCAGTCACTTCGTCAAGCAACGCGTCGTCGGCGGCAATGGTGGCACCATGCACGGCGGCGGCGTCAGCCAGGCGCTTCTTGATCAGCTCGCGGCGGGCATCAAAGCTGGCCAGTACCTTGCCCTGCTCGAACAGCACGCGGGCGTAGTCGTCGGCTTTTTCGACAAATACATCGCCCGATGACAGGAAGCGGTGACCACGGGTGGCGTTGCGGCTGGTGAGGCCCAGCAGGCTGCCGTCAATCACGGTTTCGCCCCACAGCATGATCAGGCCATGCACAGGACGGACGAACTGGTAGTCGTAGTCCGCCCAGCGCATCAGTTTGGGAATCGGCAGCTTTTTCAGCGCCAGTGCGACGATGTCGGTCAGTACTGCGGACAGAGCTTCACCGGTCTTGGTGCTTTCATAGGCAAATACGTCCTGCTTGCCATCGCTCATGGTGGTGAGCGCAGAAACCTCCACGCCGCAGGAGCGGGCAAAGCCGGCCAGTGCCGGGGTGGGCTGGCCATCCTTCATGCCGGCGGCCACGGCCGGGCCCTTGCGCACGATTTTCTGGTCTGGCTGCACGGCCAGCACGGCCGGGACTTGCACGGCCAGGCGGCGCGGCGAGGCAAACACGGTGGCGGCGGCATCAGCAGCCACAAACTGCAGTTTTTTCAGTTCTTCGGTAATGGTCTGGCCAAAGCTGTGCGACAGCTTTTCCAGCGCCTTGGGCGGCAGCTCTTCGGTGAGCAACTCGATAAGCAGGGTGGCGTTCATGATTTATTCAGGTTTCTTGTGCGGAGCGGATTTGGCGAGATAGCACACGACTTGCAGCATGGTGTCGGCAACCGAGCCTTGTTCCACCGACTGCCATTTCCAGGCAAAACGTTGTACCGGGAACATGGTGGAATACAGCTGGCGGCCACGCTTGTCGGCATATTCGAAACCGACAAAGGTGTATTGCTGCTTGCTGCAGCTGGCATAGCCGCTGGTACGCCGGATGAAATACTTGATGTCGGTAGCCTTGTCGTACTGACGTTCGCTAAAGCGCTCCTGATTCACAAAATGGACCAGTCCGTCCTTTTCCACCCAGATGGAATTACGGTCCATCGACAGTTCCAGCGCGGAACCTTGCTGGTAAACGCCCCAGTCAGGTTCTGCCGCCATGGCGGGCAGGGACAGCAGGGCCAGAAGCAGACTGATCCGTGTTTTCATGGCCGGTCAGGCCTTGGGGCACATGGGGAAACCCAGTGCCTCGCGCGCGGCGTAGTAAGCCTGGGCCACACCACGCGACAGGGTGCGTACCCGGCCGATATAGGTGGCACGTTCGGTCACCGAGATGGCACCACGGGCATCCAGCAGGTTGAAGCAGTGACCGGCCTTGAGCACCATTTCGTAAGCCGGCAGCGCCAGCGGAATGTCCAGCAGGCGCTTGGCTTCGGATTCGTAGTAGCTGAACAGTTCGAACAGCTTGGGCACATTGGCGTGTTCGAAGTTGTAGGTGGACTGCTCCACTTCGTTCTGGTGGTATACGTCGCCGTAGGTCACGCGCTGACCGTTGGGGTAGACCGTCCACAGCAGGTCGTACACGTTTTCCACGCCTTGCAGATACATGGCCAGACGCTCGATACCGTAGGTGATTTCACCCAGTACCGGCTTGCAGTCCAGGCCGCCCACTTGCTGGAAGTAGGTGAACTGGGTGACTTCCATGCCGTTCAGCCAGACTTCCCAGCCCAGACCCCAGGCACCCAGCGTCGGGTTTTCCCAGTCGTCTTCAACAAAGCGGATGTCGTGCACGGTGGGGTCGATCCCCAGCACCTTGAGCGAGCCCAGGTAGAGTTCCTGGATATTGGCCGGCGACGGCTTGAGCGCTACCTGGAACTGGTAGTAATGCTGCAGGCGGTTCGGGTTTTCGCCGTAGCGACCGTCCTTGGGACGACGCGACGGTTGTACATAGGCAGCGTTCCACGGCTCCGGGCCAATGGCGCGCAGACAGGTGGCCGGATGCGAGGTACCGGCGCCCACCTCCATGTCGAAGGGTTGCATGATGACGCACCCTTGCTCGTTCCAATAATTCTGGAGGGTAAGGATGATTTCCTGGAAGGTAAGCATAGACGTGGGGTAGCGAGTAAAAAGTCAAAGGTCGATTCTACCGCCTAGAGCCCACGGCGCAAAGCAAGGAGACGGCCTGAACACACGCCGCGTTGTGCATTGCATGAAAAGCCAGCTTATTCGGACAAATGATAATGCCGTCTCAAACGCGACAATGTACCTGCTTGCTGCAGCAGGAATTGATTGAACTGATCGATGATTTCCGGATTGTGCGTGGATGACAGCATCAGCGGCACCCGGTCCACTGGCAATTCGCGTGCCGGTTTAAGCTGGCTGGCAGCGCCCATGGAACGGGCCATGCGCATGCCTACATTCCAGTCCAGATAAATCGCTTGCACCCGCCCAACCAGCAACTGCCGCACAAGCCCCTGCTGCGAGCTGTTTTCTGTCAGCCGGATCTGGCCACTGTGCACCTGGTCCAGATAAGCAACCGGGGTAAACCCGGTCAGCGTCGCCATATCGTGCAGCTGTTCCAGCTTCAAGGCCTGCTGCGGCGCACGCACCAGCAGGCCCTCAGTCAGCGTCACCAGTGGCAGACTATAGCTGAGCAATACGCCACGCCTGGCGTCCACACTCCAGCGCGGATGATCGGGAAATTTGAAATCGACATTCTGCTCGTACAAAAAGGCAGACATCAGCCGTGCAGGCGGCATCGGCTTGTAGACAAATACATAGCCCCGGCTGCGTGCAAAGGCATCCAGCACATCTCGCGCCAGCCCCCGATAATTGCCATTGCTGTCCAGATAGTAATAAGGCGCGTAGTCCAGTGCCTCTACCCCGATGGTCAGAACACGGGAATCAGCCAGCGCAGGCAACGCATACAGTACGGCCCAGCATGACAGCAGAACCCATCGGTGCATCCAGCCCCTGTTACCCATGTACTTTACTCATCCTTACCTGGCGGACAGACAGCGTAGTTAAGCCGGATGTCAGCAAGATGACCAGCGAGACGTAGCAGGGACAAACCATGTCATTTTAATTAATTGGCATGAAATATTCATGCCATATCCCAGCAGCAAAGCGAATCTGCGCCAGCCAGCGCAGCAATGACAAGGCCCGGCTTTGCCGGGCCTTGTCATCTGCCTGCCAGACACGCCGGGCAGGCCAGGGAATCAGCTCCAGTCCAGGATCACCTTGCCGCTCTGACCGGACAGCATGGTGGCGAAGCCTTGCTCGAAGTCATCCACCTTGAAGTGGTGGGTGATGATGGGGCGGATATCCAGCCCGGACTGGATCAGCGCCACCATCTTGTACCAGGTTTCAAACATTTCCCGGCCATAGATGCCCTTGATTTCCAGGCCCTTGAAGATGACCTGGTTCCAGTCGATGGCGGTATTGGCCGGCGGAATGCCCAGCAGCGCAATCTTGCCGCCGTGGTTCATGGTTTCCAGCATCTGGCGGAAGGCCTGCGGGTTGCCGGACATTTCCAGGCCCACGTCGAAACCTTCACACATGTGCAGTTCGCTCATCACCTGCTTCAGGTCTTCACGCGCCACGTTCACTGCACGGCTGGCACCCATCTGGCGTGCCAGTTCCAGGCGGTAGTCGTTGACGTCGGTGATCACGATATGGCGTGCACCCACGTGCTTGGCAATGGCCACCGCCATGATGCCGATGGGGCCGGCACCGGTGATCAGCACGTCTTCGCCCACCAGATTGAAGGACAGCGCGGTATGCACCGCATTGCCGAAGGGGTCGAAGATGGCGGCCAGATCATCGGAAATGTCGTCCGGAATCGGGAAGGCATTGAAGGCCGGAATCACCAGGTATTCGGCAAAGGCGCCTTCGCGGTTGACGCCCACACCCACGGTGTTGCGGCACAGATGACGGCGACCGGCACGACAGTTGCGGCAATGGCCGCAGGTGATGTGGCCTTCGCCGGACACGCGCTGGCCGATTTCAAAACCGCGCACTTCGGAGCCCATGGCGGCCACCACGCCCACGTATTCATGACCCACATGCATGGGCACCGGAATGGTCTTCTGCGCCCATTCGTCCCAGTTCCAGATATGGATGTCGGTGCCGCAGATGGCGGTTTTGCTGATCTTGATCAGCAGGTCGTTATGGCCGATTTCCGGTTGCGGCACATCATTCATCCACAGGCCGGGAGCGGATTTCAGTTTGGAGAGTGCTTTCATTGCGTTTGCCTGTCTGTGCGACGCCCGCCAGCATTGTGGCCAGCGGGCAGAGTTAGGGAGGATCAGTCGATCACTTTCAGTTCACGGCCCACCTTGATGAAGGCGGCCACGGCACGCTGTACCTGTTCCACCGTGTGACCGGCGGACATCTGGGTACGGATGCGCGCCTTGCCCTTGGGCACCACCGGGAAAGAGAAGCCGATCACGTACACGCCCTCCTGCAGCAGGCGGGCGGCCATTTCGCCAGCCAGGCGGGCATCACCCAGCATCACCGGAATAATGGGATGCTGGCCCGGCACCAGGGTGAAACCGGCGGCGGACATTTCATTGCGGAACAGCTCGGCATTGCGCTTGAGCTGGGCGCGCAGCTGCTGGCCTTCGGACTGGATCAGCTTCAGTACTTCCAGGCTGGCAGCGGTAATGGCCGGGGCCAGACTGTTGGAGAACAGATAGGGGCGCGAACGCTGACGCAACAGGTCGATGATGGGCTTGCGGCCGGATACATAGCCACCGGAAGCACCACCCAGCGCCTTGCCCAGGGTGCCGGTGTAGATGTCCACCTTGTCGGCCACGCCGCACAGCTCTGGTGTACCGGCACCGTTTTCACCGATGAAACCGACGGCATGCGAGTCGTCCACCATCACCAGCGCACCATGGCGGCCGGCCACTTCGCACAGGGTTTTCAGGTCGGCAATGATGCCGTCCATGGAGAACACGCCATCGGTCACGATCAGCTTGAAGCGCGCACCGGCCGCTTCGGCGGCAATCAGCTGGGCTTCCAGATCGGCCATATCGTTGTTCTTGTAACGGAAACGCTTGGCCTTGCACAGGCGCACGCCATCAATGATGGAAGCGTGGTTCAGTTCGTCGGAAATCACCGCGTCCTCTTCGCCCAGCAGGGTTTCGAACACGCCGCCGTTGGCGTCGAAACAGCTGGAATACAGGATGGTGTCGTCGGTGCCGAGGAAGCCGGAAATGGCCTGCTCCAGATCCTTGTGCACCTGCTGGGTACCACAGATGAAGCGCACCGAGGCGCAGCCATAGCCATAGTCGTCCAGCCCGCGCTTAGCGGCGTCGATCAGGCGGGCATCATCAGCCAGCCCCAGATAGTTGTTGGCACAGAAGTTGAGCACATGCGCACCACCAGCCAGCGCGATATCGGAGCGCTGCGGGGTGGCAATCACCCGTTCCGGCTTTTCAAATCCATCGGCGCGAATTTGGGCCAGCGTGGCTTCCAGGTGGGCAAGATAGGTATGGTTCATGGCAGGGATGTCCTTGTAGGCCAATCGTGAGGCGCCGGGACTGCAGTCGCAGCGGGATCACCGCGCGCCGGAAACTGTCATCCATTCTAGCCCAGCGTATCCGGCATTATCAGTGACAGTTGTCAAGGAAATCACGGGCCGGCTGTCACCATGCCGATGCCCCGTTCCGGGATACTGTCACCATCCCCCGGTCAGCAAGCGTGTACGTCATTGAATGGTTTTACAGATCCAGCACGATACGGCTGCCTCTGGCGCGCGACACACAAATCAGCATGCTGTTTTGTGCCTGTTTTTCTTCTTCACTCAGGTATTGGTCGCGGTGCTCGGCCTCGCCTTCAACAATGCCCACCTCACAGGTACCGCACACGCCTTCGCGACACAGGCAATCCACCGCCACCGAACCATCCGACTCGATGGCTTGCAGGATGGTTTGTTCTGCCGCCACCGGGATTTCGCGCCCGGAACGGGCCAGCACCACGATGAATGCCGCACCACCCGAAGTGCTGGCAGCAAACTGCTCCCAATGCAGGCGGGCGGGCGGAATGCCCTGCCCTCCTCCGGCCTGCTGCACAGCCTCAATCAAGGACTGCGGCCCGCAGACATAGACGTGGTCCTGTTCACCCATTTGCGCCAGCAAGGCAGTGACATTGCACAGCTCGCCCTGGGAAGCATCATGAAAATGGCAGTGCGCGCCGTAACGCGCCGCCAGCTCGTCGACAAAGGCCGCCTGCTCGCGACTGCGAAAGGCATAGTGCAGTTCAAACGCTGCGCCGCTGGCCTGTAGCTCTTCCATCTGCGACATGAAGGGCGTAATGCCGATGCCTCCGGCAATCAGAATCTGCCGCCCCGGCGTGGCATGTAGCGGGAATAAATTGTTGGGTGGAGATATCTGCAAGATGTCCCCCTCCGCCACATGTGTGTGCATGAAGGCCGAGCCACCACGCGAAGCTTCCTCGCGTCGCACGGCAATCTGGTATTGCTGCAGCTGAAAAGGCGAGCCAAGCAGCGAGTAGGCATTATGGATAAGACCGCTGGCAGTGGGCATTTGCACAATAATATGGCTGCCACCACTGAAGGCCGGTAGCGGGCCACCATCTGCGGCCTGCAAAGTAAAGCGTTTGATCTGCGGACTGGCTTGTTCGATCCGCACCACGCGGACATTCATATTCGGGGACTGAAGGCTCATGTCGATTCATGCTCGGGGTTGACTGAGCCGTGCAAGAGCATGCCCATCCTGCAGGCCGGACAGCATTGGCCCCGGGCATGCACGTGCTATCGGCACAGCATTGGATTTTGCAATTTCACAGGGTTCATCACGGCAGCGGCGGCAACCGCCTGGCGGCGCCGCCGCAGGTGGAATCAGTCCTGATGCTGGCGTGCCACCAAGTGATGGAAGTGGGCAATGCCATGCTCACTGATGCCGCTGCGCTGGCGGTCGGTCATGATGCGCCCCTGACCACGATAGCCACGCGACTTGAGCCCGCGCTGCACGCTTTCCACCAGCCGCAGGTCTTCCGGCCGGAACACCGTGCGATACCATTCCACCAGTGCCTGCTGCTCGGCAGTCAGTTCCTTGTTGCGAAAATAGATGTCGTAGTGTTGCAAGGTGGTTTCGGCATCCACCGGGAATTCATAAATCACCGTCATGAAGTCGGCTCCCGGCGGGACGTTGAACATGGTGCAAGGCCAGGCCCAGTAGCCGCTGAAACTGGGGTCCTTGACCGAGGCGTCAAACTTGAAAGACTTCTCGGAGGAGCGGGCCAGCCCAAACTGCAGTGACCAGTTGCCATGCAGGGTGTGCGTGTATTTGTCCACCTGTACCGAGTCGGCAAAGCCCGGATGGGCCGGTGCACAGTGGTAGCACTCCATATAGTTGTCGACGATGATTTTCCAGTTGGCTGGCGTTGCCGTGACGAAACGGGCAGCCAAATGCAACTGGTCGATCACCGGGCATGCCTTGCGCAGGCTGTCGGCCAGGCCGGGCAATTGCTGCTCTACCGGACCGGCTGCAAGATCCATATTGATGAACACGAAACCGGCATACTCCTCCACTTTCAGCGGCGACAAAGTCGCCTTGTCCGCATCGAAATCGACCACGTTCTCGCAATTGCGGGCATGCCCCAGCTGACCGTCCAGCTTGAAGGTCCAGGCGTGATAGGGACAGGTAATCACGTTCTTGGCCCTGCCACTACCTTGCAGCAGTTGGTGACCCCGATGCGGGCAGACATTATAAAAGCTGCGCAATACGCCATCCCGACCACGCACCACAATGATGTTTTCACCGGCCACCTCACGGGTGATGTAGTCGTTGGATTCGGCCAGTTCACTGCCATGCGCCACGCAAATCCAGCTATGGGCGAAAATCTTCTCCTTTTCGAACTGATAGACCTTGTCCGAGGTGTAATACTCGGCTGGCAGAGTCCAGGCGCGTTCGGGATCAGCACAGAAATCCGGGCTTAATGTGGTGTAGTCATTCATGGATGTTCTCCTCTGCTTGGGGTCGTCACAGGGCTGTGAATACCTGCCCTTTTCTTGTCCGGTCATGCCTTGCGAATCAGCATGGCAAGGCCAGGGGATGGTGGCGCAGCGCCACATGGCAACGCGCTGCAGCCCATGTCATGACTGTCCATGTCATGTCTGGTCAGCAAGCATGCGAGTGATGGCCGCTGACAGTGCGCGGACCATGCGGGCGGTCTCCGGCCCCTGCTGCCAGAAGCGCAGGCAACCATGCAGCAGGCCACGGCCCAGGTGGCACTGCGCCGCAACACCAATAGCCTGCAGGCGCCGGACGTAGAGCAGGCCATCGTCACGAAGCGGGTCGTATTCCGCCACTGCTACAAAGGCGGGGGGCATGCCTTGCAGGTTGGCGACCGCCAGCGGTGTCAGACGGGGGTCGGCATGTGTGGCCGGATCCGGCGCGTATTGCGCCAGGTAGTAGGCCATGTCATCACGGCCAAGCAACGGGGCATCCGCATGTTCGCTTGCTGCTGGCTCAGTCGGTACGGCCGCCAGTGCGGGATAAATCAGTGCCTGCCCGCATAACGGCGGCCCTTGCCGGCCACGTGTCGCCAGGCATAGCGCAGCCGCCAGATTACCACCGGCACTATCCCCGGCCACGACAACACGAGCGGGGTTGATGCCCAGTGCCCGGCCTTCCACGCGCAAGCAGTCCCACACGGCCAGGCAGTCGTCGAAAGCGGCGGGAAAGACATGCTCGGGTGCCAGGCGGTAGTCCACCACCAGCACGCTTGCAGCACATTCCTGCGCCAGCAATGCTGCGATAAAGGCGTGTGAATCCAGACCGCCCAGTACCCAGCCACCGCCATGCAGGTACAGCACACAGGGCCAGCCGGCTGGCGGTGTGGCTGTAGCTGGCCGGTACAAGCGCAACGGAATATGCCGTCCATCCACCGGCAGAACATGGTCTTCAAGCTGCACGCCATCCGGCAGCGGCGGCGTGAAATGCCGACACAGGGCGTCGTAGGCCACACGCATCTGCATCAGGCTGTCATCGACGGGTTGAAACAGGGCACTCTGGTTTACAAAAGACTGCATTTCTGCAGAAAGCTGATAAGCACGCGCCATGGCCACACTCATGAACCGGATTGCTGGCTGGCCACTTCAGGAGGAGGCTGTTCGCCTATCCGATGTGCCGGAACATCGCCGTAATCTTCACGCAGCCACTTGAGCAGGCCATACACCTTGACCAGGGTGATGATGGCAAAGGGAATGGCCGTCACAATCACCGTGGTCTTCATGGTATTGAGTGGTGCCTTGGCAAAAATCATGGCCAGCGGTACCAGGGTGAGCATGACGCACCAGAACAAGCGATCGACAGGGGACGGGTCTTCGCCTTCAGCCAGATTGCGGGTACAGGTAGCGGAAACGGCGTAACCTACCGCATCCATGTGTGCAGCCAGAAAGATCGCCATCACGGCCAGGAAAAATGCGATCACCACACGGCCAGCCGGCAACAACGCCAGCAACTGTGCAATGGCCGATTCCCCTCCCTGATCCTGCAATACCTGCGGCACCGCCACCAGGCCGGTGATGAAACTGTGCACGCTATAGCTTTCCAGCACGCCGTAAACAAACCAGATACCGGCACAGCCACCCAACATCATGGCCAGCAACACCTCACGGATGGTTCGGCCACGGGATACCCGGGTGACAAACAAGGCTACGCCCGGCGCATAGGAAATCCACCACAGCCAGTAAAATACGGTCCACTCACGGGTAAACTTGCCGTCGCCCAAGGGGTCGGTAAACAAGCTCATGTCGATAAAGCTGCTGAGCATCAGGCCCAGGCTGGACAACACATTACTGGTAATGAAATGGGTAGGCCCCAGCAGATACACATAAGCAGCCAGCGCCAGCACGCCCCAGCACACCATCTGGCTAAGACGCTTCATGCCACCATCCATGCCCACCCAGGATGACAGGGTGAACAGCACGGCAACCGACAGAATCACCACCAGCTGCGTGACAAAATTGTCCGGGATGCCGGTAAGGGTGGACAACAGACGGGTAAAGGTGGTGGCAGTCAGTACCAGGGAAATGGTCAATGCGCCAAACATGCACAGCATGAACAGCAAATCCACCAGCCGGCCCAAGGCACCATCAGGCTTGCGACCGGTAATGCTGCCGACAATGGCAGCCAGGCTCAGTCCCTTGTTCTTGCGCACATGAAAGTAGTAGCACATGGCAACCGAGCCCACGGCATACATGGCCCAGGCACTCAGGCCGGAATGAAACAGGGAATACGCCACACTGTATTTCAGCGCTTGCGGTGACGCCGGGGGCAGGTTCAGGCCGGGGGTCTGGTAGTAATACGCCCAGTCCAGAAAGCCCCAGTACAAGGCCGACGAACCCATGCCGGACATGATAAACATGAAAATCCACGACAAGGTGGAATAGTCGGGCCCGCCTTCACCCAGCCGGATCAGCCCGTACTTGCTCATCCCCAGCCAGATGACAAACAGGACCGAACAAAAGGCAAACAACAGGATGGGCGAGGCAAACAGCGTGGTACACCAGTACATCAACCGGTCTGCAACTGCGATGGATGCCTGCGGCATGAAGATCATGACCATCACCATCGCAAAAACAATCACCAGGCTGACCAGAGCCAGTGGCATGTCCCGCCGGTTTGGTTTGCTCATGTTCATGACGCCTCCTGCCAGTGCAATCCTGCCGGCAGCAGTACTTGCCCGCTGCCATCCGCCGTAATGACTGCAATCCCGTAAGCCTTCATCCCGCCCTCCTCTGTTCTTTCGCCGTAATGCAAGGTGACACCGAGCGCTAGCATGGCGGAAAAGCAAGCCGGGATAATTGGCAGCTCTGTGCATACAGAAGACACGAAACATGAAGGATTTGCTGCAGCTGGAAGATTTGCGTGTTTTTTGCCTGGTGGTACGCAAGGGCGGATTTACTGCGGCGGCCGAAGCCATGGCTGCCTCACCGGCCTATGTCAGCAAGCGCATCCGCGTGCTGGAACAAAGCCTGGGCTGTCGCCTGATCAACCGCACCACCCGGCGCATAGCACTGACAGAACAAGGAGAACGCATCCACGGCTGGGCGGGAAAGATACTGCAGGATGTAGAACAGATGAGCGTGGAGATTGGCAGCGCCCAACAGCAGCCGCGCGGCATTATCCGCATCAGCAGCAGCTTCGGCTTTGGCAGGGTTCACCTGGCACCGGCACTGGGCGAGCTGGCACGACATTACCCTGAGCTGAGCATACGGCTGGAACTGGCCGATTGCCTGATCGACCTGGCACAGGAAGGCATTGATCTGGACATCCGGGTGGGCAACGAAATTGCCCCGCAACTGCTGGCCCGCAAGCTGGTGGAAAACCGGCGCATCCTGTGCGCTTCACCGGACTACCTGTTGCGACACGGCCACCCGACCGGACTGGAAGCACTGATGCAGCACAACTGCCTGGTGATCAAGGAAAGGGATCATCCCTTCGGGGTATGGCGGCTGACCGGTCCGCACGGCGAGCACAGCATCCGCGTGCAAGGTGCCCTGGCCGCCAACCATGGCGAGGTGGTGCACCAATGGGCCTTGCAGGGGCACGGCATCATGCTGCGTTCGCTATGGGACGTGGCAGGCGAACTGGAACGGGGTGAACTGGTGCAGGTGTTACCCGACTACTACCTGCAGGCAGACATCTGGGCGGTGTATCCGGACAAGCTGGCCAGTTCGGCCAAGCTGCGGGTGTGTGTGGAATTCTTCCAGCACTATTTCGGGCAGGGCAAGCTGGCCTGATGACAGCCAGCCATGTCCGATGGGGAGCAGCACTACTTGGGCTTGCGCAAGCTGGGCGGCGTATGCCCGGCAGGAGTGTCCGCGTCTTGCTCCTCGTCATCATCCGCATAAGGCTGCGGTTTGACGCCGGGCAAATCAACCGGTGGCGGGGCCTTGGACAGACGTGCCAGCGAGCCGATGGTGGACATCACCAGTGCCACGATGACAAACAGCCAGAACCAGGTGGAGTGCAGAATATCCATGGCCTCTTCCTTCAGGGGTTCACTTGCCACCGTCCGGCAGGCATCCGGACGGTGGCAAGCAAAAGTCAGCCGCGACGCAGCACACGCGCTGCATCCAGCGCAAAGTAAGTCAGAATGCCATCGGCCCCGGCACGCTTGAAGGCCATCAGGCTCTCCATCATGCACTTTTCCTCGTCCAGCCAGCCATTCTGGAATGCGGCCTTCAACATCGCGTACTCACCGGATACCTGGTAAGCGTAGGTTGGCACGCGGAAGGTGTCTTTCACGCGGCGAATCACGTCCAGATACGGCATGCCCGGCTTGATCATCACCATGTCGGCACCCTCTTCCAGATCCATCGCCACTTCCTGGATGGCTTCGTCCAGATTGGCCGGATCCATCTGGTAGCTGTACTTGTCGGCCTTGCCCAGATTACCTGCCGAACCAACCGCATCGCGGAAGGGGCCGTAGAAAGCCGATGCATACTTGGCCGAGTAAGCCAGGATCTTGGTGTGAATGAAACCGGCTTCTTCAAACGCATCGCGCAGCGCACCAATACGGCCATCCATCATGTCGGACGGGCCGAACACATCCACCCCGGCTTCGGCATGGCACAGGCCCTGACGAATCAGCACTTCGGTGGTTTCGTCGTTCAGGACATAGCCGCTGTCATCAATCAGGCCATCCTGACCATGTACGGTATACGGGTCCAGCGCACCGTCGGTCATCACCCCCAGCTCGGGAAAGCGCTGCTTGAGTGCGCGCACCACGGTGGGCACCAGGCCATCCGGGTTGTAAGCCTCCTGCGCCGCATTATCCTTGCCGGTTTCAATCACCGGAAACAGCGACAGCATCGGAACACCCAGCTCCACCGCCTGTTCGGCGGTATACAGCAGCTTGTCCAGACTTTGCCGTACCACCCCCGGCATCGACGCCACGGCCTGTTCACGGTTCTCACCTTCCAGCACGAATACCGGGTAGATCAGATCATTGGTGGTGAGCACGTTTTCACGCATCAGGCGACGAGAGAAATCATCCTTGCGCATGCGACGCATGCGGGTGGCCGGGAAATAGCGGTTGGCAAAAATCATGGTGTTTCCATCACAAGGGACAATGGCGATGGGCGGAATTGTACGCCTGTTGCTGCGGACTGGCAGCGCCATTCGCCATTTTGCCGTCGGCACTGGCGGGTATCCGTCCGCAACAAGGGCTACCTTCCCATTTCCGCCTGGCTGATCGAACCTCGCAGAATAGCCATGCATAAAAATCATATCAATCATTCTGCGGACTCATGGCAAGCCGTAATATTTGTTGTGCAAAAGCTGCATTTTTCATGAAAAAACTGTCCGATTTGCCAAAATGCAACAGGGAAAAACCACGATGAAACAGATGTTTCAATCGTGGATCAATGATTGGAAACAAATATTTGCGACAGGATGAAACTTCATCAAATATTTTTAACAATATGTTTTTTAAAGGTTTTTACAAGAAAAAACATTGCTGAATAGACACAGCAGCCCGCCAGCAAGCACGGACACCCCGCTGCTTTGTTAATAAATGTTCGTTGACGCCCTCTCAGCCGTTTCGCACACTCAGCCCCGTCGGTGAAATCAAGTTTTTACATGGCTTGACCAGAACCGCAGCCAGCCTGCCAACAGATCAGGCGGACACAGAAATTACTATTAAAGGATTTAGAGGAATGAAAAAACTCGTACTCGCTGCCGCCATTGCTGCAGCCATGCCGGTATTGGCTCATGCCGACGTCACCATCTACGGTTCAATCCGTGCTGGCCTGGACAGCATGAAGAGCACCGACACCAGCTTCAAGTCGAGCACTGGTGTGGACGACTTCGCCAGCCGTATCGGCTTCAAGGGTAACGAAGACCTGGGCAATGGCCTGAAAGCCATCTGGCAGGTTGAAACCGGCATGAACGTGGATGGCGTTGCCACCAGCGGCACCGGTGCCGGCACCTTCGCCAACCGCACCAGCTTTGTTGGTGTTGAGGGCAACTTCGGTAAGCTGCGTCTGGGCTACATCGACGACGTACTGGCTGAAACCGAGTCCACCGACAACCTGTACGGCCCGCGTCGCGATGCGAGCACCGGCATTGCCTTCCCGCTGTACGAAGGTACGGATGTATTCGGTGCCTATGGTGATGGCCGCGTGAAAAACGGCGTGCGCTACGACAGCCCGGACCTGAACGGATTCAATGCCATGGTTCAGCTTGGCTCCGGCGAAGCACAGGTTTCCGGTGGCAAGAAAACCGGCAACACCCTGGGTACCCGTCTGGCCTACGCCAATTCCGGTTTCTTCGGTGCTTACGCCTACATGGCCAAGTACAACACCGTGGCAGACCACAACAGCGGCATTCACCGCGTTGAATTCGGCTACGACGCCAACAATCTGTATCTGGCTGCCACCCTGCAACGCAGCAGCCTGTGGGGCAATGCCTGGGCAACCAATAGCGATGGCAGCCAGGCCGTTGCCGGCATCGCCAGTACCACCGTTGCCAATACCGGTGCCAACAAGCTGACCAGCAATGTCTGGGCCGTGAATGTTGCCTACACCATCGGTGCCTTCAAGCCGTCCTTCGTCTACTCCAAGCGCAGCAGCGTCAAGGTTGACGGCCAGTCGCAGGACTGGGGTGCTACGCAATGGGCTGCCGCTCTGGATTACAGCCTGAGCAAGCGCACCATGTTTGAAGCCGGTTACGGCCAGGTGAAGGAAGACAAGGGCGCGCAAACCGCAATGGGCTGGGCTCAGGACAAGGCCACCATTACCTGGGTGATGCTGAAGCACAACTTCTAAGCACTGCCCACTGGCTGGTTCCTTTGAAGAAAGTCATTTGCCACCGCCCTGCCGCGGTGGCTTTTTTCATTCTGGCCGAATAGTGCGCAGCCAATAAAAAACGGAGCCCGCAGGCTCCGTCTGTTTTTCCATCATTGGCAGCACTTATTCGAAGAAATCGCGCAGCTTGTCCATGAAGGATTTGGAACGCGGATTGTGAGTCGCCACATCGCCCTGGCTGATGGCATCGAATTCGCGCAGCAGCTCTTTCTGACGCTCGGTCAGCTTGACCGGGGTTTCCACCACCACATGGCAGTGCAGATCGCCATAATCGGTGCCACGTACCGCTTTCACACCCTTGCCACGCAGACGGTATACCCGGCCGCTTTGCGTTTCGGCGGCAATCTTCACCTTGGCCATGCCATCCAGCGTGGGAATCTCGATTTCGCCGCCCAGCGCTGCCGTGGCAAAGGAAATCGGCATCTCGCAGTGCAGGTCCATGCCGTCACGCTGGAACACCGCGTGCTGCTTGATGTGGGTCACCACATACAAGTCACCGGACGGGCCACCGTTCTGACCAGGCTCGCCTTCGCCGGACAGACGAATGCGGTCGCCCTCGTCCACGCCAGCCGGAATCTTCACGTTCAGCGTCTTGTTGGTCTTCTTCTGACCCGCGCCATGGCAGCTGGTGCAAGGGTCGGTAATCTGCTTGCCGGTACCATGGCAGGTCGGGCAGGTTTGCTGGATGGAGAAGAAGCCCTGGCTCATGCGTACCTGACCATGACCACCGCAGGTGGAGCAGGTCTTGGGCTGGGTGCCCGGCTTGGCACCGGTGCCATGGCATACTTCGCAGTCTTCATGCGAAGGAATGCGGATCTGCTTTTCGCAGCCGCGGGCGGCTTCTTCCAGCGTGATGTCCAGGTTGTAGCGCAGGTCTGCGCCACGATAGACATTGGAACGACCACCACCAGCGCCACCACGGCCGCCGCCGAAGATGTCGCTGAAAATATCGGCAAAATCGCCAAAACCACCAAAGCCGGCACCACCACCGCCTGCACCGGCCTGCGGGTCTACCCCGGCATGGCCGAACTGGTCGTAGGCGCTGCGCTTCTGGCTGTCAGAGAGGATTTCATACGCCTCTTTGACTTCCTTGAACTTTTCTTCGGCTTCCTTGCTGTCCGGATTGCGGTCCGGGTGATATTTCATCGCCAGCTTGCGGTAAGCCTTTTTGATGTCATCCTCGGAAGCATCGCGATTGACGCCGAGTACATCATAAAAATCTCTTTTGGACATGGTGTTTCACTCTCTGGCCGTGACCAACCGGTACGGCAGGCAATGATCTTCTTAACATGGCAAAGGCACAGAGGCCGGTGGAGCAGTCTCCGCCATTCCCTGTGCCTCGTTCAATCAGCAAGCCGCAGGCTTACTTCTTGTCTTTTACTTCTTCGAACTCGGCATCCACCACGTCGCCTTCGTCCTTGGCCTTGCCGGCATCGGCAGCACCCTGACCAGCTTCAGCCTGCTGTGCCTGGGCATACATGATTTCGCCCAGTTTCTGGCTGGCCTTGGCCAGTTCTTCGGTCTTGGCTTCGATGACTGCCTTGTCTTCGCCCTTCACCACTTCTTCAGCAGCTTTGACAGCGTCTTCGATCTTGGCCTTTTCAGCAGCGTCGATCTTGTCGCCATGCTCGGACAGGGACTTCTTCACGCTGTGGATCAGGCCTTCAGCCTGGTTACGCGCGGTCACCAGTTCGTGCAGCTTCTTGTCTTCCTCGGCATTGGCTTCGGCATCCTTCACCATGCGCTGGATTTCCTCTTCCGACAGACCGGAAGAAGCCTGGATGGTGATGTTGGCCTGCTTGCCGCTGGCCTTGTCCTTGGCCGATACGTGCAGGATACCGTTGGCGTCGATGTTGAATTCCACTTCGATCTGCGGAATGCCACGCGGAGCCGGCGGAATGTCACCCAGGTTGAACTGACCCAGGCTCTTGTTGGCCGCAGCCTTTTCACGCTCGCCTTGCAGCACGTGGATGGTCACCGCAGTCTGGTTGTCATCCGCAGTGGAGAAGGTTTGCGATGCCTTGGTCGGAATGGTGGTGTTCTTCTGGATCAGCTTGGTCATCACGCCACCCAGGGTTTCGATACCCAGCGACAGCGGCGTCACGTCCAGCAGCAGCACGTCCTTGCGATCGCCGGACAGTACCGAACCTTGAATGGCAGCACCAACGGCCACGGCTTCGTCCGGGTTCACGTCCTTGCGCGGTTCCTTGCCAAAGAATTCCTTCACCGCATCCTGTACCTTCGGCATACGGGTCTGGCCACCTACCAGAATCACGTCGGTGATATCGGACAGCGATACACCAGCGTCCTTCAGCGCAACACGGCACGGCTCGATGGAGCGGGTGATCAGGTCGTCAACCAGGCTTTCGAACTTGGCGCGGGTAATCTTCATCGCCAGGTGCTTCGGACCGGTGGCATCCATGGTGATGTACGGCAGGTTCACTTCGGTCTGGGTGGCGCTGGACAGCTCGATCTTGGCCTTTTCAGCAGCTTCCTTCAGACGTTGCAGAGCCATTACGTCGTTCTTCAGGTTCACGCCCTGTTCGCGCTGGAACTCGGTCACGATGTAATCGATGATGCGCTGGTCGAAGTCTTCACCGCCCAGGAAGGTGTCACCGTTGGTGGACAGCACTTCGAACTGGTGCTCACCGTCAACGTCGGCGATTTCGATGATGGACACGTCGAACGTACCACCACCCAGGTCGTATACGGCAATCTTGCGGTCACCTTCCTGCTTGGCCAGGCCAAAGGCCAGCGCAGCAGCCGTCGGTTCGTTGATGATGCGCTTTACTTCCAGACCGGCAATACGGCCGGCATCCTTGGTGGCCTGACGCTGGCTGTCGTTGAAGTAAGCCGGTACGGTAATTACCGCTTCGGTCACTTCTTCACCCAGGTAGTCTTCGGCAGCCTTCTTCATCTTGCGCAGTACTTCTGCGGAGATTTGCGGCGGAGCCAGTTCCTGGTCACGTACCTTCACCCAGGCGTCGCCATTGGAGGCCTTCATGATCTGGAAAGGCATCAGGTCGATGTCTTTTTGTACTTCCTTGTCTTCGAAGCGGCGGCCGATCAGGCGCTTGGCTGCGTACAGGGTGTTCTTCGGGTTGGTGACTGCCTGACGCTTGGCCGGTGCACCCACCAGGATTTCGCCATCTTCCATGTAAGCAATGATGGAAGGCGTGGTGCGTGCACCTTCGGCGTTTTCAATTACTTTCGGGTTGCCACCTTCAACTACGGCTACGCAGGAGTTGGTCGTACCCAGGTCAATACCAATGATTTTGCCCATCTTCTATTCCTTTATATCTGAATTCGTTGCGACTACGGCCAGCAAGCTGATAGCCGAGGCCTGTTGCGTTCATAGGTATTGGCTATGTGGTCTTTTTCAAGAGCCGGCCAAGAACCTTTTTATGGTTTTCGTGTCAGCCTTTGGCTTTGGCCACGATCACCATGGCCGGACGCAGCGTGCGCTCAGCCAGTTGATAACCTTTTTGCAGCACCCGTAACACCGTATTGGCTTCTGCGTCGGACTCTTCCGCGCTCATCGCCTGATGTTGATGCGGATCCAGCTTGTCGCCCACAGCCGGGCTGATTTCCTTGATTTGTGCCTTGTCAAAGGCAGCCACCAGCTGCTTGAGCGTCATGTCCACGCCCATCTTCAGGGTGTCGATCTGACCGCTTTGGTCCAGCAGCGCCATTTCCAGGTAGTCCTTTACCGGAACCAGTTCCTGGGCAAACTTGTTGATGGCGTATTTCTGGGTGTTCAGCAGTTCTTCGGCATTGCGGCGACGCAGGTTTTCCTGGTCTGCACGGCTGCGCAGCAGTTGATCCTGCAGATCGGCCACCTGGGCTTCCAGTTCGGCAATGCGCTGTTCCACGGTTTGCTCTGTTTGCTGTTCGCTGGCAGCGGCGTTGTTCACGTCTTCAACGACGGCTTCGTTGTTCGTGTTGTTCTGGTTTTCCTGCATGGCAAGACCTCAAAAAAGTCGGCTTTTAACAATGTCCCGACCTCAGATAAGGTCTATCGCGAGGAATTCAAGTCTTTTGTCTTGCCCCCCGGTAACAGCGCCTGTTACCGGGCCTCACCAGCCTGCGCGTTTTCGGACTTTTGTTTTCGCAACTGCAACAAAATGCGCGCATTATCACCTTCGGTTTTAGCCATGATTGTTATCTTCTGAACATCGGTTTTTTTTCGGTGTTGCACTGCACACAAGCGATTTTTTTTGTGCATATAATGGCTCACACATGCTAAGTGACCCACCCGGAAGAGCCGTCAGCCACGGGCATCCGGTGGTCATAAGGGGCAATGGACATAAACCGTTGTCAACAAAATCAGTCCGGAAAAACCGGAATGTCATTTGGCCAGAGGACTGCCGGAATTTACCGGCTCTGCAGAGAAAACTATTCGAGAAGGGTTTGAACATGACTACTCGCGAACAACGTATCGCCGCCATTCAACATGACTGGGACACCAACCCGCGCTGGAAAGGTATCAAGCGTGGTTACACCGCTGCCGACGTAGAGCGTCTGCGCGGTTCGGTACAAGTGGAACACACCCTGGCCCGCCAAGGCGCCGAGAAACTGTGGAACCTGGTCAACAACGAACCCTACATCAACTGTCTGGGCGCGCTGACCGGTGGTCAGGCCATGCAGCAGGTAAAAGCCGGCATCAAGGCCATCTACCTGTCCGGCTGGCAAGTGGCTGCTGACAACAACGAATACTCCGCCATGTACCCGGACCAGTCCCTGTACCCGGTGGACTCCGTGCCGAAGGTGGTAGAGCGCATCAACAACGCCTTCACCCGTGCCGATGAAATCCAGCACTCCAAGGGCGTTGAAAAAGGCCAGCCTGGCTTTGTTGACTACTACGCTCCCATCGTGGCCGATGCCGAAGCCGGTTTCGGCGGCGTGCTCAACGCCTACGAACTGATGAAGGCCATGATCCGCGCCGGTGCCGGTGGCGTTCACTTCGAAGACCAGCTGGCTTCTGTCAAGAAATGCGGCCACATGGGCGGCAAGGTGCTGGTTCCGACCCAGGAAGCCATCCAGAAGCTGATCGCAGCCCGTATGGCTGCTGACGTATACGGCGTGCCGACCCTGGTGATTGCCCGTACCGATGCGGAAGCTGCCGACCTGATCACCAGCGACTACGATGCCAACGACAAGCCTTTCCTGACTGGCGAGCGCACTGCAGAAGGCTTCTACAAGACCAAGAAGGGTCTGGAACAAGCCATCAGCCGCGCCGTGGCCTACGCTGACTATGCCGACTTGGTATGGTGCGAAACCGGCACCCCGGATCTGGAATTTGCCCGCAAGTTTGCCGAAGCCGTTCACGCCAAGCATCCGGGCAAGCTGCTGGCCTATAACTGCTCGCCGTCCTTCAACTGGAAGAAGAACCTGGACGATGCTACCATCGCCAAGTTCCAGCGCGAACTGGGTGCCATGGGCTACAAATACCAGTTCATCACTTTGGCTGGTATCCACAACATGTGGTACAACATGTACGACCTGGCACAAGACTACGTTGCCCGCGGCATGTCGGCTTATGTTGAGAAGGTACAAGAACCGGAATTCGCCGCCCGCGAACGTGGTTACACCTTCGTATCCCACCAGCAAGAAGTGGGCACCGGCTACTTCGACGATATCACCACCGTGATTCAAGGCGGCCAATCCAGCGTAACCGCGCTGACCGGCTCCACCGAAGAAGAGCAGTTCCACTAAGCAGTGACAGGAGCTGCATGCCAGCTCTGCCCTCCACGCCCGCCAGCCTTGCGCTCGCGGGCGTTTTGTTTTCCTGCAGCCATTTATTAAATCTGGCTAAACAATCAATTCATCAAAAGCGACTAGTCCTGACACGAACAATCACTATACTGGACGCTGCTATTCTTCATTGGCTGGACTGTCGGTCACGGCAAGCCAGCCCTTCCCGCTTCATCTCCAGCAAAGGGATTCACCATGACCAAGGTTGTCGTTGTCTATCATTCCGGCTACGGCCATACCCAACGTGTTGCCCAGCAAGTGGCTGCCGGTGCCAATGCCGAGCTTGTTGCCATCGACGCCGAAGGCAATGTGCCGGACAGCGCCTGGGACCAGCTGGCAGCAGCCGACGCCATCATCTTTGGCGCGCCCACTTATATGGGCAGCCCGAGCTGGCAGTTCAAGAAATTTGCCGATGCCACTTCCAAGGCCTGGTTCACCCGCGCCTGGCAAGACAAGGTATTCGGCGGCTTCACCAACAGTGCCAGCCTGAACGGCGACAAGCAGGTTGCCCTGATCACCCTGCAAACCCTGGCTTCGCAACACGGTGGCATCTGGGTCAGCCTGGGTCTGCTGCCGAGCAATACCAAGGCCGCCCAGCGTACTGACATCAACAATCTGGGTGGTTCGGTTGGCCTCTTGGTACAGTCCCCGGCTGATGCCAGCGTGGATGAAATCCCGCAGGGTGACCTGGACACCGCCAAGCAATACGGCGCACGCGTGGCTGCCATCGCCGCCAAACTGCGCGGCTGATTTTTCAGCGCTGCAGATGCAAAAAAGCCACCTCACGAGGTGGCTTTTTCTTTGGCAGGTACCGAAGCAAGTACGGAATCAGGCCTGCTTGTGCAAGTGGGAGTTCTTGCGCGAGTAACCGAAGTACACCACCAGACCAATCACCAGCCACACCACAAAGCACAGCCAGGTCAGCATGGACAGTTGCGCCATCAGGAATACGCAGAAGATGACGGCCAGTGCCGGAACATAAGGCACACCCGGGCACAGGAATTTGCGCGGCAGGTTAGGCTCGGTCTTGCGCAGCTTGATGATGGCAATGGCAATCAGCGAGAAGGCAGCCAGCGTACCGATGTTCACCAGTTCGGCCAGGGTATGCAGCGGAATGAAGCCGGCAATCAGGGCGATGATGGTGCCGATCAGCCAGGTGGCCTTGTACGGCGTGCCGTATTTCGGGTTCACTTCGGAGAAGATTTTCGGCAGCAAACCGTCGCGGCTCATGGCAAACAGGATGCGGGTCTGGCCGTAGGTCATCACCAGAATCACGGTCAGCATGCCCAGAATGGCACCCAGATCGACAAAACCGGCAAACCAGTCCAGCTTGGCCACTTGCAGCGCCAGCGATACCGGGTGGTCGATACCGGCGAAATGCGCGTAAGGCACGATGCCGGTCATGATGGCGGACACGATCACGTACAGGATGGAGCAGATGGCCAGCGACCAGATCACACCCTTGGGAATGTCGCGCGCCGGGTCTTTCACTTCTTCCGCCGCACAAGTCACTGCGTCAAAACCCAGGAAGCTGAAGAACACGATGGCCGCGCCATGGAATACGCCATTCATGCCGTAAGGCAGGGCCGGGCTCCAGTTGGCCGGTTTGACATGCCACACGCCGATGGCAATGAACATCAGCACCACGGCCACCTTGATCAGCACCACGATATTGTTGACGCGTTTGGATTCCTTGATGCCAAAGGCCAGCAAGGCAGTAATCAGCATCGCGATGGTGAAGGCAGGCAGATTGAACAAGGTATCCTTGCCCGGAACCGCTCCGGCTGCAGCTGTCAGCGCATCGGGCAGGTGAATGCCGAAACCACCCAGCAAGCTCTGGAAATAACCGGACCAGCCCACCGATACGGCAGAAGATGCCAGCAGGTATTCCAGCATCAGGTCCCAGCCGATGATCCAGGCCACCAGTTCACCCAGCGTGGCGTATGCATAGGTATAAGTAGAGCCGGAAATCGGCAGCATGGCGGCGAATTCTGCATAGCACAGTGCAGCAAAGCCGCAGGCAAAGGCGCCGATGATGAAGGACAACACCAGGCCCGGGCCTGCCACCGTGGCACCGGTACCGGTCAACACGAAAATGCCGGTACCGATGATGGCACCGATCCCCAGCATGGTCAGGTCGAAAGCCGTCAGCTCCTTGCGGAGCCCTTTTGCAGTCTGGGCAAATTCCAGCATGCCCTGAACGCTCTTTTTGCGCATCAAACTCATGTTCAGACTATCCTGTGTGCGCCGGTGCCATTGCCATGTTTGGGCAAGGGGACAACCGGCCTTAGATGATCATACTCAGCCCGTCCGCCGCTGCCCTGTCTGCTGCCGGTTCGTGACCGACAACTCAACGCAGGACACTGCCGCGGAAAACGCGCGATCTTACAGGAAGGGGAGAACAGTTCAAGCCAAAATATTGGACAAAGTGTATCCATTATCCATTAATGGCCTTATATCGCGGCAGGATCTATCCCATACTTGTCATAATTGTGCAAGACAAGGCAGTTTGTAGCGCAGCTCAGCCAACAATCCGGCAAAAATTGCTGCATTAACGCAATGCCATGCCTATTTGACATGAATTTGTGCTATACCAAGCCCGGAACCGCCAGCCAGGCCATAGACCAGGGTGACCGACAGCAAGGGTGTTCCGGGCATGCAGCGAAAACCGTGACGGAACAAACTGCGGCTTTCAATCCCAATAGCCGGTGGCGGTGTACACCTGGCGCAGGTGTTCGATGAAATGCCGCACCCGGGCCGGTAGAAAACGGCGTTGTGGAACAACGGCATACACCGGGTAATCCGGCGAGGCAAACTGGTCCAGCACTGTCACCAGCCTCCCCTCGGACAAGTCATCCTTGACCTCCCACAAGGAGCGCCAGGCCAGCCCCAAGCCCTGCAAGGCCCAGTCATGCAGCACCGCACCATCATTACATTCCTGACGACCTGACACGCGCAGGTTGATCAGTTCGCCATCCCGTTCAAAGCTCCAGCCACGGCTTTGGCTTTCACCCAGCGACAAACAGTTGTGCTGCACCAGCTCTTCCAGCGTGTGTGGAATGCCATGTCTTGCCAGATAGGCGGGCGACGCCACCACCACACGCCGGTTTTCCGCCAGCCGCATGGCTACCAGCGATGAATCAGCCAGATCCGAAATGCGAATCGCACAATCGATACGCTCGCGCTGCAAATCAATCAGCCGGTCCGACAGATCCAGCGTCACCCGGATATCCGGATGCGCCAGCTGGAATGCCGCAATATGCGGTGCCACGTGACGCCGGCCAAAACCGGCCGGGGCGGATACCCGCAGATGGCCGCGCGCCCGGCCGCTACCGGACGCCACTGCGGCCTCGGCTTCGGACAGTTCAGTCAGAATGCGCTGGCAGTCTTCAAAAAATGCCGCGCCTTCCTGGGTCAGGGTCACGCTGCGCGTGGTACGCACCAGCAGCTTCACCCCCAGCCGCTCCTCCAGCGCATCCAGCCGGCGGCCTATCATGGCTGGCACCACGCCTTGCTGGCGGGCAGCAGCGGACAGGCTGCCATGATTGACCACGGCGACAAAGGTTTCCAGCTGTTTGAGTTCGCTCATTGCGTACTTAAAAGTAAAAGATGTTATGCCTATTTATGCATTTTTTTTTACTGTTTGGCTAGATACACTGCTTACATCGCAATGCAGCATTTTGTTGATCAAAGGCAGCGGTTCTGCCGTATAAACGCATTTACTTCAGGAGCAAGCACATGGCTGTCACCCTTCCGCAAGGCGTGGAAATCCTCGCCCCGCTGACCCCGGCGTTTGAAGAAATCCTCACTACCGAAGCACTGTCCTTTGTCGCCAAACTGCATCGCCAGTTTGAAGCACGCCGCCGTGAGCTGCTTGCCGCCCGCGTGGTGCGCCAGACCGAACTGGATGCCGGCAAGCTGCCTGACTTCCTGCCGGAAACCGCCGCCATCCGTGCCGGCGACTGGAAAATTGCACCGCTGCCGCAAGACCTGCTGGACCGCCGCGTGGAAATCACCGGGCCGGTGGATCGCAAGATGATGATCAATGCACTGAATTCCGGTGCCAAGAGCTTCATGGCCGACTTCGAGGACTCCAACTGTCCGAGCTGGGAAAACCAGATCAGCGGCCAGATCAATGTCCGTGATGCGTATCGCAAGACCATTTCCTTTGCCAATCCGGACGGCAAGCAATACAAACTGAACGACACCATTGCCACCCTGATCCTGCGTCCGCGCGGCTGGCACCTGATGGAAAAACACGTCACCGTGGATGGCGAGATTGTCTCCGGCGCACTGTTCGACTTCGCCCTGTCCTTCTTCCACAATATTGCCTACCTGCAAACCGTGGGCAGTGCCACCTATTACTACCTGCCAAAGATGGAGGGCCATCTGGAAGCGCGCCTGTGGAACGATGTGTTCGTGTTTGCCCAGAACGAGCTGGGTATCCCGCAGGGCACCATCAAGGCCACCGTACTGATCGAAACCATCCTCGCTGCCTTCGAGATGGACGAAATCCTCTACGAACTGCGCGAACACAGCTCCGGCCTGAACGCCGGTCGCTGGGACTACATCTTCAGCTGCATCAAGAAGTTCAAGCAGAATCGCGACTTCTGCCTGGCCAACCGTGCACAGATCACCATGACCGTACCCTTCATGCGTGCCTATGCCCTGCTGCTGCTGAAAACCTGCCACCAGCGCAACGCGCCGGCCATCGGTGGCATGGCCGCGCTGATTCCGATCAAGAACGATCCGGTGGCCAATGACAAGGCACTGGGTGGCGTGAAAGCCGACAAGGACCGCGATGCCACCGACGGCTACGATGGCGGCTGGGTTGCACACCCGGGCCTGGTACCGATTGCCAACGAAGCCTTCAGCCGCGTGCTGGGTGACGCCCCCAACCAGATTGCCAAGCAGCGTCCGGATGTGAATGTCACCGCCGCTGACCTGCTGAACTTCCAGCCGGAAGCGCCGATCACCGAAGCCGGCCTGTCCATGAACATCAATGTGGGCATCCAGTATCTGGGTTCCTGGATTTCCGGCAACGGCTGCGTGCCCATCCACAACCTGATGGAAGATGCCGCCACCGCCGAAATCTCCCGCTCGCAGATCTGGCAATGGATCCGCAGCCCCAAGGGCGTGCTGGAAGATGGCCGCAAGGTGACGGTGGAACTGTTCCGCGAACTGCAAGCTGCTGAAGTAGCCAAGCTCAAGGCGGAATACGGCAACCGCTGGACCAAGCAGTACGAAGACGCAGCCCGCATGTTCGACCATCTGACCACCTCGGATGACTTTGTCGAATTCCTCACCCTGCCGGGTTACGACTACATCGACTAAACGATCGATCCAATGGTTGGCAATTTGCCAGCTTACACTCATGCGGCCCGTGATCCGGGCCGCTTTTTTTTCGCCTGCCCGACGATCGGGCAACTTCCTGTCTCCAATATCCAATCTCAGCCATTTTATTGCGCAACGCAACAAGAAAAATCTTTGGTATTGGAATAAAATTGCGCGAAATATTCATTTTCCAAAAAAATCTATCCTGACTCACAAGGAATTGCCATGTCCCTACGCCATCGCCAACTGCTGGCTGCCGCTGCAGCCGTGCTCTCCCTGTCTGCTTCCGCTGCCGAGCTCAAGTCGGTTGCCATCACGGCCATTGTCGATCACCCGGCGCTGGATGCCGCCCGCAAAGGGGTGACTGACCAACTGAAAGCCGAGGGTTTTGGTGAGGACAAGGTCAAGGTGCAGTATCAAAGCGCGCAGGGTAACCCGGCGACTGCCGGCCAGATCGCCCGCAAGTTTGTCGGCGACAAGCCGGATGTCGCCGTGGCCATTGCCACGCCGTCCGCCCAGGCACTGGTTGCCGCCAGCAAAACCCTGCCTATCGTATTCACTGCAGTCACCGACCCGGTGGCTGCCAAGCTGGTCAGCAGCTGGAAACCCAGCGGCAGCAATGTAACCGGCGTTTCCGACATGCTGCCGCTGGGCCCGCAGGTAGACCTGATCCTGAAGGTAAAACCGGGCGCCAAACGCGTCGGCATGGTGTTCAGTCCGGGTGAGGTCAACTCCACCATCGTGGTGAAGGAACTGAAAGAAGAACTGGCCAAGCGCGGCATGAGCCTGGTGGAAGCCCCGGCACCGCGTACCGTGGATGTGGCCCCGGCGGCCAAGAGCCTGATCGGCAAGGTTGATGCCATCTACACCAGCACCGACAACAATGTGGTGTCCACTTACGAATCGCTGGTGGCCGTCGCCAATCAGGCCAAACTGCCGCTGATTGCCTCGGATACCGACTCGGTGAAGCGTGGTGCCATCGCAGCCCTGGGCATGAACTACTACGATATGGGGCGTCAGACCGGCAAGATTGTGGTTCGCATCCTGAAGGGTGAAAAGCCGGGTACCATCGCTCCGGAAGTAGGCAGCAAGCTGAGCCTGACCGTAAACCCGTCTGCCGCCATGAAGCAAGGTGCGCCGCTGTCCGCCGCCCTGCTGAAAGAAGCGCAGAACACCGTCAAGTAAGCGGTTAGCAGCCTGACTGCCCGGATGGTTTCACCGCCATCCGGGCTTTTTCCGTCTCAACAGCCCGGCCTCACCCAGGCCAGGCTTGCCGGCTACACCCCTGACAAGCCGGCATGTCGCAGAGGTGTTCATGTCCCTGATTTCACTGATGGGCGCGCTGGAAATCGGCCTTATCTTTGCCCTCGTCGCACTGGGCGTGCTGATTTCCTTCCGCCTGCTCAACTTTCCCGACCTTACCGCCGACGGCAGTTTCCCGCTGGGCGGTGCCGTCGCTGCCGTGCTGATTGCCGGTGGCCACGACCCGTGGCTGGCTTGCGGCCTGGCTGCCATTGCCGGAGCTGCTGCCGGCTGGCTGACCGCCTGGCTCAATGTGCGCCTGGGCATCCTGCAATTGCTGGCCAGCATTCTGGTGATGATTGCGCTCTATTCCATCAACCTGCGCATCATGGGCGCACCGAATATCGCGCTGATCGGCCTGCCCACCGTATTCACCCCCTTCATCAGCACGGTGAATGACAACGCCTGGCTGATTCAGCCTGCTGTGCTGGCGGTCATTGTGGTCATCGCCAAGCTGTTGCTGGACGCCTTCTTCGCCTCGGAAACCGGCCTCGCGCTGCGCGCCACCGGTGCCAACCCGCGCATGGCACGGGCACAGGGCATTTCCACCGACCGCATGACCCTGGCCGGCATGGCCCTGTCCAATGCACTGATTGCACTGGCAGGTGCGCTATACGTGCAAACCCAGGGTGGTGCCGACATCTCCATGGGCATCGGCACCATTGTGGTGGGCCTCGCCGCCGTCATCATCGGTGAAACCCTGCTGCCGCCACGCACACTATGGCTGGTGACACTGGCCACCGTGCTGGGCGCACTGCTCTACCGCCTGCTGATCGCCCTGGCGCTGAATGCCGACTTCATCGGCCTGCAAGCCCAAGACCTGAACCTGATTACCGCCGTGCTGGTGGGCCTGGCGCTGGTACTGCCCAAAATCAAGGGCAAGCTGCGCAACAAGCAAGGAGGGAAATCCGCATGATGCGCGCCGACAATCTGTTCAAAACCTTTAATCCCGGCACCCCGCTGGAAAACCCGGTGCTGCGCGGCCTGTCGCTCACCATCGAGTCCGGCCAGTTCGTCACCGTGATCGGCAGCAATGGTGCTGGTAAATCCACTTTTCTGAATGCCATCAGCGGTGACATCAGCCCGGACACCGGCAGCCTGTTCATTGACGGGCAGGACGTCACCCGTCAGTCTGCCTGGCAGCGTGCGGCACTGGTGGCCCGCGTGTTTCAGGACCCGCTCGCCGGTACCTGTGAAGGGCTCACTATCGAAGAAAACTTGGCACTGGCCATGCAGCGCGGCCAGGGACGCGGCCTGTCGCGCGCGGTCAAGGCCAGTTATCGCGAAGCCTTCCGCGACAAGCTGTCCACACTCAAGCTGGGTCTGGAAAACCGCCTGGGAGACCGCATGGGCCTGCTGTCCGGTGGTCAGCGCCAGGCCGTCAGCCTGCTGATGGCATCCTTGCAGCCTTCCCGCCTGCTGCTGCTGGATGAACACACTGCCGCGCTCGACCCCAAAACGGCGGCCTTCGTACTGGAGCTGACTGACCGCATTGTGACCGAGAACAAGCTGACCGCCCTGATGGTGACTCACTCCATGCGTCAGGCACTGGACCACGGCCATCGCACCGTCATGCTGCACCAAGGCCGCGTGGTACTGGATGTCAGCGGCGACAGCCGCAGCCGCATGGATGTGCCCGATCTGTTGGCCATGTTCGAGCAAACCCGCGGCGAAAAGCTGGACGACGACGCGTTGTTGCTGGGCTGAGTTCTGCCCCCTCGTGCCGGTTGCTGCACCGCAGCCGGCACGGGCCTGCCACGCTCAGTGGCCAATTGCTGGCCAGATATGCGAACCTTCTGCATCAACCCGGCTCAAACGCCTGTTCGCCAATTTATGCAGGAGTCCGCATGAAATCCACGCTTATTCCCTCCCTGATGGTAGCCAGCCTGCTCATCACACCGGCCCTGGCCAAGGCAGCTGATGGCATCGAACTGCGTCTGTCAGGCTCTGCCCAGCAAGAAGTCGCTAACGACCAGCTGCAAGCCACGCTCTACCTGCAGGAAAAAAGCGATCAGCCCGCCACGCTGGCCAACCGCCTGAACAAGGGCATTGCCCAGGGCATGGCACTTGGCAAGAAATATCCTCAAGTGGACGTCAGCAGTGGCAGCTATAACAGCTGGCCCAGCTACGACAAGAACGGCAAGATTCAAGGCTGGCAAGGCCGCGCGGAAATCCGCCTGAAAAGCCGGGACATGACCCAGGCAGCAGAACTGGTAGCACAGCTACAGAAAACCATGCTGCTGGAAGGCGTGCAGTTCACCGTATCCGATGCTGCCCGTCGCGCTGCGGAAAAAGCCATGATTCCAGCTGCATTGGCCGAAATGCAGGCACAAGCCAATATCACGGCGCAAACCCTCGGCAAAAGCCGTATTACCATCAAGGAGCTGGAGTTTGGCAATGCAGCCCCGGCCTTCCGCCCCCCCATGCTGATGCGCGCTGCCGCAGCACCCATGGCCAAGGAAGCCGATGTGGCCCAGCCAGACTGGCAACCAGGCCAAAGCCAGTTGCAACTCACCATCAATGGCAAGATTGAGCTCAACTAGCTCTTTATGCCACCGCAACCTTGCGCTACAGTAAGCAACACAACGGGCTGAATACATCAGCCCGCTTTTACGACCCGCCGAGCACTCTACCACCATGAAACTGATTGCCTCCTACACCAGTCCGTATGCCCGCAAGGTACGCATCGTACTGGCCGACAAGAAGATTGATTGCCCGCTGGAAGAGGACATGCCGTGGAATCCGGATAGTCAGGTCCCGCATTACAACCCGCTGGGCAAAGTCCCGGTGCTGGAGCTGGATGACGGGAGCACCCTGTTCGATTCGCGGGTCATCGTGGAATATCTGGACAATATCTCGCCAGTTGCACGCCTGCTGCCACAGGAAAACCGTCGCCTGATCAATACCCGTCGCTGGGAAGCACTGGCCGATGGCATTACCGATGCCGCCGTCGCCATTGTGCTGGAACAGCGCAGGCCAGCAGACAAGCAGATGCCGGAATGGATCGCACGGCAACAGGACAAGATAGATCGCGGGCTGGCAGTCATGGCCGCCGATCTGGGTGAACGGCAATGGTGTAATGGCGAAAGTTATAGCCTGGCCGACATTGCCGTCGGCTGCTGCCTGGGCTACCTGGATTTCCGTTTCCCGGCCATTGACTGGCGCGAACGCCACCCCAATCTGGCAAGCCTGCTGGAACGGTTGTCCGCTCGCCAATCATTCATCGATACCCGGCCACCGGCAGCGTAAACGAGACATACAAAAACCGGGGCAATCCCGGTTTTTTCATTTTGCACACCAGCGCGCTCATGTCGACCGTGGTGCCAGCATGATGATGGCCATTCCCGCCAAGGCCAGTGTAGCCCCCAGCACATCCCACAAGCCTGGCCGCACGCCATCAACCACCCACAGCCATAACAAGGCCACCACCACATAGACACCACCATAAGCGGCATAGACACGCCCGGCCGCGGCCGGGTGCAAGGTCAGCAGCCAGACAAACAGCAACAGTGAAAGCGCGGCTGGTACTAATAAATAGACTGAACCCTGCTGTTTCAGCCACAGCCAGGGCAGATAGCAGCCGGTAATCTCGGCCAATGCCGTCAGGCCAAACAAGAGCAATAATTTCAATAATTCCACTACTGTTCCTTCACTGCATTTCGCCGCCGTGGATGCCAATATCAGCGGGCAGCCTGCGCCAGCTCCTGCTGATACACGGCTACCTCCTCGGCCATCCAGCCAGCGAATTCACGCTGCTTGAGCAAGGAGCTTTCGCGCTGTGGCCATACCAGCCAGTGCGGATAGGGATAAGGCACCACGATATCACTCAGTTGCACCAGCATGCCGGACTTAAGACCAGCATCCACCAGGCTGCGCCGCTCCAGCGCTACTCCCATTCCCTGCTGCACGGCCTGCAATACCAGATTGGAATCATTAATCCACAGCCCAGCTTGTGACGGTTCTTCCACTCCTGCTGCCTGACACCAGCCCATCCAGCTTTCCACGGTGCGAACCACCGGCCCGGCGACAATCTCGGCTGGAGTCCGTGGCAGTTTACCCTGCCGGAAACCAGGTGAGGCCACGACCACCAACTCATCATCAAACAAATGTTGCTGCTGCAAACCCTCCCAGCCGCCCTGCCCCATGCGCACACCGATATCCACCAGCCCCTGGCGCAAATCCTGAATATCCAGACTGGCACGCAAACTGATGCGGTATTGCGGGAAACGCGCCTGAAAACGCGGTAAGCGTGGCAACAGCCAGTGTGCGCCAAAGGAAGGCAGCACGGCGACCACCAGCTCGCCATCCCGCGGGCGAGCCTGAATCAAACGTGTAGCTTCGGTTAACTCGGTCAGCCCGATACGCACTTGCAGTGCATACAGCCGCCCGTCCTCTGTCAGGCGCAGTCCCCGGCCTTCCCGGACAAACAACACCACACCCAGCATTTCCTCAAGCTGCCGTATTTGCTGGCTGATGGCCGAATGCGTCACATGCAGCTCGCTGGCTGCCTGCGTAACACTACCCAGTCGGGCGAGTGCTTCGAAACTGCGTAGTGCAGATAGGGGTGGTAAAGGTCTCATGTAAGAAAAACTAACATGAATTCCAAATAAATATCAATTTTCAGCAGCAACCGCACAACTTATAGTGAACTCACCCCCACGAAAGGAGATGACCATGTCCCACTCATTAAGGCTGGAACTGGCAAAAGGTGAACTGCTGGTAGTACAACTATCCCGACCCTGCCTGATCGTTGCCGGTAGCGGTGCACACTGGCTGACAATTGACGGCCAGGACATCTGCCTGCAAGGTGGAGACTCGCTACAGCTCCCTGCCGGCAAGCTGCTGCTGGAAGGACATGGCCAGCTGGAAATGCGCCCCGCCACCAATACCCCTCAATGCAGCTGGCTAAGCATTGCCAGCCATTTTCAAACCGCTTGAACAGGAAGGCAGATCATGCAACTGATTGGCATGCTGGACTCCCCTTATGTACGCCGTGTTGCCATCAGCATGCGCTTGATGGGGATTCCGTTTACCCATCGCGCCGTATCGGTATTTCGCCATCTGGCTGAATTCCAATCCATCAATCCGGTGGTGAAGGCCCCGACCCTAATGCTAGATGATGGCAATACGCTGATGGACTCCACCCTGATTCTGGATTATCTGGACACCCTGTATCCAGAGCGCAGCCTGATGCCCAAGACCCTGCCACAACGTCAGCACTGCCTGTACCTGCTGGGGCTGGCGCTAGCCGCCATGGAAAAAAGTGTGCAACTGATCTACGAGCAACAGCTACGCCCCGAGGACAAACGGCATTTGCCCTGGCAGGAACGTGTCGCAAGCCAATTGACTGCGGCATACAGCGCGCTGGAACAGGCGATGGCAAAACTACCGCCAGATATTAACAACATGGATCAGGCTGGTATCAGCATTGCCGTCGCCTGGCGCTTCAGTCGAGAGCTACTGCCACAGCAACTGGACTGGATGGACTTCCCGCAACTGCAGCAATGGAGCACACAAGCCGAAGCCCTGCCAGCCTTTGTAGCCACACCGTTTGAGTAAGCACCGCAGCGAACCCTGACTGCTAGCGTCCATAAGACAAAACCGCCCCAAAGGGCGGTTTTGTCTTGTACTGCGGTCAACGAGGCAAACTCAGACCGACAACTCCAGCAAAAGCTTGTTGATGCGCTTGACGAAGGTGGCAGGGTCTTCCAGTTTGCCACCCTCTGCCAACAAGGCCTGGTCGTACAGCACCTGAGCCAGATCGGCCGCGCGGCCAGCATCCGACTCTTCAGCCAGACGTTTCACCAGCACGTGTTCCGGATTGATTTCCAAGGTAGGCTTGCTCGCTTCCACTTTTTGGCCGGCCGCCTTCAGCATCCGTTCCAGGTGGGCACTCATATCGTGCTCACCCGCAACCAGGCAGGCCGGGCTGTCGGTCAGACGCACAGTAGCACGCACTTCCTTCACCTTGTCGCCCAGTGCATTCTGCACTTTTTCCACCAGCGGTTTCGCTGCTTCTTCAGCCTGCTTCTGTGCTTCCTTGTCGGCTTCGTCTTCCAGCCCGCCCAGGTCCAGTTGGCCCTTGGCTACCGACTGTAGCGACTTGCCATCGAACTCGAACAGCGAACCAACCACCCACTCATCCACACGGTCGGTCAGCAACAGCACCTCCACGCCCTTCTTCTTGAACACTTCCAGATGTGGGCTGTTACGCGCCGCGGCCAGCGTATCGGCGGTGATGTAGTAGATCTTGTCCTGACCTTCTTTCATACGGCCGATATAGTCGCTCAGGCTGACAGTCGGTTCATCGCTTTCAACGGTGCTAGATGCAAAACGCAACAGCTTGGCGATACGCTCCTTGTTGGCATGGTCTTCGCCCACGCCTTCTTTCAGCACCTGGCCGAACTCTTTCCAGAATGCGGCGTATTTTTCCGGCTGATTGCTGGCCAGATCTTCCAGCAAGCCCAGCACCTTCTTGACGCAACCGGCGCGAATCGCGTCGATATCCTTGCTTTCCTGCAGGATCTCACGTGAAACATTCAACGGCAGATCATTGCTGTCGATTACGCCACGCACAAAACGCAGGTATTGCGGCATCAGCTTGTCGCTGTCTTCCATGATGAACACGCGGCGTACATACAGCTTGATGCCCTGCTTGCGCTCGCGGTCCCACATGTCGAACGGTGCGCGGGACGGGATATATAGCAGTTCGGTATATTCCTGGCGACCTTCGACGCGGGCATGGCTCCAGGCCAGCGGGTCGGTGAAATCATGTGCCACATGTTTGTAAAACTCGATGTACTGCTCGTCGCTGATTTCGCTCTTGCTGCGGGTCCACAAGGCCGAAGCGGCATTGACGGCTTCAAGCTCGTCGCTTTCAATTACTTCGCCATTTTCGCCGTAGCTATTGCCCTTCTTCATCAGAATCGGGATGGAAATATGGTCGGAGTAGGTACGCACAATGCGCTTGAGTGCCCAGTCGGCCAACAACTCGTCTTCACCTTCCTTCAGGTGCAGGACGATGTCGGTACCACGACCAGCCTTTTCCACCTGTTCCAGCGTGTACTCCCCTTCGCCCTGGGATTCCCAGCGAACACCTTCGCTGGCGGCAGCACCGGCACGGCGGGTAGTCAGACTCACCTTGTCAGCAACAATGAAGGCCGAGTAAAAACCAACACCAAACTGGCCAATCAGATTGGCATCCTTTTTGGAGTCACCAGACAGCTGTTCGAAGAATGCCTTGGTGCCAGACTTGGCGATGGTACCGATATTGGCAATCACCTCGTCGCGACTCATGCCGATACCATTGTCAGAAATGGTGATGGTGCGGGCTTCCTTGTCAAAGCTGACGATAATCTTCAACTCGGCATCATTCTCAAACAACTCGGGCTTGGCCAGACCTTCAAAACGCAATTTGTCGGCAGCATCCGATGCATTGGAGATCAGCTCTCGCAGGAAGATCTCCTTGTTGGAATACAAGGAGTGGATCATCAGGTGAAGCAGTTGTTTGACTTCGGTCTGAAAGCCCAGGGTTTCTTTCTGTGCGCTCATGGTCTCTATTCATCAGTGGTTGGGTAACAGTGAGCAGACAGATAGGGACAAGCCGGCCGATTTCAATACCCTCAACACAGCAATGGTCAGGATTGTCTGCGCGGACAAACAACTCTCACGCAGCAAGATATCGAATCAGTCCGGCTTGAGTTGCTGCATAAGCTGCGCCACGATGGAAATTGCCATTATCGCTGGTTGTCGACTGTTGATCCCTTCTATTCCCAAAGGGCAGTGAACACTGGCAATACTCCCAAGGGGCACTCGACTGATCAGACGCAAATTGAAACTGGCCAGTTTGCCACGACATCCCAGCAAGCCGATAAAGCGTGCATCACCGCGCAGCAAAATCTGCTCGACCCAGTCGAAATCAAGCAAATCGTCATCAGTCATTACCAGCCAGCAAGCATTGGCAGGCAAATTGCACATCTGCTCGACGCCGCCTGCCACAGGGTGAATATTGCCAGCCAACTCCTCGGGAAAAATTGACGGGCGACGATCCAGCCAAAATACGGTGCAAGGCAGCTCGCCCAGCAAACGAATCACCGCCCGACCGACAGGGCCTGCTCCACACAACACCACCTGCATCGTGCCGGCAGCCATATCAAGCACTTAGTGTCCAGGTACGGACATGACCTCCGTCGAGCTGGCTTCGGTCAGATCACTACTCCCAAGCCCATTGAAAAAGGCATTCAAGATTACCGCAGTCAAGCTTGCCAACAAGATACCGCTATGTAATAGCGGTGCCATACCTGTGGGCATCTGTCCAAAAAAATCCTTGGCAACCGTGGGAATCATACCCATACCAAGACTGATGGCAACGATGTAGAGGTTGTAACGATTCTGGAAGTCCACACGTGATAACACCTTGATGCCAGTTGCAAGCACCATGCCAAACATCACGATGCCAGCACCACCCAGTACAAAGGGAGGAATGGAGGCCACAACAATCGACATCTTAGGTACCAGCCCGAAAGCAATCAGGATAAAACCCGACATCACGCACACCCAGCGGCTACTCACACCTGTAATGCTGACCAGACCGATATTCTGCGAAAACGAAGTATGTGGGAACGTATTGAACATGCCACCAAACAGGGTTCCCACAGCATCAACACGCAAACCACGCACCAGATCCTGACGCTTGACAGGGCGATTTACGATTTCACCCAGTGCCAGAAACATGCCCATGGACTCGATGAAGACAATCAGCATCACCACTGTCAATGTGACGATGGACCATAGTTCAAATCTTGGTGCACCAAACTTGAAAGGCAGAATCATGGCAAACCAATTGGCATCCTGTAGTCCATTAAAATCAACTTTTCCCAGTAACAAAGCAATGACAAAGCCAAGTACCAGGCCAAGCAGAATGGAAATATTGGCAAGAAAGCCCGAAGCAAACCGGATGATCAACAGGATGAAGACGAGGACGGTCAATGAAATCCCCAGATATAAGGGGCTACCGTAATCAGGAGAACCGAGACCACCTGCCGACCAATTGATACCGACGCCAATAATAGAAAGACCAATTGAAGTAATTACTACCCCGGTGACCAATGGTGGAAAGAAACGAATCAGACGGCCGATCAGTGGAACCAGCAGCAGCGATATCAAACCTGCGGCCATGGTTGCCCCAAAAATTCCGGGAAGACCTAACTCAGGGTTCTGTCCGATCGCAATCATTGGCCCAACCGTGGCAAATGTAACTGCCATAATGACAGGCATACGTATACCGAAACCCTTGATACCCAGACATTGCAACAAGGTAACCAAGCCACAACAAAACAAATCGGCACTCACCAAGAATGCGATTTGCTCCTTGGGTAGACCAACAGCACCACCAACAATCAGCGGGACAGCCACTGCTCCAGCATACATCACCAAAACATGTTGTAGTCCAAGAGTAAATAACTGTAGAAATGGTAGCTTTTCATCCACCGGATGAATGGGTTTTATTACGCTCATCAGATCTCTCCTGTGCATCGCTCATGCCATATGACTTGTGAAGTCCACCGATGGAACCAGCAAAATACGAGCATGACCGGGCCACCCAGTTGCTTCGGCAACAAGGAAAATAGCAAAATCAGGCAAATAAACTAGCGGGAAGCTTCGATTTGGTATTGTTGTGAGAGCATCACTTCATCACAGTTGTGACCACTGCCTACACGGTCAACCACAATGAAATCGCCTTCCTGCTGCAAGCTGATCAATGGGTGGTGCCAACAATTCCGAAAATAGTTAACACCCTGATCGGATTTGGCATGAAAGGCACGCAAACCACGCTCGTCTGGCATTCCATCAGGCAAACTGGGAGCAACTACCACGACAAATGAAACACCATTACAAGGAATGAATGACTGGCTACCTAAAGGATGCCGCTCCAGCATACTTATACTAAGCGGAAAATCAAATGCGACGCCTCGTGCCATACTGATGGCAGGCAAACCATCATCCCCGCAAATATCGACCAGACCAAGCTTGTGATAACGACGCGTACTACCATTATTGATAGGAAACCAATCACTACCCGTTATTTCAATTACATTACCGAATGGTAAAAATGCTTCCTTGGTCAGCACTTCCAAATTAAGCAAAGCCATAATAATTCTCCTCACTCATATTTTATTGACTTTACTCACTTGCCAAACGACCCCAAATACGCAAACGACTGACGCCTCCATCAGGAAAAATATTCAACCGCACATGGTTAACCGGACCTAAAGGACGGATATATTCTTGATCGAAAAAGTGCTGGGCATCCATGGTCGCTTTTTGTTCTGGCAGTAAAGTTCCCCAGAACATTGCTTGGGTCACAATAGACTGATCGGTTCCCTGACTAACCAATGCAGCCTGAATAGAAACACTATCGGGATAGTTTCCCTTGAAATGAGCGGTATCAACTTCAATACGTTCGATCACTGCCGCATGACCAAGCTTTACAATACACCAGTCATTTCCGGGTTCTCGCCGACGCCGGGTTTCCCACCCATCCCCCATATTGATACCTCTACCGGGCATAATCAATCTAAATGGCACACCAAAATGAGCATCGTTATATGCAAGGACACGCCCACCCTGTTGCAGAGCAGATACTTCGTATAAAGCACTTTTATCCTTGCTGTTCCAGTCTATATGGACTTCTCCATATACACGCAATCGTGCCACACCGCCATCAGGATAAATATTCAAACGAACATGGGTCCAGACACGAACATCATCAATGGCAAAAAAATGGTGCGCATTACCGCTTATAGATACTGCGGGAATAAGCGTTGTCCATTGCGTATTTTCATCGGGTATTCCATCGAAATAGCAGGCTTCCAGCACTGCTGCAGGTGGGAAATTACCAGTAAAATGACTGGTATCAATATCAATACCTTTGATGACTCCTGGCAAACCCAATTGAATAACAGCATGATCATGGCCTCCATTACGGCGACGCTGCGTTTCCCAGCCATCCATCCATTTCCCATGATCGTCAAACTTGCCTACCAAAAACACAGGTGATGCTGACTGCAACATACGCTCAGCAGGGGCAAACCATTCATCAGAACAGTGTACAACCTTGGCACCAAAATCAGCATCTGCCAGGTTCACATAGCGCCGGGCATAATCTGGCAACTCTACAGTAGCGGCATGTACCACAGTGAATTCATGCTGTGAATGAATGCTCATGATGTCTCTCCTTTATTATAAATATTCAAAAACTATTTTAATGAACAGTATGTGCTACGGTTTGCACTAGCAGGACTACACCAATAGAGAAAAAACATAAAGCTGAAACAGCGAGAAAGAATTTACGAAGACCAGCCATCTTGGACAGCAAGTAGTTAGCCAACAGTCCATAGCCAAACTTGCAAAAAAAATCCACAACCATCCACCCAACAACCATCCATACAAGTTGAAGAAACAGTGGTTGCGTTGATACCAAAAACTGTGGCAAAAGTGCCAAAAAAAAAACAATATCTTTTGGATTACTGATACCAAGCAGAAAGGCTTTGGAAAAGAGCTCTGTGCCAATCGGCAGGCCTCTCATTTCCACTTGAATAGACTTTGCTCTTCCTTGCCATGTTCGCAATCCCAGATATAACAAATAGCAAGCCCCAAACAGCTGCAATAGCAAAAACATAGAAGGAGATGCCAATAACAGGGAGCCAATCCCTAGTGCAGACAACAGTAACAAACTGACCGAGGCCAGAACTCCTCCAACAAAACCTGGCCAACTCCGCCATACACCGTATTGAACTGCATTGCCGACCATGAAAAGAGACAAGGGGCCCGGCACAGCAATCACTACCGTAATCGCCAACAGGTACAAGACCAACATCTCAGCAGTCATCTAGCAACATCCTCAGGAAACATAGCCTCCAAGCGTAAACGTGCAATGCGGTATATTTGCTTCAAGCACTCTCGACGTTCTTCTTCAACTTCAGATCCCAAACGTCGTTCAAACTCACGGAGAATTCCCATTCGTTCATATCCACGAACGGCAAGAATGAAGGGAAACCCAAATTTAGCCTGGTAAGCCTGATTAAGATGATTCAGCCGAGCGAACTCTTCGGGTGAACATTGATCCAGCCCGGCTCCCACCTGCTCTTCCGAGGACTCCCGGGTCAATTCACCACGAACTGCAGCTTTGCCTGCCAACTCGGGGTGTGCTCTGATCAACGCCATCTGCGGACCATAGCCTGCCTTTTCCACTTCGGCGCTCATTACTGCAGCCAGTTCCATCACCGAATGAAACGGACGCAAAGCAGCAGTACGTTCGGCCACCCATGGAGAGTGTTCGAATACCCCACCAAGTGCATCAACAAAATCATCAAACGGCAGTTGGTTCAATAACTCTAGTGTCATGCGAGGTTTCATGGGCATACCTCCCGCGCAGAATAAGGATGATGGCGTACCCAGTGGCGGGCAATATCAACGCGGCGGCATATCCATACCCATTGATGCTGTTGAACGTAATCAAGAAATTTCTGCAGCGCAGCAAATCGGCCAGGCCGACCGATCAAGCGGCAGTGCAAACCAATGGACAGCATTGCAGGGGATGATTCACCCTCGGCATACAGCACATCAAAACTGTCTTTGAGGTACTGATAAAAGTGCTTTCCTGTATTGAACCCTTGCGGGGAGGCAAAGCGCATATCGTTAACATCCAGCGTATATGGCAGCACCAGATGAGGCTTGCATTCCCCATTGTGCAAACGCACTTCGGTCCAAAAAGGTAATTCGTCACCATAATTATCGGCGTCGTATAGAAATCCTCCCTCTTCAACCACCAAGCGTCGCGTATTGGGGCTATCTCTTCCCGTATACCAGCCTGCAGGATGCTCACCGGTATATTGCTGCACGATTTCAACACAACGTTGCATATGCTCTCGCTCCAGTCCTACATCTATATCTTGGTAATGTAACCAGCGATAACCATGACATGCCAGTTCATGACCTTGCTCCACAAATGCAGCTGCAGCTTCCGGATTACGCTCTAGCGCCATACCAACAGCAAAAACTGTCAATGGCAATTCACGCCGCTCGAATTCACGCAAAATACGCCATACTCCAACACGTGACCCATATTCGTATAAGCTTTCCATCGACATATGACGTGCCGTATATGCAGCAGCTCCTACAATTTCTGATAAAAACTGCTCTGAAACGGCATCGCCATGAAGAATATTGCTTTCCCCACCTTCCTCATAATTGAGAACAAATTGAACTGCCACTCTGGCCTGGCCTGGCCAACACACCGGTGGGCGCTGTTTCCCATAGCCGACCATATCGCGTGGATAATCTCTCTTCATGCTATGAACTCCTTCGCCTTGGCATACACTGACATCCTCGACAAAACAAAAAGGATCGACACACTCAAACGCGATACTAACATTTACATCCAATCATCCCGATTCTGAATACATTAATCCACACCAGTTGCTATAACTACCCATAAGTATTGATACGCTGACGCACTTCGTATTTATCAACACCACTGTCAACACATCCACGACTCCCCTCCTGCATTCTCCGTATGGATTTCGCACCGAATGTAGAAAATTGATCATCTACTCAGTTTCGATTCATCGGTTCCAAGCGTACCGTAGCTCCCAACGGGATAAACATGTCTGAAAGTACAGCTTCAGACCAACTCACAGAATAAAATCACTCCATCACAAGCTTTCAAGGATAAGCGCGCTGCTCATAGCCTATCGGCATTTACGCTTAACCGGATGAGAGATAGTGCCATTGAAGTGAAGAATTTACTTACTCATCAAAAAGGATGGTGTTTCACTTTTCTACTTGCCACAACATGGCATGCACCTTCATTCAAATATTGACAATTACCACAAAAACAAAACAATATCGCCAGATTCATGCTTTACAACAACCCTAAAAAATGAATTCAAGCTGAACTAAAAGACAGGACTTTCTTACCCAGGAGACAATAATGGGACATATTTCCACACATGTTTTGGACACCATGCATGGTCGGGCCGCAAAGGGGATGTACTTCGAGCTATACCGTGTAACAGAAGAAAAACGGAGCCTGCTGTGTCAGCAGCATACCGATGAGAATGGTCGGAGCAGCAAGACTTTATTGAACGGTGATGAGATGAAAACCGGCATCTACGAACTGATCTTTTATGCAGGTGATTACTTTATTGCGCAAGGCATAAAACTGGCTCAGCCCAGTTTTATAGACCGTGTAATACTGCGCTTTGGTATTGCCGACACCAGTCAAAATTATCATGTCCCACTAATTGTCACACCATGGACGTACTCAACTTACCGCGGCAGCTGACTACCATTCTTTCTATCAGGAAAAAACTTATGGAAAGCTATCTCACGGAGTTTGGCAACCTGCTGCTACGCTGGTTGCATGTCATTGCCGCCATTGCCTGGATCGGTGAATCAATTTACTTCGTCATGCTAGACAACAGCCTGACAAAGCCAAATGAAGAAAAGGATTCACGCTATGATTTGATTGGTGAAATGTCATCGGTACACGGTGGTGGCTTCTACCACAATCAGAAATATCTGACCCACCCTCCTTTCCCTTTAGATGAAAAGCTACACTGGTCATTCTGGAAGTCTTACACTACTTGGCTTTCAGGCTTTGCCTTGTTCTGCTTGTTATACCTGAGCAATGCTTCTGTCTATCTGGTTAACCCGGCAAGCCCCTGGGCTTGGGCAGCAGTATTGACCCCAGGAGAAGCCGGTGTAGCTGCACTTGCATTACTTATTGTTGGATGGCTGCTTTACGACGAGTTATGCCGCCGTATCAGTCCAGAAATGCAAAGAGATGGCCTCTTGAGCATCGCTGTTGCAATTCTGATGTCAGGAGTCGCGTACTTCAGCAGTCATGTATTTCAAGGGCGTGCTGCATTCCTTCTGACAGGAGCGGTCATGGCAACATGTATGTCTGCAAATGTATTCTTCTGGATCATTCCAGGTCAGCGAAGAATGGTAAAAGCACTTAACTCCGGAGAACAACCCAACCCACTGGATGGTAAGCGAGGAAAACAACGGTCTGTGCACAATACCTACTTTACACTACCTGTGGTTTTTCTGATGATCAGCAACCACTATGCCTTTGCTTACAGTAATGAGACATCGTGGTTCATCATGACGCTATTCATTCTGTCCGGGGCACTAATCAGACAGTATTTTGTGCTACGCCACCAAGGTCAGAATATGCTGACTTTACCAGCGGCCAGTGGAATTCTCTTGTTTGTCATTGGAATGATAGCGGCACCCACTGACATCAAAACAGTCCCGACAGAAACAAGGAGTAGCAATAGCAATGACAACAAATCCTTGCCTGCTACAAGCAATAATATCCATATGGTCAGTCGCATCCTGCAAGAGCGCTGCGTTTCGTGCCATTCAGCAAGGCCCACGCAAGTCGGATTTAGTGCCGCGCCGGCAGGCATACTACTTGATAATGATCAGGATATCCAAAGACATCACATCAAAATCAAACAAGTAGTAGCCAGTAAATACATGCCCTTGGCCAATCTGACAAAAATGAGCGACGAGGAGCGACTTCAGATTTCACAGTGGGCACCATAAGGAACAGGCACTCTTTTATCCAGGTGAAACTTTAATCAGTTTCACCTTTTTTTATTTTCAACCATTTTCCATCAACCAGGATTGCGGTGCATTTTCAATCCATTCAACTTGTAATATAAAATGGGGTGGATAAATCCACCCCGATCGTAATACACTATCAACAAATCGTTATTTCAAAACTACTGTGCTGAAATAGAATAATCAGATAGTTTCTCCAGCGCACGTACCATTGCACTATGATCCCAAGACCCACCACCTTGAGCAACACAACTATTAAACAACTGTTGCGCCAGTGCCGTTACAGGTAAGGCCAATGCCATTTGCTGGGCGCTGCTTAGCGCCAGATTGAGATCTTTTTGATGCAATGTAATTCGGAATCCTGGATCAAATGTCCGCTTTACCATACGTTCACCATGCACTTCCAGTATTTTGGAAGAAGCAAAGCCTCCAAGTAGCGCCTGCCTTACCTTTTCAGGGTTAGCTCCTGCACGCGAGGCAAACAGTAGTGCCTCACCCACCGCCTCGATAGTCAATGCAACTACTATTTGATTGGCTACCTTGGCAGTTTGACCATCTCCATTGCCACCAACCCTGGTGATATTTTTCCCCATCAATTGCAATACGGGTAGCATTTGCTCGAAGACAGGCTGTGGCCCTCCTACCATGATAGATAAGCTGGCTGCACGTGCTCCCACTTCCCCCCCAGAGACTGGAGCATCTAGATAATGCCCACCCAATTGCTCTATCCGACTGGCAAATTTCTTGGTTTCAATCGGAGAAATGGATGACATATCCACGACTACCTTGCCGCTAAGATTTGCTTCAGCCACGCCATTGGCCCCAAACAATACGGCTCCCACATCTGGGGTATCTGGCAGCATCAGAATAATGATGTTGGCTAACTCAGCGACCTGTTTCCCACTGTCACAAACAGTAAGCTGATAACTTGCCAAAGACTGAGGTACGCCGCTGCGTGAATTGACGAATAGTGAATGGCCAGCTTCTATCAAGTGTTTGGCCATAGGAGCACCCATGATGCCTAGTCCGATAAATCCAATTTTTTTCATCTATGTCTCCTCGTTTTAATCAAACTTACTGGTACTGCGTCATCCAGCCCAGGCCTGCGACGGTAGTACTTTTAGGTTTGTATTCGCAGCCAATCCACCCTTGATATCCAATTCGGTCCAAGAAACTGAACAAGAAGGAATAATTGATTTCGCCCGTGCCAGGCTCGTGCCGGCCCGGATTATCTGCCAGCTGGATATGTGCGATATGCGGTAGTTGTAGCTGCAGTGTCTGGGCCAACTCTCCTTCCATACGTTGCATGTGATAAATGTCGTACTGGACATACAGATTGTCGCAGCCAAGTTCCCGTATCATGGCGAGTACCTGTCGGGTTCGTGACACCACAAAACCGGGAATATCGAATGTATTGATAGGCTCGACTAATAGCTTGATCCCTTCTGCTTTCAAGGCTTTTGCAGCAAAACGCAGGTTGTTGTGCAGGGTCTCCTGTACGACATCGGGGTCTGCATTTTGGGGGCGTATACCTGCCAGAACGTTTAATTGACGGCATCCAAGCACTTTTGCATAGCTGATTGCTTCGCCAACGCCATCCTGAAATTCTGCTTTACGGTCAGGCAGACAAGCGATTCCACGCTCACCAGCAGCCCAGTTACCTGCCGGAAGGTTGTGTAGTACTTGTTCTAGCTGGTGCTTATCCAATAGCTCAGCCAGCTGCTGTTTGTCGTAACCATAGGGAAACAGGTACTCAACTCCCCGAAATCCGGCTTTGGCTGCGGCTTGAAAACGTGACAGAAAATCTACTTCGTTAAACAGCATGGTGAGGTTGGCGGCAAATCTTGGCATAGGACTCTCCCACAGGATGTCGGCCGGTCAAGTTTGCCGGCCACATGGTTATTGCCGACTTACACGGTCAAATCGACAATATCTTCAAATTCGTTGATGGCATTGATTTCAGTACCCATGGCAATATTGGTGACCCGTTCAAGGATGACCTCGACTACAACCGGTACAGAGAATGCTTCCATCAAGCGGCGTGCCTCGGCAAAGCCTGTTGCCAGCTGCTCCGGGTCAGTCACTCGTACTGCTTTACAGCCCAATCCTTCCACTACCTTGACGTGATCAACACCATAGCTACCAAGCTCTGGAGCATTGATGTTCTCGAAACTCAGTTGTACGCAGTAGTCGATATCGAACTGGCGTTGAGCCTGGCGAATAAGCCCCAGATAGCTGTTGTTAACCAACACATGAATGTATGGGATGCGGAACTGCGCGCCGACGGCGAGCTCTTCCACCATGAACTGGAAGTCATAATCCCCGGAGATGGCGACCACTTCGCGTGTGGAATCCGCTACCTTGGCACCAAGCGCCGCGGGAATGGTCCAGCCCAGTGGTCCAGCCTGGCCGCAGTTGATCCAGTTGCGAGGCTGATAAACATGCAGGAACTGGGCCGCAGCAATCTGCGACAGACCGATGGTGCTGACATAGCGGACATCGCGCCCAAAATGGCGATTCATCTCTTCATACACGCGCATCGGTTTGATTGGCGTGTCGGCGTGATCCGAACGTCGCAACATGCTGGCCTTTCTCTGCTGGCACGCCTGCAGCCAGTCATGCCGAATGGTCAAGCGCCCTTGGGCGCGCCATTCACGTGCCACTTCAATCATTAGTTCCAATGCCATGGCAGCATCAGAGGTGATACCAAAATCGGGGGCGAATACCCGTCCGATCTGGGTGGGTTCAATGTCGATGTGAACGAATTTGCGGCCCTGGGTATAGACTTCGACCGAGCCGGTATGCCTGTTGGCCCAGCGGTTTCCAATACCAAAGACAAAATCAGCAGCCAGAAGAGTGGCATTGCCATAGCGATGTGAGGTTTGCAGTCCCACCATACCGGCCATCAGCGGATGGTCATCAGGAATGCAGCCCCATCCCATCAGGGTAGGAATCACCGGAATCTGAACAATTTCGGCAAACTCGGTCAGCATTGCGGAGGCATTGGCATTGATCACGCCACCACCAGAGACAATTACCGGACGCTCGGCGTCCAACAGCATTGCGAGTGCCTTTTCAACCTGTGCACGCGTGGCACGTGGCTTGAATGCCGGTATCGGTTGGTAGGTTTCCGGATCGAATTCAATTTCAGTCATTTGCACATCAAAAGGCAGGTCCAGCAATACCGGACCAGGGCGCCCTGAACGCATCAAATGAAATGCCTGTTGCAATGCGCCTGGCAGTTGCGCAGCTTCCATCACGGTAGTCGCCCATTTGGATACCGGACGTGCAATTTCCTTGATATCCACTGCCTGGAAATCTTCCTTGTGCAAGCGTGAGCGTGGTGCTTGCCCGGTTATGCACAGGATGGGAATGGAGTCCGCTGCTGCCGAGTACAAGCCGGTAATCATGTCGGTCCCTGCCGGACCTGAGGTACCAATGCAGACACCGATGTTGCCAGCCCGTGCCCGCGTAAAACCTTCTGCCATGTGCGATGCACCTTCAACATGGCGTGCCAGAAAATGGCGTATGCCACCTATCTTCTTCATGGCGGCATACATGGGATTGATCGCAGCACCGGGTACACCAAAGACAGTGGTCACCCCTTCCTTGATCAGCACGTGTACTGCAGCCTCGATTGCTCGCATTTTGGCCATTGGATAGCTCCTGGGTTAAGCAGGCCTCACCACACTGGTTGCAGCCTATTTGTTTGGAGACTATCCTGCGCAACAATTTTCAGTCAATGGCAAATGGAAGTGGTTTCCATTTTTATAAATTTACATTAAATATCGTTTATTTTCATCAAGTTATCGAATTTGTATTTATGGAAAAACAGACCAATTCATTACTTTTCAAACTTGAAAACCTCCTATCCAGGCAGTTATTACACTCAGCTGTACCTAAGGCGTAAAATTGCACAGCACACAGCGCCCGATCCACAATCAACAACGAGGATTTATGAGCAAAGCCGATACACTTCCCGCCCGTGGCAATATACGCAAGCGTACCGATGGCCAGGTGGCCGGCACAGGCCAAGTACAATCGCTAACCCGGGGGCTGGTTTTGCTTGAGCGCATTGCAGAAGCACCAGCTGGCATCATGCTGACCGACCTTTCGATGCAGGTCGGGCTGCCAAACTCCACGACACATCGCTTGCTGACCACCATGCAGCAAATGGGTTTTGTTCAACAGACTGGAGAGCTGGGGCTGTGGAGCATAGGCGTCCGCGCCTTTACCGTCGGGAGTGGCTTTCTGAACAGCCGCGACTTGCCCACGCTGGCAATGCCGATCTTGCGACAAGTGATGGAGGCGGCGGGTGAAACCAGCAATCTGGTGGTTTTCGACACTGACGCCTGGCAAAGCGTCGTGGTGGGACAAGTGCAATGCCGCGAGCTGATGCGCATGCTCGCACCGATAGGCGGACGACTTCCCCTGCATGCCTCAGGAGCAGGCAAGGCATTTCTCGCAGCGCAGGATGAAGCGCACATTGGGCGCATCTTGCAGAAGACCGGTCTGCCTCTGTTTACCGGGAATACCATCACGACCGCGGCAAAGCTGAAAGAGGAGATGGCACAAATCCATAAACAGGGATTTGCTGTTGATGACGGTGAGCATGCGATTGGCCTGCGCTGTGTTGCCAGTTGCATTTACGATGAATCTGGCAATGCGTTTGCCGCTATCTCGGTTTCCGGACCTGCATCGCGCATTCCAGATGAGCGCATCACCCACCTGGGCTCTCTGGTGATGCGGGCTGCTGGCGAAATCACCCGTTTGTATGGCGGAAAAGCAAGAAAGCCCAGCTGATTGCCGCCGCCAAATAAAAAAGGCTCTGCCAATGCAGAGCCTTTTCTTTGACTGGATGAACCAAAACTATTGCGGATCTCGCAAACCTGGTGGCAAGGCAAACACGGTGGACTCTTCCACACCACTGAGTTCAGACACACTTTCAGCACCATAGCTGCGAATCTGTTCGATAACCGCCTGGACCAGCACTTCCGGAGCGCTAGCCCCCGCAGTGACACCAACCCGCTGCTTGCCGTCAAACCACTCTGGCTTGAGCAAAGAAGCATTGTCCACCATATACGCGTCCACGCCTCGCAATGCAGCAACTTCGCGCAGGCGATTGGAGTTGGAGCTATTGGGCGAGCCAACTACCACGATGATGTCGCACTGGTCGGACAGTACCTTGACCGCATCCTGACGATTCTGCGTGGCATAGCAGATATCGTCCTTTTTCGGGCTGGTAATGGCGGGAAAGCGCTGCTTGAGTGCTGTGATGATGTCCCGTGTCTCGTCGACGGAAAGCGTGGTCTGACTGACATAAGACAGCGCCGAAGGATTGCGCACTTCAAGGCGGGCAACATCTTCAACACTTTCCACCAGATACATGCCGCTATCCACCTGCCCCATGGTTCCTTCGACTTCAGGATGGCCGGCATGACCAATCATGATGATTTCCATCGCGGCCTTGTGCATGCGCTTCACCTCGACATGCACCTTGGTCACTAGCGGACAGGTTGCGTCAAACACTTGCAAGCCGAGCGCCTCGGCTTCGGCACGCACAGCCAGCGGCACACCATGAGCGGAATACACCAGTGTGCTGCCGGCGGGTACGTCTTTCAGCTCTTCGATGAAAATGGCACCTTTGGCACGCAGGTTTTCCACGACAAAGCGGTTGTGCACCACTTCATGCCTGACATAAATGGGAGCGCCAAACTTCTCGATGGCACGCTCGACGATGGCGATGGCCCGATCCACCCCGGCACAAAAGCCACGCGGGTTGGCCAGCATAATGGTCTTCGTCATCTGTAGTCCTTGCAAAACGCCACCACACGATGGGTGGCAAAAACAGGTTCAATGCGCTCTGGGTTGCTTCAGGCTGTCGAGCACCATCAGCACGGCACCGACACAAATGAAGGAATCTGCCAGATTAAAAGCAGGGTAATACCAGCTGTGCTGGTAATGCACGAGGATGAAATCGACCACATGACCATAGGCCAGCCGATCTATCACATTCCCGATTGCACCGCCCATGATGAAGCTGGCAGCAATATTCATCAGACGGCTAAAGCGCCCCCTGATGATGTTCCAGCCCAGATAGGCTGAAACACCAAGCGCCAGCAGGGTGAACAAGTACTTCTGCCAGCCACCTGCATCACGCAGGAAACTGAATGCAGCGCCCGGGTTGTAAATCAGGGTGAAGCTGAAATAGCCGGGAATGACATCCCGCATCTCACCAAACTGGTACTGCGTATTGAAATAAATCTTGGAGAGCTGGTCCAGAACGATGACCAGCAATGCCAGCCCCATCCATTTACTCCAGACTCTGGCGTGAGGCACCTGCATGACAGATTCCATTTGATGACTTCCTTACCGGTCTATCCCCCGGAACCTGTCCGGGGGATGCTCGGGAACAATCAGGCGTGCGCTCTGACTTCACCCTTGCCATCGATATTATCGACGCAACGTCCACATACTGCGCCATGACCGGCATGAGACCCTACATCGGCCCGATAGTGCCAGCAGCGATCACATTTCTGGTGTGCAGAAGGTGTCACGGTGATACGAGTCTCTTCGGCCTCACGGACGCGCGCGGCCGATACGATGAGCACAAACTTGAGGTCGTCACCCAGGCTGGCCAGTTGCTGGTACAAATCACCGGCGGCCTCGATATCCAGCTCGGCTTGCAAGGAGGAACCCAGCTGGTCGGCACTGCGCAGCTCTTCAATCTGCTTGTTGACCTGGGCGCGCAGGCTGCGAATGGCTTGCCACTTCTGCTGCAAGGCTTGCTCGCTGGCCGCGGTAAGTGCAGGGAACTCATGCCAGGTGTGGTACAGGGTGGACTCTTCCTCACTCTTGGTGAGGACTTCCCAGGCTTCATCTGCGGTGAAGCACAATACCGGTGCAATCAACAACAGCAAGCTGCGGCTCAGATGATAGAGCGCTGTCTGGGCACTGCGGCGGGCATGACTGTCCGCCTTGGTGGTGTACAGACGGTCCTTGATGATGTCCAGATAGAAAGCACCCAGATCTTCCGAGCAGTAATTCACCACTTCCTGCATGGCATGGTGGAAGGCATAACGGGTGTACAGTTCGCCCGCCACTTTTTCCTGAACCTGACGCGCCATCAGCAGGGCGTATTGATCCAGCTCCAGCATTTCACCAAACGGCACGGCATTTTCCAGCGGATCGAAATCCGACAGGTTGGCCAGCAGGAAGCGCAGGGTATTGCGCAGGCGGCGGTAGCTTTCGGTCACCCGCTTGAGGATTTCATCGGAAATCGCCAGTTCACCGGAGTAATCGGTGGAGGCCACCCACAGACGCAGAATGTCGGCGCCCAGGCTGTCATTCACCTTTTGCGGCGCTACGACATTACCTTTGGACTTGGACATCTTCAGGCCCTTGCCATCCACCACGAAACCATGGGTCAGCAATTGCTTGTACGGTGCGCGACCAATGGTGGCGCAACCTGTCAGCAGGGAAGACTGGAACCAGCCGCGGTGCTGGTCACTGCCTTCCAGATACAGGTCGGCAGGCCAAGCCAGTTCCGGGCGCTGTTTGAGCACGGCAAAGTGGGTAGAGCCGGAGTCGAACCACACGTCCAGGGTATCGGACAGTTTGCGATACTCGGCGGCTTCGCTACCCAGCAGCTCCTGTGCATCCAGGCTGAACCAGGCTTCGATACCCTGCTGTTCGATGCGCAGTGCCACTTCTTCCAGCAAGGCCAGCGAACGCGGATGCAGCTCGCCCGTTTCCTTGTGCACGAAGAAGGTCATCGGCACGCCCCAATTGCGCTGGCGGGATACACACCAGTCCGGACGGTTACCAATCATGGCTTCCAGGCGCGCACGCCCCCATGCCGGGAAGAATTCGGTTGCATCGACCGCGCTCTTGGCACGCTCGCGCAGTGCCACGCCATCCTTGCCCTGCTTGTCCATGCCGATGAACCACTGGGCCGTCGCACGGAAGATGATGGGTGTCTTATGACGCCAGCAATGCGGGTAGCTATGCAGCAAACGGGCCTGATGAATCAGGGTGCCATGCTGTTCCAGCGTTTCGATGACTTTGGGATTGGCTTCCCATACCGACAGACCGGCAAACAGTTCGGTAGTGGACTTGTAGCGGCCATCATCGGCAACCGGGTTATCAATCGGCAGGCCGTATTGCTGACCGACCTGGAAGTCTTCCAGGCCATGTGCCGGGGCGGTATGCACCAGACCGGTACCGGCATCGGTAGTGACGTGGTCACCACAGATGACAGGCACGCTGCGGCCATAGAACGGATGCTGCAATTGCAGCATTTCCAGCTTGTCGCCGGTAGTCTCTGCCAGCACCTTGGCATCGGCAAAGCCGTAGCGCTGCAGTGCAGACTCGGCCAGTTCCTTGACCAGAATCAGCTTGCCCTTGGGGGTATCAATCAACTGGTAAGTCAGCGCGGCACTGACTGCCACCGCCTGGTTGGCCGGCAGTGTCCACGGTGTGGTGGTCCAGATAACGGCCATGGCACCAGCCACCTGCTCGGCAGTAAGGCCGAATGCAGCTGCCAGCTTGTCCTGATCCAGCACTCGGAAACCAACATCGATTGCCGGGGAGTTCTTGTCTTCGTACTCAACCTCGGCTTCAGCCAGTGCGGAGCCGCACTCGATGCACCAGTGCACGGGCTTTTCGCCCTTGAACAAATAACCGTTGCTGTAAATCGTGCCCAGGGTGCGCACGATATCAGCCTCGGTCTTGAAATCCATGGTCAGGTAGGGATTCTCCCAGTCACCCAGTACGCCCAGACGAATGAAGTCCTTCTTCTGACGGGCAATCTGCTCCTTGGCATATTCGCGGCACAGCTCGCGAAACTTGGCGGCAGGAATGGATTTGCCATGCAGCTTCTCCACCATCAGCTCGATCGGCAGACCATGGCAGTCCCAGCCCGGCACATAGGGGGCATCAAAACCTGCCAGCGTCTTGGAGCGGACAATGATGTCTTTCAATACCTTATTGACCGCATGACCGATATGGATGTCGCCGTTGGCATACGGCGGGCCATCATGCAGGATGAATTTCGGGCGACCGGCAGACAATTTGCGCACTTTGTCATAGCGCTTCTGTTCCTGCCAACGCTTGACCCAGGCAGGTTCGCGTTTGGCCAGATCCCCTCGCATGGCGAACGGGGTATCCAGCAGGTTGACGGTTTTACGGTAATCGATGCTCATGCCTGCTCTCGCTGCAAACTGGTCAAATAAGTATGGGCACTGGCAGCGTCTCGTTCTATCTGCGCTACCAATGCCGGTAAATTGTCGTAGCGCTCTTCATCGCGCAACTTCTTCAGGAAATGCACCGTGACACGCTGGCCATAGAGATCGCCGGCAAAATCAAACAGGTGCGCTTCCAGCTTGTAGTCACTACTACTGCTGACCGTAGGGTTGAGCCCCAGACTGGCCACCCCGCCCTTGCGTCCGAACGGGGTATCTACTTCTACCACAAACACACCTTGCAAAGCGGGTTTCAGGTGTGGCAAATGCACATTGACCGTGGGGAAACCAATGGTGCGCCCCAGCTTTTGCCCATGCATGACCTTGCCAGAGATCTGGTAGCGCCGTCCCAGCAATGCATTGGCTGCGTCCAGGTCTCCCATGGCTAGTCGTTCGCGCACCAGCGTGCTGGATGCGCGTTCTCCCTGTACCAGAACCGATGGCATCGCTTCAGTCACAAAATGCGGACAGGCGGACAGCAGTTGAAAATTGCCCTGGCGCGCAGCACCAAACTGAAAGTCATCGCCGATCAGCAGATAGCGCGTTTTCAGGTCCCGCACCAGAACATCCTGAATAAAATCCTGCGCAGTCATGCTCGCAAAACGCTGATTGAAGCGAAAGACAAACACATAATCCAGCAAGCCAGAGGCTTGCAGGACATTCAGCTTGTCGCGCAAGGTGGACAAGCGGGCGGGAGGATTACTTCGGGTAAAGAACTCACGAGGATGCGGCTCGAATGTCAGCAAGGCTGTGGGCAAGGCGCGCGCGGTAGCCTCGTCCTTGAGACGCCGCAGCATGTGCTGATGGCCAAGATGCACGCCATCAAAGTTCCCAATGGTCAATGCACAGCCAGCGAGCCCGAAACGTCGTGGATCTCCTAGAAATACCTGCATCTGACGCCTAGCATCCTGAAAACTTAAGATTGTAGCCGCCGGCAAGCAGTAGCGTCCAGCCATGTAATCAGAAGTGACAAAACAAAAAAGCCCCACGTTTGTGGGGCTTTTCGGTGTTTACCAGCGCAAATTACTTGGTGGTAACTTTAACGGCGTCGATTACAACATCAACACGACGATCCGGCTCGATGCAGGCCTTGATTTCTGCATTCTGCTTCTTGTTCTTGGCGTATTTCGGGAACTTGGCCTTGCACTCGTCAGTCATCTTGGCATCAGCCTTGCCCTTGCCTACGGCAGTAACCTTCTCAGCCGGTACACCAGCGTCAACGAAGTAAGCCTTAACAGCATCAGCACGCTTCTGGGACAGAGCGTTGTTCAGCTTGTCGGAACCCATAAAGTCGGTGTAACCGTCGATTTCAACACCGTTCAGATGACCTTCACCAGCGTGAGCCTTCAGCTTGGCAACCAGCGGATCCAGTTCGCTCTTGGCATCCGGACGCAGGGTAGCCTTGTCGAAGTTGAACAGAACCTTGGCGGACAGGGTTACGTGTTCCTTCACAGAAACCGGAGCAGCCTTCGGAGCCTGAGCTACCGGAGCAGCCGGTTTGGCAGCTTCGCGATCACCACACTCAACCAGGCCGTCCTTGGCCTTGTCGAAGTAAGCGGTATGCCAGCATTCGCCATAGTTATTACGGGAAACGGCATCGGTGGATTGATCAACGGTGTAGCCCGGCTTAGCTGCGAACGCGCTAGCGGAAACCAGCAGAGCAGCAACCAAGGCGCTCAGTTTCAGCTGTTTAGTCATATTATTCCCTCTTTTATCTATGAATCGGTATTGATGCGGTTGACGCAAACACCACGCGGACAATTCTACTGCAAACAACAGGGTAAGCGCCAAACTGTGTTTATGCAGTTAACGGGCACTATAGAAATGCGTCTATCCGGTGTCAACACAGCACGACGGCAAAAGCAGCGGAATTGTTGCAGAAAAGCATCATAAATCTGCAGCCAAGCCGTCATTCTGTCTCATTCACACGACACTATCACTGAGATGTTACACGCCGACGAAACAGCGGAACAGGTTCCCTGTGTGTCGATTGGTAACGTTCCGTGAAGGTGTCATATCCGGCCAGCGCACCATCAGTGTCCTTGCCATCCTTGATTTCGAAGGCATTGAAGCCGACTTGCCACAGATAGTGCAGCAAATCCACCCATACGTCGCCGAGCGCTCTTAGCTCACCGGCATAGCTGTAGCGCTCCCGCAACAAGCGACCGAGACTGTAACCGCGACCATCCGTAAAGGCCGGGAAATCGACCGCAACCAGAGGCAAGTCCGGCAAATCAGCGGCCAACAAGGCCGGATCGGCATCTGGAGCCAGCCACACTGCCGTTTTGCCAACCCGGCCCTGCCAGGCAGACTTGTCCGCCAGCCACAATGCAAGGGGAACGATCACATCGACATCCGCAGCCACTTGCGGGTATTGGCCTTGCTCATCAGCACGCAATACCTGCCAGCTGTCCTGCGTAATTTGTCCATCCTTAATGATGCTTCGCATACACGCGCTCCTTGAAGGGGTCGAGGCCGATACGGCGTACGGTTTCAATAAAGCGCTCTCCGTTTGTGCGCTGCTCCAGATAGACCGTCATGATTTTTTCAAAAGCCAGTGGCACATCAGCCTGGGCAAAGGAGGGGCCGATTACCTTGCCGATGGTGGTATGACTTCCCTGACTGCCGCCCAGCGTAATCTGATACCACTCCTCACCATTCTTATCCACACCAAGAATGCCGATATTACCGATGTGATGGTGACCGCAAGCGTTCATGCAGCCGGAGAAATTGCAATCAATCTCGCCGAGGTCGAACAGGTAATCCAGATCCTCAAAGCGGGTCTGGATGGCTTCAGCAACCGGAATGGAACGCGCATTGGCCAGGCTGCAGAAGTCACCGCCAGGGCAGCAGATGATGTCGGTGAGCAAACCGACATTGGGGGTGGCAAAGCCCTGGCTCTTGGCCAGTTGCCATACTTCATACAAGTCCCGTTCGCGTACATCCGGCAGGATCAGGTTCTGCTCATGCGCCACACGAAGCTCACCATAGCCAAAGCGGTCCGCCCAGTCGGCAGCGGCGTCCATCTGTTCTGCGGTGATATCGCCCGGCGGTACGCCGGTCTTCTTCAATGACAGTACGACAGAACGATAACCGGCCTGTTTGTGAGGACGGGTGTTGCGCTCCAGCCAACGGGCAAATGCAGGCTCTGCAGCCAGTTTTTCTGTCAGTTCTGGCGGATTGGACTGCAGCACCTCATAGGCCGGATCGGTGAAGTAACTGGCGTAATGGGCCACATCCACATCGCGCAGGGTGGATGGGCCATCTTTCAGATGCAGCCATTCGTCTTCGACCTTGGCAGCAAAGCCCTCAACAGTCATGGCTTTGACCAGAATCTTGATCCGCGCCTTGTACTTGTTGTCACGGCGACCAAAACGGTTATAAACGCGCAGCACCGCATCCAGATAGGTCAGCAGATGGCGGGTGGGCAGGAATTCCTTCACCACTTCGCCAACAATCGGGGTGCGCCCCAGACCACCGCCGACAATCACCTTGAAGCCGACTTCACCCGCCTCATTGCGCACTACATGAAGGCCGATGTCGTGTACTTGCGTTGCGGCACGGTCTTCCACGCTGCCGGATACGGCAATCTTGAACTTGCGCGGCAGGAAGGCAAATTCCGGGTGCAGGGTGCTCCACTGGCGGATGATTTCGCAGTAGGCACGCGGATCGAGCAATTCGTCCTGGGCGACGCCGGCAAAGGCATCCGTGGTGGTATTACGCACGCAGTTGCCCGAAGTCTGGATGGCATGCATTTCCACTTCGGCCAGTTCAGCCAGAATATCCGGCACGCGCGCCAGTTCCGGCCAGTTGAACTGGATGTTCTGACGCGTGGTGAAGTGAGCGTAGTTCCTGTCGTAGGTGCGGGCAATGTGCGCCAGCTTGCGCAGTTGACGGCTGGACAGGTGACCATAGGGAATGGCCACGCGCAGCATGGGCGCATGGCGCTGCACATACAGGCCATTCATCAGGCGCAGTGGGCGGAATTCGTCTTCAGTCAGCGCGCCGCTCAGAAAGCGCTGGGTCTGATCGCGAAACTGTTCAACTCTCTCGCGCACAATGCGATGGTCTACTTCATCATAACGGTACATGGTTGCTTGTCCTTGGGTAAGGTTGGCCTGGTAGGAACGGCCAGCCTTATGCTGGGCGCTTGAGAGGACTGGATTTGATGTGCAGTCCGCACTCTTTCGATTCCGGGTTTTCCCACCACCAGCGTCCGGCTCGCACATCTTCGCCAACGGTGATCGCGCGGGTGCAAGGGGCGCAGCCAATGGAGGGATATCGCTGATCATGCAGGGCGTTGTACGGCACATCGTTGCTGCGGATGTATTCCCATACTTCGGCCTCGGTCCACTCGATCAGCGGATTGAATTTCATCAAGCCGTTGTCTGCGTCAAACTCCTGATTACCCAGATCTTGCCGGGTGGGCGACTGTTCGCGTCGCAGGCCGGTGATCCATGCCGACTTGCCTGCCAAGGCGCGCTTCAGCGGCTCGATCTTGCGGATCTGGCAACAGGACTTGCGCAATTCGACGCTTTGATAGAAACCGTTGATGCCATGGGTGTTGACATAGCTTTCGGTCGCCGCGGTTTCCGGAAAGTAGACCTTGACCGCTACCGCAGGGTAACGCTCGGCAACCTGCTGCATCAGGGAATAGGTTTCGGCAGGCAGGCGACCGGTGTCCAGGCTGAACACCTGCAGCGGCAGGGACAGGCGGGCGATCAGGTCGGTCAGCACCATGTCTTCGGCACCATAGCTGTTGGCCAGCACTGCGTCAGGGTGTTTGGCGGCAATTTCGGTCAACAGGGCTTGAGTTGCTGCAAGTTTTACATCCAGGCTCATCGAGCGCTCCACGAATAGGTAAAGTCTGGCTAGGGCATCATCCTACCCAAGCCCTATATAAACCTAAAAGAATATTGTGTTAGTATTTAATGCCTACAGGTTTTATGGAATATGCCCGTCTTATGAAACTGCAACAGCTGCGCTATCTGGTCGAAGTGGCCAAACAGGGTCTGAACGTGTCCGAAGCGGCAGAGAAACTGCACACTTCGCAACCGGGCATTTCCAAACAAATCCGCTTGCTGGAAGACGAGCTGGGCATCCAGGTGTTCATCCGCAATGGCAAGCGCGTGGTTTCGGTATCTGAACCGGGCAAGGAAGTGTTGCGCATTTCCGAGCGCATCCTGCGCGAAGCGCAAAACCTGAAGCGCGTGGGGGATGAATTTTCGCGCGAATCGGAAGGTGCACTCACCATTGCCACCACCCACACCCAGGCACGCTATGCCCTGCCCCCCACCATTGCCGCTTTCGTGCAACGCTATCCCAAGGTCAAGCTGTCGATCAAGCAAGGCAGCCCCACCCAGATTTGCGAGATGGTGGTTTCCGGCGAGGCGGACCTGGCCGTGGCCACCGAGGGCATCGCTCTTTATAAAGAGCTGGCCATGCTGCCTTGCTATGAGTGGAACCGCTCGGTGGTTGTCCCGCAAGACCACCCCTTGTTGCAGCTGGATCGCCCGCTCACCCTGGCTGACATCGCCAGCTATCCGATTGTCACCTACGACTTTGCCTTTGCCGGCCGTTCAAAGATCAACAAAGCCTTTGCCGACCAGGGCCTCAGCCCCAATGTCGTGCTGACCGCCATCGATACTGATGTGATCAAGACCTATGTTGCCCTGGGCCTGGGCATCGGCATCATCGCCAGCATGGCATTCGAGCCCAATCGCGATGCCGGCTTGCGCATTATTGACGCAGGACATCTGTTCGAGCCGTCCACTACCAAGATCGGCATTCGCAAGGACGCCTACCTGCGCGGCTTTGCCTATACCTTTGTCGAACTGTTTGCGCCGCATCTGCACCGCCGTGAAGTGGAAGCAGCCCTGCTTGCCCATGACAGCGACCTGGACGACTAAGACCCGACAACACCCCTACATTCCAGCGTTGCGCCTTCCTGCTTCAGGGGCGCAGTACTATTTTATTAGCCACTGCACACAGCAGGCTCAACGCTCCGACAAGCAAACGCCCCGGCATGCCGGGGCGTTTTTGCTGCGTCGAACTGCTGCTTACAGAGTCAGGCCGCCGGTTACTTCAATGGCAGCACCATTGATGTAGCTGGCTTCGTCCGATGCCAGGAAGGCATAGACGTTGGCGATTTCGCTCGGATCTGCCATACGCTTCATCGGCACCTTGTCTTCCATGGCCTGGATGACTTTTTCCGGCATGGATTTCAGGATGGGCGTTGCCACAAAGCCCGGGCATACGGCGTTGGCACGGATGCCTTTCTTGCCCAATTCCTTGGCCCAGGTTTTGACAAAGCCGATCACGCCAAACTTGGTGGCTGCGTAGTTGGTCTGGCCAAAGTTGCCATATACGCCAACAACGGAGGAGGCGTTCAGGATCACACCGCCACCCTGTTCAACCATGGTATCCACCACGGCGCGGGCGCAGTTGTAAACGCCCTTCAGGTTGATGTCGATCACCTTGTCGAACTGGTCGTCGGTCATCTTGATCAGCTGGGCATCCATCACGATACCAGCATTGTTAACCAGCACGTCGATGCGGCCAAAACGGTTTTTCAGATCGCCAACCATATCGGCAATCTGCGCCTTGTCCGTGACATTGACCAGGTAGCCTACAGCTTCCCCGCCCTGAGCCTTGAGTTCTTCCACCACAACATTCACGGCATCGATGTTCAGGTCACAGACGGCAACAATGGCACCTTCCTTGACAAACTTCTCTGCAGTCGCCTTACCGATACCGCTGGCAGCGCCAGTGATGATGGAGACTTTCCCTTTCAATCGCATGGTTCTTCCTTCATTAACTTGAGGTTGCAGGCAACCCGGTGTCGGGTCGACTTTCGGGCTCCACCATCGACCCATTCAAGATCGGGTTCCTGTTTGGTCTTGTCGTTATTATGTTTTTGCTACAAAAAAAGGGAGCATCGTGTGCTATTTTGCAGCGCAACACGATGTCGCACTGCAATATAGCGCACCTGCTCCCGTCGGTAAAGCAATCGCTCTAGCCCGCCTGTCAACAGGACAAAGGCATTGAATAAAGAGCGATTTCCGGCTTATTCCAGACCCTTGCTGGCCAGGTAGTCTTCGTAATTGCCAGTGTAATAGTCATAACCACCCTTGCCATCCAGCTCCAGCACATGGGTAGCCAGCGAGCTGACGAACTGACGGTCGTGCGAGACGAAAATCAGCGTGCCCTTGTACTTTTCCAGCGCCATGTTCAGGGATTCGATCGACTCCATGTCCATGTGGTTGGTCGGTTCGTCCATGATCATCACGTTCGGCTTTTGCAGGATCAGCTTGCCATACAGCATGCGGCCCTTTTCACCACCGGAGAGAACACGTACCGGCTTGGTCACCTCGTCACCGCCGAACAGCAGACGACCCAGCGTGCCACGAATGACCTGCTCGTCGTCGCCTTCCTGTCCCCACTCGCGCATCCACTCGGTCAGGTTCATGTCGGTGTCGAAGTCGGCTTCGTGGTCTTGTGCGAAATAACCGATCTGGGCTTTTTCCGCCCATTTGATATTGCCGTAGTCTGCAGTCAGCCCTTCGGCAAAAGCGGGTTCGAATGCACCAGCCAGCAGCTTGACCAGCGAGGTTTTACCTGCGCCGTTAGGGCCAATCACGGCAAGACGGGCACCTGCTTCCAGAATGAAGCTCATGTCCTTGAACAGTACCTTGCTGTCGTAGGCCTTGCTCAGGCTTTCCACTTCAACAGCCTGACGGTGCAGCTTGAACTTGTCGTCGGTCTCGAAACGGATGAACGGGTTTTGGCGGCTGGAAGGCTTCACCTCCACCATTTCCGACTTCAACTTGTCCACCTGCTTCAGACGGGAAGTAGCCTGACGCGCCTTGGACTTGTTGGCCGAGAAACGGGCCACGAATTCCTGCAGTTCCTGGATACGTTCCTTGGCCTTGCTGTTGGAGGACAGCTGACGTTCGCGAGCCTGGGCCGAGGCAATCATGTAGTCATCATAATTACCCGGATAGATACGGATGGTGTTGTAGTCCAGGTCCGCCATGTGGGTACATACGGAATTCAGGAAGTGGCGGTCGTGGGAAATGATGATCATGGTGGAGTTGCGCTCGTTCAGCACATGCTCCAGCCAGCGAATGGTGTTGATGTCCAGGTTGTTGGTCGGTTCGTCCAGCAACAGGATGTCCGGGTTGGAGAACAGCGCCTGCGCCAGGAGCACACGCAGCTTCCAGCCAGGTGCCACTTCACTCATCGGACCAAAGTGCTGCTCCACCGGAATGCCCACACCCATCAGCAGTTCGCCGGCACGTGCTTCGGCAGTGTAGCCATCATATTCGGCAAACTTGGCCTCCAGCTCGGCCGCGTGCATGTAGTCTTCTTCGGTGGCTTCGAGATTGGCATAAATGGCGTCACGCTCGCTCATTGCCGCCCACATCTCGGTATGGCCCATCATCACCACATCGATGACGCGCTGGTCTTCGTAGGCAAACTGGTCCTGGCGCAGCTTACCCAGTCGCAGGCCGTTCTCAATGGCCACTTCACCGCTGGTCTGCTCCAGGTCGCCACCCAGAATCTTCATGAAAGTCGATTTGCCGGAACCGTTGGCACCAATCAGGCCATAACGGTTGCCTTCGCCAAACTTGACGGAAACCTTTTCAAACAAAGGCTTCACGCCAAACTGCATGGTAATGTTGCTTGTCGTAATCACGCTTGGGATCCTTCAGCCAATCCAGCCGTAAGTATCGGAAAAACCGTGGATTCTAACACATCAGCACGACATTCCGGCGCTTGGCACCAAATGCAATGACATGCTTTTGACCCGTAGGGGAATTCCGCTACAATCGAAGACTTTGAATCCTCATCCCTAGATATAGGCAGAACTATGCTTACCGGTAGCTTGGTTGCCCTGGTCACCCCGATGTCCGCAGATGGTCGGGTCGACTTCGAATCCCTTTCCCGCCTGGTCGATTTCCACATCGACAACGGCACCAGCGGCATCGTTGCCGTTGGTACCACTGGTGAATCCGCCACCCTTGCTGTTGATGAACACATCGCCGTCGTTGAAGCCGTCATCAAACAGGCCAAGGGCCGCGTCAAGGTTATCGCCGGCACCGGGGCAAACTCCACCGCCGAAGCCATCGAACTGGCAGCCCATGCCAAGCAGGCCGGTGCCGACATGACCCTTTCCGTGGTGCCCTACTACAACAAGCCGACGCAGGAAGGCATGTACCGCCATTTCCGCGCAATTGCTGAAAGTGTCGACATTCCGGTAATCCTGTACAACGTACCGGGTCGTACCGTTGCCGACATGAACAATGACACCGTACTGCGCCTCACCGAAGTGCCCGGCATCATCGGGCTGAAGGATGCAACAGGCGATATCGGCCGCGCTTGCGACCTGATCAGCCGTGTCCCGAAAAACTTCGCGCTGTACTCCGGCGATGATGCAACCGGCATGGCATTCATGCTGTGTGGTGGTAATGGCGTCATCTCCGTCACCTCCAACGTTGCACCGAAGCTGATGAGCCAGATGTGTGACGCCGCCATTGCCGGTAAGGCGGCCTTGGCACGCGAACTGAACGACAAGTTGCAAGGTCTGCACAAGCAGCTGTTTGCCGAACCCAACCCGATTCCGGCCAAATGGGTACTGCAAGAGCTGGGCATGATTCCTGCAGGCATCCGCCTTCCCCTTCATGTGATGTCGGAAAGCCTGCGCCCGCAGCTGACGGCCGCCATGAAGCAGGCTGAACTCATTTAAACCCCCTGACGACAAGGGAGTCCGCATGAAACGAAGCGCGCCCGCCGCGATTCTGCTTGCAACCGGCATTCTCGCTGGTTGCAGCACCTCCAACCCGCTGGAAAAGAAACTGGACTACAAGTCCGCTGAACCGCCCAAAGCGGGCAACACCCTGGAAGTGCCGCCGGACCTGACCGCGCCGCAAATCCAGAACAAATATGTCATTCCGGCCACTGGCAGTGCTTCTGCCCTGGCCAGCAGCAATGCCGTGGCAGCCACCCAGCAAGCCGCCGCCGTTCAGGCTGCCGTGACTGGCAATACTGTTGCCGTCAACAGTATCGACAACATCACCATGGAACGTGCCGGCACTCAGCGCTGGCTTGAGGTGAAGGGCAAATCGCCGGCAGAACTGTGGCCGGTATTGAAAGCTTTCTGGCAGGAAAACGGTTTTGTCATCAAGACCGAAGAGCCTGACCTTGGCATCATGGAAACCGACTGGGCGGAAAACCGCGCCAAGCTGCCGTCCGATGGTATTCGCAAGCTGATGGAAACGGTTGGCCTGGGTGGTGCAATGTCCACTCCGGAGCGAGACAAATTCCGCATCCGCCTGGAAAAGACCGCCAACGGCACCGAGATCTACTTCTCGCACCGCGGCATGTACGAAACCTTCATCAACGAAGGCAAATCGGACACCATGTGGCAGCCGCGTCCGGTTGATCCCAATCTGGAAGCCGAGCTGCTCGGTCGCTTCATGATCCGCATGGGTATCAATGAAGAGAAGGCCAAGGAAGCAATCAAGAAAACCCAGGTGGTTGCCGACAAGCCGAAAGACAGCATTGTTAACGGCACACTCAACATCAACGACGGTTTTGACCGTGCCTGGCGTCGTGTAGGCCTGGCGCTGGATCGTATTGGTCTGGTGGTCAATGATCGCGACCGTTCACAAGGTATTTACTTCGTGAAACCCGCCAAGGGCGAACTGGACAAGGAAGAATCGTCCAGCGGTGGTTTCTGGTCCGGCCTCGCCTTCTGGAAGAGCAAGGACGCCGATCAGAAAGCAAATTCCGGCGCGCCGGAATATCGCGTGGTAGTCAAGGAAGAAGGCAACGGTACCAGCTCCCTGGTGGTACAGAACAAGCAAGGTCAGGTTCTTTCCGACAGCTTTGCCAAATCCGTCCTATCCAAATTGCAGACCGAGTTGCAGTAAGCAACTGCTGCCGCAGCAAAAAAAAGCCCGCTTCCGCGGGCTTTTTTCATTTGATGCCTCACATCTGCCATACAACAGCAAATAACGGACATAAAAAAACCGGCCGAAGCCGGTTTTTTGGTGCTTTCGCGCTGAATTACTGAGCAGCGGAAGCAGCCGGAGCGGAAGCAGCAGCAGCGGAAGCGTCAGCAGCCGGAGCGGAAGCATCAGCAGCCGGAGCGGAAGCGTCAGCAGCCGGAGCGGAAGCTTCAACAGCAGGAGCGGAAGCTTCAGCCGGAGCATCAGCCTTCTTACCGCAAGCGGACAGAGCAACGGCCAGCAGGGCAGCAACGAGGAGCGACTGTTTCATTTTTTCTTGACCTTTAAAGATAAGTTAACAAGACGTCAATTTAATCGCCCAAGCTGTATTTGGAAATGACTGGGCGACTGAAAATCTTTCAGTGCGCAAATTGTATCACGAAAAAAATTGCTGTGTAGGGGGGGAGAGTAGCAAAAATGCCACCAATCGCCCGGCAACCTTCCGCAGTGCAACATTCACGGCAAAATGAGCGTTTGAACGCCGATGCTTGCCGCTTGGATGCCTTGCCATGTGTACATTTGAACATCTGATGTGGTTATTTTGCTACAGACGGCGACAAATGCCAATATCCATCGAGATATCCTTCGTACAGCACACCCAATAACGACGGCCTGATGTCGGCTGCCGACAAATGACGCTGATTGGCAAACTGTTGCCACACCGCAACATCAGCCGGTTCGATTTCGAGAACATCGCCATTGCAATAGAACATTTCCTGATGGAACAGGATCAGGCTCTTGCGGTCCAGTTCGACGCCATGCCGGGAAACTTTATTGGCAAATTCATCTTCATCCAGTTCGTCGTCAGGCGAATCGTAGAAGACATGTGGCTTAGGCTCAGTCAGGTAGTGACCCAGGAAATCGCTCACCGTGTCTTTGTTCCAGACAATCTGGCTGAGCATCTGGCTGACTTTGTCCACCATTTCTTCACTGATGCGGGCCGGATCGGGCTGGCGTTTCAACTCCGGGTCGGCATAGCGCCCATCAAGGCAGATGTGGTCTTGCAGATAAACCAGGAACTGCGTGGCCAGCTCCTGCGCCGGGGCCGCGCGAAAACCGATTGAATAGGTCATGCCCGGTTCGAGTGCGACACCGTAATGCGCGCATTTGGGCGGCAAATACAGCATGTCGCCGTGCTCCAGCACGAACTCCTCTTCGACACGAAAATCCTGCAGCACGCGGATGGGGGCATCCGGGATGAAGTCGTCATCAGCCTGCGAGGAAATCTGCCAGCGCTTTTTGCCACCGACTTGCAGCAGGAATACATCGTAAGAATCGAAATGCGGACCAACCGTGCCACCCGGAGGTGCATAACTGATCATCAGGTCATCCAGCCTGGCAAACGGGATGAAATCGAATTGCCACAGAATCTTGTCGATATGCGGCAAATGATGATTCACATTCTGCACCAGTATGGTCCAGTCGGTTTCACCCAGCTTGCGAAAGCGTGCCGGACGGAAAGGCCCGCGCTCCAGATGCCAGCGGCCATTACGGTTTTCGATCAGGCGGGACTCGACATCTTCCTGCATCGCCAGCTCGGACAGACATTTGAAATCGACATGGGGACCGACATCAGTCAGCGCACCACGAATCAGCAAGGGCTTTTTTTGCCAGTATTCTTTGAGAAAGGCGTCTGGGGTAAGGCCACCCAGTAATGTCATCGGTTTCATGGCAGTTTCACGGGCTTGTGAGCCCTTCTATGGTTTACAATACGTTCAAGCGGCTGTTCCGCACCATTCCTTGCAGGAGAGGGAATTTCTGTGCCCCCTGCCCTGTCAAGATTTTTCATTTCATCCCGGACAATTTCTGATGCAAATCGCCAAAGATACCGTCGTTACCCTCCACTACGAGATGTTCGACGCGGAAAACAACCTCCTCGACAAGACCGAAGAGCCGATTGCTTACCTGCACGGTGGCTATGATGGCATTTTCCCGCTGGTGGAAGAGGCCCTGCACGGCAAGAATGTTGGCGACTCTGTCGACGTCAAGCTGAGCCCGGATGACGCTTTCGGCGACCCGGAAGAAGAACTGGTTCGCGTTGAAGACCTGGACGTGTTCCCGGCTGACGTGGAAGTCGGCATGATGTTTGAAGCTGACGACCCGGAAACCGGCGACGTTCTGCTGTTCCGTGTGACCGACATCGCCGACGGCAAGGCCATCGTGGATGCCAACCACCCGCTGGCCGGCCAGACCATCCGCTTTGTTGCCAAAGTTACCGAAGTACGTGCCGCCAGTGCTGAAGAACTCAGCCACGGCCACGTTCACGGTGCACACGGTCATCACCACTAAGCAATAAACGGGTAATCGTTTCGTATTGCCCGACTGACACTGGCGCTTCCCTGTCTGGTAACGGACTGGCGAAGCGCCAGTTTCATTTTCAATGCCATCGGCCTTGCCGATCGCACGAATACGGCACTGTCGGTCTGCTGGTTGACGGGCAACAGCATGCCGTCAGAATCGCATTTGTCACTTGATACAGGGCAAAGGATGTCGATGACGGATAAAGCGTCCATCCGGCTGCGTCATGGCACTCCTGCACATGCACGCTGAACGGCAGCGGCTTATGGTGCAGGCATCTGCCCCAGCGTGACACGATCCAGACCGGCCAGGTCTGCCAGGGTTTCAACTTGCTGCAATCCTGCTTGCCGCAGCAAGTCCCGCACTGCCGGGCCCTGATCATAACCATGTTCCAGCATGATCCATGCTCCAGCCTTCAGCCGGGACGGTGCACCGTCAATAATGGCGCGCAGGCACATCAACCCGTCAGCCTCATCAGTCAGGGCCATGCGCGGTTCGAAACGGACATCGCCCTCATCCAGATGGTGATCGTGCTGCTCGATATACGGCGGGTTGGAAACAATCAGGTCAAACTCCCCCTGCCCTGCCAATGGCTGATACCAGCTTCCCAGGCGAAACTGGACCTCGGCACCCAGCTGCTGGGCATTGCCACTGGCAACCTCAAGCGCGGCCGGAGACAAATCCACCGCCTGTACCTGCCATGCCGGCGCTTCCAGCGCCAGGGTGATGGCGATGGCACCACTGCCGCAGCCCAGGTCCAGCACACGCTTTGGTTCAAGGGTGGCCACGCGCTGCAAGGCGGCTTCTACCAGATGCTCGGTTTCCGGCCGGGGAATCAACACCGCAGGGCTGACACGAAACGGGCGGCCATAAAATTCGCGCTCGCCCAGCAAATAGGCCATCGGCTCACCTTGCAGGCGGCGCTGTGCCAACTGCTCGAAACGCGCGGCTTCGTCTTCCGTGAGCGGCAGGTCCGGGTCTGCAATCATGCGGGCATGGGTCAGGCCTGGGCGGACATGCTGCAACAGCATGCGTGCTTCAAGACGTGGCAGGGAATGGCAGCGCAGTGCCTGTTCAAGTGTCAGCATGATTCATCATCAAAGCAGGAAAAGGGTGGCAAGCCCAAGGAAAATGAAAAAGCCACCAGAGTCGGTACATGCAGTGATCAGCACGCTGGAGCCCAGCGCCGGGTCACGTCCCAGCTTTTGCATCAGCGAGGGAATCAGCACGCCCATGGTGGCGGCCAGCATCAGGTTGAGCGTCATGGCAGCCAGCATGACCAGGCCCAGTGACAGGCGGCCATACAGCATCCAGGCGATGAGGCCAATTGCGCCGCCCCAGATCAGGCCATTGAAGATGCTGACGCCCAGTTCCTTGCGCCACAAGCGCCAGGCCTGATTCACCTGCATCTGCCCCATGGCCAGGGCGCGTACGATCATGGTGATGGTCTGATTGCCGGAGTTACCGCCAATGCCCGCCACAATGGGCATCAGGGCGGCCAGCGCCACCAGCTGGTTAATGGAGTGTTCGAATGCGCCAATCACCCGCGAGGCGACAAAGGCAGTGCACAGATTGATGGCCAGCCAGGACCAGCGGTTTTTCACTGAATCAATAACCGGAGCAAACAGGTCTTCTTCTTCTTTCAGACCAGCCAGGTTCAGCACCTCACTGTCCGACTCTTCCCGCAGCACGTCCACCATTTCATCCACGGTCAGCCGTCCGATCAAGGCTCCGCGTTCATCCACTACCGGAGCGGACACCAGGTCGTAACGCTCGAAGGCCAGCGCGGCATCGCGCGCTTCGTCCTCCGGGTGAAAGGACACCACTTCGGTCGCCATCACGTCGGCCACCATGGCTTCCGGGTCTGCCACCAGCAGGCTGCGCAAGGGCAGCACGCCACAGAGTGCCTCGTTGGCATCCAGTACGAAAATCTTGTCGGTCTGGTGTGGCAGCTCGTCAAAACGGCGCAGGTAGCGCAAGACCACCTCGCAGCTGACATCAGCCCGGATTTTCACCAGTTCAAAATCCATCAGCGCGCCGATACTGCCTTCCGGATAGGACAGGGCCGATTGCAATTGCTGGCGCTCGGCCTCGTCCAGTTCGCCCATGACTTCATAAACCACCTGCCGTGGCAGGTCGCCGGCAAGGTCAGCCAGCTCGTCGGTATCCAGCTGGCGAGCAGCCGCCAGCAGTTCGGCCGGGGCCATGGATTCGATCAGGGTTTCCCGGACGGCATCGGAAACCTCCAGCAGGATTTCACCATCCTGCTGTGCCTTGACGCGGCCCCAAACCAGCAGCCGTTCATCCAGCGGCAAGGCTTCCAGAATGTAGGCGATATCGGCCGGATGCAGGTTTTGCAGCCTTTGTTGCAGCTCGTCCAGTGCCGGTGAGGCGGCAGGGACAATGCCATCCTCTTCGACATGCAGCGCGATCAGCCTTTGCACCTCGGCCAGGCTTTCGCTCAATCGTTCAGCAGTTTGTTTTTTTTCAATAACCGACAAGCACAACTCCTTCCGCCATGGCGACGGAGACGGGGCTACACGGTCGTAATGGCGGGAATCAACAAGGAAAAACGGGGAAGCCAGGGGCTATGGGATAACTGGGTAAGTCCATGTGCAATACCGCACCTTTTCGGCACGGCAGAACGTATAAACAGAAGCGGGATTGTAACATGAAGCCCCCTTCGCCTTCCAGCAAAGGGGGGGATCTCAAGGCAGGTCGGCAAAGGCCATGCGTCGCTGGATGATGCGGGTTTTCTTCATCAGGCCAGTGGCATTGCGATGTTCATCGTAATAACGCGGATTGGGCACCATAGCCGCCAGTTTGGCAGCCTGTCCGGCAGACAGCCGGGCAGCACTGGTATGGAAGTAGTAGCGGGCGGCAGCTTCTGCACCGAACACACCATTCCCCCACTCGATGACATTAAGGTAGATCTCGAAAATACGGCGTTTATCCAGCACCTTTTCCAGCATCACGGTAATGGCTGCTTCTTCCAGCTTGCGCCATGGTGTCTTCTTGCTGGACAGAAACAGGTTTTTCGCTAATTGCTGGCTGATGGTGGAACCACCCGCCACGATGCGCCCCTGCTTCAGATTCTTCTCGAAAGCAGCCTCGATGCCATCCCAGTCAAAACCTTCGTGATCGGCAAACTTGGCATCTTCCGCCGCAATCAACGCCCGTTTCAGGTTGGGAGAAATCTGGGCGTATGGCACCCATTTCTGCCGCAGCTCAGCCTCCGGGTCGTCTTCCTGCAATTTGGCCAACTGCTCGTTCATGAAGGCACTGGCCGCCGGGTTATGACTGCGCCAGTAGACGATATGGCCGAAAATCCACAGGTTGTACAACACAATGGCGGCCACCAGGACCGCCATGATCTTGAAAATGAGCCGCATCAAATCAGGCCAGCACTTCTCGCAACATATTGGTGACCTTGCGCGTGTCCGGTTTGACACCACGCCAGATATGGAAGGACTCGGCCGCCTGCTCCACCAGCATGCCCAGGCCATCGGCCAGCATGCCGGCATTTTCGCTTTGAGCACGCTTCAGGAAAGGCGTCAGACCCTTGCTGTACACCATGTCGTAAGCCAGGGTGCGGGCGGTGAAGATGTTGGCCGGCAGCGGCGGAATTTCATTGTGCAGGCTGGTGGAAGTACCGTTGATGATGATGTCGAAGGTTTTGCCTTCCAGTGCCTCGTAGCCACTGGCCTCCACCTCACCCCAGGGCGCGAAATGATGGGCAATGGATTCCGCCTTGATCAGGGTACGGTTGGCAATGGTCACCTTGGCCGGCTTCTGTTCCAGAATCGGTTCCAGCACGCCGCGTACGGCACCACCGGCACCCAGAATAAGGATGCTCTTGCCTTCCATCGGGAAATCGAGGTTTTCCACGATATCGCGTACCAGGCCGACGCCGTCAGTGTTGTCGCCATACACTTTGCCATCGCGGAAAGTCAGGGTATTGACGGCCTCGGCTGCGCGGGCGCGCTCGGTCACTTCCTGGGCCATGCGGAAGGCATCACCCTTGAACGGCAGGGTGACATTCAGGCCCAGGCCACCTTCTTTCACAAACTGGCCAACCACTTCGTTGAACTTGCCCAGTTCGGCAAACAGCTTTTCATATTGCACGGCTTCGCCGGTGGCTCGGGCAAACTCGCTGTGAATGAACGGCGACTGGCTATGGGAAACGGGGTTACCGATGACGGCGTAACGGTTGGTCATGATCAGCTTTCTTGGATTCCTGTGGTGCTACCGCATCGTGCGGTTCATCTGCTGAGGTAGCACTTTGCCGTGTAACGTCATAAACATCAACCGGTCAATACCCCTGTCCCAACAATTCAGGCCTGCTTCAGCCTTGCACCCACGGCAAGCCATGGGCTTTCCAGCCATTCACTACGCCGCGATGCTCATGGGCATCCTTGTCGCCCTCAAAGCCCTCCATCACGTTGTATACACGGGCATATCCGGCTGCCGCTGCCTGTACGGCCGCTTCATGCGAGCGCACGCCGCTGCGGCACATCAGCAGCAGCAAAGCCTGCTTGTCCACCGCGCCCTGCAATTGCGCAAGAAACTGCGGATTGGGCTGCATGCCGGGAAAACTGCGCAGCTCGATACGCAATGCACCGGGAACCACGCCAACAAATTGCCATTCCGCCGCACTGCGGACGTCCACCAGTACGGTGCCTTCCACTTGCTGAATGAGGTAATAGGCTTCTGTCGGTGTCAGCGCGCCCTGATAGGACAATTGCTGACTGGCGGCACGCTCTGCAGCGGTCTGCAGGATCTTGACGGTTTGTTCCATGGGCTACCTTTCTTTGTAACGGGGCCGTGCCACACTATGGTGCGCAGGGCCTGCCTGTGCGGAGCGGCTGTCAGCACCAGACAATGCACCAATATCGATCATTTGCACTTGGCAAGGCATCATTTTGGTGCACAACTTACGGCTAGCAGGACCGAACACCCTGTGACACAATGATTGAATTAGCGTTCTTAGCCTGGCACGCTTCATGCTTCAAGCGAAGCGTACCATCTTTATCAAGCAATATTGCTTTCGATGCACGTTGCCTTTAGGAGAACATTCATGGCGGTTGCAGACGTAGTCAAGCTGATTCAAGAAAACGACGTCAAGTTCGTAGACCTGCGTTTTACTGATACCCGTGGTAAAGAACAACACGTTACCATTCCGGCACACGTGCTGCTGGAAGATGCTGACGAGTGGTTCGAGCGCGGCCACGCTTTTGATGGCTCCTCCATCGCCGGCTGGAAAGGCATTCAAGCCTCCGACATGCTGCTGATGGCTGACCCGGCTACCGCCAAGATTGACCCCTTCTTTGACGAACCGACCGTATTCATGTCTTGTGACGTGATTGACCCGGCCGACGGCAAGGGCTACGACCGCGACCCGCGCTCCATCGCCAAGCGCGCTGAAGCTTACCTGAAGGCATCCGGCCTGGGCGACACCGCCTACTTCGGTCCGGAACCGGAATTCTTCGTATTCGACAGCATCACCTGGGGCACCGACATGTCCGGTTGCTTCGTGAAGATCAAGTCCGAAGAAGCTGCCTGGGCCTCCGCTGAAGAATTCGAAGGTGGCAACACCGGTCACCGTCCGGGCGTGAAGGGCGGCTACTTCCCGGTACCGCCGGTTGACTCCGCACAAGACCTGCGTTCCGCCATGGTTCTGCTGCTGGAAGAGCTGGGCGTACCGGTTGAAGTGCACCACCACGAAGTGGCCACTGCCGGCCAGATGGAAATCGGTACCAAGTTCAGCACCCTGACCCAGCGTGCCGACTGGACCCAGATCCTGAAATACGTGGTTCAGAACGTGGCACACAGCTACGGCAAGACCGCTACCTTCATGCCCAAGCCCATCGTTGGTGACAACGGTTCCGGCATGCACGTTCACCAGTCCATCTGGAAAGACGGCAAGAACCTGTTTGCTGGCGACGGCTATGCCGGCCTGTCCGACACCGCCCTGTACTACATCGGCGGTATCATCAAGCACGCCAAGGCACTGAACGCCATCACCAACCCGGGTACCAACTCCTACAAGCGTCTGGTTCCGCATTACGAAGCTCCGGTAAAACTGGCTTACTCCGCCAAGAACCGTTCCGCTTCCATCCGTATCCCGCACGTGGCAAACCCGAAGGCTCGCCGTATCGAAGCCCGCTTCCCGGATCCGCTGGCTAACCCGTACCTGTGCTTCTCCGCTCTGCTGATGGCCGGTCTGGATGGTATCCAGAACAAGATCCACCCGGGCGATGCTGCTGACAAGAACCTGTACGACCTGCCGCCGGAAGAAGACAAGCTGATCCCGACCGTGTGCGCAAGCCTGGACGAAGCCCTTGCTGCCCTGGACGCAGACCGCGACTTCCTGACTCGTGGCGGTGTGTTCTCCAACGAATGGATCGACGCCTACATCGAACTGAAGATGCAGGAAGTGAACCTGACCCGCATGACTACCCACCCGGTAGAATTTGCAATGTACTACTCCCTGTAATCGGGCGATGGCACCTTCGGGTGCCTTGCCGGATACAGAAAACCCGCGCAAGCACTGCTTGCGCGGGTTTTTTCATGTCTGCCGGCTACCGCCAGGAACACTCAGCCCGGCAACTCGGCAAACGCCTTGAGCATGGCCAGGCCATCCTGTGGCGCAACAACCAGCTGGCTGACATCAAATGCCGGATCGAACACCGGGGCAAACTGGGGGAAGCGCGCCAGTGCTTCGGGCTGCGGCACATGGAAACCCATATACCACTGGCCAAACTCACGCTGTTTGCATTCGCTGCAAAACAGGGACTCCACCTGATGATGGCGCGAATCCTGGCTGATTTTGCTGAACGCAGCCTCAACCACAGCCTCCTCCCCCTCCAACAGTTGCAAGAAGCAGCCATCGCGGTACAGCAACAGGCCGGTAATCTGCCGGGCCTGATTATTGGCCACCGACTTGTCCAGAATTGCCGTCAAATCGGCAGGAGACAGGGCTGTGGTGGCCTTGCTGGAATAAAGCAACTGAATCAGCATGGGCCGGCTTTCTGTAAAGTGCCAGGACGATGGGCTGAACGGATGACTGCAAACATTTCCTCATTACCTTCTGCATGGAGACCGGACATCAAATACAGGCACACGCCATGCCATTGGCACAAGGTGATGCCCGGGGGCATGATGACACATTCCACAGATGTACGGCATGCTGGCCGCCGCCTTGTTGTCATGCAGATGTGACGCGAGACCACCTTTTGCTTATCATAGCGTCACATCCTCCCGTTTTCACCGCAGACGCCCGACACCATGAAAACCCTTGCTTTCTGCCTGCTGCTGACTTGTGGCCTGGCCCATGCCGAGGTGTACAAATACATCGACGCCAATGGCAATGTCACCTTCACCAATGTGCCGATCAAGGGCGCCAAGCCCATGCACCTGGCACCGCTGTCCACCTATGGCGGCAGTGGCAGCGGCAAGGGCAAGGCGGCCGCCAGCGGCAAATCTGCCTCCACACCGGATGGCTACCCCAGTGTGGACAACGGTACCCAGACCAAGCGCGACGAAGGCCGCCGCAAGATTCTGGAAAACGAACTGGCCAATGAGCAAAAAGCCCTGGCTGATGCACAAAAGGCTTACACCGACGGCGCGGCTACCCGCAACGGCGATGAAACCCGCAACTACCAGAAATACCTGGACCGGGTACAAAAACTGAAGGACGCCGTCACCGAGCGCCAGAAGAATGTGGACGCATTACGCCGCGAACTGGGGCAAGCTGCATCCAATGCACAATAATGGTGCATAATTAAGGCCGATTTCGTGCATATGCGGTGCTCCGGCTTGGCGTGCTTATTGCTAATAGCCAGATGCACAGCCTCATCCGATTCGGAGCACCATGAACTCGCCCAGCTTTGCCGGCCTGGATTTACTCGACACCCCGGTCCTGATCACGCATGCCGATGGCAAACTCGAATTTGCCAATCCCGCCTGTGAAAACCTGCTGGCCATAGGCCGGCGAGAGTTGCTGCGCCACTCGCTGTTCGAGTTGCTGCAAGACAGCCCCGCCCTGCGCCAGGCATTGGCCACCGCCTTACAACACAACTCCAGTTATATCGAGCACGACCTCGAACTGCGCACACCGCATGGTGAGCAGCCGCTGCATATCGCCCTGTCGGTGACACCGATAGATGCGGAGGGTCGGCTGGCGCTGGTCGAGCTGCGACCACTGGATCAGCAACTGAAAATTGCCAATGAAGAGCGGCTTTTGCTGCAACAACAGGCTAATCGCGAGCTGATTCGTAACCTGGCGCATGAAATCAAGAACCCCTTGGGGGGAATCCGCGGTGCGGCCCAGTTGCTGGAGCATGAACTGTCAGACCGGCCGGAGCTGAAGGAATACACCGAAGTCATCCAGGAAGAAGCCCTGCGCCTGCAATCGCTGGTAGACCGCCTGCTGGCCCCGCATCGCCGCCATGTGCGCAGCGAAATCAATATCCACGAAGTGCTGGAACGGGTGCGCAGCATTGCGCTGGCCGAGTATCCACAGGGCCTCGTCATCCGCCGCGACTACGACACCAGCCTGCCGCACATGGTGGCGGACAAAGAACAGCTGATCCAGGTGGTGCTCAATATCGTCAAGAACGCGGTGCAGGCCATGAAGGCCAAGGGCGAGGTGATTTTGCGCACGCGCGTCGCCCGGCAGGTCACCCTGGCACGGAAGCGTCACGTGCTGGCATTAAAATTGCAGATTGTCGACAACGGTCCTGGTATTCCGGAAGAAATCAGGGATCACATTTTTTATCCCCTGGTTACCGGACGTGCCGAAGGCACCGGCCTGGGGCTGACACTGGCCCAGGCTTATGTACACCAGCACGGCGGCAGCATCGAATTTGAATCCCGCCCGGGCCAGACCTGCTTTACCGTGATGCTGCCCTTCAGCAACACGGACTGAACCCCATTACAGAAACGAGGGCTGCTATGAATAACCCGGTGTGGATCATTGATGACGACAAGGCCATCCGCTGGGTCCTGGAAAAGGCACTCGGCCGCAGTGGCATCGGCTTTGACAGCTTTTCCAGCGCCGATGATGCGCTGAATGCCCTGTACGACAATACACCGCGCGTCATCATTTCCGACATCCGCATGCCCGGCACCGATGGTTTGAAATTCCTCTCCCGGGTAAAGGCCGATCATCCGCAGCTGCCGGTCATCATCATGACCGCGCACTCCGACCTGGATTCGGCAGTGGCCGCCTTCCAGGGTGGTGCATTCGAATACCTGCCCAAGCCCTTTGATGTCGACCAGGCTGTGCAGCTGATCGAGCGCGCACTGGCCGAGAGCAATAGCCAGATCGAAGCCACCGGCGGCGTGGAAGCCATGCCGGTGCTGCTAGGCCAGGCACCCGCCATGCAGGACGTATTCCGCGCCATTGGCCGCTTGTCGCAATCCCATGTCACCGTGCTGATTACCGGCGAGTCCGGTACCGGCAAGGAGCGGGTGGCCGAAGCGCTGCACCGCCATTCGGTGCGCTCCAGCAAGCCTTTCATTGCCTTGAATACCGCAGCCATTCCCAAGGATTTGCTGGAGTCCGAACTGTTCGGCCATGAAAAAGGCGCTTTTACCGGCGCGCTGGCCACCCGTCGCGGCCGCTTTGAAGAGGCGGAAGGCGGCACGCTGTTTCTGGATGAAATCGGCGACATGCCCACCGAGCTGCAAACCCGCTTGCTGCGCGTGCTGTCGGACGGACACTTTTACCGCGTGGGCGGCCATGTGCCGATCAAGGCCAATGTGCGGGTGATTGCCGCCACCCACCAGAATCTGGAAGACCGGGTCAAACGCGGCCTGTTCCGGGAGGACCTGTTCCACCGCCTGAATGTGATCCGCCTGCGTCTGCCGCCCTTGCGCGAACGGCGCGAGGACATCCCGCTGCTGACCCGCCATTTCCTGGCCAAGAGCGCCAGCAGTCTGGGCGTTGAGCCCAAGCGCCTGACCGAAGCGGCGATGGAAGTGATCAAGTTCCACAGCTTTACCGGTAATGTGCGCGAACTGGAAAACCTGTGTCAGTGGATTACCGTGATGGCACCGGGCCAGCAGGTGGAAGTGGGCGACTTGCCCTCCGAACTGCGCGAACCGGAAGCCATTGCACCGGCGACGGAAAGCGATGGCAGCCCGGTAGTCAGCAGCGCCGTGCACGTGGTGGACTGGACGCTGGGGCTGGCCGAAGAAGTGGCCCGTCGGCTGCGCGCCGGTGAAGTGGGCATCATCGACGACCTGACCCGCCGCTTTGAAGAAAGCTGCATCCGCACCGGGCTGGCCCACACCGGTGGCCGCAAGGTGGAAGCCGCCCATCTGCTGGGCTGGGGCCGCAACACCCTGACCCGCAAGATTCAGGAACTGGGCATGGAAGGGCATGACGAACATGCCGACCATGTCTAGGCGCTGACTGATCAGCCTGCCAGTACGGTAAGGCCGGGGAGCGTGGCGAAGCTGCGCTCCCGTACCGTGGCCAGAAAATCCTGCATGAAGGCAAGCGGTGCATCCTCGCTGCGCACCGCGGCATACAACTCGCTGCGCAGGCCGCCATCGCCAATGGTACGCGCCACCACATAGCCCTTTTCCAGATAAGGCCGCACCGCCCAGTACGGTAAGGCCGCCACCCCGCGCCGGCTGGCCACCAGCTGGATGATGGCCACCGTCAGCTCGCTGCTGCGCCGTGGCGGGTTCACCCCGGCAGGCAACAATACCTTGCGCCACAAATCCAGCATGTCATCCGGCACCGGGTACTGGATCAGCGTTTCACCGGCGAAATCTGCCGCCTGCCAGATTTTCTTTTCTGCCAGTGGATGATCCCGCGCCACGATGCCCACCATCTCGTAAGCAAACAAAGGGTGGTGCACCACACCGGCTTGCGCTTCCATTTCCGACACGATGGCCAGATCCGCCCTTTGGGTCAGCAGCAGGCTGACCGGGTCGGCATGAAAGCCGGACACGATGTCCAGCTCCACCGCAGGCCAGTGCTGGCGGTAGCTGTCCATGGCCGGCATCAGCCAGTCAAAACAGGTGTGACACTCCACCGCCACGCGCAATTCACCGGCATCGCCTTCGCGAATGCGCGCCACATCGCGCTCGGCCGCAGCCACACGGCCCAGCAGCTCATGCGCCAGCGTCAGCAGGCGTTCCCCCGCCAGGGTAAAGCGTAGCGGCTGGGTCTTGCGTTCGAACAAGGGCTGCTGATAGTAGGCCTCCAGCTGCTTTAGCTGATGCGACAAGGCGGACTGGGTGAGAAACACCCGCTCTGCCGCCAGCGACACGCTGCCGGTTTCCTGCAAGGCAATCAGGGTTCGCAAATGACGCAGTTCCAGCACAGTCGGACCGTCCAATCATGAAAATAATTAATTCAAATCGATAAAATTATGCGTTTGAATCATACAGTAAAAACCACCATGCTGGAGCCACTGACAACAAGGAGCCCCGCATGACCACACTGCACCTGGCCGGTTTCCCCCGCATCGGCGCCAAACGCGAACTGAAATTCCTGCTGGAAAACTACTGGCAGGGCCAGATAGACGAGCAAGCACTGCAGCAAGGCGCACGCGAACTGCGCCAGCGCCACTGGCTGCTGCAAAAGGGTGCCGGTATCACCCTGTCACCGCTGGGCGACTTCTCCTTGTACGACCACGTGCTGGATGCGCAGATTCTGGTGGGGGCCATCCCGCCCCGCTTCGGCTTTGAGGCGGCCAGCATCAGTCCTGAACAGTATTTCCAGCTGGCACGTGGCAACCAGCAACAGCCCGCGCTGGAAATGACCAAATGGTTCGATACCAACTACCACTACCTGGTGCCGGAATGGCATGCCGACACCCGCTTTGCCGCCAACCCGGCGGTCTTGCTAAGCCAGCTGGCCGAGGCTCGGGCACTGGGCATCCGTACCAAGCCGGTGCTGATCGGCCCGGTCAGCCTGCTGTGGCTGGGCAAGTGCAAGGGCGGCGATTTTGACCGGCTGCAACTGCTGCCCGCACTGCTGGCCTGCTATGAACAGATCCTGCAACAGCTGTCCGCAGCCGGCGTGAGCTGGGTACAACTGGACGAACCCATCCTGGCACTGGACTTGCCCGCCGACTGGCTGCAAGCCATCGCCACTGCCTATCAGCAATTGGCCAGCACTCCGCTGAACCTCCTGCTGGCCACTTATTTTGGCAGTGTGGCGGAGCACACCGCCCTGCTCAGCACATTGCCGGTCGCCGGCCTGCATCTGGACCTGGTGCGCGCACCAGAGCAGCTGGCAGCCTTCGCCGCCCATTGGCCGGCAGACAAGATTCTTTCCGCCGGCATCGTGGATGGACGCAATATCTGGCGCAGCAATCTGTCGGCACAGCTGGCGCTGCTGGAGCCACTGGCCGAACAACTGGGCGACCGGCTGTGGCTGGCCCCCAGCTGCTCGCTACTGCACTGCCCGGTAGATGCCGCCGCCGAAACCACCATGGATGCCGACATCCGCAGCTGGCTTGCTTTTGCCGTACAAAAGCTGAATGAGCTCAAGCTGCTGCAGCGTGCTCTGGAACAAGGCCGCAACAGCATCGTGCATGAACTGCAGGCCAGCGACCATGTGCAAACACTGCGCCGCAACAGCCCGCTGATTCATCGCCCGGCGGTGCAGGACAGGCTGGCCACGCTGCCGCCCGGTGCCGACCAACGCCGCAGCCCCTTCGCCAGCCGGGAGGCACAGCAACAGGACTGGCTGCAGCTGCCCCTGCTGCCCACCACCACCATCGGTTCCTTTCCGCAAACTGCCAGCATCCGCAGCGCCCGTGCCGCCTTCAAGCGCGGGGAACTGTCTGCAAGCGACTATCAACAGGCCATGCAGCAGGACATCGCACTGGCCATCCGCCGTCAGGAAGCGCTGGGCCTGGACGTGCTGGTGCATGGCGAGGCCGAGCGTAACGACATGGTGGAATACTTTGGCGAACAACTGGACGGCTTTGTGTTTACCCGGCTGGGTTGGGTGCAGAGCTATGGCAGCCGTTGCGTCAAGCCGCCCATCATCGTGGGCGATGTGGCACGACCAAAGGCCATGACCGTCAGCTGGGCCGTCTACGCGCAAAGCCTGACACAGCGCCCGGTCAAAGGCATGCTTACCGGGCCGGTCACCTTGCTGCAATGGAGCTTTGTCCGTGACGACCTGCCGCGCAGCACGGTATGCAAGCAAATTGCCCTGGCCTTGAACGATGAAGTACTGGAGCTGGAAAATGCCGGCATCCGCATCATCCAGATTGACGAACCGGCCATCCGGGAAGGCCTGCCGCTGAAAAAGGCTGACCGGGCAGACTACCTGCGCTGGGCGGGCGAAGCCTTCCGGCTATGCAGCTGGCGCCTGGATGACAGCACGCAGATTCACACCCATATGTGCTACTCGGCCTTTGGCGACATCCTGCCGCAGATTTCCGCCCTGGATGCCGACGTGATCACCATTGAAACCTCGCGTTCGGACATGGCGCTGTTGCAGGACTTTGCCCGTTTCCATTATCCCAATCAGATCGGCCCCGGTGTTTACGACATCCACAGCCCGCGCACACCGCGCGCCGACGAAATGACGGCATTGCTGGAACAGGCCTTGCAGGTGATACCGGCCAGGCGCTTGTGGGTGAACCCGGATTGCGGCTTGAAAACCCGCAGCTGGCCGGAAGTGGAAGCCGCGCTGCAACGCATGGTGGCTGTGGCAAAAAACCTGCGCCAACAGCTGGCAGCAACGACAGACTGACCGTCATCTATTGCAATTTGTAAAAACTATTTCTAGTATTTACTTACCAAGACTCTCTCTCAGGGCCCACCCCCGGCCCGCTTGGTACCCGCTGATCAAGGGCTCCTTCGGGAGCCCTCTTTTTATCTGCGACAGTATGAAAAAACCGCCATACAGGCGGTTTTTTTCACAAGCCGGTGACTGCATCACTCATTGGGCGTCAGCATGCCCGGTGTCATCATCACCTTCAGCCGCACTTGCTCCAGATCGTGGCGCACGCGGTGGCTCAACCACCACACCGCCCCTTTCTTCACACTCCACAGCAAGGGCTGCTCGCCCAGCAGCTGGGCAGACAGGCGTCCGATATAAGGCTGATGCCCCACCAGCACGATGGTCTTGCCTGCCTCAGGCCAGTTAACGGCCTGCATCACCGCCTCGATCGAGGCATCCGGGTTCAGTTCCGGCAACACGGTGTAACGCTTGCTCAGCAGCGCTGCGGTTTGCTGCGAGCGTTTGGCTTCCGATGCCAGCAAGATAAAATCGCGCGGCAGACGGTCGCGCAGCCAAGCGGCCATCTGGCTGGCCTGTTGCTGACCACGGCGCGTCAGTGCGCGCGCCAGATCATCCGAGCCCTCTTCTGCCTCGGCGTGGCGCCATAGAATCAGATCCATCATTCACCTCCGTTATTGTTGTTGGTGCGGCATCACGACAAGGTAAACCCGCCTTGTAGTGCCGCACGACATGCCTGTATCCCAGAGCATGACAGCAGACCGGCAGCCTACACCAGCCTTGTGTCAGCTGCATGTCGGACAAACACCTAGCCAGCCCGGCCTAGTGCAGCAAAGGTGCCAGCAAGGGCACCAGAATGGCCGTCACCACACCATTCAGCCCCATGGCGAGGCCAGCAAAGGCACCCGCCGTTTCCGACAACTGAAACACCCTGGCCGTGCCAATGCCGTGAGCGGAAATCCCGGTTGCCGTTCCCAGCACCATGTCATCGCGCAAGCCCAGCAGATTGAACAAGGGTTTGACGATGACCGCACCGAATATGCCGGACAAAATCACGAACATGGCGGACAACTCCGGAATGCCGCCAATGCCCTGCGACACGCTCATGGCGATGGGCGTGGTAACGGCACGGGTGGTGAGCGACAGCAACACCTGCTGCGGCAATTGCAGCAGCCAGCCCACTCCTACCGCACTGACAATCCCCACCAGTCCACCAAACCCGATGGTGATGGCCAGGGGGCCGGCGGCACGCTTCAACCGCGACAGATTGCCATACAGCGGCACGGCCAGTGCCACCGTGGCCGGGCCCAGCAGCATCTGCACCATCACCCCGCCCTTCATGTAATCGCGGTAGCTGGTGCCGGTGGCCAGCAACCAGACCAGCAACAGCAACACACCGATCAGCACCGGATTGGACAAGGGATGCCCCTTGCAGCGGCGGTTGAACAACACCGCCAGCTTGTAGGCCAGCAAGGTGACAAACACCCCGGTCAAGGGAGAGGTGCGGATCACGCTGAGGGCAGCATCGGTATTCATGCGCCCTCCTGGTGTCGATGGCGCGCCAGCAGCAGCTTGAGCAACAGGCCGGGCAGCAGCAGGGTCAAGGTGGTGGACAGCACCAGCACCACAATCAGCTGCCAGCCAAATCCGGCCAGCAAATCACGGTAGGCCAGCACCGCAGCTCCGGCCGGAATGAACAATAGAGACAGATGCGACAGAAAGCGCGGCACATTCAGCTTCATGCTTTCCGGTACCGATTTGCGCAGGGCCAGCGTGGCAAACAGCAACAGCATGCCCAGTACCGGGCCAGGCAAGGGCAGGGAAAAAGTGCGGCTGATCAGTTCTCCAGCCAGCTGGTAGCCTACCAGCCACAACAGGGTTTCTATCATGATCGTCATTCCGCTTGCGGCAACATGGCTGACACAAGTCCGGCAAAGGGCAAGAACAGGGGCTTTCATCATACCTGTCGCAGCCCGGCGGTGAAATAAACAGGCAAGCGTATTGTCGTATTACAGGCGACAAACAGGACAAGCATCGTCCGGCTTTGGCATAATGCGCGCCATGATCGAGGATTCACACTGGCTGCCGCAGCCACCCGCCCTCCCCCCGGCCCTGCTCGGTTTTGTCACCGAGCCCGGCTCGCTCACCGAACGGCTGCTGGCCACCGGCCACCGCTTTGCGGTGCAACCGCTCAGCCAGGGCAGCAGCCCGGCCCATGCCGATGAACCCGCCCTGCTGGGCATCGCCCCGGACCAACCGCTGTATGCGCGTCATGTGTTACTGACCCTGGACGAGGTACCGGTTGTCTATGCCCGCAGCATTGCCCGGCTGGACTGCCCGGTATGGCAGCCGATTCTGGACCGGGGCAGCCGCTCGCTGGGTTTCACCCTGTTTGGCGGCCTGCCGCAACTGCAACGCGCCCCCCTGCATTACCGGCAACTGGACAGCAGCCATCCGCTGTATCAGGCCAGCCCAGCCCAGGCCGACAACCTCAGCGCACGTCGCTGCCGTTTTGTGCTGGATGACGCCCCCATGGTGGTGTGCGAGGTGTTCCTGCCCGCCCTGAAAGACTTTGCCCGATGACACTGCACGCCCTGAAAGACCGCTACACCGTTTACAAGCAACTGATGCGCATGGACAAGCCCATCGGCACCTTGCTGCTGCTGTGGCCTACCCTGTGGGGGCTGTGGATCGCCGGTAACGGTAAGCCGGACCCGCTGGTAGTGCTGATTTTCGTGGTCGGCACCTTCCTGATGCGCTCCGCCGGCTGCGTCATCAACGACTATGCCGACCGCCACTACGACATGCATGTAGAGCGCACCAGCCAGCGCCCGTTTGCCCGTGGCGCGGTGACCGAGCGCGAAGCGCTGCTGCTGGCCCTGGTGCTGGCCATTCTCTCCTTCCTGCTGATCCTGCCGCTCAACCAGCTGACTTGGTTGATGAGCGTGCCAGCGGTTTTCGTGGCCGCCAGCTATCCCTTTACCAAGCGTTTCTTCCCCATGCCGCAGGCCTATCTGGGGATTGCCTTCTCTTTTGGCATTCCCATGGCCTTTGCCGCGCTCAACAATCACGTTCCCGCACTGGCCTGGCTGCTGCTGCTGGCCAATGCCTTCTGGACCGTGGCTTACGACACCGCCTATGCCATGGCCGACAAGCCGGATGACCTGAAAATCGGTATCAAGACCTCGGCCATCACTTTTGGCGATCACGACGTCACCGGCATCATGCTGTGCCACGCCGTGTTCATCAGCATGATGACCGGTATCGGCCTGCACCTGAGCCTGGGCTGGCCCTTCTTTGCTGCGCTGGCTATCAGCCTGGGCTTGATTGCCAAGCAGTATCTGGAAATCCGCACCCGCGACCGAGGGCTGTGTTTCAAGGCTTTTCTGGACAATAACCGCGTCGGTGCGGTGCTGATGGCAGGTATCGTGCTCAGCTATCTGTTGAAGTGAAAGTGTAGCCGCATAGTGGGCGGTCAAAGTTAAAACCGGTTTTGCATCCGCTTAAGCGGATGAGGGTTTTGAGTGCCGCCTCCGCGCGGCGGACAGGAAAGAGATCTTTGCTTGGCCCTCAACAAAAAAGGCCCCTCCCGGAGCCTTTGCGTGCTGAACGATACTTGCGCTACTGCGCCTGGAACGGCAGGCTGTAAGCCTTCTCCCCCAGATGCAGGGTGGCAATCCAGTGACGGCTGCCCGTGGCACATACCGGCAGGGTGATGCGGGCTTGCCAGTTGGCGCCATCCGCCACAAAGCGGTAGCGATTGAACCCCATGTCCATGTCTGCCATGGCGAACTCCACGCTGGGTTCGCTGGCAGTCACCCCTTCCAGCCGCATGACAAAAGGCTTGCCGTTTTGCGGAGGCGTGACAAAACGCAGGCTGCCGCCGTCCGGCAGGCTGCACGCCCCCTGTGTGACATTGCAGGCCAGCGACTCCGGCACAGCGGCTTGTTGCTTGTGCTGGAAATACCACCAGATCAGCCCACCCTTGAGTGCCGCCAGCAATATCAGGGCTACGCCAATCAACAGCAGTTTTTTCTGTTTGAGATTCATCGTCATTGCCATGCCCCTCGCATCAGCGCCACCCCGTGCGCACCATGCTGGCGGGCTCGTGGCAGATCCTGCTGCTGCAAACCACCCAGCGCATACACCGGCAGCGGGATGCCATCTGCCAATACCACCGTAAAGCCTTGCCAGCCCAGTGGCGTGACGCCAGGGTGGCTGGCCGTGGGCTGGACGTGTCCAAGCAAGGCGTAATCCAGGCCGAGCGCTGCCGCCTGTTGCAATTCCTCAGCCGAATGCACCGAAGCGCCCACCCAGTCAAAATCCGGCCGCAGTGCCAGATGTCGCAGACGGGTGCCATTCAGATGCACGCCATCCACCGGCCAGCCGGCCAGCCAGTCCGGCTCGGCATTCACCACCACCTTGCCGCCGCGCGCATGCACGATGGCAGCTACCTCCGTGACGAAGGCCTGCAACTGCTGCCGGTTCATGTCCGGTTCACGCACCTGTACCAGCCCGTATGCAGGGCCAGCGGCCAAGGCTTGCAACTGGGCGGCCACGCCAATTTCATGCGCGCAAGTGATGGCATAGACGGCAGGCAGTTGCAGAGATTTGAGGATAGGCCCGTTGGCCGGCAGCATGGGCTCGACACTGATCTGGTCTGGCGCTTGCCAGGCAAACTGCTGTCCCTCCTGCGGTTGCGGCTCGCCCTGCCAGTCCCATACCCGGAAGAAATGCAAACGTACCGATGCATGTTCGTAGTGATGCACCCGGGTCAGCCAGGGCGTGGCATGGGTCACCGTGATGGCCATTTCTTCTTGCAGCTCGCGCACCAGCGCCTGCATGGCGCTTTCGCCCGGCTCCACCTTGCCGCCGGGGAACTCCCAGTAACCGGCATAGGGCTTGCCTTCCGGCCGGCTGCCCAGCATGAAGCTGCCATCCGGTCGCATCAGCGCGCCCGCCACCACTTCGATGATTTTCTTGTCGGAATGCATGTTGATTATTGTTTGCCTTAATGTTTCTCGCGGGCCACCACCACGCCGCTGGCGATGATGAGTGCACCGCCCAGCCAGGTGGTGATGCCGGGCATTTCACCAAAAAACAGATAGCCCAGTGCGGCCGCCCACAGCAGGATGCTGTACTCCAGCGGCGCCACCGCCGACAGTTGCACATAGCGTAGCGACAGGGCGTTGACGAAATTGGCCACCCCGCCGCTCAGGCCCAGCAACAGCAGTACCAGCCAGTCGCCCCAGCCGGGCAGCTGCCAGTCGCTGCCGGCGGTCAGCGCACTGACTACCAGCATGATCAGCGTTCCCAGCATGGCAATGGTGGCCGGGCTGTCGGTGGCCGACAGCTGGCGCGTCAGCAGTGAGGCCAGGGCATAAGACAAGGCAGAACCCACCGCCAGCAGGCTGTAGACATTGAACTGCAGGCCGGACCAGCCACACACCACCAGCACACCCAGCAGGCCCAGTACCACCGCCAGCCATTGCCGCCGCCCAACGCGCTCGCTCAGCCATACCAGGCTGAGCAAGAGCATGAACACCGGGTTGGACAGGGTGATCACCGTCACCGTGGCCAGGGGCAGATGGCGCAAGGCAATGAAGAAAGTGACGATGGTGACCAGCACCACCATGCCACGCAGCAGATGCTGCCACGGATGGGCGGTAGCCAGCAGCCGGGCCGGTGCGCTGCTATGACGCAAGCCCAGCACCAGCAGGATGGGCAGGGCAAACAGCGAGCGGAAGAAGATGATCTCCCCCACCGGATAGCCATGGGTCAGCCATTTGGCGCTGGCATCCATCACCGCCAGCAAAAAGATGGCCAGGCTGTACAGCAGGATGCCGCGCGCCTTGTGCTGCGACGGCATGCTGGCAGCGGCCGTCAAGCTCACTTGCCCAGCTCCGCCTTGCGTTCCTTGGCGCTACGCCCGGCCCAGTCATTGGCAAACTGCCAGGCTACCCGGCCGGAACGGCTGGCGCGCAGCTGGCTCCATTGCAGGGCGGCGCGTTCGGCTTCGCTGTCCATCGGCAGCTGGAAATGCTCCAGCCAGGTTTTGACCGCAGCGAGGTAAGCGTCCTGATCAAACGGATAAAACGACAGCCACAGGCCGAAGCGGTCCGACAGCGACACTTTTTCTTCGATGGCTTCGCCCGGATGGATTTCGCCATCGCTGACCCAGCCTTCGCGGTTTTCGCTGTGTTTTTCCGGCATCAGGTGACGGCGGTTGGAGGTGGCATACACCAGCATGTTTTCCGCCCGGCGGGCCAGGCCGCCATCCAGCGCGGTTTTCAGTGCCTTGTAGGCGTCATCACCGTCTTCAAACGACAGGTCGTCGCAGAACAGGATGTAACGCTCCTTGCGACCGGCCACCAGCGCCATGATCTGGGCCAGGTCGGACAAATGCTCCTTGTCCACCTCGATGATGCGCAGGCCCTTGTCGGCAAATTCCGGCAGCAAGGCTTTTACCAGTGACGATTTGCCGGTGCCACGCGCACCGGTCAGCAGCACATTGTTGGCCGGTTTTCCCTTGACGAACTGGCGGGTGTTGCGCACCAAGAGCTTGAGCTGATTGTCGATATGGGTCAGCCGTGCCAGCGGCAGGGTGTGCGGCTCGTTGACACTCTCCAGCCAGCCGGCCATGCCCTGACGCCGCCAGCGGTAGGCCGCTGCACTCCAGTCCGGCTCGGGCCGGGCCGGGGGCAGCAAGGGTTCGAGACGGGCCAGCAGGGCTTCGGCGCGGGCCAGGAATGCTTGCAGTTGCTCCATATCATCTCTCCATACAAAAACAGTCTGGCCGTAGCCAGACTGTCTGAACTATTGATGCGCTATGTCAGCCACGCAGGCTGATGATCGGCCAGCCCTGCTCCTTGGCATGCTGGCGCAGGGTGTCGTCCGGGTCGACTGCCACCGGGTTGCTGACGATGGACAACAAGGGCAGGTCGTTGTGCGAATCGCTATAGAAGAAGCTGCGGCCATAGCTGGCCAGCGTCTGGCCACGTTCGGCCAGCCACATTTCCAGCCGGGTGATCTTGCCGGCCTGGAAGCTGGGTACGCCGGTGTGCTTGCCGGTGTAACGACCATCGGCGGTGCGTTCCAGGTCGATGGCAATCAGGTGTTCGTCATCCACGCCCAGTTCGGCCGCGATGGGGCCGGTGATGAAGCGGTTGGTGGCGGTGATGATGAGGATTTCATCACCCTGCTGGCGATGCAGGTTGAGCAGGTCACGCGCGGCTTGCGGAATGATGGGGCGGATATGCTCATCCATATAAGCCGCATGCAGTGCCGCCAGTTCCTGATTGTCGTAGCGGGTGAGCGGTTCCAGCGCAAATTCCAGATATTCGCCGATATTCAGCGTGCCGGCCTTGTACTGTTCGTAGAAATGGTTGTTGCGGTGGTCGTAGTAAGCCTGATCCACAATGCCGCGCTTGATCAGGAAGCGCGGCCATTCGAAATCGGAGTCGCCGATCAGCAGGGTGTTGTCCAGGTCAAACAGGGCCAGATTGCGTGCTTGGGTCATGTGTCGGAAGAACTCGCGGTTTGCAAAACGTTTTTCACCAGCGGCACGGTGATGGGGCGGCGCAGCGCCAGCGAATAGCGGTCCAGCATGTCCAGCATGCCGATCAGGCTGGACAGGTCGCGCCGCCAGTGGGTAAGCAGGTAACGGAATACATCGTCGGCAATCGCCAGCTGGCGGTTGGCGGCATGGGTGCGCAGCGCGGCCAGCTTGTCGTCGTCAGACAGGGCCTTTACTTCCAGCACCAGTCCCCAGCCCAGGCGGGTACGCAGGTCGTCACGCACGGCGGCGGCCATCGGCGGCTTGCGCCCGGCCATCAGCAGGCGGCCTTCGCCGCTCTCCTTCAGGGAGTTATAAAAAGAGAACAGGGTGATCTGGTCGTCCGGTGCCAGGTCGTCGACATGGTCAACCGCAATGAAGCTGGCTTCGCGGGCGAAGTCCGGCAAATGCTCTTTCTGGCCATCCAGATAAATGGAAGCACGCCCCAGCCGCTCGGCATGGGCAATCCAGGCTTGCAACAGGTGCGTCTTGCCGCTGCCGGGTTCACCCCACAGATAGATGAAACGCTCGCCATCCTCCGCCGTGAGGGCGGTAATCACCTCGCGGTTGCGCTGGGCCAGGAAATTGTCGAAAGCCGGCAGCGGCGTGGGGGTCAGGTCTAGTACTAGCTGGTCCAAGAGTAAGGTCGTGTGGGCCGATTGAAGTCAGGCTGCAATTTTACGCTGAGATGCCTGCTTGGCGAAACCGCTGCATGGCATTTGTTTAGTGCTTGTTGTTGTATAAAATCGCCAGTCTGCATGCTCCCACCGCGCCTGCGCACCCTGCCAACTGCCACTCCCCCAGCCTGCCCGGCACACATCCGGACAACACATTGCAAACTTAGCGCAGCTTTCCCGAGGAAATTCAGTTAAAATACAGTGCTTTCGCATCAGCGAAAGCTTGACGTGAAAATACTTCAAGTTAGCAGAAAGCGAGTTTACCTTGAGCACCCAGTCCCTCAGTTACCGTGATGCAGGCGTGGATATCGACGCCGGCGACGCGCTCGTCGAAAACATCAAGCCCTATGCCAAGCGCACCATGCGCCCGGAAGTTCTCGGCGGTATCGGCGGTTTCGGCGCACTGGTGGAAATTTCCAAAAAGTACAAAGAGCCCGTCCTGGTTTCCGGCACCGATGGCGTGGGCACCAAGCTGAAACTCGCCTTTGACTGGAACCGCCACGACACCGTCGGCATCGATCTGGTCGCCATGAGCGTGAACGACATCCTGGTACAGGGCGCCGAGCCGCTGTTCTTCCTGGATTACTTCGCCTGCGGCAAGCTGGACGTACCGCAAGCCACTGACGTCATCAAGGGCATTGCCGCCGGTTGCGAACAAGCCGGTTGTGCACTGATCGGCGGCGAAACCGCTGAAATGCCGGGCATGTACCCGGTGGGCGAATACGATCTGGCCGGCTTTGCCGTCGGCGTGGTGGAAAAAAGCCAGGTGATCACCGGCCGTACCATCGTACCGGGCGATGTTGTCCTGGGCCTGGGTTCCAACGGTGTGCATTCCAACGGCTACAGTCTGGTTCGCAAGATCATCGACCGCGCCCAGCCGGATCTGGACGCCGCCTTTGATGGCGACAAGAGCCTGCGCGACGCCGTGATTGCGCCGACCCGCATCTACGTGAAACCGCTGCTCAAGCTGATGCAGACCCTGCCGGTAAAAGGCATGGCCCACATCACCGGCGGCGGCATCACCGAAAACACGCCGCGCGTACTGCCGGACAATGTTGTCGCCCAACTGGATGCAAACAGCTGGGAGCTGCCCAAGCTGTTCCAGTGGCTGCAAAAAGAAGGCAATGTGGACAGCCAGGAAATGTACCGCACCTTCAACTGTGGCATCGGCATGGTCGTGATTGTGGCCGAAGAGCACGTGGCTGCTGCCACTGCCCTGCTGCAGCAGGAAGGCGAAACCGTACATCGCCTGGGCACTGTGCGCGCCCGCAATGGTGACGAACACCAGACCCAGATTTCCTGAGTCCGGCAGTGACACCGAACGGCGCCGCTAGCACTGCTGGCGGCGCTTGTTTTTTTACCGGCAGGCATTGTGGCTGCCGCAGACATGTTGACCCATGAAGAATATCGTCATCCTGATTTCCGGCCGTGGCTCCAATATGCAGGCCATTGTCGACGCCAATATCCCCGGCGCATGCATTGCGGCGGTGATATCCAATCGCCCTGATGCCGCTGGCCTCGCCTGGGCCGCCGAGCGTGGCATTGCCACGGCCGTGGTGGACCACAAGGCCTATGCCAGCCGCGAGGACTTCGATGCCGCACTGGCCCAGGTCATTGATGGCTTCCAGCCGCAGCTGGTGGTGCTGGCCGGTTTCATGCGCATTCTGACCGCCGGCTTCACCCGTCGTTACGAAGGCCGCATGCTCAACATCCACCCCTCGCTGCTGCCGGCCTTCCCCGGCCTGCATACCCACGCGCGGGCGCTGGAAATGGGCTGCAAGGTGGCAGGTTGTACCGTGCACTTTGTCACGGCCGAACTGGATCACGGCCCCATCGTGTCGCAAGGCGTGGTCAGCCTGCTGCCGGATGACACCCCGGACAGCGTGGCCGCGCGGGTATTGCAGCTGGAACACCAGCTCTACCCCGATGCCGTACGCCGTTTTGTCGCCGATGAACTGAACATTATTGATGGCCGCGTGGCCTCGCCAGACCAGCCGCCCGGCAGCCTGATGGCCCCGGCGCCGTAATTCCGGCATCAGCATGAAGACACCGCTGCGGGTCTTTGCCCTTGCCTTGCTGCTCTCAGTACTGGTGCATCTGACCATGCTGGGCTCGGGCCTGCTGCCCGATGCCGTCATCGAACTGCCGCCCGATCAGGCGCTGCGCAAGATTGACGTCAAGATGCAGGCACTGGCACTGGACACACCGGCACCACCCGCAGTACCCACTGCCCGGCTGCGGCCTGTCGGCCCGGCTGGCGGCGCGGTCACACATCATCCGGCAGCCAGAAAGCACAAGCGCAAACGCGACGCTTCAGGTGCGCAGGCCAGGACAGACACCGTAGCGGACAAAGCGGCAGAGCATCCTGCCGAGCTGGCCGATGCCAGCCAGCCGGCCACAGAAAGCAGCAAGCGTGCCGAGGCCAGCATGCCGGAGGCAGAACCGCCGGCATCAAAGCCGGAAGAACACGCCAAGGCAGCAGAAGCCAGCGCGCCGGGAGCCAGCAACAACGACAGGCCGGCCGGTTATCTGACCCCGGCCAGCGCACTGCACCGCTTCCCGGCGCGGGCCAAACTTGGCTACCAGACCTTCTATAATGGTGCGATGGTGGGCAGCGGCGGTCTGGATTGGCAACAGGATGGCCACCGCTACACGCTGGAAATCCGCTTCAATCCGCTGGTGGGCGGAAATCGGCGCTACCTTTCGCAAGGGCAGCTGGGCAAACAAGGCCTGCAACCGGATAGCCTGCAAGCCTGGGTAGGTCAGGATGCCAAAGAATCCGCCCGCTTTGACTGGTCTGCCGGCATGCTGCATTTTGGCGACCAGGGCGACAAGGAAGTCGCCTTGCGCAGCGGGGCGCAGGATGTATTCAGCCTGGCTTTCCAGCTGGGCCTGAAGGGCGGCCAGCTTGGCACTGCCCCGCTACAGATCACCACCGGGAAAAAGGTCTACGACTATCCGATGACCCCCAGTGGCGAAACCGATTACGACACCGGCTCCGGCAAGATCCGGGTGATAGTGTTCCGCGCCAAGGGCGAGGACGACATCACCGAATTCTGGCTGGCTCCGGATTTCTCCAACCTGCCGGTGCGCATTTCGCGCATCGACAAAAGCAAGCGGGTGGAACTGCGCGCCGTGCTGATCAATGTTGACGGCACCGAGCAATGGCGCCTGCCCGCTCGCCCCATGACCCGGAATAACCGTTAATGAATATCAGCCATAGCCAACTGAAACATATCGAAACCGTCATCGGCCAGATGACCCGCTTCGACCGTCCGGCCGATGCCGTGCTGTCCGCCTACTTCCGCGAAAACGTGAAGCTGGGTTCCAACGACCGTCACCTGATTGCCGAAACCGCTTTTGGCTGCCTGCGCCGCCTGATCCAGTTCCGCGCCCTCATCGCCCCGGAAAAAGCCACGCCGCGCCGCCTGGCCATGGTGGCGCTGATGCGTCTGCAAAAGCTCAATATCAAGGAAATGGCTGACTGCACCAGCGCTGGCGAACGCGAATGGCTCGGTGGCGTCAAGGGCAAAACGCTGGAAGACAGCCTGTCTGTGGCGGCCGAACTGCCGGAATGGGTGATCGAGCGTCTGGCAGAAAAAGACCCGAAAGACGTGCTGGCACTGGGCCTGGGCCTGATGGAACCCGCCCCGCTAGACCTGCGCGTCAACACCCTGAAAATGAAGCGTGATGAAGTCATCGACCGTCTGCGCGCCGACGGCATGCCCTGCGAACCTACTCCGTACTCCCCGCTCGGCATCCGTCTGCAAGGCAAGCCCTCGCTGAGCAAGTACGAGCTGTTCGAGTCCGGTGCCATCGAAGTGCAGGATGAAGGCAGCCAGCTCTTGGGCCTGATTACCGGCGCACGCCGTGGTGAAATGGTGGTGGACTTCTGTGCCGGTGCCGGTGGCAAGACCCTGCTGCTGGGCGCACAAATGGCGTCCAGCGGCCGCCTGTACGCATTTGACGTGTCGGAAAAGCGCTTGGCCAACCTCAAGCCGCGTCTGGCCCGCTCCGGCCTGTCCAATGTGCATCCGCAACTGCTGGCACATGAAAACGACAGCAAGGTGAAGCGTCTGGCCGGCAAGGCGGATCGCGTGCTGGTGGATGCCCCCTGCTCCGGCCTTGGAACCCTGCGCCGTAACCCGGACCTGAAATTCCGCCAGAGCTCGGAAAGCGTGGCCGAGCTGAACGCCAAGCAAACCGCCATCCTGGCGTCGGCAGCCCGTCTGGTCAAAGTGGGCGGCCGTCTGGTGTATGCCACCTGCAGCCTGCTGCCGCAGGAAAACCGCGACATCGTGGAAGCCTTCCTGGCCGCACATCCGGACTTCAGCCTGCTGCCGATGGATGCCGCGCTGGCCGAACAGAAAATTCCGCTGCAAATCGGTGATTATCTGGAACTGAAACCGCATTTGCATAATTCTGACGGTTTCTTTGCCGCGGTTCTGGTCAGGAAAGCAGATTGACCTTATCATTAGAGTATTAGCAGAATCGAAAATACTGTTCAATCCAGAATGATTTGCGTTTCGGCTCTGCTACTCTCTTGATAAACCGATGGAGTTCCCACCCCCATGTCCGACTCCAGAGTCGCCCGGCGCCTGGGCCAGCACGGTCTGCGCGCAAGCCGCCGCCTGAGATACCTGTATTTGTCCGTGGGATTGTGGCGGCGTCGGGCCCCCATCTGGATTGCTGCCATCCTCATCGGCCTGGTGGCCGCCGTGTTTGCCAATGGCAGCCATCTGTCGCACGAGCTGTTCTACCAGATCTACGATCAATCGCCGTTTTGGGCGCTGTTGATCACCCCCGCCGGGCTGGGTTTGTCCGTCTGGCTGCTGCGCACCTTCTTTGAAGGTGCCGGTGGTGGCGGCATTCCGCAAACCATCATTGCCATGCAGCCTGGCATGCATGCGCTGCGCGCGCGCATCCTGACCATGCGGGCTGCCGTGGGCAAGATGGTGCTGACGCTGATCGGCGTGGGCTGTGGTTCCACCATGGGCTATGAAGGCCCCATCGTGCAGGTGGGTGCTGCCATCAAGTATTCCCTCAACCGCGAAGCCGCCTTGCGCCATGAAGGCGTGGCACGCAGTTTCATTCTGGCCGGTGCCGCCGCCGGGGTAGCCGCCGCGTTCAACACCCCGCTGGCCGGCATCGTGTTTGCCATCGAGGAAATGGGCCGCACCTTCGACCAGCGTGCCAGCTCCACCATCCTGCTATCGGTGATTCTGGCCGGTATCACCGCCATTGCCGTACTGGGCGATTACAACTACTTCGGCGTGGTATCCGTCGCGCTGGAGTTGCGCTCGGGCTGGATGGCCATTCCGGTATGCGGCATCGTCGGCGGCATCATCGGCGGGCTGACTTCACGTGCCATTCTGGCACTGGCCAACCGCCTGCCCGGCCCCTTGCATGACTGGCGCAGCCATTACCCCATCCTGTTTGCCATTGCCTGCGGCTTGCTGCTGGCCGTCATCGGCATTGGCAGCGATGGCATTACCTTTGGCACCGGCTATTTCCGTGCCAAGGAAATCATTGAAGGTGGCGGCAGCAGCATGCAGGAATACGGCATTCTCAAGCTGCTGTCACTGATCATCACCTATATCAGCGGCGCACCCGGTGGCATGTTTGCCCCTTCCCTCGCCGTGGGGGCAGGCTTTGGCCTGAACATGTCATTGTTGCTGCCGTTTTTGCCCCAGGCCGCCATGGTGCTGCTGGGCATGGTGGCGTTTTTCTCCGGCATGACGCGCGCACCGATGACCGGTTTTGTCATCGTGATGGAAATGACTTCTTCCTCGTCCAGCATGATCATCCCGCTGATGGCGACTGCTCTGGTGGCCGCCAATGTGTCGCGCTTCATGAACCGGCATGCCTTGTATGACGGCCAGGCCGAGATATTCCTGCACCAGCTGCGGGCACGTAATCAGGCAAATTGACCGGAACGGCCCGCTTACGTACAATAACCCATTGATTCAGTCAAGTATTCAGGGTCAGCCCGGCGCCGGCCCTTTCACAGCAAGGAATTCCCCATGGATACCCAGGAAATCATCAAGCAGACCGTTACCGAAAATCCGGTTGTGTTGTTCATGAAAGGTTCGGCCCAGTTCCCGCAGTGCGGCTTTTCCTCGCGCGCAGTGCAAATCCTGAAAGCCTGTGGCGTGGAAACCATCAAGACCGTCGACGTGCTGCAAGACCCGGAAATCCGCCAGGGCATCAAGGAATTCTCCAACTGGCCGACCATTCCACAGCTGTACGTGAAGGGTGAATTCATTGGCGGTTCGGACATCATGTACGAGATGTACCAGTCCGGCGAACTGCAACAGGTGCTGGAAGGCCTGTAAGCCAGTTCCTACCGTATTCTCCAAAGCCCGGCCATGCCGGGTTTTTTTGCGGCATTTTGAAGATGAACATATCCACCCGGAATTCCCTGTCTTACAATTCAGCCATGACAGACAGGCAAGGCAGCGCCCTTTTCGTAGCGGATACCTGACAGACATGACCTCCTCCCAAGCTGACGGCTTCTATGCCGCTCCGGACCAAAGCGCCAGCCCGTTGACTGCCAACGGTGGCACGGCCATGCCGATTGATGAAATCTGGAAAGCCCTGGTCAACGACCAGCTGGTACCGTATTTCCAGCCGATTGTGAACATCCAGACCCGCCGCGTGATCGGTGCCGAGGCGCTGGCGCGCTGGCGTCACCCGGCGCTGGGCGTGCTGTCCCCCATCACCTTTGTGCCGGTGATGGAAGAGCGCGGCATGATTCGCGAGCTGACCGAACTGATTCTGGAAAAGTCCCTGTATGCCTGCCGCGACTGGCTGGATCAGGGTTTCGACCTGAATGTATCGATCAACCTCTCGGCCCAATTGCTGGCCGACCCGCAACTGACCTCCCATCTTACCCAGAAAACACGTCTGGCCGGCTTGACCCCAGCCAACCTGACGCTGGAGTTTTCCGAGAGCACCTTGCGCCAGCACTGGACGGTAGCCGACACCCAGCTGGCTACACTGCGCCAGGCCGGTTTTGGCGTGATGGTGGATGAGTTCGGCATTGGCGTGGGGCTGACCGACAAACTCAAGTCCAGTCACTTCAGCGGCCTGAAAACCGACCGGGCCTTTGTCCACGGCGCAGGGGATAACCAGCACTTGCGTGCCATCCTGCAAGAAGCCCTGGAGCTGGGGCAACGTGAAGGCCTGCAGACCATTGGCATGGGCGTGGAAGACGCCGGAGACCTCTCCGTCCTGACGGAACTAGGGTGCACTGCGGTGCAGGGTTATATCTGCTCGGCGCCATTGCCTGCATCAGGGTTAATCCCGTGGATTTCCAGCTGGGAAAAGCGGTAGAATACCGCCCCATACCTCATTCAAAGACCGGCCGCGGCAACAAGGCCGGTTTCGCATATCTGAAACAAGCTGCCATTGCGGTTCACAAGACCGGCATCGGCAGCTTTTTCGCAGGGTTGGGACCAAAAAAATGAATATCCACGTAGTCAACCATCCGCTGGTGCAACATAAACTGGGTCTGCTGCGCGAAGGCGACATCAGCACCATGAAATTCCGCCAGCTCACCCAGGAACTGGCACGCCTGCTGGCTTATGAAGCCACGCGCGACTTCGAACTGGAAGCCACCACCATCGACGGCTGGTGCGGCAAGATCGACGTACAGCAAATCAAGGGCAAGAAAGTCACTGTCGTTCCCATCCTGCGCGCCGGCATCGGCATGCTGGACGGCGTGCTTGATCTGGTGCCTTCCGCCAAGATCAGCGTGGTGGGCCTGGCCCGCAACGAAGAAACGCTGGAGCCGGTGTCCTACTTCGAGAAATTCGTCGACAGCCTGGACGAGCGCATTGCCATCATCATCGACCCGATGCTGGCAACCGGCGGCTCCATGGTGGCCACCATCGAACTGCTCAAGCGCAAAGGCTGCAAGCAGATCAAGGCGGTGGTGATGGTCGCAGCGCCGGAAGGCGTGAAGGTGGTCAACGATGCCCATCCGGACGTGCAACTGTACGCGGCCTCGCTGGACAGCCATCTGAATGAAAACGGCTACATCATCCCGGGTCTGGGTGATGCCGGTGACAAGATTTTCGGCACCAAGCACATCTGAGTCCTGCCCATGCCTGCAACACGCCGCTCACCTTCAGCCGAAGTAGCGGCGTTTTTTGCAGGCCTTGCAACCCCAGCGCCATGCACAAGGAAGACCTACCGTGTTGAGTCCGCATCAGGCGATTGATCAGGATTTTTTGCTGCGCTTTCCCGATGGTTTGCAGGACGCGGCATGGCAGGCACTGGCCAGAAAGCACCGCAGCGTGGACAGCGTCATCACGCTGTGCAGCCAGGGACTGGCCGCCACAACCATGCAGCAGGCGCTAAACGACGGCAATCTTGCCGCCATCAGCGAAACCTGTCGCCAGATCATCGGCCGCAGCACCACGGTGAGCACCTTCGAGAAGATGGCCTTTCGTAATTACCTGGGCTTTCGCGATGTGCACCTGCCGTTTGCCCAGGCCTTGTATCGCCTGCTGCACCAGTTTGGCCCGGACAGCTTTGCCGACTTTGTCGAGGTACTGCAGTTGTGCCGCAATGACGGCAATGCCAATCCGGCCAAGTGGCCGGTGGTGACCTGCTTTTTGGCTTACAGCCAGCCGGATGTGCATGTGTGCATCAAGCCCACCACCATCAAGAAGGTGGCGGCGCGGCTGGGCGTGGACATTGCCTATCGCCCGCTACCGAACTTTGATACCTACTCACGGGTACAGGCCATGGTGCGGGACTTCAGGCAACACAGCGAGCTGGCGCGGGAGCAGAACAACATCATTGCCCAGGCCATCATGTATTGCACGGTCTGAGTCAGCGTCAGACCAAGCCCATTTCAATTTCAACAAAAACAGGGAAATCCCATTATGTTCCAACACGTGAAGGTGGCCATCTCCGGCGCCCAGATCCTGTTCGTCGCTTTTGGCGCACTGGTTCTGGTTCCGCTGCTGACCGGCCTCAACCCGGCCATGGCCTTGCTTGGTGCCGGTATCGGCACCTTGCTGTTCCAGCTGTGTACCGGTCGTCAGGTACCCATTTTCCTGGGCAGCTCCTTTGCCTTTATCGGCCCCATCATCTACTCCATGCATACCTGGGGCCAGGGTGCCACCATGTTCGGCCTGTTTGCCGCCGGTTTCATGTACTTCGTGTTTGCCGCCATCGTGCGCTGGCGCGGCATGGCCATGGTCAACAAGCTGCTGCCGCCGGTGGTGATTGGCCCGGTGATCATGATCATCGGTCTGTCGGTAGCCACCGCTGCATCCGGCATGGCCATGGGTCAGGCTGGCGGCAAACAGATCATGCCGTATGAAACCTCCATGCTGCTGGCTGCCATTTCGCTGGCCACCACCATCATCGTTTCCATTTACGCGCGTGGCATGTTCAAGCTGGTGCCGATTCTGGCTGGCGTCACCGTGGGCTATATCGCTGCTGCCTTCATGGGCGTGGTGGATTTTGCCAAGCTGGCCAATGCACCGTGGTTTGCCGCACCGGTATTCCACAGCCCCGAGGTCAACTGGTCTGCCGCGCTGTTCATGCTGCCGGTGGCCATTGCCCCGTCCATCGAACACATCGGTGGCGTGATGGCCATTGGCGGCGTGACCGGCAAGGACTTCACCAAGACGCCGGGCCTGCATCGCACCCTGATGGGTGATGGCCTGGGCGTGTGTGTGGCCGGCCTGATCGGCGGCCCGCCGGTGACTACCTATGCCGAAGTGACCGGCGCAGTGATGATCACCCGCAACTTCAACCCGGTGACCATGACCTGGGCTGCCGTGTTTGCCATCTGCATGGCGTTCTTCGGCAAGTTCAATGCCCTGCTGCAATCCATCCCGATGCCGGTGATGGGTGGCATCATGGTGCTGCTGTTCGGCACCATCGCCTCCATCGGCCTGAAGACGCTGATTGAAGCCAAGGTAGACCTGATGCAGCCGCGCAATCTGGTCATCATCTCGGTAGTGCTGACCGCTGGCATTGGCGGCCTGACGCTGAAACTGGGCGGGCTGGAACTGGCCGGCGTGGGCCTGTGCTCGATTCTGGCCATGGCGCTGAACCTGATTCTGCCCAAATCCTCGGCCAGCCATGACGGCATTGTCGAAGGGCAGGACATCTAAGTACTTGATCAAGGCGATCGGACACGACTGCCTGAGAAAGACAAAAGCGCGGTTTATCCGCGCTTTTTCTTTATATAAATCAGACAGGTCGCAATATTACCGCTTCATGTCCGGATGATGAACGACAGCTTGCCGGGCAGATTGGATAATGTTGACACTCTGTTGAAGTTTCTTCAGGGCTTGCCGTGCATCAGCAAGCCACTGCCGTCAGGGGCAGACAGCAAACTCCTTTGTTGTGTAATTGAAAACGCCATCTGTCGATGGCGTTATTTTTTTGTCCTGCGTCTAGACCGGTCCATGCAAGGGCATGGGGCGCAGTCTTGCCATTTTCAACACATCTTCATAACGCCCGTTGCGCAAGGCATATGCGCGCAAACAGGCCTCTTCGACAAAACCGTATTTGCGGTACAAGCCCAGCGCAGCGGCATTGTCGGTGAATACCGTCAGTTCCACCCGGTGCAGGCCCAGCCAGTTATCAGCGAGGTCCAGCATGGCCTGCAGCAAGGCAGAACCCACGCCCTGTCCCTGCCATTCGCGCTGCACCGCCATGCCCAGGCTGGCACCATGTGCCAGTCTTGGTGCACATTCCCGCCACAGTGAACCATGGGCAATCACCTGCCCTTCGGCTGTTTCCAGCAACAGCGCATGGTGCAGCGGGTCGCTAGCCGCCAGCCGCTGTTGCCATAGCTGCATGGATGGATAAGGAAGCTGCAGGGTATTGCCGTAACAGAGCGGATCGCTCATCAGGGCGCGCAGTGCCGCGGCATCTGCCGGACCGGGTTTGCGAATGTGAAACTGGCTCATGCCTGACCTCCTGCCGGCCAGTGCAGCCGTGCCATCACCACGCTGTCCACATAGCGTCCGTCTTGCAGGATGTCCTGCCGCACCACGCCTTCATGCTGGAAGCCAAAGCGCTCGTACAGCGCAATGGCGCGCTGGTTGTCCTGCTGGGCCATCAGTTGCAACCGGATCAGCCCCAGCCAGTTGTCGGACAGCTCCAGCAGGGCCTGCATCAGTGCACGCCCCACGCCCTTGCCCTGCCATTCGTCGCGGACCAGCAGGAACAGGTCGGCCACATGGCGGCAACGCGCCTGCGGCAGGATGGTGAGCCCGGCGCTGGCTATCACTTCGTCGGCAGCATCACAGGCCACCAGCCAGTGACAGGATGGGGACAGCTGCTGCAATTTTTGCTGCCAGTCGGCGGCCGACTGATAGGGCTGCTGTGAAGTATGGCGTACCACGCCGGGGGCGGATTGCAAGCGCGCCATGGCGGCGGCGTCTTCCGGCTCGATGCGGCGGATATGAAAACTCATGCGCGATTGCTCCCTTGCAGCCAGTTACAGACAGTCAATCCGCCATCATGACAAACAGCAGCACGATGTTACAAGCCAGCTGATCAAACAAAAGCCCCGCTCCATGATGGAAACGGGGCTGTCGATTGATGACAGGACTGCAGATCAGCGGCTGCGACAGGCCTTGTCCACCAGATACATCAGGCTTTGATAAGGGATGCCGGAGTTGGCCGACAGGCCGATCTCGCAGGTGACGCTATTGGAGAAGCCGCTGCCGCAGTCCTTCACCTGTGCCTTCAGGCCGGTGAGCGCACTGCTGTTGAGTTCCGGATGGCTGAAGCCCTTGTCACCGGCAAAGCCGCAGCAGGTAATGCCCTGCGGCTCGACCACCTTGCTGGCGCAGCGTTTGGCCAGGGCATTGAGCATGGCCGCCTGGCCGGTCTTGCGCATGGAGCACACCACGTGCAGCGCCACGCTTTCTGGCTGCGGAGTGAAGACCAGATATTCAGCGGCCACCTCCTGCACGAAACGGGTAACGTCATACACTTGCAGACGCTTGTCCTGCAGCCCTTCCAGCATGCTGGCGGTACACACGCCATTGTCGACAATCACCGGCCAGCGGCCATTGTCACTGGCCTGCAGCAAGGCCGCTTCCAGCTCGGACAGCTTGCTGGCGGCGGCATCCACTGCCCCCTTGGACTTGAACGGCGTGCCACAACACAGGCCATCCATCTGCTGCGGGTAAAGAATCTGGTAACCGGCCTTGCTCAGCACCGAGGCCACCACCTCGTTCAGCGGGCGCTGGTCCGGCTGCGCCTTGGCCGGGGCAAAAGTGCGTGTCAGGCAGGATGGCAGGTACACCACCTTGCGTTCGCCCTGTTTGCCGCCATCCAGCCGCAGTTTGCCGGCAGCACGCGGGAAGTATGGCGTCCAGTACGGAATACGACGCCCCACTACCCGGCGCAGGCTGCGCATCAGCATACCGGTGGCGGCATTGCCGGCCACGCTTTGCACGGTTTGCAGCGCACGCAAGCCAAGGCGTGCACCCGCGGTGGCGGTGTCATAGTGGCAGGCCAGGGTGTTGGCCAGCGCCCAGCCGGTATCGCTGAGATTCTGCTGGCGCAGCTGGCTGGTGAGCGCGCCGGTGTTGATGCCCACCGGACAGGCGGATTCACACAAGCCACACGTGGTACAGGTTTCATCACCGGCAAACTGGTAGCGCTCGCGCAGCTCATCCAGCCGGGACGGGTCCTTGCCGCTTTGCTCCAGCGCAGCCATTTCGCGGTTGGCCACAATGCGCTGGCGCGGTGTCAGGGTGATGGCGCGGCTGGGGCACATCACTTCGCAGAAGCCGCACTCGATGCACTTGTCGATCAGCGCATTGGCGGTGGGAATCGGCTTCAGGTTGCGGATATGCAGCAGCTTGTCGTGGGTGATGATCACATCCGGGTTCAGGATGCCATCCGGGTCGAACAGGGCTTTAAGCTCCTGCATGATGCGATACGCCGCCGGGCCCCATTCCATCTCGACAAACGGTGCCATATTGCGGCCGGTGCCGTGCTCGGCCTTGACTGCCCCTTCGTATTCCACTGCCACCAGCTTGCACACGTCCTCGATAAAGGCTTCGTAGCGCTTGATTTCGGCTTCGCCGGAGAAGTTGGGTGTGAACACGAAGTGCAGGTTACCTTCCAGCGCATGGCCGAAGATGATGGCTTCGTCGTAATGGTACTGGCGGAACAAGGCCTGCAGCTTGAGCGTGCCTTCGGCCAGATGTTCGATGGGGAACACCACGTCTTCGATGATGACGGTGGTTTCCGCCGCCCGCATCGCGCCCACGCTGGGGAACATGCCCTTGCGGATATTCCACAAGCGGGTGTATTCCTCGGCCACATCGGTAAAGCGGATGCCGGACAGATTGGGAATGGCAGCGATATAGCCGCAAATGGCATCAATCTGTGCGGTGAGTGCGGCAGCATCACGGGCACGGGTTTCAATCAGGATGGCGGCAGCCTCGTCGCCCAGCGTTTTCAGTTCGGCCGGCACCCCTGCCTTGTTTTCCACCGAACGCAGGCTGGCGCGGTCCAGCAGCTCGGCCGAGGACACCACGTCCTTGTGCTGGGCCAGCAACTGGATGGCATCGCAGGCGTCCTTGATGGTGGGATACAACACCAGCGCCGACGCCTTGTTGGGCAGCTCTTCCACCGTGTGGTAAGTCGCCTCGGACACAAAAGCCAGCGTGCCTTCGCTGCCGACAATCAGATGCAGCAGCATGTCCAGCGGATCGGCAAAATCCACCAGCGCATTCAGGCTGTAGCCGGTGGTGTTCTTCATCTTGTACTTGCGGCGGATACGCGCTTCCAGCTCGCCATCGGCACGGATACGAGCGGCCAGAGCCCCCAGTCCGGCCAGCAGGCCGGCATGGGACTGGCGGAAAGCCGCCACGCTGGCGGCATCGCCGGTATCCAGCACCGTGCCGTCAGCCAGCACCAGCCGCAGGCTCTTGATGGTCTGGTAAGTGTTTTGCGCCGTACCGCAGCACATGCCGCTGGAGTTGTTGCTGACAATGCCGCCTATCATCGCCGAGTTGATGGTGGCCGGGTCCGGACCGATCTTGCGGCCAAACGGCAACAGTGCCGCATTGGCGGCCGCGCCGATCACCCCCGGCTGCAGGCGGATGGCACGTCCTTCATCCAGGACTTGCAGGTCTTTCCAGCCATGATTGGCCACCACCAGAATGGAATCGCTCACCGCCTGGCCGGACAGCGAAGTACCCGCTGCACGGAAGGTGACCGGCAATTTCAATGCCGCAGCCTGTGCCAGCACTGCCTGCACTTCGGCCTCGGAGTGTGTCTGGATGACAAGTTTGGGCACCAGCCGGTAGCAGGACGCATCCGTCCCGTAGGCCAGGGTGGACAGCGGGTCGCTAAATACCCGCCTGGGGTCGATCACTTCGACAATGGCTTGGTGAAACAGCCGGTAAGCACCTTGCAGCATGAACTCTCTCCGCGGCGCGGGCAGCTGCTCTGTGTCGGCTTGCCACGCCAGGTTGCGCACGTCACCCGCTTGCAGAACTGCAATGGCAGGTGAACGGTCCCAAGAATGTTGAAGCGGCATAGTGCCACATCTGGCATTTCTGCCCATCAAGGGATTACCCTGTCAGCCGGAAGGCTTACCGATGAAAAAGCACAGAAAGGGGCAGCGACATGTTGATGCAGATTGATCAAGCCACATTGCTGGTAGTGGATATCCAGGACAAGCTGTTACCGGCGGTGGACCAGGCCGACGCCATGCTGGCAGCCAGCCTGTGGCTGGTGGGTGTAGCACACGACACCGGCCTGCCCATTGTGTTTTCCGAACAATATCCACGCGGCCTGGGCCACACCGAAGCCAGCCTGCTGGCACTGGCACCGCAAGCCGCCGTCGTGGAAAAGCTGCATTTTTCCTGCGTTGCCGCCGACTGCCTGCCAGACAGCCTGCTGGCGCGCAAGCAGGTGATTGTCTGCGGCATGGAAACGCATGTCTGTGTGTTGCAGACGGTGCTGCAACTGCTGGCACAGGGCAAACAGGTGTTTGTGGTGGCCGATGCCGTGGCCAGCCGCCGCGACAGCGACAAGCAACTGGGCTTGCAACGCATGCAGGCAGCGGGAGCGGTATTGGTCAGTCGGGAAATGGTGTTGTTCGAAATGCTGGGCGTTGCCGGCAGTGAACTGTTCAAGGCCATGAGCCGCAAATATCTGATGGGCGTTCAACCAGGCTGAAGGCGGGTTGGTCGTCTGGCCGAAGAGTGGTCTCTTCGGCCAGACCGGCCGGTGGCGGCTATGCCGCTCTGTTTTCTCCTTTGCAGACTGGCGCAGGACGGTGATTGCAAGGAGGAGGGAGCAATCACCCGTCGCCAGCTACTGCATCACATATAGCAAATGGCGTGCCAGAAATGACAAGCCTTTGATAATATTGAACATGTCAATTTTCAGTGCCGGATATCGTAAGCCCGGCTACCGGGCAGGCACGATATGCGCACCATTTCAGGGCATGAATCGACCAGAATGGCGCAAGCCCCTACCCTCTGGCGACTGGTGCTCTTGTGCTAGCATCAGCTGACTGAACCCGACAACTCTTTATTCCAAGCAGGAAACCCACCGCATGACCACCACCTTCAAGGATATTCTGGAAACCTTGCCAACCACCGATGGCATCGCCGCCATCGTACTGCTGGATGCTGCCGGCGAAACCCTCACCCGTCTGGAAAACAAGCCGGGCACTGCCGGTTCGGTACGGGTTTACCATGCCCTCATCAAGAAACACAGCCATATCAACCGCGCAGCCGCCCTGGAAGGCCTGCAGCTGTATGCGGAACATACTGCCGATGCGCGCCTGTATCCGGGCAAGCATCCGAATATCGACCGCCTGCTGGCCATTGCCGAAGACGGCGCACCCGGCCTGCGTGCCCGCATCGTGCTGGAAAACGACTAGCCACCAGCCTGCGCCTGACCGACCCGGCCTGTGCCAGGTCGGTCAAGCCTTGACTGTCCAAGCAGTAGCAGGCGTTTTGGCTTGCTACCAGCTTTCCGGCAGCACCCCAAACAGCGATACCACCGCATACACTCCGCTGAGGAAGAAGGTGGCGACAATCAGCCACTGCACACTGCGGTGGGCATACCAGCCACAGACGAACTCGCTGTCAACATCGCCCCGACGCCGTGCGGCATTCAGCAGCAGAACCGGGATGATGCCCATCAGCACGCCACCAAATGTGCCGGCGAAGTACAGCGCATTGACGAAGCTGGCAATACCCGAATACGCCAGCAGGAAAGGCGGCAGTGCAACCACAACCAGCACCAACAGGCGTTTGCCTTTTTGCTGTTCGCTTCCCAGGCGGAAGTGGTCGAATATATTGGTGAACAGGCAGCCACCCAGCCCCCAGTAGGAAGTCAGCATGGCCAGCAAGGCGAAGATGTTGGCGGTGTAATAAGCCCATTGACCCAGCGCCCTGCCCCAGCTTAGCGTGGCCACCTGGGTCAGGTTGTCGCTGCCGACCAGGGCAATCACCGAAGCCGGAATCAGCGCGACAAAGACAAAGGTCAGCGCCATGCCGGCCATGATGAGACCGGGCAGCTTGCGCGGTGCCGTCAGATTACCGCGCACCAGCTCTGGCACCAGAAACTGCGCACCGAACACAAATACCGCCAGGTTGAACACCGGCACCACATACTGCCAGTGACTGAGCCACAGATTGCTCAGCCGTGCATCCTGGCTGACGATGGACGCCAGAATCAGCGCCAGGATGATGACAATCATGCTGATGCTGATCAGCTTGTTACCCGCCCCCAGCACTTTCAGGCCCAGATACAACACGGCCACCGACGGCACGATGAACAGGATGCTACCCAGCTCCCTGCTCATGCCATATGCGCCGAGCAAATCCAGCATGATGCTGCCACTGCCTGCCATATAGGCCGTCAACGCACCAAAGCTGTTGGCAGCCACCGCCAGAAACAACAGCCAGCCGCCCACTCCGCCCAGATAGCGGCGAGCCAGGCCACTGAGCTGATGATTGCCACGGGTACGCAGCGCCACCTCCGTCAGGTAGAGCATGGTGATGGTGCACAGCACACAGGTGAGTGCCAGACACAGCAACAGCGGGACATATCCGGTCTTGCGCGCGGCAAAGGCCATGCCCAGTACGCCCGCCCCGATATTGGTGCCAAAAATGATGCCTATGGTTTCCAGCCTGCTGATGGGCTGCACCAGCAGGCCAGAGTCTGCATGGGACGGCTCTGCCGCCAGTTCAGTTGAATGCATGAATGCTCCGTGGAAGTGCAAGAATCAACCGGTCAGCGTGGCGACCACACTGACGCGGCTGGCGACAGGGTTCACTGCGGATGGGAATACAGCTTGAATGCAATACGCCAACGTCCCTGACGCTTGAACAGCGAGACGTAATCGGTGAAAACCTTCCCGGCCAAAGGTGTTTGCAGCTCCGCCATGGCGGCATTGCCGCACAGACGGATTTCGCCGATCTGCAGGCGATAGGGCTCACCCTGGGCATGTGGCGAAACACGGGTTTGCAGCAGCTTGCGGTATTGCGTCTGGTCCAGCCGCGATTCGTTACCGTCAACATCGCCAAGCAAGATGGCATCGGGACGGAATGCTTCTTCCAGTTTTTCCGGCCGGCCGTAATACAAGGCGTGGTAATAGGCAGTGAGTGCCTGGCGGATCTGTTCGATATCCGATGAGCAAGACATGCGGTTCTCCAGATGGGTCTAGCGGGATTGGGAAGGGGTGTTCCTGGTTGGCGACAGGCCGGCGGGAGCCAGCTTGCTCAACTGCTGCATCAACCAGGACGGCTGACGGTTTTCGTCGGCAGCCAGATCGACCTGCCCCACCGCATGGCGCACCAGACGGCCACCGATATAGCGTATGGGTTCGGGAGGAAAGTCGCGCTGCAGGCCTTGCACCAGGCCACAGCGCGCCCATTCGTTATCCTGTCCGAGTGCCAGCGCCGCCAGGATGCGGCCGCCCAACATGGAGGGGCCAACGCCATTGCCGGAATAGCCGATGGCATAGAAGACATTTGCTTGCTGCGGCAGCGCACCGAAATGCGGCAAGCCGTTATGGGTACGGTCGATGGGGCCGGTCCAGTTGCTGATGACATCGCTGGCCTGCACTCCCGGATAGGCACGGCGCAAATGGGCAGCCACCGTGTCGGCGATGCCTGATGGCCCGTCCAGCTTGTCGGCCAGCCGGCTGCCGTATACCAGTTGCTCGCTGCCACCACCTTTGCCAAAAACAATGCAGCCATCGGGCGTGGTGCGGTAGTAATGCACCAGCATGCGGCTATCGGAGATGGTCATGCCATTGGTCCAGCCGATAGACTCCAGCAAGTCAGGCAAGGGACGCGTCATCACCACATCGCTGGATACCACGACAAAGGCCTTGCGGATGTCGGCAAACTGCGCAGCCCAGGCATTCATGGCCAGAATCACCTTGCCGGCACGCACGCTGCCCTGTGGACATTGCACCCGAGCCGGGGAGCCTGCTTCCAGCCGCTGCATCGGGGTGGACTCATACACCTTGACCCCAAGCTTGCGGGCATGGCGCAGCAGGCCACGCGCCAGCATGGCCGGCTGAATGGAGGCTGACACCGGCTCGAACACGCCATCCAGATGCAGGGCAGAACCAGCAAGCTGCGCCGCTTGTCCCGCAGCCAGACGCAGGAAGGGAGATTGCCCCAGGCGCTCCAGCTGGCTGGCTGTACCCTCCCAACTACCTAGCTGGGCGGTGGTGGTGGCAGCCCACAGCCAGCCATCCAGCCGCAGCTGGGCATCAATGCCATGCTGCTGGCAAAAGGCCTCCAGCTCGAAAATGGCCTGTGATGACAGCTGGCACAGGCGCAGGGCTTCGGCCTCGCCGCACATCTTGGCCAGCGACTGGTATTTGGCCCACAGGCTGAGCACAAAGCCGCCATTACGGCCACTGGCACCACTGCCACACATCCGCGCTTCGACAATCACTACCTCGGTTTCCGGGCTGGCTTCCTTGATACGGATGGCACTCCACAGACCGGTAAATCCACCGCCGACAATGCAGACATCGGCATTGACATGCTGCGTCAAGGGCGTGGGAACGAGCGGATTTTCCTGTGCCAGCGCGGCGCTCAGCCAGCTACTGAACTGACTGCATCGGGTAATGACAGATGACATGCGGCAATGCTCCTCGACTGCAAATACGGGGCCGTAGCGTGCCGCACAGCCAGTGCATGCTCGGCCCGGAGATGGACAGCAGGGAGCTTATTTGAAAAGACCGGTCAAATTGATGGGAAAAAACTGAAACAGCAAATGGAAAGCAGACGGAAGCAAACCTCAGGCTTCTTGATCCTGACAGTGCAGATCAGGCTTGGGATGGCGCAGGTAAAACCGTCAGCCCATGAAAAAAGCCCGCAAGAGCGGGCTTTTTTCGTGCAGCACAATTCCGGGTAAGGGAATCAGGCTTGAGCGACCACAACAACCTTGATCGGAGCAACCACGTCGTGGTGCAGGGCGATTTCGATGTCGTACTCACCGATGGCCTTGAACGGGCCGTTCGGCAGGCGAACTTCGAAACGCTTGATTTCCACGCCGAATGCGGTCACGGCTTCAGCCACGTCCACATTGGTCACGGAACCGAACAGACGGCCATCAACACCGGCTTTTTGCGCGATGGTGATAACAGCTTCAGCCAGCTTTTCAGCACGAACCTTGGCATCGGCCAGGATTTCAGCTTGCTTGGCTTCCAGTTCGGCGCGACGCGCTTCGAACTCTTTCAGGTTGTTTTCGGTAGCGCGCTTGGCTTTGCCTTGCGGGATCAGGAAGTTACGGGCGTAACCGTTCTTAACCTTTACCACGTCACCCAGTTGACCCAGGTTGGCAACTTTTTCGAGCAGAATGATTTGCATCTTAAGTCCTTTCCCGGCTTAGTGTTGATCGGTGTAAGGCAGGAAAGCCAGGAAGCGAGCACGCTTGATAGCAGTGGTCAGCTGACGCTGGTAGCGAGCCTTGGTACCGGTAATGCGAGCCGGGATGATTTTGCCGTTTTCGGCGATGAAGTCTTTCAGGAGATCAACGGATTTGTAGTCGATTTCCTTGATGCCTTCTGCCGTGAAGCGGCAGAACTTCTTGCGCTTGAAGAGTTGACGAGCCATTTTGACTAACCTTTTACAAATTCAACATATTCGATATTGAGTACCAACCGCGGATTCCTCAGACTGCGCTGGGACAGAAAGCCGGTAAGCGTTACCGTGTTTCCTGCCAGTTTGCCGGCAATACGCCGGGCGTCTTCACCAATCAGCACGGCCTGGATTTCACAGGCCACATCCCGTTCGAACCCGCCAGCAGTCTGTCTTGACTGGTGCCGGACCCACATTTCCACTACCGGAATACCGGCAGGGGTGTAACGCAGGTCTTCTTCGCGTTCGACCGTCGCGGTCAATACCAGACGGTTCTGCAAGTCCTTCACTCCTGCCTATCAGGCAGCAGCTTCGGCCTCGGCTGCCGGCTGGGAATCCAGCAGGTTCTTAGCCTTTTCGTCCTTCATCATCGGGGACGCTTCGGTAATGGCGCGGTCCAGCTTGATGGTCAGGTGACGCAGAACAGCGTCGTTGAACTTGAAGGCGTGCTCGATCTCGGCCAGGGTTTCGGACTGGCACTCAACGTTCATCAGAACGTAGTGGGCTTTGTGCAGCTTCTGGATCGGGTAAGCCAGTTGACGACGGCCCCAGTCTTCCAGACGGTGGATCTTGCCTTCAGCGGCCAGAACCATGCCCTTGTAGCGCTCGATCATGGCCGGAACCTGTTCGCTCTGGTCCGGATGGACGATGAACACGATTTCGTAATGACGCATGTTAACTCCTTATGGCTATTTAGCTTTTTGCCATGCGGTTGCAAAAAGCAAGGTAGTGAAACCGCAGCATTCTACGCACTTAATCAGGCCGGGGCAAACTAAATCGGCTGTATACCTGGGCCGGATGACAAGCCGCGCAGTCAAAGCGCAACAACTACAGGCGCTTGTTGCGGTGAATATCGCTGACGAGGCCCTGATGCAGGGTGATCACCGTGGTATAGGGCAGGTCGATGTCGCCCAGCCAGAACAGCTCGGTATCGCCACTGCCTGCCGGGTCCGGACGGGTGTAGTCGGGCTTGCCCGCCAGTTGCGCCAGCTCGCTGGCCGACATGCCGCGGTGCAGGCGCATGAATTGTTCGAACGGGAGCGGATCGGCCATCAGCCAGGGGGACAACAGCAGGCCAGCCAGCGCTGGCAGAAGGGTTTTCATGGCGGTGGGTTTCCATGGGCAGGTGGGGAAACCCGAGTATTCCACAAGGCGGAGCAATCGTTGATGAAGCCTGCCTTGATTGGGGCGTTCCGCGCCCTAACGCACCTTTTTCACCACATCGATCAGCTCGGTCACCATGCCGGTTGCATCACCTTGTTGCAATGCGCGGCTGACACAACCCTTCATGTGGTTTTCCAGCAACTGCATGGCCACGGCATCCAGTGCCGACTTGACTGCCGCCACCTGGGTCAGCACGTCCACGCAGTAACGGTCGGATTCCACCATGCCGCTGATGCCGCGTACCTGCCCTTCAATTCTGGCCAGCCGCTTGAGCAGGGCCGCCTTGTTGGGCTGGGTCACACTCTTGCCACTGGATTCCGGCTGCCCATGGCAGCAGTCGTCGTTTTTGGGGGCAAGGCTCATGCAGACTCCGCATTCTGGATTGAAAACAGGGCTGCCAGTGTAACACCGGCAGCCCTGCGCTGTTGTGCCTGGCTGCTTTATGTCCGGACATCCAGCATGGCCATCATGCCGGCATCCTCATGCTCCAGAATATGGCAGTGGAACATGCGCAGGCCGGGCATGGTCTGCACAAAGCGCAAGCGCACGGTCTCGCCAGCCGGGATGTTGACCACATCGCGCCAGGCCAGGAAGGGCTCGGTTTGCCATACGCCGTCATCGGTGCGGGCTATCACCTGGAACTGGGTGCCGTGGATGTGGAAGGGGTGGTCCATGTGCGCCTGACTGACAATGTCCCATTCTTCGATCTGGCCGACCTTGCCGGTGAAATCCACCCGGTTCATGTCGAATTTCTTGCCGTTGATCAGGAACATCGCCGCCGGGTTGGCCATGTTCTCGCTGAACTGTACCACCCGCTTTACCGCAGGCTCGCCCAGCGCAGTGATATCGCGCAGTTTGTCCGGCAGCATGGCGGTGGCCTTGCTGCCTGCCTGGCGGATGGTGGCAAGGGTGAGGGTTTCGCCCTGCTCCGGGCTCATGGCCTTGCCGCGGTTGTAAGGCAAAGACTGCAAGGCGGATGGCTGGCCTGTAGCAAAGCGTCCGGTCACGACGATTTCCGCCCGCTCGCCGGGCGACAGCAGCAGGGTATCGATGTGGCGCGGTGCGCCGATCAGGCCGCCATCGGTGCCCACCAGCTGTACTTCGTGTGCGGGCAAGGCCAGCTTGAGGATGCGGGCGCTGCTGGCATTCCAGATGCGCCAGCGCTGCCGCTCGCCCTGAGCCAGCGTGATGACCGGCTGCCAGCCGCCATTGACCAGCACGAACTGGCCTTCGCGGCCATCATGCCGGTCGGCAGCGCTGCTATCCGCAATCTGGCCATGGGCATCCAGCTTAAGGTCGGACAGCACCAGCCACTGCTCCGGTAGATGCGCCAGCGGGTCGTTGCGGCTTTTCACCACGAATACGCCGGCCAGCCCCATGTAGGCCTGCTGCGCGGTATGGCCATGTGGATGCGGGTGATACCAGTAGCTGGCTGCGCTGCCCGGCGGCAAACGGAAGCGGTAGGCATGCTGCTGCCCCGGCAGAACCGGGTTGTGCGGATTGCCGTCCTGCTCTGCCGGCACCGGCATGCCATGCCAATGAATGGTGCTGGGCTGCTGCAGCTTATTGGCAAAAGCAATGTCCACTTCGTCCCCTTCCCAGGCCACGATGGCCGGGCCGGGAATCTGGCCGTTATACGCCCAGAAAGTAGTAGCGGGCTTGCCCGGCAACAGCGGCAGGCTGACCGGCGCGGCCTGCAACTGGCCGACAAACTGGCCGCTGCCCCCCTGATTGGCCAGCATGGACAGCGCAGGCAGGGGCAGGCCGCGCGGCAGACCCAGACTCTCCGCAGCAGGCATGCTGGCGCTTGCGCCGTGGTCCATGGCTGCGTGATCCATGCCCGGCATGTCGGCCATGCCTTCTGCTCTGCTCTTGCTTGCCAGCACCGGCATCAGCGCCAGCGCGCTGCTCCATTGCAGGAAATGTCTTCTGTCCATGTCTTGACTCCGTCGGTGGGGGCTTCAGCGTGGCAGGCATGATCCGGCCAACTCATCACGCATCTTAAATACCCCCCAAGGGTATAAAACCAGTAGAGCAGAGTATAGCCAGCCTGGTTCCGCAAGTGATCCACGCGATGACAAAAAACTGTCCTGCATCAAAAAAAACGACATGCCGTGGCATGGGCAGGCTGCCGACAAAGCCATCTGGTGCGATTGCACCGGACGTGGCAAAGCAGGGCCCTCCAACTCACTACCTGATTGCGCAGCCTTGCCATCTCTTCCCCCTCGCACTTTCATTACCGCACGTGTGAGGGGGCCAATAAACAGAAACCCCATGCCGTGGCATGGGGTTTCGAGGTGGGGTGCCGTGGGTTCAGCGGGCTTTTTCGGCGGCCAGCACACGCTGGCGGCGGCTTTCGGCCAGCACCATGCCGGAGGACACCGACACATTGAGGCTTTCCACCGTGCCACACATCGGAATGGACACCAGCACGTCGCAGTGCTCGCGCGTCAGGCGGCGCATGCCCTCGCCTTCCGAGCCCATCACCCAGGCCAGCGGACCAGCGGCATCCACATGGAACAGGTCGGTATCGGCTTCCATGGTGGTGCCGGCAATCCACACCCCGGCGTCCTTCAGGTCGCGCAGGGTGCGTGCCAGATTGGTGACGGTGATGTAGGGGATGACTTCTGCGGCACCGCAGGCCACTTTGGATACGGTGGCATTCAGCCCGGCCGAGCGGTCCTTGGGGGCAATCACCGCATGGGCGCCCATGGCGTCGGCCACGCGCAGGCAGGCACCCAGGTTATGCGGGTCGGTCACGCCGTCCAGAATCAGCAGCAGCGGCGGTTCGTTGAGGTTTTCCAGCACGTCGTCCAGGTCGACATGGTTGCGGCTGGCGTCAATCATCGCCACCACGCCCTGATGGCGGGCATTGCCGCTCATGCTGTCCAGCCTGGCCTTGTCGACAATGTGCAGCTTGATGCTTTCTGTTGCGGCCTTGTCCAGCACGGCCTTGGCACGCTCATCGTGGCGGCCGCCAGCCAGCCAGATTTCGATCAGGCTTTTCGGGTTCTGCCACAAGCGGGCGTTGATGGCATGAAAGCCGTGAATGAGTCGCTTGTTGCTCATGCGCTTGAAGCCTTGTAAACGGGAATGGGCGCTATTGTAGCTGCAAAGGGCGGCGCTTGCTGCCAAACCGCTGCCCGTTGCCCATCACAGACCGCCCTGCCAGTCGGCCAGTACGGCCAGACGGGCCGACTTGGCCAGTTGCTCGGCCAGTTGCGGGAACTCTGTCGCCGGAACCGGCTTGCCAAAGTGATAGCCCTGCAACAGGGTGCAGCCTTTCAGCTCCAGGAAATCTGCCTGGGCGGCATTCTCCACCCCTTCGGCCACCACCTTGAACTTGAGCTTCTTGGCCATGGCCAGGATGGCTTCGGCAATGGCGGCATTGTCTTCATCACCCGGCAGGCCGTCGACAAAGGAGCGGTCGATTTTCAGCGTATCCAGCGGGAAGCGCTTGAGATGGGACAGCGAGGAATAACCGGTGCCAAAGTCGTCAATCGACAGCCACACCCCCAGTGCTTTCAGTTCGGCCAGCTGGTGCACGGCCTCCACCGGGTTCTGCATGATCATGCTTTCGGTGATTTCCAGCTCCAGCCGGCAGGCATCCAGCCCGGTGGTTTGCAAGGCACGGGCCACATTGTCCACCAGCGTGGTCTGTTCGAACTGACGCGCCGACAGGTTGACCGCCACGCGCGGCACAAACAGCCCGGCATCGTCCCAGGCCTTGATCTGGCGGCAGGCTTCTTGCAGCACCCAGTCGCCAATCGGCTTGATCAGGCCGGTTTCTTCGGCCAGCGGAATGAAGCGCAGCGGCGGAATCAGCCCCAGTTGCGGGTGACGCCAGCGGATCAGCACCTCCACCCCGGACATGTCGCGGCTGGCGGCATTGAGTTGCGGCTGGTAGTGCAGTTCGAATTCGCCCCGCTCCAGCGCCTGGCGCATGCCGTTTTCCAGCAGCAGGCGCTCGAAGGTCTGGGTATTCATCTCTGCGTCAAAGAACTGGTAGGTGTTCTTGCCTGCGTCCTTGGCGCGGTACATGGCGACATCGGCGTTTTTCAGCAGGCTGCGTGCATCGGTGCCGTCATTGGGAAACACGCTGATGCCGATGCTGCCGGTGACAAACACTTCGTGTTCTTCCAGCCTGAGGCCACGGCCCAGCACGGTGAGGATGTCCTCGGCCAGCGCCGCCAGTTCCGCCTGATCGGCAAATTCGGTCAGCAGCAGGGTGAATTCGTCGCCACCTTGCCGCGCCAGCAGGCCGCGCTCACCCACCGAATTGGACAGCCGAATGGCAATTTCGCGCAGCAGTTCATCACCGGACTGGTGACCGAAGGAGTCGTTGATCAGCTTGAAACGGTCCAGGTCGATGAACATCACCGCCAGCGGGGTCGGCTCGCCGCTCATGTCGACAATGGCCTGTTCCAGCCGGCTGATCAGGCTGCTGCGGTTGGGCAGACGGGTGAGCGGGTCGTGATTGGCCAGAAACTGCAGACGCTCTTCGGCCTGCTTGCGCACGGTGATGTCGGAAAACACCGCCACGTAATTGCTGAGGAAGCCGCCGTCATCGCGCACCAGCGAAATGGACAGTTCAGCCGGATACCAGTCGCCATTCTTGCGCCGGTCGCGCATTTCGCCCTGCCAGTGGCCGTGCTGCGCCAGTGCTTCCAGCATTTGCTGGCTGACTGCGTCGTCATTTTCACTGAAGATGCGCGACAGCTTGCCCAGCGCCTCGTCTTCCGGGTAGCCGGTAATGCGGGTGAAGGCGTGGTTGACGGCGATGATGCGGGTATCGGAATCCAGAATCAGGATGCCTTCCGCCGAATTTTCGAACACCTTGCCTGCCAGCTTCAGATTGGTATCGGCGGCGATGCGATCGGAAATGTCCACCACCACGCCAATCAGCGCGGGCTTGCCGTCGTACTCCACCAGACGGCTGTGCACTTCCAGATCCACCAGATGGCCATCGCGACTGATGGCGCGGGTGGTGTAATGCATTACCTGGATGTTGTCGCGCAGGCGGCGCTTGATCTGCAGCCGGATGCGGCTGGCCTCGCTGGGCGGCAGCAGGCTTTCCAGCGGCATGTCCTGCATGTCTTCCGGACGATAGCCGACAATATCCGCCAGCTTGGGGTTGACGTACACCAGCCGCTCGTCCTGCAGGATGTAGATGCCGACCAGGGTTTGTTCCACCAGCGCCCAGTATTTTTCCTCGGCTTCCTTCTTGGCTTTTTGCTCTTCGCGGGTACGGGTGATGTCGGTATCCACGCTGCCTACCCCGGCCGGGCGGCCCTGGCTGTCGAACAGCGGAAACTTGGTCACCAGCATGGTGAAGGTGCTGCCGCCGGTGGTGAAGCTTTCTTCAAACTGGCGCGGCTCCAGGCAATTGAGTACCACTTCGTCCTGCTGCTGGATGCGCCGGGCATCATCAGGAGCAAAATAATCGCTCACCAGGCGGCCCACCATGGCGTACTCGGTAACGCCCAGCATGCGGCTGTAAGCGCGGTTGGCCAGCAGGAAGCGGCCGTCCAGCCCCTTGAGCGACATCATGTTGGGGCTGTTGTTGACCAGCGACTCCACCCGCGAGCGGAATTCGTTCAGCTCGTCTTCCTTGCGGCGGTGCACATCACTCAGCGTTGCCACCAGCAAGGAAGCCACGATGAAAGTGAGGCACAGCGCCGTTTCGGTCATCAGCTCGGTGCTGCCGGCATACAGGTAAAGACCGGGGAAAAAACCGGGCAGGGACAACAACAGACACAGCAGGGCACCGGACAGGCAGGCACCCAGCAAGCGGCCGCGGAAGGAGGCCCAGATCATCAGGGGAAAAAACAGTACCGGGCGCGGTATGGGCAAATCCTGTGCATTGCTTACCATGGAAGCCCATACAGCCAGCATCACCAGCAAGATCACCAGCAACTCCAGCAACCGACGCCGGTCGGGCAGGCTGCTCAGTCGCAACAGCGGCAGGCAGGAGGTCATGGCCAGCATGCAGCAGGCACCGGCCTGCGCCATCCACTGCAATACCTCGGGCAAACTGCCATGCCAGAAGGAATAGACGCCGAGCAAGGCAATGGGCGGAGCGGTGAAATAGGCACACACTTCCAGCAGGTTCAGCAACAGGCGGGAGATGGCCGAACCATCGGTTGAAGTGGCCGGTGACGCACGCAACAAATGTGCGCCCGGCAACAGCAGCAGCAAGGACAGGCTAAGGGCGGTCGCCCATGGCCATGGCAAATACTGGCTGGTCAGCAGCAGGGCTGCCGGCGGCCAGAACCACACCCGGCGCAAGCCGCGCCATAGCAGGCAGCCGGCAAACAGGCCGTGTGGCAGGAAACCGTACAAAGGAATCTCACCCAGGGCGCTCCTGGGCCATAGCAACAAGCTGGCGGCAAACACGGCAAAAGCCAGCCAGCCGGCAAACATCCCCTTAGTTTTCACTCTCCCAATCCTTTACAGCCACAGTCCGTCCATGCCCGGCAATGCCGGGCGGTGATTATTGGTATGAGGTACGGATATGTGGCGGGTCGCGGGCCTTGTGGCCTCTTGTAAATGGATGGCAAACACACCCATGGCGTGAAATGCCCGCTGGTATAATACTCGCAGATCCACGAATGTGAAGAAGAATGTTGGACACACTGCCTCGCATTGCCCCTGCCGGTCAGAAGACCTGCTGCCCTGCCCTGCCCGATGGCCTGGATGCTGCCGTACTGGCCGGCCTGGCCAAGGCCGGCCACACCCTGCTGGTGCTGACTGCCGATGCCCAGTCCGCACAACGGCTGAAGGCCGAGTTGCCCTGGTTTGCCCCCGACATCAAGGCGGCCTTGCTGCCTGACTGGGAGACGCTGCCTTACGACCATTTCTCGCCGCACGGCGAGCTGGTGAGCGAGCGGCTGGCCACCTTGTGGCAAATCCACCGCGGCGAATGCCAGGTGGTGATTGCACCGGTCAGCACCGCCATGACACGGCTCTCGCCGGTCAGCTACCTGCTGGGCCGCACCTTCTTGTTGCAAAGCAAGCAACAACTGGATGTGGAGCAACTGCGCGCCGACATGGTGATGGCAGGCTACAGCCACGTCACCCAGGTGATGGCGCCGGGCGAGTTTTCCATTCGTGGCGGCCTGGTGGACCTGTTCCCCATGGGCAGCACCCTGCCCTACCGCATCGACCTGTTCGACAAGGAAATCGACAGCCTGCGCACCTTCGACCCGGACAGCCAGCGCACGCTGTACCCGGTGCCGGAAATCCGCATGCTGCCGGCGCGCGAATATCCGGCGGACGAAAGCGGTGTCACCGCCTTCCGCCAGCATTACCGCGAGCGCATGGAAGGCGACCCGTCCAAGAGTCGCATCTATAAGGACGTCTCGGCCAATCTGTTCCCTGCCGGTATCGAGTACTACCTGCCGCTGTTCTTTGACGAAACCGCCACCCTGTTCGACTACGTGGGCGAAGCCGCCCTGGTGGTGCTGCACCGCGACGTGGCCGGTGCCGCCGACACCTTCTGGAAGGACGTACAGAACCGCTACCACATGGCACAGGGCGACCCGGAACGCCCGGTACTGCCACCGGCCGATGTGTTCTTGCGTCAGGACGAATTCCTTGGTCGCATCAAGCCTTATTCGCGCATTGAAATCCCGGCAGCAGGCGAAGCGGATGCCGCCGGCCTCACCCTGCCCGACCTGGCGGTCGAGCGCCGCGCCGACAACCCGCTGCACAAGCTGGCGCATTATCTGCAGACCAGCGGCCAGCGCGTGCTGCTGACGGCAGAAAGCCTGGGGCGGCGCGAAACCATGGTGCAGTTCCTGCAGGAACACGGCATCAAGCCACAACTGATCGACAACTGGCAGGAGTTTGCCAACGGCAACATGCCACTGGCGCTGGTGGTGGCCCCGCTGTATTCCGGCTTTGCCCAGCAGCAACCGCCGCTGTCCATCATCACCGAGAGCGAGCTGTATCAGCATATTGCGCGCAGCCACACCCGCCGCCGCCATGTGAAGATGAGCTCGGACTCCATGCTGCGCGATCTGGCCGAGGTGAAATCCGGCGACCCGGTGGTGCACGAGCAGCACGGCATCGGCCGCTATATCGGCCTGGTGTCAATGGACCTGGGCGAAGGCGAAACCGAGCTGATGCAGCTGGAGTACGCCGACAACGCCACGCTATACGTGCCGGTGAGCCAGCTGCACCTGATTTCGCGCTATGCCGGTGGCCCATCCGAACAGGCCCCGCTGCACAAGCTGGGCAACCCGGCCTGGGAAAAGGCCAAGAAGAAAGCCGCCGAAAAAGCGCGCGATACCGCCGCCGAGCTGCTTAACCTCTACGCCCAGCGCGCCGCGCGCGAAGGCCACAGTTTCACCCTGTCCCACCACGATTACGACGCCTTTGCCGCCGGTTTCGGTTTTGAAGAAACCATAGACCAGGCCAATGCCATCGAAGCCGTGATCCACGATATGTGCAGCGGCAAGCCGATGGACCGTCTGGTGTGCGGCGATGTGGGCTTCGGCAAGACCGAAGTCGCGCTGCGTGCCGCTTTTGTCGCGGTGATGGGCGGCAAGCAGGTGGCGCTGCTGGTGCCCACCACCTTGCTGGCCGAGCAGCATTTCCAGAACTTCTCCGACCGCTTCAACGACTGGCCGGTGAAGATTGCCGAGCTGTCGCGCTTTCGCAGCGCCAAGGAAAGCAAGGCCGCGCTGGCGGGCCTGGCCGAGGGCACGGTGGACATTGTCATCGGCACCCACAAGCTGGTGCAGCCGGATGTACAGTTCAAGAACCTGGGGCTGGTGATCATCGACGAAGAGCACCGCTTTGGCGTGCGCCAGAAGGAACAGCTCAAGCGCCTGCGCGCCAATGTGGACGTGCTTACCCTCACCGCCACACCGATTCCGCGCACGTTGTCGATGGCGCTGGAAGGACTGCGCGACTTCTCGGTCATCGCCACTGCGCCCAACCGCCGCCTGGCCGTGAAAACCTTCATCAGCCCGGCCAGCAACGGCGTGATCCGCGAGGCCATCCTGCGTGAACTCAAGCGTGGCGGTCAGGTGTTCTTCCTGCACAACGAAGTGGACACCATTGCCAACATGCAGGAAAAACTGGCCGAACTGGTGCCGGAAGCCCGCATCGGCGTGGCCCACGGCCAGTTGCGCGAACGCGAGCTGGAACAGGTAATGCGCGACTTCCTGCAACAGCGTTTCAATGTGCTGCTGTGCTCCACCATCATCGAAACCGGCATCGACATTCCCAATGCCAACACCATCCTGATCAACCGTGCCGACAAGTTCGGCCTGGCCCAGCTGCACCAGCTGCGTGGCCGGGTGGGCCGCAGCCATCATCAGGCCTATGCCTATCTGCTGACCCCGGACGGCATGACCAAGGACGCCGGCAAGCGGCTGGAAGCCATCCAGCTATCCGGCGAGCTGGGTGCCGGTTTCTATCTGGCCATGCACGATATGGAAATCCGTGGCGCGGGTGAGGTACTGGGCGAAGGCCAGTCGGGCGAAATGCAGGAAGTGGGTTTCTCGCTGTTTACCGAGATGCTCAAACAAGCGGTGCGCGACCTGAAAAAAGGCCGCGAGCCGGACCTGGACGCACCGCTGGGCGTCACCACCGAAATCAATCTGCACAGCCCGGCGCTGCTGCCGGATGCCTACTGCCCGGACGTGCATGAACGGCTGGTGCTGTACAAGCGCCTGGCCACCTGCGAAACCGAGCAGGACATCGATGCCATCCACGAGGAGCTGATCGACCGCTTCGGCCTGCCGCCGCAAACGGTGAAAACGCTGATCGAAAGCCACCGCCTGCGCCTGCTGGCCAAGCCGCTGGGCGTGGCCAAGCTGGACGCCAGCGAAGTGGCCATCCAGTTGCAGTTCATCAAGAACCCGCCGATCGACCCGATGAAGATCATCCAGCTGATCCAGAGCAAGAAGAACTACAAGCTGGCCGGTCAGGACAAGCTGCGGGTGGAGTCGAAGATAGAAGAAGTGGGCCTGCGCGTGGTGCGGGTGAAGGAGCTGCTGAAAGAACTGGGCTAGGTTCGGCCAGATCCCGCTCCACAACGCCTGCCGCCCGGTGCTGCAGGCGTTTTTTCTGTTTCCTGCATTGCCATATCGCAAAACAGGGAGGAAACAGGCTGGTCGCTCTTGTGGTGGCAGGGCTACACTGACAGTGCAACACGCAGTCTTCCTCATCCTTACAACAACAGGAAAATGCGATGACCCACTCCCGCTACCACGCCCCGCTGCAAGACCGCAGCACTGACGACGACGAAGACGACGATGTGAAACTGCCCGCCTTCCGCCGCTATGAATCACAAGGTGTGATCCGCCAGATTTCCTACTATCTGTCCGGCGAAATTGTCGACCCCATCCAGTACACCGACTTGCTGTACACCCTGCGCACTGCCAGTGCCACCGACCTGATCTTCCTGCACCTCAACACCCCCGGCGGCAATTTCGATACCGGCCTGCAGATCATCAACAACATCGCCGCCAGCGAGGCGCACGTCATCACCATTCTGGAAGCCCGCGCCTTTTCCATGGGCGCGCTGATCTTTCTGGCCGGGGACGAGCTGATCGTGCATGACACCTGCCAGTTGATGTTCCACAACTACTCATCCGCCTCGGTGGGCAAGGGTAACGAACAGGCAGCGCAGGTGATGGCCAGCCGCAAATGGTTCGACAAGGTGATGCGCAATGTCTGCCGCCCCTTCCTGAGTGATCAGGAACTGGAACGCATCAGCAAGGGCGAGGATATCTGGCTGGATACCGACGACATCCGCCGCCGCCTGCTGCATCTGCAAAAAGGAGAACCCGCCGTCAAGCCCAAAGGCACGCGGGCCAAGGTGAAACCGGTACCGGTCAGCGCCAGCGAAACCGACGCCGCCAAACCGGCACGCAGCAGCCGCAAGAGCAAGCCTGCCTGAGGCCACAAAATAGCGTAATGCCCCTGCGGCAAGCAGACACCACACCGCAGGGGTGTGGTGAGCCGCGCTCAATCCACAATGAACAGCCGCGCCCCGGTCCGGGTTGACGAGCGGTGCGGCTCGGCTTCATCGGCCACCTGATAACTCAGGCCGGGGGTCAGCATGAAGCGGCGGCCATCGGCCAGTTCGGTCAGCAACTCACCTTCCAGACACAGCAGGATATGACCCTTGCGACACCAGTGGTCGGCCACATAGCCGGGGCTGTACTCCACCATGCGCACGCGGATATTGCCGAACTGACAGGTACGCCACAGCGCCATGCCGCTTTCGCCGGGATGCTCGGTAGGGGCAATGGCCGACCAGTCGGTCACGCCAAACGGAATAGTGTCGATTTTCATACTGCGCTCCATCACGGGCTGGTCAAGCAGACAGCTTAACCCAGCACACCCGGTATGGAATGCAGCGGGCAGGAAAAGGCCCGGAGCTAGCTCCGGGCCTGCTGGTTGAAACGCTGCGGATTTATACCGCTTTTTGCTTGCCCTTGGACTTGCGCACCACAGCAACATCGCTGGCGGCATCGCGCAAATGCGCTTCGCACCAGGCCCGGCCATAGTAGCTGTCCAGCAGCAGCTGTTTGAGTTCGCTGATCAAGGGGTAGCGCGGATTGGCCCCGGTGCACTGGTCGTCAAACGCGGCTTCGGCCAACTGGTCGACCCGGGCCAGAAAGTCCGCCTCTTCCACGCCGGCTGCCTGAATCGACATGGGGATGTTGAGCATCTGCTTGAGCTCGTCCACCCACTGCACCAGTTTCTCCACCCGTTCGTGATCGCGCTCGCCTTCCAGCCCCAGATGACGGGCAATCTCGGCATAACGCGCCACGCTCTTGGGCCGGTCGTACTGGCTGAACGCGGTTTGCTTGGTCGGAATATCAGCCGCGTTGTAGCGGATGACATTGCTGATCAGCAAGGCATTGGCCAGACCATGCGCCAGGCCGAATTCCGCACCCAGCTTGTGCGCCATGGAGTGGCATACGCCCAGGAAGGCGTTGGCAAAGGCGATGCCGGCAATGCTGGCAGCGTTATGCACTTGCTCGCGCGCTTTCGGGTCGCGTGCGCCGTTCAGATAGGCCGATGGCAGGTAGTCCTTCAGCAGCTTCAGCGCCTGCAGGGCCTGCGGGTCGGAATACTCGTTGGCCATCACCGACACATAAGCTTCCAGCGCATGCGTCACCGCGTCGATGCCGCCAAAGGCGGTGAGCGACTTGGGCATGTCCATCACCAGATTGGCATCCACAATGGCCATGTGCGGAGTCAGCTCATAATCGGCAATCGGGTATTTCACCCCGGTTACTTCGTCGGTCACCACGGCAAACGGCGTGACTTCCGAGCCGGTGCCGGATGTGGTGGGCACCGCCACCAGCATGGCTTTGCCACCCAGCTTGGGGAACTGGTAAATGCGTTTACGGATGTCCATGAAGCGCAGCGCCAGATCGGCAAAATGCACTTCCGGGTGTTCGTACATCACCCAGATGATCTTGGCCGCATCCATCGGCGAGCCGCCGCCCAGCGCCATGATCACGTCCGGCTGGAAGGCATGGGCCAGTTCGGCACCCTTGCGCACCACGGCCAGCGTGGGGTCGGCAGGCACGTCGAAGAACACTTCCACTTCCAGGCCCATTTTTTTCAGCAGCCGCACCGGCTCATCCACAAAGCCGTGCTCCAGCAGGTAATGCCCGGTCACGATCAGGCAACGCTTTTTGTCCGCCAGGTCTTCCAGTGCCACCGGCAGGCAGCCACGACGGAAGTAAATGGACTTGGGCAGTTTGTGCCACAACATGTTTTCCGCCCTCTTGGCCACGGTTTTCTTGTTGATCAGGTGTTTGGGGCCGACGTTTTCCGAGATGGAATTACCACCCCAGGAACCGCAACCCAGCGTCAGCGACGGCGCCAGGCTGAAGTTGTACAAGTCGCCGATGCCGCCATGTGAGGACGGGGTGTTGATCAGGATGCGGGCGGTTTTCATCTTGTCGCCAAAATAGCGGATGCGCTCGCCTTGCAAGTCCTGATCGGTATACAGCGCCGAGGTGTGGCCGATACCGCCCAGTGCCACCAGTGCAGCAGCCTTGTCGCAGGCATCGGCAAAATCGCGGGCGCGGTACATGGCCAGCGTGGGCGACAGCTTTTCGTGGGCGAAGGCTTCGTCATTGCTCAGATCGCTCACTTCGCCAATCAGCACCTTGGTGTCCGCCGGTACGGTAATGCCGGCCATGGCGGCAATCTTCACCGCGCTCTGGCCGACAATCGCAGCATTCAGACTGCCACGGTTGAGGATGACACCCGCCACGGCGGCGGTTTGCTCTGCGCTGAGAATGTAACCGCCATGGCGCGAAAACCGTTCGCGCACGGCCTCGTAAATGCTGTCCACCACGATGACTGACTGCTCGGACGCACATACCACGCCGTTGTCGAAAGTCTTGGACATCAGGATGGAGGCCACGGCGCGCTTGATGTCGGCGGTTTCGTCGATCACCGCCGGGGTATTGCCTGCGCCCACGCCAATGGCGGGTTTGCCGGAGGAGTACGCGGCCTTCACCATGCCGGGGCCACCGGTGGCCAGAATCAGGTTGATATCCGGGTGCTGCATCAGTGCGTTGGACAACTCGACGCTAGGCTCGTCTATCCAGCCGATGATGTCCTGCGGCGCACCGGCAGCCACGGCGGCTTCCAGTACCAGCCGGGCGGCTTCGCAAGTGGAACGCCGCGCCCGCGGATGGGGCGAGAAGATGATGGCATTGCGGGTTTTCAGTGCGATCAGCGCCTTGAAAATGGCCGTGGAGGTAGGGTTGGTGGTGGGCACGATGCCGCACAGGATGCCAATAGGTTCGGCAATGGTGATGGTGCCGAAGCTGTCGTCTTCCGACAGCACGCCGCAAGTCTTTTCATCCTTGTACTTGTTGTAGATGTACTCGGAGGCAAAGTGATTCTTGATCACCTTGTCTTCCATCACCCCCATGCCGGTTTCCTCCACCGCCATGCGCGCCAGCGGAATGCGCGCATCCGCCGCGGCCAGCGCCGCGCTGCGGAAAATCACATCCACCTGCTGTTGGGAGAATTCGGCAAAAACCGCCTGCGCCTGTTTGACACGCGCTACCAGCGCATCGAGTTGTTCCAATGAAGATACCGACATGACACGACTCCAATGACAAAAAAGAAATCTGCCCGGGCTGCATGACATTCAGTTGATCGCCGTATTCATCCGGCAGGCTTTTTCAAATACAAACTGAATATACAGCCCTGCATGCTGTAATTAATCCACTACAACCATGCAAATAAAATTGTCAGACAAACAAGGCCAGCGCCTTTGTTTTACTGGAAAAATCATTATTAAAGGCAGATTACTCTTTTTATCTGTTCATCGTTTTGCGCCAGGCCAAGTAAACAAGTCGTCAGCAACATAAAACAGGATGTGCCGGTAAATCATTCAACAGCCAACCTCACCAGCTTGTAGTCTTGCACTTACAAAAACAGACTGAACAAAAAGAAAAACCGCCAGCGCGGATCAACGCGGTGGCGGTTCTGGTACAGAAAAAGTGCTGCGCTCAGCGCATGAAGCTGTATTTGAAATACTGGCCCTGCTTCATCAGTTCGCGGATCTTGCCCGGATCAGTCTCACCGTTCAGATTGGTGATGATCAGCTTGCCGGCCCCCTGGCGCAGATCGTTACGGAAATCGTAGAACGCCCCCAGGATGGCCAGATGCCCGGCTTCCACCTCGCCGGAAAACTTCAGGATGGCGCTTTCCACCTGGTTATTCACATTCAGCAGCGCGCCATCGGTAGGGTCGATGCCCTGCGGAATGTTGATGGTGGCCAATTCCTTGCGGATGGCCGGTTCCAGCTTGCTGTAATCGGCCGAGGCTGCCTTGATGGCACCGCAGGCGGCATGGCCGACAAAAATCAGCAGCGGGGTATGCAGATGGCGCACCCCGTACTCCACCGAGCCCTCTGCCGTGGCCAGCTGGTTGCCGATGTCACGCACCATGAACAGGTCGTTGACGGCGCTCTTGTCCATCACCTCGCTTTGCACCCGGGAATCGGAGCAGGTGACTACCGTGGCGCGCGGCGTCTGCTTGTCGGCAAAGGTCTTGAAATAGGCGGCATTGTGATGCGCCATGTATTCACTGTTGTCGTGCAGGATGGTCGTTACCGCGGCACGCACTTGCTGCACCTCGGAGCCATGGCCGTGTTCGTCATGGCTGCTCTCCTCAGGCTTGCGTTCCACTGCCTTGGGTTTGGCTTTGGCACGGCGCGGCTTGGCCGCACGCCTGGCCTCATGCACTGCAGCGCCCGGGGCATGTACCTCGGGGCTTGGGCCCACTGGGGCTTTCAGCAGAGGTGCCGCCCCTTGCTTTACTTCAGGCTGCAGGGTTTCCGGCTCCTTGGGCTTGGCGCGCGCCGCCGCCATGGATGCAGCCAGCTTGCCCGGCAACACGATGGTCTTGGTCGGTGCTTCCGCTGCGGCCGATGCCGCCTGCTTGCCCGGCAAGACAATGGGCTTGCCGTGTTCGGCAGGTGCCGCAGCCTTTTCTTCGGCCTGCGCCATGGTTACCAGCAAACCACCCCCGAGTAGTATGACCGCCGCTTGCAGCGAACGGATCTGCCATGTCTTGTTCATCACGCCTTGCATCCTGTTATTGATATGGAGAAGCCATTCAGTCCGGAACGAGCCCCGGCCGGAGGGAATGGCTGATCGGCACGCTTCGCCGACAAACCTAGAGTTATTTATAGTGTCAGGCTGCTGGCAACGCCGCTTTTCCCTTGCACAGGTGATGGCTGGCGATGGTACAGCACTTGATATCTGTCATATCGACCGGTTTTTACCAAACTTAACATTCAGACTACCTGGCCGAAGACCTTCCCTCGCCCAGCAACACCCCACCCAGCACCAACAGGCAGGCCAGCCATTGCGCCGGAACCAGGGTTTCATCCAGCAGCCACCACGCCAGCAGGACGGTAAAAAGCGGAATCAGATTGATAAAGGGCGATGCCCGCGACACCGGCATCTTGCTGACGGCCCAGGTATACAGGCCATATGCCCCCAGGGTGACGAACACCCCCAGGTACACCACCATCAGGCTGGGCCAGAGTGGAAAATGACTGGGCCAATGGCCCCAGGGGCTAAGCAGGGCCAGGCCAAACCAGACACTGCCCAGCACCGTCTGCATGCCGGTAATGGCCAGTGCCGAATAACGACGCGACAGGCGCTTGGCAATCAGCACATAGCCAGTGGCACACAACATGGCGCAAAACTCCAGCGCATTGCCCAATACCGGGTTGGGTGCCTGGGCGGATACCTGGTTGTCCAGCGTCAGCCACAGCACCCCGGCAAAGGAAATGACCAGCCCCAGCCAGCCACGCGGGCTCATTTTTTCATGCAGGAACAACATGGCGCCCACCCCGGTAAGCAAGGGCAGCGTGGCAGTAATGACCGATGCCTGTGCCGCACTGGTATTCACCAGCGCCTGGGCTTCAAACAGAAAATACAGACAGGGCTCGGCCAGGCCCATGGCCAGCATCCAGCGCCAGTCGCCACGCTGGTAACGCCAGCGCTCTGCCCGCTGCCACAACAAGGGCAGAATGCAGCAACTGGCCAGCACCATGCGGGCAAACAGCACTGCCAGTGGGTCGAACACGACAAAGACGATTTTCAGCGCGATAAAGGCACTGGCCCAGAGCAGCATGGCGGCGCTGAGCGCAAAAGTGGGCAACATGAGCAATCCATTGCAAAAGGAAAACCGCCGGTGCTGATCACCGGCGGCGCTCATTTTCCCACATCCGGCCTTAGCGCGTGACTTCGGGAAAGACTTCCAGCACCTTGCCAGTCAGGGGCTGGGTCAGGGCGCGCAGATAACTCTGGGCAATCTGCTCACGGCTCACCGGCATGAAACCGGCAAAGGCCCCGGCACCGCGCTCATCCCCCGCCACTACGCCAGGGCTGACCAGATTCACCCGCGCCTGTCCCCACAACTCCTGTGCCGCCGAGCGCACAAAGGCAGCCAGACCGGCATTGACCACACTGGCGCAACTACCGCCCAGAATATGCTCGCGCTTCAACAGGCCGGAAGTGAGCACGAATACCGCCCCCGTGTGCAGGTGGCGCGCACCGATCTGCACCAGACGCACCTGCCCCATCAGCTTGTCATGCAAGCCAGACTGCCAATCGTCCTCGCTCAGCTGTTGCAAGGGCTTGAATGGCACATGGCCGGCAGTCACCACCACCGCGTCCAGGTCTGGATGCGCCTGATACATGGCCTCGATGCTGGCCGGGTCGGTCATGTCCACCCGCACCTCAGCTTCATGACGCCCGCCCACCAGCACCTCATGTTCTGTTGACAACAATGCCACCACGGCACTACCGATAACACCACGTCCACCAATAACCAGTACTTTCATTGCCTTGCCTTTCTTGATTGAGCATCGTTCTGAAAATCACGCCAATCAATCATACGCATGACAATTTCGCAGATTAACACCAATAAAACGACTTCAATGTTCAAAATTTAAAACAATTCAGAATAAGCCTGCCTGACCGACAGTCTGCTAAGAAAATTCCTGGCACTGTTCAGGAAACTGGGCGTCCCTATGCTAATATCGTGAAAAACGCCGTCAAATACATCGCCCTTACCACGCACTGTTCTGCCATGAAAACAAATCCCACTCCATCGCCCGATGCCCTGCTGGCTTTTGATGCACTGGCGCGCAAAGGCAGTTTTACCGCCGCCGCCGATGACATTGGCTGCGCCAAAAGCCGCATCAGCCAGCTGGTGAAAGAGCTGGAACAGCAGCTTGGCACCGTGCTGGTGCTGCGCAACACCCGCCGCGTGGCACTGACCGAAACCGGCCGCCGTCTGGCCGAGCACGCCCGCCAGTTGCGCGAGATGCTGGAAAAAGTGGGGCCGGATATCGAAGAAGCGCAGGGCCTGATCGAAGGCCCGCTGCGCATCAGCGCCACCGCCTCGTTTGCCCAGTACCTGCTGGCTCCCATGCTGTCCGAGCTGGCTGCCTGCCATCCGGATCTGGAACTGGAGCTGCGCGCGGAAAACCGCCTGCAAGACCCGATCAACGACGGCGTCGACTTCTGCATCCGCTCACGCAATGTGCACGACGACCGCCTGGTGGCCAAGCCGCTGGGGTTTGTCTGGGAAGCGCCCTACGCCTCGCCCGAGTATCTGGCAAAAGCCCCGCCGCTGAACAGCCCGGACGACCTGTGCCGTCACCGCATCCTGCTTAACAGCCATCATGTCTATGGCCGGGAATGGCGGCTGGAAAAAGACGGCGAACTCAAATCCATCACCACCCGTCCCATGCTGGTGTGCGACCAGTACGCCTCGCTGATTTCCGGCCTGATTGCCGGCCACGGCGTGGCCCTGCTGCCGCACTATGTGGCCAGCCATTATCTGGAAAGCGGGCATCTGGTACGGGTATTACCGGGCTGGCAAGGCGGCAGCTGGCCGGTGTACCTGGTATTTCCGTACCGCCAGCCACTGCCGAAGAAATACGAAGCCTTCATCCAGCATGTCACCCCGCGCCTGCGCGCCGTGCTGGAAGAACGCCCGCTGTACTCCGGCGACTGAAGCCGCGCACTTGCCCGGCGCTTGATCCAGACCAAAGCCAATGGCAGCCGCCTTTGGCACAATCGCGCGCAATACTGCAACGAGAATCAGGCGCAATGCGCCGCATGAGGGCCGTAATGGAACATCTGGATATCTTGATCGTCGGCGGGGGCATGGTTGGCAGCGCCCTGGCCGCTGCACTCAGTGGCAAGGGCCTGAAGCTGGCCGTACTGGAACAGACCGCGCCCACGGCGTTTGACCCGACACAGGCACCGGACCTGCGTGTATCAGCCATCAGCCCCGCATCGGCACAGTTGCTGGAACGCCTGGGCGCCTGGCCCCGTATTCTCGCCATGCGCGCCGCCCCTTACCGCCGCATGCAGGTATGGGAAGACCGGGAACAGAACGGCACCCTGTTTGATGCCGCCGAAGCCGGTGTGGACGCACTGGGGCACATCGTGGAAAACCGCATCGTACAGCTGGCCACCACCGCCTGCCTGCAAGAAAAAGACGACATCCGCTATATTTGCCCGGCGCGCATTGCCAGCATTGTCTACTCGCCCAAGGCATCGCGCGTCACGCTGGAAGACGGCACCGTACTGGTCGCCCGCCTGCTGGTAGCCGCCGACGGTGCACGCTCCCAGGTGCGCGATGCAGCAGGCATCGGCATCACCAGCTGGGACTACCCCATGCATGCGCTGGTAGCCAGCTGCGAAATGGAATACGGCCAGCAGGACATCACCTGGCAACGCTTTACCGCCTCCGGCCCGCAAGCCTTCCTGCCGCTCACCGGCCCGCACGCCTCTCTGGTGTGGTACAACACGCCCACCGAAGTGAAGCGCCTGCTGGCACTGAGCGACGAAGAACTGGTTTCCGCCTTCAGCGCCACCTTCCCGCAAAAGCTGGGCGGCATCCGCCAGCTGCTGGCACGCGGCTCCTTCGCCCTCACCCGTCGCCATGCGGCAACGTATGCCAAGGATGGCGTGGTGCTGGCCGGTGACGCCGCCCACACCATTCACCCGCTGGCCGGTCAAGGGGTCAACCTCGGCTTTCAGGATGTGGCCGAGCTGGCCGACATCATCAGCCGCGCCGTCAGCGAAGGACGCGACTTTGCCGATATCAGCGTGCTCAAAGCCTACGAACGACGCCGCAAACCAGCCAATCTGGCCATGCAGACCGGCATGGACGCCTTCTGCTTCGGCTTTAGCAACAACATTCCGCCGCTCAAGGCTGCCCGCAAGCTGGGGCTGAAACTGGCCGACAAGGCCGGCCCGCTCAAACGCGAAGTCATCCGCTACGCGCTGGGCTTGCCGCGCTAAGAGCGGCTAACAAAATAGCGTAGCCTCCCTGGGGCAAGACGCGCCGACGCAAACAGTACAAAGAGTACGGCAAGGAGGCGCAACGCAGCAGCAGGCTTTTTGTTAGCGGCGCCAAGGTAGTCTTGCGCTCATCTGGCGCAGCAGAGCCACAAGGCCCTGCTGTGCCTGTTCTTGCCTCAATCCCTTCCACCCGGCACCCCACCCATACCCGCCCTTTGGCGGCCAGCAAGCCTTCTGCCATACACACCGAAACCACTCAGCGACACACACTCGTCGGCAACCACCAAACGCTACTTTTGCAGCAAGCACGGCTGCATTCAGCCCCAGAAATCGCGGCTACGCCATAGCCAAGGGGAAAAGTGAAATTGCGCACACAGAACACCTTGGCCAACCCACAGCCTTTAGCAGGCCTGAGTCATGATCACGATCTATGAGTACTTGGCACGCAGAACAAATGCATGCCGGCACTATACTGCCCAATTTTCACTACACCGACTTCTCACCTCCCCGTAAGTCATTTCCGTGCGAGTACTCACACTATTCAGCCATGTGCATAAAGGATCCAACTCCATCTTCAAGATTAATCAACCACTAGAACAATCCGACTCCATTCGCCACCCATCCTTGCTCTGCATTGATGCCATTTACCTGTCCCTTGTACAGGTTTACCCGCCCGGTTACTCCCCCCTACAGTCAGCCGCTACGTGCAGGCCAGCCCTTGTTACCGCTTTTGCTACCACCACGTCTTTGCTCAAGGAATGCCCATGTCCCGTCTTGCCCTTCCTCCTCCTCGCTCTGCCATACGACTGGCGCTGGCCTGCATGCTAACCGTAGCCACGGCTCATGCTGTGGAACCGTTGCCCATGCTGCAAAGCGAGCCACCCGCAGCGAATTTTTCTTATGAAGCGCGCATTGTTCGACACCGTGGCGTGATGGATCGAGACCCCAATATCTACGTCTACACCCCCGCTTTTGCCCAGCGCTTTCAAATGCCGGTGCAATAGGAATCGAAAGCCTTGCAAGGTGCCGATGCTGTCGCCTTTCGCGTGATGCCCAGTTACGCCACCTGCGGCTGGGGGGGCGACCGCCAAGCTTGCCGTGAAGACGAAGTACGTTGCGTGCTGGATGTGTATTTCGATCAGCAACGTAATCCGCTGCCCTGGGACCCAAGGATGCCGCCAGTAGAGCTGGATCTAAGTCAAACTTCATCGGAATTTTTGGCTAGTGCAGCGAACCGGCTAATGCGTCCGCGCAGCACATTACCGGGAGCTGGAGTTCGAGTACCACTGACCGACCCACAAACTGGCAAAGAGTTGGGGTGGATGTATTGGGATAAAAGCGGTAGCTCTGGATGGATCGGAATAATATCTTATGACAAGAATATATTTAGTCAAATCAGTATGATTACCATAGGAACTTCTTGCTACCAAGCCCCTGGGGAATTATGGCTCACCACGGAAGTTTTAAATAGATCTGAAGTACCTAACTCCCCACAACTAAAACATCGTGTCATTTTTCCTGACAACTGGCAGCAACGGGTTAAGCAAGCAATGGCTGTCAGCGAGCAGCGCAGTCGCGCATTTTATCGAGAGCAGGGTGAAAAAGCGCTCAAAGCCTTGCAAAAAACCCAACCCAGCCAGTCCCCTTCTTTCCCCCAGTAGCCCTTGTCCAGACCGGAGATAAACCATGACCAGCACCCTGAACCGTGACGCCGCACTCAGCACCCTGTCAAATGCCGCTTATCAAGAGAACTCCCAACACACTTTGGAAGTGTGAATAAAATCCGATTCATCTATCAAACTAAAATTCACATAATGCCGCTTTGACATATAAATTCAAACCTCCATCACACCATCAGAAAACATAAAAACACTGACCTAATAGTCCATTTACACAAGCACAATCACAGCCTTAACTTACCAGTTAATCGCTCGATAAATGATTGAAGATAATGACGCACAATCTATATTGCCGTAAGTATACATACTTGGTGATTCTGATAATTTCAGCAGTACTATCAGGATGCCACCCCTGCTCTGTGATTCAGTGTGAAAACTGGGTTTCATCCATCGCATACACAGATAAAACTGGAAATTTATATATAGACATAAAAAATAAAGGCACATATGATTACGCAGAACTCACTAGCATTTCAATTAGCAAAACAACCACCAATAATGATAGCGAAGGATTTTGGGCAGCATGGGGGCGCCAACCAGTAGAACAAGTAATACATGGAAATTACTTTCCAATACAATACGGAAAACAAACAGAATTAATAGACCCATACATCCCAGCAAAAAAAATCACCAACGGTAGATATCAAATACTAGGATTTGTTATTTTCTATAAAAACGGGGAAAAATACCCAACCAACATCAAAGGAGAATTTATTTACCAAAATGGCAGCATCAACAACATAAATAATTAACAAATGAAAATTGGAGATTAATCATGAGCGAACGAAAACTCACCAACAATGAAATATCCATGCTTAAAGAGGTATATGGAGACTCTATTGATTACTCCAAAATAGTCATCAATACCAGGCTATTACCAGGAGAAGCTGCCGTCACTACATTTAATACCATTTCATTTCCAGACGAATACTACAAAAATGACTACACCACAGCAGGTGGCATGAGCTTTAAAGGATGGTTAGTTCATGAGGTTGCCCATATTTGGCAGTGGCAGGTACAAGGGAAAGTTACTATTTTAAGTGGCATTGGCAATTGGATTGGCAATGGTTTCAGTTACGATAAAAATGTTTACGATTACTCTATCAATGACGATTTCAATAAAATGAATATCGAACAAATGGCTGCAGCCATTACCGATAGATTTTTACTGCAACATGGTCTATCAAAACCATACAACTGCACAGACTGCACGGGCAACCCTCTTAGTGATGGATCTTACGACCGTTTACTCAATAAATTCGATCAAATAAATTCATCTAGCAAAGCAAAATCAATTTCAAGTTCAACATCAGTAATTGAACTTGATAGCAATCAGGACGGAAAGACTGATCAATTAATTTATACTTTTAAAAATTTATATGGCGGCCCTGATCAATATATTTCCACAGGCAACTCCTTTGCCGACCTGCTGAATGCCGACCGGCAAATGCGCTATCTGTATGGCCAAGGCAGCGTGCTGGATTCCATCTGGCGTGATTACAGTAGTTTCTCCACCTATCAATTGGTGTACAGCAGCCCTACCTTTACTACACCTACCTACCATTTTGGCTACGATCCCATCGGCGCTTTCTACGAAAGCAAAGCCATCGCCACCGATAATGCCACTTCCATTGCCAAGCAAACCTTCCGCGTGCTGGATGGCAATGGCAAGGCCGTGTCAGCAGCGCAATTGCTGGCTCGCGATAGCAATAAGGATGGCAAGCTGAGTGGGGCGGAGCTGGATGGTCTGACCGCCTGGCAGGATGGCAATGAGGATGGCGTTGCGCAGGGCGGTGAAAACATCACCCTGGCCAGTGCGCTGAGTGGGCTTGGCTTGCAAACCATCCGTGCCAGCGATGTTGGCTTTTATACGGCAGGTCAGGCTGTTGGGCAAACCGTGGCTCAAAGCACAGCATTAGCACCACTAAACATTAAAATGCCACCGGTACTACCTACGGCATGGGGTAGTAACTATGCCACCTTGCGTAATACAGATAATCGCTTCTGGATAGCTTCTAGTCTGTGGATTGATTGGGCACCTTCTCAGATAAAGATTTCCAGCGACCAACGCAATATGGTTGGCACAGATGGAAATGACAGTTTCGATGTCAATTACTATGCCCAATACAATGGGAAATTCTTCAACCTGGCATTGATACAAAATTTTTATGCTGGCGGTGGTGACGACCAGATGGGAGGTTCTGACCGTAAGGATAATTTATGGGGTGGTACCGGTAATGATATTTTGTGGGGCTATGCTGGAGATGACCGCTTGTATGGTGAAGAAGGCAATGACCAGCTAGATGGAGGCGCTGGAAATGATCTGCTGGATGGAGGTAGTGGTAATGATTTGCTACTGGGACAAGAGGGTAACGACGCGCTGATTGGCGGAGATGGGCATGATGAGTTGAATGGTGGTAGTGGGAGTGATGTACTGGATGGCGGTAGTGGCAATGACAAGCTATTTGGCGGGGTAGGTAATGATGTATTGAATGGCGGGGATGGAGATGATTTTCTGCAAGGCTTCACAGCAAGTAACGACTTCAAACAGTCGCTATTAGCTGGTGAAACTGATGATGATGTGTTGTTTGGTGGTGCAGGGAATGATCAGTTGCTAGGTGGCTTGGGCAATGATTACTTGGATGGTGGTATTGGACAGGATTATCTGGATGGTGGAGTTGGTGACGATACGTTATTTGGTGGTGCTGGTGATGACGAAATGACTGGCGGTAGTGGTAATGATGTGATGGATGGTGGCAGCGGTGCCGACAAGATGTTTGGCGGGGTGGGTAATGACCGCATGTGGGGCGGTGATGGCGATGACATCATGCTGGGGTTCACGCCAGGCAATGATACCAAACAGGCCTTGGCTGCTGGCGAAACGGATAATGATGTGATGTATGGCGGGGCAGGTAATGATTTGATGCTAGGCGGGCTGGGGAATGACCAGTTATGGGGCGGTACTGGTAACGATGAGTTACAAGGGGGAGAGGGAGATGACTGGCTGTATGGCGAAGCCGGTAACGACCGGCTGTTTGGTGGCGCTGGCGATGATGTGATTTATGGCGGGGATGGTGATGATTTGATTGTCGGTGGCATGGCCAATAATGAAGCACCCTTGCCTGCTGGTACACGCGATAATAATTTCCTGTATGGCGGTGCCGGGAATGACACCATTATTGGTGGCATCGGCAATGACTATATTGACGGTGGGGCCGGTGCCGACACCATGGAAGGTGGCAAAGGCAACGATATCTATATTGTCAACAGCGTAAATGATGTGGTGCTGGAACAGCAGAACGAGGGCTACGATACCGTCGTCAGCAGTGTCAATTATATTCTGAATGCCAATATCGAAGAATTGCGTCTATTGGAAGGTTATACCATCAATGGCACCGGCAATAGCCTGAATAACCTGATTATTGGAAACAGCCAGAATAATATCCTGGATGGTGTCACCGGGGCCGATACCATGATAGGTGGACTGGGCAATGATATTTATTATGTCGACAATGCCGGTGATAAGGTGATTGAACTGGCTGGCGAGGGCGTGGATACGGTCTATGCCAGTATCAGCTACGCCCTGGGTGAGCATGTCGAGAACCTCACCCTGCTGGACTTTGCCAAGCCGGAAAAGGGCCTGGCCGACGGGGTGGATATTCTGGTGTATGGCTATCCCAAGGCCAACGAGCTGGATTATATGCAAGGCAATGCCATCCCCGGTTTCCGCGGTACCTGCGCGCTAACCAGCATTGCCAACCTGGCGACTCAGGCCAATATCGCCCTGACCGAAGGCCAGGTGGTACAGCGGGCGATAGACAATAAATGGTGCGTCACCGACCCGGTCAAACCTGACTACCAGCGCGGTGGCTGTAACGCCTACAATCAACAAGCCTTGCTGGATAGCTATGGCATTCGTAATGGCATTATCGCTGGCTATAACGAGCAAGCCATTGCCAACTTGATCAAGGGTGGACGCGGGGTGATCATTGCAGTGAACAGTGGCAAGCTGTGGAACGATGCGGCTTATTTGGGTGATGGCAGTACCAATCATGTGGTAACGGTCACTGGCGTGGCCTGCGATGCCAAGAGTGGAGCAATTAATGGCTTTTATATTGCAGACTCAGGCCGCGGACTGGTGAGCGACATGACCCGTTATATCCCGCTGGCCGATTTCCGCCGGGATGCGAATGTCACTAATGCATACGCCATTTACACCATCGAACCGATCAAGCTATGGGAAGAAAACATCAATGCCACCGGCAATGCGCTGGATAACCAGATTATCGGCAACCGTGGCAATAATGTGCTGACTGGGGGCAAAGGCAATGACACGCTGATTGGCCAGGCCGGTAACGACCGCTATGTATTTAACCGTGGCGACGGCCAGGACTTGATCATCGATCAGGATGCCACGCTGGGTAATACCGATACCTTGCAGCTGAATGGCATCAATCAGACTGATTTGTGGTTCTCCAAACAGGGCATGGACCTGCAAATCAAAGTGCTGGGCAGTACGGACAGGCTCACTGTCAAAGACTGGTACACCCCGGGCAGCAGCGGCACAGATAACCAGATAGAACGCATTCAAACCGCGGATGGCCGCACGATGTACAACAGTGACGTTGCCCGCTTTGTACAGGCCATGAGTGCGTTTGCACCACCGTCTGCAACCCAAACCAGTTGGGTTAATGGTCAGCAGAGTAATGGCCAGGTGTTGCTGGCGGTCAATCATTAGTCCCGTCAAATCATCCTGTTAAGCAGTCAGGAGGTAAGCCTCGCTTGCCTCCTGTACTGCCATTGTTCCCGGCGGGTGATGCAGCACCGCCTTCATCCTGTTCGTTTTGGCTTTGTTTCCATGTCTACACCCTCTTCCTCTCCGGCTGATGCCACCCATAGCAAGCAGCTTGACAGCGGCTTGCACTGTTTGATTCTGATGGCGCAATTACATGGTATTGCTGCCGATGCCGCGCAGTTACACCACCAGTTTGGCAATTCAGCTTTTTCGGTACAAACCCTGTTGCTGGCAGCGCGCAAGTTGGGGCTGACGGCCAAATGTATTCAACAAGACATGGCGCGGCTGGAACGTGCGCCCTTACCTGCCATTGGGATATGGCGGGATGGCGGCTTTTTTATCATGGGAAAAGTGGATACCACCCATGAGTCTTGGCGAGTACTGATTCAGCAGCCCGGTCAGCCTCCGCAGGTAATCGGTTTGCCGGACTTGCTGTCGCGCTGGAGTGGCGAATTGATTCTGTTTACCAGCCGCGCCAGCTTTGCCGGGGCCATGGCGAAATTTGATTTCACCTGGTTTATCCCTGCCGTGGTGAAGTATCGCAAGTCATTGGGCGAGGTATTGCTGATTTCACTGGCGCTGCAACTGATTGGCCTGATCACCCCCTTGTTCTTTCAGGTGGTAATGGACAAGGTGCTGGTGAACCATGCCATGACCACGCTGAACGTGATAGCCATCGGCCTGATTGTGGCCACCTTGTTTGATGCCTTGCTCAGCGGAATTCGCACTGCGGTATTTGCCAACACCAGCAGCAAGATTGATGTGGAACTGGGTGCCCGGCTATTTGACCATTTGCTGTCATTGCCGGTGGCGTATTTTCAGGCTCGGCGTGCCGGGGACTCGGTGGCACGCATACGCGAACTGGAAAATATCCGCTCTTTCCTCACCGGTAACGCCATGACTCTGGTACTGGATACGGTATTTTCTGTTGTATTTTTACTGGTGATGCTGTGGTACAGCGTGCCATTGACCATGATTGTATTGGCATCCATCCCGGTCTATCTGCTGCTGTCGTTTATTTTTACCCCTATCCTGCGCGCCAAGCTGAATGACAAGTTCAATAAAAGTGCCGAGAACCAATCTTTTCTGGTGGAAACCCTCACCGGGATAGACACCATCAAATCGATGGCGGTAGAGCCGCGCTGGCGGCAAAAGTGGGACAAACAGCTGGCAGCTTATGTGGCAGCCGGGCTATCCACCACCAATGTCGGTCTGGTGGCCAGTGGCGGTGTTAGTCTGGTCAGCAAGCTGGTGACCGCGGGCATCATGTGGCTGGGAGCCTTGCAAGTATTGGACAGCAAAATGACCGTGGGCGAGCTGGTGGCTTTTAATATGCTGGCCGGCCAGGTATCAGCGCCCATTCTGCGGCTAGCGCAGTTATGGAATGATTTCCAGCAGGTGGGTATTTCCATGCAGCGGCTGGGCGATATCCTGAATACGCATACCGAAGTGGAGGGCCATAAAACCCGCATTCCGCGCATTGCCGGTGCCATTGGTTTTGATCAGGTGTCCTTTCGCTACCGCCCGGATGCCAGCGATGTACTGCGTGGCATATCTCTGGAAATCAAGCCGGGCGAGGTGATTGGCATTGTCGGTCGCTCCGGGTCAGGTAAAAGCACCTTGAGCAAACTGGTACAGCGGCTGTATGTGCCGGACCGGGGCCGGGTGACGGTGGATGGTCAGGATATTGCCATTGTGGACACCGCCTCCTTGCGTCAGCAAATTGGCGTGGTTTTGCAAGAAAACACCTTATTTTCCCGTTCAATTCGCGACAATATTGCGCTGACCGATCCTGCGGCACCAATTGAGAAAATCATTCAGGTGGCCAAGCTGGCTGGCGCGCATGACTTTATCTGTGAATTGCCGGAAGCCTACGACACGTTGGTTGGCGAACAGGGTGCCGGCTTGTCTGGTGGCCAACGGCAGCGGATTGCCATTGCACGGGCGTTATTACTTGATCCACGCATTCTGATTTTTGACGAAGCCACCAGCGCACTGGATTACGAATCGGAAAAAGTCATCCAGGACAATATGCGGCGGATTGCCGCCGGTCGCACGGTATTGATTATTGCGCATCGCTTGTCGGCAGTACGGGATGCCAACCGGATTATCGTGATGGAAAAGGGGCAGATTGCCGAATCCGGCAATCACGCCCAACTGATGCAACAGCCGAATGGCATTTATCGCCATTTGCATACCTTGCAGGGGCAGGCAGCCGTCAACCCGGTAGTACATGGCAATCCTGGCCCCCTGGAGCAGGTATGAGCTTGCGTCACCGGCTACAGGCCGGGTTCGATCTGCTGCGCCGTTATGTTTCGGTTTTCCGTCACTTCTGGCGTATCCGGGATACGCTGAAAACCGATTTTTTCAATAAACAGGAAGCCGAATTTCTGCCTGCCGGACTGGCATTACGGGAAGCACCCGACTCGGCCACCTTGCGGCTCAGTGCCCGTGTGCTGATGAGCTTGCTGCTGGCAGCCATACTGTGGGCTTGCTTTGGCCACATCGATATCATCGTCACCGCCACGGGCAAGATCATTCCATCGGCACGCATCAAAACCATTGCCTCGGTCGATGTGGCCAGTGTCAAAGCCTTGCATGTGAAGGAAGGACAAACCGTACGGGCAGGCGAGGTACTGGTTGAGCTAGATGCCAGCAGCAGTGACGCCGAACACGATAAAGCCGCGGATGCCCTGCTGCAGGCGCGCTTGCAAGTGGCCCGTTCACAAGCCCTGATCGAAGCGGTGGACCAGCACCGTCCGCCACGCCTGCCGGATACCAGTGATATTCCCAAGCAACAATGGCGTGCGGCCAAGCAACAGCTGGACAGTCAATATCAGGATTTCCGCGCAAAACTCCAACGGCTGGATAGTGATATCGCCCGCTTTGCCGCCGCATTGCCGCTGGCGACACAGCGTGAACAGGACTACAAGTTGCTGGCACAGGACAATACCGTCTCCCGCCATGCCTGGCTGGAAAAGGAGCAGGCGCGGATTGATCTGGTAGGGCAGCTGGCGGATGCGCGCAATCAGCGTACCGCCTTGATTGCCCAAACCCGCAAAGAGGCCTTCGACGCCATCACCGAAGGCAACAAGATCGTGATTGCCTCCGGACAGGATGCCCGCAGGGCGGGTACGCGTAGCCAGTTACTGAAATTGACCGCACCTGTCGATGGTACGGTGCAGCAACTCACCGTACACACGGTGGGAGGCGTCGTCCCGGCGGCGCAGCCATTGATGCAGATTGTTCCCCGACAATCTGCTGTGGAAGTCGAAGCGTTTATCGAAAACAAGGACATCGGCTTCGTGCATGTCGGCCAGACTGCTGCCGTCAAGATTGACGCCTTTGAATACACCAAGTACGGCACCATTCCAGCCCAGGTCAGTCATGTTTCCCACGATGCCATCCAGGATGAAAAGCGCGGGCTGCTCTATGCCAGCAAGATCACGCTGGACCGGGACAGCCTGACTGTTGACGACCGAAAACAGGCGCTCACCCCGGGCATGGCAGTCAACGTGGATATCAAAACCGGCAACCGCCGCGTGATTGAATATCTGCTCTCTCCCCTGCTTCGCCACCAGCAGGAGTCCTTGCGTGAACGCTAACACTCGGGCTTGTCCGCTACTTACACTCTGTTGCCTTGTATTACCGATGGCGTCTGCCTTGGCAGAAATCAGCAGGCCGGGCTGGTTGTCAGACCCACTGCTGGCCAGCCCGCCACTACTGGAGACTGCTGCTGATCATGGTCGGCCTTGCCAGACCGTGCCGGATAACACCACAACAATCATCAGCTTGGCCACCGCACTGGATATGGCGCTTTGTTTCAATCCGCAATCGCAGGATGCATGGGCCTCCATCCGCCAATACAGTGCACAACGCGGAGAAGCACGTGCCGCCTACTTGCCAAACATCAGCGCAGGCATCAGCCGTCAGCAGCAGCAATCCCGTTACCCTGCCACCAGTCGCCAGATGGATACCAGCATTAGCACCGATAGCCGTTATGCCAGCCTGACCTGGCGACTGCTGGATTTTGGTGGCAGGGAAGCCAGGCTGCAAGCGGCTGACCATATGCTGAGCGCAGCCCTTGCCAGCAGGGATGCCATCATCCAGAAAATCATGCGGGATGTGATTGCCTTGTACTTTTCCGCCCAATCCGCACAAGCCGAACGTGATGCCCGCGCAGAAGGCAAGAATATTGCGCAAGAGATTCTGACCATGACCAAGCGTCGCGAAACGCAAGGCCTTGCTGCTCATACCGATAGCTTGCAAGCGGCAACGGCCCTGGCCAAGGCAGAGCTGGAACTGGCTCGCGCCACAGCCAATGCCGACAAGACAAGCCTGGCACTCGCCTTGAAACTGGGCTTTCCACAAGGAGTGATGCGCTTGCCACGCATACAGGCTGCCGATGTCCGTCGTTATAACGTGATCCAGAAAGACCTGAGTGCCTGGCAGGCTCTCGCCAGTGAACAGCATCCGGCCATTGTGGCGGCCTATGCGCAATGGCAAGCCGCGAAAGAGCAGTACAAGGCCACGCGGGCAGATGGCCTGCCGGTACTGGACTTCAGCCATAGCCGCTACCTGAATGGACGGCCCAATCAGGAACTGAGCGCCAGGCAGTCCCGCGAAACGGTCACTGGCCTGACATTGAGCATCCCGCTGTTTGAAGGCTTTGGCCGACACTACAAGCAACAAGGAGCACTGGCACAGATCGCCCAGAAAGAAGCGCAATGGCAGGAAACCCGGAATCAGGTACTGCATGACATCAGTCAAACTTACAGCGAAGCCACGGCCTCCTTGCTCACCCTGGAGGCCTCGGGAAGACTGCTGCGCATTGCAGAGGAAACCATGCAGGCCATACAGCGGAAATATGCAATGGGGCTGGCTGACACGCAGGAAATTCTCAATGCGCAGGCCGGTCTGGCCGATGCACGACAGGAACGGGTACGCACATTGGCAGAATGGCGTTCGGCACAGCTACGCTTGCTGACGGACGCGGGGAAGTTGCGCATGCATGATGTGGAGTGAACTTCAATAATGATCAAGTGGCATGAATAGACCGGACAAATGTCTGGCATTTTCATGCAGGTCCTGCAAGCGGCTGCTTGTTTGCAGCCCTCCCAGCACTCCCAGCACAGCCATAAAAAAAACCGCCCTCGAGGGGCGGTTTTTGCTTAACCGGCAGATGCAGGTTTAGGCGTTCAGTTCGCGCGCCAGGTACAGCCAGGTTTCCACCACGGTGTCCGGGTTGAGGGAGACGGTTTCGATACCCTCTTCCACCAGCCACTTGGCGAAGTCCGGATGGTCGGACGGGCCCTGACCGCAGATGCCGACATACTTGCCAGCCTTGCGGCAAGCCTGGATGGCCATGTGCAGCATGGCTTTCACGGCTTCGTTACGCTCGTCGAAGGTGGCGGCAATCGGGCCACCGGAGTCGCGGTCCACGCCCAGGGTAAGCTGGGTCATGTCGTTGGAGCCGATGGAGAAGCCGTCGAAGAACTGCAGGAACTTGTCGGCCAGCACAGCGTTGGTCGGCAGTTCGCACATCATGATCAGACGCAGGCCGTTTTCGCCACGCTTCAGACCATTGGCAGCCAGGATTTCGACAACCTTCTCGGCTTCAGCCAGGGTACGGACAAACGGGATCATCACTTCCACGTTGACCAGACCCATCTCGTCGCGCACCTTCTTGATGGCGCGGCATTCCAGGTCGAAACAGTCACGGAAGGATTCAGCCACGTAGCGCGCAGCACCACGGAAACCGATCATCGGGTTTTCTTCGTGCGGTTCGTACAGCTGACCGCCGATCAGGTTGGCGTACTCGTTCGACTTGAAGTCGGACATGCGCACGATGACCTTTTTCGGGGTGAAGGCTGCGGCCAGGGTGGCAACACCCTCGGCAATCTTGTCCACGTAGAAGTCAACCGGGCTGGCGTAGCCGGAGATGCGATCGCTGATGGTCGCCTTCAGGTCGGCCGGCAGAGTGTCGAATTCCAGCAGGGCTTTGGGGTGAATACCGATCTGACGGTTGATCACGAATTCCATGCGGGCCAGACCCACACCTTCGTTCGGCAGCTGCGCGAAGTCGAAGGCCAGTTCCGGGTTACCCACGTTCATCATGATCTTGACCGGAGCAGCGGGCATCTTGTCCAGCTCGAGGTCGATGATTTCAACGTCCAGCAGGCCATCGTAGATGTTGCCGGTATCGCCTTCGGCGCAGGAAACAGTCACCTGCATGCCTTCGGACAGTACGTCGGTGGCATCGCCACAGCCCACAACAGCCGGAATACCCAGTTCACGCGCGATAATGGCAGCGTGACAGGTACGGCCACCGCGGTTGGTGACAATGGCAGCGGCACGCTTCATCACCGGTTCCCAGTCCGGGTCGGTCATGTCGGTTACCAGCACGTCGCCCGGCTTCACGCGGTCCATTTCGGACGCATCCTTGATGGTGCGTACGGTGCCCTGGCCAATCTTCTGACCAATGGCGCGGCCTTCGCACAGCACGGCGGACTTGCTGTTCAGACGGTAGCGGCGCAGGGTGTCCTTGCGGTCTTCCTGCGACTTCACGGTTTCCGGACGGGCTTGCAGGATGTACAGCTTGCCATCGCCACCATCACGGCCCCACTCGATGTCCATCGGGCGGCCATAATGTTTTTCGATGATCAGCGCGTATTCAGCCAGCTCGGCTACTTCAGCGTCGGTGATGGAGAATTGCTTGCGCAGTTCTGCCGGCACATCCACGGTCTTGACCGAGCGGCCAGCCTGGGAAGCATCGGTGAATTCCATCTTGATCAGCTTGGAACCCATGTTCTTGCGCAGCACAGCCGGACGACCTGCCTTCAGGGTCGGCTTGTGAACGTAGAATTCGTCAGGGTTGACGGCACCTTGCACCACGGTTTCGCCCAAGCCATAGGAAGCGGTGATGAACACCACGTCTTCAAAGCCGGATTCGGTGTCGATGGTGAACATCACACCAGCAGCGCCCGTGTCGGAACGCACCATGCGCTGTACACCGGCGGACAGGGCCACAACGTCGTGGGCAAAGCCTTTGTGTACGCGGTAGGAAATGGCGCGGTCGTTGTACAGGGAAGCAAAAACATGCTTCATGGCATCCTTGACGTTTTCAAGGCCACGAATGTTCAGGAAGGTTTCTTGCTGGCCTGCGAACGAGGCATCGGGAAGGTCTTCTGCGGTTGCGGAAGAACGGACTGCTACGGAAATATCTGCACCACCGGAATCGGCGACCATCTTGTCCCAGGCAGTCTTGATATCTTCATCAAGCTTGGCCGGGAAAGGAGTATCGATGATCCACTGGCGGATTTCCTTGCCAACGCGGGCCAACTCGGTCACGTCGTCGATGTCCAGTTTGGACAGCGCGGCGCTGATCTTGTCAGCCAGGCCATTGTGCTGGAGGAAATCACGGTAGGCATCCGCAGTAGTCGCAAAACCACCGGGGACTCGGACGCCCGAGCCTGCCAATTGACTGATCATTTCGCCCAGGGAGGCATTCTTGCCGCCTACCTGTTCAACGTCAGTCATGCGCAGTTTCTCGAACCAGATGACGTAGTTCTCTGCCATCACTTCACTTCCTGTATTGGATTGGACGGATAGAAAACCCGCATTCTAGCCGAATACCACCGCGTTTGCGTAGCCCATTTTGCGGCGCACAACACAAGGGTTTGCCCCATATCAATGCAAACAAGGCCGATGAATGGTCAATCCGGGGGCGTTTCTTTGCAGATTTGTGACTGCAATGTAGTGTGGCGACTACAACAAAAACCATGATGGTGGCGGATCAGGGCCAGATCATGGCAAAAACAGCATCAACGCCGACCCGCTGCCTTGGCAGGGGCGTCGAGGGGTATAATCTGTCACAACTTTTTTCCCATTGCTTCCGAAACAGGTGCATCCATGCCACACCGTCGCTCCGCCTTTTTCATTTCTGACCGCACCGGCATTACCGCCGAATCGCTGGGCAACACCCTGCTGACCCAGTTTGATACGCTGGATTTCAAGCGCGAAGCCATCCCCTTCATCGATACGGTGGAAAAGGCCCAGGTCGTGGCCCACCACATTCGCGCCGTAGCTGAAGCGGACGACCTCAAGCCTCTGGTGTTCACCAGCATCGTCAACCCGGAAGTGCGCGAAGTGCTGCACATCGACAATGCGCTGGTGGTGGATTTCTTCGACACCTTCATTGGCGAACTGGAAGCCGAGCTGGGCCAGAAGGCCTCGCTCACCCTGGGCAAGGCGCATGGCGTGGGCAGCGAAGAGAAATACGACCACCGTATCGAGGCGGTGAACTTCTCGCTCAATCACGACGACGGCGTGAAGCTGAAAGACCTGGCCGAGGCCGATGTGATTCTGGTGGGCGTGTCCCGCTCCGGCAAAACCCCGACCTGCCTGTACCTGGCGCTGCAATACGGCATCAAGGCGGCCAACTACCCGCTCACCCCGGAAGACCTGGACAGCCCCACCCTGCCCAAGATGTTGCTGCCCTATCGCAACAAGATGTTCGGCCTCACCATCGACCCGGCCCGCCTGCACCACATCCGTCAGGAACGTCGCCCGGATTCGCGCTACGCCAGCCTGGACAACTGCCATTTCGAGGTAAACGAGGCCGAGTCCATGTTCCGCTTCCACGGTGTGCCTTTCATCAGCACTACGCACAAGTCGATCGAGGAGATCGCCACCACCATCATGCACAAGGCCACGCTGACCCGTCGCTTCTAAGACACAAGCGGCCCACAAAACCCCTGTTGCTGCGTTGCGCCTCCTTGCCGTACGCCGTGTACTGTCTGCGTCGGCGCGCCTTGCCCCAGGGACGCTACGCTGTTTTGTGCGCCGCCCGGAAAACCGTGGATAGCAAGCGGGCTGCGGCCTTGTGGCAACACGCGGCGCATTGCGCTTGACGCCTGCTGCTGCGCCGTGGTGTGATAGAAAACATGAACTCCCGCATCGCATTCGTATCCTTCAACTGGTGGTGGCGCCTCTCCTGAGGTGGCACCGGCGACTGCGCACGCATACAACCCGGAGGCTGCCGACAAGGCGGATCCGGGTTTTGTTTTGTCTACGTTCCGCCTTGTCGATGGTTTCCGTTACTTGATCAGCAACAGGAACACGACATGAAACCGAGCGACATCACTTCCCAGGACATCATTCTCACCGGCGACCGCACCACCGGCTCGCTGCACCTTGGCCATTACGTTGGCTCCTTGCGCAACCGCGTGTTGCTGCAAGACCGCTGCCAGCAATTCCTGCTGCTGGCCGACGCCCAGGCGCTGACCGACAATATGGGCAATTACCTCAAGGTGCGCGACAACGTGCTGCAAGTGGCGCTGGATTATCTGGCGGTAGGCATCGACCCGGCCAAGAGCACCATCTTCATCCAGAGCCTGGTGCCGGAGCTGACCGAGCTGGCGTCCTACTATCTCAACCTGGTGACGGTATCGCGGCTGGAACGCAACCCCACCATCAAGGATGAAATAAAACAACGCGGCTACGAGCGCGACATCCCCGCCGGTTTCCTCACCTACCCTGCCGCCCAGGCCGCCGACATCACGGCCTTCAAGGCTACCATCGTGCCGGTGGGTGAAGACCAGATTCCGATGATCGAACAGACCAATGAAATCGTGCGTCGCTTCAATGCCAGCGTGGAAAACCCGGTACTGGTGGAAGCCCGTGCCATGGTGCCGGAAGTAGGTGCCCGCCTGCCCGGCATCGACGGCAAGGCCAAGATGTCCAAATCGCTGGGCAACACCCTCACCCTGTCCGCCAGCGCCGATGAAATCCGTCAGGCAGTGAAGATGATGTACACCGACCCCAACCATCTGCGCGTATCCGACCCCGGCCAGGTGGAAGGCAATGTGGTGTTCAGCTATCTGGATGCCTTCCATCCCAATATCGAACTGGTAAAACGCCTGAAGGAGCACTACCGTCTGGGCGGGCTGGGCGACAGCGTGATCAAGCAGCATCTGGAAGAATGCCTGCAGGAACTGCTGGCCCCCATCCGCCAGCGCCGCGAGGAATACGCCCGCGACCCGGCCGCCGTACTGGCCATGCTGAAGGAAGGCACGGCGCGCGCCCGTCAGGTGGCGGCTGTCACCCTCAGTGAGGTAAAGGCAGCCATGGGGCTGAATTACTACTGATTCGCCGCCATCCACCATGGCAACACGGCCACCCCGCTGCGGGTGGCCGCCAACAGGAGAAACACCCGTGGAATTCGTCTATCAATGTCAGAATCTGGATGAAGTGCGCACGCAAATCGACCGTATTGACCGTGCGCTGGTATCGCTGCTGGCCGAACGCGGCCTGTATGTGAAACAGGCCGCCCGCTTCAAGCACAGCAGCGAGGAAGTGGAAGGCGGCAAACGGGTGGATCAGGTGATGCGCCGGGTGGAAAAACTGGCGGGCGAACTGGGAGCAGACCCCAGGCTGACTGCCGAGGTGTACCGCACCATGATCAGCCACTTCATTGCCAGCGAGCTGCAGGAATTCGCCAGCATGGGCAAACCACTGCCCACGGCTTAGACTGTCAGCCTGTACTTATCCTTCAGGAAACGACCATGACGCTGCTGCGCCCCCTGCTGCTGGCTGCCAGCCTGTGCAGCCTGCTACCCCAGGCCCAGGCCGAAGAAGTCGGCAAGGTATCCACAACCTTCCGCCTGCTCAGCCCCAACGACAAGGTCGTGGTTGAGGCCTTCGACGACCCCTCGGTAGCCGGTGTGGCCTGTTATGTATCGCGCGCCCAGACCGGCGGCTACAGCGGTGCGGTAGGCCTGGCCAAGGACCCGTCGCGCTTTTCCGTCGCCTGCCGTCAGATTGGCACCATCAGCTTTGCCAAACCGCTGCCGAAACAGGAAGAAGTGTTCAAGGAGAGCGCGTCCTTCATCTTCAAGCATGTGCGGGTGGTGCGCATTGTCGATGCCAAACGCAATACCCTGGTGTATCTGACCTACTCCGACAAGCTGGTGGACGGCAGCCCGGACAATGCAGTCACCGCCGTACCGGTGAGCGGCCAGAACATTCCGCAGAAGTAAGCGGCGGTGTCGATGAACCACACACCGGACCGCCCCACCCTCACCCTGCAACTGGCTGGGCAGCTGTGGGATTTCCTGTCAGCAGGCCGGGGACATCAAGCCTGCGATGTGCTGGTGGTGTGCGGTTCTTATGACCTGAGAGTGGCAGAGCATGCTGCGGCCCTGCTGCAACAGGGCATTGCCCCGTACATGCTGATCAGCGGCAATACCGGCAACTGGACCCGCGATTTGTGGAACAGGCCGGAGGCCGATGTGTTTGCCGAGCGCGTGCTATCCCTCGGCATCAAGCCACAGCAAATAGTGCTGGAGCCGCAGGCACGCAGCTTTGCCGAGAATCTGGCCTTTGCCCGCGCCCTCTGCCCGGATGCACGGCGCGTTACCTTTGTCACCAAGCCCAACTCCATCCGCCGGGTGGCACAGACCCAGCCGATACACTGGCCGGATATCGACTTCTCCGTCGATGCGCCGGACTTCGCCTTTCCCTGGGGCGTGTCCAATATGGTGGGGGTATTTGGCCTGATCGAAGAAATGGTGGGCGATGTACACCGCCTGCTGCGCTATCCGCGGCTGGGTTTTCAGCAGGCGCTGCCCATTCCGGACGAGGTGCTGGATGCCTGGCAACAACTGATTGCGCTGGGTTACAACCGCCATCTGTTGCGCGGCAGCGCGCTGGATGACCTGCCTGGCCCAACAGCCCGGCCACCGTCTCCAGCGCGGCTACACCACAAGACAAATCAGATGTAATCTCCAGCCACCCCATGCATTCTCAGATCATGACCAGTGCTCGTGAATAACATCAAGCCTGATCATACCGATCGATATGCAATCAACAGTCAGCACATGCTTTGATAAAGGAATGGTTTGAGTACCATGAACTGCTGGCGAAATCGCTTATGACACCCCCACGGCCTGCAACCATCGCAGCGCCAACGCATCAGCACTACTCATGGTGGCGGGCAGTGGCGTTGCCTTCCAGTTGGCCCAGACAATATATTCGACCTCGCCGCTTGGGGTGGCAAACTGCTTGTATACATCCGGCATGATCGGAACATGGTCGCCATACCAGCACAGACTGGCCGGGTGCGAACACTTCTCCAGCGTCTGGCGCAGCGAAAGAATCATCCGGTCGGCATTACGCAAATGACGCAGATAAATGGTCAGATCGTCACAACCCTCTGGTGGCGCGGTGTGATACAGATCACCCACATCACCAGCCGCTACCTGCTCAAGATGCAAGGGGCCGTGATTTTCCATGGTAATGACAAAGACAAATAGTGGCTGCGTGGCCTCAAGCACAATGCGGTCAACCAGATTGGCCACTGCTGCGTCCCCCGTATAGGGTCCGGCGCGCATCGACTCATCAAAATGCCGGATATCCAGAAATTCATCAAAGCCAAGTTGCGGATAAACACGGTCACGACGATAAAAACTGGCCGGATACGGGTGAATACAGACTGTGCGATACCCAAGATGTTTGAGATGGCTTGCCAGCGAAGCCACAGTCCAACCGCCAGCAACAGTACGGTAAGGATTGAAGCGATGCACACCCAGTTGATCTGCCGCAATTCCGCTGAGAAAGGCAAATTCAGACCGTACCGTATTGGCCCCCCAGGCAGGAACCTGCAAAGGGCCATGCAGTACAGCATCCTCTTTGAGGCGGTCGTACTGCTGCAATACATCGGAACGAATACCGGCAAACAACTGGCGGGCATCGAAAAAGGACTCACTTTGTACCGCCAGCAAATGTGGCAATACCGTATCTGCTGGTGACTTCACCCGCGTACTGAATGGGGAAATTACCTGCGGAGTGCACTGCTCGGCCTCGGCGTAGCGCCACAAACTGGCCAGGAAACCCAGCGCGGGGATATCCAGTTCCGGTTTCAGGCTAACTGGATAACGCTGGCGCTGCCCCACATACAGTAGTAGCACTCCGGCAACCAACAGCAACAAGACGCCCCCCAACTGCCCACTCAAGTGCAACCGCAACACGGGTACTGATTCACCATACAAGCCGACACTCACCGCCAGCACAAAGCCGGCTACAGCAGCAAAAAACTTCCACCACCCGAGGAATGGAATATAAAGCCGTGGGTGCAGGATGGCATCAGTGAAGTATTCGTAGTCCTGAAAGACAAACGGCTCGCGCAGCGAATGCACCTTGGCATTGTTAACCAGCACTAGCAGCAACAGGAAAGCAGCAACTGCAGCCGCCGCAAACCAAGGACGCCCCAAAAGTAGCGTGAGCAAGGCATGCGCAGACATCACCAAGCCGACATGCAAGGCCCAGGCCGACCAGGGACGGCACACCCCAGGTTTTGGCACCATTAGCTGTTCTATCCCCAGAGACAGCACCAGCAACACCAGGCTTGCCATTATCACTGTGCCAAAAGCAAGCTCAATCACCATAACCCACCATGCGTACGATCAAGGACGACAAACCAGCGGGCAACACCGCCAGGAACCAGGACCCCAGATTCAGTGGGAAAGGAAAGCTGATACGTGCCTGGTTACGCTGCAAACCACGCCGGATGGTGCGGGCAGCACGCTGAGGCGTCCAAAGGAAGGGCTTTGGCCCGGGCATGGCATCACACATAGGCGATTTGACATAGCCAGGCATGATCACATTCACCCGGACTCCCTCGCTGGCCAGCCAGCCGCGCAGGGCCTCGCCATAAGCCTTTACACCTGCCTTGCTGGCAGAGTAAGCCGGCGTGACTGGCAAACCGAAATAACCCGCCAGAGAGCTGAGCAAAGCAATCTGCCCCTTACCGCGCTGCCGCATGGCAGGCAGCACCGCCTGGGCAATCAGCATGGCTGATTTCAGATTGACATCAAGCAGGGCCTCTACCTCGCTCCAGGGTTCCGGCTCACCCGCCGGACCGATATTAGTGTTCACCCCGGCATTGATAATCACCAGATCCAATACCTCCAAGTCCCGCAGCCAGCTGTCCAATGCAGCAAAATCACGTACATCCAGCTGCCGGGTCACTACCTCGGCACCCTTCTGACGGCAAGCAGTGGCAACCTCATTCAGCTTGGCAACATCCCGCCCCTGCAGATAAAGCGTTACCCCTGCTTGTGCATACTCCATGGCCAAGGCGGAACCGATAGCGCTGGTCGCTCCGGTAATCAAGACGGAGGGACTGGCGTGCTTAATCGCGCCCATGCTGCTGCCTTTCCTGCCAGGACCAATAGAGCACCATTGCAAAGCCCAGGCATACATTGATATTGAAAGAAATGAACAGGTAGTTTTTTTGCCAGATCGCCACGGCAATCGCCAGCAGCGAATACGCGAAAGTAATGATTTCTCCAGTCAGCAATATCACATTGATGTGGGGCATTGCCGCCCGATAAGCCGACTTGCCCTTGGGGGTACGATTAAACTCGTCATACACCCCCAACAAGGCACGTATACCGCCGGCAAAGTAATACCATGCCATGGGCGAAAACATCGCAACATAGCGATAGGTATCCCACAAGGTATGCCAGATGTGTTTCCTGCGCTGGATGCTGCAGCTCTTTTGAGCGGCAAACACATTATCCAGTGCCCACACCGAAACCAGCAGGGTGAAAACCAATACCACCCAATGCAAGACAGAACCTTCCACATGAATCAGATAACTCAAGGGCAAGCTGAGAAACACCAGCACATGAATAGAAGCAAGCAATACCGAAGAAAACATCATTGAAATAGCGTGCAAGCGCTTTAGCAGCGGCATTTCCTGCCGGAACATCTGCCGGCAATGCTTGAATGCACTGTGAATCAAGCCCCGTCCCCAGCGCTCGCGCTGAATACGGAAAGCGCTGATGGTTTCCGGTAATACCGACATGGAAACCACATCGCGCAGGTAGGCATATTTCCAGTGGCCCAACTGGGCGCGGTAGCCCAGATCCACATCCTCGGTAATGGTTGCCGCACTCCAGCCACCCAGTTGCTCCACACAGCTTTTACGCCAGACACAAGAGCTGCCACTGAGCGATGCCATATCACCGTCTTCACACAAACCCACGGTGACATACTGCTGATGCCCCATTTCCATGGCTTGAAAACGCGTAAGAAATGAAACATCACTGTTTTCATAGCCAATTCCAGTCTGCAAAAAACCCAGCGCGGGGTCAGCAAAACAAGGAATGGTCTTTAACAGGAAGTCTGCTGGCGGAACGAAATCAGCATCGAAAATGGCAAAAAAATCGCCATCAGACTGCTTAATGCCATGCAGCAGATTGCCAGCCTTGTAGCCCTGCCGGTCATGCCGCTGCACCAGGCGGATATTAACGCCCTGTCGCACATGAACGCCGATTCTGGCCTCCGCCAGAGCAGATGTCGCATCACTGGAATCATCAAGCACCAGGATCTCAAGCAGGTTGGCGGGATAGGACAAACGGCAGGCGGCATCGATCAGACGCTCAACAACATCCGATTCATTACAAATCGGCAGCAATATGGTTACCCTGGGCAATGCACTCGGATCGATATCCACAGCATGATGCGAAATTTCGGTCAGTTTACGCTGTTCGACCTTTCTGGAAATCAGTAAAACACGCAATTCCAGCAATACATACAAGGCAAAATAAATCACGACGACAAGGAAAAGACCTTGCGCCAGATAAGAAATAAATAACACCGTTGCAACCCAAAAGCTAAATGTTTACGGCTGCGCAAATCTGCTCCAGCCGGTGAGACCAGGTATGATTTTGTCTCACGTAGGTAGCACCAGCCTCGGCTCGCGCAAGATCGTCCGCAGAAGGCCCATACCGAAGGCGGGAAAACAGTTCTAACGCCTCTTCCCTGTTATTCACCACATGACAATAATCACGAAAATGCTTGTCAATCGCCCGGCTCGGATTCGTCACCGCGACACCACCACAAGCCAGGATTTCCAGCAAACGACGCGAGCACATGGTATCGGAATCGGTTACCGAATTGACATTCAATGATATCAAATGCGATTTGTACACGCTGGCGGTATCCCTATGCGCTACGCTGGAATGCAAACGCAAGCGTGTACACTTGGGAAAACGAAACTCGAAATGTCGTGACAGGCGATGATGGTTTCTGTCAAAAACATTCAGCCACAAATCAGACTCGGCGCAGGTATCGAATATCATATCGAGAAACTGCCGCCGCACATTCAGGATGCGCCGGTAATAGCTGCCGGTAAAACAAGCCTCGTGACGGGTAAAATTGAAGCCGGTGAACTGGTGAAATGCTGGCTGATATGGCATGGCCAGTGTTGCCACAGGCACCTGGGCGGGTAGCTGCTGCCGATATTGTTCGATACATTCTTTATCCGTGGTAAAGACAAAATCGAATGCCTTGGCCACCTCGATAAAATGGTCAAAATACGCCCCGTCGTCCTTGTTCCAGAACACAGTGGGAATACCCAACTGCCTGGCATGTGCCACAAGCTGGAAAATGGTTTTGGGCTGCCCCAGCCGCAACAGCTTCGACTGCTTGGCCAGCTCATAACGCCATTCACCACCAACGCCATGAAAAGTGGATTCAACAAACACCAGATCAGGCTGCCAGCCATTCAGTACATCCCTGAAATTGGTTGGTGTCATGACGCGAATCCGACATTCGGCTGACAGACAATCCGCCGTAAAATAATCGGTCACCAGCGCAATTTTAAGCTGGCCGAACGCACCAGCCTGCGCCACATCCTCTGGCAGCTGCGGAAACGTATATACCAGCGAACCCAATTTTCGAATTGCCCTGCCTATCATTCCACCTCACCTTTTAATACTGCACGCAGCAAATAATACTCTCACCATAAATATATGGCAAAAGAACATCAAAAATCCCCACCCCAACACCAATCGATACTTTACACAACTTCCACTTACCATTCTTTCTTGCAAGAATGAATCTATCGATATCTTATCCACTTATTTAAGCAGCTAATACATCAACCGAAACAACAAACATTCTCAATAACAATAGACTACACAAAAGAACTTCGAGCAACATCACCACTCACAATAAAAATATATTGAACTGTAAGAAAACCAATACAAATCTTACAATTCACCCACCGGACAATCTTTTCAGACGCCCTTCAATAAGAGGGATTTTATTTTCCCCAACAGCTCATCAAACACTTCAGGTGTCTCAGGCGCATGACCATTGCTGTCTCGATAAATTATTGAATAATAATTTTTATTTTTAGAAAAACCAGACACAGCCATTGGCAAATCAATCTGCTCAGCCAATGGCAAATAATGATTTACCCAATGATGAGAGTCCAAAACATTTTGCGCCAAAATTATTCTTGTAGATTTTATTTTTAATCTTTCTGCAATATTTGTGCGCTCTTTAAATCTACGTTCATCAAAAGAAGTTAGCTCAAAACATGTTGAAAGCAACTTATCAACATGTTGCTGACTAAATTTTAAAATATCAGTTTGAGGATTAATTGCCACGGATATTGCATCATCCAAGTAGGTTCCAAGCATTATTGCAGCAAATCCACCTGCAGACGACCCATATGTAATAACATTACCCTCACTCACCCCGACTGATCCGGCAAGTACTTTTACAAGATCTGCCATATCAGCCGTTGCGTCATGCTCTTGATTTCCCAAATACCAGCCAATAGAAATAGTAGGATCTAGGCATAACGTAGGATCGGAAATACAAAAAACCTTACCTGGAAATTGTTCTTTCCAACCCCATCGATTGAAATACGGGGGCGGCATTTTATCACGATCAACTGCCGCAGTTAAAAGAACAAAAATACTACTACTTGGATGTGGCGCATACAAACAGTGAAAATTATACTCCCCCGCACTTACATGCAACGGCATTGGCTTCTGAGCCTTACTTACTTTCTCACTAAATTCACTTAGTGAAATTACATCACCAAAAACAGGAGTCTCACCAGATAGTTTTTGAAAAATCTCCCCATTCTCATCCTTTACAAAACCTTGAATTCTATAAATACCTTCGATGCCATGATGAGCATACTTGATAGAATTTTCTTCACTATACCACTGCTGATCGATATACTCCCCATCTCGATAAATATAAAACGCGGCATTATCAACACACTTATTCTCTTCACTTACGATAGAACCAATAATTTCGGCATCAGTGGCATGAATTTTCACATTGAATTTCATTGTTAAATCTTTCAAATTATCATGAAGAGACATTTTACAACCACAATACTTCCAGTCTGGATCACCTCGCTAAGTGAGTCCACCCTTTACACTAGAAGTGTTATTAAATCACATGCGAGATAAAAAATATTAAGATCTAATATTGCACATCCAAGACAGCAGATCGCATCATCCGATTCGATACTCCTAGATAAATAAAACTAAAATTAACTAGAATAATATTCTTGACTACCACATAACTAACCAAATCACATCATTCCCAAATTTCTGAAAGCAAAAGCTATAACACTTTTTGCAATACAATATTGCATTAACGTTGCAAATAGTCATTAGCAATTGCAGATTGGCATTCCCTAATTATGCAATCACGACTATGCAGTTGGGTCTATTTCTGCCAGCTACTTATTTTTTTACGGGGACCACATAGTAATACATTCTCTACAAAAGGAGCCCAGCTTCGTTGGGTTGCTGCATATTCACGTGCACGGCTGCCCCGCTTCAACAGCTCCGCAGGGTCGGCAAAGACGCCAATAATCACCCGTGCCAGGTCTGCACTGTCTCCAGCCCGGAAAAACCAGCCAGCAGGATGACTACCCATTTCATCTCGAAACACAGGCAAGTCCGGCACAATAACCGGCTTGCCGGTAGCCAGTGCTTCCACCAGCTTGATCGGAGTCACGATCTGGCACACCTTGAAAGGCTTGCGTGGAATACACACCACAGCACATTTCTCCAGATGGGTACGGGTTGCCTCTGGTGTCTGCTTGCCCAGAAAGCTCACAGTTCCAAAAAGGCCAAGTCGCTGAACCTGCTCTTCCAACTGCGCGCGCACTTCGCCATCACCAATAATCTCCAGACGAACCGGGCAGCCCTGCTGACGTGCCAGAGCTACGGCATCAATCAAGGTATCCAGCCCCTCATATCCCAGCAGTGAGCCAGCATAGGCCAGCGTATGCGGCACAACCTTCGCGGCATCAGCCGGTACAAACCGCTGCGGATCAACACAATTGGGCAGCAAATCAATACGCGCTGGGTCTACCCCCCAGTGCTCCTGCACATAGCGCCCCAACTGTTCGGATATCACGAACAAGCGATCAGCATGGCGTGCCACCAGCGCCTCCAGCTGCAAACCCTGCACATACCCTTGCGAACCCTCATAGTCTGGAATGCGGGAAATACGGGTTAACTCCCACAAACCACGCATTTCATACTGAAAAGGAATACCCAGGCGTCGCGCAGCCAACAAGGCAGGCAATGCATTGACATGGTTTGATGCTGCATGAATGGCCACCACACCGTGGCGCTGCGCAAAATCTGCCACCACCTTCGATGCCTGCAGCGCATATTGCAAGACAGGCCTGTTGTTCAAGGGTGCACGGACATGCTGATAGAACACATCGTCCCTTGTCGTGGACTCTGCCGCAGGATCGCAACGCCGGTCGTTACGATCCCAGGGGTAGCCGGGCCGGGTCAGTACATGGACGTTCGCACCGCTGGCACGCAAGGCAAGAATCACCTCATGAGTGCGCGTGGTATAGCCACTGATATGGTAAGGCAGCGAACTGGCCGGTACATAAAGCATGGCCCCTGTCGCATGGTGCGTCTGACGCTTTCTTGCAAGCAAACGCAATCGCCAGTCCAGCACATGTACGGTCAGCCAACGATTAAATGCCAGCCATGGCTCACCCATCCATGAGCGTAAAAACCAACTCAGCACAATCAGCCCCCCAGCCCGGCGACAGCATTCAGCTCGGCCAGCGCCAGATCCACTGACGGCGACAGCTTGATACGACCACGAGCATGCAGATCCAGAAAATCCGCACTGGTAATTACGTCGTAATCCTTGCTCAGGCGAGCCAGTAGTTTGCGATAACCCTCCAGTCTCTCATCATCCTTGTACATGGCATGGCCCTGCTCATCCCAATGCAGCAAAGACCACGAATGCAGCAGAAACACCGCGAACCCAGGGCTACCACTGAGCGTATCCAGCAGCAACTTGCCCCACCACGGACGAAAGCGGAAATAACTGGACTCTGGATAGGTCAGCCGTGCCCACCACTCCGGCTTGCCCACCTTGGGCAGGATTTTCTTCTCGGTCATCGGGATTTCAATCACCCCGTTCGACCAGCTGAATGGCAGATTGGTAGGCTGGCTGAATCCACACTGCCCGGCATGCACCGCGCACATCGAATTATTGAAAGACAGCGCAATCCCCGCTGCTTTCAGCGCACGGATAGTGCTGGCATTCCAGCGAAAAGAACCCGCACGATGCGACAGCAAAGGTTTGCCAGTAACCTGCTCGATCAAACCACCAAAGTGGCGGATGACAAACTCTGCCCGGCCATCATCAGCATACTGATTCATATACGAAGGGCGATTTTCCAGGCCATGCTCGGCCCAGAAACTGTCTGGCAGATACTCCGGATGCGTATGCAACTGCACATCCTGCCCGGCAGCATCCAGCCAGCGGACCACCTCCCGGGTTTCATCCAGATAGGCGTAAGACCCGCACTGATCGACAAAGAAAACCTGCTTGATGCCAAACTCGTCGCCAACAGAACACATTTCACCAATGCCGGCAGTGCCGTTGGCGTGACGCCCCCACATCAGGCGATTGACATGATCCTCTGCCGCACGCTTTGGTAGTGCCTCGGTATCTACCGTAATCATTGCATATCTATTAGTCATTTTTCCATTTCGCAAGATTGGTATCCACTGATTCTATAATCTTAATTTTCCCCCTCGAATACAGATCGAGAAATTCCTGCGTTGTAATCACATCAAAATCTTTACTAACTCGGGAAAGTAATTGGGCATATCCATTCATTTTTTCATCACTTCTATATACGGCATGGCCATCCTCATCCCATTCAAGAAAAGACCACGAGTGCAAAAGAAATACTGAGACAATTGATGGATAAAATAAAGAAGATGAAAAAAATGACTTCACAACACTCGGGTAATGAAAATAATTAGAAGGCGGATAGGTAAGACTAACCCATCTTTCATTACGGTTAGCTCTAGCCGGGATCAGCTTTTCTGTAAGTGGTAGTTCAATAACAGCGTTAGACCAGAAAAATGGCCCACCTTGAGGATTACTATAAACACACTGACCAGAATGAAAAGCTCGCATTGAATTATTAAAGGAAAGTGGTATTCCAACATTTTTCATTGCATCTAGAATAATTGAATTCCAACGAAATGAACCAGCTCGAAAAGCATTAATTTTCTTACCAGTACAGTTAGAAATCAAATTACCAAAGTATGTCAGAACAAACTCAGCACGAGCAAGATCCAAGTTTTCATTCATTAATGCTGGCTGATGTGACAATCCCTGCTGATGCCAAAAGACATCAGGCAAAACTTCAGGATGGGCATGTAACTGAACATCTTGTCCATTAGAATCTAACCAATGCACTACCTGCAACATGTCTTCTTTTAATGAATACGCACCGCACAAATCTACAAAAAAAGTATGTTTTACATTATAGTCATTACCGATCGAGCACATTTCGCGAACACCAGCCGACCCATTATCAAACTGACCCCAGACTAATTTTTTTAGATGATCACTAGCAGCACGCTTTGGCAATGCCTCGACATCCACAGTCAAAAATGCATAACGAGAAGGACCGATGATATTAAACAAGATAGCTCTCTTATAAAATTAATTCATTAATATAACAAAAGAAAGATCAAAGTCTTGCCAGCACAAAAACACCCCCACCATAAAATGGCTGAAAAGATAGCATCTGAAAATCAGTCCCTTTAAAGGAATTCAAAACGAATTTATCATCCCAATGCTCCACATTCAGTTCAGCATTAATCATTAAAAACAGCAAATCACCACGCTGCGTTGAGGCTGAAATCTTTGAACGGAGATCAGCAATTTTACTCTTAAATTTTTCTACCGGTACTGCAGCAAAGACTACATTACCATTCTCACCACTACCAACCGCCTCAACCACACAGAAAATATTACCCACAGACCTATTTGAACAAAGCCTGCCTATCACATCAGCTACCAAAGCGCAGTCCTTATCACTTATACCACGCCACCATTCCGGCAAGAAGGAAAAGCAGAAATTATGCTGGATAGTACTAATATTTGCACATAATTTATTTTCAAATTTGCTCTTAAATAGTTTGCTCTTTATCTTTTTTTCGGTATTTTTATTACTCTTCACCGACTCCAAACTGAGCATTTCTAAATATTTCCTCTCTAAAATACGAGCTACCTTTTCATCATCTGCTATGCAAAATGATGCATCTCTAAATCCTGTATTTTTCTTGAAAAAATAATAGTTAGCATACTGAGGACGCCCCATCCACATATAATGCAAATACAAGATATCTGGCCGGCTCTCACGTAGATACTCCCTTAACTTGAAAATTAATAAATTCATTACACCACGATCCAAATATTCCTTATGCCCCATGATAAAATTAAAACTTGCAACCTCCCCAAAAAATCTTACAGTACAAAATGCCACTATTCTATCCACATCAAAAATACCAAACAAACGCTCTTGGTGAAACTCACAAAGACCGTTTGTCCAAACGGGAATTTTATAATTCTCATCATACCATTCGCTCTTTACTTTCCCTCCAGAACGAACATCAGTGCTAACCAAAATTTCACGAATACCCTGCCAATGATCGGCCTTATCAATTTCTCTGAAAGAGAATTTATTGGATGTCGCCTTATTAATCAATGATCGCCCGACATCATCCAACAATCGACCATGTTGGAAATCACTTTTACGCAAATCTATTACAGCATAATCTGCCAAGTACAACGCAACATGGCTATCACTCAACAATTCAGAAACATTTAGCGTGTAAAATCTAGCTTCCTTTCTTAACTTCAACGAATTAAAGAATAGTTCACCGTACCTTTGACAATCACATTGACACTTTTCGTTAACATTGTCTTTCGTTGTAAAAACAGGATTACTATTTCCTAAAATAGAAAAAAATTCATTAATGGCCAATCGATCCATTTCCCTGCCCTTACAAATCAAACCAGATCAGAAAATATAGTTTTTATTGATTTAACAAAGTCACCAACATTATACCTTGAGGCAACAAAATCAAAACCAGCTTTTGCATGATTTAAAAACTCAACCTTGCTTTTACTTAAATAACTTATCTTTCTTACTATTTCATTTGAATTATTGAATATATACTCAGATGGCCAAATATACTCAGCACCCGGCCAGTGCTTAACTAATGATACGCACCCGCTAGCAAATCCATCAGCAATCGCCAAGTGAAAACTTTCAGGGCCGGGAAATCCATAATCAGAGTCACTAACAGAAAGAACAAAGCCGACATTTTCAGATGCCAACGCAATTTTTATATTAGAATGACCAAGAAAATGAACTACATTTTCAAGTCCATTATTTTTAATGTACTCATTACATTTTGTAAAATACTTCATCTCAGACTCGTCACGCACTACCCAGCTCAACTCCTCTGGACGTTTTCCAAATACTTTCAGTACGAACCGCGAATTCGACTTATGAAGCTCATTTAAAATATGCAGCGCTTCTAAAAAACCTTTACGCGCAGGCAATATTCCAATCAATCCGATTGTAAATAATCTATCATCACACCAGCTTCGGTCATAATTTTCATATCGAACATAGTTATGTACAAGCCGAACATCAGATCGTTTAATATTATTAAATCTCTCGAGCAATCGTTCAAAGAAAAAAGTTGATACCACAATAAATCTGTCAACATTTTTCATAACCTGAGCTTCACCATGAGTGCGGCCAAGCTCCATTCGATGCATTCTCACAACGAGGCGTTGATTTGATTTTTTATTTTTTGCATACCATTCAGCATTGCCTAGCAACCACTCGCACCATATATATTCTGCCCATTCAAGGCTTGCACGACTAGCAGCCTCATCATGTGAATGATGACCTTTCCATTCATCAATTCGGATATCAAACACCTTTTCAAGTTCAGGTATGGCGTCTGTAATGAACTTTAGATCATGCCCGGCAATTAACAATCTAGGCCTAATCACTCGCTCAAAAGCAAAAAAATCATTATCCCTTACCGCCATCAAAACTTCTGAAATTCTATTTGAGTATGAAAATCTACAAATAGCACTCCAGTTCTTATTAACAAATTGACTTAACGCATTAAAGACGACTTCATCTACATCATCTCCACACTTGAAAATAAGGGATTCAATTGCAAACCTTAAACCAACCTTTAAACGTATATTTATATAATCGACACCAACTGGCTTTAAAATGCTTTGCACAGACTCCCAAACTTCAAGGTGATTTTCCAATGATCGCCTATCGTAATGCTGTGTCGTTGAAGGAGTCATAGCTAATGACTTGTGATATATATAAACTGGACTTTCAAAATATTCTACTACATTAGCAACAGCCAGCACTCTTGAAAGAAATATTGTATCTTCCCCAGTTTTTAAATGTTCAGGCCATTCAATATGCGAATTTCTCAGCAAATCACCACGAATGAAACTATCCACCGTGGTACTTTGGTTAGCAATAATTTTTTCCACACGCAGCTGAGTCGACGTACAGTCTTCCCAGTTATTTATTTTATTTACAACGCGACGACTCTTCCCATCATCGATAACAATGGGTGATCGAACAACACATGCATTCCTAGCTTCTGCAAAATCAAATAAGTCGATTAATTTATCAAAAATTAATTCATCATCACAATCAAGAAAATATATATACTTCCCTATAGAGGCTTGAATGCCATAATTACGCGGACGAGAAGGAGAACCACTATTACTCCCTAAACGAACTACCTTCCAATTTTTTTGATTTTTACAAACTTCATCGAGAAGATCTCCAGTACCATCAAGAGAATGGTCATCCACAAAAATGACTTCAATCTGCTCACTATCAAAATCCAATTTTTTAAGGGATGCCAAGCAGCGACTTATTTTACCAATCGCATTAAAACACGCAACGATGATTGATATTTTCATAAACTAAACCAAGTAAGCCATCCTATTTAAATGCGCATTGAGTAACCAGACTGGCAACTCAGAGGCCGAATCAATTATCAAACTTTCAGAATCAATTGTTTTTATACTATATCTTATCTCATCCACATCCGTTAAAGATATTGGAAATTGATTCATATATTGCAAATGCAACAATGCCGAACGTATGCGCATTAAATCAGGGAATTTTCCAGAAACAACAGAAACAAAGTGACTTGTTTCAATAGGGAAGTAGCGACCCAATACAGCATAGTGTTTGATATGACTACAAGATGTAACCGCAATATTAAAACGGTTAAATTCTTGATATAGCTCTGCGACGGCAATACAACTCATACTTTCGCTAGCAATCAACAATAAGCGACTACCTGGCAAATAAACCTGATTAAGCTGGTACCATGCAACAGCCTTTCTTGCTTCTAAACGATCATTTACTTTCACAGCAACCGTGATCGAGACTTCTCTTTCCACACATGAAAAACCAATTTTATTTAAAATAGTATTCCAGCGATTTTTATATGTATGCTCAGAAAGAACCAAATCTAGTGCACGCTGCCGTAAATTGTTAATTTGACTATCTGACAGACTACGCAGCCGCCCAGGCTCAACATCTGGATATACGATTAAGTCCCCAAACAAATTATTAGTGCCTTGGGAAAAATTCGAAACCACTAGAGTATTTGATGACATCAGTTCAAAAACTCTTCTTGCAAACATTGTTTTAGAATTTTTAACTGTATTAAAATTCAAGCCAAACTTACTAGATTTATATACATCAGGCATCAAAGCATGAGGCTTAGAAGGCTTCAGCATTTTTTGGTATTTTTGAGGCCAACAATGCAATTCATCTTGACCACCATAAAATCTGTCGTAAATTTCAACATCAAATCCATCTGTGATAATGCTATCTAGGATAGACTCCATATCGATACAGCGCTGCTGGTGATTCCCATACCAACTACCAGCAAATACAATACTTGATGATCTCGACTGATTCTCCACCGGGTTAAATAATAGAGGGTTCGTTGCAAATGGAAGAGCCCAAACATTATTCACACCATGTACAGTTCGATAACTCTCTTCACATTCCTCCGCGGTTGTAAATACAAAATCAAACTCTTTTGCCGTTTTGACAAAATCATGAACTTTATCATCATGATGAGTAGGATCTTCTTTATTCCAAAAAATAGTTGGAATTCCATTCGTACGACAATAAGAAATTATATCTAACAGTGCTGATCTGTTTTCACGCTTAAAATTGCAACTTGCATAAACCTGCCCCTTCCAGGGCCGCTTTTCTGAATCAGTCCCTGACCAGGCTGACTCACAAAAAAAGATATCAGGTTGATGTGTATCGAAGAGTTCACGCCAATTATCAGGATTAACGTATAGTGCTTGAAATACATTTGAAAAACTATTGCTAGTAAACTCATCGGCAACAAGTGCAACAACTAGCGAGTCCGAAAATAATTGGCCACTCTCGTCACACAACTTCCGATTCGGCTCACGAAGCACCCTACCACTATTTACATCCCAGTATCTATTTCGACAAAGTTGAGTATTAGCTGAGAAAAATTTATGTCCGATAGAATTTCCAGCTTGCTGATAATTATCCAATGCCATTTCATAGTCACCTCTACAAAATGCATCATATGCGCGACGAACAATACTCATTTACGTGGATACCTTTGTACGCAGTTACCGCAACAAACCAACAACATCAATGACATTTTCACGCTCACTTAATTTAATCTTTAGCTCATCGAAGACTTTATGTTTAACTATGACACAAACAATATCAGCCACCTTAATTGCTTCCGACATATCAGCCAGTAAACATTTACCAGATAGCACTTCGACCGGAAGGCTCTTTATATTAGGCTCAACAACAAGCGTTTTTACTCCAAGCTTATTTATGTTTTTAACAATTTCTACGGCTGGACTTTCGCGCAAATCATCGATATCCGGCTTGAAAGCAAGACCAAGGCACGCGATGCTGATATCAGCCATTGTCATGCCTGGTTTATTTCGTAGTACATCACCAATGACGCTTTTTATTTTTGTAATAACCCACTCTGGCTTACCATCATTCACCTCACGCGCGGTACGAATAATACGTGCCTGTTCTGGCGTGGTATCTACGATAAACCATGGGTCGACAGCAATGCAGTGACCGCCGACACCTGCTCCGGGCTGCAGGATATTGACGCGCGGGTGGCGGTTGGCCAGCTGAATCAGCTCCCACACATTGATATCCAGCTTGTCGCAAATCAGTGAGAGTTCATTGGCAAAGGCGATATTGACGTCACGGAAGCTGTTCTCTGTCAGCTTGCACATTTCTGCAGTACGGGCATTGGTGGCTACCAGTGCACCTTCGACAAAAGTTTGGTACAGGGCGATAGCCTTGGTGGAGGCTGCCTTGGTCATGCCACCGATTACGCGGTCGTTACTGACCAACTCATGCACCACGCGGCCCGGTAATACGCGCTCCGGACAATAGGCAATCTGGATATCTGCATCCTCCCCGGCTTGCTGCGGGAAGCTAAGGTCACTACGAGCCGCCGCTAACCAGGCAGCCAGTTTTTCAGTCGCTCCTACCGGCGAGGTAGACTCGAGGATCACCAGATTACCCTTCTGCAAAACTGGTGCCAGTGCGTGCGCAGCTGCTTCGATATAGCGCAGGTCTGCCTTGTGCTCATCCATAAAGGGTGTCGGCACGGCAATCAGAAAGGCATCTGCTGGCTCTGGCTGTGTAGTGGCGCGCAAATAGCCTTCTGCAACAGCGGCATGTACCAGGATATCGAGCTCTGGTTCGACAATATGAATCTTGCCCTGATTGATGGTATCTACCGCATGTTGATTAATATCGACACCGATGACATGTTTTTTTCTGGAGGCAAACAGTGTGGCCGTCGGCAAGCCGATATAGCCCAGACCGATCATGGAAATGGTATTAAACATGAGATTTATCCAAAAATTATTTTTACTGTGACAATAAGGTGTTCGCAGTCAAGCGAGTGGCAAAGCGGTGTATCGACCTTCTTATGCCGCACCGGCAAAAGACTTCAGGATTTCCTTTATCCGCATGGCGGCCAGGCCATCCCCATAGGGGTTATGGGCGCGCGTCATTTGCTGATAGGCTTCCTGATTATCCAAAAGGTGGCATGTTTCACGAATGATGGTATTACTGTCTGTGCCAACCAATTTAACCGTTCCGGCTTCGACAGCCTCCGGGCGTTCTGTAGTATCTCGCATCACCAGGACCGGTTTACCCAGCGAGGGAGCTTCTTCCTGGACACCGCCTGAATCGGTAATGACTAGCTGGCAGCGCTGCATCAGGTAAACAAAGGGAAGATAGTCTTGCGGTGGAATCAGATGCACTCGCTGCACGCCAGACAAAATACGCTGCACGGGTTGCTGTACATTTGGATTAAGATGTACCGGAAAAACCACTTGCACATCACTTCGCCCTGCAATTTCACGCAGGGCATGACAGATGTTTTCAAAACCGGAACCAAAATTCTCCCGACGATGACCGGTAACCAGGATGATGCTTTTGTCTGAATGCAGAAAATCAAAACGGCTTGCCATTTCGGCACTGACACGTGCATCACTTTTTACCCGCTCGGCCACTTCCAGCAAGGAGTCGATGACCGTATTACCGGTAATATGAATGCTGGCGCCGTCCACTCCTTCACGCAGCAAATTGGCATATGCTTGCTGGGTGGGTGCAAAATGGATGTCGGCTACTGCACCGGCGATGCAGCGGTTCATTTCTTCCGGCCAAGGGGAATATTTATCATGTGTACGCAGACCTGCTTCCACATGTGCAACCGGAATTTTGGCGTAATAGGCTGACAGGCTGGCAGCCAGCGTAGTGGTGGTGTCGCCATGTACCAGAATGATGTCTGGTTTCCACTGCTGATAAATGGTGCGCATGCCCAGCAGCACATTGCAGGTGATATCGCTCAGGTCCTGCCCAGGCTTCATCAGGTTCAGATCGAAATCCGGCTGGATGGAGAATATTTCCAGTACCTGGTCCAGCATTTCCCGATGCTGCGCTGTTACACACACTTTGGCTTCAAAAAATGGGTCTGCCGATAGCGCCTTGACAACGGGTGCCATTTTGATGGCTTCCGGGCGCGTACCAAATATGGCCAAAACCTTCAATTTTTTATTAATCATATTACTTCTCAGTATTTTCAAAATTTAACCGTAACAGGCAGGCTTTTTTCTCTAGATGATTAAATTCGATATGCTGGTATTTTATTTTTCTCTCATCCAATAAAGCCATCCAGCGTCTGACAATTTCTTGCTCTTCCTGCCGCAAATAATCATCCATCAGAAAATCGATACAATCATTTTCACCACAGGCAGCGAGAACCTGAGGTAACGCCGGATAACGCGCATGTTTGCCCACAGCAGATGGCGGGCCATCAACGATCACCAGTATCCGACGCGTCTGGTCACCCATTTCCTGCCGGTAAGCACGGATGGTTTCACCACAGGAATAATATGCAAATGGCTCATCCTCCTTGGTTTGCCAGCTTTCAAGGGGGGCAAGTACTACATTGGCGTAGCGCTGCAAGCCGGACTGGGTAATCAGTTTGCGGGTTTTTCCTGCGTATTCATCCAGGTGATCAAAAGTCAGCAGGCTAACTGCGGAGCCATTCTGGCGCCGCGCAGCACGCTCCAGTGCTTTGGCCACGATCAGGGATGAAGTACCGGAGCCGAACTCGATAATGCCGTCATAGACATTCTGTTCGATCAGGTTAATCAGCAGGACGCCGAAGTCTGGACTGATTGGCCATTTATGCATATCAGGCAAAATGGTTTCGTCGCCCAGATAATGCTGTAACCGGATACAGGCCTCCAGCTGGCGCATGGAATTTTCGACACTGTTTCTGCTGGAATTTTCCAGTTTGCTTATTTTTTCTTCGAAAAATGCAATCAGTTCTTCGTTATTCTGTTCTTTCAGTGTAAATACGGTCTTTTTCAGATCAATACTTCCCTCTCCAGCCAGCCGAATACCAATTGCGAGGGCTTCCATATGGGGAAGTGTGCGGAAAGCCAGTCGAAAACGTCCGTTCGTTACCGGAACAGATTGGGAATCTTCCCGCTTGCCACCCGCGTATTGAAACAACCAAACCACTGGCTTGCTATTACCTTGCTGCGCGATAGTCCCGCTGAGCAAATAGGCAGTATCTGCCGTCAGTGTGAGTTGTTGATCCTGCGGAGGCTTTTCAAAATTGCCATTACCATTGCTGACCAAATACATGGGCGCATTGTTTTCGGTTTTGTATTCCAGCAGTTCCGGTTTGGCGTTCACCCAGTCTGGCTTGTTGCTGTTAAACCCCATGTTCATCAGCCCGGCATTGTCCAGGCGGAAAGTCAGGCTGATGCAATATTCAGTCTTGCTGATGGTTTGGCGGGCAATCTGTGCTGCACCTGTCGGTGCAGATACCGGCAGGGCAAGAAGCTTGGCTACGACATCGATTTGCGCTAATTGCTCGTTCTGGCGAGCCTTGGCCAGCAGCCGGATATCCGCCCCCGGAGTACCCACTCCTACTGAGGACTCGAAGTGCTTGAGCATGCGCACCTTTTGTCCGGTCAGCGCCGCTGCGCGTCCCAGACTGTTGTGTACCCCGGCAATCAGGATGCGGGCCAGATTGGTCTTGCTGGCTCCCCAGCGGGTGGCAAAACGCAGCAACTGCTGAGCTTCATGCACATTGCCGCTTTGCAAATGTCCGGCTGCCACAAATAGCGCCAGCTTTGCCCGATCAGGGTGGTGCTGGATGGTGTCGAACAGGATGGATGTCAGGCTTTCCCAGTCACCAAACTGCCATTGACTGCGGGCACGTTCGACCAGATGTTCGTCAAAAGGAACCAGTGTTTGTGGAGAGTCTATTTCCAGTTGCTCATCCAAGCCGGTACGCAATGTGCTGTCCAGCGCCTTGCCTTTCGCCGCGGTCACAGCCCATCCTCCTTCAGGACCATTACCTTGATCAGATCAAGCTGCGCCTCTGCACGGACCAGCTCTTCCTGCATGTGTTGCTGGCGAACGATCAGCTCGGCTTCCGACTCCTGACGCTGCTGAATCTGCACTTCCAGCTCACTGATGCGCTTGTTGCGCTCATTGAGTAATTTGGATTGATCGTCACTACGCGCAGCAAGACCTGCAATATCGGCTTCCAGCTTGGCCTTGGCCTGCTGTAATGCTTCGATGGCATCAAATTGCTGGGTGGCAAATGCCTGACGCTCAGTTTGTACTGCACTCAGTTCAGTCTGCAGCACGGCCAGCTGTGCGGCCTGTGCATTCTTGTCCAGTTCCAGTGCTGCATTGGCCTGCTGTAATGCTTCGATGGCAGCAAGTTGCTGGGTGGCAAATGCCTGACGCTCAGCTTGTACTGCACTCAGTTCAGTCTGCAACGCGGCCAGCTGTGCCGCCTGTGCATTCTTGTCCAGCTCCAGTGCTGCATTGGCCTGCTGTAAAGCTTCGATGGCAGCAAGTTGCTGGGTGGCAAATGCCTGACGCTCAGCTTGTACTGCACTCAGTTCAGTCTGCAGCGCAGCCAGCTGTGCAGCCTGTGCATTCTTGTCCAGCTCCAGTGCTGCATTGGCCTGCTGCAGGGCGTCGATAGTGCAAGCCTGCTCAGAAGCGTAGGCAGCACGCTCGGCTTGTACTGTGTCCAGTTCAGCCTGTAAAGCAGCCAAGGCCATCTGACCTGATTGCAGCTGCTCAGCCTGTTTGAGTTCTATTGTGACTAGTTGTTTGAGCAAACTCTCACGTTCATGCTCCAACGCTTTTGCACTACGGCTGTGCTCGTCACATCTGGCCAAAAGCAATGCATTTTCCTGCTCCAGCACAACGGACTGTCGATGATGGCTTTCCACCGCCTCTTGCAGTTGATGGACTTGAGCAAGCAGCAGATTTTGCTCTTCTTGCAGCTGGGTGTTTTCCTGCTTCAGAGCCAAAACACTCTGGCTGATGCCCGCCAATTCACTTTGGCTATCGGCAAGTGCGGCCTGCTGCTGCAGGAATCGCTGCTGCCAACTGTCCGCATCCTGTTGCCACCGGGCCTGATCCTGCTTGAGTTGTGTGATCTCTTGCTGACTGGCTTCCAGCTGTTGTCCCTGTGCGGCACACTGCTCAGTCAATTGCCTGATCGTTGCCTCTACTTTGGCCTGCTTTTCGGCATAACCGGTTTGCCGCTTCGCCTGCAACTTGCGCCAGTATTCGGCCTCATGCTTTATCTGGCGGATTTGCTTGGCCTCAGACTCGCTGATCTGGATATCGGTGGGCAATGCTTCCAGCATTGCCTCAGCTTCTGCCAGTTCACCCGCTTCATGCAGCCGAAAGGCCAACCATTTCAAACGATAGGGTTTGGGATCCAGTGCATAAGCACGCCGCGAAACCTCGGCAGCATGGTGGCTGTCCTTGTTTACCAAGCTGCGTGCCAGGGCAGTGTAAGCATTGGCCTGGATTAGTGGTGAGCATGCCGACTTTTCTAGCAAAGCCTCCACCGCAGGCAGGCCTCCAGACTCCCAAGCCTCCACCACCTTGCCAAAACTCTTGCCCCCCAATGCTGCCGGGGGTGGCTTATGATATGAGCGCCATACTCCCCACAGCTTGCCGGGCAAGGACCACAGGCTGGCAGGGCGATCTACACTGTGGATCAACAATGTTCCCAGCTTGTTGTGAAGGCTTCCTGCGCTTTCGCACTGATACAGCTGTGCCTGCACTTCCAGCTTGGTTTGCAAACGAGTGTTTTCTGCCAGGACATCTGGCATTTCCTCATCGACCCAAAGCAATTTCTGGCCAGATGGCAAGACTCCCACGGTTGCATCATTAGCCTGATGCAACCGTTCCAGTTCTTCCTGTACCAGGTGCAACTGTTCGATAAGCATTTTGTTTTCATCAGCCAAGGCTTGCGACTGGCTCTCGACGGCAGCTGGCCCAGACTTGTTCAGATTCTGAATTTTTTGCATGGAAATTCTCAGGGAGTCATCAATCTAGGTGGTCCAGCACAATGCCTTCCAACAACTTGAGCGTGCCTGCCAGCATGGCGGCGATGATCAAGGTAGCCAGAATGTTGTAAAGGCGGCGTGGTTCAAGCGGAAACTCCGGCAGGCTGGGGGATTGCAATACAGAAACCTTGTCCAGCATGCGTGCTGCATCGAAACGCCCCTTTTCCAGGGCTGCCAGCGACGACTTGTACACATCCTGCTTGAAGGCTGCGTCCATCTGCAGGCGCTGGAACTCTTCCATGGATACGTTCAGCGTCTTGCCAGAAGGGTTTGCCAAACGTGCCTTCTCCTGGGCAATCTGGCTATTCACAGAGCTGATAGCCTGGCGGAGCATTACCAGATTGGGGTGGTCCGCATCCAGTGACTTGGGCAAGGTGGCCAATTGGGTTTGCAGTTGGGCTCGCTGGCTTTCCAGTCCGGAAATAATGCTGTTAATGCTTTCCGCCGTAGCCTGTGGCGAGAGCAAACCCTTTTTGTTCTGGTATTCCACCAGTAGCTGATTAGCCTGCTGTGAGCGTTGCTGTGAAATTTGTACCTGATTGACCAGATAATTAACCTGCGTCTCGGCCATTTCATGGCCTAGCTGGTTCATATACCGTTCGCCCTCAGCAACCATTGCAGCAGCAATAGCCTGTGCAGTTTTTGCATCGTAGGCTTGCACCTTGACGCGCAGCACACCGGCAAACTCGTCATAATCAACACTCACCCGCTTTTCGAAATAGCGCTGGAACAGCTCCATCGGCGTGTCTTCTTGCCACAGCCGGGAAAATATATCGTAACGACTATCACTATAATGGCGACGCAGCTTCAGTTTGCTATCCAGCTTTTTCAGCATATCCACAGACAAGAGATATTCCCGCAGCAATAGCTGGTCTGGCCGACTGGCAGAAGATACCCCCGAAATCAGCAAGGGAAGGTCTACACTTTGCTGGCTAAGCGAATCCGTTTTGCGAATGATCATGCTGGCACTCGATTCGTAGCGATCAGAGGCAATAACTAACCAATAGCCACAGATCAATACGGCCAGAATGAATACCAGCTGAATCAGGCGGCTGAATATCCTGATCGAAAACAAATCACTGTGAATACGACTAAATAGCTTTCCCATACCAGTCAGTTTCTTTTCATTGCTCGAATTAGGGTGATTTATCATTTGGGCAAGGTATCCCGATAGGCTTTCAGCGCATCTTCGATATCGTCGAACCAATGTGCCTTGCCATCATGAATCCAGACACCAGCCTGGCAAAAATCCCGGAGAGTACCTTCATCATGGGCAACCATGATCAGGCCGGCCTGAGAAGTCATGGACTTGAAAGCATTGGCTGCCTTTTGTCTGAATGCGGCATCGCCGGCTGCCGTGACTTCGTCTGAGATATAAACATCAAAGTCGAAAGCCAGCGACAAACCAAACTGCAGACGGGAACGCATGCCGGAAGAATAGGTACTGACAGGCTCATCAAAAGCGGCACCCAATTCGGAAAAGTCCTGAATAAATGCCAACCGGTCTGCCAGATCGGCCTGGTGCCCATGAACACGGCAAACGAATTTAGCGTTTTGTCGTCCGCTAAGGGTGCCCTCCAGCCCGCCCTGCCCCATAGGCCAGGACACCTTGCAACGACGCTCGATGCTGCCCTTGGTTGGATGATCGGCCCCACCAATCATGCGCAACAACGTGGATTTCCCTGCGCCATTTTTACCGATAAGGCCAACATTCAAATGACGGGGAATGGTGAAATTGACGCCTTGCAGCACCCACTTCCCCATGCCGTGCTCAGTTTTATAACGTTTGTGTACGTCGTTAACGATAATCATTGAGTTACCAGTTTCAAATCAAATCGCCGGTACAGCATCAACCCCAGCAATATGCTGACCAGGGCCCAGCCATATAGATACGCCATGCTGGTACTAGGCGCTGCATGGTAATACGGTGAATAAGCTTGCCTTACCAATTCGAGACCATGGGAAATTGGATTGAACATCAACCAATCCTGATAGGGCTGCGGGATTGAGCCTATGGGCATGATGACACCGGAAATAAGATAGAGCGGCAACATTAATATCTTGAGGATATGTTCGGTTTCCGGTACCAGTGCCATAAGTACCGATGAAACCAGCCCATACCCAACACCGAACAGCCATAACCCCAACAGTGCCACCACGACCTGAATCAGATCCGCCGGAATGACATCATGCCCAAGCAAGGATGCAGCCACCAAAATGATGGCTGATACCAGCACCATCAAGAAACCTTCCAGCCCACCTCGCACAATAGCGGTATCAAATGGCCGGACCTGCCGGTATGCAAACATCGGGCTATTACAATCCACGGCGTACATCACCTGAATACCCGTACGGCGAAACAGGAAAAATGCCAGCATGCCGACAATAATCCATACCGTAGTATCTGCACCGGCGATGCGATGCAGACGCACTACGGTAAACAATGCGGTGATAAAGCCGATATGCATTACCGGCTCCATCAGCAGCCAGAACCAGGCTGCACGCATGTCAAACAAGCGATCCAGTGCCTCGCGCAGGAAAATGGCACGCCAGACATCAAGAGTAATTGCCAACGGATTTCTTGGATTAGCCATGACTTCTTGCTTCTTGATATTCAATACTTGACATCACGACTCTCACTTGACTGCATTGTTGAGTGTTACGCTAGGCACTGCGACTGAAATAATCAGTGAGAGGAATTTCTGGAACTCAGCAACTGGCGAGTTGGTGACATAAAGAATATCGTGGTTCTGGATCGGGAAATTCTGTGTCACGAAGAAGGAGGCCGGATCGCGCAAGTCGACTTGGTACACAATGGGTACCATGCCATTGACCACGGTCTTGGGTGTCGTTTCCTGACCTAATAACTTAGGATCTTCAAAACGGAAAATGAATACACCCCGTGCATCAGCACGCATATCATTCAGGCCACCGGACCGAGCAAGTGCCTGTGCCAGTGATATTCCTTGTGCTTCAAAGGGAATTTCATCATTCTTGCCAGTCGCACCCAGTACGGAAAAGCTTAGTGGCTGGAACAGGGCAGTCACGACATCGCCCGGTTTGAGCATGATGTTTTGCTTGGGATCACGAATGATTGAATCCAGTGCCATGGTCGAGGTGGTTTCACCACGCGATAGCTGGATAGCCATCCGGCTGATAGGTTGTTTTACGCCTCCGGCCAGTGCCAGAGCGTCAATCAGGCGCTCGCCCTTGGGAGTAAGGGGCAGAGTGGCACTTGTACTGACCTCACCCACAACGGTGACATTTGACGTATTGTTTTTGGCTACTCGTACCAGTACCTGTGGACGATTAGCCTTGCCATGCAGACGACGGGTGATTTCATCTCCGATTTGATCCGTATTGCGCCCCTTTACTGCCACCTTTCCAGCAAACGGGATGCTGATCGTCCCGTCGGGTGAAACCATCTGGTCGGGCAGTGTGACTGCAGGGGATGAGGAGGATGCGGCTTTGCCATCCAGAGACACACCACTGAACAGCATGGGTGGCTGTGCTTCCCAGATGGAGACCTCGATGATGTCCCCCGGTCCGATCAGGTAGTTATTGCTTGAATGACTGGGGAAAATGTCGGAAAACCTGCCCAATTGCTTTGCTTTTGCCAGTTTCTTTGCCAGGGCATCATCCACATCGACCAGCTTGATTCCTTCTATCCGCCTTGTATCACGCGGGCTCTGGACTTGTTCGCGACTTGGGCCACTTGCAGAGATCCAGCCGGGAAATGTTCCACAGGCACTCAATGAACAGATCATTGCCACACTCAGCAAAGTGGCAGGTCGGCGAATAAGTCGATTAACGCTATGCATGATGTTGTTTGTTCCAATAACTGACTGTCACACCAATTTGGAGATGGTCTGACAAACTGATTCAATATCCTGCTCGCTATGCAATGCGGAAAGGAAAAACCTTAACCGTGCTGCTTTTTCCTCCACAGCCGGATAAACAATGGGCTGGACATTGATGCCCTGGTTAAACAGCTGGTTTGACAAGCGAACCGCCTTGATTGAGCTGCCGATGATGAGGGGCACAATGGAATACCCTGCTGCAAAACCGGTGTTGATGCCTCGCTGTTGCAGATTGCCCAGCAACTGCTGTCCGCGCGCCCTCAATGCACAGACACGCTCGGGTTCGCGCTGCATGACACGCAAGGCTTCCAGCGAAGCTGCCGCCAGTACCGGTGACAAGCCGACACTGTAGACAAAGCCCGGTGCCGCATATTTAAGATGCTCGACCAATGCACGCTCACCGGCGATATAGCCGCCGCAGCTGGCCAGGGTTTTACTGAGCGTTCCCATCCAGATATCGACTTCCTTGCCTGCCACGCCAAAGTGCTCATGGATTCCTCTGCCGGTTTTGCCTAGCACACCCAGTGCATGGGCTTCGTCCACCATCAGGAATGCTTTGTGACGTCGCTTGATTTCAATCAGCCGGGGTAGATCAGGAAAATCGCCATCCATGCTGTACAGTCCCTCGACCACAATGAGAACCCGCTCAAACTGGGGTCGAATATCAAGCAGAATCTGTTCAAGTACGGCGGTATCGTTGTGTGGAAATGACCGTCGGGCAGCACCAGATAGCTGAATGCCCTGCAAGATGCTGTTATGAATCAGGCTGTCATGAATGATCAGATCCTTGGGGCCAAACAGGTAGCCGATGGTGCTGACATTGGTGGCATGACCACTGACGAATACAACGCAGTCCTCCACGTCATAGAGCCGGGCCAGTTCCTGCTCCAGCTCTCGCTGAATCGGTCTTTCCCCGGCAACCAGCCTGCTGGCTGACGCAGAAGTACCATAGTGATCGATAGCTTGTTTGGCAGCCTCGTTTACCTCAGGGTGACCGGCCAGTCCCAAATAGTTGTAGCTGGAGAAGTTGAGATACTCGGCCCCACCAATTCGTGTGGTCGCACCAGCGACAGCTTCGTGAACTTTGAAAAATGGATTGTCCAGACCAAGCTTGTCAGCAGCAGCTTTGGGTACCAGCATCTGCTCATAAGCCGGATGGCGATCAAAACGGGTATGAGCTTCCGGGATGACAACACTGCCCGCTTTCCTCTCCAACGGAAGACCAGGCCCCCTGCTGCTGGCTTTCTTGCCCAAAATACGATCGATCAGCTGTACTTTGGTTTTTTGAACGAGTTCATTGCTCATAAGATCAGACTGGCCCCCGACTGCGCCAACTTTCGCGCATCTTCATTTAACTGCTGCATATCGTCCTGGCTCAGGCCTTCACCGTGCTGGCGCGCAAGCCCTGCGACTACCTCCGCCATATCCTCAGACCCGGAATCTTCTGCTGCCAGCAGCTTTTCCATGATGCGGGCGGTTACATTGGTGGCAGTAGGAGAGTCGTTAAGCATCATCACCGGCAACTGAATACCAAAACGCTGCTCAAGCCCCATGGCCAATTCCACGGCCATCAGCGAATCCATGCCCAAGTCATGTAATGAACGGTTGTGCTCGATACGATCAGCACCGATGCACAGGATATTGGCTACTTCCTGCACCACCAGGTCGCGTATTACCACCTCGGCCTCCGCCGGTGACTTGCCAGCGATCAGGGCTCGAATGTCGATTGATTCGCCACCGTGGCCGGCGTCTTGTCTATTAAGGTTAAGAATGCTGAAGCGATTGCTGGAAGAGCCTGGCAGCAGCTGTGCCAGTACGTTCCAATCGAAGTTGGCCGGGATAAAGAGCGCATTATTCTCCGCCAGAGCCCGGTCCAGCTGTGCCAGGGCGGTTGTTGTGGTCAGGGCGGCACTTCCCAGACGCTGCTCCAGTCCGTCCTTTACCGCCTGATGGCGATTCAGGTAGCCAGCATCTGCAATCGGCCCCCACGCAATGGCAATCGCTGGCAAGCCCATGCGTCGGCGCATTGCCACCAAGCCTTCCAGGCCGGTGTTGGCAGCCACATAGTTGGCTTGCCCCGGATTACCAATCGCGGTGGTAACCGAGGAGTACAGTACAAAATGTTTCAGTGAAGTCAGCGACAATGTTGCCTGATGCAAATGCCATGCACCCAGCAATTTGGCATTCAAAACCGACTGAATACTCTGCACATCAAGATTACCGATGAGTTTGTCGTCAAAGACGGCCGCCGCATGCAAAACACCCGCCAGAGGCGGCAGGGTGCACTGGATCTCCTCCACCAAGGCGGCAACGGCCTGCCGGTCGGTCAAGTCGCAGGCACGTACCGAGACCTTTACACCAAGAGCTTGCAGACTTCTTAGTGCATCGCTGGCACCAGGTGTATCCAGACCACGGCGGCCAACCAAGACCAGGCTTCGGGCCCCACGCGCTGCCAGCCAGCGGGCCGACTCCAGGCCAAAACCAGAGATCCCGCCAGATACCAGCCAGCTGACATCCGGCTCAATACGGAATGTGGCAGCCGGCACAGGTGGCAGAGAGATATCAGGCCGGCTGCCGTTCTGCGATACCACGATTTTGCCGATATGCCTTGCCTGCTGCATCACGCGGAAAGCATCGACAATGTGGCTGGCCGGTAGGCTCCGATAAGGCAATGGTGTCAGTGCCTGCTCGTGGAACAAGGCCATGACTTCACGGAAAACCTGTGCTGCGAAAGCAGGGCGCCCGGTCAGCAATTGATCAGCATCGATACCGAAATAACTGATGTTGTCCTTGAAAACCCTCAGACCAATCGGCGTATTTTCAAAGAAGTCACGCTTGCCCAGTTCAAGGAAACGGCCAAATGGTTTGAGTACATCAAGACTGCGCCGCATGGCTTCACCTGCCAGCGAATTGAGTACAACATCAACTCCCTCACCGCTACTTGCCGCCAATACATCCTCGGCAAATGACAGACTGCGGGAATCAAACACATGATCGGCTCCCAGCAAGGCAACAAAGTCCCGCTTTTCATCGCTGCCGGCAGTCGCGAATACCTCGGCCCCCAGGCGACGTGCCAACTGGATGGCAGCAATCCCGACACCACCGGCTGCACCGTGAATCAGTACGCGCTCGCCTGCTTGCAGGTCTGCCAGTTTTTTGAGTGCGTAATACACGGTAAGGAATACCGTGGGCACCGTAGCGGCTGCTTCAAAAGTCCATCCTTGTGGAATACGCTCCAGCGCATCTGCTCTTGTGACAACATGGCTGGCAAAGCAGGAAGCACCAAAGCCCATGACGGCATCGCCTGGCGACAATGTACTGACCTTGCTTCCTACCCGGGTGACTACACCAGAAAACTCAAGCCCCAGGCTGGCACCGGCAAAACCCTTCTCGACTGCCTCGTCGGGAAGCAGCCCCATCAAGTACATGACATCACGGAAGTTCAAGCCGGTTGCGCGGGTTTCCACCTCTACCTGATGCTCCTGCAAGCCCTGCTCGTCTTGCGGCAGCCAAAGCAGATTGCTCAACTTTCCTGGCACATGGAAATCCAGCCGGTAGCGCGCATCAGGAGCCACTGAAACCCTGGATGCTGCCTCGCATTCCGTCAGCATCGGGCAGTAGCGCGCATCGGAGGTCAACACCACCTCATTTACGCCTTCCGAATACAGCAATTCGTTAGCCAAACGTCGTGCCATGTACGGCTCCGCCGGATCACAGTGCAAATCGATGACTCGGCAAGACAGATGTGGACACTCATTCATCACAACGCGGGCATAACCCCACAGTGCCGATTGAACCGGATTGGGAAGTGGGCCATCGCTCAGGCCATCCAGCAAGCCACCTCCACACGAAACCAGACTCAGCTGTGGAGTCCTGCTACCTACCGACTCCAGCAGACGCACCAGTTCATGCAATTTGCTGACGGCAGCCGCTGCGTGCTCGACGACATCATCCCAAGCCAGCAGGTGGACAATATGGTCTGGCACATGGCCACTCATGTCATTTACTTCGCTGGCAATGACAACTTGCTGGCCTGCACTTTCCAGTTCCAGACACAGTCGCTCAGCCATCTCGGCAGAGGAGGCATCTGAGAGCAACATCCAAGAGGCTGAAGGCAGGGTGATTGAGGGCAAGCGGCTAGCCTCGCTGCGACGGCCCAGCAGTAAATATGCCCCCTCAGCCAGCTCTTCCGCAGCCGGCTCAATGACGGTCTCGACATCTGCGTAGCCAGCCTCGATCATTGCCTGTGACCAAACTTCCGGAGGCTGCAGTGCGGCATGAGGTGCGTCCCCCTCATCCGGCGAATCGTGCCACCAAGCCGGATTCAACCCTTCCAGCAAACTGGCACACCAGTCCGGATGTCGCTCTGCCAGGACAAATACGCCACCGCAGGCAAGCAACTGATCAAACTGTGTCAATGCTGCACGCGCATCGCTTGCCCTATGCAATACATGCCGCAGGACAATCACGTCGTAACGATCAGGCAAGGTCTGGTTGGCAGTAAGAGTGAGTGTTGCGGTGTCAAATGTAGCAACAGTGACATTGTGGCAATCGTGATATTCGCCCTGCTGTCTGGCAAACAGGGAGTCATCTGGCTGCGCCAGAACATATTCAAACTGATCTTCCGCCAATACGCTGATCAGTACATTGGGCAGATCGCTGTATCCTGCAGCCAATTCCAGTACACGCAAACGACGGGATGCCGGCTTGCTGGCGGCCAGACTGGCCATCACCCCTTCCAGTGCATGCCGAACGCCCACATAGGCAGGGTCGTCGCCATACAAGACTTCAGCCACAGGAGAGTGCTGTAATTCTTCTTGCAGTTTTGCGGCATCCAGTGAGCCATCAAGCAAACCGGGCAAGGCACGACCGGCCCGGCCCAACAGGGCAAGATGCGGTAAATAGTCAGGAGTATCCCGCAGTAGTGTTTGCCAGAGCTCTTGCGCTGGTGGCAAATCGGCAGCACTCTCGATATGCCACGCCCCTGCTTCCTGACGCAACAGGCCTTCACTACTGAGCAAGTCGGCTAGCCAGCGCGCATGCGGTGTAGCAAGTCGTGTGCGGAATGCCTGGAACCAGTCGTCTGGTCGCCGCTGTGCCAGTTGCCGGAATGCTTCGTAAGCAAAGGAAAGAACAAGCACCTCACTGAGAGGCAAGGTTTGCTTGAACCAAACCAAGCGTTCATCAGCCAGGCGGCAGAGTACGCGCCGCGCCGATGAAACCGCATCGGGCAAGGCCATGTGCGAAAAACTGTCATCCTGTGCATGAGGCGCCAGCCATGGTTGCATGCGCCAGTTAGACACTTTTTGCAGGGAGTTACGCTTGAGATAGGCGGCACGAAAACGACAGCCGACAGCTTTGGCAAGCAACTCACCAGAGGCGGCGAATAGTTCGAAATCCACCAGGACCGAACGTGTACCACGCTTGCACAACTTGGCACGGAAGAACGCAACATCGCCTTGCCTATACCGTTCGATACGGCCCATTTTGACTGGCAGAAGTGCAACGCCCTGCATGCCACCGGCAGCATCGCCAATAAAACTCACCAACGACTGAAAACACAGGTCAAGCACGGCAGGGTGTAGCAGATATTCGTCCTGCAACAAAGCTGGCGGCAACTCCACTTGTGCTTCCAGCAGGTTTTGGCCAAAACGCACACTCAACAATCCCCGGAAAGCCGGGCCATAATCCAGTCCCAGCCCTGACGCCAGACGATAGTGGCTCTCCCTGTCATGAGTGAGGGCAGATTCAGCCGGAGTGTGAATACCCGCGGACGGCAGCCTGTCGACAGCGACAAGCAATCGGCCAGCTGCATGGATTGTCCATTCATCGTCACTCAATCGCTGACGGCTCTTGATCTGAAAACCATGATCACGCGGATTCAAGGTGAAACGCAGGCTACGGGCATGCTCACCATCAAAAACCATGGGCGCTACAATATCGAGTTGCTCGACAACGAAGTGCTCTCCACCCCAGTACTCGCGGGCAGCCGCCAGAGCCATCTCGGCATAGGCAGATCCTGGATAAACAATAGCGCCGCCAACTTTGTGGTCTGCCAGCCAAGGCAGCACCACCGGGTCCAGCGTATTTTCCCATGCCAGGTCAGCATCCTGCAGACGCCAACCCAGCAAGGGATGTACACGTCGCCGGGCAATAGAACGCAAGCCTTCGCTGGTCCAGGGCATCCAGTGGCGTTCACGTTGCCATGGATAGCTTGGCAAGCAGACATATTCGCCCGCTACGGGGAAGTAGCTTTGCAGTTGGGGAGCCGTCTGCTGCAGTTGTACCCGCAATGCAGCCTCCTGCAATCTGGCTACACCATCATCATTACGCCGCAGCGTCGGAAGAACACGCCCCTGGATAGCGATGGAAGCCAGACATTCGCCGATATAACGCTGCAAAATGGCATGAGGGCCAATTTCGACAAAAACACGGCAGCCCAGCCCAGCCAACTTCTCAATTGCCGCAGAAAAACGGACCGGTTCCCGGATATTGCGCCACCAGTAGTGCTGATCAAGACCGTTCCCATCCATCACATCTCCAGTCACCGTGGAGACGAAAACGGACTGGCAGGCAGTACTGGTTTGCAAACCAGAGAGGCGCCCTGCAAGCTCGGACTCTACCGGGTCCATCTGGCTGCTATGGAAGGCATAATCCAGATCCAGCAAACGGAAGAATACTCCTTGGGTCTCGGCGGCCTGCTGCAAGAACAGCAAGCTTTCAAGGCTGCCAGATAGAGTGACATTGCCAGGGCTGTTGATACCGGCAATTTCCACATCCAGTCGCCCTGTTTGCCGGATAAGGGCATCCGCAGCTTCACTGGACATACCCAGGGCAGCCATGCGCCCTCGCCCTCGCATCAGGCCCTGTGCCTGGCTTCTGGCACAAATGACACGAATGGCCTGCGTAAGATCAAAGGCACCCGAAGCCCACGCAGCGGCAATCTCGCCCACGCTATGGCCAGCCACAGCAAACGGCTTGATACCCTGCTCACGCAACATCATGGTGAGTGCCACTTGAATGGCAAACAGCAAGGGCTGGGCAACGGTTGTATCATCCAGCCTTGCGCTATCCGCTACAGCCCGAAGCTCCTCCAGCAACGAGAAACCTGCCTGAGACCGCATTGCAGCATCCAGATCACTCATGATTGCAGCAAACCGCGGCGAATTCTCCAGAAGGGTCTGCCCCATTCCCACCCATTGCGCACCGTTGCCGGAATAAACAAAAGCAAGCTCGCCGCATTGCGGCAAGGCATCTTCACGGTTAATCCCATTTACCGTTTCGCTTTGCGCGTACTGACCGAGTTGTTCTGCTACCGCATGTATTGATTCGGGTTGGATGGCTAGACGCTTTGCCAAGCGTTCGCGACCAAAGGCTGCTGCATGGGCAATGTCATAATATTGTTTGGCTGTTTTATCTTGCAGCAGATCTGCATAGCGCTGCGCCATAGCCTGCAAGGCAGCATCCGAGTGAGCAGAAAGAAAAAGCGGCGGCAAAAACGGGGCTGCATACTCGCTGGAATTTGCAGGCGTCTTGGCAAAACCTTGCAACAAGACATGTGCATTGGCTCCGCCAAAGCCGAACGAATTAAGTCCGGCAACCAGCGGTCTGTCACTCTCGGGTAAGAGAGATTTATACTCGGTGATCAACTCCAGGTTGAGCGCCTTGAAATCAATGCGTGCATTTGGCTTTTCCAGATGCACCGCAGCTGGCAGTGCCCGATTTTTGAGTGCCAGGATGGTTTTGATCAAGCCAGCCATACCGGAAGCTGGCTCAAGGTGACCAAGATTGGCCTTGACTGAGCTAATGGGCAGGGCTCGGGTGCGCCCCTGGCCGTAAACGCGGGATATCGCTTCGGTTTCGATGGGATCGCCAATGGCAGTGCCAGTACCATGCGCCTCGATAAAATCGACATCATCTGCGCACAGGCCGCTACGAGCCAATACTGCGCGCATCAACTCAGCCTGCCCCTCGCTGCTCGGTATGGTTATACCTGTCTTGCGTGCGCCATCGGCATTTACACCACTAGCAAGAATCACCGCATGGATTTCGTTGCCATCGGCCAAGGCCTCATCCAGCGGCTTCAACATTAATACTGCGCCGCCTTCCGAACGGACATAACCATCACCCGAATCATCAAAGGTTTTGCAACGGCCATCGGCAGATAGCATGGACGCTTTGGTAAAACCAACAAAAGGATGTGGGTGCAGCAGGAGGTTTACCCCCCCGACCAGCGCCGTAGACACTTCTCCCGAACGCAGGCTGTTACAGGCTTGGTGCAATGCCACCAGCGACGAAGAGCAAGCAGTATCAACTGCAAGCGACGGGCCATGTAAATCGAATACATAAGAAATACGATTAGCCGCAATACTGAGCGTATTGCCGGTCATCGAATGAGAGGTCATGACCGCCAGATCATCCAGGCCTCTCATCCCATAATCAAAGCCGGAAATTCCGACATATACTGCACAATCAGAACCAGCAAGTGCAGACGGAGGAATTTGGGCATGCTCCATCGACTCCCAGGCCAACTCCAGCAAGAGCCGCTGCTGAGGATCGAGAACCGCGGCCTCCCGCGGAGAAATACCAAAGAAACCAGCATCAAACTCATCAATTCGCGACAAAACTCCAGCAGCAAATGTAATGCTGCGCCCTGGCTCGGAACGTTTGTCATGTTGTAACTCGTTTACCGCCCAACGATCAGCCGGCACTTGAGTAACGAGATCACGCTTCTGTTTGAGTGCTTCCCAAAATTGTGCATCATCGACCAGATCTCCCGGAAATCTGAAGGCATAGCCAACAATGGCTACCGGGCTGTTCGACCGAGTGGAAAATTCGACATCCACAGCGTTAGTCAGGGAGGTGCGTTCGTCTGTATTTAACTTATCGTCCTGAATCATTTCATCCATCTAAGCGCATCTCTACCATAAAAACCTGAAAAGTCATCAACCAGTCACTCAACAAGATCATTTGCAGGACTCAACCCACTACATGACTCTCAGGAGCGAATCCAAAACAATTACTCGAAGACGCAAACATTTTCATACGCAAATTAACAAATATTTACACTGCAGCGCGCAAAAACCCCTTTATGACTTACTTAAGTCAAGACCAATGCTACGCAAAACCTAGAACTACATACTCCAAACCACCCAACCCGAACCACCAATAAAAATCAAACCAACCGACAATTTCCAGCAATCAATTGAAGCAACATTACCGCACGGAAGCCCCCACGAATACTCTATTCATCAATTGACCACCAAAATCAAGAACTTCCTCGCAAAAAAACAAATAATCTATCTTCCTGATTTGCAATCAGAAGAAACTCCAAAACCTGGAAACCGCTGCTTCCAGTCTTCTATGCTCTGACTATTATCATGATTCCAAGGATGAAAAGATGGTTTGTAATAATCAAGGTATAGTCTCCATGGAATAAGGGAACTAACCAGCGATGCAGTATTAGCCTTGAGATTAGGTGCCATCACGACAGGTTGAATAGGCTGTGAGCGACGCTTGTTGCGTCGAACAAGTAGTACCCCGGCAGTGATAACCAATACACCAAGAACGGTTACAAGTAACATGGCCAGAATACGCATCAAATAAGCCACAGGACCACGCCCGATTTGTTCTTGATACACGTCGAAACACACTGCTTTATGTTCGGTTTCTTCTACTGCATGCCATGCCCACAACTTGGCAAAATCAGGGTGAGCCCGCTCAAGGATATAGTCAAGATAATGAAACAAACTATCAGCCAAGATGGCAGTGAAATGCTCAATTGCACAGCTAATGGCTAACTGAAATGAAACAGGGAAAACCATCCTAAACCCATTCAAAACAGCATGCCCAAGTCGATCCACCATCCACCCGTCGGGATATATCGCAAGCAATGCTGTATTGCATCGTTTATGCACACTAGTATGCATGGCTTCCTGATAGATAAAACTTCGCACCTGAATTTTTAAATCTTCGTTTCTGATAGCACCTTTATAATTCGACACGGAATCAATAAAGAACTTCTCACCCGCCGGAAAGAAGAACGATATGGTATCCAGGAAAGTTTCAACAATTGGCTCTCCCGGCAACCACCCGGAGGCACTATCAGAATCAAATTCAATATCAACACGCCGCCTGACAATATCAACCATTCAATCAATCTTTACTTAAATGAACAATCAAAAAAGTATTACTCTGCAAACTCAGCAATCAGGCAAAAAAGAATTAGGCGAAATAAAACCATTCATGCACCTTTCTTGATGAAAATCATCCGAATCTGCGACAAACCAAGATGGAGAACCTGGCCAGGCACAATCTACAAGCACAAGGAGATGCTCATGAAAAATTCAATTATGAATGCCAATTGGCACTCTATAAAACAATAAAATGCATTTGACATACAAAATCATGAGATGCCAAATCACCTAGCAAGCACAAAGAATGCATCATGATATCCTGATGTAGCACACCAACGCCAGTCAATTGGCATTAAAAATTACATTCAGATTTTCCTTGACATGCCAATGGCGCATTGCAACATCAACTCGGGAGATTTCGCCAACCATCTTGAGAATGCCGCTAGAACGTAGCCCACAGCAGTGGCAGACAACGACCGGAAAACGAGATCCCGCATCGACAAGACACTGACAGGTGCAGCCTATCTTGATGCAGGTGACTTACAGGTATGGGGCTGAAGAAGGAATCGTGGCCCCAGGCAAGGAAGGAGGGAAAAGCGCAGACAAGAGAAAAATCGTTAAGACCGTCACACAGCACCAGTGGACGGTATGCAAACACGCAGCCCGTCGTAGCCGACTTCCACCCCCGGTGGACACAGTGCCGACAAGGCATGGTATTCGAGCCGGTGAATCATGTGGATCAACACCGTGCGGCGGGCGCCGATACGCGCTGCCCACTCCAGCGACTGATGGAAACCCAGGTGCGAGGGGTAGCCGTCCATGTTCAGGCAATCCAGAAACAGCACATCCAGCCCTTGCAGCAGCGCCAGGCTCTCATCCGGGATATGCGACAGGTCGGTCAGCCAGGCAGCATTGCCAATGCGCCAGCCCAGGCAGGGCCAGCTGCCGTGTTGCAAGGGAATGGGGGTAATGGACAGGCCATCATGTTCGAACGGACCATCCACCACTTCCGGTAGCAGCACCGGCTTGTCCCACACTTTTGAAGGTGGTTGCAACGCATAGCCAAAGCGGCTGGTGATGTTGTCCATGGTAAAGGCATTGCCGTACAGCACTACCGCGCCTTGCTTGACGTAGCAGAAGGCGCGCAGATCGTCGATGCCGTTGAGATGGTCGGCGTGCGGATGGGTGTACAACACGGCATCCACCTGACGGACGCCCTCGCGCAGCGCCTGCTGGCGCAGGTCCGGCCCGGTGTCGATCAGCAGGCCGTGCTCGCCGCAACGGATGTAAGCCGAGCAGCGTGTGCGGTGATTACGCGGGTCGGTGGAGCTGCAGGTGGCACACTGGCAGCCAATGGCCGGGGTGCCGGAGCTGGAACCGCAACCCAGGATGGTGATTTCCATTTCGCCAACACGTGGGGCCGTCATCGTGTCAGGCCGCCTGCCCGGCTTGCGGGCGCTGGATCTTGCTGAACAGGCGATAGAAGTTGTCGCTGGTGGCGGCGGCAACTTCTTCGAAACTGATGCCGCGCAGTTCGGCGATATGCTCGGCTACATGCCGCACATAAGCCGGCTCGTTCAGTTTGCCACGGTAAGGTACCGGAGCCAGATAGGGCGAGTCGGTTTCCACCAGCATGCGCTCCAGCGGCATTTTCTGTGCCACTTCCTTGATTTGTGCAGCGTTCTTGAAGGTCACGATGCCGGAGAAGGAAATGTAAAAACCGATCTCCAGCGCAGCCTGCGCCACTTCCCAGTTTTCGGTGAAGCAGTGCATCACCCCGCCACATTGCTCGGCACCTTCTTCACGCAGGATGCGGATGGTGTCGGCGGCGGATTCACGGGTATGGATGATCAGCGGCAAACCTGCACGCTTTGCCGCGCGGATGTGGGTACGGAAACGCTGGTGCTGCCATTCCAGATCGCCCTTGCACCAGTGGTAGTCCAGCCCGGTTTCGCCAATGCCCACCACGCGCGGGTGAGCCGCATGGGCCAGCAGTTCTTCTTCACTGAATTCTTCTGCTTCCGGGTCATCCGGATGAATGCCGACGGTGGCGTACAGATTGGTATGGTTTTCCGCCAGTGCCAGCACTTCGGGATATTTGGGCCGCGACACACCGATTACCAGTGCCAGCTCGACACCGTTGTGCTGCATATTGCCCAGCACCTCGGGCAGACGGCTGGAGAGATCGGGAAAATTGATATGGCAGTGCGAATCGACAAGCATGGTGTGTGTTCTGGCTGGCAGTGCCGCCGGCGCTAGCCGGACGGCAGGGTTTACATGGTATGGGTGGGGCGGCTGGAATTGAGCACACCGCCCAGCAGGGTTTCAATCTTGGCCTTGGCCTGGTTGCCGGCATCGCCGTAGGCAAACTCCACACCAATGCCCTGCACACGGCTGTTGTTGGCCCCGGCCGGGGTAATCCACACCACCTTGGCCTGCACGGCAATTTTCTGCGGCTCATCCATCAGCGTCAGCAACAGGAAGACTTCTTCACCCAGTTTCATTTCCTTGTTGGTAGGAATGAAAATCCCCCCGGTTTTCAGGAAGGGCATGTAGGCCGCAAACAGGGCACTGCGCTCCTTGATGTGCAGCGACAGCACGCCGGGGCGTGCGGAATCGGGGCGAGGCGTATTGTCCATTGCGCATATCCGCTATTGATGATTGAAGCGCCGAGTTGTTCGGCAGCCTGTTGCATGGCAAGTACTTCCGGGGCAGACCATGTCAGCCTTGGCGGCCACCGGCAAAAATCTTCAGGTAATCCATCAGCAAGGCTTCCAGCTGCAGCCGGGTATTGAGCGTGTGCTGACCAAACGGTGCCAGCTGCTGCAAGGCATCCTGGCAGCGCATCAGGGCCACCGGGTCACAACGCTGTACCAGTGCCTGCAATACCTGCTGCTTGTCTGGATGATAGCGGACAATCCCCGCCAGACTCAAACCAGCCAGATCATGCAGCCATTTCATCAGCCAGCCCAGCGGAATGGCCAAGGGCAGCTTTTGCTTGTCCACCAGCTCGGCCAGGCTGAGGATGCTGGCGAATGTCGGTTGCCCCAGCCCGTCAATGAACTGGCTGCGCAGCTTGGCCAGAACCGGGTCGTGGTCAAACAAGGGCGCGCCACCGTTATGTGCCAGTTCGGTCGCCGCATTTTCCACCCCTTGTTGCTGCAACCAGGCCAGCGCCTGGGCTGGCGTGGGCGCAGACAGCGGAAACTGGCGGCAACGGCTGCGAATGGTAGGCAACAGACGCTGGGCAGCCTGTGCCACCAGCAGGAACAGTACATCCTGCGGCGGCTCTTCCAGGATTTTCAGCAAGGCATTGGCCGCTGCCGGGTTCAGGTTTTCTGCCGGTTCCACCACGATGATGCGTCGCCCGGCGCGGTGGGCAGTGAGGTGGGCAAACTCGATGACTTCACGCACCGCTTCAATCTTGATCAAGGGCAGCTTGCGGCCGGGTTTGGCTTCCTTGCCCTCTTCTTCGTCATCGGTTTGCGGGGACAGGCGACGGAAGTCCGGATGGGTGCCGTGGGCAAACCAGCGGCAGGCCTCGCACTGGCCGCAGGGCTGATGGTCGGCTTGCAGTTGTTCGCACAGCAGCGACTGGGCCAGATGCAGGGCGAACTCCAGCTTGCCGGTGCCGGCCGGGCCGATGAACAGCCAGGCATTGGGCAGGCGGGCCCGTTCTGCGTTCAGGCGTTGCCAGTCCTGCTCTTGCCAGGGAAACAGCATCAGCGTTGCTCCAGCAAGGCGGCCAGATGACCGGCAATGTCCTGTTGCAACTGGGCAATGCTGCGGGTGGCATCCAGAATGCGAAAGCGGGAATCCGCGGCGGCACGCTGCAAGTAGGCATCACGCACGCGCTGGTGGAAGTCGGCCTTTTCCTGCTCGAAACGGTCCAGCTGACGGCTGCCGGCCATACGCTGGCTGGCCACATCCAGCGGTACATCAAACAGCAGGGTGAGGTGAGGTTGCAGGCCTTGCTGTACCCAGTCTTCCAGCACGGCAATGCGCTCGGTCGGCACGCCGCGTCCGCCACCCTGAAAGGCAAAGGTGGAATCGGTAAAGCGGTCGGACACCACCCAGCGTCCGGCCTGCAGCGCAGGACGGATCACACTGGACACCAGTTGCTGGCGCGAGGCAAACATCAGCAGGGTTTCGGCATCCAGTGACACCTCAGTATCCACCGCCAGCAGCAAGGCGCGGATTTGCTCGCCCAGCGGTGTACCACCGGGCTCACGGGTAAATTCGGCCGCAATGCCATGTGTACCCAACCAGTCGCGGATAAAGCCCAGATGGGTGCTTTTGCCGGCACCGTCTATGCCTTCCAGCGTGATGAAGCAGCCAGTCCGACTAGTCATTGGAGCCTTTCTTCAGAATGTATTTGCGCACCGCCTGATTATGCTCGTCCAGCGTAGCCGAGAAATAGGAGCTGCCATCGCCCTTGGCGACAAAATAAAGGGCCGAGGAGTTGGCCGGATTGGCTGCAGCGTCCAGCGCGGCCTTGCCGGGCATGGCGATGGGCGTGGGCGTCAGGCCGTTGCGGGTATAGGTATTGTAGGGCGTGTCGCGGCGCAAGTCGGCCTTGCTGATATTGCCATGATAGGCGCTGCCCATGCCGTAGATGACCGAAGGGTCGGTCTGCAGGCGCATGCCCTTGTTCAGGCGATTGACAAACACCGCGGCCACCAGCGGACGGTCTGCGTCCAGCGAGGTTTCCTTTTCCACCAGGCTGGCCATGATCAGCAATTCATACGGCGTGTGATAAGGCAGATCGGCCTTGCGTGCCGACCAGGCGGCATCCAGCTTTTGCTGCATGGTGTTGTAGGCGCGGCGATAGAGTTCCAGATCACTGCTGCCGGGGGTGAACAGATAGGTGCTGGGGAAAAACAGGCCCTCGGCCTGCACGCCGTCCAGCCCAAGTTGTTGCAGCAACTGGGCATCAGTCAAATCGCGCGCTTCGTGCTTGATGTCCGGATTGCGGTCAATCGCCTGACGGAACTGGCGGAAATTCCAGCCTTCAATCAAGGTCAGGCTGGCCTCATCCGGGTGGCCGTCGGCCAGGCGCTGCAGGATGTCCCACATCGATGCACTATCGCTGAACTGGTACAAACCGGCCTTGATCTTGCGGTCCATGCCCTGCATGCGGCCCAGCAGCATCATGATGTTGCGGTTGCGGATCACCCCTTCATCCGCCAGGCTGCGCGCCACCTGACCCAGCGTGCGATTGGGGCCGATGGTCAGCTTGTAGGGGGATTGCGGCAGGTCGACCGGAATGACCACCACCCAGCCCAGCCAGGCAACAGCGGTGAGCACGGCCAGCAACAGGATGCGAGGCCACAAGGCGGGGGATTTTCGTCTGGGTTTGGCAGGCACGGCAGATATCGACGACAAGGTGATTGGGCAAGGGTGTGATGATACCAGCAAGGGCCGTCGCTGGCATGCCACATGGGACGGATCGCCGTGTGCCTGCCATGGGCCGGTTTTGCATGCGAGCCAGCAACACATTGTCATGACGGTTATAGTAAGCGCTGTGCCTGGCCGCCAATAAGAGGGAACTCCCGGCCCGCCGCCTTCTCCCATGCTGCACACCACATACCGGAGACACCCGCAATGAAACCGTTTTTCCGCCTTGCCTGCGCCATCATCGCCCTGGGCCTCAGCCACCACGCCATGGCCGGGGAAAATCCGCAGCACCTGTTTGATCTGCCGCCGGAAGCCTTTCAGCCCAACCCGAAACTGCCCGGCCAGATGATTTATCTCAAACCCGGCACCGATCTGAAACAGTACCACGCGGTCATTCTGGAACCGCTGTCCTTCCTGGAGCGGCAGCACGACGGCAATTGGCAACTCTTGGTTTCCGCCGAAAAAAACAAGATAGACAGCTTGTACCGCATGAGCATGGAAACGGCACTGCGCAAAGAGAAAATCCGGGTGGTTACCGAGCCGGGACCGGGTGTGGCACGCCTGCGCCTGGCGGTGACCGGCTTCCAGCAGGACAAGCCGGGCCTGGCGGTCAGCGACATCCTGCCGATCAAGGCGGCGTTCAACCTGGCACGTTTTGCCACCGGCACCGACCCCTATCTGCTGAAGGTGTCCACCATGGGCCAGCTGGAGGACTCGCAGGAACACACCTTGCTGGCGGGCGGCGTCAATCTGATCGAGAACCCAGGGAGCAAGACCAAGGATGAAGCGATCACTGCGGATTTGCTGAAGAAGATGATCAAAAACTGGACAGCCAAGAACGCCCACCAACTGGCACAGGCACTGTCACCCGCCAATTGAGCTTATCAGGAACCACCACTGACAAGCGTTGTAACAATCCGTAATGGATAAGGCAGTAAAATCGGTTTATGTTACGCTGCACAAGCAGCAGAACATTCTGCTTGTTAACCGGGATGCTTCCCACTCAACCAAAAGGAAACTGCAATGCGCAAATTCGTGATGATGGCACTGTTGACCCTGGCCACCGCCAATGTTGCTCTGGCAGCCGATGCCAGCTGTGACGCCAAGGCAGCCGAGAAGAAACTGGCTGGTGCCGCCAAGGCCAGCTTCCTGAAGAAATGTGAGAAGGACAGCAAGGCTGCTGCACCGCAAGCCATGTGTGAAGGCAAGGCCGCCGACAAGAAACTGGCTGGCGCCGCCAAGAACAGCTTTGTGAAGAAGTGCGTGAAAGACGCTGCTTCCGCAGCCAAGTAAGCATGCCGGCGGGCCGGACCGGCCCGCCATCCACTCCCCACTCCCCACTCCCCACTCCCCACTCTCCACTCTCCACTCTCCACTCTCCACTCTCCACTCTTCACTCTTCACTCTTCACTCTTCACTCTTCACTCCAGCTCCAGCTCCAGCTCCAGCTCCAGCTCCAGCTCCAGCTCCAGCTCCAGCTAAAAACTTGCCTCATCCGTCTGCCCACGTCAAAATACATCGGATGATTGGATGGATAGAGACAAACCATGCCGCCACTGCACCAAGCCAGACGCTCGCTGGTAGACCTTGCCGTCGAAGATATCGGCCAGCGCCTTGCCGCCGGTCAATGGCCGGTCGACAGCCGCATCCCCACCGAACCGGAACTGGCAGCCTTGCTGGGCATCAGCCGCAACACGGTACGCGAGGCCGTGCGGGTATTGCTGTATGCCGGCTTGCTGGAGGTGCGGCAGGGAGACGGCACCTATGTCCGGGCCACCACCAGCCCGGCCGAGGCCATGCGTGCCATCAGCCGGGCCAGCCTGCGCGAGCAGCTGGAAGTCCGCGCCCTGCTGGAAGAACATACCGCCCGCCTGGCCGCACAACGGGCCAGCCCACAGGATGTGGCACGCATCGCCCACCTGCTGACGGTACGCGGCGAGCAACAGCAGTATCCGGACGCCGCCGACTTCATCCACCGTGACCTGGACTTTCACCTGGCCATTGCCGAGGCCAGTAGCAATGCGGCACTGGCCGAGCTGTACCGCTATTTCACCCTGACGGTGCAGGACAGCATTCTGCGCACCATGCATGACGAAGCCCTGCCCGACCCCGACCTGGCCTCGCATCAGGCCATTGTCGATGCCATTGCCAATGGTGATGGCAAGGCCGCCGGCGCAGCTGCCGCCGCAGTCACCCGCCCCCTGCTACAGATACTGGACAGCCTGTTGCCCGTCAGCCCGGCCAGCCCCACCCCACCGATAACTGCACGAGATTGAGCATGCCCCCTCCATTACCCAGCAACAGCAAGCTGTTGGCAGAAGAACTACTGATTGATGCCGAAATCGACGACGAGGGCGTGCAGCAACAAGCCCCTCCCGCCCGCACACGCGCCATGCTGGTGCTGGGCATGGTGCTGATCGGCATCAATCTGCGCCCCGCACTTTCCAGCCTGGCTCCGGTGCTGGACCAGGTAAAGCACGACCTTGGCCTGACAGCCACCATGGCCAGCCTGCTCACCACCCTGCCCGTGCTGTGTCTGGGCCTGTTCGGCCCGCTGGCACCGCAGCTGGCGCGCCGCTTTGGCAGTGAACGCAGCATTGCCGGCGCGCTGTTGCTGCTGAGTATCGGCATCCTGCTGCGCAGCCAGCTGGGCTATGTCGGCCTGCTACTGGGTGCCTTGTTTTCCGGCGCAGCCATCGGTATTTGCGGTGTGCTGCTGCCGGGCATTGTCAAACGGGATTTTGCCGACCGGGCCGGGCTGATGACCGGGGTGTACACCATGGCCTTGTGTCTGGGTGCCGCGCTGGCAGCCGGTGCCACCGTGCCGCTGGATCAGCTGTTTGGCCACAGCTGGCAAGCGGCACTGGCGTTCTGGGCCACACCGGCCTTGCTGGCTTTGATTGCCTGGTGGCCACAGCTGTCAGGCCGGCAAGCACAGCATGCCGGCCACTGGCAGGTCCGTGGCTTGTGGCGCGATCCACTGGCCTGGCAAGTCACCGCCTATATGGGCTTGCAGTCTTCGCTGTCTTACATCGTGTTTGGCTGGATGCCGTCCATGCTGATCGAACGGGGCCTCTCGCCCTTGCAAGCCGGACTGCTGATGTCGCTGTCCATCATGACGCAGGTACTTTCCTCGCTGGGCGTTCCCTTGCTGGCACAGCGCGGGGCCGACCAGCGCCTGCCGATTGCCTGCGTGATGAGTTTCACCCTGGCCGGGCTGCTGGGCATGCTGTATGCGCCGGTTGGTCAGCTTTGGGCGTGGGCGGTATTGCTGGGCATCGGTCAGGGCGGTGCCTTCAGCATGGCCCTGAGCCTGCTGGTATTGCGTGCGCCGGATGCGCATGTGGCCGCCCATCTGTCCGGCATGGCCCAGGGCGTGGGCTATACCGTGGCCGCATGCGGCCCGCTGGCCGCCGGCATCATTCACGACATGGCAGGCAACTGGGCACCGGTGGGCTGGTTGTTTGGCGGCATTGCCGTGACAGCGCTCTGTTCCGGCGTGCTGGCAGGCAGAAAGAAAACGGTGAAGGCACAAGCCCGGCGTCTGGATTGAATCCGGACGCAGCGCTTGCCTGTCAGGCGTGCGGCCGGGCCACCACCCCATAACGCTGCCACAGCTCAGCCAGACTGTGCCGGCTCAGGGGCAAGGGGTGTTCCGCCAGTTGCAGGCTGGCCGGCAGGCGGGTAGTGTCACCATCCCAACCAGCCAGCCCTTCAGCGGCGATGTCCGGCAGGTCGCGATCATCCACCACGGCCAGCTCTCCGGCGATTTCGATGAACAGCTGTCCGTCCTCGGTCATGAAAGCCTCGCGGGCCTGCACATCATCGTCACACGGCAGGGTTTGCCAGCGGCCATCCTGCAGACGTGCCACCAGTGGTGCGGCATCCAGGCTGACAAATACTTTTTGCGGCCCGTTCTGCACGTAATAGCGGCCCTGGGCATCACGGCTGTAATTGCGGTTAAAAAAAGCCACCATGCCATCGTGGCTCAGCCTTTCCTCCCGTATCCACCACTGGCCGCGGGCATCCAGCCGCAACCAGCCGAATACCGCCGGGACATTGGGCCACTTGGCCATGGCAGCCAATACCTGGGAATCCATCTCCAAACTCCTTGCAGGCTTTCCTGCCTGCTTTGTCATGGCACGGCGTCGCCTGACGCCGCTCATACGGAACGCAATACCGCCAGTGGTGAAGTACGTGTCACCCGCCCCACCAGGGGCCACCCTGCCAGCATGACCACCAGCATGCCACAGCCCATGCCCAAAGGCAGCAAGCCTGCATTGATGCTCCACGGCAGGTTGAACAACTTGCTGGCGGCAATTCCACCCACACCCATCGCCCCCAGTGCGGCCAGCAGGCCAGTGAATGCCCCCAGCCAGGCCAGTTCGGCCAGAATCACCGCACGGACCTGACGGTCCGACGCGCCCAGTGCGCGCATCAGGGCAATATCGAACAGGCGCTCGTCACGGGTGGCAGCCAGTGCCGCCCACAACACCAGCACACCGGCCGCCAGCGCCAGCACAAACATGGCTTCGATGGCACGGGTCAGCTTGTCCACCATGGCCCGCACCTCATCCAGAATAGCGCTGACATCGATGATGCTGATATTGGGGAAGGCCGCAACCAGCCGGTTGGCAAAGTCTTCCTGGGCAGCATCCAGGCGGAAGCTGCTGATCCAGCTGGCTGGCTGCTGTTGCAACAGGGATGGCGGGGCCAGCACGAAGAAATTCACCCGGAAACTGTCCCAGGCCACGCTGCGCAGGCTGGTGACCCTGGCGCGGTATGTCGTGCCGCCGATATCAAATGCCAGCGTGTCGCCCAGCCTGATGCCCAGTGTTCTGGCCAGACCCTGCTCCACGGAAAACTGCGGCCTGGCTTTTGCTTGCCACCACTGACCGGACAGGATGCGGTTGCCTTCCGGCAGCTCATCCCGCCAGGAAAGATTGAATTCACGCTCGGCCAGCCGCCTTGCCTGCTCGTCCTGCAGTGCCGAAGGCCGTACCGGCTTGTCATTGATGGCCAGCAGGCGGCCACGAATCATCGGCGACAAGGCAGGTGCCGGCAGGCCAGCCGTCACAAACTGCTGTTGCAGGGCGGCACGCTGGCCTTGCTGGATATTGATGACAAACTTGTTGGGCGCATCGGCAGGCACACTTTTTTGCCAGGCGGCAATCAGGTCGTCACGCACCACGGTAAGGGTGAGCAAGGCCATGATGCCCACCGCCAATGCCACGATCTGCACAATGGCCAGCCAGGGACGGCGCGCCAGGTTCGCCACCCCGTAACGCCAGCCCACCTGCCGCCCTGCGGGCAGGCGTCGCAGCAAGGACAACATGCCCCAGGCCAGCAGGCCGACACCGGCAAAAAAAGCCAGCATGCCACCCAGCAGCCAGGCAGCCAGTACCACATCGTCCATCTGCCATGCCGCCAGCAGCAGCAACACCAGCACGGCCAGCAAAGGGGCCACCAGACTGCTGCGCAGCAGCGGGACGTCATTACGCAGCACCGCCAGCGGCGATACCTGACGAATCGCCAGCAGCGGCGGCAGCGCGAGGCCAGTCAGTAACAGCAGCGATGCCGCAGGCCCCAGCAACCAGCTTTGCCAGCCAGGGTTGGGCAGTACTTCACCAACAAAACGGCTGCTCAGTTGCATCAGGCCCAGCTGCACGGCAAAACCGGCCAGTGTGCCCAGCACACCACTGAGCAGGCCCAGTAACAGGAACAGGCAGACAAACAGGCCCAGCACCTCGGATGAGGTCAACCCCATGCAGCGTAATACCGCCACTGGCTGCCAGTGCCGTGCCAGATAGCGCCGCACCGCCAGCGCCACGGCGGCGGCGGACAGGGCTACGGTCAGCATGGCGGTGAGGCCAAGAAAGCGTCGGGCCCGCTCCAGTGCGGTGCGGATTTCCGGGCGTGCTTCTTCCACGTTTTCCAGGCGACTGCCAGCTGGCAAGCGCGCCGCCAGCCATTGCCGCAGGTCGCTGATCTGACGGTCATCCCCGGCCAGCATCAGCCGCCAGCGCGCCCGGCTACCTTCCTGAATCAGCCCGGTGGCGGCCAGGTCGGCACTGTTGAACATCAGCCGTGGTACAAAATTGTACAAATCCATGGCGCCATCCGGCTCGCGCAGGATTTCACCATCCAGTTGCAGCGCGATATTGCCGACATTGATGCGCTCACCCAGCTTCACCCCCAGCTTGCGCAGCAGGCGCGCATCAGCCCATACCATGCCAGCCGCCGGGTGCAGCCTGCCCGTCTGCAACTGGCCGTCCACCCGGCGCACGGTCACTTCACCGCGCAAGGGATAGCTGTTGCTGACTGCCTTGTAAGTGGCCAGCGTAGCCTGGCCCTGGGCAAACACCATGGAGGGAAAGCTGATGTTATCGGCCACTTGCAGGCCGCGACGTTGTGCTTCCTGACGGATGGCAGCCGGTGCCGGCTGATTGCCACTGAGCACCAGGTCAGCCGCCAGCAGCTGGGTGGCCTGGGTGGTGAGCGCCCGGGCTACCCGGTCGGAAAAGAAGCTGACACTGGTCAGCGCAGTCACCGCCACCAACAGCGCGAGGGCCAGAATGCTCAGCTCGCCAGAGACGATTTCCCGCCGCACAAAGCGGGCGGCCAGCAACAGGCGGCTCCACCAGCTCATGCACGCGCTCCATTCAGACGGCCATCCACCAGACGGTAGATGGCATCGCAACGGCTGGCCAGCTCATTGTCGTGAGTCACCAGCACCAGCGAGGTATGCTGTTCGCTATTGAGCTGGAACAACAGGTCGATGATCTGGCGGCCAGTGGCGGCATCCAGATTCCCGGTCGGTTCGTCGGCAAACAGGATGCCCGGATGGATGGCAAACGCGCGTGCCAGCGCCACACGCTGCTGCTCGCCACCGGACAGGTGCCTGGGGTAATGGCGCAGCCGGTGTGCCAGGCCGACATGGCCCAGCATCTGGCTGGCGGTGTCACGCGCATCCTTGTGCCCGGCCAGCTCCAGCGGCAGCATCACGTTTTCCAGTGCGGTCAGTTGCGGCATCAGCTGGAAATTCTGGAACACGAACCCCACCTTGTCCCTGCGCAGCAAAGCGCGGCCATCCTCGCTCAGGCCGGACAGTGACTGGCCAAACAGGGAGACATCGCCCTGACTGGGCTGGTCCAGTCCGGCCAGCAAGGACAGCAAGGTGGATTTGCCAGAACCGGAAGCGCCGACAATGGCCACGCTCTCCCCCGCTTGTACGCTCAGGCTGGCCGCGTGCAGGATGTCCAGCGGCGCGCCGTTGAAAACAACTTGTTTGGCCAGATCCCGCGCCGACAATACCGCCTTGTCATGTATTGGAGTCATATGCTTTCTGCAAAATTGAAGCTGTGGTGCACGCTGTGCATCAGCCTGCTGGCCTTGCCGGTCAGCGCCGCCACCATTCTGGTAATGGGCGACAGCCTGTCGGCCGGTTACGGCCTGACACCGGGGCAAGGCTGGGTCAGCCTGTTACAACAGGATCTGGAGCCAAAGCACCGGATTATCAATGCCAGCATCTCGGGCGAAACCAGCGACGGGGGCCTTACGCGGCTGCCTGATGCCTTGCGCCGTCACAAACCCGACATCGTGGTGCTGGAACTGGGTGCCAACGATGGCCTGCGTGGCTTGCCGCTGAACCGCATGGAAAACAACCTGCAGCAGATGGTAGAGCTGTCGCGCAAGGCGGCGGCCCGGGTGGTGCTGGTGGGCATGGCCTTGCCAAGCAACTATGGCCCGCAATACACCGCAGAGTTCCGCGCGGTGTACGACCGTGTTGCCAAGCGCAATCAGCTGGCCTACGTTCCGCTGCTGGTAGCCGGCTTTGCCACCGACATCAGCAAGTTCCAGCCGGACGGGCTGCACCCGGTGGCCAGCGTACAAGCTACCATGATGCGCACCGTCAAGGCCAAGCTGCCCTTGAAATAAAACTTCAGGAAGAGTGGGAGAACCCCTGCAGCACAGGGGTGGCCAACTCGCTGGCCATGCAGATGCGATTGCGGCCGCGATGCTTGGCGGCATAGAGCGCCATGTCGGCCTGTTGCAGGCTGTGGTTCACCGGATCGCCGGGCTGACAGGCCACCACGCCGGCTGAAACGGTTTGCTGCCAGGAGGCCGGCAGCGCCTCCCAGCGCGAGGTCGACAGTTGCTGGCGAATGGCATCCAGCGCGGTGGCCAGCACCGCCGCCGGCTGCTGCGGTGCCAGCACGACAAACTCCTCTCCCCCGTAACGGTACAGCTGCATTCCGTCTGGCAGCAATTCGCTCACCTTGTGTACCAGCTGCTCCAGCACGGCATCGCCAGCCTGATGACCAAAAGTGTCATTCACCTGCTTGAAGTGATCCAGGTCCAGAATGGACAACGACCAGCCCTGTCCGTTTTCCGCACTCTGGGCGGCATACAGGTCCAGTTGACGACGCAATGCCCGCTGATTGAAACAGCCGGTCAGCGCATCACACTCCAGCAAACGCTCGCCCTCGGCCAGTGCGGTTTGCAATGCCAGGCGATTCTGCTCCAGGCTTTCGCGTTTCATGCTGGCCTGCACATGCATTTCCACCAGCTGCTCCATCATGCTTTGATTGGCATGTTTGAGTTGTACCGTCTCGAACAGGGTCTGGCGGAAGCCGCGCACAAAACGCCATTGCGACAACAGGTACAACACCACCCCCAGCAGGGCGACCATCTCCAGCCGCTGTCCGTCATTGAGCAAGGAAAACACCGGGAAAGCCCAGAAAGCGGCAAAAAACAGCACATGGATATCGCGACAGGCGGACATCATGATGCACAGCAAGGCAAAAATGCCGGACACCCACAGCAGCAGCAGCATTTCATAAGGCCGGTCCGGCTGGATGGGTGCCATGAACCAGATACAGCTACCCCAAAGCAGGCTGCTGGCCAGCAGGCAATCCCGCACCGCAGGGTAATACTGATATACCACCAGCGGATGGGTATCGTGCTGGCGGAAGCTGCGTACCACCAGAATCAGCCGCCATTCCACCAGCCAGAACAGCGCCATCCAGCACAGCATGCGCCACAGTGAGGCGTGTTCGTAGGCAATCCAGGCCAGCACGGGCGTGCTGCACACCGCGGGGCCGATGGACTGGTAGGCCGCATCGACAAAATAACGGGTGAGGTCGGCCTCTTCACGCCAGTGCGGGCTTTCCTGTTGCAGATACGCCAACCGCTTCATGCCAGCCCCCTGACCAGTTGCCGGGCCAGTGCCTCGGTCAGTACCTGATTACGCCCGGCCCGCTTGGCGGCATACAGCAAGTCATCCGCCCGCTTGATCAGTTGTGGCAAATCCATTCCGGGCTGCCAGTGCATCAGTCCCATCGACACCGTCACCCCGCGCGAACCCAGCAAGCCGGACCAATCATGCCGGGCGATGTCCTCCCGGATGATCTCCAGCCGCAACATGGCCGCCTCGAGGTTCATTCCTTCCAGCAGCAGCATGAATTCCTCGCCGCCATAGCGGCCCAGGCTGTCGTTGCAGCGCATTTGCGCGCCAACCAGGCGACAAACCTGGCGCAGGACTTCATCCCCCACCAGATGCCCGTAACCGTCATTGATGGATTTGAAATGATCCAGGTCCAGCATGGCCAAACAGAAGGCTTTGCCCGCTGCCGCCTCCACCAGGCGGTGCTCTGCCTGAATCATGATGGCGCGCCGGCTCAACACCCCGGTCAGCGGGTCATGCGCCACCAGGGTTTCCACGCGCGCCAGCGCAATATCCAGCTCGCGACCACGCTGTTCCAGCTGCTGGTTGTACTGGTCCAGCGTTTCCTGCTGGGCCGTCATGTCTTGCAGCAAACGGTTGTTCTCTTCGCGTACCGCATAGTTCTCGCGCAAATAACGATGCAAGGGCCAGGTCATGGTAATCAGCACGACGGTAAACAACAGCACGGACAAACCAGCCAGGTGCAGCACCGGAGAATCAGCCATCCACAAGCGCGGAAGCACGGTCAGCAACATCAGGCCAAGCACCAGCAAGGGCAGGTAACGGATACCTGTCAGATAAGCGGCATATGACGCGGCAACTGCTGCCAGCCACAGCATGACCACGATCAGGTAGAGCGGATCCCCATCCGGCACCAGCCACCAGACGGCACTGCCCCACCAGATGCCGGCCAGGGTGGTCATCAGGACAAAACCGTGAAACTGACGAAGTGTCAGCCCATCGCCAGTGGCAGCGTTCAAGTAATGCTTGATGCATTGGAGATAGAGACACTGCCAGCTGATCAGCACGCCCCACCAAAGCAGGATATTACGCAGGGGCGCATGCCAGGACAGGGCAAGTGCCAGCAAAGCTCCGCCCACCATGGAATAAGGCAGCGCAGCGCGAAAGCGCTTGATGATGTGCAACTGGACTGCTGCATCCTCTCCGGATGGAGACGTGCTCAAATTGGCCTCCGCTGTCTGTGCGATCTGTTAATAAGATATAGCAGATCACATGAAAAACCCCGCGCAATGGCGGGGTTCAGACAACAGGGCAGACCGGACATGCCGGTTCAGCAAGGCTGCTTACAGCTGGGCGGCGTTTTCAGCCAGGTAGGAAGCAACGCCTTCGGCGCTCGGCTTCATGCCTTTCTTGCCCTTGTTCCAGCCAGCCGGGCACACTTCGCCGTGTTCTTCAGTGAATTGCAGTGCGTCTACCATGCGGATCATTTCATCCACATTGCGGCCCAGCGGCAGGTTGTTGACAACCTGATGCTGTACCACGCCAGCCTTGTCGATCAGGAAGGAACCACGGAAGGCCACGCCACCGTCGGCTTCCACATCAAAGGCCTTGCACAGGTCGTGCTGAATGTCGGCCACCAAGGTGTAGCCAACTTCGCCGATGCCACCCTTTTCCACCGGGGTGTTGCGCCATGCAGCGTGGGTGAACTGGCTGTCGATGGACACGCCGATCACTTCCACATTGCGGGCCTTGAATTCAGCCAGACGGTGATCGAAAGCGATCAGCTCGGACGGGCAGACGAAGGTGAAGTCCAGCGGGTAGAAAAACACCACGGCGTATTTGCCGGCAGTGGCTTCCTGGAAGGAGTAGTTGTCAACGATCTGACCATCGCCCAGAACGGCGGAGAAGGTTTTTTCACCAGCGAAGAACGGTGCTTGCTTACCAACGAGTACGGCCATGCGGATCTCCTTGCGTTGTTGATATGACAGCGTCTGCGGTATCGGGCAATACGCAAACGCTGCGGAATGCGGGGGCTTTATAAATCAGGCGGCAGAGGACGGGCAAATTGTAAATCCATATCGTGTCGATAAAGTTTCACAATGAATGCCGCCGAAAATGACTACCCATGACAGATGAGGTCAGCCATTACCGGTTTCAAGCCTCGCTTTCCGGACAGCTTCTGCCTGACTGCTTGCAGCATGAAAAAAAACGGACACCTGGGTGTCCGTTCTTGTGTGCTGCCATTGCCATCAGGCTCAGGCTGCCGGTTCGGCTTTCTGACGCAGACGCAGGTTCAGTTCGCGCAGCTGCTTGTCGTCCACCGCATTCGGTGCGTTGGTCAGCAGGCACTGGGCGCGCTGGGTCTTGGGGAAGGCAATCACGTCGCGGATGGACTCGGCACCGGCCATCAGGGTCACCAGACGGTCCAGACCAAAGGCCAGGCCACCATGCGGCGGTGCACCGAACTTCAGGTTGTCCAGCAGGAAGCCGAACTTGTTCTGCTGCTCTTCCGGGGTGATCTTCAGCGCAGCGAATACTTTTTCCTGCACGTCGGCACGGTGGATACGCACCGAACCACCACCGATTTCCCAACCGTTCAGCACCATGTCGTAGGCACGTGCCAGGCAAGCACCCGGATCGGTGTCCATCAGGTCTTCGTGACCCGGTTTCGGGCTGGTGAACGGATGGTGGCAGGCAGTCCAGCGGTCGGCTTCTTCGTCGTGTTCGAACATCGGGAAGTCCACCACCCACAGCGGACGCCATTCGCGTACGAAGTAAGCACCCTTCTCGCCATGCTCGTGGCCAATCTTGATACGCAGCGCGCCAATGGCTTCGTTCACCACCTTGGCCTTGTCGGCACCAAAGAAGATGATGTCGCCGTTGTCAGCACCGGTACGGGCGATGATTTCTTCCAGCGCAGCCACCGACAGGAACTTGACGATCGGGGATTGCAGGCCGCTGGTTTCGTCGTTGGTGATCTTGCTCTTGTCGTTGACCTTGATGTAAGCCAGACCCTTGGCACCATAGATGCCGACAAACTGGGTGTATTCGTCGATTTCCTTGCGCGACAGGGCAGCACCACCCGGTACACGCAGGGCCACCACGCGGCCGTTCGGCAGATCAGCGGCACCGCGGAATACCTTGAATTCCTCGGTCTTCATCAGGTCGGTCAGCTCGGTGAATTTGAGCGACACGCGCAGGTCCGGCTTGTCCGAGCCGTAGTAGAACATGGCGTCGTTGTAAGTCATGCGCGGGAACTTGCCCAGCTCGACATTCATCACGTCGCGGAAGATTTCCTGCGCCATGTTTTCGGTGATGTCCATGATCTCGTCCTCGTTCAGGAACGAGGTTTCGATATCGATCTGGGTGAATTCGGGCTGACGGTCAGCACGCAGGTCTTCGTCGCGGAAACACTTGGTGATCTGGTAGTAGCGGTCGAAGCCGGCCACCATCAGCAGCTGCTTGAACAGCTGCGGCGATTGCGGCAGGGCAAAGAACTCGCCCGGATGCACACGGGACGGCACCAGGTAGTCACGCGCACCTTCCGGTGTGGAGCGGGTCAGCATCGGGGTTTCGATATCGATGAAGCCCTGCTTGTCCAGATGATTACGCACGCCCATGGCCACGCGGTAGCGCAGGCGCAGGTTCTTTTGCATCGGGGCGCGACGCAGGTCGATCACGCGGTTCAAGAGACGCACGTTTTCCGAAATGTTCTCGTCGTCGATCTGGAACGGCGGGGTGGCGGCGCTGTTGAGGATTTCGATTTCCTTGGCCAGGATTTCGATTTCGCCGGAAATCATCTTGCTGTTGGCAGTACCGGCCGGGCGCTCGCGCACGATGCCGGTGATGGCCAGCACGTACTCGTTACGGCTGCTGTCGGCCAGCTTGAAGGCTTCCGGGGTATCCGGGTCAATCACCACCTGTACCAGGCCTTCGCGGTCGCGCAGGTCGATGAAGATCACACCACCGTGGTCACGGCGACGATGCGCCCAACCTTTCACGGTGACGGTCTGGCCGAGGTATTTCTTGTCAATAAGTCCGCAGTAGTCGGTACGCATCGGGTAACCCTTAGTATTGAATTCTGTATTGGTCATTCTGAATGAAACGAGCGTCTGCCGGAGCATGCCGGCAGAACGCTTAAGCTTGCTGGTTCTTGTTGCCACCCTGGGCATCTGGCGCCGGGGCGGGAACCACCACACCCATGGAAATCACGTACTTGAGGGCATCATCCACACTCATGGCCAATTCGCGTGTATCGCGCTTGGGCACCATGATGAAATAGCCGGAAGTCGGGTTCGGTGTGGTCGGCACATACACACTGACGTGTTCTTCCTCGCCCATTTGCGCCACCACCTGCGGTGCCGGCGAACCGGTCTGGAAGGCTACCGTCCAGCTGTCCTGGTGTGGCCAGCGCACCAGCAGGGCCTTTTTGAAGGCCTGGCCGGAATCCGACAGCAGCGTGTCGCTCACCTGCTTGACGCTGCTGTAGATGGACTTGACGAAGGGCGTGCGCGACATCAGGCCATGCCAGAAATCCACCAGCCTTTGCCCCAGCACGTTGGCGGCCAGCATGCCGGTGCCCAGCAGCATCAGGAAGGCAAACACCACGCCCAGGCCCGGAATGCTGAAACCGAACAGCTGTTCGGGCTGCCATTCATGCGGCAGCAGGTTCAGCGTCTGGTCCAGGGAGCCAATGATCAGGCTCAGCACCCACAGGGTGATACCCAGCGGCAGCCAGATCAGCAGGCCGGCAACCAGGTAGCCCCGTACGGTCATTTTGATGTGTGTCATGGGGGTTTAAGCGCACCCGCCGCCGCAAGAGCCGTTGCCACAGCTGTGACCACCACCGCCGGAGCTGCCGTTCTTGAAGTCGGTTTCATACCAGCCGGAACCCTTCAGCTGGAAACCGGCAGCAGACAGCTGCTTGTGATAGTCGGCACTGCCACAAGCCGGGCACTGGGCGATCGGATCGTCGCTCATCTTCTGCAAATGTTCCTTTGCTGCGCCACAGGCGGTGCAGCGGTATTCGTAGATCGGCATATTCCTTGCTCCAACCACTATCTAAATGGCATAAATGGCGTATTCTTGCTACAGTGCAACATGAATTTTTGCTACGGTGCAACATAGATTTTGCTACGGTGCACAATAACGCGGGTCATGTGACCTATGATGCAAAATGCGGTCAGGACAGGCAAATGCAAGTCGCCAGCCCGCAAACGGACGATTATATCCGACTGACGCCGCAATACAAAAATGCTGTTTTTCACGCACTCGCAATATCGCGCTGCCAGGATGCATCAAACCCGTCATCGACCCGCTAAACCCAAGAGGATTCCATGGACAGCATTCGCAACATCATCAGTGGCAAAAAAGGCCTGATTGTCGGTATTGCCAACGAAAACAGCATCGCCTATGGCTGCGCCAGCGTGCTGCGCGAGCTGGGTGCCGAAGTGGCCGTCACCTACCTGAACGCCAAGGCGGAAAAATATGTCCGCCCGCTGGCGGAAAAACTGGAAGCCCCGCTGGTACTGCCGCTGGACGTGGAACAGCCGGGCCAGATGCAAGAGGTGTTCGCCAATATCGAACAACTGTGGGGCAAGCTGGATTTTGTCATCCACTCCATTGCCTTTTGCCCGATGGAAGACCTGCACGGCCGCGTGGTGGACTGCTCGCGTGAGGGCTTCCAGCAAGCCATGCATGTATCGTGCTACTCCTTTGTGGAAATGGCCCGTCATGCCGAACCGCTGATGAAGGATGGTGGCTCGCTGATTACCATGAGCTACTACGGCGCGGACAAAGTGGTGGAAAACTACAACATGATGGGCCCGGTGAAGGCGGCACTGGAGAGCGTGTCGCGCTACATGGCCAGCGAACTGGGCCACAAGGGCATTCGCGTGCATGCGGTCTCGCCCGGCCCGCTCAAGACCCGTGCTGCCTCCGGCATTGCCCATTTCGACCAGTTGATCGACGACGCCATTGCCCGTGCACCGCAGAACAAGCTGGTGGATATCGAAGACGTGGGCATGACCTGCGCCTTCCTCATTTCCAACGCCGCCCGCAGCCTGACCGGCCAGACCATCTATGTCGATGGCGGCCACCACATCATGGCCTGATGACACCACGGCCAGCAGCCTGATGCCGCTGGCCTCCTCCTGCCTGCGCTCCGGAGACCCTGAATGACCCGCGATGACAAAGCATTTGACGACATCCTGCAACAGGCCACCGCACAAGGCCCGCTTCCCATGGCGGTGGCTCATCCCTGCAGCCGTGAAGCCCTGCTGGGTGCGGTAGAGGCTGCCGATCACGGCATTGCCACCCCCATCCTGATCGGCCCGCGCAGCAAACTGCTGAAGCTGGCCGAAGAGCTGGATGTGGACATCAGCCGCTTCGAGCTGATCGACACCCCGCACAGCCATGCATCGGCCGAACAGGCGGTCAAACTGGTGCGTGACGGCTATGCCGACATCCTGATGAAGGGCAGCCTGCATACCGACGAATTCATGACTGAAGTACTGGCGCGCGACACCGGCATCCGCACTGATCGCCGCATCAGCCACGTGTTCATCATGAAAGTGGAAAGCTATCCGCGTTATCTGTTCATCACCGACGCTGCCATCAGCATCGAACCGGACCTGATGACCAAGCGCGACATCTGTCAGAACGCCATCGACCTCACCCACGCGCTGGGCATTGCCCGCCCCAAGGTGGCCATTCTGGCGGCAGTGGAAACCATCAACCCGGCCATGCGCGCCACGCTGGATGCCGCGGCGCTGTGCAAGATGGCGGATCGCGGCCAGATTACCGGTGCCGTGCTGGATGGCCCACTGGCTTTTGACAATGCCATCTCCCATGAAGCCGCCGACACCAAGGGCATTGTGTCCCCGGTGGCAGGCGACCCGGACATCCTGCTGGTGCCTGAGCTGGAATCCGGCAACATGCTGGCCAAGCAGCTCACTTATCTGGCGGCGGCTGCCTCCGCCGGCATCGTGATGGGTGCACGCGTGCCCATTGTGCTGACCAGCCGCGCCGAAGACGCCACTGGCCGCCTGGCCTCCGCCGCCGTCGCCAATGTCCTGGCGCACCGCCGCCGCGGAGCCAGCCAGTGATCAAGGCCCTGATTGCCGTCAATGCCGGCTCCTCCACGCTCAAGTTCCGCGCCTATGCCATGGAAGGCGGTGCGCTGCTGATGCGCGGCCTGATCGACCATTTCGGCCAGCCGCACACCAGCCTCAGCCTGCACGACACCCTGCATCAGCAACTGGAAGAGCGCGAGCTGGGTGATGACAGCCGCGAAGCTGCCGTGGCCGCCATGATCAACACCCTGGCCGATCACGGCATTGCCGTCACCGCCGTGGTGCACCGCGTGGTACACGGCGGCAGTCGCTTCCATCAGATCACCCGGCTGGACGAGTCTGTCTGCCAGGCACTGGATGACTATGTGCCGCTGGCCCCGCTACACCAGCCAGTCAGCCTGCAAGTGATCGAAGCTTTCCGCACCGTGGATGCCGGGCTGCTGCAACTGGCCTGCTTTGATACCGCCTTCCATGCCAGCCAGCCGGAAGTCGCCACCCGCTTTGGCATTGCCCGGCACTGGCATGAAGAAGGCGTGCGGCGTTACGGCTTTCACGGTCTGTCCTATGCCTCCATCAGCCGTCGCCTGCCGGAGCTGAAGCTGGCCGAACGCAAGGTGGTGGTGTGCCATCTGGGCAGTGGCAGCAGTGCCTGCGCCATCGAGCATGGGCAAAGCGTGGCATCCAGCATGGGCTTTTCTGCGGTGGACGGGCTGATGATGGGCACACGCCCCGGCTATCTGGACCCGGAAGTGGTGCTGTACTGGATGGAACATGAAGGCATGGGGGTGCGCGAGGTACGGCGCGAGCTGTACAAGAACTCCGGCCTGCTGGGCGTCTCCGGCGGCCTGTCGGCCGACATGCGCGAGCTGCTGGCAAGCCCCCTGCCTGCAGCACGTGAAGCGGTAGAGCTGTACTGCTACCGCATCGTGCGGGAAATTGCCTCGCTGGCCGCTGCCATGAAGGGGCTGGATGCCATCATCTTTACCGCGGGCATTGGCGAACATTCGGCAGAAGTACGTGGCCGGGTGCTGGGCCAGCTGGGCTGGCTGGGCTTTGCTATCGACCATGCAGCCAATCTGGCACATGCCCGCAAGCTGACCACTGCCGACAGCCAGCACCATGCTTATGTGCTGGATACCGATGAAGAAGGTGAAATGGCCAGACAGGCATTTGACCTGCTAAAGCAGTAGGCAATATGGCGTGGCAAATGCACAACACTGCATGCCACGCAGACAAACAAAAAGCCCCGCCAATGCGGGGCTTTTATGTATTTCTTGCAGCGCTGGGCTGGGATCAGGCCATGGCCTTGATCTGAGCGGACAGACGGCTCTTGTGACGAGCTGCCTTGTTCTTGTGGAACACGCCCTTGTCAGCGATACGGTCGATTACTTTGGTGGAAGCGTGGAACACAACCTTGGCCGCAGCCTTGTCACCACCTTCAATTGCCTTAAGCACTTTCTTTACTGCAGTACGGAACGCAGTACGCAGGCTGGCGTTGTGCGCGCGCTGCTTAAGGGCTGTGCGTGCACGCTTGCGAGCTTGTGCGCTGTTAGCCATGAATCTTTCTCCTGATGAGCGGAATCTGAAACCCGCGATTCTAAGCCTTAACAGCAGGTTTTGCAACAATAAACCCGCCAGCGTAAACTAGCCGGCTTGCTCAACCCTCCCACCCATCATCAATGAACCTGCTCAAGGCGCTGGCTGCAGTCAGCAGCATGACCATGGTGTCGCGCATTCTCGGCCTGGTGCGCGACACGCTTATCGCCCGCGTATTTGGTGCCGGCATGTCGGCAGATGCCTTCAATGCTGCCTTCAAGATTCCCAACATGTTGCGCCGCCTGTTTGCCGAGGGCGCATTCTCGCAAGCCTTCGTCCCCATTCTGGGCGAATACAAGAACCAGAAAACCGAAGAGGAAACCCGCGAATTCGTGGCCAAGGTAACCGGCGTGCTGGGTTCGGTGCTGTTGCTGGTCACCGCCATCGGCATGCTGGCCGCCCCGGCCATCATGTGGATTTCCGCCCCCGGCTTTTATCGCGAACCGGCCAAGGCCGCGCTGTTTGCCGACATCCTGCGCATATCCTTTCCTTATATCTTTTTCATTTCGCTGTCCTCGATGACCGGCAGCATTCTCAATAGCTGGGGCAAGTTCTCGATTCCGGCTTTCACGCCCACCTTCCTTAACCTCAGCTTCATCGTGTTTGCGCTGTTTTTCACCCACAGTTTTCACCCGCCCATCATGGCCATGGCCTGGGCAGTGTTTGTTGGCGGGCTGATCCAGCTGGTTTGGCAACTGCCCTTTCTCAAGCAGATCGGCATGCTTACCATGCCCATCTTCGACTTCAAGGATGCCGCGGTATGGCGGGTGATCCGCCAGATGGGCCCCGCCATTTTCGGCGTATCAGTGGCGCAGATCTCGCTGTTGATCAACTCCACCTTTGCCTCCTTCCTGCCCACCGGCAGCGTGTCGTGGATGTATTACGCCGACCGGCTGATGGAATTTCCCTCCGGCGTGCTGGGCGTGGCACTGGGGACCATCCTGCTGCCCTCGCTGTCCAAGCACGCAGCCAGCAAGTCCGATAGCGAATTCAGCGTGTTGCTGGACTGGGGCATCCGCCTGTCCTTGCTGCTGGCAGTACCGGCCACCGTGGGCCTGGGCCTGCTGTCCGGCCCCTTGCTGTCCACCCTGTTCATGTATGGCCGTTTTACCGCCCACGACGCGCTGATGTCACAGCAGGCGGTGATCGCCTACTCCTTCGGCCTCCTGGGGCTGATTCTGGTCAAGGTACTGGCGCCGGGCTTTTATGCGCGGCAGGACATCAAGACGCCGGTGCGCATTGCGCTGATTACCCTGTGCTGCACCCAACTGATGAATCTGGCCTTTGTCTTCCCGCTCAAACATGCCGGACTGGCACTGTCGATCGGCCTCGCCTCCTGCCTGAATGCCGGTCTGCTGCTCTCCACACTACTCAAGCGCAAGATCTACCAGCCGCAAACGGGCTGGAGCAGCTTCCTTGGCAAGATGGCACTGGCCATCCTGGCCATGGCCGCCGTACTACTGCTGCTGCAAGCCGTGCTGCCCATCCACTGGGATGGTCACGCCTGGCAACGGGTGCTCTGGCTGACGCTGCTGGTGGTGGCTGGCGCCATCACTTATTTCGCCATGCTGTTTGCGCTGGGCTTCCGCCCGCGCCAGTTCATGCGCCGTGAACATTGATACCGTTTTGCAAGGAGTCGCCATGAAACCCCAAGCCATGTCACCGGAACAGTCCCCGCTGGGCAAGACGGTCAGCTATCAGGACCAATACGACGCCAGCCTGCTGTTTCCCATTCCGCGCAAGATGAAACGCGATGAAATCGGCGTGGACGAACAGGCGCTGCCCTTTGCCGGCGTGGATATCTGGACCGGTTTCGAACTGTCCTGGCTGAATGCGCGCGGCAAGCCGCAGGTGGGCATTGCCACCTTCCGCATTCCGGCGGACAGCCCCAACCTGATCGAATCCAAGTCGTTCAAGCTCTACCTGAACAGCTATAACCAGACCCGCATCGCCAGCCTGGCCGAATTGCAGGCCCAACTGGCGCTGGACCTGTCCAACGCGGCCGGCGGCAGCGTCACGGTCAGCGTGCAGCTGCCACAGGACTTTGCCGCAGAGCGTATTGCCGAGCTGGACGGCGACTACATCGACGAGCAGGACATCGCCGTGGACAACTACGCGCCCTGCCCGGACATCCTGCGTGCCGATACCGGCAATATCGTGAGCGAAACCCTGTGCAGCAATCTGCTGAAGTCCAACTGCCTGGTGACCGGCCAGCCGGACTGGGGCAGCGTGCAGATCCGCTACACCGGCCCCAAGCTGGACCGTGAAGCACTGCTGCGCTACCTGATCGGCTTCCGTCAGCACAACGAATTCCACGAGCAATGCGTGGAGCGCATCTTCACCGACATTCTGCGCGCCTGCGCACCGGAACAGCTGACGGTATACGCCCGCTACACCCGCCGTGGCGGCCTGGACATCAACCCCTGGCGCAGCAATGCCGAACAGGCACCGGCGGACAATATCCGGACGGCACGGCAATAAAGCACTTCTCCGCGCCAAACAAGAAAGGATGCCGCTAGGCATCCTTTCTTGTTTGCTTGCCACACCACACTCAAAACGGCGTCGGGGCGTCGAATTCCATTTCTTCCTGCGTCACCGGGTGACGCAACACCAGCCGCGATGCATGCAGCAGCAGGCGGTCGGCCTTGGCCAGCGCTTCTGGCGGCGCGTAGATATCATCACCCAGAATCGGGTGGCCGCTTTCCAGATGCAGCATGTGCATGCGCAACTGGTGGGCACGCCCGGTTTGCGGGTCCAGCTCCATGCGCGAGGTCTGGCGTGTGGTATCACGCGACACCACGCGGTAATGGGTGATGGCCTCTTTGCCTTCCACATGGTCGATCTTCTGGCGCGGGCGATTGGGCCAGTCGATGATCAGCGGCAGGTCGATGGTGCCGCTATTGCTTTGGACGATGCCATCCACCACCGCGATATAGCGCTTCTTGACCTTGCGGTCCATGAAGGCGATGGACAGCGCCCGCTGCATGGCCGCACCACGGCCAAAGATCACCAGGCCTGATGTGGCCATGTCCAGCCGGTGTACGGTCAGCGCATCCGGATACACTTTTTGCACCCGGCTGATCAGGCAGTCGTCCTTGCCCTCGCCACGGCCAGGCACCGACAGCAGGCCGGAGGGCTTGTCCACCACCAGCAGGCAGTCATCCACGTAAATGACTGACAGGCCGGTATCCGGCGGAGGCGTGTAGTTTTCCAGATTATGGGCTTGGCTCATGGCGGCAACAGGGGAACAGAATAAGTAAAGAGCGGCGATTATCTTACCCCCGGCCCAGCTTCACAAGCTGTCACCCTGCATTTGCCGGGGAATTGCCACTTGAAATGGCAGCACAACGCCATCACCCTGTCATGATCAGATCATTCCCCATGCAAGGAGCTGTCATGCCGGAGCGTTTTTACCTCGACCCTTACCAAACCACCCTGGAAACCACGGTCATCCGTCATGACGATGCCGGCCTGGTACTGGCAGACACCCTGTGTTACCCGCTGGGCGGCGGCCAGCCCGGTGACACCGCCACGCTGACCCTGGCCGATGGCAGCACGCTAGCCATCAGCGATACCCGCCGCAACCGCGAAACGCGCGAGATCCTGCACATCACCGCTGCCGATGCCCCGCGGCTGACCGCAGGCAGCGCCGTCACCCTGACGCTGGACTGGGCGCGCCGTCATCGTCACATGCGGGTGCATACCGGCCTGCATCTGCTGTCGGTGGTGATCAAGGCCGGGGTGACCGGCGGCAATCTGACCGCAGAAGGCGGTCGACTGGATTTTGATTTGCCGGAAGGCATGGAGCTGGACAAGGACGAGATCGAGGCCGGCCTGAATGCGCTGGTGGCACAGGACCTGGCCGTGAGCATCCAGATGACCAGCGGCGAAGCCCTGAAAGCCCGTCCGGAGCTGATCAAGACCATGTCGGTCACCCCGCCGCTGGAGCTGCCGGAAATCCGCCTGATCGAAATCGACGGCGTCGACCTGCAACCCTGTGGCGGCACCCATGTGCGCCGCACCGGAGAAATCGGCCGCCTGCTGGTGAAAAAGATTGAAAGCAAGGGCGCGCGCAACAAGCGGGTGGTGGTGACGCTGGCCGACTGAGGCCTGTTTGCCATCCAGCACAAAGGGGACCCGCAGGTCCCCTTTTGCATTGCCCATCAACGCCACACAGCAGCTGGCTCAGATATCGGCTTCCACCTCGTTACCCTTGGCTTCCATCCAGCTACGGCGGCTGGAAGCCTCGCCCTTGCCCATCAGCATGACAAAGGTGGACAGGGTTTGCGCCATTTCACCCGGACGCACCTGCACCCGCGACAGGCGGCGGGTATCCGGATTCATGGTGGTGTCCTTCAGCTGTTCCGGGTTCATCTCGCCCAGACCTTTGAAGCGGGAAATGCCCCAGCTGCCTTCGCGCACATTCTCACTGCGCAGACGGTCCAGAATGGCATTGAGCTCGCCCTCGTCCAGCGCGTAAATCTTGCGTGGCGGACGGTTCTTGCCCGAACCCGGCACATCCACGCGGAACAGCGGCGGCTGCGCGATGTAGATATTGCCGTTTTCGATCAGGCGCGGGAAATGGCGGAAGAACAAGGTAAGCAACAGCACCTGGATGTGCGAGCCGTCCACGTCGGCATCGGACAGGATGGCAATCTTGCCGTAACGCTGGCTGGACAGGTCCGGGTGATCATCCGGCCCGTGCGGGTCCACGCCGATGGCAACGGAAATATCGTGGATTTCCGCATTGGAAAACAGCTGATCCTTGTCGGTTTCCCAACTGTTGAGCACCTTGCCGCGCAAAGGCAGGATGGCCTGGTATTCCTTGTCGCGCGCCAGCTTGGCCGAGCCACCGGCAGAGTCCCCCTCTACCAGGAACAGCTCGTTGCGTTCGATGTCTTCGCTTTCGCAATCAGTCAGCTTGCCCGGCAACACGGCTACGCCGGAGCCTTTTTTCTTTTCCACCTTCTTGACTGACTTCAGACGCGACTGCGCCTGGCGAATGGCCAGTTCGGCAATCTTCTTGCCCGCTTCCACATTCTGGTTCAGCCATAGCTCCACCGGATCGCGCGACAGGCTGGAAATCAGTTTCAGCGCATCACGGCTGGTAAGCTTGTCCTTGGTCTGGCCCTGGAATTGCGGGTCCAGCACGCGGGCCGACAACACGAAGCGCACCCGGCTCCACACGTCTTCCGCCATCAGCTTGACGCCACGCGGCAGCAGGTTGTGGTGGTCGATGAAGCTCTTCACCGCATCAAACACGCCTGCACGCAAACCTGCTTCGTGGGTGCCGCCGGACGGGGTGGGAATCAGGTTGACATAGCTCTCGCCGCTGGCGCCGTCTTCAAACCAGGCCATCGCCCACTGCACGCCTTCGCCCTTGGCAAATTGCTCGTGGTCGTCACCGATATAGGCCTCGGCGGCAAACAGCGGCGCAATCGGCTCATCGCCGTTGCACAGCTCGGCCAGATAGCTCTTCAGGCCCTGCGGGTACTGCCATACCTTGACCTCGTCGCCACTGGGCTTCTCAACGGTCAGCGATACCGCCACGCCGGGCAGCAACACCGCCTTGGCGCGCAGCAGGCGCTCCAGTTCCGGCAAGGAATAACGCGGGCTTTCAAAATACTTGCCATCCGGCCATACCCGCACCCGGGTGCCGCTGGTGCGCGGGCCGCAGTCGCCAACGCGGGCCAGGGGTTCGATCACATCACCGCCGGAAAACACCAGGCGGTGCACGCCACCCTCGCGCTTGACCTCGACTTCCAGCCGGGTAGACAAGGCATTGGTCACCGACACACCTACGCCATGCAGGCCACCGGAGAAGGCATAGGCACCGCCATCCTTCTTGTTGAACTTGCCGCCGGCATGCAGCCGGGTGAATACCAGCTCCACCACCGGCACGCCTTCTTGCGGATGCAGGCCTACGGGAATACCGCGGCCATCGTCTTCCACCGACAAGGAACCATCCTGATGCACGGTAACGGCAATCTTGCGGGCATAGCCGCCCAGCGCCTCGTCAGCCGCGTTATCAATCACTTCCTGACAGATATGGGTGGGGTCGGTGGTGCGGGTGTACATGCCCGGCCTTTCCTTGACCGGCTCCAGCCCCTTGAGCACTCGTACCGAAGATTCGTCGTACTGTTGAGTCATAAATATATCGTCGCCTGTAGCGGCCCTGTGCGCAGGGCCTGCCTGGTGATGTCACCATCCCCGCAGGGATGGCCATGATGCTCAAACGGCAGCCCAGGGCCGCCGCTTGCTAGATGGGTGAAGCAAACCGCCAGGCGGTTCAGTGATCCTGCTGCGGGCCCGGCAGACCTTCGGCCAGCGGCGCCGCCTTGGCCGGCTGGCGCATGCGCTGCAGGAAGGCGTCGTAGCTTTCCATTCCCTTGAGGAAACGGGACAGCTCGGTCAGCGCGCGGATATACACATCACGCTTGAACTCGATGACGGCATCCACCGGTGCCCAGTAATCATTCCAGCGCCAGCCATCGAACTCCGGATGGCTGCTGGCACGCAGGCAGACGTCGCAGTCGCGCCCGGTCAGCCGCAACAGGAACCAGATCTGCTTCTGCCCCTTGTAGCTGCCACGCCATTCGCGGCGCACCCAGTTGCTGGGCACTTCGTAACGCAGCCAGTCGCGGGTTCGCCCCACAATCTTGACATGTTGCGGCAACAGCCCGACTTCCTCCAGAAGCTCGCGGTACATTGCCGCTTCCGGACTTTCGCCCGGCTTGATGCCTCCTTGCGGAAATTGCCAGGAATGTTCGCGTACCCGCTTGCCCCAGAACACCTCATTTTTTCCGTTGATGAGGATGATTCCGACATTGGGGCGATATCCGTCCCGGTCCAGCATGAAAAAAACCTGCAATTCGTCTAGTTGACCGAATTTTTGCACATTTCGACAGCTCTTGCCATGCGCCTGACGCGAGGCACAAGCTGCGATTCCACCACACTGGCTTTACCCGGGCATGAAATAAATTGACGCTGCAGGGCAAAGGCGTTTAAAAATCCAGCACAACAACTGTTTCACTCCACACGGAAAACCAAGCGACCATGCCCGTCCATTCACCCATCGCCATGCGCCATGCACTGCCTGCTGCAGTGTCGGTGCCGTGCGCCTGGGTCAATCCGACCGCCCTGTCGCTGGGCTTTTTCATCCAGCCATTCACTGCAGTCGGTCACCGCTAGCGTCTTGCCGTTTTACCCGCCCAAAGGGCGGCTCTCGACAAATCAACGCACAAGGACCCCTTCATGCACACTTCTGCAGAATGGCTGCATCAGCACGGCATTCGTCATGTCGAATGCCTGTTTTCCGACATCACCGGTAGCGCACGCGGCAAGATTCTCCCCGCCAGCAGCGTGGCCAGCGGCAGCGAATTGCGCTTCTCCCAGGTAGGCCTGATGCAAAGCATCACCGGCGACTGCCTGCAAGAGCTGGTTCCCGAACTGGACCCGGACATGGTGCTGCACCCCGACTACAGCACACTGCGCCGCCTGCCCTGGTGTCGCGAACCCACGGCCATGCTGATTCACGACTGCCATCACGAGGACGGCAGCCTGGTGGAATTTGCACCGCGCAATGTGCTGCGCCGCGTACTCGAGCGCTACCGTGCACAGGGGCTGACGCCGGTAGTTGCACCGGAGATGGAGTTTTACCTGTTCGCACGGCGCCAGGGGCTGGATGAGGCACCTCAAGCCCCGGCCTGCTACGGCAAGGCCAGCGACAGCCTGCGCCAACCCTATGCACTGGACCGGCTGCACGACCTGGAAGCCGTGCTGGAAGACATCCGCCATGGCTGCGAGCTGCTGGGCATCGGCGCCGACACCCTGCTGCAGGAAGTCGGTTGCGGGCAGCTGGAAATCAATCTGCAACACGGCGATGCACTGGCTCTGGCCGACCAGGCCTTCCTGTTCAAGCGCATGGTGCGCCACGCTGCATCACGCCATGGTCTGGAAGCCTGCTTCATGGCCAAGCCGCTGGCCAACGATGCCGGTAGCGCCATGCATATCCATCAGAGCCTGATCCATGCCGACAGCCAGCGAAATGCCTTCTCGCAGGACAATGGCCAGCCTGCCGCGCGCTTTGCCCACTATATCGGCGGCCTGCAGCGCTATCTGCCCGATGCCCTGCTGCTGCTTGCCCCTTACGTGAATTCCTATCGCCGGCTGGCACCGTTCACCGCAGCGCCCATCAATGTGGAATGGGGCCATGACAATCGCACCTGCGGGCTACGTGTTCCACATAGCGGCCCGCAGGCACGCCGGGTGGAAAACCGGCTGCCGGGCGTGGATGCCAACCCCTATCTCGCTCTGGCCACCACCCTGGCCTGCGGTTTGCTTGGCATGCAACAGGAACTGGAACCAAGCGCCCCACTCGATTGCAGCGCCTATGGCCGGCCCTATGCCTTTGCCCGCACGCAGCTGGAAGCCATCGAACGACTGGCTGGCAATCAGGCACTGGCAGAATTACTGGGACCGCACTTTGTTGCAAGCTATTGTCAGCTCAAGCTGAGCGAATGGCAGGCATTCAACCAGACCGTAACAGCCTGGGAATACCGCCATCTGCTTGGTCAGGCGTGAAAGAGGCCAGATGAAACGCGAACATGCACCCCATCTCAGTCAGTTTGACGGACATCACGTCAACTCCTGGTACGCCGCCAGTGCTCCCCAGCGCGAACGCTACCCGGTGCTGGGTGAAGTGATGCGCTGCGATGTTTGCGTGGTGGGGGCGGGACTGACCGGATTGTCAGCCGCCCTTACCCTGGTGGAAAAGGGCTTGTCGGTAGCCGTACTGGAAGGTGCTCTGGTGGGCTTTGGTGCATCCGGACGCAATGGCGGGCAAATCCTGCATGGTTTTGCTGCCCCGTTCCGGGCCTTCGAGCAGCAATTGGGTACCCGTGCCGCCCGCCAATGCTGGGAAGCCTCGCTGGACGGACTGGCGCTGATTGCCAATCGCATTCACCAGCACCACATCGACTGTGATTTGCGCTGGGGTTTTCTCACCACCGCCAGCAATCGCCACCAGCATCAGCAGTTACGCAAACAACTGTCGACGCTGCACAGCTGTGGCTACCACGATGCACAATGGCTGGAAGGCAAGGAACTGGCAGAGCAGATCAACTCACCCGTCTATACCGCTGCGCTGCACGACAGCGGTTGCGGCCACCTGCATCCACTGAAATATGCACAAGGGCTGGCACGAGCGGCATCCCGCGCCGGTGTCAGGCTGTTCGAACACAGTCCGGTCACGTCCATTGACGAGGACAGGCTGGGGCTGCAAATCGGCACACCCGGCGGCTGGATCCGGGCGGACAAGATGGTACTGGCCTGCAATGTCGATATCGGAGCACTGCAACCGCAGCTGCGTCGCAGCATCCTGCCGGTTGAGTCGCACATCCTCGCCACCGCCCCGCTTACAGCCGAACACGCCGCCAGCTTGCTACCCGAAGGCGCAGCAGTTTGCAGCAGTGACAAGCTGCTCGACTACTTCCGCCTGACGCCAGACCACCGCCTGCTGTTTGGCGGGCGCACCAGCCGGCCCTATGCGCAACGACAAGCGCTGATTGCGGATCGGAAGGCCCGCATGGTCAGCATTTTCCCCAGCCTCAACAACAGCCCGATCGACTACGCCTGGAGTGGGCACGTGGATATTGGCCCGGCCCGTCTGCCCCAGATTGGCCGTCAGGGACAGCGCGTCTACCATGCGCAGGGCTTTGCCGGACATGGGCTGGCCTTCACCGGTGTGGCCGGACAGATGATTGCCGAAGCCATTGCCGGAGACCTGGGCCGCTTTGACATCTTCAACAAGCTGTATGCCCACCCGCTACCGCTGCCGGCCTCCATGGAGGAAAGCCTGATCCGGCTGGGCAGCCTGTATTACCGCCTGCGCGATGCGCTAGGTTTCTAGACATCATGCAGCCAGGACTTGCGCCACAACAGACCTCAGGCAGCTGCATCCCCCAAAACAGGCAAACGATGCTAGGATGCCCCGATCAACTGTTTTACGCGTAATTCACATGGCATTTCTACTTTCCCGTCCTTCCCTGGAGCGTCTGCCACGCTTTGCGCTGACGGCCAGCGATTTTGCTTCCCTGCCATCTGCCGCCGACTTCCGCCAGACGCTGCTGAGCAAACTGGATTGCGCGCAACAGCGCATTTATATAGCGGCACTCTATCTGGAACAGGACGAAGCCGGACAGGAAATACTGGCCGCCATCTTTGCGGCCAAACAGCGCAATCCGGCACTGGATGTACGCATTCTGGTGGACTGGCATCGTGCGCAACGTGGCCGCATTGGTGAGAGCAATGCCAGCTGCAATGCCGCCTGGTATCGGAAAGAGGCCAGCCTGCATGCGGTAGAAGTACCGATCTATGGCGTCCCGACCCAAACGCGGGAACTGTTCGGCGTTCTGCACCTGAAAGGCTTCATCATTGATGACCTGGTGATTTACAGCGGTGCCAGCCTCAACAATGTCTACCTGCACAAGCAGGACAAATACCGCTTCGACCGTTACCACCTGATTCAGAACATGGCACTGGCAGACTGCATGGCCAGTTTCATGCTGCAACACATCTGCAATGACGAAGCGGTATTCCGGCTCGACAAACCGGTCCCGGCCACGCGCAGCATTCGCAAGGAAATCCGTGCCTTTCGTGGCCGTCTGGAACAGGCCCACTACCACCTGCCGCGACAACAGGTCAGCCAGCAAGGCATGGGGGTCACACCGATTGTCGGCCTGGGCAAGGGCAATGCGCTGAACCGGCTCATCCTGCAGCTGATTGCTCATGCCCAGCACCGCCTGGTCATTTGCACACCTTACTTCAACTTCCCCATGGCCGTGCTGCGCGCCATCAACCGTGCACTACGGCGTGGCGTTGAAGTCACCATCATCGTGGGCGACAAGACCGCGAATGATTTTTTCATTCCCGAGTCCGAGCCATTCAAGCTGATCGGTGCCCTGCCCTATCTGTACGAAATGAATCTGCGCCGCTTCGCCAAGCGCCGTCAGGCCCAGATCGAAAACGGCAAGCTCAATCTGTGCCTGTGGAAAGATGGTGACAACAGCTATCACCTCAAAGGCATGTGGTGTGATGCACGGCACATCCTGCTGACCGGCAACAACATGAACCCGCGAGCCTTCCGACTGGATCTGGAAAACGCCTTGCTGATCCACGATCCGGAACAACAGCTGCAAGCCCAAAGCCATGCAGAGCAGCAACATATCCTGCAGCACACCACCCGCATCCATCACTACCGCCAACTGGAAAGTGTGCGCAGCTACCCGCTCAAGGTCCGCACCATCCTCACCAGGCTGAGTCGGGTACGTATCGACCGCATGCTCAACCTAATGCTGTAAGGCAAAAAATTGCCGGCACCAATGCAAAAAGCCACCCCAGGGTGGCTTTTTGTTTGACTCTGCACGCTATCGGGGCCGCAAGTTACCCGCAATTTTCCTCATGATCAGTACCAAATGATCAGTACCAATCCACTAGCATGACACATAGCCGTTACCCGGTGCCGAAATGCACAAAGCCCAGCTCGTGTGAGCTGGGCTTCGAAGGGGGAGTCTGGCAGTGTCCTACTTTCACATGGCGAATGCCACACTATCATCGGCGCTAAGGCGTTTCACGGTCCTGTTCGGGATGGGAAGGCGTGGGACCACCTCGCTATGGCCACCAGACATAAACTGTCAACAAACTTGAAGAAGCCTTGTGGGGAGTAGGGAGTGGGGAATAGAGAGTTGTCTCTGCCCGCTCTTGTCCTGCTCTCCGTTCCGGGTGCGTGTCGTAAGGCAGGATTTCATTCCCCACTCCCTACTCTCCACTCCCGTATTAATTAGTATCTTGGATCTTTGATCGCGTCGCACATTCACTATCCATCCGGTCTCGGTTTCCCAAGCCACTCAAATGATAGGATCAAGCCTCACGAGCAATTAGTATCGGTTAGCTTAACGCCTCACAGCGCTTCCACACCCGACCTATCAACGTCCTGGTCTCGAACGACTCTTCAGGAGGGTCAAGCCCTCAGGGAAGTCTCATCTTCAGGCGAGTTTCGCGCTTAGATGCTTTCAGCGCTTATCTCTTCCGAACTTAGCTACCCGGCAATGCCACTGGCGTGACAACCGGTACACCAGAGGTTCGTCCACTCCGGTCCTCTCGTACTAGGAGCAGCCCCCGTCAAACTTCCAACGCCCACTGCAGATAGGGACCAAACTGTCTCACGACGTTTTGAACCCAGCTCACGTACCACTTTAAATGGCGAACAGCCATACCCTTGGGACCGGCTACAGCCCCAGGATGTGATGAGCCGACATCGAGGTGCCAAACACCGCCGTCGATGTGAACTCTTGGGCGGTATCAGCCTGTTATCCCCGGAGTACCTTTTATCCGTTGAGCGATGGCCCTTCCATTCAGAACCACCGGATCACTATGTCCTGCTTTCGCACCTGCTCGACTTGTCGGTCTCGCAGTTAAGCTACCTTTTGCCATTGCACTATCAGCACGATTTCCGACCGTACCTAGGTAACCTTCGAACTCCTCCGTTACACTTTGGGAGGAGACCGCCCCAGTCAAACTGCCTACCATGCACTGTCCCCAATCCGGATAACGGACCAAGGTTAGAACCTCAAAGGGGTCAGGGTGGTATTTCAAGGTCGGCTCCACAGGAACTAGCGTCCCTGCTTCAAAGCCTCCCACCTATCCTACACAAACCACTTCAAAGTCCAATGCAAAGCTACAGTAAAGGTTCACGGGGTCTTTCCGTCTAGCAGCGGGGAGATTGCATCTTCACAAACACTTCAACTTCGCTGAGTCTCAGGAGGAGACAGTGTGGCCATCGTTACGCCATTCGTGCGGGTCGGAACTTACCCGACAAGGAATTTCGCTACCTTAGGACCGTTATAGTTACGGCCGCCGTTTACTGGGGCTTCGATCAAGAGCTTGCACCCCATCACTTAACCTTCCAGCACCGGGCAGGCGTCACACCGTATACGTCCACTTTCGTGTTGGCACAGTGCTGTGTTTTTGATAAACAGTCGCAGCCACCGATTCTCTGCGACCTGTCGTAGCTCCCACCGCAGGGTGTTCACCACAACAGGCATACCTTCTCCCGAAGTTACGGTATCAATTTGCCGAGTTCCTTCTCCTGAGTTCTCTCAAGCGCCTTAGAATTCTCATCCTGCCCACCTGTGTCGGTTTGCGGTACGGTTCTTGTGTAGCTGAAGCTTAGTGGCTTTTCCTGGAAGCGTGGTATCAGTCACTTCAGGTCCGTAGACCCTCGTTATCACTTCTCGGCGTTAAAGAAGCGCGGATTTGCCTACCCTTCACGCCTACCGGCTTGAACGACCTATTCCAACAGGCCGCTGACCTAACCTTCTCCGTCCCCACATCGCACTACACAAAAGTACGGGAATTTTAACCCGTTTCCCATCGACTACGCTTTTCAGCCTCGCCTTAGGGGCCGACTCACCCTACGCCGATGAACGTTGCGTAGGAAACCTTGGGCTTTCGGCGAGCGGGCTTTTCACCCGCTTTATCGCTACTCATGTCAGCATTCGCACTTCTGATATCTCCAGCATCCCTTACGAGACACCTTCACAGACCTACAGAACGCTCCCCTACCATCTGCACTTACGTGCAAATCCGCAGCTTCGGTTATCAGTTTGAGCCCCGTTACATCTTCCGCGCAGGACGACTCGACCAGTGAGCTATTACGCTTTCTTTAAATGATGGCTGCTTCTAAGCCAACATCCTGGCTGTCTGGGCCTTCCCACTTCGTTTACCACTTAACTGATCATTTGGGACCTTAGCTGGCGGTCTGGGTTGTTTCCCTCTTGACGATGGACGTTAGCACCCACCGTCTGTCTCCCATGCTCGCACTTTCCGGTATTCAGAGTTTGCCATGGTTTGGTAAATCGCAATGACCCCCTAGCCATAACAGTGCTTTACCCCCGGAAGTGATACATGAGGCACTACCTAAATAGTTTTCGGGGAGAACCAGCTATCTCCGAGTTTGTTTAGCCTTTCACCCCTATCCACAGCTCATCCCCTAGTTTTGCAACACTAGTGGGTTCGGACCTCCAGTGCGTGTTACCGCACCTTCATCCTGGCCATGGATAGATCACTCGGTTTCGGGTCTACGCCCAGCAACTAAGACGCCCTATTCGGACTCGGTTTCCCTACGCCTCCCCTATGCGGTTAAGCTTGCTACTGAACGTAAGTCGCTGACCCATTATACAAAAGGTACGCAGTCACCCCTTGCGAGGCTCCCACTGTTTGTATGCATCCGGTTTTAGGTTCTATTTCACTCCCCTCCCGGGGTTCTTTTCGCCTTTCCCTCACGGTACTGGTTCACTATCGGTCGATCACGAGTATTTAGCCTTGGAGGATGGTCCCCCCATCTTCAGACAGGATTTCGCGTGTCCCGCCCTACTTTTCGTATGCTCAGTACCAAGAATGAAATTTCGTGTACGGGGCTATCACCCACTATGGCGGACATTTCCAGGTCCTTCCACTATCTCAATCTTTATCACATACAGGCTATTCCGCGTTCGCTCGCCACTACTGACGGAATCTCGGTTGATTTCTTTTCCTCGAGTTACTTAGATGTTTCAGTTCACTCGGTTCGCTTCCACGTACCTATGTATTCAGTACGGGATACCCTTGCGGGTGGGTTTCCCCATTCGGATATCGCGGGATCAAAGCTCTATTGCCAGCTCCCCCGCGCTTTTCGCAGGCTTACACGTCCTTCATCGCCTGTGATCGCCAAGGCATCCACCAGATGCACTTAGTCGCTTGACCCTATCATTTCAGTAACCTAGATTACCAATCCGACAGGATTGTGTTTGTGCGACATGTCACACCGCCCCTTTTGATATGGCGACATGACATTAGATACAATCAAATTCCCAAGATGACGATTTGTCCCACTTGCAGACTTAACTGCAGGTGTTTCATCTCGCCGTCTAATTAATTCGGCTTCTTCAGTTTGTTAAAGATCGGGCATTGTCTACACAACGCAAACAAAAATCCACGCAGCAATAAAACTCGCTGTGTGCGCTTTTGTTTGCACTGTAAGGTGGTGGTGGAGGATGACGGGATCGAACCGACGACCCCCTGCTTGCAAAGCAGGTGCTCTCCCAACTGAGCTAATCCCCCAAACTGGTGGGTCTGGAAGGACTCGAACCTTCGACCCCTGCGTTATCAACACAGTGCTCTAACCAGCTGAGCTACAAACCCAGTCAAACCCTTAAAATCTCGAATAACCGATAGGCTGTGAATACTTGACGATCGCCTTCTCTAGAAAGGAGGTGATCCAGCCGCAGGTTCCCCTACGGCTACCTTGTTACGACTTCACCCCAGTCATGAATCCCACCGTGGTAAGCGGCCTCCTTACGGTTAGCCTACCCACTTCTGGTGAAACTCACTCCCATGGTGTGACGGGCGGTGTGTACAAGACCCGGGAACGTATTCACCGCAGCATGCTGATCTGCGATTACTAGCGATTCCGACTTCACGCACTCGAGTTGCAGAGTGCGATCCGGACTACGATCGGTTTTATGAGATTGGCTCCACCTCGCGGCTTGGCTACCCTCTGTACCGACCATTGTATGACGTGTGAAGCCCTGGTCATAAGGGCCATGAGGACTTGACGTCATCCCCACCTTCCTCCGGTTTGTCACCGGCAGTCCCATTAGAGTGCTCAACTGAATGGTAGCAACTAATGGCAAGGGTTGCGCTCGTTGCGGGACTTAACCCAACATCTCACGACACGAGCTGACGACAGCCATGCAGCACCTGTGTTACAGCTCCCTTTCGGGCACCAATCCATCTCTGGAAAGTTCTGTACATGTCAAGACCAGGTAAGGTTTTTCGCGTTGCATCGAATTAATCCACATCATCCACCGCTTGTGCGGGTCCCCGTCAATTCCTTTGAGTTTTAACCTTGCGGCCGTACTCCCCAGGCGGTCAACTTCTCGCGTTAGCTACGCTACCAAGGATTCAAACCCCCAACAGCTAGTTGACATCGTTTAGGGCGTGGACTACCAGGGTATCTAATCCTGTTTGCTCCCCACGCTTTCGTGCATGAGCGTCAGTGTCATCCCAGGGGGCTGCCTTCGCCATCGGTATTCCTCCGCATCTCTACGCATTTCACTGCTACACGCGGAATTCTACCCCCCTCTGACGCACTCTAGCTGTGCAGTCTCCAATGCAGTTCCCAGGTTAAGCCCGGGGCTTTCACATCAGACTTACACAACCGCCTGCGCACGCTTTACGCCCAGTAATTCCGATTAACGCTTGCACCCTACGTATTACCGCGGCTGCTGGCACGTAGTTAGCCGGTGCTTATTCTTCAGGTACTGTCATCCCCCAGCGATATTAGCGCTAGGGATTTCCTCCCTGACAAAAGTCCTTTACAACCCGAAGGCCTTCTTCAGACACGCGGCATGGCTGGATCAGGCTTGCGCCCATTGTCCAAAATTCCCCACTGCTGCCTCCCGTAGGAGTCTGGGCCGTGTCTCAGTCCCAGTGTGGCGGATCATCCTCTCAGACCCGCTACTGATCGATGCCTTGGTGAGCCTTTACCTCACCAACTAGCTAATCAGACGTCGGCCGCTCGAATAGCGCAAGGTCTTGCGATCCCCTGCTTTCCTTCTCGAAGCGTATGCGGTATTAGCTATCCTTTCGGATAGTTATCCCCCACTACTCGGCACGTTCCGACGCATTACTCACCCGTTCGCCACTCGTCAGCGGAGCAAGCTCCCTGTTACCGTTCGACTTGCATGTGTAAAGCATGCCGCCAGCGTTCAATCTGAGCCAGGATCAAACTCTTCAGTTCAATCTCATAGCAAATTTCTGGCACGCAAGATCAAAGAATAAACAAGTACTTCTTGGACTGTTTACTTTCTCTCTCGCAGTGCAAGTGTGGCTTTCGCCAAGCACTCACACCTATCGGTTATTCTGTTTTTTAAAGAGCGGTGCAGGTCGCTGCGTTTCGTTTCCGTCGCTGCGTTGTCTGCTGAGGAGGCGAACTATACCGCCCTGCCCCACCCTCGTCAACACTTTGTGCGAAGAAATCTGCAGGTTTTGCCAAAATTCCGTCGCACAGACCGCTAAGTCACTGAACGGTAATGCTTTATGAAATGCGGGTTTCATGACTGTTTTGCTGCGGGTGCACAGCCAATGCTCGACTATCATCCCTTCCGGCACCGACCGGCGGTGAAAACTGACGCAAAAAGCTGGTCTCAGCACCGACACAGGCAGCAAAAAGCCCGGCTGGGCCGGGCTTTTTGCATGGCGTGCGTTCAAGCACGGTCATCATTCTTCTTGTGCGGCGATATCTGCCTTGACCTTTTCCATGTCGAGATCACGCAGTGCCTTGATCAACTCTTCCAGCTGCGCTGGCATCATCGCGCCAGCCTGGTTGAAGACGATGATGCCGTCTTTGAGCGCCATCAGGGTGGGGATGGAGCGGATCTGGAAATGGCCAGCCAGTTCTTGTTCTTCTTCAGTATTGATTTTGCCGAACACGATATCAGTGTGCTTGAGCGCAGCCGCTTCAAAGGTAGGGCCAAACATTTTGCAGGGGCCACACCATTCGGCCCAGAAATCCAGAATGACGATGCCGCCCTTGTCGACGGTTTCATTGAAACTGCTGCCGGTGATATTGATGGTGGCCATGCTGCGCTCCTTGCCGGTAACCGGCATGTATATATAGGTGGTAGCAGCAAGATGGGATGTGTGCTGGCTTTTACAAGAGCTGTGCGCCGGTTTGTGGCGGGTTCAGGCAGAAAAAAGGCTCACTGTTGTGAGCCTTCATGTTCTGCCAACGGTATTACAGCCAGCATTTGCGGTAGCTGTCGCGTTCCATCTGACAGACTTCCACGCAAAGCTGGGTGCCGGTGGGGCCTTGAATCTGTTGTTGCAGGACGGGCAGCAGGCTGTCGGACAGCTGTTGACGAGTGGGCAAGTCACGACCGCTCAGGATACGGAGTTGCAGGTGCACGAACGGAGCGCTACCCGGAGTGGTGCCGGTGAGCCAGTCTTGCAACAGGATGGCCCGGCTTTTGATGTCTTCTGCCTGGAACTGGCCGCTAGCCAGTAATGCCTGATTGATGGCCAGCAAGGTGGCGGGGACATCCAGTTGCAGCCCACTGCTGTATTGCATGATGACTTGTGGCATGTCAGCTGGCTTTCTTTTTCAGTTGGTAACACTGGTGGATCTTGCGGTTGCGGAAGTCTTCCGGCACGGACTGCCCGCTGATATCGCGGATGTGATAGTCCTCGGCCAGGCGTTCGTCCAGCACGAAGCTGCGCAGATTATTGGAGAAGTACAAGGTACCGCCCGGTGCCAGCAATGCCATGGCGTAGTCGATGAGCCAGACATGGTCGCGCTGGACGTCGAGGATGTCCTGCATTTTCTTGGAATTGGAGAAGGTGGGCGGGTCCATCACGATGAGGTCGAACTGCTTGCCCTCGTCCACCGCTTGCTCCAGATACTGGAATACGTCGGCACGCACCAGTTGATGGCGGGCGAGATCCAGTCCGTTCAGCTCGAAATTGCGGCGCGACCAGTCCTGATAGGTATTGGACATGTCGACGGTTTCCGAGCTGACTGCACCGCCGGCACCGGCGTAGACGGTGAAGCTGCCGGTATAGGCAAACAGATTGAGAAAGCGCTTGCCCGCGGCTTCTTCACGCACGCGTTTGCGGGTGTTGCGGTGATCAAGGAACAGGCCGGTGTCCAGATAGGCATCCAGATTGACGATGAAGCGCTGGCCGAATTCGTGCACGATGAAGTCATCGCCCAGCTTGCCCACTTTTTCGTACTGGCTGACGCCCTTCTGGCGACGGCGGCTTTTCAGGGTGATGGCGGATTCATCGCGGCCAGTGACTACCGCGATGGCAGCCATGATGGCGGCAATCCATTGCTGGTAGACATCGTCTTCCATTTCCCAGCCGGTGTCGTACTCCTGCAGATGCACCCGGTCACCGTACAGGTCTACCGCCAGCGGAAACTGCGGTACGTCCTTGTCGTAGACACGCCAGGCATCCAGCCCCTGGCGGGAGGCCCACTTGGCGTAGTGCTTGTAATTTTTCTGCAGCCGGTTGGCAAAGGCGGAGACATCGACCATAACATTCCTTGGCGACAGCAGCCGGTGTGGCACTGCCGGGTAATTCATTCGGACAAAAACAAAACGCGCGCCAGCATAAGCGACCGGCGCGCGCATCAGCAAGTCCTGCCTGACCGCCTATTCCGGCTGGTACATGGCGATCAGCTTGCGATAGACCGGCTCGGGCAGATACTGGCGGATCATGTTTTGCCAGCCACGCGGACCGACCAAGCCCTTGACCATGGTGGAGGACACTTCGGCATATTCCCGCGGCGGCAGCAGGAAGATGGTGGTGATGTCCGGGTGCAGGTCGGAATTGATATAACGCATGGTGCGTTCGTATTCGTAGTCGCTGGCGGTGCGAATACCGCGAATGATGTAGTTGGCACCAATGCTCTGGGCGTAGTTCACCAGGAACTGGTTTTCGAATACATCGACCCGCAGCTTGTTGAAACCACGCGTAACGGCACGCAGCATCTCGACGCGTTCGTCAACACTGAAGGTACAGTGCTTTTCCGGGTTCACGCCGACTGCCACGATGAGTTCGTCGAACAGCTCTACGGCTTCGCGAATCATCCACAAGTGACCGTTGGTGACCGGGTCGAAACTTCCGGCATACACGGCTCTTTTCACTTCTCGTTTTCCTTTGGATGTGTGTGCCATGGCGACTGTATCGTGCAGTAGTGGGAGGGTAAAGGCATTTTTGTTGCGCTGCGCCAAAAATGCGGCATAACAGTAGGGTTTTGCGTCATTTACATCATGATTGCAGAACATTCTGGTGCAAGAAGCAAGAAAGGCCGACAAAAAGCCGGCCCTTGTCATGAAAACCGCACCGGAATGGGTCAGCTGTTGATGTTTTCAGCGTGATGGCAGGCCACCATGCGCTCATCCAGCGCACGCAGTTCCGGCACTTCCTGCTGGCAACGCTCGTTGGCAAACGGGCAGCGCTTGTGGAAGGTGCAGCCGGACGGCGGATTCAGCGGGCTGGGCAATTCGCCATGGATCTTGATCTTGACGCGCCGGTCTTCCGGATGGATGGAAGGCGTGGCGGACAACAAGGCCTGGGTATAAGGATGCAGCGGTCGGGAATAGATCTTTTCCTTGGCACCCACTTCCACCGCACGGCCCAGATACATCACCATCAAGTCGTCAGCCACATGCTCCACCACTGCCAGATTGTGCGAGATGAACACATAGGCGGTGTTGAACTCTTCCTGCAGATCCATGAACAGGTTGAGCACCTGGGCCTGGATGGAAACGTCCAGCGCCGAGGTGGGCTCATCCGCCACCACGATCTTGGGGTTGAGCATCATGGCGCGGGCAATGGCGATACGCTGGCGCTGGCCACCGGAGAACATGTGCGGGTAGCGGTAGTAATGTTCCGGACGCAAACCAACCCGCGTCATCATGGCGCGCACGCGCTCTTCGCGCTCGCTGGCAGACAGGCTGGTATTGATGTCCAGCGGCTCGCCCAGCTGGGTGCCGATCTTCTGGCGCGGGTTGAGCGAGGCGTAGGGGTTCTGGAACACCATCTGCACCTTGGTGCGCATGGCTTTCAGTTCGGCCTTGCCGGCCGTGGCGGCATCCTGCCCGTCCAGCAGCAGCGAACCGGAAGTCGGCGGCTCGATCAGCGTCAGCTGGCGTGCCAGCGTGGACTTGCCACAGCCGGATTCGCCCACCACTGCCAGCGTCTTGCCAGCCTGCAATTCAAACGATACGCCGTTCAGCGCCTTGACCTGTGCCGACGGCTTGAGAAAACCCTGGGCCACATCGTAATAACGGGTGAGGTCCCGTGCCTGCAATACGGTACTCATCATGCCTCCTTGGCCGTAATCGGGTAGTGGCAGCGTACGACGCCACCGTCAATGGCGGTCAGGCCCGGTCGCTGGGCCTTGCACTTGTCCTGGACATAGGGACAGCGCGGAGACAACAGGCAGCCGCTTGGCCGGTCGTACTGTCCCGGCACGATGCCAGGCAGGGTGGACAGGCGATGCGCGCCCTTGCTGTGTTCCGGAATGGACTTGAGCAACGCCTCGGTATACGGATGAGTCGGGGTACGGAAGATGCCCGGCACCTTGGCCATTTCCGCCACTTGCCCTGCATACATCACCGCCACCTTGTGCGCCACTTCGGCCACCACGGCCAGGTCATGGGTAATCATGATCAGGGCCATGTTCTGGCTTTTCTGCAGATTGACCAGCAAGTCCATGATTTGCGCCTGGATGGTCACATCCAGTGCGGTGGTGGGCTCGTCGGCAATCAGCAGCTTGGGATTACAGGCAATGGCCATGGCAATCACCACGCGCTGGCTCATGCCACCGGACAACTGGTGCGGATAGGCATTCAGCCGGCTGGCCGCCGCCGGGATTTCCACCATTTCCATCAGTTCCAGCGCGCGCTGTTTCAGTGCGGCACCACGCAGTCCCTGGTGGATTTTCAGCACTTCCATGATCTGGTAACCCACGGTGTAGCTGGGGTTGAGCGAGGTCATCGGGTCCTGGAAGATCATGGCGATATCCTTGCCGACGATCTTGCGACGCTCGCGCGCCGAGATGGTGAGCAGATTCTTGCCATCAAATTGCAGGGTATCCGCCACAATGCGGCCCTGCCCTTCCAGCAGGCCCATCATGGCCATCATGGTGACTGACTTGCCCGAACCGGATTCGCCGACGATGCCGACGATTTCGCCCTGATTGACGCTCAGGTCCAGTCCTTCCACTGCGCGGAAGGGATTCTTTTCCGAACCGAACTCCACCGAGAGGTTCTTGATTTCCAGCAGACTCATACTTCCCTCCTCAGGCGGCGCGCTTCAGTTTCGGGTCCAGCGCATCGCGCAGGCCGTCACCCATCAGGTTGATGGCCAGTACCGACAGCAAAATGGTGAGACCAGGCAGCGACACCACCCACCAGGCACGTTCGATGTAATCACGGGCCGAGGCCAGCATGGTGCCCCACTCCGGCGTAGGCGGTTGCACGCCCAGGCCCAGAAAGCCCAGTGCGGCAATTTCCAGAATGGCCGAGGAGAAGCTCATGGTGGCATGCACGATCAAGGGAGCCATGCAGTTGGGCAGCACGGTGTTGAACATCAGACGGAACAGGCCGGCACCGGACACGCGCGAAGCGGTGACGTAGTCGCGGTTCAGTTCGGTCATGGCCGAAGCACGGGTCAGTCGCACATAGGCAGGCAGGGATACCGTGGCAATGGCAATCATGGCATTGAGCAGGCCCGGCCCCAGGATGGCCATGATGGCCACCGCAAGCAGCAGGGACGGCAAGGCCATCATGATGTCCATTACCCGCATGATCACGCCGCCCAGCACCTTGGGAAAGAAGGCCGCCAGCAGACCCAGCACCACGCCGGGCACCATGGCCAGCAACACCGAGCACAGGCCGATGAACAGCGACAGGCGTGCACCGTAGATCAGGCGTGACAGGATGTCGCGGCCCAGCTCATCGGTACCCAGCAGGAAGGCACTGGAGCCGCCATCCAGCCAGGCCGGCGGCGTCAGCAGATGGTCGCGGTATTGCTCGATCGGGCTGTACGGTGCCACCAGCGGAGCCAGCACGGCACACAGCACCACGATGCTCATGAAGATCAGGCCGGCAACCGCGCCCTTGTTATAGGAAAAACCCTGCCAGAATTCCTTGAGTGGCGAGGGATAGTTGACTGCCGCATCTTCAGCGGGCACGGCAGCGTTCTGCATGTTTGCATTAGTCATGTCGATACCTGCAAGCGTTATTTGGCGTGGCGGATGCGCGGGTTGGCAACACCGTACAGAATGTCCACCAGGAAGTTGGTGATGATCACCAGCGTGGCCACGATCAAGATGCCGTTTTGCACCACCGGGTAGTCACGGCGGCTGATGGCGTCGATCAGCCACTTGCCGATGCCGGGCCAGGAGAAGATGGTTTCGGTCAGCACCGCACCACCCATCAGCGTGCCCACTTGCAGGCCGATCACCGTCAGCACCGGAATCAGCGCATTGCGCAGGGTGTGGACAAAAATCACCCGCGCCGGCGACAGGCCCTTGGCCCGTGCGGTACGCACATAGTCTTCACGCAGCACTTCCAGCATGGAAGAACGGGTCATCCGTGCAATCACCGCCAGCGGGATGGTGCCCAGCACGATGGCAGGCAGGATCAGATGCATCAGCGCATCCTTGAAGGCACCGGCATTGGCAGACGGATCGGCCGCTTCGGCCAGCCAGGTGTCGATCAGCATGAAACCGGTGCGCGGCGTGATGTCGAAGGCCAGGTCCAGCCGCCCGGAAACCGGCGTCCAGCCCAGCTTGACCGAGAAGAACATGATAAGGATGAGGCCCCACCAGAAAATCGGCATGGAAAAGCCGGTGAGCGAAATGCCCATCACGCCATGGTCGAAGATGGAGCCGCGCTTGATGGCGGCAATCACCCCGGCCAGCAGGCCGAACACCACGGCAAAGGCCATGGCGGCCAGTGCCAGTTCCAGCGTGGCGGGGAACAGGGTCTTGAACTCGGTCCACACGCTGGTTTTGGTCACCAGCGACTCACCCAGATTGCCATGCAGCAAATTGCCGATGTAGTCGACGTACTGCGCGTACAACGGCTTGTCCAGCCCAAGGCGGTGCATGGCATCTGCATGCATTTGCGGGTCGAGTGTGCGCTCACCCACCATGACTTCCACCGGGTCGCCGGGGATCATGCGGATAAGGCCGAAGGTGAGCAAGGTAATGCCGAAGAACGTGGGAATCAGCAAACCCAGCCTGCGGAAAATGAAAGACAACATACGTACTTCTCCCGTGTATCCGGCCTGCTTTACAGCATGGCAGACGGACACCTTTATTTCAGACCCAGATCGTGGATGGGAATGTCATGAAAACCGGCAAGGAAAAAGCAGCAGGACAGCAGAAGGGAAGCGCGGAGGTGTCGGGCCGAAGACGCCAGCTGAACCACCCACCTACATCAGCTACGCCTTCGCCGCGACGGAGTGAACGATATCACCCGGCGGCAAGCATGCCTTTGATGCAGGTCAAGCCTGTCGCCATGTGGTGATGGCGCAAGACTGTATCACTTCCGGTATGCACTGCCGATGCTGCATGGCCAGCCCTGCCGGCGCCACCGCTCTTGCTCTGATGACAGGATGCGGTAGTGTTTCATGCAAAACATCGGGGGCTTGCGCCCCCGATGCCAAAGACCTCCTGGCAAGGAGGTCGGACTTGCTTACTTGACGCTGACGCCGTAGAAGGAGTTCAGGCCGAACGGGCTGACCTTGAAGCCAAGCACCGACTTGGACATCGGCTGTACCACGGTGGAGTGGGCAATGGTGGTGAAAGGCAGCTGCTGTTTGTAGATTTCCTGTGCCTTCATGTACAGCTTGGTGCGCTCGGCCACATTGGTGGTGCGCTTGGCTTTTTGCAGCAGGTCTTCAAACGGCTTGTAGCACCACTTGGCAAAGTTGTTGCCGTTCATGGCTTCGCAGCCCAGCTGGGTGCCCAGCCAGTTGTCCGGATCACCATTGTCACCGGTCCAGCCGATCAGCATGGCATCATGCTCGCCAGCCTTGGCGCGCTTGATGTACTCGCCCCATTCGTAGGTGGTGATCTTGGCCTTGACGCCGATCTTGGCCCAGTCAGCCTGTACCATTTCGGCCATCAGCTTGGCATTGGGGTTGTACGGACGCTGTACCGGCATCGCCCACAGGGTGATGTCGAAGCCATTCGGGTAGCCAGCCTTGGCCAGCAGGGCCTTGGCTTTTTCCACGCTGTACGGCGCATCCTTCAGGCTCTTGTTGTAGGACCACTGGGTCGGCGGCATCGGGTTGGTGGCAGCCTGGCCAGCACCCTGATACACGGCGTCGATGATGGCTTTCTTGTTGACAGCCATGTCCAGCGCCTGGCGCACTTCCAGTTTTTCCAGCGGCTTGTGCTTCACGTTGTAGGCCAGGTAGCCCAGGTTGAAGCCGGCTTGGGAAATCACGTTCAGCTTGCTGTCGGCCTTCATCGCGGCGATGTCGGTCGGACGCGGGTAAGCGGTAATCTGGCACTCGCCAGCCTTCAGCTTCTGGTAGCGCACGGACGGGTCGGTGGTGATGGCAAACACCAGGTTATCCACTTTCGGGCCATCCGCCTTGTCCCAGTACTGCTTGTTGGCAGCAAAGCGGATCTGGGAATCCTTCTGGTAGCGCTTGAAGATGAAGGGGCCGGTACCAACCGGTTGCTGGTTGATCAGCTGCGGGGTGCCTGCCTTCAACAGCTTGTCGGCATATTCGGCCGACTGGATGGAGGCAAAGCTCATCGCCAGGTTCTGCAGGAAGGCCGCGTCGATGCTCTTCAGCGTGAACTTGACGGTATTGGCATCCAGCTTTTCCACCTTGGTGATGTTCTCATCCATGCCCATATCGGTGAAATACGGGAATTCGGTCGGATAAGCCTTGCGGAAGGCGTTGTTCTTGTTGAGCATGCGGTCGAAGGTGAACACCACGTCGTCCGCATTGAAGTCGCGCGTCGGCTTGAAGTAGTCAGTGGTCTGAATCTTCACGCCCTTGCGCAGATGGAAGGTGTAGGACAGACCGTCGGCAGCCACATCCCATTTCTCAGCCAGGCCCGGTACCACCTTGGTACCGCCGCGCTGGAATTGTACCAGGCGGTTGAATACGGTTTCGGCAGAGGCATCAAAGTCGGTGCCCGTGGTGTACTGACCCGGGTCGAAACCCGCCGGGCTGCCCTCGGAGCAATATACGAGCGTTCCTGCAGCTTGTGCAGCCATCGAGGCCGAGGCGATCAGGCCGGCGGCCAGCAGCATTTTCTTTGCAGCTTGCATTGTTCTTCCTTTTCCTTGTGTACGACTTTGTGTCTTGTTCGATCTTCTGTATCTCACAGCAAACCTTGTGGGTCTGCATTGGTGGAATACATTAGGCAGTGAGGTCTGGTTTGACAAGCATCCTGCCTCATTTTCGCTTTTATGCTTCCTGCGGCAGGCCGACAAGGGCAAAAACTAGCACTTTTTAACCACAACACTGCCCACCGAGTAGCCCGCGCCAAAGGACGAAATCACGCCAACATTACCTTTACTCATACCAGCTCGTCGCAAATGGAATGCGATGATGGAACCGGCCGAGCTGGTATTGGCATAGCGGTCCAGAATGACTGGTGCCTCCTGCTCGGTGGCATCACGCCCCAGCACGCGACGGGCTATCAGCTGATTCATCGCCAGATTGGCCTGATGCAGCCAGAAGCGGCTGACCTGCTGCGGCTGGATATCCAGGCTTTCCAGATGTTGCACGATATGCTCGCCCACCATCGGACATACTTCCTTGAACACCTTGCGGCCCTGCTGCACAAACAGTTTGTCGACCTGACCAATCCCCTGCTCGTCACAACGGTTCAAAAAGCCGAAGTTATTGCGGATATTGTTGGAAAACACGGTGGCCAGACGGGTACCCAGAATCTCGAACTGCTCGGACGAGGTGGCCGATTCGGCAGCTTCCAGCACCAGCGCGGTGCAGGCATCACCAAAAATGAAATGGCTGTCGCGGTCGCGGAAGTTGAGGTGGGCCGAGCAGATTTCCGGGCTGATCACCAGCACGGCGCGCGCCTGGCCGCTCTGGATGGCATTCACCGCAGTCTGGATGCCGAAGGTAGCGGACGAGCAGGCCACATTCATATCGAAGGCATAGCCCTGCACTCCCAGCGCCTGCTGGATTTCAATGGACACCGCCGGGTAGGGACGCTGCATGTTGGAACAAGCCACCAGCACCATGTTGATATCAGCAGCTGTCTTGCCAGCTTGCGCCAGCGCGGCCGTAGCCGCGGCAACGCCCATCTCGGCCTGGATGGACAGCACATCATTGCTGCGCTCAGGCAGGTAAGGCGTCATGCGCGCCGGATCCAGCACCCCGTCCTTGTCCATCAGGAAACGCTGCTTGATACCGGATGCCTTCTCGATGAATTCCGCACTGGATTCGGCCAGCGCCGCCACGGTTCCGGCCGCAATTTCAGCCGCATGTGCCGCATTCCAGCTGGCAACATATTGATTGAAAGCGACGACCAGTTCTTCGTTGCTGACAGCGTGCGGCGGCGTGAACAAGCCGGAGCCGCTGATGACCACTTTCTTCATTTCCCTGTCTCTCTCTGACAAAGACACCGCCTGTGGCAAGTGGCCGGCACTGCGCGCGTGCCAGCGCACACCAATGCCCACATGCAACAGGCGGTACCTGTGATGGCACCCATGTAAACGGGCGTTTGCTTGAATGATACACCAAGCTGCGCGCTGCCCTGCAATTAAAGCCCCCGGCTCTTGATAAACCTAGTAAAATGCTCAACTTTGCCTTTGTCCAGCTGCTTCTGGCCCGACGCATGCAGCATGTTCCTGTCCGCTTGGCGCACATCAGATGCGCGATTAATAGTTGACAAAATTAGTCGGGAATTGGGTATAATCAGCTTAACCACCCACCGGAGTAAAAAACATGCGTCTCACTACCAAAGGCCGCTTTGCGGTTACCGCCATGCTGGACCTGGCCATGCGTGAAGCCAATGGCCCGGTAACCCTGGCCGGCATCAGCGAGCGCCAGAGCATTTCCCTTTCCTACCTGGAACAGTTGTTCGGCAAACTGCGCCGTTCCGAACTGGTAGACAGCGTACGCGGCCCTGGCGGCGGTTATACCCTGGCTCGCATCCCTGCCGATATTTCCGTGGCCGACATCATTGCCGCCGTGGACGAGCCGGTTGATGCCACCCAGTGCGGCGGCCGCGAAAACTGTCACGACAATCACCGCTGCATGACCCACGACTTGTGGACCAACCTGAACGCCACCATTTTCGACTACCTGGCCAAGGTCACCCTGGGCAGCCTGGTTGAAAAGCAGCGCGCCAAGGAAGCAGCGGCCAAAGAAAACAATGTAATGCAGGACAAGCGCGAAAGCAGCCCCCGTATGACTGCCTCCGCCTCCAGCGCACTGTAAGCGCACCGCATCCCCGGAGAATTGATAATGAGTCAGCTCAAGCTTCCCATCTACCTCGACTATTCCGCTACTACCCCGGTTGATCCCCGTGTTGCCGCGAAGATGATTCCCTATCTGACCGAGCAGTTCGGCAACCCGGCCTCGCGCAGCCACAGCTTTGGCTGGACGGCGGAAGAGGCGGTAGAGAATGCGCGGGCAGAAGTGGCCAAGCTTTTGAATGCCGACCCCAAGGAAATTGTCTGGACCTCCGGTGCCACCGAGTCCGACAACCTGGCCATCAAGGGCGCAGCCCAGTTCTACAAGAGCAAGGGCAAGCACATCATCACCGTCAAGACCGAACACAAGGCGGTGCTGGATACCTGTCGCGAACTGGAACGCCAGGGCTTCGAGGTGACTTATCTGGGGGTGCAGGAAAACGGCCTGATCGACATTGAAGAATTCAAGGCGGCCATCCGTCCGGACACCATTCTGGTGTCGGTGATGTACGTCAACAATGAAATCGGCGTGATCCAGGACATTCCGCAAATCGGCGAAATCTGCCGTGAAAAAGGCATCATCTTCCACGTGGACGCCACCCAGGCACCGGGCAAGGTGAAGATGGACATGAATGTGCTGAAGGTGGACCTGATGAGCCTGTCGGCCCACAAGGCCTACGGCCCGAAGGGTATCGGTGCACTGTATGTGCGTCGCAAGCCGCGCGTCCGTCTGGAAGCCCAGATGCACGGCGGTGGCCACGAACGCGGTTTCCGCTCCGGCACCCTGCCGACGCACCAGATTGTCGGTATGGGCGAAGCCTTCCGCCTGGCCCGTGAAGAAATGGACAGCGAGAGCGAACGCATCCGCATGCTGCGCGATCGCCTGTGGAACGGCATCAAGGACATGGAAGAGGTGTACATCAACGGCGATATCGACCAGCGTGTACCGCACAACCTCAATGTCAGCTTCAACTTTGTTGAAGGTGAAAGCCTGATCATGGCGATCAAGGACCTGGCTGTTTCCAGCGGTTCGGCCTGTACTTCGGCTTCGCTGGAGCCGTCCTACGTGCTGCGCGCCCTGGGCCGCAACGACGAAATGGCACACAGCTCCATCCGCTTTACCCTGGGCCGCTTCACCACCGAAGAAGAAATCGACTTCGCCATTGCGCTGTTGAAAGATAAAATCGGCAAATTGCGCGAACTGTCCCCGCTGTGGGAAATGTTCAAGGAAGGCGTGGACCTGAATTCGGTACAGTGGGCCGCCCACTGAACTATCAATGATTTTGCGGGAGTAACTGGCTCAGGACAGCCGGGCTCCCGCCAGCAGGAGAGAGAGTCATGGCATACAGCGACAAACTGATGGATCACTACGAAAACCCGCGCAATGTGGGCTCGTTCGAAAAGGGTGATGACACCGTAGGCACCGGCATGGTGGGCGCACCGGCCTGTGGCGACGTGATGAAGCTGCAGATCAAGGTAAACGCCGATGGCGTGATTGAAGACGCCAAGTTCAAGACCTACGGCTGCGGCTCGGCCATTGCCTCGTCTTCCTTGGTGACCGAATGGGTCAAGGGCAAGTCGCTGGATGAAGCCATGGCCATCAAGAACACCGCCATTGCCGAAGAACTGGCCCTGCCGCCGGTAAAGATTCACTGCTCCATCCTGGCAGAAGACGCCATCAAGGCCGCAGTGAGCGACTACAAGCAAAAACACGGCAAGTAAGGAGCTTCGGACATGGCCATCACCCTTTCTGCTAGTGCAGCCAATCACGTCAGCCAGTTCATTGCCAAGCGTGGCAAGGGCCTGGGCATCCGTCTGGGGGTGAAAACCTCCGGCTGCTCCGGCATGGCTTACAAGCTGGAGTTTGTTGATGCCGCCACCGATGACGACATCACCTTCGAAAGCCATGGCGTGACGGTATTCACCGATGCCAAAAGCCTGGCCTACCTGGATGGCACCGAACTGGACTACACCAAGGAAGGGCTGAACGAAGGCTTCAAGTTCAACAACCCCAACGTGAAGAACGAATGTGGTTGTGGCGAAAGCTTCAACGTCTGATTGCCAGACTAGCCCACCTGCGCCGGGCTGCCACCAGTGGCGGCCCGGTTGTCACCCTGCAGTCCAGTAGCCCAAGGCCATGACTACCGAATTCTCCCAGGACTTCTTTCAGCTGTTCGGCCTGCCGCGCCGCTTTGTGCTGGATAGCCAGCAACTCGAACAATCCTGGCGCGCCGCCGCCGCCACCGTCCATCCAGACCGTTACGCCAGCAGCCCCGATGCGGAAAAACGCATGGCGCTGATGCAGGCCACCCGGGTGAACGAAGCCTATCAAACCCTGAAAAGCCCGCTGCGCCGCGCCCGTTACCTGCTGTCCCTGCAAGGCCGCGACACCCAGGAAGAAACCAACACCAGCATGCCGGTGGATTTCCTGATGGCGCAGATGGAATGGCGGGAAAGCATCGAAGAAGCGCGCGACGACAGCAATGTCGAAGCACTGGAAGCCCTGTCCGCCAGCTTGCGTCAGGAAAACCGCGCACTGGTGGCGGAACTGGCCAGCGCACTGGATGAAGCGGGTGATTTGGACGCCGCCGCCCTGATGGTGCGAAAATTGCGCTTTCTGGAAAAACTGGACCAGGAAATCGGCGACGCCATTGAAACCCTGCTGGGCTGAACCGCCATCCCTGTGCACCTGATGTTAACGCTCACGCGACAACAATAAAGATTCCGTCATGGCTCTACTACAAATCGCCGAACCCGGCCTGTCCGCCGCCCCTCACCAGCATCGACTTGCTGTCGGGATAGACCTTGGCACCACCAACTCGCTGGTGGCCACGGTAAGAAGTGGTTCTGCCACCGTACTGGCCGATGAATTCGGCCGCAGCCTGCTGCCCTCCGTGGTGCGTTACCAGGAAGATGGCTCGGTCACCGTGGGCTATGACGCCCAGCGCCAGCAGAACCATGACCCGCACAATACCATCACCTCGGTAAAACGCTTCATGGGCCGCGGCCTGTCCGACATCAAGGACGCCGGCAGCCTGCCCTACCGTTTTGTCGACGCCCCCGGCATGGTGCAACTGCATACTGCCGCCGGGGTGAAAAGCCCGGTTGAAGTTTCTGCCGACATCCTGCGCGCGCTCACCCAGCGTGCCGAAGCCAGCCTGGGGGGCGAGTTGACCGGCGCGGTGATTACCGTCCCGGCTTATTTTGACGACGCCCAGCGCCAAGCCACCAAGGATGCAGCCCGTCTGGCCGGCCTGACCGTACTGCGCCTCTTGAATGAACCCACCGCAGCCGCCATTGCCTACGGGCTGGATAACGGTGCCGAAGGCACTTATGTGGTGTACGACCTGGGCGGTGGTACGTTCGACATTTCCATCCTCAAACTGACCCGTGGCGTGTTTGAAGTACTGGCCACCAGCGGCGACTCCGCGCTGGGCGGCGACGACTTCGACCACCGCGTGTATTGCTGGATTCTGGAACAGGCCGACCTGCACGGCCTGTCGGCCCAGGACACCCGTCTGCTGCTGACCCGCGCCCGCGAGGCCAAGGAAGCACTGACCGAACACAGCGACACCCGCATCACTGCCATTTTGTCCGATGGCCATGCCATCGACCTGACGCTGGATCAGGACACCTTCCGCCGCATCACCAAAACCCTGGTGGACAAAACCCTGCTGCCGGTCCGCAAGGCACTGCGCGACGCCGACATCAGCGCCGAAGACGTCAAGGGCGTGGTGATGGTGGGTGGAGCCACCCGCATGCCGCACATCCAGAAAGCCGTGGCTGATTTCTTTGGCCAGCCGCCGCTGACCAATCTGGACCCGGACAAGGTGGTGGCACTGGGTGCTGCCATCCAGGCCAATGTGCTGGCCGGTAACAAGGGCGAGGATGAATGGCTGCTGCTGGATGTGATTCCGCTGTCGCTGGGCATCGAAACCATGGGTGGCCTGACCGAAAAGATCATCCCGCGCAACAGCACCATCCCGGTGGCGCGTGCGCAGGAGTTCACCACCTTCAAGGATGGCCAGACCGCCATGTCCATCCATGTGCTGCAAGGTGAGCGCGAACTGGTGGCTGACTGTCGCAGCCTGGCGCAATTCGTACTGCGCGGCATTCCGCCCATGGTGGCCGGTGCCGCCCGCATCCGCATTACCTTCCAGGTGGATGCCGACGGTCTGCTGGCAGTATCTGCCCGCGAAATGACCAGCGGTGTGGAAGCCAGCATCGAAGTCAAACCGTCCTACGGCCTGTCCGACGACGCCATCAGCCAGATGCTGAGCGACTCGCTGGCCCATGTGCAGGACGATATCGAGGCACGCAAGCTGCGCGAGGCCATTGTCGATGCCGACAGCCTGCGCGATGCCACCCTCACCGCCCTGCAGATTGACGGCGACCTGCTGTCCGCCGACGAAACCACCGCCATCCGCCTGGTGCTGGATGAACTGCAAGCCGCCGTCGCCAGCCAGACCACGCTGGCGGTCAACCAGGCCACCCATCGCCTGAACAAGGCCACCGAAGACTTTGCCGCCCGCCGCATGGACCGCAACATCCAGCGCGCACTCAAGGGCCAGAACATTGCCGAGCTATAAGGACAACCCATGCCACGCCTGATTGTGCTGCCCCACGCCGACCTCTGCCCCGAAGGCGCGGTGATCGACGACGCCGAAACCGGCAAGAACATCTGTGAAGTACTGCTGGAACACGACATCGAGATCGAACACGCCTGCGAGCTGTCCTGTGCCTGCACCACCTGTCACTGCATCGTGCGTGAAGGTTTCGATTCGCTGAACGAAGCGGACGAGCTGGAAGAAGACATGCTGGACAAGGCCTGGGGGCTGGAAGCCCAGTCCCGCCTGTCCTGCCAGGCCGTGATTGGCGAGGAAGACCTGGTAGTGGAGATTCCGCGCTACACCATCAACCACGCCCGCGAACACCATTAAGACACTACCCATCCCCGCCAGCCACGGCAGGACGGGGATGACGGGCTTGTCATACACAGCAGGAGAACACAATGAAATGGACCGACGTTAACGACATCGCCATCGAACTGGTGGAAACCTATCCCGATGTCGACCCCAAGACCGTGCGCTTTGTCGACCTGCACAACTGGGTGGTGGCGCTGCCCGACTTCAACGACGACCACAGCCGTGGCGGCGAGCGTGTGCTGGAGGCCATCCAGCAAGCCTGGATCGACGAGGCCGAATAAGCGCCACGCCATGTAACACCGATACCGCAAAGCCCGGCCATGCCGGGCTTCTTCATTGCTACTCCGCACTCCCCGCCACGCTGGCTGACTATGACAGCCTGCTATAAGATGGTTCATCCCCCTACCCTGCCGCCATGTCCTGGTGGTGCCGTCATGGAGTCTGAACCATGTTTACCCTGATCATCGGCAACAAAAACCTGTCATCCTGGTCGCTGCGTCCCTGGCTGGTATTGAAAATGCTGGGCGAACCTTTCGAAGAAAAACACATCGACCTCACCGCCAGCGACAGCAAGGCCCGCATTCTGGCCTGCAACCCGGCCGGCAAGGTTCCGCTGCTGATCGACCAGCAACTGCGTATCACCGACAGCCTGGCCATCTGCGAATACCTGGCCGACTGTTTCCCGGCCGCCGGGCTGTGGCCGGATGACATCGCCAGCCGCGCCATGGCGCGCTCTGCCGTGGCCGAAATGCACAGCGGCTTTCAGGCTTTGCGCGGCGAGCTGCCGATGAATGTCTGTGCCGACAACGTCGGCTTTGTACCCAGCGCAGCCGCCCAGACAGACATCGACCGCATCATCAGCCTGTGGGAAGGCCTGCGTCAGCAAAACCAGCATAACGGCCCCTTCCTGTTTGGCCACTTCACCATTGCCGACGCCTTCTTCGCCCCGGTGGTGTGGCGCTTTGTCAGCTACCATGTCGCGCTTGGCGGCCATGCTGCCGACTATGTCAGACACATGCAGCAACTGCCGGCCATGCAGGAATGGCATGCTGCAGCCAAAGCGGAGGCACAATAGGCCGGAAATGCCGCATTTCTGATGGAACAACGCGCCATAACTCATTAGAATGGCGCGTTTTTTTCATGCCTTCGCGCAGCAAGAGGTTCACAGCATGACTACCCCGTTCATCATTGGCGTTGCCGGCGGCAGCGGCAGCGGCAAGACCACGGTCACCGCCAAGGTACTGGAAACCGTAGGCCCGGACATGGCGGCAGTCATCGTGCAGGACTACTACTACCGGGACCAGGCCCATCTGACTTTCGAACAGCGCCTCGCCACCAATTACGATCACCCGCATGCCTTCGACTGGCCCTTGCTGATCGAGCATATTGAAGACCTGCTGGCCGGACGCGCCATCGAGATGCCGGTGTATGACTTCACCCATCACACCCGCGCCGCCGAAACCATCACGGTGAAACCGGCACCGGTCATCGTAATCGAGGGTTTGTTCCCGCTGTACGATGCCGCGCTGCGCGACATGATGTCGCTGAAAATCTTCGTGGATACCGACCCGGACGTGCGCTTCATCCGCCGACTGCAACGTGATATCCGCGAGCGTGGCCGCACTGTGGACCATGTGATTGAACACTATCTGGCCACCGTACGCCCCATGCACAACCAGTTCATCGAACCCACCAAGCGTTTTGCCGACGTGATTCTGCCGCACGGTGCCAACGACCCGGCGGTGGACATCATCACCACCAAGGTGGCCAGCCTGATCAACAGTTAGCAAGCGCTGACAAAAAACCTGCGGCGGGCCTTGCCCCAGGAACAGAACGCGGTTATCAGCCGCGCCAGCTGCCGACCTTCCAGTCTGTGTGGCCGTACATGCAGGGCTGTCATCGCCAACGGTGACAGCCACCTCCCGCTGCATGCGGCAATGCAACAAACGCCTCCTCGCCTGTCCTCCCCCTTTGTGCTGCCGTTTGCCTGCCTCTCGCACCTCGTGCTCCAGCCCCTTTAGCTTTTCGTAAAAAAGATCCGCTTTTTCAATGACTCATCACGCCATCGCATAGCCTGTGCATGGATAAGCAGTAGTTTCACCTGTCGGGAAGGGCTGGAAGGTACATCCTTTTGGCCAGATGCCAGTCCCGCCTGCTTGCTGGAAAGTCTCTCCTCCTGCCGTGCGCAATCATGCAGCACCCGGTACTTACCCACAGCGAGCCGTACGCTGGCCAGTCCGCCAGTACCACCCCGAGCCACGCCTCACTCGCTGTGTTTTTTCAAAGCAATGGCGAGGAGAACCCCCATGGCAGCGCATCCACTGCGGGAAAAGCCGCTCAACACAGCTACCAAAGGCCTGGGCTACAGCCCGGACGCCTGCACCTTGCAAGACGTTGCCAGCCTGGGCTGGAACATCCTGCGCGAAGAAGTCAGCCTGCCGGTTGCCGTATTACGCCAGAGCCGCATGCAGCACAATCTGCGCTGGATGCAGGACTTCATGCAGCGCTATGGCGTAAAACTGGCCCCGCATGGCAAAACAACCATGAGCCCGGCGCTGTTCCACCTGCAACTGGAGCATGGCGCATGGGGTATCACCCTGGCCACCGCCCCCCAGGTACAGGCCGCCTGGCAGCATGGCATCCGCCGTGTGCTGCTGGCCAATCAACTGGTGGGCAAGGGCAATATGGGCATCATTGCCCGCCTGCAACAGGCAGACCCGGATTTCAGCTTCTGCTGCATTGTCGATTCTGCCGCCAACGTTGATGCACTCGGTGAATACTTTGCGGCCAGCGGCCAGCAACTGCGCATTCTGCTGGAATACGGTGTGGAAGGCGGTCGCACCGGCATCCGCTCCCCGCAACAGGAAGAAGCCGTGCTGGCAGCCATCGCCCGCTGGCCGCAATCGCTCCGTCTGGTCGGTGTGGAAATCTACGAAGGCGTACTGCAACAGGAAGCGGATATCCGTGCCTTTTTGCAATCGGTGCTGGCCAGAACCCGCGAACACGCCGTCCGCAGCCTGTTTGCCGAAGAAAACATCATTCTGAGTGGTGCCGGTTCTGCCTGGTACGACGTGGTGGCGGATGAGTTTTCCGGCTTCAACCCGGGCAAACCGGTGGACATCCTGCTGCGACCGGGTTGCTACCTGACCCACGATGTCGGCATCTACCGTCAGGCCGAACAACGCATCCAGAGCCAGAACCCCATCGCCCGTGACATGGGCAGCAGCCTGCTGCCGGCATTGCAGTTATGGGCCTATGTGCAATCGGTGCCGGAACAAGGCCGCGCCATCATTGCACTGGGCAAGCGCGATGCAGCCTTTGACGCCGGGCTGCCGCAGGTATCGCTGCATTTCCGTCCCGGACGGGACCAGGCGCCGCAGGAAGCGCCCGCCGACTGGATGGTCGCCAGCATGATGGACCAGCACGCCTTCATGCGCATTCCCGCCGATGCCGACCTGCAGGTGGGCGACATGCTTGCTTTCGAAATATCCCACCCCTGCCTCACCTTCGACAAATGGCGCCAGCTGCTGCTGGTGGATGACCAGCTGAATGTCAACGGCGTGGTGGAAACCCTGTTCTGACACCAATAAAGACCGCCCCCGCCCAAGCGGGAGGCGGCATTGCCCCTGCACCACTAAGGAGAAGTACATGACCCCAGTTCTGGGCAGCCAGTTGCTGCTGTATGCCGCCATCGCCATCATCGCGCTGGTGGTACTGATCGCCCGCTACCGCATCAACCCGTTCATTGTGCTGACCGTGGTTTCCATCGGTCTGGCCCTGGCTGCACAAATGCCGGCCAAGGACATCATGGCCGCCTATGAAACCGGGGTAGGCAAAACCCTGGGCCATATCGCGCTGGTAGTCGCATTAGGCACCATGCTGGGCAAGATGATGGCCGAATCGGGCGGTGCCGAACGCATTGCGCTGACGCTGATCGATAAATTCGGCGAAAAGAACGCGCACTGGGCCATGGTGTGCATCGCCTTTGTCTGCGGCCTGCCGCTGTTTTTTGAAGTGGGCTTTGTCCTGCTGATTCCGATTGCCTTCACCGTAGCCAAGCGCGCCGGTGTCTCCATGCTTCTGGTCGGCCTGCCCATGGTGGCCGGTTTGTCAGTGGTGCATGGCCTGGTGCCGCCGCACCCAGCCGCCATGCTGGCGGTGGGCGAATATGGCGCACAGGTTGGCAAGACGGTGTTCTACGCCATCATCGTCGGCGTACCCACTGCCATCATCGCCGGCCCCTTGTTTGCCAAGTTCATTGCGCCACGCATCCAGCTGCCCGCAGAAAACCCCATCGCACTGCAGTTTACCGAGCGTGAAGCCGCCCCGCGTGAGCTGCCGGGTTTTGGCATCACCATTTTCACCATCCTGCTGCCGGTATTCCTGATGTTACTGGGCGGCTGGGCAAATGTGCTGACCGAAAAAGGCAGTGCCATGAACGGCCTGCTCCAATTCATCGGCAACTCAGTGATTGCCTTGCTGCTGGCCACGCTGGTGAGCTTCTGGACGCTGGGTCTGGCCCGTGGTTTCAGCCGTGACGACATTCTCAAATTCACCAATGAATGCCTGGCGCCCACCGCAGCCATCACCTTGCTGGTGGGTGCCGGTGGTGGCCTTAACCGCATCCTGATTGAAACCGGCGTTACCAAGGAAATCATCGCCCTGTCGGCCGAATTCCAGCTCTCCCCCTTGCTGCTGGGCTGGCTGCTGGCCGTGCTCATGCGCGTGGCAACCGGTTCAGCCACCGTGGCCATGACCACCGCTGCCGGCATTGTCGCCCCCATCGCCATGGCCAGCGGCTACCCGCACCCGGAACTGCTGGTGCTGGCCACCGGCGCAGGGTCGCTGATTCTGTCCCACGTCAACGATGGCGGCTTCTGGCTGGTGAAAGAGTATTTCAACATGACCGTGGTGCAGACCCTGAAAACCTGGACCGTGCTGGAAACACTGATTTCCGTGGTCGCCTTTGTGCTGACCCTGGGGTTGGCCCAAGTCCTCTGAGCAACCTCGTCTAGCACCGGTTGGCAGCAAAGCCGCCAGCCAACCGGTGAGCCCGCAGGAGAAACCCCATGCAGACTTTTGATACCCTGATCCGCCAGGTCAATCTGGTCGATGGCAGTGGCACACCAGCTCGCTGTTGTGATGTGGGCATCAGCCAGCAACGTATCAGCCTGATTGGAGATGCCAGTCAGCATACTGCCAGCCATGAAATCGACGGCCGCGGCCTGACACTGGCACCCGGTTTTATCGACGTCCACACTCATGACGACACCATGGTGATCCGCCAGCCGCAAATGCATCCCAAGCTCAGCCAGGGCATCACCACCGTGATTGTCGGCAACTGCGGCATCAGTGCATCGCCCGTCAGCCTGAAAGGCGAACCGCCAGACCCGATGAACCTGCTGGGCCCGCAGGAAGCTTTCCGTTATCCGCGTTTTGCCGACTACCGCGCTGCGGTGGAGCAGGCCGAACCCGCCGTCAATGTAGCGGCGCTGGTGGGCCACACCGCCTTGCGCAGCAATCACCTGGACCGGCTGGATCGTACCGCCAGCCCGGACGAAATCATCGCCATGCGCGCACAGCTGGCTGAAAGCCTGCGCGATGGCGCACTGGGGCTAAGCACGGGCCTGGCTTATGCATCGGCTTTCAGTGCCGATAGCAGCGAAGTAGAACAACTGGCAGCGGAGCTCAATAACAGTGGTGGGATTTACACCACCCACCTGCGCAGCGAGTTCGAACCTGTTCTGGAGGCCATGGACGAAGCCTGGCAAGTGGGCCGCCATGCCAACAGCCCGGTCATCGTGTCGCACATGAAATGCGCCGGCAAAGGCAACTGGGGGCGCAGCCCGCAACTGCTGGCTTCGCTGGAGAATGCTGCCCGCCAGCAGCAGGTAGGCTGCGACTGCTACCCCTACTCCGCCAGCTCCTCCACGCTGGACCTCAAACAAGTCACCAGCGATTTCGAGATTTTCATCACTTGGTCCACCCCGCATCCGGAAATGGCCGGCCAAACCCTGCAGGCCATCGCCGAGCAATGGCAGCTGCCATTGATGGATGCCGCGCGCAAACTGCAACCGGCAGGCGCGGTGTATCACGGCATGGACCCGGCAGACGTCGAGCGCATTCTCAGCCACCCACTCACCATGGTGGGCTCGGATGGTCTGCCGGAAGACCCGCTCCCCCATCCGCGCTTGTGGGGCGCATTCCCACGCGTACTGGGCCACTACTGCCGCGAACGCAAGCTGTTCAGCCTGGAAACCGCCATTCACAAGATGACCGGCCTGTCGGCCAGCCGCTTTGCGCTGGACGAGCGCGGCCTGATCCGCCCTGGTTACTGGGCCGACCTGGTGCTGTTTGATGCCGCCACTATTCATGACACCGCCAGCTTCCACTCACCGGTACAGCCCGCACAAGGCATTGTCGCGGTCTGGGTGAATGGCACGCTCAGCTGGCAGCACACGGCACCTACCGGCGCGCGGGCCGGCCGCTTTTTGCCGCGCACCCGTGACATCCGTACCACCTTTCCCGTTACTCCCACCCTGTAAGAATGCAAGGAAACCCATCATGAGCGATCTGAAACGCTATGGCATTGCCGGTGGCACCGGTGGCCAGACCATGCCCTTTGCCCGCGCAGTACAAGCCGCTGACGGCTGGCTGTATGTCTCCGGCCAGACCCCGATGGTGAACGGCGAAGTGATTGAAGGCGGCATTGTCACCCAGTCACACCAGTGCATCCAGAATGTGATGGCCATACTGAAGGAAGCCGGTTATGGCCCTGAGCATGTGGTGCGTTGCGGAGTGTGGCTGGATGACACCCGCGACTTTGCCTCGTTCAACCGGGTATTCCTGCAGTATTTTGGCGAACATCCGCCCGCCCGCGCCTGCGTACAATCCAGCATGGTGATTGACTGCAAGGTGGAAGTGGACTGCATCGCCTACAAAAAGCCTTGACCCATCCGGCCGCTGTCCTCGGACAACGGCCACGCATCCCGTCACAGGAAAGACAGCACCATGCATATTGCCTGCCTTGGTGAAGGCATGATCGAACTGAGCGGTCAGCCGCTACAGCGCCGTTTTGGCGGCGACACCCTGAACACCGCCATCTATCTGGCCCGCGTGCTGGCCGGCAGTCCCCATCAGGTACGCTATCTGACCGGCATGGGGCAGGACAGCCTCAGCCGCCAGCTATTGGCCGACTGGCAAGCCGAAGGCGTGGATGTCAGCCATATCGTCATCCAGCCGGGCAAGCTGCCCGGCCTCTATATGGTAGAAACCGATGCCCGTGGCGAGCGCAGCTTCCTCTATTGGCGCAACGACAGTGCCGCACGCCATTACTTTGCCTCCGGCATCGACTTTGCCAGCCTGCTGCACACCGCACAGTTGCAGGCCATTTACCTGTCAGGCATTTCGCTGGCGCTGTTCAACCAGCACGAACGCCAACGCCTGCTGGATGCCCTGCGCGACTTCTCCCGCGATGGCGGCAAAATCTGGTTCGACAACAACTTCCGGCCCTCGCTGTGGAGCACGGCACAGGCGCGTGCCGGTCACGAAGCCATCCTGGCGCTGGCCGATATCGCCCTGCTGACGCTGGATGACGAACAGGCGCTCTACGGGCCGGAAAGTGCAGAAGCCGTCGCCGAACGCACGCTAGCGCTGGGCTGCAAGGAAGTGGTGATCAAGCGCGGCGGCGAACCCTGCCTGCTGGCCAGTTCCGGCCTGCGCGAGGAAGTGTTCGCCACTGCCGTGCCTCAAGTGGTGGATACCACCGCCGCTGGTGATTCCTTCGCTGCAGGCTATCTGGCAAGCCGCGTGTTGGGCTATCCGCCCGCCCAGGCTGCAGGTTTTGCCCACCGCCTGTCTGCCGCCGTGATAGCCCACAGCGGCGCCATCATCCCGCGCCAAGCCATGCCGCAGCGCTGATTGAATCACCTCCAACACCGGCAACTTGCCGGTGTTTTGCTTTTGATAGATCACGCATGGCATGCATCAGGAGGCTGTCGATGGACGTGTATAGCTTGCGTAATGATCATTACTTTATGAGAACACTGCGCGAGCAGGCCCGGCATGCTCTGCATGGTGATACTTACCGCTTCACCGATCAGGAACTGTTTGACCTGATGAAGGTGGAAGAACATTTCAGGGAATGGCAGCGCAGGCAAGCCAGCTTGTTGTTCGATGGTGAAACCCTGTTTTGGCAAGAAGCCGGTCAGGAAAGAAAATGGACCGCTTATTCTGGTCGCAAGGGGTATTGGTCGCAGAAGTTTCAAAGCCTAAGGGATAAAGGTCCGATTCCTGAAGGTTTTTATCAAGTTCAGCAGAATGAATTGCAGTCTTGGGATGATGTGAATCAATTTAGCAAAACATTCTGCGTTATAGGTCTTGGAAGATGGCCTGGCTGTAGAGACTCTTGGGGGGAGCAACGTGTATGGTTAAAACCGAATGCACATACTAATGTTTATGGTCGTAGTGGCTTCAGCATTCATGGTGGCAACATCCCTGGCTCGGCAGGGTGTATTGATCTGACCCATAGCATGAATGATTTTACTGAACGATTTCGTTCATATGGTAAGGATGTGGTATTAGAAGTACGCTATAAACACTTGCGTGATAGTAAAGGCTACCATTGCAGTCACATTTCAGGTGAATAGTCACTTTACGCACTGGATGAGTTCATGAAAACATGGCTGACATTGAGCGTGAAATTTATTGCAAGTATTTTTTTACTGTTATTCTTGCTATCAATGATGAACGACCTGCTATTTCCATATGATCAAGTAAATGAGCAATCTAGAGTTTATCTCTGGAAAATCCAGGGACATAGCATAAGCTTTTTCTACCTACTCACCATTACAAATATTGCCGTAACGCTTATTGCATTAATTTCCCTATGGCTACCTATCACTTCTTTTAAAAAACTATTATTAGCACTACCTTTACTAACATTATTTACTTTGCAACTGGCATGTACATGGTGCATCAGTGGCTGCTGGGACGGCTGGTAACAAACCTACGATACACGCATCAACAAAATAAACTGTCAGATAGTATTTAGCACTCTTACATTCAATACCGAATTTCTTGTTTTTTCCAAGACCCTCTCCTCATCATCGCATGCGCATGAACAAATATTCACCCCAGAACTAACATCAGCAATGCAAGCCTCGCTGCTAGCCGGAATGAAAATATTGCTCAACATTTACCTGCTTTTCATTATAACCGTAGGCGGACTGTATAATATACTAGTACCATTTGACAAAACACCAGACTACCATAGAGCCTTTCTACTCTTCGAGCAATTTTCTTATCCGCCTCAATATTATCACTACAAAAAATACCTGGAGATAGTCATTTATTATGACTGGGCAGTATTTGATATCATCGCAGCAGGACTAGCTCTGTTAATGCTATGGAAACCAGTTCAAATCAAGAACAAGTGACTGTTATGGTTGCCATTCATTGCCAATACATCAATATTTTTTTATTTTTGCCTGATCATGTATCGCGTGCTGTAGTGGCAACATACAAATTGATCGAGTCACATCCAGCACCTTACAGAGCACATACAAGCCGTATGGCACCATAATCTTACAAGTTTGCGATCATCGCCTGAATGACAACGAGGACATCATGGCAATCTATATCAGATAAAATTGATACTGAATCACCTCTACTTTCCTATCATTGCGTCCTGATCTGACGTGAGCAAGGTAAACATCAGGGAATTTCGCTCCCAGGCACCGTCAGACAATCAATTCTGGCTTGAATTTGCCAGAGAGATGGCAAATTAGTGACAGATCAAAACTGCGTCATGCGCTAGCATGAGGCAAAAATGCGACCGACTGACAGGCATTTCAACAGCCTTTTAGCAAGATCAAAAATTAGCCAAAGGTAAATAGCTTATTAAATCAATTATTTTTACACATTTAAATTACATTTAATAATTTAATTTAAGAAATTTCCTATTGAAATGGGAGAAAATTTTTGGAAGACTGGCTAAAAATTACATAAAATGAAACTACACTTTAACATTTAATAATTGCAAATACATGACTATCGCATTTAAAACACTACAAATCCAAACAATTATTTTATTGGCATTTCTATTTGCAACAAGACCATGCTGGGCAAGTTGCACCGTCAGCACGACTAATGGATTAGCTTACTATACATTTAATGTATCAGGCGTAACACCTACAGCATTCGACCCAACTGCATATACAATAGGTCAGACCATTTACAAAGGCTCAGGCACCGTAAGCGTAAGCAATTATAAAAGTACGGGCCCCACCAACCCGACAATTAACTGTACAGAATCAACATGGACTTGGACTGTTGCCTCATTACTACCTGCTGTGAATGGAATATTTCCAAGTTCCGTCGCAGGACTAGGCTTGAAAATATCATCCACATCTGGGACATGGCCTCTGTCACTCCCTGCTAGCAGTACATTTTCAGCAGTTTACAACATTACTGTCGAATTAATAAAAACTGGTGACATTACAGCTGGAGGGGTATTGAGCAACATCTTAGGTGAATATCGCATTCAGCCAAGCAACCAATTAGTAGCTCAGGTTACATGGGCAAATCCGGTATTAATTAAACCAAGTGTGCCTACTTGTACCGTCAGCACACCAAACATCACCGTCCCCTTATTGAATCCGTCCACCACAACATTCAGGGGTGTTGGCTCCACTTTCGGGATTCGGCCCTTCCAGATTGGTCTGGTATGTACGGGGGGCAGCACTGGAACCAGCACAAATACCTACATTACCTTTACGGACCTGAATCAGCCAGGCAATACCTCCACCGCCTTGTCACTGGCGAGCGCTACCGGTACAGCCACTGGCCTTGGCTTGCAGATTTTGAATAACGGTACGCCAATCGGCTATGGACCGGATTCCAATGCACCCGGCAATACCAATCAATGGAAGGTGACCAATATTGCACAAGGCGTCAGCAGTTATGTGATTCCGCTGAGCGTGCGTTACATCCAGACCGGCAGCACTGTTACCCCCGGCACTGTCACCGGGCGTGCCACCTTTACCATGAGCTATCAATAACTGAACGGCTCATATCCAGCATGAGCCATTGGGACAATTTGTCTCGCTGTACTGTACGGTCCGTCATCGAAATGAATTTATAAATTCTCCTTTACTATTCAGCTTATAGTTGCTTATAATTAAATCGGCATTTCGCCCACACCTAAAAATAAGCTATTAATCACAAAAATTCGTTACCAAGCGTACCGAAAGACATACCTATGAAATTAATATTAAAATTAATCTCATCATTACTGGCCAATTTGATTTTAGGTCTTGGGCTAGCAAATATAACACTAGCAAGCTGCACAGCACTTAACTCGAACAACGGGCTGAATTATTACACCGTTACGGTAACCGGAATCAACCCACCAAGCTTTAATCCACAAGCTTATAGCATAGGTGCAACCATATATAGCACCACACCTTCTTTCATCTACACCAATTCATCTTCCTTAGGTGCGAAGATGATATGCACCGAAACCTGGTATGAATCCTGGATTGGTAATGGGGCCCCAACCAATAAAATATATCCCACAAGCATAAATGGACTAGGTATACGCATCAGTAGGTCGCAAGGCTCATTCGTTCTACCATTCATATTTCCAATTGGACATCTACCCAATTATGCCGAATATGTTACCCCCATCATCAGCAGCTCCCCTGTTTTTGTCGAACTAATAAAAACAGGTGAAATAACTGCAGGAGGAATCCTAAGTGGGATTTTTGCCGAAGCTCATGAAAATTCACCAGGCGGGCAATTACTGGTTCAAGTCACTTACGGAAGTTCGGTTAAAATAGCACCTACAATTCCCACATGCTCTTTAGCGACCCCATCAATATCAGTAGCACTGGATGCACAAAAAAGAAATAGCTTCACGGGCCTTGGCTCTGTATCCGCTGCCAAGGCTTTCCAGATTATCCTCACCTGCACTGGTGGCAGTAGTGGCAGTAGTACCAATGCCTACATCACCTTTACCGACATGAATATGCCAGGCAATACCTCCACCACCTTGTCACTGGCGAGCGGTACCGGTACAGCCACTGGCCTTGGCCTGCAGATTCTCAATAACGGTACGCCAATTGGCTATGGGCCGGATTCCAATGCACCCGGCAATACCAATCAATGGAAAGTTGCCAACATTGCACAAGGCGTCAGCAGTTATGTAATTCCGCTGGGTGTGCGTTATATCCAGACCGGTAGCACTGTTACCCCCGGCACTGTCACTGGCCGTGCCACCTTTACCATGAGCTATCAATAAGCAGCGTTATTTACTACTCTCCCGATACCCGGAAGTAATGCCATACCCAATGTCAAAGAGGCCCTTATGGGCCTCCTTTGGCGGATAACTGGCGGCGTGCCTGAAACCGGTTCAGCGCCGCTTCCACCACCAGCTGGTATCCGGCTTCACATTGCCGGGCGGTAATTCGGTATTGCTGATTTGTGTGGTTTGCCAGCCATTGTCGGTCAGCAGCTGGATGGCTTCGGCATGGTGACGCAGGAATAGCGCCTTGAAACTGCCATCGCGCTCGGCCAGTTTAAGGCCCTGCAATACGCGTTTGGCCAAGGCTGTGTTTTCCTTGCTGACCCAGAAGTACACCGGGAAGGGATAATAGATGGCCTTGGTTTTCTCCAGTGTCAGTCCGGGATAGCGCGGCAGCTGTTCCTTCATTTCGCTGCCCACTTCGTTCAGCCCGCGCGGGAAGGCATCAAAACGGCCGGCGGCCAGCATCTCGAACAGGCTTTCATAGCCAATGGATGCCAGCATTTCGTAACCGTTGTTCTTCATGATGGGATAGTCGGCCCACTGGCTGTTAAGGCCCAGCCGGACACTGCTACGGAACTGCTGTGCGTTCAAGCGGGCAATGCGGGCGGCATCTTCCTTGCGCACAAAAAACACCCGGTAACCGATGATGCCCTTGAGAATGTCCATGCGCACCGGCTGCAGCAGCTTTTCCCGCTGTGCATTCGGGGCAAAGGCAAGCACATCCACCTTACCGGAACTCAACAGCTGTTCGGCCCGCCATTGCGTCACATTGTCCTTGAGCGGTAGCAGCTCGTAGTGGCGGTGATCCAGCTTTTCCACGTGATCCAGCGCCAGCTTGAGCAAGGCCCAGCGGTAGGTGTAAATGCTGCCGCTGGGGTAATAGCGGATCACATTGTCAGCAGCCTGGGCAGGTAGGGATGCCAGCAGGCAAATGAGTGCCAATAGCCACTTGCACCATGGGTGCTGGCAAGAGAAAAGCTTGGTAATACTGGATGATGGCATTGTGTCCCGTCCTGTGCTGCCTTAGCTTACGCAAACAATATGAAAGTTCATCGCTGTCTGCGTGAGGGGCAGTCTGTTCCCCCAGCATACTGCAGCACGGAGGAATGACAAGTTTTGTAAAGCGACGGAGTAATGCGAAGTTGGGCCGGTGCGGTATGGCACCGCGGACGGAAAACAGCAAGGAACGATAAAAAACGATGAGGACGGGATGCGCAGCCTGCTGCCACGCATCCCTTGCCATCAGTGTTGTGCTGCCGGCAATGACAACTTGCGCACGGCCAGGCAGGCCGCCGGGCGCAAGTCTTGCGCTTCGCCCTGCTCCACCGCCTGGGCCAGCCGCTGGCGCATGGCCGGGGCCCAGAAGCGTTGCAGATGGCTGGCGATTTCCACCGCGGCTTCTTCCTCGCTGCAATCGGCGCTGAAAAAGTCGCTGATCTGATTGGCCATCTTCACCAGGTGTGACGGGTTCATTGCACCTCCTCCCCACGGCCTTGCCGCAGCAGTTCCTGTTGCTGACGGCTGAAATGGCGGTAGCGTTGCTGCCATTCCGACGGCTGGTTGACCTTGATGATTTCCACCGCTGTCACCTTGTATTCCGGGCAGTTGGTGGCCCAGTCGGAATTATCCGTGGTGATGACATTGGCCCCGGATTCCGGGAAGTGGAAGGTGGTGTACACCACCCCGGCGGCCACCCGTTCGCTTACCCTGGCGCGCAGCACAGTCTCACCGGCACGGCTGGCCACACCCACCCAGTCGCCATCGACAATGCCACGGTTTTCGGCATCGGCCGGGTGGATTTCCAGACGGTCTTCCTCGTGCCAGGCCACATTGTCGGTGCGGCGGGTTTGCGCGCCGACATTGTACTGGCTGAGGATGCGCCCGGTGGTGAGCAGCAGCGGGAAGCGGCTGTTGACGCGCTCTTCGGTCGGTACATAGCGGGTAATCATGAAACGGCCCTTGCCACGCACGAATTCACCGATATGCATGGTGACGGTGCCATCCGGTGCTGCCGCATTGCATGGCCATTGCAGGCTGCCGTGGCGGTCCAGCGCGGCATAGCTGACGCCGTTGAAAGTGGGCGTCAGGCGGGCGATTTCATCCATGATTTCCGACGGATGACGGTAATCCATGGCATAGCCCAAGGCCTGGGCCAGCGCCACGGTGACTTCCCAGTCGGCCTTGCCGCCCAGCGGGTCCATCACCTTGCGCACGCGCGAGATGCGGCGTTCGGCATTGGTGAAGGTGCCGTCCTTTTCCAGGAAGGAGCTGCCCGGCAAGAACACATGGGCAAACTTGGCGGTTTCGTTGAGGAAAATATCTTGTACCACCACGCACTCCATGGCCGACAGCGCGGCGGTGACATGCTGGGTATTGGGGTCGCTCTGCGCGATGTCCTCGCCCTGGCAGTACAGCGCCTTGAAGCTGCCATCCAGCGCGGCCTCGAACATATTGGGAATGCGCAGGCCGGGTTCGTTATGCAGCGACACGCCCCAGGCCTGTTCGAATTCGGCGCGCACCACGTCGTCCGACACATGGCGGTAGCCGGGGAGTTCGTGCGGGAAGCTGCCCATGTCGCAGGAGCCCTGCACATTGTTCTGGCCGCGCAGCGGGTTCACCCCCACGCCTTCGCGGCCGATATTGCCGGTGGCCATGGCCAGGTTGGCAATCGCCATCACCGAGGTGCTGCCCTGGCTGTGTTCGGTCACCCCCAGGCCGTAATAGATGGCGGCATTGCCAGCACTGGCATACAGCCGGGCGGCAGCGCGGATGTCGTCCGCCGCCACGCCGCATACTTCGGCCATCGCCTCCGGTGCGTGTTCCGGCTGGGCGACAAAGTGCCGCCAGTGGCCAAAGGCTGCGCTATCGCAACGGGCGGCGACAAAGTCCTCGTCCAGCAGCCCTTCGGTGACGATGACATGGGCCAAGGCATTGAGCATGGCCACATTGGTGCCGGGACGCAGTGCCAGATGATGGGCGGCGCGGGCGTGGATGGCGTCCACCAGATCGATACGGCGCGGGTCGATGACAATCAGCTGCGCGCCCTGGCGCAGGCGGCGCTTGAGCTGGGAGGCAAATACCGGATGGGCATCGCTGGGGTTGGCCCCGATCACCAGCACCACATCGGCCTGCATCACCGAGTCGAAGCTCTGGGTGCCGGCGGATTCGCCCAGCGTCTGTTTCAGGCCATAGCCGGTGGGCGAATGGCAGACGCGGGCGCAGGTATCGACGTTGTTATTGCCAAAGGCGGCACGCACCAGCTTTTGCACCAGATAGGTTTCTTCATTGGTGCAGCGGCTGGAGGTGATGCCGCCCACCGCGTCGCGACCATATTTTTGCTGGATGCGGCGGAATTCGCTGGCAGCGTGATTGAGCGCCACTTCCCAGCTGACTTCCTGCCACGGCTCGTCGATGCTGCTGCGTATCATCGGTTTGGTGATGCGGTCCGGGTGGGTGGCATAGCCCCAGGCAAAGCGGCCCTTGACGCAGGAGTGGCCATGGTTGGCCTGGCCGTTCTTGTCCGGCACCATGCGTACCAGCTGGTTACCCTTGAGTTCGGCACGGAAAGAGCAGCCCACGCCGCAATAGGCGCAGGTGGTGATGACGCTGCGCTCCGGCTGGCCCCACTGGATGACGCTCTTTTCCATCAGCGTGGCGGTGGGACATGCCTGCACGCAGGCCCCGCAGGACACACATTCCGAGCCAAGAAAATCCGCTCCGCCCGCCGGGCTGACGCGGGAATCGAACCCGCGTCCGGCAATGGTCAGCGCAAAGGTGCCCTGGGTTTCTTCACAGGCGCGCACGCAACGGTTGCACACGATGCACTTGGACGGGTCGTAATCAAAATACGGGTTGGAAACGTCTTTCTTGTCCTGCAGATGGTTGGCCCCGTCCATGCCATAGCGCACTTCGCGCAGGCCCACCTGCCCGGCCACGGTTTGCAGCTCGCAATTGCCATTGGCACTGCAGGTGAGGCAGTCCAGCGGATGGTCGGAGATATACAGCTCCATCACGCCACGGCGCAGTCTGGCCAGCTTTTCGCTCTGGGTGCGCACCACCATGCCGGGCGAGACTGGCGTGGTACAGGAAGCCGGATAGCCGCGATGGCCGTCGATTTCCACCATGCACATGCGGCAGGAGCCAAACGGCTCCAGGCTGTCGGTGGCGCACAGCTTGGGGATGGCGGTGTCCAGCAGCGCCGCCGCGTGCATGACCGAAGTACCCGGCGGCACGCTGATGTTCTGGCCGTCGATGGTAAGGGTGATGCTGGCCTCGCCGGGGCGGGCCGGCGTGCCCATGTCCTTGTTGCAGGATGCACCTGCTCCGCATTGGCAGCTCATCGTGCTTGCTCCTGAGTGTCCAGCCCGAAATCGGCCGGGAAATGACGCATGGCACTTTGCACGGGGAAGGGGGTCATGCCGCCCAGCGCGCACAAGGAGCCGTATTGCATGGTGTCGCACAGATCATCCAGCAGCGCGCGCTGGCGTTGCCGCTCGGCAGCATCCGGTGCCGCCAGCAGCCGCTCGATGACTTCCACCCCGCGGGTGGAGCCGATGCGACAGGGCGTGCACTTGCCGCAGGATTCCTCGGCACAGAACTGCATGGCAAAGCGTGCCATCTGCCCCAGGTGCAGGCTGTCATCGCACAACACCGCGCCACCGTGGCCCAGCATGGCGCCAATGGCGGCCAGCGCTTCGTAATCCAGCGGGGTATCAAACTGCGACGGTGGAATCCACGCGCCCAGCGGGCCGCCCAGCTGCACCGCTTTTACCGGTTTGCCGCTGGCGGTACCGCCACCGTAATCGAACACCAGCTCGCGCAAAGTCAGACCGAACGCGCGTTCAACCAGCCCGCCACGCCGTACATTGCCCGCCAGCTGGAAAGCCATGGTGCCCAGCGAGCGGCCCATGCCGAAATTGCGATACCAGCTGGCCCCGCGCGACAGAATCAGCGGTACAGAAGCCAGCGACAGCACGTTGTGCACCAGGGTGGGCTGGCCGAACAGTCCGTGCAAGGCCGGTAACGGCGGCTTGGCGCGCACCGTGCCACGGCGGCCTTCCACCGACTCCAGCAGCGAGGTTTCCTCGCCGCAGATATAAGCCCCGGCCCCTTCGCGTACTTCGATATCAAATTCATGGCCGCCGTGGGCCACATCCTCACCCAGATAACCATGGGCGCGGGCAATGTCTATCGCCTGACGCAGCACGGCAATGGCCGGGGCGTATTCGGAGCGCACATAGATATAGCCACGGCTGGCACCCACCGCCAGCCCGGCAATGGTCATGCCTTCAATCAGCAGGAAGGGGTCGCCCTCCATCAGCATGCGGTCGGCAAAGCTGCCAGAATCGCCCTCGTCGGCATTGCACACCACGTATTTCTGTTCCGCCTGCGCCTGACGCACGGTGCGCCATTTGATACCCGCCGGGAAGGCTGCACCACCACGGCCACGCAAGCCGGATTCCAGCACCTCGGCCACGATTTCGTCGTGACTCAACCGCGCCGCGTGCTCCAGCCCCTGATAACCACCGTGCGCCAGGTAATGTTCCAGCGACAGCGGGCTGGTGATGCCAGCGCGGGCAAACAGCAGGCGCTGCTGGGTTTTCAGATAGGGCAGCTGTTCCACCAGCCCCACCGACAACAAATGGTCGCCATTGGCAGCCAGGTCTACATCCAGCAGGCTGGCCACGTCATCCGGGCTGACTTCACGGTAACCGGCGCGGCCTTGCGGGGTGTCCACCTCCACCAGCGGCTCCAGCCAGAACAGGCCGCGCGAGCTGGTGCGCACGATATCGATGTCCAGATTGCGGCGTGCCGCCTCGGCGGCGAACGCTGCCGCCACGGCATCCGCACCCACGGCGCAGGCTACCGAATCCATCGGGATATACAGGGTCAGCATTTTGCCTCCTTGCTACAGGATGCCAGCAGGGCGCTGAGTTTTTCCGGGGTGACGCGGGCGTGCAGCTGGCCATCCAGCTGCAAGGCCGGGGCACAGGCACAGGCCCCCAGGCAGTACACCGGGCGCAATTCCAGCTGGCCGTCCGCCGTGTGGCCGTGGTCGTCCACCCCCAGTTGGTTGCGCAGCTGGGCGGCCAGCACCTCGGAGCCCATGCTCTGGCAGGCTTCGGCACGGCACAGGCGCAGGCTGTGCGCGGCAGGTGGGGAGGTACGGAAATCGTGATAGAAGCCGATGACGCCATGCACCTCGGCCTGGCTCTGGTTCATGGTACGGGCAATGGCCGGGATGGCATCGGCCGGAATATGGCCCAGTGCATCCTGTACGGCATGCAGCAGCGGCAGCAGGCCGCCGGGCAGGTCCCGGTATTGCTGCAGCAGTTGCTGGAGTGTCTCTTGTTGTTGTGTGTTCATGCTTGCGGTCCTGCGCGTGAGCCTTGCTTGAAAACATGCTGTTTGACTGCCAGACGGCAAGATTGCGCCGTCTGGCAGCGCACTGCAATGCCCAATTGGCGTTAGCTGCCAGTCGGGCATGTACTACTTGATGGTGAGCTCAGTATCAGGCTGCGCTGAGCAATTGCCGATGCGGGTCGATAACGAATTTCTTCGGTGCTCCGCCATCGAAAGCCGCATAGCCCTGCGGGGCCTGATCCAGCGTGATCAGCTCAACGCCCACCACTTCGGCAATATTGATGCGGTCCCACAAAATGGCCTGCATCAGCGCGCGGTTGTACTTCATCACCGGAGTCTGGCCGGTGAAGAAGGCATGGGATTTGGCCCAGCCCAGCCCCAGCCGTACCGACAGGCTGCCCTTGCGTGCCGCTTCGTCCTTGGCACCCGGATCGTCAGTCACATACAGGCCGGGAATGCCGATGCGCCCTGCTTCGCGGGTGACTTCCATCAGCGAATTGAGCACGGTGGCCGGGGCTTCCTGCTGCGAACCGGCATGGCCGTGGCCACGCGCCTCGAAGCCGACTGCATCAATCGCGCAATCCACTTCCGGCACCCCTAGAATGGCGGCAATCTGCTCGGCCAGTGTGGCATCCTGTGACAGATCGGCAGTTTCAAAGCCCACCGCCCGCGCATGCACCAGCCGCGCCGGGTTCACATCCCCCACGATCACCACCGCCGCGCCCAGCAAGCGGGCGGACGCCGCTGCCGCCAGACCCACCGGCCCGGCACCGGCCACATACACCGTACTGCCGGGGCCAACCCCGGCGGAAACGGCACCGTGATAACCGGTGGGCAGGATGTCGGACAGGCAGGTGAGATCGCGGATCTTGGCCATGGCCTGATCGCGGTCGGGGAATTTCAGCAGGTTGAAGTCGGCATAAGGCACCATCACGTATTCCGCCTGCCCGCCCACCCAGCCGCCCATGTCGACATAGCCATAAGCGCCACCGGCACGGGACGGGTTTACCGACAGGCACACGCCGGTATGTTGTTCCTTGCAACAGCGGCAACGGCCGCACGCCACATTGAACGGCACCGACACGATGTCGCCCTTTTTCAGGGTTTCCACATCGCTGCCCAGCTCGATCACCTCGCCGGTGATTTCATGCCCCAGCACCAGGCCGGAAGGCGCGGTGGTGCGGCCACGTACCATGTGCTGGTCCGAGCCACAGATATTGGTGCTGAGTACTTTCAGGATGACCCCATGGCCCAGCTTGCGGCCCTGGGGGGATACCAGTTCGGGAAAGGGAATGGACTGTACTTCTACCTTGCCTGGCCCTACATAAACTACTCCGCGGTTACCCGTCATTGTTGTCTCCTCACTGCAACTGCATCGGAGCGCGCCCCGCTCCGGGGGGAGCCTGCGCCAGCCATGGCTGGCGGCCCACCCCAAGATAAGGGAGCGGCGGGTGGGCAACTTGAACAAATGCGACAGCTTTGCGGTGGATAACGTCTGTGGGCTGTTCGCCCGGTGGATAAAAAAACCTGTGTAATCATGGGGTTTTATGTACAGAACCGGCGGGCATGGGGAATGGAGCGGCGTCGGTGCAGTGCTTATTTGCCTCCGCGCTCGCTGTTGCCACCACAAAGTAAAAACAGGTGTTGCATCCGCTCACGGGGATGATGATTTGCATGCCGCTTCCGTGCGGCGGACGGGAAAGGGATCTTTGCTTGGCCAAAGATCCCTTTCATCCCTAAAGGCCACCCAGCAAGCATGGCCTGCGGCTGCCCTCCGGGACCTGACACTGCTGCGGCACGGCTGGAACTCGCGATTGGCTAACGTCCAATCGCTCAAACAGCCAGCCGCTTAAAACCGCAGCAGCGCCACCCGTCGGCATGCTTGACGGGGCCCGTGGGCGCGTTGGTGCGGTGGTTTTCTGATTAACAACTCCTGTCGAAGCTGACCCAGTCCCGTCAGCGCGAGCCGACGCAGACGTGCTGCCCAAGGTTTTAAGCGGCTGCATGTTTGAGCACCGTGACGGTAGCACGGTGCGAGTTCAGCCGCGCCTTGGGCAGGATGGCTGGGGCGGGAATTCGACGCGCTGCGGGTCGCCTTTTCTTTGGGTACTTTCTTTTGGCGAAGCAAAAGTAAAGTACCTCGACGGCGGGGCGAGACCCGCGAAGTTTAACGCAGTGGCGCTGGATGAAAATCGGGTTGCCATTACCAAGTCAAAACAGGCTTTGTATCCGCTCACGCGGATGATGGTTTACATGCCGCTTCCGCGCGGCGGACGGGAAAGAGGGCTTGCCTGGCCAAGCCCTCCTTCACCTCCAAGGCCACCCCACAAGCATGGCCTGCGGCTACCCGACAGGACCCGTCCGGTGCGAGGCGCGCCTGAACTCGCGATTTGCTAACGTCAAATCGCTCAGACAGGGCAGGCGCTTAACACCTCGCCCCGGCCACCCGTCGGCATGCTTGACGGGGCCGGTGGGCGCGTCGGTGCGGTACTTATCTGATCAAGAACACCTTGGCGTTGGTGCGCAGCTTTCCGCCGCCTCCACCCGCCACGCCTGTTTGTTCATCCGTCTGGCCAATAGCTGATGGCAAGCCTCCGCCAGCCGCAGCAGCTCGGCATTGCTGCTGGGCAAACCATCCGGCGCTGCAATGTGCTGGGCCAAAGCCTGCAAAGGCGTGGCCTGGCTGTCGAGCGCCACCAGTCGGCCATGCGCATGCCGGCTGGCGTGGTTGGGGGTGAAGCGCAGCGTCAGCAACCAATGGCCATGCTGCCAGCCTTGTCCCTGTTCCAGCACCGCACGTAATACCGCATGGCTGATCTGCTGCCCGGCCTCCGCAGCCATGGCCAGTGCCTGGTCGTGGCGTGGCGCGTCGCTTGGCCGTTGCTGCAGCGCGGGGAGGACTTGGCGGTTCAGCCAGTGGCGCAGCCGTTGTGCGGCTGGGCGTCTGCATTCGCGCAGTGCTTGTTGCAGGGTGTTTTCCGGCCAGTAGTGTGGCGGGTTGTCGTGTGATGGGTGTTTACAGCAGGGATGTTGTTGGAGGATGTGTTGCAGGCGATGGCGCAAGCGTGGGCCGAATAGTTGAAGGATGTCGTCGCCGTGCAGGCAGCAGGTGTGGGGGTGGATGTGCAGGCGGATGGGTTTGCCGAGGTAGAACAGGGTAAGGGGTGGAGGAATGGCTGATGGTGAGTTTTGTGTCATGGGGCTGATCTCCAATTTCACCAACTAGATATACAGGTCGCCAAACCTGATTGCGCCTGGTGGCGCAACCGGGTAAGGCTAATCAGCGTTGTTGGCAGCAGCAAGGGTAGAGGGGCGCGGAGACACTGGCATGTGGTGCAGGTCAGGGGGTTGAATCCGCTTACGCGGATGATGTTTTGTGTTGCCGCTTCCGCGCGGCAGACGGGAAGGAGGGCTTGCCTGGCCAAGCCCTCCTTCACCTCCAAGGCCACCCCACAAGCATGGCCTGCGGCTGCCCGACAGGCCCCGACCGGGGCGAGGCGCACCTGAACTCGCGATTTGCTAACGTCAAATCGCTCAAACAAAGCAGGCGCTTAAAACCTCGCCCCGGCCACCCGTCGGCATGCTTGACGGGGCCCATGGGCGCGTTGGTGCGGTGGAGAATTCAGCAGATAAGACTATTCCAGATGCTATCGAATAGTTTTCTGCTTACGACCCGAACCGGCCAGTAGGCAGCATGGGAAGTGGATGTTCAACGTGAGACATCCGATGGCACTAGCTTTATGAAGCTGGTCCCATGCATGGAATTGTTAGAAGAGAGTATTTGTGCAGTCGTATTTCTTCCTGTCATTTCTCTAACAATAACTGCGCCAATCGACTGAGCAAGCGCAAAACCATTCCAGAGGCTGGCTAGCGGGTAAGACAATTCGCTGTAGCGATCGTGAATGGCGGGGAAAATATCCAGCTTATCTCTTAAATTTGCTAATTCACTGTAACCTGAGGTAGCAAGGAAGCGATCAAATGTCTTTTTTAGATCGTGATTTAAGTCTTTTGCCTCTTTTTCTGTCAGTCCAATTTTCAAGGCAATGTACGCCTTGAGGAAAATTTCAGTTGCCATACGACAAGTCAGCAGTACTCGAGAGTCGGGCCTATTTTCCTTAAGCTGAGATACTGCCGACCTTAACTCTTGGTCGGCAGCCATTAGAAGTTGATAACCATATGGGTCAAGATTGTTACATTTTGACAGATCAGAAATTCCCATCCCGTAGTCAAGGCAATCTGCCCAGAACAAGATAAAGTCCCATGCTGTCTTAGGGGTTAAAATAAGATCCTGCTTCAACGTCTCAGGCATATCCTGCAAAGATTCAACAGCATCTAGCAGGACAGTTCCAAAAGAAATTGGAATAGAGACAGTCCAAAAATCAGCATCAAAAAAATAAATGGACTCGTAGAGACTTCCGATATGGTGAGCACCAGGCTTTGAATGTGACTCGAAGTAGTCGAAAATTTCAGCCGCAATTGAAGATGATAGGATGACGCTTGTCTTAAATTCTATTGAATATCTGCGTAGCGCTTCCAATGGCCTTTTTTAGGCTCAATATCTGCATCACGAAATTCTTGATTGATTTTTTTCAACCATTCAATTGAAACGGACATGACTATTCTTTCTAACGGTTATTCAACAATTGGCCGTAAGCGGTTAAAATTTCCCTGCGGCAACATACGATTCATTGTAGATATTTAACCAATCACCCGTAAATTATAGAAAATGACCAATAGATAGAGAAGTTTATTTCTTGTAGATGCGAATCGCCAACACAACAGGTGTAAGTAATACAAAAGCACACATCACCCCCAGTAGGCAGGGGTGATTTTTTGAAAATATCGGATTGTTGTCAATAAATATCATTTCCATACTAAGAATCGGGGCGATAGATAAAAGTAGATTGAAAATTGACCTGGACTTAGTGTTTTGCAGCACATCTGTCGTTCCTGCAAAATAGCATGAGCTTTTGTGTAGGCACAGTATTCCAAGTGTTAATATGAAAAACACCACGCCTCCCATGGAAATGTTTTCCGTTAGGTTTGTATTTTCCCATAGCTCGATTCCCGCTATTGCAAACAAAGAGCTAGCAAAGAGAGTTACCAAGCCGATCAATAGATAAATACAGCCCATTTTTATGCTTTTTTGCGGGTATGCTTTATATCCATCTGGAGACATGATGACCTGCTTTCATTTTCATTCACAGCCCCTACAATTAAGCGTCGTAAGTAGAATTTAATCTGTCAGCTTCTTGCCGATATCAGTCCGCAACAATATCTCCAAACGACTTAATTCCGAAGTTAGTCGGCCGTTCCATTCAGACTATTTGGAATGATCGTTTCTGACCAATTACTGACTTTAGCTAGTAAAAACCGACCATTCTTAGTACCTGGGCGGCATCAAGTACCGGTTGCAGCTTACTTTCCAAATCGGAAAACCAAGTGGGTTCACACCAATTTCCTGCAGAGTCGTGCTCCATTGGCGGCGTCCATTCCTTGTGCCTTAAATAAAGATCAGGAACTGAGCGAGATAGATCGGATAGCTCATCCTGATTAAATCTTTGGATTAGAAGTAATTTCGCCACCTCCAATGCATCCATATATTCACCAAGCCGTTGAGCATGAAATGGATTATTTGCAACCACAGGAATCAATTCCGATAGGGCATCAATGAGAGTCATTAGTTGAGTGACTCTTTCACTTTGCGTGTAATAGTGCATTTCCTAGATGTTCATTGAATAGTGCAATGAGTGCATGGTCTGCTCCTAGCCGACACTAGTCATACTAGCACTTTGTCATGGAGAAAATCTTGACCTGCATTGGTGACGAACCAAGCAGTGATCCGTTATCGCAAGACCGTACCAACGAAACCTGCTCCCGTCAGCGCGAGCCGACGCAGACGGGCCGCACAGGGTCTTAAGCGGTCGGCTGTCCGCAGCGGCGCGACGCTAGCGCGCCGCAAGTTCCGGCCGCGCCCTGAGCGGTGCGGCTGGGGCGGGAATTCGACGCGCTGCGGGTCGCCTTTTCTTTGGGTACTTTCTTTTTGGCGAAGCAAAAGAAAGTACCTCGACGGCGGGGCGAGACCCGCGAAGTTGTTTTTGTCTTTGATTTTCAAGTTGTTTTTTAAGTCATCAACACAAGAAGTGTCACTGATGTTCTCGCACACCCGTCCAGCATGTTTCCGGTCTATATAGGCGAAGCAAAAGCAAAGTACCTCGATAGTGTGGCGAAACAGACGATTTGGTTTTGCTGCTGGTTTTTCGTTTGAAGGCGTAGGGTAGAAATCCGCTGCGCGGATGATGATTTGCATGCCGCTTCCGCGCGGCGGACGGGAAAGGGATCTTTGCTTGGCCAAAGATCCCTTTCATCCCTAAAGGCCACCCAGCAAGCATGGCCTGCGGCTGCCCGACAGGTCCCGTCCGGAGCGAGGCGCGCCTGAACTCGCGATTTGCTAACGTCAAATCGCTCAAACAGGGCAGGCGCTTAACACCTCGCCCCGTCCACCCGTCGGCATGCTTGACGGGGCCCATGGGTGGCGTCGGTACGGTGCTTGTTTGATAACAACACAGGTCGGAGCCGCCATAGGCTGCACACCAGCCTCCCCAGCAAAAAGCCCCGGCCGGGGCCGGGGCTTTCAAAGGTGCGCTACCGATTAAATCAGTGACCCAGTGCCTTGTTCACTGCAGCCAGGCCCGGCTTGCCATCCAGCGTGGTGACACCGGCCAGCCAGGTTTTCAGGATGTCCGGGTTCTTCTTCAGGTAATCACGCGCGGCGGTTTCCGGCTTTACCTTGTCCATGATCGGGCCCATCACGCGGTTTTCGATGGTGGTGGTGAAGTGCAGGTTATGCAGCAGCTTGCCCACATTCGGACAGCGGGTTTCGTAATCCGGGCTGATGGCGGTGAACACCTTGGCTTCACCCAGGTTGGGGCCGAATACATCGTCGCCGCCGGTCAGGTAGGCCATCTTGTATTTCACGTTCATCGGGTGCGGTTCCCAGCCCAGGAACACGATCCACTTTTTCTGGCGGATGGAGCGTTCCACCTCGGCCAGCATGCCGGCCTCACTGGATTCCACCATCTTGAAACCCGCCAGGTTGAACTGGTTTTTCTTGATCATGCCGTCAATCAGCAGATTGCCGTCATTACCCGGCTCGATGCCGTAGATCTTGCCGTCCAGCTTGTCCTTGAACTTGGCAATGTCCTTGAAATCCTTCAGGCCACCTGCAGCCACGTAGTCCGGCACTGCCAGCGTGTACTTGGCACCCACCAGGTTGGGGGTGTCCAGTACCTTGATCTGGCCGGCCTTGACGAAGGGCTCGATCACCGGGGTCATGGACGGGTTCCAGTAACCCAGGAACACGTCGATCTGCTTGCTCTTGATGCCGGAAAAGGTGATGGGCACCGAGGCAATGGTGGTGGACGGCTTGTAGCCCAGGCCTTCCAGTACCACGCTGGCCATGCCGGTGGTGGCGGCGATATCGGTCCAGCCGACATCGGCGAAACGGACATTGCGGCATTGCGCCGGGTCATTGGCCAGCGCACTGCCACAGGCAGCCAGCAATACCGAACCCAGCATCAGCTTGCGAATTTTCATTACACCACTCCCGTATAAATGTTTTGATCAACCCGGTGACAGGATTGCCGTGCCAGCACGATGGGCTGGCTGCGGAGAACAGGTGGAAAACCAAGGTCTTGCACAGGGTCAAGATTGCCATGCGCAGCAAGGGCTACTTGCGCCAGCACGACCCTGACTTGCGCGAATGCGCCGTAGAAAAAAGGCCAGTGCTGCAAGGAGTAACAGCACTGGCCGGCTGCCGGTTTTGCCGCCCGGCAACTCAGGCAATGACTGCAGAATCAACCAGATACTGCTGCCGCTCGCGGCTGGGCGGATAGCCGAACAGGCCGCGATAGGACTTGGAAAAATGCGATGAGGACAGGAAACCACAGGCCACGGTGACTTCCATCACGCTCATATTGGTTTGCAGCAGCAACTCGCGCGCGCGGCGCAGGCGCAAGTCCAGGTAGTACTGTGCCGGGGTGGTATTCAGATACCGCTTGAACAACCGCTCCAGATGGCGCAGCGACACGCCCAGTTCGTCCGCCAGGTTTTCCAGCGAGCGCGGGTTTTCGATATTGCTTTCCATCGACAGCGCGGCGTCCACCAGCGTTTCGTGGCCGGTGCCGATACGGGCCAGCAGCGGGATGTGCTGCCGGTCGCCATTGTCGCGCAGGCGGTCGACGATGAACTGCTCGGACACATCCGCCGCCAGGCTCTTGCCGCCCTTGTGGCGGATCAGGTGACACATGAAGTCCAGCGGCGCCGTGCCGCCACTACAGGTGAAGCGGTCGCGGTCCAGCACGAACAGGTCGGAGGTGAACTTGGTTTTGGGGAATTCCTCGCTGATGGACAGCAGGTTTTCCCAGTGGATGGCACAGCGGTAGCCATTGAGCACCCCGGCCTTGGCCAGCGCGAAAGTGCCGGTACAGATGGCACCCAGCGGCACGCCCTGGGCAGCAAAGCGGCGGATGACGGACAACACCTTGTCGTCCACCGCGTCACGCACCTGCCAGCCGCCACAGACAATCAGCATGTCGTATTGCTGCGGGGCTTCGGGGGAGGTGATGGGAGAGAGTTCCAGCCCGTTACTGGCGGCCACCGGCTGGCCATCAGCCGACAGCAGGCTCCAGCGGTAGAGTTTTTTGCGCGACAGGTAATTGGCCATGCGCAGCGGTTCCACGGCGTTGGAAAACGCGATCATGGAAAACTTGTCCAGCAGCAGGAAACCAATATGCGACAACGATGCGATTTGTTGCGGACCCATGGTGACCTCGGTAGGTGATGTGTGATGGATGGTTTTTGTGTTGTCTTGCATCGGCCGGATGATGGTTGCCATCCGGCCTGCTGATACCGGCAGGGTCTAGCTGCCCTGCTCTGCCGCACGCGTGGTGGGCGTGTGGCCAAAACTCTCGGTGATGCGGTCCAGGATGATGGCGAGCAACACCACCGCCAGGCCGCTTTCAAAACCCAGGCCTACATCCAGACGCTGGATACTGGCCAGTACATCGTTACCCAGGCCCCCCGCCCCCACCATGGAAGCAATGATCACCATGGACAGCGCCATCATGATGGTCTGGTTGACCCCGGCCATGATGGAAGGCAGCGCGATGGGCAGCTGCACCTTGAACAACAGCTGCCAGGAAGTACAGCCAAACGCATGGCCGGCTTCCACTTGCTCCTTGTTCACCATGCGGATGCCCAGGCTGGTGAGGCGCACTGCCGGCGGTACGGCGAACACCACGGTGGCCAGAATCCCCGGCACCCGGCCCAGGCCGAAGAACATGGCAGCCGGAATCAGGTAAACAAAGGCCGGCATGGTTTGCATGAAGTCCAGCACCGGGCGCACCAGCATGCCCACCAGCTTGTTGCGGGCACACCAGATACCCACCGGCACGCCCAGCAGCAGGCTGACACAGGTGGCCGACAGGGTAAGTGCCAGCGTGGCGATGGTTTGTCCCCAGAAGCCGGTCGCCCAGATCAAACCCAGTGCGGCACAGACGAACAGGGCAAATTTCCAGCCCAGCCGCCAGAAACCTATACAAGCAAAAATCGCGCCCATCACCAGCGGCGGAATGCCCAGCAACAGGAATTCCACCATGGTGGCAAACCAGTCGATGGTGTTGCCGATGGCGTCAAACGCCCCGGCGTTGTGGTCCAGCATGAAATGAATGATCTTGTTGACCCAGTCGCCAATCGGCAACATGTCTTGCGTGCTGATATCAGCCATGACGGCGTACTCCTTCGGTGCGGCTCACGCACCATCCCGGCGCAGCGGCCAGCGGATGGAACGATAGGCCTGTTGTACGGTTCAGTGGGTGGCGGTGCTTTGCAGGCGGTGCTGGGAAATCTTGCTCAGCACGCTGCTGGGCGTGATCAGGCCCAGGCACTGGCCCTGATCGTCGCGTACCTGCAGGGGTTCGGTCTGGCCCAGCAGTTGCTGCAACACATCCGGCAGGCTGCAGGACGGCGGCACATGCAGGCCGGGGCGACCGGCATGCGGGGCATGGTTTACCTCGATCAGGTCCTTGGCTTGCAGGTAGCGCGAGGTATCCACGCTCTTGAAGAAGTTGCGCACGTAGTCGTCGGCCGGGTTTTCGATGATTTCCTGCGGCGTGCCCACCTGTACCAGGCGGCCGCCTTCCATGATGGCAATGCGGGTGCCGATGCGCAGGGCCTCTTCCAGATCGTGCGACACGAAAAAGATGGTGCGGCGCTGTTCGCGCTGCAGTTTGAGCAGGATGTCCTGCATTTCGGAACGCTTGAGCGGGTCCAGTGCCGAGAAGGCTTCGTCCATCAGCATCAGCGAGGGGTTGACCGCCAGCGCACGCACCAGGCCGACACGCTGCTGCATGCCGCCGGACAGTTCGTGCGGGTATTTGTGGGCAAACGGCGCCAGGCCGACTTGCTCCAGCACTTCCATGCCACGGGCTTCGCGGGTCTTGCGATCCACCCCGGCAATTTCCAGGCCGAATGCCGCATTGTCCAGCACCGAGCGGTGCGGCATCAGGGCAAAGCTCTGGAACACCATGCTCATGTCGCGGCGGCGCAATTCCACCAGCTGCTTGTAATTGAACTTGGTGATGTCCTGGCCATCCAGGATGATCTGGCCGTCGGTGGGGTCCATCAGGCGGTTGATCAGGCGGATAAGGGTGGACTTGCCGGAACCGGACAGGCCCATCAGCACGAAGATTTCCCCTTCCTGCACAGAAAACGACACATCGTTCACGCCGACCACACTGCCGGTCTGCTTGAAGATTTCATCCTTGTGCGCGCCGGATTTCAGCATGCGCATGACGTCTGAGGACTTACCCCCAAACACCTTGTAGAGGTTCTTCACCACTATCTTGGCCGACTGCATTGTCTCTTCTCCTTCGTAGCGATCACACGCTGGGCCTGACTTGCGCCTGCTTCATTCACCGCTGTCCGGCAGTGCTGAAATCTTGTACGCCAGTCGGTTTGCCATCGTGTCCGGCACGGCAGTCCTGCTGCCGGCCGGGATATGGTCTACCCGGATACTTCGTGCCTGTTCCGGGCCTTTTAACATTGCTGCCTGCCATTGCTGGCTGGCTTTTACCGGTGACCAAAACCAGAACCCTGTGCCCGTCGGGCCACCGCAGTGTGGTATTCCCCATGGCCGTTGCCCGCCAGCTGTGCCGGAATATCGCCGGATCTGCTGACTGATCCGGCAAGCACCGCCACATCTTCCACCGCCAACGATTTCGAAGAATGTTTAATGTAAATCAAGGATTACGATAGGGAGTTAGTGGTATTTAAAATAACCGCATTCCGACGCTGATCTGCCTGCAAACGACATCAGGTCGAGAAATGACAATTCTTCACCCCTGTACAGCAAAATCAGCTGCTTAGCGCCATCCGGCGGCTACAAGCTGCCCTTCTGACCCTGTCGTAAAAAAACAGCAATACTTTGCTGAGAAAAAACGCCATCTCCAGTGGAATTTCCTGATGCAGTGCACCAATGACATAACAGCAGCAAATTCCACTAGCCAAAAGGCATAAAGCAAGAAAAATGCCTGTGCCCAAACGGACAGACAGGCATCAAGGGAGCCACACGACAGGCCTGCTCCGGGGGAAGGCAGGCCCAGGGGAAATCAGCGATTACAATCAGCGGTCCACCACCAGATCGCTCAGCGGCTTGCTGCAGCAAGGCAGGAAGAAACCCTGGTCCACCTCGCGCTGGCGGATGCCGCCTTCGTGCTGCATGTCCACCTTGCCTTCCAGCAATTTGGTCTTGCAGGTGCCGCACACACCACGGGTGCAGGACGCCGGCAGGCGCATGCCCTTGGCCAGCGCAGCGGCCAGCACGGTCTGGCCCGGTGCCACCGACAGGTCATCCCCCATCTTGGCAAAATGCACATTGAAGCCGCCGCCTTCACAGCTGGCGGATATTTCATCCACTGCAGCGTCCGGCGCTGCAGCCGCCAGTTCGGCAAAATTGAAGCTCTCTTCGTGGTAGTGCTGCATGTCAAAGCCGCAGTCCTGCAGCATCTGCCGCACCGAGGCCATATAGGGTGCCGGGCCGCAGCAGAACACCTGACGTGCCATCAGGTCGGGCACCATGTGCAGCAGGCGCGCCGCGTCCAGCCGGCCGGTAAAGCCCGGCCATTCCGGTTCGCCCTGGCGGTTTTCACAGACAATCGCCTGGCTGAAGGTGGCATGGCTGCTGGCAAGCTGGGCCAGTTCCTTGCGGAAAATGATGTCGCGCGGCGAGCGTGCGCTGTGGACAAACACGATGTCCGCGCCACTGGCCAGGTCGGTCAGCGCCCGGCTCATCGACATCAGCGGCGTGATGCCGCTGCCGGCGGACAAGAACAGGTAGGGCGTGCTGGCGTGGCGCACATAGGTGAATTCGCCGGACGGCCCCAGCACATTCAGCTGCATGCCGGGACGCAGGGTGTCATGCAACCAGCCGGACACCACGCCACCGGGAATGCGCTTGACGGTAATGCTGACGCGGTCTGGCCGGGTGGGGCTGGAAGACAGGGTGTAGCAGCGGTTGACGCTTTCACCGTTGATGTCCAGCTCCAGCGTGATGAACTGGCCGGGCTGGTAATGAAAGCGGCGCGGCGGTTCGGCACGGAACACAAAGGTTTTGACGTCGTGGGTTTCCTCACGCACCTGCACGCATTGCAGCGTGCTGTCTTCGCCCGGCTGCCACCAGGGCAGGTCGGCGGCTTGCGGGTGGGTATCCGGATGGGTGTTGACGCTGCTCATGGCGATTCCTTTGCAAGCTGGCTGATCGCCCGTTGGCGGGCTGTTGCTGTAAGACCCGATAACAAAACCCCCGCTCCAGCGTTGCGCCACCTTGCCGTACGCTATGTACTGTCTGCGGCGGCGCGCCTTGGCCCGGGTTCTCTACGCGGTTTTGTTAACGGTTCTAAGAGTGGGGCAGGCCGCGCCAGGCAGCCTGCCGTTTACGACGTTTTACGGCGCGAAAAACCGGATCAACCCTGTTCCAGCCCTGCCCCCAGGCGGCCGATATACCAGTTGGTGAATTTCTCCACCAGCTCTTCGGTATAGGGCGAATACGGGCCGGGACGGTAGGCGGTGCTGTTGACGCCCACTTGCGACTCTTCCACCAGATGGCGGTCCTGGCCGTTGGTGGCATTCCACACGCGGGTGAGGTTGGCCACGTCGTAATCCACGCCTTCCACCGCGTCCTTGTGCACCAGCCACTTGGTGCGCACCAGGGTGGTGTCCGGGGTCAGCGGCAGTACGGTGAAGGTAACGATGTGGTCGGCCATGAAATGGTGCCAGGAGTTGGGCTGGGTCCAGAACGACAGGCCACCCGAATCGGCGTCCTTGATGTCGCCCAACAGCTTCTTGCAGGCCGAGCCGGTGTCCATGGTTTGCGACTGGCCCTTGCGGTCCAGCGGCATGCGCATGGTGCGGAAGCCAGACACGTCGGACAGCTTTTCGATTTCGGCCGACGGCAGGCCACAGGCCTCCCAGCGCGCATGGCTGTCCTTGACGATGTTTTCGTAGTTGGCCAGGCCCGCGGCCAGTTCGGCCTTGGGGGCAAAGCCGTAGCTGTAGGCATACAGCGAGATGGTGAGCTCGGGATGGTTGCCGGTGCAGTGGTAGCACTCACGGTTGTTTTCCATCGTCAGCTTCCAGTTGCCCGCCTCGATGATGTCGATCTGGGCGGCCACCTTGGTGTTTTCAATCTGGTGCGGGGCGATATAAGGGCCCATCTGCTCCAGCATCACGTCGATGTCGGCCGGCGGCTCGTCGGCCAGACAGACAAACAGCAGGCCTTCCAGATTCTTCAGATGCACCGGCTTCAGGCTGTGATGCGACAGGTCGAAGCCTTCGGGCATGTGGTCGGCAAAAATCAGCTTGCCGGCCAGGTTGTAGGTCCACTGGTGATAAGGACAGACCAGATTGCCCACCGAACCTTTTTCATCGGCGCACAGGCGCGAGCCACGATGGCGGCAGACATTGTGGAAAGCCTTGATCTGCATGTCGTCGTCACGCAGGATCAGGATGGGTTCCTTGCCGATTTCCACGGTGACATAGTCGCCCGGCTCCGGAATTTCCGACGACACGGCCACGTAAATCCAGTGACGCTGGAAGATGTACTTGATGTCGGCATCAAACACTTCCTGCGAATTGTAGAACGGGGCCTCCAGGCTATACCCCGGCTGACGGCGGGCAACCAGCTCACGCAGTTTTTGTACCGGCTGGAAGCGAATGGCGCTTTCTTGCATTTCACGCATCTCCAAAACAAGTTTTTGCTCAGGCATCCTGCTAGCCGGTGGGTGGGGTGCTGGTCGGATGCTGCGGGGTTGTTGTCAGAAATCGACGAGCTGATGTTGCCTGAGGTAATCCAGCACAACTTGCGCTTTTTCGACAGAATCGCCCTGTTTTACGACCACCCCGGCAGCCTTGGCATCGCCCCCGGCAATGGCCCCCTGCATGCGGGCATGGCCACTTACCTTGCTGGCCGCCACCAGCGCGCGCGCGCGGCGGGCAGGTTCCAGCGCCACCGGGGCCAAAGCCGCGCCAGTGGCGGCTTTGCGCTTGATCTTGCCCTGCTGCAGACGCGCGTAACTCCAGCCCGGCGCGGTAGCCGCACGCGGGTTGACGCTGGCCACCAGCGGCAGGCTGGCCTGCAAGGTGCGGCGCACGCCCTTGGGCAAGGCCTGCACCGCCCGCCATTGCCGGTCGGATTTGGACAAGTCCAGCACATCCGGCAGCAAGGCCGCGCCCAGTTGCTCGGCCAGTTGGTAAGGCAGCAGGCCGGAACCATCACCGCCACCGGAACGGGCACCACACAGCACCATGTCGACACCCTGCAAGGCCGAGCCCAGCGCGGCGAGCACATCGCTGTCCGGGCGCAGGCTCAGGCTGTGGATGTTGTCTGCACCACGGGCCAGATAATCGGCCAGCGCGGCATCGTCGGCGGCACCGGCATACCAGACTTGCAGCTCACCGGGCAGGCGCTGCGCCAGCGCCAGTGCGGCCAGATCGGCCTCGCCGGCACAGGGACGGCCGCTGACCGGATGCACGGCCGGGGAAACCAGGACGGCTATTTTCATACTTGCTTCTCCTTGCGCTCACGTCGCACCAGTTGTTCAAACGCACTGATGAAGGACTGGCAGTCGTCGATGATGCTGAGGTCGGCACGCTTGATCATGGGGGCGGCGGCATCCAGGTTTACCGCAATCACATGGCGGCAGGACTTGATGCCTTGCAGATGCTGTACCGCACCGGATATGCCCAGCGCGATATAGGCACTGGCCTGCACCGTCTTGCCGGTGGCACCTACTTGCTTGTCGCGGGTGAAGCGGCCATCGTCCACCGCCACGCGGGACGCCCCCACCGCAGCGCCCAGTGCTTCGGCCAGCGCCAGAAAGCCCGGCACATTGCTGACGCCATTACCGGCGGACACAATCAGGTCGGCCTCTTCCAGTGCCAGCTCGGAAGCAGGACTGGCGGCACTGCCCAGGTCCTGCACCTGCTCGCTGACGGCTGGCAGGGCAGCGGTTTCCAGCCGCTCGCCCTTGCCGACAAAGGGCAGTTTGGCTTCGGCCACGCCACGCGCCAGCAACAGCAGCTGTGCGCGGTCACGCAGGCTGAAACCGGCACCAGGCTGACGGCGGCGCACGCCATCGGCGGCGATTTCCACCACATCGGTCACCACCGACAGCCGGGCACGACAGGCCAGACGGCGGCCCAGGTCGGCATCCTCGCCACGGTCGGCAAACAGCACGGTATGCGGGCTTTCCTGCTGCAACAGTTGTTGCAGCAAGGCCAGTTTCTGTTCCGGTGCGTAGCCGGGGTCGGCCACGGTCAGGGCGCGGTCCACGGCCAGTTCGGCCAGCGCTTCCGGCGCGGCGTCTTCCATGCCGTACAGCAAGGCCAGTACTTCGCCATCCTTGCCCGCCAGAATGGCCGCAGCGGCAATGGCTTCGCGCGCGGCATCGTCCAGTTGGCCGCGTTCGGCATGGGCCACCACCAGCAGGCGCTGGCTGAACGGCCCGTTACTGCGCAGCGGCTTGTGGGCCGGGCCGTGGGCCAGCATGGCGGCATCGCGGCTGCCGCTGTCATCGCCCAGCACAATGCGCTTGAGGCCGCTGGGCCCCAGCACCCACGGGCGACGCGGGTCGATGCGCGGAATGGCCTGGGTAGAAAAATCCATCACTTTCTCCTTGTAATCAGCAGCGGACGGGGCGAAGTCTGTGCTTCTGCCCCGGCTCGCCTCAGGCCAGGCGTTCGGCCACCAGTTCGGCCAGTTCGATCACGTCTGCCCGCTCACCCACCACGCCTTCCAGCATGGCCGTGCAATTGGGGCAGGCCACCGCTACCCGGCCGGTGCCGGTTTCACGGATGTCATCCATGCGCATGTCGGGGATACGACGCTGGCCGGGAATATCGGTAAAGGCCGCGCCACCACCCCAGCCGCAGCAGCGGGCGTCGCGCCCGGAGCGCTGCATATCGACAACTTTGATGCCAATACCCTTCAGCACATTGCGCGGCGCATTGAAGCCATCGTTGTAACGGCCCAGATAGCAGGGGTCGTGGAAGGTCAGCGGCGGCAGCGGCGTGGCATCGGCCTTCAGCGGAATGGCGCGACGCGCCAGCAAGTGCTCCAGCAGCTTGCTGTGGTGCCATACGTCAAACTGGCCGCCCAGCGCCGGGTATTCATTGGCCAGGCAATGGAATACGTGCGGATCCGGCGTGACGATGTGGGCAAAGCGGTATTGCGCCAGCGTCGCGATATTGGCCTTGGCCAGCCGCTGGAAACCGGCTTCGTCGCCCAGACGGCGCGCCACGTCGCCGCAGTCGCGCTCGGCTTCGCCCAGTACGGCCACCTTCACCCCGGCGGCTTTCAGTACTTTCACCAGCGCGCGCAATGCACGCTGGTAACGCATGTCGAACGCGCCCTCACCGGCCAGCAGCAGCCATTCGGTTTGCTCACCCGGCTGTAGCACCGGCAGGTCCAGGTCAATCGCCCAGTGGTAACGCACCGCCAGCGGGTAGCCTCCCACAGTGTCGGTATTGCGCAGATTGGCCAGCGCCTCGCTGCCCTTGCCCGGCACTTCGCCCCGGCTGAGGGTGACGTGACGACGCAGGTTGACTACGGTGTCCACATGCTCGATCAGCATCGGGCAGTTTTCCACGCAGGCGCGGCAGGTGGTGCAGGACCACAGCGTTTCCGCCGCCAGCACGCTGCCGACGATGTCCTCACCCGGCTTCACCACCACGGCCCCCTCGCAGCCCGGATGCGGGTTGCCAGCATAGGCCGGGTCGGTGCCACGGCTCTGTGCCGCCACCATGTCCTGGATCAGCTTTTTCGGGTTGAGCGGCTGACCGGCGGCATAGGCCGGACAGGCGGCCTCGCACTTGCCGCACTGCACGCAGGCGTCAAAGGACAGCAGGCGGTTCCAGGCGAAGTCCTCCACCTTGGCCACACCCAGCTCGCCCGCGGCCAGATTCAGCGGCTTGAGGTCGGAAGATTTACCGGCAAAGCGTTCGGCACGCGGGTGAAAGGCCAGATGCAGCAAACCGGCCACCGCATGTTTCATCGGCCAACCGAGGCCAATGCCCAGCGCCAGTTCGGCACCGCCCAGTGCCAGCATCAGCAGCGCCACCACGGCAATCAGCTGCCCGGCCATGCCCAGCTGCGGGCCGGCAAACAGCAGGCCGGCGGCCAGCAGGCTGCCCAGCGCAAACAGGCGCAGGCGGGCGGGCAATACTTGCCAGCGGCCTTGCGACAGGCGCGGCGGGGCTTGCAGGCGTCGCGCCTGCATCATGCGTGCGCCCAGCAGCATCACTGCCGCCATCAGCACCAGCAGCACGTCCAGCCAGCCCTGGTACAGCATCAGGCCGTAGTTGAGGGCCGACAGCAGCAGGATGGCCACGCCGCCACCGGCTGCCGCCACGTGGGCACGGGCCACGGCGGGCTCACGCGCCACCACGTGGTGGATGTCGACAAAATAGCGCTTGGGCATGGCCAGAAGGCCAAGCCAGGACACGCTGGCGCTGCGCCCCTGCTGCCACAGGCTGGCACGTCTGGCCAGGCCGCCCAGCAGCAGGAGAGCACCCAGCCAGAACAGTCCGGTCAGGGCATGGGCAAGGGAGAAGCTCATGTCAGAAATCCTTCACCAGACGCAGGGCGTCGTAGATGGCACCGTGGATGTTGTGCATGGAAATGCAGTCACCCACGCGGAACAGCAAAAACTCACCCGCCGCCAGCGGCTGCGACAGGGAAGGCTGCGGCTGCGAAGCAAACAGGGTGTGGACATCGGTCTGGCCCTGGTTCTTCGATAGCGCCTTCATGTCCCAGTACAGGCTGTCATTGGGCAGGATGCCGTTTTCGATCACCACCTGATCCACCGCCCGTTCTTCCAGCGCCTCGGTGTACTCGTTGCGCAGCACGGCGATTTTCTTGTCGCCTTCGGCATACACCTTGTCCAGCCAGAAATTGGGGGTGGGGATGATGCCTTGTGCGTACAGGCGACGGTAGAAAATGGGGAAAGTGGTCCCGCCGGTGTCGTCGCCCACTTTCACGTCGGGGGTGACGATTTCCACCGTGCTGCCACGGCTGGACAGGAAGTCGGCCACGCCGAAACCGGCCTGGGTGCTGACGGCGTCATACACCAGCACGTTCTTGCCCGGTTCCACCTTGCCGGACAGGATGTCCCAGCTGCTGACAGCAATGCCCTCATCCACGCCCCAGTCCGGCACCTGGCTGGTATACGGCACACCGCCGGTGGCCAGCACCACGATGTCCGGTTTTTCCGCCAGAATCATCGCCTTGTCGGCGGCCACGCCCAGACGGCGATCCACCCCCAGACGCTGGGTTTCCATGTCCAGCCAGCGCACGATGCCGGCCATCTGTTCGCGCTGCGGGGCCTTGGCGGCGAGTACGATCTGCCCGCCTACCTGCGGCTGTTTCTCGAACAGCACCACTTCATGGCCACGCTCGCGCGCCACGCGGGCGGCTTCCAGCCCGGCCGGGCCGGCACCCACCACCACCACCTTGCGCAGCTTGTCGGCCTTGGCAATGTCGTGCGGCATGGTGGCCTCGCGGCTGGTGGCGGCATTCTGGATGCACAGCACGTCCTGACCGTGATACTGGCGGTCGATACAGTAGTTGGCGCCCACGCACTGGCGGATCTGGTCTTCCTTGCCATCGCGGATCTTGATCACCAGATGCGGGTCGGCAATATGGGCGCGGGTCATGCCCACCATGTCCACCATGCCGCTGGCCAGAATGCGCTCGGCCTGCACCGGGTCGCGAATGCTTTGCGCGTGCATCACCGGCACCTTGGACACCGACTTGATGCCGGCAGCCAGATGCACAAACGGCTCCGGCGGCAAGGCCATCGGCGGCATGCAGTTGGCCAGGGTGTTGTGGGTGTCGGCCCCGGAACCCACCACCGACAGGTAGTCGATCAGGCCGGTTTCCGACATGGCCGCGGCAATGTCCTTCAGCATGTCGTGGCTGAGGCCGTCTTCGTGGAATTCGTCGCCGCACATGCGCAGGCCGACGCAGAAATCCGGGCCAACTTCGGCCCGGACCGCATTGAGCACTTCCACGCCAAAGCGCAGGCGGTTTTCAAAGCTGCCGCCCCATTCGTCGGTACGGAAGTTGGTGCGCGGGCTCCAGAACTGGTCGATCAGATGCTGGTGGGCGGCGGAAATCTCGATGCCGTCCATGCCGGCTGCTTTTACCCGGCGCGCAGCCTGGGCAAAGTCGGCAATGATGCGGCGGATTTCATGCTGCTCGATCACCTTGGCATTGCCACGGTGTACCGGCTCACGAATGCCGGACGGGCTGACCAGATGCGGCCAGTGCTCGCCGTAATAGCTGGAGCGGCGGCCCATGTGGGTGGCCTGGATCATGATCTTGGCGCCGTGGCGGTGCATGGCCTCGGCCAGCCGCGCCAGCGGGTCGATGATGGCGTCGGTGGCCAGGTTCACCGACTTCCACCAGCTTTGCGGGCTGTCGATGGACACCGGGCTGGAGCCGCCACAAATGGCCAGGCCCAGGCCACCCTTGGCCTTCTCTTCGTAATAGCGGATGTAACGGTCGCCGGGCAGGCCGCCCGGTTCGGCATACACCTCGGCATGCGCGGTGCTCACCACGCGGTTGCGCAGCGTCAGCTTGTTCAGGGTAATGGGCGCAAACAGGTGCGGATAGCGCATGGGACGACTCCCGGCTTACAAGGGATGAACGGTGAAAATGCAGTAGTCGGCACCCAGGCCGGCACACTGGCTTTCGCGGCTGACAGTGCGGTAGTCATGGCCCAGGTTTTCGCCCACCCAGTCCATGGCACCGGCAAACCAGCCGGCAAACAGATAGCAGGCCATGTGTTCGCTCTGCGGTGCACCGGCCACACCCTGGGCCAGCACGAAACAGGAGTTGTCCAGGCGGATGCTGGCATTGCCGGTCACTTCGTCCGCTTCGATAAAGCTGAACTGGCCCCAGCCGCGCTGCGACAGGCGGGACAGATAGTGTTCGAACACCGCCATGCCCTTCAGGCCATGGGTTTGCGCCTCGCTGCCACACCAGAAGTGGGCGGAACGGTAACCGGCTTCGTACAGCGAATCGGCATACACGCGACGGCCCAGTGCTGCCTCGATGGCCAGATGGTTGTTGATGAAGAAATGCCGCGGCACATACAGCATGGGCAGGCCGTTGGTACTCCAGACGCCGGTGTCGGCATCCACGTCGATGGGAAGTTGAGGTTGCATGCCACTCTCCTGAGCAAGATGGGCGAGTCTGTCCGCCATTGCCTTGCATGGTGCCGGAGGGCATGCTGACGCTGTTCAGCGCTTGCGACAGGTATTTGCCCCATACCGACAAGCCGGTCGGCAACAGACAACGCAGCAAGCAGCGGGGCTGTGCAACTTTCGGCCAGTCCAAGCGCGACATCAATCCGGGCATATTCAACGGTCATGTCACCGGCCCGGCCAGTGATGCCTCCCCACCTCCACTTTCCGACAGGTTCCTGACCATGCACACGCTTACCGACGACGGTACCCGCCTGTTCCTCAGCCGCATGGGAGACCGGGGCAGTCCGCCGCTGATCCTGGCCCACGGCACTTTTTCCAATCAACGCAGTTGCGCACCGCTGGCCAGCCATCTGGCCGCGCGCGGCTGGCAATGCTGGTTGTTTGACTGGCGTGGACACGGCCACAGCGACACGCCGCGCCGCAGCTTCGATTTCGAAACCCTGGCCACACAGGATGTCCCGGCCGTATTGCGCGCGGTGGAAGAAAACTGCGCGCCACTGCGCCCCTTCTGGCTGGGCCATTCCGCCGGAGCGGTGATTGCCGCCATGTGGCTGGCCAGACAGGCCCCGGCCTGCGAGCGGCTGGCCGGTTTGCAGATGCTGGCTGCCCAGGCATCCAGCCGCCAGCGCAGCTGGGCCATGCAGCAAAAGATTCGCCTGATTTCCTGCTTGTTGCCCTTGCGCCGGCAAATTGCCAGTCACTGGATGCCACTGGCCACCGAGGCGGAAAGCAGCCGCCTGCTGCGCCAATGGTGCCGGTGGAATCTGCAAGGCCGCATGCAGGGAGGGGATGGTTTTGACTATCTGGCTGCACTGGGCAGGCAACAACTGCCGGTGCTGGCGCTGGCTGGCGGTGGGGATGACTTCATTTCACCGGCGGAGGGCTGCCAGCGTTTGCTGGACAGCTTTGGCAGCCCCGGCAAGCGCTATGTGCTGTGCAGTCAGGCACAGGGCTTTGTGGAGGATTACAGCCACGAACGGCTGTTATTGTCGAAAAATGCCAAGAACGAAATCTGGCCCTTGCTGGAAAACTGGCTGCACCAGCATATGGCACGGTCCGAACCTGAACCATCGCCCAAGCAAAACAGCCTGCTGCTGACACCCACCAACCGCGTTACGGTGCTGGCGGAAAGCGGCAGCAACGGCGAGCCCCGGTAGCGCCTGGCCATACAGCAGCAAACAGCCCGCCGCCATGAACCAGGCAGTGGGCTGTTGCCATTCAGACCGTGATCAGTGTGTCCACTCGTTTACCTTGGCACCATTGGCCTTCACCCAGCTATCCGCTGCGGCTGCCGGTTTGGCACCGTTTTCCACATCCAGCATCACCTTGCCGATTTCCTCCGGCTTCCAGCGGAATTTCTTGAAGAAGGCCACCACTTCCGGCGCCTTGGCGGTGAGACCGGGGTTGATCACGCTATCCACATGCTCGGCATCGCCGTACACCTTCTGCGGGTCTTCCAGGAAGCGCAGCTTCCATTTGGCAAACATCCAGTGCGGAATCCAGCCGGTAACGGCAATGGATTTCTTGCTATTGATGGAGCGGGCCAGTTCAGCCGCCATGCCGGTGCCGGAGCTGGGCAGCAGGGTGTAGTCCAGCTGGTATTTCTTGATGGCTTCTTCGGTTTTCTTCATCACGCCGGCACCGGCATCGATACCGACAATACGGCCCTGGAAGGCAGCCTTGTTGGCGTTGAGGTCGGCAATCGAATGCGCGGCCACGTAATCAGGCACGATCAGGCCGATCTTGGCACCGGGGTAGTTCACCGCCACATCCACCACCTTGTCCTTGAACTGGGTGTAATACGCTTCGTGGGTGGTGGGCAGCCAGGCCGACAGCGTGGCGTCCAGGTCGCCACGGGCCACCCCCTGCCACATGATGCCGGCGGCCACCGGCACCATTTCCACCGGATAACCCAGCTTGTTGCGGATGATGTTGGCCGCCACATTGGTGGTGGCCACACTATCCGACCAGCCTTCTACATAGCCGATCTTGATGGTGGGCTTGTCAGCCGCATGGCTACAGAATGGCAGGGCCACACCGGCCAGCAGCAGGGCAAGAAATTGGCGTTTCAGCATTGCGTTCTCCAAAGATAGACAGGTTGAATCAAGGATGAACATCACAGAGCGGGTGCGGCATCATGAAGTGCCGTGTTGTCAGCCCGCTTCCGTTACAGCACCGCGCCAGGGTCTGCACCTTGCAGCCCGGCATTCTCGTTGTAAACGGCAGCCCGCTGGTGACGGGCACAGTGGCAAGCGAATAAAAAAGCGGGGTCTTGCGACCCCGCTCAAGGCTCAACTACCCCAGACGTCTGCAAATACACGGAGCCAGTTTTCACCCAGCACCTTGCGGATCTTGCTCTCGGACCAGCCCGCCTTTTCCATGGCAGCGGTCAGATTCGGCGTTTCGCCGATGGTGCGGATGCCTTCCGGATTGAGGATGGTGCCAAAGTTGGTCAGGCGGCGATGACGGCCCTTGTCGTGGGTAATCCAGTCAAAAAAGCCCTTGTCATAGCCCTGGGTGAAGTCAGTGCCATAACCCACGCAATCCTCACCCACCAGGTTGATGATGTAGTCCATGGCCTCGACATAGTCGTCCACCGTGGCCTCGATGCCGCGCTTGAGGAAGGGCGGGAACATGGTGACGCCGATGAAGCCGCCATGGTCGGCAATGAAGCGCAGTTCTTCATCGCTCTTGTTACGCGGGTGTTCTTTCAGGCCGGACGGCAGGCAGTGCGAGTAGCACACCGGTTTTTTGGATTCCAGAATGGCCTCGCGCGAGGTGTTGCCGCCCACATGGGACAGATCCACCATGATGCCCACGCGGTTCATCTCGTTGATCACTTCGCGGCCAAAGCCGGACAGGCCGCCGTCGCGCTCGTAGCAGCCGGTGCCCACCAGGTTTTGCGTGTTGTAGCACAGCTGCACCACGCGCACGCCCATGTCGGCAAAGGCTTCGATATAACCCAGATTGTCTTCAAAGGCGTGGGCGTTCTGGAAACCCAGGATGATGCCGGTCTTGCCCTCGGCCTTGGCACGGCGCACGTCCTCGGTGGTACGCACCAGGGTGAGGATGTCACTGTAATCGCGAATCTGCTTTTTCATCTCCGCGATATTGGCCACGGTGTCCTGAAAACCTTCCCACACCGACACGGTACAGTTGGCCGCCGACAAGCCGCCACGGCGCATGTCGTCAAATACCTCACGGCTCCATTTGGCAATGATCAGCCCGTCAATCACCAGTGCGTCCTGATGCAGCGTCGTCATACACGTACTCCCCAACAGAAAAAAGTGGAACAACAAGCGGCTCAGGACACCTCGGCCAGCCGCACATGAACGGTTTCCGGCAGGCGCAGGCCGCCTGCCAGGGCAAACAGCGCCACCAGCATCAGATAAACAGCGGGGGCCAGATGACTGCCGGACACATCAATCAGCCAGGTCGCCATCAAGGGGGCGGTGCCGCCAAAGATGGTGTAAGCCAGGTTGTAGCTGATGGCACCCGCGGTATAGCGGATGCGGGTGGGAAAGCTTTCCGACAGCAAGGGTGCGGTCACCACGCCGGACAGCACCGCAGGCAAGGCCTGCAACATGCCGCCCAGCACCGCCAGCCACAGCTGACCGCTTTGCGCCAGCCAGAACGAAGGAAAGATGGTGAGCACAATCAGCCCGCACACCGTGGCCATGCTGCGCCGCCGCCCTACCCGGTCGGAATAACGCCCGGCCAGCGGGCACAGCAGCGCAGCAAACAGCAGGGACAGCACCGACACCAGCAGGGCATTGCCGCGGCTCATGCCTGCCACCTGCTGCAAGTAAGTGCTCAGATAGGTGGTGAAGGTATAAAACGACAGCGCCGTCACCGAGATGAAGGCCGACAGCCAGGCAATGGGGCGGCCATGACTGGCAAAAGCCTGGCGCAGCGGCGCGTGCTCGGTTTGCTGGCGCTGCTCCAGCGCGCGGAAAGCCGGGGTTTCCGCCAGACGGTTACGCAGATACCAGCCCACCAGCCCCAGCGGCGCGGCAATCAGGAAAGGCAGCCGCCAGCCCCAGTCGGCCAGCGCTTGCGGGCTGAGCCACTGGTTGAGGGCAAACACCAGCACCGCCGCGCAGGCAAAGGCAGAAAAAGTGGACACCGGCAGAAAGCTGCCATAGCGCGCCCGGTGATGGCTGGGCGCGTGTTCCATCACATAGGCACAGGCCCCGGCGTATTCGCCACCGGCGGAAAAACCCTGCACACAGCGCGCCAGCGTCAGCAGCACGGGAGCGGCCAGACCGATGCTGGCGTAGTCCGGCAACAGGCCGATCAGCGTGGTGGCCCCGGCCATCAGCAGGATGGTGATGGCCAGCGTGCGCTTGCGGCCGATGCGGTCGCCCAGCATGCCGAACACCACGCCACCGAGCGGGCGAAAGGCAAAGGCCACCGCGAATACGGCAAAGGTTTTCAGCAAGCTGATGTCGGCACTGCTGCCCGGAAAGAAATGCTGGGCAATCACCGTGGCCAGAAAACCATAGACGGCAAAGTCGAACCATTCGACGAAATTGCCGACCGAGGCGGCCAGAATCACCTTGAACAACACTTGCTGCTCGGCGCGATCAGTCATGCGGGCTCCCGATAAAGCCGGATCGACATCGATGGAAGTTGAGGTTCACGCTACTCTCCTGAGCAAAATGGCCAAGTCTGTCCGCCATTGCATGCATGGTGCCGGAGACGAAACCGCCTCTGTTCAGCGCTTGCGACAGGTATTTGCCACATACCGACCAGCCGGTCGAAGCAGGACAAACACGGCCGCCGTACTGAACAGGCAAAGATGCCTGAGGGGAACACTAAAGTTGGGGACAGACCAAACAGCGGAATGAGGGAGACGGTAGACAACAAAAAACGGCCCTGCCAATGGCAGGGCCGCGGAGCGGTTTCAGGCAAGGATCAGGCTGGGCCTGGGCGCAGCCAGCTGGGCAAACAGCGGATGGTCACTACGCGCTTCCAGCTGGCACACGGCAAAGCCGTAGGGCTGCGCGGCGCGGCGCAGCAGACGCCACACATAGTCGGCAAAGCTGCGGCGGAACACCACGAACACGCCGTCGGTATCCAGACGGATTACCTGCACGGTGGCCTTGCCCAGCACGGTGCTCACCATATGGCCCAGCGGGATGGATTCGAAGTCGTACACCCCCAGATGACGCAGCACAGTGATGTGCTCGGTGCCGCCCAGCCAGGCCAGGGTGAGGCCACCGCTGGAGTCCACCGTCTGGGCAAACAGCTGTTGCGCGGCAAAACCGGCATCCAGCTGCGCCGTCCAGTCGGCCAGACGCTGGCGATGGCTCACCAGCAGCCATTCGTCCGGCGAAGTCCACATCAGCACGCCTTGCGGGCCCTGGCTGACTGCCCCGGCTTTCAGCGGCAGGGCGAGGCCGGTGACTTGCTCCACCAGCTGGGCAAAACCGGCTTCGGCGGTATCGCCACGCAGCACGGCATAGCCCAGGTGCGGCAGTTCGTTACACCAGATGCGGCCATCGGCACGGCGCGGTTGCGCCTCGGCATCCAGCTTGAAGTGATGGAGCGGCGACTCCATGAATGGTTGGAAACCTTGCTTAGGCATGTTGACGCACCCCTTCCTTGTCCACGAACACTGACGACACCACCTGCGCCGGCACACTCTTGCCATGTGCCCAGACGAACACCGTGTCGCCCTCACGCTTGCTGCCATCCTTCAGCACGGCCATGGCAATGGAGCGGCCAAGGAAGGCACTGTGATAACTGGAGGTGACATGGCCCTGCATGGCAGCCGGCACCGTGTCATCGGTATTGCTGAGAATCTGCGCGCCTTCGGCCAGCACCACTTTCGGATCCAGCGGCAGCAGGCCCACCAGCTGCTTGCGGCCTTCACCCGCGGTGTGCGAGCGCAGCAGCGAACGCTTGCCGAGGAAGCTGAACGGCTTCTTCATGCCCACTGCCCAGCTCATGGCCAGATCGTTCGGGCTCATCGAGCCGTCGGTATCCTGACCGACGATGATGAAGCCTTTCTCGGCCCGCAACACGTGCATGGTTTCGGTGCCGTAGGGGGTGATGTCGAACTCGGCACCCGCCTTCATCACTTCTTCCCACATGTAGCGGCCATAGTTGGCATCCACATTGATTTCGTAGGCCAGTTCACCGGAGAAGCTGATGCGGAACACCCGCGCCGGCAGCCCGGCCACGGTGCCACTGCGGCCATCCATGAACTTGAAGGCGTCCTTGTCGAAGTCGATGTCGGTACACAGCTTTTGCAGCACCTTGCGGCTGTTCGGCCCCACCACGGCCACGGTGGCCCAGTGGTCGGTGGTGGTGGTGAAACGGACTTTCAGTTCAGGCCATTCGGTCTGGTGCCAGCGTTCCAGCCAGCTGTACACCCGTGCCGCGCCGCCGGTGGTGGTGGTCATGTGGAAGTGGTCGTCTGCCAGGCAGGCAGTCACACCGTCGTCCATCACCATGCCGTTTTCGTCCAGCATCAGGCCGTAGCGGCACTTGCCGGGGTCCAGCTTGCTCCAGGCATTGCTGTAGATGCGGTTGAGGAATTCACGCGCATCCGGGCCCTTGACGTCGATCTTGCCCAGGGTGGAAGCATCCATCACACCCACGCTGTTACGGGTGGCCAGGCATTCGCGGTTGACCGCAGCGTGCAGGTCTTCACCCGGCTTGGGGAAGTACCAGGGGCGCAGCCACTGGCCCACCACTTCGTACTCGGCCTTGCGTGCATCATGGCTGGCATGCATGGCGGTGTAGCGGCGCGGATCGAAGGTTTCGCCCACGTGCGGGCCTGCCAGCGCACCAAAAGTCACCGGGGTGTAGGACGGCCGGTAGGTGGTGGTGCCCACTTCGGCAATGGGTTTGCCCAGCGCTTCGGCCGCAATGGCAAAGCCGTTGATATTGGACAGCTTGCCCTGATCGGTACCAAAGCCCAGCGCGGTATAGCGCTTGACGTGTTCGATGGAGCGGTAGTTTTCGCGCACTGCCGTGTGGATGTCGGCGGCGGCCACATCGTTCTGGTAGTCGACAAAGGCCTTGGCACCATGACCTTCCGGCTTGCCGTCCGGCAGGCGGAAGATGGCACGCGGCGCGGCCACTTCTTCGCTGGCGACTGCCGGGGCCTTGCCGGTGCTGCCACGACCATGGCCCAGCAACAGGGCGGCCACGGCGGCGTGGGTCTGGCTCAGCGCATCGGACAACTCCCAGCGGCCGGTGATGGCACCGACGCAGGCAATGTTTTCGCGGCCTTCGTCCGGGCAGACAAAGGACAGCTGCTGCTGATTCCACACCGGTCGGCCACCGTTATGGCAGAACAGGTGCACGGTGGAAGTCAGGCCGCCGGAGGACAGCACGGTGTCCACACTCAGGCGCGGGCCGGAGCCAACCACCTGATTGTTGCGGCCATCCAGCTTCACCAGCTGTGCACCGCTGACGCTCTTGTCGCCCAGCACCTTGGCAATGCCATGGCCCAGCAGCAATTCGGCACCGGCATTCTTCAGTGCTTGCTGACGCCATGCGGCAGCCCCGCCCTGACGGGCATCGGCCAGCGTCACCTTGACGCCGGACAGCGCCAGGTCCAGCGCGGCTTCGTAAGCGGCATCGTTCTGGGTTTGCACCAGCACTTCGCGGCCCACGGCCACGCCGTAGCGGTTGAGGTAGCTGTGACCGGCGGCAGCAGTCATCACGCCCGGCACATCGTTGTAACCGAACACCAGCGGGCGTTCGATGGCACCGCTGGCCAGAATCACCTGATGAGCGCGAATCTTGTGCAGACGCTGGCGCGGCAGCGCGGCATTGCGCTCGGTCAGCGGCAGGTGGTCTTGCAGCAGCTCCACCGCCTGTACCAGGTTGAGGTCGTGCAGGGCAAAAGCCGTGGTGCGCGGCAGCACGGTGACATTGGGCAGGCTGGCCAGTTCGGCCAGACGCTGGCCCACCCAGTCCATGCCGGACAGGCCGTCGATGCGGCTGCGGCGTTCGGTCAGCAGCCAGCCGCCCATTTCGGCCTGCTCGTCCACCAGCAGGGTTTTCAGCCCGGCACGGCCCGCCAGCGTGGCAGCCCACAGGCCGGCAGCACCGCCGCCCACTACCAGCACATCAATATGGTGATGCAGGTGGTCGTAGCTTTCCGGGTCGGCCTCGGTCGGGGCGCGGCCATAACCGGCGGCCTTGCGGATGTATTTCTCGTAGATGGGCCAGGCTTTCACCGGCTCCATGAAGGTCTTGTAGTAAAAGCCCGGCGGCATGAAGCGGCCAAACTTGCCCAGCAAGCCCTTGAGGTCGAAGTCCAGCGAGGGGTAGCCGGTGGTGCTGCCCGCCAGCAGGCCCTGGTACAGCTCCACTTGCGTGGCCTTGAGGTCGGGCACGGTATGCGCGCCGGTTTCCAGCTGGATCAGCGCATTCGGCTCCTCGGCACCAAAGCCGACGATGCCGCGCGGACGGCCATACTTGAAGCTGCGGCCAATCAGGCGCACGCCGTTGGCCAGCAGGGCCGAGGCCAGGGTGTCACCGGAGAAGGCCTTGTACTGCACATTGTCGAAGACAAAGCTCAGTGGCTTCTGGCGATTGATGCGCTCGCCCGGGCGATGGATGCGATAGCCGCTCATGCTTGTTCCTCCAGATACAGTGCCTTGCCGTCGGCCAGCGTCCAGGAGCCGGCAATTTCATAGCTGACGGTGTGGCGCTTTACCGCAAACACCTTGCGACAGCCGGCCACGTGCTGCCATTGTTCCCAGTGCCAGCCACGCGGGTTCTTGCGGTGGAACACGTAGTCACCCCAGGTGGCGTCGTCCACTTCTTCCGGCACTGCCGGGCGGGCGATATAGGCTTCACCGGCGTAGCTGAACTCTTCTTCTTCCCTTGCCTCTTGGCAGTACGGGCAGGTAATCACCAACATAAGCCTCTCCCTAGTGAGCCACGGCGGCTGCGCCGTGCTCGTCGATCAGATGTCCGGTGGCAAAACGGTCCAGCGAGAACGCGCGGTTCAGCGGGTGCGGATCGTCATGGGCGATGGTGTGGGCAAACACATTGCCCGAGCCCGGCGTGGCCTTGAAGCCGCCGGTGCCCCAGCCACAGTTGAAATACAGGCCCTTGATGCGGGTTTTGCTGATGATGGGGCAGGCGTCCGGCGAGACATCCACGATGCCGCCCCACTGGCGGTTCATCCGCACGCGGGAGAAGGACGGGAACATCTCGATGATGGCGGCGGCGGTGTGTTCGATCACATGCGGGCTGCCGCGCTGGCCGTAGCCCAGATAGCTGTCGATACCGGCACCGATCACCAGCTCGCCCTTGTCGGACTGGCTGACATAGCCGTGCACGGCGTTGGACATCACCACGGTGTCGATACAGGGCTTCATGGATTCGGACACAAAAGCCTGCAAGGGGTGGCTTTCCAGTGGCAGGCGCAGCCCGGCCATCCTGGCCAGCACCGAAGAATTACCCGCCGCCACACAGCCCACGCGGTCGGCCATGATGTCGCCACGGCTGGTATTCACACCCTTGATGCGGCCGCCTTCGATGATCAGGCCGGTGACTTCGCACTGCTCGATGATGTCCACACCCAGTTCGGACGCGCCGCGGGCAAAGCCCCAGGCCACCGCATCGTGCCGCGCCACGCCGCCACGCGGCTGGAAGCTGGCACCCATGATGGGGTAGCGGGTGCGGTGGCTGATGTCGATCAGCGGCACCATGTCCTTGATTTCCTGCGGGGTCATCACCACCGCGTCCACGCCATTGAGCAGGTTGGCATTGGCGCGGCGTTCGATGTCGCGCATGTCCTGCAGGGTGTGGCCCACGTTCATCACGCCGCGCTGGCTGAACATCACGTTGAAGTTGAGGTCCTGCGACAGGCCTTCCCACAATTTCAGGCCGTGTTCGTACAAGTGCGCCGCTTCATCCCACAGATAATTGGAACGGATGATGGTGGTGTTGCGTGCGGTATTGCCGCCGCCCAGATAGCCCTTCTCCAGCACGGCCACATTCTTGATGCCATGCTCCTTGGCCAGGTAGTAAGCCGTGGCCAGGCCGTGGCCGCCACCGCCGACGATGATGACGTCGTAGTTTTTCTTCGGCTGCGGGCTCTTCCAGGCCGGCTGCCAGCTTTCATGATGCTTGAGCCCGTTCTTGATCAGGCTCCACAGGGAGTATCGGTTTGCCATCTGCGGCTCCAGCGGGGTGGATGTATTCGGACAAGGCCCATTCTCCAGACCTGAGCCCCTAGCCGTTTGGCTGAAAAGGACAAGCACTTGCCCAGACACGACACTGCGTCACATGTCTGAAATGGACGCAAAGCGGACGCATTGAAGCCAGCCCGCACGGCAGCCAGGCCTTAGGGTTAGCGCACACAGGACAGGCAGCACGCCTGCCACACGACAAGGAAAGACCCGCTCATGAAAGCCACTGCACCGTCCTACATCCTCAGCTTCACCTGCCACAGTGCTTCCGGTCAGGTGGCCCGTTTCTCCGCCCTGCTGGAATCCCAGGGCTGTTATATCGACGAACTGGCGGTGTTTGACGATGCCGTCAGCCAGCGCTTTTTCGTGCGTTGCGTATTCCACCCGCAAACCGAGGTGTTCGACCCGGCACGGCTGAACCAGGGCATGCGCGAGATGGGCAGCCACTACCAGGACCTGCGCTGGCAATTGCAGGACCGGCGCGAACAGGCGCGGGTGATGATCATGGTGTCCAAGCTGGACCACTGTCTGAATGACTTGCTGTACCGGCAGAAAATGGGCGATCTGGACATGACCGTCACCGCCGTGGTGTCCAACCACCGCGACCTGGCCCCGATTGCCGAAGCCTACGGCCTGCCCTTCCACCACCTGCCGCTGGACCCGGCCAACAAGGCCGAGCAGGAATCCGCCCTGCTGGCGCTGATCGAGGAAACCGGCTCCGAACTGGTGATTCTGGCGCGCTACATGCAGGTGCTCACCAGCGCCACCTGCGCCCACCTGTCCGGCCGCGCCATCAACATCCACCACTCCTTCCTGCCCGGCTTCAAGGGTGCCCGCCCCTATCTGCAAGCGCATGAGCGCGGGGTAAAGCTGATTGGTGCCACCGCCCACTACATTACCGACGACCTGGACGAAGGCCCCATCATCGAACAAGTGGTAGACCGGGTAGACCACGCCTACACCCCGGAAGACCTGCAAGCCACCGGCCGCGACATGGAATGCCAGGCGCTGGCCCGCGCCGTGCGCTACCACCTGGAGCGCCGGGTGTTCCTCAACGACAACCGCACGGTGGTGCTGCGCTAGTCATATCTTCCACGGGTACAGGCAGGCAAGGTCCTCCACCCTGCTTGCCAATGTCCGACAACCAGGCCACACAGCAACCCTGGTGCATAGTCCGCTTCTCTGGCGTCCACGCGACATTCACTTTGAGTAAGATGGGAAGCTCCCTGCCTGATGGCTGACAAGCAATCAAACATGTTTGCCGCATGGGCAAGGAAACATGACCAGACGCCATGCATGCAGGAGCACACCATGCACAAAGTGAGCGGAGCCTGCCATTGCGGCAACATCCACCTCCAGCTTGAACTGAGCCAGCCGCTGGCCGACTACAATCCCCGGGCTTGTGATTGCGATTTCTGTCGCAAGCACGGGGCGTCCTACCTGTCCGACCCGCATGGCAGTTTGCAAATAACGGTGAGTGATGCGGGCGGCTTGGGAAAATACCGGCACGGCAGCCAGTTGGCCGACTTCGTGTTCTGCACCCGCTGCGGGGTGCTGATGGGCGTGTTGTATCAGGATGGCAGCCGCCTGTATGGGACGGTCAATTGCGCGGCCCTGCATGAAGCCGCAGCGCTTGGCACGCCGGTATCAGTGTCGCCCAGGCTATTGGCGAGCGGCGAGAAAACAGCCCGCTGGAGCGCACTGTGGTTTCCGGATGTTGTCCTCACCACCGCCAGGCCCTGAGCCTGGAAGTCAGCCTGCCTGGCTGGTCTGCAGATCAGTCCGGATCAGGCAATGACGCGCCAAACACCGCCATAGCCTGAATCACCTGCTCAAAGCCTTTTCCCAACTCGGTAAGTTCGTATTCGGTACTGGGCGGAATGGTGGGAAATACCGTTCTGCTCACCAGGCCAGCCGCTTCCAGTTCGCGCAGACGTTCAGTCAGCAAGCGGGGACTGATGCCCGAAACCGAGCGCAATAATTCGGAATAGCGCTTCTTGCCGGATAGCAAATCCCGCGCAATCAACGTGGTCCATTTATGACCAACCAGATTTGCCGCCCGGCGTACCGGGCAGCTGGCATCACAAGGGATGGCATCACTCAAGGCCGCGCTCCTGCTTACTAAAAAGTAACTACTTACTAAAGAATACCATAGTCGCTACCATGCCTCCTGCATATTCAATTTACCGGAGATTAAAGCATGAAACGACTCGGATACCTGATGACGCTGGTCGGAGTGATTCAACTGTTGCTGGGCCTGCTGTACCTGTTTGTCCCCATGCACATGCTGCAATGGATGGGCCACTCTCCCGTCCCGGCAGACACGGCCTACCCGCTGGGAATGCTGGCTTCACGCTTCATGGTGTATGGATTCATGCTCTGTATTGCCGCCCGCAACCCGGAAGAGAACCGTTTGCTGGTTTCCGGCATGACGGGTATCCAGCTGGTGGATTTGCTGGTGGGAATCTATTACACCGGCACCGGCATCGTCAGCCTGCATCTGTCCGGCTTTCCCATGTTCAATGCGGCATGGATCAGCTTGCTCTTCCTTGCTTTTACACTGACTAGCAGCAAGCCGGGCAGAACGGAGATCGCATGACTTATCTGGCAGCCAGACTGTTTGATTATCTGCAAGGTGCGGACTTTTACCGCAGCCTGCATCAGACAGCCGCCCACCTTGTACAGGCAGCCCCCGGCAGCACATGGCTGGATGCGGGCTGCGGGCCTGGGCTGTTGGCCAGAATCGCCGCGGCAAGAGGATTTACCACACTGGGGATAGACCAGGATGCGGACATGATCCGTCTTGCACAGCGCAATGACAGTGCAGCCAGGGCAAACTATGCGACCCGGAGTCTGGCAGAAGCAGCCGGACCGTCAGCCTTGTTTGATGTTGTCTCGGCATCTTCACTTCTGGTGACCAGCGAGCAACCGGTACAGATGCTGCAGGAGCTGAAACAAAGGGTCAGGCCGGGAGGAAAGTTACTGCTGGTGGAAGCAGCCCCGGCGCTGACGCTGCTGCGCAGTATCCGGCTCCTGCTGCGCCAACCCGCAGGAAAGCGCAGTTGCATGCTGCTGCTATGGGCTGCAGTCAGATCGGGTAAAACCCTGCCGGAAGCATTTTTCAAAGACGACCGCTGGAAGCCCAGCTGCACCAGCGTGCTGGATGGCATGGTGCATGTATGGTTGCTGGAAAGACCAGCAGGCCTGCTTGCAAACACCAGTAACAGCTAGCGGTATGCCTGCGTCGGCTGGCGCAGACGGGACTGGGCCAGCTCCGACAAATGTCTTACTCCGAAGTCCGAATAGTTGATTTTTTGTTGTGTGCAGGGATGGTCCGCATGACGGCGGAACGCCCCGGTAAAGCCGGGGCTTCCGCCCTACGCATCTCCCCCGTAGGGTGGATGCCCCAAAGGGGCGATCCACCGCGCAACGCTACCGAATAAATCCATTTTCCCAGCTGGAAAGCCACCGCACCAACGCGCCCACGGGCCCCGTCAAGCATGCCGACGGGTGGCCGGGGCGAGGTTTTAAGCGCCTGCCCTGTTTGAGCGATTTGACGTTAGCAAATCGCGAGTTCAGGCGCGCCTCGCACCGGACGGGACCTGTCGGGCAGCCGCAGGCCATGCTTGCTGGGGTGGCCTTGGAGGTGAAGGAGGGCTTGGCCAGGCAAGCCCTCCTTCCCGTCCGCCGCGCGGAAGCGGCATGAAAATCATCATCCGCGTAGCGGAGACTTGGTTCGGTGCTCACCACTTTAAAACCAACAAAACCAACAGCAAAATCAACTTCGCGGGTCTCGCCCCGCCGTCGAGGTACTTTACTTTTGCTTCGCCAAAAGAAAGTACCCAAAGAAAAGGCGACCCGCAGCGCGTCGAATTCCCGCCCCAGCCGCACCACTCAGGGCGCGGCCGGAACTTGCGGCGCGCTAGCGTCGCGCCGCTGCGGACAGCCGACCGCTTAAGACCCTGTGCGGCACGTCTGTGTCGGCTCCCGCTGACGGGAGCAGGTTTCGCTGGTACGGTCTTGCGATAACGGATCACTGTCTGGACCATCACCAATACAGGTTAAGATTTTCTCCATGCCAACGTGCTAGCATGACTGGTATTGGCCAGGAGCGGACGGTTGGCAGACGCCCTTCATAGCGGCCATTCGATTCCAACATCCCTGTAGTTAGTCTGTACTTTGTTCAATCTGCCATTATTCACTGAGTCTGTTGTTATACTGACGCAGCTCTGGCTAGACCAAGGCGTCGCGCAGGTTTGGGCATTATGATCCATACGCTTTGCTAATAATGTTATTGTAGATATATGGGGCCGTATATTTACTGTTATCGAATCTGCGCTTGATTTAAGGCTGCGCTCAAATCAGACTCCGTTTCGGAGATCTATTAAGACTATCAGCGTTTGTCCATTTTTCACCTTAAGGGCGGGCTAGCGTTCGAGGTGGATGCACCTGTGCACGGTGGCGTCTATCTATTTGCAGATCACATTTCACCCGGCGAATGCCTAGTGATTTCGTTTGATCCGAAGCAATAAGCGGCTGGTCCGATTGCTTCTGCAGGTTCAATATATCGAGTTTGTCGATTGAAAGGCTTAATCCATATCCATGGTAATACGTGCTAATAATTCAACCAATCCGGACGTACTGCTGTGCTCCGGTTATTTTGCATATCAGGCCCCTTGAGTCATGATTGAACGCCGCCATCAAGTTTTTGTCAGCTCGACTTACGTTGATCTCGTTGAGGAACGTAGCGAGGTAATGCAAGCACTTCTTGAACTCGAATGTATGCCCGCAGGAATGGAGCTTTTTCCCGCAGCAACAGATAGCCAATGGGAGTGGATTAAGCGAGTTATTGACGAGTCTGACTATTACCTAGTTGTTATTGGTGGCCGCTATGGAAGCATATCCAAGGAAACTGGCTTGTCGTACACCGAAATGGAATACAGATATGCAGTTGAGCGCGGAAAGCCAGTGATTGGTTTTATCCACGACTCTCCCGACACAATTCCGTCGAAGTTCAGCGAGCAACAGCCCCAGAAAATCAAGAAGCTTTCTTCGTTCAAGGAGCTAGTTCAGACTAGGCTTTGCAAGTTTTACTCTTCTCCAGCTGATCTTGGCGCAAAAGTAAGTCGCAGCATTACACAGCTAAAAAAGCAACACCCAAAACCAGGCTGGGTTAGGGCAGATATTCTTGAAGGACTGGCAAGCAGTGATGAGGTACTGCAGCTAAAAAAAGAGAACGAAGAATTAAAGCAAAGAATTTCCACGTATGGACTCGAGGCGCCTCGTGGTGCCGAACTGCTTGCAAGCGGAGAAGACCCTGTGGAGGTTGCATTTGTATACACACGAGAGATATTGAACCCAGAAACTGGGCGCTTTCGGAAAGGAGGGGAGGAATCTAGCACTACTACCCTCACCTGGGACCAAATATTCAGAAAACTTGGCCCAGAATTGCTAGCTGGTTCAAGCAACTACTGGCATCCCTCCCGTGGAATAGCCTACCTCATTGAGGGGGCGGTTACGCCTAAGCTTTCAAAGACTGCTCCAAATGACAGATTTACTCAGTTTAAGGTCTACACATCCTCTACTGACACAATCATGCTCCAGTTTCGAGCTCTGAAATTGGTTGAACTGGACGAGGAAAAAAATTGGCAAATAACACCCTACGGCGACAATTACCTAACTTCATTGCTCGGGGTAAAAAAGGGCAAAAGAAAGCCGGGCTCCAAGTAGTCAATCCACTTACCTATCGAAAGTGGTTTAACTGGTCGTTCAGCGCGAACGCCACTACTGGCCATGCCTTCGGCATTCTCGTATCGGACTCCCTAAAACAAAGTTGGGTTGTACACCACTATCGCTAGGCACCCACTATGGAAATTGCAAAGCTGGTCCTTGAATATCTCAAAGTCATCCTGGCAACCCCTGTTGCAGCAGGTACGACTGCAATCACGTTCTTCGTTCTGTTCAAAGATGATATTAAAAGTCTTCTCAAACGCGTCGCAAAAGTACGGCTTCCAGGTGGCGGGGAGTTTTCTACGACCCAAATTGAAAGAGATAACGAAGCACTTCAGCCTAAAGGAGAGCAACCACCGACGACACCTCCGGCTCCTCCATCACTACCCGACAACCTCACGCTCACCCCAGAACAACAAAAGGTTGTAGACGATGCCTTTGCGGCAGAGCGTGGGCGAGCCGAGCTCTGGGAATACCGCTACCTAAATTATTTTCTAGCGCACTCGACGCAACGGGTGCTCGACTGGTTAAACACTCTCCCAGCGAGAACAACGACTTCGATGTTTGATGCATATTGGTTGCCAGTTATCCCAAGCACAGAGGAAAGACGCACCATCATCAATGCATTACAAGCGCACTCACTCATTACATTGAACACCGGTCTAATTGAGGTCACTCCGAAAGGAAAGGAATACCTTCAGTGGCGAGGACCATTGCCAAATGCAACCTAACACATCATTCCACCGGAGCTGGGTGAAGTGCCACGCAGCCCGGTGAACTCAAACGTTCCTGAGCGTCAGCTTTCCAAAAACGGCTACGGCAGCTCTGGGTCGTAAGCAGAAATCTATTCGGTGGCATCCGGAATCGTCTTATCTGCTGGATTCCCCACCGCACCAACGCACCCCTTGGGCCCCGTCAAGCATGCCGACGGGTGGCCGGGGCGAGGTTTTAAGCGCCTGCCCTGTTTGAGCGATTTGACGTTAGCAAATCGCGAGTTCAGGCGCGCCTCGCACCGGACGGGGCCTGTCGGGCAGCCGCAGGCCATGCTTGCTGGGTGGCCTTTAGGGATGAAAGGGATCTTTGGCCAAGCAAAGATCCCTTTCCCGTCCGCCGCGCGGAAGCGGCAAGACAAAACATCATCCGCGTGAGCGGATGCAACACCTATTTTTACTTTGTGGTGGCAACAGCGAGCGCGGAGGCACATAAGCACCGCACCGACGCTGCTCCATTCCCCATCCCCCACGCGGAAGCGGCATGCAAATCATCATCCGCGTGAGCGGATTCCCGCAGTCCGAATAATTGATTTTTTGTTGTGTGCTGGAATGGTCTGAATGACGGCGGAACGCCCCGGTAAGGCTGGGGCTTCCGCCCTACGTGCTGGCGGCAATAACATCGCCAAGCAAACACGCATCCCACCGCCGCGCGGAAGCAGAAATCAAAACAAGCCCCTTACCTGCACCTCTTGCCAGTGTTTCCACTCCTCTCTAGTCTTGCTGTCCCCGATGGTGCTGATTAGCCTTGTCCCGTTGCGTGTTCACACGCAGCCAGGTTTGGCGACCTGATCTGCACCCACCGGGAAAGCCGTGTCAAAACGGCTTTTTCTGCTTGCGTCTGTCTCCTCCAATGGCAGGCCAGGCGGGGAGACCTATACGGTCTGCCGGTCAATGGTGGTGCTTCCGGTTCGCCAACCCCGCTTTGGCCTGCCACCCGCGTTTTCTAGCGTGCGTGGCAGCCTTCATCCTTCAACGGAGGGCAGAACCATGACGCATCCCGACCCCAACATCCCCCAGGCCCCGCCCCTGACGCTGTACTACCAAGGCAAACCCGTCCGGGTCCTGCTCCACCACGGCCACTGCTGCCTGCTTGCGGACGACATCCTCGCCCTCTCCCCACCCCGCTTGCGCCACCAGCTGCAACAGCAACTGGCCGAATACCCCGGCTGTGCCCTCACCCTGCCGCAACACGACAGCCCGCAATGCGGCTGGCCAGCCCCCGCCTTGCAACGCGCATTGCAACAAAGCAAGCGCCCCGCCGCCCGCCAACTGCAACACTGGCTGCAACAACAGGTACTGCCTGCCCTGCAGCAACTGCCACCCGATGCCCCGCGCTGGGAACAGGCGCTGGCCATGGCGGCCGAGGCCGGACAGCAAATCAGCCATGCCGTACTCAAAGCCGTGCTGGAACACGGCAGCGACTGGCAACACAGCCATTGGCTGCTGACCCTCAACTACACCCCCAGCCACCCGCGCCGCCATGCCCATGGCCGGCTGGTGGCACTCAACAGCAGCGCAACCTCCTTGCAGGCACTGGCGCAACACATTGCCGGGCCGGACGGCAGTGCCAGCCGCAATGGCGAGCTGCTCCGCCTGGCCGCGGCCTGCCACCAGCAACTGGCAAAGCGCACGGAGAAACAGGCGTGGCGCGCAGAGGCGGCGGAACCGCCACGCGCCAACCCGGCTGCCTGACGTCCCCGGCCAGTGCTCAACACGGGGCAGGCTGCACGCATTGACCGCGCTCGCCCTATCCATCCATCATCAAAGCACCCGAATACCGGCGATGGCATGTCGCCACAATTGGCCCCCATGTCGGCTTTTGACACGCAAGGCGTCTGCCGTCGTGGCTCAATGAGCGGCATCACGGGCAATGCCCCACCCAGAATACAAGGAAGACAACGTGCAAGATGGCATCCTGAAAAGCTATATCGGCGGTCGCTATATCGATAATCCGGCCCTGCCGCTGGCCGACAACTTCAACCCGGCCAATGGCGAACTGCTGTGCAAGGTGCAGCAGGCTGGCGCGGCCGAGGCCGAACTGGCGGTCAAGAGCGCCGAAGCCGGTTTTGCGGTGTGGAGCGAGATGACCGGTGCCGAGCGCGGCCGCATCATGAACAAGGCGGTGGGCATTCTGCGTGCGCGCAACCGCGAACTGGCCGAGCTGGAAGTGCGCGACAACGGCAAGCCGATTCAGGAAGCCGAAGTGGTGGATGTGCTGTCCGGCGCGGACTGCATCGAATACTTTGCCGGCATGGCCGCCGGGATTCACGGCGAGCATTTCCCGCTGAAAGGCGCGTTTGCCTATACCCGGCGCGAGCCCTTGGGCGTGTGCCTGGGCATTGGCGCGTGGAACTACCCCATCCAGATTGCCTGCTGGAAATCCGCCCCGGCGCTGGCCTGCGGCAATGCCATGATTTACAAGCCATCGGGCATGACGCCGATGAGCGCGGCCCTGCTGGCGGAAATCTACAGCGAAGCAGGCGTGCCGGACGGGGTGTTCAACGTGATCCAGGGCAGCTCGTCCGTGGCGCGCCAGCTGATTGCCGACGAACGCGTGGCCAAGGTGTCGATTACCGGCTCGGTGGATACCGGCAAGGCCATCATGAAAGACGCGGCAGGCACGCTCAAGCGCGTCACCATGGAGCTGGGCGGCAAGTCGCCGCTGATCATCTTTGACGATGCCGACATCGAACAGGCGGTGTCCGCCGCCATGCTGGCCAACTTCTACACCCAGGGCGAAATCTGCACCAACGGCACCCGTGTGTTCGTGGCGCGCAGCATTCACGCCGCCTTCATGCAGCGTCTGAAAGAACGCACCGCACTGTTGAAGATTGGCGACCCGATGCACCCGGACACCCAGGTAGGTGCGCAGGTATCGCCCAGCCATGCGCAAAGCGTGCTCAAGTACATCGACATCGGCCAGAGCGAAGGCGCGGTACTGGCCGCCGGTGGCCAGCGCGTGATTGTGCCGGGTTGCGAAGCCGGCTGGTTCATCGCCCCGACGATTTTCGACCAGTGCCGCGACGACATGCGCATTGTCAGCGAGGAAATCTTTGGCCCGGTGATGTCGGTACTGGTGTTCGACGACGAGGCGGAAGTGATCCAGCGGGCCAATGCCACCCGGCTGGGGCTGGCGGCGGGGGTGTTCACCCGCGACCTGGCGCGCGCCCACCGCGTGGTGGCCAAGCTGCAAGCCGGGGTGTGCTGGATCAACAACTACAACATCACGCCGATTGAAATGCCGTTTGGTGGCTACAAGGAATCCGGCCTGGGCTATGAAAACAGCCTTACCGCCATCGACTGCTACACCCAGCGCAAGAGCGTGTATGTGGAGCTGACCGGGGTGGCCAGTCCTTACGCATGAGTGCTGCCAGCAGAGACGCTGCGCTATTTTTTTCGCCGCGCTAACACGCCAGGCGGCTCACCCTGTCATCCACACGATAACGGCAGACCGCACGGCCTGCCCTTGTCTTGTCTGAACCATCCGTAGCAAGGAGCACCCATGTCGCAACAGTTCGATTACATCATCGTCGGGGCCGGTTCTGCCGGTTGTGTGCTGGCTGCCCGCCTCACCGAAGATGCCGATGTCAGCGTGCTGCTGCTGGAAGCCGGCGGGCCGGACTGGCGGCTGGACTGGCGCACCCAGATGCCGGCGGCGCTGGCCTACCCACTGCAAGGCACCACCTATAACTGGGCCTACACCACGCTGCCGGAGCCGCACATGGGCAATCGCATCATGACCCAGGGCCGGGGCATGGGGCTGGGTGGTTCGTCCCTGATCAACGGCATGGTGTACATCCGTGGCAATGCGCTGGATTTTGACGGCTGGGCGGAAAACAAGGGGCTGGAAAACTGGAGCTATCTGGACTGTCTGCCCTATTTCCGCAAGGCGGAAAGCTACGACAAGGGTGCCAATGACTTTCACGGTGCAACTGGCCCGCTGCATGTCACCACGCCACGGCCGGACAACAACCCGTTGTATCAGGCTTTTATTGCAGCAGGCGAGCAGGCCGGTTACCCGCGCACCGACGACCTCAACGGCTACCGCCAGGAAGGCTTCGGGCCGATGGACCGCACCACCACGCCATCCGGCCGCCGCTGCAGTACCTCGCTGGCCTATCTGGATCAAGCGCGCACCCGCGCCAATCTCACGGTAAAAACCCGCGCACTGGCCGACCAGATCCGCTTTGCCGGCAACCGTGCGGTGGGCGTGAGCTATCTGCAAGGCGGCAGCCTGCATCAGGCCGAAGCGCGGCGCGAAGTCATTGTCTGCAACGGCGCGATTGCCAGTCCGCAGCTATTGCAGCGCTCCGGCGTGGGCAATGCCGACCAGCTCAAGCAGCACGGCATCAGCAGCGTGGTACACCTGCCCGGTGTGGGCGAGAACCTGCAAGACCATCTGGAAATGTACCTGCAATACCACTGCACCAAGCCGGTTTCCATCTACCCGGCGCTGCAGTGGTGGAACAAGCCGCCCATCGGTGTGGAGTGGTATCTGAACGGCACCGGCCTGGGCGCAACCAACCATTTCGAGGCTGGTGGCTTCATCCGCAGCAGTACCGAATTTGCCTGGCCCAACCTGCAATACCACTTCATTCCGCTGGCCATGAATTACGACGGTAGCAATCCGGTAAAGGCGCACGGCTTCCAGTGCCATGTCGGCTCCATGCGCTCGCCCAGCACCGGTTTTGTGCGGCTGGCCAGCCGCGACCCGCGCGTCAAACCCTTGCTGCAGTTCAATTACATGGCGCATGCAGTGGACTGGCAGGAGTTCCGCGCCGGGGTGCGGCTGACACGGGAAATCATCGCCCAGCAGGCGTTTGACGAATTCCGTGGCGAGGAAATCAAGCCGGGCATGATGATTCAGAGCGATGCCGAGATTGACGCCTTTGTGCGCGAACATGCCGAAACCGCGCTGCATCCGTCCTGTACCTGCAAGATGGGCTACGACGACATGGCGGTGGTGGACAAGGACGGACTGGTGCACGGTGTGGAGGGATTGCGCGTGGTGGATGCCTCCATCATGCCGCGCGTCACCACCGGCAACCTCAATGCGCCGGTCATCATGATGGCGGAAAAGCTGGCCGATGCGATTCGCGGCCGCACTGCATTGCCGCGCTCGCAGGCCTCTTATTTCATCGCAGGCAAACAACCGGTACGGCTGATGGGCACGGCAGATTTTCCCTGGCCGACGGCCAGCGTGTCTGCCGCACACTGATGAGTGAGGACGGGAGATGCGGCGCTTGACTGCGCCGCCGCACTTTCTACAATGCCAGACAGCGGCTGCGTCGGAGCTGCTCAGGCTGCTGACAAAGTAATTTGGTACGATTTCACCGGACCCGGCAAAGCCGGGCCTTTCGATGAAGTGACTGATTCCGCAGCCTTTCCATCTATTCCCTATCCCCCCGCCCTTACCCGGCCAATTGAAGAAGGGGGGCCTCGCTTTCTTAAATGAAAGCGAGAAGGGGTTTAGCGGCTGCATTGCAGCCGTCTTCATGGAGATTGAAAATGCATACCCTGAAACCGCGTAATCCCTACGCCTGCTCGCCCTTGCTGAAAAAGGGCGGTGCCTACCGCAGCAGCCGCTCCGGCCTGCGTCAGAATGCCCGTCAGGCCATGCTGGCCGAACTGGATGAGCTGGATGAGCTGGACTGGATCGACCTGTCCCCGGCAACCCAGGCTGTCGAGTCCCGCAGCGAGGACGAAACACCGGGCAGTTTTACCTGCCACCCCACCATGACAAAGGCCGCTTCCCAGCGGCCTTTGCCTTGTTACCCCCGCCTGGCTGCCTGACTACACGGTAAAACGCGCCGCCAGCGCACTAAGCTGCTCGGACAAACCCTTCAACTGCCCCACCGTTTCTGCTGTTCCCTTCATCGCCCGGCTGTTTTCCTCCGACATTTGCGCCACCTGCTCCACATTCTTCGCCAGCACCTGGCTGGTATTGCTTTGCTCGTTCAGCGCGGTCTGGATTTCCGCCACCACCTGCTGTACCTGATCAATCTGCTGCTGGATGGTGACGATGGCCGTACCGGCGTGCTCGGCATGTTGCTGCCCTGCTTCCACGGTTTGCATGCCGGTGTGCATATTGCCTGCCGCCTGCTTTGCGGTGTGCTGGATTTGCTGCACGATGCCGCCAATTTCGGTGGTGGACTGTGCGGTGCGCTCTGCCAGCTTGCGCACTTCATCGGCCACCACGGCAAAGCCGCGCCCCTGCTCGCCGGCACGGGCGGCTTCAATCGCCGCGTTAAGCGCCAGCAAATTGGTCTGGTCGGCCACATCGCGAATCACATCCACAATGCTGACAATCGACTCGGACTGCTTGCTCAGGGCCTGGATGGTGTCAGACACCGTGGATATCTCGCGCACAATGCTTTGCATGCTGGAGCCCGCTCCACGAATAACCTCCGTACCGGATGTGGACTCCTGCACTGCTGCCTGCGATAGCTGATGCGCTTCCACCGAGCGCTCTGCACTCACCGACAGGCTGGTACTGAGTTGTTCCACCGCTGCCGCCATGCTGGAGGCAGCTTCAGACTGACGGTCGCTGCTGTGCGCCACCTGGCTCGCCCCTTCGGCCACATCTCGGGCGGCACCATCCAGCTGCTGCGAGGTTTGTACCAGCTGGCTCACCGTATCGCGCAATTGATTACGCATTTGCCGGATGGCCGCCAGCAAGCTGGATTCGTCCTGGCTGTTGAGCGCAATGCTGGTATCCAGCCTGCCGGTGGCAATCTGCTCCACCACCTCCTGTACATAAAAGGGCTCGCCACCCAACTGCGCAGTGATGGACAGATACAGGGCAATGAACAGGTAGATGGACAGCAGGAAGGCCAGCAAGGCGCAGCCCAGATACATATTGCGTTGCCACTGTATGCGCTGGATACGCGCCTCCAGCAGCGTGTCCAGCTGGGTGAGTGCCGTTTGTCCGAATGCTGTCGCCGCATTCAGCGTGTCGGCCACCAGGCTGCTGGCAGTCGCGGTCTGGCCGTCAATGGCCTTGCGGAACACGCTGTTGTTTTGCTCAGCCACGGCCAACAACCTGGCATCACTGCCTGCCAGACTGGCTTTGAGCGCCGGGTTGTAGGCGGCAGCCTTGTTCAGGTTCTGTGTCAGGCTCTCCACGTTATTTCGCAGTTGCGGCAACAGCATCAGCAGGGCGTCACGTGCAGATCCGCCCAGGGCCTGCCCTTTGGCAGCCATCAGCATGCTGTTGGCTTCCATGCTTTGGCTGAGCCAGTCCGGCCAGTGGGTAATCAGCACGTCCATCAGGTAGTAGGTGTCGATGTCCGGGTCCAGCGTCAGGTTGGACTGGTCGCTGGCCTGGCTGATCAGCGCACGCAAGCTGCTGCTGGCTGCCTGAAAGTTGTCCGTCTGTGGTGCCGACTGCAGTTTTTTCCAGCTCGCGTCGAAACCAGACCATTCCTTGTCCACGCCCAGCACCGGGTTGAGCGCGGTATGGGTTTGCTGCATGGCCTGCCATTGCTGCTGCACTGCGCTTCCCAGCGCGTTACCTGCTCCCTGGCCGGCGTGCTGGGCCTGTTCCTGCTCCAGCGCCAGCAGCAAGGCCATGGCGGGCTTCACATATTGCACGCCCACCCGCTCCTTGCTGGAGAAATCCACATTGTCCTGATTGCTGCGGTACAAGCCATAAGTGAGGTAAACCAGAGCAACGGCAAACACGGTACCGATGATGGCAAAGCGGATGGGATAGCTCAGATGCTGCATCCAGCGGGCGGTTTGACGGAACATGCACAACTCCTTGCAGGCGCGCACAGCACGGTGGCTATACGTGTGAAGACAGCTTTGGTTATAGGGGCATTGTTCTTGCACTGCAAAATCAAATACCTATGCCAATGGGTTTTGTCGCGTGCAGCTTGAATTTGCGTTCTTTTTATAAAGTGTATTTTATTTACATTTTAATGTTATGCTACGCGCTGTCCGTGCCGAACACCTGTCTTTTTAAAAATGTATTTCACACACATCTAAAGGAAGATCCATGCTCAGTGCCACCATCCGCCAGCAAGTCAAAGCCACCGCCCCCATCCTTAAGCAGCATGGCGTGCTGCTGACCAGCCATTTTTACCAACGCATGTTCCAGCACAACCCGGAGCTGAAAAACATCTTCAACCAGGGGCACCAGCATGCCGGCCAGCAACAGCAGGCACTGGCTATGGCCGTGGCTGCCTATGCCGAGCATATTGATGCGCCCGAAGTACTGCTGCCGGTACTGGAACGGGTGGCACACAAACACGCCAGCCTGGGCATCCGTGCCGAACACTACCCGATTGTGGGCAAGCATCTGCTGGCTTCCATCCGCGAGGTGCTGGGAGAAGAAGCCGCACCGGACAGCCTGCTGGAAGCCTGGGCGGCCGCCTATCAGCAACTGGCAGACCTGCTGATCCAGCTGGAAAACAGCCTGTACCAGCGTGCCGCCACCCAGCCCGGTGGCTGGAGCGGCTGGCGGCCGTTCCGCGTGGTGAAGAAGCAGGTAGAAAGCGAGGAAATCACCTCGTTTTATCTGCAAGCCGCGGATGGTGGCAGACTGCCCGCCTTCCAGCCCGGTCAATACATTTCGGTACAGCGTTTCATTCCGGAATGGGGCCTGAGCCAGCCGCGCCAGTACAGCCTGTCCGATGCACCCGGCAAGGACTGGCTGCGCATTTCGGTGAAGCGGGAAGACGCGCGCGATGAGGCTCCCGCCGGCAAGGTATCCGGCATCCTGCATGCCGAACTGGCCGAAGGGGACATCCTGCAGGTATCGCCGCCATTTGGTGATTTCGTGCTGCATCAGGAGCGGGACACCCCGGTGGTGCTGATCAGTGCCGGGGTGGGCCAGACTCCGCTGCTGTCCATGCTGCAGCACTTGCTGGCCAGTGATCAGTCGCGCCCCATCCGCTATTTGCACGCCGCACGTCACGGGGCGGTTCACGCCATGAAGCAGGAAGTCGGCACACTGGCGCAGCAGCATGCGCGGCTGCAGCAGCGCGTGTTTTATGAAACCCCGGTCGCAAGCGACATCCTGGGCGTGGACTTCCATCAGCAAGGCCGCATCGATGCCGATGCCATCCGTGCCCATGCCCTGCTGCCGGATGCCGACTATTATTTGTGCGGCCCGGTAGGCTTCATGCAGCAACAGCACCGCCAGCTGCGCGAGGCCGGGGTAGAAGCCACGCGCATCCACATGGAAGTGTTTGGCTCCAATGCCATGACCACCGGCTGAATTGGCTTTGTTTGCCGCTGCGCATTGTGAGCTGCCGCACTGCGGAGTATCCTGCGCGGCACTTTCCCAGCCCACTTTACTGCCATGCAACTGAACCGCTTTACCGACCTTGGCCTGCGCGTGCTGATGTACCTGACGCACCGCGACCGGGAGCAACCGGTCACCATCAGCGAAATTGCCGAACGCTTCGAGGTGTCGCGCAATCACCTGGTGAAAGTGGTGCATTTCATGGGGGTGCAAGGCTGGCTGAACAACAGCCGTGGCAAGGGTGGCGGGCTGGCGCTGGCCCAGCCGCCCGAGCATTACCGCCTGGGCGGCATCATCCGCACGCTGGAAGGCAATGTGCCGCTGATTGACTGCGCCGAACCGCCTTGCGCGCTGCGCCAGGACTGCCAGCTCAAGGCCGTGCTGGATGTGGGCATGCAGGCATTTTTCAGCACACTGGACAGTTATACGCTGCGCGACGTGATTGCCAGCCCCACCGGCGAGGCCATCATTCGCCTGCATCGCAGCCCCAGACCGCAGTCGGCCGACAAAACCACACCGGATGTGTTGTAAAAAACCATCACTTTTTCAATGAAAAAGCCCGCTACCTGCGGGCTTTTTTGCTGCTTTTTTAGGGGATAACCCTTTAAACAGTCTGAACAAAACCATCAGATGGTCTTGGAATAACGTGCCTTGGTTTCCCGTTCACGCAAATGGCGGTCGAACAGCATGGCGATATTGCGGATCAGGAAACGCCCCTTGGGCTCCACCATCAGGAAATCGCCATCAAAGGTCAGCAGGCCCAGCTTGTGGTACTCGCGGATGGCTGGCAGCTCGGCAGCAAAATACTCGGCGAAATTGATGCCGTGCACCTGCTCGATGGCTTCCACCGACAGGGAGAAGCGGCACATCAGCGCCTGGATGATGCCGCGACGCAGGATGTCGTCCTGATCCAGCACCATGCCGCGCATTACCGGCAGCCGGCCTTCGTCCAGCGCGGCGTAATAGCTGTCCAGGTCCTTCTCGTTCTGGCTGTAACAGGGGCCAACCTTGCCGATGGACGACACGCCAAGGCCGATCATGTCGCAGTCGGCATGAGTGGAATAGCCCTGGAAATTGCGCTGCAGGCGGGCTTGGCGCAAGGCAATGGCCAGGTCATCTTCCGGCTTGGCAAAGTGGTCCATGCCAATGAATACATAGCCTGCATCCGCCAGGCTCTTTACCGCGTCCTGCAGGATGTCCAGCTTGGTGCTGGCGGCTGGCAGGTCCGCCTCGTTGATGCGCCGTTGCGGCATGAACACGGTGGGCAAATGGGCATAGTTGTACAGCGCCAGGCGGTCCGGGCCAATGGCAATCACCTTGTCCAGCGTGCGTTTGAGCGACTCGCGGGTTTGCAGCGGCAGGCCGTAGATCAGGTCCACACTGACCGACTTGAAGCCCGCCTCGCGCGCAGCCTCGATCACTTCCAGCGTTTCCTCCTCGCTTTGCACCCGGTTCACCGCGGCTTGCACCTGCGGGTCAAAGTCCTGAATGCCCACGCTCATGCGGTTGAAGCCCAGTCGCGCCAGATGATGCACGGTTTCACGACCCACCTTGCGCGGGTCGATCTCGATGGAATATTCTCCCTCCGGCAAAAATTCGAAGTGGGCACGCAACATGGTCATCAGGCGGTCCAGCTGCTCGTCGGACAGGAAGGTTGGCGTACCGCCGCCAAAGTGCAGCTGGATCAGCTTTTCCCGGCAGCCAAGCGAGGCGGCAACCAGCTTGATTTCCTTTTCCAGGTAATCGAGGTAGCGGTCGGCACGGCTCTTGTCCTTGGTGATGATCTTGTTACAGCCGCAGTAATAACAAACCGTGTTACAGAACGGTATGTGTACGTACAATGAGATAGCGTTCTGATGCATGCCCAGATGGCGCTGCATCAGCCAGCTTTTATAGTCCTTCTCGCCAAACGCCGGGGTAAACCGGTCTGCGGTCGGGTAAGAAGTGTATCTTGGGCCGGAACCATCAAGACGTTCGATCAATGCTCGGTCGAACTCACAGTGGGTAGGCGAAAACGGATGGGTGGTGTGCATGTCGTCGGGTATTGATAGTCAAACGTCAGGTGGACTGGTAAATTTGCGGAAAACGTGCGAATTCCGCTTTGACAAGGGTCAAGCTTCTTTACAGGGTTGTACAAAACACGCGATGTCAGACCAACACCAACACACTCTGCACGCACTGAAGGTGTCCTGCTCCAACTGCAGTCTGCGCGAACTCTGCCTGCCCATCGGGTTGAACCGCGACGAAATGACGCAGCTGGATGCAGTTATCCGTCAGAGCCGCCGCCTCAAGCGCGGTGAATACCTGTTCCGCAGTGGCGAAGCCTTCAAGTCGCTGTTTGCCGTGCGCACCGGTTTCTTCAAGACCAGCGTGGCAAGCCAGGACGGTCGTGAACAAGTCACCGGCTTTCTGATGTCCGGCGAACTCATGGGCCTGGATGGCATCTCGTCCAATGTGCATGGCTGCGACGCCATTGCCCTGGAAGACAGCGAAGTCTGCGAACTGCCCTTCAACCGCATGGAAAGCCTGGGGCGCGACATTCCCAGCCTGCAACACCACTTTTTCCGGCTGATGAGCCGCGAAATCGTGCGTGACCAGAACGTCATGCTGCTCCTGGGCAACATGAAGGCAGAAGAACGTCTGGCTGCCTTCCTGCTGAACCTGTCACAGCGTCTGTCCACCCGCGGCTTTGCCGCCAACGATTTCATCCTGCGCATGAGCCGCGAGGAAATCGGAAGCTTCCTCGGCCTGAAACTGGAAACTGTCAGCCGTACGCTGTCCAAGTTCCAGCAGCAAGGCTGGTTGAGCGTGGACCACAAGCACATCCAGCTGATCAAGGCCGATGCACTCAAGGACCTGATCTCCGGTTGTACCCACGCCAACGGCGTGTAAGCCAACAGGCACGGTAACAGCCATCCGGGCGGTGGGCGCAATGCGCCTTACCGCCCTTTTTGCATCTTCCGCCCATCCGGGCAGGCGCGCCATTCTCCGCAAGCACTAACTCTTCCGGGCAAGGTATTACCAGCGCCCGATCAGCATGCCGGCCACCAGTTGCTCGGCCCGTTCCGCCACTTCAGCCAGCTGCGCGGCGTCCGGCTCGCCGCGTACCACCACGGCGGGCAGCACTTCGTGCCAGCCATAGCCGGCGATGATGCGCCGCATGGCGTGCACAGCCCCCATGCCATCGTTACCGGCGGACACCAGCAAGAGGCAGGCCAGCCCCTCGGTACGGCCCTGCGCGGGGTAGAAGGTGCGGTCAAAGAAATCCTTCATCTTGCCCGCCATATAGCCAAAATTCTCCGGCGTTGCCAGCACGATGCCGTCTGTTGTCAGCAAATCATCCAGTGTGGCCTGCTCGGCGGGCAGGCAGTTGAACTGCAGGTCATCGGCCAGCTGCGCTACGCTGGCGCGCACGGCATCAACCAGCTGCAAGGTGCGGCCGGTCTGGCTGGCATACAACAACAGCAAGCGCTTCATGCGGCGGGACTCCCTGGCAGCGTGGCCATCAATGCCTGCAGGCGCGTTGCTTCGGGCCAGCCTGGCGGCACCACGAAACCGCGCGCCACCTCCTCCCAGTAGCCATCGCCCAGCGGCAACAGCTCGGCCACCAGTTGCGGCACCACGGCCTGGCGCAATTCCTGGCGCAGGCTGTGCTGTTCACGCACTTCGGCTTCGGCCACGCGGGCCGGAGCCAGCCAGTTCAAGCGTGGCAGCCACATCCAGCGTGATGCCGGGCTGCTACTGGGCCAGGGCTGCAATAGCGGGCTGAACCAGCCTTGCAGCTGATCCGCAGCCAGTGGCGGCATGGGGCGGGACGGTCGGGAATAGAAAAACCAGCCGGCCAGCCGGGCCTGACTGGCGCAGGCCACAAAGTCTGGCGGCAACACGCGCCGGGCCAGGGGGTGGCGGGACAGCTGCAACTGCGCCTGCAATTTACCCGCCTTCAGCAGCCAGGCATCGCGCAGACTGGGGCCTACCAGACTGTCCGGCCCCTCGCCCAGTTGCAGATAGAATTTGCTGGCGGTTTCCACGTGCAGTGGTTCGCCATCCAGCCGGATCAGGAAATCAAATTCGCCAATGGTGCGGCCGCTGGCGTCCCGTAGCGGCAGATTGGCGGCCACCAGCTCGATATGGGGCGCGAGGTGAAACCAGAAAGCCAGCAAGCGCTCGGCATAGTGGCCCAGACGGCGACAGGGCTGGTCGGCCAGCCAGGCATAGAGCGGTGCCGGGTCTTGCTCCAGCGCGGCCAGCAAGGCCGGGCCATCCGGGCCCAGCAGGCGTTGTGGCGAAAGATTGCAGCCGCTATCCCAGGGAGCAGGGGCGGTCAGCAAGAAAGCCAGATCACGCAGCGCAGGCTGCGTGTAAGGCAGATAAAAACCGCGATCAGGATTCGCCGCCGTGCTCATGGCCGTCTGCCACGCGCTGGATCTGCTTCATCAGGCCACGCAGGATGTCCACCTCGTCGCGCAGCATGCCGGAACGGTTGAACAGCGCGCGCATGCGGCGCATCAGTCGCTCGCTGTTACGGCGGCGGTAGTAGCCGATGGCGTCCATGGTCTGGTCCAGATGCTGGCAGAAGCCTTCCACCTCGCCCAGGCTGGCGGTTTCGCTTTCCGGACGCAGGTATTCCACATCAACGCCGGTATGGCTGAACAGCTCGTAAGTCATCACCTGCACCGCCATGGCCAGGTTGAGCGAGAAGTAATCCGGGTTGCCCGGAATGGTAACCAGCCGGTTGCACTGCTCCACTTCTTCAATCGACAGGCCGAAGGTTTCATTGCCGAACACCAGCGCCACCTGTTCGCCATCGCGCGCGCGCGCCACCAGTTCCGGCGTGGTTTCGCGCGGGGTGGAAAGTGGCGTGGTGAGTTCGCGGCGGCGGCTGGTGAGCGCGCAGGCCACGGTGACGTCGCTGAGCGCCTCACTGAGGCTCGCCACCACGGTGGCGCTCTCCAGCACATCCACGGCACCGGAGGCCAGGGCATTGGCTTCATCGCTGGGAAACACTTTGGGTTCAACCAGATACAGGCGGGTCAGCCCCATGGTTTTCATCGCCCGTGCGGCCGAACCGATATTGCCCGGATGGTTGGGCCGAGCCAACACGATGCGAATGTTTTTCAGAAAATCAGGTACTTGGGGTTTATTCATCAGCAGTTTCACATTAAAATGGCGGGCATATCAAAAAGCCCGCGCGCTCGCGCCGGCTTTTTTTGTTCCTTAACCCAGATTGTTACTGTCAGATGTCGAGCCATGTTGGCTGACATCTGCTATCCGTTCTAGAGGCCGTCAATGCATCCGATGCTCAATATCGCGGTTAAAGCCGCCCGCCGTGCTGGCAGTGTAATCCAGCGTGCGTCGCTTAACCTCGATACCATTCGTGTAGAGAAGAAAAAGCACAATGACTTTGTGACCGACGTGGACCGCGCTGCCGAACAGGCCATCGTGGACATGATTCTCGAGGCGTATCCCAAGCACGCCATTCTAGCAGAAGAGTCCGGCGCCAAAGGCGTGGGCTCCTCCGAATACGAGTGGATCATCGACCCCATCGACGGCACCACCAACTTCCTGCATGGCCATCAGCAATACGCTATCTCCATTGCACTGGCGCACAAGGGCCAGGTGCAGCAGGCCGTGGTGTACGACCCTAGTCGTAACGATCTGTTTACCGCCTCGCGTGGTGTTGGCGCTTTCCTCAACGACCGCCGCATCCGTGTTTCCAAGCGCTTCATGATGAATGAATGCGTGATCGCCACCGGTTTCCCGGTATCCGACCAAAGCTATATCGACCAGTATCTGGGCATGCTCAAGGATGTACTGGGCAAGACTGCCGGCGTACGTCGCGAAGGCGCTGCCTCGCTCGACCTGTGCAATGTCGCCTGTGGCCGCGTGGACGGTTTCTGGGAAATGAACCTGAAGCCGTGGGACATCGCTGCGGGCAGCCTGATCGTGCAGGAAGCCGGTGGCATCGTCACCGACCTGAGCGGCGAACAGGAATGGATGGAATCCGGCGACATCGTGGCCGCCAACCCCAAGGTGCTGGCCCAACTGCTGGCGACCATCGCGCCGCACCTGAACAAGTAATCATTGCCTCGGTGCAGGCAGCAAAAACGGCAACCCCAGGGTTGCCGTTTTTTTATTTGCCGCTCGCTGGCGGCTATTCGTGCATCACCACTTCCACCGCAGGTGCATCCGCAGCAGCCTTGCGCGGCCGGAGCAACAACAGCAAGGGCAGCATGGCCAGAAAGCTGTAGGTAATCAGCCAGTACACATCGACGATGGATACCATCAGCGCCTGGCGTTGCAACTCTGCCGCCAGCTGGGTGGCGCTTGTGCCATCCACCACCGTCTTGCCCATGCGCGCCAGATAGTCCTGCAACCAGGGATTGTCGGCACTGAAAAAACCGCTCAAGGCATTCCAGGCTGACTGCTCGCCGCGCGAATAGGCGGTACTGACAATGGCAATCCCCACCGAGGAGCCCATGGTGCGCAACAGGCTGAACAGCCCAGCGGCCTCGGCCGACAGCCGTGCAGGCAAGGTGGACATGGCCATGGCCGACAACGGCACATAAATCATGCCCAGCCCAAAGCCCTGCAACAGCACCGGCCAGGCAAACCAGAATGGACTGGTATCCAGGTTGTAATGGGTACACACCCAGGTGCCGCAGGCACCAATCAGCAAGCCACTGCCAATCAGGTAACGCGAATCCACCCGGCCAATCAGCTTGCCCACAATCATCATGCTCACCAGGCTGGCAATGCCGCGCGGTGCCATGATCAGGCCGGTATCCAGCGTGGGGTAGTGAAACAGCCCTTCCAGCATGATGGGCTGAATCACCATGGCCCCGTACATGGACAGGCCCAGCGCGGCAATGACAATACTGGCAGCCACGAAATTGCGGTCTTGGAACATGTGCAGGTCGAACAAGGGATGGGCGCTGCCGGACAAGCCACGCCAGATGAAACCCACCGCGCCCAGCACCGCCAGCACGCTGGCCACCACGATGCCGGTACTGGAAAACCAGTCGTCGCCATTCCCCCGGTCCAGCACATACTGGATGCCACCAATGGCCAGCGAAATCAGCAACAGGCCCAGCCAGTCGATGTCGCGCTCGCGCTTGGGCGTATCCGGCACCTGGCGCGCCAGCAGCAAGGACAACAGCCCGACTGGCAGGTTGATGAAGAAGGTCCAGCGCCAATCGAACATATCGGTCAGCCAGCCGCCCAGCGTGGGCCCGGCAATCGGCCCCACCATCACCCCCATGCCCCAGATGGCCATGGCCTTGCCACGCTGTTCACGCGGGTAGTTGTCTACCATGATGGCCTGCGACAAGGGCACCAGCGCAGCGCCGAACACACCTTGCAACAGACGGAACACCACCAGCTGGCCCAGATTCAGCGCCACGCCGCACAGCATGGATGCCAGCACGAAGCCGCTGATGGACAGCAAGAGATAGCGTCGCCGCCCCAGTTTGTCAGTCAGATAACCGGTCAGCGGCATGCAGATGGCGCTGGCCACCAGATAGCTGGTCAGCACCCAGCTGATCTGGTCTGACGTTGCCCCCAGTTCGCCCTGCATTTGTGGCAGTGCCACGTTGACAATGGTGGTGTCCAGTACCTGCATCACCGTGGCCGCCATCACCGCCACGGTCACCAGCACACGCTGGCTCAAGCGCCCGGCTCCTGAGCCTGTTCGGCAGCATGGCGGATTTGTGCCAGCACCTTGATGCAGGTTTGCAGCTCGGCCTCATCCAGCCCGCCCAGCAGTTCGGCTTTCAGCGCATCAGCTACTTGCAGCAGCTCGCCGGAAACCTGGCTGGCCTTGGCCGTCAGTAACACCCGTTTGGCACGGCGGTCCTGTTCATCCTGCTGGCGGGTGACCCAGCCATCGGCCTGCAATACATCCAGCAGCCGCACGAGCGAGGCCGGTTCAATGCCCACCCGGGCGGCGAGTTCGTTTTGCAGCAAGGGCTCACCGGCACGCCCCAGTTTGAGCAATACCTGCCAGGTAGCCTGGGAAAAACCATAGGGACGCAGTCGCTGGTCCAGCAAGGCGCGCCACGCCTTGGGGACGGCACCCAGCAATTCGGCAAGTTCTTGATGAGACTGTGGCATGAGGCATCCTGAATTTGATTAGCTCACTAATTATATGTCTGCAAATTTTCATCACCAAGTACTTCATCACATGAGCCGGGGGCATGCCAGCCATCTGCTATGCTCTTATCATTGGACAGGAGAACCACCATGCCCCAGTTGCTTACGCGCTTGTATCTTGCCGCCTTGTGCTGCCTGCCGCTGCTGGCACTGGCTGCCGGCCCGGACTGCAAGCGCAGCTACACCCTGGCCCTGCATGAACATGGCCTGCTGTATAACGCCGGCACGCGCAGCGGGATTGATAAAGACGTGGCGGACGAGCTGATCCGCCGCAGCGGCTGCAAGGTGGAAGTCAGCCTGCTGCCGCGCTCGCGCATCTGGAAATTGCTGGAAGTGGGCAGCCTGGATTTCAGCCTGTCAGGCATCACCAATGAACAGCGCGAACGCTACGCGGCGTTTGCCTGGTATTTTGCCGACAAATACAGCCTGATCGTACGCAAGGACAGCGGCGTGCAGACGCTGGCGGATTTCACCACCCGCAATGACGTGAAGCTGGGTGGCATCCTGAGCTTCCGCTACAGCAACACCATCAATCAGCTGGTGGACAAACTGGACCAGCAAGGACGGCTGATCGGCAGTTACGACTATGAAACCTTGTATCAGAACCTGCGCCAGGACCGCACCCAGGCCATCATCATCGAGCCGTTTGATTATTCGGATCTGGAAAAATACCAGGTGGCCAAGCTGGTCCGCATGGTGGAAACCAATGACCAGCCCACGCCCCACGGCCTGATCATGTCGAAAAAAACCATCTCGCCCGAACAACAGGAACGCTGGCGTGACCTGATCAACGACATGCGCCGCGATGGCACGCTGCTGAAAATATTCAGTAAGTACTTCAACCGCGAAGAAGCGCAGCAGATGACCAGCTTCTAGCCGCCCGGCCTGTCCGCTTGCGGCTGGCGGCGTGCATCAAACACCAGCTTCATCAGCAGCACCGCCATGCTCAGCAGCAAGGTCAGGCCATTGGCCAGCACCACCGGTCGTGAATGAATCAGCAGGCCGTAACTCAGCCACAAGGCCACGCCGCTGCACATCAGCAGATACATGCCCAGCGAGATATCCCCAGCCGATTTCTTGCGCCATACCAGCCACACCTGCGGCAAGAAAGACAGGGTTGTCAGGCAACCGGCCAACAGGCCCAGCCATTCCACCAGTGCGGCGTGCATCCGGCCTTACTCCGTCAGCCATTGGGCAGGCTGCAACAGGTCCAGCCGGTCGGTGCAGACGCTATCCACACCCCAGGCCATGATTTCGCGCGCCCGCGCCACATCGTTCACCGTGTAGCACAGCAACTGGTAACCGGCGGCCTTGATGGCGGCGGCCAGCTGCGGTGTCAGCGTGGCATGGTCGCAATGCAAGGCAATGCAGCCCAGCCACTGCAAGGTGGCCTGCCAATCCGCCAGAATCTCCTCCACCAGCCAGGCGCGTGGCAAATCCGGCTCGGCCAGCTGTGCGGCGCGCAGGGCGTCCACACTGAACGATGACAATAGCGGCGGCACGGCCGCACCGGCCCACAGTCGCGCAGCTTCTTGCGCCACCAGACGGCCGGTTTCATCATCGCGTCCCGGACAGGGTTTGATTTCCACATTCAGCAGCATGCCCTGCGCCCGGCAATAGGCCGCCACATTGGCAAAGCCTGGCAGCGCCTCGCCGGCAAACTGCGCACCCTTCCAGCCACCGGCATCCAGCTGCGAGAGCTGCGCCATGCTCAGCTCTGCGGCCAGACCATGGCCATTCGTGGTGCGATCCACCGTATCGTCGTGCAGCAGAAAGCACACATTGTCGGCGGACAGCTTTACATCACACTCGGCGGCCCGATAACCATACGCCACCCCGGCACGGAAACCGGCCAGCGTGTTTTCCGGAGCCATGACGCCGCCGCCACGATGGGCGACCAGCCGGGGATAGGGCCAGGGTGAGGTGTGCTGCTGCGTCATGTGGTTCTCCATCCGGAAGGGTGTGCAGGAACAAGACAGATCATGCCTATCGTAACGCCAGGCAGGCGCTCTGCCAGTGCTGATTTGCGGCTATTTCGTCAACGGCGGCCAAAGCAGGCCGCATTGTCCATTACACCGGCAAAAGGCTGCAATTATCTGGCCTGTATGTGACCCGGACATGACAAAACCCGACCTGGATGCGACAGGCCGGGTCGGAACCATCCACAATCACTGATAACGCAAAGTACCGGTCTTGCCCCAGAACACCCGGTAGGCAAAGGCGGTGTAGCCGATGATGCAGGGCAGTACCAGCAGCGCGCCCCACAGCATGATCCACAAGGCTTCAGGGTCGCTGGCGGCCTGCCAGATATCCATGCGGCCCGGTATCACCTGCGGGAACACGCTATAAGCCAGCCCCCAGAAGGCCAGCAGCACCATGCCCACGGTGGTGGCAAACGGCAGCCAGCAATAGCTGTCGTTGCCGGCTGCCTGACGCCGGGCCAGCCGTGGCAGGGCCAACCATTGCACCACAAACAGCGCCAGCGTCCCCAGCGGCAAGGGCAGCAGCAAGAACAGCTGCGGCAGGGCAAACCATTTGCCGGCGATGGCCGGATTGGCCAGCGGCGTCACGATGGACACCAGCAGCACGGCCAGGCCCGCGCCCGGCACACTGCGACGCGCCCAGCCAAGTGCCTGCCTTTGCAAGGCACCTTCCGTCTTCATGATCAGCCAGCAGGCACCCAGCAAGGCATAGGCCGCAGTCAGCCCCGCTCCCACCAGCAAGGCAAACAGCCAGGGCAATGCCCCATCGGCAAAACCGGTCAGATAGCGGCCCAGCATCACGCCTTGCGCCAGCGAAGCCAGCAAGGAACCGAAGGCAAAGATGGCATTCCACCATGGGCGGTGCGGGTCACGCGCCTTGACGCGAAAATCGAAGGCCACCCCGCGCAGGATCAGCCCCACCAGCATCAGCAGTACCGGAACGTACAAGGCACCAAACACCACGCCGTGCGCCATGGGGAAGGCCACCAGCAATAGCCCCGCACCCAGTACCAGCCAGGTTTCGTTGGCATCCCAGAACGGGCCGATGCTGGCCACCATGCGGTCCTTGCCGGCATCGTCCGCCAGTGGCAACAACAGGCCCACGCCCAGATCAAAGCCATCCAGCACCACATACACCAGCATGGCCAGCCCCATCAGCCCGGCGAAGATCACCGGCAACCAGTATGCAGCGTTCATGCTTGCACCTCCTTAAGCTCCACGGCAGCATCAGCCTGTCCTGCGGCTTTGCCGGCCAGATGAAACAGCACCGAGATGTAGGCCAGCAGCAGGCCGGCATACAAGGCGAGGTAAGTCAGCAGCGAACCGGCCACCATGCTACCGGTCGCCGCCCCGGCAGCCTGTGCGGTGGTGAGCACACCCGTCACCAGCCAGGGCTGGCGGCCGATTTCCGTCACATACCAGCCAGCCAGCGTGGCCACCCAGCCGGCAAAGGTCATGCCGACCAGCAAGTACAGCAGGCGACGGTCCAGTCCGGCAGCATCCCGGCGACGCAACTGCCAGGCGGTGAGCCAGGACGCCAGCAGCATCAGCACCCCTACCCCCACCATCACGCGGAAGCTCCAGAACACCTTGGCCACCGGCGGATGCTGGGCAAATTCGTTCAGGCCGCGGATTTCGCCGTCAGGGTCGTGCTTGATGATCAGGCTGGCGAGGCGCGGAATGCCCAGCGCGTAGTCATTGCTTTGGGTATCGGCATTGGGCAGGGCAAACAGCAGCAAGGGCGCGCCACGCTCGGTGTGCCACACCCCTTCGATGGCGGCCAGCTTGGCCGGCTGGTGTGCCATGGTATTCAAGCCATGCGCGTCCCCCGCCAGGATTTGCAGCGGAATCAATAGCGCCGCCAGCCAGACACCGGTTTTCAGTGCCACGGCATTGCCCGCGCTGCGGTCGGCCTTCAGCAGACGATAGGCCGACAACCCCGCCACCAGAAAGGCCACGGTCAGGCCGGAGGCCAACAACATGTGCGTCAACCGGTAAGGCATGGACGGATTGAAAATCACCTCCAGCCAGCTGGAGACATGCGCGCGGCCATCCTTCATCACGAAACCGGCCGGAGTTTGCATCCAGGAATTGAGCGCGATGATCCAGAACGCCGACAGGCTGTTGCCAAAGGCCACCAGCAGCGTAGCCAGCGTATGTACCCGTTCCGACACCCGGCTGCGGCCAAACAGCATGATGCCGAGAAAGCCCGCCTCCAGGAAAAACGCAGTGAGGATTTCATAGGCCAGCAAAGGCCCGGCGATATTGCCCACCGTTTGCATATAGCCCGGCCAGTTGGTGCCGAACTGGAAGCTCATGGTGACGCCGCTCACCACGCCCAGGGCAAAGGACAGTGCAAAAATCTTGACCCAGAACCCGTAGGCATCCATCCACGCCTGCCGGCCGGTGCGCAGGTAACGCAGCTTGAAGAACAACAGCACCCAGGCCAGCGCGATATTGATGCTGGGAAACAGGATATGAAAGCTGATATTGGCGGCAAACTGGGCACGTGCCAGTGCCAGGGCATCCAGTTCCATGACGGCTACTCCCTGTCAGTATCTCGCCCGGTCAGCTTGCTCAGCGACTGGGTGAATTGCAGTACTTTCTGCACCTGCGAGCCCAGCTTCATCAACCGCTGCAGGGTTTCCACATCCATGTGCTGGATGTCGGAGAACCAGGTGGTGACCAGCTCGATCAATTGATACATCTCGCTCATGCGCTGTTGTGCATGACGCTCGGCATCGCTGGCCGGTTTCTCCATCATCGCCCCGCGCAGCATGGTGAGGGTGGGTTCCACCTCGCGCTTTTTGCGCTCCTCGGCCAGGGTCTTGAAGATGGCCCAGACATCGTCCGGGGTGGAAAAGTATTCGCGCCGGTCGCCGGGATAATGCTGCAGCTTCACCAGCCGCCACGACTCCAGCTCCTTCAGCCCCATGCTGACATTGGAACGGGAGAAACTCAGGCTTTCGGCAATTTCATCGGCATTGAGCGGCTTTTCGGAAACAAACAGCAGGGCATAAATCTGACCGACGGTGCGATTTATGCCCCAGCGGCTGCCCATTTCACCGAAATGCGCCACAAAGGACTGAACAAGGGGGGTGGTATTCATGACTTCCTCAATTTTCAGGAATTTCTGAAAGTTTGATAAAGATCATAATTTCATCACTTGGTTCCGGTCAATGCACAGATTGCTTGATCAAACAGCTTGCCAATCAGTACAGTCCATGGATGCAACATGTGCTTGCAGCCCGCCACCGCCGCGATGCTGGCCTGACACCCAGAGCCCGCTACGGTAGAATTCGCGTTTTGCGTCAGCGCCCCGCCTCGGTGGGGCGTTGTCATCTGCACCCGATATCAAAAGAGCACCACGCGCATGAGCACGCCCCAGCACACCCCGATGATGCAGCAGTACTTCGCCCTGAAAAGCCAGCATGCCGACAAGCTGCTGTTCTACCGCATGGGCGACTTTTACGAGCTGTTCTACGAGGATGCGGAAAAGGCGGCGCGCCTGCTGGACATCACCCTCACCACCCGCGGTGCCAGCGGCGGCAACCCGATCAAGATGGCAGGCGTGCCCTATCACGCTGCCGAAGGCTATCTGGCACGGCTGGTGAAAATGGGTGAATCGGTGGCCATTGCCGAACAGATTGGCGACCCGGCACTAGCCAAAGGCCCGGTGGAACGCAAGGTGGTGCGCATCGTCACCCCCGGCACCCTCACCGACGCCGCCCTGCTGGACGACAAGCGCGACAACCTGGTGCTGGCGGTCAACATGATCAAGGGCACGCTGGGCCTGGCCTGGCTATCCATGGCCAGTGGCGAATTCAAAATCATGCAAACCAGCGTGGAAGAGTTCGCCAGCGAAATGGAACGGCTGAAACCGGCCGAGCTGGTGCTGCCGGACGACAGCGGGCTGAATATCTTCGAACAAGTCAGCTGCCCGCGCAAAAAGCTGCCGCCCTGGCAGTTTGACCACGACTCCGCCCAGCTGGCGCTCACCCGCCACTTTGGCACCCATGATCTGGCAGGCTTTGGTGCCGACACCCTGCCGGTGGCGGTTGGTGCCGCCGGTGCGCTGCTGGAATACGTCAAATCCACCCAGAGCGTGAACCCGGCCCACATCGCCCAGCTGGCAGTAGAAGACGCAGGCGAGCTGATCCGCATGGACGCCGCCACCCGGCGCAATCTGGAACTGACCGAAACCATACGCGGCGAGCCCTCGCCCACACTGGCATCCATGCTGGACACCTGCGCCACCAGCATGGGCAGCCGCCTGCTGCGCCACTGGCTGCACCACCCCATCCGCCAGCACGGCAAGCTGCAACGCCGGCTGGAATCGGTACGCGCGCTGCTGCCGGTGCATCAGGATATCCACGCCCAGTTGCGCGAAGTGGCCGACATCGAACGCATTACCGCCCGCATTGCCTTGCGCAGCGCCCGTCCACGCGACCTGGCCGCCCTGCGCGACTCGCTCAAGGCCCTGACCGGTGCCAAGCAGCTGGCCGCCAGCCTGGACGCCCCGCTGCTGGGTGAACTGTCGCGTGTGCTGCCGGACGAGTCTCCGGTCGAACAACTGCTGAGCGCGGCCATCCTGCCAGAACCGGCCACTTTCCTGCGTGATGGTGGGGTGATCAATCACGGCCTGAATGCCGACCTGGACGAGCTGCGCGCCATCCAGACCGATTGCGGCGACTTCCTGCTGGCGCTGGAAGCGCGCGAGAAGGAGCGCACCGGCATCACCACCCTCAAGGTGGAATTCAACCGCGTGCACGGCTTTTATATTGAAGTCTCCCGCGCCCAGGGCGACAAGGTGCCGGACGACTATCGCCGTCGCCAGACCCTGAAAAATGCCGAGCGTTACATCACGCCGGAACTGAAGGAATTCGAAGACAAGGCACTGTCGGCGCAAGACCGTTCGCTGGCCCTGGAAAAGCAGCTATACGAACAGCTGCTGGACCAGCTCGCGCCCTATATTCCCGATCTCAAGCTGATCGCCCAGGCCGTGGCCGGGCTGGACGTGCTGGCTGCTTTTGCCGAACGCGCCAGCAGCAATAATTATGTCGAACCGGAATTCGTCAGCGACACCCGGCTGGAAATCATCGAAGGCCGTCACCCGGTGGTGGAAGCTGAGGTGGAGCGCTTCATCGCCAACGACACCCGCCTGAGTGACAGCCGCAAGCTGTTGCTGATCACCGGCCCCAATATGGGCGGTAAATCCACCTATATGCGGCAGAATGCGCTGATTACCCTGCTGGCCCATATTGGCAGCTTCGTACCGGCCAACCGCGCCATCATCGGCCAGATCGACCGTATTTTTACCCGTATCGGAGCCTCGGACGACCTGGCGGGCGGCCGCTCCACCTTCATGGTGGAAATGACCGAAACGGCGAATATCTTAAACAACGCCACCGCCCAGTCACTGGTGCTGATGGACGAGGTGGGCCGTGGCACCTCCACCTTCGACGGCCTGGCGCTGGCCTGGGCCATTGCCAAGGCGCTGATCGAAAAAAGCCGTGCCTACACCCTGTTTGCCACCCACTATTTCGAGCTGACCACCCTCGCCGAGCAATACCCGTCCGTGGCCAATGTTCACCTGTCTGCCGTCGAGCACAAGGACCGCATCGTGTTCATGCACCATGTGGACGAAGGCCCGGCCAGCCAGAGTTACGGCCTGGCAGTGGCCCAGCTGGCCGGGGTGCCTCCCAAGGTGATTCGCGAGGCAAGACGCTATCTAGCCGAGCTGGAAAACCAGTCTGCCGCCCGCGTTCAACCCGACCTGTTTTCCGCTCCGCCAGCGACGGCAAATGTAGTGGAAGTCGCCCCTGATCCGGCACTGGAAATGCTGGAAGAAATCGACCCTGACGAACTGACACCGCGCCAGGCACTTGAATTTCTCTATAAAGTGAAAAAAGCGCTGAAATGATTCAGCAAAATTTCTGCCGTCTTCTATGATGAAAAAATCATGACAACCAGAGAACAGGAGCATTAATCATGTCGTCGCAGAGCACTGCCAGTAATCCGGGATTGATTCGTCTGTTTGGTCACGCCGGAGAAGATGGCAGCATTTCCCTTCAAGCCATTCGCGATAGAGCCTCCAAGCAGTTGACACGTTTTGCCACGCTGGCAGAAGAAGAACTGGCTGCCCGCCAGATCAGCATGCCCCCGGCCATCAGCCTGGTCAGCTGTCCTGGTTGCAGTCTCACACTGGAAAACAATCACCCACAGGCCGACGACATCCTCACCTGGCTTGCCGGCAATGCCAAAGTTTCCAGCCTGTTCAAAGAAGTGGAAGTCCTGTTTGAAATTATCCGCGCTACTGAGTACGCAGGTGAAACCTTCCCCGAATCATCCTGCTTCCATATCGGCCTGACCAGTGCGGGTCCGATTGCTTATTTTGAAGATCACGTGTGCAGTCAACAGTAATCCGCCAGGCCTGCGGCCTGACCGACAGGGAGACTCAGGTCTCCCTGTTTGCTTTTGGGCCTGACGTAATAGCTGGTCAATAGCCCTGGCCAGCCACCTGCAAAAGTGAAATTTCCTAGGGGATCATCAGACTCCCGGGTGCTCAAGTACTTCTACCATCAAGGTACGCACTTTTACTGGAGCCACCCCATGCCCCTCACCGAAACCATACGCCCGGCCATCGCGCCACAGCGCCCACCTTTGGCACCCCAAGAGCCTGGGCTGGCAGAAAACCTGTTATTGCAAGCCAAAACCCTGTTGGGCATGTTTGGCCAGCAAGCCCTGCAGGAAATGAAAGCCCGCAGCATCCATATCCCGCCAGCCATCTGCCTGATCAGCAACGCGGAAGGCACGCTGGAATTGCACAGCCAGCATCCGCAAGCCAGAGCCATACGCTTGTGGCTGTCCAACAGCCATGACTTGCGGCTGTCATTCCATGAAACACGCGCATTGTTTGAATTGCTCAATACCTGCTCCCCCTCCAAAGGCTATATACCAGGCATGTCGTTTTGCATCGGCCTCACTTCGGCCGGCCCACTTGCCTATTTTTCGCACTGAAACCAGGCCCCCGCCGCTGTCATCACAAAAAAGGGGAAGCTACGGCTTCCCCTTGCTGCATTGATGCTCACACCTACGGCTGGCGAAAACGCATTTCCACCGGATACGGAAAAAAGTCCTCGATCACGCCATCCTTGATGCGCTGCTGACACTGCTGCCAGAACCGTGGATCCAGCAGGTCTCGGTGATACTTGAGGAAAGTCTTGCGAATCTGTGGATCGCCCAGCAAAAAGGTGGCAAATTCTTCCGGAAAAACATCATGGCGGCCAACCGGGTACCATACCTCGCCGGAGAGTTCCATTTCCGGATTGGGCGCAGGCGGTATGCGGCGGAAATGGCAGTCCGTCATGTATTCGATTTCATCGTAATCATAAAAAATCACCCGACCGTAGCGGGTCACACCAAAATTCTTGAACAACATGTCGCCCGGAAAAATATTGGCCGATGCCAACTCGCGGATAGCCATGCCGTAGTCGCGAATCACCCTCTCCTTTTCCGTCTCGTCGCATTGCATCAGGTATATATTCAGCGGCTTCATGCGCCGCTCGATATACAGATGGCGAATGACAATGCTGTCGCCGCTTTCTTCTATCATTGATGCCGCCTGACTGCGCAGCTCATCCAGCAATTCCGCGGTAAAGCGGCTGCGCGGAAAGGCCACATTGGAAAACTCCAGCGTATCGGCCATGCGCCCTACCCGGTCATGCCGTTTCACCAGCCGGTATTTGCGCTTGACCGTATCGCGGTCCATTTCTTTGGGCCCGCCAAAGACATCCTTGATCAGTTTGAACACATAGGGATAGGACGGCAGGGTAAACACCAGCATCACCAGGCCACGAATGCCGGGCGCAATGACAAACTGGTCATTGGAATGCTGCAGGTGCTGCACGAAATCGCGATAGAAAGTGTTCTTGCCCTGCTTTTGCAGGCCCAGCATGGTGTAAAGCTCGGCCTTGGTCTTGCTGGGCAGCATGCTGCGCAAAAACTGCACATAGGCTGATGGCACTTCCATATCCACCAGGAAATAAGCCCGGCTGAAGGAAAACAGCACACCAATGCGCCAGGGCTCCAGCAACACGGTGTCCAGATACAGCTTGCCGTTTTCATCGCGCAGTACCGGTACGGCAAACGGATAGCTCACGCCACCATTGATCACCTTGCCGAAAATATAAGCCGCCTTGTTGCGATAGAAGGCCGAGGACAATACCTGGATTTGCAGATTGGCTTCCGGGCTTGGCCATTGGCCGGAAAAATACTCCGCTATCGCGCCCAGCACGCAGGCCAGATCCCGGCTCAAGCGGGCAAAAGGCAGCGCCCAGGCAAAATCTCGCACGATCTGGCGCATCACCTGGCGCAAACCACTGGCCGCCGGATAGTAACTACGATAGCAAGGGGGATCAGACTCGATATATTCGGTGGAAATGACCGGACGGATAAAGATGAAATCGTTGTTGAAGTAATCCCGGTGCAGCATGCGAGTGAATACCGAATTGAAAAAGGTCTCGGCCAGCTCCGGCTGCTTGTGCTGGGTCAGCAGGCCGATGAAGTACAGCTTGGCCTGCTGCCAGATTTCATCATCCAGCAAATCGGCATGAAATTCGTGATGCAGCCGGCCAACTGTTTCTTCCACCCGCTCGTCGTAAAACTGGATGCGGTCGCGGATGGCCTGCTGCACGCCTTGCCAGTCCGCGCGCTCGAACAGGGATTTGGCCTGCTTGCTGCAGGCGCGGAACAAGCGGTAATGCTTGTTGAACCCGGCGACAAGCGCCTGGGCGATATCGCGGGCAACCGGGTTGTAGTACTCGGGAATATGCATGATGGGGCCTCATCGCTGTCGCGCATCCAGCCAGCAGCCCCAACGACAACAATCAGGACTTGTTTTTGCGGGCAAAACGGAAAGAGGGTTGCGCTCGGGACTGACCGCCCCCCGCCCCCGCCTTCCCCTGGGGCAAGGGCGTCGGCTTGCCCAGACGCTCAGCATGGGACAGTGCCGGCAAATCTTCAAGACTCACCTCGATGCTGCGCAACTCGCCCGGCTGCATGTCACCCAGCTGCCACGGGCCAATGGCTGCGCGCACCAGTCGCAAGGTAGGCAGCCCCACCTTGGCCGTCATGCGGCGCACCTGACGGTTCTTGCCTTCGCTGATGATGATTTCCAGCCAGCAATCCGGTACGGTCTTGCGAAAACGCACCGGCGGCTTGCGTTCCCACAAGGCTGGCGGGTCGATCTGGCGCACCTGGGCCGGACGGGTGACAAAGTCGCCCAGATCCACCCCGGCGCGCAGCGCGGCCAATTGTTCTTCGCTGGCACGGCCTTCTACTTGCACCCAGTAGGTTTTGGGCAGTTTCCAGCGCGGGTCGCTGATGCGGTGTTGCAACGCACCCTCCCCGGTCAGCAACAGCAGGCCTTCGCTGTCGGTATCCAGGCGGCCGGCCGGATAAATGCCCGGTGTGGAAATATGATCCTTCAGCGTCGGATGCAATTCGTGCCGGGAAAACTGGCAAATGACGCCATAAGGTTTATTGAACAGAAAAAGCGCGGGCATTGTGGCTGGACCATGCAGAAAGTGAAGTCATGGCCCGGATGATACCAAGGAGCGCCAGCACTGGTCATGCCACCATTCCGCAACTTGCCGCGTTGTCCCAGGCAAAGCACTCACTGCGACAAAGGAGGACAGCAAAAACCGGAACATGGAACTATGCTGTGGACTGCAACTCACAGCACCGGTGCGTAAAATTCACATTCGAACACGCGTTTGGCCAGTCGCAAGGGCAAAGTTCGGATACTTACAAACAGTGCGAACATTTGAGGGGTATAATTCACTTCCGAAAAGACAGCCGCAAGTTGAAGGCCATGCTGCCACGCTAAGGTCATTGCGACCAACGGGCAGCACGGTTGCATCATGCAGTATCTTTCCACGCGCCTAGCGGAACATCCCCCGGTGTGCGAAAGCCGCCTCGCGCAGTCGTTCTGACGTCAAAATAATCATTGGAGATAGAGCAATGCCTTCGGAACAGCCGACCATCATCTACACCCTGACCGACGAAGCACCTGCGCTGGCCACCAGCGCCTTCCTGCCAGTCATCCGTACCTTTACCGGCAGCGCCGGCATCAATATTGAAACTGCCGACATCTCCGTCGCCGCCCGCGTACTGGCCGAATTCCCCGAATACCTGACCGACGAGCAAAAAGTACCGGATACGCTGAGCGAACTGGGCAAGCTGACCCAGGACCCGGACACCAACATCATCAAGCTGCCGAACATCAGTGCTTCGGTTTCGCAGCTGATTGCCTGCATCAAGGAACTGCAATCCAAGGGCTACGCCCTGCCGGACTACCCTGAACTGCCCACCACCGACGCCGATCACGCCTTGAAGGCACGCTACGCCAAGTGTCTGGGTTCAGCCGTGAACCCGGTGCTGCGTGAAGGCAACTCCGACCGCCGCGCCCCGCTGGCAGTGAAGAATTACGCCAAGAAACACCCGCACTCCATGGGCGAGTGGAAACAATGGTCGCAAACCCATGTTTCCCACATGCACCATGGCGACTTCTACCACGGCGAAAAGTCCATGACCCTGGACAAGGCCCGTGACGTGAAAATGGAACTGACCACCAAGAGCGGCCAGACCATCGTGCTCAAGCCCAAGCTTGCCCTGCAGGCCGGTGAAATCATCGACTCCATGTTCATGAGCAAGAAGGCACTGTGCGAATTCTACGAGCGCGAAATGGAAGACTGCCGTGAATCCGGCATCCTGTTCTCGCTGCACGTGAAAGCCACCATGATGAAGGTGTCCCACCCCATCGTGTTCGGTCACTGCGTCAAGATTTACTACAAGGACGCCTTCGAGAAACACGGCAAGCTGTTTGAAGAGCTGGGCGTGAACGTGAACAACGGCATGGCCAATCTGTACGAAAAGATCGAGACCCTGCCGGCCACCAAGCGCGAAGAAATCATCCGCGACCTGCACGCCTGCCAGGAACACCGTCCGCGTCTGGCCATGGTGGACTCCGCCAAGGGCATCACCAACTTCCACTCGCCCAACGACGTGATTGTCGATGCCTCCATGCCGGCCATGATCCGTGGCGGTGGCAAGATGTGGGGTGCCGATGGCAAGCCGGCCGACTGCAAGGCCGTGATGCCGGAATCCACCTTTGCCCGTATCTATCAGGAGATGATCAACTTCTGCAAATGGCACGGCAACTTCGACCCGCGCACCATGGGCACCGTGCCCAATGTGGGCCTGATGGCGCAAAAGGCAGAAGAATACGGTTCGCACGACAAGACCTTTGAAATCGCTGAAGACGGCGTGGCCAACATCGTTGACCTGGCCACCGGCGAAGTCCTGCTGAGCCAGAACGTGGAAGCCGGTGACATCTGGCGCATGTGCCAGGTGAAGGACGCACCGATCCGCGACTGGGTGAAGCTGGCCGTGACCCGCGCCCGCAACTCCGGCATGCCGGCAGTGTTCTGGCTGGACCCGTACCGTCCGCACGAAAAGGAACTGATCAAGAAGGTAGAAACCTACCTGAAGGATTACGACACCAGCGGTCTGGAAATCCACATCATGTCGCAAGTCCGCGCCATGCGTTTCACCCTGGAACGCGTTGCCCGCGGTCTGGACACTATCTCGGTCACCGGCAACATCCTGCGCGACTACCTGACCGACCTGTTCCCCATCATGGAACTGGGCACCTCGGCCAAGATGCTGTCCATCGTACCGCTGATGGCTGGCGGCGGCATGTACGAAACCGGTGCCGGTGGTTCGGCTCCGAAACACGTACAGCAGCTGCTGGAAGAAAACCACCTGCGCTGGGATTCGCTGGGTGAGTTCCTCGCTCTGGCCGTTTCGCTGGAAGAACTGGGCATCAAGACCGGCAACAACAAGGCCAAGATTCTGGCCAAGACGCTGGATGCCGCCACCGGCAAGCTGCTGGACAACGACAAGTCCCCGTCGCGCCGCACTGGCGAGCTGGACAACCGTGGCAGCCAGTACTACCTGGCCAGCTACTGGGCCGAGGCGCTGGCCAACCAGACCGAAGACCTGGAGCTGCAAACCCAGTTTGCCCCGCTGGCCAAGCAACTGGCCGAGCAGGAAGCGCAAATCATTGCCGAACTGAAAGCCGTGCAAGGCAAACCGGCAGATATCGGTGGCTACTACCTGCCCGATGCAGCCAAGTGCCAGGCTGTAATGTGCCCGAGCAGCACCTTCAATGCCGCACTGAAGAGCGTTCACGCCTAAGTCCGTTTACCGGCCTTCACGGTCGGTAGCACCACACCAGCGCCAGGATTCCTCCTGGCGCTTTTTTATTGTCATGCCGCCATGCGTCAACCATCGGCCAATAAATTTGTCTGATCTTTCTCTGCAACAGCCACGCCAAGGTCTAGGCTGAGTGAGTGGAAAACACTGCTGAACCCGGCAGTCCCTACCCTGTGACAAGGAGAGAACAACAATGAGTGCGTCCCATATCAAGGTTCCGGCTGAAGGACAGAAAATCATTCCGGGACAGGCCATTCCGGACAACCCCATCATTCCCTTTATTGAAGGGGATGGCATCGGGATCGACATCACTCCGGTGATGATCAAGGTCATCGACGCTGCCGTGGCAAAGGCCTATGCCGGGCGCAGGAAAATCCACTGGATGGAAGTGTATGCGGGGGAAAAATCCACCCGGCTGTATGGCCCGGACGAATGGCTGCCCAAGGAAACCTTCGATGCGCTGAAAGAATATTCGGTCTCCATCAAGGGACCGATGACCACTCCGGTCGGCGGCGGCATCCGCTCGCTCAATGTCGCCCTGCGCCAGGAACTGGATTTATACCAGTGCGTGCGCCCGGTACAGTATTTCCAGGGCGTGCCATCCCCGCTCAAGCACCCGGAACTGGTCAATATGGTGATCTTTCGCGAGAACACCGAAGACATTTATGCCGGGATTGAATGGCAGGCCGGTTCGGATGCGGTGAAAAAGGTGATCGCCTTTTTGCAAAACGAAATGGGCGTGAAGAAAATCCGCTTCCCGGACAGCTCTGGTATCGGCATCAAGCCCATCTCGGTGGAAGGAACCGAGCGACTGGTGCGCGCTGCGCTCAACTACACCATCGCCAACGACCGCAAGAGCCTCACCATTGTCCACAAGGGCAATATCATGAAGTTCACCGAAGGTAACTTCCGTGATACGGCCTATGCGCTGGCCCGCAAGGAATTCGGGGCCGAGCCGATTGATGGTGGCCCGTGGTGCAAATTCAACAACCCCAATACCGGCCGGGAAATCATCGTCAAGGACGCCATTGCCGATGCCTTCCTGCAACAAATCCTGCTGCGTCCGGCCGAATACGATGTGATTGCCACCACCAACCTCAACGGCGACTACATCTCGGATGCACTGGCTGCCCAGGTTGGCGGCATCGGCATAGCACCGGGAGCCAATATTTCCGACCACTACGCCTGCTTTGAAGCCACCCACGGAACGGCACCCAAATATGCCGGCCTGGACAAGGTCAACCCCGGCTCGCTGATTCTGTCGGCGGAAATGATGCTGCGCCATCTGGGCTGGGTGGAAGCGGCGGATCTGGTGATCCGGTCCATGGAAGCAGCCATTGCCGACAAGCAGGTCACCTACGACTTTGCCCGCCTGATGGACGGCGCTACCGAAGTATCCTGCTCGGAATTCGGCGATGCCATGATTGCCCGCATGTAACCCCTCTCCACATCATCCCCCGACAAGGCCCGCTGCAGCGGGCCTTGTGCGTATCAGCCGGCCACCAGCGCCCTCGCAGCATCCAGCACCTGTGCCTTGGCTGCATCCACCCGCTTGCCGGCACGCCAGGCCATCATCACTTCCCAGTGCCAGGCCGGCAGTTCTGGCACACACAGGCGGACCAGCGTGCCATCCTGCAAATCAGCCTTGATCGACAACTCCGGCATGAAGGACACAAAACCATGACGCAGCACCAGCTCGCGCGCGGCAGATGCCGGTTGCACCGCATGTATCGGGCTGGGCAGCTGTCGCAGCATGCGAATCTGCTGGATCAGGCTCTCACACTCATCCCCCCAGAACTGGGGCGCAATACGGTGCCGGGCAATATCAGCCAGTGCCAGCACCCCGCCAGCAGCTGCCAGGGGATGACTGGCAGCCACCACCGGAACAATCGGTGAGCGCCACAGCAACTCCATCTGGATGCCTGCCATGGCCGGGCATTTCAGTACAAATCCCACCTCAACCTGGCCAGTCAGCAAATCCTGCATGATTTGCTGGGAGTGATCGGTATTGCAGCGGATTTCCATCGGTGCGTCCGCCAGTTTCATCAGCAAGGGACCAAACACCGGAGAGGTCAGCGATGGCAGACAGGACAGGCGGATACGCCGTACCGCCGGCGTGCCCTGCATGGCATCCAGACCTTGCCGGTAAACCGTCAGCGACTGACGGGCAGACTCCAGAAAAGCCTCGCAGGCATTGGTGGCCACGGCACCACGCCGATGACGGGTAAACAGGGTGACACCCCAGTGCTGCTCCAGCAAACCGATGCGCTGGCTGACCTGCGGCTGGGACCAGCCCCGTTTGGCCGCCGCCTGGCTGAAGCTGCCCAGTTCGGCCACATCCAGTAGAAGCTCCAGATCAGACAAGGCAACAGACATAATCAAAACCGATATGAAATATGAGGAGAAATAGACTTACATAATAGCAGGATGCCTCCCTAGAATGCTGTTCGAATGAGGAGAAGACATGGCATCCGCACAGCGTGCCCGCAAGCTTGGCAAGGCTTTCATCCTGCTGGACAACCTGCTGGTGATATTCGGTTTTTTCATGGTGTTTCCGCTGATCAGCCTGCACTTCGTCGATCAGCTGGGCTGGAGTGCCAGCACGGTCGGGCTGGCACTGGCACTACGCCAGTTCATGCAGCAAGGTCTGGGCTTGTTTGGCGGCTCGCTGGCCGATCGCTTTGGCGCCAAGCCGCTGATCGTCTCCGGCATGTTGCTGCGCGCAGCGGGCTTCGCCTGCATGGCCATCGCACATGCCCCCTGGCTGCTTTACCTGTCCTGCCTGCTCTCCGGCCTGGGCGGCACCCTGTTCGACCCACCCCGCACCGCACTGGTGGCCAAGCTGGTACTGGCACGGCACCGCCCGCATTTCTACGCCCTGCTGATGATGCAGGACAGTGCAGGTGCAGTTGCTGCCGCCTTGCTGGGCAGCTGGCTGCTACAGTTTGACTTCCGCTGGGTTGGTCTGGCGGGCACCGCCATTTTTGTTCTGGCGGCCTTGGTCAATGCCTTGCTGCTACCGCCCTACCGGGTTGCCACCGGTACCGCATCGCCCTGGCAATCCATGCGCGTGGTTCTGCAAGACCGCAGCTATATGCGCTTTGTACTGACCTTGAGCGGCTATTACATGCTTGCGGTGCAGGTCATGCTGCTGGTTCCCGTCACCATCAAGCAACTCACCGGCAGCTACCAGGCCGTCGGCTGGATGTACACGCTGGAAACCTGTCTGTCACTCAGCCTGCTCTACCCGTTGGCACGCTGGGGCGAACGTCACCTGCGCCGCGAGCAGCGCATGCTGATCGGACTTGGCCTGATGAGCCTGAGCCTGGCCGTCATGAGCAATGTGACGCATCCATTGGCCGCATTCAGCGTACTGGGGTTGTTCTTTGTCGGCTCCATCATCATGGAACCGGCGCGGGAGACCCATGTTGCCAGCCTGGCGCGTCCACACGCCCGCGCCAGCTATCTGGGTTGCAGCCGGGTGGGGCTGGCTGTAGGCGGAGCACTGGGCTATGTCGGCGGCGGCTGGCTGCTGGATGCATCGCACCAGTGGCAGCTGCCCGCCTTGCCCTGGTTGTGCCTGTCACTGGTTGGCAGCATCACCTTGCTTGCCCTCTGGTCTCAGTGGCAACCGGACGCCAGCGGCAGCGCCTGTGCACGCAACAATGCATGAAAAACAAAACCCGCCAACTGGCGGGGTTCTGTTTGAAGCTGTCGGGACGTTGACCGGTCAGATCAGCGTGCCTGGCAATCCTGGCACATCCTCTGCCTGATCAGGCAGCCTGGATGTTCGACGCTTGCTTGCCTTTCGGGCCGCTAACAATGTCAAAGCTTACGCGTTGACCCTCTTTCAGGGTCTTGAAGCCTTGCATGTTGATGGCGGAGAAATGGGCAAACAGGTCTTCACCACCCTCATCCGGGGTAATAAAGCCAAAGCCTTTAGCGTCGTTGAACCACTTAACGGTACCAATTGACATGTTACTTCCTTGATTGACGATGGCTGGTGAGGCCGAACAACTTAAAGCCTGCTGCCCATTGCGGCTTATCCGACAATGCCAAACAGCTAAGCCAAGCACCTGACAGCATTTCTACGCAACCATTGTGATAGCGTCAAGCCCCTGAAGGAATTCGCACGCTCCCCTTGAAAAAAAGCCAGAGGGAACCAAAATTGAAGTAAACCGCGGTTTAACTGAAAGTCGACATGCCAACGCAGTTCAGCGATGACGTCGTCAAAGAGACGTCTCGGGTGAGGACCACCCCTCCTCCGATGTATAAGGTGTTGTTATTGAACGATGATTTCACCCCAATGGAATTTGTGGTGGAAGTATTGCAACAGTTGTTCCACATGAATCGGGAAAAAGCGACCCAAGTCATGTTACAAGTCCATACGCAAGGTCACGGCGTGTGTGGCGTTTATACCAAAGACGTGGCTGCCACCAAGGTTGAACAGGTGTTGCAATTTGCCAAAGCACACCAGCATCCGCTTCAGTGCGTTATGGAGGAAAACTGATGATTGCCCAGGAGCTTGAAGTAAGCCTGCATATGGCGTTCATGGACGCCAGGCGCAAGCGCCACGAGTTCATCAGCGTGGAGCACTTGCTGCTTGCCATGATCGACAACCCCTCCGCCGCCGATGTCTTGAGGGCCTGCGGGGCCAATCTCGACCAGCTGAAAAAGCAGCTGGGCGATTTCATTGACGAACACACACCTACCGTTCCGGGGGAAACCGAGGTGGAAACCCAGCCCACACTGGGTTTCCAGCGCGTTATCCAGCGCGCCATCCTGCACGTTCAGTCTTCCGGCAAAAAGGAAGTCACCGGTGCCAACATTCTGGTGGCCATCTTCGGCGAAAAAGACTCACATGCAGTGTACTACCTGCATCAGCAAGGCATTTCCCGCCTGGATGTGGTCAATTTCATTTCGCATGGCATCACCAAACAACGCTCCCCGCAGCATCCGCCGGAATCGCGTGAACAGCACAATGAATCCGATGGCGAGGAGCAAAGCAACGGCCCGGGCGGCGCACTGGAAAACTATACGCTGAACCTGAACCAGCAAGCCCGCGACGGCAAGATCGACCCTTTGATCGGCCGTGAGCACGAGCTGGAACGCACCGTCCAAATCCTCTGCCGCCGCCGCAAGAACAACCCCTTGCTGGTGGGTGAGGCTGGCGTGGGCAAAACGGCCATCGCAGAAGGTCTGGCCCGGCGCATCGTCAACAATGAAGTGCCCGACGTGCTGTCCAAGGCTACTGTCTACGCGCTGGACATGGGCGCTCTGCTGGCCGGCACCAAGTATCGCGGTGACTTCGAACAGCGCCTGAAGGCAGTCATCAAGCAGCTGACCGAAGATGAGCACGCCATCTTGTTCATTGACGAAATTCACACGCTGATTGGTGCCGGTGCGGCCTCTGGCGGCACGCTGGATGCCTCCAACCTGCTCAAGCCGGCCCTGTCCAACGGCAGCCTGCGTTGCATTGGTGCCACCACCTACAACGAGTATCGCGGCATTTTCGAGAAGGATAACGCGCTGTCGCGGCGCTTCCAGAAGATCGACGTGGCTGAACCCACCGTGGAGCAGACCATCGAAATCCTGAAGGGCCTGAAATCGCGCTTCGAGGCACATCATGGCGTGAAGTACACGCAGTCGGCCCTGTCTACCGCTGCAGAATTGTCTGCCCGCTACATCAATGACCGTCACCTGCCGGACAAGGCCATCGACGTGATTGACGAAGCAGGTGCCGCACAGAAGATTCTGCCCAAGTCCAAGCAGAAGAAGGTGATCAACAAGGCAGAGATCGAAGAGATCGTCGCCAAGATTGCCCGCATTCCGCCCAAGACGGTCTCCAGCGACGACAAGAACGTGCTGAAGAACCTGGAGCGCGACCTCAAGAACGTGGTGTTTGGTCAGGACAAGGCCATTGAAAGCCTGGCCACCGCCATCAAGATGACACGCTCTGGGCTTGGCAATCCGCACAAGCCGATCGGCTCTTTCCTGTTCTCCGGCCCTACCGGTGTGGGCAAGACCGAAGTAGCCAAGCAACTGGCTTATGTGCTGGGCGTGGAGTTGATCCGCTTCGACATGTCGGAATACATGGAACGCCATGCGGTAAGCCGGCTGATTGGTGCGCCTCCGGGCTATGTCGGCTTCGAACAGGGCGGCCAGATGACCGAGGCCATCAACAAGCACCCCTATGCGGTGCTGCTGCTGGACGAAATCGAGAAGGCGCATCCGGACATCTACAACGTACTGTTGCAGGTGATGGATCACGGCACCCTGACCGACAACAACGGGCGCAAGGCCGACTTCCGTAATGTGGTGATCATCATGACCACCAATGCCGGGGCCGAAGCCATGTCCAAGCCGACGCTGGGCTTTACCCAGTCCAAGGAAACCGGAGATGAGATGGCGGACATCAAACGCCTGTTCAGCCCGGAATTCCGTAACCGGCTGGATGCCACCATTTCCTTCAAGATGCTGGATGAGCAGATCATCATGCAGGTGGTGGACAAGTTCCTGATGCAGCTTGAGCATCAGTTGGGCGACAAGAAGGTGGAAATCCACTTCACCGATGCCTTGCGCGCCTTCCTGGCCAAACGCGGCTTCGACCCGCTGATGGGTGCGCGTCCGATGGCACGGCTGATTCAGGACACCATCCGCAAGGCACTGGCAGACGAGCTGCTGTTTGGCCGACTGGCCCATGGCGGGGAAGTTACGGTGGATATCAATGACCAGGATGTGGTCGAGCTGCAATTCGACACCGAAGCACTGGCAGCAGAGCCCGCCTGAGCCTGATAACCAAATCGCCTCACAAAAACGCCCGCAATTGCGGGCGTTTTTTTGTGCCGGACAAAGACATCATCACTCAGCCACGTGGATGATGCTGGGCATGCAGTTGCTTGAGTCGCTCGCGGGCAACGTGGGTGTAGATCTGCGTGGTCGATATATCCGAATGCCCCAGTAACAACTGTACAACACGCAGGTCAGCACCATGGTTCACCAGGTGGGTGGCAAAGGCGTGTCGCAGCATGTGCGGCCCAACGGGTGGCAAACCTTGCGCACTGGCATAGCTGGCAATCAGATGCCAGGCCATCTGCCGGCTCATCCCGGCCTTGCGCTGGGTGACAAATACGGCATCGCACTGCGCTCCACCCAACAACAGCACACGGGCCTCCCTGAAGTAGCGCTCCAGCCATTCCAGGGCAATTTCTCCCAAGGGCACCATGCGCTCCTTGTTACCCTTGCCACGGGTGATGATCAAACCCGTCACCATGTCCAGTTGCTGCAGCGTCAGCCCCACCAGCTCGGACACGCGCAAGCCGGTTGCATACAGCACTTCAAACATGGCCCGATCGCGCAGTCCCAGCGGCGTTTCCACATCCGGTGCCTGCAACAATAGCTCAACCTGTCCTTCTGACAGGGTTTTGGGCAGCCGCTGCCCCAGCCGGGGGTTATCCAGATGCAGGCTGGGGTCGTCATTGCGCTGTTTTGTCCCGAGCAGATACTGGTAATAGCGCCGCAGACAGGACAGCTGCCTGGCTCGCGTGGCAGGTTTCTCGTGCTCGATACTTGCCAACAAGGCCTGCTGCAGCTGGACATGGCTGGCCGATTCCAGCGCGCAGTCCTCGCTTTGCAGCTGTTTTTGCATTTTGGCCAGATCACGGCGATAAGCCGCCAGGGTATTGGCAGACAAGCCATCCGTCAGCCACAGATGATCCAGAAACCGGTCTATGCTTTCCGTAGTCATGCAGGGTTTCCTGGCAGAAGACATAAAAAAAGCGCAAGGTGTGAACCTTGCGCTTTCATCATACCTGACGGTATCAGGATCAGCCTTGCTTGCGAGCCGGCAGTTTTTCCTTGATACGTGCGGACTTGCCGGTACGACCACGCAGGTAGTACAGCTTGGCACGACGTACGTCACCACGGCGCTTCACTTCAACGGAAGCCACCAGCGGGGAGTAGGTCTGGAAAGTACGCTCAACACCTTCACCGGCGGACATCTTGCGCACGATGAAAGAGCTGTTCAGGCCACGGTTACGCTTGGCGATAACAACACCTTCGTAAGCCTGCAGACGTTCGCGGTTACCTTCCTTTACCTTGACATTCACCACAACGGTATCGCCAGGAGCGAATTCCGGGATGGTTTTGCCCAGGCGGGCGATTTCTTCTTGCTCGAGTTTCTGGATCAGATCCATGTGTTACTCCGGTTTTTTACGGATATCTTGTTCCTGCTGGTACTCTGCCAGCAGCCGAGATTCCTGTTTTGTCAAAGTGCGGCCCTGCAACAGCTCTGGTCGACGTTGCCACGTTCTTCCCAGCGCCTGCTTGAGCCGCCATTTAGCAATCAGTGCATGATTTCCGGACATGAGTACATCCGGCACCCGCATGCCCTGATAGTCTTCGGGTCGGGTATAGTGCGGACAATCAAGGAGTCCGTTCACAAATGAGTCTTCATAAGCAGACTGGGCGTCGTTGAGAACACCGGGAAGCAGCCGGATGACCGCATCCATCAGCACCATGGCCGGTAGTTCGCCACCGGACAACACGTAGTCGCCAATGGAAACTTCCTCGTCCACCTGTCGCTCGATCAAGCGCTCGTCCACCCCTTCGTAACGTCCGCACAGCACAATCAGACCGGGACGACGGGACAGCTCAACCGCTTTTTCGTGCGTCAATGCACGCCCTTGCGGGGACAGGTAGATAACATGACTCTCTTCGACACCTGCTGCCTGCTGACGTGCCTTGGCGGCCGTAATGGCAGCCTCCAGCGGTTCAATCAGCATCAGCATGCCAGGCCCACCACCATAAGGACGATCGTCCACACGGCGGTAGTTGTCATGGGTGAAATCGCGTGGATTCCATTTCTGGAAATCCCAAATGCCCAGATCAAGCGCCCGCTGGCTTACACCAAAGCGGGCGATGGCATCGAACATTTCCGGAAACAGCGTGATGGCATCGATATGCATCAGTAATCCAGGCCCCAGTCGACTGAAATGCGGGCCTCGGCCAGACTGACATCCAGTACGAACTGGCCAACGAAGGGAATCAGCCGCTGGCCGTGTTCACCTTCTACCACCAATACGTCGTTGGCACCGGTTTCCATCAATTCGGTCACCTTGCCAAGCACCACACCTTGCTGGTTGACGACAGACAGGCCGATCAGATCGGACCAGTAATATTCGTCAGCACCAGCTTCCGGCAATTCACTACGGGGAACGGCTATTTGCAGGCCGCGCAGGGCTTCCGCCGCGTCGCGATCTTCAATGCCCTGCAGCTTGACGGACAAGCCCTTGGGCTGCACCGCCCCGTTTTCAAATGTGTACGGCTTCCAGCTGTCATCCTTGCCCAGCCACCAGACCGGGTAGTCAAACAGACCGTCAGCGTATTCGGTATCGGCCTGGACCTTGATCCAGCCCTTGATACCGAAGGCGCCACGCACAAACCCCATCAAGACGAGATCTTCCTTGCGCATGCGCCTTAGTCCGCGAGTTGAGTCAACGAACGATTAGGCAGCAACCTTCTGCTCTTTCAGCAGCTTGGCTACAGCGTCGGTAACCTGGGCACCAACGCCGATCCAGTAGTTCAGACGATCGGAAGTCAGGCGCACGCGCTCTTCCTTCTCGTTAGCTACCGGGTTGTAGAAGCCAACGCGCTCGATGAAGCGACCGTCACGACGGTTACGGGAATCGGTCACCACGATGTTGTAGAACGGACGGTTCTTGGCGCCGCCACGTGCCAGACGAATCACTACCATTGTCGATTGTCCTTAGATAAAAACGGTATCGTAGAAAAGCCCACGATTCTATGGCACTTTTCCCTTATCTTGCAAGCGCTTAATACGCCTGCCAGTCCTGCCGCCCGATATCGGTCAGCAGAAGACCCCTGCTTTGACGAAAAAAACCACACCACGGCGCTGCAATCAGCCAAGGGCACGGAGTGCAATGCATTAAAGAATCTTGGTGACGATGGTCAGCGCCCTGTCTTCCGGATGGGTTTCCACGGTAAAGCCCAGCTTGTGCATCAGCTTGAGCATGCCCTTGTTGCCGGCCAGCACTTCACCGCGCATCACGGTCAGCCCTTGCTCACGGGCGGCATCGAACAAGGCATTCATCAGGATGTAGCCAATGCCCTTGCCCTGCCATTTGTCTGCTACTTCCAGCGCAAATTCGCAGCCTTCGTTGTCCGGATCGGTAATGAAACGGGCCACGGCTTGCTGCTCTTCACCGTTCTCGGTCTCGCACGTCATGGCCAGTGCCATTTCGCGGTCGTAGTCCAGCTGGGTAAAGCGCACCAGCATTGTTTGCGACAGCTGCTTGATGCTGGACATATAACGGTTGTAGCGGCTTTCGTCCGATAGCGTGCGGACAAACTCCTGCTGCATCTCGGCATCTTCCGGCCGCACCGGGCGAATGATGACCTTCATGCCATCGTTCAGCGTGGCACTGCGCACCATATGCGTGGGGTAAGGCATGATGGCCATGTGGCCGTAGCGTTTCACATCAGGCTTCAAGGGTTCGACGATGATGCGCGCATCCAGCGCAATAACCCCCTTCTCGTCCGCCACCAAGGGGTTGATGTCCATCTCGCGCAGTTCCGGCAGCTCGCACACCATCTCCGACACATGCAGCAGCACATCCACCAGCTCTTCCATGTCGACGGCCGGCAGGTTCTTGAAGGCACCCAGCAATTGGCCGATACGGGTCTTGCGTATCATGCTGCCCACCAGGTACTGGTTCAGCGGCGGCAAGGACAGCGCGCGGTCATGCATGACCTCCACCGCAATACCGCCGGCACCAAAGGTAATCACCGGGCCGAACGAGCTATCGTGTGTCACACCCACCATCACCTCGCGCGCAAAGCGGCGTTTCCGCATGGGCTGTACCGAAATCCCATCAATGCGCGCCTCTGGCATGGCCTGGTGTGCCCGTTCCAGAATGCTGCGGAAGGCTGCGCGCAAGGTGGCTTCGTTACTGATGTTCAACTCCACACCGCCGACATCCGATTTGTAGATGATGTCCGGTGAATCGATCTTCAGCACCACCGGGTAGTGGATTTGCTCGGCCAGCACCACGGCTTCGTCTTCGCTGCGCGCCAGCAAGGTGGGGTTGACCGGGATACGGAACGCCGCCAGCACCTCCTTGGATTCGCGCTCGGACAGAATGGTACGGCCTTCGGCCATGGCTCCGGCAATCACCGCACGGGCACGCAGCAGGTCTGGTGCTTCACGCTTGCCTTCCAGCGGCCCTGGGGTCTGCAACAGCAATTGCTGGTTGTAATGATAGGAAGCCAGGTTGCGGAATACCTCGATGCCGTATTCCGGCGCACGGAAATGCGCGCACTTGGCTTTGGAAAACAGGTCGCGGCTTTCCGATACCTTGGCATCACCCAGCCAGGACAGGAACATCGGCTTGCTGGATTCGCGCTGCAAGCCAATCATCAACTGCGCCGTGGTCAGGTGGTCGGTACCGGCCTGCGGGGTGAACACCACCAGCACACCGTCGACATTCGGGTCGTCGATACAGGCCTTCACCGCAGTACGAAAACGCACCGGGCTGGCATCACCGATCAGGTCGATCGGGTTGCCGTGCGACCAGTTGCGTGGCAAGGCGTTATTGAGCAGGTCCATGGTGGCGTCGCTCAGCTTGGCCAGCTCCACACCATTGGTATAGGCACTGTCGGCAGCCAGCACGCCGGGGCCAATACCGTTGGTGACAATGGCCAGCCGCTTGCCGCCGACGCGGAAATTGGCTGCCAGCACCTTGGCCGCAGTAAACAGCTGGGCAATGGAAGACACGCGCAGCACACCGGCTCGGGACAGCGCGGCATCGAAAACATCACCGCTTTCAATCAGGTTGCTCGAATGGGTGACACCGGTCACATCATCCTGATAACGGCCCGACTTGATCACCACCACTGGCTTGGTACGTGCGGCCGCACGCAGCGCACTCATGAAGCGGCGTGCATGATGGATGTGGTGAACATGCAACAAAATGCCCTGGGTGAAGTTATCCGCCACCAGGTAATCCAGAATTTCGCCGAAATCGACATCCAGCGCCTCACCCACCGAAATCACACTGGAAAAACCGATGCCCTTGCTGTCTGCCCAGTCCAGCATGGCCGTACACAGGGCTGACGACTGCGACACCAGCGCCATGTTTCCCGGACGGACCTTACTGGTGTAATTGGTGGCATTGAAGCCGGCCACCGGTCGCATCAGGCCCAATACATTCGGCCCCAGCACACGGATGCCATAGTGGCGCGCAATTGATACAGACTCATTCAGGATTTCCCGCTCCAGCTGCTCGCTATCGGAAAACTCCTTGGCCAGCAGCACGGCCTTGATGCCCTTCTTGCCACAATCCTTGATGATGGCCGGCAAAGTACGAATGGCTGTACAGACCACGGCCATGTCAACCGCCGGTTCGATCAGGCGTACCGAGGGAACGGCAGGAATGCCACCCACCACCTTGTGATTCAGATTGACTGGAAACAGCTTGCCTTGAAAATTGCCCGCCAACAGATTGGCAAACACCGCCTGGCCAATGGAGCCGGGCGTATCGCTGGCACCAACAACAGCAACAGTGCGCGGTGAAAACAGCGGAGTAAGGTAGTGAGGCTTCATGGAAGCGGTTCCAGTAGGGTTAATGCCAGCAGTCATCCAGCACGACACGCTGCCAGGGGCAGCCAGTCTTCTGGCCAGATCTGTTTGAATACATGGACTTGCAAAGGCAAATCCAGCTTGATACCTGTATGTTGCGATAGTATTGTGCAATGCACAATAAGGACAAACGAGCATGCGTCATGACGCGACAAGACTGATCGGCCAAGCACAGCCTGTGCAGAATGACACCAACATGCTGCCGCAGACCTTGCCGCCTCATGTTGACCTCGGGCAAGCGCACCTCAGATGAATTTTATAGCAAAGACCGCCACCATCCGCGCATCGCACACAAGCTGGCGGTGGTAATCGCACTGCAATATTGCTACCCTTGACGGTTCAGCAGTCCACGGGAACTGCATCGCAACATATCAATTCAGCTCGCCTGCAACATGAAGCAGGGCGGGCAGGAGTCAGCCATCATGACGAAGCGCGTCGTCACCCTTGCCCACTACTACACCCAGCCGGAAATCCAGCAAATGGCTGACAAGGTGGGCGATAGCCTGGAACTGTCGCTGTATGCCAAGGAAGCCAACGCCGACATCATTGTGTTTGCCGGTGTCCGTTTCATGGCCGAAACCGCCAAAATCCTCAATCCGCAAGCCGAAGTCATCCTGCCGGATGCCGGTTCCACCTGTTCGCTGGTCACCCAGACCGATGTCACTGCACTCAAGGCATGGCGTGAACGTCACCCGGACCATGTCCATGTGTCGTACATCAACTCCAGCGCGGAACACAAGGCACTGTCGGACTGGATTGTCACCAGCCGCAATGTGGACGACATCATTGCCCACCTGTATGCCGAAGGCAAAAAAGTCATTTTCTCGCCGGACCGCAACATGGGCGGCTACCTGAACGACCAATACGGCTACGACATGCCGCTGTGGTCGGCCGTGTGTGAAGTACACGACAAGTTCAACGAAGCGGCGCTGGATGAGGCATTTGCCGCCGCAACGGGTGAAAAATACCTGATTGCCCACCCGGAAAGCCCGTTGCCGGTACTGAAAAAAGCCGATTACGTAGGCTCCACCTCCGGCATGCTGAACTGGGTAAAAGCCTTCAAGGGTGACAGCAAGGCCGTCATCTTCGTCGCAACCGAAGACGGTATCCTGTACAACATGGGTCTGGCGCGGCCCGACCTGGACCTGCGGCAGGCCCCCATCTACGCCGGTTGCCAGTGCAACTCCTGTCCTTACATGAAGATGAATACCATCGAGGCAGTCAAACGCGCCCAACAAGGCGAGGGCTTGCGCATCGACTACCTCACGGCAGAACAGATGGATGCAGCCCGCATCCCGATTGAACGCATGCTGGAATTCAGCCAGCGCTACTACGCCTGATCAGACCAACCCGCTGCGGCGGGTTTTTCTTTGTCTGAATGTGCTGCAATGGTTTCCCAGCACTCCCTCGCAGCGATACAATCATGCGTCCAACCCGGAAGCAGAGCATGAAGTTCCTCATCAGCAATGACGACGGTTATTTCTCACCCGGCATACGGGTACTGGCGGAAACCCTGGCACGCCATGGCGAAGTCGTCGTGGTCGCCCCGGAACGCGACCGAAGCGGCGCCAGCAATTCGCTCACCCTGGACCGCCCCCTGACCGTCCGCCAGGCCGCCAATGGCTTTTATTATGTCAATGGCACGCCTACCGACTGCGTTCACCTGGCAGTGACCGGCTTGCTGGATTTCCGTCCGGACATGATCTTCAGCGGTATCAACCATGGCCCGAACATGGGCGATGACACTATTTACTCCGGCACCGTGGCCGCCGCCAGCGAAGGCTTTTTGCTGGGCATTCCCTCCATCGCCATTTCGCTGGCCGGCTATAGCGGCAAGCACTTCGATACTGCAGCACTGGTGGTGGAACAACTGCTGGAACGCCATCGACAACATCCACTGAACAGCCCCGTGCTGCTCAATGTCAATGTCCCGGACATCCCTGCCAACGAGCTGCAAGCGCTGCAAGTCACCCGTCTGGGGCGCCGGCATCAGGCCGAACCGGTCATCAAAGCCAAGAATCCCCGTGGAGAAACGATATACTGGGTAGGCCCGGTGGGAGCGGCACAAGATGCCGGGCCAGGCACCGACTTTGCGGCCATTGCAGGCAAGCATGCCTCGCTGACTCCGCTCATGCTTGATCTAACTGCATTTGGCCAAATGGACGGAATCAATACATGGCTTCATCCGTGACACAAGACAGCCAAGCCTATGGCATGCTGTCTGACCGTACCCGCAAACGCATGGTGGAGCGCCTGCGACAATCCGGCATTCAGGACGAACGTGTCCTTGGTGCCATGTCTGATGTGCCACGTCACCTGTTTGTCGATCAGGCATTGGCAACACGCGCCTATGACGATGTATCCCTCCCCATCGGTCATGGCCAGACCATTTCGCAGCCGCTGACCGTAGCACGCATGACTGAAGTACTACTTGCCGGTCGCAAGCCTGGCAAGGTGCTGGAAATCGGCACGGGATGCGGCTACCAGACAGCCGTATTACTCAAGACCGGGGCTGAAGTGTATTCGATTGAACGACTCTCGGCCCTGCTGGACAAAGCAAGGCGGAATCTGCGTGCAGCCAAACTGGTTCACGCCCGGCTGGTTCACGGTGATGGTCACTTCGGGCTACCGGAAGCAGCACCGTTCGAAGGCATCATCATGACAGCAGCGGCTCGCAACATTCCGGAAGCACTGGTCGAACAATTGGCAGAAGGCGGCAGGCTGATCATGCCGGTCGGTGAAGCCGAGCAGTATTTGTGGCTGCTGGAGAAGACCACGCAGGGTTTACAAAAGACCAGACTGGACCCGGTCAAGTTTGTACCTCTCCTGCCCGGTCGTAACTAACTCTTGCAAAAACACAACACATACCAAGTGTAAATGTTTACAAACATCAATTAACTGACATATAAAATCCATAGGCATGCATAAACAGCATTCAAAGCATTGGCTGACCGCATCGTTAACCTCCGTTGTTCTGGCAGGTTGCAGCAGCATGGCACAACAGGCGGCACCGGTTGAGTCCGCCCGCCCCGCTCCGGTGGCAACGATAACGAGCACGGCGAGCAAGCCCCAGGCACCGGTTGCAGCAGACACTGCCGTGGCAACGCCCTACAAGAGCGGCGGCGGACTGACTGCCAAGAAGTTGGGCAATGATTCGGCAGAAAAGACACATGTTGTTCAAGCAGGTGAAAACCTGTTTCGCATTTCGCTGAATAATGGTTTGAAATACAAAGATGTTGCTGCATGGAATAATCTGTCAGACAACAATATCAAGGTTGGCCAGGTGTTACGTCTGACGCCACCGACCAGCAATGAAGCCACGCCGCAACCCGTCCTGAAACAGCAAACGACGGTACCGGCAACAGAACAACCAAAACCAGAACAAGCCACCATTGAAAGTGGTAATCCTGCCGCTGGCAGCAAAAACTATCCGAAAGCACTCAAACTGCCTTATTCGGAAGAAGCTGCCAAAACACTGGCACAACAGAGCGAAGGAAGTGGCAATAAAAAGACAATGCCACCCAAAGTAGCTGCGACGACGTCCGCAAACAGTCAATCCGACAAAAAGGACAGTAGTACTCCAGCTGCAATATCGGAAAATAAGAACAAAATTGAAGAAAAATCTCAGGCAACAATCAGTGAAGATGCAGTCGCTTGGGGTTGGCCGACCGAAGGAAAAGTGATACGCGGCTATTCGGAAAGCAATAAAGGTGTCGATATCAGTGGTCGTGCAGGTCAAAGTGTCATAGCAGCAGGTGATGGCAAGGTCGTTTACAGCGGAAATGGCTTGAGGGGCTACGGGAAGCTCATCATCATCAAGCACAACAAGACTTTTCTGTCTGCATACGCTCATAACAGTCAGTTGATGGTCAAGGAGGGCCAGTCTGTCAGGAAAGGGCAAAAGATTGCCGAAATGGGTAATACTGATGCCGATCAGGTAAAACTGCATTTTGAGATCCGCCGCTTCGGGAAACCGGTTGATCCGATGCAGTACCTAGACAACAAGTCCTGAACAGAGGTATTTCCCTCTGCCAGGATCCACCGTAGCGGGGGGAAATAATGAACCAAGACAGCGATATCCTCGAAGAAGAGGAAGTTCTTGAAGAAGAAGTTGCCGAAGACGTTGCCGCTGAAGCAGAAACCGAAGAGGCTGCCGAACGTCAGAGCGTGACCGAGGAAGTGGCCGATGTCACCCAGATTTACCTTAACGACATCGGAAACAATGCCTTGCTGACACCAGCCCAGGAACTGGAACTGGCACGTCGTGTAGTCGACGGCGATTTTGATGCCCGTCAGAAGATGATCGAGCACAATCTGCGCCTCGTGGTCAATATTGCCAAACATTACATCAATCGCGGCCTTGCGCTGCTTGATCTGATCGAAGAGGGCAATATCGGACTGATGCATGCGCTGGAAAAGTTTGATCCGGAACGCGGCTTCCGTTTTTCAACCTATGCAACGTGGTGGATTCGTCAGAGTATCGAACGGGCCATCATGAACCAGTCGCGCACCATCCGCCTGCCGGTTCATGTCATCAAGGAGCTGAACGTCTACCTGCGTGCTTCCCGTCAGCTGGAAAGCCAGATGGGACGTGAACCGACGCTGGAAGAAATTGCCCAGCATGTCGGCAAACCGGTGGAAGATGTGCGCAAGGTGATGAACCTGAACGAACGCATGGCTTCTCTGGATGCCCCGCTCGACATTGATCCGATGCTGTCCATTGGTGAATCCATCCCTGATGAACAACACGAAGAGCCTGAAATCCAGTTGCATAACAATCAGCTGGAACTCTTCGTCAAGGAATGGCTGGCACAGCTCAATGACAAGCAGTGCATGGTGATCGAGCGCCGCTATGGCCTGAACGGTCATGAAATCTGCACGCTGGAAGAGCTGGCTGCTGCGCTTAACCTGACCCGGGAGCGCGTGCGTCAGATTCAGATAGAAGGACTGGAGCAACTGCGTCGCATTCTGCGCCGCAAGGGTATTTCACGCGATTTTGTCCTGTAAGCATCGCGCCTTACCAGCCCTGCCAACAGCAGCATGACCCCGCCCGTAACGGCGGGGTTTTTGTTTGCCCGCGACAAGACACACGACCAGTCTCCTCAGGCAAACGTCGCCGTAGTCCTCCCCCTGAATCTGGCACATTCACTCAGCGGTGCCGCCTTTGTTTGCGAGCCTGCTGCGCAAAACGGCGCACTTGTCCGAGCCAGGCCTGCACTTGCCTGGCAGGCAATTCAGCATGCCGATAACGCATGGCGGCATACTCCTTGAGCAATTGCTTGAGCAGGACACGCACGTCCTTTGGCAGATGCGCAGCCTTGTTCAGCATGTCCAGCGGCCCGTCACTGGGCAGAATCGTGATGCCGTGACACTGCAATGCAGCCACCAACAAGTTGCGGCCCACTTGCAATGGTGCCATCGCGGGTCGCCTGCGCCACCACCACAACAATGGTAACAGACCCAGAGCACCACCTAACAGCAATGCGCGCAAGACGGCTGCGGCATCCACCGCCTCACCAAGGCCCAGCAGACGGTACAGATTGAGCTGTCGGGTGGCATCGTAGCCCACCACCCACTGCTGCCAGGCAAAGCCGGCAGCCTGCCAGCTTTGCTGCAGCGGCAGCAACCAGCCAGGGATACGACTGCCCATCAAGGGCATGGCAGGCTGCAATGAGGGAATGCTTTGGCTGACACCATCGCTGACCCGTTGTGGCGCAACCGCCGCCGTCGGATCGACCCGCAGCCACTCACCGCTTTCCTTCAACCATACTTCGACCCAGGCATGCGCATCCGATGAGCGGACTTGCCAGAACCGGCCTACCGGGTTGAACTGCGCGCCCTGGTAACCGGTGACTACCCGGGCCGGAATGCCAGCAGCCCGTGCCAGAAATGCAAAGGCCGAGGCGTAATGCTCGCAAAAGCCCTGGCGGCTGGAAAACAGGAAGGCATCCGTCGAGTTGTCGCCTTCGAGCAAGGGCGGAGTCAAGGTATAGCGATAGCCATTCAGGCGAAAATGCAGCAGGGCCTCGTGCACGAAACCGGCATCATCCTGACTTTGCATGCGCCATTGCATCGCCAGCTGCCGACTGGCCGGATTGCCCGGCGGCAGGCGGCGGTAGAAATCCTGATCGCTCTGGCTCAGAGACTGGCGGTAATGACTGCCAAGCAGGCTGGCAGCATCGATGCGCACCGTGTCATCGCTGTCGCTGGCCAGACGCAATAGGCGGCCCGGCTCCAGCACGCCGCCTCTGGGTGCTTGCAAAGGGTACTCCAGCAAGGGGAGCCGGGAGCGGGCAGGCTTGCCGGTCAGACGGTAAGGAATCAGCTGACCGCCTTGCAATTGCACAGTCTCTTGTTGCAAGCCATGTACGTTCTGCCAGCGACGGCCATCAAAATCGTCCAGGATCATGATGCGCCAATACATCTGGCTGACGGCGGGTGCCTGGCCGGCAAACACCACGGAAAATGCGGCATCCTCACGTTGCACCAGCTGGCTGATACTGCCTGGTTCCATGCTGTCGGACAGGCCGGTCTGTGCGGTATGACTATCGTGCGGCATGCTCCACAAGGGGCCGGGCAAGCGCGGCATCACCACAAACAACACCAGCATCAGCGGCAAGGACAGCAACAAGGCTTGTACCGCGGTGCGGGCACTGCCTGATGGAATATCCCCGGCCAGTCGCAACATGGCCCAGGTCAAGGCGAGCAGGCTGATGACCAGCCACAACGCGGACCAGGGGCTCTGATCGAATAACAAGGGGATGGCGCTCAGGAAGAACCCCAGCGCCAGGACGACCTGCCAGTCACGCTGCTGGCGGGACTCAAACACCTTGAAGCCCAAGAGCAGGATCAACAATGCCGCCCCACCTTCCCGGCCAATCAAGGTATTCAGATTCAGCCATACACCAGCCGCTGCCAACACCAGCAAGGGCAGAAGCACAGCCAAACCGGGCAGGCGGGACTGGCGCAGCAGCAGGCATGCGCGCAGCAACAGCATGAGCTCGACCAGGGCCGGTAACCAGAACGGCAGATAGAACAACAAGGGGACGATGACCAGCGCCACGGCCAGTAGCACCGCCATTTCTGCGGGGCGGAACAAAGAATGTTTCATGATGGCAGTGAGCAGTTGGCCAGCGCGGCCAATGCCCTTTCCCGTTGACCTGCCTGCGGTTCGATCACCGTATCGGGCAAACGCACGCGATAGCGTTGGCCGGCCTTCTCGCACTGCAACAGGCGCCAGCACAAACGGGATAGCCGGGTTTCCACATCCAGTGCTGCCGGGTAATCCTGCCAGGCCAGCTCGTGCACGGCATGGCCACGCGGCTGACTGACAAAGCGTTTGCTGGCCAATACATCGCGCCGCGCCAGCATGCTCCAGGCAATCTGGCGTGGCGTATCGCCCGCCTGATATTCAGCCAGATGGGAAAAGTCCTCCTCGTCTTCACCCCGGCTGCGCCCTTTGCCCGTTTGCAAGTCATCAGCATGACGAATGCGGTCTGGCAAAGGGTGTGGGTAGGCCAGCACAGTGGCGTACGGACGCCACCAGGAAAAAGCACGAATCAGGCCAAAAGGCGCCGTGCTCCATATTTGCAGCACCGGATAAGCATGCGGCCCACGCCGATTGAGCAACAGCGGAATGCTGACCGACTGCTGGCCACCCGCCGGTAGCTGGCAATGTACAGCGCTTTCTCCTTCTTCTGCCCACAGATGTATTTGTCGCTCCACACCGGCCTGATTGATCAGCGACAGGCGGCAGTTGGCCACCTGGCCAAGAAAAGTGTTTTCCCCGGCTTCCACCTGTAATTGCAGGCCGGCCAATTGCCGGTAGGCCATCAGCACGGCAAGCAACAACAGGCTGATGATCCAGAATGCCAGCCCGTAAGCCAGGCTGACCGCGTAATTGAGCGCGCCCACCCACACCGCAGCGGCCACGGCCAACAGCAGCAAGCCAAAACGGGTGGGCAACAGATAGATGCGCCGCTGGCTCAGCCGACATTCTTTCTCCAGCGGCAGGCGTCGCCACCACCAGCTACGCAGGCGCTTACGGAATGGCAACATGGTCGAGCAAGGCAGTGAGGCTGGCCGTGGCATCCCCGGTCAAACCCAGACGATGGCCGGCCACTGCCGGGAAAATCGCTTTCACATCTTCCGGCAATACATGGTCACGCCCTTCCAGCATCGCCCATGCCCTGGCCGCCGACAGCAAGGCCAGGCCAGCCCGCGGACTCAGGCCGCTCAGGAAACTGCTTTCCTGCCGGGTGGCCTGCAACAGCGCCAGCACATAATCAGCCAGATCAGCCGTGACGGTCAGCGCGGCTGCCTTCTGCTGCAGTTGCAACAAACCATCGCCCTGCAAGCAGGGGGTCATGTCTGCCAGCAGGCTGCGCCGGTCTTGTCCCAGCAGCAGTGCCCGCTCGGCATCGGCCGCCGGATAGCCAAGGGAAATGCGCATCAGGAAACGGTCCAGCTGCGACTCCGGCAGCGGAAAAGTCCCCAGCTGCTCGGACGGGTTCTGGGTGGCAATCACAAAAAACGGCTGGGGCAGCGGATGACTTTCACCATCAATCGAGACCTGACGCTCTTCCATGGCTTCCAGCAAGGCAGATTGCACCTTGGGCGAGGCACGGTTGATTTCATCGGCCAATAACAGCTGGCTGAACACCGGTCCCTGGTGAAAGCGGAAGCTGCCGGTTTCACGCTGGTAGATATTGACGCCGAGGATGTCGGCCGGCAGCAAATCGCTGGTGAATTGCACCCGCTGGTAATGCAGGCCCAGTACCGCAGCCAGGCCATGGGCCAGCGTGGTTTTCCCCACGCCGGGCACGTCCTCGATCAGCAGGTGGCCCCGGGCGATCAGGCAGGTCAGCGCCAGCCGGACGGCACGGGACTTCCCCAGGATAAGCGTGTTCAGTTGACGATAGGCAAGGCTGAGTGATTGCATTTGGACCCGGTTGCGCGCAGTATTTATCGAAAATACATAAAGATAAAACTCGCGTCCATTGTACGCAAACAATCGTACGCAACAAGGAAACGCTCGTGTTAACTTGGCTCAAAAACCGTCTACAGAGAAACGGACTCACTGCCTACATCACCCATTCTGTCTGCCTGCAGCACAATATGGGGGTGGGCCACCCGGAATGCCCGGAACGCCTGGTTGCCATCAAGGATCAACTGATGGCCGCACAGATTTACGACAGCCTGCATGAGGTGGAAGCACCGGAGGTCACCGAGCAGCAATTGGCCCGGGTGCACCCGCCACGCTATGTGGAATACATCGAGGCCTGTGCGCCATCGGTTGGCACCTTTCGCATGGACCCGGACACCGCAATGGCACCGGGCACCCTGCCTGCCGCACGTCGCGCCGCCGGCGCGGTGATCAAGGCGGTGGAAATGGTGTGCGAGGACAAGGCACCCAATGCCTTCTGTGCCATTCGTCCGCCGGGCCACCATGCCGAACACGACAAGGCGATGGGCTTCTGCTTCTTCAACAATATCGCCGTCGGCATTGCCCATGCGCTGTCCACCTACAAGTTCGAGCGGATTGCAGTGATCGACTTCGACGTGCATCACGGCAACGGCACCGAAGACATCTTCCGTGACGACCCGCGCGTGATGATGGTGTCCATCTTCCAGCACCCCTTCTACCCTTACTGCGGTGACAACCCGGTAGGGCCGAACATGGTGAATGTACCGCTCAAGGCCGGCAGCACCGGGCGGGAATTCCGCGAAGTGGTGGAAAACGTGTGGCTGCCCAGCCTGCACGACTTCCAGCCGCAGATGATCTTTATCTCTGCCGGGTTTGATGCCCACCGCGAGGATGACATGGGCTCACTGGGGCTGGTGGAGGCCGACTACGAGTGGGTGACCCGCCACCTGATGCAGATTGCCGACCAGTATGCCGATGGCCGCATCGTCTCGGTACTGGAGGGCGGCTATGACTTGTCCTCGCTGGCACGCAGCGTAACCGCCCATGTGAAGGTGCTGTCAGACGGCTGATGGCCAAAGGCTGCAAAAAAAGCCACCGCATGCGGTGGCTTTTTAGTTTGACGGCAAGCGACTAATTGCCCTTTTTCTCGGCCTTCTCGCCAATCTTGCCTTCCTGCCCGGTCAGCAGCTTGATCAGATTGGATTTGTGGCGGTGAATCACCAGGATGGCAATGATGATGCAGGTGCCAAAATACGGCGAGGACGGCTGCACGATGAAGTAGGCGTATACCGGCACCATCACGCAGGCCACGATGGCGGACAGCGAGGAAATCTTCACCACAAAAGCCATGAACAGCCAGGTGGCAATGGCCGCCAGTGCCAGCCAGATATTGAAACCGAACAGCACGCCCACTGCGGTGGCCACACCCTTGCCGCCCTTGAAGCCGAAGAATACCGGCCACATGTGGCCGATCAGCACCGCCAGTGCCGACATGGCAATGGCCTGCTCACCCAGTCCATATTGCGGGCCGAACCAGGCCGTCAGCGCCACCGCCACCCAGCCCTTGGCCCCATCGCCCAGCAGGGTCAGCACGGCGGCCAGTTTCTTGCCGGTACGCAGGACATTGGTGGCGCCGGGGTTGCCCGAGCCGTAGCTGCGCGGGTCGGCCATGCCCATGGCCTTGCTCACGATCACGGCAAAAGACAGCGAGCCCAGCAGGTAGGCCGCAACAATGAAGGCAAATGCTGTCGTGGTCATGGTGTATCCATTAGAATAGAAGGCTTCGGATTTTACGGTATCGGGCGACAAAGCCCAACTCCCGGCATAGCAATGGACATCATTTTCCTGCGCGAAGTACGCGCCGACACCATTATCGGTGTTTATGAGTGGGAGCGGAAAAATCCGCAAACCATCGAAATCGACCTGGAAATCGGCATTCCCAGTGAAGTGCCCTGCCACACCGACAATATCGGCGACACCATTCACTATGGCGTGGTGGTGGAACGCTTGCGCAAGGCACTGTCGGAACAGCACTTCCTGCTACTGGAAGCGCTGGCGGAATATATCGCCAAGGTGATTCGCGAAGACTTTGGCGCACCCTGGGTGCAGGTTTCCGTCACCAAGCTGGGCATTCTGCCCGGTGTGCGCCGCGTTGGCGTGCTGATCGAGCGTGGTCACCGTCCGCGCTGAGAACTGCACTACAGATTGCCCTGGCCGCCATCAGGTCATGGATGATGGCGGCAAATTGACGTTAACGTAACGGTCATGCACCATGGTGCCCTGCCATCACCAGAGCAAACCATGAGCCAGATCAGCGTTGCAGAGTTCCAGGCCTTGATCGACAGCGAACTGCCGCTGGTCAAGCTGTTTGGCATGCGTACCGAGGACATTGCCCATGGCACCGCCCGCATGCGCATGCACTTCAACCCCGACCTGATCCGCCCCGGTGGCACCATTGCCGGCCCGGCCCTGATGGCACTGGCCGATGCCACCCTCTATGCCGTAGTACTGGGCATGATAGGCAAGGTGGAACTGGCGGTGACGACCAGCCTGAATATCAATTTCCTGCGCAAGCCACCGCAGGAAGATGTGATTGCCGAAGGCCGCATCCTCAAGCTGGGCAAGCGCCTGGCCGTGGGCGAGGTGCTGCTGTATTCCGCGGGCAGTGACGAGCCGGTGGCCCATGTCACAGGTACTTATTCCATTCCGCCGTTGCCCGACAACAGATAAACAAAAACCCTCTGCCGGCAATGACCGTGCAGAGGGTTATCCGGTTACGCTGAATCAGACCGGCGCTTACTCTTCCTGATTGCGCATGAAGTCTGCGGTGTTATAGAAGGCCTCCAGCAGCTTGGCCTTGAGCCAGTCTTCCACCAGCAGTTCGTTCACTGCCTGGGTCATGCACTGCATCCACTGGTCGCGCATTTCCCCATCCACGGCAAACGGCATGTGACGCATGCGCAGGCGCGGATGGCCAAACTTTTCCATATACAAGCCCGGTCCACCCAGCCAGCCGGACAGGAACATGAACAGCTTTTCCCGCGAACCGGCCAGATCAGCCGGGTGCATGTCGCGCAGCACCTTGACCGAAGGGTCGCTATCCATGATGTCGTAGAAGCGGTTGGTGAGCCAGCGCACCACGCCTTCACCACCCATCAGCTCGTATGGCGTCATTTCCTGCATGGCTCAGTCCTTTACCGGCTTGACCAGCGAAGCGGCCAGCAAGGCACGCTCACGCGCAGTGGCCACATCATCCGCCTGGGCCACCGCCACGCCCATGCGACGGCGGACAAAGCTTTCCGGCTTGCCGAACAGGCGCAGGTCGGCACCCGGCACCTCCAGTGCTTCGGCCACGCCTTCAAAGGCAATGCCCTGCTCTTCCATGCCACCGTAAATCACTGCAGAGGCACCGGCACTGCGCAGGCTGGCATCCACCGGCAAGCCCAGAATGGCGCGCGCATGCAGTTCGAATTCGGAGAAGCGCTGGGTAGCCAGTGTCACTAGCCCGGTATCGTGCGGGCGTGGGCTGACTTCGGAGAACCATACCTGATCGCCCTTGACGAACAGCTCCACCCCGAACAGGCCACGTCCGCCCAGTGCATCGGTCACGGCCTTGGCCATTTCACGGGCGCGCAGCAGTGCCAGTTCGCTCATCGGCTGCGGCTGCCAGCTCTCCACGTAGTCGCCGTTCTTTTGCAGATGGCCGATGGGGTCGCAGAAGTGGGTGGCAATACCGCCCTGACCATCGCTGGCACGTACGGTGAGCTGGGTGATTTCGTAATCGAAGTCGATGAAACCTTCGACAATCACCCGGCCCTTGTCCACACGGCCGGCACTGACGGCATATTCCCAGGCTTTGGCCACATCATCCGGCCCACGTAGCAGCGACTGGCCCTTGCCACTGGAGGACATCACCGGCTTCACCAGGCAGGGGTAGCCGATGCCGGCGTCGATGGCCTGCTGCAATTCGTCCAGCGAGGAAGCAAAGGCAAACGGCGAAGTGGGCAGGCCCAGCTCGTCCGCCGCCAGACAGCGAATGCCTTCGCGGTTCATGGTGAGGTTGGTGGCACGGGCGGTGGGGATCACCTCGGCCAGACCATCGGCCTCGATGCGCAGCAGCTCTTCGGTAGCAATGGCTTCGATTTCCGGCACGATCAGATGCGGGCGCACCTGCTCCACCAGCGCGCGTAGCGCGGCGGCATCCGACATATTGATAACATGGCTGCTGTGCGCAACCTGCATGGCCGGAGCACCGGCGTAGCGGTCAACCGCAATGGTTTCCACCCCCAGGCGCTGCAATGCAATGACAACTTCCTTGCCCAGCTCGCCGCTGCCCAGCAGCATGACACGCAGCGCAGTGGCGCTGTGCGGGGTTCCGATACGCATGGTCCGACTCCAGTTAGAAAATGAAATAATCCAGGCCGGCATTTTAGCATTGCTGCCGTGCTACCCGCTGCGCCGGATCAAACACCCTGAAAGGCAAAATCAATCGGCGGAGTGCGGCCGCTGATGATTTCCGCCAGCGCCCTGCCGCTGCCCGCGCCTTCGGTCCAGCCCAGCGTGCCGTGCCCGGTATTAAAGTAGAGATTGGCATAGCGGCTGCGACCGATCAGCGGCACATTGCCGGGCGTAGCCGGGCGCAAGCCGCTCCAGAACTCGGCGGCATCCCAGTCGGCCACCTCCGGCATCAAGGCCTGGCCACGCTTGATCAAGGCCTGACAGCGCACCGCATTCAGGCTGCTGGAGTAACCGGCCAGCTCTGCCGTCCCGGCAATGCGCAGGCGCGAGCCCAGACGGGAAATCACCACCTTGTAGGCTTCGTCGGTAATACTGGCCAGCGGGGCCGTGGCCGGGTCGCGCAAGGGCAAGGTGGCGGAATAGCCCTTCCACGGATAGATGGGCAGGCGCAGCCCCAACGGGGCCGCCAGCAAAGGCGAGTAACTGCCCAGCGCCAGCACGTAGGCGTCGGCAGTCACACGGCGGTAATTGCCTTCTGGCAGATTGACCGACACGCCGCTGATGCGGCCATTGTCAGTTTCCAGCGCATTGATGCGGGTATTGAAACGGAACTCCACCCCGGCACGCGCTGCATGCTCAGCCATGGCGCAGGTATACAGGTGGACATCGCCGGATTCGTCCGACGGGCAGTAGCTGGCACCGGCCAGCGTGGGAGCAATGCCAGCCAGTGCCGGCTCGATGCGCGCCAGTTCTTCACGGCTGATGATGTGCTTGTCCATGCCCAGCTCGCGCATTTGCGCGGCCACATGGGCGGCCTCGTCCAGCTGGCGCTGGGTATGAAACAAGGACACGATGCCACGCGTCTGCTGCTGGTAATCCAGATTCAGTTCGGCGCGCAGCATTTGCAGGGTATCGCGGCTGTAGCGGCCCAGCGCCAGCATCTGGCGCATATTGCGTTCGGCACGGCTGCCACGGCATTCCAGCAGGAACTGCCAGCACCAGCGCCACTGGGCCGGGTCCAGCCGCAGGCGGAACAATAGCGGGGCATCGTCGCGCAATAGCCACTGCAGGATTTGCCAGGGGGCGGCCGGGTTGGCCCAGGGCTCGGACTGGCTGACGGAGATTTGCCCGCCATTGGCGAAACTGGTTTCACGCGCCGGCCCGCTGGCGCGGTCCAGCACCACTACCTCATGCCCTGCACGGGCCAGAAACCAGGCGGTGGACACCCCCACCACGCCCGATCCCAGCACAGCTACCTTCATGTTGACTCCAGCAGACGTGACAACGGGCAAGTCATGCTTGCCCGTCCGGCTCAGCCGATTGAGACCCCGGATACTACGCCGCAGCGCAGCAGGGCTCAATGGGGGAAACGCTACTTTTTCGGTGTGTGCTGATACACCGTCTTGCCGCGCAGCTGGAAGTAGTCCGAGGCGAAATAGAAGTTTTCCGAGTGGCCGACAAACAGCAGGCCGTCAGGCTTGAGTAGCGGGGCAAACTTTTTCAGCACGGCAAACTGGGTGTCGCGATCGAAATAAATCATCACATTGCGGCAGAAAATGGCATCGAACTGCTTGCGCAGCGCCCAGTTGTTTTCGATCAGGTTCAGGCGCTGGAAGGTAATCATATTGCGCAGCACCGCCTTGGCCTGATAGGTGCCATCCGGCAATTTGTCGAAATACTTGTGGGCATGACCGGGCGGCAGGCGGGCAATCTTGTCTTCCGGATAAATACCCTTGCGGCCGGTTTCCAGCACGCTGGTATCCAGATCGGTCGCCATGATGCTGATGGCAGGCTTGCCGGACAGCGGGAAGGCCTCCAGCGCGGTAATGGCCAGCGAATACGGCTCTTCACCGGTGGAGGATGCCGCGCACCAGATGGACAGCTCACTGGCACCTGCCGCCGCCCTTTGCTTCAGGTGTTCCGCCAGAATCGGGAAATGATGTTCTTCGCGGAAAAAGAAGGTGAGGTTGGTGGTGAGGGCATTCACAAACTGCTCGAACTCGCGCTTGCCGGAGACCGACTCGAGATAATCCACGTAGGCGGCAAAAGTGGCCAGCTTCAGCTCACGGATGCGTCTTACCAGGCGGCCGTACACCATGTCCTTCTTGGACGGGTTCAGCGAAATACCGGCTTCCTTGTAAATCAGTTTGCGAATACGCTCGAAGTCCGCATCGCTGAAACTGAATTCACGGTTGAATTCAACCTTGGGCAACACCAGTGGTGGCAGTTTATTCATCTTGTTTCCCCCGATACAAAAAAACCCGGACTGAGTCCGGGTTTTCATTCTACTCCTGTTTGTCTGCCCGCCGGTTTACACCGAGAAGGAAGAACCACAACCGCAGGTGGTGGTGGCATTCGGGTTACGAATGACAAACTGGGAGCCTTCCAGGCTTTCCTGATAGTCGATCTCCGCACCCACCAGATACTGGTAGCTCATCGGGTCGACCAGGAAAGTGACACCGTCTCTCTCTATAGCGGTATCGTCCTCATTGGCGATTTCGTCAAATGTAAAACCGTACTGGAAGCCGGAGCAGCCACCACCAGTCACGAACACACGCAGTTTCAGGTCAGGATTGCCCTCTTCCGCGATCAGGTCCAGCACCTTGTTGCAGGCGCTGTCGGTAAAGTTGATCGGGGACGGCATTTCGGTAGTCTCGGACATGGTTCACCTCGCAAATCGATTTCGGCCTCGCAGCCATTCACCTACTATTTTAGTCGGATATCAGGGCGAATGGCCAATATTCAATCACTCCCGCATCACGGCAGCAGCGGAACAATGTCCAGACCGGCGTTTTCCGGCTGGCCGAACATCAGGTTCATGGTTTGCACCGCCTGACCGGACGCGCCTTTCACCAGATTGTCTTCCACCACCAGGATGATCAGCAGATCACCGTTGCCCGGACGATGCACGGCAATGCGCACGGTGTTGGAACCGCGCACGCTGCGGGTTTCCGGGTGACTGCCGGCCGGCAGCACGTCGACGAAATGCTCACCGGCATAGCGCTGCTCGAACAGGGTCTGGAAATCGGTATCCAGCGCCTCGGGCTTGATGCGGGCGTAGATGGTGGAATGAATACCGCGAATCATCGGGGTCAGGTGCGGTACGAAGGTCAGCTTGACCGGGCCGCCATGAATGGCGGACAAGCCCTGCTCGATTTCCGGCGAATGACGATGGCCCTTCACGGCATAGGCCTTGAAGTTGTCACCGGCTTCGGCCAGCAGCGCGCCAACCTCGGCCTTGCGACCGGCACCGGACACGCCGGATTTGCAGTCGGCAATCAGCGTCTGGGTGTCGATCAGCTGTTTGCCGCCCTCCAGCAGCGGCAGCAGGCCCAGTTGTACCGAAGTGGGATAGCAACCGGCCATACCCACCAGACGCGCTGCGCGGATGGCATCGCGGTTGACTTCCGGCAGGCCGTAAACGGCTTCGGCCAGCAGGTCGGTACAGCTGTGCTCCATCGCATACCATTGCTGGAATACGGCAGGGTCTTTCAGGCGGAAATCCGCCGCCAGGTCGATCACCTTGACGCCGGCTGCCAGCAGTTCACGCGCTTGGGCCATGGCCACGCCGTGCGGGGTGGCAAAAAACACCACGTCGCACTGCTCCAGCGGGGTTTCATCCGGGGTGGAGAAGGCCACATCCACGCGACCGCGCAGGCTGGGGAACATCTCGGCCACTTTCATGCCTGCTTCCTTGCGCGAGGTAACGGCCACCACCTCGGCACCGGGATGCCCGGCCAGAAGACGCAACAGTTCGACACCGGTGTAACCGGTACCGCCGACGATGCCCACCTTGATCATGCTGTACTTCCTTGTGTAAATAAACGTCGCAAAAGCGACAGTCTAAGGACTAGGCCGAGACGATGCAACCGCGATCTGGCTTGTGCCACACAGGCCGCCGGCTTACAGCCGGAACTGGGCCACCATGGCTTGCAAATCGGCCGACAGCTGGTGCAGCTGGCTGACGGTTTGCATGGCACCTTGCACCGCCTGATCGGTTTCGATGGTAGCGCGGTTGGCCTGCTCCGAGGCGCGTGCCATTTCCGTGGTGGCCACCGACTGCTCACGCGTTGAATCGGCAATGTCGTGAATACCTGCCACAACCTCGGCAATCCGCCCCTGAATGCCCGACATGTCCTGCGCCACCGTGCGCGACGCTGCCACGCCACTGGCCACCGAACGCTGGGTATCAGCCATGTCGCCCAGTGCGGTATGGATGTCACCATGGGTGGCATCGATAAGCTGGCCGATTTCCACGGTCGCCTTGGCGGTGCGCTCAGCCAGCTTGCGCACTTCATCGGCCACCACGGCAAAGCCGCGGCCAGCCTCACCAGCGCGTGCGGCCTCGATGGCGGCGTTCAGTGCCAGCAGGTTGGTTTGGTCGGCAATGTCGCGGATCACACCGATAATGGTATTCATCTGCCCGGAACGTTCACCCAGTGCATTGAGTGCCGTCCCCAAATGCCCTACTTCCTCGGCGATATTGGCAATATCGTCGGCCAGACGGCCGACCGCCTGGGCGGAATGGGCCGAGGTGGTGCCGGTCTCACTGGCCGCTTGTTCCGCCATGGCCGCATTGTCGGCAATGTGATTGATGCTGACGGTGATCTGCTCGATGGTGGCAGCGGCGGCGCTGGATACCTCCGACTGCCGCTCGGACTGGCGCGCCACGGTGTGGGTGACCTGTTGCAGGCTGTCCAGTTCGCCATTGAGTGCAATCGCATGCTCGCGCACATCAATGAACATGCGGCGCAGGCTGGCCACAAAGCGGTTGAATGCTTCCGCGGTCTGGCCGATTTCATCCTGCTGTCCGACATGCAGCTGGTGGGTAAGGTCGGCATGGCCGCTGGAAATCTCCAGCAAGGCATCACGCAAGCGCATCAGTCCGCGCAGCAGACGGGTGAGTACCAGCTGTGCCAGTGCGATGGCAAGCACGCCGCACAGCACACCGGCCACCACCAGCGTAATCAGCAAGCCCTGCAACGGCGCCAGGATGACGTCCTTGTCCACCACGCTGCCCAGCACCCAGTCAGAACCGGGCACCGGCGACAGTTGCAGATATACCGTGCGGCCACCGATTTGCAGCTCCTCCAGCTTGCTGCCGGCATCGGCCTGCTGCAGCAGGGCGGCATCCAGGCCTGGCATTACCTCCGCCACCGGCTTGAGCGTACTGTCGGCAGCAGGGTGCGCCACGATCTTGCCACTGCGGGTGGCGAGAAAAGCGTAGCCATCGCCCCGCAGTTTGATGCCCTGCACCAGGCTGATGATGCCTTCCAGCGAAATGTCGCCGCCCACCACACCCAGCAACTGCTGGTTGCGCAGCAAGGGATGAGCCACGGTCACCCCCAGCTTCTTGGTGCTGGCAAACACATAAGGCTCGGTCACGATGCTGCCGCCGGCACTGGCCGCCTGCTTGTACCAGGGGCGGGAAGTCGGGTCGTAACCTTCCGGCGCATGCTTGTCGGCCAGCTGGTAAACCATGCGTTTGTCGGCATAACCGGCAAACAGCTGGTCGAAGCGGCCTGCCGTCTTGCCTTCCTGCAATTGGGGCAGGATGTCACCAGTATCCAGCAGCGATGTCGCCGTGGCCTCCACCGCATCCTTGCGCTGGCCCAGCCAGTTGGCCAAGGCACTGCGGTTTCCCAGCATAGCGGCGTCCAGCTCATGACGCACCCCGACGATGATTTCTGCGCGCATGCGTTGGTAAGACAAGACTGCCAGAAGAGTAATGACAATCACTAACAGTAGTGCGACAAAGGCGAGCAGGCGTTGCTTCAAAGACATCTGGATTTCCTGTTGATCTGCATCCTGGCGGCAGCCTAACCGGGCTACTACCTGCCCACTGGACGGCGTGGGCCAAAAGACAAAAGGGGGCCACCATACACCGACTATTCACCAGGGTAAACCCGTTAAACTTGCTGCCATTTTCTTTGTAAACTAATCAATTTAAATGACAGCTTAAAGACATTAATATGAATAGGGTATTATTTCAGGTAAAGAAACAGCGACCGCAAGCAAGTACCAGCGGTACTGTTTCGACTTGGGCAAGCAAGATGGGAGCAACAGGAAAGAAGCAATGCGGCGGGGAAAAAAGACAGCCAACAGCAAAAGAAAAAGCCGCCCGAAGGCGGCTTTTGCATAAACAGCACCAGGCGATTAACGCTTGGAGAACTGCTTGGCGCGGCGAGCTTTGCGCAGGCCGACTTTTTTACGTTCAACTTCACGCGCATCGCGGGTTACGTAGCCTGCAGCGGACAGAGCCGGCTTCAGGACTGCGTCGAAGTCGATCAGAGCGCGGGTGATACCGTGACGGATAGCACCTGCCTGACCAGTTTCACCACCACCAACAACATTAACCTTGATGTCGAAGGATTCGGTGTTTTCGGTCAGAACCAGCGGCTGGCGGATAACCATGCGACCGGTTTCGCGGGAGAAGTATTCGTCAACCGGCTTGCCGTTAACGATGATCTGGCCGCTACCCTTTTGCATGAACACGCGAGCTACGGAGCTCTTGCGACGGCCGGTGCCGTAGTAGTATTTACCGTTCATTCTCTATGCCTTAAAAACGAAATTCCAGCACTTTGGGCTGCTGGGCAGTGTGCGGATGTTCGGTACCAGCGTACACCTTGAGCTTCTTGATCATGGCGTAGCCCAGCGGACCCTTCGGCAGCATGCCTTTAACGGCTTTTTCCAGAACGCGTTCCGGGAACTGGTTTTGCAGTTCGGTGAAGTTGCGTTCATAGATACCGCCCGGGTAACCGGAGTGACGGTAGTACTTCTTGTCCAGCGCTTTGGTACCAGTAACACGCAGTTTGTCAACGTTGACTACAACAATGTAGTCACCGGTATCAACGTGCGGAGTGTATTCCGGCTTGTGCTTGCCACGCAGGCGGTGAGCGATTTCGGCGGCGAGGCGACCCAGCACCTTGTCTTCGGCGTCGACCACGAACCACTCGCGCTTAACCTCATGCGGCTTGGCAGAAAAGGTCTTCATGGAACTCTTCCATCGTAATTCTTGAAAGTTACGGATTCTAATGCAGTGCCCTTCCCACTGTCAAACCATTGTGTAACAAAGCAAATGACAATGCTGAAACGGGACGGGAAAGCGGTCTTTTTTGCCACAACCGGGCAGAAAAACGCCGTATGGACGAGAGAATACTTGATTGTCGGCAGCCGGGCACGCGCCGGGCAAAAAAAAAGCGCAATCCATGTTGATTGCGCCAAGTTCCACCTAAAAGAAGGAGGATGGAGGAGACAACACCAAAACGCACACATTGCATGCCACGTCCTGATGCAGGTTTCATTATCAGGACCACCCCCTGGTTTGGCAAGTATTTTTTGTGCACTGCACTAAAAATAGTGCGCCAACTGCAACACACCAGCAAGATACTGATATTAAACAATAAATCAGACAGATAACTTGCTTGCCACCCTGATTGGCATTCAGAAAACCTGCTTTGCAGAGACAGGGCAGCAGTGGCTGAGCGCGTTTTAGCGCAACCACGCTGCTGCATGGCAGCATGTTGCTATAAGCGGATTGCCGTCTCCAGCGCCAGCTCCATCATCTCGCGGAAGGTGGTTTGCCGCTCTTCGGCACTGGTGGCTTCGCCAGTCGGAATGATGTCGGACACCGTCAGGATTCCCAGCGCACGCGCACCGTATTGCGCAGCCACGCTGTAGATACCGGCCAGTTCCATTTCGATGACTTGCACGTTCATCCGCTCCAGCACTTCCAGCATGGTGGGTTCCACGCCGTAGAACAGGTCGGCGGAAAACACATTCCCCACATTGACGGTACGTCCCAGTTGCTGGGCTGCGTCCATGGCGGTACGTAGCAGGGTGTAATCGGCAATGGCGGCAAAGTCATGATTGTTGAACCGCATGCGGTTGACCTTGCTGTCGGTACAGGCACCCATGGCGATGTACAACTCGCGCAGCTGGGTTTTGGCGGTCACGGCACCGCAGGAGCCGACACGGATGATGTTTTTCACCCCGTAGTGCTGGATCAGCTCGGTGGTGTAGATGCTGGCAGAGGGGATGCCCATGCCGTGTGCCATTACCGACAGACGCTTGCCCTGATAGCTGCCGGTATAGCCCAGCATATTGCGCACGCTGGTGACCTCGCGGGCATCCTGCAAAAAGGTTTCGGCAATCATTCTGGCGCGCAGCGGGTCGCCGGGCATCAGCACGGTTTCGGCAAAATCGCCCTTCTGGGCATTGATGTGCGGGGTAGCCATTGTGCTTCTCCTTGTGTGGCGTGCTCAGTTCAGAAAGGAAGACCCGTAATCCATGGCAGGTAGGCCAAGATGGCTGGCCACGCTCTGGCCGATGTCAGCAAAGGTGCTGCGCGCGCCAATGGAGCCGGCGGGCACGCCATGGCCATAACACAGCACCGGAATATGCTCGCGCGTGTGATCCGTGCCGGACCAGGTGGGGTCGCAGCCGTGGTCGGCCGACAAAATCAGGATATCGTCCGGCTGCATGGCTGCCATGACTTCGGGCAGGCGGCGATCGAACTCTTCCAGCGCCCGGGCGTAACCGGCGATATCACGCCGATGACCGTAGCTGGAATCGAAATCAACGAAGTTGGCCATGATGATGGCGCGCTGTTGCGTGTTACGCATGGCCGCCAGCGTGGCATCCCAGATCTGGTCGAAACCGGTGGCCTTGTGCTGTTCGGTAATGCCGACATGGGCATAGATATCAGCAATCTTGCCGATGGACACCACCTGCCCGCCGGCGTCGGCCAGCTTTTGCAGCACGGTGGCAGCGGGCGGCGGCAGTGCCAGGTCCTTGCGGTTGCCGGTACGGACAAAGCCGCCCTTGCCCTCTCCCAGAAACGGTCGGGCAATGACGCGGCCGATATTGTAAGGCTCCAGCGCTTCGCGGGTGATCTGGCACAGCTGGTACAAGCGCTCCAGCCCGAAGGTTTCTTCGTGGCAGGCGATCTGGAATACCGAATCGGCCGAAGTATAGAAAATGGGCTTGCCGGTGCGCATGTGTTCCTCGCCCAGACGGTCGAGAATTTCAGTGCCCGACGCATGGCAATTGCCGAGGAAGCCTGGCAAACCGGCCTTGCTGACAATCTCATCCAGCAAGGCAGGCGGAAAACTGTTGTCCTTGTCGGTGAAATAACCCCAGTCGAACAGCACTGGCACCCCGGCGATTTCCCAATGGCCGGACGGCGTGTCCTTGCCGCTGGACAGTTCGCGGGCATAACCGTAGGCAGCGATCGGTGCCGCCTGGTCCATGCCTTCCGGAAAATAACCGGAGGACAGCTGACAGGCATGCCCCAGCCCCATTTTCGACAGATTGGGCAGGTATAGCGGGCCACTACGCCCCTTCTGGGCACGACCGGCAGCGGCTTCCATGGCGATATGGCCCAGGGTGTTGCTGCCTGCATCGCCGAACAGTGGCGCATCGGCAGCCGCCCCGATGCCCAGCGAATCCAGTATCAGAATGATGGCGCGTTTCATTGCGATGGCTCCTGTTCCGGCTGGCGGATGGTTTGATACACCAGCGGCAGTGCTGCGGGCGCTTGTGGCGCGATATGAATGGCCTCGCGCACCCGGCGTTCTGCTTCGTCGGCACTGACGGCGTCGGCGGCATGGATGAACAGCAAGGGGGTATCCGGCATCAGTTCGGCACCCAGTTCGGCAAAACCGCTCAGTCCGACACGGTAGTCCAGCTGGTCGCTGGCCTGACGACGACCACCGCCCAGGGCGCAAACGGCCATGCCCAGTGCCCGGGTATCCATGGCGGCGACAAAGCCGCCATGCTCAGCATAGACCGGGCGTACCAGCGGTGCTGCTGCCAGATGGCGTTCCGGCTGCTCCAGCAGGTCGGCCGGGCCCCCCAGTGCCGATACCATGCGACCGAATATTTCGGCGGCGCGGCCGGAGTCCAGTGCGGTTTGCAGCCGCTGCCCGGCCTCCACCGCATCCTTGGCCAGGCCGCTGGCCAGCAGCATTTCACTGCACAAGGCCATGGTGACGGCATGCAGGCGCGGGTTGGCGGCCTCGCCACGCAGGTAGCGCACGGCTTCCAGGGTTTCCAGGCTGTTACCGGCGGTGCTGGCCAGCGGCTGGCTCATGTCGGTGATGAGGGCGCGGGTACGTACTCCGGCACCATTGCCGACATGGACAATACGTTCGGCCAGCGCGATGGACTGTGCCATGGTGGGCATGAAGGCGCCGCTGCCGGCCTTGACGTCCATCACCAGTACATCCAGCCCGGCAGCCAGTTTCTTGGACAGGATGGAGGCAGTGATCAGCGCGATGGATTCCACCGTAGCCGTGATGTCTCGCGTGGCGTAAAAGCGCCGGTCAGCCGGAGCCAGATCACTGGTCTGGCCGATGATGGCCACGCCGACTTCGCGCACCACCTGACGCAGGCGTTCCGGCGTGGGAAACGGGTTGTAGCCGGGAATGGCCGACAGCTTGTCCAGCGTGCCGCCGGTATGACCCAGACCGCGGCCGGAAATCATCGGCACAAAGCCGCCACAGGCGGCAATCAGCGGCCCCAGCATCAGCGACACCACATCGCCCACCCCACCGGTGGAGTGTTTGTCCAGCACCGGTCCTGGCAGGTGCAAGTCGTCCCAGCGCAGACAGCGTCCCGAATCACGCATGGCCATGGCCAGTTCAACGTTTTCCGACAGTTCCATGCCCTGGAAATACACCGCCATGGCCAAGGCTGCTATCTGGCTGTCGGCCACGCTGTCATCGGTGATGCCGGCCACGAACTGGCGGATTTCCTCGGCCGACAGTGTCTGGCCGTCGCGCTTCTTGCGGATGACTTCCTGAGGTAAAAACATGGGTTTCTCCTGCTGGGTGGGCAAGGCCGACCGCCCTGCCAATAGACAAGGCCGAAGACGGGCTTCGGCCTGCATGCAGCTGATTGCGGTGGCGTGGCTCAGTAAGCGCCACCGGCAGTGGCTGCCCCGCCGCTGATTTCTGCCTGCAGATTGGCCAGCAGGCTGGAGGCACCAAAGCGGAAATGTTCCGGGCTCACCCAGTGCTCGCCCAGCATGTGTTCGGCCAGGTCGATGTATTCGGTGGCTTCGGCTGCCGTGCGCACACCGCCCGCGGCCTTGAAGCCGCACTGTGCACCGGTGGAGCGGATGGCGGCCAGCATGATGCCGGCGGCATCCAGCGTGGCATTCACCGCCACTTTGCCGGTGGAGGTCTTGATGAAGTCGGCCCCGGCCTCGATTGCGATCAGGCTGGCCTGGCGGATCAGGGCCGGTTCTTTCAGTTCGCCGCTTTCGATGATGACCTTGAGCAGCTTGTCGCCGCAGGCTCCCTTGCAGGCCGCCACCAGCTCGGCCCCGACTTCGGCATTGCCTGCCAGCAGGGCACGGTACGGAAACACCACATCCACCTCGTCAGCACCGTCTGCGATGGCCGCTGCGGTTTCGGCGACAGCCAGCGCGATGTCATCGCCACCGGCCGGGAAGTTGCTGACCGTAGCCACCTTGACTTGTTGCAGGCCCAGCTCATCCAGCGTGCGGCGCGCCAGTGCAACAAAACGGGGATAGACGCAGACTGCCGCCACCGTACCGGCACTACTGCTGGCTTGCTGGCACAGGGCAACGATGCGCGCATCGGTATCGTCATCGTTCAGAGAGGTGAGGTCCATCATGGACAGGGCGCGACGCGCGGCAGTGATGAGTTCTGACATGGGATTCCTGCTTGGTTGTCATCTGCATGGCTGGCGATGGCCGGCAGATTCAGAGGAGCGATTATGGAAATATCTTCAATTGAAATCAATCGGCAATGACCGTACTGTCACCTGACATGAGCGCCATGCGGCATTTATTACGTGCGCATTGCCGCTGCCTGCAGATAGTCCTGCAAGCGTTGCTGCAGGTAGGGGACCGCTGCGCTTTGTGCCAGATAGTCCCCGGGTTTCATCCAGCGCCAGTACTGGCCTTCGTCGCCAAAGCGGATGGCCTCAGCCTGGGAGGCTTCCAGCCGGCCCGCCATGAACACGCTTTGCGCGCCGGGCCGGTGCCAGCTGGGATAGCTGCGCTGCCAGACGATTTGTGCAGGCTGTAACAGGATGCCGAATTCTTCCCGCGTTTCGCGTTGCAGGCAGGCAAACGGGCTCTCCTGCCCTTCCCGCCCGCCGCCGGGAAAATCCCAGCAGGCGGCAAAGGGCAGCCACGCTTTGTCATCCCGCAGATACACCAGCAGGCTGTCCTGATAAAACAGCGCTGCCTTGGCACCGCAAAACGGTTCGCTCATGACCAGGGATTACACCCGACGCGCATCGGTGACGCCAGGCAACTCCATCATGCGCGCCAGCACGCGGCTGATGTCCTGTACCTGGCGCACTTCCACGGTGAAGCGCATCTTGGCACGCATATCGCGCGACAGGGTGTGGACGGCAATCAGGTTGAGCTTTTCGCGGGACAGCACGTCGGAAATATCGCGCAGCAGACCACCACGATCCAGCGACACCACCTCGATATCAATCGGAAACACGCTACTTTTCTGATCGCCCCAGCCTGCAGCAATCAGCCGTTCCGGCACATCGGCCGACAGGCGCTTGAGCGTGAGGCAATTGGTGCGGTGAATGGAAATGCCACGGCCCTTGGTGACGAAACCGACCACGGCATCCGGCGGTGCCGGCTTGCAGCACTTGGCCAGTACCGTCATCAGGTTGTCCACCCCTTCAATCAGGATGCCGCCCGCATCATGGCCGCCCTTGCTGGCGCGGATGATGCTTTCCGGCTCCACATCTGCCGGAGGCGGCGGGGCAAAGCTGGCAATGGCATTGGCGACCGCACGGACGCTGAGTTCACCATGCCCCATCGCGCCGTACACTTCGTCCAGCTTGGCGTAACCCAGTTTTTCCGCCAGCAGGGTGAGGTTGGGTTGTTGATGCGGGTGGCGGGCCAGTTCGCGCTCAAACAATTGCTTGCCGGTTTCGCGCACCGTGTCCGCATTCTGCATGCGGATGTACTGGCGGATCTTGGAGATGGCGCGGTGGCTTTTCACCCAGCCATCGTGCAGCCAGTTGACCGAAGGTCCGCCTTCCTTGGCGGTCAGCACTTCCACCCGCTGGCCGTTTTGCAGCGGGGTGGACAGGGGCACGATCTGCCCTTCCACCTTGGCACCCCGGCAGCGATTGCCAAGGCCGGTATGAATGGCGTAGGCAAAGTCGATGGGGGTGGCGCCATGTGGCAGCGCCAGCACCCGGCCTTGCGGGGTCAGTACGTAGATGGTGTCGGAGAACAGCTCGGTCTTGAAGGCTTCGGCCAGGCCTTCGCGGTCGGACATTTCCTCGCGCCAGTCCAGCAATTGGCGCAGCCAGGAAATCTTTTCCTCGTACTGCGCATCGCCCTTGCCGCCTTCCTTGTAGCGCCAGTGCGCGGCCACGCCGAATTCGGCATGTTCGTGCATTTCGAAGGTACGGATCTGCACCTCCAGCGCCTTGTCCTCCGGGCCGATCACCGCGGTGTGCAGGCTGCGGTAATTATTGGCCTTGGGGTGGGAAATGTAGTCGTCGAACTCGCCGGGAATCGGCTGCCACATGCCGTGGATGATGCCCAGCGCGGTGTAGCAATCCGGCAGTTTTTCCACCAGGATGCGCACGGCGCGGATGTCGTACAGCTCGGTAAAGTCGAGCTTTTTCTTTTTCATCTTCTTCCAGATGGAGAAGATGTGCTTGGGCCGCCCGGCCACTTCGGCCTTGACCCCGGCAGCCTTGAGTTCGGCGCGCAGGGTATCCAGCACCCGGTCGATATAATCGATGCGCTCCAGCCGGCGCTCGTCCAGCAGCCTGGCAATTTTCTTGTAGCTGTCCGGTTCGGTGTGGCGGAAGCCCAGGTCTTCCAGCTCCCACTTGATCTGCCACACACCCAGGCGGTTGGCCAGCGGGGCAAACAGGTCCAGCGTTTCGGTGGCGATGGCGCGCCGCACCGCTTCGTCATGCACATGGGGCAGGTAATGCATGGTCTGGGTACGCCAGGCCAGCTTGATCAGCACCACGCGGATATCCGCCACCATGGCCAGCAGCATCTTGCGCATGGTTTCCGCCTGGCGGGCACGTTCTTCCGGGGTTTCCAGCTTGTCGATGCGCGCCAGCTCGGTAATGCGGCGCACGCCGCCCACGCCATCCACCAGCACGGTGACGGTCTGGCCGAAATTCTCGGTCATCCACCCTTGCCAGTCGGGCTTGTGATCCGGCACGGCAAACAGCAGGGTGGCGACAATGGCGTCGGTCAGCAGGTTAAGGTCGGCCACAATGGCCGCGGCGGACACCGCATGGCTGAACAGGTCCTCGCCGGTGCTCACCAGCCCCTTGCCGCGATACAGCTCGCGCGCGGCTTCAAAGGCACGTGCCAGCAGGCTGGCTTCGGCCTCGGGCAGGGCTGCGGACATCTGTTCCAGCCACCGTTTCGGGTCGGCTGCATCGGCCAGGGTATCGGCCATCGAACGCACTACGGAAACCATATTTCACACCTGGGCAGCAAGGCTGCACGAAAAAAGAATACCAATACGCCGCACTCACGCATTCAAACGCTGCAACAGCCGTTTGACCGGGGCGGGCAATCCGGCCTCCAGTGCCTGCGCCAATGGCAGCCACTGGCCGGCGGAATCCTGTACCCGGGAGCCGGCCAGCGTATCCAGCCGTACCGGCACCGGGGTGATGATCAAGCGAAAATGGGTAAACACATGTTCCAGCTCCGGCCAGGAGGGCAGCACATCACCACTGCCCTGCTCGGCCAGCCAGCTTTCCACCGCCATGGAGTCGGCAAATTCTGGCAGGGATAACAAGCCGCCCCAGATACCCGTAGGCGGCCGGCGCTCCAGCCACACCTTGTCGCCATGCTGTGCCAGCAACATGACGGTGTGACGGGTGGGCACCGCCTTTTTTGGTCGCGGAGTGGGCAACTCATGGGTACGCCCCTGCTGTGCGGCTACACAGCCATCCACCATCGGGCACACGGTACAGGCCGGCTTGCGGCCGCACACGGTGGCACCAAGATCCATCAGGCCCTGGGTGTAAGCAGTCATCTGGGCAGCGTCAGCCGGCAGCAAGGATTCTGCCAGCGTCCACAGCCGGTTTTCCACTGCCTTCTCACCGGGAAAACCACTGATGCCGAAGCAGCGCGTCAAGACGCGTTTGACATTACCGTCCAGAATGGTTTCCCGCTGGCCAAAGGCAAAGGCTGCAATTGCGGCAGCAGTAGAGCGCCCGACACCAGGCAGCCGCTGGATGTCCTCGCGCTGTTGCGGGAACCGTCCGCCAAATTCATCCATCACCATGCGGGCGGCCTTGTGCAGATTGCGCGCCCGGCTGTAATAGCCAAGGCCGCTCCACAAGGCCAGCACCTCATCGACAGACGCGGCCGCCAGGCTGGCCACGTCAGGGAATTGCTGCAGGAAGCGGGCGTAATAGCCCAGCACCGCAGTCACCTGCGTTTGCTGCAACATGATCTCGGACAGCCATACCCGGTATGGGTCACTCACCTGCCAGGGCAGATCGTGCCGGCCGTGCTGTTCCTGCCAAGCCACCAGACGGGTGGCAAATGAATCCTGCAACATGGCAAAGCCGCGCCAAAACAAAAGGGAACCGGACATGCTACCTGAAAGGCGGAGCAGCACCAAGCAGTGCGCCTGCAAATAAGGTAAAATGGAAGATTGCTTAAAGCTTGCTTATTTGAAGGATGTACCCATGGCCACTTTCCGTTCACGCCAGCGCGCCAATCTGCGCCGCGATGTCAGCAGCAGCGACACCTCCTCCGCTCAGCCTGCCGCTGGTAGTGCCGCCGCACCCGCCGATGGCACGGCCAAGGGACCCATCATCCAGAAAAAGGCACCGTCAGCCGACGGCCCGCGCGATCCTTACTCCTCGCGCCGTCCGGCAGCAGGCCAGCCGCCACGCCAGGGAGAACAGCGCCGTTTCGATGCCCGTGACGGCGAACGCAAGCCATTCAACCGTGACGACCGCGAGCGCAAGCCTTACCCGCCGCGCGATGGTGAGCCGCGCCGTTTCGATGCCCGTGACGGCGAGCGCAAACCGTTCAACCGTGACGACCGCGAACGCAAGCCCTATCCGCCACGCGACGGTGAGCCGCGCCGTTTCGAGCCACGTGATGGCGAGCCGCGCCGTTTCGAGCCGCGTGATGGCGATCGCAAACCGTTCAACCGTGACGACCGTGAGCGCAAGCCCTACCCGCCGCGCGATGGTGAGCCGCGCCGTTTCGATGCCCGTGACGGTGAACGCAAGCCATTCAACCGTGACGACCGTGAACGCAAGCCCTACCCGCCGCGCGAGCGTGACGCCTCGGCCCCGCGCAGCCTGCATCCGGCCGATAGCCGTGGCGATCTGCATGAATCGCGCCGTCCGGAAGGCGAGCGCAGCTATCAGCGTGACCGTGGCCCGTCCGGCCGCAAACCGCTGAACAGCCAGCCGGATCGCCAGATCGAACACAAACCTCATGTGCCGCGTCATGTGGAACGCGACACACCAGCGGCGGCACCGACCATTCCGGCGGCAGAGCAAGGCCCGCGCAAGCTGTTCTCCAAGCCGGCCGAGCGCCGTGAAGACAGCGCGCCGCGAGATAACCGCTTCCGCCGTGACGAGCCGCCACGGGAACAGGCTCCGCGCCGTTTCGAGCGCAATGATGCCGCCCGTCACTACGATCCGGAAATCCTGCCGGCACCGACTGCTGAACGGGAAAACCGCTTCCGCCGCGACGAACCCGCGCAGCAAAATGCACCACGCAAGCTGTTCGCGAAGCCGGCCGAACGACGGGAAGACAGCGCGCCGCGTGATAACCGCTTCCGCCGTGACGAGCAGCCGCGCGAGCAAGCCCCGCGCCGCGTGGAACGCAATGATGCGGCCAGCTATTACGACCCGGAAATCCTGCCGGCACCGGCTGCTGAACGGGAAAACCGCTTCCGCCGCGACGAACCGGTGCAGGAAAACGCACCACGCAAGCTGTTCTCCAAACCGGCAGATCGCCGGGAAGACAGCGCACCGCGTGAGCGTTTCCAGCGCGAGGACAGCCCGCGTCGCGATGCCCGTCATGAGCGCAGCTGGGAACCGCGCGAGCGCGGCAACTCCCCGGCCAGCCTCAAGCCCTTCGACAACAAACACCGCATGGAGCGCGACCCGCGCCAGCACGATAGCCGCCAAGCTAGAAGTACCGACAAACCGGCATGGAACGACAAGCTGGCCGCGCAAGCGGTGTATGCGCTGACCGGCCTGCGCGACAAGCAACTGGCCTTGTTCGCTCCCTGCCCGCGCGGCCTGGAAATGACGCTGGTGGCCGAACTGAACGCACTGGGTGCCAACGATGTCAGCAAGGTGGACGGCGGGGTAGCCTTCCGTGGCGACGCCGACATCATGATGAAGGCCAACCTCTACAGCCGCACCGCCAGCCGTGTGCTGTTGAAGCTGGCCGAAGGCGGTTACCAGCAAGAAAGCGATATCTACCAGCTGGCCATGCAGATCGACTGGCCGCGCTGGTTCGATGTATCGCGCAGCATCAAGGTAAAAACCGATGCCATCGGCGCACAGCTGCGCAGCCTGGATTTTGTCTCGCTCAAGGTGAAAGACGCCGTGTGCGACCGCTTCCGTCAGGCCAATGCCGGTCGCCCCAATGTGGACACCCGCACGCCGGACATGCGCATCCACGCCTTCCTCACCCGCGACCATGCCACCATTTATCTGGATACCAGCGGCGAACCGCTGTTCAAGCGCGGCTGGCGTGAAGAAACCGGTGAAGCCCCGCTGCGGGAAAACCTGGCAGCCGGCATTCTGCTGATTGCCGGTTACGATGGCAGCCAGCCTTTGCTGGACCCGATGTGCGGCAGCGGCACCTTCCTGGTGGAAGCGGCCGACATCGCACTCAAACGCGCGCCGGGTCGCAACCGCCGCTTTGGTTTCCAACGCCTGCGCGAATTTGACGCCCTGTCCTGGGAAGCGCTGCTGAGCGAAGCGCGCGCGGCAGAACTGCCGGTGCGCAATCTGGCCATCAAGGGCAGCGACCGCGCCCGCAACATGCTGCCGGTAGCCCGTGCCAACCTGCAACGCGCCGGTCTGGCCGATGCCATCGAGCTGCAGGCACAAGACGTGCTGCAAGCACGCCCGTTTGCCGATAGCGGCTTCATTGTCACCAACCCGCCTTATGGCGTGCGTATGGACGAGCAGGACGCGCTGGCCGAGCTGTACCCGCAGCTGGGTGACTGGCTGAAGGCGCACTTTGCCGGCTGGACTGCCCACTTCTTTACCGGCGATTTGCGCCTGTCCGACCTGATTCACCTGTCGGTCAAGCGCCGCACCCCGCTGTTCAACGGCTCGCTGCCCTGCCGTCTGTTTGCCATCCCCATGGTGGCAGGCAGCGCTCGCCGGGAAAAGCCGGCGGCAGGTGACGAAGCAAACGGCGTTGCCGACGCCGAATAAACTGCGATCGCCAAATCTGACAAGCCGCTTCTCGCGTTCTCCAGTCTCTGCGATTGGCAGGGCAAGCGCGTGGAGCAGGCCAAGCGATGGGAAGGCTGTAGACGAATTAACTTAGTCGAACGGCCCGGCGGTGCCGGGCCCTGTGCAATGTCACCAGTTACTTTGTCAGCAGCCTGACAAGCCCGGCATTCCCGGGCTTGTTTGCTTTACTGCCCGCATCCCTTTGCAGGCAGCAACTAAAATAAAATCTGCCGCCGGCAGAATGTTTCACTGACCAACACGTCGACACCACCATGCAAACTTCTTTCATTTCCGCCACGGTCTTGCTGATCCTGATTACCGATCCGCTCGGCAATATTCCGCTGTTCATCTCCGCACTCAAACAAGTCAAACCGGAGCGCCGCAAGAAAGTGGTGTACCGCGAATGCCTGATCGCTTTTCTGGTGCTGCTGACTTTCATGTTTTTCGGGCGGAATTTTCTGGACGTGATGCACCTGACCGATCAGTCCATGCAGGTGGCGGGCGGGGTAATCCTGTTCCTGATTGCGCTGAAAATGATTTTCCCCAGCGAGGGCGGCAGCGTGTTTGGCAGCGACAAGATGCACGGCGAGCCCTTCATCGTGCCGATTGCCATTCCGCTGATTGCCGGCCCTTCGGCCATGGCCACGGTATTGCTGATGTCCACCCGCGAACCGGCGCGCATGCTGGAATGGATAGGCGCGCTCACCATCTGCATGCTGGTGACTACCGTGGTGTTCCTGTTTTCCGGGCGCTTGCAAAAGCTGCTGGGGGAGCAGGCCATTACTGCACTGGAACGCCTGATGGGACTGGTGCTGACCGCGATTTCGATTGAAATGCTATTGGGCGGGGTGGCGTCTTATATTCGCCAGTTTCATTGAGTGGCAAGAAGCGCTGGTGCCACCAACGGGCACCAGTTCTTGTTCTCAGCGTGAACGGACGATCAGGTCAGCCGCACGCGAGGAAGTGGTCAAGCGGTTGCTAACCGACTGGCCATAGGCTGCTGCGGCTTCGAGTTCAGCGGTTTCCTTCACATCGGCCACCGCTTCCTGCGCACTGGCGGGGGATGCCGGGTTTCCGCCACTAGCAGATTGCAACTGCTGACGCAGACTGGCCACGGCACGATGTGCACTTTCCTTGTCGGAACGCTGCACCCGCAGCTCTTCTTGCAACTCTGCCTGCTGCTTGCGCAAGTTGTCGCACTCCTTGCGCAACTCGTCACATTGCTGACGCAGCGCGCGTACATCGTCGTAGGATTGCGCCAGCTTGTCGTGGGTTTCACCCAGCTCGCGCTCCACTGCCACCAGCCGCGACTCGGTTTCTCCCAGTCGATTGGCAGACTCATCCAGCCGTGGTGCCGCGCGCTCCAGCTCCTGTTGCTGGCGGGCATTGAGTGCCAGCACCATGCTCAGTTGCTGACTGGTGGCTTCCAGTTCGGCAGCCTGCCGCTCGAAGGCTTCGGCCAACTCGGCGCGCAGCGCATCCAGCTCTTCACGCTCGGTTTGCCAGCCTGCCTGGGCAGCTCGCAGATGCTGATTGGCAAATTGCTGGGCATGCTGCCAGACGGCATCAATTGCTGCCAGGCCAGCCTCTTCGACCGGCGTGGGCAGCTTGCTACCCAGTGGCGCGGGGCTGACCGGCTGAATCTTGCGCCATTCCTTGAGCACCAGACTGGCCACATTCATGTCGACATTGGCACATTTGCGAACCTCATCCAGCGCGGGCAGTGCGTGGTAGCCTGACTTGGCATACAGCTCGGTAGCAACGCGATGGATACGCTCGCGTACTTCGGCAGGAATCGTGTCGGCCTTTACCATGAAATCATCCTTTAACGGTCTGCGGACAACAGTCCACCGATAACACCAGCATTCATTCATCAAGCCTGCTTGCGGCACAGTGCAGCAAATTACAAGCTGTCCGCCATCCCTTCGTTCCGGTCAGGCGAAATGCTGATAAAGGGAAGATTCTTTCCTGCTCACGCCAAATGAACAATCCGAAAAAGCTGTCATAAGTGACGGCAGCGTGCGCATTAGTTGCAAGAATTTTCTGAACTTCCAAACACCCTGCACATGAATCTGCATTTTCCGCTACAGCTTAGGGATATCAGCAATTAGCCAAAAACCCAGCGCTTGCTAGGATGTGCCCAACAACAGGATCCATCAGGATCCGGAACAACGCTCAACCTCTGAATATCCGAGAACAAGAGACCAGACATGCAAGCCAAAACACCGCTCCACTCGCGCCTGTATTTCCAGGTGCTGGTTGCCATCTCCATCGGCGTACTGATGGGGGCTTTCTATCCGGAAGCCGCCGCCAAGATGAAGCCGCTGGGTGATGCATTCATCAAGCTGATCAAGATGATGATCGCCCCCATCATTTTCTCCACCGTGGTGGTGGGCATTGCCAAGATGGGCGACATGAAGGAAGTGGGCCGCGTCGGCGTCAAGGCGCTGTTTTACTTTGAAGTCGTGACTACGCTGGCACTGGTGATTGGCCTGGTGGTGGTGAATCTGCTGCAGCCCGGTGCCGGCCTGAATGTGGACCCGCACACGCTGGATGCCAAGTCGGTGGCCAAGTTTGCCGCCGGTGCCAAGGACATGAATACCGTCGACTTCCTGCTGCACATCATCCCGGATACCGTGGTGGGCGCGTTTGCCACCGGTGAAATCCTGCAGGTATTGCTGTTCTCGGTATTGCTGGGCCTGGCACTCACCCGCATGGGCAGCAGCGGCAAGACCGTGATTTCCATGCTGGACGAGTTCTCGCATGCGCTGTTCGGCGTGATCAACATGCTGATGAAGCTGGCCCCGATCGGTGCGTTCGGTGCCATGGCCTTCACCATTGGCAAATACGGTGTGGGTTCGCTCAAACAGCTGGGCTTCCTGATGGCCTGCGTTTACCTCACCTGCTTTGCCTTCGTCTTCATCGTGCTGGGCGCCATCGCCCGCTTCAACGGCTTCAGTATTTTCAAGTTCCTGGCCTTCATCAAGGAAGAAATCGTGCTGGTGCTGGGTACGTCTTCGTCCGAATCCGCCCTGCCGGGCATGATGAAGAAGATGGAACACCTGGGCTGCGCCAAACCGGTGGTGGGCATGGTGATTCCGACCGGTTACTCCTTCAATCTGGACGGTACTTCCATCTACCTGACCATGGCAGCCATCTTTATTGCCCAGGCTACCAATGTGCAGCTGAGCCTGGGTGAAGAGCTGGGCATCATCGGCGTATTGCTGCTCACTTCCAAGGGCGCTGCAGCCGTTACCGGCGGCGGTTTCATCACCCTGGCAGCCACGCTGGCCACACTGGGCGGCAAGCTGCCGGTGGAAGGCCTGGCGCTGCTGATTGGTGTGGACCGTTTCATGTCCGAAGCGCGCGCCATCACCAACCTGATCGGCAATGGCGTGGCCACCGTGGTGGTAGCCAAGTGGGAAAAGGCGCTGGATACCGACCGCATGCAGCGCGTGCTGAATGGTGAAGTGCTGCCAGAGCCGGATGCAGCACCCGCCAAGCACTGATTAATGTTGTACCTCGTTCGACCTTTCAGTCAGCTTATGGCCCGTCATACGACGGGCTGTTTTTTTGCTGGGCAAAGAAGTCGACCAGAAAATCCACAAATACCCTTACCTTGCCCGGCACATGGCGACGAATCGGGTACACGGCGGATACGTCCAGGCAGGACCAGCGGTAGTCATCCAGAATGGTTTGTAGCTGTCCGGACTCCAGCGCTTGCTGTAGCAGGAATTCCGGCTGGCGGGTGATACCCATGCCATGGACGGCGGCGTCGGTGAGGATGTCGCCATTATTGGCGCGCAGGCTGCCCTTGATACGCACCTTGCCCGGCTGGCCATCCGGCCCCTGGTATTCCCACAAATGGGGCTGGTTGATCAGGGTGTAGATCAGGCAGTCATGCTGGGCCAGTTCGTCCGGATGCTGCGGCACGCCGTGGCGCAACAGATAGTCCGGTGACGCGCACAGACGGTCTCGCACCTTGGCCAGTGGCCGGGCAATCAGGCTGGAATCGTCCAGATTGGACACGCGGATTGCCAGGTCAAAGCCTTCATCCACCAGATCCACCTTGCGGTCATTCAGCGACAGTTCCACCTCCACCTGCGGATGCTGGCGCTGGAAGCCGGCAATCGCCCGTCCCAGAAAGCGCATGCCGAAAGAAACCGGTGCCGTCACCCGCAAGCGGCCGCTGGCCTTGCTGGCTCCTTGCGACAGCAGCGCGTCCAGGTCTTCCAGTTCGGCCAGCAATGCGCCGCCTTGCGCCAGATAGGTTTCACCCGCCTCGGTCAGCGACAGGCGACGGGTGGTACGATGCATCAGCCGCACGCCCAGCCGGGCCTCCAGTGCCGACACCAGCTTGGTTACCATGGCACGCGACAGGTCCAGCCTGTCGGCTGCAGCGGCAAAGCTGCCTTGCTCGGCCACGGTGACAAAGGCACGGATTTCCGAGAATCTGTCCATACAATTTCCAATTAGTAAATAATTTCTTCATTTATAGCATGTTTATCAAGCGATAAGTGCATGGTCAAATACTCCCACTGCCACCGCCCATCCACACACGGGCTTTAACCGCTACAGGAGTCTTGCCATGAACACCACCTCTCCCGCACTTTCCGCCCTGATTCTGCGCGTATCCCTGGGCCTGATGTATCTGGCACATGGTGCTACCAAGCTGTTTGTCTTCGGCCCGGCCGGTACTGCCCAGTTCTTTTCCAGCCTCGGCCTGCCCGGCTTTGTCGGCTATCTGTCCATGGCCGCTGAAATCGGTGGTGGCCTGCTGCTGATCCTGGGACTGAAAGCACGCTGGGTTGCCCTGGCGCTGGTGCCGCTGCTGGCCGGCACCATCGTACTGGTGCATGGTGCCAATGGCTGGATGTTCACCAATCAGGGCGGCGGCTGGGAATATTCGGCCTTCCTGATCACCAGCTCGCTGGCACTGTTCTTTTTGGGTGAACCTGCTAGGCGTCAACAGCAGTAAACCCATCTCTCCCATCTCTCACGCGGCACGCCAGCTCTGGCGGGCCGCGTTTTTGCGTTCCGTCCCGGTCACTGCGGCCTTGCCAGCCCACGCCATCCCGCTATGCTGAACGCATGGCTGCCATACTCAGCCGGACATCGCGGTTCAGGGGTGTGGCACTGAGGTTGCACTCACCCGCCATTTTGTTGACGGCCATCAAGCCAGTTTCACATCCTTGCTGTAGCTAAATTACAATATTGGCATGATGCAGACAGTTGCAAACTGCCTACACATTCAGCAGAAAACCGGGTTTAATCCTGCAATAACAACATTCTTGCGTTTAACAGGCTGATTAGGCACTTGCCTTACGCGCCGAGTTGCGGCTTAATCCTGCCCCAACAATCGCTCGTAATAAAATAACTGTTGCAATCAACTCCTGAGGAGTTTCACATGGGCTCTCCCGCGCCACGACTGGACATTCTCGCCCCCCTTTCCGGGTGGCTGGTCGCTCTGGATACCGTCCCCGACCCGGTTTTCGCCGGCAAAATGGTGGGTGACGGCATTTCCCTGGACCCGACCTCCTGCTCGCTGCTGGCTCCGGTCAGCGGTACTGTAAGCAATATTCATACTGCGCATCATGCACTGACCATCACCTCGGACAATGGCGTCGAAGTGCTGGTGCACATCGGCATCGACACCGTCATGCTCAAGGGCGAAGGCTTTGTGCCGCTGGTGGAGCAAGGCCAGCAGGTGAAGGCCGGTCAGGCCTTGATCGACTTCGACCTCGACCTGGTCGCCTGCACCGCCCCCAGCCTGCTCACCCAGATCATCATCACCAATGGTGAAATAGTGGAGAAGCTCACCTGCGCCAGCGGTCTGGTCGAAGCAGGCAAGAGCATCATCATGACGCTGGACCTGCAAGGCAGCGCTGAAGCCGCCAGCCAGGCCGAAGGCGAAACCCTGAGTTCGGAAACCATCACTCTGACCAACCCGGCCGGCCTGCATGCCCGTCCGGCTGCGGTATTTGCCAGCGCCGCCAAACGCTTTGCCGCGGATATCCAGCTGCAACTGGGCGACAAGGTGGCCAATGCCAAATCCGTGGTCGGCATCATGGGCCTGGCTACCGTAAATGGCGATCAGGTGCGGGTACTGGCCACCGGGCCGGATGCCGCCGCTGCCATTGCCGAACTGTCCCAACTGCTGCTGGACCGCTGCGGCGAGAGCCTGGACGAAGCGCCGGCCGCAGCTGCCCCGGCTGCTGCCCAGCCAGTGCAACAGGACAGCGCTGGCGTACTGGCTGGCGTAGGTGCTTCGCCCGGCATCGCCATTGGCCGCATCTTCCACCACCGCCTGCAAGAGTTTGACGTGGTGGAAGCCGGTGCCGCTGGCGTGGTGGAGCAGCAAAACTTCACCCGTGCAACCGAAGAAGCTGCCGAGCAGATTGAAACCATCAAGGCCCAGCTGCAAGACCAGGCCAAGCGCGCCATCCTGTCCATGCATCAGGAGCTGCTGCAAGACCCGGACCTGCTGGCCCTGACCTATGCAGGCCTTGCCGATGGCAAATCCGCCGCCTGGGCCTGGCGTGCCGCCTTCAGCGCCTACTCTGCCCGTCTGGAAGCGCAGGACAACGCCCTGCTGCGTGAGCGTGCCAACGACATCCGCGATGTAGGCCGCCGCGTGCTAGCCTTGCTGGCTGGCGTCAAGCAAGCCGAGCTGGACGTACCGGCCGGTTCCATCCTGATTGCCGAAGACCTGGCACCGTCCGATACTGCTGCGCTGGACCCGGGCAAGGTACTGGGGTTCTGCACCCGCACCGGCGGAGCCACCAGCCATGTGGCCATTCTGGCCCGCTCGCTGGGCATTCCGGCCATTTGCGGCATCTCGCAAGCTGCGCTGGCTCTGCAAGATGGCCGTGAAGTGATTCTGGACGGCACCGCCGGTACCCTGAACATTGCCCCCACCGCCACCGAGAAGGCCGAGGCGGAAGCCGCCATCGCCCGTCTGGCTGAACGTCGCGCCGCCGAACAGGCCATGTCGCAACAGCCGGGCCAGACCAGCGATGGCAGCCGTATCGAAGTAGTGGCCAATATCCGCAATGCCGCCGATGCCCGTGACGCCGTGAAAGCCGGTGCCGAAGGCGTGGGCCTGTTGCGCTCGGAATTCCTGTTCGATAACCGCGACACCGCACCGTCCGAAGCCGAACAGGCTGCCGAATACTGCGCGGTGGCCCGCGAGCTGGGCAGCGATCGCCCGCTGGTAGTGCGCACGCTGGACGTAGGTGGCGACAAGCCGCTGTCCTACCTGCCGCTGCCCAAGGAAGACAACCCCTTCCTCGGCCTGCGCGGCATCCGCGTCAGCCTGGATCGCCCCGATCTGCTGCGCACCCAGTTGCGTGCCATTCTGCAAGCTGCCCCACTCACCCGCCTGCACATCATGTTCCCCATGGTGGCGTCCCTGGACGAGCTGCGCGCCGCCAAGGCCATTCTGGCCGAAGAGCAGGCCAGCAGCGGCCATGCCGACGTCAAGGTAGGCATCATGGTTGAAGTACCGTCTGCCGCCATCCTGGCTGCGCGTTTTGCGCCGGAAGTGGATTTCTTCTCCATCGGCACCAACGACCTCACCCAGTACGTACTGGCGATGGACCGTGGCCATCCGCAACTGGCCAAGCAGGCCGATGCATTGCATCCGGGCGTGCTGGCCATGATTGCCATGACTTGCGACGGCGCCCGTGCCCACGGCAAGTGGGTGGGTGTGTGTGGTGGCCTGGCGTCCGACGAACGTGCGGCCCCGGTGCTGGTCGGCCTGGGCGTGACCGAGCTGTCGGTCAGCACACCGGCCGTGGCCAGCGTCAAGGCCACACTGGCGCGCTGGAGCATGGACGAATGCCGTACGCTGGCCCAGCAGGTGCTGGCACTGGGCACGGTGGCCGAAGTGCGCGCCCATCTGGCACAACAGGCGCGCTAAGCGCGACGAACCTGCCGTCCGGCTTTGCCCGGACGGTGCTGGCTCCTCGCCTGCTGATGCAGGCGGGAGCATTACGCAGGAATCACTATCATGTTTGATCAATCCTTCGCTTTTCTGCAGAAAATCGGCAAGGCACTGATGCTGCCCGTTGCCGTACTGCCGGTAGCCGGCCTGTTGCTGGGCATTGGCGCAACCGACTTCCACACCCAGAGCACCGTGCTGCTGGCCATCCTGTCGCTGATGAAAAACGCCGGTGACGTGATTTTCGGCAACCTGCCGCTGATCTTTGCCGTGGGCGTGGCGCTGGGCTTTACCGAAAACGACGGTGTAGCCGCCATTGCCGCCACCATCGGCTTCCTGGTGATGACCACCACGCTGGGCGTGATGGCCGGGCTGCTGGGCGTGAAACCCGACACCATCATGGGCATGCCATCCATCCAGACCGGTGTGTTCGGCGGCATTCTGGCCGGTGGTCTGGCGGCTTACATGTTCAACAAGTACTACCGCATCAGCCTGCCGCAGTATCTGGGCTTCTTTGCCGGCAAGCGCTTTGTGCCCATCGTCACCGCAGTGGCTGCCATCGTGCTGGGTGCGGTACTGTCCTTTGTCTGGCCGCCCATCGGTGGTGCCATCAAGACCTTCTCGCAATGGGCAGCCGTGAGCGACCCGCGCACTGCCGCCACCGTGTACGGTTTCGTCGAGCGTCTGCTGATTCCGTTTGGCCTGCACCACATCTGGAACGTGCCCTTCTTCTTTGAAATGGGCGATTTTGTCGATGCCAGCGGCAAGCACATCCACGGCGACATCAACCGCTTCTTTGCCGGTGATCCGACCGCAGGCGTGCTGTCCGGTGCCTTCCTGTTCAAGATGTTCGGCCTGCCGGCTGCTGCCATCGCCATCTGGCATACCGCCAAGCCGGAAAACCGGGTGAAAGTGGGCGGCATCATGATTTCCGCCGCACTGACTTCCTTCCTGACCGGTATTACCGAACCCATCGAATTCGCCTTCCTGTTCGTGGCTCCGGTGCTGTATTTCATCCATGCCTGCCTGGCAGCATCGGCCCAGTTCGTGGCCAACTCGCTGGACATGCACATGGGCTTCACTTTCTCGCAAGGTGGCATCGACTTTTTGATGTTCAACCTGATCGGCAACAAATCGCACCATGCCTGGTATGTGTTCATCCTGGGGCCGATCTACGCCGTCATCTACTACAGCGTGTTCCGCTTCGTCATCCTGAAATTCAACCTGAAAACACCGGGTCGTGAAGACGAAGACAGCAGCAGCGAAGGTGCGGTAAGCGAAGACCAGCGCGCCCGCGCCCTGGTACTGGCCTTTGGCGGCCGCAGCAACATCACCAATCTGGATGCCTGCATCACCCGTCTGCGCATTGCCGTGAAAAACCCGGCACAGGTAGACCAGGCCAAGCTCAAGGCCATGGGTGCATCCGGCGTGGTACAGGTAGGTAGCGGCATTCAAGCCATTTTCGGGCCGCAATCGGAAAACCTGAAAACCGATATGGAGATCTACCTGAAAACCGCTGGTGACGATGCCGAACTGCCTGCGGCAGCAGCAGCCAGTGCAGCCACTGCAACAGCCCATGCTCCGGCAGCAGTCAGCAGCACCCCGGCCGACCCGCAACTGGCCGCTACAGCCGCAGCCATCCTGGCCGCACTGGGTGGCCGTGGCAATGTGCAGCAGGTGGAAGCCATTGCCCACACCCGCCTGCGCGTGCAGCTGAAACAGGCGGCCAGCCTGAATGAAGCAGCGGCCCGCGAAGCCGGCGTCATGGCCTGCGTGCAGACCCAGCCGGGCACCTGGCATCTGATTGTTGGTGACAAGGCCGGTGCGCTGGCGCAAGCCTTGCAGGGCTGATTAGCTTTGCTAGCAACAAAAAGGCTGCCTTGGCAGCCCTTTTTCATGGTGCGCTGGTAGCGCAGAGGAGAACACGCTTACAAGGCAAACAACTGGCGCAGATGCAGGGCCACGCCGGACTGTGCATTGCTGGCCACGGTTTGTGCCTGCGGCAGCTGCGATGCAAGCCTCGGGTGGGCATTGGCCATGACCCGCGGGTGGCCCACGGTTTGCAGCAGTTCGATATCGTTCTGGCCATCGCCAAACGCCAGGCAATCAGCCGTATCGATAGCCAGCTCGTCCAGCACCAGTTGCAACGCATGGCCCTTGGAGACGCCGGGTGCCATCACCTCCAGGCAATTGTCCGCCGAGAAGGTGATATAGGCACGGTCGCCCAGCGCTGCATGTAGCTTGGCCTCAACCGTCAGCAAATGGGCATGGTCCGCAATGTAGAGGACCTTGGCCACCCCTGCTCCATCATGCTGATGCAAGGGCGCAATCTGGTAGTGCAGGCCGGAGTCGGCATGCAGATCCAGCAGATACTGGTAGGGTTGGTCGATCAGCCAGGCATCATCCAGATAGAAATTCAGCACCGTCCCGGCAGCAAATTCCGGCTGGGCAATCTGGCGCACGATGGCGGGGTCCAGATTGCTGCTATGGATCAGGCGGTTGTCCGGGTCATGCACCCGCGCGCCATTGGAGCTGATCAGATAGGCGGCAATACCCAGCGCATCGCGGATGCCTTTTACATCCAGATAATGACGGCCGGTGGCCAGTGCAAAACGCAGGCCGCGTGCTTCCAGTTGTTGCAGGGTTTGCGCAGTCAGCGCGTTGACGCAGTGGTGTTCATCCAGCAAGGTGCCGTCCAGGTCGGAGGCAATGAAACGGTACACGGCAGGACTCCGCATGAGTGTGGGAGCAAGCGATTTTACACCCCCTGCCATGTAGCTGCAGGACTACACTGCGGCGGGAGCAGAAATGCAAAAAGCCAAGCATGGAGCTTGGCTTTTGCGTGAATTCTGGTGGCCAGTCGCGGAATCGAACCACGGACACGCGGATTTTCAATCCGCTGCTCTACCAACTGAGCTAACTGGCCGTCTGACAGCTGCGGTGATATTGGTGGCCAGTCGCGGAATCGAACCACGGACACGCGGATTTTCAATCCGCTGCTCTACCAACTGAGCTAACTGGCCATCACTGCTACGCTTTCGCGTCATCAGAGCCACGCATTAAATCAGAGCAGACCAGCTGCGTCAAGACATTTTTCAAAAAGGCTGAAAATACCGATGAATTAAAGCAAGTGGCGCTATTTCCCTCATCAAACCGGCGGCGCATCCGCCTGCTGTGCCGGATGTGCCGCAGCAAAGGCCGGCAGGCTGGCCAAGGCGGCATCAATGCGCACGATGTGCGGATACGGCGTCAGATCCAGCCCGAAGCGCCGCGCGGCAAAGACCTGTGGCACCAGGCAGACATCCAGCAGGCCGGGGGCATCGCCGCAGGCGAAGGGCTGCGGCTTGGCCGCCAGTTGCTGTTCCAGTGCCTCAAATCCAGTGGCAATCCAGTGGCGTATCCATTGCAGCCTCGCCGCTTCTGGCTGCTCCAGTTCGCCTTCCAGATATTTCAGGACACGGGCATTGTGTAGCGGGTGGATGTCGGCGCAGATGCTCAAGGCCAGCGCCCGCACCCTTGCCCGTTCGTGCAAGTCGCGCGGCAGCAGCGCTGGCGTATCCGGATAGGCTTCGTCCAGATACTCGCAGATGGCCAGCGACTGGGTCAGCAACTGGCCGCCATCCAGCAAGGCCGGCACCAGCCCTTGCGGGTTGAGCGCCAGATAGGCCGGATCGCGCTGCTCACCCTTGAGCAGGTTGACCGCCTGCTGCCGGTAGGAGAGGCCCTTGAGATTCAGCGCAATGCGTACCCGGTAAGCGGCACTGGAGCGGTAGTAGCCATACAGCACGCGCTCAGTCATGGGCAGCTACCTGCTGATCGATGCAACCGAAGATGGATTGACCGGCTGCATCCAGCATCTCGATACGGATGCGGTCACCCGGCTGCATGAAAGGCGTGACGGGTGCGCCTTGCTCGATGATCTCGATCATGCGCTGCTCGGCCAGGCAGCAGGAGCCGGTGGCACGGTCATGATTGGAAATGGTGCCGGAACCGACAATGGAGCCTGCCGCCAACGCACGGGTCTTGGCCACATGCGCCACCAGCTGGGCAAAGTTGAACTGCATTTCCACGCCGCACTGTGGCTGGCCATACAGCTTGCCGTTGTATTCCACCCGCAGCGGCAGATGTACCTTGCTGTCCTGCCAGGCCTGACCCAGCTCGTCCGGCGTTACCGCCACCGGCGAGAAGGCCGTGGCCGGCTTGCTCTGGAAGAAGCCGAAACCCTTGGCCAGCTCGGCCGGAATCAGGTTGCGCAGGGTGACATCGTTCACCAGCATCAGCAGACGGATATGTGCGGCACAATCACCAGCCTGGCTGCCCAGCGGCACATCGTCGGTAATCACCGCCACTTCGCCTTCAAAATCCAGCCCCCAGCTGACATCGGCCAGCGGAATGTCGGCATGTGGCGGCAGGAAGGTGTCCGATCCGCCCTGATACATCAGCGGGTCCTGGTAGAAACTGGCGGGTACTTCGGCGCCACGCGCCTTGCGTACCAGTTCCACATGGTTCAGGTAAGCACTGCCATCTGCCCACTGATAGGCACGTGGCAGCGGGCTGTGGCAGGCGGACTGGTCAAAGCTGACGGCACCGTTGACCGTCCCCTGGTTCAGGGCGGCATAAATCTCCTGCAAGGCAGGCTCGCAACGGCTCCAGTCATCCAGCGCAGCCTGCAGGCTGGCGGCGATATGCGGTACGGCGATGGCGCGGGTGAGATCGCGGCTGACGACCATCAGCTGGCCATCGCGGGTGTGATTACGGTAGGTGGCAAGTTTCATCGGTGTGCTTTCCTTGACGGGCGGTATGGCTCATCACGCCAATCGCCCGGTGTCTGGTTCAGGTCTTGGGCTTCCAGCTGTCCACATAGCCCGTCCACTCCACGGCAGGCAGGCCGGGACCCTGCTCCAGCGCGTTGCGGGTATCGATCATCACCGCCACTTCGTCGGTGAACTTTTTCGGCTCGCTCATCGCCTTGGCAAAGGCTTTGGGGTGCGGACCATGGGTGAAGCCGGCGGGGTGGAAGGTGAGCATGCCGGGCTTGATATTGTCGCGGCTGAAAAAGTCGCCTGCGTGGTAGAAGATGACTTCGTCGTAGTCGTCGTTGTTGTGATAGAACGGCACCTTGAGCGCACCGGGGTCGGATTCGATCGGACGCGGTACAAAGGTGCAGATGACAAAGCCGTCGGCCACAAAGGTGCTGTGTGCCGAGGGCGGCAGATGATAACGATGGCTCATCAGCGGCCGGATATCGCGCCAGTTGATGCGCGCTACCGCGATATTGCCATGCCAGCCGATGGCATCCAGCGGATTGAACGGGTAGGTGACGGTAGACAGCACATTGTGGCGCTTGATCACCACCTGCCATTCGTCTTCGGTCTGCTGCGCCCTGAAGGCATCGTCGATGGCCGGGACATCCAGCATGGCTTCGTCGAAAATCGCATGCGGGCCGACAATGCCCTTGTCCGGCAGCTGGTATGCCCCGTTGCAGGCTTCAATCAGCAGCATGGTGGTGGTTTCGGCCGGTTCGATGCGCCAGTTGGTGGAACGCGGAATCAGGATGTAATCGCCATCGCGGTAGCTCAGGTGGCCGTAGTCGCAAAACAGCTCGCCGCTGCCGGCATGGATGAACAGCATGTCATCGCCATCACCATTGCGGTACAGCTGGGTCATGGCCTGGGAGCAGGTCCAGATGCGCAGCTGGCACTGGCTGTTATGCAACACCAGCGGGGCTGACCAGGGAGCTGCCACGTCCTTGGGCAGTTCGTTCAGGTCGAAGGCACGCGGCTTGAGCGGCCCTTCCCATGCCGACCAGCCAGTGGGCGGGTGCTTGTGATGCAGATGGGTGGCAGGGCCAAAAAAACCGCTGCGCCCGACTTCACGTTCATAAATGCCCTCCGCCGGCAAATCGGCGTGGGCCTGACGGGAAATTGTCCCTTCCCGGTGCGGGAATCCTATCCATTTACGCATGGGGCATTCCTTGCCTGCATGGCTGGCCGCCATGCAGGGAGAGCTGTGCACAGAGGCAGACGGTGCCACCATCTGCCCGTTTGTCCTGCTTTGCCTTAATCCGCCTTCAGCACGCCGCGGCGGATCTGGTCCTCTTCGATGGATTCAAACAAGGCGCGGAAGTTGCCCTCGCCAAAGCCCTCGTTGCCCTTGCGCTGGATGATTTCGAAGAAAATCGGCCCGATGACGGTTTCGGTGAAGATCTGCAACAGGATGCCCGCGCCTTCCACCGGGGCACCGTCGATCAGGATGCTGTTCTTGCGCAGGCGGGCCAGGTCTTCGCCATGGCCGGCCACACGGCTGTCCACCTTGTCGTAATAGGTGTCCGGCGTATCCAGGAAGCGCGTGCCGGCGGCCTTCAGCGTTTCCACCGTCTGGTAGATGTCGCGGGTGGTCAGTGCAATGTGCTGGATGCCTTCGCCGTGGTATTCACGCAGGAATTCCTCGATCTGGCTCTTGTCGTCGGAGGACTCATTGATGGGAATGCGGATCTTGCCGCAAGGGCTGGTCATGGCCTTGGACACCAGGCCGGTGAGTTTGCCTTCGATGTCGAAATAGCGGATTTCGCGGAAATTGCCGATGTTTTCGTAGAAACCGGCCCACTTGGCCATATTGCCGCGGAAAACATTGTGGGTCAGGTGGTCGATCTCATACAGGCCGACACCAGCCGGGTGCTGCTCCACCCCGTCCAGCGGCAGGAAATCCACATCGTAGATATTGTGCGCCGGGCCGTAACGGTCGACAAAGTACAGTGCCGAGCCGCCAATACCCTCCACTGCCGGGATGTTCAGTTCCATCATGCCGATGGGGCGCACATAGGGCTTGGCACCGTGCGCCAGCGCATATTCATACGCCTTGGCCGCATCCTTCACCCGCCAGGCCATGGCACAGGCGGACGGGCCATGTACCTTGCCGAATTCGTTGGCCGGCTGGGTAGGTTCACCGTTGAGGATGAAGTTGATGTCACCCTGACGGTACAGGCTGACATTCTTGCTGCGATGCCGTGCCACTTCGACAAAGCCCAGCGACAGGAACAGCTGGCGCAAATCGGCAATGCCTTCGGCAGTGGGGGCCGTGTATTCGACAAACTCAAAGCCGTCGGTGGCCAGCGGGTTATGCAGCGGTGTTTCCATTTTCATTTTCTCTCCTCTTTCCTTTGCACATGCCCGGTTGCTGCACATGGCAAGAAACCGGACGGTCAGACCAGGTGTGGTGGTGGCAAGCAAGGCCAGCGAACCAACGCGGTGGCAATCGGCAAAAGCAAGGGAGAGGAATGGCGCAGGCAGACCCGGCAGCTACCGCGCACGGGATGCGGGTTGATGGCTGCGTGTTGCCGTACGTGCAGGCGCACACCGGATACGCAGTGCGCTGCGATCAGGGGTGGCGCTGTCTTTGCCCCGGCGGCACGATTTTGTGTGTCTCACCGGGCTTCTCCTCCATCGTTGCCGACATTATCCAGTGATCTGTTGCCACCGTGTAAAATGTCCGGGCTAGGCTTTTTATTCTAGGGAAAAGGCCGGGCAATTTTCTTGCTAACATCCCCCAGATACATAATAACTAGAAATATAATTTCAAAAATTTCAAATCAGAGGAGTTTATATGCCAAGTCTTACGCTAGATAAGACAGACTTGCGCATCCTGTCCGAGCTTCAGCTCAATGGCAGGTTGACCAATGTGGAACTTGCGGAAAGAGTAGCGCTCTCGCCATCCCCTTGCCTGAGACGCTTGAAACAGCTGGAAGAATCCGGCGTGATTCGACAGTACGTCGCGCTGCTGGACCCGGCCAAAATCGGCCTCGGCTTGCAGGCCTATGTCCGTGTCGTGCTGGAGAAGCGCGGCAATACCCATGTGCAAAGTTTTATTGATGCCGTGCAACGCTGGCCGGAAGTTATCAATTGCTTTGCAATGACCGGCGAAATGGACTATCTCTTGCAAGTTTATTTTGAAGATCTGGAACATTTCTCGCGCTTTGTCATGGATGAGCTGCTGCAGCAGCAAGGCGTTGAGGATGTGAAATCCAGCTTCGTCCTGAAAGAGATCAAGCGTACGACTTCATTGCCGCTCAGCCAGCTCAGAAGTATTTGAGCCACTTGCGCTGCAGAAGTCCTTGCCAAGTCCGATAATGAACGCAGGAGGATTGAATAAAGGCCCCGGCATGCAGGTGATCCACGCGATCCGGCTTCTTGTCCTGGTTGTTGCAATAATGTTGCACAACCAGGCAGCGGCATTTACGGTCACATTCATTTCGCCGGGGCACCAGAATGAAGCCTTCTGGCTGAGCGCGGTCCGTGCGATGCAGGCTGCTGCCGATCAGCTCGACATCCAGCTGGAAGTGCTGTCCGCCGAGCGCGACCCCGTGCAGATGGTAAAGCTGGTGCAGGCCGTCACCCAGCGTCGTCGCAAGCCGGACTACCTGCTGCTGGTCAATGAAAAGCTGGCCGGACCAGCCATGCTGTCGCTGGCCGACCAGGCCGGCATCCCCTGTTTCCTCAGCTTCAACCCCTTGACTCCCGCCCAACTGCAAACCAGCGGCCTGCCACGACAACGGCTCAAATACTGGCTGGGTTCACTGACACCGGATAACGCCATGGCGGGCAGCCAGACCATGAAAGCCTTGCTGGACGAAGCCTCCCGTCGCTTTCCGCCCGGAACGCCACTACATGTGCTGATGATGGCGGGAGATCGCTCCACGCCAGCGTCTACCTTGCGGATAGAAGGCGCACGCCAGATTCTGGCCACAACACCCAATGCCACCTTGACCCAGCTGGTTTATGGCGAGTGGGAAAGCAAACGTGCCATGCAGCAAGGCATATGGCTGTTGCAGCGCTATCCGCAGATCAATCTGGTATGGGCGGCCAATGATGAAATGGCGTTCGGCATGGAAGAAGCCATCCGCCAAAGTGGCAAGCAGGCCGGAAAGACGGTATTGCTCAGTGCCATCAACAATTCGCCGCGCGCCATGCAGGAAAGACGTGACGACAAGCTTGCCGCCCTGGCCGCCGGCCATTTCATGACCGGTGCATGGAGCCTGGTGCTGCTGTACGATTACCATCACGGTCATGACTTTGCCAGCGAGGGACTACAGCTGCACCCCACCATTTTCAGCACGGTCTCCCGTCAACAAGCGCAACGCTTTTTACAGTTATTCGCCGATAATGACTACAAGGGCATCCGTTTCAGGCAATTCAGCAAATTCGCCAATCCGGCATTGCAACGCTATGCCTTTGGCTTCAGCACACTGCTGAATTAGGAGTTTGTTCATGCCCACCCGCCGACTCACCCGTCAGCTGATATGGCAGTTACTGCTGTATACCCTGCTGTTTGGCGTGGCCGTCATCACGCTCAAGGCCGTGGTGGTATGGCGCGACGGGCAGCGGGAGATGAATGCCATTCCCGACACGGTTTCCCGTCTTTACCTGCCACTGCTGGGACAAAGCGCCTGGGATGTGGACATTCCGGCCATCCAGTTGCAACTGCGGCTGATTGGGCAGATTCCGGGTGTGCAAAGCGTGGAAGTGCGTACCGAACTGGGTCAGTCCCTGCGCTACGATAATCCGGCCCTGCAAGACCAGTACAACCGTGAGGAATATCACCTGCCGCTGGCCTCCCCGCATGGCAAGGACAGCATCGGCACCTTGCAACTGCTGGTTTCGCGCCAACCGGTCTACCAGGCCATGTGGCATGAAGTGCTCAGTGCCACCTTGCAGTTTCTGCTGGGCTTCTTCGGCCTTGCCCTGTTGTTGTGGTGGCTGTTCAACCGCCAGTTGGTGAAGCCGCTGCAGGACATGGCGCAAACAGTACGCAATTATCAACCGGGCCAGGCACTGCCCCCCTTGCTGCCCGGCTCGCCCGACCAGGTGGTGGATAATGAGCTGAGCGAACTGGCACGTGCCTTTCGCAGCATGAGCGACAATATCAACCGCCATCTGGCCGAACGCAGCGGAATTGAAAACGAGCTGGCCAGCCATCGCGACGAACTGGCACGGCTGGTGGCCGAACGCACCCGGGAGCTGGACCAGCTACTGTGCTTTCAGCAGCTGATTGCCGGTATCTCCACCCGCTTCATCAATATCCCGCTACACGACATTGATCAGGCCACCGACATGGCTCTGGGAGAAATCGGCCAGTTCATGCAGGTGGAGCGCTGTTATCTGGTGAGCTTCTCCGACGCCTGGCTGGTCGATACCGTGCATGAATGGTGCGCCTCCGGCATTTCCCCCACTACCCACACCTTGCTGGGAGAAAACCTGCAACAGCGCAGCTTCGCCTGGCAGCAATTGCAGCAGTTCGGCGTGCTGTCACTGGATGCCTTGTCCGCCCTGCCAGCCAGCGCCACGCTGGAACGCCATGAGCTGGAAAGCCATCAGGTGCAAAGCCTGTTCATGCTGCGCATCGATCATATGGGCCGGCCGATCGGTTTGTTCGGCTGCGATATGGTAAGCCGCCAACGCCAGTGGCAGGGCAAGGAGCAGCAGCAAGCCCGTCTGCTGGGCGAAACCCTGGCCAATACCATCATCCGCCGCCAGCAATTGCAAACCCTGAGCAGCACCCAGCAACAATTACGCAATGCCAATGCCGACCTGGCACGCATGGCCTTCAGTGACGGCCTCACCGGTATTGCCAACCGGCGCTATTTTGATGAGCAGTTGCTGGAGTGTTTCACCCAGGCACGCAGTCAACACCAGAACCTGAGCGTGATGCAGATCGACATCGATTACTTCAAGCAATTCAACGACAGCTACGGGCATCTGGCGGGCGATCAGTGCCTGCGTCAGGTTGCGCAGTGCATACAGTCGCAGCTGGCTGGCACGGCAGCGCTGGTCGCACGGGTGGGTGGTGAGGAATTCGGAGTCCTGTTACCCGGCTATCACGCTGCCGACAGCCTGGCACTGGCCGAGGTCCTGCGTCAGGCCATCTGGCAACTGGCCATTGCCCATCGCAACAGCTCGGTTGGCGACCGGGTCACCATCAGCATTGGCGTTGCCACCTTGCAGGACAATCACTACGCCAGCCAGCAACTGATGCGGGATGCCGACCTGGCGCTGTATCGCGCCAAGAACCTGGGACGCAATCAGGTGGTACAAGCCCAGTCGCCACCGCACATTCTGGCCTGAGCAGCAGTGGACAAAAAAAGCCCGGTGATAAACCGGGCTTTTTCCGATGGTGCGACTAAGCGGCCATTACAGGCCCAGACGCTGCCATACCGTGGACACCAGGCCAGCCTGGTTCAGGGTGTAGAAGTGCAGGCCCGGCGCACCATTGGCCAGCAGGCGGTCGCACAGCTCGGTCACCACATCCAGACCCAGGGCACGAATGGAGGCCGCATCATCGTAATAGGATTGCATGCGCTGACGCAGCCAGCGCGGCACTTCGGCCCCGCACATATCGGAGAAGCGGCACAGCTGACCGAAGTTGGCAATCGGCATGATGCCCGGCACGATGGGAATGTCCACACCGCGTGCCTGCGCTTCGTCAACAAAGCGGAAGTAGGCATCCGCATTGAAGAAATACTGGGTCATGGCCGAATTGGCACCGGCTTTTACCTTGCGCACGAAATTGTTCAGGTCATCCTCGGCCGACTTGGCCTGCGGATGGAATTCCGGATAAGCCGCCACTTCGATATGGAAATGTTCGCCATGTTCGCTGCGGATGAACTCGACCAGTTCGTTGGCATAGCGGAACTCACCGGCCGCCACCATGCCGGACGGCATGTCACCACGCAGTGCCACAATGTGACGGATGCCGTGATTACGGTATTCATTGAGGATGGCGCTGATGTTTTCCCGTGTCGAGCCGATACACGACAGGTGCGGTGCGGCGGCATGCCCTTCGCTGCGGATCTCCAGCACGGTGGACAGGGTGCCATCGCGGGTGGTGCCACCGGCACCGAAGGTCACCGAGAAAAACTGCGGCTTGAACTGGGCCAGTTGCTGGCGGGTAGTACGCAGCTTGGCCACACCCTCGGGGGTCTTGGGCGGGAAAAACTCGAAGCTGAAGGTTTTTTTCTGTTCGTTCATGATCGTCTCTGTCCCTGCTCGGGGCGGCAGGCTTTAGTTTTTATACTGCAGCGTGTCGAAGCGGTAGTGGCCCGCAGATAGAAAAACGGACAGGTGCATCATACCCTGCCCTGTCCGTTTGCCTTACAGCCCGCTATCAATAACGATAGTGCGCCGGCTTATAAGGGCCCTGCTTCGGTACGCTGATGTAGGCGGCCTGCTCGTCGGACAGCTCGGTCAGGTTGGCACCGATACGCTTCAGGTGCAGGCGGGCCACCTTCTCGTCCAGATGCTTGGGCAGCACATACACTTCCTTGCCGTACTTTTCACCGTGCTGGAAGATTTCCATCTGCGCCAGCACCTGGTTGGTGAAGGAGTTGGACATCACGAAGCTGGGGTGGCCGGTAGCGCAGCCCAGGTTCACCAGACGGCCTTCGGCCAGCAGGATGATGCGCTTGCCATCCGGGAAGATGATGTGGTCAACCTGCGGCTTGATGTTGTCCCACTGGTACTGGCGCAGGCTGGCGACTTCGATTTCGCTGTCGAAGTGGCCGATATTGCACACGATGGCGTTATTGCGCATTTTGACCATGTGCTCGTGGGTAATCACCGATACATTGCCGGTGGTGGTAACGAAGATGTCGCCCTGATCGGCCACATCATCCATGCGCACCACGCGGTAGCCTTCCATCGCGGCTTGCAGCGCGCAGATCGGGTCCACTTCGGTCACCCACACGGTGGCACCCAGGCCACGCAGGCTTTGGGCGCAGCCCTTGCCCACGTCACCGTAGCCCAATACCACGGCGACCTTACCGGCAATCATCACGTCGGTGGCGCGCTTGATGCCATCCACCAGCGATTCGCGGCAGCCGTACAGGTTGTCGAACTTGGACTTGGTCACCGAGTCGTTGACGTTGAAGGCCGGGAACGGCAGACGGCCTTCTTTTTGCATCTGGTACAGACGATGCACGCCGGTGGTGGTTTCTTCGGTCACGCCCTTGATATGCGGCAGACGCTTGGAATACCAGTGCGGGTCTACTTCCAGGTAACGGGCAATGGCAGCAAACAGCGCGGTTTCTTCTTCGTTGGACGGATGGCTGATGACGCTGCGGTCTTGCTCGGCCTTGCTGCCCAGCATCAGCAGCAAGGTGGCATCGCCACCGTCATCCAGAATCATGTTGGCTTCCTGACCTTCCGGCCATTCGAAGATCTTGTGGGAGAACTCCCAGTATTCATCCAGGCTTTCACCCTTGAAGGCAAATACCGGGATATTGGCTGCGGCAATGGCGGCAGCGGCGTGGTCTTGCGTGGAGAAGATATTGCAGGAAGCCCAGCGTACATCGGCACCCAGTTCCACCAGGGTTTCGATCAGCACGCCAGTCTGGATGGTCATGTGCAGCGAGCCGGCAATGCGGGCACCGCGCAGCGGCTTCTGGTGCGCGTATTCTTCACGCAGCGCCATCAGGCCGGGCATTTCGGTTTCGGCGATTGCCAGTTCCTTGCGGCCCCAGGCTGCAAGATTGATGTCAGCTACGTGAAAATCGGAGAATTCAGCCATCGTGCAAAGTCCTTTCACACGCCGGCCGGAACGCGGCTCACCCGCTATTCCGGCATCGGCACGGAGATTAGTCAGGTGAGCGCCGTTTGCAAGAAGCCCGAGCCTGGGGATTGACCTCGCAGCGCTCCTCGGGAATGCCGTAATTATACCTAGAGACACAAAAATGTGAATGAAACTTGCACAACAGGGGTTAAACTAAAACGTTGCGGTAAATATAGTCACTTTGCATAGCGGGTCTCATGTCTCTTGTTTTTACCTCCATTTCAGCCATTTCCGGGTTAGCCGCCCTCAGTGCTGCCACCATCGGCATCCTGGCTTGGGAAAGGCGTAAGGTAAGCGGAGCCCGCTATCTGGCCTGGCTGATGCTGGCTGTCACGGTCTGGGCTGGTGCAGCCACACTGGAGTTGTCCTCCACCTTGCTGCGCGACAAGATATTCTGGTCCAAGGTGGAATACCTGGGCACCCTGAGTGTGCCGGTACTGTTTTTCCTGCTGGCCGCCGATTACAACCAGCTGGAACGCGCACTACGTCCACGCACCATCGTGCAGTTATTGCTGATTCCCCTGTTCAGCCTGGCGCTTGCGCTTACCAATGAAAAGCATGGCTTGATCTGGCGCAGCTTTCAGCCTTCTCCCTCCGGACACAATCTGCTGATTTTCAACCACGGGCCTTTGTTCTGGTTACTGGTTGCCGGGTATTCCTATCTGATGATGCTGCTTGGCTCACTGCTCTTGCTGCGTACCCTGCACTTTTACTCGCCTCATTACCGCGGCCAATCGCTCATCCTGATGCTGGGCGCCATTGTCCCGTGGATAGGCAATCTGCTGTACCTCACAGGCAATATCAGCTGGCAAGGACTGGACCCTACACCGCTGTGCTTTGCCGCCACCGGTGCCATTTTTGCCTTCGACCTGCTTTACCTGCGCATGTTGTACGTGGTGCCCATCGCGCGCGGCAACGCCTTCAATGCCATGGGTGACGGCATTGTGGTGATAGACAATGAAAAAACCATTCTGGATATCAATCCGGCAGCTGCCAACCTGTTTGGCAAACCGGCAGGTGTGCTGTGCGGACAGCAATTGCAGATTGCCGCCCTGGTTGCAGTGGCAGATCAGGATGGCTCGCATCAGGTGGAACTGAACGGGCCAGGCTCGCGTTCCATTCTGGAAGTGCGCGCCTTTCCCATCCGTGAAAGCGGTGTGACCCTGGGTGGGCGCATGCTGGTGCTGCGCGATATTTCGCGGCAGCGTCTGGCGGAGGAGGCCTTGCATCAGGCCTATCTGCAACTGAAAACCCGTATCGACGAAATCGAAACCTTGCAGGACACACTGCGCGAACAGGCCCTGCACGATCCGCTCACCGGCCTGTACAACCGTCGTTATCTGGAAGAAACCCTGGGCCGGGAAATCAGCCGGGCTGGCAGGGAACAGCGCTCGCTGACTTTTGCGCTGATTGATCTGGACAACTTCAAAAGCATCAATGACCGCTTTGGTCACATCATTGGCGATACCGTGCTGTGCGCACTGGCCGACTTGCTGCGCGCCCATTGCCGGCAGGCGGATATTGTCTGTCGCCTGGGTGGCGAGGAGTTCATCGTGGTGCTGCCTTCGGCAGACCAGCGCAATGGCTGGATGCGCATGGAGCTACTGCGACAACGCTTCTCCGAGTTACAGTTCCAGGCCGAGGAGCAGCGCTTTCAAACCAGCTTCTCTTGCGGCATTGCCTGCTTTCCGCAGGATGGCAATAATTTTGCCCACCTGTACCAGCTGGCGGACATGGCGTTGTATCAGGCCAAGGCCAAGGGCAAGAACCAGGTTTTACTCCACGCCCCCACTCCGGCAGTCGCGGAGGACTCCAGCCCGGCGGAAAACAGTCCGCACACCCCGACGCAAAACGCAGGCAGTGAATGAAAAAGGCCGGGACTATATCCCGGCCTTGTTTGACATCACACGCCTTACTTCACGATACGCAGGCTGGGACGACCACCCGCACGCGGCGGGGTTTCGGGTGCAGGGCTGTCTGCTTCGGCATCAGCCACCGGTTCGGTGGCAGCACTGACCGGCTGCAAGGCAGGTTTGCCAGGTGTCTGACCCAGTTCAACCTCGAAGCCCATTCCTTCGCCGGTTTCCCGCGCGAAAATCGACATCACATTGCCAACCGGCACCCAGATATCACGCGATACACCGGCAAAGCGGGCGGAGAACGACAACCACTCGTTGTCGATGCGCAGATGATGGGTTGCACTGGCGGCAATATTGAGCACGATTTCGTTGTTCTTCACGTATTCGCGCGGGACATCGGTATGCTCATCCACCCACACCACCACAAAGGGGGTGTGACCATTATCCGTACACCATTCATACAGTGCGCGGAGCATATATGGCTTGGTACTGGCGCTCATGGTCATCCTTACTTGCGCATGGCCTTTTCGGACGGGGTCAGCGAATCAATGAAAGACTGACGCTGGAAAATGCGTTCGGCGTATTTCAGGATGGGAGCAGCATGCTTGCCCAAGTCGATGTTGTAATGCTCCAGGCGCCACATCAGCGGAGCGATGGCCACATCGATCATGGAGAACTCTTCACCCAGCATGAACTTTTGCTTGGCAAATACCGGTGCAATGGTGGTCAGGCCATCACGGATGGCTTCACGCGCCTTGGTGGCTTCCTTGCCGGTAGCGCCGGCTTCCAGCACTTTCACGTGGCAGAACAGCTCGTTTTCGAAACGGTGCAGGAACAGGCGGGCACGCGCACGCATCACCGGGTCGGCCGGCATCAGTTGCGGGTGCGGGAAACGCTCGTCAATGTATTCATTGATGATGTTGGATTCGTGCAGGATCAGGTCACGCTCCACCAGTACCGGCACTTCGTTGTAGGGATTCATCACAGCCAGATCTTCCGGCTTGTTGTGAATGTCTACATCGATGATCTCGAAATCCATGCCCTTTTCATACAACACGATACGGCAACGTTGGCTGAAGGGGCAGGTAATTCCAGAATAAAGAGTCATCATGGCTTGCGGATATCCTTGACAGGAGCTGTCGATTTCGATCAAAGAAGGGATTTTACCATTTTCGGGATGGCAATTTCCACAACTAGATCACAACACCATGATTACAAAAGAAAAAAGGCGGAAATATCCGCCTTTTTCTTTGAACGGCACCAGTACTTAGTGCACGTCTTTCCAGTATTCCTTCTTCAGGAAGTAGGTCAGCGGCAGCAGCAGCACACCCAGGAACAGCAGCACAATGTAGCCGATCTGATGGCGCTTCACCTGAGCCGGCTCACCAATGTACACAAGGTAATTGGTCAGGTCCGCCATACGCTTGTCAAACTCGGCGGTATTGGCCTTGCCGTTTTCCAGCTTGGTGAGGGTACCGGCCTTGACCAGTTCGAGCTTGTGCTCTTCATGGCCTTCAGCATTTTTCTCGGTCTTCAGTACTTGCTCACCTTGCATTTCCCACAGCACGTGCGGCATGCCAACCTTGTCGAACACCAGGTTGTTCCAGCCGGTCGGACGGGACGGATCACGGTAGAAGCCACGCAGGTAGGCGTACAGATAGTCTGCACCACGGGAACGGGCAATCAGCGACAGGTCCGGCGGAGCCGCACCCAGCCACAGTTTGGCGTCCTTCTTGTCCATGGAAACATTCATCTGGTCGCCGATCTTGGCACCTTCCGGCAACAGGTTGGCCTTGATCTGCTCTTCAGTCAGGCCAATGTCTTCCAGACGGTTGTAGCGCATGGCGCTGGCCGAGTGGCAGGACAGGCAGTAGTTGCTGAACAGCTGGGCACCACGTTGCAGGCTTTCGGTGTCCTGAATGTCGATCGGAGCCTTTTCCAGCTTCGGCCCTTCATTGGCCAGAACCGTGCCGCTTACCGGCAACACCAGCGCCATGGCAGCGATCAGGTGGCGGATTTTGCTTTTCATATGTCCTTTCCCCTTGCTTACACGTTGGTGGCGAACAGGTAGGCCGCAATCACGGTCACTGCCACCAGCACCAGGAACTGCAGCTGACGCTTGCCATTGGTGTCCGTCACACGGGTCGGTACCGGTACGGTGCCAACGTCGTTCTTGGTGTAGAACGGCATGCCCAGGAAGAAGGCGAAGTAGACGAACGACAGGATCTGCGAGATCAGGGTTCGACCAGCTGTCGGCGGCATGGCACCCAGGATGCCCAGGCCGATGAAGGCGATGATGAACAGCACCAGCATGAACTTGAACTTGGGACCGCGATAACGGATGGACTTGATCGGGGAACGATCCAGCCACGGCAGGAAGGCAATCACCACTACGGCAGCACCCATGCCGATCACACCCCAAACCTGGGTACCCAGGAAGGACGGAATGGCACGCAGAATGGCGTAGAACGGGGTGAAGTACCATACCGGCGCAATGTGCGGCGGGGTCTTCAGCGGGTCAGCCTGGTCGAAGTTCGGGTGTTCCAGGAAGTAGCCACCCATTTCCGGCAGGAAGAACACGATGATGGAGAACACGATCAGGAACACGGCCACACCGAAGATATCCTTCACGGTGTAGTAAGGATGGAAAGGAATGCCATCCAGCGGGATGCCCTTTTCGTCCTTCAGTTTCTTGATTTCCACGCCATCCGGGTTGTTGGAACCCACTTCGTGCAGCGCGATCAGGTGAGCCACCACCAGGGCCAGCAGCACCAGCGGCACGGCAATCACGTGCAGGGCGAAGAAGCGGTTCAGCGTGGCATCGGACACCACGAAGTCACCACGGATCCACACCGACAGGTCCGGGCCGATTACCGGGATGGAACCGAACAGGTTTACGATCACCTGCGCACCCCAGAAGGACATCTGGCCCCAGGGCAGCAGATAACCCATGAAGGCTTCAGCCATCAGGCACAGGAAGATCAGGCAACCAAACACCCATACCAGTTCGCGCGGCTGCTTGTACGAGCCGTAGATCAGGCCACGGAACATGTGCAGGTAAACCACCACGAAGAACATGGAAGCACCGGTGGAGTGCATGTAGCGGATGATCCAGCCACCTGCCACATCACGCATGATGTATTCCACCGAGGCAAACGCCACCGGGATGCCGGCTGCGTTCAGGTTGCCATCCGGCTTGTAGTTCATGGTGAGGAAGATGCCGGTCACGATCTGGATAACCAGAACCAGCATGGCCAGCGAGCCGAAGAAGTACCAGAAGTTGAAGTTCTTCGGTGCGTAATACTCGGTAACGTGCTCTTTCAGCATCGACGACAGCGGGAAGCGGTCGTCAATCCAGTTCAGCAGCTTTTGTCCTTTGCTCATTTTTCCCCCTCAGCTTATTTGTCGTCGCCAATCAGCAGGCGGGTATCGGACAGATACTTATGCGGCGGAATTTCCAGGTTCTTCGGCGCCGGCACACCCTTGAACACGCGGGCAGCCAGGTCGAACTTGGAACCGTGGCACGGGCAGTAGAAACCACCCAGCCATTCCGGACCCAGATCGGCAGGTGCCAGATCAGGACGGAAAGTCGGCGAACAGCCCAGATGGGTACAGATGCCCACGGCAACCAGCAGTTCCGGCTTGATGGAACGGCCTTCGTTCTGGCAGTACTTGGGTTGTTGCTCTACTTCGGACTTGGGGTCCACCAGCTTGGGGTCGTTCTTCGGCAGATCGGCAATCTGCTGCTTGGTACGGGACAACAGCCATACCGGCTTGCCGCGCCATTCAACGTTGATCTTCTGGCCCGGCTCCAGCTTGCTGATATCCACCTCAACCGGTGCACCAGCAGCTTTTGCCCGTTCAGACGGGAAGAAACTCATCAGAAACGGCGTTGCCACCCCGGCAACCGCCACACCCCCAACAGCGCTGGTTGCTACCGTCAGAAACCGACGGCGCCCCGTATCGACTTGTTGTTCACTCATTACAGTCATCCTCAAACGTGGAAACCGAGCTTAAACTTCAAACCAGACGATTTTACCTGATTAGCAGTAGGGACATGAAGCGCCTATGCAAATAAATTGACCTATGTCGGCCGGATTTGTCTAAACCGGATTGAAAAGATCGACAAATTCCACATTTATGCCGTGTAAATGAGAAATCTTCTCACCCAACACCTGCACTCCGTAACGCTCGGTGGCATGATGTCCGGCGGCAATGAATGCCACACCGTATTCGTTGGCCAGATGAAAACACTGCTCGGACACTTCGCCCGTCACAAAGGCGTGTACCCCCAGAGCGATTGCCTCTTCAAAGAAACCCTGCGCCCCGCCGGTACACCAGGCAACCTTGCTTACTCTTTGATTTTCATCACCCAACAGCTGGGCAGGGCGCCCCAGCAGCATGCTGACATGATCAGCAAAATCCCGTGCACTACCCGCCTTGGGCCAGCTGCCATGCCACAGTAATCCCTGCTCACCACTCTGGCCGGCCACATCCAGTCCCAGCACGGCAGCCAGCCTGGCATTGTTGCCAAGCTCGGGATGAGCATCCAGCGGCAGGTGGTAAGCCAGCAGGCTGATGTCATGTTGCAGCAATTTGGCCACACGCTGCCGCTTCATGCCCACCAGCCGGGCATCCTCGCCCTTCCAGAAGTAACCATGGTGCACCAGGATGGCATCCGCCTGGCGCGCAATGGCCACATCAATCAGCGCCTGCGAAGCAGTCACGCCGCAGACAATGCGCGCTACTTCCGCCCTACCCTCCACTTGCAGGCCATTGGGCGCATAGTCCTTGTAGCGCCACGGTTCCAGCCATTGATCGATGCTGTTCAACAATTGCATTAATTGCATGGGACACCTTTGCCTGGTTCTGAATGCGCTTATTGTGCCAGAGATAAGACGCGCTACCTGTTTGCGATCCAAAAACAAAAACCCCGCACAAGTGCGGGGTTTTCAGGTTCAGCGAGAGGCCGAAGCAGCTTACATCATGCCGCCCATGCCGCCCATGCCGCCCATGTCCGGCATGCCGCCAGCAGCCGGCTTGTCTTCCGGCAGTTCTGCGATCATGCAGTCGGTGGTCAGCATCAGACCGGCAACAGAAGCAGCATGTTGCAGGGCGGAGCGGGTTACCTTGGCCGGATCCAGCACGCCCATTTCCAGCATGTCGCCGTATTCGCCGGTAGCAGCGTTGTAACCGAAGTTACCCTTGCCTTCCAGTACCTTGTTCACCACAACAGACGGCTCGTCGCCAGCGTTCTTGACGATCTGACGCAGCGGAGCTTCGATGGCCTTCAGTACGATCTTCACGCCGGCATCCTGATCGACATTGTCGGTCTTCAGGCTGTCCAGGGTGGAGCGAGCGCGCAGCAGGGCAACGCCACCGCCAGCGACAACGCCTTCTTCCACAGCGGCGCGGGTAGCGTGCAGCGCGTCTTCAACGCGAGCCTTCTTCTCTTTCATTTCCACTTCGGTGGCAGCGCCAACCTTGATCACGGCAACACCGCCAGCCAGCTTGGCCACGCGCTCTTGCAGTTTTTCGCGGTCGTAATCGGAAGAAGCTTCTTCGATCTGGCGACGGATTTCACCAACGCGAGCCTGGATGGCATCAGCCTGGCCAGCACCGTCGATGATGATGGTGTTTTCCTTGCCCACTTCGATACGCTTGGCTTGGCCCAGCATGTCCAGAGTGGCTTTTTCCAGGGTCAGGCCCAGTTCTTCGGCAATCACGGTACCGCCGGTCAGGATGGCGATATCCTGCAGCATGGCCTTGCGACGGTCGCCAAAGCCCGGAGCCTTGACAGCAACCACCTTCAGGATGCCGCGGATGGTGTTGACCACCAGGGTAGCCAGTGCTTCGCCTTCTACGTCTTCGGCGATGATCAGCAGCGGACGACCGGATTTGGCCACTTGCTCCAGTACCGGCAGCAGGTCGCGGATGTTGGAAACCTTCTTGTCGAACAGCAGGACGAACGGATTGTCCAGAGCGGCAATCTGTTTTTCCTGGTTGTTGATGAAGTACGGGGACAGGTAGCCGCGGTCGAACTGCATGCCTTCCACCACGTCCAGTTCGTTGCTCAGGCTCTTGCCGTCTTCAACGGTGATCACGCCTTCCTTGCCCACTTTTTCCATGGCGGTAGCGATGATTTCACCGATGTCGGAATCGGAGTTGGCGGAAATGGAACCAACCTGAGCGATTTCCTTGGTGGTGGCACATGGCTTGGCGATCTTGGCGATTTCACCTACCAGGGAAACCACAGCCTTGTCGATGCCGCGCTTCAGGTCCATCGGGTTCATGCCGGCGGCAACAAACTTCATGCCTTCCTGCACGATGGCCTGGGCCAGTACGGTAGCGGTGGTGGTACCGTCGCCAGCCACGTCGGAAGTCTTGGAAGCCACTTCCTTCACCATCTGAGCGCCCATGTTTTCGAACTTGTCTTTCAGTTCGATTTCCTTGGCAACGGATACACCATCCTTGGTGATGGTCGGTGCGCCAAAGGAGCGGTCCAGCACAACATTGCGGCCTTTCGGGCCCAGGGTAACCTTGACGGCGTCAGCCAGAATGTTGACACCAACCACCATCTTGGCGCGTGCGGAATCACCAAACTTTACGTCTTTTGCAGCCATGCTCAAATCTCCAGAATTCTATAAAAGGATCGTAGAAGGGTGTATGGGTCGGAATTACTCGACGATGCCCATCACATCTTCCTCGCGCATCACGAGGACTTCTTCGCCATCAACCTTGACGGACTGGCCGGAATACTTGCCGAAGATGACCTTGTCACCAACCTTCAGCTCCAGCGGACGACGTTCGCCATTGTCCAGAACCTTGCCGTTACCGACAGCCAGCACCTCGCCCATGTCGGGCTTTTCAGCTGCAGCGCCCGGCAGAACGATGCCGGATGCGGTTTTTTCTTCAGCCTCAAGGCGCTTGATAACAACACGATCGTGCAGCGGACGAATTGCCATTGATCTCTCCTAAATACAATTGGCTGTTGAAAGCAAAAATGATCTGCCTGGATGGCAGCACGGGGCGGGAATTAGCACTCGCCCCTGACGAGTGCTAATAATAGGGACGGCTCAAGGAGGTTTCAAGTGGGGGAGCTGCAAAAACTTTGCTGCCCACCGGGACAGGCAGGGCTCAGGAATCGTCGCGACGCAACACCAGCCAGCTGGGTACTTTAAAGCGCACGATCATGCGATACAGACGCAAATAGCCAAGCACAAACAGCAGGCAGAACAGCATCAGCACCCAGGTATGGTTCCAGAACAACATGGCCGGAACCACCGAAAACGAGGTCAGCAACCACAGGTAAGGTGAAGTCATGCTGTTACGCTGGGTCAGGTGACGTGCATCCTTGGAGCCCACCATCCACAGTACCATGCGCTTGTAGATCATCTGGTGCAGATGCAGTGCATCCGGATAGCCCACCGCCCTGCCCTGCAGGAATTTGCGCCGGTAGATGGAAAAGATTGTTTCAAAAACAGGGTAGATCACACACAGCAAGGGAAACCACGGTGAAACTGCAGGGTTGCGCGCCACCAGCAAAACCGACATTTCAGCAATCATGAAGCCAATCAGATAGGCCCCACCATCACCAGCAAACATCAGCCCGCGCGGGAAGTTCCAGAACAGGAAACCCAACACTGCACCAACCATGGCAAAGCACACACTCATCAATACGATGTCATGCACCTTGAAGCAGACATAAATGATGGACAGGAATATGAACACCGCCACCATGCCGGACAAACCGTTATAGCCATCAATGATGTTGACGGCATGAGCCACCCCGCCCACCGCCACCATGGTGAGCAGCAAGGACAGCCACCAGTAGGAAGCCAGCAGCTGATCTACCCCGGGAATGGACAGCCGGGCCAGCCCGGCGCCTAGCAGGAAATAACCCAGTGCAGCAGCCACAAAGGTAGCAAGCAAGCGAGGCAAGGGGCCGATTTTCTTGGTGAGGTCTTCAATAAACCCAGCTGCAAATGCCGGGAAAGCCGACAGCAACAGCAACAGCACCCACACCGATGTATTGAGATAGCCAGACAGCGCACAGCCTGCAATCAGGCCCAGCATGATGGGCAGGCCGCCAATGCGAGGCACAGGCGTGGCATGGAATTTCTGCACGCCGGTGACGTCACCATCGGTCGAAAAGCGTGCATGCAAGTGTGCATACCGAATCAGCAACAGCCCGGTCGTAAAAGAAGCAATCAGTGCAAGCAAGAGAATCTGCAACATGGGGCATCAAGGCCTGAATGGGCGTGGAAACGGAATAATCGGGCCTGCCCGCCGCAGTCGCAAGACTGTACAACGAGAAGCCGGGCAATTTTGTCTTATAATGTCGGCCTTGCAGGCGAGCACAATGTACTTGCCCACGGTGGGCTACTTTACCATGGCCCCGCGCCAAGCAAAAACCACTTACTTATTGGAATTGTTAAATGATATTGGTGACAGGCGGTGCCGGCTTCATTGGAGCCAACTTTGTTCTGGACTGGCTGAATGGCAATGACGAAGGTGTGATCAACCTGGACAAGCTGACCTACGCTGGCAATCTGCAAACCCTCGCCAGCCTGGAAAACGACCCGCGCCACATATTTGTTCAGGGCGATATCGGCGATCGCGAGCTGGTCAGCCGACTGCTGCAACAACATCAGGTGCGCGCTGTCATCAACTTCGCGGCGGAAAGCCATGTTGATCGTTCCATCCACGGCCCGGGTGAATTCATCCAGACCAATGTGGTAGGCACCTTCAACCTGCTGGAAGCCGTGCGGGCCTACTGGAGTGCACTGGAAGGCGAAGCCAAGACAGCTTTCCGCTTCCTGCACGTGTCCACCGACGAGGTGTACGGCACGCTGTCTGCCACTGACGCGCCGTTCAGCGAGACCAATCGTTACGAACCCAACAGTCCCTACTCGGCCAGCAAGGCGGCGTCGGACCACCTGGTGCGTGCCTGGCACCACACTTACGGCCTGCCGGTCCTCACCACCAACTGCAGCAACAACTACGGCCCCTATCATTTCCCGGAAAAGCTGATTCCGCTGGTCATCCTGAATGCGCTGGCCGGCAAGCCCTTGCCCATTTACGGTGATGGCCAGCAAATCCGCGACTGGTTGTATGTGAAAGACCATTGCAGCGCCATCCGCACCGTGCTGGCGCAAGGTCGCCTGGGTGAAACATATAATGTTGGCGGCTGGAACGAAAAAGCCAATCTGGATGTCGTGCACACCATCTGCACCATTCTGGATACGCTGCGCCCCAAGGCCGATGGCACAGGCTATGCCGAGCAGATCACCTATGTGCAGGACCGCCCCGGCCATGACCGCCGCTATGCGATTGACGCACGAAAGCTGGAACGTGAGCTGGGCTGGAAACCGGCAGAAACCTTTGAGAGCGGCATCCGCAAGACCGTAGAGTGGTATCTGGACAATCAGGACTGGGTCTGCAACGTCACCAGCGGCAATTATCGCCAATGGCTGGAACAACACTACGGGAACAAGGCATGAGCCGCATCCTGATTACCGGCATCAATGGCCAGCTGGGCTTTGAGCTACGCCGCGCACTGGCCATGCTGGGCGAGTGCATCTGCCTGGATCGCCAGCAACTGGACCTGTCCCGCCCGGCGGACATTGCCTCGGTGCTGGAGCAATACCAACCAGACATCATCGTCAACCCGGCAGCCTACACCGCCGTGGACAAGGCCGAGACTGACGCCGAACTGGCCCATACCGTGAACGCAGTCGCACCGGCCGCGATGGCTGACTGGGCCGCAGCAAAAAATGCCCTGCTGCTGCACTACTCCACCGACTATGTGTTTGATGGTGACAAGACCACGCCTTATGAAGAGAGCGATGCCACCAACCCGCAGTCGGTATATGGCTTGAGCAAATGCCAGGGTGAACAGGCCATCCGCGCCAGTGGTGCAGACCACATCATCCTGCGCACCAGCTGGGTGGTGGGCGCACATGGCGGCAACTTCCTCAAAACCATCATGCGCCTGGCGCGTGAACGCGGCAGCCTGAATGTGGTGGCCGACCAGATTGGTGCGCCCACACCCGCTGCGCTGATTGCCGATGTGACCGCCCACATCATCAAGCAGTGGCAAACCAGCAAGGACAAGCAGTTGCTAGGCACTTATCACCTGACCAGCAGCGGCAGCACCAGCTGGCATGGCTACAGCCAATACCTGCTGACACTGGCGGAACGTTACGGTGTCGCACTGCAACTGAAGCCGGAAAGCCTGCACGCCATTCCCGGTAGCGCCTATCCGACCCCGGCGAAACGCCCCGGCAACTCCAGGCTAAATTGCAGTAAAATCCAGGACGCGTTCGGCCTGAGCATGCCAACATGGCAGAGCGGCGTGGAACAGGTGTTCCAGCAGATCTTCAATTCCTGATGCAGGACGCAAGCAGATGAAACGTAAAGGCATCATCCTGGCGGGAGGCAGCGGCACCCGCCTGTACCCCGCCACACTGGCAGTCAGCAAACAATTGCTGCCCATCTACGACAAGCCGATGATCTACTACCCGCTCAGCACCCTGATGCTGGCCGGGATTCGCGACATCCTGATCATCTCCACCCCGCAGGACACCCCGCGCTTCGAGCAGTTGCTGGGCGATGGCAGCCAGTGGGGCATCAGCCTGCAATACGCGGTACAACCCAGTCCGGATGGCCTGGCACAGGCCTTCATCATTGGCGAAGACTTCCTGGCAGGCGCGCCTTCGGCACTGGTACTGGGTGACAACATCTTCCATGGCCATGATTTCCCCAAACTGCTGAAGGCGGCCAACGCCAAGCAAAAAGGCGCCAGCGTGTTTGCCTATCATGTGCAGGACCCGGAGCGCTATGGCGTGGTGGAATTCGATGCCCAGGGCAAGGCCTTGTCCATCGAGGAAAAACCGGCTGTACCCAAATCCAACTATGCTGTCACCGGCCTTTACTTCTACGACAATCAGGTTGTCGACATCGCCAAGTCCATCCGCCCCTCACCGCGCGGCGAACTGGAAATCACCGATGTCAACAACCACTACCTGCAGCAAGGGCAGCTGGATGTGCAGACCATGGGCCGTGGCTATGCCTGGCTGGATACCGGCACCCACGAATCCATGCTGGAAGCCAGCCAGTTCATTGCCACCGTGGAAAACCGCCAGGGCCTGAAAGTGGCCTGTCTGGAAGAAATTGCCTACGTGCAGCAGTGGATTGATGCCGCCAGACTGGAACAGCTGGCACAACCGCTGAAGAAAAATGCCTACGGACAATACCTGCTGCAGCTGCTGAAGTAAGAAAGCAAGCCATTCATGAAAATCATCGATACCGCCATTGCGGACGTCAAAATCATTGAACCTGCCGTATTCGGTGACGAGCGTGGTTTTTTCTTCGAAAGTTTCAACCAGAAGCGCTTTGAAGAAGCCATCGGTCGCAAGGTTGAATTTGTCCAGGATAACCACAGCCGCTCCAGCAAGGGTGTGCTGCGCGGGCTTCACTACCAGATGCCGCCGTTTGCCCAAGGCAAGCTGGTGCGCTGTACGCTGGGCGAAGTGTATGACATTGCAGTGGATATCCGCCGCAGCTCGCCCACATTCGGTCAATGGGTAGGTGTGGTACTGTCCGCTGAAAACAAACGCCAGTTGTGGATTCCGGAAGGCTTTGCCCACGGTTTTGTCACTACTTCTGATTACGCGGAATTCCTGTACAAAACCACCAACTACTACGCCCCAGAGCATGAGCGCAGCATCATCTGGAACGATGCCGAGTTAGACATCGACTGGATGCTGGACAGCACACCTTCCCTGTCGGGCAAAGACATGCAAGCCTGCGCCTTCAACACCGCGCAGCTTTTTGATTGAACGGAACACATCATGAAAGCAGTCATTCTGGCAGGCGGGCTGGGTACCCGGATCAGCGAAGAGACATCGGTCCGCCCCAAACCCATGGTTGAAATCGGTGGCAAACCCATCCTGTGGCACATCATGAAAATCTACTCCCACCATGGGATCAACGATTTCGTGATCTGCTGCGGTTACAAGGGCTATGTCATCAAGGAATACTTTGCCAACTACTTCCTGCACATGTCCGATGTCACTTTCGACATGTCCAGCAACAGCATGGAAGTCCACCAGCGCTACGCCGAACCATGGCGTGTCACCTTGGTGGATACCGGTGAAGAAACCATGACTGGTGGCCGCCTGAAACGCGTCCGCAAGTACCTGCAAGATGAAGAAGCATTCTGCTTTACCTATGGCGATGGTGTCGGCGATGTCGATATTGGCGCGCTCGTGAAATTCCACCAGCAGCAAGGTACGCTGGCCACCCTCACGGCCACCTACCCACCCGGCCGCTTCGGCGCACTGGACATTCAGGCTGACAAAGTCACCACCTTCAAGGAAAAGCCCAAAGGCGATGGTGGCATGATCAACGGGGGCTTTTTTGTCCTGTCGCCCAAGGTGATCGATTTCATTGATAACGACGCCACCATCTGGGAACGCGAACCGCTGGAACAACTGGCCAGCAAACAGCAATTGTCTGCCTTCCGTCATGAAGGATTCTGGCAACCGATGGATACCCTGCGCGACAAGAACCATCTGGAAGAGCTGTGGCAAAGTGGTCAGGCGCCATGGAAGGTATGGGAATGAAGCGTGAGTTCTGGCAAGGCAAGCGGGTTTTCCTGACCGGTCACACCGGCTTCAAGGGAAGCTGGCTGTCGCTGTGGTTGCAACAGTTGGGCGCGGAGCTTACCGGCTATGCGCTGGCACCGGCCACCACACCGAACCTGTTTGAAACCGCGGGGGTTGCCGCAGGCATGACCTCGATCATCGGCGACATCCGCGACCCGGCCAAGCTCATGCAGGCCATGCAGGCCGCGCAGCCCGATATCGTCATCCACATGGCAGCGCAGCCGCTGGTGCGCTACTCCTATGCAAATCCGGTCGAAACCTACTCCACCAACGTCATGGGGGTGGTGTATCTGCTGGAAGCCATTCGGCAAACCCCGAGCGTACGTGCCGTAGTCAATGTCACCAGCGACAAGTGTTACGAAAACCGCGAATGGCTGTGGGGCTATCGCGAAAACGAGGCAATGGGAGGTTACGACCCTTACAGCAACAGCAAAGGCTGTGCCGAACTGGTTACCAGTGCCTATCGTAATTCCTACTTCAACCCGGCCGACTATCAACGCCATGGCGTGGCTCTGGCTAGTGCCCGTGCCGGCAATGTCATCGGTGGCGGAGACTGGGCGGAAGACCGGCTGATTCCCGATATCATGCGCTCCATCGAACAGGCCAAGCCAGTGCAGATACGCAGCCCGCATGCCATCCGCCCATGGCAGCACGTGCTGGAGCCCCTGTCAGGCTATTTGCTCCTGGCAGAGCAGCTGTTCAGCTCCGGCAGCGAATTTGCCGAAGGCTGGAATTTTGGCCCACGCCCGCAAGATGCCCAGCCGGTGGCCTGGATTGTGGATACCCTCACCCGGATCTGGGGCCAGGGTGCCAGTTACCAGATCGACCCTGCCGGTGCAGACCTGCACGAAGCCCATTATCTGCGTCTGGATTGCAGCAAGGCACAAACCCGACTTGACTGGCAACCACGCTGGACGCTGCATACCGCACTCGAACACATCTGCAGCTGGCATCAGGCACACCTGACCGGGGCCGATATGCAAGACATCACCATTCAACAAATCAAGGCCTTTGAGGCCCAGCCCGCCAAGGGACAGCATTAATGAGCACACAAGACAAAGCCCAACAACTTCGCCAGCAGATTGCCCAGCTGGTTGATGAATACGCAGCCATTGCCATGGCCCCCCGCCCGTTTGAAGCAGGCAAGACCGTCATTCCCCCATCCGGCAAAGTGATTGATGGCGCTGAACTGAAAAACATGGTGGAGGCCTCACTGGATGGCTGGCTGACCACTGGCCGTTTCAACGACATGTTCGAAAAACGCCTGGCTGCATTTCTGGGAGTGCGCCACCTGCTGACCACCAACTCCGGTTCGTCGGCCAACCTGCTTGCCTTCTCGGCATTGACCTCCCCCAAGCTGGGCGAGCGTGCCATCCGTAAAGGTGACGAAGTCATCGGTGTTGCTGCCGGCTTTCCCACCACAGTCAATCCCATTTTGCAATTCGGCGCAGTCCCGGTGTTTGTCGATGTCGACATCCCGACCTACAACATCAAGCCCGAGCTGATTGAAGCCGCCATCACCAGCAAAACCAAGGCCATCATGCTGGCCCACACGCTGGGTAATCCGTACAACCTCAAGGTGATCCGCGAGCTGTGCGACAAATACGGCCTGTGGCTGATCGAAGACTGCTGCGATGCACTGGGCAGTACCTATGACGGCAAACTGGTCGGCACCTTTGGCGATATCGGCACCCTCAGTTTCTACCCGGCACACCACATCACCATGGGTGAAGGCGGTGCGGTATTCACCAACAATACCGAACTGAAGAAAATCATCGAATCCTTCCGCGACTGGGGCCGCGACTGCTATTGCGCACCGGGCTGCGACAATACCTGCGGCAAGCGCTTTGGCTGGCAACTGGGCAGCCTGCCGGCAGGCTATGACCACAAGTACACCTACAGTCACCTGGGCTACAACCTGAAAATCACCGACATGCAGGCCGCCTGTGCACTGGCCCAGCTGGACAAGGTGGAAAGCTTCATCCAGGCACGCAAGGACAACTTCCGTTACCTGAGCAATGCCCTGCAAAGCTGCAGCGAATTCCTTATCCTGCCAGAGGCTACTGAAAACAGCGATCCGTCCTGGTTTGGCTTCCCGATTACCATCCGGCCGGAAAGCGGCATCAGCCGTGTCGATGTCCTGCAATACCTCGACCAGCACCGTGTAGGCACCCGTCTGCTGTTTGCCGGCAACCTGACCCGCCAACCGTATATGGACGGCCAGCAATATCGCGTAAGCGGAGAGCTGACCAATACTGACCTGGTGATGAACAACACTTTCTGGATCGGCGTGCACCCGGCACTGACCCAAGACATGCTGGACTACAGTGTTGAGAAACTTGAAACCATCATTGGCGTGAATTTCTGAGAGTCACATGAAAATCATTGAAGAACTACTTCCAGGCTGCCTGTTAATGGAACCGCAGATATTTACGGACCATCGTGGAGAATTCGTGAAAACATTTCACGATGACACCATGCATAGCCTGGGAGTGGACTTCAATCTGCATGAAGAGTTTTACTCCGTATCACACAAGAACGTATTGCGTGGCATGCATTTTCAATCCGAACCACATGCCCACGCCAAGATCGTTTATTGCCTGACAGGCGCGGTAATGGACGTTTTGCTTGACTTGCGCAGTGGCCAATATTTCGGCAAGACAAGAAGCGCCACACTATCTGGCAGCAACAAAAGAATCCTGTATATACCACCGGGTATCGCTCATGGATTTCTTTCTTTGCAAGATCACTCTCTGATGATGTACAAAACTGACGTACATCATGTGCCTGCCGCTGATTGTGGCATTCGCTGGGACAGCTTTGGTTTTGACTGGGGAATTTCGCAACCCCTCCTTTCAGAAAGGGATATGGCACACCCAACTCTCTCCCAATTTGCAAGCGCAGGTTTTTAAGCATGAGACATATTATTCTGACAGGTGCGACCGGCTATATTGGCAGAAAACTACTGGCTCGACTGGTGGAACATGGCTATCCGGTTTCTGTAGTCGTAAGAGAAACCAGCCCGCGCCTTGAGAGCTTGCCTGCCGCCATAGAGAAAATATTTTACGATGGCACCGTCGACAGCCTTGTAAAAGGAATGCAAGGCAAATCATCTGCTCTCGTCATTCATATCGCCTCACTGTTTTTAACTCAACACAGGCCAGAAGACATTAGCCAGCTGATTGATTCCAACATCAAGTTTCCTTGCCATCTATTGGAAGCAATGCATGCTTCCAATATGAAAGAATTCATCAACACAGGCACATCCTGGCAACATTTTGAAAATTGTGATTACAATCCTGTCAATCTGTATGCCGCCAGCAAACAGGCTTTTTCTGACTTACTGAAATTCTATCAAGAAGCTTATGATTTTAAGGCAATCACGCTAGAGTTATTTGATACATTCGGGCCGGATGACGAGAGAAAAAAACTGTTTCGCCTTTTACAGGAAGCCGCTCACACGGGCAAAGAATTGAGAATGTCCCCTGGAGAGCAGTTACTTGATATCGTCTATATTGAAGATGTGCTCAATGCCTATGAAATTGCAATCAATGAATCAGGTCGTCTAACAGGAGCCTTCGCTGTCGCTAGTGGCAAACTGCACAGCCTGCAAGAAATTGTGGCCATCTACAGCAAAGTCAGTGAGAAAAAACTAAATATTGAGTTTTCTGCACTTCCCTACCGGTTACGAGAGGTAATGAAACCTTGGCAAGACTATACAATATTGCCAGAATGGAAATGCAATACCACATTAGAAGAAGGAATTGCAAATATCATCAAGAATAAATAATTACAAAAGCCACCAACATGAAAAAAGACATTTATTGGGGTTATGCATCTCAAATACTTCAGTATGGATCAGCACTTTTTGTACTCCCCATCCTGTTAAGAAAACTGAATAGTAATGAGCTTGGAATATGGTATGTATTCATGACCATATCAAATTTAGTCAATATGCTCGACATGGGCTTTACCCCAGCACTAACCAGAAGCATAAGTTACGTAATGGCAGGTGCACAAACTCTACAAGAACAGGGCCATCCGGAATATATTCAAGATTCGAAAATTGAATTTAGGCTACTCAGTGGAATAATTAGCACTTCAAACAAAATTTTTTCTCTCATAGCATCAATAGCATTACCTCTGCTCATTTTAATCGGCACACCTTACATCCAGCACATCACTGATACCATTGACTCAGGCAACGATACTACAACATCTTGGCTACTATTTAGTGCAGCAATAGCAATCAACCTGTACAATAAAAGATATATACCTATTTTACACGGAAGAGGCTTATTTTCAAGATTTTATAAATGCACTGCAATTTCAAATATAACTTTTATTCTTGCCGCATCCACACTGTTAACTTTTAATTTCAAATTAATTGGAATTTCCATCGGCTTCCTCAGCAGCGCAATAATAGGAAACCTATTACTTTCAAAATCAACTTACGACAAAGAATTCAAAAACAAGATACAAAACTTGAATGTAACAAAAAAAGAGTCAAACAACATTTTTAAATCAATATGGCCAAACTCATGGCGCCTTGGCCTTGTTGTCATCGGCAGTTTCTTGATATTACGGGCCAATACTTTGTTGTCATCGAACTATCTCGGTTTAAAAACCACCGCATCATTTGGCCTGACGAATCAGGTTTTCACTGTATTACAAAGTATTGCTTTGGTATATTTTGGCATCCAACAGCAATATATCTCACGACTTAGGGTAAGTAGTCAAAGAGAAGCTTTATTAAGTACTATCGAAGATAGCATCTCCAGAACACTCATCATCTTTATTGCCGGCACAGTATTATTCATCTCAACAGGCAATCTAATTTTATATATTATTGATAGTGGCACACACTTCCTTCCATTACCAGCACTCATACTAATGGGAGTTATGTACATTTTGGAACTAAATCACTCGCTCGCTGCAGGGATCATACTGACAGGAAATAAAGTTCCATATGTAAAACCAGCACTTATTTCTGGCATTTTGATTTTTACCATTTCGCTTGCCGGGCTTAATTTTGGCGGTGGAATTTACTGGCTCATTACTACACAACTACTAATTCAGTTACTTTACAACAACTGGAAATGGCCACATATCATTGCCAAAGAATTTCATACCGACTACCCCACCATCCTTATAAATGGGCTGAAAAGATTTAGCCAAATAGCTTATAAGATCAAGTGATTGCCATGAAAAAAATCAGCATAATCATACCCACATTCAATAGAGCCGATTTTTTAGATCAAGCTATTAAATCCATCCTAAGTCAAACCTCGGACGATTTCGAAATCATTATCTCCGACAATGCATCAACTGATCACACCTCAAATGTAATAGAAAAATACAAAACAGACCATCGTATCCATTACCATAAGAATGAAACCAATATCGGCATGGTAGCCAACTGGAGAAAGGCCATTTTTGAGCATTCCCGGTGCGAATGGTTTATTATCATGTCGGATGATGACTACTTCATTGATAACAATTACATTTCCGATGCACTTCAGATACTTGAAGAGCACCAATTATCTCTACTATATGCCAATGGTTATATTCTCAATACAAGAAATGGGAAGATGACCACCTTAAAAAATTCAGCCAATGGTGTGTTAAATGGTATCGATGTCTTCACTTCCCGGGGGACAATTACCCCGCAAGACTTTACATTGTGCAATGTGATTTTCAAAAGAAGCATCGCCGAAAAATACAACGCTTTTTCAGAAAGAGCCAACTACTCATGCGACACTGAATTATTCTTGAATTCTTGTCTGGAAGGAAATGTATACTTTCACAACAGAATAGTTAGCACTTATAGAATACATGGAATGAATTTAATTGGACAGGTAGAACATAACACCGAGTTGACAGTGGGAAACCTGAATGCCTTTCTATCCCCATATGAAAACTCGAAAGGCATTTTATCTGATGCTCAGCAAAAAAAGTACGTACAGAATACTGGCCTGATATCAATGATCAGACAAGCCTGCATAGTAACTTTCACATCGAAAGATACTACCTCAATAGAAAATATAAATAGAATTAAAAACAAACACCCTGCCTTGTTTGAAAAGGCCACTCAAAGTTTACTATACAAGACAGAGCTATATCTAAAAAAGAATAATCCGCTGATTTATAGCAAATACTCCATACTCTCTTCCTTATGGAAAAGAATAAAAATTAAACTAAAGTATACATTTTAAACAATTTCATGCACAAGAAAATCACCCCATCACCTCAACCTAATTAACACTAATCCACTTTACCATGAATGTAGATGACAAAGAAATTACTGTATCAGCCATTATTGTTGCTTACAATCCAGATATTGAAAAATTAAAGAAATTAATCATCAGCGCCCATCATCAGTTCAGCCACATCATTCTCATTAATAATGGCACATTCTCTATTGAAACACTGCAGTCCATCACCACCTCATTCAACATCAAATATATTGAATTAGGCGAAAATTATGGTATTGCTTACGCACAGAATTTGGGAATCAATCAAGCAAAAAATTTAAACTCCACTTTCGTAATGTTATTAGATCAGGATAGTTTACTAACTGCCAACATGGTCACTGCACTACTGAGTGCACACACCAAAATTGAACAAGAAAATATAAATATTGCTTCTATCGCACCATGCCACCGCGATCAAAAAACTGGCCATATTGGTGACGTAATAAGATACAGTCCACTTTACAGTATAAAAACAACACCCCAGCAAAATAGCAGCATCCCGATAAAATCCGACTTCAACATTGCATCAGGCTCATTAATAAAACTGGATAATTTTTTTAAGATTGGTCCAATGATGGAGTGCCTATTCATAGACTGGGTTGATATTGAATGGGGCTTGAGAGCAAAACATAAAGGCTTTCTTTCATTTGCGATCCCTAATATTATTTTAGATCATAACATTGGTGATGAGACAAAACTAATCATGGGAAAGCCAATTAATCTTCATAATGACACCAGGAACTACTATATCCTTCGAAATGCAACATTCTTGCTGAAACACAAAAAAATGGGGTATGCTTGGAGAATACATACAGCACTCCGAATTCCAAAATACTATTTGTTTTACTCATTAACATCCAGAAATAAAATTAAATCCCTAAGACTGCTTGCAAGTGCAATATGGGATGGAATATCAAGCAATATGGGTAAAATAAAAAATGAATAGCACAAATGAAGGTACACACAAAAAAAACTTTGATGCAACAAGGATCAAGGTTTGTTGCATCATAGTAAGCTTCAATCCACAAATCGAAAATATACTGCATTTAACATTAGGTATTACAGAACAAGATTCTTTCGTTCTCATTGTGGACAACGACTCAAGAAATCATCAAGAACTTGAATCTCGACTCCCAAAAAGCGCGAACATAAAATTTATTCAGCTCCCGAACAATACTGGGATTGCACATGCTCAAAACGTAGGTATTGAATACGCATTATTCAACAAATACACTCACATTGTATTCTTTGACCAGGACAGCACCATTGACTCGGATTTCATCCGACAGCAAGTGACAGCCTTTGAACACATCCGATCAGTGCAGCTCCAACTGGCTGCACTGGGTCCCGCCTTTGTCGACAAGAAACACGGTTTTCATTACAAGATTGTCAATATTGACCGTCATGGCCGTCGCACCAAGATTGATACCCAGCATATGCAGCAGCCTTTCGCTGCATCGCTGATCATCTCCTCTGGAAGTCTTGTTGCGGCTGATGCCTTGCGCGCCATTGGCCCTATGGATGAGCGCTTTTTCATTGATTATGTCGATACCGAATGGTGTCTGCGTGCACATGCCAAAGGCTACGTCATCTTTGTGAATCCGCAGGTTCAGATGTTGCACGCGATTGGCGATAACTCCCTGAAACTGCTGAAGTGGCGTGTACCGGTGCATAGTGCCTTCCGCCGCTATTACCGTATCCGCAATGCCTTTTTCCTGCTGAAGATGCCGCATGTTCCGACATTGCTGGCATTACGGGAAATTGCCTTCAATTTGGTACATCAGTTGGTATTGATTCTGTTTGGGCACAACAAAATGGGTTATGTGCGTTCGTTGTGGCGTGGGCTGAAGGATGGACTGAATGGAAAGTACTGAAATGCCCAAGCTCTTTGCATCCATCGTGCTGTACAAGCATCAACATCAGGATGTGCAACCCACCATGGATGCGCTACTTGGCTGCAACAGCCTGCACGGTCTGGTGCTGGTGGATAATGGTGGCTGTGAATGGGCAGGGCAACTGACACTGCCCAGGGTGCATTACATCCGCTCGGATCGTAATGGTGGTTATGGTCATGGTCACAATCAGGCCATACAGGCATTTGCCGGACAAGCGGATTACTTTCTGGTTTGCAATCCGGACATCCAGTTTCACAGCGCTGATCTGGACCGTTATCTGACAGGGCTGAGCGAACATACCGCGGGCTTGTTCATGCCGCGCATCGTTTACCCGGATGGCACGCAGCAGGAGCTGTGCAAGCTGCTCCCCAGCCCGGCTAATCTGTTTGCGCGACGTTTCCTGCCCGCGCTGGCAGAGAAGCTGGACCAGCGCTACATGCTGCGTCATGCAGACTTTGACAAGCCCTTTTTTGCCCCGTCGCTATCCGGCTGCTTCATGTTGTTCCGCGCGGCAGCACTGCTGGAGTTGAACGGCTTTGATGACAATTTCTTCATGTATATGGAGGATGTCGATCTGTCCCGTCGCTGCGCCGTGCGGTTTGGCAATCTGTATCTGCCACAGATAACGGTGACCCATCATTTCGCCAAGGCATCATATACCGACAGGAAGTTGCTGAAAGCCCACATCCGCTCTGCCGTGCAGTATTTCAATAAGTGGGGCTGGCTGTTCGACCCGACACGCAGCCGCCTGAACAAGGCATGCCTGGCGCAGTTGCCGCGGCGCTGAATGGTCTGCTGACGACTTGGGGCCCTAATGCGTGGTATGGTCTGGCAGTTTCCATTCAGCCAGCACGATGGCGACCATCCCCAGCAAGACGGCAAACCACATGGTGGCAAAACGGATGCCAACGGCGGCCAGGACAGCTGTCGGCATTGAAGCACCTTGCCACAGCAGGCTGGCCACGATGACCGATTCGGTGGAGCCAATGCCACCAGGCAACATGGAGGCAGCGCCTGCCAGCATGGCCAGTGGATAACTGGAGAATAGCGGCCACCAGGCCATGCCGGGGGATAAAGACTGCACCAGCCAGACAAAGGCAGTGGCAGTGAGTGACCAGGCCGCCAGACCGGCTACGGCGGCAACGAGCATGTCTTGCCAGCCCAACCAGCGTAATCCACCGCGCACGCCACGCTGCAGCAAGCGCATAAGCCGGTACAGCCTGCGGCATCGATACAGGCGCAACCTTGCATGCAAGCGTCCCAGCCAGCGCGGCTGCCGCATCAGGATGGCCAGCACCAGCAACACTGCACCAACAAACAGGGCCAGTAGCGGAAATATTGGTGCTGCCAGCATGCCTGGCATGGCCAGCAGCAACACCACCAGCAAATCCCAGCCGCGTTCGTAGATGAAGGCCGACAGCACCTGCTCGTGCGCAATGCCTAGTCGCTGCAGGTAGCGGATGCGGATCAGCTCCCCTACTTTGCCGGGCGTTGCGGTATAAGCGAAGCCGGACAGGTAAATGCAAAAACCCAGGCCAAATGGCTGCCCATGCCCGGTACGCCGCAGCAGGTAATACCAGCGCAGATAGCGCAGGAAAAAAGACAGGAAGGCCATGCCCATCAGCGCCGGCATGATGCTCGCCAGCGCAGGCAATCGGGCAAACATGTCATGCCGGGCATCCGAAATCAGCAAGGCTGCCAGATAACAGGCAGTCAGTGCGGCAAATGCCAGTAGAGGTCGATTCAGCTTCATGCCTGTGTCAGCGGAAGGACCAGCGTTTGTGTCCCAGATAACTGGTGAACACCGGGGCTGCCACCCCGATGGCGTGGGCGATCTCCCGGCTGAAGTGCGTCACGCCGAGCATGGGCAACAGGTAGAGTGCCAGGCCCATGCTGATCAGCCAGGTCTGTATCACTGCAACCAGGTTGACCAGGGTGAAATACAGCGCAGAACGGTGCATGGACTGGCTGCTTTGCTTGAAGACAAACATTCTGGCCAGCACAAAAGCGGTCACCATCCCGGTGAGATAAGCCAGGATCACGGCAGTGGAAAAGTCACACCACTGGTTGTACACAATGCGCGAGCCAAAGTTGACCGCAGCCGCCAATCCCCCGGTCAGCAGGAACACCAGAAACTGGCGCGACATGAAATGACGGATCATCCCACCGCCTTTTGCGCCAGTGCCCGGCCGTAGCCGATGCTCTCGGAAATACCACGGTCTTCCGGGTAGTAATACGAGGTATCCGCCACCCACAGGCCATGAACCGGCAATGCTGCCGGCGGCAAATGCTCCAGATAACCCGGATCGCAGATCGGCTGTGCATGACGATAACGGCTGGCCCGCATGGCGATGAAATCGTCGTCCTGCAGCGCCGGATTAATCTTCTTGAGATAGCGCTTCACTTTGCCCAGGAACACTTCATCCGGCTCGGCATACTTGGCATGCTCGCCCGGCATGTAAAACGGGACATAAACAATATGCTGGTCTAACGGGCGCAAATTGCTGTATTCCACCAGACCGGGAATATCCATTTCATCATCATTGGTGTTGAGCCAGAAATTTTCCGTTACCGGCTTTTTCAGCTTGGCAATGACACAGACGACGGCAATGTTCTTGATCTGCTGGAACTTCTGCAGCACATCTGAGGGCAAGTCCGGCATGATTCTGGGGACAAACGGCAACGGGACCGTGCTGATGACCTTGTCAAAGGCTTCGATCCCGGAGGCGGTTTCCACGCCTCGCACTTTGCCTTCGGCCATCACCACCCGCTTGACCGGCGTGCTCAGACGAATTTCCCCGCCATGTGCGGTGATATCGTCGCGCATGCCTTGCAGCAAGGTTGCCGAGCCACCTTCCAGATAGCCCAGTTTTTCGCGGAACAGGCTGTAGCGCGAGCGACCGATACGGCGGATACGGCTCCAGATCCAGGCCGCAGACAGGTTGGAGCTGTAGTCGTAAAACTTGTAATCAAACAGGCGACGCCACAGCACTTCATAAGCCTCTTCGCCTACCCAGCGGCGGATCCATCCAGTCGCCTCGACATGATCCAGCGGCTTCCAGTCGTCACGCTTGGTAGAGAGAAAGGCATGCAGACCGTAACGGAATTTGGCCACCAGACCCAGCCCCTTGAACCGCAGCAGCGCCAGGGGATTGCCCCACGGTTGCAAACGGTTCTGGTACCAGTAGCCCATTTTGGTTTCCACCCATTTCATCTTGCTGCCCAGGTTCAACTCTTCCAGCATCTGCAGGAAGGCATGGTCGGAGATGCAATGAAAATGGTAATAGCGTTCGATATCCAGGCCATCAAAATCAAAAGTGGCGGTCATGCCCCCCACCCGGTCATCTGCTTCGAACAGGACCGGCTCATGTCCGTCCCGTGCCAGCTGATAGGCCACGGCCAGCCCCATGGGCCCGGCACCCAGTACTGCAATGCGTTGTTTGTTCATGCTCAGAAATCCAGTACTACCCGGCTGTATTGCGGGTCGTTGAAAGTTGCGTCTACAGCCTTGCTGAAAGGCGTTGGTGTCACCTGGAAAATGGCTGGCCAGTCAATGACCTCGAATTCGTCGTGCGCCACCAGTGCCTTGAGTTGATCTGCCGTAAAGGGCGGATTGCGGTCAAACAGGGCCCAGATTTTGAGCAGGACATAAAACAGGCCATAAGGAATGTGCAGCAACATGGTCTTGGCTGCGACAGCCTGGCGGATGGCGCGAATGATATCCACGTAGTCGATCTTTTCCCGGCCACTGATATTGAAAACCTGACCGTGGATCCCCGACTTCAGGCAGCTGACGATAATGCTGGCAAAATCGCCAACATACAGCGGCTGACGCATATAGCGGCCATCACCGGGAATGGGGAACACCGGCACCTTCTGCATGAAGCGCGACAACCAGCCCAGATGCTTGCGGTCAAACCAGCCAAACATCAGGGTCGGGCGCAGCACCACGCAATTGATGCCACTGGCCAGCACCATTTCTTCCTGCTCTTTCTTGGTGTTGGTGTAATCATCATTCGCCACCGACTCCACTACCGATGAACTGATATGTACGGTGTAAGGAATGTTGTAGCGCTTGATGGCTGCCAGTACATACTTGGTGGAGGTGATGTTGTTGCGGACAAAGGGCTCCAGCGTGGGGGCACCGATTTGTGCCTGCAACATCACCAGCGCGGCTGCACCTTCAAAATGGCGTTCCCAGTCACCAGGTTCTGCCAGATCGGCATATTCAACAGTAATGTCCGGATGCAGGCTGCGCAGGATCTCCAGATTGGTCTTGTGCTTGTCCAGCACCACCAGATTGGTATAACCCGCTCTTTTCAGGTGAACCACCAGATTCTGACCGACCAGACCAGCGCCACCGGGAAGAATAATTTTATTGCTCATCAGCACTTCCATTTTACCTGCTTCCTTGACCTGATAATCAGGAAGCAATAGATAAGTATGTTCTGGATGAAGTGTCACTTCATGACAAAGCGGCACTGCGGCGTAGTACCTATGCCGTACATCGATTGCGTCAAGAAGGATTTTTTGATGTAACCACCAAAACCAGAACTCCTGGCCGGACTACCAAATTTACTAGCGACATCGTCTCGTGGCATCCCGACAACGGCATAGCCAGCGATCAGTCCTTGATCATTGACTATGGTCATACGCTCTGGCGATTTTTTATCAATCGGTGAATAAACCCAGCCATCAATACGGATGTAATCTGGAGCCGCTGCAAGTAAATAAACATGATCAACTGAGCCAGAACACATCGAAAAGCTGCCACTAGGCATTTTATACCCAATTTTGGAGGACAGATCAAAAAAAGGCGGCTTAGAAAATATGGAAACACCATTTTGAGCAGCACGATTAGCCAACATCATTGCACGATCGGCATCAGGATACACGCTATGCACGTAATCGACATCATTCACTTTCAGAGATAATGCAAGTGCCGCCTGTTCTCGAATGTATAACATAGGGTTTACCGGCTTCAATGTTTTCAACTGAACACCCAGCATACAAAGATTCAAAAGTACGAACCCAGCAACAAACATTCTCTTTGACAACATTTTTTCAAACACAAAACTACTTGCAACAGAAAGGAAAAATGCAGTCCACGCCATGATAGCAGGGGTCGTGTATCTGGACTCTAACGCTTGATTAATACCAAAAATGAGACGTCCACCAGCGGTACCAATTGCAGTCGCACTGATATAGGCAATAAAAAGCAACAGTGCCAAAATGAATTCAGAACGTGATTCAGCCTTTAACTGCCGAATAAACATTAACAACGAAAAAATAATAAGCACAGCACCCATTATTAATGCAGCAACATTTCCACCCACACCTTTACCAAGCAGGTAATGAAATGGGCTACCAAGATACATCAGCACATACAACAAAAATTGAAGCGGCTGAGTACGTAATGAAACTAACAGATGGCCATGGCCTTCAGGTGCATGGTAATGAAAAAAATAAATAGCAGGAAATGCTACCGCCGCAACAAGCAACAGCACACACTTACGTCTATTCATCTTCAGCAACAATGCATAAAAATACATTAGCGGAAAAGCAAGTACTCCATTAGCCATAGAACCCATAGCCAATATAGCAAAAAAACATGCGGCAAAAAAATCAAGCGACCGGTCAAATTTGGCATTTTTTGCCATAAAGTAAAATGCAGTCAATGGCAAAAGCTGTGCAAGAACAAACTGAGACTGAAATGCCAAATAAAAATTATCCGACTGCGTCCACAAAAAAAGCCATGATAACATAGTGAAAACAAACATCTTATAAACGTCACCCGCAAGCACCTCACTCAAGCGTACTCTTCTCGAGTATAAAAAAAATACATACCCACTCAAACCGAAAAAAATATAATTAGCAACAACCGAGAAAACATTTCTGCCACCAAAAAAATAATGATCTGCAATGAATATTATCTTAGCCAGTACAATTCTATGCTCATTATGTTGCGCCCATAAACTTCCATAATCTCCGCTTTTAAATTTTAACAAAAAATCTACCGTACCATCCCACATATCCCAATATGGTATTTCAGAAAAATTACGCACTCCACCAACAACCGCAAGCACAACCATGCTCAGAAAAATAATGCCCGAGAAGCAAACAACAGTTCGTTTCACACTTAAATTATCATTCATCACAACGTCCACTTTATATTCACATGGAATGATAAAAATCAAACCATTCCCTTAATTAAAAGACCATCTTAGCTAGATCGGAAGCAATTACGGAATTACCAAAAAATAAATCAAAATAAAATATTTTTAAATATTCATTTTATTGAAAATAAAGTTTGGCAAATGTCTGATGATCTGCATAATCAACTGCCACTTGGCCGGTGCATAAATCACGGACTTGCCACGTGCCACACCGGATACGATATTGCCGGCCACCTGCTCCACGCTCGCCAGTTTTGCTCCGCTGCTCTTGAGGTGAGCGGTCATCGGGGTATCGGTGGGGCCTGGCTTGACCAGCACCACTTGAATCCGGCTGCCGGCAAAGCGATGCTGCAGGCCTTGTGCATAACGCGTCACCAGGCCTTTGGCGGCACCATACACATAATTGGACTTGCGGCCACGATCTCCGGCCACCGAGCCAATCAATACCAGCTTGCCCTGCCCTGCCTGTTCCAGATGCGTGGCAAAGGCTTCGGCAAACAGCACCGGTGAAATGGCATTCACCTCCAGCGCGGTACGATTGTCCTGCAGGTCTTGCTGGCAAAGCGCCTGCTCTGGCAGGGAGCCATGGGCGATCAGCACAATGTCCGGACTAATGGTGGTGCAGGCCTGCTCTACCGTACTGGCAATGGCCTCCGGCTGCAGAAAGTCGCTGCAGATGGTCTGGATCCGGCACTGCGGAGCACGTACGCGCAAATCTGCGGCAACCCGGTCGGTACGTTGTACATCGCGTCCGATCAGCACCATTTCGTCCACACCTTGTTGCAGCCACAGGCGGGCACAATACTCGGCCATGGCAGAGGTGGCACCCACAATCACAATTTTACGCATGCTAGACATCAGTATCCGATCAGACGGCGTGACAGGGCGGAACTGAGGCCCGGATCACGATAGTTGAGGAATTCGGCAAGCCGGGGATAGCCGGCCTCGAACAAATCGCGCGGCATGCGCGCATCCTTGGCCATGTACAGCCTGCCACCGGCTTCGCGCACGATAGCATCCAGCCTCTCGAACAAGGCCAGGGTCGGTGCGCCCTTGTTGGGGAAATCCAGTGCCAGCGTCACGCCCGGCTGTGGAAAGCTCATCATGCCCAAGGCTTGGCGGTTACCGAAAGTTTTCAGCACAGCCAGGAAGGAACCTGCACCGGAGCGGGTAATTTCTTTCAACATGGCAGCGACGGCATCCTGGCCTACGTGCCGTGGCACCACACTCTGGTATTGGTAAAAGCCGCGCGGGCCATAGATGCGGTTCCACTCCAGCAGATTGTCCAGCGGATAAAAATAGCTGGCATAGTGCTGGATACGGCGCCCGGTTTTACGTGCATGTGCATGGAAATAAGCCGCATTGAAGGGGCGCAAGGACAGCGGATTGATGAGTGAAACCGGCGGCACCAGGGGAACCGTCAATGCCTTGGCCGCGGGTTCCGGTTGCCGGTTGTCTGCCGTGGCAGGATTGCCGCGCATGAAGATGCCACGACTGTGACTGCCAGACATGCAGTCGATCCAGGATACGGTATGTTCCCATTGTGCCTCTGAGGCATCGGCCAGCTCAAAAAAGTCATCCAGCGAATGGTAAGGACGGGTTTCCGTCTCCATCCACGGCCCGGCTACCGGCCGCAATTGCAGGCAAGCCTGGGTAATGACACCGGTCAGCCCCAGCCCGCCCACGGTGGCGGCAAACCAGTCTGCATTCTCTGTCGGGCCGCACTCGATGACGCTGCCGTCAGTGCGCAGCAGGCGCAGCTGGCGGACATGGTCGCCAAAGGAGCCGTGTACATGATGATTCTTGCCGTGTACATCGTTGGCGATGGCACCACCTACGGTCACCAGCTGGGTGCCGGGAGTGACCGGCAGGATCCAGCCCCGGGGAATGAAAGTGCGCTGGATGTCCCGCAGCAGGATGCCGGCTTCGCACACCAGCAGGCCAGTCTCAAGGTCGAATGAAACGTAGTGATCCAGCGCGGTGGTTTTCCACAGTGCACCCTGTGGATTCAGGCAGCTGTCGCCATAGCTGCGGCCCATGCCGTGTGGCAATGCACGTTGCCCATCGGCTAGCGGGGGCAATCTGCGGGTACTGGCAAGCATGCTTACTGCATGTGGCTCACCACTGAGCCGGCCCCATGAATACACCTTCATGCCTTGCCTCCTACCGAACCGGCCAGCAGCAACAGGGCAAACAGCAGTCCGGCCATCAGGCTTGCCTTGTCCTTGACGGCAAACACCAGCGGGTCGTCATGCATTTCGCCGCGTGCCGCGCGCAGCCACATCCAGCTGATCCAGAACAGCATCACCGGCACCGTTCCCCAGATCCACTCCGGGTGACGGTACAACAACAGCACTTCCTTGCTGTTCAAGTACATGGCCAGCACCAGTACGGCGGAAAATCCTGAAGCAACCCCCAGCATTTGCACCAAGGGCGCATCTGTTGAGTAATAACCACGGCCATGGGCCTTGTGCTTGTTGTGCAGGATCTGCATTTGCAGTTCGGCAAAGCGTTTGACAAAGGACAGCGACAGGAAGAGGAAACCGGAAAAAGCCAGCAACCAGAATGACATGCTGATGGATACTGCTGCCGCCCCGGATAGTATGCGCAAGGTATACAGGATGGCAAGCGTGAGGCAATCCACCAGCGCAAGTTGCTTGAGCTTGAGCGAGTACAGGCAGGTCAGCAGAAAATAGCCCACCAGCCAGGGCAGGAAACTGCCACCCACCTGGCAGGCAATGCCAAAGCTGGCCAGCAGCAACATGGGGGCGGCAATGCAGCCTTGCCAGACCGGAACCGAACCCGAAGCAAACGGACGCTGGCATTTGCGCGGATGGGTGCGGTCGCTTTCCAGGTCCAGCAAGTCATTGGCGATATACACCGACGACGCACACAAGCTGAAGGCGAGGAAACCCAGCAGCAAGGACAGCCATGCATCCATGTCGGCAATGCGATGGGCGGCAATCAAGGGAATGAACAGCAGGATGTTCTTCAGCCACTGGTGCATGCGCAATACGCGCCGCCAAACGGCAATGCCCTTGCAAGGACCGGCGAATACCTTTTCGACATCTACGCAACTTTCAGCATCTTGCTGCACGGTAGCGGAGGCATTCACCACGACACCCTTGCGTGCGCGCTCCCAGACTGCAATATCGGCAGTGGAGTTGCCCGCGTAATCGAAACCCTTTTCACCAAAGCGCTGCACCAGCGCATCAGCCTTGTTGGCTCCCGCCAGATTGACCGCCCCTTCGCTGGCCATCACCTCGTCAAAGACCTGCAGGTGCTCGGCAATGCGTTGGGCAATTTTCTGGTCGGATGCAGTACACAGGATCAGCCTGCGCCCCTGGGCATGTTGCGCGCGCAGCCAGTCCAAAAAAGGCTGGTTATAAGGCAGGCTTGCCGGATTGAAATCACCTGCTGCTGCCACTTTTTCCTTGAGGACTGCCTTGCCTTGCAGTAGCCAGCCCGGCAGACAAAACGCGGCAAGCGGCTTGGTCTTCAACATGCTCAAGGTGGACTCATGCAGCATGTCGGAGTAAATCAGCGTTCCGTCCAGATCGACACACAAGGGGGGATGATTATTCATTGTCAATTGTTACATCCTGAACAGCAAACATGGGGACACGGCAAGCGGCGTGATTAAACTACAAGATCCGGTATCGCCTAAGCGCAGGGACAGCCGCCAAATTGTCGAATCCACATCAATAACCTTGGCCTGGCTTGGCCATGGCAATCATCTCTGCCAGCAAGGCACCGGCCACAAACAACAACAGCTGCAGCATATGATCGCGGAAGATGCTTTCGTTGAGCATACGACCCAGAAAACCACACACCATCAGCATCAGCATCAGTCCGCGAACATCCTGCTGATAGCGGAAGCGCCGGTAGCCGGTGACAAACAGGCTGGCACAAAACAGCAGCCACAGCACAATGCCCGGCACACCCAGAGCCAGCCCAAGGTCGATGAAGCCGCTATGGGCATGCCCCAGATTATTCTTGATGCCCATGCTGGTGGCGGCCTGGGCAAATACTTCGCGCATGAAGCCGAATCCAAGGGGATGGCTGGCAATCATGTCCAGACCACTGTGAATCCAGGCCACGCGTTTGAAGGCCGAGTCATCCACCGGTTCGCCGTTTGACATCAGCGGCAGGGGGCCGATCTGCGTCCAGCTGGGATGATGCTGGTAGTCCCAGCCTGCAGCCACGGACTCGGTAAACGCCAGATTGCGACTGTCCTGCTTGATGGCATACACCACCAAGCTACTCAGCGTTCCAATCACCACCAGCCAGATCAGCAATAACTTGGCCCAGCCATGCTTCACCCCCTGGAAAATGGAATATAACAACAGCATGGAAAAGCTGAGGTAGACCATGCCTATCATGCCGTTGCGCGCAGCAGCATGCAGGCTGACGAACACGAACAAGGCCAGAATGGCCAGCAGCCATGGTTTGCTGATGCGGCTGACCCGTTGCCGGCCCCAATGACCAAAACACAGGGTAGCGACGACAAAGGCCAGCACAAAGTTGATCAGGAAGGTGAACTCAAGATACGTGGGTGTGGAAAATGTTTCGCGATAAGGCCAGGTACCAGTCGCAAGATACTGGTAGGCCTCAAGGCCGAACTCGGCCAGCGCCAGCGCTACCCCACCGGCAATCACGACATCAATGATGGAATACTTGCGCCATACCCGGTACAAAACCATCCCGATAAAGAACCACAAGGTAGCCATGCCCAGCTGGCTGCGCAGTTCCGCCATGGAAATGGCTGGCCAGCGTGATAACAACAAGGTATGCAGAGTGGCATAAGCCATGAACAGGGCCAGCAGGATGATGGGATATCTGGCAGCGCGGAAGGTGGGCCAGCTGTGGCGCAATAAAGGCAGCGCCAACAGCAGCAGGCCGCCTTGCAAGGCATAGCGCAGCGCTACCGTATGCCCCACACTGCATACGGCAACATAGATGAAAGACAGCAACAGTACCGCTATTGCGTGCCAGCCCTTGCTGGCCGCCGTGTCGCTGATCGACAGAAAACGACTCATGAATACCTCATACATGGCAAACAATGATGGCCAGGCATGCATCTCGCCGTGTACACACGGTGTGCAGGCAGCCACATTCCAAAATGCGTGCGGACCGAGCAGATGGTGTGCAAACCAGTCTGCATAATCAAAATCAAAAACGGCACATTGTAACAGCTGCCTTGAGTACAGCCACATACCGCATGCGTAAAGAAAAAGCCCGCCAGACGGCGGGCTTCTTTACTCAAGCTATCAGGCAGTCCCTGCTTACCACACCTGCAGGTAGCTCAGGATGCCTTCTGCCGCCTGACGACCTTCGAACACGGCACGTACCACCAGGTCGGCACCGCGTACCTGGTCGCCACCGGCGAAGATCTTGGCGTGGCTGGTCTGGTACTTGAACCTGGACTTTTCCGAGGCGATGGTGCGGCCATTGGGCTGGCTGCTGATGCCGGCGCGGTCGAACCAGCTGGCTGCTTCCGCCTGGAAGCCGAAGGCGATGATGACGTGGTCGCACTCGATGCGCTCTTCGCTGCCCGGTACGATCTCGGCATTGCGACGGCCTTTGGCATCCGGCTCACCCAGGCGGGTTTCAGCCAGGATCACCGCCAGCGCGCCATTGGGCAGTTGTTCGATGCCCACCGGCTGGCTGTTCCAGCGGAATTCCACGCCCTCTTCCTTGGCATTGGCCACTTCGCGCTTGGAGCCCGGCATGTTTGCCTCGTCACGGCGGTAGGCGCAGGTGACACGCTTGGCACCCTGACGGATGGCGGTGCGGTTGCAGTCCATGGCGGTGTCGCCACCACCCAGCACCACCACGCGCTTGCCGGCCATGGAGATGGCAGGCTCGTCTGCAGGCAGGGTTTCCATGCACTGGCGCACGTTGTTCACCAGATACGGCAGTGCTTCCAGCACGCCTGGCAGGTCTTCACCGGCAAAGCCACCCTTCATGTACTTGTAAGCACCCATGCCCATGAATACGGCGTCGTACTGTTCCAGCAGGGCTTCGATTTCGATGTCCTTGCCGATTTCGGTATTCAGCACGAATTCCACGCCCATGCCTTGCATGATTTCGCGGCGGCGCTGAACGACTGCCTTTTCCAGCTTGAATTCCGGGATGCCGAAGGTAAGCAGGCCGCCGATTTCTTCGTAGCGGTCGTATACCACCGGCTTCACGCCGTTGCGTACCAGCACGTCGGCACAGGCAAGGCCTGCCGGGCCGGCACCGATGACGGCAACCTTCTTGTCGCTCCAGATCACCTTGGACATGTCCGGACGCCAGCCAGCTTTGTAGGCTTCGTCGGTGATGTATTTTTCGATGCTGCCGATGGTAACGGCACCGAAACCACCCTGATTCAGCGTGCAAGAGCCTTCACACAGGCGGTCTTGCGGGCATACACGGCCGCAGATTTCCGGCAGGCTGTTGGTCTTGTGCGACATTTCGGCCGCTTCGAACAGCTTGCCTTCGGTCACCAGCTTCAGCCAGTTGGGAATGTAGTTGTGTACCGGGCATTCCCATTCGCAATAGGGGTTGCCACAGGACAGGCAGCGGCCTGCCTGGTCGGCGGCATCCACCTTGTGCAGCGGTTGATAGATTTCCTTGAACTCAATCTTGCGCACCGCGGCTTCGACTTTTTCGCCGGGGTTGCGGGAGAGCTTCATGAACTGAAAAACATCACCTGACATCGTTTTCTCCCTGTTTGGGAGTGGGGAGTCGGGAGTGGAGAGTAACCACGTACCGACCAACCCACTTAATCTTTCAATTTGTTTCGCAAACTGCTGATCAATGCAGAAAGCAGCTTTCCGGTTTTGTTGAGTGCCGGGATTCCTGAATGATGCGGTGGGAGATAGCCAAGGCGGACTGCCAATTCCAGCTGTGTATCCATCTCACTGAGTGAGCCACGCGCCACAACCAGAAAATGGACATAGTCTCTGGTGGTACTGCGTGCGGCCCCTTCAGCAATATTGGAGGGAATGGACACTGCTGCGCGCCTAAGCTGGGCTGTCAGACCGAACTTTTCTTCGGCAGGAAAGCTGGCGGTTAATTGATAAATCAACTGTGCCAAATTCATGCTTTCCTGCCAGGCGTGTAGCTGCTTGTGCGGCTTGTCCACTCCCTACTCCCTACTCACCACTCCCGGCTTACCTCAATCCTTGAGCAGGCTGTCCAACGTGGCGGCCTTCGGCTTCACCAGCCAGAAGTAGTCCACGTAGTCGTCGAAGTTTTGCAGCATGGCGCGGCCGGTTTCAGAGCCGGTCAGCTCGACATGCTTGGCAATCTTCTCCAGCAGGAAGGCACGGTACATGCCCATTGCTTCGCCGTTGATCAGATGAATGTCGACCAGTTCATTGTTGTAGCGGTAGGCAAAGCGCTCGCCCGGGTCGTAGACGAAGGCGAAGCCACCGGTCATGCCGGCACCGAAGTTGTAGCCGGTTTCGCCCAGCACGATGACGGTACCGCCGGTCATGTATTCGCAGCAGTGGTCGCCCGCACCTTCGATAACCGCCAGCGCGCCGGAGTTACGCACACCGAAACGCTCGCCGGCCACACCGGCGGCAAACAGCTGGCCACCGGTGGCGCCGTACAGGCAGGTGTTACCGATGATGATGGCTTCGCCGCTTTCATACGCCGCATTCTTCGGCGGGTAGATGGTGACGCGGCCACCGGCCATGCCCTTGCCCACGTAGTCGTTGGCATCGCCTTCCAGCTCCAGGTGCAGGCCAGGCGCGTTCCATACGCCAAAGCTCTGACCGGCGCTGCCGTTGAACTTGACCTTGAGGCAGCCAAACGGCAGGCCAGCCGCACCGTGTACACGGGCGATTTCGCCGGATAGGCGGGCACCAATGGAACGGTGGATGTTCTCGATCGGGTAGGACAGTTCCAGCATCTGCTTGTTATGGATGGCAGGCAGTGCATCGGCCAGGATCTGCTCGGCCAGCTCGCCCTTGTCGAAGGACGGGTTGCTGTCGCTGATGCAGAAGCGCGGCACATCATCCGGCACCGTGCCTTGTGACAGCAGCGGCGACAGGTCTAGCTTGCCTTGCTTGGTGGTTTCGCCTTCCAGCAGTTCCATCAGGTCCATGCGGCCGATCAGCTCTTCCATGCTGCGTACGCCCAGCTTGGCCATCCATTCGCGGGTTTCGCGGGCGATGAACAGGAAGTAGTTCATCACCATTTCCGGCAGGCCGAGGAAGTACTTGGAGCGCAGCTTGATTTCCTGGGTGGCCACGCCGGTGGCGCAGTTGTTCAGGTGGCAGATACGCAGGTATTTGCAGCCCAGCGCCACCATCGGGCCGGTACCGAAGCCGAAGCTTTCCGCACCGAGGATGGCTGCCTTGATGACGTCCAGACCGGTTTTCAGACCACCGTCGGTCTGCACCCGTACCCGGCCACGCAGGCCGTTGGCACGCAGCACTTGCTGTGCTTCGGACAGGCCCAGTTCCCACGGCGAGCCAGCGTACTTCACCGAGGTCAGCGGCGACGCACCGGTACCACCGTCGTAACCGGAGATGGTGATCAGGTCGGCATAGGCCTTGGCCACACCGGCGGCAATGGTGCCCACGCCCGGCTCGGCCACCAGTTTTACCGATACCAGTGCGGTCGGGTTGACCTGCTTCAGGTCGAAGATCAGCTGGGCCAGGTCTTCGATGGAGTAAATATCGTGGTGCGGCGGCGGCGAAATCAGGCTGATGCCTTCCTTGGCGTGACGCAGGCGGGCAATCAGGCCGGTCACCTTGTCGCCCGGCAGCTGGCCACCCTCACCCGGCTTGGCGCCCTGGGCCACCTTGATCTGCAGCACTTCGGCATTCACCAGGTAATGCGGGGTGACGCCAAAGCGGCCGGAGGCCACCTGCTTGATCTTGGACATCTTTTCGGTGCCGTAGCGGGCGGCGTCTTCACCACCTTCACCGGAGTTGGAACGGCCACCCAGACGGTTCATGGCGGTTGCCAGTGCCTCGTGGGCTTCCGGCGACAGCGCACCCAGCGACATGCCGGCAGAGTCGAAACGCTTGAGAATGGCTTCGATTGGCTCGACTTCGTCGATGGAGATCGGCTGTTCGGCCAGTTTCACCTTCATCAGGTCGCGCAGCATGGCTACCGGACGGGTGTTCACCGTGTCGGCGTATTGCTGGTAGGCCTGATAGTCGTCGTTCTGTACCGCTTTTTGCAGCAGTTGCACCACGTCCGGGTTGTAGGCGTGGTATTCCTCGCCGTGCACGTACTTGAGCAGGCCGCCTTGCGAAATCGGGCGCATCGGGTTGAAGGCAAAGCGCAGCAGTTGTTGCTGGTCGTCTTCGAAGTCCTCGAAGCTGGCACCGGATACGCGCGACACGGTGCCCTTCAGGCACAGGTCCACCACGTCCTTGTGGATGCCCACGGCTTCAAACAGCTGGGCGCCGCGATAGGAGGCGATGGTGGAAATACCCATCTTGGACAGCACTTTGAGCAGGCCCTTGTTGATGCCCTTGCGGTAGTGCTGCAGTGCTTCGTTGATCTTGCAGTTGACCACGCCGCTGTTCACCAGGTCGATGATGCTCTGGTAAGCGAGGTAAGGATAAACCGCGGTGGCACCATAACCGATGACACAGGCCATCTGGTGCGCGTCGCGCACGGTGCCGGTTTCCAGCAGGATGTTGGTCTTGCAGCGCAGGCCGCTTTCAATCAGCGCATGGTGTACCGCACCGGTGGCAAACAGCGCATGGATAGGCAGACGGCCCTGGGTGATGATGCGGTCGGACAGCACCACGATCACCGTGCCTTCCTGAACGGCTTCGATCACGTGCTGGCACAGCTTTTCGATGGCTTGCTTGAGCGAGCTTTCGTTCGGGTCGTAGCACAGGTCGAAGGTGGTGGCCTTCAGATACGGTTCCGGACGAGTGGTAACGCGCACGAATTTTTCGTGCGACAGCACCGGCGAACGCACTTCCAGACGCTTGGCGTGCTCGGCGCTCTCCTCGAACATATTGCGTTCCGGGCCAAACACGCTGTTGAGCGACATCACCACCGCTTCGCGGATGGGGTCGATCGGCGGGTTGGTCACCTGGGCAAACTGTTGGCGCAGGTAGTCGAAGGGCGAGCGCACTTTCTGGCTGAGCACCGCCATCGGGGTGTCATCGCCCATGGAGCCAACAGCCTCCTGACCGTCTTCGGCCAATACACGTAGGATCTGGTCGCGCTCTTCAAAGCTGAAGTTGTACAGCTTTTGCAGACGGGACAGTTCTTCCTTGCTCACCGCCTCGATGCCGGCATCGTCCTCGATCGACAGTTCCAGATACTTGGCGCTGTCCTTGATCCACTGGCGATACGGCTTGGCGCTCTTGAGCATGGCGTCGATGTCTTCCGGCATCAGCAGCTCGCCGGTAGCCAGGTCGGCAGCAAACAGCTGGCCCGGTTTCACGCGGCCCTTGCGCAGTACGTCTTCCGGCTTGTAATCCCACACGCCCACTTCGGAGGCGATGGTAAGGATATTATCCTTGGTCAGCACCCAGCGTGCCGGACGCAGACCGTTGCGGTCCAGCATACAGGCGGCGTAGCGGCCATCGGTCAGCACGATGCCGGCCGGGCCGTCCCACGGCTCCATGTGCATGGAGTTGTATTCGTAGAAGGCGCGCAGGTCCTTGTCGGTGGAGTCGACGTTCTGCCAGGCCGGCGGCACCAGCAGGCGCAGCGCACGGAACAGCGGAATGCCGCCCATCAGCAGGCCTTCCAGCATATTGTCCAGGCTCATGGAGTCCGAACCGTCGGTCTGCACGATAGGGCGCACGGCGTCCATGTCGAGGTGCGGCGAGGCCATGATGCGCTCACGGGCACGCGCCCAGTAACGGTTGCCCTGTACGGTGTTGATTTCACCGTTGTGTGCCAGAAAGCGGAAGGGCTGTGCCAGCTTCCATTGCGGCCAGGTATTGGTGGAGAAGCGCTGGTGGAATACCGCCAGGCTAGATTCAAAACGCGGGTCGTTCAGGTCCAGGAAGAACTTGGGCAGGTTTTCCGGGGTCACCAGGCCTTTGTAGGACAGGGTGTGCGGCGACAGCGTGGGCAGGTAGAAGGACGGATCGTCCACCTTGTTGGCTTTTTCGGCCTGACGACGGCCCATGTACAGACGACGCTGGAAAGTCAGCTCGTCCATACCGAAAGGACAGTTCACGAAGACCTGGGAAATGGCAGGCAGGCTGGCCAGTGCGGCTTCGCCACAGGCGCTGACATCGGTCGGCACCACGCGGAAACCGGCAACTTCCAGTTGCTGGGCTTCCAGGAATTCCTTGAGGCGACGCAAGCTGCGTGCACCGATTTCACTGTCGGGGTGGTGGAATACCAGACCTGCGGCGTACACTGCCTTCAGCGCGATGTCGGCCTCGGCGGCCACTTCACGCAGGAAACCGTCCGGCTTGCGAAACAGCAAGCCACAGCCGTCGCCCGACTTGCCGTCTGCCGCCACCGCTCCACGGTGTGTCAGTTTGGCCAGCGAGGAGATGGCGGTTTCCACCAGCCAGTGGCTGGGTTTGTCGTCCAGTTGGGTGATAAGGCCGAATCCGCAGCTGTCCTGCTCGAAATCCGGGTGGTACAGGGTACCCTGCAACCAGCGCTGTCTGTCCATTGCTCTGTCCTGCTTATAATTGTGAATCGAATGAATTGATTCTAAGGGCAACTTGCTTGACCTTGCAACCAGTTATTGCCAATTTTCTCGCAACGCAATAACCTTTATTTTTCAAAGACTTGATTTAAATTTTCGCCAAAAAAATCAGGGAAAACCCGTAAAAAAAGTCCATTTTTCTTCCAGTTTTGTGACACCCATATTCAAAATTACGACCCATTCTGGTGCACGGCTGGCAAATCCAAAATAGCCAAAACCGCCAATTAATGAATATTGTAGGACAACATACATCACTCACCATGCGTAGCGACAGCACTACAGCCCCCGCTCAGGATTTCGTGCGCCAGCTGGCCGACCAGGCCTTCTCGCGTTCGGCCGGAGCACCGCTGATTGCCGGCAATCAGGTCAGGCTGCTGTACGACAGTACGGACAACTTTCCGGCATGGAAACAGGCCATTGCCGCAGCAGAAGAGTCGGTGTTCATCGAGATGTATATCGTGGCCAACGACGCGTTTGGCCGTGAAATCCGCCAGTTGCTGGCCGACAAGGCCGCGGCTGGCGTCAAGGTATGCCTGCTTTATGACTGGCTGGGCAGCTGGCGGCCATGGCTCACCGGCTTTTTCCGCCCGCTGCTGGCCGCCGGGGTCGAGGTGCGGGCCTACAATCCCCCCACGCTGACTGGCGGCCTGAGCCTGCTGGGGCGCAATCATCGCAAGCTGATCGTGGTGGACCGGCAGGAGGCCTTCATTTCCGGCTTGTGCATCAGTTCCAGCTGGGAAGGCCGGCCGCAAGACGGCATTGCCCCGTGGCGCGACACCGGCCTGTCCTTGCGTGGCCCGCTGCTGAGCGAGGCCATGGCGGCGTTTGCTGACAGCTGGGCCAGTTGTGGCCCGGCGCTGGACGCGCAATGGCTGGATTTTCCCACCCCGATCCCGGACAGCGGCACCATTGCCGCCCGCCTGATTGCCACCACCCCGTCCACCGCCCACATGATGCGGCTGGATTTGCTGATTGCCAGCTTTGCCCGCCGTACCCTGTGGCTGACCGATGCCTATTTCATGGGCACCAGCACCTATCTGTCCGCGCTGAAACAGGCGGCGCGCGATGGCGTTGATGTGCGGCTGCTGGTGCCCCGCTCCAGCGACATCCGCTGGATTGCCACCGTGTCGCGTACCATGTACCGGCCACTGCTGGAATCCGGCGTGCGGGTATTCGAGTGGAACGGCCCGATGATTCATGCCAAGACCGCCGTGGCGGATGGCCGCTGGGCGCGTATCGGTTCGACCAACCTGAACATTTCCAGCTGGCTGGCCAATCGCGAAATCGATGTCGCCATCGAGGACGAATGCGTGGCTGGCGAACTGGCCGCCCGCTTTTTGCAGGATCTGGAACAATCCACCGAAGTGGTGCTCAGTGGTCACAAGCGCACACCGGTGTTGACCCACCCGCGCCAGCGCCAGCAAGCCTCCTTCCTGTTTCCCAGTGCCGGGCATGCAGCGCGCAGCGGGGCCAGTGCGGCCGCCCGGCAGGCCGCGCGCATTGGCGATGCACTGGGTGCCGTGGTGCGCGGCACCCGCAGCATAGACAGCAGCGAAGCCACCGCTTTTCTCACCATCGGCCTGAGCCTGCTGGGCTTTGCCGTACTGGCCGCCCTGTTTCCCTGGCTGGTGGCCGGCCCGCTGGTTTTCCTGCTCACCCTGAGCGGTGGCGCCATCGTGTTGAAGGCATTGGGCCTGTATCGGCGGCGCAATGAAAAAAAACAACAGTTGGGCGAGACAAAAAATAATCTCAAACCGCCAGTCCCGCCTGCGGGCTAAACCGTCTTAAAACAATCCTTTAAGCCTGCTGCGTCCTGCTGAAAGCCTTGCCAGACAAGGATTTCAGCAGGATATTTGATCAAACCTGCAGAATATTTTCACTCTCTGATATTGCCTTGCAACACAAGCACGGTAAAAGGACTACAATGCGCGCTTTCTTGGGATGTTCTCCAAGCCGGCCGACGTGAAGGACGCACGCTCATCGTGCTCCCTAAGGAAGCCGGGGATCTGCGGCCACTCCACGTCAGCCTGCAGGATGCACCCCGGTTTTCGTGCGCACCGCGGCGCAAAGCGCCCCGTTTTTACGCGCCTCAAGGCCAGCCTCGCCAACCCGGCGACTGCGCCCCAACGCGCACCGAGTGACACTGCAGCAAGCTGCGGGCCGACAGGCGTTACAGGTGCACGGTAGTGTCCTTGCCCATGGCAAGGGCTGCCTTCCTGAATGGCCATCCCCGGCTGTGGTGTCCGAGTTTTGACCGACAAGGACTCAGGTATGCGTTTTCACTTCCCCATCGTCATCATCGACGAGGACTTCCGCTCGGAAAACACCAGCGGCTCCGGCATCCGCGAACTGGCAGCAGCCATGGAGGCCGAAGGCATGAGCGTGATTGGTTACACCAGCTATGGTGACCTCACCTCTTTTGCCCAGCAGCAAAGCCGGGCAGCCGGTTTCATCCTGTCCATCGACGACGAAGAGTTCCAGACCGACGACGCATCGGAAAACGCCCTGGGCCAGCTGTACAGCTTTGTGGCGGAAATCCGCCGCCGTAACCCGGACATCCCGGTCTACCTGTATGGCGAAACCCGTACCGCGCGCCATATTCCCAACGACATCCTGCGCGAGCTGCATGGTTTCATCCACATGCACGAAGACACGCCGGAATTCGTGGCACGCCATATCATCCGCGAATCCAAGAGCTACCTGGACAGCCTGGCCCCGCCGTTCTTCCGCGCGCTGGTGGACTACGCCCACGATGGCTCCTACTCCTGGCACTGCCCGGGTCACTCCGGTGGCGTGGCCTTCCTGAAGAGCCCGGTCGGCCAGATGTTCCACCAGTTTTTTGGCGAAAACATGCTGCGCGCCGACGTGTGCAATGCGGTGGACGAACTGGGCCAGTTGCTGGACCACACCGGCCCGATTGCCGCCTCGGAACGCAATGCAGCGCGCATTTTCAATGCCGACCACCTGTTCTTCGTCACCAACGGCACTTCGACTTCCAACAAGATCGTATGGCACAGCTGCGTGGCAGCCGGTGACATCGTGCTGGTGGACCGCAACTGCCACAAGTCCAACCTGCACGCCATCATGATGACCGGTGCCATTCCGGTATTCCTGATGCCCACGCGCAATCACTACGGCATCATCGGCCCGATTCCCAAGTCGGAATTCCAGCTGGAAAGCATCAAGAAGAAGATTCTGGCCAACCCCTTTGCCCGCGAAGCACTGGAAAAGAACCCCAAGCTCAAGCCGCGCATCCTCACCATCACCCAGTCCACCTACGATGGCATCCTGTACAACGTGGAAGAGATCAAGGGCCTGCTGGATGGCGAAGTGGACACGCTGCACTTTGACGAAGCCTGGCTGCCGCACGCCAGCTTCCACGACTTCTATGGCGACTTCCACGCCATTGGCGAAGGCCGTCCGCGTTGCAAGGACAGTCTGATTTTCTCCACCCAGTCCACCCACAAGCTGCTGGCCGGTATCAGCCAGGCCTCGCAGATTCTGGTGCAGGACCCGCAAAACCGTCAGCTGGATACCGCCTGGTTCAACGAGGCCTATCTGATGCACACCTCCACCAGCCCGCAATATTCCATTATTGCCAGCTGCGACGTGGCAGCCGCCATGATGGAACAGCCGGGCGGCCAGGCACTGGTGGAAGAATCGCTGGTGGAAGCACTGGACTTCCGTCGCGCCATGCGCAAGGTGGACGAGGAATACGGCAACGACTGGTGGTTCAGCGTATGGGGCCCGGACGAGCTGTCCGACGACGGCATCTGCGACCCGGTGGACTGGGAACTGAAACCCGGCGCGCACTGGCACGGTTTTGCCGGTATCGAAGAAGGCTTCAACCTGCTGGACCCGATCAAGGCCACCGTGCTGACCCCGGGTCTGGACGTGGACGGCAGCTTCGAAGAAATGGGCATTCCGGCCGCCATCGTCACCAAGTACCTCACCGAACACGGTGTGGTGGTGGAAAAAACCGGCCTGTACAGCTTCTTCATCATGTTCACCATCGGCATTACCAAGGGCCGCTGGAACACGCTGATTTCGCTGCTGCAGCAGTTCAAGGACGACTTCGACAAGAACCAGCCGTTGTGGCGCGCCATGCCGGACTTTGTCTCGCGCTACCCGCAGTACGAACGCGTGGGCCTGCGCGACCTGTGCCAGCGCATTCATGCGCTGTACACCAAGCACGACATCGCCCGCCTGACCACCGAGATCTATCTGTCCGAGATGGAGCCGGCCATGCGTCCGGCCGATGCCTTTGCCAAGATGGCGCACCGCGAGATCGAACGCGTGCCGGTAGACCAGCTGGAAGGCCGCGTCACCGCCGTACTGCTCACCCCGTATCCGCCGGGCATACCGCTGCTGATTCCGGGCGAGCGTTTCAACAAGACCATTGTTGACTACCTGCGCTTTGCCCAGGCCTTCAACCGCGAACTGCCGGGCTTCGAGACCGACGTCCACGGCCTGGTGGCCACCGATGTGGAAGGCCGCAAGGTGTACTGCGTGGATTGCGTCAAGTAAACGCGAACCATCAAGTCAAAAGCCCCACTGCAGTGGGGCTTTTTTGTTTTGACTTACCAGCCGTTCTCCAGCACCAGATGACCGGGAGCACTCAGCCGGCTCAGGCGGAAGCCCATTTTCATCAGCTGGCGGTGGGTGTCCTCCACCATGGCCGGATTGCCACAGATCATGAAGCGCGTACGCTCCACTGTCAGCGGCAGGCCGGTAGCCTCGGCCAGCTCACCGCTGGCCAGCAAGGCGGGGATGCGCTGTTGCAACATGCCGGGTTCGGCCTGACGAGTTACCACCGGCACATAGTGCAGCCGGTCGCCCCACTCCGCCCACAAGGGGTGCTGGCGCAGCGCATCAATCTCGCTGCGGTAGGCCAGTTCGCTGACCTCACGCACACAGTGCACCAGTACGATATGGGCAAAACGCTGCCACACCTCGGGTTGCTGCAGGATGGACAGATAGGGTGCCAGACCTGTACCGGTAGCCAGCAGCCACAGGTCATCACCATCGGGCAGACGGTCCACGGTGAAGAAACCGTTGGCCTTGTTGTCCAGCAATACCGTGTCACCCACCTGCAAACGCGCCAGGCGTGAGGTGAACAGCCCGTCCGGCACCACGATGGAGAAAAACTCCAGATGCTCGTCCCAACTGGCGGAAGTCATGGAATATGCCCGCCACACCATGCCGCCGTTTTCCAGCGGCAGGCCCAGCCGGGCAAACTGGCCGGGGACAAAACGCCAGGATTCAGGGCGGCTCAGGCGAAAGCTGAACAGCTTTTCACTCCAGTGCTGCAAGGAAAGAATGGTCTGGGTGGTGTATTTTTCTGCTGCGGGGGCGCTCATGAGTAATACCTTAGTAATTTACTCAGGTAATTTACCGCATCAGGGCCGCCACAACAAGCCAGACCCGGCTTGCCGCGCAGCCCGTTTCACCTCATGACGGCTTAATCGGCCAGTGCCTGTGCCAGATCCGCCAGAATGTCTTCGATATCTTCCACGCCGATGGACAGGCGCAGGCCGCCTTCACGGATGCCCAGTGCAGCTTTCTGCTCCGGTGGCATACCGCCGTGCGACATGGTGTAGCTGTGGTTGACCAGCGATTCCACCCCACCCAGCGATTCGGCCAGTGCAAACAGCTGCAGCTTGCTGGCCACCCGGCTGGCTTCGGCACGGGTGTCTTCTTTCAGCCAGATGGTGACGATGCCGCCAAAGCGACGCATCTGTTGTTTGGCGATGTCATGACCGGGATGGTCGGCAAAGCCGGGGAAGAATACTTTTTCCACCTTGGGATGGCCCTGCAGGAAGGCCGCTACTTGTTCGGCATTGTCGCAGTGGCGGTCCATGCGCAGGTGCAGGGTTTTGATGCCGCGCAGGGTGAGGAAGCAATCCTGCGGCCCCGGCACGCCACCGGCCGAGTTCTGGATGAACTTGATGTCGGCAAACAGTTTGTCGTCGCTGACCGCCACCAGTCCCAGCAATACGTCGGAATGGCCGCCCAGGTATTTGGTGGCGGAATGCACCACGATGTCGGCGCCCAGGTCGATGGGGTTCTGCAGATACGGTGTGGCAAAGGTGCTGTCCACCGCCACCACCGCGCCATGCTGGTGCGCAATGGCAGACAAGGCGGTGATGTCCACCAGGTTCAGCAGCGGGTTGGTGGGCGACTCCAGCCACAGCAGCTTGGTGCGCGCGCTGATGGCTTGCTGCAAATTGGCCGGGTCGGTCAGGTCGACAAAAGTCACCGTGATACCGGCCGGTGCCATCACCTTGGTGAGCAGGCGATAAGCGCCACCGTACAGGTCGGCCACGGCAATCACTTCGTCACCCGGTTTCAGCGTGGCGCGCAACACGGCATCAATGGCAGCCATGCCGCTGGCAAAAGCCAGGCCGTGCCTGGCGTTTTCCAGACTGGCCAGGCAGCTTTCCAGCGCAGCGCGAGTAGGCGTACCGGTGCGGGCATAGGCAAATGGCAGTTGCTCGCCGACTTCGGCAAATTCAAAGGCCGAGGTTTGATAAATGGGAGGCATGACCGACTTGCAGTGCTGGCTGCTGTCATAGCCGGAATGGATGGTCTTGGTGGCAAATTTCATTATTGTTCCTGGTGGTCCTGTGCCAGTGACACCCTGATCAGGACGACAGTTAGCGCCCGACGACCGAGTGATACCAATGGCATGAATAACTGCACGATCATGACTGAAACCGGCACTTTACCGGCAATTTATTGATTATTCCCAAAAACAGACCGCAATTTTCTTTACACCGCAAGGGAATAGGGCTAATTTGCGCCGTCCTTGAATCAAACATTTGTACGAATGAAGCTAGAACGCGCTTTTGACATCCTCTTTCATCAATTGGAAAGCCTGCCGCGGCCAGATTGCCTGAGTGGCAAAGTCGACGGAAAGTGGCAATCCATGAGCAGCAGCACCGTGATGGAGGCTGTCAATGCACTCAGCCTGGGTTTGTTGCAACAAGGCATTCAGCGTGGCGATACCGTGGCCATTGCTGCCGACAACTGCCCCGAATGGGTGATTGTCGACTTTGCCCTGCAGCAGATCGGTGCCATCAGCGTACCGCTCTACCCTACCTGCACGCTGGAAGATGCACGCTATATCCTGGAGCATGCCGCGGTCAAGCTGGCGTTTGTCGGCAGCAGCGCATTGCAGCGCAAGCTGGAACAGGCGCTCTGTGGCCGCCCCTGCCCTTGCTATGGGCTCAAACCGCTAGACGGCCTGCCATGCTGGACGGCGCTGCGCGATGCCGGACGCCAGGGCAAGCTGCAGCAACTGGCGCTGCTGCGTAACAGCATCCAGCCGGATGATGTGTTCACCATCATTTATACCTCCGGCACCACCGGCCGCGCCAAGGGCGTGATGCTGTCCCACCGCAATGTGGTCAGCACCGTCACCGCCACGGCAGATCATACCCGCCTGCCCGCCGGCCAGTGCCGGGCGCTGAGCTTTTTACCGCTGTCACACATTTTCGAGCGCGCCGGCGTGCTGTATTACCTGCTGACCGGCAGCGGCGTGTATTTTTCCAGCGTCGAGGCGCTGTCCGGCAGCCTGGCCGAAGTCCGCCCGCACACCTTCAGCGCGGTTCCCCGCGTGCTGGAGAAAGTGCATGAAAAGCTGCACGCCAGGGCTGCCACGCTCAAGGGCTGGCAACGCCGCTTTTATCTGTGGGCACTGGCACGGGCCGAAGCCTACGAACCGAACCAGCCGCCACGCGGTCTGGCCGCCATCCGGCATGCCATTGCCGACCGTCTGGTATACCGCAAATGGCGCGCAGCCATGGGTGGCGAGTTACGCTGGGTGAATGTGGGCTCTGCTGCCTTGCAACCGCGTCTGGCACGACTGCTATGGGCCAGCGGCATTGCTGTGGCCGAAGGCTATGGCATGACGGAAGCCGCGCCGGTGATCACTGCCAATCCCTTTTCGCCAGACAAGGTACGCATTGGCAGCGTCGGCATCGCCCTGCAAGGTGTGGAACTGAAACTGGCCGAAGATGGCGAAATCCTGGTGCGCGGCCCCAATGTGATGGTGGGCTATTACCGCGAGCCGGAACTCACTGCCGAAACCCTGCAACAGGGCTGGCTGCATACCGGGGACATCGGCGTGCTGGAACAGGGCTATCTGCGCATTACCGACCGCAAGAAGGAAATGTTCAAGACCAGCAATGGCAAGTACATCGCGCCGCAGCTACTGGAAAACAAGCTGAAGGAGTCGGCCTATATTGACCAGATCATGGTGGTGGGCGATGGGCAGAAATTCGCTGCCGCGCTGATTGTGCCGCTGTATGAAAAGCTGCAGGAATGGTGCCAGGAACAGGGCATCACCTATACCAGCCATAGTGAAATGCGGCTGCATCCGCGCATCGTGGAACTGATAGAACGCGAGATCAAGCGCTTCAACCGCCACTTTGGCAGCTGGGAGCACATCAAGAAGTTTGCCCTGCTGGACAAGCCCTGGTGTGTGGACGCCGGCGAACTGGCTCCCACACTGAAGCTGCGCCGCAAGGTCATCAGCCAGCGCTGTCAGGCCTTGATAGAAAGCATGTACCGCCACGCCTGAGTGACAGGCCAGTCATGAAAATCCCCGCCTTGTGCGGGGATTTTTATTGGCCAGTAGCGCATTCAGCGCTGATGTGCCATGTCCAGCTTGCGCTCCACCCGCTTTTGCAGGCGCTCGAAGCTGGCACTCATCACCCAGTACAGTGCTGCAGCACCCAGATAGAGCGGCAGCGGCTGAAAGGTCTGGGCAATCACTTCCTTGGTGGCCAGCATCAGCTCGGTAACGGTAATGACAGACACCAGCGAGGTGTCCTTGATCAGGCTGATCAGCGAATTGGACAGGCTGGGCACGGACAGGCGCAAAGCCTGCGGTGCCACGATGTAGCGCATGGTCTGCCACCAGCTGAAACCCAGCGACAGCCCGGCATCCCACTGGCCACGCTCCACCCCGGCAATGCCGCCACGCAGGCTTTCCGACAGATAAGCCGCCACATTCAAGGTCAGGGCGATGATGCCTGCCGGTACCGGGTCCAGTTCGATACCGATGCCGGGCAAGCCGTAATAGATCACAAAAATCTGCACCAGCAGGGGGGTGCCGCGCATGGCGCTGACGTAAAAAGCCACCAGCTGCGACAGCACCGGCACCTTGCCCACCCGCAGCAAGGCCACCACGAAGCCCAGCAGCAAGCCCAGCACCATGGCCACCACGGCAAACATCAGCGTGTACAGCGCCCCTTTCAGCATTACCGGCAGGGCCGCCGCAATCAGATCTGCCCACTCCATGTTTTTATCCCCATTCAGAAACACCTGCGCCCCTGACCGGCAGGGGCGCAGCAATCAGCACATTCTAATGGTACTGAAGGCAAAACACGATGGCCGCACGGGGCCAGTCCTGCTTACTTGGCGGCAGTCGGTGCCTTGGACACGTCGATGCCGAACCATTTCACCGAAATCTTCTTGAAGCTGCCATCGGCCTTCATGTCATTCAGTGCCTTGTCCACCGCCTGCTTGAACTTGGGGTTGTTCTTGGCAAACGGAATGCCCATGGTGGTGACATCGCCTACCGGATGACCAGCCTTCAGCGGCAACTTGGCTTGCTTGATGGCAAACGGAATCAGCAGGCTGTCGTTGAGTGCCGCGTCAATCCGGCCAGAGGCCAGGTCTTGCAGGTTTTCCGGCGCAGACGGGTATACCTTCACCTCGATACCGTTCACTGCCTTGACCATGTCAGCGTAGTTGCTGCCCTGGCCCACGCCCACTTTCTTGCCTTTCAGGTCATCCAGCGACTTGAATACGCGCGTCTCGTTCTTGCGGACGATCAACTGGGCACTGGAGAAGGTGTAGGGCTGGGAAAAGTCGAAGGTTTCCTTGCGCTTGTCGGTAATGCCCACCTGGTTGACCACCACGTCAAACTTGCCTGCCTGCAGGCCAGCCAGCAGACCGCTCCACTCGCCGGTGGTGAATTCCGGCTTCACTTTCAGTCGCTTGGCCACTTCGGTGGCCACTTCCACATCAAAACCGGTCAGGTTCTGCTGGGCATCCTTGAAGGTGAAGGGCGGGTAAGTGCCTTCCACGGCAATTTTCAGGGTACCGCGCTGCTTGACGGTATCCAGCAGGTCAGCAGCCATGGCATGGCTGGCAAAAGCGGCAAACAGGGACGCACACAGGATTTTTTTCATTACAGATCATCCATCAGATTATGAAAACAGAAACCTTCCGCCAACCAGGTGGCAGGCCGTAACGGGCTGGCGGGGACAGAAGTCGCCAGCATACTCCAGCCTCAGCGGATAAACAGCCATATTGTCAGTGCGGTTCCCACCACCACCACAAAGGCGCGCAACTGGCGCTCCGGCAAACGGTGCATCAGCCAGCCGCCCACCACGCCACCGGCAATGCCGCCAGCCCCCAAGGCCAGCACCGCAGCCCAGTTGATTTGTGGCGACATGGCGAAAATGGCCACTGCCGATGCATTCATGGTCATGGCCAGTGCGTTCTTGGTGGCAGTGGCCATACGCACCTGCTGGCCGGCAATGGTGAGTGCCGCCAGCATCAGGAAACCGATACCGCCACCAAAATAACCACCATACACCGCAATTGCACCCTGAATCAGCAGCAACAGCGGGGTGGGCAAGTGCCGCGGCGGCGCCTCCGGGTCCACCACCGGCTTGCGACGGAAACTGCCCCAGGCAAACACGCTGGTGGCAAACAGCACCAGCCACGGAACCAGCCGGGTAAAGATGCTGACCGGGGTGGAGAGCAGCAGCAAGGCACCCAATACGCCGCCAATCAGGCTGACAACAAACAGATGACGAAACGGTACCGGCCCCACGCCACCCACCAGCTTGCGCCCGGCCAGCGCCGAGGTGATCTGGCTGGGAAACAGCGCAATGGTGCTGCTCATATTGGCCGCCAGCGGGTTGAGCCCGGCCAGCAGCAAGGCGGGAAAGGTAATGAAGGAGCCGCCTCCCGCCAGCGCATTCTGGATGCCGGCATACAGGCCGGCTGCGGCAATCAGTGCCAGCAGGGGTAGCGGTAAAGGCTGCGAAAAATGAAACATGAACGGCTCCAAGATGGATCGGCTGGGGATTGTCCGGCAACAAACGCTCCATTTTGCCCGGAATGCCAGGGCATGGACACCCGGATGTTCCCCGGCATGTGCTGCCGGCAATGCAAAAGCGGGCTGGTGCGGCCTTCCTTCCCCTGATAGTCTGGCAAACATGTCAGCGATAGGCGTATGTCATTCAGCGCCACAGGGAGATGCAATGAAGGCAATCAAGATAAGCGCAGCGCTAGTAGGCCTCGCGGTGGCGGGATGGTGTGCCATTGCCCCCGGCATTGTCGGCATGCGCTATGAAGAAAAAATGCGCAGTGACTTTGCCACGATGGCCGACAAGGCTGGTGGTTCCATGCTCAGCCTGCAACAGTTCGACCGTGGCTGGTTCACCTCCACTGCCAGGGTGCAACTGAAGCTGCCCATCGGCAGCCAGGTACAGGTGATTCAGCTGGACTACAAGATCAAGCAGTTGCCGCTGCCTTTCATCCGCTGGTCCCGCACCGACATCAGCTTCACGCCAGTGGATGAACAAGGCAAACCAGGCCTGCCCCTGCCGCTGACGCTGGAAAGCATCCGTAAGACCGATGGCAGCAATGAAAGCCATCTTGCCGGCCATGACGTCATCGTCAACACGGCGGCCGGTACCTTCACCTTCAGCATCGAAGGCAAGGCACACACCAAAGAAGGCGAGCCGGTAAGCTACGACTTCACACTGCCCACCTTCAGCTTCCTCGCCGCCAACAGTGGCAATAATGGCCTGGTCCTGCGCATGAATGATCTGAAGCTCAATGGCCAGGTGAGCGCTTTCAATCAGCCCGATGCCGCATGGGCCTCACAAATGAAGCAGCAACTGGGCGGTGCCAGCCTGCTGGCTGGTGCCACGCCGCTGGCCCAGGTGGGCCCAAGCCGCATGGAGATCAAACTGGATGACAAGGGTGGCAATTTCGACATCAGCTACCTGACTCATCTGGACAGCCTCAAGCTATCCCCTCCCGGCCTGCCCCCGCAGGAGCAGGACAATATCGACCTCGACTTCAGCTACAACAACCTCAACAAGCAGGCCTTGCTTGCCTGGCAAGCCGACACCATGGCACTGGCCAGCCGTGCCGACCTGCGCAACAATCCCGCCGCCATACATCAGGCATCCATGGCGCTGGTCTACAAGCACATGGGTGCCTTCCTGGCACAATCCCCGTCCTTCAATCTGCAACGCCTGTCGCTGCACATGCCCAAGGGCACTATCCAGGGCAGTTTCTCCATCGGCTTTGATGGCAGTGGCGTCAAGGCCGCCGACATCACCCTGCCCTGGCTTGCTGCACAAGGCCAGCAGCGCAGCACGCTGAAAGCCAGCCTGGCGGTCGAGCGCAGCCTGCTCGACGCCCTGGCCCCTTCCAGCCAGGCCAAGGCACAAGCCGAGATGATGCTGACCCAATGGCAAACGCAGGGACTGATCAAGAACGATGGCAAGGTCATCAGCAGCAGCCTGCTGATTGATCGCAACGGGGTAAAAGCCAATGGCCAGCCGCTGAACCTGCCGGGCCTCATGTCGGGGATGAACAACAGGCCCGCACCAGTTGCACCAGCGCCGGAAGCTGCGCCGGCCATGCCGACAGCGGCCGAGCAGCAGGCCAGCACAGCACCTGCACCAGCCAGCAAGGCAACAAGCCCGGCCGCAAGCATGCCTCCGGCCAGCACAGCACCAGCCCCTGCTGCTGCCCCTGCTGCCACGGCGGCACCGGCATCGTCACCGGAAGCCAAAGCAGGACAAGGCCACATGCGCCTGCCCGGCCCCCGGCTTGACCTGCGCTACTGCCTGCGCCAGCACGGCGACCTTGCCATCATCCGCTGCGCCAACCGGGGCCGTTAGACGCCAGCCAATCAAAAACGCCCCCGGACTTGGCATCCGGGGGCGTTTTTGATTGGGCGTGGGTGAGGCTGATCAGACGTTGAACAGGAAGTTCATCACGTCACCATCCTGCACCACGTATTCCTTGCCTTCGGAACGCATCTTGCCGGCTTCCTTGGCCTTGGCTTCGCCACCCAGGGTGATGAAGTCGTTGTAGGCAATGGTTTGCGCACGGATGAAGCCGCGTTCGAAGTCGGTGTGGATCACACCGGCAGCCTGCGGTGCGGTGTCGCCCACGTGGATGGTCCAGGCGCGTACTTCCTTCACACCGGCGGTGAAGTAGGTTTGCAGGCCCAGCAGCTTGTAGCCGGCACGGATCAGACGGTCCAGACCCGGCTCTTCCAGGCCCATTTCGGCCAGGAATTCAGCCTTGTCGGCATCGTCCAGGTCGGCAATTTCGCTTTCGATGGCCGCACACAAGGCAACCACCGGCGCGCCTTCACGCTCGCCCAGTGCCTGCAGCTTGTCCAGGTAGGGGTTGTTGCTGAAGCCGTCTTCCGACACATTGGCCACATACATGGCCGGCTTGATGGTGAGCAGGCACAGCGGCTTGAGGATGGCCTTTTCTTCGTCGGACAGCTCCAGCGAGCGCACCGGCTGGCCCTGGTCCAGATGCGGCACCAGCTTTTCCAGTACGGCGATCAGTGCGCGGGCGTCCTTGTCACCGGACTTGGCTTTCTTGCCTTCGCGCTGCATGGCTTTTTCTACCGAGGAGAGGTCGGCCAGCGCCAGTTCGGTGCCGATGGTTTCGATGTCGGCAATCGGGTCTACCTTGCCGGCCACGTGCACGATGTTGTCGTCGTCAAAGCAGCGCACCACATTGACGATGGCGTCGGTTTCGCGAATGTTGGCCAGGAACTGGTTACCCAGGCCTTCACCCTTGGAAGCACCGGCTACCAGACCGGCAATGTCGACAAACTCGACGATGGCCGGCTGGATTTTTTGCGGGTTGATGATCTTGGCCAGCTCGGCCAGACGCGGGTCCGGCACTTCCACGATGCCCACATTGGGCTCGATGGTGCAGAAAGGATAGTTGGCGGCCTCGATACCGGCCTTGGTCAGCGCATTGAACAGGGTGGACTTGCCAACATTGGGCAGGCCAACAATACCGCACTTCAGACTCATGTCAGCATTCCTTGATTAGGTTCACTAAGATGCAGGCCGGCATGTGGTCCGGCCCGTGAAATCACTTGGCTGCAGTATGCAGCTCTTTCATCGCCATCGCCATGTTGCCGGCAATGGCCAGCGGCAGGTAGGTCTGTGCCTTGAGCACGGCGTCGTCGATGGCGCTCTGTTCTTCGGCACGCGGCTTTTTCAGCACAAAATTCGCCACTTCGTTGCGGTCGCCCGGATGGCCGATGCCTAGACGCAAACGCCAGAAAGCGGGAGAACCCAGACGGGCCGCGATGTCTTTCAGGCCGTTATGACCGCCATGGCCACCGCCCTGCTTCAGGCGGGCCGTACCCGGCGGCAGGTCCAGCTCGTCATGCACCACCAGGATTTCATCAGGCAGAATCTTGTAGAAATGCGCCAGCGCCAGTACCGCCTGCCCGGACAGGTTCATGAAGGTCATCGGCTTGAGCAGCCAGATATCCTGACCTTCTATCGCAACACGGGCAATATCACCGTGAAACTTGCCTTCTGTCCGCCAGTTGCCCTTGTATTTCCAGCACAGCTCGTCCAGCAGCCAGAAACCGGCGTTATGACGGGTTCTTTCATATTCCGGCCCGGGGTTGCCCAGACCGACAATCATGCGAATGGAGGACATGATCGGATTTTCCAGTAAAAAGGCCCGCTGCAGGCCTAAGCCTCACAACGAGCCCTTGTTCAGACAAACACTAGTGCTTAGGCGTTGGCCAGAGCGATAGCGGCGTCTTCACCACGTACCAGAGCGGTGATTTCAACACCAGCCGGCAGTTTCAGGTCGGACAGGTGAACAGCTTCGCCAGCCTTGATGGCGGACAGGTCAACTTCGATGAACTTCGGCAGGTCGCCCGGCAGTGCGCGAACTTCCACTTCATTGATGATGTGGCTGATCTTGGCGCCTTGCAGCTTAACGGCTTCCGATTGGTCGGCGTTAACGAAGTGCAGTTGAATCTTTACGTGTACTTTCTGGCTCAGGTCAACACGTTGGAAATCAATGTGCAGAACTTGCTGTTTGTACGGGTGGTTCTGGAAGTCACGCAGGATGACAGCTTGCTTCTGGCCGTCGATAACCAGATCCAGGATCGCAGAGTGGAAAGCTTCTTCCTTCAGTGCGTAAAAAATGGTGTTGTGGTCCAGAACGATGGACTCAGCAGCGCCATTGCCGTATACCACGGCCGGCAGTTTGCCAGCGTGACGCAGGCGGCGGCTCGCACCAGTACCCATCTCTTCGCGCTTGGCGGCGATCAGTTCGTAAGACATGTAATACTCCAGTATTTCAAGTTAAAGGCACCAGCCCCGCCGCGACCAGCGGGCCTGATGTTACGGCAGGCAAGCGCCCGACGAAACCAGTTCCTCATTGAAGAGGTAGGACACCGATTCCTCGTTGTTGATGCGGCGCAGCGTCTCGGCCAGCAGGCCGGCGATGCTGGCAACCCGGATGTTCGGGCAGGCCAGGGCCTGTGCAGTCAACGGAATGGTGTCAGTGACAACGACCATGTCGATGTCGGAATTCTTGATGCGATCCACGGCCTGGCCGGAGAAAATCGCATGGGTGGCATAGGCCAGTACGCGCTGGGCACCGCGCTCTTTCAGCGCAGAAGCGGCCTTGCACAGGGTATTGGCGGTGTCGATCATGTCATCCACGATCAGACAGGTGCGACCGGATACATCACCGATGATGTTCATCACCTCGGCCACATTGGCCTTGGGACGACGCTTGTCGATGATTGCCAGATCGGTGTTCAGCGCCTTGGCCATGGCACGGGCACGTACCACACCGCCCACGTCCGGGCTGACCACGATCAGGTCGTCGATGCGCTGGGAACGGATGTCCTTGAGCAGTACCGGGGTGGCGTAAACGTTGTCTACCGGGATGTCGAAGAAGCCCTGGATCTGGTCAGCATGCAGGTCGACGGTCAGCACGCGGTCGATACCGGCACTGGTCAGCATGTTGGCCACCAGCTTGGCGGAAATCGGCACACGGGCGGAACGCGGACGACGATCCTGACGGGCGTAGCCAAAATACGGAATGGCTGCGGTGATCCGGCCGGCAGAAGCACGCTTGAGCGCGTCGGCCATGGTCAGGATTTCCATCAGGTTGTCATTGGTGGGAGCACAGGTGGACTGCAGGATGAACACGTCGCGTCCGCGGACATTCTCCAGCAGTTCGACAGCAACTTCGCCATCGCTGAACTTGCCGACATCGGCACGGCCCAGGGAGATATCCAGATGCTTGACTACGTTTTGAGCGAGTTCCGGGTTAGCGGTCCCGGTAAATACCATCAAACTGTCGTATGACGCCATGATTCCATTTGCCTTAGCAGGATAAAGAAAAAGCGTGTAAGGGATTCTTACACGCTTTTTTCATGCTCTCTCTTATTGAGAGAAAGTCTTGGCTGGGGAGGTAGGGATCGAACCTACGAATGCCGGAATCAAAATCCGGTGCCTTACCACTTGGCGACTCCCCAATAAACTTTTAAACAATGTCCAACAAGGGGTGGCTATTCAGCCCCTCTGCAACAAATCCCTTATATTTTCCGGACATTGCCTGATAAACTTTATCGGCTTCTTCCTTCGACTGGCACTCAAGGAACACACATGCTCCGGAACCAGTCATCAGCGGCGAACCATATTTTTTCAACTCGCTCAGTACTTCATTCACCGCCGGGTACAACCCTGAAACAACTTGCTGCAGCTCGTTTCGTCGTTGCTGCGTTGTTTCGAGGATTCGCATTATGCTGATGCTGCCTTCCTCTGTCAACACCCTTCCTGCAAATTTCTTAAATATTTCTGCAGTTGGTACATGTACCCCGGGATGAATTACAACATACCATGCCGGTTTGAGATTGATTTCATTCAGTTTTTCACCAATTCCGGTAGCCAGCGCATTCTTGCCGAAAATAAACACCGGAACGTCTGCTCCCAGCTGCAAACCCAGTTCCATCAATTTTTCACGCGACAGATTTGTCTGCCACAAATGATTCAGCGCCAGCAAAACAGTGGCGGCATCCGAACTTCCGCCCCCCAGTCCACCGCCCATCGGGATGCGTTTGGTCAGACGAATGCTGGCTCCCCGGGTAGCGCCACTGGCTTGTTGCAGCAAACGCGCAGCACGCACGGTAAGGTCCTGCTCGGGCTCAACACCGTCAATCGGGTTGAGCAGCACGATCTGCCCATCGTCGCGTACGGACAGTTCCACCGTGTCGCTGAAGTCGATGAAGCGGAATACCGTCTCCAGCAGGTGATAACCGTCAGCGCGCTTGCCCACAATATGAAGCAGCAGGTTGAGTTTGGCCGGAGCAGGATAGGAATGGAATGTTTGGTTCATACGAAAGCGGATTCGGTGAATACGTAAAATCGGGGCGCGGCTTCAATGCCAGTTTTGCGGCAACAGGCGGACGGTGAGGCGGTCGCGCTGCATGTCCACCCGCTTCGGGTAAAGGGAAGGTACGTCGGCATCGCTGACAAAGCGGATGGTCCAGCCCTGCTGCGCCAGGCTGCCATCGGCGGCGAACTGGTACGGGGCATCCGGGGCCGGCAGGCCGCGTATCCACCACACCAGGTTGCCCAGCGGCAGTGTCCAGCCCAGTACATCCTGGGTGAGTGATTCGACATCCGTGGCTTGCCAGGTTTTGCCATCAGCTTGCAGGCTGACACCAGCCGGGTTGCGCTGCAGCCTGGCCACGGTGGTACCCAGCGGGCTATTCACGGACAGTTGGTCTGCATCCGGCTGATGCGCCCAGTCAAACTGCCCGACCGAGCCCTTGCCATCCATATTGACCGAAATACGGCCACTGACATTGAAGGCCTGATCGCGCGCGGTGCTGCTCGCGCTGGCGGCAGGACGGAAAACGGTTTCAGTGGCGCAGCCGGTCAGCAACAGGCTGCCGGCGAGCCACATCAGGGCAAGGCGCTGCTTCATGGCTGATGAAAGCGCTTGAGCGCATCTTGCAGGGCTTCATTATCCGGGTCCTTGCCCAGCGCTTGCTGCCACAGGCTGACGGCCTCTTGCTTGCGGCCCAGCTTCCACATGACTTCACCCAGATGGGCCGCCACTTCGCTATCCGGCAGCGCAGCGTAGGAGCGTTGCAGGTACTTGAGCGCGGCTTCGGTGCGGCCCAGCTTGTACAGTACCCAGCCCATGCTGTCCTGGATCATCGGATTTTCCGGATCGGCCTTGAGCGCCCTCTCGATATAACCCAGCGCTTCCTGATGACGGTTGCTGCGGTTGGTGAGGGTGTAACCCAGGGCATTGAGTGCCTGGGTGTCGTCCGGCTTTTCCTTGAGCAAGGCTTTCAGGTCGCGCTCGGCATCGCCCAGATTGCCCAGCTGGTCGGAAACCAGGGCGCGGTCATACAGCAATTCCGGGGAACGCGGCCAGCTTTCCAGCGCCTGGCTGAGAATGCGATAGGACAGGTCATAGCGCTTGGCATGCCGTGCCAGATCGGCCTGCTGCATGGCTACTTGCACTTTTTCCTGCTCGCCCTGCCCCAGCGGTGCCAGTCTTTGCAGGGCTTGATCCAGCTTGCCGGCCTCGGCATCCAGTGCAGCCAGCCGCGCCTGGGCTGGCAGGTATTGCTGGCCACTGGCCACGGTTTCATACCATTGCCGCGCGGCTGCCTTGTCCTGCCGCTCTTCGGCAATCTGTCCCAGGCTGAAACGGATGAAGTCGGCCTCCGGATGCTTTTGCTGCAGGGCGGCGCTCAGGCGCTGGTCGGCAACGTCCAGGTCGCGCAGCTGATAGGCCAGCAGGCCGGTGGCATAGAGCAGGTCGGGATTGTCCGGGTTTTGCTTGAGCAAGGCCTCAAACGCGACGCGGGCCTCGGGGAAGCGCTTGGCCCCCACCAGCAGGCGCGGATAGGCCATGCGTAACTCCAGCCCGGCATCCGGGCGTCGTGCCAGTTCCTGCTGCAAGAAGTCGATGGCCTGCCCCAGCCGGATGTGGCGCAGGCGGTCGGTTTGCCAGGCCACCGGCAAGTCCCACTTGGGAGCGACTTTCGCCAGCCGGTCGAATTCCTGCTGAATGGTGGCGTCATCATTCACTTCGGCAGCGACGGCAATCACGGCAAAGCGTGCCTCGGGCAAATCGGGATACTGGCTGGCCAGCCGCTTCACCAGGGTATAAGCCGCTTGCTTGTCGTCCTGGCGGGCGGTGAGTCTGGCCAGCTGGACAAATACATCACGTGCACGCTGCGGTTCACGTTTGAGCAGGTCCTCCACCAGCGGCTGGCTTTCAGCCAGCTTGCCTGCGCGCAACATGGTAATGAACAGCTGCTCGCGCGGAATCTGCGATGTCGGGTCCAGCGTCATCCACAGTTCCAGCGCATTGGCCGCTTCTTTCAGCTGGCCGGTAAACAGGGCGAATTCCGCTGCACGCTGGGCCAGACGGGGGTCGCGCGTTTGCCTGGCCAGATCGAGGTAGGTCACCGCTGACGAGGCGGCAGCACCGCGCTGGGCAGCAATTTCACTGGCCAGCACACCGTAGACGATTTGCGGGGTCAGCTCTACCCGCGGCAAATTGGAATTGTCCTCGGCCACTGCGGTAGTGTCTTCATCCGCGCTTTGCTCGGCAGCAGTTGCAGCCGTTTTGACCTGGGTTGGCGTCTTCAGGCTGGTGCAGGCTGACAACAGCAGCACCAGCAGCAGGGAAAGGGGTCGATTCAGCGGTTTCATTCGCATGGAGTCTGTGCCGGTTGAGCGCGTAGAATAGCACGCTCGGTTATTTGATCTAGTCAATCTTGTCCTGAAAGCGAAAGCAGCATGCCCGAACTGCCGGAAGTCGAAACCACCCGCCGCGGCGTAGCGCCGTATCTGGATGGCGCCACCCTGCACGGTGCCATCGTGCGCGAGGCCCGCTTGCGCTGGCCGGTGCCACCACAGCTGGATAGTCTCCTTGCCGGTTTGACAGTACGCGCAGTCACGCGTCGTGCCAAGTACCTGCTCATACATTTCGACAGCGGCACCTTGCTGATCCACCTGGGCATGTCCGGCAGCTTGCGTTATATCCCGGCCGATACGCCGCCGCAAAAACATGATCACATCGACCTGAAGCTGGGCAGCCACGTGCTGCGCTACCGCGACCCACGCCGTTTTGGTGCCATGCTATGGCATGTCGGCCCGCCGGAACATCATCCGCTGCTGCAAAAGCTGGGCCCGGAACCCTTGTCCGACGCGTTTGACGGCGCGGTGCTGCATGCGGCCATCCGCAAGCGCAATAGCGCCATCAAGCTGGCCATCATGGACAACCACGTGGTGGTGGGCGTGGGCAATATCTACGCCAACGAATCCCTGTTCCACTCCGGCATTCATCCGGCACGCGAAGCCAGCGCGCTGAGCCTGGCCGATTGCCAGCGACTGGCAACACAAATCAAGCGGGTACTGGCACTGGCCATTGAGGCCGGCGGCAGCACACTGCGCGATTTTGTGAATACCGAAGGCAAGTCGGGTTACTTCCAGCAGGATTACTATGTCTACGACCGGCAAGAGCAGCCCTGTCGCGCTTGTGGCAGTCCGATTCATCAGATACGGCAGGGCCAACGGAGTTCCTACTATTGCCCGCTGTGTCAGCCATGCTAGAGTGGCAAATCATTCAAACCCGCACATGAAGCGCCGCGTATCTTGAAGTCAACTGCCTCTACGTCTTATTTCACCCGCGCCAGCCGTTTGCTGCGCCTGGTTTGCCACATTGCCCTGGGCATTTTCATTGTTGCCACCCGCTATCCGCGCCTGGCGCAGGCCGAGCGTGCGGTGGTGACCCGGCGCTGGTCTGGTCATTTGCTGAAGATTCTCGGCATCACGGTCAAGGTGGAGGGGGTGAACCCGGGCTTTTATCCGCCCAATACCCTGCTGGTGGCCAATCATGTGTCCTGGCTGGACATTTTCGTGCTCAGCAGCTGCACGGTCTCGCGCTTTGTCGCCAAGCGTGAAATCCGCTCCTGGCCGCTGATTGGCTGGGTGGTGAATGCGGGCGGTACGCTGTTCATCGACCGCAGCAACCGCCGCGATGCCAGCCGGGTGAATCAGCTCTTGGCCGACGCACTGGGCAAGGGCAGCTGCATGGCAGTGTTCCCCGAGGCCACCACTTCGGATGGCCGTGGCATCCTGCCGTTCAAGGCCTCACTGTTTGAAGCCGCCCTGCCTTCGCGCAGCACGGTGCAGCCGGTGTCCATGCGTTATCAACTGCCGGATGGCAGCCTGACCACTGCACCGGCTTATGCCGGTGACACCACCTTCTGGCAAAGCATCAAGTTGATTCTGGCGCAGCCGGCGATGGAGGTTGCCCTCACCTACGGTCAGCCGATGAAGGCGGGCGAAGGCGAGTTGACCACGCGCTTCGCCCTGTCGGAACGTGCGTTCCGCGAAGTCTGCCTCGGGCTCAGGCTGCCACTTCCCGATACGCCGGGCACGGCAGCGAAAACGTCTGCCTGTCCTCCAGCCGAAGTGCAGTAAGGCTGCCGCCCCACAGGCAGCCGCTGTCGATGGCGAGAACATCCTCGGTCAGGTGCAAGCCCAGCGCCGACCAGTGACCGCAGATGATGGGGGTATGGCTGCTGCGCCGCCCCTTGGCCTCGAACCAGGGAATCAGGTTGGCCGGTGCACCATCACGCTCGCCCTTGTAGGCAAGGTCGATTTCACCATCCCGGGTAATGAAGCGCATGCGGGTCATGGCGTTGACGATGACGCGCAGGCGCTCGGCCCCCTTGAGTTCATCCGACCAGCGAACCGGCTTGTTGCCATACAGCCGGGACAGGAATTCGCGGTAGTAAGGGCCGGACAGGCCATCTTCCACCTCTTCCGCCAGACGCAGTGCCCGGTCGATGCTCCACTCGGGCAACAGGCCGGCATGCACCATGGCATAGCCCTGCTCGGCAATCATCAAGGGCTGACAGCGCAGCCAGTCCAGCAATACCTTGCCATCCGCCGCATTGAGAATGTCTTCCACCGTATCGCTGCGGTGCAGCTTGCCAAAGCCTTCTGACACGGCCAGCAAGTGCAGGTCGTGGTTGCCCAATACAATCTGCACCCGGTCCTGCTGCTGGAATACCCAGCGCAGCACCTGCAAGGATTCCGGCCCACGATTGACCAGGTCGCCGGTCAACCACAACGTGTCCTTGCCGGGATTGAAGTCAATCTGCCGCAGCAGTTGCTGAAATGGGCCGAAACAGCCCTGAATGTCGCCAATTGCGTATGTTGCCATCTTCACCTCGGACAGTGCGACAGGCCAAGCCGGGGCCAGCCGCCGGGAGCCACATGATACCGCATGCTACAATGCAGCACCTTGGTTACCACCATGCAACGCTGCTGAGCGTTTCTGCCAGCGTCTGCCTTCATTGCCGGAATTCCACCCATGGCCGCACCACAGCTTAATCCGCCGCAACGCGAAGCAATCCATCACCTCGACGGTCCCTTGCTGGTACTGGCTGGTGCAGGCTCCGGCAAAACGCGGGTGATTACCTACAAGATCACCCACCTGATCCGCCACGGCAATATCCCGGCACGGCATATCGCTGCCATCACCTTTACCAACAAGGCCGCGCGCGAAATGCTGGAACGGGTGGGCAAGCTGCTCACCGCCCAGGAAATCCGCGGCATTACCGTGTCCACCTTCCACTCGCTTGGCATGCAGATACTGCGCCAGGAAGCCACTCACCTCGGCTACAAGCCACAGTTTTCCATTCTGGATGCCTTCGATGCCGGCAAGATCATCGCTGACATCCTGAAAAGCACGCACAAGGACGAAGTGCGCAAGGTGCAAAGCCAGATATCGCTATGGAAAAACGACCTGAAAGGCCCGGACCAGATGCTGGTTGAGGCAGAAGGCGAATGGGAAAGCATCTGCGCGCGCACCTATCTGGCCTATCAGGACACGCTGACGGCGTATCAGGCGGTGGATTTTGACGATCTCATCCGCCTGCCGGTACAGCTGTTCAAGACCCACCCGGAAGTGCTGCTCAAGTGGCAGGGCAAGCTGCATTACCTGCTGATCGACGAATATCAGGATACCAACACCTGCCAGTACCAGATGGTGAAGCTGCTGGCCGGGGTGCGCGGCCAGTTCACCGCCGTGGGCGATGACGACCAGTCCATCTACGCCTGGCGCGGTGCCAATATGGAAAACCTGCGCCTGCTGCAACAAGACTACCCGCAGCTACGCATCATCAAGCTGGAGCAGAACTACCGTTCCACCGCGCGTATCCTGCGCGCCGCCAACTCGGTAATTTCCAATAACCCCAAGCTGTTTGAAAAGCAGCTGTGGAGCGAACTGGGCCTGGGCGAACCCATCCACGTAGTGCAATGCAAGGACGAAGAACACGAGGCCGAACTGGTGGTGCAACGCTTGCTGGCGCACAAGTTTGAATACCGTACCGAGTTCAAGGACTACGCCATCCTGTACCGTGGCAACTATCAGGCGCGCATTTTTGAACAGGCGTTGCGCAACCAGCGTATTCCCTACCAGATGGCCGGCGGACAAAGCTTCTTCGACAAGCCGGAAATCAAGGACGTACTGGCCTATCTGCGCCTGCTGACCAACCCGGATGACGACCCGGCCTTCATCCGCGCCGTCACCACGCCCAAACGCGGCGTAGGAGCCGGGACACTGGAAAAACTGGGCGGCTGGGCCGGTCAGTGCGGCAAAAGCCTGTTTGCCAGCGCCTTCGAACCGGGTTTCCGGGTACAAGTGCAAAATACCCAGCTGGAACCGCTCAGCCAGTTCTGCGACTTCATCAACCGCCTGCAATACCGTGTCATCCGTGAACCGGCTGGCGAACTGGCCATGGAACTGGTCAAGGCCATCGGCTATGAAGCCTGGCTGTATGACAGCGAGGACAGCCCGCGCATTGCCGAAACCAAATGGAAAAACGTGCTGGAGCTGGTGGCATGGCTGGCCAAGAAGGGCGAGGCCGATGGCAAGAACCTGATCGAGCTGTCACAGACCATCGCCCTGATCACCATGTTGGAAGGCCGCGACGAAGGCGAAGTGGATGCGGTGAAAATGTCCACCCTGCACGCATCCAAGGGGCTGGAGTATCCGTATGTCTTCCTGGTGGGAACTGAAGAAGGCATTCTGCCGCACAGCGAATCGGTGGATAACGGCATGGTGGAAGAAGAACGGCGGCTGATGTACGTGGGCATCACCCGCGCCCAGCGCATGCTCACCCTCTCCTACTGTGTGAAACGCCGCCGTGCGGGCGAATGGCAGTTTGTCGAACCATCACGCTTCATTGCCGAAATCGACGGCAGCGACCTGCGCCACTTTGGCCGCCCCGGTGCCGAACCCATTGTCAGCAAGAGCGAAGGCAAATCGCGGCTGGCCAGCCTTTCGGCCATGCTGGCAGAAAAGACCAAGCCGGCAGATAACTGACCCTCTCTTGTCATCCAGACATAAAAAAACGCGCTGCAAGCAGCGCGTTTTTCATTGGCAGCGTGTTCCGCTTATTTGGCGTTATTCACCATGTATTCGACAGCTGCACGGAATTCCGTATCGCTACCACCGAAACCACCCTTGGGCGGCATGGCGTTCAGGCCCTTGGTAGCAATCTTCACCACTTCGTCCAGACCCACCTTGGTACGCTCAGCCCAGGCAGCCTTGTCGCCAAACTTCGGCGCACCGGCAGCACCACTGCCATGGCAGGCCACGCAAACGCTTTCGTAAATCTTCTTGCCAACCACAGCCGGGTCAGCCGGAGCACCAGCAGCAGCGCCACCAACCGGCGGTTCGGTAAACTTGGCACCACCTGCATTACCCATGTAGGCAACAGCACGTTTTACTTCATCGTCGGTCAGGTCAGCAGCGCCACCCTTGGCCGGCATGGCGTTGAAGCCTTGCAGCGCATGCTGGGTCAGCACATCCCAACCCTTGGCAATACGCGGGCCCCAGGCACCGGCATCACCAAACTTGGGCGAACCAGCCAGGCCCTGGCCGTGACAGGAAATACAAATGGCCTTGAATACCTGCTCGCCGGTACGCATGCCCGGAGGTGCATCGCTGACCTTGGCTTCGCCTACCGGTTTCAGACGAGCGGCAACAGCCTCCTTGGTCATGACCTCGGCATCAACGTTGTAACCACCGGTAGCCAGCTTGGCCAGCAACCAGATTGCCACTACCAGACCAACAACGACGCCAACCAGGACCTTGATAACCTGACCGGGAGCCATTCCGTTCTCATTACTCATTCGAGCCTCGCCTGAAAAAAATGACAATTAAGATGGAGTGGGATTATACGGTAAGCCGCGAAGCAAGGCAAAAACCATACACTGGACTCGGGCATGCCCTTTGCGCTATGATCCGCCCTGCTTTGCAGCAACATCACAGCGCACCCGTAGCTCAGTTGGATAGAGTGTCAGTTTCCGAAGCTGAAGGTCACAGGTTCGATCCCTGTCGGGTGCGCCAATAAAATCAATAATTTATCGCAACACAACTCCACGCAGCAACACTCAAAATACCTCTGGGGGACTTCCTGGGGGACTCTCGGCATTTCCCGACTTACCCCTCATCCGTCACACCTGAAATTCCCCTCGGTCTTCTTTGACGTAGCCATAGCCAGAATCTGCAAATTTTCTTTCGAAGAATGTGTTGTGGCGATGGCAACCAGCGACCAGACCAACCCAGCTATCCACGCCGTGAACTACATCAGAATGACTGGTCAGACTTCCTCAAGCCTCCACAAATCTTTCGATTGCAGCAAACAGACCGCTTTAATGATGGAACTGGGCCTCTTACGCTCACCAGAGTTAGTGAACCGTCAGAGCCAAGATGAAAAGAGATCGACTTCAATAAGGCCTTGTGGACCATTCCACCAAAGCACCACAAGCTGCAGGAAAAACTCAAGAACACCGCCCCGGACACCTAGTGCCGCTCTCCAACCGCACCTTAGCGGTACTGCACCGCATGGCTTGCAACACCAGGGCCAGTGAATTCGACCATCAATCGGCACCTATACAAGCACGATTGTTGCAAAGAAATATAGTGTTGCCCCTCTAGCACCCCAGTGTCGCCTTGGAAACTGATGGCATGGATCAAACTTTTCATGCATAAAGCCACGTTCATATGCGTGGAATTTGTGCAGTAACAAGCAAGAAACAAAGAATTTGACAGACACAACGCAAGCAGCATAAAGTGCATCATCAACAAAGAAACATCTGTGGCTATGCAACTACTACGCATGAAAGACCTTGCCAGAATCTCTGCCGGACACCCCTTCAGAGGGAAAATTATCGAGAGTCGAGGCTCCGGCGTGGTGGCTGTACAGATGAAAGATGCATCAGTACTGGACAATGTGAATTGGGCTGAGTGCATTGAAACCGAACCCACTGGTCACCGGAATGACTATCTGCAAATTGGTGACATCCTGGTTGCTGCGCGTGGCAGTCACAATTACGCGGTACTGATTGACGCGACACTCACAGTAATTGGCAAGCAAGCCATTGCCGCACCGCAGTTTTTCATTGTCCGCGTTGCGAAAAACAAGATACTGCCGGAATACCTGTGCTGGTTTCTCAACCAGCCACCCTGCCAGCGTTACTTTAACCTGAACGCCGAAGGGACCCTGACCAAAGCCATCAAGCGCAGTGCATTGGACGAGATGCCCATTGTCGTACCTTCGATGGCAAGGCAACACACCATCGTTGGCCTAACCCATACCTTGCAGCAAGAGCTGCGTCTGATCGAACAACTACGCCGGAATAACGAGCAAATGCAGGCGGCAATTGCCAATCAGCTAGCCGCCGACCTGCTCCCCAAGCCAGTTACTGCCAAACAATATCGTTAAAAATACGCCATCAAAGGAAGCACCATGACCGACCAAATCAATCAGGACGACATCAACAAAGCGCTATGGGCGGCTTGCGATACCTTCCGCGGCACCATCAGCGCCGATACTTATAAAGATTTCGTGCTCACCATGCTGTTTCTGAAGTACATCAGCGATGTATGGCAGGACCACTACGACGGCTATCAAAAAGAATACGGTGACGAGCCCGAACTGATAGCAGAAATGCTGAAAAACGAACGCTTCGTGTTGCCCCGCGAGGCCAGCTTCTACAAGCTGTACGAACGCCGGCACGAGCCGGGCAATGGCGAGCGTATTGATCAGGCTTTGCACGCGATTGAAGAAGCCAACGGCACCAAGCTCAAGGACGCAGGCAAAAGCGTGTTTCAGGACATCAGCTTCAACACCGACAAGCTGGGTGAAGAAAAGCAGAAAAACACCATTCTGCGTCACCTGCTGGAAGATTTTGCCAAGCCCGAACTCAACCTCAAACCCAGCCTCGTCGGCACGCTCGACATCATCGGCAACGGCTATGAGTTTCTGATCAAGAACTTCGCCGCCAGCGGTGGCCAGAAAGCCGGTGAATTCTATACTCCTCCCGAAGTTTCCGAACTGATCGCCGAGCTGCTCGACCCGCAGCCGGGCGACACCATTTGCGACCCAGCCTGCGGCTCGGCCTCGCTATTGATGAAGTGTGGCCGCAAAGTGGTCAGCAATCACGGCAGCAAAAACTACGCGCTATACGGGCAGGAAGCCATCGGCTCGACCTGGTCGCTGGCCAAGATGAATATGTTTCTGCATGGAGAAGACAACCACAAGATCGAATGGGGCGACACCATCCGCAACCCCAAGCTGCTGGATAAAAACGGCGAGCTGATGCTGTTCGACATCGTCACCGCCAACCCGCCGTTTAGCCTGGAAAAATGGGGGCATGACGAAGCCGAAAACGATAAATACAGCCGCTTCCGCCGTGGCATACCACCCAAAACCAAGGGCGACTACGCCTTTATCCTGCACATGATCGAAACACTGAAACCCGGCAGCGGCCGCATGGGGGTGGTGGTGCCGCATGGCGTGCTGTTCCGTAGCAGCAGCGAGGGCGCCATCCGCCAGAAGCTGATCGAAGAAAACCTGCTCGACGCCGTAATCGGCCTGCCGGAAAAACTGTTCTACGGCACCGGTATTCCGGCGGCGATCCTGATTTTCAGCAAGGAAAAGTCCGACACCAACGTGCTGTTTATCGACGCCAGCCGCGAATGCAAAGCCGGTAAAAACCAGAACCAGCTCACCGAAGACAACATCGCCAAAATCGTCAGCACCTACCGCGAAGGCCAGAGCATTGATAAATACGCCTATCTGGCGAGCTTTGCCGAGATCAAGGATAACGACTTCAACCTCAACATCCCGCGCTACGTCGATACCTTTGAAGAAGAAGAGGAAATCGACCTGTTGGCGGTACGGGCCGAACGCGAGCAGCTGAAAGCGCAATTAAACGCGCTGGAAACCGAGATGGTAAAATATCTGCAGGAGCTGGGTTATGGTGCCTAATGGGTGGGAAAAAAGAAACCTACAAGAATACATCTCGATAAAACACGGTTTTGCATTCAAAAGTGAATACTTCACTGACAGTGGTTCGCTTGTCTTGTTAACGCCCGGAAGTTTTTATGAAGATGGAGGGTTTCGAGATCAAAAATCGAAAACAAAGTATTACTTTGGCGATGTTCCTGATGGTTATTTATTAACTAAAGGCGACATGTTGCTGGCAATGACAGAGCAGGCTGAAGGCTTGCTAGGCAGTGCACTTTTTGTTCCTGAAAATGATAAATATCTTCATAACCAGCGGTTGGGCTTGGTTCAAATATTAAATTCAAGTAAAGTTTGCTTGGAATTTTTGTATTTATTTTTCAATAACCCTTCTTCGCGAAAGCAAATAACAGAACAATCAACGGGAACAAAAGTTAAGCACACATCACCTGATAGATTATGTTCAGTAGTCGGGTTAATTCCACCTATTGATGAACAAAAGAAAATCGCCCAAATCCTCTCTGCTTGGGATCAGGCTATCGCCACCACCGAGCGTCTGCTCGACCTCGCCCGTCAGCAAAAAAAAGCCCTGATGCAACAACTGCTCACTGGCAAAAAACGCTTTCCGGGGCTTGAGGGGGAGTGGAAACTAACCAGTATTGCGCAAATGGGGAGAGTCGTTTCAGGTGGCACACCTGATACTGACAATGAAGACTATTGGAATGGAGAAATTAATTGGCTAACTCCAACCGACGTGACAGCGCTCACGGGGAAATATGTAAAAGAAACGAGTCGAAAAATCACTGCTGCAGGCGTTAAAGATAGCGCAGCCAAATTGCTTCCACCGGGAACGCTATTGATTTGTACCCGAGCAACTATCGGTGCCATGGCAATTTCAACTACTGAGATAACAACAAATCAGGGATTTAAAAATCTCATACCAAACGACAAGCACTGTGTCGAGTTTCTTTACTTCTTGTTTGCTTTTTTCATTCATCAATTCATTAGAAAAGCGTCCGGCTCCACTTTTTTGGAATTATCAAAGCATGACTTCGAAAAAATGGAGTTCTTACTTCCAGAGTTGGTTGAGCAACAAAAAATTGCATCCGTATTGATGGATACTGATCAAGAAATCGAAAGCCTGCAATCCCAGCTCGACGGTCTGAAACAAGAGAAAAAAGCCCTGATGCAAGCCTTGCTCACCGGCAAGCGGCGGGTTAAGGTCGATGCGCAGGCCAACAAGGGGTAAGAAATATGGAAATCAGCAAACTCGCGCTGGAGAACCTCGGCCGTTTTCGCGCCCAGGAGATTGCGCTCGCACCTACGACATCAGTGCCATCCAATGTCACGGTGCTGATCGGCAACAATGGGGCAGGTAAAACCTCGATTCTGAAGTCACTGGCTACCAGTCTGAGCTGGTTTGTGGCAAGGCTGCGTAGCGATAAGGGTGCTGGCAGCCCCATTCCGGAAGAGGTAATTCTGAATGGTGCCGCGTCGGCGGCTGTTCATGTGGCCATTCTTGATCACGGTGTATTTTTTCAATGGACGCTTGCCAGATCACGTCCTGGTAAAAAAGCTGAACACAGCTCGTCCCTGCATGATACGGCCCGTCTGGCTGATAAGTACCGCACCAGTCTGACTGCTGACGAACATGCCAGCCTGCCACTGATTGCCTTTTACCCGGTAGAACGCGTGGTGCTGGATATTCCGCTCAAAATCAAGGAGAAACATTCGTTTTTGCAGTTGGATGGCTATGACAACTCCTTGAATCAGGGTGTCGACTTTCGCCGTTTCTTTGAGTGGTTTCGCGAGCGCGAAGACAGCGAAAACGAAGCAGCAGTTCCTGATGAAGTGCTGGAGCAACTACAGAAAGTGATTGCTCACACCAGGAATGAGGCGATCTGGAAGGAATTGCAGAAAATCAATGCCTCGGCAAAAGACCGGCAATTGACCGCCGTTCGCACTGCCATTGAAATGTTCATGCCAGGCTTTTCCAACCTGAAAGTGCGCCGCAGGCCACGTCTGCATATGTCGATTGATAAAGACGGCGAGACGCTCAATGTCCTCCAGCTGTCGCAGGGTGAAAAATCACTGATGGCACTGGTGGGCGATATTGCCCGCCGCCTGGCGATGATGAATCCGACGCTGGAAAACCCCTTGCATGGCGACGGAATCGTACTGATCGACGAGGTGGACATGCACCTGCATCCGCAATGGGCGCGCACCATCATCGCGCGCTTGACCAGCACTTTCCCGAATTGCCAGTTTGTACTGACCACGCATTCGCCATTGGTCATCAGTGATTGCAAAGATGTGTTGGTATATGCGCTGGACAATGGCGAGCTGACGCCAGTGCCATCGCAGTACGGTCAGGATGCCAATACGGTATTGCTGGATGTGATGCATACCGATATCCGCAATGCAACGATCAACACACGCATCAACGATCTGCGGGATTTGATTGAAGATGGCAGGCTCGATGCGGCGCAAGCCTTGCTGAATGAGTTGCAAGCAGAACTACCCGCTCAGAACCTGGAGCTGGCCAAAGCACGTCTGCTATTGCGCAAAGAGGAGCTGCGCCGTGCGAAAAATAACTAAGGCGCTAGCACCTCCTCCCAGCTTCACTGACTGGGTCCGGCGCAAGCCAGCCGATCAAGATGAAAACCAATGGTTCGAAGCACTTTACCAACAGCAGCAATGGGGTATTGTTTCCGACCTGAGCCACTGTAATGCGCACGAGCAATTTTATCTGTGCGCTTATTGTTGTGATCGCATCACGGGGGATAGTGCAGACACCGTGAACGAGCATGTTGAAGCCAGAAAACTCAATCGGCGAAGAAGTCTGGATCACCTCAATATTGTTGCTAGCTGTAAGACAAAGAAGCAATGTGATGCCGCTCATGGCTCCCAACCATTGCCGCTTACTCCGCTGATGTCCGAGTGCGAAACCGAGCTGCGCTTCAAGCTGAGTGGTCGGGTGGAAGGCCTATCAGACCGCGCTCGCGAAGCCATCAGAGTGCTGAATCTCGGTGATACAGAGCAAAACAACAAAGCCCTGATTGAAAAGCGCAAACAGCTAGTAGATGGCCTGATCTGGGCCAATTATGGCGACGATCCTGATCAGCTCCAGCTTGAAGAAGATGCAGAGCTGATCCGCATGTTGATAGATGATCTGGCCCGGCCTCAAAACGGCAAGCTGGAGCCGTTTGCACCTGTTCTTAGCAATATTTTGCGTGGCCGCCTTGCGGCATAACATCAACGTTGAAGTTTCAGTTGCTCGGTAAAGCCGAACAACTGACCTCCGTGGTAAATGCGAGTGACTTGCCCTTCAAATACAGGTGACCTCTGCCCAAATACAGGTGACTTCGCTGCAAATACGAGTGACCTCTTCGCAAATACGAGTGACCTCTTCGCAAATACGAGTGACCTCTTCGCAAATACAGGTGAGTTCATCGCCGGATCGAGCAAGCCGCTATCAATGACGGGCCTAGTACATGCACACAAAGGAATGATGGGATGAATCCCTCTCCAAAATTTCAAGAAGAATACAGCGCAAAAATCCCCGCACTAGCGCTACTCACCAACCTTGGCTGGACTTTCCTGCCACCGGATCAGGCTTTGGCCAAGCGTGGTAACAAGTACGATGAAGTGGTGTTGCGTGACGAGCTACGGCAGGTCCTACAAACACGCCGCTTTCGCTTCGAGGGGCGTGAACAGGCTTTGTCGGATAAAGCGGTTGATAAGCTGATCGCCGAGGTGTGCAGCCCGGCGCTGAATGAAGGCCTGGCGCTGGCCAATGAAAAGCTCTACAACCACATGCTGTACGGCATTTCGGTGACCGAGTTCGTCGATGGTAAAAAGGCCAACCCGACCATTGCGCTGATCGATTGGGAAACGCCAGAGAACAACAGCTTCCTGTTTACCGAGGAATACAGCGTAACGCGGACGGGCGGCATTGATAGCCGTCGCCCTGATATCGTCTGCTTTGTGAATGGCATTCCGCTGGTGGTGATCGAGGCCAAGCGCCCCGATGGTAATGCCAAAAATGGCCCAACCATTGCCGAGGGAATTTCGCAATCACTGCGCAACCAGCGCTTTGATGAAATCCCGCGCCTGTTTGCCTATGCCCAGCTGATTTTATCCATCAACGGCACCGATGGCCGCTATGGCACCTGCGGCACGCCAGAGAAATTTTTCGCTGCATGGCGCGAAGAGGATATCTCTGATGCCGAAATGTATGCGATCAAGAACAAACCACTTAACCCGCTACAGACCAACACCCTGTTTGATCACCGCCAGGCGAAGGATCTGGCTTGGTATCAATCGCTGCTGTCTGCCGGTGAACTGGCGGTAACCGGACAGGACAAGTTGCTGATCAGTCTGCTTGGGCCAGCCCGCCTGCTGGAGATGGTGCGTTACTTTACGCTGTACGATAAAAAAGTCGGCAAGATCGTGGCCCGCTATCAGCAGGTGTTTGGCATCAAGAGCTTGATTGCCCGTATCAATACCCGCCGCGCTGACGGTGGACGTGAAGGCGGCGTGATCTGGCATACCACGGGTTCGGGCAAGTCGTTCACGATGGTGTTCCTGAGCAAGGCGCTGATCCTGCATGCTTCGCTCAAGCAATGCCGCATTGTGGTGGTGACTGACCGGGTAGACCTGGAAGGCCAGCTCTCCAAAACCTTTGCTTCTGGCGGAGAGCTTTCCGGCAAGAAAGACAAGGAAGCTGCGCTGGCTACCTCTGGCAAGCGGCTGGCAGAGCAGATTGGCAGTGGTACCGAACGCATCATTTTCACCTTGGTCCAGAAATTCAATACCGCAACCAAGCTGCCGGAGTGTGTGAATACCAGCCCCGACATCATTGTGCTGATTGATGAAGGCCACCGCAGCCAGGGCGGCGAGAGCAATATCCGCATGAAGCTGGCCATGCCCAATGCCGCCTTCGTGGCCTTTACCGGCACGCCGCTGCTGAAGGACGACAAGACCACCAGCAAATTTGGCCCGATTGTGCATGCCTATACCATGCAGCGTGCAGTGGAAGACAAAGCGGTCACCCCATTGCTGTACGAAGAGCGCATTCCTGATCTGGATATCAACGACAGAGCGATTGATGCCGGTTTTTCCCGCATTACCACCAAACTGACAGAAGATCAGAAGGCAGACCTGAAACGTAAATACGCCAAACGCGGTGAGCTTTATCGCGCAGATGATCGTATTCAGCTGATTGCCCGTGATATAGCCGAGCACTTCGACAAGAACATCTCTGCCGGCCTGAAAGGCCAGCTGGCATGCGACAGTAAAGCATCAGCCATCAAGTACAAGAAATACCTTGATGAAGCTGGGCTGTTTGAATCGGCCGTGGTGATCAGCGCACCAGATACCCGCGAGGGTAATTCGGAAGTGGATGAGGCGTCGATCCCGGAGGTAACTCAGTGGTGGAAAGACAATGTCGGCTCGCAAGACGAGCAGGCCTACACCAGACAGGTCATCGAGCGTTTCGACAAGGATGAAGCACTGAAGCTGCTGATTGTGGTGGACAAACTGCTGACCGGTTTTGATGAGCCGAAAAACACTGTGCTGTATATCGATAAGCCGCTGAAAGAGCACAACCTGATTCAGGCCATTGCTCGCGTGAACCGGCTGCATCCGCTGAAAAAATTCGGCTTGCTGATCGACTATCGCGGCATTCTGGCCGAGCTGGATACCACCATTGCCAAGTATCAGGACTTGGCCTCGCGCACTCAGGGCGGCTACGACATCAACGATATCGCAGGCCTCTATAACCAGATGAGCACCGAATACAAACGCCTGCCGCGCTTATACAAACAGTTGTGGGCAATCTTTGATGGTGTCAAAAACAAGAACGACATCGAACAACTGCGCCAGGTACTGATTCCGAAAACCGAAGAGCGCAACGGCGAGCTGGTTGATGTGAACCAGAAGGTGCGTGATGACTTTTACGAAGCGCTGAGCGAGTTCTCCGGCTGCCTGAAAGTGGCACTGCAGTCTGCGACCTTCTTTGAGGACACCAGTTTTAGCGACGCAGATCGCCAGCATTACAAAGAAACGGTGAAGCAGTTCTCCAGCCTGCGCCAATTGGTAAAGCAAGATTCAGGCGAAACCATCAACTACGACGACTACGCCGCCCAGGTAAAAAAATTGCTGGATAAGCACGTGGTCGGTGTTGACGTACGTGAACCGGGCGGCACCTATGAAGTCGGCAAGATGGGCAGTAAAGCCAAACCGGAAGACTGGCCAGAAGAGAAAACCCGCAACGAAACCGATATCATCAAAACCCGTGTCGCCAAGATGATTGAGCAGGAGTTGCGTGATGATCCGTATGCGCAAGAGGCTTTCTCCAAGCTGCTGCGTGACGCGATTGCCGAGGCTGAAAAGCTGTTCGATCACCCGCTCAAGCAATTCTTGTTATTCCACGAGTTTGAACAAAAAGTGCAGCAACGCCAGCTGGATGAGCTACCGGATGCATTCAATGGCAACCGTCATGCACAAGCCTATTTCGGCATTTTCAAGAAGACACTGCCCGAGGTCTTCGCTATCAGCGATGCGCAGGTGATGGGCAAATGGGTGAAGCTGGCTTTTGACATCGACCAACTGGTTGAGACAGTGGTTGGCGAGCATTCGATCAACCCGCAAAACATCGAGGCGAACATCCGCAAGCAATTGCTGCCACGCTTGTTCAAAGAGTGCAAAGCCATTGGAGCAGGTATGGATCAGGCCAAGGCGATGGTGGAATGGGTGGTGCAGATTACCCGGGTTGGCCTCAATGCTGCTGGGGTTTGAGGTGAACGTTGCAATAAAACCAAAGCCAAGCAAAACGAAACTGTCATTCAACTATGCAGACGAGCAGATTCACTTCGAACGGCTACCGCGCACAGAGAGCAGCAGCAAAATCCTGATCAAGGTGCTGCCGGATTGTCGTGTGCAAATCAGCGCACCAGAATCAGCAAGTGATGAGCAAGTCATCGCAGCGGCTAAACAGCGTAGTCGCTGGATTTATCAGCAAATTCGCGAGTTCCGCTCACGCCTGGAGCATGTGCGTCCACGACAGTACATCAGCGGTGAAAGCCACTTTTACCTGGGCAAGCAGTACGTCCTGAAGGTCATCGAAAGCCCCTCAGACAAGCCAGCAGTAAAACTGCTGCGAGGCAAGATCGAAGTCACGGTACGTGAAAAGTCGGCAGAGAAGATCAGCGCCTTGCTTGTTGATTGGTACAACACACGTGCCAAAGAAGTCTTTGCCCGTAGACTGGAAGCCATGCTGGAACAAGCCCTATGGGTAAGCGAAAAGCCACCACTGCGAGTCCTAAGCATGCAAACCCAATGGGGTAGTTGCTCCCCTGCTGGGCGCTTAACGCTCAATCCTCACCTGGTCAAAGCGCCAAGAGATTGTATTGATTACGTCATCCTGCACGAGCTATGCCACCTCGCCGAACACAACCACAGTGAGCGCTTCTACCGGCTCATGGGACAAGTGATGCCTAGCTGGGAAAAGGTAAAGGAACGGCTGGATTACATGGCTAACTTTATAATTTATTAGATAGCCTCAGAAAAACATCCTACTGCCAGCATACCCAACAACCATAAATACATGAACACAATGTTCATCTACCCCCAGGGTAGTAGTTTCGGTCGACTACAAACTGGTCTGCCCCATCTCATCGATCCATGTCCTTTGTCGGGGCTACGCCTTGGCATGGCCTGGGCAATCCACCTTCTCCGCAGCAACCAAAGGACGTGTGGCTGCGTGGGACAGGTATGGGCGTGTATCGAGCAAAGGCCCTGGGTGAGCCACTAATGCAAATGCGCTAAGGATGCGGAACGTCGAATGCGTTACAGTAAAACAGCCAGCGTGCGTTTGCAGGCTGGCTGGGGTTACAGCGTAGACATCTATAAAGATATGGGTCAGGACTGGATCTGGCTTTGCAGGTAGTTGGCCAGGCTGACATCCCGGATCAGGCTGAGCTGGGTTTCCAGCCAGTCTATGGTTTCTTCGCAGTGTTCCAGCAGTTCTTGCAGCAGTTCGCGGCTGACGTAGTCCTGCTTCTGTTCGCAATGGGCGATGCCCTCTACCAGCAAGGGGCGCTGTACTTCGAGTTCATAGCGCAAGTCGCTGCGCAGGCACTCTTCCACGTTTTCGCCGATATGCAATTTGCCCAGGTCTTGCAGATTGGGCAGGCCTTCCAGAAACAGGATGCGCTCGATCAGTTCATCCGCTTCCTTCATCACGCGGATGGATTGCTTGTACTGGTAGTCGTTCAGCCTCTCCAGGCCCCAGTTACGGAACATGCGGGCGTGCAGGAAATACTGGTTGATGGCGGTCAGTTCGTTGCGCAAGACGTGGTTGAGCAGCTTGATGACGGATTTGTCTGCTTTCATGGGTGTCCTTACGCCATCTGGCTTTGCAGGTAGTTGGGCAGGCCGGTCAGGTCAATCAGTCGCAGCTGTTTTTCCAGGAAATAGGCGTGGTCCATTTCGGTGTCATCCAGTTGCAGTACCAGCATTTCACGGCTGACAAAGTCTTCTGCCTGTTCACACTGGGCAATGCCTTGCTTCAAGGCAGCAGTGACCTTGTACTCCAGTGCAAGGTCTGCCTTGAGCATGTCGGGAACAGTCTTGCCGATGTGCAGTGCTTCGCGCTTGCTCAGGTCGGGCTTGCCTTCCAGAAACAGGATGCGCTGGATGATGGCCTGCGCGTGTTCGCGCTCGTGGGCGGATTCGTGCAATGCCTTTTCCGCCAGTTTGCCAAGGCCCATGTCGGCATACATTTCACCATGCAGCAAGTACTGGTCGACCGCGGTGAGCTCTCCAGCCAGCAGCGTGTTGAGCAAATCAATAATGGCTTGTTTGCCTTGCATAAGGGAATTCCTTCCGTCGGTGATATACAGCTGTGCCCAGGCCACGGCCTTAAGCACATGAACATCACGGATTGTAACGGGTATATCAGCTTGCCGGATGGTGTCCGTGCAAGGTTCTGAAGTCATCAGTCTAGTACCATGCCGCGGTCAATGCACGACAGGTGCAACAGTCCTGTTCTGGCTCAGGATGAAGAACCCTGATTGGCCTGTGCCGAACTGAGCGCTTGCAGTTGCTTGTCTAGTACCGCCTGCAAATCATCCACCGCGGCATACAGGGCTTGCACCTGTGGCAGGGCTTCGCTGATGTCTTCATGCGCGTGGCAATAGGCTTCCAGCGCCTGACAGCTGTTGATCACCTGGCTGGCACTGATGATGCGGGCGGCTCCCTTGATCTGGTGTGCCTGGCGGGCCACCCCCGGGCTGTTGCCCAGCAGTACGAGGGATCTGAGCGCCTCGGTGTCATCCTGCAAGCCTTGCCGCAGATGCGACAGCAACTGATGGAGCTGCTCGTCTTCCATGAACTCCAGTTCATTCAGGCTGTAACTGACGGCGGGGATGCTTTCTTCCAGTTCCAGCCGGTCTTTCATGTGATGCTGCAGGCAGACGCGCAGGCCGGAGAGGCTGACGGGTTTGAACAGGCAGTCGTCCATACCGGCAGCCAGACAGCGTGCCTTTTCGTCCGGCAGGGCATTGGCGGTGAAGCCCAGCAACAACACAGGCGGGCGTTGCTCCTGTTCTTCTTGCTGCCGGATCGCCTGTGCCAGCTGATAGCCATTCATTTCCGGCATGTTGCAGTCGGTAAATACCACGTGGAACTGCCCCTGCTGCCACAGCATCAGGCCTTCGCGGCCGTGGGTGGCCGTGCTGGTCTGGTGTCCCAGATAGCGCAGTTGCTGGGCCAACAGCAGCCGGTTTGCCGCATTGTCGTCCACCACCAGGATGCGCAAGGCCAGTTCATCGGCCAGCCCGTTGCTGCCCGGGGTCTGACTGGCCGGCGCAGGCGGGACATAGGCCTGTTCCGACAGCGGCAACCTGAGTTCGATATCCAGCCGGGTGCCGTCATACAGGCGACTGCTGAGGTTGAGCGAGCCTTGCATCATTTCACACAGGGTGCGGCTGATCACCAGCCCCAGGCCCGTCCCGCTGTGTACATTGCGTGCCGTGCCACGTGCCTGGCCAAACGGCATGAACAGGCGCTGCTGGTCTTCTTCGGAAATGCCGATACCGGTATCGGTGACGCGGATGTGCACCAGCAACTGCTGATCGGGCAGCAGGCTTTGGCGGACCCGGACATTGACGCTGCCCTGGGTGGTGAACTTGATGGCATTGCTGAGCAGATTGGACAGGATCTGCTTGAAGCGCAGCGGGTCGAGCATGACCTGCCACTGTGCCGGGTCTGGCGGCTCCACATCCAGAAACAGTCCCAGCTGCTTTTGCCGCGCCAGTCCGTCAAAAACGCGCACCACGGACTGGGACAGCTCCAGCAGGTTGCAAGGCTCCGGGTTCAGGCTGAGATGACCGGATTCGATGCGCACGATATCCAGAATGTCGCCAATCAGCCCCAACAGCCCCTGTGCCGAGTCATACGCCACCTGCAAGGACGGCCGGTCGACCATGCCGTGTTCGGCCTGACGCAAGGCCAGCTCCAGCATGCCGATGACGGCGCTCATCGGCGTGCGGATTTCATGGCTCATGGTGGCCAGGAAGGTGGTCTTGGCCTGGCTGGCCTTGTCGGCCTGATCCTTGGCGGCTTGCAGTTCTTCAATCAGCCGGCGCCGTTCGCTGATGTCAATCCAGCCGCATATCACGCCGCGAATCACCCCTTCGGTATCGCGGAACGGCTGGATCCAGTGAAAGGCAGAGACATGCTGCTTGTTCAGCATGACCTCCCGGTCCCGCTGGATGGGTACACCGTATTCGATGGCCAGCTGGTAATCCTGGGCCAGTGTGGTGCGGGTCTTGTCATCAATGTCGATGAGGCCGCCAATATTGTCGCGATGGCTCATGGCCTCTTCACGCGTCAGCGCCAGCGCCTGCAAATAATGCTCGTTGCAGCTGATGAGCAAGCCCTTTCGGTCCAGCACATAAACCGGATAAGGGGTGACATCGATCAGCGTGGTCATGAAGTTGAGTTGGTCGTTAAGGGCTTTTTCGGCGGTTTGCCGCTTGACGATCTGCTTGCGCAAACGGCTGTTCCAGGCCAGGGACACCAGCAACAGGATGCTGGCTACTCCGATCACCAGATAGATCAGCCCCAGGCTGTAGTCATACCAGCTTTGGTTGCTGGCCCCTACATTGGTGCGCCAGCGTTCGTTGAACAGATTGTCCAGGCTTTCCGGCCCGATGCTGAACAAGGCCTTGTTGATGATGTCGCGCAGCATCGGCTCGTCTGCCTGCACGGCTAGCGTCAGCGCATTGGTGGGCAGGCCGGTGATATTGACCTCGCGCAGCTTGCCGTTGAACAGCAAGGGCAGGTAGTAACGGCTGTTCATGGTGGCCACCAGCGCCATGTCGGCCTTGCCGTTTTCCACCAAGTCGAATGCCGATACCGGGTTATTCACCTCCTTGAAAATGGCACCGGGCAGTACCTTGCCCCAGCCCATGGCTTCCACCAGGCCGCGATTGACCGCAATCACCTTGTTGTGCAGGTCTTCCACACTGCGTGGCGCATCGGCATTGTTGCGAATGACCAGATTGTAGGAAAGATAGGTCACCGGATCAGACAGCAGCAGGCCCGACTTGTGTTCACCACCAATGCGCACTGGCGTGACCGCAAGGTCAACCTGCTTGTAGCGCATCATTTCCATGGTGTTTTCCAGCGAGTGCGACTTCTTCACTTCCAGTCGCACCCCGATGCGAGGCGCAATCAGCTCCAGCAGCTCGGCGGTGGCACCCCGCCATTCGCCTTGGTCATCAAAAAAGGAAATCGGTGCCAGTGTATGGCTGGCCGCAATTCGCAGCACAGGGTGCTGTTTGAGCCATTCCCGCTCCGCCGGCGTGAAGTTGATGGGGAAGGCATAGGGCTGCAAGAACATGGCGCCGCCACTCCAGCGCTGCATCAATTGCAACTGCTGGGCCTGGCCCAACTGTCCTAGCGCTTTGTTGACCGCCGTTTGCAAGGGCCCACTGCCACCTGGCATGGCAAAGGACCAGTTACTGTCCCAGCGCGCACGGCGAATGATGCGCAGGTCATCCACCAGATTCTGATTGGCTTCGTAATTGATGGCGGTGGCGTCGCCCATGAACAGGTCAATCTGGTGGGCTTGCAAGGCAGCCAAGCCTTTGGCTACCGACTCGAAATAACTGATATCCGCCTCAGGGTAGACCTCCCTGGCCAGCGCAGGGGAATGGTAGAGATGACGCATGCCAATGCGCACCTTGTGCGGATTGGGTTCCTCAAACCCCACCAGCACAGGCATGTCGCGCAGATAGGGCTTGCTCAGCTGCAACTTGTTGAGTTGCAGTTCGAAGGGCGTGACCGCACTGAGCAAATCAATCTCACCGCGCATCACTGCTTCCATGGCCAGTTGACGGCTGGCATAGCTCACCACAACGGGCTTTACTTTCAGCGTCTGGCCCAGATAGCCAAGCACATCGGCACTCACGCCCTGAAAGGTGCCGCTCATATTGCTGATGTCAAAGGGCGGCAAATCGCGGGCAACACCAAGACGCAGCACTTGCTTGTCATGCAGCCACTTGCTTTCCTCCGGCGTCAGCTCCAGCAGCCCTGGCACATTGAGTGGCTGAGCCAGCAAGGTGAGTGGCTGCGGAGCAGTAGTCGGTGCAGCAAGCGAGGTTGCCGCCATGCCGGGCATGGCCTGCAAACAACAGCAGATGACGAAGCAGCGAAACAAGAAGTGCATGGCATTCCCACTGTTCAGTATTCGATGTGCCGGCCTCCGGTCACTCGTCCAGAAGCAAGGCGAGCCAGGCAGGGTGTGGCAGCTACCATCGAATGCATGAGCCAATACCACCCAGCCAGAGGGTACGTTGGCATTTGTCTTTTTCTAGCAAACTACTTCTGAACAGTATTGGGGAAATTTCTCAAAAATACTAAGTAATACTTAGGACTAGTAGACGAGAATAAGCAAGAAGACAGCCATTTAAAGAAAGACTGAAAATTCAGTAAAGACAAGGCATTGACTGCGCATGCCAAGTGGAGGGTGTTGTCAGGCAAAAGCCTAGGGACGACGCTGTTGACCCGTCATGTTGCCAGCAGGGCTTATTGCAGGTCTTCGACTTTTTCCATTTTGCGGGTACGCAAGTCTACCACCCGGTGAATCTCGACGCGGATCTTGCCCTTGTACAACAGATACATCAGCTTGGCGGCCTTGCGTGCCTGCTCGTGCGTAGAATGCCACGGCCCGGTGTCATCTACGCCAAATTCACGCGAAATCAGGCGCAATCGGTACATCATGCACTCCAGTCGAGGGGGTTTCCAATGGAATTATTGCGACGATCGGCACATGATGCCAGACCTGCCCCTGATCGTGAAGCGGACACAAAAAAGCCGGCCTCTTGGCCGGCATGTGCATGGACGGGCAAAGTCCGCTGTCAGTGCGCCGCGTGTTCGGCAAAACCGGGCTGGAAGCGTAAATCAGCCATGGCATCTGCCACCTGCTGATTGTGCGGGCCCCAATACTGCAAGCGCAGCAGGCAATCAATGGCCACCAGGGCGGCATCAATCATGAAGCGCTCTGCCACCAGCAAATTCTCGACTTCGGCCAGTGGCACACAGACATGCTCGGCCACCTCGCCATCCTGATTGCAAGGCTCTTCCTTGCCAGACAGCCACAGGTCGTACACATGCAGCCACTCGCGATGCAGACCGCGCTGCACCGGGCGCTCGGCCAGCAGCACGCCGGTTTGCGGCAACAGTTCCAGCTTGTCGGCGGGAATACCTGCCTCTTCCCAGCCTTCACGTTCCAGCGCCAGCTCGATGGACTCGCCGGCAGCAATACCGCCACCCATCATATTGTCCATGCGGTTGGGGTCTACCGCCTTGTCCGGGCTGCGGCGGCCCAGCCACATGCGTACTTCGCCATCTGGCAGTCGAGTGAGTCCGTTCAGGTGTACGGCACGGCTGGTCAGGCCTAGCGGACGGAAGGCGGCGCGTTCCAGTTCGAACAGCGGCGTGGCATCCGGCAGGAAGGCGGTAAAGTTTTCATTGCGCCAGCCATTGAGCCAGCCGGCGGCTTGCCAGCGTTTTGCGGCCTGGTCCAGCTGATGGCTGATGGCGGCGTAATCGCCCTCTACCGTGCAGTGCAAACCATCCGCCTGCAAGCGGAACAAGGCGGCTTCGCTCTCCAGCAGCCGCGCCAGCCATACCTGGTTGACACAGCCCATGGGCTGACCTGCGATAAACAACGGGGTGAATGCGCTGCGATCGAAACGGGTGATCTTGGCCAGATACCCCAGGACTCCATCCACTTGCATGATGACTCCGAACAGACTGCCTATTGCGGGAAGGCGCCATCATAGGATGCAAAACCGGATTTGCCCAACTTTTTCAGCATCTTGCCGCTGAAATCCGATTATTCCATTTGGAAGTGTTGCAGAAAATCATCGCCCCCCGTCCAGCAACAGATCTGCCAGACCGGAATGCCGTACCGGGGCCAGCCTCACGCCCTGCAGCCAGGTTTCCTCGTCACCGCACACCGCAAACTGGCGACGGGCACGGGTAATGGCGGTGTATACCAGGGCGCGATCAAGCAGCGGCCCCGGTGTGGCTGGCAATCGCAGCCAGACGGTGTCGAATTCCGAGCCCTGGCTTTTGTGGACAGTCATGGCAAACACCGTTTCATGCTGCGGCAGGCGCCCCGGTGCAAATTCGCGCCAGCTGCCGTCGGCCGCCGGAAATGCAACCCGCAGGCCCCTGTCTCGCACGACGGTAAAACCGATGTCGCCATTGAACAGGCCAAGGCCGTAATCATTGGCAGTAATCATCACCGGCCGACCGGCATACCAGTCGCGCCCGGCCTGTTTGCGGTTTTGCTGCTCCAGCAGTTGTTCCATGCGCTGGTTGACCAGGGCAACCTGGCTGCGCTGGGCGGCCAGCAGCATGAACTGCGAAAACGCTGCCTGTATCTGGGCCAGTGGCTGGTCTGTGGCAATGGCAGCCAGATACGGTTGGCGTTGCTGCCATAGCGCGGCATCGTCCAGCTGGGCGAGCGCGGCAATGTCCGGGTATTGCCCGGCTTGCAGCAAGGCCCAGGCTGCCAGGGCATCCCCATGGTTGACCAGCGCGGCCAGCCTGCCGATACCCGAGTCAGCGCGAAAGCGGTGGCTATGGGTGAGCAATACCACGCTGTCCGCCAGCAGCCCTGCTTTACCTTCGTCCGGGGGCAGCTCCCCGGCACCGGCATGTTGCAGCCAATCACGGGTAGCCGGCCGGTAGGCCACCTGCGTGCACAGGTCGCCCAGTACGGCACCGGCATCCACCGAGGCCAGCTGGTCGCGGTCGCCCAGCAAAATCAGCCTGGCCTGTGACGGCAGTGCATCCAGCAGGCGCGCCATCATGCCAAGGTCGATCATCGAGGCTTCATCCACCACCAACACATCCAGCGGCAGTGGCTGGGCTGCATGAAAGCGCGGCTGGGCGCTGCCCGGTCGCAAACCAAGCAGTCGATGCAGGGTTTGTGCCTGTAACGGTAGCTGCTGGCGAATGGCGTCGGCCACCGGCAGCGTGTCACGGGCGTTGCGCACTGACTCGCTCATGCGGGCAGCGGCCTTGCCGGTGGGCGCGGCCATGGCCATGACCAGTGGTCGTTCCGCCAGCATGGCCAACATGGCCAGCAAACGCACCACCGTGGTGGTTTTACCGGTGCCGGGGCCGCCGGACACCACCAGCAGGCGCTGGCGTGCAGCCAGGGCTGCGGCCTGCTTTTGCCGGTCCGGTCCTGTGCTCTGGCCGGGGGGAAACAGCTGCTCCAGTACCTGGGCGACTGCATGGGCGTCCTGTGGCAGCGGCGTGGCAGCCAGGCGGGCCAGTTGCCGGGCAAGGCACTGTTCGTCAAACCAGTGATGGGCAAAGTACAAGCGGCTGGCGGCATCCAGAATCAGGGGTGCATAACTGCCCGGCTCCCCCAGCAGCGGCGAGGCTTGCAAGCGCTGTCGCTCCGGACGGTGGCCGATGGGCAGGCAGACGTGTCCGCTCTGGTTGGCGGCAGCCAGTTCACCCAGCAGGGCCAGTACGCTGTCATCCAGTGCCGGGTCCAGCCGCAGGAACAACTGGCGCAATTGGGTGGCCAGCTGCGGCTCGGTCGGGGTAGCTAAAACGGTGTTCATCCGCGTGGTTTCTGGAAAATGGCCTTGAGTCTGCCACTGGCCTGCAGTTGGGCGATGGCGCGATTGAGTGCCGGCAGCCACTGGCGATATTGCGGGTGTATGCGCAGCATCACCGGCTGCACGGCAATCACCCCGCCCGGCTCGCAGCGCAGCTCTTCGGGAATCATGTTCATGCGCTCAATCTGGCGCTTTTCCAGCACCAGCGCCTGCAAGCGCCCCAGGCGCAGCTTGCTCAGTGCCTCGTTCTCGCCCTGGGACATTTCATAGCGTATGCCATAGCGCTGCAAATCGGCGGCAAAGCTGACCAGCGGCTGCCCTTGCAACAGGCCGATGCGCTGGCCACGCAGTTCTTCCAGATTGCGCAGCCGGCTGCCGCCCGGTCGGCTGCATAGCTGGAACTCCAGGGTGCCGATGGGCTGGGTATAAAACCCGCCCACCGGTGACATACTGCGCCAGGAGGGATTGACCCCGACTTCAACGTCCAGCCTGCCTACCTCGAACAACTGCTCGATGCGCAGGGCCGGGTAATATTCGATGTCAAAACGCACGCCGCTGTGCTTGCCGATATGCTCCAGCACCTCGCGGTAGATACCGGCCATCGGGCTGTCCGGCGTGAAGTTATAGGGGCCGGCATTGTCCACCACCACCCCGGCCCGCAGATTGACTTCAGCCGCCTGCACCGGCATCAGCAGCAGGCAGCACAGCAGCAACAGGACACTACGCACCCAGTCTGGCCTCCAGCGCATTGCAAATGGTGCTGAGCACCTTGATGCGGGCATAGTATTTGTTGTTGGCTTCCACCAGTGTCCACGGCACCTTGCTGGTGCTGGTGCGATCGACCATATCGCTGACTGCCAGTTTGTAGGCATCCCATTTTTCACGGTTGCGCCAGTCTTCCTCGGTAATCTTGAAACGCTTGAAGCCGGTTTCTTCGCGCAGCTTGAAGCGGGCCATCTGTTCTTCATTGCTGATGGCCAGCCAGAACTTCAGCACGATGGCTCCGTTTTCGCACAGCTGGTGCTCGAAGTCGTTGATTTCGTAATAGGCCCGCATCCAGTCCGGTTCGCGGGCAAAGCCTTCCACCCGTTCCACCAGCACGCGGCCATACCAGGTGCGGTCGAAGATGGTGATGCCGCCCTTGCCCGGCACCCGGCGCCAGAAGCGCCACAGCCAGGGTTTGGCGCGCTCTTCCTCGGTGGGGGCGGCCACCGGAATCACCCGGTAGCTGCGGGCATCCAGTGCCTGGGTAATGCGACGGATGGTACCGCCCTTGCCGGCGGCATCATTGCCTTCAAAGGCAAGTACCAGCGAATGATTGCGAAAGCGTTCGTCGCGGGTAAGGCTGTTGAGCCTGCCTTGCAGCTCGGCCAGCCGTTTCTTATAGGTGGCCTTGTCCATGTCCTGGTCCAGCTTGAGTGTGTCCAGGATCACCTTGTCGTCAATCGGGGCCAGCAAGGGCGGCGCTTCCGAGGCATCCACCACATGGCCGTTCTGGCTCATGCGGTTGCGGATGGCCTTGAGAATGGTCTGCCCTACGGTCAGGCTGCGGAAATTGGCATCCTCGCCATCCACCACGATCCACGGCGCGTAGGCGGTATTGGTGAGGCGGATCATGTGCTCGCCATATTTGCGTATGGTGTCGTAGCGCTCCATATTGGCCTTGTCGTCCGCCGTCACGCGCCAACGGGTGGCCGGGTCTTTTTCCAGTTCTTTCAGGCGCTTGCGCTGCTTGTCCTTGGTCAGGTGGAACCAGAATTTCAGAATCAGCGCGCCATCCTGGCTGATCATGCGTTCCAGCCGCATGATGTCGAATATTTCGCGGTCGAAGGCGTCGTGGTCGATCTGCTCGTACACCCGGTCGAACAGGGCATCCGAGTAGTAAGAACCAAAAAACATGCCGATACGTCCCTTGGCCGGCAGCTTCTGCCAGTAGCGCCACATCCACGGGCGGGCGCGTTCTTCGTCATTGGCCGTGGAGAAGGCCACGGTGTCGATCAGCCGCGGGTCCAGCCATTCGTTGATCAGGTTCATGGTTTCGCCACGGCCCGCGCCGTCAAAACCGTGAATCAGGATCAACACCGGGAAATCGGCCTTTTCCTTCAGGTCGTACTGCACGTCCAGCAGCGCTTCGCGCAATACCGGCACCTGCTGGCGATAAGTGTCCTTGTCGATGGCGTGGCCGATTTCTGCCGATTCAAACATTCCTGTCTCCCCGGCCGCATCGCAGCCATTGTGCTTGCCCGCCTTGTGAGGCGGGGCTGATGTTTAGCAGTCTACTCCATGCCAATGGCAAGGCAATGCCCATTCCCTTCAACCCCTTCCCGTCAACGCAGCAAATCATCCAGCGCAGCCAACAGGCTGGCGGAAGGCTGGTCGCACCACACCCCCATACCGGGCTGCCCCATGCCGCGCAGATAGAGATAACGCACCCCGGCAAAGCGGCTGGCAAAATCCTGCTGGCGGGCGCTGAAATAGCGACGCAGCGCCACGCAGTAAATCAGGTACTGCAAATAATAATGTTCACGCGCCACCGACTGCACCAGTTGCGCCGGGGCATAGTCGTCCGGCTGATTGCCCAGGTGGTTGGACTTGTAATCCACCAGATAAAAGCGGCCGTCCACGGCAAACACCAGGTCGATGAAGCCCTTGAGATAGCCGCGCACGGTGTGGAAATCCAGCTCCGCTGCGGCCTGGCGCAGCGGCTCGGCCAGGCCATGGGCAGGGTCGGCCAGCACCGCACGCAGGGCGGCAACGTCCAGTTGCCGTACCGGCAGGGTGAATTCCATTTCCACCAGCTTTTGTCCGGCAGGCACCGCCGACAAGCGCACACCGGGGTCGAGTTCGGCATCCAGCGTCTGGCGCAGCAACTGCATGGCGGCTGGCTGCCATTCCTCGGCAAAACCATGGCGTCGCAATTGCTCGGCCACCGGGGCCTGCAGTTCTTCATCAGCCATGCCGAAGTCGATGTTTTCGAACATGGCGTGCAGGCAAGTACCAGCGCGCGCGCCACGCGGAAAGGCAAACGGGCTATCCGGCGGCAACGCATCTTCCTGCTGCGCTGGCACAACTTGCTGCGGCGTGCTGTCGTGGTCGGGTCGCTCGCTGGACTTGCCGCTCTGCCCGTGGGCAAGCGAGGTGAAGCTGGCCACTCGCCAAGGGCTGTAAACCGTCCGCTCGAACAGGCGCGCACTATAGTCCTGCCGGCTGTCTTGCGCCAGAGGCAAGGGGTTGAGCCCCTGCTCCAGCGCGCGCAATGTCATGGCCTGTGGCAGGGCTTGCTGCCACGTCACCAGCTGGCTGGCTAGCTGGGCGGCGGTGAGCTCCAGCTCGCGCAGCGCAGCCAGATCGGGGCAATCCTGCGCATGCAGCAACCAGGACAGCGCGGCGGTGTGCATGTCCTTCACCCAGCCCCAGGCCAGGTATTGCCGGTGCTGGGCACGGGTCAGCGCCACGTAGAGCAGGCGCAGTTTTTCCGCCAGCATTTCACTGGCGGCTTGCTGACGCACGGCGGCGTCGGCCAGCACGTCCGGTGCCAGCATGGCGCGTTCAGCGGCACGGTAGCGCCAGAAACTGGTATTGCGTCGTTCCAGCGCGCCATCCCACAGATAAGGGCAGAACACCACCGGATATTGCAGGCCTTTGGAGGTGTGGATGGTGACGATTTTCACCAGCGCGGCATCACTTTCCAGCCGCAGCATGGCTTCTTCACCGCCTGGCGGGTTGGCCACCCTGCCCTCCAGCCAGGCCAGCAAGGGTGCCATGCCATGGCGGCGGTCGGTTTCGCTTTGCAGCAGCTCGGCCAGATGGGACAGATTGGTCAGCCGCCGCTCGCCATCGGGCAAGGGCAGCAGGCGCACGGCCAGTTGCTCGCGCGCCATGAACTGCCGCCAGGCGCGCATGAAGCCATGTTCCAGCCAGCGCTGATGATCGGCCGCATTGGCCAGCAAACGGGCCTCCCAGCGCGCTTCGTCTTCCACGTCGGCCAGCAATGAGGTGGCATCCAGCCCGTACAGTTCGGTCACCAGTGCCGCACGCAGGCGGCTTTCACTGGCCGGCTCGGCCCAGGCGCGCAGCAGGGCCAGCATCTCACCGGCCTCCCGGCTGGCAAACACACTTTCCTGGGTAAGCGCCACGCTGGGCACGCCGCGTTCAGCCAGCGCCTGGCGCATCTGGTCGCCCTGGCGGTGGGTGGACACCAGCACGGCAATATCACCGCCACGCAGCGGACGACGCTGGGCATTCTTGATGATGGCGGCCCGGTCTTGCCCGGCCAGCGTCAACAGGCGGGCAATTTCATGGGCGCAGCCCTGCGCACTGGCTCGGGCGGCACTGTCCTTGTTCAGCGGCTTGTCGGTTTCTGGCTCCTGCCACAGCACGGTAAATGCGGCATCATCGTCGTCCACCTCCAGTACCGCACCGGAGCTGGGCGCAGCATGCACTGGCTGGTAGGCAATTTCATCCAGCAGGAACGGACGCGTGCGGCTGAACAGCTGGTTGACGGTGTGTACCAGCGGCACGTCGGAACGGCGGTTGGTATCCAGCGAGTAGTGCTGGGCGCTGGGGGCGTCGCTGCGGGCGTCCAGATAGGCAAAGATATCCGCCCCGCGGAAGCTGTAAATGGCCTGCTTGGGGTCGCCCACCAGAAACAGCGGCCGCTGCTGCACGGCAAAACACTGCTGGAAAATGCTGTACTGGATGGGGTCGGTATCCTGGAATTCATCAATCAGCGCCACGCGGAAGCTGCGCGCCACCGCCGCAGCCAGCTGTGCACCGCCAACCGGGTCGGCCAGCGCGTCGCCCAGTTCGGTGAGCAGGTCGTCAAAGCTGCGCACCCGCTCCTGACTGCGACGGCGCGCCAGCTCCTGGTTGACCCAGTCAATCAGTTCCAGCTTGAGGCCCGCCAGCGACAGTTGCAGCTGGGCGAGATAGCCGTCCCAGGCCTCCAGCCAGTCGCCAATGCGCTGGAACAATGCATGCTCAGGCGCGACAAAGCCTTTCTTCATGCCCTTGGCCAGCGCGGCCGGAGTCAGCCGGGTGAGCTGTTTGAGCGCATCCTTGCCGATAATGGGCAGGCTGTCCGGTTCGGCCAGCCACTGTTGCAGCTCGTCCATGCTGCGCTCCAGCTGGGCCGGGCTGTGACTGGTGGCCTTGAAACCTGCCGTTGCCAGCAAGAGATCAAACCCGGCCTGGATAGTAGCCGGGTCGGCGGCCAGCGCGTGCCAGTGCTGTTCCACCTGCTGCAAGGCCTGCTGCAAATCATGCGCGGCAGGCTGCACCAGCTGCAAATAGGGTTTGGCCAGCCAGGGGCGGATTTCTGCCAGCCAGCCATCGGGCGTTTCCCCGGCCTCGGCCAGCACCTGCGACAGCAAGGGGCTGGTTACCACGCGCTGACGCCAGAAGTCGTCCACCACTTCCACCAGCAGGCGGTCGTCATCGCTGACCAGTTCGGCAGCAAAGGTTTGCCCGCTTTCAAAGGCGGCGTCGGTCAGCACGCGCTGGCAGAAGCCGTGAATGGTGTAGATGGCGGCGGCATCAAAACCGCTGATGGCCGCTTGCAAGCGCTGCATGGCCAGTTCCCGCACGCTGCCCGGCGCAAAACGGGCCGCCAGCGCCTGCAAGAAGGGGTTGCCGGTGGGCTTGTCCTGTAATACCTCGAGAAAATCACTCAGTTGCTGGCGCAGGCGTTCACGCAGCTCGGCAGTGGCGGCCTTGGTGTAGGTCACCACCAGCAGGCTGTCGATGCCCGGCGGCGCTTCGCCGTCCACATCTTCCAGCAGCAAACGCAGGTAAAGCGCGGCGATGGTCCAGGTCTTGCCCGTACCCGCCGAGGCTTCGATCAGATTGACGCCTGCCAGCGGGCAGTTGAGGGCGTCCAGTACTTGCAGACTCATGCCTGCCCCTCCAGTCTGGCCACCAGTGGCAGCAACAGGGTTTCTGCCAATTGGGCAAACAGCGGATCGGCCAGCGGGTCCTGGTGACGGAACACCAGCCGGTTGACCGGTTCTTCACATTGCGGGGCGGCAAAGTCACCGACAAAGCTGGGGTCCCACTTGTCCAGCGCCTTTTCCAGTGCCAGCTGCGGGGCATCGTTCTGCTTGAACAGCTGTTCGGCATAGGCCCAGCTGGTGCGGCCAAAGAAGGGCAATGGCTGTTGCTGGCCCTGCTGCCAGCGCACCACCCAGGCTTCCAGCAGCCCGGCGGCATCCGCTTCGTCATCCAGTCGGTAATGGCCGCTGTCGTCGTACAGCATGGACTGGCAGGCAATGCCTGCCGGACGGGTGGCACACAGCAGCAGGTGGGTCAGCCACCACTCCAGCCGTTCGGCGGCATTCATCTTGCCAATCACCAGCCGGATCTGCCCTTCCGGGCGCAGCCCTCCCAGTTCCCCGGCCAGCGTGGTGCCATGCAGGGTGAGGCTGATGGGCAGCGGCGGCAAGGTGGCTTCGGTCAGCACAGCAGGCAGGCGATGCGCCAGACGCGCTGCGCTGGCGGTTTCGCTGCCCAGCCAGGCCTGCCCCAGTTGTGCGGGTGGTAGCAAGCCGGCCCCCACCAGACGCTGGCGCACCGGTGCCACCGGTTTGCCGGCCAGCATGCGCTGTACCAGCTGGGTGCGCATGGTGCGGCTGGCATCGCGGTCCACGCTGAAGGGTTCGCGTACCGGCAGTTCTTCTTCCTGTCCTTGCAAGCGGATGGACAGCCGCTCGGCCAGCCAGGCGCGCGGCGGGTTCTTCCAGAAGCGGATGAAGTCATTGACGTGAACCACCGCAAGCGACTGCAAGGGTGGCAGCACGCAGGCAAAGGGCTGCGGCTGGGCTGGCGGTGCCGCCAGTGCGGCAGCATAGCTCGGGTCGAAACTGGCAAGCTGGGGATTGCTACCGTCGTAGCAGCGCGGCGAGAACGGTTGCAAGGGATGTCGCACCAGCAGTTGTGCCGCAGCGGCTTCGCCACACATGGCCTTGAAGCAGTCCAGCAATTCGGCAATCAGCGCCGAGGGCGGCAGCGGCTCGTTATTGCGGGCAGACAGGCCGACATAGGACAGATACAGCCGCTGGCGGGCCGACAGGATGGCTTCCAGAAACAGGTAGCGGTCGTCAAAGCGGCGTGAACGGTCGCCCCGGCGCGGATGACGCGCCACCAGGTCGAAGCTGACCGGGCGCTCGTCACGCGGATATGCCCCGTCATTCATGCCGATCAGGCACAGCACCTTGAAGGGAATGGAACGCATCGGCACCATGGCGCAAAAGGTGACGCCACCGGACAAAAAGCCCAGCGGCGAGGCCATGGTGAGCTTGCGTTGCAGCCAGTCGCGCAATACCGGCAGGCTGAAGGCCTGGGTGAAACCGGCCATGGCGGCATCGTCCACCAGTTCCTGCAGCGCATCGCGCACCACACCCAGCGCGGCTTCGCCTTCGTCATCCACGGCAAACAGCCGGTCAATGCCTTCCAGCAGACGCAGCGCCCAGTCGGCGGCATTGGCTGGCGTGGCCCAGCTGACCGCCAATTCATCCAGCACGGCATAACAGTTGGCAAAACGGGCCAGCACCTCGGCCAGTTGCCCGCCCGCGCCACCCTGCGGCAGCAGGTTGGCAAACAGGCCGCTGTCATCCCCGGCCATGGCCGGTGGCAGGATGCTGCCCAACAGCAGGCGGTCCAGCCCCCAGCGCCAGGTAAACAGCGGGTCGGCCGGCAGGCCCAGTGCCGCCTTGTGCGCGGCATCCCGGCCCCAGCGGATGCCGCTCTGCCGCACCCAGTCCTGGATGAAGGGCAGGTCTTCGGCTTGCAGGCCAAAGCGTTGCAACAGCGCCGGGCTGTCCAGCAAAGCCAATACCTGATCGGCAGCAAAGCGGGAATCCAGCAACTGCAACAGCGTGCCGATGGCGGCCAGCAAGGGTTCTTCCCGCTCCACCTGCCGGTCGGCAATGGCATAGGGCAGGCTGGGCGCATCGTCGCGCTTGCCAAACACCGCGTCGATATACGGTGCATAGCTGTTGATATCGGGGGTGAGCACGGCAATGTCGGCGCTGCTGAGCGAGGGGTCTTCCGCCAGCATGGCCAGCAGGCGGTCTTTCAGTACTTCCAGTTCGCGCATCGGACCGTGGGTGGCATGCAGCTCCACCGAGCCGTCATCCGCCGCCAGCCACTGGCCATCCTCGCCCGGCATCTGCAATTGCAGGATGTCGCGCTGCAAGCGCGCCAGCAGGCTGTCACCGGCCGGTTCGGCAAACAAGGGCCGGGCGTCCAGCTCGGCATCAGCGGCAATCAGCTCGAAAAAGTCGCGCCCCTGCTTGCCCAGCGAGGCCAGCAGCGGGTGGCCTTCGGTGGCGAACAGATCACCCTTTTCCCGCAGCTTGAGCTTGCGCCGGTTATCGACAATATCGCCCCAGTAAGCTTCGCAGGGGTTGAGGGTGAACAGGCAGACATCGGTCAGTTCGGCCAGCCGCTTGATCAGCGCCAGATACATCGGTGCCAGGCTGGCAATGCCGAACAGGGTGATGCGCTCCGGCAGGTGTTCCGGCCGCAAGGCGGCAAAGAATTCATCCAGCATGCGTACGCGGTGACGGGCCGGGTCCTGTGCTGCCAGTTGCTGCCACAGCGCGGCCTGCCAGGCTTCGTCATCGCCCAGATCCAGCCGTTCTCCGGCTTCCCAGGCGCGGATCCAGTCCGGGCGGAACACCAGGTACTGGTCGAAAATATCAGCCACCTTGCCAGCCAGCTCGAACGCAGCGGCCTCGCCACCGGCGGCATAGCGCTGCAAGGGGGCAAACACCTCGCCTTGCAGGGTGGGCAGCAGTTCCATCAGCCGCCAGCTCAGCACTTCCGGGCTGAACGATGACTTGCGTGGCAAGCCGGGAATGGCCTTTTGCATCAGCCGCCAGGCAAAGGCAGCGGGCAAGACAAAGTCGGTATTGGCGGCAATGCCGCATTGCTGCGCCAGGTCCAGCGTCATCCAGCGCCCCATGCCCCGGCTTTGCACGATCACCGTTTCGGCGGCAAACGGGTCGCTCAGCGGCTGTGCCTGCAACATGGCGGCATAAAGCTGGCCCAATTGCTCCAGGCGATTGGACTGATAGAGAAAAAGCATGGTCGGGAACGCTGATGAAACGAAGGCTTCAGTGTACCATCAGCCTTTGGCCCTCATCACCCCATGCAGAAGGCATAAATGGCAGACGCAGGCATGAACACTTACCAGATTCTCAAACACGCCCACATGGGCATGGCCTATCTCACCATCACCCTGTTCGCGCTGCGTGGCGGGCTGATGCTGGCCGACAAACAGCAAATCCTGGCCAGCAAGCTGCTGCGCATCCTGCCGCATGTGATTGATACCGCGCTGCTGGCACTGGGCATCACCCTGGTGGTGGTGGGCGGCTGGCCGCTGCTGCAAACGCCATGGCTGCTGGCCAAGATAGCCGGCCTGCTGGCTTATGTGGCGCTGGGTACCATTGCGCTGAAGCGCGGCCGCACCAAGCAGATACGCAGCATCGCCCTGCTCTGTGCGCTGCTGGTGGTGGCGTATATCGTGCTGGTGGCCAAGACCAAACTGGTGCTGCCGTTCTGACCCGGACTCCAGGATGAGGGATGGCCTGTGCCATCCCGGCCACGCCCAGCCCCACACCATCCCGGCGACTTGACCCAGAACAAGTCCCGCGCTGCAACGCTCTGCTAATGTCTGGCGGTTTCAATTGCCGACATTTTGCCATCATGCCTGCCACACGCCCCCTGCCGGAGCTGGTTTGTCCGGCGGGCAGCCTGCCTGCCCTCAAGGCAGCCGTGGATAACGGTGCCGACACCGTCTACCTCGGCCTGAAAAACGATACCAATGCCCGTAACTTTGCCGGGCTGAATTTTGACGACCGTACCGCCCGCGAAGGCATCCACTACGCGCACCAGCATGGCCGCAAGGTGCTGCTGGCCATCAACACCTATGCCCAGGGCGGCGACATCAGCCGCTGGCATCGCGCCATCGACGAAGGTGCGGCACTGGGCGTGGACGCCATCATCCTGGCCGACATCGGCCTGATGAAATACGCGCGCGACCGTTACCCGGACCTGCGCCTGCACATGTCGGTGCAAAGCTCCGCCACCAATTACGAAGCCATCAAGCTGGCCCAGGACATGTTCGACATCCGCCGAGCTGTCCTGCCGCGCGTGCTGACGCTGGATCAGGTCAAGCAGGTGATTGACCACACCAATGTGGAAATCGAGGTATTCGGCTTTGGCAGCCTGTGCGTGATGGTGGAAGGCCGCTGCCTGCTGTCCAGCTATGCCACCGGCGAATCACCCAACAGCCATGGCGTGTGCTCGCCAGCCAAGTTCGTGCGCTGGGAACATGGCCAGCAAGCACTGGGAGCAAGGCTGAACGGCATCCTGATCGACGAATACCAGCAGGGCGAACCGGCGGGCTACCCCACCTTGTGCAAAGGGCGCTTTGAAGTGGAAGGCGATACCTACTACGCACTGGAAGAACCCACCAGCCTGAACGTGATGAGCATGCTGCCGCAGATCATCGACATCGGCGTGGCGGCCATCAAGGTGGAAGGCCGCCAGCGCAGCCCGGCCTACGTGGCCCAGGTCACCCGCACGCTGCGCGAGGCGCTGGATGCCGCAGGCCGGGACAAGCAGCGCTTTGCCGTCAAGCCCGCCTGGACCCAGGCCCTGTCCAAGCTGGCGGAAGGCCAGCAGCAGACGCTGGGTGCCTACAACCGGCCCTGGAAATGACATACCGTGTGCCGGCGGGCAAGCTGCCTTGCCGGCCTCACAAGCAGGCCTGATATGAAAAAATTGCAACTGACACTGGGCCCGGTACTGTTTTACTGGTCCCGCGACGATATCCTGCGCTTTTACAGCGAGGCCGCCGACTGGCCGCTGGAAACCATTTATCTGGGCGAGGCGGTCTGCTCGCGCCGCCAGCAATTGCGCGGCCAGGACTGGATCAGCCTGGGACGCGAACTGGCCCAGAGCGGACGCCAGGTGGTGCTGTCCAGCCAGGCGCTGATCGAAAGCGAATCCGACTTGCGCCGCCTGCGCAAGCTGGTGGAAAACGGCGAACTGCAGCTGGAAGCCAATGATCTGGGCGCAGCCCGGCTGGCGCAGCAACAAGGCCAGCCCTTTGTTGCCGGTCATCACCTGAATATCTACAACGCCGACACCCTGGCGCTGATCCGCTCACTGGGCGCGCGGCGCTGGATTCCGCCGGTGGAAATGGACCGCGACACCCTGTCTGCTGTACTGGGTCAGGCGGCGTTCAATGGCGTACAGATCGAAACCGAGCTGTTTGCCTGGGGCAGGCTGCCACTGGCACTGTCCGCGCGCTGCTTCACCGCGCGGCATTACAACCTGTCCAAGGACGACTGCCAGTTCCGCTGCATGGAGCACCCGGACGGCCTGCGCCTGAACACGCGCGAACAACAGGCCTTCCTCACCATCAACGGCATCCAGACCATGTCCGACGGCTGCCAGTCCCTGCTGCCACACCTGGCCGACATCAGCGCCATGGGCATTACCGCCCTGCGCATCAGCCCGCAGTGGCAACACACGGCCCAGGTAGTACAGGGCTACCAGCAGGCTGTTGCTGCCATCGAATCACGCACTACCGGCGAAGTGGACCTCAGCCCGTATTCCGACAGCCTGCTGGTGGACGGTTACTGGCGCGGCAGTGCCGGCATCAGCGCCATAGGAGAAACCAGCCATGCACATTCCTGACCTGACCCTGCCGGCAAAGCTGGCCAGCATACTGGGCAAACTGCCCAGCACACCGCCCTGCTGGGCGCTGGTCACCACGCTCAATCAACTGAAAAAGCGCGACATCCTGCCGGTAGACATGAGCCTGCTGGCCGGGCACAGCTTTGAAGTCCATATTCTGGATGCCGACATGCGCCTGCGCTTCACCGCAGACGACGCGCGTTTCAGCGTGGACAGCACCCCGTCAGAACCCGACCTGCGCCTGGCGGCCAACCTGGCCGACTTTGCCCGCATGATGCTGCGCGAAGAAGACCCGGACACCCTGTTCTTCAACCGCAAACTGGTGATTGAAGGGGATACCGAGCTGGGGCTGATCGTGAAGAACCTGCTGGACAGCGTGGACTGGAGCGCCACACCGCTGCAACGCTTCATGGCCGTGTAAACGGGTCTGACAGACAAACAGCAAAAAGCCCGGCACATGCCGGGCTTTGTTTATTGGCAAACAGACTGGCATCAGCCCATGAGCTGCGCTGCCGCCTTGCGTTTGGCGGACAAATCCAGCCCCGGCAGATCCGCCATGATATCCGGATGATCGGCCAGCTTCTCCACCACAAAGTCCACAAAGACGCGGGTACGCGGCGCGATGTGGTCGCGATGCGGGAAGCAGATGTAAATGGAACGCTCCAGCGACACCACATCGGTCAGTACCGGCTCCAGCTCGCCACTGCGAATCAGGTGCACCACCTCGTGCCCCGGCAGCTGTGCCACACCCATGCCCAGACGTGCCAGCTCACACACGGCTTCCATCTCGTTCAGGGTATACGTGCCGGTCACTTCCAGCGGAATACGCTCGCCGCGGCGGTCGAATTCCCACTTGTACAAACGGCCGGAGGTAGGAAACTGGAAGTTGATGCAATCGTGGTTGCTCAATTCTTCGGTCGTTTCCGGGCGGCCGTTCTTGTCCCAGTATTCGGGCGACGCCACCACATACTGCGGAATCTGCGCCAGGTTGCGCGCCACCATGCGGCTATCCGGCATCATGCCGATACGCACGCCAACGTCGTAACCATCTTCGATCAAATCGCTGAAATGGTCGTCCAGGCCAAAAAACACCCGCACCTTGGGATAGCGTTCGCAGAATTCGCCCATGATGGGAAGAATGAAACGACGGCCAAAAGAATTGGGCATGCTCACGCGCAGATGGCCAGCCGGCTCGTCACGACTGGCCTTGAGCTGGTTGATGGCCGAATCCAGATTGTTCACCGGTCCTCGGCACTGGGCGTAAAAACGACGACCATCCTCGGTCAGCGTCAACTGCCTGGTGGTCCGGTTGAACAGACGCACCTCCAGCTCCTGCTCCAGTCGGGCAATGCTTTGACTGATAGCCGCCGGCGATACGCCGAGTTTTCTTGCAGCATCCGAGAAGCTGCCGTTCTCGGCGGTGGTCATGAAGACCATCAAAGCTTTTAAAGTATCCATAGCAGAAACGTTCCCTGAGCGGCATTAAACCCATACGGCTGCTTTGATGAAGACCATCCCCGCCCCAGCCACATGATTTGCCAGCTTCATTATTAAGTAGTTCTTCTTTAAAAAGCGTACACCAGTTCCAGTGAATAATGAAGTTTGACTTTCCTTTCCGCGCTGAAATACCAGTAATCTGTTTCAAATTTCACAAACCGGTTCGGTCTGCCCATGCAGGCAGCACAGAATCAGGCTTCACTTTCAAAAATAAACACCCAGTTTCACGTCAAATTTCCAAGCTTATCCATCAAGTGATAGCAGGGAAAACGGGCTTGGCAACAGCCTTTTGATCAAGATTGTGCAATCAGCTACCCACCACTCTCTCAGCGCAGTCCTTGGTCATGTCATGACTGCATACCGGCATCTTGCACTCGTCAGCCCTCCATTCACCATGCTTTTGATCAAGAGCGACGCGGGTAGCATTCATCCCCGTGACGCAGGCTGCACGGAAAGAGATGCAACAAGCCATCCAGGAATCGACTTGATTGCCGGAAATTCCGTTCAAAACAGCCAGAAATTTCCTCCAAATCCCAGCAAGTACAGAGAAATTACTTATTCAGCATGCCGATCGCTCTACTTGGCATTCTGCCCACTGGTTTCACTTGCCAAGTGCTTAATACACTCCAGATCAACCAGCAACCATCGCAATGGAGCCAGGCACGATGTCACGGAGCCACCTCTTGATGATTAACGCTGGAACGTTAGAAGCGGACCACCGTCCTGACCACCCGAATATGAAGGTCACGTCATCATGCACAACAAGCTTCCGTTCACACAGCCACTACCGGCCAACCTGACCCCATCCAGCCAGAAAACCCTGCTGGAGTGGATACACGATGCAGGGCAGATAGAAACCGAAAACGAATTCAAACTCTATCTGGACCACCTGCAGACCCAACTGCCCACCAAGCACATGGTGATTACCCTTGGGCGCATCAACCAGCACCAGCAGTTGCAGCGGGTGGAAAAGGTGGTCAATGTCAGTTTTCCCGAAGACTGGGTGTCCCATTACATGGATCACAACTACATCAGTTGCGATCCCATCCTGCGCTCGGTCATGGGCCAGGGGCCCATCCACTGGGCTGACAAGTTTTCCCGCGCCAAGGGGCAGCAGGAAAAGCAGTTCATCCAGGAACTCAATTCAATCGGCATGGGCAACGGGGTAAGTTTCAGCGCACTGTCCGAGCGCCAGAACCTGGTGTGTGTACTGTCGGTTTCCGGCAGTGAAATCGGCAAGGACAGCCAGCTGACGGAAATGCTGAATGCCTTGTTGCTGCATTTGCGCCAGGCAGCAGGCCGGGTGGCCAATCTGGCCCCGGCAGCACCGGCCACCATGCCGCTGTCCCAGCGTGAGTTCGACATTTTCCACTGGATGAGCCATGGCAAGACCAACTGGGAAATTGCCACCATTCTGGGCATCAGCGAGCGTACGGTGAAATTCCACGTCGCCAATATCATCCGCAAGCTCAATGCCAACAACCGGACCCACGCCATCGTGATTGGCCTGCAACTTGGCCTGACTTCGGTTGCCGGTGTGACATGAGCATCTGGCAAGTCGGCAGATACCGTCTAAAAGCCAGTAAACATCGCAGCAACTGCTGGTTAGAATCGCCAGACCGATTGCAGTCATGCGCTTGTACAAACCGGGTGATTGCAGGAGGTGTTTCTATCTGCAAGTCTCTTTTGATTGACCCATGCACTCACCTGAAAGATTCGGCCCCGTCCCCACGGGGCCCTTTTTTTGTCTGGATGCATGTGGCGGCGTCCACTCCCCCGGCCCGCTTGCGCTGTCTGCACCCCAGCGCGCAAACATGACAAAACCCTGTCACAAGCCAGGGCGATTTGTTACAGTCCCAGCTCTTGCTGATTCCTTTGCCTGCCGGCCATGAATGCCTTTACCAGCTGTAACCCCGCCACCGCAGAAGTGGTATTTACCCGTCCGGGCTGGAGCCGGGACCAACTCGACCATACCCTGGATCGCCTGAAAGCCGCCCAATCGCGCTGGGCATCGCTCTCGGTGGCGCAACGCGCCGAACACCTGCTGCAACTGGCAACCCAGCTGGAGGCACACCGCGAGCAACTGGCGGCGCTGGTTACACTGGAAGTCGGCAAGCGCACGGCAGAGTGCCTGGCGGAAATCGACAAATCGGCCCAGCTGATCCGCTATTACGCCGAGCTGGCACCCACCCTGCTGGCACCGCAAGCCATTCCCACTCAGGCCAGCCAGAGCGGGGTGGCATTTGAACCCTTGGGCTGTGTACTGGCCGTGATGCCGTGGAATTATCCGATCTGGCAACTACTGCGTTTTGCCGTGCCGGCCCTGATGGCGGGTAACACCTGCCTGGTCAAACCGGCCCCCTCGGTGCCGCAGTGCACACAGTTGTTGCTGGAGCTGGTCCGGGCAGCCGGGCTGGATTGTCTGGATATTGCCTGGATAGATCATGAACTGGTTGAAGAAGCCATCCGGCGCAGCGACGCAGTGGCCTTTACCGGCTCCACCCATACCGGACGCATCATTGCCAGTCTGGCTGGCAAGCATCTGAAAAAAACGGTGCTGGAGCTGGGCGGCAGCAATCCTTTCATCGTGCTGGCCGATGCCGATGTGGAAGCCGCCGCGCAAGATGCCGTCAACTCGCGTTTTCGCGATGCCGGGCAAAGCTGCAACGCGGCCAAACGCATGATTGTGGTACCGGAAATTGCCGAAGCCTTTGTCTCCGCTTTTGTCGCGGCTGCCAGCCAGTTGCGCCCCGGCGACCCGCGCCATCCTGCCACTACGCTCTCCCCCCTCACCCGCGGCGACCTGCGTGAAGCCCTGCATGCACAGGTGATGGATGCCTGTCATCAGGGTGCCAGCCTGTTGCTGGGAGGACAGCTGCCACCTCCGCCGGGTTTTTTCTACCCGGCCACGGTGCTGGACCATGTCAATGCGTCCTGCCGCGTGTATCACGAAGAAGTATTCGGCCCGGTGGCCAGCATCCTGCGTGCACGCGATGAGGCCGATGCCATCCGGCTGGCCAATGACACGCCGTTTGGTCTGGGCGCTTCCATCTACACCGCTGATACCGCCCATGGCTGGGAGCTGGCGCGCCAGCTGGAAGTGGGCAGTGTGTTCATCAACCGTCATACCAGCTCCGATTTGCGCCTGCCGTTTGGCGGCGTGAAGGCGTCTGGCTATGGCCGTGAATTGTCCGAATTCGGCCTGTACGAATTCGTTAATGTCAAAACCTACTGGCAAAAATAGTTTCGGCCAGCAGCAGCCCGCTGGCTCGCCGCTGCGTTCCGCCTGTGCGATACCGTTCATGATGAAGTCTTGCATTCTCCGCCCCGGCAGCCTGGCCGTACTGATACTGCTGTGCTGTCTGGGCTACTTTCTGCTCATCGCCTGCGCCCCCGGTCTGTTAGTGGGCAGTGTGGCGGGCTGGCCGCGCAGCATCTTGCTGGCCCTGCTGCTGTTTGCACTGTTTCTGGCCATTACCGTGTGGCAGGTTGGCGTCAGCGACCGGAAGCAATCCGAATGACGGCAGCCAGTATGTTTTTCCTGCTGTTTGTCGCCTCCAGCCTGTTGTTGACCCTGTTTGCAGCCAGACGCACCCACTCCTCCGGTGATTTTTATACCGCCGGCGGGCAGTTACCTGCCTGGCAAAACGGTTTGGCACTGGCTGGAGACTATCTGTCGGCCGCTGCCTTTCTGGGTGCCATCGGCATGTATGTGGGCCAGGGCTACGATTCACTGGTTTATGCCGTGGGTACGCTGGCCGGCTGGCCCCTCTTGATGCTGTTGCTGGCCGACAAGCTGCGCGCACTGGGACGTTACAGCGTGGCAGAGGTGCTCAACAGTCGCTTTGACGACCCGCGCGTACGCCTGCTGGGCATCATCAGCTCGCTGACCGTGACGGTGTGCTATCTGATCGTGCAACTGGTTGGCGCAGGCAAATTACTGCAATTGCTGTTTGGCCTGCCCTATCTGTTTGCGGTGGGGCTGGTCATTGTCCTGATGGTGCTGCAGGTGGCGCTGGGCGGCATGCTGGCCACCAGCTGGATCCAGATGGTCAAGGCCGTGCTGATGTTGCTGTGTGCGCTGGTGCTGGCCGGTGGTGTACTGTCCCGCTTCGGTTTCAGTGCACCTGCCTTGTTTGCCCGCGTCGCACAAATCGACCACGGCCAGTTGCTGCTGCCAGGCAAATCACTGGCCAATCCGGTGGAGGCGCTATCGCTGGGGCTCGGGCTCAGTCTCGGCCTGCTGGGGCTGCCGCATGTGCTGATGCGCTTTTTCACCGTGGCCGATAGCAGGACCGCACGTCGTTCGGCTGGCTGGGCTACCTGCCTGATCGGCCTGTTCTTCTGCCTCAACATCATCATTGGCTATGGTGCGCTGGTCCTGCTGGCTCCGGAAAGCCGCTTTCACGACGCGGCAGGCAAACTGCTGGGCGGTGGCAATATGGCGGCGCTGCATCTGGCCAGCCTGCTGGGTGGCAACTGGTTGCAAGCACTGATTGCCGGGGTGGCCTTTGCCACCATTCTGGCAGTGGTGGCCGGCCTGGCCATCAGCGGTGCCAGTACCATCAGCCACGACCTGTACGCGCTGTGGCTATGCCATGGCAAGGCCGACCCCAAGCGAGAATGGCAGCTGTCGCGGCTGGCCAGTGTAGTGCTTGGCGTGGTGGCACTGCTGCTGTCCAGCAGCTTCCAGAACCTGAACATTGCCTTTCTGGTAGGGCTGGCCTTTGCCATCGCCGCGTCCAGCAATTTCCCGGTACTGTTGCTGGGCCTGTACTGGCCTGGGCTGCGCGTGTCCGGCGTGCTGGCTGGCGGCTATGGCGGCATGCTGGCCGCCCTGCTTTGCATCCTGACCGGACCCGCAGTCTGGGTGGGCATGCTGGGCCATGCACACCCGCTGTTCCCTTATGCCAATCCGGCCTTGTTTTGCGTCCCCTTCGCCTTTGTTGCCGCCTGGCTGGCCTCCGCAGGCTGGCGGCGGGTGAAGCCCGTTGACGGCAATGGCGCAGGCGCAGACACTGCATCTGGCCACGGCAACTGAACAAGCATCATCAACATCACGACAAGACCTCACTACATGACCACTCTTACCCTGTACGGCAACTGTTTTTCCGGACACAGCTACAAAGTACGCCTGGCGCTGATGCTGGCCGATGTTTCCCATGACTACGTGCATGTGGACCTGGCCCTGCCACGTGCCGAGCGGCCGGAAGACTTCCGTGCCGCCAGCCGCTTTGGCGAAGTACCGGTACTGGTGGCCGATGGCACGCCGATGTGCCAGTCCAATGCCATCCTGCAATGGCTGGCCGACAGTTACGGCCGGCTGGATGGCGCGCCGGGCGAGCGCCAGCTGGTACGTGAATGGCTGTGCTGGGAAAGCAATCGCATCGGCTTTTCCCTGCCCAACCTGCGCCTGGCACGCAAATTCTTCCCGCAGCCGGCCGAAGTCACCGACTGGCTGGAACAAAGGGTGAAGGCGGACCTGAACGAGCTGGAAAGCACGCTGAGCCGTCATGCCTACCTGATTGGCAGCACACTGACCATTGCCGACCTGTCGGCCAGCGCCTACCTGTGGTGGCTGGGCGATGCCGGGCTGGATATTGCCGGCTGGCCGCACGTGGCTGCCTGGCTGGAACGCATCAGCCAGTTGCCCGGCTGGCAGCATCCGGACGAGCTGATGGCCGCGGAAATTCCGGACTGATATCAGCAAGAGGACAGATGATGGAACGGCCATCCTGCATCAAACACTGGCGCGAACTGCAAGAGCCGGACAACGCCAGTTACCCGGATAGCAGCGAATTGCTGTCCATCGGCTCACCTCTGGGACGTTTTTTTGGGCTGCAACGCATTGGCATTCACCACGAATTGCTACCACCGGGCCGCCGCACCTCCTGGCCCCATGCAGAAAAGACTGAAGACGAGTTCGTCTACGTACTGGAAGGCGAACCGGATGTCTGGCTGGATGGCGTGCTGCACCGCCTGCAGCCCGGCGATGCAGTAGGCTTTCCAGCCGGCAGTGGCATTGCCCACAGCTTCCTCAACAACACGGCGCACGATGTGCGGCTGCTGTGCGTAGGGGACCGTAATCGCGAAGACAATCAGTTGCACTACCCGCTGCACCCTGCGCGCAACAGCGCACTTGGCCACCGCCATTGGCAAGATTGCCCCGGCCAGTTGCAGGGCAAACACGACGGTCTGCCGGATGCCTTGCGTGCGCAACAGGAGCATGGCTGAAATGCCCCACATCCTTGATGCCGTGGCAGCCATTGTCGGTGCGGCCCATGTGCTGATCCGGCCGGAAGATACCGCACCCTATACGCTGGACTACCGTCGCCGCTATCAGGGCCAGCCCCTGGCCGTGGTGTTGCCGGGCAGCACCGCCGAAGTGGCGGCCCTGCTGCAGCTGTGCCAGCGCCAGCAGGTGGCCGTGGTGCCCCAAGGCGGCAACACCTCGACTTGCGGTGCGGCCACGCCGGATGGCTCCGGACAGCAACTGGTGGTGGCCATGCAGCGCCTCAACCGCCTGCGCGCCATCGACACCGCCAACAACAGCATCACGGTGGAAGCCGGCATGACGCTGGCCACGCTGCAACAACTGGCCGCCGATGCCGACCGGCTGTTTCCGCTGTCGCTGGCCAGTGAAGGCAGCTGCCAGATTGGCGGCAACCTGTCGACCAATGCCGGCGGGCTGGCGGTGCTGCGCTACGGCACCATGCGCGAACTGACGCTGGGGCTGGAAGTGGTGCTGCCCGATGGACGCGTGCTGCACCAGCTGTCCGGCCTGCGCAAGGACACCAGCGGGCTGGACGTGAAGCAGCTGTTTATCGGCGCGGAAGGGCAGCTGGGGCTGATTACTGCCGCCACGCTCAAGCTGTTCCCGCGGCCCACCGCCCACGCCACCGCCTGGCTGGGCGTGGATGGCAGCCAGGCTGCCATCGACCTGCTGTCCGCCTTGCGCCAGGCCTTTGGCGACCGGCTGACCACCTTTGAAATCATGTCGCAGCCCTGCCAGCAGCTGCTGGAAAAATACCATCCGGGCCAGTTGCCCTTCATCCAGCCCTGGGCGGTGCTGATGGAGCTGTCCGACAGTGGCGACAGTCATCCGCTGCAACAACAGCTGGTGGAATGGCTGAGCACGCAACAGCTGGCCGATGGCGTACTGGCGCACAGCGAGGCCGAGCGCCAGCAACTGTGGCAGCTGCGCGAAGCCATGTCAGAAACCCAGAAGCGCGACGGTGCCAGCATCAAGCACGATATCGGCGTGCCCAGCTCCGCCATTCCGGCCTTCCTGGCCGAATGCGAAGCAGCACTGCGCGCCGCTTTTCCCAGCGTGCGCATCATCGCCTTTGGCCATGCCGGCGACGGCAACCTGCACTACAACATCAGCTACACCCGGCCCGATAACGCGGAACTGTTCGCCGACGAAGCCAGTGTCAACGCCATTGTTTACGATCTGGTCTACCGCCATCAGGGCACGCTGGCGGCAGAACACGGCGTGGGCCAGCTCAAGGGCCACTGGCTGCAACGCTATCAGGACCCGGTTGCCTTGCAGCTGATGCAAGGGGTGAAGCAACTGCTGGACCCGCAGGGGCTGATGAATCCGGGCAAGTGGCTGTCGCCCGCTCCTCACTGAGACATCAGGCTGCGGGCAGCGCCAGCTCGGCAGCAAGACAGCTGATCAGCCCGGTCCAATCCCCTGCAGCCTGCTGACGGCGCAGGCGCATGGAGGGATACCAGACACTGGTTTCGCCCTGCCAGCCCCAGCGCCAGTCGGTGTGGCTGGCAGACAAGAGCAGCCAGGTAGGCAAGCCCAGACTGGCGGCCAGATGCGCCATGGCGGTATCCACCGTCACCAGGCCATCCAGCCCGCCCAGTACCGCCGCCGTGGCGGCCAGATCATCCAGCCCGTTTTCCGCTGCCTGGCAGTTGGCAAACCCCATCAGCCATTGCTGCTCGGCGGCCTGCACCGGCAATTGCAGGCTGGTCCATTCCATACCGGGCAAGGTCAGCAAGGGTTCCAGCAGTCGCACATCCGGCAGCGAGCGATGATGGTCGAACGGATGACGGGCATGCCCGCGCCATACCAGACCCAGCTTGCGAGGCCGCGTAGCCGGCCGCGCCCTGGCGGCTGACTGCATCACAAAACGGGCCGCTGCCACGGAGGCCGGGTCGGCAGCCAGCCAGCGCGGCAGGCTCATGGCAAATACATGGCAATCATGCGCGGGCAAGTCCATGTCCAGCCGCTGCATGGCTAGCCAGTCCACCGGACAATCCAGTTGCAGGCTTTGCAGCAGGCGCAACAGTTCGGGACGGCATACCACGGTCAAACGGGCGGGCTGCAGCAAGGGCAGATAGCGACAGAATTGCAGCGCATCACCCAGCCCCTGTTCGAACCACACCAGCAGGTGTTTCCCCGCCAGTGCCTCACCCTGCCAGCACTGCGAAGCTATCTGCGGCACAGCGGCGCTGCCCGGCGTACGTTGCAAGCGGGCCTCCAGCAGCGGCCAGCCTTCGTCCCAGCGCTGTTGCGACAGCAGCAGATAGCCCAGGTTTTGCCGGAAGCGCGGCTGCTGCGGGGCCAGTTGCACGGCCGTGCGCAAGGCTTGCTCTGCGGCATCGGCCAGGCGTAGTTCGCTGCAGGCCATGCCCAAAGCGTCGTGCAAGGCCGCCGCTACCGGATGGTGTGCAATGCCTTGCTGCAGCAGCGCATGTGCAGCTTCGGCCTTGCCTTGCAGCAACAGGCCATTGGCCTGATTCAGCCAGATTTCTGCAGGCGGGTCTGGCTGTTGCAAGGCGTGCTGCAGCAGGCTGTCGGCCTGCGCCCAACGCTGTTGCTGCTGGTGGAGCAGGGCCAGATTGTTGAGGGCAACCAGGTGATGCGGATCTTGCTGCAGCAACTGCTCCCAGCAAGCCTCGGCAGCAGCAGGGTTGCCCCGCTGCTGATGACACTGCGCCAACCCGGCCAGAGCAGCGCCATCGTGTGGCTGCACGCGCAGCAATGCTTCCCAGCAAGCTTGCGCTGCGTCCGGCCTGCCGCCATCGGCCAGCAGACTGGCCAGATTGCCGAGGCTTGCCGGGTGGTCCGGCTGACGCTGCAATTCGGCGCGGTAGTGCTGTTCGGCCTGTTCCGGCCGACCGGTTTCAGCGTACAGGCAGCCCAGGTTGTAATGGGCATCGGCCACGCTGGCATCCAGCTGCAAAGCCTGCTGCCAGCATTGTTCGGCCAGTTCGCCCTGCCCCAGCCGGGCCGCGCAGACGCCCAGCAGATTCCACACCGGCGCATTGTCCGGCTCGGCCTGCAAACAGGCCTGCGCCGCCTGCAAGGCAGCGGGCAGATTGTGTTCCGCCAGCAAGGTGGCGGCCCGCAAGGCCAGTGGGGACAAGTTCATGGCGGCGCTCCTGATCGATGCTGCCATGCATCCGGCACATCAGCAGCCCCGCCATTGTAAAAGCCTACAAGTGGAATTTGGCAAACTGGCCATTCATTTGTCCGGCCTTGTCGGCCAGCCCCTGCAAGGTATGGCTGGCTTGTTGCAGCATGTCATCGTTCTCCAGCACCCGGCTGTTGATCTGTTCCGAGCTTTGCGCAATCAGCGTACTGGCGTTGTGCTGCTCCTGGGTGGAATGGGATATTTCCGACATCTTGCTCACCACGTCCTGCATGGAATGGCGGATGGACTGGATATTGGCCACCGCATCACGCGTCAGCTGCACACCGTCATTCACCACATGCACCGTGCGCTGGACGTCGTCCACCGCCTTGCCGGTTTCCGTGCGGATGGCGCTGACCATGCCGGCTATTTCCACCGTGGCCTGGGCCGTGCGTTCCGCCAGTTTGCGTACTTCGTCGGCCACCACGGCAAAGCCACGACCTTGTTCACCGGCACGGGCGGCCTCGATGGCAGCATTCAGCGCCAAAAGATTGGTTTGATCGGCAATATCGCGAATCACCTCGGTAATGCCGGAAATCTGCTGCGAGCGCTGCTCCAGCGCGGCCAGCATGCCTTCCAGCGCACACACCGACTGGCCGGTGCTTTCCATGCCGCTGGCCAGCTGATGCATGCCGTTGGCCCCGGCATCCAGGCCCTGGCCGGTACGGGTGGCCAGCACCGCGGCTTCACGCGCGTGGTCGGCAATCTGGGCGATGCTGACCGTAATCTGCTCCAGCGTGGCCGCACTGGAGGAGGACATATCGGAAATACCACGCGCCCGCTCGGCCACCTCGCCCACCTGTCCGGATACCTGGCTCACGCCCACTACCACCCCGCCGGCATCGTCGCGTAGCCCGCGGAACAGCCTGCCCAGCTGCTCGACAAACTGGTTGAATGCCGTCGCCGTGGCTGCAATTTCATCCTGACCTGTTATTTTCAGCCGCAGTGTCAGGTCGCCTTCGCCGTGGGCAATATCCTGCATGGCCTGTTGCAATGCCACCAGCCCGCCCAGCATGCGTCCCAGCAGCACCCCGGCCAACGGAATCAGCAGCACGAAAATCAGCGCACTCAAGCCGGCCACGGTCAGCAGCAGGGTATTGAGCGGTGCCAGGATGTCAGCACGGTGCGTGGCGAGGCCAATCAGCCAGTCACTCCCCGGAATGCGCTGTATCGATAACAGCATGTCCTGACCATCCAGCTCCACCTGCTGCAGGCTTTGGCTGCCCGCCAGCTCGGCCAGCCGGGCAGCATTCAGCGTTGGTGCCAGCGTGCTGATGGGCTTGAGCGTAAGCCCGGCCTGCGGATGCGCGAGGATGGTGCCCTTGCCGTCGGTGATGAAGGCATAGCCATTGCCCCTGACTTTCAAGGACAGTACCGACTGCACCAGACTGTCGACAAACACATCACCACCGGCCACACCGACTGGCTTGCCCCCTTGCAAGATAGGCGCCGCCACCGTGATGGTGAGCTTCTTGCTGGCTTCATCCACATAGGGTTCGGTCACCACCGGCTTGCCTGCGGCCAATGCCTGCTGATACCAGTCACGCGTGGTGACCTTGTAGTCGGCAGGTGCCTGCCAGTCATCGGAAAACACCGAGCGGCCATCGGCAAAACCCGCGTAATTGACATTGAAGCCAGCGCGCGCGCCCACTTTGAGAAAGCGCAGGGCATCGGCCTGTGTGGCCACCTCGGCCTGGGCGGCGATTTCCTGTTTCTTTTCATCCAGCCAGGTTTTCACCACGCTGCCCTGCCCTTTCAGCGCGGAGTCGAATTCATGGTTCAGGCCATTGAGAATTTCGCCGCGCATCTGGATGAATACAATCAGCACCAGCACCAGCCCGAACACCGCCATCAGCAAGGCATTGAATACAATAAGTTTACTGCGCAAGGATTTCATTTTTTCCCCCTGGCGAAAATGGTGATGTCCCAAGCATGAGCGCAAGCACTTTCTGGCAGCGGACACCTGGCTGCCAACAATCTTGACATTAAATTATGAAATACTTATTTACATTTTGATCCAGAACAGCAAAGCGGCTTTGCAGCAGGCGTGCAGGGTGCAAGAAAGAGGGGCAGGGAGAACGACAGGCAAAAAAAATCCCCTGAGGGTTCTCAGGGGCCAACACGAGGAAGAAACATCTGGCTGGGGTTGCCAGCTTGATGCTTCGAGGGGCTAACACCACAAAAGGTCTTGCGACCTTCAGTGCGATGCACAATTTAGCGCAAATGCTCTATTCTGTCCATTCAATTCAGCGGCTTAGACCCGCTGACAAAACCTCCGCGCCTGCGTTGCGCCTCCTTGCCGTACTTTCTGTACTGTCTGCGTCGGCGCGCCTTGGCCCGGGTTCTCTACCAGCTTTTGTCAGCAGCAGTCAGCACTCAAGCCCACTGATAATCCTTGAACATTTCACGCAGTTTCATCTTTTGCAATTTGCCGGTGGCGGTGTGTGGCAGCTCATCCAGGAACACCACATCGTCCGGCGTCCACCACTTGGCGATCTTGCCTTCATAAAAGCCGATCAACTCTTCGCGGGTCGCGCTGGCACCGGGCTTGAGCACCACCACCATCAGCGGGCGTTCATCCCACTTGGGATGCACCACACCGATGGCGGCCGCCTCGGCCACCGCCGGGTGTCCCACCAGGATGTTTTCCAGTTCGATGGAGCTGATCCATTCACCGCCGGACTTGATCACGTCCTTGGTGCGGTCGGTGATCTTCATGTAGCCGTCACGGTCGATGGTGACCACATCGCCGGTATTGAACCAGCCGTCCTCGGTATGGGAATCGTCCAGCTCGCGCTTGAAGTAGCGGGACAGCACCCAGGAACCCTTCACCTGCAAATTGCCGAAGGCCACACCATCGTTGGGCAGCGGCTTGCCTTCGTCATCGACAATGCGGATGGCCACGCCGTAAATGGGACGGCCCTGCTTGGTTTGCAGTGCACGTAGTGTCGGTGTGTCGCAGCCGTTGTGCTTGAATTTGGGCGTACTGGTTGTGCCACAGGGCGACAGCTCGGTCATGCCCCACAGCTGGCGCAGTTCGGCACCGTGTTCGGCCAGCTGGTCCACCATGCTTTCCGGCGCGGCCGAACCGCCGACAATCACACGCTTGAGGCTGTGAATCTTCAGGTGGTTCTTCTGGCAGTGCTGCAACAGCATCATCCAGATGGTGGGCACGCCTGCCGCCATGGTGACGCCTTCGGTCTCGATCAGCTCGTACAGATTGACGCCATCCATCTTGGGGCCGGGCAACACCAGCTTGGCCCCGTTCATGGTGCAGCTGTAAGGCAGGCCCCAGCCATTGACGTGGAACATCGGCACCACCGGCATGATGGCACCCTGGGCCGAGATATCCAGGCTGTCCGGCAGCGAACTGGCAAAGGCATGCAGCACGGTGGAGCGGTGCGAATACAGCACGCCCTTGGGGTTGCCGGTAGTGCCCGAGGTGTAGCACAGGCTGGAAGCGGTATTTTCGTCGAAGTCCGGCCACTGGTAGTGGTCGCTATGGCTGTTGACCAGGTCTTCGTAGCACAACAGGTTGTCCAGTGTGGACTCGCGCGGCATGTGGGCGCGGTCGGTCAGCAGGACAAAGTGCTGCACGGTGGCCAGTTCGGCGGCAATCTGCTCCACCACCGACAGGAAGCTCAGGTCGAACATCAGCACCTTGTCTTCGCCGTGATTGATGATGTAGCTGATCTGCTCGGCAAACAGGCGCGGATTGACCGTGTGACAAATGGCCCCGGAACCGGAGGTGGCAAAGTAGATTTCGTAGTGGCGGTAGCCGTTCCACGCCAGCGTGCCCACCGTATCGCCATGCCCTACTCCCAGGCCGGCCAGCGCATTGGCCAGTTGCCGGCTGCGGCGTGCTGCCTCGCGGTAGGTGTAGCGGTGAATCGGGCCTTCCACGGTACGCGACACGATTTCACTGTCGCCATGATAGGTTTCGGCATGTTGCAGCAAGGCGGAGATCAGCAGCGGCTGCTCCATCATTTGTCCACGCATCTTGTTCCCCTCTATTGTCGTGGTTTGTGAGTCCATCAAAAGACCATATGCATTTCATGGCGAGGGCTCCAATCATTTTTTCTGATGCAATCCGGAAAGAGCTGCTGATGAAAACCGATGTTTCCATTCATGACATTGGAAACATCCGAGCGCTTGCTTGGTACATCAGTGGAGGAGATGCCGGACAGTAGCGGCATTGCGGCGAATGTGCAGCACAGGACGCGTGCTGCTTGCAGGACTGGCGCAAAGCCAGATGGAAAGCTTGTTTCCAGCTGGCAGATTTTCAGCTGTCATTTACATGCAACAGCTGATGCGTTTTAGCTTTTCACCGGCCGCTTGGCCAGCATGCGTTGCAAGGTGCGTCGGTGCATGCCCATGGAGCGGGCGGTGGCGGAAATATTGCCATCATGTTCGTTCAGCACCCGTTGCAGATGCTCCCAGGTAACACGACGCAGCGACATGGGCTGCGGGGATAATGGCAACTCCGGGTTGGCTGCCACTTGCTGGAAAGCCGCCAGGATATCCTCCACGCTGGCCGGCTTGGCCAGATACTGCACCGCGCCCAGCTTGGTGGCCTCCACCGCAGTGGCAATGCTGGCATAACCGGTGAGCACCACCACCGCAGCCTGCGGATAGCGCTGGCGCAAGTCCGGCAACAAGCGCAAGCCGCTTTCCCCTTCCAGATTCAGGTCCAGCACAATGCGCAGCGGCGGCTCATCGCGCAGCTGCAAGGCTTGCGCGCCGTCCGCCGCACATTCCACCCGGAAGCCACGCCGGCCCAGCGAACGCGCCAGCACGCTGCTGAAGGCCTCGTCATCATCCACCAGCAAAAAATCCAGAGCCATGCTCATTCCTCCAGCCGCAAGGGCAGGCGTACACAGGCGTGCACGCCACCTTCCGGTCGGTTATCCAGGGTCAGCGTACCGTTCAGCCGCGCCAGCGTGGCATGGCTGAGCATGACGCCCAGTCCCATTCCCGCCGGTTTGTCGGATGTCAGCGGTGCCAGGCCAGCGCGTTGCAACTGCGCGGCAGACAGACAGCCAACCGGATTGATGATGTCCAGTTGCAGCCAGTTGCCGGACAGCGCGGCCGTCACCGTCAAGGCACCGCCACCGGCTTCGGCGGCATTATTGATGAGGTTGAAAAACGCCGGCCAGAACGCGGCATCCAGCCGTACCTGCGGGTCCGGCCCGGCAGCAGCCTGCCATTGCAGCTGGACATCCGGCCGCAAGCTGCGCCAGCCGGACAGCTGCTGGGCCAGCGTGGCAAACAGCGGCTGGGCGGTATCGCTCTGGGCAATACCCTGCTTCAAGCGGCTGAGTGCCTGGGCACAACTGCCCAGCTGGGCCCGCATCAGGCGCAGATCCTCTTGCAGGTTCGCATCCGCCGCATATTGTTGCAGCATGTCATCCACCAGCAGGCTGAGGGTGTTGATGGGGGTGGACAGGGAGTGGGCGGCACCGGCCGCCTGCATCCCCACTGCCAGCAGTTGTTCATCGCGCAACTGGGTTTCCCGTGCAGCGGCCAGTGCGGCCTCGCGTGCAGCCAGTTGACGGGCCAGCCAGGACACAAAGCTGGTGATCAGCAGCGCGGACAGGGCAAAGGTCAGCCACATCCCCACCAGATGCAGGGAAAAGGCATAGGCGGCATCACTGCCCTGCAAGGGCCAGGGCAAATGCCAGGCAAACAGCAAGGCATAGGCCAGCATGCTGAGCAGTGACAGTCCCCAGGCAAACAGCCCCGGCGACAACAAGGCGGCAAACAGCACCGGCGGCAAATACAGGGAGGCCAGCGGATTGGCCGCACCACCGCTGAAGGCCAGGCACTCGGTCAGCGCCAGCACGTCGGCCAGCAGGCCCAGGCGCAGCATGAGCAAGGGCGAGCCATGACGCGCCACATTGCGGCCAAGGATGAAGTTGAACCCGGCCAGGGTGGCCAGCGCCTGCAACAGCAGCAGCCAGGGCAAACTCAGGCCGCTGGCCGCACACAGCAGCAGCAAGACAAGGCCGGCAGCCAGCATCAGCCAGCGCAAACGGGCAATCAGGCGCACCGCATCGGGCAGGTCGGCCACCAGGCGCGCAGAAGAAGATAATAATTGGGCCAGCATGGCCGACACTTTAGCATTCCACCGCCGGATTGGTGGCTGCGACATAATGCCGCACCACTGTCTGCGCATGGCTCGTCGCCATCGCGACAGTCTGCTAGTCTTGCAACACTTTTTGTCGAACGCGTGCGGATGAAACATTTGAAACTTGCAGGCTGCGGCCTGACCCTGTTTATTGCGCTGGGGCCGCTGGTGGGCTTGCTGGCGACCGGCGTCATGCCCATGCTCGCCTACATGCTGGGTGCCTTGCCCGCAGCCTTGGCCGGTGTGTTGCTGGTGCTGTTGCGGCTGTCGCTGGAGGCCAGCATCAGCCAGTGGCAAACGCGCTGGCCGCGCTGGCGTCTGCTGTTGCTGGCTGCCTTGCCCGGCGCACTGATAGGCGGGGTCATCACCCTGTATTACAGCCGCTGGCTGCAACCTGCCTTGTACGACCCGGTGTTCAACTACTATGTGGGCGCAGTGGCCGGAGCGGTGTGCAATGCACTGTACTGGCACTTGCCTGCCACCAGCGCGGGTGGCAAGCCAGCCTGAGCAACTGGCTGCGACAAAAAGAAAGCCCGCCTGGTCGGGGCGGGCAATCACACCTTGGAGTGTGCCGTTACAGGGGGCAAAACCTGTCATCCGGCATTGCTTGCTACCTTAAAGCCCTTGACGGCCCATGACAATGCGACAGATTGTCGCAGCACCTAAGCCGCCCGATGCAGGCTGACACGCAATCCGCCCTCACCCCGGTTGCTCAGTTGCATGCGCAGGCCATGCAAGCTGGCAATGCGCTCGACAATCGACAAACCCAGCCCGCTACCCGGCATTTCCTGCCCCGGCGGGCGGAAAAAACGCTCCTGCACCCGTGAAAGCCACTGGGCTTCAATGCCCGGTCCATTGTCCTGCACCACCACTTCATCCGCCGACAGCAGCAGTTCGACCCGGCTGCCTGCCGGGCAGTAGCGCACCGCATTGTCCAGCAGATTGCGCAATAACAGCGTCAGCAAGGTGGCATCGCCGCTTAATGGCAATACCGCTTCCGGGCTGATCTGCCAGTGGGTTTCCAGCACCGTGTCTTTTGTGGCAGCCGCAGCAGTCACGTCGCTTAGCGCATCACGGCTGACTTGCTGCCAGTCCACCGGCTGACGGCTTGGCAATCCCTGCATGGGGTCCAGCCGGGAGAGTGCCAGCAGCTGCGCCAGCAGGCGGGTGGCGCGCTGTATGCCCAGCTGCAATTGCTGCAGGGCATGTTGCCGTCCGGCTTCGTCCGGCATCAGTGCCATCACCTCGGCCTGCACCTGCAGGGCGGCCAGCGGAGTACGCAACTCATGGGCGGCATCGGCGGTAAAACGCCGTTCATGCTCCATGGCCTCGGCAATGCGGGCAAACAGGGCATTGAGTGCCTGCACCATGGGCAGCACTTCACCGGGCACGTTTTCCGACAATGGCGTGCTGTCCAGCGCACTGCGCCGGCCCAGTTCGCCTGCCACCTGCTGCAAGGGCCGCAAGCCTTTGCGCACGGCCCACAAAATCAGCAACAACAGCACCGGCAGTCCCAGCAACCAGGGCAGCAGCTGCCCTTCTATCACCTTGATGACCACCTCGTGGCGCAGCTTCTGTCGCTGACCGACGGCCACCAGTCGCGTGCCATCAGGTGCAGGCAGATAAAACAGACGCCATTCATCCTTGCCGTCATCACCGCGCACGCTGTAGAAGCCACGCCGGCCGGCATCAAAGGTAAAGCGCCGTCCCTTGCCATCGCTCAGCAGCAGGCTGCCATCGGCATTCCACACGGCAAGGCCGATGTCGTCGTCCTCGGCTTCACCGCGATCACCGCCACGGATCAGCTTTTTGGTTTTGGGCAGCAAGGGCAGGTCGTCACCATGCTCGCCCATGTTCACGATCAGCAACTGGCGGGCAAACAAGGTCAGTTGGGTATCGTACAATTCGTCCACTTCGTGGTGCGCCACATAGGCCGCCACCCCGGTGGACACCAGCCAGATCAGGGGCACGGTCACCAGCAGCAGGATGGCCAGGCGCCGTTGCAAGGTAGGCTGGCGTGTCATGCCGGCTCACCCAGTGCATAGCCCACCCCGCGCTGGGTGCGGATGAATGCCGCGCCCAGTTTCTTGCGCAGGTGGTGCACATACACTTCCACCGCATTGCTTTCAAGCTCCTGCCCCCAGCCATACAGTTTTTCTTCGATCAGCTCGCGCGGCAGCACCCGGTCCTTGCTGGACAGCAGCAGCTCCAGCAAGGCCAGTTCACGGGCGGTCAGCTCCAGTGGCACCTCACCCAGCCAGGCCGTGCGCGCCACCGGGTCCATGCTCACCCGGCCATGACTCAGGCGATTGCTGGTCTGGCCGTGGCGGCGGCGAATCAAGGCCCGCAGCCGGGCAGCCACTTCACTGAGGGCAAAGGGTTTGACCAGATAGTCATCGGCACCGGCATCCAGCCCCTTGAGCCGGTCATCCAGTGCATCACGCGCCGTCAATACCAGCACCGGCACATCCTGCCCGGCCTTGCGCCAGGCGGTCAGGATATCCATGCCGTCCATGCCCGGCAGGCCCAGGTCCAGCACCACGGCATCAAATGGCGCAGCGGTCAGTGCCGCCAGGCCTTCACGCCCCTGCCGGAACCAGTCCACTGCGAAGCCCAGCTGGCTCAGTCCCATTTTCAGGCCATCGCCAATCAGCGGGTCATCTTCCACCACCAGTATGCGCATGTTGATTTCCTTGTCTCTAACGCCATCACAGCCGACTGGCTGGCTTATTGCAACACGATCCCACCCCCAAAAACCATGGCGCTGATCAAGCGAGCCCCAGCCTGGCTTGCGCCAGTAAAGCACATCTGCCTTAAACCCGACTTAAACCGCCTGCGTCATGCAGCCGTCACCAAAGCCTCATCGCCCCGTCATCTGGCACATGCAGCATGGCGCTGTACACCACGGTAGAACGGACCCGATATGCAGCCCGCCACCGACACTGTCAAACCGCGCCACTACCGCGCCATCTGGATTTCCGACGTCCATCTGGGCACTGCCGGCTGTCGCGCCGACCATCTGCTGGACTTTCTCAAGCACAACGAATCCGACCACCTCTATCTGGTGGGCGATATCGTAGACGGCTGGCAGCTGAAGAAATCCTGGTACTGGAAGCAAAGCCACAACGATGTGGTGCAGAAAGTACTACGCAAGGCGCGCAAGGGCTGTCAGGTGGTGTACGTACCGGGTAATCATGACGAAGCCGCCCGTCATTACACCGGGCTGGATTTTGGCGGCATCGCCATCCGGCGCGAAGCCGAACATGTCACCGCCGACGGCAAGCGCCTGCTCATCATCCACGGCGACGAATTCGATGGCGTCATCCAGCACATCAAGTGGCTGGCCTATGTGGGCGACTCGCTCTACACCGTCATCCTGCAACTAAATCGCGGCTTCAACTGGCTGCGCAAGCAGCTGGACCTGCCTTACTGGTCGCTGTCGCAATACCTCAAGCACAAGGTGAAGAACGCGGTGAACTTCATCAGTGACTTTGAAAAAATCCTGGCCGGAGAAGCGCGCCGCCGCCATTACGACGGGGTGATCTGCGGCCACATCCACAAGGCGGAAATCCGCGACATCGACGGGGTACTGTACGGCAACAGTGGCGACTGGGTGGAAAGCCTGTCAGCCCTGGTTGAACATGCCGATGGCCGGCTGGAAGTGGTGTACTGGACCACGCTGCTGAGCCAGCCGGAGAAAACCAGCCGTAAAGTGCGCGCGTCCCAGGACAAACCGCAAGCCGGCATTGAACACAGCCCGCTGGGCCAACCCGGCATACCCGTCCCGCAGGCCCTGCAATACCACGACACCATCCCTTCGCAGTCCGACCCCAGCCAGGAGACCCCATGCGCATCCTGATCGTGACCGACGCCTGGCAGCCCCAGGTCAACGGCGTAGTCCGCACCCTGACCGAAACCTGCCGCGAACTGACTGCCTTCGGGCATCAGGTTGAAATGATCACCCCGCTGGAATTCCACACCCTGCCCTGCCCCACCTACCCGGACATCCGGCTATCCATCCTGCCTTACCGCCAGGTGGCACAACGCATCGCAGCACTGGCGCCGCATGCCATCCACATTGCCACGGAAGGCCCGCTTGGTCTGGCCGCCCGCCGTTACTGCCTGCGCCACAAGCTACTGTTCACCACGGCTTATCACACCCGTTTTCCGGAATACATCGCCGCCCGCACCCGCCTGCCGCTGTCCATCAGCTATGCCTGGATGCGTCGCTTCCACAATGCAGGCGCCGCCACCATGGTGCCCACCCAGTCCATTGCCGACGACCTGCGTGCCCGCGGCTTTGACAAAGTGGTGCTGTGGAGCCGCGGCGTGGACATCGGCATGTTCAGCCCGGGTGAACGTGACCGGCTGGAAGAAAGCCGTGCGCCGCGCTTTGTCTATATCGGGCGCGTTGCGGTGGAAAAAAACATCGAGGCTTTCCTGAAACTGGACCTGCCCGGCAGCAAATGGGTGGTGGGGGATGGCCCGCTACTGTCCCGGCTGCAACGCGAATACCCCGAGGTCCACTTTGCCGGTGTGTTTCCCCAGCCCGAGCTGGCCCGCTTCTACCGCGCCGCGGATGTCTTTGTTTTCCCCAGCCTGACCGACACCTTTGGCTTGGTACTGCTGGAAGCCATGGCCTGCGGCACACCGGTAGCCGCTTATCCGGTAGCCGGACCGCGCGATGTGGTGGGCCACAGCGGCGCTGGCGTATTGCACGACGATCTGCGTCACGCTTGTCTGGAAGCGCTCAAACTGGACCGTGAGCATGTTCGGACCGTGGCCGAGCAATATTCCTGGGCTGCCGCCACCCGTCAGTTCGAGCGACACCTGCATCCCAATCAGCCAGCACAAGTGGCCAGACTGGAAGCGCAGACCGGCTGAGTCGCCAGCCTGGCCTGCGTTGCAAAATCGCAGCGCTGGCCAAGCCTTCGCTGGCAAACAATCAGAACAATGGCATAGAAAAAACTGCACCGGGACCGAAAAAAAACTTGAGTCCGCCAATGTCAGGCCTATACTGAAATCATTCAGTAACAGGGAGGGTTTGGGATGAGTCATTGGCCGGATTCCGACAACCTTGTTCACACCGGCGTTCAGAACCCATCGCCTTTTCAGGACTGATGGCGGGCAGTTCAAGCTTGCCCGAGAGCGCAGCAAGCGTCCATTGCGGATGCATCAGACGACAGGTAGTCGGTACGCCAGACACGAAACAACAGACTTTGCTAAAGCATGATGAGTAAACCGGGAAGAAATTCCCCTCTGCGCTGCCGTAACAGGTAGCGAGCATGATGTTACCGCCCAGACGAAACCGGGCAGCACTACCGTAACATCAGTTGTTTGAGGCTTATCTTGTGCTGTGCATACAGCCTGTTCTTTGGTAGACCTGCAAGGCTGCAGTCAAGAGCATCGTTGGCAGACATGTTCGGGGCCAGGCAGGGTGAAGACTTGTATGTGATGTTTGCGTTATCCCGCAAATCCTTCTTTTCAAGCATGCAGTGACACACCACAGAGGGCGGCCGGTCAAGCCGCCCTCTTTCTATTTCTGCTTCTCTATCCCTGCGCCTGTTTCAACCTGTCGATCACCGCCCGCGCCAGATGCTGCGTACTCACCCCCGGCGAAATCACATCTGGCGTGGCAATGCCATCCTGCAAGGTCGCCAGAACCGCCTGTTCCACCCTCATGGCCAGATCAGCCCGCTGCCACCAGATACGCAGCAACATGGCAGCACTGAGAATGGCCGCCAACGGATTGGCAATCCCCTGCCCGGCAATATCCGGGGCAGAACCATGCACCGGCTCGGCAATGGCGGCGGTCACGCCCAGATTCAGCGATGGTGCCAGCCCCAAACCACCGGCAAAAGCAGCGACCAGGTCTGACAGGATATCGCCGTACAGATTGGGAGCCAGCAGCATGTCAAAGCTTTCCGGAGATTGCGCCAAACGCATGGCCGCGGTATCCACCAGCATTTCATCCACGACAATTTCCGGATATTCCCGCGCCACCTCGCGGGCACAGTCGCGAAACAGGCCATCGGTGCGTGGCAGGATATTTGCCTTGTGGATAATGGTGATGCGCTGGCGGCCGGCATGTCTGGCCAGTTCAAACGCACTTCTGGCAACGCGGAGTGATGCAGTACGCGTGATGCGCTTGATGGCAACCGCCACTTCGCCATCGGACTGCTCGTCCCCAACGTAAAGGTCTTCGGTATTTTCCCGGACGATGATCAGGTCGATTCCCTGCCGGCACACTGTCAGCGGCAGGCTGAGCGTGGGACGGATATTGGCATGACAGCCGAGTTCACGCCGCAACTGGACAATGGGGGAGCGATACCCTTCAACCAGTTGCATGGGAGAACTCACCGCCCCGAAAAACACGGCACCACACTCGCGCGCAGCCTCCAGCGTCTTGTCCGGCAAGGCCTTGCCCTGGCGCCGGAAGGTTTCCCAGCCGGCATCGGCAAACACCAGTTGCAAACCTGGCAGCACCGCTTGCAGCACACCCACGGCAACGGGAACCACCTCGTGGCCGATCCCGTCTCCGGGAATCACACACAGCTTCATTGCTTGCTCCGCTTTCTGTCAGCAGGACAGCAGATTGTACGCGTCCGGCTTTGCACCATACAAAAAAGATGACATCAGAATGGCAAATTGGCATCTGACTGTACACTGTCTGACAACAGCCGCCTGGCTACAGTTTTATGCACTAGCGCAGCGCGCAATACAATTCGCTGATCTAAATCAACGCATTGCTAAGAACAAACAGGAATAAACACAGCGGAAAGAAATCGTTAGGGCTGCCCCACTCTTTAAGGTAACATCCTGTTCCAGTTGACTTTCCCGCCGTATGCCCGCCATAGCATGCCAAAAGCTGTTGCAGGCTTTGCGTCGTGGCGATTTGATCATTATGTTTAATGACATAGTGAGAACAGCTAGCAATGTTTAGTCAAGCGTCCCTGAAAAGGGTAAAATCGCCGCAACCACTCATTCCTTGATTTCTATTGGATAGCGAGCAGCAATTTATATGTCCTCCCCCAATTTGACCGCTGAAAAGGTATTGTCGGTTCACCACTGGAACGACACCCTGTTCACCTTCACCTGCACCCGCGATGCCGGCCTGCGCTTCATCAACGGCCAATTCGTCATGATCGGCCTGGAAGTAAACGGCAAGCCGCTGATGCGTGCCTACTCCATTGTCAGCTCCAACTACGAAGAGCATCTGGAGTTTTACAGCATCAAGGTACAAGACGGCCCGCTGACCTCCAAACTGCAACACCTGCAAGTTGGCGACACCGTGCTGATCAGCAAGAAGCCCACTGGCACCCTGGTGCAAGACAACCTGCTGCCGGGCAAGAACCTGTATCTGTTGTCCACCGGTACCGGCCTGGCACCGTTCATGTCCATCATCAAGGACCCGGAAGTCTACGAACGCTACGACAAAGTCATCCTGACCCACGGCGTACGCTGGGTGAATGAGCTGGGCTATCACGACTACATCACCAAAGAACTGCCGGAAAACGAGTTCTTTGGCGATATCGTGAAAGAAAAGCTGATTTACTACCCGACCGTTACCCGCGAACCGTTCCGCAATCAGGGCCGCCTGACCGACCTGATCACCAACGGCAAAATGTGCGCCGACATCGGCCTACCGCAGCTGAACCCGGAAAACGACCGCGTGCTGATCTGCGGTAGCCCGTCCATGCTGCACGACCTGTGCGAAATCCTGAATGGCATGGGTTTCAAGGAATCGCCGCGTATGGGCGAACCGGGCGACTACGCCATCGAACGTGCTTTTGTGGAAAAATGATTCCGCTTTTTCCGGGGAAATGACAAAACGCCATCCTGCCGGATGGCGTTTTTCTTTGCCGGTACACCACAGCAGTGGCATCAGCGGAAATGGCAGATGCAAAAAAGGGAGGCCGAAGCCTCCCTTTTCTTATTGCGAGCCAGACGCTGACGTCTGATTAGTTTGCTGCGGAAGCCGGAGCGGCTTTCTTGGCAGCGTGCTTTTTAGCGTGATGTTTTTTGGCAGCGTGCTTCTTGGCCGGAGCGGAAGCATCAGCAGCCTGGGCTTTCTGAGCGGAAGCTTCTACTTTCTTGGCAGCGTGCTTTTTGGCGTGGTGCTTTTTGGCAGCCTTTTTAGCCGGAGCGGAAGCGTCAGCAGCCTGGGCTTTCTGAGCGGAAGCTTCTACTTTCTTGGCAGCATGCTTTTTAGCGTGGTGCTTTTTCACAGCCTTTTTAGCCGGTGCGGAAGCGTCAGCAGCCTGGGCTTTCTGAGCAGAAGCTTCTACTTTCTTGGCAGCATGCTTTTTGGCGTGGTGCTTTTTGGCGTGGTGCTTTTTGGCAGCCTTTTTAGCCGGTGCGGAAGCGTCAGCAGCTTGGGCTTTCTGAGCGGAAGCGTCTACTTTCTTGGCAGCATGCTTTTTGGCGTGGTGCTTTTTGGCAGCCTTTTTAGCCGGTGCGGAAGCGTCAGCAGCCTGGGCTTTCTGAGCGGAAGCGTCTACTTTCTTGGCAGCGTGCTTTTTGGCGTGATGCTTTTTCACAGCCTTTTTAGCCGGTGCGGAAGCGTCAGCAGCCTGGGCTTTCTGAGCGGAAGCGTCTACTTTCTTGGCAGCGTGCTTTTTGGCGTGGTGCTTTTTCACAGCCTTTTTAGCCGGTGCGGAAGCGTCAGCAGCCTGGGCTTTCTGAGCGGAAGCGTCTACTTTCTTGGCAGCGTGCTTTTTGGCGTGGTGCTTTTTGGCAGCCTTTTTAGCCGGAGCGGAAGCGTCAGCAGCCTGGGCTTTCTGAGCGGAAGCTTCTACCTTCTTCACGCCTTTCTTGGCGTGGTGAATCTTGGCAGCTTTGGCTTTCGGTGCGGAAGCAGCAGCCGGAGCGGAAGCGTTGGTGGCGGCGAAACCAGCAGCGGAGCTCAGACCGAAGGCGGCAGACAAAACGAGCAGGGTCAGTTTTTTCATGTTGCGTTCTCCAATATCAAGTGGGGAGTGTTCTTTCCGAGACACCGCAGTGGTGTTTCCATGAGTCGTATCCTAGCCCTGCCCAATCTGGCCGTCTGTGAGTGCTATGTAAGGTCATGTAACGCTACGTACAGGATTAGCGTCGCGTGACGGTCAGTACCTGATACACGCCACCAAACAGCGTCTCCTTGTGCCAGTCAAAATCTTCGGCCTGACTGGCATAACTGGAAATTTCATTGCGCCACAGCTCCTCGGCAAAGGGTTCCAGCACGCGGTTGACCCACTTGAGCAACCAGCCGATGGGCTGCCAGGGTGCTGGCTTGTGATAGTCGACAAACACGGCCTTGCCGCCAGCTGGCAGCTGGGAAAGCATGTTGTCGACAATGCGGTGCTTGAGATCGTCCGGCACTTCATGCAGTAAAAAGAAGCTGCAGATCAGGTCTGCCGGTTGTTCCAGCCGGTAGCTGGCGGCATCGGCCCGCTCCACGCGTGCCTGCGGGTAGCAGGCGAGCTTGCGCACACCATGTTCAACCTGTACCGGGGTGATATCGGTCAGAATGAATTCGCCATGCTTGCGCACCTTGGCCGCGGCTTTCTGTACCAGATCTCCATAGACATGCGCCACCTGCCACACCCGCATGCCGGGGCGGATTTGCTGCAAGTAGCGCTGCATCAGGCGCTGGTCATTGAGAAACAGCAGCGTGCTGACCACCAGGTTACGGTCGAGCAGCGCTGCGCGGCGCGGATTGACATAGGCCCAGTCGTAGACTTCGGTCATGTAGTCCGGCACCCCTTCGTAGTAGGGGTTGCACGGAAGCGGTGGGTGGTTGCGGCTCATGATGGCACCTCGGATTAGCTATTTGGCAACAAATTTTAGCAAATGCTAATATGCTTTCATTTGAGCTAGACCAAGCTTTGCCTTCATCCGCCAAGTACTGAAATGCAAAACGGCCCTTTCGGGCCGTTCAAGCAAGTGACTGATTCCGCAGCGTTCCCATCTGCTCATCAACCCCTTTCACTTTCCATCCGGCAAGCAAGAGGGGTCTGTCAGTCATCGGCTCGGGATACGGTTAATCTGCCAGCGTGAGCACCACGGGCGTATGGTCGGACGGGCGTTCCCATTTGCGCGGCGTCTTGTCGATGACGCACTCCACCGCCCGCGCCTGCAGGGCCGGAGTAATCAGGATGTGGTCGATACGCACGCCCTTGTTGCGGCGGAACATCATGGCGCGGTAATCCCACCAGCTGTACTGCTTGTCCTCCTGGTTGAACAGGCGGAAGCTGTCGGCCAGGCCCAGGCTGATCAGGCCACGGAACGCCGCGCGCTCCGGCGTGCTGCACAGTACTTGCTCGTGCCAGCTTTCCGGGTCGTATACATCGCGGTCTTCCGGGGCGATATTGTAGTCGCCCAGCAAAGCCAATTGCGGATGACGCGTCAGCTCATCGGCCACGTAGTCATGCAGTTTGCCCAGCCATTCCAGCTTGTACGGGTACTTCGGTGAGTCAACCGCCTCGCCATTGACGAAGTAGCCACAAATCACGCGCACGCCGTTTACCGTGGCAGCAATCACCCGGCGTTGCGGGTCGTCATAGCCGGGAATGCCTTGCACCACATCGTCCAGCTGCAAGGGCGCGCGTACCAGAATGGCCACGCCGTTATAGGTTTTCTGGCCGAACCAGGCGGCACGGTAACCGGCGGCCTCGATCTCGGCCAGCGGAAACACATCCTGATCCATTTTCAATTCTTGCAGGCACAGTACGTCTACCGGGCTTTGCGCAAGCCATTCCAGCACCTGAGGCAGACGGACCTTGAGTGAGTTGACGTTCCAGGTGGCTAATTGCATATCTTCAGTTCTCGTTTACTTAGGGCAACCGCACGCATCGGCGGCTGCATCTGAATCAGAAATCACGACGATTGCCGGCAAGGCGCAAACATGTCCAGTTGCTTGTTATAAACACTGGTGTGCACACCCAGCACACCCAGCAGCGAGTGGAACAGGTTGTCGTGGGAATACGGCTCGGCCTTGCGACCTTCCAGACAGCGCTGGTTCAGCCCGACTTCCTGCTGGAAGCTGTCGGAAAACCACATCATCGCACCAATATGCTTTTGCGCCTCCGGTGCCAGCAGATACGGCGTACCGTGCAGATACATGCCGTTTTCGCCCAGCGATTCACCATGGTCGGACATGTAAAGCATGCCGGTGTTATAGCGCTGCTGGTTGGCACGCAGGAAATCTATCAGGCCGGACAGCACCGTATCGGTGTACAGAATGGTGTTGTCAAAGCCGTTGACGATCTGCTCGCGCGGGCAGCGTGACAGCTCGCTGGTCTGGCATACCGGTTTGAACTGCTCCATGGCCGGCGGGTAACGCTTGTAATAGGCCGGACCATGGCTGCCCATCTGGTGCAGCACCAGCACGATGTCGCGGTCGGACTGGTCAATCTTCTGCTGCAGGTTCTGCAGCAGAATTTCATCCCAGCACTCGCCAGTGCTGCACAGCTTGTCGTCCTTGCTGGTGGTGACATCTTCCAGCGTCACCCGGTTGCACACATCCTTGCAGCCGGACTGGTTATCCCGCCAGATCACGTTATAACCGGCGCGCTTGAGCACATCCAGCACGTTTTCCTGACGTGCTGCCTTGTCCCCGCTGTAATTGTCACGTCCGATATCGGAGAACATGCAGGGTACCGAGACAGCCGTTTCGGTACCGCAGGAATGCACATTTGGCAGGTTGATCAAACCCGGCTGCGCCGACAGTTTCGGATTGGTGTTGCGTGGGTAGCCATTGAGTGAAAAATGATCGGCGCGGGCGGTTTCCCCCACCACCAGCACGAAGACTGTCTTGCGCTTGTGCTGCTGCCAGCTGGCATCGCGTTTGGCATCTTCACCCAGCGGGCTGACCACAATGGGACCACTATTGTAGTGGTCCTGGATATAACCGTTAGTGGCCTGGATATAGTTGAAGGGCGTCAGGTAATGGCGCAGCTGACGGTTATTGCGGAACAAGGACGCAAAATCCTGATACGCCGCAAAGGCAATGCCCACCAGCACCGCCGCCGATACCAGCAGGGTCAGCAGCCTCACCCCGCCCTCACGCAACGGGGAGCGCCACTGGATATGGCGCGTAAACAGCCACCAGCTGGGCAGCAGGCCCAGCAGCACGACAAACAGCGCCATTTTCATGGTCAGCAGATCGCGCACTTCCTTGTGATCGGTCTGTACCGCGTTCTGCACCATGTGTACATCAATCATCACCCCATACTGGTTCATGAAATAGGTAATGAACGAAGTCGTCAGCAATAACAGGGCAATCAGCGGCTTGCCGACATAAGGCCAGTTGAATAGCGACAGCACGAGGTTGTAAAACGCCGTCACCAGCAGGAAGGATTCCAGCAGCAGTTTGATGCCATGGCCATCCAGCGGGCCGACAATGCGCAACATCTCGCGCCAGAATGGCAGGTTGTAAAACAGCACCAGCCCCAGCGACACCAGCAAGGTGAGGCGCTCTGGCCGGATGGAACGGTTGAAGATCATCATGTCCCCATCAACTAGGAAGGCATGCACGCAGAGCGTGCTCCACGGCACATAAACAGCATGGCACACACAATGTCACTCATGCGGCGACGACAAGCAGGCCATGCAAGCAGTGCGGCCGGACTGCGCCGCCGCATGCGTGTTTGAAAAATCGACGCCATCTTACCCGATTAACTTCGCAACAGGATGGCGATACGCGGTTCACTGCTTGTCAGCCCCTTGCCGGGGACGCTCAGCCCCCTTGCTGCCGCCGGTTTAACCTTGTTTTTCAAATGGTTGATCTGGCAAATAAACAACAGATATTTGATCAAATTTGTCATTGCACGGCAGCGCAGCTAGAATGGTCCTGTGTTCATCACCGGAGAAACAAATTGTCCAGACAATCCAAACCCCTGCATTCCCAGCAACATCCCCTCTGCCCGACCAAGAATCCTCACCGCTCTACCCTGCGCCCTTTCAGCGATGCCTTTACCCTGCGCACTCCGGGCTTTGCCCAGCGCCATCGCCTCGGCCAGACAGAGAAGACGGAAAACGGCCCCGGCAACTGATTTTAGTGAAATGGCGATTCCCGTCTGATGGCAGCCAGCCGTACCAGCCACCATCGGCAAGAATCCCGGAGACGTCATCTCACTGAAAGCACCAGACAACACCGCCATCAGGCGGTGTTTTCATTTGCGCTTGCGACAGCCAAAAAAATACCCCCAAGGGGGATTGGGGGCAGGAAAAGACACGATATCGATGTCCTTGGGGGCAGGGATAAGCGTCTGGCTCGCTTGCTGCTCTTGGAGATAACCCGTTGAGCAAAGATTAGAGCCAGCGCAAATCAGGGGAGTTCCCTCCCCCGTGCAAATATTTGTCAGCGCTTCAGGCGGCTTCTTCCACCATGCCGGAATGGCGCAACAGCGCGTCAATCTGCGGGTCGCGGCCACGGAAGGCACGGAAGGATTCCAGCGCCGAGCGGCTGCCGCCCACTGCCAGAATCTCATCCCAGAAGCGCTTTCCGGTGGCGGCATTGGCACCACCTGCTTCTTCGAAAGCGGCATAGGCATCAGCCGACAGCACTTCCGCCCACTTGTAGCTGTAATAGCCTGCCGAATACCCACCGGCAAAGATATGGCTGAAGCTGTTGGGGAAGCGGTTGTAAGACGGCGGGAAGTTCACCGCCACTTCCTGACGGACGGTATCGAGCAGCGCCAGCCAGTCGCCGGTGCTGGCATCAAAATCGGTGTACAGCAGCATGTCGAACAAGGAAAACTCCAGCTGGCGCACCGTCATCATGCCGCTCTGGAAGTTCTTGGCGGCCAGCATCTTGTCGAACAGCGCACGCGGCAGGGTTTCGCCGGTTTCGGCATGGGCGGTCATGCCTTGCAACACCTCCCATTCCCAGCAGAAGTTTTCCATGAACTGGCTGGGCAGCTCCACCGCATCCCATTCCACGCCATTGATGCCGGAAACACCCAGCTCCTCCACTTGCGTCAGCATATGGTGCAGGCCATGACCAAACTCATGGAACAGGGTGATTACTTCGTCGTGGGTGAACAGCGCCGGCTTGTCACCCACCGGGCGGGTGAAATTGCAGGTGAGGTAGGCCACCGGGGTTTGCATGGTGTCGCCCTTCTTGCGACGGCCACGGGCGTCATCCATCCAGGCACCGGGGCGCTTGCCCTCGCGCGAGTACAGATCGAAGTAAAAGCTGCCTACCAGCTGGCCATCCTTGAGGATGTCGTAGAAGCGCACATCGTCATGCCATACCGGGGCGCTGCTTTCGCGCACCTGCACCCCATACAGGGTGTTGACCACCCCGAACAGGCCGGGCAGCACCTTGCTTTCCGGGAAGTACTGCTTCACTTCCTGCTCGGAGAAGGCATAGCGTGCCACGCGCAGTTTTTCGGCAGCGTAAGCAATATCCCAGGCTTGCAGGTCGGAGAGACCCAGCTCCTTGCTGGCAAAGGCTTCCAGCTCGGCACGGTCTTTCAGTGCAAAAGGCTTGGCACGGGCTGCCAGGTCACGCAGGAAAGCAATGACTTGCGCTGGGCTTTCCGCCATCTTGGTGAACAAGGACAGCTCGGCATAATTGGCAAAACCCAGCAGTTGGGCTTCTTCACGGGTGAGCTGCAATTTTTCGCGGATGATTTCGGTATTGTCGTGCTCGGGCAGGCCGAACTCCGACGCGCGCTTCACATAGGCGTCGTACAGCTTCTGGCGCAGCGCGCGGTTGTGCGCGTACTGCATTACCGGGAAGTAAAACGGGAACTGCAGGGTGATCTTGTAACCGGTTTGTTCATCAGCCTGAGCGGCAGCTGCAAACAGGGCCAGCGCGTCTTCCGGCACGCCATCCAGGTCGCTGGCGTCTTCCAGATACAGGCTGAAGGCGTCGGTGGCGTCCATCACGTTCTGTTCGAAACGGGCGGACAACTCGGCCAGACGGCTCTGGATGGCGGCATAGCGCTGGCGCTGTGCTTCCGGCAGCTCGGCACCGGACAGGCGGAAATCACGCAAATCGTTCTGGATGATCTTCTGCCGTGCGGCATTGTAGCCGGCATAGTCCGGGCTGGCCTCAATGGCCTTGAACTGGCCGAGCAGGGCCAGGTTCTGTCCCAGTTCGGTCCAGAATTCGGAAATCGGCGCGATATTGGCATTGTAGGCATCACGCAGTTCCGGCGTATTCACCACCGCATTCAGATGCCCCACCACGCCCCAGGCGCGCGACAGGCGTTCGGTGGCGTCGGTAAGCGGGTCGACAAAGTTCTCCCAGTTCGGGCTATCCACATGGGCGGTCAGCTGCGCCACGGTGTGACGGGCCTCGCTCAGCAATTGCGCGATGGCCGGGCTGATGTGTTCCGGACGAATCTCGGCAAAACGTGGCAGTCCGGTAAAGTCGAGGAGCGGATTCAGGCTCATTGTTCACTTTCTGTGGCAAATGGCAGCCGCTGGCGGGGAACGGTGCCGGTATCGGAATAGACGGTAGCAGGCCAACAGGCTACCGCCATTGCTATATGATAGGGAATCTCGAACCTGTTAGATGAGGACGTTCTGATGAATCGCAATATCCGCCCCTACGATGGCAGCACGCCGCAGATTGCCGACTCCTGCTATATCGACCCTGCAGCCGTGGTGATTGGCGATGTCACGCTGGCGGAGAATGCCTCGGTTTGGCCCTTTGCCGTGATCCGTGGCGACGTCAACGCCATTCATATCGGTGCAGGCAGCAATATCCAGGACTTTGCCATGCTGCACGTCACCCACAAGCGCGATAGCGACCCTGTCGGCGCACCGCTAAACATCGGCAAGCATGTCACCATCGGCCATCACGTCACCCTGCACGGCTGTACCATTGGCGATGAAGTGCTGGTAGGCATTGGCAGTATCATTCTGGACCGCGCCATCATCGAAGACCGGGTGCTGATTGGCGCCGGTAGCCTGGTACCACCGGGCAAGCGGCTGGAGTCGGGTTATCTGTACCTGGGCAATCCGGTAAAACAGGCCCGCAAGCTGACCGAACAGGAGTTGGCCTACTTCAAGTATTCCGCCGAGCACTACATTCGCGTAGCCAACAAGCACAAACCGAATCTGGAATGAATTCCTGCAGGAGATAAAGCCATGCCGCCACGGTTGCGTAATGCCAAAGAGAGTGACGCAGCGGACATTGCCGCGCTGATGTTGCCCGAAAGCAGCAGCCAGGGCGGTAGCCTGCATGGCGATTTCCCGCTGGAAAAAATCAGCCACTGGCTGACACAGGCCTTGGCCGACGGCATGCCGATAGTGCTGGCGGAAGACGCTTCCGGCCTGCTGGGCGTAGTGTTTACCAGTAGCAGCAAGCATCAGGACAGCCCGGTGGCGGTGCAGATGGCCAGGCTGCATCATGCCACCGGGCCATTCTATTTCTATGGCCCGGTTTGCCTTGCCCCACGGGCACGCGGCCAGGGCTTGCTGAGCGCCATGTGGCAGCAGCTACAGCAGCAGCTGCCCGGCCAGCAGGCCGTGCTGTTCATACATGCCGACAACCAGGCCTCGCTCAAAGCCCACACGCGGCTGGGCATGGTGGTGGATGCGCAATTCGAACTTGATGACCAGCCCTGCGTATTACTGAGCAGCCGCTGATTACCATGGCCTGCCAACCGGGTGGGCATTTCCCTTCTTTAATCTCCACCTGCTCCGCTTGTCTGATCAAGCATCATCCCGGCGACGGGGGAATAGATTCTTACCAGCTGGTGGTAACAACTTGAACTTGTCCACCGACACCCCTTCCCGCCTTGCAAGGGCGCACGGCCATTGCGCTACTCCCGACGCAGTCCAACCATTCTTTAGACAAGGCTGACCGGTAAAACTGGCTGAGTGGACATTGCTGATGCAAATGTCACACAGTTTAATGCCCGATCCATAGTCCCAAGCGACGGGTCACCACGGCATGCAGGCATCCGAAAACCAACTACGGCAAGAGGCCAAACCGGGCAAACCCCGCTGGCCGCGCTATGTCATGTTGATTGTTGCCTGCACCATCCTCTCGACGCTGCTCAGCTTTTACACCACTGCGGTCAACAGCACCAAGGACGCTCCGCTGACCGGCTTCTGGCTCAAGGCTGCCGCGCCCGGTTTCATTTTGTCCTGCTTCTGGACACTGTTGCGCTACAGCGGCTGGCTGCTGGCAGGCTGGGTTGTGGATCACCGCAATGCCTTGCATCTTGCCGCGTATCACCAGGAAGAACAGCGCCGCAAAGCACGGCTTTATATCCCGCATATCGCCTTGCTTGGCCCGGCCTGCATCCACGCGGGGGATCGCCAGGTTCTGCTCCGGCAAGAAAGGGCAAAACCGGTGCCTTTCTGCAATCTGTTAGCAGTACCGCAGTTCGAATCCGCAGCACCGCCCTATCTGGCAGAGCCGGAATCCACCACCGAAGCAGAAGATGGCCAGCAAGATACAGACGCAGCCAGATGGCAGGCTTATGCGGCTGACGACGAGGTAGTTGCCGATGATGAAACCGGCGAAGAAATCGACATCCTGCTAGCGGACGATGCAACAGCATCCGACATGCCATCCGGGGAGGAAGAACAGGAACAACCCCTTCCCGCGGCCCAATACCTCCCCGCCAAACTGGCTGCCATGATGGCCGATTGGCCGCCCACGGTGTGGCACACACCAGTCGCGGTTTCCTGGCATGGCGGCGAAGACGCGTGGTTACGCTTTCGGCAGCATGCCAGCGAACAGGGCATCTTGCTGACGTCCCAGCCTCAGCGCTTGCACAGCCCGGATGACATCGATCTGGTGATTGATGCACTCCATGCCCGGCAACACAGCGGCTATCACCTGCTGGCAGGCATCGCCACGCCTGCGGCCAGCTTCGGGGCAAGCCATGGCCCACCCGCTGCCGAAGCCGCCTTTGCCATGCTGGCAAGCCATACCGGTGCAGGTGCCAGCCTGTCCCGACCGGTGCTGTTCCGCGCACCCGAACATCTTGCTTTGGCACAGCGCAATGCTGCACTGGCCAGTCCACCCACCTCCTTTTTCAGCCTGAACCGTAACAGCCCGGAAGAACTGTCCGCAGCAGGCTGGCAAATCGACGCCCTGGAGCATGAGCCCTACTGGGGAAATCCCGGTGCATTGGGCTGCTGGATCATGGCGGCAATGGCACTGGAAGCCGCGATGCTAAGGCAGCAAGCGGTTGGCTGGCATACCCGGCAGGAAAACCAGCACTGGGCAGGGATTGCTCTGCCACCCGAAGCAGGCACAACAGGAGCCAGCACATGAGATTTGTCATCCGCCAGGGCTGCCGTATTACCGGCCGCGGCGAAGTCGTTGAAGGCATGCTTGATGGACCGACATTGCGTGGCATCCCGGTGTCCTTCATCGGAGCCAGGGTGCGTTGTGACGTCTGCAACAGTATCGGAGTCATCGCCATGGCCGGCCCGCGCGGCTCGCTGGGGCAAAACAATATCAAGGGCAAAACCCTGGCACTCAACAATGATCTGGTGCTGTGCCGCTGCCCTGTTCATCCACGCCTCATTCACGACTGCCAGGAATGGCAGGTCACCATCTGACCCACCCCAGGCCCCAGCCCATGCGCAACCCCTACCAGCTCACCTTCCCCACCCGTTTCCAGCTCACCCCGTCCGTGCATTCCTTTCAGCTTGAAGAAGCACTGGACAGCCCTTACCACCTCAGCGTGGCAGTGACATTGCCAGACCGCGACCTGCCCCTCGCCCCGCTGATCGGCCAGCCGGTCACCTTCACCCTCACCCCGCAATCCACCGCACCGCCGCTGCGCATTCCCGGCATCCCGCCACTGCCGGACGCGCAGGCAGGACAGCGCAGCTGGCACGGGGTGGTGCGTCAGGCGCAGCGCGGCCGCAGCAGCCGGGAAGAAACGCTGTACACCTTCGACATCGGCCCGCGCCTGGCCTTGCTGCAGGACAGTCGCACCACCCGCCTGTTCCAGAACATGACGGTGGCGCAGGTGATGGAAGCCTTGCTGCGCCAGCATGGGCTGGATGGCAGCGATTTCCGTTTCACCCTGACCGGCGCACAAGCGGTGTACGAGCACCTCACCCAGTTCCGCGAAACCGATCTGGCTTTTCTCTCCCGTCTGGCCGCGCAGGCCGGCATCTTCTTCCAGTTCAGCCAGTCCAGCGACGGCAAGGATGTCATCCTGCTTGGCAACGACCTGGAGCACTACAGCCGCAATCATCTGCACCCGGTCGCCCTGCGCGAGCAGGCCGGGCTGGAAAGTGTCGGCACCGAGGCGGTCACCGCCTTCAACATCCGGCACAGTCCTATGCTGCAGGCTGCGCGGCGGCGCAACTTCAACGACATGGCCGCCAGTCCACTGCCCGATGGCCGTGCCGGGTTTGCCGGGGAGGTGCCCGCCGCGCATGGCGAGGACTACGACTGGGGCGATGATAATCGCGATGACGAGGAATCCACCCGGCTGGCGCAGATCCGTCACCAGCTGTCGGTCAGCCGGCAATGCATGGCCAGTGGCGACAGCAATGTCAGCTGGCTGCAGCCCGGTACCGTGCTGAAACTGACGCAGGCTTTTGCCGACGCCCCGCACGGCTGGCTGATCAGCCGCGTCAGCCACCACGGCAGCCGCGACAGCGCCTACCAGAACAGCTTTAGCGCCATTCCGGCGGATCGCGTCTGGCGGCCCGCCCTGCTTCCCAAACCGCGCATTCACGGCACCCTGCCCGCCATGGTGGTGAGCCCGGGCAATAACAGCTATCACTACCCTTTCATCGACGAGCATGGCCGCTACCGCGTGCGCTTCCTGTTCGACCTGGACAACTGGAGCCCCGGCGGCGATTCGCGCGCGGTGCGGCTGGCCAAACCGTTTGCCGGACGGCAATTCGGTTTTCACATGCCCATCCACGCCGGCACCATCGTTCACCTCGCCTTCAGCGATGGCGACCCCGACCACCCCTACATCGCCGCCATCACCCATGACAACGAGCGGCCAGACCACATCACCAGCCAATGGCACAGCCGCAATGTCATCCGCACCAAGGCCAACAACAAGCTGCGCATGGAGGATTTGCAGGGCAAGGAACACATCAAGCTGGCCAGCGAATACGGTAAAAGCCAGCTGAATATCGGCCACCTGGTGGATGCCGCCCGCGCGCCACGCGGCGAAGGGTTTGAACTGCGCACCGACCACTGGGGAGCCATCCGCGCCGGCAAAGGCCTGCTCATCACTGCCGAAAGCAAATCCGTCGCCGCTACCCCGCAACTGGACATGGCCGCAGCGCTGCACCAGCTGGAACAGGCCAACCGGCTGGCCAAAGCCCTGGCCGATGCCGCCACCACCGCCAGAGCGCTGCCGCCGGATGTCCAGGCCCAGGTCGACCTGCTGCAACAGTCGCTCAAACAGCTGGCACAGGCCGGCATCCTGATCAGCGCCCCGGCCGGCATCGGCCTCACCACCCCGCACACCATCCAGCAATCGGCAGGCAGCACCTACGCCGTCACCGCCGGGCAGCACATCAGCCAAGCCGCCCTGGGCGACATCCGCAGTAATGCCAACGGCGCCATCAGCCTGTTTGCCCGCAGCGGCGGCGCACGCTTCTATGCCAACCAGGGCAGCGTGGACATTCAGGCACAAGGCGGCCCGCTGGCGGTGTCCGCCGCCAAGTCCCTGCGGCTGAACAGCAACCAGCACATCAGCGTGGCCGGGCACGACAGCATCGAACTGGCAGCCGGCGGCCATGGCATCCGCATCAGCGCCAAGGGGGTTGAAGTGTTTGGGGATATCAAGCTGCACGGCACGCTGAGTAATGAGGGGAAGGCGGGGCTGGCTAATCCAGTCAGCGCATTCCCCAAAACCGAATTAAGCCTTGATCAGAACTACTCGGAATGAAGGGTATTGATTATTCGCCAGCTCATCTTTCAATCCGAACAAGGAATAAACATGTTAATCGGACCACCTGTACTACTAAAACCAGCACACGCGCAAACCACCACCCAGAAAGAAGATAGGGCATGGCTGGAAAACATGATGCCCAATCGCGACAGGGGCGGATTTCCAGTAGGGAAATCCGGCCAATGGCACCCCGGCCTGCACATTACCGGCTTTGTCGGATCGGGGGACAACAACGCCGTATGGGCGATTGCCGACGGTGCCGTCATGTATTACGCCGAGGACAAAGGGACAGACCTCAGCGAGCACGCCAACTCCAGCGGAGTGGTGATCATCAGGCATGAAACCCAGATTGGCAGCGAGGCAGAAGGCTGCATTGTGTATTACTCCTGCTATCAACACCTGCAAGTCATCAATGAAGCAATCAAGACAGCCTACGCCAAGGGTAGCCCCGTCTATAGAAAAGACCTGATTGGCCATGTCGGTAACGTGGCAGACAATAGCGGCATCCATTTTGAAATATTTTGCAGCGGCGCAAATGTAAAGAAAATCACCGGTCGCAGCAGCGGCAAGCTGAACCTCGCCAAATCCGGCCGGAAAAACATTGTTTACGGCGATACCCACTACTACATCCCGGCAGGCACTCCCTTATATTTCCAGGCGACAGCGCCAGATTACAGCGCATCCACCCTCAAAAACCCAACACCGAGTACGACAGATTTATACGTCACCATCAAATTTGAGAAGGGTGAAGTCACGATAAGCAGCAAGTTATTAAAAGACAATCAATACATCAGCATCCCACAGCGCGCCAAAGACAACAAATTCTACCAGGCATACGAATACAAGCTCTATAACCGAGCAGTCAAGATGGGCGAACAGTATAAAAAAATCGCCCCCAGCGCAATTTATGAAATGCTGAAATTTGGGCGCATCATTGATGAGGTCAACACCCAGAAAATTGGCCATGACATTCCACACTGGCATCAGATTGACACACCACAGGGCCTGGCCTGGGTCAATCTCAATGCCGCACCCGCCCAGGGCGCAAAGCCCATTACCGTATTTAGTGATGGCGATTTCCCGGACTGGGCAGACTGGACCCTCATCGATGATGACCCGGTTGATAACGGCCTGTGTGATAGCAAAATCATTCATTCACTACTGTATCCAGCGGGCAGTGAGAAAAACGCAGCCGCATTACAACGGGCATTAACTGACCCGGCTGTCAGTAGCAAACTATCAAAAATGATTTGCAAAATTCCCAGCGAATGGGACAAAGCAAAGAAGGCAGTGCGCCAACAATGGCGCAAAGTGGCATCCCCGCTCAACCCCATACCACTAGACAATAGCAAATTCCAGAAATTAATGGACGACCTGGACAAAGCCTGCTTCTGGCAGCGATTCGTCGACAACAACAATAAATTCCCCAGTGCTTGTCTACCTACTGTAGACAATGCCAGCAAGGCATTTTACCAGGGCGCGATAACGGAAGATGTCTGGTTCTTCAACCCCAGGGAGTTCATCCTGCATTTCAGGAAATGTAATTGGCTGTCGGAGTTTGAGTTTGCGCAATTACTGCCAAGAACGCTCAAATACCTTCACGGCACACAATTCAAAACCGAATCCAAGAGTTGGGAAGCAGCATTCTCCACAGCCAAAACCTGGACAAAGGCACTATGCCAAGGCTTTAACAAATATGGAATATTACACAGCAAAGGCAGATTAGCCCATTTTATTTCCCAGACCATTCCAGAAACCAGTTATCTGGCATTTTTAGCCGAGCCACATCTTCAAAGCGCAAAATACAAGCCCTATTGGGGGCGCGGCATTATTCAACTCACTCACTTCGAGGCCTATGAGGAATATGGCAAATTCCGAGGAATACCATCCGCCCCAGATGCACAGCTTGGCGTATATGCGAAATTAGGCTGGGACCCGGACAATCTGGTTGCAAAGCCAGGAGCACCGGGCCTAAAAAATACAAAACCTCCGTCCATCAATAATCTATTTGGCTGCATCGATAGCAGCGGCTTTTACTGGATCAGCAAAAAAATACTAAATTTCACCAGCATGCACGACCTGTGTGATCGAGGCACATCTATTATTGATGGCGTCAAAGTTAGCAAGGGTGTCAATGGTTGGGTTCTTGATCCATACATCAACGGACTTGAGCGACGACTACACGCCTTGGAGTACTGCAAATGGATTTTACATGATGCCATTCCACCCAAAGACAGTGTAAACATCACCTTTACCTGGCGCAGAGATAGCGAAAAAGAAAAAGTTACAGATAAAAATGGGGTTGAAAGAAAGAAATATATCGAGACCATCCATTCGCTCAATTTACCCTACATTTTACAAAGACCATAAATCTCAAAATATTAAACATTGCCCTACTTAGTCAATTTCAAGGACATGTACATGTCAAAAATGCTCACTACCTTAGCATCTTCTATTGTATTTATTGCAGGCATTGCCAATTCTAGCAATACAATCTCAACAAAAAAAAATCCATTAGACACCGCTTGTTTTTCATCCTTAGAAAAGGAAGGTCCAATATTTATCAGCCTAAGTTTGGACTTTGACAATCCAAGGCGCGCTGGTTTTATTCAGTATAAAAATGGCCCCAGAATACCTTTGAAATTTCTATCTTATGAAGATCTTACTGCCCCAGGCGCAAGGCTTATTAGTTATTCATACACCTATGCAGAAATTGTTAACAAAAAAAGAACCGGCTATTACACTTACACTTGGCAAGGAGGCGATGTACCAAGCCTTGTATATTTATCCAAGAATAGAAAAAAAAGATACCATTTCAGAATTGACTCTGGCGCATACAACTCAAATACACCCAGCAATGAATGCAATTGGTCCAAATCAGATTTACTGGATGGTGATGAAAGCAAATAACACCCAGCGTTTTCCACCAGTAACGACAAAGGCAGGGCGCATAGGCCGGCCAGTAGTCACTCAAACCACATATTGATTTGCAATAACTCCGCCAGCGCTGACCGTGTGTAAGCGTGAATGTCCTTTGAATTGCATTGCCAAACGTGAGAGGCCATCGCCATGACCAGCCTGCCAAGCTCTTCCCCTACCCCGCGCCGCGTTTACTGGATACCCCTCATCCTGTTTGCAATTGGAGCACTGGCGCTGTTGCTGGTCTGGTTGTATGGCAAAACGCTGTTTCAGGGGCCGACGGATGGCTTCTTGTTGCAAACCAGTCTTTTCTTCTGGGCCGTGTTACTGCCAACCCTGGCGGTGTTTGTCTGGTTAGTGCTGCTGATCCGGGGGCCTGCTGCGTTGGCGGTGCCTCGCTTTCACCGTGCCAACACCACTATGGATGGCAGGTCGGAGGGCCTGGATTCCGTTCTGCAATACATGCGACATCAGTACCCGGGCAAATGGCGCAGCATCAAGCCATGGGTGGCAATGCTATTGCCGGAGAAGGTAGTGTCCAGCCTGGCGGATGTCGACCAGCCCCCGGCACCGCTCTGGCTGGATAGCCCGGATGCCTTGCTGCTGCGCATCACCCCGGAACAGCCTGCAAAGCGCCTCGCCCGTTTGCGTGGCCGTTGGCGTGTGCCGCTGGATGCCGTCACCCTGGTGGCGGACACATTGCCGAAAACCGGGAGTATGCAGCTGCAACAGCTGCTGGATTTGAATGCACGCTGTCAGTGGCGGCTGCCGGTCTGCCTTGCCCTCACTGGCTGGACGGTACCGGAGCAGGGCATTTCCTGCGTGCTGACCCAACCCGGCGATGCGGCACAAACGCGGGCCGACTTGCGCCAGCTGGTCTGGCAGAGCGCCATTGACGGCCAGGCAGCCTTGCTGGCGCATCAAGGCCCGGCCACGCTGGCCTTTTCCGCTGCGCTGGATCAGCCCGGCGTGATTGATGATCTGGCCGAATCCCTGGCGCAGATCAGCCGCCACCTGCCAGACGGGCAGCACATCATTCGCCTGGCGTGGATTGCCGGTGCTGACTTACCGCATATTGCAGGCCATGTGGTGGAGGATTGTGTGCAATGTGCACCGCGCCGCCATCGTCTTGCGCTGACCGACCTCATCGGCTGGCTTGTGTGTGCCCTGTCCCTGCTGCTGGCGGTGGCGGTGGGCGTGTCCGCCGTGCGCAATCACACCCTGGTGATGGACGCCCAGGCCCGCATCGCCCAGCTGAATGCCGCCCGCACCATCAGGCAGGCCTTGCCAGCCTTGCTGAGCAGCCAACAGTTATTGCAGCAGCTGTCACAGCAAGCCAACGCCGGTATTCCCCTGCTGTCGCGCTTTGGCCTGAACCTGAATGACAAGGTGCAGGCACCGCTGTTTGCCGCTTACGGCAAGGCTGCCCGGCAGTGGGTGATTACGCCTGCGCAACAGGATATCCAGCGCGTTTTGCTTGAGCTGAACAAGCTGCCGCTATCCGGCGGGGGCGAGGCGATTGCGCTGGCCAGCAAGGTGGGGTTTGACAGCCTGAAAGGCTATTTGATGCTGGACACACCGTCCCGCACGCAGGCGGTATTCCTGTCGGATCAACTACGCCTGCGCAGTGGATCCGACGGCCAGCCGCAAGCAGACATCATGCGCTTTTATGCGCAGCATCTGGCGGCACACCCGGAATGGAAGCTGGCGGCCAGCCCTGCCGTGGTATCCGCTGCCCGACAGACCTTGCTTGGCCTCAACGGGGTGGAGCATGGCGACGAAACGATTTACCAGTCCATCCTGCAACAGGCGGCTGACAAATATCCGGCCCGCACCGCCAGTAGCCTGCTGCCGGGGGTGGATAGCCGTGGCCTGTTCCTTCTGCCCGGCACCCTGCCCGGTGCCTATACCCGCGAAGCATGGGATGGCCATGTCCGCACGGCCATCGAAAATGCCGACCCGAAACAGGGCGGCGAGGCGCTATGGGTGATGGGGGCAGAAGCTGCACGCAGTAAAGGCAGCCTGCTGAAAACCCGCTTGCAGCAACGTTATTTCAATGACTACGCCGCCGCCTGGCAACGCTGGCTGAACGGGCTGCGCTGGCAATCTGCCAACAGTCTGTCCAGCACGGTGGAGCAATTGAGCACTTATGCCGACCCGCAGCGCTCGCCGCTGCTGGCCTTGATGAGCATGATCCAGTATCAGGGGCAGGCTGGCATGGCGGAAAAGTCCCTGGCCAGTGACTTGCTGGACAAAACCCGCGCACTGGTGGGCAAGTCCGGTGACAAGGCGGCCATGCAGCAGACACAGCCTTCCGCCCCGCTGGCTCGTGCCTTTGGGCCCTTGTTGCGGCTGACTGCGCCGGATGATGCACAAGCCAGCCAGACAATCAGCCTGGCGCGCTATCTGGAATCCGTCACCTCGGTGCGGCTGAAGCTGCAACAGCTGGCCTCCTCGCCCAACCCCGATGCCGCTTCCCGCCAGCTGGCTCAAGCGCTGTTCAAGGGCGAACAGAATGCGCTGGCCCATGGCCAGGAGTACGCGGCCATGCTGGCGGCCAGCCTGGGGGCAGAATGGGCTGGTTTTGCGCAGCAGCTGTTTGTCAGCCCGCTGGATAGTGCCAATCAGGTAGTGATGCTGCCTGCAGCCTTTGACATCAATGATTTGTGGCGCCGTAGCATCTACCTGCCCTGGGGTAGTCAGCTGGCCGGGCGCTTTCCCTTCAATGCCAGCGATAACGACAGCTCCATTCCGGTGCTGACCGGCTTTCTGGCCCCGGAACAAGGCGCGATTGCCCGCTTTCTGGGCAGTACACTGGCTGGAGCGCTGGTGCAGGAAGGCGATCAATGGCTGCCCAGCCCCACCTTGCAGAATGCCGCGCCTTTCGATGCCGACTTTCTCAATGCGGTGAATGCACTGAGCCGCCTGTCCAGCCTGCTGTATGCCGAAGGCGATGCCGGCTATCAGTTTGAGCTGCGCCCGGTTGCCATGCCGGGCCTGGCCGAAACCACGCTGATGATTGATGGCCAGGCATTGAAGTACTTCAACCAGCACGAGGCCTGGGTAGCCATGCATTGGCCGCAGACCGGGCAGCCCGGTGGCACTTATTTGCAGTGGCTGTCGCTGGCTACCGGCACACGGCAAACGCTGGAATTCAGCGGCCGCTGGGCCTTCGTCCGCTTGCTGGAAAAAGCCAGGGTGGTGCAACTGGACAAAGCCCGTTTTCAACTGGACTTTGCCCTGCCAGATGGCTTGACCGCACGTTACATCCTGCGCACCAGCGCTGGAGATGGGCCACTGGCCTTGCTCAAGCTGTTGCAATTCAAGCTGCCGTCACGGGTGTTTGCCTTGCCCGTGCCCTCCACTGCAGCCAAGGACAACATCAGCGCCAAACGCTGATGCAATGAAGATGCAATGAACTGGCCACAGCAATACGACAGGGCTGAGCGCGCAGCGGCTTGCTGTATGCCCTGCCCGGTTGCCGGTTCCTGCCTCTGGCGCATGGTGGTGACAAAGGCCCTGTTGCATGATGTCCGGCCCGGATTGCCAAGACCTGCTTGTAAATGATGTAGCCATTTCACAGGCAATTCTAAGCATTTGGCATTAAGTCATGTCATGGAACTGTCATTCTCAGGGTCTACACTGCGCAGCATCCATTGTGCAGAAGCTGCAATCATGTCTCTTATCAAGCGTTTATGGCTGACCATCCTGTTTACCGTGGCCAGCCTGCTGATTGTGCTGGCCGTTACCAGTCAGCAATTGTTCTCCCTCACCCGGCATGTGGATGACTACAGCCAGCATCAGCAACTGTCGGCCAATCTTTACCAGTTCAAGGCCAGCGTGCTCAGCCTGTCCCGTGCCGACCCCTTGCAGCCGGAAACAGCCAAGCATCTGCAACAGGTCAAGCAGCAGGTCAAGCAACTGGGTAGCCGCATTGCAGCGGCCTTGCCTGCGGACAGCGCGGAAAAGTTTGCACAGCAAAGCAATATGCTGTGGCAGCAATACGCCAAGAATCTGGAAAGCGCGCTGACCATTGCCGAAACCGCGCCACAAGATGCGCTGTCGATTCCGGAACAGGCCTATCAGCAAAGCCTGGTGCCGCTGGTGGCACTGCTAGACCAGCAACTGGTGCTGGCCGGCAAGGATCAGGCAGCCGAAGAAGCAGCCATGCATGCCATGCTGCAACAGCTAGCCATCATCATTCTGGGGCCTTTGCTGCTGGCCAGTGTGGCGGTGGTGCTGATTCAGCTGGCACTGGCACGGCGCTTGAAAATGCAGATGGCCGCCATGGGACGTGCCGTGGATGCACTGAGTGAAGGCAACCTGGCTGCCCGCTTGCCGGAGCAGGGGCAGGATGAACTGGCGCAAATGGCCGCACGCATCAACCGCTTTCTTGAACGACTGGGCGAGCTGTTGAGCAATGTGCATCAGCACGCCAGCCGCAATCAGCGTGACAGCCAGCAATTGCAGCTAATCACCAGCCAGGCGGCCGACGCCAGCCGCTTGCAAAGCGGCAAGGCCAATCTGAGCAACGAAGCAGCCGCGCAGATTGCCAGCCAGGCCGAGAGCGTGGCGCAATTCATTGCCCAGGCAGAAAGCGGATCGCAACAGGCGCTGCAACGCACGGAGCATGCCCGCCAGCTGTGCAGTGCCAATGCTTCTGCCATGCAGGACCTGGCCGCTCGCATTGATTCCGCCATGCAGGAAATGCAGCAGCTGAACCAGTCGATTGGCGATATCGCCCAGATCAGCACCCTGATTCGCGATGTAGCCGACCAGACCAATCTGCTGGCGCTCAATGCAGCAATTGAAGCTGCCCGTGCCGGCGAGCAGGGCCGGGGTTTTGCCGTGGTGGCGGATGAGGTACGCAAGCTGTCCGAGCGCACCGCCAGCGCCACTTCGCGCATTTTTGACTGCCTGTCGCAGGTGGAAACGGTAAAGCAGTCGCTGGGCGACGCCATTGATACCGCCGGCAAGGCCAGCCATGACAACCAGCATGCCCAGCAGGCACTGGACACTGCCCTGTCCGGCGTGGACCAGTCGCTGGCCGAGCTGGACCAGCTGATGGGCCAGATCAGCCAGGTGCGCCAGCAACAGAGCGAGGCCGGCAACAGCATTCGCCAGCATGGTTTTGAACTGGCCCACCTGGCCAGCAGCATCGACGAACAAATGCGCAATGCCCACCCTGTCATGCACCAACTGGCGGAGTCTGCCGGGGTACTGCACCAGGCGCTCAGCTGGTTCCGCTTGCAGCCACAGCACTGAGGTGCAAGAAACAAAAACGGCAGCCATCATGGGCTGCCGTTCAGGCTGCTGACAAAGTTATTTGATTCGATTGCACTGGACCCGGCAAAGCCGGGCCTTTCGATTCACTGATTACTTTCGCAGCCTTCCATTTATTCCCTATCCCCCCGCCCTTACCCTGTAAGGGGGCCTCGCTTTCCTTATGGAAAGCGAGAGGGGCTTGTCAACAAAACAGGCTGCTTACAGCACCGCCAGCGCGGCTTCGTAGTTGGGTTCGCTGCCGATTTCGGCCACCAGCTCGCTATGCAGCACGGTGTTGTCGGCATCCAGCACCACCACGGCGCGGGCAGTCAGGCCTGCCAGCGGGCCGGAAGCCAGCTTCACGCCCCAGGCTTGCAGGAAGTCGGCATTGCGGAAGGTGGACAGGTTCACCACGTTCTCGATGCCTTCGGCGCCGCAGAAACGCTTTTGTGCAAACGGCAGGTCGGCAGAAACGCACAGCACTACGGTGTCGGCCTTGCCAGCGGCTTTTTCGTTGAACTTGCGTACCGAAGTGGCGCAAGTCGGGGTATCCACGCTGGGGAAGATGTTGACGATTTTCTTCTTGCCGGCAAAGTCGGCCAGGGTCACGTCAGCCAGATCACCGTTGGTCAGCGTCAGGGCCGGAGCCTTGTCGCCCTTGACCGGCAGGGTACCTGCCACTTCAACCGGGTTACCACGCAGGGTTACAGATGCCATCTTCATGTCCTTCAGGCAAAGGCGGCCAATGCTGCGACCGGCCGCCGGGGTGGAGATGCACTCAGTGTGGGGCCTGGCGGCAGAAAATCAACCCTGCCGCCAGTCAGCCTATTCTTCCAGTTTGAGTCCCAGCTCGTTCAGCACTTCGCGCGCACTGCGGAAAGCCTCTACCGCCGCCGGGGCGCCGCCGTACACCGCGCTGTGCAACAGTACCTCGCGGATTTCCACCAGGCTGGCACCGTTGTTGATGGCACCGCGCACATGGCCTTTCAGCTCGGTGCTGCGGCCCAGCGCTGCCAGCATGGCGCAGGTGATCAGGCTGCGGGTTTTCAGGTCCAGCCCCTCGCGCTGCCAGGTGCTGCCCCAGGCGTGTTCGTTCAGCCAGTCCTGCAAGGGGGCGGAAAAGCCATCCAGATTGCTCATCGCCCGTTCGACAAAGGCCTCACCCATCACCTGGGTGCGGCGGGCCTTGCCGGCGGCGCGGTCTTGCTCGCTCATGTCGCTTCCTTTCCGAGGTTGAAATCGGCCTGCTGTCTCAGGACAGCAAACTGCCCAGCACTTGTACCAGCCGTGCGCATTCGGCATCGGTACCAATGCTGATGCGCAGGTACTGGTTGATACGCGGCGCAGTGAAATGGCGCACGATTACCGCCTGCTGGCGCAAGCCGGTGGCCAGCATGGCGGCATCGTGCTGCGGATGGCGGGCAAACACGAAATTGGCCGCCGAGGGCAATACTTCAAAGCCCAGTGCCTGCAATTGCGCTGTCAGTTGTTCCCGCGTGCGCATCACCGCCTGGCAGGTGTGGCGGAAGTAGTCGTCGTCTTCGAACGAAGCCACCGCCCCGGCCAGCGCCAGCCGGTCCAGCGGATAGGCGTTGAAGCTGTTTTTCACCCGCTCCAGCGCCTCGATCAGCGTGGCATCGCCCACCGCATAGCCCACACGCAGCCCGGCCAGCGAGCGCGATTTGGACAGGGTGTGCACCACCAGCAGGTTGGGATAGTCATTCACCAGCGCGATGGCAGTTTCACCACCAAAATCGACATAGGCTTCGTCGATCACCACCACCTGGTCGGGATGGTCATCCAGCAGCTGGCGGATGGCAGACAGCGGCAGCAGGCGGCCAGTGGGCGCATTCGGATTGGCCAGAATCACCCCGCCGCAGGGCTGGCGGTAGTCCTCCACCCGGATGGACAGGCTGTCATCCAGCGGAACCTGTTGCGCCTGAATACCGAACAGGCCGCAGTACACCGGATAAAAACCATAGCTGATGTCCGGCATCAGCAAGGGCTGTTCGTGCTTGAGCAGGGCCTGAAACACGATGCCCAGCACCTCGTCCGAGCTGTTACCCACGAACACCTGCGGGCGGCTGACACCGTGGTAGCCGGCAATCGCATTCTTCAGCTTGTCGCCGCTCGGGTCCGGGTACAGGCGCAGGCTGTCATCGGTGGCAGCGCGGATGGCCGCCAGCACCCTGGGCGACGGCCCGTAGGGGTTTTCATTGGTATTGAGTTTGATCAGCGTATCCAGCTTGGGCTGCTCGCCCGGCACATAGGGGGTGAGCTGATGCACCACCGGACTCCAGAAACGACTCATGATTCAACCTTTCCCGGCCGCGCCCAGCGCAGCCTGTAGTTCATTGAGAGCGGCTAACAAAATAGCATCGCGTCCCTGATGCAAGGCGCGCCGACGCAGCAGTTTTGTCAGCCGCTGTTAACGTCCTGCGCTGCGCGCCGACAACAACACGCCGCCCAGAATGGCAGCAATCCCCAGCAGGTGATAACCATGAATGGCCTCACCCAGCAATAACATGGACAACACGGCACCAAAAGCCGGCATCAGATGAATGAAACTGCCGGCCCGCGCCGCACCAACCCGCGCCACGCCCTGATTGTAAAAATGATAAGCCAGCACCGAGGGCAGGGTGCCGACATAGGCAAAACTGGCCAGCGTGGTGACATTCAGCACCGCCCGCCGCCCCTGGGCATATTCCAGCAAAAACAGCGGCAGGATGGCCAGCAGGCCGATGGCCACCAGCAGGGTGAGCAAGCCCAGCCGATCCAGCCCGGCGGGCAGGCCACGCAACAACAGGGTATACACGGCCCAGGCCAGCATGGCGGTAAACACCAGCGCATCGCCATGGTTGATATCCAGCGTCAGCAAGCGGGATGGTTCACCATGCGCCACCAGCAGCAACACCCCGGCAAAAGACAGCAACACCGCAGCCAACTGGCGACGATTGAGCGGCAGGTGGAAAAACAGCGCGCCCAGCAGCACGATCAGGATGGGAATAAAGGAGTTGAGCAGCACGCCATTGGTGGCGCTGGTGGACTGCAAACCCAGGTAAACCAGCGAATTGAAACTGGCAATGCCCAGCAAGGCCAGCAGGATGATGCGTCGCCAGTGCGGCTGCCACAGCGGGCGCTGCGCCAGCATGGGCTTGAGGCCGACAGGCAGCAGCACGGCCAGCGCAATCAGCCAGCGGCCAAAAGCCAGGGTGAACGGAGGAATGCTGGCATGGACGGCACGGCCCAAGACGAAGTTGCCAGCCCAGAACAGGGCAGCCAGGGTAAGCAGACAGTAAGCGGCAGTATGGGAAGAACGCGGTGAGCTCATGGTTTCAACCATGCCATGCCGGGCGGAAGGCTGGCAACTGTTTTGCGGCGCAACATTTCAATCAAACTGAACCGCCTGCTGCAAACAAGGCTTTTACTGGCTTTACGCTACCTGGCTGGTGAATGCACGACATATTCGACTCAGGATATTGTCGCTAAGAATTTACGCGGCCAACGCAGCATTCCCCCGTGGCGCGCGCCGCTGTAGCCGGGATTGGGCAAGGTTTTAAGCCGCCGCCCTGTTTGAGCCATTCGACGTTAGCGAATGGCGAGTTCGGCGGCGCCTTGCCCGGCCCGGAAAGAGCGGGAATTCGCGCAACCCGGGGTCGCCTGGGGGTGCAGGGGGGCTGGCGACGCAGCTCCCCTGCCTGCACGGCGGGCAGCCCCGCCACGTAAACACGCGCCGCGCGCCACGGGGATTGGGGTGCATTACATCACTGTTGGTTTCGACACTACGTCTTGTGTCTGCATCACAAGCCAGGCAAAAAAAAACCGGAGCCGTAGCCCCGGTCAACGACATCCCCCACGAGATGTATTCCCCATTGACGCCCGCCAGCATGTTGCCAGCAACATGGCACCCTGCACGTATCAGGTGGGCGGACATCAGCATCAATCTGCATAGCAGCATAAGCGGGACATGGGGGCGCTGTCGATATCCTGTTGAATATTTTCATTGCAAATTGATCAAACAATATTGGATACAATCAAATAAACAATAACTTACCTGAAAATATCAATAATATTGTCGTATTATTTGATCAAACAACACAATGACTTAGCCAACATTCCTCCTGCTTTATACAGCTGGCTGGCCGCGGCAGCCGGGCCGCCCTGCCCTGTCAAGAATGTTAAACAAATGCCACAGTCAGCGCGCCAGTGCCGTCAGGCGTGGCATATGGTCTGCGGCATGGAAACGGCCTTTGGCATCGCGGTTTACCCAGGCCATGGCGTACTGCGGGTCGTGGGTGAAGAATAGCCGCCCTTGCCGGGCAAGCAAGCCTTCCAGCAACTGGCGTTTTTCGTCGGTCAGCTGCTCCGGAAAGCGGTCGTAACCCATGGTGATGGGCACATGCACCCAGGGCGCGCCGGGAATGAGGTCGGCAGCATAGACAACCGGCCCGTCTTCCAGCGGAATTTCGGTCAGCAGCATGCCCGGTGTGTGGCCGTCGCTCAGATGAAAGCGGTAATCAGCCGGCAGGCAGGCCGGTGTCTCGCCATCGGTCAGCACCAGTCGGCCACTGTTTTCCAGCAAGGTAATCAGTTCGGGAATAAACGACGCGCGGTCACGCGCATGTGGCTCTTTGGCACGCTGCCAGGCGCTGCGGCTGACCACGAATTGCGCCTTGGGGAACAGCAAACGCGCCGGGCTGCCATCCCAGGCGGACAGCAGGCCGCCGACATGGTCGAAATGCAGGTGGGACAGTATTACTACGTCGATGTCTTCGTGGCTGCAACCGGCAGCGGCCAGATTGTCCAGCAGCACATGGCCGTCTTCCACCACCCCGTAGCGGGCTTTGAGTTCCGGCGCAAAAAATGCGCCGATACCGGCTTCCAGCAGAATGCGGCGGCCGTCCTCTTCACGCACCAGCAGGCAGCGACAGGCCAGCGGCACACGGTGTGCCTCGTCCGGGGCCAGCCATTGGCTCCACATGGCGCGTGGCGCATTGCCGAACATGGCACCGCCGTCCAGTTTCTGGGAATTGCCAAGCAAGGATGTCAGGGTACGCATGGGCGCTCCGCTTGATGATGGATGTTCCGATTATCAAGCAAGCGCTCGGTATTGTCATCAACTGGCCGTTGCATCTCCCGCATGGGCGATGAACAGCGCCTCTTGCTCCACCTTGAGCTGACGCTCCAGCATGGCGGCGACCAGGTCGGCCAGCATGGGCGGCAGGCTGCGGCCAGCCAGACGTGCCAGGGCTTGCTGATCGTCGGCACTCAGTGGCTGGCCGCCACAGGCCAGGGTCAGGTCGTCGGCCTGCATGCGCCAGGGTTGCCAGGCGCAACCGGCCTTGCCGGCCAGTTCGCCCACTTGCAGCGCAATGGCTACGCCGGACGGGTCCAGATCGCAGGCCACCTGCACCGGCAAGCGCAGCAAGGCCAGCACATGCCCCACCGCGTCCAGCCAGCGCCGGTGCGGGTAACCCGGCACCCAGATGGTGAGTACGGGCTCGGCTTGTCGGGTCAGCACTTCAAACACGCTGAGGTTTTCCACTATGCGCACCATCTGCACGGCCCCGCGTACTGCATCCACCTGCAGCAGCGCTTCCGGTGCCAGTGCCAGGCCGCTTTGCAACAAGGCGGCAGACAACAAGGGCTGACCGGCGGCATAGAGCGTCAGCGCGCCGGACAGGAAAACGTGCGGGGTATGGCGCGAAATGCCACAGGATTCCAGTGCAATGCCGAACTCGGCCAGCCAGCGCCGGTCGGCCTCGCCAAAGGCCTTGCTGCGGCCCAGCGCGTATTGCGAGAACTGGCGCTCGGTGCCCCACAGTCCGGCCGTCAGCCAGTTGTCCAGCCCCTGGGCAATTTTCAAGCGCCGCTCCAGCGTGGAGGACTGCACGCGCTGGGTCAGGCTATCGGCCAGTGCTTGCAACTGCGGGTTTTGCGGCTGCCAGCCACGCCATAGCTGCACGACTTCATCACGCGCATCGGTATCCGGCAGGCCGATCAGGCTGCGCAACTGGTACACCTCGCGCCAGCTGACCCAGAACGGCTCCCACTGGCCCAGCCGGTCGGGCTCGGCATGCAGTTCCACCTCACACCAGCCACACTCCAGCAGGCGGCGCAGCAAATCTTCGGCCTGGGTTGGATCGCCACTTTGCGCCACGAGAGTAGTCCAGCGCTGGCGTATCACGCGCAAGGCCAGCCAGCGCTGCAGCAAAGCCTGGTCGGTCTGGGGCAACAGCAAGGGTGTAGGGGCAAGCGTGGGTTGCAGCAGCAAGTAGTGGCCGCGGGCGCCGATGGGCAGGCGTTCGACCAGTTCCGGAGAAATACGGGCAAGCCAGCTGGACATGGGGTTCTGCCAGAGTAAAGGGTGAAAGGAGTAGACCGCCGGACGGAAACAAGTTTCCCCGTCCGGCGGCAACATCATGCATGCGGGTCTGCCTGCGGCGCATCCACCCGGCGGCGGGTTTGCAGGATGGGCGGGGCCCACTGCTCGCCCGGCCGCTTCTTGCGGGTGGCCAGCGTCAGTTCCGATGGTGCGAAGATATTGATGTTGTGGGTGTTGGGCGTGGTGATCAGGTACTGCGCCTCGGTGGCCTTGAGGAAGCCTGCCACCCGGTCGATGTTGAAAATGTCGAGGTGGGCGAAGGGTTCATCGATAAACACGAAGCCGGACGGATTGGCCTCGTCCATCATCAGGCCGATCAGCAGGATCAGCGACTTCATCACCTGCTGGCCGCCGGAAGCCTCGCCGTCGTTCATGCCCATCAGCCCCTTCTGGTCGAAGTTGAAGCGTAGCGTCAGCCCGGCTTGTGCCAATGCCGCGTCGTCGTTTTCCAGCGTGGGCAGTTCCACATCCACACCGATGCCGGCCAGCTCGCCCAGGCGCTTGATATTGGCACCATAGGCGCGCACCGTGGCGCGCAGCTTGCCCATATAGGCGGCGCGGGCGTCGTCGGTAAGTTCACGCGAGCGGTCCACCTCGCTCTGGCGGCGCTGGCGCTCGCGGTCGATCTGCGCCAGGTCGTCGGCCAGCTTGTCGCGCAGCGCCAGTACCGACTCGTCAGTTTCCCATTCGCCGCCTTGCAGCCGTTCTTGCAGGTAATTCAGCTGATGGCGCGCATCGGCGGCGCTTTCGTATTCCTCTTCCAGCGCGGCCACATGCTCGGCGGCCAAGGCATCGGCGGGCAGGCGTTCGGCCCACTCACGCAGTTCGGCCAGCAGGCGGCGCAGCTGGCGGCGGCTGTTTTCCACTTCCTGACGCTTGCCGTCGTAACGCGACAGGCTTTCCTGTTCGCGCTGGCAGATGCGGTCGTGCTCCAGCCGTGCATCGCTGTAGCGCTGGTCTGCCGCATCCTTGGTGGCACTGGCTTCGGCCAGTTGTGCACCCAGCTCCTGCTGCTGCGCTTGCAGGCTGTCCAGCCGCGCAGCCAGTGCGGCAAATTCTTCGGCACGGCTGTCCAGCTGGCGGATGGCGTCCATGCCGCCCAGGTATTCGGCCAGCCCGGCCGCCTCGCGGGAGATGGTCACCAGCCGTTCTTCATCGGCCAGAATGCGCACGTTCAGCTGCTTCAGTTCGTCGCGCAGTGCCAGCAGGCGCGACTGGCGCGCACCTTCGCCAAAGGCAAATTCATGCGCGGCTACGCCGATATGGCGCGCCCCGCGTCGTTCGCGGAAGTAACCGTCGCGGGTAATCCAGTCGCCATCCACCGCGGCACCGGCCTGGGCGTTTTCCACCCGGCTGACCTTGTTCAGCTGCTGGTACAGCCAGTCCGGTGCATTGGCGGAAAAGCGGATCACTTCCAGCAGGCTGCCCTTGCGTGCGGGCGGCGGGCTGCTGCGTTCCGGCACCACAAAGTGACGGAAGCGCAGTTTTTCACCCAGGCGCCAGGCCTCGCCCTTTTGCTGCGGGTTTTCCAGCAGCACCACATGACGGTAGGGGCGCAGCATGGCTTCCACCGCACCCTGCCAGCCGGCGTCCATCACCTCGATGATGTCGGACAGCATGGCGTGGCCGATATTGGCCTCGTCCAGTGCCGCCTTGAACTGGCGCACTTCTTCCGGCGAGCGGCCCCGGCCGATTTCCAGTGCCTCAACATGGTTTTTCAGGTCGACGCGCTGGCGGTTCAGGTCGCGCAGGCCGTCTTTCAGTTGCTCGGCCTCACTGCGCAGGCCGGACAGCTTGTCGGACAGTGCGGCGGCATCGGCACCGTATTCGCGGCTGGCCAGGGCTTGCAGGCGGTCGCGCTCCTTCAGCTGGCCGCTGACGCTGGCGTGTTCGGCCTTGGCGGCCATGAACTGCTCCTGCGCCTGCAAACGGGCTTGTTCAGCTGCCTGGCGTGCTTCGCCAGCGGCCACTTCGGCGGCCTTGAGCTTGGCCACCAGTTGCAAGGTGTCGTGATGTTCGCGCCGGGTGCGGCTGAGCTGGCCGTAGGCGGCGCGGTAGTTTTGCCAGGTCTGGCCCAGCGCGCTCTTGCCATCCAGATAGGCCAGCACCGGCAGGGCTTCGTCCTGCAGGCGGCGGATGGTCTGGCTGAGCTGACGCCATTCCAGAAAACGCCCGGCGCGGGTTTTCATGGTTTCCACCCGTGCTTCCAGTGCTTCTTCCTGCCGGGTGAGGGCTTCCAGTTCCAGCTCGGTGGCGCGTTGTTCGTCACGGGCGCGCTGGTAGTTGTCCAGCACGTCCTTGTCGCCGAATACCTGGAAGACCAGGTCCAGCAATTGTTTGGGGCTGTATTCGGTCAGCTTGTCGGTATCGCCCTGCTCCAGCGCCAGCACCTCGCCCACGGCGGGAGTGAGGCCGGCCACTTCCAGCCGGCGGCGATATTCCTGCACGCCCAGCCATTGCGCTTGTGCCTCGGCCAGTTCCAGCGGCACATCACCATCCAGGATGGCGTAATGGCGCACCCAGTCGCCGCCCTGCTTCTTGATGCGGCACAGCAGCGTCACCGCCTCACTGACGATGGGAAAGAAGGGGGTGGGATACAGGCCGCCGGACGGGCGACGCGGGTTGTCCACCACGCCGCGCAGGTAGGCAAAGGGCTCGCGGTTGTTGCGCACATAGCGCTTGTAGTCGCGCTTGCCCGAGCACTTGATGGCCAGCAGGGTGCGCATGGCATCCAGCAAGGTGGTTTTGCCCGAACCATTGGGGCCGATGATGGTGACAATCTGTGCGTCCAGCGGCACGGCCAGCCGTTGCCAGAAGTCCCAGTGCACCATTTCTACCGATTTCATCTGGAACATCAGCGGTCTTCCTCTTGCGCGGGGGCTTGTGTGTCGTCTTCGGGGCCTTCAACAGCAGCAAACAGGCCGGTGCCATCGTCCGTCACCGTAGGCTGTACCGCCTGGGCAATGGCGCTGGCGGTCTTGTCGGCCAGGGCATCGGCGGCCTGGCTGCGGCGCTGGCCCAGTACCTCGGACAACGCACCTTCGATGATGCGCGGGGCCAACTGGCTGTAGTCGATCATCAGATCCAGCATCGGGCCTTCATCCAGCCACTTGTTACGGCGCACCACAAAGCCCAGGTTCACCAGCCGGCCCAGGTTGGCATTGAAGCGGGTACGGCCGCCCAGCGCCTTGCCGAAGTCGGCATACAGCGCGTCTTCCGACACGCCGGTGGACACGCCCTCGCCGGTTTCCAGCGGTTTTTGTGCACCGAACATATCGCTCTGGTTTTCGCGCCCGGCTTCCACGCGGGCAATCTGCCGTTCGCGCTTGGGCAGGATGATCAGCGCCCACAGGATGACCAGCAGCGCCACGCCATCGCGCGGCAGGCCCAGATTATTGTTGAGCCAGGCTTCGCCGCTGCCGAATACCGGCTCGGTCATCTCCGGCAGCAGGGCGACGGCGATGTGCTCGGCATAGGGGTTCTCCACCAGCCGCAGGCCGACATCGGCCAGCCGCTTGTCCAGCTCCTGGCGGAAGATATCGTCCAGCAGCGCCTTGCGCGCCAGCGCGTCGCCACGCGGCACCACGCGGTGTGCCAGCAGACGGGCGGTGAGGGTTTTCAGTTGCTGTTCCATGGCTTAATTCGGGGTATGGGGAAGCAGGCGCGCATCAGACAGCGTGGCTACTTCCGGGTGTTCGGGTTCAATCACGGCTTCGCCGCCGTGCAGGGTGAACGGCAATTTGGCCAGCGCCGCCACAATGCTGGCATCGCCATGGCTTTCCGGGTCGCCAATCAAGGACAGCAAGGACAACCGGTAGGCGGTTTCGTTGTAGCTGTCGGCCAGCACCGCCTGCCGGATGGGGATGTGGTCCGCCCCGCTCTCGCCCAGTTGCAGGCCCAGGGTCAGCAGCTCGTCGTACATGGCTTCGGCGGCAAACAGGCGCTCCACTTCCAGCTCGCCGGACAGGGGCGCGGCCACGCTGCCGGGCAAGGTGGTATTGCCGGCCTTGGCCCGCTCGCGCGCCAGCAGCTCGAATTCCGCCATGTCAGCCAGTTCAGGCGTGGCAATGAAGGCGGGTTCCGGGTTGATGGACAGGCAGCCGGTCAACTGATCGGCCAGCTGGCCCACCGCCTGATGGCGCAGCCAGTCGGCAATATCGGTGGAGGTAAGGCCGGAGCTGCCCAGATGCACACGCTGCGCGGCCAGCTGCGCCAGACGGCGTTCGAAAGTACCTGCCAGCGCCAGCATGCGGCTTTGCGCCAGCGCCACCGCCTGCGCCTGATTGAGGGCGGACAGGCTGAGTGTGTCGTCGGCGGTCAGGCTGCAGATCACTTCTGTCGATTTGGCCACCCAGCGCCACACGGCTTCCAGCCGGTGCTGAGCAGCGCGGATGCGGAATTCGGATTGCGATTCCAGCGCTTCTTCAAACTCGCCATACAGCTCGTTCAGCCGCGCCAGCAGGTGCTTGAGGGCGTCGTCCGACAACTGCCCCACCGCCTGCCCGGCGGCCACCTGGCTGGTGAGATAGCCCAGCTCGACATCATCACCGGCAAAGTCAATCAGCGTGGCCAGCGCCGCCAGCGCCACGCGGGCGCCTTCGGACAACTGGTACTGGCCGCCATCACTGTCGTACACCAGCAATTCGCCCTCGCGCAGGCGGCCCAGAATGGTGGCCAGCTTGGTGTCGTTGAGATAAGCAAACCGCTGGGCGATTTCCTGCGGCGTCCAGCGCGGGGCGTCGGCGCGGCTGCCCAGTTCGCGCAGCACCAGGAGGCGCATCAGCACCTCCTCGTCGCCACCGCGAAACAAGGTGACAAACACGGACAGATACGGCCAGGCCTGTTGCAGGCGATTGACCGCAGACAGCGAATCCGGCGCAATGCCCGGCTGGAAAAAGTCGGCGAGCGATTCCAATGACATTCCGGCATCAAAAAGCAAAAGCGGATTGTCCAAGGCCGGGCGGGGGTAAGTCAACGCATCTTGCATGACTGGGGGTGCGTACCAGGGCAGGGCACGCCCCCCATGCTCAGGCTGCCGACGTCTGCACTTGTGGTGGACGCCGGCTTTGCGCGATATAGGCCAAGGCGGCCAGGCTGATCAGGGTGGTGAACATCAGGTAAAAGCTGGGGGCCTGATTGCTGCCGGTGGCGCTGATCAGCCACACGATGATGGCCGGGGCAAAACCACCAAACACCGTCACGCCCACGTTATAGCCAATGGCCATGCCGGTGGCGCGGGTGGCGGGCGGGAAGATTTCCGACATCAGGGCAGGCAAGGCGCCAAAGTAGACGGACTTGAGCAAGGCCAGCCAGCCCACCAGCACATACAGCGCCCAGGCACTGCCACTCACCGAGACATACAGGAATACCGGGTAAATGGTGAGGGCAAACAGCACACCAGCCATGGCCATTTGCTTCAGCCGCCCGATGCGGTCGGACAGCCAGCCGGAAAACGGCGTCACCACGGTAAGGATTACCCCGGCCAGAATGCTGGCGGCAAAACCGGTGGCGGCATCCATCTTCAACTGGCGGATGGCAAAGGTGGGCACGTATTGCAGCATGTAATTGACTGCGGTGGACACGGTAATCACGCCGATGGCCGCCAGCACCATGCTTTTCTGGCTGAGCAGGACATCACGCACCGGCGTGGCGGTGTGCTCGGCTTCCTTGAAGCTATGCGCATCGTCCAGACAGCGCCGCATCAGCAAACCGGCCGGGCCAATCAGCAAGCCGAAGAAGAAGGGAATGCGCCAGCCCCAGGCCAGCAGTTCCTCATGTGTCAGCAGCTTGACCAGGCCATAACCAAACAGTGACGCCAGCAAGGTGGACAAGCCCTGGGTGGCAAACTGCCAGCTGGCGAGAAACCCCCGGCGGTGCGGGGCATGCTCGATAAGCATGGCGGTGGACGCGCCGAACTCGCCGCCTGCAGAAAAGCCCTGAATCAGCCGCGCCAGGAAAATGCCGATGGGTGCCGCCACGCCAATCTGCGCATAAGTAGGCAGCAGGGCGATGATGGCGGTGCCCACCATCATCAGGCTGACCGTCAGCAGCAGCGCGGCCTTGCGGCCATGCCGGTCGGCATAGCTGCCCAGTACCACGCCGCCCAGCGGCCGGATCAGGTAGGAGGCACCAAACGACCCGAAGGTCAGCAGCATGGAGGCGGTTTCATTCCCTGCCGGGAAGAAATTGTGGGCGATATAAACGGCAAAAAAGGCATAAATGGCGATATCAAACCATTCCAGCGCATTGCCGATGGAAGTGGCCACCACGATGCGGGTCAGGCTGATAGGTTTAGCTGTCGACATGGTTTTCTCCTGTGTATGCCCTGGCCTGTGCCACCAACTGGCTGCCCTGCTCGCCCAGATCCCACCAGATGCCGGCCATCAGCCCCAGGGCCTGCCGCGCCACCGGTGCCAGCAGGTGCTCGTTGGGCGCATGTTGCGCACAGCCGGGGTAGGAGTGCGGCAACCACAAGGTGGGCAGGCCCAGAATGTCGGCAAAGGCATCATTCGGTACCGTGCCGCCCAGATTGGGCAGCAAGGCGGCAGGCTGGCCGGTACTGTGACGCATGGACGCCAGCGCCCACTCGACCCAGGGATGGTCCAGCGGCAGCCGGGTAGCCGCAGAACTGGACAGAATGCGCACCTGCACATGTTCCAGCCCATGCTGTTGCAAGTGCGACGCAATATGCTGCCGGGTATTGCGCCAGTCCGTCCCCACTACAAAGCGCAGTTGGCATACCGCCTTGGCGCTGGGTGGAATCGCATTCACCGGTTTGCGGGCATTGCCGGACTCCAGCGCCAGCACTTCCAGCGCATTCCAGCCTATCACCCGCTCCAGCGGCGTCAGGCCCGGCTCGCCCCAGTCTGTATCCACCGCCGGGCTGTTTGCTTCGCCCGCCAGCGTCAGGCCGGACAGTGCACGGCGCACCCGCTCGTCCAGCGGTGGCGGCCGCAGGCCGGGTACCTGAATCACCCCGCGTGCATCCACCAGACAAGAAAGCGCGTGCGCCAGCACTACGGCCGGGTTGCGCAGGGCACCGCCCCAGTTGCCGGAATGATGGCCGCCTTCGCGCAACAGGATATTCAGTTCGAACAGCACATTGCCGCGCGAACCCAGAAACAAGGTCGGCCGCTCGGCACTCACCCGTGGCCCGTCCGAAGCAATAAAGACATCGGCCCGCAAGGCTGCCTGTTCTTGCAGGCAGATTTCACGCAAACCGGGCGAGCCGATTTCCTCGCCACTTTCAAACAGCCATTTGCTGTTGAAGCCCAGCCGGCCGCCACGGCTTTGCCGCACCGCCTCCAGCGCGGCCAGATTGATGGTGTGCTGGCCCTTGTTATCCGCCGTGCCACGGCCATACCAGCGCCCCTGCTCCACCGTCACCTGCCAGGGGTTCAGACCGCTGCGCCAATGCACGTCATCACCGCGCACCACATCGGCATGGCCATAGCTCAGTACGGTGGGCAAGTCGTCGGCTTCATGCCGCTCTGCCAGCAGGAAGGGCGCCAGCGGTGCCACCGGGTTGTCCAGTATCCGGCAGTGAAAACCCATGGCCTGCAAGCCGGGTATCAGCTCCTGCTGGAAATAGGCCAGATGGGTGGCCGCCTGTGCCGGGTCCTGGCTTTCAGTATGAAAGCCCACCCGGCGTTGCAGATCGCCCAGCAAACCGCCTTGATCAAAATAGGCATACGCCCGCTCCAGTGCCTGACTTCGTAAAACCTGCCCTTGCGTCATCTGGTTTCTCCAATGGGAATTCAATATGGTGGGATGGTTTGCGCAGTCTAGAAGCGGGCAAACGGCAATGACAATTGCAAAAAAAGCCAGGCTTGTTGCCATAAAAGCAAGGGAGATCAAGGTGATACACGGCATCGCTCTGCGCTACTTCGTGGAAGTGGCGCGTACCGGATCACTGGCTGCGGCATCAGAAGAACTGCATGTCGCGGTATCCGCCATCAGCCGGCAAATAGCCAAACTGGAGCAAGAAGCCGGTACGGCACTGTTTGAACGACTGCCCCGTGGCATGGTGCTGACCGAGGCCGGAGAATTGCTGGCAGAACATGCACGCCGCACACTGCTGGATGCGCAAACCGTGCTGGGTGAAATCTCATCACGCCATGCCAGGCAAGGCGGCCTGGTGCGATTGGCGTGTACTGACGGGTTTGCCCATAGCCTGTTGCCGGACATCATGCTGCTTTATCACCAGCAACACCCGGCAACGCGCTTTTCGCTGGAAAACGGTAGCCCGGAACAGGTACGGCACTGGGTGGAAACCGGCGAAGCCGATATCGGGCTGGGCTTTGCCATGGTGGACAGCCATAAAGTGGACGTTGTCCTGCAGCACGAACTGCCGGTATGCGCCCTGCTGCGCCCCGGCCACCCGCTGGCCGGACAAGAGACCCTGAGCCTTGACGACCTCACCGGCTATCCGCTGGCCATCCTGGAGCGCGGCAACACCGTGCGGCAATTGCTGGAATGGAGCTTTAGCGCACAGGGCAAGGTATTCAGCCCGCTGCTGAGCAGCGGTCACTCCAGCACCCTGCACCGCTTTGCCGCCCGTACCGATACCATTGCGCTGGGCAGCCGTCTGGCCATTCACGGCCTGCCGGAATGCAGCAAGCTGCTGGCAAAAAGCATCGACGAACCACTGCTGCAACAAAGACAGCTACAGCTGATGACCATGCAGGACCGCCGCCTGCCACCGGCGGTCAGCCAGTTCCTGCAGTTGCTGGCGCAACAATTGCGCGAGGTACTGGCGGACTGAACCGCCTGGTTTGGACAAGAAAAAAGCGGCCCATCTCATCAATGGGCCGCTTTTGCTTTCTATAAAACCGACAACTTATTTCAGGCTGCCGGACAGGAAGGCTTTCAGGCGTTCGCTCTTGGTATTGCCGAATACTTCGTCCGGGTGGCCTTCTTCTTCCACCCGGCCCTGATGCAGGAACATCACGTGGTTGGACACATTACGGGCAAAGCCCATTTCATGGGTCACCACCACCATGGTGCGGCCTTCTTCGGCCAGGGTCTGCATCACCTTGAGCACTTCGCCCACCAGTTCCGGGTCCAGCGCCGAGGTGGGTTCGTCAAACAGCATCACTTCCGGCTCCATCGCCAGCGCACGGGCAATGGCCACACGCTGCTGCTGGCCGCCGGACATGTGCGCCGGATACTTGGCCTGGGCCTGGGCGTCCAGCCCTACCTTGCGCAGGTATTTTTCGGCGCGGGCAATGGCTTCGTCACGCGACAGGCCCAGCACATGAATGGGGGCTTCGATGACATTTTCCAGCACCGTCATGTGGCTCCACAGATTGAAATGCTGGAACACCATGGCCAGCTTGGCACGCATGGCTTGCAGCTGTTTGTGGTCGGCCGGCACCAGTTCGCCCTGCTTGTTCTTTTGCAGGGTGATTTCCTCGCCACCCAGGCTGATGCTGCCGGCGTTGGGTTTTTCCAGGAAGTTGATGCAGCGCAGGAAGGTACTTTTCCCGGAGCCGGAAGAACCGATGATGCTGATTACATCGCCTGCCTTGGCCTTGAGCGAGATGCCCTTGAGCACTTCGTGGCTGCCATAGCTCTTGTGCAGGTCTTTAACGACTAGCTTTTCCATCTTTTATCCTTGCGGGTAACTCAGGCCTTCATCGGGCGCAAATGCGCCAGCCACTTGCTTTCCGCCTTGCGGAACAGGGCCACCAGAACAAAGGTGATACACAGGTAAATCAATGCGGCCAGACCAAAGGCATTGAACGAATCATAGGTGGCGGCATTGGCATCGCGCGCCACTTTCAGGATGTCCGGCACGGTGGCGGTAAAGGCAACGGTGGTGGCATGCAGCATCAGGATCACCTCGTTGCTGTAGGCCGGCAGCGCGCGGCGCAAGGCCGACGGAATGATGACCCGACGATACAGGGTGAACTTGCTCATGCCGTAGGCACGGCCCGCTTCGATTTCACCATACGGCGTGGCCTTGATGGCACCGGCGAAGATTTCGGTGGTATAGGCACAGGTATTCAGGCCGAAAGCCAGAATGGTGCAGTTATACCCTTCGCGGAAGAAGTGGTTGAGAAAGCCCACTTCGCGCACCACGTCCAGGCTGTACATGCCGGTGTAAAAGAACAGCAGCTGGATGTACAGCGGCGTGCCACGGAACACGTAGGAAAACAGCCATACCGGGCTGGACAGCCATTTGGACTTGGAGACCCGGGCAATGGCCAGCGGAATGGATGCGCAAAAACCGAAGGCAATGGAAACCACCAGCAGCCACATGGTGACCGCCAGGCCGGACAGGTGATAGCCGTCCGACCACAGGAAGGCTTTCCAGTATTGTTGGATGATGTCGATCACAGGTCTGCCTCCCGCACGCCGGTGGAGTAGCGGCGTTCCAGCCACATCAGCACCAGGCTGGAAACCGTTGTCAGAATCAGGTAAATGGCACCGGCCACCAGGGTGAAGAAGAACACGCGGTAGGAGCTCTTGCCCGCATCAATCGATGCTTTCACCACATCGGACAAGCCGATGATGGACACCAGCGCGGTGGCCTTGAGCATGACTTGCCAGTTATTGGAAATACCCGGCAGGGCAAAGCGCATGACCTGGGGAAACTGGATGCGGGAGAAGGTTTGCCAGCTGCTCATGCCATAGGCGATGCCGGCTTCGATCTGGCCTTTGGGCACAGACAGGAACGCCCCGCGGAAAGTCTCGGTAAAGTAGGCCCCGTAAATGAAGCCCAGGGTAAACACACCGGACACAAAGGGGTTGAGGTTGATCTGCTCCATGCCTTGCCACTCGGTCAGGTGATTCATACCGATTTGCAGGCTGTAGAAGATCAGCAGCATCAGTACCAGGTCCGGTACGCCGCGAATCAATGTGGTGTAAAGCGTGGCAATGCCCTTGAGCACGGGATTGCTCGACAGCTTGGCGCCAGCGCCACCCAGACCGATGATGAAGGACACCAGAAGCGACATGACTGCCAGCTCCAGCGTGACCCATGCACCGTCCAGGATGATTGGCCCGAATCCATCCAGAAACATGGCCGTTTCCCCTGTATGTTGTGCTCGCCACACCCTGTCCCGCGCGCGCAGATATCCACCGCCAGTCCCGCAAGGCAGGCAGCAGCGTGAGTTTGTCACCGGGGCGCAGTGTGTCAGCGAAGTTGGCAGCGGACGTAACAGTGGGTGTTACGCATCTCCTCCGCAGCCGTGATGAAAACGCGCCCCGCTGATATCACCGGGGCGCGGTGCTTCCGTCAGTGTTACGACTTATTTGCCGTATACATCAAACGTGAAGTATTTCTTTTCGATTTTCTTGTAGGTGCCGTCTTTCAGCATGCCGGCAATCGCCTTGTCGATGGCAGCTTTCAGGTCGGTATCTTCCTTGCGCAGGCCGATGCCGGCACCGGTACCCAGGGTTTTCGGGTCGTTCAGGTTGCCGCCGGCGAAGGCAAAGCCTTTGCCTTCCGGTTTTTTCAGGAAGCCTTCATCAGCCTGGATGGCGTCTTGCAGGGAAGCGTCCAGACGACCGGATGCCAGGTCAGCCAGCACCAGGCTCTGGTTCTGGTACGGAACCACTTCTACACCGCCCGGTGCCCAGTGGGCCTTGGCGTAAGCTTCCTGGATGGTGCCTTGCTCAACACCAACGCGCTTGCCCTTCAGGGAAGCGGCAGTCGGCTGCAGGCCGGAACCCGCCTTGGCAACCATGCGGGTCGGGGTATTGAACAGCTTGGCGGAGAAGTTGATTTCTTTCAGACGTGCTTCGTTGATGGACATGGAGGACAGCACGCCATCAAATTTCTTGGCCTTCAGGGCCGGGATCATGCCGTCGAAGTCGTTTTCCACCCATACACACTTGGCTTTCAGGCGTGCACAGATTTCATTGCCAAGGTCGATGTCAAAACCCACCAGCTGGCCATTCGGGGCCTTGGACTCGAACGGAGCATAGCTGGCGTCAACGCCAAAACGGACTTCTTTCCAGTCTTTGGCAAATGCGCCAAAAGAAGTGGCCATCAGTGCCAGAGAAACGGCGGTAATCACTTTTCTCATCAAACTTCTCCTTACTGCTTGGTTTTATTGTTCACACCATGCCGGGCAGCCCCTGCCACCGCAACATACCGATACGCTGTAATCAGTCTGCCTGCCTTGTGGGCGGGTCAAACTGACTGGCAGCAATGGTTATATGAATAGCGCAAATTGTCCAGAAGCACGACTCCGGATACAGGATAAATAACGCATCCGCCCTGACCGGAGAGGACAGCAGATCAAGGCTGGGCCGATTTCTGGAAGATCAAGTCGCATTCGATTGTATTCTTGAGTACAAAATACAACAAACCCACGTAAAACTACGTAGCGTATTTTGCAGTGCGACATCAAATTTTCAAAGTGTGCACCCGCACATTGCGTGAAAAAGACGTAAAAAAGCCGGTTTCTTCTGGAAACCGGCTTTTGGGACAGTATCTGGCTTAGTTTTCTTCGCCAGCCGCCTTGGCAGCAGCGGCAGCTGCCTTGGCGGCTTCAGCCGCTTCCAGCTGGGCGCGGGCCGCGGCCTTGCGGGCCAGGCGGGCTTCTTCGGCCTGACGTTCGGCTTCTTCGGCAGCAGCACGGGCGCGGGCACGCATGATGCGCAGATAGTTATCAATCGCGCGCACCAGCTCACGGGTGCCTTCGTGGGTCAGCGCAGAAATGGCAAATACACGCGGGGTGTCGACATCAAACGCCAGGCTGTCGTCCGGCTGGGTCTTGGGCCAGCCATAGGCTTCCAGGAAGGCGCTTACCGTCAGGTCGCGCTCTTCTTCCGGCAGCATGTCCAGCTTGTTCAGCACCAGCCAGCGCGGCTTGCCGTGCAGTTCGGCATCGTATTTTTCCAGCTCGGCCACGATGGCGCGTGCTTCGCGTACCGGGTCGACATCCGGGTCGAACGGGGCGATATCCACGATGTGCAACAGCAGGCCGGTCCGTTGCAAATGCTTGAGGAAGCGATGACCCAGGCCAGCGCCTTCGGCAGCACCTTCAATCAGCCCCGGAATATCGGCAATCACGAAGCTGCTGGTATCGTCCATGCGCACCACACCCAGATTGGGGTGCAGGGTGGTAAACGGATAGTCCGCCACCTTGGGGCGCGCGGCCGACACCGAGCGGATAAAGGTGGACTTGCCGGCGTTGGGCATGCCCAACAGGCCCACGTCTGCCAGTACTTTCAGTTCCAGCTTCAGCGTACGCTGTTCACCCTCTTCACCCGGCGTGCTCTGACGCGGCGCACGGTTGGTGGACGACTTGAAGTGGATATTGCCCAGGCCACCCTTGCCGCCACGGGCAATCATCACCCGCTGGCCGTGATGAGTAAGGTCGGCCACCAGCTCGCCGGTGTCGTGGTCGGTAATCACCGTGCCCACCGGCATGTGCAGTTCGATATCGTCACCGCCCTTGCCGTAGCAATCGGCACCACGGCCACGCTCGCCATGCTGCGCCAGGTATTTCTTGACGAAACGGTATTCCACCAGGGTGTTGACGTTTTCGTCTGCCACGGCAAACACGCTGCCACCCTTGCCACCGTCGCCACCGTCCGGGCCGCCAAACGGCACGTACTTTTCGCGACGGAAACTGGCGGCACCATTGCCGCCCTTGCCCGCAAACACTTCGATACGGGCTTCGTCGATAAACTTCATACATCCTCCTTGAGGAGTCAGGCGTCAAGGTTGCATCCGGCAACCAGCCCTCACGCCTTGCCCCTCGTCTGGCCCGCCACATGGCAAGCCGGATAAAAAAAAGCCCTATCTCACAGGATAGGGCTTTCTTGTCTGCAGAAAGCGATTATTCGCCGTCTACACCGGTGTACGGTACCACGGTAACGATCTTGCGTTGCAGAGCACCCTTAACGGTGAACTGAACATAGCCGTCAACCTTGGCAAACAGGGTGTGATCCTTGCCCTGACCAACATTTTCACCAGCGTGGAAACGGGTACCACGCTGACGAACAATAATGGAACCTGCCGGAATCAGTTCGCCACCGTAAGCCTTAACGCCCAGGCGTTTGGCTTCGGAGTCACGACCGTTGCGGGAGCTACCGCCTGCTTTTTTGTGTGCCATGACTGTTTATCCTTACTTCGAAATCGCGTCGATGCGGATTTCGGTGAAGTTCTGACGATGACCCTGATGTTTCTGGTAGTGCTTGCGACGACGCATCTTGAAGATACGTACCTTGTCGCCACGACCGTGGGAAACAACAGTAGCCGTAACGGTGGCACCTGCAACCAGCGGGGCGCCTACAACAACCTGTTCACCGTCAGCGACCATCAGCACTTCTTCGAGTACGATTTGGCTGTCGACGTCTGCAGGTATCTGTTCTACTTTGAGTTTTTCACCGATGGCAACCTTGTACTGCTTGCCGCCGGTTTTTATGACCGCATACATTCGCATAGCTCCTAAAGAGGGAATCTTCCCCGCATCACGCGAAGAAGAACGCGAAACTATACGCAGTGTGCAAAAAGTTGTCAATAATTTCATCAGTTTAGCCCCGCAACAAAGGTGGGCATGGCTGGCTGCATGGCTTTTCTGGTAACATTCCGCGCTTCTGGCTCCGCTAACACCAACATCTGGCTAAAACCGTGTCCACCCCGCTATTCCGCACCCTGATCGCTGAAGACATGCAGACCGTAGACCGCGTCATCCGCGCACGCCTGCACTCCGATGTAGTTCTCATCCGCCAGGTGGCGGAATACATCATCACCGCCGGCGGCAAACGCCTGCGCCCGGTACTGACCCTGCTGTCCGGCAAGGCACTGGGTTATGAAGGCGACCATCTGTACGAACTGGCGGCAATGATCGAATTCATTCACACCGCCACCTTGCTGCACGATGACGTGGTGGACGAGTCCGACATGCGCCGTGGCCGCGAAACCGCCAATGCCCTGTTCGGCAATGCCGCCAGCGTGCTGGTGGGTGACTTCCTGTACACCCGCGCCTTCCAGATGATGGTGACCACCAACAACATGCAGATCCTGCAGGTGATGGCCGAAGCCACCAACATCATCGCCGAAGGCGAAGTGCTGCAACTGTTGAATATCGGCAATACCGAACTGTCCGAACAGGACTACCTGCAAGTCATCCAGTACAAGACCGCCAAGCTGTTTGAAGCCGCTGCCCGCGTGGGCGCGCTGATTGCAAACGGCAGCGACGCCCAGGTCAAGGCACTGGCCGACTACGGCATGTACCTGGGCACCGCCTTCCAGATCATCGACGACGTACTGGACTACAGCGGCGACGCCGACACCATCGGCAAGAGCCTGGGTGACGACCTGGCCGAAGGCAAGGCCACCCTGCCCTTGATCTACACCATGCGCCAAGGCCCCGCCACCGCTGCCGACGTAGTGCGCCAGGCACTGGAAAACGCCAGCCGCGACCGTTTCCACGATGTATTGGCTGCGGTACAATCCTGCGGCGCGCTGGACTACGCCAAAAACGAAGCCATCAAAGCCGCCGAACAAGCCGTGGCCGCCATTGCCGACCTGCCGGACACCCCGGTGAAACAGGCACTGGTAGAACTGGCCCGCCTGTCGGTGGAGCGCAACGCCTGATCCGGATTTAGGTCTCCGTAGTTAAATGGATATAACGGCCCCCTCCTAAGGGGCAGTTACAGGTTCGATTCCTGTCGGGGGCACCACTTGCACTGCACTGTGCATTCATAAAAATCCACAAAGCCGCATCCTATAAAGGCATGCGGCTTTTTTTATGTATTGCGCTACAGCAGTCAGCTGTCATTGCCAGCATTCAGTCATCCCGCCCCAAATTGCTTCCCCTCTCCCTGTCCGCCGCCCGTACCGCATCGCGGTCGGGATATTCGCCGATGCGCACCAGCCGGGCGATGATGGCGGCGCGGCTGCGGCCCATGCTTTGCGCGATGCTGGCACAGTCGGGAGCTGCGGGGTCGTGCCAGCTGGCGCGTAGCCGGGCGTCGTCGCTGGTGCTCCAGGCTTTGCCGGCGTTGGGATTGCTGTCTCGCTGCTGGTCGAGGTCTGACAGTGGCAACGGTGGCGGCTGGCTGGCCCACCAGGCGGGCTGGCCGGCTTGTTCCAGCCTTTGGTCATCCGCCTGCATGGCGCTGGCCTGGTCGGCAAAATAGCCTTGCTTCACCAGCCGGGCGAGGATGGCGGCGCGGCTGCGGCCCAGCTTCTCTGCCAGATCTGCACTGGTGACGGTGCTGGAAGTTTCCCACAGCGCACTCAGCCGGTTGTCTTCGGCAATGCTCCAGCGCTCGCCAGCGCGGCTGTGACCGGGGCGGACCGGGGCAGATGGCGGAACGGGCTGGGAGGCGTGCTGCTTGCTTACCCTTTTGAGCTGCTGGTAGTAGATGGCGCGGGCCTGGTCCAGCGCCGGGTCTTTCGGGGTGTGCAAGGCCTGGCCACGGTGTAGCGGGTCCTGGCCCAGTATCAGTTGTTCGACGATTTCCAGTTCCCGGAGCATGGTGTGGCCCTCTCTATGTTTCCGGCGTGGTCCTGCTTGCCGAAGCTGGCAACGCTGCGCTTGATGATGCAAGTATGGCGGGCTTGTTGGCTTGCGGTCCATTCTTGCACTGGGGCGATTGATTCTTGGCCTTGGTAGTGCATGAACCGGCCCGGGATGCCGAAATGCAGAGTGAGCTAAGCAACTATGCCGCCAATGCGGCCACACAGCACAAAGCCGCCATCACAGGCGGCTTTGAGGCTACTGACCAGCGTATCTGGTGCGCTTGTATTGGCCCCGGCCAAGCCGGGCCTTCCGACCAAGTAATTGATCCCGCAGCCTATCTATCTAATCCCAATTCCCCCGCCCTTACCCTGTAAGGGTGCCTCGCTTTTCTTTCAGAAAGCGAGAGGGGGTTTGCAAGCCGCCATCACTGGCGGCTTTTGCTATCTGGGCTGATGGCGTCAGGGTTTGGCCAGCGGCTGCAAGGCCCAGTCGAATACCGGTTTGAAATCGGCGGCCATGGAACGGGCCATGCTGGCGGTGATGTGGTTTTTGTCCTGATAGCGGATGTGGCCGTTCTGGCTGGCGTAGCAGGTGGTGGCATCGCAGAAATGGTCGAAACCATCCCAGATGCGCACATTCGGCGCCTGACTGGCCACCTTGCGCAGCATGGCCACCACGTCGGCGCGTTCTGCCTCGGCTTGCTGGCGGCTGACATTACAGGCAGCGGCTCCCAGCCGTATCACGCACTCTGGCGGCGAGCGCTGCATCTCCGGCTCCGGCAACACCAGCACCAGCTTCAGACCCAGTTGCTGCAGGTAAGCGGCATTGCGCTGTAGCGCCTGTTGCAGCACGGCCAGCGAGGTGGCGCGGTCCAGCGGTGCCACGCCCACCTGTTTGTCCCACACGCTGTCCGGCATGCCGTTCTGCCCGGCGGCCAGCACGGCGATGCTGTTTTCACCCGGTTTGTTGAGTGCGGCATAGCCGCTCCAGCGCACATTCATCAGCACGCCGCTGACGCCCTGTTGCTTGAGCTGCGGCAGTTCGTCCCGTACCGCGCGGGAGAAGTTGGTGCACCAGGTGCGCAGCTTGCCCTCGCCCACCGGGGTGACATCCGGCAGTGGCGGGCAGCCGTGGTACACGCGGCGCAGGATGGCAATATGCTGTTGCTGCGCCAGGGTTTCATACAGCGGCATCAGGTGATCGGTGTGCGAATCGCCCCAGGCCAGCAGCCTGACCGGACCATTGCGCTGGCCTTCCACGCACTGCGCCACCGGCGACAAGGGCAGGCCGTCCTTGGGCATGGCGCAATTGCCGTGCATGACCATGGCGTCGCCCTTGGCTTGCAATAGTGCCTGATGGCCGGACCACGGTGCGCGTGGCAACAGGAACATGGCCACATTGCCCAGCAGCCACATGCCCACGATCATGCCAAAGCCGCTCCACAGCGTGGCCTTGGTGGCGGTGAAGGCGCGCAGTTTTTTCTGGCGGATGGGTTGCTCGACATAGCGATAGCTCAGCCAGGCCAGCAGCAAGGCCAGTACGCCGCCCAGCAGCAGGTCGCGCGGCAGGCTGCGCTCACCCAGGCCCCAGTAGCGGCCCAGCGCCAGCAACGGCCAGTGCCACAGGTAAAAGCCGTAGGAGAGGATGCCGATGTCGGTCCAGGGCCGACGCGCAGCCAGACGGCTGACGGCATTGTCCGCATTCAGCTGGCCTCCCAGCAGGAACAGCACACTGCCCAGCACCGGCAACAGCACGATGACACCAGGGAACACCATGGTTTCGTTCAGGCCCAGCACCGCGCCCAGCAACAACAGCAGGCCGATACCACTGGCTACGCCAGCATGCGCTTTCCAGCCAGCAGGTAGCGGAATGATGGCCAGCAGCGCACCGGCGGCGAATTCCCAGGCGCGGGTGGGCATCAGGTAAAAAGCGCGCGGGGTTTCGTGATAGGACAGCCACAGGCAGTAAGCGAGCGAGGCGACAAAAATCAGCCACAGCAAGGGAGGCAGGCTGCGCACCACCTTGTCCGGCTGACGGCCATTCAGGCGGTACAGCCCCCACATGATGAAGGGCCAGGCCAGGTAATACTGTTCTTCCACCGCCAGCGACCAGGTGTGCAGCATGACGGTGAGGTCGGACGCGGAATTGAAATAATCAAACGCATGCTGCAAGAAATGCAGGTTGGCCGACAGCAATGCCACGCCGCGGATTTCCCGGCCCAGCTTGTTCTGGTCGTCCGGCAACAGCACAAAGTAGGACAGCAGCAACACCACGCATACCATCAGCAACAGGGCCGGGCCCAGACGGCGAAAACGCCGGGCATAAAAGGCCTTGAAGTCGATGCGCCCCTGGCTGATGAGCTCCTGCCGCAGCAAGCCGCTGATCAGGAAGCCGGAAATGACGAAAAAGATATCCACCCCGACAAAACCGCCGCCAAAACCCGGCACGCCGATGTGAAACAGCACCACGGCCAGCACGGCCAGTGCACGCAGGCCATCGATATCGGGACGGTAACTGCCAGCATTCACGCTGGAGGAAGGACGAAGAGACATGGAAGGCCTGGCACCCGGCAGACGGCATCGGATGGATGCAGCGCAACAGGTGGCTATCTGTGGATAAAGAGCCGCCCATTGTATAGCGGGCGGCGCATGCGTCAAAGCACGGCGCAGCTTGGTGTTGCACTGCAAAGTCCACATGGCGCTTGTGTGGTGGGTGAGGTATACCGAAATCAGCTGCCGGCACGGCTTTTGCTACGGATTTACACAAGAACAGGTCGCCTGCTGGCGGATTTTGCCGGTTGACCCCTCCTACACTGGCAGGATGTCAGCCGGGCCGCCGCCCACTGGTCAGCCACAGCACGCCTGCTGCGGGCTGACCCAGGCAGCACATCGTCGGGGAGAACAATATGGTGACTTCCATCCTGCTGGACCTGATGGGAGGCGTGGCGCTATTGCTGTGGGGCCTGCACATGGTGCACAGCGGCATCGTGCGCGCCTTTGGTGCCAGCCTGCGCCGGGTCATGGCCACGGTATTGCGCACCCGCCTGCAGGCCTTTCTGGCCGGGCTGGGCATTACCGCCCTGCTGCAAAGCAGCACTGCCACCGCGCTGATGCTGTCATCGTTTTCTGCCTCCGGCATGGTGGAGCTGGCCCCGGCGCTGGCGGTGATGCTGGGGGCCAATGTCGGCACCACGCTGATTGTGCAGCTGCTGTCGTTTGACTCCTCCGCCATCTCGCCCTTGTTGCTGGTGCTGGGTGTGGTGGCTTTCAAGCGCAGCCGTGATGCCCGGGGGCGTGACCTGGGCCGGGTGGCCATTGGCCTGGGCTTGATGCTGCTGTCGCTGCACTTGCTGCTCACCAGCCTGGCGCCGGCGGAAAACGCGCCGCTGGTGCGCGAAATCCTGTCGGCCATTACCGGCGAGCCGCTGCTTACCCTGCTGCTGGGCGCAGTGCTGACCTGGCTGGCGCATTCCAGTGTGGCCACGGTCTTGCTCACCATGTCGCTGGCCTATTCCGGCTTCATTCCGCCACTGGCCGCCTGTGCGCTGATTCTGGGTGCCAATCTGGGCAGCGCGCTCAACCCCTTCATCGAAGGTTTGTCCAGCAGCAATCCGGCGCACCGCCGACTGCCGGCGGGTAATCTGCTCACCCGGCTGGCAGGCTGTGCGCTGTTTCTGCCCTTGCTGGACCCGTTGCTGGGCTGGCTGGGCCAGCTGGAGGACAATCCGGCGCGGCTGGCGGCGGACTTCCACACCCTGTTCAATGTGGTGGTGGCGCTGGTTTTCCTGCCGCCCATCCAGCCCTTGTCGCGCTTGCTGTGCCGCTGGCTGCCGGACAGCAAGGCCGCGGACGACCCGGCGCAACCGCTGTATCTGGATGCCAGCGTACAGGGCACACCCAGCGTGGCGCTGGCCTGTGCCGCCCGCGAGGCCCTGCACATGGGCGATATCGTGGAAACCATGCTGCGCGAATCCATGCAGGTGTTGCTGGGCAATGACCGCAAGCTGGCACTGGCGGTTTCGCAACGCGACAACGCGGTGGACAGCCTGTACGAGGCCATCAAGCTGTACGTGGTGCAGCTGACCCGTGACAGCCTGGATGAGGCCGAAGGGCGTCGGGCGATGGAAATCATGGCCTTGTCGATCAATCTGGAGCATATCGGCGACATCATCGACAAGAACCTGATGGAGCTGGCCAACAAGAAGATCAAGCATCAGCTGCAGTTCTCGCGCGAAGGAGCGCAGGAACTGGAGGCCTTTCACCGCCTGATCATCGACAATCTCAAGTTGTCCTTCTCCGTGTTCCTGACCGGCGACGTCAAGGCGGCACGCCAGTTGCTGGACGAAAAAACCCGGGTGCGCGAACTGGAAATGCAAGCCGCCGAAAGCCATATGGCACGGCTGCGCGAAGGCCGACTGGAAAGCATGGAAACCAGCTCGCTGCATCTGGATATCCTGCGTGACTTCAAGCGTATCCACTCCCATCTGTGCGCCACCGCCTATCCGGCGCTGGAAGCCAGTGGTCAGCTGCGCCCCAGCCGCCTGCGCAAACCGGCGGTGTCCGCCACACCAGCCAGCAGTGATGGCGCTGGCAGCGTACATCCGGCCCCGCCGCCGTCAGCCGGGGCGTGCTGAGCAGAATTGTTAAGGTGTTTGCCAGTCCGGCCCCGACAGGCCGACAAGCTGGTATATCTGTCAGCCTGATTCATGCCCGGATGCCGCCATGCGCTTTGCCATTACCCTGACCGACCGTTTCAAGGTGCTGCTGGACCTTGCCTTGCTGGCAGGCTGGCAGCCGTTGAAAATCTTCACCTGCCCGCTGGATGGCAGGATCCACGACAACCGGCAGGTGGTGGAGCAGGCGGCCCGGCTGGGCATTCCCGTGCAGCTGTCACCAATGAGCGAGGCGGATCTGGCCGCACTGGCCGCCCAGGGCTGCGAAGCCCTGCTGCTGGGCAGTTATGACTGGAAAGTACCGGACTGGCGGCCTTACCTGCCCCGTGCGGTCAACTTCCACCCCTCGCCGCTGCCGGAGGCGCGCGGGCCGTTTCCGCTGGTGCGCGCCATTCTGGAGCAACGCAGCGAATGGGGGGTGAGCTGCCATGTGGTGGAGCCGCGCTTTGACAGCGGCGCGCTGCTGGATCAGCAACTGTTTGCCCTGAGTCCGGATGAAACCCTGGCCACGCTGGAATGGAAGTGCCAACTGGCACTGGAGCAACTGGGCCGCCGCGTCATCGCGGATTTCACCAGCTTGTGGCAACAGGCCCGGCCACAGGGGGCTGGCAGCTACTGGCCACGCTGGAGCGATGCCGAGCGCACGCTGAACCTGCGCGGCCCGCTGGACGCCGTCCTGCGCCAGTTGCGCGCCTTTGGCGATATCAACTGCCTGGCCGAGGCCAATGGCGTGGGCTTTGTGGTGCATCGCGCCCACGGCTGGCTGGAGCCACACAGCCACACGCCCGGCACCCTGCTGCGCAGCGTGGACCTGTCCATGCTGTTTGCCGTGCAGGATGGCTATCTGGTGATCAGCGAGTGGAGCGTACAGCCTCCCGCTGCCATCAGCGGCAGAAGGCCGTTCTGAGTCCCCTCAGCCAGCGGCTTGTCTGATGCAAAACAGCCCGTCGTGACGGGCTGTTTTTGCGGGAAAAATGGCGGAAGCTACCACTGACCACCGAGAGCAGCAATCAAGGCCACGCTGGCGGTGTACTGGCGGTTTTTCAGGGTCCACAGGCTGTTTTCGGCGCTGATGCGGCTGTTTTGTGCGGTCAGCACATTCAGATAACTCACCACCCCGGCGCGATACTGGTTGAGCGCAATGGTTTCCGCCCGCTGCGCCGCAGCCAGTGCCGCTTGCTGGTACTGCATTTCCTCGTCCAGCAGCGCCTGGGCCGACAGATTGTCCTCTACCGCCTGAAATGCACTCAGCACGGTCTGGCGGTAGCTGGCCACGCTGGCGTCGTAGCTGGCCACGGCAGCGGCAGTCTGTGCGCGGCGCAAGCCACCGTCAAACAGGGTGAGTGCCAGTTGCGGCCCCACGCTCCAGATACGGTTGGGCAGGCTTACCCAGTCGGCAAAGCTGCTGCTCTTGTAACCGCCGCTGGCAGTCAGGTTCAGCGTGGGAAAGAACGCGGCCTTGGCAATGCCGATTTCGGCATTGGCCTGTGCCACCGCCCGCTCCGCCGCCGCGATGTCCGGCCGGCGCTCCAGCAAGGTGGACGGCAGGCCGGCTGGCAGTTGTGGCAGATGGGGCAGGGTTTTGCTGACCGGCAGCGTGAAGCTGGCCGGGGCCACACCCAGCGAGGCGGCGATGGCGTGCTCCAGCTGGGCACGGCTCAGCTGCTTGTCCACGCGGGCGGCCTGAGCGGTTTTCCAGCTGCTTTCCGCCTGCGCCACGGCATCATCCGACACCATGCCCACGGCAAACTGGTTGCGGGTGAGCTGCAGGGTTTGCAGCAGATTGGCCTCGCTGTCCTGCAATTGCTTGAGCTGCACATCGGCCGCCACCAGTTGCAGGTAGGCAGTAGCCAGCTGGGCCTGGCTGCTCAGGCGGATGGACGCCAGCTGGGCGGCGCTGGCCGCCTCCTTGGCATTGCCCGCCTCCACCGCGCGGCGCACCGTACCCCACAGGTCCACTTCCCAGCTGGCGCTGGCGGACAGATTGTACTGATTGCTGACACTGCCGCCCGCCGTTGTCACCCCGCGGGTTTTGCTGGCGGTGCTGCTGATGGTGGGCCACAGGCTGGCTTCGGCCTGATCCAGCAAGGCGCGGGCATTACGGTAATTGGCCTCGGCCTGGGCAATGGTGGGGCTTTGCCGGTTGAGGGTGTCCATCAGGCTATCGAGCTGCGGGTCCTGATACACCGCCCACCAGTTGCCACGCGGGGCGGCATCTTGCGGGGTGGCGGTTTTCCAGCGGCCGTCTTCCTTGTACGTTGCCGGAATGTCCATCTTGGGCCGGGTATAGTCCGGGCCGATGGCGCAGCCTGCCAGCAGCAGGCTGATCAGGCCGGCCAGTGCCAGCCGGGACGGGGTGAATGCAGACATGCGTGTCATTCCTTGTGTGCGGCAGCAGCCCGGCTGCGCCAGTTGTCACGCCATTGCTGGCACCACAGGCGGAAACGGTCCAGATACAGGTAAACCACCGGCGTGGTGTACAGCGTCAGCAACTGGCTGAGCAGCAGGCCACCGACAATGGAGATGCCCAGCGGGGTGCGCATCTCGGCACCGTCGCCATGCCCCAGTGCCAGCGGCAATGCGCCAAACAGGGCGGCCAGCGTGGTCATCATGATGGGGCGGAAGCGCAGCAGGCAGGCTTGCAGAATGGCATCGTGCGAACTGAGGCCCTGCTCGCGTTCGGCGCTGAGGGCAAAGTCGATCATCATGATGGCGTTTTTCTTGACGATGCCGATCAGCAGCAGCACGCCGATCAGCGCGATGATGTTGAATTCGCCACCGGTGGCCAGCAGCGCCAGCAAGGCCCCTACCCCGGCCGACGGCAACGTGGACAGGATGGTGAGCGGATGCACCACGCTTTCATACAGCATGCCCAGCACGATATACACCGCCACCATGGCCGCCAGAATCAGCACCGGCTGGCTGCCCAGCGAATCCTGGAAGGACTTGGCCGTACCCTGGAAGCTGCCGTGTATCGACGATGGCATACCGATGTCCGCGGTCGCCTTGTCGATGGCGGCAGTAGCGTCGGACAGCGAACTGCCCGGTGGCAGGTTGAAGGACACGGTGGTGGCGGCAAACTGGCTCTGGTGGTTCACCGCCAGCGCGGTATTGGTGGGCTGCCAGCGGGCAAAGGCGGATAGCGGAATCGGCTGGCCGGTGGTGGTTTGCAGATAGATGCTGCGCAGGCCTTCGGCGCTTTGCCAGTACTGGGGTGCCACTTCCAGCACCACGTGGTACTGGTTGAGCGGGTTGTAGATGGTGGACACCTGGCGCTGGCCGAAGGCGTCGTTCAGCACCGAATCCACTTGCGACTGGGTCAGGCCCAGGCGCGCCATGGCGTCACGGTCGAAGGTGAGCGTGGTTTGCAGGCCCTTGATTTCCTGATCGCTGCTGACATCGGCCAGCATCGGCAGTTTTTGCAGCGCCTGCTGCACCCTGGGCGTCCAGCGGCGCAGCTCTTCCAGATCATCCCCTTGCAGGGTGTACTGGTACTGGGCATTAGCCGCCCGCCCACCCACGCGGATGTCCTGCACCGACTGCAAGAACAACTGCGCCCCCGGCTCGCGCGCCAGCCGCTTGCGCAGGCGGGCAATCACCTGATCGGCGCTTTCCGTGCGCTCGCCCAGCGGCTTGAGGCTGACAAACATATTGGCGGTGTTGCGCTGGCCGCCGCCGGTAAAGCCGATCACCTTGTCCACGGCCGGGTCCTGCCCTACCGCGTCGATAAAGCGTTGCAGCTTTTGCTGCATGGCCTGGAAGGAAATGCTCTGATCGGCCTTGATCATGCCGGTGAGACGGCCGGTGTCCTGCTGCGGGAAAAAGCCTTTGGGCACGATCACATACAGATAGACATTCAGCGCAATGGTGGCCGCCAGCATCAGCATCATCAGCGGGCCGTGGCGCAGCGCCCAGCCAAGGCTGCGGCGATAGCCGGCCAGCATGGCGTCGAACATGCGCTCGCTCCAGACAAACAGGCGGCCCGGCTTGTGTTCGCCATGGCTTTTCAGCCAGCGCGCACACAGCATGGGCGTGGTGGTGAGCGACACCAGCAGCGACACCAGAATGGCCACCGACAGCGTGACGGCAAACTCGCGGAACAGGCGGCCGATGATGCCGCCCATCATCAGGATGGGAATGAACACCGCAATCAGTGAAATGCTCATCGACAGCACGGTAAAACCCACCTCACGCGCGCCCTGCAAGGCGGCCTGGAAGGGCTTCATGCCGTTTTCGATATGGCGGGCAATGTTTTCCAGCACCACGATGGTGTCGTCCACCACAAAACCGGTGGCAATGGTCAGCGCCATCAGGCTGAGGTTGTTGAGCGAAAAGCCGCACAGATACATCACGGCAAAAGTGCCCACCAGCGATACCGGCACGGTGATGGCAGGAATGGCGGTGGCACGGCCATTACGCAAGAACAGGAAGACCACCAGGATGACCAGCGCGATGGAAATCAGCAGCGAGCGCTCCACCTCGGACAGCGAGGCACGAATGGTGGAAGTGCGGTCCATCACCACCTGCATCTTGATGGCGGCGGGAATGGACGCCTGCAACTGCGGCAGCAAGGCCTTCACCCGCTCCACCGTTTCGATGATGTTGGCACCCGGCTGGCGGAACAGGATGATCATCACCGCCGGTTGCTTGCCCAGCAAACCGGCATTGCGCACATCCAGTACCGAATCCTTTACCTCGGCCACGTCGGACAGGCGCACTGCAGCGCCGTTCTTGTAGCTCACCACCAGCGGCAGGTAGTCGCTGGCCTTGCCGGCCTGGTCATTGGCCTGTACCTGCCAGTGACGCTGGCCGTCCTCGACAAAGCCCTTGGGCCGGTTGGCATTGGTACTGGTGATGGCGGCGCGCACCGTTTCCATGCCGATACCGTAATGGTTCAGCTGTAGCGGGTTCATTTCCACCCGCACTGCCGGCTGTGCGCCGCCACCGATATTCACATCGCCAATACCCTCCACCTGGGCCAGCTTCTGGCCAAGGATGGAGTCGGCGGCATCGTACATCTGGCCGCGGGTGAGCGAGTCCGAGGTCAGGCCGATGATCATGATGGGCGCGTCGGCCGGGTTCACCTTGCGGTAGGTGGGGTTGGACGGCATGCCGGTGGGCAGCAGCGACCGGGCCGCGTTGATGGCGGCCTGTACATCGCGTGCGGCACCGTTGATGTCGCGGTTGAGGTCAAACTGCAAGGTAATGCGGGTGGACGCCAGCGAGCTGGACGAGGTGATTTCGGTCACCCCGGCAATACGCCCCAGCGCCCGTTCCAGCGGGGTGGCCACGGTGGACGCCATGGTTTCCGGGCTGGCACCGGGCAGCTTGGCACTGACCGAGATGGTGGGAAAATCCACCTGCGGCAAGGGCGACACCGGCAGCAGCTTGAAGGCGAGAAAGCCCGCCAGCAGGATGGCCAGCGTCAGCAGCGTGGTGGCAATGGGCCGCCGGATGAAGGGCGCGGACGGTATCATGCCTCGGCCTCTGCCTGGTCATCGTCAGCGGCATGGCCTGGACGCCGCCAGCGCCGGGCCAGCCGGTCGAAGGCCAGATAAATCACCGGGGTGGTAAACAGCGTCAGCACCTGGCTGACCAGCAGCCCGCCCACCATGGTGACACCCAGCGGCGAGCGCAATTCGGAACCCATGCCGCTGCCCAACATCAGCGGCAGCGCGCCCAGCAGCGCCGCCATGGTGGTCATCAGGATAGGACGGAAGCGCAGCAGACAGGCCTGGTAGATGGCATCGCGCGGGCTCATGCCCTGCTCGCGCTCGGCCTCCAGCGCAAAGTCGATCATCATGATGGCGTTTTTCTTGACGATGCCGATCAGCAGGATGATGCCGATGATGGCAATCACCGACAGGTCTTTGCCGGACACCAGCAAGGCCAGCAGGGCACCGATACCGGCCGAGGGTAGCGTCGACAGGATGGTGATGGGGTGGATATAGCTCTCGTACAGCACCCCCAGCACGATATACATGGTGATGATGGCCGCCAGGATCAGCCACAGCGTGTTGCTGAGCGAAGCCTGAAAGGCCAGCGCCGCGCCCTGGAATCTGGTATCCAGGCTGGCCGGCATGCCCAGCTCGGCTTCAGCCTGACGGATGGCCTCCACCGCCGGGCCTAGTGCTGCGCCCTTGGCCAGGTTGAACGAGATGGTGGTGGTGGGGAACTGCCCCAGATGGTTGATGGTGAGCGCGGTCGGGCGCTGCTCGATGCTGGCCACCGTATCCAGCGGCACCGGGCCGCCACTGGCGGTGGGCACGTAGATGCCCTTGAGCGACAGCGGGCCTTGCTGGTTCTGCGCGTCCACTTCCAGCACCACGCGGTACTGGTTGGTCTGGGTGAAGATGGTGGAAATCAGCCGCTGGCCAAAAGCGTCGTACAGCGCATTGTCGATGGCAGCGGTGGTGACGCCCAGCCGGGCGGCGGTATCACGGTTGATGTTGACATAGGCTTGCAGGCCCTTGTCCTGCAAGTCGCTGGCCACATCCGCCAGTTGCGGCAGCTGGTTCAGCTTGTGCACCAGCTTGGGCACCCATTGCGACAGGTCGTCCGGATTGGTGGCCTGCAGGGTGAACTGGTACTGGGTGCGGCTGACACGGGTGTCGATGGACAAATCCTGCACCGGCTGCAAATACAGCGACATGCCCGGCACGCTGGCCGCACTTTGCTGCAGCCGTGCCAGCACGGTGCGGATGTCATCACGCTCGCCCTTGGGCTTGAGGTTGATTTGCAGGCGGCCGCTGTTGAGCGAGGCATTATTGCCATCCACCCCGATGAAGGACGACAGGCTGTCCACCGCCGGGTCTTTCAGCAAGGCCTGGGCCAGTTGTTCCTGCTTCTGCGCCATGGCGCTGAAAGAAATACTCTGCGCCGCCTCGCTGCTGCCCATGATGGCGCCGGTGTCCTGCAAGGGGAAAAAGCCCTTGGGCACCGCCACATACAGCAGCACGGTGAGCAGCAAGGTGCCCAATGCCACCAGCAGGGTGAGCTTTTGCCGTTCCAGCACCCAGCCCAGCATCTGGCCGTAACGGGCAATGATGCGGTCGAAGAAGGCCCCGCTGGCATGGTAGAAACGGCCCTGTTTTTCTTCCGGCACGTGCTTGAGCAGGCGCGCGCACATCATCGGTGTCAGGGTGAGCGAGATGAAAGCCGAAATCAGGATGGACACCGCCAGCGTGATGGCAAATTCACGGAACAGCCGCCCCACCACATCGCCCATGAACAGCAGCGGAATCAGCACCGCAATCAGCGAGAAAGTGAGCGAGATGATGGTAAAGCCAATCTGCTGCGAGCCCTTCAGTGCCGCCGCCATCGGCTTTTCGCCTTCCTCGATGTAGCGGGCGATGTTCTCGATCATCACGATGGCATCGTCCACCACAAAGCCGGTGGCAATGGTCAGCGCCATCAGGGTGAGGTTGTTGATGGAAAAGCCGGTGAGGTACATCACGCCAAACGTGCCCACCAGCGACAGCGGCACCGCCACGGCAGGAATGATGGTGGCCGGCACATTGCGCAGGAACACGAAAATCACCATCACCACCAGGCCGATGGCCAGCATCAGTTCAAACTCGACATCCTCCACCGAGGCACGGATGGTGACAGTGCGGTCGCTCAGCACCTTCACATCCACCGCGCCGGGCAAGGTGGATTGCAATTGCGGCAGCAAGGCCTTGATGCGGTCGGTCACCTGGATGACATTGGCCCCCGGCTGACGCTGCACATTCAGGATGATGGACGGCGTCGTACCAGCCCAGGCTGCCAGCCGCATGTTTTCCGCCGCATCAACGACCTTGGCCACATCGCGCAAGCGCACCGCCGCGCCGTTCTGGTAGGCGATGATGACGTTCTGGTATTCCTCGGCTGACTTCAGCTGGTCATTGCCATCCACGGTGGAAGCTTGCTGCGGGCCGTCAAAACTGCCCTTGGCCTGGTTCACATTGGCATTGCTGATGGCAGTGCGGATGTCCTCCAGCGTCAGGCCACGCGCGGCCAGTGCCTTGGGATTGCTCTGGATGCGCACCGCAGGTCGCTGACCGCCACTGAGGCTGACCAGCCCCACGCCCGGCACTTGCGACAGCTTTTGCGCCAGCCGGGTGTCCACCAGGTCTTCCAGCTTGGTCAGCGGCAGGGTGTCCGAGCTGACCGCGATGGTGAGAATCGGCGTATCCGCCGGGTTCACCTTGCTGTAGATCGGCGGATTGGGCAGGTCGCTGGGCAACAGGTTACCCGCCGCATTGATGGCGGCCTGCACTTCCTGTTCGGCCACATCCAGCGTCAATTCCAGGCTGAACTGCAAGGTAATCACCGATGCCCCGCCAGAACTGGTGGACGACATCTGGGTCAGCCCCGGCATCTGGCCGAACTGGCGCTCCAGCGGCGCGGTAATGGAAGACGTGATGACTTCCGGGCTGGCACCGGGGTATTGGGTCACCACCTGAATGGTGGGATAGTCCACCTCGGGCAGGGCCGATACCGGCAGCAGCTTCCAGGCCACCAGACCGGTGAGCAGGATGGCCAGCATCAGCAAGGTGGTGGCCACCGGCCGCAGGATAAAGGGACGTGAAGGGTTCATGCCGTCATCCCGCGCTTAGTTGGCGGCAGAGGCGTGCTGGCGCTGGCCGCCCCAGCTGCCACTGGCGGCATGCTGCTTGCCCCGGCCCTTGCCTTTGCCATTCCCATCGGCTGCATTCTGCATGGCCCGGTCGATCACCTTGATCTGCGCACCTTCACGCAGCTTGTCCAGGCCATCCACCACCACTTTCTGACCGGGCTTCACGCCCTCTTCGATAATGGTGTTGTCGCCGGATACCGCACCGGTTTTCACCTTGCTGATGCTGACGGTCTGGTCCGGATTCACCGTGTAGACATAGCTGCCCACCTTGCCCTGCTGCAAGGCCACGCTGGGGACTACGATTGCATCGGGCTGGTCGCCCAGTTGCAGGTGCACATTGACAAACTGGTTGGGGAACAAGACGGCATCAGCATTGGCAAAGCGCGCCTTCAGGTTCACCGTGCCGGTGGTGGTGCTCAGCTGGTTGTCGATGGCCAGCAGCTCGCCATCGGCCAGCTTGTGGCGGTTGTCACGGTCCCAGGCTTCCACCTGCAATTTGCCCTTGGCGGCACGCGCGGCAGCCAGCACCTGGCCAAGGCTGGTTTCCGGCACGGCAAACAACACATTAATGGGCTGGGTCTGGGTAATCACCACCACGCCGTTGCTGTCGCTGGAGTGCACGATATTACCCAGGTCCACCTGACGCAGGCCGACACGGCCGGACAAGGGCGCAGTGATGCGGCTGTAATCCAGTTGCAGACGGGCGGTGGCCACCGCGCCCTGATCCAGCTTCACCGTACCCTGATACTGGGCCACCAGTGCCTGCTGGGTATCCACCTGCTGCTTGGCAATGGAATTCTGCGCCAGCAGCTGCTGGTAACGGGTGAGGTCCAGCCTGGCGTTTTGCAGCAGTGCCTGGTCGCGCATCAGCTGGCCTTCGGCCTGAGTCAGCGCAGCCTGAAAGGGACGCGGGTCCAGTTCGGCCAGCAGCTGGCCTTTCTGTACCAGCTGGCCCTCCTCAAAATGCAGGGCCATCAACTGGCCATCCACCCGGCTGTGCACCGTCACCGTATTGGTGGCAGTCACCGTGCCCAGAGCCTCCAGCTGCAAGGGCGCATCCTGCTGCATCACCGGGGCCACCGCCACGGCTACCGGGCCGCCACCGCGCTTGGGTGCGGCTGCATCCGGTGCGGCACTGCGATGACTGCTCCACCACCAGCCACCAGCCGCCAGTGCCAGCAGTAACAGGGAAACATTGCGCAAGGTATGGGTGGATTTGGCAGGAGCGGCAGACATATTGGTTTTCCGGGAAAGGAGCAGCTTAAATTGTCAGCGGAGTCAGGATCGACAGGCCTGATGCAAAGCAGCAAACAGGCTGAGATGATATGGAATCCCTTTGCCCTTGCCTATCGACAAGCTGTTTATAGTTGTTAATCGTCCGGCATCCGCTACATCCTGCCGGATGTGACCGCCAAGCAGACATGAAAAAGCCCACCCTGGACGGGGTGGGCTGTGATGGACTGCAATCTGGCTCAGAACAGCATTTCCTTGACGTTTTCCACGGCATCCTTGGCAGCAGGCGCGTTCGGATCTTTCGCGGCAGGGTCGTCTGCCGCAGCATCAGAAGCGTTACCGCCCGGAATGCTGCCGTGGTTGTCAATCTTCAGTTCCGGATTGGTCTTCTGGAATTCTTCGTAGTAGTACTCGTCACCACCACGCTGACCCGCACCCGGTTTCACCACGATGCCGGCAGGCACTGGCAGTTCCACTTCCGGCACGCCCTTGAGCGCGTTGGCCATGTAGTTCATCCATACCGGCAGCGCGGCGGTGCCGCCATAACCGTAACGGCCCAGCGAGCGCGGCTGGTCGTAACCCACCCAGGTGGCTGCCACCAGATTGGGGTTGAAGCCGACAAACCAGGCATCCTTCCAGTCGCTGGTGGTACCGGTCTTGCCGGCCAGGTCCATGCGGCCCAGGCTCATTGCCTTGGCTGCCGTACCGTAGCGCACCACATCTTTCAGCATGGAAGTCATGATGAAAGCATTGCGCGGGTCGATGGCCTGCGTGGCATTCTGGCCGGCCACCGCAGGCTGGGTCTTGGCCAGTACATGGCCGGACTGGTCTTCGATGCGGTCAATGAAGTAGGCCTTGATGCGGTAGCCACCATTGGAGAACACCGAATAGCCTTCCGCCATCTGCAGCGGCGTGGCCGCACCGGCCCCCAGCGCCATGGTGAGATAGGCAGGATGCTGTTTGGGCGAAAAACCGAAACGCTGGATATATTGCTGGGCGTAATCGGTTCCCAGCGCCATCAGCAAGCGTACGGACACCAGGTTTTTGGATTGGGTCAGCGCACGGCGCAGGGTAATCAGGCCGGCAAATTTGCCATCGTCGTTCTTCGGTTCCCAATTACCGGTACCCGGCGCACCAGGCACGGTCAGCGGGGCATCGTTGAACATGGTGGATGGCGTCACGCCGCGTTCGATACCGGCCGAATAGATAAAGGGCTTGAAGGTGGAGCCCGGCTGACGCCATGCCTGGGTCACGTGGTTGAAGCTGCGACGGTTGAAGTCAAAGCCGCCCACCAGCGACTTGATGGCACCGCTACGCGGGTCCATCGACACGAATGCCCCTTCGACATCCGGCATCTGTACGATTTCCCAGTAGCCCTTGTCATTGGCACGCACACGGATGACCGCACCGCGGCGAATCTGTTTATCCGCTGCCAACTTGGGGTTGAGCGCACGGCGGGCAAATTCCAGGCCCGGCCCCTTGATGACCGCCACCTTGCCGCCGCGCAGGTAGGCGCGCACTTCGGACGGGCTGGCAGACAGCACAATGGCCGCCTGCATGTCGCCACTGTCGCGAATTTCAGACAGTGCATCGTCCAGCACTTCGGTCTGGTCTTCTCCCTCTGCCGAGGCCAGATCGATATAACTTTCCGGGGCACGATAACCCTGCTTGCGGTCGAAATCGATCAGGCCGGCACGCAGTGCGTCATAAGCCCATTGCTGGTGATGGCTGTCCAGCGTGGTGTAGACCTTGTAGCCCTCGGTATAGGCAGCATCCTTGTAGCGTTCGTACATGGCCTGACGGACCATTTCCGCCACGTACAGGGCCGGCTGATTGGCGTCAACACTGGCGCTGGCCAGATGCAGCGGCTCTTTGATGGCCGCGTCATACTGGTCCTGGGTAATGAAATTCAACTCGCGCATGCGGCGCAGCACATACAGCTGACGCAGGTGGGCACGCTCCGGATTGACGATGGGGTTATAGGCGGAAGGTGCCTTGGGCAGGCCGGCCAGCATGGCCATTTCGGCAACGCTCAGGTCGGTGATGGGCTTGCCGAAATAAGCTTGTGCGGCAGCCGAAAAACCGTAAGCGCGCTGCCCAAGATAAATCTGGTTGAAGTACAACTCGAGAATCTGATCCTTGGAAAGCGTATGTTCGATTTTGAAAGCAAGCAAAGCTTCATTAAACTTACGTGTGAAAGTCTTTTCACTGGAAAGAAAGAAATTCTTGGCCACCTGCATGGTGATGGTACTGGCACCGGAACGGGCATGACCGGACACCAGATTACCGACGGCAGCACGCATGACACCCATGTAGTCGATGCCGCTATGCTGATAGAATCTTTCATCCTCGGCAGCCAGCAGTGCTTGTTTCATCAGTTGCGGGACTTCATGGATGCGGGCGAACGAACGGCGCTCTTCACCGAACTCTCCCAGCAACTGGCCATCTGCCGAGTAGACGCGCAGTGGAATTTTTGGACGGTAATCCGTCAGCACATCAAGACTTGGCAAACGCGGGTAGGTTATGATGATGGCAATGGCTGCCGCACCGGCTGCCAGCACGGCCCCACCAATGACCAAACCGGCCAGAATCGCAAGAAGTCGTTTGAACATAATTACAAATAGGCTTTCGGAAGAAAGCGGATTATAACGTCTTGTGAGAACTAGCAAGACAAACATTGACAGCGACAGTGCAAAAACTGTCGCACTAGACCATTTCGGGGCCTTAACTGATGCTATCCGACAAATTTCGGTTCAGTACGGACTGGCTGGATCAGCTTGGATTGGGGAAATCCAAGAATGTTCCTCTGCTGGGTCTTGATATCAGCACTACCTCGGTCAAGCTGGTAGAGCTGTCCAGATCGGGCAAAAACTTCCAGATCGAGCGATATGTAATTGAAAACCTGCCCAAGGAAGCCGTTTCCGAAGGCAATCTGGTGGATATCGAAGGGATTGCCGAGACCTTGCGCAAAGCATGGAAGCGACTTGGCAGCCCTATCCGGAATGTCGCCATCGCCATTCCCACTTCGATGGCCATCTACAAAAAGCTTCTGGTACCGGTCAGCCAATCCGAGGACATGGAAGGCATGATCGAGTCCGAAGCCGACCAGATCATCCCCTTTCCGCTCGATGAAGTGAATCTGGATTACCAGGTGCTGGGCCCATCCAGTAGCAGTCTGGATGATCTGGAAGTCCTGCTGTGTGCCGCGCGCAAGGAAAAAGTGGAAGAACGGGTGGCTGTAGTGGAAATGGCTGGCCTGCGCGCCCATCTGGTGGATGTGGAATCCTTCGCCATGATGACGGCCTTCGAGCAGATCCAGCAGCAACTGCCCGATCATGGCATGAACCAGACTTTTGCCCTGTTTGATATCGGTGCCAGCAAGATCCACTGCAATGTCATCCGTAACGGCCAGCAAATCTACTACCGCGAACAGATGTTTGGCGGCCTGCAACTGACGCGCGACATCCAGCGCCGCTACGGCATCAGCTTTGACGAAGCGGAAAACGGCAAACGCAGCATGGCGATGCCGGACGGTTATGAGTCGGAACTGCTGCATCCCTTTGTCGACGCGCTGGCACAAGAAATCCAGCGCGCACTGCAGTTTTTCTACACCACGGTCAGCGTGTCGCAATACCTGCGCGTGGACTACATCCTCCTGGGCGGCGGCTGCAGCATGCTGTCCGGACTGGACGACGCAGTGGCATCCCGCACCCAGATCAGTACCATGATTGCCAACCCCTTCACCTCCATGGTGCAGTCCAGTTCAATCCGGCTGAAGGAATTGCTGCTGGATGCGCCTGCACTGCTCATTGCATGTGGACTTGCCATGCGGAGGTTTGACTGATGATCCGCATCAACCTCCTGCCGCACCGCGAGCAGAAAAAAGCCGCACACCGCCTGCGCTTCCAGCTGTTGCTGGGCAGTGCCTTCGGTGCAGCCCTGCTGATTGTCGGACTGAGCTATTTCGTTCTGGACACCCGTGAATCGCACCAGGAAGAGCGCAACCAGTTCCTGCAAGGCGAAATTGCCAAGCTGGATCAGCAAATCAAGGACATCGGCGCACTCAAGAAGCAGCGTGACGACCTGCTGGCCCGCAAACAGCTGGTGGAACGCCTGCAACAGGGTCGTAATGATGCCGTACACATTTTCGACCAGCTGGTTCGCCAGACGCCGGATGGCATCTATCTGAAGAGCTTCAGCCAGAGCGGCAACAACTTCAGCTTCAGCGGCTATGGCCTGTCCGGGGCCCGCGTGTCCAATTACATGCGTACCCTGGCACAGTCCACGGTGTTCACCGAACCGCAGCTGGTGGAAGTGAAAGCCTCCACCGCCAGCAACCAGCGCGTGAGCGAGTTCAGCCTGACCAGCACCTTCAAACAGACAGCCCCGGCTGCCAGCGCACCGCAAGGCCAGGTCGCACCGCAGGGAGCCAAGCCATGACCCTAGACGAGTTCCGCAACCTTGACCCCAAGGACATGCCCAACTGGCCCTTCCCGGCCCAGGTATTCGTGGCAATCTTCATCGCCGTGGCCTTTTTGGGACTGGGGTATTTCTTCGTGCTGAGCGACCAGCTGGACAAGCTGCACAATGCCCAGCAACAGGAAGAACAGCTCAAGCAAACCTTCGTCGACAAAAAGCGCCAGGCCATCAACCTGGAAGCGCTGCAACAGCAATTGAAAGAAATCCAGCTGTCCTTCGGTGCCCTGCTCAAACAGCTGCCCACCAAGGCAGAAATGGATGCGCTGCTGACCGAAATCAACCAGGCCGGCATCGGTCGCGGACTGCAGTTTGACCTGTTCCGCCCCAGCGGCGAGGTGAAGACTGCCGAAATGGCGGAAGTGCCGATCGCCATCCGCCTGACCGGCAGCTACAACGACCTGGCTGCCTTTGTCAGCGATGTGGCACAGCTCTCGCGCATTGTCACCATCGGCGACATCAAGCTGACTCCGGGCCAGGGCAAGGATGCTGCACGCATGACCATGGAAGCCACGGCCAAGACCTACCGGTCGCTGGAGCCGGAAGAGCGCATCGCAGCGGCACAGCCGCCGAAGAAGTGAGTGTGACTTCATGCTGAAAAAAACTTACGCCATCTTGCTGTGCCCGCTGCTGCTGACAGCCTGCAGTGGCAGCAATACCGACGACCTGCATGCCTGGATGTTGCAGGCCAGCCAGGGTTTGCGCGGTCAGATCGACCCCCTGCCCCAGGCACAGAGCTACCAGCCGTTTGCCTACAATGCGTTTGACCTGCCCGATCCGTTCAACCCGGTCAAGCTGCAAATGGCAAAACGACAGAACTCGGCCAATGCGCCCGACTTCAAGCGCCCGCGCGAACTGCTGGAAAACTATGATCTGGACAAGCTGAAAATGACCGGCTTGCTCAAGCGCAACAATATTACCTATGCCTTGATCCGTACGCCGGAAGGCAGTATCTACCGCGTGCAACCGGGTAATTTCATTGGCCCCAATTTCGGCCAGATCAAACGTATCAGCGATACCGAACTAGTACTTTCCGAGACCGTGGAAGATCTGAACGGAGAATGGGTACAACGCGAAACCAGCATGTACCTGGATGAACAAGGGCAGAAATAATGAAAAACCATTCAATCAAACTGTTGTCGGGGCTGGGTCTGTCCATTGCATTTTCCATTGCCCATGCTGCATCCATCACCGCGATCGACATCGCCCAGACCGATGGCGATGCCCAGTTGCTGCAGATCACCTTTGACGGGCCGGCCAGCAAGCCCAACAGCTTCGCCATTGCCAACCCGGCACGCGTTGCCTTCGACTTTGCCGATACACAGGTGAAGCTGCCGAAGAACACGGTTGAGCTGGGCAATCCCATCGTCAAGTCCGCTGTCGCGGTTGAGGCCAATGGCCGCTCCCGCCTGGTGCTGAACCTGGCACACAATGTGTCCTACAGCACCAGCATCTCCGGCAACAAACTGCTGATCCGCATCAACAACACCATGTCTTCCCCGCAGCAGTCGGCCACTTCGCAAGAACAGCCGGCCAGTACCGCTTCGGCCGCCGCCCAAGCCAGTGCCCAGGCTGCCGTGGCCACCACCCCGCTGGGTCTGGACTTCCGGCGTGGCCGTGGCGGCGAAGGCCGGGTGGAAATCAACCTGCCAACCGAGAGTACACCGGTGGATATCCGCCGTGAGGGCAAGAACCTGGTGCTGGATGTGATGGGCGCCAATCTGCCGCGTTCGCTGGAAAAGCGCATGGATGTCAGCGACTTTGCCACACCGGTGGACAAGGTGATTGCCAGCAATCAGGGTCGCAACAGCCGTGTCGTGATTCAACCGCAGGGTGACTGGGAATTCTCTTCCTACCAGACCGAGCGCAAACTGGTGGTGGAAGTACGCAAGGCCGTGGTGGAAAGTGCCAGCAAGAACGAGCTGAACAGCAAGCCGCAATACAAGGGCGACAAGCTGTCGCTCAACTTCCAGAACATTGAAGTACGCACCGTACTGCAGGTGATTGCCGAATTCACCGGGCTAAACATCGTTACCAGCGACTCGGTCACCGGCAATATCACCTTGCGCCTGAAAGACGTGCCGTGGGATCAGGCGCTGGACCTGATCCTGCAAACCAAGGGCCTGGATCAGCGCCGCAATGGCAACATCATCAATATTGCCCCGCGTGAAGAGCTGCTCAACCGCGACAAGCAGATTCTGGAAGGCAAGCAGCAACTGACCGCACTGGAGCCCATCCGCTCGGAAACCTTCGTCCTGCGCTACCGCTCAGCCGAAGACTTCAAGAAGATTCTGGATGGCAGCACCACCACGTCCGGCTCCAGTGCAACGGGCAACAGCGGCGGCAACGGCCTGCTGTCGGCCCGAGGCAGCTTCATGATCGACCCGAAAACCAATACCCTGATCATCAACGATACCCAGACCGTGATCGACAAGATCCGCGATCTGGTGACCAAGACCGACATTCCGGTCAAGCAGGTGCTGATTGAAGCGCGCATCGTCGAAGCCACCGACAACTGGAGCAAGAGCCTGGGGGTGAAACTCAATGTGGCACGCGCCAGTGGCGGTACCAGCATTGGTGGTTCGCTGGCTGATGCCACCACCAGCTTCAATATCGCCCGCGGAACGACTACTGGCACCATCCCGCTGACCTCCGGGGTGAACCTGGGCCTGTCCGGTACCTATAACTCCATCGGTGCCGTGTTTGGTGCTGGTTCGCGCGCTGCCATCGGCCTGGAGCTGGACGCCATGGAAACCGCCGACAAGGGCAAGATTCTGGCCAGCCCACGCATCATGACTGCCGACCGGGTAGAGGCCAGCATCGAACAGGGTACGGAAATTCCGTATCAGGAAGCCAGCTCCAGTGGTGCAACATCTGTGTCGTTCAAAAAGGCCAACCTCAGCCTGAAAGTGACCCCGCAAATCACGCCGGACAACCGTGTGCTCATGGAAATCCAGATCAACAAGGACAGCGTCAGCAGCACCTTGTTTGTCAACAGCACCCCGGCCATCGACACCAAGGTGGTGAAAACCCAGGTGATGGTGGAAAATGGCGGCACCGTGGTGATTGGCGGTATTTACCAACAAACACTGGATACCACGATCAACAAGGTACCGCTGCTGGGTGATATCCCCTTCCTGGGCGCGCTGTTCCGCAGCAAGGTGGACAAGAACAACCGCACCGAGCTGCTGGTATTCATCACGCCTAAGGTGGTTGAAGACCTGAACCTGCAAAATCGCTGAACACAGGGCATCTGCGCGCATTTTGTCCTCTGCCCGCGCAGACAGACCCAGCCAGCATCAGCTACAATGCCTGCCATGGAGAACATGGCAGGCAATTTTTTTCTTGTCGGGCTGATGGGTGCCGGCAAGACCACCGTTGGCAGGGCACTGGCACGCAAGACCGGCAAGACCTTCTACGACTCGGATCATGAAATCGAGGCGCGCACTGGCGTTCGCGTCGCCACCATTTTCGAGATAGAAGGCGAACTGCGCTTTCGCGACCGTGAAAGCAGCGTGATTGCCGATCTGGCAAAAATGAACAATATCGTGCTGGCCACCGGTGGGGGCGCCGTACTGCGTCCGGAAAACCGGGCCGAGCTATCAAGACACGGCGTGGTGATCTACCTGCGCGCCTCGATTGATGACCTGCTGGCGCGCACCATGCACGACAAGAACCGTCCGCTGCTGCAAACCGCCGACCCGCGCGCGAAACTGCAAAGCCTGCTGGAGCAGCGCGACCCCTTGTACCGCGAAGTCGCCGACATCGTGGTTGATACCTCGCAACAGAACGTCAACCTGCTGGTCAGCCGCCTGCTCGATCAGCTGCATAACATTCCAGCCAAGACCTGACGCATGATTACGCTAGACCTGACCCTGCCGGATACCCGCTACCCCATTCACATTGGCCACGGACTGCTTGATCAGGTTGAACTGATCCTGCCGCACCTGCCCATTCCCCAGGTTGCCATCGTCACCAACGACGTTGTTGCCCCGCTCTATCTGGAGCGCCTGACCCGACAATTGGAAAACCACGGCGTGCATTGCATTCCGGTGGTGTTGCCGGACGGTGAGGCCAACAAGAACTGGCAGACGCTGAACCTGATCTTCGACGCCCTGCTCAGCCACAATGCCGAACGCAAAACCACGCTGATTGCCCTCGGTGGCGGTGTGGTGGGCGACATGACCGGCTTTGCCGCCGCCTGCTACCAGCGCGGTGCGCCCTTCATCCAGATTCCCACCACCTTGCTGGCGCAGGTTGACTCCTCGGTGGGCGGCAAGACCGCCATCAACCACCCGCTGGGCAAGAACATGATTGGTGCTTTCTACCAACCCCGTATGGTGCTGGCCGACATGGATCTGCTGGCCACCCTGCCCGAGCGGGAACTGTCGGCCGGTATTGCTGAAGTCATCAAGTATGGCTTGCTGGGCGATGCCGACTTCCTCGCCTGGCTGGAAGCCAATATGGACAAACTGCGCGCGCGCGACCCGGCAGCGCTGCAATATGCCGTGCGCCGCTCGTGCGAAATGAAAGCTGAAATTGTCGGCCAGGATGAAAAAGAACAGGGCGTACGGGCCTTGCTCAATCTTGGTCATACCTTTGGCCACGCCATCGAAGCCGGCCTTGGTTATGGTGCATGGCTGCATGGCGAGGCGGTTGGCGCTGGCATGGTGCTGGCTGCTGCCGCGTCACAGGAACTTGGCTGGCTGAGTGCGCAAGATGTCCAGCGGGTGGTGACACTGATTGCCGCTGCCGGATTGCCGGTGCAAAGCCCCGACTTCGGCCTTGAGGAATGGATGGGCCACATGGGCCACGACAAGAAAGTGGAAAGCGGCGTCATCCGCTTTGTCCTGCTCAAGCAACTGGGACAAGCCGTGATTCAAGCCGGGCTGCCGGCCGCGCTGCTGGAGCAGCTGTTCCAGTCCTCGCACATCAATCCGGCCCTTGGACGGCATGGCGCTTGAGGCTGTTGCCACGGAAACCTTGACCCCATTAAGGATTTTTACGGATTGCGGCCCTGCACGCCTCCCCGAATAATCGACTGCATAATTCAAGCAGAGAGAGAATCTCGGAGGGAAGCCGCGGTGGATGCAATAACAGCCTTGGTCGCCAGTTTTGGCCTGATGTGTACTTATGGTCTTGCCCGCCGTGTCTGGCGCAAGGCAACTTACAAGAAACCGCGTGCGCGGGGTATCGACCCTGTCGGTGAGGCCGAGGTGTTTCTGGCTTATGGCCGCAGCAGCGATGCAGTGCGGGTACTGAAAGAGGCGATGAAAGATGAGCCACAGAATCTTTCCATCAAGGTGACGCTGCTGCGTGCCTATTCCTCGGCAGGTAACTGCAAAGCCTACTGCCGTCTGGCGCGAGATGTACAGGCCCAGGTGAAGGATCAGCCGGTATGGCGCACCATCCAGGAGAATGGTCGGCTGCTGGCTCCACAGGATCCACTGTTCGCCGCCAAGGCTTGATGCCATTCCGAAACAAGACAGGCTGCCCGAGGGCCGCCTGTCTTGTTTTGTACCATCACGATGGAAAACTCAGCTGGCGTCAGCTTCCGGTTCGCGGAACTGCAAGCTGTGCAGACGTGCGTAGATACCATCCTGCTGCATCAACTGCTGATGACTGCCCTGCTCCGCCACCTTGCCCTGATGCATCACGATGATACGGTCGGCGTTCTCGATGGTGGACAGCCGGTGGGCAATCACGATGGTGGTACGGTTCTTCATCAGGTTTTCCAGCGCAGCCTGTACCAGTCGTTCGGATTGGGTATCCAGTGCAGAGGTTGCTTCGTCCAGAATCAGCAGCGGGGCGTTTTTCAGCAGTGCACGGGCAATGGCCAGACGTTGACGCTGGCCACCTGACAGACGCACACCGTTCTCGCCAATCTGGGTATCCAGCCCTTCCGGCATCGCCTCAATGAACTCCAGCGCATTTGCCGCACGTGCCGCTTCGATGATCTGCTCGCGGGTAATGTTATCACGTGCGCCATAGGCGATATTGGCAGCCACAGTGTCGTTGAACAGCACCACATCCTGACTCACCATGGCGATATGCTGGCGCAGATCAGCCAGCACGATGTCATCCAGCGCAATACCGTCCAGCGTGATCTGCCCGGACAAGGGCTGGTAAAAACGCGGAATCAGGCTGACCAGCGTGGTTTTGCCGCTGCCGGAAGAACCCACCAGCGCCACGGTTTCACCCGAATTCACCTCCAGGCTGACCTGCTGCAACACATCGCGTTCGGCATTCGGATAACGGAAAGACACATTGTCAAAGCGCAGTCGGCCCTGGGTTTGTGGCAGACGGCGTGTACCGTGATCCGGCTCGCCCGCCTCGTCCAGGAAATTGAATACGCTTTCTGCAGCCGCAAGGCCGCGCTGCATGGCCTGGGAAATGCCGGTAATCCGCTTCACCGGTGCGAACAGCAACATCATGGCAGTGAGGAAGGACATGAAGTCACCGGCGGTGAACGATCCATGCTGGGCACGCAAGGCGGCAAAATACAGGATGGCGGCCAGCGCACAGGCAATCATCAGCTGGGTCACCCCGGTATTGGCCGAACTGGCAGCGCTCTGCTTCACCCCGTTGCGGCGGATGGCCTGGGCTGCAGCATTGAAGCGGCTTTCTTCATATTCTTCGCCGCCATAAACCTTGATGACTTTCTGACAATCCACCCCTTCGCCCAGAATCTGGGTCAGGTCAGCCATGTGTTGCTGATTCTCCAGCGCCAGACCACGCAGACGCTTGGCCACCATGCGCATACAGACGGTGACCACCGGCATCACCACCAGGCAGATAATGGTCAGTTGCCAGTCGATATACAGCAGCCAGGCCAGCAGGCTGACAGCAGTCACACCGTCCTTGACCGTGACGGTGATGACATTGAAACCTGCTTCGGTCACCTGATTGACATCAAAGGAGATGCGCGACACCAGACGACCGGACTGATTGTCGGCGTAATACGGCACCGGCAGGCGCAACATCTTGGCAAACATTTGCTGGCGCAGGGTTTGTACCAGATGCCCGGCCAGCCAGCTGGAGGTGTATTCGTTGATGAAACTGGTGATACCGCGTACCAGGAATACCCCGACAATGGCCATCGGCACCCAGACAATGGCCTTTGGGTCCTTGTTGACAAAGCCGCCATCAATCAGCGGTTTCATCAGCCGGGCAAACGCCGGTTCGGTCAGCGCGGCAATGGTCATGGAGACCAATGACAGGGCGAATACTTTCCAGTACTGGGCCAGGTAACCCAGCAGTCGTCGGTAGATGGGCCAGCTATGTTTCAAGTTGATAGTCCAATCAGTTCAATGTGATGCGGCCAGCAGGCCGGAAAGCCCGCTCAAGGCCATGATCTGCTGCAGATTGCTGTCCGGCGCAAAGCGTTGCCGGACATCAAGCGCTCCGGCCGCCGCCATGGCACGCTGCTGCGGCATCGCATCCAGCGCGCTGGCAATCGCGTCCGCCCAGGCCTGGGCATTGCCAGCCTCCACCAGGGTGCCGGTCTGGCCTTGTTTTACCGTTTCGGGAATACCGCCGGTAAGGCTGGCCAGCACCGGGCAGTGCAAGGCCAGTGCTTCGATTTGCGACATGCCCAACGGCTCGTAGGTGGATGGCATCAGCAACAGGTCGGCACGCCGATACAGCGGTGCCACCGGGGATACCACACCCGCCAGCAGCACACGCGACTGCAAACCCAGCCGCTGGATTTCAGCCTCGATATCCGCCCTTGCCACCCCATCGCCCGCCACCAGATAGCGCCAGTGCGGATGGCTGTCACGCAGGATATTCATTGCTTGCAGGATGGTCAGATGCCCCTTTTCACCGCGCAGCATGGCGGCATGCAGCAGCACCGGGCTGTCATCTGCCGCCAGCCAGCTGGCGATATGAGGCGGCACCGCCTGATCAACGGCGGCATCCAGCCCGGCGAAGTCTATCCCCGGATACACCACGTGGATGCGTTCGGGCCGGATGGCCGGATTCTGCAGCAAGGCATCACGCAGGTAATGACTGGGCACCATGGTGGCATCCACCAGCTGGTTATACGACCATGCCGAAGGCTTGCCCGGCTGATAGGTACGCGAGCGCAGCAGGAACGGCCGGCGCCATACCAGGCGCGCGGCAATGGCCAGATTATTGCTGTCATGCCCGCTGTGGCAAATGGCCAGGCGCGGCTGATGCCGGCTGATCCAGCACCGTAAAATGGCAATGGAGGGCAGGTGCAGGCTGTTACGGAAGCGCACCGGCAGCACCGACAGCCCTTGTTGCAAGGCCACCTGCTCCACCCGGCTACCGGGACGGCAGGCCAGCATGGTGCGCAGGCCGTGCGACTGCATCTGACGCATTTGCTGCATCAGTTGTAGCTCCTGGCCACCCACATTGTCGGATGACTCGGTGAACAACACCCAGTCAGTCATGATGATTTCCTTCGGCAGCGCCGGCTGGCTGGCTGATACGCAGCAGCTGTTGCAGGGTTTGCCATGCCTCGGCGCTGCTGATGGCTTCCATGCACAGGGCACGACGACATTCATTGGCACCGTTGCCAAAACGGCGGAAACAGCGCAAAGCCCAGTCCACATCGCGATGGTGCACACTGCGCTGGTTACGACAGGGGAAGATGGCAGGCCCTACCCCCAGGCAGTGATGGTGCGCAAAGAAACGGCTGGCACCAAACAACACCTCGCTGCCGGGGCCAAACAACATCAGCAATGGCGTACCGGCTACCTTGGCCAGATGCGCCACACCGGTATCAGGGCAAACACAGGCGCGCGCGCCGGCCAACAGCTGACGCAGTTGCAGCAGGCTCAGGCAGCCAGCCATGCGTACATCACTGGCAGGCGGGTCGATTTGGCGCAGCAGAGCATCCTCGCCCGGCCCGCAAGACCACACCACAGACAGCCGGGCGGCACGAATGGCATCCGCCAGTGCCCGCCAGTGTTCAGCAGGCCAGAAGCGGGTGGCCGAGCTGGCTCCCACATGCAGGACGATATAGTTGTCCGGCAAGACTGGCAGGCTCTGCGGCGGCATCGGCCAGTCGGCCAACTGATAAGGAGCAGGTTCCGGCCCTTCCACCAGTCTGGCGGCGGTCTCGGTCCAGGATTCCGGCTGGCTGGCATAGGGCACAGCCTCATCCAGCAGCCAGTTCTTGTGTGCTGGTTGTTCAGCAGCAAAGCCGACAATCCAGCGCGCCCCGATGGCCCGTGCCAGATAACTCAGCCGGTTTTCGCCCATCAGCAGCACCAGGTCAAAACGCGGCATGGCAAACAACTGGCACACCGAGGCAAAGTTGCGGATATGCCAGCCAAAAGCCCGCACACCATAAGGTTGACCAGCATAAAGCGCTGCCTGACCGGGTGGGCAGGCCATCACGATGTCGGCCTGTGGATAACACTGTCTGGCCTTGGCCAGCAGGCTGGTGGCCATCAGCGCATCGCCCAGCAGGAACTGGTGCAGGATCAGTACACGCTGTACTTGTTCAGGCCGGGGCTTGCGCCGCAACCATTGCCAGGGCAGACGTAATAACAGGGACAGGAAAATCAGCGCCCGGCCGGGAAATCGACTCGCCTTCATCATGCCAGCCTCACTGCTTGGGATGCATGGCCGTGCTGGTCTGACAGCAGGCTGCGGTACAAGGCCAGCATTTGCGCCACCATGTGTTGCTCGGTTTGGCCCTCTACCCGCTGGCGGGCCTGGGCTGCCATGGTCGGCCAACTGTCCTGTGCTGCCAGCCAGGCAGCCACATTGCGTTGCCAGGCTGCCGTATCGTGCGGGGCGGCCAGCCAGCCGGTGGCCGGGCTCACCCACTCGGCACCACCACAGCGGGTACTGGTGAGTACCGGCAGCCCGCAGGCCATGGCTTCCCCCACCACCGAGCCGAACGGTTCGTACATGGTGGGCAGAATAAAACCATCGGCCATGCCGTAATGGCTGAGCACATCCTTTTGCGGGCCGGTAAACACCACCCGTCCGGCAATACCCAACTGGCTGGCGAGTTCCCGGTAAGCGGCCAGTTTCTTGTCGCCCCCCACCACCACCAGCCATACATCCGGATGAGGCTGGATGGCATGCAGCGCCTGCGCCACGCCCTTGCGCTCAAAACCTGAACCCACATACACCAGCACTGGTGCTGCTGGGGGAATACCGTATTGCGCACGCAGTGTGCTGCGCTGTTGGCGGGCAGCAGCAGGGTTGAACCGCTGTGCATCCACGCCGTTATGAATCACCACACACTGCTCTGGCCGGAGCGGAAAACGCTGCAATACGTCCTGTTTTACCATCTCCGAATTGCAAATCACCACCTGCAAAGCCGGGTGCTTGAACATGGTTTTTTCCATGCTCAGCATGAAATGATGATAGGGATTACACCAGACCGACAGCTTGTGCCACCAGCCCTTGCCTTCCGCTCTGGCCGCCAGCCAGGCTGCATGCACGCCATCGCCGGCACGGAAGATATGACAACCCGGAATGCGTTCGTGCGACTGCACCAGATCGGCCCCCACCTGCAACCAGGCCCGGCGCGCGGCGCGGGCAAAACCCCAGTCACGCCAGATGCTACCCAGATAGAAGGGATTGACGCGACACACGGCCACGCCATCCAGTTGTTCCCAGTTACGGTTGATCAGCACCGGCTGCAGTTCATCCTGCTGTTTGAGCTGACCCAGAATGGCGCTGACAATCCGTTCTGCCCCACCGGCCGGATTGTATTTCTGCCGCACAATGGCCAGACGGCTCATGCGGTTTCTCCCAGTACGGCATCCACCGCATCCAGCACTTGCTGCAGGCTGATCATGTTCAGGCATTCGCTGTTCCAGCCGCCGCCGCAACCGGCGTTACCGCAGGGACGACAGGGCACACGGGCTGCAACAACACGGTGCGGCACCTGCCACGGCCCCCATTCGATGTCACCGGATGGACCAAACAGCGCCACACAGGGCGTTTTCATGGCCGACGCAATATGCATGGGCACCGAATCCACGCCGATGTACAGGCGGGCATTGTCGATGGCTGCTGCGAGCTCTTTCAGGGTCAGCTGGCCGGCCAGGCTGGCAACCGGCTGCGTCAGCCGCGACTGGATATCGGCCAGCATGGCCATTTCATCCGGGCTGGGCGCGGCCGTCAGCAGTACGCGCTGGCCACGCTGCTGCAGGGTGTTGATCAGCGCGGCCATGTTTTCCACCGTCCAGCTTTTGAACAACCAGCGCGAGGTGGGGTGCACCAGAATGTACTGCCCAGCTTGCAAGCCTTGCTGTTCCAGCTTGGCAGCCAGCGTAGCCTCGGCATTATGCCCCGCCACCAGGGTCAGCTGACGCTGTTGTTCTGCCGGATACACCCCGATACGCCGCAGCGCATCCAGATGGATTTCAATGGTATGGCGGCGGTTGCCCGGCACCTGCAAATAACGGTGGGTAAAGCTTTTGCGGAACATCTTGCCATACGGGCCATCCGGCCCCACCGACCAGCGTGGCGACAGCAGGCGGACCAGCCAGGCGCCGCGCTTGTGTTCGGTCAGGGTGATGACCAGGTCGTACTGGCGCTGACGCAGCCGGTTGATCAGCCCCAGCTCGGCCTTGCACTGACCGATGAGGCCCAGCTTTTTCCAGTTGCGGTCTATGGTGTGCAACTGGCTGATGGCCGGATGCAGGCTGAGCATTTCCTGCGTATCCCGATACACCAGCGCATCGATTTCCAGCTGCGGAGCCTGCTGTTTGAGGACGCTGAATACCGGAGAGGTGAGCAGCACATCCCCATGGTGGCGCAGTTTGATGACCAAGACGCGGCGCACCTGGTTCAGATCGATGGAGTCGTTCAGCATAGATAGGGTGAAAAAAGCCGGATCAGGCATCCGGCTCGGCATTCAGCAGTTGCAAAAGATCGGCGATTTTATCAGGGTCTTCGGATCGAAGCATGCGCCCTGCAATGGGTGCGATATCGTCCAGATGGGTGTTGAGCACCATGCGCTTGACCGACAGCAGGCTGGCCGGATGCATGGAGAACTTGCGCAAGCCCATGCCCAGCAGCAGGCGGGTCAGGCGCGGGTCGCCCGCCATCTCGCCGCACACCGATACCGGTACCCCACCCTTGATGCCGGTGCGGATGGTATGCAGGATGAGCTTGAGCACCGCCGGATGCACCGGGTCGTACAGGTGGCTGACCGAATCATCGTTACGGTCGATGGCCAGGGTGTACTGGATCAGGTCGTTGGTGCCGATGGACAGGAAATCGACGTACTTGATGAAACTCCCCACCACCAGTGCGGCGGACGGAATTTCAATCATCGCGCCGACTTCCACCTTTTCATCGAATGGCAGGCCTTCTTCGTGCAATTCCTGCTTGGCGTAATCCAGCTGGGCAATGGACTGCTTGAGTTCGCCCAGTGAATTGAGCATGGGGAACAGGATCTTCACCTTGCCATAGTGCGAGGCGCGCAACAGCGCACGCAGCTGGGCACGGAACATCAATGGCTCGGCCAGGCACAGGCGAATGCCGGTGAGGCCCAGCGCCGGGTTGTCCGCCACATCATGGTTCAGCCACTTGGGGTTCTTGTCGGCTCCCAGGTCCATGGTGCGGATGGTGACCGGCAGGCCTTTCATGTCTTCAGCCACCTTGCGGTAGGCCTCGAACTGTTCGTCCTCGGTTGGCAGGGTGTCGCGCCCCAGAAACAGGAACTCGCTGCGGAACAGCCCCACCCCGGCTGCGCCGGAGCCTTTCACCACGTCCACATCCTGCGGCAGCTCGATATTGGCCAGCAGTTCGATCACCGTGCCATCTTTGGTTTTGGCATCGGATTTGCGGATGGAGGACAGCTTGCGCTTGGCGTCGCGCCAGGCACGCTGACGCCGGCGGTACTCGCTCAGCACCAGTTCGTCCGGGTTGATGATCAGCACGCCTTGCTGACCATCGACGATGATCTGTTCTTCCTCGCGGATCAGCTCACGCGCGTGATGCAGGGCGATGACGGAAGGCAGGTCGAGGCTGCGCCCCAGAATGGCGGTGTGTGAAGTCGCGCCGCCCACATCGGTGACAAAGGCGGCAAAGCTGGAATCCTTGAAATACACCATGTCGGCAGGTGACAGGTCGTGGGCCACCAGGATGGTGTCGTCCAGCAGGTCGCCCGGTGCCGGCAGTTGCGGCGTGTGGCCGTCCAGATTCTTGAAAATGCGTTCCACCACCTGCAGCACGTCGTTCTTGCGTTCGCGCAGGTAGTCTTCCTCGATGGCGTCAAACTGCTCCACCAGCAGGTCGCATTGCAGTTTCAGCGCCCATTCGGCATTGCAGTGCTGCTTTTCGATGATTTCGCGTGGTTCGCGCGAAATGGTGACATCACCCAGCAACATGATGTGCAAGGACAGGAAGGCACCCAGCTCGGCCGGGGCATTTTCCGGGATGCTGCCCCACAGCATCTCCAGTTCCTTGCGCGTGGCGCGGACGGCTTCGTCGAAGCGCGCCATTTCGGCCGGAATGTCCTTCTCTTCCAGGCCGTAATGCGCCACATCGTCCATGCTGCGCGAGATGAGATGGGCCCGGCCAATGGCGATGCCGCCACCAATGGCTACACCGTGCAGGGTGATATTCATCGTCCCATCCCCTCCTCAAGCGGGCTGATTCATTCAGCCTCGTCAAAACGATTGTTGATCAGTGCCACCAGCGCATCCAGCGCTTCCTGCTCGTCCGGACCATCCACGTCCAGCACCACGGTAGCCCCCTTGGCCGCGGCCAGCATCATCACGCCCATGATGCTCTTGCCGTTGACACGCCTGCCGTTGCGGGCAATGCCCACATCGCTCTTGAAGCGGCTGGCCAGCTGGGTGAATTTACTCGAAGCCCGCGCATGCAGGCCAAGTTTATTGATAATTTGTATTTCAACGCGCAGCATTACCGTCCCCTGGAAGAATATAAAGCACGCCCTCCAACCCACCGGTAATGGCCTTGCTGACCACGATTTCCAGCGGCTGGCTGCTATAACTGAGCGCACGTACCAGCATGGGCAGACTGACCCCGGCAACGGCTTCCACCTTGCCCGGGTCGATCAGCCGGCTGGCAATATTGGATGGTGTGCCACCATACATATCAGTCAGTACCACTACGCCATCGCCTTGTTCCAGGCGTGCCACCAGCGCAGAAGCCTCGACCAGTTTCTGATCCGGATCCTCGGTTTTTTCTACCGCCAGCGTGGCGATATTGTCCGGGTCCCGTCCTAATACATGCCGGGCGCAGTCCAGTAGACAAGCGCCCAGATTGCCATGCGATATGACCAATACACCTACCATGCCCGCGTCTTCTTGTCCGTAACGATGATCGGCACACAGCTGCCCCGGGGGCAGGCTGCGCTCATTTCTGCTGCGAATCCGCCATTGTAGCAGGCCCGTTTTCCACACGGCGGAACCAGGCCAGTTTATCTGCCAGCGTGACAACGCTGCCCACAATGATAAGCGCTGGCGACGCAACACCATAGGAAGAAATCAGTGCCGGCAGGCTCTGAAGCGTTCCGGTCAGCGTGCGCTGACGCGTGGTGGTGGCCCATTCGATGACCGCCGCCGGGGTATCGGCCGGTTTGCCGTGGGCGATGAAGGCCGCACACAAATCAGCCGCCATGGTCAGCCCCATGTACACCACCACCGTCTGGTCCGGCCGGGTAAGGGCTGGCCAGTCCAGATCGATGCTGCCGTCTTTCTTGTGGCCGGTGACAAAAGTCACCGACTGGGCATGATCACGATGGGTCAAGGGTATACCGGCATAGCTGGCTGCGCCATTTGCCGAGGTAATGCCCGGCACTACTTCAAACGGAATGCCGTGGGCGGCCAGGGTTTCGATTTCCTCACCACCACGGCCAAAAGTAAACGGATCGCCGCCTTTCAAGCGCAATACGCGGCGGCCTTCGCTGGCCAGACGCACCATCAGCTGATTGATGTCTTCCTGCGGCAAGGTGTGATTGGCACGAGCCTTGCCCACGTAAATGCGCTCGGCATCGCGCCGCACCAGCTCCAGCAATTCCGGCGCAACCAGGTTGTCATGCAGCACCACATCGGCCTGCTGCATCAGGCGCAGGGCACGGAAGGTAAGCAGGTCGGGATTGCCCGGTCCGGCACCTACCAGATACACGGCACCACTGGGACGGTCTTCCGCGCTGGCCAGGCGCTGTTCCATTTCGGCGCTGGCCACCGCCTCGCGGCCATTCATCACCGCTTCGGCAATCGGCCCTTCCAGTACGTTTTCCCAGAAAATGCGGCGTGACTCCACGTCGGCAAAGCGGGCCTTTACCCGGTCGCGAAAGCGTGCCGAAAATGCCGCCAGCAGGCCGAAACCGGCCGGAATGATACTTTCCAGCCGTGCCCGTACCAGACGGGCCAGCACCGGAACGGCACCGCCGGATGACACGGCAATCACCAGCGGCGAGCGGTCGATGATGGCAGGGGTGATGTAGGTGGAGAGTTCCGGATCATCCACCACGTTGACCGGAATATTCTGTGCTTGCGCTGCGGCCGATACTTGCTGGTTGACCTCCCGCAAATTGGTGGCCGCAACCACCAGCCGCATGCCGGCAACGCGGGATGCCTCAAACCGCTCCGGCAGCCACTCCAGCTCGCCTTGCTCAATCATCCGGGCCAGTTCCGCCGTCACTTCCGGCGCAAGTACGGTCAGGCGTGCACCGGCAGCCTTGAGCAGACGCACCTTGCGCAGGGCGACATCGCCCCCGCCCACCACCAGGCAGGCGGCGTCCTGCAGCTTGAGAAAAATCGGGAAATAATCCATGCAACACTCCGCAACAATCGGCACAGCATACTTTATTTGTTGCACAAAAACGACGACCACGGCATATGCAGTCTGATTTTCATCATCACAATTTCCGAATCAGGTGCCATGATGAAGTAAAGCCCCGCACAAACGTTAACAGGGGCGGCATCAGAAAGCGGCGGGTAGGCATTTGGATAAATTGAGCGCAAATACCGGTAGCCATGTCATCCGGTCTGGCAGCGCCCTGCTGCTGTTCAGTAGTTCGGCATGGGCGGCACCTGCCATCAAAACCCCATGGGAATGGCCGTTGCTATGCATCGTGGGTTTGGCGTTGGCCGCATGGCTGGGCAGTTTCTGGCAACGCTGGCGCCTGCGCCAGCTGCAGGAGGATTCCCTGCGTTTCAATGTGCAGCATTCCGGCGAGGCCATGCTGATTCTGGACGAACAGGGCCGGGTACAGGCTGCTGGTGAGGCCTGTGCCAAGTGGCTGGACATCGGCCCCGACCAGCGCTTGCCCGAAACACTTTACGCACGCTTGCAGCAACAGACTGCCTTGCTGGCTAGCGCCCAGCCCCTGGTGTGGACCGATGAGCGCTGCGGCCATACCCGGCTGGGCATTCAGCAACTGGTGCTGCCGGCGGAGTTCCTGCCCGCACGCTGGCGCATCATCCAGCTGCATGCGCTTGACGAGGCGGTGCTGGCCGTACCGCAAGCCCAGGCCATGCTGACCGCCATGCAAGGGGCACGCATCGGCCTGTGCGAATTCGACCTCGACAAGAACCTGGTACAAGGCTCACCCGCAGCCTTGTCCACCCTGCTGGGCCTGCCCGCCAGCGACATGCAGCTGGATCTGGGCGACTGGCTGGAGCGCGTGCACCCGGATGACAGAGCGCTGCTGGAAAACGCCCTGCAAGCCATCGCCCACAGCGGGCAGACCAGTCAGGAGCTGGAATACCGTATCCGCCACGAAAAACAGCACTGGGAATGGCTGGAGCAAATCCTGCAGGGCAAGGACTGTGCGGACGATACGCATCGCGTGCTGGCCCTCAGCCAGGTGATCACCCCGCGCAAACTGGCCGAGGCGGCCATCCGCCGGCGGGAGCAGGAATTCCGCACGCTGGTGGAGAATTCCAGCGACATCATTGCCCGTTACGATCTGTCGCTGCGCTGCCAGTTCATCAACCGCAGTGTCAGCCGTTATTCGCCGCTGATCCGCGATGAACACATCGGCAAGACCGTGGCGGAAAAAGGCTGGCCCGCCGATATCGTCCAGCAGTTTGAAAGTGAATGCCAGACGCTGATCGACACCGGGCAGCCACGCTGTTTCGAGATGGAATTGCTGCTGCTCAACCGGCGTCATATCTTCGAAACCCGGCTGTTTCCCGAATTCGACAGCCAGGGCAAGCTCACCAGCATCCTGTCAGTGGACCGGGAAGTCACCGACAGTCGACTGGCCCAGCGCCTGCTCAGTGAAGAAAACGCCGTGATGGAGATGATTGCCTCCAATCAGCCGCTGGAAGACACGCTGGCGCAGATCTGCACCATGATTGAGACCCAGCTGGCGGGAGGACGCTGTTCGGTGATGCTGCTGACCGAAGACGGCCAGCACCTGCATGTGGCATCCGGCCCCAGACTGCCTGCGGGCTACACCTCCCGGATAGAGGGCATCGCCATCGGCCCGGAGGTCGGCTCCTGCGGCACCGCCGCCTACTGGAAGCGCACCATCATTGTCGAGGATATGGAAAGCAGCCCCTTGTGGCAGCCCTATCTGGAACTGACGCGCCGCTTCGAGCTGCGTGCATGCTGGTCCACACCGCTGTTTAGCAGCCAGCGCGAGCTGCTGGGCACTTTTGCCATTTATTACAGCGAGCCACGCACGCCAACCCCGGAGGAAATGCGTCTGGTGTACCGCAGCTCGCATATCACCGCCATTGCCCTGCAAAGCGACCTGCATGAACAGAAGCTGGTGCAGCTGGCCACCATTGATGAACTGACCCACCTGGATAACCGTCGCCACTTCCTGCAACAAGCCGGGCGCGAGCTCAAGCGCTGCCAGCGCTACCAGACGCCGATGGCGGTGCTGATGATGGATCTGGACCATTTCAAGAACATCAACGACCAGTACGGTCATGCCGCCGGGGATGAAGTAATCACCCACTTTGCCCGCCTGTGCCGCGAAGTGTTGCGCACCAGTGACCTGACCGGCCGGCTGGGAGGTGAAGAGTTTGCCGCCATCCTGCCCAACACCGACAGCAGCGCGGCACTGGCCGCGGCCGAACGCCTGCGGCAGGCCGTCAGCGACAGCCAGGTGACGGTCAATGGCCAGGACATCCGTTACACCGTCAGCCTGGGCATGACGCTATTGCGCGAAACCGACTTGCATGTGGACGACTTGCTCAAACGGGCGGACAAACTGCTGTACCAGGCCAAGCACGAGGGACGCAACCGGGTATGCCATGACCTGGCGCTCAAGGTGGGGTGAGGGACAGCAGCAGCCAAGGCGGCTATCCCAGCCGGCGACTGTGGCTCTAGAATACGCGTTTTCCCGCGATGGCCGCTGCCGTGAAAGACTGGAGCAAGCACTACCTCAGCCACCCGCTGTACCAGCCGGTTGCCGATTTTGCCACCCTGCTGCCGCTGGTGGACTGGCCGGATCAACAGGACTACGACCAACTGCTGCAACAGGCCCGCCTGCGCTGCCAGCTCCCCGCTCAGCTGCGTTTTTGCTGTGACTTGCAAGCAGACGCCTACTATGAAATGCACATCGGCAGCACCGGCGAGGTGCCCACCCGCAGCCACAATTGGCATGACTGGTTCAATGCGCTGGCCTGGCTGGCATGGCCGCGCAGCAAGGAGGCACTGAACGCGCGCCATGTGCGCGCCATCAGCCGTGGCGAGGTCAAACGCGGGCCACAGCGTGATGCCGCCACCTTGCTGGATGAATGCGGGGTGATCGTGGCCTGTGCCCGTCCGGAACTGGGCCAGGCGCTGGATGACATGCAGTGGCACACGCTGTTTGTCGATGAGCGTGCTGCCTGGGGACGGCACATCAGCGTGCATACGCTGGGACACGCCATTTTCGAAGTAGGCTTGCAGCCGCATATCGGCTGGTGCGGCAAAGCCTTGCTGCTGGATGTCGACACCGGATTTTTCCAGCTGGATGAACACACGCAACGGGCCTGGCTGGATGCCAGGCTGGCTGCGCTGCTGGCCGATGACAACTGGCTGACCAGCCCGCGCCAGCTGTGGCCGCTGCCCCTGCTGGGCATACCGGGCTGGTGGCCGGACAATGAAAACCCGGCCTTCTACCAGAATACCGACTACTTCCGCCCCAGCCGGCGGGCAAAATCCTCCAGCGTCACGGTCTGAAGCCGTTCGGTGACACTGCCCAGCAAGGCTTCAATGCCCTGGCCGACATCATCGTCATTGGCCAGGTCGGCCCGGTAGACAAACAGCTGGAACAGGTCGGACAAGTGCACGCTGGCCAGTTTGCGCATCAGCACCCAGCCATCACGCTGGCCTTTCTGCACGTAACCATGCTGTGCCAGCTTGTCCAGCACCAGTCCCAGTTCGTCATAACCGATCTTCACCTGCTCGCGCAGCTGAACCGGCGTCAGGCTGCGGCCTTGCACCTGGGCCGCATCCAGCATCAGCAATACTTCCACCGCATCCAGAAAACGGCGGCGCGGTTCAAAGCGGCGCCGCCAGGCCCCACCCTCCCAGTAAGACAGGGAGGCGGTGAATACCGCACCGGCCAGCACCACCATCCACAAGCAGTACACCCACAGCAGGAAAATCGGAATGCTGGCAAAAGCGCCATACACCAGCTGGTAATTGGCGACCTGCCCGATGTAGTAGCCAAACAGCAGCTTGGTCAGTTCCAGCAACACCGCGGTAATCATCGCGCCCAGCACGGCATGACGGATCGGGACAAAGCGGTTGGGCACAATGCGGTACAGCAGCGACAAGACAATGCCGGTCAGCAAAATGGTGCCGCCCGCCTCGACCGTACTGGCCAACAGCGGCATGGTCTTTTCAAAGCGGGTGAACTTGAGCAGCCAGCGCCAGGACAACAGGCCGCCCCCCAGCACCAGCGGGCCTAGCGTCAGCACCGTCCAGTACACCATGCTCTGCTGCAGCCAGGGGCGGCCACGGCGCACGCTCCAGATGGCATTGAAGGTGCGCTCGATGGTGGACATCAGCATCAAGGCCGTCACACCCAGCATCACGATGCCGGCTGCGGTCAGTTTTTCCGCATTATCGGCAAACTGGCGCATGTAGACGGATATCACCTTGCCGGCGAATTCCGGCACCAGGGTGGACAGCAGCATCACCTTGAAACGCGTGCTGTAATCGGAAAACACCGGGAAAGCGGATATCACCGTCAGCGCAATGGTGAACAGCGGCACCAGCGCCAGCAGTGTGGTGAAAGTCAGGCTGCCAGCCACCTGCATCACACGATGGCTGCCCATGCGTCTGACCAGAAAACCGACAAAGCCTGCCTGAGTAGCGTATTTATGCGGCAGTTTCATCTGCGGCAAGGTAATGCAGCCTTTCGCCGCTGGCAAGTGACAGCCACAAGACAGGCCCTGCCCAAGGCCAGGGCCATGCAGGCGCACTGATTGAGGGTGTAATGTTACACACACCTTCTTCATACAAATTAACGATTGGAAGCTGGTATCATGCAGCCAGTTATCGAGGTCATCTTTTGACGATGACATATCACTGGACATTGCCGTGCAAGACATTCTTGTTCTCTATTACAGCCAGCATGGTGCCACTGCCGAACTGGCCCGACTGATTGCCCGTGGCATCGAAAGTGTGCCCGGCTGCCAGGCACGGCTGCGTACCGTGCCCAAGGTATCCACCGTGTGCGAAGCCAGTGAACCGGCCATTCCGGCACAGGGCGCACCCTATGTGGAAAAAAGCGATCTGGCCGAATGCATAGGCTTGGCGCTGGGCAGCCCCACCCGCTTTGGCAATATGGCGGCGGCCATGAAGTACTTTATCGACAGCACCAGTGGCGAATGGCTGGCGGGCGCGCTGGCCGGCAAGCCCGGTTGCGTGTTTACCAGCTCCTCGTCCATGCACGGCGGGCAGGAATCCACCTTGCTGAGCATGATGCTGCCGCTCTTGCACCACGGCATGCTGATTGTCGGCCTGCCCTATGCCGAAGCAGCGCTGGCAGCCACCCAGACCGGCGGTACCCCTTATGGTGTCAGCCATGTGGCGGGGGTCAAGAACGACCGGACGCTGTCCGAAGACGAACGCAAGCTGGCGCTGGCCCAAGGCAAACGCCTGGCCGAGGCTGCGCTGCGTTTGCATAACACGCAGCAGTAAACCACAGGCCAGACAGCAGGCTGTCTGCTTGATACCGGCGGTGCGCTGAACACGGCGCAACTAGCCGGTTTTCCATTTTTGCGACGACTGACCGCCAGCCCGGTGCCGCGGTCAGGATCAGGATCATCTTTACTATGTGCGGAATCGCAGGTTTCTTCTCCCGACAACCGGTGGCAGCGGCCACCGCCGATGCCATGCTGCTGGAGCTGGCCCGCCGCGGCCCGGATGCTGCCCATCAGTTGCGACTGGACCAGCAAGGCCAGGTCGCGGCGGATGATGCCATCCACAACGCCTTGCTGCATGCGCGGCTGTCCATCATCGACCCGCGCCCCGAGGCCGACCAGCCGATGCGCAACGACGATGGCCAGCTGTGGATCTGCTACAACGGCGAGGTGTACGACTGGGAAGACGGCAAACGCGAGCTGGAACAGGCTGGCGTAGTGTTCCGCACCCATTCCGATACCGAATTCATTCTGCGGGCCTACGAAGCCTGGGGCATTGACGGCTTGCTGACGCGCCTGCGCGGCATGTTTGCCTTTGCCATTCTCGACCTGCGCCAGGGCAAGGTGCATCTGGCACGCGACCGCATGGGCGAAAAACCGCTGCTGTATGCGCTGCTGGATGGCAATCTGGCGTTCGGCTCGCTGGTGCGCTCGGTGCTGCCCTTCCTGCCCCTGCCTGCCCGCCAGTTCAGCCCAGCCGCCATCGACGCCTATCTGGCGCACCGTTACATCCCGGCACCGGCCACCGTATTCGAAAACATCCAGCGGCTGGAAAACGGCTATTGCCTGGAGTTCGACCTTGCCAGTCGTCAATTGAAGAAACGCCGTTACTGGCAACCGCAAGCCACGGCTGGCGACTGGCTGCCGGAGCTGGACCATGCCGTAGCCATGCGTACCGTGGCCGACCGCCCGCTGGGCGTGCTGCTGTCCGGCGGCATTGACTCCACCCTGATTGCCAGCCGACTGTCCACCCAGGGCTATCAGCAGTTTTCCACCTTTACCGCGGCCTTTCCCGGCAGCACGCTGGACGAATCAATCGACGCGGCAGACTCCGCCCAGCGCATGGGGCTGAGCAATATCCGCATCGACATGCCGGAAAACCTGGCGGCGGATTTCTCGCGCATTGTGGCTGATCTGGACCAGCCCTTTGCCGACCCGTCCAGCTTCCCGACCTGGTATCTGGCACGGGAAGTCAGCAAGCACGTGAAAGTCGTGCTGGTGGGCGACGGCGGCGACGAGCTGCTTGCCGGCTACAAACGCATGAACAAGCATCTGCGCACCCGCTGGCGTCGTCACCTGCAACTGCCGCTGGGCATCCGTCCTTCACTGGACGGCAAACAGGGCAAGCTGGGTACCGAGCTGGCGATGAGCTGGACGGAGGCCTATTCGCTGCGTTTTTCCGGCATGACACCGGGCCAGCGCCGCTACCTGCAAGGCGGACGTGAGCTGCAACAACTCAGCTACTGGCGCGCACCGGACGACATCGGCCCGGAAGCCAGTGATGCCGTCCCCGGCCTGCAAAGCCTGCTGGCCATCGACTTTGCCAATTACCTGCCCGACTACATCCTGCAAAAGTCGGACCTGTGCACCATGGCGCACGGGCTGGAAGGCCGCGCCCCGCTGCTGGACCACGGCTTGTACCAGCATCTGCTGGCGACGCCTGATGCAGAGCGCTACACCCAGCCGGCCAAGCTGATTTTCCGCCGTGCCATGCACCCGGCCCTGCCCGCTGACTTCTTCCAGCGCAAGAAACGCGGCTTCAACCCGCCGCTTTCCGGCTGGCTGAAAACCAGTCTGGCCGAGCGTTTTGCCGGCCTTGGCAGCCGGCTGAGCCGCCAGACCGACAACTTGCTGGACGCCACCGCCGTGGACGCCTTTGCCCAGGCCTACCGGGGTGGCAAGGAAGCGCTGGCCGAACAGATGCTGCAATTGCTGATTCTGGACGAAAGCCTCACCCAGCTGGACGCGCTGCGCCGCGCCCTGCCCTAGCCGCCTGTCACCGAGTAATCATCATCCGGCAGCGGCGCATAGAAGCTGCTGGGTGACACCCCCAACTCGCGCTTGAACATGGTGGCAAAGGCACTGGGGCTGGCATAACCCAGATCCAGTGCCACTTCCAGCACACTGGCCCCGCAGGCCAGCTTTTCCAGCGCGGCAATCAGCCGTGCCTGCCGCCGCCACTGCCCCAGTGACAAGCCGGTTTCCCGGCTGAAGCGCCGCTGCAAGGTGCGCGGGTCCATCGCCAGCTGTGTGGCCCACTCCTCCACCGAACGGGCATCCGCCGGCTCGGCCAGCAATACATCACACAAACCTTGCAAGGCCGGGCTTTGCGGCCGAGGCAGGGACAAAGCCAGCGTGGGCAGGCTGCGGATTTCATCCAGCAGCAGCTTCATCAGCCGCTCATCGCGTGAATCCGGCGGGTACGGCACGGCAATGCTCATCGCCGCCAGAATCAGCTCGCGCAGCAAGGGTGAGATGGCCAGCACCCGGCACTCCTGCGGCAAGCCTTCCAGACTATCCTTGCGCACATACACCGTGCGCATGCGCACTGCGCTGATCATCCGCACCTGGTGCCAGGTGTCGATTGGCAGCCAGATGCCACGGGTAGGCGGCACGATCCACTGCCCCAGCGCCGTACTCACCACCATCACGCCTTCCACCGCATACAAGAGTTGTGCCGTGGGGTGGGCATGGCGCGGCGTGTCTTCACCCGCCGGGTAATCACGCGCCTTGGCCACCACCGGGGCGATACCGGTGTCGTACTGGTGCAGATGTTGATAATCATTCATGACTGTCATTTTCTCGCAGATGATTGCCCCGAATGCGCAAGACGGGCAGGGATAGCCCTTGATAGCATGATGAACCCACCACCACAAGACGACATCATCATGACAAGCGCCAGCCAGAGCATGGCACCGCCGCAGGACACCCGCTTCCGGGTTTTGGGTGCCATCAGTTTTACCCATTTCCTCAACGACATGTTGCAGTCGCTGATTCTGGCCATCTACCCGGTACTGAAGGGCGGCTTTCATCTGAGCTTTGCCCAGATCGGCCTGATGACGCTGGTTTACCAGTGCACCGCCTCACTACTGCAACCATTGGTCGGCATCTACACCGACAAGCGGCCACTGCCTTATTCGCTGGTTTTCGGCATGGGTTCCACCCTGTGCGGCCTGTTGCTACTGTCGGTGGCATCCAGCTATCCGGTGTTGCTGATGGCCGCCGCGCTGGTAGGCACCGGCTCGTCCATTTTCCATCCGGAATCCTCGCGCGTGGCGCGCATGGCATCCGGTGGTCGCCACGGCCTGGCGCAATCGCTGTTTCAGGTGGGCGGCAATGCCGGCACCGCCACCGGCCCCTTGCTGGCCGCGCTGGTGGTGTTTCCCTATGGTCAGCCCAGCCTGGCGTGGTTTTCGCTGGCGGCTCTCCTTGGCATGCTGGTGCTGTGGCGCATTGGTAACTGGTATGCCCACCAGCAACGCACCGCCAAGGCACACAAGGCCATCGTGGCCACCGGGCTGTCACCGCAGCGCACGGCGTTTACGCTGGGTGTGCTGGTGCTGTTGGTGTTCTCCAAGTATTTCTATCTCACCAGCATCACCAGCTACTTCACCTTCTACCTGATGCAGCATTTCGGGCTGGGCGTGCAGGCAGCACAGCTGCATCTGTTCATCTTCCTGTTTGCCGTGGCTGCCGGTACTGTGCTGGGCGGGCCGATTGGCGATGCCATTGGCCGCAAGCGGGTGATCTGGTTCTCGATTCTGGGTGTGGCACCGTTTACCCTGGCGCTGCCGCATGTGGACCTGTTCTGGACCAGCGTGCTGTCCTTCATCATCGGCTTCATCCTGGCCTCGGCCTTCTCCGCCATCCTGGTGTATGCGCAGGAGCTGGTGCCGGGCAAGGTGGGCATGGTGTCCGGGCTGTTCTTCGGCTTTGCCTTCGGTATTGGCGGCATTGGCGCTGCTGTACTGGGCAAGGTGGCCGACCACTACGGCATCGAAACCGTGTACCAGCTGTGCGCCTACCTGCCGCTGCTGGGCATCATCACCGTCTTGCTACCCGACCTGCACCGTAAAAAAGCCTGAGTCATGCAGCACAAAGCAAAACCGGCCTTGATGGCCGGTTTTTTTCATGGTGCTGCCGGGGTAAGGACCGGTGCCATGGTAGCGGTTAGCAGCGGCTGGCAATCCCGTGCCAGCGTGCGCCCGCCGCGAGTCAGCAATACCGCCTGCTCGCCCTTGTTCCACCACACCAGCTGCTGGCTGGCATAGCGTGCGCCACTGGCACTGCTGACCCGTACCAGCCGGTAATGGCGACCATGCCAGCTGATGCGGATGGGCACCACATCCTCCACTTCTGCCTGCGGATATTCCACGCTGACCACGCGCTGGGCCGCGCATTGGTAATCCACCTTTTGCAAAACCACGGTATTGCCTGCGGCTGGCACGGCTGGTTCCGGCATGGCTTCCGGCCCCGGCGCAGCCAGCACTGGCAGGCTGAGCAGACTCAACAGGATAACAGTTGCCTTCATGCAGTCTCTCCGTTCTGATCATCCCCGTGCCACGGGGCCACTTTCAGCAGCAACAACATGCCTGGCAAGGCCAGCAGGGTGCACAGCAGGAAAAAACCCATCCAGCCCAGATCATTCACAATATAGCCGGTCGCCGCGTTGGCGAAGGTGCGTGGCACCGCCGACAGGCTGGTAAACAGGGCAAACTGGGTGGCGGTATAAGCCGGATGGGTGGTACGGGCGATAAAGGCCACAAAGGCCGCCGTGCCCAGGCCCACGCCCAGCGCTTCAAAACCGATCACCAGCGCCAGCTGAGCCAGCTGGGTAGGGCCAATCTGCTGAAAATGGCCATAGCTGGCCAGCCAGGCGAAGCCCAGAATCGACAATACCTGCACCACGCCAAACAGCCACAGGGCGCGGTTGATGCCCAGCTTGAGCATCCACACTCCGCCAAGCAATCCACCAATCACCGCCGGCCAGAGCCCGGCGTTTTTGGCCACCAGGCCGATATCCGATTTGGCAAAGCCCATGTCCAGGTAAAACGGCGTGGCCAGTGCGGTGGCCATGCTGTCGCCCAGCTTGTACAGGAAGATGAAACCCAGAATGGTGGCGGCGCTGTGCCAGCCCTGGCGGTGGATGAACTCATGAAACGGCTCCACCACGGCTTCACGCAGGGTTTTGGGTGGTGTACCAGCCAGCCTGGGCTCGGACACCAGCAGGGTCATGAGCAGCCCCGGCAGCATGAACAGCGCAGTGATGACGAACACATTGGCCCAACTGGTGTGATCAGCCAGAATCAGCGACAGGGCACCGGGCACCAGGCCGGCCAGTCGGTAGGCATTGATATGCACCGAGTTGCCCAGCCCCAGCTCGGCTTCGGGCAGCAGCTCGCGGCGATAAGCGTCCAGCACGATATCCTGACTGGCCGAGAAAAACGCCACCACCGCCGCCAGTGCGGCAATCTGCTGTAATTGCAGCTGTGGATTGAACAGACCGAACAAGGCCATGCTGATGAGCAAGGCGAGCTGGCTGAGCAGCATCCAGCCACGACGCCGTCCCAACAATGGCGGGACAAAGCGGTCCAGCAGCGGCGACCACAGGAATTTCCAGGTATAGGGCAGGCCGATCAGGGCAAACAGGCCGATGGCCTTGAGATTCACTCCTTCACTGCGCAGCCAGGCCGGCAGCAGATTGATCAGCATATACAGCGGCAGGCCGGAGCTGAAGCCGGTGGCAATGCAGATCAGCATGCGGCGCGACCAGATGGCCTCGCGCCAATGTACGGAAGAATGCGTCATTTATCCTTGCGGCATGGGCCGCCAATGCAAAAAGGCGGCCAGCAGCCGCCTTTGTTAGTCATCAATCATCAGGCCGTTTGCCGGGCAACCCGGTAAAACGCCAGGCTGCCGCGCAGATTGGGCAGGAAGTGAATGCGCTTTGCCTCGTTCATCACCACCCGCTCCAGCACGCGGATGCCGTTTTTGGCGCACAGTGCTTCGAAATCCCCCAACATGCACCAATGGATGTTCGGCGTGTTGTACCACTGGTAAGGGATGGTTTCCGACACCGGCATATGACCTTGCAGGATCTGCCAGCGGTTTTCCCAGTAGCCGAAATTGGGGAAGGTGACGATGGCCTCGCGGCCCACGCGCAGCATTTCCACCAGAATCTGTTCGGTATTGTGCATGGCCTGAATGGTTTGCGACAACACCACATGGTCGAAACGCTGGTCTTCAAACTCGGCCAGACCGGTTTCCAGGTTGCCCTGAATCGCGTTGACGCCGGCTTGCACACAGCGCACCACATTGTTGACGTCAAAGTCCACGCCATAGCCACGCACGGCCTTGTGGCGGTTCAGCCAGGACAGCAGCGCACCATCGCCGCAGCCCAGGTCCAGCACCCGGCTGGCAGGGGCCACCCAGTCGGCAATCAGTTGCAGGTCGGCCCGCAAAGTGTTGGCAGCGCTCATGCGTTCACCTCCTCGGCCACACGGTTCAGATAGGCACGCATCAGGTTGACATAGGGCTCGTCCAGCATCAGGAAGGCATCATGGCCGTGTACCGATTCGATTTCGCCGTACACCACTTCCTTGTCTGCCGCCACCAGCGCCTTGACGATTTCACGCGAGCGTTCCGGCGAGAAACGCCAGTCCGAGGTAAAGCTGGCCACCATGAACCGGGCGCTGGCTTTTTTAAGCGCCGCCACCAGGTCGTCGTTCAGGTCCTTGGCCGGGTCGAAGTAATCCAGTGCCTTGGTCATCAGCAGATAGGTATTGGCGTCGAAATAATCAGAGAACTTGTCGCCCTGATAACGCAGGTAGGATTCGATTTCGAATTCCACCTCGTAACCAAACTGGTAATCACCGCTTTTGAGCATGCGGCCGAATTTCTCGCCCATGCCGTCATCGGACAGATAGGTGATATGGCCCAGCATGCGCGCCAGCCGCAGGCCGCGACGCGGAATGGCATCGTGGGCGTAGTAGTCGCCGCCGTGGAAATCCGGGTCGGTAAGGATGGCCTGACGGGCCACGTCGTTGAAAGCAATGTTCTGTGCCGACAGCTTGGGTGCAGACGCAATCACTAGCGCATGTGCCACCCGTTCCGGGTAATCGATGCTCCATTGCAGGGTCTGCATGCCGCCCAGGCTGCCACCGATGATGGCGGCCCAGCGGTCTATGCCCAGCCGGTCGGCAAGCCGCGCTTGCGAACGCACCCAGTCCGGCACCGTCACCACCGGGAAGGAAGACCCCCAGGGCTGGCCGGTGGCCGGGTTGATGGAGGACGGGCCAGTGCTGCCGTGGCAGCCGCCCAGATTGTTCAGGCCCACCACAAAGAAGCGGTCGGTATCGATGGGTTTGCCCGGACCCACCATATTGTCCCACCAGCCTGCCGCCTTATCTTCCGGCGTGTAACGCCCCGCCACATGATGGTGGCCGGACAGCGCATGGCAGATCAGGATGGCATTGCTGCGCGCGGCATTGAGCGTGCCATAGGTTTCAAAACACAGCTGGTAATCAGGCAGTACGGCACCGCTGGCCAGCTGCAGCGGGGTATCGAATACCGCTGTCTGCGCCTGTACGATGCCGACGGACCTTGTCAGATCAGACATAACAAAAAAGGCCTCTATTGATTATTGCCCCGCCGGCGGCCTTGCTGGCCATTCTCGGTGCGGAGCCTCCTGTAGGCTACGGCTGCTATCATCGCCTGTCTGGCCGATTATATCCATAGCCTTGCTTGCTACCGTTTCGCATGCACCGCATAATCGGCCCGGTTTTCTTACCCCGTCCCTGCCATGATCGGTCGCCTGTTCCGCCTGTTGCTGCTATTTGCCGTGCTGTACGCCATCGCACGCTGGCTGCTGGACCGGCGTCAGCGGGCCAGCCTGCGCGAATTCATCACCACGCTGGCCACCGCCCTGCTGGCGGCATCAGCCATCTTCGTGCTGCTGTACTGGCTGGGTTTTCACCAGCTCTGAGCCCAAGCCTTGATGTGGCACAGGGTCCGGCAAGGGCAAACGGCCTAGGCTATGCGCTTTTCTGCCGCACGCTGTCGTTCTGCCCCATGGACCTTACCGCTCACCTGCATACCTTCGGTCACTATCTCAAGCGCCGCCACGGCCAGGCCGTACACAAGCTGTCACTGGCCGGCGACTTTACCTGCCCCAACCGCGACGGCACGCTGGGCCGTGGAGGCTGCACCTTCTGCAATGTCAAAAGCTTTGGCCGCGATGCCGCCGAACTGTCCATCAGCGGCCAGATTGCCCGTGAAAAGGACAAAACCGACCGTGCGCGCCGTTATCTGGCCTATTTTCAGGCTTACACCAGCACCTACGCCGAAGTCAGCCGCCTGCGAGAGCTATATGACGAGGCCACGGCCAGCGCCGATGTGGTGGGCCTGTGCGTGGGCACCCGGCCGGACTGCGTGCCGGACAGCGCGCTGGAACTGCTCGCGTCCTACCAGGCCACTGGCAAGGAAGTGTGGCTGGAGCTGGGCCTACAGACTGCGCATGACCACACCCAGCGCCGCATCCTGCGCGGTCACACCCTGGCCGATTACCGCGATGCAGTGCGCCGCGCCCAGCAGCATGGGCTCAAGGTTTGTACCCACCTGATTGCCGGACTGCCCGGTGAAGATGCCGCCGATGTGCATGCCACGCTGGAAACCGTGCTGGAAATCGGTGTACAGGGACTGAAGCTGCATCCGCTGATGATTGTGCGTGGCAGCCGCATGGCCGCCCAGCACCAACGTGGTGAAGTATCCGCCATGGCGCTGGACGATTACGCCCACCTGGCAGCTTCCCTGATTCGTCATACTCCGCCAGAGGTGGTGTTCCACCGTATTTCCGCCACCGCGCAGGCCCCTACCCTGATTGCGCCGGACTGGTGTGGCCCGCGCTGGACTGCCCTGCAAGCCATTGGCCAGTTGCTGGCACGCGATGGTGGCCAGGGCAGCGCACTGGGACGGTGCTGGTCGGCACTGGCGGCCTGAGTGCAGCTTCCTTCCCTTAACGACCGGCGGCTTAACACAAATTAGCCATTGGCTATCAAACCAGCCAGAACAATCGTAAAGATTGCATGTCAGATTCTCCCTGTTGCTGCGACAAAGAAGCACAGCACTGGAGAAACCATCATGCTCATCAAGAAACCCGCCGACATCCAGCCTTCGGAAATCACCCCCGAAGGTGTGTATTTCAACCGCCGCCAGTTCATGCTGGGTAGTGCCGGCCTGCTGCTGTCCGGCGAAACCCTGGCCGCACTGGCCAGCAAGAAAAGCCCGCTGTCCACCAGCGACAAGCCCAACAGCCTGAAAGACATCAGCAGCTACAACAACTACTACGAGTTCGGCACTGACAAGAGCGAACCGGCCATGTACGCCGGGTCCTTGAAAACCCGGCCGTGGAATGTGGTGGTGGATGGTGAAGTGGGCAGGCCGCGCAGCTTTGGCATCGAAGAACTGCTGAAGCAGCCGCTGGAAGAACGCATTTACCGCCTGCGCTGCGTGGAAGGCTGGAGCATGGTGATTCCGTGGATAGGCTTTCCGCTCTCCAGCCTGCTCAAACAAGTCGCCCCCAATTCGCGCGCCAAATACGTGGCCTTCGAAACCCTGCAACGCCCATCCGAGATGCCCGGTCAGCGCAGCCGCGTACTGGACTGGCCTTACCGCGAGGGCCTGCGCATGGATGAAGCCATGCATCCACTCACCATCCTGGCTGTCGGCCTGTACAACGATGTGCTGCCCAACCAGAACGGCGCGCCCATCCGGCTGGTGGTGCCGTGGAAATACGGTTTCAAGAGCATCAAGTCCATCGTGCGCATCCATCTGCAAGAGCAAATGCCCGCTACCAGCTGGAATATGGCCAATGCCCACGAGTACGGCTTCTATTCCAATGTAAACCCGGAAGTGGACCACCCGCGCTGGAGCCAGGCCAGCGAGCGGCGCATCGGCGAATTCCTCAAGCGCAAGACGCTGATGTTCAACGGCTATGGCGATCAGGTGGCCAGCCTGTACCGTGGCATGGACCTGCGCAAGAACTTCTGACATGACGACCCTGCGCATGAAAAACCCTGCTGCCGCCCGCCAGCCTGCCCGCTTCAACTGGCTGAAGATTGCGGTCTTTGTGCTCTGCCTGCTGCCACTGGCCCGCGCGGCGTGGATTGTGCTGTCCGGCGCTGCCGTCAACCCGGTGGAGTTCATCACCCGCTCCACCGGCACCTGGACGCTGAGCTTCCTGCTGATCACCCTGGCCATCAGCCCCTTGCGCCAGCTATCCGGCTGGGGCTGGCCGCTGCGTCTGCGCCGCATGCTGGGCCTGTATGCCTTTTTTTACGGCTGCCTGCACTTAACCACCTATGTGTGGCTGGACCAGTTTTTTGACTGGCCCGGCATGCTGCACGACATCGCCAAGCGTCCCTTCATCACCGTGGGCTTTGCCGCCATGCTGCTGATGACGCCGCTGGCCATCACCTCCACCCAGGGCTGGATGAAACGGCTGAAACGCAACTGGGGCAAGCTGCACCAGCTGGTTTACCCGGTGGCGCTGCTGGGCGTATTGCACTACTGGTGGCTGGTGAAGAAAGACCTCACCCAGCCCATGCTGTACGCCAGCGTGCTGGCCGTGCTGCTGGGCTGGCGGCTGGTACGGCGACTGCGGCAGCCTTAAGCTGGCAACACCTGCTGGAAATGCTCCACCACCGGAAACGGCTGATAAAAGTGATGCAGCAGCCGTTTCCATTCCTGATAGCCCGCAGACTGGCGGAAACCTTCCTCATGCGCGGCCACGCTGTCCCAGCCCACCAGCAGCAGGTATTTGCCTTCCACTTCCAGACAGCGTTGCAACTGGTGCCAGTGATAACCCGGCATGCTGGCGATGATGATTTGCGCCTGGGCAAAGGCGGTTTCGAACTCCTGCTGCATCCCCGCTTTCACTTGCAGCATGGCGGCTTCCAGAATCATGACAGCTCCCTGCAGAAAACCTCAGCATGCCACAAGTGAGCCGGTTTGCAGTTGACCGCCACAGCCACTAAAGTAACCGTTTTGCCGTAAACGGATAGACGGAAATGTCCAAGGAAAAAACGCCGGTCACCCAGGCCATTCGCGTACTACGCGAGCACAAGGTGGAATACAGCGAGCACCTGTACAAATACGAGGACAAGGGTGGCACCACGGTGTCGGCACGCGAACTGGGCGTGGACGAGCACTGCGTGGTGAAGACCCTGATCATGGAAGACGAACAGAAACACCCGCTGATCGTGCTGATGCATGGCGACCGCGAAGTGGGCACCGGCATGCTGGCCAAGCAGATTGGCGTGAAGAAGATCACCCCCTGCGACCCGAAAACGGCCGACAAGCACAGCGGCTATCAGGTGGGCGGCACCAGCCCGTTTGGCACCCGCCACCCGATGCCGGTGTATATGGAAAGCAGCATTGCCCAGCTGCCCCGCATCTATATCAACGGCGGCAAGCGCGGTTTCCTGATCGGCATCGACCCGCAGGAAGTCATCCGCGTGTTGCAACCAGTGCTGGTTCAGGCGGCAGCCTGAATCCGGACGCAAAACAGGGCGGTAAAACCGCCCTGTTTTGGCTGCAGACAAAGTTATTTGGCACGGTTGCATTGGACCCGGCAAAGCCGGGCCTTCCGACAAACTGCTTTATTCCGCAGCCTTCCATCTATTCCCAATCCCCCCGCCCTTGCCCTGCCAATTGAAGGGAAGCCTCGCTTTCCTTTCAGGAAGCGAGAGGGGTTTGTGAATAATCGGGATTAGCGGTTTACCACCACCAGAACATGAAGCCCCATGCGGCATCCACCAGCGCCATGCCGGCCAGCAGGCAGGCCAGTACCGGCACGCTGCGCCAGCCAGCCTGCCATTGCCGCACGATGCCGGTGGCCAGCCATAGCGACCAGACATTGGCCAGCAGCAGCAGGCCCAGACGCAAATCATTGGCCCAGCCGGTGGCAACACCCTCGGCCTTGAGCAGGGTGACGGTCAGCGCCGACAGCCCCAGGAACACACCGATACCGGCCAGCGGAATCAGGCTTTGAGCCAGATGATGCAGACGCTGGCTGCGCCATGCTCCGGCGACACGCACCGCACAGGCCAGCGCCAGCAACAGGCCACTGCCCAGCACCAGTGCGGTACCCAGCATGTAGGCGATGATGGCCATGCCATCCAGCCAGGAAAACACGTCGTTGTGGTCCGGATAGTGGGTCAGCAGCCACCACGGCGCATTGGTGTCCAGCGGCCACATGATGTCGTGGTCCACCAGCCATTCGGCGGCGGCCTGCTTCATGTCGACAAACCAGGGGCTGGCCGTCCAGTGAAAACCGCCCATGGCAATGCCCAGCAGGCCGTAGACAATCAACAGCGTCTGCCATGCACTGGCCTCTTTGGCTGCCACCTTCACTACTTCTTCAGCAGGAGAGCGCAGGCTCAGACTGATGGCATCGCGGTGACCGCTGCAACGGCCGCACATATGACAGCCACTGCCGCCCTGCATATGGCGTAGCGGCTGCAGGGGGGCGCAGTCCACCGCCTGGATGCGGATGACGCCGGACTGGCGGGTGGATTCCTGCCAGCGTTGCTCATCCACCTTGTAATGCATGGGTGCCAGTTTGGAGAGCAAGGCAAACACCCCGTTCACCGGGCACAGATGGCGACACCAGGCGCGCTTGCCGCGGGTATACACCAGACCGATGGCGATGGCGGCTACGGTGGAGCCGCCCAGCACCAGCAACGCCGCCTTGGGATACTGGTAAACACTCACCAGCTGGCCGTACAGGGTGGTGAGGGCAAAGGCGACAAAAGGCCAGCCGCCCCAGCGCATCCAGCGTGGAATCGGCCGGCCCAGGCCCTTCTTGGCCGCCCATTCGCTGAGCGCGCCTTCCGGGCAGAGCACGCCGCACCACAGTCGGCCAAACAGCACCATGGACAGCAGCACGAAGGGCCACCAGATGCCCCAGAACACAAACTGGGCAAAGATGGTGAGGTTGTTGACGATGCGGGCACTGTCGTCCGGCAGCGGCAGACAGGCGGGGATGATCAGCAGCGCGGCATACACCAGCACCACCAGCCATTGCAGCAGGCGCAGGGTGGCGGCGTGGTCGCGCAGCCAGTTGCCCACCACGGCCAGCCGGCCATGTCCCAAGGGCGCATGGCTGCCACATCCGCCAGACACGGTGCGCACCAGTTCGGGCCGGCGTCGGTGATCAGACTGCGGTTTCATGCGGACTGACGACGCTTGCGCCAGAAGAACAGGCCGGACACTCCCGCCCAGAACGCCAGATAAGCCAGCAGGCTCATCAGTGCCGGGTGGGCACGGTAGCCGGTGAGCGAAGCCACCACGCCACCAGCCGGGCTCATGTCATCCAGCAGTGCCGAGCTATCCCACAGCGGGTCGATCAGCGCAGGCAGGATTTCCATGGAAATCAGCTTTTCCACCCCGGCCAGGAACAAAGATGCCCCCAGCAGCAACAGCATGATTTCAGTCACGCGGAAGAACAGGCGCCAGGACAACACCTTGCCGCCCAGCTGCAATACATAAAAGGTGAGGAAAGCCAGCGCCAGGCCCATCAAGGCCGCGCCACTCATGTGCAGCAGTGTCTGGCCGTCGGCGCTGCCCAGCATGCCGTACAGGAACACCACGGTTTCGCTGCCCTCGCGGGCCACGGCAATGGCCACCAGCGTGGTGACACCCCACCAGTTGGCAGTGCTGGCATTATCGGCCAGACCGGATTCCAGCTCTTTTTTCAACGTGCGGCCATGCTCGCGCATCCACAACACCATCTGCACGATCAGGCCGGAAGCCATGAACTCCATGACGGTCTGGAACACATCCTGCGAGCCCGCCATCAGGGTGCTGGCAGAAAACAGCGCCACCGCCAGCAATACCGCCAGCGCAATCCCCAGCGCCACCCCACCCCACAGATAGGGTTTCCCGGCACGACCTTGCGGGTTCTGGTTCATCCAGGCATTCAGGATACCCACCACCAGCAAGGCTTCCACGCTTTCGCGCCAGACAATGAACAGCACCTGACCCATTACTTGCGTCCTCTCAAACCAGTCGGCTTACTTGGCGACAATCACGCCTTGTCCGGTAGCCGTATGGAAATCGTCAAAGAATTTGTACTCGCCAGCGCTCAGCGGCAGGATGATCACCGAGGACGTCACGCCCGGTGCCAGCACCTTTTCCTTGCGCAGCTGGGTGCTTTCGAATTCGGCCGGCGTCTTGCCGGTATTGCTCACTTCCAGACGGAACTTGGTATTGACCGGCACTTGCAGGCGGGCCGGCTTGACCACACCGTCCTTCAACTCCAGCTTGAACGTGGGCATGTCATCGGCCAGTGCCGTCATCGACAGCAGAGCTGCCGCCAGAAACATCGCAACTTTCATGTGCAACCTCTGAATGAAAAACAGCGCCAACTTAAAGCAAGTAGCGCTGTTTCTTATGATACTCCAACAGGAATGGTTTGCGTTTAGATTCTCATTCGCACCATGCCTGTTCGGGCAGCGGCTTAGTAGCCACCCTTCTTGCCGATGCCGGCATAGGTAAATTCGTAGTTCACCTCAAACGGCTTGTACCACGGGCCAACGCCGGTTTCCTTGTCCACATGGCGGCCAAAGTGGGCGTGCGGATTTTCCGACGGCGGCAGGATGGTCAGCTTCAGCTTGTACTTGCCCGGGCCTTGCAGCTTCACGTTGTCGCCGTAGTGCGGGCCATCGTTGGCCACCATCGGCATCATGTCGCCCTTGATGCTGCCCTTGCCACCCACCTTGGTCAGCTCGTACTTGACCATCAGGTAAGGCATCCAGGCGCCTTCTTCAAAACCGTTGGGGTTGTTCTTCACTGCATGGATGTCGGCTTCCAGATGCACGTCGGACTCTTCCGCCTTGCGCATCATGCCTTCCGGTTCCATCTTGGTGGGTTGCAGGTAAACCGCACCGATTTCCATGCCGTTCTTGATGGCCGGCTTGCCAATCGGATATTCCTTGGCCGCAGCCACGGCGCTCAGGGTCAGGGCGGCGGAAGCCAGCAAAACGGTGCTGATGGTGGAGCGCATGAGTTACCCTTTATGCAAAGCAGCGGGCAGCGGAAGTCGCTACGGCGGCTGCAGGAGAATGATAATTTTTCGCATTTTATATGCGAATCATTCTCTTTCGCAATCCACCAACTGGCACTCTCCGGGAAAATTATTGATAAATTCCGGAAAAACCCTACTAAGTATGCAGAATTTACAACAGGGTCGCTCCACAACAGAAGCCGGCCTGAGGCCGACGGCTGCTTCAGGCAGGCAAACGCGCCAGACGGCGGCGATACGCGGTGCGAAACAGGCAGCCCAATACCAGAAATACGGCCATGCAACAGGCCAGGCTGAGCGTGCTGCCCCAGACCAGCGGCGCAATCACCCCGGCCACGATGCTGGACAGCATGGTCTGCAAAAAGCCCTGCAAGGACGACACCGTGCCACGCAGCGCCGGAAACTGGTCCATCAGGTTGAGCGTGATGGACGGTGCAGCCAGCGACATGCCGGTGGTGTACAGCGCCAGCGGCAATACCGCCCAGGGCATGGCCGCCTCTGCCACCAGCAGGTTGTAGGCCAGGTTGGCCCCCGCAGCGACAAACATCAGCACATAACCCAGTGTGACGATTTCACGCGCGCTGCGCCGCCCGGCCATCTTGCCGGACAGAAATGCGCCGAACATGATGCCGGACACCGCCGGGCCGAACATCCACAAGAACTGGTCCGGCCGCAAATGCAAATGCTGCATCAGGAAGACCGGCGCCGACGGAATGTACAGGAAGAAGCCGGCAAAATTGCAGGACACCGCCGCTGCCAGCAGCTGGAAATCGCGCTTGCCCAGCACTTCCAGATAGTTGCGCAGCAAGGAGCGCCAGGCCAGCGGGGTACGCAGGTGGGCATGATGGGTTTCATCCAGCGCAAACCAGCTCATCACGAACAGCGCGAGGCCGATCAGCGCCATGAACACGAAAATGGAATGCCAGCCAAAAGCCCCGAACAGCCAGCCCCCCACTACCGGTGCAATGGCCGGGGACAGGGAAAACAGCATGGTTACCTGCGACATCAGCCGCTGCGCCGCCGCGCCGTCCAGCTTGTCGCGGATGATGGCCCGCCCCACCACCAGCCCGGCTCCACCACACAAACCCTGCAAGCCACGGCACAGCAGCAGCCAGCCCAGCGACGGTGCCAGCGCACAACCCAGCGAAGCCAGACTGAACAGCAAGGTGGTGACCAGCACCACCGGACGACGGCCGACGGCGTCGGAAATCGAACCATGCCACAGCATCATCACCGCATAGCACAGCAGATAAACCGTCAGCGCCTGTTGCATCTGCAAGGGCGTTGCCGACAGCGAATGGCCAATGGCCTGCATGGCCGGCAGGAAAGTATCAATCGAGAAGGGGCCGAGGGTGGACAGGGCCGCCAGCAACATGGCCAAGCCAAAATGGCTGCGCGCGGAATGCGACATGAAAATCCGATCAAGGGCGGAGGGGGCGGCACATGTTACCGCCGGGTGCCGGCAAAAGCCAAACCCTTGGCGCGGTGCGCCTGCTGAGCGAGAATGCGCCGCGCAGAAAAGCGGTAACACCGGATGTCATTGCCGCTACACAAAGAAAAAGTTTTCTGTCTAAGATGGAAGTCACTGCCCGGCCAGGCCGGTGTGGCAGCCCTTCATCCCACCCCACCAGAACCAAAAGGGAGACCCACCATGATCCGTCTGTATCACAACCCGCGCTGCTCCAAATCGCGCGAGGCGCTGGCCCTGCTGCAAGAAGCCGGGGCCGAAGTGGAAGTCATCGAATACCTGAAACACCCGCCTACCGCAGCCGAGCTGGACCACATCCTCACCCTGCTGCAGCTGGAACCGCGTGACCTGCTACGCACCAAGGAAGAGGAATACGAAACCCTCTGTCTGGACGACATCACGCTGGAGCGGGACTCGCTGATTGAAACCATGGTGGATAACCCCATGCTGATCGAGCGCCCCATTGCCGTCAGCGACACCATGGCCGTGCTTGGCCGTCCGCCGGAAAAGGTATTGGCCTTGTTGCAACACTGACAGCATCAGCACCGCGCATCCTGCTGCGCACCCCACTCTACGCCAGGCCCTTGCCTGGCGTTGTCATGTCTGCACGACAGTGCACGGTAGTGAAATTACTTTGATACAAATAATCACTTGAAAAATAGTAACGTGTGTTACTAAAATGCCGGGATGAACAAATCATTCCATCATCTGGAACAGGCTGTGGACCGGATAGAAGCCCGCTTCCCCGGTGTGCCGCGTCAGGAAGTCATCCTTACGCGGTTGTACTACCACATCCTGCCGCGCCTGACCTGTCATCTGAATGAGGACATGAAGGAATACGGCCTGAACGAATCGCTGTGGATGTCCTTGCTGGCCATGTACTCCTGCCCGCATCAGACTTTGTTTCCGTCTGACATCAGCGACACGCTGGATTCCTCGCGCACCAACGCCACCCGCATCGTGGACGAACTGGTACGCAACGGCTGGGCCACGCGGATTCCCTGTGAGGAAGACCGCCGCAAGATAGGCCTGGAACTGACCGCTGCCGGGCTGGAGCTGGTGGAAAAACTGCTGCCGGTTTCCCGCGCCAGTCATCGCGCGCTGTGGCAGGACTTTGATCAGGAAGAAATGCAGTTGATGGAACAGCTGATGCGCAAGCTGTTGGCCAAACTGGGTGGATAAGCAGGGCAGCCGCCCTGTTTTTTGCCCAAATAATAACGTGCGTGACTATCACTTCACTAAGCATCACGATGGAATCTGGAGACCCACAAGGTGAATAAACCCAATTGGCAGCAGACTGCCGGCGTGTTGATGCTGACCGCCATGCTGGGCGGTTGCGCCAGCTTCGGCGAGGAAAACAACCCGGCCACACCGCTGACGGCCAGCCAGCTGCAGCTGAACCCTGCCCGTGCGGGCAGCCAGGTGCACGCCGGCTGGTGGCAACAACTGGTCGACCCGCAGCTGGACCAGCTCATCCGCACCGCGTTACAACAATCTCCCAGCCTGAAAGTGGCGGATGCCCGCCTGCGTGAGGCACGCAGTGCCATCGGCATGGCCGAAAGCAAGGACGGCCTGCAAGTGGCCGCCAATGCCAGCGTCGACCGCGAACGCTACTCGCTGTACGGCCTGCTTCCCGCCCCCATCGGCGGCAATTACTACGACGTTTACACCCTGTCGCTGGGTGCCAGCTGGGAAATCGACTTCTGGGGCAAGAACCGCGCCGCGGTACAGGCTGCCATTGGCAATCAGCAGGCTGTGGCGCTGGAAGCCCAGCAAGCGCGCCTGACCCTGACCCAGGCGGTGATTGCGCAATACACCGAACTGCAACGCATTACGGCCCAGGCCAGGCTGCTCAAGGCCCGCCAGCAACTGGCACAAAGCCAGCTGGCGCTGACCCGTGCCCGTGTCAACGCCGGCCTGCTGCCGGGCGACAGCCTGCGTCAGGCAGAAATCCGCCTCAAGCAACTGAGCCAGCAGGACAGCGCACTGGCCGACCAGGCCGACCACGCCCGTCATGCACTGGCAGCCTTGAGCGGCCAGCCGCCGCACGCCCTGGATGGCTTGCAGCCACCGGCATTGAAACCGGCCCCTGCCATGCCCGATGCCGCGCTCACCCTGGACATGCTCAGCCAGCGGCCGGACATCGTGGCCCAGCGCGCCCGCGTGGAAGCGATGAATGCGTCGGTCAAGGCAGCCAAAGCCGAGTTCTACCCCAATGTGTCGCTGTCGGCCTTCATCGGCCAGTCGGCACTGGAAACGGGTGACCTGTTCAAGGCTGGTTCCAAGGTGGTGGGCATCACCCCGGCCATTCACCTGCCCATTTTCACTGCCGGTGCCTTGCAGGCCAATCTGGCCTCCACCCGCGCCCGCTACGATATCGCGGTGGAAAACTACAACCAGACCGTACTGTTTGCCCTGCGCGATGCCGCCGACAGCCTGTCTACCTGGCAAAAAACCGCCAGCCAGCTGTCTGATGCCCACCAGGCCACCCAGCTGAGCCGCAAGGCATCCGACAGCACCGTACTGCGCTTCAAGGCCGGGCTGGTGGACAAGCTGGCCGTGCTGCAAGCCGAAGAGGCCGACCTGAACCAGCAAGCCGGCAAGGTCGACGCCACCGCCGCCAACCGCATGGCCTGGGCCAATCTGAACACTGCACTGGGCGGGGGCTTCGCCACCAGTGAAACCACCCAACAAGCCCGCTAAGGACACCCATCATGGATAAGCAGATCGAGACGGCGAAAAGCCGCAAACGCAACCTTTTTGTTGCCACCGGCCTGATTGCCGCGCTGGCCATCGGCTACGGTGTCTACTGGGGACTGGTGCTCAGCCATCAGGAAAGCACCGATGACGCCTATGTGGCCGGACACATGGTACAGCTGACCCCGGAAGTGGCAGGCACTGTGGTGAAGATCAGCGCCGAAGACACCGACCGCGTCAACAGCGGCCAGACCGTGGTGGCGTTTGACAACAGCGATGCCAAGCTGGCGTTTGAACGCGCCCGCAATGAATTCGTGCAAACCGTGCGCGAAACCCGCCAGTTGATGACCAGCACCCAGCAGCTGGCCGCCCAGGTGGCACAGCGTGAAGCCGAGCTGGGCCGCGCCCAGTCCGACCTCAAGCGCCGCGAAACCCTGGCCGGTACCGACGCCATGTCGGCCGAAGAACTGGGCCACGCCCGTGATGCGGTGAAAACCGCCCAGGCCGCGCTGGACGCCGCCCGCGAGCAGGCCAAGGCCACCAATGCGCTGGTGGGCAAGGATGTGCTGGCCAAACAGCCGAATGTACAGCGCGCAGCCAGCAAGCTGAAAGAAGCCTGGCTGGCCCTGCAGCGTACCGAGGTGAAGGCGCCGGTATCCGGCTATGTGGCCCGTCGCAATGTGCAGGTGGGCCAGCGCGTGGCCACCGGTACGCCGCTGATGGTGGTGGTGCCGCTGGACAGCGTATGGGTGGATGCCAACTTCAAGGAAGTACAGCTGGCCAAGATCCGCATCGGCCAGGACGTGGAACTGACTGCCGACGTGTACGGCAGCAAGGTGAGCTATCACGGCAAGGTGCAAGGCCTGTCGGCCGGTACTGGCAGCGCCTTCTCGCTGTTGCCGGCGCAGAACGCCACCGGCAACTGGATCAAGGTGGTACAGCGTGTGCCGGTACGCATCCAGCTGGACCCGAAGCAGCTGAAGGAACACCCGCTGCGCGTCGGCCTGTCGGTGGATGCCGTGGTGGACACCAGCAAGCAGGATGGCCCGACGCTGGCGCAAAGCGCACGTGACAACCCGGTGCAGGAAACCCGCGCCCTCACCCCGGACCTGAAACAGGCAGACGATCTGGTCGCCAGCCTGCTGGCCGCCAACGCCCAGTAATTCCCGGCATGCAGCAGCGGCGTCTGTCATGCCGCTGCCGCTGCCGTCTTGAGGACTTTCCCTGATGAATCATCCACCACTGACCGGCTCGCGCCTGGTGTGGATCACGCTGGCGCTGTCGATGTCGGTGTTCATGCAAGTGCTGGACACCACCATTGCCAACGTCGCGTTGCCCACCATTTCCGGCAATCTGGGCGCGGCCACCAGCCAGGGCACCTGGGTCATTACCTCGTTCGGCGTGGCCAACGCCATTGCCGTACCGCTGACCGGCTGGCTGGCCAAGCAGATTGGCGAAGTGAAGCTGTTCACCATTTCCACCCTGTTGTTCGTGCTCACCTCCTGGATGTGCGGCATGGCCAACAGCCTGGAAATGCTCATCCTGTTCCGCGTGCTGCAAGGTGCGGTAGCCGGGCCGATGATTCCGCTGTCGCAAAGCCTGCTGATGGCCTGCTATCCACCCGCCAAGAAGGGGCTGGCGCTGGCGCTATGGGCGATGACGGTGATTGTGGCCCCGGTATTCGGCCCGATTCTGGGCGGGGTGATCAGCGACAACTGGCACTGGGGCTGGATTTTCTTCATCAACGTCCCGGTGGGGCTGGCAGCTGCCTTCATCAGCTGGAAAATCCTCAAACAGCGGGAAAGCGACATCATCAACCTGCCCATCGACAAGCTGGGCCTGGCCTTGCTGGTGGTGGGCGTGGGTGCGCTGCAGATGATGCTGGACCGCGGCAAGGAGCTGGACTGGTTCAACTCCACCGAAATCGTGGTGCTGGCCATTGTCTCGGCCGTATCGCTGATCTATCTGGTGATCTGGGAGCTGGGTGAAGAGCACCCCATTGTCGACCTCACCCTGTTTGCCAAACGCAATTTCACCGTGGGCACCGTGGCCATCAGCCTGGGCTTCATGCTGTATTTCGGCGCGGTGGTGCTACTGCCCTTGATGCTGCAAACCCAGATGGGCTACACCGCCACCTGGGCAGGCCTCGCGGCTGCGCCCATCGGCATCCTGCCGGTATTCCTGTCGCCCATCATCGGCAAGAATGCACACCGGCTGGACATGCGCTGGCTGGTCACCATCAGCTTCAGCGTCTATGCCGCCTGCTTTTTCTGGCGCAGCACCTTCAACCCGGAAATGGACTTTGCCTACGTGGTGTGGCCGCAGTTCATCCAGGGCATCGGCGTGGCCTGCTTCTTCATGCCGCTGACCACCATCACCCTGTCCGGCCTGCGTCCGAACCAGATTGCCAGCGCCTCCAGCCTGTCCAACTTCCTGCGTATTCTGGCCGGCAGTATCGGCACCTCCATCACCACCACGCTGTGGGACCGACGCGAAGCCCTGCACCACGCCCAGCTCACCCAGCATGTGACGCTGTACGATCAGGCCAGCCTGCTGTGGTTCCGCCTGCTGGAGAGCACCGGCATGTCCACCAGCCAGCAACAGGCCTACACCGCCATGCAGATTACCCGTCAGGGCTCGCTGATTGGTGTGAACGAGGTGTTCTGGCTGTTCGGCATCATGTTTGTCGCGCTGATTGCACTGGTATGGTTTGCCCGACCACCGTTCACCTCCAGCGGTGCGGCCGACAGCGGCGCGCATTAACAGCCGGAATGCAGCACCAAAGCCCGCGCATGCGGGCTTTTTCTTGTATTCACGGCTGACCGGCTAATCCACCCGGCAGCGCAATTTCCCGTCGGCATTGTTGGCGCACAGCCGGATGTTGCCATCCTGATCCAGCACCAGTATTTCCGGCCCCAGCCACAGGTAATCCGGCTTGGGGACAGCACGGAGCTGGAAGCTGTCGGCACGGGCATTGCCATCCTGCGCGCCGAATGCCAGCTGGTAATGCGTGGTTTCGCTGACCGGCAATGGCGGCCAATGGCCCGAACCCTGCGTGTAACGACCATGCTGGCTGCGCCATTGCGCCATGAAATGGCTGGCCCGCAACAAGGCCACCCGGGCCTCGGCCTGCCGTACCTTCACCACATGGTCGCGCATCAGCGGAACCGCCAGCACCAACAGCAGCGATAGCAAGGCCAGTGCCATCAATAGCTCGATCAGACTGAAACCCCGTTTGCGCCGACTCATGGCAGTAGCCTCCATGACAGTCGCCGCCACGGACGCTCCTGCCCGCCCGCTGGCTCCAGCAGGACATGGCTTTGCAGCGTGACCACGCTACCGGCCTGTTTTCCCCAGCCACGCGCGGTGACACGGAATAACAGCCCGCTGCCATCCGGGGCGGGGTAACGCGGGTCAAGCAACTCGATCAGATAGTGCGGGTCGGCCCAATACCATGGCCCGGGAGCCACGCCCGGACAGTAATGGCCACTGGATTGCGGTTGCAATGCCACACGCCGGGCAGCGCCACAGGGATGAAGCAGCTCCAGGCCGGCGGTATCGCGCTGTTGCCACGGTGCCGGATATGCCTGACCGGCCAGCGCGGCGGACAAGCACAAACCCTGCTGCCAGGGCGGCGGATTGCGCGGCTGGCGGCAAGTCAGGGTAAAGGGAGAAGTCGGCCCATTCAGTTCCACCGCCGGCATTGTGCCCAGCCGTGCCAGCTGCGGCAGACCGGGCAAGGCGGCCTCTCCCGCTTGCAAGGCGGTTTCTGCCAGACGGAAGGCCAGCTGTGCATCATCCAGATTGCTGCCTATACGCTGTTCATCACGCAACAAGCGCCCGACGCCAAGCGTGACAACGGTCAGCATCATCAGCCATAACAAGGCCGCCAGCAGCACCACTCCACGCTGTTTCAGATGGTGCCGGCTCAACATGCGGCCCCCATGCGGCTGGCCAGCTGCATCTGGTATGCGGGCAAGCTGCCACCTTGCATGGTCAGTTGTACCGTCCACCACCAGCGTCGCAGCCCGTTGGCACAGTCAGTTGCTGGCCTCGCCTGCACTATCAGGCCGGCAAGGTCATCGCTCAGACGCTGTGGCGGGTCATTATCCAACTGCCACCACAGGCTGCCGGGTGACTGCCAGTCATAACGCAGCTGACGCAGGGGCTGCAGCTCCAGCGACAACAGGTGATGACGTTTCAGGTTTTGCCACACCGGGTGATGTGGCGGCAGCCGCAGCCATACCGTTTCGCCCTCGGTTTCCAGCCAGGCTTGCTCCCCCAGCACCAGCCGGTCGATATGGTGGCAACTGCTCAATAACAAGGCTTGCCCCGGCAGCCATGGCGGAGGTGCTTGCAGCAGGCGCAACGCCGGCCTGCCCGCCTCGGCAACAACGGGCATGACAGCCACTCCCGCGTCGGCATAGCGCAGCGCCAGACTGCCATCCTCTGGCAGTGGCATGGCAGGCTCCTGCCCGGCAGGCCACTGGGCCGGACCGGCACAGCCAAAACTCCCGGCCATGCGGATGTCCCGCCCCAGCTGCTGCAAGACAAAGCGGGCTTCCTGCTGGGCATCCAGCTGGTTCAGCGCAAAACGCTGGCTATGCAAGCTTTCTTGCAGCACCGGCAACAGCAAGGCGCATAACAGCAGGCCCAGCGTCATGCTCAGCAGCAGTTCCAGCAAGGAGAACCCACGCATGACGCTCACAGCGGCTAATCCACGGGCAACTGCCAGCGCTGCCCGGAGGCAAGGGTCAGATGCAGCCACAACTGTGCAGGAGCAGCACAGTCCGCAGCCGCAACGGGAAGCCCGCCGGGTTCACGGCACGAGAGATCGAGCAGGGGGGATTGATCCGGCCACATAGTTTGAACCGTCCGTTGCAAGGCCTCCGTGGCGACAGTCTCCAATGGCCCGGCCTTGCCCTGCCGGACGGTTTCCAGCTGTCGTGCCTCGGCCAGATTGCTGGCAGCCAGCAGCAGACGGCTGGCGGCATCGCTGCCCCGCACCTGCTGCAGGCTGTTGGCCACCATGGCGGATAGCGGCAGCAAGGCGAAGGACAGGATGAACAAGGTCAGCAGCACTTCCAGTAAGCTGAAGCCAGCAGGCTTTCCGCGCAATTCAGACACAGCAGCCCTCCTGACGGCACCACTGCGCCCGTCCGCCTGCTTGCAGTTGCAAGCGGTGGCACTGCCCCTGGCTGGTGCGCACTTCGAAATACGGCAGCTGCCCTGCCATCAGCCTGCCCGCAGGCGAGAATGCAAAGGCATGCTGACTGGCACGTACCTGAATGCTGCTGGCAGAAAACAGCGCGTGGTGGAGCCGCTCGCCGCTGTCGTAGCGGCCATTGGCCTGTTCCGGGCTATCGGCAAACACCAGCACGCCCTCGCTCCAGTCCTGCCAGCTGCTCTTGCGTTCCGGCTGGCAGCCCTGGATGTCCAGGTTGACCTTGCTGTTGAGCGCGCACACCCACACCGGGCGATTGGCACGAATGGCCTCGCTGCGCGCCAGTAACAGGCTGGCATGCAGTAACTGGCTGCGGGCCTGCAATTGCAGGCTGGCCATCACACCTTGCATGACCGGCAGCCCCTGGGTCAGCAGAATCATGCTGACCACCATCACCACCAGCATTTCAAACAGGGTAAAACCAGCATGCGGGCAATCACGCAGCTTGGCTTGCGACATGGAGCCACCTCCGGACCTTGACTGGAGTAACAGCACATGGTCGCGGGGATTGCTGCGGCAGGCTGCCAGCAGGCTCTGGTATTACATTTGAATAGTCTGGCCCTACCCCTGGCTTTGCCATGACAAAGGCAAAGAAAAAGCCACCGGCATGGGTGGCTTTGGCTGAAGGATTGAAGATGATGAAGTGCTGAAGCTTAGTGGGCGGCTTCCCAGCTGTTGCCGGCACCCACTTCCGCCAGCAGCGGCACCTTGAGTTGCGCTACGCCTGCCATGATTTGCGGCAGCTGCTGTTTCACCAGTTCCAGCTCGGTATCCGGCACTTCCAGCACCAGTTCATCGTGTACCTGCATGATCAGCAAGCTGGACGGTCCTTGTGCATCCAGCGCATTCTTCAATATAAAAATCTCAAATATTATTATCCTGTTTCCGCAACACATCAGCAGTTATAAGCAGCACTAACAATAAACATAGCCACAAATCACAAAAACGTTACTCCTCCACTTTGATGATGATTCATCAACCATGATGACCTTATCCATCCTGAAAGTACTTAATCGAATCATAGCTATCTATAATCTCAATTACCTTTTTATTGTTTTTGTACTTAACCAGCAATACATTCCTTTGTATTTTTGCTTTTTTGCAATATTTATGGATTTCAAACTCAATCCTATCCTTATGCAAACTTGACAACCCAGCATCCCACTCTCCTGCAAAGTGCTCGCACATCTCTGCATTTTTTATAAAATCAGTGACATCACGCTTTAATCCCCCTCCAAACGTGGCACACGGGAAAATTATTAAAACCACTAGCAGTTTAACCAATTTAATTATCGCCGCTTCTTGGCAAAGTGGGGTTGAGAGATTTTAATTGGGATGCCGAAACCAGTTTCGACACCCCCTAATCCTGCTGACACTGATTGCTCCAATCACTGACAACGATATCCTTCAGCTCTTCACCCTTCACGAATACCGACAGACATTGGCCGCTCTTGTCTTGGTATTGAAGGATACAGACGCCTATATCCATGGCACAAGAGTAGACCTCCTTATACCCAGCATGGTACAGAACCCTGTCCACTCCCATCAATGTACTTGGGTCTGTATTGTTGAGCGGTTTCCATCCATGTGCTATCACTGCCTTCCGAGCTGGCTTGAATGGCTGATCTTTCCTAAGGAAGGTATCTGCCTGATCGGCAGCCTTGGCTGACAAGCTTGTCATCATTAGCAAGGTCATAATCAGCATGATAAATACCAGATAGCCATTAAATCCACTTCACTTACCAGCCTGCACAAGGCTACTTTACCGTTATTTCAAACTCATTAGAAGCCGGGATAAAAATATTAAAGTTAATCTGATGCAATGTGCAAACCAAGGTCATATTCGGATGAATATATCCAACATTATAGATAACAATAATTTGGTTTTTTTTGAATAAATGCAGATCTCCTCCTCCGTCATTTTCAATCTTGTCATACCCATTGGCGCGGCCAATAAATTGTTCTGAAGAATACCCCCTCTTCTCCCAGCATGCTGCCGAAGCTCCCTCTCGCTCATATCGTAAATTTATTTCGGCATAAATTTCATTTTCACTTCTGTACAAATACCTGGCAGATTTAACAGAAAAATACGAAATAAATAACCAAAATATTGTATATACAATGACAAATGTGATGAGTATTTTTTTCCACCCAACTATTGCAGTGAGAAATCTAAAAAGTCCCATGCCGTTTTACCTATTGAAAGTCGATACGACATCGCATCCCAAGTTTTCAAATGATTTATATTTATTACTTCATTTACATCAGGATCATTTGGCAATGGTACGCGCCGTCCCTTCGGGTTAAATCTACCACCAGCCAGCGCAACTGCATCTGATGCGTCATCATCTTTTCCATACGTTAAATTAATCCATACATTAGCATCTCCTATCGGTTTTTCTTTATATATGTCAGCGAATGTTTTTACAATTAGACCTGTCCCAACAGGGTCTAACGTGATGAGCAATTCAACACTATATCCCCAGTCACTTAGTTTTTTTGAAAGCCATATGCCGTTCCAGCCACCAAGGCTATGCCCGATAATAATAATTTTTTGTGACTTTGTTTTTATTAGTGGTAGGATGTTTGTTCTGATTCTATCATCGCCATATATTTCATAATATCCAAAGTAAGTCCTTTCAGGATCAGCTAAAACCTCCCCTTCTTTTATTTTTCCTCCATATCTTTTCATGAAATAGTGAACGACATCCAATATATTTTGATTGGCGCCCATTGGATTCTGCGGATATTCGCCAAGGATAAATGGCCTTTTATCCCCCGCTCCGCCAATGAAAAGAACAATGGCTTTAGGGAGCTTTACCGGAACGTGTTTTATGCTGGTATCGCTGCTAGGCGTTAGCTTACGCGTGGCAACCAGCGTCATGGTTCTTCCGGTAACGGGGTGTTTGACTGTTTTCATTGTTTTTGCCTAAATGTAAATTTCTACATCTGTATCAGAATCATGGATTAACACATCGGTGCAACCAAAGGCATCCGTTGTTCCACAAGTTGTTTTGCCATCTTTGATGATCATATATTCCGTATTGGCTAATGTGCTTCCCGTTGATTCACAATACAGGCGATAACGATCATTGAAATTCAATAGCGTTGTGCCCGCCGCGCATGCAGATGCCCTTAACGGCTCGCCCCAAGCACTGCTATCTCCTTCGGTAATGATTACTTCCCAAGCCGTTGATGTATTCATTAGCTTTTGCGGCTTCGGGCACTGGCATATTAAATAATCACCATTTAAAGCCAGCTTATACCCATGAATATTATCCGGGGCATGGCTAGGCCTAGGGCCGACACATCGAATAACGCCCATCGACTTGCACACATTGCACCATCCTTTCAGCCCATCGGCGGTAGGTTCTTTACCGTCAATATAGGCTTTATCATGGCCGATACCTTCCCGGACTTGTCCACCGCCGGTGATGGGGTCGCCTTGCAGGCACACATATCGGATCTGTGGCATTTTTAATCCGCCTTGAAATAATCAACCAGAAACCCTTCTGGTATTTTTCCACCTTCCCGAATGACGCATGACATCACGGCGTGCGGTGTGCTAATAACGACATCGCCATTGCTAAGCCGGCTACCCAGGATGGCCACACTTGAATAAGAACCGTCTTTATTTTTCAAACTCATTGCGCGCCCGGCCCCTGAAATAATTTCCGTCTCGCGTCCATCGGTGTAAACGACTTTGTCGCCAACCGCTGCAATAAACCGCCCTGCGCAGAAAACGCCACGACCTTTTGCGACCACCGTTCCACCATCTCGGGTTTTGGCTCCGTCGGTGATATAAAAAAACTGCGCGATAATCGGCTTTTTTTGCTCTTCCGCATACGCCTGCATTTGTTTTTCAATTTCGGCACGTGCGTTTTCCGACATTTAACTGAGTTCTTCTTGCGTGAAGCTGTACATACTGAGTCCTTATTTATTTAAAAATTTCTCGGTCTTCTTGCTTTGTTGCCTTGGCAAGAGCGCCTTATTTCTTCACACACTACCTGTGACGGTAGGACGCTTATATGCCAAGGAGGTAGCATCAGCACATGGTCGCGAGGATTGCTGCGGCAGGCTGCCAGCAGACTCTGGTATTACATTTGAATAGTCTGGCCATGCCCCTGGCTTTGCCATGACAAAGGCAAAGAAAAAGCCACCCGCATGGGTGGCTTTGGCTGAAGGATTGAAGATGATGAAGTGCTGAAGCTTAGTGGGCGGCTTCCCAGCTGCTACCGGCACCCACTTCCGCCAGCAGTGGCACCTTGAGTTGCGCCACACCTGCCATGATTTGCGGCAGCTGCTGTTTCACCAGTTCCAGCTCGGCGTCCGGCACTTCCAGCACCAGTTCATCGTGTACCTGCATGATCAGCAGGCTGGAAAGCTTTTGTGCATCCAGCCAGTGCTGCACGGCAATCATCGCCAGCTTGATCAGGTCGGCGGCGGTGCCTTGCATCGGCGCATTGATGGCGGCACGTTCGGCCCCGGCGCGGCGGGCCGGGTTGGATAGCTTGATTTCCGGCAGATACAGGCGACGGCCGAATACGGTTTCCACATAGCCCTGTTCGCGCGCGGTTTCGCGAGTGCGCTGCATGTAATCGGCCACACCGGGGTAGCGCATGAAGTAGCGGTCGATGTATTGCTGGGCGGCGCTACGTTCGATGTCCAGCTGGGCCGCGAGGCCAAAGGCGCTCATGCCGTAGATCAGGCCGAAGTTGATGGCCTTGGCTGCGCGGCGCTGATCGCTCGTCACCTGCTCCAGTGTCACGCCGAATACTTCGGCAGCCGTGGCCTTGTGAATGTCCTCGCCACTGGCAAAGGCGGCCAGCATGCCTTCGTCGTCGGACAAGTGCGCCATGATGCGCAGTTCAATCTGCGAATAGTCGGCACTGACAATGCTGTGGCCCGGCTTGGCGATGAAAGCCTCGCGCACGCGGCGGCCTTCGGCGGTACGTACCGGGATATTTTGCAGGTTCGGGTCCGAGCTGGCCAAGCGCCCGGTAATGGCTACTGCCTGTGAGTAATTGGTATGCACCCGGCCGGTGTCCGGGTTGATCAGCGTGGGCAGCTTGTCGGTATAGGTGGACTTGAGCTTGGTCAGGCTGCGGTATTGCAGGATGCACTTGGGCAACGGGTAATCCAGCGCCAGCGCTTCCAGTACCGATTCATCGGTGGAGAAACCACCGGACGGCGTTTTCTTGATGCCCTTGGTGGGAATGCCCAGCTTGCCGAACAGGATTTCCTGCAGCTGCTTGGGGGAATTCAGATTGAAGGGCTGGCCGGCCAGTTCATAGGCCTGGCTTTCCAGCTGCAGCATCTGCGTGCCCAGTTGATGGCTCTGCGCTGCCAGCTGGTCGCGGTCGATCAGCACGCCGTTGCGCTCCATGCGGAACAGCACTTCGGCCACCGGCAGTTCGATGTCGCGGTAGATTTTGCCAAGTTTGTCGGTCAGTTGCGGGGCAAAGTACTGGTTCAGCCGCAGGGTGATGTCGGCATCTTCCGCCGCGTAATTGGCGGCAATTTCGATATCCACTTCGCCAAAACCGATCTGCTTGGCCCCCTTGCCGCAGATGTCTTCATAGCTGACCGTGGTTTCACCCAGATGGCGTGTGGCCAGGTCGTCCATATTGTGGCGCTGGTGGCTTTCCAGCACATAGGAGGCCAGCATGGAGTCATCCACCACCCCAGCAAGCTGGATACCGTGGTTGGCAAACACGTGGCGGTCGTATTTCAGGTTCTGACCGCATTTGGGCTTGCTGGCGTCTTCCAGCCAGGGTTTGAGCCGGGCCAGTACTTCATCCAGCGCCAGTTGCAGCGGTGCACCGGCATAGTGGTGACCCAGCGGCAGGTAGGCGGCCTCACCAGCTTTCAGGGCGAAGCTGATGCCGACAATGCGCGCCTGCATCTGGTCAAGGCTGGTGGTTTCGGTGTCCAGCGACACCAGCGCACCGCTATTTAGCTTGTCCAGCCAGCCTTGCAGTGCGGCCTCATCCAGAATGGTGTGGTAATGGCGGGAGATGGCGCTCACTGGCGGGGCAACCGGTGCCGGTGCGGCATCGGCCATGGCAAACATATCGTCAGTCTGGCCAACACTGGCCGCAGGCGCATCGACCGAGGCCGGGCTGCTGACCGGCGCATCTTCGCCTTCGGTCACTTCGCGGTAGAAGGTACGGAAGCCGTGGTCCTTGAACAGCTCGGCCAGGCGCGGACGGTCTTTCACGCCGTGCTGCAGGCTGTTGAGGCCGTAGGGCATGTCCTGCTGCAAATCGACATCGCACTTGATGGTGATCAGCTGATGGCCGCGCGGCAGCCAGTCCAGCGCGGCGCGCAGGTTTTCGCCCACCTTGCCGCCCACCTTGTCGGCATTGGCGATGATGTTGTCCAGCGTGCCGTATTCTTCCAGCCACTTGACGGCGGTTTTGGGGCCGCACTTGTCCACGCCGGGGACGTTGTCCACCTTGTCGCCTATCAGGGTGAGGTAGTCGATGATGCGTTCCGGCGGCACGCCGAACTTCTCTTTCACCCCGGCCTGGTCCAGGTTTTCATTGGTCATGGTGTTCACCAGCGACACCATGGGCGTCACCAGTTGGGCCATGTCCTTGTCGCCGGTGGAGATGATGACCTTGAAGCCGGCCGCCTCGCCCATCTTTGCCAGCGTACCGATGACATCGTCCGCTTCCACCCCCTCCACCATCAGCATCGGCCAGCCCGAAGCTTGCACCACCTCGTGCACCGGCTTAATCTGTGCGGCCAGCTCTTCCGGCATGGAAGGCCGGTTGGCCTTGTATTCCGGATACAGCTCATCGCGGAAAGTCTTGCCTTTAGCGTCGAAAACGCAGGCGCTATAATCGAACTGCACCTCTTTCTCCAGGCGGCGCAGCATGTTGACCATGCCGTATACCGCACCGGTGGGCCGGCCATCCGGAGAACGCAAATCGGGCATCGCATGGAAGGCGCGATACAGGTAAGAAGAGCCGTCGATCAATAACAATGTTTTCATAGAAAAGGGGGCAAATGATGAGCTTGTCCGATAAATTGCCGCAGACCAGTGATCGTTACGACAAGATGCAGCGCTTCCGCTCGCGCGAGGCGTGGCATGTGATGAAGATCATGTCGGAGTTTGTCGACTCCGCCGAAGAACTGCAAGGTATCACACCGGCAGTCAGCATCTTCGGCAGCGCCCGTACCCCGCGTGACCACCGCTATTATAAGCTGACCGAAGAGGTTGCCCGTCTTCTTTCTGATTCCGGCTTTTCTGTCATTTCCGGCGGTGGCCCCGGCATCATGGAAGCCGCCAACAAGGGCGCGTTTTATGGCAAAAGCCCGTCGGTGGCGCTGAATATCGTGCTGCCGCACGAACAGAAGCCCAACGAATACCAGGACCTGTCCGTCAAGTTCAACCACTTCTTCAGCCGCAAGGTGATGTTCGTCAAGCATGCCATTGCCTATGTGGTGATGCCGGGCGGCTTTGGCACGCTGGACGAGATGTTCGAGGCGCTGACGCTGATCCAGACCGGCAAGAGCCGCAAGATCCCCATCATCCTGTGCTGTAGTGATTTCTGGATCGGTCTGATCGACTGGGTGAAAAATCATCTGGTAAAAGAAGGTATGATCAACCCGGAGGACGTGGACCTGATCCAGCTGATCGACGAACCCGGCCAGATTGTGGAAACCATCTTCAAGCACTACGAAACCCGCGGCTTCGAGGCCTTGCCGGAAGAACGCGAAAAACTGCTCAACCTATAACACCTTCACCAAGGACCCATCCACATGCGCCGCTCTCTCGCCCTGCTGGCCTTGCTGCCCCTGTCCGCAGCCTGGGCCGAAACACCGCCGGCCCCCGCCACGGTACCGCCCCCGCCCACCATCTCGCAGGATGCTGCCGGGGTGGCAGAGCCGGAAGTGCGCATCATCCAGCGTGGTGATGAAAAGATCGAGGAATACCGCCTCAACGGCCAGCTCTACATGGTGAAGGTGACGCCGTCCATCGGCTTCCCCTATTACCTGATGGATGAAGAGGGCAACGGCAACATGAAGCAGGTGGACCCGAATCGCCGCATCAATATCCCGCAATGGGTTCTCAAGCGCTTCTGAGGAACAGGAATGTCGGTTTACACCACCGTCAGCGATGACATGATGCAAGGCTGGCTGAGCCGCTATGCGCTCGGCCAGCTGGTCGAACTCAAAGGCATTGCCGCTGGCGTCACCAATACCAATTACTTTGTCACCACCACCCATGGCCGTTACGTTCTCACCATCTTTGAAACCCTGAAGCTGGAAGAACTGCCCTACTACCTGACCCTGATGAGCCACCTGGCCCGTCACGGCGTGGCCTGTCCGGCCCCGGTGGCAGACAATACCGACCAGTTTGCCTCGCTCTTGGCCGGCAAGCCGGCCTGTCTGGTGAGCTGCCTGTCCGGCGCCGACATCAGCCAGCCCAATGCAGCACAGTGTCACGCCGTGGGCGAAATGCTGGCGCAAATGCATGTGGCCAGTGCCACCTTCCCGCGCAAGATGCGCAACCCGCGCGGCCCGCGCTGGTGGAGCGCTACCGCTGCCGCCATGTATCCCTACATGGACGAAGCCGATGCCGCCAGCCTGCGCGAAGAAGTGCAATTCCAGGACAGCCACCGCTTTGATCACCTGCCCAGCGGCGTGATTCACGCCGATCTGTTCAAGGACAATGTGCTGATGGACGGTGACAAGATTGCCGGTTTCATCGACTTCTACTACGCCTGCAACGACATCCTGCTGTACGACGTGGCGATTGCCCTGAATGACTGGACCCGTCTGGAAGACGGCAGCATAGATGCACAACTGGCAGCCGCCTTCCTGGCAGGTTACCAGTCGGTCCGCCCCCTGACGGCGGAAGAGAAAAAGGCCTGGCCGGTGATGCTGCGTGCCGCAGCACTGCGCTTCTGGACTTCGCGCCTGCTCGACCTCTATCAGCCGATGGATGGCGAACTGACCTACACCAAGGACCCCAAGGTGTTCCAGCGTCTGGTGGAAGCCCATCGCCAGCGCAGCGATTTCTGGCTGTAAACCGGTACTGTCACATCCATCACAGGCTGCCTTGTGCAGCCTGTTTTTGCTTCAGCCCTGATTGAACACCGTCATGCCGCGCGTTTGCCCCTTGTCCTTGTGGGTGATGCGGTACAGCGTGCGGTGCAAGGTGGGCAGCGGTGCCAGCACCGCGACAATCTGCCCGCTGTCCAGCAACTCCTGCACCACGTGCAAGGACAGGCAGCTCACCCCCAGCCCGGCGGCCACCGCCCGTTTGATGGCTTCCGAGTGCCCCATGTCCATTACCTCGCCAAAGCTGCCCACATGTGGCAGCAGCAAGCGCTCCACTTCTTCGCGTGTGCCGGAGCCGCGTTCGCGCAATACCCACTGTGCCTGTGCCAGTTGCGCCAGGCTGACCGCGCCTTGCGCCAGCGGGTGACTGGTGGCGGCAAACACCAGCAGGGTGTCGTCCTGCCAGGGTTCCACCACGATATCCGGGTGATGACACGGCCCTTCGATAAAACCCATGTCCACCTTGAAACCGGCCACTGCATCGACAATATCCGCAGTATTGGCCACCATCAGCTCCACCCTGGCCTGGGGATGCTGCTGGCGGAAACGGGCGATCTGCTGCGGCAGCAGATAGTTGCCAATGGTGGTGCTGGCCCCCAGCCGCAGATGCATGGCGGCATGGTCATCAAACAGATGCTGCATGTCCTGTGCCGCATCCAGCATGGTGCGGGCGCGTGGCAGCAGCAGGCGGCCATGCTCGTTCAGCAGCAGCCTGCGGCCGATGCGGTCGAACAGGGCAACGCCCAGGCCGGCCTCCAGCGCTGCCAGCGCCTGACTGGCGGCGGATTGCGTCAGCGCAATCGCCCCGGCTGCTGCCGTGACCGTACCCGCTTCGGCAATGGCGACAAACACTTCCAGTTCACGCAGGCTCAAACGTAATGCCATGACCGCTTTCCGTGCCGGGCCAGCGGGCACAAGGTGCCGTTGGCCGTTATATATTAATAATTCTAATTATGTGTAGAAATTTTATCCGTTTTTCAACTTCATTGCTGGCGCGTATGGTGAGGACATCAGGGCAAGCGCCCTCACCGGAACACCATCATGACTTCCCTTGCACAAAAAATACCGGGTCTGCTGCTGGTACTGCTGCTGGCCGTGCTGGCACAATTTGCCGCAGGCTTGCCACTGTTCAGTCAACTGGGGCTGTCCGCCCTCACCATCGCCATTGTCGGCGGCATGCTGCTGGGCAATACGCTGTACCCGCGTCTGGCCACACATGGCCACCATGGCGTCACGTTTGCCAAGGGGCAGATCCTGCGGCTGGGCATCATCCTGTTCGGCTTCAAGCTGACGTTTCAGGACATTGCCGCCGTTGGCATCAGCGGCATCCTGATTGATGCCTGTGTGCTGAGTTCCACCTTTGCGCTGGCTTACTGGCTGGGGCGTCGCAAGCTGGGGCTGGACGAGCAAAGCGTCATCCTGATTGGCGCGGGCAGCTCGATTTGCGGTGCTGCCGCCATTCTGGCCACCGAGCCGGTGGTGAAAGCCCATGCCGAAAAAGTAGCGGTGGCGGTGGCTACCGTGGTGGTATTCGGCACGCTGGCGATGTTTCTCTATCCGCTGCTGTTTGCGCTGACGCAGGCTTTGGGCGTGTCCGAATTTGCCTACGGTGTGTTTACCGGCTCCACCGTGCACGAGGTAGCCCAGGCGGTAGCGGCCGGGCGGGCGGTGAGCGAGCAGGCAGCCAATAGCGCAGTGATTACCAAGATGATCCGGGTGATGATGCTGGCACCGTTTCTGTTGATCCTGTCGGCCTGGCTGGGCCGTCGCCATCAGGCCGGCAGCAAGGAGGCGCGCCGCATCACCATTCCGTGGTTTGCGCTGGGTTTTCTCGCCATGGCCGGTTTCAACTCGCTGCACTGGCTGCCGCAAGCCTGGGTCGCCCAGCTGATTGCACTGGATAATCTGCTGCTGGCCATGGCCATGGGCGCACTGGGCCTCACCACCCACTTTTCCGCCATCCGCCGCGCCGGAAGCAAACCCATGCTGCTGGCCAGCGCGCTGTTTGGCTGGCTGCTGGTCGGCGGCACGCTGATCAACAGTGGCATCAGCTATCTGTTACACCAGCTGTGAAACACGACATGCAATGAAAAACCGCCCGGAACCGGGCGGCTTTTCAGGCTGCGGACAACGTTATGTGGTGCGATTGTACTGGACCCGGCAAAGCCGGGCCTTTCGACTAAATCATCGATTTCACAGCCTTGCCGTCTATTCCCTATCCCCTCACCCTTTCCCTGAAAGGGAGCCTCGCTGTCCTTGCAGGCAGCGAGAGGAAGAATCGAAAAACCGCCCGGAACCGGGCGGTTTTTCTATGGCTGACGGGTAATCAGCACGGGCACTTTTTCATCGACTTGCCACCATAACGCTCGGACTGGCAGTGGGCGAAAAAGTCCTCGCGGCTCATCACCGGCGCGTTGGGGCTGAATCGGCGGCGACTGGCAACGTATTTGTCGTAGTCCTTCACCCCCACCATCAGCCGCGCCGCTTCGGTCAGCTGACGCAACCACTCAGACATTGGCTTCTCCCTGACGGTAAGCCGCCGGCACTTCCTTGGTTGTGACCCACTTCACGGCCAGCGCCTTGCGGATGACATTGACGGAGAACACCAGCATGGCCACCACCACGGCAATGAACATGGCGGTCAGCGTGGCATCCACATAATCATTGAAGATGATCTGGTGCATCTGTGCCAGGTTTTTCGCCGGAGCCAGCGACTCACCCTTGGCCGCAGCCGCGGAGAACTTGTCGGCATGGGCGAGGAAGCTGATCTTGGGGCTGCTGTGGAACAGCTTCTGCCAGCCGGCCACCAGGGTGACAATCAGCAGCCACAGGGTAGGCACGGCAGTCACCCACACATAGCGCAGCTTCTGCATCTTGATCAGCACCACGGTGGCCAGGATCAGCGCAATGCCGGCCAGCATCTGGTTGGCAATGCCGAACAGCGGCCACAAGGTGTTGATGCCGCCCAGCGGATCCACCACGCCCTGATACAGGAAGTAGCCCCAGCCGGCCACGGCCAGGCCGGTGGCAATCAGGTTGGCACCCCAGGATTCGGTATTGGCCATCGGCTTGATGAAGATGCCCAGCAGGTCCTGGATCATGAAGCGCAGCACGCGGGTACCGGCGTCGATGGTGGTGAGGATGAACAACGCTTCAAACAGGATGGCAAAGTGGTACCAGAAGGCCATCATGGTTTTGCCGCCGATCACGCCGGACAGGATGTGCGCCATGCCCACCGCCAGTGTCGGAGCGCCACCAGCACGCGACAGGATGGTGGCTTCGCCCACATCCTTGGCCATTTGCGTCAGCACATCCGGGGTAATAACAAAGCCCCAGCCGGAAATCACCTGCGCCGCATCCACCGCGGTCTTGCCGATAACGGCGGCCGGGCTGTTCATGGCGAAGTACACGCCCGGGTCCAGCACGCAGGCGGCAATCAGCGCCATGATGGCGACAAAGCTTTCCATCAGCATGGCACCGTAGCCGATGGCGCGGGCGTGGGTTTCGTTCTCGATCAGCTTGGGCGTGGTGCCAGAAGATACCAGCGCATGGAAGCCGGAAACCGCACCGCAGGCGATGGTGATGAACAGGAAGGGGAACAGGTTGCCGGCGAATACCGGGCCAGTGCCGTCAATGAACTTGGTCAGCGCCGGCATGTGCAGGTTGGGTGCCACCACCAGGATGCCGATGGCCAGACCGACGATGGTGCCGATCTTGAGGAAGGTGGACAGATAGTCACGCGGTGCCAGCAGCAGCCATACCGGCAGTACCGAGGCAATGAAGCCGTAGCCGATCAGGATCCACGCCAGCGTGGTGCCCTGGAAGGTGAACAGCGGTGCCAGCGTCGGGCTGTGTGCCACATCGCCACCGTAGACAATGGCCAGCATCAGCAGGATGAAGCCGATGACTGAAATCTCGCCGATCTTGCCCGGACGGATGAAGCGGGTATACACCCCCATGAACAGGGCAATCGGAATGGTGCAGGCAATGGTGAAGGTGCCCCACGGGCTGCCGGCCAGCGCCTTGACCACCACCAGCGCCAGTACCGCCAGCAGGATGATCATGATCATCAGGATGCCGATGGAGGCAATCACGCCGGGAATGGGGCCCAGCTCCAGGCGGATGATTTCGCCCAGCGACTTGCCGTCGCGGCGCATGGACAGGAACAGCACCAGGAAGTCCTGTACCGCACCGGCCAGCATCACGCCGACCAGAATCCACAATGTACCCGGCAGATAACCCATCTGCGCGGCCAGCACCGGGCCCACCAGCGGACCGGCACCGGCAATGGCGGCAAAGTGGTGGCCGAACACCACCCATTTGTTGGTCGGCACGTAATCCAGGCCGTCATTATGCTTCTCGGCCGGGGTCAGACGGCGCGGGTCCAGCTCCAGCACCTTGTCGGCAATGAAACGGCTGTAGAAACGATAAGCGATGGAGTACACCGACACGGCAGCCACCACCAGCCAGATGGCATTGACCGGCTCTCCCCGGTTCAATGCCACCACGGCAAAGGCGATGGCGCCCGCCAGGGCGACGGCAATCCAGATTGCCCATTCCTTTAAGCGTTGCATGTGATTTTCTCTGTCCTTGAATTAATCATGGGCCGACATCAAGGCCGGCCTGAGTGCGTTGGGTAAACACGCGTTTCATTCTGTTCGCATGGATTCGGAAATACAAGCCATCTGCCAGTATGGTGATACTATTTCTCCCATTGTTTTTGGCAGATACCGCATGGCACCGCACATTCTCATCATTGAAGATGACATCCACCTGTCACAACTCATCGCCGCCTACCTCACCAAGCACGGTTATCAGGTAAGCCAGCATGGTCGTGGCGATACCGCCGCCGATGTCATCCTGGACACCCGCCCCGACCTGGTCATTCTGGACGTGATGCTGCCCGGCAAGGAAGGCTTTGATGTCTGCCGCGAAGTGCGGCTGCGTTATCACGGCCGCATTCTCATCATGACCGCGCGCGATGAAGACGTGGACGAAATCCTGGGGCTGGAACTGGGCGCCGACGACTACCTGGCCAAGCCGGTAGAGCCGCGCCGCCTGCTGGCACGGGTACGCGCACTGCTGCGCCGCGGTGTGGCAGAAGAAGACAACGTGGAAGCCAGCGACAACGACGAACTGGTATTCGGCCAGTTCAACATCAGCCAAGGCACCCGCGCCGCCTATCTGAGCGGCGAGGAAATGGAGCTGACCACGGCCGAATTCGACCTGCTGTGGCTGCTGGCCAGCCATGCCGGGCAGGTACTGTCGCGCGACGACATCATGAATGAATTGCGCGGCATCGGTTTTGACGGGCTGGACCGCTCCATCGACGCCCGCATTTCCCGGTTGCGTAAAAAGCTGGGCGACAGCCCGGATTCGCCCACCCGCATCAAGACCGTACGCGGCAAGGGCTATCTGTTCTCGCGCAGCGACTGGGAATGATCCACCTCCCCCGCCTGCGGCCCGACCGCAAGAACCGCAGCGCCAAACCGTCGCTGGCCACCCTGTTTGCCCGCTATTTCATCATTGCCATGGCGGCAGAGCTGGCCATCATCATCGGTTTTGCCTTCATGCTGGGCAAGCTGTACCAGAATAGCGATAGTGAAAACGCCCGGCGCATGCTGGACGGCCCGGCATCGCTGCTGGTGCAGGAGCTGCAACGCGTGCCGGTGGCGGCGCGCGAACATGCGCTGCCGCAACTCACCCGCCACTTCAGTTATCCGGTCAAGCTGATCAGCAGCCTGCCTGCCGACCTGGACCCGGAAAGCAAACAGAACTTTGCCACCGGCAAAACCTATCTGGATTTCGACAACAACCTGCTCTACATCCCGCTGCCGGACGACAAGCGCATGTTGCTGCTAGGCCCGCTGGATGCCACCCCCAACAGCAACGACAGTGGCTGGATTACCGAAGACATCGAGGTATTGCTGCTGTGGATCGTGTTCACCGGCAGCACGCTGGGCCTGTTGATGTACTTCTACCTGCGGCCGATGTGGCGCGACCTGGTATCGGTACGCGATGCCGCCGAGCTGTTTGCCAATGGCGACTTCCACGTGCGTACCCCGCAAGCCCACAGCCGCTTGTTCGCCCCGCTGTCCACCGCACTCAACAGCATGGCCGCCCGGCTGGAACGGCTGCTGGAAATGCATCAGGCCATGAGCCACGCCGTGGCGCATGAAATCCGCACCCCCATTGCCCGCTTGCGCTTTGGCCTGACCATGCTGGAAGAAGAGGACGACGAAGACGAACGTCGCCGCTACAGCGACGGCATGGAACGCGACATGCAGGAGCTGGAAGAGCTGATTACCGCCAGCATGGAATACGCCAAGCTCAACCGTGGCGAAGCCATCCTGCAACGCGAGCAGGTGGATCTGTACGAATGGTTTGACGACCTGATTGACCTGGTCCAGCCGCTCAAGCCGGCGGGCATCCGTCTCAGCATGGACTGCGCACGCGGCGCAGCCGCCTTTGACCGCAAGCTGATTTACGTCGCCAGCCGCAACCTGCTGCTGAACGCCTTCAAGTATGCGCAACATCAGGTTCACCTGATTGTGGAACGTCAGGGCACCATGCTGGAAATCCAGGTGGATGATGACGGCCATGGCATTCCCGAAGCCGACCGGGAACGCATTTTTGAACCCTTCCGCCGCCTGGACCGCAGCCGCGACCGCGCCACCGGCGGCTATGGCCTTGGCCTGTCTTATGTCCGCCTGATAGCCGAACACCATGGCGGCAGCGCCTTTGCCGGCACCAGCCCCCTGGGCGGCGCCCGTCTCACCCTGCGCATTGCCCTGAGCTAAATCTCACAGGTCACACAGGTCACAGCTTGTCACAAAGCCGTGACACGAAGGCGACAGACCCGCGCTCTGCCCTCCTGCATACTCCAGACTGTTAATTTTTGTGTATGTGGAATTGCCATGCGCTCTACCCGACCTGCGGCCCTGCTGATCCACGGCCTTGGTGGCACTGTTTATGATCTGGGCTCGCTGGGCCGTACCCTGGAAGACGTCGGCATCGTCACCCATGCCCCGCTGTTGCCCGGCCACGGCACCGAACCGGAAGAGCTGCTGGACATCCGCTGGACCGACTGGATAGAAAGCATGCGCGCCGAATACCGCGCGCTGAAGCAACGTCACGGCGTGGTGCATCTGGCTGGCGTATGCCTGGGTGCACTGGTGGCACTGGAAGTGGCGCGGCTGGAAAACCATCAGGACAAACTGGCACTGTATGCACCACCGGTATTTCTGGATGGCTGGAGCCTGCCGCGCCTGACCTGGTTGCGCCCCCTGGGTTACATCCTGCCCGGTATGGCACGCCGCATGCGTATTCCGGAAGCCGAGCCCTTCGGCATCAAGAACCCGCGCATCCGCAAGCTGATCCAGCAGCGCTTCGAGCGGGGCGAGCGATTTCACTACCCCTATGTGCCGCTGGCCTGCATCCGCGAAGTGGACAAGCTGCGCCGGCAACTGCTGCCGCGCCTGGGCCAGATCACCTGCCCGACACTGATTGTGCATGCCGACGAAGACGACATCACCAGCCCGCGCTCGGCACACCATCTGCAGAAACATCTGGGCGGACCGGTCGACTTCATGCCGCTGTCCGACAGCTATCACATGATTCTGGTGGATAACGAACGCATGGCGGTACTGGCGCGCAGCGTGGACTTCTTCCAGTCCAGGCCTGCCAACCGTCCTGCTGTCAGCAGCAGCCCGCAAGAAAACTGGCAGGCCAGCCCGGTCACCGCCTGAGCGGCAAACTGCCATGCCTGACACGGGCCGTCACGTCAATGCGTGGCGGCCCGTTTTGCATTTCCGGGTGGCAAAGTTCCCCTGCTTCATGTTTTGCAACACACTCGGCCGCATTGTCATTCACCGTCACCAAGCAGGCACAACCCGGGCACACAGCCAAGACGCTAGCCGCACAGTGCCCATGCGGGCTTCTGTCACACTGTCTTCCATGCTTCAGCCTTGCCACGGACACCCCCGAGCCCGTGACGCGCTTTTGCTTTGTATCTGTAAGGCCTGGCAACAGGCCTGTACTCCTCTGTCCTTTGTGTGACGATGTGCGACCCGCCCTTACCGGCGGGTTCTTTTTTTGTCCGCCTCCCCGCCGCATGCCACTGCAGCAGCAGGAATCCCCCTGCTACAATGCCAGCCACACCACCATCCAGGATATTGCAATGAGTCATCCCCACGCCAACGAGGTGAAAGCCTTTTTGCTGCAACTGCAAGACCATATCTGTGCCGCGCTGGAGCAGGCCGATGGTCAGGGCCGTTTTGTCGAGGACGCCTGGCAGCGTCCGGCGGGTGGTGGCGGGCGCAGCCGGGTGCTGAGCAAAGGCGCGGTATTCGAGCAGGCCGGGGTGAATTTTTCGCATGTCAGCGGCGATGCACTGCCGGCGTCGGCAACCGCACATCGCCCGGAACTGGCTGGCCGCCGCTTTGAAGCCATGGGCGTGTCACTGGTCATCCACCCGGAAAACCCGCACGTGCCCACCAGCCATGCCAATGTGCGCTTTTTCATTGCCGAAAAGGACGGCGCCGAGCCGGTATGGTGGTTTGGTGGTGGCTTTGACCTCACGCCCTTCTATCCGGTGGAAGAAGACGTGATCCACTGGCACACCGTGGCGCGCGATCTGTGCCAGCCCTTTGGTGCCAATGTGTATGCCGATTACAAGAAATGGTGCGACGAATACTTTTTCCTCAAGCACCGCAACGAAGCCCGTGGCGTGGGCGGGCTGTTTTTTGACGACTTGAACGCCTGGGGTTTCGAACGCAGCTTTGCCTTCATGCAGGCGGTAGGTCAGGGTTTTGTCGAGGCTTATGTCCCCATCGTGGACAAGCGCAAGGCCACCCCATGGACCGATGCACAGCGCCAGTTCCAGCTGTACCGCCGTGGACGCTATGTGGAATTCAACCTGGTATGGGACCGTGGCACACTGTTTGGCCTGCAAACCGGAGGCCGCACCGAATCCATCCTGATGTCCATGCCACCGCTGGTGCGCTGGGAATACGGCTACCAGCCGGAACCCGGCAGTGCAGAAGCAGCACTGTACGAGCGCTTCCTGCCCGCCCGCGACTGGGTGTAGTTCAGTTCCCTTGCGCCGTCGGGCCTTGCCAGTGCAGGCAGACCCGGTTGCGCCCTTCCTGCTTGGCCCGGTACATGGCGTCGTCGGCGCGCTTGAGCACATCGCCGGCATGGCGGTCGTCCGGCAACACCACGGCACAACCCATGCTGGCCGTGACCGGCTCCGGCAGGCCCAGCTTGCTCCAGTGCAGCTTCTCCAGCTGCAAGCGCAAGCGCACTGCCGCCTTCATCGCGTCTGGCAGATCGGTGGCGGGCAACACCAGCACAAACTCCTCACCGCCCAGCCGGGCCACGCGGTCTTCATTGCGCAACAGCCGCAGCGCCAGCCTTACCAGCACTTTCAATACCGTATCGCCTACGGCGTGGCCGTGGCTGTCGTTGACCTTCTTGAAGTGGTCCAGATCCACCATCACCAGCGCAAACACCGTGCCTTGCGTCTGGTAGTCCTGATACAGCTGCGCCAGCAAGGACTGGAATGCGCGATGGTTGAGCGCCCCGGTCAGGGCATCATGTTCGGACAGGCGGCGCAGTTCGCGGTTGAACTGCCAGGTGCGTGTCAGCAGCAACAAAGCCAGCCACAACAGCACGGCCGCCACCACACCCGGTGCGCAGCCACGGGCCACTTCCAGTGCCAGCCAGTAATTGGGCAGGTATTGCAGCACCCGCATGCCGGAGTCGCCCAGCGCATACACCCGCACATGGGCGGTCGGGCTGGCGGCGTACGTTGGCATCACCGGCAACAACTGCAGGTTTTCCTGTGGCAGGGGGTGATCATCGCTGGTGGCCACCACCTGGTTCTGGCGATTGAGCAGGTACAGGCTGCCTGCCGGGGCATCCAGCTGACGCAGCAACTGGTTGAGGGTATTGAGCCCCACATCCATGCACAGCACACCCCGGAACTGTCCCGCCACCCATAGCGGCTGGCTGATGGTCAGCATCGGGCCCTTGCCCGCCTGGTCGATATACACCGGGGTGATCACCCGCTGTCCGCGCGGGTTGACTGCCGGTTCTGCCAGCCGCCAGAACTGACCCTGCGGGGTGTTGGCGCTGTAGTGATAGGACGTTGCCGGGGTGAAGGGATAGAGATAAATGAACTGGCGGGCGGAGACATAGTAAACCCAATCCACACCTTGTTCGCCCAGATGCTGATAAGCCATCTGCATCATCGGTGTCAGGCCCAGCACCACGGCCATTTCATGCCGTGCAGCCGCATCCAGCGCAGCCGCCTGTCCCAGGCCGGTGAGGTTGCCCGGCTGCAGGCCGGACGCCAGGGTGGGCCGGGCATCCAGCGCATAAAAGCCCTGCCCCGGTGCATTCCGCAGCCAGGACAGCACGGCCTGCTGATCCTGCCCGCCATCGCCCTGTTTCAATTCGCTGACGGCATCGGCGTGGATGATGTCGATAAAACCGTCAATGCCGTCAAAATGTTGCTCCAGGCTGCTGACCGCCCGATGGGCATACTGATTGGCCAGACTGAGCGCGCGGCTGTAGGCAAACCAGCCATTGGATAGCAGTAACAGCACGATGAGCAGCAGCAAGCCGCTACGAAATGCTGACGGATGATCCAGTACCGTCTCGCCCAACCACATCCTGCGCATCTTGCCCACCCGCCCGCTTTGCCTCTGCCTGCATCACACCGTACTTTCGATATGTTGACAAGTAATTGCGGTTAATAAGCACATGAGCGCAACAGGGTGTGCCATATGCCAGGTTTGCACATGCAAAAACAGGCCAGCAAGGCCTGTTTCCAGGCTGCTGACAAAGTGATTTGGTGCGATTGCACCGGACCCGGCAAAGCCGGGCCTTTCGATGAAGTGGCTGATTCCGCAGCCTCCCATCGATTCCCTATCCCCCCGCCCTTTCCCGGAAAGGGCGCCTCGCTTTCTTTGCAGAACGCGAGACGGGTATGGCCAATAATCAGAAAACGGGCCATCAAGGCCCGTTTTTTCATATCTATCTGCGCAGGGAAATCAGATGGCCAGCTTGGCAATCGCTTCCTTGGCGGCATGGATGGCGGTAGCACGCTTGTCTTCACCCATATTCACGGCTTCGGCGCGGATGAAGGCAATGTCGGTAATGCCCAGGAAACCCAGTACGGTACGCAGGTAGTCTTCCTGGAAGTCCATCAGCTGGCCTTGCTCGGTGGAGTACACACCACCACGGCTGGACACGATCACCACTTTCTTTCCACCAGCCAGGCCTTCCGGGCCATTGGCACCGTACTTGAAGGTACGGCCGGCTGCGGCTACACGGTCGATCCAGCTCTTCAGCTGGGACGGGATGGAGAAGTTGTACATCGGCGCGCCAATCACCAGTACGTCGGTAGCCAGGAATTCTTCAATCAGCGCATTGCTCAGCGCGCTTTCGCTACGCTGGGTTTCCGTCCAGTCGGCTTCGGCGGTGAAGTTGGCACCAATGATTTCACCGGACAGGTGGGCAATGGGCTGGGCAGCCAGGTCGCGGTAGCTGGTCTGAACATCGGCGTGCTTGGCACGGACAGCTTCTACCACGGCAGCAGTCAGCTGACGGGAAACGGAGTTCTGACCGAGGATGCTGGAATCGAGGTGCAACAGTTTCATGGCGGGTTTCCTTGTAAGCAGAGTTGGTGACGGAATAGTAGTTTTTGCTACCAATCATGACTAGACTGCTCAAATCGGAAACATTGTTCCACCCATAGGACAATCAAATGCAAGACCTGAACGACCTGCTGTACTTTGCCAAGGTGGTGGAGCACGGTGGATTCATGGCTGCCAGCCGCATGCTGGGGATTCCCAAGTCGCGGCTGTCACGCCGGGTGGCCGAACTGGAAGAGCGGCTGGGCGTACGGCTTTTGCAACGCACCACACGGCGCCTGGCGCTGACCGAGGTGGGCAGCAGCTATTACCAGCACTGCCAGGCCATGCTGGCCGAGGCCGAGGCTGCCGATGAAGCCATCGCCCGCATCAGCGCCGAACCGCGCGGCCTGGTGCGGGTGAGCTGTCCGGAACTGCTGGCCAAGACCTTGCTGGCACCGTCACTGCCGCGTTTCATGCAGCGTTATCCACAGGTACGCATTGCACTGGAAGCCACCAACCGGCGGGTGGACCTGATAGAAGACAATATCGACGTGGCACTGCGCGTGCGTAACAGCATCGACAACAGCGCCAACCTGGTGGTGCGGCAGCTGGCGGTCAGCCAGGTGATTCTGGTGGCCAGCCCCGACTTCATGCGCGCCCACCCCATGCCACGCACCCCGGCCGATCTGGCCGGCCTGCCCGCCCTCACCATGAGCCGTGCCGATGGCCGCGGGCAGTGGCAGTTGCTGGATCAGGCCGGTCACAGCTACAGCCTGCAAATTGATCAGCCCAGGCTGATGACCGATGATTTGCTGGTTTTGCTGGAAGCGGCGATAGCCGGGCTGGGCGTGGCCGCCTTGCCGGTGATGGTATGTGACGAGGCCATCCAGCAGGGCCGCCTGCTGCGCCTGCTGCCGGAGTTCGACAGCCCCTGGGGCATTCTGCATGCCGCATTCACTACCCGGCGCGGCCTGTCACCGGCCATCCGGGCCTTTATCGACTTTCTGGTAGCCGAGCTGATTCCGCCCGGCCATCCATCCTATTTGCCGCCCGGCTGACTGGCCGCCTGCTGACGCAGGAAGTCCTGTAACTGTGGGGCGGTTTGCGGGCGGGCAAAATGGTAGCCCTGAGCCTGCTCGCAGCCCATGGCTTGCAGCATGTCAGCGATCTGGGCGGTTTCCACGCCTTCGGCCAGGGTATGCAATTGCAGCTTGTGCGCCATGTCGATGATGGCGCACACGATGTTGGCATCGTCCGGGTCGTCCGGCAGATTACGGACAAAGGATTGGTCAATCTTCAGGGTATTGACCGACAGACGCTTCAGATAGGCCAGGCTGGAATAGCCGGTGCCGAAATCGTCGATGGCCAGCCGCACGCCCAGTTGCCCCAGACGATGCAAGGTGGTTACCACCGACTCGGTCTGCTGCAGCAGCGAGGTTTCGGTCAGCTCCAGCTCCAGCAAATGCGCAGGCAGGCCGCTGTCGCGCAATGCAGCGGCCACCGCCTGCTCCAGATTGCCGCGCTTGAACTGCACCGCCGACAGATTCACCGCCACGACCACCGGGTCGGGATAACACTGTTGCCATTGCACCGCTTGCCGACAGGCTTCCTGCAGCACCCACTCGCCCAAAGGCACGATCAGCCCGCTGCTTTCCGCCATGGGAATGAAGCGCCCCGGCGGAATCAGCTGCTCGCCATCCTGCCAGCGCACCAGCGCCTCCACACCAATGATGCGCCCGTCCACCAGGCTGACCTGTGGCTGGTAATGCAGCACGAACTGGCCGGTTTCCAGCGCCCGCATGAATCGACCGCGCAGACGCAAGGCCTCTTCCGCCTCCACCTGCATGTCGGCGTCAAACAAGCGACAGGTATTCCGCCCGGCATCCTTGGCGTGATACATGGCGGTGTCGGCCTTCTTCATCAGGGTGGTGAAGTCCTGTCCATCCACCGGATAGAGCGACACGCCAATCGATGCCGAGCTGGACAGCTGATGCCCGGTCAGCAGGTATGGTTCTTCCAGCGCATGCAGCAGGCGGCTGATCATGGGTAACAGGCTGTCGATGCTGTCGATGTCGGGCAGCAGCAGCAGGAATTCGTCGCCACCCAGCCGGCAGGCGGTATCGTGTTCGCGCAGCAAGGTACGCAGGCGCTGCGCCACCGCTTGCAGCATTTCATCCCCGACATCATGCCCCAGTGAATCGTTGATGGTCTTGAAGCCATCCAGGTCCATGAACAGCATGGCCAGCATGGTGCCGTGGCGTTCGGTCAGACTGAGCAGTTGCCGGAAGCGGTCCTCCGCCAGAATGCGGTTGGGCAGGCCGGTCAGCGCATCGTGATGGGCCAGAAAGGCAATCTGCTCCTGTTGCCGCTTATGGGCACCAATATCCTGAAACAGCAAGACCGCCCCGATATCACGCCCGTCCTTGACCAGCGGATAGGCATCGTAGCGCACCGGCAGCAGGCTCTGGTCGGCCCGGGTGAAGAGTGCATCGTCGGCATGGGCGCTGCGCCCCTGACGCAAGGCCTGGTGAATGGTACTCGCCCCATCAGGCAGGGGCTGGCGGTCCGGGCCGTGGGTATGCACCAGCGGCAGCAACTGCTGCCCCAGCAAGGCAGCTTCAGTTGCATGACCCAGCAACCGGCAAGCCGCCGGGTTGGCAAACATGCAGCGCCCGTCCTGATCCAGCCCGCAAATGCCATCACCCACTGCATTGAGCAACAACTGGAAGCGATCCTCGCTGGCCTGCAGATTGGCCGAGGTATCCTGCTCGCGCACCTCGGACTGCTGCAGGCGGTACAGCAGCACGCCCAGCACCAGCAACACCAGCAAACTGACCACTACCGTACCCAGCAAGGTGGCATGCCATTGCGCCAGAAAATCCATGCTGGCAATGCCCGCGCCCAGGTAGAAAGGAAACTCCCCCACCCGCTTGAAGGCATAGACCCGATCTACCTTGTCCAGACTGGATGCGTAGCGCAGCAAGCCGCTTTGCTCACCACTGGCCACGTGCTGGAACATCTGGTTGGTTTGCAGGCTCTGGTTGACGCTGTCCTTCACCGCCGGCATGCGCAGCACCAGCCGGCCATCATCGCTGCGACGGAAGGTAATCACCCCGTGCGGGCCAAGGTTGATGGCGGCAAACAGCTTCTGGAAGTAGGCAATGTCCAGCGGCGCCATGGCAATGCCGGCAAATTCACCCTGTGGATTGCGCATGGGCACGGCCATGTACAACTGGCGGGTACGATTAAGCCGTCCGATTGTCACTTCGGAAAAAAACAGCGGTATCTGGGGATTCTGGCGCAAGGCAAGGTAGTAACTGCGGTCCCGCACCGAGGCGTTGGGCAAGGCATAATCGGAGGCATACAACACATTGCCCTGGGCGTCGATCAGGCGCAGCCCGACAATTTCGGGAAAGTGGCTGGCACGCAAGGCCAGCTCTCTTTGCATGGCAGTGGCGTGTTCATTGCGCACTGCCAATGACATGACAGCCGGGTTGGTAGTACGCGCCAGTTCTTCCAGCGTGGCCTGGCTGCGACGCAAGGTGGCCTCCAGCCGGGCTTCCAGCGCTTCCACCACATTGCTGGCGTTCACCTCGGCCTGGCGCTGCTTTTCCTGGTAGGCCACCCCCAACAGGAAAGCAATCAGCGCCGCCGTGCCCAGAAACAGCAGCAGAAAGAACACAATGAACATGCGTTGCGCGCGCTGCTTCATGGGAGAAATGCTTGTTGGTAGCGACAGCTACCATGGTAGCAAAGCTGGCCTTATTGACATAATTTTCTGCCAGTCTGCTCGAAGCCAGCCACATGGTACTGCGCATTTTCTGCGCATCGCTATTGAAAAAGCCTTGCCTGCTACGACATAGCCAAGGTCATGCAGGGCATGCCTGGCCGGAACTGTCAGAACCACTGCGCCTGACCATGCCCTGCCCCTTTCATGCCTGCGGGCTCCCTGCCCGATGGCCATTCCGATGCACTCTCGCACAAAGGAGTTTCCCGTGAACGCAAGCTGGATCGACATTCCCACCCAGGACGGCAAGCAATTTGGCGGTTATCTGTCACTCCCTCCCACCGGCAGTGGTCCGGGCATCGTGCTGGTGCAGGAAATCTGGGGCGTCAACGAACATATCCGCGCCGTGGCCGACCTGTATGCGCTGGCCGGTTACGTGGTGCTGGCCCCCGATGTGTTCTGGCGGCTGAGCCCGCGGGTGGATCTAGACTACGATGCCGCCGGTACCCAGCAGGCATTTGGCTACTACCAGCAAGTGGACACCGCCCAGGCTGCTGCTGATGTGGCCGCTGCGGTTGGCCTGCTACGCCAGCGCCCGGAAGTCACTGGCAAAGTGGCGACGCTGGGCTTCTGCCTGGGTGGCCAGCTGGCCTTCCGCGCCGCCGCACTCAGCAAGGCGGATGCCGCAGTCTGCTTCTACGGTGGCGGCATTGACCAGCACCTGGAACTGGCCGACCAAATCACCCAGCCCATCCTGTTCCATTACGCCGGCAACGACGAACACATTGCACAAACCGCTGTCAGCGCGGTCAAGGCGGCCTTTGCCGGCAAGGACAATGCGGTGTTCTTTGACTACGCGGGTGTGGGCCATGGCTTCAACTGCTGGGGCCGCAGTGCCGTGTTCAACCAATCTGCCGCCGCACTGGCCACTGGCCGCAGCCTGCAATTCCTGGCCGAGCATCTGTAATTCCTTCCGCTTTGAGCAGGTCACCGTCGTGGCCTGCCCTGCCCCAAGTCGGGTAGTTCAGTCCAGCCAGGGATGGGCCGCCAGCCAGCGGCCCAATTCGTTATCGTTGGCGCATTGCAGCTTGCTGAAGATATTGGCGCGATGGGTTTCCACCGAGCGATGTCCGCAGGGCGGCACCAGCACCCGGGCAATTTCCTTGTTGGGCTGCCCCAGTCCCACCAGCCGTGCCACTTCCCGCTCACGCGGGGTCAGCTCCGCCCATTGCCGCAGTGCCTGCGCGCGGGCGCGGGCCAGGGCGATGGCGGCGGGCAGCTTGTCCAGCAATTGCTGGGTATCCGGCTTTTCCACCCAGTCAAACGCGCCACGCCGGACGGCTTCCAGTGCGGTGGGAATATCGCCGTGGGCCGACAGAAACAGTGTCACCAGCGGGCTGTGTGCGGCCAGCAGACTATCAAATACCGACAGGCCGCTGATACCGCCCAGCCGCAAATCCAGAATCACGCAGCCTGGCTGACGCAGGTTGACGGCACTGAGAAAGGCTTCGCCGGAATCAAAAGCCTGTACCGCCAGCCCCTGTGACAGCAACAGCAGCAACAGGGAACGACGCAGGGCTTCGTCATCATCGACAACAAACAGGGTGAGCGGCATTTCTTTCATGATGCAAGCGCCAGGGTAAAGGTAAAGGCGGCCCCGCCAGTGGGGCTGTTTTCCACGCTGATACGGCCACCGTGGGCTTCGATGATGGTACGGCAAATATTCAGGCCCAGGCCCAGTCCGTCGGGTTTGGAAGTAAAAAACGGGGCAAAAATCTGCTCGATCTGCTCTGCCGGAATACCCGGTCCGCTATCGGCCACGGTGACGCTGACTCCTTGCTCCTGCTGCCGGCAAAGCAGCTGGATGCGACGGCTGCCCGGCGGCTGCGCCTGCATGGCGTGCAGCGCATTGTGGATCAGATTCATCAGCACCTGCTCCAGCAGCACGCTGTCCCCGCGCACCGGCGGCAGGCCGTCTTCCAGTTGCAGCTGTAGCTGCACATGATGGCGCTGCAATTCGGGCTTGAGCAGGTTGACCGCATGGTGAATGACATCCGCCGGGGCGAGGTTTTCATACTGGGCGCGTTGCGGGTTGATGAACACCCGCACTCGCTTGACGATTTCGCTGGCCCGTTGTGACTGGGCAATGATGTCGTTCAGCGTTTCGGCCAACAGGCTGCTGGCACCCCGATCGGCCAGCGCCCGGGCGGCCAGGGCGAAATTGGACAGTGCCATCAGCGGCTGATTCAGCTCGTGCGCCAGCGTGGAAGCCATTTCGCCCACACTGGCCAGCCGCGCGCTACGCTCCAGTTGCAATTCCTGATCGCGCTGGCGCGCCTCCGCCTGTTTCTGCGCGGTGATATCCACCACGGAGCTCATCCAGCCCCGGTGCACGCCACGGGCATCCACCAGCGCGGCGGTGTAAATCATGGTGATCACGTCATGTCCGTCCTTGTGCCGGATGCGCGACTCATAGCCATGCGGCACCACCCGGCCCTGCAGCACGTCCTGGCTCACCCTGGCCTGTTTTTCCAGATCATCCGGATGCCAGTACGGATAGGGCGGCAGGCAGCCCAGCAACTCTTCCGCGCTATAGCCCACCATGGCGCAGAACGCCGGATTGACGTAAATGATGCGGCCTTGCGGGTCGCGCGCGCGCATGCCCACCAGCAGCGAATCTTCCATGGCCTTGCGAAAGGTATGGGCTTCTTCCAGGTCGCGGGTGCGTTCTTCCACCCGGCGTTCCAGTTCCAGCCGGGCGCTGCGCTGCTCGACAAAACGTTTTTCCCGCAAGCGCCAGTACAGGCTGGCCAGCAATAGCAGCGCCAGCAGCAAGGTACTCAAGGCCAGCGCCAGTTGCCGTGCCTGGGTGACTTCCTTCATGTCGGAGGTAACGGTCAGCGTCCAGCCCAGTTCCGGCAACGCGGTATCCAGCGCCAGCAAGGAACGATGCAGCCCCTGCACCGTGGTTTGCAGGCCGTAGGCGGCCGAATCCGGCAGGGGCTTTACCTGCCAGGGCAGCACGGCAAACTGGCTGCGGCTGCCGTACTGGCGATGGCTGCTGATCCAGGCGGCATCGGCAGCACTCAGCTGCTGGCGGGCCTGGAACAGCCATTCGGGCTGCGAGCTGAGAAACACCACGCCACGGCTGTCGCGCAGCAGGACCGGGTCGATGCCGCGTCGCCATGCCGCCTGCAAAGGCTCCAGGCTGATCTTGACCACCGCCACCCCCATGATGCCTGCCGGGCCGCGTACCGGCTCGGCGATGAACAGGCCGGACTGCCCGGTGGTCAGCCCCAGCCCGTAAAACAGGCCGCGCTGCCCCTGCAGGGCGGTTTCAAAATACGGGCGCTGGCGGTAGGACTCGCCGACAAAGCTGGAGGGCTGGTTCCAGTTGCTGGACGACAAGGTGAGGCCATTGCGGTCCACCAGAAACAAGGCCGCAGCACCGGTCGTGGACTGCAAATCGGCAAAGTAATGGTTCACCCGCAAACGCAACGCGCTGTCCTGTGGCGCTTGCAGCAAGGCCAGCACATCAGGGTGGCGGGCTGCGGCATAGGGCAGGAAATCGTGCTTTTCCACCAGGCCGCGCAAACCCAGTACATGGGCAGCCGCGGCCTGGCGCAAGGCGGCGGTGCGGGTGGCCAGCTCATGGCGTTCCGCCCAGTTGGCACTCAACACGATCAGGCCGATGGCAGCCATGGTCAGCCCCAGCCAGCGCCAATAGCGGGCGTGAGTTGTGCTGGAGCGGGTTCTGGGCATGGCATCTCCTTGGCCGGGGAAGCTCAGACCATAGCAGCCCGGCTGCCGGACGGAAACACTCCTCCGTAGTTTTACGGAGACGATGCGGGCAAAGTTGCGGATGCCGACTACCGCCCTGCTGCGCATAGTAGACGGCGACAAACGGGAAACCCATTCATAACCCGTCACACCAGAGGAGACAGTCACCATGTCCAGCGCCACAGCCACTGCGGCTTCTCACGAACGGATATCCGGCAAGCGCCTGCATGCCATCATTGTCGGCTCGGCCGGCAACCTGGTGGAATGGTTCGATTTCTACTGCTATTCCGCCTTTGCCCTGTATTTTGCCAATGCCTTCTTCCCCGCCCAGGACCCCACTGCCCAGCTGATGTCCACCGCCGGCATTTTTGCCCTCGGCTTTTTCATCCGCCCCATCGGCGGCATGCTGTTCGGCCACATCGGCGACCGGCTGGGACGCAAGACCGCGCTGATGGCTTCGGTGTTGCTGATGTGCTTTGGCTCGCTGCTGATTGCCTGTGCCCCCACCTATGCCACCGCCGGCATCCTGTCGCCCTGCATCCTGCTACTGGCGCGCCTGCTGCAAGGCCTGAGCCTGGGCGGTGAATACGGCACCAGCGCCACCTATCTGTCGGAAATGGCTGACTCCAAGCACCGCGGCTTCTACAGCAGCTTCCAATACGTCACCCTGATAGGCGGCCAGCTGCTGGCCCTGATCCTGCTGCTGGTCTTGCAAAAATTCCTGCTCAGCGGCGAAGAACTGCGTGCCTGGGGCTGGCGCATTCCGTTTTTTGTCGGTGCCGCGCTGGCAGTACTGGCTCTGCGCATGCGCCACAATCTGCCGGAAACCCAGTCGTTTGAAGCGGCACGCAAATCCGCCAAGACCATGGGCGGCCTCAAACAATTGGCCCAGCACCCCAAGGAAGTATTGCTGGTGGTAGGCCTCACCATGGGCGGCACGCTGGCCTTCTATGTCTACACCACTTATATGCAGAAATTCCTGCGCCTGTCGGTAGGCCTGACCGACATGCAAACCACCGCAGTTTCTGCCGCCTCGCTGCTGTTTGCCATGTGCTTGCAACCCATTTACGGCGCGCTGTCCGACCGCATTGGCCGCAAACCGCTGCTGATCGGCTTTGCCTTGCTGGGCACCCTGTTCACCGTGCCCTTGCTCACCGCCATCCGTCACGCCAGTGGTCCGTGGGAAGCGTTTGGCCTGATCGCCTGCGCCTGGATCATCGTCTCCGGCTATACCTCCATCAACGCACTGGTGAAGGCCGAGCTGTTCCCGGCCAGCATCCGCGCCACCGGCGTGGGCGTGCCATACGCCTTTGCCGTATCGGTTTTTGGTGGCACAGCGGAATACCTGGCCTTGTGGTTCAAGTCCATCCAGCTGGAAAGCGGCTTTTACTGGTACACCACTGCGGTGATTGCCTGCACCCTGCTGGTTTGCTGGTTCATGCGCGACACCCGCAAAGGTTCGCTGATTGATGCCGAGGCAAGGCACTGAGGCAGGAAATCCTGTATGAATGAAAAAAGCCGGACTGCCCCAACGCAGTACGGCTTTTTTTGATCTGGCCAAAAATCAAACCATGCCTGACAGCCAATCCTTACACTGACAGGCTGTCAGTTGCTGCCATTGAGACGACGGTGCAATCACCCCTGACAAGCGTAATCGTCGGCGCATGCCAGCCATATATACAAATCAGTTATGCTGTCGGTCTATGGGTCATCAAGGGGAACGCTATGCCAGATACCGCTTTACTGATTGTGGACATGCAATGCGGCGTGGTGGCCGCTGAACCAGCTGCCGTTCGGCTTGAGCAGGTGCTGGGTAGTCTGAAACTGGCCATTGCCAAAGCGCGGGAGCGTGGTTTCCCGGTGATTTTTGTCCAGCATGAAGAAGCCGGGCTGGAACGTGACAGCGCGGCCTGGCAGCTGCACCCTGCCCTGCCAGCCACAGCCGCCGACCATTTCATCTACAAACGGCATGGCGACAGCTTTTGTGATACCCCGCTGGCAGCCCTGCTGGAGAATCTGGGCGTCAGCAAACTGTGGCTGGGCGGCTGCGCCACCGACTTCTGCGTGGATAGCACCTTGCGCAATGCGGTTTCGCGCGGCTTTCAGGTTACGGTGATTGCAGATGCGCATACCACGCTGAGTGCCTTTGCATTGAGCGGTGAACAGGTGATCGACCACTTCAATGCTGTGTGGCATGCCACCAACGCCACCCCGCAGCCCTTGCTGGTTCAGCCTGCTGCCGCACTATAGCCCGGCACTACCGTAGCCTTAAGCTGACAGCACTGCAAACGGACATTCAAGCCGCCTTGCTCCGTGCTGCAGTGTCAGAAGGGCCTGCGGTTTCACCAATGCGTATATGGCCATCAGCATCAATCATCAGGATGGATTTTGCCGGTAGCGGATTGGCCGAAAACAGCTGGGAATATTTGGCGACCACCTTGTCCAGCTCACCCTGGCTGCCCGCAGCGGCATATTCCTGCTGGAATGCCTGGCTGTCATCCAGCAGGTTCTTGAATTCGCCCAAGGCGTAAACCGTGCTCAGCTCGCGTCCGATACCCGGGTTATCAGTCAAGGCTTGCTTAAGCTGGGCCGCATAGGGGTAATCGGCAGGAAACTGTGGCTGGCCGTCACTATCGTACTGGATGCTGGCAGGTGCAGCCGGAATGCCGTTGGCGGAAAGAAATGCCGGGAATTTCTGATTGATATCCTGGGTCAGGGCATCGATGTTGCGCTGTGATGGCAGCATCAAAGGGGGAAGTTCGCCGTTCCCCCCTTGCGGCTTCGGCGAAAAATACGATTCCAGATTCAGAGCCACCTCCCCCTTGTCGGTATCCATTTTGACGCCGGCACCTGAAGCTGCGCTCGCCTCCGCGGCCAGACGCTCACGTGCCGCTGATGAAATGCTGATGACATCGGCAAGATTTGCCGTCCGGGCGGCAGTATTGGCTGCGGGTTTCTGCGTGGTGGCAACGGACTGATACACCCTGGAAACATTGCCAGTACTACCTAAGCCTATAGTGAGCATGATGAGCACCTTGGAATGAAATGGCAACAACCATGCAAACAGCATGCCAATACAATCTGCTGGCAAAATGTCATCAACAGCTTCAGATATGGTCTGATCCACACCCGGCTTGCCTGCCTGTCAATGTTTTCAAACCTTGTTTACCCCTGCACAGACACATGTGATGTCACATGACATGCTTCGTCAGGCGACAACGTTGCAGTGCAGGATGCCACCTACCCCACGCCGCAGCCGCTACGGGTACAAGCTGCCGCTGCGCTCTGGGCCCATGAGCAGGCGCAGCAAACAGCCAGGTGGGCAAGCTGGCCTGTGTACTATTCCCAACAAAGAACAATTATCAGCCTCTTTAAACACATGGTCAGGATAATTCCATGCAAAAAGGATCTATTATAAACAAATCATAAATTATGGCCGATAGTTACTCTGCCAACCCAATGTATGCGATTTCCATCTTGGCTGCTGATGCTGCTGTTATTCCAGGCTTGTCATGCCACCCCGCTACGGCTGGTGACCTTCGACTATCCACCATATGTCACAGAGGGTGACCAGGGCCCCGAAGGCCTGGCCACCAGCATAGTGAGCGAAGCCTTTGCCCGGATCGGCAAACATGCACAGATAAAACTCTATCCGATGAACCGTGCGCTCAACCTGGTCAGCCAGCGCCAGGTGGATGGTTTGTTCCCGCTAAAAAAGACCCCGGAGCGGGAATTGACCATGGTTTATCCCCATCAACCCCTGCTTATCCAGGACTATGTATTTTTCGTCCGCAAAAACTCGCCATGGAAGTTCAACGGCCAACTGGCATCCATTGCTGGCGCACGCATTGGCATCACCCGCAATGTGTTCTATAGCCCTCGTCTGGACCAGGCATTAAAAGCAGGGCTATTCGCTGCAGTGGATAGCACGGATAGCCATGAATTGAATTTGCGCAAATTACTGGCAGGACGGGTGGACATCGTGCCGTGCAGCCGCACGGTCGCATTGCAGCTGCTGCAAACCATGCCCGGTGGCAATAATGCAGTACAAACCGGACCTAGCATTGAGAAGGTAGCCAGCTATCTGGTGTTTACCCCAGGCCCGGAGGCGGCGAAGCTTGCCGCCCTCTTCGATCAGACCATGACCCGCATGACCAAGGATGGAAGCCTGAACCGGCTAATGGCGAATGAACTGCGCAGACAGCAGCAAGCACCCATGCGCATTCACTAGTGCCACATGCCGGGCTTTCCCGCAGATACCGATTGCACGAGTAGTCGATGGGGGCCGCCCGTCGTATGCGATGTAATTAGGAGAGATGCTGACGCTACCGCGAGTGAACATCAGGAGTATGTCCTTGGCGGACACCAATCTTGACGTGACGTTACCGGCTTTAGCCGGTTCACTGGAATGATTTGTAAGCCGCCATTGAATCAAGAAAGGTTCAACGGCGGCTTTGTACTACCTAAGGGGTCATGCAAGGCATACTTCGGTGCCGTAGCAAAATGCTTCAGCGATCATTCAATACGTTGACGCTAGAAACCCATCGTCACCCTAACCTCCACCGCGTTATCTCCACTATGCGTTTGGCTCGCCTGCCAGAAATTGTGGGCCCACGACGCTGAAGCATTTAATGTGCGGCCCAATTGATAGTCCATACCGATACCAGCAGACAAGGCATGCTGCGAGCCGGCATTGTGATGATTGCGGCCATAACCTCCATCCACGAACAGATAGGGCATCAACAAGCTGTCTGCACCAAGCATATTGATTGTCGGCAAATGAAGCTCGTTACGGCTCACCACCAGCGAGTCGTAGGCTCCATCATCAAGCAGATAGCCACGTACAAGGCCTTCACCACCGATACCTGCCTGCTCGGTATTAGGTAGTGCATTGCTGGAAAACTGCATGATCAGTTCATTACGCAAGCTCCACGACTTGGGCAGCCTGCTCAACTGGGTCAGACGGACATTAAGGTACTGGTAGTCAGAATTGTTTACTCTGTTACTGGTAAAGGTCCTCATGGCCTTATCCGTGTTATCCCCGTTCATGCCCCCTGGGCTGATATGCAATGTCGCATCAAGCCCGGTCTTGCTATCCGCTCCTTGCCACAGCGCATTCCAGCCGAGATAAATTTGATCGGTTTCCAGTTTGCTATCCAGTACTTCAACATTGCCAAAATATGTCTTTTGTCGCTCTCGTTTCACCTCCACCCCGTAAGCAATATCACCGGGCAAACGAGAGATATTGGATAGGCTGAAACGATGACCAAACGAAATTTCGTCGGTCAAGTTGCGTGCGAGAAACGGATTGGAGCTGGTATTGGTTTCAACATGATTGAACGTCAATTCGATTTTCTGTCGCGAAGCAAATGGCAGGTCCAGATGAAGGCCATGGCTGAGATAACGATTATGGGCATACTCGCCACCCAAATGCCCGTTGGCATTTACCCCATCGTGCGAAGTGGTGTACTGATATGAAAGTACCGAATCTGACGTCAACAATCCGCCTACCATCGCCCCTGCGAAATAGCGGTCCATCCCAGTGGCTTGAGTGCCGGAGTTGGCATAGCCAAGGAAAGCGCGCCATGGTTTGGCCTCGGTAATCTGGACATCCAGATCAGAACGCCCGAAGCTGGCCCCTGGGGTAAACACTGCCTGTGCCTGCCGGAAGGGATAGCGATTGATCCAGTCCAAATCAGCTGTAAGCTGATAGGTATCGATCGCTTCGCCAGGCTGCTGGCGGATCAAGCCACGCAGACGCGATGCAGTGGCCGCAGAGGTACCCTGAACCGATACCTTGCCATCCATGAATTCGAGTACGCGGATTTGCAATACTCCGCTACCAATGTTCTGCGGCGGCGTTGACAACGATACAAACGGGAAGCCACGTTGTCGGTAATAACGCGCAATGGACGCCTCGATTTCAGCAATCAGTTTTCTGGATAACGGACGCCCAATCCAGGGCATGAGTATGGCCTTGCCTTCCGGTGTATTGAGCCGTGCCACACGGCTGGCATCGATACCTGCTCCGCCATCTGCAACGGATACATCATCCGTCCCTAACAATACGATACCCGTCAAGTTCGCCCCCAGCGGGGTGGCATCCTCAGATCCTGGCACGACATTAGGTGGCAAAATCATTTGCCGCTGTATCTGCGGCACTGGTGCCGGATTCAGTTCTATCGGTGCTGCAGCCGCGAACTCTGACACGGTCACAGTCAACAGGCACCCTGCGGTTGCGTAGATGCTTCCCCAAACCAATGGCCTGATGGTATTCATTGTTATTATCTTTCCGCTTATTGCGCCGTGAATTGAATTGCATCCCCAACATAGCGATTATCCGGATAAGGTGATCCTGTCATCTGTTCCCCGGACTGCCGAGCCAACTGCAAGTTGCCGCTGACAGCACCAGCGGATTCAGGCTTCACCACACCAGGAGATGCTCCCCCAGTGCTGTTGCCCAAACTGCCACTACTGGTCGCCGATGAGTTGCGCGCTGTCGCAGTCTCTGCACCAGTAGTCACGCCGGTGCTGGCCTGCTCTGGCAGATTGAAGCTAGCAACACTCGGGTTGAAAGGCAGCCCCCCCAGCATTGAAAAACTGGAGGCATTGCTGTTTTGCCCGTTAGCCGGTAGCTGTTGCACACTGATCACCGGTAAGGGATTGATGGTTAATATCCCCGGCTGGTAGGCAATGCTGTAGTTGGAAAGACCGGAACCTGTGGCATTGGAGACGCTAATGACGTAACTGCCAGCAGCAGTCTGGGACGTGGTAGACGTTGCCCCGCCTGGTAAGGTTTCCGTGAGACCGGTGACACTATCGTTCCCGAACAGCCCTGTAGTCGTATAGCCGGACAGCACATAAGGCACACCGGCCGTGGAGGTTTGATTTGCCGCGGTAATCGTGAGTGCAGCCGGCACCACGGTGAGACCACCCGTACCGCCAGACACGGTGTAGTCCGAATTGCTAAGGGTCAAGCCACTCAAGGTGGTCAGTTGCTGGCTACCAACCATCATGCCGGTCATACCAGCGGTGCCGCCCACGGTCACGCTGTCACCGTTGATCAGGTTGCTCACCGTCAGGTTGCTGCCTTGTGCCGTGCTCGTACCGTTATAGGTTTGACTGCCGGTCAGGGTGACGGCCAGCGGGTTGATCGTCATGCTGCCCGACGCACCGCTCAGGGTGTAGTCGCTATCACTCAGCGTCAGGCTGTTGAAGCCTGACAAGCTGCGGTTGCCGGCATGGATGCTGTCCAGGGTGGCGGTGCCGCCCACGGTCACGCTGTCACCGTTGATCAGGTTGCTCACCGTCAGGTTGCTGCCTTGTGCCGTGCTCGTACCGTTATAGGTTTGGCTACCGGTCAGGGTGACGGCCAGCGGGTTGATCGTCATGCTGCCCGATGCTCCGCTCAGGGTGTAGTTGGAATTGTTGAGTGTCAGGCCGTTGAAACCCGACAGGGCGCGACTGCCTACATGGGCACTCGCCAGAGTGGCGGTGCCACCCACAGTCACGCTGTCGCTACCAACCAGGTTGCCAATCGACAGGTTGCTGCCCTGCGCGATGGTGCTGCCGTTATAGGTCTGGCTACCAGACAGGGTGACTGCCAGTGGCTGAATAGTCAGCGTACCATTGGTATTGCCGCTGGCGGCAAGCACATAGTTGGATGCCCCCGAACCGGTAAGACCGGTGACTTTCTCTACATAGCTACCCGCAGCTGTATTGGCGGCCAAAGTCACACTGGCACCACCTTGGGTAAAGGCCCCCACGGTGCCAAACACTTGATCATTATTGAGGATGCCACTCAAGGTGGCGCTCCCCAGGGTCGCCAGTGTGCCGTAAGTCGAGAAGGCATCGGCAACTGAGTAGTTCAACGAGGTATAGAGCACTGCAGGTTGCAGATTGAGCGTGCCCGTGTGGTACTGGATGGTGTAATTACTCAGCCCGGTCCCAGTAGCCGCCGATGGGGTGATCGTGTATTGACCCACTGCAGTAGACGCTGTGGTTGCCGTCAAATTGCCAGGTATCGTTTCAGTCAGACCGGTAATGGCATCACTGTTGACCAGACCAGTTTGTGTGTAGCCGGTGTTTAACGCCGTCGACAGTGTATATGGCGTCCCATAGGTGGCGGTTTGATCGCTGGCGGTGATGATCAAGGTCGCCGGGTTCACTGTCAATTGGCCGCTATTGGTGAATGTGGTTGCACCGTAACCGTTGCCAACAGTTAGCGTTCCTGCAGCACCGCTAATGGTATAGGGGCCACCAGCCACGGTGGCAGCCACACCGGCACCACTTGATGACATGCTAGGCGCACCGCTGTACACCATGGCGGCAGTGTCGGCCAGATAGGCGCCACTTACCGCAGGCTGCAAACCGGTAATGGTGTAGTCAGACTGGATAGCAGAAGAGGCATCAACGCCATATGTCTTGCTGTCGTTAGTACTGGTGACCGTCAAATGCGGCTGATAGGCAAAAACGTAACGATTGCCGCTGGCACTCACCGATGCACCTGCTGCGGTATTCCACACCGCCGTGTTATTACTGTCCAGATTGCCGAAAGTATCCCCGCTCGGGCCAGCCGAATACACCAGCCAAGTGCCATTGGGAACAGATAGCGCACTTGCCCCCGCGTTATTGATGAAGTTACCGCCGGTTTGCAGCGTAATCGTGCCGTTGCTTGCGCTAGCAGTCAGTGCAGCGCCGCTCGACAAGGTAATCGATCCGTTCTGGGTTCCGAGGTTTTTCACCGAGATACTGCCAGCATCGATACTGCTGGCCAAAGTGATATTACCGGCCGTGCTGTTGGTGTTACCAGCTCCATTATCAAGCGTAATGTTCACCATGCCGCTGCCTGCTGACAGGTTGGCACCGGATGCGACCGAGATGGATGCCGCACCACTATCGCGATCTGCATTGACCACGTTATGGGAAGCGGTGTCGTTTGCAGTCAGCGTCAAATCACCATTGCCGGTGTCGATGGCTGCATTGACCGCTATGCTGCGGCCTGCATCCAGTGTCAGACCCGCCGTGGAGCCTGCATTGGCAGAAATCGCGCTGTTGACGGTGATGTCGTTATTGGCCTGCAGCGTGACCGAAGTACCGCTGTTAAGGGTTTGCAAAATCAGGCTGGGCGCAATGGTAACGTCGAGCCCTGACATGAATCCATAGGTGAACAAAGTAGGGTCAGTAAACGCCAGCGTCACCGTGCCGCTGCCATCACCCGGTCGCGCCACCATGAATTGCTTGGCGCTGTTGAGCGCCGATACCGTCTGGCTGTAGTTGGCGGCTACGCCGCTCAGGCTGTTGCCGGTGCTGACGGTGCCGGTGATGCCTCCGGTGGAGTTGCTCCAGGTTGCCGCACCAAGGCCGCCGTTCCAGTTCGGACTGGAAATCACATAATCACCGCCGGACAGGAGCGTAACACCGCCACTGCCTACCTGATCATCAGCGCTGCCACCGATCAGGCTGTTACTGGCTGATACAGTCCCAGTCACCGAGCCACCTTGACTGACATAGGTGACCGCACCGGCCTTGCTGTTCCATTGGGAGCTGAAAATCAGGTAATTGTTGCCGCTGAGGTACTGCATGCCACCATAACCAACCTGGTCGCCGCCCGTCGTCGAAATCGAAAACGTACCATTGTCTTGGGCATAGTTTGACAAGGAACCAGCCGTTGAACCAACCAGGCTGTTGCTTGAACCAACTACCCCTGTCGTACCAGTGCTACCGTTGCCGAAGGAGACGGCACCACGGTTGTTGTTCCACAAAGGGCTGAACACGACATAGTCGTTATTGGCCTGTACGACGACATTGTTCATCCACAGATTCTGGTCGCTCTTGTAGAAATAATTGGCAGAGCCGCCAGTACCAATCGCGTCGCCGTTCTCATACTGCTTATAAACGAAACCAGCGTAGTTATAGGTATTGATGGTGCCTGAATATTGGCCAACCAGACTATTGGCCGAGGACACCGCCCCTACCGTTGCCGATGAGGGATTGATAAAGGAGATCGCCCCCTTGTTGCCTCCCCACAACGGACTCAAAACCAGGTAATTGCTGCCGCCATTATTGGACAGGGTCAGAATGCCGCCAGAACCAACCTGGTCGCCGCCGAACAGACCGACCTGGCTACCACTGACCAGACCGTTGAATTGAGTAGAGGCAGTGGAGCCGACCAGACTATTGCTGGCACTCACATTGCCGGATGTGGTCTGCGATGCCGTCATCAGCGTGACGGCACCTTTCTGCTGGGCCCAGTTGGGGCTGAGCACGACCCAATCACCATTGCTCAGATTGACGATGCCACCACTACCAACTTGGTCGCCGCCAAGATTGTATGGATTGTTGCCACCCAGTATCGCCGTGGTACCAACAATACTGTTGCTGGAACTGATGCTGCCTGTCACGCCCGTGCTGCCACTGCCACGGGTCACCGCGCCACGATAACTGTTCCACACCGGGCTGAGCACAACATAGTCGTTGTCGCTCAGACTGACCACACCACCAGAGCCCACATTGTCGCCGCTGCTGCTACCCACCAGGCTATTGGATGACGATACCGCACCGCTTATGCCAGTCGTTCCCGAACCGAAGGTGACTGCACCTTGATGGCCATTCCAGGCAGTCGCAGTCACCACATAATTACTATTATTAAGCTTGGTGACGCTACCGACCTGGTCTCCACCGCTGATGGAGTTCTGGTGGTAGGTGACATCGTAACCAGTAGCCGAGCCTGCCGTGCTACCCACCAGCGAATTGCTGGACGATACCGCGCCCGTCAAGGGTGAGGTCAGCGACATGAAGGTAACCGCACCAGTGTTGCTGCTCCAGTTGGTACTGGACACCACGACATTGCCGTTACCCAGATCAGTTACCCCGCCAGAGCCAACCGCATCCCCGCCATAGTAAGCACGGTAACCATAGTTGGAGGTGTAGTAGGTGCCGCCACCGCTGTCACCAATGCCTTGGGTTGTCCCCACCAGACTATTGGCGGCACTGACGATACCAGTCACCCCGCTACTACCGTTGCCAATGGTCACCGCACCACGCCCATGCCCCCAGGCAGACGAAACCACAGCGTAGTAGCCGTTGGACAGCGCAATCACACTGCTGCCAACACTGTCACCGTTGTAATAACCATAGCTGGTACCGCTATTGGTACCGTTATAACAGTAAATGGTACATGTAGCGGAATACAAGGTTCCCGCATTACCAACCAGGCTATTGGAAGCGCTGACTGCACCAGTCAGTCCCGCACTTTTATCAATCAGCGTTACCGCACCCGCGTTCTGGTTCCAATACGGGCTATCCACCACAAAATTGCCGTTACTCAGAATGGTGATGCCACCATAGCCAACCTGATCACCACCCAAGTTGTTATCTGCGGCAATTGTTCCATTGGAGCCAACCAGGCTATTGGATGATGAAACAACACCCGAGACGCCACTGGCAGAGCTACCAAGCGTCACCGCCCCCTTCCCGGTATCCCACTGCGGCGCGATGGAAACGTAATTATTGTTGGGTAGCAAGTTGACGGTGCTGCCAATCGCATCGGTCGGCTTAGTGCCCACCAAGCTGTTGCTGGACGACACCATGCCGGTCAGGCTGCCATTCGCACCTACCCAGGAAATGGCACCCGCACCGCCACTCCAGCTCGGGCTAAGGATCAAGAATGGCTTGGTGGTATCGTTGACCAGAGCAGTACCGATGTAATAGTTGTTGTACCAATTCTGATAATTAAGGAACAACAAGCCGCCACTACCAACTTGGTCATTGGCATGCGACCCCTGCAACGCCGACATCAGCGCGCCCGTAGTGCCGTTATAAAAATATACCGACCCGGCACCGCTATTGCCGGCTACCGTGTCGCTGGGTTTGGTCACCACGTAGCTGCCATTGCTCAGTTGCACCGCAGCCGTACCGAAACCGGAGCCGGAACCGGCATTCGGATCGATCAGATTGGCACTGGCAACATCCCCGGCGCTGGCGCTAATGGTAATGTTCTTCGGATCCAGCAGCAGTTTGCCCGCGGTTCCTGCGGTAGCGCTTGCATTGGCGACACCGCCATAGACCAGCCGGTCGCCACTCGACACTTCAATCAGGCCACCATTACCTTGCTTGCCAGCCTGTGCGGTCACGGATCCCAAGAAGGTGGTCTTCGTATTTGACCAGACCACAACCTGCCCGCCATCACCAGCACTGGTGGCATTAGCGGCCAGGGTGGTTGACGCATTGACGACGGTGGTATCCGCCGTTTGTGAACCACTGCCATGCAGCCCGCCACCGATATTGATGTGGCCCCCGCCCTGCACACCATTCGCTTCAAAATCAGCGGCGGCAAGCGCTACCCGCTGGCCAAGTGCAGAAATCGTGCCGCCGCGCTGACCGCTGGCAGTCACTTTACCGGAGCTAAACACGTTCGCCGTGCTTGCCAGCTGCACGGTGCCTGCCACCCCGTTGGTGCTATTGGCCGAGGTTTTTGCCGACGCGGTCTGAATCAGACTGTCCTGGGTTGACAAAGCGACTACTCCACCCTGCCCCTCAAGACCATCCGCACTGATCGTGCCGGACTGTAACAAACCAGCCGCTTGCACAGTGACATTGCCACCACTGGTGCCGTCAGCATGCATGACACCAGACTCGATAACCTGCCGTCCAGAAACCGTGATGCTGCCAGCCGCACCACTACTCGACGACGCAGTCATTGTGCCATCCAGCGAAATCACGCCGTTACTACCATTGTGATCCGCTGCAGCCTGTACGCTTATCGAGCCACCCGCACTACCTGCACCAGCAGCAGATGCATCCAGCGTCGCACCACTGGCTACCTGAACCGTGCCACCTGGCGCAGACAACCAGATCTGCCCACCCTTACCACTTACTTCGGTGGCACGAATCAGGCCTTGAGTATTACCCGCAAGCGCATACACATTCCCATTCTCGGTTCGAAGCTCCGCCGCAGTCGCCTGGAGCAGCCCGGCATTGGTCACCGAGGTGGAAGTGCCACCAAGTCCGATGACAAAGCGTCCATCCTGATCGGCCTGGTCTTTCACCAGTACCTGATAACCACCCAGCAAGCCAACCCGACCATTATCCGCCTGAATATTGCCTTGATTGGCCACCTGGGCCGCAATCAACACCACATCGCCGCCGGAAGCACCAATCTTGCCCAGATTGGTCACCGCGGCATTGGAATTGCCACTGAAAGCCAGCGGACCACCAGCCATGAAATTGTTGTTGGACAGATCCTGAGTAGAAGCAACAAAGCTGCCGCCCACCCGGACTTCACCATTGCGACCAATGATGACCCCAGACGAATTAATAAGGTATACGCTGCCTGAACTTGTCAGCAAACCATCGATAAGCGAGGCCGGAGCTCCTGCCGCTACGCGGTTAAGCGTTGCACCCGAGCCGTTGTTGAAGCGGACGGCTTCGTTGCCCGCAATCGAAAACGACGACCAGTCGATGATAGCGCGGGCAGTATTCTGGTTAATCGTTGTGGTACTGCCGGATGCGGCAATTGACGCACTGCCTGCCGAAACATTCCCCCCGACAGGAGCCGCCTCGGACAATGCGGAAGCCAATACCAGAGACAGCGTCACCAGACTACGGCAGGATGAACCACCCTTGCGTCGGCTGCGCGCAGTCTCTGCCACCACGACATAACAACCGCGACTGTCATTCCATACCGTGCGATAGGCGCTGTTCACCCTGGTACTCCTTAATTAGTGTGATAAACGAACTTACTTGAAGCAAAGGGACCACAGCCGCCATCGATAGCTCTTCGTCATGCAACGAGGACATGGAAGCAAATGACTACCTATCTGGAGATAGCGTCTATTGCTTCCGAGTACGCGATACAAGGATCAACACCCGGCTAGCACCATAGAGGTAAAAACATTTGGTAATGCGGACCCAACAACATCCAGTGCTGAGTCAAATCAAACTACTTCACACGCGACAGCAACTCGCTCATAGTCAAAAAGCATTTAATCATGACAAGATGTACCAAGTGCATAATTAATGACATTTAAATATGCAATCAGACCAACACCTTCCACTCACATAGCAGTCAGAGTTGACCAGTTCTGCATACACTGCATCACTTTAAGAACTATGTTGATTTAACTTACCCAAGATGAGAGTACTAATGACATTTCATTAAATGACAATGTTTTTTATATCATGGTGCGATATCAGTCAAGAATTATTCCAAAAGAATAACGATTATCAAAGCCATTCAGATCTACCACCGTGGTAGATCCTGAATCTCCCCAGCTCTTATGTCCGCATTGGTGACCATTGTCGTACTTGGAAACAAGCAATCGTGTTGATACAGCTCATGACTGTCTGGAACGCAAGCACACCAGCTTGCAAAGCCGCTGCGGCCATCTCGGCAAATCTGCTATGCAAAAAGAAAAGGGGCCAACGGCCCCTTTTACTTGATCAGACTCCGACAGACTTTACTTGCTCTAGTCAGAAGCCTGCCCGGTGATTACTCCACCGTGACGGATTTTGCCAGGTTGCGCGGCTTGTCCACGTCGGTGCCGCGGGCCAGGGCTACATGGTAGGCCAGCAGCTGTACCGGGATGGTGTGCACAATGGCGGACAGCACGCCGACATGGCGCGGGGTCCGGATGACGTGCACGCCGTCCGACTCGCTGAAATGGCTGTCCAGATCGGCAAACACGAACAGCTCGCCACCGCGGGCGCGCACTTCCTGCATGTTCGACTTCACTTTTTCCAGCAGCGCGTCGTTGGGGGCAATCACCACCACCGGCATGCTTTCGTCCACCAGCGCCAGCGGGCCGTGTTTCAGCTCGCCAGCCGGGTAGGCTTCGGCGTGGATGTAGGAGATTTCCTTGAGCTTGAGTGCGCCTTCCAGCGCAATCGGGTAGTGCAGGCCACGGCCGAGGAACAGGGCATTTTGCTTGGCAGCAAACTTGTCGGACCAGGCCTTGATTTGCGGCTCAAGATTGAGCGCATGCTGTACCGAACCCGGCAGCTGGCGCAGTGCTTCCTGATAATCGTGCTCGGCTTGTGCATCCACGCGGCCGCGCAGCTTGCCCAGCGTTACCGCCAGGGCAAACAGGCCGACCAGCTGGGTGGTGAAGGCTTTGGTGGAAGCCACGCCGATTTCGGCACCGGCGCGGGTGTAGAACACCAGTTCGCTGGCGCGCGGAATGGCAGATTCGCGCACATTGCAGATGGACAGCGCCATGCAGTGGCCCAGTTCCTTGGCGTACTTCAGCGCTTCCATGGTGTCCAGGGTTTCGCCGGACTGGGAGATGGTGACCACCAGATGTTTGGGGTTGGCAAAGGCGTCGCGGTAACGGTATTCGCTGGCAATTTCCACATCGCAGCTGATGCCGGCAATGCTTTCGATCCAGTATTTGGCGGTCAGGCCGGCGTAGTAGCTGGTGCCGCAGGCCAGAATCTTCACGCCTTCCACTTGCGGCAGCAGTTCGGCCGCACGCGCACCAAACAGCCCGGCTGCAAAGCCGTTTTCCAGCACCGCTTCGATGGTGTCGGACAGGGCCTTGGGTTGTTCGTGGATTTCCTTTTGCATGAAGTGGCTGTACGGGCCCAGTTCCAGCGAAGCCAGCGATACGTCGGATACATGCACGGCACGCTCGATCACCTGATCGTTCTTGTCATGCAGTACCACGCTGTCACGGGTAAGCAGGCCGATATCGCCCTCTTCCAGGAAGATGACTCGACGGGTTGCGGACAGGATGGCAGACACGTCGGAGGCGATGAAGTGTTCGCCTTCGCCCAAGCCCACCAGCAGCGGGCAACCCATGCGGGCGCACACCAGTTCGTCCGGGCGGTCCAGCGCGATGACGCCGATAGCGTAAGCACCCGTCAGTTGGCGGGTGGCTTGCTTCACGGCATCAAACAGGCTGACACCGCCTTGATAGTAGTGGTGCACCAGATGGGCGATCACTTCGGTATCGGTCTGCGAGGTGAATTCATAGCCCAGCGCTTTCAGTTGCTGACGCTGTTCTTCGTGATTTTCGATGATGCCGTTATGCACCACGGCAATCTTGTCGAAGGAGATGTGCGGGTGGGCGTTGTGCTCGGTCACACCGCCATGGGTGGCCCAGCGGGTGTGGCCAATGCCCAGCGTGCCTTGCAGGCCTTCTGCCGCTGCAGCGGCTTCCATTTCGGCCACACGGCCGACACGGCGCACGCGGCTGATGGCATTACCGGTATGCACGGCGATACCGGCGGAATCATAACCACGGTATTCCAGGCGTTTGAGGCCATCCACCAGAATGGAAACCACATTACGCGCCGCAATGGCGCCAACGATGCCACACATTATTTTCTCCTTGCACTATCGTTGCCAGCGGGCGCGCAAATCAGCGTGATGCCCTTGGCCTGAATGATGTCCCTGGATTCCGCCGGCAGTGCCTCATCGGTAATCAGGGTGTGAATGGTGTGCCACGGCAATTCCAGGTTGGGAATGCGGCGGCCGATCTTGTCCGACTCCACCATGACGATGACTTCGCGTGCGACTTCCGCCATCACGCGTGACAGGCCCACCAGTTCGTTGAAGGTGGTGGTGCCACGCTCCAGGTCGATGCCGTCTGCACCGACAAACAGCTGGTCGAAATCGTAGGAGCGCAATACCTGCTCGGCTACCTGGCCCTGGAAGGATTCGGAATGCGGGTCCCAGGTGCCACCGGTCATCAGCAGGGTAGGTTCGTTTTCCAGTTCGCGCAGGGCTGCCGCCACGTTAAGCGAATTGGTCATCACCACCAGGCCGCGCTTGCTGCCCAGCAGCGGAATCATGCCGCTGGTGGTGGTACCGCTATCGATGATGATGCGGTTGTGGTCGCGTATGCGCTCCGCTGCCGCACGGGCGATATCCAGCTTGCGGTCGGACACCTGGCCCACTTCCGGCTCCACTGCCATTTCACTGGGCAGGGCAACCGCTCCGCCATAACGGCGCAGCAGCAGGCCACCGGTTTCCAGCAGGGCAAGGTCTTTGCGGATGGTGACTTCTGAAGTGGCAAAACGCCGGGTCAGCTCATCGACACTGACTTCACCACGCTCTTGCACCAGGGTGGCGATGGCATGGCGACGTTGCTGGGTATTTCGTTTGGTCATTGAAACGTTTCGTTTCGAAAGTTTCTTCATGATATCGACTCGATATGCCGATATCAATCATCAGAACCGTAAAATTTGTTATTTTTCTTTTGCAACGAAAGAAATGCCACAGTTTTGCTGACAGACGGCAAATGAAAATGCCCGCCGGGCTTTCTTGTGGAAAGCGCAGCGGGCATGGTGTGCATCCTGCCGGGAATCAGCTCTTTTTCTGCGGACGCTTCCAGCCTGGAATGCTGACCTGACGCGCACGTGCCACGGTCAGGGTATCGGCCGGGGCGGTGCGACTGATCACCGAACCTGCCCCTACAGTAGCACCGGCTTCCAGCGTAACCGGGGCAACCATCAAGGTGCCGGAACCGACAAACACATTGTCCTGGATGACCGTCTTGAACTTGTTCACGCCGTCGTAATTGCAGGTGACGGAACCGGCGCCCACATTCACCTTGCTGCCGATTTCAGCATCGCCAATATAGGTGAGGTGATTGACCTTGGAACCCAGGCCAACCGTGCTCTTCTTGATTTCGACAAAATTGCCGACATGTACTTCGTCAGACAATGCCGCACCCGGACGCAGGCGCGCATACGGGCCGATGCGGCAATCTGCCCCGACCACGGCATCTTCCAGATGCGAGAACGCGGCGATACGGGTGCCTGCCGCGATCTTGACGTTTTTCAGCACGCAGTTGGCACCGATCTCGACATTGTCACCCAGCTCCACCACGCCTTCGAACACACAATTGACGTCGATGCTGACATCTCGGCCATGCTGCAATTGGCCACGGATGTCGATACGCGCCGGGTCGGCCAGCGTGACACCGGCAGTCAGCAGCTCGCGCGCCTGGTTCTGTTGCAGGATGCGCTCCAGCTCGGCCAGTTGCAGCTTGTTATTCACGCCGGCAGCTTCCCACGAAGCCGACACGCTGGCGCTTTCCACCGCCACGCCATCCGCCACGGCCAATGCCAGCACGTCGGTCAGATAATATTCACCCTGGGAATTGCCATTGCGCAGTGCCTGCAGCCAGCCAGAGAGCTGGCGGTTGGGCAGCACCATCATGCCGGTATTGATTTCACGGATGGCCAGTTGCTCCGGCGTGCAATCCTTGTGCTCGACAATGGCCTTGAGCTTGCCGTCGTTGCCACGCAGCATGCGGCCATAACCACTGGCATCTTCCAGCACGTCGGTCAGCACCGCCATGCCATCGCCAGCAGCAGCAATCAGTTGTTGCAGGGTTTCGCTGCGGGTCAGCGGTACATCGCCATACAGCACCAGGGTCTTGCCTTCGCTGGGCAGTGCCGGCAAGGCCATTTTCAGTGCGTGACCAGTACCCAGTTGTTCGGCCTGCTCGGCCCAGACAATGTCTTCATCCTTGATAGCCTGGCGGACCTGATCGCCACCGAAACCATATACCACTACCAGCCGCGCCGGATTCAGGCTGCGGGCCGTGGCGATGACGCGGGCGAGCATCGGCGCACCACCGATCGGGTGCAAAACTTTGGGTTTGGCGGAGTACATGCGGGTACCCTTGCCCGCTGCCAGAATCACGATATTGAGGCTGTCCATGCGAACTCTTTGCTGACCAAAAATGAAAAAGGCTGCCACAAAAGTGGCAGCCTGCAACTATACACGAATCGTTCCCGCGCTTTTAGTGCACACGCTTCTTGAGGTAGTCCAGCGCCTTGAGCTGGGCAATGGCGGCTGCCAGGGCAGCGTGAGCCTTTGCCGTGCTCAGGTCGTCGGTAGCATGCTGCAGAGATTCTTCTGCTGCACGCTTGGCCTCATTGGCGCGCGCTTCGTCGAGATCCTCGCCGCGGATCGCCGTATCAGCCAGGACGGTGATGTGGGTGGGCTGTACTTCCAGCATGCCGCCGGAGACAGCCACCAACACTTCTTCCTTGCTGCCCGGTACGGTCATGCGCAGCACACCGGGCTTGATACGGGTCAGGAGCGGCACGTGTCGCGGATAAACACCGATCTCACCTTCCAGCGCCGGAGCGACCAGAAACTCGGCTTCACCCGAGTAGATGAGTTGTTCGGTGCTGACCACTTCCACATGCATCTTGGACATAAGCCCTCTCCTTAATTAAAGGGTCTTGGCTTTCTCAGCGGCTTCTTCGATCGCGCCAACCATGTAGAACGCTTGTTCCGGCAGGTGGTCGTATTCGCCAGCGAGAATTGCCTTGAAGCCCTTGATGGTATCGCGCAGGGAGACGTATTTGCCCGGGGAACCGGTAAACACTTCAGCTACGTGGAAGGGCTGGGACAGGAAGCGCTGAATCTTACGCGCACGTGCCACTACCAGCTTGTCGTCCTCGGACAGTTCGTCCATACCCAGAATGGCGATGATGTCGCGCAGTTCCTTGTAGCGCTGCAGCGTGGATTGCACGCCACGGGCTACGGAGTAGTGCTCGTCACCAACCACCAGCGGGTCCAGCTGACGGGAAGTGGAGTCCAGCGGGTCAACGGCCGGGTAGATACCCAGGGCCGCGATGTCACGGGACAGAACCACGGTAGCGTCCAAGTGGGCGAAGGTGGTTGCCGGAGACGGGTCGGTCAAGTCATCCGCAGGTACGTATACGGCCTGGATGGAGGTAATGGAACCATCCTTGGTCGAAGTAATACGTTCTTGCAGACGGCCCATTTCTTCGGCCAGGGTCGGCTGGTAACCCACTGCGGAAGGCATACGGCCCAGCAGAGCGGATACTTCGGTACCGGCCAGGGTGTAACGGTAGATGTTGTCCACGAACAGCAGAACGTCACGGCCCTTGCCGGAAGCGTCCTTCTCGTCACGGAAATGCTCGGCCATGGTCAGACCGGTCAGTGCAACGCGCAGACGGTTACCCGGCGGCTCGTTCATCTGGCCATACACCATCGCAACCTTGTCCAGTACGTTGGAGTCCTTCATTTCGTGGTAGAAGTCGTTACCTTCACGGGTACGCTCACCTACACCAGCGAACACGGACAGACCGGAGTGGGCCTTCGCGATGTTGTTGATCAGTTCCATCATGTTCACGGTCTTGCCTACACCGGCACCGCCGAACAGACCAACCTTACCACCCTTGGCAAACGGGCAGAGCAGGTCAATCACCTTGATGCCGGTTTCCAGCAGGTCGGTAGCGGAAGACAGCTCGTCAAACTTCGGAGCGGACTGGTGAATGGCGCGACGTGCGTCGGTAGCCACCGGACCAGCTTCGTCAACCGGGTTACCCAGTACGTCCATGATGCGACCCAGAGTGGCGCTACCAACCGGCACCGAAATCGGTGCACCGGTATTGGCTACAGCCATGCCACGCTTCAGGCCGTCCGAGCTACCCATCGCAATGGTACGGACCACGCCGTCGCCCAGCTGTTGCTGGACTTCGAGCGTCAGGTCAGCGTCAACCAGCTTCAGGGCATCATAAACCTTCGGCATGGCGTCGCGCGGGAATTCCACGTCGATCACCGCACCAATGATTTGTACGATTTTGCCTTGGCTCATTATCGGTTCCTAAACATTTAACTTTTACAGTCTGTGTAACGGCTTACACCGCTGCGGCACCAGCCACAATCTCAGACAGCTCAGTGGTAATTGCCGCTTGACGGGCCTTGTTGTACACAAGGCGCAGCTGCTTGATCGTATTACCGGCGTTGTCGGTTGCAGCTTTCATGGCCACCATACGCGCTGCCTGTTCGGAAGCCATATTTTCGGCCAGAGCCTGATAAACCACCGACTCCAGGTAACGCTTGACCAAGAACTCCATCAGGCTGGGTGCATCCGGTTCGTAGAGGTAATCCCACGAATGCGAGTGCTCCACCACCATGTGTTGCGGAGTCAACGGCAGGAGCTGTTCGAGCGTCGGTTCCTGTTTCATCGTGTTGATGAAACCGGAGTAGACGATGTAAACCGCGTCCAGTTCGCCTTCAGCGTACTGTTTGAACAGCACTGTAAGCGGGCCAATTAGTTTGTCCATCTTCGGCACATCGCCGAGCTGGACTGCGCTTGCCACAACATTGAGGCGAGCACGCTGGCAGGCAGCAACGGCCTTCTGGCCGAGGCAGCACACGTCGATTTCGACGTTCTGTTCCTGCAGTTCCTTGACCTTGGCATAGAAGCGCTTGAACGAGTTCACGTTCAGGCCGCCACACAGGCCCTTGTCAGAGGAAACCAGGATGATACCAGCGCGCTTGACAACGTCACGGCGTGCAAGCAGTGGATGACCAAGATCCGCGTTTGCCTGAGCAAGGTGCGCCATAACCGTGCGCACCTTCTCAGCATAAGGACGGGCAGCGCGCATACGCTCTTGCGTTTTGCGCATCTTGGAGGTTGACACCATTTGCATCGCGCGAGTGATCTTCTGCGTGTTTTGCACGCTTCGGATCTTGGTGAGAATCTCTTTACCGACTGCCATTCCTGAACCTTTCTTTAGCTACGACGTGAGTCGAAAGGCTCAGTTGAAGCTGTAGCCAGCCTTGAACGATTCCATCGCCTTGGCCAGTACCTTCTCGTTGTCGCCGGACAGGTCGCCCGAAGCGTTAACGGCGGCCAGCAGGTCGCTGTGGTTCGCACGCACGTAAGCGAGGAACTCAGCTTCGAATGCCAGGGCCTTCTTCACCGGAACGTCTTCGTAGCTGCCCTTGTTCACAGCCCACAGGGTCAGTGCCATTTCGGCAGTGGCCAGCGGCACGAACTGCTTCTGCTTCATCAGTTCGGTAACCACTTCACCGTGTTGCAGCTGCTTGCGGGTAGCTTCGTCCAGGTCGGAAGCGAACTGCGAGAACGCAGCCAGTTCACGATACTGGGCCAGTGCCAGACGGATACCGCCACCGAGCTTCTTGATGACCTTGGTCTGGGCCGCACCACCCACGCGGGATACCGAGATACCGGCGTTGATGGCCGGACGGATACCTGCGTTGAAGAGGTCGGATTCCAGGAAGATCTGGCCGTCGGTAATGGAAATCACGTTGGTCGGAACGAAGGCGGAAACGTCACCAGCCTGGGTTTCGATGATAGGCAGTGCGGTCAGCGAACCGGTCTTGCCCTTCACTTCGCCGTTGGTCAGTTTTTCCACTTCATCCGCGTTGATGCGGGAAGCGCGTTCCAGCAGACGGGAGTGCAGGTAGAAAACGTCACCCGGGTAAGCTTCACGGCCCGGCGGACGACGCAGCAGCAGGGAGATCTGACGGTAGGCAACGGCTTGCTTGGACAAGTCATCGTATACGATCAGCGCATCTTCGCCACGGTCGCGGAAGTATTCGCCCATCGCGCAACCGGAGTACGGGGCGATGAACTGCAGGGCAGCGGCTTCGGAAGCGGTAGCAGCAACGATGATGGTGTGACCCAGTGCACCGTGCTCATCCAGCTTGCGTACCACGTTGGCAATGGAGGATGCTTTCTGACCTACGGCAACGTAGATACAAACAACACCAGTGCCTTTTTGATTGATGATGGCGTCCAGAGCAACGGCAGTTTTGCCGGTCTGACGGTCGCCAATGATCAGCTCACGCTGGCCACGGCCTACCGGTACCATGGAGTCAATCGCCTTCAGGCCGGTCTGCATCGGCTGGGATACCGACTGACGCGCAATCACGCCCGGCGCGATCTTTTCGATCGGGCTGGACAGCTTGGCGTTGATCGGACCCTTGCCGTCGATCGGCTGGCCCAGGGCGTTGACAACACGGCCCACCAGTTCCGGACCTACCGGCACTTCCAGAATGCGACCGGTACACTTGACTTCGTCGCCTTCGGAAATGTGTTCGTACTCACCCAGAACCACGGCGCCGACAAAGTCGCGCTCCAGGTTCATGGCGAGGCCGTAGGTGTTGCCCGGAAACTCGAGCATTTCGCCCTGCATCACGTCTGCCAGACCGTGGACACGAACGATACCGTCGGTCACGGAAATTACCGTACCCTTGGTACGGACTTCAGCGCCTTCAGCCAGGTTCTGAATCTTGGCCTTGATCAGATCGCTGATTTCAGAGGGGTTCAACTGCATGATCTCTCCTAATTCTTGAGGCTTGCCGCCATGGCTTGCAGCTTGCCGCGCACGGAACTGTCGATGACATCGTCACCGACCAGCACGCGCACACCACCGATCAGATCGGCATTGTCACGCACATCAAGACGTACGGTTTTGCCGTACTGCTTGGAAAGCGTGCTGGTGAGTTCGGCTTTCTGTTCTTCGGTCAGCGGGAACGCCGTTTCAACTTGCGCATCAACGATGTTTTCCGCTTCGGCCTTGAACAGCTCAAACTGACTGGCGATATGCGGCAGCAGCATCAGGCGGTGGTTCTCGATCAGGGCGACCAGAAAGTTTTTCACGCTTTCGTTGGTACGCTCGCCGAGGACTTCCAGCATCAGCGCCTCAACCTCTTTTGCGGTATGTTTCGGATTGGTGACAACTTCAACCATATCCGGGTTGTTCACCATGGCAGCCAGCCACGCAAGCGCATCGGACCACTGGTCCAGCGTACGCGTTTCGGTGGCGAGGCTGTATACCGCTTCGGCGTAGGGCCTTGCGACGGTAATGAGTTCTGCCATGAGTTAATTAAAACTCCGCTTTGATGGAGGAAAGCAGGTCGGCGTGCTTGGCTGCATCGATCTCTTTGCGCAGGATCTTCTCTGCGCCGATAACGGCCAGCTGGGCTACCTGCTCACGCAGGGCCTCCTTGGCGCGCATCACTTCCTGATCGATCTGACCCTTGGCGTCAGCCACAATACGGGCACCTTCGGTGCTGGCATTGTCTTTGGCTTCGTCCACGATCTGGGAGGCACGCTTCTCAGCAGCAGTAATGATTTCCATTGCCTGTTGCTTGGCTTTGCGGAGTTCGTCCGCAACGCGCTTTTCAGCAGCTTCCAGATCTTGCTTGCCACGTTCTGCAGCGGCCAGGCCGTCTGCAATACGCTTGGCACGCTCTTCCATCATATTGGTAAGCGGAGGCCAAACAAACTTCATGGTGAACCATACCAGGATGGCGAACGTGATCGCCTGGCCCAGTAGTGTTACGTTAAATTCCACGCTTGTTTTCCTCCAGAGAATGACTTCTACACAAACCGTTTACTGGCTAAAAATTAGCCACCCAGAGCTGCTTTGGCAGCGGACAGGAACGGGTTGCTGAAGGTGTACAGCATGGCAACACCCACACCGATCATGGAGATCGCATCCAGCAGACCGGCGATAATGAACAGCTTGGTTTGCAGAACCGGGATCATTTCCGGTTGACGGGCGGAGGCCTCGAGGAATTTGCCACCCAGAATGGCGAAACCGATAGCAGTGCCGAGAGCGCCAAGGCCAATGATCAGAGCAGCTGCGATAGCGGTCATCGACTGAATCTGAGAAACGAGTGCTTCCATTATGTATCTCCTAAGACTTATGCAAGGATGGTTGGTAAAAAAAACTAAAACAAAGGTAAAACTCTAAAAAAACAGATACCACAAACTCTTTAGTGCGCCTCCACGGCCAGGCTCAGGTACACGATGGTCAGCATCATGAACACGAAGGCCTGCAGGGTGATGATCAGGATGTGGAAGATGGCCCACGGTGCACCCAGGATCCACTGTGCACCCCACGGCAACAGTGCGATCAGGATGAAGATCAGTTCGCCGGCGTACAGGTTACCGAACAAACGAAGCGAGAGAGAGATCGGCTTGGCGGCCAGTTCCACCAGCTGGAAGATGAAGTTCAGCGGGGCCAGGATGATGGCGCCAATCGGGTTGTGGGTGTGGAACGGTGCGGTCAGCAGTTCCTTGCCCCAGCCGCCCAGGCCCTTGGCCTTGATGGAGAAGCCGATGATGCACAGGAATACGGACAGCGACATGGCGAAGGTGGCATTCACGTCAGCGGACGGAACCGAACGGAAATAGATGTGATGCGGTTCCAGGCCGAAGAAGGTGTGGCCGATCCACTGGGCCAGATTCGGCAGCAGGTCAACCGGCAGCATGTCCATTGCGTTCATCAGGAAGATCCAGCAGAAGATGGTCAGCGCCAGCGGGGCGATGACTTTGCTCTTGGCATGGAAGATTTCCTTAACCTGGGTATCCACCAGTTCGATGATGGATTCCACGAACAACTGCAGCTTGCCCGGATTTTCCAGGCTGGCACGACGGGCCACCATGGCAAATACACCGGCAAACACAAAAGCCAGGAACAGGGAGACGGAGAAAGTGTCTACGTGCAGGCTCCAGAAACCACGAGCCGGGGACGGATCGGAGTTCCAGAACGTAAGGTGGTGATTAATGTACTCAATTGCGTTGCTTGCCATCGCTCTTTTCTCAATTATTTGATTAGAAGCCCTAACCAGTAGCCGGACACCGTGGCAAAAAAGCCTGCCAGCAAACCCACTACCGATAAATCCTTGAAAAACACCAAAGATGCACCAAACATTAAGACAGTCAGGATGAATTTGACTGCCTCAGCCTTGAAGTGCGCCTTCATCAGCACCGCAGGTGGGACATGCCGCTTGGCGTAGGCGATTCTTGCATACACTGCGGCGGGAATGAGCGCCGACAGCCCCCCAAGCAGAACCGACACCGGAACAACAACGGTGCCGGCGCTTAGCACGGCACCAAGTAGTACAGCCACTACAAGCAGTTTTGCTTGCAGGCGCAGTACGCGCCCGACTTCCGGATTTTGCATGTCCGACACTTAAAAAATCGCTCGATTATAGGCTGAGCGCTTGATTTGCGTCAAACTGAACATCACCCGCACCATTGCAGTGCAACATAAAATCATTTGCTTGATTTTGCTTGAAGTTTTTCAAGCAAGCGTTCCAGGTCGTCCAGATTGGCGTACTCCACCTGCAAACGCCCCTGCCCGCGTGCACCGTGGCGGATGCTGACCTTGGCGCCAATGCGTTCCGACACCTCTTGTTCCAGGCGGGCAATGTCCGGATCGACACGCTTTTGTGCTACCGGTGGTGTGGTTTTTTGGTCAGACAATTGTTGGACACGACGTTCCACTTCGCGCACCGACCAGCCCTTTTCCACTGCCTCGTGTGCCATTTCCAGCTGCTGCACCACCGGCAGTGCCAGCAAAGCGCGCGCATGCCCCATTTCCAGCTGCCCCTGATGCAGCAGAGTCTGTACCGGCTCGGGCAGCGCCAACAGGCGCAGCAAATTGGACACTGCACTGCGTGAACGGCCCACGGCATCCGCCGCGCTTTCATGCGTCAGGCCGAATTCGCTGATCAGGCGTTTGAGACCATGTGCTTCTTCGATGGGGTCCAGCTCCTGACGCTGGATGTTTTCAATCAGCGCCATGGCCAGGGCAGCTTCGTCGGCCACGGTCTTTACCACCGCCGGCACGTCAGTGAGCCCTGCCTTGCGGGCAGCGCGCCAGCGACGTTCACCGGCAATCAGCTCGTATTCTCCGAGGCCGATTTCACGTACCACGACCGGCTGGATCACGCCTTGCGCACGTATGGAGGCAGCCAGCTCGTCCAGCGCGGCCTCGTCCATATGGCTGCGCGGCTGGTATTTGCCTGGGCGGATCAGGTCGATGGAAAGCGTGGTGAGGCGGTCATCCGCCACCGTGCTGGTGGCGAGGAGCGCGTCTAGACCGCGCCCGAGTCCTTTGAGTTTGGCCATGTTGTCAGACAGATGGAGTTGCAGTTGCGGGTTCGAGGCGGACGGTCAGTTCCTGTGCCAGCGTGAGATAGGCTTGTGCGCCACGGGCATTGCGGTCGTAGACCAGCCCCGGCAAGCCATGGCTGGGTGCTTCGGCCAGGCGCACATTGCGCGGGATGACGGTTTCGAACACCTTGTTGCCAAAGTGGCTGGCCAGTTGTTCGGACACCTGCTGTGAAAGATTACTACGTGCATCGAACATGGTGCGCAGCAGGCCCATGATTTCGATACGCGGGTTCACCGCCACGCGCACCTTGCGCAAGGTGGTGACCAGATCGGACAACCCTTCCAGCGCATAGTATTCGCACACCATGGGAATCAGCACGCTGTTGGCGGCCACCAGGCCGTTGAGAGTGAGCAGATTGAGCGAAGGCGGGCAGTCGATCAGCACATAGTCGTACTGGTCTTCCACTTCGCTCAGGGCATTCTTCAGCCGGGCTTCACGCGCCAGTTCGTTCACCAGTTCCAGTTCGGCCCCGCCCAGGTCGCGGTTGGCCGGCAGTACGTGATAGCCGCCTTCCTTGGCCGGTTGACGCGCTTCTTCGACAGAAGCATCACCCAGCAGCACGTGGTAGACGGAGCGCTCCAGCGCCTGCTTGGCAATGCCGCTGCCCATGGTGGCATTGCCCTGCGGGTCGAGGTCGACAATCAACACCCTGCGGCCCAGCTCGGCCAGACCTGCGGCCAGGTTGACCACGGTGGTGGTCTTGCCGACCCCACCTTTCTGATTGGCAACCGCGATCACGCGTGCATTCATTTAGCCACCATTCTCACCAGATGGCGTTCGGCGTCCAGACCGGGCACCGACACCGGTAGTACTTCGGCTACCGCTACCGTTTCCGGCAGCAGCGAGATTTCTTCGTAAGGATACACACCCTTCATGGCCAGGTATTGACCACCGTCGGCCAGCAGGTGCGGGGTGAGGCGGACAAACTCGGCCAGTTCGGCAAAGGCACGGCTGGTGATGCGATCGAACTTCTGTTCCGGCTGGTAAGCCTCGACACGACTGGTGATCACCTCGACATTGGGCAGGCCCAGTTCGATGACGGCCTGACGCAGGAAGGTGGTTTTCTTGTGGTTGGCATCCAGCACCACCACTTGCAGGTCGGGACGGGCGATGGCCGCCGGGATGCCCGGCATGCCGCCACCAGAGCCCACATCCAGCAGGCGGGTGCCACCGTTCAGGTGCGGCACCAGCGACAGGCTGTCCAGCAGATGGTAGCTGACCATGCGCTGCTCTTCGCGCACAGCGGTCAGGTTGTAAGTGTGGTTCCACTTGGCCAGCAGGTTCAGGTAGCCGTCCAGCAGGGCCAGCTGTTGTTCGGTGAGGCCCAGGGCCAGCTGTTCCAGCCCTTGTTTCAGTTCTGCAGTATGTGTCATGCGCTTGGCTTGCAATTATTCGGTTTTGGCGTCGGCAAAGCCGCGCTTCAGATGCACCATCAGCAGGGCAACCGCCGCCGGGGTGATGCCCTGGATGCGCGAAGCCTGACCCAGGGTTTCCGGGCGCTGCTGATTCAGTTTTTGCTGTACTTCCTTGGACAAGCCCTTGACCAGGCCGAAGTCGATGTCGGCGGGCAGGCGGACGTCTTCCAGGTTGTCGCGGCGCGCCAGTTCTTCGTTCTGACGATTGATATAGCCTTGATATTTGACCTGAATTTCCACTTGCTCGGCAACCACGTCATCCGCCACGCCGCCTGCGGCTTCCGGCAGGGTCATCAGCTCGCGGTAAGCGACATTGGGGCGCTTGAGCAGGTCGAACAGGTTGTACTCGCGCTCGATACCCTTGCCCAGCAGGGCTTCCAGTGCCGCGGCATCCTGCAGCTTGGCCGGATGCAGCCAGGTGGTTTTCAGGCGGGCGGTTTCGGCTTCCACTGCGTCACGCTTGCGACAGAAGGCATCCCACTGCGCATCGCCAACCAGGCCGAGCTTGCGGCCCATTTCGGTCAGGCGCAAGTCGGCATTGTCCTCGCGCAGTTGCAGGCGGAATTCGGCGCGGCTGGTAAACATGCGATAAGGCTCGGACACACCCTTGGTGATGAGGTCGTCCACCAGCACGCCAAGGTAGGCCTCGTCGCGGCGCGGACACCAGCCTTCTTCATCACGCGAATACAGGGCGGCATTCAGGCCGGCCAGCAGGCCTTGCGCTGCGGCTTCTTCGTAACCGGTGGTGCCGTTGATCTGCCCGGCAAAGAACAGGCCCTTGATGGACTTGGTTTCCAGCGTGGACTTGAGGCCGCGCGGGTCGAAGTAATCGTATTCGATGGCATAGCCGGGGCGCAGGATGTGGGCGTTTTCCATGCCACGGATGGAACGCACCGCCGCCAGCTGGATATCAAACGGCAAGCTGGTGGAAATCCCGTTGGGGTAGAACTCGTGCGTGGTCAGCCCTTCCGGTTCCAGGAAGACCTGATGGCTGTCCTTGTCGGCGAAGCGGTTGATCTTGTCTTCGATGGACGGGCAGTAACGCGGGCCCACCCCTTCAATCACGCCAGTAAACATCGGGCTGCGCTCGAAGCCGGAACGGATGATGTCGTGGGTTTGCTGATTGGTGTGGGTGATCCAGCACGGCAGTTGCCTGGGGTGCATGCTGCGCTGGCCACGGTAGGAGAACACCGGCTCGGGCGTATCCCCCGGCTGCTCTTCCATGACCGAAAAATCGATACTGCGGCCATCAATACGCGGCGGCGTGCCGGTTTTCAGACGACCTACCGGCAAATCCAGCTCGCGCAGACGCGCGCCCAGCGTGGAGGCGGCCTGATCGCCAGCGCGGCCACCGGTGTAGTTTTCCAGGCCAACGTGAATCTTGCCGGACAGGAAAGTACCGGCCGTCAGCACCACGGTGCGGGCACGGAACACGATGCCGATGGCGGTGATGGCACCGGCCACCTGATCACCCTCGATCAGCAAATCATCCACCGGCTGCTGGAACAGCGTCAGATTGGGCTGGTTCTCCAGCATTTCGCGGATGGCCGCCTTGTACAGGATGCGGTCGGCCTGCGCACGCGTGGCACGTACCGCCGGGCCCTTGGAGGCATTGAGGGTGCGGAACTGGATGCCACCGATATCGGTTGCCAGCGCCATGGCGCCACCCAGCGCATCCACCTCTTTCACCAGATGCCCCTTGCCGATGCCACCGATAGACGGGTTGCACGACATCTGACCAAGGGTCTCGATATTGTGGGTAAGCAGGAGCGTGGCGCGGCCCATGCGGGCGGCGGCCAGCGCGGCCTCGGTGCCGGCGTGTCCGCCGCCAACCACGATCACGTCAAACTGTGTGGGATAAATCATCGGCTGTACTCGGAAGCCCGTGCGCAAGAGGCAGGCAGGGCGAAGCGTGCAGGAAAAACGGCCTATTCTACGGCAAAACCGATTGCATGATAAGTCATTGATTTGTTTCGCCCCTGTTGTAACCGGCAGTTCAAACGCCGGTCATCCACAAGTCATATGCGCGAAATGTCTGCGTCAAACTCCATCACTAGCATGTGTTGCAAGGCCGGCCAAGCGAAAAGCTACTGCCAAATGAAGGAGTTGCCGTGCCCGTATCCGGAAATGGCTGACTGGCAGCACACCACAGCAAGGCTAGCATTCCGGATCAATACAACAAGCCCGTTCGCATATCCGCCAGGGGAGTAAGTCATGCAACTGAATGAAAGCATCAGTAGCCGCCGCCAGCTGAAACTGGGCGTGCGTGTAGCAGAAACGGCCGAAGACATCCGCCGTGCACAGAAACTGCGCTTTGACGTATTTGCCGGTGAAATGGGTGCCGAGCTGTCATCGCAAGCCCTGGGTATTGATTGCGACGAGTACGACGCCCTGTGTGACCATCTGATTGTGGAAGATGCCAACAGCGGCCTGGTGGTGGGTACCTACCGCATGCTGCCGCCTGACATGGCACGCCGCGCCCCGTCCTTGTATTCCGAACACGAATTCGACCTCACCCGCCTGGACAACCTGCGCGACAGCCTGATTGAAGTGGGCCGCTCTTGCGTACACAAGGATTTTCGCAGCGGCGGAGTGATTGCCCTGCTGTGGTCCGGCCTGGCCGACTACGTACAGAAAAAAGGCGGTGCCTACCTGGCAGGCTGCGCCAGCGTAAGCCTGGCCGATGGTGGACATCAGGCTGTCAGCCTGTACCGTCAGCTGGAGTCCAGCCACCTCAGCCCGGCCGAATGGCGTGTGTTCCCGCACCTGCCGCTGCCGCTGGACCGCATTCACGACGATGCGCCCTCTTCGCCAATGCCGCCGCTGATCAAGGGCTATCTGCGCGCCGGGGCCTTCATCTGCGGTGAACCGGCCTGGGACCCGGACTTCAACTGCGCAGACTTCTTCATGCTGCTGCCGATGAGCCGCCTGACCGGCCGCTACAACCGTCACTTCGTAGGCTGACTCCCCAGCCTGCACAGCGCTGTCGCTGTCATCAGCCCGACCGAAGCCCCCGTTCGGCCGGGCTGTTCTGTTTGCCAAGCGCTTCTGTCTGGTGGATTAAGCAGGATCAGCCAGCCGGAACCCGGCTACAATCCCGCCATGAGCTACGCATTTCACCCGGTGGGCATCGTCCATTCGCCCTACAAGGAAAAATTCGGCATCCCGCGCCAGCCCGCGCTGGCCCCCGCTGCCGACATCCAGATCGAACTGTTGCCGCCATTCAATCACCCCGACACGGTACGCGGGCTGGAGGCCTTCTCCCATGTCTGGATCAGCTTCGTCTTCCACCAGACCGCCCAGCGCGGCTGGCAGCCGCTGGTACGCCCGCCACGGCTGGGTGGCAATGCCAAGGTGGGCGTGTTTGCCAGCCGCTCCACCCACCGGCCCAATCCGCTGGGCCTGTCGCTGGTGGCGCTGCGCGGCATCGATACCGGGCATGGCGTGTGGCTGCATCTGGAAGGCGCGGACTTGCTGGATGGCACGCCGGTGCTGGACATCAAACCTTATATCCCGTTTGTGGAAGCCCACCCGGAAGCACGCGGCGGCTTTGTCGACGGCCCGCCGCCCAGCCTGGAAATCTGCTGGAGCCAGCCGGCGCTGCAACAGCTGGCAGCCCTGCCCTCTGCGCCGCCGGGCCTGGCACAGCTGATTGAACAAGTACTGGCACAAGACCCGCGCCCGGCCTATCAGCACGACCCGGAACGCATCTACGGCGTGCGGCTTTATGACTACAACATCCGCTTTTGCATCCGGGATAACCATGCTCACGTGCTTGAAATCCAGCCGCTTGCCCCGAACTAAACGCACATGCTCCGGTCACACCGGAGCCCTTTACTCTGGAGAATAAAATCATGACACCTCGCGCGAAGACGATCATGCTCGCCTTCACCCTGGTTTCTGTCCTGGCGGCACCGTTTGCGGAAGCCGCACGCCTGGGCGGAGGCAAGAGCGCCGGCATGCGCCGCTCGGCCCCGACCAAAAGCTACCAGCAGCCCACTCCGATGCCGGCTCCGGCACCTGCTCCGCAGGCTGCGCCGCAAGCCCAGCCCAAGAAGGGCCCTGGCATTGGTACCGCCATTGCAGCGGGTGCTGCAGGTGCTGCCGCCGGCTACATGCTGGGTTCGGCCATGAACAACAACCATGCTTCGGGTAACGCCGTGGATACCGCAGGTGCCGGGTCCGGCATTCCCTGGGGCACGCTGGCCTTGCTGGGCCTGCTGGGTATTGGCGGCCTGATGTGGTTCCGCCGCAAGACTGCCAGCCAGGCACCGATGAACAGCCCGATGCCGGCTGGTAACGGCCCGGTCTTCAACAGCAATGCCCAGGACGCTGCCCGTTTCGAGCCGATTCCCAAGATTGGCTCCGGTCTGGGTCAGCCGGCTGGCTATGGCGCAGCACCGACCATGGCTGGTGCAGTGCCGGGACGCCTGCCGGATGGTACGGAAACCCCGAACTTCCTGCGTCAGGCCAAGGCAACCTTCCTGCACCTGCAAAGCCTGAACACGCCGGACAGCCTGGAAGAAGTACGCAAGTACATGACGCCGGATCTGTTCGAAGGCCTGCGCAATGAAATCGGCAGCAACACCGATGTGGCTGACTTCCCGCAGCTGGACTGCCAGCTGGCCGAAGCCGTGGAAGAAGGTGGCCGCTTTATTGCCACCGTGCGCTTCTCCGGTACGGTGAGCGAGTCGGTCAATGCCGCGGCAGTGCCGTTCAGCGAATACTGGCACTACATCAAGGATGGCAGCACCGGCGGCAAATGGCTGGTTGCTGGTATCCAGCAGGAATAAATCCGCTTTTTTGTGCGAATTATCTTAACGGGCCCGGTCGGGCCCGTTTTTTATTATCCGGCCATGCTCTACACTGGAATGCCGATTGCTAGGTAACGGGTTCATGGGCCAGCAAGAGCCCTATCTCAGGAAGGAATGTACTGCAATGAAACGTTTCGAGCATGCCGGTCTGATACTCGGCAGCCATTTCCAGCCCATCTACAGTCTGGCGCACCGCCGTACCGTGGGCGTGGAAGCCTTGCTGCGCGCCGAGCAGAACCAGCTGCCGCTGTCACCGGCCGAGGCCTTTTATGCCATGGTGTCCCCCGAGCGACGCCACGGGCTGGACCTGGCCGTCAGCCAGGCCCATGTACAGCACTTTGCCGCGCTGGAACACAGCCATCCGCACTGGCTGTTCCTGAATGTCGATGCCGCCTCGCTGTCCCGCCCGGAGCGGGCCATGGCACTGGCCAACACCATTCGCGAAGCCGGCCTGCAGCCGGGCAATGTGGTACTGGAAGTGCTGGAACATGTGCTGGAAGTGGATGAAGCGCTGATCGAAGGCGTGAATCTGCTGAAAAAAGCCGGCTTCCTGATTGCGATTGACGACTTTGGCGTCGGCCATTCCAACCTGGACCGGGTCTGCCAGCTGGAACCGGACCTGGTGAAATTCGACAAGGACTTGCTGCGCAGTGCCGTCAGCCAGCCACGTACCCGCAATCTGCTGTCCAGACTGGTGCGACTGATGCACGAAATTGGTGCGCTGGTAGTGGAAGAAGGGATTGAAACCGAAAACGATGTGCTGGTGGCGCTGGAGTCCGGCTGCGACCTGGTACAGGGCTATTATGTGGCCCGCCCCTCCGCCAGCCCGGATGCAGACGACATCATCACCAAACGGCTGGATTCGCGCTGGGACGAGCTGATGGTGCGCGACCTGCTCAAGCGCAAGATTACCCGCCGCCAGATCGAACTGGCACGCCAGGCCTTTGTGCAATCGGCCATTTCGCTGATGCAGGGCACCCCGTTCGACCAGGCAGCCACCCCCATGCTGGCCATGCCCGATGTCATCCGCTGTTTCTTGCTGGACAGCGAAGGCCGCCAGATTGGCCGCAACCTCAACAGCCGTCACAACACCATTGCCAGCAGCCTGAAGTTTGCCCCGCTGGCGGATACCACCGGTGCGGTGTGGTCGCGCCGTGCGTATTTCCAGCATGCCATCGACCAGCCCGGCGTGCTGTACATGAGCGAGCCTTACCTGTCGATGACCGACACCCGCTCCTGCGTCACCCTGTCCATGGCGATTGAAATCGACGAAGCCATGCACGTGCTGTGTGCCGATGTACTGGCACCGCGTGTGCACAGCAGTCACGGCTGAAGCACACTCAGGCCAGACAGAATAAAAAAAGGACCGCATGCGGTCCTTTTTCTGTTTCAGCACAACTTACTGCGCTGGCGTGATTTCAGTAATGCTTTCAAACAGGGTCACCACCTTTTGCACCCCGGCAGTTTCGCTCACCACCTGTGCTGCCGCCTGCCCTTCCGCCGGTGTAACCAGACCCAGCATGTACACCACGCCACGTTCGGTCACCACCTTGATATGGTTGGGCGAGTAGCCCTTGCCATCCAGCAGGCGGGTACGCACCTTGCTGGTGATCCAGGTGTCGTTGCTGCGCTCGGAGAAGCCGGAAGACGGAGCCACCACGGTGTAATTGAACACGCGGCGCACATTGGGCATGGCGCGGGCAATCAGCTCGGCCTGCTGGCCGGCCTCTGCCGATGGCACTTCGCCGGTCAGCAGCACGGCACGGTTATAGCTGGTGGTATTGACATGAGCCGAAGGCAATTTCTCGCCAATCTGGTGCGACACCTTGGCTTCAATGCTCTGGTCGTCCACATAAGCACCGCTGGAACGACGGTCGGTAGCCACCAGCGCACCACCGGCCACACCACCGGCAGCCAGGGCGAAACAACCGGACAGCGCGCTGGACACAGTAGCCGCCAGCAACAGGGACAGGACAGTACGTTTCATTTACTCACCTCCCAACAGCATGTAATCGATGGCATCGCACAGGGCATGCACCAGCAGGATATGCACTTCCTGAATACGCGCGGTGCGCAGCACCGGCACATTCAGCTGGATGTCTTCCGGCGACAGGATTTCGCTGATCTTGCCGCCATCCTTGCCGGTAAGGGCAATCACACCCATGCCGCGTTCGTGCGCGGCATAAATGGCTTCAATCACATTGGCGGAATTGCCCGAGGTGGAAATGGCCAGCAACAGGTCGTTGGTATGCCCCAGCGCACGCACCTGCTTGGAAAAAATCATGTCGAAATCGTAGTCATTGCCAATGGCAGTGAGTGCCGAAGAGTCGGTCGCCAGCGAAATGGCGGCCAGACCGGGGCGCTCCTTTTCGAAGCGTCCCAGCATTTCAGCAGCAAAGTGCTGGGCATCGGCAGCCGAACCGCCATTGCCGCAGGCCAGGATCTTGCCCTCGTTCATCAGGCAGCTGACCATGCGCTCGGCAGCCAGCGCCACCGCGGGCGACAGCAATTCCATTGCCTCCTGCTTGGCGGCAATGCTTTCCAGAAAATGTCCGTTGACGCGTTCAATCAGGTCCATGCTCTTCCTTGTAGCAGCGCGGGATGGCTGCTATGCAAAAATGTTTTTCAACCACTGCAGCGGCTGCTGGCCTTCGCTCAGCACAGCATCAAAACGACAGGGCGCGTCTACTCGCTTATCGGACAGGTAGACCGTGGCCGCATGCAGGAGTTTCCTCTGCTTGGCCGGCGTAATGCTGTACGCCGCTCCACCATAACGCGGGCTGGCCCGGTGGCGCACTTCCACAAACACCAGATAACGCCCGTCACGCATGATCAGGTCTATCTCACCGCCACGGCACAACCAGTTGCGCTCCAGCAGCTGCAAACCTTGCTGCAACAGGAAGGCCAGCGCGCGTTCCTCTGCCTGCTGGCCCTGGCGGTTCATCGGCCTTATTCGCCTTCGCCAATCAGCGATACCGGCAACTGGCGGTCAAACACCCGGTCGCGGCCCAGTTTCAGGTCGCCGGTGACGCCATCCAGCTTGATGCTGGCAGGGTTGCGCGTAGTACCCAGCAACAACGCCAGACGATAGGCATCTATCCCCAGTGCATACAGGCGCTCGGTTTGCAGGGTAAGTGCGCTGGCCGGGCGGGCAAAACGCTTCACCGCCGGGTGTTGCGGCATCAGGAACCACGGCATGTCGATGAAACGCACCCCGGCCAGCTGTTTGTCCGGGCTGCGCGTGCTGATTTGCGAGGTGGCATACACCGGCAGATCCGGCGGCAAGGCCGGTTTCAGCCGGGCGGCCTCGGCCGGTTCCACCGCCAGAAACACTGCATCGGCCTGGCTGGCGGCCTGCTGCAACACAGACAGGCTCTGGCCGTTGTCTTCAATCTGCGGCGCGTCCTTGCCGCTCTGGCTGCGCCACTCGTCGGCAAAGGCCTGCTTCAGGCGGCTGGACAATACCTCGCCATCGGCAATGATCAGCGGATTACTGCGGCCATCTTCACGCATCAGGCGTGCAATCTGGCGGGCTTCCACTTCCACATTCAGGGCCAGGGTAAACAGCCTGGGGTTGGTCGGCACATCGCGCCCCACGGCATTGAGCGCCAGCGTGGGCACGCTCACATGCGGTGCCACCGCGGCAATGCCGCCGCGTGACAGCGGGCCTATCACCACGTTGACGCCACTGGCCACCGCCTCGCGGTAACGCTGGGCGGCGTTGTGTTCGTCGGCATCAATCACCACCACATCGGCTTGCGGTTCGGCATCGTGCGCGGCTTCCACCCCGCTACGCACCACCGCAGCCGCTTCGCCCAGCAATTTGGACTCGGTGGGCAGCAACAGGCCAATTTTAAGGCGGACCGCCTGCTTGCCGGGCGCAGCCAGCGGCTTGGCCACCGGGGCAACAGGGGCGGATGCCGGCTGCGCCTGGGCGCGCGGGCTTTGTCCGGCCACGCTATTGAGCGGCGCAGCATTGAGTTGGATGATATAGTCCGGTGCCTGCGCATGCGCAGCCGTCAACCATGTCATCATGACGCCAACCAACAGCGGAGCCAGTCTTTGCATACTTCGTTCGCTCACTTGCTTGAAACTGCACGGGAAAGTTTCTGTCGCGGCACATTATATGTGGTGGCCACTCCCATTGGAAACCTGGGAGATGTTACCGCACGTGCGCTGGCGGCCTTTACCGCGGCCGATGTGGTCTGCGCGGAAGACACCCGCGTCACCGGCAGCCTGCTGACCGCCTACGGCATTCACGCCAGCAAGCTGGTGAGCCTGCGCGAGCACAACGAACGCAGCATGGCCGAACAAGTCATCCGCTGGCTGGCGGAAGGGCAGATCGTGGTGCAGGTATCCGATGCCGGCACCCCTGCGGTATCCGACCCCGGCGCGCGGCTGGTGGAAGCCGTGCGCGCCGCCGGTCACCCGGTACGCCCCATCCCCGGCGTATCCGCCGTCATCACCGCCCTGTCCGCCAGCGGCTTCACCAGCAATGCCTTCCTGTTTCACGGCTTTTTGCCGCCCAAAAGCGGCGAACGCCGCCGTACCTTGCAGCAATGGATCGGCGCCGACCACCTGGTGGTGTGCTACGAAGCACCGCACCGCATTGTGGACACCCTGCAGGACATCGTGGCCGAACTGGGGCCGGACCGCCGCCTGATGCTGGCGCGCGAACTGACCAAAACCTTTGAAACCTTCCACAGCCTGCCCGCCGGCGAACTGCTGGAATGGGTAAAGGCCGACAGCAACCAGCAGCGCGGCGAAATCGTGCTCATCATCGACGCCGCCCCGCAAGCGGAAGACAAGGCCGGTTTGCCGGAAGAAGCCATCCGGGTGATGAACATCCTCAGTGCCGACCTGCCGATGAAGCAAGCCTCCACCCTGGCCGCGCAGATTACCGGTGCCAACCGCAAGCTGCTGTATGACCATGCGCTGAAAATGAAAAAGGACGCCGGCGAGTGATTTACAAGCCCCGGCAGATGGGATAGACTTGCCTCCTCTTGCGATGCCCGGGTGGCGAAATCGGTAGACGCAGGGGATTCAAAATCCCCCGCCGCAAGGTGTGTCGGTTCGAGTCCGACCCCGGGCACCATCGCAACGATTAGAGAAGTCCAAGAAAGTCCATCAAACCCGCACAGCACAAGGCTCTGCGGGTTTTTTGTTGTCCATTAGCGTCCAGCAACGTCCCGTAACAGCCAGCTTTTTTATGTACCTTTTTGTGTACCTTCCTACAAACCCCGTAGAAAAAGGTACACAATCACTTGTCATTAGCACCATTTGCAATTCATACACTGGTTACAAAATTGTATGTATGTCATCAGCCACTCATGGCCCTGGCATCCATCACGACCATTTATGTATTTTTTTCGGCCCCCCGCGAGAAATGACTAGTGACAGTAGTGACATAGTGACAGCCTTGATTTCAAAAGACTTTTTCATGTCCATTGATAGTGACAAAAGCGATTTGTCACTAGTGACACGGTAGAAATCCATGCATAGAGAGCCGCTAAAGGCCACCCAACACCCTGCAAGCTGGTTCTCTGCACAAGTCTAGGCGCGGAATGGTCTCCGCCCGCCACCCTTACGGCGCGGCGCGAAAAGGTACATAGGAAAAGGTACACATCATGCCCTTAACTGATCTGGCTATTCGCCAAGCAAAGCCGCAGGACAAGCCCTATCACCTACCCGATGGAGGTAGCCTCTTCCTTGAGGTCACACCAGCGGGTGGCAAACTGTGGCTGTTTCGGTATCGTCACAACGGCAAGCCCGGAAAGCTATCCCTTGGCAAATATCCGACGGTTAGCCTGGCTAGCGCCAGAGACAAGGCAGCAGAAGCGAGAATGCTACTGGATGAGGGTAAGAACCCAAGCCAAGAGAAGAAAGTGGCAAAAGCCTCGGCTAAAGAAGCTAGCGCCAACGCTTTTGAAGCGATTGCAAGGGAGTGGCATCTAAAGCAGATGGTTTTGTGGACACCAGCCCATGCGGCCCGGGTGCTGGACTCCCTTGAGACCGACGCATTCCCTGACCTGGGGAAGATACCGGTCAGTGAGTTAACTGCGCCGCAAATTCTGGCCACCATCCGCAAAATTGAAAGCCGTGGTGCGCTTGAAACGGCCTCACGTGTATTGCAGCGCATTGGTTCAGTGATGCGATATGCCATCCAGACGGCCCGCGCCCAAACCAATCCGGCCAGCGACCTGGCTGGGGCAATCAGTTCAGCAAAGGTAGAGCATCGCCCGGCCTTGCCGCGCAATGAATTGCCAGAGTTCTTCAAGCGACTGGAAGCCGAACCGATTTACCAGCCGACGCGAATTGCCATGCATCTGCTCATTCTGACTTTCGTGCGCCCTGGTGAACTACGCGCAGCACGTTGGGAAGAGTTCGACCTCGTCCGCAAGGAATGGCGCATACCTGCTGAGCGCATGAAAATGCGCGCCCCCCATATTGTCCCTCTGAGCAGTTCTGCATTGGCCCTGCTGGATGAGCTTAAGCCGCTGACAGGCCGCAATGCCCTGCTTTTCCCGGCAATGACCGACCATGACCGGCCCATGAGCGAAAACACGCTGAGCTATGCCATGGGCCGCATGGGATACAAAGGAACGGCCACCCCGCATGGCTTCCGGGCTTTGGCATCCACCGTGCTGAATGAAGAGGGATTCGACCCCGATGTAATCGAGCGCCAGCTTGCCCACGCTGAGCGCAACAAGGTACGTGCTGCATATCACCGAGCTGAGTACCTGGAAGAACGGCGGCGCATGATGCAATGGTGGGCAGACTTCATTGCAGCACAGCAGGGTGGGAATGTTGTACCCGTCAATTTCAAGCGTGCCTGAACGTAACCATATAGTCACAAATATTGAGCCACCAACCTCAAATAGATAAGCCATCTACGATGAAAGAAAAAATCCCTGCAAAAAAACCAGAATACCTGCCAAAGGTGCTATGGGATTTATTTCTAGAAACAGTAGGCACCAGCGATAAAATATCAAGCGATGATACTGAGGAAAATCCAGCATCAATAAATCATTTATTCAGAATTCTACTTGGATGCCATTCAGAAGAGATGTTCAACTCCATGCAATCACGCAACGGCGGAATTGCAAAGGGGTGGGATGATTCGACATGGAGAACTTGGCTACAGGGAATCGCTGTAACAATAAAGCGATGCCATGGAAAAAATAGACAAGAAATCATAAGAAAACGGAAAGAATTACTAATTAAAATTAGAAAAGCAGCTTCAAACTTGGCTGGACTAATGCATGAGGCACAAGACTTATTCTACTTCGATGGCATAGACATTCCATTACGAGCACTTGGGATAGACTCAGAAGCCGCACCAGCCGAGCATTATCTACTTAATGAGATAGAAGAACTTACTTTCGACATTCGTGACGATCTTGCACTACAAACTGTAGACTGGATAGATCACAATGATCGCATCTTAGCCAATATATCCAACTACGAAAAAAGACTGCAATTTGCTTTGATGTATACCGAATACGCAAAAGCAATGAAATTCAAAATATCCGATAACGTATTGGCATATATGTGCAGCATAATTTATGGGCTATCCGATTCAAGTGGAGACGAATTTTCAAAGCTAAAAGCAAGCATCAACAAGGCTAGAAAAGCCCACGAAAAAAAGAGAGAGAAGCGGGATTATTACTACGTCTGCTCAGGCCCTCCATGTGATGGCCCATTAATACGTGCTTATGCACCACACAGTGGGAACGCTGTTCTTTCATACATGATCATGGCAAAAGGCAAGAAAAGAGCGAACCAGTAGAAGGTTTAAGGAAAATATTTACCTCAAAACTACTACTAGTAGTTGATCACAATAAGAAAATGAAATTGTGCCCATCCGTTCTTGAGTGGGCACGTCGCTAGCATTCGTCCTGCCGCACCGTTTTGTGCGGCATCACCCCTTACCGGAGGACGTATGCAAGCATCCAATTCCCCTTCCCTCACACGCTCCCAGCTAGCCACAGAGTTGGGCGTATCTGTTTTTACCCTGAATCAGTGGGCCGTATCCGGCAAAGGCCCCAAAGCCATCCGTGTTGGCCGACAGTCGGTATATCGCCGTGAGGACATTGATGCCTACAAGGCAACGATAAGCAGCACCGAGAGCACACCAGCGCCAGTATCGCAACCTATCGGCTCCTACATGATGCGCCTGCCAGAAGTGCTATCCCTGTCTGGACTGAGTAAGTCCAGTATCTACGCCATGAGCAAAGCAGGTGAATTTCCTGCATCGGTCAAGCTGGGTAGCCGTGCCGTTGGCTGGCCTTCCCACATGGTCATGCAATGGCTGAATGATCGTATGGGGAATGTGGCATGACGACCGATCAACAGCATCAATGCAAATCTGCCCATGCACTGGCCATCATTGCCCAACTCGAAAGCAATCATCCAGACCTCAAATGCAAGGCAGATCACTCATCTGGCTCCTTTGCACCGCGGCATAAAAGAGCAGCGCGCTCTATCCGTAAGAAACCGGCTCCAGTGCCTAAGCCTGCAATGGCATTCTCATTGAGTTACTTGAGTGCATTGAAACGGAATGCCGCACGAACCGGCGACCGTGCAAAGGTAAAAGAGATTGATGTGTTTATCCGTGAAATTGTCAGCTGGGAGTGCAAATGAAAATTCAAGCCATCCGTCACTCAGCCACACGGCTTGCAGACTTGCGGTTCAATCGCCGCATCATTGCCCTGGCCTTGATTGTGGCAAGCATCACCTCCTGCCAGCAGGTTGACGCAACACCAGCAGTCAGCCACAATCGTGCCGTGCTGTTCAATAGCGGCACCGAGATTAGCCTCTCGTCGAACACTAAGGCGGACAGCCGCCCCATGCGGCATTTTTTGCGTCCGGATTACGCCATTGGTGCGTCCATTTCTATGGCGGGCCGTGGTGGGAGCATCTTCGGATGCGCCGGTTCCTTAGTGCCGGTAAGGCTAATCCCGCCACGTGCCTGCCACCCCCGATTAGCCTCGGATGGTGGGTATAAACTCACTAAGGAGGCCACCATGCCTAAGCTTTCCCGCGCCCTGTCGCGCCTGTTCCCCATTTCTAGCACCATCAGCACTGCCGCAACATTGGCAGAGGCGCAAACCATTGCCCGCCAGCACCTGGCTAAAACGGGCCAATCTGTTCGCATTGAACCGGCCAGCCGTGGCTATTCCGTTGTGGAGGTGGCGTAATGTCTGAAACCACCAGTTTTGGCGTCGGTATTGAAGAGAAAAATTCGTCTCTTATTGTCTCCTATGAGTATGAAACCGCAGCTGACATGCTGACACGTCGGACATCGCAGTTGACTGCATTGCTTTCCGCCACATATGGCGAAGCCGGGGATGGCTTCCGCACCCTCAGTAACAGCTTGCAAGAGGATTTCATGTGGCTGGCTCACGATTTGGCGCAAGAAATATCACTGCTGTCCCGTGTGGTAACTCATCCGCCGCGCTCCTAGGCATAAGGCCAAGCAGATGGGGCACCAGCCCTATCCGCTTGCCTCACGTGAGCTTGCAACTGATAACCGACCGGCAGCCATCTACGCAGACGCGCTGCCCATCCCTCTAGGCTGATTCCCATGAAAAATTTGATGACCTTGAATGGTCAGGCCCTCGGCTTGCCCTTTGACTCTGCATTACCTGGTGCAGCCCCTGCTTATCGTGATGGTCATTGCATGGCCATGGATTTGCTGCGCTATATCGCCACCCTTCAAGCCATGCCCAGCTATAGCGAGCAAGAGCGCGCCAATATGGCCGCCGCTGCCCTTGCTGGCTTTCTCTCTCCATTTCTCCCCCTTCTGGCTGATGCCCTTGAGCTATTTGCGGATGATGCACAGCAAGGGCTGTTTGCCGGGCTGATTGAGGACATTTCCAACGGAGCGGCCATGGCGCTGGATGTTGGGCGCAACGGAGGTAACTTATGACGACAGCAGGACGTTTGCCATTCAAAGAGGTGAATGATGCGGCGCTTGCGGCGCTGCCGCGTGTGCTTGATTGGGCTGGTGTTCACTGGCAACAGCATGGCCATGAAATCCAGATGATTAACCCGACACGCGCCAATGATGATGGCTTTGGTTCATTCAGTATCAATGCCAATTCTGGCGTTTGGGCTGACTTTGCCAGCGGCGACAAGGGCGCGGATGTCGTAAGCCTGGTGGCGTATCTGAAAAGCTGCCAGCAGGGTGAAGCATGCAAGGAATTGGCCCGGCTGTTTGGGATTATGTCCGGCAAAGCAGCACCGGCAACTGAGGCAGCGCCACTGCCCCCCTCTGCCGCAGCAGCTATGGATAGTGTGCCTGTGCTCCCTATTCCGGCAGACATGCTGGGCAACATGCCACGCAATAAGCCAAAGCACCCGGGCAAAGTGGTACAGGTGTGGCGCTATAACGATGCAGAGGGGCTGCCGCTTGTCTTTGTGGCACGGCTGGAACCCGGCGCAAATGGCCGTAGTAAGGATTATTACCCCTTGTCGGTATGGCAAGACCTTGCCACGGGCAAACGCGCCTGGCGCTGGAAAAACGTACCGGCACCGCGCCCACTGTATGGACTGGATAGACTGCACAGCCGCCAGTCGGCTCCTGTCGTGCTTTGCGAAGGCGAAAAGGCTGCCGATGCTGCCGGGAAGCTGCTGCCCGGCCATGTAGCCGTTTGCTGGATGAATGGTGCAGAGGCAGTAAGCAAGGCAGATTTCAGTCCATTGGCGGGCCGTGATTGCCTGATCTGGCGTGACTATGACAGCCCCGGTGAAATTGCCGCCAATGCGGTCGCTGGCCAGCTGCTCAAGATCGGCGCGGCCACAGTCACCCATCTGGACGTGTCTGGCTTTGTCACCTACTCCCCTAGTCTGGATGGCCCGGCCCCTGTGTTGTTACCTGGTGGGGAATGGCATGAGGGCGATGATGCTGCCGACGCAATTGGGCGCGGCTGGACAGCTGCTCACTTGGCCATGTTGCTTGAAATGAATAAGCCAGCCGCCCCCCAGCAGACTGAGGAAGCCACACAGCCACCAGCAGAGCAGCAGGCATCCGAAAATACCATTCCTGAGAAGGCCAAGCCGGGCCGCCCGAAGCGCCAAAGCAGCAGCAATGGGGGAAGTCCATTCAAGATTTCTGATAATGGGGTGTACTTCAAAAGTGAGGATATGGACGCCCCTTTATGGGTGTGCAGCAAACTGGACATTCTTGCCCGCACCCGTGATGTGAATAGCGAGGGCTGGGGCTTGCTGGTGCGCTTTGCCGACCCGGATGGCAGCATCAAGGAATGGAATATCCCGTCTGAGCTGGTGGCCAGCAGCGAAGGGACTGAGGTTATCAAGGGGCTGCTCTCCCGTGGCCTGCTGATTGGTAGCGGCCCCAAAGCCCGGCAACGCCTGCTTGAGTATCTTGGCCGTTACGATGGGGGCGAGCGTGCCACGCTGGTGTCTCGCTTGGGCTGGCATGGCAATGCTTTCCTGCTGCCCGATGGCCAGCTAGGCGACAGCAAAGAGGTGCTGGTGTTTCAGGCCGCACAAAAGCAACGTGAGGCCATGCAGTGCGCGGGGGATTTGGCAGCCTGGCAAACTGGCGTTGCGCAGTATTGCGTGGGTAACAGTCGCTTGGCCTTTGCCGCCTCATGCGCGTTTGCAGGCCCGCTGCTGGGGGTAATTGGCGCTGAATCGGGCGGGTTTCACTTTTATGGTGATAGCTCTCAGGGCAAGACCACACTGCTACAAGTAGCGGGTAGTGTCTTTGGCGGGCCGGGCTACCTGCAAACGTGGCGTGCAACGGATAACGCCCTGGAGGCCATGGCGTCTGCCTACTCGGATTGCTTGCTGCCCCTTGATGAGATTCACCAGTGTGACCCGCGCATTATTGGCGAGGCGGTCTATATGCTGGGCAATGGGCGCGGCAAAGGCCGGGCGAATGACCGTGGCGGCAGCCGTGGTGCAGTGGCCGAATGGCGCTTGCTGTTCCTGTCGTCTGGCGAGAAAACCCTTGCCGCACACATGGCAGAGGCTCGCAAAGACATGAAAGCAGGTATGGAAATCCGCATGCTTGCCGTGCAGGCCGATGCCGGTGGCGGGCTGGGCCTATTTGATACCTTGCACGACAAAGAGAATGGCAAGGCCCTTGCTGACCACCTGAAAGCAAACTGTGCCCGCAGCTACGGCACTGCCGCCCGGGCATTTATTGAACGGCTGGTGTCTGAAAAGGAAAAGCTACCGCCCATCATCAGGCAGCAGCTGGCACGCTTTGGCAGTGAGGTATTGCCAGCCGATGCACACGGGCAAGCCCATCGCGCCGCCACGCGCTTTGCGCTAGTGGCTGTGGCTGGTGAATTGGCAAGTGCGTGGGGAGTAACCGGCTGGCCAAAGGGCACTGCATGGAAAGCGGCTCAGCAATGTTTTGCCGACTGGCTTAAAGCGCGTGGCACAACAGGCAATCGCGAGGATGAGGAAATATTGTCCAAGATCCGTTTTTTCCTTGAGCAGCATGGCGAGGCACGATTTACCCGGCTGTCTGATGAAGCCATCCTGCAAAGCGTTGATAGCTTAGGCCCTGACCCTGATGACCATGCGCCACGCACGATTAGCCGGTGTGGCTATCGACTCAAGGACAAGATATCTGGCGTCATCAAGTATCTGATACTTCCGGAGAGCTTCCGGGCAGAAGTATGCGCGGGAATGGATGTATCACGTGCCTGTCGTTTACTCCAACAAGCTGGGGCCTTGGAGGTGACAAAAGGTGCTGGCCATATGCTGCAAATCCGGTATACGCCAGAAGCCAAGTACAGCAAAAGTGGGCGGGCAAAGGTGTATTGCGTGACATCAGCAATATTTGGCGATGGCAACTTCATTGATGAGGCCAGCAATGCCGCCTGATGATCTTGAATCATGGTTTGCCGCTTTGCCTGCCGAAGCTTTCCAAGCTGCTGTTTCGCACACGGAGAGCCATCAACATGCCGCCAGCACGCACCTAGTGAAGGCTACGCCAGACCCGCTTGCTCTTGAATGGTGTAATGAAAGCGCGCAAGAGGTTCAGGGCCTGGCTGATGCTGACGTGGATAAGGCACGGCCCATGCCCTGCACTGCCTGCCAGTTGGCCAGCACAACCCGCTGCCCCGTGGTGCAGTCACTTGGCATCAAGCCTGATGCTGACGCGGCGGCATACTGCCCCAGCTTTCTGCCACATGCTGGTGTGATGGTAGGATGCTGCTGGTTGTGGCGTGTCAGCCTCGATGATGGCCGATTGGTCTGGTATATGGCCACACCAGCGGCAAGCCAACGCAGCGTGATTGAATGGGCAAGGCCGCGCTTTGGTCGGCAGCTGGTGTCTATCCTCCCCGTACCTGGTGCAATGGCTGCCCCTCAGCAGCCAAGCCACGGCTAGCAGCCATTCAAGACAAAGTGCGAGTAAGGCTACGTCGATACGGTCGCTTTGCCGCCCGCCGTAAGCTTATCCAGTAGTACTCTGACGAGGTGCTCGCCGTTCTCCGGCGTGCTCGCGATGGCACATCAACCTCGATGGTAGTCGGTCAGTTTGGTTCATGGCCACGCCTAAGGCAAACCAGTGCAGCATGATTGAATGGATAGGCTTGTAACTATGTCCGCCATGGTTTTCACACAGCACACCAAGTCGACAAAGCAAGATAATCCAGTACTGACAAATGAAGGTTGCATGACATGGGCTCTTGAACGTTTGCACGTCATCTGCTGACTTGCAGGACAAACTAAAGTGAGACCAAAGGAACAACTTGAAAGAGCAAAAAGCCCCCATATAGGGGGCCATATGTGAGACTACGCTACCTTTACAGGTATAGGAAAACCGCGCAGTCCGTACTGTTTCGCATACAAACGCTTACCATTCTTTAGCGTGATGTAGGCGCGAAACTGGATCTCGTACCCCTCAGGTAAGGGCAGATCTAGCTTGAGTTGTTTAGCCACGGCATAGTCACCTCCCTTCTTGGCGATGATTTTTTAGTTGCCGTGGCAAAAACATGTGAACTAGAATCCACATTGCACGTTTCACCAAGCAACCAGTACTGACGCCAATCTGTACTTTTTTCAGGAGCCAAGCGCCAACTTGGCTTGCTGAAATTTTTTCCATTGATCATATCTAAGCCTCAGCTCGCCTCAACATCAGCTCAAGTATTTCCCATGGTAGTCTCCTACCGTTTTCTCTCATCTTAGTGACGCTGTTTCGAGCATTCTCCACACTGATCCTGCCTAACAAAATCAGCTGTTCTAACAACCAAACCGTACCTTTGACCAAAACCGCCTCATGGCTTGCGGCTGCTCGTAGGTCTCCGTCACCAGTCAGCAGAGGACAAGCCTCTTTTTTTGCCAATGCAAGACCAACGCAATCGTAACGGCTAAGCTTCGCGTACAATCTTCCTAGTTCGACTGCATGATCAACCCCGTCACCATCAAGCTCGCCAACCTTTATGTTCAAGGCTCGTAACCGATCGGCCATGCCTTCCAATTCTTCGTCCAGAATCATGTCTGGTACTTTGAACTGGTAAGGGAGAGTAAACATTAAATCAAGCAACTCTCCCACTTCCATATCGATCAGAATGTTGGCATCACTGATCAGTAGCTGCATGCAACCCCTCCAGCTTCCTTTCCGACTTGAAACGGGTCAGAGAGATTTTCAGTAGTTCAGCAGCTTTTGACTCACCAATGTAGCCCTCTGCCAATGCTCGGTAGACAAGCCCTTGAAACAGATAAGTGTCCTCATGTGCGTATTGATCACCAGGCTCTCCTTTTCGCCAGCCTTGCTTAGAGAACTCCATAAACCAGCTACGGCATATGGATTCAGTAATGACACCTGCTTGCTTGATACGAAAGAGAACGCCTAGCATGCTAATGCCGAACTCATGCTTAAGCATGTAGAGCTCTCGAACTTCAAGCGCTGTACGATGAGTGCCCATCACCTTGACCACTTCCCCTTGAGGCAAAAGCAATGCCCCTGCGAAACGGTTACATGCTTTCTCTTCATCAAGATTTTCAGCTAGCCGGTCATGCAAGACCAGGTGCCCAAGCTCATGAGCAAGCGTGAAGCGTTGTCGATCACCAGGCCAATTCTTTGCAACAACAACGATTGGGATGCCAGCCACAGAAGCTGCTAGGCCATCAAATTTTTCCAGCCCGTCAACAGCAGTCACAATCACCATAATCCCGTGAGACTCTAAGGTATCAATAAGATCTGGTATTGGATTGGTACCCAGCCCCCATTCCTGCCGCAGTATCTCAGCCGCCAGCTCAATTTCCTCCTCAGAGGAGATCCGTTCGGGAAGCCGTTCAGGAAGTGCAAATTTGGAGACCGGAGGTTGTGGATAGAGGGAAAGTAATTCAATCCAGCGCTCGGCCTGATCTGTGATGTCGACAGAAATTCTGTCGAGAATAGTCTTGGAGGTCGATGCACGCTTGCGGTACTCAATGCCCTCCAATTGCAGAGATGTCGAACGAAGAAAATATTCTGTCCGGACTCCCAGTACTTTAGCAATTTTCAGTAGCTGGCCTGACGAAGGAGTCAGTTCGCCCTTCTCATACTTGTTTATGGCTGTTTGAGATAGATCTACCGCATCTGCAAGCGCACGTAGAGACAGGCCAGCAGCCTTTCGGGCACGAAGCAATCGTTCACCGATCATTGCCATCCCCTTGTACGTGGTTTACAAAAAATGATTTCATACATGAAATGTAAACCAAGCATCCTTACGTTGCAAGTCCAATTGCATCATCCGTAAGAATTCAGATCTAACTGATAAACCCAGTAGCTCAGGAACGGGATATGTAGACTGGGCTGTTAAAGCCGTTTAGAAGTGTGGCTCATACCCTAGTTTGGTAGAAAGTGCCTGTGACTGGCTTGGCCGCCGAAGTGCGCAGCGGAGCAGGCTCCACTGATCTGACCCGAGCCGTGAACAACATGCCGCCCATTCTTACACTGCCAGCTGTTGGCTGCTGCTTGCTGAGTTATCGGTAGGATGCCGCTGGTTGTGGCGTGTCAGCCATCGATGATGGCTGATTGGTCTGGTATATGGCCACACCAGCGGCAAGCCAACGCAGCGTGATTGAATGGGCAAGGCCGCGCTTTGGTCGGCAGCTGGTGTCTATCCTCCCCGTACCTGGTGCAATGGCTGCCCCTCAGCAGCCAAGCCACAGCTAGCAGCCATTCAATACCAGCAATGGGCAATGCTCTGACCATGCGGTTGCTTGCCCCCCTGCATTGCCTTATCCAGTAGTACTCCGCACAAGCTTCCCACCGCTGTCTGATGTGACAGTGGGATGCGGCTGGATATGGTGCATCAGTCTCGATGGTGGACCGTTGGTCTGGTATGTGGCTATGCCAGCGGCCAGCCAACGCAGCGTGATTGAAAGGGCAAGGCCGCGCTTTGGGCAGCAGTTGGTGTCTATCATCCCCATGCCTGGTGCAATGGCTGCCCCTCAGCAGCCAAGCCACGGCTAGCCATTCAATACCAGCAATGGGCAATGCCCTGCCCATCCATCCCCTGTAAGCGTCTTTCTATTACCGTAGCTCCTACACCTACAACATCCACAAGGCTATGTCGCAGCCCCCTGTGCAGGGTGGATGAGCGACATCATTCATGATGTTCAGCACCTGACATCAAGTGACACAACACCCCATCGCATACCGGTATTCAACATGCTGTCACTAGTGACAAATGAACTTTGTCACTACGCAATAATAGAAAATGTCCTTTTAAATCAATGGTGTCACTACGTCACTATTGTCACTACGCATTTTTATCGGGATCGAAAAAATAATTCGCCGTTAGGTCAGAGCAATCAGTGGGAGCGGTATGGATTGCACCCGATGTCCATAGCACCACCCCTAGAAATGGGTGGGCACCTGCCATGGGGTGGGGGGTGGCTGAAAGCCCAGCAAGGCCCGATCAAGACCCAGTGCCTAGCTTCGCATTTTTATGGCGAGAGAATTTTAGGGAGGGGGGGTGTTCACAGGGGCAAGGTATGGCAAACGATCAGACAGGCAGATGAAAAAAATGAACAACCGGCCAAGCATTTCACTACCTGGCTAGCAGCTGCGCCAGCCATCGCATAGCTTGGCGTGATGCGTGAAAAGTGTGGCGCGCCCACTGTGGCAACGCTCCAACGGTGCTGTTTTGTGTACCTTTTTGTGTACCTTTTCTAAAATCACGATACAAGAGTCCTTTACTGGCGTGGCTTTCAGGCAACACTTCGATAGAGACCCCGGCACCAAGTCCTAACAGACAAGGATTGCAGCAAGAATCAAAAACAGCGCCGCAAGGCGCTTTTTTGTTGCCTGAAACCTGCCATGGAACACTGGCGGGACACCAACGCGACACAGCACAAACCGGCACTATTCAGCCCGCCGCCTGACCCTACCATCAATGCCAGCAGTGTCCGTCATCGTGTTAGTAACGACCACTCTCATGAAGTTGGAAGCCTTCCTCCTCAAAACCAAAGTCCTGTAGACAAGGGACAGACAAACATGCAAATTGAGTAGCTCATCGGTCTGAACTTTCATTCCTTCCCAACATGCTAATGGCGGATATGTGATGGCATCTAAGACGGAGCAAGAGCGCCTAAAGATAGCTCTAAGAGCAAAACATGCTGAAAGGATATCTCCGCAGAAACCTTTTGTAGGGCATTCCAGAGTTGCCGCGGCATTCAATACCGCATCTGCAAAAAGGAAAGCCGCACAAATGCTGCATGATGAATTAAAAAAAGAAAATCAAGCGATCAAGCAACACAAAGCCACATACATGCAAAGAGACCTGCAAGAACTTCTGTCTCTTTGGAATGCCGGTAAGAACAATCTCAAAAGTGTTAAAGCGCAAGCACTGAAAGCTGCCATCCGTGAAAAGACAGGCATTGCAGGACCATAGGCAGCTCGGCCTACTCAAGTCTTATCTCTCGCATAGGGCACTGGCGGGAAACTAGCGCAACACAGCACAAACCGGCAGGCTCAGCCCGCAGCCATGCCGTGCTATCCCCTTCCCCGGTATTGACAAGCCAACCCCGCCACCCAACAATTGCCGCGTGCTGTTCAATAGCGGCACCGGGTTTGGCGACCCGACTTACGAAGGCGGACAGCCGCTCTGCGGCATTTTTTACGTCCGTTCAACACACCATAGGTACGTCTTCAATGGCGGGCCATGGTGGGGATACCTTCGGGTATGCCGGTTGCCTTCGTACCGGTTCGCCAACCTCGCCATGTGCCCGCCACCCTCGTTTGGCGACGAGAAGTGGGCTCAACGCTCATACGAAGGAGGCTATGATGCCTGGCATTTCCCGCGCCCTGTTGCACCCTCCCCCCGCGATTGTCATTGCCGTTACCGCCCTGCCATCCTTCCGCAAGGAGGCCCGCGCATGAACACCCAGCCCCTTCTCAACCCGGACGTTCCCGCCGCCTATCTGGCGCTGGCCACCTTTCAAGACCAACTCCGCTACCTGCAAACCCTGACCAGCCTGCCGGAGCACGCCGCGCTGCGCGAACCCATCAGCCAGTTGACCCGCCTGAGCCAGACCATCCAGCACACCATTGCCGATGGTATCTGCACGCTGGACAGTGCCGCTGACTGCATGCAATGCCTGCTTGATCTGCTGAACCACGCCGAGGACATGCCGCTGGCAGCCAATCAGCTGGCCGGGCTATTGGCCCCACTGCATCAACAAATCAGCCTCGCCCGCACCGATATCGGCCAACTCCTGTAAGGCGCTGTTTTGTTGCCTGTCGTTTACGTAAGCCTCGCCCCGCAGTCCACCAACAGCCCGCCCAGCGCGGGCTGTGTGCTGTTTGCCAGCTACAGGCCATTACCTTCACCGTCAGCACAAACGCCACCCAGCACTGCATGGCAATACCACCAGTCGATTCCGCCACTGTCAGATTCATGCCAATACAGCAGCAGATTGTTGGCTTATTTTTGATACGGAATATGACATCGGCACGTTTTATGTGAAAAACTGGATGCTGAAAAGGGTCTTTCAGCTGTTCAGTGCCGTGAAGAGTGACGCAGACGGGCAGTCCACGAAGTCGCAACAGGCCGGAAATCCTGATTCACGGTTTGCGGTGGGAAAAGCGTGGAAACCGTAGATAACATAACCAACCCAAGCAATTGATTTTATTGAAATTTTAGAAATATCCACGAATTAGCAGAAAAACCCGTGGGCAAAACCCTGGGGCTGAAACCCTTGCCTGGTAAGGCTTTGCGGGATGCATCCACGGTTTGGGGCAGTTTTTTGATGTGTGTGTCTGGCTGGTGGAGATACTGGCCAGGAGAAATGGCTTCTTTTGGCCAGGAGCGGAAGGCCGCCAGTGACAGCTTTGCCGCCGCACAAGCTTGATACGCAGCATCAGTTGTTACCCGTGTCGCCTTTGTCGGAATATTTAGTACCCTCATATGCCGGAATGGAGTGTGAAATGGAATAGTCAATCAAAAGCTTGGAAGAGATTGCCGCGACTTTGTTATACGGATGGCGCCGACAATATGCGGCGGCTTCTGTCTACCTACAATACGTTTGCAGGGTCAAAAAAGTAGGAGAGCAGTGTGTTTTCACTCCAGTATGTTCGAGACTATCTATCCATCAAGCAGTTCAATCCAGTGGAACTCAGTGACCTTACTATCCTGACCGGACTTAACGGCTCCGGCAAGAGTCACCTTCTTGAAGCAATTGAACAAAAATGCGTTCACATCAACGGAGATCCGAACCTCTCAATTGTGAAGTTCAACTATGAGAATTTCCGACTGGAGAATGAGGCTGAGTTCAACGCCTATCAACTCGGGACAGAGAAAGGCAATGCCTGGAACTTCTACAACGGCAATATCAAGCATCTCCTGGTTAACGCAAAAGGGCATCTAGGCCCCTCACATAGTGAGATTGCAGACGAATGCAAGCGAGACAAAGTTCCACTTCTTTCCAGAAATGACCGTCCGGAAGTGACAAACTACCGAAATACGGTGGATCAGTATTTTGCACAGCAACACATTCGAACCAACAATGATGCGGCTGGCGTGTACTCACTCGTGCGCTCTTTGCCGTTTCCTCTCGATGAGATTACGGAAGAAGATTTTAGGACACTCTATAAGCCAGTTGCTCTCAAGAACAATTTTCTTCCACATCAACTCGGCAAGGTTATCTGGGATTACTACATTAAGTACCGGCAGAATCAAGTTAACGAGTTTGAGAACCAGAGGTATGGGAAGGACTACCCGGTTCTCTCTGAAACCGACTTTCTTGCGAGGCACGGAGAAAAACCTTGGGAGCTGATCAACAAAATCCTGCGGAAGTTTAGCTCGATCCAGTATCAGATCACATCACCCGAGGGAACAGACGTATTCAAGAACTACGCATTGAGACTTGTTCACACTTCAGATCCCAACTTACAGATTGACTTCAGTAGTCTTTCATCTGGTGAGAAGGTTCTGATGGCCCTCGTCGCGTCCATTTACAAATCGTCCTTCGATAGATATTTTCCGGACGTACTTTTGCTCGATGAGATTGACGCCACTTTGCATCCTTCGATGATGCGAAATATGATAGAAGTAATTCAAGAAGAGTTCATTTCACGCGGTACAAAGGTAATCCTAGTAACCCATTCACCAACAACGGTTGCACTTGCGCCAGAAGACTGCGTGTTCGTAATGAATCGAGCAGGGCTGAGTAGAGTCGAGAAGTCTAGCAACGGAAACGCTCTTTCCATACTCACAGAAGGGTTCGCAATCCTTCAAGATGGAGTCAGGCTGTTTGATCAAGTTGGTCGGTTGAAAGCAACAGTCATTACTGAAGGAAAGAACACAAAGATACTGAGGAAGGCGTTCGAGCTTTTTGGTGTCTCTGATATAGAAATCCTAGATGGTATTGAGGCCAATTCTGGAAAAACCCAATTGAAGACGCTGTACGATTTCTTTGTGAGAGTTCCACACGAAAAGACTGTGATATTTGTTTGGGATTGCGATGTTAACTATTCCCTTGATGTGGTCAACAACACCGTACCGATTATCATCCCACGGAACGCGGCCAATACAGTTGCGAAATCTGGCATCGAGAACGCATTTTCTGAGAGTTTATTCCATGCCTTTCAAAAGCGAATAACTCTTTCAACAGGGGAAACGAAGATTGAATTTGACGAAAGCCGTAAGAGGGATTTCGAGGATTACCTGTTAAGAAGAAACAGTATTGCTGACTTTGAATTTCTGAGAAGCACGATCGAGGCTATTCGAAGCGCAGGGAAATAAGTCCATGTAACATCTAGTCAACCTGATGCTTTTGCTGCGCAAACCACAGGTTATCTAGGCGTTGAATGGCGGCTTCGGAGCTGTTTAGTTGCCGTAACTCAGGACCGCTTTGGGTCGTAAGCCGCCATTTTCCTTAGGCAAGTTGAGGACTGTACAAATGTGGATCAATCTCACAACAGTGTTGGTATAAACAATTACCACACCGTACAGAATCCTTACTAGACAATGCTTTCTAGCCACTCTTCAATAGAGACCCCACACAACCAAACACCCCCGCGCCATCTGCATGGCCGGGGGTGTTTTGTTGTGGCCGCCATCTGGCGGCCAAATCAGGCGGGGTCAGAACTTGAGGTTGAAGGCGGTGTACAGCGAGCGGGCGGGGCCGGCCACGCCTGTGCCCCAGGGGATGCCGGCGCGGCTCATGGTCATGCCCTGGCCGGTGTAGGCGCCGCCCAGCGGCAGGGTGTAGAAGCGGTTGAACACGTTGTCGATGCCCACGTCCACGCTGAACCGTTTGTTTTCATAGCGGGTGCGCAGGTTGAACAGGCTGTAGCCGGGGGTTTTGACCTCGTTGCGCACGGCGGAGACATCGGTTTTGGCGCGGACGGCCTGCCATTCGGCGGTGCTGGTCCACTGCCCCAGCGTGTTTACCAGCGCCAGTTTGGCGTTGAGCGGCATGATGTTGTACAGATTGTCGCCAGTCGTCAGGTTTTCGCCACGGGTGTAGCTGAGCTGGGCGGTGGCAGTGAAACTGCCTAAGCCGGTGGTTTTGGCCAGTTGCAGCTTGCCGCTGACGTCCACGCCGTATAGCTGGGCGTTCTGGTTAACGTATTGCAGCACCACGTAGCCGGTGGTGGCGGTCTGGTTGTTGTTGGCCGTGCCGTAACGCTGGGCGTCGATGTAGTTTTCCACATAGCTGTAGTAGGGGCTGAGCCTGAGCTGCCAGGCTTCACCGTCGGCGGCGTGCCAGTTGGCGCTGCTGCTGAGGGTGTGGGCCACTTCCGGCTTGAGGTTGGCGTTGCCGACATAGCCGTTGCCGTCTCCGGCGAAGTTGTTCATCACCGCGGCCATGGTGTTGCTGGACCAGGTATAGCGTTCGTACAGATTGGGCGAGCGGGTTTTCTGCGCGTAGGCCAGTTCGTATTGCGCTGTTTCCGACGGGGTGTAGCGGGCCAGGGCGGACAGGTCGAGGTTGAGGTCGGTACGGGCGTGGTTTTGCGCGTTGAAGCTGGCGGCGTCAGTAGCGTAGGAGGCGTTGCTGTTGTAGCCCGCTACGCTGCCGGTATTGCTTTTCACCTGGCTGAGCCGTGCGCCGATGATGCTGCGCCATTGTGCTTTCCAGTCCGCCTGCCATTCGGCAAAGGCGTCCACGCGGTCGCGGTTGCCGTCCTTGATGTTCCAGAAGGTATTGGGGCCCATGCCACCAGTACCACCGGCTGCCGGCCACCAGTCGTTGAGGCTGTAGCGCTGGATTTCGCTGCCCAGTTTCAGTTTGTCGCGCGCATTCAGGGCCAACTCGGCAGTCAGGCTGCCGCCCAGGGTGTGGCTGGCAGAGTCCATCGGCATACCTTTATAGATGCCGTAGATGGTTTGCTTGTCATCGCCAAAGTTCATGCTGTGGCGTACGTACTGGTTGTACAGGCGGGCATCCAACTCGCCCCAGGCAAACTGGCCGTTGTAGTGCAGGTTCAGCTGGTTGCTGCTGTTGTCGGTCATGTCCATGCGCTGGTTGGCAAAGCCCTCAAAAGGCGTGCGTTGCACGCCCACTTTGGCTTCCAGCAGCTGGTCATTGTCGCGCCAGGCCAGGCCCAGTTCGTGGTTTTCGGTTTTGTAGGCGGTGGAGCCTACCGTTTTGCCATCCATCCAGGCGCGGCCGGTGGCGGCGAGGCCGGATTGCTTGAAATCGGCCGCGGCGTCGTAGTTGTTGCTGCGCGCGGTGGAGCCGGTGTAGTTGATGCTGACATGGTCGTTGGCCAGGGTGGCGCTGGCATTGGCACCACGGGCATCACCATTGCTGCGGTAGAACGCGCCCACGTTGCCGGTCTGCAATATCTGGCCTGCCTCGGCAAATTGCGGGGCGGCGGAACGGGCCACAATCACCCCGCCGATATTGTCGCCACCGGCACTGACCGGGGCCGCGCCGTTATACACCTGCACGCTGTCCACCTTGCTGGCGTCCATATAGGACAGCGGGGAGTTCATGTGATTGGGGCAGGAAGCAATCAGGCTGGCACCATCGGTTTTCACCAGCAGGCGGTCGTCGGCCAGGCCGCGCAATACCGGCAGGCTGGAGAAGCCACCGGCGGCATGCAGGTTCAGGCCGGGAATGTCTTGCAGCAGCTGGGCGCTGTCGCTGCTACGGGCTGCTTGTGCGGCCAGTTGTGCCGGGCTGAGGCTGCTGCCATTGGCCTGGCTGTCCGGCCGCGTGCCGTGGACCACCACCTCCGGCATTTGCTGTACGTCGGTGCTGTCGGCGGCGTTGGCCAGCTGGCCAAGGGCGGCCAGCGCGAGGGTGACGGCCAGAACGGCCGGCTTGGTCTGGTAATGCATGTTGTTTCCCAAGTGAATGACGGAAGGGTCATGCACCGGTGCAGGGAGAACCCGGCCCGGCGCGATGGGGACAAGAAACCGGCATGGGTGGGATAGCGCAGGTCTTGACCAGCTGTCGGACAAACATCTGTTTGATCCATAAGGACGGAAGCGTAGCAATTTCGCTGCGATCCGGGATGTGACCAATTGTCGCAGGGCCAGTATTGGCAAGGCTGTGGCGGGGGGAATGCCGCGATGGGCTGATCATGCGCAAATGCAGGTGATTTTCTTTGCGTTTGGCATAGCAAGGGCTGGGCGGGGTCAGTACACTATGCGCTAGTCTGGCCTATTGCCTGCCCATTACCTTCGGCACCGACCAACGTGAACAGAATCTGGCCTTCCTGGCTGTCCAGCCTGCTCGTCACCGTGCTTGCCTTCCTGATAGGCATGGCAGTGGTGTGTGTGGCTGCGCGTCAGGATGAAGACATTGCCCGTTCGCAGGCGCTGGCCGATGCCAGCGACCGGGGCAATGCGGTGAAGGTGACCATAGACCGTGCGCTGTCTTCCACTTACGCGCTGAGCGCCATGGTGCGGCAGGGGCATGGCCAGCTGGACGATTTCGACGCCTATGCCCGCGCGCTGATGACTTACTACCCCGGCGTGATGTCGCTGCAACTGGCCCCTGATGGGGTGGTACGGCAAATCTATCCGCTCAAGGGTAATGAAAAGGCGATTGGCCATAATCTGCTGGCCGACCCGGCGCGCAACAAGGAAGCCTTCATGGCGCGCGACAGCGGCGAGATGACGCTGGCCGGGCCCTTCCCGCTGGTGCAGGGCGGCATGGGCGCGGTGGGCCGCATGCCGGTGTTCCTGAACCGGGAGCGTGGTGTGCCGCCGGTGTTCTGGGGCTTTGCCATTGCGCTGGTGCGTTTTCCGGATGTATTGCAAAGCGCCGGGCTGGACTGGCTGCCCCGGCGCGGCTATCGCTACCGGCTGTGGCGTCAGCACCCGGACAGCCACCAGATTCAGGTACTGGCCAGCTCGGAACACGAGGCCACGCCGCTGGCCGAGCCGGTGCCTTACACCATCAACATGCCCAACGGCACGTGGACGCTGGATGTGGAACCGCGTGACGGCTGGCGCAATCCGCGCCATCTGGTCATCAATACCCTGCTGGTGCTGCTGATCAGCGGCCTGCTGGGCTGGCTGGCCTGGCAAATGGGAGAATTGCGCCGCAATCGGGCCGAACTGGCCTTGCTGGTGGCCCTGCGCACCCGTGCGCTGGAGCAGGAAACGTCGGACCGGGAAGCGGCAGAGCATGCAGCACTGGCCGAAACCATGCGTCAGGCCGCCTTGCTGCAAACAGCGTCTGATGGCATTCACATTCTGGACGAGGAAGGACGGCTGACCGAGTGCAGCCCGTCTTTTGCCGCCATGCTGGGCTACAGCGAAACGGAAATGCATGCGCTGCGCCTGCAGGACTGGGACAGCACAGTCAGCACCGGCGAGCTGCAACGGCTGCTGCACGACACCAGCGGCCTGGGCGTGCGACTGGAAACACGGCACCGGCGCAAGGACGGCTCGATGATTGATGTGGAGGTGAATGCCAAGCCGGTCACCATTGCCGGTCGGCTTTATGTCTATGCCTCCGCCCGCGACATCAGCGAGCGCAAGCACGCCGAACAGCTGCTGCGCATTGCCGCCACCGCCTTTGAAGCGCAGGAAGGCATGGTGGTGACCGACTGTCACACCACCATCCTGCGGGTGAATGGCGCGTTCAGCAAAATTACCGGCTATGGTGCCGACGAAGTGGTGGGGCAGAAAATCAGCCTGTTGCAGTCCGGCCGTCACGACGCTGCGTTTTACCAGCGCATGTGGCAAAGCCTGCAAGAGCTGGGCGCCTGGCAGGGGGAAATCTGGAACCGTCGCAAGAATGGCGAGGTTTATCCGGAATGGCTCAGCATCAGCGCGGTGCTGGCAGAGGACGGCTCGGTCAGCCACTACGTGGGCACCATGAGCGACATTACCCAGCGCAAGGCGGCGGAGGACAAGATCAAGCGGCTGGCCTTCTACGACCCGCTCACCCAGCTGCCCAACCGCCGCCTGTTGCTGGATCGCCTGCAAATGGCGCTGGAAGTCTGCCAGCATCACGCCCGTACCGGGGCCTTGCTGTTCATCGACCTGGACAACTTCAAAACCCTCAACGACACCCTGGGCCATGACAAGGGCGACCACCTGCTGCAGGAAGTGGCGCAGCGGCTGAATGAATGCCTGCGACCGGGCGATACCGTGGCCCGGCTGGGGGGGGACGAATTCGTGCTGATGCTGGAAGGCCTGCACCAGGACCCGGCCCAGGCCGTGCTGCAAACCCGCGCCATCGGCCAGCATGTGCTGGAAGCACTGGCCCGCCCCTACCCCATGCTGGGCGACCTGCATCACAACACCTGCAGCATGGGCGCGGTGCTGTTTGACGGCCATGACAACTCGGTGGAAGAGCTGCTGAAACGGGCGGACCTCGCCATGTATCAGGCCAAGGGTGCCGGGCGCAATACCTTGCGCTTTTTCGACCCGGAAATGCAGGAGGCCGTCAGCGCCCGTGCCGAGCTGGAAAGTGCGCTGCGCCGCGGTTTGCAGCAGCAGGAATTCCAGCTGTATTACCAGCCGCAGGTAGATGCCGATGGCCGCGTCACCGGTGCGGAGGCCCTGTTGCGCTGGCAGCGTCCGGAGCACGGGCTGGTGGGCCCGGCCAGCTTCATTCCGCTGGCGGAAGAATGCGGCCTGATCGTGCCGCTGGGCGAATGGGTGCTGCATACCGCCTGTCGCCAGCTGGCCGCCTGGGCGGAAGACCCGGCCACTGCCGGGCTGGAGCTGGCGGTGAATGTCAGCGCCCGCCAGTTCCACCAGAGCAGCTTTGTCGAAATGGTGCGCAATACGCTGATGCGCAGTGGCGCGCCCGCCCGTCGCCTGAAGCTGGAGCTGACCGAAAGCCTGCTGTTGCAGGACGTGGACGACACCGTGCGCAAGATGAACATGCTCAAGCAGGACGGCGTGTGCTTCTCGCTGGATGACTTTGGCACCGGCTACTCCTCGCTGGCCTATATCAAGCGCCTGCCGCTGGACCAGCTGAAGATCGACCAGTCCTTCGTGCGCGATATCGACAGCGATGCCAACGACGTGTCCATCATCCGCACCATTGTGGCCCTGGCCGGCAGCATGCAGTTGCAGGTGATTGCCGAAGGCGTGGAAACCGCCAGCCAGCGCCGCTTCCTGCTGGAACAGCACTGCCGGGCCTTCCAGGGCTATCTGTTTGGCCGCCCCATGCCGGTGGCCGACTTCATGACCCTGCTGGCCGCCCAGCGCCATTGACACGCGCTACACTGGCGAGATGACCAGACACTTTGCCCCCCGCCCCGGCCCCTGCCTGATTGACTCGCACTGCCATCTGGATGCCCCGGAATTTACCGGCTGGCGCGACCAGCTGGTGGCAGCAGCACAGGACAGCGGCGTGGGTCAGCTGATTCTGCCCGCCATCCACAGCGACAGCTTTGCCGACAGCCTGGCCATGCGTGAGCGTTATGGCTGCTGGCTGGCCTTTGGCTTGCACCCCATCTACCTGGCGCGCCATCTGGATGAGCACCTGCACACGCTGGAACAACACCTGCAACAGCATGCACCGGTGGCGGTGGGTGAAATCGGGCTGGATTTCTACGTGCCGGGGCTGGACGCGGCACGGCAGGAAACCCTGCTGGTGGAGCAGTTGAAGCTGGCGCGCAAATACGATTTGCCCGTGCTGCTGCATGTGCGCCGCGCGCAGGACCGCATTCTGAAATACCTGCGCCAGATACCGGTGAGGGGCGGCATCGCCCATGCCTTCAATGGCAGCCGCCAGCAAGCCGACGCCTTCATCAAGCTGGGTTTCAAGCTGGGTTTTGGCGGTGCCATGACCTATAGCGGCTCGCGGCGCATCCGCGAACTGGCCGCCACCCTCCCCCTGTCCGCCCTGGTGCTGGAGACCGACGCGCCCGACATCCGGCCCGAATGGGCGCAGCAACAGCCCAATACCCCGGCCAACCTCAATCAGTTTGCGATCGTCATGGCAGAATTGCGCAAGATGGACTTGAATGAGTTGAGGCACGCGCTGTGGTGCAACACCTACCAGGCCATCGGCCTGGACATGCCGGCATGACCTTACTGTCAAACGGCTTGCATTCCCTGGCATGAAGTGGCAAGGTGCGCGCCAAATCAACGCCATTCCGGACCGCATCGGTCGACATTGCAAACTTTCATTGCACTGCGCATGTCATCGGCCGGTCATCTGGATGGCGGAATGTATCAGGCAGCGCACACCCGCGGGTGATGGCGTCAGGACTGCCTGTCAACCTGGGTGGGGAAAACAATGAAAAATTTATCCATTGCCGCACGCATCACAGCGGGCTTCGGCCTGCTGCTGGTGGCGCTGGCCATCATCGGCAGCATTACCCTGCAAGGGCTGGGTCGTATCGACCACCGGGTCGACGAAGTTGCCAGCCACGAACTGATGTTCTTTCGCGATGTCTCCGAGCTGCGCGTGCACATGGGCAATTTGCGCCGCTACGAGAAAGACTATTTCCTGAACATTGCCAACCGCGAAAAGCGCGGCGAATACCTGGGCAAATGGAAAGACACCTACAGCAAGGCGCAGGACACGGTGAAAAAGCTGTCCCAGTCGCTGAGCGACGGCAGCAACAGCCTGAGCGGCAGCCTGAGCGGCCCGGTGCAAAAGCAGGGCGAGCTGCTGCAAGCCTATGCCGATGGTTTCAATAGCGTCAGCACACAGGTGGAGGCCGGCAGCATTGCCACCCCGGCCGACGGTAATGCTGCCATCAATAAATTCAAATCCAACGTGCACCAGATGGAAGACATGCTGCAAACCATCAGCAAGGCTGCGGTGGAAGCAGTGAATGCACTGGGCGATCAGATCAACAGTACCTCGGCTTCGGTACGCAATGCCGTGGTGGTGCTGCTGGTGATTGCGCTGCTGCTGGGGATTGCCCTGTCCTGGGTCATCATCCATTCCATCCGTCACCCGCTCAACAGCATGCGTGACAGCAGCCAGCAGCTGGCGCAAAGCCGCGACCTGACGCAGCAGCTGCCGGACCTGGGCCGTAACGAACTGGGCAGCATGGGCCGTTCGGTTTCCGACCTGGTGGGCACGGTGCGCACGCTGATCCAGGAATCCCACGGGTATTCATCGCAACTGGTTGGCGTGGCCGACCGCCTGGGCGATGTCAGCGGCTACGTGGCCAAGGCTTCGCATCAGCAGTCCGAAGCGGCCTCGGCCTGTGCTGCCAGCATCGAGCAGATGACAGTGAGCATCCAGATGGTGTCGGACAATACCCAGGGCGTGGAGGAGCAGGCACGCCACGCCACGGCAGAGGCCACCCACAGCAGCCAGCTGGCCGCCCAGGCGGCAGATGAAATCCGCCAGATTGCCGACAGCATCACCACCACCGCCAAGGTGATCGAACAGCTGAATCAGCGCTCCGGGGAAATCGGCAATATCGTGCAGGTGATTCGCGACATTGCCGACCAGACCAATCTGCTGGCGCTCAATGCCGCCATCGAAGCGGCACGGGCTGGCGAAATGGGCCGCGGCTTTGCCGTGGTGGCCGATGAAGTCCGCAAGCTGGCCGAGCGCACCAGCGTGGCCACGGCGGAAATCTCCTCGCGCATTTCCAGCGTGCAAACCGATACCAAGCAAGCCTTTGTCAGCATGCAGCAAGCCAACAGCCGTATCGAAACCGGCGTTGGCAGCACGCAGCAGGTGGCCAGTTCGCTACAGCTGATCCGTGATTTGTCGCAGCGTTCGGTGGACAAGATTGGCGATGTGGCCGATGCCATCAAGGAACAGAGCCAGGCCAGCCAGGATGTGGCACGCAATGTGGAGCAGATTGCGCAAATGAATGACAGCACCAACCGCTCGGTGCAGGAATCCAACCAGCTGGCACAGCAGCTGAAGGATTTATCTGCCGCACTGGATGACAGCCTGAACCGCTTCCGGGTCTGATTTGCATCCCCGGCACAGGATGCCGCAGCCGGATATGAAAAACGCCACCGAAAGGTGGCGTTTTGCGTATGAGCCGGAACGAACAATCAGTTGGCGGCGGAGGCTACCGGCTTTTTCTTCTTGGCCTTGGGCTTGCTGGCCTTCACCGGCTGGGCAGCCAGCGGTGCGGCTTGCGGTGCAGCCTGGGCTTCGGCGGTTGCAGCGGTGTACTGACGTGCAGCAATCGACTTCACGTCGATCACCGGCGGCGGGGTGTAGCTGGTATCACACGCGTTCTGCTCTTCTTCGCTCAGGCTGTTGTCGGTCTTGAAGTCTTCAACCGGCTTCAGTTTCAGCGTTTCCAGCAGACGACCGGAATTGGCCAGTACCGTGGCTTCGGCCACCTTGTAATCGGACTGGGCATTGATATAGGCACGCTGGGCATCAAACAGCTCGTTTTCGCTGTCCAGCACGTCCAGCAAGGTACGCTGTCCGATGTCGAACTGCTTGCGGTAGGCATCACGCGCCTTCTCGGTGGACAGCTGGTGCTGACGCAGCGATTCCATCTGGTCCTTGAGCTTGATGATGTTGTTGTTGGCAATGCTCAAGGTCTGGCGCATGTCGCGGCATACCTTTTCACGCTGGTCCTTGGTGGTATTCAGCTTTTCGGCAGCCGAACCCAGGCGGGCACGGTCGGCACCACCACGGAACAGGTTCATGTTGAAGATGACTGCCACCGAGCTGATATTGCTGCGGCCGTTGTAACCGTTGTAATTGTCGGTAGGTGCCTTGCTGGCCTGCAAATCCAGCGTCGGGGAGAAGGCGCCACGGCGGACATTCACTTCGGCAGTAGCCGAGCGCACGCTGGCCAGCGTGCTCAGGTAAGCCGGGTTATGGGCCACGGCATTCTTGATGAGGTCCGGGTTGGCCGGCAGCGCGTCTTTCATCGACGGTACATCGCTCAGCTGTGCCGGCGGCTGGGTACCGGTCAGGCGGGCATAACGTGCCGAAACATCATGCAGGTTGGAGGTATCTGTGATCAGATTGGTCTCGGCCAGTGCCAGACGGCCAGCAGCTTGTTCCAGGTCGACACGGCGGCCCACACCGGCTTGTACCTTCTGGCCGATCTGCTCGAAGATGCCTTTGTGAATGGCATAATTTTCCTGCGCGGTATCCAGCAGCTGGCGATAACGCAGCACATCCTGATAAGCCTGCACGGTTTGCAGTGCAATGCTTTCGCTGGTATCGAGGAAATCAAAGTAACGTGCCTGTTCGTCATAACCCAGTTGCTTGACGGTGTTATAGGTTTGCAGGCCCTGGAACAGGTTCTGGTTCAGTGTCACCTTCCAGCCACGGGTGGTGTAATTCTGGTCGGCAACAGCCACGGTGCTGGGGTAGTCATAGCGCTGGCGGTTGGATTCATAGCTCAAATCCACAGTGGGCATGTAGCCGGAACGGCCCACATTCACATCCTGGCCGGCACCGCGGAACTGGTGCAGCTTGGCCAGCACTTCCGGGTTGTTCAGGATGGCCTGCTGGACGGCAGCATTCACCTCGATGGCATTGGCGGCTTGCGGCAACAAAGCGGCCACGCCTGCCAGGCCGATGGCGACAGACAAACTGATGGATTTGCGCAAATTTCTCATTGATACTACCCCATATCGAATGTGTGATTAATTTTAAACAACATTTTTAAACACTATCTAACAATTATACACACGGAATTTTACTGTCACTGCCCTTTTTTTACACAATTAATGCCATGCGCGTTTCATTCCCCTTCATGACGCCATTCTGCGCCATTGCCCCCCTCAGCCTGCTACGCAGCGGCTGGCGCGCCCTGCTGCCCGTGTTGCTGGGATGGTTGTTGTGTCTGGCGGTGACCGGCAGCAGCCTGCCCAGCGAACAGACCGTGGCGCGCTATGGCCCGCAGGCACAGCGCCTGTACCGCGACTGGCAAGCCATGCTGAACAATGCAGGCAGTAGCGACAGCGCACGGCTGAAGGATGTGAACGAGTTTTTCAACCGGCGCATCACCTATGCTGAAAACAGCCAGGTATGGCGGCAGGAGGACTACTGGGCCACGCCGCTGGAAACCTTTGGCAAGGGCATGGCCGACTGCAAGGGCTTCGTGATTGCTAAATACGTATCGCTACGCTTGCTGGGCATGGCACCGGACAAAATCCGCCTGACTTATGTGAAGGCGCGCATTGGCGGCCCCTCCAGCAATGTTACCCAGGCGCATATGGTGCTGGCATACTATGCCAGTCCGACCGTGGAGCCGCTGATTCTGGATAACCTGATCACCAGCATCCAGCCTGCTTCGCAGCGGCCCGACCTGATCCCGGTATTCAGCTTCAATATGGAAAGCATCTGGGTGGGCGGCACCCAGAACAACAATGTCAACCGGCTGACCCGCTGGAAACAGCTGCTGGATAAACTGAAAACGGAAGGTTTTGCCTTTTGAGTACACCCGTGATGTCGCGCAAACTCTCGCTGGTACAGCGCCTGTGGCTGTTGCTCTTGTTGCTGGTCACCCTGTCCATCGGCGGGGCGCTGATTGCCAACCTGCTCAATGCCCGCAGCTATCTGGAACAACAGCTGACGGCACAAAGCGCCGATACGGCCAATGCGCTGGCGCTGATGGTCACCCAGTACAAGGCAGACCCTGTAATGGCGCAAACCCTGCTGGGGGCGGCCTTCGAGCAAGGGCATTTCGCCGAAATCAGCTGGGAAGGCGTGCCTGCCGACATGACCATCCACCTGCGCAACCGCAACGGCCTGGAAGATACCCCGGCCTGGTTCCACCACCTGCTGCCGCTCAAGCCACAGGACGGCCAGGCCCAGGTCAGCAATGGCTGGCTGCAGGCCGGGCGTATCGTGGTGCGCGCTCATCTGGGCTATGCCTACAGTTCGCTGTGGCAAGGTGCCTTGCAAACCGTGTTCTGGCTGGTGGTGATCGGGCTGTCTGCCGGCCTGCTGGGAGTGCTGGACATCCGCAAGCTGCGTCGCGAACTGCAAACCGTGGTGACCCAGGCCCACGCCATCAGTGAACAGCGTTTCATGCGCATTGCCATTCCCGGTATTCCGGAACTGGCCGAAGTAGCCATGGCGATGAACCACATGGTGGAACGGCTGCAAAACTACCTGCTGGGCCTGCGGGACGAAGTGGACCGCCTGCGCCGCGAGGTGCTGACCGACAGCAATACCGGCCTGCCCAACCGCGAGGCCTTCGAACAACGTTTCAACAGCTTGCTGGACCCGCAGGCCGACCCGGCAAGCGGGCATTTGCTGCTGGTGCGGGTAGCGGGCCTGGCCGAGCTGAACCAGCGGCTGGGCGGGCAACGTACCGATGCCCTGCTCAAGCGGGTGGCGGATGATTTGTCCACCCGTTGCCAGTCACAGCGTGGCTGGATGGCCACCCGCCTGCGCGGTGCCGACTTCGCGCTGTTCTGCCCGGAGCTGGGGGTGGATGAAGCCGGCAAGCTGGCGGACGAGCTTTGCCTGCTGTGGCCGGTGTACTGGACCATGGAGCTCTCCGACCAGCCGGGCCTGGGTCATATCGGCATTACCGCATTCCACAGCGGCGACACCCTGCGCGATGTGCTGGCGCGTGCCAGCGACAGCCTGACACTGGCCGAAGCCCAGCCGCTGAACAGCTGGGTGCTGGACCAGCAGCATGCCGAGGCCTCCAGTCAGGTGCAGCCGGACTGGAAACCCTTGCTGGAGGCTGCCTGCCAGGATGATTCGCTGCAGCTGCGCTGGTATCCGGTATGTGACCCGGAGCGTCATGTGCTGTGGCACGAAGGCATGCTGTATCGTCCGGCACGGGATAGCCTGCCCGCCATGAGCGCGCTACGCCTGGTGTCGCAGGCGGCCCGGCTGGGCCTGGTGCACCGGCTGGACATCAACACCCTGCAACTGGCCTTGCAGCAAGGCCCCGCCGGCTGCCTGGCGGTGAACATGTCGCCGGCTTCCTTGCAGTATCCGGACTTCCTGCCAGCCATCCTGCAGTTATTGCAGCGCTTTCCGGAACGTCAGATCAACTTTGAATTCCATGAAACCGGCCTGGACGAGCACTGGGAACACTTTGTCGCCTTCAGCCGTGCCATTCGCCCGGCCGGGCATCAGCTGGCGGTGGAAATCCAGGGCCACAACCTGGCACTGGTGGCCCGCACCCACGAGGCCAGCATCAGCTATCTGGTGCTCGACAGCACCCTCACCCAGGGTATTCACGCCGATGAAGGCCGTGCCGCACTCCTGCGCGGCCTGCTGCGCATGGCCGCCCTGATGGGTGTGCAACTGGAAGCCAAGGGCATCAGCAACGTCGAAGATGCCACGGCACTGGTGGAAATGGGCGTACACTGCCTGACCGGCCCGGCCATTCACTGATACGACATCCTGGCCCCGGCAAGCGGCCTGACAAGCCGGATGCAATAAAAAAAACCGACAGTGTCTGACTGTCGGTTTTTTTATTGGCTGAGCCGGTTTCAGTCGGTGATCAGCTTGCCGTGGTTCAGCAGGTTCTGGATGATCTGCGTATCCGAGGTGTGCCCCAGGCCGCCACCCAGATCTGCCAGCGACACGCCCTTGAGCACGATATCCACGGTATCGCCAGCCGTGGTGTTGGCAAAACTGCCCGAGGCACTGACGTGCACCGTGGTATCGCTGCCACTCTGGGTGAAGTGCAGGTAGCTGGTGAGGTTGCCGATGCCAGAGGTGTGGTTTTCCCCTTGCAGCAGGTCTTTCAGGTCCAGCGCCGAGCCACCGCTGGCATGGTCAGCCAGATCGAAGTTGTTGATGGTGGTGGTGGCCGCGGCACTGCTGCTGCCATTGGAAGCCAGCGTCCACTTGAAGGTATCCACACCTACGCCATCGTTCGCCACATGGTTACCGGAACCGAACACGGTTTCCGTCGCCACGGTGGACACATTGCCGGCCTTGTCGGTCAGGGTGGCGGTATAAGTGGATACCGTGTGGGCATCCGGCTGATGCTGCGACTGGCTGACCATGCCATTGCTGATGTCGTTGCTGGTCAGCACATGGGTGGTGCTGGTCGTCGCGCCGTGTTCCACCGCAGTGATAGTCAGCGTGTCGTTGGCAACCGCACCGGTACCCGCTAGCGAAACATCCAGCTCCAGCGACTGCCCCTGGACAGTGGCCACCATATTGTCCACCTTCAGGCCGGTTGCGCCGCCACCGGAGTTGTCCACCTCGAAGGTCAGGGTGTTGTCGCCCACCACAAACAGGCTGCCTGCCCCGCTGTCATTGCTCAGGTCGACATGCTGGATCTGCGTCCACAACGTGTTGTAGGACAGGCCGGTATCCTTGCCATTGACCAGAATGTGCACATTGTCATCCGCCGACAGATCGAAGCTGATCAGCACCGTTGCCAGATCGGCCGTGGACGCAATCTTGAAGGTGGTCTGGTAGGTATAGCGGCCATAGCTGTCGGACATGTCGCCAATCCACTGCGACTTGCTGTAGTCATTGGTCACCCAATGCTTGCCGCCAGCATCGGTCTCGCTTACCACCGTGGTGCCACTCAGGCTGGCATCAGCAGGCTTGGACACCAGCTTGTAGTTTGCATCAACCTGGCCTGCTGCCACGGCATGACCATTGGCATCCAGACCGGTGTTGAACAGGCCGGTGATGGCGGTAGTAGTGGTGGTGGACGACAGCTGTGCCGCCAACGGGGCCTGGGTATCCAGGATGTCGTTATTGACGCTGTCGCTGGCGGTATTGCCCGCCTTGTCCACCACACTGGCAGTGACATTGATCTTGCCCTGCTCCAGGCTGGTCAGGTCCAGCGTCAGGTCGCCGGAAGTGCTCCAGCTGCCATCTTTTTGCACATACACAATGCTGGATACCGAATTGGCACCGTCGGTGAAGGTGACGTACACCGCCTGGCCCGGTTCCACACCACTGGTGGTGCCGGTGACATTCACCGTACCGGCTTCGGTCTGGTTGAAGATGTGGTCGCCACCGCTGCCGTCGTTGGTGATGGTGATGGTGGCCTGGGTGTCCAGACCGTCCTTGTGGCTGTCGGTAGCGGTATTGCCGGCCAGGTCGCTGACTTGAGCCTTCACGGTCACCTTGCCGTCGCTCAGGCTGCTCAGGCTTTGCGCCGGTACTTTCCAGCTGCCGTCCGCACCTACCGTGGTATTCACGCTGACAACATGGTTCTGGCTGTCGGTGAAGGTGACGGTAACCGTCTGGCCTGCTTCCACGCCCGTGGTGCTGCCGCTGACTGCTGCTGCAGCGGCTTCGCTCTTGTTGAATACGCTGTCGCTGCCGCTACCGTCATTGGCGATGGTGATGGTGGCCGTGCCATCCACTGCAAAGGCGGTGCCAAAGCCGGTGGCAGTGGCGCCATTGGCATCCACAGCCTTGACCAGCGGAATATAAACACCATCCGGCAGTGCATCACTCACGCTTACCGACCAGTGGCCGGTGTTGTCAGCGCTGGTGGTGTAGCTGTGGCCGTTCAGGGTCACCGTGATCTGGCTGTTGGCATCTGCCGTGCCGGTGATGACCGGGGTCTTGTCTGCCGTGATGCTGTCGGCGCTATTGCTGCCGGTATCGTTGACAGCATCATGCTGCAGATGGCCGGTGGGGATGACCGGCTGGCTGTAGCTTGCAGATGCCGACGGCGAGATATTGCCGTTCTTGTCGGAAACCGTTGCCGCCAGTGCGATGGAGGCACCGGCAGCCGGTGCGGCCATGCTCAGTGAAATCACCCCGTTCTGGTAGCTGTAGCTGTTGTGGCTGCCGTCTACCAGCTTGCCACTTTCCAGATGCAAGGTCAGGTCGGTATTGCCACTACCAGTAAGGTGTACCGAACCACCATTCACCAGAACCGCCTGGTCATTGGCGTTGAGGGTGACCTGTGCGGTAACCGTGCTATCCGGTTGCAGCAGGTTGACGATGTTGTTGCCATTCTGTTCCAGGCTGACTTGCAGCGTGGCCAGCCCGCCCTGATCCCAGTACACGATCTGCATGGTGTGCTGGTTGTTGGCCGTAGCATCCAGATGAACCGTGTACCAGGCCGTTGCCGGGGACTGGTTATCTACTTCCTGTGCCACAACCTTGCCGTCAATCATCAGCAGGTAGCCATCATCCGCACGCACGGCAATGGTGTAGTTACCGGCAGCAGCAGTGAATACGCCGCCGGTTTCCACGATGGCGCGCGAGGTGGTGCCATAGTTACCGGCCAGTTGCAGGTCGGTGCCGGTACTGCCATGGCTGTTGGTGATGAAGTCCTGCAAGGCGCCGGAGCTGCCCAGATTGCTGTTCACCGCCAGCGAGCTGTCCTGCCAGGCCCCGCTGCTGGTGCCGAAGTTGATCGACTGGGCAATGAAGGTGGCCGTGGGGTTCAGGTTAACCAGATCGCCCAGTACGGTGCTCAGTGCATTCTGGCCACTCACCGGGGTGCTGATATGGGCATCGTCGATGCCAAAGTAGTTGCTGTAGCTGTAAGTGCCGCTGGCAACAAAGCTGACCTTCGGCGCATCCGGTGCAGTGGTATCCACCGCCAGCGCATGGCTGGCTTCCGGTGCGGCATTGCCGGCCACATCACGCACATCGGCGGTCACGGTGTAGCTCTTGCCGTCTTCCAGCTTGGCCACATCGCCCGCGGACACTACCGTGCTCCAGTTGCCACCACTCACCGTAGCGCTGTAGTGCGTACCGTTGAGCACCACGTCCACTTTCTGGCCATCTTCGGCACTGGTGGTACCACTGATGGTAAGCGGCTGAGCGTGCTCCTTGGCATTGATGATGTCATCACCAGCCAGCGTGCCGATGGTAAGGGTCGGCGCTACCGTATCCAGCGTTTCCTTGGTCAGACTGTCGCTGGCGGTATTGCCCGCCTTGTCCACCACACTGGCGGTCACGCTGATCTTGCCCTGCTCCAGGCTGGTCAGGTCCAGCGTCAGGTCGCCGGAAGTGCTCCAGCTGCCGTCTTTCTGCACGTACACAATGCTGGATACCGAATTGGCACCGTCGGTGAAGGTGACGTACACCGCCTGGCCCGGTTCCACACCATTGGTGGTGCCGGTGACATTCACGGTACCGGCTTCGCTCTGGTTGAAGATGTGGTCGCCGCCGCTGCCGTCGTTGGTGATGGTGATGGTGGCCTGGGTGTCCAGACCATCCTTGTGGCTGTCGGTAGCAGTGTTGCCGGCCAGGTCGCTGACTTGCGCCTTCACGGTCACGCTGCCATCGCTCAGGCTGCTCAGGCTTTGCGCCGGTACCGTCCAGCTGCCGTTAGCGCCTACCGTGGTATTCACGCTGACAACATGATTCTGGCTGTCGGTGAAGGTAACGGTAACGGTCTGACCTGCTTCCACACCCGTGGTGGTGCCACTGACTGCTGCTGCAGTCGCTTCGGTCTTGTTGAACACGCCATCCTTGCCACTGCCATCACTGGCGATGGTGATGGTGGCCTGGGTATCCAGGCTGTCGTTGTGGCTGTCGCTGGCCTTGTTACCGGCCACGTCGCTGACTGCTGCTTTCACCGTCACCGTGCCATCCACCAGGCCGCTCAGGCTTTGCGCCGGTACCGTCCAGCTGCCGTCCGCGCCTACCTTGGTATTCACGCTGACAACATGATTCTGGCTGTCAGTGAAGGTGACGGTAACGGTCTGGCCGGCTTCCACACCCGTGGTGCTGCCGCTGACTGCTGCTGCGGCCGCTTCGGTCTTGTTGAACACGCCATCCTTGCCACTGCCATCATTGGCGATGGTGATGGTGGCCTGGGTGTCCAGCACATCGTTATTGACGCTGTCGCTGGCGGTATTGCCCGCCTTGTCAACCACACTGGCGGTCACGCTGATCTTGCCCTGCTCCAGGCCGGTCAGGTCCAGCGTCAGGTCGCCGGAGGTACTCCAGCTGCCGTCTTTCTGCACGAGAACAATGCTGGTTACCGAGTTGGTGCCATCGGTGAAGGTGACGTACACCGCCTGACCCGGTTCCACACCATTGGTGGTGCCGCTGACATTCACGGTGCCGGCTTCGCTCTGGTTGAAGATGTGGTCGCCACCGCTGCCGTCATCAAGGATGGTGATGGTGGCGCTGGTATCGACCGACAGCTTGTGGCTGGCTTCGACTGCCGGATTACCTGCCTTGTCGCTGACATCGGCAGTGATGGTGTAGCTGCTGCCATCGGCCAGCTTGACTACATCGGTAGCCGGTACTTCGGTACTCCAGCTGCCATTGCTCACGGTGGCGCTGTAATGCTGACCATTGAGCACTACATCAACAGTCTGGCCGTCTTCGGCACTGGTGCTGCCACTGATGGTCAACGGCAACTTGTGCTCGGCCGCATTGACAATGTCGTCGCCAGCCAGGCCGCTATCAATGCTGATGGTCGGTGCCTGCAAGTCCAGGCCATAGCTGTGGTCTGTGCTGGCATCGCCGCTGTTGCCACCAATGCTGCTGGTGGTGACGCTGGCGTGGATATTGCTGTCGTTCTTCAGGTCATCGCTGCTGACAGCAATGCTGTAACCCAGCTTGCCATTACCCAGATCCAGCACATTGCCATAAGCGTTGTGGCCATTCACGGTCAGCGTCACCGTGTCGCCAACCTTGACGTCCCCGCCTACCGTGCCGGTGACGGTGACGGTCTTGCCGCTGGTTTCCTGGATGTTCAGTACATTGTCGGCAGTCACCGGATCAACCGTGATGCTGGCCTTGGGCGATGTCAGGTCAACCAGGTAGTCATGATCGGTAGAAGCGGTAGCGGTATTGTTGTAGCTGTCGCTCACACTTACCGTGGCGTGGATTTTGGTGGCACTGGACAGATCACCGGTACCCACATCAACAGAGAAGCCCAGTTGGCCGTTGATGTCGATCACGGTGGTTTCGTAGTGCGCACCGCCAATATCCAGCGTCACCTTGTCGCCCAGCTTCGCATCGCCACCCACCGTGCCGGTGATGGTGACCATGTCGCCGGAGAACTCACGGATATTGAGGATGTTGTCGGCGGTGACGTTGTCCACCGTGATGGTGGCTTCCGGTGCCGTGACATGTACACCCAGGCCATGCTGCGCGGGCACTGCACTGTTACCGGCCAGATCTTGAACATTGGCGGTAATGGTATAGCTCTGGCCATCTGCCAGCTTGGCAACATTCACAGCAGGCACATCTACCGTCCAGCTGTTATTGCTCACGGTGGCACTGTAGTGCTCGCCGTTGAGCAGGACATCCACCTTCTGACCATCTTCCACGCCACTGGTGGTACCACTGATGGTCAGCGGCTGCTTCTGCTCGGCTGCATTCACCACATTGTCACCAGCCAGAGTGGCATCAATGGCAATGGTCGGAGCCTTCAGGTCTACCGAGTAGGCATGGTCAGTCGAGGCGGTGGCGGTGTTGTTGTAGCTGTCGCTCACGCTTACCGTGGCGTGGATATTGGTGGCGCTGGACAAATCGCCAGTACCTACCACCTTGGAGAAGCCCAGCTGACCGTTGATGTCGATCACGGTGGTTTCATAGTGCGCACCACCAATATCCAGCGTCACCTTGTCGCCCAGCTTCGCATCGCCACCCACCGTGCCGGTGATGGTAACCATGTCGCCGGAGAACTCACGGATATTGAGGATGTTGTCGGCGGTGACGTTGTCCACCGTGATGGTGGCGGTCGGCAGGGTGGCATGCAGGGTGGCTTCGTCCGTCCCGGTACCCGAGGTATTGCCCACAGCGTCGGACTGGGAGGCACTCACGGTCACCGTGCTGCCATCAGCAGGCTTGGTAATGTCCAGGGTGACGGTGCCATTGCTGTAGCTGGCGCTCACATTGGCATCGCTGCCAGTGACGCTGCCATCGGCATGCACTACCAGGGTGGTGGTATGGCCGCCATCGTTGACCACGATGGTGGCGCTACCGTTCTTGGCCAGATCGGCTGCATCCAGCTTGACGGTGGCTTCCACCTTGCCATTCACCAGCTCACTGGCGTTGATCACGCCATCCGGTGTGCCGTGCTCGCTGATGGTGACTGTCGGCGTGGCCGGCGGGGTGGTGTCGATGATGGCGGTAGCTGTTGCCGTGGCCGTGACACCGGCGGTATTGGTGCTGGTGGCAATCAGGGTGTCGGTGCCATCCGGCAGCGGGGAAGTGGGGGTGATGAACCAGTTACCATCGCTGCCCACGACTGCGCTGCCAATTACCGCACCGGAGGTATTGGTGACGATGACGGTGAGGCCCGGAATGCCGGTACCGTGAATGGTAGGTGTGGCGTCGTTGGTGGCACTGATGTTGTCGATGCTGACATTGACCGGTACTGCGGTATTGCTGGTTGTCAGGTTTTGTTCGGTCGGCAGGTTGAAGGCGGCACCACCGGCACCGTCACCCAGCGCACCGCCCAGTGCTTCGCTCACCCGCATCAGGCGGACAAAGCCGTGGCTGCCTTCGTCGGCACCACCGGCACCGTTCAGGCCGGCCGCTGCAGGATCAAGCTGGGCCAAGGGGTCCTGACCGTTTTCCAGGGCTGCCAGCACTTGCTGCGCTTCCGGCGCCAGCTTGGCCACGGCAGCTTCGGTCTTGTCTGTGGTTTGCGGCTGCATGGTTTCGGTAGTCAGCGCCATTTCGCGCGGGCCATCCACATTCAGCAGCTCACCGTCGGCACGGGCCACCGACAGGGTAGCGCCATCCAGCAGCACCACGCGCTCACCCGGCTGGATGATGTCGCCGGCCTTGAGGATACGTTCATGCCCCTGGGCATCAATCGCTTTGGCAACGCCGTTAACGGCAACAACCTGACCTTGGACAGCAGTGGTGCTCATGTCTGACTCCTGAAAACGCAATATGCAGTTCGGCCAGCTTAGTCAGTCATGACGAGAAAATATATTGTACCGAAGGGCAAAGTCCTGCTTATTTTCAGAAATTTCGTATTGTCATAAAAGAACAAAGCCGCTCTATCAAATTGACAGAGCGGCTTGATCGGCAAGGCCGGGGCAGCACTAGCGGCCAGTCAGTTTCAGCAGCAATTGCAGGCGGTCTTCCACCCCGAACTTCTGGAACACCGAAGTCAGATGCGCCTTGACCGTGCGTTCGGAAATATCCAGCTGGCGGGCAATATCCTTGTTGGAGCGGCCTTCACGCAGCGCCGCCACCACGTCCTGCTCACGCGCAGACAGGCGACTGCGCCAGTCGGTTTCGGTCCTGGCCGGCAGCTGGCGACCAAAGCGGGCGCACAGTTGCTGCATGATGCTGCGCCCCACCCAGGTGCCACCGGACTGCACAGTATCGAATACCTGTTGCAGCAGGTCGGGGGTACTCATGGCGTGGGCATAGGCCGCTGCGCCATATTGCAGCCACATCATGCCTTCTTCGTCGCGCGGCAAGGAGGACAGCGCCAATACCCGACAGTGCTGGCAGGCCTGTTGCATGTCCTGCTCGCTGGGGGCGGTGGCCGCCAGATCCAGCAGAACCAGACTGTCGGCCGCCACGTTGGCACGGTTGAGCGCAGCCAGGTCCGGCAGACGCAGGGCGTCTTGCAGTCCCAGACTGTCGGCCCAGCCATCGGCCAGGGCGCTGCTGGCGGTAATCAGGATGACGGGAGCGTTCATCGTTCGGTAAAGGCCTCTGCCTTGGCACGCAACACCGGTTTCAACAGATAGGAAAGAATGCTCTTCTTGCCTGTCATGATGTCCACCTGCGCCACCATGCCGGGAATGATGGGCAGGTGTTTCTCGCCCAGTGCGCCCTGGCTGGTGCGCACCTTGACAATGTAAAAGGCATTGCCCTTGTCGTCGGTCACGGTATCGGCGCCGATTTCCTGCAGGCTGCCTTCCATGCCGCCATACACGGTGTAGTCGTAGGCGGTAAACCGCACCATGGCGCGCTGGCCGGGGCGCAGGAAGGCGATGTCACGCGGCGACACGCGGGTTTCGATCATCAGCGAATCTTCCAGCGGCACGATTTCCAGAATGTCCTTGCCCGGCTGCACCACGCCGCCAATGGTGTTGACGAACAGGCGCTTGACTTCACCCTTCACCGGCGAGCGTACCTCGGACAGCTTGACCTTGTCGGCCAGGCCGGAACTACCGGCGGACAGACTGTTGATCTTGCCCATGGTGTCGGACAATTCGGCGCTGGCCTGATTGCGGAAGTTCAGCTCCACTTCCTGGATCTTGTGGTTGGCTTCGCTGATGGCGGCTTGCAGTTTGGGAATCTGCGCACTGGCCATGTCGCGTTCACCCTGATAACGCGATACATCACGCTGCAAGCGCAGCAGGTCGACGTCCGATACCGCACCGGACTCTTTCAAAGGCTTGGTAACCGCCAGCTCGCGCTGCGTCAGCTGGTAGCCTTGCTGCGCCTGGGCCAGCTTGGCACGCACTTCGTTCAGCTCTTGCGAGCGCTGGGTCAGCTCCTGCCGGGCGATGGATACATTGGCATCCAGTTCGCGGCGCTTGGTCTGGTAAAGGTCGGTTTCCTGCCGGGCAATATCGGCCGCCTGCTGCTCCACTTCCTTGGGCAATTCGAACGGTACGTTGTTGGCAATGGCACGCAGCCGCGCCGCCTTGGCCAGCAAGGACAGATACTGGGCCTGGTTCTCGTTCAGCGAAGAAACAAAACGGGTGTTGTCGATATTCAGCAGCAGCTGGCCTTTTTGCACGATCTGGCCTTCCTTGACCAGAATCTTGGATACCACGCCACCATCCAGGCTCTGGATATGCTGGTTTTGCGATACCGGCACCACCTTGCCTTCACCACGTGCCACTTCGTCAATCTGCGACAGGGCTGCCCACAGCAGTGCCACCAGCAGCAAGGCCAGCATGCTCCAGACAAAAATACGCGGCCGGCCCGGATTCTGTTCCAGAATGGCCCAGTCTCCGTCGGTGGCAAAATCCTGGCGGTCCTGCAAATCGCGCGCCGCCGCCCAGTCCATCAGCTTGTCCCAGTACGGCGAGGTTCGTCCCTGTCCGCCTCGAATCCAGCCTTGCAGGCGTTGTTTCCATGTTTTTTTCATCAGCCTGCCCTCCCCACCTGGCCTTGTTGCAAGGCCTGAATCACGGCGGCCTTGGGTCCGTCAGCCACAATGGCACCGTTGTCGATCACGATCAGGCGGTCGGCCAGATCCAGCAGGGCATTGTGATGGGTCACCATGATCATGGTCTTGCCCGCCATCACCTTGGCAAGGGTTTGCTTGATCTGGCCTTCGGTGGTGTGATCCATATTGCTGGTGGGTTCGTCCATCAGCAGAATGGGCGGTGCATTGAGCAGCGCACGGGCAATGGTCACCGCCTTGCGCTGGCCGCCGGAGAGCGAATCACCGCGCTCGCCGATCACCATGTCAAAGCCTTGCGGATGACCGTTGATGAAGTCGGACAGGCCAGCCAGTTCGGCCGCGGCAGCCACGCTGGCGTCGTAAGCATGTGGCGCACCCATGGCAATGTTCTGCCGCAGCGTGCCGTAGAACAGCACCGCATCCTGCGGCACATAGCCGATATGGCGGCGCAGCTCGGCCGGGTCAATCTGGTTGATGTCGATGCCATCCACCCGCACCGAACCCTCGGTTGGCTGGAACAGGCCCAGGATCAGCTTTTGCAAGGTGGACTTGCCGGAACCCACCCGGCCGATGATGGCCACCCGTTCGCCAGCCTTGATCTTGAACGAGACATTGCGCAGCGCCTGCTGCGGATTATCCGGATAGCTGAACGAGACATTGCGGAACTCGATCTCACCCTGGAAGCTAGTGCGGTGGAAGAAGTTGGCATCCTGCGGCCGCTCCACCGGCATGTTCATGAAGCCATCCAGCGAGGACAGCGACGTCTTGGCGTTGTGATACTGGGTGAGCAAGCCCACCAGCTGGCCTAGCGGTGCCATGGCACGGCCGGACAGCATCACCGCGGCAATCACCCCACCCTGCGAGGTATTGCCATCCATGATCTGGTACACCCCGACAACCAGCATCACGATGGATACCAGCTGGGTGATGAAACCGGCAAAGGTGTTGGCCGAAGTGGCCAGCAACTTCAGCCGCGCCCCTACCTGGGCCAGAAACAGCGTGCCCTGCTCCCAGCGCCCCTGCTGCTGGCCTTCAGCCGCCAGGATCTTGATGGTTTCCAGCGCGGCCAGGTTTTCCACCAGCTGGGCATTACGCTGGGCCGAGGCACGCAAGGTGGCCTCGGTCAGCTCTTTCATCTTTTCCTGGATGAGCAGGGCAAACACGATCATCAGCAAGCCACCCACCAGCACCGGCACGGTCAAGAGCGGGGAAATCCACAGGATCACCAGCAGGAAGATCAGCACGAACGGCAGGTCGATCAGCGCGGTGATGGAAGCCGAGGCAATGAAGTCGCGCACGGTCTCAAAAGCCCGCAGATTGGAGGAAAACGCCCCCACCGAGGCTGGCCGGGCTTCCATGCGGATGCCCAGCACCCGCTCCATGATCAGGCTGGACAGCGTCACATCCACCCGTTTGCTGGCCAGGTCGATCAGATAGGCGCGCGTCATCTTCAGCAAAAAGTCGAACACCAGGGCCAGCAAGCCGCCAATGGCCAGCACCCACAGTGTCTCGGTTGCCATATTGGGCACCACCCGGTCGTACACATTCATCGACACCAGCGGAATCACCAGCGCAAACAGGTTGATCAGCAAGGCGGCAATCATGGCGTCGCGATACAACGGCAGGCCGCCGTAAACGGTTTGCCAGAACCAGTGGCGCGAGCGGATTTCACCCAGCTCCGGCGCACGGCGTTCAAAATTGAAGCGGGGGCGGACAAAGATGGCCAGCCCCAGGTATTTGCCGGCCAGTTCATCCAGCGAAATGCTCACTTCGGATTCGGTCAGCTCGGAGAAGCTCACCCGTGCCATGCCGCTTTCCGGGTCGATGGCGCGCAGAATGCAGGCTTCTTCGCCATCCAGCAGCAACACGGCGGGCAGCAGCGCGTCGCGCAGCTTGTCCAGCGGTTGGCGCACCACGCGGGAGGTCAGGCCGATGCGCCGCGCCGACCGTGAAAACATGGACGGATTCAAACGGTTATTGGTGAGTGGAATGCCTGCCACCAGCGATTCGCGGGTGGCATTGATGCCATACGAACGCGCCAGGGCAAAAAGACAATCCAGCAAGGGGTCCAGATGTGTAGCCTGCGGAGGAATGAAACCATGTTGTCCGGCAGAGGACGGAGAGTGCATGCGCGACCCTTCAGAAGCTTGAATGTGATGAGTCTGAAATACGCGACTCTTCATTAATGACGATATTCTAATCGAAGCTTCAAAGGCGACAAGATGTTAAGATCAGTTAAAATTTTTACTTTAAAATACAAGCAGAATTTGTGCGGGATTTTGCGCGTTTGCTTGGGATTACCAAAGAAAAAACAAAACCTGCCAATGGCAGGTTTTGTATAGCAACTTCCCGGATGACAATTCAGGCCGGTTTGCGCTTGAAAGTGCGGGCAAAACCCAGCACGCAGCCAAAGAACACCACGCTGATTGCCACTTCCCACAAGGCCAGGGTTTGCGACAGGCCGCTATCTCCCCAGCTGCGCATGATGCCCTCGGTAAAGAAGGCCAGAATGAACATGCTGGACCACTGGTAGGTATACAGGCGCTCCTTGAGAATGCCCATCAGCGGTGCCAGCAGGATGACAGCCTTGAGCGCCAGAAACGAGCCGCCCGGTCGTACCGGGGCCAGCCACAGCTCCCAGGCCAGGGTCAGCAGAATCAGGGCGACCAGACTGGCGGCCGCACCATAGTGAAACAGTTTTCGGTTCATTTTTCCTGAGTTCCAACGCTCACCGCACGCCCGGGGCGCGCCATGAATACCGCCATGATGATGCCTACTTCGTACAGCAACCACAGCGGTACGGCCAGCATGGTTTGCGACAACACATCCGGCGGCGTGACCACCGCTGCCACCACGAAAGCACCGACAATCACATAAGGCCGTGCTTCGCGCAGCTGCGCAATGGAAATCACCCCCATGCGCACCAGCACGATCACGATGATGGGCACTTCAAAGGTGACACCAAAGGCGATGAACATGCCCATGACAAACGACAGGTACTTGTCGATGTCGGTCATCATGCTCACCCCGCTGGGCGTCATCATGGAGAAAAAGTGAAAGGCCACCGGGAACACCAGGAAATAGGCAAACGCCATCCCCAGCAAGAACAGCAGCACGCTGGCCACAACCAGCGGCAGGATCAGTTTTTTCTCGTGGCTGTACAGCCCCGGCGCGACAAAGGCCCACACCTGGTACAGGGTGTTGGGCAGCGAAATGAGGAAGGCCACCAGCATGGTGAGCTTCATCGGCACGAAGAAGGTGGCCGTCACCTCGGTGGCAATCATGCTGCCGCCATTGGGCAGCGCGTCCAGCAAGGGTTTGGCCAGCAAATGATAGATATCGCCAGACCAGTGGAACAGGCCGAGAAACACCAGCATCAGGCCCAGAATTGCGCGTACCAGCCGCGTGCGCAATTCCAGCAGATGGACAAGCAAAGGTTGTTCGTTCATGCGTGAGGATGGGATGGGGTGGAAGTCTGGCCGGACGCTGGCGGCATGTCATCAAACAGGTCCAGCTGGTTTTCGTCGCGTGGCGGGGCTTCCGGCGCGGACTTTTCCTCCACCACGGTGGATACCACGGCGGCAGGTGCCGATGCCTGCAAATCCAGCCCGCCATGAATGGTGCGGGCGGCTTCTTCCAGCGGGGCCTTGGCCTCACTGGACAGTTGCTGCAGCTGGGCGGACTGGGCGGCCATTTCCTGCCGTACGCCCTGCACTTCCGCTTCCATCTGCGCCTTGAAACTGCTGGCCGCATCCTGGATATCGTTGCGCAGGCCATCCAGGCCGCTCAGATTGGCCTGCTGATGGATGTCGGCCTTGACGCTGGCAACAAAGCGCTGGGCACGCGCCACCAGCGCACCCAGGGTGCGGGCAACGGTGGGCAGGCGCTCCGGCCCCAGCACCACCAGTGCCACGATGCCGATCAGGAGGATTTCACCAAAGCTGATATCGAACACGATGCGGCCTGTGGTTTATTTCTTGTCGGATTCGTTGTCGATGATGCGGCCGGTTTCGGCAGGCTTGTCAGCCTTTTCGTTCTCGCCCTTCATGCCTTCCTTGAAGCCACGCACGGCGCCGCCCAGGTCTTCACCCACGTTTTTCAGTTTTTTGGTGCCGAACACCAGCACCACGATCAACAGCACAATCAGCCAGTGCCAGATACTGAAAGAACCCATTGCAACTTCCTTTCAAAATGATCAGGCGCACCCTTGGACGGGTACGCCGTTTACACCATCAGCCCTTGTGGCCGAATACATGCACATGCAGGTGGAACACTTCCTGGCCGCCACCATGACCGGTATTGATGCCGGTCTTGAAGCCGGCCGCCAGGCCCTGCTCGGCAGCCAGACGCGGCACCAGGCCCATGATGCGGCCCAGCAGGGCTTCGTGTTCCGGGCCGCACTCGGCCAGCGAGGCCACGTGCAGCTTGGGAATGATCAGGAAATGAACCGGAGCCAGCGGACGGATGTCATGGAAAGCCAGCACTTCGTCGTCTTCATATACCTTGTTGCAGGGAATCTCCCCTGCGGCAATCTTGCAGAAAATGCAGTCACTCATAGCATGGTCCTGTCAGCGGTTCAGGAGGGACGGGAGGCTTTTTCGTCGATGCCGGAAATGCCTTCACGACGATGCAGCTCCATCAGCACGTCTTCCGGACGCAGGCCATGATAAGCCAGCAGCACCATGGAGTGGAACCACAGGTCGGCTACTTCACGCACCAGATGCAGCTTGTCCTTGTCCTTGGAGGCCATGATGGTTTCTGCCGCCTCTTCTGCCACTTTTTTCAGAATGGCGTCTTCACCCTTGTGAAACAGGGAGGCCACATAGGAGGACTGGGGGCTCGCCTCGCGGCGGGCTTCCAGGGTGTCGGCTACAGTCTTGAGCACATCGAAGGTCATGATGCTTCACCTTTGCATACTGGGAATTCGGCAAGTATAGGCCGATTCACGCATCGGCCGTTAGCGCCCGGAGGCGGCTTGTCATTGTAACGGCTGCGGATGGCAGCCGTTTGACACGACGCAACTCAATGCTTGTGCTGGTAAATGGCGTCCGGGTCTTTGAGCACGGCGTCCACGATGGTCCAGCCACCGTTTTCAAAACGGCGGTAGAAACAGCTTTCGCGACCGGTATGGCAGGCAATGCCACCGGCCTGGCGGATCTGCATCACGATGACGTCGCCGTCGCAGTCCAGCCGCAGCTCGTCGACGGTTTGCAGATGGCCGGATTCCTCACCCTTTTTCCACAGCTTCTGGCGCGAGCGGCTCCAGTAGTGGGCAATGCCAGTGTCGGCCGTCAGTTGCAGGCTTTCGCGGTTCATCCAGGCCACCATCAGCACGCGGCCGGTAGCACTGTCCTGGGCAATGGCGGTCACCAGGCCCTGGGCGTCCCACTTCACTTCGTCCAGCCAGTTGCTCATAGCCGCACCTCGATGCCTGCGTCACGCATGGCTTCCTTGGCCTCGCGCACCGTGTATTCGCTGAAGTGGAAGATGCTGGCAGCCAGCACGGCATCGGCCTTGCCCAGCTTCACGCCATCCACCAGATGCTGCAGATTGCCCACGCCACCGGAGGCAATCACCGGAATGCCGACGCCTTCGGACACGGCACGGGTCAGCGGCAGGTTGAAGCCGATCTTGGTGCCGTCGCGGTCCATGCTGGTGAGCAGGATTTCACCGGCACCGTATTCCTGCATCTTTTGCGCCCATTCCACAGCGTCGATGCCGGTACGGTTTCGCCCGCCATGGGTAAACACTTCCCAGCGGTCGTTTTCCGGGGTGACGGCCTTGGCGTCCACTGCCACCACGATGCACTGGCTGCCAAACTTGGCGGCGGCTTCGCGCACCAGTTCGGGGTTGGTCACCGCAGCGGTATTGATGCTGACCTTGTCGGCACCGGCGTTGAGCAGACGACGGATGTCTTCCACCTTGCGCACGCCACCACCCACGGTCAGCGGGATGAATACCTGTTCGGCCACCGATTCGATCACATGCAGGATCAGGTCACGGTCGTCAGAGCTGGCGGTAATGTCCAGAAAGGTAAGCTCGTCGGCACCTTGCTCGTTGTAGCGCCGGGCGATTTCCACCGGGTCGCCGGCATCGCGCAGGCCGACAAAGTTGACGCCCTTGACGACGCGACCGGCAGTCACGTCCAGGCAGGGGATAATGCGTTTGGCCAGAGTCATGTTCGCAACACAAAAAAATTTGGCCGAAGCGTCTTCGGCCACAGGCTGTTGACAAAGTAATTGGATCCGATGTTACCGGCCCCGGCCAAGCCGGGCCGCTCCACCGCGGTAGCTGATTCCACAGCCTTCCTGTCGATTCCCATCCCCCCGCCCTTCCCCGATTGGGAAGGGTGCCTCGCCTTCTTGGCAGAAGGCGAGATCCGGTTTGGCAACAGCCTTGCCAAACCGGGGGTTAAAGCCGGATCAGGCCTCGGACAATTCGTCGGCCAGTGTCTGCGCAGCAGCAAAGTCGATGCTGCCTTCGTAGATGGCACGGCCGGTGATGGCACCTTCGATGCCCTCGTCTTCCACGGCGCACAGATTGCGTACGTCGTCGAGGTTGGTCAGGCCGCCGGAGGCAATCACCGGAATGGTCAGTGCCTGGGCCAGCTTGACGGTGGCTTCGATATTGACGCCGTTCATCATGCCGTCACGGCCGATGTCGGTGTAGATCACCGAATTGACGCCGTAGTCCTGGAAGCGCTTGGCCAGGTCGATCACATTGTGATTGGTGATCTTGGCCCAGCCATCAATGGCCACCATGCCATCCTTGGCATCCAGACCGACAATCACCTGACCGGGGAAGGCATCGCAGGCATCATGCAGGAAGCCGGGGGTTTTCACCGCGGCAGTACCGATGATGACGTAGGACAGGCCCATGTCGAGGTATTTTTCGATGGTGTCCAGGTCGCGGATGCCGCCACCCAGTTGCACCGGCATGTCGTCGCCCACTTCCTGCAGGATGGAGCGGATGACATTCAGGTTCTTGGGTTTGCCGGCAAAGGCACCGTTCAGGTCCACCAGATGCAGGCGTCGTGCGCCCTGGTCTCGCCAGTGAGCGGCCACCTGGACCGGGTCATCGGAAAAGACGGTGGCATCGTCCATGACGCCCTGTTTCAGGCGTACGCATTGACCATCTTTGAGGTCGATAGCGGGTATAAGCAGCATGGTGCTAGATCAACGTAAGTTAAACACTGCCATCCCATGCCAGGAAGTTCTTCATCATCTGAAGACCGGCACGGTGGCTCTTTTCGGTATGAAACTGCGTCGCAAAGATATTGCCACGCCCGACGATACAGGAAAATCTGTCCGGGTACTCACTTTCCGCCAGCGTCAGCGCTGCATCGGCCGGGGCGAAATGGTAGCTGTGGACAAAATAGAAACGCTCGCCATCTTCTATCCCGGCAAACAGCGGATGGGATGTTGTCTGGTAAACACGGTTCCAGCCCATGTGCGGCACCTTGAGGCGCTCGCCAGCGGCGTCCGTCAGGTTAGCCGAAAAACGGACCACATTGCCCGGAAACAGGCCAAGTCCGGGCGTATCGCCTTCTTCACTGTGCTGGAAAAGCAACTGTGCACCCACGCAAATGCCAAAAAACGGCTTGGTTTGCGTGGTTTCACGTACTGCCTCGGCTAGGCCGTAGCTATTGAGCTCGCGCATGCAGTCCGGCATGGCACCCTGGCCGGGAAACACTACCTTGTCTGCCTTGACGATGGCTTCCGGGTCGCGGCTGAGGAAAATGTCCGCGCCCTGGTCGTTGACTGCCTGGATGGACTTGAGCACCGAGTGCAGATTGCCCATGCCATAGTCGATTACTGCGACTTTCATCATGCCCCTAACTGTTCGGATGAAGGTGGGCTGCGGCTCAGGCCGTCAGCGTGCCCTTGGTGGACGGCGTGGCACCGCCCATGCGTTCGTCCACTTCACAGGCCATGCGCAGCGCGCGGCCAAAGGCCTTGAAAATGGTTTCGGCCTGATGGTGGCTGTTTACCCCGCGCAGATTGTCGATATGCAGGGTCACCATGCTGTGGTTGACGAAGCCATGGAAAAACTCGGAGAACAGGTCGACATCGAACTGGCCGATGCTGGCACGGGTGTATTCCACGTTGTACACCAGACCGGGACGGCCGGAGAGGTCGATCACCACGCGGCTGAGCGCTTCGTCCAGCGGCACGTAGGCATGGCCGTAACGGCGGATGCCCTTCTTGTCGCCAATGGCCTTGGCAAAGGCCTGGCCCAGCGTGATGCCAATGTCTTCCACCGTGTGGTGGGCATCAATGTGCAAATCGCCCTTGGCCACGATGTCCAGGTCGATCAGGCCGTGGCGGGCAATCTGGTCCATCATGTGGTCGAGAAAGGGCACGCCGGTATCGAAATGGCTGCGGCCAGTACCATCCAGGTTCAGGGTGACGGTGATCTGGGTTTCCAGGGTATTGCGGGTAACGGAGGCTGTTCTCATGATTTCAGGCAAAGTAGCCGGCCAGTGCAGCAAGCACGGCCGTGTTTTCATCCGGACTGCCCACGGTGAGGCGCAGACAGTTGTCGAGCAGCGGGTGGCTGCCATGCAAGTTCTTGATCAGGATGCCATTTTTCTTCAGGAAGGCAAACAGTTCTGCGGCATCCGGCACGCGGATGGTGACAAAATTGGCCTGTGAATCAAATGCAGTCAACGCGCTGTACTGACGCAAGGCCTGCAACAGGCGCTGGCGTTCGTCGCGCAGGGTCTGTGCCTGCTGCATGAACACCGCCAGATGGCGCAGCGCAAAGCGGGCGGCCGCCTGGGTCAGCACATTGATGTTGTACGGCGGGCGTACCTTGTCCAGCTCGTCTATCCATTCGGCACAGCCTGCGGCATAGCCCAGGCGCAAACCGGCCAGGCCCAGCTTGGACAGGGTGCGCATCACCAGCAGATTGGGGCGGCTACCGGCCAGATCCATCAGGCTGTCGCTGGCAAAGGCCTGGTAGGCCTCATCCACTACCACCAGTCCCGGTGCGGCATCCAGCACGGCCAGTACCTGCTCGCGGCCAAACTGCGGGCCGGTGGGATTATTGGGATAGGACAGGAACACCATCGCCGGCTGATGGGTGGCAATGGCCGCCAGCAGGGCCGGCAGATCCAGGCTGAAATCGGCATTGAGCGGCACCCCGACATACTGCAGGCCGGAGAACAGCGCATTCATGCGGTACATGACGAAAGACGGCTCCAGCGCCAGCATCACCGCGCCGGGGCGCGCCAGTGCCTGGGCGATCAGGGTGATGATTTCGTCCGAACCATTACCCAGCAGCACACTGGCGGCTGCCGGTATGTCAAACGCTGCCTTCAGTTCGTCCTTCAGCCCGCCGCCATGCGGATCGGGATAACGGTTGATGGCGACGTCGGCCAGGCATTGCCCCAGTTCGGCGCGCAGTGCAGATGGCAGCGCGTAGGGGTTTTCCATGGCGTCCAGCTTGATGAGGCCGCTGGCATCAGCCACGTGGTAGGCCTTGATTCCGGCAATTTCCGGACGGACCAGTTGCTTGGCAGTCAATGTCATGATGATGGAGCCGGATCAGTTGTCATCACAAGCGACCGGCTGTTTCAGGTGTAGCTGTTTCAGGTATGCAAGGGGCGCTGCCGGAACAACGCACAGGCTGGCTATCCTACCGTGTTCGGCTGTTTTGGGCTAGTTGCGCGCCGTGGCCAGCCCGAATGATGGCACGGGAAACCGACATTTGACGACATTTTCAGCGCACGAAAAAACAGGGCCGGTATCGAGCCGGCCCTGTCTTCAGCTGAAGGATTTTCTCAGGATTCCAGCCGCAGCTCGGCAGCACGGGCGTGAGCGGTGAGGCCTTCGCCATGCGCCAGCACGCTGGCGATCTTGCCCAGTTTCTGCGCGCCGGCGGCAGACACGCGAATCAGGCTGGAGCGTTTCTGGAAGTCGTACACGCCCAGCGGGCTGGCAAAGCGTGCGGTGCGGCTGGTGGGCAGCACGTGGTTGGGGCCTGCACAGTAGTCGCCCAGGCTTTCCGAGGTGAAACGGCCCATGAAGATGGCACCGGCATGACGCAGCAGCGGCAGGCTGGCGTCCGGGTCAGCCACCGACAGCTCCAGATGTTCCGGCGCGATGTAATTGGCAATCTCGCAGGCTTCGGCCAGGTCGCGCACCTGGATCAGCGCGCCACGGTTGCCCAGGCTGGCTTCGATGATGGCGCGGCGCGGCATGGTGGGCAGCAGCTTTGCAATGCTGGCTTCCACTTCGGCAATGTATTCCGCCGACGGGCACAGCAGGATGGCCTGGGCGATTTCGTCGTGCTCGGCCTGGCTGAACAGGTCCATGGCAATCCAGTCGGCCGGGGTGTTGCCATCGCAGATCACCAGGATTTCGGACGGACCGGCCACCATGTCGATGCCCACCACGCCGAACACGCGGCGTTTGGCAGCGGCCACATAGGCATTACCCGGCCCGGTAATCTTGTCCACCTGCGGGATGGTTTCCGTGCCATAGGCCAGCGCGGCCACGGCCTGGGCACCGCCACAGGTGAATACCTTGTCCACACCGGCGATGAAGGCAGCAGCCAGCACCAGGTCGTTGCGCTCGCCTTGCGGGGTAGGCACCACCATGATGATTTCGCCCACACCGGCCACCTTGGCCGGCATCGCGTTCATCAGTACCGAGCTGGGATACGCCGCCTTGCCACCGGGCACGTAAATGCCCACGCGGTCCAGTGCGGTGACTTGCTGGCCCAGCAGGGTGCCGTCTTCGTCCTCGTAGCTCCAGGAATGGGCCAGCTGTTTCTCGTGGTAGCGGCGTACGCGTTCGGCAGCGGCGCTCAGGGCCTGTTGCACTTCGGCGGGCAGACGCTGCCAGGCAGCTTCCAGCTGCTCACGCGACAGGGTGAGCTCGGCCATGGAAGCGGCCTGCATGCGGTCGAAGCGGTTGGTGTATTCCAGTACCGCTGCATCACCGCGTGCCTTGACATCATCACAGATGGCCGCCACGGCGCTGTCCACTGCCGGGTCCTGCGCGGTTTCAAAGGCCAGCAGTGCTTGCAGTTGCTGCTGGAAATCAGCTTGGGTCGAAGACAGTTTCAGCATGGGATTCCGTTTCTGCCTTATGCCGGCACGGCAGAGGCAAAGGCATCCAGCACCGGCTGGATGCGGTCGTATTTGAGCTTGAGCGCGGCCTGGTTCACCACCATGCGCGAGCTGATGTCGATGATGTGTTCCACCGCCACCAGATTGTTGGCGCGCAGCGTACCGCCAGTGGATACCAGATCGACGATGGCGTCGGCCAGCCCTACCAGCGGAGCCAGTTCCATCGAGCCGTACAGCTTGATGATGTCCACATGCACACCCTTGGCGGCAAAGTGTTCACGGGCGATTTTCGGATACTTGGTGGCCACTTTCAGGCGTGCGCCCTGGCGCACGGCATTCTGGTAGTCAAAGCCGTTTTCCACCGCCACCATCATCTTGCACTTGGCAATGTTCAGGTCCAGCGGCTGATACAGGCCGTCGCCGCCGTGTTCGATCAGCACGTCGCGACCGGCAATGCCCAGATCGGCTGCGCCGTACTGGACATAGGTGGGGACGTCCGACGCTCTTACAATCACCAGCCGTACATCGGCATGATTGGTGCCGATGATGAGCTTGCGCGAGGATTCCGGATCTTCCGCCGGAACAATGCCGGCAGCGGCCAGCAGGGGCAGGGTTTCTTCAAAGATGCGCCCCTTGGACAGGGCAATGGTCAGGGTCATGATGATAAACAGACAATGGAAATGAAAAATGGGATGACCATCAGCCAACCAGCGCGCGGCGTTCGCGTTCCAGATGGCCGACATAACGCTGCACCAGCGTTTCCGACGACGGAGTCATTTTCAGGAAAGCACAGCCGACACGGACTGCGTCGTTGCCGTTACGCAAACGGGTGGTCAGGTGGTGTCGCACTTCGATGCCAGCCCGCAGGCTGCCAATCGGCCTCAGTTCAAAACTGCAATCCAGATATTGCTGCCCCAGCTCGAAACCCGGCGTTTGCGCCGCCGGCAACCACAGGCTGCATCCCCCCAGGCTGATGTCGAACAGCACCAGGTCGAGTGGGCGGTTGGGGTAATCGGCAATATGGCAGCTGACCGGATTGCTCACCGGCGTCTGGATGCGGAAAAATTCGCGGCGCTGCAATTTGATGACCTGCTCCGGCAGGTCCACCTCGAAGGCCGGGCCGCTATCGAGCATCACCTTGCGGGCAGCCGTGGTGACAAACTGGGTTTTCACCCCCTCGGGCGAGCAGACAAAGACATTGCGCTCGCTGGCCAGCAGCTGATCGTTGGTGACCGGGTCCGCGCCCCAGTCCAGCAGCAGCACGCCACGCTTGGCGTCTACCTCCAGAAAGCGGGTGAGGATGAAGGTTTTGCCCTTGTTGGAAAACACCGTGACCATATGACCCGACTTGGCAATGGACGCCAGATGGTGGACCACCTCAACCGGCGTGGCCAGTGTGTACCTGGACAGATCGGGTTGGGCGTGGTCGCCATGCGGCATGCCGGCGGTATTGTCTTGGCTCACGATGGATGCTTCTTTCCGCGATTTAAAGTTGAATCATTGGCTGAATTCTAGCGTAACAGCTGACGAATATCATGGGTCAGGCTGTCTGCCGGCGTTCCGTAGGCCTCATAAACACGCAATTTGCCGCTCTTGTCGAACAGATAGGAGCCGGCGCTGTGATCCACGGTATAAGAGCCATCGGCTCCGGCCACCTTTTGCGCCACTACCTTGTAAGCCGACTTGACGGCGTCGATCTGCGCCGGCGTGCCGCTCAGGCCGACAAAGCGCGGGTCAAAATGCGGCACATAGCCCGCCAGCACCGCACCGGTATCACGCTCCGGGTCAACCGTGACAAACAGCACCTGCACCTTGTCGGCATCCGCGCCCAGCTTCTTCATCACCGTTGCGTATTCCAGCATGGTGGTGGGGCAGACATCGGGGCAATGGGTATAGCCAAAGAACAAGGCAACCACCTTGCCGGCATAGTCGGACAGCTTGCGCGGCTTGCCTTGATGATCGGTCAGACTGAAGTCGCCACCCAGCTGGGTGCCACTCATGTCGGTACCCTTGAGGTCCAGCTTCACTTCCGCCTTGGGAGCGCAGGCCGCCATGGCCAGCAACAGGCTGGCAAGCATGAAAAATCGCAACAGAAAACGCATCAGGTAACCACTAGCAGACAGATGGAATTGAGTCGGCAGGGCGGCAGGCCCGGCCATGTAACAGCCTGTCAGGATACTGGCGATGCACCGGTACAGCAAGAAACTCGCCACAGCAATGCCACCGCTGGCTGCTGCTGCATGCCAGCGCCATTCAGTGCGGATGCGGACCAATGCACTTCCCCAGCCAGGCGGATGGCCGACGGCCTGCCTGTTGCACCATGGCAGACACGTGCCGCGCGGCGCGGGCGTGCAGGCGGCACAGCAAGGTCCACCCCGTAGCCAGCAGCAACATCGCCAGCACATGATGGGCCAGCGCAATGGGCAGCGGGCGTTGCAACAGGACATTGGCCATGCCCAGCAATAGTTGCAAACCAGCCAGCAAACCGAGCAGACACAGCTGACGACGCAAGGACGGGTAAGACCACAAGCGCCATAGCGTCAGCAGCAGCAGGCCAGACAACAACGCAGCGCCCACGCGATGCAACCAGTGCACCGCCACCAGCGCAGCCAGGGGCAGCGCCGCACCGTCCGGACCCGCACCCTGCCAGCCCGGCCAGGCTGCCGACAACTGCATGGCGGGCCACCATTCACCGTTGCAGCGTGGAAACCCCTGGCAGGCCAGCGCGGCCTGATTGGCCGCCATCCAGCCGCCGAGGGCTATCTGCCCGGCCAGCACCAGCAGCAGCAAGGCCACCAGCCGCCAGTGAGACGGTGCCACCGCCTGTGACGGCCAGTAACGCGCACTGGCCGTGCTGCACAGCAAGGCAAACAGGCACATGCCCAGCAACAGATGGCTGGCGACAATCAGCGGGCGCAATTGCAGGGTCACGGTCAACATGCCCAGCATGGCCTGCAACAGCAGCAAGACCAACAGTCCGCTGGCCGCAAACAGCTGCTGACGGGTGCGCCAGGCCTGCCAGCAATACGCCAGCAGCAACAGGCCCAGCCCGCCGGCCAGATAGCGATGCGCCATTTCCTTCCAAGCCTTGTCCGTGCTCACCGGGCCGTCCGCCTGCAAGCGCATGGCATGGGCAATGTCCTGCGCCGCCTGTGCCGGCGATAGCTGGCCAAAGCAGCCGGGCCAATCCGGGCAGCCCAGCCCCGCCTGCGACAAGCGGACATAAGCACCCAGCGGCAACAGGATGCAGGCCAGCACCACCGCCAGCCAGAGCAGCTTTCGCATTGCAGTCTCCTTATTGTCCTGCCGTCGGCAAGATGCTGCCGGGCCAGGCTCACCCCAGTCCGTTATTCACCCGCAACAGCATGGTCAGCTCGCGGATGATGGCGGGCGGGCTGAGTGTGTCGGCATAAAACAGCAGTTGCCGTCCTTGCGGGTCGATCAGGTAAAAGCCGGGCTCCTGCGCGCCGGCTATGTCTCCGGGCAGAGCCAACAGACCATTACCCTGTGCCGGACTGGCCGGTGGCTGATACAACACCACCCGGCGCAAGCGCGGTGCCGCCTCGCCCAGCGCCAGATGAATCTGCCGCATGGCATGCAAACGCTGCTGGCAAGCCTGTTCACAAGCACGGGCACCCTGCTGCGTCACCAGTACCCACCTTCCCTGCGGCCAGGCGGCATGCCCGGCAATTGCCAAGGCTTGCAAGGGCAGCAAGCGGCCATAGCTTTTGCCTGCCTCAGGCTGCCACCAGTGATAACTGAACCATGCGGCCAGCGGTGGCAGCAGACATAACAGCAGCATCAGCAACAGGACGCGACGCGCTGTCATGCCCCACTCCGCCGCCAGCGCCACAGCAGGCAAAGCCCCAGCAACAGCCACTGCACGGCATAGGCGAAATGGCGCTGGGCAGATAGCGGTGGCAGTAACGGCCATGGCTGCAGGCCGGACAAGGACGGCTGGGCGATGAAGACACCGGCATGCCAGTGGCCCGGATAGCGCCGCATCAGGCCAGCCATGTCCACCGCATCGACTTCACCTGCCGTACCCAGCCGGGCAGCCGGCAAGGTCCAGCGCCCATGCCAGGGCCACCACTGGCCGGGCAACTGCGCCGGCAAGGTCAGATCCGGCAAGGGGCTGTTAACTGCACGCCAGCCAAGATCAGCCAGAATCAGGCTGCCATCGGCCAGCCTGATGGGCTGCAGCACACGCTGGCCCGGCATGCCCTCCAAGAGACTGTTGGCCAGCAGGATGGGCAGCCCGGCGGCACGGACGCCCTGCAACCGGTAGCGCGCCAGATCTGCCATCCCGGTCGACGGCAGGATGCGGGCCGGCGGCGCTGCCTGCCGCGTGGCCAGTGCCTGTTCCAGCGCCAATTTGTCCATGCCGCGCTGCCATTGCCACAGCGCCAGTACAAAAGGTAACAACACGCATAACAACAGAAACCCACGACCGCGATTTTTGCCACTAGACTGAATACATGTATTCGCTGTCCGGGCAGTACCGGGGGATTCCGCCATGAAAATCATCTTCGTGTTCTTGCTGGCTTGTATCGTGCTGGCGCTGTTCTGGGGGCTGTCCGGCCTGCTGAAGGCGGAATCGGGGTCGCAACGGCTGATCCGCTCGCTGACCTTGCGGGTCGGCCTGTCCATCGGCCTGTTCATGCTGTTGCTGCTGGGCGCGCTGTTCGGCTGGTGGCGGCCGCAGCAGGCGGGTTGAGTCCGGCTCATAGGCAATACACCAGCACAAACAGCAACAGCCACACCACATCGACAAAATGCCAGTACCAGGCCGCCGCTTCGAAGGCGAAATGGTGCTGGTGGTCAAAATGTCCACGTCGTACCCGCCGCCATACCACCAGCAAGATCAGGCTGCCCAGCAGCACATGCAGGCCATGCAGGCCGGTGAGCAGATAGAAGGTCATGCCGTAGGCCCCGGCCGACAAGGTAAGCCGCCAGGCCGTCCAGGCGTGGTGGTATTCGAAGGCCTGCAACAACAGGAACAAGCCACCCAGGCTGAAAGTACAAAGCAAACCGGCTTGTAACTGCCGACGCCTCCCTTGCAGCAGGCCCCAGTGCGCCCAGGTCAGCGTGGCACCCGATGTCAGCAGAATCAGGGTATTGAACGCGGGCAAGCCCCAGGCCTCCATCGCCCGGTAAGCTTGCGTGGCCTGCGGTGCGGTCTGCAAAGGCCAGCTGGGGGAAAAATCCGGGTACAGCCATTTGTAATCCAGGCCGCCCAGCGTGGGCAGCGCCACCAGCCGCAGCCAGAACAGCACGCCAAAACACGCGGCAAACAGCATGACTTCGGAAAAAATGAACCAGCCCATGCCCCAGCGGAACGACAGGTCCTCCTGCTGCTGGTAACAGCCTTGCTGGTTTTCGCCTATCACGTCACCAAACCAGCCGACCAGCATCCGCAACAGGCATAGCGCGCCGAGCAGCAACAGCCCGCCACCCCACGCCATGGCATTGACAGCCAGCGCAGCACCCAGCCCGAGACAAAACAATGCCAGCGCGCCCAGCGCCGGCCAGCGCGACGGGGCCGGCACGAAATACGGCCCGGCCAGCGGTTGTTCGGGATGCTCCATTGCCCTCTCCTCAAGCACCTATCCAGCGCGCCAGCGCCAGCAGCAAGCCAATCAGCATCAGTACCAGCAACAGTGCGGTGATGATCAGCTGCCACGGTCGCAACTGGCTGTCCTGCTGTACCGCCTTGCGCGGGCGGATACCGCAAAAAGCCGACAACACGGCCAGCACGCCGCGCCAGCCACTCATGGCGTACGCCCCTGCCCCGGTACATCAAACACGCTGTAGGCCAGCGTGATGCTGTCGATGGCGGCGGGCAGTTCCCGGTCGATCAGCAACACCACTGGGAAACGCCTTACCTCGCCCGGCCGGAAGGCTTGCTGGCGAAAACAGAAACATTCCAGCTTCTTCACATAAGCCGCCGCTTCGGCTGGCAGATAGCGCGGAATAGCCTGCCCCACCACGCTTTGGCCGCTGTTATTGCGCATTTCGTACTGCAACTGGACGAGCTGGCCGGTTTGCACTTGCAACCGGGATTGCAGCGGCCGCACCTGCCAGGGCAGGCCGGGCTGCACCATGGTGTCCAGCTGCAGGGTCACCGGGCGGACTGGCGGCTGGCTGGTGCTGGCTTCCGGCAAGACATCGGCAGCCACCACGCGGTTCAGGCCGCTCACCTCGCACAGCACCCGGTACAAGGGCACCAGCAACCAGGCAAAGCCGAACATCAGCAGCACCGCCAGCAGCAGCTTGCGCAGCAATACCGTATTGGCCATCCGCACCCTGTCCATGCCCGGCTCCCGCTAGCCCTGCCCGCCTTCCCGCATGCTCAGCACCACGCCGTTTTCAGCGGTTTCCAGCTGTGGCGGAGGGTTGAAGCTGTGGTAAGGCGCGGGCGTGGGTATTTGCCATTCCAGGGTGTTGGCCCCTTCCCATGGCTGTTGCGGCGCGGCTTTGCCATGGCGCAGCGAGTACAGGATATTGACCAGGAAAATCAGCTGGCCCAGGCCAAACATGAAGGCGCCAATACTGGCAATGCGGTTGAAATCGGTAAATTGCAGCGCGTAATCCGGAATGCGGCGCGGCATGCCGGCCAGACCGAGAAAGTGCATGGGAAAGAAGGTGACGTTGAACCACAGCAAGGACCACCAGAAATGCAGCTGGCCCAGACGCTCCACATACATGCGCCCGGTCATCTTGGGAAACCAGTAATACACGGCGGAAAACAGGCTGAACAGCGCCCCGGCCACCAGCACATAGTGAAAATGCGCCACCACGTAATAGCTGCCATGCAGCTGGACATCCACCGCCGCCACACTCAGCGTCACCCCGGACAGGCCGCCGATGGTGAACAACAGGATGAAGCCGATGGCAAACAGCATCGGCGTTTCAAAACTCATGCTCCCTTGCCACATGGTGGCAATCCAGTTGAACACCTTCACGCCGGTAGGCACGGCAATCAGCATGGTGGCGTACATGAAGAACAGCTGTGCCGTGGCGGGCATGCCGGTGACAAACATGTGGTGCGCCCACACCATGAAGGACAGCACGCCGATGGAGCTGGTGGCATAGACCATGGAGCTGTAACCAAACAAGGGCTTGCGCGCGAAGGTGGGAATCACCTGGCTGACAATGCCAAAGGCCGGCAAGGCCATGATGTACACCTCCGGATGACCGAAAAACCAGAACACGTGCTGGTACAGGATGGGGTCGCCCCCGCCGGCAGCATTGAAGAAGTGGCTGCCGAAGTGACGGTCGGTCAGCACCATGGTGACGGCACCGGCCAGCACCGGCATCACCGCGATGATGAGATAAGCGGTAATCAGGCTGGCCCAGGCAAACATCGGCATGTTCATCATGCGCATGCCCGGCGCACGCAGATTGATGATGGTGACCACAATGTTGATGGCCCCCATGATGGAGCTGATGCCCAGGATGTGAATGGCAAAAATGGTGAGATCCATGCCCATGCCCAGCTGTACCGACAGCGGCGCATAGAGCGTCCAGCCCGCCGCCGCCGCGCCGCCTGGCACGATGAAGGACAGCAGCAGCAGGGTCATGGCCGGGGGCAGCAGCCAGAAGCTCCAGTTGTTCATGCGGGCAAAGGCCATGTCCGGCGCGCCTATCATCAAGGGCAGCATCCAGTTGGCCAGCCCGGTGAAGGCCGGCATGATGGCGCCGAACACCATGATCAGCCCGTGCAGGGTAGTCAGCTGGTTGAACAGCTCCGGCTGGAAGAATTGCAGGCCGGGACTGAACAGCTCGGCACGGATGCACAGCGCCAGCGCACCGCCCACCAGAAACATGCAGAAGGCAAACCACAGGTACATGGAGCCGATGTCCTTGTGATTGGTGGCAAACAGCCAGCGTGCCAGCCCTTGCGGCTTGTGTGCCGATACCATGCCATGCGCCGTATTGCCTGCCAGAGCCATGACCGCCTCCTAACCGCTACTGCCGCGCAGCGCGTGGATTTCCGCAGGCTGTATCACCTGCCCGCTATGATTGCCCCAGGCATTGCGCTCGTAAGTAATGACGGCAGCGATATCGGTATCCGACAACTGCTTGCCCCAGGCCTGCATGGCCGGATTGCGCTGGCTGCCATAAAACACGATGTGCAGATGCGCGGCCTTGTCGCCATTGACTACCGGCGAGCCGTCCAGCGCCGGGAAATTACCGGGAATGCCCTTGCCGCTGGCCTGATGACAGGGCAGGCAGTTCTGGCCGTACACCGTTTCGCCCCGCTGGCGCAGCGCCGCCAGCGTCCATACCCTGGCCGGGTCATCCGCCGCAGCCGCCGCCTGTTTCAGTCTGGCATCGCGCCAGCGTGCATAGTCCTCCGGGCTGCGCGCATCCACCACGATGGGCATGAAACCGTGGTCCTTGCCGCACAGCTCGGAACACTGCCCGCGATAAATGCCGGGCTTGTCCACCATGAACCAGGCATCACGCAGAAAGCCGGGAATCGCATCCTGCTTCACCCCCAGCTGCGGCACCCACCAGGAATGGATGACATCGTTGGCAGTCAGCAGCAGCCTTACCTTGCGCCCGGTAGGCAGCACCAATGGCTCGTCCACCTCCAGCAGATAATGTTCCGGCCGTGCAGCACCGGCCGCAGTGGCGGTGCGCGGGGTGGACAAATGGCTGACAAAACCGAAATTGTCATCCAGATAGTCGTAACGCCATTTCCACTGATAGCCGGTGATGCGGATGGTCATGTCCTCGCCATGCGTGCTTTTCTGGCTGAGCACGGCACGGGTGGCCGGCCAGGCAATGGCCAGCAGGATCAGCAGTGGAATCACTGTCCAGATGATTTCCACCGTGGTGTTTTCGTGAAAGGTTCTGGCGCGGTAAGCGCGTGATTTGCGGTGTCGCACGATGGCAAACAGCATCACGCCCGACACCAGCAGGAAGATAAGCCCGGTCACCCACAGCAGCATGCTGTGCAGGTCGTATTCCAGTCTGGCCAGAGAAGTGGCGGGGGGCTGCAGATTGAAAGCCGCAGTTTCCCCTTGCACGGCGGTGCTGTGGAGGGCAAACCATATGGCGCTGATGCCGCAGAGGCGAAGGCAGGACATGCGTCCCCCTTTTCCGGCCGCAGGATGGCTGGCGGCCTGTTCAAACACTGACAACAAAATTCAACAGCTGTTTGCAATGCTAGGTCAGATGAAAATAAAAACAAGAATCTTTCATGTCGCACTGCGGCAGTGATGTAAATTCAAAATGCATGAACTTGTAATTGGGTTACGATGGCAAATAATGATGATTAGTCCGCATCATTTACTGCTAAAACCTGTCAGCCCACATCGCAGACATCCATCATGCCCAATGCCAGTCGTGATCAGTTCAGCGCCAACCCGCATTTTCTTGCCTCCCTGACCGGCTTGATGGCCCGTCAGCCGATTGTGGTGGAACACACCCTGGCAGCACAGGACGGCAGCATCCTGCTGCGCAGCGGCATGACCTTGCAGGAAAAACACGTTCAAGCCCTGCCGCAGCACCCGTTGCGCACTCCGCTGGAAGCCAGCCTGGCCTTGCCGCAGTTCGCTGCCCATCACGTGTTGCACGAGCGCTTTCGCCAGCTACTGGAACAACACTGGCTGTTACAGACACTGCTGGAAAAGCCGGCACATCGCCATGCCTGCCTTGCCGTACTGGAAGACTTGCCGCTCAATCACGCGCTGCTGGTGCTGCTGGCCATGCTGGAAGAAAAACAGCAACTGGGGCACAGCCTGCTGTGCTGCCTGATCAGCCTGGGACTAGCAATGCGTACAGGTCAATCCAGCGCCCTGCTGGAGCAAATTGCGCTGGCCGCCCTGTTTCATGACATCGGGGAGCTTTATCAGACACCTCGCCAGAGCAAAACCACCGACGACAGCCAATGGCGGGTGCGCCTGACGCATCCCTTGATCGGCTATCGCCAGATGTTGCAGCTGGGCCAGCATGCGCAGCTGGAAGCCATCGCCCTGGCCATCTTGCAGCACCACGAGCGGCTGGATGGCAGTGGCTACCCGCGCCGGGAGAAGGAAAAACAATTGGGTGTGGCCGGCCAGATCATTGCCGTGGCGGACATGGCCACCCAGATGCTGCTGCATCAAACCCATGCCCACCAGCGGCTGGATATCGCGCTACGCATCATCCCGGGGGAATTTCATCGCCCGTCGGTGTCCTTGCTCAGCCGTCTGCTACGGCAACAGCAGGCCACGCCGGTGGGGGACAAAGCAGGCAATGCCACGGCCATGCTGCATGACTTGCTCAAGCACATCGGCGAAATCACGCATTTGCTGCTGAATTTGCAGGAAGAAAAACTGGGCAGCAGCGGTGCCGCGGTACTGCAGCGCTGCCTGGGCCAGTTTGATGGCATTCAGCGTTCGCTGTTCAGCACCGGCATGCAGGGCGGCCACCCACTGGCGCAGGAAGACGACCTGCAACTGGAAATCATGCTGGTCTGCCAGGAAGTTGCCTGGCGACTTCGCAATCTGGGACGGGATGTCAGCCTGTTACAGGACAAGCTGGGGCCGGATGACAGCATGCTGTTCCAGGATTTGAGCAGCACGCTGCTGACCAGCCCGGTCAGCCATTGACCGGCGCACCTTCATAGGGAAGTTCCAGCAGCAGCGGTACGTTGATGGCTGCCTTGAGGGTAGCCAGATTGTCGGCATAGGCCAGCTGTTGCGGCACTACCCGGTTGGCCACCCAGCCGGCCAGCGTCAGGCCGGAAGCCTCAATCGCCCTTACCGTGAGCAAGGCATGGTTGATGCAGCCCAGCCGCATGCCCACCACCAGAATCACCGGCAGTTGCAGCGCCCGTGCCATGTCTTCCATGTACACCCCATCGGCCAATGGGGCTAGCCAGCCACCGGCGGCTTCCACCAGCACGGTATCCGCCTGCCCCGCCAGTTGCCGGTAGTGGCTGACAATACGCTCCAGTGAAATTTCCACCCCAGCTTCGCGCGCGGCGATATGCGGTGATACCGGCGGCAAAAAGCGGTAGGGGTTCATCAGGTCCAGATCCTGCTGTCCGGTTGCCGCCACCAGCCGGGTCACGTCGTCATTCTGCCAGCTGCCGTCGGGCAGAATCTCGCAACCGGAAGCCACCGGCTTCATCGCCACCACCCGCTGGCCCTGCGCCTGCCAATGACGGATCAGCGCGACGGCGGAATGGGTTTTGCCGATTTCGGTATCGGTGCCGGTAATGAAAAATCCCTGGGACATGATGTGGGTGCCTTGCATGAATGAAGCAGGCGCGATGATAACGCGGGACAGCCGGGAGAGTAAGACGGGTGTCAGCCCGCCAGCGCGACAACGCCGACCTCCTGGGTCGGCTGTCTGCCGCACTGGCCTTGTGAGCCGGGGCTGAATGGGAAGCGGCCTTGTGAGCCTGTGGTTTCAATCAAAGGGTGAACTGAAACCTGTTGCCGGATGGCTGCCACCGGGCGGGTCCGGCCTGACGGGAACGGGATGGGGAAAATCCGTCAGACCAGTCCCGGGCTGTGGCAGTTAGCCCGGCTGAAAACAAAATCGGATTCTTAAACGTCGCCTTGTGCCTTCACACGCTCCTGACGGTTGCTCAGCTTGTTCAGTGCGGACAGATAAGCCTTGGCACTGGCCACAATCACGTCGGTATCAGCACCCTGGCCATTCACCACACGGCCGTCCTTGGCCAGACGCACGGTGACTTCGCCCTGCGATTCGGTGCCCTTGGTGATGGCGTTTACCGAGTACAGTTCCAGTTCGGCAGCGCTGTTGACCGTGCTTTCGATGGCCTTGAAGGCGGCATCCACCGGGCCGGAGCCGCTGGATTCGCAACGTTTTTCCACGCCGTGTTCGACAAACACGATGGCAGCTTGCGGGGCTTCACCGGTTTCGGTGTTGATCTTCAGCGACACGAACTTGTAGTCCTCCTGCAGGGTGGACACCATTTCGTCGGACACCAGCGCGTGCAGGTCTTCGTCGAAAATTTCGCGCTTGCGGTCGGCCAGGTCCTTGAAGCGGGCGAAAGCGGCGTTCAGTGCCTCTTCGCTGTCCAGCACGATGCCAAGATCGGTCAGCTTGGTCTTGAAGGCATTGCGCCCGGACAATTTGCCCAGCGTCAGGCGATTGGCACTCCAGCCCACGCTTTCGGCGGACATGATTTCGTAGGTTTCGCGATGCTTGAGCACGCCATCCTGATGGATGCCGGATTCATGGGCAAAGGCGTTGGCACCGACAATGGCCTTGTTCGGTTGCACCGGATAGCCGGTAACGGTGGACACCAGCTTGGACGCCGGCACGATCTGGGTGGCATCGACACGGGTTTCCACGGCAAAGATATCCTTGCGGGTACGCACGGCCATGACGATTTCTTCCAGCGCGGCATTACCGGCACGTTCGCCCAGACCGTTGATGGTGCATTCCACCTGACGGGCACCGCCCAGAACTGCCGCCAGGCTGTTGGCCACCGCCATGCCCAGGTCGTTGTGGCAATGGGCGGACCAGATCACCTTGTCGCCACCCGGCGTCTTGCTGATCAGCTCGCGGAAGAAGGCCTCGGTGGCACGCGGCACGGCGTAGCCCACGGTATCCGGCACGTTCAGCGTGGTGGCACCGGCCTTGATCACTTCGCCAAAGATGCGGGCGAGGAAGTCGATGTCCGAACGCAAGGCGTCTTCGGCGGAAAATTCGACATCGTCGGTATATTCACGCGCAATCTGTACTGCCTTTACCGCTGCAGCCACCACTTCATCCGGGCTCATGCGCAGCTTCTTTTCCATGTGGATGGGGCTGGTGGCAATGAAAGTGTGGATGCGACCACGCGCAGCAGGCTTGATGGCTTCACCGGCGGCACGCACATCGCGCTCGTTGGCGCGGGCCAGGCTACAGACGGTGGAATCCTTGATCACCTCGGCAATGGCGCGGATGGCGTCGGCATCACCCGGGCTGGCAGCGGCAAAACCGGCCTCGATCACATCCACACCCAGACGTTCCAGCTGACGGGCGATACGGATCTTTTCTTCCTTGGTCATGGAAGCGCCCGGCGACTGCTCGCCATCACGCAAGGTGGTATCAAAAATGTAAAGACGGTCGCCCATGTCGAATGCTCTCCCTTGTCCCTGTGCTGCTGTCCCGGCGGCGTTCAGGTAATCGTTGAAATCGAATCTCTTGCCCTGGCTGGCGGCTAGTTGTGCCAGTTTGTTCAACTGTGACAGCGGCAGGCTGCCACGTTCTCTCCATTTGTAGATTGCTGCACGGCTGACCGGCTCATCGGGAAACAGCTGACTCAGGCCTTCAGCCACCGCACCGGGGCCACCCAGGTCTTCGATCAGTCGTTCAATGTCCAATTGCATGTTGTGCTCCTGCAGCAAAGTTTTAACCAATGTATCGATTGGACAATATTTCGTCAAACACGCAGTGCAACATGGGCTGGAAAATCAAAATTCCTGTGTCAAATATGCAAATATTAGACATTAAGTCCAATAACTCATAAAAAATAGCTGTCGCAGACACCAAAAGCCGTCAGTGTCCAGATTGATCCATCAGAACAATTCAGACAAAAATTGGACAATTCTGTCCAATACCTACATCACACCGGGCAATAAAAAACCCCGTTGCGCCAAGCGCCAACGGGGTGATCTGTACAGCCAACAGCAGCTTCAAAGCATCACGGGCTTCGGCTTGCACCAGCGCCAGGCCGCCATCACATAGCCGGACAGCGCATAGCAGACAAAGAAGCCGAACAGCACCAGCGGCGGCTCGGACATCAGCAGCAGCAAAGCCACCACCAGCGCCAGCAGCATCACAAACGGTACGCGACGGCGCAGGTGGATTTCCTTGAAACTCCAGAACTTCACATTGGTCACCATGGTAATGCCGGAAAAGGCGGTAAAACCCAGCAGAATCCACTTCAAACCCGGCAGGCCAGTGTAGTCATAGGCATGGCAGATCCACACCAGGCCAGCCACCAGCGCCGCTGCAGCCGGGCTGGGCAGGCCGGTAAACCAGCGTTTGTCAGTGCTGCCTATCATGGTGTTGAAACGGGCCAGTCGCAGCGCAGCGCCGGCGCAATGGATGAAAGCCACCATCCAGCCCAGCTTGCCCATGTCCTTGAGCAGCCATTCATAGGCCACCAGTGCCGGTGCCACACCAAAGCTCACCATGTCCGACAGGCTGTCGAACTCGGCACCAAAGGCACTCTGACTGTGCGTCAGACGGGCAACGCGGCCGTCCATCCCGTCCAGGATCATGGCGACAAAAATGGCGACAGCGGCAATCTGGAAGTTCTGGTTCATCGCCTGCACGATGGCGTAGAAACCGGCAAACAGTGCGGCCAGGGTAAAGGAGTTGGGCAACAGGTAAATACCCTGACGGCGCAGGGATGGCTTGCCCGGAACGGGGTCATGCATCATGAAGTTATCCGTAAGCGAAACAGTCGATACGGCGCTGAACCGGCAGGAATACAAGCCGATGGTCAATGCGTCGACGATCTGGATAAATCGGGCGCCGTGGCGCAGAACCGTCTAGTTTAATCCAAGCCGCTGCCAGCAGCAAAACCGGGCCAGAACCCATACCCGGCAGGGCCGTGACAATGAAAAAAGCCGGGTTGCCCCGGCTTTGCACACTGACCGACCTCGAAATCAGTTCTTGGACTGGTCGACCAGTTTGTTCTTGGAGATCCAGGGCATCATGGCGCGCAGTTCGGCACCAACCTTCTCGATCGGGTGATCGGCGGTCAGGCGACGACGGGCAGTCATGCTCGGATAGTTGGTCTTGCCTTCCAGGATGAACATCTTGGCGTATTCGCCGGACTGGATGCGATACAGGGCTTTCTTCATCGCTTCCTTGGTGGCGGAGGTCACCACTTCCGGGCCGGTCACGTACTCGCCATACTCCGCGTTATTGGAGATGGAGTAGTTCATGTTGGCGATGCCGCCTTCGTACATCAGGTCGACGATCAGCTTCAGTTCGTGCAGGCATTCGAAGTAAGCCATTTCCGGAGCGTAACCGGCTTCGGTCAGGGTTTCGAAACCGGCTTTCACCAGTTCAACCGCGCCGCCACACAGCACAGCCTGTTCACCGAACAGGTCGGTTTCGGTTTCTTCGCGGAAGTTGGTTTCGATCACGCCACCCTTGGTGCCGCCGTTGGCAGCAGCATAGGACAGGGCCACGTCACGGGCCTTGCCGGACTTGTCCTGGTAAACGGCGATCAGGGTCGGCACGCCGCCACCCTTCACGTACTCGGAACGCACGGTGTGGCCCGGGCCTTTCGGGGCTACCATGATCACGTCCAGGTCTTCACGCGGAACGATCTGGTTGTAATGCACGTTGAAGCCGTGGGCGAATGCCAGGGCAGCGCCCTTCTTGATGTTCGGGGCGATTTCGTTGCGGTATACGTCCGGCTGCGATTCGTCCGGCAGCAGAATCATCACGACATCAGCCTTCTTCACTGCTTCGGCCACTTCCTTGACCTTGTGACCAGCGGCTTCGGCCTTTTTCCAGGACGCACCGTCCTTGCGCAGACCAACAATCACATCAACGCCAGACTCTTTCAGGTTCTGGGCGTGGGCATGGCCTTGCGAGCCGTAACCGATGATGGCTACTTTTTTACCCTTGATGATGGAAAGATCCGCGTCCTTGTCGTAATACACTTTCATTTGCTTCGTCCCTTGTTATCCGGGCGGCCACCTGCTGTGGCCCGCCGCCAGATGTATAGATATATCAGATTTTCAGAACCCGTTCACCACGGCCAATGCCGGATGCGCCAGTACGGACCGTTTCCAGGATCACTGCGCGGTCAATGGCCTCGATAAAGGCCCCCAGCTTGTCGCTCGTACCAGTCAGCTCGATGGTGTATGTCTTTTCCGTAACATCGATGATGCGACCGCGGAAAATATCCGCCATGCGCTTCATTTCTTCCCGGTCCTTGCCGGTAGCGCGCACCTTGATCAGCATCATCTCGCGTTCGATGTGCTCGGATTCATTGAGGTCTATCACCTTGACCACCTCGATCAGCTTGTTGAGCTGCTTGGTGATCTGCTCGATGACTTCGTCAGAACCATGCGTGACGATCGTCATCCGTGACAGTGTCGCGTCCTCGGTTGTCGACACCGTCAGAGAGTCAATGTTGTAAGCCCGGGCCGAAAACAGGCCCACCACGCGGGACAATGCGCCCGCTTCGTTTTCCAGCAAGATCGAAAGAATATGTCTCATACCGTCCGCCTCAGCACATATTGCCGTAGTCACGGTTGTTCTCGAAAGGAAGCTGCTGGACATCGCGCATGTGCGGCGGCAAGTCCATCTGGTCCAGGCCCTTGCCGTTCTGGATCATCGGGAACACGTTCTCGGACTGATCAGTACGGAAGTCGAGGAATACCAGGCGCTCCTTCAACGCAGGGCCAAACGCCTCGCGCAACACCGGTTCTACATCGGACGGGTTTTCAATCTTGAAGCCAACGTGGCCATAGGCCTCGGCTACCTTCACGAAGTCCGGCAACGCGTCCATGTAGGACTCGGAGTACCGGGTTCCGTAGAAGAATTCCTGCCACTGGCGCACCATGCCCAGGTAGCGGTTGTTCAGCGCCACCACCTTGACCGGGGTATGGTATTGCTTGCAGGTGGACAGCTCCTGGATGTTCATCTGGATGGAGCCTTCGCCGGTGATACAGGCGACGGTTGCATCCGGATTGGCCAGTTGCGCGCCCATGGCTGCCGGCAAACCGAAGCCCATGGTACCCAAGCCGCCGGAATTGAGCCACTGCTTTGGATTGTCGAACTTGTAATACTGCGCTGCCCACATCTGATGTTGTCCCACATCAGAGGCGATGATGGCCTTGCCGCCGGTGATCTCGTACAGCTTTTCGACCACGTATTGCGGCTTGATCAGCTCGGTGGACGGGGTGTACAGCAGACAGTTGTGGCCACGCCATTCTTCGATCTGCTTCCACCAGCCAGCCAGATGGCCTGCATCCGGTTTCTGGCCGGACTGACGCAGGATGTCCAGCATTTCACGCAGCACGTGCTTGACGTCGCCCACGATGGGTACGTCCACCTTCACGCGCTTGGAAATGGAAGACGGGTCCACATCGATGTGGATGATCTTCTTCGGCTGCGACAGGAAGTGCGAGGGCACACTGATCACGCGGTCGTCAAAGCGCGCACCGATGGCAATCAGCACGTCACAGTACTGCATCGCCATATTGGCTTCGTAAGTACCGTGCATGCCCAGCATGCCGAGGAATTGCGGATCGGAACCCGGATAGGCACCCAGGCCCATCAGGGTGTTGGTACACGGCAGGCCCAGCGATTTCACCAGCTCGGTGACTTCGGCCGCGGCATTGCCCTGTACGGCACCGCCACCGACATAAATGTACGGACGCTTGGCTTCCAGCAGAAGGTTGATGGCCTTCTTGATCTGTCCCGGATGGCCGCGGGTGGCAGGCACATAGGAACGGATGTGCACGTTTTCCGGGTAGTGGAATTCGGCACTTTGCTGGGTGACATCCTTGGGAATATCCACTACCACGGGGCCGGGACGGCCACTCTTGGCAATGTAAAAGGCTTTCTTGATGGTGGCTGCCAGGTCGTTGATGTCCTTGACCAGGAAGTTGTGCTTCACGCACGGACGGGTAATGCCCACCATGTCCACTTCCTGGAAGGCGTCCAGACCAATGGCCGGAGTGGCCACCTGACCGGAAATCACCACCATCGGAATGGAGTCCATATAGGCCGTGGCAATGCCGGTAACGGCATTGGTGGCACCCGGACCGGAGGTCACCAGTGCAACGCCCACCTTGTCGCTGGAACGCGAGTACGCATCAGCCGCGTGCACGGCAGCCTGCTCATGACGTACCAGAACGTGCTTGAATTTGTCCTGCCGGAAGATGGCATCATAAATTTCCAGAACTGCGCCGCCGGGGTAGCCGAACAGAAATTCGACCCCTTCTTCCTGCAGGCAACGGACCAGGATTTCCGCGCCCGATATCTGCATCTTGTGCCTCTTTGTCTTGTCTTGCAGTCAATCTTGGCAATTGACTTGTGTTTCATCCCGTTGTGATGAAAGACCTTAGCGTATCCCTCAAATAATGGTCAAGGCTTTTGTGCAGGTGCAAAAACGCGCTAAGCCACGGTAAAAACAGGGAAATCCCCGGGGTGGTCTTGCCTGCCCGGCTCTGCTACTATCTTCGGCTGGCATCAACCTGAATCCCCTTCTCACATGGCAAGCCGCAAGGAAATGGCCGACTTTCTGCTGTCGGTGGAACGCCGCGCCTTCAAGCAAGCCTTTTACGCCGTTCGCAACGACGAAAATGCGCTGGATATCGTGCAGGACGCCATGATGAAACTGGCAGACCGCTACGCCCACGCACCGGCGGCCGAATTGCCGCTGATCTTCCAGCGCATCCTGCAAAACACCATTCGCGACCATTTCCGCCGGGCCAAGGTCAGGAATTTCTTTGGCACCTTGCTGTCGTCCCTGCTGCCGGTGCGTGAGGAAGACGAAACCGCCGACCCGCTGGAAACGCTCAACATCGCCGCGGATGAGGCCAGCAGCAATCCGGAAAAATGGTATGCCCGCAAGGAAGTGGCCCAGCTGATTGACGGCGCGGTGCAACTGCTGCCCACCCGTCAACGCGAGGCCTTTCTGCTGCGTTACTGGGAAGGACTGGATGTTGCCGAGACGGCCAGGGTAATGGGCTGTTCGGAAGGCAGCGTCAAAACCCATTGTTCGCGCGCCACGCATACCCTGGCCGCCATCCTGCAGCAAAAAGGAGTGGTGTTATGAAACCTTCGAACCACCCACTTGGCGGGGAAGAAAAGCTGACCCGCTCCGTCAACCGCATCCTGAATCATCCCGCGCAGGACGTGGACCCCAAGATCAGACAGGGCCTGCAACAGGCGCGTGAACAGGCAATGGCGCGCTTTGACCAGCGCATTGCCCAGCCACCATCGCTGGGAGAACAACTTGGCTTGTGGGTGCTGCGCCATACCCAGGCACTTCGCCGCAGTGCGCTGGCCCTGGGCTTTGCCATGGTAGCCAGCACCGGCGTATGGCTGGCTGAAGGCTTGCTGATGGAAGAAGAAGCCGTTGATGCCGCCATCCTGTCGCACGAACTGCCGCTGGAAGCGTTCATGGACCCGCACTTCACAGGCAATCTCCATGACTAAGCCACGCCATGTCCTGCCAATTGTCTTGCTGGGCAGCCTGCTGGCCATGCCGGTGAGCGCCAGTCCGCTGAATAACCCGCGCTGGGACCAGCTGGATAGCGAACAACAAACCGTGATGGCACCGCTGGCCAGCGAATGGGACCGTTACGCACCGGAAAAAAAGAAAAACCTGCTGGCCATCGTGCCGGAGTACCGCAGTCTGGATGCTGCCGGTAAACTGCGGCTGCAAAGCAAGCTGAAGATCTGGTCGGACCTGACGCTGGAACAACGCCAGCAAATCCGCAACAACTGGAAAACCCTGCAAGGCCTGTCACTGGCCGAGCGGGAAAAAGCCATCCAACGGCTGAAACAGGCCGCATCCAGACCACAAGCTTCCGGTTAACCCCCTACTCGCTTCCATTTCATGCCTTCATTGTTTCCCGATGCCAGTTTTGGCCGCCGACTGTGCAGCCAGTTTTACGAGCTGCTGCTGATTGCCGCCCTGTTGCTTACCGTTTCTGCCGTGATGACCGGCCTGCAGGCTTGGCTGGGCCGCTCGCTGCTGCTGGACCTGCTGACCCAGCTGGCTCTGGCCGGCAGTCTGTTTGGTTATTTCGGCAGCAGCTGGGTCAAGTCCGGCCAGACCGTTGCCATGAAGGCGTGGCGCCTCAAGCTGGTACGCCAGGACGACAATCAACTGATTGACTGGCGTCAGGCCGGTTTCCGTTATGTCATCGCCCTGTTGCTGTTTGTCGGCATGCCGGCCATCTCCTACCTGGCTTGGTCGCGCAATCTGGGCCATGGCCGCGAGGCCCTGCTGATTTCACTGGCCTGGTGTGCCCTGCCCTACCTGGCAGCCTTTTACGACAAGGAACGCCTGTTCCTGCACGACAGGCTGGCCCGCACCCGCCAGATCACCTTGCCCAAGGCGCCGCACCCGGGCAAAGGCAAGCAAGCGGCCTGAGTCACCGGCCTGTGGCAAGTTTGCCCACAGGCTGTTGATGGACACCCGATCAGGCTGAACGGGCGAATGGCCCGCCTGGCCTGACATGACAGCCGGGCAGCCCCTGCAGCAGGCCATTCAATCGCCCGCAAATATCTTCAAGAAAAGATACTTCACCGACAACTCATGATACGCTTTGCGCCCGGAACGGAAAGCCACGCCCCTCCCTTACCTGGAATATCGCAGAATGCATCAACAGCCTGATCAGATCGACCGCATCGTCGCCCTCTGGAATGAAGTACGCCCCGAGCTGGACGCTTCGTCCACCCACGTGATTGGCCGCATCGTGCGGATGGAGTATTTCATTACCCGCCGTGTCCTGCAGGATCTGGCCCGCTACAACCTGAATGTCGGTGAATTTGACGTGCTGGCCGCCTTGCGCCGCCGTGGCGAGCCCTACCAGCTGTCGCCCAATCAGCTGCAAGGCATGGTGCTGATTTCCTCCGGCGCGCTGACCAACCGTATCAACCGCCTGGAAGAAGCCGGCCTGGTCACCCGCTCGCCCGACCCGGAAGACCGCCGCGGCGTGATTGTCACCTTGAGCGCCAAGGGCTTTGCCGTGATCGAAGAGGCCGTGGTCAACCATCTGGCGGCCGAGGCCGAACTGATGGAAAACCTGGATGAGGCCGAAAAAGTACAGCTAGCAGGCCTGTTGAAGAAACTGCTGCAAACGCAGGAAGACTGAACACCACGCCCACTCAATAAAAGAGCCGCCGTATGGCGGCTTTTTTATTGCTTACAGGCCAATGATCAGTAGCAGATTGGCGCCGCAGATCAATGTGAACAACAACCAGCCCACCAGTTGCATCAGCGGAGACAAGGCAAACGCACCCATGTGCTGCCGGCTGGAGGTCAAACGCAGCAAGGGCCACATCGCCAGTGGCAATTGCAGGCTGAGTACCACCTGGCTCCACACCAGCATGCGTCCCACCGCCCCCTCACCCAGCAGCAATACACCTAACAAGGCGGGCAGCAAGGCCAGGCCACGGGTAATCAACCGGCGTTGATAACATGGAATGCGGATATGCAGGAAACCGTCCATGATCACCTGTCCGGCCACCGTGCCGGTCAGCGTGGAGCTTTGCCCGGACGCCAGCAAGGCCAGGCCAAACAGCAAGGCCGCCGCACCGCCAGCCAGCGGGGTAATCAAGCGGTAAGCCTGTTCGATATCGTCCACCACCGGCTGGCCCACCGCATGGAAGGCGCTGCCCGCCAGCACCAGAATGGCCCCGTTCACCAGCATGGCCAGCAGCAGCGACACCACCGTGTCCACCCGGCACAGCGCCAGCGTATCGCGCAGGCTGTGTTTGCCGCTTTCCACCTTGCGGGTTTGCACCACCGAGGAGTGCAGGTACAGGTTGTGCGGCATGATGGTGGCACCGACAATGCCCAGGCCCAATACCACGGCCTGGTGCAAATCACCTCCCGGATTGGAAGGCAACAAGCCACGTGCTACTGCCGGCCAATCCGGCCCCACCATGAACACCTGGATGGCAAAACACAGTGCGATGGTGGCAATCAGCCCCAGCACCACGGCCTCGATCTGCCGGAAACCCTTGCCCTTCATGCCCAGCACGATGACGGTATCAAATGCCGTCAGCACCACCCCCCAGGCCAGCGGGATACCAAACAACAATTTGAATGCCAGGGCGCAGCCCAGTACCTCGGCCACATCGCAGGCAATAATCGACACTTCTGCGCTCAGCCACTGCACCACCCTGCCGGTGGGCCCGTAATAGGCGCTGCTGGCCTGGGCCAGATCCTGCCCGGTGACCAGGCCAAGCCGGGCGGCCATCAGTTGCAATACCATCGCCACCAGGCTGGACAGCACCACAATCCACAACAGGCCATAGCCAAAGCGAGAACCGGCTTCGATATCGGTCGCCCAGTTGCCCGGGTCCATATACCCCACCGCCACCAGCAAACCAGGGCCGGCAAAACGGCGCAGCCGCTGCCACCAGGGCGCGCGGGCATCAATACGGATGCTGCCTTGTACTTCAGCGGGACAAAACGGAGCGGTTGCCGTGCGGGGAAGGGAAAACATGCAAGATCCTCAAGCGAAGAGGAAAGAAAAATGCACGCTATTTGCGTGCAAAGTCTACTGACCTAAAGGCAGGTTACTACCAGCCACTTTGACTGGTACTGGCGCAGTCCAGGACCATTGTTTTTTCCAGGCACCAATCACCAGATTGGGATATTCCGGCCGACCCAGGCTGCCGTTGTAACGGCCCAGTGCGCGATAGAGATTGCCACGCTCCATGTCCAGATAATGGCGCAGGATGGTGCAGCCATAGCGCAAGTTGAGCGTGAGTTCGAACAGATTGTGCTGCGGGTTGCCGATTTGCCTTACCCAGAAGGGCATCACCTGCATCAGGCCACGGGCACCGGCAGGGGAAATGGCGTATTTGTTGAAACCGCTTTCCACCTGGATCAGGCCCAGCACCATTTGCGGGTCCAGCCCGGCGCGGGTGGCCTCGTATTGAATGGCAGTGAGCAGGTGTTCGCGCATCCAGCTGTCCGGAATACGCTTTTGCAGGCGGCGCGACATCTCGGCCAGCCAGGCCTGGCCTTCCTGCGGGGTATCAAACACCAGCCGTGGTGCGTTGACATCGGCAATGGTACGGCTCATTGCCGATGCCACATTGGCAGCCAGTGCCTCCTCGCGCTGCGCACCCGCCCGTGCTGGCGAATAGGCCAGCATGGTGGACAGGGCAAGCAGCGGCAGGAGGATTTTCATCAGGACAGTTTGGCGAGCAGATGTTCCAGAATAGCATCTGCAGCGACGGGCGTTGCCGCAGCATCACGACGCTGCTGGTACTCGACCTTGCCTTCCTTCAGGCCACGATCGCCGATGGTGACGCGATGCGGCGCGCCAATCAGCTCCCAGTCGGCAAACATGGCGCCCGGGCGTTCGCCACGGTCATCCAGAATCACGTCCACACCCTTGGCCAGCAGGCTGGCATACAGGCTGTCGGCAGCGGCCTTCACTTCGGCGGAACGATCGTAGCCAACCGGGCAGATGACCACGGCGAACGGGGCGATATTGTCCGGCCAGATCATGCCCTTGTCGTCGTGATTCTGTTCGATGGCGGCACCCAGGATACGGGTAACACCGATGCCGTAGCAGCCCATCTCGAACGGTTTCGGTTTGCCGTCTTCATCCAGGAAGGTGGCGTTCATGGCGGCGGAGTATTTGGTGCCCAGGTAGAACACATGGCCCACTTCGATGCCGCGCTGAATGGCCAGCAAACCCTTGCCGTCCGGGCTGGGGTCGCCAGCCACCACATTGCGGATGTCGGCCACTTCCGGCTCGGCACAGTCTCGACCGAAGTTGGCACCGGTGTAATGCTGGTCGTCTTCGTTGGCACCGATGACAAAGTCGGCCATCTTGGCCACCGTGCGGTCGGCAATGATGCGGCCCTTGAAGCCGACCGGGCCCAGCGAACCCGGATTGGCACCAAACGCCTCACGGATGATGGCCGGCGAGGCCATGGTCAGCGGCTTCTTGATACCCGCCACTTTTTCGGCCTTCACTTCGTTCAGTTCGTGATCGCCACGTACCAGCATCAGCACGGCTTCGCCTTCGCTGCCTTCCACCACCAGCGCCTTGACGGTGCTCTTGATGTCGATGGACAGGAAATCCACCAGCTCGGCAATGGTTTTTACCTTGGGGGTATGTACCTTGGTCAGCGCAGCGCTGGCGGCCGGGCGCTCACCGGCCGGTGCCACGGCCTCGGCCAGTTCGATATTGGCGGCGTAGTCGGAATCCGGGCAGTAGATGATGGCATCTTCGCCGGTATCGGCAATCACCTGGAATTCATGCGAGCGGTCCCCACCAATGGCGCCGGTATCGGCAGCCACTGCACGGTAAGTCAGGCCCAGACGATCAAAAATGCGGCCGTAGGCGGCATACATATTGTCGTAGCTCACACCGGCGGCTTCGGCGCTGCGGTCGAAGGAGTAGGCGTCCTTCATGGTGAACTCGCGGCCACGCATCACGCCAAAGCGCGGGCGGCGCTCGTCGCGGAACTTGGTCTGGATCTGGTAGAAGTTTTTCGGCAAGGCGCGATAGCTGCGCAGTTCGCTGCGGGCAATGTCGGTAATCACTTCTTCGGCAGTCGGCTGCAGGGCAAAGTCACGTTCGTGACGGTCCTTGAAGCGCAGCATTTCCTCGCCCATGGTGTCCCAGCGGCCCGACTCCTGCCACAGGCCGGCCGGCTGCACTACCGGCAGCGAGACTTCGATGGCACCGGCACGGTTCATTTCTTCGCGCACGATGTTTTCCACCTTGCGCACCACGCGCAGGCCCATCGGCATCCAGGAATAGATACCGGCAGCAACCTTGCGGATGAAGCCGGCACGAATCATCAGCTTCTGGCTGGTGATGTCGGCGTCGGCGGGGGCTTCTTTCAGGGTGGAAATGAAAAACTGCGATGCGCGCATGATGCGTCCTTGGTATTCGGCTAAATAGGATTGATTGTAGCGTTTTGCACCGCTGACGGGAAAGCATCCTGACAGAGCAAGCCCACAGCGTAGCTGTCCGGATCAATCGTGACGACATTGTGGCTTTCCGCCGACAAGCCCACAGGGAAAGCAGCGGGCATTGCAGCATTAGCTTGGCGCTGTCCTGACTCAGTAGTAACCTTCGCGCTCACAGGCCATACCGAATTCCGCAGCGCAACAAGACGGGAAGGAATGGCAGTTGCATGCTCAACCCACAATAGAAGTCACACACAAATCATGCAGGCTCACAATAAACAGGCCATGACCGGCCTGACGCTGGCTGCGCTGGGCGTGGTGTACGGGGATATTGGTACCAGCCCGCTGTATACCTTGCGCGAATGTTTTACCGGGCATGGCATTGCCACTACGCCTGACAATATTTTCGGCATCCTGTCGCTGATCTTCTGGTCCCTGATCTTCGTGGTTTCCATCAAGTACGTGGTGTTCGTGCTGCGCGCCGACAACCACGGCGAAGGCGGCATCATGGCGCTGATGGCGCTGGCACGGCATTATGTCACCCATGCGGCACGCTGGAAGGTGGTATTGCTGGGGCTATTCGGTGCCTCACTGTTTTATGGCGATGCCATCATTACCCCGGCCATGTCGGTACTGTCGGCGGCAGAAGGGCTGGAGGTACTCAGCCCCAGCATGCAACCTTACGTCATGCCCATCGCCATTACCGTGCTGGTTGGCCTGTTTGCCCTGCAACGCTTTGGCACGGCCAGCGTGGGCATGCTGTTTGGTCCGGTGATGCTGGCCTGGTTCTCCATCCTCGGCCTGCTGGGCATCCTGCAGATCGTCCAGGCACCCGGCATCCTGGCCGCCGTCAATCCGTGGTATGCCTACAATTTTGTCGCCCACCATGGCGTTGGGGCCTACCTGACACTGGGTTCGGTCGTGCTGGCGCTGACCGGTGCCGAAGCCCTGTATGCAGACATGGGGCACTTCGGCAAAACGCCGATCCGTCGTGCCTGGTACGGCCTGGTATTGCCCGCACTGGTACTCAATTACTTTGGCCAGGGCGCATTGCTGATGCTCAAGCCCGAAACCATCAAGAACCCCTTCTTCCTGCTGGCACCGCAATGGGCACTGCTGCCTTTGATCATCCTGGCCACCCTGGCCACGGTGATTGCCTCGCAGGCCGTGATTTCCGGTGCCTATTCGCTTACCCGCCAGGCCATCCAGCTGGGCTACAGCCCGCGCATGGAGATTTCCCATACCTCGGAAAAGGAAATCGGCCAGATCTACCTGCCCTTCGTCAACTGGGCCTTACTGGTAGCGGTGCTGGTGGTGGTGGTGATTTTCAAGAGCTCGGATAATCTGGCCTCGGCTTACGGCATTGCCGTCACCGGCACCATGCTGATCACCACCTTGCTGTTTTTCGTGGTGGCCCGTGTCAACTGGCGCTGGCCGCTGCCGCTGGCACTGGGCATTACCATCTTCTTCGGCATCATCGATACCGCCTTCTTCAGTGCCAACCTGCTCAAGCTGTTCTCCGGCGGCTGGCTGCCACTGGTATTGGGCATGATCATCTTCATGCTGATGACCACCTGGAAGCAGGGTCGCAAGCTGCTGTTCGACCGTCTGCGCGAACAGGCACTGCCGCTGGACAGCTTCATCGAAAACCTGGAAGCTTTCCCGCCCACCCGCGTACAGGGCACGGCGGTGTTCCTCACCAGCACCCTGCACGGCGTGCCGCATGCCCTGCTGCATAACCTCAAGCACAACAAGGTGCTGCACGAGCGCATCGTGCTGATGACGATCCGCACCGAGGACGTGCCTTACATCAATGAGGATTCGCGTCTGGAAGTGGTGCAGCTGTCGCCCTCGTTCTGGCGTGTGGTGGCACGTTACGGCTTCAAGGAAGACCCGAGCGTGCTGAACGTGCTGTCGCTGTGCGAGCGCGATGGCCTGGCCTTCGAACTGATGGATACGTCCTTCTTCCTGTCGCGCGAAACCATCATTTCCACCGAGCGGCCGGGTATGGCACGCTGGCGCGAACGCCTGTTCGTGTGGATGAGCAAGAACGCACTGCGTGCAACCGACTTCTTCCAGATTCCCACCAACCGTGTGGTGGAACTAGGTGCCCAGGTCGAGCTGTAGTCAAGTCACTACATCAAAAGGCAGGCTTTTTAGCCTGCCTTTTTTATTTGCCCAAGCAAAATCACCCGATGTAATCGTTTACAAATCCAATCCGGCATTCAGCTTTTTCTTTATTTATCAGGTATTTATATCAAAAATCAGGTTGCAATCAGGTTTTGATGCGGCCACTTGCAACAAAAATGGCCGCTGCGAAGCAGGCGGCCAAATGATGCAAAACGGATGAAATTTTACTATGTAGTGGCAACACTACGCCGGCAGGTCAATCCGGGCACGGACACGGGCCCAGTCAAAGAAGGGGCCAGGATCCGTCTTGCGCCCCGGAGCAATGTCCTCATGCCCGGTCATTGCCCGTAACGGCAGGTGTAGTCGCAGTTCCTCGATCAGCGCCAGCAACATCTGGTACTGGGCATCGGCAAAGGGTTCGAAATCGCAGCCTTCCATCTCGACACCGATGGAAAAATCATTACAGCGCTCGCGGCCCTGCCAGCTGGAGACCCCGGCATGCCAGGCCCGGGACTGCACCGGCACAAACTGCACCAGCTGGCCACTGCGCCGGATAAAGAAATGGGCCGATACCCGCAGCTGGTGAATGCTGGCGAAAAACGGGTCTTCGTCCGGATTCAGGCTGTTGGTGAACAACTGCTCCACGGCCTGACTGCCATAACGGTAGGGCGGCAGGCTGATGTTATGAATGACCAGCAGCTCCGGCTGGCCATGTTCGCGGGCATCACAATTGGGCGAAGGAATCTGCCTGGCTTCACGCACCCAGCCGCTGGGTTCAAGATGCAGCACCGGTTGCAAGCGGTTGGCGCAGTACAACATGCGCCACAGCACCAGGCCATCCGGCACTGTCCAGCGTTGTTGCAGGACGAAACCGGCCTTGTGGTACAGGGCAATGGCAGCCTGATTGACTTCAGCCGTATCCACGCTGACTTCGTCAGCACCGGCCAGCAGATGATTGAGCAGGCGATAACCCCAGCCGCAGGCAAAGCAGGCCGGATCCACCACGGTGCGCTCGATATGCCAGCCGCCTTGCTGACGCTTGCTTGCCACCAGCACGCCGCGCAAGGTTTCGCCCTCGAATGCACCGATCACCCGGTCGGTGCAGACCATGACCTGGTCGATATCCCGCCACAGCACGGGCAAGGCCGGATAATCCAGCCACTGCGCCTCCACCTGATGCGCTTGCAGCTGGATGCGCAATACCTCCGCGGCCAAGGCCGGGTCACTCAGCGTTACATCCTTGACGACAAAGGGAATATCCATTTCCACCTTTCGAATTGCCAATGGCGGCGTGGCCTGCATGAATGTTTCCGTCAGCGGCAGGCCAGGCGCACAATATGGCATTGTGCCAGCCTGAACGCCGGTAGCCCATTCTGTGTGATGCATTTGAGCAGAATCATGGTTTTTTGCATTGCAGCACGGCACACTCGAACCATTCTCCCAGCTTGAGGCCACCCACCATGCTTACCCTGAATGATATTGGCAACACCAGCAGCGCCAGTTTCGAACAACCGCTGGACATGCTACTGGCCTGTCATGACAAGATCCGCCGCTTTTGCGATCAACTGGACCAACTGCCTGGCTATATCACCGAACATGGCGTCAATGAGGCGGTGAAAAACACCATCGATGGTGTGATCCGTTACTTTGACGTCGCCGGCCCGGCCCACCACATCGACGAGGAGGAGGAGCTGTTCCCCATCCTGCTGGAACGCGTCCCCACGGCCGCCCCGCGCATCGAGCAACTGGAAGCCGAGCACGGCTATCTGCACTCGTGCTGGAATGCCATCCGCGACGACTTGCGCGCCCTGCGCAATGGCGAACTGGACAGCATCAGCGAAAACGCGGTGGCCGAATTCGTTCGGCAATATCGGGAACATGCAGCTTCCGAAGAGTCCTGGCTGATTCCCACTGCCGCCGCCACGCTGAACGCAGACGAGCTGCGCAATGCAGGCTTGCGCATGGCCCAGCGCCGCCAGCAAGCCTGCTGAACAACAGCCGGTGTCATAAACCAAAAAAGGATGCCATAGGGCATCCTTTCAAAACTCCTTCTCGCTTTCCGGCAGGAAAGCGAGGCTCCCTTGCAGGGCAAGGGCGGGGGGATTGGGAATAAATGGGAAGGCTGCGGAGCCCATAAGTTAACTGGAAGGCCCGGCTTTGCCGGGTCCAGTAAAAACCTACCAGATCACGCTATCAGCAGCCTGAAAGGATGCCACGAGGCATCCTTTTTTTGCTTTCAACACATCAGCTTCAGGCAGTCAGCTTCAACAAGGCAGCAAAAGCATCTTCAAACAGCTTGAGCCCGTCCTGTTGCAGCTTGTCACCCACGGCCACCAGGTCGATATCGGCCTCAGCCACGTCCAGCAGGGTGATCTGGGCCTGCTGTGCATCCTGTGGCAGGGTCAGCGCAGCAACGCCGTGGTCGCGGAAGGCGGCCAGGGTGGCATCCGGAACGGTGTTGACCGTTTCGTCGCCAATCAGGCTTTCCACGTACAACACGTCGGAATAAGCCGCATTCTTGGTACCGGTGGAAGCCCACAGCAGGAATTGCGGCCAGGCACCCGCGGCCTTCAGCGCGGCAAACTCGCTGCCATGGAAACGCTGCTGATAGCGGGCATAAGCCACCTTGGACAGCGCAATGGCCGCCTTGCCTTGCAAGGCGGCAGGCAGTTGCGGGTCCAGCAGGCTGTCCACCCGCGACAGGAAGAAGCTGGCCACCGCCTTGATGCCGCTCACCGGCTTGCCCGCAGCCAGGCGTGCACTCAGGCCGTCGATATAGGCATCCCACACGGCTTCCACTTGCGGCAGGCTGAACAGCAGGGTGATGTTGACGTTGATGCCCTCGGCGGTCAGCGTCTGGAAAGCGCGAATACCCGCTGCGGTAGCCGGAATCTTGATCATGGCATTGGGCCGGTCGATGGCGGCCCACAGGCGGCGTGCCGCGTCCAGCGTGCCCGCTTCGTCATGCGACAGGGCCGGAGACACTTCCAGGCTGACATAGCCGTCGTTGCCGGCACTGCTGCGGTATTGGTCCTGCAGCAGATCGCAAGCGGCCTGGATGTCAGGCACCACCAGTGCTTCATAGCGTTGTTCGGCATCCAGTCCCGGCTCGGCCTTCAAGCGGGTCAGGTCGGCCTGGTAGCTGGCATCGGTACTGATGGCCTTGTAGAAAATGGCCGGATTGGAAGTCACACCGGCAATGCCGTCTTCTTGCAGCAGACGGGCCAGTTCTCCCGAAGCCAGCAGCTCGCGGGACAGATTGTCCAGCCAGATGCGCTGGCCGAACGGGCGGATGGATTGCAGACGATTCATGTTGTGGTCCGGGGTCGGGAAAGTTGGCGCATAAAGAAGAACATCCTAGCGCGACTGTGCAGGCAGGCCAAGCCCATATTGCAGCGATATGCTGTCAATTTGCCGGGAAATCAGAAACTAAAACGTCATCAACAAACGGTTTAAGCATGGAGACGAAAGCCTGGTGGGCCGGATGGACCAGGTAGGCATCACGGGCGGCGGCATCGACAAACTGCACCAGCCAGCCATGGGTGAAGCCGTGTTGCAAACCTTCCGGGCTGACATCGGAGCCACCTCCCAGTGTCAGGATGCCGGGAATCTGCCGGGCCAGACCGGCAAACTGCTGGCTGATGCGGGCAATGTCCTCCGCCGTAGCGGCAGGCAGAAAGCGGATCAACACGACATGGTGCAGCATGGTCACTCCCGGATTCCATTCAGCCGCTGATTATGCTGCCTTCACCAGGTACTGACCATGCGTGCAAGTACGCAGCCTGCCGGTCAGGCCTGGTTTTCCGGCTGTGCCTCCGGCTCGGCCGAGCGCTCGCGCTGGAAAATCACACTGAAGGTACTGCCCTTGTCCGGCTCGCTGCGGATATCCAGCCGGGCGTTATGCCGTGCCACCACATGCTTGACGATGGCCAGCCCCAGTCCGGTGCCGCCATTGCCGCGCGAGCGGCCACGGTCGACCCGGTAAAAGCGTTCGGTCAGGCGCGGAATGTGCTCACGCGGGATGCCGATACCGCTGTCCTTGACCGAGAAACACAGCCGTTCGCCTTCTGCCTTCCACGACAGCACGATATCGCCGCCTTCAGGCGTGTAACGCACGGCATTGGATACCAGATTGCCAAAGGCGGAATGCAGCTCCTGCGCGCTACCCCACAGCCATTGATTGCAGCCCTTTTCCAGCCGGACATGATGGCGGCCCTGCGACAGGCCTTCGGCCTCCACCATCAGGGTATCCAGCATGTCCTGCATGTTCACTTTTTCCGCCATCACCGCCTTGGGGCTGTTTTCCAGCCGGGACAGGGTCAGCAGGTCTTCCACCAGGCTCTGCATGCGCCTTGACTGCTCCATCATCATGGGCAGGAAGTGGCTGAGGGTGGCCTGGTCGACCTCTTCCATATCGGACAGGGTTTCCAGAAAGCCACCGACCACAGTCAGCGGAGTGCGCAATTCGTGAGACACATTGGCGACAAAATCGCGATGCACGGTCTGTACCCGCTCCAGCGAGGTGATGTCGCGGCTGAGCAGCAGTTTGCGGGTGGAGTCAAACGGCACCAGTTGCACCGAAATCACCAGTTCACGCGGCTGGGTCAGCTGCAAGACCAGAGGCTGGCTGAAACTGGCATTTTTCATGTAGGCATGAAAACTGGGCTGGCGGATGAGATTGAGAATCTGGTTGCCCACATCGTGCTTGCGATCCAGGTTCAGGTGTTCCATCGCCATCGGGTTGATCCACTCGATGCGATCATTCTCGTCCAGCACCACCACGCCATCCGGCATGGCTTCACCGGCATTGATGAAGCGTTCCAGCACATTGGTGAGCTTGCGCTTGCTTTGCATCTGGCTGCGCATGGTGCGATACAGCGTCATGAACACGGTATGCCAGGCACCAAAGCCATCGGGTACCCGCTCGGCGGTGGGTTGCTCCAGCCAGCGCAGCAACAAGGCGATGTGGTACAGATGAAAACCCAGCCAGGCCAGCAGGGCGACACCGGCAGCGATCAGGCCTTCGATCGGGCCGGAGAATGCCCAGAAGGCAAGGCCGATGAAGAGGATGACAATCAGCCAGACCAGGGTACGCTGCAAGAATTCGCGCAAGTCAGCCTCACTGCTGGGTGGAGAAACGGTAGCCGGTGCCGCGCACGGTCTGGATCAGGGCATCATGGCCCGTGCTTTCCAGCGAACTGCGCAAGCGGCGAATGTGCACGTCTACCGTGCGTTCTTCAACAAATACATGATCGCCCCACACCTGGTCCAGCAGTTGCGAACGGGAATGCACGCGTTCCGGGTGGGTCATGAAAAAGTGCAGCAGGCGGAATTCGGTCGGACCCAGGTCGATGGTGTCACCATTACCGCTGACGCGATGGGTGATCGGGTCCAGGCGCAAGCCTTGCACCTCGACCGCATCGTCAGTCATCTGCGGAGCACGACGGCGCAGCACGGCCTTGATACGGGCCAACAATTCGCGCGGCGAGAACGGCTTGGTGATGTAGTCGTCAGCGCCGGATTCCAGCCCGGTAATCTTGTCCTGCTCATCGGAACGGGCAGTGAGCATGATGATGGGGATATGCTTGGTGCGCTCATCCGAACGCAGGCGCTTGGCAATATCCACCCCGGACGCACCCGGCAGCATCCAGTCCAGCAGCACCAGATCCGGCAGTGCATTGCGCACCAGGGTCAACGCAGCCTCGGCCGTGCTGGCACGCAAGACGTGATGTCCAGCCTGGTTGAGGTTAAACGCAATCAGTTCCTGAATTGCAGGCTCGTCTTCGACAAGCAGAATATTGGCAGCCATGTATCGGTCCAGTCCCGGTTTGATGATGGCAAGGATAAAAAGCAGCGATTACAGAAATATGACATTTCTTAAATAGTTGCCAAAACTTCTGCAAATCCTGTCATCCAGTGCACCACCACCCTATCTTGCCACGTAGAGCATGCCGTACCGACAAAAAAAACGGGCCTGCCGCATGGCAGACCCGGAATGGCCTTCGTCAAAAATTTGTTTGTCTGACTTGAGACCAGGGACAAAGAGATCACCAGGACAGTTTCAAACAGGTACAGGGACATGTACCCATCAGCAACGAATCCAGACAAGAACCATCACGGCGGGACAGTGCCGCAACAGCTCCGATAAGGCAGGCATTGTACGGAGCAAGAAGCCATTTCTTAATGTGGAAATATTGGAAATTTCCTGATTTAACCTTGTAAAATGGCTTTTTTGCAGCAAAAAACCTTGGAATCCAAACTTGGATAAATTCGACAAAAAAATACTGAGCAGCTTGCACGAAAATGCCCGCATCAGCTTTGCCGAACTGGCCCGACGGGTGAATCTGTCCTCCCCCGCCATTGCCGACCGGGTGGACAAACTGGAGCGGCAGGGCGTGATTACCGGCTACCGGGCGCAGATCGACCCGGCCAAGGTCGGCTTACCCATCCTGTGCATGATTGAACTGACAGTGAAGCATCTGGAGTATTACGTGGTGATTGATCGCATCCGCAGCATGCCCCAGGTACTGGAGTGTGCATCCATCACCGGCACCAGCGGCCTGATGATGAAAGTGGCGGTCGATACCATGCCCAGCCTGCAAACGCTGATTGCCCAGTTAATGCAGTTTGGCGACACCAAAACCTCCATCATCATCGACATGCCGGTTCCGCCACGCATGCCACAGCTACTGGCGGACGACTGAGCAAGGCAGGTAGCGGACGCAGCCATGACGCGGTGGGGGCAAGCCTGTCATCAGGATGGCGGAGGTGACTCTCGCGGGCGCAGATGCCCGGCCATGGGCAAAAAAATGGCCGAAGAATCATTGATTCTTCGGCCAAGCTCTTGGGAGAGACCATATAGAAGCACATCTACGAACGAAACACCCAGGCTGCCACCTTCTGACCAATGACAACCGGGTTTACTGCACCGGCTTCTCCCCGGCAGTTCTGACGCTGCCCGGGAGAACGGATTGGCTAAATCGCTTTTGCCAGATTACTTGGCAGCAGCCCAGGCCAGCGAGGTATCCAGCATGCGGTTGGCAAAGCCCCACTCGTTGTCGTACCAGGACAGTACCTTGACTTCACGACCGGCAATCACGCGGGTCAGCGTGGAGTCAAACACGCTGGAAGCCGGGTGGTGCAGGAAGTCACGCGATACCAGCGGCAGGGTGTTGACGGCCAGTACACCGGCCAGCTTGCCCTTGGCAGCAGTGGAGATCAGTTCATTCACTTCGGCCACCGTAGTGTCACGGCTGGAAGTGAAGGTGAGGTCCACCAGCGATACATTGCTGACCGGTACACGAACGGCAAAGCCGTCCAGCTTGCCTTGCAGCTTGGGCAGAACCAGGCCCACCGCTGCAGCGGCACCGGTCTTGGTAGGAATCATGGAGACAGCTGCGGAGCGGGCGCGACGCAGGTCGGAGTGGTCGGTATCCAGCAGCACCTGGTCGTTGGTGTAGGCATGGATGGTGGTCATCAGGCCACGTTCGATACCGATGGTATCGATCAGCGGCTCAACCAGCGGGGCCAGGCAGTTGGTGGTGCAAGAGGCATTGGACACCACGGTCATGGCGCTGGTCAGCACATCATCGTTCACGCCGAATACCACGGTGGCGTCGGCATCGTTGGCCGGAGCGGAAATCAGCACACGCTTGGCACCGGCTTCCAGGTGCAGCGCAGCTTTTTCACGTTTGGTGAAGATGCCGGTACATTCCAGTACCACATCCACGCCCAGTTCTTTCCACGGCAGTTCTGCCGGGTTGCGGATGGAGAGCAGCTTGATCGGCTTGCCGTTCACCACCAGGGCATCGCCTTCCAGCGCGATGGTGCCACCAAACGGGCCATGCACGCTGTCAAAACGGGTGAGGTGTTCGTGCAGTTCCGGCTTGCCCAGGTCATTAATGGCCACGATTTCGATATCGCGGTCAGCAAAACGCTCCTGCCAGGCGCGGACCACCATGCGGCCGATACGACCGTAACCATTAATGGCAACTTTCAACGTCATGATGCATCCTCCTAATTTGATAATGGTGCAAGGTCATCTCGTGCCCTGCGCCATTCAATTTCTGCTCCTTTTGCGCTGTAAGCAAGTGACTACAAAAGTAGTGTGCGGGTTACCAACAAAGCGGTGAAATCCTTGCCAGTCAAGGCTCACCGCCATGTAGTGCAATGCAGGTTTTATACCTGAAGGAAACTGGCAAAGTGAGCAGGGTCTTCCGCCAGCAGCACATGCAGCAAGCTGGAGGAGAAGGTGGTAACACCCCGCGCACCCAGGGCTTGCAACGCGGCGATATCCACCAGCGCGCTGTCAGTCACCTCGATACGCAGGCGGCCACCAGCCACCGCTTGTACACGCTTCACATTAGCCTGCCCGCCCAGTGCTTGCAGCCAGTCTTCACGCTGCATGCTGGTGCTGGCTGCCTGATGTGCGCCTGAAACACGACCAGCCACTACCACAGGGGCTGCCGGGTTGCTGTCAGCCTGTTGCAGGGCGGTGCGGATTTCATCAGAAATCAGATCCGCTTCCGGCCCCAGTACCACTTGCACACTGCCGGCCGCCGGTTTGATCAGGCCGCGCGATCCCAATGCCTTGAGTGCGGCCTCGTCCACCTTGTCATTGTCGGCCACCTGCAAGCGCAAGCGCGTGGTGCAGGCATCCACCGACTTCAGATTGGCCGCCCCGCCCAGGGCCAGGATGAAACCATGGGCGCGGGAAGAGCCCTCCACGGCCACCACGGTAAGCTGTGTAACCGCTTCGCGGCCCATGGTTTGCAAGTTGAACTTGCGGATGAAGAAACTGAACAGGCCGTAATAGATGACGAAGTACAGCAGGCCCACCGGCAGCAACAGCAGCGGCTTCTGGGCAATGCCGAAGTTAAGCAGGTAATCGAACAGGCCGGCGGAGAAGCCAAAGCCCAGATGCACACCCAGTGCATACATCAGGGCCATGGCAATGCCGGTGAGTACTGCATGGATGGCATACAGCATGGGAGCCAGGAACATGAAGGCAAACTCGACCGGCTCGGTCACGCCGGTCAGGAAGGCAGTCAGCGCCATGGAAAACAACACCCCGCCCACGGCGGCCTTGTTCTCCGGCCTGGCCGCCCGGTACATCGCCAGGCAGGCAGCGGGCAGGCCGAACATCATCACCGGGAAAAAGCCGCTCATGAACATGCCGGCGGTTTTGTCCCCGGCAAAGAAGCGGGTCAGGTCGCCATGCACCAGCTTGCCTGCTGCATCGGTGTAATCGCCCACCTGGAACCACACCATGGTATTGAGAATGTGATGCAGCCCGGTGACGATGAGCAGGCGGTTGAGCACGCCATAAATGAACAGCCCGATTTCGCCGACGCCGATCAGCCATTTGCCGACGGCATCAATACCGTTTTGCACCGGCGGCCAAGCGAGGCCCAGCACCACACCCAGCAGCAGCATGGCAAAGCCGGTGGCAATCGGCACAAAGCGACGCCCGCCAAAGAAGGCCAGGTAGGTGGGCAGCTTGATGTCCTTGTAGCGGTTGTACAGCACCCCGGCAATCAGGCCGGACAGTATCCCGGCCAGCACGCCCATATTGATGGCAAACGGTTTGCCCTCTGCATCCAGATGCACCAGCGGCTTGAATACCGCATAGGCCAGCAGGGTATCCGGCATCACCTTCAATACCGCCGTCAGCACCATATAGCCGATGGCACCGGCGAGGCCCGCCGCGCCATTGTTGTCGCGGGCAAAGCCCACCGCCACGCCAATGGCGAAAATCAGCGCCAGATTGCCGAAGATGGCATCTCCGGCCTGCGCCATCACCTTGATGTTGAGCAGGTCCGGCTGCCCCAGCCGCAACAGCAAACCGGCGACCGGCAATACCGCAATCGGCAGCATCAGGGCCCGGCCCAGCTGCTGAATGCCTGCAAATCTGTTTTGTGTACTCACCTCAATGCCTCCTTTGGATGTGGAATGGTCAGTTGCCATTCCGTCTTGTCTGCGCTGCAGTCGCCAACACGGCTGGCCGCGCAGGATAGGGTGTGGTCGTGACCATGCCTGGCTTTTGGGGCGCATGGGGCCCATCGGACAAGCGGAAAAACCAGGCTGGTGGCCGTTATCGGCCAATGACGATGTGCAGACATGGGGGGCGGCACCATGGATGCCGGGCCTGCACGGGGATGACGGGACAACATCGGACACCTCCTGTCATGTCAGGAGTGGCCGATGGGGTGGCGGGACTCCTGCGGCTCAGTCCATGCCGGTGCCGCCGGGCCGCCTGACGGCCCGGATGGCACCTTGCACGGCGACAAGCCGTAACGGTTTGGCAATGGGCCACCTGGTGGTGACCGGATTCAGGGCAGCGCTCAATGCGTACGGGTGACCTTGGACAAATGACGCGGGGTGTCAGGATTGAGCCCACGTGCTTCGGACAGTTGCGCCGCCATCAGGTAGAAACTCTGGATGGCCAGCAAGGGGTCCAGCGCCTCATCGTCGGCCACGCTCAGCGTCAGGTCGCGAGTGGCTACTGTGTCTGGTGCGGCAAGCAATACTCGTGCGCCACGACCGCGCATTTCCGCTGCCAGATCGATCAGGCCTTGCTGTTCCGGGCCACGTGGCGCAAACACCAGCAGCGGATAACCTTCGTCGATCAGGGCCATCGGGCCATGCTTGATTTCTGCACCGGAGAAAGCCTCAGCCTGGATGGCACAGGTTTCCTTGAACTTGAGCGCCGCTTCCAGCGCCACGGCAAAACCCAGTCCGCGTCCCACCACCATGATGCGTTCGGCACCGGCCAGAACAGGAAGGGCTGCACTCCAGTCCTGACGGCATGCTTGTTGCAGCTGGGCAGGTAGCTGGTCCAGTGCCTGCAGCAGCGTGGCATCGCCCTGCCAGTGCGCCACCAGACGGGCTACAGCGGAAAGCGAAGCGATATAGCTCTTGGTGGCGGCCACGCTCTTTTCTTCACCGGCACACAACGGCAACGACCATTCGCACGCTGCCGCCAGCGGCGATTCATGCTTGTTGACCAGGGCGACGGTGCGCGCACCGGCAGCGGCCAGGCGGCTCATGGTGTCGATCAGGTCCGGGCTTTGGCCGGACTGGGACAGGGCAACTGCCAGTTGGCCCTTTACCGCCAGCGGGGCGTGGTGCAGGGTAACCAGCGACATGGGCAAGGACACCACCGGCACACCCAGGCGCTGCATGGCCAGGTAAGCAAAATAACTGGCAGCATGGTCCGAGCTGCCACGCGCCACCGTCAACGCCAGCGTGGGCGGGGTGGTGGCCAGCTCGCGGCCCAGCACGGCAAGGCCTTCGTCCGCATACATGTGTTGGGCGGCCACGGCATCCGCAGCGGACAGTGCTTCTTCATACATCAGAGACGACAAGGTGTTCCCCTTCCAGATAGACATCCAGCAAATTCAGCTCGGCATCCAGCACCAGCACATCGGCCCATGCCCCGGTTTGCAAACGGCCACGGTCTGCATGGCCCAGATAATCGGCCGGGTACAACGACAACCGGTGCGAGGCCTCGGCCAGTGGCAGGCCGATGGACACCAGATTGCGCAAGGCCTGATCCATGGTCAGCGTACTGCCGGCCAGCGTGCCGTCGGCCAGCCGCACCCCGCCCAGGCATTTGTGCACGGTATGTGAGCCCAGCTTGTATTCACCATCCGGCATGCCGGCTGCGGCAGTGGAGTCGGTCACGCAGTACAACCGCGGAATGGCGCGCAAGGCGGTGCGGATGGCACCGGGATGCACATGCAGCAAGTCAGGAATCAGCTCGGCGTATTCCGCATGGGCCAGCGCCGCTCCCACCATGCCCGGCTCGCGGTGATGTAGGCCGGTCATGGCATTGAACAAATGGGTAAAACCGGTGGCACCTTGCTGCAAGGCCTGCACGCCATCCTCATAACTGCCCAGGGTGTGGCCGATTTGCACCCGGATGCCGGCATCGCTCAAGGCACGGATGATGTCCATGTGTCCGGGAATTTCCGGTGCCAGTGTCAGCAGCGCAATCGGGGCCAATTGAGCCAGTTTTTCGATTTGCGACAGCACCGCCTGACAGGCATCGTCCGGTTGTGCGCCCAGCTTGCCGGGGTTGATATACGGGCCTTCCAGATGCACGCCCAGCAGGCGGGCACTGCCGCTGGCGCGCTGGCGGCAAGACGGCCCCAGTGCTGCCAGTACGTTTTCTATCTCGTCCATGGGGGCGGTCATGGTAGTGGCCAGCATGGCGGTGGTGCCGTGGCGGGCATGCAGCCGTGCCACCGATTCGGCCGCCTGGCCCCCCTCCATGATGTCCACCCCGCCTCCGCCATGTACATGCAGGTCGATGAAGCCGGGCAGGATGTAGCGTGCCGCCGTGCCACTACCCGGCAGGCTGCCGTCCACAGCGGCAATGCGGCCATCCGGCCCGGTTTCCAGCCTGCCATCCCGCCAGCCATCGGCAGTCAGGATGCGGCCCTGCAGTACATGTCGTGTCGTCATCGTCTCAGTTCAGCTACAAAGTCGTAATAATCATTACGGCAATAGGTATCGGTCAGTTCTATCGCCTGGTTATCGGCATTGAAGCCGATGCGGGTGATCAGCAACATCGCCTCCCCCTGCCGGATGCCGGCCAGCGCTGCAATCTCGGCCGAGGCATTCACCGCGCGGATATGCTGCAAGGCGCGCACCACGGCATGACCGGCACTGTCCAGGTAGGCATACAGCGAGTTGCCCACTTTATGTGGCTCGGGCAAAACGGCTACTGGCAATGTGGTCATCTCTATCGCCATCACGACCCCGTCTGCCAGGCGCTGGCGCTTGAGCCGCGCCACCTGCGAGGTGGGGGACAAGCCCAGCTTGATCACCTCGTCATTGCTGGGCGGATGAATGCCGCGCTCCAGCCATACCGAGGAAGGTTCGAAGCCGCGCTGGCGCAATTGCTCGGTAAAACCCACCAGCCGTGACAAGGGCTGTTCCAGTCTTGGCGTGATGAAAGTGCCGGAACCATGCCGGCGCCGGATCAAGCCCTGCTCCAGCAACACATCCATCGCCTTGCGTGCCGTCACCCGCGATATGCCCAGCTCCTCGGAAAAGGTGCGTTCGGATGGCAGGGCTTCGTCTGCCTGCCACCAGCCGGCATTGATGGCTTCGGCCAGTTTGCGGGCAAGCTGCAAATACAGCGGCGTGGTGGACTCGCCTTCCGGCTTGAGTGCACTCCATCGGTTTTCCATAAGCGGTCTGCAACTGGTCTGGTTGGTAACACGGCGAATATCGCATTCCTTGCCCTGCAAGACCACACCCGTCATGGCTGCAAAATTAATACCACTTAAATACCACGTCAATACCAATTTCACGATAACCCTGCCAAATGACAGGAAGTGACGCGGCCGGAATACAGGAAATACAGAAAGCCAGGCAGCACTGAGGGCCAGGACAAGACTGGTGAGGAAATCAAGAGACCGACAAAGTGGTATTGAAGTGGATGTTTTTTGCGACTAAAACGTGGATAGCATCGTGAATGTGTCATGACTGGCCAGACAGACAGTCTTAAGCAGCCAGGTGCAGCACTGTGGCGTAGCACGGGCTGCAGGCCAATTGCCGTAACGTCGCCAGAAAACCACAGTGAAACTGGCGCAATGCAACAGGGGCCGCGAAGGGCCCCTGTCTGGATGAGGACAAAGTCGCGGCGACGACTTTATTTGCGCCAGCTGATCAGTACCACGCCGGAGAGGATGATCACCATGGCCAGCACTTCCTGCTGACCGACATGTTCACCCAGCAACACCATGCCCAGCAGGACGGCGATGATGGGATTGACATAGGCATAGCTGGTGGCAGCGGCCGGTGATACGGTTTTCAGCAGATGCAGGTAGGCACTGTAGGCCACCATGGAACCGAATACCGACAGGTAGGCAATGGCGGCCCAGCCCTGCCATGACGGCATCGCTGTCAGCTGTTCGCCGGTGGCGGCACTGCCCAGCAACAAGGCCAAGCCACCGAAAATCATCATCCAGGCACTGCCCATCGGCCCCTTGGGCTGGACCATCACCCGGCTCCAGGCCGAACCCAGCGCCCAACCGGCAGAAGCGAACAGCAGCCAGAACGCCCCCATCGGGCTGGCACGCAGATTGGAACCCAGGTTCAGCACCAGCATGCCCAGCATGCCCAGCGCGATACCTGCCCACTCGCGACCACGTGCACGCAAGCCGAAACAGAAACGGCCAAACAGCACGGTGAACAGGGGTACGGTGGCCACCACCAGCGCCGCCACCCCGGATGACACCTGCTTTTCTGCCAGCGTGACAAAACCATTGCCGATGGCTGGCATCAACACACCCAGAATGGCTGCGCCACGCAATTCCTGCCGGCTGGGCAAACGATGGCCGCGCAGCAGCAGGAAGGCCAGCATCACGCTGCCGGCAAACAGAAAGCGCAGACCGGCCATCATGAAAGGCGGCCAGGATTCGATACCGATGCGTATGAAGAAATAGGTCGAGCCCCAGATCACGTACAGGGCAAAGAAGGCTGACAAGGTCAGCAAGGACAGCGCGGCGGGACGGGCAGACATGGCGGACTCGGGGTGGGTGGTCGTCCACCATGCCTTCGGCCTGTAAAAAACTCAAGCACCGGCAGGGAAAGCTCTGTTCTTGAGCCAGAACAATCCCTGCCTCTGGTGGCGATCAGCGGGTGGCCAGCCGTTGCAGGATGTTGGAAAACTCTTCCATATAGGTATCGAAGCGGGTAGCCAGACGGTCCACATCGGTGGCAAAGCGGTTATAGGCCACCACCGCCGGAATGGCAGCAAACAGGCCGATGGCGGTGGCCACCAGCGCTTCGGCAATACCCGGTGCCACGGTGGACAAGGTGGCCTGCCCCACATTACCCAGCCCGATAAAGGCATGCATGATGCCCCACACCGTACCGAACAGACCGATATAGGGACTGACCGAGCCTACTGTTGCCAGGAAAGAAGTATGGCTGTCCAGCGCATCCAGTTCGCGCTGGGCGGCAGCGCGCATGGCACGGCGCGAACCATCCATGATGTCCGACAGCTCGGCACCCGTGCGGCCACGCAGCTTGAGGAATTCGGCAAAACCGGACTGGAAGATGCGCTCCATGCCCACGCTGTCGTTGCGGCGGTTGGCGTCTTCATACAAGCGGTTCAGGTCGGCCCCGCTCCAGAAATTGCGTTCGAACTCGTCGCTGTGGCGACGCGCGGCACGCAATACGGAAATCTTGTTGAAAATCAGCGCCCACGACAGCACCGACACCAAGGCCAGGCCTGCCATGACCAGCTGCACCACCAGGCTGGCATTCATCACCAGGCTGAATATGGAAATCTGCTGCACGATGTTTCCTTGTCTGAATTAAAACGGCCTAGCGCAATACGCGGCCGCTGGTGAAATCAATGATGGTGGATGGCTTCCTGCGTTTGCCTATCCGCCCCGGCAGGGTCAGTACCGCGCTGCCAAATGCCATGCGACAAGCCCGTGCAGTCTTTAACGCACGTTGCCCGGCGCGGTTGGCAGAAGTCGACACCAGCGCACTGCCCACAGCCCGGCACAGGGCGGCTGCCTCGCCATGGGCGGTAATGCGCACGGCGATCTTGTCATGCCGGCCACGCAGGGCCGGTGCCACCTTGCGCGAGGCCGGAAGCAAAAAGGTATAGGGACCGGGCCAGTAACGGCCAAGTTCCGCCCATTGTGCGGCGGAAAGCGGCTTTACCAGATGACGGATCTGGGCGACGTCGGCGGCTATCACGATCAGGCCCTTGTGATTCGGCCTTGCCTTGATGGCCAGCACCCGCCGGATTGCCCTGACATCCTGCGGCAGGCAACCCAGCCCGAAACAGGATTCGGTGGAGTAGGCAATCACTCCTCCCGCGCGCAAACGCGCGCGCGCCTGCGTCAGCAGGCCCGCCTTGGGCAGACGGTATGGCGAGGACAAGCAGGAAGACGGCATGCAGATCAGCAAGGAGTTGAAGCGAAGCTGCCATTGTAGCGGCAGCGCGGCACCGGATGAAACCGCGATCTGCAGTCCGCTCACTCTTTCTGGTTAATATATTTGGCGTAGAGGTGTGCCAGCGTGCCGTCGCGCTGCATGCTGCGTAGCTGATCATTCAATTGCTGTATCAGGGCGTCCGGCATGCCGGGATTGCACGCCAGATAAAGCATGGGGGTGTTGAATGTGAGGATGGGATGAAGCTGGGTGACTTTCTCTCTGGCCAGCAAGGCTGCACCAGGATATTTCCCGGTGGCCCAGAAGTCGATGCGCCCCGCCAGCAGCTTCTTGATATTGAGCTGGTCGGTGCTGGCCAGATCAACATCGAATCCGCGATCAATCAGGAACTGGGCAGTGGCGTCACCGCTATACCCGCCTATCTTGAAACGTCTGGCTTCTTCCAGTGACTTGATGGCATGACGGCTATCATTTCTGCCATAGAGTACCCAGGGATTATCAACCAATGGTCCAACCCATTTGAACTGCTGCTCGCGTGCTGCGGTACGCGCGGTGGAATAAAGGCAGGTATTGCTTTCCAGTATGGTCAGGTTGAGTGCACGAACCCATGGCAGCATTTCGATGCCATAGTTGATACCGGCACGGCGAAACGCTTCTTGCAAGACATCGGTGGACATACCGCTGATGCGGCCCCCACTGCCCATCATGTTGAAGGGCGGATAATCCTCGGTGAGGATGCGCAGCGGCGGGGCTGCCGTGGCAGCAAGGCTGCCGGTCAAGAATATGCTGGCAAGGAGCAGACGGATGGACATGGCAGCGACTCCCGGATGTCAGCGACATTTGCAGTCTAGTCAAGCCTGTGGGGGCCTGCCATAAAGGTCGGTTTTTTGCTGTGTTACCGCGGCCGGCGGCAAGGGCCGCCAGGCACAACAGCGCGAGACCTGGGCCGGGCTGCGGAACTGGCGCAGCCAGTAGCTCACCCGGCAGCAGCAACGGCGGGCATGGCGCAACAGCGCCTGAACGCTGCACGGGAGTAGCAAGGTTTTGGGAAACGGTGCAGACATGGTGGACACCTGCTATACGATGACTGACAAGCAGAATGTAGTGTTCCGTCAGTCAAAATCGCATAGAAATGGCCATGCAGGGCATCAAAAACAGATAAAGAAAAACGGCACCCACTGGGTGCCGTTGTCTGCCATGCTGCCAATCCGGCTTACTTAGGGCGATTGATTGCCTTGCTACCGATATCGCGGCGCAGCTGGCTGCCATCAAAATGGATGGCATCCGCTACCGCATAGGCTTTTTGCTGCGCCATCTTCACGCTGTCGCCCAGGCCTACCGCGCACAGCACGCGGCCGCCATTGCTGACTACCTGCTTGCTGTCGTTGAACGCCGTACCGGCATGGAACACCATGCTGTCTTCGGTTTCCGCCGGCAGGCCGGTGATGACGTCGCCCTTGCGCGGGGCATCCGGGTAGCCGGCGGCAGCCAGCACCACGCCCAGCGCCACGCGGCGGTCCCATTCGGCTTCCACCTGATCCAGCTTGCCGTTGACACCGGCTTCCAGCAGCACGGTGAAGTCCGACTTCAGACGCGCCATGATGGGCTGGGTTTCCGGGTCGCCAAAACGGCAGTTGAATTCGATGGTGAACGGGTTGCCGTCATGGTCGATCATCAAACCGGCATACAGGAAGCCGGTGTAGCTGTGGCCGTCCTTTTTCATGCCTTGCACGGTGGGCAGGATGATTTCGCGCATCACGCGGTTATGCACCTGCGGGGTAACCACCGGTGCCGGGCTGTAGGCACCCATGCCGCCGGTATTGGGGCCCAGGTCGTTGTCCAGCAGGCGCTTGTGGTCCTGGCTGGTGGCCATCGGCAACACGTGGTCGCCATCCACCATCACGATGAAGCTGGCCTCTTCGCCTTGCAGGAAGTCTTCGATCACCACGCGCGCACCGGCGCTGCCCATCTTGTTGCCCACCAGCATGTCGTCGATGGCGGCATGGGCTTCGTCCAGCGTCAGTGCCACCACCACGCCCTTGCCCGCAGCCAGGCCATCGGCCTTGATCACGATAGGCGCACCCTTGCCGGCCACATAGGCATGGGCTTCAGCCGCATCGGTAAAGGTCTGGTAACCGGCGGTGGGAATGCCATGGCGCTGCATGAAGGCCTTGGCGAAATCCTTGGAGCTTTCCAGCTGGGCACAGTACTGGGTGGGGCCGAAGATTTTCAGCCCGGCAACACGGAAGGCATCCACCACACCGGCAGCCAGCGGGGCTTCCGGGCCGACCACGGTCAGCTGGATGTCTTCACGACGTGCAAAGTCGACCAGCGCATCGTTGCCGCTCAGCTCGACATTGGTGAGATTTGGGTCCAGCGCGGTACCAGCATTGCCCGGTGCCACAAATACCTTGGAGACGCGATTGGACTTGGCAATACGCCACGCCAGTGCGTGTTCGCGGCCACCGGAACCGATTACCAACACTTTCATCTTGCGAGATCCTTCATCGTTAGCGGCAGCATGTGGCTGCCGTCATGGAGCGACAGGCCCTGTCGGGCTGCGCTCAGAATTGTACATTCAGATTGGCAGGGAACGGATAAATCCCGCTGCCTGCATCGGGAAGCAACTGCGCGTGCTGGCTGATTTTCTTGCCGTCGATCAGCCCTTGCCATTGAACATCCAGCGGATAAAAGCGCGCATCAGGGCCTGTCACGGGCCGCCACTGCCAGCGGGCTTGCACATCGGTCACCGCCGGGCAGCCATCACCGCCGGCATCACCGCACACGCCCTTGTTGTCGGCCTGTTCGGTCAGATGCCCCATGCTGCGGATATCCGTGGCGGTGGCGTGGAAAAACTCCACCGTGCTGGCGGTATAGCCTTGCTGCAGGTAGCTGCTGTGCAAGGTCCAGCCCCACTCATGCGGGCCCAGCTGTACCACGCGTGCGCTCGCTGCCATGCCGTTGGTGCCCATTTCCAGCTGCTTTTCCGTTTGCAGCACGTATTGGCCGTTCTGCAATACAAACAGCAGCAGGCGGCTGATGCCGGAGGCAGCAAAGCTGTCCATGCCCTCGCCAGCCGAATCCGCCGTATCCGCCACAAAGGTGGTCAGCAACAACTGACGGCCCTGGCCGTCCCGGGCCAGTTGCAAGGGGCCGAAGGTACCGACAAACGGGCCTGCGCTGTTGCTGGCCTTGGCGTCCAGCTTCCACTGGCCGGGTTTGGCAGCGGTCTGCATGTTCTGCGTGCTGCGGTACACCGCCACTGCCTGTTCGGCCAGCCGGTTAAGGTCGGGAGTCTGGGCAAGCGGGGCCGGAGCCGGCATCGGGGCCGGCTGTTCCAGCCAGTACACCGTGGCAGCCACGCCGAATAGCAGCACAATCAGCAGCATGATCCTGGTGGTCTTGTTCACGGTTTCTCCGGCGGGCAGCAAGGCAAGGTACTGCGCACCTCCCCGATGCAGCCTGCACGGGGAGGCAGTCCGCGCTTAGTGACGGAAGTGACGCACGCCGGTCAGTACCATGGCGATGCCGTGCTCGTCGGCGGCGGCAAACACTTCTTCGTCACGCATGGAGCCACCCGGCTGGATGATGGCCTTGATGCCCTGCTCGGCAATCACGTCGATACCGTCGCGGAAGGGGAAGAAGGCATCACTGGAAGCCACGGCACCTTGCAGGCTCAGGCCGGCATCCTGCGCCTTGCGGGCGGCGATGCGGGTGGAGTCCACACGGCTCATCTGGCCGGCACCGATACCAGCGGTCTGACCGTTGCTGCAGAAAACGATGGCATTGGATTTGACGAACTTGGCCACGCGCCAGGCGAACAGCAGGTCGGACATTTCCTGCGGGGTGGGTTGACGCTTGGTCACCACGCGCAGTTCGTCCAGTGCCACATTGCGGATGTCCGGGGTCTGTACCAGCACGCCGCCGCCCACGCGCTTCAGTTCGAAGCGGTTGGCACCGGTTTCCAGCGGGATTTCCAGTACGCGCACGTTTTTCTTGGCGGCGATGATGGCCTTGGCTTCTTCGGTGAAGGACGGGGCAATCAGCACTTCCAGGAACTGGCCGGTCACGGCTTCCACGGTTTCGGCATCCACCGGGCGGTTGAAGGCGATGATGCCGCCAAAGGCGCTGGTGGTGTCGGTGGCAAAGGCCAGCTTGTAGGCGCTCAGGGTGTCACCGGCCACGGCCACGCCGCAGGGGTTGGCATGCTTGACGATGACGCAGGCGGTCTGGTCGAAGGTCTTGACCGCTTCCCAGGCGGCGTCGGCGTCAGCGATGTTGTTGTAGGACAGTTCCTTGCCCTGCAGCTGACGGTAGGCGGCGATGGTGCCGGCTGCCGGGTCCAGGTCGCGGTAGAAGGCGGCGGACTGATGCGGGTTTTCGCCGTAGCGCATGTCCTGCACCTTGACGAACTGGGCATTCAGGCGGTTCGGGAAAGCCACGCGTTCCGGCTTGCCGCTCACCACGCCATCGGCCAGGCTGGTCAGGTAGTTGGAGATGGCACCGTCGTAAGCGGCGGTGTGGGTGAAGGCCTTCTTGGCCAGTTCGAAGCGGGTGGTCTTGGCCAGCTTGCCGTCATTGGCCTTCAGTTCGGCAGTCAGCGCAGCGTAGTCGGCAGCGTCGGTGACGATGGCGACGTGGGCCCAGTTCTTGGCAGCAGAGCGCACCATGGTGGGGCCGCCGATGTCGATGTTTTCGATGGCGTCTTCCAGCACACAGTCCGGGTTGGCGATGGTGGCTTCAAACGGGTAGAGGTTCACACACACCAGGTCGATGTTGCCGATATCGTATTCGGCCATCTTGGCTACGTGTTCCGGCAGGTCGCGACGGCCCAGAATGCCACCGTGCACCTTGGGATGCAGGGTCTTCACGCGGCCATCCAGCATTTCCGGGAAGCCGGTGTAATCGGACACTTCGGTCACCGGCACGCCGTTGTCAGCCAGCAATTTGGCGGTACCGCCGGTCGACAGGATATGCACGCCCAGTGCGGCCAGTTCCTGTGCAAATTCCAGAACACCGGTCTTGTCGGATACGCTGATCAGCGCGCGTTCGATTTTGGTCATGTTTCTCTACCACCTTGGCTAATGAATGAAAAAGCTGTTTTCACTGTGGCCTGATGCCCGCACCAGGCCGTATGCGGCTTGCCCTGCCTTGCCGGCAGGCACAAAAAAACCGGCCATCCTGTGTGGGGCATGGCCGGTTTATCTTCATATCAAATCATACGACTTCATTTTTTTACGCAGGGTGTTGCGATTGAGCCCAAGCAGCTCTGCCGCCCGGGTCTGGTTGCCCTGCGTGTGGGTGAGCACCACCTCGATCAGGGGTTTTTCCACACAGGCCAGCACCATATCGTAGATCGAGGCAGGTATTTCGCCGTCCAGATCACGGAAGTATTGTTCCATCGCCAGCCGCACCGACTGGGAAATATGTTCGTTGTTTTGCATGTTTATTGTTCTGTCTTCAACATATGGTGTGAACGCTGTGTACTGCACTGTAGCCCGCCCCCGGGCCTCCTGCTGCTGGCTGCCGGTCAAGCCGACACCGTCTCTTCGGCCAGCTCGTCCAGGTATTCCAGGTGTTCCGACAAGCTTGCCAGCTGATCGAAATAGCCTGCCACCGCCTGGCGCTGGCTGCCGGTTTCTTCCAGCTGGTACATGGTCTGGCGAAACTCATTGGAGCCCCTCAGCCCCCTGGTGTACCAGGCAATGTGCTTGCGGGCGATGCGACAACCCGAATACTCGCCGTAAAACCCGTACAAATCATCCAGATGCTCCAGCAACAGCTGGCGGATTTCCGTCACCGTGGGTGGCGGCAGGCATTCACCCGTTTCCAGGTAATGCTGCATTTCGCGGAAAATCCACGGCCGCCCCTGCGCCGCCCGGCCTATCATCACCGCATCGGCACCGGTGTACTGCAATACCTGCTGCGCCTTTTGCGGCGTGTCGATGTCGCCGTTGGCAATCAGCGGAATACCGATGCTGGCCTTGACCGCGCGGATGGTGTCGTATTCGGCAGCACCGCGATACATGTCTTCACGGGTGCGGCCATGCAGCGCCAGCGCCGCGATGCCGCAGTCCTCGGCCAGCCGTGCAATGCGCAAGGCATTGCGATGCTCGGGACTCCAACCGGTACGGGTTTTCAACGTCACCGGCACATCCACTGCCTTGACCACCGCGTCCAGAATGCGGCCCACCAGTGCTTCGTCACGCAATAGGGCCGAACCGGCTGCCACATTGCATACCTTCTTGGCCGGACAACCCATGTTGATGTCGATGATCTGCGCGCCCTGCTCCACGTTGATGCGTGCGGCTTCCGCCATCTGGGCCGGGTCCGAACCGGCAATCTGCACCGAAATCGGCTCCACTTCGCCAGTGTGGTCGGCCCGGCGCAAGGTCTTGGCCGTCGCCCACAATGACTTGTTGGACGTGATCATTTCCGACACCGCCATGGCTGCGCCCATTTTCTTGCACAGCATGCGAAACGGACGGTCGGTCACACCCGCCATGGGAGCGACGATCAGCCGGTTTTTCAGGGTGTAGGGACCAATGCGCATCAGGTGTTCTGCGGTCAAACAAGCAAAAGGGCGGCCATTGTAATGCTTTTTTTTTAAGCAGTAAAAACCTTTTTGCTTATTTTTTGAGCAAGATCGATAGCGAGAAGAAATGGTACTGACGGGTACTGCGAGAAGGGGTGGGGATTGGAAGTCAGCCGATAAGCCGGGTTCTGTCGTTGGACAGTCATTCCTCTAGTACTGCCGTTACCGACAGTCTCAAGCAACCTACCCGGGGACAACGCGAGCCACGTTAACGCCCCCCTATTTGGTCTTGCTCCTGATGGGGTTTAGCCTGCCGTCCGTGTTGCCACGTCCGCGGTGCGCTCTTACCGCACCTTTTCACCCTTACCTGTGCTGACAAGTCAGCCATCGGCGGTTCAGCTCTCTGTTCCACTTTCCGTCGCCTCACGGCGCCCGGCCGTTAGCCGGCATCATGCTCTGCGGAGCCCGGACTTTCCTCCCCGCCCCTGCTTGCGCAGCAGCGCGGCGACTGTCTGTCTGACTTCCAACCGGCGATTTTACCTGAAGCAGATCAAAGTTGTGGCACTTTCTTTCCGGCACCCCCATGACATTCATTTATACTGGCCGGCCATTTTTGTGGAATCCGTTTATCAATGCTGCGCAACCAGGCCAGACTGTGGCGTTTGCAGTTATTAGGCACCCTGCTGATCATCTTCTTGCTGGCCATGACCCTGGCCACCTATTTCCTGCTTGCCAGCCGGACGGATTACCATGCGCGCCAACAACAGGTGGAACGCGATGCCTACCAGCATGCACGTGCCTACCTGCAATCGTCGGCAGAGCAGACCAGCCACATCCTGCTGGCCATGCGCAGCCGTGCCCGTGAGGACATGCGCCAGCAATTGCGCGACCAGGTGGACCAGGCCTACCTGCTGGCCGAGCGCATCTGGGAACATGAACACCAGCGCCTGCCGACGGCCGAGGTAAAGGCGCTGATCGTGACGGCGCTGCGCCCGCTGCGTTTTTTTGACGGCCGGGGCTATTTTTTCATCGACACCATGGATGGCCGCTGCGTGCTGCTGCCCACGGTGCCGGACCGCGAAGGCAGCTCCTTGCTGGATAACCGCGACGATCAGGGGCATTACATCATGCAAACCCTGATTGCCTCGGTGCGTGGCCCGCAAGCGGCCGGTTTCTCCAGTTATCGCTGGTATCTGCCCGGCACCCGGCAGATGGCCGACAAGATTGCCTACGCACGGCACTTTGCCCCTTATGACTGGTTGATCGGCAGTGGCGAATACCTGGCCAATGTGGAAGCCGAACTGCAGCAACAGGCCTTGACCCTGCTGGCGAGCAGCCAGCCAAACGGGGACAAGGACGACCTGATGGTGATTGACGAGCGCGGCGTGCTGCGACTGTATCTGGCGCAGCCGGACTTGCAGGGCAAGCACTACCAGTCGCTGCCCGAGCCTTTGCGCAGCCGGGCACGCGAAGCCATGCAGCTGGGCAGCAAGGGCGGCTACCTCAGCTACAGCGTGCCGCAACCGGACAAGCAGCAGGCGGTCAGTCATCTGGCTTATGTGCACCGCCTGCCGGGCTGGAACTGGACGCTGATCAATGCCATGCATGTGCAGTCGATCCAGGTGGAGAACCAGCAGGCCAGCACCTTGCTGGAAGCCCAGTTGCTGCAGCGGATCAAGGCCACCGTGCTGATGACGTTGCTGGCCATGGGCTGTGCCAGCCTGCTGTACTGGTTTTTCAACCGCTGGATCAACGCACTGCTGGCGCGTTACCAGGATGATTTGCGCCGCAGCCATGCCGAGCTGCAAGCCAATAGCCGCGAGCTGAAGCTCAGCCACTTCATGATCGACCACGCCACCGACATGGTGCTGCTGCAAGACAGCCACGGGACACTGGTGTATGCCAACCGGGCGGCGCGGGATTATCTGGAGCAAGACGAGGCCCATCACCGGCAACTGATGTCCATCCTGTCCACGGCCGGCGATCACGCCCTGCCGCACAGTTTTGAAACCCGGCTGGAAAATGCCGATGGACACCAGCACCTGGAAGTGACGCTGACCGGCCTTGCCTATCAGGATGAGCATTATCTGTGCGCCACCGCACGCGATATCAGCCAGCGCCACCATGCGGCACGTCAGCAACGCCTGGCGGCGCGGGTGTTCGAATCCAGCAATGAAGCCATCCTGATCACCAGCGCCGACAACCGCATTCTGGCCGTCAACCATGCGTTTACCCAGATTACCGGCTATAGCGAACAGGACGTGCTGGGCCGTACCCCTGCCCTGCTGGCATCCGGCCAGCACAATGCCGATTTTTACCAGCAGATGTGGCATAACCTGAGCCAGCGCGGGCAATGGTCCGGAGAAATCTGGAACCGGCGCAAAAACGGGGAAACCTACCCGGAATGGCTGAATATCAGCGTGCTGACCGACGAACAGGGCAACATCACCCACCATGTCGCCCTGTTCAGCGATATTTCCGAACGCAAGGCGCATGAGGCACGCATCCAGCATCTGGCGGAATTCGACGCCCTGACCGACCTGCCCAACCGCATTCTCATCCACGACCGCCTGCAACAAGCCATTCGACAGGCCGAGCGCCTGGCCGGCAAGCTGGCGGTGCTGTTTGTCGACCTGGACCACTTCAAGAACATCAATGACACCCTGGGCCACAACAAGGGTGACGAGTTGCTCAAGCAGGTGGCCAGCCGCCTGTGTGCTGCGGTGCGCGAGCTGGATACGGTGGGCCGCACCGGCGGCGACGAGTTTGTGCTGATTTTGCCGGCCATCAGCCAGCCAGACGAAGCGGCACAAGTGGCAGAACGCATCCTGCGTGCGATGCAAACCCCGTTTGATGTGGGCGGTGCCTCGCTGGTGGTCGGCTGCAGCATCGGCATCAGCCTGCTGCCCGACGACGGGCAGGATATCCAGACCCTGCTGATGAATGCCGACCTGGCCATGTACCATGCCAAATCCCAGGGCCGGAATACCTTCCGCTTCTACACGCGGGAAATGAACAGCCAGGTGGCCGAGCGCTTGCAGCTGGAGAACCGTCTGCGCCATGCACTGGAGCAAAATGAGCTGTTCCTGCTGTTCCAGCCGCAATACGACATCAACAGCCATGCCCTGATCGGCTGCGAAGCACTGGTGCGCTGGCAGCATCCGACCGATGGCCTGATCATGCCCTCCCGTTTCATTCCGATTGCCGAAGACAGTGGCCTGATCGTCCAGCTGGGACGCTGGGTATTGCGTGAGGCCTGCCAGCAAATGGCCAGGTGGCAGGCACAAGGCCTGCCCCTGCCCAAGATGGCGGTGAATGTGTCGGCACGACAACTGGCCCGTACCGACTTTATTGACGACGTCCGTGCAGCCTTGCAGGCCAGCGGGCTGCCCGGCCATTACCTGGAAATCGAGGTGACCGAAAGCACGCTAATGGAAGATGCCGACCTGGCCGCCCGCCAGCTGTCCATCCTCAAGGCCATGGGCGTGCGACTGTCGGTGGATGATTTCGGTACCGGTTATTCCAGCCTGGCCTACCTGAAACGGTTTGCACCGGACACCATCAAGATTGACCGTTCCTTTGTCTGCGAATTACCCGGCGACAGCGAAGACGCCGCAATCGTATCGGCCATCATTCACCTGGCACGGGCGCTGGGCATGAACACGCTGGCCGAAGGCGTGGAAACCGACGCCCAGCACCAGTATTTGCGCAAGCTGGGCTGCGGTGGTGTACAAGGCTATCTGCTGGGACGGCCACAAACAGCCAGCAAGCTGGAAAGTCAGTTCGACGCGACCGTGTGATGAGCTGCTGGCTCGACCGCAGCCAGTTCTGCCGCGCCGGGACGTGGAATCAGCAAGGACACCAGCCATGCCAGCATAAGAACCACCAGCCCCAGCAGCATGCCGCCAGCCGGGCTGGTCTGATAGGCCATGGCCGGCAGCAAGGCAAAGCTCAACCCGGCTCCCAGATTGAAAGCTCCTGCATTCAGGCCCGGCAGCAAGCCGGGTGCATCGGCCGGTGACAGCACCACACCCAGCCCGTTGAGAATGATGTTGGCAGTGCCGGCATAAGCCACTCCCGCCAGCACGGTGGCAGCCACCATCCACCACAGGCTGGACAAGCCGTAAAGCAGCATCAACACGATGGCCAGCATGCTGCCTGCCAGCCCCAGGCGCAGTACCCGGCCATAACCCAGACGCGGCGCCAGCTGACCGGCCCAGGGCCCTACCAGCCAGCCAATCAGCGCATAGGGGGTCAACAACAGCCAGGCTGCCTGTTCTGCCGTCAGGCCATGGCCAGTCGTCTCTTGAGCGTGAGACATGACCAGGCCATTGATGATGGCAAATACTCCGGTCATGGTGAGCACCGTGGTGAGCAGCAAGGCCCACACCCGGCGCTGGCACAGCAAGCTCAGGGCCAGTAATGGCTGCGGGCTGCGCTTTTCCTGATACAGAAACAGCAGCAAACCCAGCACCCCGGCCAGCGCCATGCCAAGCACAGCAGGCCAGCCGCTATCGGCAGCCACCAGCTGCAATGCCCACAACCAGCAACCGAGCGTCCAGACCAGGGCAGCCACCCCCGGCCAGTCCATGCGCGACCGTGGCGATGGCCGCGATTCCGGAGCCAGCCAGGCCACCAGCAGGCAGGCCAGCGCCGCCACCACGGCGATGCACCAGAACACCGCGCGAAAGCCGTACTGGGTGGCCAGCCAGCCGCCGGCAATGGCATCGATGCCAGCAATACCACCGTTTACGGCCGTTATCACGCCCATCAGCAGCCCGTAGCGCCTTGGTTCATTCACCTCGTGGTACAGCATCAACAGACACACCGGCACCACCGGACCGGACACGCCCTGCACCAGCCGCGCCAGCTGCAACACGGTGATGGAGGGTGCCAACGCAGCCAGCACACTGCCGGCCAGCATCACCAGCAGCATGCCCAGCAACACACGCCGTCGCCCCAGCATGTCGCCCAGCCGCGGCAGGAACAGGGAAAACAGCGCGGCAGCGGTAAAGAATGCTGTTTGCGACAAGCCCACTGCGGCCTCACTGGCCCTCAGCTCCTTGGCCATGGTGACCAATACCGGGCTGAGCATGCTGGCATTGAGCTGGAAGGCCACACAGGCCGCCAGCAGTGCGGTCATCAGGCTGACAACCGGCACTTGAGATTTGCCGGCATTCATTGGCCACCCTCCCCGATCTGCCGCAAGGCCGTTTCCACCATGCGCCAGAACGCCGTGTGGTCCAGCTTTACCGCAACCTGGGTGTGGCAGTCGGGCGGAGGCGGGGCGCGGAAATCCGCCACCGTCATGCCCAGCGTCAGCGCGCCCTGCAGCTCCACATCCAGCGGCACCTTGCGTACCGTCATCACCTGCGGGTCGATCACATAAGCCACCGCGCAGGGGTCGTGTACCGGGGGCCAGGCAAAACCCTGTTCACGGCGGTAAGTCTCGCCAAAGAACAACAACAGCTCCTGCACGAAGCGGGCCGGACGGGTTGCCAGGGCGGCAATACGTGCCTGGACTTCAGACGTAGCCAAGGCCTGGTGGGTGAGGTCCAGCCCCACCATGGTAAGCGGCCAGGGTGTGTTGAATACGATGTGCGCGGCTTCCGGGTCGATCTTGATATTGAATTCAGCCACCGCGCTCCAGTTGCCAGTGTGATAGCCGCCGCCCATCAGCACCACTTCCCGTACCCGCCCGGCAATGCGTGGCTCCTTGCGCACGGCCAGTGCGATATTGGTCAGCGCACCGGTTGGTACCAGGGTAATTTCGCCCGGCGGGTGCGCCATGATCAGTTCAATGATCAGGTCCACCGCATGCCGGGAATCTGCCTGGCGAGTGGGTGGCGGCAGCACCGGACCGTCCATGCCGCTGTCGCCATGAATGGATGGTGCGATTTCGCGTGGCCGTACCAGCGGACGGTCACATCCGGCTGCGATGGGAACATGGATACCGGCGATTTCGGCCACCGCCAGTGCATTGCGCGTCACCTTTTCCAGCGTCTGGTTACCGGCCACCGTGGTGACGGCCAACAGCTCAATGGCCGGGCTGCCATGCGCCAGCAGCATGGCAATGGCGTCGTCGTGACCCGGATCACAATCGAGAATGATTTTTTGGGGCATGGGAGGTCCTTGCTTGCGCGGGCAATGGAATTCAACGGGAGGTATGGGCCGCGACGTCGTCCTTGGCCAGCCAGTACTCCACCAGGTGAACCCAGAAGCTGGCGGCCAGCGGCAGGGCCTCATCATTGAAGTCATAACCGGGGTTATGCACCATGCAGCTGCCTTCACCATCGCCATTACCGACAATGAAGTAGCAGCCTGGCACCTGTTCCAGCCAGTAGGCGAAATCCTCGCTGCCGGTGAGCGGCGGCAGGTCTTCCAGCACATTGACTGCCCCCAGGCACTCGCGTGCCAGCAGACTGGCCTGGTGGGTGATGATGTCGTCGTTGATCAGTACCGGATAGCCATGCTCGAAGGTGATGTCTGCGTGGGCACCATAAGCAGCTGCTTGCTGCTCGGCCAGCTGACGAATGCGCAGATGCAGCAGTTCGCGGACTTCGGCCTTCAAGGCACGTACAGTCAGACGCAACTCAGCACTAGCCGGAATGACATTGGCCGCGTCGCCAGCCAGCAAGGCACCGACTGTCACCACCGCAGTATCCAGCGGTGACACATTGCGCGACACGATGGTTTGCAGTGCCATCACCAGAGAGGCGGCCACCACCACGGGGTCGATGGCACGCTGCGGCCATGCACCATGTCCTCCAGTACCATGTACGCGGATGGTGATGGTGTCGGTGGAGGCCATGAAGGCCCCGGCCCGAAAACCCAGCTTGCCCAACGGGATGCCCGGCATGTTGTGCAGGGCAAAAATGGCATCGCAGGGAAAGCGCTGGAACAGGCCTTCATCCAGCATGCGCTTGGCACCCGAGCCGCCATGTCCTTCTTCGGCCGGCTGGAAAAACAGGTGCAAGGTACCGGAAAAACGACGGCTGCGGGCCAGTTCGCAGGCGGCCGCCAGCAGGATGGCGGTATGGCCGTCATGACCACAGGCATGCATCTTGCCGTCTATCCGGCTGGCCCAGGGCTGCGTACCGGTTTCCTGGATGGGCAGGGCATCCATGTCGGCGCGCAAACCGATACTCGGGCCCTTGCCGCACCGCAAGGTAGCCACCACACCGGTGCCACCGATACCGTGATGCACCTCATATCCCCAGGCCTGCAGCTTTTCGCTGACCAGCCGGCTGGTATTGAACTCTTCGAAACCCAATTCGGGGTGGGCATGCAGCTGCCGCCGCAAGCTGATCATTTCATCGGCAATGTGCTGGATACCCGGCAGGATGGGGCTGTACATGGTGGGAAGTCTCCGCGAGTGCAGGGAAGGAAGTGCAGAGACTGAAAGAAAAGCGGGGTATTGCGATACCGGAAGAAAGGGCAGTTTGAATCAAGCCGGCCAGGACAGCCCTGGCCGGGCGGGGTGCAGACGGAAAATACCCGTTACGTATCAGTCAAATCGCAGGGTGTAGCGCGACTCCACCGAGGCATTGGTACCGGCACGCAACACCATGGACCAGCCCTTGCTGAGCTGATATGCCAGTTTGACTGCCTGGTCGGCACTGGTCACGCCATATTCGTAACCCAGATACAGCTCACGGGTGAGCTGACGTCCAACGGTGACCACCTGCTCGGCCGGGCTGACCGTACCATTGGCCAGGGTCCGTTCCTTGCGGCTGGCCATGCCCAGTTCATCGAACAGGCCGACATGGTCGTTGATGGACCCGGCCAGCATCAGGCCAGCCGATGCTGCCAGCGCGGAATCATCCCGATCACCACTGGCGGCATGCCCCAGCACCAGCCAAGCCAGCTTGTCCTTTTCCGACATGGATTCATCCGCCACCAGCCGGATGCGCGGCGCGGCGACGCTGCCGGACACCTCCACCCCTGCGCCCACCGGGGACAAATGGCGCTTGGCCACCACATTGAGCACCGGATTATCCAGCGGGCCGACAAAGCTGATGATGCCTTGTTCGATATCCAGATCCTGGCCATAGGCCTTGTAGCGCCCCTTCACCACCCGGACCTGACCGCGCGCACCAGGCGGCAAGCCGGGACTGGCGGTGACCTTGACCACCCCGGTCAGTTCGACATCCAGCCCCTGGCCGACAAAGCGGAAGCGGTCTCCCAGATCCAGATCCAGCGCCACGGTCAGCGGCAGGCTGGCAAATGCCGAGGGTTCGGCTGGCTTGCGGCCCTTGACGATCACATCGTCGCTGAGTGTCGGCGCACCGCCCTTGGGCAGGTCGATCCGGCCCTGATCCGCCCGGATACGGCCGGTCAGGGCGATCTTGTGCTCCACCATGCTCAGTTCGGCGTTGCCGGACACCACCAGTTTGCGGCTGGGTTTGTCGAACACGCTGAATTTGTTGAGTGCCACGCGTACCACGGCATCCGGCCCGGCATCGCGCAAGTCCAGGCTGCCGCTGGCCACCACATCGCCCTGACCACTGGCAAAGCGCAATTTGTCCAGCACCAGGCTGCGGCCATTCAGATGGGCCTGCAACACACCATCGCCCAGATGAATACCGGTACGGTGGTCTGCCAGCATCAGCTTGCTGCCCTGGATATTGCCCTGCCCCTGCAACTGGCCCAGAGGGCCGGTCAGGGCCAGGTTGGCAGACAACTGGCCACCCAGTTCCAGCGCGGGTGAAGACAGCTGTGCCAGTGCGGCCAGCGATGGCAGTGACACGCTGACATTGGCTGCCAGCGGCGTGCGCATATCAATATTGCCGCCATTCCACGGCAGGCTGCCCTTGCCGGACAGCTGGGCATACTGGCTGTCGATATTGGTGTCAAAGCGCAGGCTGCCGCCATCCAGCCGCGCGTTGAGCTGCGCAGCCTTCAAGCCCAGTGGCGCGGGCCGCCCGGCTTCGGCAGGCAGGCGGATATCACCGGACACCCGTTTGAGCCACAGCTCGCCTTGCGGCTGTTTGCCATTGAGATTCAGGGCCCAGGCACTGTCCAGCACCAGGTTCTGTTCCACCGGCAGGGACAAGAGCGGTGCCAGCTCGGTCAGATGCAGGCCTTCGGCATGGCCGCGGGTGGTGAGAATGCCGTTACTGCGCTCCAGTCCGGCCAGCGAGAGGCTGCCACCCAGCAAGCGGAAGCGTGCCGCACCCAGCCGCACCCGCGCGGCCCCGGCCTCGACCGCCAGCGGCGATTGCAGGCTGAGGCCCGGTTTGCCGGCAAGCTCCAGCCGCTCCAGCATGCCCTGCCATTGCCCGCTGTTGGCCGGCAAGCCGCCACTGGCCGCCAGTTGCAGCTGATAGGCTTGTCCGGCCAGTCGCAGTCGGCCATCCAGTTGCAACTGGTGGCGGGTACGGGTGCCATTGCCCTGCGCGCGCAGTTGTTCGGCACTGAAGCTGCCCGCCTGCAGCTTGTCCGCCGCCAGTTGCAGGCGGAAGGGGCTGCCCGCATCGGCCTTGATGTCGCCATCCAGACTGAGGCTTTGTACTGACATATCCCCAGGCAGGTGCAAGCGCTCGGCGCGCAGGCTGGTACTGAGCAGCGGTGCCCTGGGTGTTCCGCTCAATTCCGCCTGCCCCTTGATGGTGCCGGAAAAACCACGGCCCAGCAGGGAGAGATTGGGAGCGTCAATCAGTAGCTTGAGTTTGTCCCCGGCCACGCCATAAGCGCCACTGGCTTGCAGCCGGTTGCTGGCCAGGGTGAGGTCGGCCAGCAACTGATGCAGGCGCTGGCCTTGCCAGTCAGCACTGAGCTGGCCGGACAAGGGCGCGCCGGACAGGCGGCTGGGAGAAAACTTCAAGGCGATCTTGCCAGAGAGCGGCTGGGCCAGCTGGCCACTGGCCTTGATGGCGGCATTGAGCTCGCCCACCGGCAAGCCAGCTTGCAAGCGGGACGGGTCAGCCTTTTGCAACTGTCCTTCCAGTTGGTAAAGCTGCTTGCCCTCCAGACCCAGCTTGCCGGATGCCTGCAGTTTGCCGGCACCTGCCGTCAGCGCCAGTTGGCGCAGCAACAGGGTTCTGCCTGTGGCGTCCTGTTCGAAACCCAGCGCGGTTTCCAGCTGCAGGCTCTTGCCATACAGGCTGGCCCGGATGTCCGGCCCGGCCAGTGGGCCGGCAACACGGGCGGTGCCCTTGATGATGTCATCCGGCGCGGTCGCATACAGGGTTTTGAGACTGATATTGTGCAGCAGCGCCACCATGTCGAGCGAGCCAGGCTCCACCTTGCCGGTCAGGTTCAGCTGCCCCTCACCCAGCTGGGCCATCAGCTTGTCCAGGTACAGCACCTTGTCATCAGCACGGAACTCGCCCACCAGCAGCGACATGGGTACCTGGTTGGCAGAAACCGGGCCGGGCTGGCTGTTCAGCAGCGACAGGCCGCCCTTGATGCGCGAGCCGCCATCCGGCTCGGCATGTACGGCAAAACCCAGCCGCGCCTTGGGCCAGGCCGGGAACAGCGACTGGGGATTGATGCCGCCTACCCGCACATCCAGTCGGCCAAAGCGGTTGTAGGGATTGAGGGCAAACGGCCGCAGCACACCATGCGCTTCTACCAGCATGCCTTTGCCACTGCCGGTGCCATCCACTTGCAAGGCCAGCAGCTGGCCGCTCAATTGCAGCCGGGCCTGCACCGGAATCTGCTCCAGCTCGCCCTGGGCACTGAGTTGGCCCTGAGTGGCAAATGGCGTGCTGTCGGCGATGGACAGACGGGCGCTGGTGCTGCCCCAAGGTGTTTGCAATTGCGCCAGCTGTAGTTGGTGCTGCTGGTTCTGGTAGGCATAACCGGCCTGCAAGCCATACAGCCGGACATCGGCCGGCAGCAGGGTGAGGCTGGCCAGTTGCAGGCGTTCCACCCGGATATCCAGTGGCAAGGACAGGGAGGTGGGCGCACCGGCAGGTGGCGTTGCCGGAGCCGGACGGCTGTTCACCCGGACATGGCCGATATCAAGCAGCTGTACTTGCAGGCGGCGCTGCCACAAGTCCGACGCTTGCCATTGCAGTTGCAGGCGGTCGATGTCGACATCCTGGTAGCGTGCGCGCCAGCGGATATCGTGCAGGGTAAAACCGGACCACAGGCTGCCTTCGCTACGGGCAATGCTCAATTGCTGCTGGCTCAGTGCCGGCAGTTGCTGGCAAAGCCAGCTCAGGCCCTGTGCGCTGCCACCCAGCCAGCCCAGTGCAGTACACAGCGCAAGCAGCACCAGCAGGCAGAGCAGACGGCCCCAGCGGCGGCGTGGCGGTTTTGGCTGAGGTGGCGGGCTGGCCTGCGGCCCTGCTGCCTGGTCTGGCAATGGAGTGTCCTGCATCAGAATGCCAACCCCAGGCTCATGTTCCAGCGCAACTTACCGTCCTTTTCTGCCTTGGCAATATCCAGAGAGAGTGGTGCCACCGGGCTCATCCAGCGCAAACCGACACCATTGGCGTGTTCCAGTTTGAAGCTTTGCCAGCTTTGCGCGGCATTACCGGCATCATGGAACAGCGCCAGCGCCCAGTCCTTTGCCACCGGAATCTGGTATTCCAGCGTGGCTGTCGCCACGACACGCCCCCCGACCACCGCGCCATCCGGCCCTGGCAGACCCAGGCTCTGGTAATCATAACCGCGCACGCTATTGGAACCACCGGCACGGAACAGCTGGGAGGACGGCACTTCATCGCTGTCCTTGGCCCACACCTGCCCCACTTCCAGCCGGGTCAGCAAGGTGCCGTACTTGGGCCAGGGGCTCCAGTAACTGACACCGCGGGCATAGCCACGCACAAAGCTGGTGGTGGACAGCAAGCCGCCCAGCGTACTGGACAAGGAAGCATCCAGCAGGGTGCCGGAGCGGGGACGCAAGGTGTCGTCCACATCGCGCCGCGTCCAGCCGAACACACCAAGCAAGGCCCGGGTATTGTTGCTGGGCGTGTTGCCGATGGTTTCCTTTTCCTGGATGAACTCCACGCCGAAGCGGGCGTTGATTTTTTCGTGGCTGCGAATGCGCCAGGCACCGGCATCGATCGAGGTGGTTTTCACCCCCTGGATATCGGTTTCCTTGAATGTGGATGTAATGGAGTGCGAGTAATTGTCCGCCTGACGCGGGAAACCCAGGCCGAGGCTGAGATTGCGGTCGCTGTTTTTCCAGTCCAGCAAGGCCGAGCCGGTCCAGCCTTTGCCAAACAGATTGTAGTAGTCGTAACCGATACGGACACCCGGCCCGTCTTCCGAATCATAAGTGAGGCCCAATTCCAGCTTTTGCTTGGGGAATTCGGTCAGACTCACCTCGACCGGCACTTCCTTATCGCTGATGCGGCCCATATCAGCACTGACCACCACGCCGGAATATTGCGGGGCCTGCTCCAGCGCCGACTGGTAATCCAGCAATTTCTTTTGCTGGTAAGGGTCGCCCTGGCGGAAGTCGGCAAGGCCGGTGGCCACATTCAGCGGGTAGCGCTTGTTACCGCTGATATGGGTGGGGCCAAAACGGATCAGCGGGCCGCTGTCCAGCTCCACCAGCAGCTGGGCGCGATGCGTCTGCGGGTCGATATCGGCCTGACTCCTGGCGATTTTTGCCAGCGGGAAGCGATCAACGGTAAGCAGGCGCAGGATGGCGCGTTTGCTGCTGCTCCAGTCGTCCTGCCGGTAGGGTGCCGCAATGGGCAGCGACCAGGCTTCCAGCACCGCGGCCAGACGCTGGCGGTAATCGGCTTGCTGGCGGATGTCGCCATTCAGTTGCAGGGTGACATCATCGATGATGACCGGTTCGCCAGGTTCCACCTTGATGACATAGTGATGCTCGCCCTGCTCCTCCACCCGGACAACGGCACTGAAATAGCCTTCGGTCTCCAGCAGTGCCTGGGCCGCACCCGGGGTTTCCTTGATGATGGCCTGCAGCTGGAAATCGTCCAGGTCCGGGTCGTTGCGGGCGGAAACCAGTTCCAGATGATCATTCAACAGGCTGCCAAGGCTCGACGGAGCATCCACGCTGACGGTGTAATCCACCTTGGCCCAGGCTGGTGCGGCACACAGCGTCAGGGCAAGGGCGGATGACAAGGCAAGGGGATAGGTTCGTGGCAGCATGTCGGCATTCATCTGGAATCCGACTGATGGTAGCGAAACTGGTTCAGTCTGGCGAGGGCTGTTGGCAGAGCGGGTGGAGGGTACTGCCAAAAAAAAGGGCGGAATGATCCGCCACAAGACTGAGAGAGATAAGACACGACCCGCCAGCGGCGGGCCGGGACTGCAGGCAGCCTGCCCGGCCTTGCGGCCGGACTGGCAGCTTACTTCTTGCGCTGCGGCGGCAGGTCCGTGCAGCTACCCTCGAATACTTCGGCAGCCATGCCGATGGATTCGCCCATGGTGGGGTGCGGGTGAATGGTCTTGGCGATGTCTTCGGCATCGCAGCCCATTTCGATGGCCAGGCAGATTTCACCGATCATGTCGCCGGCGTGCGGGCCGACAATGCCGCCACCAATCACCTGATGGGTAGCCGGATCGAAAATCAGCTTGGTGAAGCCTTCATCACGACCATTGGCAATGGCGCGACCGGACGCAGCCCACGGGAAGACGGATTTCTCCACCTTGATGCCCTGTTTCTTGGCTTCGTCTTCGGTCATGCCCACCCAGGCCACTTCCGGATCGGTATAGGCCACACCCGGAATCACGCGGGCATCGAAGAAGGCCTTGTGGTCGGCGCAGTTTTCTGCGGCAACGTGGCCTTCATGCACGCCCTTGTGCGCCAGCATCGGCTGACCGACGATGTCGCCAATGGCGTAGATGTGCGGCACATTGGTGCGCTGCTGCTTGTCCACCGGGATGAAGCCACGGTCGGTCACGGCCACGCCAGCGTTTTCCGCACCCAGCAGCTTGCCGTTGGGCGCGCGGCCGGTGGCGTACAGCACCAGGTCGTAACGTTGCGGTTCTTTCGGTGCCTGCTCGCCCTCGAAGGTAACGTACACGCCGTCTTCCTTCGGCTCGACAGCCACGGTCTTGGTGTTCAGCATGATGTTGTCGAAGCGGTGGGCATTCCACTTCTGCCATACCTTGACCAGGTCACGGTCGGCACCCTGCATCAGGCCGTCCAGCATTTCCACCACGTCCAGGCGTGCGCCCAGCGTGGAGTAAACGGTACCCATTTCCAGACCGATGATGCCGCCACCGATGATCAGCATCTTTTCCGGCACGGCTTTCAGTTCCAGCGCGCCGGTGGAATCCACCACACGCGGATCATCCGGAATGAACGGCAGTTTCACCACGCGCGAACCGGCGGCGATGATGGCGTTCTTGAACTTGACGATGGTCTTCTCGCCACTCTCTTCACGACCGTTGCCGGTGGTGACCGATACTTCGATGTGATGCGGGTCGATGAAGCGGCCATTGCCACGTACGATCTGCACCTTGCGCGCCTTGGCCATGCCGGCCAGGCCACCGGTCAGCTTGCCGATGACCTTTTCCTTGTAGCCGCGCAACAGGTCGATATCCACTTCCGGCTTGCCGAACTTGATGCCGTTGGCAGCCAGATGGCTTACTTCGTCAATCACGGCGGCATTGTGCAGCAGGGCCTTGGACGGGATGCAGCCCACGTTCAGGCACACGCCACCCAGGGTGGAGTAACGCTCGACGATGACCACTTTCTGGCCCAGGTCGGCCGCGCGGAAGGCGGCGGAATAACCGCCAGGGCCACCGCCCAGTACCATCACGTCGCATTCGATATCGGCACCACCTGCGTGGCTGGCGGCCACCGGGGCAGCTTGCGGCGCGAAACCGGCATCGGTGTGCGCCGAGGCCACACCGGTGGTTTCCAGCGGCTTGGCTTCTGCCGGGGCGGCGCTGGCTGCGGCAGCGGCTTCGACGATGACGATCACATCACCTTCGCTTACCTTGCTGCCCACGGCCACTTTGACTTCCTTCACCACACCGGCGGTTTCCGCCGGCACTTCCATGGTGGCCTTGTCGGTTTCCAGGGTGATGAGGCTGTCGTCCTTGCTCACCACATCGCCCGGCTTCACAAAGACTTCGATCACGTCCACATTGCTGTGACCGCCGATATCCGGGACTTTCAGTTCAATCAGATTGCTCATGGTTTTCCATCCGTTGGGCGGAAGCTGACGGCTTTGCCGGGAGCATTCCGCCGTATTTCATGCGGCAAGGAGAAGGCGGAATGCCCCTGCGGGGTTCCGCCCTACCATCACAGGATCAGGCGACGCACGTCGGACAGCAGCTTGCCCAGATGCACGGTGAAGCGCGCGGCAGCAGCGCCGTCGATCACGCGGTGATCGAAGGACAGCGACAGCGGGCACATCAGGCGCGGTGCGAATTCCTTGCCGTTCCATACCGGCTTGATCTGGCTCTTGCACACACCCAGGATGGCCACTTCCGGCGCATTCACGATCGGGGTGAAGCTGCTGCCACCAATGCCACCCAGGCTGGAGATGGTGAAGGTGGCGCCTTGCATGTCGGTCGGCTTGAGCTTGCCTTCGCGGGCTTGCAGCGACAGCTCGGTCAGTTCCTTGGCGATCTGCTTGATGCCCTTCTGGTCGACGTTCTTGATGACCGGTACCACCAGGCCATTCGGCGTGTCAGCTGCAAAGCCGATGTGGTAGTACTGCTTGAGCACCAGGTTGTCACCGTCCAGCGAGCTGTTAAAGGTGGGGAATGCCTTCAGGGCTTCGGCAGCAGCCTTGATGATGAAGGCCAGCGGCGAAATCTTCAGGCCGGATTTTTCCCATTCCTTGCCGATGGTCTTGCGGAAGTCTTCCAGCTCGGTGATGTCGCACTCGTCGTTGAACGTGACGTGCGGGATCATCACCCAGTTGCGGCTGAGGTTGGCACCGGAAATCTTCTGGATGCGCGACAGCGGCTTGGTTTCGATCGGGCCGAACTTGGCGAAGTCCACCTTCGGCCACGGCAGCAGGTCCAGACCCACGCCGGAACCACCAGCAGCGGCCGGAGCGGCAGCCACCGGGTTCTGCATCACGCTCTTGACGAAGGCCTTCACGTCGGCGTCGATGATGCGGCCCTTGCGGCCCGTACCCTTGACGCGGCCCAGGTCCACACCCAGTTCGCGGGCCAGACGGCGTACCGACGGACCTGCATGGGCCTTGGAGAAGCTGGCTTCGTTGATGGCGGGCAGGCTGGCGCTGGCAGCAGCCGGGGCAGCGGCGGCAGGTGCAGCGGCGACAGGAGCCGGGGCAGGCGCAGCAACAGCCGGGGCCGGTGCGGCAGCAGGAGCGGCTACCGGTGCAGCAGCGGCAACAGCGCCTTCCACGACCACAATCAGGTCGCCCTGGCTGACCTTGCTGCCAACGGCAACCTTGACTTCAACGACCTTGCCAGCGGCAGTGGCTGGCACTTCCATGGTGGCCTTGTCGGTTTCCAGCGTGATCAGGGAATCGTCCACGCTGATCACGTCGCCCACCTTGACCGATACTTCGATCACGTCCACACCGTTGTGGCCGCCGATGTCCGGCACCACGATGTCGATGCGACCGCTGGCAGCCGGTGCGGCAGCCGGTGCGGCAACCGGTGCAGCTGCCGGAGCGGCGGCAACGGCGGCCGGTGCAACAGCAGCAGGTGCCGCGGCCGCCGGAGCAGGCGCGGCTGCGCTGGCGCCGACTTCCAGGATGGCGATGACGTCGCCTTCGGAAATCTTGCCGCCAACGGCGACTTTCACTTCCTTGATGACACCGGCCGCTTCGGCCGGCACTTCCATGGTGGCCTTGTCGGTTTCCAGGGTGATCAGCGAATCGTCCACTGCCACGGTCTGACCGGCGGTGATGAATACTTCGATGATGTCTACATTGCTGTGCCCACCGATGTCGGGCACTTTCAGTTCGATCAGATTGCTCATGAGCTTTCCATCCGTAGAGCGGCGGCACCTGTACGGTACCGCCACCGATATTCGGCTACGTTGCAAGCCAGCCCCGGCGGGGCGGGCTCGCTACCTCAAGCTTGGCCGTATCCGGCCCGGCCTCATGCCTTCCAGGAAGGCAGCTTGTCAGCCTTGATGCCGTACTTGGCAATCGCTTCAGCCACCTTGGCTGCTTCGATCTTGCCTTCGCGGGCCAGGGCGGACAGGGCAGCCACGGCGACGTAGTGACGATCCACTTCGAAGAACTCGCGCAGCTTGGCGCGGCTGTCGGAGCGACCGAAACCGTCGGTACCCAGTACCACGTAGCGACCCGGTACGTATTCGCGGATCTGGTCGGCGTAGTTGCGGATGTAGTCGGTAGCGGCAATCACCGGACCGCTGCGGCCTTCCAGCTGCTGCTCGACAAAGGACTTGCGGGCGGCTTCGGTCGGGTGCAGCAGGTTGAAGCGGGAAGCTTCCATGCCGTCACGACGCAGCTCGTTGAAGGAGGTCACGCTCCAGATGTCGGACGCGATGCCGAAGTCGTTGCGCAACAGGTCTGCCGCAGCAATCACTTCACGCAGGATGGTGCCGGAGCCCATCAGCTGTACCTTCACCTTGGCGTCGCCGCCGTCCTTCAGCAGGTACATGCCCTTGATGATGCCCTGCTCGGCGCCTTGCGGCATGGCCGGGTGGGTGTAGTTCTCGTTCATCAGGGTGATGTAATAGAACACGTCCTCCTGCTCGCCATACATGCGGCGCAGACCGTCCTGCAGGATGACTGCCAGCTCGTAAGCGAAGGTCGGGTCGTAGGACACGCAGTTCGGAATCAGGCCAGCCTGGATGTGGCTGTGTCCGTCTTCGTGCTGCAGGCCTTCACCGTTCAGGGTGGTACGACCGGCAGTGCCGCCCAGCATGAAGCCACGGGCGCGCATGTCGCCGGCAGCCCAGGCCAGGTCGCCGATACGCTGGAAACCGAACATCGAGTAGTAGATGTAGAACGGAATCATCGGGATGCCGTGGTTGGCGTAGCTGGTGGCTGCGGCAATCCACGAGGACATCGCGCCCGGCTCGTTGATGCCTTCCTGCAGCATCTGGCCGTCTTTGGATTCCTTGTAGAACATCAGCTGGTCGGCGTCCTGCGGTACGTAGTTCTGACCCTGGGTGGACCAGATGCCGTACTGGCGGAACATGCCTTCCATACCGAAGGTACGGGATTCATCCGGTACGATCGGGACGATCTGCTTGCTGATGTTCTTGTCTTTCAACAGGGTACCCAGCATGCGCACGAAGGCCATGGTGGTGGAGAACTCGCGCTCGCCCGAATCACCCAGCTGGCTGTCGAAAATGTGCAGACCCGGGATGGCCAGCGGGGCCTTCACCGGTTTGCGGGCCGGCAGGTAACCACCCAGCGCGGCACGGCGTTCACGCATGTACTTCATTTCCGGGCTGTCTTCAGCTGGCTTGTAGTACGGCACCTTCGGCAGGTCTTCGTCGGATACCGGAATACCGAAGCGGTCGCGGAATTTGCGCAGGCTTTCGATATCCATCTTCTTGGCCTGGTGGGCAATGTTCTGCGCTTCACCGGACGAACCCATGCCATAACCCTTGATGGTCTTGGCCAGGATCACGGTCGGACGGCCGTTGGCATTGTGGGTGGCTTCGTAGTAAGCAGCGTATACCTTGTGCGGATCGTGGCCGCCACGGTTCAGGGCCCAGATCTCGTCGTCGGACATGTTGGCCACCATTTCGCGCAGCTCCGGGTACTTGCCGAAGAAGTGTTCGCGAACGTAGGCACCGTTCTTGGACTTGAAGGTCTGGTAGTCGCCGTCCACGCATTCGTCCATGCGCTTCTTCAGCAGGCCCTTGGTGTCCATGGCCAGCAGCGGATCCCAGCGGCTGCCCCAGATCACTTTCAGTACGTTCCAGCCGGAACCGCGGAAGTCGCCTTCCAGTTCCTGGATGATCTTGCCGTTGCCGCGCACCGGGCCGTCCAGGCGCTGCAGGTTGCAGTTGATGACGAAGATCAGGTTGTCCAGGCCTTCACGTGCGGCCAGGGCGATGGCACCCAGGGATTCCGGTTCGTCCATCTCGCCGTCGCCGCAGAAGCACCAAACCTTGCGACCCGGCGTACGGGCCAGGCCACGGCTTTCCAGGTACTTGAGGAAACGGGCCTGATAGATGGCCATCAGCGGGCCAAGACCCATGGATACGGTGGGGAACTGCCAGAAGTCGTCCATCAGCCACGGGTGCGGATAGGAGGACAGGCCGTTACCGTCCACTTCCTGACGGAAGCTGTCCAGTTGTTCTTCGGACAGGCGGCCTTCCAGGAAGGCGCGGGAATACACGCCCGGGGCAATGTGGCCCTGGAAGTAGATCAGATCACCGTCCTGCTCGTCGTTCGGAGCACGCCAGAAGTGGTTGAAACCAACATCGTACAGGGTAGCGGAGGACTGGAAGGATGCGATGTGGCCGCCCAGTTCCAGGTCTTTCTTGCCGGCGCGCAGAACCAGCGCAGCGGCGTTCCAGCGGTTGATGGAGCGGATGCGGTGCTCCATCTCGTGATTGCCGGGGGATTTCTGTTCTTTACCCACCGGGATGGTGTTCTGGTACGCGGTGGTCGCGTCGAAGGGCAGGTAGGCGCCACGGCGGCGGGTACGCTCAACCATGGTTTCCAGCAGGAAGTGCGCGCGCTCGGAACCTTCGGTATCCAGAACCGACTCCAGCGCTTCAGTCCACTCCTGGGTTTCCAGGGGATCGATATCGTCAGGGAAGGTTGCAGCCATATCTCATCCTCACATCGGGGTGACCGGGGTCGGGATCAGGTCCAGACCCACTTTATTGTGTTACCGGATCGAAAACGAAAAAACGAACCGGACTCGCTAGGGACAGATTATAAACGATCACTTTCGCAATAAAAATGTTCATTTATGAAAAGGCCCTCTGGTGTTGCGGAGTGTATAGTTTCATGAGGCAACAACGGAATAGGCAATTAGGGTTATCACTGAATATTTGCTCCATTTATCAGGATATTGCGCTGCATCATGTTGTTTTTTTGCGATACCACCATCAGCAGCACCGCCTCCGCTTTACTTCCCCGAATCCTTCTTTTCTTCTTTCAGCAATTTTTCAACTTCGCGCATGCGCGCTTCGATGGAAGAACGCAGGTAGAAGTCGTCGCCCTTGGCCTGGGAAGCAAACTGATATTGCTCCAGCGCCGCCTCGTAACGCCGTTCGAAGTAGAAGGCATTGCCCAGTGCCGCGTGATAACGCTGGGCGTCGCGGTCGGCATACAGGCGTGCTTCACTGCGATACAGCGCCGCATCACGCGGATAGCGGCTTTGCAGCTGCCGCAGCAGGGCCAGCGCACCAGGGCGATTGCCGCTGTCTATAAGGACATCCAGCTCGGCCATTTGCAAGGGCTGGCTGTCTTTGAACGCCTGCTGGCCCCGCCGCAGACTGGCCAGTGCACCAGCCCAGTCGCCCGCCTCGCGGGCAATGGCGGCCTCCTGCCCAAACAGCATGGGGTCGGCCGGCAAACGTGCTTCGGCCTTGCCCAGTGCCGTGCGGGCAGCCGGCAGGTGATGGGCGGCCAGCTGGGCGCGCGACAGCCCATACCACATTGCACCTTCGTTCAGATACTGACCTTTATCCAGCATCATTTGATAAAAACGCACTGCCTCGTCCGGAGCCAGGGTCATCACCCGCAGCTTTTCCCGCACCAGCAGGTAGGCGGTGCTGTCTGCCCTCATCTTGACCGGATACTCCAGCGCCCGGTTCTGTGCCTCGCTGATGCGCTGCGAAGTGACCGGGTGGGTGCGCAGGAAGGCATAGGCATTGTTGTCGCTGTAACGGTTGGCCGACTCCAGACGCTGGAAGAAGGCCGGCATGGTGCGCACGTCGAAACCGGCTTGCGCCAGGTATTGCATGCCTACGCGGTCTGCTTCACGTTCGAAATCGCGCGAAAAGGCCAGCTGGTTGGAAATCTGCAAGCCAAGTCCGGCTGACAGGGTGCCGATGGAAGCCTGACTGCCACCGGCACGCGAGGCCAGAACCGCTGCCAATACCGTACCCAGCAGCAAGAGCGGGCTGGTGGCCGACGTGGCTGCCTGCATGCGGGCAATGTGGCGCTGGGTGACATGGGCGGTTTCATGGCCGATCACCGAGGCCAGCTCGCCCTCACTCTGGGTGGCCACCACCAAGCCGCTGTTCACGCCAACATAGCCGCCGGGCATGGCGAAAGCGTTGATCTGCTTGTCGTTGACCACAAAGTAGCTCAGCTGCAAGCCGGGCACCCGCACGCTGGCCGACAGGCGATGACCCAGCGTGTTGATGTAATCATTCACTTCGGCATCGTCCAGCACGTCGCCGGCATCGCGCATGGCACGCATGAAGTCGCGCCCCAGGCGCGCTTCGTCCGCCATGGAGAGGGTGCTATCGGAAACATCGCCCAGATCGGGCAAGGCAGGCAGATCGGCATAGGCCAGCAGTGGCTGGGCCAGCATCATGGCCAGCAAGCTGGCAAGCAAGGTTTTTTTCATCTTGGATGTGAACAGGCAGCAGCGATTTGGTTGCAAGCTGACCTGACAAACGGTCAGCGCCCGGAATCGCCACAGCATAGCCCTGCACGCCGTGGCCGACCAGCATCAGCTGGTCGGGAAAACGGTGAAGAATTGTTCAGATTTGATAATCCGCCGGCCGGCTCAACGCCTGCCAGGCCGCCTGGGTGGACAGATGAACCCGTCCGGCAAATTGCTGTGACAGGCCGGTGCGCTGCAGGATGTCCGCCACCGGGCCCTTGATTTCGGCCAGATGCAGGCTCACGCCGGCCTGTTGCAAGGTCTGGTCCAGATTGGCCAGCATGGACAAGGCCGTGGTATCCACCCGGTTGACCGCGCTCATCACCAGCACCAGTTGTTGCGTGCCGGTAGCCAGCGCATGGCGGGCCAGCACGGCCTGCCGTACCTGACGGGCATTGCCGAAATACAGGCTTTCATCCACCCGCAGCAGCAGCACGCCGGGCAGGCTTTCCACCGCATGGCGTTCGCGGTTGCGAAAATGATGGGTGCCGGGCACCCGGCCCAGTACCGCGATATGCGGTCGGCTGCTGCGCCACAGCAAGGTGGTGAGCGACACCATCACCCCGGCAATGATGCCGCTATCTACCCCCAGCAGCAGTACCAGCCCGAAGGTAAGCAGCCAGGCTACCGCATCGGCCCGCTCGGCCAACCAGGCGCGCCGCAGGCTGGCGACATTCAGCATGGACAGCAAGGAAGCAATGATGATGGCCGCCAGCACCGGCAAAGGCAGCCGGGCCAGCAGCGCGCCGCCCCAGCAACTGAGCAGCAGCATGCCTGCCGCTGTCACCAGCGAAGCCAGCTGGGTATTGGCCCCGGCATCGGCATTGACCACGGAACGGCTCAGCCCGCCGGTGACCGGAAAGCCCCCCGCCAGCCCCGCGGCCACATTGCACAGTCCCAGGGCCAGCAGTTCGCGGTCAGGATCCACCGTTTCCTGTCGTCGTGCGGCCAGTAGCTGGGCCACGGACAGGCTTTGCACATAGTTGATCAGGGCGATGAAAAATGCCGGAATGGCCAGATCCGCCAGACGTGACAGGCTGATGGCCGGCATGGCCACGGCAGGCCACTGTGCATCGACCGGCCCCACCACCGGGACCTGCCATTGCGCGGACAAGGGCAGGCTGGCCAGCATCAGCAACACCGGAGCGGCACGCACCAGCAGGCGGGCAGTGGGCGCGGACAGGCGCAGACATTGCAATAGCGCCTCACCCCATTGACGCAGGGCCAGCAACAATAACAGCGCCAGCATGCCCAGCCCCAGCGCGGCAGGCTGCCAGGCGGAAAACTGCTGGCTGATGCCCAGCAACCATTGCGGGAGAGAACTGCCGGGCAGATGCAAACCGGCCAGCGGGCCAAGCTGGGAGAGCACAATCAGCACAGCAGAGGCAGTGGTAAAGGCGGAGAGTACCGGTTCGGACAGAAAGTCCGCCACAAAGCCCAGTCTGGCCACGCCCATCAACAGCAGCATCACCCCGGAGAGCACCGCCAGCCACAGCGCCAGTGCCAGATAGTCGCTACTGCCGGCCTCGGCAAAACGGGACAGCGTGGCGGCAGTCAGCAAGGAAGTCAGTGCCATCGGCCCTACCGACTGGGCATGACCACGCCCGACCAGGGCATATACCAGCAAGGGGACAATGCTGGCATACAAACCCGCCTGTGCCGGCAGGCCGGCCAGCAAGGCGTAGGCGAGGCTTTGCGGAATCAACAGCAGGGTGACAACCACACCAGCGCTCAGGTCACCGGCCAGCCATTGCCGCCGGTAAGCGGTCAGCCAGACCGGCCAGACCCGGTTCAGGACAGCCATTTGATCAGCGGGCGGGCGCACCACATGCCCAGCAACATGGCGACGACAAAATACACGCCTCCGGCCTGCCCCATGCCCACCAGCACCAGCCCCGGCCCCGGGCAGATACCAGCCAGACCCCAGCCAATGCCAAACAGGGCAGTGCCCACCACCAGCCTTGGCGTGAGCCTGCTTTTGTCCGGTAATTGCATGGGTTCCCCCAGCAGGCTGTGCGTTTGCCGCTCGGCCCGGCGAAAAGCGAAAAAACCAATGGCAATGGCACCGCCCATCACCAGCATCAGGCTGGGGTCCCACTGGCCGGTGACATCGAGAAAACCCAGCACCTTGGCCGGGTTGCTCATGCCGGACAGCAGCAGGCCCAGGCCAAACAACAGGCCGGCCAGTGCGGCAGAGAGTAATTTGCTCATGTTCAGCCCCCGTTCAGCCAGTGACGCACCACCAGCACCGTCAACATGGCACTGGCCATGAAAGTCAGCGTGGCCAGCAGGGAACGCGGCGACAAGCGGGACAGGCCGCACACACCATGTCCGCTGGTGCAGCCGGATGCCAGGCGCGTACCGACACCCACCAGTACGCCGGCCAGTAGCAAGCGCGGTAATGGTGCGTCCAGTTGCATGGCAGGCAGCGGGCCAATCAGGCCCGACCACAACAAGGGTGCCAGCAGCAGGCCCAATACAAAGGCCAGTTGCCACGACCAGTCACTCGCCCGGTCCAGCAGGCCGCCCAGCATGCCGCTGATACCGGCAATCCGTCCGTTGAACAACACCAGCCAGCTGGCAGCTACGCCAATCAGCAGGCCACCGGCCAGTGCGGCAGCCGGAGTAAAGCTAGCCCAGGCAATATTCACATTCACTCCTCGGTATGGGCGGCAGGCAGCGTGGCCGCCTCGTCCGCGCAAAACAGGCCATGCAAGGCAGACAGCATGGTCATCGCTTCGATACTGGCGATGCTGTAGTAAATCCACTTGCCTTCGCGCCGGGTATTCACCAGACCTTCGTTGCGCAACACGCCCAGTTGCTGTGACAAGGTGGGTTGCCGGATGCCGGTGAGCGACTCCAGCTCGGAAACCGTCTTTTCGCCGTCTACCAACTGGCACAACAACAGCAAGCGGTCCTGGTTGGCCAGGCTCTTGAGCAAGGCCGCAGCCCGGCCGGCATTTGCCCGCAGCACATTCAAATCCATGTTATCCACCCCTCTGGCACTCCGCACGCCACTGTCTCTTGAACGTGGCAAGGATGCGTAGCAAATTATAATATATATTATAGTATATTGTATTGCTGACCGCTGTGGTCAGCCCTGCCCTAACGAACACCGCCAAGGGAAGCGCCGAATCCATCATGCCGAAACCTGAAATCGCCACTTTTTTCGATCCGGCCACCGCCACGGCAAGCCATGTGGTGTACGACCATCCCGGCGGGCATGCCGCCATTATCGACCCGGTGCTGGACTACGACGCCAAATCCGGCCGTACCGCCCGGCACAGCGCACAACAATTGCTGGACTTCCTGCAAGCGCAGCGCCTGACGCTGCAATGGATACTGGAAACCCATGCCCATGCCGACCACCTGTCCGCCGCCGCCTGGCTACAGCAACAGGCAGGCGGGCTGATTGGCATCGGGCAGGACATTGTGCAGGTACAAGGCATTTTCAAGGCGGTGTTCAACCTGGGGCATGATTTTGCCACCGACGGCAGCCAGTTCGACCACTTGTTTGCCGATCAGGAAGATTTTTACATCGGCACCCTCCCGGCACGGGCGCTGTCGGTTCCCGGCCACACCCCGGCGGACATGGCCTATCAGGTTGGCGATGCGGTTTTTGTCGGCGATACGCTGTTCATGCCCGATGTAGGCAGCGCACGCTGTGATTTTCCCGGCGGCAATGCGGCCACGCTGTATCAATCAGTACAGCGACTGCTGGCGCTGCCGGACGATACCCGCCTGTTGCTGTGCCACGACTACCCGAACAATGGCCGCGCCATTGCCTGGCAAAGCACGGTGGCGGAGCAGAAACAGCACAATATCCACCTGCATCAAGGCATCAGTCAGGCTGACTTCATTGCCCTGCGCGAAGCACGCGATGCCACACTGGAGATGCCGCTGCTGATCCTGCCGGCCATCCAGCTGAATATCCGCGCCGGGCGCTTTCCGGCAGCAGAAAGCAATGGCGTGGCTTACCTGAAAATACCGCTGGATATGTTGTAGACTCAAACGTGTGTTTCAAACCGGACCTCCCTGTCATGCCAGCAGCCGTTTTACCCGCCGCACCGGACTGTATGCAGGATGCACACGGCCACATCAGGTTCGGCCGCTACCAGGGCTGTATTGCCCGGCTGGACTGGCCCCGGCCCGAAGGCCGCTGGCAGCGCATGCTGCAACGTCTGCGCCACAAACGCTGGCAGTATCTGGCCTTGACCCATCCGGACTATGTCATTGCACTGGCGGTGGTGGATGTCGGCTGGACCGGTGCCGCCTTTGCCTATCTGTTTGATCGGCGCACTGGACGGCTGCTGGCAGATGTCACCACCGACAGCTTTCCCCGCCATGGTGCAGAAGTCGCCGACCAGCCCTTTGCCGATGCCGCATTTTCCAGCCGCGCCCTTGCCATCCGCTTCAGTGCCTGCGGCAGCTATCTGGCGGTAGACCTGCAATCACCCGCCCTGAAACTGGCCGCCCATGTGGACATCGGCACCATGCCGCCGGTACTGGCCGCCATTGCACCTTTAGGTGCACACAGCCACAGCACGCACAAATCCGGCGCTCTGGCGGTAAGCGGTTTTGCCGACTGCCATGGCCAGCGCTACTCGCTGGACGGGGCGGTGGCCAGCCTGGATTACAGCAACGGCTTGCTGCCCCGCGAGACGGCCTGGCGCTGGGCCAGCGCGCACCGGGCGGGGCTTGGCTTCAATCTGCAACAGGGTTACATGGCCCAGCACGAAAACGCCGTCTGGCTGGAACAGCAGCTGTTTGCGCTGGAAGGTGTACAGTTTCACTTCGAGCCGCAGCAGCCCTTGCGTCCCTGGCATATCAGCGATGACGATGGTTTGCTGGACTTGCAGTTCACCCCGGAAGGCTTGTGCCGGAAAAATCAGAACCTTCTGATCGCCGCTAGCCGTTATATTCAGGTTATTGGTCGTTTCGACGGCCATCTTGTCCATCCCGTCAGCGGTGCACGTCATGTGGTGCAGGGGCTGAGCGGGGTAACCGAAGACCACTATGCCCGTTGGTAACGCTATGACTGTCATCATCCGCCCCGCCAGTTATCAGGATGTCCCCGCACTGACCGCGCTGACCGAGGAAATGGGCTACCCCGCGGACAGCCAGGCCCTGAGCGACCGGCTGACCATGCTGCTGGGCAGTCCGGACCTGCACCAGCTGTGGGTGGCAGAAATCCAGGGCGAAGTGGCCGGCTGGCTGCATGCGTTCTGGCGGCCGCTGCTGGATGCCCCGGCGGCAGTAGAAATAGGCGGACTGGCCATCAGCCTGCGCTGGCGACGGCATGGTGCCGGGCGGGCGCTGGTGCATGTGGCGGAGCGCTGGGCCCGCACCAAAGGGGCCACCACCGTCACCCTGCGTGCGGCCATCCATCGCGACGAAGCGGCAGACTTCTACCAGCGCCAGGGCTATGCACTGAGCCAGCGCACCTTCCGCAAGCAGCTGGACACCAAGGACTGAGCGACACGCCGGTCCGTCACATACGCAGTCTCCACCGCATCATCTGCTGTCGGCAAAGTTGGCCCTCACCCCGGAAACTGGCTACCATAGCCCCCGCTGCCGAGCCGGCTGCCATGGCGAAATACCCCTTCTTCGCTGCTGACTCCGTGTTAGCATGGCGCCGCGATTAGAGCATACAATCTAACCTCAGCCAGGAGATCACGCGCATGGGTGTGCTGAATACCATTCTCGAGCACAATCGGAGCTTCGTCGAAAATCACGAATACGAACAATTCAAGACCGACAAGTTTCCCGACAAGGGCCTGGCCGTGCTCGCCTGCATGGATGCCCGTCTGGTTGAGTTGTTGCCCAAGGCCATGGGCCTGAAAAACGGCGATGCCAAGCTGATCAAGAACGCAGGAGCGCTGATTACCCACCCCTGGGGTTCGGTGATGCGTTCCCTCATCGTGGCGGTATATGAGCTGCGTGCCGAGGAAATCTGCGTGGTGGCCCACCGCGACTGCGGCATGCGCGCCATCGACCCCAACAAGATTCTGGCACATGCCACCGAGCGCGGCATCAGCGAAGAAACCATCGATACCCTGCGCAATGCCGGCATCGACCTGGACAACTGGCTGAAGGGTTTTGACAATGTGTCGGACAGCGTGCGCCACAGCGTGCAGACCATCCGCAACCATCCGCTGATGCCCAAGGACATTCCGGTGCACGGCATGGTGATTCATCCCTCTACCGGCCGGCTGGAACTGATCATCGACGGCTACACCGGCAAGGCCCCCGTGCACGCATGAACACCCGGGCGGCACTGGGCCTGTTCGGCGGGACATTCGACCCCATCCACAGCGCCCACCTGCGCATGGTGCAGGCCTTTCGCAGCGAATTGCAGCTGGACGAGGTACGGCTGATTCCCGCCGGTCAACCTTATCACCGCGAGCAAGGCCCGCATGCCAGCCCGGCGCAACGGCTGGAGATGGTGCAACTGGCCATTGCCGGCCTGCCCGGCCTTGCCGTGGACGCGCGCGAAGTACAACGCAACAAACCGGCCTATACCGTCGACACCCTGGAAGAAATCCGCGCCGAAATCGGCCCGGAGCGCCCCTTGTGGTGGCTGATCGGTGGCGACTCACTCGCCAGCCTGCACACCTGGCGACGCTGGGAGGATTTGTTCGCGCTGGCCAATATCGCCGTTGCCCTGCGTCCGGGCTTCGACGAAACCCGGCTCCCGGCTGCCGTGCGCACACAATGGCAACAACGCCAAGTCACTGATTTTTCAAATGGCGCGCCTTCCGGTACAATGCGCCCCCTGACCCTGCCACCGCTGGATGTATCGGCAACCGCCATACGCCAGCGCCTGCAAAGCGGTGCCGATACCGGCACCCTGCTGAGTGCGCCGGTGCTGGCTTATATCCGTCAGCACGGGCTATATCTCTAGCAAGGCCTGCCCGGCAGGGCAAATTCAGACACTGCCGCAAGGCCTGTCCCGCATGCGGGGCAGCGCTTGCCCGTTTTTGCCACAGGTCGTGGCAAACGCTCTTTACCGGATACCTCTGGCCGCCCGGCTGCCGCCATGTATCAAGACTGACATCAAAAGGACATCATGGAAGTTCAAGACATTGCCAAACTGGCAGTCACCGCCCTGGAAGACATCAAGGGCAAAGACATCATCGAAATGGATACCACCACGCTGACTTCGCTGTTCCAGCGCATGATCGTGGCCACCGGCGACTCCAACCGTCAGGTAAAAGCCCTGGCCAACAATGTAGCCGTTACCCTGAAAGAAGCCGGTGTGGAACTGGTGGGTACGGAAGGCCAGGAAAGTGGCGAATGGGTACTGGTGGATGCAGGCGACGTGGTGATTCACGTCATGCTGCCGGCCGTACGCGACTACTACGATCTGGAACAGCTGTGGGGTGGCCAGAAGCCCAGCTTCACCCCGGCTGGCGGCCGTCCCTGGCAAGCCAACTCCTGATCTTGCAGGTCTGATCCGCCCGTGACGGCACGCCTGCCGTCACGGTGCCCTCCTGCCACCGCTGTTCTTTGCCCTGCCCTGCCAGACTCCTGCCATGAAAATCACCATTCTCGCCGTCGGTACCAAAATGCCGCGCTGGGTTGACGAAGCCTATAACGACTACGCCAAACGCTTTGGCCGCGACATCAGCCTGGAGCTGAAAGAAATCAAGCCGGAAAAACGTGGTGGTGGCGTCACGGCGGAAAAAGGCATTGCCGCCGAGCACGAACGGCTGATGGCGGCCATTCCGGCGCGCTGCAAGCTGGTAGTGATGGATGAACGCGGCAAGAACTGGACTTCGGTGCGGCTGGCCGAAGAGCTGAAAAGCTGGATGGCCGGTGGTGATGACGTGTGCTTCATCATCGGTGGTGCCGACGGGCTGTCGGCCGAGCTGAAACAGCGTGCCGACGTGCTGCTGCAATTATCGGCCATGACCCTGCCGCACGGCATGGTGCGGGTGATGCTGGGCGAGCAGATTTACCGCGCCTACTCCATCCTCAACAATCACCCCTACCACCGCGAATAAAACCCGGAATCAAAACCCGGTACAAAACCAGCGCGCCAGCACCTGGCCGCCTTGGCCGCGGTTATCGACATGGGTGCTCAACATCGGCGCTGAACAAGGTTTTGTTAGCGGTTCCACGCCCCTTGCCTGCTGCACTCAGTTGGGCGGCAGCACCACGAACTCGCCATCCAGCCGACCGACACTCACCCCGCCGCACTCCAGTTCCACCGCCAGTTGCACCCGCGCCATGCGGCCCTTGGCCAAGGCGCCAGCCATGCGCTGCCAGACCGTGTCGGCCACCGTCAGGGTGCTGGCAGTGAACGCGCCGTGCATGGCCTTCTGATAATCCATCTGGCTGCGTCGCACCATCACCTGCCCACGGATCCCCAGGGCCTGCAACTTGCGATACACCAGCAGCCAGCCCGCCAGCGTGGCCACAGCGGCAGCACTGCCACCAAAGATGGTGGCGCAATGGTTGATGTTCGGCTCCAGCGGTGCCCACAGGGTGACGGCATCCTCTGCTGCATGACGTACTTTCACCCCCATGGCCTGTGCCAGCGGGATGGCCTGATACAGATAATCCTCGATGTCCTGGTAATGCTGCACGACAACTCCTTTGCTGCAATAAGCCTTCAGCATGCCACAGCCGGCGCACCGCGGCAGCCATGACTGCGACAAGATGTCGCAGGGTAAGGCCATGGACTTCCCTTACAATCCATGGCTGATAACCGTTCTCATCCAGGAATCAAGCATGCAAAAGCTCGCCATCCTTGCCCTGCTGCTGGCCGCCAGCGCACAGGCACACGTCACGCTGGAAACCCCGACTGCCGCCAGCGGCAGCTATTACAAGGCCGTGCTGAAAGTGGGCCATGGCTGCGATGGCAGCCCCACCACCGGCATCAGCGTGGAACTACCGGCAGGCGCACAGCTGGCCCGCCCCATGCCCAAGGCCGGCTGGCAGGTGCAAGTGGAAAAATCCGCAGTCAAGCCGTTCGACAATCATGGCACGCTGGTGAAGGAAGATGTCAGCCGCATCAGCTGGAGCGGTGGCAATCTGCCGGCTGATTTTTACGATGAATTCGTGTTCCAGACCCGCATTGCTGCCCAGCCGGGCAAGCTGTTCTTCAAGGTGAAGCAGCAATGCGCGCAGGGCAGCACCAACTGGGTGGAGATTCCGGCCGAAGGCCAGGATGCCCACAGCCTGAAGTCCCCTGCCGCAGTGTTGCAGGTGACCGAGCCGGGCGAGGCACACCACCACTAAGCGCCGCTGACAAAAACCCTGTTGCTGCATTGCGCCGCCTTGCCCCAGCGACGCTACACTAACCTGTCAGCCGTGCCAAAGCACACTCTGGACGTGGCGTGACAGATGACAAAATCCCCTTGCGTCCATCGCGGACCCAAGGGGATTTTTGCTTGATTACAGCAGGGCTTAGCTGCGGATCAGGTAGTCAAAGGCGGACAGGCTGGCCTTGGCACCTTCGCCCATGGCGATGATGATCTGCTTGTACGGTGCCGTGGTGGCATCACCGGCAGCAAACACGCCTTCAGCCGAAGTCTGGCCCTTGGCATCCACTTCGATTTCACCGCGCGGCGACAGGGCAACGCTGCCTTTCAGCCAGTCGGTATTGGGCAGCAAGCCGATCTGCACAAAAATGCCTTCCAGCGCCACATGGTGGGTCTCCCCGGTAATGCGCTCCTGATAGCTCAGGCCATTCACCTTCTGTCCATCACCGGTCACTTCGGTGGTCTGGGCATTGGTGATGACGCGCACATTGGGCAGGCTGTGCAGTTTCTTCTGCAACACCGCATCGGCACGCAAGCTGTCGCCGAACTCCAGCAGGGTGACATGGGTGACGATGCCGGCCAGGTCGATGGCGGCTTCCACGCCAGAGTTACCGCCGCCAATCACCGCGACACGCTTGCCCTTGAACAACGGACCATCGCAGTGCGGGCAGTAAGCCACGCCCTTGGCGCGGTACTCGGCTTCGCCCGGCACATTCATTTCGCGCCAGCGCGCACCGGTGGCCACAATCACCGCCTTGCTCTTGAGCACGGCACCGCTTTCCAGCGTCACCTCGGCCAGCTGGCCGTTTTGCGCCGGTTTGAGCGCAGCAGCGCGTTGCAGGTTCATCACGTCCACATCATAGGATTTGACGTGTTGTTCCAGCGCCATCGCCAGCTTCGGCCCTTCGGTTTCCTGCACCGAGATGAAGTTTTCAATCGCCAGCGTATCCAGCACCTGGCCGCCGAAACGCTCGGCCACCACACCGGTACGGATGCCCTTGCGCGCCGCATAGATGGCGGCAGCAGCGCCGGCCGGGCCACCGCCGACGATCAGCACGTCGAATGCTTCCTTGGCGGCAATCTTCTCTGCTTCACGTGCCACGGCACCGGTATCCAGCTTGGCGATGATTTCTTCCAGGCCCATGCGGCCACTGCCAAACTGTTCGCCATTCAGGTAGATGGCCGGCACGCCCATGATCTGGCGGTCGGTAACTTCCTGCTGGAACACACCGCCATCAATCATCACGCTACGTACATTGGGGTTGAGCACTGCCATCAGGTTGACGGCCTGCACCACGTCCGGGCAGTTGTGGCAGCTGAGCGAGACAAACACTTCAAACTGGTAGCTGCCTTGCAGGCCGCGAATCTGGGCAATGGTGTCCTCGTCCACCTTGGGCGGATGGCCACCGGTCTGCAGCAGGGCCAGCACCAGCGAGGTGAATTCGTGGCCCATCGGGATGCCGGCAAACTCGATACGGCCAGCTTCGCCCGGACGGGCAATGGCAAAAGACGGGCGACGCGCGGCCTGGCCATTGCTGTTCAGCGTTACCTTGGGCGACAGGCTGGCGATGTCTTGCAACAGGCTGAACATTTCCTGCGCCTTGGCGCTGTCATCCAGGCTGGCAATCAGTTCGATCGGCTGCTGCAGTTTTTCCAGGTAGGCGGTCAGTTGGGTCTTGATGGTGGTGTCGAGCATGGGAATATCCTCAGGCAATTGCACTGGCAAGCTCATGCGCTGCCAACAGCTTGCCGCTGCAATCGGGTGGTAGGGGTGGGCAGCCAGGAGGCGACTGCCCGGGAGTGCCGCACCGGGATGACGATGCGGCAGTCAAGGTTGGCGTAGAACCTGTTCAGGGTCTCGCGAGCTAGAGCGAGACAAGGCGAAAACGACTGAGAAAGCGGAATTTACAGGCAGTAAATGAGCATTTCGAAGGCGTTTTTAACGCAGTATCGCCGAAGCGCAGCAGACCATGAATTGGTTCTTAGATCTTGCCAACCAGATCCAGCGAAGGAGCCAGGGTAGCTTCGCCTTCTTTCCACTTGGCCGGGCATACTTCACCCGGGTGGCTGGCTACGTACTGGGCGGCCTTTACCTTGCGCAGCAGTTCGCTGGCGTCACGGCCAATGCCACCGGCGTTGATTTCGATGATCTGGATCTTGCCTTGCGGATCGATCACGAAAGTACCGCGTTCGGCCAGGCCGGCTTCTTCAATCATCACGCCGAAGTTGCGGCTGATGATGCCGGTCGGGTCGCCAATCATCGGGTAGTTGATCTTGCCGATGGTTTCCGAGCTGTCGTGCCAGGCTTTGTGGGTGAAGTGGGTGTCGGTGGAAACGGAGTAGATTTCCACGCCCAGCTTGGAGAATTCAGCGTAGTTGTCAGCCAGGTCGCCCAGTTCGGTCGGGCAGACGAAGGTGAAGTCAGCCGGGTAGAAGAACACTACCGACCATTTGCCTTTCAGGTCGGCATCGCTTACGTCGATGAATTTGCCATTGTGAAAAGCGGTAGCCTTGAACGGTTTGACTTCGGTGTTGATCAGCGATACGGACATGTTGTTCTCCAGTCGGTGAAATAAGAAAGTGCAGTGGTTGGCTGCGTTTGCATTCGATGGGTGCATCTTAAGCATGCCGCACCAATTGATCTACTTGATTGTTTAAATGTTAAAAATAGAAATTTCCTATTGCCGTGAATCCAGCAAGCGCTGTCATTGCGCCAGAAACCGGAATCTTTCATTCAGAAATGGCTGAATTGTTGTCGTCATACCACGGCCAGCACAGCAAAAAGCCGCCCTGAAAGGCGGCTTGCGGGAGATGACGCGGCAGTTTGTTCAGGATTTGTTGAAAAAGCCCTGCAACATGCCCAGCCCCTGGGACAGCAGATCACCACCTTGCGGCAACTGACCATCCGGCGTCAGCTTGTCCACTGCCTGCGGCAGGTAATCAGCCAGTCCCTGGCTGAGCTGTTGCGGGTCCAGGCCAAACTTCTGCGCCAGCGCGCTCACCTGCTCGCTGCCCAGTACCTGCTGGATCTGCTCGGCCGATACCGGCAGGTTGCTGCCGTTACCCACCCAGGAAGACACCAGCTCGCCCATGCCGCCACTATTGAACTTCTCCAGCAAGCCGGAGAGCCCGCCGTGTTGCTCCAGCAAGCCGGCAACGGCACCGGTCATCTCGTTGCCCGAACCGCCCAGCAAACCACCCAACTGATCAAACAGGCTCATTTTTCATCCTCTCGTCGAAAACTGCTTTAAAATGTCTTCAGCAATTCTTGCTTGCCAAATAGCATAGAAAAATCAGTACAATAGCGCTCACTTTACCAATTCTTACTGGCTGATCTTGAAAAAATTGCGCTTTTTGAACGGACTTCTGGCCTTGCTGGCCTGTCTTGCTGCCAGCAGCGTACATGCCGATCTTTACGGTTTTGTCGACGAACAAGGCCAGGTTCACCTTGCCAACCGGCAGGTGGACGAGCGCTATCAGCTCTATCAGAAAAGCCAGCTATCCGGCAGCAGCGCCAATGCTGCGCTGGACGATGCCACCACACCGGGCCTGGGTGCAACGCTGAGCGGCGACAACCGCCCGCCTGCCCCGCGGGTGGACGGCCTCAAAACCGTAGCGGCCCCGGTGGTCAACCCGCACCTGGCAGCCCAGTACAAGACGCTGATCGACCAGACCGCGCGCGAATTCAAGCTGGATGCCAATCTGCTGCACTCCATTGTGACGGTGGAATCCGGCTACAACCCGCAGGCGGTGTCGCCCAAGGGTGCCATTGGCCTGATGCAGGTGATTCCGGCCACCGGTGAGCGCTTTGGCGTCAGCCGGCTGGATGACCCGCGGCAAAACCTGCGTGCCGGTGCGCGCTACCTGCGTTTTCTGCTGAGCCAGTTCAACAACGACCTGCCGCTGGTGATTGCCGCCTACAATGCCGGCGAAGGGGCGGTGCAGAAATACCGCAATACCATTCCGCCTTATGAAGAGACACGCGATTACGTTGCCAAGGTGCTGGCGTCCTACCGTACGCGCAGTGGCACCGGCCTCCGTGACAGCCTGCCTGGCGGCATCCTGCGCAGCAAGAAACTGCCGCTGCCTGCGGCACTGAGCAATGCTCAGGCGTCGGCACTATAAAACAAAAGCTGGGCAGGACAAGCCGTTCCGGTCATCCCTCTCGCAAGACCTGCAATCGCAGGTCTTTTTTATCGCCATGCGCGCTGCAGGCGCTGTGGTCTCACAGCTGCACGCCCACAATCTCGCTCAGTGGCTCGGCCAGGTCCCGATAGCGGGCACGGTGATCAAACACCCCCAGGAACCCGGGATAGGCATCCGGCGCATGCAGAATCTGATTGGCCTTGCGCGATGTCAGTTTGTGAACCCGCAGGATACGGCCATCCCAATGCACCAGCCGCGCATCCTCTGCCGTCAACAGGACATCCAGGGTCTGGTGAATGATTTCAACCAAAACAATTTTGCTGCGGGTACGGTGTTCACCTGCAACAGCCACACTGAGCACTCCCTCGTCTTGCATCATGCTTTGTTCTTTATGTTATTTTGTTTAAAATGTATTAACTTATCCTTATCATATGGCAGGCCTTGTTCAATCTCAATACTTCCTTAAAAGAAATTTAAACAAAACAGATTAAATGGAAAATCAGTTGAAAAAAAAACGGCCAGCTTGCGCTGACCGTTTCAAATGACTGTATTTTTTTGCATCAGGCGGCCAATAACATGGCCAGACCGCGCAGGGCATGCCAGGGGTCACCATTGGCCACCCCCTTGATTTGCTGGTCTATGCGCGCGCATTCGGTCAGGGCCGTCATCAGCTTGCGTGGACCGATGCGACGCAAGGCCGGTTCCGCCAGCCTTTGCTTGTCACCCCACAAACGCAGCTCGCGCGCCAGATCGCGCAGCTGACGCCCGTCCTTCAAGCCCTGCCGCAAGCGCAGCAGCATGCGTACATCTTCGGTGAAGGACCACAACACCAGCACAGGCGATTCGCCTTCGGCCAGCAAACCTTCCAGCATGCGCTCCACCCGTGCGGCATCGCCGGACAGCCAGGCTTCGGACAAATGGAACACATCGAAGCGGGCGACATTGGCCACCGCTTCGCGCAATTGCTCGAGGCTCAGTTCGCCAGCCGGATACAGCAAGGCCAGTTTGTCCACTTCTTGCCGTGCCGCCAGCAGATTGCCTTCCACCCGGTCGGCAAAAAAACTGAGCGCCTCCGGTGACAGATGCTGTTGCTGGCGTTTCAGACGACGCGCAATCCAGCCGGCAAGCTCATGCCGCCCGACCGGTTTGGCTTCCACCACCACAGCGGCTTTTTCCAGCGCCAGATACCATTTGGATTGCAGCTGGGTCTTTTCCAGCTTTGGCATGGTAATCAGGGTGATGGTGTCTTGCGGAGGATTGGCGGCCAGTTGTTGCAGCGCCTCGCCGCCTTCGGTACCCGGCTTGCCACCAGGGATGCGGATTTCCAGCAATTTGAGACTGGCAAACAGCGACACGCTGCTCATGGCATCGCGCAATTGCGACCAGTCAAAACCTGCCTCCACGGTGAGCACTTCCCGTTCCAGATAACCCTGGTCACGGGCATGCTGACGCAGGCTGTCGGAAGCTTCCAGCGCCAGCAGGGTTTCTTCACCATGAATCAGATAAAGCGGCGCCAGACCCTTGTCCAGCACCGCTGCCAGTGCATCAGGGCTTAGGCTGGGCATTGACTGGCTTCAGGCTTTGCGGGCCGGACTGGCCTTGTGCGCCCGGACGCTTGAGATAGGACAGGCGGCGGGCCAGCTGCTCGGCGGCGTCGTGACGCATGTCGTTCCACAGCAGGGTTTCTTCCTGCTCCTTGCCCAGCACGTCGCTGTCGGAATAATTCATGTAACGGCGCACGGTCAGGTTCATGTCCGGCTCGACGGGTACGCCGCCAATCACGGTACGCACCGTCGCGCTGTAGCTCAGCTGGTACTCGTTGACCTTGCCACCGCTATTGATGGTGGAAACGTCCTTGGACTGGCTTTCACTCACCACGCTGACCACTGCCTCGGCCTGCTTCGGAGCCGAAAGAACAATCAGCTTGTCGTTATGGGCCAGGGTTTCGCGCAGCACGCCACCCAGCTTGCTGCTGCCCTCATCCACATACACACTGCCAAACGGCAGCGGACGGACATTGCCGCCCATGCCCTTCAGATGAAAACCGCAAGCGCCAAGCAGGAACACCAGGCTGGTCAGGACCAGTCCGCGCAGGATTCGCTTCATGCCTGTTCTCCGTAACAGGAGCCGGTCAGGCCCTGCCCCACGGGAAGGGGAAGGAAAAGCTGACCGGCAGGATTGCTGGCCCGCCCCGTCAAGGGCGGACCGGGGTTTACACGACGATGTTCACCAGACGGCCCGGCACCACGATGATCTTCTTGGCCGGTTTGCCTTCCATGAACTTCTGTACGTTTTCGTGCGCCAGTGCGGCAGCTTCGATCACATCCTTGGCGGCATCGGCAGCCACGGTGATGCTGCCACGCAGCTTGCCAGCCACCTGCACCATCATCTCGATCTCGCTCTTCACCAGCGCAGCCTCGTCTACCTTCGGCCAGGCTTGTGCCAGCAGCTCGCTGCCCGGCTGCAACACCGACCAGATGGCGTCAGTGATGTGCGGCACGATGGGCGACAGCAACAGGGTGACGCTTTCCAGCACTTCCTGTGCCACGGCACGGCCGGCGGCATCGCTGCGGTCGGTCTTGTCGTAGGTGTTCAACAGTTCCATCACCGCGGCAATGGCGGTGTTGAACTGCTGGCGACGGCCATAGTCGTCGGCCACTTTCTGGATGGTACTGTGCAGCTTGAAGCGCAGTTCCTTCTGGCTGGCATTCAGCTCGCCACCGGCATAAGCGGCCACCACACCCGCGTCGGCATGTTCCTTGGCCAGTTTCCACAGGCGCTTGAGGAAGCGGAAGGCACCTTCCACACCGGCGTCGGACCATTCCAGGCTTTGCTCCGGCGGGGCGGCGAACATCATGAACAGGCGCGCGGTATCGGCACCGTATTTCTCGATGAATTCCTGCGGGTCCACGCCGTTGTTCTTGGACTTGGACATTTTCTCCACACCGCCCACCACCACCGGCAGGCCATCCACACGATGGGTGGCGCCGGTGATCTTGCCCTTGGCGTCACGTTCCAGCACCACGTCTTGCGGGGCGATCCAGTCCTTGCTGCCGTTGGGCAGCTCGCGGTAGAAGGTTTCGCAGATCACCATGCCCTGGGTCAGCAGGCTCTTGAACGGCTCGTCGCTGGATACCAGGCCTTCGTCACGCATCAGCTTGTGGAAGAAACGTGCGTACAACAGGTGCAGGATGGCGTGTTCGATACCACCCACGTATTGGTCCACTTGCAGCCAGTAGTCGGCGGCTGCCTTGTCCAGCATGGCGGTGTCGCACTTGGGGCTGGCATAGCGGGCGTAGTACCAGCTGGATTCCACGAAGGTATCCATGGTGTCGGTTTCGCGCTTGGCGGCACCGCCACACTTGGGGCAGCTGGTTTCGTAGAATTCCGGCATCTTGGCCAAGGGCGAGCCGGCACCATCCGGAATCACGTTTTCCGGCAGTACTACCGGCAGGTCTTTTTCCGGGACCGGCACATCGCCACAAGTCGGGCAGTGGATGATGGGAATCGGGCAACCCCAGTAACGCTGGCGGGAGATGCCCCAGTCGCGCAGGCGGTACTGGGTTTTCTTCTGGCCGGCAGCCTTGGCTTCCAGATCACCGACGATGGCATCGAAGGCTTCGTAGAAGGACTTGCCGTCGTACTTGCCGCTGTTGACGGTGCGTACGCTGTCGTCCTTGGCGGCATACCAGTCCTGCCAGTTGCTGGCATCGAAATCATTATCGCCAGCCACCTTGGCATACACTTGCAGCAGCGGCAGGCTGTATTTGTTGGCGAATTCGAAGTCGCGCTCGTCATGCGCCGGTACGGCCATCACCGCACCTTCGCCATAGCCCCACAGCACATAGTTGGCCACCCATACCGGCAGCTTGGCACCGGTAAGCGGATGGATGACGAACAGGCCGGTGTCCATGCCCTTCTTTTCCATCTTGGCCACGTCAGCCTCGGCCACGGAACCTGCCTTGCATTCGGCAATGAAAGCCTGCAGCGCCGGATGATTGGCCGCGGCCTGGGTGGCCAGCGGGTGTTCCGCCGCCACGGCAACGTAAGTTGCGCCCATCAGGGTGTCCGGACGGGTGGTGTACACCTTCAGTTCGCCACCATGGCCGATACTGTCCTGGTCGTAAGCAAACACCACGTCAGAACCGTGGCTCTTGCCGATCCAGTTCTTCTGCATGGTCTTGACCTGTTCCGGCCAGCCATCCAGCGTATCCAGGCTGGTGAGCAGTTCGTCAGCGTACTTGGTGATGGCGAAGTAATACATCGGGATTTCGCGCTTTTCCACCACGGCACCGGAGCGCCAGCCACGGCCGTCCACCACTTGTTCGTTGGCCAGTACGGTCTGGTCCACCGGGTCCCAGTTCACCACACCGTTTTTCTTGTAGATCACGCCTTTTTCAAACAGGCGGGTAAACAGCCACTGCTCCCAGCGGTAGTAATCGGGCTTGCAGGTGGCCAGCTCGCGCTCCCAGTCCAGGGCAAAGCCCAGGCTGTCCAGCTGCGTCTTCATGTATTCGATGTTGGCGTAGGTCCAGGCTGCCGGAGCACCGCCGTTTTTCATGGCGGCGTTTTCAGCCGGCAGACCGAAGGCGTCCCAGCCCATCGGTTGCAGTACGTTGAAGCCTTGCAGGCGCTTGAAGCGGGCCAGCACATCGGTAATGGTGTAGTTGCGCACATGGCCCATGTGCAGCTTGCCGGACGGATAGGGGAACATCGACAAGGCGTAGTACTTGGGGCGGCTGGCGTCTTCGACGGCCTTGAAGGCGGCAGTGCGCTGCCATTTTTGTTGCGCTGCGGCTTCGACTTCGCGCGGGCTGTAGGTTTCTTGCATGGCGATCTTTAGTCTGGAAAGGCTGAAAACAAAATGGCGGACTGCCCAAGTCCCCGCCTTGCAGGGCAGCTTGGGCAGTCCGTCGCAAATTCAATCGGGCCATTATAGCGGCCAGAGGGGCATGTCGATAAGAGCTGCACAAAAACAAACGCTTGCCCCCGTTGCCGCCAGCCCTGGCAAACCCGGTGCCGGCCAGTCGCCACACAGGCTGCACCAGGCAGCGGGCCATCACAAAGGCGTTTGCATTTTTTTACCGGCAGCTGGCTGCCGGCAGTTCAGCGCGGCAGCTGCTTGCAGCGCTCCAGTGCTTGCAACAGCCGCTGCAAAATGCATTCTTCCCACAAGGAGTGACCGGCAGCTTCCACCAGCTGGAATTCGGCCTCCGGCCAGTGGCGGGCCAGTTCGTGCGCCGTGGCCGGCGGGCAGATCACATCATGACGGCCTTGCACGATGATGGCCGGCAAGTGACGGATGCGCGGAAGCTGTTGCAATAACTGCCCTTCGGGCAGAAAGATGCGGTGGATGAAGTAATGGGCTTCCAGCCGCGCCAGTGGCAAGGCCAGATACTCGCTGCCGGCACGCAGCATGGTGTCGGGTTGGGGACGCAAGGCCACGCAACTGGCCTCGTAACGGCCCCAGCTGCGCGCCAAGGGCAGGTGGACTTGCGGGTCGGGGTCGCACAGGCGGCGGTAATAGGCTTGCAGCAGCTGCCCGCGCTCGGCGGGCGGAATCGGTGCGACAAATTCCTGCCAGGCTTCCGGGTGAAACTGCCCCATGCCGTGCATGAACCAGTCGATTTCACTTTGCCGCCCCAGGAAAATGCCGCGCAGGACCAGGCCTGTCACCCGCTGCGGGTAAGCCTGGGCATAGGCCAGTGCCAGCGTACTGCCCCAGGAGCCGCCAAACAGCAGCCAGCGCTCGATGCCCAGATACTCGCGCAAGCGTTCGATATCGGCAATCAGATGCGCCGTGGTGTTGTCCCGCCATTCACCACGCGGCACCGAACGGCCACTGCCGCGCTGATCAAACAGGATGGCTCGGTAATGGGAGGGATCAAACAACTGGCGACTGGCCGGGGCACAGCCATCGCCCGGCCCGCCATGCAGGTAGAGCACGGGCTGGCCATCCGGCGCACCACATTGTTCCCAGTACATCTGATGCAGGCCATCCAGCGGCAGCATGCCCTGGCTGAAAGGTTCAATCGGCGGATAAAGCATTGCGCTCCAGACAGACTGCCTCAGCAAAGCTGGGTGGTGATGTATTCCCACTCGGTCTGGCTGACCGGGGTAATCGACAGGCGGTTGCCTTTTTTGAGCACCTGCATCTGCTCCAGCGGTGGGTGCTGCCGTAACAGGGCAGGTGTCAGCAGCGGGGTCTTGCTCAGGAAGCGCACGTCAACACACTGCCAGCGCGGGGCCTCGGGCGTGGATTTGGCGTCGAAATACGGACTGGCCGGGTCAAACTGGCTGGAGTCGGCATGGGCGCTGCCCACCACCTCGGCCAGACCGGCAATGCCTGGCTCGGCACAGCTGGAATGCCAGAACAGCACCCGGTCGCCTGCCTGCATGTCATCACGCATGAAATTGCGCGCCTGGTAATTGCGCACGCCGGTCCACTCGAATGCCCGCTGTGGCTCGGCCATCAGGTCATCAATCGACGTTTCGTCCGGTTCGGACTTCATCAGCCAATAACGCATGGGAAATGTCTGTTAATCAATGGAAGGTGGTCTTAACAATTTACGCCATCTTGCAGCAGCTGTGTTCGATTAAGCTTGAAAGCAGACAAACAACTGCGGCCGTCTGGCCCTTGTACACCGGAGAGAATCATGAAAAGCCTGTTGATTGGCGTATTGCTGGCCAGTGCATTGAGCGCCTGCGTCGTTGTTCCACCACGGGTTGCCTACCGACCTGAAGTCGTTGTCCCGGTTGTAGCCGTCCCGGCCTATGGCTATGGCCACCACTGGGAGCGATAAACAACCGCCACGACCTGCCACAATCCCGCCCACAGCCTCCGTCAGGAGGCTTTGGCGCGCTGGCGACGGGCAAAACGATGCAGGCCGCTTTCGGTCAGCAGATAATCCAGCTGCACATCCCAGGCTTCACGCGGCACCTGCTGCACCCGCTGGCAATCGTAAGCCACGCCCACCAGCAAGGGCTTGCCGTAGCGACGTGGCCGCTGCCGGAAAGCCAGACTGCTATCGTAAAAACCGCCGCCCTGCCCCATGCGATAACCGTCCTCATCCACCGCCAGCAATGGCACCAGCAGCACATCCAGCTTTTCCGCCCGCAAGCAGGGGCCGTCAAACTCCACGATGCCGTAGCGTGCATGGCGATACCACCGCCCGTCCCCCGTCAGACGCGAGAACCACATGCGGCGGCCACGGGCCGGAATTTGCGGCAACCATACGCTGGCACCACGCTGTAACGCGCTACTGAGCAGGATTTCCACATCCAGCTCGGAACCGGCCGCCAGATAACCGCCAATACGCCGCCCGCGCCGCAATAAGCGGCTGGCATGACGTGCCACCGCACGCATGGCCTGTGCACGGTAAGCGGGCGTCAGTGCCATGCGCTGGCGACGCACGGCCTTGCGCAGGGCAATCTTGTCGTTAACGGCAGTGTCGGGAGTGGACATGGCGCAAGCCTGACAATCAAGGGACAAATGAAAACGACCCGGAGCAAGATGCGCCGGGTCGTGGAAGGGAGACCCCCGCGAGTGTCGTTTGGGCATAATTCGCTTGTACCCTGTTTCCAGGGAGGGCTACCTGCCAGTCACTTCGGGCGCATCCTCGAGGGACGCGACACACCCGTAACTCACGCTGGCGGCCAAAAGCGAACGCATTGGTACAAAGGAATTGTTAGCCTTCACGAACACCGCAGGGGATAAGCTGATCTGGGTGTCTGCCAGTTCCTGCCTGAGAGTAAGAAATCAGAACAGGGCTTGCTGGCTTTCGCGAAGCGCTGTATCAGCTGCTTCGCTCATGTTGCGTATTTTACGCTGGAATGAAGCCATTTCCAAGCCCTCTCCCACTTTGGTACGCAACAAATCATGGGCAATGTTCAAAGCAGCCATGATGGCGATCTTGTCGGCATCCATCACCTTGCCGTGCTGCTGGATCAGATCAATCTTGCCTTGCAACAGACGTACCGCCTCCAGCAGGGTTTCACGCTCATCCACCGGCGAGCCGATGGTGAAATGACGGCCCAGGAGTTCAATGTCGACCTGCACGATATCGCTCATTCTGCCTCTCCTTCAGCCTGCTCCGGTTCCTCTGCCTTGGGCAGACGTTCTACCAGCGCGGCCACGCGGCTGCGTGTTTCGTTCACGCGGAAATTCAGCTCGGCGTTTTCCTTCAGCGCTTCAGCCAGCGCCTGGGCAAAACGGCCGTTCTGGGTTTCCAGTTCCTTGATGCGGGCAACCAGGGCCTGCACGCGGGATTCGAGATATTCCAGTTCCTTGTCCATGGCGGCGAGGATAACGGCCAGCTAGTCCAGCGTCAAACCCAGTCTGTGCCGTGCTGTGTCCAGCGTGGCACACAGTGCCGCTGCACCTTGCGGCAAACGTGGCCCCGGAATGGTCAGCAGGTCCTCATCCAGCACGTAACGGGTGTCTGCCGCCACGGCCGGCAGGGCGGACCAGCGATCCCACATGCGCAGGATGTCAGCGCGTGCAGCCAGCATCACCTGTGGCCGGGCCGCCACAACCGCCTCCATGCTTACTTGCGGTGCGGCTTGCCCCAGGCTGCCAAACACATTGCGCCCGCCACACAGTTGCATCATGGCACCCATGAAGCTGCGCTGGCTGACGGTAAAAATGGGCGCGGCACTGATCTGGTAAAACACGCTGACCGGTGTACGGCGGGCATAGCGCTGGCGCAGCGTGGCCAGTTGCTGGCGGTAAGCAGAGGCCGCTGCGGCAGCCGTGGCCGGGTTCCCGGTAAGGCGGCCCAGGCTTTGCATTTCTGCGGCCACATCATCCAGTTGCAAGGGATGGCTGATGAACACGGCCACGCCCAGCTGGCGCAAGCGCTCCAGCTCGCGCAGGTTGCCGCCGTCCTGCCAGGCCACCACCAGGTCCGGCCGCTGGCGCAGTACCGCTTCCAGGCTGATGCCGCTATAGCCGCCCACCCGCGGCAGGGCACGCGCTTGCGGCGGGTAATTGCTGTAGTCCACCGTGGCCACCAGCCGTTGGCCGGCACCAATGGCGTACAGCATTTCGGTGGCATGGGGCGACAGGGAAACAATACGCTGCGCCGCCTGCGGCAGGGTCAGCAGTTTGCCACTGGCATCGGGTGCACTGACTGCCGCCCGGGCCGGGCCGACGCACAACAGCAGCCACAGGGCAAAAGCGCGCAACAGCATCAGCCGCCCTTGAGCGACAAGGGCAGCCCGCAGGCTACCAGGGTGACATGCTGACAGCGGGCCGCAACGTCCTGGTTCAGCCGCCCCAGCAGGTCGCCATACAGGCGTGCCATGCGGCTCATCGGCATCACGCCCCAGCCGATTTCATTGGTCACCAGCAGCAAGCGGCCCTGTACTGCATCGATGGCTTCCAGCAGCCACTGCCGCTGCCGGGCGAATTCCACTTCGTCGAAGCTATCGTCCGGACCGAAAAAGCGCATCAGCCACATGCCCAGACAGTCCACCAGCAACAGGCCGTCTTCCTGGTCGTGGCCCAGAATCAGCCCGGCCAGGTCACGCCCGGCTTCCTGCACTTGCCAATGCGCAGGCCGTTGCAGGCGATGCTGGCGCACCCGTTCGGCAAACTCTTCGTCACGCACTTCGGCGGTAGCGATATAGCAGACCGGGCCGCCATGCTGGATGGCCAGGTGTTCGGCATGGCGGCTTTTGCCGGAACGCGCACCGCCGGTGATCAGGTGGGTCATGCTGTGTTGTCCATGAAATCAAACAATAAAGCCGAATCCGGCAGCATGCTGCACACCGGATTCGGCCATGGATGTTGTGCTTGCCGCCAGTTCAATCAGAAAGCATAGCGCAGGCTGGCCTGCATGTTGCGTCCATCTGCCGGATACAGGTAAGACGCGGTAGACGAAGTGTAGGTCGCAGTACCGGCGTAGCTGGCATAGCGCTTGCCCAGCAGGTTGTTGATGGCCAGCGAAGCCGAGATGTTCTTGGTGAAGTCATGGCTCAGCTTGGCGTTGAGCACAGTGTAAGAAGGCAGTTGATACGGGAAGGTATTGGACTGGTCGTTATCCATGCGCTGCTTTCCGACATACTGCACAACCACGCCCAGCTTGCTGGCACTGTTTACCTGCCAGCTCAGGCCAAGATTGGCCAGCCACTTGGGCACCATGGGAATGGTGTTGCCGGCCAGGCCGCTGCCTTGCCGGAAGGTGGCTTCAGTCCAGCTGAGGTTGCCATTCAATTCCCATTGCGGGCTCAGACGCCAACGCCCTTCCAGCTCCAGCCCCTGATGGCGGGTGGGTGCCAGGTTGGCATTGGCACCATTGCCGTTGTCTGCAAACGGATTGTAGGCAATTTCATTGCTCAGGTCGCTGCGGAACAGCGCTGCCTTGGCACTGGCCTGCGCAGTTTTCCATTCCACCCCGACTTCGGCATCATGGGACTGCTGTGGCAGCAAGACGGTACCGCCGGTGAAGGTAGCTTCATCTGCATTGGCAAGGCGGAAGCTCTGACCCCAGTGTCCATAAACCGACCAGCTGGGAGACAGATCCTGCTTCAGCCCCAGCAACCAGGAATGCAGGCTGGTATCCAGCGCCGGAACGCTGCTGGCCGACTGCTTGATGATATCGTTCACTTCTTGCTGGCGCGCCCCCAGGGTCAGGGTGCCACCGGTCCAGGGCTTGAACATGCTATCGACAAACAAGCCCTGATGACGCTGAGTGGTGCTGTAGCTGGAATAACCTTGCACATTTGCCGTGCTGTTCAGCCAGTCTGCGCCCAGCGTCACATTGTTCTGGCCAATAGGCAGCTTGTAACGCAGGCTGGCATTGTTTTCACTCAGCCAGCGCTGGTCGGTACTGCTAGTGGAAACATAGTCGCTAAAGGTATTCTTGCTGCGGTGGGAAATATCACCATACAGCGTACCGGGGCCGATATCCTGGCTGAACGATGCTCCGGTGGTGGAGCTGCTGGCGTCCATATAATTTTTGGGGGTGGACGTAGCGGTAGGATTGCTTGCCAACGGATTCTTGCCACTGGCAGGGTCAGCATCCAGCGAGCCGGGCAAGCGCAGGCCTTGCGAGCTGGTATTGGCAAACAACTTGATGTCACCGCCATCGTGCCGGAAAGTCAGCGTCAGGCCACCGGTATCATTGCGTTCCTGATTGTTCTGACGGTAATTGTCGGTTTTCATCGAATGCACATAGCCATCCAGCGCCAGGCCGTTGGCACCGACATGCAGGTCCGCGTCCAGCTGGCGCAGATCATAACTGCCACCGGTCACACTGATGCTGCCGCTGGTGCCATTGGCCACACCGGACTTGGTGATGATGTTGATCACCCCACCGCTGGCGCCGCCGCCATAGGCAACACTGCCAATCCCTCTTACCACTTCGATGCGCTCGATATTCGCCAGGGCCACACCGCTCAGATTGGGTGCAGACAGATCATTGGTATTCTGACGCACACCATCTACCAGAATCAGGGTATTGCTGATGCCGGTCATGCCGAAGCCGCGCATATCCACGGCAGCGGCGCTGGACGAACCACTGTTGTTGAATACATGCACGCCAGCCAGTTGCGACAGGACATCCTGCACCGTCGTGGCGGCACTGCCGGCAATCTGCTTGGCGGTGACCACGGTGACGTTGGCTGGCAGATCTGCTACGGCCTGCGGCACACGGTCGGCACTGACAACGACCTCCTCACCCTGGAATGAAGGCAGGCTATCGGCCTGGGCCAAGGCGATGCAGGCCAAGGACACCAGCAGGGCCAGTGGTTGGGGTTTGAACATGGAACACACTCCTGGAACAAGGATCCGGCAGGGCCTATTTGCCACTGCCACAAGAAGTGCGAAGAGGATGGCTTGCGCCATGAGAATGGATGACATCGGGACGGACCGCCAGGTCCGCCTGCTGTTTGCCAGATCGCCTCCCCGCGATATACAGCGACCGCCTGCCATGCGGCAGACGATAAGGGACAGGCCGGTCTCCGGGCTTGGTCTTGCGCTGTCGCGCCTTCCCGTTGCTGATGGGCAACAGTGGCAATGGCGACAACTGGGCCGGTATCCACCAGCCAGACCTTACCGTTGCGGGGGCAGCGCCGGCTTGTACCGGCTTCCCGTTTCATCCGGATCATGCAAATCCGGACACCTGTCCGGCAGCGATTATACGGCAGAATGCAGCGAAACCGCGGCAATCTGGCACGAACAGTCTTGATATGCAACAAGCAATGCCAATGCCATGGCGGCATTCAGCTTGCCGTGCTGCCCCCCCATGTCTTAGAGTCGCGCTCTAGTCCATGCCAACCTCGAGAAACCGCACCATGTCCCAGGCCATTGCCCTTCCTGCCCACGCTTTTCATGAAGCCGCCCTGCAACGCCAGAATTCGCTGACCAAACCGGCTGGCAGCCTGGGTGTACTGGAAACGGTGGCCTGTCGCTTTGCTGCCTGGCAAGGCAAAACCATTCCGGTGTCCCTGCAGCCGGCCATCACCGTGTTTGCCGGTGACCACGGCGTAACAGCGGAAGGCGTGTCCGCCTATCCGTCCATCGTGACCGGCGAAATGGTGAAGAATTTTGCTGCCGGTGGCGCTGCCATCTGCGTGCTGGCCCGCGCCATTGCCGCACGGCTGGAAGTGGTGGATGTGGGTGTGCTGGGTCAACTGCCGGAACTGCCCATTGTGCAGGCCAAGGTAGCCGCTGGTACCGCCAACCTGGCAGTGGAAGCCGCCATGACGGCAGAACAATGCGCTGCCGCACTGGAAGTGGGCCGCGCTGCGGCGCGTCGCGCCGTGGAACACGGTGCCAATCTGCTGATTGCCGGTGACATGGGCATTGGCAATACCACGCCGTCTGCCGCGCTGATCTGCCGTCTGACGGGCTACAGCGTGGACAGCATTGTCGGCCGTGGCACCGGCATCGACGATGCCGGCCTCGTCAACAAGCGCCGCGTGGTGCAACAGGCGCTGGACCGTCTGCACGGCCAGTCACTGGATGGTCAGGCCGTGCTGGCCGAACTGGGCGGGCTGGAAATTGCCGCCATGGCGGGTTTTTATCTGGAAGGCGCGGCACTGGGTGTGCCTGCGCTGGTGGATGGTTTCATTGCCAGCGCCGCCGCCCTGGCGGCCCGCGCCATCGACCCGGCAGTGGCCGACTGGCTGCTGGCCAGCCATTGCTCGGAAGAAACCGGCCACAAGCTGGCACTGGAAGCACTGCAACTGAACCCGCTGGTGGCACTGGGCATGCGGCTGGGCGAAGGCTCTGGTGCCGCCACCTGCGTGCCCTTGCTGCAACTGGCCATCAAGCTGCACGCCGAAATGGCCACGTTTGCCCAGGCCGGTGTCACCGAGAAAGACTGAGGCATGAACCCCTATACGCTCACCTTGCTGCGCCACGGCGAAATCGACCACGACGGCCGCCTGATCGGCCGCACCGACCTGCCACTGAATGAGCTGGGCTGCGAGCAGATGAGCCGCAGCTGGCAACGGCTGAACCAGCTGGCACCGGTCACCAGCATGGCTACCTCGCCGCTGCAACGCTGTCGCGAGTTTGCCGTGCATCAGGCCCTGCATGGCTCCTTGCCGCTGAAGGTGGACGAACGCTTTGCCGAATTCGATTTTGGCGACTGGGACGGCATGTCGCGCGCGGTGCTGTCCGGTCAGCATCCGGACTGGGGCAGCCGCGTGGCGGCGGGCGAACTGATTCCGCCCGGCGGGGAAAGCTATGAAGTCTTCCGCACCCGGGTGCTGAGCGGATTCAGCGAATGGATTCAGACCGCGCGTGGCAGCCACCGGGTACTGGTATGCCATGGCGGGGTGATTACCGCCCTGTTGGCCGAGCTGCTGGGCACCGAATTCGACGTGGCCAAGCTGATGACCGTGCAGCGCGGCGGCTTTGCCCAGCTGTCCATTCTGGAAGGCCACCCGGCCTATCTGATGCATCTGGAAAGCCCCGGCGAAGCATGAGCCAGCCGACAGCCGCCCCTCGCGCCCGCTGGTGGCAAAGCCTGATTCTGGCCATCCAGTTCCTCACCCGTCTGCCTACACCGCAGCTGCGCAGCTTCCACCCGGAATGGCTGGCAGCCAGCGCCTGCTGGTTTGCGCCGGTCGGCCTGTTGCTGGGCAGCCTGCTGTGGCTGGGTGTGTGGCTGGGCAGCCTGCACGACTCCTGGCTGGGGGCACTGGCCGGCCTGTTGCTGTGGATAGGCATTACCGGCGGCCTGCATCTGGACGGCCTGGCCGACCTGAGCGATGCCATGGGCGCCGCCCATCGCTCGCGCGAGCGCTTTTTCGAGGTACTGAAAGACCCGCACGTGGGCAGCTTTGGCGTGATTGCGCTGATTTGCGCCATCGTCAGCAAACTGGTGCTGCTGATGTTGCTGGCCAGTCAGCCACAGCAGCTACCCGGCCTGCTGCTGTTACCGGCCTGGGCGCGGCTGTTTGCCCTGTTCTGGTCGGCCACCCTGCCTGCACTGGCACCCGGCAGCGGTGAACGCTTTGCCTGGCAGCCGCAATGGCGGGCACAGGTCATCGGCCTGCTGGCCTTGCTGGGTCTGTCGCTGTGGCTGGCCCCGGCTTTGCTGCTGGCACCACTGGCCGCCTTGCTGTGGCGCGGCTGGCTCAAGCGCAAGCTGGGTGGCATGACCGGCGACTGCCTGGGCGCAGGCATCGAAGTGTGTGAAATCCTGCTGCTGGGCCTGTTGCTGCTGCCGCTACACCAGCCGGGGTCGTGGTAAAAGACTTGTCATCCTGCCGTCACGGTGTGGTGATGTAAGCGCCGGATACTTGCCCGCATCCACCTTGAGGGAGGAGCGCGCATGCAACTGGACATCTCGCACGACCCGGCACGGCTGGACCGCGCCATGATCCTGCAATTCCTCACCACCCAGGCGCACTGGGCCAGCGGCATGGATGCTGCGCTGCTGGAACGCGCCATCCAGCATTCCTTGATCATTGCCGCCTATCAGCAGCAGCGGCAGATCGGCTTTGCCCGGGTGATTACCGATTACGCCAGCTTTGCCTATCTGTCTGATGTCTTCGTGCTGCCCGACTGGCGCGGTCAGGGCGTGGGACAGGCGATGATCCGCGCCGCACAGGATCATCCGCAATTGCAACAGTTACGCCGTTTCTTGCTGGTTTCGCGTGATGCCGGCGGCTTTTACCGCCAGCTGGGTTTTACGCCCTTGCAACACGGGGAACGCTATATGGAATGGCAGCGCGGTGCAGCAGAAGGGCGCTGGCTGCGTGGCCACCGCGCCCAGCCCAAGGCAGACCAGGCGGCCTGATCAGGGCAGCAGGTCGGGCCGCGCACCCGGATGCTGCTTGACCACACTCCATGGCAGCACACTCCATTCCGGATATTCGCAAGCACGCGCCACGCGGGCGAAAGACGGCCCCAGCGTCAGCCCCTGCGGCGTGGCATACCAGCTGACAAACTGCCACACCTGCGGGTCGCGGTAATCGCACTCGTCCTCCTTGCCCGGCTTGGTTTGTGCCGGATACAGCCGCGTCATGGTGCTCACCAGCCAGGGCGCCAGTACCTTCTCCTCGTACTGATAGTCAGCCCGCTCGCCACTGGCCTTACGCGCCAGTTGCGGTTTGCCCTTGCCTGCCCATAGCAGGTCTTCAAGTTGCAGCGGCTTGCCGCTGGCTACCTCCAGCGTCAGCGGATTATCAGCAAAATCAGGATGCGCGCCACCACAGTAATAGCTGGTGAAAATACTGACACTCAGCAGCTTGCTACCCAGCAGACGCGGCGTCACGGTTTGTTCGAAGTCGGCCCCGGCAGTCCGTGCGCCGCCCAGCTGGCAGTCAAAATAACTGGCGACTTCCTGCCACTGCCGCTCGGCCAGCAACTGGTTGATGCGCTGCAGGCTGGCCTGTGGATAACCATCCACCACGCGGAACAGGCGGATCTTGCTGACCGGCTCGTCCCACCATTGCAGGGTATAACCCTGCACCCGCTCGCGCTTGCCGGCCTTGAGTGGCAAGTCCACCATGCGGGCATAGTCGTAGCCGGAACGCTGGCGCACCGGATTGAGCGCGCTATCGCTACTGGCCGGCCACTGCGCCTGAGGATAGGCACTCAGGCTGACCGGCACCGGCTTGGCAGCCTTGGGACCATGCCACTCCCCCACCCAGCCACCGTTTTGCGGGCGCAGGGTAATATCATTGCGCTGTTCGTCGTATTGCAGGTTTTCACCCAGTTGCAGGCTGCCATCAGCCTGCTGCTTGCCGGTGAGGGCGATATCGCGGTGATGCTTGCGATAGAAATAGCGCCCCTCCACCGCACCGTCCTTGGCAATGTCCAGCTCCATCACCACCGCAGCCTGTCCCACCTTGCCTTGCAATAACTGCGGTGCCGCCAGCACACCGTGCGCCAGTGTCAGCAACAGTAACCCACCCAGCTTGCGCATCATCCTTACCCCCTTCTTCAAGCACACCGTGCCACAGCGGCACAATGCTGTCAGTACAGCACAGAAAACGATAGCCTGCAGGCAGCATGCAAGCTGGCAGAGACCGCAAGCTGCCCATAGCGGCGGACAAGGCCTGCCCGGCGTGAGCGCACCGTTGCCAAAGCAGTCGGCTTGCGCTACAGATTAGGAAAGAGAACAACACACAGCCCTTTACCAGCCGGCCACCCGTTCGCGGGTTGCACGCAACAGGATTCATCTGCCATGAGTCTGCCAGGCAATTATCTGGATGGTCGCAGCCAGATCGGCAAAGCCGTGATGCTGCAACGCAATGTCCATCATCTGGTGTTCACCGACGGGGTGCACACGCATCGCTATCCGGCACGGGAGGTCAGTTTTCACCCCGGACGGGCCGGTCGGCCAGACCGGCTGCAATTGCCGGACGGCGGCATTATCGAAGTGGCCAGCGCCTATCAATGCCAGCAACTGACCGGCCACCTGCCACTGGCCGCGCGCCTGCTGGAGGGCCTGCGGCGCTGCTGGCCGCAGCTGCGGCTGGCTGGCTTGCTGTTGTTGCTGCTGGCCTGCTGGTTTGGCTACCGCAACGGCCTGCCCTGGCTTGCCAGCGAAGCGGCACGCCGCACCCCGCCAGCGGTGGAACAGGCGATGGCCAGCGCCACCCTGGGCCTGCTGGAGAAAACCAGCACGTTGCGCCCTTCCCGCTTGCCGGACAGCCGTCAGCAAGCACTGCAACAGCAATTGCAGCAGCTGGTGCCGGGCAACAGCCCCTATCGTTATCACTTGCAGCTGGTGGATGCGCGCGAGCTGGGTCCGGACATCATCCCCTTGCCCGGCGGGCAAATCATTGTCACCGACCAGCTGGTACGCAATAGCAAAAGCCCGCTGGAAATGCAGGCCATGCTGGCCCATGCGGTGGGCCATATCGAGGCGCGGCATGGCTTGCGCGGCCTGATCCGCTCCGGTGGCGTGTCGCTGGCAGTCAATCTGTTTGGTGGCGACCGCTCGACCCTGCTGGCCGTGGCACCCATTCTGCTGGCGGACATGAAATATCCGGCCGACTTTGAGGCCGAGGCCGACGCCTATGCCAGTCGCCTGCTGGGTACACAAAGCCTGTGCGCGCGTGATGCCTTGCTCGTGCGGCTGGACGGGCCGGACCATAGCGCCGCCGCCCTGCTGGCCGCCCACCCCGGCAACCGCCAGGCAGACACGGCCAGCCACTGCGCGGCGCAGGCTGGCTGAGGACTCAGGGCTGACGCAAATCGTGGTGATGCTGCCACCAGCGCCAGCGCAAGCGCATGTCGTACCACACCGGGCGCAAGCCCAGCGCAAACAGCAGCAAGGCCAGCGGCAGGGTAAAGGCATAGCCCAGATGCTTGAAACCCAGCGCACCCACCACACCGCCCAGGAAGAAGGCCGTCAGAATCATGCTGTATACCCACAGCCGGCTGCGGTTGGATTTGATGTCTTTGATCTTGGGGCTGTGCAGATGGTTGTAGTAACTCATCTTGGTCAGTTCGATACCGATATCGGTGGCAATGCCGGTCATGTGGGTGGAGCGCAGCAGGCCGCCGGACAGCTTGGTGACAATGGTGTTGTGCATGCCCATGATGAAACACAGCAGCATCACGGTGGGAGGCGTGAACAAGCCCTTGTGGCTGGCCAGCCCGGCCCCCAGCACGCCAAACAGCAGCAGGAAACCGGCCTCTTCCATCATCGACACCCCATAGCCACCGCGCAGGCGCTGGCGTCTGGCCCACAGGATCAGCCAGGTGGAGTGCATGGCACCGCCAATGAAGCACAGCAGCATGATCAGCATGGACAGCGACAGGCGGACTTCACCCAGAGCCAGGTCGTCGGCCATGCCGGACACCACCCCGGATACATGCGAGGTGTAACGCTGCACCGCCAGGAAACCACCGGCATTGAGCGCGCCGGCAATAAAGGCCATTGAGCCGCCCAGCTGACGCAGGACGCGGTCGTTGAACGCGCCACGGTCCAGCAGGCGGGTGATATTGCTTGAACGTCGGGACATAGCGAACCATGAAAAAACGGCAAGGCGGGACAACCGCCATTGCCGTTCATCATCCATCCTGCAAGCCCCTGCTGACAAGCCTGATTGCCAGCGCGCTTGCGGCAGCGCAATGCTTTGGCGTTGCGCCCTGCTTCGTCAGTACCGCTTAGGTCGGCAACAGCACACCGTCTTGACCGCCGCGATTAATGGCAAGGCTGCAAGGCAATCCCAGGTGTGAGACGCTTTTGCAGCGCTTGCAGACGCTCGGCCTGCTGCGGCTCCAGCGCCTTGAAGCTGAGCACCGTCGCGGCAGACTTCTGCCCTTTCTGCTCGATGGCCACCTTGTCAAAGCCTGCGGCTTTCACCCTTGCCTGCATGGCCTTGGCAGCAGACTCCTGGCCGAACAGGCCAAGCGATACGCTGCCCTTGAATTCCGCGCTGTGCACGATGTAATTGTCAAAACCCTTGTCTTTCAATTCGGCAGACAGCGTCTGGGTTTCAGACTGCGTAGCCAGCGGCGGGTGATAGACCCAGAACTTGCCATTGCCCTTGGCCTCGCCCTTGCTGCTTTCCACCAGTTGCTCGGGCTTGAGCTTGAGGCCGGGCAAACCACCCTTCACCCGGGTCAGCAGCCTGGCATCCAGCGTGCCCCAGTCGTAGCAGGCCAATGCCTTGCTCGGCTCGGCCTTGATGGCTTCGGTCTTGGGTTTTTCAGCCGTTTTCCCGGCGGGCTTTTCCACCGGCTTGGCTGGCGGCAGGTTCTTTGCTTCAGCCTTGGCGGTGGCTGCCGATGCCTCAGCCTTGGCCGGTTTGGCGGCCACCGGCTGCGACGCAGCCTTGCTGAGGTCTTCCGGCTTCAGCGCTTCGGTTTGCGGCATGGATGCCAACACCTTCAGCGGCGCACTGGCCTCACCGGCCGGGGCGGAGGCCGGCTGCCAGTCGGCCGGTAACAGCTTGACCTGCTCCGGGCTGATTTCCTGCGCATGCACGTCCGCCGGCGGGCGTTGCTTGAAGCTGCCATAACCGGCCACCGCCAGATTCAGCACCACAATCAGTACCAGAAACCACTTCATGATTCGCACGCTACTCTCAAGAGTCCCATCAGCACGAGATTATCCACGATCGTCGCCGGGACGGCGAGTTGCGCAGCAATGGAGGCGGCATCGCCACCGGTCAGCAGCAGCTGCGGCCCGGTGCGCCCGGTATGCACAGCCAGCTGCTGGCACATGCGCTCGATGGCACCACACTGGGCTGCCAGCACACCACTGGCCAGCGCGTCTTCAGTGCCTTGCGGGAAGGCTGTCACCTGGCCTGCAATGCGGTCCAGCTGGGCGGTTCCCTGCGCCAGGCTGCGCAGCATCAGCGCCTGACCGGGCAAAATCATTCCGCCCAGATAATCGCCTTCTGCACTAAGGGCTTCCACCGTCAGTGCCGTACCGGCACAGGCCACCACCACATCACCGGCACACAGGCTGCGGGCTGCCAGCACCGCCAGCCAGCGGTCAGCGCCCTGCTCGGCGGGATTGCGGTAGTGATTGCGCACATCGGCAAAGCTGGCTGCAGAGCGCACCCATTGCACCGGACAGGGGGCGGCCTGGGTGATGGCATCGGCCACCGCCGGACGGGCCACTGATGCGGCGTAAACGCTGTCTACCGGCCAGGCAGCCCATTGCGTGGCCAGCTGTGCAATCTGCTCATGACTGACCGCACCTTGTGCCTGCCAGCATTCGCCATCATGTACGCCCCATTTCAGGCGGCTGTTGCCTGCATCCAGCAGCAGCTTCATGCGCGGCTCCGCAGGCTGACTTCACCGGCATGGAAGATACGCAGGCTGCCATCTGCCATTTCCACTTGCAGCGCACCGTTTTCCGCTACGCCTCGGGCAATGCCGTCCACCGGTTCGCCATGGGAAAAACTCAGCCGCACCGGTGCGTTTTCGTGGCTGGAGCAGCGAATCCAGTCTTCGCGGAAAGCAGCAAAGCCTTCGCGGTTGAAGGTATCCAGTACCACGGCCAGTTCGCTGAGCAAGGCAGCCAGCAACTGGTTGCGCCCCAGCTGGATGCCCGCTTCGGCCAGCGAGGCCACCGGCTGATCCACTGCGCCGGGGTTGTCGATATTCAGGCCGATGCCGATGACCACCGCAGCCGGCCCCAGCGCATCGCCTGATAGCTCGATCAGGATGCCCGCCAGCTTGCGGCCATTGAGCAGCACATCATTGGGCCATTTGAGTTGCACCGGCACGGCCAGCCGGTGCAGGGCACGCGCCAGCGCCAGGCCCACCGCCAGCGACAGGCCGGCCAGTTCGGCCAGCCCGCGGTCAAAGCGCCACAGCAGCGAGAAGGTCAGCCCTGCGCCCAGCCGGTTTTGCCAGCGTCGCCCCAGTCGGCCACGGCCTGCGGTCTGCATTTCTGCCGCCAGCACCAGGCCGTGCAGGCCGCCGCTGGCCGCCCGCGCCATCAGCTGGCTGTTGGTGGAGTCGGTACGTTCGGTCACCGCCAGCGTGAAGGTTTCCGCTGCGGGGGAGGTCAGCGCCTCGCGCACGCGGGCAACGTCCAGCCACTCGAACGGCTCGGCCAGCTTGTAGCCCTGGCCACGCACGCTGAATACCGTCAGGCCGAATTCCTGTTCGATGGCATGCACCGCCTGCCAGATCAGTGTGCGCGAACAGCCCAGCTCGCGGGCGATGTCGGCACCGGAGTGGAAGCGGCCATCGCTGAGCTGGCGCAGTACGGCAAATGCATGTTCGCTCACGCCTGATCCTCGGCTGCGCGGATCTTGTTGATGGTTTGCGTGGTGGAGGTGGCAAACAGGAAGGGAATGGAATGCACCTGGCCGCCACGGGCCAGGGTTTCAGCGCTGCCGACAATCTTGTCCACCGCCCAGTCGCCGCCCTTGACCAGCACATCCGGCTTGACCAGCTCGATCAGCTCGGCCGGGGTGTCACTGTCAAACCAGGTCACCAGGCTGATGCTTTCCAGCGCGGCCAGCACGGCGGCCCGGTTCTGCTCGTTATTGATGGGCCGGTCCTCGCCCTTGCCCTGACGCTTGACCGAGGCATCGGTATTCAGCCCCAGCACCAGGCTGGCACCCAGCGCCCGGGCCTGTGCCAGGTAGGTGACATGACCGCGATGCAGGATGTCGAAACAGCCATTGGTGAACACGATGGGACGCGGCAATGCCGCCAGTCGCTGTGCCAGTTGTTCCGGCGGGCAGATCTTGTCTTCGAATGCAGGTGTGGGGTAGGACATGGCAAGGCCTGTAAGGAGCGTGACTGGCCGACATTATACGGTAGTCACGCCCTCAGGCTGCATGCCGACACAGAAACAATGCGCCGGAATGCGGCGGCGGCCCTACTTCCAGCAATCGGCGGTGGAATAGGTGCCGCTAGACCCTTTGTTGCCCAATGAATCCAGCGTCAGCGTGCCGCACTGGCTCTCGGGAGACTGGCTGTTGGCCGGCACCGCATTCACCTGGAAACCGGCCGGGGCCGTGCCGCTGGCCACGGTGATGTTGTACAGGATGGAGGTGCCGGTGGCCCCCAGCGGGCTGACCTGGGTGGCACCGATGTTGTACTGGTTGTTCATGGTGTAGTAACGCTCCTGCTCCTGCGCCACTTGTAACATCACGGTTTCCGCCTCGCTACGGTGGCCACGAATGATGTAGTTGCGATAGGAAGGCAGGGCAATCGCCGCCAGAATGCCGACGATGGCCACGGTGATCATCATTTCGATCAAGGTAAAACCGCTGTTTTTATCCGTCATGTTCTTGCTCACCAGGATTGAATGATTTCCCGCCAGGACAGGCGGCCATACATGGTGCTGTAGTTGGGAATCGCAACACATGTCATGGTGCCAGAGGAGCCCACAGTGCATTTGTAGTACTGGCCATTGATATAAACCGTCAATTGCCCTCCGGGAGCAATCCCGTTCATCACCATTACATTGCCAGCCAGGTCCGCACTATTCATCATGCCATTACCTGATGTGTCGTAAATGGCCGAAGTGGTACCCGCCCCGGTAGCATAGTTAAGACCAAGCTGTGCCGTACTCCCACCACTGCCGCACACACTGCTGGACGATGGAATGACGGCGGTAAAGTTAGCCAGCGTATTCTGGTACAAGGTGGGCGTGGTCACCACCCGGGCATTGGTAAAGCCGGTAGCCGTCATCGGCAGATACCAGCCATTACAACCGTAAGGTAGATAATTGCTTGCACCTGAGCAGGCAGAAATGGTCGACGTGGTCGCGTTGCTCACCGAGTAATAGGTGAGTGTATTACCGTTATTGGTACTGGTGGTGACCTGCGATCCAATGCTTTGCGCGAGCAGGTTGGCCGAAATGGTGGTCTTGCCGGACAAGGTGCCATCGTCGCGGATGCCGTACAGGGTCTGGGTATTGTTCTGGATCAGGTCATTACCCGACAGATACTGGCCGGTGCCGAAATAAACCATGTAGCCACGCAGTGGATCGCGCGTCACGGCAACACCAGATGTGATCGGCTGTAGCGTGCTGGCGGTGCACTGGGTGCCACTGGTCTGGCCGGTGGATGCGCCAGTGCAGGCGGTAAACAACGGCGCAGTCGGTGCCGTCCAGTTGCCCGGCGTAGTGGATGACAGGTCAAACTTCCACAAATTGCCGTTCAGGTCTCCGGCATAAGCTGTTTTCACCGCACCATTACTGATGATGATGCCCGGCGCGGACAAGCCATTGGGCGAAGTAGTGAGCAAGGTGGGAGTGGGCAGGTCGATACGGAAATAATTACTGCCCTTTGTCCAGGCTGTACCGGGCTGCTTGTCCAGATACAGCACGAACAGCGAGGCCGTGGTGCCGCTGCTCTGGTTGTAGCCATTGCCGAATATCACTGCCGGCCGGCCATTGGTCAGTTTGGTGATGACAGGACTGCCAATGGTATAGCCCAGCTTGGCATCATCCTTGGCCGAGAACTCCCACAGCACATTGCTGCTGCCCAGGCTGTCCACATGGGTGACATCCAGTGCATACACGCTGCTGCCACCCGCCCCGGTCGTCCCCACCACCACCGAACGGGCTTCCGGGCTGGCCAATGCCGAACCATTACTGCCATAAAGGAAGCACACATCCTTGTAGAGTGGCGAGCCGTCATTGAAGTACTGGTGCGCGTACGTGGTGGAACTCAGATTGGGCAGGCTGGGGTAAATGCTGGCAGGGAGGAACGCCGCCAGTTCATTACCCACACTGCTGCTACCGTAGGTGGCGTTGAAAATGTGCAGGAAGCCATCGTTGGCGGCTACGGCCACTGCGGCCGGCCGGGCAAAAATGGTCGCCCGGTCCGTTGCCGGACTGGACAGATTCGCATCGTAGGAACAACCGCTCGGATCCGCCGTCGGCGTGGGAATGGACACCGGCGTGGAATGCACCACATCGCCCATGCGGTAGTTGCGAGTGCGGAACTGTGGCGAAGCGGAGCTGCCCTCCTGGGTTTTGTCACCGCGCAGGTAATTCACCCGGTAAGTACCGTAACCACCGGTATTCAGCCCGGTGTACTGGAAACTGGTGGTACCGGTCGGAACATCGGTCTTGGTGCTGAGAGCGGAATACCAGGTCGTGTTGAATGCGGCACCGCTCATGGTGGTGTAGTCGTAAGTCAATACATTACGCGAGCTCACACTGTTGTTCAGCTGGGTTTCCAGTGTCTGCTTGGCCTGCCATGCCGTCGTGGCAGTCACGCTGATATTTCCGCTACTGCTGGTCGTCGTCGACAGGGTGCTGGCAATCAGATCCCCACTCCAGTCGGTGGAGTTGAATGCCGGCTGGAAGATATAACTACCGGTATACACCTTGCTGCCAGCGAAGGAACCCGCCAGGCCTGCCTGCGATGCATTGGCAGCACCGGACACTGTACTGAGCGCATTGGTAAGCGCACTCACCATGGCAGCCGGATTATTGGCCGGGGCATAGTTGGTGGGTGTGCCGGTATAACCGGTGGCCGGGCTGGGGAACACCGAAATGGAGCTGGTACCGGTAGTGGATGTGCTGCTACTGGCCGCCGACGCCCACTCCTTGGGAAGATCTGGCCAGCTATTGGCATTGGAGTCGGTAAATCCGCCATATTTTGCCGCCATGAAGAAGGCATTGCAGACATTGGAACTCCAATTGGAGGAGCATGGAGAGTTACCAACCCCTTTGTAGTTACCGCCCTCCACCACATCAATCATGAAGGAGCTGACACTGGCCGTTTTGCTGTCCCCGGACTTGGTACGGATATTGTTGGTATTCGCCCACCAGGCCATGCCGGCGATATACGGTGGCGAGTTGGTGGAACCGGTATTCACCGTCTGGTATTGGGTGCCGGTCATGCCCTCATCCGTGCCCAGGTTCTTGGTCCAGGTCGTCACGTTGAAAGCGGTATCGTCGGTCGGCACGGAAGCGCCGGACCAGCTGGAACCGGGCACATCAATATCATTGTGCGTATTGGTGTCACCAATATAAATGATGAAGTTTTTCTGGCAGGAATTCAGGATGGGATCATCCCAGTCGGTAATAGCCGGAAAGCCACCTTGCCAGCTGGTATTGGAACTGAGCGAACTGGTAAAGGTGGAGTAATTGCCGTAATTGCGGAAATAGCGCAACGCGGCATAGTACAGATGGGCGGCAGGGTCGTATTGCTTGTAACCGATATTGCTGGTGATGGTATCGCCAAACTTGTTCAGGTAATTGACTACCCCGCTATTGGACACCGCCAGGGTGCTGCCATAGGTTGTTGAGGTATCGGTGGAGGTAATGGTATGTGCAACGGCGTCGTTGGCATCCGGATTCACCACGAAAGTCCCATCGCTGTTCCACTCGGCGCCCAGCGTGTAACTGCTGCCGGATCCACCCGTCACTGCCTGGGAAATACCCGGGTATTTCAGACGTGCTCGCAAGGCGCCACCATCCTGGGTGTATTGGGTGTTCACCAGATAACTGGCAGCACCAAAACGCATCTTGCTGCCATTGGACTGAATCAGCCCTTCCGGCTTGTAATTGCTGCCATATTGCTTGCAGGTGTAAGGCGTGGTGCTGCCGGTTTCCACCATGCCGCTGACACATACTTTGGCAATGGCGTTATCAATTTCATAAGGGGTGCTGGGTTGGCTATTACTGCTGGCCCGATAAATGGACACACTCCACGGATGAGAGCCGCTACCGTAATTGGGGCCGTTGCTGAACCACACATTGGTATAGGTACTGGCATATGGCGTGACCTTGGCCAGATAATTGGTACCGCTTACCGTCAGGCCGGATACTGCCTTGCCGGTAAGGTTATAGCTCTGGTTCTGACCGGGCACCACGGCAGCACGGCGCAAATAGGTGGTGGTGGTGGAGTCGCCGGCAGAATAATCACTCACCAGCGTTGATGCTGTGGTGCTGCCCGATGACCAGCCCCCGGTTCCCAGCGCGCGGTTACCGCCGGTCAGGGTGGCACGGAAAATATCAATCGCCGTCATGGTGGCCCAGTTCAGCAAATTGCCGCTCCAGGCCGTGCCATCACAGGTATAAATCTTGTAAACAGTGGAGTTATACGTGACCGATGTCAGCGTGGCGCTGGCATAGGGCGAAAAATAGCCGGTCGATCCCGACCCGCTGTATTTGTAGCACTTGGCATAATCAAAATATCCCAGAAACGGGGTATTACCCACACCGGAAACATCCAGGCCCGCCACGCTGCTGATGGATGTCTTGGTATTGAATGCCGAACCTGCGGTCGGAAATTCCACCGACAGGGCAAACATCACGTTCGGGCCATAGGAAGAGCCGATACCGGCCAGCGGCAGGGAACCGATGGACACCGCCGAAGCAGCCTGCGCCAGCGACAGGCAGCAAGCCCACAGCAACATTCCCAACATGCCAAATCTGGTTTTCATTGCCGACTCCATTTACTTCGACGGGCGGTAAACCGACTCGGTCACCGTCACGATATTGCTGTTGAAACCAAAACCCCAGGCGGTAATCCGGTACAGATAACTTTCCGTGCTCGCATCACTGCCCGGCGCCTGATCCGGAATGGCTTCAATGGCATAGCGCGGGGCTTGCAAGCTGAAACTGCCCAGGCTGCCGCCATTCCAGGCACTGCTGGGCACCGTAGCCACCGTAGTGGGCGAGGTGGAAATCGCAGTAGAGGCCAACAAAACACTCATCGGCCCACTGGCATAGTTGGAACACAGCCCGGTGGATGCGCTATTGGGACAGCTGTTGAAACCCAGGTTGCCGCTGATCACGCCACTGGCAATCTGCCCCTCGGCATAGCGCAAGGCCGCCTCCGCGGCCTCCCGCGCCAGCAGGCCATCACGCCCGGCGCGCGCCAATCGTTCCTCTTGCTTGGACGAATAAAACGCAGTGAGGCCGATCAGCATCATGGCCACCAGCAGCACCAGCACCACCAGGAGGGCGGCCCCGCGTTGCGCAGGATTGATTGGAAGCGCTCGCATCACGACATCCTGTTGCGCAAGACAAAGGTGGAGTCATACAGGCGACGCGCCCAGCACGGATTGCTGGCACTGCACGCCACCGTGCCCGAGGCCAGCGGTGCCACCCAGGAGTTGTCGCTGGACGACACCGTTGCACCGTAATTGCTACCGAACATATTGAAGGTGGCACCACCAAAAGCCTCGGCCCGCGCCTGGTTGTAAACCGGGTCCTGCCTGGCCAGCAGTACCACACGCACCGCATACACCTTGTTCATGCTGATGGAAGCGCTGGGCGGCGTGTAATAGTCGGGCTGACCATCGCTGGCACTGTCCACACCCAGCAGCACACCGATTCGTTCGATGTTCTCCGCCACAATGCCCGATGAAACCAGACTGCTGGTCAGCGCGCTGGACAGGGCGTTGCCATTGATGTCGGTCCAGCTGACATCACACATCAGCTGCGGTCGCACCACCTGCGGACTACTGCCGGTCCCCACACCCTGAACCTTGATGTAGAAGCGGTTGGTCACAATCACATTGCTGGCCGCCGGCGACGGATTACCCAGACAATCCGGCATGGCGGTATTGGAAGAAGCCTGCGGGCCGGTGATGTAGCTGATGGTCAATTCATCGCTCTTCTGCCCCATGGCACTCAGGCTGGTGCTATTGCCATTGCTCAGGGTAAAACTGCTGGTGCCACTGGCAATACTCACCGCAGCCGATGCACTCAGGCTGATCTGGCTGAAACCATCCGACCCGGCACTACCCGATGCAGCGGCAGAATTGATGTGATTACAGGGCACCACCCAGTTACCACTGGCATTGGTGTTGCTATATGCCGCTTCATCACAATAACCCGACTGCTTCAACAGACGGCCAATCACCGCCAGGCCAATGCGGCCGTTATCTGTCATCAGCGCATTACCCGACTGCGCAGCCAGGGTCTGCTGGTTGGCAATAAAGATATTGGTCACGGCCAGCAGGATGAAAAAGCTGATGGTCACCGACACCATCAACTCCAGCATGGTGAAGCCCGCCTGAAAACGGCCACCACCATGCAATGCGGACACAGGATGCTTGCTCATGGTTTCACCAATACCGACATGGACGCGGTCGCGGTCTGCGAAGCCACACTGGTTGCCCGCTCCTGCCAGCTCACCGTCACCTGATAACCGAATGTCACACCGCCACTGGACACCTTGCTGACTGCCAATGCCGGGCTGCTCAGGCCACTGCTGGCAGCAATGGCCTGCATCTCGGCCAGATCGAAGGCCGCACGATTGGCCGGCGTGGTGGACGGACAATTGCCGGAAGCCGCATAACAATTACCGCTGTAACTGCCGGATGCAGTGGAGTAGTCCGCCGCCGCATTGGCCCGGATACGGTCTGCCAGCTGCTCGGCCACCAGTGCCGCCTGCTGACGCCCACTGCTCATGCTGGAATAGCGCAGATTATTCAGCTGCAAGGCGGCAACGCCCAGCAAGCCAATAGCCACAATCACCAGTACGACCAGCACCTCGATCATGGTCACCCCGGCCTCATGCCGGATATTTCCTGGCATGGGACGGTTCATGGACAGGTCCCCAGGTTCAGGCGCTGCGGACGGCCATTGGCCAGGATGTTGACCTGTTGCGCCATGGTCGAACTCTTGCCTGTCACATCACAAATGGCAATCTTGGTGGTGGTTGTGGCTGCCGATCCGCCAGAACCGCTGGCCTGCAATTGCAACTGGCCACCGGGCAGATACTGGAAGGCCGTGGTCGCACTCGGGGTCACGGTGACATACAAGGAAGACGGAATCGAACCATGCACTACCAGCACCCCGGAAGCCGTCGGGCTACCGGTACGCTGATAGTCAACAAAGGATACCCAGCCGGAACTCCAGCTGGATGCGTCACAACTCGGGACATTATTGCTGGTGGCCCCGGTGGAAGCGCACACCACCACAGGCACACCCATGCGCATGGCGTTGCTGCGTGCATTCAGCAAGGTCATGTCGAAATCGGTGGCAGCTTGCTTGATCCGGTTCTCCGTCACAAACTGCGACATCGACGGCAGGGCAATGGTCAGCAAAATGGCAAACACCGCCATCACCACCACCACCTCAATCAAGGTAAAGCCACGCAGGCAGCGCGTCCCGGCCATGGCGATTCTCAAGAAATTTCTACGCCATTAGCGTAAACCGTCAGCAAAACAGCAAAGAATTTTCCGACAGACGATAGTTTTTTTCTGATCAGCGGCGCGCAGAGGGCAAAAGAATCCGTTGTGCGGAGGGACGGTCTGCAGCAGGAAGGCAGTAACAGGAGTCAGGACAGCCAGCATGACGCATGGCCGTTACCGCTGCCCAAAAGCACAAAGCCCAGCTCGTTTGAGCTGGGCTTCGAAGGGGGAGTCTGGCAGTGTCCTACTTTCACATGGCGAATGCCACACTATCATCGGCGCTAAGGCGTTTCACGGTCCTGTTCGGGATGGGAAGGCGTGGGACCACCTCGCTATGGCCACCAGACATAAACTGTCAACAAACTTGAAGAAGCCTTGTGGGGAGTAGGGAGTCGGGAGTTGTCTCTGCCCGCTCTTGTTCTGCTCTCCGTTTCGGGGGTAGTTCGTCAGTTGCAGGGTTTTACTCTCCACTCCCCACTCTCTACTCCCGCCTTAATTAGTCTTGGATCTTTGATCGCGTCGCACATTCACTATCCATCCGGTCTCGGTTTCCCAAGCCACTCAAATGATAGGATCAAGCCTCACGAGCAATTAGTATCGGTTAGCTTAACGCCTCACAGCGCTTCCACACCCGACCTATCAACGTCCTGGTCTCGAACGACTCTTCAGGAGGGTCTAGCCCTCAGGGAAGTCTCATCTTCAGGCGAGTTTCGCGCTTAGATGCTTTCAGCGCTTATCTCTTCCGAACTTAGCTACCCGGCAATGCCACTGGCGTGACAACCGGTACACCAGAGGTTCGTCCACTCCGGTCCTCTCGTACTAGGAGCAGCCCCCGTCAAACTTCCAACGCCCACTGCAGATAGGGACCAAACTGTCTCACGACGTTTTGAACCCAGCTCACGTACCACTTTAAATGGCGAACAGCCATACCCTTGGGACCGGCTACAGCCCCAGGATGTGATGAGCCGACATCGAGGTGCCAAACACCGCCGTCGATGTGAACTCTTGGGCGGTATCAGCCTGTTATCCCCGGAGTACCTTTTATCCGTTGAGCGATGGCCCTTCCATTCAGAACCACCGGATCACTATGTCCTGCTTTCGCACCTGCTCGACTTGTCGGTCTCGCAGTTAAGCTACCTTTTGCCATTGCACTATCAGCACGATTTCCGACCGTACCTAGGTAACCTTCGAACTCCTCCGTTACACTTTGGGAGGAGACCGCCCCAGTCAAACTGCCTACCATGCACTGTCCCCGATCCGGATAACGGACCAAGGTTAGAACCTCAAAGGGGTCAGGGTGGTATTTCAAGGTCGGCTCCACAGGAACTAGCGTCCCTGCTTCAAAGCCTCCCACCTATCCTACACAAACCACTTCAAAGTCCAATGCAAAGCTACAGTAAAGGTTCACGGGGTCTTTCCGTCTAGCAGCGGGGAGATTGCATCTTCACAAACACTTCAACTTCGCTGAGTCTCAGGAGGAGACAGTGTGGCCATCGTTACGCCATTCGTGCGGGTCGGAACTTACCCGACAAGGAATTTCGCTACCTTAGGACCGTTATAGTTACGGCCGCCGTTTACTGGGGCTTCGATCAAGAGCTTGCACCCCATCACTTAACCTTCCAGCACCGGGCAGGCGTCACACCGTATACGTCCACTTTCGTGTTGGCACAGTGCTGTGTTTTTGATAAACAGTCGCAGCCACCGATTCTCTGCGACCTGTCGTAGCTCCCACCGCAGGGTGTTCACCACAACAGGCATACCTTCTCCCGAAGTTACGGTATCAATTTGCCGAGTTCCTTCTCCTGAGTTCTCTCAAGCGCCTTAGAATTCTCATCCTGCCCACCTGTGTCGGTTTGCGGTACGGTTCTTGTGTAGCTGAAGCTTAGTGGCTTTTCCTGGAAGCGTGGTATCAGTCACTTCAGGTCCGTAGACCCTCGTTATCACTTCTCGGCGTTAAAGAAGGGCGGATTTGCCTACCCTTCACGCCTACCGGCTTGAACGACCTATTCCAACAGGCCGCTGACCTAACCTTCTCCGTCCCCACATCGCACTACACAAAAGTACGGGAATTTTAACCCGTTTCCCATCGACTACGCTTTTCAGCCTCGCCTTAGGGGCCGACTCACCCTACGCCGATGAACGTTGCGTAGGAAACCTTGGGCTTTCGGCGAGCGGGCTTTTCACCCGCTTTATCGCTACTCATGTCAGCATTCGCACTTCTGATATCTCCAGCATCCCTTACGAGACACCTTCACAGACCTACAGAACGCTCCCCTACCATCTGCACTTACGTGCAAATCCGCAGCTTCGGTTATCAGTTTGAGCCCCGTTACATCTTCCGCGCAGGACGACTCGACCAGTGAGCTATTACGCTTTCTTTAAATGATGGCTGCTTCTAAGCCAACATCCTGGCTGTCTGGGCCTTCCCACTTCGTTTACCACTTAACTGATCATTTGGGACCTTAGCTGGCGGTCTGGGTTGTTTCCCTCTTGACGATGGACGTTAGCACCCACCGTCTGTCTCCCATGCTCGCACTTTCCGGTATTCAGAGTTTGCCATGGTTTGGTAAATCGCAATGACCCCCTAGCCATAACAGTGCTTTACCCCCGGAAGTGATACATGAGGCACTACCTAAATAGTTTTCGGGGAGAACCAGCTATCTCCGAGTTTGTTTAGCCTTTCACCCCTATCCACAGCTCATCCCCTAGTTTTGCAACACTAGTGGGTTCGGACCTCCAGTGCGTGTTACCGCACCTTCATCCTGGCCATGGATAGATCACTCGGTTTCGGGTCTACGCCCAGCAACTAAGACGCCCTGTTCGGACTCGGTTTCCCTACGCCTCCCCTATGCGGTTAAGCTTGCTACTGAACGTAAGTCGCTGACCCATTATACAAAAGGTACGCAGTCACCCCTTGCGAGGCTCCCACTGTTTGTATGCATCCGGTTTCAGGTTCTATTTCACTCCCCTCCCGGGGTTCTTTTCGCCTTTCCCTCACGGTACTGGTTCACTATCGGTCGATCACGAGTATTTAGCCTTGGAGGATGGTCCCCCCATCTTCAGACAGGATTTCGCGTGTCCCGCCCTACTTTTCGTATGCTCAGTACCAAGAATGAAATTTCGTGTACGGGGCTATCACCCACTATGGCGGACATTTCCAGGTCCTTCCACTATCTCAATCTCTATCACATACAGGCTATTCCGCGTTCGCTCGCCACTACTGACGGAATCTCGGTTGATTTCTTTTCCTCGAGTTACTTAGATGTTTCAGTTCACTCGGTTCGCTTCCACGTACCTATGTATTCAGTACGGGATACCCTTGCGGGTGGGTTTCCCCATTCGGATATCGCGGGATCAAAGCTCTATTGCCAGCTCCCCCGCGCTTTTCGCAGGCTTACACGTCCTTCATCGCCTGTGATCGCCAAGGCATCCACCAGATGCACTTAGTCGCTTGACCCTATCATTTCAGTAACCTGAGTTACCAATCCGACAGGATTGTGTTTGTGCGACATGTCACACCGCCCCTTTTGGTATGGCGACATGACATTAGATACAATCAAATTCCCAAGATGACGATTTGTCCCACTTGCAGAATTAACTGCAGGTGTTTCATCTCGCCGTCTAATTAATTCGGCTTCTTCAGTTTGTTAAAGATCGGGCATTGTCTACACAACGCAAACAAAAATCCACGCAGCAATCAATCATGCTGTGTGCGCTTTTGTTTGCACTGTAAGGTGGTGGTGGAGGATGACGGGATCGAACCGACGACCCCCTGCTTGCAAAGCAGGTGCTCTCCCAACTGAGCTAATCCCCCTCTAAACCCGAAATACCGCGTTACATCGCTCCTCGTGTACATGATGTACACGTCGTCGCGCTGCGCCTTGTCTTTCGGCTTTATCTTTTTGTCCCAGATAGCATCTGAAACAAAAATGGATTATCCGTAGTGCTGTCTACAGCACCCAGATAAAAACTGGTGGGTCTGGAAGGACTCGAACCTTCGACCCCTGCGTTATCAACACAGTGCTCTAACCAGCTGAGCTACAAACCCAGTTGACGCTTACACCGCAGTTTTGCGTCTGCGATGTTCTTTCGATCAAAATCGCGTCAATCAAGGCGTGGACCGACGTCGTGTACTTCTTGTACACGAGGAGGTTCGCAACGCTGAGTGACGATGATTTTCATCGAAAGCTTTGCCCTCTTTCAGAACAACCGATAGGTTGTGAGTACTCGACGATCGCCTTCTCTAGAAAGGAGGTGATCCAGCCGCAGGTTCCCCTACGGCTACCTTGTTACGACTTCACCCCAGTCATGAATCCCACCGTGGTAAGCGGCCTCCTTACGGTTAGCCTACCCACTTCTGGTGAAACTCACTCCCATGGTGTGACGGGCGGTGTGTACAAGACCCGGGAACGTATTCACCGCAGCATGCTGATCTGCGATTACTAGCGATTCCGACTTCACGCACTCGAGTTGCAGAGTGCGATCCGGACTACGATCGGTTTTATGAGATTGGCTCCACCTCGCGGCTTGGCTACCCTCTGTACCGACCATTGTATGACGTGTGAAGCCCTGGTCATAAGGGCCATGAGGACTTGACGTCATCCCCACCTTCCTCCGGTTTGTCACCGGCAGTCCCATTAGAGTGCTCAACTGAATGGTAGCAACTAATGGCAAGGGTTGCGCTCGTTGCGGGACTTAACCCAACATCTCACGACACGAGCTGACGACAGCCATGCAGCACCTGTGTTACAGCTCCCTTTCGGGCACCAATCCATCTCTGGAAAGTTCTGTACATGTCAAGACCAGGTAAGGTTTTTCGCGTTGCATCGAATTAATCCACATCATCCACCGCTTGTGCGGGTCCCCGTCAATTCCTTTGAGTTTTAACCTTGCGGCCGTACTCCCCAGGCGGTCAACTTCTCGCGTTAGCTACGCTACCAAGGATTCAAACCCCCAACAGCTAGTTGACATCGTTTAGGGCGTGGACTACCAGGGTATCTAATCCTGTTTGCTCCCCACGCTTTCGTGCATGAGCGTCAGTGTCATCCCAGGGGGCTGCCTTCGCCATCGGTATTCCTCCGCATCTCTACGCATTTCACTGCTACACGCGGAATTCTACCCCCCTCTGACGCACTCTAGCTGTGCAGTCTCCAATGCAGTTCCCAGGTTAAGCCCGGGGCTTTCACATCAGACTTACACAACCGCCTGCGCACGCTTTACGCCCAGTAATTCCGATTAACGCTTGCACCCTACGTATTACCGCGGCTGCTGGCACGTAGTTAGCCGGTGCTTATTCTTCAGGTACTGTCATCCCCCAGCGATATTAGCGCTAGGAATTTCCTCCCTGACAAAAGTCCTTTACAACCCGAAGGCCTTCTTCAGACACGCGGCATGGCTGGATCAGGCTTGCGCCCATTGTCCAAAATTCCCCACTGCTGCCTCCCGTAGGAGTCTGGGCCGTGTCTCAGTCCCAGTGTGGCGGATCATCCTCTCAGACCCGCTACTGATCGATGCCTTGGTGAGCCTTTACCTCACCAACTAGCTAATCAGACGTCGGCCGCTCGAATAGCGCAAGGTCCTAAGATCCCCTGCTTTCCTTCTCAAAGCGTATGCGGTATTAGCTATCCTTTCGGATAGTTATCCCCCACTACTCGGCACGTTCCGACGCATTACTCACCCGTTCGCCACTCGTCAGCGGAGCAAGCTCCCTGTTACCGTTCGACTTGCATGTGTAAAGCATGCCGCCAGCGTTCAATCTGAGCCAGGATCAAACTCTTCAGTTCAATCTCATAGCAAATTTCTGGCACGCAAGATCAAAGAATAAACAAGTACTTCTTGGACTGTTTACTTTTTCTCTCGCAGTGCAAGTGTGGCTTTCGCCAAGCACTCACACCTATCGGTTATTCTGTTTTTTAAAGAGCGGTGCAGGTCGCTGCGTTTCGTTTCCGTCGCTGCGTTGTCTGCTGAGGAGGCGAACTATACGCCCGCGGCCTGACCTCGTCAACACCTTATTTTCAAAATATGTGCTGTTTTTACAGATTTCATCGCAAGGCATTGATTCAAAAAAGAATAAAAACTGAAACAAATTGAATGTCGATGCTGATGCCCCGCCATTTGCTGGTGACTACCGGGATTTCCCGGCAGGAAAATCGTGCAGGATGGTCAAATCAGCAAATCATTTCGCTGTTTATACGCATTTTTCATTTTTCTGCTTACTGACAGCAACCCCTTCTCGATTTCTGGATAGAAAGCGAGGCTCCCTTTCAGGGAAAGGGCGGGGGGAAAGGGGAATCGATGGGAAGGCTGCGGAATTAAATGCTTGGTCGGAAGGCCCGGCATTGCCGGGTCCAGTACAAGCGCACCAAATAACATTGTCAGCAGCCTGAACAGCGCCCGCTGGGCGCTGTTGTTTGCGGAAGCAGATAGGGGCTTACAGTACGTAGCGGGCCAGGTCTTCACGCTGGGACAGCATGTCCAGCTTGCCATCCACATAGTGGGCGTCGATCTTGCAGCTGCCACTGCGCGCATCGAAGGAGACTTCTTCCAGCAGTTTTTCCATCACGGTATACAGACGGCGCGCGCCGATGTTTTCGGTTTTTTCGTTCACCTGCCAGGCTATCTCGGCCAGGCGACGAATACCGGACTCCTCGAATTCCAGCCCTACACCTTCGGTCGCCAGCAGCGCCTGGTATTGGCGGGTGAGGCAGGCATCGGTGCTGGTGAGGATTTGCACGAAGTCGTCCACCGACAGCGAGGAGAGTTCTACCCGGATGGGCAGACGGCCTTGCAGTTCCGGGATGAGGTCGGACGGCTTGGACAGCTGGAAGGCGCCGGAGGCAATGAACAGGATGTGGTCGGTCTTGACCATGCCGTATTTGGTGGTGACGGTGGTGCCTTCCACCAGCGGCAGCAGGTCGCGCTGCACACCGGCGCGGGAGACATCGGCGCCCTGCCCTTCCGAGCGGCTGGTGACCTTGTCGATTTCATCGAGGAAGACAATGCCGTTCTGCTCGACGTTCTTCATGGCTTCGGCCTTGAGTTCGTCTTCGTTGACCAGCTTGGCGGCTTCTTCGTCGATCAGCAGCTTGAAGGCTTCTGCCACTTTAAGCTTGCTGGCCTTCTTCTTGCCGGCATTCATGCCCTGGAACATGTTTTGCAACTGGCTGGAGAAGTCTTCCATGCCCGGCGGAGCAAAGATTTCCATCTTGGACTGCGGTGCAGCCACTTCGATTTCAATTTCCTTGTCGTCCAGCTTGCCCTCCCGCAGCATCTTGCGGAATTTCTGCCTGGTGTGGCCGTCTTCGGGCTTGCTGTCTTCGGCCTGCGGTTCGCCAAAGAAACCGGGGGCGCTGCGCGCCGGTGGCAGCAGTACGTCGAGGATGCGGTCTTCGGCGGCATCTTCAGCGCGCACGCGGTTGCGCTTGATGGCAGCGTCGCGGGTTTCCTTGATGGCGACTTCCACCAGGTCGCGGATGATGGTGTCGACGTCGCGGCCGACATAACCGACTTCGGTGAACTTGGTGGCTTCCACTTTAATGAAGGGGGCGCCGGACAGACGGGCCAGACGACGGGCGATTTCGGTCTTGCCGACGCCGGTGGGGCCAATCATCAGAATGTTCTTGGGGGTGATTTCGCTGCGCAGCGGCTCGGCCACTTGCTGGCGACGCCAGCGATTGCGCAAGGCAATGGCGACGGCGCGCTTGGCGGCATCCTGGCCAATGATGTGCTTGTTGAGTTCGTGAACGATTTCTTGCGGGGTCATTTGCGTCATGACGGTACTCCCGGCCACGCCGGCATGCCTGCGCTGGCCTGTGAATCTGTGGGAATGAAGGCTGGGTTTATTGCGCCGCCGGCTGGGTTTCTTCTCCCAGCGTTTCGATAAGGTGGTTCTGGTTGGTGTAGATGCAGATGTCGCCAGCGATTTCCAGCGACTTCTTCACCACCACGGCCGGGTCCAGTTCGGTATTTTCAAACAGTGCACGCGCGGCAGACTGGGCAAAAGCTCCGCCCGAGCCAATGGCGGCAATGCCTTGCTCCGGCTCCAGCACGTCACCGTTACCGGTAATGATGAGGGTGGCTTCCTTGTCAGCCACAATCAGCATGGCTTCCAGCCGACGCAGCATGCGGTCGGTACGCCAGTCCTTGGCCAGCTCCACCGCCGAACGCACCAGATGGCCCTGGTGTTTTTCCAGCTTGGCCTCGAAACGCTCGAACAGGGTGAAGGCATCGGCCGTGCCGCCTGCAAAGCCCGCCAGTACCTTGCCCTGATACAGGCGGCGGATTTTGCGCGCCGTGGACTTGATCACGATATTGCCCAGGGTTACCTGGCCGTCGCCGCCCAGCGCCACGCGCTCGCCGCGACGGACGGAGACGATGGTGGTTCCGTCAAACTGCTGCATGTTCTGTTCCAGTCTATTGAATGTGTCTGCGCCAGACTGACGCGTAATGTGCAATATGCAGCCATTCAGGGCGATTACAAGACAACCCTTTGGCACACATGGCTTATTGTGGTGAAGGCGCTACTGATCTTAATAATTGCTAATGATAATAATTTGCATTATCATTTTTTACCATGAATCTCCGACTCCAAACTACTGCAAACAGACTGCCCTCTGCGGCATTTCTGGGAAGCTGCAGCCTGCACGGGCTGGCATTGCTGCTGTTGGCAAGCTGGTTGGCCACCACGCCTCCGGTGACCCTGCCGCAGCTGGCCAGCCTGCCGGCCATGACCCTGGCAGCGCCCAGCGCGCCAGCGCCTTCTGCTGCGGTTCCGGTGACACCGCCCAAGCAAAGCAAGCCAACGCCGGTAGCGAAACCGGCCACGCCCCGGCCTGTTGCCAAGACGGCAGCCAAGCCCACAGCGCAGCCTGTCGCACGTTCGTCCGTCGCGCCAAGCCCGTCGGCGGCCCCGGCGGAAACAAGCAACCATGTGGCGGCACCTGCTGCTGCACCAGCGGTGGCGACGCCAGCGGCACCGGCGCCACAGGTGCAGGAGCCCTTGTACCGCGGCGGCTATCTGAATAACCCCAAGCCGACCTACCCGCCGCTATCCATTGAAATGGAAGAAACCGGCACGGTGCGCCTGCGGGTGCAGGTGAGCGCCCAAGGCTTGCCGGTGTCGGTGGAGCTGGAGCACAGCAGCGGCTTCCCCCGGCTGGACCGCGCCGCGCAGACTGCGGTACGCGGCTGGAAATTCATTCCGGCCAAGCGTGGTGATGAAGCCATTCCTTATACCTTTATTGTTCCCGTCGAATTTTCCCTGAAGAACTTGCGCAAACCATGAAGCTACTGACTGTCTTTCAACAAGGGGACGTTGTGCTGAGCACGACGTTCATGATTCTCATTCTCATGTCTATTGCAACCTGGTCGCTCATTTTGCAGCGCGGGGTGCAGACTTACCGCCTGCGACGCGCCAACCGCCAGGCGGAAGCCGCGTTGTGGGATGCGCCTGACTGGTCGAGCGCCGAACAGGCACTGGCTGACTCCACCGCGCCGATGGCGCATATCACCCGTGAAGGCCTGGCCGCGCTGCGCCATCACCAGCAGCATGCCGAACGTTCTCTGGGCAAGGCTTGTGACCTGAACGAGTTTGTCACCCGCGCCATCCGCAAGGCACTGGCACAGGAAAATGCCCGTCAGGAAAGCGGCATGACCGTGCTGGCATCCGTCGGCTCGACTGCGCCGTTCATCGGCCTGTTTGGCACGGTATGGGGGATTTACCACGCGCTGGTGAATATCGGCACGGCAGGCCAGGTGAGCATTGCCACGGTGGCCGGCCCCATCGGTGAAGCGCTGATTGCCACTGCGGCAGGCCTGGCAGCCGCCATTCCTGCGGTATTGGCTTACAACACGTTTACCCGTACGCAACGGGTACTGTCGCAGCAGCTGGACCATTTTGCCCATGACCTGCACGCCCAGTTGCTGACCCAGCCGGAGTCTGGCCATGGCATTCGGTAGTTTCGACAAAGGACCCGGCGCACCCATGGCCGAGATCAACACCACCCCGCTGGTGGATGTGATGCTGGTGCTGCTGGTGGTATTCATCATTACCGCGCCGCTGCTGACCAATAGCGTGAAGCTGGACCTGCCCCAGGCTGCCGCCGCGGCGCATCAGGACAAGCCGGAGCAGATCCGCCTGTCCATCAATGCCGCCGGGGCCTTGTTCTGGAATGACCAGCCGGTCAGCCAGAGTGCCCTGGCCGCCCGCTTTGCCGCTGCCGTGCAATCTAACCCCAAGGTGGAACTGAACTTGCGCGCCGACAAGAGCGTGCGCTACGAGCTGGTGGCCACCACGCTGGCCACCGCCCAGCAAAACGGCATCAGCCGCATCGGCTTTCTGACCGAAGCGCCCTAGCCGCCACCTACCGCTGTTCTGACAACCGGCCCGTCACGGGGGTGGCTGGCCGGTTGTTGTACTCCCCCGTCCTTGTCTGCTGCACCCCATGCTGCCCACTCAGCATGCGGGAACGGCTGCGTCACGCCCATGCGCAGACCGGGACTTTGCTTTCTGCAGTTGCTTTCTGTGATTGGCACACAATAAAAGAGGATTAAATGAAACAAAGCTTGCAACAATCGCCTCACCTTGCGCAGCGCAAGCTGCCCACACGCGTGGCAGTCGGCATGCTGGCGGTGGCACTGAGCCCCAGCCTGGCACTGGCGGCAGAAACCGGCCAGACCCTGGAGACGGTTACCGTGGAGGGCGAGGCCCCGGTACGCGACACCTACAAGACGGAAACCACCAGCATTGGCAAAACCAAGCAGCAGCTGCGTGACATTCCGCAATCCATCACCGTGGTAAACCAGCAACTGATGCAGGACCAGGGCGTGGCCACGCTCAAGGATGCGCTGCGCAACGTGCCGGGCATCACCTTTGCGGCGGGTGAAGGCGGCCGCAGTGGCGACCAGGTGGTGATTCGCGGCTTCTCCGCCGCCACCGATACCTATCGCGACGGCATGCGCGACATCGGCCAGTACAACCGCGATGCCTTCAACGACGAAAAGGTGGAAGTCCTGAAGGGTGCCAGCTCCATGCTGTTTGGCCGTGGCTCCACCGGCGGGGTGGTGAATCAGGTCAGCAAATCGCCGTATCTGGGTAGCAAGCTGGAGGGCGACCTCACCATCGGCACTAATGACTACCAGCGCGTGACGGCCGACATCAACCAGATGACCGGCGATCACTCTGCAGTACGGCTGAACCTGATGGACACGCACGACGGCAGCGACCGCGGTGCGGCCAAAAACGAGCGCTGGGGCATTGCGCCTTCCGTCGCATTTGGCCTGGGAGAGCCCACCACCGTGGTGCTGTCCTACATGCATCAGGAAGAAAACAATGTGCCGGACTACGGCGTGCCGTATAACTCGGCCACACGCCAACCCTTGAGCGTGGATCGCAGCAAGTTCTACGGTTTTGACAGTGACTACGAAAAGACCAGCGCTGATATCGTCACCGCCAAAGTCACCCACGATTTTGGCAATGGCACCGAGCTGAGCAACCAGCTGCGCTATAACCGCTTCTGGCGTGATGTCAGCCCCACCGCGCCGCGCCTGGCCAGTAGCGACACCAGCACCACCGGCCTGATGCGTCGCAGCAAGCCGATGCGCGACGGTGTGGACCAGTCCGTCAACAACCAGACCGACCTGACCACCCGCTTTGCCACGGGTGACATCCGCCACACCCTGCTGACCGGGCTGGAACTGACTTACGAGCTGTCCGACACCAGCCGTTACGCCCTGCTCAATACCCTGCCCACCACCACCATTGGCAACCCGGTATCCTCCACCGCCTATAACGCGGCCCGCTATCGCAGCAGCAATACCAAGTTCCAGGCCAGCGACATTGCCCTGTACGGCATGGACACCATCGAACTGACCCGCCAATGGAAAGCGGTGCTGGGTGCACGGTTTGACCGCTTCGAGGGGGATTACAATGTGCGCGGCTTCAATTCCAACGGCAGCGTGAACAGCAGCAACACCTACGACCTGTCGCGCACGGATAATGTGTGGAGCTGGCGCAGCGGCCTGATCTGGCAGCCGGACATGGCCCAGTCCTACTACTTCAGCTACGGCACCTCGTTCAACCCCTCTGGCGAAACCTATTCGCTGGACAAGGCTACCGCCAAGGTAGACCCGGAAAAGAACCGCAATATCGAGCTGGGTGCCAAGTGGGACTTGCTGGATGGCGATGCCAGCCTGCGTGCGGCACTGTTCCGCATTGAAAAAACCAACGAGCGCAATACCGACCCGGACGACACCACGCTGGTCACCTTGTCCGGCAAGCGGCACACCAACGGGATTGAACTGGAAGGCAGCGGCCGCCTGACCGAGCGCTGGGAAATCTTTGCCGGTGTCACCTTCATGGATTCCAAGATCGACAAAGCCGCACCCGGCCTGAACAGCACCACCGGCAAGATGCCACGCTACACACCGCGTGCCACCGGCAATATCTGGACCACGTACAAGTTCACCGACCAGATTACCGGCGGCATTGGTGCCACCTATGTGGGCAAGCGCTATGCCAACGAGACCAACACGCTGTATCTGCCGTCCTACACGGTGGCCAATGCCATGCTCAGTTATGAAACCAAGCATTACCGCCTGCAGTTGAACCTGAACAACCTGGGTAACAAGACCTACTACGACGGAGCCTATACCGGCCATGCCACCGTGGGTACCCCACGCGAAGCACAGCTGACCATCGGCCTGAAATACTAAGCCTCTGCGCCGGCCGCCCCTCACTGCGGCTGGCGCTTTTCTACCTGACCGGCGCCAGCGCTTTTGTCGTCAACCAGCGCCCGGTACACGCGGAGTCAAACCCATGCTGCTTCACATCCCCGACGTCCTTACCCCCGAAGAACTGGCCCATGGCCGCATGCTGCTCTCCCAGGCCGACTGGGCCGATGGCCGCATCACCGCGGGCAGCCAGTCCGCCCAGGTCAAGCGCAATCTGCAACTGCCCCAGCACCTGGACATTGCCCGCGAGCTGCAAGCCATGGTGGAAGCAGCGCTCAAACGCAATGCCCTGTTTTTTTCGGCAGCCCTGCCCAAAACCGTATTTCCCCCTCTGTTCAACTGCTATCAGGGCGGCATGGACTTTGGCAATCATGTGGACAATGCGGTGCGCAGCCACCCCTTCGACCAGAGCTGGGTGCGCACCGATGTGTCCTGCACCCTGTTCTTCAGCCAGCCGGATGAATACGACGGCGGGGAACTGGTGGTGGAAGATACCTATGGCCTGCACAGTGTGAAGCTGCCTGCCGGCGACATGGTGCTCTACCCCTCCACCAGCCTGCACCGCGTTGAACCGGTTACCCGCGGCGCGCGCATTGCCTCGTTTTTCTGGACCCAAAGCATGATCCGGGACGACGCCAAACGCAGCCTGCTGTTTGACATGGACATGGCCATTTCACAGCTGCGCCAGCAGCACGGCGACACCAAGGAACTGGTGACCCTGACTGCCAGTTATCACAACTTGCTGCGCATGTGGGCGGATCTCTGACCGCACAACTGTTTTCTGGTCAAAAGATTGGAAAAACCTGATCGCTGTCATGAAAAATTTCGGCATGACTAAGTAAAGTTACCAAGAACTCTACTTAATCGACATATCCAGCACGGATATCTATGCGGAAGCCCACCATGGCGAGCCAGATCCACCCATCCCAAAGCCGGGAAGTGCAATTGAAGGAAGATGAGCTGATTGTCACCAAGACGGACAGCACCGGCCACATTACCTATGCCAACCGCGTCTTCATGCAGCTGGCCGAATATCCGGAAAGCGAGCTCCTGGGCAAGCCACACAATCTGATTCGCCACCCGGACATGCCACGCGGTGTATACCGGCTGATGTGGAAAACCCTGCAAGCCGGGCGCGAGTTTTTCGGCGTGGTCAAAAACTATACCGCCAGCGGCAATTACTACTGGGTGCTGGCCAATGTCACGCCGGACTACGACAGCAAGAACAAGCTGGAAGGTTATTTCTCGGTACGGCGTCCGCCCGGCCGGCGCGCAGTGGAAACCGTGATTCCCATTTACGCCCGTATGTGCCAGCTGGAAAGCACACTGAACAAGGCGAGCGCACCGGACGCCTCCATGGAATGGCTGCTGGCCGAACTGGACAAGCAGGGCCACAGCTATGAAAGCTTTGTGCTGTCCTTGCTGGACCCCCACCTTTCCACCGGGAGGTCTGCCTGATGGCCCGCCGCTCCTCACCCTTCCTGCGAACCCGGCTGGGCTTCTGGCTGATCGGCTTCAATGTACTCACCATCTGCACCGTACTGGCATCCTTGCTGCTGCCCGATAGCTGGCGTCTGGCGGTAGAAGTGTTCCTGGTTTTGTTGTCGCTACTGCTCTCGGGCATGATCTGGCTGGGCAGCGGGCGCATTTTTGCCGTGCTGAACACCCTGCACGAACAACTGGGTTATGCCTGTGATGGCGAATTGCACCATCGTGCCTCGCGCACCCGCGACATGGGTGAAGTCGGCCTGGTGGCCTGGGAGCTGAACGATTTTCTTGATCTGGTGGAAACCTATTTCAAGGAAATCAATACCAGCTTCCGTCGCGTCAGCGAGAACGACTACAGCCGACGTCCGCTCAGCCAGGGCCTGCCCGGCATGTTTGCCGAATCGCTGCAGAATGTGGACAGCGCCATCCAGGCCATGGCGGACAACGATGGTTACATCCGCAAGAATCGCCTGTCTTCCCAGCTGGCAGCCCTGAACAACCCGCATCTGCGTAACAACCTGGCCAGCAATCAGAACGATCTCACCCAGATCAGTACCGCCATGGATCAGGTCTCCAGCATCACGCGCGACACGGCCAGTACCTCGCGTGACAGCCTGGAAAGTGCCACCCTGCTGACCGGCCATATGGATACGATTGCCGGCAGCGTGGTCAGCATGAACGAAGCCAGCACCGCTCTTGCTCAGGAGTGGACGGGCATTGAATCCTCGCTGGCGGCCATTTCCGCCATTGCCGACCAGACCAATCTGCTGGCGCTGAATGCCGCCATTGAAGCGGCCCGCGCCGGCGAAATGGGACGCGGCTTTGCCGTGGTGGCGGATGAAGTACGCAAGCTGGCCGAACGCAGCAAGGACACCGCACACCGGGTACAGTCGGTGCTGGGCAGCCTGTCCAGCCGTATCAGCGACATGCATGCCCGTGCCAGTGAAGCAGGCACGGTAGCCGCCGAAGTCAAGGCTTCGGTAGAAACCTTCCACCAGCGTTTTGCCACACTGGCCGAACAGTCCGATACCGTACTGGGACAGGTCCAGCGAGTGCGCGACATGTCGCAGGTATCGCTGCAAAAAGTCGGCCACGTCATGTACAAGCAAATGGCCTATCACGCCATTGAAGAAGGTGCCGGGCTGCCACTGGGCAATGACCTGACATCCTGGTGTCAGGGCGAAGGCCGGAACAGCTTCGGCGCGACCCGCGCCTTCGGTCAGCTGGCACCAGCGGACGAGCGTGTCGGCAAAGGCGTTGAACTGGCACTGTCCACCGCCAGCAACAAGCAGACGCTGGACGAAGACGCCATCATCCAGCACATGCGGGTGCTGGAACAGGATAGTGCCCAGATCCTGCAGCTACTGGACCGCATGGTGGAAGAAAAGCATCTGCACTGACCAGCTTGCTGCGGGGCTTGCCGCTTCCATTGCACTGTGCCCGCCGTTTGATTTCACGGGCTGACCATCCCCGTTCCATCACCCTCCTGCGGCCAATTGGTCATGATTGGAGAAGTTGATGGCAGTTGAACCCGGCCAATAATGAAAAACAGCCCTGACGGGCTGTTTTTCATTCTGCCTGCGCTGTTAACGTCGCCCGGCCTCAAACAGGAACCAGCAACGGCGCTCGGTTTCATCCAGCCAGTTCTCAATCAGGCTGGCCGCCGCGATATCGCGGTGCTCCTCGCATACCGCATGTGCCTCGCGCAGCCTGCCAGCCAGGGCTGCATTGTCCTCGCGCAGTTCCGCCAGCATATCTTCCGGTGTGACATAAACGGCATCGTTATCCTTGATACGTTGCTGACGCGCAATGTGGCCGATCGAGCGCAATGTCGTGCCACCCACCTTGCGCACCCGCTCCGCCAGTGGGTCGGTCATCGCATATAGCTGATCGCCCTGCTCATCCAGCAGCAAATGGTAATCGCGGAAATGCGGCCCACTGACATGCCAGTGGAAGTTCTTTGTTTTCAGGTAAAGCGCAAAGGCATCTGCCAGCAAGCCGTTCAAGGCGGCGCTGATGTCGCGGGAAGCCGTTGAATCCAGGTCGCTGGGGGTATGCAAGGCGGCATCGGGATGGGCATGCAGGGCCGGTGTGTGTGTTGCTTGGGTCATGACAGGACATCTCCTCAGAAAATGGGACAGCATCCAGTGGCTTACGCTGCTTGTGAGAAGCTATTTTTCTCACTCCCTCCGGGCAAGCCTGCTTTTCTGATTGAACAGGCGAATTTTCCCAACCACCCACTTACTCCTCTTCACCTAGCCGCCCCGGCAGCAGACCTGCCATACATAGCGATGCGCAAACCTATCCCGATCTGTTCCTCTCCAACACCAGAAAAATCCAAACATACGTAAATATCTCATGTATTTCATTACATAAATAACAAAATTGAATTCGATAGATTTTTTCATCCAAAAAATACGGAAAAACTTGTCATGAATAAGAAGCAGAAAAACAAGAAATTCCAGAATCAAACACTCATCACTCAACAATTCGCCGGAAAGACGGGGACAAAAACACCCGGCCAGTGCAATGGCCGGGCAGGCTAGTCGGAAAATTGGCACACGCAGGAACAGGGGCTCAAAAACCAGCTTGGGAGTTGGCTTGGGAGTTGGCTTGGGAGTTGGCTTGGGAGTTGGCTTGGGAGTTGGCTTGGGAGTTGGCTTGGGAGTTGGGCCTGACACTGCGCACGCCCTGTGCATGCAGAAAAAACGGGCGTTTGAAATAAAGTGCTGACTAGGTAATTGCCACAATGCGCTTTATGGCAAAGGCATGCAAAACTGCAATATGGAACAAGAACGTGCCTGCTGTTCAGATAGCACGGTCAGGAGACAGGCAAGATCATGAAACATCTATTTGGTGCACTGCTTGGTGGCGTGACTGCTGCGGCATTCGCACACCGCTTGCTGAGCGGCTCCAGCAGACTGGTGATTGATGTCAGCTCGAGCGAGGAGTTTCATGCCGAGCATATTCCAGGCGCACGTTCACTCCCGCTGGAGCAGCTGGAACAACAGGCTGCCAGCACCATTCCGACACCGGAAACCCCGTTCACCCTGTATTGCCGCACCGGCGAGCGCGCCAGGCTGGCCGCCGCCCGCTTGCGCAGCCTTGGCTACACCCATATCGAGAGTGTCAGCGGCATGCACGAAGCCATGCAGAAGCTGCACCAGCTGTTGTAAACGCGCGCGCTGTTGAACCTATTTGTCTGGACCAAAGCCGAAACTGGCCAGTTCATCCGCTTCCAGGTAGCGCCACTGCCCTTCGTCCAGATCGCCCAACACAACTGAACCCACGCTCAGGCGGTGCAAATCCATCACCCGGTTACCCGCCGCAGCCACCATGCGCTTCACCTGATGATATTTGCCCTGGGTGATGGTCATGCGGATGGTGATTTCATCGACCACCTCGACCTGGTCTGCCGCAATCTTTTCGTTGTCGTCCTTGAGAAACACCCCGGCCAGCAGATGCCGTACCAGATCGTCCAGCACCGGATGCTTGAGGGTTACTTCATAGCACTTGGGCACATGGCGCTTGGGCGAGCTCAGGGCATGCACAAACTGGCCGTCATTGGTCAGCAGCAGCAGGCCGGTCGTGTCGACGTCCAGTCGTCCGACTGCTGATATGCCCAGATTGCCAAACTGCCAGGGCAGCAAGGTATACACACTGGGATGGTGCATGGGCTTGTGCGAGGTTTCATAGCCATCCGGCTTGTGCAGCAGGAGATAAATGGCGCCATCCTGCAATGGCCACGGTTCGCCATCGACCACCAGTTCTTCGATGTCGGCGGGCAAGTATTCCTGGCGGTAGTCCTCGGCCACTTCGCCATTGATTTCCACCAAACCGTATTCCACCAGCTTGCGGCATTCCTTGCGGCTGCCGAAGCCCTGCTGTTGCAATAATCTGTAGAGTTCCATGGCGAAATGTTAGCACGCCCCCCGCCCGCCGGCATGGCTACCGCCCGGCCATGACCCGGTCCGCAGGCTTGCCTATGATGGAACAGTCGCCATCCCACCCACCTGCGGGGACAGCCCTGATGACTTATCCACGCCTCGCCCTGCGCGGCCTTGCCACCATTCGCCATGTACGATTCCGGCTACTGCACGCGCTGAGCACCAGCACGCTGCTGTTTGTTCCGGCCATGCTGTTTGCCCTCAGCGATCAACCCGCCAGCTGGATTTTTCCGTTCACGCTGAGCGCGGCCTATTCGATGATGATCGTACTGCTGGCCAAGCGCCTGAGTCTGTACTCCCTCGCAGGCTTGCCGGTCATGCAATGGCTGGGTCAGGCCTGTATCGGCAAGGACTGGCTGATGTTGCCGGTGCTGGCGGGCATGCTGCTGATCATGGCCACGGTCTCGCGACGCGGCTTGCACAAGGGCATGCAGTTCTGGGTATTCAGCCTGCTGCTGGCCAATATGATGCCCGCGTCCACACTGCCCGCCGGGAAACATGCGTTGCTGGCGTTTTGCGGGGCGGCTTACGGCCTGTTGTTGGGTCGATACGGTCTGGCGGACTGGCACCGGGTATTACCAGGTGCCGCGCGCGATGATGTCCGGCGCTATGCCTGGCACTTGCTGTTGTGCGGATGTCTGGCCTGGCTGGCCGGGGGAAGATGGCATCTGCCCCATACCTGGTGGCTGCCGGTGCTGGTGGTCGGCATTATCGATCCCTCGCCACAGCGCATGTTATGGCTGGTGAAGGAGCGGGTATACGGCACCTTGCTGGGTGGCGTGCTGGCGGCACTGCTGGCCTGGTGGCAGCCGCCACCGGCCATCCACATGCTGATCATGTGTCTGGTTCTCACCACGGCGCTGATGCTGATGCAACGCAGCTTCCGCGGTTTTATTGCCGGGCTGACCCTGCTGGTGCTTTCCGTCATGCCGGTGGCACAGGTGCAGCATGGCGTGGTGGAGCGGGTGGCCGATACCCTGCTGGTGGGTGTGTTGCTGGGCAGCCTGGCCTGGTGGCTGGAAATGGGCGTCAAACAACAGCTGCTTCAAAACAGGGCGGGCTGACTGGAGCCTGCCAGACACACCCGGTCGCGGCCTTGTGCCTTGGCCTGGTACAGCGCGGCATCCGCAGCCTGTATCAGGCTGGCCGGGTCTTCTCCATGTAGCGGGCAAACCGACAGGCCGATGGACAGGGTAATGTGCAAACGCTGGCCCAGCGCCTGGATGGGCAATTGCCGTACGTCGGCACATAGTTGTTCCGCTTTTTCACTGGCCACGTCCAGCGCCATTCCCGGCATCAGGACGCAGAACTCCTCGCCACCATAACGGCATACCACGTCGCCACTGCGGAAGCGGTCACGCAGGAAGGCGCCCAGTGCCGCCAATACCGCATCACCGCAGGGGTGGCCGTGATTGTCATTGATGCGCTTGAAATGATCGGCATCCACCATCATCACCGCCACCGTGCCATTGAGTGCCAGCATGTGCGCCAGCAGACGCGGCAGGATTTCATCCAGATAACGGCGGTTGAACAGGCCGGTCAGCGGGTCGCGCCGCACCTGCTCGCGCAGGCCGACGTGCATGGATTCGATTTCCGCCACATGCTGGCGCAAGGCGTCGTTTGCCTCGTGCAGGCTGTGTTCCAGCCGCTTGCGCTCGCTGATGTCGTTGATACCGCTGATGACATACAGCGATTGGTCGCTATGTACCAGCGAACAGGAAATCAGTGCCCAGAACTGACGGCCATGCGCGTCATGCAAGCGGACTTCATGATCGCGCACCGCACCCTCGCCATGCAGCAGCCGCGACACCTGCTTGCGAGCCTCCTGATCGATATAGAAATCCTGCACCCGGCGGCCCGTGTCATTGAGCTGGCACTGGAACAGGCTTTCCGCCTGCGCATTGGCATAAATCAGCGTGCCGCCGTCCAGATGACTCATCACCAGCGGGAAGGGGGATGCATCTGCCATCAGCTTCAGCCGGGCTTCGCTTTGAGCCAGTTGCCGGGTGCGCTCCGCCACCTTGGCTTCCAGCGTCTGGTTGGAACGGCGCAGCCAGTCTTCGGCATGACGCCGCTCAGCCACCAGTGCACCAAACACCAGCAAACCCAGCGACTGCACCAGTAGCAACATGCCGGCAGTGGCAATGCCACTGAGCCCGGGGTCCTGATATGCCGCGCCGTTATGCAGCAGCACACCGACAAAGGCCAGCACCACCACCGCTGCGTGCAGGCAATAAGCCAGCGCCAGACGACAGCGAAACGCCACCCACATCAAGGCAATCAGAAACAATGGCCACAGCGATGCCGCCACCCCGTGGCGGAAATCAGCCCAGATGAACTCTACCAGTGCCAGGCTCAGGGTGCTGAGGCTGAGCAAGGCGGTTTCCAGCCAGCCGGCAGGATTGAGCTGCTGTTTGCGGTAAGACGCATGGCTGAGAAACAGCAAGGCAGGCGTCAGCGTCAGGATGCCATTGACCTCGCCCAGCCAGCGGGAAAACAGCCACGGCCAGGGTGACCCGGCAGAAGGCAGCAAGGAGGGGGTGACAAGCAGATAAGCCGGCAGGTTGGCCAGCAGGGTGTTGGCCAGCACACCGCACCACAGGAACAGCAGTACACCACTCAAGCGGTGAAATGGCGGCTCCTGCCCGCTGTGCACGCGCAGGAACTGCCCGGCCAACAAGGCGGCCACGGTTTGCCCTGCAGCCATGCCCACCGCGAGCACCATATGCTGCGGCAACAACCATGCCTGGCCCAGACAGAGGCCCAGTAGCAAGCCGGGCCAGCAAGACCAGCCGCGCAACATGACCTGCGCCAGACAGAAACCGGCCGGCAGCCACAAGGGCGGGGCCAGCCTGCCAAAGTCCACCGAGTACGGCAAACAGACCGACAACCATGTCAGCAGCCACAGTGACAGGGCCTGCCACAGGGCTTGTTTCGCCCGTGTCAGCCAGGGCTGTGCAGATTTGCCAGATGAGAACACGGTTTCTCCCATGCCGCGGCAAAAGACGAAACCTTATCCGTCGTTTGTAGTGCGGTATGGGCAGCAAGAATAGCCAAGACATCGGGATAAATCCACGCTTTCCTGCGAGCCCAAGCCCTTGTGTGGTAACGAATTGACACTGGAGGCGTTACAGCCCGGAACAGTCCGGGCCTTGCGCCGGAAAATGACGGCATGCCACCGCTAAAGGCTGATTTCCACCCGGTTCCGGCCAAGTTTCTTGGCAGCGTAAAGTGCCTCGTCTGCACGGTGCAAAATGTCATCCAGCGCCTTGTCCTTCGCGCCGAGCATGGCCAGGCCCACGCTGAGCGTGACACAGGCCTCCGCAGGCAAGCTGGCGGCCCGGCATGCGGCATCCAGCATGGCCTGTACCCGGTGTATCACCTGCAAGGCTTCCTGTTGACTGGTTTCAGGTAACAGCAGGCCAAACTCCTCGCCACCCAGCCTGCCGGCAACATCACTTTCACGTATTCCCTGACTCAGGACCCGGCCCACCACGCGAAGCAAGCTGTCACCCATCTGGTGACCAAAGCGGTCGTTCACCTGCTTGAAGTGATCCAGGTCCAGCATCACCACACTGAGCGGCGTTGCCTGACGCTGCGCCAGGTGCAGGTATTTGTTACCCAGTTCGGCAAACATCCGGCGATTGGGCAGGCCGGTGAGCTCGTCGGTGACCGCCAGCAGATACAGTGCATCCTGCACGCTGTGCCAGTGCGTGACATCCCGTTCGATGGCGACAAAGTGGCTGACCAGCCCGTTATCGTCATGCAGCGGCATGATGCTCATTTCAACCCAGTAGCTGCGCCCGGACTTGTGATAATTGAGCAGTTGCATGCGTAGCGGACGCCCCAGCTCCAGCCCCGCACGGATATCGTGCAGCATCGCCGGATCGGTTTGCGGCCCTTGCAGGAAGCGTGGATTGCGGCCCAGGATTTCTGACTTTTCGTAGCCGCACAGTTGGCAAAATGCCTGATTGACGTAGACGATTTTCGGCCCGGGAGCACGGTGTGGAGCTGCTTCGGTCACCATGATGGCATCGCTGGCATGTTCGACGATAAGGCGGAAATCCCTGAGCTTGAGCACCATCTGGACACTCCTGGACATGTGCGTGAGTCCTGACGCTTAGGAATAGAAACCCGACCGGCTTAAAGCAAGCCATCCTGTCACTTGGGACATGTTTATTGTTAAGCGCTATCTTGCTGATTCACATGGCAATTATTTATATTATGTCCATAATATAAATATCATCCGGCTAAAGAATTCAGCATGCGCTACGACAAACAGCACAAGACCGCCATCCGCCAGCGCATTCTGGACATGGCAACACTACGCTTCCGTTCCGAAGGCATTGCCGCGGTTGGCATCGCCAACCTGATGGCGGATCTGGGCCTGACCCATGGCGGCTTTTACTGGCATTTCAAGGACAAGGAAGACCTGGTGGCGCAAGCCTGCCAGCAGGCCATGCAATCTGTCGATCAGCAATGGCAGCAACAGATGCAGCTGGCAACACCTGGCAGCAAACGCCTGTCGGTGGCACAGCATTATCTGAGCATCCAGCATCGGGACTTCCCGGACACCGGCTGCGTGGCTGCGGCACTGGCCGGGGAACTCAGTCGGCATACACCGGCCACGCGTCAGGCCTTCACCGCCAGCCTGCAACGACAGCTGGCCACCCTGGCAAGCGCCGCCGGACAGGATGGTGATTCTGATGCCCCCCCCCTGACACCCTGCGCCCAGCTCAGCCTGATGGTGGGTGCCATGCTGCTGGCACGGGCGGTGACCGACCCGGCACTATCCGGCCAGTTGCTGGCGGAAGCCGAAGCGCTGATCGCCCATCATTCCGGCTCAGCAGCCGGTTGAGCACTGCGCAGGCAGGCTTGTCGGGTTTCCTGCACCAGACGTGCCAGTTCACCGCTGCGCTGTATGGCCAGCAAACCGCGGTTGAAACGGTCAATCAGCTCGGCACCATGCGGATGCTTCTTCCAGATCACCACATGCAGCGGTGCCAGCCAGAAGGGCTGGGAATGCTGCAGTTTTGCCGTCTCGGCGCGGGAGAAGTGACGACCGAGCAGAAACAGGCCGACTTCTTCTTCAATGGGAAACAGGTCGATACGCCGCGCCAGCAGCTTGCGGAAGTTGCTCAGGTCGTCGGCGGCACCGTCGGTATGCAACACCCCCTGACGTACCAGCCGGTCGAATTCATCCGAGTAATAGTTGCCAATGGTGATGCCGATACGCATCCCGGACAGCTCGGCCAGCTGTTTCCAGCTCACCACATGGCTGCGCTGCTGGAAAAACACCATGCGCGCGGAAAGAACCGGTTTGGTATACAGCAGGTCCTGCAGACGGTCCGGACTGGGCGCCCAACCCAGGCTGCCATCCACCATGCCGTTGCGGGCCGATTGCAGACTGCGGTTATTGGGCATGAAGCGGTAACGCACCGTCACGCCGCTGCGGGCAAAGGCAGCACTCACGACGCGGGACAAAATGCCGTTATTAGGCAGATTGGCACCGATGTAAGGCGGCCAGTCATCTGCACTGAGCACAATGGCCATCTGCCCCGATGGCAAGGGGGCTGAACGCTGGGCATACACCGGCCCCGGCAGGCCGCACAAGACGGCAGCGCACGGGACCAGCCAGACCAGCCGTCTGGCCATCCACCACCAAGGTGCTGCACATGCTGCAATCATGTCCTGCTCCGAATCAGGAGTGCCTGACAACCGGCCACCTTGTGCCGGGCTTCCCCGCGTCAGCCGGGATATGCCTTTGTTTATGATGGAAAAATGGCCCGGCGACCAATCCAAGAGGATACGAGTCCGGGCCATGGACAGCAAGCATGGGCAGCGTGCAGCAGGTGCCGCTGCCATGTCCTGTCAGTTTAGCGCTTGCCCGGCGAGAGCAAGGCCGAAACCTGGCGTGCAGGCTGGCTGCGACGTTGCTGCGTCTGGCCACCGGCAGGCTTGGCGGCTTGTGTCTGACGCGAGCCTTGCGGCTGAGCCGCTGCCGGCTTGTTGCGCGGTGTGTTGCCCGTCGGGCTGCGATGGCCATGGCCGGTAGGCTTGGCTTGCTGCTCATGGCGCGGCTTGCCGCCACCCTGGCCCTGACGTGCGCCCTGACCCTGACGGCCACCGCCACCCTGGCCGCGGCCACGACCGCTATTGCCACCCATGGGGATGGGTTCCGGCTTCACGTTCAGGTCGGCTTCAAAGCCGGGTACAGTAAAGCGGGCGATGGATTGCTTGGTCAGCTTTTCGATGTCACGCAGGAAATTGAATTCATCGACGCACACCAGCGATACCGCTTCGCCCGGACTGCCGGCTCGGCCGGTACGGCCGATACGGTGTACATAGTCTTCCGGCACATTGGGCAGTTCGAAGTTGACCACGTGCGGCAGCTGATCGATATCCAGGCCGCGGGCGGCGATATCAGTGGCCACCAGCACTTGCAGGGTGGAGTTCTTGAAGTCGGCCAAGGCGCGGGTACGGGCATTCTGGCTCTTGTTGCCGTGAATGGCTGCGGCCGGAATGCCGATCTTGTCCAGCTTTTCCGCCAGACGGTTGGCACCGTGCTTGGTGCGGGTGAACACCAGCACCTGATACCAGTTGTGATCGCGGATCAGCTTGATCAGCAGATCGGTCTTCTTGTCGCGGTCCACCAGATGCACGCGCTGGTCCACCAGCTCGTTGGTGGTGTTGCGGCGCGCCACTTCCACCAGCTTGGGTTGATCCAGCAGCTTGTCGGCCAGTGCCTTGATCTCGTCGGAGAAGGTGGCCGAAAACAGCAGGTTCTGCCGCTTGGCCGGCAGCAGGGCCAGCACCTTGCGGATGTCGTGGATGAAGCCCATGTCCAGCATGCGGTCGGCCTCGTCCAGCACCAGGATTTCCACGGCCGACAGATCCAGCGTGCGCTGGCTGACATGGTCGAGCAGGCGGCCCGGCGTGGCCACCAGAATGTCCACCGGCTTGCGCAAGGCGGCAATCTGCGGGTTGATGCCGACACCACCAAACATCACCATGGATTTGAGCGGCAGGTATTTGCCGTATTCGCGGACCGACTCTTCCACCTGGGCGGCCAGTTCACGCGTGGGGGTCAGCACCAGCGCGCGCGGTTTGCCCGCCTGGCGCGACGGTTTGCCCATCAGCAATTGCAGCAAAGGCAGGGTGAAACCGGCGGTCTTGCCGGTACCGGTTTGCGCGGCGGCCAGCAAATCGCCACCCTTGAGTACCTGCGGAATGGCTTGCGCCTGGATGGGGGTGGGCACGGTGTAACCGGTATCGGCCACGGCACGCAACAAATCCTGGGCCAGGCCAAGGTCAGCAAAGCTTAAATCGGACATACAACACTCCTGCGACTGCCTGATCGCAGTAAGCGACACCAATCTAGGCTGACGGTAAACAATTGAATTGAATGCGGGTGGCCGCGGGATGAGGCCTGCATTGTGCGCCGATTGGCAAGACGCGAAAGCGGGCGAGTTTACAGACAATTGCCCATGCTGGGAAATCATCCTGCGGAATGATGCAGCAGGACGGGGCTGCACGTGGCACAATACTGCATGCTCAAATTCCGTCCCGTACCCACTGCAATCTGCTTGCTGCTGCTTGCACCCGGCCTGGCGCATGCCCTGAACGGTGCACATTCGCTTGGTACCGGACAGGACCGTAGCGGAGGCCGTGGCAACACCAGCAGCACACGCACGCCACCCGCCGCGGTGACGCCGCCGATTGCCACCATTGCGGCCACCGAATTTGATTGCAACAAGCCGGCCAACCCCATGGAAACCATGCTGTGCCAGGATGAAGGCATGATCCGGCTGGGCAACCGGCTGGACAAGGTCTACACCCAGGCCATGGACAAGGCCCGCCAGATGCCGGCAGGTGGGCTGAGCGTCAGCAAGCTGCAACAGGAGCAGCGCCACTGGGCGCACAACCTGAAAGACTGCATGAAGAACGACAACCCCCATATGTGCCTGGGGGATACCTACATCCTGCGCATTACCGAACTACAGGCCGCCTGGGAACTGGCGCCCTCGCTGACCCCGCTGCATTATCTGTGCGGCGGTGGCGGCAACAACGACGTGCTGGCCACCTTTTACCGTACCAAACCCGCCACCGCGCGGCTGGTACGTGGCAAGAGCCAGGCCATCCTGCACCAGCAGGAACTGGTCACCGGCGGTGCCCGCTATGCCGGTCAGAATGTCGAATTCACCATCCGCGGCAAGGAAGCCAGCATCAACTGGAAAGGCGAAAGCCTGCTGTGCATCAGCCAGCCTGAACAATAAGTCCATACTCTTGCACCGGCCGGCAGCCGCACCGGGCCGTGTGCAGCCAACATTGCAACCCGGATATCACTCATGGCCCTTACCGCCACCATTTACAAAGCCGGTCTGTCGATTTCCGACATGGACCGCGGCTATTACGCCAGCCATAACCTGACCCTGGCACAACACCCGTCCGAAACCGTGGAGCGCCTGATGGTGCGCCTGGTGGCCTTTGTGCTCAATGCCAGCGAAACCCTCAGCTTTACCCGTGGCCTGAGTGCCGACGACGAGGCCGAACTGTGGCAGAAGAATTACAGCGATGAAATCGAACTGTGGATAGAACTGGGCGAACCGGATGAAAAGCGGCTGAAGAAGGCCTGCAGCCGCGCCGACAAGGTCGTGTTGTACACCTATGGCGGCCGCTCCAGCGAGGTATGGTGGCCGCAAATCGAAAACAAGCTGGCCAAGCTGGACAAGCTCAGCGTCTACCGCATCAGTACCGCCACCCAGACCGAGCTGGCCGAGCTATGCCAGCGCGGCATGCAACTGACTGCCACCGTGCAGGACGGCCAACTATGGCTGGCTGATGAAAGCCGCAATGTGCTGGTGGAAGTGGAAGCCCTGAAAGTGCCCCACTAAACCATTCAATCCATCAAGGCCGCGGCATGGCGGCAGCCAGCTGGCGTGCCGCCTCGTCACCACTTTCCAGCGCCTGGATCACCCCTTGCCGGTCTTGCGGCAGCCGGTTCTGGCTCAGCTTGGCCTTGACCTCCCAACGCGCCACCCGCAAACGGAAACCCATAATGCCGCGCTGCATGGCGGCCATCGCCGCTGGCGGCATGGCATCGGTACTCCAGCCATCCGGGCCTTCAAAATGACGCGCCAGCTGGCTTAACAGTTCACCCAGCTGCGCGCCGTCCACCGGTTCTGCCCGGCCATGGGCATGTGCCACCCGGTAATTCCAGGTAGGCACCATGCCATCGGACACATACCACCGCGGTGACACATAGCCATGCGCACCGGCAAACACCGCCACGCTGTCTTGTGCAAACAGCACCCCGGCATGCGGATTGGCCCGCGCCAGATGGCCCAGCAGGCAATCAGGATGTTGCGGATCGGGCAACAGCACCACATGGCTGATCCACGGTTCGTCTGCCGCCGGGGTAATCAGGGTGGCCAGCGGATTATCCGCCATCACGCGCGCGGCATACCCAGCTTCGGCACGAAAAGCAGACGGGCAATACAGGCTCATCGCAATACTCCATCAACACGATTGATCAAGAACCAATCCGGTTCACCACCCGGTGTCGCTACTGGCGCATGGCAATGGCCAGCCGGTTCAGCGCATTCATGCTGGCGATGGCCATGGTCAGGTCGCAGATTTCCTGGGCGTTGAAGTGTTCCAGCAACGGGGTATACGCCGCGTCATCCGCCTGTGTGCCGGCAATCAGCGTCACCGACTCGGCCCAGGCCAGCGCAGCCCTCTCCCGCGCACTGAAGTGCGGACTCAGTCGCCAGCCGGCCAGCGTGTCCAGCCGCGCCGCAGTTTCGCCGCCGCTGCGCAGCGCCCGGCTGTGCATGTCGAGGCAGAATGCACAGCCATTGATCTGCGAGACCCGCAGGTAAACCAGCTCCACCAGATTACGCCCCAGCGGGCTTTCAGCCAGCTGTTGCTTGATGGCACGCAAATGCTGCAAGGCAGGGGCAGACAGCTCGACATAGGGCAGGCGCAAATTTGACATATTGGTGACTCCTCAACGGGACCGGCTCATTATCCGGGCAATGAGCGGCTCCATCACAGAGCCAATCATGCTTATCTGAAAGGAACCAATCTGCCGGCATCGCACGGCGGTTTCAGTGCGGCCATGCCTGCCACAACATCCAGCCGGCCATGCCCAGCAACAACAGGCCACAGCCACGGTCCAGCCATTGCCTGCCACGCGGCCCCACGCGCCGCAATACGCTGCCCAGACCAAACGCCAGCACACACCACCACAATGCCGAGCCGGCCACCACACCCAGCACCATCACCCATGCCTCTGCCGCCCCGGGCCGGGCATGGCCGGACAAGCTGGAAAAAACCGCCACGAAGGACAAGATGGTCATCGGGTTGCCCAGCGTCAGCGCCAGGGTGGAGGCATAAGCCCGTAGCAGACTGGCCGCCACACTGCCGCCGGTGTCTGCCTCCGGCCGGACAGAACGCCCAAGCATGCCCACTGCCATCCAGGCCAGAAACAGGCTGCCCGCCAGCGACAGCGGCAGGGCAAGTGCCGTCAGCTGGCTGATCAACACCGTCATCCCCATCGCCCCCAGCGTGGCGTAAATACCATCCGCTGTGGCGGCCCCAAGTCCGGTGGCCAGTCCCATCCACGCTCCTTGCTGCAAGGTACGCTCAATACATAGCAGGCCGATGGGGCCTACCGGTGCGGCAATGGCCACCCCCACCAGCACGGCCTGGACAAACAGTTCTGCAAGCAACATGGTATTTCCTCCGCTTGATACTGATAGTCTGCCCGGCCACATCCGTCCTGCACATGCTGTTTTTCAGGCTAAATACCAATCAGAGCTGATAAATTAAGGCAATTTCCCTTGATGGCAGCAAAAGAGGCACAGTATGGAAATAGACAGCAAGTCATGGAAGATTCTGGAGTGCCTGCAACAGGACGCACGACTGTCGCTCACCGAGCTGGCGCGGGCTGTGGAAATGTCAGTGCCGGCGGTATCCGAACGGGTGCGGCGGCTGGAAGAGTCCGGCGTGATTCAGGGCTATCATGCGCGGCTGGCACCGCAAAAGGCCGGTTATACCTTGTCGGCCATGGTGGGCATCACCGTGCCGCAGCCCTACAAGAAGAAACTGCTGGATTTGCTGGGCAGCATGCCGGAAGTGATGGAATGTCATCACGTCACCGGTGCCGATTCCTACCTGTTCCGACTGCTGGCGCGCGATGTGGCGCATCTGGAAGCGCTGGTGGCACGGGTGAACCATCTGGGCGAAACCCGCACCTCCATCATCCTGTCCACCCCCATCAGCCAGCAAGCCTTGCGTCAACCACGTTAATTTGTATGTAAGCCGAACCTTAATGTCATCTGCCTGTCGTAAAATCCCAAGATCCACACCCCTCTGACACGCTCCATGACTTCGCTGACCTTGCGCCCTGCCACTTTCGACGACGCCGCACTGATTGCCCGGCTGCATACCGAAAGCTGGCAAAACAGCTATCGCAAAATCCTGTCCGACGACTATCTGGACCATGTCGCCCCGACGGAACGGCACACCATGTGGACCCGCCGCTTTCATTACGACAATCACCTGTGGGTACAACTGGCCTTGTGGGATGGTGAGCCGGTAGGTTTTGTCTGCCTGCTGCCCGATGGCGAAACCGAGCGCGGCCTGTTGCTGGACAATCTGCATGTGCTGCCCGGTCAGCAAGGCCGTGGCGTGGGACGCACCCTGTTACTGGCTGCCGCCGCCGAGGCGCATCGCCTGCAAGCCGGCACCCCCATGCACTTGTGGGTGTACGAAGCCAATAGCGATGCCCGCCGCTTCTACAACCGCATGGGTGGGGAAATGGTAGACCGCGAAAGTGTGCTGGCTCCGGATGGCAGCAAGGCCGTTGCGCTGTGCTACCGCTGGAAGCAGCCGGCACTGCTGGCCGGCAGCGGCAGCGTGGCAGCCTGATCCGCCGCAGCCGCCAGCGCTTTGCTACACTGGCGGCATGTCTGCCCTCAAATATCTGCTGCATTACCCGCCCGCCCTGCTTGCCCAGGTTCAGGCCCGTCTGGATGACGGCAGCCTCGGCCAGTGGCTGGCTGCCCGTTACCCCGCCAGCCATCAGGTACAAAGCGATAATGCGCTGTACCAGTATGTCAGCGCGCTCAAGCAGCGCTACCTGAAGAATGCCCCGGCGCCCACCAAGGTGCTGTTCGACAACCAGCAGCATCCGGTCAAGGGCACGCTGGGCACCAATACCCAGATTTCCCGCATACAAGGTGGCAAGCTCAAGGCCAAGCATGAAATCCGCATTGCCAGCCTGTTCCGCGACGCGCCAGAGCCGTTTTTGCGCATGATCGTGGTGCACGAACTGGCCCACCTGCGCGAAAAGAACCACGACAAGGCCTTCTACCAGCTGTGTTGCCATATGGAACCGGACTACCACCAGCTGGAGTTCGACACCCGGCTATGGCTCACCCTGCGCGAACTGCCGCAGGGCTGAGCATGCCGCAAGGCGGCTCAGGCCTCCACCTGCGCCAACTGGCGCGTAAGGAAGCCGGCAATGTGCCGGTAAGTGCGGGCGCACTCATCTGCGACCAGCTGCTCCATGTTCAGGAAGGCATGGATCAGATCATCAAAATGCAGGTGCTCGCACACCACGCCCGCAGCCTGCAACTTGTCCAGATAGCGTAGTGCTTCGTCGCGCAGCGGGTCGAAGCCGGCGGATACCACCAGGGTGGCGGGCATGCGCGGCGTCACGGTCATGTGCAGCGGGGACGCTGCCAGCCGGTCCTCGCCACGCTGGAAATAATTGTCGAAATACCAGGCAATGCGATCGCTGTTGAGGAAATAGCCTTCGCCATTCTCGGTAATCGACGGCAGGCTCATGCTGTAGTCCAGACTGGGGTAAATCAGTATCTGGGCGGCAATCTGCAAGGCGGTATCGTGCTGCGAACGCGCACTGACGGTGGCAGCCAGCGCCGCCCCGGCCGAGTCGCCCGCCAGGGCCAGTTGCCGCACAAAGGGCAGGCCACGGGCATCCAGTGCGGCAAACACGCCACGCGCAGCGGCATAAGCATCGTGCAATGCCGCCGGATAAGGGTTCTCCGGTGCCAGCCGGTATTCCGGCACCACCACCACGCAACCGGTAGCGGCTGCCAGCCTGCGGCTGATGGGGTCATACACGCTGACACTGCCCGCGGTATGACCGCCGCCGTGCAAGAACAACAAGACCGGGCGCGCCTCGTCCGGTGCCGGATGATAAATGCGCACCGGCACGCTGTAATCGCGGCCATGAACGATTTCATCATTCACCCAGGCAATATCCGGGCCGGGGCTCACTAGCGTACGGGTGACATTGGCCAGGGCCTCGCGGGCACCAATGGCGGTAGGTTTGTAGCCGCTGTCCTGCAAACGGCGAATAAGCTGGTTCAATTGCGACAACCAGTCAGTCAGCTTTGGGCTGACAGCATGCATGGCACTTCTCCTGAGTCGGGTGCTGAGTCGGTCTGATAGCGCATCAGGCCGACATTAATATACCAAAGTCATGAATGATGCCAGCATGCGCGGCACGCGTCAGGGTGCCAGTTGGTCGCGCTGTGCCAGTTGTGGAAACCAGCGCATCCACAGCACCACCACCAGCAAGGTCCCCACACCACCCAGCACCACGGCCGGAACCGCACCCAGCCAGGCCGCCGTCACACCGGATTCGAATTCACCAAGCTGGTTTGAGGCACCAATGAACAGGGAGTTCACCGAATTGACGCGGCCACGCATGTCATCCGGTGTTTCCAGCTGCACCAGCGTGCCGCGGATCACCACGCTGATGACATCGGCCGAACCCAGCAGCATCAGCGCCAGCAAGGACAGCGGGAAGCTGCTGGACAGGCCGAACAGGATGGTGGCGAAGCCAAACACCGCCACCGCCGCAAACATGATGTGACCGGAGCGCCGCCTGATGGGGTGGCGCATCAGCCAGGCTGACATCAGCAAGGCCCCGGCCGCCGGTGCCGAGCGCAACAGGCCCAGACCCCAGGGGCCGGTCAGCAGGATGTCGCGGGCAAAAATGGGCAACAGTGCCGTGGCCCCGCCCAGCAGCACGGCAAACAGGTCCAGCGATATTGCCCCCAGGATATCCGGGCGACTGCGGATGAAACGCACCCCCATCAACAGGGAGTCCAGCGACACGCGCTGGCCGGTAGGCAACACCCGGCTGGAAGGCAGCAGGCTGACCAGCAGCAGGCAAGCGAGGAAGCTGGCGGCAGACAGCCCATAAGTCAGTTCCGCCCCCAGCGCATACAGAAAACCGCCCAGTGCGGGGGCGATGATAGTGGCGGCCTCATTGGCCGAGGCTGCCATGGCAATGGCCTGCCCCAGCAGACGCGGTGGCACGATATTGGGTAACAAGGACTGCATGGCCGGCATGTCGAAGGCGCGGCAGCAGCCCACCACCACCGACAGGGCAAAGATCAGCCCGCGACTGACCTGCCAGCCTGCGCCCAGATTACCCAGCAGCAGCACGCTTGCCGCCACCGCCTGAATGGCCAGACTGACAGCTACCACCCGACGCCGGTCGAAACGGTCGGACACCGCGCCGGTCACCAGCACCAACAGCACCCGTGGCAAAAACTGCAGCAGGCCCACCAGGCCCAGATCCAGCGCACTGCCGGTCAGGGCATACACCTGCCAGCCAATGGCGACGGTAAGAATTTGAAAACCGGCCGTCAGCAATACACGGGCCAACCAGAAATGCCAGAAAGGGCGGCAATGCCGCAAGGATGCAGACGCGTCGTTCATGGAAGCAGTAAAGACGGCCGGAATGGCCATGACAAAGAACTCAAGCCTACCGGCTAAACGTCTGTAACTCTAGCCTTACACCCCGCGCTTAACACTTGCTGACACAATCCTCCGGCACGGCATGCGGCCTACCTCAGGCAAACAGCCGCGCCAGCCAGCCGGCCTGACGCACCGGCGGCAAACAGGCGGATGCCTCCTGCACCAGCTCGGCCACCAGTTCGTGGTCCACCACCGGCCGTTGCACCTGCAAGGGGTCCTGCTCTCCGGTGGGGGCAAGTGCCAACCCCTGACCTTGCCGATGCAGGCGATAGCCGCCACCACAGGAGGGACAATTCACGGTGGCCCCATCCTGCATGCGCCGCGGGATGGCGATGATGGGACCGCAGGCCTGGCATTGCTGCAATGGAATGCCTGCTTCACTGTGACCGACGATGTGCTCCAGCTTGCCGGCTTCGCCCAGCGCGATGAAGTGCTCGCCGCAAGTGCGGTCGAACTGGCTGCCCAGATTTTCGCGAATGATGTCCAGCGCCCGCGCAATCGGCATGCCTGCCCGGTAGGGACGGTGGCTGGTCATGGCGTCAAAGGCATCGGTAATGCCGACAATGCGCGCCACCATGGGAATGGCCTCGCCCTTGAGGCCTGCCGGATAGCCTCGGCCATCCGGGGTTTCGTGATGCATCAGCACCGCTTCCATGGCCAGGGCGGCCAGCGGATGCTCACGCAGCAAATCTGCCCCCTGCTGCGGATGGGTCTTGATCACCGCATACTCGTCGTCAGTCAGACGGTCGCGCTTGTTGAGAATGGCATCGGGTACGCCGATTTTCCCGAGATCATGCAGAAAACCGCCCAGCATGATACGCAGTACCTCGCCGCGCGACAGCCCCATTTCCTGCGCCAGCAGGCCGGAGAAACGCGACACCCGCCATAAATGGCCACCGGTATAGGCATCACGGGTTTCCACCATCATGGCCATGGTGTAGAGGGTTTTGAGTAATTCCTGCGCTGCCTGCATGCTCTGCTCCGCAAAATGGCCACACACTGGCCGTGATCTGGCTGTCTGTCATGGGTCGAGCCAGCCAATGAATTCTTACAGCTTAGTGCTAATTTTGAGGCATGCCCCCCGAGGGCTTACAATTGCCCTCATTCCAGAAAGAAAGCCCCTCATGTCCCACACCCTGAGCACCCTGCTGCAAGCCGCCGCCGATCGCCGCAGCGAGCTTGTCAGCCGCCTGCTGGCAGAAGATACCAATAGCTACCGCCTGTTTCATGGCAGTGTGGAAGGGGTATCCGGCCTGACCATAGACCGCTATGGCGATTTGCTGCTGGTGCAGAGCTTCCACCAGTCGCTGAGCGACGAAGAGCTGGACGAAATCCACCAGTTTTACGCCGTCAGCCTGCCTGAACTGCAACTGGTCTACAACGACCGCAGCAATGCCAACTCGCGCATCAGCAATACCCTGAGCCTGGCGGAACAGGCCGTGGCCGAAGAAAACCGCGTGGCACACGAGTTGGGCATCCGTTATCACATCCGCGCCCGCCACAGCGGCCAGGACCCGTGGCTGTTCCTCGACCTGCGCGTCGGTCGCCGCCGCGTGATGCAGCTGGCCGAAGGCAAGAGCGTGCTCAATCTGTTTGCCTACACCTGCGGTGTGGGCCTGGCCGCCGCCAAAGGTGGTGCCAGCTTCGTGATGAATGTGGATTTTGCCGAATCCAGCCTGGCCGTAGGCCGTGCCAATGCCAAGCTCAACAGCCTGACCACCCGTCCGCGCTGCGTGCAAAGCGATGCCTTTGCCGCCCTGCGCCAGCTGTCCGGCATCGGCCAGCCCAAGATGGTACGCGGCAAGAAAATGCCGCCCTTCCCCACGCTGGAAGCGCGCCAGTTCGATGTGGTCTTCCTCGACCCGCCGCGCTACGCCAAGAGCCCCTTCGGCGTGGTGGACCTGATCAACGACTACCAGGCCCTGTTCAAGCCTGCGCTGTTGTGCACCGCGCCGGGCGGGGTGCTGATCTGCTGCAATAACGTTGCCCAGGTGGATGGTGCCGCCTGGCTGGAAGCGCTCAAGCGCAGTGCAGAAAAAGCCGGCCGTCCGATTCAGGCGGTAGAGTGGATCACCCCGGAAGAAGACTTCCCCAGCCTGGATGGCCAGCATCCGCTCAAGATCGTGCAGCTACACGTTTGATCGCCTGACCAGGCACAACGCCTTGCCCACCCGGCAAGGCGTTTTTGTTTGTCCCGCACCCTTGCCACGCCTGCAGGCAACCATGCCATAAACATATTACTTCCTGCCGATCTGGCTGCCCGGCTGACCCGCCCCGCCATCTGCCATGCAAAAAAAGCATTGCTGATTGCTTCGCTTCAAGCTAAGGTCATACACCCATACAACCTCAACGGACCTCATGTCCGGACAAGGACGATCTTTATGTTTTCCTGGTTTGAAAAACGGGTGGAAGTCTACCCGGATACCCCTCCCGTACAGCCTCCCAAGGGCTTCTTTCCTTTTGTCTGGTCCGCCACCAGTGGCATGCGCCCCTACATCCTGTGCATGACCCTGCTGACAGCGACCATTGGTGCCTTTGAAGCACTGTTGTTTTCCATGCTGGGCTCGGTGGTGGACTGGCTAAGCCATGTGGCGCCCTCCCGCCTGTGGACGCAGGAGCGCGAGCATTTGCTGCTGCTGGGCGGTATTTTGCTGGCCAGTCCGGTACTGATCGCGCTGCAGGCCATGTTCAAATACCAAAGCCTGTTCGGCAATTTCCCCATGCGGCTGCGCTGGCAGTTCCACCGCCATCTGCTGGGGCAAAGCATGAGCTTTTATCAGGACGAATTTGCCGGGCGGGTGGCCGCCAAGGTAATGCAGACTGCACTGGCGGTACGCGATACCGTGCTGATCATCACCGACATCCTGGTATTCGTGGTGATCTACTTCATCACCATGGTGGCCGTGGTGGGCAGTTTCGATCGCGTCCTACTGCTGCCCTTTGTCGGCTGGCTGCTGCTGTATGTCGCCACCCTGGCCTTTTTTGTGCCACGGCTGGGCAAGGCGTCCACGCGCCAGGCTGATGCCCGTTCCTTGATGACCGGCCGGGTGACCGATGCCTACACCAATATCGCCACGGTGAAGCTGTTTTCCCAGGGCCAGCGTGAGGCCGCCTTCACCAAGAGCGCCATGCAGGAATTCATGCAGACGGCCTATGGCCAGATGCGGCTGGTCAGTGGCTTTGAAATCGTCAACCACATCCTGAGCATGGGGCTGATTGCCAGCACCGCCGGTGCCACCCTGTGGCTGTGGACCCAGGGCGAAGTCGGCATTGGTGCGGTGGCAGCCGCCACCGCCATGGCCTTGCGCCTGAATGGCGTATCGCACTGGATCATGTGGGAAATGTCCAGCCTGTTCGAGAACATCGGCACCGTGCATGACGGCATCAGCACCCTGTCGCGCCCGGTGGCCATTGTGGACCGCCCGGATGCCCGCGCCTTGCAGGTGAACCGCGGCGAAGTACGCTTCGAGCAGGTGCGGTTTTCCTATGGTGGCGAGCGCACCATCGTGGACGGGCTGAACCTGACCATCCGCCCGGGTGAAAAAATCGGTCTGGTCGGGCGCAGCGGCGCGGGCAAGTCCACCATCGTCAACCTGATGTTGCGTTTTTACGATGTCGAGCATGGCCGCATCCTGATTGATGGCCAGGATATTGCCGCCGTCACCCAGGACAGCCTGCGGGCGCAAATCGGCATGGTGACGCAAGACACCTCGCTGCTGCACCGCTCGGTACGCGATAACCTGCTGTATGGCCGGCCGGATGCCAGCGACGCAGAAATGATCCATGCCGCGCGCCAGGCGGAAGCGCATGACTTCATCCAGTCACTGACCGACCCCAAGGGAAGGCGCGGCTACGATGCCCATGTCGGTGAGCGCGGCGTCAAGCTGTCCGGCGGCCAGCGCCAGCGCGTGGCCATTGCGCGGGTGATGCTGAAAGACGCGCCCATCCTGCTGCTGGACGAAGCCACCAGCGCGCTGGATTCGGAAGTGGAAGCCGCCATCCAGGGCAGCCTGTACCGGCTGATGGAAGGCAAGACGGTGATTGCCATTGCCCACCGCCTGTCCACCATTGCCGCCATGGACCGCCTGATCGTACTGGACCAGGGCCGGGTGGTGGAAGAAGGCGACCACGCCAGCCTGCTGGCCAAAGGCGGGCTGTATGCCCGGCTGTGGGCGCACCAGAGTGGCGGATTCCTGGGTGAGGATGCCGATGAGGATGTCCGCCCCGGCGAGCTTGACCCAGCCTGATGCCGCCTTGTGGCAGCAAACAAAAACCCGCCAACTGGCGGGTTTTTCGTTTCTTGCCTGTGTGGTGATCAGGCATCAGCCTTTTTCAGGATCACGTACAACTCGTCCTTGAGCTTGAGCTTTTCCTTCTTCAGCACTTCCACATCGAACTGGCTGCCCTTTTCAATGCCGGCCTCGATGTTCTTGATGGTCTGGTCCAATTCATTGTGCTTGTTGAACAAGCGGCTGAAGTGGTCGTCTTCGGTTTTCAGTTTGCTGATCAGTTCACGGAATTCTGGAAACATCGGCTTCTCCTGGTGGGTGTCCTGGGTGGCGTCATGCCACCTGATTACGATTTCATGCTAGACCCGGTGCCAGCCGGCTTTCTTGATCCAGAACAGATGCGCGGCAGACATCTGCATTGTGCCCGCCCATGCCGGCAACGCAAGTCGGCGCGGTGCGACTTCCTGCACCTATGTCCAGTCGACCACCTCTGTGCAAGCAGCCACGATGCTGCGATGCCCTTCACCAGCACCATTACCGTGTACCCATTCACAAGGAGATCCCATGCCTCACGACCAGGCAGACGGTGCCGATTTCCTGCATCAGTCCTTTCTTGAATTGCGTCCCATCGCGGTATACCTGCAAATGCTCGGCGTATTTGCCTGGCTGGCCTCACTGCTGTTCAGTCACCGCTACCGGCAGGTTGACAGCCTTAATTCCGTTCTGGTCTTGCTGATCATGCTGGCCGGCATCCTGTTCTCCTCGCTGGCCAGCCATCACCGCACCCTGCTGCTGGGCATGTTGCTGAACCTGGCGGGCCTGACCCTGGGGTTCCGCCTTAACATCATGACGGTGGCCGATCCTGCACCGTGGGCCATTTCCATCGCCGTGTGCATCACCCTCACCATGGCCCCGGTATTCCATCGCACACCAGCCTTCCTGCTGGCCAGCAGCGGGATCTGGCTGCTCATGCTGCAAAGCACGCAAGGAGATCAGCGACTGTGGGCACAGGACTCCTGGCTGGCCTTGCTGGTCTTCATCTGTACCACTTCCGGCCTGATGCTCAACATCCTGTTCCGCCGCCTGCGGCTGCGCGACTTCACCTTGCGCCGCGAACTGGAAACCCTGGCCTTTCAGGATGCCCTGACCGGCATCGACAACCGGCGCAGTCTGCTGGAGAAGTTGCAAGCCTGGTACCCGGCCCAGATGGGGCATTTCCTGATGGTGGATATTGATGACTTCAAAAGCGTCAATGACGATTTTGGTCACGATGTCGGCGACCAGGTATTGCAAGAGGTGGCCACCGTGCTGAGCCGGCATCCGGAGGTATCGCTATGCGGACGGCTGGGCGGGGAGGAGTTCGGCCTGTTCACCCGCCTGACCGACCATGGCCAGGTGCATGCATTGGCCTGCCAGCTCATCCAGCAGGTCAATCAATGCCGCATCCAGCAACGCCAGCTGTCCATCAGCATCGGCATCGTCAGCATGGACGGACGCATCGGGCTGAGTGCCGCGCTGCGGGAAGCCGACCGGGCCTTGTATCAGGCCAAGCGCCATGGCAAGAACCGTCATGTCTTTGCCATGACCGCCGAATACACCGTACCTCAGCTGGCAACACAAGCCAGGATGGAGGCAAAGAAAAAGCCGCCCCAAGGCGGCTTGTCGGTGACGCGTTCGGACTCTCAGGCGTCGTAACCCAGATTGGGTGCCAGATCCCGCTCGGCCTGCTCCAGCGTCACCCCGCGGCGCTGGGCATAGCTGGTAACCTGGTCCTTCTCCACCTTGCCCACACCAAAATAGCGTGATTCCGGATGGCTGAAGTAGAAGCCGGACACCGCTGCCGTGGGAAGCATGGCATAGCCTTCGGTCAGGGTCATGCCGATGCCCGGTGCGTCCAGCAAGGCGAACAGTTCCTTCTTCACCGTATGGTCCGGGCAGGCCGGATAGCCCGGTGCCGGGCGGATGCCGCGGTATTTCTCGTCGATCAAGGCTTCGTTGTCCAGTGCCTCGTCGGCGGCATAGCCCCAGAACTCGCGGCGCACACGCTGGTGCATCAGCTCGGCAAAGGCTTCGGCCAGACGGTCGGCCAGCGCCTTGAGCAGAATGGCGGAGTAGTCGTCATTGGCCTCTTCAAAGCGCTTCACATGCGGCTCGATGCCGATGCCGGCGGTAACGGCAAAAGCGCCAATGTAGTCTTCCACGCCGCTGTCGGCCGGGGCAATGTAATCGGCCAGTGCCCAGTTGGGCTTGCCGTCCGCCTTGGGCAGCTGCTGACGCAGGCCCACCCAGGTCATCTGGCTGGCGCTGCCGTCCACGCTGCGGATGTCGATATCGTCATCATTCACCGTAGCGGCTGGGAACAGGCCGATCACCGCATTGGCGCTGAGCCAGTTCTCGCTGATGATTTGCGAGAGCATGGTTTGTGCATCGGCATACAGGCTGCGGGCCGATTCGCCGACGATCTCGTCGTCCAGAATGCGCGGGAAGCGGCCAGCCAGCTCCCAGCTCTGGAAGAAGGGCGTCCAGTCGATGAAGGTGGCAATCTCGGCCAGCGGGTAGTTTTCGAAGCGGCGCACACCCAGCCACTGCGGCTTGGGCGGGGTGTAACTGGTCCAGTCGGTAGCCTGCTTGTTGGCACGCGCGGCCTCCAGGCTCACCACCTTGCGGCTGGCCTTGTTGGCATGGCCTTCGCGGGCACGCTGGTACTCGGCCGCCACTTCGGCCACAAAACCATCGCGCAGGGTATCGGACAGCAGGTTGGAGCACACGCCCACCGCACGGCTGGCATCCGGCACATACACCACCGGATGCTGGTAGTGCGGCGCAATCTTCACTGCGGTATGGACCTTGGAAGTAGTGGCACCACCAATCAGCAGCGGGATATCAAAGCCCTGTCGCTGCATTTCCTTGGCCACATGGCTCATTTCTTCCAGGCTGGGGGTAATCAGGCCGGACAGGCCGATGATGTCGGCCTTGTGTTCGCGCGCAGCGTCCAGAATGGTCTGGCACGGCACCATCACACCCAGGTCGATCACCTTGTAGTTGTTACAGCGCAGCACCACACCGACGATGTTCTTGCCGATGTCGTGCACATCGCCCTTCACCGTGGCCATGATGATGACGCCCTTGGCCGGGGCATCAGCCAGACCGAGGGCAATCTTTTCTTCCTCGATGAAGGGTTCCAGGTGCGCCACGGCGGCCTTCATCACGCGGGCGGATTTCACTACCTGCGGCAGGAACATCTTGCCAGCGCCAAACAGGTCGCCCACCACGTTCATGCCGTCCATCAGCGGGCCTTCGATCACGTGGATCGGGCGTGCGCTCTTGAGACGGACTTCTTCGGTATCTTCCACGATATAGGTGGTGATGCCCTTGACCAGCGCGTGTTCCAGCCGCTTTTCCACCGGCCACTCGCGCCAGGACAGGTCCTCGCCCTTTTTCTCGCCCGCCGCTTCACCCTTGAAACGTTCGGCCAGCGCAATCAGGTGCTCGGTGGCATCGCCGCCATCCTTGGGTGTGCGCATCAGCACCACGTCCTCGATGCGCTCGCGCAGCTCCGGGTCTACCTCGTCATACACTTCCAGCGCCCCGGCATTGACGATGCCCATGGTCATGCCGCGCTGGATGGCGTGGTAGAGGAACACGGCGTGAATCGCCTCGCGCACCTTGTTGTTGCCACGGAAGGAGAAGGACACGTTGGACACGCCGCCGGATACCTTGGCATGCGGCAGATTCTGGTGAATCCAGCCGGTGGCTTCGATGAAATCGAGGCCATAGCGGGCGTGTTCTTCGATACCTGTGGCCACGGCAAAGATATTGGGGTCGAAGATGATGTCTTCCGGCGGATAACCCACCTCGTCCACCAGGATGCGGTAGCTCTTTTCGCAGATTTCCACCTTGCGGGCGTAGGTGTCGGCCTGGCCTTTTTCGTCGAAGGCCATCACGATCACCGCCGCGCCGTAACGGCGCAGCAGGCGGGCTTGTTCCTTGAACTTGTCCACCCCTTCCTTCATGGAAATGGAGTTGACGATGCCCTTGCCCTGAATGCACTTGAGGCCGGCTTCGATCACTTCCCACTTGGAGGAGTCGATCATGATGGGCACGCGGGCGATGTCCGGCTCGGCGGCGATCAGCTTGAGGAAGCGGTCCATGGCTGCCAACGCATCCAGCATGCCCTCGTCCATGTTGATGTCGATGATCTGCGCGCCGTTTTCCACCTGCTGGCGTGCCACATCCAGCGCGGTGGCGTAGTCGCCGTTCAGGATCAGCTTGGCAAAGGCGCGGCTGCCGGTGACATTGGTACGCTCGCCCACGTTGACGAACAGGTCGTTGTCGCCAATGTTGAACGGCTCCAGCCCGGACAGGCGGCACTTGGCCTCGATCTCGGGCAAGGCACGCGGGGCAATGCCGTCCACCGCGGCGGCAATGGCGGCAATGTGCTCCGGCGTGGTGCCGCAACAGCCACCGACGATGTTGATCAGGCCGGATTCAGCCCATTCGCGCACGAACTCGCCCATGGCTGCCGGTTCCAGGTCGTAACCGCCAAAGGCATTGGGCAGGCCGGCATTGGCATGCACCGACACATAGGTAGCGGACACGCGCGACAGTTCTTCCACATAGGGACGCAGCAAGTCCGGCCCCAACGCACAGTTGAGGCCGAAGGACATGGCATCGGCGTGCGACAGGCTGTTGTAGAAGGCTTCGGTGGTCTGGCCGGTCAGGGTGCGGCCGGACTGGTCGGTAATGGTGCCGGACACCATGATGGGCAGACGGGCGATGTCCGGGTGATCGTCAAAATACTGATGGATGGCAAACACCGCCGCCTTGGCGTTCAGTGTGTCGAAAATGGTCTCCACCAGCAGGAAGTCCGCCCCGCCCGCCACCAGGCCGTCAATGGCCTCGGTATAGCTCGTTACCAGTTCGTCAAAGCTGACATTGCGATAGCCGGGGTCGTTCACATCCGGGCTGATGCTGGCGGTACGGTTGGTCGGCCCCAGCACGCCGGCACAGAAGCGCGGCTTGGCCGGGTTCTTTGCGGTTTGCGCAACACATAGCTCTTTAACCAGCTTGGCCGCGGCGTGGTTGATTTCCCACACCAGGCTTTCCATCCGGTAGTCGGCCATGGCAATCGACGTGGCATTGAAAGTGTTGGTTTCAATGATGTCGGCCCCGGCATCCAGATACGCCTGATGAATGCCGCCAATCACATCCGGCCGGGTCAGCACCAGCAGGTCGTTGTTGCCTTTTACGTCACAGGACCAGTCGGCAAACCGCTCGCCACGGTAATCCGCTTCTTGCAGCGCATGGCGCTGGATCATGGTGCCCATGCCTCCATCCAGGATCAGGATGCGCTGGGACAGCTGGGAAAATACCGGATGCGTGGGTTTTTTGGTCATGGCAAACAGGCTGTATGGTGAAGAACGATAGGTGGCACACTCATGGTGCGGCCGAACAGTTTACCATTGCACTTGGAACTGTCAGACAACTAACTAAGAAGAAGAGAGTACAAGCTTATGGTTGCTTTGAATAAGACTTGGCCGTTACTGCTTGCGGGAGCAGTACTCAGCCTGCCAATCCATGCAGGGGGCATACTGAAGATTGGCGTTTCCGACTCCGATGCACCACCCATCGTGGTGCTGACCCCGGATAACCAGAACCTGGCCAGCGGGCTGATCAAGGAACTGGGCGATGCCCTGGCCGGCGAGCTGGGCATGAAGGCACAGTATGTGGTGATTGCCCGCAAGCGGGTGGAAAGCACCATCGAAACCGGCAAGGTGAATATCGTGTGCAATGCCAACCCGGAATGGTATGGCAATGCCACGCGGCTGGGCTGGACGCGCGAATTCTATCCGCAGATCGAACGGGTGCTGTCGCTCAAGGGCGTACCGGATATCCATCAGGCCGACGAAATGGTGGGCAAGCGCATTGGCACCATCCGCGGTTACAGCTACCCGACGCTGGAGCACCTGTGGGCGGTTGGGCGCACCACGCGGGTGGACGAACCGCGACTGGACCTGCTGGTGAAATCCTTGCAGAAGAAGCTGACCGACCTGGCCATTTCATCGGAACTGGAAATTGCCTGGTGGGCCAAAACCAATCCGGATGAAGCCCGTCAGTTCAAGCAACATCCGCTTACCGTCACCTACATGCCCACCATGTGCGCCGTTGCACCGCAATCGCACATCAGCACCGACCGCCTGAATCAGGGCATTGACGCCATGCGTCGCAGCGGCAAGCTCAAATCGATTCTCAAGTCCTACTCCTGGCAGGCCGAATAGCCTTACGCTTCCGGCAAGCTTGCGGTGCATCAAGTTTGTTTCACGTGAAACAGACAATGCTTGCCAAGCCAGACAAAAAAGGCAACCCTCTGGGCTTGCCTTCAGGCTGCGGACAAAGTTATCCGATGCGATGGTACTGGACCCGGCAAAGCCGGGCCTTTCGGTTAACTTAGCGATTCCGCAGCCTTTCCATCTATTCCCAATCCCCCCGCCCTTGCCTTGCAAGGGTGCCTCGCTTTCATTTCAGAAAGCGAGAGGGGTTTGACGGCAACCCTCTGGGCTTGCCGTTTTTTGATGATGATTTCAGCTCATGGATATCGTTTACCTGCACGGATTCAATTCCGGTCCACAATCGCTCAAGGCCGAGGAAACCCGGCGTTTCCTGCTGCAGCACGCACCGCAGGTGCAGCTGCACTGCCCGCGCCTGTCTTCCCATCCGGCCCAGGCCATTGCCGAGGCGGAAGCGCTCTTGCTGTCCCTGCCGGCAAATACCGCCTTGATCGGCAGTTCGCTGGGGGGCTTCTATGCCACGGTACTGGCTGAAAAACACGGCAGGAAAGCCGCGCTGATCAACCCGGCCATCACCCCGCATCTGGATTTGCAGCACTATCTGGGCGCGCAAACCAACCCTTACACCGGGGAACAATACGTGCTGGACGCAGCCGACATGCATGCCCTGCGCGACATGCGTCCGCAAGGGATTGCCAAGGGTCGTTACTGGTTGTGGCTGGGTAGTGCCGATGCCGTATTGCCGTGGCAGCAGGCTTCACGCTGTTATAGCGGTCAACGGCAGACCGTGTTCAACGGTGATGATCACCGGCTGGCACGCTGGCCGGAGTGCCTTCCGGCTACGCTTGCGTGGATGCAGCAGGCGGATTGAGCCGTCCCAGCCCGCGCTGCATGGCGGCGGACAGGCGCTCCAGGCTGACCGGTTTGGACAGGAAGTCATCCATGCCGGCCTGCTGGCAGCGCTCGCGGTCTTCATCAAAGGCGTTCGCCGTCAGCGCAATGATGTGTGGTTGCTGCGCCAGCGCAGCCTGACGGATGGCACGGGTGGCATCCAGACCATCCATTTCCGGCATTTGCATGTCCATCAACACCAGCTCTATCCCGCCCTGACAGACTTGCTCCAGTGCCTGACGTCCATTGGCCGCCAGTTGCACATCGCGGTAACCCAGCTTGTCCAGCAGCTTGAGGATCAACTTCTGGTTGACCGTATTGTCCTCGGCCACCAGCACCGATACCGGCTGGCTTGATACCGCCACCGGCGCTGCCACCGGCTGCTGTTCCGCGGCTTCTTGCGCCGGGGCCGCCACCTTGGTGGCCACCCAGTAGACACTGAAACAACTCCCCTCGCCCGGCGTGCTGCTGACATCAATCCGTCCGCCCATGGCTTCGGCCAGGCGGCGGCAAATGGCCAGTCCCAGGCCGGTACCGCCATAGCGGCGGGTGGTGGTGGAATCGGCCTGCTCAAAGGCGGTGAATACCTTGTTCATCTGCTCCGGCGTCATGCCGATGCCGGTATCGCGTACATCCAGCTGCAAGCGCAGCATGTCGAAAGTATCTTCCAGCGGTGCCATCGACACCGTCACCGTAATGCCACCCTGATGGGTGAACTTGATGGCATTGCTCAAGAGATTGCTGGTGATCTGCCGCAGACGGGTGGCGTCCCCCAGCAGCCAGGCGTGGCCGGTCGGGCGCTGCCAGGTGACGGTCAGCCCGGCTTCCATGGCCTTGGGTTCAAACAGGTTGACCACGCTATCCAGCAAGCTGAACAGATTGAACGGCCGCTGCTCCAGCGTGAGTTTGCCGGCATCAATCTTGGACAGGTCCAGAATGTCGTTGATCAGGGCCAGCAGGGAACTGCCGCATTCTTTCAGCGTAGCCACCTGATCGCCCTGCTCGGCTGTCAGCTGGCTATGGGATAACAACTCGGCCATGCCCAGCACGCCATTGAGCGGGGTTCGGATTTCATGGCTCATCACCGCCAGGAATTCGGACTTGGCCTTGGCCGCCATTTCGGCCTTGAGCAAGGCCTCGGATAGCTGGGCCATCCGCCATTCGACAATCTTTTCCAGCTGCGCCGCCACGGTGGACAGCTCGAAATTGGCGTCATACAAGGCTCGGCTACGCTGCTCCAGCAGGCTTTCGGCTTCCTTGCGGGCGGTCTTCTCGCGCAAATACCGCTTTTGATAGCGCTGCAATTGTTCTTGCAACTGGGACAGCTCGCTCTGGCTCATAGCAACTCCACGGTAAAGCGCACCTCACTGCCTTCTGCATTCAATAGCTCCGTGGTGATGCGGCCCTGTTCGGAAAAGTGGTCCAGTGCACCCTGGATCAGCCCGGTGGCCAGTGGTGCCAGACAACGTGGCGAGCGGTACAGCAGTATCATCCGCCTATCGTCACGCTCCACAACCTGGATATCCGGCAACTGGGCATCGGGATACAGCTTTTGCACTTCCACGTGGATATGTTTTTCTATCCCCTCGAATACCATGAAAGAACTGCTACAGGACTGAATGCTGTACGGATAGAGCAGGGCAAAACGTCCAAACAGGTAATGGCCGAAGTGAAAGATCAGCTCTGATGCACTCATGCCACTGCGGCGCGACAGCGCGGTGATCATCGCCACCAGCTCGGCAAACGGGTAATTGCCCACTGCGGTATATGCACCGCCGGACTTGATCTGCGCATCGTCGATGATGTCATCCACCATTTCGGCGGAAAAACGCGCTTCCACCATTTCCATGAATTCGGTAAATACCACGCCTTTCATGTCCTGCCCTTTCCTGTTTCCCGCCCGTCACCCCTTGTCCTTTCACCGCACCGCGCAATGTCAGGGATTGATTCAATGTAGAAACAAATACAGCCAAATACCAAGCAGTAATCCTTAAAAAACAGACTGTTCAGTACAAGGCGCTTGCCGGTGCAAAGCAGGCAGGCGCAGACTCGGCACTTCCTCAATCGGCCAGACAAGGGAGGCAAGATGAGCCAGGTAATCCGTTTCCATCAACATGGAGGCCCGGAAGTACTGCAACTGGAGGACGTGACGACAGGCCAGCCCGGGCCGGGTGAAGTCCTGCTGCGCCACAGTGCCATCGGCATCAACTTCATCGATACCTACCAGCGTGGCGGCTTGTATCCGGTCTCGCTGCCCAGCGGCCTGGGCAGTGAAGCCGCGGGCACCGTGCTGGCGGTGGGAGAAGGCGTCAGTCATGTGACAGTGGGTGACCGGGTGGCCTATGCCGGCGGCCCGCTGGGTGCCTACAGCAGCGAACGGCTGATTCCGGCCGGCGTACTGGTGAAACTGCCGGACCATATCAGTGACGAGGTGGCTGCCTGCATCATGCTGCAGGGCATGACCGTGGAGTACCTGATCCGCCGTACCTTTGCGGTGCAGCCCGGCATGACCGTGCTGTGGCATGCCGCCGCAGGAGGCGTGGGCCAGATTGCCGTGCAATGGCTGCATGCGCTGGGGGTAAACGTGATTGGTACCGTCGGTTCCGCCGCCAAGGGGGAACTGGCACGACAACTGGGTTGCCAGCATGTCATCAATTACAACCAGGAAGATGTGGTGGCGCGCGTGCGCGAGATTACCGGCGGGCAAGGCGTACCGGTGGTTTACGATTCGGTGGGAAAAAGTACTTTCGAAATGTCGCTCAACAGCCTGGCGCCGCGCGGCACTTTTGTCAGCTTCGGCAATGCCTCCGGTGCCGTACCGGCCTTCGAGCCGCTGCTGCTGTCACAAAAGGGTTCGCTGTTCTTCACCCGCCCCAAACTGGGTGACTATGTGGCCAGCCGGAGCGAACTGGAAGCCTCTGCCCAGGCGCTGTTTGCCCGCATTGGCGACGGCAGCATCAAGGTGACGCCGTCGGCCCGCTATGCACTGGCCGATGCGGCACAGGCACACCGCGACCTGGAAAGCCGCCGCACCACCGGCTCGCTGATCCTGCTGCCCTGAAACCATGCCACGGGGGCCAAGGCAAGTGGCAGGCAACATGCAAAAGACCCGGCGCTGCCGGGTCTTTTCGGATAAATCACACCAAGGTTAACGGCGTGGTGCCGGACGACTGGCTGCGGCCGGTGCCGGAATCAGTGCCTTGCGTACACATTCACGGCCCTGCTGGCCAGCGGTTTCGGCACATTGCCACTCGGCAGCGGCACGTTGCTCGCAACGCGCCTTGTTGCTGGCATGACTGCAATCGGCTGCCGGCATGCGTTCGCGCACGCACAGCCGCCGTGCCGCGCCTTCCGTGCCGTCACAAGCCTGTTGAGCCGCCTGCAAGGCCTCGCACTGCCGTGCATCGCGACTACGCTTGCAACTGAGCGCAGGCGTGTATTGTTCGATACAGGCGCGTGCCGCACCGTCAGTCATATCGTTACAGCTGAGCCAGGCCTGGCGATAACTGGCACAGCGCTGTGGTGCCATGGCCTTGTCACAGTCGGGAACTCCCGCCTGGACCAGCGCCGTCGGCAAAAGCAGCAGCCCGATCAAGCAGGACAAGCTGCGCATACGAATCCGTTTTCCCCAAGCTGAGTTCAAAGCCGTGTCCTTGCCACTGGCAATTCCCGGCGCACCATGCAACCGGGTCAATCGTTCTGGTATTGCTCCTGCGCCTTTTGCCGCTTGTCACGCCAGAAATTGCGCTGAGCCGGCGGGGGCGGAGGCGGACGGGAGAAACCATCCGGGCCATACCGCTCCATGCCGTTTCCGGCTGGCGGAGGCAATGGCGGGCCATAATGCCGGTGCTGCCAGCGGCGCGCATCTTCCGGCGACAAGTCACCGGCTTGCACGGCCTCCTTCAGGCGCAGATTACGCAAGCGACGCTCTTCGCCAGCCGGTGGCCGGCCCTGATGCGGAAACTCGGTTGCGCCGTCCTGCATGCCATTCGGGCCCTGTGCAGCTGCCGGCAAGGCAAATGCCGTCACCGAAGCAAACAGCAGGACATAAATGGCATGGTACTTCATGGCTGTATTTTAACCTGACATCAGGCCTCCTGCCACGACGATGCTTGGGAATCGGGGCAGAAGGCGGGTGGGACACACGGCAAATGCCGCGGGATTCATTTCTCGTCTGCTGGACGGCGCATGCTGTACGGCGGGCTGACTGCCGGCTCGCCCACGGTGGTGGCAGATGGCGTTGCCAGGCTGACCTGGGCATGGGCTTGCTGGCGGGCCTCGCGGATATCCGCACCATTGCCACCGCGTTCATCGGCACGCGCCAGTGCTGGCGCCAGTAGCGCAGACAGGATGACTGTCATGCAAATCAGGGATTTGTTGCTCATGATGTACTCCGGCATGCAGGACACAATGACAGTGTAGGAGCCCGTTTTTGCCCAACCGTGTGCCGTATGTTACCAAATGTTAACTAATGTGAATGGCCATCAGGGTTTAACAGAAATTCATGAAGCCCCATCGCCGCCAGCGCCGAGGCACGTTAAGCTTTGCCATCAGCATGACGGCTGTCACACTCCGCCGCGCCATCAAGGAAAATATCATGGAACACAACAAGATTCTGATCGTCGACGACGACGCCAAGCTGCGCGAACTGCTTACCCGCTATCTGGGCCAGCAAGGCTATGTGGTGGACACCCTGCCGGACGCGCGCGAACTGGACCGCAAACTGGCACGTAACCGCCCCGACCTGATGGTACTGGACGTGATGATGCCGGGTGATGACGGTCTGGCCGTGGTGCGCCGCCTGCGTGCCCAGGGCGAAACCGTGCCGGTGATCATGCTGACCGCGCGCGGTGAAGACGTCGACCGCATCCTGGGCCTGGAAATGGGCGCGGACGACTACCTGCCCAAACCGTTCAACCCGCGTGAACTGACCGCCCGCATCCAGTCGGTATTGCGCCGCCATCATGCCACGCCGGCGCTGGCCGCCCGGCACGAATCCGACGAAATCATCGAGTTTGGCGACTTCCAGCTCAATCTGGGCCGCCGCGAGCTGCAAAAAAACCAGCAGGTGCTGCCGCTGACCACGGCGGAATTTGCCGTGCTCACCGTACTGGCCACCCATCCGCGCCGCCCGCTCACCCGCGAACAGCTGATGGAAATGGCGCTGGGCAAGGGCAATGGCGAATCGCTGGACCGCAGCATCGACGTGCATATTTCCCGCCTGCGCAAGGCACTGGAAGCTGGCGACAGCCCGCTGCGCTTCATCCAGACGGTGTGGGGTTATGGCTATGTCTTTGTGCCTGACGGCAGCGAGCGGGAGTAAGCCGTGCTGCGACGCCTTGCCGGTTCCCTGCTGTTTCGCCTGATCGTGCTGGTAGTGGTGGTGGTGGTCACTACCCAGGTGGTGACGGTCTACATTGCCGCAGGCGAGCGCCACAAGCTGATGGACAAGCAGCTGTATGCCCAGGTGGTGGACACCCTGGCGTTTCTGGAGGGTTCGATGGACAACATGAGCCCGGCCCAGCGCACCGCTTTTCTGGCCAGCTACAACCGCCCCGGCCTGCCACGCCTGCTGCCGCAGGAGTCTGCCCCACGCCAACAGTTTGACAAGGAACTGCCCCGCGTGGCCGACAGCCTGGTCAGCCGGCTGAGCAAGGGCCTGGGAGACACCGTGCACGGCTACATGGTGCACCGCGAAGACCGCAACGAGCTGTGGGTGAACGTGCATGTGCTGGACACCCCGTACTGGCTGGTGATTCCGTTTGGCCGCTATAGCGATCGCCCCATTTATTCGCTGATCCAGGCTGCGTTGCTGGCCACCGTGCTGGCCATCCTGCTGGCATCCGTGGTGGCTTGGCGCATCACCCGTCCCATCAGCAAGGTGGTGATGGCCTCGCGCGAACTGGCTGGTGGCAAACTTCCGTCGCCATTGGCCGAAGATGGCCCGCGCGAGCTGATTGCCCTGGCGCGCGGTTTCAACCACATGGCCAGCGCGCTGGACAATGCTGCGCGGGAACGCCGGCTGATGTTGGCCGGCCTGTCGCACGACCTGCGCACCCCGCTGACCCGGCTGAAACTGATGCTGGAGCTGCAGGACAGCAGCCCGGACACCCCGGACATGCTGGCGGATATCGACGAGCTGTCACGCATTGTGCGTCAGTTCATCGACTTTGCCCGCGCCGAGGAATCGGCCCGGCTGGAGCCGGTTGCCCTGGCCGAGCTGGCCGACAGCGTGGTGGCGCGCTTTGGCCGCAGCGGGCTGGATGTTCACCTGGATCGTCTGGCCGAGCCGGAACTCTATGTCGATGCGCTGGCACTGGAACGCCTGCTGTCCAATCTGCTGGAAAATGCCCGGCGTTACGGCAAACCGCCAATCCGGGTGGAAGTGGCCAGCCAGGACAATATGGCCATGCTCAGTGTGATCGACCATGGTGCGGGGATTCCGGCAGCGCTGCGCGAATCGGCCCTGGCACCGTTCGAACGACTGGCCGAACACCGCGGCACCGATGGCGGCAGCGGCCTGGGGCTGGCCATCGTCTCGCGCGTGGTAAAGCAGCACCACGGACAACTGCGCTTTGTGGATGAAGCGGACGGTGGCTTCCGGGTATGCATCCTGTTGCCACTCACCACTGCAGCCGCTACCGCCTGAAACCGGCGGCAAACGACTGGCGACTCAGGACCGGGGTCGCCAGCCCAGCAGCAACACCCCGCCCAGAATCAGTACCCCGCCAAGCAGCATCGGCCAGCTGACCGCCTCTTGCAGAAACAAGGCCCCCCACAGCACGCCGAATACCGGCACCAGATAGGTCACCGTGCTGGCGCGTGTCGCGCCCAGCCGGTCAATCAGACGGTAATAGATGAGATAAGCCAGCGAGGTACAGCCCACGGCCAGGGCCAGCACCGCGCCCCACACCATGGGTGAGGGTGCCTGTGCCGGCAGCGAGAACAAGGCCAGTGGTGCCACCAGCACGGCACCGCTGAACAGGCTGCCGGTGGCGGTGACCAGCGGCGGCAGGCCGGGCAGCCAGCGCCGCGCCATATGACCGGACCAACCGTAACAGGCGGTGGCCCCCAGCATGGCCAGTACCGGCAGCAGCGACTGCACGTCGAATGCCGCGCCACGCCCCAGCATCAACACCAGCACCCCGGCCAAACCCAGCAGTAAGCCCGCCGCGCGCGCAAAACGCATGCGCTCCCCCGCCAGCGGAATGGCCCACAAGGCAGTCATCAACGGCGTGGTGGCATTCAGTACCGACGCCACGCCCGCCGGCAGGCTGTGGCTGGCCCAGGCAATCAGGCAGAACGGCAGGGCCGACAGAAACACCCCCACCACGGCAATGCGCAGCCAGTGCTGTCGCCACAGGGGCAGGCCACCGCGCAGCAGCAAGACCGGTAACAGCACCAGGGACGCCAGCGCCAGGCGCAAGGCGATCAATGGCACGGCTCCCAGTTCGGGCACGGCCACCCGCATGAACAGAAACGAGCCGCCCCACAGGGCCGCCAGCACCACCAGTCCCACCATGTCGCGATTCATCGTCGCGCCTCCCTTGTTGTGATGGCTGTCAGCATAAAGGGGCAGCCCCGCCCGCGCATCCGCTTTATTGCGGTCTAATTCCACTGCGCGGCCAGACTAGTTCCTGCGGAGAATGGCCAGTTGTCATGCCGGCAGCCACACTGTGTGCGCCCACCTTGTCGAGTGCCTGACCATGGATATCCACGATTTCAACACCCTGCTGGCTGCCGCCCGCCAGCAGCCTGTCCCGCAACAGCTGCTGCTGGTATTTGCCAAGGCAGTACTGCATGACGACCACCAGCCGCAGGAGGCCGAACGCTTTGCCCGCGGCCAGGGCGGCATCCTGCTGCCCATCATGTGCCTGGACCGCGCCGCCGGAGAGCTGGTGGACTTTGCCAGCCTGCAAGCCGAATCCGCCCGCATGGGCGAGCCGTGGCAAATCGTGTTTGTCGCCTGTCTGGACGGCAGCGCCGGTGGCCCGCCCGCAGCAGCCGATATCGAAGCGGCGCTCAAGCGCATGATCCAGACCATCCAGACCGGTGGCGATGTGTCGCGTTATCTGGCGTTCGATCGCGACGGCGACATCGTGCGCTTTCATTAACACCGTCACTGCGCTGCCATCAGCCATGGCACTGCCCCGGCCTGGGCGCTAAGCTGAACCCGATCAGGCAGGACAAGTCTCAAGCCTTGTCCTGTTCCCCATCGCATTCAGCCCACGCCTGCCGGAGCCCGCATGAACCTGTCCCTGCTCAGCCGCTATGCTTTTTTCGCCGCCTGCATCCTGCTCAGCCTGATCGGCCTGGTATTGCACCAGATCGAATGGCTGTGGCCCTTCACCCTTACCGCCATCGCGCTCAGCCTGCTGGGCGTGCTGGACCTCACACAAACCCGCCATGCGGTACGGCGCAACTACCCGGTGCTGGGCAATATCCGCTATCTGGTGGAGGCCATCCGCCCGGAAATCCGCCAGTACCTGCTGGAAGCCGATGGCGAGCAGCTGCCCTTCTCGCGTGACCAGCGCTCGCTGGTTTACGCCCGCGCCAAGAACACCCAGGCCGACAAGCCCTTCGGCACCCTGCTGGATGTATATGGCAGCGGCTTCGAATTCATCAGTCACTCCATCCGCCCGGCCCCGCGCAGCGACCCGGCCGGTTTCAGGGTGCAGATTGGCGGGCCGCAATGCGCGCAGCCCTACTCGGCCTCGGTATTCAATATTTCGGCCATGAGCTTTGGTGCGCTCAGCGCCAATGCCATCCGCGCCCTCAATCAGGGTGCCAGCCGGGGCGGCTTCTACCACGATACCGGCGAGGGCAGCATCAGTCCCTATCATCTGGAACACGGCGGCGACCTGGTATGGGAGCTGGGCAGCGGCTACTTTGGCTGCCGCGACGAACAAGGCCGTTTCGACCCGGAGCGCTTTGCCCGACAGGCGCAAAACCCGCAGGTGAAGATGATTGAAATCAAGCTCAGCCAGGGAGCCAAGCCCGGCCACGGCGGCATTCTGCCCAAGCACAAGGTGACACCGGAAATTGCCGCCACCCGTGGCGTGCCGCTGGGGCAGGATTGCGTATCGCCCTCCAGCCACAGCGCATTTTCCACCCCGCTGGAGATGATGGCCTTCATTGCCCGGCTGCGTGAACTGTCCGGCGGCAAGCCGGTAGGCTTCAAGTTTTGCCTGGGCCATCCATGGGAATTCATGGCCATTGCCAAGGCCATGCTGGAAAGCGGCATCCTGCCGGATTTCATCGTGGTGGACGGCAAGGAAGGCGGCACCGGCGCGGCTCCGCTGGAGTTTACCGACCACATTGGCGTGCCGCTGCGCGAGGGCCTGCTGTTCGTGCACAACACCCTGGTGGGGCTGAATCTGCGCGACAAGATCAAGCTGGGTGCCAGCGGCAAGATCATCAGCGCCTTCGACATTGCCAGCGTGCTGGCCATCGGGGCGGACTGGGCCAATTCCGCCCGTGGCTTCATGTTTGCCGTGGGCTGCATCCAGAGTCAGAGCTGCCACACCAACCGCTGCCCCACCGGCGTGGCCACGCAGGACCCGCTGCGCCAGCGCGCTCTGGTAGTACCGGACAAGGCCGAGCGGGTGTATCACTTCCACCGCAACACCCTGCATGCGCTGTCCGAGATGCTGGCCGCCGCCGGCCTCACCCATCCGGAACAACTGGAAGCCCACCATCTGGTACGCAGGGTAAGCGATACCGAAATCCGCCTGTTCTCGCAGCTGCATGTGTTTTTGCAGCCGGGCGAACTGCTGGGCAGTGACATCAAGGCCGAGTTCTATGGCCGCATGTGGCGTATGGCGCAAGCGGGCAGCTTTGCGCCGGCCCATGCCTGAAACAGCAGTCAGGGAGGCCAGCCGGCCTCCCCGTCATCCTCAGCCTGCCACGCTTTCAAAGCCAGACAATACGTTCACCGCATTCACGCCGATGTCCTCCACTGCATAGCCGCCTTCCATCACGAACAGCGTGGGCAGGCCCAGTCCGCCAATGGCCTCGCCCATGCGCAGGTAGTCGGCATTTTTCAGCTTGAATCGGGAGATCGGGTCCTGCTCGAAGGTATCCACCCCCAGCGACACCACCAGTGCGTCCGGTGCGTAGGCGGCAATCTTGCTGCAGGCATCGGCCAGGGCCGGGCCGTAGTGCGACCAGTCCGTGCCATGGGCCAGCGGGTAGTTGTGATTGAAGCCCAGCCCGGCGCCCTCCCCGGTCTCGTCGGCATGGCCCAGGAAGAAGGGGTATTCCACCGTCGGGTCGCCATGCAGGGACAAAAACTGCACGTCACTGCGCTGATAGAAAATGCTCTGTGTGCCGTTACCGTGGTGGTAGTCCACATCCAGGATGGCCACGCGCTTGGCACCACGGTCCAGCATGGCCTGGGCGGCAATGGCGGCGTTGTTGAGGTAGCAATAGCCGCCCATGTAATCCGCTGCCGCATGGTGGCCGGGCGGACGGCACAGCGCAAAAGTACTGTGCCCGGTGGCCAGCATGGTATCCAGCCCGGTCAGCGCCACATTGGCCGAGGAACGGATGGCCTGCCAGGTACCGGCGGTGATGGGCACCCCGGCATCGAAGGAGTAATAGCCCATCAGGCCGTCGATGTCCTGCGGAATGCGGTCGGTGCGCAGGCCGCGCACCGGCCATACCAGCGGTAGCGCGTCGTGGTTGCGGCCTTCGGCCTGCCACAGGCTCCAGGCCTGCTCCAGAAAACGCACATAGCCGGCGTCATGCACGCGCAACAGCGGCTCCAGCCCGTGTTCGGTGGGAGCAATGATGTCGCCCAGCCCGGTTTGCCTTACCCGCTGCAACACCATGTCGGCGCGGCTGGGCATCTCGAAGCAGGGTTTGAGGGTGCCGTCGATCAGCTCGGCATTGCCGTGGTGCAGGTGGTGGTCGTCACTGTAAATCGTCAGCATGCAGGTCTCCTTGCCGCGGGTGGGGAACCGGCGGCATTGTGTTGTGTTTGCAAGGGAAAGCCGGCCTCAGCCGGCGACACTTATTTCTTCAGCTTGGTCCACACCCGGTCGCGCAGGGCATTGGCCTTGGCCGAACAGTTCTTGTTGGGCACAAACAGCGCGCGCATGGCGGCGGTGGGGTTGATGGCCGGGTCGGCCTTGAGGTCGGCGACAAAATAGGCAGAGCTGCCCTTGATGGCGTTGTTGTAGCCGGTGAAGTTGGAGGCCTCGGCGATATTCTTCGGCTCCATCATCCAGTTGATGAACTTGAGCGCGTTATCGCGGTTCTTGGCACCCTTGGGGATGACCAGATTGTCGTTCCAGAACGGGATGCCTTCTTTCGGATAGACAAACACGGCGGACTTCAGCTTCTGGCGGGTACGGTAGGCGGCACCGTTCCATTGCTGGTGCATGATGACTTCCTGCGCCTGCATGCGCTCGATGGTGCCGTCGGAGTTATACATGGCCAGCATGGGCTTTTGCGCTTCCAGCAGGTCCTGGATGCGCTTGGCCTGCTTCGGGTCCTCGGTACACTGGTCCACTTTCAGGTAGATGGCGGCGGCCTTGTACAGCTCGGCCACGTCATTGAGCGCCACCACCTTGCCCTTGAGCGCGGCCGGCGGGGTGAAGAAGCTCTTCCAGCTATTGTCCAGCTTGCCGCCCGGCACACGGCTGGCGTCATAGGTAAAGCCGGTTACCCCCCACATGTATGGCGCGGAGTATTCGCGTTGCGGGTCGAAATCCGGCTTGTTGAGTGGAGCCTGCACCAGCTTGAAATTGGGCATCTTGCTGACGTCGATTTTCTCCAGCAGGCCTTCGTCGCGCATGATCTTCACCATGTAGTCGGACGGCACCACCACGTCATAGCCCTTGGCCCCGGCCTTCAGCTTGGCCAGCAGGGATTCGTTGGAATCAAACACATCCAGGTTCACCTTGATGCCGGTTTCCTTCTCGAAGCGCTTGAGCAAATCCTGCGGGATGTAGTCGGACCAGTTGTACAGGTTCAATTCGCCCCCGGCCATGGCCGAGGCGGATACCAGCAGGCCAGCCGCCAGGGCCAGCGAATGCAGTTTGCAGACTTTCATGGCATTTCTCCTTCGTATGTTGTGCAACAAGCGAAACATGAGGGGCGGAACAGCCGCCGACCCGGTTCAGGACTTGCGCTGGCCCATCCAGTAGGACAGCGCGACAAAGGCAATGGACACCAGCAGCATCAGCGCCGACACCGCATTCACTTCCGGGGTGATGCCCATGCGGATCAGGCCGAAGATGTACACCGGCAGCGTGGTGGCACCGGCACCGGCCACAAAAAAGGTGATGACGAAATCGTCCAGCGACACGATGAAGGCCAGCATGGCGCCGGACAGCACACCCGGCAGGATCAAGGGCAGGGTCACCCGGCGGAAGGTGGCAAACGGCCCGGCGTACAGGTCCGCCGCGGCTTCCGCCAGCCGTGGGTCCAGCCCTTCCAGCCGGGCGCGGATGGGCAGGTAGGCAAAGGGAATGCAGAACACGGTGTGGGCAATCAGCACTGTCATCAGCCCCAGGTCCAGCCCCAGCGCGAGGAAAAACAGCAAGGACGCCACGGCAGTGACGATTTCCGGCACCAAGAGCGGCAGGCCCAGCATGGCATTGATGAAGGCCTGGCCGCGAAAGCGCCTGCCCGCCATGGCCAGCGCCGCCATGGTGGCAAAGCTGGTGGCCAGCACCGTGGCACCGCAGGCGATGATCAGCGAGTTTTTGGTGGCCCGCAGGATGTTGTCGTTGTCCATCACCTTCAGATACCAGTCGAAGGAAAAACCGGTCCACAAGGTGGCAATGCGGTTGGCGTTGAAGGACAGCACCACCAGCACCACGATGGGCAGGTAGAGGTAGACAAAGGCCAGCATGGCAGTGGGGGTGACGCCACGGAAGCGCCACAAGGTATTGGATGCCTGCATGTCATTCTCCCGGAGGGCGCTGGAAGCGCCTGGTGTAAACCCACATCGCCAGCAGCACCAGCGCCAGCAACATGAAGGACAAGGCAGCACCGAACGGCCAGTTACGCGCAGTGCCAAACTGGTTCTGGATCAGGTTGCCTATCATCAGGCTCTTGCCGCCGCCCAACAGCTCGGGGATGTAATAGGAGCCGATGGCCGGAATGAACACCAAGAGGCAGCCCGCCACGATGCCGGGCATGGCCAGTGGCAGAATCACCCGCCGTAGCGCCTGCCAGCGGTTGGCGCCCAGGTCGAAGGCCGCCTCCACCAGCCGCCAGTCCATTTTTTCCAGACTGGTGTAGATGGGCAGCACCATGAAGGGCAGGAAGGAATAGACAAAGCCGATGGCCACCGCCGTGGGGGTGTACAGCACATCCAGCGCACCCTGGCTCAGGCCCAGCGCGGACAGGCTGCTGTCGATCAGCCCGCCGTTGCGCAGCAGCAGCATCCAGGCGTAGGTGCGTACCAGCAGGTTGGTCCAGAACGGGATGGAAATCAGCAGGATCAGCCGCTGGCGGGTTTTTTCCTCTTTCAGAGCGATGTAGAGCGCAGTGGGAAAGCCGATCAGCAACGTCACCACGGTGGCAAAGCCGGCCAGCAAAAACGAACGACCGAAGATTTGCAGGTAATCGCTGTTGAGCGTGAGGCTGTCGTCCAGATCGCGCTCGTACAGGAATTGCACATAGGCATCCACACTCCATTCATGCCAGCGCACGCCGCCGTAGGTGTCGGGGGCCAACACCGACATCCAGGCCATCAGCAGCATGGGTAGCAGCATGAACAGCAACAGGGTGAGCGTGGTGGGTGCCAGCAGCAGGCGACGACGCCAGCGCCGATGCGGATCAAGCGACATGGTCGGCCTCCTGCAAACGGTGGAAGGCACCCGGCTGCGCCGACAGCTGCACGCGCTCGCCCACCCGGGCCAGCCGCACTGCTCCGCTGTCATTGGTATTGCGCACCCGGCAGGGCTGACCATCGGCCAGTTGCACGGTGTAAACGGTATCCACACCGCGATACACCACCTCGGAAACCACGCCGTGCAGGCCGCTACCGCTGGTGGACAGTTGCAGGCGCTCGGGCCGCACCGCCAGCGCGGCATGGCCGTCGTGGCTTTGGTCCAGCACGGTGCCGGGCAGGCTGCCTGCCTGACCGAAATGCAGCAGGCCATCAGCCACCCGGCCTTGCAGGAAGGAGGTTTCGCCGATGAAGTCCGCCACGAAGCGGTTGGCCGGACGGTCGTAAATGTCCTCCGGGCTGCCCACCTGTTGCAGCTTGCCCGCCGACATCACCGCGATGCGGTCGGACATGGTGAGCGCTTCTTCCTGATCGTGGGTGACAAATACAAAGGTGATGCCGGTTTCGCGTTGCAAGCGCTTGAGCTCCACCTGCATTTCCTTGCGCAGCTTCAAATCCAGTGCGGACAGGGATTCGTCCAGCAGCAAGACCTTGGGTGACGGTGCCAGCGCACGGGCCAGCGCCACCCGCTGCTGCTGACCGCCGGACAGCTGGTGCGGACGGCGGCGGGCAAAGCCGGACAGCTTCACCAGCTCCAGCTTTTCCGCCACGATGGGCTTGATGTCGACGGCTTTGACACCGCGCATTTCCAGCCCGAAGGCCACGTTTTCTTCCACGGTCAGGTGTGGAAACAAGGCATAGCTCTGGAATACGGTATTTACCGGGCGCTGGAAGGGCAGCTTGCCGGACAGCGATTCGCCATACAGGCGGATGTCGCCGCTGCTGACGTCCTCGAAACCGGCAATCATGCGCAGCAAGGTGGTCTTGCCACAGCCGGACGGGCCCAGCAGGGTGAAGAATTCGTTCTCGCGGATGCTCAGCGCAATATGATCCAGCGCCAGTACCGCATGTTCATCATGGCCAAAACGCTTGCAGACATGGTCGACGTCAATTGCCACACGATTGCCGGTCATGGCAGTCCTCCGGTGCAAATGCTGTGAAAACACGCCCCCGCACCACGCCGCGCGGCGATGGTGTCGGGTTGCTGTCAGAATCAGGAAAAGCCTGGCGCTACACGCCGGGCGGGCGGGCATGACCGCACGGCATCAGCCGTGCAGCCGGGTCATCGCACAGGAAGGAACTGCCGTGGCAGATCGGGAAACGGTCTCGCCCGGGCAGGCTGCCGGATGGGCACTGCGGCTGGTACGAGGCCGGGGGCTGCGCCATCTTGCGGGCGGCAAAGCCTGGCTTGCTCATGGTTTCTCCTCCGTGTTGTGTGATCGGACATGGCATTGCCTGCAGGCCGGGCATGCGCCGCGTGGCACTCTCCTGGCGAGGGAGAACTGGCCTTGGCAATGACATCGAGTGGTCCGTCTTTTTTTTATTCATTCTGCCAACAAGTGCTACGACGAAAAGATACAAAGCGGTCAACTATGGGATAAATACGGCCAAAAATAGCGTGCGCACCGCGCTTAGGACAACAGCTATCGCTTTGGACAGGCCATTCAGGACAGGGCAGCCCTACGGTCCGGCAGCAAGGTCGGCAGGGGCAGAAAGGCAGGAATACACAGCGGCGTCAGCGCCGCAAATCGGAGGGTCGCTTGCCGGTCCAGCGGGCAAAGGCGTGGCGGAAACTGGCGGATTCGGCAAAACCCAGCCGCTCGGCAATCATGCCGATGGACAGGCTGCTTTCCTGCAGCAGATGCAGTGCCTGCTGGTGCCGCGCCTGATCCAGCAAGGCCTGGAAGGAGGTTCCCAGTGCTGACAGCTTGCGCCGCAGGGTGCGCTCGGACATGTGCAAGGTGGCGGTCAGCTCGTCCAGCCGGGCAAAGCGCACCGGGTCGGACTGCATCAGGCGCAACACCCGCGCCACCAGTGCCGAGCCGTGACTGCTGGCCCATTGCTGCTGCTGGCGCTGGCATTGCTCCAGCGCCATGTGAAAGCTGACCGCATCGGCCAGCGGCTGGGGCCGGTCCAGCCATTTGGCCGGAAACAGCAGCGCGTTTTCCGCCATGCCAAAGCTGCCCGCCTGACCGAAAATGGCCGGATAAAGCCCGGCATGCGCGGGCGGGGCAAAACACATGTGCACCGCCTTGGGCGACCAGCGCACACCCATGCAGTCGCGGGCGATGGTCCACATCGAGGACAGGCACATTTCGGCATTGAAGCTGAGCAGATCCTCGCGGTAGCGGTAGCCTTCGGCCAGCAGGCAGGCATCCTTGCCCCGCTCTTCCAGCCGCAGAGTGAAATAGCTGGCCAGCAGCAAGGGAAAGCGGATGGCGGTTTCCAGTGCCACCCGCAAGGTGGGGCTCACCAGCATGGTGTAACCCAGAATGCCGTAGTTGGAGGTATGCATGGCATGGCCCAGCCGCAGGCCAAGGGCATCGTCCTGCGACAGGCGACGCGCAGTGTCGAAGACGGTGAGTTCCTGATGGTGGTTGATCAGCCGCGCCGGTTCCAGCAGGCGCTCCGGCGGAATGCCGCTGCCGGCCAGCACCTCGGCCGCGGCAATGCCCTGCTCGGCCAGTACATTCACTGTGGTGACAATGGCATGCAAGGACACCGGCCGACTGGAAGGGTTGTCGTGGCCGGGTGGGGCAACAGGGTCAGGACTGGCGGGCCGCTCCGGGTGCATCGTTGTATTCAGCCATGGCCGGCAGGCCATGTGCTGTCTCCGACTGGGGACAATCGCCTGATCTTGCCGTCTTGCCTGCTGACTGACAAGAGCACTGCACCCCGGCACGGGCAGCTGGCTGACGCATCAAATTTTGTAAATCTGCTTGTCGCTGGCCCGCCATGCCCGGAACAATACGGCTGCGCACGCAGACCAACTGCAGGCCATGAATACATGGCTGGCGCAAACCCGACCTTGCCACGGCTTCACTCCGGCAGGTTGCTTACCCGCACAGGGCCGTTGCGGCAGTGCGCTTTCTCTTCGCAAGACTCCGTTCCGGATGGACATAGCCAATACCATGATCACACTGCACAAAACCCTAGCCTCTTCCTGCTGCCTGATGCTGGGCTTGCTATGCACCCAGGCTAATGCCGCCGTCTCCATGCTGTCGGTATCCGACAGTGTCAGCGCCACGGTGGGCAGCATTTCCACCTCCTTGCAGAACTCTTCCAAGGCCATCGGCAATATCGCCGAAGGCGACTACAAGGTGGTGGCCGTGGCCCAGGCCGACCAAGCGGGCAAAACCCGGCTCACCCTGGTGCCGGTAGCCGCCGCCAACAATACCGAGCCTTTCAATCTGTTTGTGGCACAGGCTGATGTGAAGCACAGCGGCGTGGAAACCGGCCAGATCGTGCATGCACAAAAACAGGCCTATGGCCTGGTGTTTGCCCGCGCTGACAACCAGCAACCGTTTGCCCTGCTGCTGGATCAGGCATGGAAGTCCGAAGTGCAGCCCAAGGTGGTGTCCTGATCCTGCTGCACCGTCACACCGGCCGATGGCTGCAAGCCCTGCTGATGGCAGGGCTGTTTGCCGTGTCGGCCACACTGGCCAACACGGCGGCGGCATCTTCCTTGATGTTCTGCGAACAGGCCTCACAGCAGAGCGTGGCACGCAAGAGCGACCTGCTGCTGTTCAGCCAGCAGGTACGCCAGCTGCTGGATGAATCCGGCCATCAGGCGGCCATCATCTCTCGCTCCGGGCTGGACCTGGAGCGTTTTCACATTCGCTTGTCGCACGCTGGCATCAGCCTGCGCAACAATGCCAACTCGCCCTGGTCGGTACGCCAGCTGTACTACGCCTGTGAGGAACAGCGGCCGCACCTGTACGACCAGGGCCTGCCGGGCTTCCTGATCGACCAGCCGCAAGGCAGCAATGTCTACCTGTCCATCCTGCTATTACCGGCAAAACAGGAAGAACAACTGGTAACAGCCGCGCTGGACAACAAGCTGTCGCTGCAACTGCTGGGTGCGGACTACAGCGCCAACGCCTATCCCTTCTCCACCCGCTACCAGAACTGCAACCAGTGGCTGGTGGAGCTGCTGGCCCACGCCTGGGGGCAGTTACCGCGCGCAGGCGATGGCCGCAAGCTGGCACAGGACTGGCTGCAACAACAGGGCTACCGCCCGGATACCGTTGATGTGAAACACCGCTACATGGTGTGGGCGGCCAATGTGGTGCCGCTGGTGCACAATGGCGACCACCCGGACAGCGAACTGGCGGCAAACCGCTATCAGGTGAGCCTGCCCGCGGCAATCGAAGGTTTTGTGCGCCAGCAGGCCGCCGGGACCGAACGCATACAGCTGTGCCTGCGTGGCAAGACCCTGGTCACTCACCGTGGCTGGGACGACATGGCGGATGATTGCCAGCCGGCCGAGGGTGACACCGTGCAGCAGCTGGGCTGAGTACAAACCGGCACGCTTAACCTTTCTTTACCCGATCTTTACATCCAGCGGCCTCATGCCTGCGCGCTGGCATGCCGATAATGAAGCATCCGATCATCATTTGTATGCAGCGAGACCGTGATGGATATCAGCAAAACAAACTCGGTGAACACCAGCGGAACCAGCACACTGGGCAGCAGCGGCAAGACTGCCGCCAGGGCAGGTAAAGACAGCAACACGCTGGACAGTGATGGCAAGGCGGCAAGCGCCTCGCCGTCCACCATCGTGAAACTTCAAAGCAAGGGCAAGGCGGATGAGGCCAGCAGCGACAGCAATGCCGCCAGCACGGATGACAACGCGCCATCCGCCGTCAAATCCTTTACCTACGGTGTGCTTAACCTGCCCGACCCGGCAGCCGACCCCGCCCCGGTGCCCGCCCAGACAGAAAACAGCTATTTCACCGCAGGCCGCTGGGCCGCAGCCGCAGTGACGGTGGGTACGCTGATTTCGCTGGTGGTGTGAGTCTGCATCCAACTGCATCGTCAACATGCAAAAGGCCGCTTTGCAGCGGCCTGTTTGCTTTGCAAACCCAGCTCAGCGGCGTTCAGCGCCGGGCAATCAGCACAATCCCCACCCCCACCAGCAGCATGCCGGCCAGCTCGCGCGCCAAAGGCCATTCCCCCAGCTGCACCGCCGCCATGGCCACCGCCAGCAGTGGAATCACCAGCGCATTGAAACTGAGCGTGCTGGCAGGCAAACGCTTGAGCAGCCACAACCAGGCCAGCCAGCCCACCGCACTGGACAATACCCCGGCATACAACAGCCCCAGCACAAAACTGCCGGACCAGTGGATATGGGCAAAATCCGCCCACGGCCACAGGGCCAGAATCGGCAACAGGCCGATCAGCGCCTGCCAGGCCGAAAAATTCAGGCTGTCGAGCTGACCACAGCGCGTCGCCCGCTTGCTCAGTACCGAACCCAAGGCCCAGAAGAAACCGGCCAGTACCGCCAGCAACATGGGCAATACCCCGCCATGCAGCTGCCATGGCGCCACAATCAGCATCAGCCCGACAAAACCGGCGGCCAAGGCCTGGCCGGTACGCCGGCCAAACGGTTCGGCCAGCAGCCAGCGTGACAGCAGCGCCACCCAGAACGGCATGGTGAACACCAGCACCGAGGTACGCCCCGCCGCTCCCGCCACCAGCGCCAGGGTAATGGACAGGCTGTACAGGCAGGTGGTGCTCAGCCCCACTTGTGCAGCCTGCGCCAGACGCTGTGGCCGGATGGCACGACCACGCGCCAGTAGCACGCCAAACAGGGTCAGGCTGCCCAGCGTGGTACGCAAAATCAGATGGGTAATGGGCGTGGTGGCCTGCAAGGTCTGCTTCATCACCACATAGTTGTAGGCCCACAGCGTCACCAGTGCGGCAAACAGCAGCATGGGCAGCCAGCGTGCGGACGTGGTGGTGCGGGACAGGAAGGGATTGAGGGTGGTACTGGAAGCCGACATGGTGCATCTCCGATGGATGCTGCCAGTTTAAGCAGCCCCCTGGCTTGCACTGATGCGTTTTACTGCGCCAGAATGCACGCAAACTGATGATTTTGAATATTCAATGCAGGAAAACTGACATGGCCGAAGATAAACAGCTGGACAGCTACGACCGTAAACTGCTGGCCCTGCTGCAGGAAGACGCGCGCCGCACCCACGACGAACTGGCCGAAGCCGTCAGCCTGTCGCCCACTGCGGTTACCCGGCGGCTCAAACGGCTGCGCGGCGAGGGCATCATCCGCCGCGAAGTGGCCCTGGTGGACCCGGCCGTGCTGGGACGCCCGTTACGGCTGGTGGTGAATGTGATTCTGGAACGCGAGCGCATTGCGCTGGTGGATGCCTTCAAGCAGGCCATCCGCGCCGCGCCGGAAGTCGTGGAGTGCTACCACGTGACCGGGCGGCCGGACTTTGTGCTGGTGGTACTGGTGCGCGACATGGGCGATTACGAACGCTTTTGCCGCGAGCACATCATGAGCAATGACAATGTGCGCGAGTTTGAATCGCTGGTGGTGATGGAAACCACCAAGTACAGTACCGCCGTGCCACAAGACACGGCGGGCGAAGGCAACTGAAAGCCGGGCCAGCCCGTAACCGGTTCAGCCTTCGTGCAGCAAGGCGTGCTGGATTTCCGACAAGGCCTGCGGCACGCGCATGAAATTGAGCGGCATGCCCAGTCGCCGTGCCATATGGGACGAAGAAAACATACCGCACAGCTGGTAATGGCCGGTGTTCAGGTCCAGCTCGGCCACCAGCGCATGCTGCCGGCCCTGCTGCTTCAGCGTGGACACCATGTGGCCGACGGTAGCGTGCTGCACATCGGCCAGCGACAGCATTTCCAGCTCGCTGCGCGGAGTCATCACGTCGCGCACCAGTACTTCATCGTGGCGTTTGCCGTGCTCCAGCATGCACTGCACCGGGCGTTCGCCCAGAATGTCCGACGCGGTAATCAGGCCCACCAGCCTGCTTTCGTCGTCCTGTACAAACAGCAGGCGAATGCCGCGGCTGATCATCAGGTTGTGCGCATGGCGCAGGGCTTCGTCCTCGCCAATGCTCACCGGGTCGATGATGCGCAGGTCGGTCATCACCTCCAGCGCCGGGCTTTTCAGATTGATGGGCCGCTGCGGGCGCTGGTCCAGATGAACCAGATCGGTATGTTTGGGCATGGCCATGGATGGCAGCGCTTGGAATGTGGTTTCCATGTGACTCTCCAGCTGATGGATGTTGTTGTCTGGCTAGGCTGTTGCCTGGTCACAGTGGCGCGGCAGGCAGGCTGTCACGTCGCTGACGGGTTGCACCGGAACTGTCTCCCCTATTCCGGCCCAGATTTCATTCTAGGCAGGATTTTCCAGATGCAAGGCCATCGTGATGGCCCAAGCTGCAAATAAGTGTTGCCCGCAAGCGGCCAGCTTCTGCAACCGCTAATACAGTCACAAGCCGTGCTGAAAAATCAAGGTGGCCAGCCCAGCCCGCCAGACCTGCCTCTTGTACTGCATCCCTGCCCGACCGACCAGTGATCGCGGTCATACCCCCTCCCCTCCTGCCACGCCGGACATGAAAAAACCGCCGTGAAGGCGGTTTCTTTGCTGGAGCGATAGCAAAACAGCTTACATCTGCATGATGGCTTCCAGCTCTTCCACCGTTTTGGGGATGGGCTCGCCCAGCACGCGGCTGCCGGTTTCCGTCACCAGCACATTGTCTTCAATGCGGATGCCGCCAAAACCGCTCATGTCGGCAAAGCGTTCATAGTTGATGTACTGGCTGTGACGGCCCTCGGCCTGCCAGGCGGCAATCAGCGCCGGAATGAAATAAATGCCCGGTTCCACCGTCAGCACCATGCCCGCCTTCAATGCCTTGCCCAGCCGTAAATAGCCCAGGCCGAACAGCGGACTGCGCTGCACGCTGTCGTCATAGCCCACCAGGTCCTCGCCCAGGCCTTCCATATCGTGCACGTCCATGCCGATCTGATGCCCCAGGCCATGCGGGAAGGCAATGGCATAGGCTCCGGATTCGACAATCTCCGCCACCGGGCCGTGGAAAAAGCCCAGCGCGCTCATGCCTTCCACCATCACCCGCGCCGCCAGCTTGTGCACGTCCAGGTAACGCACGCCGGGCTTGATCGCGGCAATGGCCTGCAACTGCATGTCCAGCACGATGTTGTACAGCTCGCGCTGTTGCTGGTTGAACCGCCCGCCCACCGGGAAAGTGCGGGTAATGTCGCTGGCGTAGCCGCCACCAGAAGTACAGCCGGTGTCGTTCAATACCAGGTCGCCCTTTTGCAGCACATTGTCGTGGGCATGGTTGTGCAGCACTTCGCCGCGACGCGAGAAAATCGACGGATAAGCCAGCTGCCAGTCGTGACGGCGCATGATGCCTTCCATGATGCCCACCACCTGATGTTCCACCACACCGGGGCGCGAGGCCTGCATGGCGGCCACATGCATGGCACCGGTCACCGCCAGCGCCGCTTCCATTTCCGCCACTTCTTCCGCGCTCTTGATTTCACGCAGCGCCACCACCGCGCGGGTCAGCGCAGCGGAAAAACCTGCCGCCACCTCGGCCGGATGCACAGCCAGCAAGCGGCCCAGCTCCAGTTTGGTCTCGCCGCGATAGGGTGCCAGATAGTGGACAGTGCGCCCGGCAGCACGGGCGGCAGCCAGCGCTTGCTCCAGCGCAGCATAAGGCTGGCTGTGGCTGATACCGGCAGAGGCGGCGCGCTCGGCCAGCGTTGGCAGCGGGCCGGTCCACACGATGTCGGCCACGTCCGGGTCATTGCCGAACAGGGTGGTAGTGCCTGCGGCAGTGTCGATCAGCGCCGCCATGCCCGGCTGGTTCTGGCCAAAGAAGTAGCGGAAGCTGGAATCCTGCACAAAGGGAAAGATGTTGTCGTGGTAGTTCATCGGCGAATCCACATTGCCGACAAACAGCAACAGGCTGTCCGGCATGGACTGCTGCAGCGCGCTGCGGCGCTGCTGATAGGTGGCAGCAGAAAACATCACTCACACTCCTTTATCTGGCCATGCCATCCGCACAACTACCGGCCAGCTGGCATTTTATGGCGAAAAATCACGCAAACTGCGGATTGTATACAGAGCAGACACTGTACACGGCAAGCCGGAACATGACCAGCATTGCCACCAGGCAGCTCTCATGGTGTGTGCAGACAGCTGCAACCTCTCTGTGCAGAAGCTGGCACACGGCCAGCAGCAGTGGCATGCAATCAATATTTAGCTGCTGATTGCCGGCAGCTTGTCGGGCTGACCGCCGTATAATTGCATGGCTTTTGTTCTGGCACGGCAGCTGCCCCGGCAGGCCTTGCCAGCGTGCTCATTTGGCCGGATTCACGCCTTTCTTTCTCAAGTGATACGCATGCATTTTGACAATCTCCCCATCCTGTTCATCCTGGCCATCTCGCTGATGGGCAACAATTTCACGGTATCCATTGCCGCGCTGGTCTTGCTGCTGATCAAGCTGCTGGGGCTGGACAGCTGGTTGCCGGTAATCGAATCCAAAGGCATCAATGTTGGCGTCGCCATCCTTACCGCCGCCGTGCTGGTTCCAGTGGTATCCGGCCGGGTGGATGGCAACAGCATTGCCAATGTGTTCAAGTCGCCCGCCGGCATCATCGCGGTGCTGACCGGTTTGCTGGTGGCCTGGATTGCCGGGCAGGGCGTGCCCTTCATGAAGTCTTCACCCGAAGCGGTAACGGCACTGATGATAGGCACGCTCATCGGCGTGTGCTTTTTCCGTGGGCTGGCAGTGGGGCCGCTGATTGCCGGCGGCGTGGTTGCGCTGGTACTGGGGCTGCTGAAGCTCTGAGCCGCCCGGATTGCCTCAAGACGCAGCAGATTGCAGGTCGATGTACTGTTGCTGGGCACAGCAGCCTGAATGACCGCGCGGTCTTCGCTGCCCGTCAGCAGCCCGTTCACCCTGTCCTGCCAATAAAAATGGCCGCTTGCACATGCAGGCGGCCATTGTCTTGTCTGAATCAACACTCAGTTTTTGCCCTGCATCACCGGCTTGCTGGCCGGCGTGCTTTTGGGTCGCGCCTTCAAGAGCCAGCTGACACTTCCACCGGAGAGCACCCTCATGCCCAGCCGGTTCTGGCCAAAGAAATAGCAAAAACGGGAACCCTGACAAAGGGAAAGATGTTGTCGAGGTAGTTCGTTCGCGCATCAGCATTGCCGACAAACAACAACTGGCAGGCCGGCTTGGACTGCTGCGGCAGTGTTGACAGGCACCCTCAGACAACATCGCCCACGCTTTTTACTTGGCTATTCCATCAATGCAAGCACCTGAAATATGACAGCTTGTTGCATGAAATATGACCATTATTTTATTCCATACCAAAAAACTTATTTAACATATTACTGCCGATCAATATGTAACACTAGGAAATTTCCAATGATTTTCAGGAAAAAACATTGATGTAGCGTTATTTTATTTAACTAGAATTCAAAACCTGATTCCGCCTTGACAAGATCAAATCAGACACGCAGGCCAGCCTCCTCGCATCATCAATAAAAATGACAACATCACTCATCAAACTCAATTAACAGGAAAAAATATGAAGTATTTTACCGGTAAACAATTAAACATGCCGCTGCTGACACAGGAAACATTTTTTCATCCTAATACTCTTGCATCCTATCCGGTACGAGTGTTTGCCAACAGCCATATCACCTTGCCGGTCGCTAATACACCATGCATTACATCGAGCACCCTATTCTCGGCAAAAGAAATTGCCAAATATTTATTGGGATTTCCCCACATTTTCCTCACTTATTTATTTACATTTTCCAGGCAAATTTAGCTTAGAGTATATGAAAATGAAATACATTACCACTACACCGCAGATTATCAGCACCATATCCCGGATATTTGGCATGTTTCGCCTCAGCATTAAAGCACCAAGTACCAGTTTATATGCATTCATTTTCTTTACTATCGTTCCGGCATCAGCTGCATTTGCCGCATGCACGCCCACCAACATTACCTTCTCTATTCCTGATCAGCAATTTAATCTCAACGCTATTCCGCTTAACGGAAAAATTGGCAGCGAATTGATCTCTGCCGCAACCGATATTTTCAAATGCACAGATACCGGAGGAACCAGCGTTACCGGCCGGGATATCGGGAATCAGACCACAACCGCCATTAGCATTGATGGTAGAACTATTTTCTCAACATCTGCCCCTGGCATTGGCTATGCATTGGCCATCGAGCCAACCAACTTTTGCTCTAACACCTTGCAATGGGTACCATTTCTCACCTGTAAAACAACAACAAAAGCATTCAACTTCAACGCCAAAGTACGTATTCAATTTTATAAAACAGGACCAATAAAAAGTGCCAGTAGTATTTCGATAAACACAAAAAATTTCATAATATGGGAAAATCGTTCAGGGGTTAATGACGTAATCACGACCATGGCCATAAATTTCAATCCATTCAACCTGACCGTTAACACTTGCAGCTTGCTATCAGGTAGCATTACTAATATTAATCTCCCGCAAATAGCACGATCCAGCTTACCCAATACCAATAGTATTGCTGGCTCCACCCCTTTCCGTTTGACCATTACCTGCCCAAGCAATATCAATCTGAATATCACCTTTACCGACAACAACAATATCGGTCAAACCACGAATATTCTGACCCCTGCTACAACATCGACCGCCAAAGGCGTGGGCATTCAATTGCAATACAACGGTAAGATCATCAGTTTTGGTCCGGACTTAGCCGAACCCGGCACCACCAACCAGATTGTGCTGAACTCCAACCTCGCCGGCGTGCAAAGCTTCCCTTTCAGCGCCTCATATATTCGTACCGGCACTGTGACTCCTGGAAGCTTATCCTCCACGGCCACCTTCACCCTGTCCTACCAATAAAAAATGGCCGCTTGCGCATGCAGGCGGCCATTGTCTTGTCTGACTCAACACTCAGTTTTTGCCCTGCATCACCGGCTTGCTGGCCGGCGTGCTTTTGGGGCGCGCTTTCAAGAGCCAGCTTACGCTGCCACCGGCCAGTACCGCCCACAGCGGCGAGCCGAGTCCGGCGATGGTGACACCCGATGCTGCCACGACAAAGGTGAGCAAGGCGGCTTCGCGGTGGCCTTCGTCCATCAACGCGGCGGTAAGCGAGGACGCCAGCGTGCCGAACAGCGCCAGCCCGGCGGCAGTCACCACCAGTGCCTTGGGCAGCAGCAGCACCAGGCCGGCCAGTGCACCACCGGCAATGCCCAGCACGATGTAGAGCACTCCGCACACCAGCCCGGCCATGTAGCGGCGTTGCGGGTCCGGGTGGGCCTCCGGCCCGGTGCAGATGGCGGCGATGATAGCCGCCAGCGTCACGCCATGTCCGCCCAGCGGCGCGGTGATGACTGAAGCCAGACCCAGCACGGTGACCGGCGAGCGGGCCGGAATGTGGTAACCGGAAGCAGACAGCACCGCCATGCCGGGCAAGAACTGGCTGGTAAGTGCCAGCAAGGCCAGCGGCAAGGCCAGGTTGACGAAAGCCGTCCACGACCACTGCGGCATGGTGAACAAGGGGCCGCTGCTGCCCTGCCAGCTGCCCGCCGTACCGTACATGCCTTGCCAGCTGGCAATGGCCAGCCCCAGGCCAATGGCGGCCAGCAGCGCAAAGCGCGGAAACAGCTTGCGGCCGATGAAGAACAGTACCGTCATCGGCACCACCAGCAATGCCTGCTGGCTGGCGGCAGCGGCCACGTCGGCAACAAAGTGGAACAGGATGCCGCCCAGCATGGCGGCCGCCAGTGAGGCCGGGAAAATCTTCATCAGCTTGTCGAAGGCACCGCTCACCCCCACCAGGGTGACAATGACGGCGGCAGCCAGGAACGCCCCCACTGCCTCGCCATAGGGCACGCCGGGCAGCGCTGCCAGCAGCAGCGCCGCGCCGGGGGTGCTCCAGGCGGTAATGACCGGAACGCGCCAGCGCAGCGTCAGCCAGATACCGGCCACGCCGGAGGCAATGGACACCGCCCACACCCAGGAGCCAAGCTGGGCGGCACTCAGCCCGGCAGACTGGGCGGCATGCACAATGATAAGAAAGGGGCCGGAATAACCCACCAGCAGTGCCAGCACTGCGGCAAGCCCGGCCGAAGGCGAGAAATGGGACCAGCTGAACGGCACACGATCAGCATGCGTCTGGCTGGCAGGAGACTCTCGCGGGGAAAGCGTGGACATGGATGAACTCCAGGATGCGTCAATGCACACAGGGTAAACAATGTCGGCCGGTCTGCCTTCCCACACGGCGGGCAAACAGCGTAGACTGGGCTGAATCTGTTATATAGAACAGCGATGACCGACACTCCGCTCTACCTGCATATCGCCCGCCAGCTGCAAGCGCGGCTGGACAGTGGCGAATGGCCGCCGGGCAGCCGCCTACCTGCTGTGCGTCAGCTGGCAGCCGAACACGGCGTCAACACCTTGACAGCACTGGCGGCCTACCGCCATCTGGAAGAACAGCAGCGTGTGGTGGCGCGTCCACGCAGCGGTTTCTTTGCTGCGCTGCCGCGCCATGTAGCGGAAAGCGGCCATATCACCCCGCCCGGCCCCACTGCCGCCGCGCTGGTGGACGTGGACAGCCGCATGAGCAATCTGATCCGCCTGTCGGCCTCGTCCATCCGCCAGCAGCTGCACATGGCCGAGGCGCACCACAGCCTGTATCCGGCGCAGGAATTGTCGCGACGCATGCAAATGCGGCTGGCCCGCCAGCCGGAGCTGATTGGCGCTTACCTGCCCACCGCCGACCAGCAACAGCTGTACCAGCAAATACGCCGTCTGGCCTCTGGCTGGCAGCTGGATATTCCGGCCGACCACATCCTGTTCACCCAGGGCATTACCGAAGCCATCAGCCTGTCGCTGCGCCACCTCACCCGCCCGGGCGATGTGGTGGCGGTGGAAACTCCGGTGTACTTCGGCCTGCTGCAAACCCTGCAATCACTGGGCCTGAAGGCGCTGGAGATTCCGTGCACGCCGGATGCCGGGCTGTCGCTGGAGGCGCTGGAATTCGCCCTGCGCCACGGTGCGCCGGTGAAATGCCTGGTAACGGTGACCAACTTCCAGAACCCCACCGGGGCGCTGATGCCGGACGACAACAAAAAGCGCCTGCTGCAACTGGCGCGCCGTCACGGCCTCACCATCATCGAGGACGATGTATTCGGCGAGCTGTATTTCGGCAACCAGCATCCGGCCCCGCTCAAGGCCTGGGACCATGACGGCGACGTGATTTACTGCTCGTCCTTCACCAAGAGTTTTGCCCCGGCCTTCCGTCTGGGCTGGCTGTCCGGCGGGCGTCACCACGCCGCGCTGGAGCGGCTGCGCGAAAGCAGCAGCCTGGTCAGCCCGGCCATCCTGCTTGGCGTGTTGTCCGAGATGCTGGCCAGCGGCGACTACGCCCGCATCAGCCAGCGCATTCGCCAGCAGCTGAAACAGCAAATGGAACAATTGAGCGATGCCGTGCTGGACGCCTTCCCGCGTGGCACCCGCGTACGGCGGCCACAGGGTGGCATGCTGCTGTGGGTGGAAGGCCCGGAAGGGCTGGACAGCCAGGCCCTGCTGGAAGCCGCGCTCTCCCGCTCCATCAGCTTTGCTCCCGGCCTGGTATTTTCTGCCGAGCCGCGTTTTGGCCACTGCCTGCGTATCAACTGCGGCCAGCCCTGGTCCACCCAGCTGGCCGAGGACATCCACCTGCTGGGCTGGCTGGCAGCAGAACAACTGGCCGGACGGCTGTGATGGATCAGGTGGATTGCGTGGTGATAGGCGCGGGCGTGGTGGGCTTGGCCATTGCCCGCCAACTGGCCATGGCCGGGCGCGAGGTGCTGGTTTGCGAGGCAGAAGGCCAGATTGGCCAGCATTGCAGCAGCCGCAACAGCGAGGTGATTCACGCCGGGCTGTACTACCCCACGGGCAGCCTGAAGGCGCGGCTGTGCGTGCAGGGCCGCGCCATGCTGTACCGCTATTGTGCCGAGCGGCACATCCCGCAACAGCGTATCGGCAAGCTGCTGCTGGCCAACACAGCTGCCGACATGCCGCGCTTGCAGGATATTGCCCGCCGCGCTGTCGCCAATGGCGTGGAGGATCTGCAATGGCTGGATGCCGCCGGGGTGCGTGCGCTGGAGCCGCAACTGCAAGCACATGCCGCCTTGCTGTCTCCCTCCACCGGCATTATCGATAGCCACGCCTTGCTGCAAGCCCTGCTGGCTGATGCCGAAGCCCACGGCGCGCAACTGGCCTGCCATTCCCCGCTCAGCCGTGGCCGGGTAGTGGCAGATGGCATGGAACTGGAAATCGCCGACATCACCATCAAGGCCAGATTGGTCATCAACGCAGCAGGTGCCTGGGCACCTGCCATGGCCGCCAGCATGGCCGGTGTTCCACGTGAAACCATCCCGACCGCCCACTATGCCCGTGGTGTGTATTTCAGCCTGAGCGGGCGTTCGCCGTTTTCGCGGCTGATCTACCCGCTGCCGGAAGCGGGCGGGCTGGGCTGCCACCTGACGCTGGATCTGGCCGGACAGGCGCGCTTCGGCCCGGATGTGGAATGGATAGACGGCGTGGACTACCGGCTGGACCCGGCGCGCGCCGCTGCCTTCTATCACAGCATCCGCCGCTGGTGGCCGCAGTTGCCGGACGGTGCATTGCAGCCGGGCTATGCCGGGGTGCGCCCCAAACTGGCAGGGCCGGGCGCGCCGGATGCCGACTTTGTCATCCAGGGCCCGGCACAGCATGGCGTGGCCGGGCTGATCAATCTGTACGGCATCGAATCCCCCGGCCTGACCAGTTGCCTGGCGCTGGCGGCGCTGGTGGGTGCCATGGCCAATCAACACATATGAGACCGACATGACAGACAGCCCCACCCTGCACTCCATCAATCTGGCGGCAGTCAGCCCCATGCTGATCGAAGGCCGCCGCATCATGAGCGGCATCAACAAGCTGCCGGTCAGCACCCTGCAACGGCCCGAGTCCATTGCGGTGGGCAAGCTGGGGCTGGCGGGCGACGAGCAGGCCGACCCCACCGTACACGGCGGGCTGGCCAAGGCCATCTACGCCTATCCGCTGGAGCACTACCCGTTCTGGCAGCAAGCCTGCCAGCAGCATGGTTCGCGCCATGCCGGCAGTGCTTTACACCACGGCATGCTGGGAGAAAACCTCACCATCAGCGGCCTGCTGGAACAGCATGCCTACGTGGGCGATGTGCTGGAATTTGCCGATTGCCGACTGCAGATTACCGAACCACGCCAGCCCTGCTTCAAGTTCCAGGCACACATGGACATGCGCCTGGCGGTGAAGCTGATGGCGCAAAGCGGGCATTGCGGCTTTTATCTGGCGGTACTGCAAACCGGCACGCTGCGCGCCGGGGAAAGCTTCCGCATCCTGCCCGGCCCGCGAGAGCTGAGCATGGCCGACGCCTTCCGCCGCCGCTTGCGCCGACTGGATTGAAGCCACCGCATAAGCCGACAGCATTTGGCGAAATGCGCCGCTCATGTAGAATCAGACAGCCTCCAACACTGCAGCATACTGACAAACGACCCGCCACCATGATCATTCTCAATCAGCGCCAGCAGGAACTGCTGGGCATCGTCCATCGCGAAAGCTATGTCACCGTGGAAAAGCTGGCCGCCCATTTTGGCGTCACCCACCAGACCATACGCCGCGACATTGCGCTGATGGCGGAACACCAGCTGCTGCAGCGCTATCACGGTGGTGCCAGCGTGCTGTCCAGCGTGGAAAACGTGGCTTACAACGCCCGTCAGGTGTTGTGCATCGAGGAAAAGCGCCGTCTGGCCGCGCTGCTGGCCAAGCAGATTCCCGACAATGCCTCCTTGTTCATCAATATCGGCACCACCACTGAAGAAGTGGCCAAGGCACTGCACCGCCATCGCGGCCTCAGGGTGATCACCAACAACCTGCACGTGGCCGACATGATGTGCGACTACCCGGATTGCGAAGTCATCGTGCTGGGCGGCGTGCTGCGCAAGCGCGACCGCGGCATCACCGGCGAAGCCACGGTGCAGCTGATCCGCCAGTTCAAGGTGGACTACGGCATCATCGGCATTTCCAGCATCGAAAACGATGGCGTGCTGCGCGATTACGACTATCGTGAAGTACGCACTTCGGAAGCCATCATCCAGCAATCGCGCCAGGTGCTGCTGGCGGCGGACCATTCCAAGTTCGGCCGCCCGGCGCTGGTGGAACTGGGCCATCTGTCACAGGTGCATGCGCTGTTTACCGACAAGCCGGTGCCGCCGGAAATGCAGGCGGTGATTGCCGAAGCGGGCACCCAGCTGTTTGTCGCCGACTGAGACCTGCTAAAAAGCCGCCTTGCCGTACTTGCTGTACTGTCTGCGTCGGCAGGCCCTGACCCGGATTTTCTGCGAGGTTTTGCCAGCCGCGCTGTGCGAACCTCTGCCACATCAAGCTGCCAAAAACTGTTCCAGCCCGAATGTCGAGGAGCCCCCCATGTCTGCATTCACCCGCCACACCCTGTCCATCGGCCTGTCCGCCCTGCTGCTGGCCACCACGGCCCAGGCCGAACTGAGCAAAGGTGCCCCGGCCAGCGACTTCAGCACCGAAGCTTCGCTGGGCGGCAAACGCTTTCATTACTCGCTGAACGAGGCGCTGAGCCACGGCCCGGTGGTGCTGTACTTCTACCCGGCGGCCTTTACCAGCGGCTGCACGGTGGAAGCCCACCTGTTTGCCGAAGCCACCGACAAGTTCAAGGCGCTGGGCGCCACGGTGATCGGCGTGTCCGGCGATGACATCGAAAAGCTGCAACGCTTTTCCGTGTCCGAATGCCGCAGTAAATTCCCGGTGGCGGCGGACAAGGATCGCAAGATCATGAAAGCCTACGACGCGGTGATGATTCCCGGCACCAGCTACGCCAGCCGCGTCTCCTACGTCATCACGCCGGACCATAAAGTCTGGTACAGCTATAACGCCATGGCCCCAGACCAGCATGTCAGCAATACGCTGAAGGCGCTGGAAGCGTGGAAGGCAGCGGGGCACTAAGACCCGCTCACACTCCCCGATGCTGCGTAGCGCCGACTTGCCGTACTCACTGTACTGTCTGCGTCAGCGCGCCTTGACTCGGGTGCTCTACGAGGTTTTGTGAGCGGCTCTAAACCGGTCTCAGCCAGCCCGCGCCGCCAGCGCCGCTCCGCCGATAATGGCAAAGCAGGACAGCAACAGGCTCCAGCTGGGCGTGGCCAGGCCTGCGCCCAGCAGCAACAGCGTGGAGATCAGCGGTGCGGCGTAGGACAGCACGCCAAGCAGCGGCAGATTGCCCTGCTTCATGCCGATATCCCAGGTGAAGAAGGCAATACCCACCGGCCCCAGCCCCAGGGCCAGCACGCCCAGCCAGGCCGTCCATGGTGCAGTCCATACCGTGCTCTCCCCGTACAGATGACACAGCGCCGCCAGCAAGGCAGTTGCGGCACAGAACCAGCCCACCGCATCGGTCGGCACCTGTGCCACCAGACGGCTGGCCACCGAGTACAGCGACCAGATCAGCGCGCACAGCAAGGCCATCAGGTAGCCGGGCAGGTACTGGCGGGCAAAACCGCCCTGCCCGCCACCCAGCAACAGCCAGCAGCCACCCAGCGCCAGCAGGCCGCCCAACAGATGCCAGCGTGACAGGCGATGGCCGGGCAGCAAGGCGGAAAACAGCAGAATCAGCAGCGGCCACAAATAGGCCAGCAGGCTGACCTGCACCGCCGGGGCCAGCCGCATGGCCAGGAAATAGCAAAAGTGATAACCGAACAAGCCGCCCACTCCCAGCGCCCAGGCCAGGGGCGGCTGACGCAGAAAACGGATAGGCGACTGAGCGGCGCGCAGCCATTTGGCCAGCATCAGGCCAAAGGCCAGCGCAAAGGTCATGGCCAATAGCTGAAAGGGCGGAAACACTCCGGCCGTCAGCCGGGTCAGCAGCGCAAGGCTGCCCCATAGCAGGATGGACAGGCTGCCGATCAGCGTAGCCTGGTGGCGGGTAAGCATGGGCAATACTCCCAGACAAGCAAAAGCGCAGTGTAGGCAGGATGGCGCGCGGCGACTTTGCCGGGCTGGCGGGCTTATTTGGCCGGATGGCGGAAATGGCTGGGCGCGATGCCGAAATGGCGGCGGAAGCGGTCGCTGAAGGCGGACAGGCTGGCATAGCCGCATTGCTCGGCCACCTGCTGCACCGGCAAGCTGCCCTGCTCCAGCAACAGCCAGCCATGCTGCATACGCTGCTCCAGCTGGTACTGGCCGGGGCTCATGCCCAGTTGGCGGCGGAACAGCTCCGACAGCTGGCGCACGCTCAGGTGGGCCGCCGCCGCCAGCTGCGCCAGGCTGATGTCCTCGGCAAAGCGCGCATCCAGCACTGCGCGGGCAGCGGCCACCCGCCGGTCCAGCCTGCTGTCGGCCCCGGCACGCTCCGCCAGTAACTGGGTGAGCAAGAGCAGCATCTGCCGCCTGCCGTTTTCACCCGTATGAGGCCGGGAGAGCTCGGCGCGCAGAAACTCCACATAAGCCAGCATGCCGGCGTCCAGCGGCAAAAAGGCAGGCAGGCTGGCCAACTGCGGTGCCAGCGTGGCCGGAACATTGGCCACCACGAAGGCATTGTCACCGGGTGCAGCAAAGCCATGGCTGTTACCTGCGGCAATCACCGCCAGCTGGCCGGCCTGCACCACGCCGCCACGGCCCTCGACATCCAGCTCCAGGCAGCCATGCGCCGGCAGCACCAGCTGATGGTAATCATGCTGATGCTGGTGGCTTTCCTGCTGGTAACTGCGCAGCTCCAGCAACAGGTCGTCATGGCGGGACATCCGGCTATGGTAGCGGGGCGGGCTGGGGCTGGGTGCATGTTCGTACAAAAAAAATGCCCCACCAACCAGGGTGTTGGTCACAGATTACTCTCGCTTTCTGCAAGGAAAGCGAGGCTCCCTTGCAGGGCAAGGGCGGGGGAATCGGGAATAGATAGAAAGGCTGCGGAATCAATCTGTGAGTCGAAAGGCCCGGCTTTGCCGGGTCCTGTGCAATCGCACCAAATCACTTTGTCAGCAGCCTGGGCCTACGGGAGGAGATGGGCGCAAGCCCTGATACAACAAGATACGACCACAACAAATCGTGACGCTTAGCCCGGCTGGGTGCTGTGCACTACGGTACTGTCCGGCTGCACCGCGCACTGGCGATAACGGGCCAGCCAGTCAGTCAGCACGACACTGGCATTGGCTGGCAGGTGCAGACGCAGCTTGCTGCGTCGCCACAGGATGTCCTCGGCACTGGTCGCCCATTCCTGATCCACCAGATAACTTAATTCGGCCTCATACACGCCGGGCAGCACTTCTTCGCCCAGGTCGGCCAGGCTGCGGGCACTGCCGATCAGCGTATGCAGCCGCGTGCCGTAGCTTTTCACATAGCGCTGCACCAGAGCAGCAGGCAGCCATGGATAGCGCTGCTGGCTGGCCGCCAGGAAAGCCGCCGCATCGGCATTCGGCATGTCGCCACCGGGCAGCGGCACACCGGCCGTCCAGGTGGGCTGCTGATTGCCCAGCAGCGGTGCCAGGCGGTCCACGGCTTCTTCCGCCAGCTTGCGGTAGGTGGTGATCTTGCCGCCAAACACCGACAGCATCGGCGCACCGTTATGGTCCAGTTCCAGCGAATAATCACGCGTCACGCTGGAGGCATTGCTGGCTTCGTCGTCCAGCAGCGGGCGCACGCCGGAATAGGTGCTCAGCACGTCGTCCGGGCCGATCTGGCTGTTGAAGTAGCGGTTGCTCATGCGGCACAGGTAGTCCACCTCGTCGCCATCAATCTGCACGCTGCCGGGGTCGCCGTGGTATTCCACATCGGTGGTGCCGATCAGGGTGAAGTCGTTTTCGTACGGGATGGCAAAAATGATGCGCTTGTCCGGGTTCTGGAAAATATAGGCATAGGGGTGATCGAACAGCTTTTTCACCACGATGTGACTGCCTTTCACCAGACGGATGGACTTGGGCGACGGCAGCTGCAAGGTGTCTTTCAGCAGGCTTTCCACCCAGGGACCGGCGGCATTCACCACCGCGCGCGCCCTCACCTGCTCCTGACGACCATCTTCGTGTTGCAAGGTGCACAGCCAGTTTTCGCCTTCGCGCCGCGCCGCCACACAGGCGGTACGGGTGACAATGCGCGCACCGTGCTCGGCGGCCGCCATGGCGTTGAGCACCACCAGCCGGGCGTCCTGCACCCAGCCGTCGGAATAGACAAAGCCACGCTTGAATGCGGCTTTCAGCGGTGCGCCGGACGGATGTTTGGCAAAGCTGATGGTTTCCGAGCCGGGCAGTACTTCGCGCCGGGCCAGATGGTCGTACAGGAACAGCCCGCAGCGGATCATCCATTCCGGACGCTGGGCCTGGTCGTGCGGCATGACAAAGCGCAAGGGCCAGATGATGTGTGGCGCGGCCTTGAGCAGCACTTCGCGCTCCTGCAGCGCCTTGCGCACCAGACCGAACTCGTAATATTCCAGATAGCGCAGGCCGCCATGAATCAGCTTGGTGCTGGCCGACGAGGTATGCGCGGCCAGATCGTCCTTTTCGCACAGCAGCACCGACAGGCCGCGGCCTGCTGCATCGCGGGCAATGCCGGCTCCATTGATGCCGCCACCAATCACCATCAGGTCGTAGGGTTTCACAGTTTCATCCTCGGTCTTGTCTGTATCCGGCTTGCGCCTGTCACTACAGGGCAAGAAGGCGGATTGCGTGTGTTGATGGTGTTAGCGTAGCGTCATACGAAGATCAATTCAACACATAATGTTCGTTTATGTTCGTTTTGTGCGTTGCAATGTGCGTATTGACCACAACAATCTTTGTTTTGCATTCCATTTATCGCCCATCCGCTGGAGCAGCCATGCCGCGGACGAAAAAAAGCCACCCGCAGGTGGCTTGCCGGCCCCGCCAGCAGCGGGGCACCAGGAGCAACAGGTTTACAGATGGGTATAAGTGAGCGCCGCCAGCGTGCCACCCAGCAAGGAACCGACTACCGGCACCCAGGCATAGCCCCAGTCACTGGAACCCTTGCCCGGAATGGGCAGCAGCGCATGCATGATGCGCGGCGCCAGATCGCGCGCCGGGCTCATCGCATAGCCGGTGGTGCCGCCCAGCGACACACCGATACCCAGTACCAGCAAGGCCACCGGCAGCGCATCCATCGCACCCAGCGACAGCTTGGGCGCCACCATGCTGAGAATGGCAAACACCAGCACGAAGGTGGCCAGCACCTCGGACAGCAGATTGCCCGGCAGGCTGCGGATAGCCGGGCCGGTGCAGAAGGTGGCCAGCTTCAAATCCGCGCAGTCGGTGGTTTCGTAATGCTTGCGATACATCACCCACACCAGCAGCGCACCCATCATGCCGCCCAGCATCTGCGCCAGGATGTAACCCGGAGCACGTGCCCATTCAAACTTGCCGGCCACCGCCAGCGCCACGGTGACTGCAGGGTTCAGGTGCGCACCACTGATGGCCGCCACGCTGAATACACCGACAAACACCGCCATCGCCCAGCCAAAGGCAATCACGATCAGGCCGCTGTTATGGCCCTTGGTATTGCTCAGCAGCACATTGGCTACCACGCCATTGCCCAGCAATACCAGCAGGGCCGTTCCGATAAATTCACCAAACAAAGGGTTCATGCAGGGTCTCCGCGCCATGATTCCCGCTACCACCGGCTACTCTGGCTGATGGCTGCTCTTTCATGGCGTCAGTTACTGGCAGGAGGCCCGGGCGGGACGATCTTGCTGTCGTCCGGCCACCGGCTGCTGCCATACATCACACAGGAAATTCACACGGCCGGGCTGGCGGCATCAGGCCAGCTGCACACACCCCGGGCATTGGTGCGGGCAGCACGGACAGCCGCCGTGCGAGGGACGGTCATCAGGCGTCGGCCCAGGCCTTGGCGGCATTGACGGCGCGCACCCAGCCACGGACATTGGCATCGACCTGTTCAGCCGCCATGCCTTGCTGGAAGCGACGATCCAGCTGCCACTGGCCCTGGATGTCCTCCACCCCGGCCCAGTAACCCACTGCCAGACCAGCCAGATAGGCCGCACCCAGCGCGGTGGTTTCGGTAATTTTCGGCCGTACCACGTCCACACCGAGAATGTCGGACTGGAACTGCATCAGCAGTTCGTTGACGGTGGCTCCGCCATCCACGCGCAATTCGGCAATGGCCATGCCGGCATCGGCTTCCATCGCCTTGAGCACGTCCATGGTCTGGTAGGCAATGCTGTCCAGCGCGGCGCGGGCAATGTGCGCGGCCTTGGTTCCCAGCGTGGCGCCGACGATGGTGCCGCGCGCATCCTGATTCCAGTGCGGCGCACCCAGGCCGGCAAAAGCCGGAACCAGGTAGACGCCGTCACTGTCGGCCACTTCCTGCGCCAGCGGGCCGACATCGGCCGAATGGCGGATGATGCCCAGGCCGTCGCGCAGCCATTTCACCACCGCACCACCAATGAAAATGGAACCTTCCAGCGCGTAATGCACCTTGCCATCCACTTGCCAGGCAATGGTGGTCAAGAGCTTGTTGGTGGATTCAATCGGCTGTTCACCGGTATTCATCATCATGAAGCAGCCGGTGCCGTAGGTGTTTTTCACCATGCCCGGACGGGTGCATTGCTGGCCGAACAAGGCGGCCTGCTGGTCGCCTGCCACGCCGGCAATCGGGATTTCCACCCCCAGATGGGCGGCATGGGTGTGGCCGTACACTTCGCTGGAGCTTTTTACTGCCGGCAGCATGCTGGCCGGAATGCTCAGGATGTCCAACAGTTCGGCATCCCACTCCAGGGTGTGGATGTTGTACAGCATGGTGCGCGAGGCATTGGACACGTCGGTAACGTGCACCTTGCCGTGGGTGAAGTTCCAGATCAGCCAGCTGTCCACGGTGCCGAAGGCCAGCTTGCCGGCCTCGGCACGGGCACGTGCACCCGGCACATTGTCCAGAATCCACTTGATCTTGCTGCCGGAGAAATAGGCATCCACCAGCAGGCCGGTCTTGCTGCGGATGGTGTCGGCCAGGCCGCGTTCCTTCAGCTGGTCGCAGAAGGCGGCGGTGCGGCGGTCTTGCCAGACGATGGCGTTATACACCGGCAGGCCGGTTTCGCGGTCCCACACAATGGTGGTTTCACGCTGGTTGGTAATGCCGATGGCGGCAATGCTGCGGCCATCGATACCGGCCTTGGCCACGGCTTCGGCAGCCACACCGGCCTGCCCGCCCCAGATTTCCTGCGGGTCGTGTTCCACCCAGCCCGGCTGGGGGTAAATCTGGCGGAATTCCTTTTGCGCCAGCGATACGATGTCGCCAGCCTGGTTGAACAGAATGGCACGCGAACTGGTCGTGCCCTGATCCAGCGCCAGAATGAACTGGTTCTTCATGTGAGGTGTCTCCTTGGCAATCCAAAGGCCGTTGCTGGCCGAGCGTTTTTGCTGACTGGTTTTGACGGCAACGCCACAGGCCCTGCGCAAGACGGGGTGGGCGGGCAATCTTTGTTATGTTGTTTTTTGTATTTATATTGTTCGTTTTATTTTCGGCTCATTCTAGTTAACACGCTTCAGCTGTCAATCAATACGCATGAAACTTTCGCCACCAGCCTGATTCCGACCACGTACCGGCCTGGCAATGCCGTTTTTGCAGCGCAAGATAGCCGAAATGCAAATGGTCTGTAAGCCTTTCACTACAAGGATTTTGCATTTTCTTGCTTTGCAGCAAACATCACCATTCGCCGGACGAGGCAAAATAACAACACCAGCGTCAGACAACGCAAGCAAAACGCACATATCACGCACCCGGAATATTTCCCGACTGACAAGGTGGCAACACCCCGCCCAAGTGCCTGCAAGGTAGCAAAGCCACTACATGCCAGTTGTGGCAGCATGGCAAAAACCAAGAGACAGCCGTTGGCAATCCGCCAGCAGATCAGGTCCCCGGACAACACCGCGCCACGGCCACGCAGGCCGGCATCGACAAGGACAAGTACATGCTCCGCAATACCAAGATTCTCGCCACGCTGGGCCCGGCATCCAGCACCCCGCAGCAAATCCTGGCGCTGGCCCGCGCCGGGGTGAACGTATTCCGTCTGAACATGAGTCATGGCAGCCACGACGATCACCGTGCCCGGCTGGCTGCCATCCGCGCCGCCGAAACCGAGCTTGGTCGCCCCATTGGCGTGCTGGTGGACCTGCAAGGCCCCAAGCTGCGCATTGGCACCTTCCCGCAAGGGCCGGTCACCGTGCGCGTGGGCCAGCCCTACCGCTTTGTGCTGGACCAGGTGGACGGCGATGCCAGCCAGGTCACCCTGCCGCACCCTGAAGCCTTTGCCGCGCTGGAACACGGCCATCACATCCTGGTGAACGACGGCAAGCTGTCGTTTCACGTGGAACGTGTACAGGACCGGGTGATTGAAACCACCGTGGTGGTAGGCGGCGAGCTGTCCGACCGCAAGGGGTTCAACCTGCCGCAAACCATCCTGCCGCTGTCGGCCATTACCCCGAAAGACCGCAAGGACGCCGAATTCGCCCTGCAGGAAGGGGCAGACTGGATTGCGCTGTCCTTTGTGCAAACAGCTGAAGACGTACGCGAACTGCGCCAGATGATAGGCAGCAGCGTGGGCATTGTGGTGAAGATTGAAAAACCGTCGGCCGTGGACCAGCTGGACGAGATTGCCGAGCTGGCCGACGCGGTGATGGTGGCGCGTGGCGACCTGGGCGTGGAGCTGCCGCCGGAAGACGTGCCGGTGGTACAGCGCCGCATCGTGCATCAGTGCCGTCACCTGGGCCGTCCGGTGATTGTGGCAACCCAGATGCTGGAATCCATGATTACCGCCCCCACCCCTACCCGTGCCGAAGCCAACGACGTGGCCACCGCCGTGTATGAAGGTGCCGACGCGGTGATGCTGTCAGCGGAAACCGCCGCCGGCTCCTTCCCGGTGGAAGCAGTACAGATCATGGACCGGGTGATCCGCCGCGTGGAAAGCGCACCGGACTACCGCCGCGTGATGGCACTGGACTACAGCGCCGCCGATGCCCCGGAACAGGCCGATGCCATTGCCGCCTGCGTGCGCAAGGTGGCCGCCATCCTGCCGGTCACCGTATCCGCCGCCTTCACCACCTCCGGTTCCACCTGCCTGCGCCTGGCGCGCGAACGACCGCACACCCCCATCATGGGCATCTCGCCACGACTGAGCACCGCCCGCCGCCTGACCCTGGTATGGGGCGTGGTGGCCTATAACGGGCCGGATGCGGAAAACCTGGAAGACATGGTGGTGAAAACCACCTTCTGCGCCACCAAGCTGGGGCTGGCCGAACAAGGCAAGCCGATGGTGATCATCGCCGGTGTGCCATTCGGTACGCCGGGAGCCACCAACCTGTTGCGCATCGTGTATCCCTGATCATCCAACGTGGCCATCTGCCGCATGAAAAAAGCCGCCAGTGCAACATCCACTGGCGGCTTTTCATTTATTGCTGCCGACGTTGGCAGCACCCGGACATCAGGGTATTGCAGCGACGCGATTCATGCGCCCGGCCAGCACCGGCAGGCTTTGCAAGAAGTCATCCAGCGCTGCCGCCCACAGTGCGGCCGGGTGACGGCTCAGGCCATGGCCATCGCCATCTGCCACCGCAGGCGCATGGACAAAGCGGGTGGGGCTGCCGCCTGCAGCGAAGGCCTGATGCCAGGCGACGGGTTCATCCGCTCCCCAGTACTGGTCGTTTTCGGCATACAGCCACAGATTGGGTAATACGGTGTGGCGGCCAAAGTCGGCATACAAGGCCGTCAGGGCTTGTGGCTCGCAGCTTTGTCCGGGCGATTTTTCCGGGTTGCCACCGGCACCACCGGCAAAGTTGATATAGGCCACCACGCCAGGCGGTGAGCTGGCCCCCACCGCCACCGTCAGCAGGCCGCCCACCGACTGGCCTTCCAGTACGATGGGCTGCCCCGCGCCCCAAGGCTGCTGCGCTATCCAGCGGATGGCAGCCTGCACTGCCGCACCGCCTGCCTCGGCGGTATGGCGATAATCCGGATGGCCACTGCACTGGCCCGGAGCCTGCATGCGGGCGCTGTGATATTCCGGGTCGCCACCGCCGGTGCTGCCATAGCCCGGCCGGATGGGCGCCACGATGATGAAGCCCTTGGCCAGCCAGTAGGCAATCTGGCTGCGGCCCATGGGGTATTTCAGTTGATGGCGCTCCTGCGTGCTGCCGGCACGGCCATGGGAAAACAGCAGCACCGGAAACGGTCCGTCCCCTGCCGGGCGGTACAGCAGTGCCGGCATGTCCAGTGTGCTGCCAAACAGACCGGCGCCGGGCAGTGGAATGCTGACTTCCTGAGGGGCAGGCAGACTGGCAGCCCGTACCGGCAGCACCAGACCGAGAGCCAGCAAGATGACCAAGCAGTAACAGCGGCATTCACGCCACATGGTCTTGCTCCAGAATGTCTGCCAGCAAAGCCGCCAGGCCGGCAGGGTTGTCTTCACTCATGGCATGGCCGGCATCAGCCAGCACATGCACGCTCACTCCATCTTGCGCAAGACTGGTCAGCCCCGGCTGAGGCAAGGAGCGCTCGCCCACCACCACACTGCGCGGCATGGAGAGCGCCAATAACTGGCTGCGCCAGCCGGGGTCACCACCCTGTACCAGCGATACCGCCGCACGGTGCACGGCAGGCGCATGACTGGCAGAGAGCGACCCCGCCCATAGCGGGCTGCCTTCACGGCTGGCCAGCCGCGCCATGCGGCGCTGGCCACGGCTGACGAATTCCTGCTCGCTCATGGCCGCCAGTGCGCGGCTGAACACGCCGCCGCCGGCATCCAGATTCGGCTCCAGCAACACCAGCCGCGCCACCTTGTCCGGGCGCAGGCTGCTGGCGTTAATGGATACGGCCCCGCCCATGCTGTGGCCGACGATGTCCAGCTGCGGCAGGCCGAGATGATCGATCAGGCCCGCCACGGTTTCGGCATGCGCGGCCACGCTGTAGGCAAAGTCGTCCGGCCGGTCGGAAAAACCGGCACCCAGCAAATCCAGCAGCAGACGCCTGCGCCCGGCCAGCGCAGGATCAGCCGCCACGCGGGGAAAGTCGCTGGAAGCGGCACAGCCCAGGCCATGCACAAACAGCAGCGGCACGCCGCTGCCGGGCAGGTCGTGATAACGCAATGCCCCATGAGGGCTGTGAAATACTTGCATGCGGATGGCGGGAAACAGATGAATTGAGCGTCGCTCAGTCTACCGCAGCCATGTGACAAGCGGCAGATGCAGACAGAATGGAAACGGAATGCAAAACAGGCCGCATCGTGCGGCCTGTCAGACTGCTGACACAGTGATTCGTGTCGAACCTACTGGACCCGGCAAAGCCGGGCCTTTCGATGAAGTGACTGATTCCGCAGCCTTTCCATCTATTCCCTATCCCCCCGCCCTTACCCTGTAAGGGTGCCTCGCTTTTCTTTCAGAAAGCGAGTGAGGCAATCAAAATCAGACAGGCCGCATCGTGCGGCCTGTCATGGTTCATCCTTGCTGGAGAAAATCAGTTCTTGCTGTAGATCTGGTCAAACACGCCGCCATCGGCAAAGTGTTTTTTCTGCGCGCTGCGCCAGTCGCCAAACACGTCCTTGAGGGTGAACAGCTTCACCTTGGGGAACTGGCTGGCGTATTTGGCCGCAATCTTGGGGTCACGCGGGCGGTAGTAGTTTTCTGCTGCAATGGTCTGGCCTTCCGGGGTGTACAGGAACTTCAGATAGGCCTCGGCCTGCTTGCGGGTGCCTTTCTTGTCCACCACCTTGTCCACCACGGCCACTGGCGGCTCGGCCAAAATGGAGATGGACGGGGTGACGATGTCAAACTTGTCCGGGCCCATTTCCTTTACCGCCAGCACGGCTTCGTTTTCCCAGGCCAGCAATACATCGCCCAGACCGCGCTGGGTGAAGGTGAGCGTGGCACCACGTGCGCCGGAATCCAGTACCGGTACGTGCTTGTACAGCTCGGCCACATAGGCACGGGCCTTGGCTTCGTTGCCACCGTTCTTCTTCAGCGCATAACCCCAGGCCGCCAGATAGTTCCAGCGTGCGCCACCGGAGGTTTTCGGGTTCGGCGTGATCACCTGCACGTCATTGCGCACCAGGTCATTCCAGTCCTTGATGTTCTTCGGGTTGCCCTTCTTCACCAGGAACACGATGGTGGAGGTGTAGGGCGAGCTGTTGTCCGGCAGGCGGGTTTGCCAGTTTTTCGGCAGCAAGCCTTCATCGGCCAGCACATCAATATCGTAAGCCAGGGCTAGGGTGGCCACGTCGGCAGCCAGACCATGCTGGATGGACAGCGACTGCTTGCCCGAACCGCCATGCGACTGCTTGATGGTGAGCTCTTCGCCGGTCTTTTTCTTCCATTGCTCGGCAAAGGCCTTGTTCACATCCTGATACAGCTCGCGGGTGGGGTCGTAGGACACATTCAGCAGTTCGGCTGCCTTCAGCGGTGTCACAGCCAGCAGCAGCACGGCTGCCAGCGCTTTCAGATTGGTGCGGATAGTCATGAGTGGCTCCTGAGGCGATGTGCGTCGTTTGATGGGCACACTGTAATCAGGATTTGCTTAGCACTAGAAATGATTGTTTCTTATTCTGTTATTCAAAATCAGTCTAATAAACCACGACACTTTCATGCGCATCAAATTACCAAATGAAATATAAAAACAATTATTTATCACTTTTTAGGCTATAGATTCTGACTTATAGTGGCTGCATCTGTTTCCGGGAACCTGTCATGACCACCATTGCCGACGACTTCGATTTCATCATCCAGCCAGGCTGGAGGGGCAGCGCGGCCGATCACTGGCAAAGCCACTGGGAACAGCGCCTCAACGCCATCCGCGTGCAAAACGACAACTGGGAACAGCCGGACCTGGACAGCTGGCTGACCGGACTGGACAACGCCCTGTCGCAGGCACGCCGCCCGGCCATCGTGATTGCCCACAGCCTGGGCTGCATTACCGTGGCGCACTATGCCCGCTTGCAGCCGGGACGGATTGCCGGTGCATTGCTGGTGGCCCCGGCCGATGTGGAAAGACCCTTCGTGCCGCGCGAACTGATGCCGTTTGCCCCGTTGCCGCGCCAGCCACTGCCCTTTGTCAGCCGCGTGGTGGCCAGCGACAACGACCCGTTCTGCAAGTCTGCCCGCGCCGCACGCATGGCAGGTTACTGGCAAAGCCCGCTTACCTGGCTGCGGCAAGCCGGGCATATCAATGTGGCCTCCGGCCATCAGCAATGGGAGGAAGGACTGGCCCTGCTGCCGCCCTTGCTGGAGCGTGCCCGCGCCCAGGGCAGCCTGGCGGCCTGAGGCCGGACCGGGAACTGTCATTGACCGAACATCCTCAAAGCAGCTTTGACCACACTCTCTGGCGGTGTCACACTGCCAGCCTTGTGTCCCAGATGCCATTGCCGAAAAGGATGTCCCATGTTTGCTGCTAGCCCGATCAAGACCGCCATTGCCGCCCTTGCACTGACCCTGCCGATGCTGGCCCATGCCGATGCCGCACAGGATGCCGCCGCCAAGGAACTGGCCCAGGTGATCGGCCTGAACAATATGCCGAATGATCTGGCCAACCGCACCACCGCTTCTGCCGGCCCGCTGCTGCAGGAATATCTGGTGAAGAACAAGGTCAACCTGAGCCCGGAACAGCAAAAGAAGGCCCAGGACGGCTTCAAGACCTATGCTGATGGCGTGCACAAGACTGCCGCTGACTATTTCAACTCTGCCGCTGTGAAAAAGCAGTTCGAGCAGGAAGTGGTCAAGAGCTACAGCGCGCAGTTCTCTGCCGCGGAAATGCAGCAGATCGTGGCCTTCTACAAGACCCCGGCCGGCCAGAAGCTGATGAAGCAACAGCCGGTGGTGATCGACAACATCATGAAGAACATGCTGACTGCCGCCGAAAAGACCCTGCTGCCGAAAATGCGCACGGCCGCCGAAACCTACGGCAAGTCCATCAGCAAATAAGGTCGCGCATGACAATGAAAAACGGCCCTGCGGGGCCGTTTTTTGTTATTCCGCCGACTGCGTGCCGTGTGGATACATCAGGATGTTCTTGGTAAAGGCGCATGCCACCGCGTCGCGGTTGTGATAGCTGTACACCTGGTCCGAGGCAAAAGTCAGTGACTGACCGGTTTGCAGCGTGTGGCTTTGCTGCGCCAGTTGTACTTGCAGGCTGCCTTGCAGCACATACAGCACTTCGTGGCAGCCGGGCGCATCGGCTTCGGCGTGATAGCTGTCACCGGCCGCCAGCTGCCAACGCCACAGCTCCAGTGTCACACCGGGTTTGACCACCGACTCCAGCAGGCTGGCATGGCTGTCGGCCTGCTCGCCCTGCCAGATGCGCAGCGGCAAGGCCCGGGCCTTGTCGCTTGACGACGGCGGGCGCACCACGTCGACAAAACTCAGCCCCAGTGCCGAGGCCAGCTTGTCCACCGTCGCAATGCTGGCATTGCTTTCCCCGGCCTCGATATTCACCAGCATGCGGCGGCTGATGCCCGCCCGCGTGGCCAGCACTTCCTGACTGTAGCCTTGCTGCAGGCGTGCCAGACGCAGATTGTCTGCCACGTTTTGCATGACTTGCAGCGAACCGTTTGCTTCCTTGCTCATGGCCATGTGCAATATATTGCCCAAATGGTGATTTGTGCATTATATTTCACAGACTCCCCACCCGCAACGAGAGCACGTCCATGACATCGCTGACCGCCACCGCCGGCCTGCCACCCGGCCCATCCCGCCTGCCAGACCTGGTGCTGATCGGCGTCACCATGATCTGGGGCTTTACCTTTCTGGTGGTGCAGCACGCGCTGCAATGGGCTGGCCCCTTCAGCTTTGTCAGCCTGCGCTTTGGCGTGGCCGGCCTGATTGCCCTGCTACTGAGCTGGCGCGAGCTACACGGCCTGACCCGGCGCGAGCTGCTGACCGGCGCACTGGTAGGCAGCGTGCTGTTTGGCAGCTACAGCCTGCAGACGCTGGGTTTGCAGCTGATTCCCAGCAGCAAGTCAGCCTTTCTCACCGGCCTGTATGTACCACTGGTGCCCTTGTTCCAGCTGCTGCTGTTCCGCCACCGGCCACGGCTGGCGGCCTGGCTGGGCATCATCGTGGCCTTTGGCGGGCTGGTGCTGTTGTCCGACCCGCGTGGCCTGCAATTCAATTTCGGCGCAGGCGAATGGCTGACTGTGGCCGGGGCCGCCATGATTGCGCTGGAAATCAGCCTGGTGGGCCGCTTTGCCGGCCAGTGTCACCCGCGCCGGGTGGCGGTGGTGCAATTGCTGACCGTGTCCTTGCTGGCCGCACTGGGCTGGCAACTGAGTGGCGAAGCCGCGCCACAGCCGCATCCGGTATTGCTTGTCAGCCTGCTGGGCATGGGCCTGGCCACCGCCGTCATCCAGATCGCCATGAACTGGGCGCAAAAAACCGTCCCCGCCACACGGGCCACCGTGATTTATGCGATGGAGCCGGTATGGGCGGGCCTGCTTGGCGCACTGGCCGGCGAACAGCTGGGCTTGATGGCCATCAGCGGTGCCGCACTGATTGTGGCCAGCGTGCTGATCAGCCAGTTGGGCGGGCGTCAGGGCCATTAGGCGGAAAACAATGCACAAATAGTTGTTTTTGCTGGGTATTGTCGCTTTAATAGGCGTTTTGTGCCCAGCAAGGTGCCAACCATGTCGCACACGTTTTTGCTGTATACCCTCACCTGCCTGGCCCTGGTGGCGGCACCGGGCCCGGACAATCTGCTGGCCATTGCCCGTGGCCTGTCGCAGGGCAAGCGGGCAGCGGCCATGTCGGCGCTCGCCTCCGGCTGTGCCATCTTCGTGCATGTCACCGCGGCATCGCTGGGGCTGACCGCACTGTTGCAGGCCTCGGCCACTGCCTTCCTGCTGGTGAAACTGGCTGGTGGCTGCTATCTGGTCTACCTCGGCTGGCAGGCCATCCGCCACCGCACCCTGGTGCGTTTTTCCCGTATCGACCCCTTGCCGCTGTGGCAGGTGTTCCGCAGCGGCTTTCTGTCCGGCAGCCTCAACCCCAAGGTGGGCATCTTCATCATGGCCTTCGTGCCGCAATTCATCAGCACCGGTCAGGGCAGTGTGGCCGGGCAGATGATGTTGCTGGGCGGCTGGTTTGCCTTGCTGACAACATTGGGTTTTGGCCTGATGGGCATCAGTGCCAGCCATCTGGCGCGCTGGATAGCCGCCCGGCCCCGCCTGATTGCCGGGCTGAATATCAGTGCCGGTCTGGCGTTTATTGCAGCAGGTTTGTCCGTGGGGTTTGCCAAGGCGGCAAAGGCGTGATTACCCTAGCCGCTTACCTGATCACCCCTGTTTGTCTGTCATGAAAATCGTCGATCTGCTCAAAGGCCTGTTCATCATCGTGCTGGCGCTGGCCGTGCTGCTGTGGCTGTATGGCACCTTCAACAATCAGCCGCTGTTCGTCACCACCGCCATGTGGATGGGCGACGCGCTGGTGATGATTCCGGCTTATCTGATTCCCAGCATCACCGGCTGGCTGGTGAAAAGCCCCCGTCTGCAAAAAGTGGTTCTCATCAATGTGCTGGGCGGCTGGCTGTTGCTGCCGTGGATCGTGGCCATGGGCATGGCCATCAAGCGTGACGATTTGCGCACCGAGGACTGACGCCGCCGTGCACGCAGCTTGATGACGGCGGCAGCCTTCCCGTAAGCTGCCGCCATGTCTGCACACACCTCCCCCTCTCGTCTGGCCGCCTTGCTCGCTCCGTTCTTGCACGACCGGCTGCTGCATGTGCTGCTGTTGCTGATGCTGCTGCTATGGCTGCCACAGCCCGCGGCGGCCAGCCAGTTTGTCCACTGGATAGACTGGCCCACCATCACCACCCTGTCCGGCCTGCTGTTGCTGACCAAGGGCGTGGAAGCAAGCGGTTATCTGAGTCATCTGGGTCGCCTCATCATCAACCGGCTGACGCGGGAAAGATCGCTGGCGCTGTTTCTGGTGGGCATGTCCGCCCTGCTGTCCACCGTGCTCACCAATGATGTGGCGCTGTTCATCGTGGTGCCGCTCACCCTCAGCCTGCGTGGCATTGCCGGCCTGCCCATTGGCCGGCTGGTGATATTCGAAGCGCTGGCGGTGAATGCCGGTTCGCTGCTCACCCCGATCGGCAACCCGCAGAACATCTTGCTGTGGCAGCTGTCCGGCCAGTCCTTTGCTGCGTTTACCTGGCAGATGGCCCCGCTGGCACTGGGCAGCATGGCACTGCTGCTGCTGGCCACCGCACTGGCGTTTCCCGGCCAGCGCATTCATGCCGAACTGCACGACGACGCCAGCGGCTATCAGCCCGGTCTGTTGTGGAGCTGCGCCTTGTTGTACATCGGCTTTATCGTGGCGCTGGAATCCGGTCATGCGCTGTGGGGTCTGGCTGCGGTGCTGGCCGGCATGGCCCTGTTGCGCCCGGCCCTGCTGCTGGCGGTGGACTGGAGCCTGATTGCCGTGTTCATGCTGATGTTTGTCGATATCCGCCTGCTGACCGGGCTACCGCTGGTACGCCACTGGACCGATGCCGTGGCCGGGCTGAGTAGCGGCGGCCTGTACCTGACCGCCCTGCTGGGTTCGCAGCTGATCAGCAATGTGCCTGCCACCATCCTGCTGGTGAAATACAGCAGCGCCTACAAGGTGCTGGCTTATGCGGTGAATGCCGGTGGCTTTGGCTGCGTACTGGGTTCGCTGGCCAACCTGATTGCCCTGCGCATGGCGGGCGAGCGCGGCATCTGGCTGCGTTTTCATCTGTATTCCCTGCCCGCCCTGCTGCTGGCAGGCGTGCTGGGCTACTGCCTGCTCTGACATCGCGTCCCGCCATTCCACGCAAAAAAGCCCGGTCACCGTGACGGTGCCGGGCCAAGCTCCTGATGACTAGCCGTGCTTACAAAGAGGGCAGCAAGCCAGCCGCGACAAAGCGGTTGTAACTGCCGCTGGCCACCAGCGCAGCGGCCTTCTCGATATCCGGTGCGAAGTAGCGGTCCTTGTCGTAGAACGGCACTTGCGCACGCAGTTCGGCCTTGGCTTCTTCCAGCTTGGCGCTGGCCTTGTGCGGGGCGCGGAAGTCCACACCCTGGCAGGCGGCCAGCAGCTCCACCGCCAGAATGCCGGCAGTGTTACCGGCCATGTCGCGCAGACGGCGACCGGCAAAGGTGGCCATCGACACATGGTCTTCCTGGTTGGCTGAAGTCGGCAGGCTGTCCACCGAGGCCGGGTGCGCCAGCGATTTGTTTTCCGAAGCCAGTGCCGCGCCGGTGACCTGGGCAATCATGAAGCCGGAGTTCACCCCGCCGTTTTTCACCAGGAAGGGCGGCAGCTTGGACAGGTTGCTGTCGATCAACAGTGCCATGCGGCGCTCGGACAGCGAGCCGATTTCCGCCAGCGCCAGCGCCAGATTGTCGGCGGCAAAGGCCACCGGCTCGGCGTGGAAGTTGCCGCCAGACAGGATGTCGTTGTCGTCGGCAAACACCAGCGGGTTGTCCGATACCGAGTTGGCTTCCACTTGCAGCACGCTGGCGGAGTGGCGGATCTGCGTCAGGCAGGCACCCATCACCTGCGGCTGGCAGCGCAGGCTGTACGGGTCCTGCACCTTGCCGCAGTTTTCGTGCGAGTGTTCGATTTCGCTGTGTTCCAGCAGCGCGCGGTAGGCGCTGGCGGCGTCGATCTGGCCGGCATGGCCGCGCACAGCGTGGATACGGGCATCAAACGGGGTGCGGCTGCCCTGCGCGGCTTCCACCGACATGGAGCCCGCCACCACGGCAGAGGCAAACAGGTCTTCCGCGGCAAACAGGCCTTCCAGCGCAAAGGCGGTGGACGCTTGCGTGCCGTTGAGCAGGGCGAGGCCCTCTTTCGGGGCCAGGGTGATGGGTTCCAGACCGGCCGCCTGCATGGCTTCACGGCCATGTACGCGCTGGCCGTTGACGAAGGCTTCGCCCTCGCCGATCAGCACTGCGCTCATGTGCGACAGCGGGGCCAGGTCGCCGGACGCGCCCACCGAACCCTTTTGCGGAATCACCGGGTAGATGCCGTGGTTGAACAGCGTGACCAGCGCTTCGATCACCTGACGGCGGATGCCGGAGAAACCACGTGCCAGCGAGTTGATTTTCAGTGCCATCACCAGACGCACGGTGGAATCGTCCATCGGCGCGCCAATACCGGCAGCGTGCGACAGCACGATGGAACGTTGCAGCAGTTCCAGCTCGTCCGGTGCAATGCGGGTATTGGCCAGCAGGCCAAAGCCGGTGTTGATGCCGTAGGCGGTGCGGCCTTCGGACAGCACGCGTGCCACGGTGGCGGCGGAAGCGTCGATGCCGGCGTGGCAGGACGGGTCCAGTTGCAACTTGAGGCCGGTTTCACGTGAAACGCGGCGCAGGTCGGCCAGTGTCAGTTGGCCCGGTACGATATTGAGAATGCTCATGGTTTCAGTCTCTATTGATTGTCAGCTGGCCTCACGCCCGCAGGCGCGGCCAGCCATGTTCTTGTTGTAGCGCCTGCCCTGCCTAAGCAGGCAGGGTGATGGCACTAAATAGCGTGATGCCTGCACAGAGAATGGCCGAGTCAAGGCGCGCCGACGCAGACAGTACATGGCGTACGTCAAGGCGGCGCAACGCTGGATCGGGCATGCTCTACCCGGCTTATTTCAGCATCGGCAGGTCCAGGCCCTGCTCGCGCGCGCAGTTTTTGGCGATGTCGTAACCGGCATCGGCATGACGCATTACACCGGTACCCGGGTCGTTACGCAGTACACGGCCCACGCGCTTGGCGGCTTCGTCGGTACCATCACACACAATCACCACACCGGAGTGCTGCGAGAAGCCCATGCCCACGCCACCACCGTGGTGCAAGGACACCCAGGTGGCACCGCCAGCGGTATTCAGCAGGGCGTTGAGCAGCGGCCAGTCGGACACGGCATCCGAACCATCCAGCATGGATTCGGTTTCGCGGTTGGGCGAAGCCACCGAGCCGGAGTCCAGATGGTCGCGGCCAATCACGATCGGCGCCTTGAGTTCGCCATTCTTCACCATTTCGTTGAAAGCTGCACCCAGACGGGCGCGGTCTTTCAGGCCCACCCAGCAGATACGTGCCGGCAAGCCCTGGAAGCTGATGCGCTCACGCGCCATGTCCAGCCAGTTGTGCAGGTGCGGGTCATCCGGAATCAGTTCCTTCACCTTGGCATCGGTCTTGTAGATGTCTTCCGGGTCGCCGGACAGCGCCACCCAGCGGAAGGGGCCGATGCCTTCGCAGAACAGCGGGCGCACATAGGCCGGGACAAAACCGGGGAAGTCGAAGGCATTCTCTACGCCCTCTTCCAGCGCCATCTGGCGGATGTTGTTACCGTAGTCCAGCGTGGCGGCACCGCGCTGTTGCAGGGTCAGCATGGCGCGCACTTGCACGGCCATGGACTTCTTGGCGGCAGCGGTGATTTCAGCGGCGTCGGTCTTTTGCTTGGCGCGCCATTGTTCCACCGTCCAGCCTTGCGGCAGATAGCCGTGTACCGGGTCGTGAGCGGAGGTCTGGTCGGTCACCACGTCCGGGGTGATGCCACGGTTCACCAGCTCGGTGAACACGTCGGCGGCATTGCCCAGCAGGCCGACGGACACCGCCTTGCCGCTTTGCTTGGCGTCTTCGATGATGGCCAGCGCCTCGTCAAGCGATGTGGCCTTGCGGTCCACGTAACGGGTTTTCAGGCGGAAGTCGATGCGGGTTTCATCACACTCGACGGCAATCATGCTGAAGCCGGCCATGGTGGCGGCCAGCGGCTGCGCACCACCCATGCCACCCAGACCACCGGTCAGGATCCAGCGGCCTTGCGGCTTGCCGTCAAAGTGCTGGTTGGCCACGGCAAAGAAGGTTTCGTAAGTCCCCTGCACGATGCCTTGCGAGCCGATGTAGATCCAGGAACCCGCGGTCATCTGGCCGTACATCATCAGGCCCTTCTTATCCAGCTCGTTGAAGTGTTCCCAGTTGGCCCAGTGCGGTACCAGGTTGGAGTTGGCAATCAGCACGCGCGGCGCATCGGCGTGGGTGTTGAACACGCCCACCGGCTTGCCGGACTGGATCAGCAGGGTCTGGTCGTCTTCCAGACGCTTGAGCACGTCCAGGATGGTGTCGAAACATTCCCAGTTGCGGGCGGCGCGGCCGATGCCGCCATATACCACCAGGCTTTGCGGATGCTCGGCCACTTCCGGGTCCAGATTGTTCTGGATCATGCGGTAGACGGCTTCGGTCAGCCAGCTTTTGCAGGAAAGTTCGGTGCCGCGCGGGGCGCGGATCACACGGGTCGGGTCGAAACGGCTGTCTTGTTGTGCTGCGCTCATTGCTGTCTCCTAGGTACTGCCATGTTGTCGGGCAACTGCCCTGAATTCGGTGTGGCGTGGCTCAGAAAGAACCTGTGGCCAGATGACGGGTGATACTCCACGCCAGCCGGGCCGCCGTCTTCGCGCCGTGGCTGTCGATATCGAATTGCGGGTTCAGCTCCACCAGGTCTGCCCCGGCCAGCTTGCCGCTGGCGGCAATGGCGGTGACCAGTGCTTCCACCACCGGCAGCTCCACTCCCATGGCGGCAGGGGCGGATACGGCGGGCATCACGCTGGCGGGCAGGACATCCAGATCGATGGTGAGATAAACCATGTCCACCTGGTCGATGAAGTCCTGCACCGTACGCTGGGCATTGGGGAGGCCCGCCTGGTTCAGTGCGCTGTCCAGCAGCCACTGCACGCCCAGCTGCCCGGCACGGGCAAACAGCGCCTGGGTGTTGGAGGGCTCGGCCACGCCCAGGCACAGGTAATGGAAGGGACGGCCAGTCGTGGCACAGTCAGCGGCAATCTGCGCAAACGGCGTGCCGGAAGTGGCCTCGGCTGCCTCGCGGATGTCGAAGTGGGCGTCGAAATTGATGATGCCGATTACCTTCTCCGGATGCGCTGCGGCAAGGCCGCGCCAGGTGCCGTAGGCGGTTTCGTGGCCACCACCCAGCACCAGCGGAAAGTGCCCGGCACGCGCCAGTTGCTCCACCGCCGCAGCCAGCCGCAGGTGGGCGGCATCCAGATCGCCATCGCTACAGGCCACATCGCCCATATCGCACAGCGGATAGGCCTGATGCCAGGCCAGATTGGCCAGCGCCTTGCGGATGACAGCGGGGGCTGCCGCTGCGCCGACACGGCCCTGATTGCGGCGCACGCCTTCGTCGCAGGCAAAACCGGCAATGCCGATGCCTGCCGGCAGGCCGGGTGCAAACGGCGTGGCCAGCTGGTGCCAGCGGCGCGCCAGTTCGCCTTCACCGGCGTCCACACGGCCGGTCCACAGCTTCATGTCTGGAGTCATTGTGTTGTTTCCTTGCCCGGACGCTGGCCACGGAATACCCGTTCGGCCAGCGGGTTGACGCCGAGTCCGTAGACGATTTCGGCAGGGTGTTCGATATCCCACAGCAGCAGGTCGGCGACATGATCCAGCGCCAGCTTGCCGTGGCTGTGGCCACGGCCCAGTGCCTGGGCGGCATGGCGGGTAGTACCGGCCAGTGCTTCTTCCGGCGACAGGCCGAACAGCACGCAGGCCTGGTTCATCGCCAGCCGGATGGAGGCAAACGGGCTGGTGCCGGGGTTCAGATCGGTGGACACCGCCATCGGCACACCGGCCGCACGCAGCAGTTCGACTGGCGGCTTTTGCGTTTCGCGCAGGAAGTAAAATGCGCCGGGCAACAATACCGCTACCGTGCCTGCCGCACGCATGGCCTCCACACCGGCAGCGTCCAGGTATTCGATATGGTCGGCCGACAGGCCGCCGAATTCGGCCACCAGCGCAGCACCCTGCAGATTGGACAGCTGCTCGACATGGCCCTTCACCCGCAGGCCGTGTTGTTGCGCGGCTTCAAACACGCGGCGGGTTTGCGCCGGGGAAAAGCCCACGCTTTCGCAGAACACATCCACCGCTTCGGCCAGGCCTTGTTCTGCCACGGTGGGCAGAATGTCTTGGCAGACGTGCTGGATATAGCCATCGGCGTCACCGGCAAATTCCGGCGGCAAGGCATGGGCGGACAGCAAGGTGGGGGCAATCTCCACCGGCTGGCGGTCTGCCAGCTGGCGGGCTACCCGCAATTGCTTGATTTCGTCTTCCAGGTTCAGGCCATAGCCGGACTTGGATTCCAGCGTGGTGACGCCCTCGGCCATCAGCGCCTGCAAGCGCGGCAGGCTGGCAGCGGCCAGTTGCGCCTGGCTCAGTGCACGGGTGGCGCGCACGGTGGAGACAATGCCACCGCCTTGCGCGGCAATCTGCTGATACGGCACGCCCAGCAAACGCTGTTCCCATTCCGCCGCCCGGTTGCCGCCGTACACCAGATGGGTGTGGCAGTCGATAAAGCCGGGGGTGATCCAGCGGCCGGCCACGTCCACCACCTCGCCATCAAAACTGGCCGGGTTCAGCTGGCCTTGCGGCAGGATAGCGGCAATACGACCCAGCTCCACCACCAGCACGTGGTCGTGCAGCGCGCCGTAGGGCGCGGGGTGCTGCGTATCCATGGTGGCCAGCCGGGCATTGAGCCACAGGCTGCGGGTGCGGTTGATAGGCTTGCTCATGTTTGCTCCTGATTTGTATATACAAATAAACCCTGCATTGATGCTTGTCAACCACGATCCAACATTGCATACAATATGTATTTGCACAAAAGTCTTTATTTATCAATTATTTGTGCAAATAAAAAAGGGAGCCAACGGCTCCCTTTGTGCATCAAAAATCCAACAGTATTTGTATAGTCAATTGTTTACTGACGACTTTCAGCTATCCACCCAGTTCACCCAGCCGTACTGCCAGGTCAGCAATACGATGATGCCGAACACGATGCGGTACCAGGCAAACACCATGAAGCTGTGGCTGGAAATGAAGCGCAGCAGCCAGCGCACGCAGAAGAAGGCCGAGACAAAGGAAAACAGCAGGCCCACCGCCCAGATGCCCAGATCGTCCGCTGCCAGCAGCGCGCGGTCTTTATACAGCGAATACAGCGAGGCGATGATCAGCGTGGGAATGGCCAGGAAGAAGGAAAACTCGGTGGCCGCCTTGCGCGACAGACCAAACAGCATGCCGCCGATGATGGTGGCACCGGAACGCGAAGTACCCGGCACCAGCGCAAAGGCCTGGGCGCAGCCCACCTTGAGCGCATCCAGCGGGCTCATTTCCTCTACCGTCTGCACCCGGATGCTGTGCTGGCGGCGCTCGGCCCACATGATGACCAGCGCACCGATGATGAACATGCTGGCCACCACCGGCGCGTTGAACAGGTGGGCCTTGATGGCCTTGCTGAACAGAAAGCCCAGTGCCGCGGCCGGGCAGAAGGCGATGGCCAGGTTGAGGATGAGGCGACGGGCTGCCGCATCATGACGTGCACCACCGACCACGGCGGCGATGCGCGCGCGGTATTCCCAGATCACCGCCAGGATGGCACCGGACTGGATGACGATTTCAAACAGCTTGCCGCGCTCGTCATTGAACTTGAGCAACTCGCCAGCCAGGATCAGGTGGCCGGTGGAGGAAATGGGCAGGAATTCGGTCAGCCCCTCGACAATGCCGAGAATGGCTGCCTTGAGCAAAAGCAGTGTGTCCATGATGTGATTGATGATGTGGGCGGGTTAAAAGGAAGAAGCAGTGAAATAATCCGCTAGCATAACCTGTCGCGATGACAGAATCACAACTGATGTGCAGTGCCGTACTGATGCACGCAGCCAGCCTTATTTCTTCACCCGGCTTTGCGAGCGCAGCTTGTAACGTCCGCCCGGATGCACCAGCCGGGCAAAAGTCACCAGATTCTTGTACGACCAGGTGCGGCGCAATACCAGCAGGCAGGGCTCACCAGCGGCGATATCCAGCATGGCCAGCTCGCGAGCATCCGGCAAAATGGCTTCCACGCTGTGCTCGATATCGGTCAGCGGGCAGGTTTCCATCAGGTATTCATTGGGCGTGCGGCGGGTGAAATCCTGCAGGATGTAATCCGGTGCCCAGGCCGGGTTCACATAGCGGTCTTCCAGCTGAATGGGCAGGCCGTCTTCGCGATGCACCAGAATGGAGTGATAAATCGGCGTGCCCACCTTCACCCCCAGTTGCAGGGCGATTTCCTCGCCTGCGGCAATGGTTTCCAGCTGGTGCACGTCGGCGCTGTGGGTATGGCCGCGCGCCGCCACTTCGGCGGCGATATTGTTGATGTCCAGCAGCGGCGATTCAGCCTTGCGCTCGGCCACATAAGTACCGTCCCCGGCAAAGCGCAGCAGGATGCCGGCCTCGGCCAGGTCGCGCACCGCCTTGTTGACGGTCATGCGCGACACGGAAAACTGGCTGGCCAGTTCCAGCTCGGGCGGAATCTTGCAGCCTGGCAGGAACTCCTTCTTGCGGATGCCTTCCAGAATGTATTCCTTGATACGCAAATAGCGCGGTTGAGCTGTGGCAGACACCTTGTATTCCATGCAAACGTTAAGATGAGGCATTCTAGACCGGACTGCGGCGGTTGTGGCTGATCCAGCGCAGAGTTCAGCCAAAGTACAACAGCCATGGCCGCTCTGCCCATCACCCGCCAGGCAGTTGTCACGGCCGCCTTGAGTTATGATTTATCCATTTCCCGCCAGCGAGACATCCGAATGTCCATTTCCCTGCCTCCCGCCGCCCAGCTGATTCCGCTTGGCAATGCACTCACCCTGCTGCAACTGGATGGCGGCAGTTTCTCCGCCACCCTGTCCTTGCTGGGTGGGCAATTGCTTTCCTTCCAGCCCTATGGGCAACAACCCTGGCTGTACATGTCGCCACAAGCCATGCTGCAACAGGGCAAGGCCATTCGTGGTGGCGTGCCGGTTTGCTGGCCCTGGTTTGGCTCGCACCCGACCGACACTGCCGCTCCGGCCCATGGTGTGGCGCGGCAGCAAGACTGGCAGCTGCTGTCAGTGGAGCAGGATGGCGATGCGTTTCACGTGAAACTGCAAGGCCCGCACTGGCAAGGGCTGGATGTTGAGCTGGAATACACCCTGTCCGACCACATTGCCATGCAGCTGCACACCCATAATCACAGCCAGCAGCCACACACGGTGAGCACAGCGCTGCACAGTTATCTCGCGGTCAGCGACAGCAGCCGCATTCAGCTGACAGGGGTGGAAGAAGCCGTTTTCGAAGACAAGGTAGCCGCTCGCTACAGTCGCTTGCCATCAAGCCCGCTACAGCTGAATGGCGAGTTCGATGCCATTGTCTACAGCGAGGCCGATGTCATCCTGCACGACCCGCAATGGCAGCGCCGCCTGCGCATCAGCCGCAGCGGTTCTGGCAGCGTGGTGTTGTGGAACCCCTGGCAGGACAAGGCGGCACGGCTGGCCGACCTGCCGGACGAGGGCTGGCATGACTTTGTCTGCATCGAGGCAGCCAATGCGGGTGAGGACAGCTACACGCTGGAACCAGGCAGCAGCCATACACTGGGCTGCCAGATACGGGCCGACTGAAGCCGGCTTCCCGATGCCCCCATCCCGGTGGACAGGGTATACTGCATAGCATCGCGCCATGCTTGGCGTTGTAGTGGACAGGTAGTCAATGGCAAGACAGAACACGATTTCCAGTTATCTCCCCGTCACCTTTTCCAATGGCAACCGGGTGCGCCGCTTTGGCAAGCACTGCCCGCATTGCCATGCCATGGTAGGGTGCGAACACATGTCCGGACTGGCCAGCCTGCAGCAGGACAAGCTGTTTCTGGCCGCCAAAGGCACCTGCCCGGCGTGCCATCATCGCTTTCCCATTGCCTGCATCATCACCGACGACAAACGGGTACACCGCGTGATGCTGCCCTTGTGGGCTTACCGCCTGTGGCTGCAACTAGCCACCCGCAACAGCCCGCAGCTGCCGGCGCGGGAAAACTGGGAAGTGGCCGAGGAAGTGCCGCTGCCGGTGGGCATTGTGGTGCCGGATGTGAATGCGGTGACGCACTCCAGTGAAATCCTGGGGCGTTTTCACGACCAGACCATCAGCGCCTGGGTGGAATACGAAGGCCGCCGCTTCCTGTTCGAACGCGCCGCGCCGCCCGGTCAGTTTTCCCTGAGCGAACATGAGTTGCTGCTGGCCGGTGCGCTGATTTACCGGCAGCAGGAAATCGCCACCACGGCTTGAGATGGCCGGTATGTGGATACCTGACACCAGCCCGGCCTAGCCGGGCTTTTTGTTGGCTGCAACGCCGGGTATGTTCTGGGTCTGGCCTCTAAACGACGGTTGTCCGCTGCGCGGTGATGTTTACATGGCGGTGCTGCCCGCCATGCAGGCAGGGGAGCTGCGTCGCCAGCTCCCCTGCACCCCTAGGCGACCCCGGGTTGCGCGTATTTCCGCCGTATCTGCGCCGGGCAAGGCGCCGCCGAACTCGCCATTCGCTAACGTCGAATGGCTCAAACATGCAGCGGCTTAAAACCTTGCCCAACGCAGCTCCGACGGCGCGCGCCACGGGGAATGTCATGCATCGTGAGCGTAATGACGACCACTCTTGTTGCAGCCCCACCATGAAAAACATCACCGCGAAGCGGTTCGCCATATTTCCAAACACGATGGGAATGGCGCTACCAACCAAGCTCTAGATACAGTAATCCCCCCACACCGCCTGCACCGCCGCCACCGCCGCCAGCGCAGCGGTTTCGGTACGCAGGATGCGCGGGCCCAGTTTCAGCGGGGTCCAGCCGGCATCCAGCGCGGCACTTTCCTCGTGGGCGGAATAACCACCTTCCGGCCCGGCCATCAGCCAGGCCCGCTTGGGTGCGCTGGCGATATCCGCCAGCTTCTGCGTCCCCAGGGGCGACAGGATCAGGCGCGCATCTGCCTGCTGTTGCTGCTGCAGCCATTCATTCAGGCTGAGGATGGGCAGCACCTGCGGCAAGGTATTGCGGCCGCACTGCTCACAGGCCGATTGCACGATTTCCTGCCAGCGCTGCACCCGCTTGTCGGCCCGATCGCCAGACAGCTTCACCACCGAGCGTTCGGCGGCAATCGGCTGAAACAGCGATACGCCCATTTCCACCCCTTTTTGCAGGGTGAACTCCATGCGGTCGCCACTGGAAATGGCCTGCGCCAGGCCCAGCCAGATGGGCGATTCGCGGCTGATGTCGTCAAAACGGGTGATTTCACAGCTGGCATCGCGCTTTTGCAGTGACAGCAAGCTGGCCTGGTATTCCCCGCCCTGTCCGTTGAACAGGGTCAGGCTGTCGCCTTCCTTCAGGCGCAGCACCTGGATGTGACGGACAACGGCATCGGGCAGCGACAGGGTTTGGCCTGCCGCCAGGGCTGTTTCGATAAAAAACCTTGGCATGGCGTATTGAAAGTCCGTGGTGATAACGGTATTTTGCTTTGTTTGCTGCAGTTGCAACAACTCGTCTTTGGCAAGTGGCTATTCTGACAGCTTTTCCCGCCAGGCCCGGCCCTGACGACGCATGACGCGTCCGCATTCCTGATGAGCACCACCATTGAATGGGGGCATGGCATGCCGGATTTGCAACTATTCTTCCAGAGTGAGCCAAGCTTACCCTACCTTGCCCGCACCGGCTGACCGATAACAGCGGGACCCAGGAGAACATAATGCAGGTGGTTGAACAGGTGATGCAGGTTGTCCGTGACGTGGCACGCCAGGAGGTGATGCCGCGCTTTTTGCGCGTGGGTAAAACGCGCAAGGACGACGGCTCGCTGTTTACCGAAGCCGACATGGCCTGCCAGCAGGCGCTGGGCGAACTGCTGCCGCGCGTGTTGCCGCACCCGGTGCTGGGTGAGGAAATGACGCGCGAAGAGCAGGATGCGCTGTGGCAGGACAACCCTGACGGCTTGTGGGTGGTGGACCCCATCGACGGCACCACCAACTTCGTCAACGGCCTGCCCTACTTTGCCATTTCCGTTGCACTGGTGGTGCGCGGCGTCAGCGAGCTGGGGGTGATCTACAACCCGGTGTCCGACGAAATGTTCTATGCCCGCCGCGGCCAGGGGGCCTGGCTCAACGGTCGTCGCCTGCCCTTGAAAACCACCCGCAACAGCATGGGCGATGCCATTGCTGCGGTGGAAGTGAAATACCTGCGCTCCGGCAAACTGGCGGCACGCATGAGCAGCGTGGCACCGTTCGGCAGCCAGCGCAGCATGGGTTCCAGCACGCTGGACTGGTGCTTTCTGGCAGCAGGCCGTTACGACCTCTACCTGCATGGCGGTCAGCGGCTGTGGGATTACGCTGCCGGCGCGGTCATCCTGGAAGAAGCCGGCGGCCGGCTGGCCAGCCTGAATACCGACGACTACTGGACGGATACCGTGTGGAAACGTTCGGTGATTGCCGCCATCGATCCCGAGCTGTACTGCCAGTGGCACCGCTGGGTGCGGGCGAATCAGTAAAAAACGGCCCGTCAGGGCCGTTTTCCATTACCGATCCAACAATGCAGCAATCAGTAGTTTTCCGGGCAGAAATGCCGTTCCACCAGCTCGATCAGGATGTGCAGCACCTTGATGTGCAGCTCCTGCACGCGGTCGGCATACTGGCCGCCCGGGGTGTTGACGTAGACATCGGCCAGCGGTTCCAGCCTGGTTGTCGCACGGCCGGTGAGGATGATCACCTTCATGCCCAGCTCACGCGCCACCGTGGCGGCGTTGACGATGGTCTGGCTATTGCCGCTGGTGCTGATGCCGATCAGCACATCGCCAGCCCGGCCATGGCTTTCCAGATAGCGCGAAAACACGTGTTCGTAGCCAAAGTCGTTGGCCACGCAGCTCATGTGGCTGGGGTCGGAAATGGCAATGGCCGCCATGCCGCGCCGGTTGTTGCGGTAACGGCCGGTCAGCTCTTCGGCAAAGTGCATGGCATCGCACATGGAGCCGCCATTGCCGCAGGAAAAGATGCGGCCACCGGCGGCCAGGCTGGCAATCAGTTGCTGCGCAGCGGCCTCGATGCTGGCCAGCGCCTCTGGATTGGCCAGCAAGTTGTTCAGTGCAGTTTGCGCTTCAGTCAGGCTGGACTGGATATGGGAAATCATCAGCGATCCATCATGCTTGCGGGCAAAGGCACACTGCCATTGCCACCAGTAAACAGGGCTGGCTCTTGTGCCAGCCCCGACATCATACCCCGAGGCCTTCTGCCACAGGAAATGGCAGGCGGGTAAATTTCAGCGAAGCACGATCAAGGCCGTACCGGCACAGCTGACAAAAGCACCCAGCCAGGCCACCAGCGCCGGCGGCTGCTTGTTCACCCACCACAGCATGGGCAGGATCAACACCGGGCTGAGCGCGGAGAGCATGCCCACCGTGGCCACATTGGCATGTTGCAGTGCCAGCATGATCAGCGTCATGCCCAGGCCTAGCGCCACCACGCCGTTCAGCCCCGTCTGCCCCAGCATGCGCAATGTATAAGGCCCACGGCTCCTGGCCAGCGGCAGGCCACCCAGCCACAGCACGTTGTGCGCAAGACAGGCCACACCCATGCGGATGGCCGAGGCGGTGACCGGCTCCAGCCCGCCGGCAATGGCCGGTTTGGCAAAGAAGGTGCCCAAGGCCTGGCACAGTGCTGCCGCCATGCCCAGTGCCACGCCCAGCTTGAAATGGGCCGGATGCTCCCAGGCCTTGCCTTGCTGCTTGCCACGGCCAAATGCCACTGCCAGCATCACACCGCCAAACACCATCACGCTGCCGACAAAGGCCAGCAGGCTGAGCTTTTCCTGCAGAAACAACATGCCCAGCAGTACGGAAAATACCGAGTGCGTGGCAAACAGCAGGCCGGAACGCCGCGGCCCCAGCCGGTTCATCGCAGAAAAATACAGGGTGTCGCCCAGGAAAATGCCGGTCAGGCCGGAGAGCAAGGCGGGCAGCACATTGGCCCACTGCATGCTGTGCCAGCCGCCAATGGCCAGGCTGATGCCGCCCAACAGCAGCGTCATCAGGCTTAGCCGCAGGCGGGTAAAGGTGAAGGGGCCAAAATGCATGGCCGGGCCGGCACCCAGAATGGCGCCCCAGGCCCAGCAGGCTGCCGCGCCCACGGCGGCAAGGTCGTACCACATGACAATCCAGTCAGTCCCCGGCGCAGGGCCGGATAGGTGTTGGGAAAAGCGCCAGCTTACCTGCCCGGCGGCCACTCCGGCCAGCGCGGCGCCGTGTCGGCGAGTAGCCAGGGCCGGTCATGGCTGGTCCAGATATGCTGGCTGGCCTGCTGTGCCGGTGCTTCGTCCAGCGTGGCCACGCGCAGGATGACATAAGGGCTGCCCTCGCGCTCGGCCAGCAGATGGCTGCCACACTGGCGGCAGAAATGGCGCAGCTTGCCGGGCGAGGACTGAAAACTGCCCAGTTGGTCCACGCCGCGCAGCCAACGGAAATGCTGGCGCAGTACCCCGGCCGTTGGCACAAAGGGTGCGGCATGGGCTTTCTGGCAAGTGTGGCAATGACAATGGCTGACGGGCAGGTCCGGTTGATCCGCTTCATACGTGATGGCACCGCACAGACAGCTGCCTAGCATGGCGCCCCGTCCAGCAGGGTGATTTCCACCCGCTCCTTGCCCTTGCCGATATTCTTGCGCTTGAGCGCAATGCGGCCCACCTCGCCGGTACGGCGCAAGTGCGTGCCACCACAGGGCACCCGGCAGTAGCCGGGTACTTCCCAGTAACGCCGCTGGGCTTCCAGGTCGGAGAAGGCGCTGACAATCTCGCTGTCAGCATCTATCAGGCGCTGCACGCTGGCCGTGATGGCGGGCAGATGCGGGGTGATGGGTTCGGGCAGGGCAAAGTCGATGCGCGCCTTGTCCGCCGCAATGTGTGCGCCGATTTTCTCCACCCCGGCAAAGTCGCGGTAAATGGTTTCCAGCGTCAGTTCGGCGGCAAAGTGCAAGCGCATCAGGCGGTAGCGGCGCGGCCAGTCAATGGCCACCGTCACCTGCGCCCCGGCAGTCAGGCCATGCTCCGGCGGTAGGGTGTAGACAATGTCCTGTCCCTGTTTTTCCGCCAGTTCGACAGGCCAGCCGGCAATGGTGCCGGCATCGCTTTCCTGCCCGCCGGAAAAGGCATAGAAGATGGTGTCCTGCAGCCATAGCTGCTGGCCGTCCACCCGCGCCACCGTGGTGGTGAGCGTGGTCTGGTAGGGATCAGTCCAGAACAGCTTGCCGGTCACAGCATGCGCGCCAGGTAGTCGACCAGGCTCATCGGGTAGCTGAATGGCTGGCCCAGCAGTTGCTGGTACACATTGCGGTACTCGGCATGCTTGGGCTGCAAGACCAGTGCCTGGGTCAGCGACTGCACGGCCGCGCGCGAATCGCCCAGTTGCAGCTGGGACATGGCCAGGATGAACCAGGCTTCATGAATGCGGAAATTCAGCGACAGGGCCTGGCGGGCCAGCAAGGCCGCCTCCTCATAGCGTTCGCTGCTGAAGGCGCTGCCCAGCTGGCCAACGCTGCCTTCCAGTACCGGCAAGCTGGTTTGCTTGCTCAGCACCAGGGTATGGCCGTTGCCGACATTACTGTCGCTTTCCTCCTGCGCTTCCAGCAGCCAGTAGCCGCCCAGCCCTTGCTGGTTGAACCAGTTGAGTGCATCGAACAGGCCTTGCAGGGTGAACACGTGATAATGCGTGCGCCAGGGCAGTTCCGGTAGCAGGGATTGCGGCGTCACCCTTTGCTCGAAGGCCTCGACATGGGCCTGCAAGCCGGTAATCGGCCGCACGCTGTCCTCCACCAGCGCATCGCGCTTGGGGACGATCATGAAATTGATGCCGCCCGGACGTAGCACCCGCAACCATTCCTGCCAGGCGGTAAAGATGGCTGGCAGGTGCTCCAGCACATGCGAACTGGCCACGTAGTCCAGCTCGCCATTGGCAAACGGCAGGTCGGTAGCCTCGGCCACCACATCCACCTGATCCACCCCGCGGCCATGCCGCTGCTGTTCGGCGGCATACACCCGGTAGTCGGCCAGGTCGCGTTCATCCACATAGCGCACCCCGTCACACGGCGCCACGCTGATGCAGTCGGCCGGAGCCAGCGGATTATGCGCGCCGCGCCCCAGCTCGATTCCCTTGCCCTGCAAATACTGAGTTGCCAGTTCCATGATTCCTATCCTTGTTGCGCGCTCAATTCAGCGGATAGCCGTTGATAGACCTGCTGATCCAGCTTTTCCATCATGCGCTCCGGGCTGGATAGCGCGGTAAAGCCATATTGCGCATACAGGCCATGCGCATCCGCCGTGGCCAGCATCATGCGCCGCAGGTTCTGCAAGCCGGGATGCGCCATGACGAAATTCATCAAGGCCTTGCTGATGCCCTGCCCGCGCCACTGGGGCAGCACAAAAACATCGGCCAGATAGGCAAAGGTGGCCTGGTCGGTAATCATGCGGGCAAAGGCCACTTGCTGACCGTCGGCATAGGCACCGAAGCACAGCGAGCCGGCCAGCGAGCGCTCGAAAATATCACGCGGCAACCCGGCAGCCCAGTAGGACTGCTGGCTGAGGTAATGGTGAATCATGTCGCGGTCCAGCCGGGCCGGATCACAATCAAATTCCAGTGGCAGCGACTGAGGCATGCGCACGCTCCGTAATGGTCGGTGCCGGGTGAGGCTGGCACGGTGTCTGCATTCAATGCCACGGCAATGGTTGCCGGATCAAGGCATTGCTGCCCGACAAGGCGGTATGGACGCGCCGGTCAGGCCAGCTGGCAGTGTCGACCGGAAGCCGTTTGCGGTCAACGGCTATTCACGGTGCATGCGCTGTTTACAGTATTGCCAGCAGCGTTGCAGCCAGCTATCCGGGGTGGCATGTGCCGCCACCGCTGGGGGCACTTCGCCTGAGGTCTGGCTCAGGCGGGCATATTCATGCGCCGACAGCTCTTCGGACAAGGGGGAAGGCTGGGCTTGCCGCCTATGCTTCACCCGGGAAAAGATGCGTACCATGCTGACATTTCCTGTGCAAAAACCCGGCCTGACTGGGAATAAAATATGACAGGCCATGATTTGCACATTTAATGCCAAAGTCATTACAGTGCCAAGTCGTGGTGATTACCTATTGCTGCTCAGCTGGTACTCAGAGAGACATCAGGCGGCAGCTGTCCGCTTGTCGGCCCGCATTTGCAGCAGGCCGGCGGCCGAATACAGCAGCAAGGCCAGCCAGATCAGGCTGAAACCGAACAGCTTGCCGCTATCGAAGGGCTCACCAAACAACAGCACGCCCAGCGCCAGCTGAATGGTGGGGCCGATGTACTGGATCAATCCCACCGTGGCCAGCTTCAGCCGTCGCGCGCCGGCGGCAAACAGCAACAGCGGGATGGCAGTCACCACGCCGGCACCCACCAGCAGCACATCCAGCGACAGCGCCTGATGCAGGAAAGCACCCTGCCCCTGCCATTGAAACCAGCCCAGCGCCAGCAAGGCCAGCGGTGCCATCAGGAAGGTTTCCAGCGCCAGTCCCTCCAGCGAGGCCAGCGGTGCTTTCTTGCGCAGCAGGCCATACAGGCCGAAGGTGGCGGCCAGCGACAGGGCAATCAGCGGCAAGGTGCCGGTACACCAGGTAATCCAGGCCACTCCGGCCGCAGCCAGTGCCACCGCCGTACGCTGGATGGGCGTGAGCTTCTCCGCCAGGAACAGACGCCCGAGCAAGACATTGAACAGCGGGTTGATGAAATAACCCAGGCTGGCTTCCACCACGTGGCCGGCATTCACCGCCCAGATGTAAATCAGCCAGTTCAGCGACAGCATCAGCGAGGACAAGCCGAAGATGGCCAGCTTTTGCGGCTGGCGCACTGCCTCGCCCAGCCAGGCCCAGTTGTGACGCACGGTGAGGATGCCGGCCACAAACACGGCAGACCAGACAATGCGGTGACAGAGAATCTGCAAGGCCGGCACCTGGTGCAGCGGCTTCCAGTACAGCGGAAACAGGCCCCAGATGACGAAAGCAATAAACGCAAACAGGACACCACGGGTGGCATCCTGACGGGAAGGGATAGCGGACATGACACGCTCGATGGCTGGTTTTTTGATTGTGCAGCTTAACGGCTTCTGCCGCGCAGAAAAACCATGGCTACCATAACATGCTGTTCTGCCAGACAAACAATCGGCCGCGGCAACACGGCCAGACCATGCTGCACTGGCACAATCGCCGCAGTTGCCCTGCCTGTCCGTCAATACCTTTGACGTTGACGTAAACGTAAGCTACAGTCCGCCACATGAAGCCCCTGCCACTGTGCCTGCCAAAAGGCTGCTCTCTGGCAGCAAAACGGCCTACAACATAATGAAAGGCGGGTGCTTTCTTGCCGGAAAACCCGCCCCCGCCACAAGCGAAAACAAGCCGCAGGCCGTACCGGCCACCTTACCGGACAGGACCTGAGCGGCAGGAGGAGAAACCATGTCGATCCGTCATGTTGATCTGGAAGAGAAATACACCGCCCCCACCGGCCAGGTGCTGATGACAGGCATCCAGGCGCTGGTTCGCCTGCCCATGCTGCAACAGGAGCTGGACCGTGCAGCCGGGCTGAATACCGCAGGCTATGTCACCGGCTATCGTGGCTCGCCCCTGGGCAATGTCGACCAGACCATGCAGAAGGCCGAGCCCTACCTCAAGCAACACAATGTGGTGTTTCATCCCGGCCTGAACGAAGACCTGGCCGCCACCGCGGTGTGGGGTACGCAACAGGTCAACATGTTCGAAGGGGCCAAGTACGATGGCGTGTACGCCATGTGGTACGGCAAGGGCCCCGGCGTGGACCGCTCCGGCGACGTGATCAAGCACGGCAACGTGGCCGGCACCAGTGCCAAGGGAGGTGTGCTGCTGGTAGCCGGTGACGACCATGCGGCCAAGTCCTCCACCTTTCCGCACCAGTCCGACCACATCCTGGCTGCCAGCATGATTCCGGTACTGTCCCCGTCCGGCGTACAGGAAGTGATCGACTTCGGCCTGCACGGCTGGGCGATGAGCCGCTACTCCGGCTGCTGGGTTTCCATCAAGGCCATTTCCGACACCATAGAAAGCTCGGCGGTAGTGGACATTTCGCCGGAACGCTTCAACTTTGTCATTCCGCAGGACTTCCCCATTCCGGAAGGCGGCCTGTCCATCCGCTGGCCGGACCCGCCGCTGGTGCAGGAAAAACGCGTGCTGCACCACCGCCTGTATGCCGCGCTGGCTTATGCCCGCGCCAACAAGCTCAACCACATCACGCTGGATTCGCCCAAGCCGCGTCTGGGCATCATTACCTGTGGCAAGAGCTATCTGGACGTGATGCAGGCGCTGGACGACCTAGGCATCGACGAAGCCCTGGCTGCCGACATCGGCCTGCGCATCTTCAAGGTGGGCATGGTATGGCCGCTGGAACCGGAAGGCGTGCGCCACTTTGCCGAAGGGCTGGATGAAATCCTGGTGGTAGAAGAAAAACGCCAGATCATCGAATACCAGTTGAAGGAACAGCTATACAACTGGCGTGACGATGTGCGCCCGCGCGTGGTGGGCAAGTTTGCCGAAAAAGGCGAATGGGCATTGCCGCACGGCGACTGGCTGCTGCCCGCTGCCGGCGAGCTGACTCCGGCCATGATTGCCCGCGCCATTGCCAGCCGCCTGGCGCTGATTTTCGACAGCCCGGTGATTCACGACCGGCTGAAGTTCTACGACGAAAAAGAAGCCCAGCTGGTGAAGCCGCGCGAAGCCATTGCCCGCGTGCCGCATTACTGCTCCGGCTGTCCGCACAACACCAGCACCCGCGTGCCGGAAGGCAGCCGCGCCGTGGCCGGCATCGGCTGTCACTACATGGCGCACTGGATTGAAGGCGACAGCACCAAAACCTTCACCCAGATGGGTGGCGAGGGCATTACCTGGGTAGGCCAGGCACCGTTCACCAATACCAGACACATTTTCACCAACCTGGGTGACGGCACCTACTTCCACTCCGGCCTGCTGGCCATCCGCGCGGCGGTGGCGGCCAAGGTCAACATTACCTACAAGCTGCTGTACAACGACGCGGTGGCCATGACCGGCGGCCAGCATGTGGATGGTTATCTGGACGTACCGATGATTACCCGCCAGCTGGCGGCCGAAGGCGTCAAACGCATCGTCATCACCAGTGACGACCCGGACAAATACCAGAGCGTGCAAGGCCTGGCTCCCGGCGTGGACGTGTTCCACCGCCGCGAACTGGACCGCCTGCAAAAAGAGCTGCGTGAAACCGAAGGCACCACCGTGCTGATTCACGACCAGACCTGCGCCGCAGAAAAGCGCCGCCGTCGCAAACGCGGTGAATTCCCCGACCCGGCCAAGCGCGCCTTCATCAACGAAAAGGTGTGCGAAGGCTGTGGCGACTGCAGCAAGAAATCCGGCTGCCTGTCGGTGCTGCCGGTGGAAACGGCACTGGGACGCAAACGCAAGATCGACCAGTCCAGCTGCAACAAGGACTACTCCTGTGTGGAAGGCTTCTGCCCCAGCTTTGTCACCGTCGAGGGCGGCAAACTGAAAAAGCAAAGCGGTGCCGCTGCCACGCTGGACAGCATGCCCGCCCTGCCTGCACCGCATATTCCGGCGCTTGAAGACCCGTTCAGCATCATGATTACCGGCGTGGGCGGCACCGGTGTGGTCACCATCGGTCAGGTACTGGGCATGGCTGCCTATCTGGACAACAAGGGCGTTACCGTACTGGACATGGCAGGCCTCGCACAAAAAGGCGGCTCGGTGTGGTCGCACGTGCGTATTGCCAACAGCCAGCAGCAACTGCATGCCGTGCGCATTGCCGCTGGCGATGCCAACCTGGTGCTGGGCTGTGACCTGGTGGTCACCGCCGCGGAGGAAGCGCTGGCCAAGATGCGCGAGGGCTTCAGCCACGCCATCGTCAACAGCTACGAATCCCCTACCAGCGCCTTCCTGAAGAACCCGGACGTACGCTTCCCCAGCCGTGCCATGAAGGATGCGGTGATCGAATCGGTCGGTGCCGGCCGCTTCTGGGAAGTCAATGCCACCCGCCTGGCCACCGCGCTGATGGGCGATGCCATCGCCAGCAATATGTTCATGCTGGGTTACGCCTGGCAGAAGGGCCTGGTGCCGGTGAGCGAAGAAGCGCTGATGGAAGCCATCCGCCTGAATGGCGCTGCGGTGAAATTCAATCAGCAGGCCTTTATCTGGGGGCGTCATGCCGCCCACGATCCGGGCAGGGTGGAAGCACTGACCAACCCGTCTTCCGTGGTGCAGTTTGTTCCACGTGAAACGCTGGATGGCGTACTGCATCACCGCGCCAAGGAACTGCTGAACTACCAGAACCAGGCGCTGGCCGAGCGTTACAAAGCGCTGGTGGGCAAGGTTCAGGCAGCGGAACAGGCGCTGAACCCGGCCAGCAGCAGCCTGTCGCTGGCGGTGGCCCGTGCCTACTTCCATGTGCTGGCCTACAAGGACGAATACGAAGTGGCCCGCCTGTACACCGATGGCGACTTCCTGCGCGAGCTTGCCAGCCAGTTCGACGGTGATTACCAGCTGCGTTTCCATATTGGTGCCAGCTGGGTGACCGGTGGCGTGGCCAAGAAAATCGCCTTCGGCCCCTGGCTGCTCAAGGGCATGAAGTTGCTGGCCAAGCTGCGCTTTTTGCGTGGCACTGCACTGGACCCGTTTGGCTGGCAGAGCGACCGCAAACTGGAACGCCGGCTGATTGCCGAGTTCGAGCAGCTGGTTGACGGCCTGCTGTCTGGGCTCACACTGGACAATCTGGCAACGGCTACCGAGCTGGTGAAGCTATACGAAGGCGTGCGTGGCTTTGGTCATATCAAGGAAGCGGCCTATCGTCAGGCCAGTGACAAACAGAAAACCTTGCTGGAGCAGTTTCGCCAGCAGGCAGGCAAACGCAAGGTAGCCTGATGGATTTGTGAGTGTTGTAGCAGTAAAGAGAGGGTGGTTCAGGCGCGGATGACATCATCCGCGCCCTTTTTTTGATCAAAAAATCCCGGTTCTGGTGAATCACTGCACTGTTTCAAGGCAGTGCCGATGCGACAAAAGCCTCGCTGGGCCATCAGGACAGCATCAGGCTCAGGCGGCGCGCTTCATCCAGCGCCTGGTCCACACCATTGTATTCATCCTGCCAGACCCAGATGCCATGAACCGCATCCAGCGCCTCCACCAGCCACAGCCGGCCATTGCTGCCCAGTGCCACCTGACGGGCACGCACCGGACGACGGTAGTTGAACATCACGATATCACTGGTTTTTTGCACAGCGGGGGTATGCTTGCGCGGGCTTGAAAAGAAGGGCATGGCGAAACCTCCTGTTGGGCGATATGCCACTGTTGGTACAGCAAATGCCGTGCCAGCTTTGTGCAAGGCAACATGAAAAGCCAGCGCAGCCGTCTGATCACAAGCTGCACAGTTTTTGACGTCCGCTTGCCTGCGGCTTAGCATGACCCATTGCCCCACGGGAACCGCGTGCATGGAAAACCGCAAACTCGCTGTACTGATTGACGCCGACAATGCCCAGGCCAGCCTCACCGCCGAACTCTTGGCCGAAGTGGCCAAATACGGCACGGCCATTGTCAAGCGCGCCTATGGCGACTGGACCACCACCCAGCTCAAGAGCTGGAAAGAGGTACTGCACAAACACGCCATTCACCCCATTCAGCAGTTTGCCTACACCAGCGGCAAGAACTCCACCGACTCGGCCCTCATCATCGACGCCATGGATTTGCTGTACACCGGCAACTTCGATGGCTTCTGCCTGGTGTCATCCGACAGCGACTTCACCCGGCTGGCCACCCGCCTGCGCGAAGGCGGGCTCACTGTCATCGGCATCGGCGAAAAATCCAAGACACCGCGCCCCTTCATCGCCGCCTGCGACAAGTTCGTGTTTACCGAAATCCTGCGTCCGGAAAAAACACCGGAGGTGGCAGTCAGCAGCGACAAGCCCAAGGCACGCAGCACGCGCCAAAGCAAGAGCAAACCCGCAGCACCCAGGGACATCCACCCGCTGCAGGCCATGTTCACCTCTGCCATCGACGCGGTGGCACGGGAAAGCGGCTGGGCAGAATTATCAGCAGTTGGGTCTTACATCGCCAAGAACGACCCTTCGTTCGACCCGCGCAATTACGGCCATTCGCGCCTGTCGCAAATGGTGAAAAAACTGGATTTCCTCACCGTGCAGGAGCAGCGCAACGGCTCCAAGCTGCACAGTGAAATCCGGCTCAAGGAAATCGACAGCAGCGAGACGGCCAACAACACGGCGGCAAAGCCGGACAGCCCAGAGTCAGCCAGCACCGGCAAGCCGGCCAGCGTGCGTAAAAAACGCAGCCCGCGCAAGAAAACCGATACCCCGGCCGAACAAGGCTGAAACAGACTATCGGCCGTGGCACTGCCCTGCCCGGCCACCAAGCAAGCAAGAGGAGAAACCATGCAAATTCGTGATGCCAAGCTGGAAGATCTGGCCGTCATCCTGGATATCTACAACGAGGTGATTGCCACCTCCACCGCCATCTACAATGACGACCCGCTCAATCCCGGCGAGTTTGCCGTCTGGTTCCAGGACCGTCTGGCCGCAGGCTATCCGGTGCTGGTAGCCGAAGAAAACGGCGAAATCCTGGGCTTTTCCAGTTTTGGCGATTTCCGCCCGCGCCCCGGTTTCCGCTTTACCGTGGAGCACAGCGTGCACCTGGCCCCGGCCGCCCGTGGCAAGGGCATTGGCAGCGCTCTGGTCAGCGCCCTGTTCCCGCGCGCGCAGGCGCTGGGCAAGCACACCATGCTGGGCGCGGTGGATGCCGCCAATGAAGGCTCGATCCGCTTTCACGAGAAACTGGGCTTCATCAAGGTGGGTGTACTGCCGCAGGTGGGCTTCAAGTTTGGCCGCTGGCTGGACCTGGTCTACATGCAGAAATTCATCGACGGCCAGAGCGAAGGCCCGGCCTGATCAACAAGCTGGCTGCCTGGCAGGCAGCTTTCCCGTCTACTCCCTTTCTCCCGCCCTTGCCCTGTAAGGGAGGCGGGAATAAAGAAAAACGCCGCAGTTTCCTGCGGCGTTTTCTGTTCTGCTACTGCGCTGTTGAAACAGCGTCCGTTCTTGAAGTTCTCTATTCTCTGCCTCTGCACGACTTAGCGCACGACTGCAACAATATCCTTACTGAACACCTTTTCGCAATACTTGCATTTCATTTTCACGTCCTTGGATTGTGCGCGTACCGAGAAAAAGCTCTTCACCGGTTCGGCATGCGAGATGCAATTGGAGTTGGGGCAGGCAAAAATGCCTTCGATGCTTTCCGGCAATTCCAGCTTGTGCTTCTTCACCACTTCGAAGTTGTCGATCACGTTCACCGTGGCCTTGGGGGCAAACAGGGCCAGTTCGTTGGCCTGCTCTTCGGTCAGCGCCACGTTTTCCACCTTGATGATGTCCTTGGCACCCATGTGGCGCGAGGACAGGTTCAGGCCAACGGTAATGCGCTCGCCGGTTTCGGCCAGCTTGAACAGACGCAGGATGTTGACGCCCTGCCCGGCCGGGATGTGGTCGATGACGGTGCCTTGTTTCAGGGCTTCGACGGTACGGGTGTATTGCATGATGTTTCCTTCCCTGATTTAGACGGTTTCGTTCAGTACCAGCGACAGCAGCGCCTGACGGGCATACACACCGTTCTTGGCCTGCTCGAAGTAATAGGCATGCGGGGTGGCATCCACATCCACGGTGATTTCATCCACACGCGGCAGCGGGTGCATCACCTTCATATTGGTACGCGCGGTCTTCAGCATGTCGGCACGCAGCACGAACTGGCCCTGGATTTTCTTGAACTCGGCTTCGTCAAAGCGCTCGCGCTGCACGCGGGTCATGTACATGATGTCCACCAGCGGAATCACATCGTCCAGGCTGTCCACCAGGGTGTATTCAATGCCCTTTTCGTCCAGCTCTTCGCAGATGTAGTCCGGCATGGCCAGCTGTTCCGGCGCAACAAAGTAGAAGCGCGCGCTAAACAGCGACAGTGCCTGGGTCAGCGAATGCACGGTGCGGCCGTATTTCAGGTCGCCGACAAAGGCGATGGTGAGGTTTTCCAGCGTGCCCTGGGTTTCACGAATGGTGAACAGGTCCAGCAGGGTTTGCGTGGGGTGCTGGTTGGAGCCGTCGCCACCGTTGATCACCGGTACGCTGGAGAACTCGCTGGCCAGTCGCGCCGCGCCTTCCTTGGGGTGGCGCATCACCACGGCATCGGCATAGGAGCTGATGATCTTGATGGAGTCGGCCAGGGTTTCGCCCTTCTTGGCGCTGGTATTGCCACCGTCGGCAAAGCCGATGATATCGCCACCCAGGCGCTGTACCGCGGTTTCGAAGGACAGGCGGGTACGGGTGGACGGCTCGAAGAAACAGCTGCCCACCAGCTTGCCTTGCAGCAGGTCGTTGCGTGGATTGCGTTTGAGCTTGCCCGCCGTTTCAACCACGAGCTCAAGCTCCTCGCGTGAGAAATCCGGGATGGAAATGATGTGTTTCCGATAGAGCGGGTTTGCCATGATAGGGGTCCTTGGTTCTGCGAATTCTGCGAATGTTGTTTTGCCCATAAAAAAAAAGCCCCTGAGCAATCAGGAGCTTTTTTTCTGGAATAGCCGGGGTTCGGGAACAGTCAGGCCTTGCAGCAACGCTTTTGCGCCACCGTCGCGGGTGGTGGTGAGGCGGGTGACAACAACTGCAAATGGCGACAAGACGGCTCCTCCGAACAAACCCCGCGATTCTAATCCCAAACCTTGCGCTTGATAAGAGCGGTGTCGCATTTTGCCAATTCCATGACCCCAGGCATGTTGATCGGCCAATTCAGCGCTCAAACAAAACGCCACCCCGGAAGGTGGCGTTGTCATCATCGGCCGGCAATCAGCAACTAGAGCTTGAAGTGGCTGACCAGGCTTTCCAGGTTGGCGGACAGCTCGCGCAATTGCGTCACCGAATCGGACACCTGCTGCACCACATCGGCATTACTTTGTGCCATGGCGCTGATGCGTTCCACGTTCTGGGCAATTTCCTGGCTGGCCGAGGATTGCTCACGGGTGGAAGCGGCAATGTCCACAATGCTGGCCACCAGACCCTGGCTGCGACCCAGCACGGTATTCATCGCCGCATTGGCTTCGGCGGCAATCTCCACGCTCTGGCTGACCTGATCGCGGCTGTTTTTCACATCTGCCACTGCGTCGCGCGTTTCGCTGCTGATGGCATTGACGATGCGGGAGATCTGCACCGTGGCTTCGGCAGTACGGCCCGCCAGGTTACGCACCTCGTCGGCCACCACGGCAAAGCCGCGGCCCATTTCGCCAGCACGTGCGGCTTCAATGGCTGCGTTCAGCGCCAACAGATTGGTCTGGTCTGCGATGTCCTTGATCACCCGTACGATGGTGCTGACTTCTTCGGAGCGTTCGCCCAGCCCGTTCATGCGTTCGGCCAGCGCTTGCATGCTGCTTGTCATGCGCTCGATCTCGCCGGTGATGCGGGTGACCGTAGCCACGCTTTGCGTGGTCAGCTCGCCGGTTTCACGCGCGGTGTGCTCGGCTTCTTCGGCGGTATCGGCAATATGGTGCACGCTCACGGTAACCTGCTCAACCCCGGCCGCCGTGGCACTGGCGGCATCGGTCTGGCTGGCGGACGCCTGCTGCACCTGGCTGGCGGATTCGGCCAGGCTGGCAGCAGCCACGCTGACTTCGTGGCTTTGCTGGCGCACTTCGATGAACATCTCGCGCAGGCTGTCGATGAAGCGGTTGAAGGCATCGGCAGTACGTCCGATTTCATCGCGGTTGGCAATCTGCATGCGCACGGTCAGGTCGCCACGGCCGGAGGCCAGCTGGTCCATGGTGTCGGCCAGTTTGTTGAGCGGCCGGGTCAGGGTGCGGACCACGGCGGTCAATACCAGCAGGATCACCACCAGTGCCACCACGCCAATCAGGATGGCCGTCAGCGATTGCTTTTTCGCATCGGCAGTAATGGCTGCCGTGGGGATGGAAACACCCAGCGTCCAGAACTGGCCGGTATCGCCTACTTTGACTGGCTGGAAGAAATGGGTGAAGCCGCCATGCTCAAAAATAAAGGACTCGCCCTTCTTGATCTGATCCAGATGGCTGGCCAGCGCATCTTCCTTGGGCACGGGCTTACCCAGGAGATCGGGCTTGTCGGACACCACGTACAGCCCGCCTTCGGACACCATGCGCACATAGCCGGTTTCAAACGGGTGGATGGCGCCAAAGCGCTTTTGCAGCTGGTCCAGTGCCACGTCGGTGGCCGATACGCCGAGCATCTTGCCGGCGGCATCCTTCATCACCACGGCCAGCGAGCTTTCCAGCACCATCTTGCCCTGTACTTCATAAGGGTAAGGCTCGGTAATGGTGTCGCGGCCACGCTGTTTGGGCACGAAGTAGAAATCACCCCAGCCCGATTTTTCGTAGTCCGGCTGATAGGTTTCCGGGTGGTCCTTGAACTTGGGAAATTCCTTTACCCGGTCGGCCGACATCATCACGTCCATCTGGGCCTTGCCCTGGGCATTCTTGGTGATGTAAGGCTGATAGCGCCCGGTAGGGTCATGGCGCGGCCAGTCCAGGCGGAAGGCATTATCGTTGCCATCAAAGGCATTCGGTTCCCACAACATCCACAGGCCAACCGAGTGCGGGGCACCATCCAGCAATTGCTGGATCATGTTGTCAGCCAGCTTGCGGTCTGGCGCGGCCACCCGCTTGATACCCAGAATGCTGTCGGCCAGATGATGTGGCAGGGTGAAGCCCTGATTGAAATCGCCTTCGGCATCCTTGGCGTAACTGCTGGCCTGCTCGGAAGCCAGCTTGTAGCCCACATCAACGGCTGCCGAATAACTTTGCCATGCAATCAGGCCTATCATCACCGCAAAACCCACCGCGATGGCTGCCGCAGCCACCACGATGATGCGTGTACTCAGATGACCCCACTTTTCCGTCGCCATACTCGTTTCCCCGAATCCAGTTGTGATGGTTGCGCTGGCTGTTTAGCTGCATGTTTTTAGTCGCATACCCTCTAGCATAATGGGGTAAAACCATCTTTGCTGCCGTAATTTGTGATCATAAACCTATAAATCACATCGGCATAGCACGGCCCTGCCTTATTAATGACAAATTGATTTACATATTGATAACAAAGAATTAGGGCGCGGTTCTGGCTTCCAGTTCGGTCAGCCAGTGCATGGCCTGGCTGTTGCTTTCTCCGCACATTTCAGCAGATGGCTGGAGGCCGGCGCAAACGGCGGGCCGCTCCGGATGACCGAACAGCAGGCACAGATTGTCCGCGCTCAACTGGATGCAACGTACGCCTGCAGGCTTGCCCGAAGGCATGCCCGGAATGGGAGAGGAAATGGACGGTGCGATGCAGCAGGCACCGCAATGGAGACGGCATTGCATGGAAACAGGGGGTACAGGGGCAGGAAAACGGGCCACCATACCACAAAGCAGATGCAAGCCAACTGTCAATCGGACACAGATAATTTACAATAACGAAAAACATCTTTCCGCGATTTACGGAACACCAAGCAACAGCCTCCCGCTGCCAACAAGTTTAGAGCACACGAAATGATCAAGTGCATCGACGTGTCCGACCTCAAGGTTGGCATGTACATTCACGACCTGAACTGCGACTGGATGTCTCACCCGTTTCTGCTGAAACGTTTTCTGGTCAAGGATGAAGCCGCAATCCGCAAGATTGCCGATGCGGGTATCCACGAAGTCTACATCGATACCGACAAAGGCCTGGACCTGCCTCATGCCCCCACCATTTCCGAAGTCAAACACAAGCTGGAACAGGAAATCATCGACCTGGCCAGCCGCGAAGTGCCAACCGAACGCCGGGTGGATGCCGCAGCCGAATACGGCCGCGCACAGCTGATTCACAACGAAGCCAACCTGATCGTGCGCAGCATCTTGCAGGATGTGCGCCTGGGCAAGCAGGTGCAGCTGGAAATGGTGGAGCCGTCCATCGAAAAGATGACCTCCTCCATCCTGCGCAATGGCGGTGCGCTGCTGTCGCTGTGCCGCATCAAGGACAAGGACAATTACACCTTCCAGCATTCGGTCAGCGTCGGCGCCCTGATGGTGAGCTTTTGCAATGCAATGAACATGAGCCGTGAGGTGATTCACCATGCCGGCATTGGCGGCATGCTGCACGATATCGGCAAGATGAAAGTACCGGACAGCATTCTCAACAAGCCAGGCAAGCTGACCGAACAGGAATTTGCGGTAATGAAATGCCATGTGGTGGAGAGCAAGCAAATCCTGCTCTCTACCCAGGGCATCTCCGATACCGCGGTGAAAGTAGCCGCCCAGCACCACGAACGGCACGATGGCAGCGGCTACCCCGAAGGGCTGAAAGGCGAGGAAATCTCCCAGCTGGGCCAGATGGCAGCCATTGTCGATGTGTACGATGCGCTGACTTCGGACCGCTGCTACCACAAGGGCATGTCGCCAACTGATGCCCTGCGCAAGATTTTCGAGTGGTCCAAGTTCCACTTCAACCCCGTGCTGGTGCAGGCCTTCATGCGCTGTATCGGCATTTATCCCATCGGCACCCTGGTGCGGCTGGAAAGCGGCAAACTGGGCGTGGTGATCGAACAGAATGACAATAATCTGGTATCGCCCAAGGTGAAGGTGTTTTTCAGCACCAAGAGCAATACCTACATCCCGCCGGAGGTGGTGGACCTGTCGCGCAGCATGGGGGCCGGCGGGGCAGACAAGATTGTCAGCCACGAATCGCCCACCAAGTGGCGTATCGACCCGCTGCGTTTTCTGTGAACGCAAAAAAGCCCTGAATCATCAGGGCATCAGGCTGCCAACAAGGTTCTGGTGCAAATGTACTGGACCCGGCAAAGCCGGGCCTTCCGACGGAGTGATTACTTCCGCAGCCTTCCCATCTGTTCCCTTTCCCCCGCCCTTTCCCGGCCAATTGAAGAAGGGGTGCCTCGCTTTCTTTTCAGAAAGCGAGAAGTGTTTGTCAATCATCAGAAGCCCGGAATCATATTCAGCCCTGACGCACCACCATCGCGTGCTCGGGGCTGGGGAAACCGGCCTCGGCCAGCGCTTCGCGAATTACCCGGTTGCTGTCGAAATACACCTGCCAGTAGTTGGCAGGCTGGCAATAGGGACGCACGGCCAGTACCGGGCCCAGGTTGGTGAATTCAAGCAGGGCAACCGTGGGCGCAGGCTCGGCCAGCACATTGGGAATGGCGGCAATCTTTTCCCGCAGCAGGCTGATGGCCTGGCCATGATCGGCACTGCCGGCCAGCTGGGCTTTCAGATCCACCCGGCGATAGTTGTTGGCGCTGAAATTCTGGATATTGTCGGAGAAGATCTTGTTGTTGCCGATCAGGGTCATCACATTGTCGGGGGTGTCGATGATGGTGGAAAACAAGCCCACCTCACGCACCGTGCCGCTGATGCCGGCCACACTCACCACATCGCCCACCTTGAAGGGACGCAGCACCACCAGGAAGATGCCGGCGGCAAAATTGGCCAGCAAGCCACTCCAGGCGAGACCAATCGCCACGCCGGCAGCGCCGATGATGGCGGCAAAGCTGGCCGTCTGTACGCCAAAGAAGCCCAGCATGGCAATCACCAAGACCACGGTCAGGCTGACGGACAGGAAGGAATGCGCGTAACGGCGCAAGGTGGGGTCCAGTTTGCGCGCCACCAGCTGTTCATCCATCAGGCGGCCTGCCAGGCCGATGAACCAGCGGCCCACCACCCACAGCACGATGGCCGAAACGATATTGATGCCGGCTTGTACCGCCAGATCACCCCAGTGAGTCCAGTTGATGTCTGTCATGGCTATCCTATTTAAGCTGTTGGTAGAAAACACTTAAAAATAGAATGAGCGCCGACAAAATGCCAGCCAGCACGGTCTGGCCGTGAGAATGGCTTATGGCAACAGGCTGCGCAGTTGCTGGCAGGTATCGCCAATACCGGCCTGTATGGTCAGGTCGAACACCCGGTCCATGCGGGTGGGCGTGTAGTTGATCAGCGCCGTCATCACCCCGGCATGGGCGGCTTCCAGCGGGATATGGTTGACCGGGGAAACTTCCAGTGACGAACCCAGCACCAGCAGCAGATCCGCCGACACGGCCACGTCAAAAGCATGCTCGATCAGCGGTACCGGCTCGCCATACAGCACCACGTCCGGCTTGAGCACGTCCATGCAGTAAGTACACAGCGGCAGCACATGGTGATTGATGTATTCCAGCCCTTGCTGTCGCCCGCAGGACGGGCAGCTGGCCATGCGCAAGGTGCCGTGCAACTCGGAAACATGACGGCTGCCCGCCACGCCGTGCAGGCCGTCGATATTCTGCGTCAGTACCGACACCTGCTTGCCGGTTTCTTCCAGCCAGGCCAGAAACCGGTGTCCGGCATTGGGCTGGTAATTGCCCAGCAGCTTGGTGTGGAACAACTGCTTGAAGCTATGCCAGAAGGCTTCGGGGTCGGCACGGAAGTAATCGATGGACACCAGCTCCTCCAGCTGCATGCCCTGCTGCCACAAGCCCTTGGCCGAGCGGAAGTCCGGAATGCCCGATTCGGTGCTCATGCCGGCACCACTCAGTACCACGATATGCCCAGCCTGCCGGATGGCACTGGCCAGTTGCATGATGTCCTGCTGCATTTACTGTCTCCTGCACCTGCTTTTTATTGTTGCCAAGCTTAGTCGTGCATTGCTGTCACAGGCAAAAATCCAATGCAGCAAGCTTGCCCGACATCAAGCCGCTGGGGCATCTGCCGCCGGTGCCGGGTACTTGATGGCGTTCTTTTGCAATTTGTCGCGCACGGCAGCATTGATATCCAGCTTCAGCACGCTGGCCAGCCGCACCAGATACAGCAGCACATCGGCCACCTCTTCCTGCAAATGGGTGAAGCGGGCCGGGTCGTCTGCCAGTCGGTCCACTTCCTCGTCGGTCAGCCACTGGAAGATTTCCGCCAGCTCACCCACCTCCCCGGTCAGGGCCAGCATCAGGTTGCGCGGGGTGTGAAAGCGCTGCCAGTCGCGTTCGTCGGCAAAACGCTGCAAGGCGGCTTCCAGTGCGGCGGTTTCTATCAGAGGCGGTTGTGCCATGCGCTTGCTCCTGCAATGACGGTTTCACGTGAAACCGCACTGCCATATCAAAACAAAACGCCCGCAGCAAATTGCGGGCGTACCTGGGTTTGCTACCGTGGGTTCAGCGCAGCAGGCCTTCGTCCTTCAGCGCAGCCTGTACCGCCGGTAGTGCATGAACCCGGTTCATGAAGGCGCTGATGGCCGGGAAGTCTTCCAGCGAACGATGCACCATGTGCGCCCAGTTCAGGCAGGTAAACAGGTAGGCATCCGCCACGCTGAAGTCATCGCCCAGCAGATAAGGCGTTTTTGCCAGCTGGGCTTCAATCACACCAAAGCGGCCACGCAGCTTGTCCCAGGCGGCATTCTTCACCTCATCGCTGCCCGGATAGAACAGCGGAGAGAAACTCTTGTGAATCTCGGTGGCGGTGTAGTTCAGCCATTCTTGCAGACGGTAACGTGCCAGCGTGCCATTGGCTGGAGCCAGTTTGCGTTCCGGCACCAGGTCGGCCAGGTACTGCACAATGGCCACCCCTTCGCTCAGCACCGTGCCGTCTTCCAGCTGCAAGGCCGGTACATAGCCCTTGGCATTGATACTGGCAAACTCGACACCGCTGGCGGTCAGGTGCGGGTTAACGCGCAGATTCACCTTTTCCACCGAAAACGGCAGACCGCTGGCATGCAGCACGATATGTGGCGACAGGGAGCAGGCTCCCGGCGAGTAGTAGAGTTTCATCCCATCTCCTGATCAACAGAACGCGCAACAAGGTGCCATTACGGTAGCGGCACCGCCATCTACTGCAATTGGGGCAGCTTCGCCTCATTTTCAAGCTGCCATGCCGTCATCACTTCTGTCGCGCCGAAAACAGCCTGGGCCGCATGTCCTTGCCGGCCGTGCTGGACGGGCGGGTTTTCATTTCGACAAACAAGGCTTCCACCTGGCTGCGCGCCCACGGCGTGCGGCGCAGGAAAACCAGGCTGGACTTGATGCTGGGCTCATGATTGAAACAACGGATGGCGATGCGCCGCCCCAGTTCCGGCCAGCCAAAATGTTCCACCAGCGCCTGCAGTATCTTTTCCAGCGTCATGCCGTGCATCGGGTCGGCGGACTGTTTTTCACTCATGCCTATCATCCTGTTATGGACAGCAAACACGCTGCTGCCAGAGAAACCGACGCAGTGTAGCCCCGCCCGCGACAAACAGCCAGCAGACTGCTGCTTGACACGAATTTGCATGTTTCATCATTGCTAACAATTGGCTGATGGCAGGCAATATTTGGCTGACATCTGTGTCTGATACTGCAAACGTCAACAATGACCTGCACGAGGAAACGCATCATGAAACTGATCAAATCGCTGTTGATTGTCGGCCTCCTGGGCGGCGCAGCTGCCACCACCGTTCATGCCATGGGCAATGATTGTCCGATGGGCGGCAAGGACATGTCCGCACACATGTGGCAGATGGACCCGGCCAAACGTCAGGCCATGATGGAACAACATCTGCACATGCTGCATGACAGGCTGAAAATCCAGCCGGCCCAGGAAGCCAGCTGGAAAAGCTATGTCGATGCCCTGAAACCGGCCGCCATGCCTGCCATGCCGCCAGCCAAACCGGATGCCACCCTGCCCGAGCAGCTGGATGGCCGCATCAAGATGATGCAGCAACACTTGGACATGATGCAGCAGCATGCCGCTGCCACCAAGGCGCTGTACCAGAAGCTGAGCCCGGAACAGCAAAAGCTGTTCGACCAGGAAGCCCGGCGCATGCATGAAGGCATGCAGCGCCGCATGCCGCATCACCGTCCGGCATCCGCTCCCATGCCGAACAACTGAAAACGCGCGGATGGAACAGACCAGCCCCGGTAGCGTGTACGGCAGCTGGTCTGCCCGCCAGCCTTGCGCATGAGGAAAGCAATATGACAACGCTAGCGCGCATGGCAAGCCTGGCCTTGCTGCTGGGCTGTGCCATCAGCGGCATCCCGGTCGCGCAAGCACACCCGCGCTTTTATGAAGGCCCACCGCTGATCAACCATTGGCATGACGGCTACTGGCATCACGGCTATTACCACGGCCAACTGGGCTGGTGGTGGATAGCCGGTGGCGTGTGGTACTGGTATGACGCACCGGTCTACCCCTATCCGGCACCCTATCCGCCTGCCGTGGTGGTGGCTGCCCCGGCGGTACCACCAGCGCCTCCGGCACCTGCCCCGGTGCAGGAAATACCCAGCCCGCCGCCAGCCCAGGTCTGGTACTACTGCAAGACGGCCAGGCAGTACTACCCCTATGTCAGCGAATGTCCCGGTGGCTGGAAGACTGTCCCGGCGCAGCCACCCAAATAATCCAGGAAGCAAGATCATGAACAAACTGCTGTGGTTGCCATTGACGGCAATCGGGCTGACGGCATGCAGTACCGTGCCGCTTGGTCCGACAGTGGCGGTGATGCCTGCCCCCGGCAAACCCTTTGATGTGTTTGCCCAGGAAGAACAGCAATGCCGCCAGTATGCGGAGGCAAGCAGCGGCGGCAGCAGCGCCGATGCCTCCACCAGTGCCATGGCCGGCAATATGGCGCTGGGCACGGTTGTCGGCGCTGCCGCAGGTGCGCTGATGGGTGGCCATCAGGGTGCCGGTGTCGGCGCAGGCGCGGGGCTGATTGCCGGCACGGCAGCCGGTAGCGGTGAAGCACGCTACAGCGGCCACGATGCCCAGTATCGCTACAACCTGGCTTACAGCCAGTGCATGTATGCCAAGGGCAATCAGGTTCCCGGTCAGCAGGGTTACAGCTCGCCCTACTATCCACCACCGCGTCTGCCCTGATCTGGCAGTAAAAGACAAAGGGGCTGGTCTGTCAGACCAGCCCCTTTCCCATTTCACACCGGCTCAGCACATCAGCGGCTGAACCATTTGTCGCCAAAGTTCACCAGCAGCACACCAGCCACCACCAGCGCCGCGCCCGCCAGCCGCGGCAGGTTGATGTCACGCAGCGGCATGGCCAGCCAGCCAAAGCGGTCGAACAGCAAGGACGCGCACACCTGCCCGGCAATGATCAGCGACAGCATGGCCGCCACGCCCAGCCGGGGTGCCAGCAAGGTGGTGCCGAATACGAAAAACGCGCCCAGCAGACCGCCGATGAACATCCACCACTCGCCGCGTGCCAGCTGGCTCAGGCCGCTGAATTTCTGCCCGCTGAACACGGCCAGCAAGGCCAGGCTGATGGTGCCGACCGCAAAGGAAATCATCGCCGCCAGTATCGTACTGCCGCCCAGCAACAGCTTGAGCTGATTGTTGACCGCAGCCTGCAAGGGCACCACCACACCGATGGCAAAGGCCATCAGGGCAAAAACCGGATTCATGTCTGTCCTTTGCTTGGAAACGAGCGCGGTTTCACGTGAAACCGCTGCCACATCAGCCAGATAGCTTCACCGCCTGTACCGGGCGGGCGGCCTTGGGATTACGGGTGTAGGCGCAAAAGCCCGGCTTGGGGCCGACCTTGGGATGGTTGCGGCAGGTATTGGGTCGCCGCTCGTAGATGGTGCACAAACGGGTTTGCTGGTCCAGATACTGGCAATCACCATTGGCACGCCGTGCCAGGGTGAAAATGCCGTGCTTGAAATTGAAATGCTGGATCACCCGCTGCTTTTCCAGCCGCTTGGCAATGTTCTTGATCGGCTCTTCCAGCTCGAATTCGTCCACCACGCCCATGCGTACCAGGTCCGGCAGGCGCACTTCCACCGGCATCGAGCAGCAACTGCCCATGCAATCGCTGCACAGGCCATTCTTGTACTTGACCCAGGTTTCCAGTCTTTCGATATCCGCCATCTTGCCTGCCTTATTGCGGACGTTGCTTGAAGAAAGTCAGCGGTGCGGTATACGGCACTTCGCTGGGGGCCGGTGCTTTCAGGATGTGCTTTTTCATCTTGCCCATCACATGCATTTCACAGGGGCGGCACTCAAACTTCAGCGTGTAGGTTTCATTGCCGGATTTCAACGTCATCGGCTCGGCGCGCACCTGACCCATCACCCCCTTCACGCCCTTGGCCTGCTTGGGGCACAGATTGTAGGAGAAGCGCAGGCAGTGCTTGGTAATCATCAGGCTGACTTCGCCCTCTTCCTGATGCGCCTCGTAGGCGGCGTCGATCACCTCCACACCGTGCTTGCGGTAGAACTGCCAGGCCAGCTGGTTGTAGACATTGGCCAGATAGCTCAGCGTCTTTTCCGGATATTCCACCGGCGGCTCCACCGCCAGCTTGCGCGGCGGACGCACCCAGGCGCTCAGGCGGGCCTGTTCCAGCTGCTCGATGGCCTCGCGGCGCAAGCCATTGATGGCGGACGCGGGTACAAACCACGGCTGGCTCAGGTTGAGTGCCACATCATTGGCCACGAACATGGTGTTGCCCAGCTTGGCCAGGTTGTCACGCAGGCCGCTTTCCGCCTTGGCGGCATCCTTGGCCGGTTCCAGTGCCAGCAGCGCGCTGGCGCTGGCGCTACAGCCATCCTCATCGGTCACGGTCAGGCGCAGGCCGTCGGCCTGTTCGTCCAGGGTCAGCCACACGCCTACCTTGCGCTCGGCGGACTTCTTCAGCAGCGCCAGCTCCCAGGCGTGGTCGCGGTTGCGGCACAGGTCGGTTCCCGGCTTGAGCCCTTGCAGCAAAGCCGGATCATTCGGCTGGCAACGCCACAGCAGGTCGCCGCCCGGCACATGGCCGATCTGCTTCACGGTATTGAGCTGCATGCCCACCACTTCACGCTTTTTCATGAAGTTGATGCCGTCACCATTGCTCATGGTTTCCGGGGTGGCAATCTCCAGCCAGTCCGGCCCCACCTTGTGCACCACGCCCAGCGCCACGCCAACGAATTTGGGTGAATCAAAGGCGCCGATGTCGATCTTGCGGCCGGTGGCAAAGTAGTCGGTGCTGCCACGGTGGAAGGTCTTGTCCGGGTCCGGTGCGAAGAAGATTTCGCTGCTGCCGCTGGAGGCGCGCGCCAGTTCCGGGCGGCGTTCGATGATTTCATCCAATAGCAGACGGTAGTGCGCGGTGATGTTCTTCACATAACTCACATCCTTGTAGCGGCCTTCGATCTTGAGCGAACGCACACCGGCATCCAGCAGCGCTTCCAGGTTCTTGCTCTGGTTATTGTCCTTCATCGACAGCAAGTGCTTGTCGAAGGCTACTACACCACCGTCCTTGTCGGTCAGGGTGTAAGGCAGGCGACAGGCTTGCGAGCAATCACCGCGGTTGGCACTGCGGCCGGTGTCGGCATGGCTGATGTAGCACTGGCCGGAGAAGGCCACGCACAGCGCGCCGTGGATGAAGTATTCGATGGTGGCGGCATCGCCCACACGGGCGGCAATGCGCTTGATGTCGGGAATGCTCAGTTCGCGTGCCAGCACCAGTTGCGACAGGCCGGCATCGGCCAGAAAACGCGCCTTGTCGGCATCGCGGATATCGCACTGGGTGGAGGCATGCAGCTGGATGGGCGGCAGGTCCATCTGCAGGATGCCCATGTCCTGGATGATCAGCGCATCCACTCCGGCGTCGTACAGCTGCCAGATCAGCTTGCGCGCGGCTTCCAGCTCGGCGTCATGCAGGATGGTGTTGAGCGTGGCAAAAATGCGCGCATGGTAGCGGTGGGCAAACTGCGTCAGTCCGGCAATGTCTTCCAGGCTGTTGCTGGCATTGTGCCGGGCACCGAAACCGGGGCCGCCGATATACACCGCATCCGCGCCATGCAGGATGGCTTCACGGCCGATTTCGGCAGTTTTGGCGGGGGACAGCAGCTCGATCTGGTGCGACAACAGACTCATGACGATTCCTGACTTGTAAAAAGGGCTTTCCTGCAAGCAATACCAGTGGCAGGAAGGGGCGGAATTATAACGTAATCAGTGGCTTATAGATAGCAGCAACATATTGCAAGGCGGGAGCCATGTTGAGGAAACATGCAAGGGAAATGACAGGCTGATGACATGCTGCGCAGGCTTACTAAGTACGCTTACTTAAAGCCAAAACAGCACTTGGCATGACATGAAACTGGCCGCTAAAACTAAATACCACAATAACACCACTCACCGCGCCACGGTGCTTTCAGGGGATTCACCATGCTGGACCGACTCACCATAGGGCAAAAACTGTTTGCCCTCATCCTGTTGCTGCAACTGGTTACGCTGGGCGTCGGCAGCTTTGGCTGGCTGACCCAGCAGAATATCCTTGCCGACTTTGCCACCACCTACAACGACAGGGTGGTATGCCTGAAGCAGCTGAAACAGGCTGGTGACAGCTATGCGGTCAATATTGTCGATGCCGCCCACAAACTGCGCGCCGGCAGCATGAGCGACAGCGACTTCCTGCACGGGCTGGATGCCGCACAGGCAACCCTGAAACAGCAATGGGGCAGTTATCGCGCCACCTACCTGACCGACGAAGAAAAAAGCCTGGCTGATGCCGCAGAAGCCGCCATGCACAATGCCGACGGACAGATCCGGCAATTGCGCCAGATCGTGCAAGGCCACGACCAGACCGCACTGCAGCAATTTGTCGACAAGAGCCTCTACCCTGCCATCGACCCCATCTCCAGCCGCATCGATGCGCTGATCGACCTGCAACTGCGCGTGGCGGCAGAAAACTTTGCCAAATCCCGACAACACGCCCGCGAGTTCTCCATCCTGTCCTTGCTGCTGATGTTCGGTGGCATTGTCGCAGGTGCAGTAGTGGCCACCATCATCATCCGCCGCCTGCTGGGGGAACTGGGCGGGGAACCGCGTGATGTGGTGGCGCTGGCCAGCCGCATTGCCCAGGGCAACCTGGCGGAAAAGCTGCAAACGGATCAAGCCAGACAGGGCAGCATCGTGACGTCCATGGCCCACATGCAGACAGAGCTGATCCGCCTGGTGCGCCATATCGACGGCATCACCGGCAAGCTCACCGTGCATGCCAGCGAACTGGCCAGCGCATCCGAACAGGTGGCGGTCAGTGCCGAAGAGCAAACCCGGGCCGCCTCGTCCATGTCCGCCTCGGTGGAACAGTTGTCGGTCAGCATTTGCTCGGTCAGCGACAATTCCCAGGATGTGGCCAAGGATGCCCGCATGTCCGGTGAACTGGCAGAAGCGGGTGAACAGGTGATTGTGGAAACACTGGGCACCATCCAGTCGGTGGCCGAGCTGGCGCAACAATCGCAGCAACAGGCCGACCTGATGGGCGACCGCTCGCAAAAGATTTCCAATGTGGTGGCGATGATCCGCGATGTGGCAGACCAGACCAACCTCTTGGCGCTCAATGCCGCCATCGAGGCCGCCCGCGCCGGCGAGCAGGGCCGTGGTTTTGCCGTGGTGGCCGACGAAGTGCGCAAGCTATCGGAGCGCACCGGCCAGTCCACCACCGAAATCAGCAGCATGATCCGCGAAATGCTGGAGAGCAGCGAACTGGTGATCAACAATGTGCACGCCACGGTGGAACGCATGGAAGCCGGGCTGCGTCAGGCTGGTCAGGCAAGGGATACGGTCAGCCGCATCAACGACAATGTGAACAGCATCAAGCAGTCGGTAAGTGCCATTTCGGTGGCACTGGCCGAACAGCAGGCAGCCGGTAGCGGCATTGCCAGCAATGTGGAGCAAGTGGCACAGATGTCGGAAGAAACCAGTACCGCGGCCAATCAGACCGCCAGTTCTGCGAGTGCCATGGAGCAAATGGCACACGAACTGCAAGCCGCCATCAGCTATTTCACCCTGCCGCAAGCCGGCCAGCCGCTGCGTCAGCAGCAGCCACCAGCCGGTGCGGTACAACTTGCCCTGTCCCGCTGAAGCTGACACCGCGGGCCGCATGCAAAAGCGGGCAGTCGCCGTCTGGCCACTGCCCGCTTTGATTGACTTGCCAAGGGTTTATTTCTGGCTCAGCAATACCGCCAGTTCGTCCACTGCCTCGGCCCATTCGGCGTCGCTGGCCAGCGCCTGACGCAAAAAGTCGGCCTGCGCCGGGTTCCAGAATGCAGCCTCGGGTAATGCCTGGCCTGGCTCCAGCCAGTGGCGGGCCAGAAACACCTTGATGGCGGTGACGTCGTTATCCAGCCCAAGCTGGGCGAATAGTTGTTCCAGCTGATGCTTGCCGGTATCCATGATCTTGTTTTCCTCTTGCTCCAGTGCAGAGGTGCAGGATGGCCCCATTTCACACCGGCATGCAATGCACAAATGCAGACTGCACCCATGCAGCGCAAGGGTTGTTGCCTGCTACCGACAGATGGCAAAGCACCAACAGCACGGGCCCCATCACCCGCACCGCCTTGATATAGTGTGTTCACCCACCACTTACGCCGCCCCTCATGACCCTTCATCTTTCACTCGCCCAGGCACGACTTCTGCATCTGGCTGCTCAGGGGCTGTTACAGCCAGCACGGCGCAAAGCTACGTCTGCCGATGTGCTGGCCGCCATCCGCCGCATGGCCTTGCTGCAGATAGATACCATCAGCGTGGTGGCGCGCAGCCCTTATCTGGTGCTGTTCAGCCGTTTGGGGCAGTACGACCCTGTCTGGCTGGATGACTGCCTGGCAGCGGGCAAGCTGTTCGAATACTGGGCGCACGAAGCCTGCTTTGTGCCAGGCGAGGATTACCGCCTGCTACGCCACCGCATGCTGGACCCAACGCAAATGGGCTGGAAATACCCGCAGCGCTGGCTGGAGCAACACCAGCCAGCCGTTGACGCTCTGCTGCAGACAATCCGCACCCACGGCCCGGTGCGCTCTGCCGATTTCAAACGCAGTGGCGGCAAGGGAGATGGCTGGTGGGACTGGAAGCCGGAAAAACGCCATCTGGAAGCGCTGTTCACGCTGGGGCAGTTGATGGTGAAGGAGCGACGCAGCTTTCAGCGCGTTTACGATGTGGCAGAACGGGTGATGCCGGACTGGGATGATGCGCGCGACCTGCCAAGCCAGGACACAGCACAGCGCGACATGGTGCGCAACAGCTGCCGGGCGCTAGGTGTGGTCAAGGCGGGCTGGGTGGCGGATTACTACCGGCTGCGTCGGGGCAAGTACGACGCTTTGCTACACCAGCTGGCGGATGAGGGAGAGCTGATTCCCGCCCGCATCGAAGGCTGGCAGCACGATGTTTTCGTCCATCACAGCCTGCAGGCCGAATTGCAACAAGCTGCGGCAGGGAAGCTCAAATCCAGCCATAGCGCCGCGCTGTCACCGTTTGACCCGGTGGTGTGGGACCGCAAGCGGGCCAGCGAATTGTTCGGCTTCGATTACCGCATTGAATGCTATACCCCGGCCGCCAAGCGCCGCTTTGGCTATTTCGTGCTGCCACTGCTCAACCGTGGCCGGCTGGTGGGACGCATGGATGCCAAGGCCCACCGTCAGCAAGGCGTGTTTGAAATCAGGAATCTGTATCTGGAACCCGGCATCAGGCCCACCGCACAGCTATGCCGCGATCTGGCAGCCATGCTGCACAAACTGGCCGCCTGGCATGGCACACCACAGCTGGTGTTGCAGCAGGGCCCGGGTGAACTGGCCGCTTATCTTGAAACAAACTAGCCCAGCAGGATTTCGCTGTACTGGATCTGCGGCGTGATATCGGTGTAATTGGCGATATCGCCCTGCAGTTGATCCGCGATTGGCATGAAAGCACCCAGAAACGACTCCACCGATTCAAACTGCAACTGGCACAGCGCGGTGAAACTGGGAGTACTGCCCGGCTCGCTGCCGCTGATGCCCTTCTCCACCCGCATGTCCAGCAAGGCCGGAGCCAGCAGCTTGCTGGCCAGCGGCATGTGCTGTTGCAGGTAGTAGTCGAAATCGAAACGGGCAGTTGCGCTATACGGATAGAGAATGCTGACGTTGATCATGACCATGTCCTTGGTGGTGAGGCCATCAGCATAATCGCATCGCAGCCGGCACTCCAGCCTCAGCCCACCTGTTTGCGGTACTGGATGAAGCCCAGGTTTTCTGCCAGCCGGTCGTATAGCTGGCGCGCCGTGGCATTGCTTTCATGGGTGAGCCAGTACACCCGGCTGCAGCCGGCATCTGCCGCATAGGCATACACCTGCTCGATCAGCGCCCGTCCGGCCCCCGTGCCGCGCACATCAGGCTGTACATACAAATCCTGCAGATAACAGTAATTGCCCGGCGTCCAGCTACTGCGATGCAATACCGTATGTACCAGGCCCACCGCGCGCTCACCCTGCCAGGCCAGCCAGGCCTGCATCGGTTCCGCCGCATCGAGAAAGCGCTGCCAGGTAATGGCGGTATCTGCTTTACTCTGGCTGCTGTGATAAAAATCCAGATAGCCCTGCCACAAGGGCAGCCAGGCAGCAAAATCGTCGGCGGCGAGCGGGCGGATGGAAACGGCTTGGGTCATGGCACTCTCCTGTGGATAAGCCATTATGCTGCACGGCTTATGGCTCCATGGGCAGAGCCAGTGAACACAAGATGGATGGAACCACTTTGCCAAGTGGCAAGCTGCTTATCCACAGCAAGATGCAGAGCTATCATTTATCCACAGCCAGCCTTAATTCATCAAGATATTGAAATTAAAAGGATTTGATTCTGCACACCAGCAAGTCCAGCAATCCCGACTCTTTCTTGCAATGCAGACTGAACACCAGCAGCAGGCTGCGCGTATCGCCGATGGTTGTGGATAAATCCCGGACACAAAAAACGGCAGCCGCAGCTGCCGTTTTTTCCAGACCTGTGGATAAGTCAGGTGATGAACAGGATCAGATCTTGTCGTACAGCTTGGCCCCACCCTTCACAAACTCCACCGACTTCACTTCCATGCCCTTCTGCAGCGCGGCTTCATCGCTGATGCCCTGCTGGGCGGCGAATTCGCGCACGTCCTGGGTAATTTTCATGCTGCAGAAATGCGGGCCGCACATGGAACAGAAGTGCGCCACCTTGGCACTGTCCTTGGGCAGGGTTTCGTCGTGGAAGCTGCGCGCCTTGTCCGGGTCCAGGCCCAGATTGAACTGGTCTTCCCAGCGGAATTCGAAACGCGCCTTGGACAAGGCGTTATCGCGAATCTGTGCGCCGGGGTGGCCCTTGGCCAGATCGGCGGCATGGGCGGCCAGCTTGTAGGTGATGATGCCTTCCTTGACGTCATCCTTGTTGGGCAGGCCCAGATGTTCCTTCTGGGTGACGTAGCACAGCATGGCGGTGCCATACCAGCCGATCTGCGCCGCGCCAATGGCGGAAGTGATGTGGTCGTAACCCGGAGCGATGTCGGTGGTCAGCGGGCCCAGGGTGTAGAACGGCGCTTCGTGGCACCACTCCAGTTCCTTGTCCATGTTTTCCTTGATCAGCTGCATCGGCACATGGCCGGGGCCTTCGATCATCACCTGCACATCGTGTTGCCAGGCAATCTGCGTCAGCTCGCCCAGGGTTTTCAGTTCCCCCAGCTGGGCGGCATCGTTGGCATCCCACACGCTGCCCGGACGCAGGCCGTCGCCCAGGCTGAAGGCCACGTCGTAGGCCTTCATGATTTCGCAAATTTCTTCAAAGTGCGTGTACAGGAAGTTTTCCTGATGATGCGCCAGACACCACTTGGCCATGATGGAACCACCGCGCGACACGATGCCGGTCATGCGGTTGGCAGTCAGCGGTACATAGCGCAGCAACACACCGGCGTGAATGGTGAAGTAGTCCACCCCCTGCTCGGCCTGCTCGATCAGCGTGTCCTTGAAGATTTCCCAGGTCAGGTCCTCGGCCTTGCCATTCACCTTTTCCAGCGCCTGATAGATGGGCACGGTGCCGATAGGGACCGGCGAGTTGCGCAGAATCCACTCGCGAGTTTCGTGGATGTTCTTGCCGGTGGACAAATCCATGATGGTGTCGGCACCCCAGCGGATGCCCCAGGTCATCTTGTCCACCTCTTCGGAAATCGACGACGTTACCGCACTATTGCCGATATTGCCGTTGATTTTCACCAGAAAGTTACGGCCAATGATCATCGGCTCGGATTCCGGGTGGTTGATGTTGCACGGAATGATGGCGCGGCCGGAGGCCACTTCCTGACGCACGAATTCCGGGGTGATTTCCTCCGGCAGCGCAGCGCCATAGCTGTGACCGGCGTGCTGACGGGTCATCAGTTCCAGCAGCTTGGCGTTCTTGCCACCCGCCGCTTGCAGGCTCTCGATATAGGCCTTACGGTTCAGGCTTTCGCGGATGGCGACATATTCCATCTCCGGGGTGATGATGCCCTGGCGCGCATAGTGCATCTGGCTGACATTTTTGCCCGGCAAAGCGCGACGCGGCTTGCGGGTCAGGTTGAAGCGCAGGTCGTCCAGCTTGCTGTCGGCCTCGCGGGCACGACCATATTCACTGGACAGGCCAGCCAGCTGCTCGGTGTCGGCTCGTTCGGCAATCCAGGCAGCGCGCAAGGCAGGCAGGCCACTCTGGATGTCGATGTTGGCGGCCGGGTCGGAATAAATGCCGCTGGTGTCATACACATAGATGGGCGGGTTTTGCTCGCCGCCAAACTGGGTGGGAGTGTCGCTCTGGCTGATTTCGCGCATCGGCACGCGGATGTCGGCACGGCTGCCTTGCACGTAAATCTTGCGGGAATTGGGCAGCGGCTGGATGGCGGCAGTATCTACCGTCATCGCTGCGTTGAGTTTGGTGGGCGCGTTCATCGGGTTTCCTCCATGCGATGAAACGGCGCAAGGAGCGAAATCCGGCAAGACCGGCTGCAAGGAAGGGGTGAGAACCAAGCAGATGACGCTTCCCTACGCCGGGATTAACCGGGTCAGGTTCCAAGGGTATTTCTCACCCGTGCAACATGAAGCGGCAACATTCCACAATCAGACTGGATATGGACACCACAACACAGCGCACAGGACCCCTAGCGATGCTGTGAAGGTAAGGTAAATGTGGGATAATCGCAAGTTATCGTCATGACACGCTGTCCGGGCGGCCGGTTTATCGGGATACCGATTGACTGCTGCTGGCAGCCAGCCCTTCGGAGTAAGCTGATGGATTTTGAAAATGCCCGTTTCAACATGGTCGAGCAGCAGATTCGTCCGTGGGACGTACTTGACCCCAAGATTCTGGACCTGCTGTTTCACGTGAAACGCGAAGATTTCGTCGCTGCCGACAAGCGCCAGCTGGCCTTTGTCGACACCGAACTGCCGCTGCCCAATGGCGGCAAGATGCTGCAACCGAAGCTGGAAGCACGTCTGGCACAGGATGTCGCCGTACAGCCGCAAGACAAGATTCTGGAAGTCGGCACCGGCGCCGGTTACCTGACCGCCCTCTTGGCCAAGCTGGGCCGCCACGTATATAGCGTCGAGATTAATGCCGCCACCCGCGAAGCGGCTGCCGCCAACCTGAAAAAAGCCGGCATCGGCAATGTCACCCTGGTGGAAGGCAACGGCCTGGATGGCCTGAAGGAACAAGCCCCGTTCGACGTGATCGTGGTGGGTGGTTCGCTGCCGGTGGTGCCGGAAACCCTGAAAGCCCAGCTGGCCGTTGGTGGCCGCATGATTGTGGTGGTGGGTGACCTGCCGGCCATGAGCTGCAAGCTGATCAAGCGCGTCAGCGAGAGCGCCTTCAGCGAAACCAATCTGTTCGAAACCTGTATTTCCCGTCTGGCCAAGGCTGAAGCCATCGAGCCTGAACGTTTCGTATTCTGATGATTCGCGAAATCTCCGCCCGCGACCTGGCCGCCTGGCGCGCCGACAGCACAGCAGCACAGCCGTTGTTGCTGGATGTGCGCGAGGACTGGGAAGTGCAGCTGGCCAGCATTGCCGGTTCGCTGCACATCCCGATGAACCTGATTCCGCTGCGCATGAGCGAACTGCCGGATGACCAGCCGATTGTCACCGTCTGCCATCATGGCGTACGCAGCTTCCAGGTTGGCCTGTATCTGGCCAATGCCGGTTTCGAACAGGTGCTGAGCCTGCAAGGCGGCGTGGAAGCCTGGGCCAATGATGTAGACCCGGGCATGGCGCATTACTGAGCCGGACAGTCCGGTACAGACAGCAGCAACAGATCGCAGCACAAGCAAGCCATTCCTGCCAGCGGGAATGGCTTTTGTTTTGGAACCGGCCGCCGTTTGCCACATCCAAACCGGCAATCAACCGACAAAATGGAATCCGTTTTGAGTCAGCAATCCCTCCCCTATCTTGCTCCGGCCCTGGCCCCGGTACACCCGGCCTGGGAAGCCGTCCTCAATACGCCGGACATCTTTGCCCGCCTGCGCCAGATCGACCAGCAACTGCAACTGCAAGCCAGTCAGGGCAAAACGCTGTTTCCGCCGCAGCCGCTCATTTTCAACAGCCTGCGCACCATGGCACCGGCTGACATCAAGGTGGTGATTCTGGGGCAGGACCCTTACCACGGAGCAGGAGAAGCGATGGGCCTGTCCTTTTCGGTTCCGCCCGGCGTACGTATTCCGCCCAGCCTGCGCAATATTTACAAGGAACTGGTGGCAGACCTGGGCGGCGGCATGCCGGCCAGTGGCGACCTGACCCACTGGGCCGAACAAGGCGTGCTGTTGCTCAACAGCGTGCTGACCGTGGAAATGGACAAGGCAGGCAGCCACGGCAAGCTGGGCTGGCAGGCCATCACCGACGCGCTGATTGATGCGGTCAACCAGCAAAACCCCGGCTGTGTATTCTTGCTATGGGGCAACTGGGCACAGACCAAGGCCGAGCGGATTGATACCGGCCGCCACCTGGTACTGACTGCAGCACATCCCTCTCCGCTATCCGCCAGCCGCGGCTTTCACGGCTGTCAGCATTTCTCGCAGGTCAATGCCTGGCTGGCCGCCCATGGCCGCGACACCATCCGCTGGATGCCCGCCAGCAGCCAGAACAGCCTGTTCTGATACGGAATGGCTGCAGGGTTGCCCAGCACAACCTTGCAGCGCAAAACCCGGCTTTTCAGCCAGTCAGCATTGCCCTAAGCTAGCAAGGGTCATCTTTCTCCCCGCCGCCCATCGTGGATATTTTCTTTCTGTTTGTACTGATTGTGCTGAATGGCGCCTTTGCCATGTCTGAAATTGCGATTGTTTCTTCGCGCAAGATCCGCCTGCAGCAATGGGCAGAAGAAGGGCGTCGCGGGGCGCGCTCGGCACTGCGTCTGGCAGAGGAACCCACCCGTTTCCTGTCAACGGTGCAGATCGGCATCACCAGCATCAGCATTTTCTCCGGCGTGTACGGTGAAGCGGCGCTGTCCGAACATTTGCAGGACTGGCTGGAGATGAACCTGCCGCAGCTGCATGCCTATAACAAGCCGCTGTCCGTGGCACTGATGGTGGCCGCCATCACCGCCTTGTCGCTGGTGTTTGGCGAACTGGTACCCAAGCGGCTGGCCATGCTGAACCCGGAAGGCATCGCCAGCACCCTGGCCCCGCCCATGCTGCTGCTCTCGCGCCTGGCCGCCCCGCTGGTGCGCCTGCTGTCACGGCTGACCGACACCCTGCTGCGACTGATCGGCGCGCGCAAGAGCAATGAACCTTCCATTACCGAAGAAGAAATCCGGGTGCTGATGGAACAGGGCGCGGACGAAGGCATATTCGACCGTGCCGAGCAGGAACTGGTGGAAAACATCTTCCGGCTGGACGATCGCAAGGTTGCCGCGGTGATGACCCCGCGCAAGGACATCGTTTCCATTGATATCGAAGACCAGCAACACGACAACCGCCAGTTGCTGATATCGCACGCTTACAGCCATTTCCCGGTGTGCAAGGGCGGCATGGAACATGTACTGGGCATTCTGGACACCAAACGCATGCTGGACCGGGTACTGGCCGGGCAAAGCGTGGATTTCATTGCCGACCTGCAAATACCGCTCTACGTTCCGGCCACAGTAACGCTGATGCAGCTGATGGAACAGTTCCGTCTGGCCCACACCCATCTGGCACTGGTGGTGGACGAATACGGCGAACTGGAAGGCCTGGTCACCATGAATGATGTGCTGGAAACAGTGGTGGGCGATTTGCCTTCCATCCATGCCGATGGCGAAGACGACGAGATCGTGCGGCGCGAGGATGGCAGCTATCTGGTGGACGGCATGGTGACGCTGGACAGCTTCCGCCAGTATTTTGAGGTTGATCAGTCACTGCCGGGAGAAGACACCGGCAATATCCACACGCTGGGCGGCGTGATGATGTTCCAGCTGGGCCGGGTGCCATCAGCGGCGGACCGCTTTGACTGGCAAGGCTTCAGTTTTGAAGTGATGGACATGGACAAGACCCGGGTGGACAAAATCCTCGTCAGCCGGCTGCCCTCCAGCCGCCTGGAGCAGAACGACAACTAAGAAAGTGAAAAACCGCCCGAGGGCGGTTTTTTATTGACCGGGCTGCGGTTCCAGACGCTTGCGGTAGCGCTCGGTCCACAAGAACAACAGCGGATTGAGCAGAATGGACAGAATGGCTCCGGCCAGAATCAGCGAATGGCTGTGTTCGTTCATCAGACCCAGCGCAATACCCAGCCCGGCCAGAATGAAAGAAAACTCGCCAATCTGCGCCAGGCTGGCGGCAATGGTAAGCGCTGTGGCCGGGCTACGGCCAAACAGGCGCACGATGCCGTAAGCGCCCAGCGATTTGCCCACCACGATGATCAGCAGCGTTCCCAGCACTTCCCAGAAGTTATGCAGCAACACCGACGGGTTGAGCAGCATGCCGACCGAGACAAAAAACAGCACGGAGAAAGCGTCGCGCAGCGGCAGTGATTCTTCGGCCGCACGGTGGCTCAGTGGCGATTCGGCCAGCACCATGCCGGCAAAGAATGCGCCCAGCGCAAACGACACATCAAACAGCAAGGATGCGCCGTAGGCCACACCCAGTGCGGTGGACAACACGGCGAGGCGAAACAGTTCGCGGCTGCCGGTGTAGACAATGCGCTCCAGCATCCACGGCAAAAAACGTCGGCCAAACACCAGCATCAGCGCGACAAAGGCCGCCACCTTGCCCAGCGTCAGCAGGATGGTCCACAGCACCGCACTACCACTGATCACCGTATCCGCGCCCTTGCCACCCAGCACGCCGGCAAAGATGGGCAGCAACACCAGCGTCAGCACCATCACCAGGTCTTCCACCACCAGCCAGCCAATGGCGATCTTGCCATCGTCAGTCTGTTCCAGATTCTTTTCCTGCAAGGCCTTGAGCAATACCACCGTGCTGGCGGTGGACAGCGCCAGGCCAAACACCACGCCTTCCCCCACAGGCCAGCCCAGCAGCTGGGACATGCCCAGCCCCAGTACGGTGGCCAGCAGGATCTGCCCAATGGCACCGGGCAGCGCAATGGTTTTTACCGCCAGCAAGTCTCGGACCGAAAAATGCAAACCCACACCGAACATCAGCAAAATAACGCCCATCTCCGCCAATTGTGGTGCGATCTGGCTGTCTGCAGTAAAACCAGGGGTGAACGGACCGGCCACGATGCCGGCACACAGATAGCCGATCAGCGGCGGCAAACGCAGGCGGAAGGCCAGCGTGCCCAGCATGAAGGCAAATACCAGACTGCCGACAATGGTGGCAATCAGGGGTGAATGATGAAGCATGGCTCAGCCCTCCATTCCAGTTTCAATGCATGACAGATTGCCGGAATATCGATGTAGTTCCACTTAATATCAAAATTTCAGCAAAATATTAAAATTAACTTATTTTGCATAAAATTTCATGTTGGCAGTTTGCCTGCCAGTCCGCGCTTATTCTTGTGAATTCATCCACTTGTAGCGGATTTTCCAGCATGGAAAGGCTCTGGTAACAAAACAAGCAGCATGCAGTCATGCGGACATGTCATCCTGCCTTGTCCAGCCCCATTCTGCCCCTGTCATTGCATGCGCTGCGGTTTGCAGCATCCGGGCGGGAGCGTATGCTCTGAGCACTTGCAATCCCCTTCAATCCCCATCTTTCCAGCCCCGGAGCCTGCATGCGTTGCCCTGCCGTGTTGATGTTGTTGCCCGCCCTGCTTTGCTGCCCGTCGGTATTTGCCGACGAACCCGTACACAGCATGACGCTGAGCCTGGACGGCAACCTGTACCAGACGGATGCCGGCACTGGCAGCAAGCTGCAACCCTCGCTGTCGCTACGCCACGATACCGCCTATGGCAGCCTGTTCGTGCAACAAGGTGAAGCCGGGCTGGGCCTGCCCGCGCCGGGCGGCTGGATGACGCTGGCAGTCGCCAATGAAAGCCAGTGGGAGCTGGGCGCCAATTCCAGCCACTGGATGGGTGTGCTGCGTTATGGTGTGGATCTGCCGCAGGATGGCTCGCTGTCCATCGGCTATGCCGACAGGCTGGGTAATAGCAGTCCGGGCAAGATGCTGCTGATGAATCTGGATCTCACCCTGGGCAACTGGCGCAACCAGCGCATCAGCCTGCTGGGCTGGGCCAGCCTGGCCAACACACAACGGGCACAAAGCCTGGGGCACCAGGCCATTGGTGGTGGCTGGCATCTGGAACAAAGCAATCTGCTGCTGATGCTGAACCACCCGTTCAACCCGCGCTGGTCGCTGGATGTGGGAGCAGGTTCGCGCTGGATGGCAGATCAACAGGCCAGCCACAGCGCAGGCTGGCAAGCGGTACTCGGCATCAACTGCAAGTTGTACTGAGCACGGCTCGTAATATGGCGCAGGCGGGGCTACAAGCGCCTGCCACACACCGTACTCATGCGCGAGCCACTCCAGCGTCGTTCCGGGTCGGCAAAACTCTGCAATTCCTGTAAACCCGCCTTCTGCATCATGCCGGCCGAGCCGGCATTTTGCTGATGCCTGTCCACACACAGCCAGCGACAGCCTTGCAGTTTCAATACCTCGCATACCATCAGCAACAAACGGCTGCCCAGGCCCTGACCGGCCGCATCACGGCTTACCACCGCTTCAATCAGAAAAGCGGCCTCACTGGCTGCGATGTCAGCCGGACGATGTGCCGGGTAGGTATCAGAACGGTCAAACAGCATCACCGCCAGCAACTGGCCCTGCTGTTCTGCCAGCAAGCCTTGTACGGTTCCGCTGGCCAGGCCGGACAGTGTCTGCTCCACCCCCTGTTGCGGCAGGTAGTTCCAGTCATTCGGGCCATGGCTCATGATCAATTGCAGTAATGCAGCCTGATCGGCAGGCTGGGCCGCACGAATTTGCATGTTTTTCCCCTCATCGATGCCCTGTGCCATGCAGTTTCCTGCTTCAACAGCGCAGAAAGGCCGTTTGCCGCCTTCCTGCGCTGTCAGCAGCTCGTTACTGGTCTGAACGCTCAGAACGGCTTAAAACCGTGTTCATGCCCCGGCATGGTCATGTAACTGCACCTGACAGGCGGTGATTCAGTATTTTTTGCCCAGCCGGTGCAGCTCATTGAGCTTGGCGTATTTGATATAGCTGTTGAAGCAACCAATGCTGATGTGGACAAGTCCGGGCAAACCATCCAGAAAACCACGGCGTACCAGGTAAAACTTGGTAAAGCGCAACAGCGGGCTGAACACCAGCTTGCTCCATCCCGCCTTTTTCCCGCGCTTATACAGCATTTCGGCTTGCAAACTGGTGTAGCGATTCTGCTTGGTAAGGTAAAGCGCAATGTCCTCGCCGGATTCGTGCATCAGGTCGCCGGACAGTTTTTCCACAGCGCCATCGCACTGCACGTACTCATGCACCACATCATCCGACCAGCGTGCCTGACGTCGGTCAAACAGCCGCAAGCTCCAGTCCGGATAACCTTCTCCATGCTTCAGAAAACGACCCATGAAACGGTTGCTGCGGGCAAATCGGTAGGCAACTGCCTGTGGATTGTTCAGTATCTGTTTGATTTGATTGGTCAATTCTGCTGATGGCCATTCGTCTGCATCCAGACACAATACCCAGTCATGGCTCGCAGCCTGTACGGCAAATTGCTTCTGCGGACCAAATCCCAGCCAGTCCTGGTGGATAACTTTTGCCTTATAGGCAGAAGCTATCGCCACGGTTTCATCTGTACTGCCTGAATCCACCACCACGATTTCGTCTGCCCATTGCACGCTGGCCAGTGTTTTTTCCAGTTGTGCAGCTGCATTTTTGGTGATGAGTACAACGCTGAGCGGCTCTCGCATCTTTTCTTGTTATTCCCATATGTATATGGAAGAAACTGGTAGAAGAAGGTCATTTGTTGTGGATAACCTTGTTTTTACCAGTCTGTTCAATGATTTAGGCTACTGCAAAAGGTGTTGAACAGCGCATTGTGCTGTCCATGACGGTTTGTGGATAACTTGTCGTCCAGTCTGAAAACCCGGTTTATCCACATGCTGTCAGCCGCATGCCCATGCCACCCTGTGAGCAGGCATTTTTGTGCTGCTTCCCTTATTTATCTTAAACCGAATTTTATTATGAAGAGACTAATGAGAGGAGAGCGTTTCTGTTGATAACCCGGAAAAACCCATGTTCTGTCAGTAGTTTGCCTTGTTGATGGCACTGGGATTAATCAGGCTGGCCACACGGTGGCAGATTGTGGATAAATCAGCACATTTTTATTCACAGGCGTTTATCCACAATACTTGCCTGTGGATTCAGCCAGCTTAATCACAACGGTTTGGCGCAAGCTTCGGTTACAATGCGCGCCATGATGAACGTACTGATCGTGCGTACCTCGTCGATGGGCGACCTTATCCACACCTGGCCTGCCATTACCGAGCTGAAAACGCACTACCCCAACCTTCGTATCAGCTGGCTGGCCGAAGAAAACTTTGCCGACATCCCGCGTTTGCACCCGGCGGTGGAGCAGGTTATTCCCATGGCATGGCGTCGCTGGCGCAAGCGCCTGTTTGCGGCGGAAACCCGGGCGGAAATGAAGGCGGTTTATCAACAGCTGCAAGCCACACCGTGGGATCTGGTGGTGGATTGCCAGGGCCTGTTGAAAAGTGCCATTCCAGCCAAGCTCAGCCGTGGCCCGCTGGCCGGTTACGACCGTCACAGCATTCGCGAACCCTTGGCCTGCCTGTTGTACGACAAGACCCACCGGGTGGACTGGTCCTTGTCTGCGGTGGAACGCTGCCGTTTGCTGCTGGCCAAGGTGTTTGGCTACCAGCCGGAAGGCAGCCCGCGTTTTGGCGTACCGGCGGCAGCCCGTCCAGACTGGTTGCCGCAAGGCGAATACGCGGTGCTGCTGCATGCCACCAGCCGTGCATCCAAGGAATGGCCGGAACAACACTGGATTGCGCTGGGTGAAAAACTTGCAGCACAACATGGCCTGCAACTGATCATTCCCTGGGGCAATGCTGCCGAACAGCAAAGGGCACAGCGCCTGGCCGCGGCCATGCCGCAGGCCGTGGTGGCACCACGCATGAACCTGATTGAAGCCTGTGGCTTGCTCGGCCATGCCCGCGCTGTCATCGGCGTGGATACCGGCCTGTGTCATCTGGCCAATGCGCTGAATGTGCCGCTGGTGGCCATTTATACCGATACCGACCCAAGCAAGACCGGCGTGGTGGAAACCGCCTGGGCGACCAATCTGGGCAATATCGGCCAGTGTCCGACGGTGGAAGCGGTGTATCAGGCATTGCTGGCGCGCAAGGACATGCAATGAACTGGCGGCGCGGCTTGTATTCCATGCTGTGGTGGGCTGCCACGCCGCTGATTCGCCGTTATCTGAAAAAACGCGCACGCAAGGCACCGGCCTATCTGCAGCACTGGGACGAACGTTTCGGCGAGGCGACTCAGCCGCGGACGACCGGGGCCATCTGGATTCACGCGGTATCGGTGGGCGAAACCCGTGCCGCCCTGCCGCTGATCCAGGCCATTCGCCAGCACTGGCCGGATGCGCCGCTGCTGCTTACCCAGATGACTCCCACCGGGCGCGATACCGCCTGCCAGCTCTACCCTGATGCCGAAGTGCGTTATCTGCCCTACGACTATCCCGGTGCGGTGCGGGATTTTCTGGCCGTGTGGCAGCCACGCTTTGGCGTGCTGATGGAAACCGAGCTGTGGCCCAATCTGCTACATGCGGCGCGCCAGCAAGGTGTGCCGGTTTTCCTGGCCAATGCGCGGTTGTCGGAAAAATCGCTGCGCGGCTATCGCCGCATTCAGGGGCTGATTGGCCCGGCCTTGCGTGATTTGACGGCCATTGCTGCGCAAAGCCTGCAGGATGCCGAACGTTTGCAGCAATTGGGCGCTGTTTCCCCGCAAGTCTGTGGCAATACCAAGTATGATTTCACTCCGCCAGCCGCCATGGCCGAACTGGCAGCGCAGTTTCGCCAGCGTACAGGCAACCGTCCGGTATTCATTTGCGCCAGTACGCGCGATGGCGAGGAACAACTGATCCTGCAGGCCTGGCAACAGGCCGAGGTGGGCAATACCCTGCTGCTGCTGGTGCCGCGTCACCCGGAACGCTTCGACAGCGTGGCCGCGCTGGCACAGGACATGGGCTTTGCCGTGCAACGGCGCAGTGACAACAGCAAGATTGCTGCCGCTACCCGCGTGTGGCTGGGCGACAGCATGGGCGAGCTGTTTGCCTACTATGGCTGTGCCGATGTGGCTTTTGTCGGTGGCAGTCTGCTGCCATTGGGTGGGCAGAACCTGATCGAGCCCGCCAGCCTCGGCCTGCCGGTCTTGTTTGGCCCGTCCATGTTCAACTTTGCCCAGGCCAGTGAATTGGCGCTGGAGGCTGGCGCTGCCTGGCAAGTGGCAGACGCTGCGGCCCTGGTGCAGCAGGTGCTGGGCTTGTTGCAGGACGATGCCCGTCGTCAGCAGATGCACAGCGCTGCGCTGGCGTTTACCGCGGCGCACCGTGGTGCCAGCCAGCGCATAGTCCAGTTACTGCAGGCACATCTGCCTGCCTGATACCGCGGCCCGGCCATGGGCCGCTGTTGCCTGCCCGCCACGGCGGGCCAGCCATTTCCTGTCCTGCATCAATCATTACCGAATATTGCTTTGCCATTTTTATACACATGTATAAATTGGCAGCATGAACAGCGAAACAGCTTCTCATCCCACCCGTAGCCTGCTGCTGCAACATGGCTTGCAGCACTTGCGTCAGCATGGCCTGCGCCAATTGACCGTACGGGGCATCTGCCAGCAGGCCGGGGTCAATCCCGGTGGTTTTGTCTATCACTTTGGCAACCGCCAGCACTATGTCAGCACCCTGCTGGAGCTGTGGTACGCGCCCTTGTACCGGCAATTGCAGGACAGCCTGCAGCAGCAGGGCGAACCCTTGAGCCGCCTGTCGGCCATGCTGCTGCAGCTGGTGGCTTTTGCCAAAGCCGAGGGCGGGGTGATCAGCCAGTTGCTGCTGGATGCCGGCGCGGGCGAGGTGGCCGCGGTGGAATTCATCCGCAATCTGGCGCCGCGTCATCCACAGTTGTTATTGCAATGCCTGAGCGAGGCGCAAAAGGCCGGTCAGCTGTGTCAGGCACCGCCCTTGCACCAGCTGATGTATCTGATGTCGGCACTGGGTTTTCCGGTGTTGTTGCAACAGCTGAGCAGCGGCAAGCACATCCTGCCCACGCTGCTGGAGCAGGGTTTGGCCAGCTATGCGCTGGAACCGGAACATTTGCAGCAAAGATTGCACTGGGCTCTGAAAGGCCTCAGTGCCAGGGAGCTGGCGTAATGAGCAAGAAACGCATGGTGGCGGGACTGCTGGTGTTGGGGCTGCTGGCCGCAGGCATCTGGCACTGGCAGCAGGGCAAGGATGGTGCTGAGCTGGTGCTGTCCGGCAATGTGGATATCCGCGAGGTGAATTTGTCCTTCCGCGTGGGGGGCCGCCTGCAGCAAGTGCTGGTGGACGAAGGTGCAAGGGTGAAGGCTGGGCAGATACTGGCCCGGCTGGACGATGCCCCGCAACATAATGCCGTGGCCGATGCCGAAGCGGCACTCTCTGCACTCAAGGCCCGGCAATCGCTGATGCACCAGGGTTATCGGGCAGAAGATGTGGCGCAGGCCCGTGCCACGCTGGATGCCCGGCAAGCCGTGCTGACTGATGCCAACGCCGCTTGGCTGCGGCAACAGGAACTGGCCGGCAGCGGCGCTGCTGCTGTGAAGGCGCTGGATGCCGCCCGCTCCGCCCGCGAGCAGGCACAAGCGCAGTATCAGGTCGCGCAACAGCAATACCAGGCACTGAGCAAGGGCTACCGGCCGCAGGAAGTGGCCGAAGTGGACGCCAATGTGAAACGGGCCGAGGCCCAGCTGGCCAGTGCCCGGCTGCAACTGGCCGATACCGTGCTGAAGGCACCGTCGGACGGCATCATCCTCACCCGCGTGCTGGAACCGGGCAGCATGCTGGCAGCCGGTGCCAGCACCTTGACCCTGTCGCTTACCCGGCCGGTGTGGGTGCGGGCCTATGTAGGCGAAACCCAGCTGGGCCAGACCCAGCCGGGACGCAAGGTGTGGGTTTATCGCGATGGCCGCAGCCAGCCCTATGCCGCCGTGGTGGGTTTTGTCTCGCCCACGGCGGAATTCACCCCCAAGAATGTGGAAACCGCCGACCTGCGTACCGCCCAGGTTTACCGCCTGCGCGTCATCATCTCCCAGCCGGATGCCGCCTTGCGTCAGGGCATGCCGGTGACGGTGAAGTTGGCCCGGCCATGAATACGGCAGACAGCGATATCGCCATCCGCCTGCGTGCGCTGGGCCATGCCTTTGCCGGCCGCCCGGCCCTGCATGCGCTGGATGCCGACATCCGCCGCGGCATCATCACCGGGCTGGTGGGGCCGGATGGTGCCGGCAAGACTACCCTGCTGCGGCTGATGGCCGGCCTGCTCAAGCCTGACAGCGGCAGCTTGCAGGTAGAAGGGCTGGACCCGGTGACGGCGGGTGACGCACTGCGTACACAACTGGGCTATATGCCGCAAAAGTTCGGCCTGTACGAAGACCTTACCGTGCTGGAAAACCTCACCCTGTATGCCGATTTGCGCGGGGTGACCGGCGCGGTGCGGGAGGAAAGTTTTCAGCGCCTGCTGGCGTTTACCGATCTGGCGCGTTTTACCGACAGGCTGGCCGGCAAATTGTCCGGCGGCATGAAACAGAAACTGGGCCTGGCCTGCACCCTGCTGGGTTCGCCGCGCATCCTGTTGCTGGACGAACCCTGTGTCGGGGTGGACCCCATCTCGCGCCGCGAGCTGTGGCGCATGGTCAGCAGTCTGGCCGATGGCGGCATGGCGGTGCTGTGGAGTACCTCGTATCTGGACGAGGCCGAGCTGTGCGGCGAAGTACTGCTGATGCACGAAGGCCGCCTGCAATACAGCGGCAGTCCGCAGGCGCTGATGGACAGCATGCAGGGCCGCAGCCTGCTGTTGCAGGGCATTGCCGGCAACCGTCGTCAGGTATTGCGCCGCGCACTGCGTTGCCCGCAGGTGATAGACGGTGCGCTGCAAGGCCACGCGGTGCGGCTGGTGTTACGCAAGGCAGGCGAGCTGCCGGATCTTGCCAGTCTGGATGCCGGGCCGGATGCCAGCCTGCAGCCAGTCAAACCACGGCTGGAAGATGCCTTCATCGATTTGCTGGGTGGCGGGCCGGGTGGCGATTCACCGCTGGCCGAACACATGCCGCCAGCGCGATTGCCGGACGGGGTGGATGCCGACGCTGTCATCGTGGCGGAACAGCTCACCCGCCGCTTTGGTGATTTTGTCGCCACCGACCATGTGGATTTCCGCATCCGCCGTGGCGAAATCTTCGGCCTGCTCGGCCCCAATGGCGCAGGCAAATCCACCACCTTCAAGATGATGTGCGGCCTGTTGCCGGTGAGCAGCGGTGCTGCGCGGGTGATGGGGCTGGACCTGAAAAAATCCGCCAGCCAGGCGCGGCAGCAAATCGGTTACATGGCGCAGAAATTTGCCCTGTACAGCAATCTCAGCGTGGCGCAGAACCTGGAGTTTTTCTCCGGCATCTACGGCCTGTCCGGTGCGCGCCAGCGTGCGGCAGTGGCCGACATGGTGCGGGTATTTGCCTTGCAGCCGTTTCTGGCCATGAATGCCGGGGAACTGCCGCTGGGTTTCAAGCAGCGGCTGGCGCTGGCCTGCGCGCTGATGCATCAGCCGCCCTTGCTGTTTCTGGACGAACCGACGTCGGGGGTAGACCCGGTCAGCCGCCGCGAATTCTGGAGCCATATCAACAGCCTGGTGGACAAGGGCGTCACGGTGATGGTGACCACCCACTTCATGGACGAAGCCGAATATTGCGACCGCATCGGCCTGGTGTATCGCGGCCGCATGATCGCCAGTGGCACGCCGGATGAACTCAAGGCCATGGTGATCAGCGCTGATTTGCCCGACCCCGGCATGGAAGACGCCTTCATCGCGCTGGTGGAGCGTGACGACCGCTTGCGGGAGGCCACATGAGTATCAGCCTGCGCCGCCTTGCTGCGCTGTGCCGCAAGGAAAGTTACCAGATCGTGCGCGACCCCAGCAGCATCCTGATTGCCTTTGTGCTGCCGGTGCTGCTGCTGTTCATCTACGGCTACGGCATCAATCTGGATGCCAACCGGGTGCGTCTGGGCATCGTGCAGCAGGATGGCGGCGCAGAAGCCAGCCGTCTGGTGCAAACACTGCAAGCCTCGCCCTATATCGCCGCCAGCCTGTCCACCTCCGAGTCCGCCATGCGTCAGCAATTGCAGCTGGGCGAGGTGCGCGGGGTGGTGATTGTGCGCAGCGATTTCTCCGCCAGGGTCAGACAGGGTCAGGGCGCTGCCGCCATCCAGTTGCTGACCGACGGGGCCGAGCCCAATACCGCCAATTTTGTTGCCAGCTATGTGCAAGGGGTATTCCAGCTGTGGCTGAACCAGCGCCAGAGCGGCCAGCCGCCAGCGGCCACGCTGACCGTACAGCCGCGTTACTGGTTCAACCCTACTACCGTCAGCCGTAACTATCTGGTGCCCGGTTCCATCTCGGTCATCATGACCATCATCGGTGCGCTGCTCACCTCGCTGGTGGTGGCGCGCGAGTGGGAACGCGGCACCATGGAGGCGCTGCTGTCCACGCCTGTCACACGGGCCGAGCTGCTGCTGTCCAAGATCATCCCCTACTACCTGCTGGGCATGGCCGCCATGAGCATGTGCGTGCTGGTGGCCACGCTGGTGATGGGCGTGCCGCTGCGCGGTTCGCTGTGGGTGCTGTTTGTGGTTACCAGCCTGTTTCTGGGCAGTGCACTGGGCTTGGGCCTGTTGCTGTCCACCACCACGCGCAACCAGTTCATTGCCGCGCAGTTTGCGCTGACCGCGGCCTTCCTGCCGGCCATCATGCTGTCCGGCTTTGTTTTTGAAATCCGCAGCATGCCGCTGGCGGTACAGGCGGTGACTTACCTGATTCCGGCACGTTATTTTGTCAGCGCCTTGCAGACACTGTTCCAGGCTGGCGAAATCTGGCCGGTATTGCTGATCAACCTGCTGTTTCTGCTGCTGTCCGCCGCCTTCTGGCTGGGACTGACCGCCTGGCAGACACCGCGCCGACTGGATGGCAACTGAGATGTGGCAACGTCTGCTCACCCTCATCCGCAAGGAAATGCAGGCGCTGTTGCGCACGCCGCAAAGCCGCCGTCTGCTGATCGCCCCGGTGCTGCTGCAACTGCTGCTGTTTCCGTTTGCCGCCACGCTGGAAGTGAAAAACAGCACACTGGCGGTGTTCAATCAGGATGGCGGTGCCGCATCCATCGAGCTGGTGCAGCGGCTGGCTGCTACCCAGGCCTTTCCGCAAGTGCTGATGCTGCACAGCCAGCAAGACATGCAGCAGGTGATAGACCGCCAGCAGGCCTTGCTGGCCATCAGCCTGCCGCAGGATTTCTCGCGCCGCCTTGCCAGCGGGCAGGGCGTGACGGCGCAGGCCATCATTGATGGCCGACGCAGCAACAGCGCACAGATTGCCTATGGCTACGCGCTGCAAGTGGTGCAGCAATACGCCGCCGAGCGCAGCCGGCAAGCCGCACCGGCGCGGCTGCTGGTGCAGAACCTGTACAACCCCAATCTGGAATACCGCTGGTTCGTGCTGCCCAGTCTGGTGGCCATCATCACCACCATCGGCTGCCTGATGGTGACTGCGCTGTCGCTGGCACGCGAGCGTGAAGAAGGTACTTTCGAACAGCTGCTGGTGTCGCCGCTGACCCCTGCCTACATCATGGCCGGCAAGGCGCTGCCCGGCATGCTGGTGGCACTGGTGCAGGGCTGCATCATTGCCGCTGCCGCAGTATGGGTGTACCAGGTGCCGTTCAGCGGCACGGTGGGGCTGCTGATTGTCTCCATGCTGTGCTACGGGCTGTCGCTGGTGGGTTTCGGCCTGCTGATTTCCGCCCTCAGCAGCAATCAGCAGCAGGCTTTTCTTGGCTCGTTTGCCTTCATGTCGCCCGCGGTGATCTTGTCCGGCTACATGGCCCCGGTGGAAAACATGCCGCTGCCGCTACGCATGGTCAGCGCGGTGGACCCGCTCACCCACTTCATCGTCATCGTCAAGGGCATCTTCCTGAAGGGCTATGGCCTGACGGAGGCCTGGCCACACCTGTGGCCCTTGCTGGCCATTGCGGCCGGCACCCTGCTGCTGGCCTACCGGATGTTCCTGCAGAGGAGTCACTGATGTCACACCGTATCCTCTTCCCTTTGCTCTGCCCCCTGCTGGCACTTACTGCCTGTGCTGTCGGCCCGGATTACCACGCGCCGCAAACCACCTTGCCGGCGCAGTACCATCATCAGGCAGGCAGCAGCCAGCCGCAGTTGCAGCGCTGGTGGACGGTATTTGATGACGCCGCGCTCAGCCAGCTGGTGGAGCAGGCCTTGCAGTCCAGCCCGGATCTGGCCCAGGCCGATGCCCGCGTGCGCCAGGCACGGGCCAGCCTGGGTGTGGTGGACAGTGCGCTGTGGCCGCAACTGAATGCCGGTGCGCGCAGTGGGCGCGACCAGTTCAGCCGCAATAGCGAAAATTTTGCCAACATCCCGTTTGCCAATCCGCGCACCGGCTTTAACGACCAGCGCCTGCAACTGGATGCCAGTTGGGAAATCGACCTGTTCGGCCATACCACGCGCAGCCGCGAAGCTGCCAGCGCACGGCTGGACAGCATGCAGGAACAGCAGGCCGATGTGGCGCTGCGGGTGGCGGCGGAAGTGGCACGCAATGTGATTGATTACCGTGGCTGGGTGGCACGCCAGCGCAATCTGGAAAACCAGCTGGCAGCGGCGCGGGAAAGCCTGCGCTTGATTGCGCTGCAACGTCAGGCTGGCGAGATTTCCGACAGCGAGCTGAACCAGGCCAGTACGGCTGTAGCCAGCCTGCAAGCGGCGCTGCCAGCCCTGCAAACCGCACAAGGTGCCGCCGTGGCCGCCCTCAGCGTATTACTGGACCAGTCCCAGTCCCAGTTGCTGGCCACGCTGGCAGCGGAACGGCCCATCCCTGCCACGCTCACGCAGGCACCGGTGGGCATGCCGGCTGACTTGTTGCGGCGGCGGGCGGATATCCGTCAGGCCGAGCGAGAACTGGCTGCTGCCACGGCCGATATCGGCGTGGCGGTGGCCGAGCAATACCCGCGGCTGGTGCTGGTAGGCAGTGGCGGCTGGGATTCCATCCACGAAGGCAGTCTCACGGCCGCCGCCAGTCGCTTCTGGAATGTCGGCCCGCAACTGAGCCTGCCCCTGTTTACCGGCGGACGGCTGAAAAACCAGGTGACAGCGCGTGAAGCGGCGCGGGATGCTGCGCTGGCGGTGTATCGGCAAAAAGTGCTGACGGCGCTGGCCGATACCGAAACCGCCTTGCTGCGCTACCAGCAGGAGGCTCAGCGGCAGCAGGCGCTGCAAAGTGCTCTGCAGCTTGCCGGGCGGCAGCTGGAGATTGCCCGCCAGCGCTATCACGTAGGGGAAGCGGCGCAAACCGAGGTATTGGCGCAACAACAGGCCGAGGCACAGCAGCGCGAAGCCTGGCTGGCATCGCGTCAGGCACAGGCAGAAAACCTGGTGGCGCTGTTCAAGACCCTGGGTGGGGATGTCAGATAAGCCTCCCGGCTGGTGGCCGGGAGGTGGGTGCTAATGCTGGAAAAATGATTCAGGCCGCCACACAGGCCGGACGCTGGTAATAATTGTCGTACTGTCCGTCCGCTTGCAGCACAAAGCCCTGCCGCTGGTAAAAACCATTGGCGCGGCTGCCTTTCAGCACTTCCACCTGCACCGGCAGGCCCTGCTCGTCGGCTTCGGCCAGCAAGGCCAGCAATACCTGGCTGCCCAGCCCACGCCCATGCCAGGCCGGTTGCAGATAGAACTGGTCGATCAGCAGGCCATCTTCGACTGGCTTGAGCGAAACACAGCCGACACGCTGGCCATTCACCACGATGTGACGGCAGTATTCCGGCTGGAAATGATCGGCAAAGCGCTGGCGGGCCCGCACCGGATCGTAACGTCCCAGTGCTTCCAGACTTACCCGCAAGGCCCGCAGACGCAGTGCCAGCAAGGCATCGAAATCGGCCGCGGAGGCCGGTGCGAAAGCAAAATCAATCATCATCACTCCTGACGGCTGCTTGGACTGCGGTTTGAGGGGGCTGACAGCAGGGAACGGCTTCAGTCGAACAAGGCCGCCATCTGACGGGCGGCGGCGGCGGGGTCGGGGGCGTCGAACAGGCCGCCAATCACTGCAATGGCACTGGCACCGGCTGCCACCACTTCAGCCGCATTTTCCGGGGTGATGCCGCCAATGGCGACCGACGGCAGGCCCAGCTTTTTTGCTTCGGCAAACAGCGACAGCGGTGCTGCCACGGCATGCGGTTTGGTACGGGAAGGAAACACCGCGCCAAAAGCCACATAGCTGGCACCGTCGCGCGCGGCCTGCTCGGCCAGGCGGATGTCGTTGTAGCAGGACACGCCGATGATGGCATCCGCGCCCAGTACGGCGCGGGCGTCGGCCACCGAGCCATCGGTCTTGCCCAGGTGCACGCCATCGGCCTGTACAGCGCGTGCCAGGGTGACATCGTCGTTGATCAGGAACAGCACCTGGCGGCTCTTGCACAGGCTGGCCAGCAAGCTGGCCTGACGCAGGCGGCGCACGGTGTTGTCGCTCTTGTTGCGGTATTGCAGGATGGCCACGCCGTTATCCAGCACGCGGCTGACCTTGGCCAGCAATTGCTCGCTGTCTTCTGCCTCCGGCGATACCGCATACAAGCCCTTAATCACTGTCACCCTCTGCTCCTTCTTCTTCGCGGGCCCAGAACATCCGGTCCGGGATGTATTGGCCCATGCCGGGGCGGAAACCCGCCACCAGGCTTTGATAGGTATATTCCTGTGCTTCGCGCACCGCTTCGGGCAGCATCAGCCCGGTGGCCAGCATGCCGGCAATGGCCGACGCCAGCGTGCAGCCCGAGCCATGATAGCTGCCCGGCAAGCGCTCCCAGCGGTCGGCACGCACCACGCCATTGGGACTGTACAGACTGTTTATGACTTCTTTGGTATTTTCGTGCGTGCCGGTAATCAATACATGCGGGCAGCCCAGTGCCAGCAGCCGTTTGGCACACTCGTCCAGGCTCAGTTCCTCGTCCTCGTCCGGGTCGTTCATCGCCAGCCGGCGGGCTTCCATGCTGTTGGGCGTGATGATGGATACCTGTGGAATCAGCAAGTCGCGCATGGCGGCAATCAGGTCGTCATCGGCCAGTTCGTGGCCGCCACCGCTGCGCAGCACCGGGTCCAGCACCACCGGCACGTCCGGATAGTCGGCAATCAGCTGTGCCACCACGGCCACGTTTTCCACGCTGCCCAGCATGCCGATCTTGAACACCAGCACCGGGATGTCTTCCAGCAGGAAGCGCGCCTGGTCGTTCACCATGTCGGCATCCAGCACCATGAAGTCGTCCACGCCCACCGTGTCCTGCACGGTAATGGCGGTAATCACGGACAAGGGGTGGCAACCCAGGCTGGCCAGGGTGAGAATGTCGGCCTGGATACCGGCGCCGCCAGAAGGGTCGGAACCAGCCAGGGTGAGTACTGCTGGTGGAGGGGGCAATGTGGACAAGGCGGTAACCTCTTTGGTCAGATCGTGCGGCAGCAATTAGAATGCCTATTTTAACCGAGCTTGGAATAAACGTATGCGCACCTGGATGTGTCTGATTTGCGGTTTCATCTACGACGAAGAAGCCGGGCGGCCGGAAGACGGCATCGCGCCGGGAACGCCGTGGGAAGATGTCCCGCCCAACTGGACCTGTCCCGATTGCGATGCCCGCAAGGACGATTTCGAAATGGTGGAAATCTGAGCTGGCGGCACGCATGCACTCACGGCCCAAGGCCGTGGCAAGGAATGTGGCATGAATCAAGTTTGCAGAAAAGTCTTTTCCCACGCGGCGCTACTGCTGGCACTGGTGGGCTGTGCTCAGGTCAACACCACCAATAGCGGTGTGGTGGGCATCAACCGCAGCCAGAGCATGTGGCTGAGCGCGCAGGAGGTGGAGCAGTCCTCGGCCAAATCCTACGCTGGGCAGCTCAGCCAGGCACGCAGCGCGGGCAAACTCAATACCGACAAAGTACTGACTGCCCGGGTAAAACGGGTGGCGCAGCGGCTGATTGCCCAGACGCCGGTATTCCGTCCGGATGCCGCCAACTGGAAGTGGGAAGTCAATGTGGCGCAGACGCCGGAGCTGAACGCCTACGCCATGGCCGGCGGCAAGATCATGGTGTATTCCGGCCTGGTGACACGCTTGCAGCTGACGGATGACGAAATGGCAGCGGTGATCGGCCATGAAATCGCCCATGCGCTGCGCGAACACAGCCGGGAAACCCTGAGTCAGGCCTATGCCCAGCAGATGGGCCTGTCGGTAGTGGGTTCGCTGGCCGGGCTCAGCCAGAGCCAGCTCAACCTGGCCGGCATGGTGACGGATGTCACGCTGAGCAAGCCGCATAGCCGCACCATGGAATCCGAAGCCGACATCATTGGCCTGGAGCTGATGGCGCGTGCCGGTTACAACCCCAATGCCGCAGTGAATGTATGGAACAAGATGATGAGCGCCGGTGGCGGCAGCGGGCCGGAATTCCTCTCCACCCACCCGTCCGGGCCCACGCGCATCAGCGACTTGCAGGCACATATTCCGCAAGTCATGCCTTTGTATCTGCAAGCAAAACGCGGTTGAGCACGCTGTTTCACGTGAAACAGCCTCCGGCAATCGCCTGAATGGAGTCTGAATTGGCTTACCTGTATCTGAAAGCTTTTCACATCATTTTTGTCACCTCGTGGTTTGCCGGGCTGTTTTACCTGCCACGCATCTTCGTCAACCTGGCCATGGCCGCACCGGGTGCCGAATACGACCGCCTGCTGCTGATGGCGCGCAAGCTCTACCGCTTCACCACCCCGCTGGCGGTGCTGGCACTGGCACTGGGCCTGGTGCTGTGGCTGGGCTTTGGCATTGCCGGGGGCTGGCTGCATGCCAAGCTCACCCTGGTGGCGCTGCTGATTGCCTATCACCTGTACTGCGGCAAGCTGTACCGCGACTTTGTTGCCGGGGCCAATCGCCACAGTCATGTGTGGTACCGCTATTTCAATGAAATTCCGGTGCTGGCGCTGTGTGCGGTGGTCATCCTGGTGGTGGTCAAACCCTTCTGAATTTATTTGGCTCACACTGAGCCGGGCGATGCGCCCGCAACTGGAAATCAAGCATGGGACTGGAAATCGAACGCCGTTTTGTCATTGCCAATGATGGCTGGCGCGGCCTGACCGCAGGCGTGCAATACCGCCAGGGCTATCTGTCGGTAGAAAAGGAACGCACCGTGCGGGTGCGTATCGTGGGCGATCAGGCCTGGCTCACCCTCAAGGGCAATATCAGCGACATCAGCCGCCACGAATTCGAGTACACCATCCCGCTGGCCGATGCCCGGACCATCATGGACGCCATGTGCCCGATGGTGGTGGACAAGCTGCGTCACCGTATCGAGTTTGGCGGTTTTGTCTGGGAAGTGGACGAGTTCTTTGGCGACAACGCCGGGCTGGTGCTGGCGGAAATCGAACTGCCAGCGGAAGACACCCCGTTTGCCAAGCCGGACTGGGTGGGCGCGGAAGTCACCGAAGACGGGCGTTATACCAATGCCTATCTGTCCAAGAACCCCTACAACAGCTGGCCGCAGCGCTGAAATGCCAACACTGGCCAGCCCGGCTGTGGAAAAATAACGCTTTCGCCAGCATGGATACCGCACGGTACATGCCCTGCACCACTGGCAAACCCGATTCCGGCAGCAAACCAGGCTGGTTTGCGCCCTACCCGTCATAAGGAAACAGCATGTCCCGCAATCTCGAACTGTTTGAACGTGGCAAGAAAACCATCCCCGGCGGCGTCAATTCGCCGGTACGGGCCTTCGGCTCGGTGGGCGGCACGCCGCGCTTTGTGAAAAAGGCGCTGGGCGCACACTTCTGGGATGCCGACGACAAACAGTACATCGACTACATCGGCTCCTGGGGCCCGGCCATCGTCGGCCATGCCCACCCCACCGTGATCAAGGCGGTGCAGGATGTGGCGGTGGATGGCCTGTCCTTTGGCGCGCCCACCGAAGCGGAAATCGAGATTGCCGAGGAAATCTGCAAGCTGCTGCCCTCGGTGGAGCAAGTACGTCTGGTGTCTTCCGGTACCGAAGCCACCATGAGCGCTATCCGTCTGGCACGTGGCTTTACCGGCCGTGACGCCATCGTCAAGTTTGAAGGCTGCTACCACGGCCACTCCGACAGCCTGCTGGTGAAGGCCGGTTCCGGCCTGCTGACTTTTGGTAATCCTTCTTCCGGTGGTGTTCCGGCCGACTTCACCAAGCACACCCTGGTGCTGGAGTACAACAACGTCGAGCAGCTGGAACGGACGTTCAAGGAAATCGGCGACCAGATCGCCTGCGTCATTCTGGAGCCGATTGCCGGCAACATGAACCTGATCAAGCCGTCGGCAGAATTCGTGCACGCCCTGCGCGCCCTCACCGAAAAACACGGCACGGTGCTGATCTACGACGAAGTGATGACCGGTTTCCGCGTGGATCTGGGCTGCGCCCAGGCCCTGCATGGCGTCAAGCCGGACCTCACCACGCTGGGCAAGGTGATTGGCGGTGGCATGCCGCTGGCGGCCTTTGGTGGCCGTGCTGACATCATGGGCTGCATCTCGCCGCTGGGTAATGTGTATCAGGCCGGCACCCTGTCCGGTAACCCGGTGGCCGTGGCTGCAGGCCTCACCACGCTGAAGCTGATCCAGGAACCGGGCTTCCATGCCACCCTCAGCCGCCGTACCGCCCGTCTGGCACAAGGCCTGGCCGAGGCCGCCAAAGAGGCAGGTGTCAGCATGGTGACTGACAGCGTGGGCGGCATGTTCGGCATCTACTTCTGCGATGCTGTACCCACCAGCTATGCCCAGGTGACCGCCTCGGACCGCGAACGCTTCAACCGCTTCTTCCACGCCATGCTGGACGAAGGCGTGTACCTGGCCCCGTCGGCCTACGAAGCCGGTTTTGTCTCCATCGCCCATACCGACGAAATCATCGAACAGACCATCGCCGCCGCCCGTCGCGCACTGGCGCGCATCTGAGCGCAGGTCTCATGTGAAAGGGCCGCTGCTTTGCAAGCGCCCGACAGCCCAACCGTCCACCCTTGGTGGGCGGTTTTTGTTTGTCCGCACCGCTTGGCAAACTGCCATCAACAGCAGGTCTCAGGCACAATAGCCCAGCCCAAACAAACCGCTGTTTTCCGTTTCCCTGCTGATGAATATCACCTCCCCCCAGCGCCTGGCCTGGCGCATTCTGGCCAATGAGGCCGGTATCCGCCTCACTCCCTGCATCCAGCAGCCAGAAGGCGCTGGCTGGAGCCGTGGCCGCGTGCTGCCGCTGGGGCGCTTGCTGGATCAGGCTGCGCAGTGGGACTGGCTGAGCGCGCAGGACCGCCTGGTGATAAACCAGCTTGAACGCACCCATCAGCTGGCCGATGGCAGCAGCCTGGCCGAGCTGGAAGGCGAAGCCGCCCTGCCCTTGCTGCTGGGCCATCCGGCCCTGTTCTGGGAAGAACAGCCGGATCAGCCGGTCATGCTGGAAGCAGGCCAGATCAGCCTGTTGCTGCAGCGTCAGCAACAGCAGATGGTGTTGCAACTGAGCCCGCCCGGCATTGCCGCCTGCCAGCATTGCCTGTGGCAGCGCAGCGGGCCTAACAGCCTGCTGGTGTACTGGCCGGGGCCGGAAATCCGCCAGCTGGCAGCCTTGCTCGGTCACCGCCTGACTGTACCGCTGGCGGCGCGCAAAAAGCTGCTGGAAGCCATTGGCGACATGGTGCCGTGGCTGCCGGTGGAACTGGTGGAGGCGGATGATGGTGCCGACCTGCCCGCCATGCCGTCCGACCCCCGCTTGTTTGCCGTGCTCACCCCGCTGCCCGAGGGACTGCGCCTGCAACTGCGCTGCCGGGTGGCGGAACAGGCCGCCTGGTATCCGCCGGGGCGCGGGCCATGGCAGCAGGTGGCGCTGGAACAGGGCCTGGCTATCCGTTTTCAGCGTCAGTTGGGCGAGGAAAAACAGGCATTGGCGGCCTTGCTGGAGGATTGCCCGGCGCTGGCAGCAGCAAGGCCCGACCCGGATGGCGTGCTGCAATGGCTGCTGGCCAATCAGCAACAGGCCTTGCAAGTCGTACAGCAGTTGCAGCAATTGCAGGCCATGGCTCCGCAGCGGCTGGAATGTGTCTGGCCACAAGGTCAGCGCATGCGCATCCAGGCCCAGGCCGGCTTGCCGCAGCTGCGGCTGAAAACCAGACGCAAGAACGGCTGGCTGGAAGTGACGGGTGAAGTGCAGGTGGATGAGGACCGGGTACTGCAATTACGCCAGCTGCTGGAAGCGCTGGCCAATCAGCCCGGCCAGTACCTGCGCCTGTCCGAGCAGGACTGGCTGGTACTCTCCGACAGTCTGCAAGCCAGGTTGCAGCAATTGGCCCGACTGGCCGATCACGCAGTCACTGACGGTTTGCGCCTCAGCCTGCTGGCCGCCCCCTTGCTGGCCGGGCTGAGTGAGGACATCGGCCAGTTTGACGGCGATGCCGGCTGGCAGCAGTTGCAGGCGCGGTGGGACAGTCTGCGGGATTATCAGCCCGTAGTCCCCGCCACGCTGCAAGCCAGCTTGCGGCCTTATCAGCTGCAAGGCTTTGCCTGGCTGTCCCGGCTGGCGCATATCGGTGCCGGGGCCTGCCTGGCCGACGACATGGGGCTGGGCAAGACCGTGCAGACGCTGGCCTTGCTGCTCAGCCGTGCGCATCTGGGCCCGCAGCTGGTGGTGGCACCCACCTCGGTGGCACTCAACTGGCTGGCCGAGGCCGCCCGCTTCGCCCCCAGCCTGCGCTTGCGCCCTTATCAACAGCAGCGCGACTTATCCACAGTCGGGCCGCAGGATCTGGTCATTGCCAGTTACGGCCTGCTGCAATTGCAGGCGGAGAATTTTGCCGACGTGCACTGGGCCAGCGTGGTGCTGGATGAGGCACAGGCCATCAAGAATGCGGGTACCAAACGTGCGCAGGCAGCACAAGGCCTGCGGGCCGATTTCCGCCTGGCAGCCAGCGGTACGCCGGTGGAAAACCATCTGGGCGAATTGTGGAGCCTGTTCCGCTTCATCACCCCCGGCTTGCTGGGCAATGAGGAGCGCTTCCAGCAGCGTTTTGCCCAGCCTATCGCCGAAGGTGATGAAGAAGCCCGCGCCACGCTCAAGGCGCTGATCCAGCCCTATCTGTTACGCCGCACCAAGGCCGAGGTGCTGACCGAGCTGCCGCCGCGCACCGACATCACCCGCCGCATTGCGCTGTCCGAGCAGGAGCTGCATGTCTACGAAGCCATGCGCCAGCAGGCCTTGCAAAAGCTGGCCGAGGTGGACAGTCAGGACAAGAAGACCATGCAGGTGCTGGCCGAACTGACCCGCTTGCGCCGCTTCTGCTGTCACCCGGCCTTGCTGCAAGCGGACACCGCCCTGCCCGCCAGCAAGTTTGCCTTTTTCTGCCAGCTGATGACCGAGCTACTGGACAACGGCCACAAGGCGCTGGTGTTCAGCCAGTTTGTCGATCATCTGGCGCTGGCCCGGCAATGGCTGGATGAACAAGGCATTGCCTACCAGTATCTGGACGGTGCCACACCGGGCAAGCAGCGCAAGGCGCGCATGGATGCCTTCCAGGCTGGCGAGGGCGAGGTGTTTCTGATCAGCCTGAAAGCCGGTGGCACCGGGCTGAACCTGACCGCAGCCGACTATGTGATTCATCTGGACCCATGGTGGAACCCGGCAGTGGAAGACCAGGCCAGCGACCGCGCCTACCGCATGGGCCAGCAGCGGCCAGTCACCGTGTACCGGCTGGTGGCGGAAAACACCATCGAAGAGAAAATCGTCGCCCTGCATGCGGAAAAACGCGCACTGGCCGACAGCCTGCTGGAAGGTGGTGATCTGGCGGCCAGACTGGATGGCGAGGCACTGCTGGCATTGTTGCAGTCGTTCTGACCCCAGGGGGCGACGCCATTCTGTCAGCCGCCCCAAGCACCATGGCCGCTAGTGGCTGAACTGCTGGAACAGCCGCTTGCGCAGTTCGGCAATGCCGCTGCCCACTGCAGACGACAGGCGGCTGTAGTGTGATGGCCCGACCGCCAGTGCTTCGCTGGCGGCATCAAACTCTCCCCGGTTGATGAGTTCGGCCACCCGTGCCGCTTCCCGATGGAATTCGCGGTGGTTATCCACCAGCTGCTGGTAGGCCGCATAGTGACAGCAGTTGATCCGGCCTTCTTCCTGCAACCAGCGGCCCAGTTCGCAGCCGCAATCATCTGCTATCTGTGCGCAGTCCAGCTTTCTGCCTTCCAGCATGGCCATGCGCAATTGCAGTTTCATTTCAAAATGCAGCAGTAGGGCATCTTCTAGATTCATGCCATTTCTCCGCCATCTCGTCCCCGAGCTGTCAATATAGACAGGGAGAATCCGTCAAAGCCAGCCCGGTTTCAAGCGTCATCACTTTAATTGAAGCATTTTGACGGACAGATACTGCGTGACGGTGGCCTGGCTGCAGTTGACGGAGCGATGGCAGACGCCCGGGTTTGGCTCTTGTTCAATGGGGTAGCGGGCTGCACAACTCCAGCAGCATGCCGTCCGGACAACGCAGGAAAGACACCGTCTGGCCCCAGGGTTTGACTTGTGGTGCCGCCAGTTCCTCGGCGCCGGCCGCCAGTGCTGCCTGGTGTGCCGCAGCCACATCATCGGTAGCCAGGGCGATTTCCACCCCCACCGGCAGTGCACCTTCATCGGCAAAGCGAAAGCCTGCCGGATGATTGCTCAGGGCCAGCGCCTTGCTGGCGAAAGACAGGGTGGTGTCGCCGGTATCCAGCTCGCCATAGTCGCCTTCCGGGGTGAGAAAGCGGCGCGAGAAGCCGAAGGCTGTTTCAAAAAAGGCCAGCGAACCGGCGACATCCGCCACATAAACAATGGTGTAGGCAAATTTCATTCTGCTTCCTTTCGGGTGGTGACGTGGGACTGACAGCACGCCAGTTTCATGATGTATGAATAGATGGCTGGCCGGTATCAAGGTTCCACATACTGAGGCAAGCAGGGAGGTGCGCACAAAAAAGCCACCGGCTGGCGGTGGCTGTGGGCGGTCAAGGCAGGTGGCAGTGCAGGTTCTAGTCCAGCTGACCGGCCAGCGCCGCCAGCACCCGCGCACTGGTGGCCTGCGGATGCGCGGTGATGCGCAGCATGTGGCGGACCGCCGGGTGTTGCGGACGGTGGATGGCCACCCCGCTTTGCAGCAGATGACGCTGGATGGCCTCGGCCTGCAAGGCATCCGGGTAGGCCACGCAGACAAAATTGGTGTGCGATGGCAGCGGCGTCAGGCCCTGGTCGTAGAGTGCATGGCTGAGGTGATGGCGCAGGGTGATGGTTTGCGCCACCAGCTTGCGCGAGTAGTCCGGGTCGTCCAGCACGATCTGGGCCGCCGCCTGGGCAATGCTGGACAGCGCGTATTGCGGGCGGATCTGGTCGGCCTTGGCAATGATGTCGGCACTGGCAATGGCAAAGCCAACCCGCAGGCCGGCCAGCGCATAGGCCTTGGACAGGGTGCGCAGGCGCAGCGTATGCGGCAGGATGCCGGCAGGCGGGGCATCGGCGGCATCGGTACAGAAGTCGACATAGGCTTCGTCCAGCAGCAGCAGGGTGTGTGGTGGTAGCGCCGCACGCAGGGTGCGGATGTCTTCTGCCTGCCAGTAGTGGCCGGTGGGATTATCCGGGTTGGCCAGATACAGCACCGAGGCATGCTCGGCACGGGCTACTTCCGCCAGCCGTGCCAGGTCGGGCTGCAAGTGCTGACCGCGCTGGCAATACGGCACTTCCAGCACGCGGGCCCCTACCCCTTCGGCAAAGTAGCGGAAGGTGGGATAGGTGCCTGCGGTGGTGACGACGGCATCGCCCGGATTGCAGGTCAGGCGCAGTGCCAGCAGGATCAGGCTGTCAGCACCGGTGTCGAACAGCACTTCATCCGGGCTCACGCCATTGAGTCTTGCCGCGCGCTCGCGCAAGGCATGCGCGTACGGGTCCGGATACAGTCTGGCCATTTCCGCCAGGGCCTTGCCCAGTTCACCGGCCAGCGGCGATACCGGGTCGGGCAGGCTTTCATTCGAGCCGATACGGGTCTTGATGCGGTGGCCCAGCGCCGTTTCCAGCTTCACGATGCCGGGAAACGGGTTGACGATGGTGTGGTGTTCCAGATGGCGGGCAAAACGGGTCATGGCAGATTTTCGTCCTTCGGGCAGCCCATTCTAGATGTGTTCATCAGGTGGACAAATCAGCTTGTCTGCTAACGATAGCAAGCAAACGGCAAAGCCGGTATCAATGGCCGCGCAGTGTAGTGCCTGCTTTTTCCGCTTTGGCAGACAGACAGGTAAAAAATCGCAAAGCCGGACCTTACGGCGCCGGACGGGCCTGTGCCGCCGGAGCGGATGCCTGGGCATGACCCGGCTGCTGTTTGGGAAGAAACAGGTTGCCCTTGTAGCCGCAGGCAGTCACGACAAGACTCAGCGCAACACAGGTAAGCAGGGTTCGCAGCATGAAATGTAGTCCGATGTGGCAAAATCGGCAGTCTAGCACACCGCAATTCAAGGAAGAGACGACATGAACGAAAGCGAATTTCTGGATGTGACCGACCGCATTTTCAGCCGAATCGAAGATGCCATTGATGATGCCGGACTGGATGCCGACTTCGTCACCAATGGCAATGTGCTGGAAATCGAATTCGACGATGGCGGCAAGATCGTGGTGAACCGTCATGCCGCCAATCAGGAACTGTGGATTGCCGCCAAGAGCGGTGGCTATCACTTTGCCTGCAAGGACGGCCAGTGGCTGGCCGCCCGTGACGGTGCCGAATTCTTTGCCACCTTGCGCCGCGCCATTGCTGAGGCGTGCGGCCAGCCTGATCTGGAGCTGGACATCTGATGCAAGCCGTCTGGCTGGCGCTGGGCGGGCTGATGCTTTCCGCGTTTACCTCGGCCACCATCCTGCCCGGCAATTCCGAACTGGTCCTGGCGGCTTTTCTGTACAAATGGCCGGACTGGCTGTGGCCGGCCCTGCTGCTGGCCACCGTGGCCAACACCGCAGGCAGCGCCACCAGCCTGTGGCTGGGCTACCGCGCGCCGCGCAAGGAACTGTCACCAAGGCTGGAGCGCTGGTTTGCCAGCTTTGGCCCGGCGGTGCTGGTGCTGTCCTGGGTGCCGGTGATTGGTGATGCCCTGCCGCTGGCCGCCGGCTGGCTGCGTTTGCCGTGGACTGCCAGCCTGTGCTGGCTGACCGTGGGCAAGGCCGCGCGTTATCTGGTGCTGGCCTGGGGCGTGGTGGCATTGGCCTGAGTGGAAACAAGGGGTTGGCGCTGGCTGCGCCTGAGGGTTTACAATTCGGTCATTACTTATCAAGAGCTTCCATGAGCCAACATATTCCCCGCAAACGCTTTGGCCAGAACTTCCTGCAAGACGCCAGCGTGATTGAAAACATCGTGCATGCGGTCAACCCGCAACCGGACGATGTGGTCATCGAAATCGGCCCCGGCCTGGGGGCCATCACCAAGCCGCTGCTGGACCGCCTGCCCCATCTGCACGTGGCAGAAATCGACCGCGACATCATTGCCCGGCTGAAGAAGGAATTCCCGCCGGAACGCCTGACCATCCACGAAGGCGATGCGCTCAAGTTCGACTTCGGCTCCATCACCGATGGTGCATTCAAGATTGTCGGCAACCTGCCCTACAACATTTCCACCCCACTGCTGTTTCACCTGGCCAGCTTTGGCCAGCGTGTCACCGACATGCATTTCATGTTGCAAAAAGAAGTGGTGGACCGCATGCTGGCCGAACCTTCAACGGCCGATTTCGGTCGCCTGACAGTGATGCTGCAGTACCGCTTTGAAATGGAACTGGTGCTGAACGTGCCCCCGGACGCCTTCTGGCCGCCGCCGAAGGTGGATTCCGCCGTGGTACGCATGATTCCGGCTCCGGGCCGCTGTGGTGTGGCCAAGGATGAGCAGCAACTGGAAGAACTGGTCACCAAGGCCTTCTCCCAGCGCCGCAAGACCTTGCGCAACAACCTCAAGGGCGTGCTGGAACTGGCCGATTTCGAAGCGCTGGGCATAGACCCGGGCCTGCGGCCGGAAAACCTGAGCGTGGAAGATTTTGTCCGCATGGCGAACCGTCTGTCAGACTGAACTGTCGCAACAAGTTGACAAAGGGGCTGCTGCCAGCGGCCCTTGTTGCAGTGCCACTTGCATTCTGCCGCCCACTGGCAGCAGAATCGCAAACTTTTCACCCCCGACCGATACGGGGGGATAAATACAGGGAGAGCCGCCCGTTTCAAGAGGCGGTGACTGTAAGCAGGAGGCCCGTGACGGGCTGACGGGATGGCAAACGGGGGTTTGCCGCAGGTACCCGCCAGTCACAAGCGTGTTCCTGTCGCTGGTTAATCCAGCCTATAACAGCAGTGCCTGCGGCCTGATGGCTGAGGGCAGTGAATCGATCAAGGACCCCAGGAGAAACTGATTATGAAGCTTTGCACCCGTCTCATTTGCGCAGCAACCCTGGCCGCTCTGGCCAGCACCCCGGCCATGGCCGCCGAACTGACCGGCACCCTGAAGAAAATCAAGGAAACCGGTGTCATCGTGCTGGGCAACCGTGACGCCTCCATCCCTTTCTCCTACTACGACAATAACCAGAAGCCGGTTGGCTACTCGGTAGACCTTGCCAACAAGGTTGTCGAAGAAGTGAAGAAAGAGCTGAAAATGCCGAACCTGCAGGTCAAGTACAATCTGGTGACCTCGCAAACCCGTATTCCGCTGGTACAAAACGGTACCGTCGACCTGGAATGTGGTTCCACCACCAATAACGTGGAACGCCAGAAGCAAGTGGCCTTCTCGGTGGGCATCTTTGAAATCGGCACCCGTCTGCTGACCGCCAAGACTTCCGGCGTGAAAGACTTTGCCGACCTCAAGGGCAAGAACGTGGTGACCACTGCCGGTACCACCTCCGAACGCCTGCTCAAGGCCATGAATGCCGAGAAGCAACTGGGCATGAACATCATCTCCGCCAAGGACCATGGCGAATCCTTCCTGATGCTGGAATCCGGCCGCGCCGTTGCCTTCATGATGGACGACGCCCTGTTGTACGGTGAAATGGCCAAGGCCAAGAACCCGGCCAACTGGGTGGTGACCGGCAAGCCGCAGTCCTTCGAAATCTACGGCTGCATGCTGCGCAAGGACGACGCTGCCTTCAAGAAGGTGGTGGACGATGCCATCAAGGCCACCTACAAGTCCGGCGAAGTAAACAAGATCTACGCCAAGTGGTTCACCAGCCCGGTTCCGCCCAAGGGCCTGAACCTGAACTTCCCGATGTCCGAAGTGGTGAAGGAACTGATCGCCAAGCCGACCGACAAGGCCGCCGAATAAGCGACTCCTTCCTGTAGTGCAGATGATGAGCCGGCAGATGCCGGCTCAATTGCTGCTGCCTGTTCTCCTGCCTTGCCAACGGCTATAACGGCAAAACGGGTGGCGGCAGTGCATCTGCCTTTGCTGTCTGCCCAAGGTCAGGCAGGGACTTCATCCGACTGCCAGTGTTTCCCGTAACCGGGAGGCATGCGGCTGTCGGCAGCGGACGCTTGCGTCTGCTTGCATCAGGAGAAAAACATGAATTACCACTGGGACTGGGGCATTTTCTTCAAGTCCACCGGTGTCGGCAGCGAAATCTACCTGAACTGGTTTGTGTCCGGTCTGGGCTGGACCATCGCCGTGGCGCTGGCTGGCTGGATCATCGCCCTCGCACTCGGTTCGGTCCTGGGCGTGATGCGCACCTTGCCGGGCAAGCTGTTGCCCGCCATTGCCACCGCCTATGTCGAACTGTTCCGCAACGTACCGCTGCTGGTGCAGCTGTTCATCTGGTACTTCCTGGTACCGGACTTGCTGCCCACGCCGCTGGAAATGTGGTTCAAGCAGGGCATCAGCCCGGCAACTTCCGCCTATCTGTCGGTGGTGGTGTGCCTGGGGCTGTTTACCGCAGCACGGGTGTGCGAACAGGTGCGTACCGGCATTCAGGCCCTGCCGCGTGGCCAGAACAATGCTGCACTGGCCATGGGCTTCACCACTGCGCAGACTTACCGCTTCGTGCTGCTGCCGCAGGCTTTCCGCGTGATCATTCCGCCGCTCACCAGCGAGTTCCTGAACATTTTCAAGAACTCCTCGGTGGCGTCGCTGATCGGCCTGATGGAACTCTTGGCGCAAACCAAGCAGACTGCCGAGTTTTCCGCCAACATCTTCGAAGCCTTCACCCTGGCAACGCTGATCTACTTTGTCCTCAACATGAGCCTGATGGGCTTCATGGCCTGGGTGGAAAAGCGGGTACGCATTCCCGGCATGATGGGAGGTAGCAAATAATGGCTCTCGATTTCAGTCAGATCATCCCCGCCCTGCCTGGCCTGGCCGACGGCATGGCGCTGACGCTCAAACTGCTGGTGATGGCGGTGGGCGGCGGCGTGGTGCTGGGTACCCTGCTGGCACTGGCACGTCTGTCGGACAACCTGCTGCTGTCGCGGTTGGCCAAGTGGTACGTCAATTACTTCCGTTCCATCCCCCTGCTGCTGGTCATTTCCTGGTTCTACCTGGTGGTGCCCATGGTGCTCAGCTGGATTACCGGCGATTTGACCCCGGTCGGCGCATTCACCTCCTGCCTGGTGGCCTTCGTGATGTTCGAGGCGGCATATTTCTCCGAAATCGTCCGCGCCGGCATCCAGTCCATTTCGCGCGGGCAGATCAATGCCGCCTACGCACTGGGCATGACCTACAGCCAGGCCATGCGGCTGGTGATCCTGCCGCAGGCCTTTCGCAAAATGATGCCGCTGCTGTTGCAGCAAAGTATCATCCTGTTCCAGGACACCTCGCTGGTGTATGCGGTAGGCTTGATGGACTTTCTCAACACCGCCCGTTCCAAGGGCGATATCGTGGGTTTGCCGCATGAATTCCTGCTGTTTGCCGGAGCGGTATACTTCGTGATCAGTTTTGGCGCGTCGCAATGCGTGAAGCGTCTGCAAAAAAGGTTGGCGGTATGAGCGCGATGATTAGCATCAACAATGTAAGCAAGTGGTATGGCGATTTCCAGGTGCTGACCGATTGCACCACTGGCGTGAAAAAAGGCGAAGTGGTGGTGGTGTGCGGCCCGTCCGGTTCCGGCAAGTCCACCCTCATCAAGTGCGTCAATGCACTGGAACCCTTCCAGAAGGGTGAAATCATTGTCGACGGCATCTCGGTGGGCGACCCGAAAACCGATCTGCCCAAGCTGCGTAGCCGTGTCGGCATGGTATTCCAGCACTTCGAGCTGTTTCCGCACTTGTCCATTACCGAAAACCTGGCCATTGCCCAGGTCAAGGTACTGGGCCGCAGTCAGGAAGAAGCACGCGACAAGGGCCTGAAGCTGCTGGACCGGGTTGGCCTGAAAGCCCATGCGCACAAGTTCCCCGGCCAGTTGTCCGGTGGTCAGCAACAGCGCGTGGCCATTGCCCGTGCGCTGGCGATGGACCCGATTGCCATGCTGTTTGACGAGCCCACCAGTGCGCTGGACCCGGAAATGATCAACGAAGTGCTGGACGTGATGACCGAGCTGGCCCAGGAAGGCATGACCATGATGTGCGTAACCCACGAAATGGGTTTTGCCCGTCGTGTGGCGCATCGTGTCATCTTCATGGACAAGGGTGCCATCGTGGAGGACTGCGAGAAGGACGCCTTCTTCGGCGATATCAATGCCCGCTCTGAACGTGCCCGCCAGTTCCTGTCCAAGATCCTGCAACACTGAGAGCATCAGTCAGCAGCCTGAAACCCGGCCCCGGCCGGGTTTTTTCATGCCCGGGCTCTCTTGATGTGCCGCAGGTGGACGCGGAATGGCCGGTGCAGGCCAGCTGGGACTGGCCACGACGCGCAATTAGAATATAACTGTTACAAGTGATTTAAATAATGTTATATTATTCAGCAGGAAAATTACCTGATAACCTGCTCACAGCACGCCTACACTGAAATCAGCTACCACTTGATTGCCGCCGACCCACCCATGTATTCAACCCGCTACCTAGGGCGACAGCCCATCGTCGATGCCAACCAGCAACTGGTGGCATACGAATTGTTGTTCCGCTCCAGCCACGTCAATGTGGCCAAGGTGAATGATGATGTGATGGCCACCACGGCGGTGATCCGTCACGCCTTTGTCGATCTGGGAGTGGGTGAAGTGCTGGGCGACCGTCTGGGTTTCATCAATGTCAGTGAAACCCTGTTGATGGATGACCTGCTGGATGTGCTGCCCTGTGACAAGGTGGTGCTGGAAATCCTGGAAACGGTGAAGGTGTCACCCCCCTTGCTGGAACGACTGGCGCAATTGCGGCAAAAGGGTTTCCGGCTGGCCATGGATGATGTCATCGAACTGGATGCCGATCGCCGCGCGCTGTTGCCGCTGGTGGACATCGTCAAGATTGACCTGGTGGCGCTCAGCCTGTTGCAGTTGCGCCAACTGGTGGCTGATCTGGCCGGCTTCCCCGGCATTCTGCTGGCAGAGAAGGTGGATACGGTAGAGCAGTTCGAACTGTGCCGTGAACTGGGCATCCAGTGGTTTCAGGGTTATTTCTTTGCCCGCCCCACCGTGCTGTCCACCCGCCAGGCCAATGCCAGCCAGCATGCCATGCTCAGCCTGCTGGGCCTGTTGATGAGCGATGCCGACAACGAGGAACTGGCCCAGGCGTTGAAACTGGCCCCCGATGTGGTGTTGATGCTGATGAAGCTCAGCAGCACGGCATCCCTTGCCACCCGCCGGCCGGTGTCCTCGGTGCAGGAGGCCATCATGGTGCTGGGCCGCGCCAAGATCAAACGCTGGTCGATGCTGCTGCTGTTTGCCAGCAATGCCACCAATGTTGAGCCACAGCGCAATCCGCTGCTGGAGCTGGCCGCCACGCGCGGGCGCATCATGGAGCTACTGGCCGAGGCCTGCTACCCCGAGCGTCGTGACGTGCAGGAAAGTGCGTTCATGATTGGCATGCTGTCGCTGGTGGATGTCCTGGTGCAGCAGCCCAAGGCCGAGGCGATTGCCAGCCTGCCCATCGAGGAAAGCCTGAAAGAAGCCGTGCTGGAAGGCCGCCATCTGCTGGGTGAACTGTTGCAGGTGGCCGAATCGCTGGAAAACGAAGCGACGCCGCATCCGAAAGGATACGACCCGGAAATGCTGCTGCGGGTGGAAACCCAGGCGCTGGACTGGGTCAACAGCATGTGGAAGTAACCAGGCCGGCCAAAGGCCAGCCTCAGTTCCCCGTCCCCTCCTCGTCCTGCAAGCGGCTGAGAAAACCCTGCACGCGCTCATTGTCCCTTGGCAACCAGGCCAGGATTTCATGCAGCATCTGGTCGAACTCCGCCGTATCCTGATTTTTCTTGCGTAGCTGCTCGCGTACCCGCAGCAAGATGGCACAGGCATTCATGCCGGTACGCTCGTTGTACAGGCGCATGGCCATTTCGTGCAGCATGCGCCCGGCTTCGGCGGCCCGGCCTTCGGTGGTCAGCTCTACCGCGCGGTTGCTTTCCTCCTGCAGCTGGGCGTATGCCTGTTCGATCAACTCGCAGCAATGGGGATGCTTGCGGGCAATTTCCAGCAAGGTGGACAGCTCGTGCCGGCTATAGGCAAAGCGCATGGTGATGGTGCGGGTCCATTCTTCCAGCAAGGCCGGGTCTGGCAGGGTTTCCGGCAGCCGTACCACCGCTCCCAGAAAGCGCTGTGCCGCTTCAAAGTGGACAAAGGGCTTGAGCAGGTCGCCAGACGCCTGCTTGAGCAAGGCCAGCGCCTCTTCGGCACGCTGCTGCACCAGCGCAGTCAGCGCACGACAGGTGTGCAGGGTGAACTGGGCCTCGGGCCGGTCAGCCAGGCTGGCACTGATTTCAGCCTGCAAGCGGTCGATGAATTGCGTATTGCCGGTTTCCGAGTAAGCCTGCAACAGGTCGACCAGTACTTCCGGGCCGAAAAAATTATTGTTGCGGCCGATTTCCACCGCCCTTTGCAAATACTGGGCACCCTTTTCCGGGTCACCCGAACGCAAGGCTGCCGTACCGCAGCTTTTCAGCCGGTGGAAATTGCGCGGGGAAATACTCACGGCCTTCTCCAACACGTCCACCGCCTGGGCATACTGGCCTTCGTCGATCAGGTTTTGCGCCAGCAAATCGTAGGCATCGGTGTACAGCGGCGCATCTTGAATGATTTCCTTCAGCAGTGCGCTGGATTCGCCCTGCATGCCCTGGTCGGCCTGAATGCGGGCCACCCCCATCTTGGCCCAGGGGATGACCTTGCTTTCCAGCAGCTCCTGATAAATGTGCAATGCCTCGCCCTGACGGCCTTCGGTCACCAGCAGTTCGGCACACAGACGGTTGGCATCAATGCGGTTGGCTGTCCCCGGTGCAGAGGCCGCCAGTTGCTGCAAGGTGTTGATGGCGGCACTACGGTTGCCCTTTTCCAGCTGCTCATGCGCCGGTGCCAGAAACTGTTTGCGCTTGTGCGCATTGTTCATGCGTGTCAGCAGCAGGTTGGAATTGAAAGGCTTGAGGATGTAGTCATCCGGCGCCATTTCCGCCGCGGCCACCACCCGTTCGTATTTGCGCTCGCCGGTAATCATGATCCAGATGGTGGACAAGGGCAGCGTGCCGGTCTTGCGCAGGGCCTCCAGCAATTCCTGGCCATCCATGCCATCGCCCAGATTGTAGTCACACAGCACCACATCAAAGCGCCGTCCCTTCAATCTGGCCCGGCCTTCGGCCGCACTGCTGACCGCATCCGAGCGGGTGATGCCGGCCATGGACAACATGGTGCGCAGGCCCTGGCGGACGGTCAGGGAGTCCTCGATGATGAGGACGGTGGTGTTTTCATCAAAATACATGCAGGCATTTCCGCAAGGCCGGGCCGGAGGCGCACCGCGTGGCCGGCCGGCTCAGTCCCGGTTCAGACGATATCCAGATGGTCGATGCCATCCAGCGGGTCACGTCCCTTGGAGCTTTCGCTATACAGTTTGATTTTCAGGCGCAGGTCGTTGATGGAGTCCGCATTGCGCAGCGCATCCTCGTAGCTGACATAGCCGGCTTCAAACAGGTCGAACAGCGACTGGTCGAAGGTTTGCATGCCCGACTCACGCGAGCGGCTCATCACCTCCTTGAGCCCGGCCACCTCGCCCTTGAAGATCATGTCGGAAACCAGCGGGGTATTGAGCAGGATTTCCACTGCCGCCACCCGGCCGCGGCCCGACTTGAGCGGCAGCAGGCGCTGCGAAATGATGGCGCGCATGTTCAGCGACATATCCATCAGCACTTGCTGGTGACGTTCTTCCGGGAAGAAGTTCAGAATCCGGTCCAGCGCCTGGTTGGCATTGTTGGCATGCAGGGTAGCCAGGCACAGGTGGCCGGTTTCGGCAAACTGCAAGGCGTAGCCCATGGTTTCCCGATCGCGGATTTCCCCCATCAGGATCACATCCGGTGCCTGACGCAGGGTGTTTTTCAGGGCGATTTCCCAGTCTTCGGTATCCACCCCCACTTCACGCTGGGTCACGATGCACTTCTTGTGCTGATGCACGTACTCGATCGGGTCCTCGATGGTGATGATGTGGTCCTGGTTGTGGCTGTTGCGCCAGTCCACCAGTGCTGCCAGCGACGTGGATTTGCCCGAACCGGTACCGCCGACAAAAATCACCAGACCACGCTTGATCAGCGAAATATCCTGCAATACCTCCGGCATGTTCAGCTTGTCGAAGGTCGGGATTTCGGTGTTGATCTTGCGCAGCACCATGCCGGCACAGCCTTGCTGGATGAAGGCACTCACCCGGAAACGGCCGATGCCCGGCGGGTTGATGGCAAAGTTGGCCTCTTTTTTCGACTCGAATTCTTCGGTCTGCCGGTCGTTCATCACCGAGCGCACCAGCTCCTTGGTGTGCTGGGCCGACAAAGGTTGCGGTGCCACCGGGGTGATCTTGCCGTCAATCTTCATGGCGGGCGGAAATTCCGCCGAAATGAAGATGTCCGAAGCGTTCTTGCCCACCGCATGCTTGAGCAGATCGTGAATGAATTTTGATGCCTGGTCTTTTTCCATGATGGCCATCCGGTGAGGCTAGCGTGCCTGTTTCAGTTTAGAACGCATCCTTGGACGCTGCTTTCTGGCGTGCCTCGCTGGGGGCAACAATATTGCGCCGTACCAGCTCCTGCAGACACTGGTCCAGCGTTTGCATGCCGTATTGCTGCCCGGTCTGGATCATCGAGTTGATCTGCGCAATCTTGTTTTCGCGAATCAGGTTACGAATGGCCGGCGTGCCGATCATGATTTCATGCGCAGCCACCCGGCCACTGCCATCCTTGGTCTTGAGCAGGGTTTGCGAAATCACCGCCCGCACCGATTCGGACAGCATGGAGCGCACCATTTCCTTTTCACCGGCCGGGAACACGTCGACGATACGGTCGATGGTCTTGGCGGCCGAGCTGGTATGCAGGGTGCCGAATACCAGGTGACCGGTTTCCGCCGCAGTCAGCGCCAGCCGGATGGTTTCCAGATCGCGCAATTCACCCACCAGAATCACGTCCGGGTCTTCACGCAAGGCCGAACGCAGGGCATTGGAAAAACTGTGGGTCTGCAAACCCAGTTCACGCTGGTTGATCAGCGATTTCTTGCTTTCATGCACGAATTCGATCGGGTCTTCCACGGTGAGGATGTGCGAAAAATTGTTTTCGTTCACATAGTCCACCATGGCCGCCAGCGTGGTGGACTTACCCGAACCGGTAGGGCCGGTCACCAGTACCAGGCCACGCGGGTAGCTGGAAATGTCCTGGAAAATCTTGGGTGCGCCCAGTTGCTCCAGCGTCAGCACCTTGGACGGAATCACACGGAATACCGCGCCCATGCCACGGTTCTGCACAAAGGCATTTACCCGGAAGCGGGCGATGCCGGGCAGTTCGAAGGAAAAGTCGCATTCGAACTCATCCTCGAAAATCTTGCGCTGATAGTCGTTCATGATGTCGTACACCATATCGTGTACATCATGATGATCCATCGGGGGCAGGTTGATACGGCGTACATCGCCGTTGACCCGGATCATCGGAGGCAAACCGGCCGACAGGTGCAAGTCGGATGCCTTGTTCTTGACGGTAAAGGCCAAGAGCTCGGAAATTTCCATTTATAATTTCTCCACGATTACCCGGCAGCGGGCATGACGCTAAGGTATTTTTCCGATTGTAAGCGCAAGCCGTTGCAAAAGCATATGCAGACCGCAATACAGCCCGCATGGCTACCCGATTCGTTGTAGCTGAGGGTTCATCCACGCCACAAGGAGTAATATGAGCGATTCCATCGCACAAGCCATCGCCTCGGTCACCGCACGTATCCGCGCCGCCGAAGCCGCCGCCGGCCGGGCTGCCGGCAGTGTGCGCCTGCTGGCCGTCAGCAAGACGTTTCCGGCCAGCGCTGTGGCCGAAGCCTATGCGGCGGGCCAGCGTGCCTTTGGCGAAAACTATGTGCAGGAACTGCAAGGCAAGGCCGCCGAACTGGCAGCCCTGGATATCGAATGGCACTTCATCGGGCCGCTGCAATCCAACAAAACCCGCATCGTGGCGGAAACCGCGCATTGGGTCCACTCCATTGAACGGTTGAAAATTGCCCAGCGCCTGTCCGAGCAGCGCCCTTCCAGCCTGCCGCCGCTGCAGGTATGCATTCAGCTGAATGTGTCCGGCGAGCAGAGCAAGAGCGGCTGCCAGCCGCACGAGGCAAGGGAACTGGCACATGCCGTCGCTGCCCTACCCGGTTTGCAACTGCGCGGCTTGATGTGCATTCCGGAAGCCACCGACAATGCCGAGACGCTGGCGGCACAGTTTGCCTTGCTATCCGGTGTGCGGGATGAGTTGCAGCAAGATGGCTTAAAATTGGATACAGTATCCATGGGGATGTCTTCCGACATGGCGCAAGCCATTGCGGCAGGCAGCACCATGGTTCGTGTCGGCACCGCCATTTTTGGTGCCCGCCACTATCCGCAATGACATCGGCACACGGGCAGCCGGCCTGCCCGGGCAAAACAATAGAGAGACAAGAGGAAAACAGGCTATGCAAATTACCTTCATTGGCGGCGGCAACATGGCCACGGCCATCATCGGCGGACTGCACCAGCAAGGTGGCCACCGCATTCATGTGGTGGACCCCAACACCACCAAGCTGGCCGAACTGAGCCAGGACTTTGGTGTGACAACCTCCACCACCCTGCCCGAGCAGCTTTCAGCCGATGACATCGTGCTACTGGCGGTCAAGCCACAGCAGCTCAAGGAAGTTTGCCAGGCACTCTCTTCGCGCCTGAATGGCGGCATGGTATTGTCGATTGCCGCAGGCATCCGCTGTGACGCCATGGCGCGCTGGCTGGCTAGCGAGCGTATTGTCCGGGTGATGCCCAACACCCCGGCCATGGTGGGCAAGGGTGTGTCCGGCCTGTACGCCGGCAGCGGCGTCAGTGCTGCCGACCGTAGCAATGCCGAAACCATCATGCAGGCTGCCGGTATTACGGTGTGGCTGGACAAGGAAGAAGGCATCGACGACATTACTTGCGTTTCCGGCAGCGGCCCGGCCTATGTGTTCTACTTTATCGAAAGCATGATCGAAGCCGCGGAAAAAGCCGGTTTTGCCGCCGACGAAGCCCGCCGCCTGGTACTGGCCACCTTTGACGGTGCGGTGGAACTGGCCCGGCAAAGCCCGCTGCCGGTGGCAACCCTGCGTACCAATGTGATGTCCAAGGGCGGCACGACCGAACGCGCCATCGCCCGTTTCGAGGCCGAAGGCGTCAAGGCGGCCATCATCGCCGGTGCCATGGATTGCCGTGACCGCTCCATCGAAATGGGCCAACAACTCAGTCAGGATTAAAGCTTCATGTTTCTGGAAACCGTGCAATTTCTGATCAAGACCATCGCCGACCTGTTTGTGCTGGTCCTGCTGCTGCGTTTTTACCTGCAAGTGGCCCGGGCACCGTTCAAGCACCCCTTGTGCCAGTTTGTCATGGCGGCCACCAACTTTGCCGTGCTGCCGCTGCGCAAGCTGGTGCCATCGCTGCGCGGTTACGACAGTGCCACCATGCTGTTGGCCTGGCTGGTGAGCATGGTTTCCAGCGTCATCATCCTGGCATTCAACCCCATGTACACCCTGGCGGCACCGGAAACCTGGCTGGCGCTGTCCTTGCTGGCCATCCTGGATGTGTTCAAGCAATCGCTGACCTTGCTGATGGGCGCGGTCATCGTGCAGGCGGTGCTCAGCTGGGTGAATCCGTATAACCCGCTCAGTCCCATCCTGGATGCGCTCACCCGGCCGTTTCTCAAACCCTTCCGTCGCGCCACGGTGGGTGGGGTCGATCTGTCGCCGCTGATTCTCTTCCTGATCATCCAGGTGGTGCTGATGCTGCCAGTGCAGTACCTGGAAAACAGCTTCTTGATGCAACTCAAGGTGGTCATGCAGTAAATATGTTTATTTGTCATGCTCAGTCACATCTGAAAAGATGTAGAGACATTTCCTAAATGATCTGGAGAATCGTGATGAAGAAAATGCTGCTTGCTGCCCTGTTGCTGGGTACTGCTGCTGCGCCTGCCATGGCCAATCTGGCGCTGGCACAAAAGAACAACTGCTTGTCCTGTCACGCAGTGGACCACAAGGTAGTGGGCCCGGCTTACAAGGACGTGGCCAAGAAATACGCTGGCGACAAGGGGGCTGAAGCCAAGCTGATCGCCAAGGTGAAAGCAGGTGGTGCTGGTGTATGGGGCCCGGTCCCGATGCCGCCAAACGCCCAGGTCAGCGATGCTGACGTCAAGACCCTGGTGAAGTGGATCTTGTCGCAGAAGTAAGTTCTGAATGGTGTAACCAGGCGGCCACGGCCGCCTTTTTCATGTGACAAGCTTGTTACCTGCCGTGATTGGCGCTATACCGAGTGTCAGCAGCAGGTCAAGCCGAAGAAGGGGAATTGTTGCTGCCAGTTGCACAAATCCGATACCGTGGGTAATCTTCTTCGCCTGTCTGCCAACTCTCATGCTGGAAGCACCAAAATTATGGCCAAGCTGACCGAACAAGATATTCTCAACTGGGAAGGCGATGATTACATGAACGCCGACCATCTTGAGTTCTTCAAAGACCGGTTGTTGCAGATGCAGCAGGAGTTGTTGATCAACGCCAATGCCACTGCCAACCATCTGCAAGAGCAGGAAGCTACCCCGGATCCCGCCGACCGGGCCACGCTGGAAGAGGAATATGCGCTGGAACTGCGCACCCGCGACCGCGAACGCAAGCTGCTGCAGAAAATCCAGGCCTCGATCCGTCAGATTGACGATGGCTCCTATGGTTTCTGCGAAGACACTGGCGAACCCATCGGCCTGCGCCGCCTGATGGCACGTCCGACAGCCACCCTGTCGGTAGAGGCCCAGGAGCGCCGTGAACGCATGAAGCGTCAATACGCAGACTGATCCCCCGCGGTAATCTGCTGCCACAAAGCGTCATCGCCTTGCGATGGCGCTTTTGTTTTTTGCGCAGCCCTGCCACTCACACAAGGGCTTGTCGGCCTTGGCTGGTACGGGTATCTTGCTGCTATGCAAGGTAAAAACGATATCAGCTAGGGACAAACATGCAACGCCAGACCGACGACGTCAGAATCAGCGAAATCAAGGAATTACTGCCTCCGATTGCCCATCTGTACGAACTGCCCATCACCGAAACCGCTTCCGAAGTCATCTACACCACCCGCAAGGACATTGCTGCCCTGCTGCGTGGCGAGGATGATCGCCTGCTGGTGGTGATCGGCCCCTGTTCGATTCACGATACCGATGCCGCCATCGAGTATGCGCGCAAGCTTTCCACGCTGCGTAACAGCCTGGCGGGCGAGCTGGTGGTGGTGATGCGTGTCTACTTTGAAAAGCCGCGTACCACCGTGGGCTGGAAGGGTCTGATCAACGACCCGCACCTGAACGAATCCTACGACATCAATACCGGCCTGCGTCTGGCGCGCCGTTTGCTGCTGACGCTCAACGACATGGGCATTCCGGCGGCAACCGAATTCCTCGACATGATTACCCCGCAATACTTTGCCGACCTGATCAGCTGGGGTGCCATTGGCGCACGTACCACCGAAAGCCAGGTTCACCGCGAACTGGCTTCCGGCCTGTCCTGCCCGGTGGGTTTCAAGAACGGTACTGACGGCAACCTGAAAATTGCCGTGGATGCCATCCGCTCCGCCAGCGTGTCGCACCACTTCCTGTCGGTTACCAAGACCGGCCACTCCGCCATTGTTTCCACCGGCGGCAACCCGGATTGCCACGTCATCCTGCGTGGTGGCAAGGAACCCAACTATTCGGCCGAGCATGTACGCGCTGCCGCTGCCGAACTGGCAGCCGTGGGCCTGCCGCAAAAGCTGATGGTGGATTTCAGCCATGCCAACAGCCGCAAGGATTACCGTCGCCAGATGGAAGTGGCCGACGATGTGGCAGGCCAGCTGGCAGCCGGTGATCAGCACATCTTTGGCGTGATGGTGGAAAGTCATCTGGCAGAAGGCCGTCAGGACCTGAAGCCGGGCTGCGAGCTGAAATACGGTCAGAGCATCACCGATGCCTGTATCGGCTGGGATGACACCGAGAAGCTGCTCACCACGCTGGCCGATGCGGTCAAGGCGCGCCGTGCCAAGCTGGGTGTTGCCGGCGGCAAATAAGCTGTCTTGCATCCGACATGAATAACGCTGCCAATGGCAGCGTTTTTCATGCAGCTAATAAAGTGATTTGGTGCGATTGCACTGGACCCGGCAAAGCCGGGCCTTTCGACTAAGATATTGCTTTCGCAGCCTTCCCATCTATTCCCCTTTCCCCCCGCCCTTGCCCTGCCAATTTGAAGAAAGGAACCTCGCTTTCCTTCCGGAAAGAGAGAGGGGGGGGGGGTGTCACTGTGCGGCACTCGCCGGAATCAACCGCCCTGCCAGGCCGGCATGGCTTGCTCTTCTGCTGGCGTGGCATGCCGCCTTACCGCCCAGGCCACCCCGCCCAGCAGCAACAGTATGGAGGCCAGTTCCAGCGGTCGCGGCCAGCGCTGCAACCAGACAAAGCCATATAGCAGGGCAAACAGTGTTTCAAATACGATCAACTGACCGGACAAGGTGGGTGGCAAACGGCGTGCGGCGGCATACCACAGCGCATTGGCCAGCCACGAGCCGCCAAGGGCGCAGCCGGTGGCCGCTACCCAGAACAGCTGCCACTGGGCATGGCTGACGGCCTGACTGACCATGGGCAGGCCCAGCCAGTTACCCGCCAGCCACAAGCCACCCCCCATCACGCCGGTCACCATGCCCAGCAGGCAAGACCATTCATGGCTGTCAAAACAGGGGCGCTGGCGCAGATAGCGCGCATTGCGGGAGGCAAACCAGCTCCAGCTGGCCAGTGCACCCAGCGCAGCCAGTACGCCCAGGATACGGTCTGCCACGCTGGCAGTGGCCGGATGGCTGCCGGCAAAGGTATCGATATTGATGCAGACAATGCCGGCCAGCACCATCAGCAAGGGCCAGGCCAGTTGGCGCAGCGACAGCGCACCCTCGTCTTTCAGGCCCAGCAGGGTGATGGTGACCGGCAACACACCGACAATCAGCGAGGCGGGAGCAATGCCCACCAGCTGGATGGCGGCAGCCAGCAAGATGAAATACAGCAGATTGCCCACCAGCGACAGTACGGCCAGCATGATCACATCTTCAGCCTGCAGCTTGGCCCGGATTCGTCCGGCCAGCGGCAGCGCCAGCAACAAGGAAATCACCCCGTACAAGCTAAAGCGCACCGCACTGAGCAGCCAGGGGCTGAAGGAGGGCATCACCTGCGGCACCATCAGCACCATGCCCCATATTGCACCGGCCAGGCCGGCATAGCTGATTCCGCGTTTCATTTTGCATCTTCCCTGCGCAACTGATGATGGCCCAAGGCTACGTGCTGGCAGGGCGGGCCGACAAAGGATATCTCGGCATTCACGCATTCCTCAGAGGAATGTCATGTTCAGCCTGGTGCTTGTCCGGGGTAATATCCTGTATCAAGCCAGGATGCTGAACAGGAATGTCAGCCTGGCAGTCATCATGATGGGGACGCAAGCAGATGAGCCGGTATTTGAAGAACTTGCCACCGCTGGAAAGCCTGATTCATTTCGAGGCGGTACTGCGCAATGGCAGCTTTACCAAGGCAGCCACCGAGCTGTGCGTGACGCAAAGCGCGGTGAGCAAGCAGATTCGCGCGCTGGAAGACTGGCTCAAGCTGCCGCTGTTCGAGCGGTTGGTGCGTGGCATTCAGCCCACCCCGGCCGGGCTGGCCTTGCAGCGCGAGGTCGGCCCCATGCTGCAATCCTTGCTGCGCAGCGTGGTGCGGCTGCAGGCCGAGCATAACCGCCACACCCTCACCGTGAATTGCACCCACGCGGTGGCGCAGTTCTGGCTGTTTCCCCGGCTGGTGGCTTTCAGTCAGCAGTATCCGGATATCACGGTGAATATTCATGCCAGCAACAGCATGGATGAAGCCAGCGTGGCCGAATACGACTTTGCCATTTTCTATGGCGATGGCCAGTGGAGTTCGCTGTGTGCCGAGCCCTTGTTTCCCGAAGTGGTGTACCCGGTGTATAGCGCGCAGCTGGACTTTCCCGACATCAGCCAGCCAGCGGATCTGGCGCAACTGCCCTTGATCCAGCTGGACTCATCCGCCTGGAACTGCATCAACTGGCATGACTGGTTCGGTCACTTCGGCCTGACTTATACCGCGCCGGAGCGGGTGCCGATGTTCAATCAGGTGACGCTGGCCTTTAACGCCGTGTTGCAAAGAATGGGCATCGGACTGGGCTGGGAATTCATGGCGCATGATCTGTTGCAGCAAGGCGTGCTCAAGCGGCTGGGGCCGTTTGCCTTTGTCAGCGGCAAGGTGGATTACCTGGTCCATCCGCGCCATGCATCACTGAGTGACAATGCGCTGCTGTTCAAGCGCTGGCTGCTGGACAGTGTCAGTCAACCGGCCACTGTTGCGCCAGTGCTGCCACCGCCTGCAGGGTATTGAGATTGGCAAAGGGCTGCGCGAACGGCACGGTATCGTGTTGCAGCCCGGCCAGCCAGCCGCGGATGGAGCGGCCACCTTGTTGCAGGTAGTCCAGCAGCGAGGGTTGCAGCCCGGCTTGCAGCGCCAGCAGGCTGGGATGCCACTGTGCCGGGTCACTGGCACTGACCGCTTGCCGTCCGGGCAGTGCTGCCAGCAGGCGGGTGGCAAAGTCCGCGGGCAGTTGCACGGCATCACAAGGCAGCATCAGCAGCTTGCTGTCAGGCTCGGCCTGCATGCCCGCCAGCAAGCCTGCCAATGGGCCAGGATAATCGGGCAGCGTGTCCGGCAACACCGGATGGCCGTAAGCGGCGTAGGCATCCAGATGACGGTTGGCAGAGATCAGGATTCGTGCAGGCGGCTGGCTTTGCGCGGCGAGGCTGTGCAGGGTACGGGCAATCAGCGGCTGGCCGGCCAGTTCCACCAGGCCCTTGTCCACCCCGCCCATGCGGCTGGCCTGGCCGCCGGCCAGAATCAGCGCGGTGTAGGCCGTCATTGCCAGCGCCCGGCGGCGTGCTGGTCGCTGGCCTTGGCTTCCACCCAGTAACTGCTGCCATCCTGCTGGATTTCCTTTTTCCAGAATGGCGCTTCGGTCTTGAGAAAGTCCATCAGGAATTCCGCCGCGGCAAAGGCATCCTTGCGGTGGCTGCTGGCGGTAACCACCAGTACGATGGCCTCGCCCAGCGCAAGCCGGCCCACGCGGTGGATGATGGTGGCGGCCTGTAGCTGCCAGCGTTCCCGCGCTTGCTGGATGATGGCGTGCAAGGAGCGTTCGGTCATGCCCGGGTAATGCTCCAGCTCCAGCGCGGCAATGTCCTGCCGGTCGCCATAGTCACGTACCAGGCCGCTGAAACTCACCACGGCACCGCAGGCCGGGTTGGCCGACAGGCGGGCGATTTCCGCGCCGCAATCAAACACTTCATGCTGGATCCGAACCGTAAATGGCTGCATGTCAGCCCCCGGTAACCGGTGGGAAGATGGCTATTTCGTCCCCGTCGCTCAGGGTGGCATCCAGCCGCACCAGCTCCTGGTTGCGTGCCACGCGGAAGGCCTTGCCGGCCGCCAGCTCGCTGCTCCAGTTGCCGCCGCGCTGGCGCAATTCGATGAGCAGCTCATCCACGCTGGCAGCCTCGGTGTCCAGCTGTTCATTACCCATGCCGAAGCTGTCTTTCAGGCGGGCAAAATACAGGATGTCGAGTTTCATGGTCGGTCCTTGGTGTGCTTGTCGTTGTTGCCATGGCCCAGCAGCATGATCCACAGGTGGAAACCCAGCCCCAGCAGTGGAACCACGGCCAGCAGGATGACAAAAAACCATTCGAGAGGGGATAGCAGTTCGCTCATCCTTGCAGTGTAAGCAATGGCGTGGCCTGCGCCAATGCTGCTGATGGGGGATGCCGGCATGCACCTGCGGGCGGATGGACGTGAAAAAGCCCGCTACAGGAGCGGGCTGGATAATGGAGCGAATGGCGCTTATTTTACGATTTGCGCCAGTTGGCCCTTCAGATACAGATTGGCCATGGTATCCAGGCTCACGGCCTTGATCTTGCTGGCCTGACCGCAAGCACCAAAGGCTTCGTAGCGGGCAATGCAGATATCGCGCATGGCATCGGTGGAGGCCTTCAGGTATTTGCGCGGGTCGAATTCCTTCGGGTTCTGCGCCATGAAGCGGCGGATGGCACCGGTGGAGGCCAGACGCAGGTCGGTGTCGATATTCACCTTGCGCACGCCGTGCTTGATGCCTTCCACGATTTCTTCCACCGGCACGCCATAGGTTTCGCCCAGGTCACCGCCGAATTCGTTGATGATCTGCAGCCACTCCTGCGGTACCGAAGAGGAACCGTGCATCACCAGATGGGTGTTGGGGATGCGGGCGTGGATTTCCTTGATGCGGTCGATGCGCAGCACGTCGCCAGTGGGCTTCTTGCTGAACTTGTACGCGCCGTGGCTGGTGCCGATGGCGATGGCCAGGGCGTCCACGCCGGTGTCCTTGACGAAGCGGGCGGCTTCTTCCGGGTCGGTCAGCAGTTGGCTGTGGTCCAGCACGCCTTCGGCACCCACGCCGTCTTCTTCGCCGGCCATGCCGGTTTCCAGGCTGCCCAGGCAACCGATTTCACCTTCCACCGACACGCCACATGCATGGGAGAAGTTCACCACGGTGCGGGTCACTTCCACGTTGTAGTCGTAGTTGGCCGGGGTCTTGCCGTCGCTTTTCAGCGAGCCGTCCATCATCACGGAAGAGAAGCCCAGCTGGATGGAGCGCTGGCATACGTCCGGGCTGGTGCCGTGGTCCTGGTGCATCACCACCGGGATATGCGGAAATTCTTCCACCGCGGCCAGGATCATGTGACGCAGGAAGGGCGCGCCGGCGTATTTGCGGGCACCGGCGGAAGCCTGCACGATGACCGGTGCGTCGCACTTGTCAGCGGCTTCCATGATGGCGCGCATCTGTTCCAGGTTGTTGACGTTGAAAGCCGGCAGGCCGTAGCTGAATTCGGCTGCATGGTCCAGCAGCTGACGCATGGAAACGAGTGCCATGAAAATCTCCTCAGGTCATGCCGCGGTTGGGCGGCATGGGTTTCAAATCGGGGACTGCCCGCCGTGATACAGCGGCAATCCAATCAGGAATACGGGTAATGCAAGCCGCCTAGTGGCGGGACACACCGGACAACAGCAGGCCGGCACCGACAAAAGCCCCGCCGGATACCTGGTTCACCAGCTTCAGGCGACGGGCGCTATTGAGCCAGCCTGCCAGGCGGGCTCCGCCACTGGCGTAGGCAAACTGCCAGGATGCTTCAATCACATAAAACGTGGCTGCCAGCACGGCCAGCTGCGGCCCCTGCGGCAGTCGCGCGTCCATGAACTGCGGGAACAACGCGGTAAAAAAGATGAAGGCCTTGGGATTGCTCATCGACACCAGAAAACCGGTGCGGAACATCATCCACGGCGTATGCCGGGCGCTGCTGTCTTCTGCCACTTCCGTCACCGGTTGCGGGATAGCGCGCCAGGTCTTGATGCCCAGGTAAATCAGATAGGCGGCACCGGCGTATTTTACGATAGAAAACAGTTGTTCCGATGCGGCCAGCAAGGCACCCAGGCCGGCAGCCGAACCCAGCATGATGATGCCAAGGCCGGTCATCAGGCCCAGGCAGGTCACGGCGGTGCGGCGCACGCCATGGTGAATGCCGTGGGTCATGGCCAGCAGCATGTTGGGGCCGGGGGTGGCGGAAACAAAAAACACGGTGGTGACAAACAGCAACCAGGTATTCAACGGCATGGCAGTACTCCGGCAAGGGTGGGGAGAATGGCACGCCGGGCGTGCCATTCACTTGCATGTGGTGATGACTGCGATCAGGCGGCGCGTTCGCTCAGAATGGCCACTGCCGGCAGGGTCTTGCCTTCCAGGAATTCCAGGAAAGCGCCACCACCGGTGGAGATATAGCTGATGTCATCGGTAATGCCGTACTTGGCAATCGCCGCCAGGGTGTCACCGCCACCGGCAATGGAGAAGGCCGGCGACTGGGCGATGGCCTGTGCCAGGGTCTTGGTGCCATTGCCGAACTGGTCGAACTCGAAGACGCCGACCGGGCCGTTCCATACCACGGTACCGGCCTTGGCAATGATGCCAGCCAGTTCGGCGGCGGAATCGGGGCCGATGTCCAGAATCATGTCGTCAGCGCCCACCTCGGCCACCGGCTTGGTGGTGGCGGCGGCGGTTTCGGCAAATTCGGTGGCGCACACCACGTCGCTGGGCAGCGGTACATCGCCGCCACGGGCGCGGATCTTGGCAATCACCTTCTTGGCTTCCTCTACCAGATCAGCTTCAGCCAGCGATTTGCCGATGTTCTTGCCTTCGGCCAGCAAGAAGGTGTTGGCAATGCCGCCGCCCACGATCAGCTGGTCCACCTTGTCGGCCAGCGATTCCAGAATGGTCAGCTTGGTGGAAACCTTGGAGCCGGCCACAATGGCCACCAGCGGACGTGCCGGGGCCAGCAGGGCCTTGCCCAGTGCGTCCAGCTCGGCAGCCAGCAGGATGCCGGCGCAGGCGGTGGGGGCAAACTGGGCTACCGCGTGGGTGGAGGCTTCGGCGCGGTGGGCGGTGCCAAAGGCATCGTTGACGAATACGTCGCACAGGCTGGCGTAGGCCTGGCCAAGCTCGGCATTGTTCTTCTTCTCGCCCTTGTTCAGGCGTACGTTTTCCAGCATCACCACTTCACCGGCAGCCACATTCAGGCCGGCTTGCCAGTCGGCAACCAGGCGTACCGGCTTGCCCAGCAGGGCGGACAGGCGCTCGACGACCGGTGCCAGGCTGTCTTCCGGCTTGGGTTCGCCTTCGGTCGGACGGCCCAGGTGGGTCATCAGGATGACGCCGGCACCGGCGTTCAGGCTGTGTTCGATGGACGGCAGGCTGGCGCGGATGCGGGTGTCGTCGCCGATCACGCCATTTTTCACCGGCACGTTCATGTCAACACGGATCAGTACGCGTTTGCCGGCCAGGCCCAGCTCGGTCAGTTTGTTGAATTTCATCGGTGGCTCGCTTTTATCTGTTGAATGCGATTGGCGACCGCCTTCGTGGGAGAAGGCCGTACAGCCGTATTCGGGCTTGGCGATAGTGTAAGCGCAATGACATATGACTGGCAGCCTTGTCACTGCGCTGGCTATCGCTGTAGCTACTGTACCGGGCTGTCTGCATGCGCAACAGACAGCAGATCAAGTAGTGTATTTATTACAGCAGTTGGCTCTTGCACCCTGCCCTGCTGGCTGTTAAGCGCCGCGCCAGGCCGCAGCCTGGGCGGGGGTGTTTGCCCTGGGGCACAGTGGCGGGAGCATGGCTCAACCGGCTCACCCGTCAACCCTTTTAACTGCAGGAAAGCAGGCGGACATGTATCCTGCCTGCGGCTGCTGACAACGTAATTGGTGCGATGTGGCAGGACCCGGCAAAGCCGGGCCTTCCGGCTAGCAGCTTGATTCCGCAGCCTTCCATCTATTCCCGATCCCCCCGCCCTTGCCCAGCACGGAAGCCTCGCTTTCTTTCCAGAAAGCGAGAGGGGTTTGTCAGCAAGCTGACGCGGATGCATCCGGCCTGCTTTCGTATGCTGCAAGGCCCCGCAGGGCCATGTCTTACTTGGCTTCGAACATGGCGCGAGCGGTTTTCAGCATCTGGTTGCTGAAGCCCCACTCGTTGTCGTACCAGGCCAGTACCTTCACCATGTTGCCGCCAGTCACCTTGGTCAGGGTGGCGTCAAAGGTGGAGGCTTCGGTGCTGTGGTTGAAGTCGGAGGAAACCAGCGGCAGGGTGTTGAAGCCCAGTACGCCCTTCATCGGGCCTTCGGCAGCAGCCTGCAGGATTTCGTTGACTTCGTCCTTGGTGGTGTCACGGCCGGACTTGAAGGTCAGGTCAACCAGCGAAACATTGATGGTGGGAACGCGCACGGCGAAGCCATCGAGCTTGCCCTTCAGTTCCGGCAGCACCAGACCCACGGCCTTGGCGGCACCGGTCTTGGTGGGGATCATGTTTTCGGTGGCGGAACGGGCGCGGCGCAGGTCCTTGTGACGCACGTCGGTCAGCACCTGGTCGTTGGTAAAGGCGTGGATGGTGGTCATCAGGCCCTTGGTCACGCCAATGGTGTCGTTCAGTGCCTTGGCCACCGGTGCCAGGCAGTTGGTGGTGCAGGATGCGTTGGACACCACGGTCATGGCGCTGGTCAGCACGTTGTGGTTCACGCCGTACACGATGGTGGCGTCAACGTCGTCACCACCCGGGGCGGAGATCAGCACCTTCTTGGCACCGGCATCCAGGTGAACCTGGCACTTTTCCTTGCTGGTGAAGGCACCGGTACATTCCAGTACCAGGTCTACATTCAGGGCTTTCCACGGCAGTTCGGCCGGATTGCGGGTGGAGAAGAACGGAATCTTCTCGCCGTTGATCAGCAGGTTTTCTTCATCGTGGGCGATGTCTGCCGGAAAACGACCGTGCACGGTGTCGAACTTGGTCAGGTGGGCGTTGGTGGCCAGATCGCCAGTAGCGTTGACGGCAACAACCTTGAAATCGTTGTGCAGGTTGTATTCGTAAATGGCGCGCAGAACCTGACGGCCAATACGGCCGTAGCCGTTGATCGCGATGCGAATGGTCATACTATTACTCTCCCGGAAAGTCTGGTGCCTCCCCGCGTGAGCGGGTCAGAATGGAGACACCACAAAAATAAGGCCACCCCTGCTTTGTTTTTGGATGGGGTGGCCTGTGCTTTATTTACTGGATGATGTTCTTGGTCTTGGCGACGACATTGTCGACGGTGAAGCCGAATTCCTTGAACAGTACGCCTGCCGGTGCGGATTCGCCGAAATGGTCGATACCGACCACGTCGCCTTCCAGACCGACATACTTGCGCCAGAAGTCCGGCACGCCGGCTTCAATGGCCAGGCGCGGCAGGCCGGCCGGCAGCACGCTTTGCTGCCAGGCCTTGTCCTGCTGGTCGAACACATTGGTGCAGGGCATGGACACCACGCGCACCGCAATGCCTTCAGCTGCCAGTGCTTCCTGTGCCTTTAGCGCCAGTTCGATTTCCGAACCGGTGGCAATCAGCACGGCGCGGGCATCGGCCGCATCACGCAGCACGTAGCCGCCACGGGCAATGTCCTTCACCTGCTGTGCATCACGCTGCACGAAAGGCAGGTTCTGGCGGCTGAGGATCAGGCTGCTCGGCGTGGTTTTCTGTTCGATGGCATGTGCCCAGGCCACCGCAGCTTCGGTGGTGTCACACGGGCGCCAGGTGTGGTGATTCGGGATCATGCGCAGTGTGGCCACTTGTTCCACCGGCTGGTGGGTGGGGCCGTCTTCGCCCAGGCCGATGGAATCGTGAGTGAACACGAACACCGGGTTGATCTTCATCAGCGAGGCCATGCGCAGTGCATTGCGGGCGTATTCGCTGAACATCAGGAAGGTGCCGCCGTAGGGGCGCAGGCCACCGTGCAGCGTCATGCCGTTCATGATGGCGGCCATGCCGAACTCGCGTACGCCATAGCTGATGTAGTTGCCGTTACCGGCAGCGTCGATCCACTTGGAGCCAGACCAGTTGGTCAGGTTGGAGCCGGTCAGGTCGGCCGAGCCGCCTACAAACTCAGGCAGGCTGGGCGAGAAGGCTTCCAGTGCAATCTGGCTGGCCTTGCGGGTGGCCACGGTCTGGGCTGCGTCGACGATCTTGGCGATGGCGGCGTCACGGGCTTCGGCCCAGGCAGCCGGCAGTTCGCCCTGCATGCGGCGCTCGAATTCGGCAGCCAGTTCCGGGTAAGCGGCGCGGTAGGCGTCAAACTGCTTGTTCCATTCGATCTCGGCCAGTGCACCCTTGTCGCGGGCGCTCCAGGCAGCGTAGATGTCGGCCGGAATTTCAAACGGCGCATGCGGCCAGTTCAGGGCTTCGCGCGCGGCGGCAATTTCAGCCGCGCCCAGCGGTGCGCCGTGCACGTCGTGGGTGCCTTGCTTGTTGGGCGAACCAAAACCGATGGTGGTCTTGCAGCAGATCAGCGTCGGGCGGTCGCCCTTCTTGGCAGTTTCGATGGCAGTGGCAATTTCCACCGGATCGTGACCGTTGACGTTCTTGATCACCTGCCAGCCGTAGGCTTCGAAGCGGGCCGGGGTGTTGTCGGTAAACCAGCCTTCAACGTGGCCGTCGATGGAAATGCCGTTGTCGTCCCAGAAGGCGATCAGCTTGGAGAGGCCCCAGGTGCCGGCCAGCGAGCAGGCTTCGTGGCTGATGCCTTCCATCAGGCAACCGTCACCCAGGAATACCCAGGTGTTGTGGTCAACGACGGTGTGGCCGTCACGGTTGAACTGGGCGGCCAGCATTTTTTCGGCCAGCGCCATGCCCACCGCATTGGTGATGCCCTGGCCTAGCGGGCCAGTAGTGGTTTCCACGCCCGGTGCATAACCGTATTCCGGGTGGCCCGGGGTTTTGGAATGCAGCTGACGGAAGTTTTTGAGGTCGTCGATGGACAGATCGTAGCCGGTGAGGTGCAGCAGGCTGTAGATGAGCATGGAGCCGTGCCCGTTGGAGAGCACGAAGCGGTCACGGTTGGACCAGGAAGGGTTGGCAGGATTGTGCTTCAGGTGATCGCGCCACAGCACTTCAGCGATATCAGCCATGCCCATCGGGGCGCCGGGGTGACCAGATTTTGCCTTTTCCACTGCGTCCATGGAGAGGAAACGAATGGCGTTGGCTAGCTCGGTTCGGGTGACCATTTCAGGAAAACCTCAAAAACAATAAAGGGGGCGGGACAGATGCGGTACGACAGTCAGCCCGCAACCCGTGCATGGCACCGGCATGGATTAACCGCCGCTAAATCATGGGATTATCCCTGATTTTGCCGCATTGCGGCAACCGTCACGGCGCAGCTTGTGCGCTGTTTTCGTGCAATTTCAATGCATTGTTGACAGCATTGCTGCGCGCAGCGCCACGCGTCCGGCCCGGGGCTGGCGGGCAGATGGGCTTGACCAGCCTGCTGCTCTGGTGGACAGTCGGCGCAGGTTTTCGGGTTTTTGCCATCAAACAGCCGGACAGGAGCACGCATGCAGACTGAATTTCCCGCACGCATCAATGCACGCCAGGTGGGCTATGCACGGGGCTGGCGCTGGATTGTGGAGGCGTTTTATCTGGTGCGGCAGCAGCCACTCACCTGGATGCTGCTGGCCGGTGGCTATCTGCTCATCCACTTTGCCGTGGCGGCCATCCCCTTGCTGGGGGCACCGCTCACTTTCTTTCTGGCCCCGATCTTTGCCGGCGGCTTCGTGCTGGCCGCACAGCAGGCCGAACAAGGCCGCGAACTGAAGCTGCGCGCCCTGTTTGCCGGGTTCGACCGCGCACCGCGCGCCTTGCTCAATGTCGGCATGCTGTATCTGGCCCTGTTGTTGCTGGCCATGATGCTGCTCAGTGCCGCCATGCCCTTATTGGGCCTGCAACTGATAGCAGCGCAGAATGCGCAGGAGCTGCCCAGGCTGGAAGGCCCGGTCGGGTTGTTCATGCTGCTCAGCGCCGCGCTGATGTTCCTGCTCAGCCTGTGCTACTGGTTTGCGCCCGCGCTGGTGGTACTGAATGGCCTGGGTCCGTGGCAGGCGCTGCGGGACAGCTTTCGCGGTGGTATTGCCAACTGGCAGGCGGTGCTGCTCAGTGCCTTCATGCTGGCCGTGTTGCTGTTTCTGGCCGTGTTGCCGCTGGGGCTGGGCTTGCTGCTGTGGTTTCCGGTGCTGTATGTCACCGCCTACACCGGCTGGAAAGACCTGTTCGCACCGCAGACGGCTTGAACAGGCCGGGCCAGGTTCAGTGACTGAGCGCGCTGCGCCGCATGTCCACATGCAGGATGCCGCCATCGTCATAAGGCTGTGACACCGCGACAAAGCCGAAACGCTCGTACAGCCCCTGGGCGGCGGTCTGGGCCGACAGCATGATGGGGGTGGCAGGCCACAATTGCAGGCAGTGGGCCACCGCTTCCGCCAGCAATTGCTGGCCCAGGCCCTTGCCGCGTGCTGCTGGTTCCAGTACCACCCGACCGATGGCGCTGGCATCCGGATACTTCTCGCCCGGTGTAATCAGGCGTGCGTAAGCCAGCAATTTGCCGTGACCATCGCGGCCCAGCAGGTGGTGACAGTGCAGGTCCACGCCATCCACATCGCCATAAATGGATTGTTGTTCCAGTACGAATACCCGGTCGCGCAACTGCAGCATTTCATACAGTGCAAGCGGGGAAAAGCCGTCAAACGGGTGGCATTGCCACTGCAACAGGCTGGCCATAGTAGAATTGCCCTCGAAAATGAATGGCGCAGCGCGCCTGTCCTGCCGATATGGTGTCGGAAACCGTGGATGGCGTCGCTGCAAATGAACACGTGTAAACCTATCACACAAGCAAGCTCTGCCCATGAACAGTAATGATCTCTTTGACGATGCGCTGCCCGCCACCGGCATGCAGCCGCCCGTGACACCGCCCGCCCCGCCGGCAGATGCGCAGTCGGGCGACTGGATTCCGCTGGACCAGTATGCCGAGCGTGCCTATCTGGAATACGCCATGAGCGTGGTCAAGGGCCGCGCGCTGCCGGAAGTGGCCGACGGCCAGAAACCGGTGCAGCGCCGCATTCTGTATGCCATGCGCGACATGGGCCTGGTACATGGGGCCAAGCCGGTCAAGTCGGCCCGTGTGGTGGGTGAAATCCTGGGTAAATACCACCCGCACGGCGACAGCTCGGCTTACGAGGCGCTGGTGCGCATGGCGCAGGACTTCACCCTGCGCTACCCGCTGATCGACGGCCAGGGCAACTTCGGCAGCCGCGATGGCGACGGTGCCGCCGCCATGCGTTACACCGAAGCACGCCTGACGCCGATTGCCGAGCTGCTGCTGGGCGAAATCGACATGGGCACGGTGGATTTTGTGCCCAACTATGACGGCGCATTTGAAGAGCCTGCCCTGCTGCCGGCGCGCCTACCCATGGTGCTGCTCAACGGTGCATCCGGCATTGCCGTGGGCATGGCCACGGAAATTCCGCCGCACAACCTCACCGAGGTGGCACGCGGCTGCCTGGCCTTGCTGGCCAACCCGGAGCTGACGACCCGCCAGCTGATGGACTACATCCCCGGCCCGGACTTCCCCGGCGGTGGTCAGATCATCACCCCGTTTGACGACATCCTGGCGGCGTATGAAGGTGGCCGTGGCAGCGTGCGGGTGCGTGCCAAGTGGGAAGTGGAAAAACTGGCGCGAGGCCAGTGGCGCGTCATCGTGTCCGAGCTGCCGCCCGGTTCTTCCGCGCAGAAGGTGCTGGCCGAGATTGAAGAAGCCACCAATCCCAAGCTCAAGACCGGCAAGAAGGCGCTGACGCAGGAACAGCAAAACCTCAAGAGCCTGATGCTATCGCTGCTGGACCGCGTGCGCGACGAATCGGACAGCCAGAACCCGGTGCGGCTGGTGTTCGAACCCAAGTCCAGCCGGCAGGACCCGGACGAGTTCATCAACATCCTGCTGGCGCAAACCAGTCTGGAAGGCAATGCCTCGATGAACCTGGTGATGATCGGCCTGGACGGTCGCCCGGCGCAGAAGGGCCTCAAGGCCATTCTGAGCGAGTGGATCGCCTTCCGCCGCAGCACCGTCACCCGCCGCCTCAAGCATCGCCTGGGTCAGGTGGAAAAGCGCATCCATATTCTGGAAGGCCGCATGATTGCCTTCATCCATATCGATGAAGTCATCCGCGTCATCCGCGAATCGGACGAACCCAAGCCCGACCTGATGAAAGCCTTCGGCCTGTCCGAAGCGCAGGCCGAGGACATTCTGGAAATCCGCCTGCGCCAGCTGGCGCGGCTGGAAGGCTTCAAGCTGGAGAAAGAACTGTCCGAGCTGCGCGAAGAACGCGAAGGCCTGCGCCATGTGCTGGATACGCCGGACGCCCTCACCCGCCTGATCCGCGACGAAATCATGGCCGACACTGCCAAATACGGCGACCAACGCCGTAGTGAAATCAAGGCGGCCGAACGTGCCGTGCTGACCCAGACCATCGCCGACGAGCCGGTCACCATCATCCTGTCGCAAAAAGGCTGGATCCGCGCCCGCGTCGGCCACAATGTCGACCTGTCCGCGCTGGCCTTCAAGGATGGCGACAGCCTGCACACCGTGGTGGAAACCCGCACCGTGTGGTCGGTCATCGTGCTGGACAACAAGGGCCGCGCCTACACCATCGACCCGGCGGATGTACCCACCGGTCGTGGCGACGGCGTGCCGGTGGCCTCGCTGGTGGATTTGCAGGATGGTGCCAAACCAGCGCAGATGATTTCCGGCAAGGATGAAGCCCGCTTCGTGGTGGCCGGTTCCGGCGGTTATGGCTTTGTGGCCAGGCTGTCCGACATGGCGGGCCGGGTCAAGGCGGGCAAGGCCTTCATCACGCTGGACGATGGCGAAAGCGTCATCACTCCGGTGGCGGTGGCCGCCAATGCCGACCTGACCACCCTGCGCCTGGTGGCCGCGGCGGACAATGGCCGTCTGCTGGCCTTCCCTGCGGGCGAGCTGAAGGAAATGGCCAAGGGCCGTGGCCTGATGCTGATGGGGCTGGACACGGGCGAATCGCTCACCGCCATCGGGCTGGTCAAGGGCGACAAGGCCGTGCTGGCCACGGTATCGGTGCGTGGCAAGGTGGCAGACGAAAAACTGGCCTTGGCCGAGTTCGACGCCAAGCGCGGCAAGAAAGGCAAACTGATGCCGAAGAAGTGGACGGTATCGGCCATTGGTGATGTGCCCACGGCTGACACGCCATGATGTCGCAACGCTCGCTGCCGCTGAGTCCGCGCAAGGCCCTGGCCTTTGTCAACGGCTTTCGCGCCATCATGCTGCTGGTGTTGCTGTTCATGTCGCTGCTGCAAGGCAGCGAAGGGCAGCGGCTGGTCGACGGTGGCGGGCATTTCAATCTCTGGGCCGTGGTGTATGGCTGCCTGATTGCCAGCTGGTTTGCCCTGCGCGATGGCAAGATTGCCCATACCCTGCAGCTGTCGCTGGCCATTGTGGCCGACATCCTGATGATTGTCTGGCTGATGGGCATGAACGGCGGCGTCAAAAGCGGCTATGGCATGCTGTTGCTGCCCTACCTCGCGGTAGCCGGCCTGCTGTCCTCTGGCCGCTTTGCGCTGTTTTACGCCTCCATCGCCACCGCCAGCCTGTTCGGTTATGTCGGTTACGAGCATGTCCGCAGCCACATGCTGTTTGGCAGCACCAACGATTTGTTCCAGACCGGCCTGTTGTCGCTGGCCGGTTTTGTCACCTCGGTGGTGACTTACCAGCTGGCGCGCGTGGCGCGTGAATCCGAAGAGCTGGCTTCACGCCGCGGCGGCGAAATTGCCAACCTCAACCGGCTGAACGAACTGGTGCTGCAAAGCCAGCGCGATGCCGTCATCGTGCTGGACGAAACCGGCACCGTGCGGCAATTCAATGCCCAGGCCGTGCGCTACTTCCCCAGCATGCAACGTGGCATCCTGCTGCCGGAACTGTCACCCATCGTCGAGCGCTGGCGCATCAACAACCATTCCCCGATGCCGGTATTTGTCGAGCGCAATGTGCGTGGACGGCAACTGGGTGGCCGCATGGTGCCCATTCTGGCCGGTGACCTGCGCGGCGTAGTGATGTTCCTGCGCGATATGGCCGATATGGCTGAAGAAGCCAAACGCATCAAGCTGGCGGCGTTGGGCCGGCTCACCGCCAATATCGCCCATGAAATCCGCAACCCGCTGGCCGCCATCTCCCATGCCGGTGATTTGCTGGCCGAAGGCGCGGAAGACCCGGCCACCCAGCGGCTCACCCGTATCGTGCGTGACAACGCCAAACGGATTAACGGTCTGGTGGAAGAAGTGCTGATGCTGGGACGACGCGACCGGGTCAAAACCGAAACCATCAAGCTGTCCCAGTTCCTGGCTGATTTTCTGGATCAGTTCGGCATGGCCCAGCCCGATGCCGCCGGACGCATCCTCACTATCTTCCACAGCACCGACAGCATCTATTTCGACCGCGGTCATCTGGGGCAGATCCTGTCCAACCTGGTGGGCAATGCCTGGCGTCACTCCTCACGGGTGCATGGTGCGGTATGCATTGAAATCAACCATATCGAAACCCAGGTGCTCATCCGTGTCATGGACGATGGACCGGGCATGAGCGAAGACGCACAGTTACACCTGTTCGAACCCTTTTTCACTACCGAAAGCACCGGCACCGGGCTGGGACTCTATATTGCCCGGGAACTGGCCGAGGCCAATGACGCACGCCTCGACTACATCCCGCCCGGTGGTGTTTTCTGTCTGAGCTGTCATCTAGCCTATGAATAATGCCCCCCTGCGCGTACTGGTCGTGGACGACGAACCGGACATCCGCGAACTGCTGGAACTCACCCTGATCAAGATGGGCCTGGACGTCATCACGGCCGGCAATGTCAGCGATGCCAAGGCGCGCCTGCAGCGCGAACCCTTCAATCTGGTGCTTACCGACATGCGCATGCCGGATGGCGAAGGCATTGAAGTGGTCGAATTCATTGCCGAACAAGGACTGGACATCCCCAGCGCCATCATCACCGCCTACGGCAGCACCGAAAACGCAGTCAAGGCCATGAAGGCCGGCGCGTTTGACTATCTGTCCAAACCCATCAGCCTGGCCCAGTTGCGCACCCTGGTGAAATCGGTACTCAAAGTGGATGGCAATGGCAAATCCAGCAGTATCGAACGCCTGGTTGGCGACTCGCCTGCCATGCTGGAAGTCCGCCGCATGGTGGACAAGCTGGCGCGCAGTCAGGCCGCTGTCTATATCAGTGGCGAATCGGGCACCGGCAAGGAGCAAGCCGCCCGCCTGATCCATGAACAAAGCGGACGCGCCGAACGCCCCTTTGTTCCGGTCAACTGCGGTGCCATTCCGGAAAACCTGATGGAAAGCGAATTCTTTGGCTATCGCAAAGGTGCCTTCACCGGTGCCGACAGCGAGCGCGACGGATTCTTCCAGCAAGCCGCCGGCGGCACCCTGTTTCTGGACGAAGTTGCCGACCTGCCGCTAGCCATGCAAGTCAAACTGCTGCGCGCCATTCAGGAAAAGAAGGTGCGCAAACTGGGCAGCCCGCAAGAAGACCCGGTTGATGTGCGCATCATCTGCGCCACCCACAAGGACCTGGCAGCCCTGGTCGAAGCCGGCCAGTTCCGTCAGGACCTGTACTACCGGCTCAATGTACTGCCGCTGCGCATGCCGCCACTGCGCGAACTGCGCGAGGACATTCCCCGCTTCATCGGCGCCCTGCTCGACCGCTTCGCCACCGCCGACAGCCGACCGCGTCTCACCCCGGATGCGGTCAAGGCCATGCTGGCTTACAACTACCCGGGCAACTTCCGTGAACTGGAAAACATCCTCGAACGCGCAGTAGCACTGGCCGGTGACGACAAGGTCGATGTCGCCGATCTGCAACTCACCCTCAGCCAGCCACTGCAGGAACAGGATGAAGCCATCCCCGGCTATGCAGGCAGCGAACCGTTGCAAGACTTTCTGGACCGGGTGGAACGGGAAGCCATCCTCAAGGCACTGGATGCCACCCGCTTCAACCGCACCCAGGCGGCAAAGCTGCTCGGCCTCACCTTCCGCTCCATGCGCTACCGGATGGACCGGCTCGGCATCAAATAAGAGCCCCGTCATCCGCCATCTATATAGAGTCATCGCCAACATCAGCATCCCGTTTGCAAAAAGCCCGGCTCAGCCGGGCTTTTTGCTGCCTGTGTCGGTGGCGAGACCAGCTTTTTGCGTCAGTTTCCTGCATGCGTCAGCGTCAGGATGGACGCCAGTGCGCCGCTGGCTGTGCACCCGCAGCAAAACAGTCATGAAACCCGAATTTCATAAAGTATTACCGTTCAGTGGCTTAGCGGTCTGTGCGACGGAATTTTGGCAAATCCTGCAGATTTCTTCGCACAAAGTGTTGACGAGGTTAGGCTGCGGGCGTATAGTTCGCCTCCTCAGCAGACAACGCAGCGACGGAAACGAAACGCAGCGACCTGCACCGCTCTTTAAAAAACAGAATAACCGATAGGTGTGAGTGCTTGGCGAAAGCCACACTTGCACTGCGAGAATGAAGAAGTACTTGTTTATTTCTTTGATCTTGCGTGCCAGAAATTTGCTATGAGATTGAACTGAAGAGTTTGATCCTGGCTCAGATTGAACGCTGGCGGCATGCTTTACACATGCAAGTCGAACGGTAACAGGGAGCTTGCTCCGCTGACGAGTGGCGAACGGGTGAGTAATGCGTCGGAACGTGCCGAGTAGTGGGGGATAACTATCCGAAAGGATAGCTAATACCGCATACGCTTTGAGAAGGAAAGCAGGGGATCGCAAGACCTTGCGCTATTCGAGCGGCCGACGTCTGATTAGCTAGTTGGTGAGGTAAAGGCTCACCAAGGCATCGATCAGTAGCGGGTCTGAGAGGATGATCCGCCACACTGGGACTGAGACACGGCCCAGACTCCTACGGGAGGCAGCAGTGGGGAATTTTGGACAATGGGCGCAAGCCTGATCCAGCCATGCCGCGTGTCTGAAGAAGGCCTTCGGGTTGTAAAGGACTTTTGTCAGGGAGGAAATCCCTAGCGCTAATATCGCTGGGGGATGACAGTACCTGAAGAATAAGCACCGGCTAACTACGTGCCAGCAGCCGCGGTAATACGTAGGGTGCAAGCGTTAATCGGAATTACTGGGCGTAAAGCGTGCGCAGGCGGTTGTGTAAGTCTGATGTGAAAGCCCCGGGCTTAACCTGGGAACTGCATTGGAGACTGCACAGCTAGAGTGCGTCAGAGGGGGGTAGAATTCCGCGTGTAGCAGTGAAATGCGTAGAGATGCGGAGGAATACCGATGGCGAAGGCAGCCCCCTGGGATGACACTGACGCTCATGCACGAAAGCGTGGGGAGCAAACAGGATTAGATACCCTGGTAGTCCACGCCCTAAACGATGTCAACTAGCTGTTGGGGGTTTGAATCCTTGGTAGCGTAGCTAACGCGAGAAGTTGACCGCCTGGGGAGTACGGCCGCAAGGTTAAAACTCAAAGGAATTGACGGGGACCCGCACAAGCGGTGGATGATGTGGATTAATTCGATGCAACGCGAAAAACCTTACCTGGTCTTGACATGTACAGAACTTTCCAGAGATGGATTGGTGCCCGAAAGGGAGCTGTAACACAGGTGCTGCATGGCTGTCGTCAGCTCGTGTCGTGAGATGTTGGGTTAAGTCCCGCAACGAGCGCAACCCTTGCCATTAGTTGCTACCATTCAGTTGAGCACTCTAATGGGACTGCCGGTGACAAACCGGAGGAAGGTGGGGATGACGTCAAGTCCTCATGGCCCTTATGACCAGGGCTTCACACGTCATACAATGGTCGGTACAGAGGGTAGCCAAGCCGCGAGGTGGAGCCAATCTCATAAAACCGATCGTAGTCCGGATCGCACTCTGCAACTCGAGTGCGTGAAGTCGGAATCGCTAGTAATCGCAGATCAGCATGCTGCGGTGAATACGTTCCCGGGTCTTGTACACACCGCCCGTCACACCATGGGAGTGAGTTTCACCAGAAGTGGGTAGGCTAACCGTAAGGAGGCCGCTTACCACGGTGGGATTCATGACTGGGGTGAAGTCGTAACAAGGTAGCCGTAGGGGAACCTGCGGCTGGATCACCTCCTTTCTAGAGAAGGCGATCGTCGAGTACTCACAACCTATCGGTTGTTCTGAAAGAGGGCAAAGCTTTCGATGAAAATCGGCGCATCTCTGCGTTAAAAGCCTCCTCGTGTACATACAGTACACGACGTCGGCTTTTGCCTTGATCTGCTTGATTTTGCTCGAAAGCGCAAAGAGTAAAGTTTGGTGATCAAAACCAAGCACAGCCAGGCGCGACAGACCGCCGCGTACATCAAGTACGCAAGGAATGGAGCAACGCCGCAGTGCGCAGGATTTCATCGCCAAACCAACTGGGTTTGTAGCTCAGCTGGTTAGAGCACTGTGTTGATAACGCAGGGGTCGAAGGTTCGAGTCCTTCCAGACCCACCAGTTTTTATCTGGGTGCTGTAGACAGCACTACGGATAATCCATTTTTGTTTCAGATGCTATCTGGGACAAAAAGATAAAGCCGAAAGACAAGGCGCAGCGCGACGACGTGTACATCATGTACACGAGGAGCGATGTAACGCGGTATTTCGGGTTTAGAGGGGGATTAGCTCAGTTGGGAGAGCACCTGCTTTGCAAGCAGGGGGTCGTCGGTTCGATCCCGTCATCCTCCACCACCACCTTACAGTGCAAACAAAAGCGCACACAGCATGATTGATTGCTGCGTGGATTTTTGCTTGCGTTGTGTAGACAATGCCCGATCTTTAACAAACTGAAGAAGCCGAATTAATTAGACGGCGAAATGAAACACCTGCAGTTAACTCTGCATGTGGGACAAATCGTCATCTTGGGAATTTGATTGTATCTAATGTCATGTCGCCATACCAAAAGGGGCGGTGTGACATGTCGCACAAACACAATCCTGTCGGATTGGTAACTCAGGTTACTGAAATGATAGGGTCAAGCGACTAAGTGCATCTGGTGGATGCCTTGGCGATCACAGGCGATGAAGGACGTGTAAGCCTGCGAAAAGCGCGGGGGAGCTGGCAATAGAGCTTTGATCCCGCGATATCCGAATGGGGAAACCCACCCGCAAGGGTATCCCGTACTGAATACATAGGTACGTGGAAGCGAACCGAGTGAACTGAAACATCTAAGTAACTCGAGGAAAAGAAATCAACCGAGATTCCGTCAGTAGTGGCGAGCGAACGCGGAATAGCCTGTATGTGATAGAGATTGAGATAGTGGAAGGACCTGGAAATGTCCGCCATAGTGGGTGATAGCCCCGTACACGAAATTTCATTCTTGGTACTGAGCATACGAAAAGTAGGGCGGGACACGCGAAATCCTGTCTGAAGATGGGGGGACCATCCTCCAAGGCTAAATACTCGTGATCGACCGATAGTGAACCAGTACCGTGAGGGAAAGGCGAAAAGAACCCCGGGAGGGGAGTGAAATAGAACCTGAAACCGGATGCATACAAACAGTGGGAGCCTCGCAAGGGGTGACTGCGTACCTTTTGTATAATGGGTCAGCGACTTACGTTCAGTAGCAAGCTTAACCGCATAGGGGAGGCGTAGGGAAACCGAGTCCGAATAGGGCGTCTTAGTTGCTGGGCGTAGACCCGAAACCGAGTGATCTATCCATGGCCAGGATGAAGGTGCGGTAACACGCACTGGAGGTCCGAACCCACTAGTGTTGCAAAACTAGGGGATGAGCTGTGGATAGGGGTGAAAGGCTAAACAAACTCGGAGATAGCTGGTTCTCCCCGAAAACTATTTAGGTAGTGCCTCATGTATCACTTCCGGGGGTAAAGCACTGTTATGGCTAGGGGGTCATTGCGATTTACCAAACCATGGCAAACTCTGAATACCGGAAAGTGCGAGCATGGGAGACAGACGGTGGGTGCTAACGTCCATCGTCAAGAGGGAAACAACCCAGACCGCCAGCTAAGGTCCCAAATGATCAGTTAAGTGGTAAACGAAGTGGGAAGGCCCAGACAGCCAGGATGTTGGCTTAGAAGCAGCCATCATTTAAAGAAAGCGTAATAGCTCACTGGTCGAGTCGTCCTGCGCGGAAGATGTAACGGGGCTCAAACTGATAACCGAAGCTGCGGATTTGCACGTAAGTGCAGATGGTAGGGGAGCGTTCTGTAGGTCTGTGAAGGTGTCTCGTAAGGGATGCTGGAGATATCAGAAGTGCGAATGCTGACATGAGTAGCGATAAAGCGGGTGAAAAGCCCGCTCGCCGAAAGCCCAAGGTTTCCTACGCAACGTTCATCGGCGTAGGGTGAGTCGGCCCCTAAGGCGAGGCTGAAAAGCGTAGTCGATGGGAAACGGGTTAAAATTCCCGTACTTTTGTGTAGTGCGATGTGGGGACGGAGAAGGTTAGGTCAGCGGCCTGTTGGAATAGGTCGTTCAAGCCGGTAGGCGTGAAGGGTAGGCAAATCCGCCCTTCTTTAACGCCGAGAAGTGATAACGAGGGTCTACGGACCTGAAGTGACTGATACCACGCTTCCAGGAAAAGCCACTAAGCTTCAGCTACACAAGAACCGTACCGCAAACCGACACAGGTGGGCAGGATGAGAATTCTAAGGCGCTTGAGAGAACTCAGGAGAAGGAACTCGGCAAATTGATACCGTAACTTCGGGAGAAGGTATGCCTGTTGTGGTGAACACCCTGCGGTGGGAGCTACGACAGGTCGCAGAGAATCGGTGGCTGCGACTGTTTATCAAAAACACAGCACTGTGCCAACACGAAAGTGGACGTATACGGTGTGACGCCTGCCCGGTGCTGGAAGGTTAAGTGATGGGGTGCAAGCTCTTGATCGAAGCCCCAGTAAACGGCGGCCGTAACTATAACGGTCCTAAGGTAGCGAAATTCCTTGTCGGGTAAGTTCCGACCCGCACGAATGGCGTAACGATGGCCACACTGTCTCCTCCTGAGACTCAGCGAAGTTGAAGTGTTTGTGAAGATGCAATCTCCCCGCTGCTAGACGGAAAGACCCCGTGAACCTTTACTGTAGCTTTGCATTGGACTTTGAAGTGGTTTGTGTAGGATAGGTGGGAGGCTTTGAAGCAGGGACGCTAGTTCCTGTGGAGCCGACCTTGAAATACCACCCTGACCCCTTTGAGGTTCTAACCTTGGTCCGTTATCCGGATTGGGGACAGTGCATGGTAGGCAGTTTGACTGGGGCGGTCTCCTCCCAAAGTGTAACGGAGGAGTTCGAAGGTTACCTAGGTACGGTCGGAAATCGTGCTGATAGTGCAATGGCAAAAGGTAGCTTAACTGCGAGACCGACAAGTCGAGCAGGTGCGAAAGCAGGACATAGTGATCCGGTGGTTCTGAATGGAAGGGCCATCGCTCAACGGATAAAAGGTACTCCGGGGATAACAGGCTGATACCGCCCAAGAGTTCACATCGACGGCGGTGTTTGGCACCTCGATGTCGGCTCATCACATCCTGGGGCTGTAGCCGGTCCCAAGGGTATGGCTGTTCGCCATTTAAAGTGGTACGTGAGCTGGGTTCAAAACGTCGTGAGACAGTTTGGTCCCTATCTGCAGTGGGCGTTGGAAGTTTGACGGGGGCTGCTCCTAGTACGAGAGGACCGGAGTGGACGAACCTCTGGTGTACCGGTTGTCACGCCAGTGGCATTGCCGGGTAGCTAAGTTCGGAAGAGATAAGCGCTGAAAGCATCTAAGCGCGAAACTCGCCTGAAGATGAGACTTCCCTGAGGGCTTGACCCTCCTGAAGAGTCGTTCGAGACCAGGACGTTGATAGGTCGGGTGTGGAAGCGCTGTGAGGCGTTAAGCTAACCGATACTAATTGCTCGTGAGGCTTGATCCTATCATTTGAGTGGCTTGGGAAACCGAGACCGGATGGATAGTGAGTGTGCGACGCGATCAAAGACCCAATCTAATTAATTCAGTGATTCAGACAGAGTGTCTGGATGACAAAGCTTCTTCGAGTTTGTTGACAGTTTATGTCTGGTGGCCATAGCGAGGTGGTCCCACGCCTTCCCATCCCGAACAGGACCGTGAAACGCCTTAGCGCCGATGATAGTGTGGCATTCGCCATGTGAAAGTAGGACACTGCCAGACTCCCCCTTCGAAGCCCAGCTCAAACGAGCTGGGCTTTGTGCATTTGGGCACCGGTAACGAGCCCATACTCTGCTCAGTCAGTCTCCACGATTGCATCGGCATGGCCGGTGATGACACGCCCCCCTTACCCGGCATAGCCAAACCGCTATGATTAAGGCCAGTCCACGACTGGAGGATGCATTGTGTCTAGCCTGTTGTTGCGTGTGTTTGTGTTGTGCACCTTGTTGCTGAGCCATCCGCTGATGGCTGCGGAGCCGCGTCTGTCTCCCGATGCCTGGGAGCAGCAGCGCACCCTGGTTTTGGCCGGGCAACCGGTTTATCTGTTTCTGGGTAAGGAGGGTGAGCTGACCGCACCGCAACGTGTGGTGCGTGTGGAAGCGCGGATGCGTGGCCTGGAAGCGGCAGATGCTGAGTTTCCCGTACTGGCCACACCGTATGGCAGCGGTGCAAATACCGCTTACCGGATATCGGTGAACGGCAAGCCACTGTTCAATATCATCGCCGATGATCTGGACCCGGCTGATGGCCTGAGCCTGCAACAATCCGCCAGCAATGTGGTGGAACGGCTGAATCGATTACGGCGTAACTATTTGCAGGAGCATTCCTCCGGGGCGCTGGCCATCGCCTTTGGCTATGGTATTGCGGGCACAGTCGTTTTTGTTGGCTTGCTCTATCTGACGTTGCGTCTGCGTCGTCATGCCTTGCGGCGTTTGCCCTTGCACCCGGATAAGCTCCCTGGCTGGATTCGCGCGCGTGTTAGCTTGCGCGGTATGGTGTTGCGGGCCGAAGGCGGCATCATCAATCTGACCACCGTGCTTTGCATCCTGTTCCTGAGCTATCTGTGGCTGACCTGGTTGCTGGCCCGCTTTCCGTATACCTTGCCGTGGAGCCGCCGTTTGGGCGCATTCCTGTGGACGCTGGTGAGCGCATTGCTCGATAACGCGGCCTCGGCCATTCCCGGTTTGCTGACAGTCTCGCTGATATTCCTGTTTACCCGTTTATTGTCCCGTGGCTTGGGTCTGGTGTTCGGCATGGTCGAAAGTGGTCAGTTGCGCTTTCCCGGCCTGCATCCCGAAACCGCGGGTGCTACACGTCGCTTGCTGGGTGTGGTGCTGTGGTTGTTTGCATTGACCATTGCCTATCCTTATTTCCCGGGGGCGGATTCCGATGCCTTCAAAGGCATGAGTGTGTTCTTCGGCTTGCTGGTGACACTGGGCTCGGCGGGCATCATGAATCATGCAATGAGTGGTCTGGTCCTGGTGTATTCCCGTGCCTTGCGCGCCGGAGATTATGTACGTATCGGCGATGTGGAGGGGTATGTGACCGAACTGAGTGCCTTGTCCACCAAGGTGATGACGCGACAGGAGCACGAGGTCACCCTGCCCAATGCCGTGGTGGTGGGCGGCAAGGTGGAGAATTACAGCCGGCCAAGCCAGGGGCGCGGGTTGGCCTTGACTACGGTGGTGTCGATTGGCTATGACACGCCATGGCGGCAAGTGCAGGCCATGCTGGAGCTGGCAGCGCACCGCACGCCGACCGTGGATGCAAGACAGCCCATCCTGGTCCGTCAGCTGAAGCTGCAGGATTTTTATGTCGAGTACGAGCTGCAGGTAAATATCCTGCCGGACGCACTACCCGTCGATCTGTTTACCGCCCTGCACGGGCATATACAGGATGTGTTCAATGAGTTTGGCGTGCAGATCATGTCCCCGCACTTCCGTGCCCAGCCGGCACAGCCGGTGATCGTGCCGCCACAACATTGGTATGCCGCCCCGGCGACACCGCCCGAACCACCACAAGAAACGCGCTGACTAAAGGCAGGATGTGCGATTTGCCTGGTAATTACTTTAATCTCATTCTGTTTTTATCAAGTATTTCCAGGGTAATGCTTGCTCCGGAGTAATGCGGGCTGCTATACCAATAGCGTAAACGCCCGCATTGCTACCGGCCTTGAAATCCGGTGGACATTGCATTCCTGAGGAGTCCGCAATGCCGCCACCCCTGAGATTATTGATCCTGGAAGACCAGGTCATCCTGCGCAAGCTGATTTCCCGTCAGACCGGCTTCTTCAGCCGGCAAGCCACGACTATCGACGAATTCAGCGACCCCGCCGAAGCCTTGCGTAGTGCAGCGGAAAACAGTTACGACCTGATCATCACCGATATCGGCATTCCCGGCATGAGCGGGATCGACTTCATCAAGAACCTGACGGCCATTGGTTGCCGGGCATCCTTGCTGATTATTTCCGGCTACGACAGTCGCATCCTGCATGCCATCGTGCGCATGGCGCGCGGTCAGGGCATGCCCAGTGTGCATTTCCTGTGCAAGCCATACAGCATTGACCAGTTCCTGCATCAGCTCAATGCAGTTTTTGCCGACATGGAGCAGCAGGCTGGCAGCACCGCGCTTGATCCACAGCAGCTGTGGCATGACTGTGCTGCAGCACCACTGGCGCTGGAATTTCGCCCGGTACTGGATGATGAGCAACGGCAGCTGCGGGCCATGCAGGTTGCCGCCTTGCAATTGCCAAGCGGCCTGTTGCCACTGGACGCCGGGCTTTACCGTCAGCTGGCCAGTAACACGCAGCTTCCGGTGCTGATTCTGGAAATGGTGATGGAGCGCCTGGTGCAGGTTCTGGTTGGTATTCCCCATTCGCTGCGTCAGCACATACCGTTCTTGCTGCATCTGGATGCCAGCTGTCTGGCGCATGACAATGTGTTCGATCGCTATGCCGCCTTGTTGCGCCAGCACGGGCTGGTGCCAGGACAAATCGGATTTCTGCTGGCCGATGGCTTGCAGGCCCATCACTCTCCGGTATGCTATGAGAATATTGCCAAACTGAAATACTTCGGTTTCCATTTGCTGGCCGAGCAGTTGGGCGAGGGTGGGCTGACCGTTTGCAATCTGCTCGACTTGCCGCTGGATGGCGTGCGTGTTGCCGCCTCCACGATGCAGCAGTGGCCGCACCAGCAACAAAGCCTGCTGGCCTTGCTGCAATGCTGCGGATTGACCACCGCGCAACTGACCATCACGCATCTGGACAATGAAGCCGACCTCACCGTCATCAACGCGCTGTCCGGCTGTCATGTCAGTGGTGAGCAAATTGCCCTGCAGTTGGGCATGGGCGAGCTATCCTCTTATCTGGAACAACAACAGACTGCTGGCACCATTCAGGGATAGACCAGCAGCGAAGATGTCATGACGTGCAAGGGGTGAATCATGTCGATTGAGCTGGAAAAGCTGAAAATACTGGTGGTGGACGATCAGTCGCTGGTCCGCACACTGGTCAGCCAGTCACTGCAAACCATGGGAATCCGTGCGGAGCACATTTCGCAAGCACCGGATGGCAGCACGGCCATGCGTACGCTGGACATGCGCATGGTGGACCTGGTGCTGTGCGATGTGGAAATGAAGCCGATGAACGGCCTGGACCTGCTCAAGGAACTGCGTTGCGGCCATACCGCCAATGCATCCAACCTGCCCTTCATCATCCTGTCTGGCCATGCCGACCGCAGTAATGTCACTGTGGCTGTCAAATTGCACGCGGATGGCTTTGTCGTGAAGCCGCCAAAACCGGCGGATGTGGAAAAGGCGATCACCCAGGCGCTGAAGCGCGCACGGCCCGAGGTGGACCCGTTCAGCTATTACAGTGTTGATACCGGAACCGACTACGACAAAAAGGTGTTCCGTCGTCTGTTCGAGCCGCGCGCTGAAGATTTGCCCGCCGTGCAGGGGGAAATCGTGACGATACACAGCGCCAAGCCCGGCTCGGTACTGGCGGCAGACCTGCGCAGCAAGAGCGGGCATTTGCTGCTGCCACAGGGAGCAAGTATCTCGGCCAACCAACTGGCAGTATTGCGTAATTTCAGCGACCGTTACGGCGTACATCAGCTGGAAATCGAGACGTCTGACCAAACGCCGGTTGCGGATGCTGCGGCAACCGAACCATCCGGTCAGCAGGGCTAGGCCTTTGCGCCAGCAGGGGGGATGGATGGCCAGAATCAACAACAAGACCAGCCAGACGCTGTCCATCGGCAGAGCAGTCATTGCCATTGTCGTCTTGCTTGGGGTCTTCCAGATCGGCTGGGTCACCCGCTTGCTGGCGGCATCCTGGCAGCATTATCAGCAGGCAGTGGAGCTGGCGGAGGTTCATCAGATCAGCAGCAAGTTTTACACTGCGGCCGATCTGTTGCGGCGTGAGGCCATTCTTGGTCGTGGCCTGCTGTACCGTAACACCCCTCCCTATCCGAGTGAACGCAGCGCACTTGCCTTGTTGCGTATGCAGGCAGACAGCTGGATAACGCAGGCACTGGCGGCAGGTGAGCGTGACATTGTGGCTGAGCAGCGTGCCAAACTGGCCGATGTCGCATTGCAGCTGGAGAGTTTTCGCAGCTTGCGGCCAGAAGTCGACATGCGGATTGGCCCTGCCTGGGGGGCGGATGAAACGCTGGGTTATGGCGTGGAACTGTCTTCACGCCATTTGCAGGATGCCATCAACGATGTGCTGATTGGCATGAACGGGCAGATGAAATGGCATGCACCCCCCGGCCTGTACATCATGATGGATATCGCCCAGGCCAGCTGGAATATCGGTCATGTCCTGCGTACCACCGCTTCCGCCCTGTTGTTGCGCAGCGAGCGTGATGCCCCGTTGAGCGAAACCGAAGAGGGTGACCTGCAATCCCGGCTGGACCTGAGCAACCTGATGCTGCAACAGCTGCGTGCTGATGTGGCGCACACACAGGATCAGGCCTTGCAGTCCAGCTTGCGGCGCGTTTCGGATGCCGCCTTGCAGCTGCACATGCTCAACAAACAGCAACTGGCAGCCATGCAGGCGCACCAGAGCATTGCCGGCATGCAATCCGACATGCAGCAACTGCTGGCACAGGTGCAGCAGGAAAGCTGGAACCTGTTTGTACAGACCAACCGGCTGAGTGCCGCCCAGATCCAGCTTGCCCTGGAAGACTATCGCCGGCAGCTGATTCACGATGCCGTGCTGGGCCTGGCCATTCTGGCCCTGGGGCTGGTTCTGCTCTACAGCATGACCAAGCGTGTGCTCAAGCCGCTGAACCGCTTGCAGCGCATGCTGGATGCCGCTGGCGATGCCATCATGACCATTAACCAGCACGGTACGGTACTGTCGGCCAATGCCGGTGCGCAACGCCTGTTCGACAACGGACGGGATGTGCTGGAAGGGCGGCAGATCAGCCAGTTGCTCAGCTTGCCACAGGCGTTGGCTGATACCTTGCTCCGGGTGAGCGAGCTGGGCAGCCAGACGCTGCAAGGTGAAGGTATCAAGCTTAATCAGGAGCGCTTCTTTGCCGGCATCACGGTCAGCCTGTTCCGCAGCACGGATACCGACAAGGAATTCATGCTGATCGTGCGCGACGAACATCAGCGCCGTATCGCCGAACGTTCGCTGGAACACAACCTGAGCATGCTGTCCGCCATTTCCCATGTGGAAAACCTGATGCTCAGCCGTTGGCCGCGCAAGCAGGTGCTGGACCGTCTGCTGGACGAGTTCATCCGTTTCAGCAGCGCCGAACAGGGGTTCATGCTGGTGCTGGCCGAATTTCCGGACGACCGTTTCGAGATTCATCTGCAGGCCGGTAACTGGCCAGACACCTTGCCACCGCTGGAAACCGTAGCGCATGAGCCAGAACCCCTGACCTGGCTGTTGCAGCGCCTGGCCGAAATGCCGCCCTGGATTACCCTGCCGGTGTCCATGGATGACGATGTATCGGCCCTGATTTGCCTGCTGAAGCCGGATCTTGTCCTGCTGGGCAAGGGCATTCAGCCCTTGGTGGGTGCCTATGCCAACATTCTGGGCTTCTTTGATGAAGAAGACCGGCGCAAGCTGTCCGAATCGCAGTTGCGTTCGGTGCTGCAGGAAGAAGAGGCCATCTATTCCGCCTCACCCATTGGCTTGTTGCGGCTGAACGAGCAAATGCAGATCGTGCGTGCCAACCGCATGGCAGAGGACATTTTTGGCCGTGGCGGCAGCAGCCTGCCCGGCATGCACCTGATGGAGCTGCTGGCGTCCGACCAAAGCTGGTTCGACCTGACCAGCCAGCTCAACAATATGGTGCAGTACCAGAGCAAGCTGCGCTGCGAGCTGGAGTGCATCAATGCCGATGGCCGCCCTATCTGGGTGTTGTTTGAAGGCATGCTGCTGTTTCCGGATCGGCCGAATGAAGGCACCATCCTGGCCTGTCTGGACATTACCGAGAGCAAGCTGGCCGAGTTTGAACTGCGCATGGCGCGTGACCAGGCCAATGCGGCCAACCGGGCCAAGAGCTCTTTCCTGGCCACCATGAGCCACGAAATCCGCACCCCGATGAATGGCGTGCTGGGCATGCTGGAACTGCTGGCCATGACCCCGCTCAACCCGGAACAGAAGGACAGCGTGGACACCATCCAGGAGTCCGCCCGCACCTTGCTGCGGCTGATTGATGACATTCTGGATTTCTCCAAGATCGAAGCGGACAAGCTGGAAGTGGTGCTTACCCCCACCGCGGTCAAACCGCTGCTGGAACAGGTGCGCACGCTGTATGCCGAAACCGCGGCGGCCAAGGGCCTGCAATTGAAGCTGGAAGTGGATGAACGCCTGGCACCAGCACTATTGCTCGATCCCTTGCGCCTGCGCCAGATCCTGCAGAACTTCGTCAGCAATGCCGTCAAGTTCACCGCCAACGGTGGCATCACCCTGCACGTGGAAGTGCTGGAGCAGGAGTTTTCCGCCCAGACCCTGCGCTTTGACATCATCGACACCGGGATAGGCATTGCGCCGGACAATCTGGCCCGGCTGTTCGAGCCCTTTACCCAGGCCGAATCCGATACCAGTCGCCGCTTTGGCGGAACCGGGCTGGGTCTGGCCATCTGCCGGCGTCTGGCCGGGCTGATGGGTGGTCATGTGGAACTCGACAGCCAGCCGGGCCAGGGGACGCGTGCGTCCTTGCTGCTGGTGGCCAATATCGTCGATAGCCAGGAGCTGGCTGCCGGCGAGCTGGATGACGATGCCACCCGCACCACCCACGCCGCCGCACCGGAAACCGAGGACGGCGCGCATGGCCAGTACCTGCCCATCCTGTTTGCCGAGGACAATCCCACCAACCGCAAACTCACCTTGCGCCAGCTGGAAAAGCTGGGCTATACCGCCGAATGTGCGGAAGACGGTGCCCAGGCCTACGCCATGTGGCAGGCCGGGCGTTACAGCCTGCTGCTGACCGACTGCCACATGCCGGTGACCGATGGTTATGAACTGGCGCGGCTGATCCGTGCCTACGAGGCCGAGCATCCGGAGCGCGGCCGGCTGCCCATCATTGCCTGCACTGCCAATGCCGGGCAGGAAGAACTCAACAAGACCAGCGCGGCCGGGATGGATGATTTCCTGACCAAGCCACTGGCCATCAACATTCTGTCAGCCATGCTGAAAAAATGGCTGCACAACGCAGCGGAGAGCGTGATGGAACCCAGCAATGCAATGTCTTCTGCCAGTACCAGCTGCCCGGTGGACCGGTCTGTACTGGAGGTCTACAGCGATGGTGACATGGCGGTAGAGCTGGAAATACTGCATGACTTTGCCCAGGCCAATCAGGAAGACATGGACGCCTTGCGCCAGGCCGTGAACGCAGCCAATGCCGACCAGCTGGCGTGGGCGGCACACCGTATCAAGGGTGCCAGCCGCATGGTGGGGGCCAATGACATGGGGAATGCGGCCGAGGCAGTGGAGAAGGCTGCCAAGACGGGGCAGGCAGCGTCGGCCATCGGACTGGTGCCTGTGCTGGAGCAGGCGCTGGCTGCATTCGACAGCTGGTTGCAACAGCAGGACACCGCCAGCGTCTGAACCGCGCTACATGCTGCGGCTGATGGCCTCGCTGCGTTCCAGGGTGGCAATCAGCCAGTCGCGGAAGGCGCGGATCTTGGGTTGCTGGGCCATCTCGTGTGAGTACATCAGGTAATACGCCCACTCGGTTTCCAGCACGGTATCAAACGGAATCACCAGCCGTCCGCGCTGGATGTCATCGTTCACCATTGAAACCTGCGCCAGTGTCACGCCCATGCCTGCCGCCGCCGCATGCAACGCATATTCCAGCGCATCAAAGGTCACGCCGCTCTCCGGGTTGATATTGCTCACCCCGGCCAGTTTCAGCCAGCGATCCCATACATCCTGATCCCGCCAGGGATGCAGCAGGGTGTGGTATTGCAAATCCTCCGGGGTGCGCAGCGGATGCGGCCCCACCAGCAAGGAAGGCGAGCAGACCGGCACCAGTTTTTCGCGGCAGATGCACTCGATGCGCATGTCGGTATACACCTCGGGACGCGGCATGCCGATGATGGCCAGGTCGTATTCGGCGCGGTTGAACGGCTTGTCGTGAATCAGCTGGGTAATCAGGTGCAGGGTGTATTCCGGATAGCGGGTCTGGAAGTCCGGCAGGTTAGGCAGCACCCAGCGCATGGCCGGGGTGGGCGGTATGCGCACCCGCAGCCCGCTTTGGCGCAGGCGTAGCATTTCGCTGGCCTCGTGCAGCAGCTGGAAGGCGTCACGCGCCGGCTTGACCAGGGCTTCACCCTCGGCGGTCAGCGCCAGGCCGCGTGCCTGGCGGATGAACAGACTGGTGCCATAAAACTCCTCCAGGGTTTGCACGTGCCGGCTTACGGCACCCTGCGTCAGGTGCAGGGCGTTGGCTGCGCGGGTAAAGGACAGGTGTTCGGCGGCGGCAACAAAGACCCGCAAGGCATTCAAGGGAGGCAGTTTCATCGGATTCATGCTGTTTATTCATGGCTGGCATGATTATAACTGCTTTGTCAGGCGAGCAGGGGCTGGTTATCCTTGTGCCTAGCCCGTTGATCTGTCAGGGCAAAGTGCAGCTTGTTTCACCTGAAGCATTTTATTTCAGCAAGTCGGTCATCCCGGCTTGTTTGTGCGACTGATGTGTTGTTTGCATGGCTGATATGCCCGGACACCGTCATCAGGCGCGCGGTCGGTTTTTCTGCGGCAAGCAGCCAGCTTGCCGGTAATCACGCTTTCCACCATCTCCACGTTGGGAACGGTCGGGTCCTGCCTCTGTGACCCGGCCGATTTTTTTTGTCTGCCATTTGGCACGGCTGGCAAGCGGGCAAGAAAAAAGGCCACTTGCGTGGCCTCAAGATTCGGAGAAAAAGCATCGGGGGCAATGCCCTGTGTTCCCTGTTGCCAGGGGGCTGCTTTTTCGGGTTCCGAGTGTACAACGATGTGCCGGCTGGGGCAAACCGCATGATGGGCAATACCGGGTATCAGTCGCCCAGTGCAGCCAGCAGCTCGGTTTGTTGCTCGGCAATCAGCGCGTCGGTCAGTTCGACCAGGTCGCCATCCATCACGTAATCCAGCTTGTACAGCGTCAGATTGATACGGTGGTCGGTAATGCGGCCTTGCGGATAGTTGTAGGTGCGGATGCGCTCGGAGCGGTCGCCGGAGCCGATCAGGCTCTTGCGCTCGGCTGCTTCCTTCTGCTGCTGCTCGCGGCGCTGGATGTCATTGATACGCGCTGCCAGTACCTGCATGGCGCTGGCCTTGTTGGCATGCTGCGAACGGCCATCCTGACACTCCGCCACAATGCCGGTAGGCAGGTGGGTGATACGGACTGCGGAGTCGGTCTTGTTGATGTGCTGACCGCCGGCACCGCTGGCGCGGAAGGTGTCGATGCGCAGGTCGGCCGGGTTCAGCACCACATCCACCAGTTCGTCCGCTTCGGCCATCACTGCCACGGTGCAGGCCGAGGTATGGATGCGGCCCTGGGTTTCGGTGGCGGGAACGCGCTGCACGCGGTGACCGCCGGATTCGAATTTCAGCTTGGAGTAAGCACCGAAGCCGATGATGCGGACAATGGCTTCCTTGTAGCCACCCAGGTCCGACTCGCTGGCAGAGACGATTTCCACCTGCCAGCGATTGCGTTCGGCAAAGCGGGTGTACATGCGCAGCAGGTCGGCAGCAAACAGCGCGGCTTCGTCGCCGCCGGTGCCGGCGCGGATTTCCAGGAAGATGTTCTTTTCGTCGTTCGGGTCTTTGGGCAGCAGCAGTTTTTGCAGCTCCAGCTCCAGCGCGGCCAGCTTGTCCCGACCTTCGTCGATTTCCAGCTGGGCAAATTCCTTCATGTCCGGGTCGGACAGCATTTCACCCGCGGTGGCGATATCGTTTTCGCACTGCTGGTATTGCTGGAAGGTTTCCACGACCGGGGTCAGCTCGGCGTGTTCACGGGTCAGTTTGCGGAACTGATCCATATCGGCAGTGGCCGATTCGCTGGCCAGAAGATGGGTGACTTCTTCCAGACGATCGGCCAACTGCGACAGTTTTGTCGCAATCGACGGTTTCATTACGACTCCGGGTGTAAGCGGTACAGGCGGGCGATGGTTTCCACCACGGCCGCATGCTCCGCGCCGCTGCCCGAGGACAAGGCCTGGGTGGGCGGGTGCATCAGTTTGTTGGTGAGTTGCAACGACAGGCTTTCCAGCACCTTTTCCGGTTCCGTGCCCTTGGCCAGCTGCTTGAGTGCAGCCTCCAGCGCATGGCGGCGCGTGCGCTCGGCTTCATCGCGCAGGGCGCGGATCAGCGGTACGGTTTCGCGCTTTTTCAGCCAGTCGTTGAATTCGGCCACGCGGGCCTGGATGATGGATTCGGCTTCTTCCGCCGCGCTCTGGCGGGCTTCCTTGCCGACTTCCACGATGCTGGCAATGTCGTCCACCGTGTACAGGTAGACATCATTCAGCTTGCCGACTTCGATTTCGATATCGCGCGGCACCGCCAGGTCCAGCATGAAGATGGGGCGGTGGCGGCGTGCCTTGAGCGCGCGCTCCACCAGGCCCTTGCCTACCAGCGGCAGCTGGCTGGCGGTGGAGGTGACCACCACATCGTAGCGGTGCAACACGTCGGGCAGCTCGGACAGGGTGATGGCATTGCCACCAAACTGCTCGGCCAGTTTCTGCCCCCGCTCCAGTGTGCGGTTGGCAATGGTGATACAGGAGGGTTCGCGGGCGGCAAAGTGGGTGGCCACCAGTTCGATCATCTCCCCGGCGCCGATGAACAGGATGTTCAGTTCGCCAATGGTGGGGAAGATCTGCTCGGCCAGCTTCACCGCTGCAGCGGACATGGATACCGAGCTGGAACCCACCGCCGTGCTGCTGCGTACTTCCTTGGCCACGGCAAAGGTACGCTGGAACAGGCCGTTGAGCAGCGAACCCAGTGTGCCGACATTTTCTGCCGTCCGTACCGCATCCTTCAGCTGGCCCAGGATCTGGGTTTCACCCAGCACCATGGAATCCAGGCCCGAGGCCACGCGGAAAGCATGGCGCGCCGCGCTGCTGGCATCCAGCTGGTACAGGTAGGGGCGCAGTTCTTCCACCGGCAGGCCATGGTATTGCGACAGCCATTGCAAGGCCTGCTCCGGATTATTGCTGTTGCAGTAGATTTCCGTGCGGTTGCAGGTGGAAACAATGGCCGCCTCACGTGCCGCCTGCGAGCCGACCAGGCTTTCCAGTGCGTTGGGCAGCACCTCGGCCGGGAAGGCAAGCTTCTCGCGCACCGATAGCGGAGCTGTGTGGTGATTCAGGCCAAAGGCAACCAGATGCATGGGCGGAACAGGGCTGCAGGGGAAAGGCCATATTCTAGCCTAAGTTAATCGTCAACGTCCCCAATTCCGGGGCTTTGCGGTGCAAATGCCACGCAGCGGCGCACATTCTTCCACGGTGTGGATGGCTACCCGCCGGGTCGTCTTCTGTCTTAACATGGCGGCATACTGAAACAGGAGAGCGATATGTCGCTGAATCTTGCCGATATCCGCCAGGATTATTCGAAGAAAGAACTGTCCCCGGACGACTGCCTGCCCGATGCCATCGCACAGTTCGAAGTATGGCTGAACGAGGCCATGACTGCGCAGGTCCACGAACCCACTGCGATGAACGTGGCCACTGTCGGTGCCGATGGCCGCCCCACTGCACGTATCGTCCTGCTCAAGGGCGTGGAAAACGGCCAGCTGGTGTTCTACACCAACTATCTCAGCCGCAAGGGGCAGCAGCTGGCGGACAATCCCTTTGTTTCCATTACCTTTTTCTGGCCAGAACTGGAACGCCAGGTGCGCGTGGAAGGCCGGGTGCAGCAAGTGGCACCGGAAGTGTCTGACGCTTATTTTGCCAGCCGTCCCTATACCAGCCGGCTGGGTGCCTGGGCCAGCGAACAGAGCACCGAGATCAGCTCCAAGAACGTGCTGGTAAGCCGTGCCGCCATGTTTGGCGTCAAGCATCCGCTGCATGTACCGCGCCCGCCGCACTGGGGTGGTTACGCGGTGATTCCCGACCGGGTGGAGTTCTGGCAGGGCCGCCCCAGCCGACTGCACGACCGCGTGGTCTACCTGCTGCAAGCCGATGCCAGCTGGCAACGGGTGCGACTGGCGCCCTGATACGCGCCAGTAGTCGGGCCAAAGTGTTTAGCTGGCAGGTAACTGGTGTGCCGCCAGCAAATCCTGGGTGAAGGCGCGGACCACCTCGCTTTGCCTGGCGTTTTGCCGTGTCACCAGGTGAAAAGTGGGGTGGTAGCACAGCTGCGCCGCATTGAGTGCCCGCAGCATGCCCTGTTCCACCATGGGGCGGGCGAAGTGCTCCGGCAGAAAGCCCAGGTGATGGCCGGACAGAATCAGGACGGCCATGGCTTCCATATTGTCGGCGCGCGCGGTGACGCGCCAGTTTTCCACCGGTAGCGGGATGTCTGGCAGCGGATAGCTGCGCCAGGCCCAGTCATGCCGGGCGGCTTCTTCCACCGATATATTCCCCGCCTGCAAGAACAACGGGTGCTCCTGGCCGCAATAAGCCAGCTGGTGTTCGGTAAACAGGGGCAGGTATTGCAGGCTGGGCGCGCGGTGCCAGAAATAGCCGATGCCCAGATGGATGTCGCCGTTGATCAGTGCTTCTTCCAGTGTGCCGGGCGGCAGCATGGATAGCATCAGCTCGACCGACTCTTCGCGTTGGCGGAAGCGGCGAATGGTTTCCGACAGGCGCGCATGGGCGCGCATGGTGGTGTGCCCCACCACGCCTATGCGCAACTGTCCTACCAGTTTGCGCTCCAGCTGGCGTGCTTCCACGCAGAAAGCCTCGGCGGCATCCAGCAGATGACGGCTGGCATTGAGCAGCTGGCTGCCCTTGGCGGTAAGGGCAAAGCCGGCGCGGCCACGCTCGCACAGGCGATAACCCAGCCGGGTTTCCAGCGCGGCCAGCTGGTTGCTGATGGTGGACTGGCTGACGTTAAGGGTGGATTGGGCCGCTGAAATGCCGCCAGCATCGACGACGGCACGAAAAACCCTGATAAGGCGTAAATCAAGGCTGGACAGGGTATTGAGCATGGTTTTTCCCAGGTACTGGCGGTGAGTCAGGCCTGTCATTACACACATTCAGATTTATCAATGTAAACAGTGGAATACGGTGATTTTTCCCAAGTTGCCGCCTGAATAGACTGAGCTTCCCTCAACCTCAGTTTCAGGAGTCAGCATGCCTATCACTGAATACAATCAGCCCTTGGGTGGCAATGCCATGCCACGGTTTGGCGGCATTGCCACCATGATGCGCCTGCCCAAGGCAGACACTGCCGCCGGGCTGGATGCCGTGTTTGTCGGCCTGCCGCTGGACATCGGCACCTCCAACCGTAGCGGCACGCGTTTTGGCCCGCGTGAAATCCGCAATGAATCGGTCCTGCTGCGTCCCTACAACATGGGCACCGGCGCCGCGCCCTTCGACACCCTGCAAGTAGCTGATATCGGCGATATCGCCACCAATCCCTACAACCTGCTGGACAGCGTGGCCCGTATCGAAGCCGGCTACCGCGAGTTGCTGCAGCATGAGGTGATTCCGCTGGGCCTGGGCGGTGATCACACCGTCACCCTGCCCATCCTGCGCGCCATCGCAGCCAAGCATGGCCCGGTGGGGCTGATTCATGTCGATGCCCATGCCGACATCAACGACGAAATGTTTGGCGAAAAGATTGCCCACGGCACCACCTTCCGCCGTGCCCAGGAAGAAGGACTGCTGGCGCCGGGGCGCGTGGTACAGATCGGCCTGCGCGGCAGCGGCTATGCGGCCGAGGATTTCGACTGGGCACGCCGTCAGGGTTTTCGCGTGGTACCGGCGGAAGAGTGCTGGAACCGTTCCTTGCAACCGCTGATGCAGGAAGTGCGCCAGCAGCTGGGCGGCGGGCCGGTATACCTGAGTTTTGACATCGACGGCATCGACCCGGCCTTTGCACCCGGCACCGGTACGCCGGAAGTGGCCGGACTGACCTCGGTCCAGGCGCTGGAGATCGTGCGTGGCTGTCACGGCCTGAATCTGGTGGGCTGTGATCTGGTTGAAGTCTCCCCTCCTTACGACACCACCGGTAATACCGCCTTGCTGGGGGCCAATCTCTTGTTCGAGATGCTGTGCGTGCTGCCCGGCGTCACTTTCCGGCGCTAGTCCGTCATCAGGCTGCCGCAGAGCAGCCCAATACATTCCGTTTGAACCGCCAATACATTGCCACCAGGGCAGATTGAAGGAGAGCAACCATGGGACTCGATATCTTTGTCGTGTTCGTTTATATCGCCAGCATGTTATTGCTGGGCTGGCTGGGCATGCGCCGCGCCACCAGCCGGGAAGAATTCCTGGTAGCCGGGCGTAATCTGGGGCCGGGTTTTTACATGGGCACCATGGCCGCCACGGTGCTGGGTGGGGCTTCCACTGTGGGTACGGTAAAACTGGGCTATGTGTACGGCATTTCCGGTTTCTGGCTGTGTGCAGCGCTGGGCTGCGGCATTCTGGTGCTGAACCTGTTCCTGGCCAAACCCCTGCTTAAACTGAAGGTGTTTACCGTCACCCAGATACTGGAGCGCCGCTACAACACCGTAGCGCGGCGGACCAGCGCGCTGGTGATGCTGCTGTATGCCGTCATGCTCTGTGTCACTTCGGTGCTGGCCATTGCCACGGTGATGCAGGTGCTGTTCACCCTGCCGTTCTGGCTGGCGGTCGTGATCGGCGGTGGCGTGGTGGTGGTGTACTCGACCATCGGTGGCATGTGGTCGCTGACCCTGACCGACATCGTGCAGTTCCTGATCAAGACCATCGGGCTGATGTTCATCCTGCTGCCGATCTGCCTGCACCGGGTGGGTGGCTGGGAACAACTGCAGGCCAAGCTGCCTGCTTCCTATTTCAGCTTTACCAGCATTGGTGGCGACACCATCCTCACCTATTTTGTCATTTACTTCTTCGGCATCCTGATTGGCCAGGATATCTGGCAGCGGGTGTTCACCGCGCGCAGTGACGGCGTGGCGCGCTATGCCGGCACCGTTGCCGGGCTGTACTGCATTGTGTACGGGCTGGTGTGTGCGGCCATCGGCATGGCCACCAAGGTGTTGCTGCCCGACCTGGCCGTCCCGGCCAATGCCTTCGCCGCCATGGTGAAGGACGGCCTGCCCGATGGCATCCGCGGCCTGGTGATTGCCGCCGCGCTGGCGGCCATGATGTCCACGGCCAGTGCCGCCCTGCTGGCCGCCTCCACTACGCTGAGCGAAGACCTGATCGTCAGCGACCGGGGTGGCTTGTGGCTAAACCGCATTCTGACCTTGCTGGTGGGGGGCGTGGTGCTGCTGCTGGCCATGGTAGTGCATGATGTGCTCACCGCCCTGACCCTGGCTTACAACCTGCTGGTGGCAGGCATGCTGGTGCCCTTGCTGGGCGCGATATTCTGGCCGCGCGCCACCACCGCCGGGGCAATTGTCAGCATGGTACTGGGCTGTGGTACGGCCATCCTGGCGATGCTGAGTTATGGACTGGATTCCAACCTGCCCATCTACCAGAGCCTGGTCGTGGCCCTGCTCAGCTTTGTCCTGGTCAGCCTGATGACCGCACGCGGCAGTCAGGTGGCTGCCCGCCTGTAAGCGGCGCTGCTTCTTTCGGCAAGTATAAGGCCGCTACCCGCAGGGGTAGCGGCCATTTCCATGAAAGGTTTTCATCATGCGAAACCAGCAGGAGCAGCTTGCAGCCGGCATGCAGGCGCTGACGGTATGCGTGTTTGATGGTGGTTGGAATCTGCCCTTGTGGGCAGCACAGCAGCAGGGTTTTTTTGCGGCCAACGGACTGGCCATCACGCTGGAATACACCGCCAGTTCTCGCCAGATCATCGCAGGCTTTCTGGATGGCCGTTACCCGGTGGTGCTGTTGAGTGCGGACAATATTATTGCTTACCAGCAGAACCGGGCCGAGCTGCCGGTACCGGGCGAACCCGATGCCGTGATGTTCATGGGCGGGGATGACGGCCTGCTCAGTCTGGTCGCCGCTCCGGGAATCTCCAGTATGGCCGGACTTGGCCAGCGCATTATCGGGGTGGATGCACCCGACACCGGTTTTGCCCTGGTGCTGTATGCCTTGCTGGAGCAGGCCGGGCTCAGCCGTGGCGAGGTGACCATTGCTTCGCTTGGCAGTACCGAAGAACGCTACCAGGCCTTGCTGGCCGGGCGGTGCCAGGCCTCGCTGTTACGCACGCCGTATGAGCTGATGGCGGTAGCGCAAGGCTGTCGGGTATTGGCGCAGACGGCAGACATCCTGCCGCATTATCAAGGTACGGTGGGCGCGGTGCGTCAGCGCTGGGCAGACAGCCATCCGGCCCAGCTGGCGGGATTTCTGGCGGCCTACCGTGCCGCACTGGACTGGTGTGGGCAGCAGGCCGATGCCGCCACCACCCTGTTGCAGCAGAATATTGCCGGGCTAGGCCGCCAGGCGGCCGCGCAGGCTTATGCGCGGCTGATGGACCCCCGGCGCGGCTTGCGCCGTGATTTGCAAATAGACCGCATCGGCATGGACGCGGTACAGGATTTACGTCTGCGTTATCTGCCCGGCGCAGCCGGACAGGAGGCCCGACTGCGCTATCTGGATGGCTGCTGACATCGTCTGGGCTGGACTGCGATTCAGCCCAGCAGATGTTCTGCGTGAAAGCGCAGCTGTGCTTCGATCAGGCTGGCGATGAAGTAATAGCTGTGGTCGTAGCCCTGATGGCGGTGTAACTGCAAGGCATGGCCGGCGCTGCGGGCAGCAGCTTCCAGTGCATCCGGCTTCAGCTGGTTTTCCAGAAAGGCATCGGCCAGGCCGATATCCACCCGCAGCGGCGGTATCTGCGGTACCTGGCCCAGCAAATGGCAGGCATCCCACTCCAGCCATTGCTGACGGTCTTCACCCAGATAGGCGGCAAAGGCCTTCTGCCCCCACGGCACATTCACCGGGTTGGCAATCGGGCTGAAGGCCGAAACCGATACATAATCCTGCGGTCGCTTGAGTGCGCAGACCAGCGCACCATGCCCGCCCATGGAATGACCGGCAATGGCACGGCGCGGGCTGACCGGGAAGTGCGCTTCGATCAGCGCCGGCAGTTCGCGGCTGACATAGTCGTACATCCGGTAATGGCGGTTCCACGGTGCCTGGGTGGCATTAAGGTAAAAGCCCGCGCCCTGGCCCAGGTCGTAGGCGGGGTCGTCCGCCACATCCTCGCCGCGCGGGCTGGTGTCCGGTGCCACGATGGCAATGCCCAGTTCGGCGGCAATACGCTGCGCACCGGCTTTCTGCATGAAGTTTTCGTCAGTGCAGGTCAGGCCGGACAGCCAGTACAGCACCGGCACCTTGTCGCCCTGTGCCGCTTGCGGCGGCAGGTAGACGGCAAAGCGCATGCGGCAGGCCAGTACCGCCGAATCGTGCAGATACTGCTTGTGCCAGCCACCAAAGCAGCGGTTGCTGCTGATGTTTTCCAGATTCATTTTCGTCCCCCGGTAACATGCCGGGCCGGCAACTGGGGCGGCCCGGCCACATGGCGCTTAGTCTTTGCCGTAATGAATCACGGAACGAATGCTCTTGCCCTCATGCATCAGCTCGAATGCGGTGTTCACTTCTTCCAGCGGCATGGTGTGGGTGATGAAGTCGTCCAGGCGGAATTCACCCTTCAGGTAGCGTTCCACATAGGTGGGCAGTTCGGAACGGCCACGCACACCGCCAAAGGCCGAGCCGCGCCATACCCGGCCGGTCACCAGCTGGAAGGGACGGGTGGAGATTTCCTGACCGGCACCGGCCACGCCGATGATCACCGACTCGCCCCAGCCCTTGTGGCAGCACTCCAGCGCCGAGCGCATTACATTGACGTTGCCGATGCACTCGAAAGAGAAGTCCACGCCGCCATCGGTCATTTCCACGATCACGTCCTGAATCGGCTTGTCGAACAGCGTGGGATTGATGCAGTCGGTGGCACCCAGTTTTTTCGCCAGTTCGAACTTGCTCTCATTGATGTCGATGCCGATGATGCGGCTGGCCCCGGCCATGCGCGCGCCGATGATGGCCGACAGGCCGATGCCGCCCAGGCCGAAGATGGCCACGGTATCGCCCGCCTTCACCTTGGCAGTGTTCACCACCGCACCCATGCCCGTGGTGACGCCACAACCCAGCAGGCACACTTCTTCCAGCGGCGCGGCCTTGTTCACCTTGGCCAGCGAGATTTCCGGCAGCACGGTGTATTCGGCAAAGGTGGAAGTGCCCATGTAGTGGTAGATGGGCTGGCCGTCCTTGGAGAAGCGCGTGGTGCCGTCCGGCATCAGGCCCTTGCCCTGGGTGGCACGGATTTTCTGGCACAGATTGGTCTTGCCGGACTTGCAGAACTTGCATTCGCCACATTCCGGCGTGTACAGCGGAATCACATGGTCGCCCACCGCCACGCTGCTGACGCCTTCGCCCACCGACTCCACAATGCCGCCGCCTTCATGGCCCAGGATGCAGGGGAAGATGCCTTCCGGGTCGGCACCGGACAGGGTGTAGGCATCGGTATGGCACACGCCGGTGGCCACCAGCTTCACCCGTACTTCACCAGCCTTGGGCGGGGCCACTTCCACTTCCTCTATGGACAGCGGCTGACCGGCAGCCCAGGCAACGGCGGCCTTGCACTTGATGATGTCTTGACTCATGGCGATCTCCTGACGGGGTAATCCGCCTCCGCCACGGCATGCATGCGGCGTTGTGCGGGGCGGTTGAGTAGGGATGCTGGCTGGCAGCAGTAAAGCGCCATTGTATTGCGACTGTTTTTGCCGATAATCTGCCTAATCGGTAAATGATTTTTTCACAGGAGTAATAATGGCGGCATGGCAAGGGGTAAGCGAATTCGTCAGCGTGGCCGAACTGGGCAGCTTTACCCGTGCTGCCCGTGCGCTGGACTTGTCAGTCGCGCAGGTCAGCCGCGAAATCACCCGGCTGGAACAGCGCCTGCATGTGCAGCTGCTGTACCGCACCACCCGCCAGCTGACGCTGACCGAAAGCGGCCAGCTGTACTTGCAGCATTGCCGCCAGTTGCTGGACGGGCTGGACGAGGCCGAACGCGCGCTGTCGCTGCATCAGGCCGTGCCGCAGGGCAGGCTCAAGCTCACCGCGCCGGTGGCCTATGGCGAAAGCCATATTGCCCCGCTGATCACGGCCTTTTTGCAACAATATCCGGCGCTGGATATCCAGCTCAACCTCACCAACCAGGTGCTGGACCTGGTGGCCGAAGGCTATGACCTGGCCATCCGGCTTGGGCATCTGAGTGAATCCAGCCTGGTGGCGCGACGGCTGGCCAGTCGCCGCCAGCATGTGTGCGCGGCCCCGGCTTATTTGCAGCGTCACGGCCTGCCCAACAGCCTGTCCGAACTGGAGGGCCACAACTGCCTGCTGGGCAGCAACGACTTCTGGCATTTGCAGGAAGGCGGCAAGCGCCGCCTGCTAAGGGTGAAGGGCAGCCTGCGCTGCAACAGCGGCCACGCGCTGACCCATGCCGCGCTGCAAGGCGTGGGCATCGTCCAGCTGCCGGATTACTACGTGGCGCGTCATCTGCACAGCGGTGCGCTGGTGGAATTGCTGACCGCTTATCAGGAGCCGGACGAAGGCATTTGGGCGTTGTACCCGCACAAGCGTCAGCTCTCGCCCAAGGTGCGCATGCTGGTGGACCATCTGGCTGAGTGCCTGCCCGGCTTCAAGCCGCTTCAAGCCTGACGCTGGCTGGTTTGCAGGCGTGGCTGGCGATGGTAATGCCGGTATTTCAACATGAGGCACAGGGTGATGAGGGCGGCAGGCCAGAACAGCGCGCTGAAAATCACCCCCGGAGCCATCTGCTGGCGTAGCAGCTCGGCACCCAGCAGCACCCCGCTGATGGCCCCGAAACGGCCCACTCCCAACATGCTGCCCACGCCGGTGGCCCGGCAGTGGGTGGGATAAAACCCGGCCGCCATCGATGACAGCGCCGACTGTCCGCCGCCAGAAGCAAAGCCCATGAAAAACACCAGGCTGCCCAGCAACCAGCCTTGTTCACCCTGTCCCACGCTATTGCCCACCACCCAGGCCAGCACACCTGCCGCCAGATAGGTGCCGGCCAGTACCTTGTTGGATTCGTGGCGACCCATCAGCCAGCCCACCACGATGGAGCCCACGCCGCCGCCAATGGGAAACAGCGCACTGATCAGCGAAAACTGTTGCAGGCTCAGCCCGGCCTCTTTCAGCAGCAGCGGCATCCAGTTCACCCCCATGTAGTAAATCAGCATGCTCATGAAACAGCACAGCCACAGCAGCAGCGTGCCCATCGTCCAGGGTTGGCTCAGGACTTCGCGCCAGCTGCTGTTGGCAGGTGTGTGCTGTTGTTCGCCCAGACTGAAATGCTGCGCCCCTGCGAGGCCGGGGTGACGGGAAATGCGCTGCAAAATGCGCCGGATACGCTCGGTACTGGCCTGGCGCGCCACCAGATAGCGCACCGATTCCGGCATTTTCCAGGCCAGCAGCAGGCACAGCAGCAGAGGGACAATACCGCCCAGCAACATCAGTGATGGCCAGCCATACAGCGGCAGCAACCAGCCGGCACACAGGCCACCGGCACCGGCCCCCAGCGGAAAGCCGCACAGCATGGCACTCACCAGCATGGCGCGGTGCCGGGCAGGGGCGTATTCGGACAGCAGGGTGATGGTATTGGGCAGGGCGGCACCCAGGCCGATGCCGGTCAGCAGGCGGTAAACGGTAAGAACAGAGAGCGAATCGGCCCAGGCGGTGATGAGGCTGCCAAGGCCGAACAGCAATACCGACCACAGCAATGCCGGTTTGCGCCCCAGCCGGTCGGCCAGCGGCCCGGCCAGCAAGGCACCGATGGCCAGCCCGAACAGGGCCGCGCTCAGGGCCTGGCCCAGCTGGGGTTTGCTCAGGCCCCATTGCTCCATCAGCGAAGGCACGATATAGGCCACGGCGGCCAGATCGTAGCCATCCAGAAACATCACCAGAAAACACAGCAGCAAAATCAACAACTGATAAGGACCAAAACCGGCTTCGTCGATCAGGTCCTCGACATTCAGGGAGGTGGACATGGCTAGAACTCCTGACCGGACAGCGGGCTGCCCGGTGCAAAGGGGGTGATTACAGCTTGATGCAGACGTTGCTGATGTCGGAGTAGAAGTCCAGCGAGTAGCGCCCGCCCTCGCGGCCCATGCCGGACAGCTTGCTGCCGCCAAACGGTGTGCGCAGGTCGCGGGCGTACCAGGTGTTCACCCATACGATGCCGGTATGGATGCGGCGGGCCAGCCGGTGCGCGCGGTCCAGCCGGGTGGTCCACAGTGCGCAAGCCAGGCCATAGGGGCTGTCGTTAATGCGCTGCAGTACTTCATCGTCACGGTCGAACGGGGCGATATGGCAGACCGGGCCAAACACTTCCTCGCGCACGCAACGGGCGTGGTCGGACAAACCCGTCCAGATGGTGGGGCGCACGTAAGCCCCCTGATCTCGCGCATCGCCAAAGTGTGGCACCTCGCCGCCGGTCACCACGCGTGCGCCTTCTTCCCGCGCCAGCGCAAAGTAAGACAGCACTTTTTCCCGGTGCTTGTGCGAAACCAGCGGGCCAAGATCGACGTTTTCTTCTGCCGGATAGCCTATTTTCAGCGCCTCCGCGCGCTGTTTCAGGGCGGCGACAAAGCGGTCGAAAATGGGCCGTTCCACATAAACCCGCTCCGAACACAGGCACACCTGCCCGGTATTGAAGAAGGAAGAACGCGTTACGCCCTCCACCGCGGCGTCGAAGTCGGCATCGGCAAACACCACGGCGGCATTCTTGCCACCCAGCTCGAACGACACTTCCTTCACCCCGTCAGCCACCGCCTTCATGATGGCGCTGCCGGTGCGGGATTCGCCGGTAAAGGACACGGCGCTGATCTGCGGCTGGCGGGTGAGGTATTCCCCGGCAGAGCCCGGCCCGAAACCATGCACCAGGTTGAACACCCCGGGCGGCAGGCCGGCATCGTGCATCACCTGCGCCAGCAGGGTGGCGGACGACGGTGTTTCTTCCGAGGGCTTGCACACCACGGTATTGCCCATGGCCAGCGCCGGGCCCAGCTTCCAGGTCAGCAACAACAGCGGCAGGTTCCACGGCGAAATCACCGCCACCACGCCCAGCGGCTTGCGCACGGTGTAGTTGAACAGTACGCCGCCATCGGCCTGCGGGGTTTCGCAGCTTTCGCTTACCGCGGTGGCGGCCAGGTCGGCAAAGGTACGGAAGTTGGCAATGGCCCGCGGTACATCCAGCGTACGCGCCAGGTGCACCGGGCGGCCGGTGTCGGCCACTTCGGCGGCGACAAATTCCTCGAAGCGCGCCTCGATGCCATCGGCCACCTTATGCAAAAGTTGTGTGCGTGCGGTCACGCTCATGCTGCCCCAGGGGCCATGCAGCGCCTGTGCCGCAGCTTGCGCAGCGGCGGCTACTTCGGCCTCGCCGGCTTCGGCCACCTGGCAGATCAGGCTGCCATCCACCGGACTGATATTGTCAAAGCGGGCAAGCCCGGTACTGAGAAACTGGCCGTTGACGTATAGCGGCAGTATTGCTGGACTGGACATGGCAATTCCTCCATTCAAAGCCCATGCTGCATCAGCGCAGGATGGGTGAAGGCGAGTGTAGGAAGGGCCCTGCCATGATTGAAAATGAATAAATCGGGCTTTGCTATGCCTGATTTTTATACAGCTGCCGACTCCTGCATGTCCTGGCCCACCTGTTTCAGGTAGTCGATCAACTTGCGGCTGGCCGGGGTCAGCGGCTTGTCATGGCGCACCGAATAACCCACCGCAGCCGGTGGCCCCACCTCGCCCAGCGGCAATATCGCCAGCAGCCCGGCTGTTTCAAAGCGGCGTGCCGCTTGCAAGGGCATCAGGCCCAGACAGTCGGACTCCACCAGCAAATTGACATTGGTGAGCAAGGACAGCGATTCGAGCAGGTTGTCCGGCATGGCCAGCCCGGCGTCGACAAAAAACTGTTCGGCCACCCGGCGGGCCGGGGAATCCGGTGGCGGCACAATCCAGGGCCAGTGCTGCAGCGCGTCCAGCGTCAGTGCGCTGGCGGCCAGTAGCGGGTGACGGCTGCCCGCCACGATGCACAGGCTGTTGCGGTACAGGGGCTGGTGGCGTAGTGGCAGCTTGCGGGTGAACGGATCGTCCAGGTCCGGCAGGCGTCCCACCACCAGATCCAGCTCGCCGGAAGCCAGTGCGGGAAACAGATAATCCTGTGGCCCCTCACGCACGGTAATCAGTAATCTGGGCGCCGTCGCTTTCAGTCGCAAAATGGCGCGCGGCAGCAGGCTGGAGCTGGCGGAAATCTGCGTGCCCACCACCACATGGCCACTGATGCCGCCCTTGAAGGTATTCAATTCGTCGGTGAGATAGCGCAGTTCTGCCATCACCGCTTTCACCCGCTCACCCAGCAACACGCCGTATTCGGTGGGCGAGACCCCGCGATTGTTGCGGTGGAGCAATTCGGTATCCAGCTGCACTTCCAGTTCACGAATGGCCTTGGTGACCGCAGGCTGGGTCAGGTTCAGTTCGCGGGCGGCGCGGGCGATGGACTGACAGCGCAATACCCGGTCGAAAACCAGCAAGGGGCGCAGCTTCAGCCGGTTGAGCACAATGTCGTTGATGGAAAACAGCGCTTGTTCACCCATGACTCTCTCCCGCTCTGCAATGGCAGTGACTATGGCATAACTTTCCGGCATGGCAGAAGCCGGATTATTCATTTTTTGGCACTGATAACGGCTCATACACTGGACTGCGTTTCCACTGAGGCGGCCCGGCCACTTCCGGCCTTGTCCCCATCTTTGCAGGAGAACGCAGTGAGCAATTCCCTCAATCCCGCCCAGCATGAGGCTGCCTTGCAGTTGCGCATGGCGGCCGAGCACGGCCAGCCCTGTGCGCCGGTGCGCAGCCTGCTGGGCGAGCTGGATGTCGATGCCGCCTATGCGGTGCAAACCCTCAACGTCCAGCACGCCCTCACACAAGGCCGACGCCTGGTGGGCAGCAAGATCGGCCTCACCTCCCGCGCAGTCCAGCAGCAGCTGGGCGTGGCGCAACCGGACTTTGGCCGCCTGTTTGCCGACATGGCCATTGCCGATGGCGAAGAAATCGCCATCCAGCGCCTGCTGCAACCCAAGGTCGAAGCCGAAATTGCGCTGGTGCTGGGGCGCGACCTGCCGCACGAAAAGCACACGCTGGCCGACCTGATTGGCGCGGTGGACTACCTGCTGCCGGCCATCGAAGTGGTGGACAGCCGTATTGCCGGCTGGGACATCCGCATCAGCGACACCATTGCCGACAATGCCTCCTCCGGCCTGTTCGTGCTGGGCAGCCGCCCGGTACTGCTGCGCGAGGTGGACGTGGTGGGCTGCGGCATGGTGCTGGAGCGCAAGGGCGAGCCGGAAAGTGTCGGCGGCGGTGCCGCCTGTCTGGGCAATCCGCTGCTGGCGGCCTGCTGGCTGGCCGACACCCTGGCCCGGCGCGGCGATGCGCTGAAAGCCGGCGACATCGTGCTGACTGGCGCGCTGGGGCCGATGGTGCCGGTGCGCGCCGGCGATGTATTCACCGCCCGCATCCAGGGCCTGGGGCAGGTATCCGCCCGTTTTGCCACCACACAGGGAGAGGCAGCATGAAACCCACACGTATCAAGGCCGCCATCATTGGCTCCGGCAATATCGGCAGTGATTTGATGATCAAGCTGCTGCGCCATGGCGAAGCCATCGAACTGGTGGCCATGGTCGGCATCGACGCCGCTTCGGACGGTCTGGCCCGTGCCAAACGGCTGGGGCTGGCCACCACCCATCAGGGCCTGGACGGCCTGCTGGCGCTGCCAGAATTCGCCGATATCAGGATCGTGTTCGATGCCACCTCGGCCGGTGCGCATGTGGAACACAACCGCGTGCTGCAACAGCATGGCGTGCGGGTGATCGACCTCACCCCGGCGGCCATCGGCCCCTATGTGGTGCCGGTGGTCAATCTGGAAGCCCACCTGGACGCGGTCAACATCAATATGGTCACCTGCGGCGGCCAGGCCACCATTCCCATGGTGGCGGCGGTCAACAGCGTCACCCCGGTGCTGTATGGCGAAATTGTCGCCTCGATTGCCAGCAAATCCGCCGGCCCCGGCACCCGCGCCAATATCGACGAATTCACCGAAACCACCTCGCAGGCCATTGTCAGCGTGGGTGGTGCGCGCCAGGGCAAGGCCATCATCATCCTGAACCCGGCCGAACCGCCGCTGATGATGCGCGACACCGTGTTCTGCCTCACCGGCCCGGCCGACCGTGCCGCCATTGCTGCCGCCGTGGAGCAAATGGCCGCCAGGGTGAAAGCTTATGTGCCCGGTTACCGCCTGAAGCAGGCGGTGCAATTCGAAGACATCCCCGCTGCGGATGCCGCCGCTTATCCCGGCCTGGGGCCAGAAGGCGGACTCAAGGTGTCCATCTTCATCGAGGTGGAAGGTGCCGCCCACTATCTGCCTGCCTATGCCGGCAACCTGGACATCATGACTTCCGCCGCCATGGCCTGCGGTGAACGCCTGGCCACCCGACTGCTGCAAGCCTGAGGAAACCTGCCATGAACAAACTCTATATTTCCGACGTGACCTTGCGCGACGGTTCGCATGCGGTGCGTCACCGCTATTCGCTGGAGCAGGTGCGCGCCATTGCCCGCGCGCTGGACGAAGCCCGTGTCGACTCCATCGAAGTGGCGCACGGCGACGGGCTGGAAGGCTCCAGCTTCAACTACGGCTTTGGCGCACACAGCGATGTGGCGTGGATTGCCGCCGCTGCCGAGTCGGTCAGCCACAGCAAGATTGCCACTTTGCTGCTGCCCGGCATTGCCACCGTGCATGCACTGCGCAATGCCTACGATGCCGGTGCCCGCGTGGTGCGCATTGCCACCCACTGCACCGAGGCCGACATCTCCAAACAGCATATCCAGTACGCCCGCGAGCTGGGCATGGACACCGTGGGCTTTCTGATGATGTCGCACATGACCAGCCCGCAGCACTTGGCTGCCCAGGCCAAGCTGATGGAAAGCTACGGCGCCACCTGCATTTACGTGGTGGATTCCGGCGGTGCCTTGCTGATGCAGGATGTGCGCGACCGCTTCCGTGCACTGCGCGATGTGCTGGACCCGGCCACCGCCACCGGCATTCATGCCCATCACAACCTGTCGCTGGGGGTGGCCAACTCCATCGTGGCGGTGGAGGAAGGCTGCCAGCGCATTGATGCCTCGCTGGCCGGACAAGGGGCCGGGGCGGGCAATGCGCCGCTGGAAGTATTCATCGCCGCCGCCGAGCGCCTGGGCTGGAACCACGGCTGCGACCTGATCCGCCTGATGGATGCGGCGGACGATATCGTGCGTCCCACCCAGGACCGCCCGGTACGGGTGGACCGCGAAACACTGGCGCTGGGTTATGCCGGGGTGTACTCCAGCTTCCTGCGTCACGCGGAAAAGGCAGCAGGGCAATACGGGCTGAAGACACTGGACATCCTGCTGGAAGTGGGCCGCCGCCGCATGGTGGGCGGGCAGGAGGACATGATTGTCGATGTGGCGCTGGACCTGCTGAAACAACAGGAGGTGCGCGCATGAGCATGCTGATTCAGGAAATGGCGCTCCAGCTGGATATCGCCACCCAGTGTCACGAAGCGACACCGCAGCTGAGTGCACAGCAGCCGTTTGACCTGGCGACGGCCTATCGCATCCAGCAGGCAGGCATCCGCCTGCGCCAGCAACGCGGCGAGCGCGTGGTGGGTCTGAAACTGGGCTTTACCAGCCGCGCCAAGATGATACAGATGGGCGTGGACGCGCTGATCTGGGGCGAACTGACCGATGCCATGCAACTGGCCGATGGCGGCACACTGGATCTGTCCAAACTGATTCACCCGCGGGTGGAGCCGGAAATCGCCTTCATCACCGCCATCGACATCGACCGTCCCCTGTCGCTGGCCGAAGCCGGGCTGGCCCTGGCCGGGGTGGCCCCGGCGCTGGAAGTCATCGACTCGCGCTATCGCGACTTCCGTTTCAGCCTGCAGGACGTGGTGGCCGACAACTGCTCTTCCGCCCGTTATGTGGTTGGCCCGCTCTGCGGGCCGCAGGCTGCACTGGATAACCTGGGCGTAGTGCTGCGCTTTGATGGCCGCCCGGTGCAGATAGGCAGCAGCGCCGCCATTCTGGGCCAGCCGCTGCGTGCGCTGGCGGAAATCTCCCGCCTGCTGCACCAGCAGGAGCGCGTGCTGCCAGCCGGTTCGCTGATTCTGGCCGGTGCCGCCACCGCGGCCGAGGCACTGCGCCCCGGCCTGCATGTCAGTGTGGAAGTGGCCGGTCTGGGCTGCTGCGCCTTCACCACCGGAGAGCGGCCATGAACAACACCCAGGCTACTGTCGTCAGCGGCAAGGCCACGCCGCGTGGCCGCTTTCCCCACCTGAAACGCGCGGGCGACCTGCTGTTTGTTTCCGGCACCAGCTCGCGCCTGCCCGACAACAGCATTGCCGGGGCCCAGGCCGATGCCATGGGCGCCACCCGGCTGGACATCGCGGTGCAAACCCGCTGCGTGATCGAGAACATCCGCGACATCCTGGCCACGGCGGATGCCAGCCTCGCCGATGTGGTGGAGATCTGCGCCTATCTGGTGGATATGAACGACTTTGCCGCATACAACGCGGTTTATGCCGAGTACTTCGATGAAAGCGGGCCCACCCGCACCACGGTGGCGGTGCATCAACTGCCGCACCCGCACCTGCGCATCGAAATCAAGGCCATTGCCTACAAGCCGCGCTAGACGGCCCGGCAGCACTTTTTGAGGAGAAACCACATGCAATTGCAATACGGAATGCCATTGAACCTGCTGGACTGGGCCGAACGCAACAAGGGTGAACTCAAGCCGCCCGTGTGCAATGCCGCCATCTGGCCGGACGGCAACTACATCATCAACATGGTGGGCGGGCCCAATACCCGTACCGATTTTCACGACAACCCGACCGAAGAAATCTTCTACCAGATCAAGGGCAATGCCTACATCAATGTGTGGGACCGGGGCCGCTTCGAACGTATTGACCTGCGCGAGGGCGATGTATTCCTGTTGCCTGCCCATGTCATTCATTCACCGCAGCGCCCGGAACCCGGCCTGTGCTTTCTGGTGGAGCAGCCACGCCCGCCAGGCGCACATGACAGCCTGCACTGGTATTGCCCGGTATGTGCCGGCGAAATCTGGCATATCTCCAAGCAGCTGGAGAGCCTGGTGGACGACCTGCCCAAGGCCTATCAGGCGTTTTACGCAATCGGAGAGGAAGGTCGGCGTTGCAAGCATTGCGGCACGGTACATCCGGGCAAGGACTACGCTGCCTGGCATGACATGCACCTGCGTGCGCAACACTAGAAAAGACGCATCATGATAGACATTCACTCGCATTTCTTTCCGCGCATCAGCCAGGCCGAAGCCGCCCGGCTGGACCCGCAGCGCGCCCCCTGGCTACAGACGCAGGGGGCGGAGGGGCAGATCATGGTGGGCGACCGGCCGTTTCGCCCGGTGTATGACGCGCTATGGGATGGCGCGCGCCGGCTGGAATTCCTGGACCGGCAGGGCATAGACATCCAGATCATGTGCGCCACCCCGGTGATGTTCGGCTACCACGCGCCCATCGAACGCGCGCTGCCCTGGGCACAGCTGATGAATGACCGGGCACTGGAAATGGCCGCCATTGCGCCCGAGCGGCTGAAGGTACTGGCCCAGGTGCCGTTGCAGGATGTTGACGCGGCCTGCCGCGAAGCCAGCCGGGCGCGCGACTGCGGCCATGTCGGCGTGCAGATTGGCAACCACGTTGGCCCGCTGGACCTGGATAACGCCGGTCTGCTCACCTTTCTTGCCCATTGTGCGGCAGAAAACATCCCGGTGCTGGTGCATCCCTGGGACATGATGGGCGGCGAGCAGCGCATGAAAAAATGGATGCTGCCCTGGCTGGTGGCCATGCCGGCGGAAACCCAGCTGGCCATCCTGTCGCTCATCCTGTCCGGTGCCTTCGAGCGTTTGCCGCGCAGCCTGAAAATCTGCTTTGCCCATGGCGGAGGCAGCTTTGCCTACCTGCTGGGACGGGTGGACAACGCCTGGGAACAGCGCGATATCGTGCGCGAAGATTGCCCCAACAAACCGTCCAGCTATGTCGACCGTTTTTATGTCGACTCCGCCATTTTTGATGCAGCGGCGCTGCGTTTGCTGGTGGATACCATGGGTAGCGAGCGGGTGATGCTGGGCTCCGATTCGCCCTTCCCGCTGGGTGAGCAGGAGGTGGGTTCGCTGATCCGCCATGCCGGACTGGGCGAGGGACAACAGCAGCAATTACTGGGTAGCAACGCTCGCCGGTTCTTCAATCTGGATTGAGTTGGCAAAGCTGGACGGCAGGGATCGGGCCATACCGCCATCCGGCGACAGCCGGTCCCTGCCTTTCATAAACTTGGCTTCCCTTTCCTCCCGTAGAATGGATGTCCGTGATGAAAATCGACCTGATGTTTCCCGATCTGGCCAGCCGTGCCGTGCAATACAACGCCCGCGCCTCGGTAGCGGATTTTGACGCCTGCATGGCCAATTACGCCCGCCTGGCCCGGCAGGCCAAGGCAGAGGTAGCTGGTATTTATGACCTGCCTTATGGCATGGGCAAGGCCGAGCGGCTGGACGTGTTCCCTGCCTGCGCGCAACCCGCGCCGCTGTTTGTCTTCATCCACGGTGGCTATTGGCATTCGCAAAGCAAGGAGGACGCCTGCGGCATGGCCGGTGTGCTGCACCAGCATGGCATTGCGCTGGCCACGGTGGAATACACCCTGCTGCCCGAGGCCACGCTGGCAGAGGCGGTGCGCGAAGTGCGCAGCGCCATTGCCTGGCTGTACCGGCATGCCGCCCAGTACGGCATTGACCCGCAGCGTATTCATGTCGGTGGCAGTTCTGCCGGCGGGCATCTGGTGGGCATGCTGTTTGCCCCGGACTGGCAGCAGGATTACGGCCTGCCGGCCGATGTGATCAAGGGCGTGCTGGCACTGAGCGGCCTGTATGACATCCGCCCGCTGTGTGACATCTACGTCAACGACTGGCTGCGCTTGTACCCCGATCAGGCCGCACGGCTCAGCCCGCTGCTTTGCCTGCCCACGGCCGCACAGGCGGGCAAGCTGGTGTTGAGTGTAGGCGGCAAGGAAACCGACGGTTTCCGGCATCAGACGCTGGCTTATCATCAGGCCGCAAGCGCACAGGGGCTGGAGGTGACGCTGGTGGAGGACAGTCACAACAACCATTTTTCCCTGCTTGATGAACTGGCTGTTGCCGACAGCCCGTTGAGCCTTGCCTTGTTGCGCATGATAGGGGTTTAGGCCGCAGGTGCTATCAGCGCATGCAGCCCGCCCCAGGCAATTTGCAGGCCGACGGCAAAAATCAGGAAGGCCATGAAGCGGTTGATCATGTTTTCCGATGCCGTCCCCAGCCGCGCCACCAGCTGCCCGGCATTCAGATAGCACAGGTATATCAGCACGCTCATGGCGGCCATGCCGATGATCAGCCCGCTGGTGCTCAGTGCCGAGCGGACATAGCTTTCGTTGTAACTGTGCGCGCTGAGGGTGAGCACCACCGAGATGGTGCCCGGCCCCACGGTGAGGGGAAAGGACAGCGGGTAGAACAGGTCATTTTCCACACTGCTGGCTTGCCCGGCATCCACTGCTGCCGATTCCGCGCTATTGGCCGACTTGTCCTGGCTGCTGGCCGTGCTGCTGAGCGATGTCCAGCCCATCTTGCAAATCATGATGCCGCCGGCCAGCTTCACCACCGGAATCGACAGGCCGAACAGCATCAGGATCCAGCGTCCCATGAACAAGGCGGCAATCACCGTCAGCATGGCGTACCAGGCAATCTTGCGGATGGCCTGTTTGCGCTCATCCAGCGGCAGATGGCGGAAATAAGGGTTGACGATGAAGGCGGTGCCTATCGGGTCCACCACCGGAAACAAGGTGATGAAACCGACAAAGGCGGCGTGCAGCACGGTATTGAAATCATCCAGCAAGGCAATCATGACAGGCATCCGGGAGGGTGATTGCAGGGTTTGCCATGCAACTTGGCAGGGCGTGTCGCCACGGTTTTGCGACGCTAGCACGGGCCTGTCGGCGGCCTCAATGTGCTACCCGGCTTGATCTGCGCATTCCGATACCATCTTGGGAAACTTCCCGGCCCCACTTGATTGCCCGGCCAGGCAGCACAACACGGGTGTGCACAGGAAAACGGGGTGAAATGCCGCCGGGGATTCCGTATCATGCAGCTTTGCCGCCAGCCTGTTGCCGGGCGGCACCATCCCTGTCATCAAGGCCTGTCATGTCCCTCACCCGGCAAATCCCCCGCGAAGAAATCAAGACCATGCCGCTGTTTCCGGCGCTGACCCCGGAGCAGGTATGCATGCTGGACAGCCCGGCAGCCCTGGCCGCTGCCATGCCTGCGCTGCTGGCGGCTCCGGTGCTGGGTTTTGATACCGAATCCAAACCCACCTTCCGCAAGGGCGAGGAGTCGGACGGCCCGCACCTGATCCAGCTGGCAGACAGCCAGTGCGCCTGGCTGGTGCCGGTGGTGAAGGGCGTGCTGCCGGAGGAAATCAAAACCTTGCTGGCCGACCCGGCCCGTCCGCTGGTGGGTTTCGACCTGGTATCCGACCGCGCCCTGCTGAAAAGCCGCTTGGGCGTGGAATGTGGCGGGCTGATCGACCTGGGTAATCTGCTGCCCTCGGACGATGCCCGCATCACCGTGGGCGCGGTGCAGGCGGTAGCGCGCTTGTTTGGCCAGTACTTCCGCAAGTCGAAAAAGCTGTCCACCACCAACTGGTCGCGCCTGCCCTTGAGCCCGGCCCAGCAGGCCTATGCCGGTAACGACGCCTGGGTGGCGCTGCGGGTGTATCAGGAACTGCAAGCCCGTGGCCTGTTACAGGAAACCACGGCATGAGCGACTGGACGCGCGACTTTGCCATTCTGGATGCGCTGGACGAAGCCAGCCGCACCCAGTTGCTGGCGCACAGCCATGCCATGCAGGCGCCGGCCGGCACGGTGCTGTTTCGTGAAGGCAGTCCCTGTCAGGCCTATCTGTTTTTGCAGGAAGGGCAGATCCGGGTACAGAAAGTGGGCGAAAACGGCCGCGAAATCACCCTGTACCGGGTGGAAAGCGGGCAGACCTGCATTGTCACCACCGCCTGCCTGATGAGCGGTAACGACTACGATGCCGAAGGGGTGGCGGAAACAGCCATCCAGGCCCAGGCGCTGCCGATTCCGGCATTTCGCCAATTGCTGGCCGACTCCGCCAGCTTCCGCGACTTCGTATTCCGCGCCTATGGCAGCCGCATTGCCGATTTGCTGTTGCTGATCGAGGAAGTCAGCTTTGGCCGTATCGACCAGCGCCTGGCCGCCTGCCTGTTGCAGCGTGCCCGTGGCCAGGCCGCACTGAGCACCACCCATCAGGAACTGGCGGCAGAGCTGGGCAGCGCGCGCGAGGTGATCAGCCGTCAGCTCAAGGAATTCGAGCGCCGTGGCTGGATCCGCCTTGGCCGTGGCCAGTTGCAGTTGCTGGATGCTGGCGCCTTGCAGCAGCTCGCCGGCAAATAGGCTGTGGTATTTAGCGCTGCGAACAAAACCTCGTAGCGAACCCGTGCCAAGGCGGCGCAACGCTGGAGCGGGGGTTTTGTTAGCGGCTCTTGTGGCTGGCCGCGCCGCTGTGTGACCTAGTCACTGAAGCGGGCTGCCGCAAGTCCTAATATCTCCTCATCGCCATCCCGCATGGCCCTGAACCGAGGAGAACACTATGTCCCCGAATGTAGGCGGCATCGACCGCATCCTGCGCATCGTGATTGGTATTGCCCTGATCGTCGCCACCGTGGCCGGCCTGCTGCCGGTATGGGGCTGGATTGGCGTGGTGCCGCTGGCTACCGGGCTGATTGGCTGGTGTCCGGCGTATCTGCCCTTCGGCATCAAGACCTGCAAGCTGAAATAGGCGCGGCTGGCAAAATCCCTGCTGCTGCGTTGCGCCTCCTTGCCGTACCCGGTGTACTGTCTGCGTCGGCGCGCCTTGCCCCAGGGGCGCTGCGCTATTTTGTCAGCCGCGCCTGGGTATGCTCGCAAAACCGTGCTGCTGCATTGCGCCGTTGTCAGCAGCAGGCGCAGACCTGCCCGAATGGCCGTAGCCGGTGGCATGGTGTAGCCTGACAGCCTTGTTTTCACCGGGTCTGCCCATGTCTGCCACACCACCTGCCCGTCCGCTATTGCAACGCATCAGCCCCTTGCTGGGGCTGCTGCCCTTTCTGCGTCCCTACCGTCATCGCGCCTGGCTGGCCCTGCTGGCGCTCACCGTGGCCGCCGTCTCCACGCTGGTGTTGCCCATGGCCTTCCGCGTGCTGATCGACCAGGGTTTTTCCAGCCGTAATGCCGGTCACATCAACCAGTATTTCCTGATGCTGTTTGGCGTGGCCGTGGTGCTGGCGCTGGCCACCGCCGGGCGTTTTTACCTGGTGTCCTGGCTGGGCGAGAGGGTGACAGCGGACGTGCGCAGCGCGGTGTACCGCCACGTCATCAGCATGAGCCCGCAGTATTTCGAAACCACCCAGACCGGCGAAGTGTTGTCGCGCCTCACCACCGACACCACGCTGGTGCAGACGGTAATCGGCACCAGCCTGTCCATGGGCCTGCGCAATGTGCTGCTGATGCTGGGCGGGCTGGTGATGCTGGCCATGACCAGCCCCAGCCTCACCGGCTACATTCTGGTGACGCTGTTGCTGGTAGTGCTGCCCATCGTGCTGTTTGGCCGCCGTGTGCGGGCGCTGTCCAAATCCAGTCAGGACCGCATTGCCGATTCCAGCGCCATGGCTGGTGAGGTACTGAACGCCATTCCCACCGTGCAGGCCTTCAACCAGCAGGCGGCGGAAGCCAGCCGCTTTGTCGGCTCGGTGGAGCTGAGCTTTGCCACCGCGCTGGCGCGCATCCGCGCCCGTTCGCTGCTGACGGTGGCGGTGATCATGCTGATCTTCGGTGCCATCGTGTTCGTGCTGTGGCTGGGCGCGCAGCAAGTGCTGGCCGGGCAGATGAGCGGCGGCCTGCTGGCGCAGTTCATCCTGTACGCGGTGGTGACTGCCGGAGCAATTGGTGCGGTGGCCGAGGTATGGGGCGATGTGCAACGCGCCGCCGGGGCTACCGAGCGGCTGATGGAGCTGCTGCAACTGGCCTCTCCCGTCACCGAACCACAGCACCCGCACGCCTTGCCGACGGCAGGTCGGCTGCGTTTGCAGCAGGTCAGCTTTGCCTACCCCTCCCGGCCGGAACAGCCCTCGCTCAGCCAGATTGATCTGGAACTGGCTCCCGGCGAGCACGTGGCGCTGGTTGGGCCGTCCGGTGCGGGCAAGTCCACGCTGTTCCAGCTGTTGCTGCGTTTTTACGACCCGCAACAGGGGCAGATTTCCCTGGGCGGCATCGACATCCGCCAACTGGCGCTGGCCGATTTGCGCCAGCACATTGGCGTGGTGCTGCAGGATTCGGTGATTTTTGGCAGCAGCGCGCTGGAGAACATCCGCTACGGCAGGCCGGATGCCACGGATGAAGAAGTCTACGCCGCGGCCCGCGCGGCGGCGGCGCACGACTTCATCCAGGCCCTGCCGCAAGGCTATGCCACTTATCTGGGCGAGCGCGGCGTGCGCCTGTCCGGTGGCCAGCGCCAGCGTATTGCCATTGCCCGCGCCATCCTGAAAAACCCGCCCATCCTGCTGCTGGACGAAGCCACCAGCGCGCTGGATGCCGAATCCGAACAGCTGGTGCAAGGCGCGCTGGAGCGTGCCGCCGCCAACCGCACCACGCTGGTGATTGCCCACCGGTTGGCCACGGTGAAAGAGGCCGACCGCATCGTGGTGCTGGAAGGCGGGCGCATCGTGGCGCAGGGGCGGCATGAGGAACTGCTGCACAGCTCGCCCTTGTATGCGCGGCTGGCGGCCCTGCAGTTTGCTGCCGCTTCAGCCGGCGAGTGACAGGCCTCGCTGGCGGAAGCGCTGGTGTTCCTCTGCCGGAACCAGCGCGCCGCCAGTGGTCCACACCACATGGCTGGCCCCTGCCAGCTGCTGTTGCAGGCCGTGCGCTGCCAGATAAGCCTGCCCGGCCGTGCTATTGCATAGCCAGTCGGGGCCACGCACCGCCGCTGCAGCGGATGGCTCCAGCGCCAGCTGGCAGTTGTCCTCCACCTGCAAACGCAGGCGGAACAGATCGTCATCACCAACGGTAAACACCCCGCTCAATTCGGCCCGCATCAGGGGTGCCACCAAGGGCGAAGCCAGGCCTACCGCCAGCCCGTCGGCCTCGGTGCGGTTATCCAGGCCGATGTCGTACACCGAGAGCGGCGCATCGCCACCACTGGCCAGTTGCACCAGCATGCAGGGCGAGGCCACCGGTTCGGCAAAAAAACAATGTACATGCGGGCCGAACAACAGCTTCAGGCCATGGGCGATGCCGCCCGGCGCGCCACCCACCCCGCAAGGCAGGTAGACAAACAGCGGGTGGGCCGCATCCACCACTGCGCCCTGCGCCGCCAGCTGTGCGGCCAGTGGAGCCGCCGCGGCGGCATAGCCCAGCAGCAGCGGCAGCGAGTGTTCGTCATCAACAAAATAACTGTTCGGGTCGGCCTCGGCAGTGGCACGGCCCGCCGCCACGGCGGCGGCATAGTCACCGGCATGTTCCACCACCGTCACCCCACGCTGGCGCAGCCGCGCCTTTTTCCATTCCTTGGCCTCCACCGACATATGCACCACGGCCTGAAAGCCCAGCGCCGCTGCCATGATGCCGATGCTCAGGCCCAGATTGCCGGTGCTGCCCACCACCACCCGGTGGCTGGCAAACAAGCTGCGCGCCGCTGCCCCTGCCAGCAGGCGGCGGTCGTCCTCCGGCTGTATTACGCCGTGCTGCAAGGCCAGCGCCTCGGCATGGGCCAGCACCTCGTGAAAACCGCCACGCGCCTTGATGGAACCGGCCACCGGCAGCGCATGGTCACCCTTCAGCCAGCACCGCCCCTGCACGCCGTGGTATTCCGGCAGGGCGTACAGCGCGCTGGCATCGTGCAAGGCGGATTCGATCTGCCCCTGTGTGGCGGCCAGCTCGGGAAACAGCATGGCCAGCAGACCGGCACTGCGCTGCAACCGCGCCGCCGCCGCACCCACCTGTTCCGCCGTGGGGGCGTTGGCAGGCAGGGTGCTGCCCAAGCGGGGGTTCAGCCACAGCAGGGCTTGCTTTGACTGTAGGGCAGCTAATAGGCTGGCAGGCAGGGTGGCGGGCATGGCGTGTCTTCCAGGTGAATGTGCAGACTGCATTCTAGAGCGCCACTGCTGCCAAAAAACAGCGATACTTGCTGCTGAATCCATTAGTGGAGCTTATGCCAATGCTGGATGCTTCCATCCTGGCCCACCTGCGTTGTTTTGACGTGGCGGCCCGCCTGCTCAGCTTCACCGCCGCTGCCGGTCAGCTGCACCTGACCCAGAGCGCGGTCAGCCAGCAAATCCGCCAGCTGGAACAACGGCTGGGCTACCCGCTGTTCGTGCGTCAGCACCGCCGCCTGCAACTCACCACCCAGGGCCAGACGCTCCACCGCACCGTCAGCAGCGCCTTGCAAGACATCGACGCCACTTTGCAGCAGTTGGCGGAGCAGGACAGCGTAGTGCAAATCAGCTGTGCACCGTCCTTTGCGCTGGACTGGCTGATGCCGCGCCTGAGCGCCTTCCAGCAGCAATACCCGGCCATTCAGGTTCGCTTGCGCGCCGAATTCCAGCGCATGAGCCGGCAGGACATGCTGGCTGGCGGAGTGGATATCAGCATCCGCTACGACCCGGACGAGATGGCCGATCTGCCCGGTATTCCCCTGCTGGATGAAGTGCTGCTGCCGGTGGCCAGCCCGGACTGGCTCTCTGCCCATCCCGACCCTGCCCACACCGGCAGCTCACTGACGCGCCTGCATGACAGCGCCGCCTGGGATGGCGCGCCGCCATTTGCCGAATGGGACTGCTGGCAGCAAGGCGCGGCAGAGGAATTCCGCTTTGCCCCCGCGCCATGGCAGGAGCGGGAATACAATCTGGCCAGCCTGTCGCTGGCGGCAGCCTGTCAGGGGCAGGGCGTGGCCATGGCGCGTGCCGCCCAGGTGCTGGAACTGCTGCAGCAAGGGCGCTTGCAACAGGTACTCCCTGCCACGGTGGCCGCACCCGCACGTTATGTGTTGCGCTGCCTGCACCCGGAAGACCGCCGGGTACAGCTGTTCAGCCAGTGGCTGCAGCAGGCCTGCCAGCAGTTTGTGCGTCAGCGCCAGCAGCTGCTGGGGGTGTGAACGGGGAGACGGGCAGGGTAAAACTGGCCCGCCACCGCGCTTTGCACTACATTGATTTTTCCTGTTTTCACCACCCGCCATCATGAAGCAGCCATCAACACCGGACAGTCAGGGTTTTCTGCCCGCCACCCATCAGGTGGTGCTGCGCTATCACCTGGCGTGGAAGCAGCGGCGGCTGGAGGACATCCTGGCGCTGTACCATCCCGACATTGCCTATCACGACTTCCTGCAAAACCGGGTATTCCACCACGGCCAGCTGCGCGATTACGTGTTGTCCTCCCTGCCGCAGGGTGAGGCGGAGCGGCTGGAACATATCGACCGCATCCGGGTGGATGGCGATACCGCCTTCATCCAGTACCAGCTGGTGCTGCAAGGCGGCAAGGGGCTGGTGTGCTTTCACAGCAGCGAGGCCATCACCGTGCGTGACGGGCTGATCTGGCAGGTGCGCGAATACGCCACTCTGCAACAAGGGCCGCAGGGACAAGGCCGCCCGGCCAGCCAGCAGCCCTTGCAAAAGCTGGGCCTGTCGGCACGCCAGCTGGGACGCATGGCGGATGAACTGCATGGCTATTTCCGGCAGGCCCGGCCCTATCTGCAGGCCGACTGCAATCTGGCCGCCGTGGCGGCGGCCACCGGTTACAGCCGCAACCAGCTGTCCTATCTGCTCAACCAGGTGCTGGGGCAAAGCTTTTACGGCTATGTGAACCAGGCGCGGCTACAGCATGTGCTGGACCACCTGCCCGCCAGCGGCAAGATACGCATGGACGAACTGGCCTTTGCCGCCGGTTTCAACTCGCTGTCGGTGTTCTACCGCTGCTTCCGCCAGCATACCGGCCTGTCACCCGCGGCCTGGCTGCGCCGATTTCCGCGCGGGCACGCAGCGACGACAGGCGCCGACCCCGCTGCATAAGCTAGGCGCCATCAATAACGGGAGAACCGACGATGGCCGCCAGCCCCCCTATCAGCCTGTGGATGGAACAACTGGGTGACAGCCTGTCACCGCGCCCGGCGCTTGCTGGCGATATCGAAGCCGATGTGGCCATTGTCGGGGCCGGTTATACCGGGCTGTGGACTGCCTATTACCTGAAGCAGCAACTGCCGGCGCTGCGCGTGGTGGTGCTGGAAGCTGAGATTGCCGGCTTTGGCGCCTCCGGCCGCAATGGTGGCTGGGTGATTGGCGAAGTGCTGGGCGAGGACCGCTTGCTGGCCGGGCTGAACCCGGAAGCTCGCGCCCACAGCCGCGCCCTGCTGCACGACATTCCGGATGAAGTGGGCCGGGTGATCGCCCGCGAAGGCATTGATTGCCATTACCGCAAGGGCGGCGTGCTGTATTGCGCCGCGCGCTACCCGGAACAGGAAGCCCGGCTGCGCCAGCAACTGGCGGACTGGCGTGCCCACGGCCATGGCGAGGACGATTACCGCTGGCTGGATGTCGCCCAGCTGAACCAGCAACTGCGGCTGGCCACCCCGTATGGCGCTGTGTATTCGCCGCATGTGGCCACCATTCAGCCCGCCCGGCTGGTACGTGGCCTGGCGGACTGTGTAGAGCGGCTGGGTGTGCAGATTTACGAGCAATCCCGCGTCACCCACTGGCAGCCCGGCGTACTGCACACCGCGCAAGGCCGGGTGCAGGCGCGCTGGCTGGTACCGGCGGTGGAAGGCTATGCCGCCACACTGCCACCCTTCGGCCAATACCAGTTGCCGGTACAAAGCCTGATCATCGCCACCGAACCCTTGTCCGACGCGCTGTGGGAGGAAATTGGCCTGCGTCACGGCGAAGCCTTCAGCGAAAACAGCCGCCAGGTCAGCTATGGCCAGCGCACCCGCGACAACCGGCTGGTATTCGGTGCCCGTGGTGGTTACCGCTTTGGTGGCAAGCTGCGCCAGGACTTTACCCTGACCACAGACGAAATCGCCCTGCGCCGCCAGTTGATGGTGGAGCTGTTCCCCATGCTGGACAAGGCGGGCATCAGCCATGGCTGGGGTGGCAATCTGGGCGTGGCGCGGCGCTTTCAGCCGCATATGGTGTGTGATGCCAGCCAGGGCCTGGCCTGGGCCGGTGGCTATGGTGGCGAAGGCGTGGGGGCCAGCAATCTGGCGGGCCGCACCCTGGCCGACCTGATGCTGGGGCGCGACAGCCTGCTTACCCGCCAGCCCTGGGTGCGCCAGCCCGGCAGCCTTAGCCGCTGGGAACCTGAGCCATTGCGCTGGCTGGGCTACAACGCCATCATCAACAGCTTTGTGCGTGAAGACCGCACGCTGAACAATCCGTCCAGCGCACCGTGGCGACGCCACCTGGCCATGCGCGTGGCCAGCTGTATGGAAGGGCTGATGCAGTAAGCGCCGCAGGGACGCCAGGCTATTTTGTCAGCCGCGCTAAGAGCCGCTAACAATACCTCGTAGAGCACCCGAGTCAAGGCGCGCCGACGAAGACAGTACAGTGAGTACGGCAAGTCGGCGCAACGCAGAATCGGGGGTTTTGTGAGCGGGTCTAAGCCCGTTTTATCGATTTCCCTATCTACCACCGGAGCACACCATGTCGATTACCCATTTGCCGGACAGCCAGCACACCATTTTATCCACCCCCACCCCGGTGGCCGTGCCACTGAGCGAGCCGCTGTCCACCGTGGCGGTACATGCCGTGGAACGGCCGGACGGGGTGGAAGCCGGGGTGTGGGAGTGCACGCCGGGACGCTGGCGGCGGCAGATCATGCAGGCCGAGTTCTGCCATTTTGTGCAGGGGCGCTGCCGCTTCATTCCAGATGAGGGCAGCCCAATTGACATTGCCGCTGGCGATGCCCTGTACTTCCCGGCCAATAGCAGCGGGGTGTGGGAAGTCAGCGAAACGGTGCGCAAAACCTATGTACTGTTACCGGACTGACGGCTAGGGCTGCGCACCTTTCAGCTGTCATGACGACTGCCTAGACGGGGCAGGAGGCTTGTCCTAAACTGGGTGCTGTCTTTTGCTGGCTGCCGCCTGGCAGCACAAGTTGCCGCCATGAGTGTCGTTGCCAACCTGCTTGCCGCCATGCGTATCCGCTGGCGGGTGCGTATTCCCGCTGCCCTGTGGCCGGAGTTCGAGCATTACATCCAGCGTCAGCACCGCCCCTTTTTGCTGCTGACCAATATTGTTGCGGCCTTCGCTTTCTTTTCCTATGTGCTGGCCGATGCGCTGCTGATTCCGGACATGGCGTCCGCTTCCCTGCTGGTGCGCAGCGTGCTGCTGCTGATTGCGCTGTTCAATATCTGGCTGGTGTTCGGCCGCAGCCGCAATGTGCTGCTGATGGACCAGCTGATGCCGGTGCACGACCTGATTGCCACCCTGGCCTGGTTCGAGCTGCTCAAGCGCAGCCACTCGCCGGACGTGCCCACCTTTCTGTATGCCTCGCTCATTTTCATCGTGTTTGCCAACCTGGGCGTACGGGTGTCGTTCAAGGGCGCGGTGGTCAGCTCGCTGGCCATTTCGCTGGCCATCATCAGTAATGTGGCGCTGATGAATCCACACAACAGCAAGCCGCTGCTGGTGTTCTCGCTGGTGTATCTGCCGGTGCTGCTGTTTTGCCTGTTCATGAGCTGGAACACGACCACCAGCGTGCGGCTGGCGTTTTATGCCGCGCAGGAACAGCGGCGGCGCAAGCACGAACTGTCCTTGCTCAACCAGCGCCTGCACACGCTGGCCTCCACCGATGCGCTCACCCGGGTGGGCAATCGCCGGGCCTTTGATGTGCAGCTGGAGGAGTTCTGGCTGCAAATGCGCCAGCATGGCCGCCCCTTTGCCCTGCTGCTGGTGGATATTGATTATTTCAAACCGTATAACGACCACTACGGCCACCAGGCGGGCGACCATATCCTGGCCGATGTGGCCAGCGCCATGGTCAGCTGCCTGCGCAGCGGTCAGGCCCGCGCCTTCCGCTATGGTGGCGAGGAGTTTGCCATCCTGCTGCAAAGCGGTAGCCAGGATGAGCTACAGCACATTGCCCAGCGGCTGTTGCAACAGGTGGCAGCACTGGAAGTGACCCACCAGTACCGGCCGGATGGTTTGCAGCATCTCACCATCAGCCTGGGTGCCGCCGTGTCCAGCATTGCCGGCTTGCAACAGGCGAGCGACCTGCTGGCCTGCTGCGACCGCATGCTGTACCGCGCCAAGCAGCTGGGGCGCAATCAGGCGCAACTGGCCGACACCTCCGAGGCCTGGCAGGCCGAATCAATCCCGGTTTGAACGCTGCAACACGGCGTGCAGCAGCACATTGGCCCCCCGGTTCACCGCTTCCGGGCTGACGTTTTCCGCTTCGTGGTGGCTGATGCCCTGATGGCAGGGAATGAACAGCATGGCGCTGGGGCATTGCGCAGCCAGATGAATGGCATCGTGACCGGCACCGCTCACCATGTCCTGCTGGCGGTAGCCCCACTGCCTGCCAGCCTCACGCAAGGCTGCCACACAGCTGTCATCAAAATGCACCGCCGGGCTGTACCAGCGCTGGCGCAGGGTAAGCCCGATACCGCGCGCCCGGGCAATGGCATGCAGGCTTTCGCTACAGCAGCTGCGCAGCGCATGCATGCTGTCTTCGTCCGGGTGACGCAGGTCGATGCTGAAGCTTAACTGGCCGGGTACGCTGTTGCGTGCTGCCCGCGCAATCTGCAATTGCCCCACTGTCACCATGCCGCCGGGTTGAAAGTCCGTCGCCAGCCGTTCCAGCTGGCACACCATGGACGCCGCGGCAAACAGTGCATCCTTGCGCAAGGCCATGGGGGTGGTGCCGGCATGGGCGGCCTGCCCCTCCAGCGTGGCATCCAGCCAGCAAATGGCCTGGCTGCCGGTGACCACGCCAATGTCCAGCCCGGCCTGTTCCAGAATGGGCCCTTGCTCGATATGCAGTTCGAAATAGGCATCCAGCGCCCGCCCCAGCGGCAGGCTGCCACTATGGCCGGACAGGGCGGTACCCAGGCTGACGCCGTACATGTCCTCCACCACCTGGGCGCTGGCCAGTGGCAGCAGACCGGCAAACACGGCGGAACCCAGCATGGCCGGTGCAAAGCGGCTGCCTTGCTGATTGGTCCACACCACAATCTCCAGCGGCCTTTCGGTGGTCATGCAGGCATCGTTCAGGCTGCGGACCACCTCCAGCGCGGCCAGTACGCCCACGCTGCCATCAAACCGCCCACCGTCTGGCGGGCTGTCCAGATGGCTGCCCATCACCACCGGTGCCGCCTGCGGGTTCCGCCCTTCGCGCCGGGCAAACAGATTGCCGATGGCATCGCTATCCACGCTCATTCCCGCCTGATGACACCAGTCGGCAAGCTGGGCACGCGCGGCAAAGTCCTCGGCCGACAAGGCCAGCCGCTGCACACCGCCATTGGCAGTGGCACCTATCGTTGCCATGGTCATCAGGCTGTCCCATAAGCGCGGGCCGTTGACATGCAGCATGGCGGATCTCCTGTCGAAAGCGGGCAAGGTTCTGCGCGCGTCTTGCGCTGCGGCCGTGGGCGTGCCGCCGATGGACAGCGGCTAACTACGGCAACAGGCAGGACGCGCTTCAGGGTAGAGCCTGCTATCACAGCAGGGTGGCAGGGACAGTTCCATCACTGATGCTGGAATGTATTGCGGACTTGTCTGGTTATGCTGCCGGAAGCTTGCGGTGGGCGCAGGCCTGCTGCGCACCCGGCACTGGTTTGGCAAGGACATGCCGCCGGGCGGCAAAGATTGCCAGCAGGCGGAAAAAATGGGCGTAAAGAAATGTAAAGAACTGATTATAAAGAATAAATTTGCAGAAATAACGCTGGCATCAAAATTGCAAAGGCAGCAGCCATCGCCACCATTTACCGTTTATCAGGAGCACACCATGGCCATGCCGATTTCCCCGGTCAGCAATTACAACAGCTATGCCCCCAAAACCAATAGCACCAATCGCCAGACCCCGCCTGCCACTCCGGCCGCCACCAGCCCGGCGGACGATCAGCCTAAAAACCAGGGTGGCACCCTGGGTTCGATGATCAATACCAAGGCCTGACTCCCTGCGGTGCCAGGCCTGTGTCAGGCACCCTATACCTGATAACGCGCCAGGATATCTGCCTGCATGCGGGCCAGCTGGTCCAGCTGTGCCGCACTTTGCGCGGTGTTCTGCGCGGCGGCGCTGGCTTCTTCCGATGCCTGGGCCGTGCGCTCCACCATGGCGGCAATATTATTGCTGGCCTCGCCCTGCTGCTGAATGGCGGCGGCTACTGCATCGCTACCCTGCACGGCGGACCCAGCCAGTTGGCCGATACGGCGCATCGCATCTGCTGCCTGGTCGGCACGGGTGACGCCCACCTTCACCAGCTCCTCTGCCTTTTGCATTTGCATGGTGGCATGGCTGGCATTGCCCAGCATGGCTTCAATGGTGGAGGAAATTTCCTGGGTGGATTTGGTGGTGCGCTCCGCCAGCTTGCGCACTTCGTCGGCCACCACTGCAAAGCCGCGGCCTTGTTCGCCAGCGCGTGCGGCCTCGATGGCGGCATTGAGCGCCAGCAGATTGGTCTGGTCGGCAATGTCGCGAATCACGTTGATGACCGTGGCCACCTCGCCGCTATGGGTTTCCATTTCATGAATGCTGCCGGCAGACACCGTCACCACCTGCGAAATCTGGTGAATGTCGCGGATGGTCTGTTCGATGATGCTGCTGCTTTCCACCACCAGCTCCTGGGACGATTTGGCACCAGCGCTTTGCTCCACCGACTGCGCGGCAACGTGGTTGATGCTGACCGTCATCTGCTCGATGGTGGCGGCAATATTGGCTGATGCTTCGCTTTGCGCACCGGCAGCCATGGACACCTCACCCGCAGTTTGTGACAGCTCCTGCGCCGCATGCTTTACCTGGCGCGAACCATCACCCAGCTGGCGCATGGCCCCTTGCAGGCTTTCCAGCAGGCGGTTGAAGGCACTGGCGGTACGGCCGATTTCATCCTGGCTGTCTGCCTTGGCGCGCAGGCGGAAATCCTGCTTGCTGCTGACCTGCTCGATGGTGTTTTCAATATTGCTCAGCCCGTTGCGGATATTGCGGTACAGCAAGGTGGCCAGCACGCTGGTGAGTACCACGGCCAGCACCATCAGGGTGATGGCCACGGTCAGCACCTGATTGAAGGTGTGGTCGTTGTCCGCAGCCAGCTGGTCCGCCTGCTGGTAATTGAATTTGGAATGGGCTTGCACCGCTTCCATCAACTGCACGGCGGTGCTGGAAAAGTCACCGTTGATGAGGGCGGAAGCCTGCTCGGTCTGGTTGCTGCGCGACAGTGCCAGGATGCGGCTACGCCCCTCGCGGTATTGCGTCATCATGGTTTTTTCCGCCTCCAGCAACTGGCGGTCTTCGGCGCTGGCCCTCTCATTGATGTGGTAATCGTTCATCTGCTTGTCAAAGCGCTGGTCGGCATCTGCCAGATTCTTTTCCGCCGTTGCTTTCTGCTCGGCGCTATTGGCCAGCACATGGCGCAGGGTATTGGCCCGGATGTCGGCCACGGCACGCAAGGTGCTTTGCATCACGCGCAGATTGGGCAGCGTTTCGCCCTGTACATAGGCAAAGCGCTGCTGGGCGGCATGCAGCTCCTTGATGGCATAGCCTCCCACCAGCAACATGCAGGCCAGGGCAATGGCTAAAGTCAGCAACAATTTTTTGGTAATCGTCATGGTGAACCCCGAAATGAATGATGTTTCACTGCCGCTTCAGATAATGCACAACTCGACACGCAATACTAAAAGCTTTTAGCGTCGTTACTAGTAGCCAGAAAAACTTACTTTATGCCATGTGCGTTGCAGATGAAATTAATGCAAGTAGCATGGCCGGCAACTGTGGCATGCATGCCAAAGCGGTGGAACTGTCCCGCCATGACTATAACAGAACGCTTATTCTGCATCGCCGGTTTACTACTGCAATTGTTTAATATCAGATTTTTTAAATATTTACCTGGCACAGCCAGTCCGGTTTGCCACGGCTTCCAGCAGCATACCTTTTTGTACTACATTGGCATGTTTTGCCCGCGAGCATCGTTCCATCATGGCCAAACCGGGGAGATAAATGGTTTTGAGCCAGGCGTTGTCCGCCGGGTCGTTTGCAGAATTGTTGCAGTCGCACATGGCAAAACCATGCTGACAACCATGGATAACACTGCATGCAGCAGCAGGGCGGCCATACCCTGTCATATTCCCCATCCAATCGCCCAGAATCAGGAGAACACCGTGTCCATGACTCAACAACTGCGCCCAGCCTGTATGGTGCTGGCCGTCGCCGGCATGCTGTCCGCCACTGCCCACGCGGCAGACGAACAGGTGGTCAAGATCGGCCTGACCGGGCCCTTGAGCGGCCCGCAAGCCGCCACCGGCAAGGATGATGAAAATGGTGCCCGCATGGCACTGGATATCGTCAATGCACAGGGCCTGATCATTGCGGGCAAGAAAACCCGCTTTGAATTAATGTCGGAAGACGACAGTGCCGACCCGCGCACCGGCATGACCGTGGCCCAGCGCTTTGTCGATGCCAATGTCAATGCCGTGCTGGGGCCGTACAACTCCGGCGTGGCTATTCCCATTTCCAAACTGCTGAATGACGCCCAGATCGTCATGGCCACCGTGGCGTCCAACCCCAAGGTCACGCTCAACGGCTATCCCTATGTATTCCGCATCGGCAACACCGACAGCCAGTCCGGCACCCGCATGGCCGCCTTTGCCGCGAAAAACCTCAAGGTGAAAAAATTTGCCGTGATCGACGACCGCACGGCATATGGCCAGGGCCTGGCCGACGAATTTGAAAAGGCTGCCAAGGCTAATGGCATCCAGATCGCCGCCCGTGAATTCACCACCGACAAGGCCACCGAATTCACCGGCATTCTCACCAAAATCAAAGGCCTGAGAGTGGATGGCGTATTCTATGCCGGCTACCATGCCCAGGGCGGCCCCTTACGCAAACAGATGGCCCAGTTGGGCATGGACAACTACCTGCTGGGTGGCGACGGTATCTGTAATGAAGAAATGATCAAGCTGGGTGGCAAGGCGGTGGACGACAAGGTTTACTGCCCGCAAGGCGGCCCGGTGCTGGACCAGAGCAGCAGCGGCAAAACCTTCAAGGCAGCCTACAAGAAGCGCTTCAATACCGACCCGCTCACCTATGCCGCCTCCATGTACGATGGCGTGTTCCTGCTGGCCAAAGCCATGCAGAAAGCCAACTCCATCGACCCGAAAAAGTACAAGCCGGCACTGGCAGGCATCAAATACAGTGGAGTGGCAGGCAGCTACGAATTTGACGACAAGCACGACCTGAAAAACTCCCCCATCAGTGTATATGCCTTCCGCAACGGTCAGCTGATTGCCCTGCCCTGAGTCACTCAATGTACGCCATGCAGTAAACCAAAAGCCCGCATCAAGCGGGCTTTTTTCACTACTACAGCAACAAGCGGCTTCAGTTGAAGGGCGTGGGGCGTGGCGTGTTATTGCTGGAAGCGGGCAGGATGGGCAGCACAACCTGCGGCTGCTTGCCGGTCAGCGTATGCAGGAAGGCCACGATATCGCCAACTTCCTGCTGGCTGAACTGCCGCCCCAGCTGCAGCTGGCCCATGGTGGACACCGCCGCCTCCAGCGTGGGCGCTCCGGCATCGTGGAAGTAAGGCGCGCGCAAGGCCACGTTACGCAGCGAAGGCACCTTGAACAGCATGCGGTCGGCATCCTTGCCGGTTACCCCGGCTCGGCCCTGCGCCGGGTTGCTGGTTTGGTACGGCGACACCAGGCCCATCTTCTGGAAGGAATTGCCACCCACCGCCGGGCCGTTGTGGCAGGCCACGCAGCCAGCGGTCTTGAAGGTTTGATAGCCGCGCAGCTCCTGCGTGTTCAGCGCCTTCTTGTTGCCCTTCAGCCACTGGTCAAAGCGCGAATCCGGCGTCACCAGGGTTTCTTCAAATGCGGCAATCGCCTGCGTCACCTCCTGCATGGTGATTTGCTTGCGGCCAAACACCTGCTTGAACTCATTCACATAAGCCGGCATGGAGCGCAACACATCCAGCGCCAGCACATGGTTGGAGGCCATTTCTTTGGGGTTGGCAATCGGGCCGCTGGCCTGCTCCTGCAAGGACTTGGCGCGGCCATCCCAGAACTGCGCCACATTCATGCTGGAATTCAGCACCGAAGGGGAACGGATAGGCCCTTGCTGCCAATGGTCGCCAATCGAGGAGCTGAGATTGTCACTGCCGCCGGTGGACAGGTTGTGACAGGAATTACAAGAAATAAAACCAGACTTGGACAGGCGCGGCTCAAAAAACAGTTTCTTGCCCAATTCCACCATGGCCGGGTTTTTAATCACGGCTTTGGGAATAGGTTGAATTGGCTCGCTTTGAATTGCTGCAGCGGCATGAACTGCTGTGGCGGTGAATAGCGGCAACAGCATGCTGAAATAACGGAGAGATTTCATGGTTTGCTCCATCTGCGTTAAAAATGCTTGTTTTAATCAGCCCTGAATAGCGTTAAACCTGAATGCAAGCCAGCGCCATTGCGCAAAGCCTTTTCTGGCAAGGGATTTTTCCTGAATAAAATGCCTGCACAAAATAATAGGCAATATTTCCCCCTGGCTGCGTGGCCATCAAAATTTCAATAAACAAAAGGTGGGATTAAAACCTTGTAATGAATAAGGTTTTTAATGGCAGATACAATGCGGTAGATTGAAACCGGCAGATTTGTCGCAGATCAAACAGCGCAATTGAAAACCATGCTGAACGAATTGATATTTTAAATGCCCTTGATAGCCAAAAAATATCAGTAGGCGAATGGGAGATTAAGACGCAGGGAAAAAGGCAATGCACAAACCGCAGCTGGCTTGCTGTGTGGCGTTATGGCGGGCAGGCCTGGCGCTGGCGGAAGGCCTGCAGGGCGGATGCATGACGGAGCGTTTGAGGTGTGGCCCAAAGTGAACCAGAAAGGCCACGTGTGGGTGGCTGGGCAAGTCAGCCCTTATTTGGCAAAGAAGATAAAACCCAGAGCCAGGCCAATCAGCAGGCACAAACCGCTGATGCAGCAGATTTTTTCGATGATGGCATCAAGGCAATGCAAGACGTACTGGCCAGCTTTTTTCAGCATGGTTTCCCCAACCATAGAACGTGGCAGTAATTTGGACATGGCACCTTGCCTGGAAAAATACATGGTTTGACAACTCTTGACATAAATTGCCAGCAGACAATAAATGTTAAATCCGGCCACTACAAGCTATTGAACGGGGGAATGGCTGTTAAATTATGAAAATAACCGTATGGCATTGCTGGCAATGGCAAATCCATGCGTGGGGGGAGCGGGCATGCCCAATTCGTGGCAAAAGTTCAAGCTGGAGGCTGCTGCTGGCTAGTCATGGGCTGTATGTCCATGCCAGATAGGGCAGGTACCAAGACATCACCGCCTGACGATGCATTTGGGATACAAATTTCCCCAGTCAGCCTGCTATAAGCCATATGGCATCTGATTTTTATGTCAACTACACAATTTGCCAGTAAGATTTGACCATGTGTGATTTGGTAACAATAAGTTAGATATTGTTAACAGTCATTCAAGGTAAAATAAAATATAGTGGGGATTATGATGAAACAAAAAATCTGCGCACTCAGCATCATGCTGTTTGGCTTCTCTGCGGCTGTTCAGGCTACACCTTACGTACCGCCAACGGTGACAGTAGCTTATGGCGGATACCGCTACACCATTACGTCACAGAATCTGACATACAACGCCAACTCGGCAACGCTGATCGCACAGCCGTGGTGGGGAAATAGCACACTTGGTAATGCCCTGGCCGGTCTGGTTCGGGGCAATGCTGGCGGCTATCAGGGTAGCTATTCCAGTTTTGGCGCACTTTTTGGTTATGCACTCAATAGTACCGTTGTAAGTATTGATTATTGGAATGGTTCTACTGTTGTACATTGTCCAACAAACTGTCCGGGAGTCGCTAATCCTTACTATTATGCCTACCTGGTCAGCATGCAGCCGGACCTGACACTGACCAGCTCCGCTCAGGACCAGCACAACAACCCCGGCATCAACGCCGCCCGTGTACTGGATGCCAACAGCGCGCTGCAATCCCGCTTCAGCGGCCTGAGCACGGCACAGCAGCAATCCAGTGCAGTCAGCCAGACCCTGCCGGTACTGACCGGTGCCGCGAGCCAGGCAGTTCAGGCGGCATCCACTGCGGTCAATCAGGTCATTGTCGGTCGTTTGAATACCCAGCGTGGTCAATCCTCCGGTGACACCTTCTACACCGACAAGAATGTTTGGCTGAAGCCCTTCGGCTCACGTGCCGACCAGGCCGATACCGATGGTGTAAGCGGCTACAAGGCCAACATCTTTGGCCTGGCTGGCGGTGTGGATGGCAAGCTCAACAGCAAGCTGCGCCTGGGTGCCGCTTTCAGCTATGCCCGCAGTGATGTGGACAGCAATGCCAGCGCCCCGCAAAGCCTGAATGTGGATAGCTACCAGCTGATCGGCTATGGCTCTTACGACCTGAACGAACGTACTGCGCTGGATTTCCAGGCTGACATCGGTCAGAACAAGAACGAAAGCAGCCGCACGCTTTCTTTCGCCAGCAACGTGGCCAAGGCCAACTACGACAGCTGGACGGTTCACACCGGCCTCAGCCTGTCGCGCAGTTACGCGCTGAGTGAAAATAACAGCCTGATTCCGTCCGTGCGCGTGGATTACACCCGCATTCGCGCTGATGGTTATCAGGAAAGCGGTGCCGGTTCGCTCAACCTGAACGTGGGCACGCAAAATACCGAAGCACTGGTATTTGGCGTGGACGGCAAGCTGGTCAGCAAGCTCAACGACAAGCTCACCCTCAGCACCAGTATTGGTGTGGGCTATGACGCCATGAGCAAGCAGAACGCCATCACCTCCGCCTATGCAGGCGCACCGACGGCAGCCTTCACCACTACCGGCATCAACCCCAGCCCGTGGCTGGGTCGTGGCGCACTGGGCCTGGCCTACAAAACCAAGAACGGTCTGGAAATCACCGGCCGTTACGATCTGGAATACCGCCAGAGCTACCTGGGCCAAACCGTATCGCTGAACCTGAACATGCCTTTCTGAGCGCAGCACAGGTGCAATGAAAAAGGCCCGCAAGGGCCTTTTTTTATTACTTCTGTCCCGCAGCCTCCCGCCACAGCGCAGGCCAGGCCTCTGCCCAGCAGCATTGATGGGTAAACCCCGGCACTGTGCGCAGGCTTACCGGCAGCTGCGCTGTCAGGCGTTCTGCCACGCCTGCGGCCAGTGTTGGCGGAATGTTTTCGTCTTGCTCACCGCTAAACAGCCATACATGGCGGGCGCGCAGATGTTGCAAGCCTTGTTGCGGGTCCAGCGAGCCTTGCAACGGTGACAGGCCGTGCAGTCTGATCCAGCCTGCCGGGTCCACATTACCCGCCACGCCTATCAGCAGCTGAACATCGCTACGCCGCTCGGCCAGCAACAGGGCGAGCGCAGCACCGCCGGAATACCCCACCAGATTGATTTGCCCGGCACCGTATTGCTGCTTGAGTTGATCCAGCGCCTGGTCCAGCGCGGCCACCACCGGCTCGGCAAAGCGTTCAGAGGTCCACCAGCGCTGCTGGCATTGTGCGGGCATGGGCTGCGCGTACTGGCATGGCCGTGCCAGATAGACGGCCACGCCATCGGGCTGCTGCAAGGCCAGTTGCAAGCCTGTGGGCCGCAGTGGGGTTGGGTCGTCTGACGGGGTGTCGCTATTGAGCCAGGCCAGGCCATCGCCTTCCAGATAAACCGTAATGGGCTGATTGCCTGCTATCTGCGCGACCGGGCCGGCACTGAACAGACGGAAGTCCCCGGCCTGCAGAAATTGTCCTTGCCAGCCACTGGCCTGCAGCAACTGCTGCGAGTGCGCCAGGCGGCTTGCTCCATCCGGCAGCTGGGCACAGGCGGACAGCAGCAGCACGCTACACAACAGGACACTACGCAGCACAGTGGACAACATGGCGGGCACCGGAACCAAAGAAAGCCACACTATACCGCCTGGGCAATCGCCCCCGGTATGCCAGCCTCATTAAAACAGCGATCGCCCGGTATAAGTGGTAAACAGCTCCAGCGCCTGCACCCCGGCCAGCGAGTTGCCGTTGGCGTCCAGCCCCGGCGACCACACGCACAGCGCCAGCTCGCCCGGCAGCACCGCCACAATGCCGCCGCCCACCCCGCTTTTGGCGGGCAGGCCCACGCGGAAGACAAAATCCCCGGCGGCATCGTAAGTGCCGCAGGTCAGCATCAGCGCGGACAGCCGCTTGTTGGCACTGACATCCAGAATGCGCTCGCCGGTGAGCGGCACCACCCCGCCATTGGCCAGAAACAAGGCCGCCTGCGCCAGTTCCACACAGCTCATGGTGATGGCGCACTGGCGGCAATAGGCTTCCACCACCTGTTCCGGGTTCATCTGCATATTGCCGAAGCTGGCCATGAAATGGGCTATCGCCCGGTTGCGGTTGGCATGCGCCATTTCCGACTGCGCCACCCGCGAATCGTAGTTGAGGTCCGCCTGGCCAATCAGCCGCCGGATAAACTCCAGCACCGCCGTGTCCGCCCGCACAAAACGCTGCGCCAGCACGTCGGTTACCACCAGCGCCCCGGCATTGATAAACGGGTTACGCGGCTTGCCCTGTTCGGTTTCCAGCTGCACCAGCGAATTGAACGCTGTGCCGGACGGCTCGCGCCCCACCCGTTGCCACAAATCATCGCCCAGCAGGCGAAACGCCATCACGCAGGCAAACAGCTTGGAAATGCTTTGAATGGAAAAGCGCTCCCAGGCGTCCCCCACGGTAAAGCAGCGGCCATCCACCGTCACCACCGCCATGCCGAACTTGTCCACCGGCACCCGTGCCAGCTCCGGAATATAGCCTGCCACCGTACCGCTCCCGCGCCAGCGGGCAATGTCGCGGTAAATGTCATCCAGAACTGTTTGGTAATCCATCCGGCAGCATCCTGTGTGGCGTTTAAGCGGGGCAGTTAATGTACTGGAAACAAAGCCGCCAATTCCAGCGCTTTAGGTGCTGCGCTGCGGCAGCCCGGGAGAATGGCAGCTTTAACCGTGGCCCTTGTTTGATAAAACACCTTGTATTGCCACAATGGCGTGATAGTCTTCAAAGGATGCATTTCGGGTATTAATGCAGGCGGCAATGTTCTGACATGTATTTACACATGTTATTGCCGCGTATGCCGTTTGGGGCGGCATGTATTGATATCTGTCAGGTATTCAATTTACAGAAAATGCCAAAATAAATTTTCTGTCATAAACAATCATAAAAATAATCCGGGACAGCGGCAGCATGCATCAGCTGCTGATGGACTGCCGCCTGCCCCCGGCCTTGATTCCGTCGCTTGGAGGCACCATGTCAATTTCTCAGCGTATATCGCTTCTGCTGGCTGTATTGTTCGCGGCCATTGTTTCCCTCAGTTTTGTTGGCATTTATGGCTTGAATGGTGCGCAAGACCGCTTTGAGTACTATCAGGACAACACCGCACCCAGCGTAAAGGCGCTGAGTGAAGCCAATATACTGACCCAGAAAATCCGCGTGCAGGCACGTGACTACCTGATTTTCACCACCCCGGAAGGCCGGGCGCAGGCAGAAAGCAAGCTGAACGACGCCGTGGCACGGGTGACGTCGCTGTTGAATGACTACGAGAAAAACTACATTTCCGACGACACCGACCTGGCCATGGTGAAGCAGGACCGGCAAATGTTTGATACCTACATCAGCAGCACCCGCAAGCTGCTGAGTGCCGCCGCCGCCGGCAATAGCGCCGCCGTACAAGCCAGCTTTGCCGATGGCGGCGATTTCCGCCAAAGCGCCAGCACGCTGGAAAACCAGCTGCTAAAGCATCTGGACTACAACTGGAAGCTGGGCGATGTGCTGCGTGAAAAAAACAAGCAAGCCTACCAGAGCCTGCTGATCACCCAGATTGCCATCAGCGCGCTGGCCATTGTGTTCAGCCTGGTGTTTGGCAGCATCACCATCCGCAACCTGCGTAACCGCCTGAACCGGCTGGGCGACTTTATCGACCACGTTACCGGCAAGCTGGACTTCACCCCGCGTATCAAGGTCACCCGCGATGACGAGCTGGGCAAGGTGGCCGATGCCATGAACAAACTGCTGACCCGCCTGCAAGACAGCCTTAACGAAATCAACCGTGGCGCACTGTCCATTGCCAGCGTGTCCGACTCCCTGTCGCAAAACGCCAGCCAGGTGGCCAGCGCCGCCAGCCAGCAAAGCAGCGCCTCGGCCAATGTGGCCGCCACGGTAGAGCAGATGACCGTCAGCGTGAATCACGTGGCCGACCGCGCCTCCGAAGCCAACAGCATGACCGTGGAATCCGGCAAGCTGGCCAGCGACGGCGTTACCGTCATCAACGACGCCGCCACCGGCATCCGCAATATTGCCGCCAACATCCACAATGCCGAAACCCTGATTCACGACCTGGAAACCAGAACGCAAGACATCGAAAGCGTGATTCAAGTCATCAAGGACGTGGCCGACCAGACCAACCTGCTGGCGCTCAACGCCGCTATCGAAGCCGCCCGCGCTGGCGAACAAGGCCGTGGCTTTGCCGTGGTGGCCGACGAAGTACGCAAGCTGGCAGAACGCACCGCCAGCTCCACCCAGGAAATCACCTCCACCATCGTCAACATGCGGCAAAGCGCCGAATCCGCCGTGCGCGGCATGCAGGACGTAGTAGGCCTGGTGGAACACAGCGTCAGCAACACCACCACCGCCAACGACGCCATCAACCGCATCCAGCACAGCAGCCAGCAAGCCAGCCATGTGGTGGGCGAAATCACCAGCGCCATCCAGGAACAAAGCGTCGCCACCAACAATATTGCCCAGCAAGTGGAAAGCATTGCGCAAATGGCCGAGCGCAGCAGCATCTCCGCCACCGACACCGCCAAGCTGGCGCAAGACCTGGACCAGCTCTCCCGCGCGCTCAAGGGCATTGTCGATACCTACACCCTAAACTCCGCCCACACCACGCTGATGTAAGGCAAAGGCAGCCAGGGCCCCCCGCCTTGGCTGCCCGGGCGCTAGCGCATGTACAAATCGGTACTGGCGCGGCGCAGCTGCTGATGGGTGAGCGACAGAATGCGGTACATATCCTCGCGCGACAGGCCGTCGCCGCGCTCATCCCCCAGCATTTCCAGCAAATACGTCAACGGCTTCAGGCTGCCGTTAAGGTCGGCCTCCACCTTGTCCAGCCGCGCCTGCAACTGCAGGCATACCCGCCACACCCGCTGCATGCAGGCATCGGCCAATGGGTCCGGCTCTGGCCCCAGCGCCTGCTGCAAGCATTCCAGACACGCATGCAAACGGCCCAGCGGCAGGCTGATCTGGCTCATGAAAGAAGCAAACTGCGGGTCGGACTGGGACGGGAAATCAGCAGGCAGGGACGACGGGAACGGCGGTGGTTGTGGTGTACTGCTCATGACAAAACCCTCCGAGATAAAGGTTTTTGCCTACGCTCCCGACGCCAATCGGGGGGTGGCAGGCACATGGCAGGATTGGCGTTACCGGAATCTCGGAACCGGCGTCTCCAAGGAGACTCCCGCCAAGGCCTGCCGTCGAAGGGCAAAGCAATGGCGTGAGAACTGGAGCGCATTGTGCTTACGCCGCAGTTCCCGAGATTCCAACGGGACGCCAATCCCGGTGCCGCTATTGAACGGCACCGGGCGATTATCAGCCGGGAAGGGGGCCAGAAGCAAGGCAGGCAGCCAGCCGGACGCCAACACCCGACCAGACGACACGGCGTGAATGAGCAAGGCGATGGATTCGCGGATTAATGCCCCGCGCAGTCCGGCAAGGCAGAGAAAGAATGTGACGTAAAAGCGGCTGACAAACCCATACCAGCCACCCAAGATGGCAAAGGCGTTACCAACAACAGGAAACCGGTGCCAAAGCGGCTCCCACCAAGGACTGCAAAAGTATGAACAAGCCCACCATGTACAGACGTGGTGGGCTTTTTGTGAAGGGTGCTGGGTGAAGCAACCCTCAGTGATGTGGAGTGTTGGATTTTAACTCTTCGAAGTTAGGTGCTCTTCCATACCGGAGGGGTGTCGAGTCGACTACATTCCTTCAAACCGGGATAATGCGCACTATCATCAAAGGAATCTATGGTCTACTCCCAATTACTCCTCGATCAGCCTGCATTGCTAGGCATGGACCACGTCACCGACGCTATTAACGATCTCTCAATAGGCTCTGGAGTTGAAGAACGTGGGGCCGTCTTTACGCGGCCAGAAATCGTTGAGTTTATTCTTGACCTAGTTGGTTACTTGCCATCGGAGACCCTGTATCAGCGATCTTTGCTGGAGCCTTCATTCGGTGGCGGCGAGTTTTTGTTGGCTGCTATCTCGCGTCTGCTGTTGGCCAGAGACGTTGCCCGTGAGAAGGGAGTTGCAGAGCCTACGCTTGAGCACTGTATTCGTGCGGTAGAACTACACGTTGATTCTTTTGAGCAGACTCGTACAAGGGTTCTTAATTTGCTCCGAGAAAGGGATGTCAGTCTTGTCGAGGCAAACAAGCTTGTTGCACAGTGGCTTGTGCAAGGTGACTTTCTGCTGACCCGGCTACCTTGTACGTTTGACTTCGTGATCGGAAACCCGCCCTATGTGCGCCAGGAACTAATACCAGCCGCTCTGATTGCGGAGTATCGGCTCCGCTACGCGACGATCTACGATCGTGCTGACATCTACATTCCATTTATTGAACGAAGCCTTCAGTTACTCAAAACAGGAGGCAAGTTGTCTTTTATTTGCACAGATCGATGGATGAAGAACAGATATGGTGGCCCCCTTCGTGCTTTGGTTGCGCGTGACTACCACCTACAGGCATACGTCGATATGACGGATATTCCATCGTTCCAAAGCGACGTGGTTGCATACCCTGCCATCACGGTTATTGCGCGTGCAAAACCCGGCCCGACATTAGTTGCTTCTCGCCCTCAAGCCGACGAAAGTGCTCTTCATTCATTGGCCAAGGTCTTACGTGGTGAAGTGCATCCGTTACCGTCTTCAGTGTATCAACTTGATGCAGTCACAAATAGTAATGAACCCTGGTTGTTTCAGGTCTCCGAAGCAACCGAACTCATTCGCCGCATTGAGCAGTGCTTCCCTGCATTGGAAGAGACCGGTTGTAAGGTTGGCATTGGGGTCGCGACGGGTGCGGATAAGATTTACATCGGCAAGTTGGATGAATTGAACGTCGAACCAAGTCGCAAGCTGCCACTTGCGATGACTAAAGATATTCGGAATGGGCATGTTGAGTGGCGCGGATTGGGGGTCATCAATCCCTTCTCCGATGACGGGGCGCTTGTCAATCTCAAGGATTATCCTAAGCTTCGCGCCTACCTTGAATCCAATCATAAAGTCATAACAGGAAGGCATGTCGCGAAAAAAGATCCATCGCGTTGGTATCGAACTATCGACCGCATTACACCTGTACTTGCAAATCGGCCAAAGCTGTTGATACCTGATATCAAAGGTGATGCACAGGTCGTATACGAAGAAGGTAATCTATATCCGCATCATAACCTTTATTACATTGTATCCGACTATTGGGATCTACACGCACTGCAAGCTGTTCTGCTGTCCAGCCTTACTCGGTTCTTTATCGAAACCTATTCGACCAAGATGAGGGGGGGCTTCCTCCGTTTTCAAGCCCAGTATCTTCGACGGATTAGGTTACCTTGTTGGGATGATGTGCCGCATCAGTTGCGAGTAAGGCTAGTCAGAGCAGCAAAGGCACTTGACTTAGCTTCTTGTGATGAAGCGGTGTTCGAACTTTACAAAATATCGCCACAAGAACAAGTAACTATTAAAGGGGGAAGATAATATGGCACTAGACCTAGCGAATTATCAAGAACACGCTAAAGAAGCAATCATGGTATTCTGGGGAAATCGCGAAGCTGCTTTGAGAAACCAAGTCGAATCTGGTCATGTCGATGCTGGCACACGAGGCGCAGTAACAGCAGGTAAGAACCTTGATGGTTTTATTGCGTTGATGCGCAACCTGGTCGTAGCAAACGGACTTCATCACGCCAACGTTCACGTCAATAAAGGTCTGGTTGTATTGCCAGGTTTCTTTAGACCGACCAAACAGTGGGATCTATTGGTTGTGAACGGCCATCGCCTTGTGGCTGCAATTGAATTCAAATCGCAGGTAGGTAGTTTCGGCAATAACTACAACAACCGGACCGAGGAGGCAATTGGCACTGCTCATTGCCTCTGGACCGCCTATCGCGACGGGGCGCTGGGTAACGAACCACGGCCTTTTCTTGGTTGGTTGATGGTCGTTGAAGATGCGCCTGGGTCGCAAGCTCCCGTACGAAATGAAGAGCCACATTTTCCAGTGTTTCCGGAGTTCCGGGGCGCTTCGTACCTCAGGCGATATGACTTGCTCTGCCAAAAACTGGTCCGTGAACAGCTCTACTCAGCCGCTGCCCTGCTGGCTACGCCTCAGAGCGCAGTGAACACAGGCAGCTATACGGAATTGTCAACACTCTCGGGGCTCGGAAATTTTGTCACGGCATTTGCTGGACATATCGCGGCAGAGGCTGCACGCACCTCTCCGTCAACGTAAATTTAGTAATGGAATCGCTCTGAACCAGTATAAAGTTCTCAGCTGGCTCAGCTGGCTCAGCTGGCCCATGCCAGAGTGAAAAATCCACCTAAGCCCTCCGGTGGATTTTTCATTATCTGTGTCAGCATTGTTCACTAACCTGACATGGTTTTCACTTTCTTTGGCATTGCGTGAATCGCCTCGGCTTTTCTAGGCACTCTTGAGCCGTTGGAAATATTGCTTCTCAAACTCTACCGGAGATAGCCCGTTTGCGGAACCATGCCGGCGTTTCGGGTTGTAGAACATCTCGATGTAATCGAAGATATCCCGCAGGGCCCCCTCTCTGTCGTGGTAGGTTTACCATTCAGTTCGTGGAGCACACTCCACAGGCGTAACCCAAACCCCGTTTACGTAGAAATTCGGACAAGCCCCGGATGTGCTCTGGCTCAGTAAAATGAAGGCTTGTTCAGATTTTCCTTGGATACCTTATTCTTCGTTATTGGATGGAATGACCACACCAAGAATAGCGATCAATGCACCGAGCACAAAAACGCCGATGAGACCTATAGCCCCAACACTACCAGAGGCTATGAAGTCAGACAGAGCGGCTGATACATGATTTTCCTGAATTAGGAGCAGGCATACAACGCATGCAGGAATAAATGGGAGTATAAAGCCAATTGCACGCACAATGAGCTTCTTCTGTAGAAGCAGAAACCCGCCTCCAATTGTCAATAGCGCTGTTGTAAGTCCGTACAAGGCTCTTTCGGTACCGGTTGGGACTAATTGATCTTTGGTTAAATCTACGAAAAATACAGCGAGAAGACCCAAGGCTGGCAGGAGCCACTCATAAGGCTTTTCTTTCCCCTTTTCAACTATTTTCGCCACAACAAGATATGTAGTTCCCATGCCAGCTGTGGCGACCCCAAGAGTCGCCACATTTGGGAGCCAAGCTGCGAACACCCCGGCGGTAGCAAAGCCTGTTGATGAAACAGCTATTGCTAAACCGCCAGCTGCTCCAATGGCTTTTATAATAATTGCAAAGAACGCAGCAATTGCTGGTAGTAATTGTGCAATACCCCAGAGTAAGCCTCCGGCAGCAATACCTAAAGCCGCAATAGTGAAGGGGTTGGACCAGTTAAGGCGACTCATTCTAATCTTTCATGCATTTGGTATAATGCATTGTATCTGAAAAAAGTGCGGAATCTAGTATCAAAACCATGTTTGTCAGCAAAAATTACGAATGGATTGGGCGACCATCTTTTCGATGCAACTGATCTGGACTGTCCAGGGAGGGCGGGACAGTCCAATTGGAATATTGCCGATTACAAGCCTAGCTAGAGGCATCTCCTGATAAGCAGTAACAATACAAAGAAAGAGGCCCATAAATTTCTCAATTTATGGGCCTCTTTTTCTCAGCTTATGCGTCTATCTACATACACCCTTTGTAGGATCCCATTTCCGTTTAGATCTGGGGCATTGCCAGATCAACGGGGTTCTAGTCGAAAGTGGGACGGATCAGGTACCGGCGTCCCATTTTCGTAGATGATCCTCTGCCAAGCTTTTTCACGACGGTTCACCGTGTCGTGCCACTTCGTCAGGTCACCAACGCTGTGCTTGGCAATGAACCGGTCAAGCGCTTCAGAACGAGTATATACCAGCTGGCGGCATGCTTCGATGCTGGTTCCCCGCAGGGGATAGATCGACACGGCCTTCAGCATAAGCATGGCTTTTTTGGGCGAGCGACCAATCCTGTCAGCTATCTCGGTACCGAAGATGTGCTGCCGTAGGAAGCGGTCCACGTCGACCGTCCGGACCCGCGAGCCATGGTACTTTCTCGTCCCCAGCTTGTGAGAGCGAATATAGTCGTTCTGGGTGAGCCAGTAAGCAACCTGCTGTTTCACCCCCAACACCTCCGCAAGCTCGGGAATCGTGATCCAGTTGACCCGATCTGTCTGCATGGCCGCTCGCCACTGAATCAGATCCTTGCGCTTAAACACCCAGCGGCTGATACCCGCCTTGCCAATGAGCGTTCGGGTCAGCACCAGCGCCCCCGCCTTGACCTCCTCCACCAACGACACTATCTCGTCTGCGTTCCACTGCCAGTAATGCAGCACATCGGCGAGCGAGATCTCGTCATCATCTACGCAGTAGACACGTGGCAGCTCCTCACCCAGTTCTGCCAGCTGGTACACCTCCGTGCTGGAGATGCACCACGGCAGGTGCTGCTGGTCGTTCACGCGCCTGGCAGATGGAAAAAGCAGCTTCAGTATCCGTCGCAGCCGGACCTTGCCCAGCCCGAGAATCTCCATGGCTTTGGCCATGGTGATCTCGCCGGCCAGCTCCTCCTCGACATGTGCCAGCTGGTCTTTCCTCACCATCAGGAAGCGCCGGCCCTTGGCGCTGATCGTCTCTTGACCATCCAGCTGCCCGGAGCGGACGAGATACCGCAGCCTGGCCATCGAAATACCCAGCCGATCTGCTGCTGCCTTGCCCGGAATCCACTGCACGTTTTCGAGTACGGTGTCGGTCAGACGCCGGTTTCGCTTGGCAAGCGCACCTTTCCAGTTGTGGGTGACCCACTGTTCAAAGGCTTCCCGCACCGGACCGTAGATTCCCCCGCGCAAACCTCCTTTATATAGGTACTGGTACGCATCCTTGAACACAGCCTTCAGACTGATCCTGGCCTCACCCCCGGTGTTTTGCAGCACGTCGAGGGCCTGATGGAACTTCTCAGGCCAAAAGACCAGCATCTCTGCCGCCAGTGACGACATGGTCCAGGAAACGGCCATCGCGCCAGAGTTGGCGATCTTGAGCGGCTTCTGACTAGCCGCCGGATCCAGATACACCCCCAGGTACCGGATCAGGGATTGCACTTGGGCTATCGTCATCCCTTGGAACGGGTAGCCATGCTGGTAGCGGATGTCCTGTCTGAACAGTATCTGCTCTAGTACCTCGCCGAGCAGAATGCCTGCAGGGGGCGCATCCTCTGGTATTTCCTGGCGTAGATCTGCGCCACAGTTGCAGCGCAGTAGGCTATCCCGCAGCCAGGTTAGTCGCTCGCCACAGCTTGAGCATTGGTCGATCAACCACACGCCATGCTTATGGCAGGTGTCAAAGTGCAAAACCTCCCAGCCAAGCCGCCAGCGCGGGTCTTCCCCCAAGCAGTATGGGCAAAACCGAGCGTGCTGCCGATTCCAGATACCCGGTTGCTCTTGCAGAAGCTTGGCCACGTACCGCACCTGCTCATGTAGCTCCGGGTAGAGCTGCGGATGCGGCAGCAGCTGCTGTTGCTGCAGGGCTTCCGGATTGAAGGCAATACCAATCTGCTCCAGGTCGCGCAAATTCATGAAATTAGCTTCAGCCAGTCTGAACAGATAGCCAGTGGGGCCCTCGGTCCGCGAGGGATGAGGACGTATCAATAGTGTCGGTACTGGTAGTTGTGGGGTAGCACTGTCATGCATTGCTTGCCCCTCCCTTGTTTGCCCGTAGTCCGAGTTTCACGGCGACGGGTGAGCCGACGGGATCTTTGCGCGTATGCTGGTAAAAAACCTCTCCGGGTTGCGTCAACGGCCGTATCGGTGACTCTGGATGGAACGGGTTCAAGATATCTGGCACGTCTTTCCAGATGCGCTCACGGAAACCGGCAGCCAGCACATCAAGCGACAGGGTACTCAGCCCTGCCAGGTTGGCCGCCGATACCGCTCCCTCCAGCAGCTTGATGGTGTAGTCGAGCAGCCCAAAGCTGGCCGTGTGAATGCGCCTGGCCAGGTTGGCCTCGTACAGGGGTATCTCGCTTTCCATCGGCAGGCATGCGGCAATGCCTTTGAGCAAACCGCGGTACTCGATGAAATCGGCCTCATCCTCCAAGGAGAATGGATCCATCTGGATGCACTGCGAGAAGCGACGCGACAGCTGCTCATTACTGCGAATCACCAGCTCGGCAGCAGGTAATCCACACCCGACCATGCCCAACCCCGTGCTTTCCAGCAGGTTTTTAAGCCAGTCGGTGACATCGCGAAATGCGGTCACGCTCGGGGTATAGAACAGGTGCTGAAACTCATCGAGCAGCAGCATCTCCACCCCACAGTGCTTGATGAACTCCACGAGCCGGGTCGTCTTTTCTGGCGCCGTACCTCGGTGTGACTTCCGGTCACCCATCGCTTCAAGAATGGCGCCGGCCAAGCTTCGCACAGTTGGCGAGGATGGCACCCGCGTAACCAGGACTGGGATTTGCGTTCGCTGAGCCCCGAAGCTGCGTGGATACTCGGCTTCATACGCCTGCAGGATGGTACTTTTACCGGCACCGGATGGACCGATTAGCAGCACACCGCCACCCACACCATGGGTACGCCGGCGGTGATGCAATTCGGCGATCAGGAACAGTGCATTGCGGAATCGTTGGTGGCAAATCGGTTCCAGCAGCAGCTTGTAGCCCAGCACCTTGTCCGAGGTGAAGCTGGCCGCCGGAACAAACTTCTTCATCATGAGCAGGGGATCCATCAGACACCCCCTTTCTTTGTGGAGACCGAAAACTCTGGCAGGTCGTCTCCCAAGCCGTCCGGCAGGTCTACCGGAGGGGCAACCTTCTTCTGTTTGGTGGACTTACGGGCTTCCGCCAGCGGATCCTGGTTGGCTAGAACCGCCTCACTGTTCAAGTTGTGCTGACGCGCCCCGGACTTCCGGTAGCCCATCTTTTTGTGCTGTAAAGCAGCTTGCGCTATCTCTTGGATTTCGCGCTTAGCCTCCAGCAACTCAGGTGCATTGCACTGGTCGCCAAACTTTTTGCGCGCATGGGCGCGGATAGTACGGTGCATTTCCCTGGTTAGACCCGCTGCGTACTCCATATCCCGTGCCGGCACTCGGAGGTACACCTTGCTGTCCGGATCCAGGACATGGATGTGGCCAACATCGTCCTCGTAGTACTTGATATCCACGGAGATGTTCTTGCCGGTACGACGGCGAATCAGCTGCACGATCTGGTCGTTGTAATGCAGCCCTTCGAACTCCACGCCGTAATGGAACAGGGTGCGCTGTGCAGGGATGCCGGCAATCAGCTCCAGTTGCTGCGGGTTGACCGGCAAAGCAATCGGCGTGGTTTGGGCCGACTCTTGCCATCGATCCAATGGCCGGCCGCGGATCCCCCGGTGTGGCGTGACGTTGTAAACATCGACAATCCACTTGGTGATCAAGTGAGTCAAAGTCTGCATATCCAGGCAGGCCTGTTTCTCAGAGGGGTAGTCGCCGCGCTGTTCTGGATTGGAGAACGTTGTCCCTGGCAGGGTGTGAATGTGGCCTGCGCTCATCGTACGAATGAAGCGTTCGATCCCCCCTTTCTGATATGAGATTTTCGAACCGCAGAACAGCACCACAATACTCAACTCCAAGCAGCCTTGCTCAAACCCGGTGCTGTGAAGGTCCGCGCCATTGTCTACCGCAACTAGCAGCGGGATACCGTAGGCTGGCCAGCAATTCTTGATGTCCGGAAATTGGGCGAGGAGATCCTCTTTCGGCAGGATGGCACGCCTCAGGCATTGTAAGAGCGAGTTGGCAGATGGCGCACCGATGCTGATGTAAAAGCCGACGATCATGCGAGAGTGGTGGTCAATCGCCAGAGTAATCCACGGTCGTCCCAGCGCCAGGCCTGTTACCAGGTCGATGATGATGATATCCAGCGGCGTATGGTCGATCTCGATGCGCTCCAGAATGGCTTGAGTCTTGACCATGCCAATGGCGGCCCGGTACTTCATGCGTGTGGCTTCGGCCCCTTCCCGAGCCAGATCAACGAGGTCTTGTTGAAGCTCACCCAGCCAGCGATAAACCGTGGTGCGCCCCGGACATTTCATTTGTTCATGTGTGGGCAGCACCTGATTGATGGCCTGGACGCGCGCTTTAATCCGTTCATAAACAGAGAGCTTGGGCAGCTTGTTATCTGTCAGGTAAACCTCGGCGATGACCTCTTCAAAGATGGCGTAACTTGGCTTGTGCTGGTGGATCGAAGCTGAGCGATTCCATGGGATCAGCTTCAGAATGGACCGCGTTTGCCGGTAACGCCGCCACCAGGCAGAAACGGTCGACGGGCATGGGGGGGTGGCATCGCCGATCTCTTCAGCAATTTCACGAATGCGCTCGCCCCAAACTGTCGAGTTATAGGCTACCTTTTCTGGACTCAACTTCTGTAGATAGAGCAGACGACGTTTGGCAATCTCCTGGATTTTGGACGGATAGGTAGAGAGATCACGTGGAGTTACCACATAGATCGCATTCCCGAGATTTGCCAGCGACGACTCATCAATCAGCCACTCTTGCGATTGCCAGCGTTGCAAGAGCTCGGCATATGTCAGATTCAAGACCTCGCCGTCTTCGGAACATAGCTGCAACTTGCTGCTGGCGAGTCGTCGATCCAACTCCCAGCGGGTCTGTCCTGCAATGAAGCGAAGCCCACGTTTAAAAGTAAATTGCTGCATGCTGTCCTCCTACAGGTAGTTGCACAGAGGATGCCGGCGTGAGCACCAGCGACATGTCAGGGACAAGCAAACCTTTTGCAATCATGGAATAGGTCACACCTGGACCGAAAATCTCCAGGCACTCCTGGATACAAGTGTGGTCGCGTCCCTTCAGTTTCGCTGCAACTTCCTTGGCTGAGGGTAAGTTTTCGGGAGCGTGGTTGTACCAATACAGTAGTTGACTAAGATTGCGGAACAAGGGCTCTTGCCGTATTTCCTGTTCAGTCAGTATCAGGAAGTGCTCCCTCCGTTCCTGCAGGTGCTGTGCTATTCGTTGGTACTTGGCTTTCACTACGGGACGTTCGAGCTCGGCAGACGGTTTGACTTCAATGAGTAAGGAAATCTCGCTGCACAGGTTAACCCGCAGGTCCGGGACGTAGCTGCACATTGCCTGCCCATCCCAGTAAGAAATTTCTTCTGGCTGTTCTTGGTACGAGAGCACCCCAGGGGAGAGTTCCATCAAGAGCAGTGCATCTTTTTCCAGTAGTGACTCCCAGGCCACCATCCGGTTGAGCTTTTTCGAGGGGAAATAGCCACGGATGTGCCTACCCCTACGGGTAACGACTTTACGTACTCGCATCGCATTCTCCTGGTAGCGCTGGCAAGACTTCTCCCTGCGCTACCACGCATCAGTATGGAAAGAGCCAATCGCAGAACGAGCGAAGCCGCCGTTCAGCAGCTTGCTGACCGTTTTTGGCTTGAAATGGGGGAATGTGGCTTGACCGCTAAGATGCGCGAGACGATACTGAGCTTGTCTAGGGCAAAGGTTTCGGCTTTTGCATCAACGGGCTAGCCACATGGCTAGCCTTTTTTACATTTCTGCTTCTCCTTCATTCTTGGGGTGCGTTTGACCCGTCAACACATCGGCGGGACATCCAAGCCTCCACCGGTATTGCCGGTCTTCAATCTGTATCCATGCCGGCTTCAGGATTCTCTGCTGGCAATGCCGAAACTTTCTGACTGCTTTGCTTCGCGAGCCATTGAGCCACGTCGTATGTGAGCGCGAAGTAGCCTCGCCGCCCCTCGATCTCGAACTCACCGACCGGCAGCGACTTCCGAGCGCGTGCTTGGCGGTACGCAGCTGGAGATGCGTAACCAAAAATTTTCCAGAGCTCTCGGCTGGGAAGTAAGGGGCCATACAACTTGGTCAGGCTATCCCTAAGCTCGCCAGTCAAACGCTCTATATCTGCTTGTTGCGCCACGTTACGTCCCTGCCGTCTAGATCTTAGAAAGAGTACGCCAATATAAAGCTACTGTAATAGTGTACAAATTCTGAGGGAGAAGACACGATTCCTTGAGAAATCATAATTCATTCAACGAATTAGAGATAATATTAAGTCATTTTAAATAAATCAGCCGGGATGAATTGTGAAAATTAATGACGCAAAGAGATGTGTTAAGGAGCTAAGAGTGAGGTTCTGGTATGAAGGGCTTCGCCAAGTACTGCATGCCAACTCTCCATGGGAAATCGAGCGCAAATTCAATAGGCCAGCCCTACACAGGGAGTCAGATGTGTTGTGTATATCAAATTCATGGAGAAGATATAGGGAGGGAAGGAGCCTGCCGAGAAAGTCATCGGTCAGAAGATTTGATGTATGGATACAACAACTGAATGGACCAGCTGAGAGTAATTTTTCATCGGAACTATATAATGTTTTATGGGATATTCTGTTGCTTGAGAAAATAAATCATACACGGTTGAAGAAATTTACTGAGAAGGCGGGAGATAGTTTAAGAGTAAATATTGAGCGCTGGTGGCATGCTGAAGTAAATCAGACAAGGCAGAGGCCCTGGGTCAGGATAAGTAGATCGCTGGTACATATGGGGAGTATGGATGGGCTTGCTGGATTGGTTTTGATCTGGGTGTATTACTATCAAGTTGAGAATTACTTCGCGATATGTGATATCGCTGAGGCGATATACAGAAGTATGTTGGTTGTCGGTATTTCCTTTAGAACAAGGGGGCTTGATAAAGAATTTTTTGATTTGTTTATAATGAGGGTGTTCAACTTGATTGCCTGGCGGGATAGCATGTGTCTGTTGGACTATAACCTTTTTTATACTAGCTTAGATATTATTGAATATTCCATGAAGAAGATGAAAAATGAAGAGAGTGCAGACGCATATTTGCTGAATAAAAATAGAATTTCGCCGCGTAGGGAGTTTTTCAAGATTGTCTTTCAGTTTGATCTTCCCATCTTTCCTGTGTGGGGTGAAGGGCCACCGACCAAATTGCAATGGATTGGTTATGTAGAAAAAAAGTATAATTGGTTTAAGAAATTTATTACGATAAGAGAGGCGTATTTAATTGGTGCTTAGTGATTACGATGGAAGTTGGTTGATTCATATTGTTGATATTGAAATGTGCATATTCTTCATTCTATGTGATGATTTTTTTGGTTGAATTGTTCTCGTAAGTTAATGGTGAAAGTAAATCAGCTAGTTTTTTCATGGATTGTGGGCTGATTTCTCCACTTGACGTGTTGTGTAGATTCGGTGTCCGATGTAATGACATCTGTGCTCATCCTGTGGTTTCTTCTTGAGATGATGTTGCAAGAGGTTCGTCTCAATTGCATCCATCATGCCTGGTGATCTCGGGCATAGACCTTTACAGTTTTCGTTTTTCTTCTCTCTCGGGATCAGATTGAGTGGGTCAATAACTATGTGCTCGTGGAACAATATATCTCTGATGAGAGAAATAGCGGTGGTTTCAGAACAACGAGTCATGGTTCTTCTTGCCAGGACTAGACGATGATCATATTTCTTGACTATGACGGTGTGCTCCATCCAGATGCCGTATACCTTGAGAAGGGACGCCCAGTACTGAGAGCAGAAGGTGAACTATTCATGTGGGCTCCAGTGCTCGTGGACTTGCTGGTTGACTATCCGAATGTACAAATTGTCTTGAGCACCAGTTGGGCCAGAGTTCTGCGCTTTTCGAGGGCAAAAGCCTGGTTACCTGATCAGCTTGCTGCGAAAGTGATCGGTTCGACCTGGCATTCGAGGATGTCATTACCAACGGAGATGAATCCTGGAGGTAGGGTAACGTGGTGGGATGATGCGACGCGGTACCAGCAAATCCGTCGCTATGTTGTCCGGGCTGGATTGCAAAATTGGCTTGCACTAGATGACCAGCCGACAGGATGGGAGGATAGTGATAGACCCAATCTGATTCAGACGGATAGCAGGACTGGTCTTTCTGACCTCAAGGTGCAAACGTTGCTGGCTAGAGAGCTGGCCAGGCGCAGCGGTTAGACTACCAACTGGTATCAAGAAGCAGTGGCTGTGTAGTTCAACACGGTCGGAGTTGCTTTTTTCGTCGCATTAAGCTTTAACAACAAATTTTTTATTAAACGATAATCGTGCTAAGCTTTAATAAGAAATTTGTTATTAAAGGTTACCAATGCGTGTATCCGACCTTCACCCGACTCTTCGCGCTACCGCAGAACCTGTTCCAGGTCGTGGTGGTGTGTTTGCAGTTGTACCCGTCCTCCTCCCTCAGTCTGTCGATATTTCGGGCTGTGAAGCGCTGTTCACCCAGGCACGTTTTGAGCATGATCAGCTACAAGCCGAGCTGGGCCAGTACCCTCATGTGGGTTTGCTGCTCCGTATGCTGAATAGACGCGAGGCTGTGGACAGCAGCCAGATTGAAGGAACCAGTACTGGGTATGACGACCTGGAGCTGTACGAAATCGATAGGCACTCCGAGTCTGAAGCGGTGAATGATTCAGAAGTCACTTTAGCCTACGTCACAGCATTTCACTGGGGTCTGCAGGAGGTTGAGGCCAGAGAACGTGAAGGCCTTACCCTAGATCTGATCACCGGAATCCATGCAAGGTTGATGGATAGCCAGCCAGATGCGACGCCGGGGGTGATCCGAGATCGGCAGAATTTCATTGGCCGCAACTTCACGGATGCAAGGTATGTGCCTCCTCCTGCCGCAATGCTACCGGGATTGTTGGAAAATCTGCAGCGCTTCTTGCAATGGGATTTTGATGACAGAGAACCGTCAATTTTCCTGAGAACAGCCGTTGCGCATGTTCAGTTTGAAGCTATCCATCCGTTTCTTGATGGTAATGGTCGCGTTGGACGCTTGTTGTTGCCATTGATGTTTGCTGCCGAACATGAAGTACCGATCCACTTGGCCTCCTTCCTCAAGCTACGTCGAGATGACTACTATGCAGCCTTGCTGGATGTACAAATGCGGCTCAACTGGCAACCTTGGCTAACCCTTTATCTTGAATGCGTCATTGCCTCATGTCGGCACACAAGGCAACTGGTTCAAAATTGCATGCGATTGCGCGCAGAGTGGGCGAGTAACATCCGGGTGCGCAGTGATTCCGTAGTACCCCGTATTCTCGACAGATTGCTAGGCAGTCCCTATGTAACGGTCAATGATTTGGCTGAGCAACTTAATGTGTCATTTCCGGCGGCAAATAACGCGATTCAACGACTGGTAGAGCATGGAGTTTTGCGACCGGTTTCCCAGCAGCGTCGCAATCGGGTTTTTTTCGCGCATCAGGTCACAAACTTGCTGATGACTGGGCTTGATGCGGCACTGCAAGCAGCACAGGAAAGGCCCGGATGGTAGTTGGCTGCAGTCAGGGACTTTCTGTGGTGATGAACTTATGTAGACTTATGTTGCGGAACATAACTTATGTTCTATGACATAAGTCAGCTTTGTTAAGGGGCTGGATGCGTGGCAGGACAGGCGCTCGGTACAAGGCTCAAGATAATGTTTCCCGAACTGAATGCAAAACTGCAAGCCGTGGATGCTGCGAAAGCCAAGCTGGATACTGCACGCCCGCTGCCGTTTCACACTGCCGCTTCCCTCCGCGACAAGCTGACGCTGGAGTGGACCTACCATTCCAACGCTATTGAGGGAAATTCGCTCACCCTGCGTGAAACCAAGGTGGTGCTAGAGGGCATCACGGTTGGAGGCAAGTCGCTAGGTGAGCACTTTGAGGCAATCAATCACCACGCTGCAGTCTTGTACGTCGAAGAGATCGTGGCCAAGCAGGAGCCTCTGACTGAGTGGCAAATCAAGAACATCCATGGTCTGGTTTTGAAAGAGATTGATAGCGGCCAAGCAGGATTCTACCGCAGCGAGAACCTGGTGATCTCTGGCACAAGCACAACCCAACCTGACTTCCTGCAGCTTGGCGAAAAAATGCATCAGCTCATCACTTGGTATGGACAGACAGGGCAAAAGCATCCAATTGAGCGTGCTGCCGAACTACATGCCCGGTTTGTGAATATCCATCCGTTCGTTGATGGTAATGGTCGAACGGGTCGCTTGCTGATGAACTTCGATCTGATGAAAGCAGGCTATCCGCCTGCAGTGATCCGACAGGAGGAGAAGGTGGCCTACTACGATGCGCTGGACGAAGCGTGTCTGACCGGAGTTTATGATGGCATCACTGCGCTGGTAGCTGAGGCGGTACAGAGGTCGTTGGCAACTTATCTGGATTTGCTTCAGCTTGCCCAAAAAGCCAAGCAAGAGAGAAATTCGCCCACTGGCCCGAGTTGCTGAATGAGTTGAAATACTATGAAAGCCTACAAAAAGTCTAAAGCACGCTGGCAGGACTGGAAATCGTAGCAGCAGCGTCTACCGCCTTTCTGCGTTCATGAGGCCACAAACCTGATAATTACTGGGCCAGATTCTGCTCAGCAAGAGGCTAGGAATGGCCTGCATGGTAGCTGGCCGCATATGCCCAGCTTATTTTCATTGAATAGACTGCAATCTCCCCAATGCACTTGCCAACTGATACCCCGCGGTATGCCAATCAGCAATGGCCTGAATGCGCTGCTGACGTGCATTTGCCAAGGCAGTCTGCACATTCAATAACTCCAGAATATCTGCCACTCCGGTTTGGTAGCGCTTCTTGCCAGCATTGAACGCAGCCTGGGCACTCTCCAGCAAATCACGCGTTGCGCGTACATTCTCTTCACTGGTCTTCAAGTCCTGGTAGCTAGTCCAGACATCCTTGGCCACCTGTTGTTCGGCATCCGCGAGTGTCGCTTCCTGCACTTCGACTTGGGCTTCTGCATTACGAATCTGATACGTCCTACCAAATCCCTCAAAAATCGGGATATCCAGCTGAATGCCCAGATAACGGTCCTGGGAATGGGCCGGCGTTGTAGGCAGGCCAGTACCCAGACTTTCTGGCTGAGTACTCCGGTTGGCACGTGCTGTCAGGCTGATAGTGGGGCGACCTTGCGCACGCACTTGCTCTGCCTTGGCAATGGCGGCATCCCGTTGGGCGCGTGCTGAACGTAAGCTAGGGTGTTGTTGCTCAGCTTGTCTCAGTAGTTCTTGAATGGATTGCGTGACCGAGTGGATCTCGGTGGTCTCGGCATCCACATGTGCAACCCCGGTGACTTGCGAAACAGGTTGCCCCATATCGAGGGCAAGCACCCCCAAGGTGTTATGTAGTGTGCCTTCAGCCTTCACTCGGGCGATCACCGATTGTGAATAGGCGGTCTGCGCTTGAAGTTGGTCACTCACCGCGGCGACACCCCCCGTCATCCGGGCGGAGGCAACTTTCAGGCTCTGCTTGGCGGTCTGCTCGTTTTCACGTGCAGCGATGACCGCATCCTGTGCAGCAGCGGCTGCATAGTAGTCCTTGGTCGTATTGGCAAAGACCTTTTGTAGCGCATTGTCGTAATTGGCCTGTGCAGCGGCCAGCATCTGCTTGGCGTATTGCAGTGAAGCAGAGCGCGCACCAAAGTCATACAACAGCCAGTTCAAGGTAATGGTTTCGGTCTGGTAAGTACTGGCGTGATCCGTACTCAAGGTTGGAAAGACTGGTGTTTGCAATGTGGCATGATCTCTTACCCCCAGCACGGAAGCATTCACGGTTGGCAGATACGCTGCAGTCGCTACGCCGACTTGCGCTGCTTGCGCCCGAATATTGGCCCATGCTTCACGTGTCTGCGGGTGATGGCACAAGGCCTGCTCGACCGCCTCTGCGAGTTGAACCACTGCGCTGGGTGCTGCCAGCGCGCAGGGATCATTCACACTGTTATGGCTGATTTCTGAGGGGAGACGAGCACCTGTGTTCATCACTTTGAAAGGATCCGCCGGGTACGGATCCCATGCCAAGCAGGGGCTTGTCAGACTGGTCAGCAACAGCACAAGGCCACAAGTCGTCGTGATATTCCACGGCTTTGGAGAGATGGGCAGCTTCAAGGTAGACATGATTCGGTGTCAAACAGCAGTGGTGAGCACGGTGTTGGCCGTATGGGCGGTGACTTGTTCCAGCAGGGCAACTTGCTTGGGCAGGCAGATCCGCTGCAGGTCGTAGCGTTCCAGAATGGTTTGCCGAGCAGCATGGCGTAGTGCAGCCATCTGATCGGGGTGAGCGCAGACTTCAATAATGCGCTGCACGATGTCATCGGGTGAGAAAAAATCCACCAGCAAACCGTTCTGACCATCCTCAATGACTTCCACGACCGGTGCTGTCCGCGAACCGATCACCAGACATCCGGCAGCCATGGCCTCCAGCATGGACCAGGACAGAACGAAGGGATAAGTCAGATAGACATGAGCGGTAGAAACCTGCAGCGCTTGCAGATAGTGACCGTAAGAGACTTTGCCCAAAAAGTGAATGCGGGACTGATCAAGCTTCTCTCCCAACTCGTCCAGCATTTGCGCACGATACGAACCAAAGCGAGATGGGCTGCCATAAGACACTTCATCACCACCGATGATGATGATCTGTGCCTGTGGCCGTTGTTGCAACAAGGCAGGCAATGCCCGCATGAAGGTGTGGAAGCCACGGCTGGGCTCCAGATTGCGATTCACAAAGGTAATGACTTCATCACGCCGGGTCAGTTGGCGACCGTTGGGTAGCGTGAAGCTTGCCTCAGGGTTGGGGCGAACATGATCTGTATCGATACCATCATGCACAACTGCGATATTGGACTGGTAAGGCTTGGGGAAACAGCTGCGCTGCCACTGGGTGGGACTAATGCCCAGGTCCATTACATCAAGGCTCAGTAGATGGGGAGCATTGCGGATGCGCAGGTGCAATGCTTCATCAAAATGGCTGGGGTATTCCGGATCGAAACCAACATCCTGTCCTTTCGACCGGTAGAAGAATTCGCAGAAATGCACCAAACGGCAGTCTGGAAAGACATCCTTCACAAACAGCGACTCTCCCCAGCCAGGATGGGCATAGACAATATCAGGGGAGAACCCTTGATGCTTAAGATTTAACAAGGTTTTGACAACAGCCTGTCCACGCAACACTGCTGTCGAGGTTGAAGTCAGGTAGGGATGCGCTTCACTCTTGGCGTTAGTTTCAAAGTCGTAGACTCCGACTTTGAAACCTCTCGGAAGCCGTGCCAACTTATCTTTCACCCAGCGGCGTTCGCCAATACCGATCACCTCAACATCTGTTCTGCCGTGGTAATAGGGAAGTAAGCCCTGAAACTGCCCTGGGAAATTCTGATGAATGAAGAGCACGCGCACGAGAAATTCTAATCCACGCTAAATTGTTAATTTATGTAAATTCCATCCGAATAAACGTAAGGCGACCATGCAAAATGATGAAAGTTCCATACGTCATATTGCATTGTACTGTTAATCCCGGTTAAATTGCGAAAACTGTTTTTTACAATCGATCGTGCGTAGGCTTCGGAGACGTTAGAGAACAGAAGCCACGCAAAATTTGGGTGGTTTACTTTGACGACACAGGCGGTAGCGCTGGATCCGGGGTTAACTGCCCTGGTCATGATTGCGCGTTTTCACTCCCTCGCGGCCGACGAGGCCCAGCTTCGCCACCAGTCTGGCTTGGCATCCGAACAGTTCTCAGAATCAGATTTGCTGCTCTCAGCCAAGCAGCTGGGTTTGAAAGCCCGCGCAGTTTCCCTCTCCTTTGATCGACTGACTCACACTGCACTCCCCTGCCTGGCATTAGCTGAAGATGGCCGTCACTTTGTGCTGGCCAAGACCGATGGCCAGCGCTTCCTGATTCATGATCCCGCCGAGCAAAATCCGCGCATGGTCAGCCTGGACGAGCTGCAAGCACGCTGGCATGGGCGTGCCATTCTGTTTACCTCCCGCGCGTCGCTGGCCGGTGAACTGGCCAAGTTCGACTTCTCCTGGTTCATCCCGGCTGTCGTCAAATACCGCAAGTTATTGCTGGAAGTGTTTGGCGTATCGCTAGTGCTGCAGCTATTCGGTTTGGTGACGCCCTTGTTCTTTCAGGTGGTGATGGACAAGGTATTGGTGCATCGTGGCTTTACCACGCTGGATGTGATTTGCACCGCCTTACTGGTGTGCTCGGTATTCGAGGTACTCCTGACCGGCTTGCGCAGCTATGTGTTCTCTCATACCACCAACCGCATTGATGTCGAACTGGGGGCACGGCTGTTCCGCCATCTGCTAACCTTGCCGCTTCCGTACTTTGGCGCACGCCGGGTGGGTGATACGGTGGCACGGGTCCGGGAGCTGGAGAACATCCGCAATTTCCTGACTGGCCAAGCCCTGACCGCAGTCATCGATGTGCTGTTCTCCATCGTGTTTCTGGCAGTCATGTGCTTCTACAGCGTCAAGCTCACCGTCATTGTTGCCCTCTCCCTTCCCTGCTATGCCGCCATCTCTGCCTTTCTGGTTCCCCCACTACGGGTACGACTGGATGAGAAGTTCGCCCGTGGTGCCGACAATCAATCCTTCCTGGTCGAAACCGTCTCCGGGATTGAAACCGTCAAGGCAATGGCCGTCGAACCGCAGTTCACCCGCAAATGGGACCAGCAACTGGCCAGCTATGTGAGTGCCGGTTTCCGGGTCAGCAATCTGGCTAATATCGGCCAGCAGGGTATCCAGCTGATCGGCAAGCTGGTGACCGTAGCCACCTTGTGGCTGGGGGCCAATCTGGTGATCGACGGCCATATGACAGTTGGCCAACTAGTAGCCTTCAATATGTTGGCGGGTCGAGTAGCTGCTCCCGTCTTGCGCTTGGCCCAGCTGTGGCAGGACTTCCAGCAAGTGGGCATTTCCATGCAGCGCCTGGGTGACATCCTCAATACGCGCACCGAGATTCCCCAAAGCCGGCAGGCTCTGCCTCAGGTACAGGGGGATGTCGCTTTCGAAGACATTCGCTTCCGTTACACCCCGGATGGCCCGCAGGTGCTCAAAGGCATCAATCTGCACATCCGTCCCGGTGAAGTCATCGGCATTGTCGGCCGCTCTGGCTCTGGCAAGAGCACCCTCACCAAACTGCTACAGCGGCTCTATGTGCCTGAGAACGGCCGCGTCCGTATTGATGGCATAGACCTGGCCCTGGCCGATCCCGCATGGCTACGTCGCCAGGTCGGTGTCGTGCTGCAAGAAAACCTGCTGTTCAACCGCTCGATCCGCGACAACATCGCCCTATCCGATCCCGGCATGCCCCTGGAGGCTGTCATCCACGCAGCCAAGATGGCCGGTGCCCATGACTTCATTGCAGAGTTGCCGGAAGGCTATGACACCAAGGTGGGTGAACATGGAAGCGGTCTGTCTGGCGGTCAACGCCAGCGCGTGGCCATCGCCCGTGCGCTGATCAGCAATCCGCGCATTCTGATCTTTGATGAAGCCACCAGTGCGCTCGATTACGAATCCGAACGCATCATCCAGAACAATATGCGCAGCATCTGCCAGGGCCGCACCGTCATCATCATTGCCCATCGCTTGTCTGCCGTTCGCAATGCCAACCGGATCATCGCCATGGATAAGGGAGAGATTGTAGAAAGTGGACCGCATGATGACCTGCTCCGCCATGGCGGCTATTACGCCCGCCTGGTTGAACTGCAAACGGCGTGAGGGAAATCATGAAACACCACCTGCAAGCCCTCAAAGACCTGCTGACGCGCTACGGCACCATTTTTAAAGCTGCCTGGGACATCCGCCACCAACTGGACGCCCCGCCCAAGTTAGGCCACGAACTTGCCTTCCTGCCAGCGCATCTGGAATTGGCAGAAACACCAGTGCACCCAGCACCCAAATGGGGAATGCGACTGGTCGTTCTGTTCGCACTCCTTGCCACGCTATGGGCGATCTTTGGCAAGCTGGATGTGGTGGCGACAGCCAAAGGCAAGCTGATTCCCAACGCGCAGGTCAAGGTGGTTCAGCCACTGGATACCGGAACGGTTCGCGCGATTCTGGTGGAGAACGGCCAACGCGTGAAGGCGGGGCAAACACTCATCGAACTGGACACCACTCAGGCCGGTGCCGATGCCAGCAAGAGCCAGGCTGCCCGACAGGAAGCTGCCGTCACCATTGCCCGTACCCAGGCCCTGCTCACTGCCCAACAAAGCCATCAAGAACCCCACGTTGCTGCCATTCCTGGCCTCCCCGTAGAACGGCAACAAGAGGTACAGCGTTTTGCCGAGGGGCAATACCACGAATACCGCGACAAGCTGGCCACTCAACAAGCCGAGCTGGATAAGCGGCTAGCCGAGCTGGACAGTACACGCCAGCAAATCAACAAGCTGAAACAGACCGCCCCCCTTGCACGCCAATCGGCAGATTCCTATCGCAATCTGCTGAAAGACAACTACGTCTCTCGCCAGGACTACCTGCAGAAAGAGCAAACCCGTATCGAACAAGAGCAAGACCTGGCCGCACAGCAAAGCCATGCCCGTGAATTACAGGCAGGCATAGAAGAACAGCGTCGCACTGTCGATGCCACCACTTCGCAATTCCGCCGTGAACAACTGGACGCCCTCAACCAGGCACAACAGCAATTGCCGCAATACCAAAGCGAAGAAACCAAGGCCAAACAGCGCCAGCAACGCATGAAGCTGGTGGCACCGGTTGACGGCACTGTTCAGCAGCTTGCTGTCCACACTATCGGTGGCGTGGCACAGCAAGCTCAATCACTGATGGAAATCGTACCGGACGACACGCTGGAAGTGGACGCCAGTATCGACAACAAGGACATCGGTTTTGTGAATGTGGGTCAGGAAGCCATCGTCAAGATCGAAACCTTCCCTTACACCCGCTACGGCTATCTCACCGGCACCGTCACCAAGGTGTCGAATGACGCGGCACAGGACAAGAAACAAGGCCTGATCTTCCCGGCCCGCATCAAGATCGGCCAGAGCAAGATCAAGGTGGAGAACAAGTGGGTCAATCTCTCACCAGGGATGGCTGTCACAGTAGAAGTCAAAACCGGCAAACGGCGCGTGGCGGAATATTTCCTGAGTCCATTGATAGAGTATGGGCAGGAGAGTTTAAGGGAGCGGTAATGACGTCGAATGTAGCTGTTTACCACAATTTAGTACGCCTACTTACAGCACCACCACCACAGCCTGCTCAATTTCCTTTGTGGCTAGAACAAAGCCTTTTGCCCTTGTTTCAATGCGACAGAGCGTTCTGTGTTAGAGGTGAAGTGATTGCTGGACAGGTCAAAGCAACGCACTGGCTACCTATCGGATACTCGGCAGTCGATATCACTTCCTTTCTTATGCAATTCGAATGGAAAGATCGTGGATGCTTAAGGTGGTGGCTTCAAAACAGACAACCATTCTTGCTGAATCGTCAAAACCCTTCCTCCTTCGCTACGTTGCAGGAGTTGCAGGAAATGGAGCGCGTTGGTCTAAAGGGAATTATTGGTCATGGATTGGTAAGTCATCTAGCGAAAGAAGGAACTTACTTTAGTTTTGGACAGACTGCTAATTCACTTGGAATCGAACTTTTGCCGATAATGCAGTTAATTATGCCTCTTTTACATAGCTGTTTCACTGATTATATTCACAAAGATCAACAGGAGCATCTTGATTTTTCTCATATTCCACCAAGAAAACGGCTAATTTTAAGGTATCTATTAGCGGGGTGCTATGATAAAGAAATCGCAGAGAAAATGAATATTTCAGAAAAAACTGTACGCAATCAGCTTAGTGAAATATATCATCAATTTGGGGTTGGTTCTAGAAGTCAATTATTAGTCAAGTTGAAATGATTAGGACAGATGTCCCATTGCTAGATGGGGCGTATTTATGCTAAAAAGTAGGATTATCTTTGTGGAAATTAGATTGCGGATAATCATGTTAGTTAAATAGGTGTGCGAGGAAGATATATTTATAATCAATTACTCCATTTTGTATTTCATAAATTTATCTTCATTATTTTAAATAAATGGGCGAAGGTGGATTTTGCTACGGAGAAATGTTGTAATTTTCAATTTGTGCAACCTGTTTCAGGAAGATATTAATGGGGATGGGCGTGAAATCAATTCTGTACTCAAAATCATCTGCATGGTGTATGTCCAAGTGGGCTTCATCTAAGCCAAATGCAGTAAGTTTGGCTGCTATTTTAGTTGTTATTATGCTCTCGATTGCGAAAATATTTCTTGCCTCTAGCGGGATGGAGGGGCGCTTTCTTGAAATTATGCATAATGCATTTGGTGATGTTATATATTTCTTCCTTATTTATTTTGATTTTTGGATCATAGTGCCATCGGCTTTAATTATCAATGCATTATCTGGAGATAAGATTTTAGTTATCGTAATTTGCATTTGGGGTAGTCTTTTGTATACGTTGCAAAGAAACAGTATAAGTATGGATGCGCTCATCTATGCGTTGGGTGTATTTGTTACGTATTTGTTTTTTAATTTTGTTATTTATATATTTTTTAAATTGTGGAAAATTCTAATAAGGAATTTATTTAAATGGCAAAAATAATTGTACATATAGCGTCCATAGGAAATCCTCTTCAGACTGGTGGTAGTTCTAAAACTGGTCACATGTGGTACACCTTAATTGATTCAAATGGAAATGCTAAGTCATGGGGGTTTGAGCCGGCTGACTCTGGGAAACCAGTCGATTACGGAAAGGTAGAAAATGATGATGATAGTAATTACATAAGTCCTGGGTACAGCAAAGAAATAGATATAACCGATGATCAGTATCATGAAATAAATGATTTTGCCCAATATGCTCAGGATCAAACTGAAAATCAAACTGGATATTGGTGGGGTGATGATATTGCGAATATTTTTTCGGGCGGCGGAGGTTACAATGGGCTGGCAAACAATTGCATATCATTTACATGGATGTCATTGAAGGCTGGTAATATAAATCCAAAATCAATGGGGTGGCATTTTACTGTTCTGCCGACGCAAAATATTCCGTTTATAAGTGCATTGGTAAATAGTAATTTTTCCAAAACATTATTTAGTAGCGGAGCAGATCCTCTTGCAATTGATCTGACTGGCTCAGGAATTCACACGATTGGCGCAGACCAATCCGGTGTAATGTTTGATGTTAATGGATCTGGCAATACAGTTGCAACTGGTTGGATTGCGCAGGGAACAGGTTGGCTGGTTTACGATCCAACAGGAGCATCAACGCTTACTAGTGAAACCCAGCTTTTGGGTACACAGACTGTTCTCTCAAATGGGCAGTATGCTGTTGATGGGTTTCAGGCACTTTCCGCACTGGATAGTAATGCTGATGGCCATATCAACACCAGTGATCCAGAATTTTCCAATTTGAGAATTTGGGTTGGTGCACCTTCTGAGGGCTCAGCAAATCCGAACTTGACTGCAGGTCAAATGATGACATTGCAGCAATTGGGTATTGTCGATATTTCCCTAAATAAGACAAATAGCTGGATTAATACTGGTGGTATTGGGAATGAAGTCAATGTTGAATCTGCTTACGCAACAGTAACATGGCAGGATGGGCATCAAACTACGATTGGTGATGTAAACCTGGTTAGCAACCCGTTCTATCAAAATCTGGTAGCCCCCTCAAGCGATATTCTGACCGCAATTCAGAAGGATCTGGTCCTAACAAATGCAGGTCAGCCAATTACGTTAAGCAATTTGCCGGAGATTAAAGGTAGTGGGGCAGTCTACGATAGCCAGACTGCTGCAGCTAGTTCAGGTGGTTTTGCAAATGTGTTACAGCAGTACAGCTCGCTTTCCACCCGAGACGAGCAAATAGCCATGCTCCCCGGGTTGCTGCAAGCATGGTCGAGCACTAGTAGTTTCAAGGGGCTGATGCAACGTAACACTTGGGGCATAATGGACCCATGTTATGAATATGCCTTTGAGGGAATACAGAAGTATAACAATCCCAACGCGACACATGCACCAGGTGATTCATCTGACTGGACTGCAGATTACCGTAATATGGTTAACATGGTTAATGTGCTGGAGATTTTTAATGGCCAAACCATGTATCAACCAAAGAAATCAGAGCTGCTGTGGGGCTATAACCAAGCAAATTTGGTTAACATGGGGCAGTCTTCTTCCTCAGAAAAAGACTATCTGCTCACACCGTGGTTCACCGTTCCTGTTACACAAACACAGATAAATAATTTGCAGCAGAGTTACTTGGCATTGGAGCAAAGTGTCTATCAAGGACTTCTGCTGCAGACTCGCCTGAAGCCTTATCTTGATGCTGTTACCTTAAATGTGAGTGGCAACTTGATTGGGATGGGTACGTCTGCTTTGGATAGTTTGCTAAACACTAGCTTCACGGCTAATCCAGTATCGACAACCGAGGATTTGCTGGAACTGGTCGCATATGGAAGCGATGTACTAAATATTGTTGGATACAATCCAGTCGGCAAGCTGACACAGTGGGTATCTCAACTGAGTGCATCCGGGCAGTGGAATACTGTCCTTAGTGACTTCAATGGCATTCTTTCTTCTATGCCGGCAGGCAGTAGCGATAATAGTGTTCCTCAGATTCTTGAACTACTGAATAGCAATACGCAAGGTAACCTTGTTATCGCAACAGGTAGTGGCACTTTCAACGGCACCAACGGCAATGACACCATGGTGGCCGGCACTGGTGGCGGCCAACTGCTGCAGGATGGTGGCGCGCACATTACCTTCGACTATGCCAAAGGCGATGGCAACGACACCATCAACCTGACCTCAGCCCAGTCCACCAGCGTCTTGCAGCTGACCGGTTACAACGATAGTGACCTGCTGCTGCATCGCAGTGGTAACTCGTTGTTGCTGAGCTTTGCTGGTGGAGACAGCGTGCTGCTGAACAACTACTTCATCAACCCACAAAACTACACCACCGTTCAGTTTGATGACGGCAGCCAGAAATCGGTTACGGAGCTGATTGCCGAAGGCCGGGTCATGCATGGTAATGGCAGCGGAACCTACAGCCTCGACTTCGGCAACAGTACGATTGTGGCCGGCATTGGTGGGGGAGAGGTTTTCACTGGCAATAGCTACAACGACACCTTTATCTACTCGCGTGGTGATGGGGCCGACAGTATTTCCGACTCTGTGAATGGGTTTGGTTCTGGCTCCAGAACCTCCCAGAATGTGCTGAAGCTGACCGACTATAACCGCAGTGACCTGTGGTGGTCGCAATCTGGCTATAGCCTGGTACTGCATTTCGGCCCTCCGGGCGCGTCGGACGACAGCATTTTGCTGCAGGACTACTATCTGCGGATGCAGGTCTGGAATGGAGATACCAACCTGAGTGCCATCCAGTTTGCAGATGGCACACAGATGAGCTGGTCGGATCTGATGAACAGTCCGAACGTCATTCCAGGGCAGGTGATTACAGCGTCTGGTCCGGGTACTTTCTCACTCCCAAGTTCATATGACACGCTTGTTGCTGGGATCGGGAATGAGCTGCTGCAAGGCATCGGTAATCATGATACGTATTCATATTCAAAGGGTGACGGCGCTGACACCATTAATGACACCATTAACGGGTTCGGGACAGCGAAGGCAATATCACCCAACACCTTGATTCTTAATGGTTACAATCAGAGCGATTTGCAACTCCATAGTGTCGGAGACTCTTTAGTACTAGGCTTTTCTAACGGAGATAGCATAACACTACCTGATTACTTCTCTCGCTTTAATAAGTCCGGTGATACTGGAATAACAGATATCAAGTTCTCTGATGGATCATCAGTCAATATCGTTGATCTCATCAAAAAGAGTACTATAGCTGTGGATGCCAGTAATGGCATTTACAATGGGCATGGAAGTAATCAGCTATTTGTCGGCAATGGTGGAAATGATGTTATGAATGGAGGTACTGGGAATGATACATTCCTTAGTGGTACCGGTAATGATTTGATAACCGGTAGTTCAGCTGGGGCAAATTTCTATCATATCCAATCGGGAGCTGGTTCTGACACAATTCAGAATTCGACTGGAGGAAGTGTAAATAATAGCAGTGTGGTATTTGAAGCGGCACAAAGTAATGAATTGTGGTTTCAAAAATCAGGAAATGACCTACTTGTAAATGTAATTGGGACATCCACGCAGGTGGATATTTCTGGTTGGTACAGTGGTAGTGATCATCAGGTTGATACCATATCTGCGGCAGATGGAAAGACACTTTCTAACAGTCAAGTTAATGCTCTTGTAAGTGCGATGGCTGCGTTCAGTCCTCCAGCACTAGGAACGACGAGCCTGACTCAAAGCTACCAAGATACATTACAGCCAATCATATCTTCGAGCTGGCATTAGTGTTTAATCGGATAAACGCCTATGGCCATCAGGTCATAGGCGTTTTTGTTGGAAATATTATTAATGACAGGAATTGTGAATTTTTTATTCAATCTCCACAAAGCCTGCTATCGCACCACTAATCATTGAGGCGGTAGTGACATTCATACACTATGCTTCTATCATCGATATGCATAGGGCGGAAGGATATGACTAAAAGCTGGCCAAAACCAACTGTTGTAATCGCAGTGCTTGGGATTACCGTAGGCTATCCAATTGTGGCGTGTGCTCAAGTTTCCTGCGATATGAGGCTGGCCTTCTGGCAGAAGGATAAGAGCATAGTATCTGGGAAGACTGCAGTGCTCGAAACGCAGGACGCCACTGCGCTATTCTTCCAGGATCGTCTGAACGTTAATACAGACGGAACTCGAAGATCATATAGCGTTTCGGACTTCTGGGGTGAGAAGACTGCGGTGAACAACCTTTGCAATGCCATGAGCGATAAGTGTGCAGGTCTTGACAAGACAGGCCTCGCTGCACGACGACAGTTGACGCAAAAAGTTGCTAGTCAGGGGTGGCCGGCTAAAGGCTTTAAGCAGACGCGCATTTCGCCAGATATCATCCCTCTTAAGAACGGCAAACCCTGCCCGGAAGTAGACGGGTACTTGGTGTCTGCTACTGCACTGACTAGAACCAAAGTAGCAGATGTCTGTGATCTTGGTCGTTATGTCGATGCCCTACACGTTCCTGCCTTGGTCATTCCAAAGAACTCGACTAACTTCGGTACCCGTCGTGCAAAGATTGGGGATCTAGTTGTCGCAATGCTCCCCGATCAAGCGGTCCCTGTTTATGCAGTCGTTGGGGACTCGGGACCTGAGGATGAACTCGGGGAGGGATCACTCGCGCTGAACGGGAAAATATTGGGCAAGAGCGAGCCGATCAACTATAGGGAAATCCGTGGCAAACCGCCGTTTACCTATAAGGATGCCTGGGTGACTCCGCCAACGGCAATTCTTATCTTTCCTGCTACACGCGATACAAAAGATCCATACATAACGGCAGACCGAATTGAGACTGCAGCTCGCCCGCTCTTTGAAAATTGGGGTGGCGTTGAGCGAATGAGAGCATGTTTCGACGCGGCGAAGGCAATGAAGCAGTAATGCTCCATCTTGTCGATAGATGTCACCTCATTAGGTTAGTACTAAGAAGCGATTCGGTAATCTCGAATGCATTGGCAACATGTCGCAATGCTGTCTCGGCAAGTACCTGTTCAATAGCCTCTCGCTGGAGGGAGTCGGAGAAAGTACGTTTGTTTTGTTCATGAACACTGCTGCTCTGTGGTGATTATCCACCTTAAGTTAGTGTCTGCGGAGAGCGGGACAGACCAGGAGAGGCTTACGTCACGTCAGCTACAGCCCCATTGACCCATATCCTGCTGAGGCATCGACGTCCAGGTGGGTAGCCTGCTGATCAGTTGAAATAGCGTCTTCCCAAACGACATGAAGAGCCTCTCGACGGTGTCGATGAAACGAAAATCCATTTTATTTCAATATATTACATAGAATCCCTATGTAAAACACCCACCGCAAAACCAGAGAAACATCGCCACTCATTGCTTGGTCATGCGCAAGAACACAGCCACGTAGCCCTAACTGGTGGAATCCACCAGTTGGTGTACGTTTGCCTTATAATGCCAAGCATGACGACACAAATACACTCTGGGGTTCGTGTACACTTTTCTGGCCACGAAACCTTTCCGCTTCGGCAGATGTGGCTTAAGAAAGCTTTTGATCGTGCCTGCGGTGGAGAAACCATCCCGAAAGCTGCTTTTTCGGACGCTGACGCCATCGCAGCCTTTGGAGTTGGCAAGAACATGGTGGCCTCTATCAAGCATTGGGCACTAGCATGCGGCCTAATGATCGAAGCAGGTCAAAATGAATTCAAACTTAGCAAACTTGCAAGCGAGATCCTTCGAGATGGCGGATTGGATCCGTATGCAGAGAATCCAGCAACGGCATGGCTCGTGCACTGGCAGCTAGCTGGAAAATGTATCCGATCGACCACTTGGTATTGGTTATTCAACCATGTAACAGTCCCAACCTTCACCCGCCAAGAGCTCGAAAAACCCTTGGCTCAATACGCCCAAAAGATCGACTCAAAACACAGGCTCTCAACCTCAACGCTTTCGCGCGACTTAGAGACATGCCTGCGAAGCTATGCCCCTCGCGTAACAGGAAGTTCCCCTGAAGACTTTGCAGAGCCCTTGCTTGGCGAGTTGGGGTTGCTACAAGAAGTTCACAAAGGCCAACACTCCTTCCGCCGAGGTCCTAAGTCATCTTTACATGACGGCATCTTTGCATATGCCTTGGTTGATTTCTGGGATCGCCAAGCCAACGGGCAAAGCTCGCTAGCCTTTGAAACTATTGCTTATGCAGAAGGCTCCCCTGGACGGGTTTTTAAGCTCGATGAAGAGTCAATTGCTCAGCGTCTGATAGGACTCTCTGATTTCACTGGCGGAAAGATCGCTTGGACTGATTCAGCGGGCCTGCGCCAGGTTCACCGTAAGCCCTTATCTAAAGAAGACTACAAAGAATTAATCAGGCGTGCTTATGACTGACATGAAGGAACAGGTGCTATCGGACATCGTCCAAATCTCGCGCCAATACCAGCGATCTATACGACTCGATGCTGACATCGGCCGGGCCGACGCACTCACCGGCTACATTTGCCATGCAACGGCAGCGTCGATCGTCGATGGCATGAGTAAACAGCTTGCCAACACCAATCAACGCTGTTTTACATGGACAGGACCTTTCGGCGGGGGCAAATCTTCACTTGCCGTAGCATTAGCTAGCGCGCTGCACCCTGACCAAACCATCCGGACTCTTGCACGCGAAGCCCTATGCTTGGGCTCCGCATCTGCCTTTGACAAAGCCTTCCCTGTTAATACCGGTTGGATGCTCGTACCAGTGGTAGGTCGTCGTGGAAGTGTTGTGACGGAGCTTGGCGCCTCCATCCGGCGAGCTCAGGGCAAAAGCGTCGATAACCGTAACAAGCCAAGTGTTCAAAGCGTCATTGCCGAACTTCTCATAGAAGCAAAGAGTCGGCCGCAAGATGGCGTCTTAGTCATCATTGATGAGATGGGCAAGTTCCTAGAGGCCTCCGCATTGGGCTCTGGAGATGACGTCTACTTCTTCCAAGAACTCGCCGAGGCGGCTGCACGCTCCGAAGGTCGCTTGGTAGTGGTGGGCGTACTACACCAATCTTTCGCTCAGTATTCTGTGCGACTCGGCATCAACACCCAAGATGATTGGGCCAAAGTCCAAGGACGGTTCATCGATCTTCCCTTCGTTGCAGCCAGCGACGAGGTTGTGGAGCTCATTGGCCGGGCAATCGAAACCAAAGCACGACCAGAGCGGATGCTTGACGCATCCAAATCTATCGCGGATGCCATCCGCTCCCGCCGCCCCACAGTAGGGCAAGATTTCGCGAAAGCACTCTATGCTTGCTGGCCTCTACACCCAGCAATGGCAGCACTGCTAGGCCCGATTTCCAAGCGACAGTTCGGCCAAAATGAACGCAGCACTTTCGGATTTCTATCATCAGTCGAACCACATGGTTTCCGCTCCTATTTGGACTCGGCTTCTGTTAGCCATGACTCTTGGTATCAGCCGGGAGATTACTGGAACTACCTGCGGGCAAACTTAGAGCCTGCAATCCTCGCCTCCCCTGATGGCCATCGCTGGTCACAAGCCGTTGAGGCTGTAGAGCGAGCCGAAGCGAAGTCAGGAGACCCCTTTCTGGTCGCCCTGATCAAAAACATTGCCATCATTGATCTCTTCCGCAATGGCTCAGGCCTAGCGGCTGATGCGGTAGTGCTAGGGACGCTTTTCGACAACAAAACCCGCGAAGAGCTTGACGCTGCATTACAAAAGCTCTCGGCTTTGAAAGTTGTAATCTACAAAAGCTACACAGGCGCTTGGTCAGTATTTGAAGGTAGTGACTTTGACATCGATGCCGCAATCTCCCAAGCCCTAGCAAACTCGGCAGGCATCGATTTTGAGCGCCTGTTTCAACTTACCGGACTACATCCAGTCGTCGCCAAACGCCACTACCACAAAACAGGTTCGATGCGATGGATGGAATTATCGCTGTGTAGTATTGATCAGGCTGAAAAGCTGGCTGCGAACTACCAACCCAGTAAGGGTGAATTTGGTATGTTTGTACTAGCACTACCTAATCGCAACATGAGTCTGAATGATGCTCGCAATCGTGCGCAACAATGCTCAAGGCTGCGTCCATGGCCAATAATGGTAGGTATCCCGACAAATCATTCGCGCATTGCCGAGCTGTCTTCAGAGCTAGTTGCCTTAGAACAAGTCAAAGATCGCCACGAACTCTCCGGGGATGCTGTTGCCCGCCGTGAAGTCTATGCGCGCTTGGCCGCCACTCGTTCCGAGCTAGAGGACCAGCTCCAAGCCGCAGTTTCATTGTCAACCTGGCATAACGGCAGCAACCAAGTTCTCGAATTAGGCACAAAGCTATCGCCAGTAGCTTCCGAACTCGCAGATACTCTTTTCAGCTCTTGTCCTCCCGTATGGAGCGAACTAGTAAACCGTGACAGTCTTTCTAGCAACAGCGTGAAAGCTCGCCGTGACCTGCTCCATGCAATGGTTAACTCGGAAGGTCGAGAAGCCTTGGGGTTTGAAGGCTTCCCTGCGGAGCGAGGGCTCTACGAAACACTACTCAAGCGCACAGAATTACATCGGCATGACGGAAAGGGGGGCTGGCGCTGTCAGGAGCCGGAGAATGGTTATGCAGAAGGGTTTTCCAACCTATGGAAAGCTACTCGGAACCTGTTCTCTGATATCAACACTCAGGTCAGGGTAGATTCAATCTACAAATTATGGAGTGCACCACCCTTTGGGCTAAAGCAAGGTGTACAGCCTATATTTTTGACGGCCTTTCTGCTCGCCCACAAGACAAATGTTGCAGTCTACAAAGATGGAATGTTCGTTCCACAATTTACTGATGCCGACATAGATGAGTGCCTGCAGGATCCACGTCGATTCTCGCTACGCTGGGTAGCTATCGATGATGAAAAAAGTCGCATCCTTGAAGGTATCGCGACTCTGTTAGCAGAGGTTGGGGAGAGTACAGGAGCTACAGAACCACTGGAAGCTGCTCGTGGGCTTGTGGCCATGGTTTTTAATCTGCCTGAGTGGGTACGCAGGACACAGCGCATTAGCAGTACCGCTAGAACGATGCGGGATATGCTCTTAAAGGCAAGTGATCCACACAAGGTTTTGTTCGTTGATCTTACGTCGTTGTTAAACGCAGATGACGGTGTGTCCTATGTAAATGCCTTGCGTGCGCCTCTGCAGGAACTTGCTACCGCCTATGGAAAGATGCTTGCGGGTGTTGAGACCAAGATGCTCGAAGCACTCGATGCGTTCCCCGGGAACTTGGAGTCACTGCGCAAGCGGGCAGAAGCAGTTGCAGGTATTTCGGGTGACCTGCGACTTGATGCTTTCACGACGCGTCTTTCAGGGTTCGATGGAAGTCGAACATCGCTTGAAGGCATTCTAAGCCTTGCGGCCGAGAAGCCCCCGCGTGAATGGGTCGACCGGCACATCGATGCAGCCAACTTAGAATTAGCTAAATTCGCTCGTCGTTTCCGTGAGCTTGAGGCCTTCGTCGCCGTTCAAGGCAGGGAGGCTCATAGCGAGGCGATAGCTGTAGTAATTGGAACAGGCTCAGACACCCAAGTGATTTCTCGTTCTTTTTCAATCGATGAGCGCTACCGTAAAACTGTGGAAACTAAAGCAGAACAGGTCGCCTCGATACTCGAAGGCCAAGGCTTTGGAACCGAAGTGCTACTTGCAATCCTGGCTAAGGCCGGAATGAAGCTAGCTTCGAATGACAAGGAGGATTCGAATGGCTGAAAGACACGTTTTGGGATTATCTGGCGGCAAGGACAGTGCAGCACTGGCCGTTTATATGCGCGATCACCATCCCGAGCTGGATATCGATTACTTCTTCACCGACACTGGCGAAGAGTTGCCTGAAGTATATGAGTTCTTGGGACGCCTCGAAGGCTACTTGGGTAAGCCAATCGCTAGGCTCAATCCACGGCGCGATTTTGGGTTCTGGCTCCGCGAGTACAAGCACTTCCTGCCCAGTGCCCAAACACGTTGGTGTACTCGTAAGCTCAAGCTGGCTCCGTTTGAGCAATGGGTCCGACCGTGGCTTGCCGCTGGAGACAAAGTAACTTCCTATGTCGCCATTCGGGCCGACGAGGACTACCGAGAAGGCTACGCAGCGAAGGCGGATAATCTTTTTGTGAAATTACCATTTCGCGAGGCCGGCATCGACAAATCAGGCATTATTGACATCCTCGAATCCTCTGGTGTGGGCTACCCAAAGTACTATGAGTGGCGTTCCCGCAGTGGTTGCACGTTCTGTTTTTTTCAGCAAAAAATCGAGTGGGTACGCCTCAAAGAGCGACACCCCGATGCCTTCAAGGCAGCAAAGGATCTGGAAAAAGATGCACTTGAGCATGGTTCCCCCTTCACTTGGTCAAAAGGCGAATCACTAAGTGAGTTAGAGCAACCAGAGCGAATAGAGGCAATCAAGTCCGAATATGAAGTTCGTCGACTACGACTTCGTAAAAGCATCCCGATAAACCCCCTCAGGCCAGTGAAGCTATGTCCTGAAGATATTGACGACATCTATGGTGAGGATGAAGGTGGTGGTGCTTGTTTAATATGCCATAAGTAACATAATCAAGCCGGCACACTTCTAGAGCAGCGTGCTGACTTCCCTAAGTTACGGTGCTGACTCGAATTTCGGCTACCTTTCCCCCTCAGTTGGCACTGCCAATAGGGGAAAGGTAGCCGGCCATTTTCAGCATTTTCTAGCGCTGGTTGTTGGCTCGTGTCGTCGTATCCTGCGTCAGCAGACGTTTACACCCATACGAGCAATCCGGACCAGAAAGGGGAGGCGATCACGTTTCATAAACAACCGTCAATTGTGCTCCGTTACCGTTGATGTCTCCACTCAAGACCACTTGGAACGCCTTATCCAAACCAGTGCACTCCTTAGCTTTCACTCTTAACCGACCAGGTAAATCGGACTGTGATCGCCAGCCGCGACTTAATTCTGTAGAAAGCGCATCGGCATCCAGCTGCAAGCCAATAGTAGTAGAGTGATGCACAAGCCAAAGAGCAATCTCTATGCAGGCTCCATCTTGGAAGCTATATCTACCTTCATCGTACGACAATGAAAAAATCTTCGCTGGTTTGCGTGTGGCGGTAGAACTCTTATCAAGCAGCGCCTCTTTCCCTCCCTCCAAGGAGGCGGACTGCAGAAATAGCTTTGCTCGAAGCAGCGCTGGCCGGATCATCTTCTGCGACGCAGGCCGAGACATCTGGTTCGTGATTGCAGCCACGATGTGGTTGCTGATATCGCTGCGCAGGCGTCCAACAACACTCCATCCCTCGGACCTTGTTTTGTCCAGAAACTCACTAAGTGGCAACGCGATCAGCTCTCCAGAGTTCACACGAAGGTCAAATTCGCGAACTTGGTTCGCTTGCATGATCCGTAGACCTCTCGCAACAAGATCACTCGGTTTCACAACTGGGTTATCTGATGCTTGTAGTTCAATGATATCCGCAGCCGCAAACACAACTGTACGAGAAGCTTTCTTACTACGGCTTATTGCATTCAGATCGCATTGCTGAGTGATGTGAACAAGGCACTTGCCACCGTGTGAGAGCACACCGTTGCATAGCACGCTGCCAAACGGCAGAGAACGGCTAATCCGTGAGGCTGCATCCCCCTCATTAGAGAGGAAATTCGCGGGAAGTGGGGAGCCAAACCAAGTGAAATGCGACATGAAAGCGCGAGAGGTATCAATATCAGTCATCGGAGCAAGAAGCCGGTTTTCTATCTCGCCTTCCCCTTCAGGGCTTAACAGCTCTCTAAAACACTTATCTAGCTCGCTGACACTCTCTGCGACGCTTGGTTTAGCTTCCACATGAAATAGATGTTCACGACTAAGCAACTCGTTGAGATGTTCATCATAAGGATCGTCATCACGAACCGAGGCCAAATGAATCTGTTGCATAGCGGATGCATCAAGATTCCAAAGCGTCTGAGCCGTCTTTTCCTTCGCTTCATTTAATGCAGTAAGCCATGAACCAATGAAGAGTCTCATGGCATGAGCAACGCTCTTCTGCCGATCTAGCTGCTTGAATGCAAGGTTTAATCCGGTTGCTCCGAATTCAGGCTCCATTAACATTGCTTTTGGAAGCACCATAAGGCCCGCTGCACTAATCCCAGCTTTCTCGCTAAAGCGCAACTTATGTTGTTCTAACTCTGGATGAGATGACATCAGAACAAGTGGTGGAAGTAATCTTCTATCAGCATCCCTTGATAGCTGCTGGAGATATGTCTGCACAGCTTCGACTGGGGATCCGTCCCCATGTTCCAAGAACAGGTCAAGGAAAACCGCGGCGCAATGGGTAATACGTTCGAGGCTTGGTCTTGGCGGTGAAACGAACTGAAGGTCAAACTCTGGGCTTGGAAAGGCACTTTGAAATAACTGTTTGAGCCTACCAACTCTCTCGGCCCTTGCCGTAAACGGAGTAAGCAATTGTTTAAGCGGGGCCCCTGCTAACTGCTTAAATTGCACAGAAAGAAGGACTAAGGAAACTGCAGCATCACTAGACAAATATTGAGCAGCTTGTTCCTCGTCCCAACTACCTGCACCTAATCCAGGGATAGCCTTCGCTACATCCCAGAGATTGCTAAAGATAGGGTCCGTAGTGTCAGCGATCGTGTCATAGAAACTTGTGGCTACATGATGGACATGGGCTCTCCGTAGTTGGAACAGCTCGTCATCAACAACAAGTATCGTTTTGGGTGAAACATCATGCTCATTGGTAGCAGCTACAGCAGCTTCTTGACCGTTTTCCTCTCTACCAACCATATCGTGCTCGATCACTTTTTCTCCTCTCGGGGCAATTCAAGTACAAACGTCCGAATCCTGCCATCCTCTTCACCACTAGCATCCATATACAGCTTGCCACCGTGATATTCCACAAGCTCGCGAGCAATATAAAGCCCAAGCCCTTTACCTCGCTTCCTCATGCTGAAGTAAGGCCGGAATATTGCTTCGGCATGTGAAGGATCGATTCCTGGACCATTGTCTGTCACTAAAACTGTACTTGAACTCGTATCAAGCTCTATAACAATTCGCCTAAATGCCTCACCACGCTTTTGCCCCTGCTGAACCCAATAAATCGAGTTTGTCAGTAAGTTCTCAAGAACTTGAGCGATTAAGCCACGAACGAGATAAGCCTCGAATTTCTGCTCCATTGCCGGAGCACCATCGACCAACACCTCGCATTGAATAGAATGACGCCGAAACCTAGCTTCAAAACCCCCAACAATAGTTTTCAGTTGCGCTACCACGTCATAACGATCTTTGCGATTTCGCCCTGATGGACTGAGAACATCTACGGAGCTTATTCTTTTACTTGTCGCTTTTATCTGAGATTGAAGGTTGTCAATGAGACTAACAAGCGGGGTATTTTCTGTGCTCGTCTTTCGTAAATCAACTAACAGGTCACCCGTGCTTTGGGTAAGCCGAGTGAGTTCATGCACAACAATCTCTACGACAAGACCGATATTTGCTAACTCCAGCAGTTCAACCCGAGTCTCGCGAGCGAGCTTGAGAGCATTTTTGATCGTCTCTACGTACTCAACCTGATCTTGAAGGGCACGTCTGATACCTTCAACTTTCGGCTGCACCTCATGAGGAACAGATTTTGCAATTTCTTCAACAGCTGTCAATGTGCTTTTTAGGGAGTCTTCCGAACGTTTAAGACTTTCTTCTGCCGACTCCTCTTCAATTGCTTTTTTAACCTCAACTTGTTTTATCGCATCTATATGTGATCGCAAATCCTTAACGATAACATCGCCAAAAAGAGAAACTAAAAGGTTCTGTTCTGAACAGGAAACTAATCGCTCTCGATTAGCAGCATCGATTAGTCTGGGATTTCCGTGGGAAGTTATGCTGATCGTACCGACTGTTTGGTAGCGATTTAACATAAATCCCTTAGTTTTCAATGCTTTACCATCCCACTCCAACCAGTCATCTTCCATCCCGCCAGTCTGGCCTACCCGAAAACCATCACGATAAACTGCGAATCCACCACACCACACATTTAGCTCAGCTAACATTTTCGACTTTGTATGCTCAACAGTTCCCACAATCAGGGATCGATTGAACCAATAACACGATGCGTTAAATGGCCCCAGTTTACGGCATGTTTCTATTGGTACACCTGTTATTGCTGCAAGCTCATTGAGCGTCCAGGTTCGGGTTTCAGAGGTTTCACTCCCTTTCCACATAACTTCTCGGCGCAGGGCTACTGTATCTACGTCAGTTGCACTCGGCGTGTAAGAAATGATGCACTGAAACTGAGCCACATCGAGCAGCCACGAAGGAATCGGTACAATAGGCAACCTATGTCCGTTGAGAAAAACGTCGATAGGATAAGGTCGTCGAGGCTTGGCAAATGGATCCTGCAGCCGACGAACGTATTTATTGAGAAATTCATTTACTTTTGCTGCCGACCAATGAGCGAGAAGCTCCGTGATCCGGATCACCGTCCCATGTACCTCTGGAGATTCCGCAGCACCAGGTGATACCTCGAAGAAAACCTGACCTAGCTCCGCACCTGGTTCATCGAACTTTTTCCAATCGAATTGGATGGAACTCCAAATGGTAGAGCCCTCGACTTTCGAATGGACACGTGCGACCTCTCCCAACTTCATCATCGATAGACGACCGATTCCCTTTTCTCCAAGAATGGTTCGCTCACTACTCGATTTCTCATCTAGCCTATTTGGAGTACCTACAAGCATAAACTTGTCGTGGAGATCGTCCGCAGACATGCCCGATCCGGTATCCTTTACCTCGATCCAGAACCCATCGCGAATGAACGTGTCGAGATAGTCATGAAGTACGGTACTTGTTGAAGCGTGTTCCTTAAACCTGCTGAGTACTTGGGCTCGCTGCTCAAGATCAAGATCCGATGATAGTGTCTTCTCCAGCCTTTCCAGTGCAATTCCGGTGGAAATTTTTCCCGTCGCAAGTTGTTCCCGAATAAGTGCTACGGCTGAGGCATCTGCGGGAGCAGAGATTGATACAACAGTTCTAGGAGACCGAGCATCAAAGCCATTCTTTATTAGTTCATAGAGCGCCATCTCGTCGGATGTAATCAACTCAGCCCCAAGTTGGCGCATTGCACGAGCTGCTATCCGAAATGGTTGCCTTCCGCGTCTGCGTTCAGTCATATAATTTTCCCAGCCATGAGATGATTGATAGCCATGACTTTCGATTTAGAACTTTCGTGTTTACCCCTGCAAACGTGAAGCTACGCTGCAGGGATGCCATTGTGGGGTAAGTATGGTGTCAGAGCATGTGGGCCCCTTGTTCCCTACTTGCTGAAGGGAAAATTGCCCGCCGTGGTGACATATGAATATTTTACCAAGTAACGGTATCTCAAGGCCAAATGAAATACGTTGTAGAAAGGTCTTGAGCCCGAGAGCTCACAACCAAGCAGTTATCTAGTCCGCGGAAGGGCATGAACGAAAAAATGGCCTCCAAACCTGGAGGCCATTTGCTAAGCGGAGTACAGAGAGCAGAATCCCAAAAATCTAGAATAGTGGGAAAAATCTAGATATTCATGGGATCCTACACCCTTACACATCAATATTCCGTGCAATCAGGGCATTGCCTTCGATAAAGGCGCGGCGGGGTTCTACTTCGTCGCCCATCAGGGTGGTGAACACGTCGTCCGCGCCCATCACGTCTTCAATGCGTACCTTCAGCAGGCGGCGCACATTGGGGTCCATGGTGGTTTCCCACAGCTGTTCCGGGTTCATCTCGCCCAGGCCTTTGTAGCGCTGGATGTTCATGCCCTTTTTCACTTCGGCCAGCAGCCAGTCCAGTGCCTGGCCGAATTCGCTGATCGGTTTCACCGTTTCGCCACGGCGTACGGTGGCGCCGTCACGCAGCAGGCCGCTGAGCAGGTCGCCGGTTTTGGCCAGTTCGGCGTAGTCGCCGCTTTCCAGGAAGTCCTGGTCCAGCACGGTGACCAGCACGTTGCCGTGCAGTTTGCGGGTGATCTTGATCAGGTGGCCGTCGTTCTTTTCGTCGTGCAGCAGGTCCAGCGTGATGGCTTCCGCCGGTACCAGTGCGCGCAGGCGGGCGATGGTGTCGTTGGAGGCGTGTTCGCTTTCCAGTGACAGGCGGCCGGATTTCAGCATGGCTTCCAGCACCAGCGGGTCGATGACGCGGCTTTCGCGTTCGATGACGGCGCGGGCCACCAGGAACTGGCGGGCCACTTCGGCCAGGGTGTCACCGGCCAGGGCCGGGGCGTCGGTACCGGGGATGAGTTCGGCTTTTTCCAGTGCCAGTTGCAGCAGGTACTGGTTCAGCTCGTAGTCGTCCTTCAGGTAGCGCTCTTGCTTGCCGTGCTTGGCCTTGTACAGCGGCGGCTGGGCAATGTAGATGTGGCCGCGCTCTACCAGTTCGTGCATCTGGCGGTAGAAGAAGGTGAGCAGCAGGGTGCGGATGTGCGCGCCGTCCACGTCGGCATCGGTCATGATGATGATGCGGTGGTAGCGCAGTTTGTCCGGGTTGTATTCGTCCTTGCCAATGCCGCAGCCCATGGCGGTAATCAGGGTGGCCACTTCCTGGCTTTGCAGCATCTTGTCGAAGCGGGCGCGTTCCACGTTGAGAATCTTGCCTTTCAAGGGCAGGATGGCCTGGAATTTGCGGTCGCGGCCTTGCTTGGCGGAGCCGCCGGCGGAGTCACCCTCGACCAGGTACAGTTCGCACAGCTTGGGGTCTTTTTCCTGGCAGTCGGCCAGTTTGCCGGGCAGGCCCAGGCCGTCCATCACGCCTTTGCGGCGGGTGATTTCGCGGGCCTTGCGCGCAGCTTCACGGGCGCGGGCGGCGTCGACGATCTTGCCGCAGATGGTTTTGGCGTCGTTGGGGTTTTCCAGCAAATAGCTTTTCAGTGCTTCGCTGATGACTTCGTTGACTACCGGGCCGATTTCGCTGGAGACCAGCTTGTCCTTGGTCTGGCTGGAGAACTTGGGGTCGGGCAGCTTGACGGACAGTACGCAGGTAAGGCCTTCGCGCATGTCGTCGCCGGTGGTGTCCACCTTGGCCTTTTTGGCGACTTCGTTTTCTTCGATGTACTGGTTGAGCGTGCGGGTCATCACCTGACGCAGGGCGGTCATGTGGGTGCCGCCGTCACGTTGCGGGATGTTGTTGGTGAAGCACTGGACGCTTTCCTGATAGGAGTCGTTCCATTGCATGGCCACTTCCACGCTCATGCCGTCTTTTTCGCCAAAACCGTGGAACACCTTGGGGTGCAGCACGCTCTTGTTGCGGTTCATGTATTCCACGAAACCGGCCACGCCGCCGGAGAAGGCGAAGTTTTCTTCCTTGCCGGTGCGTTTGTCGATGAGGGTGATGCCCACGCCCTGGTTGAGGAAGGACAGTTCGCGGATGCGCTTGGCCAGGATGTCGAAGTGGTATTCCACCAGGCCGAAGGTTTCTTCGCTGGCGCGGAAGGTGACTTCGGTGCCGCGGTGGTTGCTGTGGCCGGTAACGGTGAGCGGGGCCACGGCGTCGCCACGGCGGAATTCCATTTCGTGCACCTTGCCGTCACGCCAGATTTTCAGCTTCAGCCAGTCGGACAGCGCATTCACCACGGAGACGCCCACGCCGTGCAGGCCGCCGGAAATCTTGTAGCTGTTGCTGTCGAATTTGCCGCCGGCGTGCAGGATGGTCATGATCACTTCGGCCGCCGAACGTCCTTCTTCCGGGTGGATGTCGGTGGGGATGCCCCGGCCGTTGTCCGATACGGTGATGGAGTTGTCGGGGTTGATGATGACCTTGATGGTGTCGGCATGGCCGGCCAGGGCTTCGTCAATGGCGTTGTCCAGCACTTCAAACACCATGTGGTGCAGACCGGTGCCGTCCGAGGTATCGCCAATGTACATGCCGGGGCGTTTGCGTACCGCATCCAGACCCTTGAGGACTTTAATGCTATCCGCGCCGTATTCCTGTTCGCTCATCCGCTTCTTTCCTGCGCTGGGGGAGGGCGCGGCGGGGAACATCCCGTCCGCTGTACCTCCCTTTGCTGCTCATGCTCAAAATCTCGAAAACTGCTGCCGGTGGCCGCAGTCACTGCCGACTGTGTTGCTGCTGTATCAGATGCGCATCGGCATCACGATGTACTTGAAGTTGCTGTAGTCCGGAATGGTGACCAGCGTGCTGCGGTTGGCATCGCCAAACGCCATTTGCAGGGTGTCGGCTGGCAGGTTGGTCAGCACGTCCAGCAGGTAGTTGATGTTGAAGCCGATTTCCAGCTCGCCGCCCTGGTAGGCGATTTCCAGTTCTTCTTCGGCTTCTTCCTGTTCGCTGTTGGTACACAGGATGGACATCTTGCCCGGTGCCAGTACCAGTCGCACACCACGGAATTTTTCGTTGGCCAGAATGGCGGCACGTTGCAGCGCGTGCAGGAAAGACAGACGTTCGATCAGGAAGATCTTGTCGTTATCCAGCGGAATCACGCGGTTGTAGTCGGGGAACTTGCCGTCGACAACCTTGCTGATGATGACGGTGGAGCCAAAGCTGAAGCGTACCTGGTTGGCCAGCACTTCGATGTTGATCAGCTCGTCGCTGTCCTGCAGCAGCTTGTACAGCTCCAGGATGGTCTTGCGCGGCAGGATGACTTCGGCCTTGGGCAGGGTGGCTTCCACGTCGGCGCTGGCAAAGGCCAGGCGGTGGCCGTCGGTGGCAATCAGCTTTACCTGGTTGCCGTCGGTTTGCATCAGCAGGCCGTTGAGGTAGTAACGGATGTCCTGCACCGCCATGGCAAATTGCACCTGGGAAATCAGGCGCTTGAGTTCGCGCTGGCTCAGGCTGAAGCTGGATTCGCTGGCATTGCCAACCGACAGCAGCGGGAAGTCTTCCGCCGGCAGGGTTTGCAGGTTGAAGCGGCTTTTGCCGGCTTTCAGGGTGAGGCGGCCGTCCAGTTGTTCCAGCGTGACGGTGGTTTTGTCCGGGATGGCACGCAGGATGTCCTGCAGCTTCTTGGCCGATGTGGTCAGGCGGAAGTCTTCGCCCGGCAGTTCGTCGGCGCTGGCGGTGGTGATCTGGATTTCCAGATCAGTCGCCAGGAAGCCTACCTGTCCGCCTTTCTTTTCAATCAGTACATTGGAAAGAATCGGCAGGGTGTGGCGGCGTTCGACAATACCGGTCACGGCCAGCAGGGGCTTGAGAAGGGCATCGCGTTCGGCTTGCAGGATCAGCATGTTTCGGGCTCCCGAATGTGTCCAGAGTCAGTTATCGGTTGAATCAACATAATCAGTTACGCAGCATGGAGAGCAACGTATCGTAATCGTGCGCCATATCGGCGTCATTACCACGCATTTCGGCAATGGTCTTGCAGGCATGCAGCACGGTGGTGTGGTCGCGGCCGCCAAAGGCATCGCCGATATTGGGCAGCGAGAGCTGGGTCAGCTCCTTGGCCAGCGCCATGGCCACCTGACGCGGCCGGGCAATGTCACGGCTGCGCTTTTTGCTGTGCATGTCGGACAGCTTGATCTTGTAGTACTCGGCCACGGTTTTCTGGATGGCGTCCACGGTCACCTGGCGGTTGCCGGCGGCCAGAATGTCTTTCAGTGCTTCTTTTACCAGGTCCAGCGAGATGCTCTGGTTGGTAAAGCGGGCATAGGCCACCACGCGTTTGAGCGCGCCTTCCAGTTCGCGCACGTTGGAGCGCACGTTCTGGGCAATGAAAAACGCCACCGGGTGGTCCAGCTTGATGCTGTCGGCTTCGGCCTTCTTCATCAGAATGGCCACGCGCATTTCCAGTTCCGGCGGCTGGATTTCCACCGTCAGGCCCCAGGAGAAGCGCGAAATCAGCCGCTCTTCCATCCCTTCTATCTGCTTGGGGTAGGTGTCGCAGGTCATGATGACTTGCTTGCCGCCTTCAATCAGCGCGTTGAAAGCGTAGAAGAATTCTTCCTGCGTGCGGTTCTTGCCGGCAAAGAACTGGATGTCGTCAATCAGCAGCAAATCCAGCGAGTGATAGTAACGCTTGAATTCGTCAAATGCCTTGTGCTGGTAGGCGCGCATGATGTCGGCCACGTAGCGTTCGGCGTGGATGTAGCGGATTTTGGCTTGCGGGTTCTTCTGGAACACGTGGTTGCCAATGGCCTGAATCAAGTGGGTTTTACCCAGGCCCACGCCACCGTAGACAAACAGCGGGTTGTAAGCCTGGTCGCCCGGATTCTCGGCAATCTGCATGGCCGCGGCACGCGCCAGCTGGTTACCCTTACCGGTTACCAGTGTGTCAAAGGTAAACGAGGGGTTGAGCCGGGTGCTTTCGTGGCTGCCGCCAATGGCTTTCACCGCCGCCTGTTTGGCCGGGCTGGGGGTATCGTTGCTGGTGGCGGGGGCCGGTGCGGGCTTGCGCGCACTGTTGCTGACCGCAGTGGGCACCGCCAGCGGCTTGCTGCTGGGCGCGCCCAGGCGCAACTCGACCGGGGCTTCGCCCACCAGTTCTACCGCCAGTTCTTCAATGCGACCAAGGAAGCGATCCTTGATGAATTGCATGATGAAACGGTTGGGTGCAAACAGCGCAATGCCTTCTTCGTTGGCTTCGGCCGCCAGCGGCTTGATCCAGGTATTGAACTGCTGTGAAGACAGTTCGGCCTCGAGGCGTGCGAGGCAGGCAGGCCAGAATTGATCCAGTTCGGTCATTAAGTACACGCAAGTAAAAGCAAAAACCCGCCGTTGACGATATGCGTTGCGGCGGGAGGAGCCATGGTTGCCACCCTGTGGGATGGCCGGACGGCTATGTCCGGCGCGGGTGCAGCCCTGGCATGTGTTCATGCAAGGCAAGTGGCTTGCACCATCCCCCTGTCGTGCTGGCTGCCCTTGGGCGGGCGGCTGCGTTTAATAATTACGCAGGGGGTGGGGTGCGTTAAGTTTCGACATTCTAACGGTTTTCGGCAAAGTTATCCACAGGTGCGCTAAAAATTTGCCATTGACAAGCGGCGGTTTTTCTTGTGAAATCACGCGTTTATTTCCGTTTCGAAACAGGAATTCTTTATCATGAAGCGTACTTACCAGCCTTCCACTACCCGTCGCAAGCGCACTCACGGCTTCCTCGTTCGCATGAAGACCCGCGGTGGCCGCGCCGTTATCGCCGCCCGTCGCGCCAAGGGTCGCAAGCGCCTGGCCGTATAAGTTCAGTAATGACTTATCGCTTTCGCCGTGTGCACCGGCTATTAAAAACGGATGAATTTTCATCCGTTTTTAGTTTGCGGCAAGCGCGCAGCACGGCTTTGTTTCAGGTATATGCCCGTCCCAACGATCTGGGCCATGCCCGGGTTGGCCTGGTGGTGGGCAAAAAGGTCCACAAGCGGGCCGTACGCCGCAATTACATCAAGCGTACCGTGCGCGAGTGGTTCCGCCTGAATCAGGCTTCCTTGCCGGCACAGGACTACATTGTCCGTGCCAAACTTGCTTTTTCACGCGCTGACAGAGCAGAAGCTGTCATCGCCTTGTCTACACTCTTTGCTAAACTGGCACGATGTCGCGCCTCCTCATCCTCCTGATCCGCTTTTATCAACTGGCCATCAGCCCCTGGCTGGCACCACGGTGCCGCTATGTGCCGACCTGTTCCAGTTACGCGATCGAGGCGGTGAGAAAGCATGGCGCCTGCAAGGGCGGCTTTCTGGCGATGAAACGCATCGGGCGCTGTCACCCCTGGGGTGGCAGTGGTTATGACCCGGTTCCCTGAACTTTCCGGTATCGTAGAGATGGATTCCAAGCGACTCATAATCTTCATCGTTCTGTCCATGGGCATCCTGCTGCTGTGGCAGGAGTACTTTGCGCCCAAGCCTGCTCCGCAGCAGGTGGCACAGACACAAACGGCTTCGCAGCCGGACGCACCGGCCAGCCATACCGCCAGCGCCCAGCCTGTTGAGGCTGCCAAACTCACCGCCGGTCAGCGCATTCATGTGACGACCGACGTGATCAAGGCCGAAATTGATACCGTGGGTGGTGACCTGCGTCAGCTGGATTTGCTGAAGCACGATTCCGCCACGGACGCCAAAAAGCCGTTCGAGCTGCTGACCGACAAGAATGGCCGCGTGTACGTGGCGCAGACCGGTCTGGTGGCTGCCAGCAACCCGGCCCTGCCTACCCACAAGTCGGTTTACACCTCGGCACAGTCCAGCTACACCCTGAGCGGCGACAGCCTGCAGGTGAAGCTGACCGCGCCGGCTGCCAATGGCGTGCAAGTGGTGAAAACCTACACCTTCAAGAAGGGTAGCTACGATATCGCGGTGCGTTTTGACATCACCAACGGCGGCACCACTCCGCTGGCTCCGACTGCCTACTACCGCATCCTGCGTGATGGCCAGGCACCGGAAGGTGAAGGCCGCTTTGCCCACACCTTTACCGGCCCGGCTGTGTACACCGCTGCCGACAAGTTCCAGAAGGTTTCCTTCGAAGACCTGGCCAAGGGCAAGGGTGATTATGCCAAGTCGGCCACCGACGGCTGGGTGGGCATGCTGCAGCATTACTTCATGACCGCCTGGATCCTGAAGCCGCTGGATTCGGCCAGCGTGTGCAAGGACGACAAGTCCTGCCACTTCGAGCTGAAAGACAGCAACGGCCTGTATTCCGCCGCTGCCACCGTGGACCTGAAAACCATCAATCCGGGCCAGACCGCTTCCATCACCGTGCCGCTGTATGCCGGCCCGGAAGACTACAGCGTGCTGACCAAGATTGCCGACGGCCTGGAATACTCCAAGGACTACGGCTGGGTACACATCTTCGCGTCCCCGCTGTTCTGGCTGCTGACCAAGCTGCACGGTCTGGTGCAGAACTGGGGCTGGGCAATCGTGCTGCTCACCCTCACCGTGAAGGCCATCTTCTATCCGCTGACTGCCGCTTCCTACCGCTCCATGGCCAAGATGAAGGCTCTGGCACCGCGCCTGGAACGCATGAAGGAACAATACGGCGACGACCGCATGAAGTTCCAGCAGGCCGTGATGGAAATGTACAAGAGCGAGAAGGTGAATCCGCTGGGTGGCTGTCTGCCCATGCTGATCCAGATTCCGGTGTTCATTGGCCTGTACTGGGCGCTGCTGGCCTCGGTTGAGCTGCGTCAGGCTCCGTGGATTCTGTGGTACACCGACCTTGCCCGTCCGGACCCGTTCTATGTACTGCCGGTGATCATGGCTGCCACCATGTTCCTGCAAACCTTCCTGAACCCGCCGCCGACCGACCCGATGCAGGCGAAGATGATGAAGATCATGCCGGTTGCCTTCTCGGCCATGTTCTTCTTCTTCCCGGCTGGTCTGGTGCTGTACTACGCAGTCAACAACATCCTGTCGATTGCCCAGCAGTGGTACATCAACAAGAGCATTGAAAACAGCAAGAAAGTCGCCCTGCAGTCCTGATATGGACGGTAGTGACTGACAAAGCCCGGCCAGACAAAGGCCGGGCTTTCTTTCTGATACAGTAAAAAAATCAACGCAAGTTGACCCAAGCCGCTGTCGCCATCCATCTGGCGGCTGCTTCGGTCAGCCTGTCAGCAGCAAGGAAACCGCCATGCCTAGCCTCTACGCTCCCGTCACCATTTGTGCCATCGCCACCGCACCCGGTCGTGGCGGGGTAGGGGTCATCCGCGTGTCAGGGCGTGACTTGCTGCCCTTTGCCGCTGCGCTTACCGGCGGTAAACAGCCCAAGCCGCGCTACGCGACCTATACCGATTTCTACGCGGCAGATGGCGAGGCTATCGACAACGGCCTGCTGCTGTACTTCCCCGGCCCCAACAGCTTTACCGGCGAAGACGTGCTGGAGCTGCAAGGCCATGGCGGGCCAGTGGTGCTCAATATGCTGCTGACCCGCTGCCTGCAGCTGGGCGCACGGCTGGCCGAGCCGGGCGAGTTTTCCAAGCGTGCCTTCCTGAACGACAAGATGGACCTGGCCCAGGCGGAAAGCGTGGCCGACCTGATTGATGCTTCCAGCGAAACCGCCGCCCGCAGCGCGCTCAAATCGCTGAAAGGCGCGTTTTCCAATGAAATCCACGTGCTGGTGGATGAGCTGATCACCCTGCGCATGCTGGTGGAAGCCACGCTGGACTTTCCGGAAGAAGAAATCGACTTCCTCAAGAAGGCCGATGCACTGGGCAAGCTGCAAACCCTGCGCCAGCGCCTGCAACAGGTGCAGGCTACCGCACGGCAAGGTGCCATCCTGCGTGAAGGCATGCACGTGGTGCTGGTGGGCCAGCCCAATGTCGGCAAGTCCAGCCTGATGAATGCGCTGGCGGGGGATGATATCGCCATCGTTACCGATATCGCCGGCACCACCCGCGACACGGTGCGGGAGGAAATCGTCATCGACGGCGTGCCGGTGCATATCATCGATACCGCCGGCTTGCGCGATACCGACGACGTGGTGGAGAAAATCGGCATCGAACGCACCTGGCAGGCGGTGGAGCGCGCCGACGTGGCACTGGTGCTGGTGGACAGCCGCGAAGGCGTGACTGCCGAAGTGGAAGCCATTCTGGAACGCATTCCGCCGCAACTGCCGCGCCTGTTCATTTACAACAAGGCCGACCTGAGCGGCGAAACCATCGGCATGGCCGAGGAAGATGGCCGCAGCGTGCTGCGCCTGTCCGCCCGCACCCATGCCGGGGTGGACCTGCTGAAAGCCCGCCTGCTGGAGCTGATTGGCTACAGCGGGGCCAGCGAAGGCGTGTTCCTGGCACGCGAGCGCCATCTGGACGCCATCCGCCGCGCGGCCGAACATATGGAGCTGGCGCATACTGACTGGGAAATGGTGGAGATCTTCGCCGAAGAGCTGCGATTGGCACAGAACGCGCTATCGGAAATCACCGGCCAGTTCACCCCGGACGACCTGCTGGGGGTCATCTTCAGCCGCTTCTGCATCGGCAAGTAAGCCGCATCCGCGCCCTCACTCAGCCAGGCTGCCAGCAGCCTGGCGCGTGTCGCAACAAAATTCCAACATTCTTCCGCCGGGCTTTGCTGTACCGTTGGGTACAGGCACGTGTCGTGCCGTTTTGCCATGTCTTGCGGATCAAGTTTGATGGAACAATTCACCGTATACGCCTTCCCGGTTTTCCTGCTGCTGATGCTGGTGGAAATCGGCTACGGCCTGGCCGTTGGCCGGAATACCTATCGTCTGAGCGATGCGCTGGCCAGCCTGAGCCAGGGGCTGCAGAGCCAGCTGGTGGCCAGTGTCAGCATGCTGTTCCAGCTTGGCCTGTATGCGCTCACCTGGCAGCACCTTGCCATCTTTCCCCATGCCGCCTTGTGGGCTACGCCCTGGGGCTGGCTGCTGGCCATTGTCATGTTCGACTTCTGCGATTACTGGCTGCACCGCGTGGGGCATGAAAGCGCGGTGTTCTGGGCGGCACATGCGGTGCATCACCAGAGCCAGCATTTCAATCTGTCCACCGCCTTGCGCCAGGAAAGCACGGTGGCGTTTCTGGGTTGGCCCTTCTATCTGCCCATGGCCCTGCTTGGCGTGCCTCCGGCCCAGTTTGCCCTGGCCGGGCTGATTGTATTGCTGTACCAGTTCTGGATTCATACCGAGCACATCGGCAAGCTGGGCTGGTTCGACCGGGTGTTTTCCTCGCCTTCCAATCACCGGGTGCATCATGCGGTGAACGACCAGTATCTGGACAAGAATTACGGCGGAATGCTGATTATCTGGGACCGCCTGTTCGGCACCTTCATCGAAGAGGATGAAGCCCCGGTGTACGGCACCCGCACGCCACTCAATAGCTGGAATCCCTTGTGGGCGGTGGCATCCGGCTATGTGCCGCTGTGGCAGCTGGCGCGCCGTGCGCCACGCTGGCAGGACAAGTTGAAGGTGTGGTTCAAGGCGCCGGGCTGGCTGCCGCCCGGCGTGCGCGATGACAGCCCGGCATTTGACCTGCAAGCAGCACGGCAGCGTTATGACCCGCCGCTGACGCGTGCGGCCATGCTGATGGCCGTGGGGCAGTTTGTCTTGCAGGCGGCTGCTGCCGCGGCCTATCTGTGGCAGAGCGATGTGCTGGCCACGCCCGCCTTGTGGGGTTTTGCCCTGTTGCAGCTGGCTGGACTGTTCGGCCTTGGCCGTTTGTTGCAGGGTGTGTGCTCGCCCTGGCGTCTGCTGGCGCTGGATGTACTGTTGATGTTGCTGGCGGCTGCTGGCAGCCTGTTGTGAGTCCCAGGCCGGCTGTCGCATTTATGCGGCAGTTGCGCGTCTTTCATCTCTACTGCGCGGTGTGGCGGGCCAGCGTTCTGGCCTGCTTGCCCTGCCTATCCTGCTGGCATCTGAAATCATAAAACGCTGATATTGGTGGTTCCGGACTCGTGCTGCGGACATTTCCTGTACGGTATTCCGTGCGCGCCGACGGGCAGTGACAAGCAAGTTTGCAGGATGGTGCAATGCACGATAAGCCGGTTGTCACCGTGCTTCTTCTGTTGCTTACACGGATAATTCATTTTTGTTTACAGCACCTTGGTGTTAATGGTTAACCCTGCTTTACAAGCTGGAGGGCGAACCGTTAGTGTCTTTCGACGAGGTGTTTTCCCATGCGCGGCACTGCTCTTGCCCGGATTTTGCCCCGCCTGCCCATGGCAGGCCGGATGGTTCGGGGTGAGGGATGGTGATGCCGCCGCCCTTGCTGCTACCTGCTCCTGTCTTGCAGTGATCCTGCCTGGAGACCCTGCCGTGTTGACCGGATTGTCAGACGGTATATGGTAGGCAAATGTCGCAATTGTGTAAAAGTATTGCGCAAAATCAACATTCGTGTTTTTAATAGAATTCAAACGCTCGTTCGAAATTGGCCTCGCACGGGCGTTCGCTATCTTTGGTTTTTGTTTTTTGTCATTTCACATTGCAGGAGATTCACACCATGCAGATCGCTATTCCGGCTGAAAAGCTGGCTGGTGAAAAACGCGTGGCCGCAACACCGGAAACGGTGAAAAAGCTGGTTGCCATGGGTCACTCCGTGGTGGTCGAGCAGGGAGCCGGGCAGTTTGCCGCCGCTCCCGATGCGGCTTACGTTGATGTCGGGGCCAGCATTGCCCCTGATCGTGCCCAGGCGCTGTCCCAGGCCGATATCGTGCTGACCGTGCGTCCGCTGGACGAAGCCGGCATTGCCGAGCTGAAAACCGGCGCGGTGCTGATCGGCCAGCTGGCCCCCTACCAGAACAGCACTTTCCCGCAGCTCGCGGCCAGGAAGGTTTCTGCCTTTGCCATGGAGCTGCTGCCGCGTACCACGCGCGCGCAGAGCATGGACGTGCTGTCCAGCCAGAACAACATTGCCGGTTACAAGGCGGTGCTGCTGGCCACCCATTACTACCCGCGCTTCATGCCCATGCTGATGACGGCTGCCGGTACGGTAAAGCCGGCCAAGGTGCTGATCATGGGTGTGGGTGTGGCCGGTTTGCAGGCCATTGCCACTGCCAAGCGTCTGGGTGCGGTGGTGGAAGCCACCGACGTGCGCCCGTCCACCAAGGAGCAGGTGGAATCGCTGGGCGGCAAGTTCATCGAAGTACCGATGACCGATGAAGAAAAGGCTGCCAGTGACGGCGTGTACGCCAAGGAAATGTCGGACGACTACAAGCGTCGTCAGGCGGAACTGGTTAGCAAGCACGCCCGCGCAGCCGACATCATCATCACCACCGCGCTGATTCCGGGCAAGAAGGCCCCGACGCTGATCAGCGCCGACATCGTGGCCGCGATGAAGCCGGGTTCGGTCATCATCGACATTGCCGCCGAAGCCGGTGGCAACTGTGAACTGACCCAGCCGGGCGAAGTGGTGGTGACTGACAACCACGTCACCGTGGTGGGCCAGTTCAACCTGCCGGGCGAACTGGCGGCGGATGCCTCCAGCCTGTATGCCAAGAACCTGCTGACCTTCCTGTCGCTGATGCTGAGCAAGGAAGGTTTCACCCTCAATCTGGAAGACGACCTGCTGGCGGCCACTCTGGTGACCCACGACGGCCAGGTGCGTTTCCCGGCGGCCAACTAAGGAGAACAGAGATGGTCGATCCCTTTATCGCCAGCCTTACCGTCTTCGTGCTGGCCGTGTTTGTCGGCTACCACGTGGTGTGGAACGTCACCCCGGCGCTGCATACCCCGCTGATGGCGGTGACCAATGCCATTTCCGGCATCATCATCGTCGGTGCCATGCTGCAGGTGGTGGACATCAACGGTTCCGAAATCACCCTCACCTCGGTGCTGGGTACCATCGGCATCTTCCTGGCCAGCATCAACATCTTCGGCGGCTTCATGGTCACCCAGCGCATGCTGGACATGTTCAAGAAGAAGAAAAAATAAGGAAGAACCATGGCTAATATTTCCGCAGTACTTTATCTGGTGGCGGCCGTGCTGTTCATCCTGGCGCTCAAGGGGCTGTCCAGCCCGGTGACGGCGCTGCGCGGCAACAAGTTCGGCATCATCGGCATGGTCATCGCCGTGGGTACCACCTTCATGATCATGGACAAGCCGGTGCTGGGGCTGATTGCCGCTGCCATCATCGGTGGTGCCGTGATTGGCGGCTGGAAGGCCAAAACGGTTGAAATGACCGGCATGCCGGAGCTGGTGGCCGCCATGCACTCGCTGGTGGGCCTGTCCGCGGTACTGATTGCCGTGGCTGCCATTTTCCATACCGGCGTGGAACACACCCCGGTGCAGAAGGTGGAACTGTTCATTGGCGCGTTTATTGGTGCCATCACCTTTACCGCCTCGGTCATTGCCTACGGCAAGCTGTCCGGCCGCTTTGGCTCCAAGGCTGTCAGCTTCAATGGTCAGCATTTGCTGAACCTGGTGCTGGCACTGGCCATGGTGGGTTTTGGCGTGGCCTACTTCGTGACCGACAGCCATGCCGCCTTCCTGCTGATGGTGGCCATTGCGCTGGTACTGGGCGTGACGCTGATCATCCCGATTGGCGGTGCCGACATGCCGGTAGTGGTGTCCATGCTCAACTCCTACTCCGGCTGGGCGGCGGCGGGTATCGGCTTCACGCTGAACAACCCGGTGCTGATCATTGCCGGTGCCTGCGTGGGTTCGTCCGGTGCCATCCTGTCCTACATCATGTGCAAGGCGATGAACCGTTCCATCGTGTCCGTGCTGCTGGGTGGCTTTGGTGCCGAGGCCGCGGCTGGTGGTGCGGCGGGTGACAGTGGCCCGAAGAACTACAAGTCCGGTTCGGCAGAAGACGCAGCCTTCCTGATGAGCAATGCCGACAGCGTGGTCATCGTGCCGGGTTATGGCCTCGCGGTATCGCGCGCCCAGCATGCCCTGCAGGAGTTTGCCGAGTTGCTGCACGAGAAGGGCGTTACCGTGCGTTACGCCATTCACCCGGTGGCAGGCCGCATGCCGGGCCACATGAACGTGCTGCTGGCCGAAGCCGAAGTGCCGTACGAGCAGGTGCTGGAGATGGAGGAGATCAACTCCGACTTCAACAATACCGACGTGGTGCTGGTGATTGGTGCCAACGACGTGGTGAACCCGGCCGCGCAGAAGGACAAGTCCAGCCCCATCTACGGCATGCCGATTCTGGAAGCGCACAAGGCACGTACCGTGATCGTGGTGAAGCGTTCGATGAGCGTGGGCTATGCCGGCCTCGACAACGAGCTGTTCTACATGGACAAGACCATGATGGTGTTTGGCGATGCCAAGAAAGTGGTGGAAGACCTGGTGAAGGGCGTGGTGCACTAAGCACTGCTGGCCAAGGTATCACCCCATCCAACCCCGCCTGCATGGCGGGGTTTTTTCATGCTGTGCAGCCAGTTCAACGGCTATGGCCGTCCTTGTGGAGAGTTGACAGTGGTCGCCGGATGGAACTCGTGGCTGGTTCTGGCCTCTTAAATATTAGTATTGTTTAATTTTGGAGATCGCAATGCACTGGAAAACCATCGCCATCATGGCCTCCCTGTTGTCTGCCCCGGTGCTGGCCCGGCCAAACCTGATCGGTACTGACTGGCAGCTGGTGTCGCCCAAGGTGGCCGAACCGCAACCCACGCTGTCGTTTCAGGCCAAGGGCATCAGCGGCTTTGCCGGCTGTAACCGTTTTACCGGCCACAGCAATGCCGAAGGCAAACTGGTGATTGCCACCACGCGCATGATGTGCCCCCCGGCCATGATGCAAACCGAACAGGCCTATGTCGGTTTCCTGTCGCAACCCTTTCAGATCAAGGCCGACGGCAAGGCACAGCAACTGGTGCTGACGGGTAAGGCTGGCGACGAATACCGCTTTGTGCGCAAGCAGGACAAGGCCGCAGGCCAGAACACCGCTGCCACGGCCCCGGTACAACGCCCGCAGTATCTGTATGTGAGTGCCGTGCGCAAGAACTGCAGTGCTGGTGCAGGGCAGATGCAATGCCTGCAGGTACGCAGCAGTGAAAACCAGCCCTGGCAGCTGTTCTATGGCGAAATCGAAGGCTTTACCCCGCAGCCCGATACCGCCTACTACCTGAAGCTGCGTTATGAAACCGTGGCCAACCCTCCGGCGGATGCCTCGGCGGTACGGACCATTCTGGAGCGCGTGGTGTTCAGTGAAACAGTCACGCGCACCAAGATGTAAGCAGTTGGTGTGATGGCAAGAAAAAAGCCCGCTTGTGCGGGCTTTCTTTGTGGGTGGCAAGGGGGCTCAGTCGCCCTTGGCCAGTGCCAGTTCCAGGCTGCGGTGGTAATGCTGCGCGGCCCGTTCTTCCTTGCCGGTGGCTTCAAACAGCCGGGCCAGTTCGGCATTGGCGCATAGGGTGGGCTCGATGGAGTTGCTGGCTTCCAGATAGCTTTGCGCCTTGCCCCACAGTTGCTGGTTCATGGCCAGACGGCCCAGCGCCAGCAGCAGCATGTAGTCGCGCGGACGGGTTTTCAGCCAGTCCTCTGCACTGCGCATCAGTTCCAGACGTTTTTCCGGCGACAGGCGCTCGGCCAGCTGGCCCAGTTCGCGGGCCAGTTCCGGCGTGGCCTGATCCTCATCCGCCAGCGCTTCGGCCAGCAGGGTAGCTGCATAGTCGAAGTCTTCCAGCGCAATCAACCGGCTGACGATCTCGCTGACCAGAACAGGGTTGCGACGCTCGGCTTCCGGAATGCGGCGCAGCCAGTCGCGCACCTCACGGCTGCCGACAAAGCCGGTCAGCTGCTGGCTGTAAGCGGCCAGGCGATAACGGCGGGCTTGTGACGGTTCCAACGCCTCGGCCTTGAGCAGTTTTTCGGTCAGTGCCAATACCGCTTCTGGCTGACGTTGCAGCAAACGCACTTTCAGTTCCAGGCGCAGGGCATTGGTGAGGTTGGGCGACAGGGCACGGGCGCGCTCGATGGCTGCCAGTGCGCCCAGCGCGTCCTTGGCTTCCAGCTTCAGCTCGGCATCCAGCATGTGGCGCGCCAGTTGCAGGCGCTCGGGCAGGGTGTCCAGCTGTTGCAGGTACTGGTCGCGCTTGTCCAGATCGCCGGTGGCACCGGCAGAGCGGGCGGCCAGCAGCAGGGCCAGCGCACGGTTTTCTGCCGCGTACTCGTCTCCCATGGCCTTGAGGGCTTCGCGTTCGGCTTTCTGGAAGCGGCCTTCAAAAAAGGCGATCCCCGCTTCGCGCAAGGCGTGGCGGGCGGCTTTCAGCTTTTTCTGGCGCTGGAAACGCTTGACCTCGGCCGGCAGCCCGGCAGTGATGCTGATGACGCGCATCACGGCATAAGCCAGCACGATGAGCACCACAATGCCCAGCAGCAGCAGGTTGAACGACACTTCCATGCGCCATGGCGGCAGGAACAGGATGGCGTAGCCGGTATTCAGGGTGGAGGCCAGCCCCACCAGCACGGCCAGCGCAAACAGGCCGGTAATCCAGATGACGAATTTCACCGCTTAGTCTCCCTTGTTGCCCTGCGCGTCACGAACCGCCTTCAGGCTGGCGTTGAGGTCGGGCAGGGTGACGGACAGCGGAGCGGACTTGAGCTCTTGCAAGGTGGCCAGCCACTGGCGCGTGGCCGGGGCGTTGCCATCGAAATAGCGCTGCACATAGTCCTGGGCGGCATTGATGTCGGCGCTGTAGGTGGTGCCGTCACGTTGCAGCAGCGCCAGGCGTGCGTCCAGCAGACGCATTTTCAGGTTCTCGCGCAGGAAGAAGGACTGCTCCGGCGACAGCAGCAGGGCTTCCGGCTTGTCCATGCGGCGGATGTGCACCAGCTCGCCCAGGCTTTGGCTGATGTCGGCCACCAGACGTTCCCAGAAGGGGGCGGTGTCCGCCACGCGCTTGGTGGTTTGTTTGTCCTGCAGATGATGGGCATCCACCACCAGCGGCATGCTGCTGCTGGACAGCATCAGGCGGTCCAGCTTCACGGTCAGGCCGACGTTGTCCAGCACGGGCAGCGCCTTGAGTTTTTCCAGGTCGGTAGCCACTGCCTTTTTCACGGCAATCAGCTGCGGCTGGTCAAACTTGGACAGGCGTGCGTCCACCATTTGCAAGGCGGAGATGGCCGCGGTGACATTACCGGCCAGCTGCAGCTGCTGGCTGGCAATGGCCAGCGTGTGTTCCACCTCGGACAGCAGCCAGTCGGAGCGGTTTTTGGTCAGCTCCTGGTACATGCCGTTCAGGGTGTTGTACTGACCGGCGGATTCATTCACGCGGGTTTCCAGCACCGCCAGTTTGGCATCGGTGGCGCGGGCGGCGCTGAGCGCCTGTTCGGTCAGGCCGCGCAATTCCTTGGAGGCACCATTGCCTTCGGCCATGCGGCCCGCCAGTTCCTGGCGTGCGGCAGCCAGTTCCTGCTGGGTGCTGTACAGCTGGTAGCCCGACAGGCCAAGGGCGGCCAGTGCCACCAGCAGGGCCAGGTTCAGCTGTTTTTTGCGGGCGGGACGGGGAGTGTCGACAGTCTGGGTTTCGCTCATGGGTGACGGCAGAACCATTCTCTGAGGCCGCTGACGAGCGCTTCGTCATCGGCCCGGGTTGTCACGATGCGTGTCGCGCCCAGTGCCTGCAATCGTTCGGCAATGCGCGGGTGCGGCACGCAATACAAAAGGCATTGTAACGTCACGGCCCTTGCCGGGCCAGCCAGTCTGAACAATTGCTCCACCATTTCGCTGGAAGTGATCACCATGGCGTCTGGCGGGTCATCATCCAGCAAGCCCCAGTCCGGCGTGCCGTCCACGCGCTGGTAGACCTCGGCCAGTGTCACATCGGCTCCGCGCTGGCGCAGGGTGTCGGCCAGCAGGGCGCGGCCACCAAGGCCCCGCACGATCAGCCAGCGCTGGCCGGCGACATCCGCCAGTTGGGGCAGGGCCAGCAGGGCTTCGCTGTCGCTGCCGGCGGTGGGAAACAGGATGTCCTGCCCGCTGAGCCCGGCCAGGCGGCGTGCGCTGGCCTGACCCACGCAAGCCAGTCGGGCGTTGAGAGCTTGTTGTTGCAGTACCGGCCAGGCGATGTCGATGGCGCTGGGGCTGACAAAAAACAGCCAGTCCGCCAGTGCGGCTTGTTGTGGCAAGTGTGCCAGCGCATCAGGACGAGGCTGGATGTCCATCACCGGGAAGGGTTGCCCCTGCCAGCCGGCATCGGCCAGCAGGGTCAGCAAACGGCCGCTTTGTGCGGCCGGTCTGGCCACCAGGATGCGGCGGCCGGCTGTTGTCATGCCTGGTCTTTCAGTACGGCGTCGATCAGCGGCTTGGCACCATCGTCTAGCAGACGCTTGGCCACGGCGCGGCCCAGCGAGTCGGCATACTGACGCGGCGCACTGGCGGTGGCGGTCAGCATGACCGAGCCATCCGGATGCGCCACAAAGCCGCCCAGGGTGAGCACGTCATCGGTCAGGGTGGCAAAGGCGCCCAGCGGCACCTGGCAGCTGCCACCCAGTTCGCGCGCCAGTGCACGTTCGGCGCTGACACAGGCGTGGGTGTCCGGGTGGTTCAAGGGTTGCAGCAGGGCCAGCATGTCGGCGCGGTCGGCGCGGATTTCAATACCCAGTGCACCTTGACCGGCGGCCGGCAGGCTTTCGGACGGGGCGAGTTCTGCGCGAATCCGGTCGTGTAGTTCCAAGCGCTTCAGGCCGGCGGCAGCCAGAATGATGGCGTCGTACTCGCCTTCGTCCAGCTTGCGCAAGCGGGTTTGCACATTGCCACGCAACGGTTTGATCACCAGTTGCGGGTAGCGGGCGCGCAGTTGCGATTCGCGGCGCAGGCTGGAGGTGCCCACCACGCTGCCTGCCGGCAGCTCGGCCAGACTGGCAAACTTGTTGGAGACAAAGGCATCGCGCGGGTCTTCGCGTTCGCAGATGGCGGCCAGGGCAAAGCCCTCCGGCAGCACCATGGGCACGTCCTTGATGGAGTGTACGGCGAGGTCGGCACGGCCTTCGGCCAGGGCAACTTCCAGCTCTTTCACGAACAGGCCCTTGCCGCCGATCTTGGACAGGGTCTTGTCCAGAATCTGGTCGCCCTGGGTGGTCATGCCCAGAATCTCGACGGTAAGGTGCGGGTACAGTGCTTGCAGGCGGGCCTGGATATGTTCGGCCTGCCACATGGCCAGGCGGCTTTCGCGGCTGGCAATGACGATCTTGTCCATGAATTGCGGTCCTGACGATGAATTTTCGCCCGATTCTAGCATGCAGCCGGGGCGATGCCTGGAGTGGCATCAAGGAAAAGCCATTTCCTGCCCAGGGTCACGATCAAGGGTGAACCCGCGTTGCTGTTGTGCACAAAATGTGCGAAAAAAATCAGGAAAATTCGGTAATGAACACACTACAGCTGCAATGCTGCCTATGATGGTCGTTGCGCAGCCGCTTGAAGTCAGATTGCAGTCTGACTTGAACAGGTTGCCCGACCATTTAATAAACAGGCCAACGGCCATGCCACGCTCGACATGGTGTCAGTACCGATTGGCCAGACAATGCAACAAAGGAAACAGGACATGACGGAGCTGGACAAGGATCTTCCCCTACGTGCCGACCTGGCGCGGCTGGACCGCCTCTTGGGCGAAGTGTTGCATGCCCAGGAAGGACCGCAGGTATATCAGGAGGTAAAGGCCATTGCGGCACGTACCCCGGAGCAGCGCGCATTGCCGCTGCCGGATACCTTGTCGCCCAAGGCCACCACCGCCCTGGTGCGCGCCTGTGGCCTGTATGCGCAGTTGTTCAATATTGCGGAAGACCTGCACCACACCCGTCGTCGTCGTGCGCACCAGATTGCCGGTTCGCGCCCGCAGCAAGGCAGCCTGAACCGGGCACTGGCACGCCTGAAGGAAGAAGGCGTCAGCTTTGCCCAGCTGTCCGACACCCTGCAGGATGCCTATGTCGGTGCCATCCTTACCGCCCACCCCACCGAAGTGCAGCGCCAGAGCGTGCTGGACGGCCACCGTGCGGTGCGCAAATTCCTCAGCCAGCTCGGCTCGCCGGACCTGACCCCGGAAGAGGAAACCGAACTGGATGGCAAGCTCAAGCGGGTGATCCTGTCCATGTGGCAGACTTCGGAAATCCGCCATTTCAAACTGTCGGTGGAAGACGAAATCAAGAACGGCGTGGCCTATCACCCGATGACCTTCTTCTCCGCCCTGCCGCGCTTGTACGACCGTCTGGGCAAGGAAGTGACTGCCGCCTGGGGGCAAAGCCCGGTGTTGCCGCCCTTCATTCGCGTGGGCAGCTGGATTGGTGGCGACCGCGACGGCAATCCCAACGTCAACGCCACCGTGTTGCGCCATGCCTTTACCCTGCAAGCCACCCAGGCCTTCGAGCACTACCTGTCCGAGCTGGCATCGCTATACCGCGAACTGTCCCTGTCCGAGCGCCATGTCAGCGTGAGCCCGGCCTTGCAGGCCCTGTCCGACCAGACGCCGGACAACAAGGAAAGTCGCGAGCAGGAACCCTATCGCCGCGCACTGGCCACCATTGAAGCCCGTTTGCTGGGCAAGGCTGCCGAGCTGGGGCTGGCGGTGCGTGGCCGCTGGCCGGTAGCCGAAGCCTATCGTGACACCGCCGCCTTCCAGGCGGACCTTGCCATCGTGGCGGATTCGCTGATTGCCCATGGCAGCGACTTGCTGGCCGATGGCCGCCTGGCACGCCTGCGCCGCGCGGTGGAAGTGTTCGGCTTCTTCCTGATGCCGGTGGACCTGCGCCAGTTTGCCGGCATGCACGAAGCGGTGGTGAGCGAACTGTTTTCCAGTGCCGGATTGGAACATTACCCGGCGCTGGACGAGGCTGCGCGCATTCGCGTATTGCTGCGCGAACTGGCCACCCCGCGCCTGCTGTACTCGCCGTATCAGCAGTACAGCGCCGATACCGAAAAAGAGCTGGCCATCTTCCGCGAAGCCGCGTTGATCCAGCAGCAGTTCGGTACCGAGGCCATCAGCCAGAGCATCATTTCCAACTGCGCTTCGGTCAGCGACATCCTGGCGCTGGCGCTGATCCTGAAGGAAACCGGCCTGATCCGGCTGGAAAACGGCCTGCCGGTGTCCACCATCAACGTGGTGCCGCTGTTCGAAACCATTGCCGACCTGGTGGCGGCCACCGACATCATGGACACGCTGTTTGCGCTGCCGTGGTACCAGTTGCTGCTCAAGAGCCGCGGCATGCTGCAAGAAGTGATGCTGGGCTACTCCGACAGCAACAAGGACGGCGGCTATCTCACCAGCCAGTGGGAGCTGTACAAGGCGGAACAGCGTCTGGTGCAGAGTTTTGACAAGGCCGGCGTCAAGCTGCGTCTGTTCCACGGCCGAGGCGGTTCGGTGGGCCGTGGTGGCGGCCCGTCCTTCGAAGCCATCATGGCGCAACCGGCCGGCAGCGTGGCCGGACGCATCCGCATTACCGAGCAGGGCGAGGTGATTGCCTCCAAGTATTCCGACCCCGACATCGGCACCCGCAACCTGGAAGCGCTGGTGGCCGCCACGCTGGAAGCCAGCCTCACCACCCACCCCAGCTGCGAGGCGGATGGAGAAGTATTCGACGAGCTGTCCGAGGCCGCGTTCAAGGCCTATCGCCAGCTGGTGGAAACCGAAGGCTTCATGCAGTACTTCCTGGAAGCCACGCCGATCAATGCCATTGCCAAGCTCAACATCGGCAGCCGTCCGGCGTCGCGCAAGAGCCTGGCCAGCATCAAGGACCTGCGTGCCATTCCCTGGGTGTTCTCCTGGTCGCAATCACGGGTGATGCTGCCCGGCTGGTTCGGTTTCGGCTCGGCCGTGGCCGGTTTCATTGCCCGCCATGGCGACGAAGGCCTGGCCCGTCTGCAAGGCTTGTATCGCACATCGCCGTTCTTCCAGGTGATTCTGTCCAATATGGAACAGGTGCTGGCCAAGGCCGACCTGGGCATTGCGCGCCGTTTTGCCGCGCTGGTGTCCGACCGGGCGCTGGCGGACAAGCTGTTTGGTCAGATTGAAGCAGAATGGCAGAAGACCCACGATGCCTTCTTTGCCATCAGCGGCCAGACCAGCCTGCTGGAACAGAACCCCACCCTGCACCGCAGCCTGGAAACCCGTCTGCCCTACCTGGATGCACTCAACCTGCTGCAGGCCGACCTGCTGCAACGCCTGCGTGCCAACCCGGACGATGCCGAGGCGCTGTACGCCATTCACCTCACCATCAATGGCACCTCGGCTGGTTTGCGCAATAGCGGCTGATCTGTCTTTCCGCTGAGCGATAAAAAAACCGTCACCCTCGGGTGGCGGTTTTTTATCGCCCGTGCATTACCCGGCATACCGGGAAACAGAGGCTAACGACGCAGGAAATTGCTTTCGATCAGCTCTACCACCTCGCCGCCATGGCCGGACAGGATGGCCTTGGCTGAATACAGCGCGGTATGCAGCACTTCTCCTGTGGTGACGGTGGGCGGCATGACCAGTTCGTACTGGTTCACCTTCACATCCAGCAGCATCGGACCGGGCTCGGCCAGCCACTGCGCAACGGCCTCCGGCAGCTGGTCGGCATGTTCCACGCGCAGGCCCTTGAAGCCGATGGCTTCGGCCATTTTCACCCAGTCAGGGTTGTGCAGATCGGTGAAGGCATTCATCAGGCCTTCGGTTTTTTGTTCGATCTCGACAAAGTCGAGCGCGCTGTTGTTGAGGATGACAATCTTGATGTCCAGCCCCTCTTGCACGATGGTCAGCAAATCGCCCATCAGCATGGACAGACCGCCGTCACCGCAGATGGCAATCACCTGCCGGTGCGGGAAAGCGTTCTTGATGCCCAGCGCCTCCGGCATGGCATTGGCCATGGTGCCGTGGATCAGGCTGGCCAGCGTGCGGCGCTTGCCGTTGGCGCGGGTGTGGCGCAGCAGCCAGACCATGGCGGTACCGGAGTCTCCCACCAGAAAGGCATCGTCAGCGGCCATCTGGTCAATCAGCTTAACCAGATATTGTGGGTGAATCAGGCCGTTATGCCCCGGCTTTTCTTGTTCTGCCAGCCAGTGCAGTGATTTCTGGTGCAGCTTCAGGCACTCCTGCAGGAAGTTGTCGTCCTGCCGTTCCGGCAGGCGTGGCAGCAGTTTTTGCAAGGTGGTGCGGATGTCACCCACCACGCCCAGTTTCACCGGATGGCGCCGCCCCAGGTGGGTGGCCTGGTTGTCCACCTGCAGGATGGTGGCGCGGTGCGAGTAGAACGATGTCCAGGCAAAATCCGCCCCCAGCAACAACAGCGTGTCGCACTCCTGGGTGGCGTGATAGCCCGATTCAATACCCAGCATGCCGGTCATGCCCACATTGAACGGATTGTCCGGCTCGATGAAGTCCTTGGCGCGGCTGGTGTGCGCCACCGGAGCCTTGAGCCGGCGCGCCAGCTCGATGATTTCGGCATGGGCATCGGCGCAACCGGAGCCGCAATACAGTGCCAGTCGTTCGGAAGACAGCAGCAGATGCGCCATTTCATCCAGCTCGGCTTCGGACGGGCTGCACACCGGCTGTGGATGATGGACGCTGAACGGCAGACCGGGCGCTACACATTTACCGGCCAGATCGCCCGGCACAATCAGTACGGCCACGCCACGCAGGTTGATGGCCGCCTGCGCTGCCTGTGCGGTGAGTCGTCTGGCTTGGGAAGGATGGTAGATCGTGGCGCAAAAATGACTGCAGGTTTTGAAAATGGATGCCAGATCCACTTCTTGCGGAAACTCCATCCCCAGTTCGGTCAGCGCCACCTGGGTGGCAATCATCACCACCGGCGAGCGATTGCGGTGTGCTTCAAGCAGGCCGTTGATGGTATGCAGGCTGCCCGGGCCGCAGCTGCCGGCGCAGGCAGTGAGGCCGCCGGTCATGTAACTTTCCGCCCCGGCTGCCATGGCGGCCACCTCTTCGTGGCGTACATGTACCCATTTGATCTGGCTGTGGCGGATGGCGTCGGTGATGTGGTTGAGCGTGTCGCCGACAATACCGTAGCAGTTCTTTACCCCGGCTTGTTCCAGTGTTTCGACAATGATTTTACCGACAGTGTTGTGTTGCATTGCGGGTGTCTCCATGGGTGGGCTGGTCGAAAGATGTGGTCAGGCTGTTGCAAGCTTGCTGCCTGTGCTATGTCTCGCCGTGCTTGTCCCCAAGCTGCGACAGACCGAAATAATTGCTATTCATCTTTGCCCCACGCCAAAGCTGCTGTCGCCACCTGTTTTCTGGGGTTAGTCGCGAAGATTAATTTCATTTCCCCGTATTTTTTCCATGTGGCCGTGAAATTTCCTTTTCTCTACTGATGCGCTGTCAGCCTCTTGTTGTTTTGATTTGCTGGTGAGAATCATTCCATCCGCCAGTCAGCCCGGACTGCATCTTCTGTAGCAGTCCTTGCCTGCTGGTCCGCGACTACACAGTGACAGGAGGTATGGATGGAATCCGATAACTTGCCGTCCCCCGGCCCGGCCACCCCGGCCCGCCGGCTTTTCCTCAAGCAACTGGCGGCTGCCTCCGGCAGTGTGCCGCTCAGCCAGGCGCTGGCTGGCGGTACTGCCGCCGCCTTGCTGCTTCCTGCCGGGCAGGCCGCAGCCACCACCAGCCCGGCAGTGGCCATCAACCAGGTATATGGCTACCAGAGCTTTGGTCCGGATGAAGCGGCCTTTGTCGAAGCCATGCTCAACATCATGTGCCCGGCCGATCACCTCACCCCCGGTGGAGTGGACTGCGGTCTCGCCATCTATATCGACCGTCAGTTGGCCGGCAGTTTTGGCCAGGGGGCGCGGCGCTACGCCGCAGGGCCATTCCTGCAGGGTGCAGCCCAGTGCGGGCCGCAACTGCCGCTGACGCCGGAGCAGTATTTCAAGGCGGGCATAGCAGAAGCCGACCGTGCTGCGCAGCGGCTGCATGGCCAGTTGTTTGATGCGCTGACACCACAGCAAGGCGATGCCTTTCTGCAGCAGCTGGCGGCAGGGCGAGTGGCGGGCGAGCAGCTGGATCTGGCGGAGTGGTTCAACAGCCTGGTGTACCCGCTATTTGCCGAAGCCTGTTTTGCCGACCCGCTCTATGGCGGCAATGTGGGCATGGTGTTCTGGAAGATGATCGGCTACCCCGGCCTGCCGGCCACGCATGCGCTGGATGTCGTCCAGTATCTTGGCAAGCCTTATCCCGGTGCTGCCACTCCCAAATCCATCGCCGACTTCAGCTAGGGACATGCCATGAAAACACGTAGCAGCAAAACCGTGGTCATTGTGGGGGGCGGCCTGACTGCCGGCCTGATTGCCCGCCAGCTGACCGCCAAGGGGGTGGAAGTCCTGGTACTGGAACGCGGTGGCGATCACAGCAAGGGGCCGGAATCCAGCCTGCCCAACCAGCGGGATGAACTGCGCTGGTCGGTGCGTCAGGGACTGATGCAGGACTGGTCGCGCGAAACCTATACCCTGCGCCATCAGCACAACCAGATTGCCTTGCCGGTGCGCTGGATGGAATCCTTCCTGCCGGGGCAGGGGCTGGGCGGGGCTGGAAATCACTGGAATGGCCACCTGTGGCGCTGGGCCGAGTACGACCCGCAGCTGCGCAGCCATTATCTGCAACGCTACGGCAAGCAGGCGATTCCGGCGGACATGCCCTTGCAGGACTGGGGGGTGACGTATGCCCAGCTGGAGCCGTATCACGACTTGTTCGAGAAACTGTTCGGCGTTTCCGGGCAGGCAGGCAATATCGGCGGCAAGAAACTGCCGGGTGGTAATCCCTTCGAAGCACCGCGCAGCGGGCCTTATCCGCAAGCGCCCTTGCAGGTGCTGGAGTCCGGACTGGTGTTCAAGCAGGCTTGCGAGCAACTGGGCTATCACGCCTTCCCGCAGGCCGCGGCCAATTCTTCCGGGGCCTATACCAACCCGGATGGACAGAAGCTGGGGCAATGCCAGTATTGCGGTCATTGCGAGCGATTCATCTGCGAAGCCAATGCCAAGGGGTCGCCGCAGGTGTTGCTGTATCCCATGCTGCGCGAGCGCAAGAGCTTTGACGTGCGGCTCAATACCCAGGTACTGGGGCTGCGCTACGATGCCGCCGGCAAACGTGCCACCGCCGTGCATTGCCTGGATTTGCTGACCGGCGAGGAATACGAGCAGCCCGCCGAAGTAATCGTGCTGGCAGCCTTTACCATGAGCAATACCCAGTTGCTGCTGCACAGCAAGATCGGCAAACCGTACGACCCGGTCAGCAATACCGGCGTGGTGGGGAAGAACTTCTGCTATCAGGTGAATGCCGGGGTGGATCTGTTCTTCAAGGACAAATGGTTCAACCCCTTCCTGGCCAGCGGCAGTACGCAAATTGTCATTGATGACTTCAATAACGACAATTTCGACCACAGCGGCCTGGGCTTTCTGGGTGGTGCCACCATTCAGGCCTACCAGTTCAGCGGACGTCCCATCAAGGGACGACGGGTGCCGGATGGCACGCCGCGCTGGGGCACCGCGTGGAAGCAGGCCAATGCCGACTGGTATGCCCACTCCATGACGCTGGGCATCGAAGGCAGCTGCTATCCGCACCGTGGCAATTACCTCAGCCTGGATCCGACCTATCGCGATGCCTATGGCCGGCCATTGATCCGCATGACCTTCGACTACCGTGCCAACGAGCAGAAAATGGCAGCCTTCCTCAGCAACAAGATGATGGAGATTGCCCGGCACTGCGGTGCGGACAAGGTGGGCAGCCTGCAAGGTCTGGTCACCCCGTTTGACAGCCGGCTGTACCAGACCACCCACATTGTGGGCGGCACCATCATGGGCGAGACACCGCATGACAGTGTGGTTTCCCCCCATCTGCAACATTGGGATGCCCACAACCTGTTTGTGGTGGGGGCGTCGGTCTATCCGCACAACTCCGGTTACAACCCCACCGGCCCGCTAGGCGCACTCGCCCTGCGGCTGGGGGATGACCTGCAGCGCTATTTGCAGCATCCGGGCCGTCTGTAACGCCATCTGGCCGCCCGCACGGTGCGGCCTTGTTCACCCCAAAGGAGATTCCCATGCGTATTTTCCTGTTTGCAGCTGCCTTGCTGCCGTTGTCGGCATTCGCGGCTGGCCCAGCCACACCCCCCGCTGCTTTTGCCCAGTGCGCTGCCTGTCACAGCGTGACCGGCAGCAATGGCGTTGGCCCCAGCCTGAAAGGTGTGATCGGGCGCAAGGTCGGCAGTTATCCGGGCTTTCGTTACAGCCGGGCGATGAAAACCCTGGGCAAGAGCTGGGATAAGTCTTTGCTCTCCGCCTATCTGGCCAATCCGCAGCAAACCATTCCGGGTAATGTGATGCCGTTTGCCGGGGTGCCGGATGCCAGCCAGCGCACTGCCATCATCGCTTATCTGGCGACATTGAAATAAAGACGGCCAGTGCACGGGACGGGGGGGGCGGTGTGGCTTTGCTTCGCGCCGGCCCCCGTGTCGGCTGTGTTCCCGTCTGGCGGTTCAGCACGTCCGGGTAGTCCGGCATGGCCGGAGCACCCTGCATTAGCAGGACTGCTGTTGATCGGCAAGAGGCCCGCCTCCCGCCCATGGGCCAGCAGGCAAGCTCCCGGCTTATGCGGAATATCGGCAGCTGTCTGTTGCTAACCCGCTGTCAGAACCCGGAGTCGCCATGTCCACTGCCTTCCCTCATCTGCTGTCCCCCTTGCGTATCGGCAAGCTGACCCTGCGCAACCGCATTGTTTCCACCGGCCACGACACCGTATTGCCGGTTGACTGCCAGGTCAGCCCGGCGCTGATTGCCTACCATGCCGCGCGGGCGCGTGGCGGAGTCGGCCTGATCGTGTTGCAGGTTTCCGGCGTGCACGAAAGTGCGCGTTATACCTCGCACGCGCTGATGGCCACCGACGACAGTTGCATTCCCGGCTATCGTGCGCTGGCCGAAGCCGTGCATGCCGCAGGGGCTACGCTGTTTGCCCAGCTGTTTCATCCGGGTCGTGAAATCATGGAAACCGCCGATGGCATGCAGGCGGTGGCGTATTCCGCCTCTGCCGTGCCCAGCGAGCGCTTTCACGTGATGCCGCGCGCCCTGAGCGAAAGCGAAATCGCCGCCTTGATTGCCGGTTATGCTGCTGCGGCGCGACGCATCCGCGCGGCGGGGCTAGACGGGGTGGAAATCGTTGCCAGCCATGGCTATCTGCCGGTGCAGTTTCTCAACCCGCGGCTGAATCTGCGCACGGACGGCTATGGGGGAAACCTTGACGGCAGGCTGCGTTTTTTGCGCGAGGTGGTGGCGGCCATTCGCGCCGCTGTGGATGAAGACTGCGTGGTGGGCTTGCGCATTTCGCTGGACGAGCGCGACAGCGAGGGCCTGCAGGAAGACGAAGCCTTGCAAGCCTGTGTCGCGCTGCAAGACCAGCTGGATTATGTCAGCCTGGTGGCCGGCACCTCGGCCAGCCTGGGTGGCGCGGTGCATATTGCCCCGCCGATGGCGTTTCCGGCGGCTTATCTCGCTACCCCGGCCGGACGTTTCCGCCAGGCGCTGTCCATTCCACTGCTGCTGGCTGGCCGTATCAACCAGCCGCAAGAGGCGGAACAACTGCTGGCCAACGGCGTGGTGGATGCCTGCGGCATGACACGGGCGCTGATTTGCGACCCGGAGCTGCCCAACAAGGTGGCCAGGCAGCAGTCGGATGCCATCCGCGCCTGCATTGCCTGCAATCAGTCCTGTATTGGCCGTTTTCACCGCGGCCTGCCCATTTCCTGCATCCAGAACCCGCTCTCCGGGCGCGAATTGCAGTTCGGCCCGCTGACACCTGCCAGCAAGCCGCACCGGGTGATGGTGGTGGGTGGTGGCCCGGCCGGCATGCAGGCCGCAGTGATTGCGGCGCAACGCGGCCATCAGGTGACCTTGTACGAAGCAGCGGCGCAACTGGGCGGGCAGGTACTGCTGGCACAGCAACTGCCGGACCGGGCGGAATTTGGCGGCCTGATCACCAATCTGCAATACGCACTGCGCGCGGCTGGAGTGGAAGTGGTGTTGCGACGTCGGGTGGAGCGGGACCTGGTGCAGCAACAAGCACCGGATGTGCTGATTCTGGCCTGTGGCGCCACACAGGCCACGCCGCGGCTGGAGGTGGGCGGCAGCCTGCCGGTGCACGACAGCTGGGACGTGTTGCAGGGAGCCAGTGTCGGCGCGCGGGTAGTGGTGAGCGACTGGCGTGCCGACTGGGTGGGGCCGGGGCTGGCCATCCGGCTGGCCGAGGCCGGGCATAAGGTGACGCTGGCCGTCAACGCACCGCTGATGGGACAAGCCCTGCCGATGTATGTGCGCGACCAGCTGGCCGCGCGGCTGCACCAGCTGCAAGTGGCCATCCTGCCTTATGCACGCTTGTATGGTGTGGATGACCACACTGTTTATTTGCAGCACACCGCCAGCGAGGAAGCCATGCTGTGCGAGGACATCGACAGCCTGGTGCTGTGCCAGCCGCCGCAGCCGGATGACTCATTGCGTCAGCAACTGGACGGGCTGGATCTGGAAGTGCACGCCATTGGCGATTGCCAGACGCCGCGCACCGCCGAAGAGGCCATTTACGAAGCCACCCGGCTGGCCTGGACCTTGTAAGCAGCAACCGGCGCGGCCGCTTATACCAGTTGCAGGCGGCCGCCTTCGTTTTTCAGGTGCGGGATCAGCGCATCGTCCTGATGCACTGCCAGCATGTTCACCCCGGCGGAGAACAGGCGATAACCCAGCGCCTCCAGCCAGGGGCGGATGACCGTCATGTCCGACTTGATGATTTCCATGAAAATCAGCGGACGGCAGCGGCGGATGGACTGTTCCGCCCCGCGCAGCACCTGTTCTTCCATGCCTTCCACGTCGATCTTGATGAAGTCGATGCGTTGCAGGCCCAGCGAATCCAGGCTGACCAGGTCGATGCGGATGGTGCGGTGCTGGTAGTCCAGCGCCTGACCGATGAATTCATTGCTGGCCGACTGCTGCAATTCCACGCTGCCAAAAGAGCCGGGGCGCAGGTAGTCCGGTTCCGGAATGTCGATCTGCCCGCAGTGCTCGCCCACGGCGGAGTTGAGCGCATTCACGTTCAGGCAGTTGTTGAGGGCGATATTGCCGCACAAGGCGTAGTAGATTTTCTCCTGCGCCTCGAAGGCCACCACATGGCCCCAGGTGTACATGAAACGGGCCATCTCGATGGTGTGCACCCCGATATTGGCGCCGCAGTCGATGGCCAGCACGCCTTCGCCCCGGTCGCGCAGGCAACTGGCCAGCAAGGCCAGCACAAAGTCCACCTCCTCCTGCTCGTAGCCGCTTTGCGTCATCAGCTGATAGCCCACGCCATAGGATTCGCCATCGGACGGGGCAAAGTCGTTGCGGTTGACGATCATGCTGCCGTGATTGGTAGACAGCAACATGAAGGGCGCGGGGCGCGGAATGTTTTTCATGGCAGAAACCCGTCAGGAGAGATAGTGGCGATTATGCCGCACTGCGCCGATGATGACAGATCAATGTTGCTGGCTGGCAGCCTGCTCCATGCGCCGGTCCGGCACCAGCCACCACAGCGCCAGCAGCCCGTATACGGCAGCGCCCAGCCAGCTGGAATAAAACGACAGGCCGATGCCCAGCAGGTAGAACAGCGGCGACAGCCTGCCCTTGCGGTCGCGGCCCAGCGCATGCAGCAGCACCTCGCGGTTACCCGGTACGCACAGCAAGGTACGCTGCATCACATACCAGGCCAGGGCGGACATCAGCAGCACCACGCCATACAGTGCCACCGGCAGGGATTCCATGTGGTTTTCCCCCATCCAGCCGGTGACAAAGGGTAGCAGTGACAACCAGAACAGCAGGTGCAGGTTGGCCCACAGCACCCGGCCGTCCACATGACGCACCACATGGTAGAAATGGTGGTGGTTGTTCCAGTAAATGCCCACGTAGACAAAGCTGAGCACATAGCTGAGGAATACCGGCCACAGTGCTGCAAGTGCAGCGAGGCTGCTGTCATGCGGAACCTTGAGTTCCAGCACCATGATGGTGATGATGATGGCAATCACGCCATCGCTGAAGGCTTCCAGCCGGTTTTTGCCCATGTCTGGCTCCGTGGTGGCTAGCGGGAAAAAGGGTTCTGCCCAGCCGGGCTTGCCGGCTGGTAGGGTAGGCGGATCATGGTGTGGTACTGGCCATCGGCCTGGGCCACTTGCAGCGATGCTTCTGCATCGTAAAACAGCGCCAGCCGCTCACGCAGATTATCCAGTGCCATGCGGTTGCCCTGATGGGCGCTGTCCTGCTCAGCGGACAGCGGGTTGCTGACACTGAGCAACAATTGCCCGCCTTTGACTTCTGCCCGCACCCGGATTTCACCACCTGCGCGGCAACGTTCCACGCCATGATGCACGGCGTTTTCCACCAGCGGTTGCAATAGCAGCGGCGGCAGACCGGCATCCAGCGCAGCATCGATATGCCAGCGCACATTCAGCCGCTCTCCCAGCCGCTCGCTCTCGATGGCCAGATACATGCGCGCCAGCTCGATTTCACGTTCCAGCGTCGAAGTACGGCCGGGGTCAGCCATCTGCGCGCGAAACAGGTCGGCCAGGTTCTCCAGCACCATTTCCGCTTTCTCCGGCCGCGAGCGGATCAGCGCAATCGCCGCGTTCAGGCTGTTGAACAGGAAGTGGGGGCGTATGCGTGCTTGCAGTGCCGCCAGCCGTGCCTCGCCCAGCGCCGGTGACAGGGCACGCTGGCGCAGGCTGAAGTAATGCAGCAGCAGCAGGGACAGCAGCCCGGCCAGCAGCGGGCGGTCCAGTCGGGGCAGCTCCAGCGGATTGAGCAGCCGGTCCTGCAGCACGACACACAACATGCTGATGACCATCACCAGCAGGCTGGCATGGCGCTGTCGGCCAAGCCAGGGTGACAGGGCACCCAGCAGGCCGAGGCCAAGCAGCATGGACGGTTCGGCCCAGCTGGCACCTGCCAGCAGGCGCAGCCACCAGCCATCCCCATCGCTCTGGTACAAGGTGCAGATCAGCAACAGCAGGTTAAGCAGCAGCAGGATGCGCAGCATCACCCCCAGATTGCGGAAATCCGGAATGGCAAAAACCGTGTGTGGCCGACGGTGCTGATCCATGTGCAGTCATTGGGTAGAGTGGAATTGCATCATAGCAAGCTGCCGGTGCGGCGGGCGAGCCAGCTCGGCGGCTCAGGCGCTGGCCAGCTGCATGCGGCGGCGCGGGCGTACGGCCCACAGGCTGGCGGCCACCATCAGGCCACCCCCCAGCCAGCTGGCCACGGAGAGTGATTCACCCAGCCACAACACGGCAAAGGCGGCACCAAACACCGGCTCGCTGCCGGTTAACAGGGCCACCCGGGTAGCACTGCTGTGGCGCAAGGCGTAATTCATGGCAAAAAAGGCAAACAGGGTGCAGAACAATACCAGATAGAGGGTATTGCCCCAGAAGGCCAGCGCGGTGGGCAGCGCGGGCAAGCCTCCCTGCATGCTGGCCAGCAGCAGGCAAAAGAGGCAGATCACCAGGCTTTGCAAGCCGGTCAGCGCCAGCGTGGCCACCGGCTTGCCGGCAGTCAGCTTGCGGGTGAGGCAGCTCATCACCGCGCGCAGCAAGGCCGCCAGCAACATCAGCACATCGCCACCATTCAGTTGCAGCTGTGTGGCACCACTCAGCAGCCAGGCACCCAGCAGTGACACCGCAGCAGCCAGCAGCGCATCGGCAGCAGGCTTTTGCCTCAGCAGCCACCATTCTGCAAACGGTGTCAGTACCAGGCACAGGCTGATCAGGAAGGCGGCATTGGCGGCACTGGTATGGGCCACGCCAACGGTCTCGCACAGGAAAATCGCCAGCAAACCGATGCCCAATGGCAAGGCCGCCTGCAAGGTTGCGCGCCGGACGGCCGCATCGGCCAGTGCGCGCTGGGCGGGCAGCAGCAGGATGAAGGTCAGGCCGAAGCGCAGCGCCAGCAGGCCGAGGACGGGATAAAACAGCAAGGCCTGCTTGGCCAGGCCATAGCTGCTGCCCCATACCATGGCTACCAGCAGCAGGAGCAGATCCGGCAGGAAGGGATAACGTTGATGCAAGGGGTGCTGGGCGGGCATGTCAGGCTTTCACGGAAGGGTAATGGCTGAATTATCATTGCTGTGTCTGGTATTGATAATCTCTGGTTTCGGAACAGGAATTGTGCTGTATGGGAACAAATAAACTGATTGGCCTGTTGCCGGATATGGCGGCGTTTGCCCTGGTGGTGGAGCGTGGCAGCTTCTCCGCCGCAGCGCGGCAGCTGGGCATGACCCCGTCGGCCATCAGCCGTCAGGTGGCCCGGCTGGAAGCGGCATTGGGCGTGCGGCTGCTGGAACGCAGTACCCGCCAGTTACGGCTGACCGAGGCCGGAGACGCCACCTTGCAGCGATGTCGCAGCATGCTGGATGCCGCCGACGAAGCAGTGCAGCTGGCCCAGCAGCAACATGCCCGGCCACAAGGTACGGTGCGGGTCAGCATGCCCAAAGCTTTTGGCCGATTTGTGGTGGCACCGCTGATTCCGGCCTTCCTGGCGGCTTATCCACAGGTGAATGTGGAGCTGTTCATCAGCGACCGCGATGTCGACCCGCTGGCCGAGGGGCTGGACTTCACCGTGCGGGTTACTGATAGCCCGCCGCCCGGCATGGCCGGCCGACCGCTGATGCCAATACGCCAGTTGCTGTGCGCATCGCCGCAGTATCTGGCGACGCATGGACGGCCTGGCCATCCTCGCGAGCTGGCAAATCATTTGTGCCTGTATCTGGCCGAACATGCCGGGGACAAGCGCTGGCAATTACGGCGTGGCAACGAACAGCTGAGCGTGACGGTGCAAGGCCGTTATGCCACCAATCACAGCGAGTTACGCTTGCAAGGCGTGTTGAACCATCTGGGTATTGCGCCGCTGCCGCACTTTACCGCGCAGGCGGCATTGGCCGCCGGCCAGATAGAAACCGTGCTGGATGACTGGGAGTTCACCACTGCCTACCGTGGCATGGCCTGGCTGCTTTATCCGCCCAACCGCTATCTGCCACCCAAGGTGCGGGTGCTGATCGACTATCTGGCGGACTGTCTGGCTGATCAAACCACACCCATGACACGGTAATGCCACAGCCGGGCCAAAGCCGGCTCGCCCTCGGGGGTGGCTTTCCCTATAATTGCCGCTGCTGCCTACGGGCAGCCCAAGACAATCACCGCAGGGAACCATCGAGATGCAAGAAAGCCATGCCTGGTCCGGTCGCTTCAGCGAACCGGTTTCCGAACTCGTCAAGAAATACACCGCCTCCATCGACTTCGACAAGCGACTGGCCGAATTCGACATCGAAGGCTCGCTGGCTCACGCCACCATGCTGAACAAGGCAGGCGTGCTGTCCGACGACGATGTGGCGGCAATCCGACGTGGCATGGCCGAAATCCTGGACGACATCCGCGCTGGCCGACTGGAGTGGAGTGTCGATCTGGAAGACGTGCACATGAATGTGGAACGTCGCCTGACCGACAAGATCGGCGATGCCGGCAAGCGCCTGCACACCGGCCGTTCGCGTAACGACCAGGTGGCTACCGACATCCGCCTGTGGCTGCGTGCACAGATCGACGCCATCGTCGGCTTCATTGCCGAACTGCAAACCAGCCTGCTGGAACTGGCCGAAAAACACGCCGACACCGTGATGCCGGGCTTCACCCACCTGCAAGTGGCCCAGCCGGTGACCTTTGGCCACCATATGCTGGCCTATGTGGAAATGCTGGCGCGCGATGCAGAACGCATGACCGACTGCCGCAAGCGAGTCAATCGCCTGCCGCTGGGCGCAGCAGCGCTGGCCGGCACCACCTTCCCCATCGACCGTCATTACACTGCGCAACTGCTGGGTTTTGACGATGTCTGCCACAACTCGCTGGACGCCGTGTCCGACCGTGACTTCGCCATCGAATTCACTGCCGCCGCCAGCCTGGTGATGGTGCACCTGAGCCGCCTGTCCGAAGAATTGATCCTGTGGATGAGCCCGCGCGTCGGCTTCATCGACATCGCCGACCGCTTCTGCACCGGCAGCTCCATCATGCCGCAGAAGAAAAACCCGGACGTGCCGGAACTGGTACGTGGCAAATCCGGCCGCGTGGTGGGCCACCTGATTGCGCTGGTCACCCTGATGAAGGCGCAGCCGCTGGCCTACAACAAGGACAACCAGGAAGACAAGGAACCCTTGTTTGACACCGTGGACACCCTGATCGACACCCTGCGCATCTACGCCGACATGATGCGTGGCGTCACCGTGAAGCCGGAAGCCATGCGCGCTGCCGTGCTGCAGGGCTTTGCCACTGCCACCGATCTGGCCGACTACCTGGTGAAGAAGGGCCTGCCTTTCCGCGACAGCCACGAAGTGGTGGCCCTGAGCGTGCGCTACGCCGAAGGCCGTGGCGTGGATCTGGCCGATCTGTCGCTGGACGAACTCAAACAGTTCAGCCAGCTGATCGAGCAGGACATCTACCAGGTACTGACCCCGGAAGGCAGCCTGGCCCAGCGCGACCACGTGGGCGGCACCGCGCCGAACCAGGTGCGTGCCCAGATTGCCCGCCACAAGGCAAGACTGGCAAGTTGATCAGTTAACGCCGTTCCGGACCAAACCGCCGCTCTCGGCGGTTTTTTATTGGCCTACAGTGTCAGCTGTGATCAGTTTCTCTGGAAGATTGCCGTGCAATTACCTTCGCTAGAGCCACTGGGACGCAGCCAGCGCATCATGCTGACCATGTTGCCCGGACTGGCGCTGTTCATGCTGGGCGGCCTGTTGATGCTCTACCAGTTCTACTCGGGTATCCAGTCTGCACTGGAAAGCCAGTTGTCTTACAAGCTGGAAAAAATCGAGCAGATTCTCGATCAGGCACAAAGCACGGGCGAGGCCATGTTGCAGAAGCCCGATCTGGAATGTCGCAACATTTATCCGGAAATCCGCCGACAGGTCACCACCCAGTCCTACGTCCGCTCGATGCGGCTGATTGATCAGGATGGCCGGGTGTATTGCGATTCCGTCATCGGCTGGCATTCGCCCGCCTATTCGCAGGAATACCCGAACCAGACCCGGCTGCTGCTATTGCCGGGAAACCGCCTGTCGCCCTGGCACCCCTTGCTGATGCTGTGGCTGGACGCCAAGCGGCACGATGTCCACGCCATCCAGCTTGCCGTAGACAGTGATTATCTCAAGGACAGGCTGGCACATCATGAACAGAACACCTGGTTTTACCTGCAGGTTGGCGACCGCTGGCTGGATGAAAAGGGTGGCATGACATCTCCACCGAAACGGTCTCACTGGCAGCAACGTTACCTCAGTTCAGGGCGTTATCCGCTATCCATCGTCATGGACTACTCCATGCCGTGGTTGGTGCTGGAACGGGTGAAGCAGGAGCCGGATCAACTGGCCTTGCTCCTGTTGTTCAGTGCCAGTTTCAGCTGGGGGTTTCATCGCCTGCTGCTGCGTAATGGCGCGCCCAGTCGGGAATTGCAACGTGCGGTGCGCGAACGGGAATTCATTCCCTACCTGCAACCGCTGATTGATGCCGAGCATTTGCAGTGGCGCGGGGTGGAGGTGCTGATGCGCTGGCACCATCCGGTGGATGGCATCGTGCTGCCCGATCTCTTCATTCCGTTTGCCGAAAATACCGGTCATATCGTGGCCATGACCCGCGCACTGATGCAACAGACAGCAGAACAGTTAAAAGACTGTCCCTTGCCGCCGGGTTTCCAGATCAGCATCAATGTCAGTGCCACGCATATCGAAGCGGGCAGCCTGCCTGCCGATTGCGCCGCCTTTTTGTCAGCCTTTGCGCCGGGCAGCATTGTGCTGACCCTGGAATTGACCGAACGCGAGCTGATCAAGACCGGCCCGCAAACCGATGCCCAGCTACAAAAACTGCATGATTTGGGCGTGCGTATTGCCATCGACGATTTTGGCACCGGGCATTCCAGCCTGTCCTATCTGCAAAAGCTGGATGTGGACGAACTGAAAATAGACCGCAGTTTTGTGGCCGGCATCGGCAGTGACAGCCTGTCGGCCGATATTCTGGACAGCATCTTGCAGCTGGCTGCCAAGCTGGGCCTGGCCGTGGTGGCCGAAGGCGTGGAAACCCTGCAACAGGAAGATTATCTGCGCAGTCATGGCGCGCATTTGCTGCAAGGCTATCGCTATGCCAGGGCGATGCCGATTGCCGAGTTCCTGCATCGTCCCGAATGGCATAATGATGCCTCTCCGTTCCTGGCCAAGGCCAGGGCCGACGCACACTCCTGAGTAGAGGCAAAGCAGCAAGATGAAACCAGCCGTCATCGGCATTGCCGGCGTAACCGTTCCCGGTGCGCTGGACTGCCTGTCCAAAATGCATCAACTTTCCGCCCTGATGTGTGGCGGTCACCATCATCACCCCCGCTTCGTGCTGGACCAGCCAGACTTTGGCGCGGTGCATGCCGCCCAGTTGCAAGAGCGCTGGGATATTGTCGAGGACTCCATTGTCGGCTCCTTACAGCGGCTGGCAGCCGCCGGTGCCCAGGTGGCGGTGATTCCGGCCAATACCGTGCATTGCTGTATTGATGGCATTCGCCGCCGTGCGCCCTTGCCGCTCATCAGCATGCTGGATGTGGTTGCGGCAGAGTGCCGGCAGCGTGGCCTGCGCCGGGTCGGCGTATTGGGTACCCGCTGGACCATGCAGTCACATCTGTACCGTGCGCCGCTGGCGGTGGTCGGGGTGGAGGAGTGCATTCCGGATGAAGCAGGCCAGGCCATTGTGCAGCGGGTGATTTTTGAAGAACTGGTTCCCAATGGCAGCGTAAGTAGCGATAGCCTGCAGCAATTATTACAGGTGGTGGCGGATTTGCGGGCGGCAGGTTGTGATGGCGTAGCGCTGGCCTGCACCGAGTTGCCACTGGTACTGGATGAGGCCAATTGCGGCATGGCGGCGGTGGATACCACCGCAGTGCTGGCGCGGGCAGCCATGCAACAGGTTCTGGCCTGAAGCATGCCGGGCCTGCACCTGTTGCAGGCCCGGTGGCTTTTGCCGTCGGCTTGCGGCGGGTCAAGGGCGGATTGGTGCTAGCATTTGCCCTACTACCAGAAAATATGTTAGTAACTAAACATGATTTTCGGAATCGAATCCCTATGAGCCGCTCACCCCGTCACGACAAGATTCTGCAGCTGGTCCGCGAAAATGGCTTCATGCCGATCGAAGAACTGGCCAGACTGCTCGATGTCACGCCGCAAACCATCCGCCGCGACATCAACCAGCTGTGTGAAGAAAATTTGCTGCGCCGTTATCACGGTGGTGCTGCCCTGGGCAGCAGCGTGGAGAACGAGGATTACTTTGCGCGCAAAGGAAAATTCCAGAGCGAAAAGGCACATATTGCCGACATGATTGCCGGCAGCATTCCGGACCATGCCTCGCTGTTCATGAGCATCGGCACCACCATCGAAGCGGTGGCCCAGGCGCTCACCATCACCCACAAGGGTTTGCGTGTCATCACCAACAATATCCATGTGGCGTCCATCATGTCGGCCAATCCGGATTTCACCGTGATGATCACCTCCGGCGTGGTACGCGCCAGTGATGGCGGCATTACCGGGGTGGCCACACTGGACTTCATCAACCAGTTCAAGGTGGATTACGCCATCATCGGCGTGTCCGGTATCGAGACCGATGGCTCGCTGCTGGATTTTGATTACCGCGAAGTGCGGGTGGCGCAGGCGATGATGTCCAATGCCCGTCACCGTTACCTGGCTGCCGACCACAGCAAGTTTGGCCGCAATGCGCTGGTGCGCATGGGACATATCAGCGAATTCCACACCGTGTTCACCGATGCCGAGCCGCCGGAGTCGCTGGCCAAGCTGCTGGAAGAACACAATGTAAGGCTGATTCTGGCCGATGCAGTCTGACATTCAGCCAAGACTGTATTGATAATCTCCTCTCGCTTTCTGAAATGAAAGCGAGGCTCCCATCTTCAATTGGTGGGGCAAGGGCGGGGGGATTGGAAATAGATGGGAAGGCTGCGGAATCCAAGAGTTAGTTGAAAGGCCCGGCTTTGCCGGGTCCAGTACAAGCGCACCAAATAACCTTGTCAGCAGCCTGACGCCCGCACTGCGGGCGTTTTTGCTGTCAGCCCTCGGCTGGCACATCCACCCTGGGCAGCGCATAGGCCTGCACACGGTTGCGGCCCAGATGCTTGGCCTGATACAGCATGTCGTCCGCCTGTTGTACCAGGGTGGTGGTGTCGTCAGCCGTAGCCAGTGAGCTGATGCCCACGCTGAAGGTTTGGCGGAAGGTACGCTGGTTGCTGAACTGGTCGATCTGCACGAATGCCTGCCGCAGGGCTTCCATTACCTGCAAGGCATCTTCCTGACGGGTGCCTGGCAACACGATGGCAAACTCTTCGCCACCGTAACGGCTGATCAGGTCGGAGCGGCGCAGCCTCTCTTTCAGGAAGCGGGCCAGGTTGACCAGCACCTCGTCGCCCGCCGGATGGCCGTAGGTATCGTTGACCACCTTGAAATGGTCGAGATCCAGCATCACCAGCGACAAGGCACGCTGGTCCCGTTTGGCGCGCAGTACTTCGTATTCCAGCTGGGCATACAGATGGGAGTGGTTGAGCAGGCCGGTCAGGCTGTCATTGATGATGTAGGAGCGCAGCTTGCGGTAACGCCGGGCACGGTTGATCACCGTTACCACCAGTTCCTCCGGGGCCACCGGCTTGGTGAGAAAACCGTCAATGCCCAGTGTCAGCGTATCCAGCTGGATGGACTGCCGTTTTTCCACCGACAGGAACAGGATGGGAATGCCATCAAGCAAGCGTTGCTGGCGGATGATCTGTGCCAGTTCCATGCCATTGCAGCCCGGCATGTACATATCCATCAGGATCAGGTCCGGGCGGAACTGCACGATGCCATCCAGCACCCGGGCAGGCTCGGTGACCTGCAGGGTGTCAACACCATGCTGACCAAGCACGCTGGCGTACAGGCCGGCCAGCGAGGCCATGTCTTCCACAATCATCACCCGCAGCGGGTCGCGTTTTTCACCCAGATCACCAAAATTCAGGCTGTCTATCAGCTCGTGGGCCAGTACCGGCCAGCCCAGAAAACCGGAGCCACCGGCACGCACCGCCTGCAAGCGGGCATCAAAATCGATGCGTGGTGAACAGAACAGCAAGGGACACAGCCCACGCAAGGTATCAGCCAGGGTGAAAATGGGGTCGCTGGCGGCAAAGTCGGTATAGGCCACCACCGCTGCCGGTTTAGCCTCGTTCAACGCCTGGGCCAGCCGTGATGCCTGATACATCACCCGCACGACAAAACCATAGCAGCTTAATTGCTCGCTCAGGCTGGCCGACTCCTCGCTCTCCGGCATCCACAGGTATAGCAGATGCGGACCGGGCTGGCTCAAGCCGGGGTTGTACGGTTCGGGTGTTGTCTGCCGGTCGGCCATCATCGCCAGCTGGCTGACAATGCCCAGGTGGTGGCGCAGTTCGTTGTAGCGTTCCGGTTCACTCGGGCTGGCATCGTTCTGCAGCAACCAGTGCTGTAGCAGATTGCGCAATGCGGTGCATTCGGTGCGCAAGGACAGTGCCTGTTCCTCGTCGATATGGCGTTCCAGATTGTTCAGCAGTGCCAGCAGGTGAGCAGCCAGCGAACGGTCCCAGCGCATCACCAGCATGTGGCCGATGCGATCGATTTCACGTGCAGCGTGTTCTCTTGCCGAGTGGTGTAGGTTGCTTGCCAGCTTCATAGTGTTATCCGTTATTCAGACGTGGGCGAGGTCTGTGCGACAGCCTGGCGGTGCAGTAGTGCTGTGCAAACATGGGCAAGACTCAAGGCATTGCAAAGGAACGCAGGGCCTGAATGCTCAATGTTATAATTCTGGCTTGATGAATCAGTTGGCGCGCAAATGAACGTATTTTACGAAGAAAGCGGTTCCTTCAAGGTTGGCACCATTGTTTCCCGTGCCGATGCCAGCTTGCAGGTAGATACGCTGCATGGCAAGCGAGCCAAGATCAAATCAAGCAATGTTTTTCTCGAGTTTAGCTCGACTCTGGCAGATTTTCTTCCTGCTGCAGAAAAAATGGCTGATGAGATCGATCTGGATTTCCTGTGGGAATGCAGCCCGGAAGATGAGTTCGAGCACGATGTGCTGGCGGCCGATTACTGGGGCCATGCCCCCTCGGCACTGGAGAATGCTGCCATCATCCTGCGCGTGTTCGGTGCCCCGATGTATTTCTACAAAAAGGGCAAGGGCCGCTATAAAAAAGCCCCGGAAGAAGCACTGAAAGCCGCGCTGGCCGGTATCGAGCGCAAGAAGCGCGAGCAAGAGCAGATTGATGGCTGGGTGGCCGAGCTGAAGGCCGGTACCCTGCCGGAGGCCATCCGCAGCCAGTTGATGACCTTGCTGTGGAAGCCGGACAAGAACACGCTCGAATTCAAGGCTTTCGACCAGGCCGCGCGCGAGCTGAACCAGCCGCCGCTGAAACTGGCACAAAGCGTGGGCGGTATCAGTTCGGTGCCGGACTACCTGATGGCCGGTTTCCTGATGGAGTACTTCCCCAAGGGCAGCGGTTTTGGCAAATATGCCCCGCCGCTGCTGCCGGAAGAACTGCCGCTCTCCGAGGTGGCAGCTTTCTCCATTGATGACGCCAACACCACCGAAATCGACGATGCGCTGTCGGTAGTCGACCTGCCGGACGGCAACAAGCGCGTGGGCATCCACATTGCCGCCCCTACACTTGGCGTGCCGGTGGATTCGGACATCGAAAAACTGGTATGGGGCCGCCTGTCCACCGTGTATTTCCCCGGTGGCAAGATCACCATGTTGCCAGACGACGTGGTGCAGGCCTTTACCTTGCAGGAAGGGCAGGACTGCCCGGCGCTCAGCCTGTATGTGGACGTCACGCCGGACTTCGAGCCGGTGGCCTACGAAAGCCGCATCGAGCGGGTGCGCATTGCGGCCAACCTGCGTCATGCCGAGCTGGAACAGCAGTTCAACGAAGACACCCTGCTGAACGACCCGGGCGTGGATTACCCGTTCAAGCGCGAGCTGACCTGGCTGTGGCACTTTGCCAATGCACTGGAAAAACGCCGTGGCAAGTACGACCCCACCCGTCCGGTGCAGATGGACTACAACTTTGATGTGGTCGATGGCAAGGTGCTGATCACCCTGCGCAAGCGTGGTGCGCCGATGGACAAGCTGGTGTCGGAACTGATGATTCTGGCCAACAGCGAATGGGGCCGCATGCTGGCCGAAGCGGATATCCCGGCCATGTATCGCGCCCAGAGCATGGGCAAGGTCCGCATGACCACCCGCCCCGAGCCGCATATCGGCTTGGGCGTGGCGCAATATGCCTGGGCCACCTCGCCGCTGCGCCGTGCCACCGACTTCGTCAACCAGCGCCAGCTCACTGCCATGATTCGTGGCGAGAAGCCGCAGTTCGAGCAAGGCAATGCCATGCTGTTTGCCCTGCTGCGCGACTTTGACACCACCTATTCCGCCTATCTGGGTTTCCAGGACAAGCTGGAGCACTTCTGGTGCCTGCGCTGGTTTACCCAGGAAGGTGTCAGCAATGTCACCGCCACCTTCATCAAGGAAGACCTGGTGCGTATCGACGGTCTGCCGCTGCGGGTACGCATTCCGGGCTTGCCGGAACTGGCGCGTGGCGACCGTATCCAGCTGAGCGTGATCCGCATCGACGAACTGATGGCCGAGATCGAATTCCGCTTTGTCGGCGTGGTAGGCCATGTCGAGGCTGCCAGCGAGGAAGAAGAAGGCTGAGGCCTGCCCTGTTGGATGTGAAAGCAAAAGGCTGCCTGCGGGCAGCCTTTTTCTATACAGGCATTACTGATCAGAACATGTCGTCGATGCCGTTGCAGGCCTCTTTCAGATCGCCAATGGCACCGGTCAGCGCATCACGCTCGATGCCCAGTTTGTCCACCACGCTCCAGGGCAGGGTGGTCAGCATGTCGCTTTCGCTCATGTCGTGATTGAAGCCGGCCACCATGTAAGCCGACAGGCCAATCACGATGGCAAAGCGCGAGACATCGCCCAGCAGGTCGTGCTGGTCGCGAATGGCTTGCTGGATGTCGTCCGGGAAATTCCAGCGCCGGGCCAGCTCGGCACCCACTTCGGTCAGGTCCACGCCCAGCAACATGCGCTCGGTGGCCACCCGGTCTGCGCCGCCCGCCACAATCTTGTCGATCTGCACCGCCTGCTGTGGCATGGCCACATGCAGCACCAGTTCGCCGATATTCGACAGCAGGCCACAGGTGTAGCCCAGCTGGGCATCCAGCCTGGCCAGCTTGGCCAGCCGCTTGGCGGTATTGGCCATGGCAAAGCTGCGCTGCCAGAAGCCCTTCATGTCAAAACCCGGTATGCCGGCGGTGGCACCGGTAATGCCGGAGGCAATCACCAGAATGCGCAGATTGTCAAAGCCCAGCAGTACTACCGCATCGTCCAGTGAACCCACGCGGCGGCTGCCGCCAAAGCGCGCGGTATTGGCCAGACGCAGCACACGGGCGGTCAGCACCTGGTCGTGCCCGACCTTGTCGCTGATTTCATCAGTATTGATATCGGTTTTGTGAAAGCTTTCAATCAGCTCCTGCACTACCTTGGGTACCATCGGCAACCGTCCGGATGCCTGCTCGAAAAGTTCAGCCACTTGCATGCCATATCCCCTTTGTCATTGTCCCGCTTATTGAGCTTAGGTGAAGTGTTGCAGAAAAAAAGGCCAAAAATGCCGATCTGGCACAAGCAGTCAGGCGACTGGCTGGCCGTGGGCCGCTTCCAGCAGGGCAAACCAGTGCTGGCGGTCCAGTTGCAGGCGGCAGGCAGCGGCTGCTTCATCCAGCGAAGCCAGGCGGCGCGAGCCGGAAATGGGGATGGGGCGGGCCGGGTGGCGCATCAGCCAGGCCAGCGCCAGTGTGGCGGGAGTGACCGCCAGCTCGGCTGCCATTTGCTGCAGGGCTGCGTGCAATGCCGGGTGGGCAGCAGGCTGTAACAGACGGCCTCCTGCCAGCGGCGACCACACCATGGGGCGGATGCCAGCTTGCAGGCACTGGTCAAACGTACCGTCGAACAGGGGCGCGCCATGCAGCAGCGAGGCTTCCACCTGATTGGTGAGCAAGGCGGTACGCGACGAGAGCAGGGCAAACTGGCTGGGACTGAAGTTGGATACGCCAAAATGCCGCACCTTGCCACTTTGCTTGAGGCTGGCAAAGGCCTCGGCCACTTCGTCCGGGTCCAGCAGCGGGTCCGGGCGGTGAATCAGCAGCAGGTCCAGATAGTCCGTGCCCAGGTTCTGCAAGGAAGCATCCACCGAGGCCAGGATATGCGCGCGGCTGCTGTCGTAGTGCTTTACCTGCCAGCCACGGCTGGCATCTGCCGGCTTGATGCCGCATTTGCTCACCAGCTGGATGTGCTCGCGCTGGCCAGGGTTGGCCTTCAGCCACTGGCCGAACAGCGCTTCGCAGCGAAAGCCGCCGTACAGGTCGGCATGGTCGAAAGTGGTGATGCCAAGCTGGATGGCATGCTCCACCCAGGCTGCCAGTTCCGCAAGGGAGAAATTCCAGTCGTGCAGCCGCCACAGGCCGGCGGCTACCGGAGAAAAAACTGGCCCCTTGGGGGCCAGTTGTGTTGCATGCAAAGGACTCATCAGGCAATCCGTTGTTCTGTAGTCGGGTCGAACAGCACGGCCTTGGAGACGTCGAACACTAGTTCCATGCTGTGGCCCGGCAGTTTGGCTTCTGTCGGGTGGGTACGGCAGCATACCTTGGTGTTGTTGAGCGAGACAAACACCAGGGTGTCCGGCCCGGTGGGTTCGATCACGTCGATATGGCAGGCCATCACCGGCAGCCCTTCGCGGTAGGCGGTGCGGGCATCGGTGATTTGCTCCGGGCGGATGCCGAAGATGACTTCGCGGCCCAGCCACGGCTTCATCTTGTCCTGGGCATGCGGCAGCGGCAGGATGACGCAACCCTTGTCGTCACAGATTTTCACCCCCAGCACCCCGGCCGATTCCACCACCTGCGCCGGAATGAAGTTCATCGACGGTGAGCCGATGAAGCTGGCGACAAACAGGTTGGCCGGGTTGTCGTAGATGTCCTGCGGGCTGCCGAACTGCTGCACGATGCCGTCCTTCATCACCGCAATGCGGTCGCCCAGCGTCATGGCCTCGATCTGGTCGTGGGTGACATAGACGATGGTGGATTTCAGTCGCTGGTGCATCAGCTTGATTTCGGTACGCATTTCCACCCGCAGCTTGGCATCCAGATTGGACAGCGGCTCGTCGAACAGGAAGATGGACGGGTTGCGTGCCAGCGCACGGCCCATGGCCACGCGCTGACGCTGGCCACCGGACAGTTGCGAGGGCTTGCGGTCCAGCAGGTGGGTCATTTGCAGCATCTGTGCCACGCGTTCGACAGTGGCGTCGATTTCGCCCTGCGGCATCTTGCGGATTTCCAGGCCGAAGCTGATGTTCTTGCGCACGCTCATCGACGGGTAGAGCGCATAGCTCTGGAACACCATGGCAATGTCGCGGTCCTTGGGCGACAGGTCGTTCACCCGTTTGCCGCCGATTTCGATATCGCCGCTGGAAATGTCATCCAGCCCGGCAATCATGTTCAGCAGCGTGGATTTGCCGCAGCCGGAAGGGCCTACCAGAATCAGGAACTGGCCGTCTTCGATGGCGATGTCAATGCCCTTGAGCACCTCGGTGCCGTTGGCGTAAGTCTTGCACACATTATTGATGGAGAGAGCAGCCATCGTTCAACCTTTCACAGCACCGGCTGTCAGGCCACGCACGAAGTAGCGGCCGGCAACCATGTAAACGAACAGGGTGGGCAGGGCGGCAATGATGGCCGCTGCCATGTCCACGTTGTATTCCTTCACCCCGGTAGAGGTGTTCACCAGATTGTTCAGCGCCACGGTGATGGGCTGGGCTTCGCCGGCGGCAAACACCACGCCGAACAGGAAGTCGTTCCAGATCTGGGTGAACTGCCAGATCACGCACACCATGAAGATGGGGCCGGAAATGGGCAGCAGGATGCGGAAAAAGATGGTCCAGAAACCGGCGCCGTCAATGCGCGCTGCCTTTACCAGCTCGTCCGGGATGGTGACGAAGAAGTTGCGGAAGAACAGCGTGGTGAAGGCCAGGCCGTAAATCACGTGCACCATCACCAGCCCGCTGGTGGTATTGGCAATGCCCAGCTCGCCCAACAGGCGCGCCATCGGCAGCAGCACCACCTGGAAGGGAATGAAACAGCCCACCAGCAGCAGGGTGAACAGCACGTCCGAGCCACGGAAGCGCCACATCGACACCACATAGCCGTTGACCGCGCCAATCAGGGTGGAAATCAGCACCGAGGGCACCGCCATCTTCACCGAGTTCCAGAAAAAGCCCTTCATGCCGCCACATTCCACGCCGGTGCAGGCGCTGGACCAGGCCTTGCTCCAGGCATCAAAGGTGATGGATTGCGGCAGGGCAATCAGGTTGCCGCCACGGATGTCGTCCAGGGTTTTCACCGAGGTGGACAGCATCACGTACAAGGGCAGCAGGTAGTAGATGGCCATCAGCACCAGTGCGGCATACAGCACGATGCGGCCGGGAGTCAGGTGTTTAGCCACGTTTGGCGCTCCTTGTTTCCATATACATCAGCGGCACCAGTACGGCGACGATGGTCATCAGCATCATCATGGCCGAGGCAGCCCCCAGGCCCAGCTGGCCGCGGGTAAAGGCAAACTGGTACATGAAGATGGCCGGTACGTCGGATGCCGTGCCGGGGCCGCCGCCGGTCAGCGCCATCACCAGGTCGAAGCTCTTGATGGCGATGTGCGACAGGATCAGCAGCACGCTGAAAAACACCGGGCGCAGGCTGGGGATGATGATGCGCCAGTAGATGACCGGCAGGCTGGCACCATCCACCTGGGCGGCCTTGATGATGGAGTCGTCAATGCCGCGCAAACCGGCCAGGAACAGCGCCATCACGAAACCCGACGACTGCCACACGCCGGCAATCACCACGGTGTAGATGGCCTTGTCCGGGTCCACCAGCCAGTCGAAGGTGAAGTCGGGAAAGCCCCAGTCATTGATGACCTTCTGCAGGCCCATGTCAGGGTTGAGCATCCATTTCCAGGCGGTGCCGGTAACGATGAAGGACAGCGCCATCGGGTACAGGTAAATGGTACGCAGCGTGCCTTCGGCGCGGATTTTCTGGTCGAGCAGCACGGCGAGGAACAGGCCGACGGCCAGCGTGCAGCCGATGAACAGGCCGCCGAAAATGCCCAGATTGGCGACTGCAGTCCACCAGCGGTCATTCTCGAACAGCGCCTGGTACTGGATCAGGCCGGCCAGGTCCATTTGTGGCAGCAGTCGCGATTCGGTCAGCGACAGCCAGCCGGTCCAGGCGATGAAGCCGTAGACGAACACCAGGCTGATCAGCAAGGTGGGCGACAGCACCAGCTTGGGCAACCAGCGGTCTGCCAGCGCCGACAGGCTGGCTTGTGATTGGGATGAGGACATGAATCAATCCTTGCATGCAGCCGTGGCGTGCTGGCGCAGGCGCGCAGCAGGCCGCGTCCCGACCGTGGTCACGGTGCGGAAGGGCAGTCGGCGTACATGTTTTGCTTCGGTGTGGGACAGACAGCTACCGGGCCGGCATGGCCGGCAGCTGTCTACGGCATAGCGCGCCCGGACCGCAGGCCCAGGGCAATATGGCTGCTTGCTTAATGCACCTTGCCAGCCTTGGCCAGACGCTCGGTGGCGGTTTTCGGGCTCATGGAGGAGTTCATGAACTGCGAAATCACGTCATCAATCGCGCCTTCGGTGGCAGACGGCATGGCCATCTTGTGGGCAAAGCTGGGCACCAGGCCGCCACTCTTGGAGGCAGCGGTCAGGTCAGCCTTGGACTTCTTGGCACAGTCGTCAAACTTGTCCATCGGCGTGTCCAGGCGGGCCGGGATGGAGCCCTTGTTCAGGTTGAACACTTCCTGGAAGTTCTTGCTCATCACGGTTTCGGCCAGATCAGCCTGTGCCTTCTGCGCTGCCGGGTCCTTCTGCTTGAACATGGCCAGGCTGTCGATGTTGAAGGTGAAGCTGCCAGACGTACCCGGTGCGGCTACGCACAGGAAGTCCTTGCCCGGCTTCTTGCCGGCGGCGGTGAATTCGCCCTTGGCCCAGTCACCCATGAACTGCATGCCGGCCTTGCCGTTGATCACCATGGCAGTAGCCAGGTTCCAGTCACGGCCAGCGGCACCCTTGTCGATATAGGTTTTCACCTTTTGCAGGGTTTCAAACACTTTCAGGGTGGTGGGGCCGGCCAGGGTGGCCTGGTCCAGCTGCACGAAGGCCTTCTTGTAGTAGGCCGGGCCACCTACACCCAGCGCCACCGATTCAAACAGGGTGGCGTCCTGCCACGGCTGGCCACCGTGGGCAATCGGCTGGATGCCGGCTTTTTGCAGCTTGTCAGCCGCTTCGAAGAATTCCGGCCAGGTGGTCGGCACCTTGGCACCGGCCTTCTTGAAGGCGTCCGGGTTTACCCACAGCCAGTTCACGCGGTGCACGTTCACCGGAGCGGCCACGTACTGGCCCTTGTATTTCATCACCTGGCTGACCACCGGCGGCAGCTGCTTGTCCCAGCCTTCGGCCTTGGCCACGGCATCGATATTGGCCAGCACGCCTTCGGCACCCCATTCCTGGATGGCCGGGCCCTTGATCTGGGCGGCGGTAGGCGGGTTGCCGGATACCACGCGGGTTTTCAGTGCGGTCATGGCATTGTCGCCACCACCACCGGCCACTGCGAAGTCTTTCCAGTTATCGCCCTTGGCGGTCATCATTTTCTTGAGTTCGGCCACGGATTTGGCCTCGCCACCGGAAGTCCACCAGTGCAGCACTTCCACTTCCCCGGCAAATACGCTGGCCGGCAGCAGGGTGGCAGCCAGCAGGGCGGCGCTCAGTTGCTTGCGTTTCATTCTCTTGTCTCCGTCTTGTAGCGTTGCATTTCGGTTTTTTATGTTCCATTCCGCTGGTCGCTGCCTGTGGCAACGGGCGGGATGTGCAAGAACTATAGCGGCAGATTGTAAGTTTTGTGTAAGGATTGCGTGGAAATGCTGTAAGAAAATGCAGGTGAGGCAATGCAGTGCGACATGCTATTGGAATGAAATCAATAACTTCAAGGCACTGAACTGGTGCTGCTATGCAGCAAAATGGTGCGCTGTAGTGTGTCAACTACACTACTGGACAGTTTATTCAGCTTCGTTTTCCTGCTTGAAAAACAGACTGGCACACAGGCCATGGGGCGGGTTGTCGCTCAGTTCCACCCGGGTGTGATGGCGGCGGGCAATCTCCTGCACGATGGCCAGACCCAACCCGCAGCCCTTGCCTCCCACGCTGTTGTTGACCCGGTAAAAGCGCTGGAACACCTTTTCGCGTTCGGCTGCGGCTATGCCAGGGCCGTTGTCGCGCACGGCCAGACACAGCTGCGTCCCCTTGCGGTGCAGTTCCACTGTGATTTCACCACCCGGCGGGGTGTACTGGATGGCATTGTCCAGCAGGTTGGCCAACAGTTCGCGCAGCAGGCCGGCATGGCCCTGCATCAGCATTTTTTCATCGCTGCTGTCCAGGCCCAGGTCCAGCCCGCGCGCCAGCGCACGCGGCACGGCCTCGGCGGTGACTTCGCGCGTCAGCTGGTTGAGGTCCAGCAGACTGCGCTGCAAGCCGGTTTCCGGTTCGGCACGGGCCAGCGCCAGCAGCTGGTTCACCAGATGAATGGAGCGGGCCACGCTGGTTTCCACTTGCTCCAGCTGGCGGCAGGCGCGCGGTATGTCCGGTGTCTGGCCTTGCAGTTCGGCCTTTACCAGTTCGGTTTGCGACTTGAGCCCGGCCAGCGGCGTGCGTAATTGATGCGCGGCATCGCCAATGAAGCGCCGCTGCTGGTCCACCTGCTTGTTGACCTCTTCCAGCAGGCTGTTGATGGCGGCGGTCAGGGTGCGGACTTCGGCCGGCGCATTGTTGACTTCGATGGGGGCCATATCGCGTGGCGAGCGGTTTTCCACCACCCGGCGCAGGCGGCGCAGTGGCGACAGGCCACGGCTGATGCCGGCCCACACCAACAGACTGGTCAGCAGCATCAGCCCCAGCAGGGGCAGGCCCATGTCCAGCAGGATCTTGCGGGTGAGCTCGGCACTCAGGGCGCGGCTTTTGGCCACTTGCACCAGCATCAGCTGTGGTTGTTCCGGCGTGCCTGCCAACAGGTAAAGGGCTGCCACGCGCACATCCTGGCCCTTCATGCTGGCGTTGTAGAAATAGCTGCTGCCCGCCTTGGCCACCAGCTCATGCGGTGGCGGTGGCATGGTGGGCTCGCCCAGCAGGAAGGCGGAAGGCGGCGAGCTGACCATGTAATACACCCGGTCGCTGGGGTCTTCTTCCAGGATTTCCCGTGCGGCACGGGGGAAGTCGACATAAAAACCATTGCCGAAGGGCTTTACCTGCCGCGCCAGCGCGCGTGATGTCTGTGCCAGCGTCTGGTCGATGACCTCATTGGTGTAGCGCACCGCCATGGCATGCGCTAGCATGGCCGCCGCCAGCCACAGCACCAGTTGCGGCAGCAGCAGCCAGATCAGCAGCTGGCGGCGCAGTGACAACTGGCGCGGACGGGCGGTTTCAGTCATCGGCAGCCTGCATCAGCAGATAGCCAAGGCCACGTACAGCGCGGATACCTACGCCACTGCCATCCAGCTTCTTGCGCAGGCGGTGAACATACACTTCCACCGCATTGCTGCCGATTTCCTCCCCCGCACCGGTGAGGGCGGCAGAAATCTGCTCCTTGGTCAGCACTTTTTCCGCCTGGCTCATCAGGATGAACAGCAGTTCCAGCTCGCGCGCCGACAGCTCCAGCGGCTGGCTGCCCGCCCAGGCGCGCTGGGCGCCGGGGTCCAGCCGCAGGGTGCCGAAGTGCAGTTCTTCCGGTTGCAGCGCGTCGCGTTGCGGGTCGATGGCGCGCTGCCGGCGCAGCAGGGCGCGGATGCGGGCTTCCAGCTCAGGGAATTCGAACGGCTTGACCAGATAGTCATCCGCACCGGCATCCAGCCCGGCCACGCGGTCTTCCATGCTGTCCAGCGCGGTAAGCAGCAGGATGGGCAGCGCCGGTTGATGCACCCGTACATTGCGCAGCACCTTCAGACCGTCCTGACCGGGCAGGCCGATATCCAGAATCACCGCATCAAAGTGCTCGGCCAGCAATACCTGCTGGGCAGTCAGCCCATTGTCGCTATGACTCACGGCAAAACCCAACTGGCTCAGACGGGTGAGCAGGGCGTCGGCCAGCACGGCATCATCTTCGGCCAGAAACAGTTTCATGGGACGGCAGCATCGGGAAAGGAAGGCTTGATGGTAGTGCAGATTAGCCGGGCTGTGCCATCATCGCGCGGTGTGCGGTGCAGCAAAAAGCCCGCACATGGCGGGCTTTGACGTAACGGGGCGGGTTTACTGCGCCAGTGCGCTGGCCTGCTTGGCCAGTTCGGTGATGCGGGCCCAGTCGCGGTTGGCAATGGCGTCTTCCGGGGTCAGCCAGCTGCCACCAACGGCTAGTACGTTTGGCAGCGCCAGATAGTCCTTGGCCTTGGCCAGGTCAATGCCGCCGGTCGGGCAGAAACGCAGGTCCGGCAGCGGGCCCGCCAGCGACTTCAAGAGCTTGATGCCACCCACGGCTTCGGCCGGGAACAGCTTGAGGATGTCAAAGCCCTCATCCTGCGCGCGCATGGCTTCGGACGCGGTGGCCACGCCCGGCAGCAGGGTGAGGTTGGCATTGCGTGCGGCAGAGGCCAGCTCCGGGGTCAGGCCGGGGCTGACGCCAAACTGGGCGCCAGCGTCCAGCGCAGCTTCCAGCTGGGCGCGGTTGCGCAGCGTACCGGCACCCACGATGGCGCCGGGTACTTCGTCGCGCATGCGGCGCATGGCAGCCAGGGCCGCCTTGGTGCGCAGGGTGACTTCCAGCACGCGGATGCCACCATCTACCAGCGCACGCGCCAGGTCTACCGCTACAGCGGCGTCATTTACCACGATGACCGGCACTACCGGTCCCTGGCGCAACAGGGTCAAAGCGTCCATATCAGTTTCTCCACAGCGGGTGATGGAAGCTCATGGCACCAGCTTCCGCGGCGTCGGCGGATTCGCGGAATACCGCGAACAGTTCACGTCCCACGCCAAATTGATTGTGTGCAAGGTCGGCACGCGCCAGTTCGCGTGCAGCCCATTCTTCGGCCGGTACTTTCACTTCCAGCGTGCCGGCCACGGCATCCAGTTTCACGATGTCACCATCGCGAACCTTGCCGATACTACCGCCCAGGACTGCTTCCGGCGAGACATGGATGGCAGCGGGTACTTTGCCCGACGCGCCGGACATGCGGCCATCGGTGACCAGTGCCACGGCAAAGCCGCGTTCTTGCAGGATGGACAGCGCCGGGGTCAGCTTGTGCAGTTCCGGCATGCCGTTGGCGCGCGGGCCCTGGAAGCGGATGACGGCGACAAAGTCGCGTTCCAGCTCGCCGCGCTTGAACGCAGCCAGCATGTCGTTCTGATCGTTGAATACGATGGCCGGTGCTTCCACGATGCGGTGTTCCGGCTTGACGGCGGATACCTTGATCACGGCGCGGCCCAGGTTGCCAGCCACCACGCGCAGGCCGCCATCGGCGCTGAACGGGTCGGCCACGGTACGCAGCACGCTGTCGTCGCCGCTCACGGCCGGGGCCGGACGCCATTTCAGCGTGCCATTGTCCAGCCATGGTTCGTTGGCATAAGCCGACAGGCCACGGCCGACGATGGTGTCCACATCTTCATGCAGCAGACCGGCAGACAGCAGCTCGCGGATGACAAAGCCCATGCCGCCTGCGGCGTGGAAGTGGTTCACATCGGCCTTGCCATTGGGGTAGACGCGGGTCAGCAGCGGGATGATGGCCGACAGTTCGTCAAAATCGTCCCAGTTGATGTCGATGCCGGCGGCGCGGGCAATGGCCACCAGGTGCAGGGTGTGGTTGGTGGAACCGCCGGTGGCCAGCAGGCCGACAATGGCGTTGACGATGGATTTTTCATCAATCATGCGGCCAACCGGGGTGAAGTTCTCACCCTGGGCGGCAATGTGGGCGGCCTGACGGGCAGCGGCGCGGGTCAGTGCCTCGCGCAGCGGGGTACCCGGATTGACGAAGGCGGTGCCCGGCAGATGCAGGCCCATGATTTCCATCATCATCTGGTTGGAGTTGGCTGTGCCATAGAAGGTACAGGTACCGGGGCCGTGGTAGGACTGGCACTCCGATTCCAGCAGCTGATCCCTTCCCACCTTGCCTTCGGCGAACAACTGGCGCACCTTCGCCTTGTCGTCGTTGGCAATGCCGGTGGTCATCGGCCCGGCCGGAACAAACACCGCCGGCAGATGGCCGAAGGTCAGCGCGCCAATCATCAGGCCAGGAACAATCTTGTCGCACACGCCCAGATACAGGCTGGCATCGAACATCTGGTGTGACAGGGCCACCGCGGTGCTCATGGCAATCACGTCACGCGAGAACAAGGACAGCTCCATGCCCGGCTGACCCTGGGTCACGCCGTCGCACATGGCAGGCACGCCACCGGCAAACTGGGCGGTGGCTCCGGCCTTCAAGGCTTCTTCCTTGATCCAGGCCGGGTAGGCTTCCAGCGGCTGGTGGGCGGACAGCATGTCGTTATAGGCAGACACGATGGCCAGATTGGGGCGGTGGGCCTCTTTCAGGTGAATCTTGATATTGTCCGGCATTGCCGCAAAGGCGTGAGCCTGGTTGGTGCAGGACAGCTGGGCGCGTTCCACCTTGCCCTGCTGGGCGGCGGCCTGAAGATGATCCAGATAGGCAGCGCGACGTTCGCGGCTGCGATCTATGATGCGCTGGGTAACGGCGTGCAATACCGGGTGCAGGGCCATGGCGATTCCCGTGATGAATGTGGGTAAATGGTAGTTTTACTACACTTAAATTGCAAGAATTCAGCCAGTGCCTTGCCGTGGCAAAATGGGGGTGATTAGCACGAAAGTCGCTCCAGTAAAGGATTGTGTCGTTTTATGCCCGATTGGACAGGTGTTGCTTTCTGCGGATTATCCCGGCAACACACATGGACATGGCAAAATCGGGTGGTAATATAACTACATTGCAAATGCACAAGACGGAAGATCACTATGGATAACCGTAGCACGCCCACCCCGGCCTTCGATATGGTGCTGTTCGGTGGTACTGGCGACCTGGTAATGCGCAAGCTGTTGCCGTCGCTGTATCAGGCCCATGCCGCCAGCCTGCTCAACCAGCAAGGCCGTTTGCTGGCGCTGGGTCGCAAGGCGATGAGCCGCGACGACTACCTGGCGCTGGTGGAAAAGAATGCACGCCAGCATATCAAGGAACACTTCGATGCGGCGGCCTGGGAATCCTTCCGTGCTCGTATCGACTATCTGCAGGTTGATGCCGGTGAAGCTGCGCATTATCCGGCACTGGCCGAAGCGGTGGGCCAGCATCCGGAACGGGTGGTGGTCTGTTATCTGGCCACTGCGCCCAATCTGTTTGCCGGCATTTGCGAAAACCTGGCTGCCGTGGGACTCAACCGTCCCAATGTGCGCGTGGTGCTGGAAAAGCCGCTGGGTATCGACCTGGATTCCTCCAACGAAATCAACGATGCGGTGGCTCATTTCTTCAAGGAAGACCAGCTGTACCGCATCGACCACTATCTGGGCAAGGAATCGGTACAGAACCTGATGGCCATCCGCTTTGCCAACGCGCTGTTCGAGCCGCTGTGGCGTCGCGAGTGGATTCACGATGTACAGATCACCATTTCCGAAGACCTGGGTGTCGGCACCCGTGGTGACTTCTACGATGGCACCGGCGCGTTGCGCGACATGGTGCAGAACCACCTGCTGCAATTACTGTGTATCGTCGCCATGGAGCCGCCGGCCAATATGGAAGCCGACGCGGTGCGGGACGAAAAACTCAAGGTGCTGAAGGCACTGCGCCCGTTCAGCGAGCAGGATGTGGCCAACAAGACCGTGCGTGGCCAGTACAAGGCCGGTGCGGTGGCCGGTCAGCCGGTGGTGGGCTACTTGCAAGAGCAAGGCATTCCGGCTGATAGCCAGACCGAAACCTTTGTCGCCCTCAAGGCGGAAATCGACAACTGGCGCTGGGCCGGTGTGCCTTTCTTCCTGCGTACCGGCAAGCGCATGCAGGAGCGGCTGGCGGAAATCGTCATCAACTTCCGCGACGTGCCGCACCAGTTGTTCTCCGGCCCCTTGAGCGGCAGTCACACCGCCAACCGCCTGGTGATCCAGTTGCAGCCGGAAGAAAGCATCCGCCTGTACTTCCTTGCCAAGGAACCGGGCGACACCATGCGCCTGCAACCGGCCTACCTGGACCTGGACTTCTACAAGGCCTTCAAGGTGCGTCGTGCCGATGCCTACGAACGCCTGTTGCTGGATGTGATCCGCGGCAAGCTGGCCTTGTTCATGCGTCGTGACGAGCTGGTGGAAGCCTGGCGCTGGGTGATGCCCATCATGGAATGCTGGCAGAACAGCAGCAACACCCCGCCCAAGCAATACACGGCAGGCACCTGGGGCCCGGCGGCTTCCAGCGCCCTGCTCAGCCGCGACGGCATCAGCTGGCACGAAGAAAGCTGACCGACCTGACCCGTCCGGGCCGCCGCACTGGCCTGCCCGGACAGGACAATTCATAACAAGCCGGCCAGCAAGAGCGGCAATCACCCGGTGTCATGGATATCAGGGGCCGGGTGCAAGGTGAGGATGACATGCATGCAATGGTTTGAATTTCCCGATGCACCGGCCAGCGCCGCCGCCCTGGCCGCTACCGTGGCACAACGCTTGTCGGCCGCTCTGGCGCGCGATGGTCGCGCCGTGCTGGCTGTTTCCGGTGGCAAATCGCCGGTTCCCTTCTTTCACGCGCTGCGCAGCCAGCCGCTGGACTGGTCGCGCGTGCTGATCACGCTGGTGGACGAACGCTTCGTCCCGCCGGATCACCCGGACAGCAATGCCGCGCTGGTGCGCGAACATCTGTTACAGGATGCCGCCGCTGCCGCCCGTTTTCTGCCGCTGGTGGGCGATGCCCGTGATGACGTCGCCGAACTGGCCGCCGCCAATGCCGCCTACCAACAACCGACTGTCGCCGTATTGGGCATGGGTGAGGACGGCCATACCGCTTCGCTGTTTCCGGGTGCTGACGCGCTCGCTGACGGGCTGGACATGGCCCGCAGCCTGCCCTTGCTTGCCGTACAGCCACTTACCGCGCCGCACCTGCGCTTCAGCATGAGCAAGGCCGCTTTGCTCGCCTGCGACAGCCTCATCCTGTCCATTCAGGGAGCGGGCAAACGCCAGGTGTTCGATCAGGCTGCGCAAGGTATCAATGACAGCCTGCCCATCAGCCATTTCCTGTTGCAGACGGAGTGCCCCATCGATGTCTACTGGACTGCCTAATACCTGGCCGCGGCTGCTGGCCGATATCGGCGGCACCAATGCCCGTTTCGCCCTGGAAACCGCGCCTGGCGTGCTGGAAGACATCCTGGTGCTGCCCTGTGCCAGCCACCCCACGCTGGAAGCGGCCATGCGCAGCTATCTGGGCGAGGTGGGCACCCGTGCGGTGGCCCATGCCGCCATCGGCATTGCCAACCCGGTGACGGGTGACTGGGTGCAGATGACCAATCACCACTGGGCGTTTTCCATTGAAGCCACCCGTCAGGCACTGGGTCTGACCTCGCTGATCGTCATCAACGATTTCACCGCGCTGGCGCTGTCGCTGCCGCACCTGCCACGTCAGGAACTGGTACAGGTGGGGGGCGGAGAAGCGGTCGCTGGCAGCCCGCTGGCGCTGATTGGCCCTGGCACCGGTCTTGGCGTGTCGGCCCTGATTCCGGCACCGGGCGGCTATATGCCGCTGGCCGGTGAAGGTGGCCACGTCAGCTTTGCCCCGTTTGACGAGCGCGAGGCTGCCATCTGGCGCTATGCGCGCGATCGCCATGGCCATGTATCGGCCGAGCGCCTGCTGTCCGGCCCGGGGCTGGTGCTGATTTACCATGCGCTGGCGGCACTGGCTGGCGAACCGGAGCAGGACCTGTCCGCTGCCGACATTACCGCCCGCGGCCTGTCGGGCGACTGTCCGCGCTGCCGCGAAACGCTGGATGCCTTCTGCGCCATGCTGGGTACGGCGGCGGCCAATCTGGCGCTGACGCTCGGCGCCCGTGGCGGGGTATACCTTGGCGGTGGTATCGTTCCACGTTTGATCGACTACTTCAAAACGTCGCCATTCCGCCCACGCTTCGAGGACAAGGGCCGTTTTTCCGCTTATCTGGCGGGAATTCCGGTGTTTGTCATCAACAGCCGTTACCCTGCGCTGATCGGCGCGTCGGCAGCGCTGGCGGCGCACCTGGAGCACTGACCCATGCTGGAAAGAATCAAGTCTCAGCTAGAAGCCCTGTCTTCGGCCGAACGCAAGGTGGCCGAACTGGTGCTGGAGCAGCCCTACACCATGATGCAGGCCGCAGTGGCGGATATCGCCCGCAATGCCGGCGTCAGCCAGCCCACGGTGATTCGCTTCTGCCGCTCCATGGGCTGCTCGGGCCTGCCCGATTTCAAGCTGAAACTGGCCGGCAGCCTGGTCACCGGCGTGCCTTATGTGCATTCCAGCGTCCGGCCGGAAGACCCCACCTCGGAAATCGTGGCCAAGGTGTTCGACAACACCGTCACCGCGCTGCTCAAAAGCCGTAACGACGTCAACCCGCAGGCCATCGAAGCGGCCATCGAGGCCATTTCCCGCGCCCGGCGGGTCGAGTTCTACGGTCTGGGCAACTCCGGCATCACCGCCGCCGATGCCCAGCACAAGTTCTTCCGCTTCGGCATTTCCACCGTGGCCTATGCCGATACCCACATCCAGATGATGGCGGCCTCGGTACTGGGGCCGGACGACGTGCTGGTGGCCATTTCCAGCTCCGGCCGCTCGCGCGAGCTGCTGGATGCGGTGGAAGAAGCCACTGCTTCCGGTGCCACCGTGGTGGCCATCACCGCCAGTGGTTCTCCCCTGGCACGTGCCGCCACCATCGCCCTGATGGCGGACACCCAGGAAGACAATGAAACCTACAGCCCGATGATTTCCCGCATCATCCACCTGGTGCTCATCGACGTGCTGGCCGTGGGCGTGGCCTTGCGCCGCGGCCCCGGCGTGATCGGACAACTAGAAAAAACCAAGCACAGTCTCAAAGCAAAGAGACTGGCCGAACGGACAGAAGAGGATTAATCATCATGAGCGAACTGACCCAACTTCCCGCCTGGCAAACCCTGTGGGACCACTTTGCCGATGCCAAGCAGCTGCACATGCGCGAGCTGTTCCAAAACGACCCGGAGCGGGCCGAACGTTATGGCCTGGAAGTGGGGGGCCTGTTCCTCGATTACTCCAAGAACCGCATCACCGACGAAACCCTGAAGGGCCTGATGCAGCTGGCGCGCGAAGCCGGGCTGCCGGAACGCATCAAGGCCATGTTCAAGGGTGAAAAGATCAACAGCACGGAAAACCGCGCCGTGCTGCACGTTGCCCTGCGCAACCGCACCAATTCGCCCATTTTCGTTGATGGCGAAGACGTGATGCCCAAGGTGAACTCCGTGCTGGAACGCATGGGCAAGTTTGCCCACGCCGTGCGCTCCGGCGAGTGGCTGGGTTATACCAACCAGCCCATCACCGACATCGTCAACATCGGCATTGGCGGCTCGGACCTGGGCCCGCTGATGGTGTGCAGTGCGCTGCGTCCGTTTGGTCACCCGCGCATGAACATGCACTTTGTTTCCAATGTGGACGGTGCCCAGCTGAAGGAAACCCTGAAGAAGGTGCATTCGGAAACCACCCTGTTCGTGGTGGAATCCAAAACCTTCACCACCCAGGAAACCCTGACCAATGCGCTGACCGCGCGTGACTGGTTCCTGCAGCGTGCGCGGGACGAAAAAGCGGTGGCCAAGCACTTTGTCGCCGTATCCACCAACCAGAAAGCCGTGGCGGATTTCGGCATCGACCCGTCCAACATGTTCGAATTCTGGGACTGGGTGGGTGGCCGCTACAGCCTGTGGTCGGCCATCGGCCTGCCCATCATGCTGTATCTGGGCGAGGAAAACTTTACCGAGCTGCTCAACGGCGCGCACATCATGGACCAGCATTTCCGCAATGCACCGTTCGAGCAGAACATGCCGGTGCTGCTGGCCATGATAGGCATCTGGTACATCAACTACTTTGGTGGCGGCAGCCATGTGATTGCGCCGTACGACCAGTACCTGCATCGCTTGCCTGCCTTCATCCAGCAGCTGGACATGGAGTCCAACGGCAAGCAGACCCAGCTCAATGGCAACCCGGTCAATTTTGAAACCGCGCCCATCATCTGGGGTGAAACCGGCATCAACGGCCAGCATGCCTTCTTCCAGCTCCTGCATCAGGGCACGCATATTTCGCCGATCGACCTGATTGCCTCGCTGGAAAGCCGTGGCAGCCTGCCGGGTCACCATGAAATCCTGCTGGCCAACGTGTTTGCCCAGGCCGAGGCCTTCATGCGCGGCAAGACCGCCGAGGAAGTACGCGAAGAACTGGCCGCGCAAGGCATGAAGGGCGATGCACTGGAAGCACTGGTGCCGCACAAGGTGTTTGCCGGCAACCGTCCCACCAATACCTTGCTGATGAGCTTCCTCGACCCGCGCAACCTGGGTTCGCTGATTGCGCTGTACGAGCACAAGATCTTTGTGCAAGGCGTGATCTGGGGCATCAATAGCTTCGACCAGTGGGGGGTGGAACTGGGCAAGCAACTGGCCAAGACCATCCACGCCGAACTCACCGGCAAGCTGAAAACGGCCGAGCACGACAGCTCCACCCGCCGCCTGATCCAGCTGTACCGTCAGGCCAACAAGAGCAAGTAAGCGCACTGGCTGAGCCAAGGGCCACCCTCAAAGAAAAACGCCTCCGGATGGAGGCGTTTTGCATGGGACTGACAGCGAAGATCAGAAATTGTACTTGGCGCTGTAGATCACCGCGTTCTGGTACTCGGACGAGCCCAGCTTCTGGTCGGCATAGCGGTATTGCACGCCGGTGGTGAAGCGCTTGTTCACATTCCACCACAGGGCGATGGCACCGTTTTCGCCGGTGTTGTGCTTGTAGTTGGCCACGAATTCGTGCTTGCGGGCGAATTCGGTTTCATGCCACTGGGTCACCAGGAAGGACTGACCAAAGGCGCTGAACGGGTAGAGCAGCACATAGCCGGCCATCCAGCCGTTGTAACCGGAACCGATGCCGAAGGAGTCCAGCTCGTTGTGCGCGCCAATGAACGGCTTGATGGTCAGGTCGCCGTACTTCAGTTCGGTGCTCAGGCCCAGTACGCGGTTCTGGCTGAAGAAGTTGTTGCCACGGGTGTCGTAAACGTGTGCGTACAGTTGTACCGGTACGTTGCCGACCTGGGTCAGGTTGAAGCGGCCAATGGCCTTGGTGGTGTAGCGACGGTCATAACCGTTGGTGCCGTGGTCGCTTTTGCCCGGGTTTTCCAGGTCGAAGAAGCCGTAGACATCACCCCAGTTGCCACCCATGCCGCCTTCGGCTTCCAGGTAGCCGAAGTCTTTCTTGCCGCTTTGCTCGGTGGTACGGGAAGACCAGTCGAGGTAGTTGGCACTGACATTGGCAAAGGACCAGTTGTCGGCATGCGCCAGGGTGGAGCCGCTGATCAGAGACAGGGCCAGCAGCAGTTTGCGAGCTTTCATTTTTTCCGCCTAAGTGAACTTTTTTTATGTAAAACCCGCAGGGCAGACCATACGGGGGCGCGCAGGGTAGCGCACAAGTCTCTACATTGAAAAGTTTCAGTTCAAGCGACGTAACATTTCAGCAACATTATGAAAACGGGCTGTATTGCTGTTGGACAATATGCAGCAAATGTCGTCATCAGCGGACATTGGCTGGCAAGTAGGCACTATCCGGCCAGCCATAGCGTAACAGGCTGATGCTGCTGCTGGCAGAAAATTCGACGCCCTCTTGTTCCAGCAACACGCGCTGCCAGTCGGCCTGCTCACTGCCGGGGCGGGACAGGCGGCCGGCACTGTTCACCACCCGGTGCCAGGGCAGGCCGTGGCCGTCCGGCAGGCTGCCCAGCAGCTTGCCGACATGACGGGCGTGGCGTGGAAAGCCAGCCGCCGCCGCCAGCACGCCGTAGCTGCTGACCCGGCCGGGCGGTATCTGCCGCACCAGCGCCAGCACCGCCAGTTCGAAGGCGGGCGACATCAGCGGAAGCGGGCGTCCGCCACGAAGGGATTGTGGCGCTTTTCATCGCCAATGGTGGTGAGCGGGCCGTGGCCGGGAATCACCACGGTATCGTCCGGCAACAGGAACAGCTTTTGCTGGATGGCATCGATCAGCTGCTGGTGATTACCCATGGGGAAGTCGGTACGGCCGATGGAGCCCTGGAACAGCACGTCACCGGCCACCAGCACACCGGCGGCGGCGCTGTAGAACACCACATGGCCGGGCGTGTGGCCGGGGCAGTGGATCACCTGCAGCGTTTCCTGGCCGATGCTGACCGTATCGCCCTCTTTCAGCCAGCGTTCCGGGGTGAGGGCCGGGCTGGAGGGAAAACCGAACATGCGGCCCTGATTGGGCAACTGGTCCAGCCAGAAGCTTTCGCTCTGTTCCGGGCCTTCAATCTGCACGCCCAGCTGGGCGGCCAGTTCACCGGCACCGCCGGCGTGGTCGATATGGCCGTGAGTCAGCAGCAGCTTGGTGACGGTGAGTCCTTGTTGCGCGACCCAGGCGCGGATGCGGTCGATATCGCCACCAGCATCGACGATGGCGGCTTCGCGGGTGACATCGCACCACAGCACGCTGCAGTTCTGGGCAAAGGGGGTAACCGGAATCAGGTGATACTGCAGGGACATGGCGGTGCTCGGTGCAATTGGGATGGCAAATTGTGGCATGGCAGGCCGCTGCGGCCAAGCTTGTCGGGGCGGGGCGGCTGAAACTGGTAAAATCGCGCCATTCCCGCTTTACCGGAGGCCATGATGAGCCTGATTCCCGAAATCAAACCGCAGCAGTCGCTGGAGTTGCTCAAAGAACTGCATATCCTTACCCGCGACGGCAAGATCAACCAGGACACCCGCCGCAAGCTCAAGCAGGTGTATCACCTCTACCAGTTCATCGAGCCCCTGATGCAGGACGTGCTGCAAAGCAAGGGGGACGTCAGCCTGGCCGACCACGGCGCGGGCAAGTCCTACCTGGGCTTCATCCTGTACGACCTGTTCCTCAAGGACAAGGAGGCCGGCCGGGTATTCGGCATCGAAACCCGTCCCGAGCTGGTCAGCCGCTCGGAAGAGCTTGCCGCGCGGCTGGGCTTTGACCGCATGGGTTTTCTCAACCTGACGGTGGAGCAGTCCATCACCTCCGAGCAGTTGCCGGCCCAGGTGGACATCATCACTGCGCTGCATGCCTGCAACACCGCCACCGACGACGCCATCCGCTTTGCGCTGGCCAAGGACGCCAAATACATCGTGCTGGTGCCGTGCTGCCAGGCCGAAGTGGCCGCTGTGCTGCGTCAGAAGAAGAACGAGACCTTTGGCAAGACGCCGCTATCCGAACTGTGGCGTCATCCCATCCATACCCGCGAGTTCGGCAGCCAGCTGACCAATGTGCTGCGTTGCCTGCAACTGGAAGCCCGCGGTTACCAGCTGACGGTGACCGAGCTGGTGGGCTGGGAGCATTCGATGAAGAACGAGCTGATCATTGCCAAGAAAACCGGCAAGGGCAAGCAGAGTGCGCGTGAACGGCAGGAAGCCATTCTGCGCGAGCTGAACCTGGAAGATTTGCGCGAACGCTTTGTCTACTGAGCAGGCTCTGGCGGGGCGGTACGTGCCGCCAGCCAGTCGCGCAGATCGCCGCTTGCCACCAGCTGGCGCTTGGCGGCGGCTGACAGGCGCTTGAAGGCGTATTCGGCCTTCAGCGCCTGCGATTTGTCGGCAAAGGGATAAACCAGCGCAATGCGCTGTGGCGGGTTGAGCCGGGTGTAACGCGCGCCTTTGCCGGCCAGATGCGCGGCATAGCGCCGCGCCACGTCATTGCTGATGCCGGTGTACAGCGCGCCGTCACGGCACTCCAGCACATACAGATGCCACTGGCCGGAGAGGCTGGTGGTATCAGCCTTGCTCATCGTCCAGCTTGGGCAGCGGACGGATGCTCACCCGCTCGGTACGGTTGCCCTTTTGCTCGGTCACCACGATTTCCCAGCCTGCTTCGCGAATGCTGTCGCCCTGGCGCGGAATGCGCTCCAGCCGGTGCATCAACAGGCCGGCCACGGTGTGGAAGTCCTCTTCCTCGTAGTTGCCCAGCTCGATGTACTGTTCCAGCGTCACCAGTTCGGTGCTGCCTTCCACATCCAGACTGCCATCTTCGCCCTGTACCAGCGCCGGTTGTTCATGGCGTTCGTGTTCTTCCGGGAAGTCCCCGGCAATGGCTTCCATCAGGTCCTTCTGGGTGACGATGCCTTCCAGACTGCCAAATTCGTTTACCACAAAAGCCATGTCGGCAGCTTGCTGACGGAAGGCCTCCATCGCTTTCAGTACCGTCATGCCTTCCGGCAATACCAGCGGCTGGCGCAGTGCGGCCATCACGTCCAGTGTCTGGCCGTCCAGCAACTGGGCCAGCAAGTCCTTGCGTGCCACGATGCCCAGCGGCTCGTCGATGCGCCCGGCACCCACCACCAGCAGGCGGGAGTAGGGGCTGTCACGCAGCACCTTGCGTTGCTGCTCGGCATCCTGGCTGATGTCCAGACGGTGAATGTCGGAACGCGGGGTGGCAATCACCCGGATTGGTCGTTCGGCCAGGGTCAGCACACTGTGGATCATCGCCCGCTCGTTGTGGGCAAAGGCTTCTTCCGCGTCCTCGTGCGGGCCTTCCTCGTGTTCCTGCTCATGATGGCCGCCGTGTTGCAGCGGCGCATTGCCCAGCAGGCGCAGTACGGTGTCGGCGGTACGGGAGCGGAAACTGTTACGGCTATTGAGAAAACGCTGACGGTTGACGTTGGCAATCTGGTTGAACACCTCGATCAGTACCGAGAAACCGATGGCAGCGTACAGGTAGCCCTTGGGAATATGGAAACCGAAGCCGTCGGCAATCAGGCTGAAGCCGATCATCAGCAAGAAGCCCAGACACAGCATCACCACGGTGGGGTGGGCGTTGACGAAGCGGGTGAGCGGCTTGCTGGCCATGATCATCATGCTCATGGCAATCACCACGGCCAGCATCATGATGCTCAGGTGCTCGGCCATACCGATGGCGGTGACCACCGAGTCAATGGAGAACACGGCATCCAGCACCAGAATCTGCACCACCACGGTGGCAAAGGCGGCATAGGCCTTCTGGCCATTGCCTTCACTGTGCTCCACCCCTTCCAGCCGCTCGTGCAGCTCCATGGTGGCCTTGAACAGCAGGAACAGGCCGCCGCCCAGCATGATCAGGTCGCGGCCGGAAAAGCTCTGTCCCAGCACGGAAAACAGGGGAGCGGTGAGTTTTACCAGCCAGCTGATGCCCGCCAGCATGAACAGACGCATGATCAGCGCCAGTGACAGGCCAAGCACACGGGCGCGGTCGCGCTGATGGGGTGGGAGCTTTTCGGCCAGGATGGCCACGAAAATCAGGTTGTCGACGCCGAGCACCACCTCCAGCACGATCAGGGTGAGGAGGCCGAGCAGGGCATAAGGGTCAGACAGCCAGGATAAATCCATGATGTAAAAACAGGGTCCTTGAAAAGAAACAGTCAACACAATAACAAACCACGGCCTTCTTGTCCGTGGTGCAGGCAAAGCAAAGCCCCGGCAGTGCTGCAGGCCGGGGCTGGAGGAGGGTTACAGGCCGCCGTAAGAGTGCAGGCCGGTCAGATACATGTTCACCCCGAGGAAGGCAAAGGTGGTGACCAAGAGGCCGATCACCGCCCACCAGGCCAGCGGCTTGCCGCGCCAGCCCTTCACCAGCCGGATATGCAGCCAGGCGGCGTAGTTCAGCCACACGATCAGTGCCCAGGTTTCCTTCGGGTCCCAGCTCCAGTAGCCACCCCAGGCATCGGCCGCCCACATGGCACCCAGAATGGTGGCGATGGTGAAAAACAGGAAACCGATGGAAATGGCTTTGTACATCATTTCGTCCAGCACTTCCGCGCTGGGCAGCCGGTCCTTCAGCACGCCCTTGAGCACCAGCAGCTCGGCCACACCCAGCATGGCCGACATGGCAAACGCACCATAGCCGACAAAGTTTGCAGGAACATGAATCTTCATCCACCACGACTGCAAGGCCGGGATCAGCGGCTGGATTTCATGCGCCTGACGGTCGAAGCTGTACCACAGGATGAAGCCGACCGCGGCACTGATCACCAGCAACACGAAGGCACCGGCCTGGCGGGTGGCGAAGCGGGCTTCGTAGTACAGGTACATCAGCGCGGTGATCAGGGTGAACAGGATGAAGACTTCGTACAGGTTGGATACCGGGATATGGCCGACATCGCTGCCAATCAGGTAGCTCTCGTACCAGCGCACGAACAGGCCGGCGGCACCCATGACGGCCGCAGCCCAGGTCAGACCGCTGCCCATGCGCGACAGCATGGCCGAGCGGGTGAGCAGGCCAGCCCAGTACACCAGGGTGGCCAGGAAGAACAGGGTGCACATCCACATGATGGCGGACTGGCTGGAAAGTACGAATTTCAGCCAGAACGCGCTCTGACCGCGTGCCAGTTCACCGTGATACAGGCTGATGCCCAGCAGCGCCACCGTGGCCGACAAGGGGAAAAACCAGCGCCATGACTTCCAGAACCAGCCCAGTGCCACCAGCCCGACGGCCGAGCCCGCCAGAATGGCTTGCTCGTAACCATCCATATAGGGGTTGTACAGACGCCAGGCCTGCACTGCGGCGACCACAAGTAGCACGGCATACAGCCAGTCAGCCAGTTTCAGCCGCTTGTACAGCGGCTGTGCGACAAAGGATTGTGCAAGTTCCATCACTTACCTCGTACTAACTGTTGAATTGCTTCGCCATGACGGCGGAAATCTGCATCCAGGTCACGGTTGTGACGGTTGGAGCTCATGGCCAGCCGCACGCTGCCGGGCATGCAGCAGATCCACAGCCGGATTTCCCGGATATAGAACATCAGCACGATGCCGATCACCAGCATCAGCGAGCCAAGATACACCAGGTTCTTGCCGGGCGAACGGGTCAGTTGCAGGCCGGAGGCCTGAACCTGGTTAAAGCCTTGCAGTTGCAGGAACACCGGGGCGTTGTAATCGTGCAGCGCACTGATGCCCACCAGGCTGTCCAGCAGGAAGCGGTAGCGCTTGCCATCCATGGCCACCGGCTTGAGGCCGGCCTTGGCATCGGCCACATCCATCACGTCCACCACCGCGCCTTGCAGGATCTTCACATAGGTTTGTGCCACGGCCTGGCGTTTGTCCTGCGGTACTTTTTCGTCCAGGAACTGCTCCAGCGCCACAAAACCACCCTGGGCAAAGCGTCCGAGAATCCATTTCACGCTATTGGCAAACTGTTGCTGCATGGCCGGGCTGATGGCCGAACCCTGCATGGCCTTGGCCGTGGTGCGCTTGGCAATTTCGTCGTACAGGGCCGGGTTCATGAAGGCGGTGCGCAGGCGCATGAAGCTGTCCAGCGACAGTTGATCATCCAGCGGCAGGCGCAGGTACTGGAAGGGTTCCGACACCTTGCTGCGCACACCGGCCACCAGATAGCTGACGCCATCTTGCTGGATGGGGGCCATGTAATGATGGAATTCCATCGCCTGGCCCTGTTTGTCACGCAGCTTGAAGGTGACGGACGGGCCGATGTTCTTCAGTTGCTTCTCGTGCTTTACCTCGCGGGCATCCTGCATGCGCTCGCTCAGGCTCTTGCCACTGGCATCGGCATTCTTGTTGCCCATGTTCTCGATGTTGAACACGCGCAGATCGCCAAACTCCAGGTTGTAATCCTTGCCATTGGCGCGCAGCGGCTGGGCGGCCATCGACACACCATTGATGGCCACCGGCTGCATTTGCGGCTGGTCCAGATTCCATGCCTTGAAGGTCAGCGGCGAGCCACCGTCGCCAAAGCTGGCCTGGTAGATGGCCACACCATCCACGATCAGCGGATGGTTCACCTTCACCTGGGCTTCGGTCACCTTGCCGGTGGCCTTGTCGGTGACGGCAATGTCGCTGGCAAACAGCTTGGGCATGCCGTTGCTGTAGTAATCGACATAGAACTTTTTCAGCGTCACGGTAAAGGGCAGGTCCTGCACCAGATAGCCGTTGCCGGAGTTCAGGAACACCACATCGGCGCTTTTGCCCTCTGCCACAGTGACATTGCCGCGGAAGGACAGGTTGGAAGTGGACAGCCGGCTTTGGGGCGGAATCTGGCTTTGCGGAATATCACGGGTTTCCGGCACCACGCTGCCCACCATTTCCGCCAGTTTCAGCGGCAGGTTGCCATCCATCAGCCCGCCAATGCAGATGACGACCAGTGCAATATGGGCAAAAAAGTAGCCCAGCTTGCTGGCTGCACCTTTTTTGGCCGCCAGCACCAGGCTGCCGTCTGCACGCTGGTGTTCACGCCAGCGCCAGCCCTGGCCGCGCAGATAGGCACGCAGGGTGTCCGGGTCTGCTGCCGCGCCGTCAAACACGACACTGTGCTTCATGGCTGCCAGTGAGTTGTCCGAGGCTTTCTCGCGATAGGCCTTCATGTCCTTGATGAAGCCCGGGCCGTTGCGCACGATGCACAAGGTGGTGGACAGCACCAGAAAGGCCAGGATGGTCAGGAACCAGCCGGAATGGTAAACATCGTACAGGCCCAGCTGTTCGAACACGGCAAACCAGTACTGGCCGAATTCAAAGGCATAGTTGGGGTAGGGCTCGTTCTGCTTCAGTACGGTACCGATGATCGAGGCAATGGCCAGAATGGTCAGCAGACCAATGGCAAAGCGCATGGAACTGAACAGTTCGTACAGCTTGTAAACAGCGGTGTGGCGGGAGTTTTTTGTCATCTTGGTGCCGAACACAAAAAGGGAAGCCGGTTAAGGCTTCCCTTTTGAACAAGGCTATCCGCAAAAGTTGCGATTAGCGCAGACCCGAAATGTATTCGGCCACAGCCTTCATTTCGGCATCAGTCATGCGGGAAGCAACATCGGTCATGGTGACGTTCTTGCGATCGGTGCCAGCCTTGAAGTCAGCCAGTTGCTTGGCTACGTAGGCAGCATGCTGGCTGCCAACACGCGGGAACTGGTCCGGGATACCCTTGCCGGCCGGGCCGTGGCAGGCCATACAGGCCGGCAGGTGGCTGGTCGGGTTGCCAACGCGGTAGATCTTGGCACCCAGCGGCATCAGCTCCTTGTTGGCCGCTTCACGGGCCTTGGGCTTTTGCTGGCTGAAGTAGGAAGCGACATTGCGCATGTCAGCATCGGACAGTGCAGAGGCCATGCCCAGCATGATCGGATTCTTGCGCTCACCCTTCTTGAAGGCTTGCAGCTGGTTGTAGATATACACCTCATGCTGGCCGGCCAAGGTCGGGTTTGCCGACGCTACGCTGTTGCCATCAGCACCGTGACAGGCGGCACATACCGTGTCAACGATCTGCTTGCCCTTTACCGGGTCTCCCTTGGCAATGCCTTCTGCCCATGCACTTCCAGCCAGGGTTGCCGCAGCTACAGCCAACAGCATCATCCGTTTCATGATCGCTCCTTGTGAGGAATTCTTAAATATCTGTAAAAGTGGCAATTTCAAACCTGTTATTCTATACCAACTGAAATCAACCTTACTACTATGTCGATTTTTAAAAGCGCCACTTTTTATACCACCGTCAACCATTTGAAGGACCTGCCGCCCACCCGGGCCGAGGTCGCCTTCGTGGGTCGGTCCAATGCCGGCAAGTCCAGCGCCATCAATACGCTGGCCAACCGGACCCGGCTGGCGTATGTCTCCAAGACACCCGGCCGTACCCAGCATATCAACTTCTTTGACCTGGGCCAGGAACGCTTCATGGTGGACTTGCCCGGTTACGGTTATGCCGAAGTGCCAGAGGCGGTGCGTGCCCACTGGGTACAGCTGCTGGGCCGTTACCTGCAAACCCGTGATAGCCTGGTCGGGCTGATCCTGATCATGGATTCGCGCCGTCCGCTGCTGGAACTGGACCGCAAGATGCTGGCTTTCTTCCGCGATACCGGCCGTCCGGTGCATATCCTGCTGTCCAAATCCGACAAATTATCGCGCAGCGACCAGCAAAAGACCTTGACCATGGTCAGGCGCGAGCTGGCAGATTACCCCGCGGTGTCAATCCAGTTGTTTTCCAGTCTGAAGAAAACCGGCGTGGAGCAGGTGGAAGAAGTGGTGGAAGCCTGGTTTGATGCTGTACTGAAAGAACAGGATTCGCTGCCAGATAGCGAATGACGGAACTTTGTCGGCGGGAGAGCTACTAACCGTGCAGGTGCTCCGGCACCTCCCGCTTGCCTCCCTGAGCGGGAGCCTTACGCTGACAATTAAGGCCTTTACCCCGGCGCAATGTGCGCCGGGTTTTTTATTGCCTGCCGTCTGATGCAACAGACATGAAAAAAGCGAGAGCATTTGCTCTCGCTTTTTTGTGTCCACTGCCATGGCATCCGGATGGTTTGCCTTGTCAGTTGTTCATCACCACATTGGTCACCTTCAGGCTTTCAGCAGCACTGCGTACTGCCGCATCGGAAGTGAAGGGTCCAAGGCGTACCTTGTAGTTGCCCTGCTGGTTGATGATGCCCAGCTTGCCGTCGTAACGGTCGTCCACTTCATCCAGCATTTTCTTCAACAGTGCTTCGGCATTGGCCAGCTTGTTGAAAGAACCGAGCTGCAAATACTTCGGGTTGTCCTCGCTGCGGATATCCGGGCCATTGCTGGCCACAGCTTCGCCACCGGCTACGGGCCATACCCGCTCGATGCTGACCTTGGCACTGCCTTGCTTGACGAAGCCCAGCTTGTAGGCCGCCGCATAGGACAGATCCATCGCACGGTTGCGGTGGAAAGGGCCGCGATCATTGATGCGGACAATCACCGACTTGCCGTTGGCCGCATTGGTTACCCGCACGTAGCTGGGAATCGGCAGGGTCGGGTGCGCCGCAGTCATGGCAAACATGTCGTAGCGCTCACCCGAGGTGGTTTTTCTGCCTTGAAACTGCTTGCCGTACCAGGAGGCCACGCCGGTGGCCTTGAACGGTTTTTCACTGGTGTCCGGACGGAAGCTCATGCCCATCGCGGTGTAAGGCTGGTTGGCTGACTTGATCAGCGGTTCCGTCTGGGGTACTGCATCCGGTACCAGATTCAGGTTGACCGGAATATGGTCGGCGGGGCCGTCTTTCTGAAAATAGGCGCCGCCCTTGTTGTTGGCTACGGTGGGCTTATTGGTCGGCTTTGCCGACTGGTTGGTGGCGCTGGCCGTCTTCACGGTGGAGCAAGCCACAAGTACGAGACTGACAAAAACAAGCCACAGCCATCGGAGTACTGATTGCATAGACCTCCCTTATGCTGTTGGGCACATCAAAAAACGTCGGCGGATACTGCCCTTGCGGGTGTTCTCCCCTGCCTTCGCGACAGTGGACGGCTGCCTGTGTCCTGTGCCATGACTGGCTCAGGTCCGGCATGCCATCCGTTTCACTTCAGGCATCAACATTTCTTGCTGGCCCGTTAGTGTTGGCCGGCCTGTGAACTGTCAGCTTCCTCCTGCGAAATCCAGCTGCCGCCACGCTTCAAACACCGTGATTGCAACGGCGTTGGAAAGGTTCAGGCTTCTCGATTCGGGACGCATGGGCAAACGAATCCTCTGTGTGGAGGGAAATTCCTCCAGCACTTCTGGCGGCAAGCCGCGGGATTCGGGACCGAACAGCAAAACGTCCCCAGGTTGGAAAGAAATCTGGTCGTGGCGCGTAGCGCCCTTGGTTGTTGCAGCGAAAATCCGCCGTCCTTGCAGGGCCTGCTGGCAGGCAGCCCAGTTTTCATGGACAACGACACGGGCGTATTCGTGGTAGTCGAGGCCCGCTCGTCGCAACTTGGCATCCTCCATGGGAAAACCCATGGGTTTGACCAGATGCAGTTCACAGCCGGTGTTGGCACATAAACGAATCACATTGCCCGTATTGGGCGGGATTTCCGGCTGAAAAAGAACAACGGTGAACATCGTTGGCTGGCTGGATTGTTCCAAAGAATCAAAATCTTGGTCAAGTTTTTGGGAAAGATGCCCTGCAGAGCACCCACGCATCGACCCGTTTTGCCCCCTGTTTTTTGAGTATTTCAGCCAGGGCAGACAGGGTCGCTCCACTAGTGGCCACATCGTCGACAATGGCGACGGAAAGCCCGTCAATGCGTTGTTTTACGCCAAATGCATGACGGACATTTCGGCTTCTTTCGGCACGGCCAAGAGAGGCTTGCGGCACAGTGTTGCGTTTTCGCCAACACAGTGTGGTGGAAAAACGGCTTTGCATTGTAGCAGCGATTGCCTGGGCTAGTGGAATGCTCTGGTTGAAGCCGCGCTCTGCAAGTCGTTCTTTTGACAAGGGAACGGGAATGACCAGGTCGCTTGAAACAGCCTGTTTACGGGCAAATTCGGCCATCAGCGCGGCCAGTGCACCGGTCATTTCCAGCCGTTTTCCATACTTCACTGCATAAATAATTGCATTCAGGGGGTAGCCAAACAGGTATGGAGTGTGTATGGCGTCGAATGCCGGTGGCCGTCGCAGGCAAAAGCCGCAAATATCCCCCGTCAATGCTGGTTCTGCGCAAATGGGGCAGTGCATGGATGGCAGGGCCGGCAAGCTGGCTTTGCAGCCGTTACACAGCCCGTCCGGGCAGTTTCGACGATTACACAACAGACAGTGCTGATTAAATATTGAGCAATTGTCAATAAATTTTCTTTTGATATTTGACAGCATGGGAAGCCCTCTGCAAGACTGCGGCCAGACACTCTCAGCCATGCCGTTTTTTTCTTAAATTATCCATTTGTTCAGTTGTAATTTGGCAATAAATACAATTGGCATTTTTGTTGCAATGAAAGCGCATCATGACCACGCAAACCATTCAGTTTTCCCGTCCGGCAACACCACATCCAGAAAGCAATGTCTGGTCGGTGGCAGAAATCGAAGCACTGCTGGCGCTGCCCTTCATGGAGCTGGTTTTCCGTGCGGCGGAGATTCATCGCCAGTTTTTTGACCCGACCAAGGTGCAGCTGTCGACGCTGATTTCCATCAAGACCGGCGGCTGTCCGGAGGATTGCGGCTATTGCCCGCAATCGGTACATCACGATACGCCGGTGGAAAACCAGCCGATGATGACGGTGGACGAGGTGATTGAGGCTGCGCGTACCGCCAAGGCCAATGGTGCCGGTCGCTTCTGCATGGGTGCCGCCTGGCGTGGCCCGAAGGATGCCGATCTGGAACAGACCCTGCGCATGGTCAGCGAAGTGAAGTCGCTGGGGCTGGAGACCTGTGCCACCTTTGGCTTGCTGAAGGATGGCCAGGCAGAAAAGCTGAAACAGGCCGGTCTGGATTACTACAACCATAATCTGGATACCGCACCGGAAAAGTATGGCGACATCATCCATACCCGTGAATATGAAGACCGGCTGGACACCCTGGGCAAGGTGCGCGGTGCCGGTTTGTCGGTGTGCTGTGGCGGTATTGTCGGCATGAATGAAACCCGTGCGGACCGTGCCGGGCTGATTGCCCAATTGGCCAATCTGGAGCCGCAGCCGGAGTCGGTGCCGATCAATAATCTGGTGAAAGTGGGTGGCACGCCGCTGGAAGGGGCGGACCCGCTGGACTGGACCGAATTCGTGCGTACCATTGCGGTTACCCGTATCACTATGCCCAGAAGTTACGTGCGTCTTTCTGCCGGTCGGCGCGAGATGCCGGAGGCCATGCAAGCCCTGTGCTTCCTGGCGGGTGCCAACTCGATTTTCTATGGTGACAAGCTGTTGACCACCGGGAATCCGGAGGTGGATGCCGATCGGGTACTGATGGAAAAACTCGACCTGTCGCCGCTGTAAATCAGCCTGATTTTTACTGCCCGGATCGGTCGGATTTTTGCAATGTATATATAAGGAATACTTTTGTGAAAATCCGGCCGATTTTGACGTTTTTTTTCTGAAAGAGCCATGCGCGCCCAAGACCTCTCCACTGCCTTGCTGCAATTGCAGCAACAGCACCGTTTGCGACAGCGTCATTTGCTGGAAACACCGCAGTCCAGCCAGGTGGTGATCGATGGTAAAAACTACATCGCATTTGCCAGCAACGACTACCTGGGCCTGGCCAATCACCCGGCCTTGATCGAAGCCACGCGGGCGGCATTGCAGCAATGGGGGGTAGGGGGTGGTGCTTCGCATCTGGTGGCCGGACATTTTGCCATTCACGAACAGGCCGAACAGGCCCTGGCCGAGTTTTGCGGTAGCGAGGCCGCGCTGTTGTTCAGCTCGGGCTATGCGGCCAATCAGGCGGTGATTACCAGTCTGGTGGGACGGGGGGACGCCGTTTTTGCCGACAAGCTGAATCATGCTTCCCTGAACGATGCCTGCTTGTTGTCGCGCGCCAGCTTCCGCCGTTTCCGCCATAACGATCTGCAGCATCTGGAAGAACTGCTGGCCAGCACGCCGGCCCGGACCCGGCTGATTGCAGTGGATGCGGTGTACAGCATGGATGGTGACGAAGCACCGCTAAAGAAACTGCTGCAACTGGCCGATAAATACGATGCCTGGCTTTATATCGACGATGCGCACGGTTTTGGTGTGCTTGGCAATGGACATGGCTCGGCGGTGGAACAGGGTATCAGTGGTGAACGGCTGGTTTACATGGCGACACTGGGCAAGGCTGCCGGTGTGGCTGGTGCCTTTGTCGCCGGTACTGCCCAGCTGGTGCAATGGCTGGTGAACAGTGCCCGCACCTACATCTATACCACCGCGCAACCACCTGCACTGGCAGCAGCCGTACTGGCCAGCTTGCAGCTGATTGCCAGTGAACCCTGGCGCAGGGAACGCCTGCAGCAACACATCAGCAGGGTGAGGGAAAGGTTGGCTGATGTAAATTTTCAGCTGATGTCATCCCGTACGCCGATACAGCCGATTATCATAGGCAGGAACGAGCAGGCAATGTTGCTGGCTGCACAACTGAAAGAGCGTGGGTACTGGGTGCCGGCGATACGCCCCCCCACTGTTCCCGAGGGAACAGCCCGTTTGCGTCTGACCTTGTCCTCAGCCCATACGCCGGACCAGCTGGAGGGCTTGCTGGACAGCGTGGTGTCAGCAATACAGTCATAGGGGATGACTGTGTCTGTTCGTAGCATGACCGGATTTCCCGGCTAACTCATACTACGATAACGACATGAAGAGTACGGCGGATTACCTGTCCACGCAGCAAGAGGCTGCCCGCACTGCGCTGGAACTGATCCAGCGGCAGGGCGAAACAACGGCTGCTGCGCTATGGGCACTGGTGGGCTCCAGTTGGCAATGTCTGGCAACACTCGGTGCGGCAGACAGCCTGCCCAGTGCCCAGGCCTTGTCGGCAGGGCGCTTGCCCGGACCGGACGGCGCTGCCCTGCCGCTGGACCTGCATGGCACTACCCTGGGCTGGCTGGTGTGGCGCGGCAAGATTGCCGATAACGCCGATGCGGTACTTGCCTTGCTGGTGGGGCATTTGCACAGTGCCAGCCTGAATTCTGCCCAGTCCCAGTCCCGGGTGATGAATGAAACCCTGCTGGAAATCAGCCAGCTACCGGGCGAGTGCAATACGCTGGATGAAATGCTGCCCAAGCTGCACCGGCTCTTGATGCGGCTGATGGACGCCAGCAATTTCTACATTGCGCTGTTTGACGAGCAAGGCGGCCAGCTGTACTACCCCTTTTATGCCGATCAGCAAGACCCGGCCCCGCCCTCACCCGAAGCCGTCTTCAGCAAGGAACAGACCACCCGCTCGCTGACAGCCTGGCTGATGCGCATGGGCAAGCCGCTGGTATTGACCCGGCAACGCCTGCTGGAAGTCTGCCAGCAAGAACAGCTGGTACTGGAAGGTCCGCTGCCCGAGTTGTGGATGGGGGTGCCGCTGACCAATGTCAGCAATGCGGTGATCGGTGCTGCCGTATTGCAGTTCTATGCCAACCAGGCGCCTTGCACCTCGGCCGAGCAGGCCTTGTTCCTGTTTGTCACCCGGCATATTGCCTATGCGCTGGACCGCATGCTGTATCGCAGCCAGCTGGAGCGCCAGGTCTGGTTGCGTACTTGCGAACTTGAAGGCGTGAATGCGCGTTTGCGTTCGGAGATTTCCGACCGGCAACGTGCCGAGCGTTTTCAGGACGTGCTGTTCCGCATTGCCGACCTGTCCAATACCAGCCTGTCGCTGGAAGCCTTCCTGGCGGGCGTGCATCGCTTGCTGATGGAGCTGGTGGCCGGGCGCAACTGCCAGGTTGCCCTGTACGACATGAACAGCGACATGCTGAGCTTTCCCTATTGTGCCGATGACTTCCAGCAGGTCAGCCAGACCCGTCGTCCCGGCAGGGGACTGGTAGAGCAGGTATTGCATAGTGGTCGGCCATTATTGCTGGACCGTACCCCTGCACAGCTGAACCCGACGGAAGAAAGCACGGCCCCTCCCATGTGCAGCTGGCTAGGCGTACCACTGTATTGCGGGCACGAGCTGCTGGGGGTGTTGTCGGTACACAGCTACCAGAACGACGTGATTTACAGCTATCGCGATCAGGAAGTGCTGGAGTTCGTTGCCAACAATATCGGCACCGCACTGGCCCGTGTCCGCGCCATGCATGACCTGCAAAATGCCTATGCCGAGCTGGAAGAGCGCGTGCGCGAGCGCACCAGCGAACTGGATGCGGTGAACGCCCAGCTGGAGTTCGACAGTCTGCACGACCCGCTGACCAAGCTGCCCAACCGCAACTACTTTGCCAAGACGCTGCGCCGGGCGTGGGACAGTTATCTGTCCGGCAACGGTGCCCGCTTCAGCGTCATTTTCATCGACCTGGACCGCTTCAAGCTGGTGAACGATACCCTGGGCCACCTGGCTGGCGACCATCTCTTGTTTGAAGCCGGTGCCCGTATCCGCTCCTGCCTGCGGCACTATGACTTCCTCGCCCGGCTGGGTGGCGACGAATTTGCCATCCTGCTGTTTGGCACCGAAACGCTGGATGGCTGCGAGATGATTGCGCGGCGTATCGTCAGCGAGTTCGAACGGCCGGTGATTCTGGCAGGCCGCGAAGTGTTCTCCACCGCCAGCGTCGGGGTGGTGCTGGCAGACCGCGACCACTACCACAAGGCCGAAGAACTGCTGCGCGATGCCGACCATGCCATGTACTGCACCAAGCAGCAGGGGCGGCAAGGTTATACCGTGTTCAATCACCAGCTGCGCATCAACCAGGCTGACCAGCTGGCGCTGGAAAGCGAGCTGCGCCGCGCGCTGGATGCGGAAGACCAGTTGCAACCCTTCTTCCAGCCTTTCATCGACGCGCGCAGTGGCGAGCTGGTGGGGTTTGAGTCGCTGGTCCGCTGGCGGCACCCGCAACGCGGCCTGATTTCACCGGCATTGTTCCTGCCGGTTGCCGAAGAAAGCGGGCTGATCACCCGGGTGGACCGCTACATGATCAATGCCGCCTGCCGCCAGTTGCGCCAATGGCTGGATGCCGGCCTGGTGGGTAGCGACATTGCACTGCACCTCAATCTGTCGTCGGCCAATTTCCACGACCCGGAACTGGTGAGCTGGGTGCGCAGCATCATCGAGGGCTACCAGTTGCCCGCCGCCATCCTGCATCTGGAAATTACCGAAAGTGCGCTGATCGACGTGCCGGAAATTGCCGCCACGGTGATGCACGCGCTGCATCAGCTGGGGGTCAAGCTGGCACTGGATGACTTTGGCACCGGTTATTCTGCGTTGTCCTACCTGCATCGCTACCGCTTTGATGTCCTCAAGATCGACCAGAGCTTTGTGTTTGATCTGGACCGCAAGGAAGAATCGGTCGCCATTGTGCGTGCCATTCTGGCGCTGGCCCAGGCGCTGGGGCTGGACGTGGTGGCCGAAGGCGTGGAAACCGCTGCCCAGCTGGCCCGCCTGCAGGAAATGGGCTGCGCCAAATTGCAGGGTTATTACTTTGCCACCCCCTGCCCGGCGGAAGCCATCGACTGGGAACGGCTGGCGCGCTTTGTGCAGGAATTCCGCCGTGCTGCCTGAGTTTTGCCAGACAGTGGCTTTTCTTTTACCGGCAGGGCTTGCGAAACAGGCCCTGTTCCCCCATTTAACTGCCCATGAATCTGTTTGTTGAAAGCCGTGGCCGTGGCCCGGATGTGGTCATGCTGCATGGCTGGGGCCTGCATGGCGGAGTGTTCGACCGCGTCGCCAGCCAGCTGGCCGACCATTACTGCGTCCATCTGGTCGACCTGCCCGGCCATGGTGCATCCGCCCCCCTGGTACGCTTTGATGCCGACGAAGTAGCCGACCTGGTCGATGCCCAATTCCCCTTTCCGGTACAAGTTGTCGGCTGGTCGCTGGGCGGGCTGATTGCCCAGCACTGGGCCGCCCGTCACCCGGACAAGGTAAAGAGCCTGGCGCTGGTGGCCACCAGCCCGCGCTTTGTGCGTGACGACTCCTGGCCGCATGCCCAGCAACGTGCCGCCATCGAAGCGGTGGGTGCCAGCCTGGACGGTGCATTCGAGCAAACGCTGGAGCGCTTTCTGGCCTTGCAGATGATGGGAGCCCCGGCGGCACGCGACACGGTCAAAGCCGTGCGCGAGCAATTGTTTGCCCATGGCCGTCCGCAAGGCTTGTTGCCTGCGCTGCAATTGCTGCTGGACGCCGACGCCCGTGCACTGGCCGGGCAGATCCGCTGTCCGGTGGCGCTGTTTTACGGTGTGCGCGATGCCATTACCCCGATAGGCGCAGGCCGCTGGCTGCAAGCCGCGCTGGCCGATGCCACCCTGCATGAATTCACCCAGGCTTCGCATGCGCCATTTTTGTCCCATCAGGACGAGTTTGTCGCCAAGCTGGCCCCGCATCTGGAAGCCTCTGCATGAGCGAAGCGTTTTATACCGACAAAGACCGAATCCGTGCCTCTTTTGAGCGCGCGGCCGCCAGTTATGACGCCGCCGCCGTGTTGCAGCGTGAAGTCTCCGACCGCATGGCCGAGCGCCTGTCCTACATCAAGCACCAGCCGCAAGTGATTCTGGATGCCGGCACCGGCACCGGCTATGGTGCAGCCCAGCTGCGCGCCCAATACCCGGATGCCCAGATTGTCGAGCTGGACCTGGCCCACGCCATGCTGTGTGCCTCGCGCGAGCGTCAGCGCGCCGGTGACGGCCTGCTGAAAAAGCTGTTCAAGCGCAGCCAGCCCTGGCAAGTGTGTGCCGATGTGGAAAGACTGCCCTTGGCCGATAACAGCGTGGACATGATCTGGTCCAACCTCACCATTCAATGGGTGAACATTCCGGACAGCGTGTTCAGCGAATTCGAGCGCGTGCTCAAGCCAGATGGCATGCTGATGTTTTCCACCCTCGGCCCCGATACCCTGTTCGAGCTGCGCGAGGCCTTTGGCGGTGTGGACAAGGCTACCCACGTCAACCAGTTCATCGACATGCACGACCTGGGCGATGCGCTGATGCGGGTAGGCTTTTCCGAGCCGGTGATGGACATGGACAAGATCGTGCTGACCTACGACAAGGTGCGCGACGTGATGCACGACCTCAAGGCCATCGGCGCACACAATGCCACACGTGACCGCAGCCGCGGCCTGATGGGCAAGCAGGCCTGGCAGCGGGTGGAAGCGGCTTATGAAACCCGCCGCCGCGATGGCAAGCTGCCTGCCACTTATGAAGTGGTGTATGGCCATGCCTGGAAAAGCACGCTGAAGAAAAAAGGCAATACCCTGCCGGATGGCCGTCAGGTGATCGAATTCGTCAAACCGGGCAGCTGGCCGGGCAAGGTCTAGCTGTTCAGGATGCTTGGTTGCCAGGCCGGTGAGGGAGGTCACTTCCTGCACCGGCAGGCAGATATCTGAGCATTGCCGGGAACCATGTTGCGCCGCAATAATCGAATGAGCCCATTACGCATTCAACCCCGTCACTACCCGTACCCGCTATCATGACGCTTCTTCGCCGCCTGATGCCGGCCAGCCTGCTGGTCCTGCTGGCCGCCTGTACCATTACCCAAGCTCCAACCGAAATCAGCATTCCCAAAACCCCGGTCAAGCCGCGTGTTGCGCTGGCCCTGGGTGGTGGCGCCGCCAAGGGCTTTGCCCATATTGGCGTCATCAAGGTGCTGGAAGCCAATGGCATCGTGCCGGACATCATCACCGGCACCAGCGCCGGCAGCGTGGTGGGCAGCCTGTATGCTTCCGGCCTGAATGGCATGCAGCTGCAAGCCAAGGCCATGCAGCTGGACGAATCCGAACTGACCGACTGGACGCTGTCCACCAAGGGCTTCCTCAAGGGTGAGAAGCTGGAAAACTACATCAACACCCAGCTAGGCAACCGGCCCATTGAAAAACTGCCGCGCAAACTGGGCATTGTCGCCACCGAACTGGACTCCGGCCAGAAAGTGGTATTCCGCATGGGTAACACCGGTCAGGCCGTGCGGGCTTCGGCCAGCATTCCCAATGTCTTCCTGCCGGTGGTGATTGCTGGTAAACGCTATGTCGATGGCGGGCTGGTCAGCCCGGTGCCGGTATCGGCCGCGCGCGAGATGGGGGCGGATTTTGTCATTGCCGTGGATATTTCCGCCAAGCCCAAGCCGGGCAAGGCCACCGGCCTGTTCTCCATGCTGGATCAGAGCTTCAACATCATGAGCGGCCCCACGCTGGCCGCCGAACTGAAACAGGCGGATGTGGTGGTGCGGCCCAATGTGCTGAATATCGGCTCGGCCGATTTCGAAGCCCGTCATCAGGCCATTCTGGAAGGCGAAAAAGCCGCGCAGCAGCTGATTCCGCTGATTCGCAGCCGTTTGCAGCAAAAGGCACAGGCGCTGGCCCGTTAAATCCGGCCCGGCTGGCTGTCCGGCCGAAAACTGGCATAATGCAGGCGTTGTCCGGCCATGAGGCCTGTCAGCGCCTGTTTTGCCTTGTGCCGCGTGCGTTGCAAGGCAAAGCATCCATGTTCACTTCAGGGCCAGGCCCGCAAGGAAATCCGCATGATCAAGCTCTACGGCGTGCAGCTGTCTGCCTACTACAACAAGGTAAAGATTGCCTTGCTGGAAAAGGGCGTCAACTTCCAGGAAGTGCCGACCCGTCCCTCGCAGGAACCGGCCATGCTGGAACAAAGCCCGATGGGCAAGATTCCCTATGTCGATATCAACGGCCATGCCTTGTCGGAATCGACAGTGATTCTGGAATGGCTGGAAGATGCCTACCCGACCGCCGCCTTGCTGCCGCCGACGCCGAATGGCCGGGCCAGTGCGCGCGAACTGATGACCATGCTGGACTTGTACCTGATGCCGGCCACCGCACCCTTGTACCGTCATCTGCTGTTTGGTGCAGCGCTGGATGAAGCCGGCAAGGCGACGGCCAAGGCCGCCATCGAGCGCAGCCTCTTGGCCGTGTCGCGTCTGGTGCAATATGGCCCGTGGCTGGCAGGCGAGTATTTCAGCTTCGCCGATATTTCCGCCGCCTGTGTATTGCCGCTGGTGGCCTGGTCTACCCGCGAAGTGTATGGCGAGGACCTCACCACCATCATTCCGGGTATTGAAGAATACCTGGCCTTGCTGGGCAAGCGTGCCAGCGTGGCCCGCATGTGGCAGGACAGCGCCGCCGCCCGCGCAGCCTATCTGGAAGCCAGCAAGCAGTAGGTTGAAGGCTGTCTACATTTCCTCAAACAGCGGTAATTGCTGTGGCTGGTCGGCCTCGTCGGCCAGCCTGACCCCCACCCCCACCAGCCGGACCGGCTTGTTGCCGCGGGCAAATGCTACGCCCAGCAAGTCGGTGTAAGCGGCGCTGCTCAACTGCTGGCCGACATGCTCGGCGGTGGTCTGGCTGAAATCGGCAAACTTCAGCTTCACACTCAAACCCTTGAACGGCGGATTGCCAGCCCGTTGAATGCGGCCCTGCAATTTGGCCATCAGCTCTGGCAGCTTGTCCAGGCAGGCGGCGAGGTCCGGCAGGTCCTGCGCATAGGTTTCTTCCACGCTGATGGATTTGCGGCTGCGGTCGGTACTGACCGGCCGCTCGTCACGGCCGCGTGCCAGCTCGTACAGCCGCTCGCCAAAGCGGCCGAAATGCCGCATCAGGTCGCTCATTTCCCATTGGCGCAGCTCGCTGCAGCGGTGAATGCCCAGCTTTTTCAGATGCGCCGCCGTCACCCTGCCCACGCCATGAATCTTCTCTACCGGCAGTTGCAGCACAAAGGCGTCGACATCCTGCGGGCGGATCACGAATTGACCGTCCGGTTTGTTCCAGTCACTGGCAATCTTGGCCAGAAACTTGTTGGGCGCAATGCCGGCCGAGGCGGTAATGCCGACTTCGGCCTGAATCTGGCGACGGATGGCTGCGGCCATCAGGGTGGCGCTGCCTTGCTCGTGCGGCTGGGTGCTGACATCCAGATAGGCCTCATCCAGCGACAGCGGTTCGATCAGTGGGGTGTAGCGTTCATAGATGGCCATGATCTGCTGGCTGGCCGCGCGGTAGCGGGCCATGTCCGGCGGCAGGATCAGCAATTGCGGGCACAGGCGCAGCGCGCGTGCCGAAGACATGGCGCTGTGCACGCCAAAGCGACGGGCGATGTAGTTGCAGGTGGCAATCACCCCGCGGCTGTCCGGCTGCCCGCCCACCGCCAGCGGGATATCACGCAGCACCGGGTTGTCGCGCATTTCGATGGCGGCATAAAAGCAGTCGCAATCGACGTGGATGATCTTGCGTTGGCCGGTCATGCAGCGGCTATCAGTCGGCAGCGCGCTCGCTGTGGCCCAGTGACTTGTCCGGTGCCACCCGGTCGCGCACCAGCTGCTTCAGTTGCTTGATGTCGGGAAAGCCGCCGTCCTGCTTGCGGTCCCAGATTTGCTCGCCATCGACACAGATACGGAATACGCCACCACTGCCGGGGCGCAGCGCCACTTCGGCCAGTTCTTTTTCAAAGGTGGTGAGCAGTTCCTGCGCCATCCAGGCGGCGCGCAGCATCCAGCGGCAACCGGTGCAGTATTCGATGCTGATACGGGGCAATGCAGAGGGGGAGTGCGTGGTGGCGGTCATGGCAGGCTGGCAATGGAACAATGCCGGATAGCATAACGCAGAATGAGGAAAAATCCGCCGGTTCCCTGAGTCGATCTATTTATTTGACGGGCCTCGCTGAGCAAGGTCCGCTCCTCCATCGTGTTGACTCTTCCTTGGTGCAGACTTGGCGCTTACTACTGTGTAGGGTAACCGGCGGACTGAGCAGTACAGAGCGTTGTTCAACTCAATTTCCGGACGTCAGTTTGCCCAAGCTTGGTGCAACGGTAAAGCGAATACTCTAACAAGTAGCGGATGCTGCATTGCACGATGTCACATTGGCGCAACGTTGGGCAGAAAAATGCCCGCTTTCGCGGGCAAGTGGCTGATTTGGCCAGTGAAATTCGCTACTCCGGCAGTGAATTTCACTGGCCAAGGCCTTAGTGGCTGCTGTGTTCCATCTCCATCGGCGCATCCTTTTCAACCTGGACTTCCACCGTGATGCTGCCTGCCTTGGCAAACTTCAGCGTCAGCGGGAAATGGTCGCCGGCCTTGAGCGGCTGCTTCAGGCCCATCAGCATGATGTGATAGCCACCGGGGGCAAATTTCACCTCGCTGCCAGCGGCAACAGCAACACCGCCGCTGACTTCACGCATGCGCATTACGCCATTGTCGTTGATGTGCACATGCAGCTCGGCTTTGTCCGCCCGTGGTGTGCTGGCAGAAATCAGCGTGTCGGCCTGTTTGCCGGTGTTCTTGATGCTCAGGTAGGCCGCGCCGGTGGGGCTGGCTTCCGGCATGGCCCGGCTCCAGGGATGACCCAGTTCCAGTGCACCCAGTTTGAAACCGTGGGCAGAAACGGTTGCCGCCAGCATGAGGCCGGCCAGCAAGGCGAACAGACGGGAAAGGGACATGAGCTTCTCCTGAATTGGGTTGCGGGCAAATTAGCACAGTTCAGACCGCACAGGCTGCGACAAAGTGCCGCAGGCGGGTGCAAAGAGGATGCGACACGGCACAGGCACAGACACGACGCCGGGCTATCATTTGCCGGGCAGATGACTATAATCGTCGGCTTATATTTAATGGTATTGGCATCATGCTGGAAACCCTGTCGTTGAAATTCCTGTTTGGTGGTCTGCTCAGCCTGATCACCATTACCAACCCGCTGTCCAAGATTCCGCTGTTCATTTCCCTGACCCAGGACATGAGCGAAGCCGGGCGGGCCAACCAGGCGCGTCGTGCCTGCCTGTTTGCCGCAGCCATCATGCTGGTCAGCCTGCTGGCCGGTAACCTCATCATGGCGGCCTTCGGCATTTCCTATGGCGCGCTGCGCATTGCCGGCGGGCTGGTGGTGGCGGTGCTGGGTTACCGCATGCTGTTTTTGTCGCAGGACCCGGGCATGGCACCGAAAACCGGCGAGCGGGAAGACTATGCCTTTTTCCCGCTGGCCATGCCCGGCATCAGCGGGCCGGGGACCATTGCGGTGGTGATCGGCATTTCCACCGAAATCGCCGAATTGTCGGGCTGGACGGCCAAGACACTGGCCTTCGGCATGACCTTTGTCGCCATTGCCGCTACCAGCCTGGGCATGTGGCTGGTGTTGCGCTCCTCGGCCATGATTTCCGCCCGGCTAGGGCGCGGTGGCCGCGAAGTCACCACCCGGCTGATGGGCTTCTTGCTGATCTGCGTTGGCGTGCAGTTTGTCGGTTCCGGCATCCGTACCTTCATGGCCGGTTCCTGAGCAAGATCGTTCAAGTTTTCTGTCCGGGGCTATGCCAGAATGCAAGGGACATTGTCTGTCCCGCCCGCTTCCATGCCCCAATCCGAGCACGAATTTTCACGTTTCTTCCGCGCCGATGACATCGCGCCGCTGGAATGCCTGGATGCCTTTTACCGCGAACAGGTATTTGCACCGCATTTTCACGAAGAATATGTGGTGAATGCCCTGCTGGCCGGGGCACAGGCTTACCGCCACCGCGGGGGCAATCATATTGCCGGGGTGGGTGCGCTGGTGTTGATGAACCCCGGCGAAGTCCACACCGGCGAGTGTGCGCACCAGCAAGGTTGGGCCTATCGCGGCTTTTATCCGTCAGCCAGCCTGATCTGCCAGCTGGCAGCCGAAATCAGCGGCCAGCCAGCTGCTACGCCCTATTTTCGCGACACCGTGGTGCTGGACCCGCAGCTGGCTGCGCAGCTGAACCAGCTACATGCCCTGCTGCGTGACAGCCGGGACACCTTGCAGCGCGAATCTGCCCTGTATGCCGTGTTCAGTCAGGTGGTATTACGCCATATGCAGATTGCCGAGCGTCCGCAGCGTCCCTGGCCACAGGCGGTGGAGCGGGCCCGACAGATGCTGGCCGACTGTGTGGCGGACAATCTGTCGCTGGCCACGCTGGCAGCGGCCGTGGGCCTGTCGCCCTGGCAGCTCAACCGGCAGTTTTCCCGGCATCTGGGTTTACCGCCGGTAGCCTGGCGCAATCAGTTGCGCGTGGTACGTGCCCGGCAAATGCTGGCTGGCGGTCATAGTCCGGCGGCTGCGGCTCAGGCACTGGGCTTTGCCGACCAGCCACACCTCACCCGCATCTTCCGTCAGGCGCTGGGCATCACCCCGGCGGCCTACCAGCGCAGCCTCCGGCGCTGAGCGCAAGATCGTTCAAGCTGGCAAGCAATTGGCATGGTAGGGTAGGACTTTCCCAATCATGATTCCCTGCCCATGTCTTATACCGGCTCCTGTCATTGCGGCGCAGTGCGCTTTCGCCTGCATGCCGAACCCGAAGAACTGACTACCTGTGATTGTTCGCTGTGCGTGAAAAAGAATGCGCTGATGACACGGGTGCATGAAAGCCAGCTGGAGATCCTGTCCGGTAGCGATGCACTGAGCGAGTACCGCTGGAATACCGGCATTGCCCGCCATTTCTTTTGCCAGCACTGCGGTATCTACACCTTCCATCGCAAGCGGGCGATGCCGGATCACTACGGCGTGAACATTCATTGTCTGGATGATTTCGATCACCGCCACTTGCCGGTACGTGCCACAGAAGGGGCCAGCATGAGCCTGCATGGCGACAGCCTGCGCGCGGTATGGCCCGGCCCGCGGGAGGCATCATGATGCATGCCCTCAACCGTCGCGCGCTGTTGCTGGAAGGCGCGAGCGATACCGTGCCCATGCTGGTGGGGGCAGCCCCGTTCGGGGTGATTTTCGGCACGCTGGCCATTGCGGCCGGCTTGTCCCCGGCCACTGCGCTTGGCATGTCGGTGCTGGTGTTTGCCGGTTCTTCCCAGTTCATCGGCGTCAGCCTGATCGGTGCCGGCACTGCCTTGCCGGTGTTGTGGCTCACCACCTTTGTGGTCAACCTGCGCCATGCGCTGTACAGCGCCACCTTGCTGCCCTATGCCCGTGACTGGCCCTTGCGCTGGCGCTGGCCGCTGGCTTTCTGGCTGACCGATGAAACCTTTGCCGTGGTGGAGCACCGCTTTCGCACCAAGGGTACGGATGGCGGCCAGTGGTACTGGCTGGCGTCGTCACTCGCCATGTATGGCAACTGGTTGTTCTGGACCATGGTGGGGGTGAGCCTGGGGCAGTCCTTGCCCGGTCTGGCCACGCTGGGGCTGGACTTTGCCATGGGGGCAACCTTTGCTGCCATCGTGGCACCGCAGCTCAAACGCCGTCCGGCACTGGGTGCGGCACTGGCCGCCAGTGCCGTGGCCATGCTGGCGCGCGGCCTGCCCTACAAGCTGGACCTGATGCTCGCAGCCGTGGTGGGCGTGGCCACCGGCCTGCTGCTGGAGCAATGGCACAAGGGCAAGGAGCAGACAGCATGAATCACTGGCTTGCCATTGGCGGCATGATGCTGCTGACTGTATTGATTCGTGCCAGTTTTCTGGTGTTCGGCCAGCGACTGGCATTTCCCGACTGGCTGAACCGTGCGCTGCATTATGTGCCGGCTGCCGTATTGTCGGCACTGGTGGTACCGATGGCGCTGGCACCGGCCGGCACGGTGGAGATCAGCCTGCACAATGCCTATTTGCCCGGCATCATCGTGGCGGCACTGGTGGCATGGAAAAGCGGCAAGACCTTGCTGGCGATTGTGATCAGCTTTGTGGTGTACGGGGTGTGGCGCTGGGGGCTGGGGCTGTAAGGCTGGCGGACATAGCCTTGCTAGCCGCACAGTCTGCATCGGTGCGCCTTGGCGCGGATGGTCTACGCGGTTTGGTCAGTAGCGTCAGGTAACGTGTGATGGCCAGACCGGTGTGGACGGTCTGGCGACCGCTTAGCGTCGGGCATTGCCTATGCTCATCAGCATGCCCATACCGACAAACAGGGTGACGGTGGCGGTGCCGCCATAGGAAACAAAGGGCAGCGGCACGCCCACCACCGGCAGGATACCCGCCACCATGCCCATGTTGACAAAGGCATAGACAAAGAAGGACAGGGTGATGGCACCGGCCATGGCGCGGCCGTACAGGGTTTGCGCCCCGGCGGTGATCATCATGGCGCGGCTGAGCACCAGAGTATAAAGAATCACCAGTACGATATTGCCCACCAGGCCGAATTCCTCGGAATACACGGCAAAGATGAAGTCGGTGGTGCGTTCCGGAATGTAGTCCAGATGGGTCTGGGTGCCATTGAGCCAGCCCTTGCCCCAGGGGCCACCGGAACCGATGGCAATCATGGACTGGATGATGTGGTAACCCGCGCCCAGCGGGTCTTCCATCGGGTCTATCATGGTCATCACCCGGCGGCGCTGGTAGTCATGCAGCATGTTCCACACCACCGGCATGCTGGCCCCGGCGGCAATCATCCCGCCCAGAATCACCTTCCACGGCAGGCCGACAAAGAACAGCACGAAAAAGCCGGATGCCGCAATCAGCATGGTGGTGCCAAGGTCGGGCTGCTTCAGCACCAGCGCGCAGGGAATGGCAATCATCACCGCCGCCACCAGGTAATGCCACCAGCGCATCGACAGTTCGTATTTCTGGAAGAACCAGGCCAGCATCATCGGCAGGGCAATCTTCATGATTTCCGACGGCTGGATGCGGGTGATGCCCAGCTCCAGCCAGCGGGTGGAACCGTTCACCGTCACGCCCTTGAAATGCACGGCCAGCAGCAATACCACCCCGATGCCGTAAATGGGCGGGGCAAAGTTCATGATGCTTTGCGGCCGGCTGCGCGCCAGCAGCCACATGATGCTGAGTGACAACAGGGTGTAGACCAGCTTGTTGTCGATCTTGTCCAGGCCCTGGTTGTTGGCCGAATACAGCACCACCAGGCTCAGGGCGAAGATCAGGCCCAGAATGATCATCAGCGGGCCATCCAGCGGGGCCTTGATGGCCAGCCACAGGCGTTTAATCAGATGCGGCTGCAGCGTCATCGGCAGTATCCATGGGCACGGTTTTCAGGTCCCCGCTAATGGAACCCGGCACCTTGCCGGTGATGTAGTAGTCGAACAGGCCGCGGGCAATCGGCGCGGCAGCAGCGGCACCAAAGCCCGCATTTTCCACGATGATGGCCACGGCAATGCGTGGTTTTTCCACCGGGGCAAAGGCGACAAACCAGGAATGGTCGCGATATTGCTCGGCTAGGGCCGAGGCGTTGTACTTGGCACCCTGCTTGATGGCCACCACCTGGGCGGTACCGGTTTTGCCCGCCATGGTATAGGGCAGGCCCACACCCAGCCGCCAGGCGGTGCCACCGGGCTTGAGCACCGACTGCATGGCGGCTTTCACGTACTCGAAGTTTTCCTGCTTGAAGGGCAGTACATGGTCGGGCTTGGCGGCAATCAGCCGGCTCTTGCCGCTGCGCGCATCCACCACTTCCTGTACCAGGTGCGGCTTGTAGGCCACGCCGTCATTGGCCAGCGTGGCGATGCCGTTCGCCATTTGCAGCGGGGTGTAGGAGTTGAAGCCCTGGCCGATGCCGATACTCACCACGTCAGCCGGGTACCAGCGGCGGAATTCTTCCTTGTAGCGGGCAAAGCGCTTGGCTTTCCATTCCTTGGTGGGCAGTACGCCACTGGCTTCGCCGTCCAGGTCGATGCCGGTGGGACGGCCAAGGCCGAACTGGCCGACGGTGGGAGCAATCTTGTCGATGCCCATGTCCCAGGCCAGCTTGTAGAAGAAGGTATCACTGGACACCTGGATGGCCTTGGCCAGGTTGGCCGAGCCGTTGCCGTTCTTGTTACTGTCGCGGAACTGGTGGCTGGAGCCGGGCAGGGTGAAGAAGGCCGGTGCCGGGCGTACATCATGCATGCCGATGGAGTGGGTTTCCAGCGCAGCCATGGCCATGAAGGGCTTGAAGGTGGAGCCGGGCGGATAGGTACCGCGCAGCGCACGGTTAATCATCGGCTTTTGCCAGTCGTTGTTCAGCGCCGCCCAGCTTTGGCTGTCGATGCCGTCGATGAACAGATTGGGGTCGAAGCCCGGCTTGGACAGGAAGGCCAGCACCCCGCCGGTTTGCGGGTCGATGGCCACCAGCGCGCCACGACGGTTGCCGAACAGCTTGTCGGCAACTTCCTGCAGGCGGATGTCCAGCGCCAGCTTCAGGTTGTTGCCGTTGACCGGCGGCGTGCGGCGCAGGCTGCGGATGGCGCGGCCACCGGAGTCGGTTTCCACTTCTTCAAAGCCCACCTGACCGTGCAGATCATCCTCGTACACCGCTTCCAGGCCGGTCTTGCCGATGTAATTGGTGCCCTTGTAATTGGTGCTCTTGTCTTCGTCGTCCAGCCGCTCCTGGTCTTTCTGGTTGATGCGGCCGATATAACCCAGCACATGGCTGGTGAGTTCCTTGTACGGGTAGTCGCGGAACAGCCGCGCCTTCACCTGTACGCCGGGAAAGCGCCAGGCATTCGCGGCCACGCGGGCGGCTTCTTCCTCGGTCAGCTTCACCTTGAGCGGGATGGATTCGAAATCCTTGGATTCGCCCAGCAGCTTCTTGAACAGCTTTTCGTCACGCGGGGTGATGTTCACCAGCTTGGAGAGCTCGGCAATGGTGGCATTCATGTCCGGCATCTTGCTGGGCACCAGCTCCAGCGTGTAGGCGGAATAGTTCTGCGCCAGGATGACGCCGTTGCGGTCCATGATCAGGCCGCGGTTGGGCAGGATGGGCAGCAGCGAAATGCGGTTGTTCTGCGCCAGCGTGGAAAAGTGCTCGTACTGGTATACCTGCAGCCAGACAAAACGGGCAATCAGCAGGCAGAACATCAGCAGCATGAAGACATAAGCCACAACCAGCCGAAGCTGGAACTGGCCATCTTCAGCCTGCGGGTTCTTGAAGCGGGTAGGGCGCACGACTTACACCGAGTGATGACGGTAGGGCAACAGCAGCAGCTTGGTCAGCAGCGGCCACAACAGGGCACCGATCAGCGGCGGCAGGAAATAGCTCCAGCCGACAAAGGCCGAGCCGGTCAGCATGCGCGCCACCACCATGATGCTCTGGTTGCACAGCATCAGCGCCAGCACGCTCAAGGCCTGCTGGCCAAGGTTGAACATGATCAGCTGGCGTTGACGGCTCAGTGCCAGATAGGCGGTGACCGAATAGGCCAGCGCGTGCTGGCCCAGCATGCCAGCGGTGGCAATGTCGGCCACCAGCCCCATCAGGAAGGCCAGGCCTACATTCACCCGGCGCGGCTGGTTGATCACCCAGTACAGCAGTACCAGGCTGATGAAGTCCGGCAGCCAGCGGGTGGAGCCATGCGGCAGCGGCACCATTTCCACCAGCACTGCCAGCAGAAAGGTCATGAAAATGAAGCGGCGCTTGACCGGCTTGAGTAATTCCTTGGGGCGGTCGAACGACATGCTTACTCCGAATCGGCGGGCTTCTTGCCCTTGGTCTTTTTCACAGGCACGACCGGTTCGGCCGGGCGTGGCGGTGTCTGGCCCTTTTGCTGCAATACCAGCACATAGCGGGTTTGCTGCACCCCGGCCAGCGGCTCGGTGGTGATACGGCTGAATGCCGCGCCGGCATTGCGTTCTACCTTGCTGACCCGCGCCACCGGCGTTCCTTCCTGATACAGGCCGTCAATGCCGGAAGTGACAATGCTGTCGCCTTCACGCACGTCGGCATGCAAGGGCAGGTAGCGGATTTCCACGCCGCCGCCATAACCGTACAGGATGGCACGCTCGCCGGTACGGGCAATCATCACCGGCACCATCTGGTTCTTGTCGATGATCAGCGTGACTTCCGCCGTCAGCGGCTGTACGCGGGTAATCTGGCCCAGCAGGCCGCGCGCATCCACCACCGGTTGTCCCGGCTGCAAATTGGCATCGGCACCCTTGTCGATGATGATCTTGTAAGAGAAAGGGTCGCGGCCGGTGTACAACGTCTCGGCCAGCTGCGGTGCATCAGTGCGCGTGGCCTTGATGCTGTTGAGCTGACGCAACTCGTTCAGCTCCCGTTCCACCGTTTCCAGCCTGGCCAGCCGGGCGGACATTTCCAGCTGGCGGGTACGCAGCTGGTCGTTTTCGTTTTTGAGATCGGCCTGGACGGTGAAGTAGTCACCGAAATGGCGCACCATGCCCAGCGGCATGTTGACCACCCGCTGCAAGGGATAGAGCACCAGGGACATGCCATCGCGGGCCTGCTCCATCAGTCCGTAACGGCTGTCGCCCACCAGAAGCGCGATGGAGGCCAGCGCGCACAGGAACAGGCGCGTACCGGGCTTGGGCCCGGAGCGGAAAAAGCTGGGGGTGTTGGCGAAGTCCATCAGGCGGTATGCCACCCCTTGACGGGGCGGCAGCAACTCCGTTTAGGCAACAATCAGGGTACGTTGGTGAAAATGGTGCCGATCTTGTCCATTTTTTCCAGCGCCTTGCCCGAACCGCGTACCACGCAGGTCAGCGGCTCTTCGGCCACGAATACCGGCAGGCCGGTTTCTTCGGCCAGCAAGCGGTCGATATCCTTCAGCAGTGCACCGCCACCGGTCAGTACCATGCCCTTGTCGGCAATGTCGGCACCCAGTTCCGGCGGAGTCTGTTCCAGCGCGATCTTCACGGCGGAGACGATCTGGTTCAGGGGTTCGGTCAGTGCTTCCAGGATTTCATTGGACGACACGGTGAAGGCACGCGGAATGCCTTCAGCCAGGTTGCGGCCCTTGACTTCCATTTCGCGTACTTCGGCACCGGGGAAGGCCGAGCCGATGGTCTTCTTGATTTCTTCGGCAGTGGTTTCACCAATCAGCATGCCGTAGTTGCGGCGGATGTAATTGATGATGGCTTCGTCGAACTTGTCACCACCCACGCGTACCGAGTTGGAGTACACCACGCCACCCAGCGAAATCACGCCCACTTCGGTGGTGCCGCCACCGATGTCCACCACCATGGAGCCGGTCGGTTCCTCAACCGGCAGGCCGGCACCGATGGCAGCAGCCATCGGCTCTTCGATCAGCTCGACACGGCGCGCACCGGCAGCCAGGGCCGAGTCGCGGATCGCCTTGCGTTCCACCTGGGTGGAACCGCAGGGCACGCAGATCACGATGCGCGGGCTGGCGGCAAAGAAGCGGTTGGGGTTCACCTTCTTGATGAACTGCTTGAGCATCTGCTCGGTCACGGTGAAGTCGGCAATCACGCCGTCCTTCATCGGGCGGATGGCCTGGATGGAACCGGGAGTGCGGCCCAGCATCTTCTTGGCTTCCAGGCCGACGGCCAGGATGGATTTCTTGTTGGTGGGCGCGTCGCTGTGAATGGCGACCACCGACGGCTCGTCAAGCACGATGCCCTTGCCACGCATGTAAATGAGGGTGTTGGCCGTGCCAAGGTCGATGGCAAGGTCGTTGGAGAAGTATCCGGTGAGCGAACGAAACATTGGGCGGTCCTGGTTCAGTTTCCGTCAGTCGGGCGCGATGCGCGTCCGGCAAATTCTTAGCATGGGCTTGGCTTCCCGGGCCCGTCGCGGCGCAGGCCTGAGGCAGCGGACGGCGGCATTCCGGGGACATCATTGTTGCATTGCAACACGGAAATGAACAACAGGCATGACAGACAGAAAACCCTGTTGTCAGCTGCGTTTTTCCTGCTGCGATGTGTGATGTCGATCTTGGGAGAATCAAACCCCTTATGATACCCTATAAAGCTTGAAATATTAAAGGTTTTAACGAGGACGCCATGTCTCTGACGCACCAGGATGTCGCGCGGATTGCCAAGCTTGCCCGCATCAACGTAAGCGACGAAGAAATCGTCGCGGTTGGCAACCAGCTTAACAATATTTTTGGCCTGATCGAGAAGATGCAGGCCGTCAACACCGATGGCATCGAACCGATGGCGCATCCGCAGGATGTCAGCCTGCGCCTGCGTGAAGACATCGTGACCCAGACCAATCAGCGGGAGGCTTTTCAGGCCATTGCCCCGCAGGTGGAAAAGGGTTTGTTCCTCGTTCCCAAGGTAATCGAGTGAGTTTCAGAGCCATCGCTGTTCGGATGGTTCCCGCCTGGGAATCGCTTTTTTCCGAATTGCGAAACCCGTCCTGCAGGCCGGGTGCTTCTGCTCACTGATCCCAGCTTAACCGGATATCAAGACAAAATGACGAACGCCACCCTCAAGCAACTGTCGCAACAACTGGCGGCGGGTGCGGTGTCGAGCGTGGAATTGGCCACGCAATACCTGGACCGCATCGAGGCGCTGAACCAGCAGCTGAACGCCTTCATCACCGTGGACCGCGCCCGTACCCTGGCCGATGCCGCGGCGGCCGATGCTGCCCGTGCGGCTGGCAATGCCGGCCTGCTCACCGGTGTGCCCATGGTCCACAAGGACATCTTCTGCCAGCAGGGCTGGAAAACCAGCTGTGGCTCCAGAATGCTGGACAACTTCATCTCGCCCTATAGCGCGCATGTGGTGGAACAGTGCAATGCCGCCGGCCTGGTGACGCTGGGCCGCGCCAACATGGACGAATTCGCCATGGGCTCGTCCAATGAAAACAGCTACTACGGTGCCGTGAAAAACCCGTGGGACCTGAACGCCATTCCTGGCGGCTCGTCCGGTGGTTCCGCCGCTGCTGTCGCTGCGCGCCTGACGCCGGTGGCCACCGCCACCGACACCGGTGGTTCCATCCGCCAACCGGCCAGCCACTGTGGCGTCACCGGCATCAAGCCCACTTATGGTGTGGTATCGCGCTACGGCATGGTGGCTTATGCCTCCTCGCTGGATCAGGGCGGCCCGATTGCCCAGACCGCCGAAGACTGCGCGCTGATGCTGAACGTGATGGCCGGTTTCGACGAGCGTGACTCCACCAGCCTGGAACGTGCCCGCGAAGACTACACCCGCGACCTGAACCAGCCGCTGGCCGGTTTGCGCGTGGGTCTGCCGCGCGAGTACTTTGCCGACGGCCTGGATGGCGACGTAGCCAAGGTGATTGAAGACGCCGTGGCCGAGCTGAAAAAGCAGGGCGCACAGGTGGTGGACATCAGCCTGCCCAATACGGAGCTGTCCATTCCGGCCTACTACGTGATTGCCCCGGCCGAGGCCTCCACCAACCTGTCGCGTTACGATGGCGTGCGTTACGGCCACCGTGCGGCCGATTACAAAGACCTGGTGGACATGTATGAGAAGACCCGCGCCGAAGGCTTTGGCGCCGAGGTCAAGCGCCGCATTCTGGTGGGCAGCTATGTGCTGTCGCACGGCTATTACGATGCTTACTACCTGAAAGCGCAGAAAATCCGCCGCCTGATTGCCAACGACTTCACCGCCGCATTTGCGCAGTGTGACGTGATCCTGGGGCCGGTGGCACCGACTGCTGCTTTCAATATCGGCGAGAAATCCGGCGATCCGGTACAGATGTACCTGTCCGACATCTACACCCTGTCGGTCAACCTGGCCGGCCTGCCCGGCATGAGCGTGCCGGCCGGTTTCGACCGTCAGGGCCGCCCGGTGGGTTTGCAGATCATCGGCAATTATTTTGGCGAAGCAAAAATGCTGAATGTGGCGCACCAGTTCCAGTTGGCTACCGACTGGCACACCCGCGCTCCCGCCCTGTAATCAAGACCGTAGCGGGGCGGCGCAGCGTCCGCCCCTGTCGGCATAGCAAAAGGATTTCTCCGCGATGAAATGGGAAGTCGTCATCGGTCTTGAGGTGCATGTGCAGCTCAACACCGCTACCAAGATTTTTTCCGGCACCAGCACCGCCTTTGGTGCCGAGCCGAACACCCAGGCCTCGGCCGTGGAACTGGCCTTTCCCGGCGTGCTGCCGGTGATGAACAAGGCCGTGGTGGAAAAAGCCATCCGCCTGGGCCTGGCACTGGGTTCCAAGATCAACCAGAAGAACGTATTTGCGCGCAAAAACTACTTCTACCCCGACCTGCCCAAGGGCTACCAGATCAGCCAGATGGAGCTGCCTATCGTCGAAGGCGGCGTATTGCCGATTCTGGTGGGCGAGGAAGAAAAGCTGGTCAAGCTGACCCGTGCCCACATGGAAGAAGATGCCGGCAAATCGCTGCATGAAGACTTCAGCGGCATGACCGGCATCGACCTCAACCGCGCCGGCACCCCGCTCCTGGAAGTGGTGTCCGAGCCGGACATGCGCTCGCCGGAAGAGGCCGTGGCCTATGCCCGCGCCCTGCACAGCCTGGTGATGTGGCTGGGCATTTGCGACGGCAACATGCAGGAAGGCAGCTTCCGCGTGGACGCTAACGTTTCGGTGCGCCCGTTCGGTCAGCAGGAATTCGGTACCCGCCGCGAAATCAAGAACCTGAACTCCTTCCGCTTCCTGGAGCAGGCCATCAAGTATGAAATCCAGTGGCAGATCGACACCCTGGAAGATGGCGGCCGCGTGGAACAGGCAACCGTGCTGTTCGACCCGGACAGCGGCGAAACCCGCATGATGCGTAGCAAGGAAGACGCGCACGACTACCGCTACTTCCCCGATCCGGACTTGCTGCCGGTACGCATCAGCGACGAGCAGATCGCCCGCATCCGCAGCGAAATGCCGGAACTGCCCAGCGCCATGAAGGCCCGCTTTGTCGAAGTCTTCGGCGTATCAGCCTACGACGCGGCCCTGCTGACCGGCAACCGCGCCACGGCAGAATATTTCGAAGCCGTTGCCCAGGCCTCCGGTCAGGGCAAGCTGGCTGCCAACTGGGTGAATGGTGAAATCGCCGCCCGCCTGAACCGCGAAGGCAAGGATATTGGCGATTGCCCGATCTCGGCCGAACGCCTGACCGGCCTGATCCAGCGCATTGCCGACAACACCCTGTCCAGCAAGCTGGCCAAGCAAGTGTTCGATGCCTTGTGGGATAGCGATCTGTCTGCCGATGCTATCATCGAGCGTGATGGCCTCAAGCAGGTGTCTGACGTGGGTGCCATCGAGAAGATGGTGGAAGAAGCCATTGCCGCTAACCCCAAGGCGGTGGAGGAATTCCGCGCCGGCAAGGAAAAGGCACTGAATGCCTTGGCCGGTCAGGTGATGAAAGCTTCCAAGGGCAAGGCCAACCCGGCCCAGGTGCAGGAAATCCTGAAGCAGAAACTGGCTTGATCCGGGCCTTTGAGCTTCAGCAAGCGGAACGGCATGTATAGCGCATGCCGTTCCGTTTTTTCTTTTTCAAGCATTTCTTTCAGGTGCTGCGCAATCATCGCACGCTGTCTGATGTTCTTGTCATTAAAAATCATTGTGTTGCCTTCCTGCACCATTCCAGTTCATAGCTCACTTTGACAGTGCTTATTAACTCACTGATTTGACACGGAAAGCACATTTTCACCGTGCCGCTAAGTCATTGTCGCAAAAGGTGAATTAGCACCAAGTGATGTTGACCGTAGTGCAGTTCTTTCTTATAGTGGCGGAAAGTGGGGTGAAGTGGGTAAAAGTGGGGCGACGGCCCCTCAACTTTCAGCGGTGGTTTCCAGCTCATGATTGGTGGCGTCAGCATTGTCTCTCTTGATAGCAAGGGTCGTTTGGCCATTCCGGCCAGACACCGTGAGACACTGCTGTCCGCGTTTGGCCACAAGCTGGTGGTGACCCTCGAATCTCCCGATCATCTGCTGATTTACCCCGAACCCAACTGGCGTCCGGTCGAAGCCCGCCTTCTCGCCCTTCCCACCGGCAATCCCACGCTGAAACGCTACCAGCGCCTCGTGCTTGGCCACGCAGAAACGCTGGAAATGGACAGCGCCGGACGCATCCTGCTTCCCTCCCGCCTGCGCGATCTGGTCGGCCTCGACAAGGACGTGGCACTGGTGGGCATGGGTAACCGCTTCGAGCTGTGGAATGCCGAGGAATGGGACAGCCAGACCAATGACGCCCTGGCAATAGACCAAGCCGACCTGGCACAACATCTTGGAGACTTTACGCTGTGAACCCCACCCCGTTCGTGCATCGCACGGTGCTGCTTGCCGAGGCTGTCGAAGCACTCGCCATCAAGCCTGATGGCGTGTACGTCGACTGCACCTTTGGCCGAGGTGGTCATAGCCGCTTGATCCTGTCACGGCTGGGCCCCGAGGGCCGGCTGATTGCCTTTGACAAGGATCCGGAAGCCATCGCCGAAGCCGAACGGCTGGCGGCAGAAGACAGCCGTTTCACCATTGTCCACAACGGTTTTGAGACCCTGGGTCAGGAACTGGCCCGCCTGGGTGTGGCCACGGTGAATGGTGTATTGATGGATCTGGGCGTGTCCTCGCCACAGATCGACGATGGCCGTCGCGGATTCAGTTTCCGTTTCGACGCGCCGCTGGACATGCGCATGGACACCACCCGCGGCATTACCGCCGCCCAGTGGCTGGCCAGTGCGGAAGAAGACGAAATCAAAGAGGTCATCAAGACTTATGGTGAAGAGCGGTTTGCTCGCAAGATCGCAGCAGCCATTGTTGCGCAACGGGAGCTCGCTCCCATCCAGACCACGCGTGAGCTCGCCTTGCTCGTTGGGAAAAACGTCCGTACTCGGGAACCGGGTCAGGACCCAGCCACGCGTACCTTCCAGGCGATCCGGATCTTTGTGAACCGCGAGCTGGACGAGCTCAAGGCCGTCCTGCCGCAGGCGGCGCGCCATCTGGCTGAAGACGGCCGTCTGGCCATCATCAGCTTCCACTCGCTGGAAGACCGCATCGTCAAGCAATACCTGCGCGATGCCAGCAGTGTGGAAAAGCTGCCCAGCTGGGTGATGGTGCGGGCCGAAGACATGGCCCAGCCCCCACTCAACAGCGTAGGCAAGGCCGTGCGCGCCAGCGAAGAAGAGATCCGTGAAAACCCCCGTTCGCGCAGTGCCATCATGCGTGTTGCCCAACGCACGGCTGCGCCGTGGCGTGAGGGGGATGCATGAACCGTCTGTGCGCGATTCTCCTGACTCTTGTGGTGGTGTCCGCCTGGTCGGTGGTCACGTCCCAGCACGTGTCGCGCAGGCTGTACAGCGACCTGCAGAAAGAGCAGAAATCCGCCCAGCAGCTGGAAGTGGAGTTTGGCCAGTTGCAACTGGAACAAAGCACCTGGGGTGCCCATGCGGTAATTGAAAAAGCCGCCAGCACCCGTCTGGGCATGCACACGCCCGACCCGCGCCAGATCCAGGTCATTACCCCGCGGGGAGGAGCCTGATGCGCACCAGCTACTCGGCCCACCAGCGTGAACGCATTGCGGATGCCAGCCCTGCCCTGAAAATGACGGCAGGGCGTGTGCGTTTTGTCTTGCTGATGCTGGGCATGCTGTTTCTGGCGCTGATCGGCCGCGCCATTTACCTGCAAGTGGTGCAGCAGGACTTCCTGCAAGGCCAGGGTGAGGCCCGTTTCCGCCGTGCGATGACGCTGGAAGCCAACCGGGGGGTGATTACCGACCGCAATGGCGAACCCTTGGCCATCAGCTCGCCGGTGCAAACCATCTGGGCCAGCCCGGCCGACATGGAGCCCATCCCCCCGGCCAAGCTGCGCGAGCTGGGCAGCCTTTTGGACATCAGCCCGGAAGAGCTGGCTACCAAGCTGTCTGACCGCAAGAAGGAATTCGTCTACATCAAGCGCCAGATCAGCCCGGAGCTGGCTGACAAGGTGATGGCGCTGGGCATTCCCGGCATTGCCAAACAACAGGAATACCGCCGTTTTTACCCGGCTGGCGAAATCATCTCCCACATCATCGGTTTCACCGGGGTGGATGGCAAAGGCCAAGAAGGGGTAGAGCTGGCACGCGAAAAAATGCTGGCTGGCAAGGATGGTCGCCGCGTGGTGATCAAGGATCGCCGTGGCCACATCATTGAAGATGTCGCCGCCATTGAACCGCCCAAGGACGGGCAGACCCTGGCCCTGGCGGTGGATCACCGCATCCAGTACCTGGCTTACCGCGAAATCAAGGCAGCCGTGGAAGAGAACAAGGCCAAGGCCGGCAGTGTGGTGGTGCTGGATGCCAAGTCCGGCGAGCTGCTGGCATTGGCCAATTACCCTTCGTTCAACCCCAATAACCGGGTTGGCACCACGCCGGAAATGCTGCGCAACCGTGCGGTGATCGACCTGTTCGAGCCGGGCTCCACCATGAAGCCGCTGTCGATTTCGCTGGCGCTGGAACACGGCAAGGCCAACGTCAACACCGTGCTGGACACCCATAGCTACATGATTGGCCCGGCCACCATCCGCGACGTATCGGCCCAGCCCAGCCTGAACATTCTGGGCATCATCCAGAAATCGTCCAATGTGGGCACCAGCAAACTGGCGCTGCTGAGCAGCCCGCAGGATTTCTGGACCTACTACGACTCGCTGGGCTTTGGCCGCGCACCCAATACCGGCTTTCCTGGTGAAGCAGCCGGACGCCTGCGTGACTGGAAGAACTGGCGGCCCATCGAACAGGCCACCATGTCCTTTGGCTATGGCGTGTCGGTCAGCCTGATCCAGATGGCCCGCGCCTACACCATCTTTACCAATGATGGGGTGATGTTGCCCATCTCGCTGTACAAGACCAATAACCCGATGCCGGGCAAGCGGGTGCTGAGCGAAAAAACCGCCCACGAAATGCACGACCTGCTGGTTGCCAACAGCGAACCGGGTGGCGGTGCCGTTGGTGGCCGCATCATCGGTTACAGCATCGGAGGCAAGAGCGGTACCGCGCGCAAGCTGGAAGGCCGCACCTATGTGGCCAACAAGCACCGCGCACTGTTCATCGGCTTTGCCCCGGGCAAGAACCCCAAACTGATCGTGGCCGTGATGATTGACGAACCCACGGCCGGCAAATACTACGGCGGTGCCATTTCCGCACCGGTGTTTTCCCAGGTGGCTGGCGGCGCGCTGCGCGTGCTGAATGTGCAGCCGGACGAGCCGTCCAATAACAGCTTGCTGCCGGATTCCACTCCGGTCCCTGCGGATTTTTGAAGAAACAGAACATGAAAAGTCGCCTGACAAGCTTGCCGGACTGGGATCCGGCAGAACTGAACCAGCTGGACTTCCCCATCAGACGGGTAGAAGCGGACAGCCGCCGTGTATTGCCCGGCGATGTCTTCCTGGCCTGCCGCGGTGAATACACCGATGGCCGCGACTTCATCCCTGCCGCGCTGGAAAAAGGTGCGGCTGCCGTACTGTGGGATGCCGCCGACGGATTCAGCTGGAATCCGGACTGGCAAATCCCCAACCTGCCTGTCCCCGCCCTGCGCGAGCGGGCCGGCATGGTGGCCGCACATGTTTATGGCCAGCCCAGCCAGGCGATGACGGTGATTGGCATTACCGGCACCAATGGCAAGACTTCCATTTCCCACTGGCTGGCGCAGGCGTTTTCCTTGCTGGGCCAGAAAGCCGCCTTGATCGGCACCGTGGGTAACGGTTTTTATGGCGAGCTGACCCAAACCACGCACACCACACCGGACCCGGTCACCGTGCAGCAAAAGCTGGCCGAATACCGTCGTCAGGGCGCGCATGTGGTGACCATGGAAGTATCCAGCCATGGCCTGGACCAGGCACGGGTGAATGGTGTGAGTTTTGCCACCGCGGTGTTCACCAATCTGACCCGCGACCATCTGGACTACCACGGCAGCATGGAAGCCTACGGCGCGGCCAAGGCCAAGCTGTTCCACTGGGAAGGGCTCAAGCATGCGGTCATCAATGTGGACGACCCGTTTGGCCGCCAGCTGGTGCAGGACATTGATGCCAGCCAGACCCGGGTGGTGAGCTACGGCCTGACCCAGGGCGATGTACGCCCGCTCAGCCTGACGGCAAATCTGGATGGTCTGCAACTGCGGGTCACCACACCATGGGGCGAGGTAGAGGTACGCACCGGTCTGGTAGGCCGGTTCAATGCCAGCAACCTGCTGGCTTGTCTCGCCACCCTGTGTGTCAACGGCATCAGCCTGACAGATGCCGCCGCCGTGATGGCACGCATCCAGCCGGCGCGTGGCCGCATGCAGAGCATTGGCGGCAGTCACGAACCACTGGTGGTGATTGATTACGCTCATACCCCGGATGCGCTGGAAAAGGCACTGGCCACGCTGGCCGATATCCGCCCCGCAGGCAGCAAGCTGTATTGCGTGTTCGGTTGCGGTGGCGACCGCGATCCGGGCAAGCGCCCGATGATGGGCGAAATCGCCGAGCGCATCGCCGATGTGGCGGTGGTGACCAGCGACAATCCGCGTACCGAAAACCCGCAAACCATCATCGACCACATTCTGGCCGGCATGAGCCATCCCGGTCATGTTGAAGCCGATCGCGCCGCCGCCATTCATTGGGCGGTGAGTCAGGCGCAGGCGGGCGATATCGTGCTGATTGCCGGCAAGGGTCACGAGGAATACCAGGATATCGGCGGTGTGAAACACCCGTTCTCCGATTTCCGCATTGCCGAAGAAGCGCTGACGGCCTGGGGAGACAAGGCATGATGACCTTGCAGCAGGCCGCGCACTGGGCAGTTGGCACCCTGTCGGGCGCAGACGGGCAAGTCCGTCTGAGCCGCGTGGTGACCGACAGCCGTGCCGTACAGCCGGGCGATTTGTTTGTCGCGCTCAAGGGCGAGCGTTTTGATGCACACGACTTTGTGGCCGATGTACTGGCGCGTGGTGCTGTCGCTGCACTGGTGGCAGAGGACTTTGCGCTCGACAACGCCAGCCTGATCAAGGTGGACGACACCCGGCTGGCGCTGGGCCGTCTGGCCGCAGGCTGGGCCGCCGCCCTGCCGGCACTGCGCGTGGGCATTACCGGCTCCAACGGCAAGACCACGGTCAAGGAAATGCTCAGCGCCATTCTCAAGGCCCATGCCGGAGAGCAGGCGGTGCACGCTACCGCCGGCAACTTCAACAATGACATCGGCCTGCCGCTGACCTTGCTGGGGCTGACTGCCGCCCACCGTTATGCGGTGCTGGAAATGGGCATGAACCACCACGGCGAGCTGACTTATCTGAGCAGCCTGGCCCGTCCGCAAGTGGCACTGGTCAACAACGCCATGCGTGCCCACATCGGCCATTTTGCCGATACCGCCGACATCGCCCGAGCCAAGGCGGAAATTTTCTCCGGCCTGCCAGCGGACGGCGTGGCCATCGTCAATGCCGATGACGCCAATATTGCGCTGTTCCGTGTTGCCGCCGGTACGCACCGCATCTGCAGCTTCGGCCTGCAGCAGCAGGCGGACATCAGCGCGCGTGACATCAGCCTGCAGGCACTGGGCAGCCGCTTTACCCTGTGCAGCCCGCAAGGCGAGCAGGCCATCAGCCTGCCGGCACCGGGCGAACACAATGTGCGCAATGCGCTGGCCGCAGCGGCCATGGCCCTGGCGCTGGACGTGCCACTGGCGGCCATTGCTGCCGGTCTGGCGGTGTTCGGCAATGCCAAGGGCCGTCTGCAACAGAAAACCGGCCGTCACGGCGGCGTGGTGATTGACGATAGCTACAACGCCAATCCGGATTCGATGAAAGCCGGTATCGACGTGCTGGCCGGTTTGCCCGCACCACACTGCTTTGTCATGGGTGATATCGGCGAGCTGGGCGAGACTGCAGCGCAAATGCATGCCGAGGTGGGCGAGCACGCCCGCCTGCGCGGCATTGCACAGCTGGTGACGCTGGGCGAACTCAGCCATCACGCTGCCGCCGCCTTTGGCGACGGCGCACACAGTTTTGATGATTTCACGGCGTTGGCCAGCTGGCTGGACGCCAATTTGCAAGCGGGAGCTTCCGTGCTGGTGAAAGGCTCGCGCTTCATGCGTATGGAACGGGTGGTGGAACACCTGACGACCGCAAAACAACAAGAAGAGGGAGTGTAAGGTGCTGCTCTGGCTAGCCGATCTGCTGGGTTCTCATATCCGGACTTTCAACGTTGTCTACTACGTCACCCTGCGTGCGGTGATGGCTGCGCTCACCTCGCTGACCATCTCGCTGCTGATGGGGCCGTGGGTCATCCGCAAACTGACCGAGCTGAAAGTCGGCCAGGCCGTGCGCAACGACGGTCCGCAAAGCCATCTGGTCAAGGCCGGTACGCCGACCATGGGCGGTTCGCTGATCATGCTGTCCATCACCATCACCACCCTGTTGTGGGCTGACCTGTCCAACAAATATGTCTGGCTGCTGCTGGGTGTGATGCTGGGCACCGGTGCGCTGGGCTTTTACGACGACTGGCGCAAGGTGGTGTACAAGGACCCGAAAGGCGTGTCGGCCAAATTCAAGATGGTATGGCAATCCACCATCGCCATTGCGGCGGGTATTTTCCTGATTGCCACCGCCAAGCTGCCGGCCTCCACCGAGTTCATCGTGCCCTTCTTCAAGACCGTAGCCTACCCGCTGGGCGTGGTCGGCTTCTGCGTGCTGACCTATCTGGTGATTGTCGGCACCTCCAATGCGGTCAATCTGACCGACGGTCTCGATGGCCTGGCGGCGCTGCCGGTGGTGATGGTGGCCTCCGGCCTGTCCATCTTCGCTTACGTGGCCGGTCACGTGGTGTTTTCCAAATATCTGGGCCTGCCCTTCATTCCCGGTGCACATGAGGTCGTGGTGTTCTGTGCCGCCATCTGCGGGGCTTGCCTGGGCTTCTTGTGGTTCAACGCCTATCCGGCACAGGTGTTCATGGGCGATGTCGGCGCACTGGCGCTGGGCGCGGCACTGGGCACCGTGGCGGTGATCGTGCGTCAGGAAATCGTGCTGTTCATCATGGGCGGTCTGTTCGTGATGGAAGCACTGTCGGTGATGATCCAGGTGGCTTCGTTCAAGCTGACCGGCAAGCGCGTGTTCCGCATGGCACCGCTGCATCACCACTACGAATTGAAGGGCTGGAAGGAAACCCAGGTGGTGGTGCGCTTCTGGATTGTCACCATGATGCTGGTGCTCGCTGGCCTGGCTTCACTGAAATTGCGTTAAGGATTAGGGCTCATGAACTTTGCTGATCGACACATCGCGGTAGTGGGGCTGGGAGGCTCGGGGCTGGCTGCCGCGCGCTATCTGGCTGCCCACGGCGCACGCGTGGTGGTGGCCGACAGCAAGCCCGCGCCCGAGCGCGTGGCCGAACTGCAGCGCCATGTGCCGGATGCCGAACTGCGCGCCGGCGCATTCGATGCCAGCACCTTTGCCGGTTTCGACATGCTGGTGCTCAGCCCCGGCGTGCCGCTGAAAAACCCGGCGGTGGATGCTTTCCGTCGCGCCGGTGGCGAAGTGGTGGGCGATGTGGAATTGCTGGCCCGCGCCATCAAGGGTAATGGCAGCAAGGTGATTGCCATTACCGGTTCCAATGGCAAGACCACCGTCACCAGTCTGGTCGGCCATCTGTGCCAGCAGGCCGGGCTGGATACCATCGTGGCCGGCAATATCGGCCTGGCGGTACTGGAAGCCCTGCTGGAACGCGAACAGTCCGGCAAGCAGCCGGACGTGTGGGTGCTGGAGCTGTCCAGCTTCCAGCTGGAAACCACGTACAGCCTCGCGGCCGATGCCGCCACGGTGCTGAATATTTCCGAAGACCATCTGGACCGCTACAACGACCTGCTGGACTACGCCCACGCCAAGACGGCCGTGTTTAACGGCCAGGGTGTGCAGGTGCTGAACCGCGACGACATCCTGGCCCCGGCCATGGTGCGCCCCGGTCATGTGGTGAAGTGGTTCTCGCTCAAGCAGCCGGTGGAATACAGCCTGATCCAGCAAGACGGTCAATACTGGCTCAGCGCACAGGGCGAGGCCGTGCTGCCACAAGCCAGCCTGCAACTGCAAGGCCTGCACAATGCCGCCAACGCCCTGGCCGCACTGGCCTTGTGCGACAGCATCGGACTGGACCGCACTGCCCTGCTGCAAGGCTTGCAAAGCTTTGAGGGCCTGGCCCACCGCGTGGAGCTGGTGGACGAATTTGACGGCATCGCCTGGATTGACGATTCCAAAGGCACCAATGTCGGCGCTACCGAGGCCGCCCTCAATGGCATGACCCGCAAGGTGGTGCTGATTGCCGGTGGCGATGGCAAGGGCCAGGATTTCAGCCCGCTGGCACCGGCTTGCCAGCGCATTGCCCGCGCCGTATTGCTGATTGGCCGCGATGCTGGTCGCATCCGTGCCGCACTGGCCGACAGCGGCGTTGCGCTGCACGACTACGCCACGCTGGAAGAAGCCACCCGCGCCGCCGCTGAACTGGCTCAGCCGGGTGATGTGGTGCTGCTGTCGCCTGCCTGCGCCAGCCTGGACATGTTCCGCAACTACGCCCATCGCGCCCAGGTGTTTATCGACACCGTGGCACAGATCAAGGCCGCGACCGGAAAGGGGCAGCCATGATCGTGCACTCGGCGCGCCGCTACACCGCCATCAAACCGTTTGACGAGGCATTGGCCTGGGCCCTGGCCCTGCTGCTGTCCATCAGCCTGGTGATGGTGTATTCGGCGTCGATTGCCTATGCCGAGGCCGATGTTGCCACGCAGAACCGTTATTTCTACCTGATCCGCCACATCATTTTCATGGTGATCGGCCTTTCCGCATCCTACGTGATGTTCCAGGTACCTACCCGCATCTGGCAGAAATACGCCGGCAAGTTGTTCCTGCTGGGCATCGTGCTGCTGGTGCTGGTGCTGATTCCCGGTATCGGCCGGGTGGTGAACGGTTCGCGCCGCTGGATCAACCTGTTCGTGCTCAACTTGCAGCCGTCGGAAATCATGAAGTTCGCCACGGTGATTTACGCCGCCGATTACACCGTGCGCAAAACCCACAAGCTGCACAGCCTGAAAGAAGGCTTTGCCCCGATGTTTGCCGCCATGGTGATGGTGGCCTTCCTGTTGCTGCGCGAGCCGGACTTCGGTGCCTTGATGGTGGTGATGTCCATTGCCATGGGCGTGCTGTTCCTCGGCGGCATCAATATGCGCATTTTCTCGGGCCTCGCGGTGATGGCGGCGGTGGCCATCGTGCTGCTGATCATCTCCTCGCCATACCGGCTCAAGCGGGTACTGGGCTTCATGGATCCGTGGGACGACCCGTATGGCAAGGGCTACCAGCTGTCGCACTCGCTGATCGCCATTGGCCGGGGTGAGTGGTATGGCGTGGGGCTGGGCTCCAGCATTGAAAAGCTGTTCTACCTGCCCGAGGCCCATACCGACTTCATCATGGCGGTGATTTCGGAAGAGTTCGGCTTTGTCGGCATCTGCGTGGTGATCGGCCTGTATGCCTGGGTGGTGCGGCGTGCGTTTCACATCGGCGTGGAATCGAAAAAGCTGGAACGGTTCTTCCAGGCGCTGGTGGCGCAGGGCATGGGCATCTGGCTGGGTATTCAGGTGTTTTTCAATATCGGCGTGAACATGGGCTTGCTGCCCACCAAGGGCCTGACCCTGCCGCTGATGTCGTTTGGTGGTTCGGCCATGCTGATGAACCTCATCGCCATGGCCGTGCTGCTGCGGGTTGATTATGAAAACCGCCGCATCATGCGCGGCTACAAAGTGTAGTCGCGCAGGATAAGCGCCGACAGGCGCGTAAGGGCGCAAGCCGGGTGGTGGCGGTTTCTGCGAGGCTGCAGGACGAAGCAAAAATCAGCGCATCATGCGCGGTTACAAGGTTTGATGAAGATGACGAACAGAACGGTCATGGTAATGGCAGCAGGTACGGGCGGACACATTGTCCCCGGCCTTGCCGTGGCCAAAGCGCTGCAAGCGCGCGGCTGGAAAGTGGTGTGGCTGGGTACCGAGCGCGGCATGGAAAACAAGCTGGTGCCGCCCACCGGTATTCCGCTGGAGCGCCTTGCATTCCATGGTGTGCGCGGCAAGGGCCTGATCGGCTCGCTCAAGGGCGTGCTGCAGCTGTGCGGCGCGTTCGTGCGTTCGGCGCAGCTGTTGCTGCGTCATCGCCCGGATGTGGTATTGGGCATGGGCGGCTATGTCTGCCTGCCCGGTGGCGTGATGAGCGGCCTGCTGTGGAAGCCGCTGGTACTGGTGAATGCCGATGCCAGCCTGCTGTTGAGCAACAAGGCCTTACTGCCGTTTGCCCGCAAGCTGGTGTGTGGTTTTGACGGCAGTGCAGCCAAGAGCGGACCCAAGGCGCTGGTAACGGGTAACCCGGTACGCCAGGAAATCGAAGCCCTGCCGGCTCCGGCACAGCGTATGGCCGGACGCAGCGGCCCGCTACGGGTGCTGATCGTGGGTGGCAGCCTGGGTGCGCGGGTGTTGAATCAGACCCTGCCGCAGGCGCTGGCACTGCTGCCAGAGGACAAGCGGCCGCAGCTGACCCATCAGACCGGGGAGGCGAACTTTGCCGAGGTGCAGACAGCCTATCGTGCCGCCGGGCTGGAGCAGGATGTGACGCTGTTGCCGTTTATCGATGACATGCCCAGCCGCCTGGCCGACTGCGACCTGATCATCTGCCGCGCCGGTGCCATTACGGTAAGCGAGCTGTGCGCAGCTGGCGTGGCCAGCATTCTGGTGCCGTTGGTGGTGTCCACCACCGCGCACCAGCGTGACAACGCCAAGTGGATGGCAGCGGAAGGCGCGGCCATCCATTTGCCGCAGCAGGAAATGACAGCACAAAAGCTGGCAGACGTTCTGGCTGGTCTTGACCGGCCCCGTCTGCTGGAACTTGCCAGCCATGCCCATGCATTGGCCCGGCCCGGCGCAGCTGCCCGGGTGGCCGATCTGTGCCAGGCGCTGGCGGACGAACAGTAATACGGCAGCCACAAGCGGCCGGAAGCAACGAGAAAGAACATGAAACACAGGGTCAAACACATTCACTTCGTCGGCATCGGTGGTGTCGGCATGTGCGGCATCGCCGAGGTTCTGCTGAACCTGGGCTACACCGTGTCCGGTTCGGACATGGCCGATGGTGCCGCCACCCAGCGCCTGGCAAGCCAGGGCGCACGCGTGTTCTTTGGCCATGATGCAACCTATATGGAAGGTGCCGATGTGGTGGTGACTTCCACCGCAGTGAAGGCAGACAACCCGGAAGTCCTGCGCGCCCGCGAGCGCCGCATCCCGGTGATTCCGCGCGCCATGATGCTGGCCGAGCTGATGCGCTTCAAGCAGGGTATTGCCATTGCTGGTACCCACGGCAAAACCACCACCACCAGCCTGACGGCATCGGTGCTGGCGGCAGCCGGGCTGGACCCGACTTTCGTGATCGGCGGCAAGCTGACCGCGGCTGGCACCAATGCCAAGCTGGGTTCCGGTGAGTTCCTGGTGGCCGAGGCCGACGAATCGGACGCATCCTTCCTGCACCTGACGCCAGTGATGGCGGTGGTCACCAATATCGACGCCGACCACATGGACACCTACGACCACAGCTTCGACAAGCTCAAACAGGCTTTTGTCGACTTCCTGCACCGCCTGCCGTTCTATGGCCGTGCCGTGCTGTGCGTGGATGACCCGAACGTGCGTGAAATCCGCAGCCGCATCACCAAGCCGGTCACCACTTACGGTCTGGATGACTCTGCCGACATCTATGCCGACAACGTGGTTGCGGCCGGTGGCCAGATGCATTTTGACGTGGTGGTCAACAACGGCAGCCAACAGCGTTTCCCGGTGGTGCTCAACCTGCCGGGCCGTCACAACGTGCTGAATGCCTTGTCGGCCATTGCCATCGGGCTGGAATGCGGTGCGGATATTCCGTCCATCCAGCGTGGTCTGGCCGAGTTTGCCGGCGTGGGCCGTCGCTTCCAGCGTTATGGCGAAGTCGCCCTGCCTGCCGGTGGCAGCTTCACCCTGGTGGACGACTACGGCCACCACCCGGTGGAAATGGCCGCCACGCTGTCCGCAGTACGCGGTGCCTTCCCGGACAAGCGGCTGGTGCTGGCTTTCCAGCCGCACCGTTACAGCCGTACCCGCGATCTGTTTGAAGATTTTGTCAAAGTGCTGAACGGCGTGGATGCGCTGCTGCTGTCCGAAGTGTACGCCGCCGGTGAAGCGCCCATCGTGGCCGCCGATGGCCGTGCACTGGCCCGCGCGGTGCGCGTGTCGGGCAAGGTGGAGCCGCTGTTTGTCGAGCAGATTGCCGACATGCCGCGCACCATCATGGACATCGCCCGCGATGGCGATGTGGTGATCACCATGGGTGCCGGTTCCATCGGTGCGGTGCCGGGCAAGCTGGTGGCCGGCAAGCTGTAAGCGGCAGGCGAATTTTGGCGGGAGGGGACAGGCTCTCCCAGTAAGGAAGAGAAATGAAGCAGTACGGCAAAGTGGCAGTGATGATGGGTGGCAGCTCCGCCGAGCGTGAAATCTCGCTGATGAGCGGCAACGGCGTATTGAACGCGCTGCGTTCGCGCGGTGTGGACGCCCATGCCTTCGACCCGGCCGAAAAACCGCTGGCAGCGCTGAAAGAAGAAGGCTTCGAGCGTGTGTTCATCATCCTGCACGGCCCGTTTGGCGAAGACGGCACCTTGCAAGGTGCACTGGAAACACTGGGTATTCCGTATACCGGCTGCGGCGTGATGGCTTCGGCCATCTGCATGGACAAATGGCGTACCAAGCTGTTGTGGCGCGGTGCCGGCCTGCCGATTCCGGAGTTCGAACTGCTGGACGAAAACAGCGACTTTGCCGCCGTGGAAGCACGACTGGGCCTGCCGCTGTTCGTGAAGCCGGCGACCGAAGGCTCCAGCATTGGCGTGACCAAGGTCAAGCAGCCGGGCGAACTGAAAGCAGCGTTTGCGGAAGCCCGCAAGTACGACCCGCTGGTGCTGGCCGAGCGTTTTGTCGGTGGTGGCGAATACACCTGTGCCGTGATTGATGGCCAGGCCTATCCCACCATCAAGATCGAACCGGCCACCGAGTATTACGACTACCAGGCCAAGTATTTCCGCGACGACACGGTATACCGCTGCCCGTCCGGCCTGAGCGAAGAAGTGGAACAGCGCGCCCGCGCACTGTGCCTGCAAGCCTTCCAGGTATTGGGCGGTCAGGGCTGGGGCCGGGTGGATTTCCTGATGGATGAAGCAGGTGGCATTTATCTGCTGGAAGTGAACACCAATCCGGGCATGACCAGCCACAGCCTGGTGCCGATGGCCGCGCGCGCCCAGGGCATCAGCTATGAGGACCTGTGCCTGAACGTGCTGGATATGGTGCATGTGGGATAACCATCAGCTGCTGAAAGGCCTGGCCAATTTCCTGCTGGGTGCCTCGCTGCTGATGCTGTTGTATGCAGGTGGATTCTGGGTGACACACGCACCGGTGTTTCCGGTGAAGAAAATCCAGATCCAGGGACAGATGAAAAGAGTGACGCCGGAACAGCTGCGCTTCATTGCCGAGCACGAGCTGACGGGTACTTTCTTCACGCTGGACATCGACAAGACCCGGGCGGCGTTTGGCAAGCTGCCCTGGGTGCGGGATGCACAGGTGCGCCGGCGTTGGCCGGATGCACTGGAAATTGCAGTGGAAGAACATGTGGCGCAGGCGCGCTGGGGCGAAAACGGGCTGGTGGACAGCCACGGCGACCGCTTCGACGCCGCCAGCGACCAGCAACTGCCGGTGTTTCATGGCCCGGCAGGGGCAGAAAAGGACATGACAGCCATGCTGGCGCGTTTGCGTCAGGGACTGAAACCGACGGGGCTGGCCCCGCAGGAAATCTGGCTGTCACCGCGTCGGGCCTGGCAAGTGGACCTGGATAACGGCATCAAGCTGGACCTGGGCCGGGGCGATGTGGATTTGCGGGTGGAGCGATTCGCCCTGTACTGGAAAAACGAACTGGCAGCGCTGCCGTACCACATCGATTACGTGGACATGCGCTACCCCAATGGATTTGCTGTGCGGATGCCTGATTACAAGGCGCCGCCGGCACAAGTGAAAAAGTAATACCTAGCTGGAGCGACAGGTGAGCAAACCTAAGGAAAGCAAGAACATGCTGGTCGGCCTGGACATCGGAACGTCCAAGATCGTGGCGATTGTCGCGGAGGTCCTGGATGACGGCCAGCTCAACATCATCGGCATGGGCCAGACCCCGTCACGTGGTCTGAAGCGCGGCATGGTGGTGAATATCGAATCCACCGTGCAGGCCATCCAGCGTGCACTGGAGGAGGCCGAACTGATGGCCGACTGCAAGATTCACGAGGTGTTTGCCGGAATTGCCGGTTCGCACATCAAGAGCATCAACTCGCACGGTATGGTGGCCATCAAGGACCGCGAAGTCACCCAGATGGACATCGACCGCGTGATTGAAACCGCACGCGCCGTCACCATCCCGCCGGACCACCAGGTGCTGCACATCCTCACCCAGGAATACAGCATCGACGGCCAGGAAGGCGTGCGCGAACCGCTGGGCATGAGCGGTGTGCGCCTGGAAGCCAAGGTACACATCGTCAGCGGCGCGGTGTCTGCCGCGCAAAACGTCACCAAATGCGTGCGTCGCTGCGGTCTGGAAGTGTCCGACCTGGTACTGCAACCGATGGCCTCGGCCATTGCCGTGCTGTCGGAAGACGAAAAAGACCTGGGCGTATGCCTGATCGACATCGGTGGCGGCACCACCGACATCGCCGTGTATGCCAACGGTGCCATCCGTCATACCGCGGTGATTCCGATTGCCGGTGACCAGATCACCAACGACATCGCCATGGCGCTGCGCACGCCTACCAAGGAAGCGGAAGACATCAAGATCCAGCATGCCGTGGCACTGGTGAGCATGGCCGATCCGGGCCAGATGATCGAAGTACCGGGTGTGGGCGAGCGCGGGCCGCGCCAGATGTCGCGCGCCACGCTGGCCGAAGTGGTGGAACCACGGGTGGAAGAGCTGTTCCAGCTGGTACAGCAGGAGCTGCGCCGCAGCGGCTTCGAGGACCTGCTGTCCTCCGGCATCGTGCTGACCGGCGGTGCCAGCCTGATGCCGGGCATGGTGGAACTGGCAGAAGAAGTGTTCCACATGCCGGTACGCGTGGGCGTGCCCAAGTATGTAGGCGGCCTGGCCGAGGTGGTGAAGACGCCACGTTTCTCGACCGGTGTAGGCCTGTTGTTGTACGGCAAGGACCAGATCCAGACCCATAGCGGACCCAAAGTGGAAAGCGCGGGTGTGGGCCAGCTGTTTGGCCGCATGAAGGCCTGGTTCGCCGGTAATTTCTAAGCAACGGCGGCCGGGTGGCCGCTGCTGTGATTTTTGTTTTTCGGGCAGCAGTAAATAGTGGAATGCAAGCTCATCTTAAACTTGAGGAGAGGCAAATGAGCGGAATGGTTTTTGAAGTAATGCAAGAGACCGCCAACGCGGCTGTGATCAAAGTGATCGGTGTAGGTGGCGGCGGTTGCAATGCCATCGACAACATGATCAGCAGCCATGTGCATGGCGTTGAATTCATCTGCGCCAATACCGACGCGCAATCCCTGCAGCGCAACAAGTCGCCGCAGAAACTGCAACTGGGTAACAACCTGACCCGTGGTCTGGGTGCCGGTGCCAACCCGGAAGTGGGCCGCAGCGCCGCGCTGGAAGACCGCGAGCGCATTGCCGACGCCCTGCGTGGCGCCAACATGGTATTCGTGACTGCCGGCATGGGTGGTGGTACCGGTACCGGTGCAGCCCCGGTGGTGGCTGAAGTGGCCAAGGAACTGGGCATCCTGACCGTAGGTGTGGTCACCCGCCCGTTCGAGCACGAAGGCAAGCGCCTGAAAGTGGCCCAGAGCGGTATCGAAGACCTGAAAAAGCATGTTGACTCGCTGATCGTCATCCCCAACGAAAAGCTGATGGAAGTACTGGGCGACGACGTGACCATGCGTGAAGCCTTCCGTGCTGCCGACGACGTGCTCAAGGGCGCAGTGGCCGGTATCGCCGAAGTGATTACCTGCCCCGGCCTGATCAACGTCGACTTTGCCGACGTACGCACCGTGATGGGTGAAATGGGCCTGGCGATGATGGGTTCTGCCTACGCCTCCGGCATCGACCGTGCCCGCGTGGCCGCCGAGCAAGCCGTGGCCAGCCCGCTGCTGGACAACATCACCCTGGAAGGCGCACGTGGCGTGCTGGTGAACATTTCCACCGCACCGGGCTGCCTGAAGATGAGCGAATACCGCGAAATCATGGGCATCATCCGTCAGTACGCCGACGAAGATGCACAGATCAAGTTCGGTACCGCCGAAGTGGAAGAAATGCCGGAAGACACCATCCGTGTCACCCTGATTGCCACCGGCCTGGGTCAGCAAAAGCCGGTACGCGAAGAGCGTCCGGAGTACATCAAGATCGTCAAGACCGGCACCGACGACCGTGCGGTGGAAGTCATCAACTACGACGATTTCGATACCCCGGCCATCATGCGTCAGGGCCGTCGCCGCGCTGCGCCGTCCACCGACTTCTCCAACCCGGAAGTGAGCGACAGCTATGACATTCCGGCCTTCCTGCGCAAGCAGGCAGATTAAGAAAGGTCTGCCAGGATAAATAGTTAAATACTATTAACGTGTGACGAGCAATCAATAAAGCATGGCGAAAGCCTGTGCTAGAATCGGGTTTTCCCGATTGCCTGAGAGCTTCACATGATATTCCAGCGCACGCTAAAACAAGCGATCAGCGCCACAGGTGTCGGCTTGCATTCTGGCGAGCGGGTGAAACTCACCCTGCTGCCGGCAGCGCCCGACACCGGCATCGTCTTTCGCCGAACCGACTTGCCCGAGCCGGTGGATGTGAAAGTCGAGCCTGCGCTCGTCAACGACACGCGCCTCTCCTCCACGCTGGTGACAGACACCGGCGTGCGTGTCGGCACGATCGAGCATTTGATGTCAGCCTTTGCCGGCTTTGGCATCGACAACCTTGTCGTCGAGGTGACGGCGGCGGAAATCCCCATCATGGATGGCTCCGCCGCCCCCTTCATTTACCTGCTGCAAAGTGCTGGTGTGGTCGAGCAGTCCGTGCCCAAACGCTTCATCCGGGTGAAACAGCCGGTGGAAATCGTCGAAGGCGACAAATGGGTCAGGCTGGACCCGCTGGACGGCTTCAAGATCACCCTGTCCATCGAATTCAATCACCCGGCTTTCAATCTGGCACCGCAAAAAGTCGAAATCGACTTTGCCAGCAGCTCTTATCTGGATGAAATCAGCCGCGCCCGCACCTTCGGCTTCATGCATGAAGTGGAATACATGCGCCAGCATGGACTGGGCTTGGGCGGCAGCCTGGATAACGCCATCGTGATTGATGATGAATACGTGCTCAATCCGGAAGGCCTGCGCTTCCCCGATGAATTCGTGCGTCACAAGATTCTGGACGCCATCGGCGACCTCTACATTGTTGGCCACCCGCTGATTGCCGCCTTCTCCGGCCATAAATCCGGCCATGCGATGAACAACAAGCTGCTGCGCAAACTGCTGGAAACCCCGGATGCCTGGGAATACGCCAGCTTTGTCGACCCGCTGGACGCCCCGTCCAGCTTCCATCGTCTGCCCGAGGCGGTGTAAGCATGCTGTGGTGGCGGTTGTGGGCGATTGTCATCATCCTTGCGTTTGGCTGGGCGGCCATCTGCTATGCGCTCACCCGCAATCCGCGCTACCTCCAGCTCAGCCTGCGGCTGTGCAAATGGACGGGCGGCCTGGGACTGCTGCTCTCCCTCTTCTGGCTGATTGGCAAATTGATCCGATAGCCGCACACTGCCAGCCATTCAAATCAGATGGCAGTCAGTGCTGCCGCTTGCTGGAGGTTTTGATGTCCGGATTGACTCATTTCGACGCCAGTGGCCAGGCCCACATGGTGGACGTGGGTGACAAAAAGGTCACCCGTCGCCGTGCGGTGGCGCAGGGCAGTATCCGCATGCTGCCTGCCACCCTGGCCCTGATCCGCGATGGCAATCATAAAAAGGGCGACGTGCTGGGCATTGCCCGCATCGCCGCCATCATGGCTTCCAAACGCACTGCCGACCTGATTCCGCTCTGTCACCCCATCGCGCTCACCCGCGTGGCTGTTGAATTTGCGCTGGACGAAGCCGCCAGCAGTGTCGGTATTACCGTGACTGCCGAGTGCAGCGGCCAGACCGGTGTGGAAATGGAAGCCCTTACCGCAGCCAGCGTCGGCCTGCTCACCATTTACGACATGTGCAAGGCGGTGGACCGTGGCATGGTGATATCTGCCGTGCAGTTGCAGGAAAAAGAAGGCGGCAAGAGCGGGCACTGGAAGGCAGGTGCCTGAGCCACCGGCATTTTCCGCCATGCCGTGTAGCGACTTATTGCAATGACGGGCAGTCCAGGTCGCCTTCCTTGCATTGCATCAGTTTTTGCAGCTCCTTGATGCGGTTCTCCGTCTTGCCGGTCAGGCATTGCAACCAGATGGTCGGGAAGATGCTGCCACCACTGACCTGGGCGGTTTCAAAACGACAAGCAGCATCCCGGTAGCCTATCCAGGCACGCTGGGCAACAGTCAGCCGTTGCTGGTCGTCGGCAGCCAGGCGCTGGCGGTACTGTTTGTAGAGGCTGTTCAGCTGTGTATCCGCCAGGTCATGCGCCTTGGCCGCGCAGACATTCATGTCCGTCTGCGTCATGGCATTCTGGCAGCTGTCGCTGGCAGCCAGCGCCATGCTGCTGCACAGCCCTGCCAGCAGCAGGCCGGTCAGACCGTATTTCATTGATGTTCCCTTTGTATCGCCCGGTTTCAGTCATGCAGCTCGGTCAGTTGCACCTGCTCCGGCCGCGCTTCGCGGCTGATCAACACCACCGCTGCCAGAATCAGCCCGCCACCCAGCACCTGGCTCCAGCCCAGCGGTTCGCCCAGTAACAGCCAGGCCAGCAGGATGGTGACCACCGGTTCGGCGGTGGAAATCAGCGAGGCCTGGGTGGCACCGGTTTGGGCCAGTCCGGACAGGAACAGTGCCAGTGCTGCCACTGTGCCAAAGCAGGCAATGCCCAATACCGACAGCCAGCCGTGCACGCTGGTCGGGCCGTGAAAACCGGTACTGGCCAGATACACCCCGTAGCAACTGGCAGCGGAAAACACCACCACGCAAGAGGACGTCAGCGGATCACACTCGCTGGTGTAACGGCTGCCGGCCAGGATGTACAGCGAATAGATGATGGCCGAACCCAGACCCAGCAGCAGTCCCAGCGGTTGGGCGGAGAGTTCCAGACCGATGGTGATCACCAGCCCGCCCAGCGCCAGTGCCAGCGCCAGCAGGCGTCTGCTGCTAAAGCGTTCGCCCAGCAACAGGGTGGACAGCACCAGCACGATGGCAGGAAACAGGTAGAGCAGCAGGGCGATGGTGCCGGCGCTGGCATAGTGCAGGCCGGAAAAATAACAGGCGGCCATGCCGGCATAGCCCATGCTGCCCATGGCGATCAGCACCAGCAGTGCCCGGCCGCGTGGCCACGGCAGCTTCTTCCATAACACCCAGGGCAGCAGCAGGATGCCAGCCAGGAAAAAGCGCAGGAACAGCAGGCTGGGCGTGGACACGCCATCGGCGTAGGCAAAGCGCGCCAGAATGGCCATACTGCCAAAACCGAGTGCGGAAAGCAGGATCTTGAACTGGGCCAGCGCCAGGGCGCTGCGCGGGGAGGGGGCAGGTGAAGACACAATACGGCCAGATGGGGGAAAGCCTTATTGATACCGCAATTTCACTTGCTTGTCATGACGAATGCACCGCGCTGGTGCAGGCAGGGCGACACAGGCCGCAACAGCCAGGCATCGCCCTGTGGCAGGGCGTCAGCTTTTCAGCGCCGCTGCTTCAGCGCCAGGGCGCGGCACGCAGCAGCTTGACCGCCTGTTCGGCAGATTTCGGTGCAGTCTTCTCTACACACAGGTCCTCGCGCAGGGCGCGGCGGGCCTTGTCATCGTATTCAATCTTGCGCCATTCCTCGCGCATGGATTCAATCCAGCGTTTGTTGATGCTGTCGCCAAAAGCATAGCTACGGTAGGTATTGGCACTGCACTGGATGCCTTCCACGCTGAGGTTCTCGGCACCGGCCGGGCTTTGCACGCGCAGGATCAGCCGTACCACGCCATCTTCACCCACCGTCATGCTCTTGCTGTCGGCAAAGTATTTGTTGGCCACTTCCGGGCCGACATAAAAACCGATCCAGTCTGGCGCAGCCGGGTAAGCCGGAATGCTGTATTTGCCTTCTTCCCAGGGCTTTACGTCTTCCAGCGCGTAGTTGGTGTTGTTGAAGCCCTTGTTGTATTCGCTGGCCTGGGCCGCCAGCGCCAGCAGCAGTCCGGCCAGGGCCAGACCAAATCGGGACAGATTCACGCACATCTCCTGCTCAAGGCTTGGCCGGGTGCTGGATTTGCCCCGGCCGGATGGTATAACGGCGGCGACCGGCTTCGCGGCCGGCCAACCCCCAGGTAAGTTCGGACAAGCTTACATCACCACGGGCTGATACGTTGAGCAGCATCGATGCGCGGGTGCCGTAATCGCGGCCCTGAATAAAAACCGGCGACAACACCTTTTCCAGCGCCAGCCCCACCCCGGTGTTGGGCAACTGGCCCGGCCCGGCCGCGGTGGTATCGGCCAGCCAGGCAAAGGCTTCATCCTCGCCGGGCGGACGGCGCAGGCCGCGCAAGTGTTCGGCCAGGCGTTCGCTCTTGAACCACGGGGTGTCCAGCGTGGCATTGGACAGGGTGTGGATGCCGGGTGTCACCCGGGCAATGCGTGCGCCACGACTGTGAAAGTGGAACAGGTCGTCCACCTTGCCGTACAGCAGGTTGAACGGCGCATAGTGCTGGTGGTTGTCGCGCAGCCAGTCGGCAAAGGCAAACGGGTCGTCATCGCCGGTGACAAAGCGCTGGACCAGCTCGCCGCGCGAGCGTTCCCCGCTCTTGCCATAGCCTTCGCGGAAGTTGGTCAGCGCGGCAAAGCGGCCACGGCCATCCACCATCAGCCAGCTGCCACCGGCTTGCAGGTCGCGCCCGCCAAGGGTATCGGTATGGCCTTCCCACCAGTCCAGCGCTGCGGCCGGGCGGGCATAGTATTCGTCGCGGTTGGCCAGCAAAACCAGCTGGCCCAGGCCGGGCATCTTGTAGGCAAAAGCAATCACGCACATGGCGGGCATTCCGATTTGGGAAGGGCTTGACGGGTGGCGTAAACTACTCGGATGGATAGCCGGTAGAATACTGCCTTCACCTCTGCATTGTAACGTAAAGACTGAGCGACACGCCCCATGACTCCCGACCGCCTGATTGACCTGTCCGGCCTCAACTGTCCCTTGCCCATCCTGCGCGCCAAGAAGGCGCTGGCCGATATGGCAAGCGGTACCGTGCTGGAAGTGATTGCCACCGATGCCGGTGCACCCAAGGATTTCGAGGCTTTTTGCCGCCAGACCGGCAATGCCCTGCTGGAGTCCACCACCACGGCGGAAGGCAAGTTCCGCATGGTGCTGCGTCGCAAGTAAGCCTGACCGCAACCGATACTGCCAGCCCAGACATAGACCCGACATAGAGCCCGAGCGCATGACGACACTGACCCTGATCCGCCCCGACGACTGGCACCTGCACCTGCGCGATGGCGCAGCCCTGGCTGCCGTACTGCCCGACACCGCCCGCCAGATGGGCCGTGCCATCATCATGCCGAACCTGAAACCGCCGGTGACCACGGTGGAAGCTGCCGCCGCCTACCGTGAGCGCATTCTGGCCGCACTGCCGGCTGGCAGCTGCTTCGAACCGCTGATGACGCTTTACCTCACCGACAACACCAGTGCCGAAGAAGTGCGCAAGGCGCGCGCCAGCGGTTTCGTGCATGGCATCAAGCTGTATCCGGCCGGTGCCACCACCAATTCCGACTTTGGTGTCAGCAGCATCGATAAAGCCATGCCGGCGCTGGAAGCCATGGCCGAATGCGGCATGCCGCTGCTGGTGCATGGTGAAGTGACGGACTCCGCCATCGACATCTTCGACCGCGAAGCCGTGTTCATCGAACAGGTCTTCCAGCCGCTGCTGGCCCGCCTGCCGTCCCTGCGCGTGGTGTTCGAACACATCACCACCAAGGATGCCGCCGAATATGTGGCCAGCGCGCCGGACAATATTGCCGCCACCATCACCGCGCATCATCTGCTGATGAACCGTAACGCCATCTTTGTTGGCGGTATTCGACCGCATCATTACTGTCTGCCGGTACTCAAGCGCGAGCTGCACCGCCAGGCGCTGGTCGCCGCGGCCACCTCTGGTTCGGCCAAGTTCTTCCTTGGCACCGACAGCGCACCGCATGCCCGTCACGCCAAGGAAGCTTCCTGCGGCTGTGCCGGCATGTACACCGCCAATGCCGCCATCGAGCTGTATGCCGAAGCCTTCGAAGTGGCCGGCGCGCTGGACAAGCTGGAAGCCTTTGCCAGCCTGAACGGCCCGGCCTTCTATGGCCTGGCCCCCAATGCCGACACCATTACCCTGGTGAAGGAAAGCTGGACCGTGCCGACCGAGCTGGCCTATGGCGACGATGTGCTGGTGCCGCTGCGTGCCGGCGAGGCCATCCACTGGCGCATGCAGGACTGAAGTCAGTCCCGCTTGGCCAGAGTCGAAAAAGCTCCCGCAAGGGAGCTTTTTTATTGGTATTGCCGGGTTGTCGGGCAATCCGTCCGTCTCTGAGCAAAGACTGGCCCTATTTACAGGCTGTAATGAAAGCCCCGTATTTAAAGGCGTTGCGGCTTATTACGCCGCTGACTACCCGTGACGGCACGGCCTGCATACGCAGGCAATTAATGCCGGATGGCTAAATCGCCCATATTGGCGCGGGGAGGGTGGCTGGACTGCCTGTTAAATAAGCCATGCATGCAAGATATTAATACCTGCCAATACCATTACTCATGGGCTGGGTGAGAATAGTTGCTGTTACTGCGGAAATATTGCGAAAAAATGCTGGAAATTAAGGCCTAGTCGTTGAAATGACACGGATTTTGCAAAACGATTGTCATATTGTTTCTGGTGAGGCTTGAGAATTGCAAAAGCGCTGGCGCATAATTTCCCGTCCGTTTCGGATAGTTAAACAGATAGTTCCGAACAAAATTCGGATATAAGAATTTGCGCACCCGCAATAAGCGGGGCTCTACAGAACAGGAGAATAGGCGAATGCATCACAATAAATCGCTCCGTATTACCGCATCCGCAGTGGCACTGGCGCTGGCTGCTTGCTCTGGCCTGGCGCTGGCCGCGCAGGTACCGGCTGGTGTCAAACTGGCTGCCAAACAGGAACTCACCCGCAACACCGGTTCCGAGCCCGAGTCGCTGGACCCGGTACTGGCCGAATCGGTTCCGGCCAACACCATTACCGCCGACCTGTTTGAAGGCCTCACCGCCACCGACAGCTTTGGCAAGGTTGTGCCGGGTGTGGCCGAGTCCTGGAAGCAGACCAGCCCCACCACCTGGGTATTCAAGCTGCGCAAGAATGCCAAGTGGTCGGATGGTTCCGCGGTGACCGCGAGCGATTTCGTCTATGGCTGGCAGCGTTTTGTCGAGCCCAAGACTGCATCTCCCTATGCCTCTACCTACGGCATCTTCATCCTCAACGGCAAGGAAATCACCGAAGGCAAGAAGCCCGCTTCTGCGCTGGGCGTGAAGGCCGTGGACAAGTACACGCTGGAAGTACAAACCCCGTACCCGGTACCGTTCATGCCGTCGCTGGTAGCCAATACCCAGCTGGCTCCGCTGCCCAAGGCCACCATCGACAAGTTCGGCAAGGACTGGACCAAGCCGGGCAAGATGGTATCCAACGGCGCTTTTGCGCTGAAGGACTGGCAGGTCAACAGCAAGGTGGTGGTGGAAAAGAACGCCCAGTACTGGGACGTGAAGAACGTGCAGCTGGGCAAGATCACCTATCTGCCGATCGAAGACCACAACGCCGACGTGAAGCTGTATGAATCCGGCGAAAACGACTGGGTACTGGAACTGCCGTCCGGCACTTACGACAAGTACAAGACCCAGTATCCGAAGGAAATCCGCAATGCGCCTTTCCTGGGCCTGCGTTACTACTCGCTGAACAACAAGGACCCGCTGCTCAAAGACGTGCGCGTGCGCAAGGCACTGTCCATGGTGATCGACCGTGACATCCTGGCCAAGAAAGTGACTGCCGACGGTCAGGCTCCGGCCTACAGCGCCATCGTGGCCGGTACTGCCGGTGCCGATGTCACCAGCTACGACTGGGCAAAATGGCCGATGGCCAAGCGGGTGGAAGAGGCCAAGAAGCTGCTGGCCCAGGCCGGTGTACAGCCTGGCACCAAGCTGAAGTTTGCCTACAACACCAGTGACTACCACAAGAAGATGGCCATCTTTGCCGCTTCCGAATGGAAATCCAAGCTGGGTCTGAATACCGAGCTGGAAAGCCTGGAATTCAAGGTGTTGCTGAAGAAGCGTCACGATGCCGATTACCAGATCGCCCGTAACGGCTGGGTGGCTGACTACAACGACGCCACCACCTTCCTCGCGCTGGTGCAGTGTGACAACGACCAGAACGACAACAAGAACTGCAATGCCAAGGCCGAAGCACTGATCAAGCAGGGTAGCGATACCACCGATCAGGCCAAGCGCAAGCAACTGTTCACCCAGGCTGTGAAGATGATCATGGATGACTATCCGATGATCCCGCTGCTGCAATACACCGCACCGCGTCTGGTGAAGTCCTATGTGGGTGGCTACGGCAAGAACCCGATGGACCGCTACCGCGGCAAGGACCTCTACATCATCCAGCACTGAGCCTTGCGCTTGACTGAGTGATGCAAGAGGAGGGGGCTGCGGCCCCCGGTTGAACAGAGGCCGGATGTCCGCCAGACGGACATCCGGCTTGTGATGTAGCGCATCATGCCGGCGCGCCTTGCCGTACAGCCATGTTCACAAGACGTGTGCTGCGCTGGCGGACGAGCCTGGCTGGAGTATCCCCATGTGGTCCTATACTTTCCGACGCGTGCTGGCGACCATTCCCACACTGCTGGCCGTCATTACCGTTTGCTATCTGCTGCTGCACCTGACCCCGGGCGGCCCGTTTGACGGGGAACGCAAGGTGTCTGCTGCCGTGCTGGCCAATCTGCAGGCCAAATACCATCTCGACCTGCCGCTGTGGCAGCAATACCTGTATTACATCAAGAGCCTGTTGCAGGGTGATCTGGGTGCTTCCTTCCGCTATGCCGACTGGAGCGTGAACGATCTGGTGGGCAAGGCCCTGCCGGTGTCTGCCGCCATCGGTGGCGGTGCCATCGTGATTTCCCTGTTCATCGGCGTGGCGCTGGGCATTGTGGCCGCGCTGCGCCAGAACAGCATCATCGACTATCTGGTGATGCTGCTGGGCAATATCGGCGGTGCCTTTCCGTCCTTCGTGCTGGGCCCGGTGCTGGTGATGGTGTTTGCCATCGGCCTGGAATGGCTGCCCGCTGGCGGCTGGGATGATTTCTCGCTGCGCTACATGGTGCTGCCGATGGCCCTGCTGGTGTTCATCAACATTTCCACCATCGGCCGCGTGATGCGCGGCAGCATGATCGAGGTGCTGGGCAGCAACTTCATCCGTACCGCCCGCGCCAAGGGCTTGCCCATGCGCACCATCGTGCTGCGTCATGCGCTCAAGCCGGCCTTGATGCCGGTGGTGTCGGTAATCGGCCCGCTGGCCATTTCCTCCATCACCGCTGCAGTGGTGACCGAAACCGTGTTCGGCCTGCCCGGCCTTGGCAAGCTCATCGTCAATGGTGCCGCCAACCGCGACTACACGCTGGTGCTTGGCCTGGTGGTGCTGGTGACGGTGATTACCGTTGTTCTCAACCTGCTCGTGGATCTGGCCTATGCGCTGCTGGACCCGAAGATTCGCTACTGAGCGGGAGCAAAATCATGATGCAAAGCAAACAGAAAGCCATGACGGCTGCGCTGGACAATGGCCTGACCGATGCCGCCGTAGAAGGCCGCAGCCTGTGGCGTGATGCGCGGTTGCGCTTTTTCCGCAATAAGGCGGCCGTCATCAGCCTGATCGTGCTGGCCTTCATCACCCTGGCCTGTGTGTTCGGGCCGATGGTGCTGCCACACACTTATGAAGACACCGACTGGGATGCGATGGGCATTGCCCCGACGCTGGTGAATACCCACTGGTTCGGTACCGATGCGCTGGGGCGTGACCTGCTGGTGCGCTGCCTGATTGGCGGGCGCATTTCGCTGATGGTGGGCGCACTGGCCACCATTGCCTCGGTGGCGTTGGGTATTGTCTGGGGTGCCACTGCCGGTTTCATGGGCGGCAAGGTGGATGCGCTGATGATGCGTATCGTCGACATGATGTATGCCGTGCCCTACCTGCTGATTGCCATCCTGATGGTGACCCTGCTGGGCCGCGACTTCTACCTGGTGGTGCTCACCATTACCGTGTTCTCCTGGATGGACATGGCACGGGTGGTGCGCGGCCAGACACTGGCAATCAAGTCCAAGGAATATGTCGAGGCGGCCCACGCCATTGGCGTGTCCACGCCCAAGATCATCTTCCGCCACATCGTGCCCAATCTGCTGGGCATCGTGGTGATCTACACCACCGTCACCGTGCCGGGTGTGATCCTCACCGAATCGGTATTGTCCTTCCTGGGCCTGGGGGTGCAGGAGCCGATGACCAGCTGGGGCGTGCTGATCCAGGACGGGGCCGGGGTGATGGATGCCAGCCCGTGGATTCTGCTGTTCCCGGCCGGCATGCTGTCGGTCACCCTGTATTGCGCCAACTATATCGGCGACGGCCTGCGCGATGCGCTCGATCCGAAAGATCGTTGAGGTAGCAACAGATGAGTCTATTGAAAGTAAGTAATCTGGGCGTACAGTTCCAGACCAACGACGGCGTGGTCAGCGCCGTCAACGGCGTCAGCTTCGAGCTGGAAAAGGGCCAGACCCTGGGCATCGTCGGCGAATCCGGTTCCGGCAAGAGCCAGACCGTGCTGGCCATGATGGGCCTGCTGGCGCGTAACGGCAAAACCACCGGTGAGGCGCTGTACCAGGGCCAGAACCTGCTGGCCATGAGCCCGACCGAGCTCAACCGCATCCGTGGCGACCGGCTGGCAATGATCTTCCAGGACCCGATGACCTCGCTCAACCCCTATCTGACGGTAGAGCGCCAGATGACCGAGGTACTGGAGCTGCACAAGGGCATCAGCCGCCGCGATGCGAAAAAGCGCGCCATCGAGCTGCTGGACGCAGTGCGCATTCCCGAGGCCGCGCGTCGCATCAATATGTATCCGCACGAATTCTCCGGCGGCATGCGCCAGCGGGTAATGATTGCCATGGCCCTGCTGTGCGAGCCGGAAGTGCTGATTGCCGACGAACCCACCACTGCGCTGGACGTGACGGTACAGGCGCAGATCCTCACCCTGCTCAAAGACCTGCAGCGTGACTTTGGCACCTCCATCGTGATGATCACCCACGATCTGGGCGTGGTGGCCGGCCTGTGCGAAAAAGTGATGGTGATGTATGGCGGCCGCGTCATGGAATACGGCACGGCGGACAACATCTTCTATCAGCCCAGCCATCCCTACACCATCGGCCTGCTGGGCGCCTTGCCGCGGCTGGACCACGACGGCAGCGAGCTGGTGAGCATTCCGGGTAATCCGCCCAATATGGCGCACATGCCCAAGGGCTGCCCGTTCTCCGAGCGTTGCACCCATGCCAGCAGCCGCTGCGCCGACGAGCTGCCGGCACTGGCTGCCAGCACCAGCAATCCGCAGGTGCTGCGCGCCTGTCACAAGCCGGTAGCCGAATTGCAGCTGGCCGCACAGGAGGTGGCACATGTCTGAACAAGCCAAGCAGCCGATTCTGTCGGTACGTGATGTCAAAGTGCATTTTCAGGTGAAGGGCGACGGCCGCTGGCCGTGGAGCGCCAGGCGCACGCTCAAGGCGGTGGATGGCGTCAGCTTCGACCTCTACGCCGGTGAAACCCTGGGGGTGGTGGGCGAGTCCGGCTGTGGCAAGTCCACCCTGTCGCGCGCCATCCTCAACCTGATTCCGGCCACCGCTGGTGAAATCGTGTGGATGGGCAAGGACCTCACCCGTGGTAGTGACAAGGACTGGCATGCAGTGCGCAAGGATATCCAGATGATCTTCCAGGATCCGCTGGCCTCGCTCAACCCGCGCATGACCGTGGCGCAGATCATTGGCGAACCGCTGCGCGTGCACAAGCCGGAGCTGTCCGCCGAGGACATCATGCAGCGCGTACGCAGCATGATGCGCAAGGTGGGCCTGCGCGAGCAGATGATCAACCGCTATCCGCACGAATTTTCCGGCGGCCAGTGCCAGCGTATCGGCATTGCCCGCGCGCTGATTCTGGAGCCCAAGCTGATCATCTGCGACGAACCGGTATCGGCGCTGGACGTGTCGATCCAGGCACAGATCATCAACCTGCTGAAGGAGTTGCAGCGCGAGATGGGCCTGGCGCTGATCTTCATCGCCCACGACCTGGCGGTGGTGAAGCATATTTCCGACCGCATCCTGGTGATGTATCTGGGCCGCGAGATGGAGCTGGCGCAAAAGCATGCCTTGTATGACACGCCTGCCCACCCGTACACCCGCGCCTTGCTGTCGGCCATTCCCATTCCGGACCCGAAGCTGGAAAAGGGCAAGGTGATCCAGATCCTGCAAGGCGATCTGCCCAGCCCGATCAATCCGCCGTCCGGCTGCGTGTTCCGCACCCGCTGCCCGCAGGCCGAGGACCGTTGCAGCAAGGAAACCATCCAGCTGCGCCGTATCAGTGAGCAGAGCCAGAGTTCCTGCCTGCTGGCTTGATGCAGCCAATGCCCGGTTCCCAGCCCCGCTGAAGCAAAGCGGGGCTTTTTCTTGCCCGCAAGCTGGCGGAATCAGGCTGTATGTTAATTTTTGCTAAATTACGTTAGCATGATGGCGCTTTTAAAAAAGGAATTTTGATATGAAAAAATTGCCCCTTGCTCTCGTTTTTGCACTGTCCCTGTCTGGCACCGCCCAGGCTTTCGACCTCAACGGCATGCTCAGCTCGGGCAGCGACCTGCTCAAGGCCGCCACGCTCAGCGACGCTGACGTGAAGAACCTGGCGGCAGAATCCAGCGCCGCCATGGACAAGAAGAACAAGGTTGCTCCGCCTTCCAGCGCTTATGGCAAGCGCCTGGCCAAGATCGTCAAGGGTCTGGACAGTGAAGACGGCACCAAGCTCAACTTCAAGGTTTACCAGACCAAGGACGTCAACGCCTTCGCCATGGCCGATGGCACGGTACGCGTGTACAGCGGCCTGCTGGACAAGATGGATGACGACCAGGTGCGTTTCGTCATCGGCCATGAAATCGGCCACGTGAAACTGGGCCATACCAAGAAAGCCATGCAACTGGCTTACTCTGCCTCCGCAGCACGCAAGGCAGCCGGCAGCAGCGGCAACAGCACTGCCGTGGCCCTGAGTGAGTCCGATCTGGGCAACTTTGCCGAAGCCATCGTCAACGCCCAGTTCTCGCAATCGCAGGAAAGCGATGCCGATGCCTATGGCGTAGGCTTCCTCAAGCGCCACAACTACAATGTGCAAGGCGCACCGTCGGCCCTGCGCAAGCTGGCTGAGCTGTACGGCAACGACAGCAGCATGCTGGCCAGCCACCCGGCTCCGGGCGAACGTGCTGCCAAGGTGGAAAAGCTGATCGCCAACTGATCAGGCAACTGACACAAAAAAGGCCTCCGTATGGAGGCCTCAGGCTGCTGACAAAGTTATTTGGTTCGATTGCACTGGACCCGGCGAAGCCGGGCCTTCCGACTGAGTAATTGATTCCGCAGCCTTCCCATCTATTCCCAATCCCCCCGCCCTTGCCCTGCAAGGGAGCCCCGCTTTCCTTCCAGAAAGCGAGAGGGGTTTGTCAATAATCTGAAGCCTCCGCATGGAGGCCTTTTTGCATATTTGAGTCAGCGCGGTTCAGCGCTTCTTTGGCGGCTTGGCCAGTTGTTTCAGCGCATGGGAAACCGCCACCAGCCCGAAGCTGGCGGTCACCACCATGCCGGCACCAAAGCCGGCGCAGGACAGGCCCTGCGGGCCACGGCTGCTGTCGGCATCGCAGCTTTGCGTGTCGGGATAAACCAGCTGTTCGGTAGAAAACACGCAGGGAACATGCAGCTTCTTGCCGGCATCGCGCGGGAAGCCGTGATAACGGCGCAGGTTGTAACGCAGCTTGGACAGCAGCGGGTCGTAAGTCACCTCGCCCAGGTCGGCCAGCTTTATCAGGGTCGGGTCCATCTGGCCACCGGCACCGCCGGACACGATGAACGGCTGGCGACGGCGCACGCACCAGGCGGCCATGGCAGTCTTGACCCGCAGATTGTCGATGCAGTCGATGATGAAGTCGAAGCCCTGGTCCAGCATGGCATCCAGATTGTCTTCGGTCACGAAGTCCTCGATTTCCTGCACCACGCAGGCCGGGTTGATGGCGCGCACGCGTTCGGCCAGCGCCGTCACCTTGGCCATGCCGTAGTGCGGGTCCAGCGCCGGCAGCTGGCGGTTGGTGTTGGATTCGGCAATATTGTCCAGATCAATCAGCGTCAGGCGGCCGATTGCGCTGCGGGCCAACGCCTCCACCGCCCAGGAACCAACGCCACCTACTCCCACCACACAGACATGGGCTGCCTGAAAGCGGCTGAGTGCATCGGGGCCATACAGGCGGCCAATACCGCCAAAGCGGCGGTCAAGATCTGCGTCGTGCGACATCTGCTGTATATCCGGAACCAAAAAACGGCCAAGCATAACCAAGAGCGCCGGGGCTGACCAGTGTTTGCCCGGAAAAAAGCAAGCAGCTGATTTACTGGAACTTTCCGCATGCTTTCCTATTCTTCTGCATAGGTCCGTCACGAATGCATGTCGGCATTCCTCTGATCCGGGCCGGCCTGAGTGATCTCAAGGGAGTTCCCCATGAAGCACCCGAGTTTCGATATCGATCTGGACAAGCACTACAACGCCACCGTGGTGATTGCCTGCGTGGCCTGCGGTCATGAAAACCGCCATCATCTGAAATCCCTCTCCCCCGACCACAGCCTGCGCTGCCAGTGCGGCAGCGACATCTCCATGACGCACACCGCCATGCAGGCGGCCCAGCGCCGTGTGAGCGCATTGAAGCAGGCCTATCGAATAGCCTGATGGAGTGACGCCGACAATTTGTGTATCACCCCCGGCAAGCAGTTTGCTGGCACAATCAGGCAAGGCCTGATCTGGCATTTCCCTACACGGCGGCCCATGTGGCCGCCGCTTTCATTTGCAGGAGCACAGCATGCAGTGGATTGATATGCGCAGCGATACCGTCACCCAACCTACCCAAGCCATGCGTCATGCCATGGCCCATGCCGTGGTGGGCGACGATGTCTATGGTGACGACCCGACCGTGGCTGAACTGGAAAACCTGGCCGCCCGCTTGCTGGGCAAGGAAGCCGCGCTGTTTGTGCCTACCGGCAACTTTGGCAACCAGCTGGCCATCTTCACCCACTGTCAGCGCGGCAACGAGGTAATTCTGGGGGACGACTGCCATATCGTGTGGCACGAAACCGGCGGCGCGGCGGTGATTGCCGGGGTGCAGTTGCGCACCATTGCCGGTGACAAGGGGGTGATGGACCCGGACGAAATCGCAGCGCGTATCCGGGTGGGCCACGACGTCCACTGGCCGCAAACCGGGCTGATCTGCCTGGAAAACGCCCACAGCAATGGCCGGGTGATTCCGCTGGACATCATGCAGCGCACTGCCGACATAGCCCGCCGCCAGGGTGTGCCGGTGCATCTGGATGGCGCCCGCGTGTTCAATGCTGCGGTCCATCTTGGCTGTGAGGTGCAGGACATTACCCGCCATGCCGACAGCGTGATGTGCTGTCTGTCCAAGGGACTGGCCGCGCCGGTGGGCTCCATCCTGGCCGGTTCGGCCGATTTCATCGCCCGTGCCCGTTACAAGCGCAAGCTGCTGGGCGGCGGCTGGCGTCAGGCTGGCGTGCTGGCCGCACCGGGCATTCTGGCACTGACCGAGATGACTCAGCGGCTGGGCGAAGACCATGCCAATGCCCGTTATCTGGCCGAGCGCCTGCATGGCATGCCCTGCATCGAAGTCGAGCTGGACGATGTCCACATCAATATGGTGTGGTTCCGTTTTCTGGCCGATATTGATGTCAGCGAGCTGATGGCCGCGCTGACTGCGGCCGGCATCAAGGTCAATCCGCCCGAGGGTGGCCGCATGCGGCTGGTGACGCACTGGCAGACCAGCCGCAGCGACATCGACCGGGTGCTGGAAGTGTTCCAGCGCGTATTGAGCGACTGAGTGCCGCTGACCGGAATCTGCTGCGCCATGTCGGGATACTTGCCGGAGGAACCATGAAACACTTGCTGACAGCCTTGCTGTTCTTCTGTTGTGGAGCGGTGCAGGCACAGGAACAGATGCTGACACTGCAAACCCGTCCATCAGTCACGCTGCGCATGTTGCTGCTGGAGCCGGAAGGCAAACCGCAGGCCAGCGTGATTCTGTTTACCGGCGGCGAAGGGGTGCTCAGGCTGGGGGATGACGGCCAGCTGCATGCTGGGGCCGGCAATTTCCTGGTGCGTACCCGCCAGCAGTGGGCCGCGCAGGGCTTTCAGGTGGCGGTGGTGGATGCCCCGTCCGACCACCCGGACAATCTCAACCGGGGGGATTTTCGCAGCAGTGCCGAACATGCACAGGACATTGCGGTGGTCATCGCCCAACTGCGCCAGCGGGCCGCTGTGCCGGTATGGCTGGTGGGCACCAGTCGCGGTACCACCTCAGCTGCCGCCGTCGCCATTCGCCTGCAGGACAAAGTGGATGGCGTGGTGCTGACCTCTACCATCAACCGTGATCGGGGCAGTGTGGTCGACCTGGCCCTGCCACAACTGACCCAGCCGGTGCTGGTGGTGCAGCACCAGCATGACCAGTGCAAGGTGACGCTCTATCAGAATCTCCAGCCGGTGATGGATGGCTTGCCATCATCCCGCAGCAAGGAACTGCTGCTGGTGGATGGCGGCATGGACAAGGGCGACCCCTGCCAGCCGTGGGCAGCGCATGGCTATAACGGTATCGAAGCGGAAGTGGTGGACAAGGTGGCGCGCTGGATTCGTCAGCACTGACTTGCCAACCAGGCCTGCACCAATCGGGAGGGCAGGCTGGTCTGATCTGCATGTTTCATGAGGCGTGCTCAGTTATACACAACAGTCACCATGCTTCTGACCGGCTCGTTGCGGACATCGCCAGCACGATCCTCAGTGGTGACAATGCGGCTGATCTGCACTGATTGGGTGGCCGTCGCATCGGCACAGTAGGGTGTTGGTGCCGCCTGGCGTGCCATCCGGTAGCTGGCAGGTTTTTGCGCATAGCTTACCCAGGTGGCAGCCGGAATGGCGCAGGGGGTTTTGACAATGGCTCCCTGAAAAGTGATGGTGCCGGTGGAGGCAAATGCTGCTTGCGCGAGAAGCAGGGAGGCCAAAGTGGTGGCAGCGATGACTTTTTTCATGATGAGCTCCTTGCTGAGATTTTTTCCTGATCAATTCAGAAATTTCTACCGAATTTATAGGACTCATCAGTGCTGTTGCGCAATAGCTGTTATTAAACAAATATTTTAAAAATCAGCAAGATTCTTTAATTAAAAATCTAATTTTAAATGGAAAATTATTAATTATTGATTTTATTGTCATTTTATTCAGTCATTTTAAATGAAAATCAATTAAATCAGAGCCTTAGAAATTCGCTTATAGTCATCAAATTTTTATTTGCTACCGTACCAAAGACAGATGCCGCTTAATGGCCAAACCTCACGTGGCTGCAGCAAGCCAGGCTGTCGATGCTAAGCTGTGCGCCTGTTTGCATTTCTGGTTCTCCCATGTCCCACCTCCCCGATACCCACCAGTGGCTGGAAAGCCTGGACGACCCCGTCGTAGACAGCTGGGTTGCCGCACAAAACAAGCGTACCCAGGCGGTACTGGATGCTGATCAACGCTATGCGCCCTTGCGCCAGGAAATCCTGAGTCATCTGCGCGATACCCGGCAGATTCCCTTCTTTTCCGAACACGCCGGATGGCTGTACAACTTTCATCAGGATGAACACCACCCGCGCGGCATTTACCGCCGCACCACGCTGGCGGACTACCAGGCGGCCAGCCAGCAATGGCATACCGTGCTGGACGTGGATGCCATTGCCGCCGCTGCCGGCAAGGATTGGTATCTGGACGGGGTGGCGCACTGCACGGTGCAGCCCTCCCGCGTGCTGGTGCACTTGAGCGAGGGTGGAGGCGATGCCAGCCTGGCCTGGGAGTACGATCTGGAAACCGCCAGCTGGGTAGAGCAGGGCTTTCGATTTCCGCACGGCAAAAACCATATCGCCTGGCGCGACCCCGACAGCGTGCTGGTGTGCCCCGGCTGGAAGGGCGCACCACTGAGCCGTTCCGGCTATCCGCGCGAAGTGTGGCTGGTAGAGCGGGGTGTGGATGGTCAGCACCAATGGCAGCAGCTGTTTGTGGCCGACCAGGAGGCCATGATGGTGGCCGCCTGGCGTTATCTGGACGGGCCGGATGGCTGGCTGGACCTGATCGAAGCAGCGGACGGCTTTTACAGCAAGACTTACCACCTGATCGACGCTGCCTTGCAGACCCACCCGCTGCCTTTGCCGCCCAAGGCCGATATCGAGGCCTATCTGCATGGCCAGTTCATCGTCAAACTGGCGGAAGACTGGTGCTGGCAGGACAAAACCCATGCCGCCGGCAGTCTGCTGGCGGTGCCACTGACATGCTTGCTGGGTGATGAAGGCCGCATTCAGCAACTGGTGGCCCCGGCAGCCAGACTGGCGGTGGAGTCGGTGGAAACCACCCGCAGCAGCGTGGTGGTGAACCTGATCGACAATGTGCGCAGTCGTCTGCTGGCTTTCGACTGGCAGGATGGCAGCTGGCATGCCCGCAGCCTGCCGGTGCCCGACAGCGGCGTCATCGAATTTGCCGACCAGCCCTGGAACAGCGATGTGCTGTGCTACAGCTTCAGCGACTTCCTCACGCCCACCGGCCTGTACCGGCTGAATGTGGCCACCGGCGAGCAGGACTGCCTGCGCCAGCAGCCTGCTGCGTTTGACGCCAGCCGCTTTATGGCCGAGCAGTGCTGGGCCACCGCGTCCGATGGCGTGGACATTCCCTATTTTGTGGTGCGCGCCCGCGATACGGTACTTGATGGCCAAACCCCGACGCTGTTGTACGGCTATGGCGGTTTTGAAGTGCCGATGATGCCCTACTACGTGGAAAACTTCGGCGCACACTGGCTGGAAAAGGGCGGAGCCTTCGTGCTGGCCTGCATTCGTGGTGGCGGGGAATTCGGCCCCGGCTGGCATCAGGCCGCGCAGGGCATCAAGCGCCCGGTATCGTTTGATGACTTCTGCAGCGTGGCCGAGGCCTTGATTGGCAGCGGCCTGACCAGCCCGGACAAGCTGGGCATAGAAGGCGGCAGCAATGGCGGCCTGCTGGTGGCTGCCTGCATGGTACGTCGGCCCGAATTGTTCAAGGCCGTGGTGTGCGAGGTGCCGCTGCTGGACATGCTGCGCTATACCGAGCTGCTGGCCGGTGCCAGCTGGATAGACGAATACGGCGACCCGGCAGACCCGCAACAGGCAGCAGCCTTGCAGGCCTATTCTCCCTATCACCAGCTGCAAGCCGCTGCGCGCTACCCACTGCCCTTGTTCACCACCAGCACGCGCGACGACCGCGTACACCCCGGCCATGCGCGCAAGATGGTGGCGCAGATGCAGGCGCTGGGGCATCCGGCCATGTTGATGGAAACCGATGCCGGTGGCCATACCGGCAATGCCGGTCAGGAGCAGACCGCAGCGGAACTGGCGCGGGTGCTGGTGTACCTGTATCAGCAACTGATGGATTAAAGCCATCGTCATCGGCGGGCGGCGGTGCTAGTCTGGGCGATTCCCGCCCTGTGGAGAAGCTTGCATGATCACGCTTTACACCTTCGGACCAGCATTCGGCCTGCCCGACCCCAGCCCCTTTGTCATCAAGGCCGAGATGCTGCTCAAGCTCTCCGGCCTGCCTTACCGCAAGCAGCGCGGCAGCATGCGCACAGCGCCCAAGGGCAAGCTGCCTTATATCGACGACGCCGGTGCGCAGGTGCCGGACTCCACCCTGATCCGCCTCTATCTGGCCAGCAAGCATGGCATCTCGCTGGATGCCGGCCTGTCCGATGCCGACAAGGCCGTGGCCTGGAGCGTGGAGTGCCTGTGCAGCGACCATCTGTACTGGTGTGTGGTGCATGAACGCTGGCTGGATGACGCGGTGTTTGCCCGCGGCCCGGGGGTGTTTTTCCAGCGTGTGCCATTCTTGCTGCGCGGCATGGTCATCCGCATGATCCGGCGCAAGGTACGCGGCAATCTGCACGGCCAGGGCCTGGGGCGTTTCAGCCCGGCGGAACGCCAGCGCCTGCTGCAACTGGATATCGCCAGCTTGTCCACCCTGCTGGCAGACAAGCCCTACATGCTTGGCGCGACCCCCAGCTGGCTGGATGCCACGGTTTTTGCCTTTGTCGCCTCGGCCCAGCTGGCCACGCTGGGTGACACCCCCAGTCGGCAGGTGGTCAGCCAGTATCCCAATCTGGTGGACTATGTGAGCCGCCTGCGCCAGCAGTACTTCCCGGAATGGCAGGTGTAGCCATGACTGGCGTGATTCTTGCAAGCCATGCAGACCCCCGTCAGCCCGAAAGCCTTGCCATGAGTCGTGACATCCTGATCCGCCCCGCCACACCTGCAGATGCCGCGGCCATGGCTGCCATCTACAACCCCTATGTGCTGGATAGCACCATCAGTTTCGAGGAAGAAGTGGTGACGGTGGAGGACATGGTGGCACGGCTGGCCAAGGTGGAAGAGTACGGGCTGCCCTGGCTGGTGGTGGAACTGCATGGCGAGTTGCTGGGCTACGCCTATGCCACCCGCTGGCGGGTGCGTCCTGCTTACCGTTATGCCGTGGAAACCTCGGTGTACTTTGCTCCCGAGGCCCGTGGCCAGGGCCTGGGCGGGCGCCTGTACCGCAGCCTGTTGCAGCATTTGCGCAGCCTGGGGCTGCACCTGGCCATTGCGGGCATTGCCCTGCCCAACCCCGGCAGCATTGCCCTGCACCAGAGTCTGGGTTTTCAGCAGGTGGCGACATTCCACCAGGTTGGCTGGAAGGCGGAACGCTGGCTGGATGTCGGCTACTGGGAACTGCGCCTCAATGAAGGGCCACCTGGTGCCTGAGCACGCTGCCCTGTTGTGATCCGTCGTTTCACCAGACTGGTGCGTGGCGACAATTGCGCCAGCGTCCGCTTTGTGAGAAATTTGATCAAATAATTTCTCAATGGAGCGAAAGACATGGGCAAGGCCAGTGACATCATCGTGTTTCAGCGCAACCCGGTGCGGGTTGAACAATTCAACGCCCCGGCAGACCGGCAGCTGGAAGGTGAATGCGCCCAGACGGTAGAAAACCACTATTCCGACCCCAGCGGCCAGTTTCACGCCGGTATCTGGAGTGGCGGCTGCGGACGCTGGCGCGTGAAATACCACGAACACGAATTCTGTACCTTGCTGGAAGGCTATGTCCGCCTAACCGACCTGCAAGGGGACAGTGTCGAGCTGTATGCTGGCGATCACTTTGTCATTCCCGCCGGTTTCGAAGGCGAGTGGGAAGTGCTGGAGCCCGCCCGCAAGACCTACGCCATTTTCGAGCCCAGGTAAGCCATACCGGCCAGACAGAAAAAAGCCCCGCAGCGGCTGATGCCGTGGCGGGGCTTGTTCATGGTAAGGCTGGTTGTCATTCGCCCAGGCTTTGTTCCAGCTGTTGCAGGCGCGCCTTGAGTGCCGTCACTTCGGCTTCCAGTGCCGCCACGCGGCCGGTCAGGCCGACATCAATCACCGCGCTGCTGACCGTTTCGGCCAGCACCGGTTCTCCACTCAGCAAATGGCACCAGCGCGCTTCGCGCTCGCCCGGTTGCCGCGCCAGCTTTTGCACCAGCGGCGGGTATTTGTCGGCCAGGGCTTCCAGCGCGGTTTCCACTTCTTCCACGCTGGCAAAGCCATATACCCGTCCGGCGCGGGTGCGGATTTCGGCGCTGGTCTGCGGGCCGCGCAGCATCAAGAGGGCCAGGGCGGCCAGTCTGGCGCCGTCGATATTCCATTCATAGTTCAGCCGGTGTTCGTACTTGGCCACCCGGCTGCCGGCGGGCAGGCGCTCGGCAATCAGTTTTCTGGTCTGCAAGCTGTCCAGCGCCCGGCTCAGGTCGGCATCCGACAGCTGCATCACCGGCTCACGGCTGGTGAGCTGATTGCAGGCGGATGACAGGCTGTTGAGCGTCAGGGGGTAGCTGTCTGGCGTCAGGGCCTGTTTTTCGACCAAGGCACCCAGTACGCGTACTTCGGCGGCATCCAGTTGATGTGTGTCCATGGCGGTGCTCCTTATGGCAATGCGCACATCATCGCACCAAGCACGGCAAGGCACCAAGCCGACTTGCAGTACGGCCTTGCACCGGCGTGAGGCTTGACAGGCCGCAGCGGACTGGCCACCCTGTCGCCTTTTGAAATGCAAGCAAGGAAAACGGGATGAAGCGGGTAGATCTTCTGTTGGTGGAACAAGGACTTGCCACTTCGCGCACCGCGGCCCAACACCTGCTGGAATCCGGCCGGGTCAGCCTGAACGGGCAGGTCATCAGCAAGGCCAGCAGCAAGTTTCCGGCGGGGACGCCGCTGGAAGTGCGGCCGGACCCGTCCGACCGCTTTGTCTCTCGCGGCGGACAGAAGCTGGATGCCGCCCTGCAGGAAGCCGGGCTGGATATCCATGGCTGGCGGGTGCTGGATGTGGGCCAGTCCACCGGCGGGTTTACCGACTGTGTGCTGCAGGCCGGTGCCGCTTATGTGGTTGGCGTGGATGTAGGGCACGACCAGCTGCATCCGCGCCTGTGGGATGACCCGCGCGTGCGTTGCTTTGAAGGGGTGAATGCACGTGAGCTGGACCGCCAGCGCCTGTTGCAGGCCAATGACGGTTTGCCCTTCGACCTGATGGTGTGCGATGTGTCCTTTATCTCGCTCACCCTGATCCTGCCGTCTGCCTTGCCCTTGCTGGGCGAGAACGGCTGCCTGCTTGGCCTGGTGAAACCCCAGTTCGAGGTGGGGCGCGGAGCCTTGGGGCATGGCGGCATCGTCCGCGATGAAAGCCTGTTTGCCGGTGTGCAGGACAAGATCACCGATTGCCTGGACGAGCTGGACTGGAAGGTGGAGCGCTGGTTTGACAGCCCGATTACCGGTGCCGATGGCAACAAGGAATTCTTTGTGCTGGCGCGTCCGCTGTTCTGAACCGGCAAAGAAAATCCGCAGGGGCGTGGGCCGCTGCGGATGGCACCCGCCACCTTGCCTGTGGCGTTGTGGTGCGGTGGGATGAAAAACGCTGTGTCAGTCCTCGCTGCCGCGTACAACCAGCAAGGGACAATGTGTCTTGCGCATCACGTTTTCGGCAAAGCTGCCCAGCAGCAGATGCGCGAGGCCGGTACGGCCATGCGTGCCGATGACGATGAGTTCGGCATGGCGGCTGTCGGCAAAGCGGATCAGTGATTCGGCCATATCCTTGCCGCCCTCCCAGCTTTCCGCAATATGGCATTCCACCCGGCCAATGCCTTCGTTGATGATGCGCTTTTCTGCTTTCTCCAGCAGCTCGCGCGCCTGCCTGAAAGCCAGATCGTGCAACTGGTGGGTATCCAGCGCGCCCACGCCTTCAATCGCCATGTCGCGCAAGCTGGCGACATGTACCAGCGATATCGACGATTTGGCTATTTTTGCAATGCGGATTGCTTCATCCAGTGCTTTTTCTGCCGTCTTGCTGCCATCTACGGCAATCACGATATGTTGATACATGGCATACTCCTCTTCTATACCGGCGGTAAACCAGCTGCGCTGGCCTGTACTGTACGCAAGGCATGCCATGATGTCGGCATGGGTGGCGACAGCATCTTGTGTTTGGTTTTAGCATACTCGGGAGCAGACTGGCGTCTCTCGAACTAATTGGCAGGCAGTTGATCTATCACAAATATTAAAATAAGCACATAAGTCGACACCGACTGATGTTGCGAATTTCATTCTTTTTCAGGGGAAATTTCTACGTCATGCTGACTTTCGTCCTGCTAAGCCTGTTGAGCATCATCCTGTTGCTGCTGTGGTTGCGTCACACCGGCAAACGCAACAAGCAGGGCCGGGCTGTGGACAGCCGCATTTATGCAGCCCATACCCAGTCACGCCCGGTGGAGCCGCTGGAACACAGCACCGGTCAGGCTTTTGGCCTGTTGCTCAAGGCGGCACGTGGAGATCGGTCGCAAGTGGAAAAGTGGATCAGCGCCACCCAGCAGCAAAGCATGCCGCCACTGGACCGGGACAGCGCCATTGCCGAACTGGCCCAGCGCCTGCAGGCCAGCCGTCGCTGAGCGCGGCCAGCCGTCTAATCACCCAGCACCACGCCTTCCCGGCGCGGATCGGCCCCGCCGACATAGCCACGCGGGGTTTTGACGATGGCCGACAGGCCACTGGTCATCTCCACCTGACGCACCACATGCCCCATGGCTTGCAAGGTACTGGCCTGTGCATCCAGACCGCGTCCGCTTTCCAGTTCGGTATCCCCATTGCGGTTGCCGTAGTGCGGCAGGCTGACCGCTTGCTGCGGGTCCAGTTTCCAGTCCAGCAGGCCCAATAGCGTCTGGCCGACATAGCCGATGATCTGGCTGCCACCCGGTGAACCGGTGGCTAGCAGGAATTGCCCGCGGGCATCAAACACCACAGTGGGCGACATGCTGCTGCGCGGGCGCTTGCGTGCTTCCACCCGGTTGGCAACCGGCGTGCCGTCTTCATCCGGACGGAAAGAAAAATCGGTGAGCTGGTTGTTCAGCAAAAAGCCCTTCACCATCAGCCGGCTGCCAAACTGGTCTTCGATGGAGGTGGTCATGCTGACCACCCGCCCGGCACCATCCACAATGTTCAGATGCGAGGTGCAGGGCAGTTCGGGAGCGTTGTCCCGGCCGTAACGGCTGAGCCGGATGCCGGAAGGCTCGCCCGCCGTGGCGCGTCCCATGCTGCGGGACGGGTTGATAAGCTGGCTGCGCTGTTGCAGGTAGTCCGTTGCAATCAGGGCCTGGCTGGGCACGCTGACAAAGCCAGGGTCGGCCAGATAGCGGTTGCGGTCGGCAAAAGCCAGCTTGTTTGCCTCGGCAAACAGGTGGATGGTGTTGCTGCCGGTGGGAGACATGGAAGACAGCGGTAAGCGCTGCAACACGCCCAGCATCTGCAAGACGGCAACCCCGCCAGAGCTGGGTGCATCCATGCCGCATACCTGCCAGCTGCGATACGGGCCACACAGCGGTTTGCGTTCGATGGCCTGGTAAGCGGCCAGATCGGCCGCCAGCATGCGGCCGGGGTTGACCGGGTGATGGTTGACCGCATCGATGATGGCCCGGCTGATCTCTCCTTGATAAAACGCTGCCGGGCCTTGCTTCGCCAGCAGCTCCAGCGTGGTGGCATAGTCCGGGTTTTTCAGCCGGGAGCCAACCGGCAACGGACTGCCATCAGCCTGATAAAAATAAGCCCGCGCCTGCGGGTCTTGCTGCAAGAAGCGTTCCGAACCCAGCAAGGTGTGCAGGCGCGGTGACATGGCAAAACCGTTGCGTGCCAGCGCAATGGCAGGCTGGAACAGACTGGCCCAGGCGAGCTTGCCGCCGCGCTGGTGCGCCAGTTTCAGCATGGCCACCACACCGGGCACGCCAACCGAACGGCCACCTACTACTGCGCGGTAAAAATCCATCGGCTGGCCGTTTTTTTGCAGGAACAGGTTTGCCTCGGCAGTGGCGGGGGCGGTTTCCCTGCCGTCAAAGCTGGTGAGCTTGCGGCCATCGAAATACAGCATGAAAGCACCACCGCCAATGCCGGAGGATTGTGGCTCGGTCAGCCCCAGCACCAGTTGTGCGGCGATGGCTGCGTCAATGGCACTGCCGCCACGGCGCAAGATATCGCGTGCGGCTGCACTGGCGTAGGGATTGGCCGTGCTGACCATGCTGTGGCGGCTGTAAACGGCAGGGCGGGTTTGAAAGCCGCTGGCCGCTTCCGGTGCTGCGGTATCGGCCAGTGCGCACAGCGGCACCAGCAACAAGAGCAGGGCGGTAAAACGCATGTCATTCCTCGGGGGCGGGGTTGGCAGTCTGGTCCGGACAGGACAGCAGCATGGTGGCTCAGGCGTTCGGCAGGGTCAATCCAGCGCGGTTGGCAACAAAAAAGCTGCCAGTCGCAACAGGGCGGCTGGCAGCTTGGCAGGCTGACGGAGGATCAGGCCAGCGTGGTCAGGTACTGGCGCTCCCAGGCGGTGATCTGGTTGTGATAGTGGCTCAGCTCGATGTCCTTCACTGCCAGATAGGCATCGGTGAATTCCTGACCGAACAGCCGCTTGGCGGTGTCGTGCCCGGCCATCAGGGCGCAGGCGGCATCCAGGGTGTTGGGCAGGGTGGCGGCATCGTCGTTGTTGAAGACATTACCGATGGCGGCCTCACTCGGGCTGCGCTTTTCTTCCACACCCAACAAGCCGGCGCCCAGGCTGGCGGCCAGCGACAGATAGGGGTTGGCATCGCAGCCGGGCAGGCGGTTTTCCACGCGGCGCGCGGCCGGGCCGGATACCGGCACACGGATGCCCACCGAACGGTTGTCCACGCCCCAGCTGACATTGACCGGCGCGGCCAGACCCTTGACGAAGCGACGGAAGGAGTTGGGGCTGGGGCAGAACAGCGGCATCAGGTGCGGCAGATATTGCTGCAGGCCGCCAATGTAGTGGAAGAAGTCCGGGCTGGCTTCGCCATCTGCCAGGCTGAACACATTGTTGCCCTGGCCATCCACCACGCTCTGGTGCAGGTGCATGGAACTGCCGGGCTGACCGGACAGCGGTTTGGCCATGCACACCACGTTCAGCCCGTGCTGATAGCCGATTTCCTTCAGCGCGTACTTGAACAGGAAGGTCTGGTCGGCCAGTTCCAGCGCATTGCCGTGCTTGAGGTTGATCTCGAACTGGCTGGGGCCCATTTCATGGACATAGGTATCGGTGTCGATGCCCAGCTGTTCACAGGCGCGATACAGGTCGTCGAAGAAGCCTTCCAGATCGTTCAGCGTGGAAAAGCTGAAGGCATCGAAGCCGCTTTCACGCCGGCCGGTGCGCAGCGCCGGTGCCTGGTAGGGCTGATTGGCGTCGGCATGGGCGGCGAAAATGTAGAACTCCAGCTCCGGTGCCACCACCGGGGTCCAGCCGCGCGCCTGATAGCGGGCCAGGATGTTTTTCAGTGCCGAGCGCGGGGCCAGCGGCGACAGGCTGCCGTCATGGTCGATGTTGTCGCACACCACCAGCGCGCGCGGGGTTTTGGCCCAGGGTACCGGGCGCAGGGTGGCAAAGTCCGGGCGCAGTACCACGTCCGGATCGTTCTCGCCGTAAAAACGGTAATCGGGGAATTCGCCCACGCAAGTCTGGATGGCCACGGCGCGGGCAATACGCAATTCCTGGCCTTTGATCAGCGCCTGAGCGGGCAGGGTCTTGCCACGCGGGAAGCCGCTGACGTCGGCAAAGGCCAGTTCTACGTCGCGGACGTTTTGTTGCGTCAACCATTCGGCCTGAGCGGCCGTGATGGAGAGTTGGGACATGCAGGTCTCCCTTGGAGCGTTCTCGATTGTTTTATCTATCTGCCTGTCTGTCTGTCATGCATTTTTTTGATTTTGCGGGCTTGGCCCTGTGGGCATTATGCCACCGGCAGGGGGGAGGGCAAGCGTGGCGTCGCCTTGTTGATCGGATGTGGCCCAAATACAAGGCTGTTGTATGTGGCAGGCCACAGTATGATCACAAATGGCAGCACGTGTTTGGTGTGGAATGCGCGGCATTCTGGCCGCGCAAGAGCGGATGGATGGGAATCTATCGGGAAGAGTGTTCAGGTAAAGGCTTTGCCAGGAAGGCTGGATGATGCCGGGGCCTGTCGCGGTCTTGGGCTGTTTGCTCGGCACACATGGGGTGGTGCTATCGTGTGATCACAAATTCATCAAGCCTGCGGAGCAGTGCAGCGCTGAGATATCAGCCAAGGGCGGCGTGGTGGGAATGAAACGGGAAGGCCGTGCTGACAACCAGCCTTCCCGAATCATCCCTGCAATGCCAGGTTCAGCCCTGTATCTTCAAACCCCCTGGCCAGCAGGCTGGCATCCGCTTGCCATGGGGCGGGTTTGCCGCGTCACAGCCGGAAGCGGGATACCGAAGCGTTCAGTTGCCGTGCATGGTTGTCGATGTTGTGCATGGCTTCCACCGCCAGTTGTACCGAGGACTGGGTTTCCTCCACCACCCCGGCCACCTGTTCCACGCTGACGGCAATATTGGCACCGGCCTGGCTTTGTTCGGTCATGGCGCTGACCACGGCGTGCAGGCTTTCCAGTGCGGCATGGGCCTGCTGGCTGATGGTGTCCAGCGTTTCTGCCGCCTGGTTGGCCTTGCCTACCCCCAGTTGCACTGCCGGGCGGATTTCTTCCATGCGGCCAGCTACCGTGCCGGTTTCGTTGACCACCGCCTGGACGATGTGGGTGATTTCATCAGTGGCAGTCGCGGTACGCTCGGCCAGTTTGCGCACTTCGTCGGCCACCACGGCAAAACCGCGGCCCATTTCCCCGGCGCGTGCCGCTTCGATGGCGGCATTCAGCGCCAGGAGGTTGGTCTGGTTGGCAATGTCGCGAATGGTTTCGGCAATGCCGCTGATATTGCGGGTGCGTTCGGCCAGGCTGCCCACCATGTCGCTGACATCGCCCACCTGGGTGGCAATGGACTGGATACCGCTGGCCGCTTCCTTGGCCACCACTTCGCCTTCGCGCGCCAGCTGGCTGGAACGACGGGCCCCTTCTTCCGAACCGCCGGCATTGTCCTTGACGTGATCAATGCTGACTGACAGCTGTTCGATGGAGGCCGCTGCGGATGCCGTGGAGTTGCTGGCAATGCCGGATACCTCGTCCACTTTCTGCATTTGTTCCGACAACTGCTGGCCGGCATGGCCGATGTCATCGGTGGACTGGCGGATCTGGCTGATCATTTCCCTCAGCTTTTGCTGCATTTCCTGCATGGCGGCCAACAGGCTTTCCGGCGGGCCATTGACCTCGATCCGCTCGGTCAGGTCGCCCTGGGCAATATGGCGCACCACCTGCGCGGCATAGGCCGGCTCACCACCCAGCGAGCGCACGATGCTGCGCGACATGGCGGCACCCAGCAGAATCAGCGTCACCACGGCCACGGCGCTGAGCACCAGCAGCACCGTGCCTTGCTTCCAGAACAGGGCATCAATGTCGTCGATGAAGAAGCCGGTGCCAACCGTCCAGCCCCATGGGTCGAAGCGCACCACGCCATTGAGCTTGGGCAATTGCTCTTTGTTGGCCCCGCGCGAGGTGAGAATGGTGACGATGCCGTAGTGGTCCTTTTGCAGCGCTTCGTCATACACCGCTACCGTGGTGCGGCCGTCGGGTACGGTGCTGCCCATGTCCACCTTGCCTTCGCGCTCCGCCTTGGGATGAAGCACCAGCCGGTTATCCTTGTCGCGGGCAAAGAAGTAAATGTCATCCACCTTCAGTGCCTTGAGCGTCTTGCGTGCCTGGTCTTGCGCCTGCTGGAGGCTCAGCTTGCCGCTGGCTTCCTGCTTGGCATAGTAGTCCAGCGTGTTTTCCGCCATGCGCAACAGCATGGTGATCTGCTCGCGTTTTTCACTCTGCAGCGTGCTGCGCGTGATGTACAGGGACGATGCCGCCAGCGCGATCAGGGCAAAAAGGCTGGCTGCAACGATGATGATGAGGCGGGTATTGACTCGCACGGTTGTCTTCCCGGTTGGCTGTATTGGTTTTGTCAAACACCGTCATGGCCCTATTTATTGCTGCGCTTTCCCAGACTACCAAGTCAGGCAGCGCAGCTTGTTATTCAGGCAAAGGACGGTGAGGGGTGATGCAGTGAGTCCGCTTTTGCAATCGGCATTAAAAGTATACCGTGGCATTTTTAATACTAAACCGTGTTCGCCGGGGAAAATAACTGCTGAAAACCCCAATCCGGCAAACGCTTGTGTCGTTTTTTCAACTCTTTTGTTTATAGCTCCTGTTTTGCTAGGGCGGCAGTGAAAACCGCAAAGTCACGTTCTACCTGATCCGCATAAGCGGTGGCATAGCTGGCAATGGCCTGGTCGAATTTGTCCGACTGGCCGATATAGCCGGCCAGTTCGGCCGCGCGGCCGCTGGATTTGGCATGCGCCCTGGCCAGTGCCCAGGCGCAGGCCTGACCAAAGGCAGCCAGGCTGTCCGCGCTGGCGAATGACTCCAGTGACGGTGCGGCCTTCATGTCGCGCAGCTGGCGCACATAGAAGTGCCGTTCACCCGGCCCGCTCGTCCAGCCCAGAAACACATCGCTGGCGGCCTGCATCAGTCGTTGGCCAAATACCACCCGCTTGCCCTGATGGCCATGCACGCAGGCCGCGGTGTAGGGCTCCAGCACCGAGCGGCGCGCTTCTTTCAGTTGCAAGAACAGCGGCTGGTCGTAGTTGTCCTGCAGCAGCATCACCAGGCAGCGTGTCCCGACACTGCCCACACCCACCACCTTGAAGGCCGCGTCCACCAGCCGGAAGCGGTCCAGCAGCGTCTGGCGATCTTCCTTCAGCGTTGTACGGTAGGCGGCCAGCATGGGACGCAGCAGGTCGTGAGCCTGCCCTTCGCCCAGCCAGTGTTCGTCATTGCCCCATACCTGGTCTTGCTGCTGCATGTGGAAAATGACTGGCGGATTGTCCAGCAGACGCAGATTGCCATTGTCCAGCACCGTCATCTTGGGTAGCAGCTTCTCCTGTGTCTGGTTTCTGGCCTTGTCCGCCAGCTTGAGCAATTGCTGGCGCACCGCGTCGCTGGGTGAGCGTTCCAGCAATTGTTCGAAACCCACCTTGCTGTACCACAACTCCAGCTGGCTGATGCGGGCGTAGTCCTGCATGCGGCGGCGGTAGGTGCCCACCAACTGATAAACCGCCTGTGCGCCGCTGACGGTGCCAAAGCCGCGCTGGCGGGCGGCCAGCACCACGCTGACCGCGAGGCGTTTCAGGTCCCACTCCCAGGGGCCGTGATGGGTTTCGTCGAAATCGTTGATGTCGAACATCAGCTGGCGTTCCGGCGAGGCAAAAAAACCGTAATTCATCAGATGGGCATCGCCACATACTTGCAGGTGGATGCCGCTGTCAGGGCCGGCGGCCAGGTCCGCGGCCTGGATCATGGCCATGCCGCGGAAAAAGGCAAACGGGGAGGCCTGCATGCGCTGGTAGCGCAGGCCAATCAGTCCGGGTACGCGGTCCGCCGAACTCTGGCGCAGCATGGCCAGCACATCGCGGCTGGGGCTGAGTACGCATTCTGCCTGCCGGGTGCGCGGGCAGTGTTCACGTCTGGCCTTGCCGGCGGCAAGTCCGTTTTCATATTGAGGATGGGTAGTGCTGGGCATGGCAGGCAACCTGATAGATGACAGTCAGCCCCAGTGTAATGGTTAAGTCATGAAATTTTTATGATTGGCGGCATGGCGCGCTGCTTGCGGCGGCTTCAGTCCTGCAGCAGGAAGCGGGCAATGTGCTGCTGATAGCGCCGGGCGGCGTCCGGATGGGCTTGCCAGTGGGCAGCCAGCAGGTGGCTGGCACCGTCAATCAGCAAGCGGCTGCGGCTTTTGGCCTGACTGGCGCTGTCATGCAGCCGCTGGCTCAGCGCGCGGGGAATCACGGCATCATGTTCTGCCTCCACCAGCAGCAGATGGCCGCGAAAACCAGCCAGCCTGTCCCAGGCATCGCTATCCAGCCAGCTGTCCTGCTGGCGCAGCACGGCGCTGAACGCTGGGCCGAATGGGACGGCAAAGGCATCTGGCGTGTAAGCGCCGGGCACTTGCAGGATCAGGTGGCTGCATTGAATGTCGTCCAGCAGCCGGATGGCGATATAAGCACCCATGCTGCTGCCCAGCAAGGCCAGACTCATGCCGTGCAGCCCGCTGGCCGCCAGCACTGCATGAGTCTGGCTGACCCGGTGTGCCAGGCTGGAGCCGGTCAGGCTGCCGCCGGTGTCGCCATGGCCGACAAAATCAAAGGCGGTGCTGGCAATGCCTTGTTGTTGCAAGGTCTGGCGCAGGGGCTGAAAAGGCGCGCGCTGACCATTGCCTGCGCCGTGCAGCAACAGCAGGTGGGTGCGTGGTTGCGCGCAATGCAGTTGATCGCCGTGCAGCAGATGGTCGCCACAGGGCAGCGGGAACAAGGACATGGCGGTGAAAGGGGGAGGGCAAAACGGGAATCTTGCCCCTTGTACAGGCGTTTGTCATGTGGATGTTATCCACAGAAACATCCACAGGCTGTGCACAGTATCCACCGGTACAGGTGTTTCCTTACGCTTTGTACACAGCGTGTTACGTCGTCAGTGGTGGGGCTTGTCACGCAAATCTGCATAAAAACACAATTTATCCACAGCTTGTGCAGAAACTATTCAGGCTATCCACTGATCTTCAGCAGTTTTTTATATTATCCACAGCCATCCGGCAGGACGGCTGGGTTGTCATGGCAGACCTGGGATAGCCTGTGTGTTCATTCGGCGCAGCGTTTGATCATCCGTTGCCAGGGCGGGGTGAGCGGGATGCCGTTCTGGTCCACCTGCACCTGACTTCCCGATGCTTGCGGTGTGATGCTGACTTGCAGGCTGGTGTTGTTGCTGACCGGATTGAGCAGACGGACGGCGGCGGCACCGTCACTGGCGGTGTCCCGTTTTACATAATCGTCGGGAATCTTCAGCCGGCGCATGCCCTGCTGCAAGCATTCGGCAATTTCTGCCGGGGCTTTGGCGGACTGTAATTGCAAGGTGCTTTCTGCCTGCGCGCTGAAGCTGGCGGAAAAAATGCCAAGGCAGGCCAGGACAGGCAGGATGCGGGACAGGGTCTGTGGTGGCATGGGTTGATTTCCCGACAATAAAAACGGATGGAGTGCTGTGCCTGGGGGCTGGTTCCACCCTCCGGGCGGGCAGATGTTAAGGAGTGTTGAACAGCCCGGTATGCCAGGCGGTGGACAACAGCAGCAACAGCAGCAGCAAGGCCAGTTGCCGGCGGCTGGCGCGGTATAGCCGACTGCGCAGCTCATCTGCTGGCAAGCGGCCCCTTTCCAGTCGTTCGCGGCATTGGTGCAGCAGGGACAGGCTGCGCCATTCCTGCATGAACAGCAGCAGGCAGCCTAATAGCTTGGCTAGGGCCACTGGCGGCAGCCTGCCAGTCATCCACAGCTGCTCCGGGTGCTGGCCCAGCATGGGCAGGCCGCTTGCCAGCCACAGGCATAGTGCCAGACGCCACCAGTTATTGGCGCGCAGGCTGCGCTGCCAGGCCGGGGCATCGGGCTGATCAGCCAGATTCCGCCCGCGTGCGGCGATGGCACCCAGGCCGCAGCCCAGCGCCAGCAGATGAAGCGTGGCAAGCAGCCATTGCAGCATGATGACCCCCCGGTCTGCCAAGTTTTCCTACACTAGAGAAGCCGTTGCGGGCTGGCAAGCGGTGGCCGGATTTTGTCCTGGTCCCCGGACTGCCTGTGGGGAAATTGCCGCTGCCGGTGCATGTGACAGGCACAAAAAAACCGGCCGGGGCCGGTTTTCTCAGGCTGCAGACAACGTAATTTGATACGATTGCACTGGACCCGGCAAAGCCGGTCCTTTCGAATAAGTATTTGATTTCACAGCCTTAACCATCTGATCCCAATCCCCCCGCCCTTGCCCTGCAAGGGAGCCTCGCTTTCCTTTCGGAAAGCGAGAGGGGGCCAACCGTCAGTCCGGCTTAGCCGCGCACCTGACCGTCACCCAGTACTACCCATTTCTGGCTGGTGAGGCCTTCCAGTCCTACCGGGCCACGGGCGTGGATCTTGTCGGTGGAGATGCCGATTTCCGCACCCAGGCCATATTCGAAGCCATCGGCAAAGCGGGTGCTGGCGTTCACCATCACGCTGGAGGAATCCACTTCGCGCAGGAAGCGACGGGCGCGGCCGTAGTCTTCGCTGACGATGGCATCGGTGTGATGACTGCCATAGTGGTTGATGTGCTCGATGGCTTCGTCCAGATCCTTCACCACCTTGATGGCCAGAATCGGGGCGGAGTATTCGGTAAACCAGTCCTCTTCCGTCGCGGTCAGTACCTTGTCGCCCAGGATGGCGCGGGTGCGTTCGCAGCCACGCAGTTCCACGCCCTTTTCCCAGTAGGCCTCAGCCAGGCGCGGCAGGATGAATTCGGCAAACGCGGTGTGCACCAGCAGGGTTTCCATGGTGTTGCACGGTGCATAGCGCTGGGTCTTGGCATTCATCGCGATGTTGAAGGCCTTGTCCGGATTGGCGGTGTCGTCGATGTAGACATGACAATTGCCATCCAGATGCTTGATCACCGGCACACGGGCTTCGGCACTGATGCGGGCAATCAGGCTCTTGCCGCCACGCGGCACAATCACGTCGACATATTGCTGCATGGTGATCAACTCGCCCACGGCGGCGCGGTCAGTGGTTTCCACCACCTGCACCACTTCGGCGGGCAGACCGGCCACCCGCAGGCCTTCGCTGACACAGGCGGCAATGGCCTGGTTGCTGTGGAAGGCTTCCGAGCCGCCACGCAGGATGGTGGCATTGCCGGATTTCAGGCACAGGCCGGCGGCATCGGCGGTGACATTGGGGCGGGCTTCGTAAATGATGCCCACCACGCCCAGCGGCACACGCATCTTGCCCAGCTGGATACCGGAAGGGCGGTAGCAGAAATCGTCCATTTCACCCACCGGGTCCGGCAGGGCGGCGATCTGGCGCAGGCCTTCGGCCATGCTGGCCACGGTGGCGTCAGACAGGGCCAGACGGTCGATGAAGGCGGCGTCCAGCCCGGCGGCGCGGGCAGCGTCCAGGTCTTGCCGGTTGGCCGCCAACAATTTGGCGCTGTCACGCACGATGGCATCGGCCATGGCATTGAGTGCCTGGTTTTTCTGGCGGGTATCGGCCTTGGCAATGGCGCGGCTGGCTTTGCGCGCCGCCTGGCCGACGCGCTGCATGTAGTCCTTCACATTCATGGCGGATGTCCTGAATCAGATCTCGACGGGGTAGTCAGCCAGATTACCCCAAAACCTGCTGCCGTATCCAGTCAGCCGCCAGATGGATATTGTCGGACAGGGGCTTATTCCACCAGTGCGCAGGGGTGGAAATCCAGCGCGGTGAAGTCATCCGCCACTTCCTGGCCGAATTCCAGAATGGTTTCGTCGTCCTCGATGTAGTGCCAGTTGAGGGTGACGTAATTGCCTGCCACTGCTGCGTCATTGAACAGGCTGAACAATTCCAGCAGTACCTTGGTGCTGGAACTGTTGAAGTAGGCCAGCTGCACGTCCACCGTGACCTGGGTGGATTGCAGGGTGGGCAGGTAGGCATTGATGGCCTGCATGATGGGGCCGAAGAAGGCGTGGGCATTTTCCGGATAGCTCTCGCCGCGCAGGCTCAACTGGTGGCGGTCAAACTGGAAATTCACTTCCGGGGTGGACGAAGTGGGCGCGATATACAGGTTTTGCATGATGGCTGCTTTTAAATGGTGGCTTTGAGGTAGAAGGTGGTGAAGGGTTTGCCGTCGTTTTCTTCAACAAAATCAAATTCGATGGGATTGCTGGAGTCACGGGCCACGGTAAGAAAACCAAGGCCGGCGCCCTTGCTGCCGGCTTCGCCTTCCGCGCGCAGCTTTTCCTTGTAGCGTGCCTTGATTTCTTCATTGGTCATGGTGCGCAGCGGTTCCAGCTTGGCGCGGATGTGCTCCACCCCTTCCGGGGTGATGGGGTTGGCGCAGACCACGTAAAACTGGCCGTCGGTTTCGCCCACCCACAACGAGCCCATGCGGATTTCGTGGTCGTCAGCAGCACTGGCGCTCAGATGGTCGGCAGAGTAATGCACCACGTTTTGTGCCATTTCCACGAAGACGGAAAACAGCTTGCGGCGGGCGGTCTGGCTGGCATCCAGGCTGGCCAGCCGCAGGCGCAGCGAATCGCCCATGGCAGTGACAATGCTTTGCGAGAAGTAGCCGGTATAGAAAAACACCACGTTTTCCTGGCGGGCCAGTTCCTTGAATCGGTGAAAGTCGGTCAGGCTCATGCTGTGCTCACTTGCAATGTTGATGGGTCAGGCCAGGTGGACGCCGAACAGGCTGACGTCGTCGCGGCGGCTGTTCTCGCCCTGCCACTTGAGGAAGGCGTCGATCAGCAGTTTTTGTTGTTGCTGCATCGGCTTGCCAGCGTGCTTGAGGATGTTTTCCTTCAGCCGCTTTTTGCCAAAGCAGATGCGCTTGGGGCCGCCGATCTGGTCGATGATGCCGTCGGTGCTGATATACAGCCGGCTGCCCGGCGGCAATTGCACCTGATGGTTGTCCCAGTGATAGTCCAGCGGGGTGCCGACATAGCCCACGCCCTTCTTGTTGCCGTCCAGTGTGTCCACTTCGTCCTTACCCGGCTGCAGTACAAACAGCGGCGTCTTGGCCGAGGCGTAGGTGAGGGTGCGGCTGGCGTTGTCGAACCAGCAGAAGGCACCGTCCATGCCGTCGTCCGAGTTCAGCTCCGGGTGATCGGCAAGGCCGGCTTCTTCCGGGGTGAGCTGGCCCAGCGACTGCTTGACCTGCTGGTTGATGGCGCGCAGCAGGGCGGCCGGGTTGTGCAGGTCGTGGCTGCTCAGTACTTGTTTGAGCGTAGAGGCCATGATCAGCGTCATGAAGGCACCCGGCACGCCATGGCCGGTGCAGTCGATGACCGCCACAAAGAAACCGTCTGGCCGTTTGACGAAGTAGTAATAGTCGCCGCCAACGATGTCGCGCGGGGCCCATACCATGAAGTAGTCGTCCAGCGCGGCGGCCATGTCGCGGCGCGAACTTTGCAGGAAAGACTGCTGGATCACGCTGGCGTAGTTGATGCTCTCCATCATCTGACGGTGCTTTTCCGCCTGCTGGTCGGCCAGCGCCTGCATCAGCGACACCCCTTGGCCCATGCCGGCATAAGCATTGTCCAGATTGATCAGGAAACCGTCGGACAGTACCTTGCGGTCTGCTTCCAGCGCCATGAAGGACAGCTCGGTGATGGGGGTGAGGTAGTCCACGATCAGCGGGCTGGCATTCATGAACGAGGTGCAGGGCTTGCGGCCGAAAATTTCGCGGTGGAAGGGCCGTGCCAGCGTGCTCATGAAGGTATTGCGGTTGATGATGCCGACCGCGCGCTGCTGTTCCACCACCGGAATGTTGGCCAGTGATTCGTCCTGCGAGAACAGCTCCAGTACGTGGTAGTTATTGTCAGAAGGGCTCACGGTTGGCGGCGTTTGCAACAGATGACCAGCCATCGTGGCGGTGTGTGCGGGCTGGGGCGTGCTGTCTAGCGGCATGGTGTGTCTCGGCAAGAAGTGACTGGCGGCAGTCTAAAATTCCCGCATGATGATTCGGTTACGACACCATGAATTTTGCTTTATCGCTAATCAAATACGCATCAATTGGTAATTACTTGTTGCAAGTGAAGTTACGGTAATTGCAGGGCCAGGGTTGTTGCTTTGGGCCCACCGGCCAGCTTGCGCGGATGGCTTTGGCTGTGATCAGGCTTGACCCTGTGAGGCAAAGGGCTTATTTTGTTAATCTAGCAACCGCTTGGTTGATAAATAAAACAATGAACTAGCCTACATCCTCGGGAGACTGCATGAGCGCCTATCAAGAATTCCACCGCCGTTCCATCGAGCAGCCAGATGTCTTCTGGGGTGCCGAGGCACAGCGGATTCACTGGCACAAGCCCTGTACGCAGGTGCTGCAATACGACAATCCACCGTTTCGCCAATGGTTTGCCGGTGGCGAGACCAACCTCTGTTACAACGCGGTAGACCGCCACCTGGAAACCCGGCCTGACCAGGCCGCGCTGATTCATGTCTCCAGCGAAACCGGTGCCGAAATCACCTACACCTATCGCCAGCTGCACGAAGAAGTCAGCCGCTTTGCCGCCATCATGCAGGCACAGGGCGTGGGCAAGGGCGACCGGGTACTGATCTACATGCCGATGATTCCCGAAGCCGTGTTTGCCATGCTGGCCACGGTGCGGCTGGGTGCGATTCACTCGGTGGTGTTTGGCGGCTTTGCCTCGGCCAGCCTGGCCACCCGCATCGAAGACGCGGCACCCAAGCTCTTGGTAACTGCCGATGCCGGCATGCGCGGTGGCAAGGTGATTGCCTACAAGCCGCTGGTGGACGAGGCCATGGAGCTGGCAGGTGCCGCCGCCCCGGCCAAGGTGATTCTGGTCAACCGTGGCCTTGCCGAAGCGCCGATGATGAAGCCGGGGCGCGATCTGGATTACGCCACCCTGCGTCAGCAGCATCAGGACGACCGCGCCGAGGTGGTGTGGGTGGAGTCCAACCATCCCAGCTACATCCTGTATACCTCCGGCACCACCGGCAAACCCAAGGGTGTGCAGCGCGACACCGGCGGCTATGCCGTGGCGCTGGCGTCCAGCATGGAATACATCTACGGCGGCAAGCCGGGGGAAACCTTCTTCTCCACCTCGGACATCGGCTGGGTGGTGGGCCATTCCTACATCGTGTACGCCCCGTTGATCTGTGGCATGGCCACGCTGGTGTACGAAGGCCTGCCGATTCGTCCCGATCCGGGCATCTGGTGGCAGCTGGTGGAAAAATACCGCGCCACGGTGATGTTTTCCGCCCCCACCGCCATCCGTGTGCTGAAAAAGCAGGATCCGGAATGGCTGCACAAATACGATCTGTCCAGCCTGCGGGCTTTGTTCATGGCCGGTGAGCCGCTGGACGAGCCCACCGCCAGCTGGATTTCCGAAGAACTGAAAATCCCGGTGCTGGACAACTACTGGCAGACCGAAACCGGCTGGCCGATGCTGACCGTGTGCAATGGCGTGGAAGCCCTGCCCACCAAGCTGGGCAGCCCCGGCTTACCGGTGTATGGCTATAACGTGAAGCTGCTGGACGAGGCTACCGGCGAGGAAGTGCCAGCCGGCGAGAAGGGCGTGATTGCGGTGATTCCGCCGCTGCCGCCGGGCTGCATGAGCACGGTGTGGGGGCAGGACGAGCGTTTTGTGAACACCTATTTCAGCCTGTTCCAGGACCGCAAGGTGTACTCCTCCTTCGACTGGGGCATCCGTGATGCCGACGGTTACTTCACCATTCTTGGCCGCACCGATGACGTGATCAACGTCGCTGGCCACCGCCTGGGTACGCGGGAAATCGAAGAAGCCGTGTCCGGTCACTCCGCCATTGCCGAGGTGGCGGTGGTGGGCGTGCATGACACGCTGAAGGGGCAGGTGCCGCAGGCCTTTGCCGTGCTGCGCGACCCGTCGGTGTTGAAAGACCCGGAAAAGAAAGCCGCACTGGAAAAAGAAGTGATTGCCAAGGTGGCATCCCAGCTGGGGGCCATTGCCAATCCGGCACGGGTTTATTTCGTCAACCAGCTGCCCAAGACCCGTTCCGGCAAGGTGCTGCGTCGCTCCATCCAGGCATTGGCCGAGGGGCGTGACCCGGGTGACCTGACCACGCTGGACGACCCGACCGGGCTGGAGCAAGTGCGCGAGGCGGTGCAGTCCTGAGCCGATAACAGATTGGGTGGAAGCAGCCGGTACGGGTCAGTTTCCGGCTGTGGATTCAGCCGCATCCTTTGCAGGATGCGGTTTTTTTACGGCTGCTGATCAGGAGCGGAACACACCAACGGCGGCATGCAGCGCCTTGGCATGGCTGCTCAGCTGGTCGGACGCGGCGGCGGAAGCTTCCACCGTGGCCTGGTTGGCCTCGGTCATGTTGGCCACCACTTCGATACGCTGGGCCATGTCGGTCATGGCGGTTTGCTGCTCATGCAAGGCCAGGCTGATGCCCTGGATGTGCTGGGCGATCTGATCGGTATTCTGGCGGATGCCGCTGATGGCTTCGCGTGCCTTGTGGGTTTGTTCCACCCCGTGATTGGACGCATCCACACTGCTTTGCATCACCCCCACCACACTGCCCATACCCTGGCGGATGGTGTCGATCTGACCGGAAATTTCCACCGTGGCCACGCCGGTACGCTCGGCCAGCTTGCGCACTTCATCGGCCACCACGGCAAAGCCACGGCCCATTTCCCCGGCGCGTGCCGCTTCAATCGCGGCATTGAGCGCCAGCAGATTGGTCTGGTCGGCAATGTCATGAATGGTGCGCGTAATGGAGGCAATGGCGTCGGTCTGCTTGTCCAGATCGTCAATCGCGCTGGCGGCACTGCTGATGCGCTCGGCAATGTGGCTGATGTCGCTGGCGGTGGCATGGATCAGCTGTTCGCAATCGCTCACCATGGCGCCGGCATTGCGGGCTTCGTGGCCGACGTCGTCGCTCTGGCTGCCCAGTTGCTGGATGCTTTGCAGCACTTCCTCCACCGACACGCTCATCGAGCGGGTAGATTCGCTTTGTACCGTGCTGCTTTGCTGCAGATTGTGCGCGGCGCTGCTCATGCTGTCGGCGCTGCTGTCCAGTTCGCCAGACAGGGTGCGGATATTGCTGGTGATATTGCGCAGCTGGCGTTGCATGGTGGACAGGCTGTCCATCAGGCTGCCCTGGCTGGCAGACGACAGCTCGATGCGCTGGCTCAGGTCGCCGCTGGCAATACGGTTGGCCACTTCCATGGCAAGGGCGGGTTCGCCGCCCAGTACGCCAAACACGCGGCGGTACAACAGCACACCGCCCAGCACCACCACCACCACCAGCATGGCGGTCAGGCCCAGCATCATGTTGCGCAAGTCATTCGCCGTCTTGTTCATGGCGGCATAAGCTGCGTCATCGGCCTTATGGATGTGCTCGTTCAGGGCTTCAACCTGTTTGGTCAGTGCTTCGGCGCGGTCATCAAAGCCGCTGCCTTTTTCCTTCATCAGCACATTGCCCGCTTCCCGTCCGCCATCGATATAGGCCTTGGCCATGCGCTTGCCCACCGCGTAAAACTGGTCCAGCGACTGTTGCATGCCATTAACCTGGCTGCTGAGCTGCGGATCGAGGCTGATCATGGCCGGCAGGTTTTTCTGCAGGGCCTGGTAGTGCTCTTCCGCGTCCTTGTAGCCATCGGCGTCGCCGGTGGCGCTGACATCGGTCAGAAACTGCTGGATCTGCACCACGTGGTAGCGCACGTCCGTCATGTGCTGCACCAATGCATTGGTGACGTCCTGCTCGTAATGGGCGCTCTGGTCTATGCGTTGCAGGCTGAACAGCGTGATGCCGCCAAGGGCAAGCAGCAGGACGACAACAATGGCAATAAAGCCGGTCAGGACGGGTTTTAGCTTCTGGTTCTGGTGAGTCATGGCGTGAATCCGTGCGGGGGTGAGGCTGAGCCTGTTGGAATGTTGATTTGCCGGTTTGCTTGAAGGTGTGTGCTGGCTAAACGGCACTGACCCTGTTAAAGACCGGGGATTTTCCGGGAATGCCTGTGTAATGACAATCATAATTGTCAAACAATGGCTTGCTTGGGCCGGAAGGACGGGTTGCGGCCCGGCGTATCCTGACAAATCGGCCCGCCTGATGGTGGCGGGCCGACAGGCTTCAATCGTGCCCGCTTCCCAGCGAGGCTTTCAGCTTGTGCATGCTGAACCACACCACCAGTGCCACCAGCGGAATGGCGATGCCGGTGAGCAGCTCCACATTCAGATGAATGCCGACGGACTCCACCGCAGCCAGCAGGTGGTGCAGCAGGCTCACCATGTAATAGGTCAGCACCCCCACCGACAGGCCTTCCACCGTTTCCTGCAAGCGCAGTTGCAGGGCGGCGCGGCGGTCCATGCTGGCCAGCAAGGCGCGGTTCTGTTCTTCATGCAGCACTTCCACCCGGGTACGCAGCAGCGCAGTGGTGCGTTGCAGGCGGGCGGTGATGCGGTCTTGCCGCCGCAGCACGGTGTCGCAGGTGTTCATGGCCGGGGACAGCCGCCGTTCCATGAATTCACGGAAGGGCTGCATGCCGGAGATGCGCTGTTCGCGCAATTCGCCAATGCGGGCTTCCACCAGGCGGTAGTAAGCCTGTGAGGCGGAAAAACGGTACTGGCTTTCCGAAATCAGCTGTTCCACCCGGGTGGCAAGGCCGGTGAGCTCGGATAGCAGTTGAGCGTCCGAGCCATTGCCCTCGCCACTGGCCATGCGTTCGGTGATGGCACGCAGCGCGATGCCCAGATTGTCCAGATCGCGCATTTGCTTCTTGGCAATGGGCAGCGCCAGCAAGGTGAGCATGCGGTAGGTTTCCAGCTCGAACAGCCGTTGCAGCATGCGGCCGGACTGGTTGGGGCCCATGGCGCGGTCCACCACCACATAACGGGAGAAGCCTTCGGCCAGACGGGCATCTGGATGCAGTCGCAGGTCGGTATAGGCCGCGCCGTTGCCATCGCCGATTTCGGCCCCAATCAGCTCGCGGCCGCCAAACCAGCGGCTGGACATGTCGGCCAGCTCGGTTTCCCGCTCGGCCGGCAACAGTACCGCGTGCAGTGCCACCAGCACCACGCCGGGCAGCTCGCGCAGCCAGGCTGAAGGAATGCGGTCCAGCGGGGTGCGGTCGAACGGGTCGTTGCAATCGCCACTGACAATAAAGGTGTAACGGGCAAATTCGGCATGCAAGGACCAGCGCACCAGCAAGTCGCCTGCGCTGGCCGAGTAATAAGCCTGGCCGGGCAGGGGCGCAGGCAGGCCCATGCGCTGGGCCAGGTCGGCCAGTGCCGCACGTTGTGGTGCGTCGTCAAAGTCGTAATACAGGCTGAGCGAGGTCAGCCGGGCAGGCGAGGGAATGGCGGCATAGGGCCGGGCATGCGCCTCTTCGTTCAGTTCACGGCGCAGGTGATGCGGGGTGAGTGTGGTCATGACAGGTCCTGAAAAAGAAACGGTTTCAGGACTGGGGTGGCCGCCAGCCTGCCCAGTACTCAAACCGCTTGCGCGCATCAGCATACCCGAACGTCGCCCTGGCATACCATGCAATTACCACGCCAGCGCGCCAGAGCCGGCACTGAGCACCATTCAGCAAGGCCTGGCGCTGTGATGGCGCCATTCTGCGCTAGCGGGCTGTGTTGGTTTCCGGATAGCCAGCATGGCCGAGTGGAAACTTGCTTGTCACCCGCCACAGGATTGATAGATTAATTTTGTATAAGTGTAGGTAATAATATTATTAAATCGAATAAAGCTGTCGGGTTAGCATGATGCAACCTCACCATTCTGGAGTCCATCATGAAATTGCGCGCGTTTGCCGGTGTTCTGGCAGCTTTGCTATCCGCTCATGTTCTGGCTGATGCCAGCTTGCTGAATGTGTCTTACGACGTGATGCGCGATTTCTACAAGGACTACAACCCGGCCTTCCAGAAAGCCTACAAGGCGAAGACCGGGGAAACCGTCACCATCCAGCAGTCGCACGGCGGTTCCAGCAAGCAGGCCTTGTCGGTGGCCAATGGCCTGGCGGCGGATGTCATCACCATGAACCAGGCCTCGGACATCGACCTGCTGGCCACGCGCGGCCTGATTCCGGCCAACTGGTCCAGCCGACTGCCCAATGCATCGGTGCCGTTTACTTCCACCACAGTGTTCCTGGTGCGCAAAGGCAATCCGCACAAGGTGCACGACTGGAATGACCTGGCCAAGCCGGGTGTGCAGGTGATCATCCCCAATCCGAAAACCTCCGGCAATGGCCGCTATACCTATCTGGCGGCCTGGGGTGCCGGGCTGAAGCAGCCGGGCGGCAGCGAAGCCAAGGCGCGCGCACTGGTGACGGGCATCTTCAAGAACGTACCGGTGCTGGATGGCGGTGGCCGTGCCGCCACCACCACCTTCATGCAGCGCCAGATCGGCGATGTGCTGGTGACCTTCGAGAACGAAGCCGAGCTGATTGCCCGCGAATTCGGCCGTGGCAGCTTTGAAATCGTCTACCCGCCGCTGTCGGTGCTGGCGGAAAACCCGGTGGCCATTGTCGACAAGGTGGTGGACAAGAAAGGTAGCCGCAAACAGGCGGAAGACTATCTGCGCTTCCTGTGGAGTACCGAAGGCCAGACCATTGCCGCACAAAACTATCTGCGTCCGCAGGACAAGGCCGTGGCGCAGAAATTCGATGCCCAGTTTCCCTATGTGAAAACCTTTACCGTGCAAAGCGTGTTCGGTTCCTGGGCGGCGGTCAATCAAAAGCACTTTGCCGATGGCGGCGTGTTTGACCAGATCTACAGCAAGCGTTAAGCGGAGTGTCTGTGAGCAATATCCTCAATCTGCGCCATAGCGTGCTGCCGGGTTTCCGGCTCAGCTTCGGCATTACTTTGTTCTGGCTGGCGCTGATCGTGCTGCTGCCTTTTGCCGCGCTGGTGTATTCCACCGTCGGCATGGGCTGGGACGGTTTCGCCGCTGCGGTGGGTAGCCCGCGGGTCATGGCATCCATCCGGCTGTCCTTTGCCACGGCCGGTCTGTCCGCCCTCATCAACCTGGTATTCGGCTTTCTGGTGGCCTGGGTGCTGGTGCGCTACCCCTTCCCCGGCAAGCGGCTGGTGGATGCGCTGGTGGACCTGCCCTTTGCCCTGCCTACCGCAGTGGCCGGTATCGCGCTGACCACGCTGTATGCGCCCAATGGCTGGATCGGCCAGTTTCTGGCTCCGCTGGGCATCAAGGTGGCGTTCACCCCGCTGGGCATCATCGTGGCGCTCACCTTCATCGGCCTGCCCTTTGTGGTGCGAACCGTACAGCCGGTACTGGAAGACCTGGAAAAGGAACTGGAAGAAGCCGCCACCTGCCTGGGTGCCAGCCGCTGGGACATTTTCCGCCGGGTGATTTTCCCGGCCACGCTGCCCTCGCTGATTACCGGTGGCACCATGGCCTTTGCCCGTGCCACTGGTGAATACGGCTCGGTCATTTTCATTGCTGGCAATATTCCGATGGTGTCGGAAATCGCCCCGCTGATCATCGTCTCCAAGCTGGACCAGTTCGACCAGCAAGGCGCTACCGCGGTGGCACTGGTGATGCTGGGCATTTCCTTTGTCTTCCTGTTGTTGATCAACCTGATCCAGTGGTGGGCCGCACGCCGCCACGGTGCGCGTTAAGGGGTAAACATGGCCACTCTGACGACTGAAAGCCGCCCGGTACGCTATGTCCTGACTGCCGTGGCGCTGGTATTTTTGTTCCTGTTCTTGCTGCTGCCCCTGATTGGCGTGTTCTGGGAAGCGTTGCACAAGGGCTGGCAGCTGTACCTGACTGCGCTGGTGGAGCCGGAAGCACTGTCCGCCATCAAGCTGACACTGATTTCCGCCGCCATCGCGGTGCCGCTCAACCTGGTGTTTGGTGTGGCGGCGGCCTGGGCGATTGCACGCTTTGAATTCCGCGGCAAAAGCCTGCTCACCACGCTGATCGACCTGCCGTTTGCCGTGTCGCCGGTGGTGGCGGGGCTGATGTTCATCCTGCTGTTCGGTGCCAATACGGTGGTGGGCGGCTGGCTGCAGGACCACGGTCTGCAGGTGATTTTTGCCGTGCCGGGCATTGTGCTGGCCACGGTATTCGTCACCTTCCCCTTTGTTGCCCGCGAGCTGATTCCGCTGATGCAGTCGCAAGGGGCGGATGAAGAACAGGCAGCCATCGTGCTGGGGGCCAGCGGCTGGCAGACCTTCCGCAAGGTGACCCTGCCCAATATCAAGTGGGGTCTGCTGTACGGGGTCATCCTCACCAATGCCCGCGCCATGGGCGAATTTGGCGCGGTCAGCGTGGTGTCCGGCCATATTCGTGGCGAAACCAACACCATCCCGCTGCATGTGGAAATCCTTTACAACGAATACAACTTTGTTGGTGCTTTTGCCTGCGCCTCGCTGCTGGCCTTGCTGGCGCTGGTGACCCTGCTGGTGAAGTCGCTGGTGGAATGGCGGCTGCACCGCCAGCAACAGGCCTCCACCCTGCGTACTGCCGAAGCCCGCATGCAAGCCCAGGCGGCACAGCCCTGAACCGAATGATGTGAACCGCTGCCACAGGCGGCGGCCGGAGAACCACGATGAGCATTGAAATCCGCAATATCCGCAAACAGTTTGGCCAGTTCACCGCGCTGGACAATGTCAGTCTTGATGTCGCTTCCGGTGAGCTGCTGGCGTTGCTGGGGCCGTCCGGCTGCGGCAAGACCACCTTGCTGCGCATCATTGCCGGGCTGGAAAAGCCGGATGCCGGCCAGGTGCTGTTTGGCGGAACCGACGCCACCAATACCCATGTGGCCGAGCGTCAGGTGGGCTTCGTGTTCCAGCATTACGCGCTGTTCCGCCATATGACGGTATTCGACAACGTGGCCTTCGGCCTGTCGGTGAAGCCGCGCCGCGAACGCCCGTCACAAGAGGAAATCCGCGAGCGGGTGATGAAGTTGCTGAAGATGGTGCAGCTGGACTGGCTGGCCGATGCCTATCCCGGCCAGTTGTCCGGCGGCCAGCGCCAGCGCATCGCCCTGGCCCGCTCACTGGCGGTGGAACCCAAGGTGCTGCTACTGGATGAACCCTTTGGTGCGCTGGATGCCAAGGTGCGCAAGGACTTGCGCCGCTGGCTGCGCGACCTGCACAACGACATGCACATCACCAGCGTGTTTGTGACCCACGATCAGGAAGAAGCACTGGAAGTGTCCGACCGCGTGGTGGTGATGGATCACGGTCATATCGAGCAAGTGGGCCGTCCGGATGATATCTACGAACATCCGGCCACGCCTTTCGTCACGCAGTTCCTGGGCGATGTGAACCTGTTCCACGGCCGGGTGGATGCCGGTCAGCTCACCATCGGCAATTACGAGCAGGCACTGAGCCAGCATCAGGATGCCGACGGCGACGCTGCCGTGGCCTATGTACGCCCACATGATCTGGACCTCAGCCTGCAGGCCGAAGGTGCATTGGCGCAAGGCCGGGTCGAGCACATTCATGCTGTCGGGCCGGTGGTGCGGGTGGAGTTGCAGCAAACCGATGGCCAGACCATCGAGGCCGCAGTCAGCAAGGAGCGTTTCCGCGCGCTGGGCATCGTGCCGGGCGACACCGTTTATGTCACCCCGCGCAAGCTGGCGGTATTCCTGAAAGATGCCTCCGGCCAGCAAGACTATGTGATCTGACCTCGACCGGACAATCTGAATGCAACAGGCCGCATACCAGCTGGTATACGGCCTTTTTTCATGCTGGAGCAGGGCTCAGGAGCAGGATTTGTGATGGGCAATCAGCCGTGCCAGCGCCGCGCTGACCAGCGGATTGCTTACTTGCCGGGCTCCGGCTTCAATTTCGGCCAGCGCCTGCTGGCTGATACCGATGCGCTTGGGTGGCGGTGGCGGTGGCGTCAGGTGGATGTCCACCTTGATACGCACCTTGCTGGCGCTGTAGCCGCGCGCCTCCAGCGGGGCCAGCAAGCTGTTGCCCATCATGCGCAAGCGGGCAGCGACAATGCCGTTATTGGCAAACACCACCAGCTCGCCATCGCGAATGCGCACAGCGCGGCAGGCCTCGGCCAGCTGCGGCGGCAACTGGCTGCGGAATACCTGGTCCAGCGCCATCAGCGCATTGGCCTCACGCGTGAGCTGGCGCAGCGTGCTGTCACCACGGGCGATATCTTCAAACTGGCGTTCTGACATGGGGCTTCTGGGCTCAAATGATAGGCACTATTATAACTGATGCCCTCAAGCTGCGGCTTTACTATTCTTGTCCGTCATTTCTTGTCTGATACGGTTGCCAATCGGTAGGCCCGTTTTCCTGAATCTGCTACCCGCTTTGGGCCAGGCAACCTCAGAAGGTAAATAAATATACACAGTACGGCTGATATCTTTCCTTGTTCATCATTGATAAGACAAGGTAAACGTGGTGGTGGCTTTGACACTGCCGCCGGAGACGGTATCTGTCCGGATGTAATTGGCACTGAGAGGAATGGTTGCCACGCCATTAATACTCCCCGCCCAGAACTGATTGGTATTGCCTGCTGCACTGGAATCAGGCCCCATCGAAATGGTCTGGCCATTTTTTTTAATCTGTATGCCAACACCCTTGGCAGTGGAGTCGCTGGTTAAATTGATAATATTGCTGGTCTGTCCCGGATTGGTTTTATCAGTCATGGTAATGTACAAATTAACTCCGCTAGGGCAATTGAGCGATAAATTGAATGGCGTGTCACCGGCAGTGGCTCCAATGGCGTTAAGTTTGTTTCCCTCTATGGAGGGCAGGTTAACTTGTAAATTGGGGGTCAGTACGCTGCATGTTTGAAATAAGCTATTGGTGAAGGTGCCGGTTGCACTTGTTCGAAAAGTAGTAGACATTGTTCTGTCCCATGAAGACCAGGTTGCATACTTCCATGGAAATGTAATAATTGGTTGACCACTGATGATGGTAAAAGAGTTTGTATTTTGTAATGGGGAGTAGCGTATAAGGCGAATTTTGACAGAGGCAGTAATAATTCCATTTGAAGATGTTGTGACAAAGCCATTGTAATTTGCTATTCCTGACGAGTCGTATAAACTTAAAGTTTGCCATGCTGATGGGGATGAGCCCGCAGCTACAATAAAGCCGATTCCAACCAATGCCGGCGATGTTATTTTTTGGATGGGATGGCTAATTCCATCTGAGGGGTCGTAGTAATTAATGCCAACATCATAACCTGCTTGCCTAATCATGCCGATCTGGATGGCTTGTGTAGTGGGACAGCCGGAATAAATGGGTGTGGTGTATGTGTACCATGGAGTCAGTGGTGTCACGAGCGGTGCATCACGGCCAGGCACGGTGATCGAAAAAGGGGTTGCGATGTATTGGCTATAGGTTCCGGTACACGCCAGGCTGGTTTGTGCCTGAAAAAGGCAACCGATAATAAATAGTATGCGGATAATGGTTGATTTCATCAGTTTAACCCTTTGTGCTTGCTGGTGTTGCCTGTAAAATAGTCGTAGTAAACGGCATGCAAGATTTTGGCTGTTATTTGGATTTCTTTTAATTGGCTGTTATTGTTTCTGGGAAGTGGGTGAACTAGCCTTGATATACACTGGCGTGCCTTGAATTTTGGTGCAGTATTTGATCTTTTATTGTTAGTAGCTGTTCCAGAATTTTCAAATGGAAAATTCCGAGCTTGCATAGGGGGGTTTCCTTTACACACTTGTGCTTGCTGGAAGATCTGCGTTGGTATGCATTGATACCGTTGAGTATGGCTTCATTATTTAATTGTCATGATATGGCTGCGTTGCTTGTATTGAGGTGGGAAACAAAAAAGGCCACATCGTGAGATGTGGCCTTGTGTTGAGTACTCGGCTTGTTTACTGCCCACCCTCCATGTCTTCCAGACTGAAGGTTTCGCTGTGGTCGTTGTAGGAGAAGATTTCCGCGTAGCGGCCCCAGCTGATCACGGTATCCAGCGTTTCCTCGGCGGCACCGTCACTCAGTGAGTCTTCCAGCTCCTGTTCAAAGCGCAGGCGCGGCGCGCGTTGGCCCGGACGTTCCTGCAGCACGCGGCGAATACGGGCGGCCAGCGGAATATGACGCAGCAGATGCTCGGCAAACAGCACCTTGCGTTCCTGTGTGCCGTAGTCGGCAAACAGCTTGCCAGCGGCGGTCAGTTCGATATCCCCGTCGCGCAGTTCGACAAAGCCCAGGTGTTCCAGCGTTTCGGCCACCGGGAACAGGTCGTCCACTTCCAGCAGCAGCTTGCTGCCGATTTCCGGCAGGTCGGCACGGCCGTTGTACGGTGCGGCGGCCAGCGCTTCCATCAGGCCGGCCATCAGGTTGGTGGACACCTCGGTCAAGGGACTGCCGATTTCCAGCTGCACCTTGTGCAGGGTGTCGGCGCTGCGGCGCTGGGTCATCAGCGCGTAGATGTCATCCACCATCTTGCGGAATGCCGGGTCCAGCCGGTTGCGCGGATGGGCAAACGGCACCTTGATTTCCGCCACCACACGGCCCGGATTGGACGACAGCACCATGATGCGGTCACACATGAACACCGCTTCCTCGATGTTGTGGGTGACGATCAGCACGGACTTGATCGGCAGCTGCTTCTGGTTCCACAGGTCGAGCAGGTCGGTACGCAGGGTTTCGGCAGTCAGCACGTCCAGCGCCGAGAACGGTTCATCCATCAGCAGCAGGGTGGGGTTCACCACCAGGCCACGGGCAAAGCCCACACGTTGGCGCATGCCGCCGGACAATTCGCGCGGGTAGGCGTTTTCAAAACCGTCCAGGCCGATCAGGTCGATGGCGGCCAGTGCGCGGCGGCGGCGCTCTTTGGGTTCCACGCCCAGGGCTTCCAGCCCGGCTTCCACGTTTTGCAGCACGGTCAGCCACGGGAACAGGGCAAAGGTCTGGAATACCATGGCCACGCCTTCGGCCGGGCCGGTCAGCGGCTGGCCGCAGTAGTTCACTTCGCCACTGCTGGCCTGAATCAGCCCGGCAATGATACGCAGCAAGGTGGACTTGCCCGAACCGGAACGGCCCAAGAGGCCGACGATTTCGCCTTCATGCAAGGTGAGGTTGACGTCGTCCAGCACCTGGATATCGTCTTCGCAACCCTTGTGATAGCCCTTGTCGACATGCTTGAGGGAGAAGATTTCCTGCCGCAGGGTTGTGGTTTCGTTGTGCATGATTTTCCCCCTGGTCAGTTGAGACGGAGTTTGTTTTCGGCAATGGCGTACAGCGGACGCCACAGCAGACGGTTGAACAACACGACAAACAGCGACATCACGCAGATGCCGAGCAGAATCTTGGGAAAGTCACCAGCAGCGGTCATTTGGGCGATATACGCGCCCAGGCCGTGGGCTGCCAGCTTGTCATCGCCCCAGGACACCATTTCCGACACGATGCTGGCATTCCAGGCACCGCCGGAAGCGGTGATGGCCCCGGTGATGTAGTAGGGGAAAATGCCCGGCAGCATCACTTGCCGCCACCATTGCCAGCCCTTGATGTGGAAATTGGTGGCCGCTTCGCGGAAGTCATTGGGGAAGGCGCTGGCACCGGCCACCACATTGAACAGGATGTACCACTGGGTACCCAGCACGATCAGCGGCGACAGCCAGATATCCGGGTTCAGCTTGAAGTGGACAATGAACACCACGAATACCGGAAACAGCAGGTTGGCCGGGAAGGCTGCCAGGAATTGGGCAACCGGCTGGATCATCTCGGCCAGGCGCGGGCGCAGGCCGATCAGCACGCCCAGCGGCACCCAGATGACGGAGGCCAGCGCAATCAGCAAGGTGACGCGGATCAGGGTGATGAAGCCCAGACCAACCACCTTGAAGGTTTCACCCAGCCCCACTTCACTGCTGATGAAGCTGTACAGCCGCCAGCAGACATAGCCTACCAGCAGGGTGATGAAGGCACCCCATATGATATCCAGCCCGCGGGATACGCCGGCGTGGGATTCGGTGTGGATGGCACGCGGCAGGCTGATGTTCAGGCGCAGGCGCGCCAGCTTTTTCAGCAGCTTGCCAAACGGACGCAGGATCTGCTGGATGACGCGGGTGCGCTGGATCAGGTTCAGCACCCAGGATTCCGGTGCCGCCTGCGACATGGTGTCTTCCAGGCGGAACTTGTCGGCCCAGGCCACCAGCGGGCGGAACAGGAACTGGTCGTAGATGATGATGACCACGGTCATGGTGAGAATCACCCAGCCAACCGCCGTCAGGTTTTTCTGCGCAATGGCCATGGCCAGATAGGAACCCACCCCCGGCAGGGTGACGGTCTTGTCGCCCACGGTGATGGCTTCGGACGCCACCACGAAGAACCAGCCGCCGGACATGGACATCATCATGTTCCAGATCATGCCCGGCATGGAGAAGGGCACTTCCAGTTTCCAGAACTTCTGCCAGCCGGACAGGCGCAGGTTTTGCGACACTTCTTTCAGGTCGTTGGGCACGGTGCGCAGCGACTGGTAAAAGCTGAAGGTCATGTTCCAGGCTTGCGAGGTGAAAATCGCAAAAATGGCGGCAAATTCAGCGCCCAGCACCCGGCCGGGGAACAGCGCCAGGAAGAATGTCACGGAAAACGAGATATAACCCAGCACCGGCACCGATTGCAGGATGTCCAGGATGGGCACCAGCAACTGGCCGGCGCGGCGGCTTTTTGCTGCTAGCGTGCCGTAGATCAGCGTGAACACGATGGACGCAAACATGGCGGCCAGCATGCGCAAGGTGGTACGCAAGGCGTATTCGGGCAGATTGGCCGCATCCAGCGAAATGGGTTCGGTCTGCAAGGCGCTGATCGGGGCCCAGGTTCCTTCAATGCCGGTGGTGGCAAACAACAGGAAACCCAGGATCAGCGGGAAAGCAATCAAGTCCCAGCGATTGGGCAGCAGCCGCTTGGCTGTGGCGGGAATAAACGGACGGATAACGCTAGTCATCAGGCCTCTCCGATTGGTGTGGTTAACCTGGCGGCACGGTGCAGGCCCCGTTCCGCTTCTTCATCAGATGAGCACCATCTTTTGTTATGGCACGGCATGCCGTGGGCAAACATCAAACTGGCTCTGCAAATGCGCACGAATGATAACAAGGCGCTCATAAAATTTTGATGAAATTTGACATTTTTTTGTATGGATTATGTAACGACATGATTCGGTAGAAAAATAGCGGGAAATCAGCCATTTGCCAGTCTTTATGCGGGTTTGGGCTTTACTGGCAAATCCGTCGTCATTGCCATGCCGGGCTTTGGCTTGTCATTGCTGCGATGACAGCTTGTCATGACTGCCATATGGCGGCGACAAGTTTGGCCCACATGGCTTGATTCAGCGCAAGCTCGCCCCCATAACCTTGTTCTCGGGATGTGCTACACTTTCGCCTATTTTGTTTTATCGGCCCGTCCGGGCCTCTGGATTGGAATACATGATTTCCTCGCTACTCAAGAAAGTATTTGGCAGCCGCAACGACCGTCTGCTGAAGCAGTATCGTCAGGAAGTGGCGCGCATCAATGCCCTCGAAGATGGCATGAAAGCGCTGTCCGACGAGGCTTTGGCGGGAAAAACCGCCGAGTTCAAGAAGCGCATCGCTGATGGCGCAACGCTTGACAGTATCCTGCCGGAGGCCTTTGCCGTCTGCCGCGAGGCCTCGCGCCGCGTGCTGGGCATGCGTCACTTCGACGTGCAGCTGATTGGCGGCATGGTGCTGCACAACGGCAAGATTGCCGAAATGCGTACCGGTGAGGGCAAGACCCTGGTGGGCACCCTGCCGGTGTACCTGAATGCGCTGACCGGCAACGGCGTGCATGTCATCACCGTCAACGACTACCTGGCCAGCCGTGACGCCGGCATCATGGGTCGCCTGTACAACTTCCTCGGCCTGACCGTGGGCGTGAACCTGTCGCAGATGGCGCATGACGACAAACAGGCTGCCTATGCCTGCGACATCACTTACGGTACCAATAACGAATTCGGTTTTGACTACCTGCGCGACAACATGGTGTTCACCACCGGCGAAAAAGTGCAGCGCAAGCTGGCCTTTGCCGTGGTCGACGAAGTGGACTCCATCCTGATTGACGAAGCGCGTACCCCGCTGATCATCTCCGGCCCGGCCGAAGACAATATCGACATGTACCAGCGCATGAACGCGGTACCGCCGCTGCTCAAGCGTCAGGAAACCGAAGACGGCGAGGGCGACTACTGGGTGGATGAAAAAGCCCATAGCGTGCTGCTGTCCGAAGCCGGTCACGAGCATTGCGAAGACATCCTGGTACAGCTGGGCATGCTGAAGGAAGGCGACAGCCTGTATTCCGCCACCAACATCACCCTGATGCACCACCTGATGGCCGCCTTGCGCGCCCATTCGCTCTTCCATCTGGACCAGCACTACGTGGTGCAGGATGGCGAAGTGGTGATCGTGGATGAATTCACCGGCCGCCTGATGGCTGGCCGCCGTTGGTCCGAAGGCCTGCACCAGGCGGTGGAAGCCAAGGAAGGCGTGGAAATCAACCGCGAAAACCAGACCCTGGCGTCCATTACCTTCCAGAACTACTTCCGCCTGTACGGCAAGCTGTCCGGGATGACCGGTACGGCCGATACCGAAGCCTACGAATTCCAGAGCATCTACGGCCTGGAAACGGTGGTGATCCCCACCAACCGTCCGATGCAGCGCAAGGACGCGCAGGACAAGGTGTATCGTTCGGCACGCGAGAAGTACGACGCCATCCTGGCCGACATCAAGGACTGCCACGAGCGTGGCCAGCCGGTGCTGGTGGGTACCACCAGCATCGAAAACTCCGAGCTGATTGCCGAGCTGCTCAAGCAGGCCAAGCTGCCGCACAATGTGCTGAACGCCAAGGAACATGCGCGTGAAGCCGACATCGTGGTGCAGGCCGGTCGTCCGGGTGTGATCACCGTGGCCACCAATATGGCCGGTCGTGGTACCGACATCGTGCTGGGTGGCAACCCGGAACCGGAAATCCGCGCGGTACAGAAGGACGACAGCCTGTCCGAGGCCGAGCAGAACGCCCGCATCGAAGCCATCCGTGCCGAGTGGAAGCAACGCCACGACGCAGTGCTGGCTGCCGGCGGCCTGCACATCATCGGTACCGAGCGTCATGAATCGCGCCGTATCGACAACCAGCTGCGTGGCCGTTCCGGCCGTCAGGGCGACCCGGGTTCCTCCCGCTTCTACCTGAGCCTGGAAGACCCGCTGCTGCGCATTTTTGCCTCCGACCGCGTGGCCGCCATCATGGACCGTCTGAAAATGCCGGACGGCGAAGCCATCGAACACCCGTGGGTATCGCGCTCCATCGAAAATGCCCAGCGCAAGGTGGAAGGCCGTAACTTCGACATCCGCAAGCAATTGCTGGAATACGATGACGTGGCCAACGACCAGCGCAAGGTGATCTACCAGCAGCGTAACGACATCCTGCAGGATGAAGACGTCAGCGCGGTGGTGATCAATATGCGCGAAGGCGTGCTGTCCGACCTGGTAGACCTGCACCTGCCTCCGGAATCCATGGAAGAGCAGTGGGACCTGGTCGGTCTGGAGAAAACACTGGAAGCCGAATTCCAGCTGGCCGCCCCGGTGGCCGACTGGATCAAGGCCGAATCCACGCTGGACATTCCGGATATCAAGGCCCGCATCATCCAGCAGGCTGCCGATGCCTATCAGGCAAAGGTGGAGCTGGCTGGCGAGCAGGTGATGCGCCAGTTCGAACGCAGCCTGGTGCTGCAGATGCTGGATACCCACTGGCGCGAACATCTGGCCGCCATGGACCACCTGCGTCAGGGCATTCACCTGCGCGGCTATGCGCAGAAGAACCCGAAGCAGGAATACAAGCGCGAAGCGTTTGAGCTGTTTGCCGACATGCTGGAGCGTATCAAGCGCAGCGTGGTCAATGTCCTGATGACCGTGCAGATTCGCGGTCAGGAAGACGTTGACGCGGTCGAACCGCATCAGCATGGCGAGTACGAAATGCAGCATGCCGAGCCGGGCTCTTCGCTGGGTGCCGCGGACGAAGAGGACAATCCCTTGTCGCCCGAAGCGCTGGCCGAGCAGGGCCTGCGCGTGAGCCGCAACGACCCTTGTCCCTGCGGCAGCGGTAAAAAATACAAGCAGTGCCACGGCCGTCTGGCCTGAGTCCGACCTCGTCTGACCATGCCATGAACCAGCAAACGCCCTGCTTTATGCAGGGCGTTTTGCGTAGGTGCAGCTACGTAGCCGGGTACATTTTGCGGCGCAGCAGATGGTGGGCCAAGGGCCGCTCTGCTACCCTTGCAGCTCATAAATATTGATAACACTGGCAGCGACAACATCATGACCCCAAGCGATACCCGAATTTACCTGGCATCCGGCAGCCCGCGTCGTCGCGAACTGCTGGAACAGCTGGGCGTGCACCTGGAACGCATCCACGCCGACATCGACGAATCGGTGCTGCCCGGTGAAAACGCCGTAGCCTATACCGAGCGCCTGGCGCGTGAAAAAGCCGCTGCCGGCTGGGCCGTGGTGCAAAAATGTGGTTTGCCTTCGCGCCCGCTGTTGTCTGCCGACACCACCGTGGTGCTGGACGGCGAAATCTTCGGCAAGCCGGCCGATGCGGCCGACGCTGCGCGCATGCTGCGGGCTTTTTCCGGTCGCAGCCATCAGGTGGTCACCAGCGTGGCCGTGCGTCAGGACGAGCGTGTAGAACTGCGCACCAGCATCACCGAAGTGCATTTCCGTGCACTGAGCGACAGCGATATCCAGCGTTACATCGACAGCGGCGAGCCGTTTGACAAGGCTGGTGCCTATGGCATCCAGGGCCTGGCGGCGGTGTTCATCGACCATATCGCCGGCAGCTATACCGGTGTGATGGGCCTGCCGATGTTTGAAACCGCAGAACTGCTGGGCCTGTTCGGCCACCCATTCCCTTGAGCGGAGACAAGACCATGCTGCATCAGTCCATTCCGCTGCCGCGCGACATCCAGCGCCCCAAGGAACAAATCCTCGTCAACATCACCCCGCAGGAAACCCGCGTGGCGGTGCTGGAGGACTCCATCGTGCAGGAGCTGCACGTGGAACGCGCCGCCAGCCGCGGCATTGTCGGCAATATCTATCTGGGCCAGGTCAAGCGCGTGCTGCCCGGCATGCAGAGCGCTTTCATCGAAATTGGCTTGGAACGCGCGGCTTTCCTGCACATTGCCGATGTACTGGAACAGCGCCAGCACCCCACCGAACCGCAACGCATCGAAAAAATGCTGTTCGAAGGCCAGACCGTGCTGGTACAGGTGATCAAGGACCCGATCGGCACCAAGGGTGCGCGGCTGTCCACGCAAATCTCGCTGGCCGGGCGTTTCCTGGTGCATTTGCCGCAGGAAGAACACATCGGCATCTCGCAAAAGATCGAGAGCGAGTCGGAACGCCACAGCCTGAAGGCGCGGCTGGAAAAGTTGCTGCCGCCCAGCACGCCGCGTGGCTACATCATCCGCACCAGCGCGGAAACCGCCACTGATACCGAGCTGCAGGCCGACATCGAATACCTGTCCAAGCTGTGGGCCGACATCCGCCACAAATCGCAGCACCTGCCGGCGCAAAGCCTGTTGTACGAAGACCTGCCGCTGGCGGTGCGCGTGCTGCGCGACATGGTGAGCGACACCACCGAGCACGTGATTGTCGACTCGACCGAAAACTACAGCCGCATGGTGGAATTTGCCGAGCAATACGTGCAGTCTGCCGTGCGCAAGATCGAGCGCTATTCCGGTGAGCGCCCGCTGTTCGAGCTGTTTTCCATCGAGGCGGAAATCGACAAGGCATTGTCGCGGCGGGTGAACCTGAAGTTTGGCGGTTACCTGATCATCGACCAGACCGAGGCGATGACCACCATCGACGTCAACACCGGCGGCTTTGTCGGCAACCGCAATTTCGACGAAACCATCTTCAAGACCAATCTGGAAGCCACCCAGGCCATTGCCCGCCAGCTGCGGCTGCGTAATCTGGGCGGCATCATCATTGTCGATTTCATCGACATGGACAATGAAGAGCACCAGACTGCGGTATTGAGTGAAGTGGCCAAGGCACTGGCGCGCGACCGCACCCGGGTCACCCTCAACGGCTTTACCAGCCTGGGGCTGGTGGAAATCACCCGCAAGCGCACCCGCGAGAGCCTGGCACACGTGTTGTGCGAACCCTGCCCCACCTGCCAGGGCCGTGGTGAAATCAAGACCGCCCAGACCGTGTGTTACGAGGTGCAACGCGAGATCGTGCGCGAGGCACGCCAGTTCGATGCCAAGGGCTATCGCATCCTGGCGGCCCAGCCGGTGATCGACATGTTCCTCGACGAGGAATCGCAAAGCCTGGCCATGCTGGTGGACTTCATCGGCAAGCCGATTTCGCTGTCGGTGGAAAGCACCTATACCCAGGAACAGTTTGACGTGGTCCTGTTGTAAGCACCGGCCCGGCATGGTCCGGGCCGCGTGGTAATGGAGTAACAAGCATGAAGCAAGATTCCGGCGACGCCCTGTGGCTCGCCATTTTGCAGGAAGCCGAACAGGCCGCGCGTGACGAGCCACTGCTGGCCAGCTTCCTGCACATGACGGTTTTGCGGCACAGCACGCTGGAAGACGTGCTGGCCTTTCACCTGTCCAGCAAGCTGGCCAGCCCGGTGATGGACGCCCGCGCCCTGATGGAACTGTTCCGTGAAGCACTGGCATCCGACCCGGTGATCAGCGCCTCGGTGCGGGCCGACATCCGCGCCTGTTTCGAGCGCGACCCGGCCTGTGACAGCTATTCCACCCCCTTGCTGTATTTCAAGGGCTTTCATGCGCTGCAAAGCCAGCGCATCACCCACTGGCTGTGGCAGCAGCAGCGCAAGACCCTGGCCTTGTTCCTGCAGAACCGCATTTCCGAAGTCACCGGGGCGGATATCCACCCGGCAGCGCGTATCGGCCAGGGCGTGATGCTTGATCACGGCACTGCGCTGGTGGTGGGTGAAACCGCCGTCATCGGCAATAACGTGTCCATCCTGCATGGCGTGACGCTGGGTGGTTCCGGCAAGGAGCGGGGCGATCGTCACCCCAAGATCGGCGACGGCGTGATGCTGGGTGCCGGTGCCGCCGTGCTGGGTAATATCCGCGTGGGAGACTGTGCCAAAGTGGGCGCAGGCAGCGTGGTGCTGGAAGACGTACCGCCGCACACCACGGTAGCCGGTGTACCCGCCCGCGTGGTGGCGCAAACGGTGGAAGGCGCCATGCCCGCCCTCGACATGGACCAGCGCGTGTGACCCAGTCCACCGTGCAGCTGCTGACCGGCCCTTCAGCCGCCCAGGCCTTGCGTACCCTGTTACCGGGCGATGAGGTGCTGGAGGTGGTGGAAGACTTCGCCCACGGCCCGCTGGCCGATGCCGATGCCATCGACCCGCAGGCGCGGGTGGCGTGGTGGAACCGCATCTGGTGGTCCATGCGCTGGCTGCCGGACATCGACGAGGCCTTTCTCAAGGACTACTGGCACTGTCGCAAGCAGTTGTTCCGCGTGTTTGCCCAGCGCCAGCCGCTCTGCTTGTGGCTGGGCGATGGCGCGCATGACCGCCTGCTGCTGGCCATGGTGTGCGCGCATGCCCACGCCAGCCAGCCGCTGTCGCTGGTGGAAGCCGGTGGCAAGGTGGCTATCCAGCACAATGGCCGTGTTGCCATGGGCATGTGCGGCCAGCAGGAAATCCGGCAGTTGATCGGCACAGCAAGGCCTGTCGGGCAGGCAGAGCGCCAGCACCTTGCCGCCGAATGGGAACACTGGCAGCAGGCCCCGGCCGGCTGGCGTGAATTGCACCATGGCCAGCTGCTACAGCAGTCCGCCGACTGTTTCGATGCTGCCTTGCTTGATGCATTGCGTCGTGATGGGCCGCAGGCCGCCGCCCGGCTGGTGGGTGGCGTCATGGCGCAACATGTCACGGCCTTTGTGCCCGACACGTATCTGTTCTGGCGGCTGGCCATGCTGGCGGAAGCCTGCCTTGTGGTATTGACGCCGCAAGCGGATGGCCCGCCCCACGTGGCCCTGCGCTGAGTTCACTGCGCTGTGCTTTGCCTGCGACGGCGGCAAGGGTAGAATCCGCCGCCGCGGTCCGTCCCGATCTTGCCTGACGGCCGCATTCCGCGAGGATACCCTCCCATGAACGTCCGCATTGTCGACTACCGCGCAGCCGATGCTGCCGAACAATTCACCCGTTCCCTGCACGAAACCGGTTTTGGCGTGCTGGTGAACCACCCCATCGACCAGCAACTGGTGGAAAAGATCTACAGCGACTGGCTGGCCTTCTTCGGCACCCCGCAAAAGCACGATTACGCTTTTTCCGTAGAGAAGCAGGACGGTTATTTTTCCCCGGCCATTTCCGAAACGGCCAAGGGCGCCAGCCTGAAGGACATCAAGGAATACTTCCACATCTACCCCTGGGGCCGTGTGCCGCCACAGCTGGCCGATGATGCCCGCCGCTACTATGCCAGTACCAATGCGCTGGCGCGCGAGCTGCTGGGCTGGGTAGAGCAGTACACCCCGGCCGACATTGCAGCCCATTACAGCGAACCGCTGTCCGGCATGATTGCCGACAGCCAGCAAACCCTGCTGCGGGTGCTGCATTATCCGCCGCTGACCGGGCAGGAAGCGCCCGGCGCATTGCGTGCCGCCGCACATGGCGACATCAATCTGCTCACCATCCTGCCTGCTGCCAGCGAACCCGGCCTGCAAGTGCAGGACAAGACAGGCAACTGGGTGGACGTGCCGTGTGACTTTGGCATGCTCATCATCAATATCGGCGACATGCTGCAAGAGGCATCACGCGGCTACTACCCGTCCACCCGGCACCGGGTGGTGAATCCGCAAGGAGAGGCCGCGCGCAGCAGCCGGGTGTCGCTGCCGCTGTTCCTGCATCCGCGCCCGGAGGTGGTACTGTCGGAACGCCACACGGCAGGCAGTTATCTGGATGAACGCCTGCGCGAACTGGGCGTGAAAAAGTAAGACCGGTCAATCCGGTGTAAATGACTGTAAATGCCCTTCGGGGCATTTTTTTTTGCTGCTAGGGTGGCTCTGTTTCAATTGTCCGGTGAGTTTCAAGGTGAATGTTCTGTGGCGCTGTCTTATTGCACCTGTGGCCCTTTCTTTAAGTGCCTGCAGCCTGATTACCTCACCGCTGGTGGCCGGTGTGCAATTGGCCAGTACCGCCGTCACATCGATTGCCAATATGGCACCCAATACCAGTACCAATGGCATGGCTCATCCGCATGATGAGCTGCGCAATATCTGCATCGAATTGAATGCCAATGTGATCGTGGCGGATTTCATTCCCGAATTGCAAAAGCAATTGCGCGACCGCGAAGTGGAAAGCCGCATTTATGCACCCGGCAATGCGCCGTCAGATTGCGAAGCCATGCTGTATTACACCGTGCTCACGCAATGGGGCTCGCCCATGTTCACCGATGAATTGCGGCCCTACATCACCGACATCAACCTGCTGCTTAAAAAGAATGGCAAGGTGCTGGCCAATGCCGCTTACCGGCTGGATGGCATGGCCTATGACAAGTGGAGTTCGACTGGCAGGAAGCTGTCACCCTTGCTGAACAAGATGTTTTCCGGCGAAAACATGACCCAGTGGCAGGGCAGCGGAGACGGTGCCAATGGCGCGGCCCGCTTTGAGCAGGATGTCAGCAAGCGGGCCGGTGCAACGACTACCAGAAATTGATCAGCCCGGCGAAGAAGCGCTGGGCATCGGTGCGCGAAGCCACTTCGCTGGCGATCCCGTTGACGATCTGCTCGATGCGGGCATCGCCCACATCACTGGAAGACACCACATTGCCCACCTTGATGTCACGCTTGTTCACAATGCCGGAAAAGCGCAGCACGGTGGTATTGCCACTGGCCGCCACGGCCTTCTCCCCGGCAATCGCCAGATAGCCATTGGGCAATACATCGGTGACCGACACCATCAGGCTGCCGCTGATCTGGTTGGAGTTGCTGACCTGACCGGTGCCTTTAAGGCTGCTGCTGCCGGATGCCTTGCCGCTGTAATCAAAGATTTCCTTCAGCAAGCCACCCATGGAGGACAAGGCACCGGGGCCGGATTCGGAAATGGTGGACGTGCGGTTGGAGGTGGTATTGGCGTTATTGCTGGAAGTCAGGTTTTCCGCAATATTGATTTTCAGCGCATCACCCACATGGCTGGCAATCGGCTCTTCAAACAGCAGCATGGCCTTGTTTGGCTGATAAATGGAGCCTGGGCTGTCTTCTAATGCCACCGGGGTAAATTGTGGACGAATATGTACCGGTGCAGTCACCAGCATTTGCGGAGAAGAACAGCCGGTGACGAAACCGGAAATGAGCAAACCAGCCATTATCTTGATTGCCTGATTTTTCACGATATCACCTGCTTTCTCTTTGATTACTCCTTATTAATTCTATTGGCATGGAAAGTTAATTAGGGTTACCGATGCCAAATTAAGGTAATAAGATGTAAAGCAATTGGCTCTGACTCTTAACCCTGCATAACGTAAATTTACATGGCAGCCGGTACTGACCATGTAATGGCGGACAACAGCCAATTAACGGTATGGGGAGAACAAAATGAGCACAATCGGCGGTATCACTAATCAGGCACCCACGACTTACCAGGTGCTGAAGCAGGGTGCGAAGAAGGTGGCAGATGATGTGGAGTCAGTGGCCAGGGCGGCGGGAAGTGGCCTGGCAAGTGGTGCCAGCGGTACCGGCAGCGCCATCGCGCATGGCCTGACCGCGGCGGGCGACGGCCTGAGCACGCTGGGGCGTACCATCAATACCCTGGTTTGAGCGGGCAAATGCCTTCCGGCCCGGCCCGGTGCTTGTGGCGCCAGCCACTGCCCTGGCCGGGTTCGGGGCAACGGGCGGAAGGCTTGTCGTTGTCCGCCAGCAAGAGCGGGCCATCCTGACGCAGTTGCGCATAGAGATCGACCAGCTCGCCAGGGAACTCTTCCGTGCCGATGTATTTCTGGCGCAGCCGTTTGAGCTCACCGTTTCTCACCAGCGCATCCAGTGCATTCTGCAGCTGCCGGATGGTGGCATCCGGGGTTTGCCGGTTCAGGGCAAACCAGTACTGTGCCTGACCATCCAGCAGCGCTACCGGGCGGACCTGATTGTCCGGCATGCCGGTTTGCCGTGTCTGCCAGTGCATGGCCCAGTCCAGCATGGCCACCATGTCCACGCGCCCCATTCTCAGCTTGGCCAGGTTGCTGGCATCATCCGGCGCATTGTCCTGCTCTATTCCCGGCCGCAAACCAAGTTGCTCCAACTGCTTTTGCGAGGCAGAAGCAAAAATGGCCCCGACACGCCATTGCGCCAGCTGCCGGATATCGGTGAGCCGGATGTCCTCGCGCTTGCTCAAGCGGTACAGATAAATATGGCGTTTGCCGATGGGGCCAACCCAGCGGAACTGGTTCTCCCGCTCAGCGGTGCGTACGGTGCTGAACAGGATGGTGTCCGGCGTGGATTGCACCGTGGCATAAGCGCGCGACCAGGGCAGCAGTTGCAGCCTGAGCGCCAGGCCGGCCTTGCTGGCCATGGCAGTCAGCAATTCGCTGGCAAAGCCACTCACCTGCTGGCCTTGCAGATAATTCAGCGGCGGCAATTCCTCGGTATAGGCAGTCAGCCCCGCCGCGTGGGCAGGGAAGTGCAGCAGCAGGAATAACGCGACAAGCAGGCGTGAGCGCATGGGGAAGGGGGCAGTTGTTTGACAGAAATTAACCTGTCGCCGCCTGTCAGGCAAGCCTGCCCACGGCTTGCCGGTCAGCTGGTGTAAAATGCCACCCATCAACCACGCCCAGAAGAAATACCTGTCATGAGTGAGCTTTTAGCCGGATTGAATAATGAACAGCTGCGTGCCGTCACCTGGCCGGCCAAAAGTGCGCTGGTACTGGCAGGTGCGGGCAGTGGCAAGACACGGGTACTGACCACCCGCATTGCCTGGCTGATAGCCACCGGCCAGGTCAATCCCTCCGGCATTCTGGCGGTTACCTTTACCAACAAGGCGGCGCGAGAAATGCATACCCGGCTGGGGTCCATGGTGCCGGTCAATGTGCGCACCATGTGGATTGGTACTTTCCACGGCCTGTGCAACCGCTTCTTGCGTGCCCATTACCGCGATGCCGGACTGCCGCAGGCGTTCCAGATTCTGGATTCCGCCGACCAGCAAGCCGCGATCAAGCGCCTGCTCAAAAGCCTGGAGCTGTCGGACGAAAAATATCCGCCGCGTGCGGTGCAAAGCTTCATCAACGGCAACAAGGAAGCCGGGCTGCGCGCCGACCGCCTGCCGCCAGCCTTGACGCCGTACGAAGCCAAGCTGGTGGAACTGTACGCCGCCTACGATGCCCAGTGCCGTCGCGAAGGCGTGGTGGATTTTGCCGAGCTGCTGCTGCGCAGCTACGAACTGCTGCAGGCCAATGCCGCCTTGCGCGCCCATTATCAGGGGCGCTTCCGCCATATCCTGGTGGACGAGTTCCAGGATACCAACCGTCTGCAATACGCCTGGCTCAAGCTGTTGTCCGGCGAGCACAACGTCCTGTTTGCCGTGGGCGATGACGACCAGTCCATCTACGCCTTCCGCGGTGCCGAAGTGGGCAATATGCGCGCCTTGCTGACCGACTTCCAGGTAGCCGAGCCGGTGCGGCTGGAGCAGAACTACCGCTCGGTGGGCACCATCCTCAATGCCGCCAATGCCCTGATCGAACGCAACGATGGCCGGCTGGGCAAGAATTTGTGGACCGACGCGGGCGAGGGCGAGCAGATCCGCCTGTACGAAGCCTATTCCGATGGTGACGAAGCCCAGTTCATCATCGATGAAGTGAAGAGCCTGCAGCGCGAAGGCATGAATCTGTCGGACATGGCCATCCTGTACCGCTCCAATGCCCAGTCACGGGTGCTGGAACATGTATTGGTGAATGCCCAGCTGCCCTACCGCATTTATGGCGGCCTGCGCTTCTTCGAGCGCCAGGAAATCAAGCATGCACTGGCCTACTTGCGTCTGGTGAGCAATCCGGATGATGACAATGCCCTGTTGCGTGTCATCAATGTACCGGCGCGCGGCATCGGTGCCCGCACCGTGGAAAACCTGCAAGCCATCAGCCGCGAGCAGGGTGTCACCCTGTGGCAGGCCTGCTGCGCCGCGGGTGGTGGCCGTACCGCCGCCAAGCTGGGCGAGTTTGTGCTGCTGATCGAAGCCTTGCGCAACAAGAGCACTGACATGACGCTGGCGGAAACGGTCAGCCTGATCATCGACCACTCCGGCCTGCGCGCCATGTACGAGCAGGACAAGAAAGAAGGCGAAGAGCGGCTGGCCAACCTGGACGAACTGGTCAGCGCCGCGGCCGGTTTCTTCCCGGATCAGCCGGAGCTGGCCATTGTCGAATTCCTCAGTGCGGCCAGTCTGGAAGCGGGAGAGCATCAGGCCGAAGCCGGCGAGGACGCCCTGCAACTGATGACGGTGCATGCGGCCAAGGGCCTGGAGTTCGACGCCGTGTTTGTGTCCGGTCTGGAAGAAGGGCTGTTCCCGCACGAAAACAGCATGAACGACAGCAAGGGGCTGGAGGAAGAGCGCCGCCTGATGTACGTGGCCGTCACCCGTGCCCGCAAACGCCTGTACCTGAGTTGCGCCCAGAGCCGCATGCTGCATGGCCAGAGCCGCTATCCCATCCGTTCGCGCTTTGTTGAGGAAATACCGGCCGAGCTGGTACGGATACTGTCTGCTACAGTGAAACCTGTGCCGCCAGCAAGCCCGCGTCGCGCGCCCTGGCTGGACGAGGCGGCTGCGCCGGCTGCCAGCGTCTCCTTGCAGGGCTTTCGCATTGGCCAGGGTGTCAGTCACGCCAAGTTCGGTTCCGGCGTGGTGATCAATGCCGAAGGCAGTGGCAGTGATGTGCGCTTGCAAATCAATTTTGCCGAACACGGGTTGAAGTGGCTGGATTTACGCTATGCCAAACTGACCGCCGAATAATGACATTTCAGCCAGGCTGGCAGATGATGACGCCATGAGTGACAAACTACCTTCCACCACCTACCAGAGCCTGACAGCAGGGCAGAGCGGCGCTGATGCGACGCGCCGCCCCTATGAGGACCCGTACGCCAACCGGCTGTTCCTCATCATCGACAGCCTGCCGGAAATGCAACGCGCGCTGGCCATGACGCTGGCCTCGTTTGGTGCCGACAAGGTCGAATACGCTAGCAAGGCTGGCGATGCGCTGGCCAAGATGGCCAAGTTCGAATTCGACGTGGTGCTGTGCGACTACGATCTGGGCAATGGTTACGACGGTCTCTACCTGTTTGAAGAGGTCAAGGAACGCAACCTGATCAAGCAGTCCTGCGTGTTCATGATTGTCACCGGCGAACGGCGGGCACAACGGGTGATTTCCGCGGCCGAACTGGCCCCGGATGACTACCTGCTCAAACCCTTTACCGGCGAAGTGCTCAGCCAGCGTCTGGAAAAGGCCATGCGCCGCCGCGAGGCCTTTCGCGTGGTGGACGAAGCCATCATGCGCCACGAATATCTGACTGCCATCGATGCCTGTAGCCGGCGCATCAGCCAGCGTGGCGAGTTCACGCTGGACTTCATGAAGCTCAAGGGCAGTCTGGCGCAGAAGATTGGCGATTTTGACACCGCCCGCAGCCTGTATATGGATGTGTTGCGACTCAAGCCGCTGGCCTGGGCCAAGCTGGGTCTGGCCAAATCGCTCACCGGCCTGAAAGCCTACGACGAAGCCAAGCTGTTGTTCGAAGAAGTACTGGCCGACAACGAAAGGGTGATGGAAGCCTACGACTGGCTGGCCAAGCTGCATCGCATTCATCACGACCTGCCCGGCGCGCAGGACACCCTGCAAAAGGCCACCGCGCTGTCCCCGGTGGTATTGCGTCGGCAAAAGCAGCTGGCCGAAGTGGCCTTGCTGAACAAGGATCTGGAAACCGCCGAGGCTGCCAGCGAAGAAACCCTCAATATTGCCAAATACACCTGGCATCGCAGCCCCACTCATTACGCCATGCTGGCGCGGGTGCAGCTGGCACGTGGCGAAACCGGCACCGCCGCCCGCACCCTGGGTAATTTGCGCCGTGATTACCGCTACAACCAGATGGGCGAGTGGATGTGCAATGTCATCGACAGCCAGTTGCAAACCAGGCTGGGTAATCACGAAAAGGCGCGCACCCTGCTGGCCAGTGCCGAAACGGCTTACCAGAAGCTGGGCAGCAATCTGCCTGCCGAGGCGCAAATGGAATTTGCCCGTGCCTGCTTTGCCCAGGGCAAGCAGGACAGCGGCAATGCCGCCATGCGCGACTTGGTGCGTAACAATCATGATGATGAAGAACTGCTGTCCAGCATTGGCAGCCTGTTCGAGGAAGTGGGGCTGGGTGATGTCGGCCGCCAGCTGATTGCCGAAAATGTGCAGTCGGTACTGGAGCTCAACAACCAGGCGGTACGTGAAGCCCAGGCCGGACGTTTCGAGCAGGCCATCGAGCGCTTCGTCAAGGCGCACGAGGAAATGCCGCACAATGTGCAGGTGATGCTCAACCTGGCCAATGCCACCATGGCCTATGTCCACGGCAATGGCTGGCACGAAAGCCATATGCGGCGTGCCTATGACATGCTGACCCAGGTACGGGACCTGGCGCCGACCAACAACAAGTTCCAGAAAATCCTCAAGGCCTGGCGGCAACTGGTGGAAAAGCTGGGCAAACCGCAATGGGTGCTGTAAACAGGCTGCGCGTGCTGGTGGTGGATGACGAACCACTGGCGCGCGAACGCATGGTGGGGCAGGTGGCCCAGTGCGGTGCCACTGCGGTGGCAGCTTTGCCGGATGCTGCCGAGGCTGCCCGCTGGCTGGAACGGCAGACGGTGGATGTGGTACTGCTGGACATCTCCATGCCCGGCATGAGCGGGGTGGAACTGGCCCGCAAACTGCGTACCCAGCAACTGCCTCCGCAACTGGTGTTCACCACCGCGCATGAGCAGTATGCGGTGGATGCCTTCGAGCTGGATGCCGCTGACTACCTGCTCAAGCCGGTGCGGCTGGAACGATTGCGACAGGCACTGGACAAAGCCGCCGCCCGTCGTGGCCAACTCCCGGCCATCGAAGCCCATTTCACCGTGCGCCATCGCGACAGCCTGCTGAACATTCCCATTTCCGCCGTGCGCTATCTGAAAGCCGAGCAGAAATACGTCAGCCTGGTCACGGCCAATGGTGAATACCTGCTGGACGAATCACTGGTAGCGCTGGAACAGCGACTGGGTGACAGCGTGCTGCGCATACACCGCAATTGTCTGGTGATGCGCCATGCCTTGCTGGCGCTGCTGCGCATCGGGAATGAAGAAGATGAGCAATGGGGTGTGCAGCTGCGGGATATCGCACAGCCACTGGCCATCAGCCGGCGGCAGTTACCCCAGATTCGTGCCTGCTTGCGTCAGGCAGACCACCTGCCCTGAGCGCTGATTTCCCCCGGCCGCAAGCGTGCTGTCAGTCACTTTTCATGGTTCGTCAGCATTGGTTTACACAGCTAAAGCCCGCTATTTAGATTAAGGACCAATAAGTCTAGGTGTAATTACTTAGTTGGCGGCTGAGTTCGGCTTTGCCCATCCGGGCTGCCAGCGCTTTCTATAGAATTCCGTTTTTCCCTTCTCCTCCCTCGTCCATGCGGATAAAACTGACCACGCTGGGATGCGTGCTGCTGTGGCTTTTGCTCAGCCTGCTCATTTCCCTGGCCTTCATCAGTCGTGCCGTACTCAGTGCCGAACAAGAGTTCGACATGCTGGGCGAGCGCCTGTCCGAGCAACTGAACCAGAAGTTGCTGGTCAACCAGACCATCCTCGACAGCTATGCTGCATTCAGCATGCTTGATGCCCAGCACGCCGGTGAACAGGAGCTGCTGTTTGTCCAGCAAATGGCGGAGCGTTATCCGCAACTGGTCTCGCTGGAGCGCATCGAGCGGGTGCGGGCGCAGGATGTGCCGTCCTGGCATCGGGCCATGCAGGCCAGCCTGGGCAGCGATTTCCACCTGCACGCCTATACCCGGCAGGGACAGGCTCCACTGACCGCCATGCCGGTACAGGCCGAGTACTACCCGGTCGTGTCGATTCTGCCGATGAACCCTACCGTGCGCCCCTTGCTGGGCACCGAATTGTCGGTGGATGAGCGCTTCCGCCGGGCTTTGCAGGAGGCACAGCATTTTGGCCGCACCGCGATGTCGGCTGCCTTCACCCTGCGCGAGGGCTATCGCGGCCATTTGCTGTTGCAGCCACTCAATACCAGCAGCGTGCTCTTACGTGGCCAGTTGGCCGATCAATTCGTGGCGCTGGTGTTACGCACCGATTACCTGCGCCCGGCCAATACCGCTCTGCCGGTCGGGCTGAGTTTGAGCCTGCGCGCGCGCGGGCCTGGCAGTCAGGGCCTGGAGCCTTATGTGACCATACCGGGCCAGAACCATGGCTGGCTGGACACCCTGGGTTTTCCGCGACTGCGGCTGGAGCGGGCCGTCGGCAACGATTCGCAGCCCTTGCTGCTGCAACTGGACTGGCAGCTGGGCTGGTATCTGCTCAGTGGTTTCGAGCGCAGCGTCATCCTGTGGCAGTCACTGTTGTTGCTGGTGTTGCTGGGTCTGGGGCTGCGCTTTTACTGCGGCCAGCTCACCAAGCAGCAACGGCGCGAGAACCATCTGTTTCATCTGGCCAATCACGACCGCCTGACCGGGCTTGCCAACCGCAACCTGTTCTACGACCGCCTGCAGCATGCCATCTCGCGCCTCAAGCGCAGTGACAGACGACTTGCCGTACTGTTTCTGGATCTGGACCGCTTCAAGCCGGTCAACGACCGCTTCGGTCATGCAGTAGGCGACAAGGTGTTGCAACTGATTGCCGCCCGCATCCTGGCGGTGATGCGTAATGAAGACACGGTGGCGCGGCTGGGCGGCGATGAGTTTGTCCTGTTGATGGAAGATGTGGAGTCCAACCGCGAGGCGGACCGGGTGGTGGAGCGGCTCAAGCATGCCATCCAGCAGCCTTACGAGGTGGATGGCCATACCGTGTTGCTGGGTGTGAGCATAGGCATTGCCTATTATCCACAGGACGGCATGCTGATCGAGGAACTGCTGGATGTGGCCGACCGCAAGATGTATGGCGACAAGGCGCCTGCCATCGAACGCCATTGAATGCTGTGGTGTTTGTGCTGCCATGCAGCGCAAATATCCGGCCTCACCGTGGTCAGCGCCGCCGCTTATGCATTAGAATCCTGCGATCATAGCCAGGGGAACACCATGTACCAGTCCGACTTCACCAAATTCATGAGCGAATTTCTGGACAAGCATCCGGAAGTAGACCAGCAACGTCGCGAACTGCGCCTCACCCTGTGGGATCGCAAGGTCAATCTGGACGACCAGCGCCGCTGGAAAGAATCGCGCGTACCGCAAAAGCCTTACGTCTACCAGCCGGAATAAGCAGTCCCGGCCCGGCGCTCGCCGTGGCCATTTGCCAACGCCCCCTGTTGCCACCGATGGTCCTCCCTGTCGGACCGGCGCTACCAGCGGGCGTTTTGTCATTTTTCCGAGAGTATCCATGACCAGTCGTACCGTGCCGCTGGACGGCACCTTGCATGATTACCTGATGGCCATTGGCCTGACCGAACACCCGGTGATGCGTGAGCTGCGCGAATTCACCGCCGGCCATCGCATGGCCAAGATGCAGATCGCCCCGGAGCAGGGCCAGTTCATGGGCTGGCTGGTGCATGTGCTGGGCGTGCGCCGTTATCTGGAAATCGGCGTATTCACCGGTTACAGCATGCTGGCCGCGATGCTGGCGATGCCGGCAGATGGCGACGCAGTGGCCTGCGACGTCAGCGAAGAGTTCACCAGCATTGCCCGCGACTACTGGCAGCGTGCCGGGGTGGCCGGGCGTATCCGGCTGGAGTTGCAGCCCGCCCTGCTCACCTTGCAGCAACTGCTGGCAGAGGGGCAGGCCGGTCAGTTTGATCTGGTGTTCATCGACGCGGACAAGCCCTCCTACCAGGACTATTTTGAAGCCTGCCTGCAACTGGTACGGCCCGGTGGTGTCATTGCCATCGACAATATCTTCCTGTCCGGCCGCGTGGTATCGCCACGGCCGCAAGACCCGCCCGGCGTACACCTGATGCACGCCTTCAATGCCCGATTGCAGCAGGATGCGCGCATCCGTCACTGCGTGCTGCCCATTGGTGACGGCCTGACCCTGTGCACCCGTCTGCGCTGATGGCCGGCTGACCGGTCAGAACTTTCCGCCCGTCCGGCAAGTCTGACCGGTTTTTTGTTAAGCAAGATGTTTGTCATCCGGCCGCTGTGCTTGCGGTGCTATGATGGCAAGCTGAACTTTGGTCTGGATTGTCATGCTCAACCGCCGTCCCCGCCGTCAAATGAACCAGATGAACGTGGTGCCCTACATCGACGTCATGCTGGTGCTGCTGGTCATTTTCATGGTGACAGCTCCCATGTTCACCCCCGGTGTCATTCAGGTGCCCAGCGTATCGCAGGCCGCCACGCTGGATGCGCCGCCGCTGGAAGTGGTGCTGGATGCCGGTGACAAGATGCAAATCAAGGATGGCGACAAGGTGACGCCGGTGGATTCGCGCAGCACGCTCGCCAGCCAGGTTGCCGCCATGCTGGCCGGAGCCGACCGTCCGGTGGCCATCTCGGCCGACAAAGACCTCAAGTACGCCGATGTGGTGTCCGTAGCCGATGATCTGCACAAGGCCGGCATCAAGCGCGTTGCCCTCACCGTCAAGCAGCAGAATCATCAGTAAGGCATGAACCGTTCTCCTTCTTCTTCCTGGTCCTTGCTTGCCTCCTTGCTGCTGCATGGTGCAGTGATTGGCCTGATGCTGTGGGCCGGCCTTGCCAGCAAGCAGCCGGTGAGCGAAGTCCCGCTGGCGCTGGAGTTGTGGAGCAGTCCGCCGCCAGCCCCCGCTGCCGTGGTAGAACCGGTGCCGGTCAGCAAGCCGCTTCGTGTTGCACCTCCCCCAACTCCCCCCGCCCCGCCGCCGGAGCCGCCTGCCGAGGTGAATCTGGGTGGCAGGAAAAAGCCGGAACCCAAGCCGCAGCATCTGGTAAAACCACCGGTTGAAGTACCGAAAAAGCCGGAGCCGGTACATAAGCTGCTGCCGGAAAAACCCAAGCCGGAGCCGGTGAAAACACCGCCAGCCAAACAGCCTGAACCCGCGAAAAAGCAGGAAAAACCAGCCAAAACGGTAGAAAAAGCCCCGGCCAAGCCCGTTACACCGCTTGTGACGGAGAAAAAGCCGGTCAAACTGCCGCCAGCCACCACGCCGGGCAAGGGCAGCAAACAGTCGAAAACCTATGACAATCAGGCTGACGATTTATTGTCGCAACTGGATGCCCCCAATACCGGCCACAAGGCCAATGCACGCAGCACCCAGGCCGGCAGTGCCAATGGCGTGGCCGGCGGTGCGGTGAATGGTTCGGCCGCAGCCAAGGGCGGCTGGATCGACAAGGTCAAGGCCAAGATCACCCCGCTGGTGCAACTGCCGCCCGACCTGAGCGGCAACCCCAAGGTGGTGGTGCTGGTCACGCTGTTGCCCACGCTGGAAGTGAGCAAGGTGCAGGTGATCGGGCCGAGCAGCAACAATGCTTACAACGAGGCGGTGCAACGTGCTATCTGGGAAGCACGCACCTTCCCCAGCTTGCCGCCAGGTGCCAATTTCAACGATGGCTACCGTCAGTTCAAGATGGAATTCCGCCCGCGCTGAGCAACAGCGCCGGGAGGAATACCGTGTTTTTGCAAAAATTTCAGCCTCAGAGGGAACTCATGCCGGGCATTCGTACTCTGTTTAAGCTATTGCTAATGTTTGTCTTGCTCGCCGGCCAGTCTGCCCGTGCCGAGATGACCATCGAAATTGTCGGTGGTGGTACCAGCAAGCACGCCATTGCCGTGGTGCCGTTCAAGGATGAGACCACGCGCATGCGTGAGGCGCTCACCCCCATCATCCGCAGTGATCTGGAACTCTCCGGTGTATTCCGCATGGTGGATGGTTCGGCCATTGCCAATGTGCCGGTCGAGCCGGTGGATATCCGTTACCCGCTGTGGCAGGCCGCCGGCGCGCAGTCCATCGCCATCGGCAAGGTCGAAGCGGTGGCCGGTGGTCAGGTGAAGGTCAGCTTCCGGCTGATGGATGTGGCGCAGAAAAAGCAGCTGACCTCTGGCGAGTTCACCGTGACGCCGGACCGCAGCCGCGAAGTGGCACACACCATTGCCGACATGATTTACGAGGCCATCACCGGGCAGAAGGGCATTTTCAATACCCGCGTGGTGTATGTGCTCAAGAGTGGCCGCAACTACATGCTGCAAGTCGGGCTGATCACTGATGTGGACAGTAACCGGGCGCAAACCATCCTGCGCTCCAAAGAGCCCATCATCTCGCCCAGCTGGAGTCCGGATGGCCGTTATCTGGCTTATGTCTCCTTCGAGAGCAAGAAGCCGGTGGTATGGGTGCAGGATCTGGCCACCGGCCAGCGCCGTGCAGTGGCCAATTTCAAGGGCAGCAACTCGGCACCGGCCTGGAGTCCGGATGGCAGCAAGCTGGCAGTGGTACTGACCACCACCGGCAATTCGCAGATTTACCTGGTCAACACCCTGGGTGGAGCGCCGCGCCGTATCAGTTACAGCGATGGCATCGATACCGAACCGACCTTCACCCCGGACGGCAGCCAGATCTACTTTGTGTCCGACCGTACCGGCGGGCCACAAATTTATCGCATGGCTGTCAGCGGCGGAGCCGCCCAGCGCGTTACTTGGCAAGGTAACTACAATGTTTCACCGCGCGTATCGCCGGATGGTCGCACCCTGACCTTCATCCGGCGCGAATCCGGGCGTTTCCGGGTGATGGCGCAGGATCTCACCACCGGGGACGTCCGTGCGCTGTCGGAAAGTGGTTATAACGAACGACCCAGTTTTGCCCCCAATGGCCGCATGGTGCTGTATGCCAGCGACACCGGCGGCAAGAGCGTGTTGTATGCCACCACGCTGGATGGCAGCAGCAAGGTCAGACTGGCAGTGATTAATGGCGAAGTGCAGGACCCGTCGTGGGGCCCTTTCAACAATCCGCAATGATGTAGTGCATTCAAATCCAAGGAGCGAAGGCATGAACTGGAAACAACTCGTACTCGGCACCGCTACGGTTACCCTGTTGGCTGCTTGCGCCAGCACCAAGCCGGCCGCCGTCACCAGCAACACCACCCCGGCCACCGCCAATCAGGGCGTGGCTCCGGCTGATACCGGCAGCAGCAATCAGGGCAAGCTGAATGCCGACCCGCTGCACGACCCGAACAGCCCGCTGTCCAAGCGCAGCGTGTATTTCGACTTTGACTCCTCCACCGTCAAGAGCAGCGACAAGCCCACTGTGGAAGCCCATGCCGGCTACCTGAAGGACCATGCCGACCGCAAGGTGATCATCCAGGGTAATACTGACGCCCGCGGCAGCCGCGAATACAACCTGGGCCTGGGTCAGCGCCGTGCCGAAAGCGTGAAGCGCTCGCTGGAAGTGCTGGGCGTGAAGGACAGCCAGGTTGAAGCAGTCAGCCTGGGCAAGGAAAAGCCGAAGGCTACCGGCAATACCGAGGCTGATTACGCCGAGAACCGCCGCGCCGACATTCTGTATAACGGCGAATAAGGCAGGGTAGGGCAGGCTGTTGCGGCCTTGCCGACTTGCCACTCCATCAGGCCGGACATCTAGCCAGAAACCTGTTTCAGGCTGCTATGATGTCCGGCCATCCTGTATGCAACGGACCGAGAACCGCCCCATGAAACGCCTTGCCCTCAGCGCGGCGCTGCTGCTTACCCTGTCTGCCTGCGCCACCACCAGCGATATCGAAGCCACCCGCTACCAGATCGACCAGGTCAATCGTCAGGCCAATGCGCGCCTTACCGAAGTGGAAAGCAAGCTGTCCAACGAGAAGCTGCTGGAAATGGTCAATCAGGTGGAAAGCCTGAAAGCCGAAGTCGCCAAGCTGCGCGGCGAAGTGGAAGTGGCCAACTACAATCTGCAAACCACGCAAAAACGCCAGAACGATTTGTATAACGATCTGGATGGCCGACTGAGCCATCTGGAGAGCGCCGGCAAGGAAGCTGCCGCCCAGCAGGCGGCCAGCCAGCCGGCCAGCAGCCAGCCTGCCGCTGCGACCGATACCCAGACCAGCCCGGACTACGACAAGGCGCTGAACCTGCTGCGCGCACGTGATTTTGCCAAGGCAACAGCCGCGCTCAGCCTGTACATCCAGCAGAACCCCAATGCGCCGCAGGCGGTTGATGCCCTGTACTGGCTTGGTGTGGCGCATACCGCGCAGCGCCAGTACGATGCCGCCATTGAAATCCACCGCCGCTTTGCCGAGCAATACCCGGACAACCCCAAGGCACCGGACGCGCTGCGCAATGTGGCCAACTGCCAGCGTGACCTGGGTCAGGTGGATATTGCCAAGGCCACGCTCAAGCGCCTGATCAAGCTGTATCCGTCCAGCTCTGCTGCGCAGAAGGCGCGCGAGCAGCTCACCAAGATGTAAGTCACCACAGCCCGCCACACGGCAGATGCCGCCCGGCGGGCTGGGCTCACCTCATGATGCTACCCGCCCCCATCGAACTGGCCAGCTTCGGCCTGCTGGCCATGGCCTTGCTGCTGCAATGCCTCGGTCTGCCACGTTCGTCGCTGCTTGCCGGTACCGCAGCCATCGGGCTGGCGGCTTATTGCGGCTTGCTGCAGCTGCTGGGCCTGCTGGCGGTTGTGCTGGCCGGTGGGCTCAGTTATGTGGTGTACCGCTTTCCCCGTCCTGCCTGGACTGCCTTGTGGCTGGCACTCTTGCTGGCGCTGGCCTTGCATGTGCTGCCCGGTTTTGACAATCCGCTGCTGTGGCAGGGCAAGCTGACGCCGGACAGTCAGCCCTACCGCCTGTTCTGGAGTTTTGACAAGGGCGTGGCCGGCTGGCTGCTGTTGCTGGGCCTGCATGATGCGCCCCACCATGGCCGGGCCTGGGGCGGTACTGTGGCGGCGGTGGGGGTGTTGTTGCTGGTACTGGTGCTGGCGCTGGCGCAGGAAAGCGGCATGGTTGCCTATGCCCCCAAGCTGCCGGCCTGGTTGTTGCCGTGGCTGTTTGCCAATTTCTTCCTGACTGCCATGCCGGAGGAGGCCTTGTTCCGTCATGGCCTGCAACGCTGGCTGGAAAACCGGGTGGAGCCCCTGCCTGCGCTGATTGCTGCCTCACTGCTGTTTGGTGCCGCCCATGTGGCGGGCGGCTGGGGCTGGGTGGGTCTGGCCACGCTGGCCGGGCTGGGTTATGGCCTGGTGTATGCCGCCACCCGGCAGGTGGCGCTGGCTGCGCTGGCGCATCTGGCCTTCAATACCGCGCACTTGCTGCTGTTTACCTACCCGCGTCCGGGCTGAGCCAGAGACAGCGCGTGCGACAGTTGGTGCAACTGTCTTGATATCAAAATAAAAAACCATTCCGGCAGCACCCGGCTCTCAGGTAAAATCACGTCTTTATTCCTCCCTGAGCTTCACCGCCATGATTGAAGTCGGCATCGTGATGGGTAGCAATAGCGACTGGGAAGTCATGCAGAACGCCGCGCGCGTGCTCAAAGACTTCGGTGTCGCTTTCGAAACCCGCGTCGTCTCCGCCCACCGTACCCCGGATTTGTTGTTCCAATACGCTGAAACCGCCGCCGAGCGCGGTCTGAAAGCCATCATCGCCGGTGCCGGCGGTGCTGCCCACCTGCCGGGCATGCTGGCCGCCAAGACCCACCTGCCGGTGCTGGGCGTGCCGGTGCCGTCCAAATACCTGCGTGGCGAGGATTCGCTGCTGTCCATCGTGCAAATGCCCAAGGGCATTCCGGTGGCCACCTTTGCCATCGGTGAAGCCGGTGCCGCCAATGCCGCGCTGTTTGCCGTGGCCATGCTGGCCAATGCCGTACCGGAACTGGCCGAGAAACTGATCGCCTTCCGCAAGCGCCAGGAAGAAACCGTGCTGGGCATGACCTTGCCGGAGGTGGAATAAATGGCGGCCATCCTGCCACCGTCCATGCTGGGCATTCTCGGCGGCGGCCAGCTGGGCCGCATGTTTGCCGTGGCTGCCAAGACCATGGGCTACCGCGTGACGGTGCTGGACCCGGATGCCAATGCGCCGGCCGCCCAGTTCGCCGATGTGCACCTGTGCGCCCCGTTCAACGACGCCGATGCACTCAAGACGCTGGCGCAGACCTGTGCCGCCGTCACCACCGAGTTTGAAAACGTCAATGCCGACGCCATGCGCGAACTGGCCCGTACCACCCGTGTATCGCCCTCGGGTGACTGTGTGGCCATCGCCCAGGACCGCATTGCCGAAAAAGCCTGGATCAACAAGGCCGGTCTGCCGACTGCGCCCTATCTGGCCATTGAAAGCGTGGAAGACATCCAGGTCGACCTCACGCCCTACCTGCCCGGTATCCTGAAAACCGCGCGTCTGGGTTACGACGGCAAGGGCCAGGTACGGGTCAGCACTCAGGACGAAGCCCGCGCAGCCTATGCCAATCTGGGTGGTCAGGCCTGTGTGTTGGAAAAAATGCTGGACCTGAAGCTGGAAGTATCGGCCATTGTCACCCGCGTCAGTGCGGCGCAGATGGCGGTGTTTCCGGTCGCGGAAAACAGCCACGCAAACGGCATTCTGGACGTGTCCATTGTCCCGGCACGCATTGCTCCGGCGCTGGCGGCATCCGCCCAGCAGATGGCGCAGAATCTGGCCGAAGCGCTGGACTACGTTGGCGTACTGGCGGTGGAATTCTTCGTGCTGGCCGACGACAGCCTGGTGGTGAATGAAATCGCCCCGCGCCCGCACAACTCCGGCCATTACACCCTGACTGCCTGTCTCACCGACCAGTTCCAGCAGCAAGTACGCGCCATGTGCGGCCTGCTGCCGGGCCGTACCGACCTGCTCAGCCCGGTGGTGATGGTGAACCTGCTGGGTGATGTATGGAAGGAAGACGGCGGCGAGCCCAATTGGGACGTACTGGCCGAGGCCCCCAACGCCCAGCTGCACCTGTACGGCAAGAAGCAGGCGCGTCCGGGGCGCAAGATGGGCCACTTCAACGTGATGGCCGCCACTGCCGACGAGGCACTGGAACAGGCGCAGGCCTTGAAGGATACGCTGTAAGCCATTCCGGCTCCGCCAGTCGACTACCGGTTGGCGGCGGAGCCCACCCGTTTTCAAAATCGCCAGCCCGCCCACAAGGCAGGCCGGCCCAGCCTTTAGCAAGGACGTGTCATGAGCGGACTCAACACCACCAATCTGAAAAGCCTGAAGAAAATCTACTCCGGCAAGGTACGCGATCTGTACGAGATCGACGACAAGCGCATGCTGATGATCGCCACCGACCGTCTGTCCGCCTTTGACGTGATTCTGGACGACCCGATTCCTGCCAAGGGCCAGATCCTCACTGCCATTTCCAACTTCTGGTTTGAAACCCTGAAGGACGTGGTACCCAACCACCTGACCGGTGACAAGCCGGAAGACGTGGTGTCCGCCGAAGACCTGCCGCAAGTAGTAGGCCGTGCCGTGGTGGCCAAGCGCCTGAAAGCGGTGCCGATCGAAGCCGTGGTGCGTGGTTATCTGGCCGGTTCCGGCTGGAAGGAATACCAGAAGTCCGGCACCGTGTGCGGCATTGCACTGCCGGCCGGCCTGCAGGAATCCAGCAAGCTGCCCGAACCCATCTTCACCCCGTCCACCAAGGCGGCCGTGGGCGATCACGACGAAAACATCAGCTACGAGCAGTGCGTGGGCATCGTTGGTGCCGAGCTGGCTGCCAAGGTGCGTGACACCGCCATCCTGCTGTACAAGACGGCTGCCGAATTCGCCGCCAAGCGCGGCATCATCATCTGCGACACCAAGTTCGAGTTCGGCCTGGATGAAGACGGCACCCTGGTACTGATGGACGAAGCGCTGACCCCGGACTCCAGCCGTTTCTGGCCGGCCGACAGCTACGCTGCCGGTACCAATCCGCCGTCCTTCGACAAGCAGTTCGTGCGTGACTGGCTGGAAGCCTCCGGCTGGAACAAGCAGGCGCCGGCCCCGGCAGTACCGCTGGACGTGCGCGAAAAAACCGCGGCCAAATACCGCGAGGCACTGGAACGCCTGACCGGCAACTAAGCCGCCACGCGCAGCACAGCCAGACCCGACGCCCGGCCCTGTCCGGGCGTTGTCGCATCCGGCGTGGCGCTTGAGTGAGGCATGGCGCAACGCTTACACTGCCTGTCTGCCGCCATTGTCGAAGGATGTGCCTCATGACCACCTTGCAAGCCGTGCTGGTCACCCCGCGTTTGCACTTGCTGCCGCCCCATACCGGGCTGGCCCGCGCCATGCTGGATTATCAGGTAGCCAACCGCCAGCACTTTGCCCCGTGGGACCCCAAGCCCGGAGACATGTTCTACACCGAGCTGTACTGGACCATGCAGTTGCGCCAGCAGGCGCTGGGCTGGGAGCAGGGCATGTGCGCGCGCTATTTGCTTACCCTGCCGGAAGAGCCGCAGCGCATTGTCGGGACAGTGAGCCTGAGCAATATCGTGCGCGGGGTGTTTCAGGCGGCACATCTGGGTTATGGCATCGACCACAGCCTGCAAGGGCAGGGGCTGATGCACGAAGCGGTCAGCGAGATCATCCGCTTTGCCTTTGACGACTTGCGCCTGCATCGCCTGCAAGCCAATTACCAGCCGCACAACCAGCGCAGCGCCGCCCTGCTGCGGCGCCTGGGCTTTGTCGAGGAAGGCCTGGCGCGCGATTACCTGTATATCAACGGCGCATGGCGCGACCATGTGCTTACCTCACTGACCAATCTGCAGTTCGATCCGGCGCGGATGCTGGCCTGATTGCAGCATTGCGGTTGTCATGTCCTGCCGATTCGTGTTTTCTTAAGCCATGCCTGCGCCTGCGCAGCCTGATGGAAACAGTTGCGTCCCCGGCCTTGCCGGCAAGCGCACAACCGGCAACGAGGAAAACATGGAGCACTTCACCTTGCAGGTGGCCGATGGCCACCGCATTCATGGCTGCAGCTGGCAGCCGCCGGCAGGCGTGGCGGTACGGGCCGCACTGCTGATCTGCCACGGCATGAGCGAATACGCTGCCCGTTACCAGCCGCTGGCCCTGCAACTGGCGCAACACGGAATTGCGGTCTACGCCCACGACCATCGCGGCCATGGCCCGCACGCTGCCCGTCATGGCTGGTTTTCCGCCGAGGATGGCTGGAACAAGGTGGTGGCGGATGTCGACCACGTGCGCCAGTTAGTCGCCAGCCAGCATCCCGCGGTGCCGCTCATCCTGCTGGGGCACAGCATGGGCTCCTTCATTGCCCGCCATTACTTTTTGCAACATGGTGCCAGGCTTGACGGGCTGGTGTTGTCGGCCACCGGTTACCGGCAGCGCCCGCTGGCCTGGCTGCTGCGTCAGCTGGCCTGGCTGGCAGGCCGGCTCGGCGGGGACGATGTGCCATCCGCCTTCATGGCAAGGCTGATTTTTGGCAGCTTCAATCTGGGCTTTTTCCCGGCCCGCACCAAGGTGGACTGGCTGTCACGCGATACGGCACAAGTGGATGCTTATCTGGCCGATCCCTTATGCGGTTTCGACCCCGCACCCGGACTATGGGCGGACCTGTTTAGCGGCATCATCGCGCTGGAGAGGGGTGAGGCCAGGGCCGGCGATAATCTGCCACGGCATTGCCCGGTCTACCTGCTGGCGGGCAGCCGCGACCCGGTCAGCCTGGGACGCCTGGCGCTGGGCCAGCTGGAAATCCGCTATCGGGAGGCCGGCCTGCTGAATGTCAGCAGCAAGGTTTACCCTGGCGGGCGGCATGAGATGTTCAACGAAACCAATCGGGATGAAGTGGTGACCGACCTGCTGCAATGGCTGGATGCGGCCATTCAGGCGGCAACGCGACGGCGCACCTAGACCGCATGCGCCACATGCCAGCGCCAGGCAATCCAGCTGCCCCATAGCAGCCAGTGTGCCACCACGATCAGCCAGAACATCAGCTGGTAGCTGCCCTTGCTGGATTTGTGGTGCAGCCAGTACTGGCCCAGCAAGCCGCCCGGCCAGCCGCCCAACAGCTCCAGCCAGTGCAGCAGTTTTTCCGGTGTACGACGCCCGTGATGCACGGCCTGGCGTTTGTCCCAGCCATATACGGCAAAGGTCAGCAGGCTCATGGCCAGATACAGCAGGACGGGCCAGAACAGGCTGTCGGTGAGCGCAAAGCTGCCAGCGGCCAGCAAGGGTGGCAGGGCAAGCAGATTGGCCAGTGGGCGGGGCAGGGACATGGGTTTTCCAGCAGAAAAGACACAGTGTAAGCAGGCTGCCTGTACACGCCAAGCAAGGTGAGCGCGCATGCGCAGTGCAGGAGCACATCCGGGCGATGGCTTGCGTTGACAACTTACTTACTAGTAAGTATTGTCGAGTGACAATAATGCATGCCATGCCGGCAAATGACCGGCTGCTGAACCACAATCAGGGTGAGCGCCTGCTCGCCACGTCGACGAGGACGAAACATGACTGCATATCCGCATTTGCTGGCCCCGCTGGACCTGGGCTTTACCACACTGAAAAACCGCGTGTTGATGGGCTCCATGCATACCGGGCTGGAAGAAGCGCCCGGTGGTTTCGACAAGATGGCTGCCTTCTACGCCGAACGCGCCCGTGGTGGTGTCGGCCTGATCGTGACCGGCGGGGTGGGGCCGAATGCGGAAGGCTGTGTGGCCGAAGGCGCGTCCATGCTGGCCGATGAACAGCATGTGCCGGACCACCGCAAGGTGACCGATGCCGTCCATGCCGCAGGCGGCAAGATTGCCTTGCAGATCCTGCACTCCGGCCGTTACAGCTTTCAGGAAAAATGCGTGTCGGCCTCGCCGCTGATTGCGCCCATCAACTTTTACCGCCCGCGTGAATTGAGCGACGCCGAGGTGTGGCAAACCATTGCCGACTTCGCCCGCTGTGCCAGACTCGCCCAGCAGGCCGGCTATGACGGCGTCGAGGTGATGGGCTCGGAAGGCTATCTGATCAACCAGTTCATCGCCCGCGCCACCAACAAGCGCACCGATGACTGGGGCGGCAGCTTTGAAAACCGCATCCGCTTCGCCATCGAAACGGTCAAGGCCGTGCGTGCCGCCGTGGGTAGCAACTTCATCATCATCTACCGCCTGTCCATGCTGGACCTGGTGCAGGACGGCAGCAGCTGGGACGAGGTGGTGCAACTGGCGCAGGAGATCGAACGCGCCGGTGCCAGCATCATCAATACCGGCATCGGCTGGCACGAAGCCCGTGTCCCCACCATTGCCACCATGGTGCCGCGTGGCGGCTTTGCCTGGGTCACCAGAAAGCTGATGGGCAAGGTGAACATTCCGCTGATCACCACCAACCGCATCAACACCCCGGAAGTGGCAGAAGACATCCTGGCCAGCGGCTGTGCCGACATGGTGTCGATGGCGCGTCCCTTCCTGGCCGACCCGGATTTCGTCAACAAGGCGGCAGCCGGCAAGGGCGATGAAATCAACACCTGCATCGGCTGCAATCAGGCCTGTCTGGACCACATCTTCCAGGGCAAGCTCACCAGCTGTCTGGTGAACCCGCGCGCCTGCCGCGAAACCGAACTCAACTACACCCCGGCGCTGCAGCGCAAGAAGATTGCCGTGGTGGGCGCTGGCCCGGCAGGCCTGGCCTGTGCCACCGTTGCCGCCGAACGCGGCCATCAGGTGACGCTATTCGATGCCGCAGGCGAAATCGGTGGCCAGTTCAATGTGGCCAAGCGCATTCCTGGCAAGGAAGAATTCTACGAAACCCTGCGTTATTTCGACCGCCGTCTGGCCGCGACCGGCGTGACATTGCGACTGAACACCCGCGCCGATGCCGCCATGCTGCGCGACTTCGACGAGGTGGTACTGGCCACCGGCATTGCGCCGCGCCTGCCGCAGATCGACGGCATCGACCATCCCAAGGTGCTCAATTACCTGGATGTGCTCAAGCACGGCAAGCCGGTGGGCAAGCGTGTCGCCATCATCGGTGCCGGTGGCATCGGTTTTGATACCGCGGAATTCCTCACCCATGAAGGCAAATCCACCTCGCTGGATGTGGCGGCCTTCATGCAGGAATGGGGCGTGGACATGCAGGTGGCACACCCCGGTGGCCTCAGCCCGCAAGGCCCGCAGCCGCATGCCAGCCCGCGTGAGGTTTGCCTGTTGCAGCGCAAGCAAAGCAAGGTGGGAGATGGCCTGGGCAAGACCACCGGCTGGATCCATCGCGCCAGCCTGCAAATGAAAAAGGTGAAGATGCTGTCCGGCGTCAGCTATCAGAAAATCGATGATGCCGGCCTGCATGTCATCATCAAGGACGAGCCGCAAGTACTGGCCGTGGATAACGTCATCATCTGTGCCGGTCAGGACCCGCTGCGCGAATTGCAGCAGCCGCTGCAGGATGCCGGCAAGACGGTACACCTGATTGGTGGTGCCGATGTGGCGGCGGAGCTGGATGCGAAACGTGCCATCCGTCAGGGCAGCGAGCTGGCGGCCAGTCTCTGATGACTTCAGCCACCCGCTGGCAGAAATGAAAATCCCCGCCGGCAATGGCGGGGATTTTTGTTGTCGGGCTGGCGCAGGGCTTACAGGAAGTGACGCAGCGTGTCTTCCAGGTTCTTTTCGTTCAGACGGCCCAGCAAGCTGCCCACCTGCTTGCCATTGCGGTCCAGGATGATGCTGTAAGGCAGCGCACCAGCCGGATTACCCAGGCTGCGCAGCAGGCTGAGGGTGTCGCTGTCGCCCAGCACGATGGGGTAGTTGATTTTCAGCTGGCGGGCAAAGTTATAGGTTTCCGCCTTGTTGTCCAGCGCCACGCCCACCACCTCCACACCTTTGGGAGCCAGCTTCTCGCGCAGCGCATTGAGCATGGGCATTTCTTCGCGGCAGGGGCTGCACCAGGTGGCCCAGAAGTTCACCAGCACCACCTTGCCCTGATACGCACGTAGCGATACCGAGCTGCCGCTCTGGTCGGTGAAACGGGTTTGCGCCAGCGTGGGCGCAGCGCTGGCAGCCAGTGGCAGTAGGCAGAGCAGGGCGGCCAGCAGCGTGGCGCGCAAGGATGTCAGGTTCATGTGGCCTCCGGAACGAGCTTGCAGAATGGGAAAACGGGTTTGCTGCCTTTGGAGAGAGGGCGCAGGTGCAAGTTTCGCTCCGCATGCACAAAAAAGTTTCATGTTAAAATGTTCAGTTGAATTTTATTCGGAGTGAGCATGTCTCTCCTGGTATGCGGGGCGCTCGCCTACGATACGCTGTTCTCGTTTCACGGTCGATTCGACAGTCAGATCCTGCCCGATCAGCTGCACAAGATTTCCACCACTTTCCTGGCTCCCACCATGCGACGCGAATTTGGCGGCATGGCGGGCAATATCGCCTACAGCCTCACCCTGCTGGGCGAAAAGCCGCTGGTGATGGGCACGGTGGGCGAGGACTTCCAGCCCTACCGTCAGCACCTGCTGCGTGCCGGGGTGGACGACAGCCACATCCGGCTGATCCGCAAGCAATACACCGCCCAGTGCTTCGGCATTGCCGATGAAGACGGCAACCAGCTGATGGCATTTCATCCCGGCGCGATGGATTTTTCCACCGAGAATCACATCGCGGATATCCAGCAGCCGGTAGAGCTGGCCATCCTGTCGCCCGGTGGTCATCGTGCCTTCCTGCAGCACTCGCAGGAGCTGTCCGCTGCCGGTATTCCCTTCATTTTCGACCCGGGCCAGGAGCTGCCGCTGCTGTCGCGTGAGGAAATCCACCAGATTGTCGAGCTGGCCAGCTACATCACTATCAACGACTACGAAAGCGAGCTGATGCGCGAACGCGCCGGGCTGACGGTGGAGGATTTGCGGCGCAAGGTGCAGGCGGTGGTGGTGACCCGTGGCTCGCGCGGGGCCGATCTCTACGTGGGGGCCGACCACATCCACCTGCCTCGGGTGGAAATGCCGCAACCGCCAGTGGACCCGATGGGCTGTGGCGATGCCTTCCGCGCCGGGCTGATGTTCGGCATCAGCCGCCAGCTGGACTGGCAGCTGACCGGGCGTCTGGCCAATATGATCGGCGCCATCAAGGTCACCACCGCCGGTTGCCAGAACCACTTTTTCGACTGGGAACAACTGCAGGCCATGTACCAGCGCACCTATGGGGAAGTATGGCCACTGGCTTGAGCGGCCAGCTCCAGGCCGGGGGAAGAGCGTGCCGGATGGCACTCCGCGCGCTTCCCCATGGCACGCGATGAAGCTTTCCTTCATGGCAGAGGGTTGAATTCCCCAAGGCCAACCCCCACCATAGACCAATTACTCGCAAGTCATCCGACGCCTAGGGGAGCCCATGACCGTCCCACATCTGTCCACCGCATTGACCGGCCCGTTGCTGGAGCTGGAAAGCCGCATCCTGACCGCCCAACCCCATATCGAGCACTGGTTCCGCAGTCAGTGGCATAACCATGCCGCACCGTTTTACGGCTCGGTTGACCTGCGCAACAGCGGTTTCAAGCTGGCCCCGGTAGACATGAACCTGTTCCCTGGCGGACACAACAACCTGAATCCGGACTTCCTGCCGCTATCCATCCAGGCGGCGCAGGCTGCGGTGGAGAAGGTTTGTCCGGAAGCACGCAGCATCCTGCTTATTCCGGAAAACCACACTCGCAATACCTTCTATCTGCAAAATGTGGCCACGCTGGTGCACATTTTCGAGCAGGCTGGCCTCAAGGTGCGCCTGGGCACGCTGAACCCGGAAATCACCGAAGTTACCGAGCTGACCAGCGCTGGCGGCGACATCGTCAAGCTCGAACCCATCCTGCGCCAAGGCAACCGCCTCAAGCTGGCCGATGGCTTCAACCCCTGCGTGGTGTTGCTGAATAACGATCTGTCCGGTGGCATTCCCGACATCCTGAAGGATCTGGAACAAAACCTGTTGCCGCCGCTGCATGCCGGCTGGGCGGTGCGCCGCAAGAGCAACCACTTCACCGCCTACGATCAGGTGGCCGACCAGTTTGCCCAGCTGATTTCCATCGACCCGTGGATGATCAACCCCTACTTCGTCAACTGTAACGGGCTGGATTTCCATGCCCGCCAGGGCGAGGACGCGCTGGCCGAAGCCGTGGCCGGCACGCTGGACAAGATCAAGCTGAAATACCGTGAATACGGCATCAAGAACGACCCCTTCGTCATCGTCAAGGCCGATGCCGGCACCTATGGCATGGGCGTGATGAGCGTGAAGAGCCCGGAAGAAGTCATCGGGCTGAACCGCAAGGCGCGCAACAAGATGTCGGTGGTGAAAGAAGGGCTGGAAGTTTCCGAAGTCATCGTGCAGGAAGGGGTGTACACCTTCGAAACCGTGGATGATGCGGTGGCTGAGCCGGTTGTATACATGATGGACCGCTTTGTCACTGGTGGTTTCTACCGCGTGCATACCGGCCGTGGCATTGACGAAAACCTCAACGCACCGGGCATGCAGTTTGTACCGCTGTCGTTCGAAACCCCCTGCCTGCCGGACAAGCACGGCTCGCCGGACTGTGCGCCCAACCGCTTCTACGCCTACGGCGTGATTGCCCGTCTGGCGCTGCTGGCCGCTTCGCTGGAGCTGGAAAACACCGACCCCGAGCGCGACTGAGTCCATGCCGACCTTGCGCCGCTTGCTGCTGTGGCTGCCGCTTCTGTTGCCGATGCTGGCGACAGCGGCAAGCTTCGACTGCAGCAAGGCGGCAACGGCCACCGAGCAGGCTATCTGCCGCCAGCCGGAACTCTCTGCGCTGGACGAGCAAGTGGCTGCCGCCTACCGGCAGCACAATCAGCAAGGCCTGCTGCAAGATAACCAGCGCCAGTGGCTGGCTGGCCCGCGAGCCGAGTGCAAGGCGGATGGGGCCTGCCTGCAAGGTCGTTACCAAGAGCGGCTGGCGCAATTGCAGCACGCGCAGCTGGTCCGTCAGCAAATCGACAATGCCATGCCGGCATACCGCTTTGACATCACGCTGCTCGACTGGGGTGAGCGTGACTGGGCAGCCGAAGGCCCGGCCATCATCAACATCATCGACCAGCGCAGCCAGCAGCGTATCCAGCAACTGCGGCTGGACAATGTCCACATGGCGCGTGGCGACAATGGCAAGCCGCTGGTCAATAGCGCACGGCTGTATGATTTGCAGGGTGTGATCAATGCGGCCGATTTTGACTTCGACGGTCATATCGATTTCGCGGTGCAGAACGGTAATGACGGCCCCTATGGCGGCCCCACCTACCGGGTTTACCTGTACGACACGGCCCGCAAGCAATTTGTGTTCAACGATGAATTATCAACGCTGACCGAAGAAAACCTGGGCCTGTTCCAGGTGGATGCCAAGCGCAAGCGCCTGCGCACCTTTGCCAAGAGCGGCTGCTGTTACCACGAAACCACCGATTACCAGTTCGACGCCCGCCACCATTTGCAGGCCGTGGAGCGGCTGATTGAGGACGCGCAGGACCCGGAAGGCAAACAGGTGCGTGTCACCCGCGAAACCCTGGTCAATGGCCGCTGGAAAACATCGACCCGGCGCTATGCACTGGACGCCTACTATCATCAATGAATCCGACGGCCCCAGCTGGCCGCCCCCAACTCTGGAGAGCAGCATGCGTATCCTGTTCATCGCCGACCCGCTGGAACAGTTCAAGATTTACAAGGACACCACCTTTGCCATGATGGAAGAGGCGGCGCGACGCGGTCATGCCATCAGCTATGCCCAGGCGCACCAGCTGTCGGTAGAGGGCGGCCGTCTGCTGGTCGATGCCCGAGGCCTTACCGTCACCGATGAGCGCAAGGGCGATCATCCGGCCTGGTACAAGCTGGATGATGTGCATCGCCAGCCGCTGACCGCCTTCAATGCGGTGGTGATGCGCAAGGACCCGCCGTTCGACATGGAATACCTGTATGCCTCGCAGCTGTTCACGCTGGCCGAAGCACAGGGCGTCAAGGTATTCACCAGCGGTCAGGCCCTGCGTGATTTCAACGAAAAGCTGGCCATCCTGAATTTCCCGGAGCTGACCGCGCCCACCATGATCACCGGTGAAACCCCGCGTCTGAAAGCCTTTATCCGCCAGCATCTGGATGTGATTCTCAAGCCGCTGGACAGCATGGGTGGCGACAGCATTTTCCGGGTGACCCCGAACGACCCCAACCTGTCGGTGATTCTGGAAACCATCACCCTGCGCGGAAAGCGCACCATCATGGCCCAGCGCTATATCCCGGAAATCCGCGATGGCGACAAGCGCGTGCTGGTGATTGACGGCGTGCCGGTGGACTACTGCCTGGCACGCATTCCGGCCGCCGGTGAAACCCGTGGCAACCTGGCTGCCGGTGGCCGTGGCGAAGCCCGACCGCTGAGTGCCCGTGACCGCGAAATTGCCGAAGCGGTGGGCCCGGAGCTGAAAAAACGCGGCATCCTGCTGGCCGGTCTGGATGTCATCGGCAATTACCTGACCGAAGTGAATGTCACCAGCCCCACCTGCTTCCGCGAAATCATGGATCAGACCGGCCTGAACGTTGCCGGCCTGTACATCGACGCACTGGAACGCGCCACCGCACATTAAGCCTTGCCATCAGCCTGTCATCTGCCAGCGGCACCATCGCCGCTGGCCATCTGGCAAGCCAGGCTTGCTGCACCGGAGTGCAGGGCTTAACATGCCGCTCGCCAGACTGGCACCACCCGGCTGACACTGCGCAATCACAGGACCCGACATGAGCAAGCATGAGGAAAGCCCGTTCAAGGGCAAGACCGGCATTCGCCGATTGATCAACGCATTTGGCTATTCGCTGGACGGCATCAAGGCGGCCTTCCGCCATGAAGATGCCTTCCGCCAGCTGGCCTTGCTGGCCATCATCCTCATCCCCACCGCCCTGTTCATCGTACCGGCCAGCCCGCTGGCCCGTGCGCTGCTGGTGGCCAGTTCGCTGGCCACGCTGGTGATCGAACTGCTCAATTCCGCCATCGAGGCAGCAGTGGACCACACTTCACTAGAGCGCCACCCGCTGGCCAAGCGCGCCAAGGACATGGGCAGCGCGGCCCAGTTGCTTGGCCTGATCAACCTGGCGGCCATGTGGTCGCTGGTGTTGTTCGGCCACTAGGCTGCCAGCAAACGGCGTGACAGCAGCTGCAAGCCAATGGCCGTGGCGGCAGCCAGCAAGAACGCCAGATTGCCGTTCATCAGCGGCAGTAAGAGCCACAAGGCCAGACAAAAGCCGGCAAAGCCAAGCCGACCCAGCAGCATGCCGCGCAACAATGCCTGGGTGGCGGCCACCCCCTGTGCCCGCTGGGTTGCCACCGCCATCACCACGGCCAGCAGCGGGAAGACAGCCAGCATTCCACTCCAGCGCGCCCCCAGATGACTGGCGGCCAGGCTGACCAGCAAGGTCAGCACGGCGGCGGCCAGCATACGCAAGCCCAGGGTTTCATTCACAGTAGCCACCACGCCTGACAGGGGTGGGCGGGGCAGGCAGACGCTGTTGATCAGCACTGCCAGTACCGCCATGAGCAGTGCGACGGGGAGAGTCAGTATCAGGCTTTGCAGCAGACAGGCCCCTGCTAACCAGCCGCACAGGGCAGAGATCAGCGTCAGCGGCCAGGCAAGGCGGGCAGCCAGGCGGGCATAGATCAGGTTGAACAACTCGGAGGCCGCAATGGCGGCAATGGCCTGCAACGCCGCACTGGCAGCAAAGGCGGGGCCATGTTCCCGCATCAGCAGCCACAGGATGGGCCCGGCCACCACAGGCAGGCCGGCCATCCAGCCCGCGCGCTGTGGCCCCCAGTAGCGGGCTACCAGAGCCAGCAGATAGAGAAAGGCAGGAACCAGCGTCAGTTTCAGTAACAGCATGCGGTGGGGTAGGCTGGATAATCCGATAGCATAACATGCTGCCTGCATGGTCAGGCGCTCAGCAGCTGTCGCTTGTCCGCCTTGTGTGTATGCTGGGCATTCCCCAACAAGCACAAGGAAAACGCATGCTGTCACCTGCCGAATCCGGAGTGGAAAAACTGGTGCTCAATCTGGTGCTATGGCTGAAACTGGCGGTGGAAGCCAGTGGTGCCGTGGTGATCGGCATTGGCGTACTGGTGGCCGGGGTGCGCTACCTGCAGCGCTGCCTTGAGCCTGGCATGGCGCAATTCAATGCGGTGCGGCTGAGTTTTGCCCGCTTTCTGGCTCTGGCGCTGGAATTGCAACTGGCGGCTGACATCCTGTCCACCGCCGTGGCGCCAAGCTGGGACCAGATCGGCAAGCTGGCTGCCATTGCCGTGCTGCGTACCGCGCTCAACTTTTTCCTGGGCAAGGAAATCCGCGATACCGAGCACGAGGGTGAAGGGCGGCGGACGGATCAGTCCTGAGCAGTCACGTGAGGCTGGCGGCGGTACAGATAGCCCGGGTAAACGCGGATGCAGCCACTATCGTCTTCTACCTTGCCGTATTCACCAACCAGTTCCCAACGGGCGCCATCGGCCTGCAAAACGCGGTAAACCGGGCTACCAGCCTGGTAAAACATCAGGTCGTTGCCGTGGAAATGGTCCAGCGGCAAGAGCGGGTGCTGGCTGGGAAGCACCAGCAACATGGCGGCGGTACGTTCATCCATGTCCGCCAGTTGTTCGCGGTCGGCCACCACCATGCCGCAGAATGCCAGCAGGAAGGCAATGGGAAGCATCAGCCAATGGCCACTGGCCAGGCCAAACAGAGTCAGTACCGATGCGCCGGTAAAAAAGAAGCTGCTGTGTGTTTTCATGATGTGTGCTTTGCCGGGGATGGCCCGTAAAACGACGAACGCCGCCTGTGATGGCGGCGGCGTATGGTTCGGAAACGATGTGGCCCGTCGCAAGAGCCATCAGGCTGTTTAGCTGTTTACGGTTTAGCCTGATTTCTGAATTATATGGCGGCTTTTCTGAACTTGATTAATAAAATCAGCATATTACCAATGCTGATGGCGTAGCGCCTCTGCTTGCATGGTTTGGCTGCCATGGCCAAAAAAGCAACGCCACCCGAAGGTGGCGTTATTTGCTGCAATCCGCTGGCGGGGCTTTATTCTTCCGCTGGCTTGGCTTCCGGCGGGGCAATCACCTCGCTGTAGCCGCATTCCTTCTGCGGGCAGACTTTCTCGGTACCTCGACGCTTGGTGGTCTTGATGGTGAGAATCGGCCAGTTGCACTTCGGGCAGGGCTCAGCCACCGGCGGGTTCCAGGTGGCGTACTTGCACTTGGGATAGGTATTGCAGCTGTAGAACAGCTTGCCGTAGCGGCTCTTGCGCTCGATCAGGTGACCGGATTTGCACTCCGGGCATTCCACGCCGGTGTCACGCGGCTTTTCCAGCGGTTCGATGTGCTTGCACTTGGGGTAGTTGGCGCAGCCGATGAACTTGCCGTAACGACCCTTCTTGATGTGCAGCTCACCACCGCAGTCCGGGCAGACCCGGCCTTCGATCACTGTTGGTGCTTCGGCTTCTTCTGCCGCCTGCTCTGCGGTTTCACCGATATTGCGGGTGTAGTCGCAGTCCGGATAACCGGTACAGGCAATGAAGCGGCCACGCTTGCCAAACTTGATCGACAAGGGCTTGCTGCATTTCGGGCAGGCTTCGTCCAGGCTCTCGGTGGTGACTTCGGCGCGGGAGATGCTTTCCTTCTCGGCAATCTGCTTGGAGAAGCCCTTCCAGAAGCTGTCCATCACCGGCACCCACTCGCGCTGGCCGCTGGCGATATCGTCCAGCTGGTTTTCCAGCTTGGCGGTGAAGTTGTAGTCCACGTACTGGCTGAAGTGCTCAGTCAGGAACTTGTTGACGATGTCGCCGGTATCGGTGGGCAAGAAGCGTTTCTTGTCCAGGATCACGTACTCACGGTCTTTCAGCGTGGAAATGATGCTGGCGTAGGTGGACGGCCGGCCGATGCCGAACTCTTCCAGAGCCTTTACCAGACTGGCTTCGGAGAAGCGCGGCGGCGGCTGGGTGAAGTGCTGTTCACCGTACAGCTTGTCCACCGGCAGGCTGTCGCCTTCTTCCAGCAGCGGCAGCTTGGCGTTGTCCTCGTCCTCGGCATCGTCCACGTCTTCTTCGTACACGGCCAGGAAGCCGGCAAAGGTCTGTACCTGACCGCTGGCGCGGAAGATGCCTTCACCCACGGTGATGTCCACGCTGGTGGTGTCAAACTTGGCCGGAGCCATCTGGCAGGCCAGCGTACGTTTCCACACCATGTCGTACAGCTTGAACTGGTCGGTGGTGAGGAAGGGCTTGACCGATTCCGGCGTGCGCAGGATGGACGTCGGGCGGATGGCCTCGTGCGCTTCCTGTGCGTTCTTGGACTTGTTCTTGTAGGCAACCGGGTTTTTCGGCAGGAAGTCGTTGTTGAAGGTGTCGCCGATATAAGTACGGATTTCTTCAACGGCTTCGTTGGCTAGTGCCACCGAGTCGGTACGCATGTAGGTGATCAGACCGACCGTGCCCTGGCCGATGTCGATACCTTCATACAGCTGCTGCGCGGTACGCATGGTGCGGTCGGTGGTCATGCCCAGCTTGCGCACGGCTTCCTGTTGCAGCGTGGAAGTGGTGAAGGGCGCGGCGGGGCTGCGCGACTTCTTTTTCTTCTCGATGCTGGTGACGGTGGCCGGCTGGTCTTGCAAACGGGCCAGAATGTCGGCGTGTTCGGCATCACCGGGAATGTCGAACTGGTCCAGCTTTTTGCCGGCAAGCTGGGTCAGCTTGGCGGAAAACTTGGTACGGCCCTTGTGGCTGTCCAGATGTACCGACCAGTATTCCTGCTGCACAAAGGCCTTGATCTCGTTCTCGCGTTCGCAGATCAGGCGCAGCGCCGGGCTTTGCACCCGTCCTGCCGACAGGCCACGGCGGATTTTCTTCCACAGCAGCGGCGACAGGTTGAAACCCACCAGATAGTCCAGCGCCCGGCGTGCCTGCTGGGCATCCACCAGGTCCTGTGCCACTTCGCGCGGGTTGCCGATGGCTTCCAGCACCGCATTCTTGGTGATTTCGTGGAACACCACGCGCTGGGCGGTCTTGTCCTTCAGCAGCTTCTTGCTGTTGAGGATTTGCACCAGGTGCCAGGAAATGGCTTCGCCTTCGCGGTCCGGGTCAGTTGCCAGGTAGACATGGTCGACTTCGGCCACGGCCTTGACGATGGCATCAACGTGTTTGCTGTTGCGGGCGATCAGCTGGTATTTCATGGCGAAGCCCTTTTCAGGGTCTACCGCACCGTTTTTCGGTACCAGATCGCGCACGTGACCGTAGGAGGCCAGGACTTCAAAGTCCGGTCCCAGGTATTTCTTCAGCGTTTTTGCCTTGGATGGCGACTCAACGATCAAGAGGCTGGAGGGCATGTTTTCGTTTCAGTGTGTACCGGAAACATCCGGTTGATAGCGGTTCTATCTATCAAATAAAGCAAGAGCGCAAATAAAACAAGAGCGCAATTGGCGCTCTTGTAAAAATTCCCTGCCGTAACTGTCAGGCGAGGCGGGATGGTAAGCCCGTAGCGCCAGCGCTGACAAGTCATTGCATGGTGGGTTCGCCATGAATGGCATCCAGCAGTTCTTCACCCAACAGGATGGGCAGTTCCGCTTTTTGTGCCCACAGCACCATCAGTGCCACCAGCTTGGCCGAGCCGACATTGATGTCGTCATCGGGTAGTTCGCACAGCCGGTCTATCACCATTTCCCGCTGCGATGGCGACAGCGCGCCGTGATCTTCCAGAAACTGGATCAGGCCGCGCACATCGGTGGGCAGGCGTTCCAGTTCGGCATCGGCGTAAATGCGCATGCCCACCGCGTCATCCGCGCTGGCATACAGGCCGTCAACCATATTGGCGACATTGTCCAGCCAGTCGAGTGCATCGTTGATTTCTTCGTCTTCGAAGCCGGCGGCTTCCAGCTGGCGCATCAGCGAGCCGCGGTCGCCAAAGGCATCCGGATCACGATACTGCTCGAACAAATAAGTGAGAACGTCAAACATCAGGTCTTCTTCAAATGAACTACTACAGGGGCTGGTCCGGATCAGACCAGTCGCTGAACCCGTCCGCCGGGCAGGCTGGTCAGCTTGCCGGCAAGTTCCAGCTCCAGCAGCATCGCGTAAACCTCTCCCTGCGTCAACCCGAGTTGTGTTGCCAGCGCCTCGCTGCTCACCGGATCAAAGCCCATGATCGCCAGAATCGGGTCGTCCACCGGCTGATTTTCCCCTGCTGTCGCTGCCGGCGTGATCGGGGGCGAAGCCACCCGGCCGATTTCATCCAGCACGTCATCCACGGTTTCGATCAGGCGGGCACCATCACGCAGCAAGCGGTGACAGCCGCGCGCTTGCGGGTTGTGAATCGAACCGGGAACCGCCATGACCTCGCGCCCGCTTTCTGCAGCCAGCCGCGCGGTAATCAGCGAGCCGGAATTGATATTGGCTTCCACTACCAGACAGCCGCGGGACAAGCCTGCGATGATGCGGTTGCGGCGCGGGAAATGGCCGGCAACCGGACCGGCACCAAGCGGAAATTCGGACAAAATCAGGCCTGCGCGGCCGATCTGATGGGCAAGCTCGCGGTTGCTGGCCGGATACACCCGGTCAATCCCGGTGCCGATGACGGCAATGGTGGAGCCTGATTCCTGCAAGGCACCACGGTGTGCGGCGGCATCAATGCCACTGGCGAGGCCACTGACGATGGTGTAACCGTGGGCGGATAGCTGGCGGGCAAAGTCCTCGGCGATCTGCTTGCCCGGCGGGGTGGCACTGCGGCTGCCTACCATGGCCAGCATCGGGTGTTGCAACAAGGCGCGCTGCCCGCGGGCAAACAGCAGCGGAGGCGGGGCGGCAGTTTCTGCCAGTGCTTGCGGGTAATCGTCATCCAGCAGGCTCAGCAGGCTGCAATTCTCTTGTTCGGCCCAGGCGAGGGCCGCCTTGGCGTCCGCCTCGGCACGTCTCTCGCGCAGTGCCTGGGCGATGTCCTGCCCGATCAGCGGTGCGGTTTGTGCGGTGCTGGCCGCCAGCACATGGCTGGCGGAGCCAAAGGCGGCAATCAGCTTGAGAAAACCGGCCGGGCCTATACCCGGTGTCAGGGCCAGCAGCAGCCAGTCTTCGTTCTGCTGGCTCATTCGCTTTCCGGCGAGTTGACTACATCCCCCACGCTGGCCGCGTCGGTGCTGTCCAGCACCAGGCCATAGGAAACCTTGTCAAATACGCGGTAGATGAAGATCTTGCCAATGCTCTGACCGGGCAGGGTGACTTCTTTTTTCTCTCCATCCGCCATGATCAGGGTAACCGGCTTGGCGTTCTTGACGATGTTGAACACATCACCCGGCTCCACCTGCTCGCGCTGGCCACGGTTGATCACTACGTTGGAGTATTGGGCCGCGCCGTCCACACCGTCATAAACCGAGATGATCTGCCCCTGGATATTGGCATCCGGGCTATGCGGCACATAGCTGACAAACTGGTCCCTGGGGGCCTTGATCAGGCGGTCGCCTACCAGAATCTCGCTGTTCACCTTGGTCAGGTGCATGGTCTGGATTTCTTCGCCCAGCTTGTCCACCACGGCATCACCGCCATACATCACCTCGTAGCCGAGGTTTTCCTTGGTAACCGGATCAATCAGTGGCTTGCTGGCACGGTACACCTGCCAGGTGCCGGTGCTGGCAATGCCATTGGCAAAAATGCGATCACCGGAGCCAAAAGCCAGACGTTCTCCCGGACCGGCCACCAGGCGCGGCGAGGTCAGGAATTCTTCCTCGTTGACCACCAGCGGACGGTAGAGGAAAGGCTCGATGGCCTTGGCCGGAATGCTGGCGATGGCCTTGTCGATGTCGGACATGCGGACCTGCGGCGACAGGCGTACATCACCCTGGCGGCCTTTTTCCAGCGTCAGGCGCGGTTGGCCGTTGACATAGGTCAGTACCAGTACGTCGCCCGGGTAAATCCAGTGCGGGTTCTTGATTTCGCTCTTGTTCATCTGCCACAGGCGGGGCCATTTCCACGGGCTCTTGAGATAACGGCCGGAAATACCCCACAGCGTGTCACCCTTCACCACGGTATAACGCGCCGGTGCGCCGGGCTTGATGGTCAGGGTGTCGGAAAAAGCCGGGAGAGCCAGTCCCAGAGCCAAAGCAAGCGATATAATACTTTTACGCATGAAAAGTGCCCCAATATTGAGTGTAATGAGCGCCCGCGAGCGCTCCTTTGACAAACGAGCATGCGTCAGACATGTCTATTATCGATGTGCTGATGGCATTAAGACAACTTGGAGCAATAAAACCGATGGCGCTGCTGAACATTTTGCATTATCCGGATGCGCGTCTGCATACCGTGGCCACGCCGGTCGAGACCTTTGACGCTGCCTTGCAGACCCAGATCGACAACATGTTTGAAACCATGTACGAGGCCAAGGGTATCGGCCTGGCTGCCACCCAGGTGGACTATCACAAGCGGCTGGTGGTGATGGATATTTCCGAGGACCACAACGAACGCCGTGTCTTCATCAACCCGGTCATCATCGAAAAAGAAGGTGAAACCGTATACGAAGAAGGCTGCCTGTCGGTGCCCGGCATCTACGACAAGGTTACCCGGGCCGAGCGGGTCAAGGTGCGTGCACAGGATGCCACCGGTGCCAAGTATGAACTGGAAGCCGACGGCTTGCTGGCCATTTGCATTCAGCATGAAATTGATCATCTGGATGGCAAGGTGTTTGTCGAATACCTGTCCGAACTCAAGCAAGGCCGGATTCGCACCAAGCTGAAAAAGCGCGAAAAACAGAATATGTGATGAATGAACCTGTCCGGTACTGGTCGGACGGGTGATGCTGATAAAGACAGGCGCGTCCTGTCTTGCTGATTGCGGGTTGACGATGAAACTGATTTTTGCCGGTACGCCGGAATTTGCCGCGGCCGCGCTGCGCGCCTTGCTGGCCGCCGGTCATGAAATTGCCCTGGTGCTGACCCAGCCGGACCGTCCGGCCGGGCGTGGCATGAAGCTCAAGCCCAGTCCGGTGAAGGAAGTGGCGCTGGAACACGGCTTGCGGGTGGAGCAGCCGCTGTCGCTCAAGACCGACGAAGCCCAGGCCATGCTGCGCGAGATCGGTGCCGAACTGATGGTGGTGGCGGCCTACGGCCTGCTACTGCCCAAGGCGGTGCTGGACATTCCGCCGCGTGGTTGCCTGAACATCCATGCCTCCTTGCTGCCGCGTTGGCGCGGTGCCGCTCCCATTCAGCGCGCCATTCTGGCCGGCGATAGTGAAACCGGCATCACCATCATGCAGATGGATGTGGGGCTGGATACCGGTGCCATGTTATCGGTACACCCGCTGGTCATTACCCAGGACGATACCGCGGCCAGCCTGCATGACAAGCTGGCTGTGTGCGGTGCCGAAGCCATTGTCAGCACCCTGGCGACACTGGATGGCCTGAATGCGCAGCCGCAGCCGGAACAAGGCGTCACCTACGCGCACAAGCTGACCAAGGCCGAAGCCGAGGTGAACTGGCAACTGCCAGCCGCCGACATTGCCCGCGCCATCCGTGCCTACAACCCGGCACCGGGTGCCTTTACCCAGCTGGCTGGCGAGCCGCTGAAACTGTGGCTGGCCCATGCCATTGCCGGTCAGGCCGAGCCTGGCCTGGTGGTGCGTGCGGATGCCGATGGCGTGGTGGTGGGCAGTGGCGAGGGACTGGTGGTGCTGACGCAACTGCAGGCCGCTGGTGGCAAACGTCTGGGTGCACGCGACTTTGCCGCAGGCCGCGCCACGCTGGCGGGAACCCGTCTGGGACAGTAAGCGTCTTTCAACGGTCACAGCAAAAGGAGGGTAAATGAACAATATGTTCAAAACGGCCATGCTGATGGCCGCGTTTGTCGCTTTTCTCGGTGTGATCGGTGCCCTTATCGGGGGGCGGAACGGCTTGATGCTGGCATTGTTGTTTGCTGGCGGGATGAATCTGTTTGCCTACTGGAATTCAGACCAAATGGTGTTGCGTATGTACAACGCCCAGGAGGTGGATGCCCGGTCGGCACCCGAGTTTTACGGCATGGTGGCCGAGCTGGCACAGCGTGCCGGCCTGCCCATGCCACGGGTTTACGTCATCCACGAAGAGCAACCCAATGCCTTTGCCACCGGGCGAGACCCGGAACATGCCGCCGTCGCAGCCACCACGGGCATCATGCGCATGCTGGACTATCGCGAGCTGCGTGGCGTGATGGCGCATGAGCTGGCCCATGTGCGGCATCGTGACACCCTGATTTCAACCATCAGCGCCACCATGGCCGGTGCGGTGTCGGCGCTGGCCAACTTTGCCATGTTCTTTGGCGGGCGGGACGAAAACGGTCGACCGGTCAATCCACTGGCCGGCATCTTGCTGGCCATCCTGGCGCCGCTGGCGGCCAGCCTGATCCAGATGGCCATTTCCCGCGCCCGCGAATTCGAGGCAGACCGCGGCGGAGCCGAAATTTCCGGCGATCCGCTCGCGTTGGCGGGTGCATTGCAGAAAATCGAGTACTACGCTCAAGGTATTGCCATGCCCACTGCGCAGGCCCATCCGGAAACCGCCCAGATGATGATCATCAACCCGCTGGCCGGGCTGGATGTGGGCGAGCTGTTCCGTACCCACCCGCATACCGAGGAGCGCATTGCCCGCTTGCACGCTATGGCGCGCGGCGTGGGCTGAACGTATCATGCGCATCTGAACGAACACACGGGCCGGTACCGCCAGACGGATACCGGCCGTTTTCATACGGCGAGAGCACAGTCCTCGCCGTTTGCCATTTCAAGGTTTTGACATGCATCGCATACAGCAACTGGCCGCCGAAGTGCTGGGCCAGGTGGAATCCGGCCGTACCCTGACCGAGGCGCTGGCCCAGGCCCAACGCCAGGGCGCCGACCTGACTGCGCAAGAGCGCACGGCCTTGCAGGACATTTGCTACGGCAGCCTGCGTCAACTGGCACGCCTGCGCTTCTGGTTGCGCCGCCTGGTGCCCAAGGCCTTGCCGGATGCCCAGCTGGAGCGGGTATTGCAGGTGGCTTTCTATCAGCTGGTATACACCCGTGCGGCCGATTACGCCGTCGTCAACGAGGCAGTGAAGCTGGCAGAGCGGCTGGCCCGCGGCAAGTTCAAGGCGCTGGTCAATGGCGTGCTGCGCAACTTCTTGCGCCAGCGCGAGGAAATGCTGCGCCTGGCGCAGAAAGATCTGGAAGCCGCCACCAATCACCCGCGCTGGTGGGTGAAAGCCATCCAGCAGGCCTACCCGCAAGAGTGGTCGTCCATCCTGGAGTGGAATAACAGCCATCCGCCGATGACGCTGCGCGTCAACGTCCGCAAGAGCACGGTGGCCGCCTATCTGGCCCAGCTCGAAGCGCTGGGCATGGGGGCGACTGCACTGGATGACGCCAGCGGCATCCTGCTGGACAAGCCGGTGAATGTACGCGAACTGCCCGGCTTTGCTGACGGCGTGGTGTCGGTACAGGACTGGGGCGCACAGCAGGCTGCCCGCCTGCTGGACCTGCACGCCGGACAGCGCGTGCTGGATGCCTGTGCCGCGCCGGGTGGCAAAACATGTCATATGCTGGAAATGGCAGATGTGGAGATGACCGCGCTGGATATCGACCCGCAGCGATTGCAACGGGTGGCGGAAAACCTGCAGCGCGGTGGCTTGCACGCCAGCCTGCACGCGGCCGATGCCGGGCAGGCGGCTGACTGGTGGGATGGCAAGCCCTTCGATCGCATTCTGGCTGACGTGCCGTGCTCGGCTTCCGGCGTCGTGCGTCGTCACCCGGACATCAAGTGGCTGCGCCGTCCGGGCGACTTTTCCACCCTGGCCGCCCAGCAGGCGCAGATGGTTGACACGCTATGGGGGCTACTCGCGCCCGGCGGGAAAATGCTATACGCTACGTGCTCGATTTTTCCGGAAGAAAATCAGCAGCAGTTGACTGCATTCCTGGCGCGTCATGCCGATGCCGAATGCCTGAATCAGCAGCAATTGTTGCCCTGTGAGCGTCATGACGGTTTCTATTACGCGCTGCTTGCGAAGCATTAGCCTGGTGTTATGGCTACTGGTCTGTGCCGTTCCCACGGCGCAGGCCGATGGCATTCTGGCGCGCCGTGCCGATGCCGAGCTGACGCAAGATGGCCAGCTTTCGCTCAGCACCCGCTTCCAGACCAAGTTATCCAGCAGCCTGAATGATGCGCTGGCACAAGGTGTCACCTTGACCTTCCGGCTGGAGTTCGAACTGACCCGGCCACGCAGCACCGCCTATTACCTCAATCTGAAAGAGTGGTTCGAGCCACACGCCAGCCTCACGTTCAAGCTGTCCTATCAGTCCCTGACCAGCCGCTATCGCGTCACCATCGGCAGTTTTTCAAATTATTACCGTTCCCTGTCCGAGGCCATGGGTGCCCTGGGTTCCATCCAGGACTGGCGCGTCTTGCAAAGCGGTGCGCTCGATCCGCGCAACTCCGGCAGCGTGGCAGGCCGGGTGCGACTGGTGCTGGATATCAGCGAGCTACCCAAGCCCTTCCAGCTCAATGCCCTTGGCTCCGGCGAATGGAGCCTGTCCTCCAACTGGACCAGCATCACCATGAAAGAAGGTAGCTGATGCGCTACGCCGCCATTGCGCTGGCGACGTTCGGGGCCATCATGCTCTACCTGCTGGCCATTGCCACCGGCAATGCCTCCAAGCTGGCCGAATACTACTGGTGGGTGTTCGGGCTCAACAGCCTGTTGCTGGTCGGCCTGCTGGCCGTGGTGGGGCGGCAGCTCTTGCGGCTGCGTCAGCGGGTGAAGGGCCGGGTGTTCGGTGCCAAGCTGACCCAGCGTCTGGTGATGATGTTTGCCGTGGTCGCCCTGGTGCCGGGCATGCTGGTGTTCACCATTTCCGCACAATTCCTGACGCGCAGTATCGAAAGCTGGTTTGACGTGCGGGTAGAGTCCGCGCTGGATCGCGGGCTGGAGCTGGGCAAGGGCGCGCTCAACTACGTACTGGAAGATGTGGCCCGCAAGAGCCGCGTGGTGCTGGACGATATTGACGGCATGCCGTCCCTGATGCTGCCGTCCCGGCTGGAGCGCCTGCGCGAACAACTGGGTTTGCGCGAGGTGGCCATCTTCAACAAATCCGGACAACTGCTCAACTTTGCCAGCAGCAATACCCGGCAATTGCCGCAGGCCCCATCCCGCGATGCCCTGCGCGGCCTGAAGCTGCGGCAGGGCAGCAAATCGGTGGAGAATGACGCGGCCGGACTCACTCTGCGCGTATTGCTGCCCTATCGCACGCTGGAAGGCGAATGGCGCGTGTTGCAAGTGGTGCAGGCTGCGCCGCAATCCATTGCCCGCGATGCCGAGCAGATCGAAACCGCCCGTGCCGAATACCACCAGCTGCTGTTGTCGCGGGATGGGCTGAAAACCTTTTACATGCTGACGCTGGCCTTGGCCTGTCTGCTGGCGCTGACCTCAGCGCTGGCATTTGCCCTGTTTCTGTCAGAACGCCTGTCCGCGCCGCTGTCCGAGCTGGCCGCAGGTACCCGTGCGGTGGCGCAAGGTGACTTCTCCAAACGCCACCCGGTATACCGCCGTGACGAACTGGGCATGCTCACCACGCTGTTCAACCGTATGACCCAGCAGCTGGATGAAGCACGCCAGACGGCCAACCAGACCCAACAGGCGCTGGAAAGCGGCAAGCTTTACCTGGAAAGCATTCTGGCCAATCTCTCTGCCGGGGTGATTGCACTGGATGCGGCCTGGCAGCTGCGCGCGGCCAATACCAGTGCCGGACGCATTCTGGGCGTGGATTTTTCCGAGTTGGTGCCCTACCCGGTAGAGCAGTGGTCCACCCGGGTTCCGGCCTTGATTCCCCTGGTGGATACCATGCTGCAACATGGTGAAAACAAGCAGGAAGAAGAGTGGCAAACCCAGCTGGATTACATGACCGGGCAGGGCGCGCGCAGCCTGCTGGTACGCGGTGCCCGCTTGCCCGAACGCTCCGGAAGCGGTTATGTTGTGGTGTTCGACGACATTACCGAGCTGGCGCGGGCGCAGCGGGATGCGGCCTGGGGCGAAGTGGCCAAGCGGCTGGCGCATGAAATCCGCAATCCGCTCACGCCCATCCAGCTGTCGGCCGAGCGCCTGGCGATGAAGCTTTCCGCCAAGCTTGAAACTGCCGATGCGGACATGCTCAGACGCTCTACCGACACCATCATCAAGCAGGTGGCGGCACTGAAGAACATGGTGGATGCCTTCCGCGATTATGCCCGGGCACCGCGCATCAAACTCAGTGAACTTGATCTCAATCAGGTGGTGCGAGAGGTAAGTACGCTGTACGAATCCAATCCGGCTGTTAAGATTGAACTGGAAGAAAGGCCGCTGATGATCATGGGGGATGCCGCACTGCTGCGGCAGGTATTGCATAACCTGATGCAGAATGCACAGGATGCGGTCCTTGACGTTGACATCCCGATGATTCACATTAGCAGCCGACAAGAAGGAAGAAACGCGATCGTCTGCGTGCAGGACAACGGTTCGGGCTTTCCCGCCGAGCTCCTGCCACGCGCGTTCGAGCCCTATGTGACCAGCAAGCCCAAGGGCACGGGGCTGGGACTGGCGGTGGTGAAGAAAATAGCGGAGGAACACCATGGTCAGGTCACATTGGGGAATGGCGAGCAGCACGGCGCGCGCATTCTTCTCACCCTGCCATTGCTGGAGGCCTAATGCGTAGCAGCGATATATTGATTGTTGATGACGAGATCGGGATTCGTGAACTGCTCTCGGAGATCCTGCAGGATGAGGGATACACGGTCGCCCTGGCGGAAAACGCCGAGGTAGCCAGACAGTTGCGCAACCAGACACGTCCGGCGCTGGTGTTGCTGGATATCTGGATGCCCGACTGCGACGGTGTGACACTGTTGAAGGAATGGGCCAAGTCCGGCCAGTTGAACATGCCGGTGGTCATGATGTCCGGTCATGCCAGTATTGATACGGCGGTGGAAGCCACCCGCATCGGTGCTTTCGATTTCCTGGAAAAGCCGATTGCCCTGCAAAAGCTGCTGACTACCGTACAGCGGGCTCTGAAGTATGGCGACATGCAAGCCAATACTTCGCTGAACCTGGACAAGCTGGGCCGCAGCGAACCCATCCAGGAACTCAAGCGTCAGCTGGAACGGGTGGCCAAGGTCAAGTCGCCGGTGTTGCTGACCGGTGAGCCTGGCTCCGGTTTCGAACTGGTGGCGCGCTTTTTCCATCAGGGCAATACCCCTTGGGTAACGCCTGCCAAGCCGGAACAACTGGCTGATGCGCCGCTGGAGTTACTGCAAAAGGCGAATAACGGCGTGTTGTTCCTGCCGGAAATCGGCCAGTACAACCGCCGGGTGCAGCAAGGTTTGCTGTTCCTGCTGTCCAAGCTGGATCGCTTCAATGTGCGCCTGCTGTGCTCCTGCAGCCGTCCCTTGCAGGAACTGCTGGTGGACCCGGAATGCGATAACCGCTTGCTGACTGCACTGTCCAGCGTGATCGTGCCGATTCCGCCGCTGCGTGAGCATGCGGAAGACATCATCTTCATCGCCGAACAGATCCTGATCGAGCTGGTGGAGTCACGGCAGATCCCCAACAAGAAACTGACCACCGCGGCGCTGAATGCCCTGCGTCAGTATGATTGGCCGGGGAATCTGGAGCAGCTGCGCAGCATCATCAAGAGCCTGGCGCTGACCTCCGAGTCGGATGATGTGGACGCACCGGAAGTCAACAAGGTGCTGGCCCAGTTCCGCCATGAAAAACCGGTGGAAGAGTCCGGCTTCGACTTCAACATGCCTTTGCGTGAGTTGCGTGAACAGCTGGAGCGTCGTTACTTCGAGTACCACATCTCGCTGGAAAACGGCAATATGAGCCGCGTGGCACAGAAAGTGGGCCTGGAGCGTACTCACCTGTATCGCAAGCTCAAGCAGTTGGGCATCAAGTTCGCCCGCAAGGTGGTGGAGGAATAATCCGCCGCTTGCCCAACCAGACGCCAGCCTCGCGCTGGCGTTTTGTTTTTCCGGCTAGCTCGCAGGAACTATGGCGTCTGGCGACTGATTTCACTAAGCTTCACCCTCATGACAGATCTGAACGATGCGGCGCTGCTGCGCTATAGCCGGCATATCCTGCTGCCGGAAATCGATATCGAAGGCCAGCAGCGGCTGGCTGCCTCGCGGGTATTGGTGATTGGTGCCGGCGGGCTGGGCTCGCCGGTGGCGCTGTATCTGGCCAGTGCCGGTATCGGCCACATCACGCTGGCGGATGATGACGCGGTGGAACTGAGCAATCTGCAGCGCCAAGTGGTGCATGATATGGCCTCACTGGGGCAGAACAAGGCTGAATCAGCCCGTGCCCGCATGCTGGCACTCAACCCGGATATTTCCGTGATGGCGCTGGGTGAACGGCTGGATGCCACGCGCCTGCTGGAGGAAGCCCGAGCGCATGATCTGCTGCTGGATTGTTCGGACAATTTCGCCACCCGCCATGCAGTAAACCGCGCCAGCGTGGCTGCCGGGGTGCCGCTGGTATCTGGCGCGGCCGTGCGCTTTGCCGGACAGCTGGCGGTGTTTGATCCGCGTGTTGCCGGCTCACCCTGTTATCACTGCCTGTTTGCCGAGGAAGGGGAGGCAGCTGATGGCCCGTGTGCGACCTTTGGCGTGTTGTCACCGCTGGTTGGGGTAATCGGCAGCTTGCAGGCGGTGGAAGCGGTGAAACTGCTGGCAGGCCGCGCACCGGTACTTGGCCGTCTGACCCTGTACGATGCACTGAGCGGTGAATTCCGCCAGATGAAGTTCAGCCGGGATCCGGCCTGCACGGTATGTGCGGTGCGTTGACCGGGCCTCGGTTGCGATTATTGGCAGACGCCTCTCGCTTTCTGTAAGGAAAGCCAACCCTTACGGGGTCCGGGCGGGGGGAATGGATGGGAAGGCTGCCGAAGAAATGGCTTAGACGAAAGGCCCGGCCTTGCCGGGTCCAGTAGAGTCGCATCAAATCACTGTCTAAGCAGCAGAAAGCCCCGCTCTGGCGGGGCTTTCTGCTGACCGGGCTCAGGCACCCAGTTGCTGGTTCAGTATCTGGTGTACTTCCTTGAAATCCATTACCCCGACATAGCGCTTCAGGATATTGCCCTGCTTGTCGATCAGGAAAGTGGTGGGTGCCAGCTGGATGTCACCAAATGCCTTGGCAATGCTGCCTTCGCCATCCAGGGCGACAAAGAAGGGCAGCTGGTATTTCTGCACAAAGGCCTGTACGTAGTTGGGCGGGTCATAGCTCATGGCGACCGCCATGATCTGCAAGCCCTTGCTGCCATATTGCTGGTGCAGCTTCTTGATTTCCGGCATTTCTTCCACACAGCCCGAACAACTGGTGGCCCAGAAATTCACCAGCACCACCTTGCCCTTGAGCGAGGTGGTATCGGCGTGCTGTCCGCCAAGCGAGGTGTAGCTGACCTGCGGTGCTGCATTGCGGTCGAACAGGGTGGTGTAGGCAATCAGGCCGACTACGGCCACGGCCAGGAGCGAGAGCAGAACCTTTTTCATGCGGGGTCATCCGGGAGGTGGGAAAACGGCAGCCCCACACGCGTGGGGCAACCGGCACTATTGGTCCAGCATGGATTGCAGGAGTTCCTTCAATTGTCCCTCAAGTGTCACCGCCTTGTTCTGCTTGGCGTCAAACACTACAAAGGTGACATCGGCTTCCGCCACCACCTTGTCGGTGCCTGCCAGGGTGACGCGCTGGTGCATCACCGCACTGCGGCTGCCAATGGATTTGACCGAGGTGGCAATGGCCAGCGCATCGCCCATGGTGGCCGGATAGCGGTAGTCAATATTGATGTTGACCACCACCAGTGCCAGCCCGGACTGCAGGAACCAGGGCAGGTCGCCGCGTTCTTCAAAGAAAGTCCAGCGGGCTTCTTCCAGGAATTCCAGGTATCGGGCGTTGTTGACGTGGCCGTACAGGTCCAGGTGATAACCACGGACCTTGATATTTGTTTCATGTGTCATGTGTTTCCCCTCGGTGTGATGCTGGGTCTCAATCCTCGGCATTGAGGTCCAGCGGAACGAATGGCTCGCGCTCTAGTGGCGTCTCGACCATATCGGTAAGAACGGAGTGGATTTCAACATCGAACCACTCCAGGAACAGGGCCGGTGTCAGTTGCTCCGGCCACAGTGTTTCGTCATCGCACCAGTCGGCCAGCTCGGCCTGAAACAGCATGCGGTAGTGTTGCAGCACAAAATCGTGGGCGGATTCATAATCGTCCGCCGCCGGAATCAGCAGGGCGTTGCAATCCCGGGTAAGGCTGTCGAGCTCCAGCTGGCCGTCCAGATCGCCCGGCAATTGTTGCAGCCATGCGAGAAACGGTGCCCGGGGACGGATCAGGGCGATGCTGCGATTGACTTCAAACATGGTGAATCCTTGCATTAATGGCTGGAAAGCTGGTTGTCGCGGGTGAAAGCGAAGGTTTGCACAATGATTTTGGCACCTTGCTGAGCCAGTGCCGGTGGGAAGGGACTGAATGGTGCACTCATCTGGACGATGCGCCGCGCACCCTCATCGAGCACGCTGTGTCCAGAGCCGCGCAGGATGCGGCATTTGAGCAGGCTGCCATCCGCGGCCACGGTCACTTCCAGCGTCACCGAACCATGAACGTTCTGACGGCGTGCCTCTTCCGGATAATTCAGGTTGCCGATCCGTTCGATGCGCAAGCGCCAGTCGGTCTGGTAGCGCGCCCATTCATAGCGGTGGGTACTGTCGCCACTCCCGTTTTTGCTACCGGACTCCTGCGCACTGTCGTTCAGTGCCACATCACCCCGTTGCACACTGTTCAGTCCGCCCACCTGTGCCAGCAATGCGGCTGCATTCACTGCCGCTGGCGGGCTGCTGTTGTCACCGGGACTGGGGGCAGGCAAGGTTGCCGCCTGCTTGTTGTCCGCTTTGCGGATGGTATGTACCTGGCGTTGCTGTGGCGCAGCCTGGGCAGGCTCCGCCGCTTGTGCGGCGGGTGTCGGTTGTTCGTTGAGATTGCGATGGCTGGCCTGGCGGAATTTTTCGGTGGTATTGCCACTGCCCTGATTATTGTCGGTGCCCAGGCGGCGGGTGTCCGGCGCGCTCTTGCTGGGCGTGCTGGCCAGGTTCACGCTGATGGTGTGGCTTTCTGCCAGTCGCAGCGGGCGGACCCATGAAATCATGCTGGAACCGAACAGCAAGACATGAGCCAGTACCGAAACGGCGATCATGATGATCAGCGTCAGTTTCTGGTTGTGGCTGGCAGGGTTGCGCAGATGGGCAGTCATGGTTGTGCGGCAGGCTCCGTAGGTCTGCTGCAGTTTAACATGCAGCAGCCATCCGCAAGAAAAACGCCGCGACTGGCGCGGCGTTGGCGGGATACTGCGTGGACTTATTTGTCCAGCATGCTGCGCAGCATCCAGGCCGTTTTCTCATGTACTTGCAGGCGCTGGGTCAGCAGGTCGGCGGTGGGTTCGTCCGAGGCGCGCTCAGCCAGCGGGAAAATGCTGCGGGCGGTGCGACAGAGGATTTCATGGCCATCCACCAGTTGGGCCAGCATTTCCTCGGCCTTGGGTACGCCGTTGGCTTCGGCAATGGCGGTCAGCTTGGCATAGTCGGCATAGCTGCCCGGTGCAAAATGCCCAAGGGCGCGGATGCGCTCTGCAATCAGGTCGACAGCCAGTGACAATTCGTTGTACTGGGTTTCGAACATCAGGTGCAGGGTGTTGAACATCGGCCCGGTCACGTTCCAGTGGAAGTTGTGGGTTTTCAGGTACAGGGTATACGTGTCAGCCAGCAGCCGGGAAAGGCCATGTGCAATGTCGTGACGGTCTTGTTCGTTGATGCCGATATCCATATGCAAACTCCTGTTGGTAGCCATTCCGGAACGACGGTTTGCCAGTATGAGGCCCGGATCGTCTAGAATTGCCATTTTGCGAAAAAATACACCATGAAACCCTGGCTGGTCTGTAGCGGCAATACCGTGCGTCTGACGCTGCATGTTCAGCCCGGCGCCAGAAAAACCGAAGTCGCCGGTGAGCATGGTGACTGCCTGAAAATCCGTCTGGCCGCGCCACCGGTGGATGGCAAGGCCAATGCTGCCTTGCTGGCCTGGCTGGCAGACTGTTTTTCGGTTGGCAAGCGTGCGGTCAGCCTGCAGGCCGGTGACAAGAGTCGCCACAAAGTGGTTTCCATTGACACGGTGCTGGATGAAGCTGCCGTGCTCAAGCTGCTACATGTCCAGTGAGTGTGGCCTCAGGGCAGGTGACGTTGCGTGTCACTGCGCTTGGGGTCAACCCGGCTGAACTCGCCTTCTATCACATCATCGGCCATTGCGCCGGGATTTGCCATCGTGTTCAGCTTCGGCCCCTTGAATGGCAGCAGCAACAAGATGGCCAGCACATCACTCAGAATGCCCGGAATGGCAAACAGCAGGCCTGATAGCGCATAGCGCAAGGGCCAGAGCAAGGAATACAGGGAAACTTGCTGCCCCTGACGCACGACGCTGGTGAGGGTGATCAGTGCGCCCAGTTTCTGGTTGCGCAGCATCCAGATCCCCAGCAGGCTGCTGGCCACGACCAGCAGGAAGACCACCCCGCCACCAAGATGGTGGGCCAGTGTGACCAGCGTGGCGATTTCCAGTAAGGGATAAAGCAGTAACAGCAACAGAATTGCGCGCATGAATCGAGGTACCCGTATGAATTGTCTGATGGTGTTCTGCAATGTGCCGGATGAAACAACGGCCAGACACATTGCCCATGTTCTGGTGCAGGAGCAGTTGGCTGCCTGCGTCAATATTCTTCCGCCCTGTCAGGCGGTGTATCGCTGGGAAGGTGCGCTGCAGGAAGGCAGCGAATATCCCTTGCTCATCAAAACCACGGCTGCGGCTTATGCCGCACTGGAGCAGCGCTTGCAAGCCCTGCATCCGTATGATGTGCCGGAAATCATTGCATTGCCAGTCGCACAGGGCTTGCCTGCCTATCTGACATGGGTATCTTCCGAGGTGGTTTCAAGAGAGTGCTGAGCCGGGGCGACAATTATTTTCGACTGCTTTGCTGATTGTCAGGTTCCGGTGAATGTGCACGAATTTCGGGTCTATGCCTCGGTTTTTTCAAATTAATTCGGTAAAAGTATTGACTGAAAAAGGCTGTTTTATTATAGTTGCGAACTCTTTCGTGGGTCGGTAGCTCAGCCGGTAGAGCAGCGGACTTTTAATCCGTTGGTCGCGAGTTCGAATCTCGCCCGACCCACCACGTTTCATCCGGGTTGTTAGCTCAGTTGGTAGAGCAGCGGACTCTTAATCCGTAGGTCGAGTGTTCGAGCCACTCACAACCCACCAGTTTTTCCGGTTTTGCTGTATGGCAAGACTCGGGTCGGTAGCTCAGCCGGTAGAGCAGCGGACTTTTAATCCGTTGGTCGCGAGTTCGAATCTCGCCCGACCCACCACCGCTTCATGCGGGTTGTTAGCTCAGTTGGTAGAGCAGCGGACTCTTAATCCGTAGGTCGAGTGTTCGAGCCACTCACAACCCACCAGAATCAGCAAAAGCCCGGTCGCCAAGGTGACCGGGCTTTTGTTTTGTGGCTGGCGCACGCCAGGGTCGTCAAGGCTGGCCGTGGTGTGGATAATGACGGGGTCAACCATGGCTGTGAGAGGGACCAGGCAATGATCAAACAATTTGCTGTTGTACTGTTGCTGGCAGCACCGCTGCCGCTATTGGCGCAGACGGTCGATGAACAATTGCTGTCGGCACAGATGGCTTACCAGCAGGCCAACAACCAACAGGAGCAGGCCGCCGAGCGGCTCAAGCAGGCACAAGCGGCCAAGCAGCAAGCCGACCAGCGCTTGCTTGATGCCCAGAATGCAGTACAGAAGGCGGCAGATGAACTGGCTGCGGCCACCAGTGCCGATGTGGCTGCCAAACAGCAAATGCAGCAGCAGACCCAGCAATTGAATGAAGCCTGGAAACGCAAGGAAGCTGGTGGTCAGTAAGAGCCCGCTCCTGAATTGAAAAAGCCGGTTAGTCCGGCTTTTTGCTTTACTGCTTGCTACGCGAGATCTGCTGGTAGCGCGCGATGTCTTCCTGCATTTTCTGGCGCACGTTGTTGTATTCCGCCTGTTTGGTGGCGATCAGTGTGCCCAAGCCCTTCTGTTCCTGCTGGATGACCTGGATATTGTGCTGCAGGCCGGCAGGCACCGGACGATGCTGCTGTTGGTTGACAGTTTGCTCCTTGAGCATGTCGCGCAACTGCAGGTTCAGGGTTTTCATGCGGGAATACTGGGCATCCAGCGAGGCTTGCAGAATCCCCAGCTGTTTTTCGCGATCCTGGCGCAGCTCGTCCACATTGCGATAGCTTTCCAGCAAACTCTTGTCATAGCGGGCGCTATCCAGCTGGCGTTGCTGCTCCTGCTTGCGCACGGCTTCGCTGGCTTCGCGTTGTTGACGTGCCTGCTCGCTTTCTGCCTGCTTGCGTACCACGCCCTGACGGTTCAGTTCCGCCACGCCCTGCTTCTGGTGCTGCAAGGGCGGTGCATCGCTGTAATGCACCTTGCCCGCATCGTCCACCCACTTGTACAGGCCGCCATCAGCCATGGCGGCACCGCAACTCAGCAGAATCAACAGGGCGGGCAGGTGCTTGGTCATTTAGTCATTCACTCCATATTGGGCGCGGTAGTCACGTACCGCAGCCAGATGTTGTGCCAGCTCCGGGCTGCCTTCGAGGAAGCCCAGCAGGTCTTTGAGGGTGGCAATGGCGACCACCGGCATGCCATATTGCTGTGCCACTTCCTGTACTGCAGACAGCTCGCCCGTGCCGCGCTCCATGCGATCCAGTGCAATGGCAACACCGGCCGGGATGGCACCTGCAGCACGAATCAATTCAACCGATTCGCGCACCGAGGTTCCGGCGGAAATCACGTCATCAATGATCAGCACGCGGCCTTGCAGCGGGGCACCAACCAGCGTGCCGCCTTCGCCGTGATCCTTGGCTTCCTTGCGATTATAGGCAAACGGAACGTTGCGGCCTTGTTCGGCCATGGCCATGGTGGCACCGGCTGCCAGAATGATACCCTTGTAGGCCGGTCCGAACAGCATGTCGAACTCGATATTACTCGCTATTATGGATTTGGCATAGAAGCGAGACAGGTGCAGGGTGGACAGGCCGTCGTTAAACAGGCCGGCATTGAAGAAGTACGGCGATTTGCGCCCTGCCTTGGTGATGAACTCGCCAAATTTCAAAACCTGCTTGTCGAGTGCAAAACGGATAAAATCTTGGCGGAAATCGCTCATATCATTCCTCTTAGAAACTAGTTAACTATCTGAACGGCTGGAAAATTTGCCGGCAAGGATAGCACAGGAGACTGCATTGCTTCGAATCGTTTCAGCCAACCTCAATGGTATCCGCTCGGCGGACAAGAAGGGTTTTTTTGACTGGATGTCCACCATCGGGGCGGATTTCGTTTGTGTGCAGGAGCTGAAGGCGCAGGCAGGGGACCTGAGCGAGCGCATGCGGGCACCGGACGGCATGACCGGCTATTTCCACTATGCCGAGAAAAAAGGTTATAGCGGCGTGGGGGTCTACACGCGCCGCCAGCCGGATGCGGTGATCGAAGGGCTGGGCGTGGACTGGATCGACGCCGAGGGACGCTTCCTGCAGCTGGATGTTGGCAATCTCAGTGTGATTTCGCTCTATCTGCCGTCTGGTTCCAGCAGCGATGAGCGCCAGCAGGTGAAGTTCCAGTTTCTGGATGTGTTCATGCCGCACCTGGAGCAACTCAAGGCAGCGGGTCGGGATATCGTCATCTGCGGGGACTGGAACATTGCCCATCAGGAAATCGACCTGAAAAACTGGAAGGGCAATCTGAAGAATTCCGGTTTCCTGCCGGAGGAACGGGCCTGGATGAGCGACTTGCTGGGGCGCGTGGGCTGGTGCGATGTCTGGCGTGCCCTGTACCCGGATCAGCCCGGCTACAGCTGGTGGAGCAACCGCGGTCAGGCTTATGCCAAGGATGTGGGCTGGCGTATCGATTACCACATCGTCACCCCGTCCTTGATGGCCTTGGCCAAAAGCGCATCGGTATACAAGGAGGAGAAGTTTTCCGACCACGCCCCGCTGATTGTGGATTACGCGCTGGAGCTGCCAGCCTGAGCGCTGCCGGGCGCTGCTTGATGAATTTGTGTTGAGCCGGTTGCGATTGCTAACACATCGCAATGATTGTTTTCACCGGTGGCAGCTTGCCGGGACTAGGATGAAGGCATCGGGGCAGATCGCCTGCGCTGCCTTTGGCCTGCCGCAGGTGAGCGTGAACAACACTTATCTCAGGACGCGCCATGAAACATCGTCTGCTGTTTTGCTTGCTGGCATTGACCGCCGCCACTCCGGCGCTGGCGGCCAATGTCGGTATTTCGGTCAATATCGGAGAGCCGGGCTTCTACGGCCAGCTGGATATTGGTGATTATCCGCCACCGGCCTTGTTGTACCCGCAACCGGTGATTGTCAGCCCGGTGGTGGTGGCACAGCCACCCATCTACCTGCGGGTGCCACCGGGCCATGCCCGGCACTGGGATCGCTATTGCAGCCGTTACCATGCCTGCGATCGCCGGGTGTATTTCGTGCAGGATCAGTGGTATCGCCAGGAATATGCGCCGCGCTATCTGCGCGAGCACCCGCATGGTCACCATGACAATGGTTGGCATGAGGGCGATGACCACCGCGGGCATGGACCTCGGGACGGACGTCCGGGCGAGCCCTGGCCGGATCAGGGTGGACCGGGCCGCCACTGAGCTTGTCGTTTTCCCTTGCACACCGCCGGTCATGCCGGCGGTTTTGCATTCTGTGGCAAAGCGTTCTAGCCTGTGCTCAGAATGACTAACCCGTCCTGGCAGACAGGGCGCAACCACGGTGCAGCATGAGTACGCCTGATGCACCGGCAACAAGCAAGGGTGATGATGCTGGACGATGATGATGTGGTGCTGATTACCGTGCCTGGGTGGGGTAATTCCGGTGATAAGCACTGGCAAACCCTGTGGGAGCTGACCTACCCGCTGGCGCGGCGCGTGCAGCAGCAGGACTGGCTGTACCCGGAGCGCGAAGCATGGGTGGCGGCGCTGGATCAGCTGGTGCGGGACACGCCCGGCCGTATCGTGCTGGCAGCGCACAGTCTGGGCTGTCATACCACGGTGGCCTGGCTGCGGTCGGTGGATTTGGTCACCCAGCGGCGCATCAAGGGCGTGCTGCTGGTGGCACCACCGGCACTGCCGATTACCGAGGCAAGGGCGCGCGCCAGTGGCGAACTGCCGGCTGCTGCGGCCATGCCGGCTTTTACCGGTTTCGAACAACCTGACGCTGGCGCATTGCCGGTTCCGGCGGTGATGGTGGCCAGTCGGGATGATCTGTTTTGTGATTTCGCCACTGCCGAGTCCATGGCCTCAGGCTGGGGGGTACGTTTGCTGGATGCCGGCAAGGCCGGTCACATGGGCAGTCATGCCGGGCTGGGTAGCTGGGCGGCTGGCCAGCAGTTGTTGCAACGTTTCATCCTGGCCTGAACTGGCCTGTGACGAAAAACCGCCGTCCCGGATAGCGAAGACGGCGGTTGTTTCATGGTGGTAACTTGGTTAACTTAGCGGGCGACCGGGCGCTCCGGATCGCTGCACCATTCGCTCCATGAGCCCGGATACAAGCGGCTGCCGGTCAGCCCGGCATGTTCCATCGCCAACAGGTTGTGGCAGGCGGTGACGCCGGAACCGCACTGATGCACGATTTCTTCCGGGCTGATGCCAGCCAGTACGGCCTCCCATTCGCTGCGCAGGGTCGCCGGGTCCTTGAAGCGGCCATTGCCATCCAGATTGTGCTGGAAGAAGCGGTTGCGTGCGCCGGGGATATGGCCGCCGACCGGATCCATGGTTTCGCCTTCGCCACGGAAGCGCTCCGGACTGCGGGCATCCACCACGACAAAATCCTGTTCTTCCAGATTGGCCAGTACCTGATCGGCATCGACGGTTTCGATCAGGCTGGCCTTCACCGGGAAGCGGCGCGGCATATGGCGCTTCTTGTCGGTTTCCAGCGTGGCACCGGCCTGTTGCCAGGCCTGGATGCCGCCATCCAGTACCGCTACCGCAGCATGGCCCAGCCAGCGCAGCAGCATCCAGGCGCGGGCGGCGTACATGCCTCCGGCGTCGTCATAGCACACTACTTGTACATCGGCGGTAATGCCGGCGGCACCCAGGTCTACTGCCAGACGCTGGCCGTCCGGCAGCGGGTGACGGCCATTGCTGCCGGTTTTCACGCCGGACAGGTGGTAATCCAGGTTGAGGTAAAGGGCACCGGGAATATGGCCGGCTTCGTAAGCATGCGAGCCGTATTCCGGGTCGGTCAGCTGGAAGCGGCAGTCGAGGATGACGGTGTGTTCCGGGTCCAGTGTCTGTAACTGGGCCGGGCTGATGAGGGTGGTGTACATCGGCTACTCCTGTGGGCGTGATGGGCTGGTCGTATCGGCCTGCCTGTCTTGGGAGGAGCCGCTTACGAGCCGGCCCAGGGGCCGGCTTGAAAGCGGTTCCGCGTCATCGCTGGCAGCATTTGCCACCAGCATGATCGCTCTAGCCTACACAGAAGCCATGGCCGCGGGCAAGTTGCCGGGGATGGCGCGCTCAGCTGGCCGCTTGCTGCAAGAGGGCAGTGCGCAGCAGTCCGGCTAGTTGCGGCTGGCTGTGGTCGGCTCCTTCGCGCTGCGGGCTGGCCCAGATCGGGCTGGGGAAATGGGCATCATCGGCAAAGCGCGGAATCACATGCCAGTGCAGGTGCGGTACCACATTGCCCAGGCTGGCCAGATTGATCTTGTCTGGCTGCATGACGTGGCGGATGGCCTTTTCGGTGCGCAGTACCCAGTCAAGCACATGGGCGCTGTCGGCCGGAGGCAGGTCACTCATTTCGCGTACATGCTGTTTCCAGATGACGCGGCAAAAGCCGGGATAGCCGGCTTCTTCTACCAGCAAGACCCACAGACGGGCATCTTCGTACAGCAATTCGCCGGCAGGCAGGGTGCAAAGCGGACAAGTCATGAGCGGATCGCCTTATTCTGTTGAAGGATGTCGCTCATTCTACCGTGCCACGGCCTTGCGGTTTTTTTTCGTCTGTTATACTGATTCCACTGTCCGCGTGTTCAGTCCTGTCATGCGGAATGGCTATCCTGTACAAGACATCCCGTCGCTAACCCCCTGGAAATACTGTGTGAATCTGGTTCAGAACCTGATGGTGATTGCCGTACTGATTTTGATCAGTGCCTTCTTTTCCGTATCGGAAATCTCGCTGGCGGCGGCACGCAAGATCAAACTGCGGCAAATGGCCGAAGAGGGCGACGTGCGTGCCGAACGCGTGCTGGCCTTGCAGGCGCAGCCGGGCTTGTTCTTTACCGTGGTGCAGATCGGCCTGAATGCCGTGGCCATCATGGCGGGTATCATGGGCGAGGCGGCCTTTACCCCCTATTTTGCCCAGGCACTGCATCTGGTGTTTTCCGCCGACTGGGTGGAACGGGTCAGCTTTCTGCTGTCTTTCGTCACTGTCACGGCGCTGTTCGTACTGTTTGCCGACCTGATGCCCAAGCGCTTGGGCATGTCGGCACCGGAGCAGATTGCGGTGCGCGTGGTACGGCCGATGCAGGCCTGTGTGCGGCTGTTCATGCCCTTGGTGTGGCTGTTCAACAGCCTGGCCAATGCCTTGTTCCGCCTGTTTGGCCTGCCCACCGCGCGGCCGGACGACCTGACGCCGGACGATATCGTGGCGATGATGGAAGCCGGGGCCGAGGCTGGCGTGCTGCAGGAGCAGGAACATCACCTGATCGAAAACGTGTTCGAGCTGGAAAGCCGCACCGTGCCGTCGTCGATGACCGCGCGCGAAAGCGTGGTGTATTTCACCCTGCAGGAAGAAGAAGCCAGCATCAAGCGCAAGATTGCCGAAAGCCCGCATGCCAAGTATCTGGTGTGTGACGGCGTGGTGGATGCTGTCGTTGGCTATGTGGATTCCAAAGACATCCTGACCCGGCTGGTGAACCAGCAAAGCGTGTCGATCAAGCGTGAGCTGACCATCCGCAATGTGCTGATCATCCCGGACAGCCTGACCCTGTCCGAGCTGCTGGAGCGCTTCAAGGCCTCGCGCGAGGACTTTGCCGTGGTGATGAACGAGTACGCGCTGGTGGTGGGCATCATCACGCTGAACGACGTGATGAGCACGGTGATGGGCGACCTGGTGTCGCAAAGCCAGGAAGACCAGATTGTGCAGCGTGATGCCGACAGCTGGCTGGTGGATGGCGCCTCGCCGGTGGAAGATGTGCTGCGCGCGCTGGATATCGATGGCTTCCCGGATGACGAGAACTACGAAACCATTGCCGGTTTCATGATGTACATGCTGCGCAAGATTCCCAAGCGCACCGACCATGTCGAGTACGCCGGCTACAAGTTTGAAGTGGTGGACATCGACAATTACCGTATCGACCAGCTGCTGGTCACCCGTGTGCAGGCACCCGCTCCGGCTGGGGGCTGAGGCGGTTACGAACGCTTACACGGGCTTACAAGAGTCTCACAGACGCGCAGCTTTCCCCTCCCTAAGATGCAGTTCATGGAGACAGCAAACACGCTGCCCCCGGAACCCAACAAAGTCGCCTTACGGGAGAATGACCATGAAAAAGATCGCCGCCCTTGCCCTTGCCGCCGTGTTTGGTCTGGCTTCCGCTGCCGGTTTTGCTGCCGATGCCTCTGCTCCGGCTGCCAAGCCTGCTGTCGCTGCGCCGGCCAAGGCCCATGCCAAGGCACACCATGGCAAGAAAAAACATCATCAGGTGAAGAAGGCCCGCAAGGCCGCTTCGGCACCTGCCGCACAAAAGGCACAAGCTGCCAAAAAGCATGTGCACAAGCATCACCACCGCCATGCGGTGAAGCATCACCAGCATGCCCCGCGCAAGCTGAACCAATAAGCCATAAGCCGCACAGCGGCAGCTCACTCGCAGTATGTAGTGCTCAAGCAAGAGGAGGCGCAAGCCTCCTTTTGCTTTTGGCTAGTCCGGAGTTACCGGTCTGATCTGGCGCAATATCCCAGCATATACCGACAATGCTCATGTCATTGCGTGGCATCATGCTGGCTCTGCCAATACGGGCCGGATGGGCTGATGCTGACACTCTACCAATTCCCCTTTTCCCATTTTTGCGAAAAAGCCTGCTGGGCGCTGGACCTCAAGCAGCAGCCCTACCGCGCGGTCAACCTGTTACCCGCCTTGCATCTGGCCTGGAGCCGGCGCATGGCCAGTGCCAGTTCGCTGCCCATTTTGCGCGACGGGCCGTATATCGTGCAGGATTCGTCCGCCATCATCGACTATCTGGATCAGCGCTGGCCACAGCAGAGCCTGACACCGACAGACGGGAACCTGGCCCGGCAGGCGCGGCAATGGGAGCAATGGCTGGGCGATGAAATCGGCGTGCCCTTGCGCTTGTGGTTCTATTCCCACGTGTTGCGTCAGCGTCAGTACGCGATGGCTTTTTTGCTACGGGGCGCGTCGCGTGGCCAGGGACTGGTGTTTCAGGCGCTGTTCGGCCTGATCCGCCACGCCATGTTTTACAAGATGTGGATCAACCCGCAGAGCGCTGCTGCCGCCTTGCCACAGCTGGAGCGGGCACTGGATACGCTGGAAGCTGCCTTGCAAGGGCGGGATTATCTGGTGGGGGATGCCTTCAGCCGAGCCGATCTGACCGCCGCTTCCCTGCTGTGGCCGATGCTGCCGTGGAGTGGGGATGAGACGGCCATGCAGGCCTGCCTGCCCGAGGTGATCAGGCAATGGCGGCAGGGCTTCACGCAGCGTCCGCTGTATGGCTGGCTGCAGCGCACCTACCGCCTGCATCGCCCCGTATCTTGCATTCAGCCATGAAAAAACCGCAGGCCGGAGCCTGCGGTTTGTAGGGTAGTACCAGGGTGATGGCTTATAGCAGCACGCGTTCGATACCACCGTTGCGAGCTTTTTCCACGTAGTCCTTCATCCAGTTCTTGCCCAGGATGTGCTTGGCCATTTCCACTACGATGTAGTCGGCTTCGGTGCCGGTATCCGGGCTGTAGCGCGACAGGCCCTGCAGGCAGGACGGGCAGGAAGTGAGAATCTTCACCGGCTGTTCGGTAGCACCGATCTTGGCCAGATCCTTGTTGATTTCCTCTTCCTTGCGCGAGCGCACCTGGGTGGCAATGTCCGGACGACTGGCGGCAAAGGTGCCGGATTCGCCGCAGCAACGGTCGTTCAGCGTCACGCCACCGCCCAACAGCTTGTTGGCCACGTCCAGCGGTTGATAGGCCTTCATCGGGGTGTGGCAGGGGTCGTGGTACATATACTTCTGACCGCCAATCCCGTCCAGCTTCAGGCCCTTCTCCATCAGGTATTCATGGATGTCGATGATGCGGCAGCCCGGGAAAATGTCCTCGAAGCGGTATTTCGCCAGCTGGTCGTAGCAGGTACCACAGCTCACCACCACGGTCTTGATGTCCAGGTAGTTCAGCGTGTTGGCCAGACGGTGGAATAGCACGCGGTTTTCCGTGGTGATGGCTTCGCCTTTGTCGGCGTAGCCTGCCGACGTTTGCGGGTAACCACAGCACAGATAGCCTGGCGGCAGCACGGTCTGGGTGCCGACATGCCACAACATGGCCTGGGTGGCGAGGCCCACCTGGCTGAACAGGCGTTCCGAGCCGCAGCCGGGGAAGTAGAACACCGCTTCGGCATCTTCCGCCACCTGCGGGTTGCGGATGACCGGCACCACATTGGCATCCTCCACATCCAGCAGCGCACGGGCGGTTTTCTTCGGCAGGCCGCCCGGCATCGGCTTGTTGATGAAGTGAATGATTTGTTCCTTCACCGGTGCCTTGCCGACGGTGGACGGCGGCTGCTTGGTTTGTCCGCCGGTCAGGTGCAGCTTCTTGCCCACGCTGTAACCCAGGCGCTGTGCCTTGTAGGCAAAGCCGACCAGGCCGCCACGGATGGCCTTGATGGTGGACGGGTCCTTGACGGTGAGGAAGGCCATGCCCAGCGCGGTGCCGGGATTGAAGCGCTTGTTGCCGGTCTTGCGCAGGAAGTTGCGCATGGCGACCGACACATCGCCGAAGTCGATCTTCACCGGGCAGGGTTTCACGCAGCGGTGGCATACCGTGCAGTGATCCGCCACGTCGGACAGCTCGTCAAAGTGCTTCAGGCTGACGCCACGGCGGGTCTGTTCTTCGTACAGGAAGGCCTCGGTCAGCAGGCCGACGCCCAGAATCTTGTTGCGCGGGCTGTACAGCAGGTTGGCGCGCGGTACGTGGGTGGAACACACCGGTTTGCACTTGCCGCAACGCAGGCAGTCCTTGACGCTGTTGGAAATGGCACCAATGTCGGATTGTTCCAGAATCAGCGATTCCGCCCCCAGCAGCGAGAACGACGGGGTGTAGGCCATGGTGAGGTCGGCACCCGGCAACAGCTTGCCGCGGTTGAAATGACCGTTGGGGTCCACGCGTTGCTTGTAGGCGCGGAAGGGGGCGATTTCCTCTTCGGTGAGGAATTCCAGCTTGGTGATGCCGATGCCGTGTTCGCCGGAAATCACGCCGTTCAGGCTGCGTGCCAGTTCCATGATGCGGGCCACCGCCTTGTGCGCGGTTTGCAGCATGTCGTAGTCGTCGGAGTTGACCGGCAGGTTGGTATGCACATTGCCGTCACCGGCATGCATGTGCAGCGCCACGAACACGCGGCCGCGCAGCACTTTCTGGTGCAGTGCGTGCACGGCGTCCAGGATCGGCGCATCGGCCTTGCCGGAGAACAGGTTTTCCAGATCGTTCAGCAACTCGTCCTTCCAGCTGACGCGCAGCTGGAAGTCACGCATGGCGATGAACACGCTGGACGGACTGGCATTGGCATCCACCAGTGGCGCATCCGGCCACAGGCTGCGGTACTGGGCAAACGGGGCATCCAGATTGTCCAGCAACCACTGCCAGCGCTGACGCAGGGTGGCAATCAGCTCCAGTGCGGAGCTGCGACGCTCGCCGATGATTTCGTCGGCCGAAACGGCGCCGCCTTCGGTGTCCACCGGCAGGTTGCCCTGGAAGTATTCGCTCAGCGTATCCAGCAGGCGCAGCTTGTTGGCGACGGACAATTCGATATTGATGCGTTCGATACCGTCGGAGTAATCACCCAGGCGCGGCAGCGGAATCACCACGTCTTCGTTGATCTTGAAGGCATTGGTATGGCGCGAGATGGCGGCAGTGCGCGAGCGGTCCAGCCAGAACTTCTTGCGTGCTTCCGCGGTGACGGCGATAAAGCCTTCGCCGGTACGGGCATTGGCAAAGCGCACCACCTGGCTGGCGGCTTCGGCTACCGCGTTCTCATCGTCGCAGACAATGTCGGCGATCAGCACCATTTTCGGGCGCCCCTTGCTCTTGGCCTTGGTGGCATAGCCCACGGCACGCACGTAGCGCCAGTCCAGGTGTTCCAGACCGGCCAGTTGCACACCGGCAGCATGACCGGCACCGCCTTGCTTGAAGTAGTCGGTGATTTCCACGATGGCCGGGGTGGCCTGGGCCACGGTGCCGAAGAATTCCAGACACACGGTGCGGGTGTGCGCCGGCATGCGGTGCAGTACGAAGCGCGCGCTGGTGATGATGCCGTCGGTACCTTCCTTCTGTACGCCAGGCAGGCCGGCCAGGAATTTGTCGGTCACGTCCTTGCCCAGGCCGACCTTGCGGAAGGTGGGGCCAGGGATGTCCAGCTGCTCGGTGGACAGGACGGTCTTGTCGTCTTCCTTGTAGCGGGTGATGCGGAAGCTGGCCACGTCCACGTCGTGGATCTTGCCGTAGTTGTGGCCGACCCGTTCGATAAACATCCAGTTACCGTTGGGGTCCACCATTTTCCAGCTGGCCAGATTGTCCAGCGCAGTCCCCCACAGCAGGGCTTTCTTGCCGCCGGCATTCATGGCGACGTTGCCGCCAATACAGGAGGCTTCGGCGGAGGTGGGGTCCACGGCAAATACCAGCCCGGCAGCACTGGCTGCCTCGGCCACGCGGGCGGTGACCACACCGGCACCACACTGGATGGTGGCGCGCTGGCCATCCAGGCCGGGCAGGGCGATGTATTCCACGCCGTTGTGCTGCACCAGCTTTTCGGTGTTGATGACGGCGCTGCGGCGGTCCAGCGGCACTGCACCGCCGGTGTAGCCGGTACCACCGCCACGCGGGATGATGGTCAGTTCCAGTTCGATCAGCGCCCGCACCAGCGGCGCGATTTCTTCTTCGGTATCCGGTGACAGCACCACGAATGGGTATTCCACGCGCCAGTCGGTGGCGTCGGTCACGTGCGAGACACGCGCCAGGCCATCAAACAGGATGTTGTCGCGGCGGGTGTGTCGGCTGAGCTTTTTCAGGATGGCCTGACGCAGTTCGCGGGTTTCGGCAAATTGCTGCTCGAAAGCATTCACCGCCTGGCGGGCGGCAGCAATCAGCTGGCCCACCTTGTCATTGCCTTCGCGGCGCTTTTCCACTTCCTGCAGGCGGTGGTGCATGGCTTCCACCAGCGCGGACAGGCGCTTGGGGTTGTCCAGCAGATCGTCTACCAGGTAGGGGTTACGGTCCACTACCCAGATATCCCCCAGCACTTCAAACAACATGCGGGCAGAACGGCCGGTCTTGCGCTCGCTGCGCAACTCTTCCAGCAGCGCCCACATGGGTGCGCCCAGAAGCCGGATGAAGATTTCCCGGTCCGAATACGATGTGTAGTTATAGGGGATCTCGCGGAGACGCTGATGGGTGCTGGTGGTCATGGTCCGTGCTGCTGTAATTGTTTGAATACATTAGCGGCTAGTTTAGCCCAATTGCTGCGTTGCGAAAAATGCCGTTCACGTCATTTTTACATTTTGATATAAAGATACCGACCTGTTCTGGATGTTGTCCGACAAAACAGGCCCGTCTGCCTTAAGGTATTGCCACAAAAGGAAAAGCCCCTGTTATTAGCAGGGGCTGTGGTGTTTTGGCGGCAGTTTCACTGCTGTGTGACAGCCAGCTGTGCAGCCAGACGCACGGCTTCATACAGGCTGCCCGGATCGGCCCGGCCGCTGCCGGCCAGGTCCAGTGCCGTGCCGTGGTCCACCGAGGTGCGGATGATGGGCAGACCCAGCGTGATGTTGATGCCGGCCCCGAAGCTGGCGTGCTTGAGTACCGGCAGGCCCTGGTCGTGGTACATGGCCAGTACCGCATCGGCCGTGGCCAGCTTGTCCGGGTTGAACAGGGTGTCAGCCGGTAGCGGGCCGATCAGCTGCATGCCTTCGGCGCGCAAGTCTTGCAATACCGGTTCGATGACGTCGATTTCCTCACGTCCCATGTGGCCGGATTCTCCGGCATGCGGGTTGAGGCCCGCCACCAGAATGCGCGGATTCTGCAGCCCGAACTTGTGCTGCAAATCGCCATGCAGGATGCGGATGACGGCTTCCAGCTCCGGCTTGGTGATGGCGTCGGCCACGGCACGCAGCGGCAGATGGGTGGTGACCAGCGCCACCCGCATGCCGGCCCCGGCCAGCATCATCACCACGCGCGGGGTGGCGGTGTGTTCTGCCAGATATTCGGTATGGCCACTGAATGCCACGCCCGCATCGTTGATCACGCCCTTGTGTACGGGCGCAGTTACCATGCCGGCAAACTCACCGGACAGACAGCCGGCAATGGCTGCATCCAGCGTATCCAGCACATAACGGCCATTGCGCTTATCCAGCACGCCAGGGGTAACCGGTGCGGCCAGCGGCACATGCAGCACTTCCAGCGTACCGGCCGCGGGGGCCGGCTGGCCGGACTGGTAAGGCTGGAATGACAGCTGATGCAGGCCCAGCTGCAGTGCGCGCTGTTGCAGCAGCTGCAGGTCGGCAATCACCACCAGCCGGGCATTTACCGTGAGGCGGCCCAAGGTGAGTACCAGATCCGGGCCGATGCCGGCCGGTTCTCCGGCGGTGACAGCCAGCAGGGGGCGTGCCGCAGTCATGGCTTACTTGTCATCCAGGCGCTGTTCGACAAAGGCGGAATCACGCAGCTGACGCACCCAGTCCAGATAAGCCTGGTCCAGCTTGCGCAGGCGCAGCTGCTGCTTGATGGTCTGACGTTCGCGATCGGCGGAGACATCCTGGTTGCGCTTGGCATCCACCAGGATCAGGTGCCAGCCAAACGGGCTGCGTACTGGCTCGGACACCGTGCCCACCGGCAGGGCCAGCATGGCTTTTTCGAATTCCGGCACCATGTCGCCCTTGTTCACCCAGCCCAGATCGCCGCCTTTGACATTGCTGCCATCTTCGGAATACAGCTTGGCCATTTCGGCAAACTTGGCACCGCGCAGAATACGGTCGCGGATTTGCAGGATGCGGTTCTTGGCGTCGGTATCGGAAACCGCTTCATTGGTGCGGATCAGGATATGCGAGGTGTGGTATTGCTCGACCACCAGCGGCTGGTTGCCGCCACGCTTCTCGATCAGCTGGAAAATCATGAAGCCTTGCGGCGTGCGAATGACGCCGGTGTGCTGGCCCGGGTTGAGGCTGTCCAGCAGCGATACGAATTCCTGCGGCAAGGTGGCAGCCGGACGCCAGCCCAGATCGCCACCCTTGATGCCGTTCGGTGCATCGGAGTAAGTGGCTGCCACCTTGGCAAACGGCTGCTTGTCATTCAGCTCGGCCAGTGCCTTGCTGGCCTTGGCTGCCAGGTTGTCCAGCTGCTTGGCGTCGGCACGCTCCGGGGTGCTGACCAGAATGGTGGCCAGGTGGTATTCGTTGCGATTGGCACTCTGGGCACTTTTCAGTACCTGATCCACTTCGCTGTCAGTCACATTGATGCGCGAGCCGATTTCATTGTTTTTCAGACGGGCCAGAATGATTTCGCGGCGGATTTCCTCACGGAAGCGGGCAAACGGCACGCCTTCCTTGGCCAGCTGCGCTTGCAGGCCTTTTACGTCCAGCTTGTTCTGCTTGGCGAGGTCGGCAATGGCCAGGTCCAGGTCATGGTCATCCACGCGGATGCCGTTGCTGTTGGCGTATTCCAGCTGTGTCTGCTCGGTAATCATCTGCTCCAGCACCTGATGCGCCAGAACGTCACGCGACGGCGGGGTGACATTCTGTCCTTTCAGTTGCTGGATGACGGCATCAATACGGTTTTGCAGGTCCAGATTGGTGATGACGGTCTTGTTGACCACCGCCACGATGCGATCCATTTCATTGACCGGGTTGGCCGGTGCTGCGTGGGTCGTCTGGACGAATGTTGCAATCAACAGAGCAAGCAGGGTTTTTTTCATGGTCAATTGGATCGGATATCGGAAATGTTGGAGTAGCCCGGGATGGCCAGCTTAAGGTCGGATGTCGGGCTGCTGCCCAGACTGCCCAGACCACGCAATTCCAGCTGGAAGAAAATACCGGTGCTCTTGGAGGCGGAAGAAATGGTGGTTGCCAGGGTGTTGGTACGCTTCACCACCACACGCGCCGTCCAGCAGCCGTCGTTGTACTCTACCCCGAGCAGATGCTCAAGTGGCTTGCTGTCGATCAGGGAATAGCTCTCGCGGCCCACGGCATACCATTGACGCACGATAGGCCATTGCACACCCAGGTCGACCATGCGTAGCGGGCCGTATTGGGTTGTATCACCAATTTGGTCGTAACGGCCATAGCGGTAGCGCAGGCTGACGGTTTTGCCCGGAGCCGGGTTGTAGCGCACTTGCAGATTGTAGCGCTGGGTTTTGGCCAGATCCTGGTTGTACTCATAGGTACTGTCCAGACGCCAGGCCTGGTCAAGATCGCCGCCCAGGCTACCCAGCAGGCCCTTGCTGTTGTTCTGCAGGGTGATCTGGTTGCCGTACAGCGAGGTGTCTTCGTTGCGGAAGTAATAGCGCTGACCCAGCATCAGGCGCAGCCGTTCGATACCGGTTTCAGCACTGATCAGGCGGCTGGTCAGCGCTGCGGTCAGCTGGTTGGCGGCATTGATGCGGTCCCAGCTGGAAAAGCGGTTTTCCGAGAACAGCTGGGCGAAGTTGAAGTCGTTTTCCGAGCTGTCAAAGTTCGGAATTTTGCTTTGGTCCTTCGCCGGGATGTAAACGTAGAACAAACGCGGTTCCAGCGTTTCCACATAATTGCTGCCATTGAAGCTGGTGTCGCGCTCGAAGTGCAGGCCGGAATCGGTGCTGAAAATCGGCAAGGTGCGGGTAATGGTGCTGCCCGGTGTCGTATTGTTGCTCAGCGGATTCAGGTCGTACTTGGTGTAATTGACGCCGAACTTGGGGCGGAAGAAGCCCCAGCTCTTGTCCAGCAGATTCCAGGTGACACTGGGATAGGCGACAAAGCGGTCACCGGTCTGCAAGGTGGGGTGCGAAAAACGTGTCAGGTCGCCTTGCAGATTGAAGCTGAAACCGGATGGCAGCTGCTGGTTGGCCACCAGGGTCAGCTGCGGTAGGCGGGCATAGGGCTGGTCGGCCGGAATCAGCGGGTCTTCCAGCGTCTGGTAGCGCTGCACGCGCAGCATGGCTTCCAGATTGCCGCCCTGCCAGTTGGTGTTGTACTTGGTCCAGGCCTGGCGCAGCAGGTTGACATTGATGGCCTGCAGGGTGCGGTCACCAAAATCGTCGAAGTATTTCGTGTCGGAGACGTAGTTGTAGTCGTAGCCAAAGGTCAGCCCCGGCAGCAGGTTTTGCTTGTGGGTGGCGTACCAGGCGTAGCGATTGGTGTGGGTCAGCTTGTCGTTGCGCAGCTGCTCGGTATAAATGCTGCCCTCGTAGTCCGGCTCCAGGTAACGGAACTCACCGGCCAGCATGGTGCCCCGCTTGAGGTTGATGTGCGGGGTGAAGGTGGCATCGAAATTGGGCGCGATGTTCCAGTAGTAGGGCAGCGCAATGTCAAAACCGGTGGTGCCGGAGCGGAAGGTGGGCGTGAGCAGGCCCGATTTGCGGCTACCGTCCAGCGGGAAGTCGATCCAGGGTGTATACAGGATGGGGACGCCCTGAAATTCCAGTCGGGCATTGCGGGCAACACCGATATTGGTGGCGTAGTTCAGGTCCAGCGTGGAGGACTTCAGATACCACGAGTCATCCCCCACCACGCAGGAGTTGACCCGGCTGTTGATCAGGCGGTACTGGTCCGGCCCGGTGAACTGGGCTTCACTGCCATCGCCACGGAAGGCAATGCCGGATTGTGCCAGACTGCGCTTGGCACCGCCGGGCTTGTTATTGGTATCCGGGCTGCCCATCTGGAAGGAAGGCTGCTGGGCCGAACCGGTATGTTCGTCCATCCAGTAGTCAAGCGTGGTGCCGGTGACAACGTCCTTGTCACGCGTCAGACGGAAGTGGTTGCCCGCCTTCACCCGGTTTTGTTGCTGGTAGTAGTCCAGCCAGTCCGCTTCCAGGGTCTGGTTGTCGCGAATCACCACCACATCGCCACTGGCTTTCAGCTTGTCCTGCATCTGCCCGTCCATGTGGTCGGCAGTGACATGCGTCTGCCCCTGGGTGGTGGGCGTGGTATTAAGCGCTTCCGGCGCATTGTCTGCGGCCTGGGCGGCAGAAACCGAGAAAGCGGCTGCCAGAGCCAGCGTCATTTTCGTGGGCTGCAGTTTGAGCATGCACAAAGCCATATCGTGTGGACAGGTGAGCAGGTTAAAATCAGCAGATTCTATCAGCATCGTGACGAACCGACATGCAACGTTTGGAACAACTCAAGAGCTGGCTTGACAGCCTGTATCCGCAAACCGACATCATGGTGGAGTTTGCCGCGGCCGACGCCGACTTCCGTCGCTACTTCCGTGCCCACTTCCCGGATGGCACTTCGCGCATCGTCATGGATGCGCCGCCAGAGAAAATGGACACCGATCCTTACGTGAAGGTTCGTGAGATTTTTTCGGTGGTGAATGTCCCGCAAATCATCGCCCGTGACCGCGAGCAAGGCTTCATGTTGCTGGAGGATCTGGGCAAGATCACCCTGCTGGCGGCTCTGGAACATGACACACGTCCGCTGGTGCATCGTCATCTGCTGCTGGAGGCGGTGGATACCCTGCTGGCCCTGCAGCAAGCCAGCCGTCCCGATGTGTTGCCAGAGTACGACGAAGCCTTGCTGCGCCGGGAACTCAGCCTGTTTCCGGAATGGTATTGCGCCAAGGAACTGGGCAAGCCGCTCAACTTCGCGCAGCGCCAGTTATGGGATGCCGGCTGTGAAAAACTGCTGGCGGCCATCCTGCCGCAAAACAAGGTTTTCGTGCATCGCGACTTCATTGTCCGCAACCTGATGCTGACCTCCGGCCACCCCGGCGTGCTGGATTTCCAGGACGCGGTGTACGGCCCGATCAGCTACGATCTGGTGTCCTTGCTGCGCGATGCCTTCATCGAGTGGGAAGAGGATTTCGTGCTGGATATCGCCATCCGCTACTGGGAAAAAGCCCGGGCCCTTGGCTTGCCGGTGCCGGAAAGCGTGGATGATTTCTACCGTGATTTCGAATGGATGGGCGTGCAGCGCCACCTGAAAGTGGCCGGAATCTTTGCAAGACTTTACCACCGTGACGGCAAGGAAAAGTACCGTAGCGAGATTCCGCGCTTCATCAAATACCTCAAACGCACCACCCGCCGCTATCAGGAACTGGCTCCGCTGTATCAGTTGCTGCTGCAACTGGTGGGCAAGGACGAGACCGATGCCGAGCTGCAATCGGCCTACCCGGTACTGAGCGTCAAGGGCTGATGGCGTGGGCATGAAAGCGATGATTCTGGCGGCCGGTCGTGGCGAGCGCATGCGCCCGCTGACCGACCACACGCCCAAACCCTTGCTGCCGGCTGGTGGCAGGCCGCTGATCGAGTGGCATATCCGCCGTCTGGCGGCCGCGGGTGTCCGCCAGCTGGTGATCAACCACGCCTGGCTGGGTGCGCAAATCGAACAGGTGCTGGGCGACGGTAGTCGCCTTGGTGTGGAGATTGCCTACTCGCCGGAGAGTACCGCGCTGGAAACAGCAGGTGGCATTGCCACCGCGCTGCCCTTGCTGGGCGATGCACCGTTTCTGGTGGTGAATGGCGATGTGCTGAGCAATGTCGATTTCGCTGCCTTGCAACAACAGGCAGCACAGCTGGATGGCAGAACCCGTCTGGCCCACCTGCTGCTGGTGGACAATCCGCCGCACAATCCGGCCGGTGATTTCGGCCTGCTGGCTAATGGCCTGCTGGCAGCCAGGCCAGATGCGGGTAACGGGCTGACCTTCTCCGGCATTGCCGCCTACCATCCGGCCTTGTTTGCCGATACGCCCGCTGGCCAGCCGGCCAAGCTGGCACCGCTGCTGCGTGCTGTCATGGCGCAGGGGCAGGTGAGTGGCAGCCGACTGGATGGCTTGTGGCTGGATGTGGGCACGCCGGAACGGCTGGCCGAGGCTGATGCCATTGCCGCGGGCTGGACAGCGTGAGTCGGCGCATTCTGGGCGTGGACCCCGGTAGCCGCATTACCGGTTTCGGCGTGATCGACCTGATTGGCCAGCAGCGTCATTATGTGGCTTCCGGCTGCATCCGCACTCCGCAGGGTGCGCCGCTGGCCGAGCGCATCAAGGTCATCATCGACGGGCTGTTCGGCGTGATCGACACCTATCAGCCACACGAAGCGGCCATCGAGCAGGTGTTCGTCAACGTCAATCCGGCGGCCACGCTGATGCTGGGCCAGGCGCGTGGTGCCTGTGTTTCCGCCTTGGTGTTGCGCAATCTGGCTGTCTCGGACTACACCGCCTTGCAGGTCAAGCAATCGGTGGTCGGTCATGGCAAGGCGGCCAAGGAGCAGGTGCAGCACATGGTGGTGCGCATGCTCAATCTGTCCGGCACGCCACAGGCCGATGCGGCGGATGCGCTGGCCGTGGCGCTGGCACATGCCAACCTCAGTGGCGGTGCCATCGGCCAGCTGGCACGGCAGGGCCTGAAAGTGCGTGGCGGGCGTCTGGTTTAGCGCAAGCACAGTTGGTCGTGGCTGCGCTATGCTGTGGTCATCGTCCTGACGGAGCACTGCATGCCCCCTTCTCCTGTTGCCATCGAACCGCAAGCGGCTGATCTGGCGCATCACCCGGTGCGCTGGTGGCTGGCCACCCGGCCTGCCTTTCTCACCATCACCCTGGCCGGTGCATTGCTTGGCATCGCCGCCAGCGGCTGGGCAGCATTGCAACAGCACTGGCCCTTGGCACTGCTGGGCCTGATCCTGGCCTTGCTCACCCATGCTGCGGTCAATGTCATCAATGATGTGGCCGACCATCACAATGGCACGGATGCCGCCAATACCGCGCGGCTGTTTCCGTTTACCGGTGGCAGCCGTTTCATCCAGAACGGTGTGCTCAGCGCAACACAGATGCGCAGCCTCGCCTATGGGCTGTTTGCTCTCGTCATTGTCGGTGGGCTGTATCTGGTCAGCTTGCGTGGCCTGCCGCTCTTGCTGATTGGTGTGGCTGGCGTGCTGCTGGGCTGGGCGTATTCAGCACCGCCCTTGCAGCTGAACAGCCGCGGTCTGGGAGAGCCCAGTGTGGCAGCCTGCTTTCTGTTGTTGCCACAGGGCATGGCGGTATTGCTGACGGGGGGCTGGCAGAGCACCTTGCTATGGGCCAGCTTGCCTTATGCCCTCCTCACCAGCCTGCTGTTGTATATCAATCAGTTTCCCGATCGCGACGCCGACCGGCAGGCCGGCAAATGGCACTGGGTGGTGCGCTTGCCACTGGCGCAGGCCCGCATGGTCTACGCCCTGCTTGTCGTGCTGGCCTATGGCCTGCTGGCCATGCTGCTGTGGCAGCAGCGTCTGCCGCTGTTTACCGCGCTGGGTTTGCTGACCTTGCCGCTGTCCGGCTTTGCCAGCGTGCAGTTATGGCAGCATGCGGGCGAACCGTCACACTTGCGCCCGGCCATCATCGCCACCATCATGGCGGCCAATCTGTATCCACTGTTGTTGGCCGTGGCCTTGCTGCTGGCCTGAGCAATCAATTTCACTGGAGTATTTTTGTCATGATCGGACGCCTCAGCGGCACTCTTATCGAAAAGCTGCCACCGCAGGTGGTGGTGGACGTCAATGGCGTCGGTTACGAAGTGGATGTGCCGATGACAACGTTTTACCAGCTCCCGGCCCTGGGCCAGAAGGCCACGTTGTTCACCCATCTGGTGGTGCGGGAGGATGCCCACCTGCTGTTCGGTTTTGCCAGCAAGGAAGAACGGGAGACCTTCCGCCAATTGATCAAGGTCAGTGGCATCGGTGCCAAGATTGCGCTGGCCATCCTGTCCGGCATGACGGCGGATGAACTGGCGGTGGCCATTGCCAGTGAGGATATCAAGCGCCTGTCTTCTGTTCCCGGCATCGGCAAGAAAACCGCTGAACGGCTGGTGCTGGAGCTGCGTGGCAAGCTGGCTACCGGTAGTAATCTGGCCGTACCCGGCGGCCTGCCCTTTGCCGCCACGCCGGACGAAAAGAGCGATATCGTCAATGCCCTGCTGGCACTGGGTTACAACGAGAAGGAAGCTGCCGCCGCTACCAAGGGCCTGCCTGCCGACGTGACTGTCAGCGACGGTGTGCGCCTCGCTTTGAAGAATTTGATGAAGGGCTAGCCTGCGGCCTGTTGGGGCAGGTGGTAAGATGGACGGATTCAAAATCCAGCCACCACGGCAGTACCCATGATCGAAACCGACAAGCTGATTGGCGGCGCACCCGAGCGACGCATCGTTACCCAGCAAAGCCTGTCCTCGCAGGAAGAAGCACTGGAGCGCGCGCTGCGCCCCAAGCAGCTGGATGAATATGTGGGCCAGAAGAAGGCACGCGAGCAGCTGGAAATCTTCATCGAGGCCGCCAAGCGCCGTGGCGAAGCGCTGGACCACGTGCTGCTGTTTGGCCCGCCCGGCCTGGGCAAGACCACGCTGGCGCACATTGTGGCGCGCGAGATGGGCGTGAACCTGCGCCAGACCTCCGGCCCGGTGCTGGAACGTGCAGGCGACCTGGCCGCCCTGCTGACCAATCTGGAGCCGCACGATGTGCTGTTCATCGACGAAATCCACCGCTTGAGCCCGGTTGTCGAGGAAATCCTCTACCCGGCGCTGGAGGATTACCAGATCGACATCATGATTGGCGAAGGCCCGGCCGCACGCTCGGTCAAGCTGGACCTGCCGCCCTTCACCCTGGTGGGGGCCACCACCCGTGCCGGCATGCTGACCAACCCGCTGCGGGACCGCTTTGGCATTGTGGCGCGGCTGGAGTTTTATACTCCGGAAGAACTGACACGGATTGTCAGCCGTTCTGCCGGGCTGCTGAATGTCACACTGGGCGAAGACGGCGCTTTCGAGGTGGCACGCCGCTCGCGCGGCACACCGCGCATTGCCAACCGCCTGCTGCGTCGGGTACGTGACTATGCCGAAGTGAAATCCGATGGCGTTGTCACGGCCCAGGTGGCCGATGCTGCATTGGCCATGCTGGATGTCGACCCGGCCGGTCTGGATGTGATGGACCGCAAGCTGCTGGCTGCCATTCTGGAGAAATTCGGTGGCGGCCCGGTGGGGCTGGACAATGTCGGTGCGGCCATTGGTGAATCCACCGACACCATTGAAGACGTGATCGAACCCTTCCTGATCCAGCAAGGCTATTTGCAACGTACCCCGCGCGGCCGCATGGCCACGGCTTTGGCGTACACCCATTTTGGCCTGCCGCTGAAAGACTAGTCCCATGCAGAAAATCATCATCAAGACCGGGCGTACCTACCCGGCGCTGGCCGAAAAACTGGGTGATTTTGAACACTGGATTGCCCGCGAATTGCAAGCTGCTCCCGGTGAGTGGCGCGTGGTGGACGTGCAGCGTGGCGAAACCCTCCCCGCAGTGGAGGACTGCGCCGCGGCGGTGATTACCGGATCCCCGGCCATGGTGAGCGATCGCGAGGACTGGAGCGTGTCCACCGCACAGTGGCTGCGTCAGGCGGTGGCGCGTGCGCTTCCGGTATTGGGTATCTGTTATGGCCACCAGTTGCTGGCCGATGCCCTGGGCGGCAGCGTGGGCTACCACCCCAAGGGGCCGGAGGCAGGGGTAGTTGAGGTCGACCTGTTACCTGCGGCAGCAGAAGACCCGCTGTTTGCCGGCATGCCCGCCAGCTTTCCGGCGGCGGTCATTCACTGGCAGTCCGTCAGTGCCTTGCCTCCGGGGGCGGTACGGCTGGCAGCCAACGCATTCGAACCCAATCATGCATTCCGCCTGGGTTCGGCCTGGGGCGTACAATTTCATCCCGAGTTCGATCTTGCCGCCATGGACGCTTATCTGGCGCATCTGGCACCCACGCTGCAAGCGGCAGGTCTGGCACCAGAAGCGTTGCGGACACGGTTGTGCCCCACGCCACAGGCTGCGGCTGTGTTGCAGCGGTTTGCCCGCCTGCTGCAACAGCCATCGGTCTGAGCGTGGCGCGCTGTACATGAATTGATCTGTTATCTGAACCTGATTTGGTTTTCCAGAAAGGAAACATCATGTTTTATGCACTGTTTGCTGCCATTGTCGTGGTTGCCCTGGCTACTTCGCTGGCAGTAGTGCGTTTTTTTGACCCCGCCATCGTCAAGATCCTGCGCCGTACTCTGGGACAGGACCTGGCCGATGCCTGGCGCTACTACATCAGCTTTGCCATCGTGGTGGCAGGGATCTCCGGCGGCGTCCGCCCCTGGAATCTGGAGCAGTATCTGCCGCCTACTGCCGGCAAGGGCAGTACCCAGCTGGAACTGACCGGTGCGCGCTGGGTGCTGGAATTGTGGAACGCGCTGACCGAAACCCTGCGCTCGATGGCGCTGGTAATGTTCCTGTTCTTCATCTGCCTGATGATGGCTTATGTGATTGCCCGTGCGCTGGAATTGTGCCGCGCTCGCGAGCTGGAGACTGGCAAAAACGTGGATGCGTCCGGACAGGAGTGATACTGCATGTTGCAGGTGCTGTTTTTTGACATTGGCATGGCTATTCAGGACAATCGCATAGTGTGAAAAAATGTTAACGAAAGTCCCCGATGAAAAAAACAGCACTCTTTCTGGCGCTGGCAACCTGTTCGGCCAGCTTGTATGCCGCCAATCCCATGCCTGCAGCACAACTCGGTATTGAAGGCTATCACGAGACCTACCACGAGACTGTGGCCGGCGCGAGCTTCATGACAGAAAAGGCAAACATGTTCGGCTTGAACATGACCTTGCGCGAAGATATCAACGACAGGGATGCCTTTGTACTGCGCGGTCGCTATGCGTGGGGTAGTTCCGACTACTCGAGTGCTTCCGGCCAGTTCAGCGATTTGCGCCGCAAGAGCTATGACTTCAGCCTGGTTTACCAGCATGCATTTGAATTGAGCGCTACCACGCTGACGCCGGAAATCGGTCTGGGTTATCGCCGTCTGGATGACCACCTGGATCAGGCCGGCAGTGGCGGCTACGGACGCAATTCCATGTACAGCTATTTGCTGCTGGGGATGAGTACCCGCAACAGCCTGAATGCCGACTGGATGATTGCCCCGCGTCTGACCTACAAATACATGCTGGCGGGTACCCAGGTATCACGTTTAAGTGAAATCAGCAGTTCTTGTGGCGACTTGCACAACAGCCAGAAGAATGGCTATGGCTATGAAGCCAACCTGGCTTTCGACCGCAAGCTTGCAGGCGGAACCGCACTGAGCATCACACCGTTTTACCGTTACTGGAGCATCAAGGACAGTGATACGGCCACTACCGTATGTGGCAATTTCATTGTTTCCGGGATGGAACCACAAAACACCACCAAGGAAGTGGGTGTGAGTGTGGCGTATTCCTTCTGAAGCCCTTGTGCCACAAAAAAGGCGGCTTGCGCCGCCTTTTTTGTGCCTGTCACTACCCTGAAGCCAGGATTTACAGGGTGACCATATTGTCGCGGTGAATCAGTTCCGGCTCCACCATATAGCCCAGTGTGGCTTCAATCTCGCGCGTGGTTTTCTTCATGATCAGCCGGGCTTCGTCCGAGCTGTAGTTCACCAGGCCGCGTGCTACTTCCAGCCCTTGCGGGTCCACGCAGGCCACCGCTTCACCGCGCAGGAAGTCGCCTTCGATGGCGGTAACCCCAACCGGCAGCAGGCTGGTACCACGTTCGCGTACTGCCAGTGCCGCACCATTGTCCAGCACGATCCGACCGGTCAGCTTCAGGTGGTCAGCCAGCCATTGCTTGCGTGCTGCCATGCGGTTGGTCGGTGCCAGCAGCTGGGTGCCAATGCCTTCGCCATCGGCCAGGCGGGACAGCACATCATGTTCGCGACCACAGGCAATCACCGTGTCGGCACCACTGCGGGCCGAACGCTTGGCGGCGAGGATCTTGGTAATCATGCCGCCGGTACCAATGCTGGAGCCTGCACCACCGGCCATGTCTTCCAGCGCAGCATCACCTGCCTGCGCTTCGTGCACGAATACCGCATCCGGATGCTTGCGCGGGTCGGCAGTGTACAGGCCTTGCTGGTCGGTCAGGATGATCAGCGCATCGGCTTCAATCAGGTTGGTGACCAATGCACCCAGCGTGTCGTTGTCGCCAAAACGGATTTCGTCGGTGACCACCGTGTCATTCTCATTGATGATGGGGACGACATTAAGATTGAGCAGGGTGGTGAGTGTGGTGCGCGCATTCAGGTAACGGGTGCGGTCGGCCAGGTCTTCGTGGGTCAGCAGGATTTGGGCGGTTTTCAGGCCGAAAGAGCGGAACGCAGTTTCATAGGCCTGACACAGACCCATCTGGCCCACGGCTGCAGCGGCCTGCAGTTCGTGAACCCCCTTGGGGCGTACCGACCAGCCCAGGCGCTGACAGCCTTCGGCAATGGCCCCGCTGGAAACCAGCACCACCTGTTTGCCACGGCGTTTCAGTTCGGCAATTTCAGCGGCCCAGCGCGCCAGCGCCGCCAGGTCCAGTCCCTTGCCATCATTGGTGACCAGGCTGGAACCTACCTTGACCACAATCCGGTTGGCGGCATGAATCACCGAGCGCATACAAAACCCTTCTGCTGCAATAAATGAAGAAGCTGAAGAGTTTACCGCAAACCGGACAGCCTGGGCGTGGCTCAGAAGTGGTCGCTATCGCGAAATTCCATCAGCTGGAAATGGGGGGATTGCTTGTCCAGCCTGGAGGAGCGTACCAGCATGTCACCCTTGTCATCCCACAGGCGGAATTCGCGCAGCCGGCTGAACGGGCGGCCTTGCATCAACAGCAGGGCCGGACGGCGCAGGCTGGCAATGGCCGGGAGGCGCAGGGCAAATTGCGGGGTGTCGCTGGGATGGGTAATGGTGGGAATCACCATGACGGCTTCGGGTTTGGCCGCGATGATTTCCACCCCGCATTCCACATCTACCCCATCCGGCAGCAAGGATACCCAGCACACCATGCACAACTGGGCGCTGTCAGGTTTGCCCGGATGAGTCAGCAACACAGCTTCGCCAGCGCGCAGGGTCTGGCCGCGTGGCTGGCCGCGCAGCAGAAAGCCGGTGGCACTCTGGTTCACCACCACAAACAGGCTGGGCGGCGGCGGTGCGCGGGTGGTGGGGGGCGGTGCGGCTTCTTCGTTGCCGGCCTGCACCCAGCTCATGCCGTTGCTGCGATACCAGATGGCCGGCACGGTGGAAATCAGTTCGATTACTTCCTGGATCGGCAGGCGCTGGTGTCGGCGGCGGCGCGGTTGCTGCCATTCGGCAGCCAGCGATTGCAGCAGGTGCAGCTCATCGTAAGTCTGGCTGGGGTTGCTGCTGGTGTTCTGTACCTTGGTCAATTGCTCGATGCTGTGATTCAGCACGGTAATGGCCGGTACCAGGTCCAGCAGATAACATCCCGCTTCCAGGGTTTCCGCCTGGATACGCAGAAAGCGCGGCGGTTCGTCACGGCTGGCATCCACCAGATAGCCATGGGCCTGGCCCTGGATTGCCTCAACCGGAACCAGACCGGTTTGATGGGCCAGATCCATGATCAACTGCTTGGCCACCAGTAATTCCGGCATGGACAGCCGGTTGGTGGAGGTCAGCCCCAACAGCAGGATCTGGCGGTAAATGGTGGCTGGTGAATCGTCGTTTTCCAGATGCTTGTCCTGCCAGCCACGCGCCAGGGCAAAGCTGAACAGCTGGTGGCAGTCGTACCAGAAGTGTGCCGGTGGCGGGCTGTAGCTCTGGCAGCAGATGCTCAGCAACTGGCGTGCCGACATCATGGTGTACAACAGCAGTTCGATGCGTTGTTGCTCGCGTTCCAGCAGGCCACGTTTGGCCAGCCGCTCGCTCAGCGTGCGTTTGAAGGCAATGAAAATGGCTTCGAACAGGGCTGCACCCAGCATGGCCAGCTGGCGGGTGCGCGGTGCCGAGGTCAGATCGGTCTGGATGATTTCACTTTCCAGCGCCGGGTAGTAGCGGTCCAGCCCTTTCAGGTATTGCAGCAGCAGCTTGTGGCGGTTGGCCACTTCCATCGGGGTACGGCTGAGATTGCGCAAGGCATCCAGCATCTGGCGGCCGCATTCATGCAGGTCGGTGTAGGGCAAGCGTTCTACCCAGCTGGCAACGCTGTCAGGGTTGGTGTCTACCAATCTCGGGTCCATATCCAGAGCGGGCAAGGCAAGCTGCATCGTGCATCCTGTGGCTAGGCGGGTAAGGGAATGAGTTCTGGCGGAATGACAAACCATATGGATGGTTGATCTGCCATTCCTTGTATCGCTCATGCTATTTGAATCAAGCCCGCCTAGGCAAGGTAATCCTCACGGCAACGCGGTGACCGGCCCGGTCAAAATCGTGTTTTCTTGATGCAGGGCATCCAGTACGGTGCTGGTGGCCTGGAACAGCTGCATCATTTCCGCGGGCTGCATGACATAAGGCGGCATGAAGTACACCGTCTTGCCGATCGGTCTGACCAGACAGCCCAGTTTCAGCATGGCTGAGAAAAATGCTTGTGCAAAGTCGGCGCGCGGGCTTTCTACATCAAACGCCCAGATCATGCCGGTATGGCGGAAGTGACGCACATCCGCCCGTTCAGCCAGCGGTGCCAGAATGTCGGTAAAGGTGGCGGCCAGTTCGCGGTTGCGCGCAATGATGTCTTCGTCGGCAAAAATGTCCAGCACCGCCAGGGCGGCGCTGCAAGCCAGGGCATTGCCGGTGTAGCTGTGGGAGTGCAAAAAGCCGCGGGTGACATCATCGTGATAAAACGCCTGATAGATGGTGTCGGTGCTCAGTACACAGGACAGGGGCAGGAAGCCACCGGTAATGCCTTTGGACAGGCAGAGAAAGTCCGGTTTGATACCGGCCTGCTCGCAGGCAAACAGCGTGCCGGTGCGGCCAAAGCCAACGGCAATTTCATCGGCAATCAGGTGTACCTGGTACTGATCGCACAGGCGGCGCAGTTCTGTCAGGTAGACCGGGTGGTACATGGCCATGCCGGCCGCACCCTGTACCAGCGGTTCCACAATGATGGCCGCCATTTCGCCAGCCTTCTTTGTCAGCACATTTTCCAGCGAGCGAATCGCCGTCATCGCGACATCTTCAGCGCTCTGCCCTTGTCGTGCCAGTCTTGCATCCGGCGATGGCACCCGCACGCCAGGCTTGAGCAGCGGCGCATAGGTGGCGGAGAACAGTGGAACATCGGTGACGGCCAGCGCACCGGCGGTTTCACCGTGGTAGCTGTTATCCAGGCTGATGAAACGGCACTTCTCCGGCTGGCCGATGTTCTTCCAGTAATGAAAGCTCATCTTCAGGGCAATTTCGGTGGCGCTGGCACCATCCGAGGCATAGAACACATGGCCAAGCCCGGTCAGCGCCGACAGGCGCTCGGACAGTTCGATCACCGGCCTGTGGGTGAAACCGGCCAGGATCACATGTTCCACCTCATCCAGTTGCTGCCTGATGGCCTGCTTGATACGCGGATGGCCATGACCGAACAGGTTCACCCACCAGGAACTCACGGCATCCAGGTAACGATTGCCGTCGAAATCCTCCAGCCATACCCCTTCGGCTTTGGCGATGGGGATGATGGGCAGGGTTTCGTGGCGTTTCATCTGGGTGCAAGGGTGCCAGACGCTGTCGCGGCTGCGGTTCAGCCAGTCCTGGTTGCTCATGAGGGCTCCTGTATGCGGGAATGGCAGGATGCTAACACAGCCAGTCCCGGCAGCCGGAACTGACAAAAAACGTCACATGCTGACAGACTATGCAGGGTGAGTGATGGCGTACCTCCCTGAAAACACAGTGTGCAGCCACCTGGCACGCTTTCTGCATTATGTAGCCCGTGCATACCACGGAGAGGGGCATGCGACGCAATAACGGTTTTACCTTGATTGAACTGATGATTGTGGTAGCCATCATCGGCATTCTGGCTGCGATTGCGATACCGGCGTATCAGAACTACACCATCAGGGCCAAGATTTCCGAGGGTCTGACCTCCGCCGATGCAATCAAGTCTGCGATGTGGGATAGCTACACCACGAATAACAGTTGGCCTGGCAGTAACGCTTCAGCAGGGATTGCCTCGGCAACGGCTTTTGCCACGAAGTACATCGACAGCATCAATATCGTGTCAGCTTCTTCGGTAAGCCAGATTGTTGTCAGTTTTAATGCAAGTACAGTGTTAAGTGGGCTTACGGTAACGTTGACGCCTGTCATTTCGAGTGGATCCATCACTTGGTCGTGCCAGTCGAATACGTCATCAACCCAGTATTTACCTTCCAGTTGTCGTTAACCATCAAGCAAAGGAATGAACATGAACAGCAAGATCCAGCAAGGTTTTACCCTGATCGAACTGATGATCGTGGTGGCCATTATCGGTATTCTCGCCGCCATCGCCATCCCGGCCTATCAGGATTACACCAAGCGTGCACGTGTGACGGAAGGTCTGTCGCTGGCTTCCGCTGCCAAGACTTCAGTTTCCGAATACTACGCATCCAACAATGCATTCCCGGACAACAATGCTTCCGCAGGTCTGGCAACCACCATTTCCGGTACTTCGGTGTCTGATGTACAGCTGAGTACCAGTGGTGTGATCACCATCACTTACAAGCCGGTTGTGGATGCGACTACTAATCAGTTGCAGCTGACCCCGACTGCCGGTTCCGGTGCGGTGACCTGGAAATGTGCTGCTCCTGCTACCAATGGTGTTCCGAGCAACTGGCTGCCGTCCAACTGCCGCTAATTGTTTAGTGCAGGTTAAACAGGAAGGTGCTCTGCAAAGAGCACCTTTTTTTGTCATGATCAAAAAGAATGACTGCCTGGCGGTCTTGCTTGCACTGGCGGTAACGCTGCCCTTCCTGAGCTGGTTCCGTGTTGCTCCGCTGACCGACTGGGTGTCGGATACCGCCGCACTCGCCCTGCTGGCTTGCTCCTTGCCACTGATATTGCCCGCATGTGGTAAGACGAATCTGTCGATCAGCTGGTTCTGTCTGCCAATCTGGGCGTTTGCTGTTTATCTTTTGCTGTCTTCACGACATCTGGATAGTGCGATTGCCAGCATCGTCTTTATCCTGTTCCTGTCGGTTTGGTCCGTGTTGTTTTCCGGGCATGCGCAGTCTTTGGACCGAGAGCGTTTCATTCGAATTCTTGCGTCATTGATTCTGGTTTTTGCCCTGTTTCAGGTTGCGTTGGGAATGGCGCAGTTATTTAGCCTTGCTCCTTTGTTGCAAGGTTTTGTGGTGTATGACCCAAACGCCGCAGATTCAAACATCATGGGAAATATTGGCCAGCGCAACCAGTATGCCCAGTTCCTGTGCTGGGGGATTGTCTCTGCCAGTTATCTGCATGCAGCGGGCAAACTGCGCATGCCATTTTTTGTGCTGTCAGTGCTCTTTATGGCTTGGCTGTCAGCTTGTTCTGGTGCGCGGCTGGTGTGGGCCTATGCTTTTGTTCTGGGAGCGCTCTCTGTGTTCTGGCTTGTGCGCCGTCAGAATGGCATGGCGGTAAGGATGGCGAAAGCGGCGTTAATTGCAGTGATAATGATGATTTTTCTGCAACTGGCCAGCAAGCAGATTGCCGGACTGCTGTCCTTGGTTGGACTCACCACGCACAGCGTCAGCGGCACGGAACGCTTCTTTGCTGCCGGTTTTGGTATCCGCCGCTGGATTGAATGGACCAAGGCCATCGAGATTTTTATCCAGCATCCGTGGACAGGTGTTGGCTGGGGACGGTTCGCTGCTTATTCTGCAGAGCTTGAATTGACTGGTGGTTTTCCCAAGTCGCCAGAAAGCTGGTTATTCATCCATTGCCATAACCTGTTTTTTCAGTTGCTGGCCGAAACGGGATTGCTTGGTGTATTGATCATTTTCATCCCCACGTTGCTTTGCCTGTTGTCCTATGTGCGTGGCGGGCAGCAAACTGCCGAAAACATGTTGCTGTTATGCATTGGTTTGGTTGCCATGACCCACAGCATGTTCGAATACCCGCTGTGGTATCTGCCCTTCCTTGCCATGTTTGCCATTGTCTTGCTGTTGGCCCCGCTGGAGCGTGTCAATGTGCCCGTGCGCTCCTCCATCCTGAGAGTTACAGGACTGGTGGCTTGTGTCTTGGCCATCGGGTATGTGGTGAATGGGGCGGTCAATTTCCGGACACTGGTGATATACAACATGCCGGCCGGTAATGCACAGGAAAATTCGCAACGCCTGCAAAGTCTGTTTGAAATGGAAAAAGATCCGCTGTGGGCTACGGATGCGGATTTTGTCCTGGTCAACTATCTGGTTGCCTCCAAGGCAGATCTCAAGCTGAAGCTGCAGCACTTTGATCGCTTGGCGCAGTTTCGCCCTTATCCTGAAGTCTTGCTGCGACTTTCCATGTTGTATGGGCTGGATCATCAGGCTGACAAAGCGGAGCATGCACTCAAGCTGGCAATTGCCAATTATCCTGACTTCTCACCCAATTTCAGTTACCGGCTGTCCATGATGAAAGAATCCGATCTGAACAATCTGAGAAAGATTGCAGATATTGCGGCAAAGGCCTACGTACAGCATGGTGTGCAAACTCCGGAAGGAAGAACTGCTGCGGTCATGACCGTCGCCGCCCCTGTCACCCGCAAAGCGCTGTTCTGATCGTCCACAGGCACCGTCGGCCCAGGCTGGCGGTGTCTTCCTGTCAGACATGCGGTATCCTCCTTGTTTTGCTTTCAGCTCCCCTATTTCATCATGTCCTTTCCGACGCTCTCCCGCCGCATGGCTTTGCTGGCGTTTTGCCTGATTGCCATCCTGCCCTTTGCATCCCGCATTCATTTTGTCCCGCTGCCGCAATGGTTTGGTGAGATGAATGTGGTGTGGTTGATGCTGGCTTCCGCCGTATTCCTGCTACCGTCGGCAACTTTGTTTGAACGTGTACCACGCGCCAGCTGGTGGTGTTTGTTGCTCGCACTGCTGTGGGGTGTGCAGCCGCAGCTGGTGCAGGCCCTGTTTCCCGGCATGACCTATGCCACCGCACTGGCCTGGCTGGTGGTGGCCTTGCTGGCGGGGCTGTCCTACAGCCTGCAGCAGACATTCGGGCCGCGTGACTTTGCCATCTGGCTGGCGCGGGCAGTGATTGTGGGTGGTTTGGTGCAGTCGCTGATAGGCCTCGCACAGCTGACCGGCCTTGCCCACACGCTGGGCCTGTTTTATGACAGTGCGCACCCCACTACCAATATCTTTGGGCATATCGGTCAACGTAATCAGTACGCGCATTATCTGATGTGGTCGGTGGTGAGCGGGGTATACCTGTTTGCGGTGGACCGCATGGCGCGCGGCTGGCTGGCCTTGCTGGTGGTCTGGTTCGGCCTGATGCTGGCTTATGCTGCATCGCGTACCACGCTGTTGTATCTGCTGGCACTGACCATGCTTGGCTTTGTATGGCACTGGCGCATGCGTAGCCAGGAGTCGCGCCGCCTGATGTGGGCCATGTTGCTGGGCTGTGTGGTGATCTTCGCCGCGCAGTTTGCTTTGCCTTTGGTCAATCACCTGATTTCGCTGTTCACCCATGCCAATGTGACCAATGCCTCCGGCGTGGAGCGGCTGGCGGCTAATGGGGATGACATGGGTTCGCGCCGTATTGCCGAAATGACCAAGGCCTGGATGACCTTCAAAACCCACCCGTTGTGGGGGGTGGGTTGGTCGCAATATGCAGCGGAAAGCGTACGTTTGCAGCCGCTGCCGCAGTTTGCCAGTGCCGGCTTCAATAGCGGCCTGTTCACCAATTGCCATAACCTCATTTTGCAATTGCTGGCGGAAATGGGCCTGCCCATCACCCTGGCCGTGGTAGTCGGCTTTGCCTGGGTGGTATGGCCATTCTTCAGCGAGCGTGCCGAAGCTGAAGGCATGCTGGCGCTGGGTTGCATGGCGGTGACGCTGATTCACAGCATGCTGGAATACCCGCTGTGGTATCTGTATTTCCTCGCCATGCTGGTGGTGTTTGCTTCGATGGCACCGGCACGGACTGCGCGTGCAGGCTTGCTGGTGCGGGCAGCCTGGTTGTTGGGTATGGTGTATGTGGGCTATTTGTCGATTGTCACCTGGTCCACTTACAACGAGCTGGTGGGCTTGTATACCCAGACGGATAACCCGGCACGCGATGCCAAGCGCCAGCAGCGCCTGGCGCAGATCATGGATGAGCATCCGCTGTTTGCCTATCACGCCCTTAGCACGCTGGATGATTATCTGACTGCGGATCGCAGCAACCTGACGCAGAAATTGCAGTGGGAAGAACGTTTGACTGCTTTCCGCCCCTATCCGGATGTGATGATGAAGAAGGCGCAGATGCTGGCGCTGGCGGGTAAGCAGGATGAGGCGCGCAAAACCGTGGCTACGGCACTGGCATCCTTCCCGACCTATGCCAAGGATTATCTCGACGAGATTGACGAGGATGTACCCGAGTGGCAGGGGCTGCGTGTAGAGGCGCAAGCTGTCTTTGACAAGCTGCCTGCCAAGTACCGGGGTGGGGAAGGGGAGTGAGTGTTGCGGCAAACCGCCATCCGTAAGGTGGCGGTTATATCTCTCAGGTGGTAAAGCCGTGAAGAAAATGAAAAAGCCCGCGTCGTTTGGCGCGGGCTTTTTGTTATTACGGGTGACGGCTTAGTCGTCGATCACCACACCTTCACTCAGTGCAGCCTTCATTTTCCCCAGCGCCTTGGCTTCGATCTGGCGAATGCGTTCCGCCGAAACACCAAACTCGGCAGCCAGTTCGTGCAAGGTGGAACCGCCATCGTCTGCCAGCCAGCGGGCTTCCACAATGCGGCGGCTACGGGCATCCAGGGTGGACAGCGCATATTCGATGCCTTCGGTCTGCAGGTGATCGAAAGCCTTGCGTTCCAGTGCGCGTGTCGGTTCATGGTGGGCATCTGCCAGCCAGTCGATAGGTGCGTAAGACTCATCGTCACCATCATCGGCCATCAGCGCGATATCCTGCCCGCTCATGCGGGTTTCCATTTCACGTACTTCTTCCGGCTTCACGCCAAGGTCTTCGGCAATCTGCTGCGCTTCCTGCTCACTCAGGGCAGAAAAGCTGCTTTTCATGCTGCGCAGGTTGAAGAACAGCTTGCGTTGCGGCTTGGTGGTGGCAATGCGCACCAGACGCCAGTTACGCAGGATGAATTCGTGGATTTCTGCCTTGATCCAGTGCACGGCAAAGGAAAACAGGCGAACACCGCGACCGGGCTCGAAGCGCTTTACCGCTTTCATCAGGCCGATATTGCCTTCCTGGATCAGGTCGGCTTGTGGCAGGCCGTAACCGGCATAACCACGGGAAATGGATACGACGACACGCAGGTGCGACAGAACCATCTGGCGAGCGGCATCCAGGTCGTTTTCTTCCTGGAAGCGGGTGGCCAGTTCTGTTTCCTGTTCGGGGGTCAGCATGGGAACACTGTTCACCGCCTGGATGTATTGCTCCAGGCTGCCGCTGGACGACGGAACGGGCAAGGCAAATGTTGTGGTCATCAGTGTAACTACCTCCTTGGGTAGTGCTATCTTAGCACTCGCATATAGAGAGTGCTAGCAAGCAAAGGTTCCACCGTCAATGAATTTTTCTATGATGCCGATAGCTTTTTTCAAGTCGCTAGCGGGTATTCATCAGGGACGGCCAGTTGTCACCTTAAGTGAAAACCGGCCGAGGCGGGAAGGGGAGGATTGTTAACGAGGTTGTATCTGGCGCAGGTGATGGTCGGACGCCAGGCGGGCACCCAGCATGGCCAGCACGGCAGAAACAGCCAGTACCACGGCCAGCTCCACCGGCGTCAGGCCCCGCAGCGAGACGGCTTCGTTATAAAGCTGGGCAAACTCGTGAATGGCCGGGTTGGCCGTCACCACCAGCCAGCTAGTCAGCCCCCAGGCAGCCAGTCCGGCCAGCAAGCCCTGCCACATGGCGTGATACATGAAGGGGCGGCGGATGAAGCTGTCCGGTGCACCAATCAGCTTGGCCACTTCAATTTCGTCACGCCGTGCCAGAATCTGCATCCGCACCGCATTGTAGGTGACCAGCACCAGTGCGATGCCTAGCGCAGCACCCAGAAACCAGGTCAGTTGCTTGCCCATTTCCACCATGCCGTACAGGCGTTTGGCCCAGCGGGCATCAAACTGGGCGGTCTCCACCATGGGCAGGCCGGACAGCTCTTTTTGCAGCATTTCCAGTTCGTGCGGTTCCAGCGTCTTAGGGGTAACCACAAAGGCGTCCGGCAGCGGATTGTCAGTCAGTCCTTCGCTTAAGCCAGCCAGTCCATTGCGCTTTTCCAGGTCAGAGAGCGCCTGTTTCTTGCCAATGAACTGGAAACTCTGGATGCGCGGGTGCTTGGTCAGGGTGCTGGAGACAGCAGCCAGGTCGGCTTCTTCGGCAGACTGCTCCATGAACAGGGTGATCTGCGGCGTGGCGGTCAGTCGGCCGGCCCATTCCTGGATGCTGCTCACACTCAGGTATAGCGATAGCGGCAGGGCCAGCGCAATCGACAACATCAGCAGGGTAAGCAGGCTGCCAAATGGCTGACGGACAATCTTGCCCAAAGCCTGCCGTGCACTTTGCCAGTTCAGATACAGATAATGTTTCATGCGGCGAACTGCCCTTCTTTCAACCGGATGATACGGCGACCATAGTCTTCCATCAGTGTTTCATCATGTGCGGAAATCACCACGCTGACACCTACCTGATGGAAGGATTTGAACAATTCCATGATGTCCAGTGCATAGGCACGGTCCAGGTTGGCCGATGGCTCATCGGCTAGCAGCAGGCTGGGGCGGTGTACTACGGCACGGGCAATGCACAGACGTTGCTGTTCACCACCGGACAGGCGGATGGGCATGGTTTTCTCTTTTGACAGCAAGCCTACCTTGTCCAGTGCGGCACGTACGCGGCGCGCGGCATCGCGGCGATCAAAGCCGATGATGTCCAGCGGCAACATCACATTGTCGAATACCGAGCGGTCAAACAGCAGCTTGTGGTCCTGAAACACCATGCCGATATGCTGCCGGACATAAGGAATCTGGCTGTTACGCAGCTTGGACAGGTTTTGCCCGCTGACAATCACGCTGCCGCTGGTGGCGCGTTCTATCCCGGCCACCAGTTTGAGCAAGGTGGATTTGCCTGCACCGGAATGCCCGGCCAGAAACACCATTTCACCGGTATCGATGGTAAAGGAAAGGTTCTTCAGGGCCTCGTTGCCACCGGGATAACGCTTGGTGACCTGGTCGAACTGAATCATGCGCTGGATTCCCCTTGATCCGGAAAGACATCACCGGCAGTGGCCTGCCGGTGCTCAAAGATTGTGTTGCTGACTTAGTCGAACAAGGCGTCGACATAGTCCTTGCTGTTGAACGGCCGCAAATCGTCAATGCTTTCACCCACGCCGACAAACCGTAGCGGAATGGGGCGCTGCTTGGCAATGGCGGCAATCACGCCACCTTTGGCGGTGCCATCCAGCTTGGTCAGAATCAGGCCGGTGAGGCCCAGCGCGTCATCGAATACCTTGACCTGGCTGATGGCGTTCTGGCCGATATTGGCGTCCAGCACCAGAATCACCTCATGCGGGGCATCCGGCAGGGCCTTCTGGATGACGCGCTTCACCTTCTTGATTTCTTCCATCAGGTGCAACTGGGTGGGCAAGCGGCCAGCGGTATCTGCCAGTACGATATCAATGCCACGCGCCGTGGCGGCCTGGATGGCGTCATAACAAACAGCGGCGGCATCACCGCCTTGCTGGGCAATCACGGTGACGTTGTTGCGTTCGCCCCAGGCCATCAGCTGCTCGCGCGCAGCCGCGCGGAAGGTATCGCCGGCTGCCAGCAGCACGCTCTTGCCTTGCTGCTGGTAGTACTTGGCCAGTTTGCCAATGGAAGTGGTTTTACCAGCACCATTCACCCCGGCCATCATGATGACAAACGGCTTCTTGCCGTTGACATCCAGCGGCTTCTCCAGCGGGTGAATCAGCTCGTTCAGCGAATCCTTCAAGGCGCCTTTCAGTTCGCTGCCGTCTTTCAGACCTTTCAGGCTGACGCGCTCGCGCACATCCTTTAATAGATGCAAGGTGGCATCCATGCCCATGTCGGCGGTCAAGAGGACGGTTTCCAGCTCCTCGTACAGATCCTCATCAATCTTGCCGCCACCAAACAAGCCGGCCAAGGATTTGCCCAGCTTGTCGCGGGTTTTGGAAAGGCCGGCCTTCAGGCGCTCGGTCCAGCTGAGTTTTTTGGCGGGTGCGGCGCTTTCTGTTGTCGGGATTTCCGCTGCAGTCACCGTGCTGGCGACAACCGGTGCAACGGCTTCAGCCTGCACGACAGGAGCTGGATTGTTTTCCGGTACGGCAACAGGCGATTCGACAGCCGTGCTCTGGGTCGGCTCGGTTTGCGGTTCGATAACCGGGGTTTCAACCGGCTTTGGCTTTTTCTTGAAGAAACTAAACATGCGTCTGTGTAGTCTGGGGAAGCGATAAATGGCTAAATTGTATCCTTAAATGAGCAACTGGGCAGAAACGATGGTGATGAAAGCAAAATCAGGGCTGATCCTGGGCATGCTCCTGCTATTGGCAGGCGTGGTGATGGCGGCGCCGCAAGAGACAATACTGCCCAACGGCATGAAGGTGGTGGTGGTACGCGATGCAAGATCACCCGTGGTGGTTTCCCAGTTGTGGTACCGGGTGGGGAGCGTGGATGAGGTCAATGGGCATACCGGCCTGTCACATTTGCTGGAGCACATGATGTTCAAGGGTACGGCCAGCGTTGCGGATGGCGAATACTCCAGACGGATTGCCCAGGCCGGTGGCAAGGAGAATGCTTTCACCAGTCGCGATTACACGGTGTACTTCGCCCAGCTGTCTGCCGACAAGCTGCCCTTGCTACTGGAGCTTGAAGCCGACCGCATGGCCAATCTGCAGATAGATGAAGCAGCTTTCCGGCGTGAACTGGAAGTCGTCAAGGAAGAACGTCGCCTGCGCACTGACGACCAGCCCGTCGGCCTGTTGCAAGAAGCGCTGTATGCCAATGCCTTTGTGGCAAATCCTGTTCGTTACCCGGTGATTGGCTGGATGGATGATCTGGTGCATGCCAGAGCGGATGACCTGCGCCAGTGGTATCGCCAGTGGTATGTGCCAAACAATGTCACCCTGGTGATTGTCGGTGATGTCGATCCGCCTCGTGTATTTGAGCAGGTCAGGCATTACTTTGCCGGTCTTCCGGCCAAAGCATTGCCGGTGCGTAATCCGCAGCGCGAACCCTTGCAGCAAGGCATCAAGCGGGTGGAGCTGAATGCGCCGTCACAGTTCAATTATCTGAGCATGGCCTGGCATGTGCCTGGGCTCAGGCCCGGGGCGGATGGTCAGGCATATGCCTACGCCCTGTTGGAGGCCGTGTTGTCGGGAGATGCCGCTGCACGGCTGCCTAGTCAGATGGAAAGGGGAAAGGCGCTGGCACATGCGGCAGCTGCCGATTACAGCATGCTGGGCCGGGGTGAGGCCTTGTTTGTCATTACCGCCACACAAGCACGTGGCAGGCAGCCGGCAGAACTGGAAGCTGCCATCCGTCAGCAGTTGCGGGACATTGTCGAGCGTGGTGTCAGTGAGCAAGAACTGGCACGTGCCCGGCTCCGGCTGGATGCGGATGAGATTTACCAGCGTGATTCACTGTTTGCCCAGGCCATGCGCTTAGGTACGCTTGAGTCTGTCGGCTTTTCCTGGCGTGATGCCGACCGTATCCGGCAGCAAATGCAGCAGGTGACTGCGGAACAAGTACGCCAGGCAGCAGCTTCCTTGCAGGATGGCCAGCTTACTGTTGTCACCCTGCTGGGCAAAGGCGGTGTAAATACAATGGCCGGTCAATTGAAGGGAGATGGACTTGTCCGTTAAAACAATGACCCTGGCTGCCGTGATGGCCCTGTGCAGCTCGCTGGCAAGTGCAGTCGAGATTCAGTCGTGGATTACACAGCAAGGCGCCCGCGTTTTGCTGGTAGAAGCACATGACAACCCGATACTGGATGTGCGGGTTGACTTTGACGCAGGTAGCCGGCGCGACCCGCCAGGTAAAGAAGGGCTGGCAGCCATGGTGGCAGGCCTGCTGGATAGTGGTACCACCCGGCTGGATGAAGATGCCATCCAGCAACAGCTGGCCAACAGTGCTGCACAGCTGAACGGCTTTGCCGAACTGGAAACCGCCGGCCTGCGCATGCGCAGCCTGAGTCGTCCTGATCTGCAAGAGCGCGTCACCGGACTGGCCACCCAGCTGCTTACCCAGCCGACATTTGCCGTGGCCGTGTTGAATCGCGAACGGCAACGCGCCATAGAAAGCCTGCTGCAAAGGCAGGAAGATGCCGGGGCAAGCGCAGACATCACCTTGCAACAACGCATGTATGGTGATCACCCCTACGCCAGGCCCGCATACATCACGGTCAACAGCCTGCAAGCCATCCAGCGCGAAGATCTGCTGCAGTTCTGGCAACAACATTACCGCGCAGCAGGGGCCGTGGTATCCATTGTCGGAGACATAAAACGTCAGGATGCTGAATTACTAGTCAATACCATGCTGCGTAACTTGCCGCAAAGCACGCAGCCTTTGCCGGATATTGCACAAGCAACACCGCAGCCTGTTGCCCGGGTTCACCTGACACGACCAGGCAGCCAGGCCCATATTGCACTGGGCATGCCGGTACTCAGGCGTGACGATCCGGACTACTACCCATTGCTGCTGGGAAATTACATTCTGGGTGGTGGTGGCTTTGACTCCCGCCTGATGCAGGAGCTGCGTGTGCGGCGCGGTTTGACCTACGGTGTGCGCAGCCACTTCACACCATTGCAACAAGCAGGGCCATTTGTCATTTCACTGGCCACCCGCAATGCAGAGGCCGGACTGGCGCTGCAGACAACACGTGAGGTACTGGGACGCTTTATAAAGGAAGGACCGACAGAAACAGAGTTGAACCAGGCCAAGGCCAATATCATTGGCGGCTTTCCATTGCGCTATGACAGCAACAGCAAATTGCTGCCCTATCTCGCTGTTATCGGTCAGTACCACTTGCCATTGAGCTATCTGGAAGATTACCCGCGCGCCGTAGCCCAGGTGAGCATTGCGCAGATTCGTGATGCCTGGCAACGCCGGATTGACCCGCAGCAAATGCAGATTGTGACGGCAGGCGCTACACCTTGAGCGTCAAACTGCTTGCGATGCAGCATGCCAGGCGGGAAAAGAGTAAACTCTCGCCCTTGTGTTTTCAGCCCATGCATCATGAATCAGCAGCGAAACAAAGTCCGTATCATCGGTGGGCAGTACCGCCGCCGCTTGTTACCTTTCCCGGATGCCGAGGGCTTGCGGCCCACACCGGACCGCGTCAGGGAAACCGTATTCAACTGGTTGGGTCAGGAACTCTATGGCAAACGCTGCCTCGACCTGTTTGCCGGTAGCGGGGCACTGGGGTTCGAAGCCGCATCGCGCGAGGCAGCTCGCGTGGTCATGGTGGAGAAGTCGCGCAAGGTGGTCGAGTCGCTCAAGGCGAATCGTCAGCTGCTCGCCGCAACGCATATAGATGTAGTTGCCATGGATGCAATGCACTATGTGCAAGGCTGTCGTGAAAAATTCGATGTCATCTTCCTGGATCCGCCATACGACTCGACACTATTGCAGCAGGTGCTGCCTTTGACAGCAGCGCTGCTGGCAGAAGACGGTGTGGTGTATTTCGAGGCTAGGCATTGGCCTGAAGCCCTCAGCGGCTGGGAAGTCATCAAGCAGGACAAGGCGGCATCCGTGCATTACGCACTGGCAAGGCCGCTGGAAGAAGAATCGCTGTAATGCACCTGCAGGTCGCCGCATAAAGATATAACGGGGCGAACTTGCGACTGCGGCAGGTGGATGACAGAATCAATACTGTGAATACTTGAGGAAATTACTATGTCTCTCATGATTACCGACGAATGCATCAACTGCGACGTCTGTGAACCGGAATGCCCGAACAACGCCATTTCGCAAGGCGAAGAGATCTATCAGATCGACCCCAACCTGTGCACCCAGTGTGTTGGTCATTACGACGAACCGCAGTGCCAGCAAGTCTGTCCGGTGGATTGCATCCCGCTGGATCCGGCGCATCCGGAAACCCAGGAAGAGCTGCACGCAAAATATCTGCAGATTTCCGGCAAGGCCTGATCAAGGCTAAGTGCTTGATGCAAAAAGCAGAGCCCCGCCCGGTGCGGGGCTTTGTGCATTTTCCGGCAAAAATAATTAAAAAAAATGCGCTACAGGTGTTGACGGAGGAAACGGGTATCTATACTATTCGGGTCTCTCAGGGGGGGTTACCCCAGCGGTCAACGGGTCCGGACTGTAAATCCGGCGGCTCAGCCTTCGAAGGTTCGAATCCTTCTCCCCCCACCAGAATTAATTACGTCTTGGCGGCGTGTAGTATGAAAGCCGTTTAGTTGTTGCAGGCGGGTGTAGCTCAATGGTAGAGCAGAAGCCTTCCAAGCTTACGACGAGGGTTCGATTCCCTTCACCCGCTCCAAGCGTTATTGCCTGTTTAAGGGCCCATGTAGCTCAGGGGTAGAGCACTCCCTTGGTAAGGGAGAGGTCGGCAGTTCAATTCTGCCCATGGGCACCACCCATTTGTTTGTTAGAGACTCAATTCAGGAAATTTTGCCATGGCTAAGGAAAAGTTCGAGCGGACCAAACCGCACGTAAACGTCGGCACCATCGGTCACGTTGACCATGGTAAGACCACCCTGACCGCAGCGATCACCACCATTCTGTCCAAGAAGTTCGGTGGCGAAGCCAAGGACTACTCCCAGATCGACAGCGCGCCGGAAGAAAAGGCACGTGGTATTACCATTAATACCGCACACGTAGAATACGAAACCGAGTCCCGTCACTACGCTCACGTAGACTGCCCGGGTCACGCCGACTACGTTAAGAACATGATTACCGGTGCTGCCCAGATGGACGGCGCTATCCTGGTGTGCTCCGCAGCTGACGGTCCGATGCCGCAAACCCGCGAACACATCCTGCTGTCCCGTCAGGTTGGCGTTCCGTACATCATCGTTTACCTGAACAAGGCTGACCTGGTTGACGACGCTGAACTGCTGGAACTGGTTGAAATGGAAGTGCGCGATCTGCTGTCTTCCTACGACTTCCCGGGCGACGACACTCCGGTAGTGATCGGTTCCGCTCGTCTGGCACTGGAAGGCGACCAATCCGAAATGGGCGAACCGTCCATCTTCCGTCTGGCTGCTGCTCTGGACTCCTACATTCCGACTCCGGAACGTGCTGTTGACAAGCCGTTCCTGCTGCCGATCGAAGACGTGTTCTCCATCTCCGGTCGTGGTACTGTAGTTACCGGTCGTGTAGAGCGCGGTATCGTTAAAGTTGGTGAAGAACTGGAAATCGTAGGCCTGAAGGCAACTGCGAAGACCACCTGCACCGGCGTTGAAATGTTCCGCAAGCTGCTGGACCAAGGTCAGGCTGGTGACAACGTAGGCGTACTGCTGCGTGGTACCAAGCGTGAAGACGTAGAGCGTGGTCAGGTACTGGCTAAGCCGGGCACCATCACCCCGCACACCAAGTTCGGCGCATCCGTATACGTGCTGAGCAAGGATGAAGGCGGTCGTCACACCCCGTTCTTCGCTAACTATCGTCCGCAGTTCTACTTCCGTACTACCGACGTGACCGGTGCTGTAAGCCTGGCCGAAGGCGTGGAAATGGTAATGCCGGGTGACAACGTGGAAATCACCGTAGAACTGATCGCCCCGATCGCTATGGAAGAAGGTCTGCGTTTCGCGATCCGTGAAGGTGGCCGTACTGTTGGCGCCGGCGTGGTAGCAAAGATCATTGCTTGATTAATAGGTTTATAGGCCAGTAGCTCAATTGGTAGAGTATCGGTCTCCAAAACCGAGGGTTGGGGGTTCGAGACCCTCCTGGCCTGCCAATTAAGACCAGCCGGCGCTTGTGCGCCGGTTGGTCTTTTGTCGCATACGCGCAGAGAACATTCCGCACATGGAAATGCAAGATAAACTCAAACTGGCTCTGGCCGGTCTGCTGGTGGTGGCCGGTGTTGTTGGCTTCTACATGATTCCCGAAGATCAGGGTGTATTGCGTGCTCTGGCATTCATTGTTGGTGTTGTGCTGGCGGCCGGTGCTGTCTGGCTGTCGACTCCGGGCAAGGAGTTCGTTGCCTACGCCAATGACTCGCTGGTTGAAGCGCGCAAGGTCGTATGGCCAACCCGCAAGGAAGCCATGCAAATGACCGGCATGGTTTTCGTCTTCGTTCTGGTGCTGGCCCTGTTCATGTGGATGGTGGATTCGGGTCTGTCCTGGTTGTTCTACGATGTAATTCTTGGTCGAGGTAGATAATGGCAAAGCGCTGGTACGTTGTGCATGCTTATTCCGGTTTTGAGAAGAGTGTGCAGAAGGCGCTGCGTGAGCGCATCGAACGTTCCGAGGTGGCAGACCTGTTCGGCCAGATCCTCGTTCCGGTAGAAGAAGTGGTGGATGTGAAGAATGGCCGCCGCTCCATTACCGAGCGCAAGTTTTTCCCCGGTTATGTCTTGGTTGAAATGGACATGACGGATGATACCTGGCACCTGGTGAAGAGCACCCCCAAGGTAACTGGTTTTGTCGGTGGTACCGCCAACCGTCCGGCACCGATTTCCAAGAAGGAAGTCGATGCCATCATGCAGCAAATGCAAGAGGGTGTGGAAAAGCCGAAGCCGAAGGTATTGTTTGAAGTGGGTGAAAAGGTTCGCGTCATTGACGGTCCTTTCAATGACTTCAACGGCTCTGTCGATGAAGTCAACTACGAACGTAACAAGCTGCGCGTGTCGGTACAGATCTTCGGTCGTGACACGCCGGTTGAGCTGGATTTCAGTCAGGTAGAAAAGCTGTAATTTTACTTGGCAGCTAGTTTGTAAGCGTATATACTGTTGCGCTTTCGTCCGGGAAGCGAGTGCACGCTCGCGCTATACCCATTTTAGGAGTTTTAATCGTGGCAAAGAAAATTGTCGGCTATGTAAAGCTGCAAGTGCCCGCTGGTAAGGCCAACCCGTCTCCTCCGATCGGTCCGGCCCTGGGTCAGCGTGGTCTGAACATCATGGAATTCTGCAAGGCGTTCAACGCCCAGACTCAAGGCATCGAGCCGGGTCTGCCGATTCCGGTTGTGATCACTGCTTATGCAGACAAGTCCTTCACCTTCATCATGAAGACGCCGCCGGCGACCATTCTCCTGAAGAAGGCTGCTGGCATCAAGTCCGGTTCCTCCAAGCCGCATACCGACAAGGTTGGCAAGGTAAGCCGTGCTCAGCTGGAAGAAATCGCCAAGACCAAGCAGCCGGACCTGACCGCTGCTGATCTGGACGCTGCTGTTCGCACCATCGCCGGCTCCGCCCGTTCGATGGGTCTTGAAGTGGAGGGTGTGTAAATGGCCAAGATTTCCAAGCGCCTGCAAACCCTGAAGGCAACTGTTGATCGCAACAAGCTGTACGCTGTTGAAGAAGCAATTGCTCTGGTTAAGTCTGCTGCTACCGCCAAGTTTGACGAGTCCATTGATGTGGCCGTTAACCTGGGTGTTGACCCGCGTAAATCCGACCAGGTTGTACGTGGCTCCGTAGTTCTGCCGCGCGGCACCGGTAAGTCCGTACGCGTTGCTGTATTTGCTCAAGGTGCCAACGCCGAAGCTGCCAAGGCCGCCGGTGCTGAAGTTGTCGGTTTCGACGACCTGGCCGAGCAAGTAAAAGCTGGCAACCTGGACTTCGACGTTGTGATTGCCTCTCCGGATGCAATGCGCGTTGTTGGTCAGTTGGGTCAAATCCTCGGCCCGCGTGGCCTGATGCCGAACCCGAAGGTTGGTACTGTTACCCCGAACGTTGCTGAAGCGGTTAAAAACGCCAAGGCCGGTCAGGTTCAATACCGTACCGACAAGGCCGGTATCATTCACGCCACTATCGGCCGTGCTTCCTTCGAAGCCGAAGCCCTGCGTGAAAACTTTACTGCTCTGGTAGATGCCCTGGTGAAAGCCAAGCCGGCAGCTTCCAAGGGTGTGTATCTGAAAAAGATCGCCGTATCCAGCACCATGGGTATTGGCGCTCGTGTAGATACCAGCTCCGTCAGCGCTTAAGTTGATGTGAGTCCGGCAGGGTGGTTCGCCACCTTGCCACTGGCTTTGGGCTGGCAGGCTTGTCTGCCAGATTGTCAAAGACCGTAGGAGCCGCAAGGCTTAATCGCAAGTCGCTTCCCGGTGGCCTGCATCCTGCGCAGATGGTGTACCCGAAAGTAGGCTTCTGAAGAGTTCAGGGCTCATGTAGCTCAGGGGTAGAGCACTCCCTTGGTAAGGGAGAGGTCGGCGGTTCAATTCCGCCCATGAGCACCAGTTTCCCTTCTCTATGTTGTCTCCTGATACAGGTCGCCGCTGCAAAGCGGAGCAGAAATCATTCTGCTTCATTTCAGTCTAGGAGATAGACCTTGAGTCTCAATATCGAAGATAAAAAGGCAGTCGTTGCTGCTGTAGCTGCCGAGCTGGCCGCTGCACAGACCCTCGTCATCGCCGAATATCGGGGCATCGAGGTAAGCAGCATGACCAAGCTGCGCGCTCAGGCGCGTGAGCAAGGCGTTTACCTGCGCGTTCTGAAGAACACGCTGGTTCGCCGTGCGGTTGCTGGTACCCAATTCGAAGCGCTGGCCGAACAAATGGTTGGCCCGCTCGTTTACGGTATCTCTGCCGATCCGGTTGCTGCTGCCAAGGTGCTGCATCAATTTGCCAAGGCTGACGACAAGATCATCGTCAAGGCAGGTTCCTACAATGGCGCGGTACTGAATGCTGCTCAGGTTGCTGAGCTGGCGTCCATCCCGAGCCGCGAAGAACTGCTGTCCAAGCTCCTCTACGTTATGCAAGCTCCGGTTGCTGGCTTCGCCCGCGCCCTGGCTGCATTGGCAGAGAAGCAAGCCGAAGCCGCTTAACTTATTTGATTCTTATAGAATTCAGGAGATTTTTACATGGCAATCACCAAAGAAGACATCCTCGAAGCCGTTGCTGGCCTGACCGTTATGGAACTGAACGATCTGGTTAAGGCGTTCGAAGAGAAGTTCGGCGTTTCCGCTGCTGCCGTTGCCGTTGCTGGCCCGGCTGCTGGTGGCGCTGCTGCTGCTGAAGAAAAGACCGAGTTCGACGTTGTTCTGACCGCTGCTGGCGACAACAAGGTTAACGTGATCAAGGTTGTTCGTGCTATCACCGGCCTGGGCCTGAAGGAAGCCAAGGACATGGTTGACGGCGCTCCGAAGACCGTGAAAGAAGGCGTAGCCAAGGCTGAAGCCGAAGAAGTTCTGAAGCAACTGACCGAAGCCGGTGCCAAGGCTGAAATCAAATAATCTTCTTTGAAAAAAGAAGGTGAGGCTGGCGGAGAAATCCGCCAGCCTTATTGCGCTTGTAATTGGCCGAAACAAAGATAGTAAAAGCCAGCACTTACCGGCGTGGCTGCTGACTTTTGGTTTCTTGCGCCACTACCACCTCGATGGAGACTCTATGAGTTATTCGTTTACTGAGAAGAAGCGTATTCGTAAGAGCTTTGCGAAACGCGCCAGTGTTCTCGATGTCCCATTCCTGTTGGCGACCCAGATTGATTCTTATGCCGATTTCCTGCAACTGGGTGTACCGCTAGATCAGCGCAAGGATGCTGGTCTGCAGGCCGCGTTCAAGTCGATCTTCCCGATCCATAGCCACAATGGCTATGCCCGCCTTGATTTTGCTCACTACATTCTTGGTGAGCCGCCGTTTGACGTGCAGGAATGTCAGCTGCGTGGCATTACCTATGCTGCTCCGCTGCGCGCCCGTATCCGTCTGACCATCCTGGACAAAGAGTCGTCCAAGCCGGTGGTAAAAGAAGTGCGCGAGAATGAAGTTTACATGGGCGAGATTCCGCTCATGACCACCAATGGTTCTTTCATTATCAACGGTACCGAACGCGTTATCGTTTCCCAGCTGCACCGCTCCCCGGGCGTGTTCTTCGAGCATGACCGCGGCAAGACCCACTCCTCTGGCAAGCTGCTGTTCTCCGCCCGCGTGATTCCGTACCGCGGTTCCTGGCTGGACTTCGAGTTTGACCCGAAAGACCTGCTGTACTTCCGTATCGACCGTCGCCGCAAGATGCCGGTGACCATTCTGCTGAAGGCACTGGGTTACAGCAACGAACAAATCCTGTCCGAGTTCTACAGCTTCGATACCTTCTACCTGACCAAGTCCGGCGTGTTCATGCGCGTGGTTCCGGAGCGTCTGAAGGGCGAAGTGGCCAAGTTCGACATCGTCGCTGCCGATGGGAAGCTGATCGTGGCCAAGGACAAGCGCATCACTGCCAAGCACATCCGCGACATCCAGACCGCCCAGCTCGATCGCATCGAAGTACCGGCTGATGTCCTGCTGGGCAAGGTGCTGTCGCACAATGTCACCAATGTTGACACTGGCGAAGTACTGGCGCGCGCCAACGAAGAAATCACCGAAGAGCTGCTGGCCAAGCTGGCACTGGCCGAGATCGAACAGGTTGAAGTGCTGTTCACCAACGATCTGGATCAAGGCGCGTACATTTCGCAAACCCTGCGTACCGATGACAGCCTGGACCGCCTGCAAGCGCGTGTTGCCATCTACCGCATGATGCGTCCTGGCGAACCGCCGACCGAAGATGCGGTGGAAGCCCTGTTCCAGCGCCTGTTCTTCAGCGAAGAAACCTACGATCTGTCCCGCGTAGGCCGCATGAAGTTCAGCTCGCGTACCTATCAGTACAAGTTCGATGAGAAGACTCCGGAGTGGTTCAAGTCGCTGATCGGCGAAAAATTCGCCCATCGTCGTGACGTGATGGAAGGCACCCTGTCGACTGAAGACATCGTTTCCGTCATTGCCATCCTGTGCGAACTGCGCAATGGCCGCGGCGAAGTGGATGACATCGACCATCTGGGTAATCGTCGTGTCCGTTCCGTTGGTGAACTGGCCGAGAACCAGTTCCGTGCCGGTCTGGTACGTGTTGAGCGCGCAGTGAAGGAACGCCTGAATCAGGCCGAGTCCGACAACCTGATGCCGCACGACCTGATCAACGCCAAGCCGGTGTCCGCTGCCATCAAGGAATTCTTTGGTTCCTCGCAGCTGTCCCAGTTCATGGACCAGACCAACCCGCTGTCGGAAATCACCCACAAGCGCCGTGTATCGGCTCTTGGCCCGGGCGGTCTGACCCGCGAACGTGCCGGCTTCGAAGTACGTGACGTACACCCGACCCACTACGGCCGTGTATGCCCGATTGAAACGCCGGAAGGTCCGAACATCGGTCTGATCAACTCGTTGTCAGTGTTTGCACGTACCAACGAGTTCGGTTTCCTGGAAACCCCGTACCGCAAGGTCGTGGACAGCAAGGTAACCAACGAGATCGACTACCTGTCCGCCATCGAGGAAGGCCGTTACGTCATTGCTCAGGCCAACGCCGAGCTGGGCGAAGACGGTACCCTGGTTGACGAACTGGTAACCTGCCGTGAAAAGGGTGAAACCATTCTGGCTACCCCGGACCGCGTACAGTACATGGACGTGGCCACCGGTCAGGTAGTATCCGTTGCCGCTTCGCTGATTCCGTTCCTGGAACACGATGACGCCAACCGTGCCTTGATGGGTGCCAACATGCAGCGTCAGGCCGTACCGTGCCTGCGTCCGGAAAAGCCGTTCGTCGGTACCGGTATCGAGCGCTCGGTGGCTGTTGACTCCGGTACTACCGTAGTTGCCCGTCGTGGCGGCGTGGTGGATTACGTTGATGCTGGCCGTGTCGTGGTACGCGTTAACGACGAAGAAGCCATCGCCGGTGAAGTGGGTGTGGATATCTACAACCTCACCAAGTTCACCCGTTCCAACCAGAACACCAACATCAACCAGCGTCCGGTGGTGAAGGTGGGTGACAAGATCGCCAGCGGCGACGTGGTGGCCGACGGTGCTTCCACCGACCTGGGCGAACTGGCACTGGGTCAGAACATGACCATCGCCTTCATGCCGTGGAACGGCTACAACTACGAAGACTCGATCCTGATCTCGGAAAAGCTGGTTGCTGAAGACCGCTACACCTCGATCCACATCGAAGAACTGTCGGTTGTTTCGCGTGACACCAAGCTGGGACCGGAAGAAATCACCCGTGATATTCCGAACCTGTCCGAGCGCATGGCAGGTCGTCTGGATGAATCCGGCATCGTTTACATCGGTGCTGAAGTGGAAGCCGGTGACGTACTGGTGGGCAAGGTAACGCCGAAGGGTGAAACCCAGCTGACGCCGGAAGAAAAACTGCTGCGCGCCATCTTCGGTGAAAAAGCCTCCGACGTGAAGGATACCTCCCTGCGCGTGCCGACCGGCACCGTGGGTACCGTGATCGACGTACAGGTGTTCACCCGCGAAGGTATCGAGCGCGACAAGCGTGCACAGTCCATCATTGATGCCGAACTGAAGCGCTACCGCCTCGACCTGAACGACCAGCTGCGCATTTTCGAAAACGACGCCTTCAGCCGTATCGAACGTCTGATCGTTGGCAAGCTGGCCAACGGTGGTCCGAAGCGTCTGGCCAAGGGTACCGCCATTGATGCCGAGTACCTGGAAAGCCTGCCGGTCAAGCACGACTGGTTCGACATCCGCATGGCTGATGAAGACATCGCCAAGCAGCTGGAACTGATCAAGGAAAGCCTGGTACAGAAGCGCGAAGAATTCGACCTCAAGTTCGAAGACAAGAAGCGCAAGCTGACCCAGGGTGACGAACTGCCGCCGGGCGTACAGAAGATGGTCAAGGTTTACCTGGCTGTTAAGCGTCGTCTGCAGGCTGGTGACAAGATGGCCGGTCGTCACGGTAACAAGGGTGTGGTCTCCCGCATCCTGCCGATCGAAGACATGCCTTACATGGGCGACGGTCGTCCGGTCGACATCGTGCTGAACCCGCTGGGCGTACCGTCGCGTATGAACATCGGTCAGATTCTGGAAGTGCATCTGGGTTGGGCTGCCAAGGGTATTGGCGAGCGCATCGACCGCATGATCAAGCAACAGCAGGATGTTGCCGAACTGCGCGGCTACCTGGAGCGCATCTATAACGAAACCGGCAAGTCCGAAGACCTCGCCAGCCTGTCCGATGCCGAGATCCTGGATCTGGCAGACAACCTGCGCAAGGGCATGCCGTTTGCCACGCCGGTATTCGACGGTGCCAAGGAAACCGAGATCAAGCACATGCTGGATCTGGCTTACCCGAGCGGCGACGAACTGACGGAGAAGATGGGCTTTAACGAGTCCAAAACCCAGATGACCCTGTACGATGGCCGCTCCGGCGAAGCCTTCGACCGCAAGGTTACCGTGGGTGTGATGCACTACCTGAAGCTGCATCACCTGGTTGATGACAAGATGCACGCCCGTTCCACCGGTCCGTACTCCCTGGTTACCCAGCAGCCGCTGGGTGGTAAGGCACAGTTCGGTGGCCAGCGTTTCGGTGAAATGGAAGTGTGGGCGCTGGAAGCTTATGGCGCCGCCTACACCCTGCAGGAAATGCTGACGGTGAAGTCTGACGATGTCACCGGTCGTACCAAGGTTTACGAAAACATCGTCAAGGGCGAACACAAGATCGACGCCGGCATGCCGGAATCCTTCAATGTATTGGTGAAGGAAATCCGCTCGCTCGGCCTGGATATCGACCTGGAACGTTATTGATTGGGTGAGAAGGCGCGGCATCATGCCGCGCCTCCTGTCCCCTGACTGGAGACGCAATGAAAGCTCTGCTCGACCTCTTTAAGCAAGTAACGCAAGAAGAAGAGTTTGATGCGATTAAAATCGGCATCGCTTCGCCCGACAAGATCCGTTCCTGGTCTTATGGTGAAGTCAAAAAGCCGGAAACCATCAACTATCGTACCTTCAAGCCGGAACGTGACGGCCTGTTCTGCGCCCGTATCTTCGGGCCGGTAAAAGACTACGAATGCCTGTGCGGCAAATACAAGCGCCTGAAGCACCGTGGCGTCATCTGCGAAAAGTGTGGCGTTGAAGTCACCCTGTCCAAGGTGCGTCGCGAACGCATGGGCCACATCGAACTGGCCAGCCCGACTGCGCACATCTGGTTCCTGAAGAGCCTGCCGTCCCGTCTGGGCATGGTGCTCGACATGACCCTGCGCGACATCGAACGCGTACTGTACTTCGAAGCATTCGTCGTGACCGATCCGGGCATGACCCCGCTGCAATACCGTCAGCTGCTGACCGAAGAAGACTTCCTGGACAAGGAAGACCAGTACGGCGAAGAATTCGTCGCCATGATGGGTGCCGAAGCCGTACGCGAACTCTTGAAGCGTCTGAATCTGGATACCGAGATCGAGACCCTGCGTCGCGAACTGGAAGCCACCAATTCCGACACCAAGATCAAGAAGATCGCCAAGCGTCTGAAAGTACTGGAAGCATTCCAGCGCTCCGGCATGAAGCCGGAATGGATGATTCTGGAAGTCCTGCCGGTACTGCCGCCGGAACTGCGTCCGCTGGTACCGCTGGATGGTGGCCGTTTCGCCACTTCCGACCTGAACGATCTGTATCGCCGCGTCATCAACCGTAACAACCGTCTGAAGCGCCTGCTGGAACTGCGCGCACCGGACATCATCGTGCGCAACGAAAAGCGCATGCTGCAGGAATCGGTTGACTCGCTGCTGGACAACGGTCGTCGCGGCAAGGCCATGACTGGCGCCAACAAGCGTCCGCTGAAGTCCCTGGCCGACATGATCAAGGGTAAGGGCGGTCGCTTCCGTCAGAACTTGCTGGGTAAGCGTGTCGACTACTCCGGCCGTTCCGTGATTACCGTAGGCCCGACCCTGCGTCTGCATCAGTGCGGTCTGCCGAAGAAAATGGCGCTGGAACTGTTCAAGCCCTTCATCTTCCACAAGCTGGAAGTCATGGGCCTGGCCTCCACCATCAAGGCAGCCAAGAAGCTGGTAGAGCAGGAAGTGCCGGAAGTATGGGACATCCTGGAAGACGTGATCCGCGAACATCCGGTCCTCTTGAACCGTGCGCCGACCCTGCACCGTCTGGGTATCCAGGCGTTCGAGCCGGTGCTGATCGAAGGCAAGGCCATCCAGCTGCATCCGCTGGTCTGCGCGGCATTCAACGCCGACTTTGACGGTGACCAGATGGCCGTTCACGTGCCGCTGTCGCTGGAAGCACAGATGGAAGCCCGCACCCTGATGCTGGCCACCAACAACGTGCTGTCCCCGGCCAACGGCGACCCGATCATCGTACCGTCCCAGGATATCGTGCTGGGTCTGTACTACATGACCCGCGACAAGGTAAACGGCAAGGGTGAAGGCATGGTATTTGCCGACACCAAGGAAGTGCATCGCGCTTACGAAACCCGTCAGGTTGAACTGGCTACCCGTATTACCGTTCGTCTGAAAGAATGGGAAAAGGACGAGCAGGGCGAATTCCAGCCGGTGATCAAGCGTTACGAGACCACCGTTGGTCGTGCCATCCTGTCCGATATCCTGCCGAAGGGCCTGCCGTTCGAGCACATCAACAAGGCGCTGAAGAAGAAGGAAATCTCCAAGCTGATCAACGTATCGTTCCGCCGTTGCGGCATCCGCGATACCGTGATCTTCGCCGACCAGTTGATGTACACCGGTTTTGCCTACTCCACCCGTGGCGGTATCTCCATTTGCGTGGACGACATGCAAATCCCGGGCAAGAAGGTCGAGCTGCTGGGCGAAGCCCAGAAGGAAGTCAAGGAAATCGAAGAACAGTACCGTCAAGGTCTGGTCACCCAGGGCGAACGCTACAACAAGGTAGTGGACATCTGGGGCCGTACCGGCGACAAGATCGCCAAGGCCATGATGGACGAGCTGTCCAAGCAGAAGGTGCTGGACCGCGAAGGCAAGGAAGTCGATCAGGAATCCTTCAACTCCATTTACATGATGGCCGACTCTGGTGCGCGGGGTTCCGCAGCACAGATCAAGCAGCTGGCCGGTATGCGGGGTCTGATGGCCAAGCCGGACGGCTCGATTATCGAAACGCCGATTACTGCCAACTTCCGTGAAGGTCTGACGGTTCTGCAGTACTTCATCTCCACCCACGGTGCCCGTAAGGGTCTGGCGGATACGGCCTTGAAGACTGCCAACTCCGGTTACCTGACCCGTCGTCTGGTAGACGTGACGCAGGATCTGGTGGTGATCGAAGATGATTGCGGCACCAGCAATGGCTTCACCATGAAGGCTGTCCTGCAGGGCGGTGACGTGATCGAAGCGCTGCGTGACCGTATTCTGGGTCGTGTTACCGCTGTTGACGTGGTTGATCCGTCGACTGGCGAAACCGTTCTGGAAGCCGGCACCCTGCTGGACGAACACATGGTTGACGTCATCGACAGCCTGGGTATCGACGAAGTCAAGGTCCGCACTGCCATCACTTGCGACACCCGTTATGGTCTGTGCGCCAAGTGCTACGGTCGTGACCTGGCACGCGGCAAGCGCGTGAACGCCGGTGAAGCAGTCGGTGTGATTGCCGCCCAGTCGATTGGTGAGCCGGGTACCCAGCTGACCATGCGTACCTTCCACATTGGTGGTGCCGCGTCCCGAAATGCCGCAGCCAGCCAGGTTGAAGGTAAGTCGAATGGTACCGTACGCTTCTCCAGCCAGATGCGTTATGTTGCCAACACCAAGGGCGAGCTGATTGTCATCACCCGTTCCGGTGAAGTGGTGATCCATGACGATATGGGCCGTGAGCGCGAACGCCACAAAGTACCGTATGGCGCCACCCTGATGGTGACCGACGGTCTGGTGATCAAGGCTGGTGCAGTCCTGGCGACCTGGGACCCGCACACCCGTCCGATCATCACCGAGTACGCTGGCCGCGTGAAGTTCGAAAACGTGGAAGAGGGCAACACCGTTGCCAAGCAGACCGACGAAGTGACCGGTCTGTCCACACTGGTGGTTATCGATCCGAAGCGTCGTGCCGGTTCGCAGTCCAAGATGCTGCGTCCGCTGGTGAAGCTGCTGGACGAAAATGGTCTGGAAGTGAAGCTGGCAGGTTCGGATGCTTCGGTATCCATCACCTTCCAGGTAGGCGCCATCATTACCGTGCGTGACGGTCAGGAAGTGGGCAAGGGTGAAGTGCTGGCCCGTATCCCGCAGGAATCCTCCAAGACCCGTGACATTACCGGTGGTCTGCCGCGTGTGGCTGAGCTGTTCGAGGCCCGTTCGCCGAAGGATGCCGGTATGCTGGCCGAGGTGACCGGTACTGTTTCCTTCGGTAAGGACACCAAGGGCAAGCAGCGTCTGATCATCACTGATCTGGAAGGTAACGGTTACGAAAACCTGATCCCGAAAGACAAGCACGTACTGGTGCACGATGGTCAGGTCGTCAACCGTGGTGAACTGATCGTCGACGGTCCGGTTGACCCGCACGACATCCTGCGTCTGCAAGGTATCGAAGCGCTGGCGCGTTACATCGTCCAGGAAGTTCAGGAAGTGTACCGTCTGCAGGGCGTGAAGATTAACGACAAGCACATCGAAGTGATCATTCGCCAGATGCTGCGTCGTGTCATCATCTCCGACAGCGGTGATACCGAGTTCATCCAGGGTGAACAGGTTGAACGTGCGGACGTTCTGGAAATGAACGACCAGATGCTGGCCGAAGGCAAGGAACCTGCCCAGTACGAAAACATCCTGCTGGGTATTACCAAGGCTTCCCTGTCCACCGACTCCTTCATCTCGGCGGCTTCCTTCCAGGAAACCACCCGCGTGCTGACCGAAGCGGCCATCATGGGCAAGAAGGACGATCTGCGCGGTCTGAAGGAAAACGTGATCGTGGGTCGCCTGATTCCGGCCGGTACCGGTCTGGCCTACCATCGTACCCGTCGCCGCCAGGGACAAGGTCTGGATATCTCCCAGTCCCAGTTGCTGGATGAGCAACAGGTCGATGAAGTGGAAAACAACAGCTAAGCATCACAAACCGGCTGTTTGTTGAAAAAACGCCGCGCTACCAGCAGCAGATGCTGGGGCGCGGCGTTTTTCAATTGACGGTAAGTATTTGACTAAAATATAATCCTCCGTCCTTCTGGAGGCGTGTTGTCTGCAGAATGAATCAACTAGGAACTGATAGTAATGCCAACCATTAACCAACTCGTTCGCAAGGGCCGTGCGGTCCTGACCGTGAACAGCAAGGTGCCTGCGCTGGAAGCCTGCCCGCAGAAGCGTGGCGTGTGCACCCGTGTTTACACCACCACCCCGAAAAAGCCGAACTCCGCGCTGCGTAAAGTGTGCAAGGTTCGTCTGACCAACGGCTTCGAAGTGATTTCCTACATCGGTGGTGAAGGCCACAACCTGCAGGAACACTCCGTAGTACTGATCCGTGGCGGTCGTGTAAAAGACTTGCCGGGTGTGCGTTACCACACCGTACGCGGCTCCCTGGACACCGCAGGTGTTAAGGACCGTAAACAGTCCCGTTCCAAATACGGTGCTAAGCGTCCTAAATAATTGGGATGTACTGGCGGCGGCCTGAGGTCGTCGAGTAAGTGACTGCTTTGATATGGGTGGTCATGAGCCCAAGCTCAACTGAATAACGAAGGAAGTAACATGCCAAGACGCAGAGAAGTCCCCAAGCGCGAGATTCTGCCGGATCCGAAGTTCGGTTCCCAAGATCTGTCCAAGTTCATGAACGTAGTGATGATCGATGGCAAGAAAGCCGTTGCAGAACGCATCATCTACGGCGCACTGGAACAGATTGAAAAGAAAACCGGCAAGAGCGCACTGGAAGTGTTCAACGCAGCACTGTCCAATGCCAAGCCGATCGTAGAAGTAAAAAGCCGCCGTGTAGGTGGTGCAAACTATCAAGTTCCTGTTGAAGTTCGTCCGTCCCGTCGTATGGCCCTGGCCATGCGCTGGCTGCGTGATGCTGCGCGTAAGCGTGGCGAAAAGTCCATGGACCTGCGCCTTGCCGGTGAGCTGATCGACGCTGCCGAAGGTCGTGGCGGCGCCATGAAGAAGCGTGACGAAGTGCATCGTATGGCAGAAGCCAACAAGGCCTTCTCTCACTTCCGCTTCTAAGCTCAACCACACAATAAGGTGTAGATCGTGGCTAGAAAGACCCCCATCGAGCGCTACCGTAATATCGGTATTTCCGCTCACATTGACGCCGGTAAGACCACTACTACCGAGCGTATTCTGTTTTACACCGGTGTTAACCACAAGATCGGTGAAGTGCATGATGGCGCCGCCACCATGGACTGGATGGAACAGGAACAGGAGCGTGGTATTACCATCACCTCCGCTGCTACCACTACCTTCTGGAAAGGTATGGGCATGCAGTTCCCGGAACATCGTTTCAACATCATCGATACCCCGGGCCACGTGGACTTTACCATTGAGGTAGAGCGTTCCATGCGTGTACTGGACGGTGCCGTAATGGTTTACTGCGCTGTGGGTGGTGTTCAGCCGCAGTCCGAAACCGTATGGCGTCAGGCCAACAAGTACAAGGTTCCGCGTATTGCCTTCGTGAACAAGATGGACCGTCAGGGTGCCAACTTCTTCCGTGCCGTAGAACAGGTGAAAACCCGTCTGCGTGGCAATCCGGTACCTATCGTTGTACCGATCGGTGCTGAAGATGGCTTCGAAGGTGTGGTTGACCTGCTGAAGATGAAGGCCATCATCTGGGATGAAGCTTCCCAGGGCATGAAGTTCGAATACGGCGAAATCCCGGCTAACCTGGTTTCCGTTGCTGAAGAATGGCGCGAGAAGATGGTTGAAGCCGCTGCCGAAGTCAGCGACGAAATGATGGACAAGTACCTGGGCGGCGAAACGCTGACCGAGGAAGAAATCGTTGCTGGTCTGCGTGCACGTACCCTGCGTTGCGAAATCCAGCCGATGCTGTGTGGTTCCGCGTTCAAGAACAAGGGTGTACAGCGCATGCTGGACGCCGTGATCGAACTGCTGCCGTCGCCGACTGAAGTTCCGGCGATCAAGGGTGAAGTCGACGGTGTTGAAGCCGAGCGTCACGCTTCGGATGACGAGCCGTTCTCCGCGCTGGCATTCAAGCTGATGAATGACCCGTACGTAGGTCAGTTGACCTTCTTCCGCGTTTACTCTGGTGTGGTTCAATCCGGTGATACCGTAATGAACTCCGTGAAGGGCAAGAAGGAACGTATCGGCCGTATCGTACAGATGCACGCCAACGACCGTAAGGAAATCGAAGAAGTACGCGCTGGTGACATCGCTGCTGCTATCGGCCTGAAGGAAGTGACCACTGGTGAAACCCTGTGTTCCGTTGATGCACCGATCGTGCTGGAACGCATGGAATTCCCGGATCCGGTTATTCACGTTGCCGTTGAGCCGAAGACCAAGGCCGACCAGGAAAAGATGGGCGTTGCCCTGAACCGCCTGGCCAAGGAAGACCCGTCCTTCCGCGTACGCACTGACGAAGAATCCGGTCAGACCATCATTTCCGGTATGGGTGAACTGCACCTGGAAATTCTGGTTGACCGCATGAAGCGTGAGTTCGGCGTTGAAGCCAACGTGGGTGCTCCGCAGGTTGCTTACCGCGAAACCATTACCAAGACTGTTACCGACGTGCAAGGTAAGCACGCCAAGCAGTCCGGCGGTAAGGGTCAGTACGGTGATTGTACGATTACCCTGGAGCCGTCTGGCGAAGGTAATGGCTACAAGTTCATCGACGAGATCAAGGGTGGTGTGATTCCGCGTGAATTCATTCCTTCCGTTGACAAGGGTATCCGCAACTCGCTGAACAACGGCATTCTGGCTGGCTTCCCGGTGGTTGACGTAACCGTACGTCTGACCTTCGGTTCCTACCATGACGTTGACTCCTCGCAGATCGCCTTCGAACTGGCCGGTTCCATCGCCTTCAAGGAAGCCATGCGCCGTGCCGGCCCGTGCATCCTCGAACCGATGATGGCTGTTGAAGTTGAAACGCCGGAAGAGTACATGGGCGACGTGATGGGTGACCTGAACCGTCGTCGCGGCATCGTGCAAGGTATGGACGATGATGGTCTGGGTGGCAAGAAGATTAAGGCCGAAGTACCGCTGGCCGAGATGTTCGGTTACTCCACCGACCTGCGTTCCGCTACTCAGGGTCGTGCTACCTACTCCATGGAGTTCAAGCACTACTCCGAAGCGCCGAAGCATATTGCTGAAGCCGTAATGGCCGCCAAGAAGTAATGCGCGCTGAAGTTGGCCGGCTTCGGCTGGCCAACTCTGATCTAATGTTCTTTAATTAAGGATTTTTGCAAAATGGCAAAAGAAAAGTTTGAGCGGACCAAACCGCACGTAAACGTCGGCACCATCGGTCACGTTGACCACGGTAAGACCACCCTGACCGCAGCGATCACCACCATTCTGTCCAAGAAGTTCGGTGGCGAAGCCAAGGACTACTCCCAGATCGACAGCGCGCCGGAAGAAAAGGCACGTGGTATTACCATTAATACCGCACACGTAGAATACGAAACCGAGTCCCGTCACTACGCTCACGTAGACTGCCCGGGTCACGCTGACTACGTTAAGAACATGATTACCGGTGCTGCCCAGATGGACGGCGCTATCCTGGTGTGCTCCGCAGCTGACGGCCCGATGCCGCAAACTCGCGAACACATCCTGCTGTCCCGTCAGGTTGGCGTTCCGTACATCATCGTTTACCTGAACAAGGCTGACCTGGTTGACGACGCTGAACTGCTGGAACTGGTTGAAATGGAAGTGCGCGATCTGCTGTCTTCCTACGACTTCCCGGGCGACGACACTCCGGTAGTGATCGGTTCCGCTCGTCTGGCACTGGAAGGCGACCAATCCGAAATGGGCGAACCGTCCATCTTCCGTCTGGCTGCTGCTCTGGACTCCTACATTCCGACTCCGGAACGTGCTGTTGACAAGCCGTTCCTGCTGCCGATCGAAGACGTATTCTCCATCTCCGGTCGTGGTACTGTAGTTACCGGTCGTGTAGAGCGCGGTATCGTTAAAGTTGGTGAAGAACTGGAAATCGTAGGCCTGAAGGCAACTGCGAAGACCACCTGCACCGGCGTTGAAATGTTCCGCAAGCTGCTGGACCAAGGTCAGGCTGGTGACAACGTAGGCGTACTGCTGCGTGGTACCAAGCGTGAAGACGTAGAGCGTGGTCAGGTACTGGCTAAGCCGGGCACCATCACCCCGCACACCAAGTTCGGCGCATCCGTATACGTGCTGAGCAAGGATGAAGGCGGTCGTCACACCCCGTTCTTCGCTAACTACCGTCCGCAGTTCTACTTCCGTACTACCGACGTGACCGGTGCTGTAAGCCTGGCCGAAGGCGTGGAAATGGTAATGCCGGGTGACAACGTGGAAATCACCGTAGAACTGATCGCCCCGATCGCTATGGAAGAAGGTCTGCGTTTCGCGATCCGTGAAGGTGGCCGTACTGTTGGCGCCGGCGTTGTTGCCAAGATCATCGCCTAATCGGAGCAGATAATATGCAAAGCCAGAAAATCCGCATCCGCCTGAAGGCCTTCGATTACAACCTGATCGATCGTTCCGCCCAGGAAATCGTTGAAACTGCCAAGCGTACCGGCGCTGTTGTTAAGGGCCCGGTTCCGCTGCCGACCAAAATCGAGCGTTTCAACGTTCTGCGTTCCCCGCACGTGAACAAGACTTCCCGCGACCAGCTGGAAATCCGCACTCACCTGCGCCTGATGGACATCGTAGATCCGACCGACAAGACTGTTGATGCTCTGATGAAGCTCGACCTGCCGGCCGGTGTGGATGTGGAAATCAAGCTGCAGTAATGACAGGAAATGCAGCGCTCGCAGGTTAAGTGCTTGCGATTGCTGAAAATCTTGTGATACATTAGCGGACTCGCAATTTTGCGAGTCCGCTTTTGTTTTTTATGCCGGTCAATCGTAATCGGCGCCTGCAAAAGGATATAAACATGAGTTTAGGTCTTGTCGGTCGCAAAGTCGGCATGACCCGCATTTTTGCCGAAGATGGTGCATCCATCCCGGTAACTGTGCTGGACATGTCCGCTAACCGCGTCACGCAAATCAAAACTGCCGAAGTTGACGGCTACACTGCCGTTCAAGTTACTTTCGGTGCCCGTAAAGCTAGCCGCGTTAACAAGGCGGCAGCTGGTCACTTTGCCAAGGCTGGCGTTGAAGCAGGTCTGGGTCTGAACGAATTCGTTCTGTCCGCAGAAGCTCTCTCCTCCCTGAAGCCGGGTGATGCACTGTCCGTTGAAATCTTCACCGTAGGTCAACTGGTTGATGTAACCGGTACCTCCAAGGGTAAGGGTTTCTCCGGTGTGATCAAGCGTCACAACTTCTCTTCCAACCGCGCTTCGCACGGTAACTCCCGTTCGCATAACACGCCGGGTTCTATCGGTCAGGCACAGGATCCGGGTCGTATTTTCCCGGGTAAGCGCATGGCTGGTCAGTACGGCAACGTCAAGAGCACTGTTCAGTGCCTGGAAGTTGTTCGTGTTGACGCCGAGCGTCAGCTGCTTCTGGTTAAGGGTGCCGTTCCTGGTGCCAAGAACGGCGATGTTGTCGTTCGTCCTAGCGTGAAGGCAGGTGCGTGATGGAATTGAAAGTAATCAATAGCCAAGGTCAGGCTGCTGGCAGCCTGCAGGCATCCGAGACTCTGTTCGGTCGCGAATACAACGAAGCCCTGGTTCACCAGGTTGTGACTGCATTCCTGGCGAATGCTCGCAGCGGTAACCGCGCTCAGCTGACTCGTGCCGAAGTAAACCACTCCACCAAGAAGCCGTTCAAGCAGAAGGGTACTGGTAACGCACGTGCCGGTATGACTTCCACTCCGAACCGTCGTGGTGGTGGTCGTGCTTTCCCGAACAGCCCGGACGAGAATTTCTCTCAGAAGGTTAACCGCAAGATGTTCCGCGCTGGCATGGCAGCTATCCTGTCCCAGCTGGTTCGCGACGAGCGTCTGATCGTGGTTGATTCGCTGTCGGTTGAATCGCCGAAAACCAAGGAATTCGTAGGTGTGGTTAAGTCCATGGGTCTGGAACAGGCTCTGTTCATTACCCGTGAACTGGACGAAAACCTCTATCTGTCTTCGCGCAATCTGCCGAACGTGCTGGTGATCGAAGCACAACAAGCTGACCCGTACAGCCTGCTGCGTTTCAAGAAGATCGTCATCACCCGTGAGGCGGTGCAGCATCTGGAGGAGCAGTGGGCATGAATCAAGAACGTCTGTTGCAAGTAATTCTGGCCCCGGTTGTTTCCGAAAAGAGCACCATGGTTGCTGAGAAGCATCAGCAAGTTGTTTTCCGTGTTGCTACCGATGCTACCAAGCCGGAGATCAAGGCTGCAGTTGAAATGCTGTTCAATGTAAAAGTTGAAGGCGTATCCACTGTTAACGTTAAGGGCAAAGTGAAACGCTTTGGCCGTACCTTTGGCCGTCGTAAAGACTGGAAAAAGGCTTACGTTAGCCTGGTTCAGGGTCAGGAAATCGATCTGACCGCCACCCCGGCCGCTGCGGAGTAAGGAGATAGAGCATGCCTATCGTTAAAGTAAAACCGACTTCCGCGGGTCGTCGTGCTGTTGTCAAGGTGGTTCACCCTGATCTGCACAAAGGCGCTCCGCACGCCGCTCTGGTAGAGAAAAAGTCTGCCACTGCCGGTCGTAACAACAATGGCCACATTACTACCCGTCATATGGGTGGTGGTCACAAGAAGCACTACCGTCTGATCGACTTCCGTCGCAACAAGGATGGCATCCCGGCAAAAGTGGAACGTATCGAATACGATCCGAACCGCACTGCCCACATCGCCCTGTTGTGCTACGCCGATGGCGAACGCCGCTACATCATCGCTCCGCGCGGTGTTAAGGCTGGTGCAGTTCTGCTGTCCGGTGCCGAAGCTCCGATCAAGGCTGGTAACGCTTTGCCGATCCGCAACATCCCGGTGGGTACTACCATCCACTGCGTAGAGCTGCAACCTGGCAAGGGTGCCCAAATGGTCCGTTCGGCTGGCGGTTCCGCCATGCTGCTGGCCCGTGAAGGTGTCTACGCTCAGCTGCGTCTGCGTTCCGGCGAAATTCGTCTGGTGCATGTTGACTGCCGCGCTACTGTTGGCGAAGTAAGCAACGAAGAGCATTCCCTGCGCAAGCTGGGTAAGGCTGGTGCTAGCCGCTGGCGTGGTATTCGTCCGACCGTTCGCGGTACTGCGATGAACCCGATTGATCACCCGCATGGTGGTGGTGAAGGCCGTACTGGTGAAGGCCGTGTGCCGGTTAGCCCATGGGGCACTCCGACTAAGGGCTTCCGTACCCGTCGCAACAAGCGTACCGACAACATGATCGTACGCCGCCGCTATTCTACTAAAGGGTAATTGACAATGGCACGTTCGCAGAAAAAAGGCCCGTTCGTTGATCTGCACCTTCTGAAGAAGGTCGACGCGGCGCGTGCAACCAATGACAAGCGTCCGATCAAGACCTGGTCGCGTCGTTCGACCGTCCTGCCGGACTTCATTGGTTTGACCATCGCGGTACACAACGGTCGCACCCATGTGCCTGTTTATGTTTCCGAAAACATGGTCGGTCATAAACTGGGCGAATTCTCGCTGACTCGTACCTTCAAAGGCCACGCGGCCGATAAGAAGGCGAAGAAGAGATAAGGTGAAGCGATGAGAGTATCTGCAAATCTGAAAAGCGTCCGCCTGTCGGCACAAAAGTGCCGCCTGGTGGCCGATCTGATCCGCGGTCAATCCGTTGGTCAGGCTCTGAATATCCTGGCCTTCTCCCCGAAGAAGGGCGCGGTTATTGTGAAGAAAGTGCTGGAATCTGCCATCGCTAACGCCGAGCACAACGAAGGCGCTGACATCGACACCCTGCGTGTCACCAGCATCTTTGTTGACAAAGGCGCTAGTCTGAAGCGTTTCACTGCCCGTGCTAAGGGTCGTGGCAATCGCATCGAAAAGCAGACCTGCCACATCTCGTTGACCGTTGGCAATTAAGGGGTAAGAAATGGGTCAGAAGATTCATCCGACGGGATTCCGTCTTGCCGTTAACAAAAACTGGTCTTCCAAGTGGTTCGCCAACTCGAAGAATTTCCCGGAAATGCTGATGCAAGACCTGGAAGTTCGCGAATACCTGAAGAAGCGCCTGGGTCATGCGGCTGTTGGTCGTGTCACCATCGAGCGTCCGGCCAAGTCCGCACGCATTACCATTCACAGTGCCCGTCCGGGTGTTGTGATCGGTAAAAAGGGTGAGGACATCGAAGTTCTGAAGCGCGAACTGCAAGCTCGTCTGGGCGTGCCGGTTCACGTGAATATCGAAGAAGTTCGCAAGCCGGAACTGGACGCGCAAATCATTGCTGATGGCATCGCCTCCCAGCTGGAAAAGCGTGTAATGTTCCGCCGTGCCATGAAGCGTTCCATGCAGAACGCCATGCGCATGGGCGCCCAGGGCATCAAGATCATGTCCTCCGGTCGTCTGAACGGCATCGATATCGCTCGTAGCGAATGGTATCGCGAAGGCCGTGTGCCGCTGCATACCCTGCGTGCCGATGTTGACTACGCTACCTCTGAAGCCAAGACCACCTACGGTATCATCGGCATCAAGGTATGGGTTTACAAAGGTGAGCTGAAGCCGGGTCAAGTAGCACCGGCTCCAGTTGCGACCGAGAAGAAAACGAGAAAGGGCCCGCGCAATGCTGCAGCCAACTAGACTCAAGTACCGTAAACAGCATAAAGGCCGCAACACTGGTATCGCTACCCGTGGCAACAAAGTGAGCTTTGGTGATTTCGGTTTGAAGGCTGTTGGTCGTGGTCGTCTGACCGCGCGTCAGATCGAAGCGGCCCGTCGTGCCATGACCCGTCACATCAAGCGTGGCGGTCGTATCTGGATCCGTATTTTCCCGGACAAGCCGATCACTTCCAAGCCTGCTGAAGTGCGTATGGGTGGGGGTAAGGGTTCTCCGGAATACTACGTGGCCGAAATCCAGCCTGGCAAGATGCTGTACGAAATGGACGGTGTTAACGAGGAACTCGCTCGTGAAGCTTTCCGTCTGGCCGCAGCCAAGTTGCCGATCGCCACTGTGTTTGTAACTAGACAGGTAGGTCAGTAATGAAAGCGTCCGAACTGAAAGCCAAAACTGTTGACGAGCTGAAAGCGGAACTGCTGAGCCTCCTGAAGGCCCAGTTTGCCCTGCGTATGCAGCACGCTACTCAGCAACTCGCCAAGACCTCTGAACTGAAGAAAGTGCGTCGCGACATCGCTCGTGTTCGCACCGTTCTGAAAGAAAAGGCAGTTTAAGATGAGCGAAACCAAAGTGGTACGTACGCTGACCGGTACCGTTGTCAGCGACAAGATGGATAAGACTGTAACCGTTCTGGTCGAGCGCAAGGTTAAGCACCCGATCTACGGCAAGATTATCCGTCGTTCTAAGAAGTTCCACGCACACGACGAGAACAACGAGTTCAAGGCCGGCGACATCGTAGTAATCAGCGAGTCCCGTCCTCTCTCGAAGACCAAATCGTGGGTGGTGACTGCCCTGGTCGAGAAATCTCGCCAGGTATAAGACTTGCAAGGGACGAAAGTCCCTTGTATAATGGCCATCTTCTTATCCGTGTCGGATAGGAATTCCGCCCTTACGGGGTCCAAAACTGGCCGTTTGATACGCCACAGCTTGATCTGTGGCGTTTCGTCTGTTTGGTCTTGCTCTTATGCGAGAAACCGGCAGGTGAAAGTGACGGATAAAGTTGGATTAGAAAGGTAATCATCAAATGATCCAAATGCAGACCATGCTTGAGGTCGCTGACAATACTGGTGCGCGTCACGTTATGTGCATCAAGGTATTGGGCGGTTCCAAGCGTCGCTATGCAAGCGTTGGCGACATCATCAAGGTGAGCATCAAGGATGCTGCTCCGCGCGGTCGCGTCAAAAAAGGCGACGTGTACAACGCAGTAGTAGTACGCACCGCCAAAGGCGTGCGTCGTCCGGACGGCTCGTTGATCAAGTTTGATAGCAATGCTGCCGTTCTGCTCAACAACAAGCTTGAGCCGATTGGCACTCGTATCTTCGGACCCGTGACGCGTGAACTGCGTACCGAGCGTTTCATGAAGATCGTGTCGCTTGCTCCTGAAGTGCTGTAAGGAGGTCGCATGCGCAAAATTCGTAAAGGTGATGAAGTCGTAGTAATCACCGGTAAAGACAAGGGTAAACGCGGCACCGTTCTGCGCGTCCTGGATGAAAAACTGGTTGTTGAAGGCGTGAATGTTGCCAAGAAACACCAGAAGCCGAATCCGGTGCGTGGCGTTGCTGGTGGTATCGTTGAAAAGGTTATGCCTGTTGACGCTTCCAACGTTGCTATTTTCAACCCGGCTAGCCAGAAGGCTGACCGCGTAGGCTTCAAGACTCTTGAAGACGGCCGCAAGGTACGCGTGTTCAAGTCCAGTGGCGAAGTTATCGGCGCGTAAGGAAAAGCAAACATGGCACGTTTCTACGATTTCTACAAAGACAGCGTAGTGCCGGAACTGATGAAACAGTTCGGCTACAAGTCGATCATGGAAGTTCCGCGCATCGAGAAGATCACCGTCAACATGGGTGTTGGTGAAGCTGTTGCCGATAAAAAGGTAATGGAATTCGCCGTGGGCGACATGGAAAAGATTGCTGGCCAGAAGCCGGTAGTTACCACCGCTCGCAAATCCATCGCCGGCTTCAAGATTCGTGATGACTATCCGGTTGGTTGCAAGGTTACCCTGCGCCGTGAACGCATGTACGAATTCCTGGACCGTCTGGTAACCATCGCGTTGCCGCGTGTTCGTGACTTCCGTGGTGTTTCCGCCAAGTCTTTTGACGGCCGCGGCAACTACAACATGGGTGTCAAGGAACAGATCATCTTCCCGGAAATCGAGTACGACAAGATCGATGCTCTGCGTGGTATGAACATTACTGTTACCACTACGGCGAAGACTGACGAAGAGGCCCGCGCTCTGCTGGCTGCGTTCAAGTTCCCGTTCAAGGGTTAAGCACATGGCAAAACTTGCACTGATCAAGCGTGAAGAGAAGCGCGTTAAGGTGGCTGAAAAATTTGCCGCTAAGCGCGAAGCCCTCATCGCTACCATCAACAATCAAAGCCTCTCGGAAGAAGAACGCTTCGCCGCTCGCCTGCAACTGCAGCAGCTGCCGCGCAATGCTTCCCCGGTACGCCAGCGTCGTCGCTGCGCCATTACCGGTCGTCCGCGTGGCGTGTTCCGTAAATTCGGTCTGGGTCGTAACAAACTCCGTGAAATCGCCATGAAGGGCGAGATTCCGGGTGTTGTTAAGGCCAGCTGGTAATAGGAGAACCATAAATGAGCATGCACGATCCTATTTCCGATATGTTGACCCGCATCCGTAACGGCCAAATGGCTTCCAAGGTGGCTGTTGCTATGCCGTCTTCGAAGCTGAAAGTTGCGCTGGCACAGGTGCTGAAAGAAGAAGGCTACATCGAAGACTTCGCCGTTGCCGGCGAAGCCAAAAAGCCTGTTCTTGATATCCAGCTCAAGTACTACGCTGGCCGTCCGGTGATCGAGCGCATTGACCGCGTTTCCCGTCCTGGCCTGCGCGTGTACAAGGGCTCCACCGAAATCCCGAAGGTAATGAATGGTCTGGGCGTAGCTATCCTGTCTACTTCCAAGGGCATCATGACCGATCGCAAAGCACGCGCTGCCGGTATCGGCGGTGAGCTGCTGTGCGTAGTGGCATAAGGGGGTCAAATGTCTCGCGTAGCTAAGAATCCCGTAGCCATTCCGGCTGGCGTCGAAGTTAAATTCGGTGCTGCAGAAGTGACCGTAAAGGGTGCCCTGGGCTCCCTGAGCGCCGCTCTGTGCAATGACGTTGAAATCAAGTTCGACAACAACGAACTGACTTTCGCGGCTAAAAACGACAGCAAGTTCGCACGTGCCATGTCCGGTACCCTGCGCGCCCTGCTGAACAATATGGTGATTGGTGTATCCAAGGGCTTCGAGAAGAAGCTGCAGCTGGTTGGCGTGGGTTACCGTGCCCAGGCTCAAGGCGACACCCTGAACCTGTCTCTGGGTTTCTCCCATCCGGTAGCTCACCAGATGCCTGCTGGCATCAAGGCTGAGACTCCGACTCAGACCGAGATCCTGATCAAGGGTGCTGACAAGCAACTCGTTGGCCAGATCGCTGCCGAAATCCGCGCTTATCGTTCCCCGGAACCCTACAAGGGCAAGGGCGTTCGTTACGCTGATGAGGTTGTGGTTCTGAAAGAAACCAAGAAGAAGTAACTGAGGCACTGACATGGACAAGAAACAAGCTCGACTCCGCCGTGCACGTAAAACCCGTGCTCGGATTGCGGAGCTCAAGATGGTGCGTCTCACTGTTTACCGCACCAACAGCCACATTTATGCCCAGATCATTGATGAAACTGGCAGCAAGGTACTGGCAAGCGCTTCCACTCTGGAAGCCGAAGTACGCGCTGACGTTTCCAATGGTGGCAATGTGGCCGCTGCAGCCGTAGTCGGTAAGCGCATCGCTGAAAAAGCCAAGGCAGCCGGTATTTCGACCGTGGCATTTGACCGTTCCGGTTTCAAATACCATGGCCGTATGAAGGCTGTGGCAGACGCAGCCCGTGAACACGGTCTCGTATTCTAATTCGGAGTGAAGAATGGCTAAGCACGAAATGGAAGATCGTGGCGACGGTCTGGTCGAGAAGATGATCAGCGTCAACCGCGTCACCAAAGTGGTTAAGGGCGGCCGTATCATGGCTTTCTCCGCCTTGACCGTCGTTGGTGATGGCGATGGCGGCATCGGTATGGGCAAGGGTCGTTCCAAGGAAGTTCCTGTTGCCGTACAGAAGGCAATGGAACAAGCCCGCCGCAATCTGGTAAAGATCCCGCTGCGTAATGGTACGCTGCATCACACCGTAACCGGCAAGCATGGTGCTACCACCGTGTTCATCCAGCCGGCCAAGGAAGGTACTGGCGTTAAGGCCGGTGGCCCGATGCGCGCAATCTTCGACGCAATGGGTGTTCACAATGTTTCGGCCAAGATTCATGGTTCCACCAACCCGTACAACGTGGTTCGTGCAACTCTGGACGGCCTGAACAAGATTAACACCGCTTCTCAGGTTGCCGCCAAGCGTGGTCTGACCGTAGAAGAGATCCTGGGGGTTGATCATGAGTAACACCAACACTGTTAAGGTAACTCTGGTAAAGAGCCTGATCGGTCGTCTGGAATCCCACAAGGCTTGCGCCCGTGGCCTGGGTCTGAAAAAGATCCGCCAGACTGTGGAAGTGCTCGATACCCCTGAAAACCGTGGCATGATCAACAAGATCAGCTACCTGTTGAAATTCGAGGGCTAAGAGATGCTGCTGAACACCATTCAACCCGGTGCCGGCGCCAAGCATGCCAAGCGTCGTGTAGGTCGCGGCATTGGTAGCGGCCTGGGCAAGACTTCCGGTCGTGGCCACAAGGGTCAAAAGAGCCGTGCAGGTGGTTTCCACAAGGTCGGTTTTGAAGGCGGTCAAATGCCGCTGCAACGTCGCTTGCCGAAACGTGGCTTCAAGTCGCTGACTGCTCGCTTCAATGCAGAAGTACGCCTGTCCGAACTGAACCTGCTGCCGGTTGACGAAATCGATCTGTTGGCACTGAAGCAAGCTGGTCTGGTTGACGCTCAGGCTCTGGTAGCCAAGGTTGTCCTGTCCGGCAAGATCGAACGTGCCGTTAAGCTGCGTGGCATTGCTGCGACTGCTGGCGCTCGCGCTGCTATCGAAGCTGCCGGCGGCAGTATTGAATAAGGCGCACTTACGTGTCGAATACTTCTCTAGTTGGAAATGCCAATAAATTTGGTGATTTGAAGCGCCGTATCATGTTCTTGATCGGAGCTTTGATTGTTTACCGTATTGGTGCGCATATTCCGGTGCCTGGTATCAATCCTGCCGAACTAGCGAAGTTGTTCCACACGTCGCAGACGGGCCTGCTCGACATGTTCAACATGTTCTCGGGCGGCGCCCTCTCGAGGTTTACGGTATTTGCCCTGGGCATCATGCCGTACATCTCTGCTTCCATCATTCTTCAGCTTGCCTCTGAGGTTCTTCCGAGCCTGAAGCAGCTGAAGAAGGAAGGCGACGCGGGACGTCGTAAGGTAACTCAGTACACACGTTATGCAACCGTTTTGCTGGCCTCTTTCCAGAGTTTCAGTATTGCGGTGATGCTGTTTAAGCAGCCTAACCTGGTGGTGACTGCCCAGTGGGAGTTCTACCTGACAACCGTGGTATCTCTGGTAACCGGCACCATGTTCCTCATGTGGCTGGGTGAACAGATTACCGAGCGTGGTATCGGCAACGGTATCTCGCTGATCATCTGTGCAGGTATTGCATCAGGTGTTCCGGCTGCCATTGGCAAGACGCTCACGCTGACCAGTCAAGGCTCGCTGCCCATCCTGTTTACCATCGTGCTGTTTGTTGGTGTTGCACTGATGACCTACGTAGTCGTGTTCGCAGAACGCGGCCAGCGCAAGGTTCTGGTCAACTACGCCAAACGTCAGGTTGGTAATCGTGTCATGCAGGGCCAGAGCACGCACATGCCGCTCAAGCTCAACATGGCAGGGGTGATCCCGCCGATTTTTGCATCCAGCATCATTCTGTTCCCTGCCACCATTCTTGGCTGGCTTGGTAACAATGAAAGCCTGGGTTGGCTCAAGGGCGTGGCTGACAAGCTGCATCCCGGTCAGCCGATCTATGTGCTGCTGTATGCAACGGCCATCATTTTCTTCTGTTACTTCTACACCGCGCTCGTTTTCAATCCAAAAGAGACGGCAGATAACCTGAAGAAAAGTGGTGCTTTCATCCCAGGTATCCGTCCAGGTGAGCAGACTTCGCGTTATATCGAGAAGATCATTCTGCGGCTGACATTGATCGGTGCAATCTACATTACGCTGGTTTGTCTGTTGCCGGAATTCCTCATCCTGAAGTGGAATGTACCGTTCTACTTCGGTGGCACATCACTGCTGATCATTGTAGTGGTCACCATGGATTTCATGGCTCAGGTACAGTCCTACGTTCTGTCGCATCAGTACGAAAGCTTGCTCAAGAAGGCTAACTTCAAAGGCAATGCGCTCGGCCGGTGACATACGTGTTCTCGCTGGGTTATATGGCTAGGTAAGAAACCATCCAGATGCAGGGTGAGATTTGGCAGTAGAGCAGCTGCCCTACTGCTGGATCAAACTTGAGAATGGACACGTCGTACTTGGGCATGATCAGCAAGCTTGTTTCAAAGCACGCTTATTGATTACAAGGTCAGGGTGGCCAAAACCGCCTGGACAGACCGCTGCCCGTATCGTGTTCCGTGCGAAATTACGCACTCGCTCTTTTAGAGTAACGAAAGGAACTGACATGCGAGTACAGCCTTCGGTAAAGAAGATTTGCCGTAACTGCAAAATTATCCGTCGCAATCGCGTTGTACGCGTGATCTGCACGGACCCGCGTCACAAGCAAAAACAAGGCTAACATTTGTTAGACCTGACTTTGCGTGTTACAATCGCAAACTTTTCAAGGTCTTAAGGCTTAAGGAAAGAGTATGGCCCGTATTGCAGGGGTAAACATCCCCAATCATGCGCATGCCGTTATTGGCCTGCAGGCAATTTTCGGCATCGGTCAAACTCGCGCCCAGCAGATTTGTGCTGCTGCTAGCGTGAACCCCTCCACCAAGGTGAAGGATCTGACTGACGCTGAGATGGAAACTCTGCGTGAAGAAGTAGCGAAGTTCACTGTTGAAGGTGACCTGCGCCGCGAAATCACGATGAGCATCAAACGTCTGATGGACATGGGCTGCTATCGCGGCATGCGCCATCGTCGTGGCCTGCCGTGCCGCGGTCAGCGCACTCGCACTAACGCGCGTACCCGTAAGGGACCGCGTAAGGCGATCGCCGGCAAGAAGTAACTAAAGGAACACAGAAATGGCTAAAGCAAACACAGCTGTCCGTGTACGCAAAAAAGTGCGCAAGTCTGTTAGCGAAGGTATCGTGCATGTTCACGCTTCGTTCAACAACACCATCATCACTATCACCGACCGTCAAGGCAATGCACTGTCTTGGGCTACCTCTGGCGGCGCTGGTTTTAAGGGCTCGCGCAAAAGTACACCCTTTGCTGCTCAGGTAGCAGCAGAGCATGCTGGTAAAGTTGCCCAAGAATACGGTGTGAAGAACCTCGAAGTTCGTATCAAGGGCCCGGGTCCGGGCCGTGAATCCGCTGTTCGCGCACTCAACGCGCTGGGTTTCAAGATCACCAGCATCTCCGACGTGACGCCGGTACCGCACAACGGTTGCCGTCCGCCCAAAAAACGTCGTATCTAATTCGGAGAGTGTGAGAACATGGCACGTTATATCGGCCCAAAATGTAAGCTCGCTCGTCGTGAAGGCACCGACCTTTTCCTGAAGAGCGCGCGTCGTGCACTGGATTCCAAGTGCAAACTGGATACCCCGCCTGGTCAACACGGCGCCCGTAAGGGTCGTCTGTCCGACTACGGTGTCCAACTGCGTGAAAAGCAGAAAATCCGCCGTATCTATGGCGTACTCGAGCGTCAGTTCCGCAATTACTTTGCGGAAGCTGTACGTCGTAAAGGCTCCACTGGTGAAAACCTGCTGAAGCTGCTCGAAGCACGTCTGGACAACGTTGTATATCGCATGGGCTTTGGCTCCACTCGTGCAGAAGCACGTCAGCTGGTAAGCCACAAGGCTATCGTTGTGAACGGCCAGGTAGTTAACATTCCGTCTTTCCAGGTTAAAGCTGGTGACGTAGTGTCTGTCCGCGAAAAAGCCAAGAAGCAAGCCCGTATCGTAGAGGGTCTGGCTCTGGCTGAGCAAGGTGGTTTCCCTTCCTGGGTGTCTGTTGACTCCAAGAAGATGGAAGGCGTCTTCAAATCTGCTCCGGAACGTTCCGAACTGTCTAGCGATATCAACGAACAGCTCGTTGTGGAATTCTACTCCAAGTAATCGCTAGCTCTTAGGGAATGACTATGCAAAACAGCGCTTCGGAATTTTTGAAACCTCGTCTGATTGACGTGCAGCCGGTATCTGCTACCCATGCACGCGTTTCGATGGAGCCGTTCGAGCGTGGCTATGCTCACACTCTTGGCAACTCGCTGCGCCGTATCCTGCTGTCGTCGATGCCGGGCTTTGCTCCTACCGAAGTGACTATCGCTGGCGTTTTGCATGAGTATTCCGCACTTGATGGCGTGCGCGAGGATGTCGTAGACATCCTCCTCAACCTCAAGGGCGTAGTGCTTAAGCTGCATGGTCGTGACAGTGTCGTGCTGACCTTGAAAAAGGAAGGTGAAGGTGCTGTCTTGGCTGGCGATATCGAGTTGCCGCATGATGTTGAAGTGATCAATCCGGAACACGTGATTGCCCACCTCTCTGTTGGCGGCAAAATCGACATGGAGATCAAGGTCGAAAAAGGCCGTGGCTATCAGCCTGTGTCTGCTCGTTCCATTCATGAAGAAAACCGTTCCATCGGTACCATTCAACTGGATGCTTCCTTCTCGCCGGTTCGCCGTGTGAGCTTTGCTGTGGAAAGCGCCCGTGTTGAACAACGTACCGACCTCGACCGCCTGGTTCTCGATATCGAAACCAATGGCGTGATCGAACCGGAACAGGCCGTGCGCAATGCTGCACGTATTCTGATGGATCAGCTGTCGATCTTTGCTGACCTCCAAGGCACAGCGGTTGAAGAAGTCGTTGAAAAGGCGCCGCCGATCGATCCGATCCTGCTGCGTCCGGTAGACGATCTTGAACTGACGGTTCGTTCGGCCAACTGCCTGAAGGCTGAGAACATTTATTACATCGGCGATCTGATTCAGCGTACTGAAACCGAGCTTCTGAAGACTCCGAACCTCGGTCGCAAATCGCTGAACGAGATCAAAGAAGTTCTCGCTTCCAAGGGTCTGACTCTCGGCATGAAGCTTGAGAATTGGCCTCCGGCTGGTCTGGAAAAGCCGTAAGTTTGAGACTAAAGGACATTAACAATGCGTCATCGTTACAGTAATCGTAAACTGAACCGCACGACCAGCCATCGTCTGGCGATGCTGCGCAACATGGCGAATTCGCTGCTGAAGCACGAAGTTATCGTGACCACGCTGCCGAAAGCCAAGGAACTGCGTCGTGTGGCCGAGCCGCTGATTACGCTCGGCAAAAAGCCGTCTCTCGCCAACCGTCGTCTGGCGTTTGACCGCACTCGTGACCGCGATATCGTGGTTAAACTCTTCGACGTTCTCGGCCCGCGCTTCTCCGCCCGCAATGGTGGTTATGTGCGTATCCTGAAGTACGGTTTCCGTAAGGGCGACAATGCCCCGCTGGCTCTGGTTGAGCTGGTTGACCGTGCTGAAGATGCCGTTGCCGTTGTAGATGACTCCGCTGAATAATATTCGGTGAAGTTATGAAAGAAGCCAGCGAAAGCTGGCTTTTTTCATTTCTGCATCAAGCTGTTGTTCCAGCCCTTAGGTGGTGATCAGAATTCATACCTGGATTCAAGCACCTGCATGGGCGCACCAAGCTCCAGCATTCCTTCGTTCCGTGCCACCAGATTCACGCCAAAGCAAATTCCCTCCGCCAGTTGCCTGGTTTTGCTGAGTGTCCGCATCGGTTCATTGTCTGCATCAACTTCTGCACTGATCGGGTCGGTGGTAATCATCTGGCAGCGGGTGCAAGGCTTGGCTACATCAAATACGATGTCCCCGATCTGAATCACCTTCCAGTCATCCTCCTCATATGGCAGTGCGCCACTGACCAGCAGATTGGGCCTGAAATGTTGCACCGTCACCGGTTTGCGCAATTCCTGATTCAGTGCGTCCAGCGAGGCCTGATTCACCAGCAGATAGGGATAGCCATCCGCAAATGACATGGGGGTCTGTGCTCCATCCAACACGCGTGTGGACTGCATGCCCAGCCATAGCAAACGGCAGTCCCTACCCATGTAATCAGACAGCCAGGCATCCACGTGTTCGTCCCCATGCCAGGCGGTGAAGTTGGCACGCCATACGGTTGCTGCCACCTTTTGCTTGTAGACCTGGGTCATGGCAAGGATCGGTGAGCGTCCCGGAGCACTCAGCAACAAACCACCAGGTATCAGGGCTGTTGTAATTTGCAACATCTGTGGATATTGCCGTGCGGTCAGGAACTGACCATCCGCTGTGCTGAGCAACCACTCCCTGTCATGCAGCAAGCCTTGTGCACTGGCAAAAGCCCTGTCATAGGCAATCCCTCGTGCAGATTTCATTGGGTGCACAAACATCTGTGTCAGTTTCATGGGTGCTCTTTCTGGCAATGTCCGAGCCATGATCCTAGCATTGTTGTACTAGCTGCGGTGTCCGCCTTGTCGCAGAAAGGTGGTATTGGCATGCGGCCTGCATATCTAATATGACAATATCTTTAATGCAGTTGTATCAGATCAGTATTTTCGGCATGCATTCTTGCTACGATGGCAAGCTTGCTTGCAGCTGATCGCCCATTGCAGATTTGCAGCTGGCATCTGCTGAATGTACTGGCTACTTTTAAATGGCGCATGGGTAAACCCGGCTATATCTTTGTCTATAAAGATGTAGAATGACAAAAACTGACAAATAGAGCAGTTGCTTGCTAGAGACTGACAACGGGAACAGAGAGAAAAAAATGAACACAACTGCCGGAATGTCATTACGCAGCCGCCTTATCGCCTGGCTGTTGCTGGTGGCCTTGCTGATTTGCTGTCTGAGTGGGCTGGCTCTGTATAACCAGCGTAATAGCTTGTTACAGGACCGAGAGGATAAAACACGAAATCTGGTTGAATCTGCCATGGGCATCATCAGCAGCTATGAAGCCCTGGAGGCGAGTGGCAAGCTGAGTGAACCCCAAGCCAAACAAATGGCTGCCGCCGCCCTGATGGCCAGCCATTATGACGGCAAGGAGTACTTCTTCGGTTACGACCAGAACTGGAACTATGTCATTCACGGTGCCAAGGCAGCCATGCTGGGCAAGAATCTCCAGGGCTTGAAGACCCCGACCGGTGTGGATCTGGGGCAGTTGTTCATGGATACGGTCACCAAGGGCAATGGACAAGGTTTTGCCGCCTATGTGTGGGACAAGCCCGGCTTCGACCAGCCGCAACCCAAGATTTCCTACCTGATGACCAGCCAGCGCTGGCACTGGATTATCGGTACCGGCATTTATCTGGACGATGTCCAGGCCGCGTTCATGAAACAACTATGGCTGACCCTGGCCGAAGTGGCCGCCATCCTTGTGTTGTTGCTGATTGCCGGGCTGTTCCTGATGCGCAGCGTCTTGGGACAACTGGGGGCGGATCCTGGCGAAACCATGCAGGTGGTCCGTCGCATTGCGGATGGTCATCTGGATACCCAGGTGAACGTGGCGTCAGGTGACACAAGCAGCGTGATGGCAGCGGTTCAGCAAATGCAGCAGCATCTGAAGTCGCTGGTGCGGGAAATTGCCGATGAAGCGGCGCGCTTGTCCGGCATGAGTTCTGATGTGGCCCGCCGCTCAGATGCGGTAGTGCGTGGTTCTGATCAGCAAAGTGAGGCAGCCGCAGCCATGGCAGCTTCCATCGAGCAACTGACGGTCAGTATCAATCATATTTCCAGCCATGCACATGATGCGCGCAATCTGTCTCAAGAGTCCGGCCGCCTGTCGCGTGAAGGTGGCGAGGTGATCTCCAGCGCAGTCAACGAAATGCACCGTATCAACGAGTCGGTTGATCAGGCGGCAGCAACCATTGCTGATCTGGCCAGCAAGACCCAGACCATTTCCAGCATCATGCAGGTGATCAAGGATATTGCCGACCAGACCAACTTGCTGGCGCTTAATGCCGCTATTGAGGCTGCGCGTGCGGGTGAGATGGGGCGTGGTTTTGCCGTGGTAGCAGATGAAGTGCGCAAACTGTCGGAGCGCACCGGCCAGGCTACGCAGGAAATCGCCGGCATGATCCAGGAAATCCAGAGCAGCTCCGATCAGTCACGTGCCTGTATGGAAGAAGCGGTTGGCCGTGTGAAGAATGGTTTGCAACTGGCGGTTCAGGGTGGGGAAGCGATATCCCACATCCGTGATAGCGCCACCAGTGTGGTGGATGTGGTGAACGAGATATCACATGCGCTGAAAGAACAGGGCAGTGCCAGCACCGAAATTGCACAGCAGGTGGAATTGATCGCCCGCAGCGCCAGTGGTAATGCAGAGGAGGCGGCAGGTACCTCGAAGGAAGTGCAGGCCATGCATGCATTGGCAGACGATTTGCGTCAGCTGGTATCCAAGTTCCACGTGTAAGAACCCCGCCATGCCAAGCAAAAGCCCTCCATCAGGAGGGCTTTTTTATTCAGTTACCGCAGCGCTGACTGCTGTGGATTAGTTCAGCTGCTCGTCGTTTTTGGTCAGGACCCGTTGTTTTCAGCGGCTGGCTGTTGTTTGGGCTTTTCCCGGTAACGCTGGTATGCACCGAGTGCCATGGCCAGTAACAGCAAGCTGACACAAGCGATGATCACCGGTTGATTGCCCAGCTGCATATAAGGCGTCAGGCCCTGGTAGTCCTGCACCATGCCTTCCAGCACTTGCTGGGAGAACGGTGCTGCCACGCTGGAAATTTCACCATTGGGACGCACAATCGCCGTCATGCCGTTATTGGTGGCGCGCAGCATGAAGCGGCCGGTTTCCAGTGCGCGCGCCTGGGAGAGCTGCAAATGCTGACTCATGGCAACGCTTTTTCCAAACCAGGCCAGATTGCTGACATTGGCAAGAATGCCTGCGTGGGCAGCGGGGCCGATCAACTCTTCGCCAAAGCTGTCCTCATAACAGATATTGAAAGCAATGTGGTGGCCTGCCAGCAACAGCGGAGCCTGATTGGCACCACCGCGACTAAAGCCCGACAGTGGCATGTTCATGTACTGGTAAATCCAGCCAATCAGGCCGGGTAGCGGGATGAACTCACCAAATGGCACCAGATGATCTTTGGCGTAAGAGGGTAGCGCCGGATCGGTCAGCACCACCACAGCATTCAGATAACCACGGCCATCCGGGGTGCGGCGTGGAATGCCGGTAGCCAGGGCCATGTTCTTGCGCCGGGCATCGCCTGCCACCATGGTCAGGTAGCCGGAAGGCAGGTCATCCAGAAACACCGGCAGGGCAGTTTCGGGCAGGATCATCACGTCAGCCTGGGTGCTGGCAACCTGCTGGTAGTAAGTTTTGAGGGTCTGTTCAAAAGCGGCCGGATCCCACTTCAGCACTTGCGCAATATCCCCTTGGGCGAGAGCAACCCGATAGGGCTTGCCTACCGGTTCCGTCCAGTTGACCGATTGCAGCCAGAAGCCGGCACTCCATATTGCCAGCAGGAATGTCGCAGCCAGTGCGCGTTGCAGGCGCTGGCCATTGGCCAGCAGCAGCAAGGCGCCGGCGCTGAATGCCACCAGATAGCTGACCAGATGGATACCGCCCAGCGGGATAAAGCCTGACAAGGGGCTTTCTGTTACCTGTGAATAGCCGACGGCTCCCCAGGGGAAGCCGGTCATCACCCAGCTGCGCAGCCATTCGCCCAGCTCCCACAGGGCCGGAAACGCCAGCAGCCAGCGCACCCATGTTCGCTGGTCGATACGGATGACCAGCCAGCAGGCAAGGCCGGGCCAGATGGCAAGATAGGCCGGTAGCAACAGCACCAGCGGCGCGGCCAGCAGCGCCGGCAGGCCGGCAATGTCATGCAGGCTGTTGTATATCCAGTTGAAGTTGCTGGTATAGGCTGCAACACCCCAGACATAGCCAGTACGGAAGGCAAGGGTGGGATTGCGTTGTACCAATTGCGCCAGTGCCAGCAGCGACAAGGGCAGCAAGCCGTACAGCCGGTAAGGCGCAAAGCCGTAGAGGGTAAACGCCCCGGCAAGCGCGGCGGCAATCAGTACAAGCAGGGTACGCATGTCAGTCCTGTGTGCTGTCGGCGGTATTGCTGTGCAGCCGTTCCACCAGCAGGGTCTGCAGGCGACGGCTGTCGGCGCGCAGCACGGTAAAGCGTAGCGAACCGGACTCGACCGTCTCCCCGCGTTTGGGCAGGTGGCCAAACAGTGAAATTACCAGGCCGCCTACGGTATCGACATCGTCGTCGTCGTAGCTGGTGGCAAAGTACTCGTTGAAGTCCGCCACTTCGGTGAGGGCGTTCACGCGGTAGCGCTGGTCGCGAACCGGCACGATATTGTTGTCGTCCTCTTCGAAGTCGTATTCGTCTTCGATGTCGCCGACGATCTGTTCGATCACATCCTCGATGGTGACGAGGCCGGACACGCCGCCATACTCATCCACCACGATGGCCATGTGGTTACGGTTGGAGCGGAATTCGCGCAGCAGGACATCAAGAGGTTTGGATTCCGGCACAAACACGCTGGCGCGCAGGGTGGCCCGCAGGTCGAAGCGGGCAGGGGCATGGAAGTAATGCAACAGGTCCTTGGCCAGCAGGATGCCCAGCACGTCGTCCTTGTTGTCGCCGATCACCGGAAAACGCGAGTGCCCGGTGCGCAGTACATCCGGCAGCAGGCGTTCGATGGGGTCGTCAATGCGGATGACGTCCATCTGGCTGCGGGGCACCATGACATCGCGGGCGGTCAGGTCGCTGACTTCCAGTACGCCTTCAATCATGGCCAGCGCTTCGGCGTCCAGCAGATTGCGTTCAAAGGCGGAGTGCAGCAGGGTGATCAACTCCTCGCGGTCTTCCGGTTCGCGCAGGAGCATGGCGGACAAGCGTTCCAACAGGCTGGGCTTGTGTTTACTGGGGTCTTCCATGGGGTTAGCGTTTTTCCTCTAGATAGGGATCGGGATATCCTAACTTCGCGAGAATGACAGTTTCAAGCGTTTCCATGATTTGGGCTTCTTCGTCATCCTCGTGGTCAAAGCCTTGCAAGTGCAGCATGCCGTGTACCAGCAGGTGGGCATAGTGGGCCATCAGCTCAATGCCTTGCTCGGCAGCTTCTCTTTCCACCACCTCGGTGCACAGCACCAGATCGCCAAACAAGGGCAGATCGGCAATGTTTTCGCCTTCGTTCAGTGCGAAAGACAGCACATTGGTGGCGTAGTCCTTGCCGCGGTAGGTGTTGTTGAGGCTGCGGCCTTCTTCGCTGCCTACCAGCAGGATGCTGACCTGGGCCTGCTTCACATCGGCCTGCAAGGCAGCCTGGCAGCAACGGCGGATCAGTCTGGCTTCAGGCAGCTGTTGTGCCTGGCTGCGGTCTTCCAGCGTCAGTTGCAGACGGGCGGCAAGGCGCGGCAGCGGGTTATTTCGCTTGGCTTGTTTCATCGTGTTTCAGTTGATAGTTGTCGTAGGCATCGACGATTTTCTGCACCAGCGGGTGGCGCACCACGTCTTCGCTCTGGAAATGGTGAAAGTGGATGCCGCGCACGTGGCCCAGAATCTTCTCCACTTCCACCAGTCCGCTTTTCTGATGGCGTTGCAGGTCGATCTGCGTCACGTCACCGGTAATCACCGCGCGTGAGCCAAAGCCGATGCGGGTGAGGAACATCTTCATCTGTTCCGGCGTGGTGTTTTGCGCCTCATCCAGAATGATGAAGGCATTGTTCAGCGTGCGGCCACGCATATAAGCCAGCGGTGCAATTTCAATCAGGTTTTTTTCGAACAGGCGGGTGACACGGTCAAAGCCCATCAGGTCGTACAGGGCGTCATACAGCGGGCGCAGGTAGGGGTCGACCTTTTGTGCCAGATCGCCGGGCAGAAAGCCCAGCTTTTCACCGGCTTCCACCGCCGGGCGCACCAGCACGATGCGTTTGATGGCATCGCGCTCCATGGCATCCACCGCGCAGGCCACGGCGAGGTAGGTTTTGCCGGTACCGGCCGGGCCGATGCCGAAGGTGATGTCGTGCTGGCTGATGGCCTTGATGTAACCGCTCTGGCGCGGAGTACGGCCACGCAGGTCGCCACGACGGGTCAGCAGCACGGGGGCGTCGGCATCGGCTTCATGATTGTGCTGGCGGGCTTCCACCAGCTCCAGCTGTACATCGTCAATCGAGATGTCCTGCTTTTCCGCCAGCAGGTAGAGGCGGGTCAGGCTGTAAACCGCCAGATCGGCCTGCTCGCCACTGCATTTGAAGTGTTCGCCACGGCGCTGGATCAGCACATCCAGACCGGTTTCGATCTGCTTGAGGTTTTCATCCAGCGGGCCGCACAAGCGGGCCAGCCGTTCGTTATCGACCGGATTGAAACTGAGAGGAGTGGTATTCATGAGTCAGGGTCAGGTGTCAGTGGCTGAACAGCAGCGCCAGCCAGAAGCTGGCTTCCAGTACAAGCAAAACGCAGACCAGCAAGGTCAGCAACATGAACAGGCCGTTACGCAGCCCGGCCGAAGCCAGTTTGTCCAGCACGCACAGCAGGGCAGCATACAGCAAGGCGGTGGGAAGCAGCGCGGCCGGGCCGGTCAGCAGCAAGAGCGAACGGCTACCCCAGTTGCCATTGTTGCCGGGCTGGCCCACCAGCAGGCTGAGCACCAGCAGGATGGGCAGGGCAATAAGGCTGTAGCGCACCACCCTGGCTGCATGGCGGCGCAGTGGTGGCGGCTGGTGGGCGCTGATGGTATTGCTCATGCGCTTGGCCGGTCTTGCAGGATTTCCAGCCCGGCAACCGTCATGCTGGGGTGAAACTCGGTGATGTCGTAGCGTGCCAGTCCGGCCAGGGCGAAGGGGTCCTGCGCCAGCCGCTGTTGCAGCACATGGCGATCACCGCGCGCCAGAATGATGCCACCGGTGCGTGGTTCCTTGCGGCCGGAGGCCAGGAACAGACCGTCGGCATAGCATTGCTTCAACCACAGCACATGCTGTTCCAGCTGGGCGTCGATTTCCTCCAGCGGGGCGATATAACTGAGTGAAACGATGAACATGACGGGTCTGTGCCTTTATGTAGTTCAGCGGTCTTCCTGCAGCAGGATTTCCCCTGCCAGCGAATGCGGACGCGCTTCAGTAATGACGACATCCACCATTTGCTTGAGCAGACGCGGGTGACCGACAAAGTTGACGACCCGGTTGTTGGCGGTACGGGCTGCCAGCATGTTCGGGTCCTTCTTGGAGATGTTTTCCACCAGCACGCGCTGCACGCTGCCCACCATGCTCTGGTTGATGGCAAAACCACGCGCTTCGATCACATCGTTCAGCGCTTCCAGCCGGCGTACCTTTTCGGTATGCGGGGTGTCGTCGGTGAGGTTGGCCGCCGGGGTGCCAGGGCGGGCGCTGTAGATGAACACATAGCTGAAGTCGAATTCCAGGTCCTTGACCAGCTTCAGTGTCTGGGCGAAATCAGCTTCGGTTTCGCCGGGGAAGCCGACGATGAAGTCCGATGACAGGCACAGGTCCGGACGCAGTGCACGCAGCTTGCGGATGATGGACTTGTATTCCAGTGCGGTATAGCCACGCTTCATGGCGGTAAGGATGCGGTCGGAACCGCTTTGCACCGGCAGATGCAGGTGCGATACCAGCTTGGGCAGCTTGCCGTAGCAGTCGATGATGCGCTGGGTGAATTCACGCGGATGGCTGGTGGTAAAACGCAGGCGTTCCACGCCCGGAATTTCGTGCACGTATTCCAGCAGCAGGGCGAAGTCGGCGATTTCACCATCGGCCATCACACCACGGTAGGCATTGACGTTTTGCCCCAGCAGGGTGATTTCCTTTACCCCTTGCTGGGTGAGGCCGGCAATTTCGGTCAGCACGTCTTCAAACGGGCGGGAGACTTCCTCGCCACGGGTATAGGGCACCACGCAGAAGGAGCAGTACTTGGAGCAGCCTTCCATGATGGAGACGAAAGCCGCGGCTCCATCCACCTTGGCTGGCGGAATGTGGTCGAATTTTTCGATTTCCGGGAAGGAGATATCCACCTGCGCCGCACCGCTGTGCTGGCGGGCGCGAATCATGTCCGGCAGGCGATGCAAGGTTTGCGGGCCGAATACCACATCCACATAAGGCGCACGCTTGACGATGGTGTCGCCTTCCTGGCTGGCCACGCAGCCGCCAACGCCAATGATCAGGTCGGGCCGGGCTTCTTTCAGCGGGCGGATGCGGCCCAGATCGGAGAATACTTTTTCCTGTGCCTTTTCCCGCACGCTACAGGTGTTGAACAGGATGACGTCGGCTTCTTCCGGATTGTCTGTCTTGATCATGCCTTCGGCATCGCCCAGAACGTCGACCATTTTGTCCGAGTCGTATTCGTTCATCTGGCAACCGAAGGTCTTGATGTATACCTTCTTCATTGCTTACAGGAATTCCAGCTGGTTCATGGGGAAGGGCGCCTTACTGCTGGCGCTGTTGCAATTGGGCGATTTCTTCATCGCTCAATACCCAGATGCGATTGATGTTGCCTTGCAAGTCCAGTGTGATGCCTACCGTTTTACCCACCAGCGTGGGCAATTGTCCGGACAGCACGAACAGGTTGTTGGCATCGTAGATGCGCAGCCCGGGCGCAGTGGTATAGCTCTGTCCGCTGGGAATCACCATGGCAACCAGCGTGTTCAGCAGCGAACTTTCGCTTTTGGCGAAGGTGACGACATTGTTGTCCACACTGGAGAGCGTGCCGGCCACGATATTGGCGGGCAGCAGTCTGTTCACGGCCATGGCTGGCAGTGAGAACAGACAGAGCAAGAGGGCGGTGATGAGTGTTTTCATAATCAAATGAATGTGTTGCCGGGAGTTTAGCACAGCCGCAGCGCCGGCGCAGGGGACTTGTGCGGGTGGGTAATGCCGGCTGAGTCGGTATTGCAGTGCGGCATGAAAATGCGCAAAGCCTCATGGAATTTGGGCTTGATGAATTGTGCGCCGCAACTACAGCCGCGCGGCAAATGGCACTGTGACGGTGCAAATCCAGGCGCTGGCAAGGCCTTGCCGGCCCTGGCATGCACCACGGTGTGGTTTTTTTCTGTCGCCATGTAGTTGAAAACTTACATTTTTTGCGTTTTGCGCTTCCACCGACATGCGGGCTCTGCTATAAGTTCACCGCATTGCTGAGTACGTTTTAGCGTTTGATCAACAGCAGACCGTGCTTGCCGTTCTGCCCGGCCCGGGCAGCGGGCATAGCACATGGTTTGCCGCAAGAAAGACAAAACATGAGCCGCGTTTTGCTGATCGGTAGCATCAACATGGACCTGGTGGTGGAAGCAGACAGCTTTCCGCGTCAGGGTGAAACCCTGTTTGGTCGCCGCTTTGCCACCTATCCCGGTGGCAAGGGGGCCAATCAGGCCGTGGCGGCTGCCCGTCTGGGTGCCAATGTCAGCCTGATTGCCTGTGTCGGGCAGGATGCCTTTGGTGCGCAATTGCTCAGTGGCTTGCAGGCCGAAGGCGTGGACACCCGCTGGGTAGCGCAGGTCAGTGAAGCCACCGGCATGGCCAGCATCACCCTGGCTGGTGGTGACAATGCCATCATGGTGGTGCCCGGTGCCAACAATGCCGTGTCCCCCGCCCAGCTGGATGCCGCCGAAGCCGCCTTTGCCGAGGCCGATGTGGTGCTGGCCCAACTGGAAGTGCCGCTGGCTACCGTCGAGCATGCTGCCATGCTGGCGGCGCGCCACGGCAAGCCCTTCATCCTGAACCCCGCGCCGGCCCAGCCGCTGCCTGCCACCTTGCTGCAACAGGTTTCCCTGTTGACGCCCAATGAATACGAGCTGGCGGTGGCAATGGGCAGCCAGCAGCCCTGGCAGCAACTGCTGGCCAGTCGTCCGGCGGGCATCGTGATGACACAGGGCAGCCTGGGTGCCAGCTATGCTGATGCCGATGGTGTACTCCGGCAGGTGAATGGTTTTCCGGTATTCGCCGTCGACAGCACCGGTGCCGGCGATACCTTCAATGGTGCGCTGGCGGCATTCTGGGCGCTGGGCCTGAGCGAGGCTGTCCGCCGTGCCAATGCCGCCGCCGCACTGTCGGTGACCAAGCAGGGCGCGCAAAGCGGCATGCCCACCCTGGCCGAGCTGCAACATTTTCTGGAACAACAAGCATGAAAAAGCTGGGACATCTGAATCGCGACATCGCGCGCGTGCTGGCTGGCATGGGCCATACCGACAGTCTGGTGATTGCCGACTGCGGCCTGCCGATTCCGGCTGGTGTGGAATGCATCGACCTCGCGCTGGCGCTGGGCGAGCCGGGCTTTGCCCGCGTGCTGGACACCGTGCTGGCGGATTTCCAGTGCGAACGTGCCGTCTTTGCCGACGAATGCCGCAGCCGCAACCCGGCTGTTGTCGAGCAGGCGGCCGCACTGGCCGCGCAGGGCGTGGCACTGGAGTTTGTCAGCCATGAACAATTCAAACAGCGCTGCCAGGAAGCCAAGGTGATCATCCGTACCGGTGAATGTACGCCGTACGCCAATGTGATCCTGCACTCCGGCGTGATTTTCTGAGGGCCTGGTGATGAATGTTGTCATGCAGGGCATCAGCAAGGCATTCGGCCCGGTGCGGGTGCTGGAACAAGTGGACTTTGCCATTGCCGGCGGGGAAATCCACGCCTTGATGGGCGAGAACGGTGCCGGCAAATCCACGCTGATGAAAATACTCAGCGGGGTGTACCGTAGCGATGCCGGCAGCATCGTGATTGACGGCAAGGCGGTGGACATCCGCTCCACCCGTCAGGCCGAAGCCTGCGGCATTGCCATCATCCATCAGGAGCTGAACCTGATTCCGCAACTGTCGGTGATGGAAAACCTGTTCCTTGGTCGTGAACCATCGCGCTTTGGCGTAATCGACAGCGCCCGCATGCGGCGCGAGGCACAGGCACAGCTGGCGTCGCTTGGGGCTGGCAATATCGACCCGGAAGCCGAAGCCGGCAGCCTGTCCATCGGTCAGCAGCAGATGGTGGAAATTGCCAAGGCACTGGCCATGGATGCACGTTTGCTGATCATGGACGAGCCTACCGCCGCGCTGACCGAACGTGAGATCGACACCCTGTTCGGCCTGATGCAGTCGCTCAAGGCACGTGGCGTCGCCATTGTGTATGTGTCACACCGCATGGAAGAAATCTTCCGTATCTGCGACAAGATCAGCGTGCTGCGCGATGGCCGCTTTGTTGGCGAGCGGGTGATTGCCCACACCGATTTTGATGAAGTGGTGCACATGATGGTGGGCCGCGAAATCGGTGACCGCTTTCCGCGCCGTACCGTACAGCCCGGTGCCGTGCGCCTGCAGGTGGATGGGCTGGCTGACGAACATCATGTGCGCGACATCAGCTTTGCCGTACGGGCTGGTGAAGTGCTGGGCGTGGCCGGGCTGATGGGCGCGGGGCGCAGTGAAATCCTCAAGACCCTGTTTGGCCTGAACCGCCGCACGGCGGGCACGGTGTTGCTGGATGGCGAGGCGGTCAGCCTGCACAGTCCGGGCGCGGCCATTGCCGCTGGCCTCGCCTTTGTAACGGAAGACCGCAAGAGCCAGGGCCTGGTACTGGGCATGTCGCTGCGCGAAAACGCCACCCTGGTGCATCTGCCGCAGTACGCCCGGCTGGGTGTGGTGTCGGATGCGGCCGAGCAGCAGGCGGTGGCCGGCTTGATCGAGCAATTGCGTATCCGCACCCGCGACGCCGAACTGGAAGTGAAATCGCTGTCCGGTGGCAATCAGCAAAAAGTGGTGTTTGCCAAATGGCTGGCCCAGCCGCCCAAGGTGTTGCTGCTGGACGAACCCACCCGTGGGGTGGACGTGGGTGGCAAGGCCGAGATTTATCACATCATCAACCAACTGGCCGCAGCGGGTGTGGCCATCGTGATGGTGTCGTCGGAATTGCCGGAAGTCATGGCCATGAGCAACCGCATCCTGGTGATACACGAAGGCCGCCAGACCGGCCTGTTCGAGGCCGCCGAGGCCACCCAGGAAGGCATCATGGCTGCGGCCACCGGTACGGCGCACGCCGCCTGAACAAGAGCAAGGGAACAAATAATGACTCCAAAACAAAAAGCCACCCTGCAGAAGCTGGGGCCCTTCATCGCCCTGGTGCTGGTGTCGGTGGGGCTGGCCGTACTCAGCCCGGACTTCCTGACCGTGGCCAACCTGCTGAACGTGATGCGCCAGGTGTCCATCAATGCGCTGATTGCCTTCGGCATGACGCTGGTGATCCTGCTGGGCGGCATCGACTTGTCGGTGGGTTCCATCCTGGCGCTGTCCTCGGTGGGCATTGCCACGCTGATCCAGTCCGGCGTCAACCCGATGCTGGCTACCCTGCTGGGGGTGATCGGCGGTGGTGTGATGGGCCTGCTCAACGGCCTGGTGGTGAGCAAGGGCAAGGTGGCGCCGTTCATTGCCACCCTGGCTTCCATGACCATCCTGCGCGGTCTCGCGCTGGTGGTGTCCGGCGGCAGCCCGATCACCGGCTTCAACAGCGATCTGTTCTCCATGCTGGGCGGCGGCTATGTGGCCGGGCTGGTGCCGATTCCGGTGGTGTGGATGCTGATCATGTTCGGCCTGTTTGCCTTCCTGCTGAAGAAAACCGTGTTCGGCCGCCATGTGTATGCCACCGGTGGCAATGAGGAAGCCGCTCGGCTGTCCGGCGTGAAGGTGGATCAGATCAAGCTGTGGGTCTATACCGTTTCCGGTGCCATGTCAGCCATGGCCGGGGTGGTGCTGACCTCGCGCCTGAATTCCGCCCAGCCCACCGCCGGTAGCGGCTACGAGCTGGATGCCATCGCCGCCGTGGTGCTGGGCGGTACCAGCCTGACCGGCGGCCGCGGCTGGATTTTCGGCACGCTGATGGGCGCGCTGCTGATTGGCGTGCTGAACAATGGCCTTAACCTGCTGGGCGTATCGTCCTTCTACCAGCAGGTGATCAAGGGTGTGGTCATCTTGCTGGCGGTGCTGATCGACCGCAGCGGCAAAAAGTAAACGCAGGGTTTGAATCAACAAAAGTCCTGTCCAGGGCTGTTTAACGCAACGTAGTCAATATCAGGGAGACTCACCATGAATCGCATTCTTCATCCGCTGCTGGCCAGCATGCTGGTGTTCGGCATTGCCGCCTGCTCCAAGCAAGGTCCGGACAGCGCTGCGCCGGCTGCCGCCAGTGCACCTGCCGCTGCCGCCGATGGCAAGCTGACCGTCGGCCTGGCCGTATCCACCTTGAACAACCCCTTCTTCGTGTCGCTGCGCAAGGGCGCTGAAGACGAAGCCAAGAAAGACGGTGTCAACCTGATTACCGTGGATGCCCAGGACGACCCGGCCAAGCAGCAGGCCAGCGTGGAAGACCTGATCCAGAAAAAGGTGAACGTCATCCTGATCAACCCGACTGACTCCTCTGCCGTGGCCAATGTGGTGAAGGAAGCGACCGGCAAGGGCATCAAGGTGGTGTCGCTGGACCGCAGCGTGAACGGTGCCGAAGTCAGCGCCCACATTGCCTCGGATAACGTGGCAGGCGGCAAGATGGCCGGTGAGTACCTGCTGGAAAAACTGGGTGGCAAGGGCCGTATCGTCGAACTGGAAGGTATTGCCGGCTCCTCCGCAGCACGTGAGCGCGGCGAAGGCTTCCACAAGGTGGTGGATGGCAAGGCTGATGTGAAACTGCTGGCCAAGCAACCGGCAGATTTCGACCGCGCCAAGGGCCTGTCGGTGATGGAAAACATCATCCAGGGCAACAAGGACATCCAGGGTGTGTTTGCGCATAACGACGAAATGGCGCTGGGCGCGCTCAAGGCCATTCAGGCTGCCGGTCTGAAAAACGTGGTGGTGGTGGGCTTTGATGCCACCGCTGACGCCGTTGCCGCAGTGAAAGCCGGTACCCTGGCCGCCACCGTGCAGCAACAGCCTGAGCTGATCGGCCAGTATGGCATCCAGACTGCCAAGAAACTGGCAGCCGGCCAGAGCGTGGACAAGTTCATTCCGGTACCGCTGAACCTGATCAAGCAGTAAGCGGGAAGCCATGCCAGGTACAGGGTTTTCCTGTGCCCGCCCGCTTGTAATACAATCGCTACAAGCCAGCCAACCCCCGCTGCTGACAAGGCTGCGGGGGTTGTTGCTGCCGGTGACCAACCTCTTACAGAAAGTCTTGCGTGACTGCCTACAAGCGCCTCACCATCGATGACATTGCCAGCCTGGCCGGCGTATCCCGTACCACGGCCAGCATGGTGCTCAATGGCCATGCCGAGCGTTATCGCATTTCGCCAGCCACGGTGGAACGGGTGGAGAAAGTGGCACGCGAGCACCATTTCAACCCTTCGCAATCGGCACGGTCATTGCGCAGCAAACGTAGCAACAGCATCGGACTGGTGATTCCCGACCTGACCAACTCGGCCCATGCCACGCTGGCGCAGGCCATGGAAAACCTGTGCCGCGAGCGTGACTACCAGCTGGTGCTGGTGACCAGTGACGAGGACCCGCAGCGCGAAGCCGAAGGCATGGCGCACCTGGTGGCGCGGCAGGTGGATGGCATGGCCGTGGTGCCTTGCAGCAGTGATGCCGCCCTGTATCAGAAATGGACCAGCCGTCTGCCGCTGGTGTTTGTTGACCGCCGCATCGATGGCAGTGGCATTCCGTCGGTGGTGACTGACGCCACCGATACCGTGGCCCGGCTGATTGGCAGCAAGCTGGCGCAGGGTGTGCAGGAGGTAGTGTATTTCGGTGGTCAGCCCACGCTTTCTCCCAGCCGCGACCGGCTGGCAGGTTTCCGTCAGGCGCTGCAACAGCATGGCATGCAGGCCCCGGCTGAGTGGGTGGTGGAGCGCGATTTCCAGCGCGCTTCCGGTTTTGCCATGATGCAGCAATGGTATGCCGCCACAGGGCGCTACCCGCAAGCCTTGTTCACCGCTTCCATTACCTTGCTTGAAGGGGTGCTGTCCTTCATGAGCCAGACCCACCATCTGCGCGAAGCGCCGTCCTGTCTGATGACGTTTGACGATCACCCCTTGCTCGACTGCCTGCCCATTCCGGTGGATGCCATCGTGCAGGATGGTCAGGGCATGGCAGAGCACTGTCTGGCGCAGATTTTCGCCCTGCTGGAAGGCCGCGCACCGTTACCGGCTGATCGGGCAGTTGCCGCGCACATCATTCAGCGTTAGCCACGCCACCGTAGCAATCGCCTTGTATTGTCGGAAGATTTGCCGTTTTTTACCTGCACGCTTTGGTTTTTTTATTCGTACAGGCTGATGTTGAGCATGACAAGTGACGCTTACGGTACATCATGCTAATGTCAGCAAGCTGTCATTTATAACTGCAAGGTGCCTAGTGCCTGTTCGACTTCCTGCCATTTTGCGGCTGGCCGTGGTGTATGCCCTGATCGGCATCCCCTCGCTGTATAGCGCCATTCCGCCTGGCTATACCGCACCTGTCTTTCCTGCTGCCGGCCTGGCCCTGATGTCCTTGCTGCTGTGGGGGCGATCATTGTGGCCGGGTGTGCTGCTGGGCTCCTTGCTGGTGCAAGTGGCGGCGGCTTGGCAGTCCGGCGTGCAGGGCTGGGGGTTTCTGTCCCTGCTGATCGTGCCGGCGGCCGCAACCTTGCAGGCGCTGGCAGGCCGCTGGCTGATTACCCGCACCATAGGCTGGCCCAACCGTCTGGATAATGCCGCCAGCGTGATCCGCCTGATGTTGCTGGTGATTCCGCTTTCCTGCCTGGCATGCAGTGGCATCAGTGTGCCCTTGCTGGCCATGCTGGGCGTGCTGCCCCGTACCGATGCCCTGTTCAACGCCTGGAACTGGTGGCTGGGCGATACCTTTGGCTGCCTGATCATGCTGCCCTTGATGCTGGCGCGTTTTGGCCGGCCGCGCAGTGAATGGCAGGCGCGCAGCCGTGCCTTGCTGTGGCCCATGCTGCTGACGGCGCTCACCATGGCCAGCCTCAGCGTGCTGATTCACCATTGGGAAGCGCTGCGGGTGCAAAGCCAGTTCAACCGCGATGCCAACCAGATCGAACTGGCCCTGCGCAAGCGTCTGGAAATGCAGCTGGACGTGATGCTGGCACTGAAGCAATTGCAAAGCAGCGCCCCGGTATCCTCGACCGAGCAATGGGCAGAGCTGACTTCGCCCTGGCTGGGGCGTTTGCCCGGTACGCAAAGCCTGGGCTGGAGTCCGCTGGTGAATGATGCCGAGCGCAAGGCTTTCGAGCGGGATGTGCTGGGCGGACGTGCCATCCAGGCGCGGGATCCGGCGGGAAACATCCAGCCGTCGCCCCAGCGGCCATCCTATCTGCCCATCCGTTTCAATGAACCGCTGCAGCGCAATCTGCGCGCTCAGGGGCTGGATATCCTGTCCTCACCCATACTGGCCAGCACCATTCGCCGCAGCATGCAAAGCGGTCAGGCGGAAGCCAGCCCGGCCATCCGCCTGGTGCAGGAAGTGGGCCATCAGAAAGCCATTGCCCTCTATCAGGCGGTGTATGCCCCGGCCGATGCCATGCAGCACCAGGTATTGCGCGGGGTGATTTCCAGCCTGTTCCGCATGGACGACATCGTGCAAACCACGCTGCAGCACGATGTGCGACATGATATTGAAGTCTGCCTGATCGACATCGACGGCATGCCGGGTTTCCACCGTCTGTCCGGCCCGCAAAATTGCGGCAAGGGTGGCTGGTTCGGTCAGCGGCCACATCTGGAAAGCCGCTTTGTGTTTGCCGGGCGCAACTGGGCCTTGCGCCTGCGTGCCAGCGAAGAATACCTGGACGGTCTGCGCAGCTGGCTGGAGTGGATCACCTTTGTGGTGGGCCTGGCCATGACCGGCCTGTTTGGCGGTTTCTTGCTGATTGTCACCGGTTATACCCGGCGGATGGAGGGCGAGGTGCAGCAGCGCACTGCCGAGCTGGCCGATGCCAACCAGCAGTTGCAAGTGCAGCTGGATGCCACCCGCAAGGCCGAGGCCAATGTCAGCTATCTGGCCTTGCATGACAGCCTGACCGGCCTGCCCAACCGGCCGTGCTGGCTCAGCATGACACGCCGCGAGCTGGATGCCGCCGGCCAGCAAGGCCAGCTGGCGGTGCTGTTCCTGGACATGGATGAGTTCAAGACGGTGAATGACAGCCTGGGCCATCCGGTGGGGGATCAGCTGCTGGTGAACATTGCGCGCCGTTTGCAACAACCGCTGCCGCCAGAGGCCATGCTGGCCCGTCTGGGCGGGGACGAATTTGTCATCCTGATGCCCTATACCCATCAGTCGCAGCTGGAGGCGCTGGGCAGTGCGCTGCTGGCCCTGTTTGATCAGGCCGTGCTGGTGGATGCACATGAACTGCGCTGCACCGTGAGTATCGGCGTGGCGCTGTACCCGCAGGATGGCCAGGACCCAGACACCCTGCTGCGCCACGCAGACATGGCCATGTATGCGGCCAAGGAAGCCGGGCGCGATACCCTGCGTTATTACACGCCGGAAATGAATGTGCTGGTGCTGGAACGTCTGACACTGGAGCGCGATTTGCGCCGGGCGCTGCAAGACGAACCCGGCCAGCTGGTGTTGTACTACCAGCCGCAGATTGACGCCGTCAGCGGCCAGTGCATAGGCTGCGAAGCGCTGGTCCGCTGGCAGCATCCGGTACGTGGTTTCATGCCGCCGGGCGAATTCATTCCGCTGGCGGAGCGCTCCGGCCTGATTGTCGAGCTGGGACGCTGGGTGCTGGCCCAGGCCTGTGCCGAACAGGCCAGCTGGCGGGCGCATGGCCTGCAACTGCCGGTTTCGGTCAATATTTCCCCGGTGCAGCTGGAACGCAGCGACCTGCAACCCTATGTGCAAGGCCTGATGCAGCGTTACGGGCTGAAGGACGGTGCGCTGGAACTGGAACTGACCGAAGGTGCGCTGATGCATGAAGAAAGCCACCATCTGGACGTATTCCATGCGCTGGTGGCTCTGGGTTGCCGCTTTGCGCTGGACGACTTTGGCACCGGGTATTCCTCGCTGTCCCGCCTGCGCCGTTTCCCCATCAGCCGGCTCAAGATAGACCGCAGCTTTGTCCGCACCTTGCCCGGCCCCACTGACGATGAAGCCGTGGTACGTGCCACCTTGTCGATGGCGCGCGACATGGGCATGGAGGTGGTGGCCGAGGGCGTGGAAACACAGGCGCAAAGCGAGCGCCTGCTGGCGCTGGGGTGTCGCGTGATGCAAGGCTTCCATTTTGCCCGCCCCATGCCGGCCGCCCAGTTGCTGGAGTATGTGCAAAGCCTGCAGCAGCCGGTCGACCCGCACTGAGTTTGTCCTGGCGCAAGATGATGACGGCGCATGACCGGGCATGGCGCAGTCAGCTGCCATAAAATGGCCGACATGACTGTTTGCAGGTTTCAGGAGAAATACTGATGAAAATCGCGCCCATCGCCGCCTTGCAGCTGATGCACGCCCAGCATCATGCCACGCTGGCCACCCACTCCGGTCAGCTGGCCGGTTATCCCTATGCCACGGTGCTGCCTTATGTACTGGATGAACAGCACCGCCCGCTGCTGCTGATCAGCGCGCTGGCCGAACACACGCGCAATCTGCTGGCCGATGGACGTTGCAGCCTGGCAGTACTGCAAAAGGGTGCCGAGGATGTGCAGGCCGAAGCACGGCTGACCTTGCTGGCCGATGCGCAGCGCATCGAGGCGGATGACTCGTTGCTACAGCGCTTTTTGCGCTACCAGCCGCAGGCAGAGGATCTGCTGCAACTGGATTTCATGTTCTTCCGCCTGCTGCCGCAGCGCCTGCGCTATATCGGTGGCGTGGGGCGCATGGGTTGGCTGGAGGCGGAGGAATTAAGCCCGGATGTGCTGCCGCTGGCACAGGAGGCCACGCTGTTGCAGCAGGCCCGGGTGCCTGAAGGCATCACCCTGCTGGGGCTGGATGCTTACGGCGTGGATTACCGGCGCCAGAGCGGCGCCGGGCATGAGCGTCTCAACTGGCCAGAGGCCATCAGCCAGCCGGCTGCACTGGCTGCTGCCTTGCAGTCGGCACTGGCTGCACTGGCGGGCAAGTAGATTAGAAGGATTCCATTGGCAGCAGGTAGCGCCATTGTCCGGCGGGAAGGTCGCCGATACCCAGTTTGCCAATGCGGATGCAGCGCAGCGCCAGCGGCTGCAGACCCAGCGCGTGGCAGATGGCCATGGGCTGACCGGGCTGCACGGCTGACAGCACCATGCGCAGCTGGCGGTCACTCTGGCGGCTGATTTTCAGGCCGCGTGGTGGCTTGCCCGGCAGTTGCAAGGCTTGCAACTGTTGTTTCAGCAGCTCGGCCGCCGGGGCTGCTTCCAGCTGGATCAGGTATTCCTGTTCGGCATCCGCCAGTTTGCGTGCCAGTTTCTTGTCCAGGGTGAGTGCCACCAGCCCATGGCTGTTTTCGTCCAGCGCCCCGGCCTGTTGCAAGGCTTTCAGATGGCGCGGATTGAAGCTGACTTCGCTGTTGTCCCGGGCATGGCGTTGCTGCGGGGTAATCAGCCCGGCCAGAGGCAAGCGGCTATCCGCAGCACGATGCAGCAGCAGGCTGATGCTCAACCCGTCCAGGCTCATGCGCGGGGCATCCAGCTCGATGCGCTGCTGCGGGCTTACCCGGCTGCCCAACTGCTGCACCACCTGTCCGTCGACCCGCACCCGGCCTTGCTCGATAAAGGCATCGGCTTCGCGACGCGAGCACAGTCCCAGTTCCACCATGCGTTTGGACAGACGCAGTTGCTCATCACTCATCTTGCAGATTCTCCGCTCGGGTTGACCCAGGGTTGGGGCTGGCGATTATCCGCCCCCGCTGGCGGGCTGGCAAATCATGGCAAGCCGGTCAGTGTGTACTGGCCACCGGCAGGGCTGCCGCCATGGCACCAGCCATGTCCCCGGCAGCAATGGCCAGAATCTCCGGATCGATGCGCCCGTGCGCGGCAAAGTCCTGCAAGGTGGCCAGCACTTGTGCTGCGCTCAGGCCGGTGCGGTAGGGGCGGTCCTGCGCCAGCGCCTGGAATATATCTGCCACCCGCAGGATGCGGGCTTCCAGACTCATGCTGGCTCCACTCAGGTGGAAGGGGTAGCCATGGCCATCGGGTTCTTCGTGGTGATACGCCGCCCAGCAGGCAATTTCCTCGAAGCCGCTGATATGGCGCAGGATCTGGTAGGTTTCAAAGCTGTGGGCATTGATCAGGCTGCGCTCATGCGCATCCAGCCCGCCGGGCTTGTCCAGGACCTCGTCCGGCACCCGCAGTTTGCCAAGGTCATGCAGCAGCGCGGCAATTTCCAGTTGGTCGCAGCGGCCGGGTGACAGCCCGGCGCGTTCGGCCAGCCAGCGCGACAGCCCGGCCACCCCCTGCGAATGACGTGCGGTGAACGGGCTCTTGGCATCCACGATGCGGGAAAACAGCGTGGCCAGTTGCTTGAGCTGGGTGGTGGTGGCAGTGCAGGGATGGCGCTCGCCACGCCGGTCGTGCAGCATGCCGGCAATGCCGCGCGGCTCCAGTTGCAGCCAGAAGGCTTCCGCGCGGGAAGCCTGCAAGAAGGCATCCACCAGTTGCGGGGCAAAATGGCTGCCACGGTAGCTGGCAATGCGCTCGCGGATGGCTCCGGTATGCATCAGCAACTCACCCCCCTGATAGTAGGCCGCAGCCATGGCATCCACCCGGTCCACCAGATAAATCAGGTTGGCCTGCTCGGCCACCTCAAGCGGCAAGTCCAGTCCGGACAGGGTTTGCCATGGCGTGTGATGGTAGCGCACCGGTTCCACCATGGCCGCGAGCGGGGCAAAGCCTGCCAGCAGGCTGGCGCCATCCTGACAGTGCTGTTGCGAGCCGGCCCAGTCGAATTCGCTGACCAGATGCTGATGAGTGCGGGTGGACGATACGCCGATATCGTGCAACAGGCCCAGGTCGAACAGGAAGTCAGCCTGCTGGCGGCTACGCTGCAAGACCAGCGCGCAATTCCAGGCCATGATGCCCACCCGCTTGCCGTGTGCCACATCATCAATCCCCACCAGGTCCAGTGCGTCGGACAGGGCATGGATGACTTCACGCAAATCGACATGGATGCTGTCGTCGCAGGCGGGGGGAAGGATGGGAGCGGACATGGGTGCACTTTCGCAAGACGGGAAACATGGCAGCCAGATGGCATGCCATGTGTTCAATCTAATGCAAGATTACCCGGCCCGAAACCTGCTTTTCTGCGCTGGATCAGGCTTACAGGCGATAGGCCGCCACAATCTCCTGCATGCGGCGGGCAGTGGCATCCAGCGCCAGCGCCGAGCCGGAGGCTGCCGAAGCATTGCCGTTGGCTTGCTGTGCCATCTGGGCGATGTGGTCTACCTGCACCGCAATGTCGGTGCTGGCGCTGGCCTGCTCGCGGATGGCAGTGGTGATGCTGCCCACCAGTTGCACCAGTTCCTGGGTGGTGTGGGCAATGCGCTCGATGGCGTCTTGCGCGGCATCGGCCCGCTGCAGGCCGGTTTCCACCCGGGTTTCGGTGGCGGCCATGGCCTTGCCGGTGTCTTCGTTGCTGCCGGCAATGGCGTTGATGACGGTGTTGATCTGGTTGGTCATGCTGCTGGTGCGCTCGGCCAGCTTGCGCACTTCGTCGGCCACCACGGCAAAGCCGCGACCCTGTTCGCCGGCGCGGGCGGCCTCGATGGCTGCGTTCAGTGCCAACAGATTGGTCTGATCGGCCACGTCCTTGATGACCGAGACCGCAGCGACAATGGAGCGTGCCTGCTCGCCCAGCTGGCGCACGCTGCTGGAGGCGGTGCCCACTGTGTCGGCAATATCGCGGATGTCGCTCACCGTACTGCTGACCACCGCGCCGCCGGTATTGGCCAGCGCCCCGGTTTGCAATGCCTGCTCGTTGGTGGCGGCCGCCTGCATGCCCACATGATTGATGCTCACGGTCAACTGCTGCACGGTTGCCGCCACGCTGGCGGAAATTTCGCTCTGGCGCGCAACGGTGCCGGCAACTTCTCCGGCTGAGGATGCCAGCCCGGCCGAGGCCTGGGTCAGCTGGCTGATCTGCCCGCTCAAGGCTTGCAGGCTGTCATGCAGTTTGCCGATCAGCCCGTTGAATGCGCTGGCGGTGGCACCCAGTTCATCCTGACTGTTTTGTGGTGCACGGCGGGTGAAGTCCAGCGATTCGGCAATGCCGGTAATCGCACTTTGCAGGCCTTGAATGGCACGGGACAGGGAGCGGGTGAGCGACCAGCTCATGCTGCCCACCACCAGCAGGCACAGCACCACGGTGGCCAGGCTCAGCCACTGCACGAAGCGCAGCAGGCCAGTGGCCTGTTCCGCCTGATTTGCCGCTTGCCGGTAATTGGCTTGCAGGTGGGCATCCCCCGCCGCCAGCACGGCACGGGCGCTGGGCACCACCTGGCGCAGCGCCGACTTGGCCGCGACGATGTCACCTGATTCTGTCGCTTCCAGATAGGGCTTCAGTGCCTTGGCATAGTCGTCCAGCCGGGCCTGGTCCTGCTGCAACAGTTGCTGCGCCTGACTGTCCAGTGCCTGGGTCCGGTACGCGCGCAGTGCGCTGCGGGCATCCTGCTCGGCATCACTGATGGCCTTGGGCAGTTGCTGCAATTCATTGGCATTGTCGGTGGCGCCCAGCAGCAGGGCGTTCACCGTCATTTTCAGCGTGTCGGTCTGAAAACGCTGCAAGGTTTGCAAGCTGGGCAGATCGCCCGTCACCAGATGCCGGATGAACTGGCCAAGACTGAACTGGGTGTAAACCATTACCCCGCCTTGCACGCAAAGACCGAGCGTGGTGACAAGGGCCAGCATGGTAAGCCTGGACTTGATTTGCATGATGCCTTCCTGTGGACATGCTCAACGATTGCCGTCTGCCTGCAGGCAGCGGCCCCCCTCTCCGGCTGATGGGCAGCAGAGATGATATTTGATCTTTTCTGATTTTTGCTGTGGGGGATATTCGCCATGCTGCGTGCAGCATTGCATGCCGTGGCAGCCAGCTTGTTTTGTTTTTATCCGGATTTTGGCTACGTTCAGGGTGTGATGAGCCGCACCATGCCAGCCGCAGGGTGAGGGCAGGCGCAGTAGTTATGCCTATATTTGATCAAAAGCACAAGTGTTTTGCTGTCAAATGGACAAACTATTCCAATGGAATTGGTGTGCATGGCGTAACAGCCTGCTGACAAGCAGTGTGCCGGGCGGCAAGCAAAAGGGTGAGTGGCAGCGAAGAAGGGTATGAGAGGGGCAAAACAAAAGGCCAACTCCTGAGAGCTGGCCTTTTGCTGAAACTGGTGGCGAATCAGGGACTCGAACCCCGGACCTGCGGATTATGATTCCGTCGCTCTAACCGACTGAGCTAATTCGCCGTGAAGCCTGACAAGTCAGACTTCGCAAACTGTGGTGGCGAATCAGGGACTCGAACCCCGGACCTGCGGATTATGATTCCGTCGCTCTAACCGACTGAGCTAATTCGCCACGTTTCTCGATGCGCTTGCACCGAGACGCGAACTATACGCAGCGTTTTTTAGGCTGTCAACCACATTTGCAGACAAATCACCTGCAGTCCGGCTTACAGGGTGTGGCAGCGGTCGCCCTGGGTAAAGCCTTGCCAGTCGATGCTGACGCCACGGCCAAAACCGATCACCTTGAACAGTTCGCCCATCTCCTGCATGGACAGCAGCTTTTGCACCATGGCCACCACCGGCAGGTAGCTGGCACTGTCGTCAGCATCCAGTTCGCCCAATAGCTGGGTGATGCCGGTATTGATCAGGAATTGCGCCTGGGTGGTGTAGCCGATCAGGTCCAGCCCGGCGTCGATGCCGGACTGGGCAATGGCGGTGAAGTCCACGTGGCAGGTGAGGTCCATCAGGCCGGGCAGGAAGAAGGGGTCATCCACCGTGTGATGACGGTAATGGCCGATCAGCGTGCCCATATGGCGTTGCGGATGATAGAACTCGCCCGCCGGATAGCCGTAATCCACCAGCAGGATGGCACCGCGCACCAGATGGCGTGCCAGGGTGTGGATGAAGGCGGTGTTGCTCAGGCTCAGCTCGCTGATATAGCCCGCCTGCCGGATGTTCAGTGCCGCAGCCTGTTGCAGCAGTGTCGGGTCCTGAATCGGGCGGTCCTGCCAGATGAAGTTGTCGCCATCCAGCGCCACCCCGCGTTGCAGCGGTTCAGGTGTCCAGTGCAGCAGCTCGCAGGGCATGGCATCCAGCACCTCATTGCCAATCACCACGCCGTCCAGCTGCTCCGGCAGCACGCTCAGCCATTGCAGCCGGTCGGCCAGATGGGGCAAGGCGCTGCGAATGGCCGTTTGCTGGCGCTCGATCAGGTCGGCCGACAGGTCGATGATGATGTAATGCTCAGGCAGGCAGTCCAGCTTTTCCAGTTCGGTCAGGATATCAATGGCCAGCTTGCCGGTGCCGGCACCGAATTCGTATACCGTGCCGCCAGTTTGCGGCAGCAGTTCGGCAATCTGCCGGGCCAGGGTTCGGCCAAAATAGGCCGACATTTCCGGTGCGGTGGTAAAGTCACCGGCGCTGCCCAGCTTGTGGCTGCCGGCCGAGTAATAGCCCATGCCCGGCGCGTACAGCGCCAGTTCCATGTAACGGGAAAAGGGAATCCAGCCACCGGCCTGGGTGATGGTCTGGCGGATATGGGCGCACAGCGCCTGGCTGGTGGCAAGCGCCTCGGCGCTTGGGGCGGGTAGGGTGGTCATGACGTGCATCCTGCTACAATGTGCGGCGATTGTGGTCGAAAGCGGCGCAGGGGTGAAGAGGCACTGCGCATTTTGTTGTCGGCGCAGCCAGCAAACACGGCGCTGCAAGGCAGGCAGGAAAGGCTGAACAGGATATGAAGCAACAGCAAGAGCGCTTGATGCAAGTGAATGAACAGCGTGTGGTACTGATTACCGGCGGTGCGCGCCGGGTAGGGGCTGGTATTGCCCGGCTGCTGCATGCGCGCGGGGTGCGGCTGGTATTGCATTACCGTGGTTCGCAAGCGGATGCCGAAGCCTTGGCCGCCGAGCTGAATGCACAGCGAGCGGAATCGGTTGTACTGCTGCAGGCCGATTTGCTGGACATGCAGGCGGTGCGCCAGCTGGCAGCACAGGCCATTGCCGCGTTCGGACGGCTGGATGGTCTGGTCAACAATGCCTCCAGTTTTTTCCCTACCGAAATCGGCCAGATCGACGAGTCGGCCTGGCATGATTTGATGGGCAGCAACCTCAAGGCCCCGCTGTTTCTCAGTCAGGCGGTGGCCCCGGCCTTGCGTCGTAACGGCGGTGCCATTGTCGGCATCTCAGACATCCACGTGGACCGGCCGATGAAGCGCCATGTGGTGTACAACCTGGCCAAGGCCGGGCATGCCCAGCTGATTCGCAGTCTGGCGCTGGAGCTGGCACCGGATGTGCGGGTGAATGGCGTAGCGCCGGGGGTGAACCTGTGGCCGGAGGGCGAGGCGTCTTTCGATGCGGCAGAGCGCGCCGCCATCGAAGCCACCATTCCCTTGCAGCGTACCGGCCAGCCGGATGACATTGCCCGTGCAGTGGCCTTTTTGCTGCTGGATGCCAGCTATGTCACCGGTCAGATTCTGGCGGTGGATGGCGGACGCGGCATCGTGTTGTAAGGCTTGGGGCGGTTTGCCGGGAAATGGCATGGATTGTTGCAGGGAAAAACAGTAAAATCGCCTGTTTTTCAATTTCTTAGCCGTACCCCATGTCCGAACAGAACACCGTGCTCGACGACAAGGCCAAAAAGGCCGTGTTCGAGGGCAACAAACTGGCCAAGCGCCTGCGTCACCACGTGGGTGATGCCATCAATGATTTCAACATGATCGAACAGGGTGACCGGGTCATGGTGTGTCTGTCCGGCGGCAAGGACAGCTACACCCTGCTGGACATCCTGCTGGGTCTGCAAAAATCCGCCCCCATCGACTTTTCCATCGTCGCCGTTAACCTGGACCAGAAACAGCCCGGCTTCCCGGAAGATGTGCTGCCCGGCTATCTGGCGTCCATCGGGGTGGAATACCGCATCATCGAAGAAGACACCTATTCCATCGTCAAGAAGCTGGTGCCGGAAGGCAAGACCACCTGCAGCCTGTGCTCGCGCCTGCGTCGCGGCATCCTGTACCGCGTGGCGGACGAGCTGGGTGCCACCAAGATTGCGCTGGGTCACCATCGCGACGACATCCTGCACACGCTGTTCCTCAACATGTTCTACGGTGGCAAGCTCAAGTCCATGCCGCCCAAGCTGGTGTCGGACGACGGCAAGCACATGGTGATCCGCCCGCTGGCCTATTGCCGCGAAAAGGACATCATCCGCTACGCCGACTTGCGCCAGTTCCCCATCATTCCGTGCAATCTGTGCGGCTCGCAGCCCAATCTGCAGCGTCAGGTGGTGAAGGAGATGGTCAACGACTGGGACAAGCGCTTCCCCGGCCGGGTGGAGAGCATGTTCCGCGCGCTGCAAAACGTGGTGCCGTCCCATTTGTGCGATACCGGCCTGTTCGACTTTGCCGGCCTGAAAACCGGTGACAGCCCCTTCGAGAATGGCGACACCGCCTTCGACAAGGAAGAGTTCCGCGATCCGCCAATGCCGCTTGAAGACCGAGAAGAAGCGGTCAGCGCACCGGCGCGTCGTACCATCAGCATTCTGGATTCGCGCAAACCGGCGCAGCAGGAGGAGGGTGGCTGTGGCGCGTAGAGCCTTGCATCCTTTCCGCCGCCGCGTGCGTGCCGCGGTGGAGGACATGCCGGAAGTGGAAATCTCCGAAGCCGGCAATATCCGCTCCTTGCATCTGGGCTCGGAAACCATCCAGAGCTCGATGGACATGGACGAACCGGCCGAGCTGGTGTTGTCCTACAGCCGCGCCATGATGGCCTTCCTGCTGTGGAATGACGACCCGCGCCATATCCTGCAAATCGGCCTGGGTGGTGGTTCCTTTGCCCGCTTCATCGACGAGTACCTGCCGGAAGCCGTCAGCGTGGCGGTGGACATCAACCCGCAGGTCATTGCCGTGGCACGTGCCTTTTTCAAGCTACCGGAAGAGGGTGATTTCTTTGAAATCATCGAGGCCGACGGTGCCGATTACGTGAAGATTTTCCGTGGTTCCACCGACGCCATTCTGGTGGACGGTTTTGATGGCTTGCAGATTGTGGACGAACTGACCACCGAAGACTTCTTCGAAGACTGCAAGCGTGCGCTCAGCCCCAATGGCGTGTTTGTCACCAACTGGTGGAGTGGCGACAAGCGCTATCACAGCTTTGTCGAGCGCTTGCTGTCAGTGTTTGAAGGCCGCGTGCTGGAACTGCCCTCGGCCAGTCACGGCAATGTGGCGGTGCTGGCCTTCCGCCAGAGTCCCACGCTTACCCAGTGGGAGGCGCTGAAAGAGCGTGCCGACCGGCTGGAGTGCCGCTTCGGGCTGGAGTTTGGCGAGTTCGTCAATCGTCTGAAACAGAACAATCAGGGCAGTGCCGGGCATCTGCTGATCTGAGCGGGCTGAGCGTGGCGCTGTCGGCTGTGTTGTCACGTTTGGTAACGCCAGCGGCTTGCCAAGCAGGCGTATAATGCTGCGCTTGCAACTTCACAAGCGCGGTTTGAGCCAGATCAGCAAGCCCGCCAGCCAGGCGAGGCACACTGCCAGACCTTACCGAATTCAGTGCATGGCTGCCCGGATGCAGCCATGGCAGGTTTTTACTTTGTTGGGACTATCATTGTGATCAAGCAGCAATTGCTTAACCGTATCGCGGACAAATCCGCCGTCATCGGCATTGTCGGCCTGGGCTATGTCGGCCTGCCGCTGATGCTGCGTTTTGCCGAAGTGGGCTACAAGGTACTGGGCTTTGACATCGACCAGAGCAAGGTTGACGCCCTGATGGCCGGCAAGAGCTATATCGAGCATATCAGCGCCGACAGCATTGCCACCGCGCTGGAGCGCGGCTTTGAAGCCACCACCGACTTCTCCCGCGCGCCGGAAGCCGACACCCTGATTCTGTGTGTGCCGACCCCGCTGAACAAATACCGCGAGCCGGACCTGAGCTTCGTGCTGGACACCATGGACAGCCTGGTGCCCTATCTGCGCGAAGGCCACCTGGTATCGCTGGAATCCACCACCTACCCGGGCACCACCGACGAAGAACTGCTGCCGCGCATGGAATCCCGCGGCTTCAAGGTGGGCGAAAACGCCTTCCTGGTGTTCTCGCCGGAACGTGAAGATCCGGGCAACCCCAATTTCACCACCCGCACCATTCCCAAGGTATGCGGCGGCTACAGCCCGGCTTGCCAGGAAATCGGCGTGGCGCTGTACAGCGCGGTGATCGACAAGGTGGTGCCGGTATCCTCCACCCGCGCCGCGGAAATGACCAAGCTGCTGGAAAACATCCACCGTGCGGTGAATATCGGTCTGGTCAACGAAATGAAGATCGTGGCCGACAAGATGGGCATCGACATTCACGAAGTGATCCGCGCTGCCGCCACCAAGCCTTTCGGCTTCGTGCCCTACTATCCGGGCCCGGGCCTGGGTGGCCACTGCATCCCGATCGACCCGTTCTACCTCACCTGGAAAGCGCGTGAATACGGTGTGAACACCCGTTTCATCGAGCTGGCAGGTGAAGTCAACAGCGCCATGCCCGATTATGTGGTCGCGAAAGTGGCCGCTGCGCTGAACAACCGCAAGAAAGCCATCAACGGCAGCCGCGTGCTGGTGCTGGGCATTGCCTACAAGAAGAACGTGGACGACATGCGCGAAAGCCCGTCGGTGTTCCTGATGGAAAAACTGCGCGACCTGGGCGCGGAAGTATCCTACAGCGACCCGCACGTGCCGGTATTCCCCAAGATGCGCGAGCACCACTTCGAGCTGTCCAGCGTGGCGCTGGATGCGGCCACCATTGCCAGCTACGACTGCGTGTTGCTGGCTACCGACCATGACAAGTTCGATTACACGCTGCTGAAGCAACATGCCCAGCTGATCGTCGACAGCCGTGGCAAGTATCTGGAACCCGCCGACCACATCGTCAAGGCCTGACCCTGACGGCATGACGCAAGCAGGCGACCCCGTGGTCGCCTTTTGCCGTTTAAGCACAGAACGGAACACACCATGAAAACCGTACATCACGCCCCGATTACCGACCGCAAGATCCGCTTCGCGCTGGTTGGCTGCGGCCGCATTGCCAACAACCATTTCGGTTCGCTGGAAAAACATGAAGACCGTGCCGAACTGGTAGACGTCTGTGACATCGACCCGGCTGCACTGCAAGCTGCGGTAGAGCGCACCGGCGCCCGTGGTCACAGCAATCTCACCGACATGCTGGCTTCCACCAATGCTGACATCATCGTACTGACCACCCCGTCCGGCTTGCACCCGGCGCAAAGCATCGAATGTTCCGAGGCCGGTTTCCACGTGATGACGGAAAAGCCGATGGCCACCCGCTGGGAAGACGGCCTGGCCATGGTGAAAGCCGCCGACAAGGCCGGCAAGCGCATGTTCGTGGTGAAGCAGAACCGTCGTAACGACACCCTGCAACTGCTCAAGCGCGCGATGCAGGAAAAACGCTTTGGCCGCATCTACATGGTCAACGTCAACGTGTTCTGGACCCGTCCGCAAAGCTATTACGACCAGGGCGGCTGGCGCGGCACCTGGGAATTCGACGGTGGTGCCTTCATGAACCAGGCCAGCCACTATGTGGACCTGCTGGACTGGCTGATCGGCCCGGTTGAAAGCGTGCAGGCCTACACCGCCACGCTGGCACGCAACATCGAAGTGGAAGACACCGGCACCGTCAGCATCAAGTGGCGTTCCGGCGCGCTGGGCAGCATGAACGTGACCATGCTCACCTACCCGAAGAATCTGGAAGGCTCCATCACCATCCTGGGCGAAAAGGGTTCGGTACGCGTGGGTGGTGTGGCGGTGAATGAAATCCAGCACTGGGAATTCGCCGAACCGCATGCCATGGACGACGAAATCAAGAACGCCAGCTACGCCACCACCAGCGTTTACGGCTTTGGTCACCCGCTGTACTACGACAATGTGATCAACGTGATGCAGGGCAAGGCCGAGCCGGAAACCGATGGCCGCGAAGGGCTGAAGTCGCTGGAACTGCTGATTGCCATGTATCTGTCGGCACGTGATGGCCGTCGCATCAGCCTGCCGCTGGATTACTAAGGTCCGCCCCGGCCCGCACCGTGCGGGCCGCTTGCTCCACCAACCCATCATTCGTATTGCGCAATACTGAAACACACTCATGGCTGAAGAAAAGAAAGACCCCTGGCTGAATTATTTGGCGCTCACCACCGTCATCCTGGCCGTGTGCGCCACCTTGTCCACCTTCAAGGGCGGTGGTTTCTCCACCCGCAGCGTGATCGCCCAGGCCCAGGCCTCGGACCAGTGGGCCTACTATCAGGCCAAGGGCATCAAGGGCAATCTGTATGATGTGGAGCGTGAACGACTGCAGTTCGAGCTGGACAACCTGCCGGTTTCCGCCAGCCCGGCCCAGCGCGAGCACTACCTGGCCCAGCTGAAAAAAGTGGGCGACAAGGCTGCCCGCTATGCGGCCGAACGCAAGGAAATCGAAAAGGAAGCCCGCCGTCTGGAAGCCGAGCGCGATGCCGCCCAGCGTCAGGGCAAGCCGTTTGGCGTGGCGGTGATTTTCCTGCAAGTGGCCATCCTGATTTCCTCCATCGCCGGCCTGTTCAAACGCAAGGCGGTGTGGCTGGCGGCATTGCCGGTCGGCCTGCTTGGCCTGGTGTATTTTGCCGATGGCTTTTTCCTGTTTTTCTGACCCCCGTCCGGAGGCCCGCCCATGACCCAATACACCGTACATCCCACCGCCATTGTTGATGAAGGCGCACAAATCGGTGCCGACACCCGCATCTGGCACTGGGTGCATATCTGCGGCGGCGCCAGCATTGGCGAGCGCTGCTCCTTCGGCCAGAACGTGTTTGTCGGCAATGACGTAGAGATCGGCAACAACGTCAAGATCCAGAACAACGTGTCCATCTACGATGCCGTCACGCTGGAAGACGACGTGTTCTGCGGGCCGTCCATGGTGTTCACCAATGTCAACAATCCGCGCAGCCATGTCAGCCGCAAGGATGAATACCGCCGTACCGTGGTGAAGCGCGGTGCCTCCATCGGTGCCAATGCCACCATCGTTTGCGGCCATCAGGTGGGCGAATATGCCTTTATCGGTGCCGGCGCGGTGGTAACCCGCGACGTTCCGGCCTATGCGCTGATGGTGGGCACCCCGGCCAAACGCATCGGCTGGATGTGCGCCTGCGGCGAGCGTCTGCCCAATGACATCGGCACCCATGCCTGCCCGGCCTGCGACAGCTTTTACCAGATTGGCGGCAATCACTGCACACCGGCCTGAACCGGACCAGCCTGCACCGCCTGAAACCATATAATCCCGACGGCTGCCCGCACGGCAGCCCGGCCCCAGCAAGGAATCGAGCCATGAGCATCCAGTTCATCGACCTCAAAGCGCAGTACCAGCATCTGAAAGCCGACATCGACGCCCGCATCCACGCGGTGCTGGATCACGGCCAGTACATCATGGGGCCGGAAGTCAAAGAGGTCGAACAGCAACTGGCCGCCTACACCGGCGTCAAGCACGCCATCGGTGTGTGTGACGGCACCAAGGCGCTGCTGATTGCACTGATGGCGCTGGGCGTGGGCCGTGGCGACGAAGTCATCACCACGCCCTTTACCTTCATCGCCACCGGCGAAATGATTGCCCTGCTGGGTGCCACCCCGGTGTTTGTCGACATCGACCCCGTCAGCTACAACCTGGACCCGGCGCTGCTGGAGGCCGCCATCACCCCGCGTACCAAGGCCATCATGCCGGTCAGCCTGTACGGCCAGTGCGCGGACTTTACCGCCATCAACGCCATTGCCGAGAAGCACGGCATTGCGGTGATCGAAGACGGCGCACAAAGCTTTGGTGCCAGCCAGCACGGCAAGAAATCCGGCAACCTGTCCACCATCGGCTGCACCAGCTTCTTCCCCAGCAAGCCCCTGGGCTGCTATGGCGACGGCGGTGCCTGCTTTACCAATGACGACGAACTGGCAAAGAAAATCCGTGAAATCCGCGTGCACGGCCAGGACCGTCGCTACCACCACCCGGTGATCGGCCTGAACGGCCGTCTGGATACCATCCAGGCCGCGGTGCTGCTGGCCAAGCTGCCCAGCTTTGCCGACGAAGTGGCCGCGCGTGAGCGCATTGGTGCCCGCTACAGCGCGCTGCTGCAGAACGTGGCCCGCGTGCCGGTGATCGGAGCGGGCAATACCCACGTTTACGCTCAGTACACCATCGAGGTGGACAATCGCGAAGCGGTGCAGAAAGCCCTGCAGGAACTGGGCGTGCCCACCGCCGTGCATTACCCGATTCCGCTGCACCTGCAACCGGCCTTTGCCCATCTGGGCCAGGGCGAAGGCAGCTTCCCGCTGGCCGAAGCCGCCGGCAAGCGCGTGATGAGCCTGCCAATGCACCCCTTCCTGGATGAAGCCACGCAGGATGCCATCGTCGCTGCGGTGAAAAAGGCACTGGGCTGAGCGTGCTGGCCAAACTCAAGGCCAGGCTGGGGCAGGGCGGCTTTGCCCGCAATGTCGCCACCCTGGCTGGCGGCGCTGCCGTGGCGCAGTTCCTGCCGGTATTGTTCACCCCGCTGCTCACCCGGCTGTACAGCCCGGCCGATTTTGGCGTGCTGACGCAGTTTGTCGCCTGGCTGTCCAACCTGGTGGTGATTGCCACCTGGCGCTACGACATGGCTGTGGTGCTGCCGGAAGAAGAAGCCGACGCCATGCGCCTGATGGTGCTGGCGCTGTTGTTCAACACCCTGCTGCTGGCGGTGCTGAGCATTCCGCTGCTGGCTGCCGGGCCGTGGATTGCCGCTCAGTTACATGCCCCGGCCATGGCACCCTGGCTGCCCTTGCTGCCGCTGGGCATCTGGGTGGCGGCCAATAACCAGATCTGGACCAACTGGAACAACCGCCAGCGCCGTTACAGCGCCAATGCCCAGGGCCGCATGGGCCAATCCGCCGCCATGGTGACGGTGCAACTGGCAGCAGGCTTTGGCAAGCTGGGCGCGCTCGGCCTGCTGCTGGCGCAGATTGCTGGCCAGACTGCCTCCTGGCTGCTGCAAGCACGCCAGGACTGGCGCGCACTGCCGCAGTGGCTACGAACCGCCCGCTCCGGTGGCATGGGCCGCATCCTGCGCCGCTATCGTGAATTCCCGCTGGTCAACACCCCGCATGCCTTTGTGGTGGCCTTGCAGGATTCCTTGATGGTGCAACTGCTGGGCATGCTGGCTACCGCCGAACTGATGGGCCATTACGGCCTGGTGGTGCGGGTGCTGAAGCTGCCCGCCGCCTTGCTGGGACAGGCCGTGTCGCAAGTGCTGTACCGCGATCTGGCCGAAGCCCATGCCAAGGGCCACAGCCTGCGGCCCTTGCTGAAAAAGGCGCTGCTGGTGTTGTCGGCACTGGCGATTGTGCCCTTTCTCATCATCATGGCCTGGGGCGGCCCGCTGTTTGCCTTTGCCTTTGGCGAACAATGGCGTGATGCCGGCCAGATTGCCGCCACGCTGACGCCGTCCTTCTTCTGCATGTTCCTGGCTGCACCATGCTTCATGGTGCCGATGGTGCTGTCGCGCCAACGCCAGTCGCTGCTGTTTGCCCTGCTGGGTGTGGTGGTGAACCTGGGCTCGCTGGGCGTGGTGTACTGGGCGGGGGAGAATGCCCACCAGGTATTCCGCCTGCTGTCGGTGACGGTTTCCATCTATTACATCATCTACATGGTCTGGGTCTTCCGGCTGTGTCGCCAACTGGAGCAAGACCATGCTCACGGCTAATTCACTGAGCCTGTGCGGTTACCTGTCCGCCTTGCCCGGCATGCTGCGTGGCCGCGCATTCCAGCGTGCCGCGCTGCGGCGCGAGCTGGCAGCCTGCTTTGGCGTGGACGAGGCGCGCATCGGCCTGTACGACACCGGCCGTGCCGCGCTGCGCGTACTGTTGCAGCAACACGGAATCGGGGCAGGGGGCGAGGTGATTGTCCCGGCCTATACCTGCGTGGTGGTGCCCAACCAGATTCCGGCACTGTCCGCCACGCTGCGCTTTGTCGATGTGTCGGCAGACAGTTTGAACTTTGACTGGGACGTGCTGGCCGCTGCCATAGGCCCGGCCACCCGCGCCGTCATCGTGCCGCACAATTACGGCCTGCCGTGCCGGGTACCGGAGGCGCTGCGCGCAGCCCATCCGCAAGTGAAGTTCATCGATGATGCCGCCCACGGCTTTGCCAGCCAGCTGGATGGCCAATGGCTGGGCAGCTATCACGACGGGGCTTTCTTCAGTTTTGAATATTCCAAGAACCTGACTGGCGGCATCGGCGGCCTGGCCATCTTTCCGCCCGGCATGACCACCCCGCAGCAGGACTGGCCGGAACTGTCCTGTGCGGATGAATGGCGCTTGCTGGCCACACTCAAGGCCCATCTGCTGAGTGCGCGCTGGCCGCTGCTGGGTCGCATCACCATGGCCATCAACCGCCGTCTGGGCCTGATTTACCGCTCGGCCGATGCCGAAGTGACACAAGGCATGCCGCATCCGGTACGCGCCATGCCGCTGTTGTCCACCGTGCTGGTGCGCCGCCAATTGGCCCATCTGCCCGCCACGCTGGCACACAAGCAGGCGCTGGCGCAGCGTTACCAACAGGCACTGGCGGCACTGCCGTCCATCACCCAGTGGGCCGTGCCTGCCGGTGCTGCGTGCCACTGGGTGCGTTACCCGTTTGCGCTGTCTTGTCCTCAGGTCAACAAGGCCGCCGTGGCGCGGCGCCTGAGCCAGGCCAGCGGGCTGAATATCGGCGTGTGGTTTGATGATGTGATCCATCCGGCCGGTTCTTTCCGCCATGCTTATGTGGCCGGTAGTGCGCCGCAGGGCGAGCGGCTGGCGGCCACGGTGCTGAACCTGCCGATGAATATTGCTCTGGCCGACAACGCCGCGCTGGCGCACAAACTGGACCGGCTATTGGCAGAACTGCGCCGCATCGAGAAAGAAAATATCCAATGAAGCTGTTGTTGATCGGTTCGGCCTCGGTACACACCTGGCGTTACCTGGCCGGTATCGCCCCGCATGTGGACGAAATCTGGCTGGCCTGCAATGGCGAAGTCCCGGCCGACAAGCGCCCGGCCAATCTCAAGGGCGAGTTGCGGCTGGACTTCGGCCTGAAGGCACTGGGCAGCGCCGGAAAACTGGGCCGCTGGATTAGCCAGATAAAGCCGGATCTTGTCCATGTGCATCAGGCCAATAGCGTGGCCTGGCATGCACGCCGGGCGCTGAGTGGCAGTCGTGTGCCCATGGTGCTGACCGCCTGGGGCTCGGACGTGCTGCTGCTGCCGGACAGCAACCGGCTGATGCGCCAGATGGTGAGCGCCAATCTGCGTGCCGCGACGGCGATTACCTCGGATTCGCTATATATGGCAGCGAAAATCCGCCAGCTGGCTGGGGATAACTGCCGTATCGACGTGCTGAATTTCGGCATGGACGCGCTGCCGGCGCAGCCGGATATCGCGGCCAAGGCCAACAAGGTGCTGTCCTGCCGCCTGCACAAGCCCTTGTACCGCATCGACGCCATCCTGCATGCCTGGCAGCAGGTGGAGGCCAGTGGCCGTTACCCGGACTGGAGCCTCACCGTAGCCGCCAGTGGCGAGTCCACCGACAGCCTGAAAGCGCTGGCCAGCCGCCTGCAACTGCAAAGGGTGGAATTCACCGGTTTTGTTTCGTCCGCAGTATTGGCTGGCCTGTATCAGGAATCGCGCCTGTTTGTCAGCGTGCCGCGTTCGGACGCCACCAGCATCAGCCTGCTGGAAGCCATGGGGCACGGTTGCCTGCCCGTGCTGTCAAATCTGCCCGCCAATGGCGAGTGGGTGATCGACGGCCTCAACGGCCTGATTGCCGAAGACATCGCCCGGCTGAGCGACAGCCTGCTGTCCGGCATGGACTGGGCGGCGGACAATGCCCGCCTGGCGCAGGCCGTGCAGCTCAACCGCCAGCTGGTGGCCCAGAAAGCCCTGCATCACAGCAATATGCAGCACTTTGCCGATCTCTATGCCAGCCTGCTGTCCGGGGCGGCACACAAGGATTCTGCCGTATGAAAGTAGCCCATCTCACTTCTGCCCACCCGCGTCACGACATCCGCATTTTCGTCAAGGAATGCGCCACGCTGGCTGCTGCCGGTCACGAGGTGAGCCTGATCGTGGCCGATGGCTTGGGCGAGGAAATCAACAAGGGCGTGCGCTTTCACGATGTCGGCCCCAAGACCGGCGGTCGCTTTGCCCGCATGACCGGCACCACCAGCCGGGTATACCAGGCGGCGCTGGCACTGCGCCCGGACATCGTGCATTTTCACGACCCGGAGCTGATTCCCGCCGCATTGCGTTTGAAGCAGGCTGGTATCAAGGTGATTTACGACGTGCACGAAGACATGCCGCGCCAGATTCTGGCCAAGCACTGGATTCCCGGTGCCATCCGTCCCCTGGTGTCCGGCAGCTTTGAAACAGTGGAAGACTGGGCAGCCAAACGTTTTGACGCGGTGGTGACGTCCACGCCGCACATTCGCAACCGTTTTGCCAAATTGGGCGGACGGGTGCTGGATGTGTGCAACTTCCCCATTCTGGAAGAGCTGGTGCGCGATACGCCGTGGGACAGCCGCAAGAACGAGGTGTGCTATATCGGCGGCATCAGCCGCATTCGCGGTATCGAACCCATCGTCGCTGCGCTGCCGGATACCTCCACCCGGCTGAATCTGGCGGGTATCTGGAGCGAGAGCGACCTGCGCGCCAGGCTGGAAGCACAAGCCGGCTGGGCGCGGGTGAATGACCTGGGCGTGCTGGACCGCAAGGGCGTGGCCCAGGTGCTGGCGCAAAGCAAGATCGGCCTGGTAACGCTGTTCCCCACCCCCAATTATGTGGATGCGCTGCCGATCAAGCTGTTCGAATACATGGCGGCCGGCATGCCGGTGATTGCCAGTGACTTCCCGGTATGGCGCGAAATCGTTGATGACGCCGGCTGCGGCGTGCTGGTGGACCCGCAAGACCCGCAAGCTATTGCATCTGCCATCAACAGCCTGATGGCGGATGAAGACCGCATGCGTCAACTGGGCGAGGCGGGCAAGCAGGCGGTACTGCAGAAATACAGCTGGGCGGCAGAAGGCCGCAAGCTGGTGGACCTGTACGCCCAACTTTCCTGAGGACGCTGGAGGAAGACCGACATGGACAAGCCGCAACGTCATCACCACGGCCCGCTGGCCCGGCTGATCCACATCCTGCGCACACGTCCGCGCCTGTTGTCGGCCATCGTGTTTGGCCTCTGCATGGCGCAAGCGCTGACCATGCTGACCCCGATGCGCACGCTCACCGCCTATGTGATTGGCTGGAACGCAGGTGCCGGTCTGTACCTGCTGTTGGCACTGCACATGATGCACGGTGCTGATGCCGAGCAGATCCGCCACCGTGCCGCACGGCAGGACGAAGGCGAACTGGCCATCCTGATGCTGGTGGTGCTGGCGGCCATTGTCTGCCTGCTGTCCATCGTGGCCGAGCTGTCGGTAGCGAAAGACCTGCACGGTGGCAGCCGCGGCCTGCATATCGGCCTGTCGGTGCTCACCATCTTCACCAGCTGGCTGTTTACCCAAACCATGTTCGCCCTGCATTACGCCCACCAGTACTACGTGGCGCTGTTTCGCTGCGGCAAGCCGGGGCTGGAATTCCCGGGGGACGAAGAACCCAATTACAGCGATTTCTTTTACTTTGCCGCCGTCATCGGCACCTCGGGCCAGACGGCAGACATCAGTTTCAGCTCACGGGCCATGCGTCGCATCGGCTCCGTGCATTGCATCCTGTCCTTCCTGTTCAACACCACCGTGCTGGCGATGATGATCAATATCGCCGCCGGGCTGTTCTGAACGGCGGACACTTAAATCCGGAAAAGCAGCAGCGTGCGCATTCTCTATATCAATCACTATGCCGGCAGCCCGCGCCACGGCATGGAATTCCGCCCCTATTACCTGGCGCGTGAATGGGTCAAGGCCGGCCACGAAGTTAATATGCTGGCGGCAGATACCTCGCATCTGCGCCAGACCAATCCGCAGCTGTCCTCCAAGTATCAGGACGAAGACATCGACGGCATCCGCTACACCTGGTGCAAGACCCCGGCCTATCCGGGCAACGGGCTCAAGCGGGTGATCAACATCTTCAGCTTCCTGGGCAAGGTAATGGGCCTGTCCGGGCGCTATCTGAAACAGTGGAAGCCGGACGTGGTGATTGCCTCCTCTACCTACCCGCTGGATACCATCCCCGCCGCCTTCATTGCCGGGAAGACCGGGGCGCGGCTGGTGTATGAAGTGCACGACCTGTGGCCGCTGACACCGGTGGAAGTGGGCGGCATGTCGCGTTCCCACCCCTTCATCCGCCTGATGCAGTGGGCCGAGGATTTTGGCTACCGCAAGGCCGATACCGTCATCTCCATGCTGCCCTGCGCGCGCGATTACATGATGCAGCACGGCATGGCGGCGGAAAAATATCATGTGGTGCCCAATGGCGTGGACGTCGCCGAGTGGCAGGGGGCGGACACGCCGCTACCGGCCGAGCACCTGGCTGCGCTGGCAAAACTCAAGGCGGACAAGCGCTTTCTGATTGGCTACGCCGGTGGCCATGGTCTGGCCAATGCGCTGGACTTCCTGCTGGAAGCCGCCGCCCGGCTGCAAGATACGTCAGCCAGCTTTGTGCTGGTGGGCGACGGCCCGGACAAGGCGGCGCTGGTGGAGAAGGCTGCCGCAATGGGCCTGACCAATGTGCAGTTTTTGCCCAGCATTCCCAAACGCGCCGTACCGGCCTTTCTGGCGGAAATGGACAGCCTGTTCATCGGCTGGCGCAAGCTGCCCATCTACCGTTTCGGCATCAATCCCAACAAGCTGTTCGACTACCTGATGGCCGGCAAGCCGGTGATCCACTCGGTGGAAGCGGGCAACGACATGGTCAAGGACGCCGGGGCCGGTTTCAGCGTAGGCGCGGAAGACCCGGCCGCCATTGCCGAGGCCGTGCGCCGCATGCTGGCCACCACGCCCAACGAGCGCGGCCGCATGGGCGCTGCCGGACGGCAATATGTGCTGGCCCATCACGACTACCGCGTGCTGGCGCAGCGCTTCCTGCAAGCCGTACTGCGCCAGGGCTGATGCCATGTTGCATCTGCTGGGAAAACTGCTGCGGCTGGGCCTGAAGCTGGCTACTTGCCTCGCGGTATTTTTTGTCAGCATGGTGTTGCTGGCCATGGCCTTGCAAAACGGCCTGGGCTGGGGGCTGGCCCAGGTGCTGCTGTATCTGGCCGCCTATGCGCTGGCCAGCTGGCAGCAGTGGCCACGTCTGCAGACCGGCTTGTTGGTCGGCTGGTTCGGCTTGTTCTGTGGTGCGATGTTTTTCTGGGACAAGTATGGCGGTGGCGGGCAGCCAGCCCCGGAGTGGCTGAAGCTGCTGGCGCATTGGCATGCGGTGGGCTGGATCGTGCTGGTATTGCTGTTTCTGCCACTGACGCTGGTGGAAATGCTGGTCAGGAAACTGCGTCGCCGCGGTGAGCGCACCGAGGCTGCTCCGACGGATATCTTCACTGCCAATCTGGCGCAGTTTGATTTGCAGCAGTCGTTTGCGAGTGTAGAAGATAGACAAAAAACCGTGCAAACCTGTACTAACGGCGAGGATAATAGCGGTTTTAACCTCCATGACCGGCGTGATGCAACACCGGGAGACAGGTGAGTAGTGGATGAGTAGCAAGAAGCAGCATATCCGTTTTGATTTTGCCGATGGCCTGCGCGGCGTGGCCATCCTGTGTGTGATCCTGTTTCACTTTACCCAGACCTTCTGGCAGCATCGCGAGCGCATCAGCGACATCCTGAATATGGATCCGCTGGAAGGTTACGCCGGGGCATCTTTTGTATTGCCCTTCAATCTGGGCGCGGTAGGCGTGGGGCTGTTCCTGCTGATTTCCGGACTGCTGATTCCGCTGTCGCTCACCCGTATGGGTGGCTTGCGTTTTGCCGTGTCGCGGGTGTTCCGCATCTACCCCACCTACTGGGCCGGGCTGGTGGTGACACTGATTGCCTTGTGGATTGCCGCCTGGCTGGCCGAGAACGACTTCGACATCACCCGGCGCGATGTCATCGGCCATGTCAGCATTGCCTTTCAGGACATGCTGGGTGGGCGCAATATCGATCCGGTGATGTGGACGCTGAAGGTGGAACTGTGGTTTTACGCCTTGCTGGGTACGGCGTTTGCGCTGACCGGCAAACGCATCAAGTGGGCCATCTGGCTGCTGCTGCCGTTGGTGGCCATGCTGTGCCGTGGCCCGGATGCGCAAGGCCTGCACGGCCAGCTGGCGCATTTCTGGGCCTATGACCAGTATTTCCTGTCCTCGGTGGTGTGTTATTTCCCGCTGATGTTTGCCGGGTGCTGGTGTTATTTCTACCTCACCGGCCAGGCCGGTGCCGTGGAAACCGTGCTGCATTTTGTCGGCCTCTTGGCCCTGTTTGTGTGGGTGACCAACTGGCCATCGCCCGAGCTGTACGGCAGCTACGCCATCGGCATCAGCCTGTTCGTGCTGGGCGTGCTGCGCCCGGCGCTGTGGAGCAGCCCGTGGCTGGCACGCGTGGCCGCGGTCAGCTATGCCTGGTATGTCTGTCATTCCAATGCGGGCTACGTGCTGATGGAAGTGCTGGCTATGTACAATCTGCCGTGGTGGCTGCTGGTGGCCGCCGCCACCGTGATGACCTGGTATCTGGCGCTGGCCATCAACCGCTGGGTGGAACTGCCCACACAGAAGTTGGGCAAGCGCGCGGCGGATGCGCTGAAAGAGAAGCCGGCGACGGACAATCTGGCCCGCCAGTAACAGCAGCTGACAAAAAAACTGCTGCTGCGGCGTGCCTTGTCCCAGAGCCGCTACGCTATTTTGTTAGCCGCTCCAAGCGCCGCTGACAAGACCGGATACGCGACTGGCAACCATGCGTCGGCTGCCAGCCATGAACAACGACGCCTATTGAAGATGACGAAAATGAGCGAACAGAAATTCCTGCCCTTTGCCCTGCCGGATATCGGTGAAGACGAAATCAATGAAGTGGTCGACGCCCTGCGTTCCGGCTGGGTGACCACCGGCCCCAAGACCAAGCAGTTCGAAGCCGACTTTGCTGCCTTCATCGGCGAAGGCGTGGAAGCGATTGCCGTAAACTCCGCCACCGCCGGCCTGCATCTGGCGCTGGAAGCCATCGGCATCCAGCCGGGTGATGAAGTGATTGTCCCCAGCTACACCTTTACCGCCACGGCCGAAGTGGTGCGCTATCTGGGCGCGGACCCGGTCGTGGTGGATGTGGACCCGGCCACTTTCAATATCAGCCCTGCTGCCATCCGTGCCGCCATCACCCCGAAAACCCGCGCCATCATGCCGGTGCACTTTGCCGGCCTCGCGTGCGAGATGGACGAAATCATCGCCATCGCCCGCGAACATGGCCTGAAAGTGGTGGAAGACGCTGCGCACGCGCTGCCGACCACCTACAAGGGCAAGCTGGTGGGCACGCTGGATTCGGACGTCACCGTGTTCAGCTTCTACGCCAACAAAACCATGACCACCGGCGAAGGCGGCATGGTGGTATCGAAGAACAAGGACATCATTGCCCGTTGCAAGATCATGCGTCTGCATGGCATCAGCCGGGACGCCTTCGACCGCTACGTGTCCAAGACCCCGGCCTGGTACTACGAAGTGATCGCCCCCGGTTTCAAATACAATATGCCGGACACTGCCGCTGCCATGGGCATCCACCAGTTGAAGAAGATTGTCGCCTTCCGCGAAAAGCGCGAAGTCATGGCCCAGCGTTTCGACCGCGAACTGGCCGATCTGCCCTTGATCCTGCCGGCCCGCCCCGCCCATGCCGGGGATCGCCATGCCTGGCACCTCTACCCGGTACGCATCAAGCCGGAAGCCGGCATCAGCCGAGATGACTTTATCGTCCGCATGGCGGAAAAGGGCATTGGCTGCTCGGTACACTTCATTCCGCTGCATCGCCAGCCGGTATGGTGCGATGGCTACCAGCTGGACCGTGCCGCCTTCCCGGTGGCGGATGCCGCCTTCGAGGCCGAAGTCACCCTGCCGCTGTACACCCGCATGACCGAGGACGATCAGACCCGCGTGATTGCCGCCGTGCGTGAGATCCTGGGCGCATGAGTCAGCGCAAGCCGTTAGCGCCGGGTGAAGGCCCGGCCTTGTTACCGCCATGCTGCCGTCCGCCGGGTGCCGGGTCGGCACTGCTCAAGCGCCTGTTCGACCTGATTGCATCCAGCATCGGCCTGCTGCTGCTGGCCGGGCCGCTGCTGCTGGTTGCCTTGTGGATCAAGCTCGATTCCCCCGGCCCGGTGTTTTTCCGCCAGGTGCGGGTAGGGCGGGGCGGCATGCTGTTCCGCATCCACAAATTCCGCACCATGCAGGTGAATACCGAAGTGCAGGGCCAGCTGACCGTGGGTGCGGACAGCCGTGTCACCGGTGCCGGGCGTTTTTTGCGCAAGAGCAAGCTGGATGAACTGCCGCAATTGCTGGACGTGCTGTTCGGCGACATGAGCCTGGTGGGCCCGCGCCCGGAAGTGCCCAAGTATGTGGCGCACTACCCGGATGAAGTCAAAGACATCGTGCTGTCGGTACGCCCCGGCATCACCGACTGGGCCTCCATCCGCATGATTGATGAAAACGAGATCCTGGGCCGCGCGGCTGACCCGGAGCGCGCTTATATCGAACAGATCCTGCCGGAGAAGCTGGGCTATTACGTGCGCTATGCGCAAACCCACAGCCTGCTGGAAGATATCCGCATCATCTTCGCCACCTTGCTGAAAATCGTGCTGCGCTGATGGCCGTGAAAGTCGATTCGACATGCTAGACAAACTGCTGACCTTTTCCCGTCACAACAAGATGGCCCTGCTGGCGCTGATGGATGCGCTGCTGCTGCCGCTGGCCCTGTGGAGCGCCGTGGTGCTGCGCCTGGGCGGCTACTGGGACCCGAAGCTCGACCCCTACCTGTGGATCTTCATCGTGCCGCCGCTGTGGGTGATTCCCATCTTCGTCAAACTGGGGCTGTACCGCGCGGTGCTGAAGTATCTGGACGACAAGATCGTCTACACCGTGTTCACCGGGGTGAGCCTGGCGGTGCTGGTGCTGACAGCGGTGATCGTGATGGCGCGCATTGCGCCGTTTCCGCGTTCCTCCATCATCATTTTCTGGATGTTCGCCATGGCCTATATCGGTGGCAGCCGCTTTGTGCTGCGCGGCCTGGTACGGCGGATCGATTCAGTGGATGCCCCGCGTGAACACGTCATCATCTATGGTGCCGGTCAGGCGGGTGTACAGCTGATGCTGGCCTTGCAGGCAGGCAAGGAATACCGGCCGATGGCCTTTGTCGATGATAATCCGGAAAGCTGGCGGCGTACTTACCGCGGCCTGACCGTACATGCGCCGGAAGATTTGCCGCTGCTGATCGAGGAAACCGCCGCCAGCTGCATCCTGCTGGCCATGCCCTCGGTCAGCCGTGGCCGTCAGCGCGAGATTCTGGAGTCGCTGGAACACCTGCGCATACCCATCAAGCGTCTGCCCGGCATGGCTGACCTGGTATCGGGCGAAGCGCGGGTGGAAGAACTCAAGGAAGTGGAAATCGAAGACCTGCTGGGCCGCGACCCGGTACCACCGCGTCCCGAACTGCTGGCCCGCAACATCCAGGGCCGGGTGGTGATGGTGACCGGTGCCGGTGGTTCCATCGGTTCCGAGCTGGTACGGCAGATTGCCCGCAACAATCCGGCGCGCATCGTGCTGTTCGAACTGACGGAATTTGCCCTCTACGCCATCGATCAGGAACTGTCGCAGCTGGCACCGGACATTCCGCGCACGCCCTTGCTGGGCTCGGTCACCGACTATGCCCGCCTGTGCCAGATCATGCGCAGCTTTGCCGTGGAAACGGTGTATCACGCCGCAGCGTACAAGCATGTGCCGATGGTGGAGCACAATCCGGTGGCCGGCATCGTCAACAATGCCTTTGGTACCGATACCACCGCACGTGCGGCAGAAGACTGCGGCGTGGACACCTTCGTGCTGATTTCCACCGACAAGGCGGTACGCCCCACCAATGTGATGGGCGCCACCAAGCGGCTGGCCGAACTCACCTTGCAGGGCCGTCATGCCAGTGGCAGCAACACCCGTTTTGTCATGGTGCGTTTTGGCAATGTGCTGGGCAGCTCCGGTTCGGTGGTGCCCCTGTTCAAGAAGCAGATCAAGGCTGGCGGACCGGTGACGGTTACTCACCCGGACATCACCCGCTACTTCATGACCATTCCGGAAGCAGCCCAGCTGGTGATTCAGGCTGGGGCGATGGGCGAGGGCGGGGACGTGTTTGTACTGGACATGGGCGAACCGGTGAAAATTGCCGAACTGGCGCGGCGCATGGTGCATCTGTCCGGGCTGGAAGTGCGTGACGACAAGCATCCGGGCGGCGATATCGAAATCCGCTTCTCCGGCCTGCGTCCGGGTGAGAAGCTGTACGAAGAGCTGCTGATCGGCGACAACGTACTGCCCACCGATCACCCGCGCATCCTGCGGGCACAGGAATACCATCTGCCGGCAGAGGAGCTGCAACACTTCATGCAGCAGCTGGATGAGGCCTGCCGCGCGCTGGATGGCGCACAGGCATTTGCGCTGATGCAGCAGGTGGTGCACGAATTCCGCGCCGCTCCGGCAACCCAGGACTGGGTGGTACTGCAACAGGGATAAAACAAGGGCCGCCTAGCGGCTGACCACCTGATTGCGCCCCAGCTGCTTGGCACGGTACATGCGCGCATCGGCCAGCTCCACCAGCTGGCGGCGCGCATTGCACTTGTCCGCCAGGCGCTCGGCCAGGCCGATACTTGCCGTCAGCGGGCTGCCATCCGGCCGCTGGCCGAGGCCCTGCTGGCGCAGCCGCTCCAGCGCAATCTCCGCCTGCACCCGGTCGGTATTGGGCATCAACAGCAAAAACTCCTCCCCGCCCCAGCGCACCAGTACATCGCCACGGCGCATGTTTTGCTGGATTTGCTGCACCAGCAGCTTCAGGGTCTTGTCCCCTGCGGCATGGCCAAACACATCATTGATGCTTTTGAAGTGATCCATGTCGATGAAGGCAATGGCCAGCGGCAGCTGGTTTCTTTCCGCATTCACCAGTTGCAGTTCCAGCATTTCGATGCCGCTGCGGCGCGAGAAAGCCGTGGTCAGCGGGTCGCGGATGGTTTGTCCCACCAGCGCAATGATGAAGGCCAACTGGCTGATGCCGGCCAGCGCCGATACCCCGGCCAGCAAGGACAGCAGCCAGAACTCCCCGCCAAACGAGGGCCAGCTGGCAACCGACCAGTCCATGACCCAGGCCAGCGCATAGGCCAGCAATACCGGCATGACAAAAGCGAGGTTTTCCAGCAAAGTCAGCGGAAAAATGGCAAAAGCGGCCAGCAGCACAAAGGGCAAAAATGCATAGCCGGTGCCAATGGCGGCTGAAATACCCTCCAGATGATGCTGGGTCAGCAACAAGTGCGAACCGATGTAAAACAGCGTGGGAATGGCAAACAAGGTAGCCATCCCCTGGTAGGCCCGCAACAGACGGCCATCATGCGGACACCACATCACCAGGGCGGCAAAGGCCACGGTGGCCAGCAGGCGCATGGTGACCAACCGTTCCCACAGCGCGGCAGGCAAGGTCAGCACGTCCACCACAATCCACAAGGGCGTGAGCAGGGCAAACAACAAGGCAAACAAGCGTACGCGATTGATCAGCATCAGCGCGCGGCGCTGTTGCAGCAAGGGCATGTGTTGATGGGGGCTGAGCAGCCAGCCGGTTTCGTTGCTGGCAATTTCACCGGGCAACAGGCCCAGCACGCCACGCCAGATAGTGTGTGTGATTCTCATTGTCAGACAGTTTTCGGTTTTGCAGCATTGTAGGGGCAATGCGCAGTACAACCTTGTAAAATATCAAATTCAGCCTGAATTGACCGGGAATTGTCTGATTAGTTGGCTGATTTAAAAAAACAAATCATGTCATGCAATAGGGGAGAGTCGGTCAATGGAAACCCGCTGGCTGGAAGATTTTCTGGTGCTGGCCGATACCGGCAGCTTTACCCGTTCTGCCGAGATCCGCCACCTCACGCAGCCGGCCTTTTCCCGGCGTATCAAGTCGTTGGAAAGCTGGTTCGGCGCCGACCTGATCGACCGCACCACCTATCCCACCCGACTGACGGCGGCTGGCGAGTTGCTGCGCGAACAGGCGGTACAGATGCTGGCGCAAATCAACAGCACCCGCGCCCAGTTACGCGGTTTGCAACCCTTGCCGGCCGGCACGCTGAGCCTGGCCGTACCGCATACCCTGTCTTTTTCCTTCTTTCCCAAATGGCTGACCCGCATGGAGCAGGGTTTTGGCCCGCTATCCTGCCGCCTGCAGGCCAGCAATGTGCACGATGCCTTGCTGGCTTTCGTGGAGGGTGGCTGCGATCTGCTGATGTGTTATCACCACCCCAAACAGCCGGTGGATTTTAGTGATCCGCGCTACAGCGGCCTGCGGCTGGGGGTGGAAACCCTGCGGCCCTATGTGCGCAGCAATCCCGACCACACGCCACGTTACGCCCTGCCAGGCACAGCCGCACAGCCGCTGCCGTTTCTGGGCTATGCCAGCAATGCCTACTTCCGCCTGATGACCGACCTGATCCTGGAGGCGGCGCCTGAACCCACCTTCCTGTCGCTGCGCTACGAAACCGACATGGCCGAGGGACTGAAAAACATGGTGCTGGAAGGGCATGGCGTGGCGTTTTTGCCAACCAGCTCGGTGCAGCGTGAAGTCCGTTCCCGCCAGCTGGTATTGGCCGCCCCCAGTGGCTGGAGCGTGGACATGGAAGTGCGCCTGTACCGTGACACCAAGCGCAGCCGTCCCGAGCTGGATGCCTTCTGGGACTATCTGGCCAGCAGCGCACAGCCGGTGTAGTCATCTGCAAGCGCGCAGCGCCTGAACCAGGCTGAATGTTCCGACGGCAAAGCCCTCCATAGGGGTAGGTGCATGGTGTTTCGGAGTAAACCGCATGACATTTCGGCACTTGCCTGCTGGCACGGTATACGCGATTACCTAACATCTGCAGCGTCCTGTAACCGTGCCCAGGGGAATGAAATGAAATTCATGTCATGGCTGGTTTGCTGTGTGAGCCTGCTGCTTTGCCATCTGGCAATCGCTGCGAATGAGCCGGTGGTAGACATCTATTTGTTGCGCCACGGCAAAACCATGTTCAATACCACCAATCAGGTACAGGGCTGGTCTGATACCCCGTTGACTGCCGCCGGTGTGGCAGGCGCACAGGCGGCTGGCCGTGGTCTGGCATCCATTCCCTTCATTGCCGTGCATAGCAGCGACCTCGGACGCGCACGCAGCACTGCCCGCATCGTGCTGGCGCAGGGGCGGCAGCAGCAACTGCCGGTACAAGAAGACGAGCGCTTGCGCGAGTGGAATTACGGCAGCTTCGAGGGCCGGCCGGATGCCGAAATGTGGACGCCATTATTTGCAAGGCAGGGCATGCAGTTTGATCCACAGTGGGGAAACTGGCCGGAATTCACCAGCAAGATGAGCGACAGCGCCATTGCCCAGGCCATCCATGACGCCGATCCGCGCGGCTGGGCGGAAACCTACCCGCAAATCACCACCCGGTTGCGTGCTGCCATGCAGGATATCGTGGACAAGGCCATGGTGGCCGGCGGCGGTAATGTCCTGGTGGTCAGCCATGGCGGCGCCATTCTCACCATTCTGGAAGTTTTGCTGCCAGGGCAGGCCAAGCACAGCGATATCCCCAATAGCAGCATTACCGTGCTGCGCTATCAGCATGGCCAGTACCATTTGCTCAAGGTGGGTGATGTCAGTTACCAGCGCCAACCCTGACCGGTTTGCTCCCAGGCACTGCTGTAGCGGCATGGCAGCGAGGGGCTTGTCGGGCTGACAGCCGGCATTCTCATCCCTTGTTTCGCATGGTTATGCAAAATTTGCATGATGTGATTGCGAATCGGAATTGGCCAATCCCCCCGTTGCCAGCCTACAGTCTGCCCCCATCGCTCCGTATTGACGGAGACCACCAACAAAGGCTGCTGCATGTCCACACGTATCGAACACGACCTGCTTGGCGATCGCGCCGTTCCGGCTGACGCCTACTGGGGTGTCCACACCCTGCGTGCCGTGGAAAACTTCCCCATTACTGGCCAGACCATTGCCAGCTATGGCGACCTGATTGTCGCCCTGGCGCAAATCAAGAAAGCGGCAGCCCTGGCCAACCGCGATCTGGGCCTGCTGGACGAAGTGCGTACCCGTGCCATCGTGGCTGCTTGTGAAGAGCTGGTGGAAGGCAAGCTGCATGATCAGTTTGTGGTGGATGTGATTCAGGGTGGGGCCGGTACTTCCACCAACATGAATGCCAACGAAGTCATTGCCAATCGCGCGCTGGAAATCCTGGGCCATGGCAAGGGCGAGTACGACAAGCTGCACCCCAACGAACACGTCAACATGGGCCAAAGCACCAACGACGTGTATCCCACCGCCTTGCGCCTGGCCACCTACTGGGGTGTGCTGCGTCTGCAACGCACCATGTTCGTGCTGCGCGAAGCCTTTGCGGCCAAGGCGGAAGAATTCAAGAACATCCTGAAAATGGGCCGTACCCAATTGCAGGATGCCGTACCGATGACGCTGGGTCAGGAGTTCCAGACCTACGCCGTGATGCTGGGTGAAGACGAACAACGCCTGAGCGAAGCGCGTGCGCTGATGCTGGAAATCAATCTGGGTGCTACCGCCATCGGCACCGGCATTACCGCCCATCCGGAGTATGCCCGTCTGGTGTGCCTGCATCTGTCGGAACTCACCGGCCTCAAGCTGATGACGGCCCCCAATCTGATCGAAGCCACCCAGGACTGCGGCGCTTTCGTCCAACTCTCCGGCGTGCTCAAGCGCGTGGCGGTCAAACTGTCCAAAACCTGCAATGACTTGCGCCTGCTGTCCTCCGGCCCGCGTGCCGGTATTGGCGACATCAATCTGCCTGCGCGTCAGGCCGGTTCGTCCATCATGCCGGGCAAGGTCAATCCGGTGATTCCGGAAGTGGTCAACCAGGTGGCTTTTGAAGTGATCGGCAACGACATGACCATCACCATGGCGGCAGAAGGCGGCCAGTTGCAGCTGAATGCCTTCGAGCCGGTCATCGCCTACAGCATGTTCCGCAGCGTGCGCCATCTGGCCAACGCCTGCAGCACGCTGACCGAGCACTGCGTGAAGGGCATTACCGCCAATGAGGCCAAGCTGCGTGCTGATGTACTGAACTCCATCGGCCTGGTGACCGCACTCAACCCCATCATCGGCTACGCCGCCGCCACCGCTGTGGCTGCCGAGGCGCACGCCACCGGTGGCAGTGTCTACGATATCGTGCTGGAACGCGGGCTGATGCAGCGCGCCCAGCTGGACGAAGCCCTGCTGCCCGAAGCATTGACCCAGCCGCGCTGGTTGTCTTAACGGTGTTCTGCTGTCGGTACTTGTCCGGTACCGACTTTCCTGTGTTGGCCGGGTAAATACCCGGCCATTTTTTTTACTGCTTGTCTCGCAGCGGCTGGCGATGTATAAAATATTGTGCAGTGCACAATGGAGTTCATCATGATACAAGCCCTGATCTGGTGGCTGGAAGTCAGTCCGCGCTGGCTGGCCTGCCTGACGGCACATGGCCGCAGTCAGCAAGAAGTCCTGCGCGCTGGCTTCTTCCATTCCGGCCGGGTGCTTAGCAGCCCGGCCCCTGCCGGTGACAAACTGGCCCGGCTGGCCCGGCGTGCCACCGCCGATGCCATCACCTTGTTGCACGACAATGGCCAGCTTCAGTTACAACTGGGTCAGGAGCCGCTGCCACCGCTGTTGGCCGAGTGTGCCTGCTACCGTTCCGGCCAGCATTTGCAGCAGCAAGGTGGCAGGCTCTGCCTGCAAGGCCTGGTCGATCTGGGTCGCATCCTCTTGCGCTGAAATTGAGTCAAGGGCGTAGAACAATTGCTTTGCAGCCATCTTCCTGCAAGGCACAATGCGGGGCCTGCAACCCGGGATTCACCCCATGACCGCGCACGTCACGCTCAGCCCGCAACAATTGCAACAACTGGCACCTGCCCTGCAGTCTTATTTGTCCAGCCAGTTGCAACTTGAAATCGGCAGTTTTGATGCCCAGTTCCTGCTGGAATTTGTCGCTCAGCAGATTGGCCGCGATATCTATAACCAGGCACTGGCGGACGCCCAGCTGGCACTGAGTCAGCGCATGGAGTCACTGCAGGCCGCCATCTGGGAGCTGGAAAAGTAAGCAGCAGGGCGGTTCTTGCCACGTTCATCCGGCGCAGCATGACCATGCCCTCTGACGCCAACGGCTGCCATCCGCAGGACAACGGGGTTACAATCAGGTTTTATTTCCCGCTGCCGCCACTGCTTCATGCTTTATTTGCGTCTGATGCTCAAAGGTTTTCTGCTGGCCGTGCTGTTGGTGCTGCTCGGCTTTGGCTATATGGCCTGGGGCATCGCACGTTACGCAGACCAGCCCGCCACCGAACCTGCCGATGCCGCCCTGGTGTTGGGCGCCGCGGCTTGGGGCAGCAAACCCTCACCGGTACTGCGTGAACGCATCAACCATGCAGTGACGCTGTACAAGCAGGGCAGGGTGCGCTGGATTGTGTTTACCGGCGGCACGCCGGAGCCCGGCTATCCTACCGAGGCCGATGTCGGTCGTGAATTTGCCCTGCGCCAGGGCGTGCCGATGACGGCCATGCTGGCGGAAAACGAATCGCGCACCACCTGGCAGAATCTGGAAAACGCCCACAAGCTGGCATCGCCCTTTGGCATCCGCTCATTCTTGCTTGTGAGCGACCCGCTGCACATGCGCCGTGCCGTGCTGATGGCCCATGATCTGGGCATGGCCGCCGCACCGGCACCGACCGAATCCAGCCGCTATGTCAGCTGGAGCAACAAGGTGAAATTCCTGGCACGGGAAACCTGGCTGTATGTGGGGTACCGGGTATTCCGCAAGCTGTCCTGACTTTGTCTTCAATGATATGCAGACGTAAAAAAACCGGCACCAGGCCGGTTTTTTGTATGGCACAGTGTGCTTACACCGTGTGCCACAGGTCGATCAGCTCGCCAGCTTCCACATTGGATACTTCACTGCGTGCTTGCAGCCAGGCAACCAGCTTGGCGCGGATTTCTTCGGTAATGGCAACTTCGCCCACCGGGAATACCACGCCTTCCAGTCTTTCATTACCATCAAAATGACCACCGAAGCTAATGGCAGCTTCATCAATGCAGTTCAGCCAGTCGTCCAGCAGGGCATCTGCATCCACACCTGCGGCAATGGTGGCGATCAGGTGAAAACCCAGCTCGCGGTATTCGCCCACACGCATTTTCTTGCGCTGGCGATGGTTCAGGCGCTTCAGGCGCTGGGCGGAATTGGGGTTGTGCAGATCAGACATGATGACTCCAGTAACTAAATGACGCGGCGATGATAACAGGCATTCCCGGCTGACAGTAAGCAAGCCGGGATGACAGTCCATTTAAAGTCCCAGTTGCGCCCATAAAACATCAATCTTCTGCTTGATGCTGTCATCCATCACGATGGGCACACCCCATTCGCGACTGGTTTCGCCAGGCATCTTGTTGGTGGCATCCAGTCCCATCTTGCCGCCAAGTCCGGATACCGGGCTGGCGAAGTCCAGATAGTCGATCGGCGTGTGTTCGATCAGCGTGGTGTCGCGTACCGGGTCCATGCGGGTGGTGATTGCCCACATCACTTCCTTCCAGTCACGGCAGTCCACATCGTCATCCACCACGATGATGAACTTGGTGTACATGAACTGGCGCAGGAAGCTCCAGCAACCCATCATCACGCGCTTGGCATGGCCGGGATATTGTTTCTTGATACTGATGACCGCCATGCGATAGCTGCAGCCTTCCGGCGGCAAGTAGAAATCGACAATTTCCGGAAACTGCTTTTGCAGGATGGGCACGAATACTTCGTTCAGTGCCACGCCCAGTACCGCAGGCTCATCCGGTGGTTTGCCGGTATAGGTGCTGTGATAGATGGGATTTTCGCGCATGGTGATGCGGTCGATGGTGAATACCGGGAAGTAGTCCTGCTCATTGTAATAACCGGTATGGTCGCCATACGGGCCTTCCAGCGCCATGTCATCGGGATGGATATGGCCTTCCAGTACAATCTCGGCCCGTGCCGGTACTTGCAGGTCAGAGCCGATGCATTTCACCAGCTCGGTACGGCTGCCGCGCAGCAAGCCGGCAAACTGGTATTCGGACAAGGTATCCGGCACCGGAGTGACAGCGCCCAGAATGGTCGCCGGGTCGCAGCCCAGCACCACGGCCACCGGGTAGGGCTTGTCCGGGTTCTGCTGGCGGAACTCGCGGTAATCCAGCGCACCGCCACGATGCGCCAGCCAGCGCATGATGACGCGGTTTTTGCCGATCACCTGCTGGCGGTAGATGCCCAGGTTCTGTCGCTTCTTGTTCGGGCCGCGGGTTACCGTCAGGCCCCAGGTAATCAGCGGCGCCACATCGCCCGGCCAGCAATGCTGGATGGGCAGGCGCGACAGATCAACCTCGTCACCCTCCCACACAATCTGCTGGCAAGGCGCCTTGCTGACCACCTTGGGTGCCATGGACAATACCTGCTTGAGCAAGGGCAGCTTGTCCCAGGCCTCACGCAGCCCCTTTGGCGGTTCCGGCTCTTTCAGATAAGCCAAGGTCTTGCCGATTTCTCGCAACTGCATGACGTCACTGGCACCCATGCCCATGGCAACGCGCGTCGGTGTACCAAACAGATTGGCCAGTACCGGAATCGAATAGGACTGTGTATCGTGCCGGGCTTGCGTGAACAGCAGGGCCGGGCCACCGGCTTTCAGTACCCGGTCGCCGATTTCGGTCATTTCCAGATGTGGCGATACCGGTACATCGATTCTTTTCAATTCGCCTTGCTGTTCCAGTTGAGCAACAAAGTCCCGCAGGTCGGCATATTTCATGACTGTTTCATGATCTTAAGCAAAGTTTTGACCGGAAGGTTTGGATAACCTCCGCTATGAACGTCGCAAGCTACTGCCGACCTATTAGAAAGTCAATTACGGTAGAAGCCCAAGACCGTGAACTTGCCTACACTCTTGGAGAATACAAATGAAAAAGCTTGCTCTGGCTGCGGCCATCGGTCTGATTTCCGCTAGCGCCTTCGCCGCTCAAGGCGACATCATCGCGCGTTTCCGCGTGATCAACGTGAATCCGTCCTCTTCCTGGAGCAACGCTGCTCTGGGTAATTCCCTGGGCCTGAAGAGTGTCGACGCAAAAGACGACACCGTTCCGGAACTGGACTTCACCTACATGATCACCAACAACATCGGCGCTGAGCTGATTCTGGGTACCAGCCGTCACGAAGTGACCGCTAACGCCGGTACTGGTGACCAGAGCCTGGGCAAGGTATCCACCCTGCCGCCGACCCTGACCGTGCAATACCACTTCTCCCCGGATAGCAGCGTATTCCGTCCGTACGTAGGTGCTGGTATCAACTACACCCGTTTTTACAATACCGGTCTGAATGCTGCCAACCTGGGCGTGAATGCTGATCTGAAAGTGAAGAAGAACAGCTACGGTCCGGCCCTGCAAATCGGTGCTGACTTCCCGATCAGCAAGAGCTTCTTCGTCAACGTTGACGTGAAAAAGATCTGGATGAAGACCGACGTGAGCCTGGCTTCCAACGGCACTCAAGTTGGCACCCTGAAGATCGACCCGCTGGTTGTTGGTCTGGGTATCGGTACCAAGTTCTAAGCAACTTGTTTTGCCGCAAGAAAGCGCCTCCTCGTGGAGGCGCTTTTTTATTTCCGTGCAATAGAATAATGTATTCTAAATTTATGCATTCAGGAGATAAAAATGGGCAATTGGGCCAGCACAGCCATCCGCAAGATCGAAGCAGATTTCAACCGTTCCAGCGACACACACCTGATACCACTGCAGATTCCTGCCTTGCCGCAGATCCAGTTGTATTTCAAGGATGAGTCCACCCACCCGACCGGCAGCCTGAAGCACCGCCTGGCGCGTTCGCTCTTTCTGTATGGCCTGTGCAATGGCTGGATACGCTACAACACCACCATCATCGAAGCTTCCAGTGGCAGCACCGCTGTTTCGGAAGCCTACTTTGCACGCTTGCTGGGCCTGCCCTTCATCGCGGTCATGCCACGCGGCACGTCGGCAGAGAAAATCCGCGCCATCGAATTTTACGGTGGACGCTGTCATCTGGTGGATGATCCGGCCACCATCTATGAAGAATCCCGTCGCCTGGCACAAGAACTGAATGGCCACTACATGGACCAGTTCACCTATGCCGAACGTGCCACAGACTGGCGTGGTAACAATAATATTGCCGACACCATCTTCAAGCAGATGGAACTGGAACCGAACCCGGTGCCGGAGTGGATTGTCTGTGGTGCAGGAACCGGCGGTACATCAGCAACCTTTGGCCGCTATGTGCGCTATCAGAAACTGTCGACGCAGATCTGCGTTGTCGACCCGGAAAACTCGGTGTTCTACGACAGCTATTACAGTGGTAACGCCGACTGCCGCTGCGAAGGTGGTTCCGGCGTGGAGGGCATCGGTCGTCCGCGGGTCGAACCATCTTTCATCCCCACCGTTATCGACAAGGTCATCCGCGTACCCAATGTGGCCAGCTATGCTGCCATTCATTTCCTGGAAGAAGTGATGGGGCGTAAGTGTGGTGGTTCTACCGGCACCAATCTGTTCGGTGTGTGTGAACTGGTCAGCGACATGGTACGTAATGGCCGGCACGGCTCGGTGGTCACGCTGATCTGCGACGATGGCAACCGCTACCTCAACAGTTACTACAACCCGCAGTGGCTGGAGGGCAACGGTCACCACATCGCATCCTGGGTGGAGCGCTATCGTCGCTTTTTCTTTGAAGGTCGCTGGTAAGTCAGTAAGGATTGCTGCGGCAATGGCTACCAGCGCTGCCGCAGTAGCTGGCTCAGTTTATTGACCCGCACATCGACAAAAGCCGGTTTGCGGCTCTGGCGGCTTATCCACACCGTACGCATCCCCAGAGATTTTGCTGCGTACAGATTGGGTAGAGAATCCTCCACCATGATGCAGTGCGCCGGATCAAGCCGCTCTGCCTGCAGCATAGAGCGAAAGCCGCGCCGGTCAGGCTTTGGGTGGAAGTGCATTTTTTCCATGCCATAGCAGGCGGTAAACTGCCGGCGGATATCCATTTTTTGCAGCAGACCTTCTATATAGTGTTGCGGTCCGTTGGACAGCACAATCTTGCGGCCAGGCAGTGCTTTCAGGGTAGCTGCCAGTGATGGTTCCCATACCAGCCAGCGATACAGCTCATCCAGCACGTGGGTCTCCTGCAGGAAATGTCCGGCATCCACAGCATGGTGACGCATCAGTCCCTGCAGGGTGGCACCATAACGATGCCAGTAGTGCAGTCTCAACTGTCGGGCCTCCTCCGCCGACATATCCAGATGCCGCTCCATATACAGGTTCATCATGCGACTGATCTGGGCAAAGATGCCCAGGCTAGCCTGATGCAGCGTGTCGTCGAGATCAAAAATCCAGGTGGGAGCAGACATGATGGCGGCTAGGGCAAGGTTAGGAAGCCGCCATTATCATGAGCAAAAGCCAGGACGGCCATATCTTGTACCATGCTCTTTCGCGCGTGAGATTGGTTGTTTTTTTAAAATCAATGACTTGAATTTTCAATTTGCAAATATTACAGATTTCTTCGCACAAAGTGTTGACGAGGGTGGGGCAGGGCGGTATAGTTCGCCTCCTCAGCAGACAACGCAGCGACGGAAACGAAACGCAGCGACCTGCACCGCTCTTTAAAAAACAGAATAACCGATAGGTGTGAGTGCTTGGCGAAAGCCAAATACTTGCACTGCGAGAGAGAAAGTAAACAGACCAAGAAGTACTTGTTTATTCTTTGATCTTGCGTGCCAGAAATTTGCTATGAGATTGAACTGAAGAGTTTGATCCTGGCTCAGATTGAACGCTGGCGGCATGCTTTACACATGCAAGTCGAACGGTAACAGGGAGCTTGCTCCGCTGACGAGTGGCGAACGGGTGAGTAATGCGTCGGAACGTGCCGAGTAGTGGGGGATAACTATCCGAAAGGATAGCTAATACCGCATACGCTTTGAGAAGGAAAGCAGGGGATCGCAAGACCTTGCGCTATTCGAGCGGCCGACGTCTGATTAGCTAGTTGGTGAGGTAAAGGCTCACCAAGGCATCGATCAGTAGCGGGTCTGAGAGGATGATCCGCCACACTGGGACTGAGACACGGCCCAGACTCCTACGGGAGGCAGCAGTGGGGAATTTTGGACAATGGGCGCAAGCCTGATCCAGCCATGCCGCGTGTCTGAAGAAGGCCTTCGGGTTGTAAAGGACTTTTGTCAGGGAGGAAATCCCTAGCGCTAATATCGCTGGGGGATGACAGTACCTGAAGAATAAGCACCGGCTAACTACGTGCCAGCAGCCGCGGTAATACGTAGGGTGCAAGCGTTAATCGGAATTACTGGGCGTAAAGCGTGCGCAGGCGGTTGTGTAAGTCTGATGTGAAAGCCCCGGGCTTAACCTGGGAACTGCATTGGAGACTGCACAGCTAGAGTGCGTCAGAGGGGGGTAGAATTCCGCGTGTAGCAGTGAAATGCGTAGAGATGCGGAGGAATACCGATGGCGAAGGCAGCCCCCTGGGATGACACTGACGCTCATGCACGAAAGCGTGGGGAGCAAACAGGATTAGATACCCTGGTAGTCCACGCCCTAAACGATGTCAACTAGCTGTTGGGGGTTTGAATCCTTGGTAGCGTAGCTAACGCGAGAAGTTGACCGCCTGGGGAGTACGGCCGCAAGGTTAAAACTCAAAGGAATTGACGGGGACCCGCACAAGCGGTGGATGATGTGGATTAATTCGATGCAACGCGAAAAACCTTACCTGGTCTTGACATGTACAGAACTTTCCAGAGATGGATTGGTGCCCGAAAGGGAGCTGTAACACAGGTGCTGCATGGCTGTCGTCAGCTCGTGTCGTGAGATGTTGGGTTAAGTCCCGCAACGAGCGCAACCCTTGCCATTAGTTGCTACCATTCAGTTGAGCACTCTAATGGGACTGCCGGTGACAAACCGGAGGAAGGTGGGGATGACGTCAAGTCCTCATGGCCCTTATGACCAGGGCTTCACACGTCATACAATGGTCGGTACAGAGGGTAGCCAAGCCGCGAGGTGGAGCCAATCTCATAAAACCGATCGTAGTCCGGATCGCACTCTGCAACTCGAGTGCGTGAAGTCGGAATCGCTAGTAATCGCAGATCAGCATGCTGCGGTGAATACGTTCCCGGGTCTTGTACACACCGCCCGTCACACCATGGGAGTGAGTTTCACCAGAAGTGGGTAGGCTAACCGTAAGGAGGCCGCTTACCACGGTGGGATTCATGACTGGGGTGAAGTCGTAACAAGGTAGCCGTAGGGGAACCTGCGGCTGGATCACCTCCTTTCTAGAGAAGGCGATCGTCGAGTACTCACAACCTATCGGTTGTTCTGAAAGAGGGCAAAGCTTTCGATGAAAATCATCGTCACTCAGCGTTGCGAACCTCCTCGTGTACAAGAAGTACACGACGTCGGTCCACGCCTTGATTGACGCGATTTTGATCGAAAGAACATCGCAGACGCAAAACTGCGGTGTAAGCGTCAACTGGGTTTGTAGCTCAGCTGGTTAGAGCACTGTGTTGATAACGCAGGGGTCGAAGGTTCGAGTCCTTCCAGACCCACCAGTTTTTATCTGGGTGCTGTAGACAGCACTACGGATAATCCATTTTTGTTTCAGATGCTATCTGGGACAAAAAGATAAAGCCGAAAGACAAGGCGCAGCGCGACGACGTGTACATCATGTACACGAGGAGCGATGTAACGCGGTATTTCGGGTTTAGAGGGGGATTAGCTCAGTTGGGAGAGCACCTGCTTTGCAAGCAGGGGGTCGTCGGTTCGATCCCGTCATCCTCCACCACCACCTTACAGTGCAAACAAAAGCGCACACAGCATGATTGATTGCTGCGTGGATTTTTGTTTGCGTTGTGTAGACAATGCCCGATCTTTAACAAACTGAAGAAGCCGAATTAATTAGACGGCGAGATGAAACACCTGCAGTTAATTCTGCAAGTGGGACAAATCGTCATCTTGGGAATTTGATTGTATCTAATGTCATGTCGCCATACCAAAAGGGGCGGTGTGACATGTCGCACAAACACAATCCTGTCGGATTGGTAACTCAGGTTACTGAAATGATAGGGTCAAGCGACTAAGTGCATCTGGTGGATGCCTTGGCGATCACAGGCGATGAAGGACGTGTAAGCCTGCGAAAAGCGCGGGGGAGCTGGCAATAGAGCTTTGATCCCGCGATATCCGAATGGGGAAACCCACCCGCAAGGGTATCCCGTACTGAATACATAGGTACGTGGAAGCGAACCGAGTGAACTGAAACATCTAAGTAACTCGAGGAAAAGAAATCAACCGAGATTCCGTCAGTAGTGGCGAGCGAACGCGGAATAGCCTGTATGTGATAGAGATTGAGATAGTGGAAGGACCTGGAAATGTCCGCCATAGTGGGTGATAGCCCCGTACACGAAATTTCATTCTTGGTACTGAGCATACGAAAAGTAGGGCGGGACACGCGAAATCCTGTCTGAAGATGGGGGGACCATCCTCCAAGGCTAAATACTCGTGATCGACCGATAGTGAACCAGTACCGTGAGGGAAAGGCGAAAAGAACCCCGGGAGGGGAGTGAAATAGAACCTGAAACCGGATGCATACAAACAGTGGGAGCCTCGCAAGGGGTGACTGCGTACCTTTTGTATAATGGGTCAGCGACTTACGTTCAGTAGCAAGCTTAACCGCATAGGGGAGGCGTAGGGAAACCGAGTCCGAACAGGGCGTCTTAGTTGCTGGGCGTAGACCCGAAACCGAGTGATCTATCCATGGCCAGGATGAAGGTGCGGTAACACGCACTGGAGGTCCGAACCCACTAGTGTTGCAAAACTAGGGGATGAGCTGTGGATAGGGGTGAAAGGCTAAACAAACTCGGAGATAGCTGGTTCTCCCCGAAAACTATTTAGGTAGTGCCTCATGTATCACTTCCGGGGGTAAAGCACTGTTATGGCTAGGGGGTCATTGCGATTTACCAAACCATGGCAAACTCTGAATACCGGAAAGTGCGAGCATGGGAGACAGACGGTGGGTGCTAACGTCCATCGTCAAGAGGGAAACAACCCAGACCGCCAGCTAAGGTCCCAAATGATCAGTTAAGTGGTAAACGAAGTGGGAAGGCCCAGACAGCCAGGATGTTGGCTTAGAAGCAGCCATCATTTAAAGAAAGCGTAATAGCTCACTGGTCGAGTCGTCCTGCGCGGAAGATGTAACGGGGCTCAAACTGATAACCGAAGCTGCGGATTTGCACGTAAGTGCAGATGGTAGGGGAGCGTTCTGTAGGTCTGTGAAGGTGTCTCGTAAGGGATGCTGGAGATATCAGAAGTGCGAATGCTGACATGAGTAGCGATAAAGCGGGTGAAAAGCCCGCTCGCCGAAAGCCCAAGGTTTCCTACGCAACGTTCATCGGCGTAGGGTGAGTCGGCCCCTAAGGCGAGGCTGAAAAGCGTAGTCGATGGGAAACGGGTTAAAATTCCCGTACTTTTGTGTAGTGCGATGTGGGGACGGAGAAGGTTAGGTCAGCGGCCTGTTGGAATAGGTCGTTCAAGCCGGTAGGCGTGAAGGGTAGGCAAATCCGCCCTTCTTTAACGCCGAGAAGTGATAACGAGGGTCTACGGACCTGAAGTGACTGATACCACGCTTCCAGGAAAAGCCACTAAGCTTCAGCTACACAAGAACCGTACCGCAAACCGACACAGGTGGGCAGGATGAGAATTCTAAGGCGCTTGAGAGAACTCAGGAGAAGGAACTCGGCAAATTGATACCGTAACTTCGGGAGAAGGTATGCCTGTTGTGGTGAACACCCTGCGGTGGGAGCTACGACAGGTCGCAGAGAATCGGTGGCTGCGACTGTTTATCAAAAACACAGCACTGTGCCAACACGAAAGTGGACGTATACGGTGTGACGCCTGCCCGGTGCTGGAAGGTTAAGTGATGGGGTGCAAGCTCTTGATCGAAGCCCCAGTAAACGGCGGCCGTAACTATAACGGTCCTAAGGTAGCGAAATTCCTTGTCGGGTAAGTTCCGACCCGCACGAATGGCGTAACGATGGCCACACTGTCTCCTCCTGAGACTCAGCGAAGTTGAAGTGTTTGTGAAGATGCAATCTCCCCGCTGCTAGACGGAAAGACCCCGTGAACCTTTACTGTAGCTTTGCATTGGACTTTGAAGTGGTTTGTGTAGGATAGGTGGGAGGCTTTGAAGCAGGGACGCTAGTTCCTGTGGAGCCGACCTTGAAATACCACCCTGACCCCTTTGAGGTTCTAACCTTGGTCCGTTATCCGGATCGGGGACAGTGCATGGTAGGCAGTTTGACTGGGGCGGTCTCCTCCCAAAGTGTAACGGAGGAGTTCGAAGGTTACCTAGGTACGGTCGGAAATCGTGCTGATAGTGCAATGGCAAAAGGTAGCTTAACTGCGAGACCGACAAGTCGAGCAGGTGCGAAAGCAGGACATAGTGATCCGGTGGTTCTGAATGGAAGGGCCATCGCTCAACGGATAAAAGGTACTCCGGGGATAACAGGCTGATACCGCCCAAGAGTTCACATCGACGGCGGTGTTTGGCACCTCGATGTCGGCTCATCACATCCTGGGGCTGTAGCCGGTCCCAAGGGTATGGCTGTTCGCCATTTAAAGTGGTACGTGAGCTGGGTTCAAAACGTCGTGAGACAGTTTGGTCCCTATCTGCAGTGGGCGTTGGAAGTTTGACGGGGGCTGCTCCTAGTACGAGAGGACCGGAGTGGACGAACCTCTGGTGTACCGGTTGTCACGCCAGTGGCATTGCCGGGTAGCTAAGTTCGGAAGAGATAAGCGCTGAAAGCATCTAAGCGCGAAACTCGCCTGAAGATGAGACTTCCCTGAGGGCTAGACCCTCCTGAAGAGTCGTTCGAGACCAGGACGTTGATAGGTCGGGTGTGGAAGCGCTGTGAGGCGTTAAGCTAACCGATACTAATTGCTCGTGAGGCTTGATCCTATCATTTGAGTGGCTTGGGAAACCGAGGCCGAATGGATAGTGAATGTGCGACGCGATCAAAGACCCAATCTAATTAATTCAGTGATTCAGACGATGTCTGGATGACAAAGCTTCTTCGAGTTTGTTGACAGTTTATGTCTGGTGGCCATAGCGAGGTGGTCCCACGCCTTCCCATCCCGAACAGGACCGTGAAACGCCTTAGCGCCGATGATAGTGTGGCATTCGCCATGTGAAAGTAGGACACTGCCAGACTCCCCATTCGAAGCCCAGCTCAAACGAGCTGGGCTTTGTGCTTTTGGGCGGCGGTAACAAGCCATGCCTCGTGGCTGTGTGGCAGCTTTGAGTTTCGTATTGTGTCCCTGATCGCGTAGTGTGCATAAATTGCAACATGGACTGTTCCGGCCCTCCTTCCTCCCCGGCCATGCAAATTACTGGGTCAGTATGGATCCAGCGCGTGGAATGCTGCTGCAGAGCCATTTTGAGTGCGGGCGAAATGGCAGATCACTGTTGATTACCTGACTGGCCCAGACAGTTAGCACTGTAAAACCTGGTGCAACAGTGTGTACCACTGGCGGCGATTCCCTGCCATGCCGCGTCGGCGGTATAATCGCACTCTTTTTTCAAAGCATTTGATAAGTCATGGCCTCGGCGATCGAAATTAAAGCGGTGAGTAAGCGCTATGGTGCTTTGCAGGCCCTGGATGATGTCAGTATCACGGTTGAACCCGGCGAGTTTTTTGCCTTGCTTGGTCCTAACGGGGCGGGCAAAACAACGCTGATTTCTGCCATGGCAGGATTGTCGCGTCCGGATAGTGGCAGCATCCGGATCATGGGACATGATGTGATCCGTGATTTTCGTGCTGCACGCATGAGTCTTGGCGTGGTTCCGCAGGAGTTGGTGTTTGACCCCTTTCTCTCGGTGAGAGAGACCTTGCGTTTTCAATCGGGCTACTTTGGTCTGACACGTAACGATGACTGGATTGACGAGCTGCTCAGCAAGCTGGGGCTGGCCGATAAGGCCAATGTCAATTTGCGGGCTTTGTCTGGCGGGATGAAGCGACGTGTCATGGTGGCGCAGGCCTTGGTACATCGTCCTCCGGTGATGGTGCTGGACGAGCCTACTGCCGGTGTCGATGTCGAGCTGCGCCAGAGCCTGTGGTCATTTGTCAAAGAGCTGAATGAAGCCGGCCATACCATTGTGTTGACCACACATTACCTTGAAGAGGCGGAAGCCTTGTGCAATCGGATTGCCATGCTCAAGCGTGGCAAGCTGGTGGCATTGGAGAGCAAGGACAAGCTGCTGCAGCATGGCAAGGAGCGCGAGATTGCTCTCAAGCTGGGCGGTCCATTGCCGGATAGTCTGCTGCCACGCAAGGTGCGTGAGGAGGATGGCCGGATTGTGCTGAAGCTGGCTGATATTGCGCAGCTGGAGCATGTGCTGGCTGCCTTGCGCGAGGCCGGTGTGGCTGTGCGCGAGCTGAATGTGATCGAGGTGGATCTGGAGTCGGTTTTTGTCAACATGATGCACGGAGGACAGGTCTGATGCAGGGATTTTTGACCTTGTTCCGCAAGGAGCTGGTGCGGTTCTGGAAGGTTGCATTCCAGACCGTGGCCGCCCCGGTACTGACAGCCTTGATGTACCAGCTGATTTTTTCCCATGTATTGTCACGTCACGTTGAGGCCTACCCTGGCGTCAGCTACACCGCCTTCCTGATTCCTGGCCTTGCCATGATGTCGATGGCGCAAAATGCCTTTGCCAACAGTTCGTCCAGCCTGATCCAGTCCAAGATCACCGGGAATATTGTTTTCCTGCTGCTGCCGCCGCTGACTGCCCTGGAGTTCTTTGGCGCTTACCTGCTGGCCTCCATTGTGCGGGGTGTGGTGGTCGGGGCTGGCGTGCTGCTGGTGACGGCCTGGTTCGGCCTGCCCTTGCCCAGTCATCCCTTGTGGGTGCTGTCGTTTGCCATTCTGGGCTGCGGGGTGCTGGGCACCTTGGGCGTAATTGCCGGTATCTGGGCAGAAAAATTCGATCAACTGGCTGCATTTCAGAACTTTTTGATCATGCCGCTGACTTTCTTGTCTGGCGTGTTCTATTCCATCAACAGTTTGCCGCCATTCTGGTATGTCGTATCGCATGTCAATCCGGTGTTCTTCATGATCGACGGGTTTCGCTACGGCTTCTTTGGCCAGGCTGACGTCAGTCCGTGGCTGTCGTTGAGCGTGGTGGGTGGCAGTTTTATTTTGCTTTCCGGGCTGGCTTTGTGGCTGATCAAGTCAGGTTACAAGCTGCGCCATTAGGATCCTCTTTCAGGATGTACACATGATTTCTGCCGAACAGGTCAAACAATATATTGCTGCTGGTCTTCAATGCTCCCACCTGGAGGTGGAGGGCGATGGTCATCACTTTTACGCCACCGTGGTGTCGCCGGCTTTCGCCGGCAAGCGTCTGATTGACCGCCACCGTCTGGTCAAGGAGGTGATTGCCACCCGTCTGGCCAGCAACGAAATCCACGCCCTTTCCATCGTCAAGGCTGCTACGCCGGACGAATGGGAAAAACTCCAAGGCTGATTCCTACATGGATAAATTGAAAATTCGCGGCAATGGTCCGCTGAATGGTGAGATCCGCGTATCTGGTGCCAAGAACGCTGCATTGCCGATTCTGTGCACCAGCTTGCTGACCGCCGACACCATGCGCTTTACCAACGTGCCCATGCTGCGCGACATTTCCACCACCCAGAAATTGCTGCAAGGCATGGGTGTGCGGGTGATGACCGACAATGTGCATGAAATGGAAATCACCGCCGACCATCTGGACAGCCTGGTGGCACCGTATGATCTGGTCAAGACCATGCGAGCCTCCATTCTGGTGCTCGGCCCGACCCTGGCGCGCTTTGGCGAGGCCACTGTTTCGCTGCCCGGTGGCTGTGCCATTGGCAGCCGCCCGGTGGATCAGCACATCAAGGGCCTGGTCGCCATGGGTGCCGAGGTGGTGATCGAGCACGGTTATGTGAAGGCCAAAGCCAAGCGCCTGCGCGGTGCCCACATCGTGATGGATGTGGTGACCGTGGGCGGTACGGAAAACCTGTTGATGGCCGCTGCGCTGGCTGATGGCACCACCATTCTGGAAAACGCTGCGCGTGAGCCGGAAGTAACCGACCTGGCCAATTGCCTGGTGGCCATGGGTGCACGCATCAGCGGTATCGGCACCAACCGTCTGGTGATCGAGGGTGTGGAAAAGCTGCATGGCTGTGACTACGCCATCATGCCGGACCGTATCGAGGCGGGGACTTTCCTGGTGGCGGCAGCCATGACGCAAGGTCATCTGGTATTGCGCAATGCCGCACCGCGCAGCATGGAAGCCGTGCTGGACAAGCTGGTGGAAGCCGGCGCTGTGGTAGAAGCGGGTGATGACTGGATCTCGCTGGACATGAAGCGTCGTCCCAAAGCCATCAATTTCCGTACCCTGCCTTACCCGGCGTTCCCGACTGACATGCAGGCCCAGCTGATGACGCTGAACTGTATTGCCGAGGGTGCCGGCATGGTGACGGAGACCATCTTCGAAAACCGTTTCATGCATGTTCCCGAGCTGAACCGCATGGGTGCGCGTATCGAGGTGGAAGGCAATACCGCAGTGGTGCATGGCGTAGAGAAGCTGTCTGGTGCCACGGTGATGGCAACCGACCTGCGTGCGTCTGCCAGTCTGGTTCTTGCCGGTCTGGTGGCCCAGGGCGAGACCATTGTTGACCGCATCTACCATCTGGACCGCGGTTATGAGTACATCGAGAAAAAACTGGGTGCTGTCGGTGCCCAGATCGAGCGCATCAGTTAAGCGCTGGGCTTCCCGTCCGGGGCATTGAAAGACAACACCCGGTCACTTTGCTAGCTGGCAAGTGACCGGGTGTTTTTTTGTGGTGATTGCTGCTGCTGACCGGGCATGGTTCACAAAATGGAATTAACGACTCAGTGCAAAAGCGCTGCCGGTGTGTCCGAATGCTCGGCGTTGTATTCTGCAATGGCTTGTTCCAGGATTTCTGCTGTCAGGTACTGTCCATTGGAAACTGCGTGGCGCAGGTAGCGGGTGAGGTATTCCAGCGCCTGCTGGGAGAGTTGGCTTTGTTCCATGATGTACTCCGCAAGAATGATCGGTAAATATGATGATCAGCAAAGTCTAATATTTATGGTGACAGGCTTGTTGTCATGGATCAAACAGAAGAGAGACAAAGAAAAAGCAGCCAGATGGCTGCTTTTCTTTTACACACGGCAGAATCTTATTGTGCCGCAGAAGCTGCGGCATGGGCCGCTGCAGAGGCTTCCGGGTGGCTGCCGTCAACAGCTGCCGGTGCGGCTTCGCCGGCAGGCGCGGACGCTGCCGATGGTGCATTGACCAGCTCATCAATATTGACGTCGTCAGACTGTGTAGGATTGGGCAGCCCCAGTTGCTTGGCCCGCAGTTGCAGGAAGCCATCGCGCATATAGGTGTAGGGGTCGATGGCAGCCGTGGCCAGGCTGTCGTCGAAGTCCAGGTAGCGGGCACGGGTGTTGACGCCGTACATGCCATAGAAGGCAATGGCTTCGTTGCTGTTGTGATAGACCAGATGTTCCGGTCCGTTGATGCCCAGCGATACACCCAGACCAAGACCATCACGTACCGTGCTGGGGCCAAAGAATGGCAGCACCAGATAATTACTGTTCTTCCAGCCCCAGTGCGCAAAGGTGTCGCCCAGTGAAGTCTTGTTGTTTTTCAGGCCGGCCGGAGTGGCAATATCAATAAGGCCAAATAAGCCGAAGGTGCTGTTGAGGGCAACCCGCATGATGTCATTGACGGCCTTTTCCGGCTCGGCTTGCAGCAGGTTGTTGGCGGCACTGTAGACATCCTTGAAGTTGTCAAAGAAGTTGCTCACTGCCGTGCGGAAGGGGCCCGGGGTAATGGCACGGTAGCCTTGTGCCGCCGGTTTGATCACCCAGCGATCGGCCTTGTCATTAAAGGCGTACATGGAGCGGTTGAACGACTCGTACGGGTCTTGCGGTGTGCTGGGGTGGGGGCTGGCGCAGCCGGCCAGTAACAGGCTGGCTACCAGCAGGCTGCTGCGCAGTGCATGGCGCGTGCAGGTCATGGTTCAGTCTCCTTGTGGCCCGGTCAGCAGGCCACGCAGTGCGTACAGGTCGACAAGTTCGGAAAGGCGGGCAGGCCAGTTGAGCAACTGCAATGGCTGTTCCGCTTGCTGGGCCGCACGCCTGCATGCCAGCAGCAAGGCCAGCGCAGAGGAGTCGGCCTCGCTGATGCCGGACAGGTCCAGCTGCAGTGGGCCACGCGCCACCCTGGCGGTTAGCGTGCTCAAAAGCTGGCCGCTGCTGCGCATGTCCAGCTTGCCTGTCAGGCGGCCGTTACCTGCCGTGGTTTCCTCAAACATGGCTATGTTTCCTGCTTATTTGCTGGCCGGGATGGCGGCGTTCTTGTCCTGCAGCATCTTGATCAGGCCATCAACACCGTTTTTGTTGATTTCCTGATTGAACTGGTTGCGGTACACGGTGACCAGGCTGGCACCTTCCACGCTGACATTGAATACCTTCCAGCCTTGCGGGGTCTTGTACAGGGTGTAGTCAACGGCAACCGGGCCCTTGTCGTTGCCAGGCAGGCTGACGGACGATTTCACGGTCGCTTCGCGGCCGCTGTTACCCATGGTGGCATTGGGCTGGATGTCGATCTGTGCGTTCTTGAAACGGGTCATGGTGCTGGAGTAGGTGCGGACCAGCAGGTTCTGGAATTGCTGAGCCAGTGCACTTTGTTGCGCAGGACTGGCCTGACGCCAGCCCAGACCGACGGCCAGGGCGGTCATGCGCTGGAAGTCGAACTGCGGAACGGCCAGCGCTTCCACTTGCTGGCGAACCTGCTTGGTGTTCTTGCCGTTTTCCTGTTTCAGGACATCCATGATCTGGCGCGAGGTTTCACGAACCTGTTCAACCGGATTATCGGTGGCGGCCAGGGAGTGGGCGCTCAGGCCCAGCATGACAAGGAAGGTAGCGATCAGTTTTTTCATGGTATCGGTCATTCTTGATGAGTTGTGCACAAGGTCTGTGTTTATTGCGCTGCGGAAGCGCTGTTCTTGTTGTTGCCGCCGGTGAAGCTGGTCATGAACTTGCCGATCAGCTGTTCCAGCACCAGGGCGGAAGAAGTCAGGGTGATATGTTCACCCGGTTTCAGTTCATCCGGGTCGCCGCCTTGCAGCAAGCCGATGTACTGCTCACCCAGCAGGCCTGCAGTCAGGATTTCGGCACTGGCATCACGGCTGAAGGTGTACTGTTTTTCCAGATTCAGGGTGACACGGGCGCGGTAGGTCTTGGTATCCAGCTGGATGGCTGCCACGCGGCCCACCACGACCCCGGCTTCCTTGATGGGGGCTTTTACTTTCAGGCCGCCGATATTGTCGAAATCCGCGTACAGGGTGTAGGTCTGATCAGCGCTTTGCGGCGTGAGATTGGCCACTTTCAGCGACAGGAACACCACGGCGGCAATGCCGATTGCCACAAACAGGCCGACCCACAAATCAATAGTAGAGCGTTTCATTCCCTATTTCCTAGAACATGAAGGCGGTGAGGACGAAGTCCACCGCCAGGATAACCAGTGCGGAGGTCACTACCGTGCGGGTAGTGGCTGCGGAGACGCCAGCCGCCGTGGGCGTGGCATCGTAACCTTCGAAAACGGCAATCAGGGTGACGACGATGCCAAAACACAGGCTCTTGATCAGGCCGTTGATCACGTCATAGTGCAGGTCGACATTGTTCTGCATTTGCGACCAGAAGGTGCCTGAATCCAGGCCTATCATCACCACGCCAATCAGATAGCCACCGAAAATGCCCATCACATTGAACATGGCGGCCAGGATGGGCATGGAAATGACACCGGCCCAGAAGCGGGGGGCCACTACGCGGGCGATGGGGTTAACCGCCATTACGCTCATGGCATCCAGTTGCTCGGTGGCTTTCATCAGGCCGATTTCCGCCGTCATGGCACTGCCGGCGCGGCTGGAGAACAGCAAGGCAGCCAGTACCGGGCCCAGTTCGCGCAATAGCGACAGGGCCACCAGTGCACCCAGTGCATCGGCAGAACCGAAGCGCGACAGCGTGTTGTAGCCCTGCAGGCCCAGCACCATGCCGACGAACAGGCCTGACACCACCACGATGATGACGGACATCACGCCGGCGAAATAGATTTCGCGGATGGTGAGGTTGAAGCGCAGCAGGCTTTGGCCCGAATAACGCAAGATGGCCAGCAGGAAGCGGGTGATGAAACCCAGCCGCCAGATGGCATTGATGGTGCTGTGACCCAGTCGACGCAGCGGTGACAGCAGCAGTTCAGTCATGCTGGCTTCCTTTCAGGCCCAGATCCTGCTGCAGGGAGGTGCTGGCAGGGTAGGCAAAATGGACTGGGCCGTCGGCTTCGCCCCACATGAACTGGTGTACCCAGGGCGAGGGCGAGCTGCGGATGTCTTCCGGTGTGCCATCGGCCACAATTTCACCATTGGAAACAAAGTAGACGTAATCGACGATATCCAGCGATTTGTGCACATCGTGGGTCACCATGATGGAGGTGGTGCCCAGGGCATCGTTCAGTTTCTTGATCAGATGGGCAATCACGCCCAGCGAGATCGGGTCCAGTCCGGTAAACGGTTCGTCATACAGCATCAGTTGCGGGTCCAGCGCAATGGCACGCGCCAGTGCCACGCGACGGGCCATGCCGCCGGACAACTCGGCAGGCATCAAGGCCTGGGTGCCACGCAGGCCCACGGCGGCCAGCTTCATGATCACCAGATCATGAATCATGCTTTCTGGCAGGCGGGTGTGTTCGCGGATGGGGAAGGCGACGTTGTCCCCGACCGAGAGGTCGGTGAACAGCGCGCCAAACTGGAACAGCATGCCCATGCGGCGGCGGTGCTCGAACAGTTCGGCATGGTTCATGGCGGCGACATCACGGCCATCTACCAGCACCTGGCCGGCGCTGGGGCGGATCTGGCCGGCAATCAGCCGCAGCATGGTGGTCTTGCCACTGCCGCTGCCACCCATGATGGCAACCAGCTTGCCACGCGGGATGGTCAGGCTGATGTTTTTCAGGATGGGGCGTTCACCATAGGCGAAGCTGACATTCCTGAATTCGATGAAATGGTCTGAAGACACGGATTTTCCGGATGAAAAACGTGATTGGCGTCACGGTTTTACAGGGTTCAAGACAACAGGATTTTATCGACTTGTCTGCTGCTCGCCAAATGAACATGGTTTCAACATGTAACGATGCTGCCTGTCGGCCCAGGGCAGGAAGTGAAACAAGACAGGGATTGCTTGTGCCCGGTCGTGGCGCACTGCAGGGGCAGATACGCCGTGTTCACCCTTGAACATGGCAGGAACAAAAGACAAAGACCCGGCCAGGCCGGGTCAGTTCCTGCACCATGTTGCCGTCAGCAAGACGACAATGGTGTGTTATACGCCGCGCAGCAGGTCGTTGATGCTGGTTTTGCTACGGGTTTGCGCATCCACTTTCTTGACGATGACGGCGCAGTACAGGCTGTGGCTGCCATCCTTGGACGGCAGGTTGCCCGATACCACCACCGAGCCCGGCGGAATGCGACCGTAGCTTACTTCGCCGGTTTCGCGGTCGTAGATCTTGGTGGACTGGCCGATGTAAACACCCATGGAGATGACCGAGCCTTCGCCTACAATCACGCCTTCCACCACTTCCGAGCGCGCGCCGATGAAGCAGTTGTCTTCAATGATGGTGGGGCCGGCCTGCAGCGGTTCCAGCACGCCGCCAATGCCGACGCCGCCGGACAGGTGCACGTTCTTGCCGATCTGGGCGCAGGAGCCGACGGTGGCCCAGGTGTCCACCATGGTGCCTTCATCCACATAGGCGCCGATGTTGACATAGGACGGCATCAGCACGGTGTTCTTGGCAATGAAGCTGCCCTTGCGCGCCACGGCGCCCGGCACCACGCGGAAACCGGCTTCCTTGAAGTGAGCTTCGCTCCAGTCGTGGAACTTGGTGTCCACCTTGTCGAAGTAGCGGCTCACGCCATCGTCCTGCACCACGTTGTCGCGGATACGGAAGGACAGCAGCACGGCTTTTTTCACCCACTGGTTGACCACCCAGTCGCCGTCCACTTTTTCGGCCACGCGCAGGCGGCCGTTGTCCAGCTCGGTGATGACCTGGCCAATGGCGGCCTTCAGTTCGGCGGAAACAGTTGCCGGGGTGATGTCGGCACGTTTTTCGAAGGCTTCTTCGATCAGGGCTTGAATCGGATGCATGTGATGGAGTCCTTGGGCAATGTGAATGGAAACAGTCATAGCTGGTGGATGTCGTTTATATGGTTGTTGTCTTGACGAAACGCACGATGCGTTCGGCGGCTGCCTGACATTCTGCCAGTGTCGCGACCAGAGCGATACGGATATAGCCGCTACCCGGGTTCACGCCATGGGCGGTACGTGCCAGGAAGGAGCCAGGCAGCACGGTAATGTGTTCCTGCTCGAACAGGGCACGGGCAAAGGCAGTGTCATCGCCACCGGGTACCCTGGCCCACAGGTAGAAGCTGGCATCCGGCAGGCTGACCTCCAGCACCTCAGCCAGCATGGGGGTGACGGCCTGGAACTTGGCAATATACGCGGCGCGGTTTTCTTCTACATGCGCTTCGTCGTTCCAGGCCGCCACGCTGGCCGCCTGGATGGTGGGGCTCATCGCGCCACCCTGATAGGTACGGTACAGCATGAAGCTGGCCAGCAGGGCGGCGTCGCCGGCAACAAAGCCGGAGCGCATGCCCGGTGCATTGGAGCGCTTGGACAGGCTGGTGAACATCACCAGTCGTTCAAAGCCACGGCCCAGCTTGCTGGCAGCTTCCAGTCCGCCCAGCGGCGGCTGGCCGAAGTGGATTTCCGAATAGCACTCGTCGCTGGCAATCACAAAGCCGTAGCGGTCGGACAGCGCGAACAGGTTTTTCCAGTCGTCCAGCGACATCACCGCGCCGGTGGGATTGCCCGGGCTGCATACGAAAACCAGCTGGGTACGCGCCCATACGCTTTCCGGTACGCTGGCCCAGTCGGGCTGAAAGCCCGTGCTGGCGGTACAGTTGACATAGAAGGGTTCCGCGCCTGCCAGTAGTGCCGCGCCTTCGTAAATCTGGTAAAACGGATTGGGTGAAATCACCACCGGTTTTTCAGCCTGCTGGCTGTTGACCACCGTCTGCACAAAAGCGAACAGGGCTTCGCGGCTGCCATTGACCGGCAGTACTTCCTTCTCTGCATCCAGTTGCAGGCCGTAGCGGCGTTGCATCCAGTCGGCACACGACTGGCGCAGCTCCACACTGCCCAGCGTGGCCGGGTAAACCGACAGGCCGCCCAGCGATGCGACCAGCGCTTGCTTGATGACCTCTGGTGTCGGGTGCTTGGGCTCGCCGATGGACAGGTTGATGTGCGGCTTGTCAGCCGGGACCGCACCAGCCATCAGCTGACGCAAACGCTGGAAGGGATAGGGTTGCAGGCTTTCCAGGTGGGGATTCACGCTTGGTTCTCTCTGTTGCAGTGGGGGCTGGCCGGGGTGTCGGCCGCCGCTGATCCGGTTTGGCGGACTGCATGGCAGTGCCGCAGAATCGCCCATCTTAAGAAATCGTGATGCCTCTTGTAAAACAAAAGCTTCTTGCCATTGTTGCCGTTGTCACTACCGCGCTGGTCTGGGGCCTGATGTGGTACCCGTTTCGCGTGCTGAGCCAGCAGGGCATCAGCACGGCGCATACCTCGCTGCTGGTTTACCTGCTGGCTGCCTTGCTCGGTGGTGTGCTGTTCTTTGACGTCTACCGCAAGCAGCTGCGCTGGCATCCGGTATTGCCGCTGCTGGCGCTCTTGTTTGGCTGGTGTAATTTCAGCTACACCTGGGCGGTGTCCGAGGGCATGGTGATGCGGGTGCTGCTGCTGTTTTACCTGTCGCCCTTGTGGTCTGCCTTTTTTTCGCGCCTGCTGCTGCATGAACGCCTGACGCGCAGCGGCTGGCTGGTGGTGGCGCTGTCACTGGCCGGTTGCATGATCATCCTGTATCGTCCCGGCCTGCTGGATGGCGCAGCATTGCTCAGCCAGCGTTATGAGTGGCTGGCGCTGTCCGGCGGCATCACCTTTGCCCTGGGAAATGTGCTGAGCAAGCGGGCACGCGACCTGCCGGTGCCGGTCAAGTCCGCCACCATCTGGGTGGGAGTGGCGCTGATGGGCTTGCTGGCATTGGGTGCCCGGCAGCAACTGGGCAGCTTGCTGGATGTATCGTGGATGGCCGCGCTGATTCTGGCCCTGTTAGGCGCAACCTTGCTGGCCACCAGCATCATCTCCCAGCATGGCGTCAGCCTGCTGCCAGCCAACCAGACCATGACCCTGATGCTGCTGGAACTGGTATTCGCTGCCATCTCGGCCTATCTGTTGGCCGGTGAGGCCATGCGGCTGCAGGAATGGCTGGGTGCGGCGCTGATCGGCGGAGCCAGTCTGTTGTCCGGCCAAATGACGCAGCCTGTGGCTGCCAAGGAGCAAACATGAATATCCGGCCCATGCAGGCAGGGGACTTTAGCGCTTTCTGGCCTGTTTTCCAGGCCATCATCCAGGCGCAGGAAAGCTATGCCTACGACCCGCAACTGACTGAGGATCAGGCACGTGCCTTGTGGTGTGAACTGCCACAGGAAACCTGGCTGGCCGAAGAAGACGGCGTGGTGCTGGGCAGCTATTTCATCAAGCCCAATGCCGCCGGGCCGGGTGGCCATGTGTGCAATTGCGGCTATATGGTGGCCCCGGCGGCGCGTGGCAAGGGCGTGGCTTCCGCGCTGTGTGCGCATTCGCAGCAGCGCGGTCGCGCGCTGGGGTTTCTTGCCATGCAGTTCAATGCAGTGGTGGCCAGCAATACCGTGGCGGTCGCCTTGTGGAAGAAACTGGGTTTTGCCGAGGTAGGCCGGGTACCGGGCGCTTACCGGCACCGTAGCCTGGGCCTGGTGGACTGCCTGATCATGCACAAATGGCTGCAAGCACCCGAAGCGGACAAGCCGTTGACGGCATCGGCCCCGCTGATTGCCCGCAAGAACATTGAAGCGGTGGTGTCACGCAAGCGCAAAAAGAACTGATGGATCAGTAATGCGGCGGTATTTCGTCGCGCAGCGAGCCGCCGCTGTTGCCGCTATCGGGCTGGGCGGCCTTGAATTGCTGATACACCAGGCGCAGTTGCTGTTGCAGCAAGTCGATTTGCTGTTGCTGGCGGGCAATGGTGTTGTTGAGGCTGTCGAGCAGGTCGTCCTGGAAGGCGATTTTCACTTCCAGTTCAGTCAGGCGGTCTTCGGTATTCATGCGTGCATTTTACCTTGGCCGGCACATGGCCGGTTATCGGATGATGTTGTTGTTATGGAATAAGAATTCCAGTTTTTATTGTTTTCCGGAATTAAAAGCTACGATTACAGTGCTTCCATTACCCAATGCCGCAGTACGGCGGCACGACAGGAGAATGGACATGGATGCCTTGCTGGTTGGCGGCGACAGCCTGGGACAGATTCCCGAAGTGCTGGCACTGTACGATATCCGGATCGCGCGCCACATTACCGGCCGCAACACACTGCATCAGCGCAAATTGCCGCTGCCCAAGAATACCCAGATGCTGATTCTGCTGACTGACTATCTGGGGCACAACGCCATGCGGCATTACCGCGACACTGCCGCCGCCCGTGGCATTCCGGTACTGGCCTGCCGTCGTTCGGCCACCGCGGTGGCCGAGCGCTTGCAGCATGATGGCTGGCAGCCGGCCTGAGTAACTTCAGTTACGTGCCGGCTGTACGCTGAAGCTTTCAATCTCCTCCAGCTGCATGATGGCGCGTGACAGGTCCACCACATTGATCATGTGGTGCTTGTTGATGGCGGAAACCATGAAGCCCCAGTCGCTGATCCGGGCATCCACCTTCAGTGCAATGCTGTCTTCGTGTACCACGACGCCCAGTGTGAGCAGGTCACTGCATAATTTATCCACCGTCCATTGATGCTCGCGCAGCACGGTCAGGTTCACATACAGGCTGAAGCGGCGCGGCAGGCGGTTTTCCATCCAGTTGAGCAGCCGCATGCAGATGACGCACAGCACGGTCACTGCAATGGCGGACAGATAAAACCCCACACCCACCAGAATGCCGATGACCGAGGACATCCATACCGAGGCCGCCGAGGTCAGGCCGCTGATGGACATGCCTTCCTTCATGATCATCCCGGCACCCAGAAAACCCACACCGGTCAGCACACCCTGCGCAACCCGCGTCATGTCGCCATGCATGATGTCGGCGTGAATGCCGCCGTACCAGAAACCGGAATAACCCACCATGCTGATGACCCCGGCGGAAGCCATGGAAACCAGCCCGTAGGTGCGCATGCCGGCGGCACGCCCGTTGGACCAGCGCTCATAGCCCACCAGGCAGCCCAGCAACAGGCCACCGAGCAGGTTGCAGGTAATCAGTAAGTTCACTTCCCATTTTTGTGCCGACCAGTATTGGTCCAGCAGATCGACAAAGCTGACGCTCATGACAGGCTTTCTTGTTGATTTTTCATCTCACCGTCATTGCAGGCTAGGCCTCTGCGGGCCATGCAGCAAGACAATTCGCGTCGGGATGTTGCCGGTCATCAATCCGGCGTGGCGGCTGGGCGCAAGGCCTTGATGATGTACAGGTCGAAGCGGGTGGATTTGCCATCCAGCACGGCAGAAGGTTTTACCCCGGCGATAGCGGCACCCAGTCGCGGGCGCTTCACCACCACCCGCACCCGTGCTGCGCTGATGGCGGCTTCTAGCAGGCGGGCGCTGTCCATGTCATCGCCAATCACATGCTGGAAGGCCTGCATGTCTTTTTTGGCGGCAGCGCTTTTCTTGTCGGTGTCGGGGAACATCGGGTCGACAAACACCACGTCCGGTTGCTGGTCGGCAGGCAGCTGTGCCAGCCAGTCAGCCGAGTTGGCATGCACCAGCCGCATGCGACTGGCGATATCGCTGGTGTCGACGGCGCGTGCGGCCCTCTCAAGTGCATCAAACAGCAAGGCGGCGGCTACCGGCGAGCGCTCCACCATGGTGACCTGGCAACCCAGGCTGGCCAGCACAAAACTGTCGCGTCCCAGGCCTGCGGTGGCATCAACAATGCTGGGCAGGTCTTTGGCACCTTTCAGTCCTACTGCCTTGGCTACCGGCTGACCACGTCCGCCGCCTTGCTCGCGCCGGTGGCGGGCCGCACCTTCGACAAACTCGGCATACACCGCACCGTGTTTTCCGGTGGTGACCAGCTCCAGCCGTTCCGGCCCCAGCTCCAGCCAGTACCCTTCAGACGGGCGGTGGTGGATGAGGGGCAGGGCAAAGCGCCGCGCCAGTTCGGCGGCATGCTCGCGGCGGGCGCTCTCGCTACAGAACAGCGGGGTGGGCTGAATAGGGCTAGTTGGCATCATGCCGGCACGATACGGGATGTGCGGCAGTGCGGCAAGCTGCCTGTCCCAGTCGCCATTGCCGCATGACATCAGGCAAGGCATAAGGGGCGGATGCTGAAACTTGCCCTGTTTGTTGCCGGCATCGTGTGCTGTGCCTTTTTGCCCACCCTGCCTTCCCTGTGGAGCCTGGGTGGATTGTGGCTGCTGATGTATCTGCTGGAACGCGTGGCAGCACCACGGCTGGCCGGTGTTGCTGCGCTGCTGGCTGCCTTGTTGCTGGGGCTGTTCTATGCCGATGCCCGCGCACAATGGCGTATGGCGCAGGCCCTGCCGGCTGTCTGGTGGCAAAAACCGGTGTCCTTGATCGGTGTGGTGCGAGGCTTGCCTGTGCAGGGGCAATACGGTGTGCGCATGCAGTTCCAGGTGGAGCAGGTGCTGACGCCGCTGGCGAGCCTGCCGGAGCGGGTGCAGCTGTCGGTCTTTGTACGCAAGGGCGAGCTGGCCCCGACTGGCGTATGGCGGGCAGGCGATCGCTGGCAGCTGACCGCCCGTTTCCGGCCGCGCCAGTCCACTGCCAATCCCTTTGGTTTCGATGCCGAGCAATGGCTGTGGTCCGAGGGCGTGCTGGCTAGTGGCACGATGTTGCCCGGTGCGGTGCGCCTGGGGGAGGACCATGGACTGCTGGCGCGGGTGGACCGTTTGCGCGAGCAGCAGGTGCTGCGTATCGAATCCGTGCTGGGGAGCTCGCGTGCTGCAAGTCTGGTGGCCGGGCTGACGGTTGGGGCGCAGCAAAGCATTGCCCGTGCCGAATGGCAAAGCCTGGCGCGCACCGGCCTGACCCACGTGGTGTCGATTTCCGGCCTGCACATCACCATGGTGGCCGGCATGGTGGCAGGTTTGGTCGCCCTGGTTTTGCGCCGCAGGCCATTGCCCGGCCTTGCGCCACGGTTGTGCATTGTCTTATCCGGTGTCATGGCCGCCACTGCCTATGCGGTGCTGGCCGGTTTTTCCGTCCCTACCCAGCGCACCTTGTACATGTTGTGCTGCATGGCCCTGATGCTGTTGGCACGGCGGGTCTGGTCGGGCTTGCACATCTGGTGGCTGGCGCTGGCACTGGTGTTGTTGATTGATCCTTTTGCCGTGCTGGCTCCGGGTTTGTGGTTGTCATTCGGGCTGGTGGCGGCCTTGATGCTGGTTTCTGTCGGTCGCAGGCGTCCTGCAGGCAAGTACTGGCAGGCACTGTCTGGCCAGTGGGCGGCGACGGTGGCCTCCTTGCTGCCCTTGCTGACGCTGTTTGGCAGTTTTCCACTGGTGTCTCCGCTGGCCAACGCTGTGGGAATACCGCTGGTTTCCGTGCTGCTGACACCGCTGAGTCTGCTGGCCGTGGCATTGCCGTGGGCGCAGCCCTTGCAATGGGCGGGCTGGTTGGCGGAATGGTTTTATCGCGGTGTCGACTGGCTGGCGGCCTGGCCGCCATGGCAGGTGGCGGCTGTGCCTTGGCCGCTGTTGTTGCCGGGTGCCATCGGCAGTTTGTGGTTGCTGGCACCGCGTGGCATGCCCGGTCGCCTGCTGGGTGTCAGCCTGCTGCTGCCTGTTTTGTTCTATCAGCCGCCAGCAGCCGAGCCCGGTACGCTGCGCATCAAGGTTCTTGATGTCGGACAGGGCCTGTCGGTACTGCTGCAAACACGCAACCACGCCTTGCTGTTTGATACCGGGGCGGGGGAGGGGGAGCGCTGGGTGTTGCCGCAACTGCGTGGTCTGGGCGTGCGTCAGCTGGATGTGTTGATGCTGTCGCATAACGACAAGGACCACGATGCTGCGGCAGCAGACATCGTGGCGGCCATGCCGGTGCGGCAGGTGCTGGCCGGGCAGTTGGCCACGCTGACGCAATACGGCTTGCATGGCAGCCTGTGTCGGCGCGGGCAAAGCTGGGCGTGGGATGGTATCCGCTTTGACGTGCTGTGGCCGGTGGCGGATATGGTATTGAGTGATGACAACAGCCACAGTTGTGTCTTGCGGGTGGCAAGCCGGACGCAGGCCATCCTGATCAGTGGTGATGCGCCGCGATCGGTGGAGGAAAGGCTGGTGGCGGATTACGGAGCGCAATTGCGCAGCGACATTCTGGTGGTGGGGCACCATGGCAGTCGCACTTCCTCGGCCGCATCATGGCTGGACACTGTGAATCCGGACTGGCTGGTGTTGAGTGTGGGTTTTCTTAATCGCTACCGCCATCCGCAGCCACAGGTGCTGGCAGCGCTGCAGGCGCAGGGGCGGGTATTGCGTACCGATCAGGACGGTTTGTTAAGCATGACGCTGGGCGATGCCATCTTGCCGCAGTGCTATCGCCAGCTGGCAGGGCGCTACTGGCGCAGTCGTGGTCAGTGCGCTGCTCCGGGCCGCTAACAAAAGCCCTGCTGCTGCGTTGCGCCTCCTTGCCGTACCCTTGTGCTGTTGGCGTCGGTGCGCCTTGCCCCAGGGGCGCTACGCTATTTTGTTATCCGTTCTCAGGACGGTTTGCGGTTTACCCGGGCAATCACGCGGTTGCCGTTACCCTGGTATTCAACGGCATCGAATGACAATTTCCGGGCAATCAGGATGCCGCGCCCGTGGCTGGACAGCAGTGAGGTTGCCGGGGTGTCCTGATAGTCCTGCCAGGCAAAGCCATCACCCATGTCCTGGATGGTGAAGCTGAAGAAATCCTCATCGCGATTAAAGCTGATGCTGACCTCGCGTTGACCGAGTATCGGGTCCTGCTGGCGGCGCTCCAGCTCGGCTTCCCAGTCGCCTTCTGCCTGCAATTCGGTTTTTTGCTGATAACTGATGGCGAGGTTGCCATGTTCGATGGCGTTCACCATCAGCTCGAACAGACCGGTGGCCACTTTTTCCGGCTGGGTGCAGGTGCGGGCCAGCAGGGCGGTAACCGTCTGGGCTTCTTTCAGCGTGCGCAGGCGGAATTCTGCCTGCTGCAGATGGGCCAGTGCATCCAGATGCTGCTTGGCCAGTTCGCGAAATGCCTGGTGGCGGTCCCAGTGGCTTTGCGCTGCTTTCACCACCGCCAGCAGCATGTCGCGCGAGAAAGGCTTGGTCAGATAATAAAATGCACCGGCTTCCATGCCTTGCTGCACGCTGGCCGGTGAGCCGATGGCCGTTTGCAGGATGACCGGCAGGAAGTTGAGTTCGGGCGTGCTTTTTATCCGCTTGAGTACATCAAAGCCATTCATGCCCGGCATCATCTTGTCCAGCAACACCATGGACAGGCTCCTGCCTTGCTGTTGCAGGATTTCCCAGGCCTGTTCGCCACTTTCCGCACACACGGTTTCGTAACCGTCGGCTTCCAGCAGCTCGGTCATCAGTTCCAGATTGAAGGGCTCGTCATCAACGAGCAAAAGTCGATGGGACATGGTCTTCCCCGGTAGGGCCGCTGGTGTTGTGGAATCTCGGCAGCAGGGCAGTGAAAGCGGCACCGCGCGGCACCAGGTTCTCGGCAAAAATCACCCCGTGATGGGCCTGGATGATCTCGCGGCAGATGGCAAGGCCCAGGCCGGTGCCACCGGCCCCGGTCTTGGTGGCGCTGCTCTGGATGAATTTGTCGAAAATGGTTTCGATTTCATCGCACGGAATACCCGGGCCGTAGTTTTCCACGCACAGCATCACCTGCTCGCGTTGCTGCTCGTCCTTTTGCAGGCGTGCCGTCACGCGGATGACTTCGCCATCCGGGCTGAACTTGATGGCATTGGACAGCAAGTTGCGTACGACCTGGCCAAGCCGGAAGGGGTCGATATCGGCGGTCAGTTTCTCTGGCGTGCAATACAGGTAAATCTTGATGTTGCGGCTGCCTGCCAGCGGAGTCATTTCATCGCAGGCCTCACGCAGGCAGTGCGACAGGTCGTAATGGGCAATGTGGTAATCCATTTTGCCCACTTCCATCTTGGCCAGGTCCAGCAGGTCGTTCAGCAGCTGAAGCAAGCGGTTGCCACTGCTGTGGATGCGCTGGAAATACTGGGCCAGCTTGTCATCCTGCAGCTGGCGCGAACGCGCTTCACCGATTTCGGTAAAGCCCAGGATGGCATGCATCGGGGTGCGCAACTCATGCGACATATTGGCCAGGAATTCGGTTTTGGCGCGGCTGTTTTCTTCGGCCAGGGTCTTGGCCTGGCGCAGCGCATCTTCCATTTCGCGCTGGGCGGAAAAGTCCTGGTACAGCCAGATGGTGCCCAGCTTGGGCACGGACGGATTCACCGCCCGGCCAAACATGCGGCACCAGATCAGCTTGCCACTGCCGGTGCGCAGCTTCACTTCGGACTGCACCACCTTGCCGTCGTTGAGCAGGTTGTACAGTGCGCGGCCGGTGCGCTCCCATTGCTCCTGGCTTTCGAAGTAGGGCAGGGTGGTCTGGCCGATGACTTCGTCTTCCTTGCGCTCGAACAGGTCGAGGAAGGCGCCGTTCACCCGGCGCAGGTGCCGGTCCACAATATAGGCCATGGCCATGGGGCTGGCTTCCAGCAGTGCCGCCAGCTGACGGCTTTGCACTTCCACCTGCTCGGCCAGGCTGTTTTTCAGGCGGATCAGCGCGGCTTCCTGTTCCTTGCGCAGGCTGATGTCACGGCAGACGGCGACATAGAAGGAGTCGTCAGGTACTTCCACCCGGCTGAGCGACAGTTCCACCGGCATCTGCCGGTTGTCACTGCACAGCAGGTGCGCCTCGAATGGCCGCCCTTCACGCGCAGCGGCAATGGATTCGAAATCGACATTCAGGCTGTAAAGCTCGGTCAGCAAGGAACCCACCGGCAAATGCTCGATGGATTCGGCACTCTGGCCGATCAGCTTGGCAGCCGCCGGGTTGACATGGGTAATCAGGCCCTTGCGGTTGATCAGGATGATGGCGTCGGAACTGGCCTGCAGAATGGCGCGCTGGCGGGCTTCGCTTTCGGCCAGCGCCTGTTCCGAGTGGGTGCGGTCGTTGATCTGCTCGCGCAGGGTGCGATTGTTCAGTTCCAGTTGCTGGTGTTGTCGGCGCAGCAGGGTACGCAAGGCACGGTTATGGCTGATCTGGCGTTGTTGCAGGATCAGCAGCAGGCACAGGATGAAAGCCGAGCTGCCCAGGATGGCATAGCCTTGCTGGCTGAGGGCCGGGGCGTCTTCCTCCAGCGGATAAGCACCAAACAGCAAATCGTAGCCACCAATCTGGCGCCGCGTGGTCAGCAAGGGGTTGCCCGATGGCAAGGGCTGCATGGGCAGCGAATCCAGGCTGGGGTGGTCGGGTGTTTCCTGGTTCCATACCACCAGCCGTACATGCTGCAGCGGATTGGGCTGGTCCGGATTGCTCTGGCTGCTTTGCAGCAGCAGGTCGCTACGCAGGTTGACCAGCAGCATGTGGCCGTCATCACCCAGGTTGGCCATGATGTCCAGCCGCGGGATGGCACCCGGCGTCAGGGTGTTGAACATCAGCATGGGCTGGTTGCGATTGCGGGCCTGATCCATCTTGCGCCTGGCATTGTCCAGGCTGCCAAGGTCCATGCCTTGGGGCAGGGCATTGCCATCATCCGGCAAATAGCTTTCCACCGGGTAATACATCGGCTGCTGCGGGCTGGGTGTCAGGTGCCGGTCCTTGAGCATGCGGATGCTGTTGGCAATGTTTGATTCAAACTCGGCGCGCTGTGCCGGGCCGATGCGCCGTACGATGCCGATGCCGCCAAAGCGGCTTTCTTCCTTCAGTACGGTGGGAGCCAGTTCGCTCAGGTTGATGGCGCTGCCGGTGGTGTGGCGCTGGCGAATCAGGCTTTGCGCCAGCAGGTCGGTGCGGTCCAGCATTTCCTGCAGGCGGGTCGCCAGCAGCTCGGTACCCAGTTCGCCCCAGTGTTGCAGCTTTTCCTGCTCGCGGATACGGTCGTTGTCCAGCAGCAGCAGGTATTCTGCTGTCAGCAGGGCAATGGTAAGAACCGCACCCAGGAGAAAGGACGTCAGGCGACTCTGGCTTGGCATGTTGGCAGGCAGGCCTCAGGCAAGCGCCTGGTAAAGGGCGGTGAACTCAAGCGACAGCTTGTGTCTGGGGTCCAGGTAAACCATGGGCTTGGCGGCATCGTGGGATTCGCGGATCTTCACCGAGGCCGACAAGGGCGGGTCCAGCACTGGCAGGCCTTCTGCACGCAGTTCGGCCACCAGGCGTACCGGCAGGCTGGCGCGGGGCTGGAACTGGTTGACCACAATGCCCTCCACTTGCAGGGCCGGGTTGTGGTCGGCGCGGATTTCATCCACGTTGGCCAGCAGGTTGTACAGGGCCTGGCGGGAGAACGCATCGCAATCAAACGGAATCAGGCAGCGATCGGCGGCAATCAGGGCCGAGCGGGTGAAGAAATTGAGCGCAGGCGGGGTGTCGATCCAGATTTCGTCAAACTCGCTCGCGGCCTGGTCCAGCGCCTCTTTGAGCTTGAACATCTTGTAGCGGCTTTCCAGCTTGACCATCAGCTCACTCAGCTCCGGGTGGGAGCCCAGCAGTTGCAGTGCGTCAAACGGGGTGTCACTCACGAATTCATGCAGCTCCTTGCTATACATGCTGATGTTCAGCATCTGGCCAAAGAAGCCCGCGGCGGACTGTTCCTGCTGCCTGTTTGCCTGGCCGGTCAGGTAATGACTGGCATTGCCCTGGGCATCCAGATCGATCAGCAGTACCTTCTTGCCCTGCCGGGCGGCAACAGCGGCCAGGTTGGCGGTAATGGTGGATTTGCCCACGCCACCTTTCTGGTTGAACACGACCCGACGGATAGCCTGCATGAATTTTCCCCTGTGACAAAGTCTGCTACGTGACGGACGACCTGCCATGTTCGCGCGCGGGCAACATGGCGCAAAACTTGCTGTTTGAATATATCAGAAGCCGGGCTGGCCTTTGCAGACGTATTGCATCTGCTGGAAGCTGGCCGAGTTCTGGGTCACTGGCATCGGTTTTATCTGGTTGTCATTGTACGTGTAGCTGGCGATCTGGCGTCCGTTCTCGTCCAGCAACACCATGCTGGTCAGGCGGAAAGTGCGGGCAGAGCAGTCAATCAGCCAACTGTTGATGGAAGTCTTGTGCCTTGGCGTGGACAGGAAGTTTTCCTTTTTCACATTGAAAATGGTTTTCCGGTCGCGGAAAGTCACGGTATTGCCCTGCTGCTTGATCGACAGCTTGTCCAGTTCGTTCAGGATATTGCCATTGGGCGACACACCCAGGTTTTCCCAGTCGGCATTGGCCGGGGCCGGTACAGTTGCAGGGGTCGGGCGGGGTTTGATGGGACTGGTCTGGTTTGGTGTGGTGCTGCAGGCGCTCAGCAGGCTGCCCATCGCGGCCAGTACAAGCAGGCGATAAAACATGTTGAATCTCCGGTTGGATGCCGACAGTTTCGCATAGGCTGCGTCAGGGGGGAAATCATGCCGGCTCTTGGCCTGCCCTGGCGCGCTTGCGCTGGGTTCCAAGCCCGCGCATTGGGTCGGACATGCTGATTGGCCGTATTTTCATGTAAAAGTTTAAGTATTGTCATTATATAAAAAAGGAACTTTCCCTATTTACGGATGGTCTGTCAGTAACGAGAGCATCTTTCTCTTCGTTTCACATTGTCTCCATCCAAACTTGAAAGCCGCCCGTTTTGGGCGGCTTCTTTTTTTGTGCGGCAGCGCTTTGCCGTACAATGGCTCCCTTCCCATGACTTCAAACAGGCTATCGGCCTTGTCCTGACCGGAAGCTCCGGCCGGGCCTGGTGCTTACCCCGCATGCAGGACGCACTCACCTTACTTGGCAATATCTTCGGCTATCCGGCCTTTCGTGGTCAGCAGGCGCAAATCGTGCAGCACATTGTGGATGGCGGTCATGCGCTGGTGTTGATGCCCACCGGCGGCGGCAAGAGCCTGTGTTACCAGATTCCCGCGCTGATGCGTCCGGGCCTGGCCATCGTGGTATCGCCCTTGATCGCCCTGATGCAGGACCAGGTTGCCGCGCTTACCGAACTTGGCGTGGCCGCTGCCTGCCTGAATTCGGCTACCGCGCCGGACGATGCCCGTGATATTGCAAGGCGTGCCCGCGATGGTTCCTTGCAGTTGTTGTATGTTGCGCCGGAGCGCTTGCTGACGCCGCGCTTTCTCGATTTTCTCGCGCAGCTGGACATTTCCCTGTTTGCCATCGATGAAGCGCATTGTGTCAGCCAGTGGGGGCACGACTTCCGCCCGGAATACCAGCAACTGGGCATGCTGGCCGACCAATACCCGCAAGTGCCGCGTATTGCGCTCACCGCGACCGCCGACCCGCAAACCCGCGAAGACATCCTGCATTACCTCAAGCTGGGCGATGCACGGGTGTTCCTGTCCAGCTTTGACCGGCCCAACCTGTTTTATCAGGTGGTGGAAAAGCACAACGCCAAAAAGCAGCTGCTGGATTTCATCAATAATGAATATCCGGGCGCTTCCGGCATTGTGTACTGCCTGTCGCGCAAGCGGGTGGAGGAGACCGCCGAGTGGCTCAGCCAGAACGGCATTCCGGCCTTGCCCTACCACGCTGGCCTCAGCCACGAGGTACGTGAGCGGCACCAGCGCGAATTCCTGCGCGAAGAAGGCATTGTCATGGCGGCCACCGTGGCCTTCGGCATGGGCATCGACAAGCCGGATGTGCGCTTTGTCGCCCATATCGACCTGCCCAAGAGTCCGGAAAACTTCTATCAGGAGTCGGGGCGTGCCGGGCGCGACGGCCTGCCTGCCTCCAGCTGGCTGTGTTATGGGCTGAACGACATGGTGCAGCTCAACCAGATGATCCAGGGCTCGGAGATGGCCGAGCTGCAAAAGCAGGTAGAACTGTCCAAACTGGACGCCATGCTGGCCTTCTGCGAAACCGCCAGTTGCCGCCGCCAGCAAATCCTCAGCCACTTTGGCGAGGCCAGCCAGCCCTGCGGTCATTGCGACAATTGCCTGAACCCGCCCATCACTTTTGACGCCACCGTGCCGGTGCAGAAGCTGCTGTCCTGTATCTATAGAGTGGAGCAGCGCTTTGCTGCCAATCATGTGGTGGATGTGCTGCTGGGGCGCAGCAACCAGTCGGTCCTCAGTTTCGGGCATGACAAGCTGTCCACCTTCGGCATCGGGCGTGACTACAACCAGCGCGCGTGGCGTTCGCTCATCCGCCAGCTGGTGGCACGCAAGATTCTGCAAGTGGACATCGCCCGCGGGCAGTCACTGGTATTGACCGATGCCTGCCGCCCACTGCTCAAAGGGCAGGAAAAAATCTATCTGCGTCCGCTGGCGGAAGACAGCAAGGCGCGTAGCGTCAATACCGACCGCTGGTTGCGCACCGAGCGGGAGGAACGACTGTGGCAGGCCTTGCGTCGCTGGCGACGTCAGACTGCGGATGAACACAACGTCCCGGCTTATGCGGTGTTTTCAGACCGTACCTTGCGCGACATTGTCGAGCGTCGGCCACAAAGCCTGCGCGAGCTGAGCAAGGTATACGGCCTGGGCGAACTGAAGCTGGCGCGCTATGGCGATGCATTGCAACAAATCCTCGATAGCCAGCAGGACTGATTCCGTTACAATCTAGGCACACAACATACAAGCAACAGGCACGTGTCAGCGTGCCGGCATGGAGAATTCATCATGGCAGTCAACCTGACTCCGGTTAGCGCCGATCAACTGGCCATCATTGATGGCATCGAACTGAGCGTGGCGGAAGCCGGCATCAAAAAAGCCAATCGCAAGGATGTGCTGGTGGTGCGCATCGACAAGGGCAATACCGTTGCCGGCGTGTTCACACAAAACCGCTTCTGCGCTGCGCCGGTGCAAATCAGCAAGAATCATCTGGATGCCGGTGTGCAAATCCGTGCGCTAGTGGTGAATACCGGTAATGCCAATGCCGGTACCGGAGAAGACGGCCGTCAGCGTGCGCTGTCGGTCTGTCAGGCGCTGGCTGGCGAACTGGACTGTGCAGTTGAACAAATCCTGCCGTTCTCCACTGGGGTCATCCTGGAACCGCTGCCTGCCGACAAGATCATCCAGGCATTGCCGACCCGCCGCCCGGCCAACTGGGCCGAGGCTGCCGAAGCCATCATGACCACCGATACCGCGCCCAAAGCGACCAGCCGCACGCTGGAAATCGACGGCCAGAAAGTCAGCATCACCGGCATCGCCAAGGGCGCCGGCATGATTCACCCGAACATGGCCACCATGCTGGGCTTTGTCGCCACCGATGCGCCGGTAACCCGTCCGGTACTGGAGCAACTGGTCAAGGAAGTGGCCGACCTCTCCTTTAACTGCATCTCGGTCGATGGTGATACCTCCACCAACGACAGCTTCATCCTGGTATCCACCGGCAAGAGCGCAGCGCCGCGTATCGATTCGGTCAATCACCCGGCTTACGCCGTCCTCAAGGCAGCGCTGGTCGATGTGGCTACCGAACTGGCGCAGGCCATCATCCGCGACGGCGAAGGGGCTACCAAGTTCATCAGCGTCAAGGTAGAGGGCGGCCGCTCCGTTGCCGAGTGCAAGGACGTGGCCTACGCCATCGCCCGTTCGCCGCTGGTCAAGACTGCCTTTTTCGCCTCCGACCCGAACCTGGGCCGTTTGCTGTGCGCCATCGGCTACGCCGGTGTCAGCGATCTGGATGTCGATCGCCTCTCCTTGTATCTGGATGATGTACTGGTGGCCTGCAATGGCGGTCGCAACCCGGAATACAAGGAAGAAGATGGTCAGCGCGTGATGAGCCAAAGCGAAATCACCGTTCGCGTGGTACTGGGGCGTGGTGCGGCCCAGGCCACGGTCTGGACCTGCGACTTCTCTTATGACTATGTGAAAATCAATGCCGACTACCGTAGCTGATACAGCTATCCAGTAGTCCCTGATACAAAAAGCCCGGCCCAGCCGGGCTTTTTGCTGCCTGTGTCGGTGCTGAGACCGGCTTTTTGCGCCAGTTTCCTGCATTCGTCAGTGTCACGATGGACGCCAGTGCGTCGCTGGCTGTGCACCCGCAGCAAAATACTCATGAAACCCGAATTTCATAAAGCATTACCGTTCAGTGACTTAGCGGTCTGTGCGACGGAATTTTGGCAAATCCTGCAGATTTCTTCGCACAAAGTGTTGACGAGGGTGGGTCAGGGCGGTATAGTTCGCCTCCTCAGCAGACAACGCAGCGACGGAAACGAAACGCAGCGACCTGCACCGCTCTTTAAAAAACAGAATAACCGATAGGTGTGAGTGCTTGGCGAAAGCCAAATACTTGCACTGCGAGAGAGAAAGTAAACAGACCAAGAAGTACTTGTTTATTCTTTGATCTTGCGTGCCAGAAATTTGCTATGAGATTGAACTGAAGAGTTTGATCCTGGCTCAGATTGAACGCTGGCGGCATGCTTTACACATGCAAGTCGAACGGTAACAGGGAGCTTGCTCCGCTGACGAGTGGCGAACGGGTGAGTAATGCGTCGGAACGTGCCGAGTAGTGGGGGATAACTATCCGAAAGGATAGCTAATACCGCATACGCTTTGAGAAGGAAAGCAGGGGATCTTAGGACCTTGCGCTATTCGAGCGGCCGACGTCTGATTAGCTAGTTGGTGAGGTAAAGGCTCACCAAGGCATCGATCAGTAGCGGGTCTGAGAGGATGATCCGCCACACTGGGACTGAGACACGGCCCAGACTCCTACGGGAGGCAGCAGTGGGGAATTTTGGACAATGGGCGCAAGCCTGATCCAGCCATGCCGCGTGTCTGAAGAAGGCCTTCGGGTTGTAAAGGACTTTTGTCAGGGAGGAAATCCCTAGCGCTAATATCGCTGGGGGATGACAGTACCTGAAGAATAAGCACCGGCTAACTACGTGCCAGCAGCCGCGGTAATACGTAGGGTGCAAGCGTTAATCGGAATTACTGGGCGTAAAGCGTGCGCAGGCGGTTGTGTAAGTCTGATGTGAAAGCCCCGGGCTTAACCTGGGAACTGCATTGGAGACTGCACAGCTAGAGTGCGTCAGAGGGGGGTAGAATTCCGCGTGTAGCAGTGAAATGCGTAGAGATGCGGAGGAATACCGATGGCGAAGGCAGCCCCCTGGGATGACACTGACGCTCATGCACGAAAGCGTGGGGAGCAAACAGGATTAGATACCCTGGTAGTCCACGCCCTAAACGATGTCAACTAGCTGTTGGGGGTTTGAATCCTTGGTAGCGTAGCTAACGCGAGAAGTTGACCGCCTGGGGAGTACGGCCGCAAGGTTAAAACTCAAAGGAATTGACGGGGACCCGCACAAGCGGTGGATGATGTGGATTAATTCGATGCAACGCGAAAAACCTTACCTGGTCTTGACATGTACAGAACTTTCCAGAGATGGATTGGTGCCCGAAAGGGAGCTGTAACACAGGTGCTGCATGGCTGTCGTCAGCTCGTGTCGTGAGATGTTGGGTTAAGTCCCGCAACGAGCGCAACCCTTGCCATTAGTTGCTACCATTCAGTTGAGCACTCTAATGGGACTGCCGGTGACAAACCGGAGGAAGGTGGGGATGACGTCAAGTCCTCATGGCCCTTATGACCAGGGCTTCACACGTCATACAATGGTCGGTACAGAGGGTAGCCAAGCCGCGAGGTGGAGCCAATCTCATAAAACCGATCGTAGTCCGGATCGCACTCTGCAACTCGAGTGCGTGAAGTCGGAATCGCTAGTAATCGCAGATCAGCATGCTGCGGTGAATACGTTCCCGGGTCTTGTACACACCGCCCGTCACACCATGGGAGTGAGTTTCACCAGAAGTGGGTAGGCTAACCGTAAGGAGGCCGCTTACCACGGTGGGATTCATGACTGGGGTGAAGTCGTAACAAGGTAGCCGTAGGGGAACCTGCGGCTGGATCACCTCCTTTCTAGAGAAGGCGATCGTCAAGTATTCACAGCCTATCGGTTATTCGAGATTTTAAGGGTTTGACTGGGTTTGTAGCTCAGCTGGTTAGAGCACTGTGTTGATAACGCAGGGGTCGAAGGTTCGAGTCCTTCCAGACCCACCAGTTTGGGGGATTAGCTCAGTTGGGAGAGCACCTGCTTTGCAAGCAGGGGGTCGTCGGTTCGATCCCGTCATCCTCCACCACCACCTTACAGTGCAAACAAAAGCGCACACAGCATGATTGATTGCTGCGTGGATTTTTGTTTGCGTTGTGTAGACAATGCCCGATCTTTAACAAACTGAAGAAGCCGAATTAATTAGACGGCGAGATGAAACACCTGCAGTTAATTCTGTATGTGGGACAAATCGTCATCTTGGGAATTTGATTGTATCTAATGTCATGTCGCCATACCAAAAGGGGCGGTGTGACATGTCGCACAAACACAATCCTGTCGGATTGGTAACTCAGGTTACTGAAATGATAGGGTCAAGCGACTAAGTGCATCTGGTGGATGCCTTGGCGATCACAGGCGATGAAGGACGTGTAAGCCTGCGAAAAGCGCGGGGGAGCTGGCAATAGAGCTTTGATCCCGCGATATCCGAATGGGGAAACCCACCCGCAAGGGTATCCCGTACTGAATACATAGGTACGTGGAAGCGAACCGAGTGAACTGAAACATCTAAGTAACTCGAGGAAAAGAAATCAACCGAGATTCCGTCAGTAGTGGCGAGCGAACGCGGAATAGCCTGTATGTGATAAAGATTGAGATAGTGGAAGGACCTGGAAATGTCCGCCATAGTGGGTGATAGCCCCGTACACGAAATTTCATTCTTGGTACTGAGCATACGAAAAGTAGGGCGGGACACGCGAAATCCTGTCTGAAGATGGGGGGACCATCCTCCAAGGCTAAATACTCGTGATCGACCGATAGTGAACCAGTACCGTGAGGGAAAGGCGAAAAGAACCCCGGGAGGGGAGTGAAATAGAACCTGAAACCGGATGCATACAAACAGTGGGAGCCTCGCAAGGGGTGACTGCGTACCTTTTGTATAATGGGTCAGCGACTTACGTTCAGTAGCAAGCTTAACCGCATAGGGGAGGCGTAGGGAAACCGAGTCCGAATAGGGCGTCTTAGTTGCTGGGCGTAGACCCGAAACCGAGTGATCTATCCATGGCCAGGATGAAGGTGCGGTAACACGCACTGGAGGTCCGAACCCACTAGTGTTGCAAAACTAGGGGATGAGCTGTGGATAGGGGTGAAAGGCTAAACAAACTCGGAGATAGCTGGTTCTCCCCGAAAACTATTTAGGTAGTGCCTCATGTATCACTTCCGGGGGTAAAGCACTGTTATGGCTAGGGGGTCATTGCGATTTACCAAACCATGGCAAACTCTGAATACCGGAAAGTGCGAGCATGGGAGACAGACGGTGGGTGCTAACGTCCATCGTCAAGAGGGAAACAACCCAGACCGCCAGCTAAGGTCCCAAATGATCAGTTAAGTGGTAAACGAAGTGGGAAGGCCCAGACAGCCAGGATGTTGGCTTAGAAGCAGCCATCATTTAAAGAAAGCGTAATAGCTCACTGGTCGAGTCGTCCTGCGCGGAAGATGTAACGGGGCTCAAACTGATAACCGAAGCTGCGGATTTGCACGTAAGTGCAGATGGTAGGGGAGCGTTCTGTAGGTCTGTGAAGGTGTCTCGTAAGGGATGCTGGAGATATCAGAAGTGCGAATGCTGACATGAGTAGCGATAAAGCGGGTGAAAAGCCCGCTCGCCGAAAGCCCAAGGTTTCCTACGCAACGTTCATCGGCGTAGGGTGAGTCGGCCCCTAAGGCGAGGCTGAAAAGCGTAGTCGATGGGAAACGGGTTAAAATTCCCGTACTTTTGTGTAGTGCGATGTGGGGACGGAGAAGGTTAGGTCAGCGGCCTGTTGGAATAGGTCGTTCAAGCCGGTAGGCGTGAAGGGTAGGCAAATCCGCCCTTCTTTAACGCCGAGAAGTGATAACGAGGGTCTACGGACCTGAAGTGACTGATACCACGCTTCCAGGAAAAGCCACTAAGCTTCAGCTACACAAGAACCGTACCGCAAACCGACACAGGTGGGCAGGATGAGAATTCTAAGGCGCTTGAGAGAACTCAGGAGAAGGAACTCGGCAAATTGATACCGTAACTTCGGGAGAAGGTATGCCTGTTGTGGTGAACACCCTGCGGTGGGAGCTACGACAGGTCGCAGAGAATCGGTGGCTGCGACTGTTTATCAAAAACACAGCACTGTGCCAACACGAAAGTGGACGTATACGGTGTGACGCCTGCCCGGTGCTGGAAGGTTAAGTGATGGGGTGCAAGCTCTTGATCGAAGCCCCAGTAAACGGCGGCCGTAACTATAACGGTCCTAAGGTAGCGAAATTCCTTGTCGGGTAAGTTCCGACCCGCACGAATGGCGTAACGATGGCCACACTGTCTCCTCCTGAGACTCAGCGAAGTTGAAGTGTTTGTGAAGATGCAATCTCCCCGCTGCTAGACGGAAAGACCCCGTGAACCTTTACTGTAGCTTTGCATTGGACTTTGAAGTGGTTTGTGTAGGATAGGTGGGAGGCTTTGAAGCAGGGACGCTAGTTCCTGTGGAGCCGACCTTGAAATACCACCCTGACCCCTTTGAGGTTCTAACCTTGGTCCGTTATCCGGATCGGGGACAGTGCATGGTAGGCAGTTTGACTGGGGCGGTCTCCTCCCAAAGTGTAACGGAGGAGTTCGAAGGTTACCTAGGTACGGTCGGAAATCGTGCTGATAGTGCAATGGCAAAAGGTAGCTTAACTGCGAGACCGACAAGTCGAGCAGGTGCGAAAGCAGGACATAGTGATCCGGTGGTTCTGAATGGAAGGGCCATCGCTCAACGGATAAAAGGTACTCCGGGGATAACAGGCTGATACCGCCCAAGAGTTCACATCGACGGCGGTGTTTGGCACCTCGATGTCGGCTCATCACATCCTGGGGCTGTAGCCGGTCCCAAGGGTATGGCTGTTCGCCATTTAAAGTGGTACGTGAGCTGGGTTCAAAACGTCGTGAGACAGTTTGGTCCCTATCTGCAGTGGGCGTTGGAAGTTTGACGGGGGCTGCTCCTAGTACGAGAGGACCGGAGTGGACGAACCTCTGGTGTACCGGTTGTCACGCCAGTGGCATTGCCGGGTAGCTAAGTTCGGAAGAGATAAGCGCTGAAAGCATCTAAGCGCGAAACTCGCCTGAAGATGAGACTTCCCTGAGGGCTTGACCCTCCTGAAGAGTCGTTCGAGACCAGGACGTTGATAGGTCGGGTGTGGAAGCGCTGTGAGGCGTTAAGCTAACCGATACTAATTGCTCGTGAGGCTTGATCCTATCATTTGAGTGGCTTGGGAGACCGAGCTGACGGATAGTGAATGTGCGACGCGATCAAAGATCCAGGATAAGATACCTAATTAATTCAGTGATTCAGACGATGTCTGGATGACAAAGCTTCTTTTAGTTTGTTGACAGTTTATGTCTGGTGGCCATAGCGAGGTGGTCCCACGCCTTCCCATCCCGAACAGGACCGTGAAACGCCTTAGCGCCGATGATAGTGTGGCATTCGCCATGTGAAAGTAGGACACTGCCAGACTCCCCCTTCGAAGCCCAGCTCAAACGAGCTGGGCTTTAGATTTACCCTATGTCTTGCCGTCGAGTTTCTCCGGCAAGCGTTGGTTTACAGCTTGATGTTTGGTGGCCATAGCAAGGTGGTCCCACGCCTTCCCATCCCGAACAGGACCGTGAAACGCCTTAGCGCCGATGATAGTGTGGCATTCGCCATGTGAAAGTAGGACACCGCCAAACTCACCATTCGCCAGCCAGCTGGCAGTAAAAAGCCCGGACATCATGTTCCGGGCTTTTTGCATTTTGCTGATGCAAGATCATGTCTTTCGAGCGGCAAGCTCCAGCAAGCTGCTGATTTCTTCCTCATTGAATATCCGGATAGTGTGCTGACGCAGCAGGTTGCTGCTTACACCTTCGCCAGGCTGTAGCTGACCTGTGAAACTGCCGTCATAGATGTGCCGGTTGCCGCAAGACGGGCTATTGGCCTTGAGTAAGGCGAGTTGACAGCCATGCTGTTGCGCCAGACCCAGGCTGTGCTCTGCGCCATTGGTAAAGGCCGTGGTGAGGTCCTGGCCATCAGCAGTCATGACCTTTGCTTTGCCTTGCCATACGTCGGAACCATCTCCGCCACTGATTTCTGCAGCCGGGCGGGGGACGGGCAGGCCTCCGGCGCATTCCGGGCAGGTGGGAATCAGCCGGAAACGCTCAGCCAATGCAGCCAGTTGGTCTGGTGCTTGTCCTTTTGCCTGACCATCGTAGCGAACTGCTTCGCCCAGAAGACAGGCGCTGATCAGTAATGCGGGTTTGTTGGTGCTCACAATAAGGGCTCCACCAGTTGTGCCAGTCGCAATGCCGACCGGCGAATGTCGTTATCCTCGACCCCGGCATAACCAAGGACCAGCCCGTTACGCTGTTGTGCACCCAGAAAATGGCGTGACAGCGGGCGTAGCCATAATTGCTCTCGTGCTGCTTGCTGACTGAGCTGCTGGTCATTGATCGAGGGAGGAAGACTTGCCACCAGGTGCATGCCGGCCTGGCCGGAGGAGAGAGGAATGGCTTCTCCCACGGCCTGCTGTAATGTGCTGCGCAGCAATTGCTGGCGTATCCGGTACAGGTCGCGCATGCGGCGGATGTGGCGGGCAAAATGCCCCTGCTCGATGAAGTCGGCCAGCGCAGCCTGCTGGGCATAGCACCCCTCACGATAAAGACGGGCGTAGGCAGAACGGAAGGCATCGACCAGCGCGGGTGGGATGACCAGATAAGCCAGTCGCATGGCAGGAAACATGACTTTGCTGAAGGTGCCGATGTAGATGACCCGTGCGCTGTCCGCGAGCCCCTGCAGCGAGGCGATGGGCTGGGCATCGTAACGGAATTCGCTGTCGTAGTCGTCTTCGATGATCCAGCTGTTATCGGCCTCTGCATGTTGCAGCAGTTCCAGGCGGCGGGCGAGGGACATGACGACGCCACTGGGGTACTGGTGTGATGGCGTGATGTAAACCAGCCGCGGCCGGCTATCTGGCGGTGCGGCAGCGGGATTCAGCCCTTCACTGTCGACTGGCACCGGGATGATGTGCAAACCGGCTGCCTGCATGGCTGCCTGTGCCCCGGCGTAACCCGGATCTTCCATCCAGGCCTGGTCTGCCGGGTCGGTAAGCAGTCGTGCGGTCAGCTCCAGCGCTTGCTGCGCACCTTGCACCACCAGAATCTGCTCAGGCTGGCAGTGCACCGAGCGTGATAGTTGCAAATAGGTGCATATGGCCTGGCGCAGGGCTGGCAGACCGCCTTCTTGCTGATAGTGCCACCAGTGCGACGGTGCCTGGCGGTTATGCTGATGCTGCAGTCGCTGCCAGACGGCATGCGGGAATTGGCGCAACTCCGGCAAGCCGGGAGCAAAGGCTCCGGTCAGGCCGGTGGGGAGCCGGTATTGCTCGGATAATGCCTGCCCCCGTTGTGACAGGCCGGCATGCCCGCGTGCTGTTGCCGTGGGTTGACCAAGACTGCTGAAGGCTGGGCTGACAAAGGTCCCGGCCCCTGGCCGACTGTAAAGATAGCCTTCGGCCAGTAATTGATCGTAGGCTGCCAGCACGGTATTGCGACCGATCTGCAAGGCCTGCGCCAGCATGCGACTGGCGGGCAGTGCCGTGTCAGCGACAAGCTGCTGCCGGGCAATGGCTTCGCGCAGCAGCTTGTACACCTGCTGTGACAGCGTTGATTGCCCTTGCCGCTGCAGCTGTCCTTGCAGATAGTCGATGATCCAGTCGGCATGCATGAATGAAGTGGTTCCTTTGCTGGTACAAAGAGTGGTTCTTTTGAAGGAATCAATTTGCCCGTAATCTGTTGCTATTGCAAATACAGCAAGCAAGGAGAAGCCAATGACTCAACTGGAGTTCTACCAGGCCAAGCTGGCCTATGAAATTGACGCTGCCGATGTCAAGGCGGCGCTGGAAGCGGGCGAGAAACTGATTCTGATTGATACGCGTGCCACCGCCGCATTCGAGCGTGAAAGCATTCCCGGTGCCTTATCCCTGCCACACCGCACCATGAATGCGGAAACCACGGCCGCATTACCTCGGGATGCACTGCTGGTGCCATTTTGTGATGGCATTGGTTGCAATGGCTCTACCAATGGTGCCATCAAGCTGTTGCAGCTGGGTTTCCGGGTGAAGGAGCTGCAGGGTGGGCTGGACTGGTGGAAGCGCGATGGTTTTGCCACAGCAGGCAGCCATGCGACTGCCGGGTCTGCCATTCAGTGTGCGTGTTAGGAGGCAGTATGTCTGAGGAATTCATTGCACAACGCCTGGCGCAGGGTGAATTGAACCAGTATGGCCAGTTACATGGTGTGGCCTTGCCCGAGTGGCAGGCTTGCCCGGTGCCGCAGCCAGTGGTCATGCACGGGCAGTATTGCCGGGTGGAGCCTTTGTCGGTGGCGCAGCATGCTGCAGGGCTGTATGCCGCCATGCAAGAAGATGGCGCGGAGGCGAACTGGACTTATCTTGGCTACGGGCCATTTGCCAGCCTCACGGACTATACGGACTGGTTACGTAGTATGGAAGGTCTGAGCGATCCGCAGTTTTATACCATCATCGACGCTGCCAGCGGGCAGCCGGTGGGGCTGGCCAGCTATCTGCGCATCGATGCGGCCAACGGGGTGATTGAAGTCGGGCATCTTAACTATTCGCCCCTGTTGCAGCAGAAACCTGCTGCCACCGAGGCCATGTACCTGATGATGCGCCATGCTTTCGAACTGTGTTACCGCCGTTATGAATGGAAGTGCAATGCTCTGAACCTGCCATCGCGCCGTGCGGCAGAGCGGCTGGGCTTTCTGTTTGAAGGACTGTTCCGCCAGTCCATGGTGATCAAGGGGCGTAATCGGGATACCGCCTGGTATTCGATCCTGGATGGCGAATGGCCGGCGGTACGCCAGGCGCTGGAGCAATGGCTGGCACCGGAAAACTTTGATGCGGTCGGCCGGCAGCGACTGGCCTTGTCCCGGTTGATGTCCGACTGGCGTAACAGCGGCGTAACAGGCAACTAGGGCATTTCGCATTGCAGCGGTTTCGCCACATGGGGGTGGCGGGTACAATGGGATGTTTTTGCAGATTTTTTTGGTTGATCGATGACTCCGCATCCCCGTAATGCCCGTATCAAGGGTGAGCCGCAGCCGCCTAACCGTTTCATCTTTGGCGATGCCGTGGACGCGTCAGGCCTGGAGGCCACCGAATATCTGATCCACACCGCAGCCCCCGCCTTTGTTTGCCGCCTGGTTGGCAATGATTTTACCGAGTTTGCCGGTCGCGATACCGAAGCCTTCGCCAGCGACCTGCTGTTTGATCCGGTCGCCAACCAGAGTGTTTATGTCTGCAATCGCGGTTTGCGGCTGTTTGATTTTGTCTTCAGTGCCGAGGTGCCGACGGCGGCGCGCTTGCAGGCAATCTGCGATGAAGCCATGAGTACCTATCAGCGCCTGCATGAAGCTTATGCCGAGCGAGAGGTTGGCCCGCGTCCGCGTGAAATGCGCCAAGGGCCGACCGAGCCGCTGCCACCTGCTGAGCGTAGCCTTGCCATTCGCACCCTGCGTGATGCAGCCCGTGCTGCCGCCCTTGACCCCATGCATCGCGCCGGTTTTGCCGCCCAGGTGCAGCAGGCCTTGATGGGCGGTGACCAGGCCGTGTTCACCGAAGCCCAGCTTTCCTTGCTGGCGGAACCGGCAGCGCGTGCCTTGCTGGTGAACAGTGCGCGTGATGCCATTGCCTTTCCCGAAGTGGTGCGTGCAGATGGCTCTGTGGTGTCTTTCGAATTATGGGCACTGCCCTTTGCCTTCTCGCGTGCACAGGGCGGGGTCTGGTGGCATTTTCCCTTGCTGGAGCGGCTGGAAACCCCGCTGGCGGATGCGCTGGATGTACCGGAAAAGGCCATCCTGTGGATATCTCCGACCCTGTTTACCGTCGACATGCTCAATGAGCGTGCTTGTCAGAACCTGATGCATCTGGCCAGCGTGATGGATGCCGGTTGTGACTTTGCTCCGCTGGACCCGGCCTCTTCACGTGCCACTTACGAGGCCGCGCGCAAGACGCAGGATCCGCAACTGGTGATTTCCTGGCTGCCCTTCCTGGTGGAGCGTGGTGCCTTGCCGATTGACCAGGCAAGACAGCTGTCACGCAAGGCGCTGGATGCGGTGATGCCTTTGGTGCAGCAGGCCATTGGTGCCGAGATGGAATATGGCGAGGCCGAACTTTTTGCCCCGCTGCCATGGTGGGAGGCCTTGTCCGCCGGGGTGCGGGCCTGGAACCGCAAGCGCCTGGGCCTCACCGTGGCCTTGATTGCCAGCAAGGTGGGCGGGCTGCAGGAGCTGGAAGCCGTGGCGGAATACCAGCCGGAAATGCAGGGTTACGAAGTAGGACTCAAGCTGCAGGGCAAGGATGAGCTGCTGGCACGTTCGCCCTGGCTGCTGGTGCCGGATGTGGCGCCGGACAAGGATGCCAGCTGGAAAGATCTGTGTGACTGCCTGCGCGAGGCTGATATCCCGCTGTCGGAAACCATCGTCAAGCTGCATTGACCTGTGCTGGCGCCATAAGCAAAAAGCCCGCTGATGCGGGCTTTTTGCTTGGCGGGAGCCGGACTTATTTGTCCAGGCCACCCAGCAGTACGTATTTGATTTCCAGGTAGTCTTCAATACCGTACTTGCTGCCTTCGCGGCCGAGGCCGGATTGCTTCACGCCACCGAACGGTGCGGCTTCGTTGGACAACAGGCCGCTGTTGACGGCAACCATGCCGTATTCCAGGCCTTCGGAAACGCGGAAGATACGACCCACGTCACGGGCGTAGAAGTAGCTGGCCAGGCCGAACTCGGTGTCGTTGGCCATCTGGATGGCTTCTTCTTCGGTCTTGAAGCGGAATACCGGAGCCAGCGGGCCGAAGGTTTCTTCCTTGGCCACCTTCATGGCCGGGGTCACGCCGGTGATCACGGTCGGTTCGAAGAAGCTGTGGCCCAGTGCGTGGCGCTTGCCACCGGCGATCAGCTTGCCACCCTTGGCCAGCGCATCGGCAATGTGCTCTTCCACCTTGGCCACGGCGTTCTGGTCGATCATCGGGCCTTGGGTGATGCCTGCTTCCAGACCATTGCCCACGTTCAGCTTGGCTACGGCAGCGGCAAACTTTTCGGCGAAGGCATCGTACACGCCGTCTTGTACCAGAATGCGGTTGGCGCAGACGCAGGTCTGGCCGGCATTGCGGTACTTGGAAATCATGGCGCCTTCAACAGCAGCATCCAGATCGGCATCGTCAAATACGATGAACGGTGCGTTACCGCCCAGTTCCATCGACACTTTCTTGACGGTATCGGCACATTGGGCAATCAGCTTGCGACCCACTTCGGTGGAGCCGGTGAAGGAGAACTTCTTCACGGTGTCGCTGCCGGTCAGTACGGCACCGATTTCGCTGGAGCTGCCGGTCAGTACCGAGAACACGCCAGCCGGAATGCCGGCACGTTCGGCCAGTACGGCAATGGCCAGGGCGGACAGCGGAGTCTGGCTGGCCGGACGTACCACCATCGGGCAGCCAGCGGCCAGCGCCGGGGCTGCCTTGCGGGTGATCATGGCGTTGGGGAAGTTCCACGGCGTGATGGCAGCAGTAACGCCGATCGGCTCCTTGGTGACCAGAATGCGACGGTCGGATGCCGGGGCCGGAATGGTGTCGCCATACAGGCGCTTGGCTTCTTCGCCATACCATTCGATATAGGAAGCACCGTAAGCGATTTCGCCCTTGGCTTCGGCCAGCGGCTTGCCTTGTTCGCTGGTGAGGATGACGGCCAGGTCGTCCTGGTTGGCCATCATCAGTTCAAACCAGCGGCGCAGGATGACAGAGCGCTCTTTGGCGGATTTCTTTTTCCAGCTCTTGAAGGCTTCGGCGGCACCGGCTACGGCGCGCTCGGCTTCGGCCTTGCCCATTTTCGGGACGGTGGCAATCACTTCGCCGGTGGCCGGGTTGGTGACCGGAATGGTTTCGCCGTTGTCAGCATCCAGCCATTGGCCGTTGATGTAGCACTGCTGCTTGAGCAGGGAAGGGTCTTTCAGATTCAGCATGTGTCTCTCCAGAATGGGTGGAGGATGGTGTGTGTGCAGACGGCCAACCCCGTTGCCGGGATTGGCCGTCATCATCAGTCCGTGACGGATCAGGCCTTCAGGGCTGCTTCCAGCTTGGCCAGCGCTTCGGCGAACACTTCGTCTTCGATGGTCAGCGGGAACAGGAAGCGAACCACGTTGTAGTACACGCCGCAAGTCAGCAGGATCAGGCCGGATTCCAGCGCCTTGGTCTGTACCTTCTTGGTGAATTCGGCATCCGGCTCGTGAGTGCCCGGCTTGTTGAATTCAACAGCCACCATGGCACCCAGGCCACGGATGTCGGCGATCTGCGGGATGTCCTTCTTCAGGCTGTGCAGTTTTTCCTTCAGCAGGTCGCCCAGCTTGTTGGAACGTTCCAGCAGGTTTTCTTCCTGAATCACATCGATCACGGCATTGGCAGCAGCCAGGCCCAGCGGGCTACCAGCATAAGTACCACCCAGGCCGCCCGGTGCCGGTGCGTCCATCAGTTCGGCCTTGCCTACCAGGGCTGCCAGCGGGAAACCACCGGCCAGCGACTTGGCCATGGTGGTCAGGTCGGCGGCAACGTCGAAGTGTTCCATGGCAAACAGCTTGCCGGTACGGGCGAAGCCGGCTTGTACTTCGTCGGCAATCATCACGATGCCGTTGTCGTCACACAGCTTGCGGATGGCACGTACCCATTCGGCCGGTGCGGAGTAGAAACCACCTTCGCCTTGTACCGGTTCGAAGATGATGGCGGCAACGCGTTTGGCTTCGATGTCGTACTTGAACAGTTTTTCGATGCTGGCCAGCGAGTCTTCAACCGAAACACCGTGCAGGGCGTTCGGGTAAGCAGCGTGGTAGATCTCGCCTACAAACGGGCCAAAGCCGATTTTGTACGGGGCAACCTTGCCGGTCAGTGCCATGCCCAGCATGGTACGGCCGTGGAAGGCGCCGCCAAATGCGATCACACCTGGGCGACCGGTGGCAGCGCGCGCCACCTTGATGGCGTTCTCGACTGCTTCAGCACCGGTGCTGAAGAAGGCGGCTTTCTTGGCGAAGTTGCCGGGGCTCAGCTTGTTCAGCTTTTCGGCCACGGTAACGTAGGATTCGTAAGGCACAACCTGATAGCAGGTGTGGCTGAACTTGTTCAGTTGTTCGGCTACGGCAGCCTGTACCTTGGCATGCAGATGGCCGGTATTCAGTACGCCGATACCACCAGCAAAGTCGATGTAACGATTGCCTTCAACATCCCATACTTCGGCGTTCTTGGCCTTGTCGGCAAAGAAAGTACACATTACGCCCACGCCGCGCGGGGTTGCATCGGCCTTGCGTTGCATCAGATCTTTGTTGCTCATTCCATCTCTCCTAAAGATTGGGGTGCCTGGTGGCATTGTCCTGAACATGAATGCTGGAGCACCTATGGCATTTGGCGATGCTTTTATCAGTGTCAACCAGTTGGCTGGGCCAGATTCTGGCGTTTTCCAGAGTGGTTTGATTCTAATCAGGTGTTTAGCAAAAAGCTACACCTGCATCAAAAAGTTAAACACTTGTTGCAAGACAAGCACACCATGAAAAAAGGGCTGCTGCGCAAACAGTAGCCCTATTTGATCAAAAATGGCAAGTTGTCTAATGTCGAATCGCCGCATTCACGATTTGCAGCCGGCTTTCATCCAGCGTCCCCGCCACCTGTTCCAATTGCAGGCGGGCAGTGAGGTAGTCGTACTTGGCGGTGGCCAGGCTGGTCATGGCATCGTAGTAAGACTGCTCGGCCTGCAGCACATCCAGATTGGTACGGATGCCGACTTCCTTGCCAAGCTTGGTGGAGTCCACCTTGCTTTTGGCCGAAACCAGCAACTGTTGTTGCGCCCTTACCAGGGCAGCGCCATTGGTCACGCCCAGCCAGCTCTTGCGCACATCCTCGCGCAACTGGCGGCGGGTGGATTCCAGCTTGTCACGGGCTGACTCCTCCTTGGCGAGTGCTTCGCGGATTTGGGAGTTGATGCCGCCACCGGCAAACAGCGGCAGGCTGACCGATACGCCGATGCTGCTACCACGGGTGACCGGCAGTGCGCCGTTCTGGTTGCTGCGGTTGTCGTTGTAACCGGCATTAAGCGCCACGACAGGTAACTGGTTGCCGCGCTTTTCGGTGACGGTCTGGCTGGCATATTGCAAGGCCTGTTCGGCTGCGCGCAGCGCCAGGCTGTTGTGCGTGGCCACTTCCAGCCAGCTTTGCAGATCGCCGGTCGGGGGAGGAGGGAGCTGCGCTTGCAGTGGCTGGATGGCGCGTGGGTCCAGCCCGGTGAGCCGGCGCAGGTTGTTCTGGCTGATTTCCTGCTGGTTGAGCGCCACGATTTCCCTGGCGCTGGCAGCATCAAAGCCGGCCTGGGCTTCGTGGGTGTCAATAATGGTGGCGGTGCCCAGATCGAAGGCGGCTTTTGCCTGCTGCAGCTGGGTCTGGTACGCCTTTTTGCTGGCACGGGTGGCGGTCAGGGTGTCTTCGGCCAGCAGCACGTCGAAGTAAGCGCGGGCAATTTCCACCATCAGTTGCTGTTCGGCAGCACCAAAGCTGGTATCTGCCTGCTGGCTGGCGATCTTTCCCTTCTGGTAAGCGCTGTATTTGCTGACATCAAACAGGGGCTGCGCCAGCTGGACGCCATAACCGGAACTGTCGTAGCTGGCCTGCCCGGCCGGCTGGGTGGGGTTGGTGTGGCTGTAGCTGCCGGTGAGGGCCACTTGCGGCAGTAACTGGGCGCGGCCCTGCACAGCCAGTTCGCGCCCGGCAGTCAGGTCGGCGCGCGAGCCGGCGTAGTCGCTGTTGTAACTGCGGGCCGCCTGCCAGGCCTCGCTCAGGTCGAAGGCAAGGGTGGCGGGGCTGGCCAGCAGCAGGGCCAGTGCAGGCAGCAGCGGGGTGAAGCGGACAAGATGTTTCATGTTGTTCTCTTTTGCGGACGGTCCACCTTGAACCACTGGGCGTACAGGGCAGGCAGGAACAGCAGGGTCAGTACCGTGGCCACCAGCAGTCCGCCCATGATGGCCACCGCCATCGGCCCCCAGAAGGTGCTGCGGGTGAGCGGAATCATGGCCAGGATGGCCGCCAGTGCGGTAAGCATGATGGGGCGGAAGCGCCGGATCGTCGAGCCGATGATGGCTTCGTGACGGTCTATGCCTTCGCTGATGTCATGTTCGATCTGATCCACCAGGATCACCGAGTTACGCATGATCATGCCGGACAGGGCAATCACCCCCAGCATGGCGACAAAGCCGAACGGTGCCTGGAACAGGATAAGGGTGAGCGTGACGCCTATCATGCCCAGCGGTGCAGTCAGCAATACCATCAAGGTGCGCTGGAAGCTGTGCAATTGCAGCATCAAGAGGGTGAGCACCACCACGATCATGAAGGGCGCGACTGCCGCAATGGCGGTTTGCGAATTGCTGCTGGACTCCAGCGAGCCTCCCAGTTCGATGTGATAGCCCAGGGGCAGGCTTGCCTCCAGCTGCTGCATTTGCGGCCACAACGCGGTGGAGACGTCATCGCCCTGCACCCCGTCGGCGACATCCGCGTTGACCGTGATGGTGGGCAGACGGTTGCGCCGCCAGATGATGGATTCCTCCGGCTGATAGTCGATCTTGCCCAGTTGCGACACCGGCACAAAGCGACCGCTGGCCGTTTGCACCTGCAAATTGCCCAGTGCCGCCACATCGCTCTGCTCCTGCTTGTTCAGCCGCGCCACGATGCCGACGGTGCGGTTGCCGTCGCGGTAGTCGGTGACGGTGGCACCGGAGATCAGCATTTGCAGCTGCTGGGACAGCGACTGGCTATTGATGCCCAGCAGGCGGATCTTGTCCTGATCCAGCGTGATGCGCAGCGCCTTCAGCTGTTCGCCCCAGTTGATGTTGACGTGGCGGGTGGCCGGGTTGGCACGTACCCGTTTTTCCACTTCGGCGGCAATGGCGCGGATCTTGTCGTGGTCCGGCCCCATCACGCGGAACTGCACCGGGTAGCCGACCGGCGGGCCGTTTTCCAGCCGGGTGACGCGGCCGCGCACCAGCGGGAAGTCGTGATCGAAAATCTGCTCGATACGGCTCTTCACCAGTTCGCGTACATGCTCGTCACCGGTCATCACCATCAGCTGGGCATAGTTCAGGTGCTGTTGCTGCTGATCCAGCGGCAGATAGAAGCGCGGGCTGCCACTGCCGACATAGCTGGTGACGCTGCGTACATTCTTGTCCTGGCGTATCAGCGCTTCCAGTTTTTTCACTTCGCCTTCGGTCGCTGCATAGCTGGTACCGCGTGGCAGCCACAGGTCCACCATCAGCTCCGGCCGGTTGGAGGAAGGGAAAAACTGCTGTGCCACCAGCAGGCGGAAGGCCAGCAAGGACAGGATGAACACGCCCAGCGTGATGGCAATCACCGTCTTGCGATAGTGCAGGCACCATTCCAGCACCGCGCGGAAGCGCAGATAGAACGGCTTGTGATAGACGTCATGCTGCTGGTGATGCGTGCTTTGTTCCGGCAGCAACTTGTAGCCGAGGAAGGGGGTGAACACCACCGCGACAATCCAGGACAGGATGAGGGCGAGCCCCACCACCGCGAACAGGCTGAATACATATTCGCCGGCATCGGATTTGGCCAGCCCCACCGGCAGGAAGGTGGCGGCGGTAATCAGCGTGCCGGTCAGCATGGGGAAAGCGGTGCTGGTGTAGGCATAGGTTGCGGCCTGGAATTTGTTCCAGCCCTGTTCCAGCTTCAGCGCCATCATTTCCACCGCGATGATGGCATCGTCTACCAACAGGCCCAGCGCGATGATGAGCGAGCCCAGCGAAATGCGTTGCAGGTCCAGCTTGAAGAAGTACATGGCGAGAAAGGTCATGGCCAGTACCAGCGGAATCGACAGCGCCACCACCACGCCGGTGCGCAGGCCCAGGCTGAAGAAGCTGACCGCCAGCACAATCAGCACGGCTTCAATCAGCGAGCGCATGAATTCGCTGACCGCGCCCTTCACCACCTTGGGCTGATCGGAAACCGCGTGAATCTCGATACCCACCGGCAGCTTGGACTGGATCTGCTTGAGCGTGGCATCCAGGTGCTCGCCCAGTTGCAGGACATCGCCGCCGCTTTTCATGGTGATGGCCAGCCCGAGTGCCGCCTGGCCATTGAAGCGCATGCGGAAGCTGGGCGGGTCGACAAAACCGCGATGAATCTGCGCGATGTCGCCCAGGCGCAGGTTCTTGCCATTGGCAATGATGGGCGTGTTGGCGACGGACTCCACCGTGCTGAAATTGCCGGTCGGGCGCACCCAGATGCGGTCGCTGGCGGTTTCATAGGTGCCGGCCGGCATCATGGCGTTTTGCTGTTGCAGGGCGCTCCAGATGGTGCTGGTGTCCAGGCCCAGCGAGGCGAGCTTGCTGCTGGACAGGTCGATATAGATGTTCTCGCTCTGCTCGCCCACCAGACTGACCTTGGCGACATCCGGCACCCGCAGGATTTCCTCCTTGGCCTGGTCTACGTAGCGACGCAGTTCTTCTGCCGTGAAACCGTCACCGGTAAAGGCATAGATGTTGCCGAAGGTATCGCCGAATTCGTCATTGAAGAATGGCCCCTGGGTGGTGGCTGGCAGGTTGTGGCGTACATCGCCCAGCTTTTTGCGCACCTGATACCACAGTGACTGCACATTTTTTGCCGGGACGTCCTCGCGCAGGGTGACAAGCAGCAGGGATTCGCCCGGCTTGCTGTAACTTTGCACGTACTTGATTTCCGGCATTTCCTGCAGTTTTTCTTCCAGCCGGTCGCTGATCTGCTGTTCAACCTCCACCGCCTTGGCACCCGGCCAATAGGTTTGTACCAGCATGGCCTTGAAGGTGAATTCGGGGTCTTCCTTCTGCCCCAGCTGGGTATAGGCCCACAGGCCCGATACCATCAGCATCACCATGAAGTACAGCACCAGCGCCTGATGACGCAGCGCCCATTCCGACAGATTGAGTTTTTTCATTTACAGGGCACCTTGCAGCAAGGTGACGCGCTGCTGGTCGTGCAGCAGGTGCACCCCGGCGCTGACCACTTTTTCACCCGGACGTACCCCGCCCTGCAGGGTGACGCTCTGACTGTCAATGCTTTGTACGCTGACTGCCCGACGGCTGACGCGCAAGGTCTTGTCATCCACCACCCACACATAATGCTTGCCCTGCTCATCCAGCAGGGCCGTCAGCGGCAGGCGCAGGCTTTGGCTCTGGCTTGCACCATTGCCGCTCAGGGTGACGGTAACGGTCTGGCCCAGTGCCAGTGCGCTGGCATGAGGCAGGCTGATGCGGGCCGCGTAGGTGCGGGTGGCCGGGTCGGCATCACCAGCCAGTTCACGCAAGCTGCCCTCGAACTGCTGCTTGCCAGCCCACAGGGTGACAACAAACTGTTTTTGCTGACGAACTTGTTGCAAGGCGTTTTCCGGCACCTGAATGGCAGCTTCCCGCTCGCCATCGTGTGCCAGTCGTGCCACTGGCTGGCCGGCTGCCACGACCTGACCCGGCTCAGCCAGCATCTGGCTGACAATGCCGTCGGCGTCGGCAAGCAGCTGGGTATAACTGCCCTGATTGCGGCTGGCAGCCAGTTGGGCACGGGCTTCATCCCGTTTGGCGCGGGCGGCGTTGACGCCATTTTGCTGGCTGTCCACCTGCGCCTGGCTGATGAATTGCTTGGCCAGCAACTGTTGATAACGTTGCAAGTTCAACTGCTGCTGGGCCAGATCGGATTCTGCTGCGGCCAGCTGGGCCTGTTTGGCGCTGATATCCAGGCTGGTGTCGCTGGGGTCGAGACGCGCCAGAACCTGGCCTTTTTTCACGTGTTCGCCGCTGTTCACCAGTTTTGCGACCATCTTGCCGCCAATGCGGAAGGCAAGGTCGGTTTCGGTGCGGGCGCGAATCTGCCCGGCAAAGCTATCGCTTGGCGTGTTGCCAAGGGTACCGACCGTGGTCACGCGCACCGGGCGGATTTCTTCCACGCTGTTGTCGGGTTGTTGGCAAGCGCTCAGCAGCAGGGTGAGTGCCACAAGGCCGGCGAGTCGGAAGGGAATGGACATTGGCAGTATTCCTGTCAGTTCTTTTTCAGGCCGTGCAGTACCAGATCGAGTGCATCCTTGAGGAAGCCGAGCGGGTCCTTGGTGGAGCCGATGCAGCAGCCGGGCAGCTGGGCGAAGGAGTGGTTGAAAATCATGGTGGTCAGCAGGGGGGCCAGCAGGGCATCCACGGTATGTACCAGCGGTACCTGGCGGAATTCGCCGCTGGCAATGCCGCGCTCCAGCACCGTGCTGAGCATCTGGTTGCTGGGGGCAATCACTTCTTCAAAGTAGAACTGCGCAAGCTCGGGGAAGTTTGCCGCTTCGGCAATCATCAGCTTGCACAGGCCGGCGGATGGCGCAGAGCCAACCTCCTGCCACCAGTGCTCTATCATGTGATGAAGCAGTTCGCTGGTACTGCCCTGGAAGTCAGCCGCAACCTGCGCCAGCTGCTGCAGATTGGCCACAATGGTGCCGCGGGCGATGGCCTTGAAAATCTCTTCCTTGTTCTGAAAGTAAAGATAAGGCGTGCCCTTGGTAACACCGGCAGCCCGCGCGATGTCTTCCATTTTGGTGGCGCGATAGCCTTTCTCGACAAACTGGATCAGTGCTGCGTCCAGAATTTCGGCCGGGCGGGCTTCCTTTTTTCTGCGCCAGCGTGCGATTGGGCAGTTTTCTGTCATGGATTTATCTGAATGTCTGTTCATTAATGCTGTGCAATGTAGTGCAAAGTAGTGGCCAGTACAATTAATAAATCAGTGTTCAGTAGTTTGATTGATTAGAATGCAACACATTGTCGCCCATGGCCGGAGCGCTTCCGGCCTTCACCCTGCAGAAGGAGATCGTTGTGTCTGTAAATGCCGCTGAAAAAGCGTTGGTTCTCGCCGAGGCCCTGCCGTATATCCGCCGTTTTTCCGGCAAGACCATCGTGATCAAGTACGGTGGCAATGCCATGACCGACGATGCGCTCAAGGAAGGCTTTGCCAAGGACATCGTGCTGCTCAAGCTGGTGGGCATCAACCCGGTGGTGGTACATGGCGGTGGCCCGCAAATCAACGAGCTGCTGGAGCGCGTCGGCAAGGAAGGCAAGTTCATCCAGGGTATGCGCGTGACCGACCAGGAAACCATGGACGTGGTGGAAATGGTGCTGGGCGGCCTGGTGAACAAGGAAATCGTCTCGCTGATCAACACCCATGGTGGCAAGGCTGTTGGCCTGACCGGCAAGGACGGCCACTTCATCCGTGCGGAAAAGATGTTCCTCAGCGATGAGAGCGATGAAAAGATCGACATCGGCCAGGTTGGTGAAATTTCCAGCATCGACCCGTCGCTGGTGTCCTTGCTGGACCGCCAGGACTTCATCCCGGTAGTGGCGCCTATCGGTGTGGGTGCCAATGGCGAAGCCTACAACATCAATGCTGATCTGGTGGCGGGCAAGCTGGCGGAAACCCTGAACGCCGAAAAGCTGATCCTGATGACCAATACTCCCGGCGTGCTGGACAAGGCAGGCAAGCTGCTGACCGGCCTGTCCGCCCAGCAAGTGGATGCCCTGTTTGCCGATGGCACCATCCACGGCGGCATGCTGCCCAAGATCAGCTCGGCGCTGGATGCCGCCCGCAGCGGCGTGAATACCGTACACATCATTGATGGTCGCGTACCGCATGCACTGCTGCTGGAAATCATGACCGATGACGGCGTGGGCACCATGATTCGCGCCAGCTGAACCAATGCTTTGAATTGACCAGGCCGGGGGCGTCATGCCCGCCGGCCTTTTTCTTGCCCTGCCGCCAGCCATGTTGTTGATCAAACTTGTTCTATAGTATTGAAACAGCCTGTTTCAGGTTCTCTTGGCCGATGAGGAGGGTGCAATGCAGACAGTCAGACAGTTGCTGGAGCAAAAGTCCGGGCGGGTACTGGTTACCGTTACGCCGGAAAGTACCGTATTTCAGGCATTACAGGTGATGGCAGAACATGATATCGGCGCGGTGCTGGTGATGGAGGGCGGCGAAGTGGTCGGCATTTTCTCCGAACGGGACTATGCGCGTCGTATTGTGCTGCAGGGGCGTACTTCTGCTGGCACCCGCATCCGCGAGATCATGACCAGCAAGGTGGTGTATGTCACACCGGAACAGAATTCCGACCAATGCATGGCGCTGATGACCGAAAAGCACATCCGTCACCTGCCGGTACTGGAAGACAAAACGGTGCTGGGCATGCTGTCGATTGGCGATCTGGTTCACGCCACCATCAAGGAGCAGGAGCAGGTCATCAACCAGCTGGTGCATTACATCCAGAGCGCCTGAAGTCATGCATGATGCAAAAAGCCCGCACAAGCGGGCTTTTTTGCATTTCGCGTCAGGCATCAGGCCACTGGCACGATGCGCTGGCGCAAGGCAATCAGCGCTGGTGCCACTTGCTGTTGCATCACCTCGGCGCTGAAGGCAAAGGCCGGGCCACTGGCGTTCAGGCTCATCGGCGGCTGGCCGGGTGTGGGCGAGGGCAGGTGTACGCCCACGGCCATCACGTCCGGTTCGTACTCGCCGAATGATGCGGAGTAACCGCAGCGCTGGTATTCCGCCATCGCCTGTTGCAGCCGTTGCTGCAGCTCCGGCCAGCGCTCGCCATAACGCGTGGCCAGTTCGCCATCCAGTTGCTGGCGCACATTTACCGGCAGTCCGGCATAAAAAGCCCGGCCGATGGCGGTAGTGGCAATCGGGACGCGCGAGCCCACGGTCAGTTGCACGCTGACACGCGACTGGCTGCGGTAGGTTTCCAGATAAACCATGTCTGTGCCGTCGCGCATGGCCAGACTGATGGAAACATTGTTTTCCAGCGCAAATTCCCGCATCAGCGGCCCGGCGACCTGGCGGATGTCGTAGCTGGCCAGTACTACCGAACCCAGTGCCAGCAAGGCTACGCCCAAGCGGTAGAAACCGCTGTGTTCGTCCTGGGACAGATAGCCCAGCGTGGTCAGGGTGTAGGTCAGCCGCGATACCGTGGACTTGGGCAGCCCGGTGCGCTTGGCAATTTCCAGATTGGACAGTGCCGACTCCCCAGGCCGGAACGCGGCCATCACCTGCAGGCCACGCGCCAGCGCGGTGACGAACAGTCGGTCCTTGTCATCTTCTTCCTGCATTGCATTCCTCGATTCTGTTTGGATGGGCCGGATTTTCCCTCCGGGCTGTCTGGCGCGAGCGGCAAGGATAGCCTGCTTGCGACGCCGATAAAAGAAAACGCTTTACAGCCGATTTTGGAGTTGCTAGTCTATTCTGCAATGTAAAACGCAATTCCGCAATGCGGAACAAGCTAATCAAGGAGAACTCTCGATGGCCGCATCCAACAGCCGCGCACCCTTTGCCTGGGAAGATCCCTTCCTGCTGGCCGACCAGCTGACCGAAGAAGAGCGCCTGGTCCAGCAGACTGCCGAAGCCTACTGTCAGGACCGCCTGCTGCCGCGCGTGCTGACGGCCAACCGCGAAGAGCGCTTCGACCGCGAAATCATGAGCGAGATGGGCGAACTGGGCCTGCTGGGCTGCACCATCGATGGCTACGGCTGCGCTGGTCTGAGCCACGTGGCCTACGGTCTGGTGGCGCGTGAAGTGGAACGCGTCGATTCTGGCTACCGTTCGGCCATGAGCGTGCAGTCCAGCCTGGTGATGCACCCGATCTGGGCCTACGGCTCGGAAGCACAGAAAGACAAATACCTGCCCAAGCTGGCCACCGGCGAATGGGTGGGCTGTTTCGGCCTGACCGAACCGGATGCCGGTTCCGACCCGGCCGGCATGAAAACCCGCGCCCGCAAGGTAGACGGCGGTTATGTCCTGTCCGGCAGCAAGATGTGGATCACTAACAGTCCGGTGGCTGATGTGTTTGTGGTGTGGGCCAAGGATGACGAAGGCGAAATCCGCGGCTTCGTGCTGGAAAAAGGCATGAAGGGCCTGTCCGCTCCCAAGATTCACGGCAAGTTCAGCCTGCGCGCCTCCATCACCGGTGAAATCGTGATGGACGAAGTGCTGGTGCCGGAAGACGCCATCCTGCCGGGTGTGAAAGGCCTGAAAGGCCCGTTCGGCTGCCTGAACAAGGCCCGCTACGGCATCGCCTGGGGCGCCATGGGTGCCGCCGAATTCTGCTGGCACGCCGCACGCCAGTACACGCTGGACCGCAAGCAGTTTGGCCGACCGCTGGCCGCCACCCAGCTGATCCAGCTGAAGCTGGCCAATATGCAGACCGAAATCGCGCTGGGCCTGCAGGCAGCCATTCGCGTCGGCCGCTTGCTGGACGAAGGCAAGGCTGCGCCGGAAATGATTTCGCTGATCAAGCGCAACAACTGCGGCAAGTCGCTGGACATCGCCCGCATCGCCCGCGACATGCACGGCGGTAACGGTATTGCCGACGAATTCCATGTCATCCGCCACGTGATGAACCTGGAAGCCGTCAACACCTATGAAGGCACGCACGATGTGCATGCCCTGATTCTGGGCCGCGCCCAGACCGGTATTCAGGCATTTGCCTGATAGCACAGCGGGGGTGTGGCTCCACCTGCCCCCGTTGTTGGTTCCTGTCTGTCCTTGCGAGGCCCGGTGCTTACCGGGCCCTTTTTTTGGTGAACATTGTCATGTGGCTGTTTAAGCGGCGGCATCACACTGTCCATCCGGCCGCCAGACGGCCGCTAACGAATCAATCAGGAGAACACCATGGCGGGCGCACTTGCAGGCATCAAGGTTCTGGATCTTTCCCGGGTACTGGCCGGGCCGTGGGCAGGCCAGTTGCTGGCCGATCTGGGTGCCGAAGTGCTCAAGGTGGAGCGCCCGGGTGCCGGGGACGACACCCGCCAATGGGCACCGCCCAGCCTGGCGGATGGCACGGCAGCCTACTTTTTGTGTGCCAACCGCGGCAAGCGCTCGGTGACTGTCGATATCACCAGGCCGGAAGGGCAGGAGATTGTCCGCGCGCTGGCACGCGATGCCGACGTGGTGATTGAAAACTACAAGGTGGGCGGGCTGAAAAAATACGGGCTGGACTACGACAGCCTCAGCCAGCTCAATCCGCGGCTGGTGTATTGCTCCATCACCGGATTCGGTCAGGATGGCCCTTATGCCGAGCTGCCCGGCTACGACTACATCGTGCAGGGCATGTCCGGCCTGATGAGCATTACCGGCCCCGCCGATGGCGAACCGCACAAGGTGGGCGTGGCGGTCACCGACCTGTTCACCGGCATCTATGCCAGCAATGCCATTCTGGCGGCCATCATTGCGCGCCAGAGCAGTGGCAAGGGCCAGTACATCGACATGGCCTTGTTTGATTGCGCGCTGGCGTCCTTGGCCAATATCAATATGAACTGGTTGATTGGTCAGCAAGTGCCGCCGCGTCTGGGCAATGCCCACGCCAACATCGTGCCGTATCAGGTGTTTGCCTGCGCCGATGGCCATTTCATTCTGGCTTGCGGCAACGACAAGCAATTCCGTGCGGTATGCCAGGTCATCGGCCTGCCGGCACTGGCCGATGACGAACGCTTTGCCAGCAATCCGCAGCGGGTGAAGCACCGCGACAGCGTGGTACCCTTGCTGGCCGAAGCTTTCATGGGCAATACCCGCGAACAATGGCTGAAACGGCTGGATGAGGCTGGAGTGCCATGTGGCCCGATCAACACAGTGGACGAGGCCTTCCGCGATCCGCAGATTCGCCATCGCGGCATGGAAATACACATGCAGGACAGTGTGGGGCAAAATGTGCCCCTGGTAGGGTGTCCGATCAAACTTTCCGGTACGCCGGTCGAGTACAATCAGGCCCCTCCCAAACTGGGTGAACATACCGACGACGTACTGCGCGCGCTGGGCTACGACGCTGCCACGATTGCCACACTGCGTGAGCAAGGCACCGTTTAAACGCTTGTTTGATTTTGACGAGCGTGGCTGCTTCATTGCATGATGACTGCCAGCTAATAAGGACAGCCCTTCGGGCGCAAAGGAGATGTGGTGCAACGCGATTATATGGAATACGACGTGGTGATCGTCGGCGGCGGCCCTGCCGGGCTGTCTGCCGCGATTCGCCTGAAGCAAGTGGCCGAACAGAACGGCCAGGAAATCAGTGTCTGTCTGCTGGAAAAAGGCTCGGAAATCGGCGCACATATCCTGTCCGGTGCCGTGATCGAAACCGGGGCCCTTTCCGAACTGATCCCGGACTGGAAAGAAAAAGGTGCACCGCTGAATACCCCGGCGCTGTCCGACCGTTTCCTCTACCTGACGGAAACCGAGTCCATCCAGCTGCCGACCCCGCCGCAGATGCACAATCACGGCAATTACATTGTCAGCCTGGGTAACTTCTGCCGCTGGCTGGGCGAGCAGGCCGAAGCCCTGGGCGTGGAAATCTACCCCGGTTTTGCCGCCGCAGAAGTGCTCTACCATGCCGACGGCTCGGTCAAGGGCGTGGCCACGGGTGCCATGGGCACCGGCAAGAACGGCGACCAGCCGGGCGAACCCGGCATGGAGCTGTGGGCAAAACAGACCATTTTTGCCGAAGGCTGTCGCGGCTCGCTCACCAAGATGCTGTTCGAGCGCTTTGGCCTGCGTGACGGTGCCGACCCGCAAACCTACGGCATCGGCATCAAGGAGTTGTGGGAAGTCAAACCGGAAAATCACAAGCCCGGCACCATCACCCACACCGTGGGCTGGCCGGTGGACACCGCCACTTACGGCGGCTCCTTCATGTACCACCTGGAAGACAATCAGGTGGTGGTGGGTTATGTGGTGGGGCTGGATTACACCAACCCCTACCTGTCACCGTTCGAAGAGTTCCAGCGCTTCAAGACCCACCCGGCCATCAAGGGTGTGTTCGAGGGTGGCCGTCGTCTGAGCTATGGCGCGCGCGCCTTGTCCGAAGGCGGCATCCAGAGTCTGCCCAAGCTCACCTTCCCCGGTGGCTTGCTGGTGGGCGACACCGCCGGCTTCCTCAATGTGCCCAAGATCAAGGGCACGCACACTGCGATGAAGTCCGCCATCCTGGCGGCCGATGCCGTGTTTGCCTTGCTGCAGGCCAATCCGGAAGCCCAGGGGCTGGAAGCAAGCGCTTACTCGGCCAGCTTCAAGCAAAGCTGGCTGCACGAAGAACTGCATCAGGTGCGCAATATCCGCCCGTCCTTCCGCTGGGGCCTGTGGCCGGCCATGATCTATTCGGCCATCGACACCTTCCTGTTCCGTGGCAAGGCCCCGTGGACGCTGCGTCACAAGCATGCAGACCACGAAGCGCTGCGCCCGGCCAGCGAATGCACGCGCATTGATTATCCCAAGCCGGACGGGGTGCTGACCTTCGACCGCCTGTCCTCGGTGTTCATTTCCAACACCAATCACAGCGAAGACCAGCCGCCACACCTGAAGCTGAAAGATGCCAGCGTGCCGATCAGCTTCAACCTGGCCAAGTATGATGCACCCGAGCAGCGTTACTGCCCGGCCGGTGTGTATGAAATCGTCGGTCAGGAAGAAGGCAGCCCGCGCCTGCAAATCAATGCGCAGAACTGCGTGCATTGCAAAACCTGTGATATCAAGGACCCCAGCCAGAACATCAACTGGTGCACCCCGGAAGGTGGTGGCGGTCCCAACTATCCCAATATGTAAGCAGCGCGCAGTATTGCTGTTGCAAAAACCCGGCCAAGGCCGGGTTTTTTTGTGCAATGCAACGATTTCTTGCATTCCGCCTTGACAGCCCACTGCCCTTGTTGGCAGGATGGTCGGCATGATTACTTTTTCTGCAGTCTTTAACGCCTATTTTTATTGGTACCGCACATCACGGCGGCTCCAAGGGGCGTCTCTGCAGCAGTAAAAAGTAACAGAGAACGAACAAACCCGAACAATGCCGCCGCGGTCAATCCGGCGGCATTTGTTATTTCCAGACAAAGCAGGCGCCGGACCCACCCAGGCAAGCAGACTGGAGATCCAGGTCATGAATGAAGTCAGTGATGCAAGGCAGATCGCCCGAGAAAGCGCCAATCTGGTGCTGGACGGTGCCGTATGGTCCGTAACCCTGTTGACCGATGGTGAGGCCCTGGCCAATACCGTGGCACCACAAACGGACAGCCTGTATCACACCCTGCAACAGCACGACCAGACCGCAGCCACCCCGGTGCTGGAGTCCCTGCTGCCGGACATCCGCGCCCTGGCCATGTTGCTGTCTTCACTACGCAGCAAAAGCACCTGCTCCCCTAGCCGCTTTGCCGATGAAGCCGACTGGCTGGCTGCCCGTATTGCCGTCCTCGCATTGAGCCATGTCGCCGTTACCTTGCCGGAACTCAGCCTGCTGGACGAAGCCAACCGCCGCCTGCGGATGCTGTCTGACCAGCTGCACATGACGCTGCCAACGGCCGCACCGGTTTTGTTGACTGCGCCCCAGCGTAATCCGGGCATGTTGCAGGGCTGGAGCCGCCAGCGCATGAGCGGTATGGTCGGCGTGGCGCACGGCATGCAATCCCTGTTCATGGCATCGCGTCTGGCGGCCCAGCAATGCCGCGACCGTCTGCACCCGCTGTGGCAGCGCCTGCAGGCCCCGGCCAGCAACTGAAAGACAAGCATGGATTTATTCACCCGCGAAGATGAGCGCCGGCTGAACAACCTCACCCTGCTGGTGTATATCTTGCAAGGCATCAGCCTGTTTACCGGCCTGCCCATGGTGGTGGCGGTGATCATCAATTATCTCAAGCGCGATGATTGTCGCGGAACGCTGTACGAAAGCCATTTTGACTGGCAGATCCGTACCTTCTGGTTCTGCCTGCTGGGCAGCGTATTGGGCTATGCACTGCTGTGGCTATTCGTCGGCCTGGCCATTTGGGGCCTGACCTGGCTGTGGGGGTTGTACCGGGTATTGCGCGGCATTCTGGCCTTGAATGACGGCAAGGCACTGCCGCACTGAGCAAAAAAAGAAGGGCAACCAAGGCTGGCTGCCCGAAGAGGCCTTGAGCGCGAAAGCAGGCTACCGCCTGCTGCCATGTGCAAGCAGGCATGGGCACGCTGCCTGCGCCAAAGAACCTACGTCGCTATCACTGAACTGACTTCGCATTGCGGTCGCAATCGGAACCGACCAGACCCTGGTAACGAATGGCCACCATGCTATCCCGTCCACACCGGTTTTCGACAGGAAAATGACAACGGCACTTGTCGCAGGTCAAATCCGGCAACTCGACAATAAAAGTCCGACAAAACAAGGCTGTGGCGTAAAATGGCAGCCTTTGGCACAATGCGCCTCCTTCAGTCCGGTCTGAAAGCATGCAACAAGAAGATCTGCAGCGTCTGGTTACCACCCCAATGCCCTTTGGCAAACACCAGGGTGTACTGATTTGTGATTTGCCCGGCAATTACCTCAACTGGTTTGCCCGCGAGGGTTTTCCCAAGAGTGAGATCGGACGTCTGCTGCAATTGATGCAGGAGATAGACCACAATGGACTGAGTTATTTACTGGACCCGTTAAGAAAGCGTTAAAGCATGGCAATTCAATGGTTTCCCGGCCACATGAACAAGGCGCGCAAAGATGTGATGGAGCGCCTGAAAGAAATCGATGTGGTCATCGAAATGCTGGATGCGCGCTTGCCGGCGTCCAGCGCCAATCCGATGCTGGCGCGCATGGCCAAAGGCAAGCCGCGCCTGATGATCCTCAACAAGCAAGACCTGGCCGACCCCGCCATCACCAGCCAGTGGCTGGAATGGTATCGCGCCAAAAAGCAGACCCAGGCCATTGGCCTGGATGCCGGCGAACGCGCGCCGTCACAAAAGCTGGTGGCTGCCTGTCGCGAACTGGCACCCAACCGTGGCGGGCTGGACAAGCCGCTGCGTGTACTGATTTGCGGTATTCCCAATGTCGGCAAGTCCACGCTGATCAACAGCATGAGCAGCCGCAAGATAGCCAAGACCGGCAACATGCCTGGCGTCACCAAGAACGAGCAGCGCATTATCCTGGCCGATGACGTCGAGCTGTACGACACCCCCGGCATGCTGTGGCCCAAGATCGAAGTGGAAGAGGGTGGCTACAATCTGGCCGCCAGCGGTGCCGTTGGCCGCAATGCCATGGACGAGGAAGAAGTGTCGCTGGAGCTGCTCAAATACCTGCTGCAACACTATGTCCCCGAACTGACCGCCCGCTACAAGCTGGATGATGTGGATGGCCTGCAGGACTGGCAGGTGCTGGAAATGATTGGCCGCAAGCGTGGTGCCATGCTGGGCGGCGGTCGCGTCAATATCCAGAAAGCAGCTGAAATCGTGCTCACCGATTTTCGCGATGGCAATACCGGCCGCATCACACTGGAACGTCCGCAAGAATGGGTGGTGTGGGAAAAACGCGCCAAGGAACTGGCGGCCCAGAAGGCCGCTGCCCGTGAAGCCATGCTCAGCGAAAAGGAAAAGCGCAAGCACGCATCGCGCAACAGCTAATTTCTGCTACAGGCTCAAACCCCTTCGGTTTGAGCCTGCTCATCCTGATACTTCCTGTTCTTGCTACCGGCTACTGCCGGTGAGCGCCGTCCCTGAAATGGTGCTCGCCAATCAGGCGAGTTCACATCTGTTTGTTTTCAATATCAATCCCTTGCTGACCATTCCTGCTTGATTTGCAGTCAGTCCGCTTGCGCATGGCTGCACTGGACTTGGCAGATAGGCCAGTAGCATACGATTTGATCCCTCTCTACCTTGCAGGACTGTTTCGTCCGCTTGTTCCTGTTCGATGCTTGTGCGCTGTCGGCCCGGAGCAATAGTCCAATCAGCTGGCTGGAGGTGGCAAGGTGAACAGTACGCATAAACCGGTTTCCCGCAAACGACAGATTCTTGCCGCCGTTATCGGTAATACGCTGGAGTGGTATGACTTCATTGTCTACGGCTTCATGACCAGCATCATTTCCAAACTGTTTTTCCCGGCAGATGGTAATGAATTCATTTCCTTGCTGATGGCAACCGCCACCTTCGGGGTCGGCTTCTTCATGCGGCCAGTCGGTGGGGTGCTGCTGGGCATTTATGCCGACCGCAAGGGCCGCAAGGCCGCCATGCAGCTGATCATGGCCATCATGGCGCTGGTTTCGCTGCTGATCGCCTGCGCGCCACCCTATGCAGCAATCGGTATTGCCGCACCCTTTCTCATCGTGCTGGCCCGCTTGCTGCAGGGCTTTGCCACCGGAGGGGAATATGCCAGCGCAACGGCATTTCTGGTTGAAGCGGCTCCACCGCATCAGCGTGGCTTGTATGGTTCCTGGCAACTGGTCGGGCAGATGCTGGCCATTCTGGGAGGGGCAGGAATGGGGGCCTTGATCACCCACAATCTGGATCAGGGCCAATTGGAGAACTGGGGCTGGCGGCTGCCCTTTGTCGTTGGGCTGCTGATTGCTCCGGTGGGCTTGTGGATACGCCGCTACATGGATGAAACCGAGGCATTTGTCGATGCCTCACAAGCAGATGCAAAAACCGAGGCACCCTCCATGCCGGCTGCCTTGCAGCAGAATCGTCGTCAGATCCTGCTCACCATCGGACTCACCATCCCCGGAACCGCTGCCTTCTATGTATTGCTGGTGAACATGCCGGCTTATGTGCATCGCCAGTTCGGCTTGCCGCTGGATCAGGTCTTTTCCATTCAGATGCTGGTTGTCGCCTGGATGACATTGCTGATTCCGCTGTCAGGCGCCCTGTCGGATCGCATCGGGCGCCGTCCATTGCTGCTGTGGCCCTATGTCGGTTTGTTGCTGGCCGTTTATCCCGGTTTTGCCTGGTTGGCTGCCGCGCCCGGCATAGAGCGCTTGTTGCTGGTTCAGCTGCTGTTTTGCACCTTGCTGGGCTTGAGCTTTGGCCCGGCGCCCACGGCAGTTTCGGAGTTATTTCCGGTCAAGGTGCGTTCTACCGGGGTTTCAATCGGCTACAACCTGGCCGTGATGCTCTTTGGCGGATTTGCGCCATTCATCGTTACCTGGCTGTCCGGTGCCACCGGTTCACCCATTGCCCCTGTTTACTATCTGTTGTTTTCCACTGCCTTGGGTGTGGTGGCCTGCTACTACCTGCCAAAAGCAGAGGCCGGGACGCAGCCACGGTCAGACGCTATTCCTGTCGGCCAGCATCCTTCCTGACACTGCGTGTGCGAGGCCCATCCGGCATATCTGGCTGTAGCGCGATCATGGCGTTGCGCTGTTTGCTATTCGCAGTTGATGTGTAGCTCTCGGTCGTTGCTTTCTGCGGTTTAACTGCATTTGCATCTATCTTTCAGGAGTTTTCATGCTGGCCAGTACATCCTCTCTCAATCCGATCGTAGCGCTGGATGCATTGGAATTGTCAGATGCCATCCATCAGCGGCACTATTCCTGCGTCGAGGTCATGCAGGCTTATCTGTCCCATATCGCCTTGCTCAATCCCCGGGTCAACGCGCTGGTGTCCTTGCAGGCTGAAGAGGCCTTGCTGCAACAGGCTGCACACTGTGATGCCGAACTGCATGCCGGCAAGTCGCGTGGCTGGATGCACGGCATGCCACAAGCCATCAAGGACCTGTCAGCCACGCAGGGCATCCCCACCACCATGGGTTCGCGCTTGTATCAGAATCATGTTCCTGTAGCGGACAGCATCATGGTGGCGCGCATGCGTAGCGCTGGTGCCATTGTCATCGGCAAGAGCAATACGCCGGAATTCGGTGCCGGTTCGCATACTTATAATGCGGTGTTTGGCGCCACTGGTAATGCCTACGATCCCGGTCGCTGCGCCGGAGGCAGTAGTGGTGGCGCTGCGGTAGCCCTGGCCTTGCGTATGCTGCCGGTGGCCGATGGCAGTGACATGATGGGTTCCCTGCGAAATCCTGCGGCATTCAACAATGTATTCGGCTTTCGCCCCAGTTGGGGTGCTGTGCCACTAGGCCCGTCCCCGGAGTTGTTCTTGCAGCAGCTGGCTACCGAAGGTCCGATGGGACGCAATGTTCCGGACATTCTTGCCTTGTTACGCACCCAGATGGGGCCTGATCCGCGCGCACCGCTGTCCTCCGCCCGGACCTTGCCCGAGCAATCGCTGGAGCATGATTTCCATGCTTGTCGCCTGGGCTGGCTGGGAGACTGGAATGGTTATTTGCCGATGGAACACGGTGTGTTGTCGCAATGCGAGTCTGTGCTGCCCGATTTCGCTGCGCTGGGTTGTTCCGTGGAGGCCTGCACCATCGATTTTGACCCATCCAGCTTGTGGGAAAGCTGGGAGGTGCACCGCCACTGGCTGATGGCTGGCAGCCTGTATGCCGATTATCAGGACCCGGCACGCCGTTGCCAGCTCAAGCCTGAATTGCTGTGGGAGATAGAAGGCGGGTTGCAGTTGACTGCGCTGGATGTCTACCGTGCATCCCGTATCCGTAGCGACTGGTATCGTGCCGTGCTGCGTATGTTCGAGAACTACGACTTCCTGCTCTTGCCCAGTGCCCAGGTTTATCCCTTCGCACTGGAACAGCATTGGCCACGCATGATTGCCGGGCGGGCGATGAGTAGCTATCACCGGTGGATGGAGGTGGTGATTGGTCCTACCATGGCTGGTTTGCCGGTGATGAATGTACCGGTCGGCTTTGGTAGTCATGGTTTGCCCATGGGCTTGCAGATCATCGGGCGGCCACATGCTGACATGGCGGTGTTGCAGCTGGCACATGCCTACGACCAGCAGCGACAGTGGGTGTTGCGTTGTCTTCCACCACTATTGCAGCAGTCGGAAGACGCGGTCTGAGCGTACATTTTCTGGGCAAGAAAAAACCCGCCGTAGCGGGTTTTTTCCTATTGAGACCTGTTGCTGCTTACTGAGCCTTGACAGCTTCGATGGCCACTTTCAGGGTCACGTCGTCAGCAATGGCCGGCAGGAAGGTTTTCATGCCGAAATCGCTACGCTTGATGGTGGTTTCTGCGTTGGCACCATAGGTTTCCTGGCCGCTCATCGGGTTCTTGCCGCCGCCGAAGTTGGTAACGGTCAGGGTAACCGGCTTGGTTACGCCCAGAATGGTCAGGTTGCCATTTACGGCAGTCAGCTTGTCACCGGCAAACTTCAGGTCGGTAGACTTGAAGGTGATGGTGGGGAACTGGGCCACGTTGAAGAAATCCTTGCTCTTCAGGTGGTTGTCACGGGCGGCCAGGTAGGTTTGCAGGGAGTTGGTATCGATGGTGATATCAACAGCACCCTTCTTGGCTTCGGTATCCAGCACTACGGTGCCGGCGGCCTTGGTGAACACACCGGACTGTACCGAGAAACCCAGGTGGCGCACATCGTACTGGGCCACGGTGTGGGTCGGATCAACGCTATAGCTTACCGGAGCTGCAACGGCAGCACCTGCAATGGCAGAGAACACGGCAGCGAACAGGGCTTTCTTCATCATGACTTCAACTCTCCTGAGTGTTTATTTGCTGGCCGGAATGGCCACTTTGAACTTGATTTGCACTTCATCAGCCACTGTGCCGGTATCGGCCCAATCGCCCTCACCAATCTTGTAAGCCAGGCGCGAAACCGGCAGTACACCTTCCACCACGGTCAGGCCACCTTCCTGGCGTGCGGTGAAGGGCGCAGTCACATCACGGGTATTGCCCTTGATGGTCAGCTTGCCCGCCACCTGCAATTTGCCACCACCCAGCGGCTTGATGCTGCTGCTGACAAAGCGCGCAGTGGGGAATTTGGCCACATTGAACCAGTCGGCTTTTTTGGCCTCGCCCACGGCTTCTGCAGTGGGCAGGTTGATGCTGGCCGTGTCGATGGTGATGTCCGCCTTGCCTGCTTCAGGTTTTTTCAGGTCCAGCACTACATTGCCGCTGAACTTCTTGAAGCTGCCGTTCACCGGAACATTCAGCTGTTTCATGGTGAAGTTGATCTGGCTCTTGCCGGCATCCAGTGCGGCGGCCTGGGTCAGCGGGGCGGCAACAATCAGGGCTGCTGCCATCAGTTTCAGTTGTTGCATGCGCATTCTTGCTCCAGTTAACGGGTTTATTGACGGGGGCCGCGCAGGCTCATGCGGTAGAGCATGCCGTCCTTGTCCACCACATGATGTTTCACTGCTGCCAGTACATGGCCGACCACACAGGCTGCCATGAGCCAGTTAAGGGTTTCATGCACGGTTTTCAGCGTGGCGGCCAGTTGTTCGTTCTGAGCTACCAGATCCGGCAATGGCACCAGTTTGAACAGCACCACCGGGAAACCATAGGCGGAGCTCATCAGCCAGCCGGTCAGCGGTACGGCAAACATCAGCAGGTAGAGGGCCAGGTGACCACCGTGTGCCAGCAAACGTTCCATGCTGTTCATATGGGCCGGCAGTGCCGGTGGCCGCTTGAACAAACGAACCAGTAGCCGCACTGCAACCAGGGCCAGAACCGAGATACCAGCCCATTTGTGCCAGGCGATATATTTGAACTTGGCCGGAGAGAGCGGCATGTCGGACACCACCAGCCCCCAGATGAAAGTGGCAATGATCAGGCCGGCAATCAGCCAGTGCAGCAAAATGGCTGGCGGCGCGTAGCGTTCATTCGGTTTCATTTTTCTTTTGCTCCAGTACTTGGTTGAAGGCTGCACGCAAGCGGGCCAGCTGCTGGCAAAGCTCAGTCATGTCGGCAGGCTCCAGCAACTCGAATGCAGGCTTCATGAATGCAAGATGAGCCGGAAAAACCTGCTGGAACAAAGCCTCGCCTTGCGCTGTCAGAGCCACCATCACGCTGCGGCGGTCCTGCTCCAGGGTGCAGCGGGTGACGATGCCCTTGTCGATCAAGCGGTCGATGACACCCGTCAGCGTGCCCTTGGTAATCAGCGTCTTTTCCGACAGCTCCTTGCAGCTCATCCCGGGTGTATTCCCCAAGGTCGCCACAACGTCAAATTGTGGCGGGGTGAGATCCATCTGCCGGATGTGGAAGGCCGATAATTGTTCGAATGCCTGGTAAGTCCGGGCCAATTCACGAATGACAGACAGGGACAGCTCCTTGTTGGCATGAGGCATGATGCAACCTTTGTTTTGATCAGTATAGTTCTTGTTAGTACAAAATAACAAGCCATTCGAGAATAATTCTCGTCGTAGCAACAAAAACGCCACAGCTGTATCCCGGCGCAGATTGACTGTACTAAACGAAAATAATTCCTGATGGCTGTCGGCATGGAAAAGAAATCGCTATTCTGAATACTATCCGTTTGTGTGCAATCGGTTTAACACCTTACAACCCGGCAGCAACATCATGAACACTCTGCAGGATCGTTTTGGCCGCAGTATCGATTATCTCCGCCTGTCAGTGACCGACCGTTGCGACTTGCGCTGCAGTTATTGCATTCCCAAAGGATTCAAGGACTTCGAAGAACCGGAGTACTGGCTGACCTTTGAGGAAATCACCCGCGTGGTGGCCGCGTTTGTCCGTCTGGGTACGCGTCGGGTCCGCCTGACCGGTGGCGAGCCCCTGTTGCGGCGCAACCTGCCGCAGCTGGCGGCCAGCCTGGCTGCGCTGCCCGGGCTGCAGGACCTGTCGCTCAGTACCAATGCCACCCAGCTTGCGCGTCATGCCGAGTCCTTGCATGCGGCAGGAGTCAACCGGGTGAATGTCAGTCTGGATTCCTTGCGCCGTGAATGCGTCAACAGCATCACCGGTCACGACAGTCTGCCGCAGGTCATGGCTGGCCTGCAGGCTGCCAAGGCGGCGGGCCTCTCTCCGATCAAGATCAATATGGTCGCCATGAAAGGTGTCAATGAGGCCGATATTGAAACCATGGTGGGTTTCTGTATCGAGCACGGCTTTATCCTGCGGTTGATAGAAGCCATGCCGATGGGCGATACCGGTCGCAACACTAGTTACCTGGATTTGCAGCCCGTACTGGAGCAACTGCGCCAGCGCTTTGACCTGCTACCGCAAAGCCTGGAGCTGGGCGGCGGTCCTGCCCGCTATTGGCGCAGTACCGATGGCGCCTTCACTCTGGGGGTAATTACACCGATATCCCAGCACTTCTGTGCAACTTGCAATCGGGTTCGCCTGTCAGTAGATGGCACACTCTATATGTGCCTTGGCCAGGAAGAACGCTTCGCACTGCGCCCGCTGTTACGGGCAGGGATCAGCGATGCCGGACTGGAAATGGCTATCCGGGAGGCGATCGAACTGAAACCCGAGCGCCACGAATTCCGCGAAAAGCCGGGCAAACTCATCCGTATCATGTCGATGACCGGCGGTTAAGCGCACAAACGCTGCAAGTTTGCGCCAGACATAGCCTGCACGGGCCCGCTTTCGTTATACTATTGGCAAATTATTCGCCTTAACGCGGACGGCCTAATGAGCGAATTGCAGATTGGTGTATTGATATTGGGCGTGGCAGTGATTGCCCTGGTGTTCGGATTCAATGTTTTTCAAGAGTGGCGCTTTCGCAAGAAGGCCAGCCAGGCTTTTGCGCGCCCTCATGACGACGTACTGCTGAATGTCCCTAAAAACAATGTGCGCGACGGTGTGCGTGCCGACCGCATGGAACCGGTGCTGGCTGATAGCGTGCATGTTCCGGCGGCATACGACGACGAGCCATTCGAGCCGGAAATTCCGGAAGATACCAGCCTGATCATGCCCGCAGCGGTCGAACGCCCGGTGCCGCAGCCCGAACCCATGCCCTTGCCCGCGCGTGATGACGAAGAGAACAGTGGTTTCGAATCGGCCGATCACCAGGCGCTGGTCGCAGCCTTGCTTGACCCCTCGCTGGACTTCATCGCCGAGGTGGTATTCCACGAGCCGCACGAACTGGCTGCCATGCCGCGTTTCAATGTCGGCAAGCGCACCCACATCATCGGCCGCACCGAAAAGGGCTTGTGGAAACCGGCCGAAGCAGTGCCGGGTACCCGCTACAAGCAGATCAACATCGGCATGCAGATGGTGGACCGCAGCGGTGCTGTCACCGAACCGGAACTGGCCGGCTTTTGCCAGCAGGTTTCCCGCTTTGCCGAAGAACACGATGCAGCCGTCAGCTTCCCGCAACGCCAGCAGAAGCTGGTGGCCGCGCGCGAGCTGGACCGCTTCTGCGCCGATGTGGACGTGCTGATCGGCATCAACGTGGTGCCACGCGTGGCGGTGGAAGGCACCCGCCTGCGCAGCTTCGTCGAGGCTGGCGGCCTGCAACTGGAGCCGGATGGCGCATTCCACTATCTGGCCGACTCCGGCAATACCCTGTATTCGCTGATGGCGGCAGACCAGATGCCCTTCACCTTCCATACCCTGCTGGACAAATCCTTCCCGGCGCTCACCCTGCTGTTTGACGTACCGCGCGTAGCCGGTGGGGTGGATGTATTCGACCGCGCCGTGCTGTTTGCCAAGCAACTGGCGGCCGAGTTTGATGCCCAGCTGGTGGATGACAACCGCCGGGTGCTGTCCGATGTGGGGCTGGCCCGCATCCGTGACCAACTCGTTCATATTTACAGCAGCATGGATGACCGGGGCATTGCGCCGGGCAGCGTGGCTGCCCTCAGGTTGTTTGCCTGATACCCATTGCACGCAGGCCGGCTCATGCCGGCCTTTTTCTGTTTGAGACCACGAGATGAGTACCAACGATCTTGTTGCCCGTGCCAGCGACTTGCGTCAACTGCTGACGCGCTATGGCCACGAATACTATGTGCTGGATGCTCCCAGCGTCCCGGATGCCGAATACGACCGGCTGTTCCGTGAACTGCAAGCGCTGGAAGACGCCCATCCGGAACTGAAAACCCCGGACTCTCCCACCTTGCGGGTGGGTGGTGCGCCCTTGCCAGCGTTCAGCCAGGTCACCCACCGCGTGCCCATGCTGTCGCTGGGTAATGCCTTTTCTGACATGCAGGCCGCTGACTTTGACCTGCGCCATGCCGAGCTGATCCAGTTTGATGAGCGTATCCGCCGCGAGCTGGGCGAACCGGTAATCCGCTATGCCACCGAGCCCAAGTTTGACGGTCTGGCCATCAGCCTGCTGTACCGTGACGGCGTGCTGGAACAGGCAGCAACCCGCGGCGACGGCATTACCGGCGAAAACGTGACGGAAAACATCCGCACCATTCAGTCCATTCCGCTGAAACTGGCCATCAGCCAGCCACCGGCCTTGCTGGAGGTGCGTGGTGAAGTGCTGATGTTCAAACGGGACTTCGAACGCCTGAATGCCGAGCAAGTGGCCCGTGGCGACAAGACCTTTGCCAACCCGCGCAATGCGGCAGCGGGCAGTCTGCGCCAGCTGGATTCCCGCATCACCGCCCAGCGCCGGCTGTCTTTTTTCGCCTATGCCATCGCCCAGGTGGAAGGTGCCAGCTGGCCCGCCACACATGCCGCAGAAATGGACTGGCTGCAGCAACTGGGTTTCCCGGTGGTGGCAGCAGACTTGCGACCGGTGGTGGAAGGTGCGGCAGGCCTGGCCAGCTATTACGAAACGGTCATGCAGCGCCGTCCGACTTTGCCGTTCGAAATTGACGGCGTGGTGTACAAGGTGGATAGCCGCGCCCTGCAAGAGGAGCTGGGCTTTGTGTCGCGCGCGCCGCGCTGGGCCATTGCCCACAAATTCCCGGCCGAAGAGGCCATTACTCTGGTGGAAGCCATCGAAGAGCAAGTGGGGCGCACCGGTGCCATCACCCCGGTAGCACGCCTGCAACCGGTGTTTGTCGGTGGGGTGACCGTCACCAACGCCACCTTGCACAACGAAGACGAAGTGCGGCGCAAGGATGTACGCGTTGGTGACAGCGTCATCGTACGCCGGGCCGGTGATGTGATTCCCGAAGTGGTGGCGGTGGTGCTGGAGCGCCGCCCGATGCGCCCGCAAGCCGGTGGCGACCTGTTCAGCCAGGGTGAAGAACCGCAGTACCCGGCCTATCGTCTGCCCAGCCATTGCCCGGTATGCGGTAGCCATGTGGTACGCGAGGAAGGCGAGGCGGTGGCTCGCTGCTCGGGCGGGCTATCCTGCCGGGCGCAGCGCAGCCAGGCCATCCAGCATTTTGCCGGTCGCCGCATGATGGATATCGATGGCCTGGGCGAGCGTTACATCGACAAGCTGGTGGAGTATGGCTATGTGCACAGCGTGGCGGACCTGTACCGCCTGACGCTGGATGATCTGCTGGAAATGAAACGCCGGGCCGATGAAGACGAAGGCGTGACGCCAGAAACGGTGAAAGCCGGCAAGGTGGCCAGCAAGTGGGCAGAAAACCTGCTGGAGGCCATTGCCGCCAGTCGTACCCCGCCGCTGGCGCGTTTGCTGTTTGCGCTGGGCATCCGCCATGTCGGGGAATCCACCGCCAAGACGCTGGCCGACTGGTTGGGCTCCGTGGCGTTGATCCGCCGCGCGCCCGCCGCCCTGTTTGCCGCGCTGCCCGATATTGGTGGTGTGGTGGCGCAATCGCTGGCCGACTTTTTTGCCGAAGCCAATAACGAAGCGGCACTGGATGCCCTGTTGCAGTATGTCAGCCCGGCCGACGAGCACGCCCCGTCTGCCAAACTCGCAGAGCGGCTCGAACCGGCTGTCCTGCTGGCAAGGCTGGATATTCCACGGCTGACCGAGGTGCGCAGCCAGCAACTGGCGGCACAAGTCAGTGGGCTGGAGCAACTGGCGCGCATGGAAAGACGTCAGCTCTTGCTGTTGCAATTGCCGGCCGAAGTCATCAACGCGCTGGCCGACTGGCTGGATGTCCCGGCCCAGCGCAGCGGCCTGCAAGCACTATCTGCCTTGCGCGACGAGATTCTGGCGCAATTGCCATCCGAGACGGCAGCTGCCCATCCGCTGTTTGACGGCAAAACCTTTGTCCTGACCGGCACCCTGCCCACACTTTCACGCGATGCGGCCAAGGCGCTGATTGAGGCCGCCGGTGGCAAGGTGGCGGGCAGCGTATCGAAAAAGACCCATTTCGTGGTGGCGGGGGCCGAAGCCGGCAGCAAACTGGCCAAGGCCGAAGAGCTGGGCATTGCCATTCTGGATGAAGCCGGCCTGCAAGCCATGTTGCAGCAAACCGCGGACTGAAAGGGACATCATGCGCGAAACGGCATTCGAGCGCGGCAACCGTCTGGCGGCAGCCGATCAGCAAGAGCAGGCCATTGCCGCCTTCAGTAGCTGCCTGCAGCACAATCCGCAGGACTGGCAGGCCTTGTTCAACCGCGGCACGGCCCATATGCGGCTGAAACAATACCCGCAGGCGCTGGAGGATTATCTGGCTGCCGCTGGCCTGAATCCGTCCTCCAGCAATATCAAGTGCAATCTGGCGGTGCTGCTGAAGGAACTGGGTGAGCTGACCCTGGCGGAAAACCTGCTGCTGGAAGTGTTGCAGGCCGAGCCGCAGCATGCCGAGGCCTGGAGCAATCTGGGCGTGGTGCTGCAATACGCGCTGCGTTACGACGATGCCGTGGTTTGCCACCAGAATGCCTTGCAACTGGCCGGCCCCAGTGGCGGACGGCTGAACAATCTGGGCAATGCCCTGACCTGCGCCTTGCGGCTGGATGAAGCGGTGAGTGCCTATCGTCAGGGTCTGGAACTGCAGCCGGACGATGCTTACCTCGGTTTCAACCTGTCGGTGGCCTTGCTGCTGCAAGGCGAGTACCGCGCAGCCTGGCCGCTGTACGAACAGCGCTGGCGCACCATCATGCAGCCGCGTTACCGCGAACATGCCTGGCAAGGCCAGCCGCTGGGCGAGCAGCACTTGCTGGTGTGGGCCGAACAAGGGCTGGGCGATACCCTGCAAATGGCACGCTTCCTGCCCGTGTTGCGCCAGCAGCACCCGGCAGCCCGCATTACGCTGGCCTGCCAGACGGCCTGCCTGCGCCTGTTCGGGCAGCTGGAGGGCATTGACCTGGTGCCGCTGGAAGATACCCCGCCAGTCTACGACTGGCAGATTCCGCTGATGTCCTTGCCACTGCGGCTGGATATCACCCTGGACACCTTGTCCGACCAACCCTATCTGCGGGCAGACCCTGCGCTGTGTGCCGCGCAGGAGCAGCATTTGCCAGCCAGACAGGCTGGCCGCCTGCGGGTGGGCATAGTCTGGGAAACCGGCAGCTGGGGCGTGGGCATTGCCGATCATGGCCGTCAGAACAAATCGGTGCCGCTTGCGCAGTTCCTGCCCTTGCTGGACATGCCGCAGGTGGATTTTGTCTCGCTGCAGCTGGGCGCGCTGCCGGATGAATTGCAAGGACGTGTCCATGCAGCGCAGATCGGCGATTTCGCCGATACCGCCGCCATTATCGAACAGCTGGATCTGGTGATCAGCGTCGACACCTCGGTGGTGCACCTGGCCGGTGCATTGGGCAAGCCGGTGTGGGTGTTGATGCGGGCGGAAAGCGCACCGTTTTTCATGGCCAGTGCAGAAGTGTCACCCTGGTATGCCAGCATGCGTATCTGTCGTCAGCAGATACCGGGCGACTGGCCGCCACTGATTGACAGCGTGGCAAAAACGCTGCGTCAGTGGCACCCCTGTTGAGTTGTTGTTTGGAGCGGCGTGCAAGTCAGGTATAGAATGCGCGCCAGTCAGAAATATTTTCAATTGAAGACTTTTTACGACGATGAAAAAAATCAGCAAGGCTGTATTCCCGGTTGCCGGTCTTGGCACCCGTTTTTTGCCGGCAACCAAGGCCAGTCCGAAAGAAATGCTGCCAGTGGTGGACAAACCACTGATCCAGTATGCGGTGGAAGAGGCCATTGCCGCCGGTATTACCGAACTGATTTTCATCACCGGTCGTAACAAGCGCTCCATCGAGGATCATTTCGACAAGGCCTACGAGCTGGAAACCGAGCTGGAAAACAAGAACAAGCAGAAGCTGCTGGACACGGTGCGCGGCATCATTCCGCCGTCGGTCAGCTGCATCTACATCCGTCAGTCCGAGGCACTGGGCCTGGGGCATGCGGTACTGTGCGCCCGCCCGGTGGTGGGGGACGAGCCGTTTGCCGTGATTCTGGCGGACGACCTGATTGATGGCGAAGTCGGTGCCATGGAGCAAATGGTCAGCCTGTTCGATACCACCCACAGCTCGGTGCTGGGCGTGGAAACCGTGGCGCGCGAAGAAACCGGCTCTTACGGCATTGTGGAAGTCAGCAGCCAGCCGCATGGCCGGCAGCGTGTGGTCAGCATTGTGGAAAAGCCGCATCCGGATGTGGCACCGTCCAATCTGGCCGTAGTGGGGCGTTACATCCTCACCCCGCGCATTTTCGACAAATTGCTGAATACCACGCCGGGTGCCGGTGGTGAAATCCAGCTGACCGACGGTATTGCCGCCTTGCTGAAAGAAGAAGCAGTACTGGCGCTGCCGTTCAAGGGAACCCGCTTCGATTGCGGTTCCAAGCTCGGTTATCTGAAAGCCACGGTCAGCTACGGCCTGAAGCACCATGAAGTAGCAAAAGATTTCTCGGCTTATCTGCAAGAACTGCAGGGCTGATCCATTATTAACCATCACGCCGCTCCAGCGACGGAGCGGCGTTTGCATTTTCTCTAGGAGCCAACATGCCTAACATTGCCGAAGCCCGCGGCCTGATCAACAGTTCGGACATTCTGTTCACTGCCGAACAAGTGAGCGCAGCCGTCGATCGCATGGCAGAAGAAATCACTGCCAAGCTGGGTGAAACCTACCCGCTGGTGCTGTCCGTGATGGGCGGTGCCGTGGTGTTTACCGGTCAGCTGCTGCCGCGTCTGAACTTCCCGCTGGATTTCGACTATGTGCACGTATCCCGCTATGGCGACAAGACCCATGGCGGCGAACTGGTTTGGAAACAGGCTCCGAAAGAAGATGTACAGGACCGCGTGGTACTGGTACTGGACGACATCCTGGATGAAGGCCACACCATGGCAGCCATCCGCGACAAGGTGATGGGCATGGGCGCCAAGGAGTTCTACAGCGGCGTGTTTGCCAACAAGCTGATCCCCAAGGACAAGCCGATTGCTGCTGACTTTGTCGGCCTGGATGTGCCGGACCGTTATGTATTCGGTTATGGCATGGACGTACGTGGTGCCTGGCGTAACCTGCCGGCCATCCATGCGTTGAAGTAATAAGCCATACGCCAGATCGGCCAGAAAGCCGCCCGCAGTCTGACTGCCGGCGGCTTTTTTCATGCCAGGCGGCCTGGTCAGGGTGCTTGCAGCGAGAAGGTAATGGGGACTTGCAGGCTGGACTCGATCGCCACCCCATCCTGCCGTGCCGGAATGAAGCGCCAGTCGGCCACGGCTTGCCGGGCGGCTTCGTCCAGACGACGGCTGTGGCTGTGGCCGATCACTTCCACTTGCAGTGCACGCCCCTCGGTACTGACCCTGACCTGCAGGATCACCCGGCCTTGCTCGCCCAGTTCGCGCGAGCGTTCCGGATAAGGTGGTTCGGGGTTATGCAGATAGGCCGAGCGGTACAGCGCAGGCTGATGCACGCTTGCCCCGCTGCTTGCGGGTTTGGTGTTGCTGCCCTCGCCAGTATTGGTCATGGTGCTGCCCGGTGCCGCGCTGACTGTTGCCGCCGGGGTGGCAGTGGCCGCCGGATGCGGGCTGCTGTCGGCCATAGGCTGCACCTGCGTGATGGCTGGTGCCGTCATCGTGGCATGAGCACTGTGGTTTGTGCTGTGCAGCGGCGGCGGGCTGGCTGCTGCACGTGTTCTTGCCTTGGTGGCTGTCGGGGCGGGAGCGGCTTGTAATTGCAATGGCAAGGCGGCGGGCAGCGGCGGTGGTGCGTGCAGCAGGGCAGGGGCCAGCCCGAACAACAATGTGCCATGCAGCAGGCCGGACAACAGCAAGGCGGTGGACAGCCTGGAGCGGGGCAGAAAGATGACAGGCTTCACGGTTGGTCTTTGGGGCTCAGCAACGCATGCTGGCGCGTGGGCGGGCGTATTGCCACCATGCTACCGCCATCGAAACCAGATAAAAAGCCAGAAACAGCAAAAATGCCGGAACAAAGCTGGCAAACCAGTCCAGCGCATTGCCAAACGCCTTGGGAATGAAAAAGCCGCCCAGCGTGGCTGATACCGAGCTGATGCTCATGGCGGCAACGCCACGGCGGCCACCGCGCGCATAGGCATCGGCCACGCTTTCGCCGCTATCCCTGGCCTGCCGTCCGGCCTCGATCAGGAATACCTTGGGCGACAGCTGATAGGACGAGCCATTGCCCACGCCGGCGGCAAAGAAAATCAGCTGCATGGACACCAGAAACAGGCTGAAGCTGCCGCCATCGCTGTCGCCCGGCAGACTGAACAGAATGCCCAGCGTGGCCAGTGCCATCACTAGATTGCACATCAGCGTGGTGATGCCGCCGCCGATGCGGTCGCCGCACCAGCCGCCAATCGGGCGGGCCAGCGCGCAGATCATCGGCCCCAGAAACAGATAGGGCGTGGCATTCACCTGCGGGAACAGGGCATGGGCCAATAGCGGGAAGGCGGCGGAAAAGCCGATGAAGGTGCCATAGCTGCTGAGGTAAAGCAGGCAGATATACCAGGTATGGCGTTCTTTCATCATCAGCCACTGGTCGTGCAGGGTCAGCCGCAGCTTGGGCAGGTCGTGTGCATATAACAGACAAAACATGCTCATCAGCAGAATCGGCAGAATCCAGATATAGCCTGCATTTTGCAGCCACACCGGGTGTACCTGTGCGCCACGCCCCCAGATTTGCGCATCGCCGGCCAGACTGCCGAACAGCGGCACGCTGATCACCAGCGGCACCACGATCTGCACCACCGACACGCCAAGATTGCCCATGCCCGCATTCAGTCCCATGGCAAAACCCTTGGACGATTTGGGGAAGAAAAAGCTGGTGTTGGACAAGTGGGACGAGGACGCCGCACCGCCAATGCCGCAGCAGGCCGCCACCAGCAATAGCAGCGGAAAGGGCGCACTGATGTCCTGTACCAGCCAGCCGACGCCAAGCGCCGGAATCAGCAGGAACAGGGTGGAAATACCCAGCCAGGTGCCGCCGCCCACCCAGCTCCAGATGCAGGCATAAAACAGGCGCATGATGGCACCTACCAGGGGCGGAATGGAGACCAGCAGGAACTGCTGCTGACCGGTCATGGCAAAGCCCACTGCCGGCAGATTGCTGACGACAATGCTCCACATCATCCAGACGTTGAAGTTCAGATGCAGGGCCAGAGTGGAAAGCAGCAGATTGCGGTTGGCAATCCTGCGGCCACGGGTCAGCCAGAAAATGATGTTTTCCGGCTCCCAGCGCTTGATGCTGACGGTCATGCCAGAGGTCTCGCAGAAGTCAAAAGGCGCGTCGTTGCAACGCAAGTCGCGCAGTATGAGCGTGACAGTCAGAGGATAAATTGCGATGCATCAACCGGGCTACGCTGAAACTTGCGTAGATGCGTCATGCAATTTCGCGCATCTTCAGGGCTTCCACGATATCCACTGCCACGATGCGGCTGACCCCCTGTTCCTGCATGGTCACCCCCACCAGCTGCTCGGCCATTTCCATGGTGAGGCGGTTGTGTGAAATATAGAGGAACTGGGTGCGTTCCGACATTTGCTTGACCAGATCGCAAAAACGGCTGGTGTTGGCGTCATCCAGCGGAGCATCCACTTCGTCCAGCAGGCAGAACGGTGCCGGATTGAGCGAGAACAGCGAGAACACCAGGCTCATGGCGGTCAGCGCCTTTTCGCCGCCGGACAGCAGGTGGATGGTGCTGTTTTTCTTGCCTGGCGGCTGGGCGATGATTTGCACCCCGGCATCCAGCAAGTCCTCGCCGGTGAGCACCAGCTCGGCGCGGCCACCGCCAAACAGGGTGGGGAAGAACTCGCGCATCTTGGCGTTGACCGCCTCGTAAGTGCCCTGCAGCATCTGGCGGGTTTCGCCGTCGATCTTCTGGATGGCTTCTTCCAGCGTGGCCATGGCCTGGTTCAGGTCCTCGGCCTGGTTGGCTAGGTATTCGCCACGCTTGCGTGCTTCTTCCAGCTCTTCCAGTGCCGCCAGATTGACTGCGCCCAGTCCTTCCAGTGCACGGGCCAGGCGGGCGATTTCCGCAGCCAGCGCATTGGGCTTGATGGCGTCGGTCAGGTCGGCCAGCAAGGCGGCTTCATCCGCCTGGGCTTCCTTCAGTTCTTCGGCAAAGCGTTCCATCGCCAGCCGCGCTTCCTGATGCTTGAGCAGCCAGTCGGAGCGCGCCTCGCGCAGTGCCGGCAGGGCGGCATTGGTATCGTGCTGGCGCTGGGTGAGCTGGCGCAGCTGCTCGGTCAGGCCGTTCAGCCGGTCGCGGGTGGCTGCGAGGGCGGCCTCGTGCCGGGTACGCAGTTCGATGGCCTGTTGCATGGCCTCTTCCGGCACGGTTTCTTCTACCACTTCGGCTTCTTCGGCCAGTGTTTCCAGCCGCTCGGCCAGTTGCTGGTCGCGCTCGTCCAGTTCGCGGGCGCGGCGGGCCAGTTCGGCGGTCTTTTGTTCGGCGGTGTGCAGTTCCAGGCGGATTTCATGCAGCTGGCGTTCGGCATCGCGGGTTTTGTTGCGCGCCAGTTGCAGGCCGGTTTCGGCATTCAGCCGGTCCAGCCGTACTTCCTCCAGCTGCACCGCCAGCTCCTCCAGCGTCATGGTGGCTTCTTCGCCCTGCAGCTCGCTCTCTTCGATGTCCAGCTGGGCTTGCTGGCGTTCTTCCTGCAAGCGTTGTTGCTCGGCATGGATGAAGGACAGGCGGGCGGCACCTTGCCGCGCGGCCTGATCCAGCTTGACGTGCTCCAGCGTCACCGCGTTGAGTTCGGCTTCCAGCCGGGTGAGTGCACCTTTTTGTGCGCGTACTGCCTCGGCCAGCATGCCGTTCATGCTTTGCAGCGACTCGCGGCGCTTCTGCAGGCGGTCGATATCCGGTTGCAGTTGCTGCTGGCGGGCCTGGGCGGCTTCCAGCTGCTGCTTGCGCTCCATCAGTCCGCTGCCACTGGCTGCACTGTAAAAGCACACGCTGCTGGCGCTGATCCGATGGCCCTGCGGGGTGAGCAGGCATTCGCCGGCGCGCAGCTGGCCACGACGGCTGATGGCCTGTGCCAGGTCATCGGCCAGGTAGACGCCTGCCAGCCAGTCTTGCAGTGCGGCGTCAAAGGGTGCGCTGGCGGTCAGTTGATCCAGCAGCCGCGGCCAGTCCTGAGCCGGGCTGTGCAAGGGAGCGGCCTGACCATCCACCAGGGTCAGTGCGGCGGGTGGAATGTGCTGGCTGGAGGCGGCACGGGCATTGAGCCGTTCGCCCAGCACTGCTTCCAGCGCGGTTTGCCACTGTGGCGCAACCTGTACTGCCTGCCACAGCTGCGGGACATCGGCCAGGCCTTGCTCGTGCAGCCAGTCGCCCAGTTTTTCTCCGGCAGCTTCGCGTGCCAGCACGGCCGCCAGCGCGGCGACTTCGGCTTCGGCGCGCGCCAGTTCTGCACGTTGCTGCGCCAGTTGTTCATCCAGCTTTTCGCGCTCGGCAGCCAGATCGGCCAGCTTGGCTTCATCGGCCACCACGCGGGCGCGCACAGCGTCCAGTGCGGCGCGGGCGCGCTCGACTTCGGCCTGGGCGGCGGCTTGCTGGTCTTGGTCGGGCAGGTTCAGTTCGGTCAGCTCGCGTTGCAGGGCTTGCTGGCGGCTGGCCAGCTGTTCCAGCGTGCGGCGCTGGTGTTCGCCCTTTTGCCGGGCCAGATCGCGTTCGCGGGTGAGATTGGCTTGCTGTGCCAGCATTTGTGCTTGCAACTGGTCCTTGGCGCGGAATTCGGCTTCGGCACTGGGCAGCAGGTCGGCACCGTCTTCCAGTGCCATCTGGGCTTCTTCCAGCCGCATTTGTGCTTCTTCGCGCCGTGGCAACCAGTCGTCCAGCTCCATGGCGGCCTGCTGGCGACTCTCCGCCAGTTGCTGGCGCTCATTGCGGGCGCTGGCCAGTTCGCGCTCTACCCGTACCTGGTTTTGCTGGCGATGGCGTTGTTGTTCTTCCAGCCGGGCCAGCGCGGCATTGGCTTCAAACAGTTGCTGCTGGGCTTCGTGCACCGCGTCACTGGCGGCGTAGTGGCTTTCGCGCACGGTTTCCAGCTCGGTGTCCAGATGGGTGAGTGCCGCTTCCATGGCGGCTTCTTCGGTTTCGATGCGTGACAGTTCGGCGCGGGCATGGGCTTCGTTGCGGCCGGCTTCTTCGCGCCGGGCCAGTGCCAGCAGGTTCTGCTTGTGGGTCAGGGTGCCGCGCAGGTCGTGGTACTGGGCGGCTACTTCGGCCTGTTCGCTCAGGCGCTCTACCTGGCGTTCCAGTTCCTGGCGCAGGTCTTCGATGCGTTCCAGATTGGCGCGGGTATCGGCAATGCGGTGTTCGGTTTCGCGGCGGCGTTCCTTGTATTTGGACACCCCGGCGGCTTCTTCCAGATAGGCACGCAGTTCTTCCGGCCGCGCTTCGATGATGCGCGAGATCATGCCTTGTTCGATCACCGCATAGCCACGCGCACCCACGCCGGTGCCGAGGAACAGGTCGGTAATGTCGCGGCGGCGCACCTGCTGGTTGTTGATGTAATAGCTGGATTCGCCTTGGCGGGTAAGTACCCGCTTGATGGCGACTTCGGCATATTGCCCCCACGGGCCGGTAAGCTGGCCGTCGGCATTGTCGAACACCAGTTCCACCGAGGCGCGGCTGACCGGTTTGCGAGTGGAGGAGCCGTTGAAAATCACGTCCTGCATCGACTCGCCGCGCAGCTGCTTGGCGCTGGATTCGCCCAGCACCCAGCGCACCGCGTCAATCACATTGGATTTGCCACAGCCATTGGGGCCGATCACGGCTACCAGCTGGCCGGGGACCGGAATGCTGGTGGGATCGACAAATGACTTGAAGCCGGACAGTTTGACGTGGGTGAGGCGCAAGGCGTTCTCGCAAGAATTAAGAAGCAACCGCGGCATTTTATCAGGGTGGCGGCTTTTGTTTGCTTTTGCTGCAAGACAAGGGTGCGGCTGCTGTTGTGGCGTGGCAGAACTTTTGTCAGAAGTGTTGTGCCATAATGCCCTCATGGAACCGTTATCGCTCACCGATCACTTTCTGATTGCCATGCCCAATATGGCCGACCCGCTGTTTGCCCGCTCGCTGGTGTACCTGTGCGAGCATGGCGACCACGGGGCGATGGGCCTGATTGTCAACAAGCCCTCGGGCATTGCCATGGCACAGTTGTTCGACCAGATCGACCTGCCGCTGGAGATCGACCCCTTGCGCGGCGAGTCGGTGTTCTTCGGCGGTCCGGTGCAGCCGGATCGCGGCTTCGTGCTGCATGCGCCGGCGGGGCATTGGCAGTCCAGCCTGGTGGTGAAGGACGACCTGGCGCTCACTACCTCCAAGGATGTGCTGATTGCCGTGTCCGAAGGGCGTGGCCCGCAGCGCATGTTGCTGACCCTGGGTTATGCCGGCTGGTCGGCCGGGCAGCTGGAGCAGGAAATCAGCGACAACAGCTGGCTCACCGTCAAGGCCGATCCGGACATTCTGTTTGACCTTCCCGCCGAGTCGCGTTACGACGCCGCCATGGCCTTGCTGGGCTTTGACCCGTCCCTGCTGTCCGGAGATGTCGGTCATGCCTGAGGGAACGGTACTGGCTTTTGATTTTGGCGAACGTCGTATCGGTGTGGCCATGGGCGAAACCATGCTGGGCATTGCCCATCCGCTGCTCACCATTGATACCGAGATCACCGACGCCCGCTTTGCCGCCATCGGCAAGCTGATCGACGAATGGCATCCCGCCCAGCTGGTGGTGGGCCTGCCCATGCATCAGGACGATACCGAACACCAGATGACCCAGCTAGCCCGGCGCTTTGCCAACCGGCTCAAAGGGCGCTTTGGCCTGCCGGTGTGGCTGGTGGACGAGCGGCTGACCTCGGTGATTGCCGAATCCATGCTGGCCGAGGCCGGCGTGCGTGGCCGCAAGCAGAAACCGGCACTGGACCAGGTTGCCGCCCAGGCCATTCTCACCACCTGGTTTGAAAGTCACGGTACGGCCGTCTGAACCTGTCCATCATGCATCTTTCCCCGCGTTGGCAAACTTCCATCCTGATGCTGGCATTCCTGCTCAGCCTGATGGGTCTCATCAACCTGCTGCTGGACCCGGCCCAGGCCGTACGGCACTGGCAGGCTGCTCCCGGTCATGTGGAATCCAGCCGCATCATGGTCAGCAGCCCGGAAGGGCATCCGGACCAGACCCGCTGGGAGCCTTACGTGCAGTACCTCTACACCGTGAATGGCGAGGTCTATCACGGCGACCAGCTGTATGCGCTTGCCACTGCCTTGCCCGGCGATCACAGCAGTGCGGAAGACCTGACACGGCGCTTTCCCACCGGCAAGGCCGTGGTGGTGTATTACAACCCGCAAGAACCGGCGCGCTCGGTGCTGATCCGCGAGGGCGACAGCAGCATCGGCAGTGGCCGTTTCATTCTGGCGGCGCTCAGCACCCTGTTCGGCTGGGCCTTGTGTGACCGCTTGCTGCAACGCTGGCGCCATGTGCGGCGGCTGAGGGCTGGTGTCCATGGTTGAGAAACTGCTGCAAGGCCTGATGCTGCTGGCCGGGCTGGCCGCCTTCGCTTATTTGTGGTGGCTGGGTGCCAAGGGCGATGCGTCGGCCAGTTGGCCCAGTGCGGTAGGCAGCGTGCTGGAAAGCCGTCAGGAACAGCGTCAGGTCAATGCCGGCGGCGATCGCGACAATACCTGGGAATATTTCCCGCAGCTGCGGTATCAGTATCAGGTGCAGGGTAAAACCTACCAGTCCGGCAACCGCCGCTTTCCCAATCCCGGCTACAGCCGCAGCCAGCAGGAAGTGGCGGCCATTCTGGCGCGCTATCCGGCAGGCGCGCAGGTGCGGGTGTATTACAACCCGGCCAATCCGGCCGAGGCTTGCCTTGAAACCGGCCAGCACTGGACGGCATGGGTTGGCAAGGCCATTGCCTTGCTGATTGTCGCGGTGGCGGCCTGGCTGCTGTTGCGCGCTGATTAAGCGGCTGCAGCCGCTTGATGCCATCTGCCGGGCTGATGGTTTTCCTCCGGACAAATCATTCCCGGTTTGCCCTGTCCGGGGATAAAGCAATTTATCCCCCCGTCCGATTCAGCCATAATGCGGTAAAAACCAAGCGGCATGGCGTTTGCATTGACGCCATGTCATTACAAGGGGGGACCGACTATGTTGGCCATCATCGGAGGCAGCGGCCTGGCCAAGCTGCCCTTACTGGAAGTAACCCATCGTCAGGTGGTGCGAACACCCTATGGCGACCCGTCCTGCGCACTGACATTCGGCCATATCGGCCAGCAAAATGTGGTGTTCATTGCCCGTCACGGTCACGGTCACTCGCTGGCCCCGCACGAAATCAATTACCGCGCCAATATCTGGGCGCTGCACAACCAGGGCGTCAAGGGCATCCTGTCCATCGGCTCGGTCGGTGGCATCCGCGCCGACATGGGGCCTGGCACCCTGGTGGTGCCGGACAACATCATCGACTACAGCTGGGGCCGCAAGCACACCTTTTTTGATGGCCCGGAGCGGCCGGTCGTGCATGTCGACTTCAGCAATCCTTACGACGATGCATTGCGTAACAAGCTGATTGCCGCCGTCAATGCCAGCGGCAAACCGGCGGTGAATCAGGGCGTGTATGCCTGCACCCAGGGCCCGCGGCTGGAAACCGCAGCGGAAATCCTCAGGTTGGAGCGGGATGGTGCCGATATTGTCGGCATGACCGGCATGCCGGAGGCCTGCCTCGCCCGTGAAATGAACCTGCCTTATGTCCATCTGTGCCTGGTGGTGAACTGGGCGGCAGGCAAGGGCGGCAGTGCCACGGTGAATTTCGACCCGGCCACGGCCGAAGCCGGCATGAATGATGTCACTGCCGTGCTGCTGGCCTTGTTGTCTGCCAATACCCCGGCCTGAATCCGGCCCGGCTTTGCTGGCACGGCCTAGATATGGAGAAGGTAATGTCTTCGGTTCGATATGATTTCTTTGATGCCATTTTCGCGCCGCGGCGCGAGCAGCCGCTGATTCTGCATGACGGCGTCAGTGTCAGCTATGGTGAGTTTCTTGACCGGGCCATCCGCCTGCTGAACCACTTGGTGCAGCAAGGTGCCCGCCATGGCGACCGTATCGTCATCGGGCTGGAAAACCGGCCGGAGTACCTGGAACTGATGCTGGCGCTGGCGCTCGGTGGCATGACTGCCTGCCCGGTGGACCCGGACATTACCGTCGCCCAGCTCAACAAGACCCGCCAGGTGGTCAGTGCTGCGATGAGCATCACCTCCTACGACCAGCTGGCCTATTCACTGGACAACAGTCTGCCGGACTGCGTGGCACAGGGGGATATGGACCAGCCATTCCTGGTGGTGTTTTCCTCCGGCACCACCGGCGCGCCCAAAGGCATTGTGCAATCGCTGGGCAATTTCTTTGCCGCTGCGGGGGCATTTGCCAGTGCGGTGGGGCAGCAGCCCGGGCAGATCACCCTGCACAACTGGCCGATGTTTTATAACGCCGGTCTGTTCAACCTGTTTGCCTGCCCCCTGATGAGTGGTGGTTGCATTGCGGTTTGCCCGCGCTTTAGTGCCAAATCCATGGGCGGCTTCTGGGAGGATGTGGCGCGTCATCAGCCAGACTATCTCTACCTGTCCCCCACCATGGCCGCCTCCTTGAGCAAGACCTACAAGTTCTTCAAGGCTGATCTGGCGCCCTTGCAACGCGCCAGCGTCATTTCCACCAGCTCCATTCTTTATCCGGCCATCAAGGACGAGTTTCTTAAGGTGTGTGGTGTGGAAATCCGCCCTTGCTTCGGCATTACCGAACTGGGTGGCTCGTTTACCATCGGTCACGGCCAGAGTGCTCCTTTCTCGGTAGGGCAGGTCATGGCGGGGGTCAGCGTCAGCATCGACAGTCAGGCTGATGGAGAACTGCTGGTGCAGTCGCCTTACATGGCGCTGGGCTATCTGGGGGCAGACGGCCATATCGAACCCTTCGATCGCAGCCAGCCTTTCCGCACCGGGGACCTGGGCCATCTGGAAGCAAATGAACTGTTTGTCTCCGGCCGTCGCAAAGACTCCATCAAGAAGGGTGGCGAGCTGATCAATCTCTCCGAAATCGAAGACATGGTCCATGCGGCGGACCTGTGCGAAGAGTGTTATGCGGTGGGCAAGCCGGACCTGTTCTGGGGTGAAACCTACGATGTGTTTTTCATTCCGCGCGCCGATGGCAATGCCGAAGCCATTCGTGACGCACTGATTCGTCTGTTCAATGGCGCGCTGCCACAGGTGCAGCGGCCGGATCAGGTGCGGGCGGTGGACAGCATTCCGCGTACCGCTTCGGGCAAGCCCATCAAGCGGCTGATCAGCTATCAGGCGGTGCAATGACACAAATGCTGTTGACTCACGACCCGCGTACCGGCACTGCCGTTGCACGCCATGCCTGCACCGATGCCACGCAGATTGACCAGATATGCCAGCGTGCCCGGCAGGCATTTTTCCAGCACTGGCGTACCCTGCCTGCCGTCAGGCGTAGCGAGGCCCTGCTGAGTGTCGCCCGCCACCTGCGCGAGCAACTGGAAGCCTTTGCCGCCGCCGAAGCGGCCGATACCGGCAAGTCGCTGGCCACCGCCCGTGGCGAGGTGGCCGGTGCTGCCGGACTGTGGGAATATGCCGCCGCCCTGGCGCGTGTGGAGCATACCGAAACCCTGGGCAGTGCCACCGGTAGCGGACTGGCCCTGACACTGCGCGAGCCGATGGGGGTGGTGGGGCTGATTGTGCCGTGGAATTACCCGCTGATCACCACCGCCGAGCGCATGCCCTTTGCGCTGGCCGCCGGTTGCTGCGTCATTCTCAAGCCCAGTGAACTGGCGGTCGGCTCGCTGGCCCTGCTGGTCGCCCATTTGCAGCAGAACCCCTTGTTTCCTGCCGATGTGGTGCAGGTGGTGTACGGCGTGGGCAAGGAAGCCGGTCAGGCACTCACCCGTCACCCGGCGGTCGACATGATTGCCTTTGTCGGCTCCACCGCTACCGGCCGTGCCATCGAAACCGCCGCGGCAAGCTGTGGCAAGCGGGTGACGGCCGAGCTGGGTGGCAACAACCAGGTGCTGGTGTATCCCGATGCTGACCTGGCCGCAGCGGCGGACGGCGTGATTGCCGGGGCTTTGCGCAATGGCGGACAAGCCTGCATTGCCGGCACCCATGTGCTGGTGGACCCGGCAGTGGCCGATGAATTTGTCAGCCAGCTGCAGCAGGCCTTGCAGCGTCGTTTTCCTGCCTGCAGCGGCGATGCCGTGCCCGAGGGATTGCAGCCCATGATCACCCTGGCACACAAGCAGCGCATTCAGTCGCTGGTGCAAGCCGGTCTGGCACAGGGGGGCGTCGCCTTGCCCGGCTCCCGGCTGGATGGCCCCGGCCATTTCCTCGGCCCGGTGCTGATCGACCATGTGGCACCGGACTCTGCCTTGCGTGAGCAGGAGCTGTTCGGCCCGGTCATCACCATTTGTCGTGTCGCTGCCAGTCAATTTAATGCCATTGTTGCCGATAACCAGTATGGGCTGGCCGTCTATGTCTGGACGGCGGCAAGCAGCACGGCCTTGCAGGCGGTCCGGCAGTTAAGAGTCGGACGGATCTGGGTCAATGCCGATCCGGAATTCTGGCTGCCGGAGTTGCCGGTGGGCGGTTTTGCCGATTCCGGCGTAGGGCGCGAAGGGGGCATCCGGGCGCTGGATACCTACTCCCTGCCCAAGGCTGCCATCATTTACTGAACAAACATCCCGCGTGCCATGCACGGGGGACATTTACCCGGTGTGAGCGGGCTGCAAGCCAGCACAGCGGGTCATCAAGGAGTGAGTCCATGGGTCAGATATCCCGTCCGCTTTCGCTGGTCGAAAAGCTGAAGCAGGAGTCGGTACAGGAGTTCATCAACAAATTCCTGTGGAACAAAAGCAATAGCGCACCGTTTGTGGTGGAACTGGACCCCACGACGGCGTGCAATCTGGCTTGCCATGACTGCATCAGTGCCAATTTGCTCAACCAGGGCGGTATCGATAACGAACGCCTGCTGCGCCTGGCTGAGGAATTCGCCCAGCACGGCGTGCGTGCCGTGGTGTTGATTGGCGGCGGTGAGCCGATGGCGCATCCCAAATTCGGTGCGCTGGTAGAGTCCCTCTATCAGGCAGGTATCAAGGTGGGCGTCACCACCAACGGCACCCTGATGCCACGCTACATGGACCAGTGCATCAACATGACCAGCTGGTTGCGGGTGTCGGTGGATGCCGGCAGCGAAGAGGTGTTTGCCGAATTCCGCCCCCATGCCAGCGGCAAGTCACAGTTCAATCTGGTGATCGACAACATGCGGCAGATGGCCACCAGCAAGAAGGGTCTGCTGGGTTATTCCTTCCTGCTGTTATCCAAGTTCAATCCGGACGGCAGCCTGCACCGTACCAATGCGGTCGACATCGAAAAAGCCGCGCAACTGGCCAAGGACATCGGTTGCGACTATTTCGAAGTCAAACCCGCATTCGACATGATGCACTTCCTGCAGCAGCAGGACCTGTCGGTGGTGGATCTGGTCAATCGCAACCTCAAGGCCATTCACGAACTGGCAGATGACAATTTCAAGATCATCGCGCCATTCACGCTGGAAGAAGCCCTGCGCGGGGTCGGCACCCAGATCAAGCCCTACAACCGCTGCCTGACCGCCGAGCTGCGCACCGTCATCACCCCCAGTGGTGCCTATGTTTGCCCTTATCATCGCGGCAACCTCAACATGCGCATCGGCGACATTGCCAAGGTGTCGCTGGAAGAGCTGTGGCAGGGCGATCGGCGCAAGACGGTGATGAACCGGGTGGACCCGGCGCGTCACTGCACCTTCCATTGCATCCGCCACGAATCCAACCTGCTGCTCGAACGCATGGCCGCCGGTGAGGTGGTGGATAGCGTGTCCGATTTCGACCTGTTCATCTAAGCCTGCCCATGGAATTGCTCAGTCGCGAAGAACTGCTGGCCATTGGCTTTCATACCGTAGGCGAAGGCGTGCGGGTATCACGCCGTGCCGTGTTTTATGTTATTGACGGCCATATCGGCGATGGTGCGCGCATCGACGACTTTGCCATCCTCACCGGCCGGGTGGACATCGGCCCGCGTACCCATATTTCCCCATTCTGCTTTCTGGGCGGTACCGGAGGGCGCATCGTGCTGGAGGAGGGCGTCGGTTTCTCCACCCATGTCAGCGTATTCACCAAGAGCGACGACTACCAGCAGCAGGCGGATGGCCCGCGCAACAAGGTGGAAGGTGATGTGCTGATCGGCGCGCACACCATCTTTGGTGCGCAGTGCGTCATCCTCCCCGGTGCCGTGGTCGGGCGTCATTGCTCCATCGGCGTGGGCTGCGTGATCAAGGACCAGGTGGCTGATGGCGGGCGCTATGTCAGCATGGGCATCCGCTCGGTACAACTACCCTGAGCCAGCAGACCGGTCTGCTGTGCTTGCAAGGAAAAAAAAGATGGAAGAAATACGCAACTGGATAAGCGATTACCTGCGTGCCGAAGGCAAGACTGATCTGCAAGCAGACCTGCCCCTGTTCGAACAGATCGACTCCTTCAGTGTGGTGGGTTTCCTGATGGCGGTCGAAGAGCGTTTCAGCTGCTTTGAGGACATTACCGCCCAAGCGCTCAGTGGCTTGACGCTGGATGAAATGGCCACGCTGCTGGCTAGTTATCAACGGACGTAATGGCAGATTTGCCTGATTTATTCCGGCAGGCTGGTGTGATGGCTTGCTGTATTATGCACAAATCATGTTCAGGCATTGACCGGAAAGTGGCGGCATGAATCTTCCGCGTATCCCGTTTGGCAAACCTTTCATTGTTGGCAAAGAGCTGTTTTACATCGCTCAGGCGGTGATGAGCAGTTCCATCGCCGGGGACGGTGTTTACAGTCGCAAATGCCAGCATTGGCTGGAGGAGCATCTGGGCACGCCCAAGGCCCTGCTGACCCACTCCTGCACCGCTGCGCTGGAGATGGCGGCCATCCTGGCAGACATCGGCCCGGGTGATGAAGTCATCATGCCGTCCTTCACCTTTGTATCCACTGCCAATGCATTTGTGCTGCGCGGTGGTATTCCGGTGTTCATCGATATCCGGCCAGATACGCTCAATCTGGATGAAACTCTGGTCGAGGCCGCCATTACCCCGCGTACCAAGGCCGTTGTTGCCGTGCACTATGCCGGCCAGCCGTGCGCCATGGAGGCGCTCAAGGACATCTGCCAGCGCCATGGCCTGTTGCTGATCGAAGATGCGGCTCAGGCCATTCTGGCCCAGTCCGAAGGGCGTTCGCTCGGGACCATCGGCGACCTGGGCTGCCTGAGCTTTCATGAAACCAAGAACATCATTTGTGGCGAGGGCGGGGCATTGCTGATCAATAATCCGGCCTTGATCGACCGGGCAGAAGTGATCTGGCAAAAGGGTACCAACCGCAAGGCATTCTTCCGTGGTGAAGTAGACAAATACACCTGGGTGGACATCGGTTCTTCCTTTCTGCCCAGCGAATTGAGTGCGGCCTTCCTGTATGCCCAGCTGGAGCAGGCCAGGCGCATCAATGCCCACCGCCGCGCGCTCTACGGCAAATACCTGAGCCTGCTGGAGCCGCTGGCCGCTCGCGGTTTGTTCCGTCTGCCGCTGTCACCGGGTAATCGCCCGGAAAACGGCCACATCTTTTACCTGTTATGCAGCAGCATGGAAGAGCGTACCGCGCTGATCCGGCATTTGCAGCAAGCAAACATCGCCGCCGTATTCCACTACGTCCCCTTGCATGACTCTCCGGCCGGGCAGCGCTTTGCCCGCACCAGCGGCGCATTGCCGGTGACCGAGGCGCTTTCTGGCCAGTTGCTGCGCCTGCCCCTGTATTCCGAGATGACCATGGAGCAGGTCCGGCGTGTCTGCCTGGCGATCCAGGACTTCTATCTCGCACGTGCTTAAGTCGTTCACATCCATTTCTTTTCGAGGCCAGTATGTCTCAAACCCTGTCCGCAACTGTTCAACACGCCAACGCACCCTATTACATCTATGCGCCACCGTACCGTGAAACCTCCGGTGGTGTGCGTGCGCTCTACCATTTGTGCCACTGGCTGAACGAAGCAGGGCAGGACGCCTATGTCATGCACCAGGATGCCAGCCATGGACTGAATACACAGGTGCTGACACAGGAAATCTATCAGGCGCATCGTGAAGCAGGACGAGAGCCGGTGGTCATCTATCCGGAAATCATCCGTGGCAATCCGCTGCAGGCCCGTCATGTGGTGCGCTACCTGCTGAATTATCCCGGCCGGCTGTCTAACACGCCGCTGGACAAGCTGGGCTGGGCGGCCAGTGACATGGTGTATACCCACGGCTGGGATATCGTACCGGATGGCTGGTCGGCTACCTTGCTGCAAGTACCGCTGATTGATACCCGGGTGTACAACGCTGATGGAGTTGGCCAGCGTCATGGCAAGCTGGTGTGGCTGCATCGCTTTCTGGAAAAGGGCGGCGTACCTGGCGACGTGGTGGCGGATGCCACTGAAATCTCCTTCCGCGGCAAGATTCGCAGCGCCAGGGAATTGGCCGAGCTGTATCGCCAGGCCGAGCTGTTTTACACCTACGAGCACACCACCGGTTGCTTCGAGGCACTGCTCTGCGGTTGCCCGGTAGTCTATCTGCCCAACCCGCTCACCCTGGAAAAGCCGCTGCACAGCTACCTGGGGGATGACGGCGTAGCCTGGGGAGATAGCCCGGAAGCCATTGCCCATGCCAAGGCGACGGTACACAAGGTGCGTGCCCATTACGACGCCATCCATGAGGATTTCCTGCGCGAATTACAAGACTTCATCACCAGCACCCAGGGACGGGTGCAGGCCAAGTCCTATGCCAATGTTGCAGTCCAGTTGGCCATTGGCAAATCCGGACGCACCGAGCGCCAGTTGCCCGCACCCACGCTCATGCCAGAAGCGCCGGCCTTGCCCAAGCAGCGTTTGCGGGTAGGGGTCCTGTCCGGTGACTTCCTGGATGGTGCCTGCATGCGCCTGCGCCTGCACGATGCCTTCACGCTGCTGTCGCCGTGGATTGATACCGCCTACTTCCCGGGCAACTCGGCCTATGCCTGCCGTCGGGAGGAATTTGACATCGACACCATGGTGCAATGGGCCGATGTCTTCATCATCCAGCGCGGCATTCTGAGCGAACGCAATATCGATTTTCTCAACAAGTGTTTTGCCAGCGGCAAAACCATGATTTTCGAAGCGGACGACTGGTTGCCCGGCATGCCGGCCTCGCACCGCCAGTTCTACGAATTCGACCCTTACGGCCTGCTGCGTTTCTGGCGTGACAAACTGCACCTGTTTGCCGCAGTCAGCGCCAGCACCGAACCGCTGGCAGTACGGCTGCGTGAGCTGAACCCGAATGTCCACCTCATTCCGAATGCCTTGTCGGCCAGCCGTTACGCCGGCCTGCAACGCAGCCTCAAGGGGCCGGATGCACCCATTACCATCGGTTTTGCCGGCACATCCACCCACGCCGACGACATGAAGGTCATCGGCCAGGCCTTGCTTAACATCCAGCAGAAATACGCCCATCTGGTGCAGTTTGTGTTCTGGGGTTGCAGCCTGCATGGCCTGGAGGGGGCGGCCAACGTCAAGGTGGTCGGCAAGTCGGTCACTTATGTTGAATACATGAAGGAACTGAACCGGCTGGAAATCGACATCGGTATCGCACCGCTGGAAGACACCGTGTTCAACGAGTCCAAGTCGGACCTCAAATGGCTGGAGTACACCGCAGTTGGTGCCGCCTGCGTGCTCAGCGACGTACCTGCGTATCGCGAGGCCAAGGCACTGGGGCTGGCCGAAGTGGTTGGCAACGATACCGCCAGCTGGGATGCCGCGCTGTCACGGCTGATTGATGACGCCGAGCACCGGCGCAAGCTGCAACAAGCCTCGCAAGAGTACCTGCTGCGCTACGCCACACTGGAAAGCCAGGCCTACCGCTGGGTGGACCTGCTGCGCGAAGTGTTGCCCACGCCCTTGCTCGAACCCCTGGCTGGCTATCATCCCGATCAGCATGGCGTGGTGGAAAGCCAGCGCCTGCAACTGATGTGGCCCAATACTTATCGCGCCTGGCAAAACTGGGACAAATTGCATCAGCTGCGTGAAATCGATGCCGAAATGATGGCCGAACGCATGTTGATGCAGTGGCAGCAGCGGCCGCAGTTCCTGATGCTGATGACCATCCGCGCCAGCGAAGCCGAGCTGCTGGCCAATACCATCGACGCCCTGCAGCAGCAGCTGTACAAAAACTGGAAGCTGATTGTCATTGCCGACTGGGACATGCCGGACCCCATTTTCAGCCAGAACGACACCCTGGGCTGGCTGCAGCTGGACACGCTGGATGACCCGCAGCTGTTCACCATGGCGCTCAACGGTTTGCTGGGCGAAGTGCCGGCTGACTGGGTAATGCTGCTGCCGGCCGGCGCCATGCCTGCCCCACAGCTGTTCTTGCGCATGGGTGACACCATTCACGCCCAGTCGCAAGCACTGGCCATTTACACCGACCATGACAGCTATACCCAGCCTGAGTGCCGTGTACTGCCACAACTGAAGCCGGACTTCTCGCTGGATTACCTGCGGGCGCAGGATTATGTCGGTGCCGCCGTGGCGCTGTCCTATCAGGGGCTGGCCAGTCTGGGCGGTTTCGAAGCCTACCCGGCTTGCGAAAGCTGGAACCATCTGCTGCGTCTGGCCGAAAACTTCGGCCTGAACGTGGTGCAGCATATCGACGAGGTACTGATGCACCTGCCAGCCGAACCCTTGGGTGTGCAGCATCAGCGCGAGGCTGCGCGTCAGGTGGCACTGGAAAATCACCTGCAGCGTCTGGGGATTGCTGCCAGTGTGGTCAACGGCTATGCCGACAACACCCTGCATGTGGAATACCAGGTCAGCGGCACGCCACTGGTCTCTGTCATCATCCCCACCCGGGACAAGATGGAATACCTGCAGCCATGCGTGGAAAGCCTGTTTGCCCGCACCGGCTATCGTCATTTCGAATTGCTGATCGTCGACAATGGCTCGCAAGACCCGGATACCTTCCGCTTCTACCAGGACTTGCAGCAGGATTACCCGGAGCAGGTCCGCATCATCGATTACCCGCAGCCCTTCAATTTCTCCGCCCAGTGCAATCTGGGGGTGGAACAGGCGCGTGGTGAATACATTGTCCTGCTCAATAACGACACCGAAATCATCCAGCCGGAATGGCTGGAGCGGATGATAGGCATTGCCCAGCGTCCGGAGGTGGGTGCCGTGGGCATCCGGCTGGTGTATCCGGAAAGCGGCAGCATCCAGCATGCCGGTATTGTGCTGGGCTTGCCCGGAGGTGTGCTGTCGGTGGCCGACCACGTGTTTGAAAAGTCGGAACTGGACACGCCGGGCTATATGAATCGCCTGCTGACCGAGCAGAATTACTCCGCTGTCACCGCTGCCTGCCTGATGGTCTCGCGCGAGAAGTACCAGGCAGTCGGCGGCTTTGATGCCGAGCAGCTCACCGTGCTGTTCAACGACGTGGACTTCTGCCTCAAGCTGCAACAGCAGGGCTTGCTGAACGTGTTCACACCCTATATCACCATGGTGCACCACCATGCCAAGAGTATCGGCAAGCTCACTTATGAGCCTGCGGTTGCCCTGGCCGCCGCCGTGCGCGAACAGCAAGAGCTGTCGGTGGTGCTCAAGCGCTGGCTGCCACAGCTGGCGCGTGACCCGGCCTACAACCGACACCTGACTTTCCGTACCAAGGACATGGCGTTCGAGCCGACACGGGATGTGAACTGGCTGCCGCACCAGGCTGGCCGTTACAAGGTGCTGGGCCTGCCCATTCCGGGTGGCAGCGGCGAGTACCGGGTTTCCTTGCCTTTCCATGCCCTGCAAGAAGGCGGGCGGCTGGATGTCGCCATGATCTCGCCCGAGAAAGGTGCCGCGCCGCTGCTGTCGGTGGTGGAGATGGCACGTTTCAACCCGGACGCCTTGCTGATTCACACCATGCTGACCGATGGCATTTTGCATGCCGTGAAGCAATACCGTGAATTCATGCCGGACCTGCGTCTGGTATTCGGTCTGGATGACCTGGTAGGCGCACTGCCGGAGAAGAGCATTCTCAACCGGGTATGGCGCAAGACCATGCCTGATGCCCGCCCGCGTCTGCGTGCCATGCTCAAGCATTTTGACACCCTGGTGGTGTCTACCGAGCCACTGGCCGACGCCTGCCGCGACATGATTGCAGATATCCGCGTGGTGCCTAACCGCCTGGCACGGCATATGTGGGGCAAGGTTTCTTCATTGCGTGGGCAAGGGAAAAAGCCGCGGGTAGGCTGGGTGGGGGCCCAGCAGCATCAGGGCGACCTGTCGCTGATCATCGATGTGGTCAAGCAAACGGCAGATGAAGTCGAATGGGTATTCATGGGCATGTGCCTGCCGGAAATGCGGCCATACATCGCGGAAGAACATCCTTGCGTGTCTTTCCAGGAATATCCGGAAAAAATGGCCAGCCTGAATCTGGACCTGGCCATTGCACCGCTGGAAGTCAATCCGTTCAACGAGTCCAAGAGCAATCTGCGCTTGCTGGAATACGGTGTGATGCGCTGGCCGGTCATCTGCACCGATATCTATCCGTATCGCACCAATGACGCACCGGTGTGCCGCGTGCCCAATACCACCGAGGCGTGGGTCGAGGCCATCCGCAGCCGTGTGCATGATCTGGATAGCGCCTATCGGGAAGGGGATGCCCTGCGTGCCTGGGTGGACCGGCATTACTGGATCGAAGACCACCTGGATGACTGGCAGCATGCACTTTCCGGGCAAGTTGTAAAAAAATAATCATCCCGGTACTAAAGTTTGCCAACGGGGGGTCGATAACTAGTCAAGGCCCACACAGTCGCCCCCCCGAATGCTCTAAGGAGAATCATCATGGCACTTACCGTCAACACCAATATTGCGTCGCTCACCGCGCAGAACAACCTGAGCAACTCCAGCACCTCGCTGAATTTGTCCTTGCAACGCCTGTCCTCCGGTCTGCGCGTAAACAGTGCCAAGGATGATGCTGCCGGTCTGGCCATTTCCCAGACCCTGACCTCCGCCATTCGCGGTAACAACCAGGCCATCCGTAACGCCAACGACGGTATTTCCGTAGGCCAGACGGCTGAAGGCGCGCTGGGCCAGATTGCCAACAACCTGCAACGTATCCGTGAAATCGCCACCCAGTCCTCCAACGGCTCGGTTAGCGATACCAACCGTTCGCAGCTGCAAAAAGAAGTTGACCAGCTGACCCAGGAAATTTCGCGTATCGTACAAACCACCCAGTTCAACGGCACCTCGCTGCTGTCTGGTGGTAACACGCTGACTTTCCAGGTGGGTTCGTCCGGTTCGACCGACAACACCGTATCGGTATCGGCATCTGACCTGACCACCCAGTTGTCCTCGTACAACTCTTCGCTGACCAACAGCGCGACCATCAACGTGTTGAGCCAGACCGGTGCCCAGGCCCAGCTGTCGGCTCTGGACGCTGACATCGGTACCGTATCGAACATCCGTTCCACCTTCGGTGCCGTACAAAACCGTTTTGACGCTGTGGTTGCCAACCTGCAAAACTACGTAACCAACCTGACCGCAGCCAACAGCCGTATCGTGGACGTGGACTTCGCGTCGGAAACTGCCAACCTGACCAAGAACCAGATTCTGCAACAGGCCGGTACTTCCATCCTGAAACAGGCTAACTCCCTGTCCCAGTCCGCCCTGACTCTGCTGCAGTAAGCTACAGTAATAGCCTAAGCTGAAGAGCCGGCCTCGGTCAGCATGCTGACCGGGGCCGTTTGTCCGGGAGTCGTTGCCATGCAAATATCATCTACGAACAACCCTGTCCTTCCGCTGACGGCTACGCCGACGGCGCGTCAGCAAAACCAGCTGACTCAGGGCAACACGGCTGATGCCACCGCCAGCTCGGTCACACCCAATACCCCGGGTGGCGTAGTTGCCGTAGGCCAGAGCCAGGCACAAAATGCCACCAATGACGGAACTCAGAAGAAAAAGCCGGATCCACTGGAATTGCAGAATTCAGTCAAGCAACTGAACGATGTGGCCAAGCTGTATTCCAGCCAGCTGGAGTTCTCGGTCGACAAGGAAACCAACATCCAGGTCGTCAAGGTGGTGGATCAGGAGACGCATCAGGTCATCAGGCAGATCCCGTCTGAAGATGCAATCCGCATTGCCAAGGCGATTGACGATTTCAAGGGCTTGCTGCTCAAGGACAAGGCCTGAGTCCGGCAGCGCTCGCATGCAAGGGAGGTAATGCCAGATGGCTTCAATCACGACTAGTGTCGGCACGCTGGATGTCCAGTCTATCGTCAGCCAGCTGATGACCATTGAGCAGCAGCCTTTGCAAGCCAGCCAGCAGCGCTCCAGCAAATACAATACCCAACTGAGTTCGATCGGTCAGATCAGTTCCGCACTGTCCGCCTTGCAAAGTTCGGCCAGCAAGATGTCCACCGGTGCCTTCCTGCAGCAGTTCAAGGCTGGCTCCACCGACACCAGCATTGCCACCGTCACCACCACAACTGGTGGTACGGCCGGCAGCTATGCCTTGAACGTGACGCAGCTGGCCAAGTCGCGCCAACTGGTGTTCGACCAGTTTGGCGGCAGTGCCATTACCGACCCCAAGGCCACCTTGAGTGGAGCACCAACCTCGCTGACGCTAACGGTGGGTGGCAACAGCACGGTGATCAACCTGACACCAAGCGCCAGCGATACGGTCAGCCTGCAATCCATTTCCGACCGCATCAACCAGAGCGGTGCCGGGGTCAGTGCCTCGGTGGTTCAGAACAATGGCCAGTACAAACTGGTACTGGCTTCGACCAATTCCGGCAGTGACAATGCCTTCACCATCAGCGCCGGCGGGACCGATTCGGGCAGCACGTCCGGTTCCACCTTGCTTGGGCTGACGCAAAGCACCACAGCGGCCAGCGAATCTGCCGCAGCATCGGATGCCTTGCTCACCGTCAACGGGGTCAGCGTATCCTCGGGCAGCAACCACCTGACCAATGTCATCTCCGGTGCCAATGTGGACATCACCAAACTGGGTCAGTCCACCATTACCATGACCTCGGACAGCAGCGGCATCACCAGTTCGCTGCAAAGTTTTGTCGACGCCTACAATCAGGTGAAATCTGCGGTAGACTCTGCACGTTCCGGCAGTCTGAAGGCCAATGCCTCGGTGCTGGCCATCCAGCAAAAGCTCACCAGCATCCTGAGTACCCCGGTGGCTGGTGTGGATGCCACCACATCCTATGCCTACTTGGCACAGGCGGGCATTGCCATCCAGAAAGATGGCACGCTCAAGCTGGACCAGACAGCCTTTAACAAGGCGCTCAGTGCCAATCCTACTGCGGTGGCCAACCTGTTCGGCAATACCAGCAGTACCGGTTTTGGTGATCGGCTCAGTGCTGCGGTGAATGATCTGCTAGGCCCGAAAGGGGTGATAGAAACCAGCAAGACATCCATCAACAGCCTGATCACGTCGGAAACCAGTTTGCAAACCAATCTGAGTGCCAAATTGACCGCACGCCAGACCATGTATACCCAGCAATACACAGCGTTGAACGCCGTATTGTCGAAAATGCAGCAATCGACCAGCAATCTGGCCAACCTGCTGGCCTAGGACAGCTTAGAACGGTAAATAAACATGCTGAACTCCAAAATGCTCAAGCAGTTCAACAAGGCATATGAAGACGATGCCCTGAAAGCTGCCGTTTACGGTGCCAGCCCGGTGGGCCTGGTGGTGTTGCTCTATGAAGGTGCCATCAAGGCCATCAACCAGGCGGGTTATGCCATTGAAGCCCAGCGTTATGATGAAAAGGCGCGCCTGGTTTCCAAAACCATCGACATCATTGATGGCCTGCGCGAGTCGCTGGATTTGCAGCAAGGCAGCGATGCCGCCAATAATCTGAACGACCTGTACATCTACATGAAGCAGCGTCTGAGCATTGCCAACCTCAAGAATGACCTGGAAATCCTGGCCGAAGTCCGCCGGCTGCTGGAAACCATCCTGCCGGCCTGGCAAGAGCTGAACCGTTCCGGCATGTCCGCAGGTGCGGCCAGTAATGCCTACTGATGCCACACGGAACCCAGGACATGCATACGCAGACCCGGTCTGAGCAAATCGGCACCATGTTGCAAACGCTGTCACAAGCGCTGGCAGCCTGTGATGCACGCGATTTCGAGCTGGTGATTCGTCTGGCCGAACAGCAAGAAGCCGAACTGGCTGCTTTCATGTCTTCCCGCAGCGATCTGGCCCAGCTTGCCCAGTCTGAAAAGCTGCAACTGGAACAGGTCATTGCCCAGCGTCAGGTCGTGCAGCAACGCATCAGCGAATGGATTGCGCAGATGCGGGAGGAAATGCAGACAGTCAGTCAGAACAGCCGATTGCTCAAGACCTATACATCGTAATGAGCGGCTTGGGTTACGGCCGGTTTCACCATACACTTAGAAAAAGTGCTGCGTGAGGGGTCCTATCATGTCCGGTTCGCTCTTTTTCTATATCGTCGTGGTCTTGCTGCTGGGTTTGTGCACAGTCTGCGGCTATCTGTATTGGCGCTTGCAGTTGCTGGAAAACCGTCGCGATAGCCTGACGGCCATGTATCTGGATCAGCAGCAGCAGCAAATCAGCACTTTGCAGCGCGATTTGTCACGCCTGATGGCGCGGCTGGAACAGCAATCGCGCAGCGAGCCTGCCAGCCTCAGCCCTTACAACCAGGCTATCGAGATGATCAAGCAAGGCATTCCCGCCTCCGAGGTAGCCAGCCAGTGTGGCATTTCACGCAGTGAGGCCGAGTTGATCATTTCCCTCTACCGGAACAATTCCACCTCATGATTCCATCCCTGCCCACCACCGCTGCTACAGGAACCCTTGCGCCGCAAACGGTCTCTTCGGTACGCCTGCTGCTGGAGGGCGGACGGGCACTGCTGGATGCCAGTGTTGTACCTGCCAAGCTCCCCCCGCTGATGCTGGGCGAGCAGGTCAGTGCCCAGGTGGTGGACAGCAAGGATAATGGCCAGCAGCTGTCGGTACTGATCAAGAACAGCCTGTTCAACCTGATCGTGCCGCAAGGCATGACGGTAAGCGGCAACAACCTGTCGCTCAAGGTGGCCACGCTGGCCCCGACCCTCAGCTTTGCCTTGCAGGAGCAAACAAGCGAGGCAGCACAGGACGGCTCGGTTGAAGTGCAGCTCAGCCCGGCATCCAAATACCTGACCGGCATGCTGCAAACCAGCAAGCCCGGTTTGCCGGCGACAGACCTGAGTCTGGACGTTGCCAAACAGCAACCTGCCGAGACAGCGCAAATCCTCAAGAACAACGTCAGCCAGAGCGGCCTGTTTTATGAATCGCACCTCAAGGAATGGCTGGACGGGAGGCATAACCTGTCCCAGGTGCAGCAGGAACCGCAATCGCGCTTGCTCAGCAAGCTCAATGAGGATCTGGCCAGCCACGACAGCCGCAGTAACACCGCCAGTGCCAGCAGCCTGAGCCCGCGCACGGTGGCGCCCGAACTGGCCAATCTGGTGCAACGCCAGCTGGACATCGTGGAAAACCAGCAACTGCAACTGAATGGCTATGCCTGGCCTGGCCAGCCCATGCAGCTGCAAATACAACAGGAACACACCAACGAACGTACCGGCAGCCTGGGAGCGGATGAAGTCGGGGTGTGGAGTACCTCCCTGTCGCTCAAGCTGCCAGCCCTGGGTGGTGTGGCGGCGCGTGTGCGCCTGGTGGGGCAGAATGTGCAGGTTTCCTTTGTGGCCGAGGAAGACGAAGCCAGCGGGCTGATCCAGCAACATGCCGAGCAATTGCAAACCGGCATGGCGGCAGCCGGGCTGACCCTGGCCAACCTGGTGGTGAAAAATGGCACAGTCACCCAAGACTGAAGAAGGCCGCAAATCAGCGGTTGCGCTGGCTTACCGCGAAGGTCAGCGCTCGCCGACCGTGGTGGCCAAGGGTTATGGCCAGCTGGCCGAGCGCATCATCGACCGGGCCAAGGATGCCGGCGTGTTTGTGCATGACTCCCCGGAGCTGGTTTCCCTGCTGATGCAGGTGGATCTGGACCGCCACATTCCGGAAGAGCTTTACCGCGCGGTGGCCGAAATCCTGGCTTTTGTTTACTTCCTGGAAAACAAGGCCACCGGTGCCGACTTCGAGTTTGAATCCTGGCTGGCTGGCCGTAAAAGCAAGTCCTGACCATCCCTGTTGCTGAAATCCTCCTCCTCATGCTGGCAGCCCTTGTCGGTCGTCAAAAGCGCTGCCATGCCCCCGGCTTTGCGGTAATCTTATGCTTTCCCCCTGCACACTGCTGGAGTAGATATGAAAGTCGGTTATATCGGGCTGGGCATCATGGGATTGCCCTGTGTTTTGAATCTGCTGAAAGCCGGTCATGCCGTGTCGGTGTGGTCGCGTCAGCAGCAAAAGGCAAACGCCGCACTGGAAGCCGGGGCCACCTGGGCAGACAGCCCGGCGCAGCTTGCCACACAGGTTGATGTACTGATCACCAATGTTTCCGACACCAAGGATGTAGTGCAGGTATTGCTGGGCGAACAAGGCGCGGTGCATGGCGCGGCTGCCGGTCTGGTCTGCGTGGACATGAGCACCATCTCGCCGATCGGTGCGCGCGATATTGCCCGGCAACTGGCCGAGCACGGTGTCGACTTCCTGGATTGCCCGGTGTCCGGCGGTCAGGTGGGAGCGGTCAACGGCACCCTCACCATCATGGTGGGCGGCAAGGCTGCGGCGCTGGACAAGGTTCGCCCGGTACTGGAAGCCATGGGCAAGACCATCACCCACATCGGTGACTCCGGTGCCGGTCAGGTGGCCAAGGCATGCAACCAGATTGCGGTTGGTGTGGGAGTGGCTGCAGTGGCCGAAGTGATGAAGCTGGCCAAGGCCTGCGGGGTGGACCCGGCTCCGGTGCGTGAAGCATTGCTGGGTGGTTTTGCCCAGAGCCGTGTGCTGGATATCCACGGTCAGCGCATGATTGATGACAATTATGTGCCGGGCTTCAAGGCGCACCTGCACCTGAAAGACATGGGCATTGTGCTGGATACCGCGCAACAACTGGGCATCCGTTTGCCCGAGGCCGAGCGTGTGGCCGGCCTGATCGGCCAGCTGGTTGAGCAAGGCGAGGGCGAGCTGGACTCTTCAGCCATTGCCCGGCTGATCTGGCAGCAAAACTGATTGCCTGCCGTGACATCTTGAGCCCGCCACCGTGCGGGCTTTTTTATTCCGGCTGCTGCTGTTGCGCCAGCCACTGCTGATGAGCGGCCACGTCCACCGGGCGATAGCGTCTGGTAGTGGCAGCAGGGTAATGCTGCAAGTCATTGCCATGTCGTGTATCGGTGGCGGGGCGTATCGGGCGTGGTACAAAGTTGCCGCCACAGTTGGGGCAGGCATGCTGTAGCAGTGCCACGCAGTCGGCACAGAAGGTGCACTCAAACGAGCAGATACGGGCCAGTGGCGAGTCGGCGGGCAGCGCGCAGCCGCAATGTTCGCAATTCGGACGTAGTTCCAGCATGGTTGGCTCCCGGGAATGATAGAGGCCAGCTTGCCAGCCCTCTACCCGGCTGCACAGGGCAAATACAGCCATCATCACCGCCGGATCGCGCCATGTTGACGGCCGCAGGCTTGCGTAATGCCAGGATCCGCCACATCAGGCCACCCCACATCAGGCCAAACAGGAACACGCTTGCTGAGGCACAGTGCATGCAGGCCCGGAACGGCGCTCCGCTCTGCCACTCTAACTGCTCATGACCTGATGACAGGTCCGCAGGAGAGCGACATGGATGCCATTGATATCCTCAACCTGATGCGCCAGCACCCGCCAGCCGAGCCGGTCAGCCTGACGTCCATTCCCTTGATGTTGGCGCAGGCATTGGTGGCCATTGCCGGCAAGCTGACGGTGACTGAGCTGCAACGCCTGATTGCCGTTGGCGCTGCACTGTGTGCCCATCAGCAAGACCCGCAGTTTGACAGCGTGGCGGCGGATTTGCTGGTCAAGCAGCTTAGCGAACCGCCTTGAGTGCTTTGGCCGGTTTGCTGGTTTGCGGAGCGGATGCTGCCAAGGGCGTGGCTGCCTGGTCCGGCAGGTATTGCACCACCAGCGCCCGCAGAATGCGATAGCCATTTTCCTGCGGTGTGCCCAGACGTTCATGCCAGGTCATGCTGTCTATCGCGGTGCGCATGCCGCCATGGCTGTTGAGCAGAATGGCGGCCGAGCCGCCAGAGCGCCTGACCTGCTGGGCAAGGGCATGCAGCATGGTGGTGTTGACATAGGCCATGTCGTAATCGCTCACCCGTATCATGCCCATGATGCGGTAACGGTGCGGCGGGTCGCCAGCATCCCAGATTTCCACCCCGTCCACGGTGCGTTTGCTGCCGCCTTCGCCGTCAATGATCTTGCTGCCATTGCGGTATTCGAACATCGTATAGTCGGTCGTGGTGCAGGCGGGCAACAAGGCCGTGCACAGCAGCAGGTAGGCCAGTCTGGCCAGGCGGCAGGGTGAAGGGATGGATGTCGGAAAAGAGAAGTGCAGCATTACAGGCAGGGTCCGCCAGCGAGGCATGAATGATGCCCGCATCTTAACGTGCTCCAGACGCTGGCGTGCCGCGCAGACCGGCGCGAAGAAGTAAATAAATGCAAACCAGGCCGTGCACCGGGCCTGGCTAATCCTGCCAGCAGCGTAACTGGTATTGCTGCATGAAGTCCGGGGCATTGAGCAGTGCTTCGGCAAAGCTGCTGTTGGCAATGATCAGCGCCCCCTGACGCAGGAAGGCCGCCCGTACTTCCAGGGCGATGGGCTGACCGTATTTCTTGAAGCGTATCAGGTATTCGATGTCAAACCCGGCTTCTTTTCCCGCCGGGTGCCTGAAGGTGGCGACGGTGGCCGGATTGTCCCAACCATTGCTGCATTGGCTGATCAGCTGGAACAGGCTTTGCCCGTCAGCCAGCCGGATGTGCCGGGAGAAATACACGGCGGTACGGGCTTCATCCACCCACTGACGTTTTGCATCACCGGCATCACTGGCCAATAAGGGGTTGCGCGGCAAACGCGATTTGCGCACCGCCGGGTCGTCATGGATGAAGCGATGGAACTGGTCGGCTGCCCGGCATTGCTGGCAGCCTTCGGCCTGCAGGAAGCGCTGCTCTGCCGGGGAAACCGCTAACCGGACGGCCTGCCGTGACAGGCTGGGAGCATAGGGCTGATGCCGGTCTGCCGGAATGGTGTCCAGCATGTCGCCATAGCTGCAGCCCGTCATGCTGAGCGCTGCCGCCATCATCAACCATTGTTTCCGCATGATGCCTCCCTGTATGCCAGTGCGCATTCTAAGGGCTGGGGCAGCACGCGTTGCCGGCCTGGCAAGTAAAGAAAGGTAAGGCTGTCGCGCGGAAAACCGCGCAAAAAAGCCCCGGCTGGCGGGGCTTGGCTTGATTCACTGCCAGTGCGTGGCAGCAGACGCTGCTTTACTCGATGTTCTGGATCTGCTCGCGCATCTGCTCGATCAGCACTTTCAGCTCGACGGATGCCTGGGTGGTTTCGGTGGAAACCGACTTGGAACCCAGCGTGTTGGCTTCACGGTTCAGTTCCTGCATCAGGAAATCCAGTCGCTTGCCGGTCTGGCCGCCCGCCTTGAGGATGCGTTTGACTTCGCTCAGGTGGGTGGTCAGGCGGGACAGCTCTTCATCCACGTCAATCTTCTGGGCAAACAGGGCGAATTCCTGCTTGATGCGGTCATCTTCCACATTGCCCAGCGCATCTTGCAGGCGGCTGGACAGCTTGTTCATGTAGGCATCCAGAATCAGGGGCAGCTTGGGCTTGATGGTGGCAATGATGGCTTCCATGGCCGTGACGCGGTCATGCAGGATCTGCTTGAGCTTTTCACCTTCCCGCGCGCGGGAGGCATTGAAGTCCTCCAGGGCGGTGGTCAGGCTTTGCAGGCACAGTTGCTGCAGGACTTCCGGTGCCAGGGTGTTGGTTTTGAGAATGCCTGGCCAGCGCAGCAGCTCGCCCACGGACAGGCCCTTGGCCTGAGGCGCTTGCTGTTCAACCTGGGCGGCCACTTGCAGCAGGCTGGCGAGGAAGTCGCTGTTCAGTTCCAGTGTCGGATTGTCGGCCTCCAGCTGATTGAGACCGACACGACATTCCAGCTTGCCACGGCTGACGCGGGATGCCACCATCTCACGCAGCTGTGGCTCGATGATGCGCAATTCTTCGGGCAGGCGCATCTGGACATCAAGATACCGGTGATTCACTGCACGGACTTCCAGGCTGAGCAAACCGCCGGGAAAGTCTCTGCTGATGGATGCAAAGCCTGTCATACTTAGGATCATTGTGGGCCCCCGCTTGTGGTGTCATTAAAATTCAGAACAGGGCCCGAATTGCTGTGAATGCTCAATTCCGGGCCAACGAACACTATAGCAACTGCCATGTCATGACTCAATCCAGCCAACTGACTGCCTTGCCGGTAGGTTATCGCCTGGCCGAGTACACCATTGTCCGCCAGCTCTCTGTCGGTGGTTTCAGCGTCGTTTACCTGGCGCTGGACGATGCAGACCGCAAATACGCCATCAAGGAATACCTGCCGCGCAACCTGGCCCAGCGGGATGAAGAGGGCATGGTGACGGTTCCGCACGAACTGGACCGTGACGCCTTCAATCTGGGCCTGAAATGCTTTTTTGAAGAAGGCCGTATCCTGGCGGAAATCAACCACAAGAGCGTGGTGCACGTGAGCAATTTTTTCCGTGCCAACCAGACCGTTTACATGGTGATGGAATATGCCGATGGCCGCTCGCTGGGTCGCGAGCTGGAACTGACCGGCGGTCGTCTGGAAGAGCGCCGGATACGCAAATGGTTTGCCGCACTGCTGTCCGGTCTGCGCGAAGTGCATTTGCACCGCCTGCTGCATCTGGACATCAAGCCGGCCAATATCTACCTGCGCCGTAGCGGCTACCCGCTGCTGCTGGACTTCGGCGCGGCCCGGCAAACCCTGTCACGGCGCGACAAGCATTTCGCCTCCATGTACACCCCCGGCTTTGCTGCGCCGGAACAATATGAAAAAGACCAGCCGCTTGGCCCGTGGACCGATATCTACGCCGTCGGAGCCTGCCTGTATGTCTGCATGGGTGGCAGCACCCCGCAGGCTGCCCAGCAGCGCCTGCAAGCGGACAAACTGGTACCGGCCAGCAAGCTGTTTCGCCACTATTATTCCAAAGAGTTGCTCGAATTGACCGACCAATGCCTCAACCTGGCACCGGATGCCCGTCCTTCCACCGTATTGGCCATACAAAAAAGTTTGCTGGATACCAGTTACAGCCAACCCGAACCGATGCCGGAGCCCGCCGTGGCGGCCAAGCGGCTGGTAGGCTGGATCAAGGGCCTGGCCGGCGGCCGTTCTTCCTGAGGAGCATGCGATGAAATTATCCCTGTATCAGGAAAGCCGCATCGGAGGCCGCTCCTACAATCAGGACCGCCAGGTCATTGCCCACTCGCGCGAGGCGGTAATGCTGGTGGTGGCCGATGGCATGGGTGGACACTTGCAAGGCGAGGTGGCCGCACAAATCACCATCGACCTGATGAGCGAGCTGTTTTACCAGCAGGCAACGCCCAGTCTGTCCCATCCCAACCGCTTTCTGGTGAATGCCATCAGCTCCACGCATCAGGCCATTCTGGACTATGCGGCAGATCACCGCCTGCCGGAAATTCCCAGTACCACGGTAGTGGCCGCCATCATCCAGCAGGGCATGTTGCACTGGTGCCATGTGGGCGACTCGCGGCTCTACCTGCTGGACGGCAAGCAGGGCATGCGCTTGCGCTCGCGCGACCACTCACAGGTCCAGCGCCTGATCGACCAGGGCAAGCTGACCGAAGAGGGGGCGCGAACCCATCCTGAGCGCAACAAGATCTACAACTGCCTGGGTGCCACTACCGATCCGGATATCGACATTGGTGAAAAGCAGTTGCTGCAGCCCGGTTGTTCGGTGCTGCTGTGTACTGACGGCCTGTGGTCGCAGATCAGCGATAGCGAGATGGAGAAGGTGTTCATCGGCCGGGCGGTAGGCCAGGTGATGCCGGCCCTGATGAATGTGGCCGAGCGGCGCGCCGGCAGCAATGGCGATAACTTGTCCGCAGTGGCAGTAACCTTGCTGGATGATGGTGCCGAACTGGCGGGCAAGCCCGATACGCTCGATACACTGGTCACGCCGCCGCGTTATGCCGGCCGCCAGATTCTCGACCCCAATCTGGAGCTGATGCATCAGGAAATCCTGGGTAGCAAACCAGACTGAGACCACCTTCCGAATTTTCATCAGACAGGTGATGTCGCAGGAGATCACCTGTTTTTGTTTCATACAGGACACCGAAGATGCGACCTTCTCAACGAAATAACGACGCCTTGCGTACCGTTCGTCTTACCCGCCATTACACCAAGCATGCCGAGGGCTCGGTACTGGTTGAATTCGGCGATACCAAAGTCATTTGCACGGCCAGCGTGGAAGAGTCGGTACCGGGTTTTCTGAAAGGCAAGGGCAAGGGCTGGGTGACGGCGGAATACGGTATGCTGCCACGCTCCACAGGCAGTCGCATGCGGCGCGAATCAGCCGCAGGCAAGCAAAGCGGCCGTACTCAGGAAATCCAGCGTCTGATCGGCCGTTCGCTGCGTGCGGTGGTTGATATGGAAAAACTGGGCGAACGCCAGATCCAGATCGACTGCGACGTCATTCAGGCGGATGGCGGCACCCGTACTGCCAGCATCACCGGTGCTTTTGTCGCACTGCATGATGCCATCAGCTGTCTGATCGCCCAGGGCAAGCTGACACAAAGCCCGCTGCGCGATTTCGTGGCCGCCATTTCCGTGGGCATTCACCAGGGGGAAGTGGTACTGGATCTGGATTATCTGGAAGATTCCGACTGCGAAACCGACATGAATGTGGTGATGACCGGCAATGGCCGCTTTGTCGAAGTGCAAGGCACCGCCGAAGGCGAGCCGTTCAGCGAGGAAGAAATGGCCGCCATGATGCGCCTGGCCAAAAAAGGCATCAGCGAACTGATCGCCCTGCAACGACAGGCGCTCGACCTGTAAGCCAGTAACAGACGCTGGTGCTATGTTCGACAGGGGCTTTTGCCCCTGTTGTCATTTCCGGGTACGGCCTTGCTGGATGAACTGCTGCAGCTGCTGGTAGAACACCGGGCTGGACAGCGCCATATTGTCTTCCTTGCGGCGGCGCGCAGCCACCGGGGCTGAGCTCTGGATGCCGATCAGCGTCATGCGACCATTGATGCGTGCCAGAATGGGCGAACCGCTGTTGCCTTCCAGCGTGTCGCAGCGGTGGGTCAGGCGGCCATCGGCCAGCAGGCCGGTCGCCTGGCAATTATTGTGAACCAGCAGGTGGGTGAGGTCATCCAGCGGATAACCGCCGTTGGTAACCGTGTTGTGGATGCCTTGCAGCTGCTGTTTCAGCGCCTGGCTGTCGCCGGCAAATACCGGAATCACCCCGCGGCTGCGGCCCAGCGGCTGGCTGAGCCGGACAAAGGCAAAATCGCGCCCGGCGATTTTCTTGGGAATATAAGTACCGTCCGGACGATGCTCCAGCCCGGCCAGAAAAGTCTTGTCTACCTGCACTTCGCGGATGGCGCTTTGCTCGCTGTATTCATTACCGGCCAGGCCAACCGTAAAGCTGATGGCCGGGTCGAAACGCCCATGCTTGTTGATGAAGCAATGCCCGGCGGTCACCACCACATCCTCTGCCACCAGCGTGGCAGTGCACACCAGATGGCTCTTGGTTTCCAGTTGCCCGACAGCCTGCCACATGCCGCTGTCCGGGTCGGTCTTGACGCGATCATCCTTGCCGAAAAACAACACCAGTTGTTCGGCCGTGGGTTTGGCCTGTGCAGCCAGGGGGAGCAAACAAAGACTCAGGGCAAGCAGGGTAGTGCGCAACATAGGGTGGGTTCCAATGCAATCGGGGCGCCGAAGCGCCCCGAAGGTAAGACTCACAGCCAACCTGGGTCAGCTGTCGTATCCGTGCGAATTACTTGGCAGCGGAAGCGGCTTTTTTAGCCTTTTTTGCCGGAGCGGAAGCTTCAGCAGCTTGGGCTTTCTGAGCGGAAGCGTCGGCTTTCTTGGCAGCGTGCTTTTTAGCGTGGTGCTTTTTGGCAGCGTGCTTCTTGGCCGGAGCGGAAGCGTCAGCAGCGGAAGCAGCAGCTTGGGCTTTTTGAGCGGAAGCGTCTACTTTCTTGGCAGCGTGCTTTTTGGCGTGCTTTTTGTGAGCTTTCTTGGCCGGAGCGGAAGCGTCAGCAGCGGAAGCAGCAGCTTGGGCTTTTTGAGCGGAAGCGTCTACTTTCTTGGCAGCGTGCTTTTTAGCGTGCTTTTTGTGAGCCTTCTTGGCCGGAGCGGAAGCGTCAGCAGCGGAAGCAGCAGCTTGGGCTTTCTGAGCGGAAGCGTCTACTTTCTTGGCAGCGTGCTTTTTAGCGTGCTTTTTGTGAGCTTTCTTGGCCGGAGCGGAAGCGTCAGCAGCGGAAGCAGCAGCTTGGGCTTTCTGAGCGGAAGCGTCTACTTTCTTGGCAGCGTGCTTTTTGGCGTGCTTTTTGTGAGCCTTCTTGGCCGGAGCGGAAGCGTCAGCAGCGGAAGCAGCAGCTTGGGCTTTCTGAGCGGAGGCGTCTTTCTTGGCTACTTTCTTGGCTTTCTTGGCCGGAGCGGAAGCTTCAGCAGCCTGAGCTTTCTGAGCGGAAGCGTCTTTCTTGGCTACTTTCTTGGCTTTCTTGGCCGGAGCGGAAGCTTCAGCAGCTTGAGCTTTCTGAGCGGAAGCGTCTTTCTTGGCTACTTTTTTGGCTTTCTTGGCCGGAGCGGAAGCTTCAGCAGCTTGAGCTTTCTGAGCAGAAGCGTCTTTCTTGGCTACTTTTTTGGCTTTCTTGGCCGGAGCGGAAGCTTCTGCGGCTTGAGCCTTCTGAGCGGAAGCGTCTTTCTTTACTTTCTTCTCAGCCTTCTTGGCCTTGTGGATAGCTACCGGAGCGGAGGTATCAGCAGCGAAGGAAGCAGTGGAGGTCAGGCCAAAGGCGGCGGTCAGAGCGAGCAGAGCCAGCTTTTTCATTTTTGTAAAACTCCTAAGTTCATCTTGAAAATCAAGTTTGAAGGCGGACAGATAGTCCTATTCAGGGGGGCATCCTAACGGTGCTGCACGGCAACGTCTACCCACGCCATGTTTCTCAATGTAACTAAATGTACATTCTCATGTTGGCCAACGAATAATGAAGCGTGCGCCACCCAAGGGCGAGGTTTCCACTTTCACCTCGCCATGGTGCAGCCGCGCAATGCCGGCAACAATGGCCAGCCCCAGCCCGTGGCCACCGGTCTTGCGGCCACGGCTTTCATCCAGCCGGATGAAGGGGTCGAACACCCGGTCCCGGTCTTCTGCCGGAATACCCGGGCCGTCATCGTCCACCATGATGATGCAGTTGCGGTCTTCCATGCGCAGCGTGGTCTGGATCGTGCTCTTTGCATAGCGCCGTGCATTGGACAGGAAGTTGTCCAGCGCGCGGGTGACCAGATACTGGTCAGCCAGAAAGTTCAGCGTTTCTTCCGCCGGTTCCAGCCAGTTCAGTTCCGGGGCCAGCGTGGCTTGCTCATGAATGCGCTCGCGTGCCCAGCTGACGGCATCAAACTGCGTCAGCTGCAACGGTGCTTCCGGCCGGTCCAGCTTGGCATGAAACAGCAGTTCTTCTACCAGCGAGTCAATGGCGGACAGGTCTTTTTCGATGGCTTTCTTGGCCGGGGAGTCCTCATCGCCTTCCAGCAGGGCCAGCCGGTAGCGCAAGCGTGCCAGCGGGGTGCGCAGTTCGTGCGCCACCGCATTGGTCAGTGCCTTCTTGCTGGCCAGCAGGGCGGCAATGCTGTCTGCCATATGGTTGAACGCCACACCGACCTGGCGTACACCGGAACGGCTGGGCAAATGCACCCGGGCGGAAAAATCACCGCCAGCCAGTTTGCCGGCAGTTTTTTCCAGGGTGACCAGGTCTTTCCAGTGCGGTTGCATCCACAAGAACACCGGAATGGCCAGTGACAAACCCAGCAAGGCCAGCAAGGCGTAATCCACCGACTTGAGCTGATGCAGGAAGAACAGGTAGCGCAAGGGGCCGGCTACCAGCAAGTAATTGCTGTCCTCTATCTTCTGCAGGAACAGGTACTTGTCCTCCAGCATGACGATTTCGCCATTGTTGAGGGCTTCTTCCGATTCTTCATCCAGCAAGTAGTTGCTCTGCTTTTCCACCGTCACCTTGAAGGTAAAGTCATGGTTGGAGCTTTGCAGGGTTTCGGTCCAGCGATCTTCCGGCACGCCGTGCAGGTCGGCTTCGATCAGCGACAGGGTGGTGCGCAGCAAGTCTGACAAATAGCGCTCACCCACATCGTCCACTGCCTGTTTGTAAACCGCACCCACCATGACCACCGCCACCATGAAGCAGGTGACCAGCAGCAGGTAAAACTGGATGAACAGACGACGCATGGATTATTCCCAGCCGGACAAGGAGAACAGGTAGCCGCGATTGCGCACGGTCTTGATGCGGAAAGGCTCGGTGGGGTTGTCGCCCAGCTTTTTGCGCAGGCGGGAAATGGCCACGTCAATGCTGCGATCCAGTCCGTCATAGCTGACACCGCGCATTTCCTTGAGCAGGATGTCGCGGTTGAGCGTTTCGCCGGCATGATTGGCCAGCAACCACAGCAAGTCGAAGTCGGAAGTAGACAGCGCTACCTTTTCCTTGCCCAGCACCACATCCCGGCTGACCGGGTCGATGGACAGCTGGCCGAATACCAGTTTGCGCTGGGTCTTGACCGGTGCGCTCTCGCTGGCGGCCTGGGCCGGGCGCATATTGCGCAGCTGCGAGCGCAGGCGGGCCACCAGCACCGACGGCGGCGTGGTTTTCAGGATGTAGTCATTGGCGCCCAGTTCCAGCCCCAGAATCTGGTTCATGTCGCTATCCAGCGAGGTGAGCATGATGATGGGGCCGTCAAAGTTGGGTCGTAGCTCGCGGCAGATGGACAAGCCATCCTTGCCCGGCAGCATGATGTCCAGCAGCACCATGTCCGGTGCTTCTCTTTCAATGGTGGCCAGCGCCGTATCACCACGCGGCTCTATCACGACGTCCATTTCGTGGCGGGCCAGAAAATCGCTGATCAATTCGGCCAGATCAGGGTCATCTTCAACAAATACGATACGGTAGGTCATGCCTGCTCATCCATCCGGTTGACACAATACGGGGGGAGTATGGCCTGAGGCCGACTCAGACTCAACCGTACAGCACGAGGACTTGATTGTGAGTTAGATCAGAACATTCGTAATAACCGGCTGGAATGTACGGTTTTTCTTGCTAATATTCATTTCAAACCATGTCATAAGCATGAAAATAATAATGATTCACATTGCCAATGGGAGAGTGTCAGGATGTTTTTCAAGCGCAATAAACCCACCATTCAAAGCGAGCCGGGCAAGCAGGGCTCTGCGCCCATCCAGATCATCCGCAGCCGCACCTCTTCGGTAGATAACGACCTGCGTGCCGCCAGCCGGGACGACATCGCCCTGGTGCTCGGCTTCATCAATCCGGCAGCCAATCTGGACCAGGTAGCGCGTAGCGCCGCCGCCGCCTTTCCCGGTGCCAAGGTGGTGCTGACCACCACTGCGGGCGAACTGTGTTCGCTCAAGGCAAACGACCCGCTGTATCTTCCGGCTAATCCGGGTTGGGACAGCATGGTGTTCCAGCTGTTTGACAAGCAAATCCTGTCTGCCGTGCATGTCGCCAGCGTGCCCCTGGGCTGTGAGGACCTGAAGGCGGGTCAGAGCAGGATGGGGCGTGACGAGCGGGTGCGCCGCATCATGGACAACATGTCCCGCGTGCAACCCGGCTTTTCCATGAGCTATCAGGACGGCTTCGTGCTGACCCTGGTGGACGGCCTGTCCAGCAGTGAAAGCTATCTGATGGAAGCCGTGTACGAATCGGAACGCTTCCCCTACCTGTTCATCGGTGGATCGGCCGGCGGTCCGCTCGATTTCTCCATGACCCGCCTGCATGACGGCCAGAGCGTGCGCGATGGTCATGCGGTACTGGTGTTCATCAAGCTGTCCCCGGCCTATCGCTATGGCGTGTTCAAGTCGCAGAACTTCCAGGAAACCGGTACTGCATTCACCATTGCCAAAGCCAGTGCCGAACTGCGCACCGTTGAGTCGGTATTCGACCGTGACGGCAAGGTGGCCAATGTGGTGGAAGTGCTGGCGCGTCACTTCTCCTGCAGCCCTGGCGAAGTGGGTGACAGACTGGCCAAGTACAGCTTTGGCATCAAGATCAAGAACGATATGTTCGTGCGCTCGGTATTGAGTGTGGATGCCCAGAACGGGGTATTGCACTTCGCCTGTGACCTGAGCTTTGGCGAAGAGCTGCACCTGCTCAAACAGGAAGGCCTGGTGGAAAGAACCCAGAGCGATTTCAGCCGCTTTACCCAGGGCAAGCCGGCCGCTGTCGGTGGCCTGCTCAACGACTGCATCCTGCGCCGGCTCAACAACAGCAACGCGCTGTCCGGCAGCAATGTCTACGGCGATATCCCGGTGGCAGGTTTTTCCTCGTTTGGCGAGTTGCTGGGGGTCAATATCAACCAGACCCAGACCGCGGTGTTTTTCTACCCGGCGCGCGAGGGTTTTCAGGATGACTTCATCCAGCGTTTCCCCGTTCATTACGCCAACTTCAAGAACTATTTTGCCAGCCGTGAAGTGTCTCGCGCCCGCTGCATCGACCGGATGAAGTCGCAGGTGATTCACGAATTGCAAGGCTACAAGAGCTTTGCCAGCCAGCTGATGGAAAGCCTGCCGATGTTCCGTCAGGCCTCGGCCGAGCTGGTGACCCACCTGATTGCCATCCAGAGCGAGATCTCGCGCTTCTCCGGCAGCGTGGAGCAGGGCAACAAGACCTCAGCCAATGTCAGCCTGCGCATTGTCGAGCTGGAGAAAGATGCACGCCAGATTGGCGATGTGATGCTGATGATCAAGAAGATTGCCGAGCAGACCAATCTGCTGGCCCTGAATGCGGCGATTGAAGCTGCACGTGCCGGGGAAGCCGGTCGTGGTTTTGCCGTGGTGGCGGACGAGGTGCGCAAGCTGGCCAACAACACTCAGTCCAATCTGGATGCAACCGGTGGCGCAGTGGAACATGTGATGAGCGGCGTGGCGCAAGTGGGCGTGGACATGCGGCTGATGAGCGAACATGTCAGCAGCTTTGCAGGCGAAATGCAGCAAGTGGTGAACTTGCTGGGCAAGCTGACCGCTTCATCCAGCAGCAGTCAGGAACAGCTGGACCAGATGGTGGGCAGTACCGGCGAACTTTACGAGCGCATGCGCAAGGTAGACCAGGATATGGAAGCCATTCTGGAGCTGGAACGCTGAGCTGACGCACGACAAACCAGATCCCCGATCACCAACCGCCGCCTTGCGTTTGCAAGCGGCGGTTTTTTATTGCCTGTAGCTGTGGCGTTACGCAAGGGGAACTTTTTTGCAACGAAATGTAACAGCCGGAATGCTGCGCTGCACCGCGAATGCACATGGCTTAAAGCGTTGCTGTTGCTGCAATAAATCTGACATTTGCACCTTGATGCAAATCAAATATGCACCATTTTTGCGCGCATTTATGCCAATGAAAAGTCGCTGTCAGCTTGCTAAGGAGAATAAAACTGATTTTTAATAGCGCGCCCGTCACTGTGACAAATTGTCGCAGTCTTGTCAGCCCATGCCGCAAATCAGGCAGATGGCAGATGGTGACGACGCACGTTTTCTTCAAGCAGGTCCACCCAGGACAGATGGCACCGGCGACCCGGTCCACTCCCGGCACGCGAGTGGTGTGCCGCGTGTGCGGCGACGGGTCATGACACGGCTGCAGTGTCGTGTGGAATGGTAGTCAAACGGTATTCAACGGTAACAAGGCCGCATGTGACGGCCTTGTTCCTGATGCGGGGCTCCCGCATCCGACATGAACGATGGCGTCTGCTGACATGACGCCGTCCCTCGCCGCGGCGAGCAAGGAATCTTTAACCTGTAAAGTCGTATGATGAGAAACTCTAGACCCACCCGCCTGTTGTGGGGGCTTTCTCCAGTCGTGACTGCACTGCTCACCGGTTGTCAGGGTGGCATTCTTGACCCGAAAGGGCAGGTCGCAGCGGATGAGAAATCCCTGATCATCACCGCCACTGTGCTGATGTTGCTGGTTGTCATTCCGGTCATCGTGATGACTTTCCTGTTTGCCTGGAAGTATCGTGCCAGCAACAAGGACGCCATCTACACGCCCAAGTGGTCCCACTCCAACAAGATCGAGGCCGTGGTCTGGATCATCCCCATCATCATCGTCAGCTGTCTGGCCGTGGTGACCTGGAACACCACGCACAAGCTGGACCCGTACCGCCCGCTGGATTCGGACAAGAAGCCGATCAACGTGCAGGTGGTTGCCATGAACTGGAAGTGGCTGTTCATCTACCCGGATCTGAACATTGCCACCGTCAACCAGCTGGCCTTCCCCAAGAACGTACCGGTTAACTTCCGCATCACTTCCGATGCCGCGATGAACTCCTTCTTCATCCCGCAGCTGGGTGGCCAGATTTACGCCATGGCCGGCATGGAAACCAAGCTGCATCTGATCGCCAATGAAGCCGGTACCTACAAGGGCATGTCGGCCAACTACAGCGGCGCCGGTTTCTCCGGCATGAAGTTCAATGCCATTGCTACCGAAACCCCCGAGCAGTTTGATGCCTGGGTACAGAAGGTACGTGCCGCTGGCAAGTCCTTGAATGCAGATGCCTATCTCGCGCTGGCCAAGCCGAGCGAGAACAATCCGGTGGCGTTCTACAACATGCCGGAACCGCGTCTGTTTGATGCCGTGCTGCACAAGTACATGGCAGGCCGCCAGTCGCTGGCTGCCACCGACGACGAACTGAAGCTGGCCGCGCTGACCAAGCGTCTGTGCGAAACCCCGGCCGTCAAGGAGTAATAATCGATGTTGTTAGGCAAACTGACTCTGGATGCCATCCCTCTGCATGAGCCCATCATCGTGGCCGCGCTGTCCGGCGCCGGCCTGATGGGCCTGGTGGTGATGGCGCTCATTACCAAGTTCGGTAAATGGGGCTATTTGTGGAAAGAGTGGCTGACTTCGGTCGACCACAAGAAGATTGGCGTGATGTACATCATCGTCGCCATGATCATGCTGCTGCGCGGCTTTGCCGATGCACTGATGATGCGTGCCCAGCTGGCCATGGCCACCGACGGGCATCTGGGGGTATTCCCGCCAGAACACTATGACCAGATCTTCACCGCGCACGGTGTGATCATGATCATCTTCATGGCCATGCCTTTCATGACCGGCCTGATGAACATCGTGGTGCCGCTGCAAATCGGTGCACGCGACGTGGCCTTCCCCTTCCTGAACTCGCTGAGCTTCTGGCTGCTGGTGTCGGCGGTGATCCTGGTCAACCTGTCGCTGGGTGTGGGTAACTTTGCCCGTACCGGCTGGGTGGCCTATCCGCCGCTGTCCGAGCTGGGGTTCAGTCCTGATGTGGGGGTGGATTACTACACCTGGGCGCTACAGATATCCGGTATAGGGACGACGCTGACGGCGATCAACTTCCTGGTCACCATCATCAAGATGCGCGCACCGGGCATGAAGCTGATGCAAATGCCGATCTTCACCTGGACCTGCACCTGGGCCAACGTGCTGATCGTGGCTTCCTTCCCCATCCTGACGGGCGCCCTGGCCATGCTGAGCCTGGACCGCTACCTGGACTTCCACTTCTTTACCGCGGAAGCCGGTGGCAACGCCATGATGTACCTGAACCTGTTCTGGGCCTGGGGCCATCCTGAAGTTTACATTCTGGTGCTGCCGGCTTTCGGTATCTTCTCCGAAGTCATCTCCACCTTCTCCGGCAAGCGCCTGTTTGGCCATACCTCCATGATCATCGCCAGTGGCGTGATTTCGGTGCTGGGCTTCATGGTGTGGCTGCACCACTTCTTCACCATGGGTTCCGGTGCGGATGTGAACGCCTTCTTCGGTATCGCCACCATGGTGATTTCGGTGCCGACCGGCGTGAAGCTGTTCAACTGGCTGTTCACCATGTATCAGGGTCGTATCCGCTTTACCCCGCCGGTACTGTGGACCATGGGCTTCATGGTGACCTTCTCCATCGGCGGCATGACCGGCGTGCTGATGGCCGTTCCGGGTGCCGACTTTGTGCTGCACAACAGCCTGTTCCTGATTGCCCACTTCCACAACACCATCATCGGTGGCGCGGTATTCGGCTATCTGGCTGGTTTCTCCTACTGGTTCCCCAAGGCCTTCGGCTTCAAGCTGAATGAAAAGCTGGGCAAGGCAGCCTTCTGGTTCTGGCAGAGCGGTTTCATGTTTGCCTTTATCCCGCTGTACATCCTGGGCTTCCTGGGCATGACCCGTCGTCTGAACCATACCGACAATCCGGCTTGGGACCCGTGGCTGTACATCGCCTGCGTGGGCGCCGTGCTGATTGCCTGCGGTATCGGCTGCCAGCTGCTGCAGATCGTGGTGAGCATCCGCGACCGCAAGAAACTGGCCGACGTGACCGGCGACCCGTGGAATGGCCATACCCTGGAATGGTCCACTTCCTCCCCGCCGCCGTTCTACAACTTTGCCGTTGTGCCGCATGTGCATGATATCGACGCCTTCACCGACATGAAGGAAAAGGGCGAGGCTTACAAGGTGCCGCAGAAGTACGCACCGATCCACATGCCGAGCAACACCGCCACCGGCGTGTACATCGGCGGCTTCACCACCCTGCTGGGTTTTGCCTTGATCTGGCATATCTGGTGGCTGGCGATTGTCGGCCTGGTGGGCATCATCGGTGCCATGCTGGCCCGCGCCTACGACAACAATCTGGACTACTACGTACAGCCGGATGAAGTGGAAGCAATCGAGCGTGCCCACTTTGAAAAAATGGGCATTGATGTGGACAACTACAGCGAACGCGATGCTGACAAGCCGCGTCGTGGCAGCCGTCCCACCACTACTGCTTAACAGGTTGAGCCAAGATGAGTACTTATGTAGAACACGCGCACGACGCGCATGATGACCACGAGCACCACGACAGCGGTTCGCAAACCGTGCTGGGCTTCTGGTTCTATCTGATGACCGACTGCATTCTGTTCGCCACGGCTTTTGCGGCTTATGCAGTGCTGTATCGCAATATCGCCACCGGTGTTTCGGGCAAGGAAATCTTCGAGCTGCCTTATGTGATGGGTGAAACCGCAGCCCTGCTGCTGTCCTCCATCACCTACGGTTTTGCCATGATTGCAGGTTACAAGGGCAACAAGTCGGCCGTGCTGGGCTGGCTGGCTGTTACCTTTGTCTGCGGTGCCGTGTTCATCGGCATGGAAGTGAACGAGTTTCACCACCTGATCGCCGAAGGCCATGGCCCGAATGTCAGCGCCTTCCTGTCGTCCTTCTTCGGCCTGGTCGGCCTGCACGGCCTGCACGTGACCGCCGGCCTGCTGTGGATGGCGGTGATGATGTTCGAAGTGGCCAAGACCGGCCTGACCGGCCGCGCCATGACCCGCCTGAGCTGCCTCAGCCTGTTCTGGCACTTCCTGGACATCGTGTGGATCTGCGTGTTTACCGTCGTGTACCTGAAAGGAGCCATGTAATGAGTCAGGCTCATGAACACGCCGCCGACCACGGCAGCGTAAAAAGCTACCTCACCGGTTTCGTGCTGGCTGTCATCCTCACCGCCATTCCGTTCTGGATGGTGATGAGTGGCAGCTTCACCAAGCAGGCCACCGTTATCGGCATCTTCGGCTTCGCCGTGGTGCAGATCATCGTGCACCTCAAGTACTTCCTGCATCTGAACTTCACCAAGGAAGGCAAGCTCAACAGCTTCTCCTTCCTGTTCACCGCGATGATCATCGTGATGCTGGTTGGCCTGTCGGTGTGGATCATCTCCACCGCCGATGCACTGATGTTGCGCTGAGCCGGGACGTGATGAAACTCAAGCGCTATTTGCAGGTGACAAAGCCGGGCATCATCTTCGGCAACCTCATCTCCACCGTGGGTGGTTTCTTGCTGGCATCGCAGGGGCGTCTGGACTGGACCCTGCTGCTGGCCACGGTGGCCGGGTTGTCGCTGGTGGTGGCTTCCGGCTGCGCCATCAACAACTGCATCGACCGCGATATCGACGCACGCATGGCCCGCACCCAGAAACGGGTGCTGGTGACCGGCGACATGAGCCCCAAGGCAGCGCTGGCACATGGTTTTGTGCTGGGTGTTGCCGGCTTTGCCACGCTGGCCATCTGGACCAACATGCTGGCGCTGGCCTGTGCTGCGTTTGGCTTCGTGATCTATGTTGGCGTGTACAGCCTGTACATGAAGCGCAAGTCGGTATACGGCACCCTGGTGGGCAGTCTGTCCGGCGCAGTACCGCCGGTGGCGGGCTACTGTGCCGCCAGCGGCCGCTTTGACAGCGGTGCTGCCATCCTGCTGCTGATGTTCTGCCTGTGGCAGATGCCGCACTCCTATGCCATCGCCATCTTCCGCTTCAAGGACTACGAAGCGGCCAAGATTCCGGTGCTGCCGGTGGTGAAGGGCATTTCCGAGGCCAAGCAGCAGATTGTGCTGTACATCCTGGCCTTTGCCGTTGCTACCTTGCTGTTGGTGTTCTACGGCTACGCCGGTTATGGCTACCTGGCCGTGGCCTGTGCCACCAGCCTGTGGTGGCTGAAGATGGCGCTGTCCGGTTACAAGGAAAGCACTGACGACCGCGTCTGGGCGCGTCAGGTGTTCTTCTTCTCCATCATCACCGTCACCGCACTGTCGGTGATGATGGCGGTGGATGGCCAGGTACCGGCCCATATCGGCTGGATGCTCTGAGTCCTGCTCACGTCAGATCAAACCTCCGCCAGCAGCCTGCCTGCCGCGGAGGTTTTTCTTTGTCCGCCTGCTTTGACCATGACGAGGCTTGACCCTGCACCAGAGCGCGCCGGATAATGTGCGCCCTGTTAAGTCTCTGTTTTTGCAGCATGTCAGCAGCCGCTGCCCTCTGATGCACCCTGGCCTGCAAGGCCGGGCCCACTAGCCCTGACCACGATGAACGCCACCAAGCCCGTTTTGCCCTCACGCCGTCTGTCTGTCGCCCCGATGCTGGACTGGACCGACCGCCACTACCGCTACTTTGCCCGGCAAATCAGCCGCCACACCTGGCTGTATACCGAAATGGTCACCACTGGTGCGCTGCTGTATGGCGATGTGGAGCGGCACCTGCGCTTTGACGAAGCCGAACACCCGGTGGCCCTGCAACTGGGTGGCTCCGAGCCGTCCGAGCTGGCGCAGTGTGCGCGGTTGGCGCAGCAGTGGGGTTATGACGAGGTGAACCTCAACGTCGGCTGCCCGTCCGAGCGGGTCCAGAAGGGGGCGTTTGGTGCCTGCCTGATGGCCGAGCCGCAACTGGTGGCCGACTGCGTCAAGGCCATGCGCGATGTGGTGGACATCGATGTCACCGTCAAGCACCGCATCGGTATCGACCAGATCGAGCATTACGACTACCTGGCCGGTTTTGTCGACCAGGTGGCTGCCGCCGGTTGCAACACCTTTATCGTGCATGCGCGCAATGCCATCCTCAAGGGCCTCAGCCCCAAGGAAAACCGCGAAATCCCGCCGCTCAAATACGACTATGTCTACCGCCTGAAGCAGGAAAGACCGGAACTGGAAATCCTGATCAATGGCGGGGTAAAAACCAATGCCGAAATCGCCGAACACCTGCGCCATGTCGATGGCGTGATGGTGGGGCGCGAGGCTTATCACAACCCCTGGCTGATGGCCGAGTGGGATGCTGCTTTCTATGGTGATGACAGCAGCGCGGTGACCCGCCAGCAGGTGGTGGATGCCATGCTGCCCTATATCCGGGCCCGTCTGGCCGAGGGCCACAAGCTGCGTAATATTGCCCGCCATATGCTGGGCTTGTTCCAGGGTATGCCGGGTGCACGCCAGTGGCGACGCATGCTGTCCGATGCCAAGCTGTTGGATGGTGCCGACGAAGGCCTGCTGTTGCAGGCATTGGCGGCCATGCCGTCCCGCGTGTCCGACACTGAATAATCCGTGCTGACAGCAGGGTGGACGCGGCATGGTTGGCCGCTTACCCTGCTGTTCTGCGCTGTACGCAACAGGATGAATCCACATGTTCGACAAACTGGTTCTCGCCAGCAATAACGCTGGCAAGCTGCGTGAATTTTCCGCCCTGCTGGCACCGCTGGGTGTCACCGTCATCCCGCAAGGGCAACTCAATGTGCCGGAATGCCCGGAGCCGCATTACACCTTTCTGGAAAATGCGCTGGAAAAAGCCCGTCATGCCAGTCATGTCACCGGTCTGCCGGCGCTGGCTGACGATTCAGGCATCTGCGTGGAAGCGCTGGGCGGCAAGCCCGGTGTGTTGTCGGCGCGCTATGCCGGCGAGCCCAAGTCGGACGAGCGCAATAACGCCAAGCTGATCGAAAAGCTGCAAGGCAAGGACAATCGCCGCGCCTGGTATTACTGCGTGCTGGTACTGGTACGCCATGCCGACGACCCACAACCGCTGGTGGCCGATGGCATGTGGCTGGGCGAAGTGCAGGATACCGCAGCAGGCGAGGGTGGCTTCGGTTACGACCCTTACTTCTACCTGTCGGAATTCGGCTGCACCGTGGCCCAGCTGGCGGCCGAGGACAAGAACCGTGTCAGCCATCGCGGCAAGGCCATGCAGGCCATGCTGGGCAAACTGCGTGAGCTGGCATGAGCGTGATTGACCTGTCCGGGCTGAAGGGCGGCCTGCGTGAACTGCCGCCGCTATCGCTCTACATCCATTTCCCTTGGTGCGTGCGCAAATGCCCGTACTGCGATTTCAACTCGCACGAGCTGAAAAGCGGTAATGGCCAGACCGTACAGTGGAACCCGCAAGCTGGCGTCGCCAGCGGTGGTTTCGATGAAATGGCCTATGTGGAAACCCTGCTGCGCGATCTGGAATACAGCCTGCCCGCCATCTGGGGCCGCAGCGTCAGCACCATCTTCATGGGAGGTGGTACGCCCAGCCTGTTTTCCGCCCAGGCCATGGACACGCTGCTGGCGGGCATTCGCGCCCGGCTGCGGCTGTCGCCGGAGGCGGAAATCACCATGGAAGCCAACCCCGGCACCTTTGAAGCGGAAAAATTCCGTGGCTACCGTGAGGCCGGTATCAATCGCCTGTCCATCGGCATCCAGAGCTTTAATCCGCAGCATCTGCAAGTGCTGGGGCGGATTCATGATGGTGACGAGGCGCGCCGTGCCATCGACATCGCACTGTCCTGCTTTGACAACGTCAATCTGGACCTGATGTACGCATTGCCCGGCCAGACGCTGGAACAGGCGCTGCAGGATATCGACACCGCCTTGTCGCATGGCATCACTCATCTGTCGGCTTATCACCTCACCATCGAGCCCAACACGCTGTACGCTGTGCGCACACCGCAAAACCTGCCGGATGACGAAGTGTCAGCCGACATGCAGGATGCCATCGAAGCGCGACTGGCCGCTGCCGGTTTCGAACATTACGAAACCTCGGCCTTTGCCCGGCCCGGCAAGCGCAGCCGTCATAACGTCAATTACTGGCAGTTTGGCGACTATCTGGGCATTGGTGCCGGCGCGCATGGCAAGATCAGCAGCCACGAGGGCATCGTGCGGGAAATGCGCCACAAGCAGCCTGCGGCCTATATCCAGGCAGTGGCCGACGGCCAGCCGGTGCAAAGCAGCCGCAAGGTGGCGCGCGACGAACTGCCGTTCGAGTTCATGATGAATCTGTTGCGGCTGACCGGCGGCTTTGAAACGCGCCTGTTCACCGAGCGTACCGGTTTGCCTGTATCCTGTATTCGGAATGAATTGCAGCAGGCCATCCAGCAAGGATTGCTGGAGCAGGATGCCACCACCATTCGCCCCACTTTGCAGGGGCAGCGTTTTCTCAATGACCTGTTAACCCTGTTTCTCAGGGATGGAGACCAGTAAATGACCAAAGAAATCATCCATACCGAACACGCTCCGGCCGCCATCGGTGCTTACTCCCAGGCCGTAAAGGCTGGCAACACCGTTTACCTGTCCGGCCAGATTCCGCTGGACCCGGCCACCATGACCGTGGTGGAAGGTGGTTTTGCGGCCGAAACCCATCAGGTATTCAAGAACCTGAAAGCCGTGTGCGAAGCCGCGGGCGGCAGCCTGGACCAGATCGTCAAGCTCAATGCCTACCTGACCGACCTGTCCAATTTCGCTACTTTCAACGAAATCATGGGCCAGTACTTCAGCCAGCCTTACCCGGCGCGTGCCGCCGTTGGCGTGGCCAGCCTGCCCAAGGGTGTGCAGGTTGAAGCAGAAGCCGTGCTGTTCCTGGGCTGATTGTTTGCCCGTGCAGTGATTGCAGCAGGCGACTACGGTCGCCTGTTTGCATTTCAGGCAACTGCCAGTTGGTCCGGCAGCCACGGCAAAGGAAATCCCGTTTCATCTCCAGTCCGCTTTGCTTCCTGGAGATGACTCATGTGGTGTCATGGCTATCTGGCGTTGCTGTTGTGTGCATTGCCCGTATCGGCCCAGGTATTCAAGTGCCTGGGCCCGCAAAGGCAGATCCTGTATCAGGATCACCCCTGTCCTGCTGGGCATCAGGCGCAGCTGATGCAGCCGGGCAGCTTCAGCCTGGTCAGCCGGGAGTATTACCAGATTCATGGCCGTCAGGTCTTGGTAGCGGAAGAGCGTGGCAAGCCAAAACGCACGCTGACTCCCGCGCCATCCCGGCAGCGAGCCGCCAAGTCATGTGCCAGCCTGCAGACCCGTGAACAGCGTGCGCGGCAAAACCTGACGCACAGCCGTTCTGCCAAGCAAACAAAGCGTTTCCAGCGCCAGCTTGCCAAGCTGCAACAAGCCTTGCAGGATGCCCGTTGTTCAAGCTGATGGGAGAGGTGCATGTCGGGTTTACCGTTTGAAATCGTCAATGTCTTTGCCGAAACCACGTTTGGCGGTAATCCGCTGGCAGTATTTACCGCTGCACAAGCGCTGTCGGATGCAACCATGCAGGCACTGGCCCGGCAGATGAATTTGTCCGAGACGGTTTTTGTCTTTCCCTCCAGCGAGGCTGATGCGCGCTTGCGCATTTTTACGCCAGCCCACGAACTGCCGTTTGCCGGACACCCAACCATAGGTGCGGCAGCCGTGCTGTATCACCAGCGGCAATTGGGCGAGAGCTTTGCGCTGGAAACCAATGCAGGGGTGATTCCGATCCGGCATCAGGACGGGCAGTTCATCTTGCAGGCCAATCCTGCAAGGGAGCGCGTCGCTGAGCTGACCAGCGAAGCTGCCGCCGCCATGTTGCGCCTGCCTGTCTCCGCCATTGCCGCAGCCCCCAGCTGGCTGGATACCGGCAGCGAGCAATTGCTGATCCGCGCAGCCAGTGCAGAGGCCGTTCTGGCCGCCCGGCCAGACCCGGCACTGTTTGTCCGGGACGCCTGCCTCTATCCCGGTCGCAGCGTGGCCTATCTGTGGCACGTGTCCAACAACCTTGCCACGGTGCGCCTGTTTTATGAACAGGACGGCGTGGTGCTGGAAGACCCGGGTACCGGCTCGGCCTGCGCCAATCTGGGTGGCTGGTGCAGCCTGCATCAGACCTATCCTGTGCAATGGCGGGTGGAGCAGGGGGCAGTGCTGCAACGCCCCAATGTATTGCACTTGACGGTGGATGAGCAGCGTCGTATTTATGTCGGCGGTTGCGTCATTCCTTTGGCGCGTGGCGAATTTGTCTTGTGAGCCGGAGCCATGCTTGACGGTTGACCAAGCCCTTGGCATCCTAGAGTCCAAGCTTCAAACTAGCGTTTCAATAAGACAAACAACACGAGGAAAGACATCATGAGCACATTGTGGAAAGCCGCTGTCGCGGCGGCCGGATTCATGGCGCTGTCACACGCCGCATGGGCTGACAGCCCGATTGGCAGCTGGAAAACCATCGACGACGACACCAAGCAGGCCAAGGCCGTGGTGCAGATCGCCGAAGGGGCCAATGGCGAATTGTCCGGCAAGATCGTCAAGTTGTTCCAGAATCCGGATGTGGTGTGCGAAGCGTGTGATGGCGAGCGCAAGGGCAAGCCGGTCAACGGCATGACCATTCTGTGGGGCCTGAAGAAGGACGGCGATACCTGGGCCAACGGCAAGATTCTGGACCCGCACAATGGCAAGGTATACAGCGCCAAGATGAAATTGGTGGACGGCGGCAAGAAGCTTGAAGTACGCGGTTTCCTGGGCGTTTCGCTGCTGGGCCGTACCCAGGTGTGGGAACGACAGTAAGCATTCTGTAGCAAGGACAGGGCAGGGCGGCGTACCAGGGCGGTGCGCCGCCCTGTTTTTTGGTTACAATCGCTGTCGATGACCCATGCCAACGACCTCGCCAACCAGCCACTGAATGTGGCCCCCGCTCTGGCCAAGAAGCTGGACAAGCTCGGCCTGCGCCGTCGCCTCGATCTGGTCTTGCACCTGCCATTGCGTTACGAAGACGAAACCCATCTCTATCCGATTGGCGCTGCTCCGTATGGGCAGCCTGTACTGGTGGAAGGACGGGTCATCAGTCATGAAGTGCAGTTCCGCCCGCGCAAGCAGTTGATGGTGCGTCTGGAGGATGCCAGCGGCGTGCTGGTATTGCGCTTCATCCATTTCTATCCCAGCCAGCTCAAGCAATTTGCCGATGGTGTGTTGATTCGCGCCATGGGCGAGATCCGTCGTGGCTTTCATGGCGACGAGATGGTGCATCCCAAAACCCGCGAAGTGGTCGAAGGCAGCCCGCTGGCGGAAAGCCTGACACCGGTCTATCCCACGGTAAATGGCGTCACCCAGCCCATGTTGCGCAAGCTCATCCGCCAGGAACTCAAGGCCCTGCCGCTGCCGGAAACCTTACCAGAGCCGGTGATGTCCCGGCTGGGCCTGCAAAGCTTTGCCGATGCCGTGCAGCTCTTGCATTCACCGCCGCCTGAATACAGTGCCAGCCAGCTGTCCGAGCCAGGCCTGCCGGCATGGCAGCGGCTGAAATTCGACGAACTGATGGCACAACAGCTTTCCATGCGGCTGGCCTATCGCGCACGACGGCAAGGGCAGGCAGCCGCCATCCGGGGCAATGGCCAGCTGCGACAAGCCCTGTTTGCCACGCTGCCCTTTGCGCTGACACGTGCACAGCAAAAAGTACTGGCTGAAATCGATGCCGACCTGGGGCAGTCGCACCCCATGCATCGTTTGCTGCAGGGAGATGTGGGCAGCGGCAAGACGGTGGTGGCTGCTCTGGCGGCGCTGACCGCCATTGAGGCCGGTTTTCAGGTGGCGCTGATGGCACCCACCGAAATCCTGGCAGAGCAGCATTACCGCAAGCTGTCCGGCTGGCTGGAGCCGCTGGGACTGACCGTATGCTGGTTATCCGGCAGTCTGCGCAAAAAGCAGAAGGAGCAGTCGCTGCTACAGATGGCCAATGGCGAAGCCCAACTGGCAGTTGGCACCCATGCCTTGTTTCAGGATGGCGTCAGCTTTTCCCGGCTGGGGCTGGTCATTGTGGACGAGCAACACCGCTTTGGTGTCGGCCAGCGGCTGGCACTCAAGCAAAAGGGGCAGGAGCCCCATCAGCTGATGATGTCGGCCACGCCGATACCGCGTACTCTGGCCATGAGCTTCTATGCCGATCTGGACGTGTCCGTCATTGATGAATTGCCACCGGGCCGCACCCCCATCGTCACCAAGCTGATCAACAGCAGCCGGCGCGAAGAAGTCATCGACTATGTCCACAAGACCTGTAGCGAAGGCCAGCAGGTGTACTGGGTATGTCCCTTGATTGAAGAGTCGGAAACCTTGCAATTGCAAACAGCGGTGGATACCCATCGGGTACTGGCCGCCCAGCTGGCACAGTGGAAAGTTGGCCTGGTGCATGGCCGCATGAAGCCAGACGAAAAAGCAGCGGTGATGGCTGCTTTTACCAGCCGGGAACTGCATGTACTGGTGGCTACCACCGTCATCGAAGTTGGCGTGGATGTCCCCAATGCCAGCCTGATGGTGATTGAACACGCCGAACGCATGGGTTTGTCGCAATTGCACCAGCTGCGTGGCCGGGTAGGGCGGGGCAGTGCACGCAGTGTCTGCATGCTGCTGTTTGAGAATCCACTGTCAGAACTGGCCAAGGCGCGCCTGAAAGTGATTTACGAGAATGTGGATGGCTTCGAGATTGCCCGGCAGGATTTGCTGATACGCGGGCCGGGTGAGTTTCTCGGCGCACGGCAAAGCGGCGTGCCGATGTTGCGCTTTGCCAATCTGGAAGAAGATATCGAGCTGCTGGAAGCTGCCCGTGAGCTGGCACCAGAAGTACTGCAACGCTGGCCGGAAGCGGCAGAGGCACATCTGGAACGCTGGCTGTCCGGACGTGAGCAATACCTCAAGGCCTGAAGTCCCCCGGTTTGCTGTTTTTCCTGCCATCAAACAAAAAAAGCGCCCCATTCCGACTGAAATGAGGCGTCAAGGGATTGCTGCAAACAACAAAGGAGAAACCATGATGAAGCGAGTTAATATTAGCAAATAATTAAATAACGAATCAATGGTGTTTTGTTTGCTGTTTGATCATGATCAAACTCTACCAGCCATGATGCCCATCATAGAAAAAGCCGCCCTCGGGCGGCTTTTCAGGCAATGTCGCAGCAACAGGGCTTACTTGAGCCAGTTGCTGGCCAGATAGTACAGGCTGCCCGACAGCAGCATGGCAACCGGCATGGTAAACAACCAGGCCAGCAGGATGGAACGCACGGTCGACCATTGCAGGCCGGCTTTGTCCGCCACCATGGTGCCCGCCACGCCGCTGGACAAAACATGGGTGGTGGAAACCGGCAGGCCAAACTGACTGGCCAGACCAATCGAGACCGCCGCAGTCAGCTGGGCCGACATGCCCTGAGCGTAGGTCATGTCCTTCTTGCCAATGCCTTCGCCGACAGTCTTCACCACGCGACGCCAGCCAATCATGGTGCCGCCGCCCAGCGCCAGCGCCACGGCAATGATCACCCAGGTGGGCGCGTATTCGGTGGTAACGGTCAGGTCCTTGCGCAGATTGCTCAGCAGCTGCTTGTCATCCGCACTCAGGTTAGGTAGCGAGCTGGCCTTCTTGGCTGCATCATCCAGACACAGCAGGTCGGTACGAACATCCCAGCGCTTGCTATCCGGCAGGTTGCGATAGGTGCTGCCATCGCCCAATGCAGTAATCAGGTTGTCGGCAGTGCGCAAGGTGTCACGCGGGCGACAGTCATGCACATTGCTACCGGCGGCTGATGGCTTGAACATGGCGTCCAGCGCGGTCTGGTGGCGATTGTAGAACTGCTGCAAATGCAGGGCCGCGTCACGGGTGCGTTCGATCTGGTAAGGCGTACTGTCCAGATTCAGCACGTATTTGGCCGGGACAATGCCAATGAGAACCAGCATGATCAGGCCGACACCCTTCTGTCCGTCATTGGAACCGTGTGAGAAGCTGACACCCATGGAGCTGACAATCAGCATGAAGCGCATCCAGAACGGCGGATGCTTGCGGCCTTCCACCTGCTGACGCTGGAAGGGCGTCTTGTGCATATTGCTTTGCGGACGGGAGCGGCGCAGGGCAATCACCAGCAGACCGGACAGCAGTGCACCGACCAGCGGCGAGCACAACAGCGACAAACCCACATCGATGGCCTTGCCCCAGTTCACGCCCTGCGACAGCGGGGTGCCGTTGATCAGGCAATTGGCCAGGCCAACGCCGAGGATGGCGCCGATCAGGGTGTGCGAGCTGGAAGCTGGCAAACCGAAATACCAGGTACCCAGATTCCAGGCAATGGCAGCAGTCAGCAAGGCAAACACCATGGCCATGCCACGGGCGGTATTGACCGATACCAGTAAATCAACCGGCAGCAAGTGAACAATGGCATAGGCAACCGCAAGGCCCCCGGTCAGTACGCCCAGAAAGTTGAATACGCCAGAGGCAAATACCGCTAGGCGTGGCTTCATCGATTGAGTGTAAATGACGGTGGCAACAGCGTTGGCCGTATCGTGGAAACCGTTGATGAACTCGAAGGCCAGGACAAAGCCCAGCGACAAGATCAGGGTGATGGCCACATGGGTGTCCAGCCCTGCAAAGAGGTCCAGCATGATCATGAAAATCGTGTTAAGGAAAGCCGGGATTGTTGTGTCCAGACCTTCGTGCGTCAAGTAAATGAACCAAAAAAAAACCGGCTTGTCGTTTTCCCGCCGCGCAACTGACAGCTTGCTTGACAGGTGTCTGTTTTCGCCGGTTTTTTCAGGCTGTTGGCGGTGTAATCATCTGGGATAAAAGCATGCAAATCAGCTGCAATGCAAAAGCCCCCGCCCTGGATAAACCAGTTGCGGGGGCCGAGATGGCGGATCAGCCGAACTTGCCGGTGATGTAATCCTCGGTGGCCTTTTGTTTGGGCGCGGTGAAGATGTTGTCGGTTTCGCCAAACTCCACCAGTTCACCCAGATACATGTAGGCGGTGAAATCGGAAACCCGCGCCGCCTGCTGCATGTTGTGGGTCACGATGGCGATGGTGTAGTCCTCTTTCAGTTCATGAATGAGTTCTTCGATGTGGGCGGTGGAAATCGGGTCCAGTGCCGAGGTCGGTTCATCCAGCAGCAATACCTCCGGGCGGGATGCCACAGCACGTGCAATGCACAGACGTTGCTGCTGGCCACCGGACAGCGAATTGCCGGATTGCTTCAGCTTGTCCTTCACCTCATCCCACAGCGCGGCCTTGCGCAAGGCCCATTCCACGCGGTCGTCCATCTCGGTCTTGGCCAGTTTTTCGTACAACTTCACCCCGAAGGTAATGTTGTCGTAGATGGACATCGGGAACGGGGTGGGCTTCTGGAACACCATGCCCACCTTGGCGCGCAAGAGGTTGATATCCACATCGCGGCCCAGGATGTTATGCCCGTCCAGCAGGATTTCGCCTTCCGAGCGCAGGCCCGGATACAGCTCGTACATGCGGTTGAAGGTGCGCAGCAGGGTGGATTTGCCACAGCCGGAAGGGCCGATGAAGGCCGTGACCATGCGCGGTGCAATCTCCAGATTGATGTTCTTCAATGCGTGGAAATTACCGTAAAAGAAGTTCAGATTCTTGACCTGAAGCTTGACGTTGTTATCAGCCATTGTCGTCATGCCTTAATGCGATTGGGTTTTCTGGCTGCCCATCCAGCGGGCAAGGATATTAAGCGTCAGCACGCTCAGGGTAATCAGCAAAGCACCAGTCCAGGCCAGAGTGTGCCAGTCTTCGTACGGGCTCATGGCGAACTGGAAAATCACGATGGGCAGGTTGGCCATCGGCTGGTTCATGTTGTTGTTGAAGAACTGGTTGTTCAGGGCAGTAAACAGCAGCGGTGCGGTTTCACCGGAAATCCGTGCCACCGCCAGCAAGATGCCGGTCAGCACCCCGGCCTTGGCCGAACGCAGTGTCACATACAGGGTGATTTTCCATTGCGGCGTGCCCAGTGCTGCGGCAGCTTCGCGCAGGGTGTTGGGAACCAGGCGCAGCATGTTTTCGGTGGTACGCACTACTACCGGAATCACCAGCAGGGCCAGAGCGAAGGCACCAGCCCAGCCGGAAAAGTGACCGACGCTGACCACATAAACTTCATACACGAACAGGCCGATCACGATGGACGGTGCCGACAGCAGGATGTCGTTGATGAAGCGGGTGGTGGGTGCCAGCCAGCCACGCTGACCGAATTCCGCCAGATAGATGCCGGCCAGAATGCCGATCGGTGTGCCGATCACGGTGCCGAACAAGGTCATCATCAGGCTGCCGTAAATGGCATTGGCGAGGCCCCCCTGGCTGCCTGGCGGCGGCGTGCTCTGCGTGAATGCCTGCAGGCTCAGGCCGGACAGGCCGTGCTGCAGCAGTGTGAACAGAATCCACAGCAACCAGAACAGGCCAAAGGCCATGGTAAGGGTGGAGGCCCCCATGTTGAAGGCATTCACCAGGCGACGGCGACGATAGATCGAAGTATTCATGGTGCTGCTGCTTTCGCTGCGACCCTGCAGTTTCACGGATTCGCTGATGGTACTGTTGGTCATGGTGTTGGCGCCTTGTCAGGATGCCTTGCCTTCCTGTTTCTGCAGGCGCAGTAACAGGAGTTTGGCACAGGCCAGTACGACGAAGGTGATGAAAAACAGGATCAAGCCCAGCTCGATCAACGAAGCCATGTGGAATTCTCCGGTGGCTTCGGCAAATTCATTGGCCAGTGCGGAAGAAATCGACTGACCCGGCTCGAACAGACCGACGGCAAAGCGGGAGGAGTTACCGATGACGAAGGTCACTGCCATGGTTTCGCCCAGTGCACGGCCAAGGCCCAGCATGATGCCACCGACCACACCGGTCTTGGTGTAGGGCAGAACCACGTAACGCACGACTTCCCAGGTAGTGGAACCCAGGCCGTAGGCAGATTCCTTGAGCATGGTGGGCACCACTTCAAACACATCACGCATCACGGATGCGATGAACGGAATCACCATCACGGCCAGGATCAGGCCGGCAGTAAACACACCGATGCCCATCGGCGCACCCTGGAACAACAGACCGATCAACGGAATGTCACCCAGGTTGTCAATCAGCATAGGCTGGATATGGTCGGCAAACATCGGGGCAAACACAAACAGGCCCCACATACCGTAAATGATGGACGGAATGCCTGCCAGCAGCTCGACGGCAATACCCAGCGGACGCTTGAGTACATTCGGACACAGCTCGGTCAGGAATACCGCAATACCGAAGCTGACCGGCACGCCAATCAGCAAGGCAATGAAAGAGGTGGCCAGCGTGCCGAATACCGGCACCAGAGCACCGAATTTCTGTGCTACCGGATCCCAGTCGCTATCGGTCAGGAAACCCCAGCCAAACTTGCTTAGGCTGGGCATGGCACCAATGATCAGGGAGATCAGAATGCCTACCAGCAAGGCCAGTACCAGAAAGGCAAAGCAGCGCGTGGCTATTCTGAACAGATTGTCTAGCAGCAGTTGCCGCTGCATTTGCTGGTTATTGCTGAACTTTTCCATGAGGGATACTCGGTCGCGTCTCAGACAAAAAGCCGGGGTGGTAAGCCCCGGCCTTGCGGCTACAACTATCAGAAAGGTGCACATCAAGCACGCTCATTCGTTGTAGCCAGATTGTTATCAATTAAAGACCGGCTTACCGCTAGCGTCGGTAATCTGCTTCCAGCTGGTACGAATGACGGCTTTGACATTGTCAGGCATCGGGATGTAGTCCAGATCCAGAGCGGTCTTGTCGCCATTCTTGTAAGCCCAGTCGAAGAACTTCAGTACTTCGGTGCCCTGTGCCGGCTTGTCCTGTTTCTTGTGCATCAGGATGAAGGTTGCACCTGCGATCGGCCAGCTATCCTTGCCCGGTTGGTTGGTCAGCAGCAAGTAGAAGCCGGGAGCCTTTTTCCAGTCGGCATTGGCAGCTGCGGCACGGAAAGATTTATCGCTCGGGGCAACAAAATTGCCAGCATCGTTTTTCAGGTCGCCGTATGCCAGCTTGTTCTGCTTGGCGTAGGCATATTCAACGTAACCGATGGAGCCCTTGATACGGGTTACATAGTTGGCTACGCCTTCATTGCCCTTGCCACCCACGCCGGTCGGCCAGTTTACCGCAGTGTTGGAGCCAACCTTGCTGGCCCACTCGCTGGAAACCTTGGACAGGTAGTTAGTAAAGATAAAGGTGGTGCCGGAGCCGTCGGAGCGACGTACCACAGTGATCTTCTGATCCGGCAGCTTGACGCCAGGGTTCAGGCTGGCAATGGCCGGGTCATTCCATTTGGCTACTTTGCCCATGAAGATCTCGGACAGCAGCGGACCGGTGAACTTCACCTGACCTGCTGCGATGCCGGGTACATTGATTACGGGTACAACACCGCCCAGTACGGTCGGGAACTGGGTCAGGCCGGATTTTTCCAGTTCTTCGGGTTTCAGGGGCATGTCGGACGCGCCGAAATCAACAGTCTTGGACTGGATTTGCTTGATGCCGCCACCCGAGCCGATGGACTGGTAGTTCATATTGTTGCCACTGCCAGCCTTGTAGGCAGTGGCCCACTTAGCGTACAGGGGATAGGGGAAAGTAGCGCCGGCGCCGGTGATGTCGGCTGCCATGGCTGCACCAGCAACAAAGCCGGCGGACAAGGCCAGCGAAGCGACCAGACGTACAGACTGTTTCATGCTTGCTCCTGAGTATTAGGGTAAGGGCGTGCTAAGTGTTGAGGCGCATCCTATCCCTCCAAGTTTTCAGAAATATTACAAGTCGTCGAAAAGCCGTATGGGATGTTTTGACGCCACCGCGAGTGGGGATATAATCCGCAGCTCAAATACGGAGACAAGCGACATGGCAGGCAAGCTGATCATCGGCAACTGGAAGATGAATACCCGCGCGCAAAGCGCACAATCCCTGGTTGCGGCCTTGCTGGCCGATCCGGTCTGCAATCAGCCCTGGGTGGGTGTTGCTGCTCCTGCAGTCTATCTGGCAGCACTGGGCGCGCAGCTTGCTGGTCAGTCGCTGCAATTGTCGGCGCAGGATGTCAGCAGCTTTGCCGCTGACGGTGCTTTTACTGGGGAAGTGTCTGCCGACATGCTCCGTGACGTTGGCTGCCGCTATGCGCTGGTTGGACATTCCGAGCGCCGCCAGTATTTTGGCGAGGCCAATCCGGCCTTGCTCTCCAAGATGAACAACGCCATGGCTGCGGGCCTGGTGCCGGTGCTGTGTGTAGGTGAAACCCTGGGCGAACGCGAGTCCGGGCAGTACCTGGAGGTGATTTTCAGCCAGCTGGCCATCCTGTCCGAGGTGAACGACGGCGAGTACGTCATTGCTTATGAGCCCGTCTGGGCGATCGGCACCGGCAAGGTGGCATCGCTGGAGCAGATTGCGGAGATTCACACCGCAATCAAAACGTGGTGCTTGCAAAATGCCAAGCCCTCGGCTAATATTCGCGTCCTCTACGGCGGCAGTGTAAAGGCAGAGAATGCCGAGTCAATTCTGAAGACAGAAAATGTCGACGGAGCCCTTGTTGGTGGGGCATCTCTGGACGCCGGATCATTCAGGATGATTTGCCAGGCCGCAGGAAAATTGATATAGTATGGAACTTATTAAGACGCTTATTTGGGTTATAAACCTCCTTTCCGCAGTGACGATCATCGTCCTTGTCCTCATGCAGCATGGCAAGGGTGCGGATATGGGTGCAGCTTTCGGTAGCGGCGCTTCCGGTAGTCTGTTTGGTGCGTCTGGTTCTGCGAATTTCTTGAGTAGAACCACTGCAATTGCAGCGGTTGTATTCTTCTCCACGAGTCTCACCCTTGTTTATCTGTCGGGGGGCGGAAAAACAGATCTGGGTGTGATGGGTGGCAAAGTTGAGCAAGTTGCGCCGCAAATCCCGGTCGGGGCAACCACTGGCAAAGCTTCGGGTACTACATCAAAAATTCCGGAGTGACAGTAAAGTTATATAGTGCCGACATGGTGAAATTGGTAGACACGCTATCTTGAGGGGGTAGTGGCCGTAGGCTGTGTGAGTTCGAGTCTCACTGTCGGCACCACCATTCAAAAATAGGCCACCGGGATTCCGGTGGCCTATTTTATTTGGAGCCAAGGAGGGTAATTCCTCCTTTTTTTGGGGGTGTACGGGAAATGCTGCAAAATTATTTTCCCATTCTGTTGTTTGTCATCGTCGGTTTGTTGGTCGGCGTAGGTCCTATTGTCCTTGGCAAGGTCCTCGCACCCAATCGTCCCGACCCTGAGAAACTCTCTCCTTATGAGTGTGGATTCGAAGCCTTCGAAGACGCACGCATGAAGTTTGACGTTCGCTACTACCTCATCGCCATTCTGTTCATCCTGTTCGATCTGGAAATCGCATTTCTGTTTCCCTGGGCTGTGGTCCTGAAAGAACTTGGTGCCTATGGCTTTGGCGTAATGGTGGAGTTCCTGGCGGTGTTGACGCTGGGCTTCGTCTACATGTGGAAAAAGGGAGCGCTGGAATGGGAGTAGAAGGTATTCTGGAAAAAGGCTTCGTGACCACGACAGCCGACAAGCTCATCAACTACACCCGAACCGGTTCGCTGTGGCCCATGACCTTTGGCCTGGCATGCTGTGCGGTGGAAATGATGCATGCCGGTGCCGCACGTTATGACCTGGACCGTTTCGGCATCGTTTTCCGCCCCAGTCCCCGTCAGTCTGACCTGATGATCGTGGCTGGTACGTTGTGCAACAAGATGGCACCGGCGCTGCGCAAGGTATATGACCAGATGGCAGAGCCCCGCTGGGTCATCTCCATGGGTTCCTGTGCCAACGGTGGTGGTTACTACCACTATTCCTATTCTGTCGTCCGTGGCTGTGACCGCATTGTGCCGGTCGATGTCTATGTGCCGGGCTGTCCGCCGACTGCCGAAGCACTGCTGTATGGCATTATCCAGCTGCAGAACAAGATCAAACGCACCTCTACCATCGCCCGATAAGGTAAGCACTTATGGCCTCCAAGAAAATGGAAGCACTGGGATCGGTCGTCGAGCGTGTGCTGGGCGACAAGCTTGTTTCAAGCACGCTGGCCCTCGATGAACTGACCATCGTCTGCAAGGCGGCTGATCTGACCGACGTGGCCACCACGCTGCGTGATCATGCCGAACTTTCCTTCGAACAACTGATCGACCTGTGCGGTATGGACTACAGTGCCTACCGTGACGAGCCGTGGGATGGCCCGCGCTTTGCTGCCGTCTATCACCTGCTGTCACTCAAGCACAATGTCCGTATCCGTCTGCGCGTGTTTGCCGAAGATGACAGCTTCCCGCTGCTCGCCTCGGTCAACCCCATCTGGAATGCGGCCAACTGGTTCGAGCGTGAAGCGTTCGACCTGTACGGCATCGTGTTTGAAGGTCACCCCGACCTGCGTCGCATCCTGACCGACTATGGCTTTGTCGGCCATCCGTTCCGCAAGGATTTCCCGCTGTCCGGTCACGTTGAAATGCGTTACGACCCGACCCAGCAGCGCGTGATCTACCAGCCGGTCACCATCGAACCGCGCGAAATCACTCCGCGCATCATTCGTGAGGAGAACTACGGTGGCTGAGATCCGTAACTACACGCTGAACTTTGGTCCTCAGCACCCGGCAGCCCACGGCGTATTGCGCCTGGTGCTGGAGCTGGACGGCGAAGTGATCCAGCGTGCCGACCCGCACATTGGCCTGCTGCACCGCGGTACCGAGAAACTGGCTGAAAGCAAGACTTTCATCCAGTCCTTGCCGTATATGGACCGTCTCGACTACGTATCCATGATGTGCAACGAGCACGCCTACTGCCTGGCCATCGAAAAGCTGCTGCAAATCGAAGTGCCGCTGCGTGCGCAATACATCCGTGTGATGTTTGCTGAAATCACCCGTATCCTGAACCACCTGCTGTGGATTGGCGCTCACGCCATCGACATCGGCGCCATGACCATGTTCCTGTACGCTTTCCGTGAGCGTGAGGACCTGATGGACTGCTATGAAGCCGTGTCCGGTGCCCGTATGCATGCCGCCTACTTCCGCCCGGGTGGTGTATACCGTGATCTGCCGGACTCCATGCCGCAGTACACCGTATCCAAGATCAAGAACGCCAAGGAGCTGGCGCGCCTGAACGAAGGCCGCAAGGGCTCGATGCTGGACTTCATCGACGATTTCACCAAGCGTTTCCCGACTTACGTTGACGAATACGAAACCCTGCTGACTGATAACCGTATCTGGAAGCAGCGTACCGTGGACATCGGCGTGGTCAGCCCGGAACGTGCCAAGAACCTGGGTTTCTCCGGCCCGATGCTGCGTGGTTCCGGCATCGAGTGGGATCTGCGCAAGAAGCAGCCCTACGACGTATACGACCGTCTGGACTTCGATATTCCGGTGGGCAAGAAGGGTGACAGCTACGACCGTTACCTGGTCCGCGTGGAAGAAATGCGCCAGTCCAACCGCATCATCCAGCAATGTGTGGCATGGCTGCGTGACAATCCCGGCCCGGTCATCACCGACAACCATAAAGTGGCTCCGCCTTCCCGCGAAGGCATGAAGTCGAATATGGAAGACCTGATTCACCACTTCAAGCTGTTTACCGAAGGCATGCATGTGCCGGAAGGTGAAGCCTACGCGGCTGTAGAACATCCGAAGGGTGAGTTCGGTATCTATCTGGTATCCGACGGTGCCAACAAACCGTACCGACTGAAAATCCGTGCCCCGGGTTTTGCCCATCTGGCAGCCCTGAATGAAATGGCAACGGGTCACATGATTGCCGACGTGGTGGCCATCATCGGTACCCAGGATATCGTGTTTGGGGAGATTGACCGCTAATGCTATCCGCACAATCACTCGCCGCCATCGACCGCGAAGTCGCCAAGTATCCGGCTGACCAGGCTCGTTCGGCGGTCATGGGCGCGCTGCGCATTGCCCTGGTGGAGCGTCGGGAAACCGGCAAGACACCGGAAGAGCGCTGCCTGAATACCGAGGTGATCGAATTCGTTGCCAACTACCTGAATATCGCTCCGGTAGCTGCTTACGAAGTCGCCACCTTCTACAACATGTACGACATGAAGCCGGTGGGCAAGTACAAGATTACCGTTTGTACCAACCTGCCCTGTGCCCTGTCCGGTGGCGTGAATGCTGCCGAGTACATCTCCAAGAAGCTTGGCATCGCCATTGGCGAAACCAGTGCTGACGGCAAGTACACCTTGCTGGAAGGGGAGTGCATGGGTGCCTGCGGCGATGCGCCGGTCTTGCTGGTGAACAACCACAAGATGTGCAGCTTCATGACGCCCGAAGCAATCGACAAGAAACTGGCGGAGCTGAACTGATGGCAATCTTCGTCAATGGTGTGATTTTCGACGGCGTGGACACCTCTGCGCAGGACTGCTGGAAGCTGGAGGCCTACGTGGCCCGTGGCGGCTACCAGGCCCTGCGTCGCATCATCGAATCCAAGATGCCGCAAGAGGATGTGATCGCCGAAGTGAAAAATTCCGGTCTGCGCGGCCGTGGCGGTGCGGGCTTCCCCACCGGCCTGAAGTGGAGCTTCATGCCGCGCTCTTTCCCGGGCGACAAATACGTGGTGTGCAACACCGACGAGGGTGAACCGGGTACTTTCAAGGACCGCGATATCCTGCGTTTCAATCCTCATGCGCTGATCGAAGGCATGATCATCGCCGGCTACGCCATGGGTACCAAGGCTGGCTACAACTACATCCACGGTGAAATCTTCGAAGAGTATGAACTGTTCGAAGCAGCACTGGATGAAGCCCGTCAGGCTGGTTTCCTGGGCAAGAACATTCTCGGCAGCGACTTCAGCTTCGATCTGTTCGCCCACCATGGTTATGGTGCCTACATCTGCGGTGAAGAAACCGCGCTGCTCGAATCGCTGGAAGGCAAAAAAGGCCAGCCGCGCTTCAAGCCGCCGTTCCCGGCCAGCTTCGGCCTGTACGGCAAGCCGACCACCATCAACAACACCGAGTCCTTCGCTTCCGTGCCTTTCATCATTCGTGATGGTGCACAGAAGTTCCTGGAAGCGGGTAAGCCGAACAATGGCGGTACCAAGCTGTTCTCGGTATCCGGTCACGTGAACCGTCCGGGCAATTACGAGATTCCGCTGGGCACCCCGTTCTCGGTACTGCTGGAAATGGCAGGCGGCATGCGTGATGGCAAGAAGCTGAAGGCAGTGATTCCGGGTGGTTCGTCCGCTCCGGTATTGCCCGGCGACGTCATGATGCAATGCACGATGGACTACGACAGCATCTCCAAGGCCGGCTCCATGCTGGGTTCTGGCGCTGTCATCGTGATGAATGAAGATGTGTGCATGGTGAAGGCGCTGGAGCGTCTGGCCTACTTCTATCACGAAGAGTCCTGCGGCCAGTGTACGCCGTGCCGCGAAGGCACCGGCTGGCTGTACAAGGTGATCCATCGCATCGCCAACGGCGAAGGCCGTCCGGGTGATCTGGAGCTCCTGGATTCGGTAGGCAATAACATGGCCGGCCGTACCATCTGTGCACTGGCAGATGCTGCCGTGTTCCCGGTTCGCAGTTTCACCAAGCACTTCCGCAATGAGTTCGAATATCTGATCGAACACAAGAAGCCCTTGGTGGACCACAAATGGTGTTGAGCGATGCTTGAAATCGAAATCGACGGTAAAAAACTGACTGTCCCGCAAGGCAGTACCGTGATGGATGCCGCCCATTCCGTGGGTACGCACATCCCTCACTTCTGCTACCACAAGAAACTGTCCATCGCGGCTAACTGCCGCATGTGTCTGGTTGAAGTGGAAAAGGCACCCAAGCCGCTGCCAGCCTGCGCTACGCCGGTGACCGACGGCATGAAGGTGCATACCCATTCCGACCTGGCCAAGAAGGCACAAGCCGGCGTGATGGAATTCCTGCTGATCAACCACCCGCTGGATTGCCCGATCTGCGATCAGGGCGGCGAGTGCCAGCTGCAGGATCTGGCCGTGGGCTATGGCAACTCCACCTCGCGCTATCAGGAAGAAAAGCGCACTGTGGTGGCCAAGGACATGGGCCCGCTGGTATCGGCTGAGGAAATGGCGCGTTGCATTCACTGCACCCGCTGCGTGCGCTTCACCGAAGAAATCGGCGGTTTCCAGGAAATCGGCATGGCCAACCGTAGCGAATTCTCGGAAATCATGCCCTACCTGGGCAAGACCGTTAATTCGGAAATCTCCGGTAACGTCATCGACCTCTGCCCGGTTGGCGCGCTGACATCCAAGCCTTTCCGCTACACCACCCGTGCCTGGGAGCTGTCCCGTCGCAAGTCGGTCAGCCCGCACGATGGTCTGGGTTCCAACCTGATCGTTCAGGTGAAATCCAACGAAGTAATGCGTGTACTGCCGCTGGAAAATGAAGCCATCAACGAATGCTGGATTGCCGACCGCGACCGCTTCTCGTATGAGGGCCTGAATTCGGCCGAGCGTCTGCAAAAGCCGATGATCAAGTTTGACGGCAAGTGGCACGAAACCGACTGGGAAACCGCTCTGGCCTACGTGGTCAAGGGCCTGAACGGCGTATCCGCCGATCACGGCAAGGATGCCATCGGCTTCCTCACCAGCCCGCATTCCACCACCGAAGAACTGTATCTGGCACAAAAGCTGGCTCGCAGCTTTGGTGTGAACAACATCGACTACCGTCTGCGTCGTAGCGACTTCTCGGCCGATGCCGCCCAGCAAGGTGCGCAATGGCTGGGTTCCAGCATTGTCGAGCTGACTACTGCCAAGTCCATCCTGGTGGTGGGCAGCACCCAGCGCAAGGAACAGCCGCTGCTGGCTTCCCGCCTGCGTCAGGCGGTGAAGAAGGGCAGTGCGCTCAACGTCATCCACGTGACTGACGATGCGCTGCTGACCGCAGTCAATGCCAAGCTGATCGTATCGCCGCTGGCGCTGGTCAACGCACTGGCCCAGGTGCTGAAGGCTGTGGTTGAGCTCAAGTCTGCTCAAACCGCTGTTGATCTGGCTGCTGTTACTGTCGGTGCCGAGGCACAAGCCATTGCTGCCAGCCTGAGTGGTGCCGAATCGGCTGCCATCGTGCTGGGCAATGTGGCCCAACATCATCCTGCCTTCGCCCAACTGCTGAAGCTGGCACAGGAAATCTCCGCGCTGACCGGCGCACGTTTCGGCCTGCTGGCTGAAGCTGCCAACAGCACCGGTGCTGAACTGGTTGGTGCCTTGCCGCACCGCGCCGCCTTTGGTGCTGCGGCCACTGCAGGTCTGAACGCTGCTGCAATGATTGCCGCGCCGCGCAAGGCTTACTTCCTGCTCAACACCGAAGTCGAGTCCGACAGCTACAATCCGCAAGCTGCGGTAGCCGCCATGAAACAGGCTGCCACCGTGATTGCGCTGACCGCCTACAAGGGCGCAGGCCTGCTGGATTACGCTGACGTGCTGTTGCCGATCGCGCCGTTCTCCGAGACCGCCGGTTCCTTCGTCAACATGGAAGGCAAGCTGCAGTCCTTCAACGGCGTAGTACGTCCGCTGGGCGAAACCCGTCCGGCCTGGAAGGTCCTGCGTGTACTGGGCAATATGCTGGGCCTGACCGGCTTCGAGCAGAACAGTGCTGAAGAAGTCCGTGCCGAATTGCTGGCCATGGGTTCCATCGAATCCTCCCTCAGCAATGCACTGGGCGATGTGGCCATCAATGCAGCCGTGACCACCGGTCTGGTGCGCATTGGCGAAGTGCCGCTGTACCAGGCTGATGCCATCTGCCGCCGTGCGCCGTCCTTGCAGAAGACTGCTGATGCAGCTGCGCCGGTCGCCTCCGCGCACTCCAGCGTACTGGCCAGCCTGAATGTGGCGGCCGGTTCCCAGGCCGTGTTGCGTCAGGGCAGTGGCGAGCTGAAGGTGCTGGTTGAAGCCGACGACAGTCTGCCGGCTGATACGGTGCGCCTGGCAACAGCTCACCCGCTGACTGCTGGTCTGGGTGGCATGTTCGATTCCATCGCGCTTTCACAGGGGTAAAACATGGAGTTCTTGCAAAGCATTCTCGGTAATGAAGCGGGGCTCACGGTGTGGACCCTGCTGAAAATCATCGCCATCGTGGCACCGATGATGATTACCGTCGCTTATCTGACCTACGCCGAGCGCAAGGTCATTGGCTACATGCAGATCCGTATCGGCCCTAACCGGGTTGGTCCGCTGGGCTTGCTGCAGCCGCTGGCTGACGGCCTGAAGCTGCTGATGAAGGAAATCATCCTGCCGACGCAGTCCAGCAAGGGCTTGTTCCTGCTGGCTCCGGTGCTGGCCATCGGCCCGGCACTGGCGGCCTGGGCTGTGGTTCCCTTCAGCGATACGCTGGTTCTGGCCAACATCAACGCGTCCTTGCTGTACATCCTGGCGCTGTCCTCGATTGGTGTTTACGGCATCATCGTGGCCGGCTGGGCTGGTAACTCCAAGTACTCCTTCCTTGGTGCCATGCGCTCTGCCGCACAGATCGTTTCTTACGAACTGGCGATGGGCTTCGCACTGGTTGGCGTTCTGATGGTGTCCAGCAGCCTGAACCTGGTTGACATCGTCAAGCAGCAGGCACACGGCATGGCAGGTGGTTCGCTGTTCTCCTGGAACTGGCTGCCGCTGTTCCCGCTGTTCATCGTCTACCTGATCTCCGGTGTAGCCGAAACCAACCGTGCTCCGTTTGATGTGGCCGAAGGTGAATCCGAAATCGTGGCCGGTTTCCACGTGGAATACTCCGGCATGGCATTCGCCGTATTCTTCCTCGCCGAATACGCCAACATGATTCTGGTTTCCGCCCTGACTTCCATCCTGTTCCTGGGTGGCTGGCTGTCGCCCTTCCCGGCAAGCTGGGGCCTGCTGGGTGCTGGTGGCTTCTTCTGGCTGGCTGCGAAGATGGCGTTTGTGCTGTTCTGCTTCCTGTGGTTCCGCGCGACATTCCCGCGTTATCGCTACGACCAGATCATGCGTCTGGGCTGGAAGGTGTTCATTCCGGTTACCCTGGTGTGGATCCTGGTCCTGGGTATCTGGATGATGACCCCGCTGTCGCTGTGGAACTGAGGGGATAGGTAAAGAACATGGATACGATTCGCAACTTTTTCAAAACCTTCCTGCTGGTGGAACTGGTCAAAGGCCTGATGCTGACCGGGCGTTATTTCTTTGCCCGCAAGATCACCGTCCAGTTCCCGGAAGAGAAGACGCCGATCTCCCCGCGCTTCCGCGGCCTGCATGCGCAGCGTCGCTACGCCAACGGTGAAGAGCGTTGCATTGCCTGTAAGTTGTGCGAGGCGGTGTGCCCGGCAATGGCGATCTCGATCGAGTCGGAACAGCGTGAAGACGGCACCCGCCGTACTTCCCGTTACGACATCGACCTGACCAAGTGCATCTTCTGCGGTTTCTGCGAAGAGGCATGCCCGGTCGACGCCATCGTCGAAACGCACATCTTCGAATACCACGGTGAAAAACGTGGCGACCTCTACTACACCAAGCCGATGCTGTTGGCGGTGGGTGACAAGTACGAGGCCGAAATCGCTGCCAACAAGGCAGCCGATGCCAAGTACCGTTAAGGGGGCCTCATGAGCATGACTACGGTTATTTTCTACATCCTGTCCGCCATTCTGCTGTTTGCGGCGGTCCGGGTGGTCACTGCCAAGAACCCGGTACACGCCGTGCTGTATCTGGTACTGGCCTTCTTCACCAGCTCCGGACACTGGCTGCTGCTGCAGTCCGAGTTCCTGGCCATTACCCTGGTACTGGTTTATGTGGGCGCGGTGATGGTGCTGTTCCTGTTTGTGGTGATGATGCTGGACATCAATATCGAGCAATTGCGTGAGGGTTTCTGGCGCAATTTCCCGGTGGCGGCCACTGTCGGCCTCATCATGGCTTTCGAAATGGTACTGATCCTGACCAACCCGCACACCGGCCTGGCTGATTACAAAGCCGGTGCCGCGCTGGCTGCCGATGCCAGCAATGTGAAGGTACTGGGTCGTCAGCTGTATACCACCTACCTGCTGCCGTTCGAGCTGGCTGCGGTTGTGCTGCTGGTGGCCATGGTGGCTGCCATCGGTCTGACCCAGCGTAGCCGCAAGGATACCAAGGTGGTGGATGCCGGCGATCAGGTCAAGGTTCGCAGTCAGGACCGTGTACGCATCGTGAAGATGCAAGCCGAGAAAAACGTGGAAGCGGCCGATACTGCCGAGTCCGGTGAGCAACAGGCCTGACGGCCGAACAACATAAGGGAGGAAATGTGCTGACACTAACTCACTTCCTGGTGCTGGCCGCAATCCTGTTTGCCATCAGCGTGCTGGGGATTTTCCTGAACCGGAAGAACCTGATCGTGCTGTTGATGGCCATCGAACTGATGCTGCTGGCGGTGAATTTCAATTTCATTGCCTTCTCGCATTACCTGTCCGATACAGCAGGCCAGATTTTCGTGTTCTTCATCCTGACGGTAGCAGCGGCAGAATCCGCCATTGGCTTGGCCATTCTGGTGGTGCTGTTCCGCAATATGCGGACCATCAACGTTGAAGACCTGGGCAGCCTCAAGGGCTAAGGCAAACCGGTTACCAAACTACAAAGCACACAAGCATGGATATGAAAAGCTTATACCTGCTGATAGCGCTCTCACCTCTGGTGGGGTCCATCATTGCAGGCTTGTTTGGATGGGCAATCGGCCGCCGCGCTTCCCACGTCGTGACCATTCTCGGCGTGGCAGTCTCGGCAGCCCTGTCCTTCAAGGTACTTTATGCCTTCCTCACGGGGCAGGCTGAAGTTTTCAATGCGCCGGTCTACACCTGGCTGACGGTAGGGGGCTATGAGTTCTCCGTCGGCTTCCTGGTGGACTCGCTGACAGCAATGATGCTGGTCGTGGTGACCTTCGTGTCGCTGATGGTGCATATCTACACCATCGGCTACATGCAGGAAGACCCGGGCTATCAACGCTTCTTCAGCTACATCTCGCTGTTTACCTTCTCGATGCTGATGCTGGTGATGAGCAACAACTTCATCCAGCTGTTCTTCGGTTGGGAAGCAGTGGGCCTGGTGTCCTACCTGCTGATCGGCTTCTGGTTCAAGCGCCCGACCGCCATCTATGCCAACCTCAAGGCATTCCTGGTTAACCGCGTGGGTGACTTCGGTTTCCTGCTGGGTATCGGTCTGGTACTGGCCTACTTCGGTGGCTCGCTGAACTACAGCGATGTATTCGCTGCGGCTCCGGCACTGGCACACAAGACCATCCAGATCATCCCGGGTTGTGAGTGGTCGCTGCTGACCGTCACCTGCATCCTGCTGTTCATCGGCGCGATGGGTAAGTCGGCACAGTTCCCGCTGCACGTGTGGCTGCCGGATTCGATGGAAGGCCCGACCCCGATCTCCGCGCTGATTCACGCGGCGACCATGGTGACTGCCGGTATCTTCATGGTATCGCGCATGAGCCCGCTGTTTGAAATGTCGGATACCGCGCTGAACGTGGTGCTGGTGGCTGGTTCCATCACCGCCCTGTTCATGGGCTTCCTTGGCATCGTGCAGAACGACATCAAGCGTGTGGTGGCTTACTCCACGCTGTCGCAGCTGGGTTACATGACCGTTGCGCTGGGCGTTTCCGCCTACCCGGTGGCCATGTTCCACGTGATGACCCACGCATTCTTCAAGGCCTTGCTGTTCCTTGGCGCCGGTTCCGTCATCATGGGCATGCACCATGACCAGGACATGCGCAATATGGGTGGCCTGCGCAAGTACATGCCGATTACCTGGTTGACTTCGCTGCTGGGTTCGCTGGCGCTGATCGGTACTCCGTTCTTCTCCGGCTTCTACTCCAAGGACTCCATCATCGAAGCGGTACAGCTGTCGCATCTGCCGGCAGCCGGTTTTGCCTACTTCGCGGTGATTGCCGGTGTATTCGTGACTGCCTTCTACTCCTTCCGCATGTACTTCCTGGTCTTCCATGGCAAGGAACGCTGGATGGAGAAAAAGGACGACCATCATCATGGTCATGACGATCACGACCACCATCATGGCCTGGGTCCGAACGACAAGCCGCATGAGTCGCCGTGGGTAGTGACCCTGCCGCTGGTATTGCTGGCCATTCCGTCGGTGCTGGTGGGCTTCTTTGCCATCGAGCCGCTGCTGTACGGTTCCTTCTTCAAGGGCGTGATCACCATCAACAGTGAAGCACACCCGGCGCTGGAAGAACTGGCTCACGAATTCCACGGCTCTGTTGCCATGGGCGTTCACGCATTCACTTCGCTGCCCTTCCTGCTGGCCCTGGCCGGTGTGGTGACTGCCTGGTTCTTCTACATGAAGGCGCCGCAGATTCCGGCTGCCATCAAGCAGAAGTTCAGCTTCGTGAACCAGATTCTGGAAAACAAGTACTACCTGGACGAACTGTATTTCGCAGTGTTTGCCAAGGGCTCCCGTGCTCTGGGTACCTTCTTCTGGAAGGTGGGCGACATGCTGCTGATCGACGGCCTGGTGGTGAATGGTGCAGCCAAGCTGGTGGGAACCTTCTCCAGAGTGGTTCGCAAGCTGCAGACCGGCTTCATCTACAGTTATGCCACGACCATGATCATTGGCGTGCTGGCTCTGATGACGCTGTGGTTCTCGCAGATCATCCTGCGCTAAGGCCCAGACCTCTGGAATTGGAATAACTACTTAGGTTTTGACTATGTTCACAAATCAGTTAAGTCTGGTGATCTGGGCCCCGATCGTGGCCGGGTTGCTGGTACTGGCTACGGGAGGAGACCAACGGGCCACCTTGGCTCGCTGGGTCGCCGTAGCCGGTGCCCTGATCGGTTTTCTGTTGTCCCTGCCGCTGTTTACCGGCTTTGACAACCTGAACGGCGGCATGCAGTTCGAGGAAGTAAAGCCGTGGATTGCCTCCTTCGGCATCCAGTACCATCTGGGTGTTGACGGCATTTCCATGCTGTTTGTCATCCTCAACAGCTTCACCACCCTGATGGTGGTGCTGGCTGGCTGGGAAGTGATCAAGAAGCGCCAGTCGCAGTACATGGCCGCTTTCCTGATCATGTCCGGTCTGATCAACGGTGCCTTTGCCGCGCTGGATGCCATCCTGTTCTATGTCTTCTTTGAAGGCATGCTGATCCCGATGTACCTGATCATCGGTGTCTGGGGTGGTCCGCGTCGTGTGTATGCATCCTTCAAGTTCTTCCTGTATACCCTGCTCGGTTCGCTGCTGATGCTGGTTGCCTTGATCTACCTGTACTTCCAGGCTGGCAAGACTTTCGACATCCAGGCCTTCCAGGCAATTGCCAAGATTCCGCTGCACGTACAGATCCTGCTGTTCATCGCCTTCTTCCTGTCCTTCGCCGTGAAGGTGCCGATGTGGCCGGTGCACACTTGGTTGCCGGATGCCCACGTGGAAGCGCCGACTGGTGGTTCCATGGTGCTGGCAGCCATCACCCTGAAGATTGGTGCTTACGGCTTCCTGCGGTTTGCCCTGCCCATCCTGCCGGATGCCGCACGTGAACTGTCGTGGATCATGGTTGCCCTGTCGCTGGTGGCCGTGGTGTACATCGGTCTGGTGGCGCTGGTGCAAACCGACATGAAGAAACTGGTGGCTTACTCTTCCATTTCCCACATGGGTTTTGTCACCCTGGGCATGTTCATGTTCACCGGTTCGCATCTGAACCAGTGGGCGGTTGAAGGCGCGCTGGTACAGATGGTGTCGCACGGTTTCGTTTCCGCCGGCATGTTCTTCTGTATCGGTGTGATGTACGACCGCGTGCACAGCCGCAACATCGCCGACTACGGTGGTGTGGCCAACAAGATGCCGATCTTTGCTGCCTTCATGATGCTGTTTGCCATGGCCAACTCCGGTCTGCCGGCGACTTCCGGTTTTGCCGGTGAGTTCATGGTGATCATGGGTGCGGTACAGGTGAACTTCTGGTACGCCGCGCTGGCCGCAACCACCCTGATCTTCGGTGCTGCTTACACACTGTGGATGTACAAGCGGGTGATCTTTGGCGAGGTGAGCAATCACCATGTCGAAGAAATGGCTGACGTGAACAAACGCGAGTTCCTGGTGCTGGTCGTTCTGGCCATTGCGGTGCTGGGCATGGGTCTGTATCCGCAAGGCTTCGTCGAGAAGATGCACCTGTCGGTAAATGACCTGATTGCGCATGTTGCGCAGACCAAGCTCTAAGCTAAGGCCATAAGGAAAACATAATGAATTGGGCTGATCTGAACCTGATGCCTGCATTGCCCGAACTGTTCATGTCCGGGGCAATTCTGGTCATCCTCATGCTCGATGCCTTTATTTCGGACGCAAAGCGCGGCATGCATTACGGCCTCGCCTTGCTGACGTTGGCAGTCTGTGCCGTGTTGCAGGTGCAAACCTATCCGGTGGTGCCGGTACATACCTTCTCTGGCATGTTTGTCAGCGATGCACTGTCCAGTCTGGTAAAACTGGCAATGTACGGCAGTACCGCCATCGTGCTGGTATACAGCCGTCAGTACATTGCTGACCGCGGCCTGCTGCGCGGCGAGTTCTTCTCCCTGGCACTGTTCGCTCTGCTGGGCATGAACTTCATGGTATCTGCTTCCAGCTTCGTGTCGCTGTACATGGGTCTGGAACTGCTGTCGCTGTCGCTGTATTCGCTGATTGCGCTGCAACGCGACTCGGTGAAAGCAACCGAGTCGGCCATGAAGTACTTCGTGCTTGGTGCACTGGCTTCCGGTCTGCTGTTGTACGGTATTTCCATGATTTACGGTGCCACTGGCACGCTGGATCTGGCGCTGGTTGCCAAGGCAATCAAGGCCCATACCGCCAACGACATGCTGCTGGTATTTGGCCTTGTGTTCATCGTGGCTGGTTTGTGCTTCAAGCTGGGTGCCGTTCCCTTCCACATGTGGGTACCGGACGTTTACCAAGGCTCGGCAACAGCCGTTACCCTGATGGTGGGTGCAGCGCCGAAGCTGGCTGCGTTTGTATTTGTACTGCGTATCCTGGTACAAGGCCTGGAAGCCATGGTCGCCGACTGGCAGGCCATGCTGGCCCTGGTGGCTGTGCTGTCGATGGCAATCGGTAACATCACTGCCATTGCACAAACCAACATCAAGCGCATGTTGGCTTACTCCACCATCTCCCATATGGGCTTCCTGCTGCTGGGCCTGTTGGCTGGAACCCCGGATGGTTACGCCGCTGCCCTGTTCTACGCCCTGATCTACGTGCTGATGTCCATGGTCAGCTTCGGTATCCTGCTGGGTCTGTCCCGTGCCGGTTTCGAATGCGAAACCCTGGACGATCTGAAGGGCCTGAACAGCCGCAACAGCTGGTATGCACTGCTGATGCTGCTGACCATGTTCTCCATGGCCGGTGTTCCGCCGCTGGCAGGTTTCTATGCCAAATTCGCCGTGATCAAGGCCATTGCAGATATCCATCTGTACTGGCTGGCCGTGGTATCCGTGATGATGTCGCTGATTGGTGCCTTCTACTACTTGCGTGTAGTGAAGAACATCTACTTCGACGAAGCACAGGATACTTCCGCCATCGTGATGCGTGCCGACATGAAGCTGGTGCTGTCGCTGAATGCCATTGCGCTGCTGGTACTGGGCGTAGTGCCGGAACGTGTAATCGTGCTGTGCATGCAAGCGATGAAGCAATCGCTGGCAGCCATCTAAGCGAGAGCCCTGTACATGCAAGCCAGTGTTGCTACCTTGCTGATCGTCGCCTTCATGGCGGCAAACCTGCCGTTCCTGACCTCGCGTCTGGCTGGTGTGCTGCCGGTTGCCAACAAGCATTTCGGTTGGCGTTTACTGGAAATGGCCGTGCTGTTTCTGCTGGTCGGCCTGTTTGCCCGTTTTCTCGAGGCCAAGCAGATGCCGGTCCAACAGCAGCACTGGCAGTTCTATGTCACGACGGTTGCCTTGTTTGTGGTGTTTGCGTTTCCCGGTTTCGTCTACCAGATGTTCTGGAAAAAGCGCAGTCACTAGGCAGTTCAGCTTGCAAAGAAAACCCGGCCCCGGCCGGGTTTTTTCATGGCCTGTCATTGCCTGTTCGGGACAAAGGATTGCTTGCAGGTAGCGACTGGGTTTGCAGTCGCCGGGCATGGCAGTGCAGGGTAGTAGGGGAGGGCAGACGCGCCAGGTTGGAGGATTAAAGACCCTATAAAGAAGGATTGATCCTTATCTGCGGGCTTTCCAATTGCGACAGACAAAAAAAACCGGCACGGGGCCGGGTTTTTTGTTGAAGGCATGGCATTCAATAAATGCGCTGTTCACCTTCTGGACGGCTTTTGAAGCGTTTGTGCAGCCAGAAGTACTGGTCGGGTATCTCGCGGATCCGCTCTTCCAGGAAGGCATTCATGCGCCGGGTATCAGCTACTACATCATCGGTCGGGTAGTTTTCCCATGCCGGATAAAATTCCAGCTCGAAGCGATTGCCAACACGGCGCGCGATTAAGGGAACCACGTGCGCCTTGGCCAGTTTGCTGATGCGTGACAGTCCGGTAATTGTCGCGGCGTCCTTCTCGAAGAATTTCACGAACACCGAGTCGCGCGCGCCGAAGTCCTGGTCAGGCAGGTAGAGGAAGGGCGTGTGTTCTTTGCGCATGGCCTTGATGATGGAACGCAGGCCTTCATTACGCGGCACGATATAGCAATTGTTGTAGCGCTGACGGCCAGCGTAGATCTGGGCATCCAGCGTGTCGTTCTTTTGCTGCGAGTAAACGCTCACCAGTGGCAGTACCTGGTTCAGCGCGAAAACACACATTTCGAAGCCGACAAAGTGCGGGTAAAACAGGATCACATCCTCACCCTTGGCGCGCAGCTCCTCCACGATATGCAGATTCTTGATGCTGACCAGCTTGCGGATACGATCGGCAGAGCTCCACCAGGCGACGCCGTATTCCAGCGCCAGGCGGATCATGTAGCCGAAGTTGGACTTGATCAGGCGTTTTCGTTCAGCCTCACTCATATCAGGGAAGCAAATGCGCAGATTGGTGAGGCCCACCTTGCGACGGTCTGCCGCCAGGTGATAAGCCACCAAGCCAATTCCATCCGCCAGCAAACCAATCGCCCACATGGGCAGCAGGCGAATCAGCCATAACAGGGCAAAAACAATCTTCATGGGTTTCCTTGCTGATGGTCCGGCGGAGTAACGCCCGCAGGACATTTGTAACGGTTGTAGCTCCACAGGTACTGGCTGGGTAAGCGGCGGATCATGTCCTCAACGGTCCGGTTGAGCAGCGCACAATCGGCATCCTTGTCACCACTGAATGGTTGGGACATGGCTTCGATATGCACGACGAAGCCCTCGCCACGTGGCAGGCGCTCGCCAACAAAAAACAGCACTTCCACCCCGCTCACCTGCGCGAGGCGTGGCACCAGGCTCATGGTGTAAGCCGGTTTGCCAAAAAAAGGTGCCCATACCCCTTCCCCGTTGCCGGGAACCTGATCGGGCAGAATGATGGTAGCTTCGCCTGATTTCAAAGCCTTCATCAGAATGCGCACACCGGCACCGGTTGCCGGCGCGGTCTTGCCCTTGCCACGGGCACGTCCTGCCTGCATTACCGGTTCCAGCCAGGTCAGTTTTGGCGGCCGGTACATGGCAGTCAACGGAAAGGGCAGGCGCGAGCTGATGTAACGGCCGGCAATGTCATAACTGCCAAGGTGCGGGGTGACAAAAACGATACCATGGCCGGCTTGCAAGGCGCGCTCAACATGCTCCCAGCCATGACAGGCTTTCACCAGTGCGGCAATGTCTTCCGGCTCCCGGCACCAGGCTATTGACAATTCCAGTGCACCTTTACCGGTTTCCAGTGCGGATTGTTTGACTAGTCCTTGTAAAACCTGATAATTTTCACAGATTTTACTCGACGCCAGATTACTTCTCATCCGCTCTGCATAGCGGGGGGATGAAAGGTAAGTAAGCCGCCCCAGAATGGCGCCGAGACATTGCAGCCACGACAGCGGCAAACGCGCCAGCAAGGACAACACGAGTTGGACCAGCTTGGACATGGTTTAGTCAGTGGTGATCGTAAAGCGGCCTATTTTATCATCACACTGTTTTGCTTTATTCGGGAATCAACAAACAAATGAGCGAATATCTGTTTACGTCGGAATCGGTATCGGAAGGCCATCCGGACAAAGTAGCCGACCAAATCTCCGATGCCATCCTCGATGCCATCCTGCGCGAAGACAAATACGCTCGCGTAGCAGCCGAAACCCTGGTCAACACCGGCTTGGTGGTGCTGGCTGGTGAAATCACCACCTCGGCCAATGTCGACTACATCAAGATTGCACGCGAGACCATCAAGCGCATCGGTTACGACAACTCCGAGCTGGGTTTCGACTACCACGGCTGCGCCGTCATGGCCTGCTATGACAAGCAATCGCAAGACATCGCCCAAGGCGTGAACGAAGGCGAAGGCCTGGACCTGAACCAGGGCGCTGGCGACCAAGGCCTGATGTTCGGCTATGCCTGCGACGAAACCCCGACGCTGATGCCCTTCCCCATCTACTACGCCCACCGTCTGGTGCAGCGCCAGGCCGAACTGCGCAAGGACGGCCGCCTGCCGTGGCTGCGCCCGGACGCCAAGAGCCAGATCACCTGCGTGTACGATGGTGAAACCGGCCTGCCCAAGCGTATCGACACCGTGGTGCTGTCCACCCAGCACAGCCCGGAAATCGATCACAAGACGCTGACCGAAGCCGTCATCGAAGACATCATCAAGCCGGTCCTGCCGCCGGAAATGCTGACTGCCGAAACCAAGTATCTGGTGAACCCGACCGGCCGCTTCGTCATTGGCGGCCCGATGGGCGACTGCGGCCTGACCGGTCGCAAGATCATCGTCGACACCTATGGCGGTGCAGCACCGCACGGTGGTGGCGCCTTCTCCGGCAAGGACCCGTCCAAGGTGGACCGCTCGGCCGCCTATGCTGGCCGCTACGTGGCCAAGAACATCGTGGCTGCCGGCCTTGCCCGTCAGTGCCAGATCCAGGTTTCCTACGCCATCGGCGTGGCCGAGCCGACCTCGATTGCAGTGGATACCTTCGGCACCAACAAGATCCCGAACGAAAAGATCGTGGAACTGGTGAAGAAGCACTTCGACCTGCGCCCGAAAGGCATCATCCAGATGCTGGACCTGCTGCGCCCGATCTACGGCAAGACCGCCGCTTACGGCCACTTCGGCCGCGAAGAGCCGGAATTCACCTGGGAACGCACCGACAAGGTGGAAGCGCTGCGCGCTGACGCTGGTCTGTAAACCAGTTAGCTGTTGTTGCAAGATCAAAAAAGCACCGATTCATTCGGTGCTTTTTTCATGTCAGTTTAACGTGGGCAGAAAAAAAGGGCGCCGAAGCGCCCCGAAGTCCCTTACCACAACTTGTTGATGGTGTTGGCTGCTTACTCCACACGCTCACCGTGCAGAACCACATCCAGACCTTCGCGTTCTTCGTCTTCAGCCACACGCAGGCCAACAACCACATCAATGATTTTCAGCAGGATGAAGGTGATGATGGCGCAGTACACCACGGTCACACCCACACCGATTGCCTGGGTAGCCAGGCTACCTTCGGCACCGCTGATGCTCTTCACCGCAAATACACCGGTCAGCAGCGCGCCAACGATACCGCCAACACCGTGTACACCGAAGGCATCCAGCGAGTCATCGTAGCCCAGCATGTGTTTCAGGCCAGTTGCACCCCAGAAGCAAACCACGCCAGCCACTGCACCAATAATCAGGGCACCCTTTACATCCACGAAACCAGCTGCAGGAGTGATGGCAACCAGGCCAGCTACAGCACCGGAAGCAATGCCCAGTACCGAGGGTTTTTTCTTGTGGATCCATTCAGCAAAAGTCCAGGCCAGTGCAGCAATACCAGTGGCAACCTGGGTGGTCACCATGGCCATGCCGGCACGACCATCAGCGGCTACCGCAGAGCCGGCATTGAAGCCAAACCAGCCCACCCACAGCATGGAAGCGCCAATCAGGGTCAGGATCAGGTTGTGCGGCGGCATGGCTTCCTTGCCAAAACCCACGCGCTTGCCCATCACCAGGGCACAGATCAGGCCGGCAATACCAGCGTTGATGTGAACCACGGTACCGCCAGCAAAGTCCAGCACACCCAGACCGCTCATCCAGCCGCCCGGTGCCCAAACCCAGTGGGCAACCGGTACATAAACGAGCAAGGACCACAGCGCAGTAAAGATCAGCAGGGCAGAGAATTTCATCCGTTCAGCAAAGGCACCGGTGATCAGTGCCGGGGTAATGATGGCAAAGGTCATCTGGAACATCATGAACACCGATTCCGGAATCGATCCAGCAGACGGATGAACGGCAACTTTTTTGGTGTCGGCAATGTAGTCCATGCCATCCAGGAAGACACGGCTCAGGTCACCCAGGTAGGGATTGCCAACGGTAAAGGCCAGGCTGTAGCCAACGACGGCCCACAGTACGGTCACCAGCGCGGTGATGGCAAAGCTTTGCATCAGGGTGGCCAGTACGTTCTTTTTGCGGACCATGCCGCCGTAGAACAGGGCCAGGCCCGGAATGGTCATGAACAGCACCAGTGCGGTGGAGGTCAGCATCCAGGCTGTGTCGCCGGAGTTGATGACCTTGAAGTCAGCCATGGCCGGACCTGCCGGTGCATCAGCCAGAACGGGCAGGGCCAGTGACAACAGGCCGGTACCCAAGGCAGCAAGTTTCTTCTTCATGTGATTTCCCCTGTATGGCTATAGCGTGGCTTAAACCGCGTCGGTACCGGTTTCCCCGGTCCGGATCCGCACGATTTGTTCAAGATCGAAGACAAAAATCTTGCCATCACCAATCTTGCCGGTACGTGCCGATTTTTCGATGGCCTCGACAACCTGGTCCAGCAGACTGTCATCAATGGCAATTTCCAGTTTGACCTTGGGCAGGAAGTCCACGACATATTCAGCGCCACGATACAGCTCGGTATGACCTTTCTGACGGCCAAATCCTTTGACTTCCGTGACGGTAATGCCTTGCACGCCAATGGCGGATAGCGCTTCACGTACTTCATCAAGCTTGAAAGGCTTGATCACGGCGGTGACCAGTTTCATGTTCACTCCTTTTCGGTGGACCCGGTTAGTTGCTTGCGTTACTGAGAAACACTACTGCATAAACCGTGCCAGCTTATTATCTTGCTGTTACCTAAGTGTTTTCCGCGATTAAATCTGTAATTGCTGAGCATTAATGGCTGTCAGCACCAAGGCGGAGCATTTATTATTGAGCCTCTGCACTCAATTGGTGCGTTGCTCGCTGCGCTGCAGCGCCGAATGGATTTTGCTACACTCGAAGCGGACTATCGATTACCTGCAAAGGAGCACCAAGATGTTGAGTCAGAAGATTTTTGAAGAAATCAGCAGCAAGATCAGCGATACCATCGCAGCCAGTCCGGCCAAGGATATCGAGAAGAACATCAAGGCCATGATGGCATCCACTTTCTCCCGCATGGATCTGGTGACCCGCGAAGAATTCGATGTGCAACAGGAAGTACTGGTGCGTACCCGTGAAAAACTGACTGCACTGGAAGCCCGCCTGGCCAAGCTTGAAGCCCAGGTTTTCCCTGAGGAAGCCCAGGCCAGGACCGAAGCCCAGGCTGAATTGGGTCATTCCTGAGCACGATGGCTCTGGCCGTAGTAGCGAGCCGTGCCCTGGCCGGGCTGCATGCCCCGGAAGTTGCCGTTGAAGTCCATCTGGCCAATGGACTTCCGCAGTTCACCATCGTCGGCTTGCCCGACACCGAAGTGAAGGAAAGCCGGGACCGTGTCCGGGCCGCCATTCTCAATTCTGGTTTTGAATTCCCCGCGCGTCGCATTACGGTCAATCTGGCACCAGCTGATCTGCCCAAGGACTCTGGCCGTTTCGACCTTCCCATTGCCATTGGCATTCTGGTTGCCGCCGGCCAGATACAATGCCCACATCTTGCAGACTATGAATTTGCCGGCGAACTGGCACTGAGTGGCCAGCTGCGTGCAGTGCGCGGTGCCCTGGCCATGGCATGCCAAACCCGTCGTGCAGGCCGTGCCTTCATGTTGCCGCGAGACTGTGCTCAGGAAGCTGCGTTGGTGCTGGCAGATCAGGTTTATGCCGTGGATAGCTTGCTGCAAGTTTGTGCACACCTGAATGGCACCCAGCCCTGTTCACCCATCGTCGTCAACCAGAATGACACACGGCCCGTTTATCCGGACTTGGCCGATGTCAAAGGCCAGGCCGCAGCACGTTATGCCCTGGAGATTGCCGCTGCAGGTGGACACAGCCTGTTGCTGGTAGGGCCGCCGGGTACGGGGAAGTCCATGCTGGCATCGCGTTTGCCGGGCATTCTGCCAACGATGAATGAGGAAGAAGCGCTGGAGGCCGCCTCGGTTCAGTCACTTGGCACGCGAGGCTTTTTACTGGAACAATGGCGCCAAAGACCATTCAGGGCTCCGCACCACACCGCATCAGCCGTTGCCCTGGTTGGCGGCGGTTCAGATCCGCGGCCGGGTGAAATCAGTCTGGCACATCATGGCGTGTTGTTTCTGGATGAGTTGCCAGAATTCGATCGCAAGGTATTGGAAGTATTGCGTGAACCTTTGGAGTCCAAAGTAATCCATATTTCGCGCGCCAGCCGGCAAGCCATTTTTCCCGCCGACTTTCAACTGGTTGCTGCCATGAATCCCTGTCCTTGCGGGTATCAGGGGCAGCCTTCCGGGCGCTGTCAATGTACACCGGAACAAATTGCCCGCTATGTTGGCAAATTATCGGGCCCATTGTTGGACCGGATCGACATGCATGTACCGGTTCCGGCACTGGGTGCGGATGAACTCACCAGTGCGGTGGCCGGCGAGGGAAGCGAGCTGGTGCGTCTTCGGGTTCAGCAGGCGCGTGATGTGCAGTTGCAGCGTCAGGGATGCAGTAATGCCCGTCTTTCCGGATTGGCGCTGGAGCAATATGGCGCGGCAGACCCGGCAGCACTTGCCTTGCTGGCAGGTGCTCTGGAAAAGTTGGGACTGTCGGCCAGAAGTTATCACCGGATATTACGCATCGGGCGTACGGTGGCGGATCTGCAAGGAAGCGTGAAACTGGAACGACATCATATGCTGCAAGCCATTCAATTAAGAAGGAGTGGTTTTGGTGTGTGATTCGGTAAATATATTTTCGTCTGGTTTTAATAGATAATGTACCGATTGATTGTATGGAAATGGTAGTAGTACATGGCAAATCGTGATGTGAAGAATTCCTCTCGTACCAGCGCTTCCGGGCGAGGACGTCCTGGTCGCAAGAGTGGAGGCGGGGGGCTGGTAGCGGGTATTGTCATCGGCCTTATCGTGGGCGTTGCCGTTGCAGTGGGCCTCGCCATGTATCTGAATCGTTCTGCAACGCCATTTTCCAATCTGGAAAAACTGGATCGCAAAGCCGGTTCTGCTGCAAGCTCGGCGCCATCGACAGAACTTCTGGAACCGGGTACCAAGATTGCCGATGTACAAGCCAATCAGCCGGCACCTGCTGCGTCTGCTCCGGTGAAAGTCGAACAGCCGGCACCGCCACCGATGCCCGCAGAGCAGCCGGCGGCCACAAGCACGGCCCCTGCGGCAAGTGCCAAGAACAAACCGGCTACGTCCCCGGCCACTACGGCCAAGGATGAACAGCGTTTTGACTTCTACAAAATCCTGCCCGGTCAGGTGGATGCAGTCCCTGCCGATGGCAAGGCAGCAGGTAAAGACCGGGAACCTTCTACTGCCGCACCAGCCAAAAAGGTCTTCCTGCAACTGGGTTCCTTTCAGAATGAAAATGAAGCTGACAACCTCAAGGCCAAGCTTGCCTTGCTGGGTGTTGAGGCCAAAATCCAGTCTGTTTCGATTCCTGACAAGGGCATGGTCCATCGCGTCCGTATCGGCCCATTGAGCAAGCCTGAAGATATCGATCGCCTGCGTGCCCAGCTGAAGCAGGATGGTATCAATGCTGCCGTCGTCAAGGCAGAGTGATTCAAATAAACGTCTAGAGGACAAAAAATGAAAAAATGGTTGTTGATGACCTTGTTGCTGGTCAGTGGTTTTGCCAATGCTGCTTCCGAACTGGGCAAGGATTATGTGCTGATGGCCAAGCCGCAGCCGGTGGCTAATCCCAAAAAGGTTGAGGTGATCGAGTTTTTCTCCTACACCTGCATCCATTGTTTTCATCTGGACCCGCTGATCACCGCCTGGGAAAGGAAAAAGCCGGCCTATGTTGATTTCCGTCGCGAACAGATTGTTTGGCAAAAGCCGATGGAAGGTTTTGCCCGCCTGTTTGCCACGCTGAATGTCACGGGATATATGGAGAAGCTGAATGCGCCGGTGTTCGACGCCGTCATGCAGCAGAAAATCAACCTGGCCGATCCTTCGGTGCTGAATGACTGGCTGAAGAAACAGCCCGGTGTGAACCTGGCCAAGTTCATGCAAACCTATAACTCCTTCGGTATCAACAGTCAGGTTGCACGCGCCAGCCAGATCACTCGTGCCTACAACATCGAAGGAACGCCTACCATTGTCGTGAATGGCAAGTATGCGCTGTCACCGGCTGCTCCGGAGCGTCTGATCGAAGTGCTTAATGACGTCATTGCCAAAGCCAAGGCGGAAAGCAATATCAAGTAATGCATGTCCCGATGGCAATGCCTGCATTCGCAGGCAATTGCTTTTATCGGACGAAAGCTTGACGCTTCGAGAAATAACAGGTACTATTCATTTCTCTGACGCGGGGTGGAGCAGTCTGGTAGCTCGTCGGGCTCATAACCCGAAGGTCGTAGGTTCGAATCCTGCCCCCGCAACCAAGTTTTCAAGAAAAGACCACTCAGCAGAGTGGTCTTTTCTTGTATGTGCGCAAGCACACCATTACGTTCAGTTTGCTGTTCAGGAACGTATTCCCTCGAGTCATATTTTCGGGCCGTCTTCTTTGGAAGATGGCCCATTTCTTTTTCTGATTCATGCCTAATGCGATAGGCAATAAAAAACCGCCTTCATCGAAGGCGGTTTGCTTGGCTGGTCAGGGATGATCAGATGCGTTTTGCCAGTTCTGCTGCCTTGCCAACGTAGGCAATCGGAGTCAGCTCCAGTAGACGTGCCTTTTCAGCTTCCGGAATCTCCAGCCCCTTGATGAAAGCAGACAGAGTTTCGCGGGTAATGCCATCCTTGCCGCGGGTCAACTCTTTCAATTGCTCGTAAGGGTTGGGTACACCGTAGCGGCGCATTACGGTCTGGATCGGTTCGGCCAGTAATTCCCAGCTGCGACCCAGTTCTTCGGTAATGGCTACCGGATTGATTTCCAGCTTGTTCAGACCCTTGAGGCAGGCTTTGAAACCCAGCATGGTATAGCCGAAGCCAACGCCCATATTGCGCAGTACGGTGGAGTCGGTCAGGTCACGCTGCCAGCGGGAAACCGGCAACTTTTCTGCCAAGTGTTGCAGAATGGCATTGGCCATGCCCAGATTGCCTTCGGAGTTCTCGAAGTCGATCGGGTTGACCTTGTGCGGCATGGTCGAGCTGCCTACTTCATCCTTCTTCACTTTTTGCTTGAAGTAGCCCAGCGAGATGTAGCCCCAGATATCGCGGTTCAGGTCGATCAGGATGGTATTGATGCGGCCTACCACCTGGTACAGCTCGGCCATGTAGTCATGCGGCTCGATCTGGATGGTGTAGGGATTGAAGGTGAGGCCCAGTCCGGAGACGAAGCGGCCACACAGGCTTTCCCAGTCGATTTGCGGGTAGGCAACCAGATGCGCATTGTAGTTGCCAACGGCACCGTTGATCTTGCCCAGGATTTCCTGCGACACCAGTTGTTCACGTTGGCGCTTCAGGCGGTAAACGGTGTTGGCCAGTTCCTTGCCCATGGTGGACGGCGTGGCGGGTTGGCCATGGGTACGGCACATCATGGGCAGGTCAGCCAGTTCGTGCGCCAGTTGTTGCAGCTTGTGAATCACTTCGTCCAGTGCAGGCAAGACCACGGTATTGCGTGCGGTCTTCAGCATCAGGGCATGAGACAGGTTGTTGATGTCTTCGGAAGTGCAGGCGAAGTGAATGAACTCGCTGGCTGCCATTACTTCTGCATTGCCGGAGAGGCGTTCTTTCAGCCAGTATTCGATTGCCTTGACGTCATGGTTCGTGCGGGCTTCAATTGCTTTCACCTCTTCACCATGCTGCACGGTGAAGTTGGCAATGACGTCATCGATTTCGCGGATAGTCGCTTCGGAGAAAGGTTTCACTTCCTCGATGCCCGGCTCGGCGGCCAGCATTTTCAGCCATTCCAGTTCAACCTTGATACGGAATTTCATCAGGCCATATTCGGAGAACAGGTTGCGCAAGCCTTCAACCTGGGCGGCGTAACGGCCATCCAGAGGACTCAGGGCGATCAGCGGGTTCAGATTCATGACGAGGTATTTCCAAACGTGGTGTGCCAGACATGCTGGCAGGTTTCAGTACAAAACAAATCTATTTTTACAGCGCGGCCAGGCGGCGTGCTAATCCGCTAGCCAGGCTATCGGCAGCTTCAGGCCGATAGCGGAAAAAAAGCTCCGGTTCAATCATTTCAACTTCCATGATGGCTAGCTGACCGGCATTGTCGCGCACGATATCCACACGCGCATAAAGCACATCAAACGGAATCGCCGCAACGGCATGTTCCGCAAACTGCTGCTCTTCATGGCTGGCCATGTGTGGATGGACACTGCCTCCATGATCATCCTGTACCCGGAAGTCGCCAGTTTTTGGCACCTTGCGGATGGCATGGCTGAACTGACCATCAATCACCATCAGCGATATCTCGCCTTCGGTCAGGATTGCATGCTGGAAAGGCTGTAACAGCAGTGCCTCCTGTTGAACCAGTTCAGCAAAAGTGCATTCCAGTGCCAGTGCATTCGTAGGCGCAAGACGGTAAGTATGCCGTGCCGATCCTGACACAACCGGCTTGAGAATGGCGTCTGACCAGCCACTCTCCGCCAGGCATTGTGCCAGGGGGCGCTTATCACCCTTTTCAATGTAGTGGGTCTTCACGACATTGATGCCTTTTTCTGCAATGAAGCGCAGGTAATGCTTGTCGATATTCCAGTCGATGAGTGCTGCACTATTAAACAGGGTGGTCTGCTTGGCCACCTTGTTTAGCCAAGGGCGGAATTCTGCATAGCGGTCAAAGTAGTCCCAGGTGGTCCGAAACAGCAGGCTTCGCGTTTGCTGCCAGTCAAAATCCGGGTCATCCCACGCTTTGCGTGCGACACGCAAACCCTGCTTTGTCAGGGCATCCAGCACCAAACCATCTTCGTGATGGACCTGTTTGCAGTACCAGTCATCGGTATCCAGTTCCAGCAGGCTGTGCTTGGTGAGTACCACTACATCAAACAACATGATTTCCCTTCACATCAAGCAAAACGGGTGCAGAGCACCCGTTTTGCTTACATTCCCGGCATCATGCCTTTCATGCCGCGCATCATTTTCATCAGCCCGCCTTTGGCTGAAAACTGCTTCATCATTTTCTGGGTCTGCTCAAACTGGTTCAGCAGGCGGTTGACCTCTTGCACCGTCACACCGGAGCCTGCGGCAATGCGGCGTTTGCGGCTGGCCTTGATCAACTCGGGCTTGCGACGTTCCTCCATGGTCATGGCATTGATGATGCCCTCAATGCGACGCATGGACTTTTCTGCTTCTGCACCCTGAATACCCTTGGCCATCTGACCAAGCTGACCAGGCATTTTCTCCAGCAGATTGGACATGCCGCCCATTTTCTTCATCTGCTGCATCTGTGCCTTGAAATCTTCCAGGTCAAAGCCCTTGCCAGACTTGAGCTTCTTGGCCATGGCAGCAGCTTCATCCTGATCGATGCCCTTCTGGACTTCTTCGATCAGGGACAGCACATCACCCATGCCCAGAATACGGCTGGCGATACGATCCGGGTGGAAGGCTTCAAGCCCGCTTACTTTTTCGCCAACACCAATAAACTTGATCGGTTTGCCCGTGATGTGGCGTACGGACAGCGCAGCACCACCGCGCGAGTCACCATCCATCTTGGTCAGGATAACGCCGGTCAGCGGCAGGGCTTCATTAAAGGCCTGCGCAGTATTGACTGCATCCTGGCCTTGCATGGCATCCACCACAAACAGCGTTTCGACCGGATTGATGGCGGCGTGCACCGCCTTGATCTCGGCCATCATCGCTTCATCAATGGCCAGGCGACCGGCAGTATCCACCATCAGTACATCAAAAAAGTGGCGCTTGGCATGATCAACAGCGGCACGTGCGATATCCACCGGCTTTTGATTGCCGTCGGAGGGGAACCACTCGACACCTACCTGTTCAGCCAGCAATTTCAGCTGCTCGATCGCAGCTGGACGATAAACGTCAGCGGAAACCACCAGAACTTTCTTTTTCTGGGTTTCTTTCAGTAATTTGGCCAGCTTGCCAACGGTTGTGGTTTTACCTGCACCCTGCAGGCCAGCCATCAGTACAATGGCTGGTGGAACAGCTGCCAGATTGAGGGCGTCGTTTTTCTCCCCCATCAATTTGACAAGTTCTTCGTTGACCACGCCGACCAGGGCTTGCCCCGGTGTCAGGCTGCCCATGACTTCCTGACCCAGAGCACGTTCCTTGATCTGGGAAATGAATGCCTTCACAACAGGAAGTGCGACGTCGGCTTCCAGCAATGCCATGCGGACTTCCCGCAGTGCATCCTGGATGTTGGTTTCGGTCAGGCGGGCATTGCCGCGCAGGTTCTTGATGACGCCGGACAGGCGGTTGGTCAGGTTGTCTAACATGCTGAGTCCTTCTGTCTGCCAACAAGGGACAGGTTGGTGTAGACTTTCAAACTTACGATTTTACCACGAGCTGCCGGGTTGACGCCCGCAAATGATGGCGCTAACACCATGACCGCGTTTCTTTTTTCCCTGACTATTCTGCTGAGTCTGGCCTATGCCGGGCTCTCATGGCACTTCATCGGTAACTGGAAGGGTGTTGCCAGTTTGCCGCGTAACCCGAAACTGGAGCATACCGCGCTGGGTTTCCTGCTGTTAGTGCATGCCTATGCGGTAGTGTCTCCTTTGTCGGAAGGCGTGATGTTTTCCTTGGGAGTGGGGCGTGCCCTGTCGGTTGTGGTCTGGATGATGCTGGTGATTTACTGGACATGCGGCTTTTTCTACCGGGTAGAGGGCCTGCAGTTGTTCATGATGCCATTGGCCGTGTTCACACTGGTGTTTTCATTGGTATTTCCGGGTGAGCACATCATCCATGACCTTGGCAATCCGGCTTTCGCCCTGCATGTTTTGGTATCGATTGTGGCTTACAGTCTGTTTGCCATTGCAGCGTTGCTGGCCGTATTGATGTTGTTCCTCGAGAAAGCCCTGCACGACAAGCGTTGGTTATCGCTGGTACGACAGCTTCCGCCTTTGCTCTCATTGGAAAAAATGATGTTTCAGGTAATCGGCATCGGCTTCCTGCTGCTGACGGTATCCCTGCTGACCGGCATCGTTTTTTCTGAAGAGGTGTTTGGCAAAGCAGTTGCCCTGAGCCATAAGACAGTCTTTTCCGTTATCTCCTGGTTATTGTTCGCTGCTTTGCTCTTGGGGCGACACTTCAAGGGATGGCGCGGGAAGATTGCGATACGCTGGACACTGGCTGGCTTCGGGACCTTGTTGCTTGCTTACATCGGTAGCAAAGTAGTACTGGAATTACTGTTGCATCGTTATTGACTGGAATGTTTTCAATCAATGTAAGGAGCCTCGTTTCATGAAAAAACTGTTTGCGCTGATTGTTGGTATGTTTTTTATCTGCGCCTCCGCACTGGCCGCCATCAACATTAATACGGCTAACCAGCAGCAGCTTGAGTCTCTCAATGGCATCGGCCCGGTCAAGGCCAAAGCCATTATCGATTACCGCACCAAGAATGGTGCATTCAAGACGGTAGATGATCTGAAGAAGGTAAGCGGTATCGGCGACAAGACACTGGAAAAGTTGAAGAAGGACATCAGTGTCACCGGGACTAGTACCGTTCCCGCTCCTGCGGCCGCAACCCCTGCCAAGGCGGCTGCACCAGCAGCCAAGGCCGCGCCGGCGAAAAAGTGAGCTGCTGAAGCTGTCGTTGTAAAAGCAAAGCGCCCACATGGGCGCTTTTGCTATTGTCATTCCTTGTTTTTGCCAAACAGCATCAAGGCCTTCTGTCGCTGTTCCGCATGGTCAACCAGTGGCTTAGGGTAGTCTCTGCCCAGTTGAAAGCCCATGGGCGGATTTTTTGCCAGCCATGGAGCATGAATGTCCTTGTCGTTGAACTGGGCCAGTTCGGGTACATAGCGACGGATGAACTTGCCATCAGGATCAAACTTGGCGGACTGGGTGACCGGATTGAATATCCTGAAATAGGGCTGTGCATCGCAGCCGGTTGAGGCTGCCCACTGCCAGCCACCATTGTTGGCTGCCAGGTCGAAGTCGAGCAGCTTGGCGGCGAAGTAGGCTTCCCCCTTGCGCCAGTCAATCAGCAAATCCTTGACCAGAAAACTGGCTGTAATCATGCGTAAGCGGTTATGCATGTAGCCGCTCTGGTTCAGTTGACGCATTGCCGCATCTACGATCGGATAGCCTGTACGTCCCTCCTGCCATGCAATCAGCCACTCTTCACGATTCTCAAAGGCAAGCTGACGATACTCTTCCTTGAAACTTTGTCCGGCAGCAATGGGAAAGTGCCAAATCAGCTGCTGATAGAAATCACGCCAGATCAACTCGCCCAGCCAGCAGTCCGCCCCTTCTCCACCTTGCAGGCAGGCAAATTGAACCAGCTTTCTCAGGGAAATAGTACCGAAGCGCAAGTGGGTGGAAAGATAGGACACCCCTTTGGTTGCCGGATAATCACGCCATATCTTGTAGTGTGTGATGCGCTGACAAAAGTCGGCAAACAGCTGCTGTGCCGCATGACTGCCACCTTTCAGGCTCACAAGGCCGGCTTTAAAACCCAGTTCTTCCAGTGATGGAGTGGGAGAGGAGCTCCATCGGTCCAGGTGCTGCAGATACTGGTGAGTCGGATAGGCCTGCATGTAAAAGCCATCCAGTTTTTTCAGCCATGCATTCTTATAAGGTGTGAATACCGTGTAGGGGCGTCGTGTGGTGGTGAGAATTTCATCTGTTTCAAAGATGACCTGATCCTTGAACAACTGCAGTTGACGCCCCTGTTGTGCCAGCTGCTCAGCGACGTGCTGATCACGCACGCGTGCTGCAGGTTCGTAGTCACGGTTGGCAAATACAGAATCTGCCTGCCACTGTTGCGCCAGTGCCGGAACAACATCACTGGCTCGCCCTTGTGCCACATGCAAATCGCTGCCTATGCGACTCAGCTCCTGTCGTAGCTCGGCAATTGACTGCCAGATGAAGTCAATCCGTCGGTCATCGGCAGCAAGTTCATCCAGAATTTCACGGTCAAAAACAAACAGGCAGCGGACGGGTTTGCCAGCTTTCAGTGCATGGTACAGCGCTGCATTGTCATCCAGCCTCAGGTCGCGGCGGAACCAGAATATGTTGGTGTTGGACATGATAGGGCGTTGTCAGGTGGTTGGTGGGTATGCAAAAAAACAGTCCATTATTAGCATTTTTGCAACACTTTGCTGGGGTTGTTGTTTTTTTGGTTTTGCCGGTTTGAAGCGATAATTTTCATTAAATATCAATAAAAACAAAGACTTGTCGTTTTGTTGCTGGCTGGGTGCTTCTGGCTGTTACTACGGTTTCGCTGCGATGTTTTGTATTTTTGCAACGGGCGTTTTATATTTCAGCCAGCAACCAGCCGATCAATCGGCGGTGAAAAAATGTCCGGGTGTCTTGCGCTGGCAAGGCAATCTAACAGGACTACATTAACTGACTTCGAAAGGAATTAGCGATGAACAAGAAGCTGATCGCCCTGGCTCTGGCCGCTCTGCCGGTAGCTCACGCAATGGCTGATGTAACCATTTACGGCACTATCGAAGCCGATGTGGAAAGCAACAAGACCTACGCTAACGGCGTTAAGGATGTAAACGGCAAGCCGAAGGCTGTTTCCCGCATCGACGACACCGGTTCCCTGATCGGTTTCAAGGGTAACGAAGACCTGGGCAATGGCCTGAAAGCCATCTGGCAAGTTGAGCAAGGCCTGAGCATCGACGGTACCACCGTTAACGCTTCCAACACCTTCGCTACTCGCGATTCCTTCGTTGGTCTGCAAGGTGCTTTCGGTAAAGTACGTATCGGTAAGCTGAGCACCTTCCTGAACTCCGACGCTGGCGCTCCGGATGCCTGGATCTACGGTAACAAGGGTGTTAACGGTCAGTCCTACAGCTCCATCAACCAGCTGGACGGTCGTGTTAACAACGCCATCCGTTACGATATTCCGGAATTCGTTGCCGGCCTGAGCGGTGCTGTTGTTTACGGTGTTGACGAAACCAACGCTACCAACAAGCAAAACACCTTCAGCTTCGGTACCACCTATACCAACTCCGGTTACTTCGGTACCTTCGGCTATCAGCGTTTCAACAACAACATCGCTGGTAACAAGGCTGGTAACTACTGGCGCCTGGAAGCTGGCTACAATGCCAACAACATCCTGGCTGCTGCTTACTACGGTCAATCCAAGCTGGCTTCCGGTACTACCGACGCTACCTTCGGCTTCGCCTCTACCACTGACCTGCCGAACGGTTCCGAGCTGAAGAAAAAAGAAGCTGGCCTGACCCTGGGTTACACCTTTGGCGCCATTACTCCGAAATTCTCCTACGGTCGCGTATGGGGTGCTTCGGTTGACGGTACCGATGTTAAGGGTCACCTGAACCAGTACGTACTGGGTGCTGACTATGCTCTGAGCAAGCGTACCACTGCTTACGCTTCTTACGGTTACGTTCAGAACACCTATCGTGATTCGAACGATAACAAGTTCTCCAACGAGCGCACCGTTGCTGTTGGTGTTCAGCACAAGTTCTAATTCTCGTTCAGAGAGTTAAACTTAATAAAAGGACTGCTTCGGCAGTCCTTTTTGCATTATTCTGCTGTAGAAGCGAGATAGTGAGCGAGCCTAGCCATGGGGCCTGCCACTTTGTCCGTGCAGCGCATATAATGCCAGCATGCCATATGGCTTGATTGGTAGCGTCTAGTCGCAAAGGGGAGTTATGGAAGCTTCTGCTGGGATATCTGGTCTGGGAAGAGCGCTGGTGCAGAACAATGCATTGCTGTTACAGGATGCAGAGGCTATCCAGCGTCAGGCGCAGGCATCTGGCATCAGTTTTGTCGAGCAATTGATTGCCAGCAAGAAGATGTCCGCAGTGGAGGTTGCCACTTTTGCGTCGGGTGTATTTGGTTATCCTTTGTTGGACATGGGTGCCATCGATCCTGTTCAGCTGCCCAAAGGGCTGGTTGATGATGAATTGATTGGCAGTCGTCGTCTGGTTCCTTTGTTCAAGCGTGGTAACAAGCTGTTTATTGGTACGTCTGATCCGACCCAGACATCCGCGTTCCACGCCATTACTTTCAAGACCGGTCTGACGGTTGAAGTGGTCGTGGTTGAAGATGACAAACTTTCCAAAGTGATTGGGAAGTACACCGAAGATGCAACTGCTGCGATCAAGGCCTTGGAGAACGAGGAGTTTGGTGATCTGGAGTTTGTTGATCCGGATGAGCCCACTCCGCACAGTGAAACCAATCAGCCTGATGTCGATGACGCTCCTGTCGTCAAGTTCATTCACAAGGTTCTGCTGGACGCCATTAACGGAGGGGCATCCGACGTCCATTTCGAGCCTTACGAAAAGTTTTACCGCATTCGTTATCGTGTGGATGGCCAGCTGAAAGAGATTGCGCAGCCGCCTTTGCTGTTGAAAGAAAAAATCGCGTCCCGTATCAAGGTGATATCGCGCTTGGATATTTCCGAGAAGCGCGTACCGCAGGATGGTCGTTTGAAGCTGGTGTTGTCCAAGACACATTCAATTGATTTTCGTGTCAGTACCTTGCCAACCCTGTTTGGCGAGAAGATCGTAATGCGTATTCTGGATGCTTCTGCCGCATCACTGGATATCGAACAGCTGGGTTTTGAACCAGAGCAGAAGAAAATGCTGCTCGAAGCCATTGCGCGTCCATACGGGATGGTGCTGGTAACCGGGCCTACCGGTAGTGGTAAAACGGTTTCGCTTTATACTTGCCTTAATATCCTGAACAAGCCGGATATCAATATTTCGACGGCGGAGGATCCGGTTGAAATCAATTTGCCTGGCATTAACCAGGTCAATGTAAACGAGAAGGCTGGTCTCACCTTCTCGTCTGCCTTGAAAGCGTTTCTGCGGCAGGATCCTGATGTCATCATGGTGGGTGAAATCCGGGATTTCGAAACGGCAGACATTTCCATCAAGGCCGCACAAACCGGCCACATGGTGTTTTCCACCTTGCATACCAATAATGCGCCTGCCACCTTGACTCGTTTGCTGAACATGGGTGTGGCACCATTCAACGTAGCCAGTTCGGTACTGTTGATCATGGCCCAGCGTCTGGCCAGACGCTTGTGCAACCACTGCAAGGCACCGATCGATATTCCTGAACCGGCATTGCTGCGGGCGGGTTTCCGCCCGGAGGAACTGGATGGCAGCTGGAAACCATACGGTCCTGTTGGCTGCGACGAATGCCGTGGCTCGGGCTATAAAGGACGTACCGGTATTTATGAAGTCATGCCCATCAGTGATGCCATGACCCGTCTGATCATGCAGAATGGTACTGCCATTGATATCAGTGACCTTGCCTTGCAAGAGGGCATGATTGATTTGCGTCATGCCGGTTTGCTGAAGGTAAAGCGTGGGCTGACCTCGCTGGCCGAGATCGAGGCTGTGACCAACGATTAGGTATAAGAAAGATATAAACCATGGCAACCGTGGCGAAAAAGGTAAACCCGGGTTTTATCTGGGAATGGGAAGGCAAGGATCGTGCAGGAAAGGTAGTGCGCGGGGAATTACGTGCCGAAACCGAGGCTGTCGCCAAGACCCAGTTGCGTCGGCAGGGGATTAATGTCGTCAAGGTCAAGCGCCGTCGCAGTGGTTTTGGCCGCAAGATTACCGAAAAAGACATTACGCTGTTTACCCGTCAGCTTTCCACCATGATGCGGGCGGGTGTGCCCTTGCTGCAGGCATTTGATATTGCCGCCAAAGGGCATGGCAATCCAGCAGTTACCAAAATGCTGCTTGAAGTACGCGCGGATGTGGAAACTGGCCTGTCTCTGGCAGAGGCCTTTCGCAAGCGTCCACTGTATTTCGACAAGTTGTTCTGCAATTTGATTGCAGCAGGTGAAACCGGTGGTGTACTGGACTCCTTGCTGGACAAGCTGGCTACCTACAAAGAAAAGGTGATGGCGATCAAGGGCAAGATCAAGTCCGCCATGATCTACCCCACCGCCATTGTGGCGACGGCCTTCATCATTACCGCCGTGATCATGATTTACGTGATTCCGGCATTCAAGGATCTGTTCTCCAGCTTTGGCGCTGATTTGCCTGCACCAACCCTGATTGTCATCTGGTTGTCCGACTTCTTTGTTCATTGGTGGTGGCTGATATTCGGCAGCATTTTCGGTGCAATCTTTGCGTTTTTCTATGCATTCAAGCGTACGCCCAAGTTGCAGGAACAGTTTGACCGCATCCTGCTGAAGCTCCCGGTCATCGGTGACATCATTCGTAAGGCCACCATCGCACGTTGGTCGCGTACTTTGTCTACCTTGTTCGCCGCGGGTGTCCCGCTGGTTGAAGCGCTGGATTCTGTCGGTGGCGCATCGGGTAACCAGGTATATAGCGAGGCGACAAAACTGATTCAAAACGATGTCAGTGCCGGTTCCAGCCTGAGCTATTCCATGCAGCGTACCGGGCTGTTTCCCAATATGGTGCTGCAGATGACCTCCATTGGTGAGGAGTCGGGTTCACTCGACCAGATGCTGGACAAGATTGCGGATTTTTATGAAGAAGAAGTGGATAACGCTGTTGCTTCGCTTTCCAGCCTGTTGGAACCCGCCATCATGGTGATTCTGGGTGTACTGATTGGCGGCCTGGTTATTGCCATGTATATGCCGATTTTCAAAATGGGCCAGGTGGTGGGTTAAGCATGGCGGAAATCGGAAGTCTGCTGTCAGCAAATGCTGGCTTGCTGGTGGTGATGGTGTTGTTGCTGGGCTTGTTGGTGGGTAGTTTCCTGAATGTGGTCATTCACCGTTTGCCGGTCATGATGGAACGTGGCTGGCAGCGGGAATGTGATCGATATCTCGGTCGGGATGTCCAGGATGCTGAGCGATACAATCTGCTGGTGCCTGCATCGCATTGTCCTGGCTGCAAGCAGGATGTGAAGGCCTGGCAGAACATCCCCTTGCTCAGTTATGCCTTGCTGCGCGGTCGCTGCGCGCACTGTGGCACCGGCATCAGCTGGCGCTATCCGGCAGTTGAGTTGCTCACCGGCCTGTTGTTTGCTTCCGTTGCATGGCGCTTTGGCTGGGGCCTGCCCATGTTGGGTTACTTGCTGTTGACGGCAGTGCTGGTCGCACTCACCTTCATTGATGCGGATACCCAGCTGTTACCTGATGATCTGACCCTGCCCTTGGTGTGGGCTGGCTTGTTATTCAATCTGTACACCGGAGTCGTTCCGCTTGAGGATGCGGTGATCGGTGCAGTAGCAGGCTACCTGAGCTTATGGTTGGTGTACTGGCTTTTCAAGTTATGTACCGGCAAGGAAGGCATGGGCTACGGCGACTTCAAGTTGCTGGCAGCTTTCGGTGCCTGGCTGGGCTGGAGCATGTTGCCACTGATCATTTTGCTTTCCTCCCTGGTAGGGGCTGTGGTTGGCATTGTCCTGATGTTGCTGTCGCGTATTGGCCGTGGCCAGGCATTGCCGTTTGGTCCATATCTGGCTGCTGCCGGGTGGATTGCACTGCTATGGGGCAAGCAAATCGTCAGTTGGTATCTGGGTAGCTATGTCCATTAAGGTGGTGGGCCTGACTGGCGGGATTGGCTCCGGCAAGAGTGCAGCGGCCGATCATTTTGCCCTGTTGGGTGCGGATGTGGTGGATACCGATGTGATTGCCCATCAGCTCACAGCCGCAGGTGGCAGGGCGATTGCACCGATTGTGGCTGCATTTGGCGAGCGTGTGCTGGATGGCAACGGTGCCATGGATAGAAAGTGCATGCGTGAATTGGTGTTTGCCAATCCGGCGAGCAGGCAACGTCTCGAGGGCATTTTGCACCCGCTGATCATGGAGCAGAGCCTGCAGCAGCTGGCAAATTCAACAGCACCATATGCAGTGCTGGTTGTACCTTTGCTGTTTGAGAGTCCGCAATATCGGGCGCTGGTGCAGCGTACTCTGCTGGTGGACTGTGATGAGGATTTACAGCTACAGCGTGTGCAGGCACGCAGTGGTTTGACTGCTGAAGCGGTGCGCGCCATCATGGCAGCGCAAATGAGCCGCGCCCAAAGACTGGCACTGGCCGATGATGTCATTGATAATGGCGGCACACTTGCAGCATTACAGCTTCAAGTCGAGGCCAAACACCAGTATTATCTTGCAAACCTTGCCCACGGCGCGTGACAAGGCATTTTCCAAGCCACCAAGAAGGGCAGACGTCTTGTGATCAGTTTCGAGTTTCCTGTCACCGAGCGAACCCGCACATTGCTGCGTCTGGAGCAGTTGTATGATCGCCTGGCCTATTTTCTGGGCAAAGACCATGCAATGGACCACCATGCGGCATTGCTGGTGTTGTTCGAATTGCTGGAAACTGCATCCCGTGCTGACCTGAAAGCCGACTTGCTGCAGGAGCTTGAACGTCAGAAGCAGGTGCTCGAAGCGCTGCGCGAAAATCCGAATGTGGCGGAAGACAGCTTGGACAAGGTGCTGGATGAAATCGAGCTGGCTGCCGGAAAGCTGCATGGCATTACCGGAAAGTTCGGCCAGCATCTGCGCGAAAACGAATGGCTGATGGCGATCAAGCAGCGTGCAGGCATTCCCGGCGGGACTTGCCAGTTCGATCTGCCGTCCTACTATTTGTGGCAGCAGAAGCCGGCTGAAGAGCGACGTCGTGACATGCGGCGCTGGGCGGCACCGCTGATGCCGACGGCCGAGGCTGCGCGCATCCTGCTTCATCTGTTGCGTGATAGTGGCAAGACGCATCATTATGTTGCGCGCAATGGCGCCTTCCAGCAGATGTCCGGTGGCAAGGTGGTGCAGATGATTCGTATTGCCTACGATCCGGCCTTGAACGTGCTGCCGGAACTCTCGGCCAACAAATATGCCATCAATGTCCGTTTTGTCAGCGCAGTCACCGGTGAGAGCCGTCCGCGCCAGACCGAGTCGGATGTTGAATTCACTTTGACCAACTGCAAGTTCTAAGCCTTATGTCCCAAGCTGTTCGTATTGTGTCCTGTCCCACTTGCGGCGCCGCCGTGCGCTGGGAGCCAGCCAGTCAGTATCGTCCCTTTTGCAGCGAGCGCTGCAAGATGATTGATCTGGGTGAGTGGGCCAACGAGACATACCGTGTGCCTGCGGTGGAGGAAAGCCCGGATAGCGAGATTGATCCGGCGCGCTACCGCTGATCCATTCAAGAAAAAAGCCCGCTCAAGCGGGCTTTTTTGCGTCCTCTTCCTGCCTCAGGCTCGCGCTGCCAGCGCGGCACCCTGGGTGAAGTAGGTTTTTACGCCACTGAGGATAGAGCCGGCCATCTGTTGCTGGAAGTCGCTGTCCAGCAGGCGTTGCTCTTCTTCCGGATTGCTGATGAAGGCGGTTTCCACCAGGATGGACGGAATGTCCGGTGCCTTGAGTACGGCAAAGCCGGCTTGTTCCACCTGGGAGCTGTGCAGCTTGTTCAGACCGCCTACCTTGCCTAGCATGATCTTGCCCAGTTTCAGGCTGTCATTGATGGTGGCGGTCTGGGTCAGGTCGAGCAAGGTATGCGCCAGGAACTTGTCCTTGCTGGCAATCTTCACCCCGCCAATCAGGTCCGAGCTGTTTTCAGACTGGGCCATGGTTTTAGCGAAGGCACTGGAAGCGCCTTTTTCGGACAAGGCGAAAACCGAAGAGCCGCGGGCGCTACGGTTGGGCGCGGCATCGGCATGGATGGAAATGAACAGGTCGGCATTCAGCTTGCGCGCCTTGGCCACGCGTACGCCAAGCGGAATGAAAATGTCTTCCTCGCGGGTCATGAATGCCTTCATGTTGCGCTCGGCATCAATCATGCGCTTCAGCTGCTTGCCGATGCGCAAGACGATGTCTTTTTCGCGAGTGCCATTCATGCCGATGGCACCTGGGTCTTCACCACCGTGGCCTGGGTCCAGCATCACCACGATGGGGCGGTTGCTGTCGTTTTTCTTCGGCTTTACCTGTGGCGGCGGCTCGGTGAGCTTGCCCTTGTTGTAATCGTCGAGCAAGGCCATCAGCGGGTCATCTTGTGCGCCACTGGAGGGGTAGAGGTCGATCACCAGACGGTGTTTGTACTCCGCCACCGGATTGAGGGTGAAAGCCTGCGGTTTGACATCGGTTTTGAGTTCCAGCACCAGGCGGACGGTATCCGGACTGAATTGCCCGGCGCGGGCTGTCTTGATATACGGATCGGCATCGGCAATCTGGCTGCTGATGTCTTTCAGCACGCTGTTTAGCTGCACACCTTCCAGATCAATCACCAGCCGGTCGGGATTGCTGATGGTGAACTGTTTAAACTTGATGGCGTCACTGGCTTCCAGCGTGATGCGGGTGTAGCTGGATGCCGGCCAGATACGGATGGCAACCACCTGGCTGTTGCTGGCAAAGCCCAGCTTGCTGACGCTAAGCAGGAAAGTGGCGGCAGCCGCACCAATCAGGCGGCGGCGGATGGGGTCGAAAGTCGAGTCAGGCATGACTGTCCGGTTTCTGTTCTTGCAGTTAAACGATACGTGCGACCTGTGTTGCTGACTTCAAGTTCCAGTGTCAGATCGGCAGGCGGTAGCAAAGCACCGGCCTTGTCCGGCCACTCGACCAGACAAACGCTATCCTTGCCGAAGTAATCACGGAAACCTGCGTCATCCCATTCTTCCGGGTCAGCAAAACGATACAGGTCGAAATGATGGATGGTGAAGTCGGCAAACGGGTAGCTTTCCACCAGCGTGTAGGTGGGGCTCTTTACCTTGCCATGATAGGCCAGGCCAGCCAGCAGGCCACGGGTAAATGTGGTTTTACCTGCACCAAGGTCGCCTTGCAGGAAAATGACTACACCTGCCTGCAGTGCTGTGGCCATGCTCGCGCCAAGCGCAAGGGTTGCTGACTCATCGGGCAGGTTGCCACTGCGAACGCTGGTATCATCCATGACCATATGACTGAGAAATCCTATCAAAAACTGGATTATCCCGAATTGGCCGGGCAAATCAAAGCCTGGGCGCAAGATTTGGGCTTTGCCGCGGCTCGAATCAGCAAGGCCCAGCTGCCAGTGCAGGCCGAGGTGCAATTACAGGCCTGGCTGGATGAGGGGTGCCATGGCCAGATGGATTACATGGCCCGGCATGGCAGCCTGCGGGTCAAACCAGCGGACCTGGTACCCGGCACCCTGTCCATTGTCAGCGTGCGCCTGCCTTACTGGCCGGCGGAGGCGCTGGCCAGCGAAGACGTGCTGGCAGATGGCCGACTTGCCTATCTGTCGCGCTATGCCTTGGGGCGGGATTATCACAAGGTGCTGCGGGCACGTTTGCAGAAACTGGCAGACAAAGTGGCCGAGCATATCGGCCCGTTTGGCTACCGCGTGTTTACCGATAGTGCGCCGGTGGCCGAAGTGGCGCTGGCCGCGCAGTCCGGCCTTGGCTGGCGCGGCAAGCACACCTTGCTGTTGAGCCGCGAGCAAGGCTCGCTGTATTTTCTGGGCGAGTTGTTTACCGACCTTCCTCTGCCTGCCGATGTGTCCGAGCCAGAACACTGCGGCCGTTGCACCCGTTGTATCGATGTCTGTCCGACACAGGCCATCACCGCACCTTACAAAGTGGATGCGCGCCGCTGCATCTCTTATCTCACCATCGAGCTGAAAACGGCCATTCCGCTTGAGTTTCGCCCCATGATTGGCAACCGTGTCTATGGTTGTGACGATTGTCAGCTGACCTGTCCGTGGAACCGCTTTTCCGTGCATACCCGCGAGCCGGACTTTGCCGTGCGGCATGGTCTGGATCAGGTCAGCCTGCTGGAGTTGTTTGGCTGGAGCGAGGCCATGTTCAAGGAAAAACTGGCCGGCAGCTCGATATACCGTATCGGCTATGCCAAATGGCTCTCCAATCTGGCCGTGGGGTTGGGTAATGCGCCGTATGATCCGGACATCGTGGCTGCTTTGCAGCAGCGGCAGGATTACCCGGATGAACTGGTGGCCGAACCGGTGCGCTGGGCTCTGGCTTGCCAGCATCAGCGCCAACCACAAGCCAAATAAGAAAAGGGAGCTTGTGCTCCCTTGTGGCATGGCTACGGCCCGGATTGCTCCAATGTTTACTTCAATGGCTTGGTGAAGTGAAACGAGGAAATGCTGAAGCCCTGGCGGAAGTACAGGCGGTGGGCTTCGGTGCGCCAGGTGCCGGAATCCAGCACCTGATAGCCACATCCCAGCCGACGGGCTTCTGTTGCACACCAGTCCAGCAACAGGCTGCCGATGCCGCGTGAGCGATGTGCTTCGTCACTGACCAGGTCGTCAATATAAAGCCGCAGGTCCTCGTAGGTATTTTCATATACCCGGAACAGGGCCAGGCCCAAAGGGCGGCCCTCGCTGTCCACCGCTGCAACCATACGGGCACCGTAGCTGCACACCCGTTGCATTTTTGCTGCATATGCAGCACCGTCCACGGGCAGCATGGGACGCAGCTGATGATGCAGCTGGCTACAGCTGGCCAGCAGCTCCGGTGCAATGACATGGCCCTGCTCATCGGTCAGGGCCACTACCTGCAAAGCTGTTTTCATCCTTATTCGGCTCGGCTTGGTGCAATCACCAGCGACTCACCATCCAGCACCACCTTGCCTTGCACCAGGCATTGGGTGGCCAGCTTCACACGCTTTTTGTCCGGGAAAATTTCCACCACGGTGGCGCGGGCGGTGACAGTCTGACCAATACGCACCGGTGCCTTGAAACGTGTGGATTGCGACAGGTAGATGGTGCCGTTGCCGGGCAGCTTGGTGCCCACCACGGTGGAGATCAGGCTGGCGGTCAGCATGCCGTGGGCAATGCGGGTCTGGAACGGTGTGGTTTCGGCATATTCCTGGTTGATGTGCACCGGGTTGTCATCACCGGAGACCGCGGCAAACATCAGGATATCGGCTTCGGTGATGGTTTTGGCGTACTCGGCCGAGTCGCCAACCTTGATATCTTCAAAGTAGACAGTCATGCATGATTCTCCGGCTATGACGTTGAAATTGTTGCACTGCATTGTGCCATGCGGCAGACGAAATGCAAATTAAGCGGAAATGACGTAGTATCTGCAATCAGTTGTTTTTTTGCTACGTGTCACACACAAATAATCAACCAAACGCTCGTTTGAAAAAGCGTTAGGGCATAATCGGGAAACACCACGGTAGCAAGTCCCTTCCCAGTTCGATTAACCCAGAGAGCTATTCGCTGGAGGAATATGAAAGTTCTAGTCGCTGTTAAACGCGTTGTCGATTACAACGTGAAGGTTCGCGTAAAGGCCGACGGTTCTGATGTGGATATCGCCAACGTCAAGATGTCGATGAACCCCTTTGACGAAATCGCGGTAGAAGAAGCCGTCCGTCTGAAAGAAGCCGGCAAGGCCAGCGAAATCGTGGTCGTGTCCATGGGTGTCAAGCAGTGCGAGGAAACCCTGCGCACCGCCCTGGCCATGGGTGCCGACCGCGCCATCCTGGTGGAAACCGAAACCGAACTGCAGCCCCTGGCCGTGGCCAAGCTGCTGAAAGCCGTTGCTGACAAGGAACAGCCGCAGCTGCTGATCGTCGGCAAGCAAGCCATTGACGATGATGCCAACCAGACCGGCCAGATGGCTGCTGCCTTGCTGGGCTGGGCACAAGGCACCTTCGCCTCCAAGGTGGATGTCGCTGCCGAAACCGTGGACGTGATCCGCGAAATCGACGGTGGCCTGGAAACCGTCAAGCTGCGTCTGCCGGCCGTTGTTACCGCCGACCTGCGCCTGAACGAGCCGCGCTTCATCAAGCTGCCCAACATCATGGCCGCCAAGAAGAAGCCGCTGGACAAGACCAGCCCGGCCGACCTGGGTGTGGACGTCACGCCGCGCCTGAAAACGCTGAAAGTGGCCGAACCGGCCAAGCGCTCTGCCGGCATCAAGGTAGCCAATGCTGCCGAGCTGGTAGCCAAACTGAAAAACGACGCAAAGGTGCTGTAAGCCATGGCCATTCTCGTTATCGCTGAACACGACAACCAGAGCCTGAAAGCAGGCACCCTGAATACCGTAACCGCCGCAGCCAAGCTGGGCGAAGTGCATGTACTGGTGGCCGGCCACAACGCCGCTGCTGCTGCCGATGCGGCCAAGAGCGTGGCTGGTGTGGCCAAGGTACTGCTGGCTGATGCCGCCCAGTACGCCCATGGTCTGGCAGAGTCGCTGTCCGCCCTGGTGGTGGAAGTGGCCAAGGGCTACAGCCATGTACTGGCTCCGGCCAGCTCCTTTGGCAAGAACCTGCTGCCGCGCGTGGCTGCCTTGCTGGATGTGGCACAGATTTCCGAAATCACCGCTATCGAATCCGCTGACACCTTCGTACGTCCGGTGTATGCCGGCAACGTGCTGGCTACCGTGCAATCGGCTGATGCCATCAAGGTAATCACCGTACGTACCACCGCTTTCGACGCTGCTGCCGCTCAGGGTGGCAGTGCTGCTGTGGAAAGCGTGACTGCTGTGGCTGATGCACAGCTGTCCAGCTTTGTCGGCCAGGAACTGACCAAGTCGGATCGTCCGGAACTCGGCGCTGCCAAGATCATCGTATCCGGTGGTCGTGCGCTGGGTTCGGAAGAGCAGTTCAAGTCCGTGATCGAACCGCTGGCGGACAAGCTGGGTGCTGCCGTGGGTGCTTCCCGCGCTGCCGTTGATGCCGGCTACGCACCGAACGACTACCAGGTTGGCCAGACCGGCAAGGTGGTTGCGCCGCAACTGTACTTCGCCGTGGGCATTTCCGGTGCCATCCAGCATCTGGCCGGCATGAAGGACTCCAAGGTGATCGTGGCGATCAACAAGGACGAAGAAGCGCCGATCTTCCAGGTGGCCGATTACGGCATCGTGGGTGACCTGTTCACCGTGGTGCCGGAACTGTTGGCCGAGCTGTCCAAGTAATGGCGTGCGGGGAGGGGCGACCCTCCCCATCCGAGCAGGCAAGATAGCCGCCGGATCAAAACAAAAAACAACCGGCAACGACCGGTCTGCTTCGTGGAGGAGCCAGCTTTCCCGTTACCCGCTAACGGGAAGGTGCGCTCATGCATCAGGTAGACGGCGTGCCGGTTTTTTCATATCTACGACGATTGTTGTGCAGCAAGAATGAGGAGAGATTCATGATCTATAACGCGCCAGTCAAGGAAATCCGTTTTGTACTGAATGAATTGGCCGAACTGACCTCGGTGTGCAGCCTGCCGGGTTATGAAGACTGCTCGGTCGAGCTGGTGGATGCCATTCTGGAAGAAGCCGCCAAGTTTGCCGAAGGCGTGCTGGCACCCATCAACAAGCAGGGCGACAAGGGTGCCACGCTGAAGGACGGCGAAGTGACCGCCGCGCCTGGCTTCAAGGAAGCCTGGCAGCAATATGTCGAATCCGGTTGGGTGGGTCTGCGTGCTCCGGCTGATTTTGGCGGGCAGGGCATGCCGGCGCTGGTGGCGATTGCTGCCGAAGAAATGTGGTGCTCATCCAATCTGGCCTTTTCGCTGGCACCGCTGCTGACGCTGGGTGCGGTGGAGGCGATTCACCACCATGCCTCGGAAGAATTGAAGGCGGTTTACCTGCCGCGCATGTCCAGTGGCGAATGGACCGGCACCATGAACCTGACCGAGCCGCAGGCCGGTTCCGACCTGGCCCAGGTGCGCTCGCGTGCCGTACCGCAGGCGGATGGCAGCTATCTGGTGACCGGCCAGAAGATTTTCATCACCTGGGGTGAGCACGACATGGCCGACAACATCGTCCATCTGGTGCTGGCCCGCCTGCCGGATGCACCGGCCGGGGTGAAGGGCATTTCCCTGTTCATCGTGCCCAAGTTCCTGGTCAATGTCGATGGCAGCCTGGGTGCGCGTAACGACGTGCGTTGCGTCTCGCTGGAACACAAGCTGGGCATTCATGGCAGCCCGACAGCGGTGATGAGCTTTGGCGATAACGGTGGTGCGGTCGGCTATCTGGTGGGCGAAGCCAACAAGGGCCTGGGCTATATGTTCACCATGATGAACCACGCCCGTCTCGGGGTGGGGGTGGAAGGCATGTCGGTATCCGAGCGCGCTTACCAGAAGGCGGTCGAGTATGCGCGTGACCGCGTGCAAAGCCGCGCCATTGGCTCGCCCGACCCGGCTGGTGTGGCCATCATCAAGCACCCGGACATCCGTCGCATGCTGATGACCATGCGCAGCCAGATCGAAGCCCAGCGTGCCTTGGCCTTCTACACCGCTGCGGCACTGGACCGCGCCTCGCGCCACCCGGTGGCCAGCGAAGCCGCGCGCAATCAGGCGCTGGTGAACTTCCTCATCCCCATCGTCAAGGGCTGGAATACCGAGCAGGCCAACGAGCTGACTAGCCTGGCGGTGCAAGTACATGGCGGCATGGGCTTTATCGAGGAAACCGGCGTGGCCCAGTACTACCGCGATGCGCGCATTACCGCCATTTACGAAGGTACCACCGGCATCCAGGCGCTGGACCTGATTGGCCGCAAAACCTTCAGCGAAGGCGGCGCGACGGCCCGTGCGCTGCTGGAAGAGGCGCGAGCGACTGCCGACAAGCTGGCGGCTGCCGGTTATGCCAGCATGGCGCGCAATCTGCAGCAGGCTGCTGCCGAGGCTGAGCGCTGCGTTGCCTTCATCCTGGGCAGCTTTGGCACGCAGCCGCAGCTGGCGGCCGCCGGTTCGGTGCCTTTCCTCAAGCTGATGGGCATTGTGCTGGGTGGCTGGCAGCTGGGCCGCACCGCGCTGATCGCACGCGAAAAGCTGGGTGAAGATGGTGTGGACGAGGATTTCCTCAAGGCCAAGATCACCACCGCCCGCTTCTTTGCCGAGCACCTGCTGCCGCAGGTTGGCGGCCTGGCCGCAGCCATTGTTGACGGGGCTGACAGCGTGCTGGAACTGGACGATACCCTGTTCTGATCTTGCGTTTTATGGTGCTGAACAGCCACCTGCGGGTGGCTGTTTCTTTATGTAAAAGTATTGGAAACAAGGCAGGACAAATCAGGAAGTGATGCAAAAACAGGTGCTTGTGACTTGTTTCAACTGGCCGAAAGCGGTATGATGGTAAGGTTTAACCAAACGGGACAGGCGCAAAACGTCGTGTCCCGTTATTCACATAAAAATCCGCAAAAACATACAAGCGAAACGCAACAGGAGCTAGTCAGTGTCAACCGTACCAGCGATCCTCGTCTTGGCTGACGGTACCCTCTTCAAGGGCAGTGCCATCGGAGCCACCGGCCATACGGTCGGCGAAGTGGTATTCAATACCGCCATGACCGGGTATCAGGAAATCCTCACCGATCCCTCCTACACCAAACAAATCGTCACCCTGACTTATCCCCACATCGGTAATGTCGGCGCGAATTCGGAAGATACCGAATCCCGCGCCGTTTTCGCATCCGGTCTGATCATTCGTGATCTGCCGCTGCTGCACAGCAACTTCCGCGCGGAAGATTCGCTGTCCGACTACCTGGCCAAGAACAATGTCGTGGCCATTGCCGATATCGACACCCGCCGCCTGACCCGCATCCTGCGTGAAAAAGGCGCACAGGCCGGCTGCATCATGGCCGGTGCCGATCTGGACGAAGCCCGCGCACTGGAACTGGCACGCGGTTTCGGTTCCATGGCCGGTCAGGATCTGGCCAAGGTAGTGAGCTGCACCGAGTCCTACCAGTGGAAGCTGGGCGAATGGAAACTGGGCAGCGGCTACAGCGAGCAGGCCCAAACCCCGTTCCATGTGGTGGCTTACGACTTCGGCGTGAAGCACAACATCCTGCGCATGCTGGCCGAACGCGGCTGCAAGCTGACCGTGGTGCCGGCGCAGACGCCGGCCAAGGACGTGCTGGCGCTGAATCCGGATGGTGTGTTCCTGTCCAACGGCCCTGGCGATCCGGAGCCGTGCGACTACGCCATCGCTGCCATCCGCGAAATCCTGGAAACCCGTCTGCCGGTATTCGGCATCTGCCTGGGTCACCAGCTGCTGGGTCTGGCCACCGGTGCCAAGACCAGCAAGATGAAGTTCGGCCACCACGGTGCCAACCATCCGGTGCAGGATCTGGACAGCGGCCGCGTGATGATCACTAGTCAGAACCACGGCTTCCAGGTGGACGAATCCACCCTGCCGGCCAATGTGCGTGTGACCCATCGCAGTCTGTTCGACCAGACCGTACAGGGCATTGCGCTGACCGACCGTCCGGCCTTCTCCTTCCAGGGTCACCCGGAAGCGAGCCCAGGCCCGGAAGACGTGGCCTATCTGTTTGACCGCTTCATCACGGCGATGAGCCAGGCGAAGTAAACGGAGCATACGGAGAACAAGCATGCTGGGCATTACCGATATCACCACCTACCTGATCGGCACCATCATCATCGTGCTGCTGCCAGGCCCCAACTCCATGTATGTGCTGTCGGTGGCGGCACAGCGCGGCATCCGTCGCGGCTTTGTGGGTGCCTGCGGGGTATTTACCGGTGATGCCATCCTGATGACGCTGGCCGCCACAGGGGCGGCAGGGGTGCTCAAGGCCAATCCGGCCCTGTTTGCCATGGTCAAGTACGCCGGCGGTGCTTACCTGACCTGGCTAGGGCTGCAGATGCTGCGTGGCGCCTGGCGTGCCTGGCGCAATGCTTCCCGCGGGGATGCTGCTGCGCCGGAAGCGCGCCGCGAAGTGGACGCCAGCCGTCCCTTCGTCAAGGCGCTGGTCATCAGCCTGATGAACCCCAAGGCCATCTTGTTCTTCGTGTCTTTCTTCGTGCAATTCGTCGACCCGGCCTATCCGCACCCGGTGCTGACCTTTCTTGCGCTGGGCACGCTGCTGCAGTTGTGCAGTGCCCTGTATCTGGCCACCATCATCGTGTCCGGAGCAAGACTGGCCGAAGCCTTCCGTCGCCGCCGCAAACTGTCCTCTGTCATGTCTGGCGGAGTGGGCGCGCTGTTTCTGGGCTTCGGGGCCAAACTGGCGGCAGCCAGCCTGAACTGAACAATTGAAATTGACTGAGCGATAACATGCCGAAACGTACCGACCTCAAGAGTATTCTCATCATCGGCGCTGGCCCCATTGTGATTGGCCAGGCCTGCGAGTTTGACTACTCCGGCGCACAGGCCTGCAAGGCCCTGCGTGAAGAAGGTTACAAAGTCATCCTGGTGAACTCCAATCCGGCCACCATCATGACCGACCCGAACATGGCCGATGTCACCTACATCGAACCCATTACCTGGCCTGTTCTGGAAAAAATCATTGCCAAGGAACGCCCGGACGCCATTCTGCCCACCATGGGCGGCCAGACCGCACTGAACTGTGCGCTGGACCTGGCCAAGCACGGCGTGCTGGAAAAATACAACGTCGAGCTGATCGGTGCCACCGAAGACGCCATCGACAAGGCCGAAGACCGTGGCCGCTTCAAGGAAGCCATGGCCAAGATCGGCCTGTCCTGCCCGCTGTCCTTCGTCTGCCACACCATGGAAGAGTCGCTGGACGCGCAATCCAAGGTAGGCTTCCCTACGCTGATTCGTCCGTCCTTCACCATGGGCGGCTCCGGTGGCGGCATCGCCTACAACAAGGAAGAATTCCTGGCGATCTGCGAGCGCGGTTTTGAAGCGTCTCCCACCCATGAACTGCTGATCGAGCAGTCCGTACTCGGCTGGAAAGAGTACGAAATGGAAGTGGTGCGCGACAAGAAAGACAACTGCATCATCATCTGCTCCATCGAGAACTTCGACCCGATGGGCGTGCACACCGGTGACTCCATCACCGTGGCCCCGGCACAGACCCTCACCGACAAGGAATACCAGATCATGCGTAATGCATCGATCGCGGTACTCCGTGAAATCGGCGTGGACACCGGCGGTTCCAACGTGCAGTTCGCCACCAATCCGGTGAACGGCGAAATGATCGTGATCGAGATGAACCCGCGTGTATCGCGTTCCTCGGCACTGGCCTCCAAGGCCACCGGTTTCCCGATTGCCAAGGTTGCCGCCAAGCTGGCCGTGGGTTACACCCTGGACGAACTGAAGAACGACATCACCGGCGGTGCCACCCCGGCTTCGTTCGAACCGTCCATCGACTACGTGGTTACCAAGATTCCGCGTTTCGCCTTCGAAAAATTCCCGCAGGCCGATAACCGCCTGACCACCCAGATGAAGTCGGTGGGCGAAGTGATGGCCATGGGCCGCACCCTGCAGGAATCCATGCACAAGGCGCTGCGTGGCCTGGAAACCGGCCTGTCCGGCTTCAATCCGGTCACCACCAACGAAGAAACCATCCGTCACGAAGTCAGCACCCCGGGACCGGAACGTATCCTGTACGTGGCCGATGCCTTCCGCGTGGGCATGAGCCGTGACGACGTGTTTGCGCTGAGCAAGATCGACCCGTGGTTCCTGGCCCAGATCGAAGACATCGTGGGCGAAGAAAAAGCCCTGGCCGGCCGCAAGGTGGAAGAACTGGGCTTTGACGAACTGCGTCGCCTGAAGCGCAAGGGCTTCTCCGACCGTCGCCTGGGCGAGCTGCTGAATACCGACCAGGCTGCCGTGCGTGCCAAGCGCTGGGCGCTGGGCCTGCATCCGGTGTACAAGCGTGTGGATACCTGCGCGGCCGAGTTTGCCACCTCCACCGCCTACATGTACTCCAGCTACGAAGAAGAGTGCGAAGCCAAGCCCACCGACCGCAAGAAGGTCATGGTACTGGGTGGTGGCCCCAACCGTATCGGTCAGGGTATCGAATTCGACTACTGCTGCGTGCATGCAGCGCTGGCGCTGCGCGAATCCGGTTTCGAGACCATCATGGTCAACTGCAACCCGGAAACCGTATCGACCGACTACGACACGTCCGACCGTCTGTACTTCGAACCGCTGACGCTGGAAGACGTGCTGGAAATCTGCCGCATCGAAAAACCGTTCGGCGTGATCGTACAGTACGGCGGCCAGACCCCGCTGAAACTGGCGCGTGCGCTGGAAGCCAATGGCGTGTCCATCATCGGCACCTCGCCGGACATGATCGACGCTGCCGAAGACCGCGAGCGCTTCCAGAAGCTGCTGAACGAACTGGGCCTGAAACAGCCGCCGAACCGCACCGCCCGCACTCCGGCCGACGCGATGAAGCTGGCCGAGGAAATCGGCTATCCGCTGGTGGTGCGTCCGTCCTACGTACTGGGCGGCCGCGCGATGGAAATCGTGCACGAACCGGCCGATCTGGAACGCTACATGCGCGAAGCGGTGAAGGTGTCCAACGACAGCCCGGTGCTGCTGGACCGCTTCCTGAACGACGCCATCGAAGTGGACGTGGATTGCATCTCCGACGGCAAGGACGTGGTCATCGGCGGCATCATGCAGCATATCGAACAGGCTGGTGTGCACTCCGGTGACTCCGCTTGCTCGCTGCCGCCGTACAGCCTGTTCCCGGCCGTACAGGACGAAATCCGTCGTCAGACCGAAGCCATGGCGCGTGCGCTGAACGTGGTCGGCCTGATGAATGTGCAGTTCGCCATCCAGGGCGACACCATCTTCGTGCTGGAAGTGAACCCGCGTGCATCGCGTACTGTACCGTTTGTGTCTAAAGTGACCGGCGCTCCGCTGGCCAAGATTGCCGCCCGTGCCATGGCCGGCATCAGCCTGGCCGAGCAGGGCTTCACCAAGGAAGTGATCCCGCCGTACTACGCAGTGAAGGAAGCCGTATTCCCCTTCATCAAGTTCCCGGGCGTGGACACCATCCTGGGACCGGAAATGAAGTCCACCGGTGAAGTGATGGGCGTGGGCAAGAGCTTTGCCGAAGCCTTCGTCAAGAGCCAGCTGGCCGCCGGCGACAAGCTGCCGCGCACCGGCAAGGTGTTCCTGTCGGTACGTCAGTCCGACAAGAACGGCGCGGTTGACGTGGCACGCGAGCTGCAACGTCTGGGCTTTGGCGTCTGCGCAACGCGCGGCACTGCCAAGACCCTGGCCGAAGCAGGCATCGTGGTGCAGGTGGTCAACAAGGTGAACGAAGGCCGTCCGCACATCGTCGACATGATCAAGAACGGCGAAATCGACGTGCTGGTCAACACCGTGGACGAAAAGCGTCAGGCCATTCAGGACAGCCATTCCATCCGCCGCAGTGCCCTGCAGGCGCGCATTCCGCAGTACACCACCCTGGCCGGTGCCAAGGCAGTGTGCGTGGGCATGGCCCATGTGGAAGAGTTTGATGTCTACAGCGTTCAGGAACTGCACGCCTCCATCAAGCCTTGATGTGGTGGACTGTCGGAATGTGACGGCAAGTTGTGCGTTGAAGCTTTGAACCGCGGACGATTTGCCGTTACAATCCAGACATTGAACTGCAACAGCCAAGCCGCCGTCTCGTACGGCGGCTTGTGTTTTTGATGACGGCGGGGGTACCGCCTCAGGAGAGCACCCGAATGAACAAAGTCCCGTTGACGCTGCGTGGCGCCGAACTTCTCAAAGAAGAACTGCAACGCCTGAAGAGCGTGGAGCGCCCGGCGGTGATCGAAGCGATTGCCGAGGCACGGTCGCATGGCGATCTGTCCGAAAATGCAGAATACGATGCTGCCAAAGAGCGCCAAGGCTTCGTTGAAGGCCGTATTGCCGAACTGGAAGGCAAGATTTCCAATGCCATGATCATCAATCCGGCCGAACTGGACGCTGATGGCCGCGTGGTGTTTGGTGCCACCGTCGAGCTGATGGATCTGGAAACCGAAGACCAGGTGACCTACCAGATCGTGGGCGACGATGAAGCCGACATCAAGCTGTGCAAGGTGTCGGTCAATTCGCCGATTGCCCGTGCGCTGATCGGCAAGGAAAGCGGCGACGTGGCCGAAGTGGTGGCCCCGGGCGGCATTCGCGAATACGAAGTGCTGGACGTCAAATACATCTAAAGCAGACAAACCAAACGCGCGCTTTCGCGCGTTTTTGCTGTGGAGTCAGGGAGCACGCATGGACGGATTGCGAGCGATAGCCAGAACCTTCTGGATCGGTGGACTTTGGGTGATCGGCATCATTGTGGCCCCGGTATTGTTCCGCTCACTGGATACCGTGACGGCCGGCATGGTTGCCGGCAAACTGTTTGCCGCCATCGCCTGGGTGGGCCTGGTGTGTGGGGTATTCCTGCTGGTGGATGCGGTATGGCGCAATGGCGTGCGTGGCATGAAGGAAGCCAGCTTCTGGCTGATTGTCGGCATGCTGCTGTGTACCGTGATCAACCATTTTGCCGTGACGCCCATCATTGCGGCGCTCAAACTGCAGATGAACCACGCGGCAGAAGGCCTGTTTGGCGGCGGTTTCGCTACCTGGCATGCCATTTCCAGCCTGATCTATCTGGTACAGAGCCTGATGGGGCTGGCCTACATCCTGCGACGGGACTGACCTTGTGATACTGCAAGTGGCCTGTCCACAATAAGGTGCAGGCAAAATAAAAGCGGTGGCAAGCCACCGCTTTTGCTATACCGCCCAAGGGCAGTATCAGGATTGGGAAGCAATCTTCAGCGCTTTCTTGTTCTTGGGCAGAACAATGCGCTGCTTGTCGCTGGGGCGCCACAGCACCAGCAATTTGCCGATATGCTGCACCGGTGCCGCACCCAGCTCGTCGCAAATTTGCTCGTAGAGCGCAATGCGTGCCGCGCGGTCATCACCCTGAACGCGGATCTTGATCAGTTCATGGGCATCCAGGCTCATGGCGATTTCGCGCAGTACGGACTCGCTCAGGCCGTTGTTGCCGATCATCACGACCGGGTTGAGAGTCTGAGCCAGGCCCTTGAGGTGCTGGCGCTGGAATGGTTGCAGTTCGATTTTCATTGGACAGGCTTGGTTTCAAAGCAAAACGGGATTCTACTAGAGTTTGGCCCATAGCCCAAACTCTGGTCACAAACAGACTGAAAAACAACAGGATAGCCAGCATGGCTGTGCTGAGTGAAACGGCAGGAAACGACTCATGGCAAGAAGTACCAGCAGCAATACCTGGCTGCGCGAACATGTTAACGACCAGTATGTACAGATGGCCAAGAAAGATGGCTACCGGGCACGGGCAGCGTACAAGCTGCTGGAAATCAACGAGAAAGACAAACTGATCCGCCCGGGCACGGTACTGGCTGATCTTGGTAGTGCTCCGGGCAGCTGGTCGCAGGTAGCTGCCCGCATCGTCGGGCCGCAGGGCAAGGTGTTTGCGCTGGATATCCTGCCGATGAATCCGATTGCCGATGTTGACTTCATCCAGGGCGACTTCCGCGAAGACGAAGTGCTGGCCCAGTTTGTCGATCTGCTGGACGGCCGTGCGCTGGACCTTGTAATTTCCGACATGGCACCCAATATCTCAGGAATGAGTGCCATGGATCAGGCCAGAAGCTTTTTGCTGTGTGAGCTGGCGCTCGAATTTGCACGTGATCATCTGAAACCTGGCGGCTGTTTTCTCGTCAAAGTGTTCCAGGGCAGCGATTTCCAGCCCTACCTGCAGTCCATGCGAGACCTGTTTGACGAGGTGCTTACCCGCAAACCCAAGGCTTCGCGTGACCGCTCCAGCGAAATTTACCTGCTGGGCAAGGGCCGACGCTGACATATGCCCCCTCGGGGTTTACAATTCATTCCAATGCAATACGCAACCGTAAAGTCAGGGCACAGAGGAGTCCGCTACTCGTGAACAATATCGGCAAAAACATCGCCATCTGGGTCATCATCGGTCTGGTACTGATGACTGTATTCAATCAGTTCAACAAACGTCAGGATGCCCAGAACCAGATCGAATACTCGCAATTCATCAGCGATGTCGAATCCGGCAAGGTGCAATCCCTGAGCATCGAGGGCCATCCGCTGCGTGGCCAGTGGCTGAAAGGCAAGCGTACCGACGGTTCGGCATTTGCCACCTATGCGCCCTACGATCCGCAACTGGTTGAAGACCTGATCAAGAACAACGTCCGCTTCTCGGCCAAGCCGGAAGAGGAACCGTCCATGCTGATGAGCATCTTCATCAGTTGGTTCCCGATGCTGCTGCTCATCGGCGTGTGGGTATTCTTCATGCGCCAGATGCAGGGTGGCGGCAAGGGTGGTGCCTTCTCCTTCGGCAAGAGCAAGGCGCGCATGCTGGACCAGGACACCAACACCGTGACCTTTGCGGATGTCGCCGGCTGCGATGAAGCCAAGGAAGAGGTGAAGGAAATTGTCGACTACCTGCGCGACCCTTCCCGCTACCAGAGCCTGGGTGGCCGCATTCCGCGTGGCATCCTGCTGTGTGGCTCGCCGGGTACTGGTAAAACCCTGCTGGCCAAGGCTATCGCCGGTGAAGCCAAGGTACCGTTCTTCAGCATTTCCGGTTCTGACTTTGTCGAAATGTTTGTCGGCGTGGGTGCTGCCCGTGTCCGCGACATGTTCGAGCAGGCCAAGAAGAACTCGCCTTGCATCATCTTCATCGACGAAATCGATGCGGTAGGTCGCCAGCGTGGCGCAGGTCTGGGTGGCGGTAACGACGAACGCGAACAGACACTGAACCAGCTGCTGGTTGAAATGGATGGTTTCGAAACCAACCAGACCGTCATTGTTATTGCTGCGACCAACCGTCCAGACGTGCTGGACCCTGCCTTGCAGCGTCCTGGTCGTTTCGACCGTCAGGTGGTGGTACCGCTGCCGGATATCCGTGGCCGTGAACAGATTCTGTCCGTACACATGCGCAAGGTGCCGATTGCTGCTGATGTGGAAGCCTCCATCATCGCCCGTGGCACACCGGGTTTCTCCGGTGCAGATCTGGCCAACCTGGTGAATGAAGCCGCGCTGTTTGCTGCCCGTCGCAGCAAGCGTCTGGTGGACATGCTGGACTTCGAGTCGGCCAAGGACAAGATCATGATGGGTGCCGAGCGCCGCAGCATGGTGATGACCGAGGAAGAAAAGCGCAATACCGCTTACCACGAATCCGGCCATGCCGTAGTGGCCAAGCTGCTGCCCAAGTCCGACCCGGTGCACAAGGTCACCATCATCCCGCGCGGTCGTGCGCTGGGTGTGACCATGCAGCTGCCGGAGCAAGACCGCTTTGCTTATGATCGTGGCTATCTGCTGGATCGTCTGGCCATCCTGTTTGGCGGCCGTATCGCCGAAGAGCTGTTCATGAACCAGATGACCACCGGCGCTTCCAACGACTTCGAGCGTGCCACCCAGATGGCACGTGACATGGTGACGCGCTACGGCATGTCCGACAAGCTGGGTCCGATGGTGTATGGCGACAATGAAGGCGAGGTATTCCTCGGTCGCTCTGTCACCACCCACAAGAACATGTCCGAAGCCACCATGCAGCAGGTAGACAGTGAAATTCGCCGCATCATCGACGAGCAATATGCTCTGGCTCGTCGACTGCTGGACGAGAACCGCGACAAGGTGGAGGCCATGACCGCGGCCCTGCTGGAATGGGAAACCATCGACGCAGAGCAGATCAACGACATCATGGATGGCAAACCGCCGCGTCCGCCCAAACCGGGTAGTGGTTTCCCGGCCAAGCCGGAGGAAAAGGCCGTTGAAGCCGCTCCGGTAGAACCGACATCCACCCCGGCTCAGGAACTCTGATAACCGGTTCCCACAGGGTGATAGCGCAGGCTGTCACCCTGTTTTGCATTTATCTGGCAGAACATTCGATGCAATTGCTTCAATGCGGGCGCTACAAGCTCGATCTATCCCGGCCCATGATCATGGGCATCCTCAATGTCACCCCCGATTCCTTCTCTGATGGCGGCCGCTACAATACGCTGGACACTGCATTGCAGCGCGCGCAAGCCATGCGGGCAGATGGCGCGGCCATTCTGGATATTGGTGGCGAATCCACCCGTCCCGGTGCGCCGGAAGTCAGTGTGCAAGAAGAAATGGACCGGGTGTTGCCGGTACTGGAAAAACTCAAGGATATCGGCGCTCCGCTGTCGCTCGATACCCGTCGTACTGCGGTCATGCAGGCGGCCTTGCAACTGGGCGCTGTGGACCTGATCAATGACGTCTCCGCACTGGAAGACCAGGGTGCAGTGGAGGCCGTGGCTGCATCACAGGTGGCACTGTGCCTGATGCACAAGCAAGGCAACCCGGACACCATGCAGCAGGCGCCTGTGTATGAGGATGTGGTGGAGGAGGTCGGCCAATATCTGCAACGTCGCGTGCAGTTGTGTCGTGATGCGGGCATTACCGCTGAGCGTTTGCTGATTGATCCTGGCTTCGGTTTCGGCAAGACACTGGAACATAACCTGCAATTGCTGGCAGGACTGCAGCGTATCGAGGCTATCAGCGGCATTCCGTTGCTGGTAGGTCTGTCGCGCAAGTCCATGCTGGGTGCCATCACCGGTGAGGCCATTCCATCAGAACGACTTGGTGCCAGCGTCGCTGTGGCGCTGTTGTCCTTGCAAGGCGGTGCCAAAATCGTGCGGGTGCACGATGTCAAAGCCAGCCGGCAGGCATTGGAAGTCTGGGCGGCGTTGCAACCGTATACCGCTTGATTCGCAAGGCTGTCTTACCTTTTTTGCATAATAGGGACTTGCCGAGCTAACAGGGCGGGCAGGTACAATACAGGGCTGGCGCCAAGGTTATTACCGTAGCTACCCGTTGCTGGCCAGGTGCTACAGCAACGTGACTAGGATGAAGAAATGAGTCGTAAATATTTTGGTACGGATGGTGTACGTGGTGAAGTAGGGCAATTTCCCATCACCCCTGATTTTGTCCTCAAGCTAGGCCATGCGGCTGGGCGAGTGCTGGTGGACCACGACAAGGAGCACCGTCCGACGGTGCTGGTTGGCAAGGACACCCGTATTTCCGGTTACATGCTGGAAGCAGCCTTGCAGGCCGGTTTTACTGCGGCTGGCGTCAATGTGCTGCTGACCGGCCCGCTGCCCACCCCGGGCATTGCCTACCTCACCCGCGCGCTGCGGCTGGAGGCCGGCGTGGTGATTTCGGCATCGCACAACCCCTATCAGGATAATGGCATCAAGTTTTTTGCCGAAGGCGGCAAAAAGCTGGATGACGCATTGGAGCTGGAAATCGAGGCCATGCTGGAACAGCCTATGACGACCAACAGCTCGGCCGAGCTGGGGCGTGCCCGCCGTATTTCCGGTGCTGCAGAGCGTTACATCGAATTCTGCAAGAGTACCTTCCCGGGCGAGCGAAACCTGAAGCACTTGAAGCTGGTGGTGGATTGTGCAAATGGTGCCACCTATCACATCGCACCCAAGGTGTTCCATGAACTGGGTGCCGAGCTGGTGGTGATCGGTGGTGAACCTGATGGCTACAACATCAACGACAAGGTGGGCGCGACTTATCCCAAGACCTTGCAGGTAGCCGTTCTGGAGCACCATGCCGACTATGGCATCTCGCTGGATGGCGACGGTGACCGCCTGATCATGGTGGACAGGCATGGCAAGGTGTACGACGGCGACCAGCTGATTTATGTGATTGCCAAGGCACGTGCCGCTCGTGGTGAGTTGAAGGGTGGTGTGGTCGGCACCGTCATGACCAATATGGCCATGGAGCTGGCGCTCAACAAGCTGGGCGTGGCCTTTGGCCGCGCCAAGGTGGGCGACCGCTATGTGCTGGAAATGCTGCATGCCAATGGCTGGCAGGTGGGCGGCGAGGCATCGGGACACATCCTGTGCCTGGACAAGCACACTACCGGCGATGGCATCATCTCCAGCTTGCAGGTGCTGGCCAGCCTGGCCGAACTGGGCATCAGCCTGGAAGAGGCCTGCAGCGATTGGACGCCGTTCCCGCAAACCATGATCAATGTGCGCCACAATGGCTGCGACTGGAAAGCAGCCTCTGCCGAGGCGCTGGCTGCCGCGGAAGCTGCCTTGAGCGGGATTGGCCGCGTGGTATTGCGTCCTTCAGGTACCGAGCCGGTGGTGCGGGTGATGGTAGAAGCCAATGACCGCAGTTTGTCGGAAAAATGGGCCAAAGAGATTGCCGCCACTATAGAGCGCGTGGCCTGATTCAGTCCTGGCACAATAAAAAAAGCCGCTGCACGATGCAGCGGCTTTTTTTATTGTGGTGAGCGATTGGTTCAGGTGGGCAGGCGCGGCACGCGCGGGGCAATGGCGCACATCAGCTCATAGCCAATGGTGCCGGCAGCCGCAGCCACTGCTTCGATCGCGATGTTTGGCCCCCACAGCTCCACCCGGCTACCGATGGTGGCAGCAGGAATGTGCGTCAGGTCCACCACCAGCATATCCATGGAAACCCGTCCCACAGTGCCGCTGCGCTGGCCTGCCACCATCACCGGAGTGCCATTGGCGGCAATGCGCGGGTAACCGTCGGCATAGCCACAGGCGACAATGCCTATCCGCATCGGTCGGTCGGCCTGAAACTGAATGCCGTATCCCACGCCCTCGCCTGCTTGCAGTTGCTGGATGGCAATGATGTCCGCGCTCAGCGTCATGGTGGTTTGCAGGCCCAGCGCTGCGCCATGACAGTCGGCAAAGGGCGAGCAGCCATACAGGGTGATGCCGGGGCGGACGATGGCGCCATGGGTGTGCGGATGGCGGAAGACGGCCGCGGAATTGGCGGCGCTGATGGCCAGGCCACTGGCGGTGGCCACGGGGGCAAAGCGCTGCCACTGCGTGGCTACGCCACGATCGTCATCGGCAGTGGCGAAATGCGTCATGATGGTGCTCAGTTTCACTTGCGGCAATGCACGCAGTTGCTGCATCACGTGGCTGGCCTGTTCCGGGCGGAAACCCAGCCGGTTCATGCCGCTGTTGATCTTGAGCCACACTTCCACCGGCTGTGGCAGGGAACCTTCCTGTAACCAGGCAATCTGGTGAGGGGAGTGAATGGCACCGGCAATGCGGTATTCTGCCATGGCCTCCACTTCGGTCCGGTCGAATGGTCCTTCCAGCAGGGTAATCGGCTGCTGGATGCCCGCCTTGCGCAGGGCGATGGCATCTTCGATATTGAGTAGGGCAAATCCGTCGGCAATGTCAGCCAGGGCAAGGGCGCTGCCAAGTGCGCCGTGGCCATAGGCGTCAGCCTTGATGACGGCCAGTGCAGCACGGCCTGCAGCTTGTTGACGGGAATGCAGATAGTTATGGCGCAGGGCGGAATGATTGATTTCCACCCGTATGGGGCGTGTCATGTCAAGAAAGGATAAGGTCGAGGTGTGCTATTATAAGCGCCCGATCATGCACTCGGACAATCAGCCCGTGGCCAAATCTTGTGACAGGACAAGACTGTGCCGGTCGGCGGAGCACTATGGACATACTGCAGATACTTCTCGATTTCTTTACCGGTTACGGTTATGTGGCTGTCTTTACCGTATTGCTGGTGTGTGGTTTCGGTGTTCCGATTCCGGAAGACATCACGCTGGTGGCTGGTGGCATCATTTCCGGCCTTGGCTATGCTGATGTCGATATCATGTTTATGGTGGGGATGGCCGGGGTTCTGGCTGGTGACGGCATCATGTTTGCTGCGGGGCGTTTCTATGGCCACAAGGTGCAGCGTTTCCGTCCCATCGCCCGCATCCTGACGCCCGAACGTTTTGAAGCTGTGCAGGAAAAGTTTGAAAAATACGGTACCTGGGTGCTGTTCGTTGCCCGTTTCCTGCCCGGCTTGCGTTCCCCCATCTTCATTACCGCTGGCATGACACGGCGCGTGCCCTATTGGCGTTTCTTGCTGATGGATGGCTTTGCCGCGCTGATTTCCGTGCCGGTGTGGGTTTACCTGGGTCATTACGGTGCCACGCAACGCGAATGGCTGATGCACATGGTGCATCGTGGCCAGATGGGTATTCTTTCCGTGGTCGGAGTATTACTGGCTGGTCTGGCGATTCTCTACCTGTGCAAGCGCAAGAAATGCTGTGAGGATTCCGGCCTGAAAAAATGAGCCGGGCTGCCAAATGAAAAAGCCACCGCGACGGTGGCTTTTTTCATGCACAGAAGCCGGATCAGCCCACCTGCAGCAGTTCCACTTCAAATACCAGGGTGGCATTGGGCGGAATCACGCCACCGGCGCCACGTGCGCCATAACCGAGTTCTGCCGGAATGGTCAGCTTGCGCTTGCCACCTACCTTCATGCCAACGACGCCCTGATCCCAGCCCTTGATCACATGGCCGGCACCCAGCGGAAAGCTGAAGGGCTGGAAGCGGTCTTTGCTGGAGTCGAACTTGCTGCCATTGGTCAGCCAGCCGGTGTAATGCACAGTCACTTCCTGGCCGGCGACAGCTTCGGCACCTTCGCCCACGGTCAGGTCTTCAATGATCAATTCGCTCATCTTGTGTTCCTTGTATCTGGTTCAAGCAGGCCCGTATTGTACCAGTTGCCGCGCGCTGTGGTCTGACAGCATTGATTTGCAATTTGTATTTTGCAATCAGTAGCTTATAAAGAATTAACTGTCTGGTTTACCCACCCACCACCAGAAGGGGATTCGTCATGGACATCACCCACGGCTCATCCCGGGAACACCCGGTTGTTCATCATGTTGAAGTTTCCCAAACCATGGTCTGGCTGCAGCAGGGCGTGAAGGACCTGCGCCGCGCGCCGGCCGATGCGATGTTTTATGGTGCCGTTTTTGTCTTGATGGGCTATCTGTTGATTGCCTATTTCGATAGTGCGCCACAGTTTGTACTTACCTTGTCCACGCTGTTCCTGCTGGCCGGGCCGTTTCTCGCCATCGGTCTGTATGATCTGGCGCGCCAGCATGAAAACACGTTTGCCACGCAGCGGGTCAATTTGTGGCACAGCATGGTTGCCTGGCGAGTCAATCTGCCCGGCTTTACCTTGTACGCCGCCTTGCTGGCCTTGATGGTGTTTGGCTGGTTCCGCGTTTCACTGCTCATGTTTGCGTTGTTTTTTGATACCGCAGCCCTGCCATCACTGGACAGCTTGCTGAGCAATGCCCTGTTGCCGGAAAACATGACATTCCTGCTGGCCTATTTTGGTGTCGGCTTCCTGTTTGCGGTGGCGGTGTTCTCGCTCAGCGTGGTGGCCATCCCGATGATGCTGGACAAGGATGTGGACACGGTGACCGCCATGATCAACAGCGTGCAGGCGGTGTACAAGAATCTGCTGACGATGGCGGTATGGGCCGTTATGATTGTGGCTCTTACTGCGGTGGGCTTTGCTACCTATTTCATTGGCCTGATCGTCATCATGCCCGTACTGGGGCTGGCCAGCTGGCATGCTTACCGCGCCATGATTTCCTACGAAAGCTGACGCCAGACTGATGAGCCAACCTTCCATCGTATTTCTCGACCGGGATAGCCTGCCTGTCCCGGTTCCCGCTTTTCCTTTTGCCCATACCTATCGCGAAATTTCCGCCACCACGGTGGAGCAGATTGTCCAGCATGTGGGTAATGCCGACATCGTGATCACCAACAAGGTGCCGTTCAGCCGTGAAACCCTGCTGCAGTTGCCTAGGGTGAAGATGCTGGCGGTGGCGGCCACCGGCTACAACCATATCGATATCGCCACTTGCCGTGAGCAGGGCATTGCGGTGGCCAACATCCGCCATTACGGCGACGAAACCGTGGCCGAGCATGCGTTTACCCTGATGCTGGCCCTGATGAAGAATCTGCCGGCCTACCAGCGAGATGTCGCTGCCGGTGTCTGGGAGCAGGCCAAGCAGTTCTGCCATTTTGGTGCGCCCATTCGCGACCTCAAGGGTGCCACGCTGGGTATTCTGGGCGCGGGCGGCATTGGTCAGGCGCTGGCCGAACGTGCTCGCGCCTTTGGCATGCATGTGCAGTTTGGTGAGCGCAAGGGCGTTAGCACCGTGCGCGATGGCTATGTCAGCTTTGATCAGCTGCTTGCCAGTTCGGATGTGCTGTCCTTGCATTGCCCGCTGAACGAAGAAACCCGCAACATGATTGCCCAGCCGGAATTGATGGCGATGAAGCCGGGTGCCATCCTGATCAACACCGCGCGTGGCGGACTGGTGGATGAAGAAGCGCTGGTGGCTGCGCTCAAGTTCGGCCAGCTGGGTGGTGCCGGTTTTGATGTGCTGAGTACCGAGCCGCCATCGGCCGGCAATCCAATGCTGAAGGCTCGCTTGCCGCACCTGATCGTCACGCCGCATGTCGGTTGGGCCAGTCAGCAGGCCATGCAGCGTCTGGCACAGCAACTGGTGGACAATGTCACGGCCTTTGTCAGCGGCCAGGAAGCCAATCGCCTGGTGTGAACGCAATGGCAGCGCACATGAAAAAAGCAGGCTTGCAAGCCTGCTTTTTTGTTATGCGCCTGAAGATGCTCAGTCCGGAATATCGTTGGGATTGATGCGCGGCGTTTCTTCTTCGCCCATGCCCAGCTTGCCGCGCACACAGGAAATGTAGCGGTTCACATCCGGGCCGCCGCCATAGCGCTGCGCATGCCAGATCATCTCGCCCAGGCATTCCATCATCTCGTGCTGGGCACGATGTTCGTTGCCGTGGCGCAAGGCCAGCTGGGCGTAGAGCGAACGGATGCCGAAGGGCTGGTCGATGGAACGCTGTTCCTCGATGGCCACATGCAGGCCCATGTGCAGGAACGGGTTGGTCTCACCCATTTCCGGCGTCCATTCCTGTTCCAGGTACTTTTCCGGATGATTCAGGATGGAGTGGTACTCGGGGTGGTCTATAAGAATGGAAAGCACGATCTTTTCCAGATCGGTCAGTACGCTGCCGGTCTGGTGTTTTTTCCAGGTTTCAAAAAAGAAGCCGCGCGCATCCTGGCGGCTGGGTGAGAACAACATGCGCAATACCTGAGTAGGTTTCTCGGATAAGTCCCGATTATACGGAAGGGAGCCCACCATGACCACGCTTTACGATTTTTCCATGCCCCTGCCCGATGGCAGTTCCATGGCGCTGAGCACCCTGCAGGGCCAGGTGGTATTGCTGGTGAACACGGCCAGCGAGTGTGGCTATACCCGGCAATATGCGGGCCTGCAGGAATTGCATGACAGCCTGTCCGGACAAGGCTTGCGGGTGCTGGCCTTTCCCTGCAACCAGTTTGGCGGGCAAGAACCGGGTACGGACGCCCAGATCGCCAGTTTCTGTGCCAGCCGCTTTCAACTGACGCTGCCGTTGTCGGCCAAGGTGGAGGTTAACGGCCCGCAGGCACACCCCTTGTGGCGCTGGCTGACCCAGGCGGATAGCGCACATCCTCACCCGGTGAAGTGGAATTTCACCAAGTTTCTGCTGGATGGAAAGGGCAGGGTGGTAAAACGCTTCGAACCGGCAGTGGCTCCACATGAACTGCTGCCGGATATCGAAGTCTTGCTGAGCCGGCGTGTCACTGCCGACTGAAACCGGTCTGGCTTGGAACCGCCAACAAAACCGCGTAGAGAACCCGGGCCAAGGCGCACCGCCGCAGGCAGTACATGGCGTACGGCAAGGAGGTGCAACGCTGGAGCGGGGGTTTTGTTCGCGGGGCTTACTTGCGGCGGAAGATGATGTCCCACACGCCGTGACCCAGCTTGATGCCACGGGCCTCGAACTTGGTCAGCGGACGGTAGTCCGGGCGCGGCGCATAGCCATCGGCGCTATTGGCCAGATCGCCATTGGCGCTGAACACTTCCATGATCTGGATGGCGTAGTCTTCCCAGTCGGTAGCAGCGTGCAGATAACCGCCCGGCTTCAGCTTCTTCACCAGTTTTTCCACCAGCGGGGCCTGGATCAGGCGACGCTTGTTGTGGCGTTTCTTGTGCCAGGGGTCGGGGAAGAAAATATGCACGCCGTCCAGGCTGCCGTCGGCCAGCATGTTGTCCAGCACTTCCACCGCATCGTGACGGATGATGCGCAGATTGCTCAGCTCTTTCTCGGCAATCAGCTTGCACAGATTGCCCACGCCGGGGGAGTGCACTTCCACGCCCAGATAGTCGATAGCAGGATTGGCCGCTGCAATTTCAGCGGTTGCACCACCCATGCCAAAGCCGATTTCCAGCACCTTGGGTGCCTGGCGGCCAAAAGCCTGCTCCAGGTCGATGACGGTTGGCTGATATGCAATGCCCCATTTGGGCATGCCCTCGTCCATTGCGCGTTGCTGACCTGCAGACAGATGTCCCTGACGCAGCACAAAGCTTCTGATGGCGCGCCCGAATGCCGGATTTTCCATGTGATTCAAACAGATAATTGCAAGAAGACGCGCATGTTACCGAATCTTGCCGGCCTTAGCGAGTGCCACGCTCTGCCAGGCCGGATTTGCCGCCAGTTGTGCGACAAATTCGCGTGCCGTGGGGTAGCGCAGCGTCACGCCCAGTTCTGCCAGGCGCTGGTGGCGAAAGCGGCGGGATTCCGCCATGTAAGACCATAAACCCGGGCTGACGGCCGCTTGTACTTCTGCGCGGGATAGCCGTGGCGGTAGTGGCATGGACAGTGCATCAGCCAGCATGGCATACCAGTCGGTGATGGTGAGTGGTTCCTGGTCGCAGGCATTGTAAATGCGGATGCCGCCACGGTTTTGCTGCAGGCTGGCAATACACAGGCTGGCCAGGTCATCGGCGTGGATATGATTACTGAAGCTGTCTTCTTCTGGCCGGATCAAGGGCGTGTTTTGCACAAGACGGGTCAGCGGCAGGCGCTCGAGCGCATAAATGCCGGGTGCGCGCAGAATGGTCAGCTGGCTGCCATGGCGGCGGGCAAAGGCTCGTAGGGTATTTTCTGCATCCAGCCGGCGCCAGGCGCGCTCGGTTTGCGGCATGGGGGGCGAACATTCATCCAGCCAGTTACCGGCGCTATTTCCATACACGCCAGTAGTGCTGATATAGCTAATACGCTGTGGTATCCTGTCGGCTTTTGCCAGTGCGTACAACAACTTGCGCGTGCGGCTGTCGCGCATTCCGTGGCTTGGTGGTGGTGCGGTTATCCACAGATCATCAGCCAGACCGGCCAGCCGCTCCAGGCTGGCGGCATCGTCCAGATTGGCCATGACCGGAATGGCACCGCCAGCGCGCGCCGTTTCAGCCGCTTGCGCGTGATGTGCCAGAACCAGCACTTTCCAGTGCTGCACGAGTCGGGGCAGGGCCCGTCGGGCGACATCACCCATGCCTGCAATCAATAAAGTACGCATAGGCTGCATCTTACCGAGATTTGGAATAATAAAGGTACCCAATGACTTCCCAGGTCAAAGTGCTCCCGAGCGGGCATACGTTCAGTGTTGAAGCGCATGAAACCATTCTGGAAGCGGCTTTGCGCCAGAATGTCGGTTTGCCTTATGGCTGCCGTGACGGTGCTTGTGGCGCCTGCAAGGGCAAGGTCGTGGAGGGTGAGGTCAGCCAGGATGGCTATCAGGAAAAAGCCCTGCCGGAAAGCGAACGCATCCAGGGCATGACCCTGTTCTGCTGTGCCCGCCCGCAAGGCGATATCACCATTGAAGCCCGTGAAGTGGCCGGTGCTGGTGACATCCAGATCAAGACCCTGCCGTGCCGCGTGGAAAGCATGGTGAAAATGCACGACGTTGCCGTGCTTAAACTGAAATTGCCGGTTTCCGAACGCCTGCAATTCCGTGCCGGTCAGTACATCGACATCCTGATGAAGGATGGCAAGAAACGCAGTTTCTCCATTGCCAATGCGCCGCATGATGATGCCTTCCTGGAGCTGCATATCCGTCATCAGCCCGGTGGCAGTTTCTCCGATTACGTCTTCACCCAGATGAAGGAGCGCGAAATCATGCGCTTCAAGGGCCCGATGGGTTCTTTCTTCCTGCGTGAGGATTCGGACAAGCCCATCATTTTCGTGGCCAGCGGTACCGGCTTTGCGCCGGTCAAGGGCATCATCGAACACGCTATCCATCACGGTATCCAGCGTCAGATGGTGCTGTATTGGGGTGCACGCACCAAGGCAGACCTCTACATGGCTGAACTGGCTGCCAGCTGGCAGGCCGCGCATGCCAACATCACCGTGATTCCGGTGTTGTCCGAGGCGCTGCCGGAAGACGAATGGCAAGGCCGCACCGGTTTTGTACATCAGGCGGTACTGGATGACTTTGCCGACCTGTCCGGCCACCAGGTGTATGCCTGTGGTGCTCCGGTCATGGTGGAGTCTGCCCATCGCAGCTTCATTGCCGAACGCAAGCTGCCGGAAGACGAATTCTTCTCTGACGCCTTCTTCCTGTCCAAGGACATGGGTGGTAACAAGCAGCCCTGATCTGCCAGTTCTCTGCCATCAGACAGCCCCTGTCATGCAGGGGCTGTTTTATTTTTGTACTTGCCACCGAAATGGCCGCTCTGCGGGGTATGTCCGGCATCGTTCTGTTTTTGCGGGACTTTCCAGTTGTCCGCAGGACGCGGACAGATTGTTGATTTGCGTCAACATCCACATTTTTTGTAGGGTTATTATGACCATCGACTAATCAATCAAGGCGGCAAACGCCAGCTATGAGGAGTGGGAGATGGAACTGCTAGGTCAACTTCTTTCCGACGATGTCGGTGTTCTGGGTTTGGCAACCATTGTCTTTGCTACTGTGGTGGTATGTGGTGTGATTTTTGTGATCAGTCGTAAGGTGAAGAACGCAGGACCGAACGACTGACAGGTTTAGCACCAGTTGGTGTGTGTCCAGATTTCCTCTTGATGTGTGTGTTGGTGGATACGGTGGTGGGCCGTATCCATTTTTTTTGCCTGCCGTTTGTCTATCAGTCTTTATTGAAAAACAATTTATTGAAAATTACCAATAAAGAACAAATCCATATAGATAAATCCAATTTGGATAGACAGGCCGCTCTGCCTATAACCCAGCCATCTTTCTGCTGTAGCCCTTTTTTGTTCCATTTTTTCATTTGATCCTGATCAAACATATGTAGCTGCTTTCTGGAATAGGAGCGCTTCGATGACTATCATTGCATCATTGAATTAGAAATTAATAATATACAGATAGTTTTCAGGTTAATGTATTTCACGGAGAACGAAAATGTCCACTGATACAGAAGTGCAAGGTGGCGGAGCACCCAAACTGAAACTGGGTGCACTTACCGCACTGGTAGTGGGTTCCATGATTGGCGGCGGCATCTTCTCGCTACCGCAAAACATGGCGGCAGGTGCCGGCGCCGGCGCCATCATCATTGGTTGGGCCATCACCTTCCTCGGCATGCTGACGCTGGCATTTGCCTTCCAGATGCTGGCCAACCGCAAACCGGAAGTAGAAGGCGGGGTTTACGGTTATGCCCGCGCTGGTTTCGGTGACTACATGGGCTTCAACTCGGCCTGGGGTTACTGGATTTCGGCCTGGATCGGCAATGTGTCCTACTTTGTCGTGATGTTCTCGGCACTGGGTTTCTGGTTCCACGCTTTTGGCGACGGCAACACGCCAACCGCCATCATCTGTGCCTCCATCCTGCTGTGGGGCCTGCATTTCCTGGTATTGCGTGGCGTGCATGGTGCGGCATTCATCAACACCATCACCACCATTGCCAAACTGGTACCGCTGGCGCTGTTCATCGTACTGGTGGTGTTTGCCTTCAAGATTGACACCTTCAATCTGGACTTCTGGGGTAATCCGAAGCTGGGCTCCATCGTCGATCAGGTGAAGAGCACCATGCTGGTGACCGTGTGGGTGTTCATCGGTATCGAAGGTGCGTCGATGTTCTCGGGCCGTGCCGAAAAAATGAGCGATGTGGGCAAGGCTACCGTGGTGGGCTTCCTGCTGACCATTGCCCTGCTGGTGGCGGTATCGGTACTGGCACTGGGCGTGATGACCCAGCCCGAACTGGCTGCGCTGAAGAACCCGTCCACTGCTTACGTGCTGGAAAAGGCCATTGGCCCCTGGGGTGCCAACATCATGAATGCAGGTCTGGTGATTTCTGTCGGTGGTGCACTGCTGGCCTGGACGCTGCTGGCTGCTGAAGCACCTTACCTGGCAGGCAAAGACGGTGTGATGCCGCGCATCTTCGGCACCACCAATGCCAACGGTTCCCCGGCAGCTTCGCTGTGGCTGACCAACGGTCTGATCCAGCTGTTCCTGATCATCACCCTGTTCAGCTCGGCCGGTTACCTGGCACTGCTGTCGCTGGCTACCTCGATGATCCTGATTCCTTACCTGCTGTGTGCCGTGTATTCCTTCATGGTGGCCCGGCGTGGTGAAGGCTACCAGGCTGGTGAAGGCAAGGGCCGTGACCTGAGTATTGCCGGTATCGCCAGTGTGTACGGTGTATGGCTGATCTACGCCGCTGGTGTGAAGTATCTGTTCCTGTCGATGGTGCTGTACGCCCCGGGCCTGCTGTTCTACCTGTGGGCCAAGAAAGAACATGGCGAGAAGCCGTTCAAGGGTGCCGAAGCCGTACTGGCCGCCATCATCGTGGTTCTGGGCGCCATCGCCGCCTACGAACTGATTACCGGCCAGCTCACCCTCTGACCTGAAAACAATACGGAGGAGCGCGTGAAGCGCGCTCCCCCACCCCTTACCCGAATTGCAGGAGTTTGATCATGACAAAATTTGGTGTTCATTCCGAATGCGGCAAGCTGCGCAGCGTGATGGTGTGCCGTCCGGGCCTGGCCCACAAACGCCTCACCCCCGACAACTGCCACGACCTGCTGTTTGATGACGTGATCTGGGTAGAACGCGCCCAGAAAGACCACGCCTACATGGTTGAACAGATGCGCGCCCGCGGCATCCATGTGATCGAAGCCCACGACGCACTGGCCCAGGTACTGGACGACAAGGCCGCCCGCAGCTGGCTGCTGGACCGCAAGGTCAAGGCTGACAACGTCGGGATCGGCATGCTGACCGACCTGCGCAGCTGGCTGGACGAAATGCCGTCCACCCAACTGGCCGAGCACCTGATCGGCGGCATCGCCAAGTTCGAACTGCCGTTCGACCCCAAAGGCCTGTTCGGCGGCTATCTGGACCAGTCCGAATTCGTCATCCCGCCGATTCCCAACAGCCTGTTCCAGCGCGACCCGTCCTGCTGGATCTACGAAGGCGTGACGCTCAACCCGATGTACTGGCCGGCTCGCCGTCAGGAAACCCTGATCCTGCAAGCCATCTATCAGCACCACCCGTACTTCGCCGGCAAGGTGAAGGTATGGTGGGGCGACTGTGACAAGAACCACGGCCCGGCCACGCTGGAAGGCGGCGACGTGATGCCGATCGGCAACGGCGTGGTGCTCATCGGCATGGGCGAACGCACCAGCCCGCAAGCCGTGGTGCAAGTGGCCAAGAACGTGCTGGGCAAGGAAGGCGGCGCCACCCGCGTCATCGCTTGCCAGATGCCCAAGTCGCGTGCCGCCATGCACCTGGACACCGTGTTCAGCTTCCTCGATATCGACCTGCTGTCGGTGTTCCCGGACGTGGTCAACGAAATCGTCTGCACCAGCATCTACGCCGGTGACAAGGACGGCGAAGTCCGCTTCGAACGCCACGACGGCGTACCGTTTACCGAAGTGGTACGCCAGGCCCTCGGCCTGAAGGAAGTGCACATCATCCAGACCGCCGGCGATGCCTACCAGCGCGAACGCGAACAATGGGATGACGGCAACAACGTGGTGGCCCTGGACCGCCGCGTGGTGGTGGCCTACGACCGCAACACCTACACCAACAAGCTGATGCGTCAGCACGGGGTGGAAGTGATCGAGATTCCGGCCTCCGAACTGGGCCGCGGCCGTGGCGGTGGTCACTGCATGACCTGCCCGATCATCCGTGACGAAGTGAAGATTTAAACCGCTGCACCTGCAGCACACCAAGCACATCAATATTGCCCGGTGGCGACGGCCAAGCCCGCCACCCGGCACCGGAACAAGGAGTGTTACCATGGCTTTCAATCTGCGCAACCGCAACTTCCTCCGCATGCTGGACTTCACCCCGCGCGAAATCCGCTACATGCTCGACCTGGCCCGCGACCTGAAACGCGCCAAGTACACCGGCACCGAACAGCAACACCTGAAGGGCAAGAACATCGCCCTGATCTTTGAAAAAACCTCCACCCGCACCCGCTGTGCGTTTGAAGTAGCCTGCTACGACCAGGGCGCCAACGTCACCTACCTCGGACCGTCCGGCTCGCAGATCGGCATCAAGGAATCGATGAAAGACACCGCCCGCGTACTGGGTCGCATGTATGACGCCATCGAATACCGTGGCTTCGACCAGGACATGGTGGAAAACGAGCTGGCCAAATTCGCCGGCGTCCCGGTGTACAACGGCCTGACCGACGAATGGCATCCCACCCAGATGCTGGCCGACGTGCTGACCATGTGGGAAAACAGCGACAAGCCGATCTCGCAAATCAGCTACACCTACCTGGGTGACGCCCGCAACAATATGGGCAACTCCCTGCTGGTGATCGGCACCAAGCTGGGCATGGACGTGCGCATCGGCGCGCCGAAACACCTGTGGCCGAGCGATGAACTGGTGGCTGAATGCCGTGAAATCGCCACCAAGACCGGCGCCCGCATCACCCTGACCGAAGACGCTGCCGAAGCCGTCAAGGGCACCGACTTCATCCACACCGACGTGTGGGTATCGATGGGCGAACCGGCCGAAGTGTGGGCCGAACGCATCCGCCTGCTGAAGCCTTACCAAGTGAATGCCGCGCTGATGGCTGCTGCACAGAACCCGCAAGTCAAGTTCATGCACTGCCTGCCGGCCTACCACAACAGCGAAACCAAGGTGGGCAAGGAAATCGCCGCGCAATACCCGGACCTGGCCAATGGCATTGAAGTGACCGAAGACGTGTTCGAAAGCGAAGCCTGCATTGCCTTCGAGCAAGCCGAGAACCGCATGCACACCATCAAGGCCATCCTGGTCGCCACCCTGGGCGATTAAGACTGGACAACGTGGCAAAGCCCCGCTGCGTTGTTGCGCCGCCTTGCCGTACGACTTGTACTGTCTGCGGCGGCGCGCCTGGCAGCAGCCGCTGCGCTGACTTTGCCACGTCGCCAGCGTGTAAGGCAAAACGCCGTGCAAGCAGCTGAATCACCTGAAGTTGAAGTCTGACAGCTATACCGCTTCACCCACCACGACGACACCCCCTTGAAGTCGTGGCGGCGGAATCCGCTCCCCCTCACTCAGGCGGATTCCACCCTCCGGCAGGTCATCCCCCGGTGACCTGCCGCCCCATCCGACACACACCGGCCTGCCACAGGCAGACCGGCCACGCCACTGTCCCGACTGTGCGGACAGGGCCAGAAAAGGAAACATCATGCGAGTCGTCGTAGCCCTGGGCGGCAATGCCCTGCAACGTCGTGGCGAAGCCATGACCGCTGACAACCAGCGCGCCAACGTCAAGGTGGCCGCCGAACAACTGGCCGCCGTCACCCGGCTGGGCCACAACCTGGTGATGTGCCACGGCAACGGCCCGCAAGTCGGCCTGCTCGGCCTGCAAAACGACGCCTACGCCCGCCACGTCGACGGCAAGGTCACCCCCTATCCGCTGGATGTACTGGGTGCCCAGACCGAAGGCATGATCGGCTACATGATCGAACAGGAACTGGGCAACGTGCTGCCGTTTGAAGTGCCGCTGGCCACCATCCTCACCCAGACCGAAGTCGACGCCGCCGACCCCGCCTTCCAGAACCCCACCAAGTTCGTCGGCCCGGTGTACAGCAAGGAAGAAGCCGAAGCGCTGGCGGCCAGCCACGGCTGGACGGTGAAAGCCGACGGCGACTACTACCGCCGCGTGGTGCCCAGCCCGAAACCGAAACGCATCTTCGAACTGCGCCCCATCAAATGGATGATCGAAAAAGGCGCGGTCGTGATTGCTGCCGGCGGCGGTGGCATCCCCACCATGTACCAGGGTGACAAACTGGTCGGCGTGGAAGCGGTGATCGACAAAGACCTGGCCTCCGCCCTGCTGGCACGCGAAGTGGAAGCGGATTACTTCGTCATCGCCACCGACGTGAAGAGCGTGTTTGTTGGCTGGGGCACTCCCGAAGCCAAAGCCATCCGTCACGCCCACCCGGACGAAATGGACAAGCTGGGCTTTGCCGCCGGTTCGATGGGCCCGAAAGTGGAAGCCGCCTGCGAATTCGCCCGCCTGACCGGCAAGCGTGCAGTGATTGGCGCGCTGGAAGACATCGAGAAGATCGTCAAGGGCGAAGCCGGCACCATCATCTCCACCGAGAAGAGCGGTATCGAGTGGTACTGAGGCAGGGCGCTGCAACACCTGCGGCGGCGTTGCGACGTCGGCTGAAGGGCAGGTGAGATGTGGATCAACAAGGGCTGCTGCGGCAGCCCTTGTTGCATGGTGGCGGCAGAATCAGGCCAGGCCCAGTTCCGCGGCATGGTCGCGGCATAATGCCTGCCCGGCCGCATAGCCTGCCTGATACATCTGCGACAGGTTGGAGTAGGACCAGTCCAGCTCCTGCTCGCGCTGTTCCGGACGGATGAACTTGTCATAGGCCACGCGCAGCAACTTGGTGCGCGGCTTGCCCTCGGCATCCTTGTTATGCAGGGCCTCGAACAGCTTCAGGTCATCGCGGGCAATTTCAGTCAGCGGGGTGATGATGGACTGCACCCACGCGTCGTACAGATCACGCGGTGGATGCAGGATCTCTTCGCTGCCCAATACATCGAATACCACGGTGGTATCGATATAAGGGTGATCCTGGAACAGGCGCTTGAAGTTGAGGGTGTCAATGGCAGCGCCTTCGATGTAGTAATCACCATCCAGCAGGTAAGGCGGATAGATCAGCGGGAAGGACAGCGCGGCCAGAAAATGTTCGTGGTTGATCTGCTGCTTGTTCCAGCAATCCATGCGCTTTTTGCTGAGGTTGTAGGCATTCAGATAAAACTGCGGCTTGATGTCGGCCAGTCTGGCAAAGTCCACTACCTGGTCGATAAACGGTACATGCGCGCACAGGCCCTGGCTTTTGGCGTTCAGATCGCTGGGGCAGAGTGTGGCCATCAACCAGCTGCTCCAGTCTGCCGCCAGCCGTTGCAAGGGGCCCTGGTCTGCCTGGGCCTGGATGGCTTGCAGTACCGGATTGGCCTGCTGCCACTGGCGCCACAGGTCGGCCAGCGGGCCGGGTTTGTTGAATACCTTGAAGTTGACTGGGAAGAGAGAGTACAGCGCATCGGCAACCCCCATGTCGGCCAGTTTTTCCAGCGCAGCTTTCGGGTCCTGCCCTTTGGCGGCGGTATAGAGCAAGCCGACAATGGCACCCGCACCCGAGGTGGAAATGATGTCGAACTCCACACCCGCTTCGATGAAGGCTACCAGCGAACCTGCCATCAAGGTGGCGTTAGGGGCGCCGCCGCCCAGTACCAGCGCCAGCGATTTCTTCTTGCTGCTCATGTCTGCCACTCCTGCATGGGAAATAGTCAGAATTATGCTTTATGAATTGTGAATTTTCTTTGATTTTTTAAGAAAATTCTTAGCAAGAGCTGTCTGTTTGGCTACGTGGTTTTACCATGTACCTTGCAATACACAATAGCTAGGACTAGAATCCGGTCTGACCTTGCGTTGGGCACGTCAAACTATCGTGCAATGCAAGGTATGGGGTGAAACATGAAAACACAGTTGAAGAAGGGCACGCTGGACATGTGTGTGCTGGCTGCATTGGCGGCTGGGGACAGTTACGCCTACGAATTGGTGAGCATCCTGTCGCGCAGCATGGAGGTGAGTGAGGGAACCATGTATCCCCTGATGCGCCGCCTGCAGGCCGAGGCCTGGGTATCGACTTATCTGGTGGAGTCGGCCAGCGGGCCATCGCGCAAGTACTACACCTTGACGGCAGAAGGCCGACGGCAGCTGGCACTGATGCAGCAGGAATGGCAGGAGTTTGTCGGCGACGTAAACAGTGTGTTGCAACTGGCCGCAGGCCGGGCCACGGGAGAAACAGCATGAACCAACAGGAATTCATCCGTCAGTTGCAGGACGCACTGGCACGACTGCCGCAGCAAGAGAGACAGGAAATCATCGCCGATTATCAGGAATATTTCCGCGATGGACTGGCTGCAGGCCGAAGTGAGGCGGACATTGCCGCAGGCCTGGGTGACCCGCAACAACTGGCGCGGGAACTGATGGCGCGTCACCACATTGCCCGCTGGGAGGATCGCAAGACGCTCGGCAACCTGTTTGCCGTGGTGGGGGCCATTGCCGGCATGGGCCTGCTCAACTTCCTGTTGGCCGTTCCCTTCCTGTTTTATCTGTGGATGCTGACCATGGCGGCACTGGCGTCCACCGGCATCCTGATTGGCGGTCTGGTGCTGTTTGGCACCCTGGCCTGCAATGAGCTGTTCGGCTGGCCGGCCATCCACGAATCGCGTGATGTCCGGGCCATCTGGTCCGATTTTGCCCAGGGCGGCCCGGCGGGCAACATTCATATCCGTGGCCGTAATGGCGAAACGGTTGATGTGGTGCGCGAGGCGTCGTCCGGCCGGGCCAGCATTCATATCCAGTCCAGTGATGGCACGGTCAGCCTGGAGCGCAATGCCAGCGAGGCACTTGGCCGGCTGCAGATCAAGGATGAAACCGGGCAGGTGGATATCGGTGGTCTGGACTGGGGCCTCAGCCGCCATGGCATGCTGCTGACCGGCTTGTTATTGATTGCGCTGGGTGGTGGTGGCTTGTTTCTATGCTACTTGCTGGCGCGCTGGACCTGGCGTGGTTTGCTGGCCTATGGCCGTTACCAGCTGGGTTTGCTGGACAAGGCCAGGGGGAAGGATGTTTGACTAGTCTGGAGTGACAAGCAAAAACGGACCCGCGGGTCCGTTTTGCATGGTGATGACGCTGAGAGCCTTAATGGCCGTCGTAGGAGCAGACGGTGAAGACATCCAGCCCGCTATCGCGGATCAGCTTGCCGCCGCCCAGTTCCGGCAGCTCGATGATGGCGGCGGCTTCCAGTACATCCGCCCCCAGTTTCTTCAGCAAGTTGTAACCGGCCATCATGGTGCCGCCGGTGGCGACCAGATCGTCGATCAGCACTACCCGGTCACCCGCCTTGCAGGCATCGGTGTGGATTTCCACCGTGGCATTGCCGTATTCCAGCTCGTATTCTTCCGCAACCGTGGTGAATGGCAGCTTGCCCTTCTTGCGGATGGGTACGAAGCCGACATTCAGTTCGTAAGCCAGTACCGAGCCGATGATGAAGCCACGTGCGTCGAGCCCGGCAATCAGATCCACCTTTTCCAGCATGTAGCGATGCACATAGATATCGATCAGCATGCGGAAGGTTTTCGGGTTTTGTAGCAGCGGGGTGATGTCGCGGAACATCACGCCTTGGCTGGGCCAGTTGGGCACGGTGCGGATCCAGCCTTTCAGATAGCTGGAATAGTCGAGATTGCTGAGATTTTCCATGGCGCTATTGTACTTTCAAATGAAGCGACCGTGTTTGCTGTCGCACAAAGCAAAAAGGCCCGCCGCACCACGCAGCAGGCCTTGAGTGACCGGATCAGGATCAGGCAAAGAATGCCAGCTTGAAGATCCACAGTGCGGCAATCACCACGACTGCCGGTTTCAGGTCGGCAAAGCGGCCCGCCAGAATCTTGATCACAGCATAGCTGATGAAGCCAAAAGCGATACCGTCGGCAATCGAGAAGGTAAACGGCATGGCCAGTGCAGTCATCACTGCAGGGGCGGACTCGGTCAGGTCGCTCCAGTCGATTTCCGCCAGACCGCGTGCCATCAGCACGGCAACATAGCACAGGGCCGGTGCGGTGGCGTAGGCCGGTACGGTTTTGGCCAGCGGCGAAATCCACAGGCAGGCCAGGAACAGGATGGCCACCACGGTGGCGGTCAGGCCGGTACGACCACCCACGGCGGTGCCGGCGGCGGATTCGATATAGGCGGTGGTGGAGGAGGTGCCCATGATGGCACCGGCAGTGATGGCCACCGAGTCAGCCAGCAACGCGCGCTTCAGGCGCGGCAGCTTGCCGTCCTTGTCCAGCAGGCCGGCGCGGTGCGACACACCCACCAGCGTGCCGGTGGTGTCAAACAGGTCGACAAAGAAGAACACGAAGATCACGCCCACCAGACCGGCGCTCATGGCACCGTGCAGGTCCATCTTCATGAAGGTGGGTTCCATGCTCGGCACCGGAGCGAAGATGCCTTCAAACTTGGACAGGCCCAGCGCGATGGACAGTGCGGTCACCACCAGGATGCCGATGATGATGGAGCCCGGCACCTTGCGGTATTCCAGCGCCACGATCAGGAAGAAGCCCAGAATGGCCAGCAGGGTGGTCGGATTGTGGATGTTGCCCAGCGTCAGGTAAGTGGCCGGATGCGCTGCAATCACGCCGGCATCTTTCAGCGCGATGATGGCCAGGAACATGCCGACACCGGCAGAAATGGCAAACTTGAGCGAACGCGGAATGGCGTTGACGATGGCTTCACGCACCTTGAACAGGCTGACGGCCAGGAACACGATGCCGGAAATGAATACTGCACCCAGAGCCGCCTGCCAGGGGATCCCCATGCCCTTGACCACGCTGAAGGTGAAGTAAGCATTCAGGCCCATGCCCGGTGCCAGTGCCATCGGATAATTGGCTACCAGACCCATGATGGCGGTGCCAAGTGCAGCGGCCAGGCAGGTCGCCACGAAGACTGCGTTCAGGTCCATGCCGGTGGCCGACAGGATCAGCGGATTGACCAGGATGATGTACGCCATGGTCAGGAAAGTGGTGAAGCCGGCAATGACTTCGGTCTTGACCGAAGTGCCGTGTTCCCTCAGCTTGAAAAAGCTTTCCAGTATTTGCATGTCAGAGATGCTCCGAGCCTTGTTATGGTTTGGTGAAGACGCGCGATTTTACTTCGGTGTGAAGACAAATACCTAAATCTTGACATGAAGATACTTTTGCACTTAACCGGAAAAGCAGTCTGTGGTATTCTGAAAAATTACCCTTTCTTTGGCAGGAAGCGCGTTTGATGACCAAAGCAGTCGGGAACATCTATATCGTAGTGGCCCCGTCCGGTGCCGGCAAAACCTCTTTGGTGTCTGCCCTGTTGCAGGCCGAACCCGCGGTGGAGTTGTCCATCTCCTACACCACGCGTGCGGCCCGCACCGGTGAAGTGGATGGTCAGCATTATCATTTTGTCGATCATGCGACTTTCCAGTCCATGATTGCCGCCGGTGACTTCCTGGAATATGCCGAAGTGTATGGCAATTTCTACGGCACCAGCGTGCGCTGGCTGCAAAGCCGCCTGGAAGAGGGACGCGACATCCTGCTGGAAATCGACTGGCAAGGGGCGGAGCAGGTGCGCAAGGTTTTCCCCGAGGCACTTGGCATTTTCATTCTGCCGCCGTCCATCGAAGAGCTGGAACGCCGCCTGCGCGGTCGTGGCACGGACACCGAAGAAGTCATTCTGCGTCGCCTGGCCTCTGCCCGCTCGGAAATCGACAAGGTCGCAGAATACGACTACATAGTGGTCAACGATGACTTCGAACGCGCCCGTCTGGACCTGATCAGCATTTTCCGTGCACGCCGCCTGCGTGCTGCCGTGCAAGTGGTGCGGCTGGCCCCGGCACTGGCGCGCATGGGCGTGCAGCGCAGCTAGCACGCATTGGTTGCCCCGGCAAAACTCGATATAGTTAAACGCATTGCGTTTCATTCATGAAAGAAATCACATGGCACGTATTACCGTAGATGACTGCCTGGATCGTATCCAGAACCGTTTTGACCTGACCCTGGCTGCAGCTTACCGCGCCCGTCAGGTAGCCTCCGGTGCCACCGCCTTTGTGGATGCCGGCCGTCACAAGCCGACCGTGGTTGCGCTGCGTGAAATCGCGGCTGGCCATGTTGGTCGTGAAGTCCTGACTCGCAACAAGGGCTGATCTGGGTGGTGGCGGAGCGAAGCATGGAGACCGGAGTTCAGAGCGTCATCGACTACAACGCACTGATCGAGCGCGAAGCCGCGGCCTTTTTCGAGGCGGCGGCGCGCTACCTGAAGCCGGAAGACGTGCAACTGCTGCGCCAGGCATTCGAAGTCAGTCGTGAAGCGCACGAAGGCCAGACGCGCAAGAGCGGCGAACCTTACATCACCCACCCGCTGGCCGTAGCCACCATGCTGACCGACTGGCGGCTGGATGTGCAGGGCCTCGCGGCGGCGTTGCTGCATGATGTGCTGGAAGACACCGGGGTGACCAAGCCCACCCTGGTGGAGAAGTTCGGCAAGGTGGTGGCCGACCTGGTGGACGGCCTCTCCAAGCTGGAAAGGCTGGAGTACCAGACCAAGGAAACCGCCCAAGCGGAAAACTTCCGCAAGATGGTGCTGGCCATGGCGCGCGACATCCGCGTCATCATCGTCAAGCTGGCTGACCGGCTGCACAATATGCGCACGCTGGACTCCATGCGCGAGGACAAGCGCCAGCGCATTGCGCTGGAAACGCTGGAAATCTACGCGCCGATTGCCAACCGCATCGGTCAGAACAAGGTGTATCGCGAACTGCAGGATCTGGCCTTCAAGCACCTGCATCCGCATCGCTACAGCGTACTGTCCAAGGCAGTGCGTGCCGCACGCGGTAATCGCCGCGAAGTGGTCAACAAAATCCTGAAAACTGTCAGCCAGCGGCTGGTGGAAAGCAATATCGAAGCCACCATCAAGGGGCGCGAGAAAAACCTGTACAGCATCTACAAGAAAATGCAGGAAAAACACCTGTCGTTTTCCGAGGTGCTGGATATTTACGGTTTCCGCGTGGTGGTGAACGACATTCCCAGTTGCTACCTGGCGCTGGGTGCCCTGCACAGCCTGTACAAGCCCATTCCGGGCAAGTTCAAGGATTACATCGCCATTCCCAAGGGCAATGGCTACCAGAGCCTGCACACCACCTTGTTCGGCCCGTACGGCACGCCGGTGGAAATGCAGATCCGCACCCGTGAAATGAACGGTGTGGCTGAAGCCGGTGTGGCTTCGCACTGGATGTACAAGAGCGGCGATGCCGGCATCAATACTGCCCAGCAGCGCACGCACCAGTGGCTGCAAAGCCTGCTGGACATGCAGGAGGAGAGCGACGACGCCGTCGAATTCCTCGAGCACATCAAGATCGACCTGTTCCCGGACGAAGTGTACGTGTTCACCCCCAAGGGCAAGATCATGGTGCTGCCGCAAGGCTCCACCCCGGTCGACTTTGCCTATGCCGTACATACCGACGTCGGTCATCGCTGTATTGCCGCGCGCGTCAATCATGTGCTGATGCCCCTGCGCACCGTGCTGCGCAATGGCGATACGGTGGAAGTCATCACCTCCACCCAGGCCAAGCCCAACCCGTCCTGGCTCACCTTCGTGCAGAGTGGTCGTGCGCGCTCCGGCATACGCAATTATCTGAAGAGCCTGCAGCGCGAAGAAGCTTCCACACTGGGTGAAAAACTGCTCAAGCAGGCGATTGGTGCCTTGGCGGTATCACCGCTGCTGCTGGACGATGCACTCAAGGCCGAGTACATGGCGGTGCATGGCGACAAGCTGCAAGGCTTTGCCGAAGTGCTGGCAGAAATCGGCGCCGGCAAGCTGCTGCCCATTGCCGTGGCACGCCGTCTGGTGGAGCTGGCGGGTGAGCGTCTTGGCGAGGACGTCAAGGTTGGCCCTGTCACCATCCGTGGCAATGAGGGTGGAACGGTACAGCTGTCCAGCTGTTGCAACCCGCTGCCGGGTGATGAAATCCTCGGTGTCATCACCAAGGGTCAGGGCCTGGTGATTCACCGGGTGGCTTGTCCGAATGTGCAGCGTGTCGATCATGACAAGCTGTTGAATGTGAACTGGGAAACCCAGCGCGACCGCATGTTCGGTGTCAGCGTCAGTGTGTTGGCGCGCAACGAGCGCGGTGCCCTGGCGGATATTGCCGCTGCCATTTCCCAGGCTTCGGCCAATATCGAAAGCGTGGACACGCAGGACACCCATGTGGGCGATGGCTTCATCCACATTCATTTCCGTTTGCAGGTGGAGAGTGTGGATCACCTCTCCCGCGTACTGAATGCCGTGCAAAGCCTGGTGGTGGTGCAGCGGACGGAGCGGAGATAACACATGCAATTGCGCATCAATGGTGAAATGAAAGAATTCGCCCGGCTGGCCACGGTGGCCGAGCTGGTGCAGGCGCTGGAGATTGGAGACAAGCGCATTGCCGTCGAGCTGAACGGAGAAATCGTACCGCGCAGCCAGCATGCCGTGATGGCCCTGGCCGACGGGGATGAGCTGGAAATCGTCGTTGCCGTTGGCGGCGGCTGACAACACCGTAGCAAGGAGTAGACAGTGCAGGATCAACTGGTCATCGCAGGCAAGGCATACAATTCCCGTTTGCTGGTTGGCACCGGCAAATACCGCGATTTCGAACAAACCGCCCAGGCGCTGGATGCCTCCGGTTGCGATATCGTCACCGTCGCCATCCGGCGCGTGAATCTGGGCCAAAACGCAGGTGAACCCAATCTGCTCGATTTTTTGCCGCGAAACCGTTACACTCTGCTCCCCAATACGGCGGGGTGTTATTCCGCCGAGGATGCCATCCGTACCTTGCGCCTGGCGCGCGAGCTGCTGGATGATCACCGGCTGGTGAAGCTGGAAGTGCTGGGTGATTCCGGCAATCTCTTCCCCAACGTCAAGGAAACCCTGAAAGCTGCCGAAGTGCTGGTGGCCGAAGGCTTTGATGTCATGGTGTATACCTCCGATGACCCGATCATTGCGCGTGAGCTGGAACAGATAGGCTGTTGCGCAATCATGCCGCTGGCCAGCCTGATTGGCTCCGGCATGGGCATTCTGAATCCGTGGAACCTGAAACTGATCATCGAGCAATCCAGTGTGCCGGTGCTGGTGGATGCCGGGGTGGGTACCGCCTCCGATGCGGCCATCGCCATGGAACTGGGTTGTGATGGCGTGCTGATGAATACCGCAATTGCCGCTGCCGGCAATCCGGTATTGATGGCGCATGCCATGAAACTGGCTGTCGAGGCTGGCCGTGCTGCTTACTGTGCAGAGCGGATGCCGAAACGTTTTTATAGCGCTGTACCAAGTTCTCCTAGTGAGGGGGTGATTTCTTCTCGCAAGCCGTGATGCACAAAAGCGCCACAAAAAGCTTGCCGGGAATGCTTCAGACTTTTACAAACTGCGTATTGTTGTTAAAATGCTGTTTTTTATAGGTTGCCCTATGGGCGCAGCCTAGAAATCTAAGGATACTTGAGTCAATGCCGAATATTCGCGTTAAAGAAAACGAGCCGTTCGAAGTCGCCATGCGTCGCTTCAAGCGCGCTGTAGAAAAAACCGGTCTGCTGACCGAACTGCGTGCTCGCGAGTTCTACGAAAAGCCGACCACCGAACGCAAGCGTAAGCACGCTGCTGCCGTTAAGCGCCACTACAAGCGCATTCGCAGCCAGATGCTGCCGCCGAAACTCTACTAAGAGTTGCATCGGTCATAAAGCGGGACCGCAGGCCATGCCTGCGGTTTTGCCATTTGTACTCCAGAATTCTCGCCATGTCTTGACATGGCCCTCCCGTGAGCACGACATGAGCCTCAAAGTCCGTATCAGCGATGATATGAAGTCCGCCATGAAGGCGAAGGAAACCGAGCGTCTGGCCGCAATTCGCCTGTTGATGGCCGCTATCAAGCAGAAGGAAGTGGACGAACGCATCGAGCTGGATGATGCCGCCATCGTGGCGGTGATCGACAAGATGCTCAAGCAGCGCCGTGATTCCATTTCCCAGTACGAAGCGGCCCAGCGCCAGGACCTGGCCGACAAGGAAAAAGCCGAAATGACCGTGCTGATGGCCTATATGCCGCAGCAACTGTCCGAGGCTGAAATCGACGAGCTGGTTGCCAAGGCCGTGGTCGATAGCGGTGCGGCTTCCATGCAGGACATGGGCAAGGTCATGGGCCTGTTGCGTCCCCAGTTGGCTGGTCGAGCCGATATGGCATTGGTTTCGACGCGTATCAAGGCCAGGCTCTCTGCCTGATCTCCGGCCGGTTGCCGCATGGTGCCGGTAATGTTTTTTCCGTGTAAGGCAGGTGTTCGGCGTTGATTCCACAGGACTTTGTTGATCAGTTGCTGTCCCGTGTCGATCTGGTCGACGTGGTGGATCGCTATGTCCCGCTGAAAAAGGCTGGCCAGAACTATCTGGCCTGCTGCCCGTTCCACAAGGAAAAATCCCCCTCTTTCACGGTAAGCCCCAGCAAGCAGTTCTATCACTGCTTTGGCTGTGGTGCGCATGGCTCGGCCATCGGCTTTGTCATGGAGTATCAGGGGCTGGGCTTTGTCGACGCTGTCAAGCTGCTCGCCGAAAGTATCGGCATGCAGGTGCCACAGGTGCGTACCGCCAACCCGGAAGCAAGCCGGGTGGCGCGCGAACGCCAGATGTCGCTGGAAGAAGCCATGCAATTGGCTGCCGGTTATTACAAGCAGCAGTTGAAGACGGCCCCGGTTGCCATCAGTTACCTGAAAGGGCGCGGTGTCAGCGGCGAAGTGGCAGGTCGCTTCGGTCTGGGCTATGCCCCGGGTGACTGGCAGAACCTGCAAGCTGTTTTCCCGCAGTATCAGGATGACAAGCTGGTGGATGCGGGCCTCGTCATTTTCAACGAGGAAAGCGGCAAGCGTTACGACCGTTTCCGTGAGCGGGTGATGTTTCCCATCCGCAACCAGCGTGGTGCCATCATCGGTTTTGGTGGTCGCGTGCTGGGCAAAGGGGAGCCGAAGTATCTGAACTCGCCGGAAACGGTGCTGTTTGAAAAAGGCCGTGAGCTGTACGGCCTGTACGAAGCCCGCCAGGCTATCCGCGAGAAGAACCGCGTGCTGGTGGTTGAAGGTTATATGGATGTGGTGGCGCTGGCCCAGTACGGCATCAGCTATGCGGTTGCCACACTGGGAACGGCGACTACCGGTGAGCATGTGCGCAAGCTGATGCGCCATGCAGACCAGGTTTATTTCTGTTTTGACGGTGACAAGGCTGGCCAGAAGGCAGCCTGGCGTGCGCTGGAAAACAGCCTGCCGCAATTGCAGGATGGCAAGGCGCTGAATTTCCTGTTCTTGCCGTCAGAACACGACCCGGACAGTTATGTACGGGAGTTCGGTGCCGAGGCATTCGAACAACAGTTGGCAGAGCACAGCCTGCCACTGTCGGTTTACTTTACCCGCGAGCTGACAGGCCGCGTGGACATGAATACGCCGGAAGGGCGCGCCGACCTGATCAAACAGGCCAGCCCGCTTCTGGCACAGATTGCAGCACCGGCGCTTGGCTTCATGATCAGAAAGCGGCTGGCAGAACTTGCCGGCATGGACGTCGACGATTTCGACATGCTGACCACAGGCAAGAAGGCGCCGGAGCGCAAGGGCAAGCGGGAATACCGTTTGCCGGAGGAATCATATCGCCAGATCAACACGCCCATTGTTCACAAGCAGATCAAATGGCTGCTGATGAACCCGGCGTGGGCCAGCGATGTGAGTTTGCCGGACAGCCTGCCGCTGTCCGACGAGCTGGCCTGCTTTGCGATGTTGGCCGAAAGCGTGCAACAACACGAACAGCCGCCCAATACGGCGCAATTGATAGAGGGCTTGCGTGGCACCCCCTACGAAGGGCTGATCGACAGTGTATTGCACCAGGCCATGCAGGATCCGGACGAGTTTGCCGATCCCGGAGAGGATGACCGCATCCAGTTTCAGCATGGCAACGCCAGGCTGTTGAAAATGTTGCGTGAAGCCCAGGTGGAAAGGCTAAAACTGAAAGACCGTAATGAAGGTCTAAGTCCGGAAGAAAAAGCATTATTCAGGGAACTGCTCCGAGACCTGCTCGGTTCACCACCGTGAGCCCGGGCGGAAGTGACGTAGTTGTGTTATAATCAACTGTTTTTTTCGGCTTTTTTAAAGCAGGAAGCAAAATGGCGGCCTCTCCCGAAAATCAAAAAGATGTGCAGGACAACGAAGAACAGGTCATGAGCCTGGAAGAGCAGCGTAAACGGCTGCGCCAGCTGATTGCCCTGGGCAAGGAACGTGGTTATCTCACCTACGCCGAGATCAACGACCACCTTCCGGAAGATGTGTCCGATGCCGAACAGATTGAAAACATCGTCACGATGATTTCCGGTCTGGGCATCCAGGTTTATGATGAAGCACCGGACGCAGAAACCCTGCTGATGTCCGATGCCACGCCGGCCGTGGCCGACGAAGATGCGGTGGAAGAAGCCGAGGCGGCCCTGTCGTCGGTGGATTCCGAGTTTGGCCGCACCACCGACCCGGTGCGCATGTACATGCGTGAAATGGGTTCGGTCGAGCTGTTGACCCGCGAAGGCGAAATCGAAATTGCCAAGCGTATCGAAGACGGCCTCAAGCACATGATTCTGGCGATCTCGGCCTGTCCGGGTACGGTTGCCGAAGTGCTGGAGCTGGTTGAGCGCATTGGCAAGGAAGAAATCCGCGTTGATGAAGTGGTGGATGGTTTCATCGACCCCAATGCCGAAGCTGCTGAAGCAGCGGCGATCCCGTTTGCCGAGCCGGAAGTCGAAGAAGACGCCCTGCTGGAAGATGAGGAAGAAGAGGCCGAGGACGACGAAGCCAGCGCCGAAGCCGCCAATCTGGCCAATCTGGAAGAACTCAAGCAGCAGACACTGGAGCACTTTGCCGGTGTGCGCATGATGTTCGACAAGATGGTCAAGGTACTGGAAAAAGAAGGCTCCAAGTCCAAGGCTTATCTGGAACTGCAAGACGCCATCACCACCGAATTCATGATGGTGCGCTTCTCCACCCGCCAGATCGAATCGCTGTGTGAATCGCTGCGCCGTCGCGTCAATGAAATCCGTACGTTCGAACGCGATATCCAGGATATCTGCGTGACGCGCGTGCGCATGGACCGCACCCACTTCATCAAGGTATTCCCCGGCAACGAAATCAACACCGCCTGGGTGGAAACCGAAATCGATTCCGGCAAGGCCTGGAGCGAGGCGCTGACCCGCTTCAAGTACGCCATCATCGAGAAGCAGACCAAGCTGTCCGAGCTGCAGGATCGCGCCATGCTGCCGATCAAGGAGCTCAAGGAAATCAACCGCCAGATGTCGGCGGGTGAGTCCAAGGCGCGCCGTGCCAAGAAGGAAATGATCGAGGCCAACCTGCGTCTGGTGATTTCCATCGCCAAGAAGTACACCAACCGTGGCTTGCAGTTCCTCGACCTGATCCAGGAAGGCAATATCGGCCTGATGAAGGCGGTGGACAAGTTCGAATACCGTCGTGGTTACAAGTTCTCGACCTATGCCACCTGGTGGATTCGTCAGGCCATCACCCGCTCGATCGCGGACCAGGCCCGCACCATCCGTATTCCGGTGCACATGATCGAAACCATCAACAAGATGAACCGCATTTCGCGTCAGATCCTGCAGGAAACCGGCCGTGAGCCGGACCCGGCCGAACTGGCGGAAAAAATGGAAATGCCGGAAGAGAAGATTCGCAAGATCATGAAGATTTCCAAGGAGCCCATCTCCATGGAAACCCCGATTGGCGATGACGACGATTCCCATCTGGGTGATTTCATCGAGGACCAGAACAACCTGGCACCGTCCGATGCTGCGATGTACTCCAGCCTGAAGGACGCCACCAAGGAAGTGCTGGATACCCTGACTCCGCGTGAGGCCAAGGTATTGCGCATGCGTTTTGGTATCGACATGAATACCGACCACACGCTGGAAGAAGTGGGCAAGCAGTTTGACGTGACGCGTGAGCGTATCCGTCAGATTGAAGCCAAGGCCTTGCGCAAGCTGCGTCACCCGACCCGTTCGGAACGCCTGCGCAGCTTCCTGGACAACGAGCCGGGCGGTCAGTAATACAGCCTGTCTTTCAAGACGGCATCCCCAAGCTGCTTGCATCAGGGCTTGGGGATTTTTATTTCATTCTGTTATACTGCGCAGCTTCGGGCCTCTAGCTCATGCTTGGTTAGAGCAGCGGACTTAACAAGTGAACTCCTACGACTCGCAAGAGTACGGAGCGCACTGATTGGGTTGCCTTGGAGCAAGTTGACTCTGCTCCCTGGTAGAACTGCTCAAATTCGGGGAAACCTCTGCTGCCGTGGCGGCGTGGCAATCCCGAGCGAAGCTCTCGCAAGAGAGAACGTGTAGAGACTGTACGGGCAGGTCGTAAAGACAAGAGACAGTCCAGACCACAAACCCGAAAGGGGCGGCGAAAGCCGTAGCGGGTAAGCATAATCCGTTGGTGCCGGGTTCGACTCCCGGGGGGCCCACCAAATCAAAAGCCGCTGTGATTCATTCACAGCGGCTTTTTCATGCCTGCAAGAAATGTGGCGATTGCTTGGGCATGTCCGGCACCACCGCTTGACTACCCTGACGGGGCCGGCAGGAAACAGCGGCGATGAACGGACAATAGCGCAGTCGGATGATGCTGCAGTGCGGAAACTTTTCTCCGGATAGCAGGTCACAAGAACCCCTTCACGGCATCCACTGCCACCATTCCGGTCGGTTTTCCAAACGCTGTTTTCAGCTTTCATTCGGATTTCCGAATCAATGCTATTGTATTTTTATTTTTATTCATAAAAATCATGTATTTACGTGCTAAAAATGTGAATTTTTCTTGGCACGCTTTCTGCTGTATAGAGCGTACTCAACACCGGCCATAAAGCCGGGTTACTCTGGAGAAACGCTCGTGAAAACCAACAAGATTACCCTGTGGGTCTTGATCGCCCTGGTGCTGGGCATCGCAGTCGGCTACGGCTGTCACACCTCGATTACCGATCCGAAACAACTGAAAGATGTTGCCGGTTACTTCTCCATCCTGACCGACGTGTTCATGCGTCTGATCAAGATGATCATTGCGCCGCTGGTGATGTCCACCCTGGTGCATGGCATTGGCAGCAGTGATTCCCGCTCTGTGGGTCGTGTTGGTCTGAAGGCCATGTGCTGGTTCATGGGTGCCTCGCTGGTTTCCCTGTTCCTGGGCCTGATTTTCGCCAACAGCCTGCAACCTGGCGTGGGTTACACCCTGCCGGTGGCTGATGCTGCTGCACCGGCCCTGAAGACCAGTGCGCTGAACCTGAAGGACTTCATCACCCACATGTTCCCCACCAGCTTCTTTGACGCCATGGCGAAAAACGAAGTGCTGCAAGTGGTGGTGTTCTCGGTGTTCTTCGGTTTTGCCATTGCTTCTTACAAGGGCCCGAAACCGGACATCCTGATGAAGGGTCTGGAACAGCTGGCCAACATCATGCTGCGCGTCACCAATATCGTGATGATGTTTGCCCCGGTTGGTGTATTCGGTGCCGTTGCTTCCACCATTACCGCTGATGGCCTGGGTGTGCTGTCCATGTACGCCAAGTTCATGGGTAGCTTCTACCTGGCCCTGGCTTGCCTGTGGATGCTGATGATTGCTGCTGCTTATGGCTTTGTTGGCAAGAAGATCTTCGCCCTGCTCAAAACCATCCGCATGCCGCTGATGCTGGGTTTTGCCACTGCCAGTAGCGAAGCTGCTTACCCGACCCTGCTGGAGCAGCTGGAACGCTTTGGCATCAAGGAACGTGTTTCCGGTTTTGTCCTGCCGCTGGGTTATTCGTTTAACCTGGACGGTTCCATCATGTACACCTCGTTTGCCGCCCTGTTCATCTCCCAGGTTGCCAACATCAACCTGACCCTGGGCCAGCAAATCACCATGCTGCTGATCCTGCTGATCACCAGCAAGGGTATTGCCGGTGTACCGCGTGCTTCGCTGGTGGTGGTGGCTGCCGTACTGCCGATGTTCAACCTGCCTGAAGCCGGCATTCTGCTGATTCTGGGTATCGACCACTTCCTGGACATGGGCCGTACCGCCACCAACGTGCTGGGTAATGCCATTGCCACTACCGTGGTGGCTGCTTCGGAAGGCGATATCGATGCCGAAGCTGCACATGCCAACCCGGCCCTGGCCGAAGATCAGGCCTGAGCCCCGGCGTCCCTGCCACGCATGAACAAATAAGAAATCAGGCGAGACTCCCCGCCCAGCCAAAGCTGCCGATACAGGCGGACAAGCTGGTGACGGGGGGATCGCTGCAGTGAGTTGCTCCCCGGCAACGTCATCTCCCACTTGTCTTTCTACAAAGGAAGAGACATGAAAAAAACCTTCAAAATGTTGTTGTCCAGCGCAGCTGTCATGGCTGCATTGTGTGGTCAGTCCGCCCAGGCGGCTGATGCGGCCAAGCCGCACGTGGTGATTCTGGCAACCGGTGGCACCATCGCCGGTACTGGCGCTACCAGTACCACCACCATTGGTTACACCGCAGCCAAGCTGGGCGTGGACAAGATGATTGCCGCCGTGCCCGAGCTGTCCAAGGTGGCTGATGTACGTGGCGAACAGGTTGCACAGATCGCCAGCGAAAGCATGACCAATGAAGTGTGGTTGAAGCTGGCCAAGCGTGTGAACGAACTGCTGGCCCAGAAGGATGTGGACGGCGTGGTGATTACCCACGGTACCGATACCATCGAAGAAACCGCTTACTTCCTGGACCTGGTGGTGAAGAGCAAGAAGCCGGTGGTTGTGGTGGGCTCCATGCGTCCGTCCACCGCCATCAGTGCGGATGGTCCGATCAACCTGTATAACGCCGTGATTCTGGCTGGCAGCAAGGATGCGGTTGGCAAGGGTGTGCTGGTTGCGCTGAACGACCAGATCAACGCCGCCCGCGAAGTCACCAAGACCAATACTTCCACTACCGACACCTTCAAGACGCCGGAACTGGGTTATCTGGGTTACATGCAGGACAACAAGCCGCACTTCTACCGCATGTCCACCCGCAAGAACACTGCGGATACCGAATTTGACATCTCCAAGCTGAACAGCCTGCCGCGCGTCGACATCGTTTACGGTTACGCCAACATGGACCGCGTGGCCATGGATGCCGACATTGCTGCCGGTGCCCAGGGCATCGTGCAAGCCGGTGTGGGCGATGGCAGTATTGCCGCCCAGATGATGCCTGCCATCCGTGACGCCCGTAAGAAGGGTGTGATCGTGGTACGCAGCTCGCGCGTGGGTAGCGGTATCGTGGCGCGTAATGGTGAAGCCAATGACGACCAGGAAGACCTGGTGGTGAGCGACACGCTGAATGCGCAAAAAGCCCGCATCCTGCTGATGCTGGGTCTGACCAAGACCCACGACACCAAAGAACTGCAACGCATGTTCTACACCTATTGAGCTGGCTGACAAGCGCTGCACCGGCCTGTCTGTCGACTGCGACACCCTTGGTGTGATCCCCCCGCAGCGACAGCATGGTGTGGCGACTGATCAAGCAGCCTTTGGCAAGCGGCCCCGGTGGCCGCTTTTTTTATGCCTGCAGCCCGGTGCCAGCCGGGACTACGGGGATGTCATCAGTCCGGTCATCCGCCGGGCCATCAACCCGCTTGGTTCAGACCGTATTTTTTCAGTTTGTCGAACAGGGTGGTCTTGGCCACTTTCAGCGCTTCGCTGGTGCGGCTCAGGCTGTAACCGTGGCGACGAAACTCCTCGGCAATCAGTGCCCGTTCGAAGGCTTCCACGGTTTCGGCCAGCGGCAGGCTCTGGCTTGGCTCGCCGGATTCCGACAGCGGGGTGCGAATGCCCAGCACATAGCGTTCGGCCACATTGCGCAATTCGCGCACATTGCCCGGCCAGTCGTAGGCCAGCAGTTCGGCTTGTTCATGGGCTTCTAGTTGCGGGGTGGGGCGGTCGAAACGGCTGGCCGATTGCAGCAGGAAATACTCGAACAGTAGCGGAATATCCTCGCGGCGTTCGCGCAGCGGCGGCAGTTGCAGCGTGACCACGTTCAGCCGGTAGTAGAGGTCGCTACGGAAGCTGCCATTATTGCCCATGGCTTTCAGGTCGGCCTTGGTGGCTGATATCACGCGACAGTCCACCGGAATGGGGGTGTTGGAACCCAGCCGCTCCAGCGTGCGCTCCTGCAGCACGCGCAGCATCTTGATTTGCAGCGGTAGCGGCATGCTCTCGATTTCATCGAGGAACAGCGTGCCGTTATTGGCATATTCGATGCGGCCGATGCGGCGTTTGGCGGCCCCGGTGAAGGCATGGGCCTCGTGGCCGAAAATCTCGCTCTCGAACAGGTTTTCTGCCAGACCGCCACAATTGACGGCGACAAAGTTGTGCTTCTGGCGACGGCTGATTTCATGCAGGCAACGCGCCACCAGCTCCTTGCCGGTGCCGGTTTCACCCAGGATCAGCACATTGGCCGAGGTATCGGCCAGGTCGGCAATCATGCGGCGCACTTTTTCCATGGCCGGCGAGCGGCCGATCAGGCGCGATTCCAGGCTTTGCTTGTCCTGCAGCTGACGGCGCAGGCTTTCCACTTCCAGGCTCAGGCGGCGCTGCTCCATGGCACGGCACACCACATCGTGCAGGCGCTCCGGAGAGAAGGGCTTTTCGATGAAGTCGTAAGCGCCGTCTTTCATTGCCTGTACCGCCAGGCTGACATCGCCATGACCGGTGATCAGGATCACCGGCAGGCTGGCATCACGGGCCAGCAAGTTGCGCATCAGCGCCATGCCATCCTGTCCTTGCAGGTGGATGTCGCTGACCACGACGCCGGGAAAGCCGGGGGTGAGCAGCGCCAGGGCCTGCTCGGCGCTGGCCACGCCGCGGGCATCCAGGCCTTCCAGCATCAGCGCTTGCTCGCAGCCCAGCCGCACGTCCGGATCATCTTCGACGATCAACACTTTCATCCCATCAAACATGACGGTTTTCCTTTGTGGCAAGCGGCAGGGTGATGGTGAACACGGCACCGCCCTGCGGGTGATTGTCGGCACTCAGGCTGCCACCGGCTTCGGCAATGATGCCGGCGCTCAGGGTCAGCCCCAGGCCCAGGCCGATACCGGCGGGCTTGGTGGTGACAAAGGGTTCGAACAGCTGGGCGCGCACCGACTCGTGCAGGCCAGGGCCGTTATCGCGGATTTGCAGCACCAGCTGGGTGGGCGTGCGATGACCGCTGATTTCAATCTGCCCCTCCGGGCGCTGTTGCAGCTCGTCCAGTGCATTGGCCAGCAGATTCACCAGCACCTGTTCAAAGCGGTTGGGGTCGCAACGCGCTTGCCAGGGTTCCGGCGCATTGGGGCGCAGAATCTGGATGCTGCTTCCCTCCAGCCGGTTGCGCAGCAATAACAGGGCGCTGTCGATGGCCATGCTGATGTCTACCGTACCCAGGCTGTTGGTGGACTTGCGCGAGTAGCTTTTCAGCGCACTGGTGATTTCGCCCATCTTGTCCACCAGCTGGCAGATGGTTTGCAAATTGGTGCGCACCGTGTCGGTTTGCGCGCGCTCCAGAAACTTGATGGCATTGCCGGACAAGGTGCGCAGTGCCGCCAGCGGCTGGTTCAGTTCGTGCGCCACACCGGTAGCCAGCTGGCCCAGTACTGCCAGCTTGCCTGCCTGCACCAGATTGTCCTGCGTCTGGCGCAAATGCTGTTCGGTCCGGATGCGTTCGCTGACTTCTTCTTGCAGTCGCTGATTGGTCAGCGACAGGTCGGCGGTACGTTCTTCCACCTTGCGTTCCAGCTCCCGGTAGGCTTGCTGCAGCGCTTCGCGCGCGGCCAGCTTGTCGCGCAGGCGGCGACGGCGCTCGTTCAGCCACAGAATGCCGGTCAGGCTCAGCAGTGTCAGCACTGCGGCCAGCGCGGCCCGGTTGTAGGCCAGCTGGTAGACCGGGTCCAGGCTGGACAGCACGGTGAGCCGCCAGCTGGACAGCGGCAGCTGCAAGGACTGGCCCAGCATGTCCCGCGGGTAGGCCAGGCGGCTGAGCGGCTTGCGTCCTCCCTGTTCCAGCCGGTAGATGTGGCTGCCATTGCCCAGGCTGCGCCGCTCTTCCAGCCCCAGTGGCGGCAGGCGTTTGCGGTTGTACTGCAAATTGCGGTCAAACGCGTCCTGCAGGGCCTTGCTGAAGGGTTTGAGCGTATTGAATTTCCAGCCCGGTTCGGTGGCCAGAATCACCACGCCGTTCTGGTCCGATACCATCACCGTGGTCTTGTTTTCCCGCCACAGCTTTTCCAGGTATTCCATATTCACCTTCACCACCGCCACCCCGATGATGCGGCCGTGGCTGCTCAGCGGTTCCGACAGATAGTAACCGGCTTCGCTACGGGTGGTGCCAACACCAAAAAAGCGGCCGGGCTGGCCGTTCATGGCATCGGTGAAGTAGGCGCGGAATGCGTCGTTCTCGCCCAGGTAACTGTCCGGCTGGCGCCAGTTGCTGGTGGCCTTGACCACGCCCTTGTCATCCATGATGTAAATGGCGCTGGCACCGGTGCGTTGGCTCAGGCGTTCCAGATAATCATTGGCGGCCTGCTGTCGCTGGACATCGTCCGGGGCATGCAGCAAACGGTCTACATAGGGGGACAGGCCCAGCAGGCTGGGCAGGCGGGCGTAATGCCCGATTTCACTTTCCAGGCTATTGGCATACAACTCCAGCCGCTGGGTATTGGCCGCACGCAGTTCTTCCAGCGAGCCGTCCACGCTGGCGCGAAAGGCACTGACGGCAGCAATGTCCATCAACACCAATAGCAGCGCAATTCGTAGCACGGTACGCAGTTTCAAGCGAAATCCAATCCTGAGGTCGAAAGTTGCCCGGCTGGCGGTCTGCTGGCCGTAAAACACAGCAAGGCGGCCCAGGGCCGCCTTGTTCAGATTAGTGGTGCCCCAGTTGACAGGGCCGGAGCTATTGTAGCAAAAGCATGGCGCTTCGCGTGGATGCTGACTGGCTCACAGATGACGCTCGAAGTGGCTGACCAGTCGCTTCAGATCATGCGCCGTGGTGTGCAATTGCTGGGCCACTTCACGCGTGGTGGCAATACTGTGGCTGTTCTGCTCGGTCAGCACGCTCATGGTTTCCATGTTCTGCGCCACTTCGGTGGAGACCGAGGACTGCTGTTGCAGCATCTCGGCCACATTGGCGGCAGAAGCCGACACGCCCTGATTGGCCTCGCGGATGGCTTCCAGGCTTTCACTGGCGGTGCTGATGGCGCTTTCCACGCCTTCCACCTTGTTCAGTGCCTGCTGGACGTTTTGCAGTACCTGGCGGGTACGTTCGTGCAGCACATTGATGGACTGTTCGATTTCCAGGGTATTGCCGGCAGTGCGCTCTGCCAGTTTGCGTACCTCATCGGCCACCACGGCAAAGCCGCGCCCTTGTTCTCCGGCCCGGGCTGCTTCGATGGCGGCATTCAGCGCCAGCAGATTGGTCTGGTTGGCAATCTCCTTGATTACCGAGGTGACCGAGCCGATTTCTTCCGCCGACTTTTCCAGCACCAGAATGGCATCACGGGTATGTTCGAACTCGCCCATCACCTGACGGGTGGCCTGGCTGGTTTCGCGCATTTTGTCTTCGCCCTGATCTGCCAGCCGGGTGGCTGCACTGGCGTGGCCTGCTCCTGTCTTGGTGGTGAGGGAAATCTCATTCACCGATACCGATAGCTGTTCCAGCGCGGCGGCAACGCGGGTGATGCCTTCCAGCGCGTGTTCACCGCGTTTTTCCAGATGGGTAGCTTCGGTATGGGTGGCGGTTGCCGCCTGGCTGATGTCATGCGCGCCGGTCACCACATCGGCCAGCACAGCACGGGTATTGATGCGCATGGTTTCCAGCATTTCCATCATCTGGCGCATGTCCTGGCAGCCGGACTGCGCTATCGGCTCCTTGAAATTGCCTTCCGCCAGCCTGCCCAGTCCTTGTTTGGCCTGTGCCAATGGTGCGGCGATGCCCTGGTAAATGAAGAAGGCTGCGCCAATCAGCCAGAGGATGCTACCTGCATTAAGAAGGTCGTGGACAATGCTGTCCGGCAGGATGAATTGGGCCAGCAAGGCCAGAATCGGCGGAAGAATGGCCAGCAACAGCAGGCGCTGCATGGAGAGCCCCTTGTGCTGGCGGGTGACCGGGAAGGGGCTGCGCTTGGCGCGGATTTCGGCATACAACTGCTCGGCCTGCTGGCATTGCTGCTTGTCCGGTGCGCTGCGCACCGACATGTAACCCACCGTGTTGCCGTTCTCCCGGATCGGCGTCACATAGGCATCCACCCAGTAATAGTCACCTTGCTTGCTGCGGTTCTTCACCAGGCCGCGCCATGGGTGGCCGGCTTCCACCGTGCGCCACAAGTCCTCGAATGCCTCGGCTGGCATGTCCGGATGCCGGACGATATTGTGTGGCTGACCAATCAGCTCATCCTCGGTAAAGCCGCTGATTTCGATGAAGGCACGATTGGCGTAAGTAATCAGCCCCTTGATGTCGGTCTTGGTGACGATGGGCCGTTTGGGATGCAAAAACAGCTCATGCTGGGTGACAGGCTGATTGTTACGCATGATTGATCTCTGAAAAATGACGGAGCATCCGGTGCCCGGCTGGCTATTACACAAGCTTGCTCAGCAGCCGGTCTCACTCCCAAAAAAAACGGAGCACTGATTGCGGTATAGCTGGAAAACTTAATGCCATAATCATTTTTTTGCAAAGACTATTTGATATCTGTATTTGAAAGTATTTGCAAATCAATAAATTTCCGGGTGATGACTGGCCAGAACTGCGCTCAGCTCGTCAGCAAAATGCTCAACCAGTGCCGACGCAGGACGGTGCAGCGGGCGAATCAGATTGACCCGGAACGGCAGCGAAACGGCCAGCGGGCGAATGCAGACACCTTGCCCGGCATATTCCTGCGCGGTGAGCGGATTGACCACTGCCATGCCTATGCCCTGGCGCACCATGCAGCACACTGATGCCGCGCTGTGGGTTTCCAGCACCAGTTGCCGTGTCACCCCAGCATTGGCAAACAGCATGTCCAGTTGCTGACGATAGATATCGCTGGCGGACAGGCTGATGAACGGCTGGCCGGCAAAATCACTGAGCTCCAGTACCGACTTGCTGCATAGCGGATGGGTGTCGGGCAGTACCGCCACTTCGTCAGCGCAAAACAGCTGTTGCTGGCTGGTGCCCGGTGGCTGGATATGGCTTTCGCTCAGTCCCAGATCATGGCGCTGTGCGGCCAGCCATTCTTCCAGCAGGGGGGATTCCTGCGGGGTGATATTCAGCTTTACCTTGGGATAACGGGCCAGAAAGCGTTGGCATGCCGCAGGCAGCACCGCCTGGGAAAACATGGGCAGGCAGGCAATGGATAGCTGACCGGTGTCGAAGTGACGCAAGGCGTGGGCGGTGCTGACAATCCGCTCCAGGCCCAGATAGGAACGCTGCACTTCTTCAAACAACTGCAAGGCTTGCAAGGTAGGGCGCAAGCGTCCGCGCACCCGTTCGAACAGCACCAGACCGCTGAGCTGTTCCAGCCGGGCCAGTTCCCGGCTGATGGTGGGCTGGGAGGTATGCAGCAAGGTGGCCGCTTCGGTCACACTGCCGCTGGTCATGATGGCGTGGAAAATTTCCACATGGCGCAGGTTGAAGGACATGGCAGCTTGTTCAGACAGGGAATGGTCATATCATAAATGAAAGACATGGTGATGAATTGATATTTTATTTTTGTCCATGCAGGCCTCACACTGCTGGAAAACCATGAATGGATTGCCATGAAAACCTTTGCCCCCTCCCGCCTGGCCGCACTGGCCGAACAGTTTTCCGCTCCGCTGTGGGTGTATGACGCACAAGTCATCCGTGAACGCATTGCCCAGCTCAAGCAGTTTGATGTCATCCGTTATGCGCAAAAGGCCAACTCCAATACCCATATCCTGCGCCTGATGCGCGAGCAGGGCGTGATGGTGGATGCCGTGTCGCTGGGGGAAATCGAAAGAGCGCGCCTGGCCGGTTACGACCTGAGCTCGGCCGAACCTTCCGAGGTGGTGTTCACCGCCGACGTGCTGGATCGTGCCACGCTGGACAAGGTGGTGGCCGAGCGCATTGTGGTGAATGCAGGCAGCATCGACATGCTGCGCCAACTGGGCGAACGCTCGCCCGGCCATCGGGTATGGCTGCGCATTAACCCCGGTTTTGGCCATGGCCACAGCCACAAGACCAATACCGGCGGTGAAAACAGCAAGCATGGCATCTGGCATGCCGACCTGCCGCAGGCACTGCAAGTGATTGCTGCCAGTGGTCTCAAGCTGGTGGGCATCCACATGCATATCGGTTCCGGGGTGGATTATGGCCATCTGCAACAGGTGTGCGGTGCCATGGTGGAGCTGGTGCGCAGCCTGGGACAGGATATCGAAGCCATTTCCGCCGGTGGTGGCCTGTCCATTCCCTATCGCGACGGTGACAGCCGCATTGATACCGAACACTATTTCCAGCTGTGGGACAGCGCGCGCAAGGAAGTGGAACAGCTGCTGGGTCACGCGGTGCGGCTGGAGATCGAACCGGGCCGCTTCCTGGTGGCCGAGTCCGGCGCGCTGGTGGCCGAGGTACGTGCGGTCAAGGATATGGGCAGCCGCCACTTTGTGCTGGTGGATGCCGGCTTCAACGACCTGATGCGTCCGTCCCTGTACGGCAGCTACCACGCCATTTCGGTACTGGAGCGCAATGGCACCGAAAAGTCCGGTGCCGTGCCGACGGTAGTGGCCGGCCCGCTGTGCGAGTCCGGGGACGTGTTCACCCAGCAGGAAGGCGGGGTGGTGGAAAGCCGCCAGCTGCCTGCAGCCGGGGTAGGCGACTGGCTGGTGTTCCATGATGCCGGTGCCTACGGTGCCACCATGTCTTCCAATTACAACAGCCGCCCGCTGTTGCCGGAGGTGCTGCTGGATGGCGATGAGGCCAGGCTGATCCGTCGCCGCCAAACCATGGCCGAGCTGCTGGCGCTGGAGACGGTGTAAATCCGGCTTTGCGGTGGGGTGATCTGCGCATTCCACCCAATGCACAAAGGGCAGGAATCTGCTCGCGCGGATGATGGTTTGCATGCCGCTTCCGCGTGGCGGACGGGAAAGGGATCCTTGCCTGGCCAAAGATCCCTTTCATCCCTTGCACAATGTTGCTGCCCGGGTTTGCTTAGAAATCGGTCCGCATCATCATCCAGGCGGTGCTGGCGCTGGATTTGCTCCAGGCCAGCGCGCTTTGTCCCCCGGCATTCTGCCGTACCGCGCCGTAACCTGCTTGCAGCAGGCTGCGCTTGCTCAGGGTGTATTCCACGCCGGCAGCCCACTGATTGGCCGACCAGTTCAGATGCTGGCCATCCATGTAAACCCGGCCTCGGTGTGAGTACTGCAGCATGGGTTTGAACGCCCCCAGCTGATAACCGGCACTCAGCGCCACCACCTGGCTGCTCAGCTTGTTATTCCCGGTCTGGGCAATATTGCTTTGCTGCAGGATGCCGGGAATCTCGAAATCATTACTGCCATCCTTGTTTTGATGAGCATTGCCATACAGGCGGATTTTCTGCACGGTGGCCGCCAGTTGCAGCGCTGCACCGCGATAACCCATCTCCACACGGTGAATGGCGCTGTTATTGGTATCAACCGTGTTCAGCCGGGTCATCCAGGCATAGTTGATGAAATAGCCGGCATCGGCATATCCCAGCCGCAAGCCCCAGGTTTCGCCGGCCTTGCGGCTGGCACGCTGACTTTCGCCTGCGCCATATTGCAGTGATGCCTCCATGCCCTTCCAGCGCGGGCTGTCGTAACGCAGGCTGTTCTTGGCGCGGCTGTCGCCGTAATTGTTGCTGCCGAAAATATCGCGGGCTTCATACAGCGGGTAGGCAATGCCGCTGTTGGCTTCGCGGCGCGGGCTGGCAAAGATGTCGGTCGCCTGGGTGCTGGTCAGCACATCATCCAGATAGCCGGCACGCAGTCTGCCCCAGCTGTCCTGCACGCCGATAAAGCTCATGCGGTTGGCCAGGGTGCCGCTGCCGGTGCCGCCGGTAGGCATGCCGTCCATGGCCAGTCCGGTTTCCACCTGCCAGATGGCTTGCAGCTGACCATCCAGCTGTTCACTGCCCTTGAAACCGATACGACTGCTGAAGTCGTCAATGCCGGTGGTGCGCTTGAAACGGGTATCTACACTTTGCATGCTGTCGATACCAACGCGCAGGCTGCCGTACAAAGTGGTCTCAGCCATGGCCATGGCTGGAAGCAAGCTGAGCAGGGTGCAGGAGAGGATGCGGCTGGACATGATGTTTCCTGAGAGGTGACGGGACAAAAAAACCTTCCGCTGAACAAGGGGAAGGTCGGTGCGGTGCAGAGTGTGCAAATCCGGCGTGTCTGGCGTCAATGGCTCAGGGATTGGTGGGCTGTTAGCGTGTTTTTACGATAATTTGCCTGTTTTCAGGGGTATTTTCGTTTAATTACCATTCATTTTCGGCGACACTGCTGGCCACGGTGCTGCTGTGGGCCGGCAAGGACTGTACGGAGTGCCTGGAAAGTGGGTAGTCGCCAGGAAAATTCAGCATGTTGATTGGCAAGTGGATGGCCGTAATGCTGCCAATCAGACTACTGCTGCAGAAATTTCATGCACAGCCGGCCACAATGCAAACGCCCCCGGCAGGCGGGGGCGTGCGGCAAGCGGATGCAGCCTGACGCTTACATATTCATGTTGTTGATGACAAATTTGACGCCAGGTACTTTTTCGGCAATCACGCCGGCTTTGTACATTTGCTGGTCGTCGGTCATCTTGCCGTCGATGGTGACTTCCTGCTTCTTGCTGACTACATGCAGATTCAGGGCCTTCAGTTCCGGGTCGCTGTCCAGCGCGTTCTTGACGTTGCTTGCCAGTTGTTCATCGCTGACCGGGGCGTCCTCGGCGTGGGCGATGACAGCGTGCGAACCCATGAACAGGGCCAGGCTAGCCAACAGGGCGGAACGGGCGAAAAGGCGTTTCATCGGATATCTCCTTGCTTCAAGCTGAGTGATGGCCTGGCCAAGCTTGTAGTAGCGCGCCAGTGAATGATGTTGTGCACGCCATGTTAGCCAGCTTTGTTTGCATTTTTGTTGCAGCTCGATGAAATGCGCAGACGGCAGAACCGGCAAGCACGCTGACGGTCCCAAGGCCTTGTCCGTGCAGCTTGTTCCGCTGCGCGGTAACATGGGCGACCGGTGCTGGCTGCCGGTTTTTCTTACCTATCTTCTCGATGTTGCAAATCATGTTCAGACGCTTGCTGTTACTGCTGCCGCTTATCTGGCTGGCCGCCTGCTCCACCACGTCAACCCCACCGTCGTCTGTCGGCAGTGGCCCGCTCAGCCCGTCAGCCTTGCCCTACTGGCAACAGCAGCGCACCGGCGATACCCTGCAAGCCTTGTTGCAAAGCTGCAAGGTATTGGCGCGCAAGTCCGTCTGGCAGCCAGTTTGTAGCGATGCCTCCCGTGTTGCCGAACAAGACGAGGGACAGGTCCGCCAGTTTTTCGAACAGCGCTTCAATGCCTGGGCGGTACAGGATGCGGGCAATGGCAATGGTTTGATCACCGGGTATTACGAACCCTTGCTCAATGGCAGCCGCACGCGCAGCGCACGCACGCCATGGCCGGTATACGGTGTGCCCGCCGACTTGCTGGTGCTGGATTTCCCGCCGGCAGCGCGTGGCAACAGTGTGCTGGTGGCACGCAAGGTAGCGCATAACCGTTTGCAATGGCTGCCGGGCAAGACCCAGGCCGGTAGCGGGGAAATCGAAATCCATCCGGCAGATTTCCCGGCTGATAACCGCAGCGGCAAGCTCAAGGGCCGTCTGTCGGGTAACCGCTTGCTGCCGTATTACACCCGCGCAGAAATCGCCCAGGGCAAGGGGGTGGCCAGCGCCCCGGTACTGGCCTGGGTGGAAGACCCGGTGGAACTGTTCTTCCTGCAGGTACAAGGGTCGGGCCGCATTCAGCTGGAAGATGGCAGTTTCCTGCACCTGGGTTATGCCGAACAAAATGGCTACAACTACCAGTCCATCGGCAAATGGCTGGTGGATAAAGGGGAAATGACGCTGGCCAATGCCTCGATGCAGGGCATACAGGCCTGGATCAAGGCCAACCCGGGACGTCAGCAGGCGCTGTTCGACGTCAATCCCAGCTATGTGTTTTTCAAGACCCTGCCCGGTGGCGACAGCGGCCCGGCTGGTGCGCTGGGGGTTCCGCTGACCGGTGGTTACAGCATTGCGGTGGATCCGCGTTATATCCCGCTGGGAACCCCCGTTTTCCTGTCCACCAGCTGGCCGGGTAGTGCACAGCCGCTGGCGCGGCTGGTACATGCCCAGGACACCGGCAACGCCATTCGCGGTGCGGCGCGGGCCGATTTGTTCTGGGGCTTTGGCAGTGAGGCCGGCATGTATGCCGGCAGGATGAAACAGAACGGCAAGCTGTGGATGTTGCTGCCCAAAGGCATGACGCCTTCCATGGCGGCACTGCCGTGAGCAATGCCGGTACAACAATAAAAAGTGGAAGCTTGAAACAATGAAGTCAGCCAGCTTGGGGTGGTGCGTTTTGCTGATGATGTTGACCGCTTGCCATGGTGTGCAGGACGGGGGCGCGGCGGACAAGCCGGCCTCTGCCGCTGCCGCACAGACCATGGCGCGGACATTGTCGCGGGCCGATGTGGTGGTGGCACGGCCCGGTGTGCTGCGTGACACCTTGCCGTTCACCGGGACACTGACGGCGTTGAAAAGCAGCAGCATTGCTGCCGAAGTGGAAGCCCGGGTGGAGCAGGTGCTGGTACGGGAAGGGGAGACGGTAAAACCCGGCCAGGTGCTGGCCCGGCTGGATTCCGAATCGCTGGATCAGTCGGTGACCGAGCAACAGGCCCAGCTGGCGGCCAATCAGTCGCGGCTGAAACTGGCGCGTATCAAGCTGGATAAACAGCACGAACTGCTGCAAAAGGGCTTTATCTCCCAGCTGGCTTATGACGAGGCGGAAAGCGAGTACACCGTGCGCCAGGGCGAATTGCAGGCGCAAACCAGCCAGTTGGCGCGTGCCCGCCGCCAGCAGGCGGACAGTGTGGTCCGTGCGCCGATTGCGGGCGTGGTGTACGAACGCAAGATCAATCCCGGTGAAATAGCGGCCCGCAATGCCCGGCTGTTTTCCATTGCCGATTTGTCAGTGCTGGAACTCAGCGCCAGCGTGCCATCGCAGTGGATAGGTCAAATCAAGGCGGGGCAGCAGGCACGTTTCAGTGTGGAAGGCCTGCCCGACGAGGTGCTGGGGGACGTGGTGCGGGTCAACCCGGTGGCGCAAAGCGGCACCCGCAGCTTCCTGATTTACATCCGGGTGAATAATACGGATGGCCGCCTCAAGGCAGGCCAGTTTGCCAAGGGCGGCCTGGTATTGCATGAAGAGCGCGGGCAGGTGGTGCTGCCGCAGGATGCGGTACAGGATTTGTCCGGCCATCCCTGGGTGATGCTGGTGGAGAAGGGGCGCTTGCAGCGCCAGCCGGTGCGTGTGTTGTTATGGTCGCAGACCGAACACAAGGTTGCCGTGGCCGGCCTAGCAGCTGGCAAGGTGCTGTTGGCGGCGCCCTTGCTGGGCGTGAGCAGCGGCGATGCCGTGATCCTGCCGACCGATCTCAAATAAGGGGAATGGCATGTGGTTGACCCGCGTCAGCGTGCGCAATCCCTATTTCGCTACCGTCCTGATGCTGTCCCTGCTGGTGCTGGGACTGTTTGCCTGGACGCGACTGCCGGTGGAAGAGCTGCCGGACATCCGTTTCCCGGTGGCCGTGGTCAGCACCGGGTATGGCGGTGCCTCGCCCGAAGTGGTGGAAAGCGAAGTGACCCGCCCGCTGGAAGAGGCCATCAATACCATCAACGGCATCAAGCACATCCGTTCCTATTCGTTTGAAGGCAGTTCCACCATCGTGGTGGAGTTTGCGCTGACGGTGGACCCGGCGGTGGCGGTGCAGGATGTGCGCGACCGGGTGGGCGGTGTGCAGGGCCGTTTCCGCCGCGAAATCGGCACGCCGTCGGTGTCGCAGTTCAATCCTAACGATCAGCCCTTGCTGTCCATCACCTTCAGTTCGGACCAGGTGTCGCAACGCAGCTTGACCACCTGGCTGGAAAACACCCTGAAAAAACGCCTGCAGATGGTGTCCGGCGTGGGCGAAGCCAAGGTGGTGGGCGGGCTGAGGCGGCAAATCCGCATTGATGTCGACCCTTACCGGCTGGAGTCCAGCGGCCTGTCCTTGCAGGAAGTGGCCGATGCCATCCGCGCCGGTAACCGGGACTTCCCGGCCGGGGCGGTCAGTAGTGCCAGCAACGAGCTGAATGTGCGGGTCAGTGGCAAGCTCAAGTCGCCGGAAGACTTTGCCAGCCTGGTCACCGGTTACCGCAATGGCAGCCCCATCCGGCTGTCGGATGTCGCCAGTGTTAGCGATGCCGAAGCCGAAGCCAGCAGCACGGCCTTGATTGATGGCAAACCCGGGGTGGGTATCGATATCCGGGCGGCGCGTGGGGCCAATGTGGTGGAAGTGGCCAATGGCGTGAAGCAGGTGATCGATGCCATGCAAGGCCGCATGCCGGCCGGCACCCAGGTGCACTTCACCTACGACAAATCCGTCGAGGTGAAAAAGTCGCTGGCTAATGTGGAGGCCACCTTGCTGGAAGGTGCGGCGCTGACGGTGCTGATCGTATTCCTGTTTCTGGGCAGCTGGCGCAGTACGGTGATTACCGGTCTCACCTTGCCGGTGGCGCTGGTGGGCACCCTGTTTGCCCTGCAGGCGCTGGGCTTCACCCTCAACCTGATGACGCTGATGGCACTGTCCCTGTCTATCGGCCTGTTGATTGACGACGCCATCGTGGTGCGGGAAAACATCGTGCGTCATCGCCAGCTGGGCAAGAACCATGTGCAGGCGGCGCTGGATGGCACCAATGAAATCGGCCTGGCGGTACTGGCCACCACCCTTACCGTGGTGGCGGTGTTTCTGCCGGTAGGCTTCATGAGCGGCATCATCGGCAAGTTCTTTCACCAGTTCGGCCTCACCGTAACGGTAGCCGTGCTGATTTCCATGCTGGTCAGCTTCACGCTGGACCCTATGCTGTCTTCCATCTGGCCGGACCCGCACCAGCATGGCGACCGGCACCGTGGCCCGCTGGGGCGCATGCTGGACTGGTTCGAGGCTTCGCTCGACCGGTTGGCACAGCGCTATGTGGGCGTCATCGGCTGGTCGCTGGCGCATCGCAAGACGGTACTGTCGCTGGCTGTCCTGCTATTGCTGGGCAGCTTCATGCTGTTGCCGCATATCGGCGGCGAATTCATGCCGCGTCAGGACAAGGGCAAATTCTCGCTATCCTTCAAGACGGCTCCCGGCTCCTCGCTGGATTACACCGTGGCCAAGGGCCGCGAGCTGGAAGCCCTGCTGCGTCAGCTGCCTGATGTGCATTCCATCCAGCTGACGGCCGGTAGCAGCAGCTTTGGCGCCAGCAAGAGTGACGGCCAACTGGTGGTGGACCTGGGGGACAAGAACAGCCGCCGGCACAGCCTGTTTTCGTTGATGCAGCAGGCCCGCGCCAAGGCTGGCCGGGTGGCTGGCGTGGAGGTGGAGTCCATCGAGGAAATGGGCAAGGAAGGCCCCGGTGGCAAGCCCATCAGCATCGGCTTGCGCGGCAGTAGTCTTGCCGAGCTGGATGCCGCTGCCAGCCAGCTGATGAGCCGCCTGGCACGGGTAAGAGGGGTGGGCGATCTGCAAAGCAGCCTGTCCGATGCCGACCCGGCCATCAAGCTGGAAGTACGCCGCGATGCCGCCGCCAGCCTGGGGGTGGACCTCAACAAGGTGGGCAGCACGCTGTCGCAGCTGCTGGCCGGGGATGTGGTCAGCACCTGGGAAGCGCCGGATGGGGAAAACTACGATGTGTTGCTGCAAGTGCCGCGTGCCGAGCGCAGCAATGCCTTGCTGGACATCATTACCGTGGCAGGACGGGCCGATGCCAATGGCGCGGCCAGCATGGTGCCGCTGTCCACGGTGACCCGGCTCAGTCCGGGGCTCAGCCCGCGCCAGATCGACCGGGTCGACCTGCTGCGCCAGGTGACGGTCACCGGCAATATCGCCGGGCGCGATGCCGGTTCGGCCTTTGCCGATATCAGCAAGATCACCGCCAGTCTCAAGCTGCCCGCCGGGGTCAGCCTGGCCGAAGAGGGCGAGCGGCGCGACATGGAAGAGTCGCTGGGCTATGCCTTGCAGGCGCTGGCCATGGGGGTGATCTTCATCTACATGATCCTCGCCGCCCAGTTCCGCAGCTTCACCATGCCGCTGGCCATCATGGTGGCGCTGCCGCTGGCCTTTGTCGGCGTGTTCGTGGCGCTGTGGCTGTCCGGTTCCACGCTCAATATGTTTTCCGTCATCGGCATCATCATGCTGATGGGCTTGTGCGCCAAGAACGGCATCCTGCTGGTGGATTTCATCAACCAGTCGCGCCGCGAGGGCATGGCCCGTACCGAGGCCATCATTGCCGCCGGCCAGGTGAGGCTGCGGCCCATCATGATGACCAGCCTGGCCATGATCTTCGGCATGCTTCCCATGGCCGTCGGCAGCGGGGAAGGGGTGGAAACACGCGCCCCGATGGCCTTTGCCATCATCGGCGGCATGGTGAGCTCCACCGTGCTGACCCTGCTGGTGTTGCCGGTGGTGTACAGCTATCTGGATGGTGTGCGCCAGTTCTTGCGGCGCAGGCTGGCAGCCGGCAGTCAGCAGCCGGCCGGGGAAGATGGTGCAAGGAAAGACTGACCCAAAGGTCAGCTAGACAACAGCTTCGTTTTCTATAATCGGATTCTTGCTTCTGTCTGAAGCATCCGGTTTTCCGACCCGCAGCCGAACGGTTGCGGAAGGCCTGGGGAGAACGTCATGTACCGCTGCTTTGCCAGCTGTTTGCTAGCTGTGCTGTTGTCACTGTCCGCACTGGCTGCGGTGCCGCCAGTCCCGCTGCGTTATGCGCTGGTGTCCGGGCTGGAAGACCCGCACCTGCCCTACATGCTTTCCCTGTTGCAACTGGCCTGTGACGAGGCGGAGCTGCGCTGCCAGCTGCAAGCCGCTGCCGCCATGAACCAGTCGCGGGCCATGGTGCAGATGGGCAAGCGCGATGGTGGCATTGACCTGTTCTGGGGCATGACCAGCCGCGAGCGCGAGCAACAGGCTATTCCCATCCGCATTCCGCTGGACAAAGGCTTGCTGGGCTGGCGGGTGGCGCTGGTCAATGCCAGCCAGCCAGACGTGCTGGCCGGTGTCCGTGATGTGAAGCAGCTGTCCCGGCTGGTGGCCGGGCAGGTGGCGGACTGGCCGGATACCGCCATCCTGCGCAATGCCGGCTTGCAGGTGCTGACCAGCCAGGATTACGGCAATCTGTTTCCCATGCTGCAACGCAAGCGCTTTGACTACTTCCCGCGCAGCGTGATCGAAGTCCAGCGCGAAGCCGCCTTGCCAGTGGCCAAGGGCTTGCTGATCGACCGCAACCTGGTGCTGCACTATCCCACGGCCATGTATTTTTTTGTCAGCCCGCTCAAACCGGAACTGGCCGCGCAACTGGAGCAGGGCCTGCGCAAGGCATTGAAGGATGGTCGTTTCAACCAGCTGTTCCAGCGTTATAACGGCCAGTTGCTGTCGCAGCTGGCACTGGACAAACGGCAGGAAATTGCATTACCCAATCCGCAGTTGCCAGCGGCCACGCCCTTGCAGGACCGCGCCCTGTGGTACCGGCCTTGATGCCGGTACTGGCATATCAGTGTTGTTGCCCTTCTTCTTCCAGCCACTGGCAAAAGGCGGTGACCAGTTCATCGCCCACCAGTGATTGCGGTACGGCCCAGGAATAACCCCGTACCGCAATTTCCGGCCCCGCCAGTGGTGCCACCAGTTTGCCGCTGGCCAGTTCGCTTTCTATCACCGGCAGCGCGCCCAGCGTCACGCCCAGCCCGTCTACCGCAGCCTGCAAGGCCAGGTAGTAATGATCGAAATGCTGGTCGGCGGCGGACTGCAAGCCGGGCACCCCGGCAGCAGCCAGCCAGCGTGCCCAGGCAACCGGCCTGGTTTCCGAATGCAGCAAGGTGTGCCGGGCCAGGTCGGCAGGCTGCCGGATGGGCAGGCGCGCCAGCAAGGCCGGGCTGCATACCGGGATTTCCCGTTCGGTGAGAAAGGCATGCGAGACAAAGCCATGCCAGTGGTCCTTGCCGCGACGGATGGCAATGTCGAAGTCGGCATTCTGGTTGTTGATGCTGGCATCCGATGTCGCCAGGCGCAATTCCACCCCGGGGTAACGCAGTTGGAAGCGGGTGAGCCTGGGCAGCAGCCAGTGCATGGCCAGCGTGGGGGTGACATTGATGTTCAGCCGTTTCCCCTGCTGGCGCGCCTGCAGTTTTTCGGTAGCGCTGGCAATGCCGTCCAGCGCGGTCTGGATGGCGGGCAGATAAGCCTGCCCGGCGGCCGATAGCCGCACCCGGCGGCCATGACGCTCGAACAGGCTGACACCCAGCCAGTCCTCCAGCTGTTGGATCTGACGGCTGATGGCACCGTGGGTCACATACAGGGCTTCGGCTGCAGCGGTGAAACTGCCTTGTCGTGCAGCAGATTCAAAGGCCTTGAGTGCATTGAGTGGAGGTAGGCGGCGATTCATGCTGGTGAGTTTAGCTCACAAAGAATGCCATAAAAACTCGTTTGTTCTGGCGGCGTTGGCGGGCTAGCCTTGCACTATGAATCCATCACTTGTCATTCCTACGCGCCGCCAGTTGTTTCTGGGTTTCTTCAGCATCGGCCTGAGCGGCTTTGGCGGCGTGCTGCCTCTGGCGCACCGCATGCTGGTGCAGCAACGCCGCTGGCTGAACGAGGAAGAGTTCACCGAACTGTTGGGGCTGGGGCAGATTCTGCCCGGGCCCAATATCGTCAATATGTCCATCGCCATCGGCTCGCGCTTTCATGGTGTGGCCGGTGCCTGGCTGGCTGTGGCAGGGCTGATGCTGGCGCCGCTCATCATCGTGCTGGCCATGGCCATGTTGTACGACCATTACCAGAGCCTGCCGGACGTACAAGGCACCTTGCACGGGCTGGCCTCGGCGGCGGCAGGCCTGTTGCTGGCCATGGTGTTGCGCATGGGCCAGAAACTGGAAGTGCACTGGCAGGCGGTGCTCTTGGCCATGCTCACCTTTGTGGCGGTCGGCGTGTTGCGCTGGCCCTTGCTGCCGGTGTTGCTGGCACTGGGGCCGCTGTCGGTATGGCTGGCCCGGCGTCGCCAGCGCTCTGGAGATGAGCCATGTTGATCCTGCTGTCCTTGCTGGCCAGTTTTTCCCTGTTTTCGCTGATGGCGGTGGGCGGCGCAGTGACGCTGATTCCGGCCATGCACAGCTATGTGGTGGAAAGCCATCACTGGATGAGCGGCCAGGAGTTTGCCGCCCTGTTTGCCATCGCCCAGGCGGCACCGGGCCCGAATGTGCTGGTGGTCAGCCTGATTGGCTGGAAAGTGGCTGGCCTGGCCGGTGCGCTGGTGGCCACCGTGGGCATGTGCGGGCCGTCCTCGCTGCTGTGTTACTACGTCACCCGCTTGTGGCAACGCTTTCATGGTTCGCCGTGGCGCAGGGCTATCGAGCGCGGGCTGGCCCCGCTGACCATCGGCCTGGTGGCGGGCAGTGCCATGCTGATGAGCGAGGCGGCCAATGCGCGCTGGACCGGCTGGCTGCTGTGCGGTGTAGTCGCTGTCATCGCCTGGCGCAGCCGCATCAATCCGCTGTGGCTGCTCGCTGGCGGGGCCTTGCTTGGCTGGCTGGGGTGGATCTGAAGCTTTGCCCGGCGCGTCATCAGTGTTTCACGCAGTGTGGGCAGACTGAATGGCTTGCACGCTGACGGAGAAACCATGCGCCTGTGGTCGTTGACACCTGCCCGGCAAAACCTGTTGCTGACCCTGCTGGCCTTGCGCCTGTGCCTGGTGGAGCTGGTGGCTGTTCCGGTGGCGGTGCTGTGCCTGCATCCGGCCTGCGGCCTGATGCTGTTGCTGACCTTGCTACTGATTCCGCTGCGCTGGCAATTGCTGCATGAGGCGGCACATGGCCACCTGTTGCCTTCTGCCCGCCATAACCGGCTGGCAGGCAGGCTGATGGGTATCACGCTGGGCCTGCCATTCGATGTGTGGCGGCAGGCGCATCAACTGCACCACCGTTACAGCCGCAGCCGCTGGCAGCAGGTTGAAGTGTACGACCCCACCCGTGAACGCTACTGGATGCGCCAGTTGCTGCTGATCCTGCGCATGTGCGGCGGAGCCTACCTGCTGGCCTGGTGTGGCAGCCTGTTGCTGTTGTTCGTGCCCGGCTCGGCGCGCTGGCCGTTTTTGTGTCGCCACTTTGCCTTGTGGCCGCGCCTGCATGTACGCATGCAGCGTTGTGGCCGTCTGTCTACTGCGCGCACCGATGCCGCGCTGGCACTGCTGTTGCCGCTATTGTCTTTGCTGGGGTATGGCCAGCATGACTGGATGCTGTGGCTGGCACTGCTGTTGCGCGCGCTCTTGATTTCCCTGACCGACCACGTCTGCTTTGCCGCCCAGGCGCTGGGTTGCCCGCGTCGGGCGGCCAATCTGTTCTTGCCGCGCTGGCTGGGCTACGGCTTGCTCAACAGCCATCTGCGCGGCGTGCACCAGCGCTGGCCGCATTTGCCCTGGCAAGCGCTGCCGCAGCAGTTTGCCAGCACCAGTGAGGGCTGGGACGGGGATTATCTGGCGCGGCTATGGGGCGAGCAATGGCAGCTTCAGGCCAGAGACCATCTGCCGGTAATACCCCTGTAGAAGTCAGGGATGGGTATAATGCCGCTGAATTCATTACGCCAGGCTAGCAAGCCCACACCGACATGACCCAGCTCAAGAATGACACTTTCCTGCGTGCGCTCCTGAAGGAGCCGGTTGAATACACCCCCATCTGGATGATGCGCCAGGCTGGCCGTTACCTGCCGGAATACCGCGCCACGCGCGCGCGCGCGGGCAGCTTCATGGGCTTGTGCACCAGCCCGGACTACGCCACCGAAGTCACCCTGCAACCGCTGGACCGCTTCCCGCTGGATGCCGCCATTCTGTTCTCCGACATTCTCACCGTGCCGGATGCCATGGGCCTGGGCCTGTACTTTGCCGAGGGCGAAGGCCCCAAGTTCGAACGCCCGCTGCGCGACGAGCAAGCCATCCGTGCACTGCAGGTGCCGGTACTGGACAAGCTGCAATACGTGTTCGACGCCGTGTCCAGCATCCGCAAGGCGCTGGATGGTCGCGTGCCGCTGATCGGCTTCTCCGGCAGCCCCTTCACCCTGGCCTGCTACATGATTGAAGGCGGTGGTTCGGATGACTTCCGCCACGTGAAAGCCATGCTGTACAGCCGTCCCGAACTGCTGCACCACATTCTGGCGGTCAATGCCCAGACCGTGACCGACTACCTGAATGCCCAGATCGACGCCGGTGCCCAGGCGGTGCAGATCTTCGATACCTGGGGCGGTGCGCTCAGCCACGCGGCCTACAAGGAATTCTCGCTGGCCTACATGCAGCGCATCGTGTCCGGCCTGAAGCGCGAAGCCGACGGCCGTCGCGTGCCGGTGATCGTATTCACCAAGAATGGAGGTCAATGGCTGGAAGACATCGCCGCCATCGGTGCGGACTGTGTCGGCCTGGACTGGACCACCGACATTGGCCTGGCCCGTGCGCGTGTGGGTGACAAGGTGGCACTGCAAGGCAATTTCGACCCGAACGCCCTGTTTGGCTCGCCCGCAGCCATCGAGGCGGAAGCCGGCCGCATTCTGGCGGCCTATGGCCAGGGTTCCGGCCATGTGTTCAACCTCGGGCATGGCATTTCCCAGCATGCCGACCCGGCTCATGCCGCGGCACTGGTTGAAGCGGTACATCGTCTGTCGCGTCCTTACCATCAGTAAGTCTTGCCGGCAGGTTGGGGCATGCTGCCCCGGCCTGCCCATTTGCAAGAATCCAAGCTTTATTTCCTGCCTGATTTCCAATTGTTTTTCGATTTTCCGCACTTGCTGTATCTTTTCTCCTGGCTGCGGGGGAGGGGGTATATCCTGCCTTGCCTTGCGGTTTTGGCGGAGTGTGGCAACAAATGAAGCGTCTGCCAGACAGGGGAGTTGACAGTTGCACCGACTGTTGTTCTCCGAGTTATGCACACTGGAATTGCCCTTGGAAGCAAATTGTCAAGTCCGATGGGCAAAATTAGTGCAATGTACTTAAGTTGTTGAAATTAAAAGAAATATTATTCTGATTAATTTTTGTGCAATCTAATGGAAATGCTGATTTAATGGCCTTTCCATGCCAGGATGCAGAGTTGTTCACAAAGATATCCACAGCTTCTGTGCATAGATGGCGCAAAGCCTTGTCGGTGCTGGGTTTGCTGTAAAGGGAAAATTTACCGTGGGTTCTCAGAGAGTTCAGGTGGTGGTTGATCTGCCCCTGTTTGGCGCATTTACCTACCTGTCTCATTTTGATGTCATACCCGGTCAACGGGTGGCGGTTCCCTTTGGCAAAAGACAGCTGTGTGGCGTAGCCGTCACTGGCATACCCCCAGAGGGTTTGTCCGACAGCCAGCTCAAAACCATCGATCAGGTGTTTGACGGCTTGCCGCCACTACCGGCGGATTTCCTGGCCCTTACCGAATTTGCCGCTGCCTATTACCACTATCCCCTTGGGCCGACGCTGTTTACCGCCTTGCCCACCGGCCTGCGTGAAGCGCGTGATATCACCCCGGTCGATGAACGTCCGTTTGGCCTGAGCGAGCTGGGGCAGGCAAGCCAGCCTCCTGCACGGCAGCGGGCACGCCTGGCCTTGTGGCAGGCCTTGTGCGATGGCCCGCTTACGCAGGCACAAGCCCGGCTGGTCACGCCGCAGGCAGGCAAGATTCTGGCGGACTGGCTGGCGGAGGGGCTGGTGCAGCGTGTGACGGCAGAAAAGCCTGCCTTGCAGCTGGGCAGTGCGCCGCAACTGAATGCAGACCAGCAGGCCGCACTGGATGCCTTGCTGGCGCAGCCCGGCGGCTTCCAGCCCTGGCTGTTGCATGGCATCACCGGCAGTGGCAAGACCGAAGTGTATTTGCAGCGCATTGCCCACAGCCTGGCTGCCGGGCAGCAAGTGCTGGTACTGGTGCCGGAAATCAACCTTACCCCCCAGTTGGTGGAGCGCTTCATCCAGCGTTTTCCTGCCACCCGCATTGCGGTACAGCACAGCCAGCTTGCGGAGGGCGAGCGCCTGCGCAACTGGCTGGACGCCTGGCAAGGACGTGCCGATATCGTGATCGGCACCCGCTTGTCGGTATTCACCCCCATGCCGCGCCTGGGGCTGATCGTGGTGGATGAAGAGCATGATGGCTCGTTCAAGCAGCAGGACGGCTTGCGCTACCATGCACGTGATCTGGCCATCTGGCGCGCGCACCGTGCCGGCTTGCCCATCATTCTGGGTAGCGCCACCCCCAGTCTGGAAACCGTGGCCAATGTCGAAGCCGGACGCTACCGCCAGCTCAAGCTCAGCCAGCGGGCCCATGGTGCCGCCAGGCTGCCGCAGGTACGGTTGGTGGATACCCGGCGTGCCAAGCTGACCGAAGGATTGTCCGATCCTGTAATCAAGGCCCTGGCTGCCCGGCTGGAGCGGCGCGAGATGAGCCTGGTGTTCATCAACCGGCGCGGTTTTGCCCCGGTGCTGGCCTGTAGTGATTGCGGCTGGACCAGTGGCTGCCCGCGCTGCTCCACCCGGCTGGTGCTGCATTTGCTGGAGCGCAAGCTGCGCTGTCACCATTGCGGCTGGGAAGAGGCAGTACCCCACGCCTGCCCGGAGTGCGGTGCGCCGGACATCAAGCCGCTGGGCGAGGGCACGCAGCGGCTGGAATCCGCACTGGGGCGTCTGTTCCCTACTGCGCGCATCCTGCGCATAGACCGCGACACCACCCAGCGCAAACAGGCCTGGGAAGAGATTTACCGCCAGGTGCATGCCGGTGAGGTGGACATGCTGGTCGGCACCCAGATGCTGGCCAAGGGCCACGATTTTGGCACCCTGTCGCTGGTGACTGTGCTGAATGCCGATGGCGGTTTGTATTCGGCTGACTATCGCGCTTCCGAACGCCTGTTCGCCCAGCTCACCCAGGTGGCTGGCCGCGCTGGCCGGGCCGATGCCCCCGGTGAAGTGCTGGTGCAGACGCAATGGCCGGATCACCCGCTGTATCAGGCACTGGTGGCGCACGATTTTGATGGCTTTGCCGCCAGCCTGTTGCAAGAGCGCCGTCAGGCAGCCTTTCCGCCGTCGGTACATCAGGCCCTGCTGCGGGCCGATGCCACCGAACTGGCGCAGGCCACGGCCTTTCTCACCCAGGTGCGCAGTCAGGTACAAAACCTTGCCGCTGGCGTGCTGATTTCCGGCCCGGCCCCGGCGCTGATGGTGCGGCTGGCGAACCGCGAACGCGCCCAGCTGGTGCTGGAGTGTGCCAACCGTCAGCAGCTGCACCAGTTTCTCGATCAATTACCCCCGCTGCTGGATCAACTGGCACGCCAGTATGGCCGCGGTTTGCGCTGGTCGCTGGATGTCGACCCGCAGGAGATGTAAATGAAGGTGTTTTTCCCCGTTGTGGCACTGGCGCTGTCCTGCCACATTGCCACTGCCGCCACGTTTGACCTGCACGGACTCAAACCCGATGAAGTGGCGGTCTGGGCCGCTCCGGTAGAAGGTGGCCCGGAACTGGCCAGCCTGCGTGCAGATGTGCCGGTCAACCCGGCTTCCACCATGAAATTGCTCACCAGCTGGACTGCGCTCAACCGGCTGGGCCCCGGCTACCGCTGGACCACCCGGCTGGTCTCGGCCGCCCCGGTACAGGACGGTGTGCTGAAGGGGGACCTGGTATGGGTAGGGGCGGGCGATCCACGCTTTGGCATGGCCAATCTGCGCAGCCTGCTGCACGACCTGCGCCTGCGTGGCATCCGCCAGATTGATGGCCGGCTGCTGCTGGACAAGAGCGCCTTCAGCAGCATAGGTACGGCCGAAAATTTTGGCGGGGACGAAGGCAAATCCTTCACCGTCGAGCCAGACGCCCACCTCGTCGCATTGAAAGTGGCCTGGTTGCGCTTTTTCAATGACAGCAACGGCATACGCGTAGTGCTGGACCCGCCACTGGCCGGTGTCAGCCTGCAGGCGCGGCTGAGCAATGGCGGTGACACCGTAGCCACTTGCCCGGATGTGCGCCAGTGGGTACACATCAGAGAGCAGGGCAACCAGCTTGAAGTCAGTGGCAAGCTGCCCGCCGCCTGTGATGGCAGCCAGGCCTATGTCAACGTGCTGGATCATAACGACTTTGCCGCACAGAGTTTCACCGCTTTGTGGCAAGAGCTGGGCGGCAGCGGCCCGCAGGGCATGGCACTGGGCCGCGCACCAGCCAATGCGCGCACGCTGGCGCAATTCCAGTCCGAGCCACTCACCACGGCCCTTAACGACATCAACAAGTACAGCAACAACACCATGGCGCGCACGGTATTCCTGACGCTGGGGCGCGAGGCGGCAACAAGCGGCGATACCCCGGCCGATGCCCAGACCGCGGTGCGCAGCCTGCTGGCCGAGCAACATATCGTGGCAGATGCGCTGGTGCTGGAGAACGGTTGCGGCTTGTCGCGCCGCGAACGGGTATCGGCCCGCCTGCTGGGCCAGGTATTGCTCAACGCTGCTCGCGGGCCTTACGGCAACGAATTGATGACCAGCCTGCCGCTGGCAAGTGAAGACGGCACGCTCAAGCGCCGCTTTGCCAGCATCGGCCCGCGCCTGCGCATGAAAACCGGTACGCTGAAAGACGTGAAGGCCCTGGCAGGCTACTGGCAGGCGGCAGATGGCCGACGACTTGCCATGGTGGCCATCGTCAACAGTCCGCGTGCGCCAGCCATGGCCGGCGCACTGGATGCCGTGGTGGCCGACCTGATTCACCGCTTCGACCGCAGCGCGTCCGCCCCGGCTGACGCTATAATGCAACCCTGAACCCACCACGCATCAACAGGTTTTTCATGAAACACGTCACCATGTACACCACGGCGGTTTGCCCGTTCTGCATTCGTGCCAAGCAATTGCTGGCCAGCAAGGGCGTGACCGGCATTGAAGAAATCCGCATCGACCTGGACCCGGAAGCCCGCGACCGCATGATGAGCAGTACCGGCCGCCGTACCGTGCCGCAGATTTATATCGGCGACACCCATGTGGGTGGCTGCGATGATCTGGTGGCCCTGAACCAGGCCGGCAAGCTGGACATCCTGCTGGCGGATTGACCGCCATCAAGCCCACATCAGGCAGCGGGCAAACACAGCAGGGATAGCACGGGCACCCTCTGGTGGCCTGCCGTGCTTTCATGCGATGATGCGAGCTTGATTTTCTGACCAACCGGCCGCTGCGTGCGGCCCTGAGCGAGACAAGACATGAGCGAACAACAAGAGCTGCAACCGGTTTTCTCCATCGAAAAGATCTACGTCAAGGACCTGTCCCTGGAAGTGCCGAATGCACCTCAGGTATACCTGGAAGCCGCCCAGCCGGAAATCGACATGCAACTGGCCAGCGAAGGCAAGCAGATTGACGATGGCTTCTTCGAAGTTGCCCTCACCGTGACCGTAACGGCCAAACTGCCGGAAAAAACCATGTTCCTGTGCGAAGTGACCGAAGCCGGCATCTTCCGCATCGAAAACGTACCGGCCGAAGACATCGAACCGATTCTCGGCGTGGCCTGCCCGAACATCCTGTTCCCGTATGCGCGCGAAACCGTGTCCAACCTGGTAAACCGTGCCGGCTTCCCGCCGGTGCTGCTGTCGCCGATCAACTTCGAAGCGCTGTACATGCAACAGCGTGCCCAGCAAGCCGAAGCCGGCAACGCCTGATGCTGCGCCGCCTCGTCACTGTCACCGCCATGCTGGCCGGGTTCATTGCCCTGCCAGCCCAGGCACTGGAGTTCCGTTCGGTCAAGGAAACCGGCGTGGCGCTGTACGAGGCGCCTGCGCTGAGTGCCAAAAAGCTGTTTGTGGTCAGCCGCTACTACCCGGTGGAGGTCCTGTCCAGCCAGAAGGAATGGTCGCGCGTGCGTGATGCCACTGGCGGCATCGCCTGGATACCGCTGGCGGCATTGTCCTCGCAACGCTGGTTGCTGGTGACCGCCGATCAGGCCGTGGTGCGTGATGCACCGGCTGCCGATGCCAAACCCTTGTTTTCTGTCGCACGCGATGGCGTGCTGCAATGGCAGGAAGCCCCCAGGGACGGCTGGGTGCGTATCAAGCACCGTGACGGCAGTGGCGGTTATGCCCGCATCAGCGATCTGTGGGGTTTGTAAATCATGAAACTGGCCATTCTGGGAAGCGGAGCCTGGGGCAGTGCCCTGGCCATGGCGTTTGCCCGTCATCATGATGTCAGTCTGTGGGGGCGCGATGCCGCCCTGATGGCCGAGCTGGCTGCCGAGCGCGTCAACCGTCGCTATCTGCCGGATTGCCGGTTTCCCGACTCCATTACCCTGACTGCCGAATTGCCGCGTGCCATCCAGCATGCCGAGCTGATCCTGATCGTCACCCCGATTGCCGGTTTGCGTCCCACGCTGCGGGCGCTGACTGCGCTGTCATCCGGTTTGCCGCCCATCCTGTGGGCCTGCAAGGGCTTTGAAGCGGGTTCCAGCCTGCTGCCGCATCAGGTGGTGGCCGAAGAGTTGCCGCCGGATCACCCCTGCGGTGTGTTGTCCGGCCCCAGCTTTGCCCGTGAAGTGGCCGAAGGCCTGCCCGCTGCCGTCACCATTGCGTCGGACGATGCCGAGTTTGCCCGTCGTATCGCCCGTGAACTGCACAGCCCGCTGCTGCGCCTGTATGCCAATGATGATCTGGTAGGGGTGGAAGTGGGTGGTGCGGTAAAGAATGTGATGGCCATTGCCACCGGTGTGGCGGATGGACTGGGTTTTGGCATGAATGCGCGCGCCGCGCTGATTACCCGCGGGCTGGCGGAAATCACCCGTCTGGCCAGTGCTCTGGGTGCCAGCCAGCAAACCATGATGGGCCTTGCCGGCATGGGCGATCTGATCCTGACTTGCACCGGCGCGCTGTCGCGTAACCGGCAGGTGGGCCTGAAGCTGGCAGAGGGCAAGTCGCTGGACAGCATTCTGGCCGAGCTGGGCCATGTGGCCGAAGGCGTGAGCACCGCGCGTGAAGTGCTGACCATGGCCGAACGGCTGGAAGTGGAAATGCCGATTACCGCTGCGGTATGCGGCTTGCTGTATCAGGGCAATGACCCGCACCGGGTGGTGGAGGGATTGCTCAGCCGCGCGCCCAAGTCTGAAGGTGGCGGTGCATTGCAATGATGCCCGCCTCCAAGCGTGAAAAAAGCCTCCGTCGTGGAGGCTTTTTTCATGCTGGCAAGTGCCAGCAGCACGGCCTGATCGGGCTCAGTGAGTGCGCTGGTTTTCACGCAGGCTTTGCGCATCCCAGTAGGCATTGATTTTCTGGATGCGCTGCTGTTCGGCAGCCGGCAGCTTGTCAAATTGCGCCTTGATGGCTTGCTGTTCGGCTTGCCAGGCAGCCACGCTGTCCGGGGCCGGCGGGTTGTTGTTGGTGTCGTGGGCAAATGCTGCGCTGCTGGCAATCAGGGTAATCAGGGCGATGGCGGCGGTTTTCATACTGTGCTCCTTGCTAAGTGCGTTATCTGCTGTGTCTGACAGCTTGAGTACAGTATATTGACCATTTATTTTTCAATAAATACTATTTAATTTAATCATTTGTTTACTATTGGTGTTTAATTCGAGGAAACTTACGGGCCGGCAGTTTGTCACTGTGGCCCGTAGTAGCTGCGTGTTGCAGTCTGCTTCACCGGGGTGTGGCGGAGCCCGGCTCCGGTTCAGCTGCCAGCAGGGCGGCAATGGCATGCTGGTTGAAACGGTCGGTGGTGTGGTGCAGGCGTTCGGCGTAGTGGATCAGGTTATCACCATCGGCAATCAGGATGGCTGGTGCCGTGTAGCCGCTCAAGGGATAGCCCATTGCCAGTACGCCGTACTGCTTGTGGAAGTCGCGCCCGCGCAGGGTGGATAGCAGGCTCACGCCGGGCAGGCCATGCGCCTGACGGCAGCGCAGCAGCGAGGAGGGCGAATCCACCGTGATGACGATAATGGCAAGTTCCGGCCAGCTTTCCAGAAAGCGCCGGGTGTCCTGCAATAGCGCCAGTCCGGCGTGTTCGTCTTCATCCACCGATAGCAGGGTGATGATGGCCTTGGGCTGACCGGCAAAGTTCTCCAGCGCCAGGTCGCGTTTCCGGTCATCCACCAGCATGAAGCTGGGCAGAAACTGTCCAGCCTGCGGGAAGTCTCCGGCGACAGGGATGTCTTCGTCACCGTATTGCAGAATGAAATCGCTCATGCTTGTCTCCTTGTCCGTATCCTCATGGTGGACAGCATGGCGGCAAAAACAAGGCGAATTGCAGGTTTTGTTGACCAATGACGTAAAAAAAGCGGCCAGGGCCGCTTTTTTGCTGGGCGCAGAATCAGGGATAGAACCAGTACAGGCTGTAACCCATGGCGCGTACCTTGCCGATGTCCAGCCGCATGGTGATCTTCACCTCACTGTTGGCATTGAAGCGTTGCAGCTTGAGGTCGTCCGCCTTCAGGTATTCCTTGGGTGCAAATACCTTGCGGATCAGCACCTGGTCGTCCGCATCCTTCAGCGACACTTCCAGCATCGGGTAATTCTGGGCAAATGCCGCGTGGTTCTTCAGCGTGGCGGACAGTTGGACCAGATTGGGATGTTCCGGCACGAAAGCCAGTTCTGACCATTCGGTACGGATCTGCGCAATGTCGCTGGGCCAGGGCACCTTGCAACCGGCCAGCGAGCAGAATGCTTCCAGCGCCGGGCGGGCTTCCGGAACTTCAGCTGCAATGCGGGTGCGGTTGAAATACACCAGTTGGCCTGCCAGCAGCAGGGTGGCGACGGTCGCCAGCAAGACCATCAACACGGTCAGCAGCGGATTGCGGGCCTTGCCGACTGTGGCTTCATCAGCATGTTCGCTGTCGTGGGCTGCATGGGCGTCCTGATGCGGCAGTTCCATGCCAGCGCTGGCCGGTACTTCAGGCTCGGGGCTGTCCGGCGTGGCGGCAGGGGGGATGTTTTCCTCGTTGCCACGGCGTGATTTGCCAAAGACATCGGGCAAGCCCTTGTCCTCTTCGGCATCGACCGGGCTTGCAGCGTAGGCAGCAGTGGCAGCGGGAGCGCGTCGGGTGTTGAGGGCTTCGGCCAGTGCGCGCTGGAATTCTTCCGCTTCGCTGCGCTGTTGCTCGGTGTCGGCCGCAGCCATGTCGCCTTCTGGCGCGATGTCCAGATTGAAGTCATCGCTGACCGGTGTTTCGGCGGCAGTCTGTGGGTCGAAGTCGGGCAATTCCAGCTCGAAATCGTCCATCGGGTCGTGCGCCTGCGGCGCTGACGGCGGTGGCACCAGTGGGCTGGGTGCTGCAGGAGACGGGGCAGGTGCCGGGCCTGGCACCTCTGGCTGGGTCAGAACCGGCGGGGTCGCCGGTTCGGTACTGACAAAATGCTCGGTAGCGTTGAATACATGCGCACAGCGCCCGCAGCGAACCAGGCCTTTGGCGGCGGCTAGCTGCGTATCGTTAACCTTGAAACGGGTCTGGCAACTCGGGCACTGTGTGGTGTAGCTCATACGCTTGGGCGTCGGGTTCCTGTCAGTCGGGTCCAGCCTTCATCGAACACCGGAGTGTCCATGGTAAACCACTGCGCATAAATCGCAGACAGTTCGTCGGCTTGCTCGGCAAGAATGCCGGAAAGCACGATTTTACCACCGGTTTTCACATGACTGGCCAGCAGCTGACCCAGCATGCGCAGCGGATTGGCCAGAATGTTGGCCAGCACCACATCGTACTGGGCAGCCGGATTGGCATCCGGCAGGCAGAAGGTGGCGGTCACATTGTTCTGGTCCGCATTGTCGCGGCTGGAGCGCACGGCCTGGGCGTCGATGTCCACACCCACGGCACTGCCTGCACCCAGCTTGAGTGCGGCAATGGCCAGGATGCCGGAGCCGCAGCCGTAGTCCAGTACGCTTTCACCGCCGGCAACATGTGCATCCAGCCACTGCAGGCACAGCCGCGTGGTGGGATGACTGCCAGTACCGAAGGCGAGGCCCGGGTCCAGTTGCAGGTTCACCGCATCCGGTGCCGGGGCGTCGTGCCAGGTGGGGGTGATCCACAAGCGATCCGAGATGCGGATAGGCTCGAACTGGGACTGGGTCAGACGTACCCAGTCCTGCTCTTCCACGCGCTCGGTCTTGTAAACCGGCATGCCCAGCTTGCAGGCGTTGCAGGCAGCGGCAATCAGCAGGGCTACGTCAGCATCTTCGGCAAACAGGGTGATGATGCGGCTGTGGTTCCACAGCTTGTCCACCGGCATGCCGGGTTCGCCAAAGATGGGCTGCTCCTGGTCGGTACCGGCCAGGGCGTCTTCAATAGCGGTCGACAGCGCACCCGCATCCATCAGCGCATCGGCCAGGCGTTCGGCCACCGCCGAATCGGTATCGATGGTGGCTTGCAGCCAGGCCATTATGCGTCTCCCTTTTTCATTTGCGACAGGCGCTCTTCCAGATAGTGGATGCTGGTGCTGCCACGCTGGAAGGCGGCATCCATGAACAATTCCTGGTGCAGCGGGATATTGGTCTTGATACCGGAGATGGAGATTTCCGACAGGGCAACGCGCATGCGGGCCATGGCCTGATCGCGGGTGTCACCATAGGAAATCAGCTTGCCCACCATGGAGTCGTAATGCGACGGCACGGTGTAGCCCTGATAGATGTGCGAGTCGATACGGATGCCGGGGCCACCAGCCGGGTGATAGCTTTCGATCTTGCCGGGCGACGGTACGAAGGTAAACGGGTCTTCGGCGTTGATACGGCATTCCATGGCATGGCCGCGCAGCACGATGTCGCTTTGCTTGTAGCGCAGCTTTTCGCCGGCAGCAATGCGGATCTGCTCCTGCACGATGTCCACACCGGTGATCATTTCCGTCACTGGGTGTTCTACCTGTACGCGGGTGTTCATCTCGATGAAGTAGAACTCGCCGTTTTCGAACAGGAACTCGAAAGTACCGGCCCCACGGTAGCCAATGCGGCTGCACGCTTCGGCGCAGGCGGTACCAATACGCTGACGCTGCTCGTCGGTAATGCCCGGAGCCGGTGCTTCTTCAATGATTTTCTGGTGACGACGCTGCATGGAGCAGTCGCGCTCGCCCAGGTAGATGGCATTGCCGTATTCGTCGGCCAGAATCTGGATTTCGATATGGCGCGGCTGCTGCAGGTATTTCTCCATGTAGACAGTCGGGTTGCCGAATGCTGCGCCGGCTTCGGTACGGGTCATCTGTACCGAGTTGATCAGTGCGCCTTCGGTATGCACCACGCGCATGCCGCGACCGCCACCACCACCGGCGGCCTTGATGATCACCGGGAAGCCGATTTTCTTGGCAATCTTGACGATCTCGGCCGGATCATCCGGCAGGGCACCGTCGGAACCCGGCACGCAGGGCACGCCAGCGGCAATCATGGCGTCCTTGGCGGATACCTTGTCGCCCATCAGGCGGATGGTTTCCGGGCGCGGGCCAATGAAGACGAAGCCGGATTGTTCCACGCGTTCGGCAAAGTCGGCGTTTTCCGACAAAAAGCCATAACCCGGGTGGATGGCCTGGGCGTCGGTCACTTCGGCGGCAGCAATCAGCGCCGGTACGTTCAGGTAGCTTTTGGTCGACGGAGCAGGGCCGATGCAGACCGATTCATCGGCCAGCTTGACGTATTTGGCTTCACGGTCGGCTTCGGAATGCACGACCACGGTCTTGATGCCCATTTCGCGGCAGGCGCGCTGGATGCGCAGGGCGATTTCGCCGCGGTTTGCAATCAGGATTTTTTCAAACATGGTATGGACGTCCGTTGGGTGGCGCGTCAAACAACAGGGGCACTGACGCGGTGTCGTGCCCCTGTCATCTCTGGCGTCTATTAGCGAGGCAGAGAGAATTACTCGATGATGAACAGCGGCTCGCCGTATTCAACCGGCTGGCCGTCTTCGGCCAGTACGGCCTTCACCACGCCGGAACGGTCGGCTTCGATTTCGTTCATCAGCTTCATGGCTTCGATGATGCACAGGGTGTCACCGGCATTCACGCTCTGGCCGACTTCCACGAAGGGCTTGGAACCCGGGCTGGCGGAGCGGTAGAAGGTGCCTACCATCGGCGACTTCAGTGCATTGGCATTGTTGGCGGCAGCCGGGGCTTCGGCAGCGGCTGCCGGTGCGGCAGCAGCCGGAGCGGCCACTTGCTGTTGCATCGGCATTTGCATCATCGGCTGGGCGTAGGCAATTTGCTGTGCATTGGCCGATACGCGGGTGATGCGGACTTTTTCTTCCCCTTCGGTCACTTCGAGTTCGGCAATGCCGGATTCTTCGACGAGATCGATCAGTTTCTTCAGTTTACGCAGATCCATGGTAATCCTTCGGATGGGATGTACTTTATTATGTTCAGGCTTGCGCAGACAGACGCCGGATGGCGTGCGCAAGTGCCAGTTCATAGCCCTGGGCGCCCAGGCCGCAAATCACGCCAACTGCCAGATCCGAAAAATACGAATGATGGCGGAAGGGTTCGCGGGCATGGACGTTGGACAGGTGAACTTCTATGAATGGCACCTTCACCCCGGAAATGGCGTCACGCAGGGCAACGCTGGTGTGGGTGAAGGCCGCTGGATTGATGATGATGAACGACGTTCCGTCTGTCATGCAGGCATGAACGCGTTCGATCAATAGGTGTTCGGCGTTGCTTTGCAGCGCCTCAAGCTCGAAACCGGCGGCTTCGGCCTGTTCGGTCAGCCGCTGGTTGATGGAGGCAAGCGTGTCCCGGCCATAGTGCTGTGGTTCCCGTGTTCCAAGCAGATTGAGATTGGGGCCGTGCAGCACAAGGATTTTTCCGGTCAAAGCTTTGCTCCTGAGTTCAACATGGGCGCGAGTTTGCCGCAAATGGCGACACGATGTCTAGCTTTTCCAGTATTTCAAACGGTTGTTTGATGTATGAAACTAACTGCCGGTTTCCCCGAAAAGCCCGCCATTTCGAGCGAAAGCACTACAGTGAACCGCATTTTAAACGGTGGCAAATTTTTTACAGTTTCTTGCCACATACCCTTGATCAAGCTCAAATTCCACCCCGGGCCGAACAAGTCCGTGCCGGGGCAGGCGGTCGCAGGTATAATTTGCCGGTTTTGATTCGAGCTTCACACCATGCTGCTGTCTGATTTTGATTACCACCTGCCGGATCACCTGATTGCCCAGCACCCGCCTGCGGTGCGTGGTGCCAGCCGTTTGCTGCACGTTGCCGGCTCTACCCTCAGCGACGGCCAGTTTGCCGATTTTGCCAGCCTGCTTACGCAGGGCGACGTGATGGTGTTCAACGACACCCGTGTCATCAAGGCGCGACTGTTCGGCGAAAAAGCCAGTGGCGGCAAGATTGAAGCGCTGATCGAGCGGGTGCTGGACGAGCACACCGCACTGGCGCATGTCCGTTCTTCCAAATCGCCCAAACCCGGCACCCGGCTGATTTTTGCCGAACGCTGGGAAGCCGAAATGCTGGGCCGTGAAGGCGAGCTGTTCAAGCTGCGCTTTCTGGCCGAGGACAATCTGTTCGACATTCTGGACGCCTCCGGCAAGCTGCCGCTGCCTCCCTATATAGAGAGAACGGCAGAGGGCGAGGACGACGAGCGCTACCAGACCGTGTATGCGCGGGAAAAAGGCGCAGTAGCGGCACCGACTGCCGGCCTGCACTTTACCGAGGAAATGCTGGCCGCCCTGCAAGCCAAGGGCGTGGAGCTGGCCTATGTCACCCTGCATGTGGGCGCAGGCACTTTCCAGCCGGTACGGGTGGAAAACATTGCCGACCACAAGATGCACAGCGAAATCTACGATGTGCCGCAACGCACTTACGATCTGATCCAGGCCGCCCATGCCCGTGGCAGCAAGGTGCTGGCTGTTGGCACCACCAGCATGCGCGCGCTGGAATCCGCCGCCCGTAGTGGCGAACTGGTGGCTGGCCGTGGCGAAACCGACATCTTCATCACCCCCGGTTACCGCTTCCGCGTGGTGGACCGGCTGCTCACCAATTTCCACCTGCCCAAATCCACCCTGCTGATGCTGGTGTCGGCCTTTGCCGGTTATGCGGAAATGCGTGCGGCCTACGCCCATGCAGTGCAGCAGGAATACCGCTTCTTCAGCTATGGCGACGCCATGCTGCTGGAGCGCAAGGACGAACAGGGCTGAACCCCTTACCCCACAGATGAGGCAGACATGGCAGGATTGACTCCCGATAGCCCGCAAGTGCAGGAAATCACCTTGCATGCAGTGTCCCGCACGCTGGAAATCAGTTACGAGGATGGTGCCCGTTTCCAGCTACCGGCTGAATATTTGCGCGTGTACTCGCCTTCGGCCGAAGTGCGCGGACACGGTGCGGGGCAGGAAGTATTGCAAACCGGCAAGCGCCATGTCGGCATCACCGCGCTGGAGCCGGTTGGTCATTACGCGCTGAAGATCACCTTTGATGACGGCCACGACAGCGGCCTCTATAGCTGGTCTTACCTTTACGAGCTGGGCACGCAGCAGACCGCGTACTGGCAGGATTATTTGAATCGCCTCGCCGCCGCTGGCGCGAGCAGGGAGTGAATATGGATCAAGAAACGCATTTTGGCTTCAAGACGGTGGCCGAGAGTGAAAAGGCCGGCAAGGTAGCCGAGGTTTTCCACTCTGTCGCCAAGAAGTACGACGTGATGAACGACCTGATGTCCGGTGGCCTGCATCGCGTGTGGAAGCATTTCACCCTCACCACCTCCGGCGTGAAACCCGGTGACAAGGTGCTGGACATCGCCGGTGGCACCGGCGACCTGGCGCGCGGCTGGAGCAAGCGCGTGGGCAAGAAGGGCGAAGTGTGGCTGACCGACATCAACAGCTCCATGCTGACCGTGGGGCGTGACCGTCTGCTTGACGAAGGCCTGATTCTGCCGGTATCGCTGGCCGATGCGGAAAAACTGCCGTTCCCGGACAATTATTTCGATGCGGTGTCGGTGGCCTTCGGCCTGCGCAACATGACGCACAAGGACGCAGCACTGAAAGAAATGTGCCGCGTACTCAAGCCGGGCGGCAAGCTGATGGTGCTGGAGTTTTCCAAGGTATGGAAACCGCTGTCGCCCTTCTATGACTTCTATTCCTTCAAGGCGCTGCCGGTGATGGGCAAGATGGTGGCCGGCGATGCCGACAGCTACCAGTACCTGGCCGAATCCATCCGCATGCATCCGGATCAGGAAACCCTGAAGGCCATGATGCTGGAAGCCGGTTTCGGCAAGGTGGATTACCACAACATGACTGGCGGCGTGGTGGCGCTGCATAAGGGCTACAAACTGTAAGGACACGCGCCATGGATGGCATCACCAATCTGTGGGCCTTCATGGCGGCAGGCTTGTTGCTTAACCTGACGCCCGGCCCGGACACCTTCTACATTCTGGGCCGCAGTACGGCACAGGGCAGCAAGGTGGGGCTGTTGTCGGCGCTGGGCATAGGCCTTGGCAGTCTGGGCCACACCCTGCTGGCGGCCTTTGGCCTGTCGGCGCTGCTGGCGACATCTGCCATGGCCTTTCTGGCGGTGAAGCTGCTGGGAGCCGGTTATTTGCTGTGGCTGGGGGTGAAGATGCTGCGCCGCCCCGGCAGCAGTGTCGCTGGCGATGCAGCCCGGCTGGAAGCCGCGCGTCCGGGCAAGATCCTGCGTGAAGCGTTCTTCACCAATCTGTTCAACCCCAAGGTGGCGCTGTTTTTCCTCGCCTTCCTGCCGCAGTTCGTCAAGCCGGGTGCCACCGCGCTGTCTTTTGTCATTCTGGGGCTGACCTTTGTCGCCACCGGCCTCGCCTGGTGCACCTTGCTGGCCTTGCTGTCGGCGCGGCTGGGTGACTGGCTGCGACGCAAGGGCGTGGCACAGCGGCTGGATCAGCTGTGTGGTGGCCTGTTCATCCTGCTGGGTATCAATCTCTTGTTTGCCCGCTTGAAACACTGAGCTGGCTCGGTTCCGGAGAAGACGCGATGCGCATTCAGATTGCAGTATTCAATCATCTGCTCAACCAGCAGCCCGCCGTGCGTGCCGAACTGGCAGCCCATGCCGGGCGGCGACTGGGTGTGGTGCTGGCACCGATGACAGTGCGCGGGGTGGTGACCGAAGAAGGCTGGCTGGCCGCCTGCGAGGGCGAGCCGGAAGCCACCATCCGCCTGAGTCATGCCGCGGCGCTGGCTGCTGCCAGCGGGCGCGACCCGGCGCTGAGCGATGTGGTGCTGGAAGGCGATGCCGAACTGGCCGCCGCTGTGGGCCGATTGCTGGCCCGCTTGCGCTGGGATGCCGGTGAGGATTTGTCCCGGCTGGTGGGCGATGTCGCCGCCAATCGCCTGCAGCGTGTGGCGCGTGCCTCGCTGGGCTTCAAGGGTGAGATTGCCTGGCGTTTGCTGGAAAACTGGGTGGAACACCTGCGGGAAGAAGCCCCCATGCTGGCCAGCCGTCAGTCAGTAGGTGGCTTTGTGGCCGCAGTGGATGGCCTGCGTGACGATGTAGCGCGCAGCGAAAAACGACTGGCGCGGCTGGAAGCGGCGCTGGCGCAAACCAAGGAATAAGGGCAAGCCCGTTCTCATTATGCGGATTTCGCGTTTTTTCAAGATTGTTTCCACGCTGTACCGCTATGGCCTGGATGATTTTTTCCAGGGCCATTCCCGGCTGGGCTTTGTCCACAGTTTGCTGAAACTGTGCCCGGTGCCGCGCGATGTCAGTGCACCGCTGCCTGAGCGGGTGAGGCTGGCGCTGGAGAGCCTGGGGCCGATTTTCGTCAAGTTCGGCCAGGTGCTGTCCACCCGGCGCGATTTGTTGCCGCCGGACTATGCCGACGCGCTGGCCCATTTGCAGGACCGTGTCGCCCCGTTTGACGGCGCACTGGCACGGCAGGTGATCGAACAGAGCTTCGGCCAGCCAGTAGAAAATTTGTATGTCGATTTTGAGATCACCCCGGTGGCCAGTGCCTCGGTGGCACAGGTACACAAGGCCTGGCTGAAACAGCCGGATGGCAGCCGTGGCCGCGAAGTGGCGGTGAAGGTACTGCGCCCCGGCATCCAGCCGGTGATCGAGCAGGACCTGGCCTTGATGGCCACGCTGGCCGGCTGGGTGGAACGCTTTTTCATCGACGGCAAGCGGCTGAAGCCGCGCGAGGTGGTGGCCGAGTTCGACAAATACCTGCACGACGAACTGGACATGATGCACGAGGCGGCCAATGCCTCGCAGCTGCGCCGCAACTTTACCGGTTCGGACATGCTGATCGTGCCGGAAGTGTTTTACGACTACAGCAACCGGCAGGTGCTGACGCTGGAATGGATGCACGGCACGCCGGTAGGGCAGATCGAGCGCCTGCGCGAGCAGGGCGTGGACCTGCGCAAGCTGTCGCGCTTCGGGGTGGAAATCTTCTTTACCCAGGTGTTCCGTCACGGCTTTTTCCATGCCGACATGCACCCGGGCAATATCTTTGTGGCGGAAGATGGCCGCTATATCGCGCTGGATTTCGGCATCGTCGGCAGCCTGACCGACGAGGACAAGCATTATCTGGCGGTCAACTTCCTGGCCTTCTTCAACCGTGACTACCACCGGGTGGCCACCGCGCATATCGAATCGGGCTGGGTGCCGAAAGAAACACGCGCCGAAGAGCTGGAAGCTGCGGTGCGCACGGTGTGCGAACCCATCTTTGAAAAGCCGCTGTCGCAGATTTCCTTTGGCCTGGTGCTGCTGCGCCTGTTTGAAACCAGCCGCCGCTTCAATGTGGAAATCCAGCCGCAGCTGGTATTGCTGCAGAAAACCCTGCTCAATATCGAGGGTCTGGGCCGCCAGCTGGACCCGGAGCTGGACTTGTGGGACACCGCCAAGCCCTTCCTCACCAAGTGGATGAACGAGCAGATCGGCTGGCGCGGCATGTTGCGCACGCTCAAGCAAGAGGCACCGCAATGGGCCACCACCCTGCCCACGCTGCCGCGCAAGCTGAACGAGGCCTTGTCGGCAGCCAAGAGCGATTTGCTGGTGGAGGGTTATATGCATTTGATGCGTGAGCAGAAACGGCAGAACTTCCTGCTCAGCCTGATTGCCATCCTGCTGACCGCCTTGCTGGTCAAATCCTTGCTCTAGCCCTTACGGGCCGGCAGTAAAAAAAGCACGCCTCTGGCAATCAGACGCGTGCTTTTTTCATGGCTGATGTGAAGCTGACTCAGCCGGCGATGGCGCTTTCCCTTGCGTGCAGGGCGGCCGGCACATGCAGTGGGGCGGCGGTGCGGGCGCGGATATCCGCCACGCTGACATCCGGTGCCAGCTCTTGCAGATGCAGGCCGTCTGCTTCCACCCGGATCACGCCCAGATCGGTGATGATCAGGCTGACCACCCCCACGCCGGTCAGGGGCAGGGTGCAGCGCTCCAGCAGCTTGGCTTCTTCCGTGCCGTCCTTTTTCTTGGCAGTGTGTTCCATCAGCACCACCACCCTGCCGACACCGGCCACCAGGTCCATCGCTCCGCCCATGCCTTTCACCATCTTGCCCGGAATCATCCAGTTGGCCAGGTCGCCATGCTGGCTGACCTGCATCGCGCCGAGGATGGCCAGATTGATCTTGCCGCCGCGAATCATGCCAAAGGAGTCTGCCGAGCTGAAAATGGCCGAGCCGGGCAGGGTAGTGATGGTTTGCTTGCCGGCGTTGATCAGGTCCGGATCTACCTCGTCCTCGGTCGGAAACGGGCCAATGCCCAGCAGGCCGTTTTCCGATTGCAGCCACACTTCCATGCCGTCCGGCACATGGTTGGCCACCCGCGTGGGCAGACCGATACCCAGGTTCACATAAAAGCCATCCTGCAATTCCTGTGCTGCCCGTGCAGCCATTTGTTCGCGTGTCCAGGCCATGTTCATGCCTCCGTCAGGGCGGCGGCGCGCACGGTGCGCTGCTCGATGCGTTTTTCGGGATGGGCATTCAGCACCAGTCGCTGCACGAAAATGCCGGGGGTGTGGATGGCGTCAGGGTCCAGCATGCCGTTTTCGACAATTTCTTCCACTTCGGCCACGGTGATGCGTCCGGCCATCGCCACATTCGGGTTGAAATTGCGCGCGGTGCGGCGGTAAACCAGGTTCCCGGCCCGGTCGGCCTTCCAGGCCTTGACCAGGGCAATGTCGGCAAACAGGGCTTGTTCCAGAATGTGCGGGTGGCCGTTGAATTCACGCACTTCCTTGCCTTCGGCCACCAGCGTGCCGTAGCCGGTGCGGGTGAAGAAGGCCGGAATACCGCTGCCGCCGGCGCGCAGTTTTTCTGCCAGCGTGCCTTGCGGGGTGAATTCCAGCTCCAGTTCGCCGCTCAGGTACTGGCGTTCGAATTCCTTGTTCTCTCCGACATAGGACGACACCATCTTGCGGATTTGCCGGGTTTGCAGCAGCAGGCCCAGGCCAAAGCCGTCCACCCCGGCATTATTGGAAATGGCGGTGAGATTGCGCACGCCGCTGTCGCGCAGTGCAGTGATCAGCGCTTCGGGAATGCCGCACAGGCCGAAGCCGCCCACGGCAATGGTCTGGCCGTCGGCCACAATGTCCGCCAGTGCGCTGGCGGCATCCGGGTAAAGCTTGTTCATCGTATTGTCCTTGCTTTGCTTATTGGGCAGTCCAGCCGCCATCCATGGCCCAGGCGGCACCGCGTACCTCATCGCCAGCCGGGCTGCATAAAAACACCGCCAGTGCGCCCAGTTGCGCCGGGGTGACAAACTGGCCTGAGGGTTGTTTTTCGGCCAGCAAATCGTGCTGGGCCTGCTGCGGGCTGATGCCTTGTGCGCTGGCGCGGTCGGCAATCTGCTGTGCCACCAGCGGGGTGAGCACCCAGCCGGGACAAATGGCATTGCAGGTGACCGGGCTGTGGGCAGTTTCCAGTGCCACGGTCTTGGTGAGGCCCAGCACGCCATGCTTGGCTGCCACATAGGCCGACTTGCCGCTGGAAGCCACCAGCCCGTGGGTGGAGGCGATATTGATGATGCGACCCCAGCCGCGCTGGCGCATCAGCGGCAGCAGCAGGCGGCTGGTATGGAATACCGCGCTCAGGTTGATGGCCAGCACCTTGTCCCACTGGGCGGGCGGAAAGGCTTCGATGGGGGCCACATGCTGGATGCCGGCATTGTTCACCAGAATGTCCACGCCGCCGGTTTCGTGCGCGGCAAAGGCGCACAGCGCGTCAATCTGGGCCGGGTCGGACAAATCGGCCGGATGATGCCAGGCCTGCACGCCGGTGGCGCGGATGTGGGCCAGCGCGGCCTCAACATCGCCAAAGCCGTTGAGCACGATATCGGCCCCCGCTTCGGCCAGTGCCAGGGCAATGCCCAGACCGATGCCGCTGGTGGAGCCGGTAACCAGCGCAGTTTTGCCTGCCAGTGTTGTCATGTTGATGGTCCTGTCTGGCCCTGCGCAGCGCAGGGCCGGTGGATGGGATTGCCGGTTGGAATCAGACCAGCCCGGTGAGGTAGAAAACGGTAATCACAAAGAACACGGCCAGTGTCTTGATCAGGGTGACGGCAAAGATGTCGCGGTAAGCCTCGCGGTGGGTGAGGCCGGTGACCGCCAGCAGGGTGATGACCGCGCCGTTATGCGGCAGCGTGTCCATGCCGCCACTGGCCATGGCCACCACCCGGTGCAGTACTTCCAGCGGAATGCCCGCCGCCTGGCAGGCGCTGATGAACTGTTCGCCCATCGCCGCCAGCGCAATGCTCATGCCGCCGGAAGCCGAGCCGGTCACACCGGCCAGCGTGCTGACCGTGACCGCGGCATTCACCAGCGGGTTGGGGATGCTCTGCAAGGCATGACCAATCACCATGAAGCCGGGCAGGGCGGCAATCACCGCACCAAAGCCGTATTCCGAGGCGGTGTTCATGGCGGCCAGCATGGCACCGGCAATCGCTCCCTTGCTGCCTTCGGCAAAGCGCTCCTTGATGGCGGGCCAGGCGGTGAGGGCGACAAAGGCAATGCCCAGCAGCAAGGCGGCTTCCACCGACCAGATGGCGGTGACGGTGGAAATCTGGGTGGTGACCGGCTTGGCCATGCCGGCCAGATGCAGTTCGTGACTGCTGCCGTACCAGGCGGGAATCCAGCGGGTAAAGGCAAAGTTGCTGATGCCGATCAGCAGCAGCGGGGCAATGGCCAGCCAGGGCGAGGGCAGGCTGCTGGTGTCGATGTGTTCCGGCTCGTTGCGCAAATCGGTGCCATAGCCTTCGCCCTTGGCCATCAGGCTGCGGCGGCGCCATTCCAGATAAGCCAGCCCCACCAGGGTGATGAACACCGCACCGCAAATACCCAGTGCCGGGGCCGCCCAGGCGGTGGTCTTGAAAAAGGTGGTGGGGATGATGTTCTGGATTTGCGGCGTGCCGGGCAGGGCGTCCATGGTGAAGGAAAACGCGCCCAGGGCCACGGTGCCGGGAATCAGCCGCTTGGGGATATTGCTCTGGCGGAACAGTTCGGCGGCAAAGGGGTAGACGGCAAACACCACCACGAACAGCGATACCCCGCCATAGGTCAGCAGTGCACATACCGCCACGATCACGGCGATGGCGCGTTTCTCGCCAATGAAGCGGATGACGGCAGCGACGATGGATTTGGAAAAGCCGGACATCTCCACCAGCTTGCCGAATACCGAACCCAGCAAGAACACCGGGAAGTACAGCTTGATGAAGCCCACCATCTTGTCCATGAACAGTCCGCTGAAGGCGGGTGCCACAGCGGAGGGGTCGGTCAGCAGCACTGCGCCCAGGGCGGCCAGTGGTGCCATCAGGATGACGCTGTAGCCGCGATAAGCGGCCAGCATCAGGAAGAACAGGGCCAGCAAGACCACGATAAAACTCATGGTGTTTCTCCTCAATCATTGTTGTATGGCCTGTGCAAGACCGGACGATCATGGGGTTGCCCCATGTCGGTGCGTTGATATTGCAGGAAGCGTGCCAGATTTGCTGTTTGTTTTAAATCAATGACTTGCCGTGATTTCAGGGCGGGAGGCTGGCTTGTTGTCTCGATTTGGAGACGAGCTGAACGGTACTGCACGGCGAGAAAGCCTTGTGGCAGCAGGAAAAGCGGGGAAGTCTCGATTTGTAGACGCCGTCTCTGTTTGGAGACGGCTAGCGGGAATGGTCGGGTTGCGTTTCAGAAATCACTTGGGTTGATGCCCAGTGCAGCCAGCTTTTTGTACAAGGTGGCGCGGCCCATGCCCAATTGCCGCGCGGCGCTGGGCACATGGCCCTGACAGGCTTGCAAGGCCTGGCGTAGCAACTGGGCCTCATAGTGGGCCATTTGCTGCTGGTAGCTGGCACCGACCGGGGCAGCAGCAGTGCTCGGCTTGCCCAGCAGGGCGTTGATGTCTTCTTCGTCCAGCAGGCTGCCGCGCCCCAGCATGCTGGCACGTTCCAGGATATTGCGCAGTTCGCGCACATTGCCGGGCCAGTGATAGGCGGCCAGCCTTTGCAGGGCGGCATGGCTGATCTGCTGGCGCGCCACATGGCCGTGCCGCGCCAGCTGGGCGAGCAGCGACTCGGCCAGTTCCGGCAGGTCTTGCAAATGGGCGCGCAAGGGCGGCAGCTGGATGGTGAGTACGTTCAGCCGATAGTAAAGATCGGCACGGAAGCTGCCGGCAGCCACTTTTTCTTCCAGCCGGGCCGAGGTGGCGGCAATGATGCGGATGTCCGCCCTCAGCACGCGGTTGGCACCCAGCTGTTCGAATTCCTTGTCCTGCAGCACGCGCAGCAGCTTGGCTTGCAGGCTGGCTGGCATGTCGCCTATTTCATCCAGAAACAGCGTTCCTCCATCGGCCAGTTGCAGCTTGCCGATGCGGCCTTTCTTGTCCGCGCCGGTATAGGCATTGGGGCTGGCACCAAACAGCTCGGCTTCCAGCAGGGTGTCGGGAATGGCCGCCATATTGAGGCTGACCAAGGGCTTGCCGGCACGGGGCGAGGCTGCATGAATGGCATGCGCCAGCACCTCTTTGCCGGTGCCGGTTTCGCCCAGCAGCAATACCGCACCTTCCAGCGGGGCGGCCAGCATGGCCTGACGCCGGACTTCGCTGATCTGGCTGCTGTGGCCGACAAAATCGTCAAAACTGTATTTGGCACGCCGCGCCTGCGCCAATGATTCGCGCGTGGCCGCCAGTTCCTCGCCCAGCCGGGCAAACTTGGCCACCAGCGGTGCCAGTGATTGGATCTGGTCGAACAGGGCAAAGCCCACCGCTCCGATGATCTTGCCCTGGCCATCCTTCAGCGGCAGCCGCATCACCACCAGCTGGTCCTTGCCGGTGGGCATGATGTCCAGCAGCATCGGCACGCCGGTTCTCAGCACTTCGCGCATCTGGCTGTTGGGAATCACGTGTTCCACCGGCTGGCCCAGCGCGGCGGCCGGGTCGGCAAAGCCAAAGCGCTCGGCATAACGGGCATTGATCCAGATGATGCGCGCCTGATCGTCCACGATGACCGTGCCCTGATAGCTGTCGTCCATGTGCTGGAACAGCGACTGCATTGCCCATTGGCGTACATGATCGTAGTCGGCCAGTGCGGTGGGAGTGTGGGACACGGGTCATCCTCGGGCGAGTGCAAGTCAGCCAGATTACCATGCCTGCATGTTGTGCTGGCGCGGTGCCAATAAGCCTTGCAATGATATATAAAAATATATAATATTAATTTGTAACTTATTGGGAGAGCAAAATGAGCCACGATTACACCGCACTGGCACAAGACTTGGGCAGCAAGCTGGCTGAATTCCGTCGCGAAATTCCTGACACCATGAAAGGCTTCGGCCAGATGAGCCGCGCCGCCCATACCGAGGGTGCGCTATCCAACAAGACCAAGGAGCTGATTGCGCTGGCCATCGGCATTGCCAGTCGTTGTCAGGGCTGTCTGGCCTTCCACAGCAAGGCGCTGGTGGAGCTGGGCTGTACCCGGGCGGAATTCATGGAAATGCTGCAAGTGGCGGTATACATGGGCGGTGGCCCGTCCTTGATGACGGCTGCCGAAGCCTTGCAGGCGTTTGAAGAGTTTGGCGGCGAGAAAACTGCGGCTGCCTGAATCCAGCTGCTTGCCAGATACAAGCAAAAGCCCCGCATGACAGCAATGCGGGGCTTCGTTTATGGCAGGACCGGTTCAGATGGCCAGAATGGCGGCAATCACCCGGCGGTCTTCCGCCATCAGGATATTGAAGGTGCGGCAGGCGGCCTGGGTGTCCATCACATCCACGCCGATACCGGCATTGGTCAGGGCTGCCATCAGTTTGGGGTGGAAAAAGCGCAGGCTGGCGCCGGAGCCGAACAGTACCACCTCCGGCTGCATCTCCAGCAGCATGCTGAAATGCTGTTCCGTCAGGCTGGCAAAATCGGCCACGCCCCAGGGCTGCACGCTGTCCGGGGTGACAATCAGGTTGCCGTCATGGCGTTCGGCATTGATCAGCACATGGCCTTCGCCGTAGCCGGTAAACAGGTTTTTGCCCAGTCCCAGGGCCTGATGCATTTTCATGGAGTGGATTTCCCGCAAGGAATAAAAATCAGCACGCAGCGCTGTTGCAGCCATGCCGGTATGGCGCGCACGTCGTCATGCAGTGCAACACGGATTGGGATAGGATTATACCCTGACCAGCCGCCAAGGTACGCTTTGCCCGTGGCCGGGACAGACAAGGGACTCCAATGAAAGACAACAAGCCGCGCCGCCGCCAGCACACCGCCAAAGCCGGGGCGCGGTCCGTGACGGAAAAACAGGCCACCATGCAGCCAGTACACAAATCGCAGAAGCTCGCCAATGTCTGCTACGACATCCGTGGCCCGGTGCTTGAGCATGCCAAGAAGATGGAAGACGAAGGCCATCGCATCATCAAGCTGAATATCGGCAACCCGGCGCCGTTCGGTTTCTTTGCGCCGGATGAAATCATCGAAGACGTCATCGTCAACCTGCCATCCGCTTCCGGATATTCCGATTCCAAAGGCCTGTTTGCCGCGCGCAAGGCCATCATGCATTACGCGCAGGAAAAACACCTGCCCAATGTCAGCATGGACGACATCATCATCGGCAACGGCGTGTCCGAGCTGATCGTGATGGCCATGCAGGCGCTGCTGGACAATGGTGATGAAGTACTGGTGCCCGCGCCGGACTACCCGCTGTGGACGGCTGCAGTCAGCCTGGCCGGTGGCAAGGCGCTGCACTATGTCTGTGACGAAGAGCAGGGCTGGTTCCCCAGCATCGATGACATCCGCGCCAAGATCACCCCCAATACCCGCGCCATTGTGGTGATCAACCCCAACAATCCTACCGGCGCCGTGTATCCGCCGGCGCTGTTGCAGCAGATTGTCGATCTGGCGCGCCAGCACCAGCTGATCATCTACGCCGATGAAATCTACGACAAGGTGCTGTACGACGAAGTCAAGCACACCTCCATCGCCTCGCTGGCGCCGGACCTGCTGGTGGTTACTTTCAATGGCTTGTCCAAGAACTATCGCGCCTGTGGCTACCGCGCCGGCTGGATGATTCTGTGCGGCGAGAAAAAACACGCGCGCGACTATATTGAAGGCCTGAACATGCTGGCCTCCATGCGCCTGTGTGCCAACGTGCCGGCGCAGTTTGCCATCCAGACCGCCCTGGGCGGTTACCAGAGCATCGACGACCTGGTGGCGCCAAGTGGCCGTCTGGCCCGCCAGCGCGACCTGGCGCACAAGCTGCTCACCGATATTCCGGGTGTGACTTGCGTCAAGCCGCAAGGGGCCTTGTACCTGTTCCCGCGCTTGGACCCGAAAATCTACCCCATCAGCGACGACCAGCAGTTCATCCTGGAACTCTTGCAGGAAGAAAAAGTGTTGCTGGTGCAGGGCAGCGGGTTTAACTGGATTGCGCCGGATCACTTCCGCGTGGTATTCCTTCCTAACTCGGATGACCTGATCGAAGCGATAGGCCGCATTGCCCGATTCCTGGCGCGTTACCGCCAGCGTCACGGCACCGCCTGATGCGCTATCCAGCCGACGGATACACATCCGTCGGCTGGGTTTTTCAGACTGAAGACCTCCTGGCAAGCCGGCTAGCGCCGTTTTGCCAAGAGGCCGTCGGCCCGGGACAAAACACTAGAGACAGACATGGAGAATGTTATGAAGCCGATCAATATTGGCCTGATGGGAGTGGGGACAGTCGGTGGCGGTACCGCCACCGTACTCAAGCGTAACGCCGAGGAAATCAGCCGCCGCGCCGGTCGCCCCATCCGTGTATGCATGGCCGCCAACCGCGATGTGGCCCGCGCCCGCGAAGTGCTGGGCGAAGGCGTGCCGGTGGTGGATGACGCCATGCTGGTGGTCAACAATCCGGAAGTCGACATCGTGGTCGAACTGATCGGTGGCGACACCATCGCCAAGGAGCTGGTGCTCAAGGCCATCGAAAACGGCAAGCACGTAGTGACCGCCAACAAGAAGCTGCTGGCCGTGCATGGCAATGAAATCTTTGCCCGCGCCCAGGAAAAGGGCGTGATGGTGGCCTTCGAAGCTGCAGTTGCCGGTGGCATTCCCATCATCAAGGCGCTGCGTGAAGGCCTGTCGGCCAACCGCATCGAATGGATCGCCGGCATCATCAACGGCACTTCCAACTTCATCCTGACCGAAATGCGCGACAAGGGTGCCAGCTTTGCTGACGTACTGGCCGAGGCGCAGCGCCTGGGCTATGCCGAAGCCGACCCCACCTTCGACATCGAAGGCCACGACGCCGGTCACAAGCTCACCATCATGGCCGCGCTGGCCTTTGGTATCCCGATGCAGTTTGACAGCTGCTATCTGGAAGGCATCAGCAAGCTGGATGGCCGCGACATCAAGTACGCCGAAGAACTGGGCTACCGCGTCAAGCTGCTGGGCTTTACCCGCCGCACCGATGCCGGTGTGGAATTGCGCGTGCACCCGACCCTGATTCCGGAAAGCCAGCTGATCGCCAACGTCAACGGCGTGATGAACGCGGTGCTGGCCAAGGGCGATGCCATCGGCCAGACCCTGCACTACGGTGCCGGTGCAGGCGCGCTGCCGACAGCTTCTGCCGTGGTGGCCGACATTGTCGACGTGACCCGTCTGCTGACCGCCGACCCGGAACATCGCGTGCCACATCTGGCCTTCCAGCCGGACCAGCTGAAAAACCTGCCCATCCTGCCGATTGATGATGTGTACAGCTCCTACTACCTGCGTATCGGTGCTGCCGACCGTGCTGGTGTGTTGGCCAATATCACCGGCCTGCTGGCAGAAAACGGTATTTCCATCGAGGCGCTGATCCAGAAGGGTTCGGCCAGCGAGGGCAATGCCGAAGTGGTGATCCTCACCCATCGTGTGCAGGAACGCGCCATCAATGCAGCCATCGCCGCCATCGAAGCGCTGGAAAGCGTATCGGGCAAGGTGGTGCGCCTGCGCATGGAAGAACTCAACGACTAAAGCAGTTGCCATCCCCGCGCCTGGGCGCGGGGTGGTGACAGGATGGCTGCAAATGGCAAGGTACTGGATGAATGGAGTGGGCATGGCCTGTGCGCTGACTGCATCGGCCCTGCACGCAACACCACTGACACCGGGTCAGCATAATCTGCTGCAGGGTTTCCTGATGCGCAGCTGTATCAAGCGCACGCCGGCATCGGATGGTGCCAGCGAGCGCTCGGATGTCCAGATCCAGAAGTACTGCCAGTGTGCCAGCGAGCATCTGGCCAATACCTTCAGCTCGGAAGAAGTCATGGGCGTGCTGACCGGGCAAATCCGCAAGGACGACCCGCGCGGTAAAAAGCGTCTGGCCGAAGCTTCCGCTGCTTGCAGTCATCATCTGGAGGCCAGTGCCGCCGATTGATGCTCATCTGTCCGCGGCCATCCTTCTTGCAACGTCTTCTGCATTCGTACAGGTTGAATCACATCACATGAAGTACATCAGCACACGTGGCGGCATGCAGCCGCAAAGTTTCAGCGACATCCTGCTCATGGGTCTGGCTCCCGATGGTGGCCTGGCGCTGCCGGAAAGCTACCCGCAGATCAGCCGCAGCCAGCTGGATGCCTGGCGCGGTCTGTCCTATGCCGAACTGGCGTTTGAAATCATCCGCCTGTTCGCCACCGATATTCCCGAGGCCGACCTCAAGGACATCGTCAGCCGCACTTACACCGCAGCCGTGTTTGGCAGCGAAGCCATCACCCCGGTCAAGCGCCTGTCCGATGGCCTGGTGATTCTGGAGCTGTCCAATGGCCCGACGCTGGCCTTCAAGGACATGGCCATGCAGTTGCTGGGTAATCTGTTCGAATACGTGCTGGGCAAAAAAGGCCAGTCGCTGAACATTCTGGGTGCCACCTCCGGGGACACCGGCAGCGCTGCCGAATATGCGATGCGCGGCAAGCAGGGCATCAGCGTGTTCATGCTCAGCCCGGATGGCCTGATGAGCCCCTTCCAGCGCGCGCAGATGTTCAGCCTGCAGGATGCCAACATCCACAACATCGCCATCAAGGGCATGTTCGATGACTGTCAGGACATCGTGAAAGCGGTGCAGAACGACCACGCTTTCAAGGCCAAGTACCAGATCGGCACCGTCAACTCCATCAACTGGGCACGCGTGGTGGCGCAGGTGGTGTATTACTTCAAGGGTTATTTCAACGCCACCAGCAGCAATGACGAACAAGTCAGCTTCTGCGTGCCGTCGGGTAACTTCGGCAATGTCTGCGCCGGTCATATCGCGCGCCAGATGGGCCTGCCGGTGCAGCGCCTGATCGTGGCCACCAATGAAAACGACGTACTGGACGAATTCTTCCGCACCGGTGCTTACCGCCCGCGCGGCACAGCCAATACCTATGTCACCTCCAGCCCGTCCATGGATATTTCCAAGGCCTCCAACTTCGAGCGTTTCGTGTTCGATCTGGTCGGTCGTGACGGTGCTGCCGTGAAGGCATTGTGGGCCGATGTGGATGCCGGCAAGGGCTTTGATCTGTCGGCCAGACTGGCCGAGGCGGCGGATAAGTTCGGTTTTGTATCCGGCAAGAGCAGCCATGCCGATCGTCTGGCCACCATCCGTGCGGTGGACGCGACCGATGGCGTGGTAGTGGATACGCACACCGCCGATGGCATCAAGGTGGCACGCGAGCTGCGTCTGCCGGGTGAAACCGTTGTCTGCCTGGAAACCGCGCTGCCGGCCAAGTTTGCCGACACCATCCGCGAAGCGCTGGATCGTGACCCGCCGCGCCCCGCCGGCTTTGATGGTCTGGAAGACCTGCCGCAAAAAGTGGTGGTATTCGATGCCGATGCCGCCAAGGTCAAGGCATTTGTCGAACAGACACTGGCGCAGTAAGCGCTGGTGTTGTTGAAAAAACAGGCCCGTGTGGCCTGTTTTTTTATCTGGAGCAGCAACTGTCGGCGGATTTCTCACTCAGAAAGCTGTGCTTGCAAGGCCGTCCCGCCTGGCAATCACCGCATGGGCCGGTAGCGATACGCAGGCAGGATCGTAGCGGATACAATGGCAGGATGAAATTCTCCCCTCTGATGTTGGCCTGGCTGCTGCCCGGCCTTGTGCAGGCAGCCGCCAGCCAGGATATGGCCGCGCTGGAAAAACTGGCCGACCGTTTCATGCAGCAGGAAATGGCCTCGCGTCAGGCCAGCTACAAGCTGGGCAAACTGGACCGGCGACTGGTATTGCCTGCCTGTGCATCGCCACGGGTGGACTGGTCCAATGCGGCGCAGACCACGGGCAACACGGCTTTGGTGATTGTCTGTCCGGATAGCGGATGGAGCATACGCCTGCCAGTCAGCATCAACGAAAGGCAACTGGGCGTGGTACTGACCCGCTCGGTGAGCGCCGGTGAAGTGTTGCAGGAAGGGGATGTCAAACTGGTGGAGGTGGCCAATCCGGCCATGGCGCGCAATGTGCTGACCAGTCCGGCTCTGGCGATTGGCCAGACCATGCGCAGTGGTGCACCTGCCGGCAGTTGGCTGCGCAGCTTCATGGTTCATGCCCCTTATGCCATTCGTGCCGGCCAGCCGGTCAAGGTGGTGGCGGGGGGAGACGGCTTTAGCGTGTTGTCAGAAGGCATTGCCAATAACAATGCTGCGGTTGGTGATGCGGTGTCGGTGCGGCTGTCCAGCGGGCGTGTGGTGCGCGGCATGGTGCAGCCGGATGGCAGCGTCAGTCTGAGTTACTGATAAATATTTCAAGAGTTTGCTTTTTCAGCCGATAATAGAGAAACCCCTAGCTAGTTTGGAAGGCCACGCCATGAAAATCGACAACTCGGGAAGTGCCGTTGGCGCCTATGCCAGTCAGAGCAAGCTGGCCCGGCGCGATACCAGCGCTCCGGCTGCCGGATCCGGGTCCACCCCGACCGATAGCGTGAAGATCAATCCGCTGGCCAGCAGCATCAGTGCGCTGTCTGCCCAGGCAGATACCACGCCTGCCTTTGATGCGGCCAAGGTTGATGCCATCAAGAACGCTATCGCAGCCGGCACCTTTTCGGTGAATCCGGACAAGATCGCCGACAGCCTGATCGCCTCCACCCAAGAACTGCTGAACCAGTAAGTACTGCAGATGGGTGTGGCAGCAATGACGCAAGAACAAGGTTTTGCCCAACTGTGCCGTGCTGAAGCCGAGCAGGTGACACGCTTGATCGACCTGCTGCAACAAGAGCAGCAGGTGATGATTGCAGGCCAGGTGCACCGCCTGGAAGACCTGGCGGACAGCAAGAGCAAAGTGCTGGATGAACTGGCCATGCATTCGCAGTCTCGCGCCCGGCTGATGAAGACACTTGGCCTGTCCGACAGCGACACCGTATACATCTGGCTGGCCGACAAGCCCGAAGAACGCCAGGCCTGGCTGGCACTGGAAGATCTCATCCATCGTGCCCAGGGCATCAACCAGCTCAATGGTACTTTCATCGAGCAGCAACTGGGCCAGGTAGAAGCTTCGCTGGCCGTGCTGCGTCAGGCGGCTGCTTCCACGCTCAGTTATGACCGTGGCGGACAGCAGCCGCAACCTGCCGGCGGACGCCGTTTTCTCGGCTCTGCCTGACTTGCCCATAGGGCTGGCCACATGCGATGTGGTGGGCGTACCTGTCCCTTTGTGGTATCTTCGCCACTGGGCCTGAGCAAACCACCATTCAAATTCTGATGACCCTGATTTCCCTGATCATTGCGCTGGCACTTGAGCAGCTGCGCCCACTGGGCAACCGCAACCGCGTTTGGCATGTTTTCACCCGTTATGCCAATCATCTGGAACGCAATCTGAATGCCGGTGCCAACCGGCACGGTGTCTTTGCGTGGATGCTGGCCATCCTGCCTCCGGTGTTGTTGAGCCTTGGGGTGTACTACGCCCTGTACGCGGCCAACCCGCTGCTGGCCATTCTGTGGAATGTGCTGGTGCTCTACCTCACCATGGGTTTCCGTCATTTCTCCAGCGCCTTTTCCGAGATTTCGCTGGCCTTGACCGAAGGGCGTGATCTGGATGCACGCATGGCGCTGACACGCTGGACGGGGCATCCTTCTGCCGAATTGTCTGTTGGCGAGATTTCCCGCCTGGCAATCGAGCAGGGTGTGGTGGACAGTTACCGGCATGTGTTTGGCACCATGTTCTGGTTTGTCCTGCTGCCGGGCCCGTCCGGTGCCTTGCTGTACCGGCTGTGCAGCATGCTGGGGCAGAAATGGGGTAGCCGTCAGGGCGATGAAGACCGTTTTGGTCGTTTTGCCGGCAGTGCCGCTGCCTGGCTTGACTGGTTGCCGGTGCGTCTGACCGCTGCCAGCTTTGCCGTCATGGGCGATTTTGAAGATGCAGTCTACTGTTGGCGTTCCCAGGCCCGGACCTGGGGCAACTACGCCAATGGCATTCTGCTGGCCTCCGCTGCTGGTGCACTTGGTGTCAAGCTGGGCGATCCGCTCAGGCAGGATTACACCATCAAGTTCCGGCCGGAACTGGGCCTGGGTGACGAAGCCGATCCGGGCTTCCTGAAAAGCGCAGTTGGCCTGGTCTGGCGTTCAGCCTTGCTATGGCTGTTTGTCATCCTGTTGCTCAGCGTTGCCAACCACATGGCCTGATGCCTGCCTGCCGCCGCCCCTGATGGGCGGCGTTGCCATTTGGGCCAGGCCATGTTCATGAACTAGGGGATGCGTCGCATGCTGCGATGTCATCGCCCAACCGAATTGCAGGAGCACACACATGCTGTTTTCCGAACTCGGGCTGTCGCCCGAGATTCTTCGTGCCATTGAAGAACAGGGCTATTCCGAGCCCACACCGATCCAGGCCAAGGCCATTCCGCTGGTGCTGTCCGGTCGTGATTTGCTGGCTGCCGCTCAAACCGGTACCGGCAAGACTGCCGCCTTCATGCTCCCCATCCTGGAGCGGCTGAAAAAGTTTGCCAATACCAGTGTTTCCCCGGCCATGCACCCGGTGCGGGCGCTGGTACTGTCGCCCACGCGCGAGCTGGCCGACCAGATTGGCGTGAATGTAAAAACCTATACCAAGTATTTGCCTTTGCGTGCCACCACCGTGTTTGGCGGCATGAACATGGACCCGCAGACTGCCGAGCTGCGTCGTGGCATGGAAGTGGTGATTGCCACGCCAGGCCGCCTGCTGGACCACATCCAGCAGAAAAGCATCCAGCTGAACAAGGTGGAAGTACTGGTGCTGGACGAAGCCGACCGCATGCTGGACATGGGCTTCATCCAGGATATCCGCAAGATCATGAGCATGCTGCCCAAAGAGCGGCAAACCCTGCTGTTCTCGGCCACCTTTGCGCCGGAAATCAAACGGCTGGCTGCGGACTTCATGAAAGACCCGCAAACGGTGGAAGTGGCCCGCCAGAATGCGACCAATGAGCAAGTCGAGCAACTGGTGTATTCCGTCGATGCCGGTCGCAAGCGTTATCTGCTGAGCCATCTGATCAAGAGCCGTGACATGAGCCAGGTCATCGTGTTCTGCAAGACCAAGCTCAGCGCCGACCAGCTGGCACGTGACCTCAAGCGCGACGGACTGGTGGCCGAAGCCATTCATGGCGACAAGGCACAGGCCTCGCGCCTGGAAATTTTGTCGGCATTCAAGGAAGGCAGCCTGCGTGTGCTGGTGGCTACCGACGTGGCGGCACGTGGCCTGGATATCAGCGAACTGCCCTTTGTGGTGAATTACGAGCTGCCCAACTCACCGGAAGACTATGTACACCGCATTGGCCGTACCGGTCGTGCCGGTGCCAGCGGTGTGGCCATTTCGCTGATGAGCCCGGCAGAAACCCGTCAGCATGAAGCCATTGAAAAGCTGACGCGCCAGACGCTGACACCGCAAGTGATGGCTGGCTTTGAGCCTGGTTCGACTGCGCCGCGCGAGGAGTCTTCCCATCGTCGTGAGCGCGATCGTGACCGTGATGCTGGTCGTGAACAGAGTCGTTCGGGCACCCGTACTCCGGCGCGTGAAAGCCAGCGCGATCCGATGTCGGTACCGGCATCGGCCCTGATGGCTGGCAAGTCCGGCGAAGGCCTGAAAACCATCAAGCCTGCCGGCAGCAGCCGCCGCAGCCGCAAGGCGCAGCGCGAAGTGCCGGCCCTGCTGCTGCCGCCGCGCTACAAGGTGGAAGTCAGCCGCTGATCGCCTGACTGCAGTGACACCACAAAACCGCCTGTCTTGTGACTGGCGGTTTTTTCATGGTGGCGTGCCATAAAAAAAGGCCCCGCAGGGCCCAAGGAAGCAAATGCTCCATACGTAGAAATCAGACAAATATCACCAGGGCCGCCATGGCACCATGAGCACCCATCACCAGGCTTTGCTCGATGTCCGCGGTACGCGAAGAGCCGGAAATGAAGGCACCAAAGCCATGCTCTGCCAGCTGGATGCGGGCATAGGCATCGCGCATGGTGTCCACCATGGCCTCACGTGGCACCACCAGGACCAGCTTCTGGGTGAGGAAGTAAATCGAGCGGAAACGGTTGTCCGGATGGCTGACCCACACCGTGGCATTCTCCGCCACAGCCAGCTGGCCGGGGACGATGGCGACGTCGACATCGTGCCATGCGTGCGGATCATCCACTTCTTCGTGCTGCGCCACGGTCAGGTCGACGGTGCGACCGGCATCCGGCCAGCGTGCGGCCACGACATCGGCCACGCTCTGGCCATCCTGCAACTGGACTGCGTCGCCACCCAGATTGCGGATCAGCGTGGCAAACGCTTCAAACTGGTTGTCGTAACGGATGAACGGTACGGCGTGAATATCCGGCAGGGCCGATGCTTGCGGCCGGTTCTGACGAATGCGGGCCAGTATCTTGTCACGGGTGCTCATTGTTGGCCCTCCTTGTCCTTCTTGTCCTTACTGCGCTGTTGGTACAGCTCCTTGAAGCTTTGGCTCGGCATGGGTGGCACATCGCGCCCGGCACGGCTCCAGGCGCTGTGGCGGGTAAGGCTTTCCGGAATGATGGGCACTACCTTGCGCATCACCTTGCCACCCAGGTCAAACAGCGCCGGATGCTGGGTGAGGAAGCGCATGGCCAGCAAGCCCATTTTCTTGCCGGCGGGCAGCAGGTTCTGGTCAAACGCCTTCTTGCGATGCAGTACCAGTTGTTCGTGCAGGTTGATCTTGACCGGGCAGACATTGGAGCAGGAGCCGCAGGTACTGCAGGCAAAGGCCATGCTGCCGTGCTTTTTCATGTCGCGGCTGGGGCCCAGGGTGGAACCGATGGGGCCGGGAATGATGTAGCTGTAGCTGAAGCCGCTGCTGCGCCGGTAGACCGGACAGGTATTCATGCAGGCACCGCAACGGATACAGCGCAGGCTCTGGTAGAAGTCTTCATTGCCCAGGATGTCGCTGCGGCCATTGTCCACGATGACAATATGCATCTCGCCACCGGGGCGCGCCTGATGGAAGTGCGAGGTGTAGGTGGTGACCGGGGAACCGATGGCCGAGCGGGCCAGCAGGCGGGTGAATACGCCCAGGTGCTCCAGCTTGGGAATGATTTTTTCCAGCCCCATGCTGGCAATGTGAATGGGCGGCAGGCTGGTGCCCAGGTCGGCATTGCCTTCATTGGTGCACACCACCACGCCACCGGTTTCGGCAATGGCAAAGTTCACCCCGGTCAGGCCGGCATCCGCCGTCAGGAAGTGCTCGCGCAGATTGGCCCGTGCCGCGTGGGTGAGATAGGTGGGGTCGTTATTGCCGGCCTCGGTGCCCAGCTCCTTGTGGAAAAGCTCGGAAATCTGTTCTTTTTTCAGGTGGATCGCCGGCATCACGATGTGGCTGGGGGCTTCGTGGCGCAATTGCACGATGCGCTCGCCCAGGTCGGTATCCACCACTTCGATGCCGCGCTGTTCCAGATAGGGGTTCAGCCCGCACTCTTCGGTCAGCATGGACTTGGACTTGACCAGCTTCTTCACCTGTTTTGCTGCCAGAATGCCGTGCACGATGCGGTTGTGCTCGTCGGCATCGGCAGCCCAGTGCACGGTGACACCGTTTTTCTGCGCATTGGCTTCAAACTGGGCCAGGTAGTCGTCCAGCTGCGACAGGGTATGTGCCTTGATTTCGCGTGCCAGTCGGCGCAGTTCTTCCCATTCCGGCAGTTGCTTGGCCTGGGCATCGCGCTTTTGCCTGACCCACCAGATGGCGCTGTCGTGCCATTTGGCCTGGGCGCGGTCCTTCAGGAATTCAGCCGCTGCCTGCGGGTGTTTTACGCTATCGTCTTTCATGCGCCTGCTCCCCGGCCGGTGAGGATTTCCACGATGTGCAGCGGGCGAATGGTCTTGCCCTGATGACGGATGATGCCGCCCATGTGCATCAGGCAGGAGGGGTCGGCGCCGATGATGTATTCCGCGCCGGTGGCTTCGTGCTGGGCAATGCGGTCTTCGCCCATGGCGGTGGACAGTTCCGGTTCATCGACACAGAAGGTGCCGCCAAAACCGCAGCATTCGTCACGGCGTTCCGGCAGCAGCACTTCCACACCGTCCACCAGCTTGAGGATGGATTCCAGGCGCGAGTGATAGGGCATCATCAGTTCGGACGGGCTGGCGTGATGCAATTCGCGCAGACCGTGGCAGCTCTGGTGGATGGAAACCTTGTGCGGGAAATACACCGGCTTGGGCAGCTTTTCCAGCTTCAGTACATCCTGCAGGAATTCGATGATCTCGTAGACCTTGGGCTTGAGTTGTTGATAGGCACTATCTTCGGCGATGTACCAGTCGTAATGATGGGTCACGTGGGACACGCAACTGCCAGAAGGGGCAACGACATAATCGTAGCGCTGGAAGACATCGGTGAAGCGGCGTGCGGCATCGCAAGCGCCTTTGCTGTCACCGTTATTGGCCAGTGGCTGACCGCAACAGGACTGTTCCATTGGAAATTCCACTTCGCAGCCCAGGCTTTCCAGTAGCTCCAGGGTTGCCATGGCGACATGGGGGAACAGTTCGTTGATGAAACAGGGAATGAACAGGCCGATTTTCATGGGGCAGGGCCTCCGACAGGCAGGAGCAGGGTTCAGGTGCGCATTAGATAATGATCGCCCTGCTACTGCCAATTCGGATTTACCCTTGCGCACAGACAGTTGCCTCAGGCGGCCTGCGATTTCATCTCGGCAAAACGGCTGACACTGCTGACCACGCCCTTGGCTTGCTGGTTGATCTGGCTGATGGTTTCCCCCACCCGCTGGGACAGGCCGACATTGCCATTGGCCTGTTCCAGCAGGTGTTCCATGCTGGAAACCGCATGTCCGGTATGGTTCTGGATGTCATGCACCATGCGATTGATTTCCACCGTCGAGCTGGCCGTGCGCTCCGCCAGCTTGCGCACTTCGTCGGCCACCACGGCAAAGCCACGGCCCATCTCGCCTGCGCGGGCGGCTTCGATGGCGGCATTCAGTGCCAGCAGATTGGTCTGGTCGGCAATGTCCTTGATGGTTTGCACGATGGAGCCGATTTGCTGCGAACGCTCGCCCAGCTGTACAACCTGCTGGCTGCCACGTTCGATATCACTGGCCATGGTCATGATGTTGTCGATGCTCTGTTCGATATCAAATACGCCGGCGTTGGCCAGCGCCTGGGTTTCCTGCGCCGAGGCATAGGCTTGCAGCGCGGAGTCACGCTCCATGGTTTGTTGTTCGACCTGGGCGGTGATGTCGGTGGCAAACTTGATGACGCTGCACACCTGGCCGCTTTCATCCAGTACCGGGTTGTAATTGGCTTCCAGCCAGATGGTTCTCCCGTCACGTGTGCGGCGACTGATGCGCCCGCTGTAGTACTGGCCGCTGCGCAGCCGCTCCCATAGCGCGGCATATTCCGGGCTGTTGGCAAAGGCAGGGTCGCACAGGATGCGATGCTGCTGGCCGATCAGGCTGGCTCGACTGTAGCCGGTGGCCTGCAGGAAGTGGTCGTTGGCTTCAAGAATCTGGCCATCGGCTGAAAATTCGATACAGGCCATGGCCCGGTTGATGGCTTGCAATATGGCGTTGTTACGTGCCGCATTCATCACGCTGTCGGTAATGTCCGTCGCCAGTTTGATGATGCTGCCAACCCGGCCGGTGGCATCCAGTACCGGGGAGTAAGTGGCCTGCAGCCACACGACGTGTCCGTCGCGGGCGATGCGTTTGACCCGGTCCCGATAAAACTCGCCGCGGCGCAGTTGCTCCCAGAAACGGCGGTATTCCGCGCTGCCGGAGTAGGCAGCCTCGCACAGCAGGCTATGCGGCTTGCCTTGCAGCTCTTCACTGCCCTGATAACCCATGGTGTCGAGAAAGTTCTGATTGGCTTCCAGAATCTGGCCATCGGGGCTGAAGCGAATCAGCGCCATGGAGAGATCCAGCGCCTGTTCCAGTTGCCGTGCCGCCGACAGTTGTTGTTCCAGTGTGGCAATTCGCTGTTTGAATTGTTGATTGAACATGATTCATATCCCCAGGCTGATGCTTTTTTGTATGTTTTGTTATAGAAGCTGGCCAAGTGGAGAGAAAGCAGGTTCTTCTGCCGGCGCGGCGGGTGATACGCTTTTGTTGTCAAAAGGCTTGCTGCAGTCTGCTTGGCGTTTATCCATACTCAGGCATTTGTCGCCCAACAAGCACATCGGAAGACAAATAATTTAAATGAATCAGTTTAATTGTGCCGATATGACTTATAACTAGAAAAATCAGGTCAAAGCGGAAAACCGGCTGCCACGCGCACTTGGCAAGTGGTGCCGGAGTGATATGCTTGGCAGAACCTGTGTGATGGCAAGCAATGAGACCACCGTCTGTTGCCCTGTCCGGTCTCAAGCAGCGCCCCCACCGCTTGCTCTCCGGATATGGCTGTCATGCTGGAAATCCATGTCCTGCATTCCATGCAAGCCTTTGCCTGTGCAGGGCATGTGGTGTTAGAGGCAATAGTCAGCGAAAGTCAGTGTGGCATCATGATCAATATCAAACAAAATATGACGATTTGCTGTGCAGCGCTGTGTTCCGGAAAAGCAGACGAAGATAAGATCATCCAGACCATTGCCCTGTTCAAGGCCTTTCATGTTCTGTATGTCAATGTGCATTCACCTGAGGCAAAACTGATACAGCATGTGATTGAAAACCTGAAGTCGGTGTTTTCGGTTTATCAGTCCCGCGATGAGATCGTGTTGATGCCTTACGAGGTCCGTGAGCTGAATGCTGCACGGCAAGCCTGCATGGCAAAGTCCGGTCGTCGCAGTGTCAGCGTGCTCAATCACCTGTACACGGCTTATCTGGACTACTATCGCCATCGTCTTATTGGCGAGGGCAACCCGCCGGGTTGACTGGCCGTTTGCCCTTGCACAGCCCGTTTCACCCTGCCAAACCCGCTGCTGCGGGTTTTTCATTTTGGCGGGCTGGCTTTGCTGTGACGGCGGAATGAGCGTGGAGCAAGAGTGCGCTACAGCTTGCTGAACGTCATTCGCTTGGGAGCTGGGCAGGAGCGCTGCATGCTGCGCAAGATATGCGCCTGCGCGGACGGGCGGTGTTGATGGCGGAAGAGAATGGGAGTCGAACCCACCCGGGACCGCTGGCGGCCCCTTCTGGTTTTGAAGACCAGCCACCCCACCGGGAGTGCCTCTCTTCCGTGAGGGCTGATTATAGCGGTTTCACTGCGGGCCTGCAGCGGGGGCGTCCGCCTGCAGGCTGGCACTGCCAAACAGCATGCTTTCCCGTAACAGGTGCCTGTCCGCCAGACGACGGGTAAAGCCGCTGCGGTCATAAAACTCCAGAATCTGGATGGCCAGTTTGCGACCGCAGCCCAGCTGGTCGCGAAAGCTGGCAGCATCGGCATGTCCGTGCTGCTCGCACAATGTACGGATGATATCGGCCATGTGGTGCACGTGATGGGTGGCGAAATAGCGGTCCTGCACCACGGCGACCACGTGTCCAAGCCGGGCCGCCTTGTGTAGCAGGCGACGCATGTCGGTTTCTTCCATGGCGAGCAGGCGGGCCAGGTCTCGCACCCATTGCGGTTCGCTGCCGGCAAAGCAGGGGGCCAGGCGCTGCCATTGTTCCTGTTCCTGTGCGGAGAAGCTAAGCACATGTTCCGGCAGGTGCAGCCAGCCACGCGTCTGGCTCAGCAAGCCTTGTTGCAGTAGCTGGTTCAGCAGCAGGTTGACGGCGGCTTCAGGCTGTCCGGGCAGGACCAGTCGTCGCAGCCGTCCCCGGCTGGCACCCAGTTGATCCGGTTGTTGCTGATGCAGCATGGCCAGCCGCTCCAGCACGCTGTGCTGCATCGACTGCCAATGTGCCGGGTGATAGAGCCAGCCTTCTACTTGTTGACCCTGGCAGGTACTCAACAGCGCCTGCATGGCCTGGCTGTCCAGCTGCTTGGCCCAGGCAAAAGCATCCAGCGCCACGGCCTGCTGTTCGCTTTGCCTTTGCAACTGCTCGGCCAGAGGCTGTGCCGGACCGGACAATTGCCGCAGATAGTCCAGTCGTGCGCTCTGACGCTTGCCCCGTTCCGGCACTTGCAGTTCCAGTACCTTGGCACCGGCAATGGTGTGGCGGGCGCTGGCATCGCGCAGGATCAGCCTGTCGTCATCGGCCAGCCACAAGGGCTGGTCCAGCACCAGTTCGGCCAGGCCGCTTTCCGAGACTGCCAACTGGCTGTGATCCAGCAGGCACACCCGTCCGGTGATGTGACGTGCCGCATGGTGGATATGCACTGCTTGCCAGTGTGTGAGTGCCTCGATGGCATGCAGCTGAACAGCGATGCGCTGGCTGGGGGCAAGCGGCTGGGTGTCGAATAGCCAGTCGCCGCGCTGGATGTCCTGCTTTTGCACGTCACCCACCAGATTCAGCGCAATACGCTGTCCTGCCTGACCAGATTCGGCAGCGGTATTCTGTACATGCAGGCTGCGTACCCGGACCTGGCTGTCTCGTCCGCTCAACCACAGTCTGTCACCCACCGCAACCTGGCCGTTCAGTGCTGTGCCGGTGACCACCAGCCCGGCACCGCTCAGGCTGAATGCCCGGTCGATCGCCAGGCGAAAGCGTTGTCCTTGCGGCAGACCGGAGGGGTGCAGGTTGTCTAGCAGATGCTGGCGCAAGGGCGCGATGCCCGCGCCACTGTGGCTGGAAACAAAGAAAACCGGCGCGGCCGGCCAAGGGCTGTCTGTCAGCAACTGGCGGATGTCACCAGCTACGACCTGCTGCCGGGCGGAGTCAACCAGGTCGCACTTGCTGATCACCACGGTGAGTCGGGGAATGCCGCTGAGTTGCAGGATGGCAAGGTGTTCGCGGGTTTGCGGCATGATGCCGTCGTCCGCAGCGATGACCAGCAGGGCATGCGGAATGCCGGAAAGGCCGCACAGCATGTTGGCCAGAAATTTTTCATGGCCGGGGACGTCAATGAAACCGGCAATGCGTCCATCGTCCAGCGGCAGGTAGACATAGCCCAGGTCTATGGTCATGCCGCGTTTTTTTTCTTCCGGCAGCCGGTCGGCATCGTGGCCGGTCAGTGCGGTCAGCAGGGATGTCTTGCCATGGTCGACATGGCCGGCCGTGGCAAAAATCATGCGACTGAGCGGTCTGCCGGGTGTTCCAGACCAACCGGGTCGATGTGGGTCATCACATTGAGTACCGGATGCGCGCGCATGACTTCATCGCGTGCGCGCTCCGCAATATCGTGGGCTTCAAACACATTCATGTGGCCATCCACTTCCAGATGGACATCAACCAGAATCAGGTCGCCCATTTTGCGGGTGCGCAAATCATGCAGGGCCAGCACCCCCTTGGTCGCCAGCAGGGTCTGGCGGATGGCGGCGGTTTCTTCCGCATCGGCAGCACGGTCCATCAGGTCGTGCAGCGAACTCCAGGCAAAGCTCCAGCCCATTTTTCCCACGATGAAGCCAACGATCAGCGCTGCTACCGGGTCCAGAATCGGATAGCCCATCAGGTTGCCGATGATGCCAATGGCCACCACCAGCGAGGAGGCTGCATCGGAACGTGCATGCCAGGCATTGGCCACCAGCATGCTGGAGCGGACGCGTTGCGCCACCGCCAGCATGAAGCGGAACAACAGCTCCTTGCAGACCAGTGCCGTGATGGCTACCCACAGGGCGATGCTGTGCACGGTGGGAATGGTCGAGGGGTCGTGAAACTTCACTGCGGCGGACCACAGCATGCCGATGCCGACAGCCAGCAGGAGCAGTCCCAATACCAGCGAGGCAGCGTTTTCGTAACGCTGGTGACCATATTGGTGATCCGCATCCGGTCCCTTGCGGCTGTGGTGCCCGGCCAGCAGGACGACAAAGTCCGACAGCAGGTCGGACAGCGAATGGACACCATCGGCCACCAGCGCCTGGGATTTGGCAAACACGCCAATCAGCACCTGGGCGGTGGCCAGCACGATATTGACCCATACGCTGACCAAGGTGCTGCGACGCGCAGCCTTGTTGCGCGTGGCTTCGTCGGTGGTTTCCTGGGGAGAATGACTGGTGTGCAGGGTCATGGCTGTCTGTTTCAAATCAGGTGGGTTGTGCAGTATGCCATAGCTACCTTAAGTTTTTCTTAATTGAATGTTATTGTTTGGTAAATAAAAACAATAATAAGAATAATGTGCATTCAGCTGCTGCGATGGTTCATGTCAGAATAGCGACTGTCTGCATTTATTTCTGGAATGATCTTGGCGCTGTTGCTCAAGTCTTTGCTGGGTGCACTGGCGGTGGTGTTGATCAGCCTGTTGTCCCGCTCGCGCAATTACTATATCGCTGGCCTGGTGCCCTTGTTTCCCACGTTTGCCCTGATCGCCCACAATATTGTCGGCAGCGAACGTGGCGCACTGGCTCTCAAGACCACGGTGCTGTTTGGCATGTGGTCCTTGCTGCCGTATTTCGTCTACCTGTTCAGCCTGTATTGCCTGCTGGACCGTCTGCGCCTGCCGTGGGCGCTGGCGGCGGCCACTTGCAGCTGGGGTGTGGCCGCCCTGGTGCTGATATTGGGCTGGAGCCGCTGGCACGGTTAACGGGGCTGACTGGCATCGTCTGCTGGCTGCAGGTTGGCAAGAAAAGCGCTTTCATCTTCCAGACAGCGCAGGTCCAGCCACAACTTTCCGTCGTATAACCGCCCGATCACCGGAGAGGGCAGACTGCGCAATTGCTGGGCCAGTGCTTCCAGCGTGCTGCCGCGTCCATCCTGCGGGCTGAAGGTGATGGCCCAGCTGGGCAGGCGGTCCACCGGCAGGGAACCACTGCCGATTTGTGACAGGCAGGCGCTGCTGCCAAGGTCAAAACCGCCACCAGCGTAGCTACTCAGTGCCGGTAGCAGACGCTCCGCGAGCTGACGGATTTCAGCCTGCGGTCGGGTGAGGCGGCGCAGGGTGGGCAGCTGCTGTACCAGCTTGTCCGGCTGCAGGTACAGGCGCAAGGTGGCTTCCAGTGCTGCCAGCGTCATTTTGTCGCAGCGCAGGGCACGCTTGAGTGGGTGCTTCTGGATTTTGTCTATCCAGCTTTGCTTGCCGATGATCAGCCCTGCTTGTGGTCCACCCAGCAGTTTGTCGCCGGAGAAACTGACCAGATCGACGCCCTGCGCAATCATCTGCTGCGGCATGGGTTCGGCGGGCAGGCCATAGGCGGAAAGGTCCACCAATGCACCCGAACCCAGATCGGTGGCTACCGGCAAGCCATGCTCGCGGGCCAGCGTGGCCAGTTCGGCTTCGTTCACGCTGTGGGTGAAGCCTTCTATCTGGTAATTGCTGGTATGCACCTTCATCAGCAGGCCGGTGTCCGGTGTGATGGCCTGGCGGTAGTCACGCAGGTGGGTGCGGTTGGTGGCACCCACTTCCACCAGCTGGCACCCGGCTTGCCGCATGACATCCGGCATGCGGAAGGCGCCACCGATTTCCACCAGCTCGCCACGCGACACAATCACTTCGCGCCCGGCCGCCACCGTAGACAGCATGATCAGCACGGCCGCGGCATTGTTGTTGACCACGCAGGCGGCCTCGGCACCGGTCAGCTCTTGCAGCAGCGCGCTGATGACGCTGTCGCGATGGCCACGGCCTGCGCCGTCCAGATCGTATTCCAGTGTCACTGCTTCGCGCATGGCGTTGCTCACGGCGGCAACGGCTTCTTCTGCCATCGGCGCACGCCCCAGATTGGTGTGCAGCACCGTGCCACTGAGGTTGAACACCGGTCGCATCTGCACCTGCTGGCGCGCACAAACCCGCTGACTGGCGGCATGCGCCAGCTGTCCTTCGTCCTCAGCCCACTGCGGCAGGCTGTGTGTGCTGCGGATATGCTGGCGTGCTTCGTCCAGCGTCTGGCGCACGGCTTCGGTCAGTGCGGCATTGCCATGCCGGTCAATCAGCTTTTCCACCAGCGGGTGGTTGAGCAAGCGGTCTACTGATGGCAGGCGCGAATACAGGGTTTTCAGTGGCATGGTGGGTGTTCAGAAACGGGAAAAACGATAGAGCAGATACAGCAGCCCTACCAGGACCAGGTTGCCGGCTAGCCAGCGCAGCAGATGACGCCAGCGTGCCGATTGCGTGCCGAGTGCTTCGCAACGTTGCCGGTGCAGGGTGTTGGCAATGCATTGCCAGCCGCTCCAGGTGGATTCGGCAATATCGGCAGGCAGCGACAACAGGTTTTTTGCGTGATGCGGGTTGCTGGTGTGCATGGCAGTCTCCTGCGATTGGGTGGTCTTGCATTCTGGATACTAGCCGACTCCGAGCAGACATGGATAGCGATGACTGATCTGCACGTATAATGCGCCCATGACACAAGAAACCACGCCCCCGTTTGCCGGCCTGACGCCGGATGTGCTGCTGGATGCGGTAGAAAGCCTGGGCCTGCGTGCTTCAGGCAGCCTGCTGGCACTCAATAGCTATGAAAACCGTGTGTACCAGCTGGGCATGGAAGACGGCCCGCCGCTGGTGGCCAAGTTTTATCGGCCGGCACGCTGGAGCGATGCGCAGATTCTGGAAGAACATGCGTTCAGCCTGGCGCTGGCCGAGCGGGAAATCCCCGTGGTGCCGCCCATGTTGTTTGACGGGGCCAGCCTGCATGATTACCAGGGCATTCGTTTTGCCCTGTTTGCCCGGCGTGGCGGGCGTGTGCCGGAGCTGGGCGACAGCAATACGCTGGAGTGGATAGGCCGCTTTCTGGGGCGCATCCATGCGCTGGGCCAGGTGCAGCCTTACCAGCAACGTCCGGTGCTGGATATCTTCAGTTTTGGCGAGGAGCCGGTGCAGTATCTGCTGGATGCCGCGGTGGTGCCTGCGGATTTGCGCGAGGTCTATCGCGGTGTGGCATCGCAGGCGCTGGATGGCGTGCGACGCTGTTTTGACCGGGCCGGCACGGTGCGCCAGTTGCGGCTGCATGGCGATTGCCATCCGGGCAATATGCTGTGGACGGACGATGGCCCGCACTTTGTCGATTTTGACGACAGCCGCATGGGGCCGGCAGTGCAGGATATCTGGATGCTGCTGTCCGGCTCGCGGGAAGAGCAATCCGGCCAGCTGGCCGATGTCCTGGCCGGTTACGAGGATTTCTGCGACTTCAATTTGCGCGAACTGTATCTGGTGGAGGCGCTGCGCACGCTGCGCTTGCTGCACTATGCCGCCTGGCTGGCCCGGCGCTGGCATGATCCGGCTTTCCCGCTGGCCTTTCCCTGGTTTGCTGCCCCCCGTTACTGGGAGGAGCAAATCCTCTCACTGCGCGAACAGATCGCGCTGATGGACGAGCCACCGTTGTGGACGCTGCCCTAGCCTGAGCGGCGGCAGTGGCGTTCAGCCCGGTGTGCGTTGCGTCAGGTTCAGGCCGGGCTGATGCTGTTTGGCCCAGGGCAGCAACTGGGCAGCCGCCATCGGGCGGGCTATGAAATAGCCTTGTCCCAACTGGCAGCCACGCTGCTGCATGATGTCCAGGTCTTGCTGGGTTTCGATGCCTTCGGCCACGGTGCACAGCTGCATGCGGTTGCCCAGTTCGATGATGCTGTCGGTGATGGCCTGCAAATGCGGCTTGTCGGCAATGGCCGTCACCAGCGACTGGTCGATTTTCAGTTCGGTGAACGGAAAACGGGTGAGCTGCTGGAAGGTGGCAAAGCCGGTACCGAAATCATCAATCGACAGGCCGATGCCGGCCAGCCGCAAGCGCGCGGCAATGCCGATGGCGTCGGTCAGGCTGTCGGAGATGGCGGTTTCGGTAATTTCAAAGGTGATGTAACGCGCGGGCACCTTGCTGCGTTGCAAGCGCTTCTCCACTGCCTCGCTCAGGCTGCTGCCATGCAAGGAGCGGCCGGACAGGTTGATCGATAAGGGCAGGCGCAAGCCTTGCCGCGTCCATTCCTGCCACTGGTGCAGTCCCTGATCCAGCATGGACAGGGTGAGGTCGGTATCCCAGTCCTGTTGTTCGATGACCGGAATGAAGCTGGCTGGCGGAATCAAGCCGCAGTCCGGGTGCTGCCAGCGGGCCAGCATTTCAGCACCCTTGATGTGTCCGGTTTTCAAGTCGATCTTGGGCTGGTAGTAGGGAATGATGTGTCCCAGATCCAGCGCCTCGCGTACACGGGCCGGTTCGTACAAGGGGCAGGCTTCACGGTTTTTCCCGGCTTGCGGGCAGAGGCGTTGCAGCAAGTCCTGTAGCTGGTTCTTGTTCAGGGGTTTTTTCAGCCCGCCCAGCACGGGCAGGCCCAAACCGGCACCCATCAGCTCCAGGGTGGATATCAGCATGTAATCCTTGCCGGAGGTCAGGATGATGTGCGGCGTCAGCTTTTCAGCCGCCAGCTGCTGCATCACCTGCACCCCGTCCATGAGCGGCATTTCCAGATCAAGCAGCAGCAGGTCCGGCACGCACTGGCGCATCATGGCCATGCCTTCTTCACCGTTGCTGGCATGGCGAACGCTGGCAAAACCCAGTTGCTGGCAGATTTCGCTGGCCAGTTGTCGGTGCAAGTTGCTGTCTTCCACGATCAGGACATCTTGCATGTCGGCAGGCTGCATGCTGGGCGTCTCCTTCAGCGGCATATGGCCTTGGCGATATTGTCCAGTGGCATCACTTCGTCGGCAGCGCCCAGTTTGATGGCTTCCTTGGGCATGCCGAACACCACACAGCTGTCTTCATCCTGGGCAATGGTTTTGGCGCCTGCATCATGCATTTCCTTGAGTCCGCGTGCGCCGTCATCGCCCATGCCGGTCATGATGATGCCCAGTGCGTTGCGTCCGGCAAATTTGGCGGCCGAGCGGAACAGTACATCGACGGATGGCTTGTGGCGGCTGACCAGCGGCCCGTCCACCACTTCCACCTGGTAGTAGGCCCCGCTGCGCTTGATCATCATGTGCTTGCCGCCGGGGGCAATCAGTGCCCGGCCCGGCAGGATGCGGTCGCCGGTGGCGGCTTCCTTCACTTCGATTTCCGACAGGCGGTCCAGTCGTTCGGCAAATGATGCGGTGAATTTCTCCGGCATGTGCTGCACGATGGCAAGGCCGGGACAGGTGCGCGGCAGGGTGGTCAGAATGGCTTCCAGTGCCTGGGTGCCGCCGGTGGAGGTGCCAATGGCGACGATGCGCTCGGTGGTCTGGAACATCTGCTGCCCGGTGGGGGCGGCCAGCACCGCATCGGCCGACAGTTTGGGGCGGGTTTCCATCGGAGTGGGCGGCAGGGTGCGCATGCGGCTCATGCGGGCGGTGGCGGCCGCCTTGACCGCCTGCACCAGCAGGTTGTTGCTGTCCTGCAAAAACTGCTTTACCCCGGCGTGGGGCTTGGCAATCACCTCGACTGCCCCGGCGGCCATGGCCTGTACGCTGATGTCGGCACCTTTCTGGGTGAGGGAGGAGCAGATCACCACCGGCGTCGGTCGGCTGGCCATGATCTGCTTGAGAAAGGTAATGCCGTCCATGCGTGGCATTTCCACGTCCAGCACGATGACATCCGGCCAGCGCTGCTTCATTTTTTCCATCGCCACAATGGGGTCGGTGGCGACGTCCATCACGGTGATGCCGCTGCTGGCGGTAAAGATTTCGCTCAGTACCTGACGTACCACGGCGGAGTCGTCCACGATCATGACATTGATGCTCATGCTTTTTTCCTTTTTGTTGTCAGCGCTGGCAGCTCGCTTTCCTGGGACAGGCGAACCTGGACCTCACCTGTTTGCACATCCAGAACCACCAGGCGAGGACAGCAACCGCCCAGGCTTTCCGATTGCACCTGCAAACCAAGTTGTCGTGCCATCTGGCGTGCCTGCTCGATATTGTGCCCGGCCACATCGTGCTGATGATCGCCATCGGGATGGGCCAGTACCGATGCCCCGCCCAGCAGGTGGCACTGGAATTCATGTAGCGGCCTGCCGCAGCCCAGTACAGCGCGCAGCAGCAACAGCATGGCCTCTTCGCCGTAGCGGCCTGACAAGGTATCGCTCGGGCCATTGCGCCTGGCCAGCAGGTAATGACACATTCCGCCCAGTTGCAGCTGTGGATGCCACAGCACAATGGCCACGCATGAGCCCAGCAGGGTGCTGATGCGGACATGGCCTGCTTCAAATGCCCACTCCCCGGGATGGAGGAAAATCTCCTTGTCAGCAATGTTCGGCATGATGTTCTGACCGGTGGCTATCTCGCCCTGCCAGGCAGGGTGGGTTGCAACAAACTGCTTAACCCAATCTAGTTCACCGCACCGGTGATTGCCGCCTTTATCTGCTCAACACCCGGTTTCGCCAGACCGATCATCTCCTCCAGCGACAGCACTTGTTCCATGTTCAACAGCAGGATATGGCGGCCATCCTGCATGGCCATGCCGGCGATGAAGTCCGGCCGGATCGGGTTGCCAAACGGCGGTGGCGGCATGATGTCTGCCGCAGGCAGGCTGATGACTTCATGCACCGCATCCACCAGCAATCCCAGATCCTGGCCGCTGCTGGCAGTTGTTTCCACGATGACAATGCAGCTGCGGCGCAGCACGCGACCGCTGCCATGCCCCAGCCGCTGCGCCAGGTCGATGACCGGCAGCACGCTGCCACGCAGATTCATCACCCCGTGAATGAAGCCCGGCATTTGCGGGATGGTGGTGGGGCGCTGGTATTGCAAGATTTCACGCACCTGCAGGATGTTGCAGGCGAAGTATTGCGTGCCCAGCTGGAAGCACAGGTATTCGGTATCTGGCGATGTGTGCTGTTCAGTCATCGGCGGCTCCGCAGTCCGGCTCGGGGATAATGGCGGTCACATGCCGGGCCAGTGTGCCCAGGGTGTGGCTGCTCAGCAGCCGGTTGGCATCCAGCAACAAGGTGAAGCCCGTCGTTTCGCGGACCATGCCGGCCAGCATGCCAGTGGACATCAGGGGCTCAAGGGCAGGTGCCGCTTCAATGTCGTCGCGCTGGATGTCTTCCACCATCATCACTTCATCCACCAGCATGCCCAGTTCGCGGATCTGCAATGGCAGGGCCAGTTGCAGGATGATGATGCAGCTGCGCCGTTGCGGTTCGGTGGCGGGTAAACCCAGTCGCTGTGCCAGATCAATGATGGGCACGGCGCTGCCGCGCAGGTTGAGCAAGCCGCATAACGGGGCCGGCATGGTGGGAAAGGGTGTAAGAGGCTGGTATTCCAGCAGTTCGCGTACCTGATGCAGCAGGATGCCAAGCCGGGTATTCGCACAGCGAAAGCGCAGGTATTGCAGCACGACCTCGGCAGGGGCCGGGCTGTGCAAGTGCGTTGTCGTGGCTGGCGTCTGTCGCCAATGACGTGGGGCTCCCATGCGGTCCTGCCTAGTAAGTGCTGAAGCCGGAGGCTTGATGACGGGCGCGGGCAATGGGCGTGGCACCGTGAGGCTGCGCAGCCGTCTCGTCAAACTGGAAAAAACGCATCAGCGCCAGTAGATGTTCTGCCTGACTGCTCATTTGTTCGGCGGTGGAGGCCAGCTCTTCGCTGGCGGAGGCATTCTGTTGGGTGTTGCTGTTTTGTTGCTGTACAGCGCTGCTGATCTGGTTTACCGCAGTGGCTTGTTCGCTGGAGGCCGCAGCGATTTCCTGTACCAGATCGGCGGTGCGGCCGCTGGAGCGGACCATGCCATCCAGTAGCTTTCCGGTCTCATCGGCCAGTTCCACGCTGTTGGCGGCGACCTGACCGATTTCCTGGGCTGCAATCTGGCTGCGTTCCGCCAGTTTGCGTACTTCACCGGCAACAACGGCAAAGCCACGGCCGTGTTCTCCGGCGCGGGCGGCTTCAATGGCGGCATTGAGCGCCAGCAGGTTGGTCTGGTAGGCAATGTCATCGATGATGCCTATCCGGTCGGCAATCTGGCGCATGGCTGTGGTGGTATGGCGTACCGCATCGCCACCTTGCCGTGCTTCGCGGGCAGCTTGTTCGGCCAGTCCTTCGGTCACCCGGGCATTGTCATTGCTATGGCTGATGGCGGCGGACATCTCTTCGATGGCTGCGGTGGTTTCCTCGATGCCGGCGGCGGATTCGCTGGCCGATTGCGCAAGGGATTCCGACGTGGCATTCAGCTGCTGCGCGGCCGAGGCCAGGTTGGCGGCACCACTTTTCACTTCCAGAATGATGTCCCTGAGCGTGTTAACGGTACGGGCGATGGCATGCATCATGCTGTGCTTATCCCCCTTGCGCAGTGGCAGATGCACATCCAGCTTGCCAGCAGCCAGTTGATGCATGATGTGGGCCACTTCCTGCGGCTCGCCGCCCAGGGTACGGCGCAAGGAGCGAACGGTCAGCCAGGCGAGCAAGCCACTCAGCACGATGGCGGCAACAGACAGCAACAGCATGATGCGGTGAGCCTGCTGCATTTCCCGCTCACTTTCCTGCCTTGCCTGTGCGTTCAGTCGCAGCTCGGTGTCGTACAACTGGCGCAGCACTTCCATCAGCTGACTCATGGCGGGGGCCACTTCAGCCTGCATGATGCGGGTGGCTGCTTCCTTTTCATTGATGGCGGCTTGCGCTTCGGACTTGTCCATCAGGTTGAAGGCGACCGGTCGTACCCTGGCCAGCTGGTTCAACAAATCACGCTCCCGCTGGGTCAGCCCCGGTTCGGCCAGCATGTCGCGCTGGGTAAGCTGTTCGGTGTCCAGATAGCGCTGTTTTGCCTGATAGTATTGCTGGATCGCGGTGTTGATGGCGTGCAGGTCGGGGTAAATGATGATGTTGCGATAGCTCACCCGCAGCTCCTGTGCCTGCTCGATCAGTGAAGAAACTCGGGTGGCATCGCGGTCGTTGATTTGCATGTCGGCCAGCATGGCGCTGTTGCGGGCAAAGCCGTTGAGTGCAACCAGTACGCACAGGACCAGCAACAGCAAGATGCTGCCAAAGCCCAGACTCAACCGTGTGGTGACCCGCATGAATTTGGTTGATTTCATGTTGTTTTCCCCGCAGACAGAATGGTTGAGGGCGGATGGCCCAAGGCCGTTTGCTGATGCTGTGTGTATTCCAGGCTGCGTGCGTGCTCGCTCAGCGCCAGCACATCCAGAATGAGCGCCACTTCACCACTGCCCAGTATGGTGGAGCCGCTGATGGCTTTCAGATGCTGGAACAACGGGCTGAGCGGCTTGATGACGGTCTGGTATTCGCCATGCAGTGCGTCCACCAGCAGGCCCACCTTGTATTCGCCGGTCTGGATGATGACCACGTTCTGGCGGCGAGCCGGCTGGCCGTCCAGCCCCAGAAAACGGCGCAGGCACAGCAAGGGCAGCATTTCGCCACGCAAGTTGAACTGCCCGGCAGCAGTGGCGTTTTGCCAGCCTTGCGGCAGGGCAATGCATTCGGCGATGCAGTCCAGCGGAACGACAAAGGTGGCCGTACCCACCGTGACCAGAAAGCCGTCAATGATGGCCAGCGTCAGCGGCAGGCGCAGGCGGAAGGTGGTGCCAAGTCCGGCTTCGCTTTCCACTTCCACTGTGCCGCGCAGCCGGGCAATGTTCTGTTTCACCACATCCAGGCCTACTCCACGGCCGGACAGATTGCTGATGGTGGCCGCGGTGGAAAAACCGGGCTCGAAGATCAGGCGGTAGATTTCCTGTTCCGCCAGTTCCCGGTCGCCGGTGATCAGGCCGCGTTGTCGTGCTTTTTCCAGGATGGTGTGCTGGTTCAGGCCACGGCCATCATCGGCCACTTCAATCACCACGCTGCCGGATTCGTGATACGCATCCAGCCACAGGCGACCGGCTTCCGGCTTGCCCGCTGCACGGCGCTGCGCCGTGTCCTCGATGCCATGGTCGATGGCATTGCGCACCAGATGGGTCAGCGGATCGGTCAGCTTGTCCACCATGGACTTGTCCAGCTCGGTGTCCGCACCGCTGACAAACAGGCGGATGTCCTTGCCCAGTGCCTGGCTCACATCGTGCACCACGCGGCCAAAGCGGCTGAAACATTCGCCGATGGGCACCATGCGCATGCCCAGGGTCTGGCTGCGTATCTGTTCGATCAGTCCGGCCAGCACCGAGGTGGATTCCAGCAAGGGCGCATTGCCATGCTGTCTGGCCAGCAGATGGCTGGCTGCACCGGCAATCACCAGTTCGCCCACCAGGTTGATCAACTGGTCCAGCTTGGCTGCTTCCACCTTGATGAAGCGGCTTTCGTTGCTTTTGCCGGTTTTGGGCGTGTCTGTTGCCGCCACGGCTGCCGGCTGTACTTCATCAGCCCCGCTTGCGGACGGGCTGGCTGCCGGGGGCTGCCACAGGCCCCATTGCTGCCAGATTGCACTGGCCGCCTGTTGCTCGGCGGCATCCCCGGCGGACAGCGCCTGTTGCAAGTGGCTGTCCAGTTGCTGGCGCGGGCTGATGATGAACTGGCCATCTTCGCTGGCAAAGGCAAACACGCCTTCCAGCTGTGCGGCATCGACCGGGCCTCGGAATTGCACTTCCACCCGCAGATAGTTGCGCTCCGGATCAAACCGGTCCTCCTCGCCTTCTGTGGCCAGCCCCGGGCAGCAACTGGCAATGGCCTGGATTTCGCCCAGGGTGCCCAGATAGCGAATGAAGGACGCCGGGTCCATGCCGTTGCGTAGTACATCGGGCCCGAAGCGCAGTGACAGCAGCCAGTCGCTGCTGGGCTGCTGGGCCGGTGGCGGCTCCAGGTGCTCGCCGGATGCATACAGCAGTGTGTCGCTGCCGTGCTGCATCATCGCGGCGATATCGGCCAGTATGCTGGCCTGTTCTTCGCCAGAGGGCGGAATGCCGCCATCCAGTGCCGCCAGCTGGGCCTTGACGTGGTCATGGCAGCGCAGCAACAGGCCATCCAGTTCGGCGTCCAGCTGCAAGCTGCCCTCCCTCAGCTGGTCGAGCAGGTCTTCTACCTGATGGGTGAAGTGAACGATGTCCTCCAGCCCGAACAGGCCGGCCGAACCCTTGATGGTATGCATGGCGCGGAACAGTGCACCCAGCTGCTCTGCCGTGATGTTGTCGGCTTCGGCATCCAGCAGGATGCCTTCCATTTCCTCCAGCAGTTCGGCGGACTCCTGCAAGAAGGATTGCCGTGCCTGTTCAAGATCCATCATCGCTCTCCAGGCAGGCTTGCAATGCGCCAAGGCCCATCAGCCGGATAAAGCTGCGCACCGTCTGGCTGGGCTGGCTCAGCCGCAATGTGCGTTGCTGCCCTTGCTGCCGGGCCAGCAGCCATAACAGCACCTGGGCTGCAGCACAGTCCATTTCGTTGACCCGGGACAAGTCCAGTACCAGGTCGGCAGCGTCGCGGCTGGCCTCCAGTAGCTGCTGATGCAGGCTTGCTGCCTGATAGAGGGTCAGCTCAGCACCCAGCGTGATGCTCTTTTCCATGAAAGGCTGTTACCGCGTTGTGAGCCGGGCAATGGCTGCCAGCAGATAGGGTGGTTCGAAGGGTTTGATGATCCAGGCACTGATGCCTTGTTGCTGGCCGCGCAGTTGCAAGTGGCGGGCATCCTGTGTGGTCAGCATGATGACGGGGGTGCTGGCATACAGCGGGTGCTGGCGAATGTGCTCCAGCAAGCCCAGGCCATCGAGTACCGGCATGTTGAGATCGGACAGGATCAGGTCGATCTGACGGCCATCCAGCATGTCCAAAGCTTGTTTGCCGTCGGCCGCCTGCAACACGGTGTGGCCAGCGCCTTCCAGTGTCATTTTCACCACCAGGCGCAGGCTGAGGGAATCGTCGACGATCAGGATGGTTTTGCTCATGGCCTCCCTCTTACCCGGTTCAACAGCCGCTGTACGCCAATGGTTGCTGCTGCGGCTTGTTCATTCATGCCTGCATGCCTGACGGCCGCGCATGAACTTGTTATTTTTTCTTTCTAGTTGCTTGCCCGATTGAATGCAAACCGCAAAGCGGTCTGCAGTTGCAGGCGGATGACTGCCAGCGGAGGATGCCTGGTCGGTCGCAGGCCAAAAAAAACCGGCCACACGGGCCGGTTGCAGCTGTCAGGCAGTATTGCCGGGAAATAACAGCGGGTTCAGCCCGCTGCGGGCAAAGCCCTGTTCCTCCAGCGCGGCATCCAGCGCCAGGCTGGCCAGGTCGTCGGCCACCACTTCGGCCTGCTGGTCCTTGTCCAGCGACAGGATTTTCAGATAGCTGCCGCAATCGCCGCAGGACTCGCCGCGCACGGCAGTATGCGCGTCCTGCAGCGACCAGTAGCCGATGTCGCGGGTGGCTTCGCAGTTGCTGCACTTTGCCCGCACCAGATGCCACTCGCTTTCGCACAGGCTGCAATGCAGATAGCGCAGGCCGGCTTCATTGCCCTGACGCACCATGCTCGCCACCGGCGCGCTGGCGCATACCGGACACAGATGACGCGCGTCGCCCGGTTCGGCCACAGCGGCGATTTGCAGCTGGCTGGCCAGCTGGCTGAAGTACACCGACAAGGCCGCCCAGATGAAGGGTGCCTGCGCACTATCCACCGCTGCCAGATCCCCCGACAACAGCTTCTGTGCTGCCGCTTCCAGCTGTGTCGGAGCGCTGTCGAGAAGTCCGTTCAGCACACCGGCCAGCAGCGGACTGGCACCTTCCGCCAGCTGTGCACACAGGGCTGGCAGCAGCTGTTGCCACTGACTGTCGCGTTGCCAGGCCATGGCCCCCAGAGGGGGCAGGCCGTGCTCGGCGCAGTGCCGGAAGTAATCCTCCCGCACCGGCAGCAACACCGGCTGGCTGTGTACCAGCTGGTGTTGTGCCTGGGCAATGCGGCTGGCCAGTTGCAGGTAATCGGCCATCACATGCCCCGCTGCCAGTTGCTGCAGCCGCTCGGCACGCTGACGATACAGCGTTGCAGGCTGCGGCAGCAGCAGCGGGGTGATGTCAAGGCTGGCTGCCTGACGTTCGGCCAATTGCTCGGCCGGAACAATGCGGATGCTCATGGCTTGTGCTTGTCTCCAGTCATTTCACGGTACCAGCGCGGATGGTGCTTCTTGGCCCAGGCATGGGTGACCACGCCTTCCACCATGGCGCGGATGGTGCCGCGCACCCAGATGGCGGCGTACACATGCACCACGATGCCGGCAATCAGCGCCAGTGCGCTCCAGGCATGCAACAGCAGGGCAATGCGCACCACATCAATGGGGAAGGAGTAGGCAAAGTAGGGCCGCCAGATGACGACACCGGTGCAAATCAGCACCAGCAGGCAGCCCGTCATCAGCCAGAACATGCCTTTCTGACCACCGTTGTACTTGCCGGTATCGCCCACCTCATGCCCGGCCAGCACCGACTTCACCGATTTCATCCACTTGATGTCTTCCTTGTCGATGAAATTGTGATGCCAGTAACGGAAGAACTGGCGGGCAAAGCCGACAAACATCAGCACCCCGACAAAGGGGTGGATGATGCGTGCCAGCTGCGGCGTGCCGAACACCCCGGTGAGCCAGAAGAAGGCCGGGTAGAAAAAGGCCAGGCCGGAGATGGCCAGCAGCACGAAACACACCGCCACGATCCAGTGGTTGATGCGTTCCGCCGCGCTGTAGCGCTTGATCAGCTTTTCCTTGCTCATGCCTTGTCCTCCTCTTCGTCATCTTCGGCCTTGTTGGGGCCGACGCCGATGTAGTGGAAGAAGCCGAACAGCACCGAAGCGGCCAGGCCGATGGTGGACAGCGGCTTGAGAATGCCCTTCCACAGGCTGACCACCGGGCTGATCTGCGGATCCTTCTTCAGCCCGTGGTACAGCTCGGGCTGATCGGCATGGTGCAGCACGTACATCACATGGGTGCCGCCCACGCCTTGCGGATCGTACAGACCGGCATTGGCGTAGCCACGGGTTTTCAGCTCGTCCACCCGCACCTGTGCGTATTCCTTCATGTCCTCCTTGCTGCCAAAGCGGATGGCGCCGGTGGGACAGGTTTTCACACAGGCCGGCTCTTGCCCCACGCTCACCCGGTCGGAACACAAGGTGCACTTGTAGGCCTTGTTGTCCTTCTGGTTGATGCGCGGCACATTGAACGGACAGCCGGCAATGCAATAGCCGCAGCCAATGCAGTGCTCGGACTGGAAGTCCACGATGCCGTTGGCGTACTGGATGATGGCACCGGGCGAAGGACAGGCTTTCAGGCAGCCGGGGTCGGCGCAGTGCATGCAGCCGTCCTTGCGGATCAGCCATTCCAGCTTGCCGTTCTGCTCGGTTTCGCTGTAACGCATCACCGTCCAGCTTTCGGCTGTCAGGTCAGCCGGGTTGTCGTACACCCCGACATTGCTGCCGATTTCGTCGCGCAGGTCATTCCACTCCGAACAGGCCACCTGACAGGCCTTGCAGCCAATGCAGGTGGACACGTCGATCAGCTTGGCCACCTCCGCCTTGTGCTCGCGCGCAATCGGCGGCTGGGTGGGGCTGGCGGAGCGGCGCAGGATATCTTGCGATTGCAGTGACATGGTCGCTCCTTAAGCTTTCTCAACGTTGACGAGGAAGGACTTGAACTCCGGCGTCTGGGTATTGGCATCCCCGACAAACGGCGTCAGCGTGTTGGCGATAAAGCCTTTCTTGGCCACGCCCTCAAAGCCCCAGTGAATCGGCACGCCAATATGGTGTACCAGCTGGCCATTCACCTTCAGTGCCTTGATGCGCTTGGTCACCACCGCCTTGGCCTTGATATAGCCGCGCCGGGACGACACTTTCACCATGTCGCCGTGGGCAATGCCTTTTTCCCTGGCCAGTTCTTCGCCGATTTCCACAAACTGTTCCGGCTGCATGATGGCGTTCAGCCGCGCATGCTTGGTCCAGTAGTGGAAGTGCTCGGTCAGGCGGTAGGTGGTGGCCGCATAAGGGAACTGCTGATGCTGACCCAGTTCGGCCTTGTCGTCCTTGAACAGGCGGGCGGCCGGGTTGGAGATCACCTTGGGATGCAGCGGGTTGGTGCCCAGCGGTGTTTCGAACGGCTCGTAATGCTCCGGGAACGGCCCTTCGGCCATCTTGTCCAGCGCAAACAGGCGTCCCAGCCCTTCGGCCTGCATGATGAAGGGGCCCATGGCGCTGCCCGGCGGTTCGTCGGCCTTGAAGTCCGGCACGTCCACCCCCACCCACTTCTCGCCGTTCCACTTGATCAGCGTGCGTTTCTTGTCCCATGGCGTGCCATCGGGTTTGCAGGAGGCGCGGTTGTACAGGATGCGGCGGTTGGCCGGCCACGCCCAGGCCCAGCCCAGGGTGTTGCCAAGGCCGGACGGGTCGCTGTTGTCGCGCCGTGCCATCTGGTTGCCGGCCTGGGTCCAGCTGCCGGCAAAAATCCAGCACCCGGACGCGGTGCTGCCATCGGCTTGCAGCAGGGCAAAACCGGGCAATAGTTCGCCCTTCTTCGCCAGGAACTGGCCGGGGTTTTTCGGGTCCGGCAGATCAGCCAGCGCCTTGCCGTTCAGCTCCTTGGCCAATTCTTCCGGCTTGGGCTCGTGCGGGTCGCCATACGCCCAGGACAGGCTGTTGATGGCATCCGGGAACTTGCCGCCATCCTTGGCATACATGGCTTTGAGCTTGAGGAAGATACCGGCCAGGATTTGCGGGTCGGTCATGGCTTCGCCTGGGCCTTCCGCGCCTTTCCAGTGCCATTGCAGCCAGCGGCCGGAATTGACGATGGAGCCGTCTTCCTCGGCAAAACAGGTGGTGGGCAGGCGGAATACTTCGGTCTTGATGTCCGCTGTCTTCACATCGTTCTGCTCACCGTGGTTCTGCCAGAAGGTGGAGGTTTCCGTCACCAGCGGGTCCATGATCACCAGGAACTTCAGTCGCGACAGCGAAGCCACGATCTTGTTCTTGTTGGGGAAGGACGCCACCGGGTTGAAACCCTGGCAGAAGTAGCCATTCACCTTGCCCTGGTGCATCAGCTCGAAGTACTGCAGCACGTCGTAGCCCTTGTCCCACTTGGGCAGCCAGTCATAACCCCAGTTGTTGTCCGCCGTGGCCTTGTCGCCCCACATCGCCTTCATGAAGGAGATGAAGAACTTGGGGTAGTTCTGCCAGTAGTTCATCTGGCCGTCGGCCAGCGGCTTGCTGGTGTACTTGGCCAGATAGCTGTCCAGCGTCGGCTCTTTTTCCGATGGCATGGTCATGTAGCCCGGCAGGCTGGTGGACAGCAGGCCCAGGTCGGTCAGACCCTGGATATTGGAATGCCCGCGCAGCGCATTGATGCCGCCACCGGCCATGCCCATATTGCCCAGCAACAGCTGGATCATCGCCATGGTGCGGATGTTCTGCGCGCCAATCGAATGCTGGGTCCAGCCCAGGGCATACAGGAAGGAGGTGGTCTTGTCCGGTACGCTGGTTTCAGCCAGATGCTCGCAAATGGCTTGGAAGGCTTCCTTGGGCGTGCCACAGATATTGGCCACCACATCGGCGGTATAGCGCGACACATGCTGTTTGAGCAGGTTGATCACGCAACGCGGGTCACTCAGCGTGTCGTCGCGTTTGGCCATGCCCTTCTCATCCAGCTGGTAGGCCCAGGTGGATTTGTCGTACTTGCGTTTTTCCGCGTCGTAGCCGCTGAACAGGCCGTCTTCAAACTTGAAGTCCGGGTGTACCAGCAGTGCCGCATTGGTATAGGCGAGCGTGTATTCCTTGTTGTATTTGCCGGTTTCCAGCAAATAGCGGATCACGCCGGACAACAGGGTAATGTCCGTGCCGGTACGGATGGGCGCGTAGAAGTCTGCCACCGAGGCAGTACGGGTAAAGCGCGGGTCGATGACCAGCAGCTTGGCCTTGTTGCGGGTCTTGGCCTCAATGGCCCAGCGGAAGCCAACCGGGTGTGCTTCGGCGGCATTGCCACCCATCACCACGATCAGATTGGCGTTCTTGATGTCGACCCAATGGTTTGTCATGGCACCGCGACCAAATGTTGGGGCAAGACTTGCCACCGTTGGTCCGTGTCATACACGCGCCTGATTGTCGACAGCCAGCATGCCCAGGCTGCGAGTGAATTTGTGGGTCAGCCAGCCAGCTTCATTGCTGGAGGCAGAAGCCGCCAGAAAACCGGTGGACAGCCAGCGATTTACCGTCACGCCATCGGCGTTCTTTTCGGTGAAGTTGGCATCGCGGTCCTGCTTGATGTGTTTGGCGATGCGTGCAAATGCTTCATCCCAGCTGATGCGCTTCCATTCATTGCTGCCTGCTTCGCGCACTTCCGGGTGCTTCAGGCGGTTGGGGCTGTGGATGAAATCCACCAGGCCAGCGCCTTTGGGGCAGAGCGCTCCACGGTTGACCGGATGATCCGGGTCGCCTTCGATATGGAAAATTTCGGACTTGGCGTTCTTGGCGCCATCGCCCAGGCCGTACATGAGAATGCCACAGCCTACCGAGCAGTAAGGACAGGTATTGCGCGTTTCACTGGCGCGCAGCAGCTTGTAGCTGCGCACATCAGCCATTGCCGTTGCCGGCAGCAGCCCCAGGGTTGCAATGGTCGAACCTGTCATACCCCCGGCACACAGTTTGAAAAACTGTCGCCGATTGACCTGCATGAAGGGACTCCTTGTTGAACAAGAATGAAATGATGGGCTCCGGGATGTCATCCGGCCAGTCCAGCCCCATGGTACTCACGACAATAAGGACTGGCCTGACCCATCAGACGGTTGTAGCCTTAACGCATTATCGTCAGCAAAATGCTTAAGCTCAAATAGCCGATGTCAATTCAACTATTGAAAATCTCAATCAGATGAGCACAGAACCCGATTCGTCGTTTCCGCTGCATCAGCATGTCCAGCGTTGGCAATGGCGGGATGACAAGGCATTGCAGGCAAGTGAGGACGTATTGGCCTGCGAAGTGCCGGCGGCGCTGGTCTACAACGGGCTGGCCCATGTGGTGATGATGCTCAGCCCGCAGCAGCTGGAGCAGTTTGCCCGTGGTTTCACCCTGGCCGAAGGTATTGCCCGCACGGTGGCTGATATCTTCGACATCGAAGTGCGTGAAGCGGCCAGCGGGATTGAAATTCATGTCGAGCTGGCCAGCGCCTGCTTTGCCGCACTCAAGGAAAGGCGCCGTCAACTGGCCGGGCGCACCGGTTGTGGTCTGTGTGGGGTGGAGCAACTGGCCGAAGTATTCCGCCCGCTGCCAGCCCTGCCGCACAGCGTGCGCCTGGCCTTGCCGGCCTTGAATCAGGCGCTGGAAAGCCTGCCGGTGCAGCAGGTGTTGTCGCAGGCTACCGGCTGCGCGCATGCGGCAGCCTGGCTGACGCTGGATGGACAGTTATTGCAAGTGTGCGAGGACGTGGGGAGGCACGTGGCGCTGGACAAGCTGATTGGCTGCCGTGCGCTAGGCAACTGGGGCGCGGGTGTGGCGCTGGTGACCAGCCGTGCCAGTTATGAAATGGTGCAGAAGTCGGCAGCTGCCGGGATTGAAATCCTGGTGGCGGTGGCAGCCCCCACCGCGCTGGCCGTACAAATGGCCGAGCAATACGGGCTTACCTTGCTGGGTTTTGCCCGCCCAGGCCGGGTGAATGTGTACACCCACCCGCAGCGCCTGTTGACCGAAGCTGTCTGAGCGGCCGCAGCCCTTGGGCTGAAGCGCTGCAAGTGATGTTCCGGCTGTATTCATTCCCAATAATCCGGCCGGGCAGAGGACTGCTTTTGTTGCATTGCGCAAAGGCGGATGGGCATTGTCGAACAATGGCCTTGCTTTTGTGGCAAGGATCGGGTCAGAATCGAAGTCCGACATATCAACCTTTCTATATAAGAAGCAAGCATGGCACTCATCGTACAAAAGTACGGCGGTACCTCGATGGGCTCTCCGGAGCGCATCAAGAACGTGGCCCGCCGTGTCGCCAAATGGAAAGCGCAGGGACATGATGTCGTGGTGGTGGTATCTGCCATGAGTGGCGAAACCAACCGACTGATTGCCCTTGCCAAAGAGATCCAGGCTTATCCGGACCCGCGCGAGCTGGACGTGATCATTTCCACCGGCGAGCAAGTCACCATCGGCCTGTTGGCCATGGCGCTGAAGGAAATCGGCGTCGACGCCAAGAGCTACTGTGGCTGGCAGGTTCGTGTCACCACGGACGACTCCCACACCAAAGCCCGTATTCAATCCATCGACGAAGCCGCCATGCGGACAGACCTCTCTGCCGGTTCGGTAGTGGTGGTGGCCGGCTTCCAGGGTGTGGATGAAAACGGCAACATCACCACGCTGGGCCGTGGTGGTTCCGATACCTCCGCCGTGGCACTGGCTGCCGCACTCAATGCGGATGAATGTCAGATCTACACCGACGTGGATGGTGTCTACACCACCGATCCGCGCGTGGTGCCGGAAGCCCGCCGTCTGAAGACCATTACCTTCGAGGAAATGCTGGAAATGGCTTCCTTGGGTTCCAAGGTATTGCAGATCCGTTCGGTAGAGTTCGCAGGGAAATACAAGGTACGTCTGCGTGTCCTGTCCAGCTTCGAGGATGAAGGGGAAGGCACGCTGATTACGTTCGAGGAAGATGAAAACATGGAAAAGGCCGTCGTTGCAGGCATCGCATTTGACCGTAATGAAGCACGCATCAATGTAAAAGGCGTGCCGGACAAGCCGGGTATCGCTTACCAGATTCTTGGCCCCATCGCCGATGCCAACATCGAAGTCGACATGATCATCCAGAACGTGGGCGAGAACGGTACCACCGACTTCTCCTTCACCGTACCGCGTGGCGAGTTCCACCGCGCCATGGATATCCTGCGCGAAGTGCAAACCCACATTGGCGCTGCCAAGATTGACGCGGACGAGAAGGTTGCCAAGATCTCCATCGTCGGCGTTGGCATGCGTTCGCACTGTGGCGTGGCTTCCACCATGTTCCGCACCCTGGCAGAAGAGGGCATCAACATTCAGATGATCTCCACTTCCGAAATCAAGGTATCGGTACTGGTTGACGAGAAATACCTGGAGCTGGGCGTGCGCGTGTTGCACAAGGTATTCGGCCTGGATCAGCCGGCGTAATTTTTTACGCAAATGCTTGACAGGGGGCGCTGCCTTGCTTAATATGGCGCTCTCTGAACGGAGAAATGGCCGAGTGGTCGAAGGCACTTCCCTGCTAAGGAAGCATACGGGCTTAAACCTGTATCGAGGGTTCGAATCCCTCTTTCTCCGCCAGAATCTGCACCCGTAGCTCAGTTGGATAGAGTATTTGGCTACGAACCAAAGGGTCGGGCGTTCGAATCGCTCCGGGTGCACCAAAGTCCCTATAGTTTAGCGGTTAGAACACCGCCCTTTCACGGCGGTAGCCGGGGTTCGATTCCCCGTGGGGACGCCAGGATTCAAGATCAAGCCCAGTCGCAAGACTGGGCTTTTTCGTTTTTGTCCGGTTTGCTCTTGCAGCGCACATCGCCATGATGAGCCCGGCATCGCCACAAGCAGGCCGTCCACAGCCTGCTTGCCCAATCGTTTCACTGTTTCTCTATTGCCTTGCCATGCAGGCCTGATAGCGCCCATTCACCTTGTCAGCAAACCATTGTGTGGTCAGCTTGCGGCTGATTTTCGGGCTATGCAGGTCGATTTGCGGCATGCGTTCGCGTGCCAGCGGCTTTCCCGCCTGGCGGTCTGCCAGCGCAAAAACCTTGCGATACAGCTCGGTTTGCGCCAGGGCGCTGTTTTTCTCCTGCTGCAAATCCCTTTCAATGGCGCTCTGGCTCATGTCCAAGCGGCTGCGCAAGCTGAGCAAGGCCTGGTATGTGCTACCGCTGGCCTGCTTGCCGGTATAACTGAGCAAATCACCATCCAGCGCCAGCTTGCGTCCGGTCAATTGGCTGATGGCGGCTTGCAGGGCTGCATTGCGGCTGCTGTAGCGCCCGGCATTGAAGTCGGCAAAACGGTAAATCATGTCCTGATACGGTGCCGGGTATTGCAGCAGGATGGCGCTGCCGAAATAAATACCGCCACGGCGGGTAAACACATCATTGCGGATGCTGTTGCCGCTTTGGTACGGGTAGGGCCAGATTTTGACGTGCGCTTCGGCAAACTCCACGCTCACCTGCATCGGACCGCCGGTGCGAATGGGGTTTTTCATATTCATCGGCAAGCCCAGCTTGCTGGCTTCGGCGGACATGTCCTCGAACAGCAGGTTCATTTCCCGTTCGGTACGCAAATTGTCGATGCGTGCCTTGTAGCTTTTGCCATTGGGCGATGTCTTGAGCAGCGCTGCCTTCACTACCGGCAGCGGCACCAGGTATTTGTTGGCGCGTTCACCAATCTTTTCCCAGACAATGGCTGGCAGATTGGGGACTGTCGGGTCCGCCTGCCAGCTGGATTCTTGCTCGATAACGGCAGCCACCGCACAGAAGTTATCGGCACGATACGGTATTTTCAACGCAGTAAAGGCAGTAACGATATCGTTGTTCCAGCCTTGGCGATCGCTGATGCGTGGTGGCAGCAAGCGGTCCAGCAAGGCCCGGCCTTGTGCTTCATTCAGTACCGGTTTGCTGGTGCTGACCGGTGGCTGCGGTGGCTGCGGAACCGGTACGACGGGCGGTGGTGCGCTTGCTGCAGTCGGGGTGGGGCTGCTGACTGCCGGGGTGCTTGCCGGGGCTGGTGTGGTGCTGATCGGTGGCGGTGCGACGGTAGTACATGCACTCAGGCTGCCCAGCAACAGGTAGAGGAGAAGATGACGGCTCATGCGTTTGTTGTTCCTGAATCCCAAGCCGTGATCTTGGCGCATTGTGCGGTTTGGGGCAATCCGGGATAAAACGCGTTGGGGCTGCCCAGGCAGGGCAGCATTATCTACAATGCATGACTCATGCCAGCGAACTGGTCAAATCCGGAGATGCCAATGTTATACCTCTATACCCCGCAGGACATGGCGTGTTATCAGCATGCCTTGCAACAGGCCCTGCCACAGCAGGAGGTGAGGTGTTGGCCGGAAGAGGTGGCTGCCGTGCAGGTAAAATATGCGGTGGTGTGGAACCCGCCAGCCGGTTTTTTCAAGTACATGGTGAATCTGCAGGCCGTGTTTGTGCTGGGAGCAGGGGTAGACCGCATCCTGAAGCGTGACGATCTGGACCCAACAGTACCGATTGTGCGGCTGACTGATGCCGGCATGGCGCAGCAAATGCTGGAGTACGTGTTGTACGGTGTGCTGCATGTACAGCGGCAGATGGGGCAATACCGCCGCCAGCAGACGCTGCGACAGTGGCAAGCGCTTACTGCGCCATCGGCGGGACAAACCCGCATCGGTGTGCTTGGCCTGGGCGAGATTGGTGGCTGGGTGGCGCAGTCGCTGGCCGCCATGGGCTATGCGGTGGCTGGCTGGAGCCGTGCTGGCCGGCAATTGCCGGGCGTGCAGGATTACATCGGCCAGGCTGCGCTGCCGGATTTGCTGGCGCGTAGCGATATCCTGGTGAATCTGCTGCCTGCCACAGTGCAGACGCGTGGCCTGCTTGATGGACGTATGTTGTCGCACTTGCCGTCCGGTGCAGCAATCATCAATGCCGGGCGGGGCGAGCAGGTGGACGAAGCGGCCTTGCTGGGCCTGCTCGATAGCGGGCATCTGCGCTTTGCCATGCTGGATGTGTTCGAGGTGGAGCCACTGGAAAGCGTGCATCCCTTGTGGAGTCACCCCTCGGTGCTGTTGACCCCGCACATTGCTGCCATGACCCTGGTGGAACCTGCGGTGGAGCAGATTGCCGCCAATGTGCAGACCATCATTCAGGGGGGGGTGCCGCAAGGCCTGGTAGAGCGCGAGCGGGGCTATTGAGCGGGGAGCGCGCTTAGCGGGTCGATGGCCTGACCCTGACGGCGCAACTCGAAATGCAGCATGTCGCGATTGCTGCCGGTATGGCCCACGGTGGCAATCTGCTGGCCAGCCTGTACGGTTTGGCCTTCCTTCACCAGCAAGGTCTGGTTGTGGGCATAGGCGGTCAGGTAGTCATTGCCGTGCTTGATGATGAGCAGATTGCCATAGGCACGGATGCCCTTGCCGGCATAGGCCACCGTACCGCTGGCTGCCGCCCGTACCGGGTCGCCCGCCTTGCCGGCAATATCGATGCCCTTGTTGCTGTTGCCGTTGAACTTGCCAAGCAAAGCACCACGAATGGGCCATTGCAGGCTGATGCCAGGTGCAGCAGGGCGAGTGGCAGGGGGTGGTGTGGTTTTGACCGTGGAGGCAGGAGGGGTTGTCTTGGCCGGAGCGGTGCTTGCCGGGCTGACGCGCAACAACTGTCCGGCCGTGATGCTGGACGGGTCTGCCAGCTTGTTCCACGCCACCAGCGCGTTCACGCTTTGATGATGATTGAGCGCAATGCGGTACAAGGTATCCCCGGCGCGTACACGATAATACCCTGCCGGGGCGGGCGAGGTGTCGGGCAGGGTGCTGCAGGCTGCCAGCAGCAGGAAGCACAGGCAAACGAGGTAGCGCATGCCTGGCATTTTAACATTTCCCTGACTGCCTGCATGAGGCAGGCTAGCGCAGCGGGCAGTGGTCTTCTAAGCTGAAAGCCCGGGTGTGGTTCTGCAAGGAGTGTCGCATGGCTGATCAACCGTTTTCACCGCAGAGTTTTCCCTATGCAGTTGAAGTGGAGGCCGGCAAGCATTATTGGTGGTGCGCTTGCGGGCAGAGTGAAAAGCAGCCGTTTTGTGATGGCAGTCATGCCGGCTCCTGTTTCAGTCCGGTCGAGTATGTGGCGGACAAAAGCGGCCTGGTGTACTTCTGTGGCTGCAAGCTGAGCGAAGGTCAGCCCTTGTGCGATGGCTCGCACAGCCAGTTGTCCTGAACCGTTGATACCGTAAAGAAAAACCCCGCCAAGGCGGGGTTTTTTTGTGACTGGCCGATCAGCGGGTAATCGGCTTGTAGCGGATACGCTTGGGCTTGGCACCTTCTTCGCCCAGTCGTTTCTTCTTGTCGGCTTCGTATTCCTGATAGTTGCCGTCGAAGAAGGTCCACTGCGATTCGCCTTCCGCCGCCAGGATGTGGGTGGCGATACGGTCGAGGAACCAGCGGTCGTGGGAAATCACGAACACGGTGCCGGCGAATTCCAGCAGCGCATCTTCCAGCGCACGCAGGGTTTCCACGTCAAGGTCGTTGGACGGTTCGTCCAGCAGCAATACGTTGCCGCCCTTGAGCAGGGTCTTGGCCAGATGCAGACGGCCACGCTCACCACCGGACAGCATGCCTACCTTCTTCTGCTGGTCAGCACCCTTGAAGTTGAAGCGGCCCAGATAGGCGCGGCTGGACATTTCAAAGCGGCCCACGGTCAGCAGGTCGGCACCGCCGGACACGTCGTCAAATACGGTCTTGTCGTCTTCCAGGCCTTCACGGCTCTGTTCGACAAAGGCCATCTGCACAGTCTGGCCGATTTTCACCGTACCGCTGTCCGGCTGTTCCTTGCCGGCAATCATCTTGAACAGGGTCGACTTACCGGCGCCGTTGGGGCCGATGATGCCGACAATGGCACCTGCCGGTGCCTTGAACGACAGGTTGTCGATCAGCAGGCGGTCGCCAAAGCCTTTGGATACGCCGTCGAATTCGATGACTTCATTCCCCAGGCGCTCGGCCACCGGGATGAAGATTTCCTGGGTTTCGTTACGCTTCTGGGTTTCGTAGCTGGACAGTTCTTCAAAGCGGGCGATACGCGCCTTGGACTTGGCCTGACGGCCCTTGGGGTTCTGGCGTACCCATTCCAGTTCCTGCTTCATCGCCTTCATGCGGGCGCCTTCGCTCTTGGCTTCCTTCTCCAGGCGTTCTTCCTTCTGCTCCAGCCAACTGGAATAGTTACCTTTCCACGGAATGCCTTCGCCACGGTCCAGTTCCAGAATCCATTCGGCGGCGTTGTCGAGGAAGTAGCGGTCGTGGGTAACGGCCACCACGGTACCGGGGAAACGCACCAGGAATTGTTCCAGCCACTCTACCGATTCGGCGTCCAGGTGGTTGGTGGGTTCGTCCAGCAGCAGCATGTCCGGCTTGGACAGCAGCAGCTTGCACAAGGCGACGCGGCGTTTTTCACCACCGGACAGCGGGCCGATCTTGGCGTCCCACGGCGGCAGGCGCAGCGCGTCGGCAGCCAGTTCCAGTTGCAGTTGTACATTGTCGCCGGCACCGGCAGAGATGATGGCTTCCAGCTTGGCCTGTTCTTCGGCCAGGGCATCGAAGTCGGCATCCGGATCGGCATAGGCGGCATAGACTTCTTCCAGCCGTTTTTGCGCACCCATGACGTCGCCCATGCCGCTTTCCACTTCTTCGCGCACGGTCTTCTCCGGGTCCAGCTGCGGCTCCTGCGGCAGATAGCCGATTTTCACGCCAGGCAGATGCTGTACTTCGCCGTCGTATTCCTTGTCCACATTGGCCATGATGCGCAGCACGGTGGATTTGCCGGAACCGTTCAGGCCCAGCAGGCCGATTTTGGCACCGGGGAAGAAGGACAGGGAGATGTCCTTGATGATCTGGCGCTTGGGCGGCACCACTTTGCTCACGCGGAGCATGGACATTACGTATTGAGCCATGAGGGACCCTGCTGAAGATAATCGTTAAGCGGTAGATTCTACCAAAAGCGGGCCGGCTGCGCTGTGCTCCCCGTGTTTGTCCTTACCAGAACCAGGCGAACAGGGCAGTGGCCAGCATGGCAAAGGCGCAGCCAATCTTGGCTATCGTGCCGATCAGAAAACCGGCCAGTGTGCCCAGGCCCACACGCCCGGCCTGCCAGGCATCACGCCGGGCCAGCAGCTCGCCGATGGCCGCTCCCAGCAGCGGCCCCAGAATGACACCGACCAGTCCCAGCGGCAGGCCGACAATGCTGCCGATAAAAGCCCCCCACAATGCCTGCTTGCTGGCACCTGTCAGTTTGGCCCCGAGCAAGCCGGCGACAAAGTCGATCAGCAAGCCCAATACAGTCAGCAGTGCCATGATGAGCAGGGCGCTGCTGCCCAGATGGGCGAAGTGATCGGCCCAGGCCAGCAGCAGAAAGCCACCCAGCATCAGCGGCAGGCCGGGCAGGGCGGGAAACAGGGTGCCGGCCATGCCCAGTACGATTAGCAGGGCAGCAAGCAGGGTAAACAGGATTTCCACAGACATTCCTTGATAAGGTGGCTGTCATAAGAAAACGGCCGGTAGGTGGAAGTTCCACCGACCGGCCGCGGGCATGCAGACAAGAAATACCTGTCAGCGCGCGTATTCTTCCAGCAGCAGGTTCTGGGCGCAGCGTTCCTTGCCGCGGCTGGGGCGACGTTTGTAGCTACCGTCTGCCTGCATGTCCCAGGCGTTGACGTTGTCTTCCAGATACAGGCGCAGTGCTTCCTTGATCACCCGGCGTTTGACCTTGGGGTCCAGAATCGGCACGCAGGTTTCGATACGGCGGAACAGGTTGCGACCCATCCAGTCGGCACTGGCGATGTACAGGTTTTCCTGCTTGTCGTTGTAGAAGTAGTAGACGCGCGGATGTTCCAGGAAGCGCCCCACCACCGAACGCACGGTGATGTTGTCCGACAGCCCCGGCACACCGGGACGCAGCGCGCAAACGCCACGCACGATGAGCTGGATCTTCACCCCGGCCTGGCTGGCGCGGTACAGCGCGTGGATGACTTGCGGTTCCAGCAGCGCGTTCATCTTGGCAATGATCTGTGCCGGACGGCCTTGCTGGGCGTGCTCGATCTCCCGCTCGATGGAGTCGATCAGCAAGCTGTGCAGGGTGAACGGGCTTTGGTGCAGCTGCTTGAGCTGGCTGGCGCGGCCCAGACCGGTGAGCTGCACGAAGATGTCATTCACATCGCTGGCGATTTCTTCGTTGCAGGTGAGCAGGCCAAGGTCGGTATAGAAACGGGCGGTGCGCGGGTGATAGTTGCCGGTGCCCAGGTGCACGTAGCGGCGCAGGCGCTTGTCTTCACGGCGGATCACCATCAGCATCTTGGCGTGCACCTTGTAACCGAACACGCCATACACCACGTGCGCACCTGCATCTTCCAGATGGCTGGCCCAGCTGATGTTGGCTTCTTCGTCAAAGCGCGCCATCAGTTCCAGCACCACCGTCACCTGCTTGCCGGCGCGGGCGGCGGCAATCAGCGATTCCATCAACACCGAGTCAGTACCGGTGCGGTATACCGTCATCTTGATGGCGACCACCTGCGGGTCGGTTGCGGCCAGGTTCAGCATGTCAATGACAGGCTGGAAGCTCTGGAAGGGGTGGTGCAGCAGGATGTCACCCTTGCGGATGGCGTCGAACAGCGGCACTTTCTTGCTCAGCTGGTCTGGCAGCGAGGGCACGAAGGGCGGGAATTTCAGGTCCGGCCGGTCAACCAGGTCCGGCACCTGCATCAGGCGTACCAGGTTCACCGGGCCGTTGACGCGGTATACGTCCGGCTTCTTCAGGTTGAACTGGGTCAGCAGGAACTCTTCCATGTGCGGTGGGCAGGTGTCGGCAATTTCCAGCCGTACCGCATCACCAAACTGGCGCTGACTCAATTCACCCTGCAAGGCCGTACGCAGGTTTTTCAGGTCTTCGTCTTCCACCGTCAGTTCGCTGTCGCGGGTGACGCGGAACTGGTAACAGCCCTTGACCGTCATGCCCAGGAACAGCTCGTGCACATGCGAGTGCAGGATGGAGGACAGGAAAACAAAGGTATGCGGGTGGCCGCTGCACACTTCCGGCGGCACCTTGATCACGCGTGGCAGAATGCGCGGGGCCTGCACGATGGCGATGTCCGACTGACGGCCAAAGGCATCGCGACCTTCCAGTTCCACGGCAAAGTTGAGCGACTTGTTCAGCACCTTGGGGAAGGGGTGGGACGGGTCCAGCCCGATCGGGGTGAGGATGGGCATCAGCTCGTTGCTGAAGAAGTCGTGCACCCATTCCTGTTGCTGTTCGGTCCATTCGTTACGGCGCAGGAAGATGATGTCTTCTTCACGCAGCGCCGGGAACAGGACATCACTCATCACCGCATATTGCTGGCGCACCAGTTCGTGCGAGGCGGACGAAATCCGCGCCATGATCTGCGCCGGTGTCGAGCCATCTGCCAGAATGCGCCCCGGGGTGAGCTGGGCGGTATCTTTCAGCCAGGCCATGCGCACTTCGAAGAATTCGTCCAGATTGGAGGAGACGATGCACAGGTATTTCAGGCGTTCGAGCAGCGGCAGGCTTGGGTCTTCTGCTTGGGCCAGTACCCTGCGGTTGAATTCGATCAGGCCCAGTTCACGGTTAAGCAGCAACTCGTGGCTTTGTGACATACGGTTTCGCGCCAATGGTGATGAGGTGTGGAGACAAAAAAGCCCTCGCGCAGGAGGGCTTGAAACAATTACTGCTGCGGTGGCGTGTAGCCAGCCGGTGCATCGGCACCCTGACCGAAGAAGTAGGCATCCAGCTGTGCAGCCAGATACTGGCGCGCACGCGCATCCGCCAGGCTCAGACGGTTTTCGTTGATCAGCATGGTCTGATAACGCAGCCAGCCTTGCCAGGCTTCCTTGGAGACATTTTCATACACACGCTTGCCAAGCTCGCCCGGCAGGGGCGGAAAGTCCAGACCTTCAGCCTCGCGGCCCAGCTTGATGCAATTGACGTTTCTGGCCATTGCTAATCCTTGCAAAATTGAACTGAATATACTGCATTATTGTGTCACAACCATGACACCCTTCCAACCATGCCGCCGCCGGGGTGGTATGCCGGCTTACAATTCCTTGACGAAGATCTTGGAACGGCGCTGGTTGTTGTAAAAGGCCTGACGCGCCAGTGGCAGCTGGCCACGGCCTGCTTCGGCAAAACCGCGCTCAACAAACCAGTGGGCTGTCTGGGTGGTCAGCACGAACAAGGCTTTCAGGCCGCGGGTACGTGCCTGGTATTCCACGTGTTTGAGCAGGGTTTCGCCAAAGCGGCCTTCACGCCGTTCCGGTGCCACAGCCAGGCAGGCCAGTTCGGCCATGCCGGCTTCGGGAAACACATGCATGGCCACGCAACCGTAGATTTTGCCGTCATGTTCCAGCACCGAGTATTGGGAAATTTCCATTTCCAGATGCTCGCGGCTGCGCTTGACCAGGATGCCCTGCTCTTCCAGCGGGCGGATCAGGTTCAGGATGGGGCCGATGTCGTCCACACTGGCATTGCGCACCTTCACCAGGCTGTCGCGGGCAATCATGGTGCCGGTGCCGCCATTGGTGAACAGTTCGGCCAGTAGCGAACCATCTTCGTGATGGCTGACCAGATGGGCACGCGGGATGCCATCGCGGGTGGCCTTGATGGCATAGGGCAGGTAGGCGGTGACGTCGCGTTGCAGATGGCCTGCCTGCAACAGGTCTTCCGCCTGCTGCGCGGTGAGCGAGCTGACATGCTGGCCCAGCTCATTGGTGACACCACGTCCTTCAATCACGAAGATCAGCTTTTCGGCTTTGAGGGCTGACGCCAGCTGGGCGGCCATTTCTTCCATGGTGAGGTTGAAGGCTTCGCCGGTCACCGAATAGCCTACCGGCGAGAGCAACACCAGTTCACCGGCGGATAGCCGGGTATTGATGCCGTCCACGTCGATGCGCCTTACCTGGCCGGTGAACTGCATGTCCACACCATCCAGCACACCCAGCGGCTGGGCAGTGATGAAATTGCCGCCGGCCACGCGCAGATGGGCACCGAACATGGGCGAGTTGGGCATGCCCATCGACAGCTGAGCCTCAATGCCGTAGCGGGTTGCCCCGCTGGCTTGCTTGACGATTTCCATGGTGCTGGCATCGGTCACTCGTCGGTCGCGGTGAAACAGCCGGTTCAGGCCGAAGCGTTTGAGCAAGGCTTCGATCTGGGGGCGGATGCCATGTACCAGCACCACGCGCACGCCCAGGCTTACCAACAGGTTGATATCCTGCGACAGATTGTGAAAACCGCCTTCCATCACGGCTTCGCCACTGACTGCCAGTACGAAGGTTTTCCCGCGGAAGGTGTTGATGTAGGGGGCGGCTTCACGGAAGGAGAGGACAAATTCCCGGTTCAGCATTGTTGGATTGGCTCCCGCCAGATAAATACGTCAGAAGCGACAAGCCTAGCAGGAATACAAGGGGATGGGCAGGGCTTTTGCCGCTTGCCGCGCGGTGGCTGCAAATGAAAACAGCCACCCCATCGGCTGACGGGGTGGCTGTCGCAACAAGGCTCAATTGCCTTGTTTGATCAGGATTTGCTGCACTTTCAGGATGTTCAGGCCCTGGGACAGCTGGTAGTCCTTTTGTGGGTTTGGCTCGCGCGGATTGTCCGGGCTGGCGTTCTTGTCATCCTGCGGCTTGGGCGCTTCCTGTTTGATCACAGGAGGAGTCGCCGGCTTGGCTGGCTTGGCCGATTTGGACGGGGTTTCTTCGCCATTCGGATTGGCCAGATGGTTTTCCAGATCAGCCTCGCGTACGCGCAATGCCTGATCCGCCGCAGTGACGGTTGCGTCTTCCACCACCACATCCGGCACAATGCCCTTGGCCTGGATGGAGCGGCCGCTAGGGGTAAAGTAGCGGGCGGTGGTCAGCTTGATGCCACCGGCACTGCCCAGCGGCAGGATGGATTGCACCGAGCCCTTGCCAAAGGTCTGGGTACCCACCAGTACCGCACGCTTGTGGTCTTGCAGTGCGCCGGCAACAATTTCGGACGCCGAGGCCGAGCCACCATTCACCAATACCACCAGCGGCACCTTGTGGGTTTCCTGCGGCAGTACCGACAGCGGGTCCGGCATGCCGGGTCGGCCATAGTTCTGTGCGGAAGCCGTCAGTTTCATCTTGGCGTCAGCGGTACGGCCTTCGGTGTACACCACCAGCGCATCCTTGGGCAGGAAGGCGGCGGATACGCCGACGGCGCTGGTCAGCAAGCCACCCGGGTCGTCACGCAGGTCCAGCACCAGGCCCTTGAGCGGCTGCTTGTTCTGCTTGGTCATGCTGGCAATGGCTTCGGCCAGGTTTTCCGTGGTGTGCTCCTGGAACTGGGTGATGCGCACATAGCCATAACCCGGTTCCAGCAATTTGGACTTCACGCTCTTGGTCTTGATGATGGCGCGGGTGATGGCAAATACCAGCGGCTTGGTTTCGTTCTTGCGGGCAATGGTGAGCGTTACCTTGCTGCCCGGCTTGCCGCGCATGCGCTTGACCGCGTCGTTCAGCGACAGGCCGCGTACCGGCGTGTCGTCAATCTTGATGATGAGGTCACCGCTCTTGATGCCGGCCTTCTGTGCCGGGGTATCTTCGATTGGCGACACCACCTTCACCAGGCCGTCTTCAGCACCGATCTCGATGCCCAGGCCGCCAAATTCACCTTGGGTACCTTCGCGCAGTTCCTTGAAGGCTTCCGCATCCATGTAGTCGGAGTGGGGGTCCAGCCCGCTTAGCATGCCCTTGATGGCTTCGGTAATCAGCTTTTTGTCATCGACCGGGTCGACATAATCCTGCTTGATACGGCCAAACACTTCGGCAAAGGTACGCAATTCATTCAGTGGGAGCGTGGTGGGCTCCTTGCCGGCAAAAGCCTGCACGCTGAGGGTGAGGGCGCCGCCTGCCAGTGCGCCGGCGGCAAGCCAGGCAATTTTTTTCATGCGATGACTAGTCATATTGTGTGTTGGTCTCCGATACCGCGGGGCTTAACGTACCCAGGTTTGCGGGTTGAGAGGTTGTCCCATATGCCGGATTTCAAAGTACAGGCCGGATTCGCCGCTGTCCAGTGCGCCAGTGTTGCCGAGTGTTTCGCCGGCCTTGACCGTGCTGCCCACACTCTTGCCGATGGCAGAGAGGCCGGTGTACACCGTCAGGTAATTGCCACCGTGATCCACAATCACGGCGTTACCGAATCCGCGTAGCGCATCAGCATACACTACGTTGCCATCGGCGACTGCATGAACCGGCTGGCCCGGCGCAGTCTTGATGAACACACCTTTCCACGATGTGCCTTCGCTGCGCGCGCTGCCAAAGCGGCCTGCCAGTTGGCCGGACACCGGCATCTTCATGCGGCCTTGCAGGCTGGCAAAGGCTTTGCCGGATGCACTGCCGTCGGCTACTTCCGCCACCGGTTTTTCAACCGGTACCGGCACCGACTTCCTGGCTACTTCCGGCACCGGCTTGCCTTGTTTGCGGGCGTTTTCGGCCAGTTTGCGCCTGCGCTCGTTTTCCTTCTTCGCTGCCAGTGCGGCAGCCTGGCGGGCCTTGCGTTCTTCGGCCGCCTTGCGGATGGCTTCCTGACGGCGACGTTCGATTTCCTGGTTGATCTGGGCAATCAGGTTGGTCAGCCGTTTTTCGTCTTCCTGCAACTTGCCCAGCCGGCTTTGTCCGGCCTGGATTTCACCGGCGATCTTGTTCAGCTGGGCCAGCTTGTTGCTCTTGCTGTTGAGCAGGGCGTTCTTTTCCCGGCTTTTGTGGTTGGACAGCGCATCCAGCCGCGCCAATTCCTGTTCCAGCTGATAGGTCAGCGCTTCCAGCTCATGCTGGTGGCTGATCAGCTGCGTCACCATTTGTTGCTGCGCCTTGGCAATGTGCTGGTAATACACCATGTCGCGCGAGGTCTGGTTCGGGTCGTCGGCATTGAGCATCAGCTTCATGGCGTCGTGATCGCCGCTCTTGTACTGTCTTGCCAGCATTTGCGCCACGCGCTGGCGGGTTTCTGCCAGTTTGTGGGCGGTGGTCTGGACTTGCTGACGCAAGTCGGCCAGTTGCTGTGCCGAGTTGTTCTGCTTGTTTTCCAGCTTGGCAATCACCTGATTGGTTTGGGCGATGGCCTGTTCCGACTCCTGGATGGCAGACTTGGCTTCCTGCTGCACAGCCTGCTTCTGCGCCAGGTCTTTTTTCAGGTTATCGATTTCCTTGCGCACCGATTGCAGGTTCTGTTGTTGTGGCGCAGTGGATAGGGGGAGAGAGGCAGAGGAGGGGGCGGCCTGGGCCGCGCCAGCCAGCAGGGCTAGCAGCAATATCGGTTTCATTCCATTTTCGCTTCGGATTACACCTGTTGCCAGCATGATAACAGGGCGGCGCAGACAAGGCAGCCGCATTGCCGGCCTGCGTGGCAGGCCGGCGTGGGGTCTTACTCGAAGTCGATCAGCGAGCGGCCAGTCATTTCTGCAGGCTGCGGCAAGCCCATCATGGCCAGCAGCGACGGTGCGATGTCGCGCAGCGCGCCGCCTTCCTTGATGTGCGCCTTGCGACCGACATACAGGAAGGGCACCTTGTCCAGGGTGTGCTGGGTATGCGGCTGATGGTGTGCGGCATCGTACATCTGCTCGCAATTACCGTGATCCGCCGTGATCAATACTTCGCCACCAGCAGCCTGCATGGCTTCCACGCAGCGTTTGACGCATGCATCCAGCGTTTCCACTGCCTTGACCGCAGCATCGAACTTGCCGGTATGGCCCACCATGTCGCCATTTGCATAGTTGCAAATGATGGCCTGGTACTTGCCGGAGGCAATGGCTTCGACGATATGGTCGGTGACTTGCGGGGCATTCATTTCCGGCTGCAAGTCGTAGGTAGCCACCTTGGGGGAGGGCACCAGGATGCGGTCTTCGCCGGGATAAACCTGCTCTTCGCCACCATTGAAGAAGTAGGTGACATGCGGATACTTTTCGGTTTCGGCAATGCGCAGCTGCTTCAGGCCCAGGCTGGCGAGGTATTCGCCAAAACCATTGCTGATTTTCTGCGGGCCATAGGCCACCGGGTTGCTGTAGGCCTCGCCATAGGATGTGAGCGTGACGAATTGCCCCAGTTTAGGCTGACGCGCACTGAAGCCACTGAAGGCAGGGTCGGTGAGGGCGGTGGTGAGCTGGCGCGCACGGTCGGCGCGGAAGTTCATGAAGATGGCAACATCACCATCCTGCATCTTGACCGGGGCGCCAATACTGGTTGCCGCAACGAATTCGTCGTTTTCATCACGGGCATAGGCCGCAGCCAGCGCTTGCAGGCCGCTGTCCGCATGGTGGAGGCCTTCGCCTTCCACCAGCAGGCGGTAAGCCGGCTCCACGCGTTCCCAGCGCTTGTCGCGGTCCATTGCCCAGTAGCGGCCAGTGACGGAAACCAGACGGGCAGCAGGGCAGCCGGCCAGCACTTCATCCAGACGCTTGAGATAGGTTTCGGCACTGCGCGGCGGGGTGTCACGGCCATCCAGAAAGGCATGCACGTAAATATGCGGCACGCCGGCAGCCTGGGCGGCGCGGATCAGCGCGAAAATGTGATTTTCATGGCTGTGGACGCCGCCATCGGACAACAGTCCCATGACATGCAGTGCCGAGCCTTTGGCTTGCAGGATGGCCTGCTGCAATACCGGGTTCTGGTCGAAGCGGTTTTCTTCGATATCGCAGTCGATGCGGCTGATGTCCTGTTGGACAATCCGACCTGCGCCGATATTCAGGTGCCCCACTTCAGAGTTGCCGAACTGCCCGCTGGGCAGGCCGACGAAGCCTTCGGAGGCATCAATCACGCCGTAGGGATACTGCTGTTTCAGGGCGTCCCAGGTGGGGGTGTTTGCATGCAGGATGGCATTGTCGTCACCTTCCAGCCGGTGTCCGAAGCCATCGAGAATAAGGAGTAAAACGGGTGTGATAGCTGTCATGATGTCCACAATCAGAATATTAGAAATTCTTGATGGTATTGATTTTTTTAGTTAGTATTGTACCGTAGTCAAACCAATATAAATACGCATTGCAAACTACTTAGGAGCAGAGCTTGCTGTTCAACGATGACCAGATCGAACAGTCCTCGCGGGCGATGAAGGCAATGTCTCATCCCTTGCGGTTGAAGATCATTTCGGTACTGGGCGACCAGGAAGTCAGCGTGCAGGATATTGTGGAGCAGGTGGGAACCTCGCAGAGCAACATTTCCCAGCATCTGGCCATCATGCGTGACAAGGGGGTTCTCCGGACACGAAAAGATGCCAACCGGGTATATTACCGGGTTGGGGATATCCGGACGCTGGAAGTACTGAAAATGATGCGAGAAGTATTTTGTGGCTTTGTCGACTGATCTTTCAGCCTGGCATCGTCAATGCAAAAAGGCCGCTCAGCGGCCTTTTTTGCGTCTGACGTACAGGATTTTGTGCACCGTCGCCACCACGTCGCCAGCACTGTCCCGGATATCGACTTTCAGTTGCGGCAGATGTTTTTCCCCAGTCGCCGTATGGCGTCGGATATCTGCGATCTGCTGATGGTCCAGATTGAAACGGGCGTGTACCACCCCTTTGCCCGGTTTGTGATATTCGATGCTGCCCGCCTTGTCCCACACCACGTAGTCCGGCCCCAGCGACTGCATCAGCATCAGCATGAAAAACGGGTCTGTCATGGCATACAGACTGCCACCGAAATGCACGCCAACGTAATTGCGATTGGTCAGCCCGAGCCGCAGGCGTACATCCACCTGCTGCCAGTCTGGCGCAATATGCCCCACTTTGATGCCGGCACCCAGAAAGGGCGGCCACAGGTTGATCAGTGTCTTGAGCAGGCGTGGTGAAAGTTTCATGGCTTAAATTCAAACGGTTGTTTGATATTCATCCTCGATACATTTCATCCCGCTGTCAAGCGCCCTTGCTTTTCAGAAGGGCAATTCCGGTTGCGCGCCAGTGGGGTGATCGACCAGCGCTTCGGTGACGCCATCGGCCAGGCGCAACAGCACGCGCTCGCGGTTCAGCAATTCCTGTGGCGACTTCACCGCATGACCATCCTGCTTTTGCACGATGGCATAACCACGGTTGAGTACTGCCTGCGGATTCATGGCTTCGAGCGTGGCTGCCTGTTGTTGCAGCATCTGTTTGCGGCGGCTGATAAGCAGTTGCATGCCGCGCTGCAAGCTTCCCTGCAACTGGTTCAGCTGATGTTGCTGGCGCAGCAACTGTGGCTGATGCCGCTGCAGGCGGCTGTTTGCCAGCTGCAAGCCAAAGCGGCGACGGTCAAATACGCCATCCAGGCTACGACGTAAACGCACGGATGCCTGCTGCAGGCTTTGCACTTGCCGTCGCAGTATTTCTCCTGGGTGATTCAGCCGGCGGGACAGGTAGTCCAGTTGCTGTGATTTATCCACGAGCAACCGACCCAGTGCTCGCTCCAGCCCGCGTTTGGCTTGCTCCAGTTGCAGGCGCAGTTGCTCCTGGCTGGGGGAAACCAGTTCTGCTGCCGCAGTCGGCGTAGGGGCGCGGCGGTCAGCAACAAAATCGCAAATGGTGAAGTCGGTTTCGTGGCCGACACCGCTGACCACCGGAATCCGGCAGGCGGCAATGGCACGCGCAACAATCTCTTCGTTGAACGACCACAAGTCTTCAATGCTGCCACCGCCGCGACAGACAATCAGCACTTCTACTTCCTGCCGTGCCGAGGCTTGCTCGATGGCGGCTGCAATCTGTCGCGCAGCGCTTTCCCCTTGCACCTGCGCAGGGTAAAGAATGACCGGGATGTCCGGCATGCGCCGGGCCAGCGTGGTGACCACATCGCGCAGCGCCGCCGCAGCCGGTGAGGTGACAATGCCGATGGCTGCAGGGTGTGCTGGCAGCGGACGTTTGCGTGCTGCATCAAACAAGCCTTCAGCACTCAAGCGGCTTTTCAGCTTTTCGAAGGCCTCGTACAGGCGGCCAAGCCCCGCAGAGCGCATGGTGTCAACATTGATCTGGTAATCGCCGCGGGCCTCGTACAGGGTGACCAGGCCCTTGAGTTCCACTTGCATGCCTTCTGCCAGACGAAACGGCAGCAAGGACAGTTTGTGGCGGAACATCACGCAGCGTATTTGTGCGCCGCCATCCTTGAGGGAGAAATAGGCATGACCAGACGCAGCCAGGGTCAGGTTGGAAATTTCTCCGCCAATCCACAACGGTGGCAGGCCGGACTCCAGCAAGTCACGCACCATGCGATTAAGGGAAGAGACGCTGATGACGTCATTGGCCGTGCTATTGAAATTCATGGTTGTCAAGTCATCCACAACAAAAATACCGGTTTTTGTCGTCTGTAAATTGTCGGACAAAGAAGGATGTAGTGTTAAGTGATTGAAAATAAATCACTGTACAATCAATATGTTATATTGTTTGTGCAAATTGCGGTCAGTTGCCGGAAATGGGCCTGCCGTGCGGTTTTGCCCTATCTGTTCACATGCTTATCAACAAAGTTATCCACAGGATCTGTGGATGCAGGCAAATTTCCCTTACAAAATCACAGCTTAGGGAATTTTCTTGTATTTGTTTCGTAATTTCCTGTTTTTCTGCGCTGCATGACAGCCGCCATGGTTGCCGAGAACTGGCGCAACCGCTAAAGTTTAGCGTTTAGCTAAAGCTTTGGAGAGTGTTTCGTGTGGTCAATTGTTGAAGCGGCCGGCTGGCCGATCTGGACCATCATTCTGGCCTCGGTCATTTCGCTGGCCATCATCTTCGAGCGTCTGTTCAGTTTGCGTGCCTCGTTGATCGTTCCTGATGGTCTGTTGGCACAAACCGTGGCCGAATACCGCCGCGCCGGAGCCTCTGCCGAATTGTTGCAGTTGCTCCAGAACCATTCCCCGCTGGGCAAGCTGTTCGCTGCGGGCCTGCGTAATGTTGGTGTCAGTCGTGAAGTAATGAAAGATGCCATCGAGGACGAAGGCCGTGTGGTGGCGCACCAGCTGGAACGTTTTCTCAATACGCTGGGTACCATTGCCGCCATGGCACCGCTGCTGGGTTTGCTGGGTACGGTAATCGGGATGATTGAAATCTTTGGTTCCCAGGCGCCGGGTGGTTCCAGCAATCCGCAACAGTTGGCCCATGGTATTTCCATTGCCCTGTACAACACCGCTTTCGGCCTGATCGTGGCCATTCCCAGCATGATGTTCTACCGCCATTTCCGCGCTCGTGTGGATGGCTTGCTGGTGGAAATGGAAGCACAGGCGGTGAAGCTGGTTGAAGTGGTGCATGGCGAGCGTCAGAACGGTAACCAGTCATGAATTTCCGTCGCGGACGGCACCGTGAGGAGCCGGAAATCAACTTCATCCCGATGATTGACCTGTTGCTGGTGATCCTGATTTTCCTGATGGTCACCACGACCTATTCCAAATTTGCCGAGATGAAGATCAACCTGCCCACGGCACAGGCCGATACCAGTCAGCAGGAAGCCACACCGATCACCGTTGCTGTGGCGGCTTCCGGTGAAATGGATGTGGCGGGCCATAAACTGTTGCCGGGTGACAAGGCCGGCTTGCAAGCCCAGCTGCGTGATGCGGCTGCCGGCAAGAAAGACCCGGTGGTGGTGGTGAATGCCGATGCCAAGGCGACCCATCAATCGGTGATCAGCGTGATGGAGGCTGCCCGGGCAGCCGGTTTGTTGCAGCTGACATTTGCCACGCAGAACACCACGCCGTGAGTCGACTCAGTCAACTGATCGAACGCCACTGGTATCAACCGAGATGGTGGCTGACAGCCCTTCTGGCTCCGCTGGAAGGGCTGTTTGCTCTGTTGGCGGGCCTGCGCAGAGCAGGGTACCGGCTTGGTGTATTGCGCAGCCAGCGCCTGGGTGTGCCGGTGGTGGTCATCGGCAACATCAATGTCGGTGGTGTGGGCAAGACGCCGCTTACCCTGGGTTTGCTGGCCAGCCTGCATCAGCAAGGTGTCCGGGTGGGGGTGATCAGCCGTGGTTACGGCGGTTCGCATGCTGAGCCAACTCTGGTCTTGCCGGAGAGCACGCCTGACGAAGTGGGGGATGAACCGCTGCTGCTGGCCGCCAGTGGTGCGCCGGTAGTGGTCGGGCGGGACCGGGTGGCCGCGGGTGAGCACCTGTTACGTCTGTACCCCGAAACACAGCTGATCCTGACCGATGACGGCCTGCAGCATTATCGTTTGGCTCGCACGCTGGAGGTGGTGGTGCTGGACGGGGCCCGCGGGCTGGGTAACGGACACCTGTTGCCTGGTGGCCCCTTGCGCGAGCCTGCCAGCCGGCTGGCCAGTGTTGATGCCGTGGTGGTGAATGGTCATGGTGCCGACTTGCCCTTGCCGGCAGACCTGCCGCGGTTTGACATGCAATTGCAGTGCGGGATGCTGCAATCGCTGGCCCAGCCAGACCGTTATCGCCAGGCAGGAGATTTTGCCGGACAGCCGGTGATTGCGCTGGCTGGCATCGGTCACCCGGAGCGTTTTTTCCAAACCTTGCAACAGCAAGGCTTTACTTTGCAGCAGTGCCTGCATTTTCCCGATCATCATGTTTTCAGTGCTGCCGATTTGCCTGGCGGCGACAGTCCTGTCATCGTCACCAGCAAAGATGCGGTGAAATTGCGGGGAGTGATTCATGATGCGGCGCAGCGTGCTAGACTATGGATCTTGCCGGTGACGGCCCAGCTGACGCCGGATCTTGCCGGCTGGCTACTTTCCCGATTGAAGATAAGACATGGACGCTAAATTTCTGGACATTCTGGTGTGCCCGCTGTGCAAAGGCCCGCTGGTACTCGACAAGACCCGGCAGGAACTGATCTGCAAGGGCGACCGTCTGGCATTCCCGATCAAGGACGGCATCCCGATGATGCTGGAAACCGAGGCGCGCGAACTGGCGCCGGAAGAAGAAGTAAAATGAGCGGTTTTGCCATCGTCATTCCGGCGCGCATGGCGTCCAGCCGTCTGCCAGGCAAGCCGCTTGCCGACCTGGGCGGCAAACCCATGGTGGTGCGCGTGGCCGAGCAGGCAGCAAAAAGCCGCGCCAGCCAGGTGGTGGTGGCAACCGATCATCCCGACATTCTCGCAGCCTGTGCCGCACATGGCATCGAAGCGGTGATGACGCGGGAAGATCACGCCAGCGGTACTGACCGTCTGGCAGAAGTCGCGCAGCGCATGCAATGGCCTGCCGGGCAGGTGGTGGTGAACGTACAGGGCGACGAGCCCTTGATCGACCCGGCCCTGATCGACAAGCTGGCAGCACTGATGGCAGAAACAGGTGTGCCGATGGCAACGGTGGCGCACCCTTTTCATGCCGCGCAGGACATGTTCAATCCCAATGTGGTCAAGGTGGTACTGGATCACGCTGGGCGGGCCCTGTATTTCAGCCGGGCGCCCATCCCCTATGCCCGTGACGCGTTTGCACACGATACAAGCGTGTTGCCTGCCGACCTACCGGTCCTGCGGCACATTGGCATGTATGCCTACCAGGCAGGTTTTTTGCAAACCTACAGCTCATTGAGCCCGGCACCGCTGGAACAGTTTGAAGCACTGGAACAACTGCGCGTGTTGTGGCACGGCTACCCCATCATGGTGGCCACGGTGAGCGAGGCACCCGCAGCCGGCGTGGATACGCCGGAGGATCTGGAACGGGTGCGTGCCGTACTGGCCGGACGCTGAGCGTCAGGCAAGGCCGCAATGCAAGACGGCCGAAGAACACCAATCACAATAAACGACATACAAACTGACGGGAGTAATTATGCGATTGATTCTGTTGGGCGCTCCGGGCGCTGGCAAGGGTACCCAGGCTAACTATATCCGCGAGGAATTCGGCATTCCGCAGATTTCCACCGGCGACATGCTGCGTGCTGCCGTGAAGGCCGGTACGCCGCTGGGTCTGGAAGCCAAGGCCATCATGGATGCCGGCGGCCTGGTGCGTGACGATATCATCATCGGTCTGGTCAAGGAGCGTATTGCACAGGACGACTGTGCCAAGGGCTTTTTGTTTGACGGTTTCCCGCGCACCATTCCGCAGGCTGAAGCCATGATCGCGGCTGGTGTGGATATCGACTACGTGGTGGAAATCGACGTGCCGGATGCCGCCATTGTCGAGCGCATGGCTGGCCGTCGTGTACACGTGGCTTCTGGTCGCACTTACCACGTTACCTTCAACCCGCCGAAAGTGGCTGGCAAGGATGACGAAACCGGTGAAGACCTGATCCAGCGTGACGACGACCACGAAGAAACCGTGAAAAAGCGTCTGGCGGTATATCACGAGCAAACCGAAGTCCTGGTTGGTTTCTATGGCCAGCGTGCTGCCAGCGGCGATGCCAAGGCACCGAAGTATGTGAAGATTGATGGCACACAACCGGTTGAAGTGGTTCGTGGCAACGTGCTGAAGGCATTGGGCGCCTGAGCGACGTTTTTTACTGCCAATGTGACAAAGCGGGCTGCGGCCCGCTTTGTTTTTGTATACTGTTTGATATCGAGAATAAATGGTGGTTTGAACTTGCATTGCCGGTTTGTGCCGCCAACTAGTTGTAGTCCCTGCAGGAACTGCCTGTTACCGGGAACAGTCAATCGCTTGTTTGACCCGTAGTCGTAGCTGGCCATTCGCATGGTTGCAGTAAGAAGAGAGAGTGACATGTATTACGGAGAGCGCTTCAACGGCATTTCCCATCTGATTGGTACCGTGCTGGCGGTGACCGGGCTGATCAGCCTGGTGTATGTGGCTGCCGAGCAGGGTGACCCCTGGAAGATCGTCAGCTTCAGCCTGTACGGTTCCACCCTGGTATTGCTGTATCTGATTTCCACCCTGTATCACAGCGCCAAAGGCCGTGCCAAGGCGATTTTGCAAAAGTGCGACCACTCGGCCATCTACCTGCTGATCGCGGGGAGCTACACGCCATACTGTCTGGTGACCTTGCGTGGTGCATGGGGATGGACCTTGTTCGGTTTGAGCTGGGGGCTGGCCATTTTCGGCATCGTCCAGGAACTCACGCTGGGGCGACGTACGCGTTTGTTGTCGATGATTCTCTATGTGGTGATGGGCTGGCTGGTGGTGATTGCCATGCAGCCCCTGATTGCAGCCATGTCCTGGGGGGGCCTGTTCTGGCTGGCGCTGGGTGGGGTGATCTATAGCGTCGGCATTTACTGGTTCATCAATGACGAGAAGATCCGTCACGGGCACGGCATCTGGCATTTGTTCGTGATGGGTGGCAGCATCTGCCAGTTCGTCAGCGTGATGTTCTACGTTGCCTGAGCCTTGCCCCAGTATTGAAAAAGCCGCCCTGATAAATCAGCGCGGCTTTTTCGTTGCAGCAGATGTTATAGCTCGAAAGGCAGACGGTTTTCCTCCACCAGCGTGCACAGTGCGGTGACCACCACCGGGTCGAACTGGCTGCCGGCACGGCTGCGGATATAGTCCAGGGTTTCGGACAGCTCCCATGGTTCTTTATAGGGACGCTTGTTGAGCAGGGCGTCAAACACATCTACCACGGCGACAATGCGCGCCGACAGCGGGATGGCCTGGCCACTCAGCTTTTGCGGGTAGCCATTGCCATCGAAGTGTTCGTGATGCCCGCCGGCAATTTCCGAGCCGAGTGACAAATAGCTTTGTCCTTCCACCATCTGGGCCGACTTGGCCAGAATGCTGGCACCAATGCTGGCGTGTTGTTCCATGATGCGGCGTTCGTCCGGGTCCAGCTTGCCGGGCTTGAACAGGATGTGGTCCGGCGTTCCGACCTTGCCCACATCGTGCAGGATGCTGGCCATGCCCACCATGTCCATGAAGTCCGGACTGAGCTGTTCCAGATAATGTCCGCCCCGGCGGATTTCACTGGCAATGGCATGGGTCAGTTTCTGTACCCGCTGCACGTGTGCCCCGGTGTCGGTGTCGCGGTATTCAGCCAAGGCCGCCAGTGCCACCACGGTGGCCTCTTGCGAATGGCGTAGCTGGTTGTACAGGTAGAGATTGTCATAGGCCGAGGAAATCCGTTGGCAGAAGACTTCCAGCAGATTGCGCTCGACATCATCCAGCGGCCAGGGTGGCGTGAAGTGTACGGCAAATTCCCGGCCGTTCTGGGCCGTGATGCACAGCACATCGTAGGGGTGCTGATAGATATTGCGCTTTTCCAGCAAGGCCTGACGGATGGCCTGGGCCAATTCGGGATAATCGTCCAGGCTGCCGCTTTCGAGCAGGGTTTCATAGGCACCTGCAGCGGCCAGGATTTCCAGCTGCGGCCGACCGGTCAGGTCCGGCGTGCTTTCCACGCACAGAATGCCATCGGTGCCTACGTCCAGAATGGCACTGATCTGCTTGAGCACCCCGGAGGCAAATTCCTTGAGCGAGAACATCTGGTACAAATCGGCCGCACCTTCCAGAATCTTGGCCAGCCCCTGACGGTTCTTTTCGATGGTAATCAGGTTCTCATAGGCCCGCAGGGAGGCAATCACGGTAGTGAACAGCTTTTGTACCGTCAGCTCGGTCTTGGTCTTGTAGTCGTTGATGTCGTAATTGAGGATCACCTCCTGCTCTGGTGCCTGGCCGGGCTGGCCGGTGCGCAGCACGATGCGGGTGGTGTTGTTCTGCATGACTTCGCGAATGCGCTGTACCAGCTGCAATCCGGCATCATCGGTTTCCATCACCACATCAAGCAGGATCAGGGCGACATGATCGTGCAGCTGCAGCATCTGCTCGGCTTGTGCCGCGGAATAGGCGCTGATCAGTTCCAGCCCGCGATCCTTGTAACGGATGTTGCGTATCGCCAGCGATGTCGCACTGTGCACATCCGGTTCGTCATCAACGATCAGGATTTTCCATGGCCGTTTGTACGACTGCAGTGCATTGCCGGCGTCTGCCGGGTCGTCCTCCAGCAGCCAGTTGTCATCGTTACTCTCTTGCTGGCTCATCGCTTACCCTCCTTGTGGGAAACCTCGGGAGCGGTGCAGGGCATGGTAATGATGAATACGCTGCCTTTGCCCACTTCGCTGTGCACTTCGATCGTGCCACCGAGACGTTGCCGGATGATGTTATAGACGATGTGCAAGCCCAGGCCGCTGCCGCCATTGCCACGTCGTGTGGTGAAAAAAGGATCGAACACCCGGTTGATGTTTTCTGCCGGTATGCCTTTGCCATCATCCTGGATGCTCAGGCGCACTTCGGCCGCCTGGTAGCGCTCGGCGCGGATGTGGATATTGCCGCCGGGTTTTTCTTCAAATCCATGTACCAGGGCATTGACCAGCAGATTGGTCACCACCTGGGAAATGGCTCCGGGGTAGCTGTCCAGTAGCAAGTCATCTTCGCAGTCGATGGTGATATTGGTTTGGGAACGCTTGAAACGCGGCTTGAGGCTGGTGACGATTTCGCTCAGGTAATCGTTTAGCTGGAAATCCCGCCGTTGTTCACTGGTCTGGTCGACGGCAACCTGTTTGAAGCTGTGGATCAGGCTGGCTGCGCGTTCGGAATTGGACAGGATGAGATCGCAGCATTCACGGGCCGAATCCAGATAGGCCTGGAAGTCGCTTTTCTTGATGCCGCCGTTGTCCAGTTTCTCGGTGATGTGCAGTGTACTGGTGGCCAGGTGGGAGGCGGTGGTCAGCGTGATGCCGACAGGCGTGTTGATTTCATGGGCCACACCGGCCACCAGGCTACCCAGCGAGGCCAGTTTTTCGCTTTCCACCAGCGTTTGCTGGGTTTGCACCAGTTGTTGTAGGGCTTGTTCTGCATTGTCGCGCTCCTGGCGCGCCTGCGCTTCGGCTGCCGTCCGCATGGCCAAATCAGCCGAGATGCGATCCACAATACGGTTGAAACTGCGTCTGACCGCGCCGAATTCATCCTGCGTGGCTTCGGTCAGGCGTAGTGACCTGGCATCGTTGCTGCTGGCTGCCTGGTCCAGCGCGCGTTGCAGTTCCTTGAGCGGGTCGAACACAAAGCGGTTCAGGTTATATGTCATCACAATGAAAATCAGGCCATCCAGCACCAGGATTTCCAGCAGGATTTCCAGCAAGTGCATGGTCTGGCGATGGGCCAGTTGGCTACGTGACAGATAGATGGTCGCCACACCCAGCTTTTCACGGTTCTGATAGATGATGGGAATGGTCAGCGTGTCGTCGGCAACCGGTTTTTCTGCAGGTGCCATATCCCGCAGCGAGGCCGTGTCATTATTGCGGATCCGGCCGATATTCAGTCCGGCATCACCCGTGATGCGGATGGCCAGTACGGAGCTCCAGCCCAGTTCGGCATCCAGTGTCAGCCTGGTGTAGGCATCATCCATCTGCCACACACCATGCGGCAAGGCCAGTGCCAGCCGTGCCTGCAGTGAGGCGCGCTGTGCCTGATAGTCTTCTTCATCCTGGCTACGGTTTTGCTGGTACGTCATCAAGCCGGTAATGGCCACCACTACCGTCACCCCTATCATCAGCCAGAGCCTGAGCTTGGATTTGATACTGTTCATTACTTTTATTATCCCTTTAGGCCTGCTTAATCCTAGGAAGTCTTGAACTGAAATGCCACTTTTGCCTGTCATGCATGGTGTCACTGCTTGCATGAGGATGTCACTTCAATCTGTCAGGGAAACGTCAATTCCATGGATTCCGGTGGTAAATGGCACCACTTTTGTGCAGAAGAAGGTGTGTAATCCGCGGTGCTGACCAGCAATATCCAGCCTGAGCCTGATAGTCTACTGTGTCTGTACTGCACAACTGGCTTGGCTGCGTTGCAGCTTTTGCAGCAGCAGACCACCGAGAATCAGCCCCAGACCAAGCAGTGTGGATGGCAGGATGGCTTCCCCGATGACAAAGTGGATCAGCACCAGCGATAACAGCGGTGACAGGAAAATAAGGTTGGCGATCTTGGCCGTGCTGGAGGTCAGTTTCATCGCACTGAGCCACAAGACAAAAGTGAAGCCCATTTCCAGCGCACCGACATACGCAGCTCCGGCCAGTCCCTGCCAGGCAACGGGAGTCAGCTGGCCGGTGAGTGCGCAATACAGCAAGGCCAGGGGGAGCGACATCAAGAAATTGAGCGTCAGTCCCAGCACCGGTTCGCGCTTGTCACGGGCATTGAAGATCCAGTAGGCCGCCCACAGCAAAGTGGAAGCCAGAGCGAAGCCCACGCCGCGCAAGCTGGAAAAATGCAGGCTCAGCAACTGACCGTGGGTGCCAATCACCAGCACGCCCAGATAGCAAATGATGGCAGCCAGGGCGTCGTGCAGGCTGAGTTTGTGCTTGAGCAAGGGGACCGAGAGCAGCGTCATGGTGAGCGCCCAGGTGTAATTGATGGCCTGGGCCTCTTGTGCCGGCAGCAGCGCATAGGCCTGAAACAGGATCAGGTAGTAAATCAGCGGGTTAACCGCACCCAGTACTAAGGAATGGCGCCAGTGTTGTCGTAATGCAGGCCACAGGCTGCCAAGCCTGCCCTGGGCTAGCAAAATTCCCAACAGGCAAAGGGTGGAGGCAATGCTTGCATACAAAACCAGTTGTGCCGGAGACAAATGGGCCAGGCTGATCTTGAAGGCGGTTGCCACGGTAGACCATGCCAATACGGCGCTCAGCCCGAACAAATATGCTTTCTTCTGTTGCTGCAAGGAAAATCTCCCATCACGGAATGGCTCCATTCTACCTAGCCGTGTACAGCACAGAGAACGGTACTTTTCTATAAAAAAAAGAATAATTTATGAATTTTATAATGACTATGTCATTAATCGACTTTGTGTGTGGAGAGATAGCGCTCCGAATCGCGATCGTGGACCGTGCTTTAACTGCTTAATCGATTAAGGATGGCGCTGCAGCGCAAGGCAGTAGCCGATGCGGTAAGGCCAATAGGGCCGCCAGCTTCCTGCTGATACTGGTCCCCGGCCAGGCCATGAACCCGGACAGCCAGACAGCTGGCTGCCAGTGCGCTCATACCCTGCGCCAATAAGGCGGCAATCAGGCCGGTCAGTACATCACCCTGTCCGGCGACTGCCAGAGCCGGGCCGCCGCTGGTATTCAGGTAATAGGGCTGCCCGGGGGCGCAAATCAGGCTGCCAGCCCCCTTGAGCACCACAACTGCATTGAGTGTAGCGGCCAGCTGTTGTGCGGCTTGTAGCCGGTTTGCCTGAATATCTGCTGTGCTACAGGCCAGCAGACGGGCAGCCTCCGCCGGATGCGGCGTGATGATGGTAGCGTTCTTTCGCTGGCACAGATGCTTTTGCAAACCGGTATCGGCTGCCAGCAGATTGAGGGCATCCGCATCCAGCACCAGCGGCAGCGGGCTGCCCAGCGATTGTTGCAGCCACTGCACAGCTTGCACGCTTTGCCCGAGGCCGGGGCCCACTGCCAGGACATCACAAGCGGGCTGCTTGGCAGGCTGGGCGTCGCCATGCAGCATCAATTCGGGAAAAGCAGTATCGACGACCAGTCGCGGATCCAGGCTCAGCACATGGACCTTGCCCGCGCCTCCTGCCAGTGCGGCGCGTCCGGCCAGCAACACGGCACCGCTCATGCCGGGGCAGCCTCCCACAATGCTGACCGTGCCGTGGCTGCCTTTATGGCTATCCGGCTCCCGCCCCAGCATGCGGGCATCCTGCCGGTTCAAATAACCGGCAGCCACTGGTTGTAGTTCTGCGGGATAGTCCAGTGGTGCACATTCCACCTGTCCTGCATGGTTGGCACCGGCGGCATAAAACAAACCCGGTTTGTGGCACAGGAAGGTCAGCGTGTGGCTGGCCTTGATGCAGGCTGAAGGAGCCTGGCCGGTATAGGCATTCAGGCCACTGGGGCAATCCAGTGCCAGTGTGGGGCAGGACAGCTGGTTCAGCTGCTTGATGAGCTGGCACCAGAAGTCATCCAGCGGCCGGTTCAGACCAATGCCAAACAGACCATCAATCAGCAGGGCAGGCGGAGGGTAATCAGTACTCAACTGCTGTAGCGGCAGGCCGCCAGCCTGGCGCAGGGTCTGGAGTGCCTCACGGGCTTCTGTACTGAGCGGTGGCTGTGGCAGCAGCACATCCACCTGATAACCTTGCTGCATCAGTAGTACTGCTGCCACCAAGGCATCGCCGCCGTTATTGCCCGGACCGGCAGCTACCAGAATGCGCGCACCTTGCGCGACATGCTGCTCCACCCAATCGACCGTGGCTTGCGCGGCCTGCTGCATCAGCTGGATGCCACGCTGTGCGGCGGCAGCTTCCAGCTGGCGCAAGTCCGCCAGGCTCCACAGGGCTGCATTGTGCATGCTTACTCCTTGCCGGGTTCTCCCCAGCGGGGCATCAGGCTATTGGGAACGCGTAGCTGGTCCAGTATGCGGGCGACCACGAAGTCCACCATGTCTTCGATGGTGGACGGGTGCGTATAAAAGCCCGGTGACGGTGGCAGGATCACCACCCCAAGCCGCGCCAGCTTGAGCATGTTTTCCAGGTGAATGACGGAGAATGGTGTTTCCCGTGGTACCAGAATCAGCTTGCGCCCTTCCTTGATGCTGACATCGGCAGCCCGTTCAATCAGGTTGTCGCTCATGCCTTGTGCAATGGCGGCCAGGGTGCCCATGGAGCAGGGACAGACCACCATGGCGTCGGCCGGGTTGGAGCCGGAGGCGACCGGAGCAAACCATTCTTCACGGCCAAATACCGCCAGCTGTCCTTCTGCGGCAGCTGTGCGTTGTTGCAACCATTGGGCAAATTCGGCAGGGCGGGAGGGAAGTTGCAGGTCCATCTCCTGCTTGGCTACGATTTGTGCTGCCTGGGAATAAAGTACCCATACGCGCACGCCTGCACCAATCAGGGTGTCGATCAGCCGCAGGCCATAGGGCAGGCCGGAGGCTCCGGTAAGGGCAACGGTAACGGTTTGGGGTGTTTGCATCTTGTTTCCAGTGGCGGTCCTGCCTGCCGGCGCAGCGGGATGCTGCGAGCCGGGCAGGTGACCGGTCAGGATTCACGAAACAACTGGCGATGTCGCAACAGGACCTGTTCGGCCGGAAAGGCCTTGGCCAGTTGTTCGGCAATAAAGACAGAGCGATGCTGACCACCAGTACAGCCGATGGCCACGGTGAGATAGCTGCGGTTTTCCCGGCTGAATTCCGGCAACCATTTCAGAATCATGCAGCGGATATCTTCGGCCATCTGGGCGACCAGCGGTTGCCCTGCAAAGAAGTCGATGATGGGTTGGTCGCGACCGGTAAACGGGCGCAAGGCCAAGTCGTAATAGGGATTGGGCAGGCAGCGGACGTCAAACACGAAGTCGGCGTTCAGCGGTACGCCATGCTTGAAGCCGAAGGATTCGAAAATGATGGTGAGCCGGCTGCTGTCTGCTTCCACCAGTTGCTTGATGGCCGTTTTCAAGGCATTGGCTGACAACTCGCTGGTGTCGATGCGGATACCCATTTCCTGCACGCTGGCCAGCAGTTCCTGCTCCAGCTGGATACATTCCTCCACCGTGGAGCCGCTACCCGACAGTGGGTGCCGGCGGCGGGTTTCGGAAAAGCGCTTGACCAGGGTTTCCGGCTTGGCCTCGAGAAACAGCAAGCGTACATCCACACCTTGCTGACGCAGCTTGTCCACCTCGGCAGGCAGTGCGCCCAGAGAAGGGCTGGAGCGGGTGTCCACGCTGATGGCAATCTGCTGGTAGCCATAATCGGCATAAAGCGACATGGCTTCATGCAGCATGGTGGCAGGCAGGTTGTCCACACAGTAAAAGCCGGAGTCCTCCAGTGCGCGCAGAGCGATGGATTTACCGGAACCGGACAGGCCGCTAATCAATATCAGGCGCATTTTCCTGATCTCTGAGGAAGTTGGTATGGCGTTCGATGAACTCACGGGTACTGTCGATACCACGCAGTTGCAGGATGTAGTTGCGCACAGCCGCTTCAACCAGCACCGCAAGGTTGCGACCCGCCGCCACCGGCAGCACTACCTTGCGCACCGTCACGCCAATGATGTCCTGGGTTTCCGACTGGATATTCAGCCGGTCCAGGGCTTGCATCGCCTGATCGTTGGCCTTGACCAGGTGAATAATCAGTTTTAGCACCTTTTTCGGACGCACGGCGGTTTCGCCAAAAATGGTACGGATATTCAGGATGCCCAGGCCGCGCACTTCCAGAAAGTCGCGCAGCAGCGGCGGGCAACGGCCTTCCAGGGTTTCCGGGCCGATGCGGTACAGTTCCACCGCATCATCGGCCACCATGCCGTGACCACGGGAAATCAGTTCCAGCGCCAGTTCGCTCTTGCCCATGGCCGAATCGCCCATGATCAGCACGCCGATTTCCAGCACATCCAGAAACACGCCATGCAACACGGTGGAAACCGCCAGTGCGCGCGCCAGATAGATGCGCAGCACATCCATCAGGTAGGGGCTTTCCAGCGGCGTGCTCATCAGCGGCACATTGTGGGTGTGGCAGTAGTCGCGCAGCAGTTTGGGCACTGGCTGGCCATTGGCCACCATCACCACCGACATGGTTTTGTGGAACAGTTGGTCCAGCGCGGTCTTGGCGGCGGATTGTTCCAGCCGGTTGAGGTAGTCCACCTCGGCCAGACCGAGCACTTGCACCCGGTTGGGGTGAATGAAATTCAGGTGGCCGACCAGGGCCAGGGTGGGGCGTTGTTCATCGTTGCCGATGGGGCTGTCCGCGCCGCCGGTTCCTGCTACCCAGGTCAGGTTGAGCTTTTGCTGGTTGTCCTGATACAACCGGCGCACGGTAATGCTAGGCATGGTTGGTATTCCATCCGGTGAGCAGCTGGTACAGATCGGCACGCGAGCTTGCGCTGAGCAGTTGTTCACGCAGCTGTTTGCTGGAGAACAGCTGTGCCAGTTCCGAGAGTACCTGCAAGTGCAGGTCGGTTGCCTGTTCCGGCACCAGCAGGACAAACAGGCTTTGTACCGGCTTGCCATCCGGCGCATCGAAAGGAATCGGGTTCTTCAGGCGAATGAACACGCCCGCCGCTTCCTTGAGCCCTCTGGCACGGCCATGCGGAATGGCCACCCCTTGGCCAAGGCCGGTGGAGCCCAGTTTTTCCCGGGCAAACAAGCAGTCGAAAATTTCACTGCGGGCGATGCCGTGGGTGTTTTCGATAAGGAGGCCCACCTGCTCGAAGACGCGCTTCTTGCTGGCGACATCCAGGTCCGGGAGGATGTGATCCTGTGTCAGGATTTTGCCAATCAGGCTCATAGGAATGGTTGCACGCGGCTACAGAAACTGGCCAATTCTACGTTGCCTTCATCAAAATGAAAAAGGCTCCGAGCAAATAAAAACGGGAACCCGCCGGGTTCCCGCATCGAATACTTAATGTTTACAAGCTGGCTTCCTGTTGAACCTGTGGGCTTGTTGCACGGTGTTCGCTTTGTTTTTCCTTGTGCTTGAGTACCTGGCGATCGAGCTTGTCCATCAGCGCGTCGATGGCAGCGTACATGTCGGAGTCGGTGGCCTCTACATGGATATCCTTGCCGGAGAGATGAACATTCACTTCCGCCTTGTGCACCAGCTTGTCTACCGACAGGGTGACAGCAACGTCAATCACGTGATCGACATGACGGGTGATGCGTTCCAGCTTGGTTTCCACGAATTCGCGGATGGCCGGGGTTACTTCGAGGTGGAGACCGGTTACTTTGAGGTTCATACCCTAACTCCTTCTTGTGTTGACTGCCCGGTCGGGTCGGCCGGGCGAGCGGATATACTTCAAGGCGTGAATCACAATGCCTTGCGCAGATTGACCGGCGGTATCTGCATAGCTTCACGATACTTCGCAACGGTGCGTCTTGCAACCTGAATCCCTTGCTTTCCCAGTTCGTCGGCAATGGCGCTGTCCGAAAGTGGCTTGGCCGGGTTTTCACCGTCTATCATGCGGCGGATATGCGCCTTGATGGCCGTTGCCGAGCATTCGCCGCCGCTGTCGGTTTCCAGTGCACTGCCAAAGAAATACTTCAGCTCGAACAGACCACGAGGGCAAAGCAGGTATTTCTGCGTGGTGACGCGTGATACGGTCGATTCATGCAGGCCAAGTTCGTCTGCGATGTCCCGCAGGATAAGCGGCCGCATGGCGACTTCACCGTGTTCAAAGAACGCTTGCTGTCTTTCGACTATAGCTTCTGACACTTTCAGAATGGTGTCAAATCGTTGCTGGATGTTCTTGACCAGCCATTTGGCTTCTTGCAGCCGGCCAGTCAGTTCGCCTGCGCCAGCGCGGTTTTCCGACAGCATCTGGGCATACAGCTGGTTGACGCGCAAGCGCGGTACCGCACCGTTATTGAGTTCAGCCACCCAGTGACCACGCCGTTTGCGCACGGTGACATCCGGGATGACATAGTGCACGTCTTCGCCGCCGAAACCGGACGCCGGGTGAGGGGTCAGCCGGGCGATCAGTTGCTGTGCCTCGCGGATGGCTTCGTCATCCACGCCCAGAATGCGCTTCAGGCGGGTGTAGTCGCGGTTGCCCAGCAGCGTCAGGTGCTCGGCCACAATCTGGCGTGCCAGTGCATGGCCGGGCTCGTTGGCGGGCAAACGGGCCAGTTGCAGGCCAAGCGACTCGGCCAGGTTGCGCGCGGCAATGCCGGGAGGGTCGAATTGCTGTAACAGGCGCAGCCCGACCATCAGTTCATCGGTTTCCAGTTCCAGTTCCAGCGGCAGATTACTGGCCAGTTCTTCCAGATCGGTAGTCAGGAAACCGTTGTCGTCCAGTTCTTCGATCAACAGCTGGACAATGGCCTGATCGCGGGTGGGCAGGGTCAGTTCACCCAGCTGCGCCAGCAGGTGTTCGCGCAGGCTGACCGGGCAGGGTACGTTGAGCATGGGGTCGAATTCATCGTCCCCGTCGTTGCGGCGGCTGCCACTGCCCCAGTCGGTGAGTTCGCCATTGCTGGCGTCCTGGCTGTTGTCACCATCGCTGCTGTCCGACGCCGTGCTGGTGGATTCTTCCTGGGCAGCCGGCGTTTCTGCCGGGCTGCTGTCATGCGAGGGCGGCTCATCGCCGCGTTCCAGCATGGGGTTGTCCAGCAAGAAGCGTTCGACTTCTGCCTGCAGGTCGAGCGTGGACAGCTGCAACAGTTTGATGGACTGTTGCAGTTGCGGCGTGAGGGTGAGTTGCTGGGAGACCCGCAGCTGTAGTGACTGTTTCATGGCTTACAGGTGGAAGTGCTCGCCCAGGTAAACCTGGCGCACTTTCTCGTTGTTGACCAGTTCTTCCGGCTCGCCGGAAGCCAGTACCGAACCATCACTGATGATGTAGGCGCGATCGCAGATGCGCAGGGTTTCACGCACATTGTGGTCGGTAATCAATACGCCAATGCCACGCTGTTGCAGGAAGGTGATGATTTTCTGGATGTCGATGACGGCAATCGGGTCTACCCCGGCAAACGGTTCGTCCAGCAGGATGAAGCGTGGGCGGGTGGCCAGCACGCGGGCGATTTCCACCCGGCGGCGCTCGCCACCGGACAGTGCCAGCGCATTGCTTTCGCGCAGGTGGGCGATATTGAGGTCGTCGAGCAGGAGGCTGAGTTCCTGCTCCAGTTTGTCGCCCTTGTAACCGGCAATTTCCAGCACCGCCGTGATGTTTTCTTCCACCGTCATCTTGCGGAAAATGGAAGCTTCCTGTGGCAAATAGCCCAGTCCAAGGCGGGCGCGCTGATGAATGGGCAGGTGGGTGATACTGTTGCCATCCAGCGTGATTTCGCCTTCATCGGCACCGATCAGTCCGACGATCATGTAAAAGCTGGTGGTCTTGCCGGCACCGTTGGGGCCAAGCAGGCCGACCACTTCCCCGCTCTGGATCTGCAGGGCGACGTCCTTCACTACCGTACGTTTTTTGAAGCGCTTTTTCAGGCGCTCCACTTTCAGGATGCTGGGGCCGCTCATGGAGTGCTTCCGTCCGTTTTCTTGGCAGGGCTGTTGTCTCTGGGCTTGGGCTGGATGATGGCGGTCACGCGGCCGCCGTTGCTGCTGGCACCGCTGCTGACTTCATACATTTCGGTTTCGGTGTTGTAGGTAATGACATTGCCGATGACCAGATCACTGCCGCGCTTGACGCGGGCATTGCCGGTGAGCACGGCAACGTGGGTGACGGTGTTGTAGTCCAGCTGGTTGGCCTGGCCTTCGATCCATTCGTTCTTGCCGTCCATTTTCTGGCGGAAGTTGACCTGGCGTCCGGTGGCCTGCATGGTCTGGTTACCCTGTTTGTCCTGGGTGACCGTGGCGCGGTCGGCATTGAGCTTGAGTGTGCCCTGGATGATGACGACATTGCCTTGCCATACCGTGACGCCCTTGAGCTGGTCGAGGTTGCCCCGGTCGGCACTGATTTCGATGGGCTTGTCCCGGTCGGCCTTTTCGGCATGGGCGGTCTGGATGGCGCACAGGCCGAGGGCCAGCCAGGCCAGCCGGATGAAGCGGCGGCAGTTATTTTTCATAAGTGGCCTTTGCGTTGGACAGCAGCTGTAACTGACCAGCCTGCTGCTCGTAAATGAAGCCCACGGCACTGCCGCTGGACTTGCCATAGTAGAAGTGCGTGAGGGTGTCGGCGCGGGCAATGTGCTTGACGGTGTCAATGCGCATATTGCTGCTGACTACGCGGGTTTCCTGTTGCGTGGCGGTGGCTGGCTGGATCAGCGTGACTTTCTTGTCGAACAGTACCTGTTTGGTCTTGCTGTTGTAACGGCCGCTTTCACCAATGGCATGGTAGGCCAGTACGCCATTCTTGTAGCTTTGCAGGTCCGGCGATTCGAAATACGACTCGGTGCGGTCCGGGTATTGCCACATGCGGCTGGCAATCATCTTGTCCTGCAGCATGCCCTTGGGGTCGAAGCGGGTGGCCATCACGCCTTGCGCCACGACTTCTGGCTTGTTCGGGTCCAGCTCGTGCTTGCTGGGCTGCCAGCGTGACACGGCATCCAGCCAGACGGTCAGCAAGCCGGTGATCAGCACCAGCAGGATGGGAAACAGGCGGTGCGAACGGATCATGCCAGATACCGTGCCACGATGGCGTCAAAATTGCCTTGCGCCTGCATGATCAGCTCGGCCAGTTCACGCACTGCGCCCTGACCGCCGGGGAAACCGGTGACGTAGTGCGCATGCTGGCGTACCAGGGTGGGGGCAGCCGGCACGGCCACCGCCAGGCCGACGCGGCGCAGAACCGGCAGGTCGATCAGGTCGTCGCCGATGAAGGCGCATTGTTCCAGCGTGACATCCGCCTGTTGCAGCAACTGGTTCAGGGCTTCCTGCTTGTTGTGGATGCCACCGAAGTAAAAGTCGATGCCCAGTGCCTGCGCGCGGTGTTCCACGCAGCGGTCTGCCCGCCCGGAGATGATGGCCAGCCGTACGCCGGTGGATTGCAACAGCTTGAGGCCCAGGCCGTCCTGCACATAGAAGGACTTGCTCTCTTCACCCTGGGCATTGTAGTAAATGCGGCCATCGGTCATGACGCCGTCAACGTCCATGATCAGGAGCTTGATCTTGCGGGCTTGTTCGGTAATGGCTTGCATGGGCTTCCTTGTTGGCGGCTAGACGACGCCGGCCTTGAGCAGGTCGTGCATGTGGATGGCGCCGGCCAGCTTGCCGTCGGCATCCACTACCAGCAGGCTGGTGATGCGGCGCTGTTCCATCAGGTGGACGGCCTCGGTGGCCAGCTTGCTGTGCAGGATGGTTTGCGGGGCGGGGCTCATCACCTGGTCGATCTGCAGGTCGTAGATATTGCCGGAGCGTTCCAGTGTGCGGCGCAGGTCGCCATCGGTATAGATACCCTTGATGTTATTGTCCGCCGTGGCAATGGCCACCATGCCCAGGCGCTGGTGCGACATTTCCAGCAAGGCATCTTTCAGCGGCGTGCCGGGCAATACGCGCGGCAGTTCGTCGCCGCTGTGCATCAGGTCCTTGACATGGACCAGCAGACGCCGGCCCAGGCTGCCGCCGGGGTGTGACAGGGCAAAGTCTTCCGGGCCGAACTGGCGGGCATCCAGCAGGGTGACTGCCAGGGCATCGCCCAGCGCAATCTGCACCGTAGTGCTGGTGGTGGGGGCCAGGCCCAGCGGGCAGGCTTCTTTTTCCACCTGGGTGTCCAGCAGGATGTCGGCTTCGCGGCCCAGCGAGGAAGCGGGGTTGCCGGTCATGCCGATCAGCACCAGCCCCTTGCGCTTGAGCGCGGGCAGCAGGGCAACCACTTCACCGGATTCGCCGGAGTTGGACAGGGCGATGACCACATCCTGTGCGGTAATCATGCCCAGGTCGCCGTGAGCGGCTTCGGCCGGGTGAACAAAAAAGGCCGGGCTGCCGGTGCTGGCCAGCGTGGCGGCGATCTTGCGTCCGACATGGCCGGACTTGCCCATGCCTGTTACCACAATGCGGCCACGGCAGGCCAGAATGGCATCCACGGCGCGCAGAAAATCGCCGTTCAGGCGGCCTGACAGGGCCAGAATTGCATCCGCCTCGGTCTGCAGCACTTCACGTGCCAGATCGAGCCGGGAGCTTGTTTGCGCTTTTTCCATAGGGGAAAGTATATCAAAGGTTATAATCGTCGGAGGCAGAAGCTGGTGCATCTTTTGCTTGGCGTGTGATTTTGCCCTGTCATGGCGTGATGCACCTGCCTGCCTTTTTGTTCCTGACCATGCGCTTGCCGGATGGTCGGGGCGCTTGATCATTGCCTTGTGCCGTGCTGCTTGTCATGGCTTTATTTCCCGCTTTTTCACAGGAGATGGTTGCGTTCATGCATTCGCTCGCCCCGATTGTGCTGGTTTTGCTGGCTGCCGTGTTGTCCGTTACCTTGTGTCGCAGCTTGCGCGTACCGCCTATGCTGGGCTACCTGGTGGTGGGTTTCCTGGCCGGACCCGGTGTGGCCAGCGTGATTCCGGAAGGCGAGGAAACGCAGTTCCTGGGTGAAATCGGCATCGTGTTCATGATGTTCTCCATCGGGCTGGAGTTCTCCCTGCCCAAGCTGCGGGCCATGCGCCATCTGGTATTCGGCCTTGGCCTGGCGCAGGTGGTGGTGACCTTGCTACTGATTGCCGTGGTGATGGGCTGGCTGACCGGCTCTGCACTGTCCGGCTTTGCCGTGGGGGGCGCGCTGGCCATGTCATCCACCGCCATTGTCAGCAAATTGCTGACCGAGCGGCTGGAGCTGAACCTGCAGCACGGACAACTGGCCATCGGTGTGCTGCTGTTTCAGGACATTGCCGTGGTGCCGCTGCTGATTCTGCTGCCTGCCTTTGCCGGTGGCAGTGAAACCCTGTGGATGGACCTGGGCCTGGCTGCGGTGAAAGTGGTGGCGGTGATGGCCTTGCTGCTGTTTTTCGGCCAGCGCCTGATGCGCCCCTGGTTTCATCTGGTGGCCAGACAGCGCTCGGGCGAGCTGTTCATGATCAACGTCTTGCTGATCACCCTTGGGGTGGCCTGGCTGACCGAGTTGTCCGGCCTGTCGCTGGCACTGGGTGCCTTTGTGGCCGGCATGCTGATTTCCGAAACCGAATACCGCTATCAGGTGGAAGAGGACATCAAGCCTTTCCGCGATATTCTGCTGGGCTTTTTCTTTGTGACCGTCGGCATGCGCCTGCAATTGCCCATCCTGTACCAGCGCTTTGGCGAAGTGGCGCTGATGCTGGGTTTGCTGCTGCTGGCCAAGCTGGGCATCGTGTTTGTACTGGGGCGGCTGCTGCGTCACCAGCCCAATCACTCCATGCGTGCCGGCCTCGCCCTGGCGCAGGGTGGTGAGTTCGGCTTTGTGCTGCTGGCCTTGTCCGGCAACCTGGGCCTGATTGCCGAAAGCACCGAGCAGGCCGCCATTGCCGCCATCCTGCTGTCCATGCTGGTGGCACCCTTCATGATCATGCACGGCGAAGCCATCACCCGGCGCCTGGTAAAGCAGGACTGGATGATGCAGGCGCTGAACCTGCACCACTTGCTGGTGGAAAGCATGGGCAAGTCCGACCATGTGCTGATTTGCGGCTATGGCCGTAGCGGTCAGGCGCTGGCCCGTTTGCTTGAGACGGAAGACATTCCCTTCTTTGCGCTGGACATGGACCCGGAACGGGTACGTGAGGCTGGCGAGGCTGGCGACCCGGTGGTGTTTGGCGATGCCGGCAAGAAAGAAGTGCTGGTGGCCGGTGGCCTGATGCGCGCCAAGGTGGTGGTGGTGACCTTTGCCGATACCCATGCGGCGCTGCGCATCCTGCATACCGTACAGTCTGCGCGGCCTGATCTGCCGGTGATCGTGCGTACGGTGGACGACAGCGATATCGACCAGTTGCGCAAGGCAGGGGCGGATGAAGTGGTGGCCGAGGTGATGGAGGGCAGCCTGATGCTGGCCTCGCAAGCGCTGATGGTGCTGGGGGTGCCGCTGAACCGGGTATTGCGCCGTATCCGTTCGGTACGTGAAGAACGCTATAACCTGTTCCGTGGCTTCTTTCGCGGTACCAGTGATGATGGCGAGGGGCTGGACGAGGCCCTGGTGCCGCGCTTGCTGAGCATTCAGGCCTGCCCTGGCGCGCATGCCATCGGCCATCCGCTGGGGGCCTTGCAGCTGCAGGCGCTGGGGGTGGAGGTCAAGGCCATCCGCCGCAACAGTATTCGCCGGCTGGATTTTGACGACAGCTTTGAAATCGCCGCCAATGACGTGCTGGTGGTGCTGGGGACGCCGGAGCAACTGGCCCTGGCTGAAAGCCGTATCCTGCAGGGGTGATCTTGCAGAGCTGATGCAAGGTATGGCATGACAAAGGCCGTGTCACCGACACGGCCTTTTGCTTTGGCTGACTGAACGGGGTTCAGGGCAGAATGGTGGTGATCTGCTTTTTCAGTTCCTGCTTCAGCGCCTGCTGCTTTTCACCTTCGGTCTTCTTGCCCTTCACCATGGCGTTGAAGTCCAGCGCGTAAACCGGCGCATTGAGCGGGCCGGTAATCTTGAGTGGCACGTTGACGCCCTTCAGGCGGCTGAATTCTTGCGGATTGGCCTGCACATCCATGGTGTAGTCCACAATATTCTGCGTCAGGTCCACCTTGCCAGCGCCTTTGACATTCACCAGTTGCGAGGCCAGCTGCATGTTCTGACTGCGTGCCACGCCCTTGTCCAGGCGGAAGGCGGCGGACAGGGTGGAGAAGGTGGTTTTCTGGTCGGCCTGCGCCGGGGAGTTCCATTCCTTCAGCTCTGCCGGCAGGTTCTTCAGTGCGGCTACCAGGTCGATACCGGTCAGCGCGCCCTTGTTCAGGCTGGTTTCCACATTGCCGGTCAGGGTGTTGCGCAGTTCGAGGAAGGACTTGCCATCCGCAGTCACGTCGATCTTGCCATTGCCCTTGCCATCCAGCCGGTTGAAGTTGAGCAGGTCCACCAGCAGCGGGCGGATGTTCATGTCCTTCAGTGTCTGCTTGACTTCCAGATGCGGTGTATCGCGGCGCGCCAGCAGCATGTCGCCTTGCAAGCGGCCCTGGTAGATGTCGGCGGACATCTGGTCCAGCTCCAGTTCGCGCGGGTTGATGCGCACGCTGGCGTTGAGGTTGTTCATGCGGAAGCGGCCCATGGCCAGTTCGCCGACGGCCACTTTGCCGGTCAGGTCGAAGTAGTCCAGCCAGTCCAGCGGAATCGGCTTGCCGTCCTGGAAAATGGCCACCGGATCGCCCTTGCTCTCGGGCAGATAGCGGTTCAGGTCCAGCTTGCCCACCGACAGCGTGACTTCATGCCGTGGTTTCATCAGGCCAAACTGGCTGACGGTGACCGACAGGTCCGAGCCATCCAGCTTGCCTGCCACGCGCAGGTTGAGGCGGGGCTCGTCCAGATCACCATCCAGCGCACCTTGCATGCTGGACACCAGCTTGCCGCGCGGCAGCAGCGGGGTGGTGACGGTGGCGGTCATGTTCAGGGGCTGCATGCGCAGCTGCTTCATGCCCATCAGCGCCAGCGGAGCATCCAGCTTGAAGTTGAGACGGGTATCACCGGCTTGCCAGTTGAAATTGCCATTCACCTTGTCGGCAGCCATGCCGCCTTCGGTCAGTTTCAGGTTGTCCAGGCCCGCGTCCAGCTGGTACTGGCTGTGGGCATAACTCAGCTTGCCACTCAGACGGCCGGTGGGAATGCTGACTTCGTTGAAGCTGGCATTGAGCTCGGGCACCTTGAGTTCCAGCTGGCTGCTGGGCCGCTCGCTGCTGAAGCGGAAGCTGAGGTCCTTGCCGGAAGTCTGCAAGGTAGCAAAGTTGAGTTTGTACTGGCCGGTGGCGGCAAACTTGCTTTCGCCAAGGCCGGGTACTTCGGAAATGGCCACGGCGTCCAGCTTTTCCAGGCTGACCTGATCATCCTGAATGGTGAGCGGGGTGCTGACCGCCAGGCGGATGGGGCGCTTGCCATTGCTGAGAATGGCAGCGGCAGTCAGGCTGGCGCCACTGCGCAGGTCGTCGGCGTCCAGGCTGACGGTATCCAGTTTCTGTTCGGTCCCGCTGCTGTGATCGGTATACAGCAAGGTACCTTCACGGACGAGCAGGCGGTCCAGCTTCATGCTGACGGTGCCGGGGGAGCGATGCAGCAGCAGGTCCATGATGGACAGCCGGCCATCGGCACCACGGGCAATGCTGGCGGTGACGCCATGCATTTCCAGCGCCTTGATTTCGCGGTTGCCGGTAAGTAGCGGAATCCATGACAGATAGACATCCAGCTGTTCCACCCGGGCAAAGCTTTGCTTGCTGCCAGGTTCGCTGATGTTCAACTGGTGAATGCTCAGGCCCGGAGACGGGAATAACAGCGGCGTGATCTTGCCTTCCACCGCGACCTGTCGTCCGGTGTCATTCAGTGCGCTGCTGAGGGTCTTGCGCACGGCGGCTTCATCAAACTGCCAGAAAATGAGGGCCTGTATCAGTACGAACAGCGCAATGACTGAGCCGCTGCCGTAGACGGCAATTCGTAGCCATAGCCGGCCGGAGTTCCATTTCATGAGTGCATCTTCGGGGGGCTAAGCGGGGTGTTCATATGCAAGCATGTGGTGGCTGACAGGGATCAGGCAGCCGCTTGCCCGAGTTTGGCGAAGCCAAAATATTACCGGGCAGCCCGCATTTGTAAAGCGCGAATTTTAGCATGAAATGCTGCCGGCGGCCCGGGATGGCAGGAAAGGCCCGTCACACGGGCGGCCCAGCCCTCGGATGGCTGGCGGGGCCGGGACTGGTTTACCGTTTTTAACCGGTTGGCAGCCAGATGGTGCTGATGCTGGCGTGGTGCGAGGGGGGATGTAGAAGAAATTGCTGACGGCTTATTCGCGCCCGGTTTGCATGAAGTGGATGAAGCGCGGCTGTGCCGGCTGGACTGCTCCGGCAGGCCCGGCACGGCGTTGTCGTGCCGCCACCGGTCGGGGCGAATGTGCTGCGGGATGGGCGCAGCTGGCCGACATGCCCCATTGTTGCAACTGGCTGGCAGTCGCTCCGTCCTGGCACAGCAATTGCAGACGGTAGCCATGTTCATCGCACCATTGGTGCAGGCGGTGCAGCGTCTGCATGGCCGAACTGTCCAGGCTGGCCTGGCGCAGGCACAGCTGTACCTGATCGCCACGGGACAACTGTGCCGCGATGGCAGCTTGCAACTGGTCGTGCAGGCGGCTGGCCGAACCGAAGTACAAGGGGCCGCACAGCTCGGCCGTCAATACCGCGGGCTGCTGGCTGCCGGTATCGGCAGGCTGCAGGCGGATGTCCTGCAAGGGGTTTTGCTGACTGGCGCGATAGCAGAACTGCCAGGCAGACAGCACCAGACCCACCACGATGCCGGCAAGCACATTCATGGCCAGAAAGGTGAGCATGGTGCTCAGTAAAATACCGCGCTCTGCCCGTGCCAGCGCCGGCCAGCGTTGCAGCCAGTGGCTCAGCAGTTCCACTCCGAAATACATTAATACCCCGCCCAGCACATAAGGCTGGATCAGGCCCAGCATCCATTGTTGCTGCCAGATGGCCAGCAGGCAGCAAGTGACAAAGCAGATGGCCAGCGGCCAGCGCCGGGCACCCATGCGGCCCGCCAGCAGGCTGTCGGACAGCATGATGCTGACCGGGGGGGTGGCGCACAATGCAGAGGCCAGGCAGGCCAGGCCGTTGACCCGCATTTCCTGATTCAGATCTGCCCGTGCCTGCTGCGCCTGATCCAGCGCCATGATGTTGCTGGTGCTACCCAGCATGGCCATCAGCGCGGCGGCCAGGGCAGTAGGCAGTGCGGACAGCACTTCCTGCCATAGCGGAAGTTCCAGGCTGGGCCACAGGGGGGCGGATGACTGCTGCAGCGCTGTGGCTGACGTCGGCCCGAACAGGCAGGCCAGCAGCAACAGTGCAGTCAGGGTGGCAGGGTGATCCATCTTGCGCATGCACAGCAACAGCAGGACGCCAAAGCCCACTCCCCAGCCCAGTTGCATTGCCTGGCCGCCGTCCAACTGCCAGCTGGCAGGCTGGGTCAGCGACAGGCTGTGCCCGGCGGCTATGCTCAGGCCGAACACAATCAGCAGCAGGCCGCTGCTGGCCATGAAGGCAGCCAGTACCGGATAAGGCAGGCAGCGGGCCAGCTGTCCTGCACGCAAACGGGCGGCCAGCAAGAAAGCGGCGCCGGTCAGCAGGGCGGTCAGGGCGTTGATGCACAGCAAGGTGGACAGCACCTGCCCGGTCGACCATGGACGGCCCAGCAGATGCAGGCTGCTGGCGGTAACCAGGGCGGACAGGATGACCATGGCCGGTTCATCCAGTCCGGGAATGGCCAGTTTCAGCCTGCTGTTAGCGGCAAGCAGCAGCATGGCCAGGCAGCAGGATGCCATCATCAGGGTGAACAGCAGTGGCCGCAACGCCGCAGCATGCAGGGCGTTGCCCAGCAGGTCGGAAAAGGCTGCGTTGACGGAAATGGCAATGCTGGCGGTGATCAGCCCGGCGCTGATGCTGTGAAAGCTTTTCATCTGTCGTGTCCCATGCCTGGAGTGAAACCGTCATGCCCTTGGCCGGTCTGTGCCGGATTGCCCGCTGTCCAGTGCGGTGCAGGTGACGGAGCTGATGGCAAGGCGGCTGTGGCGCACAGGCATTGGCCATCAATCAGGTATGGTTTGATGTTAAGAGGATTGCGTGGCCGGGGACAATAATGCAAACAGACTATGCCTTTGTGCTGGAGCGTTCACGGGCAAGGCCTGGCAAATGAAAAAGCCAGGCGCAAGGCCTGGCTTTTGTGGTGCCGGATTCAGTGGAGAGAAGTGCTTAGCTCGCCTTGCCTGCCGGAATCTGCTGGGTGATGCAGTGGATGTTGCCACCGCCCAGCAGCACTTCACGCGCCGGTACGCCGACAATGCGGTATTCCGGGAAGATTTCCTGCAGGCGGCTGGCGGCCGCGGCATCAGTGCGCTCGTCCAGCAGCGGGAAGATGATCTGGCCGTTGCTGATCAGGAAATTCACATAGGAAGCCGCCATGCGCTCGCCCACTTCACGCGGGACGGCCTGACCGCTGGCTACCACGCCGGCGGTTTCTTCTGCGGTGTAGTACAAGGGGCCCGGCGACAGCATCTTGTGGATTTTCAACTGGCGGCCCTTGGCATCGCGCGCTTGCGACAGCACTTCATAGGCGGCCTGCGAACGCGGGTATTGCGGGTCGTTTTCATCGTCCACCCAGTGCAGGATCACCTCACCCGGGCGGGCAAAACAGCACATATTGTCGATATGGCCGTCGGTTTCATCCATGAACACGCCTTCGGGCAGCCAGATGAAATGGCTGACGTTCAGGTATTCGGTCAGCAAGGCCTCAATCTGCTGTTTGGACAAATGCGGATTGCGGTTGGGGTTGAGCAGGCACTCGGCGGTGGTCATCAGCGTGCCTTCACCGTCGACATGGATCGAACCGCCTTCCAGTACCAGCGGCGCGGCGTAGCGGTCCAAGCCATGGTGGGCCAATACCTGGCTGGCCACTGCGCTGTCCTGGTCCCACGGGTGATACAGGCCACCGTTGAAACCGCCCCAGGCATTGAACTGCCAGTCCACGCCGCGTACCTGGCCAGCCTGGTCGATGACCACGGTGGGGCCGCTGTCGCGCATCCAGCAGTCATCGCTATTCATTTCCACCAGCGTCACTTCGGCGGGCATCACGGCACGGGCTGCGGCCATGCATTCTTGCGGCACGGCCATGAACACCGGGGTGGCTGCGGCAATGGCCTTGGCGATGGCGGCAAAAGTCTGCTGTGCCTTGCGTCCGGCATGGCGCCAGTTATCCGGGCGCTGCGGCCAGATCATCCATACCGCTTGTTGCGGGGCCCATTCGGCCGGCATGTGAAAGCCGTCGGCGGCAGGCAGGCTAGTGTGCGTTGTGCTGTTCATTGAAATCACCATGCAATGATTGATGCCATCGGAAGTATTCAAGACATCGTGCAGCTGCAGTGCAGTCCGGCGGTGCGACAAGTCAGCCGGTTTTGTCTGCCATGCACGAGGAAGTGATTGACAGACGCAGTCTAGGGAGAGGCAAACTATTCAGCAAATGAACAATACGAATACTTTCATAAATACGGTGAATGATGTGAAATTGCATCAGCTGGATCTGAACCTGCTGCTGGCGCTGGATGCCCTGGTCAGTCTGCGCAGCGTCACGCGGGCGGCGGAGAAACTGTTTGTCAGCCAGCCGGCGATGAGTCATTCGCTCAACCGCTTGCGGGCATTCTTCAACGACCCGCTGCTGGTGCGCTCGCCACACGGCATGCAGCCCACGCAAAAGGCGCTCTACCTGCAACAGGGCGTGCATCAGGCGCTCAGCCTGTTGCAAAGCCACTTCAGCCAGCCCGAAGCATTCGACCCGGCTACTTCGACGCGCCGCTTCACCCTGTGCACCACGGATTACGTGGAATGCGTGCTGATTCCGCCGCTGGTGAAAAAGCTGGCGGTGGAAGCGCCCAATGTCCATATCGACATCACCATCCTGCGGGAAGAGATTCCGGAACTGGCGCTGGCCGACGGGGAAATCGACTTTCTGCTGGGTTTTGACGAATACATGAAGATTCCCGGCTATCTGTGCCGGGAAACCTGGCTGAACGAGCCCTTGATCGGCATCTTGCGCGCCGGCCACCCTTTTTGCAGCGACCGGCTGACCCTGGCCGACCTGATTGCCTTGCCGCATGTCTTCCATGCGCCGCTGGGCAATCTGGGCTCGCCGATGGATGACTTTCTGGCCGCGCGCGGCTTGCAGCGCAAGATTTCGGTACACAGCCAGAGCTATATGGCGGCGGCGGCCATTGTCAGCCATACCGACCACCTGTTCATCCTGCCCAAGAAAGTGGCGGCGATGATGGCAGGCTACTGGCCGCTGAAGATGGTGGCGCTGCCGGAGGAGTTGCCTGGCTATCACCTCAACTGCATCTGGCATCCGGTGCAGGACAGCAACCCGGCGCTGCTGTGGCTGCGTGGCTTGATGCGCAGCCTGATTGAATCCACCGACTAGCGGCATGCAGCTGGCAGCCCGGTATTCATCGCATGAATGGGTGTATCAAAATGAATCATTTTCCCGCATGAGCCAGACTCTTGTAGATTAGCCGCCATATTGCGTCATCGCCCATGTCTGCGCTTGCTGGAATGCGGCCAGCGTGTTGGGAATGAAACCCGTCTTCTTAAGTGGAGGTAGAAGCATGATCGAGGTTACCGAGCTATCCATTGCCGAGCTGCGTGCCGCGCTCGAATCCGGGCGTACCACTGCGGTGGAACTGGTCCAGGCCTATCTGGCACGGATAGCGGCCTACGATGGCCCCGCCACGGCAACCCGGCTCAATGCAGTGGTGGTGCCCAATCCGGAAGCCATGCGTGAGGCCGAAGCCTCCGATGCGCGCCGCGCCCGTGGCGAAACGCTGGGCCCGCTGGACGGCATTCCCTACACCGCCAAGGACAGCTATCTGGTGAAGGGGCTGACCGCCGCTTCCGGCAGCCCGGCCTTCAAGGAGCTGGTGTCCCAGCACGATGCCTTCACCATTTCCCGCCTGCGCGCCGCCGGTGCCATCTGCCTGGGCAAGACCAATATGCCGCCGATGGCCAATGGCGGCATGCAGCGTGGCTGTTATGGCCGCGCCGAAAGTCCCTATAACGCCAACTACCTGACCGCGCCGTTTGCCTCTGGCTCGTCCAACGGGGCCGGTACTGCCACTGCCGCCAGCTTCGCGGCCTTTGGCATGGCGGAAGAAACCTGGTCTAGCGGGCGCGGCCCGGCATCCAATAACGGCCTGTGCGCCTATACCCCGTCGCGCGGGGTGATTTCGGTACGTGGCAACTGGCCGCTGACCCCCACCATGGACGTGGTGGTGCCCTATGCCCGCACCATGGCCGACCTGCTGGAAGTGCTGGACATCATCGTCGCAGACGACCCGGTCACCCGTGGCGACTTGTGGCGCCTGCAACCCTGGGTGGCGATTCCCAAAGCCTCCAGCGTGCGACCGGCAGCCTATCCGGCCCTGCTGGCCGCACCCGAAACGCTCAAAGGCAAACGCTTTGGCGTGCCGCGCATGTATATCAACAAGGACGAACTGGCCGGCACCAGCGCTGCGCCCGGCATTGGCGGCCCCACCGGCCAGCGCATCCATACCCGCGCCTCGGTAATCGACTTGTGGGAAGCCGCGCGGCAGGCGCTGGAAGCCGCCGGTGCAGAAGTGATTGAGGTGGATTTCCCGCTGGTGTCCAACTGTGAAGGCGACCGGCCCGGCGCACCCACCGTGGCCAATCGCGGCATCTTGCCGCCGGACTTCCTGCACGATGAATTATGGGAATTGTCCGGCTGGGCTTTCGATGAATTCCTGCGTGCCAACGGCGACCCCAAGCTCAACAAGCTGGCAGACGTGGATGGCCCGCAAATCTTCCCGCACGACCCCGGTACCCTGCCCAACCGCGAGGGCGATCTGGCAGCCGGCATGGAAGAGTATGTCAACATGGCCAAGCGCGGACTGAAGTCCTTCGACCAGATTGCCAGCGTGCCGGACGGCCTGCGTGGCCTGGAGAAAATCCGCAAGATGGACCTGGAAGACTGGATGGACGAACTCAAGCTGGACGCCGTGCTGTTTCCCACCGTGGCCGACGTTGGCCCGGCGGATGCCGACGTCAACCCGGCTTCCGCCGACATTGCCTGGAGCAACGGGGTATGGGTGGCCAATGGCAACCTCGCCATCCGCCATCTGGGCGTACCCACGGTGACCGTGCCGATGGGCGTGATGGCCGATATCGGCATGCCGGTGGGCCTGACTTTTGCCGGACGTGCTTACGACGACAACGCGCTGCTGCGTTTTGCCAGCGCCTTCGAGGCTACCGGCAGCCGACGGATGATTCCGCCGCGCACCCCGGCACTCGGCCAGTAAGCCACAACAGCCGTACAAAGCAGAAAAAGCCAACCCTTGCCGGTTGGCTTTTTGTTTTGCAGCCGGGCAGGGTTGTACGGCAGGAGCGTGCAGGGGCCTGCTGCATGGCGCGATTTGTGCTTTCGATCTGGCTATCCGTCACATCAATATATAGTGTGGCTGAAACGGATACCCGATCAGCCGGCATGAGGAGGCAGCATGCAACAGACCATTGCACTGGACACGGCAGGTGGCTTGCTACAGAGCCTGGGGACTGCACAGTTCACCACGCGCCTGTGGAGCTGGCTGCACGGAGTGGTCGACCCGAGTTCCTATCACATGACCGCACTGCGCTTTCGCCGTGACAGTCAGCAGCAAGCGGTGGAACAGCTGGATGTGCTGTTTTTTGCCGGTAATGCCGACCCGGAAGAAACCCGGCTTGCACTGTCGCTATACCAGCAGGACATGGAGTGGAAGCAGGATCGCCAGTTATTGCAGTTCATCGAACAAGTGCAGGACCCGCAGCTGGTGTTGTCGCGCAACGAGGTTTACCCGCCTACCGCCTATGGCCGCATGATTGCCCAGAGCCCGCTGGGCGAAGAGTGCAGCTTGCTGGGCTGTGAAACCGATTATGTGTATTTGCTGTCGATATTTCGCAACCGCCACACGCCTTCCTTTACCCTTGGCGAACTCAGCCGCCTGCGCCAGACCTGTCATTTCCTCATTCCCTTGCTGGCCCGGCATGCCCAGCTGAGCACTCCCTGCATCACGCCGTCCCAAGACACCCTGTTGCAGTATTTCGACCGTTGCCTGCAATGGGCTGGCAAACAGCTGTCCGGGCGCGAGCGGCTGATTTGTCACGCCATGCTGCAAGGCTGGTCGGTGCCGCAGATTGCCGAGCATGTTTCCATCAGCCAGTGCAGCGTGCGCACCTATATGGAGCGGGCGCTGGCCAAAATCGGTGTCACCAGCAAGTCCGAACTGTTTGCCTGGTGCGTGACGGTGGAGCAGCGTTACCGCCCGCCTGCGGCCGTGTCCTGAAATCCGAGGACAGACAGTCAGCCCCGCCTCCCGCCATGATCAGGACTGGTTGCACACGGTTCTGCCAAGGGGCGCAACAGCCTCCTGATGCACGACCCTGTGCCGGTCATGAATCAGGAGGCAGGCATGCAGTATCCCGAAAAAATCTATTACAACGGCAGCATCCATACCGGCAACGACTTCAGCACCATGCACACCGCGCTGGCCATTGGCGGCGGCAAGATCATCGCCAGCGGCGATGACCAGACCATGCTTGCCATGGCCGGCAGCCAGACCGAGCGGATAGACCTTGGCGGCAAGCAGATCATCCCGGCCTTTGTCGATGGCCATGCCCACCCGCTGGAAGGGCAGCAAATGGTGGGCGATACCGACCTCGACCGGGCCGACAGCGCCGCAGGAGTGCTGCAGCTGATCCGCGAGGCTGCCATTGCCCAGGTGGAGGAGCCCTGGGTGTTTCTCGGCGGCATTGATTTGAACGTATTCGGCAGCTACCCCACCCGTCAGCAACTCGATGCCGCCCTGCCGGACCGCCCCTTGCTGCTGCTGGGCCACGATGTACACAGCGGTTGCCTGAATACCGTGGGCCTGGCGGCTGCCGGCATCGGCCCCGACACCCAGGACCCCAAGGGTGGCATCCATGAGCGGGAGCCGGGCAGCCGGCAGCCCAGCGGCGTGGTGCACGAAGCCGCCCTGTACCGGCTGTTCGGGCTGATTCCGCAACTGGGCCCTGCCCGTTATCCGCAGTCCTTGGCCAAGGCTATCGCCATGGCGCACCGTCTGGGCATTACCGGCTGGTTCGACGCCCGGGTGGATGAAGGCCTGCTGCAAGCCTATGCGGCCGCGCGGGATGCCGGCACGCTCAAGCTGCATGTCAGTGCCGGGCTGCTGGCCACGCCACGGCATGATCCCGCGGCACAGATTGCCCGCTTTCAAGACTGGAAACGCCGTTACGCGGGCGACACCCTGCACGTGCATACGGTGAAGATCTTCATTGACGGGGTAACCGAATCCCATACCGCGGCCTTGCTGGAACCCTATCCGGGCACCGAGGACCGAGGCCTCGCGCTGTGGGAGCAGGGCGCGCTGAATGAAATTGTCGCCATGGCCGATGCCGCCGGTTTCGACCTGCACTTTCACACCCTGGCCGACCGCGCCGTGCGCATGGCGCTGGATGCACTGGAATGGGCTGCCAGGTGTAATGGCCCGCGTGACCGCCGGGCACAACTGGCCCATTTGCAGCTGGTGCATCCGGACGACATGCCCCGCTTCAGCCCGCTTGGCGCCATTGCCAGTGTGCAGGCGCTGTGGACTGCTGCTGCCCCGCAGTTGCAGGCCCTTTACCAGGAAATCCTGGGCCGCGAACGGGCCGCACAAAGCTATCCGCTACGCAGCCTGCGCAACGCCGGCGTCATGCTGGCCGGTGGTTCGGACTGGCCGGTTTCCACCATGGACCCGCTGGCCATCATGCAGACCGGTGTCACTCACCTGCCCACGGATGACCCGACGGCAGAACCCTGGAACCCGGACGAGCGCCTGGACCTGCAAGTGATGCTGCAGGCACACACCGTGAACGCCAGCCATGCGCTGCGCTTTGATGATTGCCGCGGCCTGTTGCCGGGCCATGAGGCCAATTTCCTGATTCTGGAGCGCAGCCTGTTTGTGCAACCGATACAGCAGCTGCACCAGACCCGGGTGCTCTGCACGGTGTTCCGTGGGGAAGCCGTGTATGGCGCGGATACGGATTGAAACGCAGTCGCTGCCTGATTCCCGTTTGTTCACACCATGCCGCCAGCAGAGCGGCCATCACTACAAAGGCTGAGAAATGAAGAAACTGATCCATACCTGTTGTGCGCTCGCCCTGCTGGGCGGCGTGTCCGGCCATGCGGCAGCAGATGCCGGCCAGGTCAATGTCTACAACTGGGGCAATAGCCTGGCCAAGGACAGCAATGCCAACTTCCTCAAGCAGACCGGCATCAAGGTGCGCTATCAGGAGTTCGACAGCAATGACACCCTGATGAGCAAGCTGCTGGTGGGTAATTCCGGTTACGACGTTGTCGTCCCGTCCGATGCCTACTTTGGCCGCCAGTTGCAGGCCGGCATGTTCCGCAAGCTGGACAAGAGCAAGATTCCCAATCTGGCGAAGCTGGACCCGGCATTGATGAAGATTCTGGAAGGCAGCGACCCTGGTAATCAATACGGGGTGCCGCTGAACTGGGGCACCGACGGCATCGGCATCAATCTGCAAAAAGTGGAGTCCGTACTGGGCAAGGGCGTGCCGCTCAATACCTGGGACATGCTGTTCGACCCCAAATACATGGCCAAACTGTCCAAGTGTGGCGTGTCGGTACTGGATTCGCCGGTGGACATGTTCGGCATGGGCTTGCACTACCTGAAAAAGAATCCGCTGAGTACCAATCCGGCCGATTACCAGGAAGTGTTCAAGCTGCTGAAAACCATCCGGCCCTATATCGGCCAGTTCAATTCCAGCAGCTATGGCACAGACCTGGCCAGTGGCGATATCTGCATGGCCTTCGGTTATTCCGGTGATATCAACACCGCCCGCATTGCCGCCCAGGCCGCGCACAAGCCTTACACCATCCAGTACATCCTGCCCAAGGAAGGCAGCGTGATCTGGTTCGACGTGATGGCTGTTCCCAAGACTGCCCCCAATGTCGATGCCGCGATGAAATGGATCAACCATGTGATTTCGCCCAACGAGGCCGCGGCACTGAGCAACGAAACCTTCTACCCCAGCGCAGTACCGGCGGCCAAGCCGTTGATCCGGCCGGAAGTACTGTCCGACCCGACGGTTTACCCCAGCGCCGCCGAAATGAAAAAGCTGTTTACCGTGCGTGCCCTGCCTACCGAAATCATGCGGCTGGAAACCCGCTTGTGGCAGGAACTGAAAACCCACTGAACGCCATCGCTTAGCCATTCGGGGTAAACATCATGCAAAGAAGACTGATCGCCATGGCCGTCATGGCCCTGCCGGTGATGGCGCACGCCGGTAGCGACAGCAGCACCGCCCTGCTGCAAAAACTGGAGGCACTGGAGCAACAGGTAAAGGCCCTGCAGCAAAGTAATGCCCAGATTCCGCTGCTGCAGCAGCAAGTACAAAACCTGCAACAGCAACTGGGCAGCAACAACACCGCAGCAAGTACTGGCAATGCGCCAACAGCAAGCGAAAGCGAGGAGCCGGAAACCCTGCAGCAAACCGTCAACAGCCTCAAGATCAAGGTAGACACGCTGAGCGAAGCGGCACAAACCGGGCCGATTGCCGGCCTGAGCGTAAGCGGTTTTGTTGACCCGATGTTCCTGTACAACCGCAACAGCAACTCTGCCGGTTTCCGCTTTCTCAACAAGAACAGCGCTTATAACTATTACGACAGCAATCTGGGCGATGTGTATCTGGACATCAAGAAAACCTTTGGCGTGGGGCCGGAGGCCCCCAGCGTGGAGCTGGTCATCCAGCCGGACCGCGGCAGCGGTGCCAGCTTCAGCAGTGAAGGCGGCGGCCTGACCAACAGCATTTTCAACCAGGCCAATGTCAACCTGCCGCTCAGTTCCACCGGCACCCTGCAACTGGGCCTGCTACCCAGTCTGGCTGGCTATGAGCCCAATCCGGCCAATCTGACCCAGACCCTCACCCACAACCTGCTGTTCGACTTCAGTGAACCGGCATCCTATCTGGGCATGAACTACAAGCTGTTCACCAACAACTACCAGACGCTGTGGCAGTTTATGCTGGCCAATGAACAGCTCAAGTCAGCCGGTTCCATCGTCAGCCAGAACGGGCGCAGCAACAGTAACAGCACCCCCACGCTGGCGGCGCGGGTGGACTACCAGTACACCAGCTCGCTGGACCTGGGCTTTTCCGCCAATATCGGCCGCCAGACTATCTACACACCATCCAGTTGCACCAGTGGTTTCGGCTATCAATGCAATCTGACATCGCCCTTTGGCCGCTACTTTTATGCCGAAGCTGACCTGACCTATACCTGGTCGGACATCCAGTACAACGCCCAGCTGGATTACGGCCAGCAGGCGCACGCCGCCTGGAATGGCGGCATGGCGCAATGGTATGGCTTCTCCTTGCTGGCGGCCAAAAAGTGGAATACCGACTGGCTGGGCAAGGTGGGCACGGTGGTGCGGGTGGACTACCTGAACAACAGCCGCAACGGTGGAGGTGGCAGCGGCATCCTGTATGGCCTGAGCGGCAACACGGCCAGCATCAATCCCACCAGCGGCTGGGGCGTGGACCAGCAATGCCTGAATGCTTCCAGCAACAACGGTATGGATTGCAAGGGGACTAACCGCAGTGACATCGCGCTGGATTTGCTGTTCTACCCGGCGGACAAAATGACGGTGAAGCTGGAATACCGCCATGACTTTGCCAGCAATGCGGTGTTCCAGCGCAGCGATGGCAGTCTGTCACGCAATAACGACATTCTGGCCACCCAGTTCATCTACGCCTTCTGAGCATGCTGCAGCAGCCCGCCTCGCCAGCGCGAGGCGGCTGTTTTTTCAAGCCAGCCGGTAGATGGCAATGTCCACCCGGTCGGCCAGCGGATAATGCACTGTCCCGACAAAAACCTGATGGTTGACCCAGTGATGGGGGCCTGCGCCAGTCCTGATTTCCGGCTGGCAACGGCAGTGGTACAACTCAGCCGGAACCGGCCATACCCCGTTGCGTTCCAGCGCTGCGCCTGCGGGTGACAGATGCAGGAAACCCCGGTTATGCACCAGCAGCACTGCACCATCATCCAGCTGCACGGCATAGCGGGCATCCATGATGCCAACCCCGTCCGCGCGCTGCAGGTAATTGTCGAATCCACCCGGCAATACCCGGCCCGACAGGCCATCCGGCCCGTGCACCACGCCACCGGTGATCGGGTACAGGCAGCGGTAACCATCCTCCGTATTACCCACTGCCATTTCGGGGCCGATATTGACCGAGAGGTTTAACCACAGTTGCAAAGGCGGGGGGGCATGTACAGTTTGCATCGGCGCGCTCCAGTCACCAAAGGTGGGGAAACGCCAGAGACTACCCCCACTGTCCTGCACTGGCTGTCATCGGATTTGCCGACAACACGCTGTGGCCAGATGCTTACCTCCGGCACCGCACCAGCAAGGCCAGCAAGGATGCCAGCGCAGCAAAGCCGGTGACCGCACTCCAGCCATACCCGGCCAGCAACATACTAGCCAATACCGAACCCAGCGACATGCCGATGAACATGCAGACAAACAGTACAGCATTCAGTCGGCTGCGTGCCGCCGGGTCAATCCGGTAGATGACGGCCTGATGGGCGATCAGGCTGGCTTGCACGCCAAGGTCGAACAGCACTGCGCCAGCTGCCAGCAGGCCAAGCTGCGTGTTCAGCGACAGCATGGGTGCGAGGCTCAGCATGACAAAGGCCATGGCAGCCAGAGCTGCACCGGCGCGGGTGACCACCTCCGGCCCCTTGCGATCCGCCAGATGACCGGCCAGCGGTGCAGCCAGCGCCCCGGCGGCACCGGCCAGGCCAAACGCGCCGGCAGCGGCACTACCCATATGGAAGGGGCTTGCGTGCAGCATGATGGCCAGCGTGGACCAGAATGCGCTGAAGCCAACCGACAGCAGCCCTTGCGCAATGGCCGCACGGCGCAGGGCACGGTGCTGGCGCCACAGGCCAAGCAGCGAGCCGAGCAAGGCGTGATAGGGCAGTGTCGTGCTGGGCTGAAAGCGCGGCAGGTAACGGCGGATGGCCAGGCCGATGCACAGGATGCTGGCAGCGGCAATGAAGAACATGGCCCGCCAGCCGTATTGCTCGGCCACCACTCCGCTGATGACCCGCGACAGCAGGATGCCTGTCAGCAAGCCGGTCATCACGGTGCCCACCACCTTGCCACGCTCAGCCTCGGCGGCCAGCGTGGCGGCAACCGGTACGATGTCCTGGGCCAGTGTTGCGCTCAGGCCGATCAGCAGCGAAGCCGGCAGCAATACCGCCAGCGAAGGCGACAGCCCGGCCAGCAGCAAGGCCAGCACCAGCACGGCAGCCTTGATCAGCATGATGTTGTGCCGGTCATGGCGGTCCCCCAGCGGGGCCAGCAGCAAGATACCCAGCGCGTATCCCAGCTGCGTCAGGGTGGGCACCAGGCCGGTGGCCTGACCGGACGCACCGATATCGCCAGCCAGTACGCCCAGCATGGGCTGGCTGTAGTAAAGGGAAGCAACCGACAGCCCGGCACCGGTGGCCATCAGCCCGATCAGCGAGCGGGGCAGGGCGTGAGATTGGGCCGGTGTGACCGACGGAGCCACCGGATGTGGCAGGACTTTGGTGGAAGACATGTGCAGCCTCATGAATCAAGTGATGACCGTGACATCATGGCTGTGTGTGCTGTGCATGGGTAGGCACGTGGATTGAAGATCTGTTATACGTATTATGTATGACAGTGCAAGGCTGACCATGATGGATGACATACAAGAACCGGGCAGTCCGCTGCGGACAAGCATGCCCTTGCAAGCAGGAACCGGAGAGCGCATCGAGCTGATGCTGACCTTTCTGAAAATTGTCGAGGCGGGCAGCCTGTCCGCAGCTGCGCTGCAACTGGGCACGACCCAGCCCACCATCAGCCGCCGGCTGCAAATGCTGGAGCGTTCGCTGGGATTGCGCCTGCTGCAACGTACCACCCACACCATGCGGCTGACCCAGGATGGCGAGCGCTGCTATGAGCGCGCCAAGGAGCTGCTGGCTGGCTGGGCGCGTTTTGAATCCGAACTCAAAGGGGCCAGGGAAGAGCCAGAGGGCGTGCTGCGCGTGATCGTGCCGCACGCCTTTGGCCAGGAACGCCTGATCGGCCCGCTGGCCAGCTATCTGCAGCAGCATGCCGGCATGTCGGTGGAATGGCTGCTGCATGATGACCGGGCCATTCAGGACTACATTGCCGCCGGTATCGACTGTGCGATACAGGTGGGAGAAGTGACCGACCCAGGGCTGGTTGCCCTGCCACTGGCCCAGGTGCCGCGCATTGTGGTGGCAGCGCCTTCCTTGCTTGATGGCCAGCCGATACCGCAAGACGCGGCCGAGCTGGCGGCGCTGCCCTGGCTGGCCCTGCGCACCTTTTACCGCAACGAGGTGCAGTTGACCCACTCGGAGACGGGCAGGCACAAGCGCATCCAGATCCGCCCGCGTTTCAGCACCGACAGCCTCTATGCCTTGCGCAGTGCGGCCCTGCAGGGGGTAGGTGTCGGAATCGGCTCGCGCTGGGTGATGACCGAATACCTGGAGCAAGGGCAGTTGATCCAGCTGGCACCCAAATGGCAGGCCGCACCGCTACCGGTCAGCCTGGTGTATCCCTATGCCCGTTTCTATCCGGCCCGCTTGCGTCGTTTTATCGATCTGGTGCGCGCTGAAGCGCCTGCCATTTTTGGCGAGCACTGAGGACAGGAGGAAGGCAGGTCAGGCATCAGATGCTTGCTGTGTCGTCTGAGCAAGTCGAGGACATGCGGCTTGTTCGACCTTGTGGCTGGTCATGGAGCCACCCTGGCTGCGCACTTAATGGCCACAGGCGTTGGCTGCCATACTCGCGGTTAGCTTGAAGAAAACCAGCGAAGCACATCCCGACAGGAAAAGCGGTGTGGGTATGGTCTGTGTTCGTTTCATATCCTCGATTGCCATCTTCATGATCACAATCAGCAAAGCTACAAGAGCGAGGGCGAAGGTGATAGCAAGCGCCGCAACCTTAGTCCCCTTTAGCGACCATATGTATGGGGAGCAGGGGCTGGATAGCCAGGCTGCGACCAAGGTATTCAAGACGATGAACAGCAGTGCGTATGAGCGGGTTACTTTCATTTGTTCCCGGGGCCTCTTTTGTGCCGTCCTTGCCACCAAGACTGGCAGCCGTGCTTCAGGATCTGAGCCTTGTGCATTTGGCGGCATCTTTCGGGTTTTCAGCCAGAGAAGGTGATCTTGTTCTTGCTGTTAATGATGATCTAGCGATCAGAGGCAATGCAAAGACGGAAGGCCTGGACCAAACATCGGCGTACAACATGTACTGCTTGGGGCATGGTTTTCTCAGTCATGTGTAATACCCATGGAAGCCAGCAATGAAAAAAGCCATTGAGGATCAGTAGCTTACTGAAATTCAATGGCTTTTTGCGAATCTGGAGCGGGCGATGGGAATCGAACCCACGGCACAAGCTTGGGAAGCTTGGGTATTACCATTATACGACGCCCGCGAAGTGGTGCATTGTAACCGGCTTTTCTCTGGCTGGGTAGTCGCTTGTGTATCCGTGCAGCGCTGGCCTGGGCTGCTTGCAGGCACGCAGCGTCTGATACAAAAACTGCACACAAACCCACTTGATTGACAGGGGTTCGCGCGCGAGCATGCCGGCCATGCTTGCGGAATAAAACGGCTGGCTGCAAGGCGACAGCCGGGCGAACAGGGAGTGGGTGATGGCGGAAGCAGCGGCGCTGGCTGCTGTCGCTATCCCTGGTTTCGGCCCTGGGTGGCATCGGTCTGGCCATCAGCACCTGGTTATAACCTTGGCAAGCGGACAGGGATGTCATCCGCCAATAACCATGCTGCATTGTAGACATTCGGGGTGAAGCAAGCAGCAACAAGGCAGTCGGCAAGTGCGGGGCGGGCCCGCAACAAGAAAGGCAAAGCAGTGCAACAAGACGAAGCCGGTCAAGCGGCAACACAGGGCGCGCCGCGTATCAGCTGGACGCAGCGGGTGGATTATTATCTGGATGTAATGGGCATGCGCGGCAAGGGCTTGCTGCTGCTGGGTGGCCTGCTGGCCACCGGCTGGATCATGGCCGGCATCTACAAGGTACAGCCGGACGAGCAGGGCGTGGTGCTGCGCCTGGGCCGCTGGGTGGATACCACGCAAGCCGGTTTGCATTACCACCTGCCGTGGCCGATTGAAACCGTGCTGCTGCCCAAGGTTACCCAGATCAAGCAACTGAAACTGTCCAACCTGTACGACGGAGTGACGGGCGAATCCACCGACCCGCGCGACAAGCAGATGCTGACCGGTGACGAAAACATTGTCGAAGCCGATGGCGTGGTGTTCTGGCGCATCAAGGACGCCGGGCAGTTTTTGTTCAAGGTGAACAACCCGGAAACCTCGCTGCGCATTGCTGCGGAAAGCGCCATGCGCGAGGTGGTGTCGCGCACGCCGATTCAGGCGGTGATGTCCAACCGTCGCCAGCAAGTGGCCGATGAAACCCGTGAACTGCTGCAAACCCGGCTGGACCAGGCGCAAAGCGGCATTCTGGTCACCCAGGTGCAACTGCAACGGGTAGACCCGCCAGCCGCGGTCATCGACGCCTTCAACGATGTGCAGCGCGCCCGTGCCGACCAGGAGCGCGCCCGCAACGAAGCCCAGGCTTACAGCAACGACATCCTGCCCAAGGCGCGTGGCGATGCAGCGCGCATCCTGCAGGAAGCGCAGGCCTATCAGAGCCAGGTGGTGAACCTGGCGCAGGGCGAAGCCAAGCGTTTTGATTCGGTGTACCAGAGCTATGCCCAGGCCAAGGATGTCACCGCCTGGCGGCTCTATCTGGACAGCATGGACGAAGTGCTTAAGAAGGCCAGCAAGGTGGTGGTGGATTCCTCCGGCAAGGGCGGTAATGGCGGCGTGCTGCCGCTGTTGCAGTTGCAGGACAAAGACAAGGCCAAGCCTGCCAAGGAGACGCGTTGATGGCTACTTCCTACAAGGGTGCGGGCATTGTGGCCGCACTGGCGGCCGTGTGGCTGCTGTCGTCTTCCTTCTACACCCTCAGCGAGGGGCAAAAGGGCCTGATCATCCGCCTGGGTGCGCCTATCGACGTGGATGCCGAGCCCGGCCTCAAGTTCAAGCTGCCGCTGGTGGACAGCTTGCAGTTTTATGATGTGCGCCTGCAAACGCTGGCTCCGCCGCCGGAGCAGATCATCCTGGGTGATGAAAAACGGGTGGAAGTGGAAACCTATACCCGTTACCGCATTGCCAACCCGCTACGTTTTTACCAGGCGCTGCGTACCGAGGATCAGGCACGCCTGCAGCTGACCCAGCTGGTGAGCACCTCGCTGCGGCGCGAGCTGGGCAAGGTACCGCTCAAGGCCTTGCTGTCAGGGGAACGCACCCGCATCGTGCAGCAGATCCAGCAGGAAACCGCCACCCGCGCCGGCACCCTGGGCATTGAAGTTACTGAGGTGCGTCTGCACCGTGCCGACCTGCCGCTGGAAACCAGCCAGGCCATTTACGACCGCATGAAGTCGGCACGTCAGCAGGAGGCCAAGGAGCTGCGGGCGCAAGGCGCGCAATGGGCGCAGGAAATCCAGGCCAAGGCCGAAGGCGAACGCACGGTCATCCTGTCCGAGGCCCAGCGCCAGAGCGCCATCATCCACGGCGAGGGCGATGCCCAGGCCAACCGCATCCTGGCGGCAGCCTTCAGCAAGGACCCCAAGTTCTACAAGTTCTACCGCTCCTTGCAGACTTACCGTCAGGCGCTGTCGGATTCGGCCCCTACACTGTTGCTGACACCGGATTCCGCCTTGCTGCATGACTTCCGCAACGGCCCGGCCAGCAGCAAACCATGAGCCAGCTGGCCAGCACCTTGCGCACGCTTGCACCACTACAGCTTGGCCGCCTGCAAAGGCTGGCCGCCACCCTGGGGCCGGGGCTGGTGGTGATGCTGGCTGATACCGATGCCGGCAGCGTGCTGACTGCAGCGCAAAGCGGTGCGCAATGGGGCTATCGCTTGCTGCTGTTGCAGTTTCTCATCATTCCGCTGTTGTTCATGGTGCAGGAGCTGACGGTGCGGCTGGCACTGTCCAGCGGCAAGGGCTATGGCGAACTGGTGCTGCAACGCTTTGGCCGTGGCTGGGCGCGGCTGTCCACTACGGCCTTGATACTCAGCTGCTTTGGCGCGCTGCTTACCGAAATGAGCGGACTGTCCGGCGTGGCGCAGTTGTACGGCGTGCCGGTATGGCAGAGCGTCGCGGTGCTGGCGCTGTTGATTTTCCTGATGGTGGCCAGTGGCAGTTACCGCCAGGTGGAACGCATGGCCATGCTGCTGGGGGTGGCCGAGCTGGCCTTCCTGTGGATGGCCTGGCGCGCCTGGCCGCAGTGGTCCCACATTCGCCAGCAGTTATTGCAGCTACCCTTGCACGACAGCAGTTACCTGTATTTGCTGGCGGCAAACCTGGGCAGCAGCGTGATGCCGTGGACCGTGTTCTATCAACAGTCCGCGCTGATCGACAAGGGACTGAACCTGGCCGACCTGCGCGCTGCACGCATGGACACCATGCTGGGGGCCGTGCTGTGCCAGCTGATCACCGCCGCCGTGCTGATTGCCGCGGCTTCGGTGTTTGCCGGGCATGGCGCGGTATTGCTGGATACCATCCCGGAGCTGGCCACCGCCTTTGGTGCGGCGCTGGGGCCGGTAGCCGGTCGGCTGCTGTTTGCGCTGGCACTGAGTGGCGGTGCGCTGGTGGCGACCATCGTGGTATGCCTGTCCGCCGCCTGGGCGTTGGGTGAGCTGGGCGGGCGGCATCATGCGCTGGCCGAACATCCGCGTGCAGCCCCCTGGTTTTATGCAGCCTTCGCCCTGATGCTGCTGCTGGCCGCTGCCGTGGTGGCCATCAGCCCCAGCCTGGTACGGCTGTCGATTGCCACCGGGGTGCTCAATGCGCTGTTGTTACCGCTGGTGTTGTGTTTTCTGTACCGGCTGGCACGCAGTGAGCTGCCCGTCGGTTTGCGTCTGCAAGGGCCGTATGCCGTGCTGGTGGCGGTGCTGTTTGTGCTGGCCGGTGGGCTGGGCCTGTTTGCCGGTATCACCGGTGCGCTGGCTGCCTGAGGCGGCAGGCCAGATTGCAATGGAAAGGGTGTGATGGAGCTGGATGGTTTGATGCAGGCACTGGGAATGACACTGCAAGTGTTCATGCTGGACCTGATTCTGAGTGGCGACAATGCGCTGGTCATTGCGATGGCCTGCCGTTCGCTGCCGCCGCAGCTGATGCGCAAGGCCGTGTTGCTGGGTACCGGTTTTGCCATTTTGCTGCGGGTGCTGCTTACCACGGTGGTGGGCTTCCTGCTGCAAGTGCCGCTGCTCAAGCTGCTGGGCGCGGGCTTGCTGATCAGCATTGCCATCAAGCTGTTGCTGGGCGATGAAGAGGCCGACAGCCTGCCCGGCAATGCCGGGGACAGCCGCCAGCTGTGGTCGGCGGTGTCGGTGGTGGTGATGGCTGACCTGGTACTGAGTCTGGACAATGTGGTGGCGCTGGCCGCCGCCGCGCAGGGCAGTGTGCTGTACCTGATTCTGGGCTTGCTGTTCAGCGTGCCCTTGTTGATGTACGGCAGCCTGCTGATTGCCCGTCTGCTGAATGATTACCCGCTGCTGCTGCCATTGGGTGCCAGCCTGCTGGCCTGGGTGGCCGGGCAGCTGGCGGTGAGCGACCCGCTGGTGCTGGACTGGGTGAATACCCAGGCCCCGGCCTTGCAAGTGGTGGTGCCGCTGCTGTGCGTGGTATTCGTGCTGGTGGAAAGCCGCATCATCCGCGAGCGTGCGCCCGGACTGACGCCACCTCCGCCACTGGGATGGCTGGATGGCCTCACCGGCCGTCTGGCGCGCATCGGCGAGGCGGGCAGCGTAGCCGAGACTACCGTCCAGGCGGCAGCGCTTCCCTCACTGGCCGAGTCACCGGCTGCACCGTCCTTGAGCGTGCCGGATGCCCCCTCGGATACCCCGCTTGTCGTCGCTGAGCCTGCCGGCGAAGCGCAGGCTGACACTGCGACACAGGCTGCGGATAGCGCCACCGACGTCGCAGTGCCGGTCTCCGCCCGTTCTCCTGCAACGCCCAAGCCGCCGCGTGCGGACGGGCTGCTGAGCTCGCCGCGCATGGCCTTGCTGGTGAAAGTCCTGCTGGGCCTGGCCGCCCTGGTGGGGATTTGCGCATTGGGCTGGCTGGTATTCCATTTGCTGAGCCAGGGCTTTTTGCCCACCCCGGCGCCCAGCCACAAAATCAAACACTGATGCACACGGCCATGCTCCGGCATGGCACCATCACGATTCCGGCGTCCGCATTCCGGCAGGACGTTCTTGAAGGACTTTTGCATGTACCGTTATCTGTCGGTGGCGGCATTACTGGGCTTGACCGGTTGTGCTGCCACGGTGGCCCCGGTGGCCCAGCCTGTTCCCGCTCCTGCGCCTGTGTTGCGCCCGGCCCCGATGCCGGACCCGCAAAGCCTGTTGCCCGCCCCCGTGGTCAAACCGGTGACGCCTGCTCCGCTTGTTGCCCCCGTCAGCAAGCCGGTGCCCTTGCCGCTGCAACCGGCCTATGCCAACGAGCAGGAAGGCAGCGCCTTGCTGGACAAGCTGCTGCCGCGTGGCATTCCGGCGCGGCGCGAATGGCATGGCGACATCATGACCGCCTTCAGCCATCTGAAGATTCCGTATGCGCCACAATACTTCTGCGCGGTACTGGCAGTGGCCGAGCAGGAGTCCGGCTTCAACCCCGATCCGGTGGTCCCCAATCTGTCGAAGATTGTCTGGGGGCAGATTGAAGAGCGGCGGCAGAAGTATTTCATCCCCTCGCTGGTGGTGGATGCGGCCATGCTGAAGAAATCTCCCAATGGCCAGACCTACAAGGAACGGGTGAATGCCTTGCGCACCAAGAAGCAGATGAATGCGCTGTTTGAAGACATGATCCGCGAACTGCCGTTCGGCCAGACCATCTTCGAACACAAGAACCCCATCCGCGATGGCGGGCCCATGCAGGTGAGCGTGGCCTTTGCCGAAACCCAGGTGCGCGCCTGGCCTTACCCCTACAGCTATACCAGCTTGCGTGACGAAGTATTCAGCCTGCGCGGCAGTGTGTATTTCGGCACCGCCATCCTGCTGCAATACCCCATCAGCTATCCGGACATGGTGTACCGCTTTGCCGACTACAACGCCGGGCGTTACGCCAGCCGCAATGCCGCCTTCCAGCAGGCGGTGCAGCACCTGTCCGGGCAGAAGCTGGCGCTGGATGGCGACATCATGCTGTACAGCGACAAGATGAACCGCGTGCTGTCCGGTGCCACCAGCGACACCCAGCGCGCACTCAACGGCCTGGCCGGGCGCTTGCGCATGAGCCCGGACGAGGTGGCACGCGATCTGCGGCAGGAAAAACTGGCGGCGTTCAGCCAGACTGAAGTCTACAAGCGGGTGTTTGCGCTGGCCGACCAGTCCGGCAAGGCAGCACCGCGCCAGATCATCCCGCAGATCGTGCTGATCAGCCCCAAGTTCACCCACCAGCTGACGACGGAATGGTTTGCCAAACGGGTGGATGGCCGCTACGAAAAGTGCATGGAGCGCGGTGGATTCCGGCCCTGATCCATGCTCTGTACAAGCAAAAACGGCCCTTGCAAGGGCCGTTTTTCATGTGGCTGGCTGCGTCTGGCGGGACCAGAACAAGGGCTGCCAGCCCTGCTGTGCCGCCACGGCGGCCAGCTTGGGGTCGGCATTCACCGTGTAAGCCACATCCACCGCCTGCAGCAGCGGCACATCGTTGATGGAGTCGCTGTAACCGTGGCTCCCCGCCAGGCTCTGGCCATGTTGTTGCAGCCATTGTTGCAGGCGGATCACCTTGCCCTGCTGATAAGTCATCACGCCATGCGTGTGGCCGGTGTAGCAACCCGCCTCGGTGGCCAGCTGGATGGCCAGGAAATCATCCGCCCCCAGAAAGCGCGAGATCGGCCCCACCAGATGTTCGCCGGTGGCGGAGATCACCAGCAGGGTGCGCCCCTCGGCCTTGTAGCGTGCCAGCGTGTCGCGTGCCTGATCGAACACGATGGGGGCGATGATGTCGGCAATGAAACGCTCCACCCACTCGGCCACTTCCTCCACGCTGCGTCCCTGCATCGGTTGCAGGGTGAAGTCCATGTAGTCCTCCATGCGCAATTCGCCGCGGCGGTAGGCTGCCATCAGCTCGGCCTCGCGCGGCAGCATGTCGGCGGCGGCCAGACCATGTTGCACCATGAACTGCAACCACAGGCTGGAGCTGTCGCCGTCGGTGAGGGTGTCGTCCAGATCGAAAATGGCCAGCATCAACGCACCTCGCGCATGTCGTCGCGGCTGATTTGCAGGCGCACTTCGGTGCCGGCCGGCATCAGGTCGCTGGCGGTGCGGTTCAGCCGGTCCACTTGCAGGGTGACGCCCGCGCTTTCAATCTGGTAACGAATGATATTGCCCAGCAACTGGTGCTGGCGGATGGTGCCGGCCAGCGTGTCGGCCTGCTGGCTGTGTGCATCCAGCACGTGGATGGATTCCGGGCGGATGGCCATGTGGCCGTTGATGTTCAGGCCCAGCAGGCGCTGTGTCTCTGCAGCGCCCAGCAGATTGTAATTGCCCATGAAGCGGGCCACGAATTCGGTGGCCGGTTCGGTGTACACCATTTCGGCGCGGCCTTCCTGTTCCACCCGGCCCTGGTTCATCACGAAGATGCGGTCGGACATGGTGAGCGCTTCTTCCTGATCGTGGGTGACGAAAATGGTGGTCAGGCCCAGACGGCGCTGGATGTCGCGAATCTGCTCGCGCAGGTTCTTGCGGATGCGGGCATCCAGTGCCGACAGCGGTTCGTCCAGCAGCAGGATGCGCGGCTCCACCACCAGCGCGCGCGCCAGTGCCACTCGCTGACGCTGCCCGCCGGACAGTTCGTGCGGATAGTGGTTTTCCTTGCCGGAGAGTTCCACCAGCTTGATGACTTCCGCCACCTTGCGGGCAATCTCCGCGCCATCGCATTTGCGCATTTTCAGGCCAAAGCCGATGTTCTGCGTCACGTTCATATTGGGAAACAGCGCATAGCTCTGGAACACCATGCCGATGCCGCGCTTTTGCGGTGACTGGTGGGTGATGTCCTCGCCACCCACGCGGATGTGGCCGGAGGTGGGGGTTTCAAAACCGGCAATCATGCGCAGCACAGTGGTTTTGCCGCAGCCGGACGGGCCGAGGAAGGTGACGAACTCGCCCTGCTCGATGCTCATGTTGAAGTCGTGAACCACGACATGGTCGTCAAAGCGTTTGTGCAGATTATTGATGGTGAGGTAAGCCATGTGGTTTTCCTTGGATTCTGTCTGGGCTCAGGCCGTCTTGCGGGCCGGGCGGGCATTGCGGGCGAATACCTGGATCAGCCCCATCGAGGCCCAGGTCACCAGGAAGGCGATGATGGCCAGTGCCGAGGGCTCGTAAGCGCGGTTGGCACCGATCAGTTGCAGGTAAGGGCCAAAGGCCGGGCGGCCCAGCAGGCTAGCCATGGTGAATTCGCCAATCACTACCGCGAAGGTAAGAAAGGCACCGGACAGGATGGCCGACTTCACATTCGGGAAAATCACCTGCAGCAGGATGCTGGGCCAGCTGGCACCCAGGCTCTCGGCCGCTTCGGTCAGGGTGCGTACATCAATGGCGCGCAGGCCGGCGTCGATCGAGCGGTACAGATAGGGCAGGGCCAGCGTGACGTAGCTGCACATCAGCAAAAAGTCGGTGGCGCGGTCATTGCCGGTCAAGGGCAGCCAGGCGCTGCTGTTGTACAGCTTGAGGTAGCCGAACACGATGACAATGGCCGGAATCACCAGCGGCAGCAGGGTGATGAACTCCACCAGCGGACGCAGGCGTGGCAGCTTCAGCTGAATCCAGTAGGCCGTCGGCACCACCAGCAAAATGCCGACGATGATGGTAAGCACCGCCATCAGCGTGGAGTAGCCGAATGTGGCCTGAAAGCCGGGGTCGGACAGCACCACCTTGTAGGCTTCAAAGCTGTAGCCGTCGCGGTTCATTTTCAGGCTGAACTCGAAAGTGGCAATCAGCGGTAGCAAAAAGTAAATGGTGCCGATGGCAATGGCCACCCAGGCGCCCAGTCGCGATGTCGATTTCATTCACGCCCCCTTTCGGCGCGGCTGCGCAGCCAGATATAGCCGGCATTGGACAGGCCGGTCACCACAATCATGCCCAGTGCCAGTGCATAGCCCAGGTTCTGGTCGTGCAGCACATCACCACGAATCTGTGCATACAGCAGGATGGGCACGATATTGAGCGAGCTGCCGGTCAGTGCGTAAGCAGTGGCTACCGCGCCAAAGGCATTGGCGAACAGCAGCAGGGTGGAGCCCAGGATGCTGGGCCACAGAATGGGCAGGGCAATATGCCACCAGTAGGCGACGCTGCTGCCGCCCAGGCTTTCGCAGGCTTCGCGCCATTCGGCACGCAGGCCGTCAATGGCCGGGGTGACAATCAGCACCATCAGCGGAATCTGGAAATACAGATACGTCAGCGTCAGGCCGATGAAGCTGAGGATGGAAAAGCCGGTGCTGTAGAGGTCGAAGTCGGCATAGTTGCGCAGCAGGACCGTCACCAGACCCATGCGGCCCAGCGTGGACAAAAAGGCAAACGACAGCGGAATACCGGCAAAGTTGGACGCCACGCCGGAGAAGGTCATCAGCGTGGGGCGAATCCAGGCGGGCAGGCCGCCCTGAATGGCCGCCAGCGCCAGCAACAGACCGATCAGGCTGCCACCCAGTGCGGACGCCGCGCTGACTTCAAAGCTGATCCAGTAGGCCGACAGAATGCTGTCGTCAAACAGTTTGGCAATATTGCCCAGGGTGAAATGGCCGTTGGCATCCTGGAACGCGCCTATCATCAGCGTGGCGGTGGGCAGGATGAGAAACAGCAGGGCAAACAGGAAAAACGGCACCACGCCCAGCCAGTTCAGGGCAGACGGTGCCAGTCTCTTGCGAGCCTGTCCGGCCTCGGGCGGGCAGTGTGTGACGGTATCGGGTGAAGTAGGCATCCGTGGTGCAGCCTCGTAAAAATGGGGAAGCCCGGCATGGGCAGGGGGTCTGCCGTGCTGTTGTGCTGCCTGGTGGGCAGGTCGGGTCTGTCCCGGTGACAGGATGGGGTAAACGTCATGGCCGCCGTAGCGGCCATGACGGAAAGACAAATCAGCAGGTCGGGCTTACTTGACGTTGCTGCCCACTACGCTGTCCCACTGCTTGGTGATGGTGGCCTTGTAGACCTCCTGCTGTTCCAGCGTGGGGAACACGGCCTTCTTGTAGTTGGCTGCGGCCGGCAGCTTGGACAGCAGGTCAGCCGGGACTTTCTTGCGGGCAGCCAGGTCGTTGAAGCGGCTGGGGTGGCAGTAGCCCTTCAGCCAGCCCAGTTGGCCTTCGTCGGAGTACAGGTATTCCATCCACAGCTTGGCGGCGTTCGGGTGCGGGGCGTAGGCGCTGATGGCCTGTACGTACACGCCGGCCACCACGCCGGTCTTCGGTACCACCACGGCCACTTTCGGGTTGCCCTTCAGGGTGTCGCGGTCGGCCAGGGCGTTGTAGTCCCAGCGCACGATGATGGGGGTGGTGCCCTGCGCCAGCGAGGCCGCCTTGCCGATCACTGGCACAAAGTTGCCATTCTTGTTCAGTTGCGAGAAGAACTTCAGGCCAGCGTCGGCAGCCTTGGCCGGGTTGCCGCCTGCTTGCGACAGGCCGGCAGCGTACACGCCCATGATGGCCTGGTTGGCAGTGCGCGGGTCACCGGCCAGCGCCACGGCATTCTTGTATTCCGGCTTCAGGAGGTCGGCCCAGTCAGCCGGTACCTTCTTGATGATGTCGGTGTTCACTTCGAAAGCCAGTACGCCGTAGTAATCGCCGTACCAGTAGCCGTCCTTGTCCTTCACTTCGGCCGGAATGCTGTTCCAGGTGGATACCTTGTACGGCTGGATCAGGCCGGCTTCCTTGGCTTGCGGGCCAAAGGACAGGCCAACGTCGATCACGTCCGGCGCTTGCGGGCCCTTGTTGCCCTTGTTGGCCTTGATGGCCTCGACCTCGTCACCGGAACCGGCATCCGGGTTCAGTTCGTTTACCTTGATGCCGTACTTGGCCTTGAAGCCGGCCAGCAGGTCGCCATAACCACACCAGTCATGCGGCAGGGCGATGGTGGTGAGTTCACCTTCCTGCTTTGCCGCCTTGATCAGGCTGTTCAGATCCTGTGCATGCACAGCGGAAGCACCAACACTCAGTGCGGACAAAACAACTGCGGCCATCAGCTTCTTGTTCATTGGGACGATCCTTTGGACTAGGTCAATTGAGCAGGGCGATCTTAGGCAGTGCAGATGACGAGATGATGTGCGGCAAGTTTCAGTTGCGTGTCAGTTGCATGAAGTCTTGGGATCGACCTGTTCTGGCCAGAAACCGACATGCTGTCGTGCGGCTGTCATACAGCTCTGCTAAACACTAAGCGGTAGCGCAATCAACGTGGACTAGTCCAGATCATGGCAACAGAAAATAATCAGACCCAGGTGGCCCAAATACGACAGTCCTTGCTGGCGCAGATGGCCGGTGGCCTGCTGCCACCGGGCAGCAAATTACCGGCAGAACGCACTTTGTCGCAGCTGTTTGATACCACTCGCATCACCCTGAAGGACGCCTTGCTGGCGCTGGAGGCGGAAGGCTGCATTTACCGCGAAGAGCGGCGCGGCTGGTTTGTGGCCCCGCCGCGGCTGGAGTACAACCCGCAATACCGTGGCCATTTCCAGCAGATGGTGCAACAGCAGCAACGGCGGGTGGATACCCGCGTGCTGTCATCGCGCAGCATGGTGGCGGCACCGGAAATCAGCCAGCGTCTGCAATTGCCCGCGCTGGCGCGGGTGTTGCAAATCTGCCGCCAGCGCAGCCTGGATGGCCGGGTAGTGCTGTATGTCGAGCATTACCTGAAGCCGGAATGCTTTCCCGGCATCATGCGCGAGGATTTGTCGCAATCCCTCACCGAACTCTACCAGCAGCATTACGGCCTCCATTACAGCCGCTCGCGCTTTGACATCACCCCCACGGCGGCGCGTGGTGCGGTGGCGCAGGCGCTGATGCTGGCCGATGGCTCGCCCATCTTGCGCATTGCCCGCATCAATTACGACCAGCAGCAGCGCATCATCGACTGCGATATCGAATACTGGCGGCACGATGCCATCCGCGTGACGGTGGACAGCCAGCCGCTGGCCTGAGCCGTGTGCAGCGCCATATCACCATGCCATTGGCCTGAATGGCTGGTTTTCAGCGCGAAAAAGGCATGAATTAACAATTGCACACAGTTTTCTTACAAACGCTTACCAAGTGATACAGCAGGGCAACAGACGCTAGCCGGTGTGCGGTGCATGCTGCAAGCACGATAACAACACTGGAGAATCCTGATGAAAACCCGAGTCCATCGTCTGGCCGGCTGGCTGTTGCTGGCCGCTTCTGTCAGCAGCCTGACTGCTTGTGTCGTGACTCCGACTCGTACTCAGGTCGTCTACAAGCCGGTGCCGGTCACGGTCCAGGCCCCTGTCGCGGTGCGCTGGAACCCGGCCGAACATCCTTATTACGCTCATGCGATGAGCGATTTGCGCCAGGCGCGCGCCTTGCTGGCACGGCCGGATGTACAGCCGGTACAGGATGATGAGCGCTGGGCTGTCGGTGCCATTGACGCCGCGCTGAAGGAAATGAGCCAGGCCTCCATTCAGGATGGCAAGAACCCCTGGCAGATTCCGGCCCCGGATGCGCGCCTGAACCCGACTGATCGATTCCATCAGGCCCTGCAATTGCTGGAACAGGCGCGTCGTGATGCCAGCCATCGCGAAGACGACCCCTGGGTGCGCGATCTGCAAGGCCGCATCCTGCATCATATCGATGATGCACACCGCGCCACCCAGCAGGCCATTGCCGACGCCTTGCGCTAAGACCCGATAACAAAACCCCCGCTCCAGCGTTGCGCCGCCTTGTCGTACCCCATGTACTGTCTGCGGCGGCGTGCCTTGGCCCGGGAGCTCTGCGAGGTTTTGTTCTCGGTTCTGAGCCCACCGTTTTCCTGACGCACTGCAACAACAATAAACCCGCTTGCAACCCTGGGAGATCACGATGTCTACCTTGAAAAAAACACTGGCAACCCTGCTGCTGGCCGGTTCGGCCCTGCTGGCTGCTTCGGCGGCACAGGCTGACGACTGGCACGATAATGGCTGGCACCCGGACATGCGCCAGGACTGGCACGAAGGCATGCCCTGGCGCTTCGAGCAGCACCACTGGCACCCGGATGAACACCCTTACTACATGCATGCCATGACCGACCTGCGTCTGGCGCGTGATCTGCTGGCCCGCCCGGATCAACCGCAGGTAGAGCAGGGCGAACACCGTGCGGTGGACGCCATCAACCAGGCCCTGCATGCCATGCACGATGCGGCCATCGATGATGGCAAGAACCCCTTCCAGCGCCTGCCGCCGGATGCCGAATACCGCCCGGACGACCGTTTCCACCAGGCCCTGCGCCTGCTGGACAAGGCCAGGCAGGATGCCAGCCATGAAGAGGACGACCCCTATCTGCGTGGTTTGCAGCACTTCATCATTGGTCAGATCGGCATGGCCCAGCATGCGGTGGATGACGCCATTCGCCAGGCACTGCGCTAAGCTGTTTACTACCTGCCAGCCCCCGTCACAGCCATGCTGTTGCGGGGGTTTTGTCATTGCAGCGATGCCGCAGCCAACCGGGTTTTGCGCTACCATGCCGGCTGTTTGATGTTGACCAAGGATGCAACCATGACCCGCCTGCTCATCCTCTATACCGGTGGCACCATCGGCATGGACCACACCCCGGAGGGCCTGGCCCCCGTTCCCGGCCTGCTGCCGCGCCTGCTGGAGCGCTTCCGCACCCCGGCACTGGACTTTGACGTGGTGGAATACCCGCAGCTGATCGACTCTTCCGCCATTGTCCCGGCCCAGTGGCAGCAGCTGATTGACGATCTGGCCACCCGCTATGCCGCCTACGACGGCTTTGTGGTGATTCATGGCACAGACACCATGGCCTACACCGCCAGCGTGCTGGCCTTTGCCCTGCAAGGCCTGGCCAAGCCGGTGATTGTCACCGGTGCGCAACTGCCGCTGGTCCATCCGCGTTCGGATGGCTGGAGCAATCTGGCCGATGCGCTGGAAGCCGCCAGCCAGCCGGATTTGCACGAAGTGTGCATCGCCTTCAACCGCCTGCTGCTGCGTGGCTGCCGTGCCCGCAAGCTGGATGCCGCCAGCTTTGCCGGTTTTGACAGCCCCAATGCCCCGGCGCTGGCCAGCTTTGGCATTCAGGCCCACTGGCAGCGCCAGTACTGGCTGCGTGCCAGCCAGCCTTTCCAGCCGGTGGCGCTGGATGTTTCGCTCAAGCTGGCTACTTTCTTCCTGACACCGGGCTATGCCAGCACGCTGGCCGGGCAGGCCATGCGGGAGGGCGATCTGGATGCCGCGGTGCTGATGAGCTATGGCAATGGCAATACCCCGGCCGACCCGGTATTGCTGGATGGTGTGGCGGCGCTCAGTGCCCGTGGCGGTGCAGTCCTGAATATCAGCCAGGTGGTGCATGGCGCGGTGGAAGTAGGTGCCTATGCCGCCAGCCAGCCGCTGGCCCGTGCCGGTGCCATTGCCGGTGCCGACCTCACGCCGGAGGCGGCTACGGCCAAGCTGCTGGTGTTGCTGTCGCAAGGCCTGCGTGGTGATGCCCTGCGTCAGCAATTGTCCACGGTGCTGATGGGCGAGAGCAGCTAACAGCGCATATTGTTCAGCCATGCAAGGCGTGCCAATGGCACGCCTTTTTTATTGCTGCAGTAGTGTGGGAATTGACTAAAAAATAAGCGGTGTTGAATTTTCCTGTATCTTCAATGATTTGCCGCATTTATCCACATCCCCTCCACATGGCGGTACACGGCTGGCGTGGAAAACTACGGCTATTGCTCAAAAAACAGGCAGTGTTGCAAAGTCGTTTCAATCTCAGTGACTTAGCTGTCTTGTCCACAGTCCACACACAAGCCTGTCCCCGCTGCTTGTGTAAAAACAGCAGCCACGCCGCTTGTGCTGCTGCGCCGGACCAGCCTCATCCACAAGAAGCGGCTTTGCCTAAAAAATAAGCAATCAACAAAAAATGTCGCGGATTCATGCACTTGCCCCACTTGCCCACAGGCGATGCACAAGCCTGTCCCCGCGTGGTGTGTAAAACCCTTGTCTGGCCTGCATTTCGCTGGGTTTTTGCCCATGCTAGGCCATGGCAGGACAGTTAAATGGTGGTACCGGCCAGCAGTTGCGTGGATTGCCTAAAAAACAGGCAGTGTGGAAAAGGACAGCCGGATCATGTACTTAGCCAATTTGCCCACAGACCGTGCACAAGGCTTTCCCCGGCTGGTGTGTAAAAATGCCGGCCAGACGGGAAAACCGGAGGGATGGCCGCCTGCAAGTGAACAACTGATGGGGATCAAAAGATTGCCTAAAAAACAGGCAATGGCAAAAAGCCATTGTGGTATCAGCCACTTGCCGCTGTTTTCCACAGCTCGCGCACAGGGCTGTCCCCGCCAACGGTGAGAAAAGCGTTTTGTCCGGCACAAAACGTCGGCAAGACTACTGGCAGCGGGGCAAGCCGACGTATAATTACACTCTTTGGCAGCAGGTTTGCCGTGAGCATCATTCACCGAATCGCCGTGGTCGGGCCGGAGTCCTGCGGCAAGAGCACCTTGTCGGCCCAGCTGGCCGCCAGCATGCAGACGCAAGGCATGCGCGCCGTCCATGTGACGGAATATGCACGTGACTACTACGCCAATCGCCCCTACCAGGTGGCGATGTCCGACATCGAAGCCATTGCCCACGGGCAGTTGCAAGCGGAGGAGGTGGCGGCCCGGCAGCACGACTGGCTGATCTGCGATACCACGGTGCTGACCTGCAAGATATGGGCGGAAGTGGCATTCGGGCAGGTATCGCCCGCCTTGTTGCAGCATTACCGCCCGCACGACTATGTGCTGACCCTGCTGACGGCGGCAGACATACCCTGGCAGCCCGATCCGCTGCGCAGCCATCCACAGGAACGCGACTGGCTGCTGCGCTTGTATCAGGCCGAGCTGGCGGCGGCGGGCATTGTTCCGGTCTTGCTGCACGGTAGTGAACAGCAACGTCTGCAGCAGGCCTGGCATGCCATCCGGCAACTGCCACAATGGCTTGATGGTTTGCCTAAAAAATAGTCAGCCGGCACAAAGCCTTTGGCATTCAATGGCTTGTCCTGTTTTTCCACAGGCCGCTCACAGGCCTGTCCCGCCGCCGGGTGGAAAACCGGTGGCAACTGCCTAAAAAACGGGCAGTGACGGATTTTGCTTTTCGCTCAAACAGTTGCAGGCCTTGTCCACAAGCGGTGCACAAGCCTGTCCAGAATGGATGTGTAAAAATGAAGGAAACCTTTGCCTTGCGTAATGACTACATCGCGCTGTGCGATTTGCTGAAAACCTGCAGCGTGTGTGCTTCCGGTGGCGAAGCCAAACATTTCATTGCCGAGGGCAATGTCGCCGTGGATGGCGTGCAGGAGTTGCGCAAGACCTGCAAGATCCGCCCCGGTCAGGTAGTGAGCGGCGACGGTTTCACCATCACGGTGGTGGCGGCCTGATGAGCGAGGCCGAACTGCCGCCGGATGACGACCCGATGCCGCAGCCGCCGTTTGAAGTCACCGACGACATGTGTTGCGGCAGCGGTTGCGACCCCTGCATCCTCGACACCTATTACGCCGAGCTGCGCGACTACCGCAGCCGGCTGGCCGCCTGGCAGGCGCGGCACAACAAGGACGGACAATAAGCCATGGCCAGCATTGACCTGCATTTTCATTCACATGCCTCGGACGGCGCCCTGCCGCCGGCTGAAGTGATTGCCCGCGCGGCAGAGCGTGAAGCCACGCTGGTGGCGCTGACCGACCACGACTGCACCCGCGGTCTGGCCGATGCGCGTGCCGCCGCTGCCGCCCACGGTGTGGATTTCCTCAATGGCGTGGAAGTGTCCGTCACCTGGAATGGCAAGCACACCGTGCATATTGTCGGGCTGGGGATAGACCCGGAACATGCGGCACTCAAGGCGGGCTTGCAGTCCATCCGCGATGGCCGGGTGCAACGTGCACAGGAAATGTCCGACTCGCTGGCCCGTATCGGCATTCATGGCGCTTTCGAGGGCGCGATGGCGGTGTGTGAAAACCCGGAAATGGTGGGCCGTACCCACTTTGCCCGTTTCCTGGTGAACAGCGGCGAGGTCAAGGACGTGCGCACGGTGTTCCGCAAATACCTGACGCCGGGCAAGCCGGGTTATGTGCCGCATGAATGGGCGCGGCTGGCCGATGCCGTCGGCTGGATTGTCGCCTCCGGTGGCATGGCGGTGATTGCCCATCCCGGCCGTTACGATATGGGCCGCACCCTGATCGAGCGGCTGATTCTGGACTTCAAGGACGCTGGCGGCCAGGGCATCGAGGTAGCCAGCGGCAGCCACAGCCTGGACGACATGCACAAGTTTGCGCTGATTGCCCAGCGTTACGGCCTGTTGTCCAGCGCCGGCAGCGATTTCCATGCCCCGGGCGAAGGTGGCCGCGACGTGGGCCGTACTGATGATCTGCCGCCCATCTGCCAGCCGGTATGGCAGGCACTGCAGGAACGCATCATCCGCGCCCCGCGCGCGGCATAAACCAACACTAAAGCACACACATGGCACAGTTTTTCATGATTCACCCGGACAATCCGCAACAGCGGCTGATCCGGGAAGCCGCCAACATCCTGCGTAATGGCGGGGTGGTGGTGTATCCCACCGACTCCTGTTACGCGCTGGGCTGCATGCTGGGCGACAAGAAGGCGATGGAGCGCATTCTGGCCATCCGCCAGATCGAACTCAAACACCACCTGACGCTGGTGTGTCACAACCTGTCCGAGCTGGCCAACTACGCCCGCGTCGACAACAGCCAGTTCCGCCAGCTCAAGGCCGCCACGCCCGGCAGCTACACCTTCATCCTGCAAGCCACCAAGGAAGTGCCGCGCCGCACCCTGCATCCCAAGCGCGCCACCATCGGCCTGCGGGTGCCGGACCACAAGGTGGCACTGGCGCTGCTGGAAGAGCTGGGCGAGCCCATCCTGTCCTGTACCTTGCTGTTGCCGGGCGACGAGGAAGCACTGACCGACCCGTATGAAATCCGCGAGCGGCTGGAGCACGTGGTGGATGCGGTGATTGACGGTGGCTGGTGCGGCACCGAACCCACCACGGTGATTGACATGACCGATGGCGTGGAACTGCTGCGCCAGGGCAAGGGCGACGCGGCCATCTTCGGTCTGTAAAACCCGCACTGGAACCATCCGTGCCTGCCCCCATCTAGTGGGGATCAACGTTTTCATTTGAAAAAGAAGCCATGGGCGATACCTCTCAACTGATCCAGCAGATCAGCATTTATGCCTTGCCAGTTTTGCTGGCCATTACCCTGCACGAAGCAGCGCATGCTTATGCGGCCAAACGTTTTGGCGATGCCACGGCCTATATGCTGGGCCGCATGACGCTGAACCCGCTCAAGCACATCGATCCGGTGGGCACGGTGCTGCTGCCGCTGTTATCGCTGATGATGGGTGGCGTGCTGTTTGGCTGGGCCAAGCCGGTGCCGGTGAATTTCGGCGCGCTGCGCAATCCGCGCGTGGGCATGCGCTGGGTGGCTGCCGCCGGGCCGCTTTCCAACTTTGTCATGGCGGTGATCTGGGTGCTGCTGTTCAAGCTGGCCATCGTCATGGATAACAGCTATACCGAGCCGCTGGCGCTGATGAGCAAGGCCGGCATCAATATCAACGTGATGCTGATGGTGCTCAACCTGCTGCCCTTGCTGCCGCTGGATGGCGGCCGCATCGTGGAAAGCCTGCTGCCACCCGGCATGGCCTACAAGTATTCCCGGCTGGAGCCCTATGGCATGTGGATCCTCATTGCGCTGCTGTTTACCGGCGCACTGATGCCGCTGCTCAATCCCTTGCGCCAGCTGGTGTATCATCTGCTCAGTCTGTTTCTCTAACTTGCGGGAGGCCGCCTTGCCCGGTGGCCGACACAGCCTGTACCGTCCGCGCAGCAGCATGCGCAGCCCGGCACAGGCTGTGTCATTCCCGGACCATCTGGAAATCACACCATGTTTGCCAATCGCATCCTTTCCGGCATGCGCCCCACGGGCAGCCTGCACCTGGGTCATTACCACGGCGTCATCAAGAACTGGGTAGAGCTGCAATCCAGCCACGACTGTTACTTCATGGTGGCCGACTGGCATGCGCTCACCACCAATTACGACGACGTGGCCATCATCGAAAAGAGCATCTGGGACATGGTGATCGACTGGCTGGCCGCTGGTGTCGACCCGGAAAAGGCCACCGTGTTCATCCAGTCCAAAGTGCCGCAGCATGCCGAACTGCATCTGGCGCTGTCCATGGTGACTCCGCTGTCCTGGCTGGAACGGGTGCCCACCTACAAGGACCAGATCGAAAAACTGTCCACCAAGGACCTGGGCACCTACGGCTTCCTCGGCTACCCGCTGCTGCAGGCGGCTGACATCCTGGTGTACAAGGCCGGGCTGGTGCCGGTGGGCGAAGACCAGGTGCCGCATATCGAACTGACCCGCGAAGTGGCTCGCCGCTTCAACAACCTGTTTGGCCGTGAACCCAATTTCGACGAACTGGCCCAGGCCGCTGCCAAGAAAATCGGCAAGCAGGGCAAGCAGTTCATGCAGCAACGTACTGCCTATCTGCAAGACGGCAATGCCGAAGCCCTGCAAGCTGCGCGCGAGATTCTGGCCGCCAGCCAGAACCTGGGCGTGGCCGACCGCGAACGTCTGGCCGGCTGGCTGGAAAACAAGGGCAAAACCATCCTGCCGGAGCCGGAAGCCAAGCTGACCGCCGCCTCGCGCATGCCGGGCCTGGATGGCCAGAAGATGTCCAAGTCCTACGGCAACACCATTACCATGCGCGAATCGCCGGAGCTGGTGAGCAAAAAAGTGAAGGCCATGCCGACCGACCCGGCCCGCGTGCGCCGCACCGATGCCGGTAATCCGGAAAAATGCCCGGTATGGCAGCTGCATCAGGTGTACAGCGACAACGACACCCGCGAATGGGTGAAAAAAGGCTGTACCAGCGCCGGCATCGGCTGTCTGGAATGCAAGCAGCCGGTGATTGACGGCGTACTGCGCGAACAGCAACCGATGTTCGAACGTGCCGAGCAATACCTGACCCATCCGGACCGGGTAAAGGAAATCGTGTTCGAAGGCTGCCGCCGCGCCGAGAAGGTAGCCAAGGAAACCATGGGTGACGTGCGCGCTGCGATGGGGCTGGGTTTCTAAAGCTTCAGCCTGGGCAGCGCTTGCAGTACAAGGCCGGAACGGAAGTTCCGGCTTTTTCATTTTCCGGGGGCGGTGATTACCCCAGACTGATAGCCATATTCTGTTTCATGCGGCTTTTTCACTACGAGAAATTTGGGGGAGCGCGGAGTGCGTATATGGTGGTGAGTGGCCGGGAGGTGGAGATTCGAACCGATATGCCCGATCCCTCGTTGGCACGCGCCGACTGAATGGCCACGGGCAAGGTTTTAAGCCACCGCATGTCTGAGCGGCGCGACGATAGCGCGCCGCGAGTTCGGTGGCGCCTTGGCCGTGGTCGGACAGGCGGAAATACGCGGGCCGTCGAGGTCGCCTGGGGTTGCAAGGGGGCTGGCGAGGCAGCCCCCTTGCCTGCTGGCGGGCAGCCCCGCCATACCACGCAGCCATATTGTCTGGCGCGAGCCAAAGAGGCATGGAGGTGGCATTTTGCTTTGTTGGCTGCTTAGTGCTCCAGTCGAGGCAAAAACACCTCCGCCAGCATGCAGCGGCAACTGCCGCCACCGACTGCTTCAATGGTGGGGATGGGGTTGACTACCGGCTGGCCGTGACGCTCCAGCACCCGTTGCTGTTGCGGGGTGAAGCCATTCCAGGCGCGTTGCGACATGGCCAAGAGCGGGGTGCCGTCCTGTGCCGCCAGTTGCAGGATATTGCCGCAGAAATGCTGTTCCACTTGTTCATGACTGATGTGGATCACCTCGTGGGTGGATTCCAGCGCGGCCAGCACCCGTTGGCGTTGTTCCGGCTGATACAGGCTGTCGGCGCAGATCACTGCGATATCCTGTCCCACCGACATCATCACATTGCTGTGATAGATGGGGACGCCGTGGCTGTCGGCAGTGTCGAACAACTGCACATCGTCCAGTCCGCGCAAGCGGGCATAGCGGTACAGCGCCAGCGGATGGCAGCGCTGCGAGCGGGCGGCATACACCCGGCGGCGGGCATGATCGAAAATCATCACCCCGGTGCCTTCCAGAATCAGTTCTTCTTCCCACGGGTGGCCCACCCAGCTGATCTGGTTGATCTGGTAATCATGCTGCAGCAACAGCCGCGCCAGTTCTTCCACCCGCCTCTCCTGCCGGCGGTTGGGCGTGTGCATGGGGTAGATGTGCAAGCTGCCATCGGCGCTGGTGGTGAACCAGTTGTTGGGAAATACCGCATCCGGGGTGGGAATGCCGTCCGGGCTCTTTTCCAGCACCATTACCCGCAGGCCGTGGTCTTGCAGACGGCGGGTCATGGCGTCGAACTCGGCCATGGCCTGGGCGGTGACGGCGGCGGCAGGCAGGTTCAGCCGGTGCTGGAACACATTGTCGGCACCGGTCTGTTCGTTAAAGGCAAAGTCGACCGGGCGCACCATGACCACGGCGCGAGCCAGCTGCGGTTGTGCCGGGCGGTTCAGCGACAGCGGCTGAATCCAGGGCAGATTCTGATTTCCCATGTGATGAATTCGGGGCGGAGTGTGGAGGGTGCTGGTATAGTAGCCAGATCAAGATCAAACAAAAAGTTGGATTTGTTTGACATTTCCATAATGATTTGGAATGGATTTTCACCTAGCCGCCCTCAAGGCCTTTGTCACCGCCGCACGTGAAGCCTCGTTTTCCCGCGCTGCCGACTGCCTGCATCTCACCCAGCCCGGTCTGTCCAAGCGCATCCGCAGCCTGGAGGATGGCCTGCGGGTGGAATTGTTCGACCGCATCGGCCGCCGCACGGTACTGACCGAAGCCGGGCGCGCCTTCCTGCCGCATGCGCTGCGTATTCTGGCCGAGGCCGAGCAGGCCAGCCAGCTGCTGCGTAGCCTGCAACCGGCCCAGGTGGGCAAGCTGCATCTGGCTACCACCCAGCACATCGGTCTGTATTACCTCAAGCCCGTGCTGGCCGATTTTGTGCGCCAGTATCCCGGCATCGACCTCACCGTGGATTTCAAGACCTCGGCCGAAACCCACAAGCTTTTGTGTCAGGGCGAGCTGGAACTGGGCTTCATGTCCGAACCGCCCTTGCACGAGCAGGCGCTGGACTATGTGGCGGTGCTGGAGGAAAGACTGTGCTTTGCCGTGGCCGGGCAGCACCCGCTGGCACTGCTGGACTCCCTCACCCTGCAGGACCTGGCGCGTTATCCCGCGCTGTTGCCCGGCAGCAATACCCGCTGCCGCCGGCTGATTGAAAACCTGTTCCAGCAACAGGCCACCCCGCTGGACGTGCGTGAGCCGTCCAATTATCTGGAAGCGCTGCGCATGCTGGTAGAGGCGGGGCTGGGCTGGACAGCGCTGCCGGAAGTGATGATCAGCAGCACGCTGTGCCGTCTGCCGCTGGCCGAGCACGAACCCTCGCGCACCATCATGCTGGCCTATCACCGCAAGGTCAGTCTGTCCGGCCCGGCGCGGCTGTTTCTGGAATGGGTCAAAACCCACCCGCTTGGCGTAAACTCTGCCGCATGAGTACCCCGACCTCGCCCGACAACTTTGCCCTGACTGCGCCGGAATTGCCGGCCGGCCTGCCCATTGCCCATGTGTTTGGCCAGCCGGTGCTGGAAGTGCCACAAGACCTGTTCATCCCGCCCGATGCCCTGCAGGTGATTCTGGAAAGCTTCGAAGGCCCGCTGGACTTGCTGCTCTACCTCATCCGCAAGCAGAACCTCGATGTGCTGAATATCCCCATGGCCGACATCACCCGCCAGTACATGGGCTATGTGGATGCCATGCGCGCCGAGCGGCTGGAGCTGGCGGCGGAATACCTGCTGATGGCGGCGCTGCTGATTGAAATCAAGTCGCGCCTGCTGCTGCCGCGCCCGCCGCTGGATGAAGAAGGCGAACCGGACGACCCGCGTGCCGAACTGGTGCGTCGCCTGCTGGACTACGAACAGATGAAGCTGGCAGCGCTGGAGCTGGACAAGCTGCCGCAGGCCGACCGCGACTTTGCCTGGCTGGCGGTATTGATCGAGCAGGGGGCAGAAGCGCGGCTACCGGATGTCGCCGCGGTGGATCTGCGCCAGGCCTGGCTGGCCATCCTGTCCCGCGCCAGACACAAGCGCAGCCACAAGGTGGAAAAGGACGAGCTGTCGGTGCGCGAGCAGATGAGCTGGATCCTGCGCTACCTGGCAGGGCGCGAATACGTGCCGTTCGAGGAACTGTTCGAAGTCGACAAGGGCGTGGCCCATCTGGTGGTCAACTTCATCGCGGTGCTGGAACTGGTGAAGGAAGGGCTGATCAAGGTCAGCCAGGACGCCGCCTATCAGCCCATCTATGTGCGCATCGCCATCAACTGATGCCGCCCACTGTTGCATACAGCACAGTCGCGGACGAATAGACAGTGTCGCTCGCGTGGATTTCATGTAAAATCCGCGCCTTCCCCCGCGCAATGTATTTCGCTCCCGTACCCCGCAAGCCGGGCCGGGCGATATCAGGTCCGATGACCACCATCACCGACTTAAACTATCTCAAGATCGTGCTGGAAACGGCATTGTTGACCGCGACGGAACCCTTGTCGGTATCCCAGCTCAAAAAGCTGTTTACCGAAGACATCAAGGCAGCCCTGCTCAACGACATCCTGGAAGACATCCAGGCTGACTGGCGTGGCCGCGGTGTGGAACTGGTGAAGCTGGCCAGTGGCTGGCGCTTTCGCGCCCGGGCCGAATTCACCCCCTACCTGTCACGGCTGAACCCCGAAAAACCGCCGCGTTATTCGCGTGCCGTGATGGAAACCCTGGCGATTATCGCCTACAAACAACCTGTTACCCGTGGTGATATCGAATCCATCCGTGGCGTGTCGGTATCCACCAGTGTGATGCAAACCCTGCTGGAGCGGGGTTGGATTGAAGTAATCGGGCACAAGGACGTGCCCGGCCGGCCGGGGCTGTATGCCACCACCCGCAAGTTTCTGGATGATCTTGGCTTTGTTTCGCTAAGGGATCTGCCACCGTTGGCAGACTTGGGAACACTGGTCATACCCGATGCCCAGCCACAAGAGATCGGCAGCGAAGACGCCGAAGACACTCTCCCCCTCGACGATGAGGCGGACAATCTGGAGCCACTGGCAGAGTAGCCCGTGCGCTCGTACTGAAAGAGCATGATTTATGTCTACCAAAGGACAAAACAACGCCCGCCAGCCGGTGGCGCGTGTAAAGGGCCGCGAAAGCACCAGCCAGCGCCGTCAGCCTGACGCCGCACGTGGCAATGCCCCGCAGCAGCAAGGCCGTGGCAAGCCGGGAGGCTTTAGCAAACCGCGCAACCCGCAAGAAGCTGGTGGCAAGCCGCAAGGTCGCCGCCCGGCACCGCGCGATGCCTATGGCAACCTGATGCAGCCGCAAGCCGGTGCCGCCCCGCACGAAAGCGCACCGCTGTTCAAGATGAGCCGTGCCGAACTGGCACAAATGGAATTGCAACGCCAGGCCCGTGGCCTGCCGCGTGATGAAAACGGCGAACCCAACGGTAATGTGGCCGAGCCGAAAAAACCGGCCAGCAACCGCCGCAAGGAAACCGTGAACCGCCGTGGCGAAGTGCAGGCCAAGCCCGCAGGCACCGGCAAGCGCAACCAGTCGGAAAACAATCGCCAGCAACAGGCTGCCCGTCGTCAGGAAAAGGCCGAGCGCCTGCAAGCTGAAGGTGGCGAAGCCCTGCAACACGAGCGCCGCTTTGGCAACAAGAATGCCGCCATGCCGGTGGCCGATGGTGAACAAAGCCCGCGCGAACAGCGTCGTGCTCCCGCCGCGGGCAAACCGCGTGCAGAAGGCAAGTCGCTGGTAATCAAGGCAAAAAAGTTGCGTCTGCGCAGCCCGAGTCAGGACGTGAAAGAAAAGTCCAAGCGGCTGCGCGAGGTACGCCTCGACAAGGAACAGATTGAACCGGTACGTCTGCAAAAGGCGCTGTCGGCATCTGGTGTTGGCTCCCGTCGCGAGATGGAAGAGTGGATTGAAGCCGGCCTGGTGATGGTCAATGGCAAAAAAGCCAATCTGGGCGACCGTGTCGGCCCGGAAGACCGCGTCACCGCCAAGGGCGACGTGATCAAGCTCAAATGGGCTGACCGTCTGCCGCGCGTCATCATGTACCACAAGCAGGAAGGCGAAATCGTTTCGCGTGACGATCCGGAAGGCCGTGTCAGCGTGTTCGACCGCCTGCCACAGGCCAAGAGCAGCCGCTGGGTGGCCATCGGCCGTCTGGACGTCAACACTTCCGGCCTGTTGCTGATCACCACCAGCGGTGAACTGGCCAACCGCATGATGCACCCCAGCTTCGAAGTGGAGCGTGAATACGCGGTGCGCGTGCTGGGCGAGCTGACCCCGGAAATCGCCAAGGAAATGACCGCCGGTGTCGAGCTGGAAGACGGCCCGGCTGCCTTCCAGCGCGTATTCCAGCGCGGTGGTGCCGAAGAAGGTGCCAACCAGTGGTACAACGTGGTGATCAAGGAAGGGCGTAACCGCGAAGTGCGTCGCATGTTCGAACACTTCGGCCTCACTGTCAGCCGTCTGATCCGCGTCCGCTTTGGCAACCTGGGCCTGCCCCCGCGCCTTAAGCGCGGTCAGTTCTACGAACTGAACGAAGCCGAAGTGGCTGCGGTGATGAAATGGTCTGACCTCACCATGACCGGCCGCAAGAAAACCCGCGGCAGCAAGGGCGAGTGAGCCGCCGCCATTGGCCGTCGCTGACGGCACTGGCGACGCGTGCAGGCAAATGGGTGGCTGCCTTGCGGTCACCCGTTTTGCATTCTGACGACGTGTCGCATCAAGGCAGGCAGCAGGCAACCCTGCCCGGGGCAGCTGCCCGCTTGCTGGCAGGCAAGCGCGGTCCGCGTGCCTCGGTAGTCATCATCCAGGATGGCAGGCTGTTGATGATGCAGCGCATCAAGAATGGCAAGGAATACTATGTCCTGCCCGGTGGCACCATCAAGTCTGGCGAAACCCCGGCCATGGCCGCGGTGCGAGAGACGCGCGAGGAAACCGGGCTGAATGTCTGGCTGGCCGAACAGCTGGATGTGCTGGAGCACAAGGGGCGTATCGAGCATGTCTTCCTGGCCAGCAAGTTTCGTGGCACGCTGCGCCTGGGCGGGCCGGAACTGGCGCGCATGACCGAGGACAACCAGTATCATTTGCTGTGGCTGGACTATCAGCAGTTGCAGCAGCTGAAACTGCGGCCGAAAAACCTGCTGATGTATTGCCAGGAATGGCTGTTGCCGCCGCACAAATAATGGCTTGATGAACCTGCCGTACCGCTTTTGGCAAGCGGACTGCAACCCAAGGCTGGAAGATTCGCATGAGCAAGGCATTTACCCGAGAAAACGACGAAGCAGAAGACGATCTGCCAGCCGAACAGCGGCTGCCCGCGTCCAGCAAGAACTACATCACCCCCGGTGGCTGGTTGCGGCTGAAGGACGAGCTGTACCAGCTGGTCAACAAGGAAAGGCCGGAAGTGGTGCAGATCGTCAACTGGGCTGCCAGCAATGGCGATCGCTCGGAAAACGGCGACTATCTGTACGGCAAGCGCCGCTTGCGCGAAATCGACCGCCGCATCCGCTTTTTGACCAAGCGGCTGGAGCTGGCCGAAGTGGTGGACCCGGAAGCCCGTGAGGCGACAGATCAGGTGTTTTTCTCCGCCACCGTGCTGATTGAGCGCGGCGATGGCAGCGAGCAATTGCTGCGTATTGTCGGAGTGGATGAAATCGATCTGTCGCGTGGCCATATCAGCTGGATTTCACCGATTGCCCGCACTCTGATCAAGGCGCGCGAAGGCGACACCGTGCTGTTTCGCGGGCCGGATGGCGATGAGGATATCGAGATCCTGGAAGTGCGCTACGAGAAAATCAGCTGAACCCACCGGGTTTGGTCACAAGCAAAAGCCCGTGCAGTTTGCACGGGCTTTTTTGCGTCCGGGGCTGCGTATTGTCCCTAGTGCTTGCCTTCGTCTGGCTCCTGACGGCCAGCCAGCTGGCTGTTGACCGCCATCCAGTCGCGAGTGGCGGTGTCGCCAATGCGGCTGAACGCCTGGCTGAGCAGGCGGGCTTGCTCCTTGTGCAGGGCTTCTTCCAGCTTGCGTCCTTCGCTGGTCAGCGACAGTTGCTTCACCCGCTTGTCGTGGCTGGCCGCCACGCTGGCAATCAGCCCCATTTCCACCAGCTGGCGCAAGGGCATGTTGATGGCCTGCTTGGTGACATCCAGCGCGCCCAGCAGGTCCTTGACCGACAGGCCGGGATAGCGGGCCACAAAGAACAGGATGCGGTGATGAACGCGGGCCAGGCCACGGCGGGCCAGTATTTCATCCGGCTTGGCGGTAAACGCCTTGTAGGCATGGAAGAACACTTCCATCGCCGCGCGCAGGTCAATCGAGCTATCAGTGTCAGGCATGTTGACGACTTCCCCGCCTAGGGGTAAATTAGGTCAAAAAAATTGACGTTTATTGTTCGTTGGATTGGCACAGCAGTAAACCATATGGCGGTAGCAGCCCAACAACAACACTGCTACAGGAGCTCCGCTTCCGTAGGCTTACCACCCTCGGCCACGGCGATATGGTTGACATACTGATGTGACAATCAGGGAGATTACCATGTTTTCAGAACGTATCGAACGACTGATGGGTTCGCTGATCCGCGAAATTCTGGCCGCGGCACAGCGCCCTGAAGTCATTTCCTTTGCCGGTGGCCTGCCGGCAGCCAGCTGTCTGCCCAAGCTGGACTTTACCGGCATGCCGCAATCACTGGCGCAATATGGCACGACCGAGGGTGAACCGGAACTGCGTGAGCTGATTGCAGCCCAGGCGCGCAAGATGGGGCTGGACTGTACTGTCCAGCAGGTGCTGGTGCTGTCCGGCTCGCAACAGGCTATCGACCTTGCGTCCAAGCTGTTCATCGACCCGGGTACACCGCTGGTGACCGAAGGCCCCACCTATCTGGCCGCCTTGCAGTCATTCAAGCTGTTCGGTGCCAAAATCACCGCCGTGGCACAGGAAAACGGCCAGCTGTCGCCGGACAAGCTGGATCAGGCCCTGCGTACGGCCAAGCCGCGGCTGACCTATCTGATTCCCAGCTTCCAGAACCCGTCCGGTGCCTGTTACAGCGAGGAAAACCGCCGTGCACTGGCCGAGGTGATCGACAGCCATGGCCTGCCGGTTTACGAGGATGATCCGTACCGCGCACTGTCCTACGATGGCGAAGCACCGGCACCGCTGGTGAGCCACCTGAAGAACACGCCGTGGATTTATGCCGGTTCCTTCTCCAAGACCCTGGCACCGGGCTTGCGCGTAGGTTATCTGATTGCCTCGCCGGAACTCTACCCGCATCTGGTCAAGCTCAAGCAATCCACCGACCTGCACAGCAATCGTCCCGGTCAGTGGTTCATTGCCCGGCAACTGGCCAGCCCTGATTTCCCGGCTCACCTGCAATCCTTGCGCGATACCTACCGCGTTGGCCGCGATGCCATGCAGCTTGCGCTGGAAAAGCATTTTGCCGATCTGGCAGACTGGCAGGTTCCCAAGGGTGGGCTGTTCTTCTGGCTGACGCTGAAGCGTCCGCAAGACACCCGCGAGCTGCTGAAAGTGGCGCTGGCGGAGTGTAATGTCGCCTTCATGCCGGGCGAGCCGTTCTACCCCGATCCGGAAGATGGCATTGGACATTTGCGGCTCAATTTCAGCCACGCAGTACCAGAACGGATTGAAGAGGGTATCGCGCGACTGGCTCAGCTGGTACGCAGGGCTGACGCCTGAGAATGTTGCTGGCAGACAAGCAAAAGCCGCTCAAGAAGAGCGGCTTTTTTCTTGCTGCAGTTGGCTGGTTTCAGCTGCCTATCGGCCCTGCGCCTTCCAGCATGGTCACTCCAGGAAGACCGGACCGGAACACGGCCTGTTGCAGGGTTTCCACCGCCTTTTTACGGAAGAACTGCTTGCGGGTCACCAGCAGGACCCGGCGCTCGGGTGCCGGAGCCTCGAAGGGGACTACCGACAACAGGCTGTCATCGCCGGGGCCGATGGAGGTGGATGGCATCACCGTCACCCCCATGCCGCTGGCCACCATGTGGCGGATGGTGTTGAGCGAGCTGCCCTGCAAGGTGCTGGCCAGGCCCGAGTGGTGGTTTTGCTTGCTGGCCAGTTCGCTGCATGCCTGCAACACCTGATCACGGAAGCAGTTGCCCTGGGTCAGCAGCAGCACGCTTTCGTCGGTCAGCTGGCTGGCATTGACACAGTCCTGCTTCTCCCAGGGATGTCCCTTGGGCGTGGCCACCACAAAGGGCTCGTCATACAGCGGCCAGGCCACCGTACCGGCTTCTTCGAACGGGTCGGCCACGATGATGGCGTCCACTTCACCGCGCTTGAGCATTTCTGCCAGACGCGCGGTGTAGTTCTCTTCCAGGATCAGCGGCATGTCCGGTGCCAGAATGCGTAGCGCCGGAATCAGCCGTGGCAGCAAGTAGGGGCTGATGGTGAAGATCACACCCAGCTTGAGCGGCCCCACCAGCTCGTTCTGGTGTTCGCCGGCCAGTCGCTTGACGGTTTCGGCTTCCTCCAGCACGCGCTGTGATTGCTCGATGATGCGTTCACCAATTTCCGTCACCGCCACTTCCTGGCCACCACGCTCGAACAGGGTGATGCCCAGTTCGTCTTCCAGCTTCTTGATGGCGATGGACAGAGTGGGCTGGCTGACAAAGCAGCTTTGTGCGGCGCGACCAAAATGGCGCTCGCGCGCCACGGCCACGATGTAGCGGAGTTCGGTCAGCGTCATGGTTTAGCGTTGATGCTCCGGCAGTACGATATTCACTTCCAGTACTTCGAAGTCGTCCTGGCGCTCCACCTGTACCTTGATATCGTCCAGATTGACCGACACGTACTTGGAGATCACCTCCATCAGCTCGCGCTGCAGGGCGGGCAGATAGTCCGGTGCGCTGCGGCCATTGCGCTCATGCGCCAGGATGATCTGCAGACGCTCTCTGGCAATGGCAGCGGTTTTCTGTCGTTTGCCGAACAGGATGTCGATAAGGGACATGGTTTAACCTCCGAACAGGCGCTTGAGCAAACCCACTTTGGGTGCATCAAGGAAGCGCATGGGGCGATCTTCGCCCAGGAAACGTGCAATCACGTCCGAATAGGCTTCGGCTACGTCGCTGCCCTTCAGATGAATGGCAGGGGTACCGGAGTTGGAGGCTTGCAGTACGGTTTGCGATTCCGGAATCACGCCGATCAGCGGCACGCGCAGGATTTCCTTCACGTCATCCACCGACAGCATTTCGCCCTTGTCCACGCGGGCAGGGGAGTAGCGGGTAATCAGCAGGTGCTCTTTCACCGGCTCGCCACCTTGTTCGGCGCGGCGCGATTTGGAGGCCAGAATGCCCAGGATACGGTCGGAGTCGCGTACCGAAGAGACTTCCGGGTTGGTGACGATCAGCGCTTCATCGGCAAAGTACAGTGCCATCAGTGCGCCTTTTTCGATACCGGCCGGGGAGTCGCACACAATGTACTCAAAGCCGCTGTCGGCCAGATCCTTCAGTACCTTTTCCACGCCTTCCTGCGACAGGGCATCCTTGTCGCGGGTTTGCGAGGCCGGAATGATGTACAGGTTGTCGCAGTTCTTGTCCTTGATCAGGGCCTGGTTCAGCGAGGCTTCGCCATTCACCACATTGATCAGGTCGTATACCACGCGGCGTTCGCAACCCATGATCAGGTCCAGGTTGCGCAGGCCGACGTCAAAGTCGATCACCACGGTCTTGTGGCCGCGCAGGGCCAGGCCGGAGGCAAAGCTGGCACTGGTGGTGGTTTTGCCGACACCACCTTTGCCGGAAGTCACGACGATGATTTTTGCCACGGTAAATCCTTTGATGTGAATTATTCGCCAAGCGCGGTCATGACCAGGCGCTCGTTCTCAAGTTGAATCTGGGTCGGCTTGCCCTTGATGCTCTCCGGCAAGGCCTGTTCGATAGTGCGATAGACGCCGGCAATGGAAACCAGTTCGGCTTCCATGCTGCGTACAAAAATGCGTGCGGCGGTATTGCCCCGTGCACCAGCCAGCGCACGGCCACGCAGCGGCGCGTAAACATGGATGTTGCCATCAGCAATCACTTCGGCACCGGCGCTCACCATGGCCAGTACCACCAGATCGCAGCCACGGGCGTAAATCTGCTGGCCGGCACGTACCGGCCGGTCCACGATCATGGTGCCGGGCGGCGGTGCCACCACGGCGGCGGCTTCTGCCGGTTTGTTCTGGCTTTCGCTGCTGCTTTGGGTGGAGCGGGCCGGGGTTACGCCACGCACATAAGCCAGGCCGTAGCGGCTGGCCACTTCCGCCATGGATGTTTCCGGATGACGCAGGGCAACCACGCGGATGCCATGACGGCTGAGCATGGGCAGCAGCCGGCCGTATTCGGTGTCGGCAGCTTGCGGCAGGCCTTCCACATCCAGCAAAAAGGCTTCGGCCGGTGCATCACCGGCCGGACCGAAGCGGGCATCCAGGGCGGTGGTGAGTTCTTCCAGATTGTCCGTGTGGAGAATCAGGGCCAGCAGATCGAGGCTGGCAGATTTGATGTCAAAGGCGTTGGCCGCAGAGCTCATGGGTAGGCTTTATATAAATAGATTTCTTCTATGGAGCGAGTTTACTGGCTTGCACTGCCCCTTTCAATGGCGCTGAATCAATCTGCATGCGGTAAGGGGCCTGCATTTTGCGCTGCAAAAAAAATCGTTGACGCCAGCGCCAGGAAATAGTCTTGCAACTGTAATGCTTTTGGAATGTTGCTGTTGTAAAAACACATACAAAATAGCTGTTTAGCTGATTGTGCGCTGCAACATTTTCTTGACCGCATACGCTGCTTTGGTTAAATTACGTTTGCTGCTGTGCAGCATCGGCGGCGAAACGGTTGTTGTGACTGTAAAGCTGAGTTGTATATCGACATTTCCAGGAGTAGCCATGTTTACCAATACCCAAGAATTCTCTGCTCTCGGCCAGGCGCAATTTGACAAAGCCGTTCGCCTGTCCTCCATCGTTCTGGCCGGTGCCGAACGCTTCGCCAGCCTGCAGCTGGAACTGACCCGCAAGCTGCTGGACAGCAATGCCAAGCATTTCAAGGCATTGACCGAAGTGAAGGACCCGAAGGCATTTGCCGAACTGCAAACCAGTCTGGCACAACCCAGCCTGGACCAGGCATTCAGCGTGGCACGTGAAGTGTACGATGTTGCCGTTGCCACCCAGGGCGAACTGACCACTTTTGTGGAAGAGCAACTGGCAGAACAGAACAAGCTGTTGCTGACCAATCTGGATCGCCTGTCCAAAAACGCACCGGCAGGTTCCGATGTTGCAGTTTCTGCACTGAAGACCCTGGTCACCAGCTCCAACGCCGCTTTTGAAAGCGTGTCCAAGACCGCCAAGAAAGTAAGCGCTGAAATTGCTGAAGCCAGCGTGGAAGCTGCCAGCAAGCAAGCCAAGGCTACCGCTGCTGCAGTAAGCCGCAAAAAGCCGGCTGCTGCTACACCTGCTGCCTGATCCAGCTTGGCTGAACGATAAAAACCCGCCATCTGGCGGGTTTTTTTATCAGATTAAAACCCCTCTCTCGCTTTCAGAAAGGAAAGCGAGGCTCCCTTACAAGGTAAGGGCGGGGGGATAGGGATTGGATGGGAAGGCTGCGGAATATAGTGCTTAATCGGAAGGCCCGGCTTTGCCGGGTCCAGTACAAATGCATCAATGCTTTGTCTGCAGCCTGAAAACCCGCCATCTGGCGGGTTTTTTTGTTTGCTCAGTCCGCTTTGGGTGGCTGTTTTGGCTGTAAGGCAGTAAACACCTGCTGCAAGATGTCATGCAAGGTGTCGCGTTGCTGCATGGCCAGCACAATCAGCAGGGCCAGATTGGCGGCAAAGTGCGTCTGGCTGGCGTGTGGCAGGGCAAAGCGTTGGCGCACTGAGGCGCTGTCAGCGGTATCTGGCGCAATGCCGTGGCTGCGCAGATAAGCCTGCGAAAGCTGCAACAGTTTGTCAGCGATTTGCCATTGCTGCTGCATCAGTGCTTCCCAATCGAGCAGTTGCGGGTTTGCTGTCGGAGGAGATTGCTGCCATGCCAGTTGCCAGGCGTGTTGCAAGGCTTGCATTACATGATGGGTGTAGCGCGCACTGCCAGAGGGGCCGCAGTGTAGCCAGGCCCCGGCCAGCGGAGCGCAATGATCCAGCCACTGCACGGCAGCAGGAGAGAGTGGTGTGCTGCTGCCGCACAACAGCATGAAGCCCAGTACTTCGCCTTGTGGCTGCCAGCTGGCACAAATTTCCACCAGTTGCTTGCCATGCTGGCGGCAGTGTTCGCTGCGCGCCGCCAGTGCCTGGCTGTCGTCTGTTGCCAGATCCAGCCAGCAGTTTTCCGCAAGATAGCCTTCCCAGTCAGGTGGCAGCCACAGCGGGCTTTCCTCCGGCACCTGGCACGGCAAACCGGCTGCCAGCAATCGCTGGCAGGTCCAGTGCAGTTGAGGTGTGGTGCCGTGAGGCTGAAACATGGGTGGGCCTTAAATGAGCAATTGCCTGTTCTGAACGGCAAGACCAAGATTGTTGATAAACCAGCCAAGTGCCTTGCCTGGGCATTCTTCTTTCCAGGCATAGAACATTTTGGTGCAACTACGTTTTTCCTTCAGTGATTTTTCCACAAGTTGGCCACTTTGCAGATAAGGCGTGGCAAGCATGCGTGGCAAATAGCCGATTCCGAGCCCTGCCACCATCAAGGCCAGTTTGGCATCCAGGGTGTGGACGGTGAGGACGTCCTGGCCATCCAGAATTCCAGCAGTGCGGGTGGGCAGGCGGCGCGAGGTGTCTCCCAGCGAAATGATGCGGTGCTGTCGCAGTGTATGGGCCGCCAGCGGTTCTGCCGCGCTGGCCAGCGGGTGATTCGGGCTGACCAGAAACGCAAAGTCGATGGAGCCAATTTCACGGAAGAAGTAATCCCCGGCCGGTGGATGTCCCGGTGCTCCCAGTACCAGATCGGCACGCGCGTCATACAAGGCATCCCAGATACCGCCAAATACTTCGCGGTTAAAGCGCAGCTGGGTGCCGCTGCCCAATTCGTCAAAGCGCTGGATCAGCGGAATGAGCTGTTCGAACGGAATGAGGTCGCCAATGGTGATGACCAGCTCGCTTTCCCAGCCTGCTGCCTGTTGTTGCAGCCGGTGTTCGACACTGCGTGCGGCATCCAGCAGGTAGCGTCCGTCGCGCAGCAGCAGTTCACCCGCAGGGGTAAGTCGGGCGCGGTGACCGCTGCGGTCGAACAGCGTGATATCAAGGTCCTGTTCCAGTTTCTGGATGACATAGCTTACCGCAGAGGTGACGCGGTGCAGCTCGTCCGCAGCTGCGGCAAAGCTGCCGTTACGGTCGATGGCATCCAGAACCAGCAGGGCATCAAGGGATAATTTCATGTTCAAAATTATTGAATGAACTGTTCAGATCATTTCGCTATGAATGGGAATTTATCGCGTTTAATATTCACTTCACCAACCCGATGCAAGTAAATAAGCCAATACTAGCAAAGTAATTCTACGTATTCATGGCGAATTGTCATCAAAAAAATTGAATATTTTTTATGACGCGTGGCTGTTAATGCTTGCATTCATGCTTAATGAATGGAGTGAATCATGTTGAAAAAATTGATGCTGGCTGTTGTTGTTTCCAATGCTCTGGTCGCCGTTGCCATGGCCGACAGCGATGTACGCAGCCGTCCGGACAAGGATGTCCTCAAGCGTTATGAACAGCAAATGAGCCAAAGCGATGCCCAGCGCAAGGCTGCCGACGAACATGCCGGCAAGGCCATTGCCGCCAATCCGGCAGACTACCGTAATCATTGATCCGGTCAGGCAAACAAAAACGCCAGTGCATGCACTGGCGTTTTTTTGTCCGTGGCGGACACAAGCCTGCAGTGCAGGCCGTGTGAAGCAATTACTTGCCGAAGCGTTCAATGCCTTCCACCAGTTCGGTCTTGGCATCTTCCAGCGTGCCCCAACCGTGGATCTTGACCCATTTGCCTTTTTCCAGATCCTTGTAGTGCTCGAAGAAGTGCACCATCTGGGCACGCAGCAGTTCCGGCAGGTCTTCCAGCTTCTGGATGGACTTGTACATCGGGCACAGCTTTTCCACCGGTACGGCAACCAGCTTGGCATCGATGCCGCCGTCGTCTTCCATCTTGATCAGACCCAGTGCGCGACAGCGGATCACCACGCCCGGCGGCAGCGGGAAGGGGGTAACCACCAGCACGTCAACCGGGTCGCCATCGCCAGCCAGGGTTTGCGGCACGAAGCCGTAGTTGGCCGGGTACATCATGGAGGTGCCCATGAAACGGTCAACCACCAGGGTGTTCCACTCTTTGTCGAATTCGTATTTGATCGGCGCAGCGTTGGCGGAGATTTCGATCACGACGTTAAAGTCGCCCGGCATGTCTTTGCCCGGGCCGATGAGTTCCAGGTTCATCAGGCAGAATCCTTTGTTAATGGTGGTTGTTTACACGGAATTTCTTGCAGGATTATATCAGCAGCTGCCGTGTTGTGCGGTGCACAGGTATAATCTTTGACGGATTTGTGCACCAATCGGGAACACTATGTTTGACACGCTGATTACCGAATTTGACAAGGGTTTGCGCACCCTGTTTGCGCCGGCGCAAAGCCAGCGTCCACGTCCGGATGCCGGGCTGGAAGAGGCCGAACTCAGCGCCGAGGAAAAGCGTCATGCCATCGGCCTGATGCGGGTAAACCACTGTGGCGAAGTGTGCGCACAGGCGCTGTATCAGGGGCAGGCCCTGACTGCACGCAATCCGGCCGCGCGCGAGGCCTTGCAGCATGCCGCATTTGAGGAAGTGGAACACCTGGCCTGGACCGAGCAGCGCATTCGCGAGCTGGGTGGTCAGCCCAGTCTGTTAGGCCCGCTGTGGTACACCGGCTCGCTGGCTATTGGCGTGACTGCCGGTTTGCTGGGTGACAAGTGGAACCTGGGTTTTCTGGAAGAAACCGAACACCAGGTTGGCGCGCACCTGGACAGCCACCTGACTGCCTTGCCGGCAGCAGATGCCAAGAGCCGTGCCATTGTCAGCCAGATGCGGGATGACGAACTGCGACATGCCGACATGGCGCACGAATATGGTGCAGCCCGCTTGCCGGCACCGGTGAAGGGCTTGATGAAACTGACAGCCAAGGTGATGACGGTCAGCAGTTACCGGGTTTGATGCCTGATCAGGACATGTGTTGAAGATGCCACCTGCGGGTGGCATTTTTGTTGACTGATGGAATGCAGCAAAGTGGCTTTGGTGGCTGGAAATGAAAAAAGCCCAGTCTTGCGACTGGGCTGATTTCTGAATCCTGGCGTCCCCACGGGGAATCGAACCCCGGCTACCGCCGTGAAAGGGCGGTGTTCTAACCGCTAAACTATAGGGACTTTGGTGCACCCGGAGCGATTCGAACGCCCGACCCTTTGGTTCGTAGCCAAATACTCTATCCAACTGAGCTACGGGTGCAAAGTGGCGTCCCCACGGGGAATCGAACCCCGGCTACCGCCGTGAAAGGGCGGTGTTCTAACCGCTAAACTATAGGGACGCTGTGGTGGTGCACCCGGAGCGATTCGAACGCCCGACCCTTTGGTTCGTAGCCAAATACTCTATCCAACTGAGCTACGGGTGCACTGTCTCGCAAGACGTTTTGTCTTTCGAGAGGGCGAACTATACCGATACGGTTTTTTAGTGTCAACACTTTTGCAGCAATTTTTTTTCCGGACTGATCGGGCGGCTTGGCGACACTGTTGCAGGCAACACAGCAAAACCACGATGGCTGCATCGGCAAGCGGTGGGGCGGTGTTAAGATGGCGCGCTTACCCGCCATGTTGCAGCCGGTTGATACCGGTTGTCCGCGCTTTGATGATTATTCCGACGAGATTGCATGCTGTTTGATATTCCCTGGGCGATTGTCGACCTTGAAACCACCGGTGGCCATATCGGCCGCGACCGCATTACCGAAATCGGCCTGATCCTGCTGGATGGCGAGTGGCAGCAGCGTTATCAGACCCTGGTCAATCCCTTGCAGCCGATTCCGCCCTTCATCGAAAACATGACCGGCATCAGCAATGCCATGGTGGAAGCTGCCGCGCCGTTCAGTGCCATTGCCGCCGATTTGCTGCCCATGCTGCAAGGGCGTTTGTTGCTGGCGCATAACGTCCGTTTTGACTATGGCTTCTTGCGCAACGAGTTCCGTCGTGTCGGGCTGCGTTTGCAAAACGCCACGCTGTGCACGGTCAAGTTGTCGCGTCGTTTGTACCCCCAGCATTTCAAGCACAATCTGGACAGCATCATCCAGCGCCATGGCTTGCAACTGCCAGACCGGCACCGGGCAATGGCGGATGCCGAAGCCTTGTTGCTGTTCCTGCAGGCAGCCTGTGCCGAACTGGGCGAGGCGGCAGTAAAGGAAGCCATCCAGCATGTATTGGCCCAGCCAGAACTGCCGCCCGGGGTGGATGCCGCATTGGTGGATGACCTGCCCGACCTGCCTGGGGTCTATACCCTGTGGGGCGAGGCCGACCAGGCCTTGTACGTGGGACGTGCCAGCAATGTGCGCGCCAAGGTGGTGTCGCAACTGGCGCAGGATGGCAAATACGGCAAGCAGCCGGTGATTGGCCGCACGGTAACGCGCATCAGCTGTCAGGAGACGATAGGGGATCTGGGCGCGGCCTTGCTGGAACAGCAGCTCATGCGGCAGCTCAAGCCGTTTTACAACCACCGCAGCCGTCTGGCCAGCGAGGTGTGCTCCATCCAGCTGGATCATGCGCAAGGCGAATTCCTGCGGCCGATGATAGTCATGGCCGAGCAGCTGGATTTCAGCCGTACCGCCGATTTGTATGGCTTGTTCCGCAGCCCGAAAGAAGCGCGCAAGGCGCTGGCTGACATTGCCAATGGTCATGCCCTGTGCCAGTCGGTACTGGGGGTGGAAACGGTGACCACGCGCAAGGGCGCGGGCTGTGTGGCGTTGAAAGGCGGGCGCTGCCGGGGAGCCTGTGTCGGGCGCGAAGCCGCGCCCTCACACAATATGCGTTTGTTGCAGGCCTTGACGCGCTTGCGGATCAAGGCGTGGGAGTTTCCCGGCCCGCTGGCGGTAGTGGAAACCGATGAAGTGACCGGCAGTGCCATTGAGCATGTGTTTGATCAATGGTGCTATCTGGGCTCGCGCCCGGCTGGGGAGAGCAGCTTGCAGGGCAGTCCGTGCTTTGATATCGATACCTACAAGCTGCTGGATGCCTATCTGAAAAAGCCCAATCCCAACAGCAGCTTGCGTTTGTTGTCCTAGACGCGGGCTGGCTTATTCGTGCATGGCCTGGAAGCCGCGCAAGCGGCTTTCGATGATGCGTGGGTTTTCGCCATTGGCGATGGCCACCAGGCCTTCCACCACCATTTCCTTCATGGCGATTTCTGCCGCCACCAGGTGCTTGAGCTTGTTGGCCACCGGCAGGAAAAACAGGTTGGCCGAGCCTACGCCATACACGGTGGCGACAAAGGCCACGGCAATGCCGGCACCCAGCTTGGACGGGTCGGACAGGTTTTCCATCACGTGAATCAGGCCCAGCACCGCGCCCAGAATACCCATGGTGGGCGAGTAGCCGCCTGCGGATTCCCACACTCTTGCCGCCTGCTTGCGGGCGTGTTCGAACATGCCGATTTCCACTTCCATCACGCCGCGCAGTACTTCCGGTTCGGCTCCGTCCACCACCATTTGCAGGGCCTTCTTGGTGAAGGGGTCCTTTTGCTGGGCGACATAGCCTTCCAGTGACAGCAGGCCGCCACGGCGGGCAGTCTGGCTCCAGTTCACCACTTCGCGGATCAGTTTTTCATTGTCTTGCGGCGGCGGCTGGAAAATCCACTTGAGCATGCGGATGCCGGCGACAAACTGGCGCGGGGTGCTTTGCAGCATGACGGCGCTCATGGTGCCGCCAATCACGATCATGAAGGCCGTCAGTTGCAGCAGGGAGCCGATATTGCCCCCTTCCAGTGCCTGGCCGGCGATGATGGCCGTCAGGCCCATGACAATGGCAATGATACTGATCTTGTCCACGCTTGATTCCGTTATCGTTGTCTGTGCAAGCAGATGGCTTTACAGCCATTTCAGGCTGCTGACAAAGTTATTTGGTGCGATTGTACTGGACCCGGCCAAGCCGGGCCTTCTGACTAACTGATTGATTCCGCAGCCCTTCCATCTATTCCCCTTTCCCCCCGCCCTTTCCCTGAAAGGGAGCCTCGCTTTCCTTTCAGAAAGCGAGAATCGGTGTCAAGAATCCGCGTCTGCATTACAGCCATTCCTTCATTTTGGCCCGGATACGGGCGATCGCCTGGGTGTGCAGCTGGCAGACACGGGATTCCGACACCTCCAGCACCGCACCGATTTCCTTCAGGTTCAGCTCTTGCTCGTAATACAGCGCCATCACCAGCTGATCCCGTTCCGGCAGGGTCTTGATGGCATCCACCAGTGCCTGGCGGAAATCCCCGTCGGCCAGCACCTGCAAGGGATTGGGCGCATTGCTGTCTTCGATGTTGGCAATGGCGTCGTTCAGGGTTTCGCCTTCGCCATCGGAAAAGTCTTCAAAGTGCACCAGGCTCAGGCCTTTGCAGTCGCCCAGCATGCTTTGGTAATCATCCAGTTCCACACCCAAGGCTTCGGCAATTTCCGATTCCAGCGGCGCGCGGCCCAGTTGCTGTTCCAGTTTGTTGATGCTGTCTTCAATCTGTCGTGCCTGACGGCGGGCCTGACGCGGCAGCCAGTCTTCGCGGCGCAGTTCGTCCAGCATGGCACCACGGATGCGCTGGCTGGCAAAGGTTTCAAACTGCACGCCTTGCAGCGGGTCGAATTGCCGCGCGGCATCAATCAGGCCGATGATGCCCACTTGCACCAGATCGTCCATTTCAACGGAAGCCGGCAGGCGCGCCATCAGCATGCCCGCCAGTTTTTTCACCAGCGGCAGGTGTTGCTGCACGTCGATTTCCGGGGTGGTAACAGCCGCGGCATAGCCTTTGCGGCGCAAGGACGGCAATGTCATCGTCGTTTGGCTCCATCGGCTTCGGCCCAGTCGCGCGAAGTGGCAATCAGCATGTCCATGAAACCGGTATCGTGACGCTCTGTTTCCGGGCTATCCCATTGTGGCAACACGGCCGCCAGCTGGGCAAAGGCTGCGGCGGCCTCGCTGTCGGGAAAAGCTTCCATCAGTGGCCGGCGCAATGCCTGGCTGCGGCGCACGGCGTTGTCGGCCGGCACAAAACCGACCCAGCGCAGCGAGACGCTGAGAAATTCGCTGGTGACGGCTGCAAGGCGGTTGAACAGGTCACGCGCTTCTTCCAGATGGCGGGCGCGATTGACCAGCACATTGAAGCGCTGGCGGCCAAAACCACTGGAAAGACGCTTGATGTTGGCGTAGGCGGTGGTCATGGAGTCGGCCGCCGGGCTGAGTACCAGCACCAGATTGTCCGCCACGCTGGCCGGGACAGGATCGGTAGCGGTAACAGGCACGTCTATCATCAGCACGCTGCTGTCGCGTTCCAGGGCGGCAAACTCGCTGCCCAGTCTCAGCCATAGCTGGGCAGAAAACAGTGCGCGTTCTTCCGGGCGGGCATACAGGTTGATCAACTGGATGCCCTGGCGCGAGGTGGTCATCATTTCATCCAGCCCGCCCACGCTCACCATCTGGCTTTCCAGCGTGGCGGTGGTGGGGGTGCCCAGACGGCGCGCCTGCACCTGACCCAGGCTGCAGTCCACCACCAGCGGGCGATGGCCGGCATAAGCCAGGCCCAGTGACAACTCGGTCACCAGTGTGCTGGCACCGGCCTTGTCCGAACCGATGAAGGCGTAGCTGGGCGCGCGGCCGGACTGGGCAGTCAGACGGCGCAGGCTGGCGGCCTGGTCGTGCATGGCACCATTCATAACCAGCTGGCCTGTGCGGAGTTCATGATGGGCAGTTCATCACCCTGCAGGCTGAACGGTGAGCCGGGCTGCGGCGCGCGCAAGGCCCGGTCCACCAGGAAGGCAGCATTGGCCGAGTGCAGGTCTTCCGGCACGCGCTGGCCATTGGTGATGTAAAACAGCTTGAGGCGGTTGCGGATGATGACATCCATGCTGGGCCCCATGCTGACGGCTTCGTCGATCTTGGACAGGATGCAGCCGGCCAGGCCGTTGCCACGGTAGTGGCGCACCACGTCTTCCAGCGTGTGGCCGTCGGCATTGGCAGCCAGCAGCAGCAGGCGTTCCACCTGGCGGCCTGCGCCACGGAACATCTCGATCTGGCCGGTAACGCGCGCATCACGCTGGCTCATGCCGACGGTGTCGATGAATACCAGGTGGCGGTTGGACAGGTCGGCCAGGGTCAGCTGCAGGTCACCTTCGTTCTGGATGGAGAACACTGGAATGCCGAGAATCTTGCCGTAGATACGCAACTGGTCCTGCGCGCCAATCCGGTAGCTGTCGGTGGTGATCAGCGCCACATGCTGTGCACCGAAGCGCATGGTGGCATGCGCGGCCAGCTTGGCCACCGTGGTGGTCTTGCCCACGCCGGTGGGGCCTACCAGAGCATACACGCCACCCTTGTCCATGATGTCGTGATTGGCATCGGCGCATTTCAGATTGTGCATCAGCGCCGAGCGTGCCCATTTGATGGCGATGTCACCTTCATACTGGGCCGGCATTTTTTCAATCAGCTGGCGAATGAGGTTGGCAGAGAAGCCCATGGCCAGCAGATGCTTGAACAGCTCGATGCGGTTGGGGGTCTTGCCTTCCATGTCCGACCAGGCAAAGCTGGCCAGTTGGCTTTGCAACAGGCTGCGCAGCAACTTGATTTCATCGCCGATCTGCTTGAGCTCCTGTGCCATCATTTCCGGCTCTTCTTCGGCCGGGGCTGGCGCCGCCTTGCTGCGTGGTGGTACGGCGCTGCCATTGCTGGCCGGGCCGGCAGCCACGGTCTGCATCTTCACCAGTGATTCGGGCACGATGCTGGCCGGCGTGGGCCGTGCCGGAGGCGGCGTTTGCGGGCTGACGTTGAAATTGACAGCCGAGGTGTCGGCCAGCGAAGGCTCGATACGTTGCTGCGGGCGCGGCGGTGGAGTTTCGATGCGGGGTGGGGCCGGGCTTTCCAGCGGCTCTACCGGCATGGCATAGGTGCGGGCAATGGCGCGGTTGGTCGCACCGGCAGCTGGTGCCGGTGGCGCAACCGGACGGCTTACCGCCGGCGCATTGCGGGCCGGGTGCTTGCTGCCGGGGGTGGACAGATTGGTGGCCAGGTTGGCGACGTCTGCATCCGCCACGGCCATGATCTCTACGCCGCCCCCCATTGTCGGGCGATTGGACAAGATGAGGGCGTCGGCACCCAGTTCCTCGCGGACCTGTCTGAGTGCATCACGTGTGGTTTTTCCGAAGAATTTTTTTACCACCATTGTTTATCAGCCCTTGCTTCCCCCAATTACCGCAATTATACGAATGGATTTATTGTCAGGTACTTCATTATGCGAGATCACACGCAGTTGTGGGAGTGCTCTTCTCAAGAATCGTGCCAACAAGGGACGTAAACCCGGTGGCGTAAGCAATACCGGATTGTAACCTTGAATTTCCACCTGCTCGGCCTGTTGTGCTGCACTGGAGAGCAGGTTTTCCGCCAGTCCGGGTTCCAGCCCGCCGCCGGTTTTGGAATTGACCGCCTGCGACAGTACGTTTTCCAGTGCCGGGTCCAGCGTCATCAAGGGCAATTCGGTTTCGCCCGGGAACAGTTGCTGCACGATCACCCGTGCCAGCGCAGTGCGCACCGCCGAGGTGAGGTCGTCCACATCCTGGGTGGTGCTGATATGGTCGGCCAGTGTTTCCAGAATGGTGCGGAAGTCGCGGATGTGAATGCCATCGGTAAGCAGCTGCTGCAATACCTTCTGCAAAATGCCGATGGGAACAATCTTGGGCACCAGGTCTTCCACCAGCTTGGGCGACTCCTTGGCCTGGTGGTCGATCAGCGCCTGGACTTCCTCGCGGCCCAGCAGTTCTGCTGCGTGGGTTTGCAGCAGGTTGGAAATATGCGTGGCCACCACGGTGCTGGAGTCCACCACGGTGTAGCCCATTTGCTGGGCTTCCTCGCGCCGGGCGGCATCAATCCATACCGCGGGCAGGCCGAAGGCCGGGTCGGTGGTGGGGGTGCCGGGCATGGTGCCATTCACCCGGCCCGGGTTGATGGCCAGGTACTGACCGATATAGGCCTCGCCCTGACCGACTTCTACGCCTTTGAGCAGGATACGGTAGGCGTTGGGCTTGATTTCCAGATTATCGCGAATGTGTACCGCAGGCACCAGAAAGCCCAGTTCCTGGGCGATTTTCTTGCGGATGCCGCGAATACGGCGCAGCAGTTCGCCGTCCTGAGTACGGTCTACCAGCGGAATCAGGCGGTAGCCTACTTCCAGCCCCAGTGCATCCACATGCTGCACGTCGTTCCAGCTGACTTCGGCCATGGGCTGGTCGGGCGGGGCAGCCGCCTGTGCCTGCTGCTGGCTGGCCTGCACGGCAGCGGCTTTTTCCTTCTTGTCCATGGTCCAGCCCAGAAAACCCAGCAGGCTGGCAATCAGCAGGAAGGAGAAGTGCGGCATGTTGGGAATCAGGCCGATCATGCCAATGACCGCCGCGGTGATGTACAGCACCTGCGGCTTGGCAAACAGCTGGCCGAAGAACTGCTCCGACATGTCCTTGTCGGTGCCCACGCGCGACACCACGATACCGGCGGCGGTGGAGATGATCAGTGCCGGAATCTGGGCAACCAGGCCGTCACCGATGGTGAGCAGCGTGTAGGTCTTGGCGGCGGTGCCTGCGTCCAGGTCGTGCTGCACCACACCGACGATCAGGCCGCCGACAATATTGATGATGATGATCATGATGCCGGCCATGGCATCGCCACGCACGAATTTGGAAGCACCGTCCATGGAACCGAAGAAGTTGGCTTCCTCGGCAATGGTGGAGCGGCGCTTGCGTGCTTCGTCTTCGCCGATCAGGCCGGCGTTCAGGTCGGCGTCAATCGCCATCTGCTTGCCGGGCATGGCATCCAGGGTGAAACGGGCCGACACTTCGGCAATCCGCCCGGCACCCTTGGTGATCACCACGAAGTTGATGATGGTAATGATGACGAAGACGACGATACCAATGGCAACGTTGTCGCCGATCAGGAAGTGGGCAAAGGATTCGATCACCTTGCCGGCAGCATCCGGGCCGCTGTGGCCTTCCAGCAGGATCACCCGGCTGGACGCCACGTTCAGCGACAGGCGCAGCAGGGTAGTGACCAGCAGCACCGAGGGGAAGGAGGAAAAGTCCAGCGGCTTGCGGACATTGATGCCCACCAGCAGCACGATCACCGACACCGCAATGTTGAAGGTAAAGAACATGTCCAGCAGCACCGGCGGCAACGGCAATACCATCATCGACAAAATGAGGATGATGAGAATAGGGCCGGCCAGCTTGGTGACGTTGAACTGCTTCAACTGGGTGAGGAAATTATCCATCCGTAATTATGGTCTCGCTTTCGGGGCCGCATCTTGCTGGCGTTTGCTTTCCGGGTCAAGGTCAGCCGGGACATCCAGCTGGTCCGGGAAAACCGGCGCCAGCCCGCCATTGTACTCGTAGGCTTTCAACTGGTAGACATAGGCCAGGATCTGCGCTGCCGCAGTATACAGCCTGGCGGGGATTTCCCGTCCCAATTCGCCATGGAAATACAGTGCCCGGGCAAAGCTGGGTGAACGCATCACCGTGACCTTGTGCTCCTTGCCGGTGGCGATGATCTTTTCTGCCAGCTTCAGGGTGCCCATGGCCACGATTTCCGGCGCCTGCATGCCCTCCTCGTATTTCAGCGCCACCGCGTAGTGGGTCGGGTTGGTCACAATCACGTTGGCCTTGGGGATTTCCTGCATCATGCGTTTGCGTGCGGCTTCGCGCTGCAACTGGCGAATGCGGCCCTTGACCTCGGGCGAGCCTTCCATTTCCTTGTATTCCTGCTTGATCTCTTCCTTGGTCATGCGCAGCTGCTTGTGGTAGTTCCACAGCTGGAAGGGCACGTCGATCACCACCAGCATCAGCATGGCGGCGGTGACGATGAAAAAGGTGGTGATCAGCATGTCGGTCATCTTGAGGATGCCTGCTTCCAGCGGCATGGACAGCAAACCCAGGATGTCGGTGCGCTCGCGCCAGATGATCCACACCGCCACACCGCCGATCAGCATGCTCTTGAGAATGGCCTTCAGGCCTTCGGTGGCGGCATTGAGCGAGAAGATGCGCTTGATGCCACTGGCCGGGTTCAGCTTGGTCAGCTTGGGTTCCAGCGGTGCCAGAGTGAAGTTCCAGCCGCCGATCAGGATGGGCGTGGCCACCGCCACGATGGCCAGGCCGCCAAAAATGGGCAGCAACTGCCACAGCATGCCGAACATGGCTTCCTTGAAGCGGATGATGGCCGGCTCGGCCTGGGCTACCGTGTGCTGATCAAAAATCAGCAGCTGCTTCATCATGACCATGATGGCCGTGCCCAGCTTGCCTCCCAGCGTCATCAGCAGGGCGACTCCGGTCATGGTGACGGCGAAGGTGGACAATTCCCGCGAGCGGGGAACATTGCCATCATCCCGCGCGGTTTGCAGCCGTTTGGCTGACGCGGGTTCGGTCCGTTCGAGATCGGAATCTTCTGCCATTGAGCCCCTGTTTTCTGACGTTGTATTTTAAAGCGGATGGTAGCGTATGCCGGGGGCGGCAGGCCAGCCCCTTTTGCCGTATGGGTATTGGCTTGGCCGCTGGGAAGAGCTGTGCTGTGCACCGCCAGCTCAGGTACAATCCGCAGATTGAACTTGATGGATGGCAGCATGAAACAGTACCTCGACCTGATGCGCCATGTGCTGGAACATGGCCATGACAAGTCCGACCGCACCGGCACCGGCACCCGCTCGGTGTTTGGCTACCAGATGCGCTTCGACCTGCAACAGGGTTTTCCGCTGGTCACCACCAAGAAATGCCACCTGCGTTCCATCATTCACGAATTGCTGTGGTTTTTGTCCGGCGACACCAATATCCGTTATCTGAAGGAAAACGGCGTTTCGATCTGGGATGAATGGGCCGATGAAAACGGCGACCTGGGCCCGGTATACGGTTACCAGTGGCGCAGCTGGCCGGCGCCGGATGGCCGCCATATCGACCAGATCAGCAATGTGGTGGAGATGATCAAGCGCAATCCCGATTCGCGCCGTCTGATCGTGTCGGCCTGGAACCCGGCGCTGGTGGACGAAATGGCACTGCCTCCTTGTCACAGCCTGTTTCAGTTTTATGTGGCGGATGGCAAGTTGTCCTGCCAGCTGTATCAGCGCTCGGCTGACATTTTCCTGGGTGTGCCGTTCAATATCGCCTCCTATGCCTTGCTCACCATGATGGTGGCGCAGGTGTGCGGCCTCAAGCCCGGTGATTTCGTGCATACGCTGGGTGATGCCCACCTGTACAGCAACCACCTGGAGCAGACCCGTCTGCAACTGAGCCGCGAACCACGTCCCCTGCCGCAGATGAAGATTAACCCGGCTGTGACCGACCTGTTTGCCTTCACCTTCGATGATTTCACGCTGGAAGGTTACGACCCGCATCCGCACATCAAGGGAGCGGTAGCCGTATGAGCAAGCCTGTACTGACCCTGGTGGCGGCCAAGGCGCGCAATGGCGTGATCGGCATCAACAACACCTTGCCCTGGCATTTGCCGGAAGACCTCAAGCATTTCAAGGCGGTGACCCTGGGCAAGCCGGTGCTGATGGGCCGCAAAACCTACGATTCCATCGGCCGCCCCTTGCCGGGACGACGCAATATCGTGATTACCCGCCAGTCAGACTGGCAGGCCGATGGCGTGGAGGTGGCGCATTCGCTGGAACAGGCGCTGCTGATGGCTGATGGTGTACCGGAAGTCTGCCTGATTGGCGGTGCTGATTTGTATCGTCAGGCGATGGCATTGGCAGATGCTCTGCGGCTGACCGAGATTGATGCCGATTTTGCTGGCGACGCCTGTTTCCCTGAGGTGAGTGCCACTGATTGGCAGGAAGTGGCGCGTAGCAGTTTCACCAGCGACAAGGGGCTGCAGTATGCCTTTGTCGACTATCAGCGCAAGCCGGGCTGAATGGTAGTCATGCCAAGCAAAAGGCCGCTCGGTGAGCGGCCTTTGTTATTTATAAGTTGAGCAGTGTTCAGGAAGTGCTACCAGCCAGCGCTTCTGCCGATTGCTGGGCCAGCTTGCTGTAGTCCTGGCCGAATTCCGCCACCATGATGCGCAGGCGGGTGGTGTCGCGGGCAATGATGGTCTTGAGCAGGTCATCCAGGAACTGCTGGGTGCGATCCATCTGCGAACGACCGGCGCGCAGAATGGCATACAGGCAGCGCTGGGTGAGCGGCAGCAGGTCCTGCAAGGTGGCGCTCATGTAGCGGTTGCTGGAGAAGTCGTACAGCGCACGCAAGAATTCCACGCCGCAATCGAAGTAGGCTGGCATGTCATCCTTGCGATGGCATTCGTCCAGCGTGGACATCAGCTCGAAAAAACGCGCCAGGTCGTCGTTTTTCCAGTTGCTGGCCAGATTGCACACCACGCGGTCCAGCAACATGAACCACAGTTCGAAAAAGTCGCGCACGTCGGTGCTGGAAATGCTGGACACCATGGCACCACGCCGCGGGTAGATTTCCACCAGGTGACGGCGTTGCAGGATCAGCAGCGCTTCGCGTACCGAGCCACGGCTGACTTCCAGCTCGGCGGCAATCCGCAATTCCTGAATCCGTTCTCCCGGTGCCATTTCACCCTGGATGATTTTTTTACCGAGGTATTGGGCGATTTGCTCGGTGAGCGAATCGTTCGCCTTGAACGTCATCAGTGTCTCCATTATCGAATATTATTATTTTCATATATATTGGCTGATTCGGCAATTGGAATGTGGAATTGTCGGGCAGTCGGTCGGTTGCCTTGCTGCGGAGTGTGCCATGCCGACTGTTGCATTTTGTCGCGTGTACGGTGCGGCATCAGGGAAATCCCTTGTACAGTTTTCCGTTTTGGTTTTATTATTCGAACGCTTGTTTGAAAATCGCCGACACGAGGAATGGGGCTTTCAAACGCGTACTTGGGCAGGCAGTGCCACGTGTGTGCGGCAATGTGTGTTCTCGTAATCTAGCGGGTTGTTTACCGGTCCTGGACCGGGGGATGATTGGGGCCTTCGCTGCGGCGAAGGCCTTTTTTTATGTTCTGTCCCTGGTGCTGTGCGGCAGGCAAAAGAAAACCCCTGCCGGCATGAAGCAGGGCAGGGGTGCGCTAATCTGCTGTAACAGCGCGGATTACGCGATGGCGCGGCGGGTGGCCATCAGGTAATTCACCTGGGTGTCATCTCCCAGCGCATAGATGCGGGTGAGCGGGTTGTAGCTCATGCCGCTGACGTTGCTGATTTCCAGCCCGGCATTGCGCGCCATGCGTGACAGCTCGGACGGCTTGAGGAAACGCGCATACTCATGCGTGCCGCGCGGCAGCATGTTGAGCACGTATTCAGCACCGACTACCGCCAGCAGGTAAGCCTTGGCATTGCGGTTGAGGGTGGAAAAAAATACCCAGCCACCCGGTTTCACCAGGCGGGCACAGCTGCGTACCACACTTTCCGGGTCCGGCACGTGTTCCAGCATTTCCATGCAGGTCACCACATCAAAACTGCCGGGGGCTTCGTCGGCCAGATCCTCCACTGCAACACAGCGGTATTCCACGGCCACGCCCGACTCCAGGCTGTGTAGCTGGGCCACTTTCAAAGACTTCCTGGCCAGGTCGATGCCGGTCACCTGCGCGCCGCGCTGTGCCATGCTCTCGGCCAGAATGCCGCCGCCACAGCCCACGTCCAGGACTTTCAGGTCCTTGATGCCGGCAAAGTCATCGATATAGTCCAGTCGCAGCGGGTTGATTTCATGCAGCGGCTTGAATTCGCTGTCCTTGTCCCACCATTTGTGGGCCAGCTGACTGAATTTGTCGATTTCCAGATCGTCTACATTGCTCATTGCTTACCTCGCCAGAATACGTTTGCGCCAGTCTTCACCGCGCGCCTTGAGATCTGCTTCGTCCAGGGTGGTCAGCTGACGCTGGGCGAGCAAGGCACGGCCCTTGACCCAGACGTGGCTGACCTGTTCGCGGCCGGCGGCATACACCACATGCGATACCGGGTCGAAAGCCGGCGCGGTTTCCAGCGCTGACAGGTCGATGGCAATCAGGTCGGCCTGTTTGCCCTGTTTGACCGAACCCACCTTGTCGGCAATGCCCAGTGCCTTGGCACCGTTGAGGGTGGCCATGCGGATGGCGGTGGCGGCCGGCACTGCGGTCGGGTCCAGCGTTCCCACCTTGGCCAGCAGGGCGGCCAGTCGGGTTTCGGACAGCATGTCCAGCTTGTTGTTGGACGCCGCGCCATCGGTGCCGATGCCAACATTGACGCCAGCTGCCAGCAAGGCCGGAACCGGGGCAATGCCGGAGGCCAGCTTCATGTTGGACGCCGGGTTGTGGGCAATGGAAATGCCATGACGGGCGGCGGCTTCAATTTCTGCGCTGTCCAGATGCACCATGTGTGCGGCAATCAGTCGCGGAGTGAGCAAGCCCAGTTTGGCCAGACGGGCCAGCGGACGTTGCTGGTGTTCTGTCACGCTGCCGGCCACTTCGTCGGCGGTTTCGTGGATGTGGCAGTGAATCAGCATGTCTTCACGCTCGGCCAGCTCCACCACCTGGCGGAATGTGTTGTCGGACACGGTATACGGTGCGTGCGGGGCCAGGGTGAAGGTAATCAGCTCTTCGCCCAGGAAGGCCTTGCGTTCTTCCATGCCCTTGCTGATGTATTCGCCGGCGTTGCTGCCGTAGTTGGTGGGGAACTCCAGGATGGAGCAGCCGACAAAGGTGCGCATACCGGAAGCCAGGCCGGCGCGGGCCATGGCGTCATGGTAGAAGTACATGTCGTTGATGGTGGTGGTGCCACCGCGAATCATTTCCGCCATGGCCAGGCTGGCGCCGTCGAACACGAAGTCATCGCGCACGTGTTTGCCTTCTGCCGGCCAGATGTGGTTGTTCAGCCAGTCCATCAATGCCTTGTCGTCGGCCATGCCGCGCAACAATGTCATGGCAGAGTGGCCGTGCAGGTTGATCAGGCCCGGCATCAGCACATGGTTGTCCAGCGTGATGGTTTCATCCGCTTGCAAGCTGCCACACTGGGCGATCGGAAGGATCTGGGCTATCCTGCCATCCTTGATGGCAATGGCATGGTTTTCCAGAACCTCGCCATCGTTTTCCACGGTAATGATCCAGCGTGCTGAAATAAGAGTGTCATAGTGCATGTGTGACATCAGGCCAATCCTGCAGAATTCGGAATGGCTTGGATTGTAGGCTGCTGCCATGGGCATGGCAAATTGACCATGGGCTGTCTCGCTGCGTTGCAGAAACTGTCGTTGTGCAGAAAAAATCGCTTATAACGGAATCAGGTCTGACTTATCATGCGTGCATTCCCCGCATGCTTTGTCATCATTAGTTTTTTGCATCATTGAATATTTGAATATTGCCGGCGGATGTTCCGCGCCATTAACGCATTTTGATTATCAAGACCAATGGCAACCCAAGAAGATAAAAACCCTGTCACCTCCAGTTTGTCGCTGCGCGCGGTATTTTTGATCGCCGTGGTACTCGGCTTGCTCATTCCCGCGTCCATCATCAGTTACCTGAGTATCAACATTCAGCGCGATAACCTGACGGCACAACTGGAAACCGACGAAAAGCGCTTGCTGGACATTGTTGCGCTGGGCATGCAGGAGCCATTGTGGAACCTGAGCCGCCAGGCCGGCAGCCCGTTGATTTCCTCGGTGATGGAGGATGCCCGGGTGGTGTCCATCCGCGTGACCGATACCCAGTCCAATCAGGTATTCCTGTCCGCCTTGCGCAGCGAGCGCCGTGTGGGCGGCGTGTCTTTCGTGCAGAAGCCGGTGATTTACCGTGGCGAGGAAATCGGCCAGGTGACGCTGGAATTCGATACCGAACATCTGGCCAATGCCCTGCACAACCAGGTCAAGAACATCCTGCTGATTCTGGTGGCGCAGCTGGTGCTGTCCATCCTGCTGATAATGAGTATTTTGCATTCCCGCTTCCTGCGTCCGATGCACAGCCTGACCGAACAGGCCACCCAGCTGGCCGAGCTCAAGCTGGAGTCGCCATTCTACTGGGCAAGACGTGATGAAATCGGCAAGCTGGGCAAACATCTTGAATGGACCCGTTCCGAACTCAAGCGCCTGATTGACGAGCTGCGCGCCAAGACATTGGCGCTGGAGGCCGACATTTCGCGCCGCCGTGAAGTGGAAGATGCGCTGCGTCGCTCGGAAAACAAATACCGCGAGCTGTTCTGGTCCAATCTGGACGGCATTGTCATCAGTTCGCTGGACGGACAGGTGATGGATGCCAACCCAGCCTTCCTCAACCTGATGTGCTACAACCTGGACCAGCTCAAGCAGCAGAACTTCTGGTCGCTGGTGGGGCAGGAGAGCGAAGCGCTGGAGCGTTTCAATCTGGACAACAAGGTATTGCGTTTCGGTTATTGCGACGAATTCGAAGCGGTGTACATGAACCGCTTTGGCAACCATGTGCCGGTAAGCGTAAAAACCGTTGCCATGCGTGACGCCTTTGGCCGCATCAATGCGGTATGGCGCATGGTGCGTGACATTTCGGAAAAACGTGCAGCGGAAGAGCGGGTGCAACTGGCGGCCAAGGTGTTCGAGAACACCGTGGAAGGCATCATGATCACCGACAGCGATAAACGCATTCGCAGTGTCAACAAGGCCTTTACCGAAATCACCGGTTATTCGCAGCAGGAAGTGCTGGGGCAGAAAACCAGCATTCTGTCCTCTGGCCGTCATGATGATGCCTTCTACACCACCATGTGGCAGGCCATTGATAATCAGGGCTCATGGCAGGGCGAAATCTGGAATCGCCGCAAGAACGGTGAAATCTATCCGGAATGGCTGGCCATCAACGCCGTGCGTAACCCCTTGTCGGAAATCACGCACTATGTGGCCATTTTCAGTGATCTGACCGAACGCAAGGCAGCAGACGAGCGCATCCAGTTCCTGGCGCACTTCGACGTGCTCACCAGCCTGCCCAACCGTGCGCACATGCACGACCGGGTGGAGCTGGCCATTCATAATGCCTGCCGCGACAACGAGCAGATGGCCTTGCTGCTGCTGGACCTGGACCGCTTCAAGACCGTCAACGAGTCGCTGGGCCATTCTGCCGGGGACATCCTGTTGCAGGTGGCGGCCGACCGCATCAAGTCCTCCCTGGCGGCGGGCGAGACGGTGGCGCGTCAGGGTGGTGACGAATTCATCATCCTGCTGCCGGCCATTTCCGACCCCAGCGAGGCGGCACTGGCAGCCGAGCGTATCCGTGAATCGTTTGGCGCCTCGATCGAACTGCACAATCACACCATCACCATCACGCCTTCCATCGGCATCAGCGTGTATCCGGATGATGGCCGCGACTTTGAAACCCTGGTGCGCAATGCCGATGCGGCGATGTATCACGCCAAGTCGTCCGGTCGCAACAGCTACAAGTTCTACACTGCCGACCTCAATGCCCGCGCGCGCGAGATTCTGGCCATTGAAAGCCAGCTGCGCTTTGCGCTGGAACGCAACGAGTTCATCCTGCATTACCAGCCACAGGTCGCCATGGCCGATGGCCGCATTACCGGTGCCGAGGCGCTGATCCGCTGGAATCACCCGTCACTGGGCATTCTTGGCCCGGCACGCTTCATCGAAGTGGCCGAGGAGCGTGGTTTCATCGTGCAGATCGGTAACTGGGTGATTCGTGAAGCCTGCCGTCAACTGGCGCTGTGGCATGACCAGGGCCTGCCCAAGATGTCCCTGGCCATCAATCTGTCCGCCTTGCAGTTCCGCCAGCAGGATCTGGCCGAGGTACTGGAGAAGGCGCTCAGCAGCCATGGCCTGTCTGCCGACATGCTGGATGTGGAAGTGACCGAAAGCGTCATCATGGAAGACGTCACCAGTACCTTGCAGGCCATCGACAGCATCAAGGGCATGGGTTTGCAGCTGTCGATTGATGACTTTGGTACCGGCTATTCCAGCCTGTCCTACCTCAAGCGCTTCAAGGCTGACAAGCTGAAGATCGACCGCTCCTTCGTGCGTGACATCCCGAATGATCTGGACGACTCCGCCATTGCCCGTGCCATCATCAACATGGCCAAGAACCTCAACATGCAGGTGGTGGCTGAAGGGGTGGAAACGATAGACCAGTGGCACTTCCTGAAACAGGAAGGTTGTGACCTGATTCAGGGCTATCTGCTGGCCAAGCCGATGCCGCCGGAAGAGTTTGCCGGCTTGCTGGCCAAGGGAACGCTGCTGCCGGGGGAGTGAGCCCTGTGCAGTATTACCAGCCTGCAGGCTGGGCAATAAAAAACCGCAAGACCAAGGTCTTGCGGTTTTTTTGTAGCCAGCAGCGGTTTATTCCGGACGCATCTGCGGGAACAGGATAACGTCGCGGATGGACGGGGCATCGGTCAGCAGCATCACCAGACGGTCGATGCCGATACCGCAACCGCCAGTCGGCGGCAGGCCGTATTCCATGGCGCGGATGTAGTCGGCGTCGTAGTGCATGGCTTCGTCGTCACCGGCGTCCTTTTGGGCCACCTGGGACATGAAGCGGGCGGCCTGGTCTTCCGGGTCATTCAACTCGGAGTAGCCATTGGCGTGCTCACGGCCCACGATGAACAGTTCGAAGCGTTCGGTGATGGACGGGTCAGCATCGGAACCACGGGCCAGCGGGGACACTTCTACCGGATAGTCGATGATGAAGGTCGGGTTCCACAGCAGGCCTTCGGCACATTCTTCAAACAGGGCCAGTTGCAGGCTGCCCAGGCCCGGTGCCGGCGGCAGCTTGCCACCCAGGCGCTTGATTTCGCTGGCAACCCAGGCCGCGTCGGCCAGTTGTTCGTCGGTGTACTGCGGGTTGTAGTGCTTGATGGCACCAACAATGGTGAAGCGGTCGAACGGTTTGCCCAGTTCCACTTCCTTGCCGTTGTAGCTGATGGTGGTGCTGCCACACACGGTTTCGGCACAGCGACGGATGATGTTTTCGGTCATCTCCATCATGCGCTGGTAGTCGCTGTAGGCTTCGTAAAACTCGATCATGGTGAACTCGGGGTTGTGGCGTGTGCTCATCCCCTCGTTACGGAAGTTGCGGTTGATCTCGAACACGCGTTCCAGGCCACCTACTACCAGACGCTTCAGATAAAGTTCCGGCGCAATGCGCAGGTATAGCGGCATGTCCAGCGCATTGTGGTGGGTCACGAACGGTTTGGCCGTGGCACCGCCCGGGATGGGGTGCATCATCGGGGTTTCTACTTCCAGATAGCCTTCGCTCACCATCACGTCGCGGATCTTCTGCACGATCTGCGAGCGCTTGATGAAGGTGGTGCGGCTTTCTTCGCTCATGATCAGGTCGGCGTAGCGCTGACGGTACTTTTGTTCCTGATCGGTCATGCCGTGGAATTTTTCCGGCAGCGGACGGATGTTTTTGGACAGCAGGCGCACTTCGCTGGCCTTGACGGTCAACTCGCCGGTCTTGGTCTTGAACAGCTCGCCACGGATGGCGATGATGTCGCCCAGGTCAAAGTGCTTGAACTCGGCGTGGGCTTCTTCACCGACACCGTCGTTGGCGATGTAAGCCTGGATGCGGCCGCTGCCATCCTGCAGGGTGGCAAAGCTGGCCTTGCCCATGACGCGCTTGAGCATCATGCGGCCGGCAACGGCAACCTCGATCTTCTCGGCTTCCAGAGCTTCCTTGTCTTTACCCGCGTGTTTTTCCTGAAGATCCTTGGCAAAGTGGCTGCGTTTGAAATCGTTGGGGAAAGCGACGCGTTTTTCGCGGATGCTCTTCAGCTTCTGGCGGCGTTCCGCCATGATCTGGTTTTCGTCCTGACTCAGGGATGATGCTTGTTCACGTTCAGACATGATGACTCCGTTGACTACTGCGGTAAGGGCAGGGGGCCATTCCCCCGCCAGGCCTCATCGGCCAACAATTAAGGTTTTACGCTGCTGTAATGCAGGCCGGCAGCTGCTGCCGGCCCGGACGTTTACACGCCCTGTTTCAGACTGGCTTCAATAAAGCCGTCCAGGTCGCCATCCATGACGCCCTTGATATTGCCCACTTCATGGCTGGTACGCAGGTCCTTGATGCGGGACTGGTCGAACACGTAGGAGCGGATCTGGTGACCCCAACCCACATCGGTCTTGGTGTCTTCCAGCGCCTGCTTGGCCTCGTTGCGCTTTTTCAGCTCCAGCTCGTACAGCTTGGCACGCAGCATCTGCATGGCTTCGTCGCGGTTGCGGTGCTGCGAGCGGTCGTTCTGGCACTGCACCACGGTATTGGTGGGCAAGTGGGTGATACGTACGGCCGAGTCCGTCTTGTTGATGTGCTGACCACCGGCACCGGAGGCGCGATAGGTGTCGATACGCAGATCTGCCGGGTTGATGTCGATCTCGAAGCTGTCGTCCACTTCCGGGTATACGAATACCGAGGAGAACGAGGTGTGGCGACGGGCGTTGGAGTCAAACGGCGATACGCGCACCAGGCGGTGAACGCCCACTTCGGTACGCAGCAGGCCGTAGGCGTATTCGCCCTCGATCTTCAGCGTGGCGCTGCTGATGCCAGCCACTTCGCCTTCGGATACTTCCAGTACGTCTACCTTGAAGCCCTTGCGCTCGGCATAGCGGGTGTACATGCGCAACAGCATGCCGGCCCAGTCCTGTGCCTCGGTGCCACCGGCACCAGCCTGGATGTCCAGGAAGCAGTTGTTCGGGTCCATCGGGTCGTGGAACATGCGGCGGAATTCCATCTTGGCCACCTTGGCTTCGACTTCTTCCATGTCGGACTGCACGGCGAGAATGGTTTCGTCATCCTCTTCGCTCTTGCCCATTTCCAGCAGTTCGCGGCCATCGGCAATGCTGGCATTGATGCTGTCCAGCACCAGTACCACGTCTTCCAGCTGCTTGCGTTCGCGGCCCAGTTCCTGGGCGCGCTTGGGGTCGTTCCAGATGTCAGGGTCTTCGGTAAGGCGGCTTACTTCTTCCAGACGGTCTTTTTTACCGTCGTAGTCAAAGATACCCCCGAATATCGGCGGCGCGTTCGGCCAGGTTTTCAATCGTGGCCGCGATCTGGTTCAGGACTTCAACTTCAATCATGCTCTTGCTCCAGTTAGCAGTCTGTATTAGTAAATTCAAATATGCTTGGCGGTATTGATCAAACACAAAAAGCGCACCATGCGGTGCGCTTTTCGCTGATCTGGCTAAGTCTTAGCCAAACAGGTGAGCGACAGCTGCGCGCTCTTCTTCCAGCTCGGCCAGGGTGAAGTTCATGCGTTCGCGGCTGAACTCGTCCACTTCCAGGCCTTGAACGATCTTGTACTCGCCATTTTCGCATACAACCGGGAAGCCGTACATCACGCCTTCCGGAATGCCGTAGGAACCGTCGGACGGAATGCCCATGGTCACCCACTTGCCATTGCTGCCCAGCACCCAGTCGTGGATGTGGTCGATGGCGGCGTTGGCAGCGGAAGCAGCAGAGGACAGGCCACGTGCTTCGATGATGGCGGCACCACGCTTGCCAACGGTCGGCAGGAATACGTCACGGTTCCAGGCTTCGTCGTTGATCATGGCTTTTACCGACTGGCCATCGATGGTGGCGAAGCGGTAGTCGGCGTACATGGTCGGGGAGTGGTTGCCCCATACAGCCAGGTCCTTGATGGCGGAAACCGGCTTGCCAGTCTTGGCAGCGATTTGCGACAGGGCGCGGTTGTGGTCCAGACGCAACATGGCGGTGAAATTTTTCGGGTTCAGGTCCGGAGCGCTCTTCATGGCGATCCAGGCATTGGTGTTGGCCGGGTTGCCAACTACCAGAACACGGACATTGCGGTCGGCGTGGTCGTTCAGTGCCTTGCCCTGAACGGTGAAGATGGCGCCGTTGGCTTCCAGCAGGTCCTTGCGTTCCATGCCTTTGCTACGCGGACGCGCGCCCACCAGCAGGGCTACCTGAGCGTCCTTGAAAGCGACGTTCGGATCGTCGGTGGCAACCATGCCGGCCAGCAGCGGGAAGGCACAGTCTTCCAGTTCCATCATCACGCCTTTAACGGCGGTCTGGGCTTGCGGCAGGTCGAGCAGTTGCAGGATGACCGGCTGGTCTTTGCCCAGCATTTCACCACTGGCGATACGGAACAGCAGGCTGTAGCCAATCTGACCAGCAGCGCCGGTAACGGCAACGCGAACGGGAGCTTTCATTGGTGGACTCTCCTTTAGATATCCGAGACTGTCTCAAATAGCAGATGTTGCTCTGCACTATAAGTGTGAAGCGAGTGTATCACGGAGTGTAGACCATGTGGGGCTGGAATCCCCATCAGAAATTCTGATATGCTGGTTTTACTCTTGTGTCTTATATAAGACATCCCTTTACGCTTGATTTGTTTGATGATACAAAGCCACTACATGATTGCAAATGCCCCACGTCGACAGCCGCTGTATGTGCAGATCAAGCAGTTTTTACTGCGTCGTATCGCCGAAGGCGAGTGGCTGGAGCATGATGCCTTGCCCAGTGAGTGGGATCTGGCTGATGAGATGTCCGTCAGCCAGGGAACGGTCCGCAAGGCGCTGAGCGAGTTGGTGGCCGATGGTCTGCTTTACCGCCAGCAAGGCAAGGGAACATTTGTTGCTCCGGTGCTCAGTGACTGGGGTAATGCCTTGCTGCAGTCGCCCGGTGTGTTTGACGAAGTGCCGGACCGGCTAAGTTGCGAGTTTCTGGCCATCTCCCGGATGAATGCCAGCGATGACATGGCGGTGGCCTTGCAGTTGCGTCGGCATGCACCGATGTTCCGGGTGCGCCAGTTGTGGCGGGGGCAGGGCAGGCCGGTGGCGCTGGATGAGGCTTATCTGCCTGCCGAACGCTTCGATGGCATGGAGGCACGCTGGTTCAGGTCTGGTGTTGGTGTGTATGCCACCTTGCAGCAGCGCTTCGGGGTAAGAGTGGTTGAGAGTCGTGAGCAATACCGTGCAGTGATGCTGCCGCGTGAGGATGCCAGCCTGCTTGGCCTGTCCGGGGCGGCACTGGAAGAGCCGGTGTTGAGCATGCTTCGACTGACCTTTTCGTCAGTTGGAGAGCGGGTTGAATGGCGGCAGCGCTACTGCCTGAGTCGGGACCTGGCGCTGCTGCAAAAGGGCTGCTGATGTCGCCTGCCGGCATGCAAATGTCGCTTGTCAGGCAAAAAACGGTCAGTAGCCGGGTGATTTTTGCTAGAATTTCCAGATCATATTGCCCTGCAGCATCGGGCAGCATGATGTTTAAGTATTGAAGGGGACCACCCGGTTTCTACAAGGGCGGACCTTTCAGGCGGGCTTCCAGACAGGGGCCCGGAGATAACCACTTGGTTCAAATACATCCAAGGAAGCCATATGCAGAAGCAACGACCGAAGCACCTGGATCTGGCCACGATCAGACTGCCCATCCCGGGCATCGTCTCGATCTTGCACCGGGTCAGTGGTGTGGCGCTCTTCTTTTCCCTCCCGCTGTTGATCTACCTCCTACATGGTTCGCTCAGTTCAGCAGAGTCCTTTGAAACCTACCGTGCCGTAGTCGCGCACCCGCTGATGAAGATCATCCTCATCGGCTTGCTGTGGGCCTACATGCATCACTTCTGTGCCGGTATCCGTTTCCTGTTCCTGGATATCCATAAGGGTCTGGAACTGCAAACCGCTCGCGCTACCGCCAAGACTGTTGTGGTGGTGAGCCTGGCTCTGACTCTGATTCTGGGAGTAGCACTATGGTAAACCGCTCTGTCATCGGCGCTCACTACGGTTTGCGCGACTGGGTCATGCAGCGCGTGACGGCCACCATCATGGTGATCTATACCGTAGCTCTGGCACTGTTCCTGCTGACCATGCCGTCCAGCTATGCCGGCTGGAAAGACTTCTTCGCGCAAACCTGGGTTCAGGTACTGACCCAGACCACCTTGCTGGCAGTGTTCCTGCACGTATGGGTTGGTATTCGCGATGTGTGGATGGACTACATCAAGCCGACCGGCCTGCGCCTGGCGCTGCATGCCTTCACCATCGTGTGGCTGGTGTCCTGTTTCATCTATTCCGTTAAAGTTGTCTGGGGGCTGTAATGGGCGTACCTGTTCGTCATTTTGATGCAGTAATCGTTGGCGCAGGTGGTGCCGGCATGCGTGCCGCCCTGCAGCTGTCCGAAGCTGGCCTGAAGACTGCCGTTCTGTCCAAGGTATTTCCCACCCGCTCGCATACCGTAGCGGCGCAGGGCGGTGTGTCCGCCTCTCTGGGTAACTCCGAGGAAGATCACTGGACCTGGCACATGTACGACACCGTAAAGGGTTCGGACTGGCTGGGTGACCAGGATGCCATCGAATTCATGTGCCGCGAGGCACCGAAGGTGGTGACCGAGCTGGAACACTACGGCATGCCGTTCGACCGTAACGCTGATGGCACCATCTACCAGCGTCCGTTCGGCGGTCACATGTCCAACTTCGGTGAAAAGCCGGTGCGTCGCGCCTGTGCTGCCGCCGACCGTACCGGCCATGCCATGCTGCACGCGCTGTACCAGCGCAATGTGCGTGCCAATACCCACTTCTTTGTGGAATGGATGGCACTGGACCTGATTCGCGATGCCGACGGCAATGTGCAAGGCGTTGTTGCCATGGAAATGGAAACCTCGGAAATCGTGGTGTTCCAGGCCAAGGCCACCCTGTTTGCTACTGGCGGCGCCGGTCGTATCTATGCTTCTTCCACCAATGCCTTCATCAACACCGGTGATGGTCTGGGCATGGCCGCACGTGCCGGCATCCCGCTGGAAGACATGGAATTCTGGCAATTCCACCCCACTGGCGTTGCCGGTGCCGGTGTACTGATTACCGAAGGTGTCCGTGGCGAAGGCGGTATCCTGCGCAACAGCGCGGGCGAACGCTTCATGGAACGCTATGCACCGAATGCCAAGGATCTGGCTTCGCGTGACGTGGTGTCCCGTGCCATGGTGACCGAGATCAACGAAGGCCGTGGTTGTGGCCCGAACAAGGATCACGTGCTGCTGGATATCACTCACCTCGACCCCGACGTGATCATGTCCAAGCTGCCGGGCATCCGTGAAATTTCCATCAAGTTTGCCGGTGTGGACCCGATCAAGGCCCCGATTCCGGTAGTGCCGACCTGTCACTACCAGATGGGTGGCATCCCCACCAACTACCACGGCGAAGTGGTGGTGGAAGGCAAACCGGTACACGGCTTCTACGCTGCCGGCGAATGCGCTTGCGCTTCGGTGCACGGTGCCAACCGCCTGGGTACCAACTCCCTGCTCGACCTGCTGGTATTCGGCAAGAGCTCGGCCAACTCGATGATCGACTTCATCAAGCAACAGCCGCTGGAACTGCCGCAACTGGCTACTGCCGACGTAGAACGTTCGGTTGCCCGTGTAGAGCGCCTGAACAAGCAGACCAACGGTGTGGCCGTCAACGATGCCCGTACCGCCATGCAGCGTACCATGCAGGCACACTGCGGCGTGTTCCGTTTCAAGGACATGCTGGCACAAGGCGTTGAGAAGATTCTGGAAGTGGAAAAGATGGTTCAACAGACCGAAATTTCCGACAAATCCAGCGTGTTCAACATGGCCCGCATCGAGGCACTGGAGCTGGAAAACCTGATCGAAGTGGCCAAGGCCACCATGATCTCGGCCAATGCCCGTACCGAATCGCGCGGCGCACACGTGCGTGACGATGCACCGGATACACCGGAAACCCCGAACGGCCGTGACGATGCCAACTGGCTGAAGCACACCCTGTGGAGCCGCGAAGGCAACCGTCTGGAATACAAGCCGGTGAACCTGCAGCCGCTGACTGTCGACACCATTGCTCTGAAGACACGTTCCTACTAAGGGCTTGAACAAGATGACTACAGAAACCGTCAAATTCCGCATCTACCGTTACGATCCGGACAAGGATGCCAAGCCCTACATGCAGGACATCAGCGTGGAGCTGGATTCCACCGACCGCAAGTTGCTGGATGCGCTGACCAAGCTGAAGGTGAAGGACGACACCATCACCTTCCGTCGTTCCTGCCGCGAGGGTGTGTGTGGCTCTGACGCCATGAACATCAACGGCAAGAACGGTCTGGCCTGTCTGACCGATTTCCGCGATCTGAAACAGCCGATCGAGCTGCGTCCGCTGCCGGGCCTGCCGGTGGTGCGCGACCTGATCGTCGACATGACCCAGTTCTTCAAGCAATACCACTCGATCAAGCCGTACGTGATCAACGACACGCCGCCGCCGGAACGCGAGCGCCTGCAAAGCCCGGAAGACCGTGAAGAACTCAACGGCCTGTACGAGTGCATTCTGTGCGCCTGCTGCTCCACCAGCTGCCCGTCGTTCTGGTGGAACCCGGACAAATTCGTTGGCCCGGCCGGCCTGCTCGCAGCCTATCGTTTCATTGCCGATACCCGCGACACCGCTATCAACGAACGTCTGGACAACCTGGAAGATCCGTACCGTCTGTTCCGTTGCCACACCATCATGAACTGTGTCGATGTTTGCCCCAAGGGCCTGAACCCCACCAAGGCAATCGGCAAGATCAAAGACCTGATGGTCAAGCGTGCAGTATGACCGCTTACGATCCGATTGAACTCAAGCGGATCCGTTGGCGGTCCCGCCGGGGCTTGCTGGAGCTGGATCTGGTGCTGGAGCGGTTTTTTGCCCAGCGCTTCGATTCACTCTCCCCGGCGGAGATCGACGCCTACAAGCGTATTCTCGATTTGCCCGACACCGACTTCCTGGATGTGGTGAACGGCAAGGCTGACCTGGACGATCCGGAAGAAGCCGCCATCATCGAGATCCTGCGCTCTGTTTGAGTTGCAGGCTGCAGGGCCCAAAAACGATTACAACACCACAAAACTGACTGGGAGTATTGCTGTGGAAACTAACCGCAAAGTGACGCTCGCTTACAACGAGGGCAAGGACACACTGGAGATGCCGGTACTGTCCGGCACCCTGGGTCCGGATGTCGTCGATATCCGTGCCTTCTCCAAGACCGGCATGTTCACCTTTGACCCGGGCTTCCTGGCCACCGCCAGCTGTGAGTCCGCCATCACCTTCATCGACGGTGATCTGGGTCAGCTCTACTACCGCGGCTATCCGATCGAGCAGCTGGCTGAAAAGAGCGACTATCTGGAAGTGTGCTACCTGCTGCTGAACGGCGACCTGCCGACCGCAGCCCAGCGCAAGGAATTCGAACGTGGCGTGATGCGCCACAACATGCTGCACGACCAGCTGATGAGCCTGTTCAAGGGCTTCCGTCGTGACGCACACCCGATGGCCGTGATGGTGGGTGTGGTTGGCGCGCTGTCCGCCTTCTACCACGACTCGCTGGACATCACCAATCCGGAACACCGTCGCATCTCTGCCCACCGTCTGGTGGCCAAGCTGCCGACCATCGCCGCCCAAGCCTACCGCTACAACAAGGGCCTGCCGTTCTCCTACCCGAAAAACGGCCTGACCTATGCGGAAAACTTCCTGCACATGATGTTCTCCACCCCGTGTGAAGAGTACAAGGTGAACCCGGTTCTGGCCCGTGCGCTGGACCGCATCTTCACCCTGCACGCCGACCACGAGCAGAACGCTTCCACCTCCACCGTGCGTCTGGCTGGTTCCTCCGGTGCCAACCCGTTCGCATGTATCGCTGCCGGTATCGCCTGCCTGTGGGGCCCGTCCCACGGTGGCGCCAACGAAGCCGTGCTGAAAATGCTGGACGAAATCGGCAGCGTGGACAACGTGGCCGACTTCATGCAAGGCGTGAAGGACAAGCGCTACAAGCTGATGGGCTTTGGCCACCGCGTGTACAAGAACATGGACCCGCGCGCCGCCATCATGAAGCAGACCTGCGACGAAGTGCTGAACGAACTGGGCCTGCACAACGATCCGAAGTTCAAGCTGGCCATGGCTCTGGAAAAGATCGCCCTGGAAGACCCGTACTTCATCGAGCGCAAGCTGTACCCGAACGTCGACTTCTACTCCGGCATCGTACTGTCTGCCATCGGCATTCCGGTTTCGATGTTCACCCCGATCTTCGCCCTGGCACGTACCGTGGGCTGGATCGCGCACTGGAGCGAGATGATCGCCGACCCGGCCATGAAGATCGGCCGTCCGCGTCAGCTGTACACCGGCGCACCGCGCCGCGACATTGTCGATATCGACAAGCGCTAATCAGGCAGTGACGAGTTGGCCGGACACGTTTCGGCCAACTTTTTACCTTGTCTTACAGAATACAGTCAGCAGTTTAACGACAGACGCCGATAGAGCGCTGCGGAAAAAACGGAGACGGATTTGCCCTGCCAAAGCCCCTCTTGCGTCTTTTCCACAACGCTTTCTCCACGCAGCAATGTAGCCAAACGTAGACACGTACGTAGATAAAACAAAGGGTCGAATAATGATGCAATCCATGTACAGTCATTCCTACCTGTTCGGTGGGAATGCACCGTTCATCGAGGAACTGTACGAACAGTACCTCGCTGATGCGAATTCGGTTCCGGCCGAATGGCGCGACTACTTCGACAAGCTGGCACAGGCACCGGGTGCCGCCGAGCGCGATGTACCGCACATGCCCATCCAGGAATCCTTCATTCAACTGGCCAAGAAACCGGCCAGCGGCCCGCGCAACACTACTGGCGGCGAATGGGAAACCATGCAGAAGCAAGTGGGCGTGCTGAAGTTGATTTCGGCCTACCGCGTACTGGGTTCCCGTCAGGCAAATCTCGACCCGCTCAAGCGTATGGACCAGGCTACCCTGCAAGAGCTGGATCCGCACAAGCACGGCCTGACCGATGCCGACATGGCGGTACAGTTCAATGTGGGTTCGCTGGTGGCACCGCAAAAGCTGCCGCTGTCCGATATCCTGTCGCGTCTGAAACAGACCTACTGCGGCAATATCGGTCTGGAATTCATGCACATCACCAAGTCGGACGAAAAGCACTGGGTACAGAAACGCTTTGAAGGCGATCTGTCCACCCCGCGCTACGATGCCGCCAAGAAAATGCGCATCCTCAAGCAGATCACCGCGGCCGAGACCCTGGAACGCTATCTGCATACCAAATACGTTGGCCAGAAACGCTTCTCGCTGGAAGGTGGCGAATCCACCATTGCTGCGCTGGACCACCTGATCCACAACGCCACTGCGGTTGGCGTGCAGGAGCTGATCATCGGCATGGCCCACCGTGGCCGTCTGAACGTGCTGGTGAACACCCTGGGTAAGCTGCCGCGTGACCTGTTTGCCGAATTTGAAGGCAAGGCCGCCCAGCAAATGGCCTCCGGCGACGTGAAGTACCACATGGGCTTCTCCTCCGACATCCCCACTGCCAGTGGTCCGATGCATGTGTCGCTGGCGTTCAACCCGTCGCACCTGGAAATCGTCAACCCGGTGGTGGAAGGCTCGGTACGCGCCCGTCAGGACCGCCGCAAGGACAGCGAGCGCAAGTGCGCCGTGCCGGTACTGATTCACGGTGACTCTGCCTTTGGCGGCCTGGGTGTCAACCAGGGTACGTTCAACCTGTCGCAAACCCGCGGCTACGGTACCGGTGGCACCATCCACATCGTGATCAACAACCAGGTAGGTTTCACCACCTCGGACACGCGCGACATGCGTTCCACCCTGTACTGTACCGACGTGGCCAAGATGGTTGAAGCGCCGATTTTCCACGTCAACGGTGATGATCCGGAAGCCGTCTGCTACGTGATGCAGGCTGCGCTGGACTACCGCATGCAGTTCAACAAGGACGTGGTCATCGATCTGGTCTGCTACCGCAAACTGGGTCACAACGAAGGTGATGATCCCTTCCTGACCCAGCCGATGATGTACAAGAAGATTGCCAAGCATCAGGGCGTACGCGCCATGTATGCCGAGCGTCTGGTACAGGAAGGCGTGCTGAAGGCAGAAGAGGCCGAAGCACTGATCCAGGCCTACCGCGATGCGCTGGACAAGGGCGAGCACGTGGAACAGACCGCGCTCACCAACTACAAGCGCGAACATGCCCTGGACTGGAGCCAGTACATGGGCACCCACTGGGCACACCCGACCGACACTTCGCTGCCGCGCGCCGACATCCAGCGCCTGACCGAGAAGTTCACCACCCTGCCGGAAGGCTTCAAGCTGCACCCCACCGTGCAAAAGGTGCTGGCTGCACGCAAGGCCATGGCCGCCGGTGAACAGAATGCCGACTGGGGCATGGCCGAGACCCTGGCCTATGCAAGTCTGGTGACCAATGGCTTCGGTGTCCGCCTGTCCGGTGAAGACTCCGGCCGTGGTACCTTCTCCCACCGTCACGCCGTGCTGCACGACCAGAACCGCGAACGCTGGGACCAGGGCTCCTACGTGCCGCTGCGCAATATGTCCGACAACCAGGCCGAATTCCTGGTGATCGACTCCATCCTGAACGAAGAAGCGGTACTGGCCTACGAATACGGCTATGCCTGCTCCGCACCGGATCAGCTGGTGATCTGGGAAGCCCAGTTCGGCGACTTCGCCAACGGCGCCCAGGTGGCGATTGACCAGTTCATTTCCTCCGGCGAAACCAAGTGGGGCCGTCTGTGCGGCCTGACCACCATCCTGCCGCACGGCTACGATGGCCAGGGTCCGGAACACTCCTCCGCCCGTCTGGAACGCTGGCTGCAACTGTGCGCCGAGCACAATATGCAGATCGTGATGCCGTCCGAAGCCAGCCAGATGTTCCACATGCTGCGCCGTCAGGTGCTGCGTCCGTACCGTAAGCCGCTGGTGATCTTCCTGTCCAAGCGCCTGCTGCGTTTCAAGGACTCCATGAGCCCGATCGAAGACTTCACCAACGGCAGTTTCCGTCCGGTGATCGGCGATGCCGTGGTGCAGGATCCGAAGAAAGTGAAGCGCGTGGTGCTGTGTGCCGGTCAGGTGTATTACGACCTGGCTGCCGGCCGCAAGGAAAAGGGCCTGGAAGACGAAATCGCCATCGTGCGCATCGAGCAGTTGTATCCCTTCCCGACCGAGCAGGTAGCCGCCGAGCTGGCACGCTTCCCGCAAGCCAAGGAAGTGATGTGGGTGCAGGAAGAGCCGCGTAACCAGGGTGCCTGGTACCAGATCCGCCATCGCCTGGAAGGTCTGTTGATCGGCAAGCAGTTCTTGTCGTTCGCTGGTCGTCCGTCTTCTGCTTCGCCGGCCGTAGGCTACATGAGCAAGCACGTTGCCCAGCTCAAGTCCTTCGTCGAAGAAGCCATGACGATTGCCAAGTAAGTACACGCCAACACAACGATTACACTGACGGGGGCGGCAGGATGACCGCCCCGCTCTGGAGAAGAACATGATTATTGAAGTCAAAGTCCCCCAACTGCCCGAGTCCGTTTCCGAAGCCACGCTGATGACTTGGCACAAGAAAGCTGGCGATTTCGTCAATCGCGACGAAAACGTCATCGACCTGGAAACCGACAAGGTTGTGCTGGAACTGCCGGCACCGCAGGCTGGCGTGATTGTTGAAATCATCGAACAGGACGGCGCTACCGTGGTTTCCGGTCAGCTGATCGCCCGCATCGACACCGCCGCCAAGGCTGGCGATGCCCCGGCTGCCGTTGCGGCGGCCCCGGCTGCTGCCGCTCCGGCTCCGGTACAGGCTGCTCCGGCTGCTGCACCGGGTGGCGCTGCCATGCCGTCCGCTGCCAAGCTGGCTGCCGAAACCGGCGTGAACCTGGCCAACGTGACCGGCACCGGCCGTGATGGTCGTGTCCTGAAAGAAGACGTACAGGCTGCTGCCGCTGCTCCGTCGCAAGCCGGTCCGGTACTGGCTTCCGCCGGTGTTGCCTTGTCCGCTACCCCGGCTGCCGTGAACGTGGCTGCCGTACTGGGCGACCGTCCGGAACAGAGCGTGCCGATGTCCCGCCTGCGTCAGCGCGTGGCCGAGCGTCTGGTAATGAGCCAGCAGACCAACGCCATCCTCACCACCTTCAACGAAGTGAACATGAAGCCGGTGATGGACCTGCGTGCCCGTTACAAGGACCGCTTCGAGAAAGAACACGGTGTGAAGCTGGGCTTCATGGGCTTCTTCGTCAAGGCCGTGGTTGCCGCGCTGAAGAAATACCCCATCGTCAATGCTTCCGTTGATGGCAACAACATCATCTATCACGGTTACTTCGACATCGGCGTGGCCGTTGGCAGCCCGCGTGGCCTGGTGGTTCCGGTCATCCGCAATGCCGACCAGCTGAGCCTGGCCGAGATCGAAAAGCAGATCGCCGACTTCGGCAAGCGCGCCCAGGAAGGCAAGCTGACCGTGGAAGAACTGACCGGTGGCACCTACACCATCTCCAACGGCGGTACTTTCGGTTCCATGATGTCCACCCCCATCATCAACCCGCCGCAATCCGCCATTCTGGGCATGCACGCCACCAAGGAGCGCGCAGTGGTTGAGAATGGTCAAGTTGTCGTGCGCCCGATGATGTACCTTGCCCAGTCGTACGACCACCGCATCATCGATGGTCGCGAAGCGGTACTGAGCCTGGTGGCCATCAAGGATGCCATTGAAGATCCGGCCCGCCTGATCCTGGACCTGTAATACCGGGTCTGTAATGTCTGTTGGCCGCAAGCTCGCTTGCGGCCACTTTGAATAATGTGAACGGAGAAATGATGATTTTGCCTGACTGGCTGTATGCGGTAGCTTCCATCCTGGCTGGGGTCGCCATTGCGGTACTGACCTGGAAGAAGCAGCAACGCGGTATCCGCGAAGACCGTTACACCCTGGTGGGCAAGCTCATCATTGCCGTGTTCATGATTGCTTTCGGGATCTTGCTGTTCAAGGTCGGTAAATCCTGATCAAGGAAAATCAATGAGCCAACAGTTTGATGTAGTTGTAATCGGTGGCGGCCCTGGCGGTTATGTGGCTGCCATTCGTGCTGCCCAGCTGGGTTTCAATACCGCTTGCGTCGATGCATTCAAAAACCCGGAAGGCAAGCCTTCGCTGGGTGGTACCTGCCTGAACGTGGGTTGCATCCCGTCCAAGGCGCTGCTGCAATCCTCGGAAAACTTCCACGCTGTACAGCACGACTTTGCCAAGCACGGCATCACCGTGTCCGGTGCCAAGATGGACGTGGCTGCCATGCTGGAACGCAAGACCGGCATCATCACCAAAAACGCCGCTGGTATCAGCTTCCTGTTCAAGAAGAACAAGGTTGCCAACATCCACGGTCTGGCCGCTCTCAAGGGCCGTCAGGGCGACAAGTGGCTGATCGAAGTCACCGACAACGGCGCAGTGGTTGATACGCTGGAAGCCACCAACGTCATCATCGCCACCGGTTCCAGCCCGCGTCAGCTGCCGGGCCTGGCCACCGACAACCATATGGTGCTGGACAACGAAGGTGCTCTGGCGCTGACCGCCGTACCGAAACGCCTGGGCGTGATCGGTGCCGGTGTGATCGGTCTGGAAATGGGTAGCGTGTGGAAGCGTCTGGGCGCGGAAGTGACCATTCTGGAAGCCGCACCGACCTTCCTGGCCGCTGCCGACCAGCAAATCGCCAAGGAAGCCTTCAAGACCCTGACCAAGGACACCGGTCTGGACATCAAGCTGGGCGTGAAGATTGGCGAAATCAAGGCCACCAAGAAGCACGTTACCGTCAACTACGAGCTGAACGGCGAAGCCGTGGCTGCCGAGTTTGACAAGCTGATCGTTTCCATCGGCCGCGTGCCGAACACCGCCGGTCTGGGTGCCGAGGCCGTTGGCCTGCAACTGGACGAGCGTGGCTTTGTTGCCGTGGACGACCACTGCCACACCAATCTGCCGGGCATCTGGGCCATTGGCGACGTGGTGCGCGGCCCGATGCTGGCCCACAAGGCTTCCGAAGAAGGCGTTGCCGTGGCAGAACGCATTGCCGGCCAGAAGCCGCATGTCGATTTCGGCGTGATTCCGTGGGTGATTTACACCTCGCCGGAAATCGCCTGGGTAGGCAAGACCGAAGAGCAGCTCAAGGCTGAAGGCATCGAATACAAGAAGGGTACTTCCGGTTTCGCTGCCAACGGTCGTGCACTGGGTCTGGGTCAGGCACAAGGCACGGTGAAGATCCTGGCCGATGCCAAGACCGACCGCATCCTGGGCCTGCACATGATCGGCCCGATGGTGTCCGAGCTGGTGACCGAAGGCGTGGTGTCGATGGAATTCAAGGCCGCCAGCGAAGACCTGGCCCGCATTGTCCACGCACACCCCAGCCTGTCGGAAGTGGTACACGAAGCTGCACTGGCTGCTGACAAGCGCGCATTGCACGGCTAAGTGCTGCGGGGCCGTGTACAATGACACGGCCCCATGAATCTGCCCGGTAACTGTCGGGCAGATTTGCAAAGAGGGTATGGGAGCAGGGGCTGCCGCGAGAACAGTTCCGCCCCGATACATTAGGGTTGAGGAAGCGACCAAGGAATAGAGACGTTGGCCAGACAGGGCCCGCCATCATTTCCACCGAAAGGAAACCATAGATGAACCTGCACGAATACCAAGCGAAAGAGCTGCTGGCCAAATACGGCTTGCCGGTACAAAAGGGCATTCTGGCCACCACGCCGGAAGAAGCCGCTGCCGCTTATGACCAACTGGGCGGCAAGTTTGCCGTCGTCAAGGCCCAGGTGCATGCCGGTGGCCGTGGCAAGGCCGGTGGTGTCAAAGTGGTCAAGACCCGCGAAGAAGCCGCTGAAGTCGCCAAGAGCCTGATCGGCACCAACCTGGTGACCTATCAGACCGACGCAGCCGGCCAGCCGGTCAACAGCGTATTGGTATGCGAAGACATGTACCCGGTACAGCGCGAACTGTACCTGGGCGCCGTAGTGGACCGTGGCAGCCAGCGCGTTGTGTTCATGGTGTCCACCGAAGGCGGCGTGGAAATCGAAAAAGTAGCCGAAGAAACCCCGGAAAAGATCATCAAGATCGAAATCAACCCGCTGGTCGGCATGCAGCCGTTCCAGGCGCGTGATGCCGCGTTTGCCCTGGGTCTGTCCGGTTCGCAAATCGCTGCCTTCAGCAAGCTGATGCTGGGCGCTTACCAGGCTTTCGTGGAAAACGACTTCGCCCTGTTCGAAGTAAACCCGCTGGCACTGCGTGAAAACGGCGAACTGGCCTGCGTTGATGGCAAGATCAACCTGGACTCCAACGCCCTGTACCGTCACCCGGCCCTGCTGGCCCAGCGCGACAAGTCGCAGGAAAACGAACGCGAAGTGAAAGCTTCCGAATTCGACCTGAACTACGTGGCCCTGGAAGGCAATATCGGCTGCATGGTGAACGGCGCTGGCCTGGCCATGGCCACCATGGACATCATCAAGCTGAAGGGTGGCCAGCCGGCCAACTTCCTGGACGTGGGTGGTGGTGCCACCAAGGACCGCGTGATCGAAGCCTTCAAGCTGATCCTGGCCGATGATTCGGTCAAGGGCGTGCTGATCAACATCTTCGGCGGCATTGTACGTTGCGACATGATTGCCGAAGCCATCATCGCCGCGGTGAAGGAAGTGAACGTGACCGTGCCGGTTGTTGTGCGCCTGGAAGGCAACAACGCCGAGCTGGGCGCCAAGATTCTGGACGAATCCGGCCTGAAGCTGGTTTCCGCCCAGGGCCTGAACGACGCAGCCGAGAAGATCGTCGCTGCCGTTGCTGCGCTTTAATCACCTGCACCGCATAAGGATTTCAAAATGAGCGTATTGGTAAACAAAGACACCAAAGTGCTGGTGCAAGGTTTCACCGGCAAGAATGGTACCTTCCACGCCGAACAGGCGCTGAAGGTTGGCACCAAGGTTGTGGGTGGCGTTACCCCGGGCAAGGGCGGTTCCGAGCATCTGGGCCTGCCGGTGTTCAACACCATGAAGGATGCCGTGCGTCAAACCCAGGCTGATGCCTCGGTCATCTACGTACCGGCAGCTTTTGCCAAGGATTCCATCCTGGAAGCCATCGACAGCGGCGTGAAGCTGATTGTCTGCATCACCGAAGGCGTGCCCACCCTGGACATGCTGTACGTGAAAAAAGCCGTGGACGAAGCCGGCATCCGCCTGATCGGCCCGAACTGCCCGGGTATCATCACCCCGGGTGAGTGCAAGATCGGCATCATGCCGTGGCATATCCACAATCCGGGCCGCATCGGTATCGTGTCCCGTTCCGGCACCCTGACCTACGAAGCCGTGGCACAAACCACCGCCCTGGGTCTGGGTCAGTCCACCTGCATCGGTATCGGCGGCGACCCGATCCCGGGTACCAGCCACATCGACGCCCTGAAGCTGTTCCAGGACGATCCGGATACCGACGCCATCGTGATGATCGGTGAAATCGGTGGTACCGCCGAAGAAGAAGCGGCTGAATTCGCCAAGGCCTACGTGACCAAGCCGGTAGTCGGCTACATCGCCGGTGTGACTGCTCCCAAGGGCAAGCGCATGGGCCACGCCGGTGCCATCATCTCTGGCGGCAAGGGTACTGCCGAAGAGAAGTTCAAGGCCTTCGAAAAGGCTGGCATCGCCTACACCCGCAGCCCGGCCGAAATCGGCAAGACCATGTTCGAACTGCTGAAGTCCAAGGGCATGATCTGATCGCAGGTTTCACTTGCTGCAGCAAAAACGCCACCTTCGGGTGGCGTTTTTTTTATGGTCAGTCAGCGATGGTCGCATGACTGCCCGGCGGCGGCTGTTTATGGTAGAACTGCAAGGTCGCCGGTTGGTCCGAAAACACTGACGACAGCTGAATGAGAAGAGGTAAAACCATGCGCTACTGGCTTTGTCTGCTGGTGCTTGCCACCAGCGCCTGCAGCAGTTTCCCCACCCGCGAGGGGTATGCACAGAAGGTGTATTACTGGCAGGGCAAGGATGCCAATACCTTGTTGGCGCAATGGGGTGCACCCAGCAAGAGCATGACCATGCCCAATGGCAACACGCTGTATACCTACAGCAAGTCCTATACTCAGCAGCAGCCGTATTTTGACAACCGCCGCTTCGAGCCGGGCAGCCGCTTCACGGTGACGGAAAACGGCCAGAGCCGGGTGATCGAAACGCCGGGGCGCTGGGTTTACGATGGCAGCATCGGTGGCGGCGTCATGCACTACAGCTGTACCACCAATTTCGTGGTGAATGCCCAGACTCAGCTGATCGAATCTGTCAGCTTTGACGGCAACGACTGCGTGGCCACCCCCCGGCAGTAATTTGCCTATGGCAGCTTCCATTCCCCGTTACTGCTGAACGGCAGGCTGGCGATGCCTTGCAAGTCCTCCAGCCGGCCTTGCAGCTGGTAGTCCAGCTTGCCATCACCCTGCAATGCCTTGCCCAGCTGCTTCAGCCAGCTGCCCAGCGAGGTATGCACCCTGACCTTGATTTCGCTTTCCCCCAGCGCGGCCACATTGATGGCCTGATTGCTTACCCCGTTGGCCATGTGCTGGCCGGCTACGCTCAGGTCAAAACTGAGCCCGCCGGCACGCAATGGCACGCTGTTGGGGTTCTGCAAACGCAGGGTAAGGTCGAAATTCTGCTCCAGCAGGGTAGATGCCGCCGGGCGGATATCCACCAGGCTGACTTGTGGTTTTTTCAGTCCAAAGGTGCCGCAGCCTGTCAGCCACAGGCAAAGCAACAGGGTGAGCAGTCCTGCCAGTCCATGGTGTTTCATTGCAATCCTCCCAGTACATCCTGCGTGACGGCGATCCAGGCGCGGGCCGCATGGGACAGATAGCCGCCTTGCTGCCAGATCAAGGCCAGATGCCAGATCAGCCAGGGGTTGGAAACCGGAATCACGTCGTATTCCTTCCGGTCCAGCCGTTCTACCACCGAACGGGGCAGCAGGGTGACACCCAGTCGTGCATTCACCAGTTCGACAATGAAATCCCAGTGTGCGCTGCGCCCGACAATGTTCAGCGGCTTGCCCATTTCACGGAAGGCGTGGCTGATGCGGCTGGACAGGGTGAAGTCTTCCGGGTACAGCACAAAGTTCTGATCGGCAATTTCCGGCAGCGTAATGGACGAGCGTCCATGCCATGGCGAACCGGCCGGTGCAATCAGGCACAGCGGGTCGCGCACCACGGCAAATTGCTGAAAGAAACTGTTGTCCACCGGCAGTACGGCAACGCCGATTTCCAGTTCACCACTGCGCACGCTGTTTTCAATGGCCAGTGCACCGTCTTCCACCATCTTCAGCTCGATGCCAGGGTAGCGTTCGCGAAAGGCACCCACTACCGGGGCGAAAAACGCCACCCCTACCATGGGCGGCAGACCAACCACCAGTTCACCGCGGGTGAGGCCGGCCAGATCATTCAGTTCGTTCTTCAGCTGGTTCATGGCGGACAGCACATCCATGCCGCGCTCGAACGCCACCTTGCCGGCATCACTCAGCCGGAAGCTGCGGCCTTCCCGGATGATCAGCGGCGTGCCCAGTTCTTCTTCCAGCTGCTTCACCATTTTGCTGATGGTGGGCTGGGTGACAAACAGTGCATCGGCAGCCTTGGTAAAGCTGTGACGTTTCACCACTTCCACAAAGTAACGCAAGGCACGAATGTCCATGATCAATTCCATTTAAGAATGAGTCAGATAATTTTAATTCATTTTTTGAATGAAATGGGCGCGACTATACTCGGTACTCGTTGCTGCTGATGGAGCGAGCGCACCATGAAACGCCTGTCCGACCCTGCCGTAAAGCAAAGCCTGGCCACTGTATTGCAAGTGCTGATGCTCTGCCTGGTGTGGCTGCTGGCCAGTCGCCTGAGCCACGCTTATGTGCCGGAAATTCCGGCTGGTGTGCTGGGCATGTTCCTGGTGCTGGCTGCACTGGCCCTGGGCTGGTTGCCACTGGCCTGGTGCAAGAGCGGGGCCCGCTGGCTGTTGGCCGAAATGTTGCTGTTTTTCATTCCGGCTACCGTTGCCGTGGTGCAGTACCCGCAACTGATGGGCAGCATCGGCCTGCGCATTGTGCTGGTGATCCTGTTGTCTACCGTACTGGTGATGACCGTGACTTCGCTGGTGGTGGACGCAGGCTACAAATTCGAAATCATGCTGAAACGTCGCAAACGACAGCATGGAGTGTTGTGAGATGGAAAACCTGCTGGCATTTGGCTGTCTGGTGTTGACGCTGGTGTTGTACTGGCTGGCAAAGAAGCTGTATCGCCGCACGGGTAACTGGTGGACCGCACCGTTGTTGGCGGTTCCCTTGCTGGTGATTGGTGCGGTAGTGGTGGGGCATATTCCTTACCACACCTACTTTCAGGATACGCACTGGCTGAGCTGGTTGCTTGGCCCGGCAACGGTGGCATTTGCCATTCCGATTTACGAGCAGCGCCAGGTGATACGCAAGCATGCGCTGTCGCTGAGCTGCGGGGTGCTGGTTGCCATGCCGGTGGCCGTGATGAGTTCGGTATGGCTGGCACGCGCTTTCGGTTTGTCCGAGCTGTTGCAGAAAAGCCTGGCGCCACGGTCCATCAGTACACCGTTTGCCATGGCCACGGCATCGAGCATTGGTGCTCCGCCGGACCTGACCGCGGTGTTTGTGGTGATTACCGGTGTGGCCGGCATGTTGCTGGGTGAACTGATGCTGATGCTGTTGCCCTTGCGTTCACGACTGGCCAAGGGGGCTTTGCTGGGTGCTGCCGCACATGGTGCCGGTACTGCCAAGGCCAACGAGCTGGGTGCCGAAGAAGGTGTGGTGGCCAGCCTGACCATGATGCTGGGTGGCATTGCCACGGTGTTTGCCGCCCCACTGATTGCCTGGTTTGTGTGATGCGGGCCGGATTGAAGATTTCTCTGTAGTAAGCCCATGCCATCGGGAGTGGTGTGTGGTGTCTCTCCTCTTGTTGTCCTCCCAAAACGAGCGTTGTTCGGGCTGACCCTATCCGGTCAGCCCATTTTTTTTGTCGCGTGGGGATGGAGCGAATCAGGCAAAGGTATCGATGCTGCTGCCCTTGCTGCTGTCCGGCTTGCCGCTCAAGGCAGCAAAAATGGCCTTGGTGGTGGCGATGGCAGGGTTGTTCTGTGATGCCTGCAGTTGCTGCTGTTGCTGCTTGTCGATCTGGCTTTGTGCTTCGCGCGCCATCTGCTCAGCTTCGGCTGCAACGGCGCGGTCCTGCCCGGATGGGTCTACTGGTGCCAGGGCGGCAGCAGCTACCTGTCTGGCATTGGCCAGGGTTTCCTGCGGGCTTTGCCCGCTGGCCAGCCGGATGCTGACTTCCCCGCCGATGGCATATTGCTTGCCGTCCGGCCCTTCCTGATAACTGTAATTGGCACCACCGCTGACCAGTGCGCCACCCGCTGCCATATGCGCCTGCTCGTGCTGGCGGACATCGCTATCACGCGCGCGCAGTTCATCCAGTTGCTTTTGTTGGTCCGGAGTGAGGGTACTGCCCTGGTAAATGGCAGAAGGGGAAGGGGTGCTTACGCCCGGCACTGGCGTGGCAATCGACGCCATGCGCGCAGCAGTGCAAGCCGCACAGGTGCAATTGGGCCCGTGTTGCGACAGTGTGCTGATGCCATAGCCTGAGCTGGCATTGATGGACGATAGACTCATGGTGCGCATGATCCGGATTCACTTCATTCTAGTGCAGTGCTTGCCTTAATGCATTGAATGCAAACAGCTATTCTTGCAATTGCACCTGCGGTGGCTGGCAGAAACGCACTGTGGGCAGGTGCTGCGGCAAGCGCTGTGGCCGGATCGCCCGCGACAGCCTGCGAGGACTGCGGCAGAATGAGGCCTGTTCGCGTTCTCTGGCCTTATCGGCCGGATGCGCATTCTTGCCGCAGCAGGCCGCCGCGCCTTGCGGCCATGATGAATTTCAGGAAATCCACAGCATGCAACAACAGGTAAATCAGGAAAACCAGCGTGAACTCGTGATGTCGGTATTGATGATGCCGGATATGGCCAACTTCTCCGGCAATGTCCATGGCGGCGTGCTGCTGAAACTGTTGGACCAGGTGGCCTATGCCTGTGCCAGCCGCTATGCCGGCTGCTATGTGGTGACCTTGTCGGTGGATCAGGTGTTGTTCAAGCAGCCCATTCATGTGGGCGAGCTGGTGACCTTCATGGCCAGCGTGAACCATGTGGGGCGCACCTCGATGGAAATCGGCATCAAGGTGGTGGCGGAAGACATCCAGCAGCGCTCGGTGCGCCATACCAATAGCTGCTATTTCACCATGGTGGCGTTTGAAAACGGCAAGGCAGTGGCCGTGCCGCCCTTGAGCCTGGAAACGGATGAACAGAAAAAGCGCTTCCGTGATGCGGAAATCCGCAAGAAATTGCGCATGGAAGCACAGCAAAAAACCAGCGATCCGTGCTGAAGGCGTAGAATCGCCGCCTTGCTCATTCCTCCAGGTGTCATCCCATGTTTAGCCTGCTGTACAGCGACCCGCGCTTTTATCTGATCAACAAGCATGCCGGTGTGAGTTTTCACCGCGAAGGGGAGGAAGACGGCTTGCTGGACGCGGTGCGTGCGGGTTTGAGAGACGACGCAGTATGGCCGGTCCACCGCCTGGACCGGGTGACTTCCGGCCTGATTCTGCTGGCCCGTTCCAGTCAGGTGGCCAGCCAGTTTGGCAGCGCCTTTGCCGACCATGCGGTGGAGAAATACTATCTGGCGCTGTCGGACCGCAAACCGCAAAAGAAGCAGGGCCTGATCAAGGGCGATATGGAAAAGGGCCGGGGTGGCGCATGGCGCTTGCTTCCTGCCGTGCAGAATCCGGCCATTACCCAGTTCTTCAGCTTCTCGGTACAGCCGGGCTTGCGCCTGTTTCTGTTGCGGCCACACAGTGGCAAGACGCACCAGCTGCGCGTGGCGATGAAGTCGCAATCCGCCCCGATTCTGGGCGATGTCCTGTATGGCGGCAGCCCGGCAGACCGGGCTTATCTGCATGCCTATGCCTTGCGCTTCATGCTGGATGGCGAGGCTTTCAGTTTTGTCTGTCCGCCAGACCATGGGGCCGAGTTTGTGAGCGAGGCACTGCACACCTGCCTGCAACGCGAAGCCAGCGCACCGTGGGAGCTGGCCTGGCCGAAAATCTAGTGTTGGAACCTTCCCAGTGTTATTCCGGCCTGCTGGCAATCATCGGCAAAGGCCTGACTGGAAAAATGCTGATATTCCACCGCGCGCGCAGCGGCAATCGGGTCGCTGGCATCGCTGGCCGGCAGGCCGGGGTGACACATCATCAGCCCGCCATCGGGGCAGCTGTGCAGCCATTGCCGCATCAGACCGGCAAAACCGGCTTCCGGCTGTAAGGCATACAGGCCGGCAAACCACAGATTGCAGCGCAGGCCATTCTGCTCGGCAGCAGAGGCAAAACCACGGCATACCTGTTGCAACACCAGCGCTTTCAGACGGCTGTCACCCGGGTGACCCAGACGCTCCGGTGCGCGCAGATAGGGTTTGCTGTTTGCAGTCCAGCGCAGGGCGATGGCGTCGAACAGGGCGTCGCGCACCACCGGCAAGGCATGCACATGCTGGTGGCCGTCGATGAAGTCCGGCAAGCGCCCCAGCTGCTGGCTGAACTGGTCGATCTGTCGCAGCAGGCTGTCGCGCAAGGCGGTGCGAGACAGACAGCGCAACTGGCTGAGCAGCAGCCAGTGCGACAAGGGCTTGATCAGCTGCGGTCCATTGGCAAAGTCGTGAGTGAGATTGAAATGCAGGCCGATGTCGGCTTGTTGTGCCAGCTCGCGCAAAGGGGTTGCCAGTGCGGGCCAGTGCGGGGACTGTGTCATCACGCTGGTGGCGGACAACCGACCTGTCTGCAGCAGCGCAACAATGCCCTGGCTGATGGCAGGCGATTGGGCATAGTCATCGGCACACAAGGTCAGGCGGCGCGGCATCATGCAGCTTGCTCCTTGTCGGCAAAGGCCCACAACTTGCTGAAGACAAAGGTGAACACGGCCACCGTGGCCAGCACGATCAGCAGGGACAGACGGTAACCCAGCGGGGTGAAGCGCAGCAGCACGAAATACATGGCTTCATTCAGCGCAAAGCTCAGGCAGGCCACCATGAAAAAGCGTGGCAGCGCCTGACGGTGCGGTACGTGGGCGGCCTCGAATGTCTTGTGCCGATGCCCCCAGTAGCTCACCTGGAATGCCAGCAGGAAAGCCAGGATATTGGCCAGCAAGGGCGGCAGGCCCACTGGCACCAGAACCACGGCCACCAGCAGAAAGTGCACCAGCATGGCACTGACGCCGATGATGCCGAACCACAGCAGCTCACGGTTCATTGCTGGTCCTGCTCGCTGCGGCTGACGCGGCTGATCAGGTAAATCGGGCGCTGCTTCACTTCGCTGAAAATCCGGCCGATGTATTCGCCGAGAATGCCGATGGACAGCAGCTGTACCCCACCCAGAAAAGATACGGCCACCGCCAGGGTGGGCCAGCCGGGCTGGTCGTTGCCGAACAGCAGGGTGTGCAGCAGCTCCCACGAAGCATACAGGATGGACGCCAGCGAGATGGCGCTGCCAATCAGCGTCCACATGCGCAAGGGCACATTGGAAAACGCGGTGAGGCCGGTCAGCCCCAGGTTCAGCAGGCTGAAGAAGTTGAAGCTGCTTTTGCCCGCCCGGCGCTCTTGGGTATGGGTTTCCATCGGCAGCTGGGTAAAGCCCACCCAGTTGTACAGGCCTTTCATGAAGCGGTTGCGCTCCGGCATCTGGCGCAGCGCGTCCAGCACACAGCGGTCCATCACGCGGAAGTCCTGGGTGTTTTCCGGAATCTTGTGGCGTGCACCGCTGTTGAGCAGGGTGTAGAACACGCGGGTGAACAGGCGTTTGCCCAGGGTTTCCGTATCGCGACTGGAGCGCACGCTGTACACCATGTCGTAGCCGGCACGCCACTGGCGCAGGAATTCCGGCACCATGGCCGGCGGATGCTGGAAGTCGCTATCGATCAGCACGGCCACATCGCCGTGGGCGTGGTCGATCCCGGCAGTCAGTGCCAGTTCCTTGCCAAAATTGCGCGACAGCTGGATCAGCGTCACCGGCAGATGGTCGATCTGGCTCATGACCTGTTCCACCGTGTTGTCGCGGCTGCCGTCATCCACCACGATCAGCTCGTGGCGAAACCCTGCTTCGGTCAGCAAGCCATGCAGGGTTTGCAACATGGGGACAATGTTTTCGCTCTCGTTGTAGGCCGGCAAAATGCAGCTGACCAGCGGGTCGGCCGGTCGTGCAGCCGCCCGTTGTTGCAAGAGGAACGGTGGGACGAAGGCGCTAGGTGGCGTAGTGGTCATCGGCGTCTCCTTGTTATTCATGGCGTTGATCCGCTGGCTTGTTCGCGCAGCAGCAGCATCTGGTCCTTCATCACCGTAAAGCTGGCAACCGGCTTGAAGCGCTGCTTGATATCGGCAGGCAGGCTGGGCAGGTCGCGCTGTTCGGTAACAATGAAATGGCTGTGACCTTCTGCCAGCAACTGGCGCAGTACCTGCGGCTGTTGCGTGGTCTTGACCTTGCCTTGGCTATAGAACTCGGCGGAGAACTCGCGGCGGCTGTCCCAGAAAACCAGCGTGCTGCCCGCTGCCGGTTGCTGTTGTTGCCAGGCAGCAATCACCAGCTGTTGCGTGCGGAAGTAGCGCTGCCCCTGCGTCCATTGCAGTGCAACGGCCAGCAGCAACAATACGCCGGACACCATGGCAAGCCAGGGCAGGCCGCTGCCTTGCTGTGGCTGGCGGCAGCCTTGCCACAAGGTGGCAAACAGCAAGGCACAACCCGGCAGCATGGGCAGCGGATAAGGGAAGATGATATTGCCGGAAATGGTGAAAAACAGCAGTGTCATCAGGCTCCACAGCAAGACATACAAGCGCCAGCCATCGGTGTCGGCAGTGTGCTTCAGCATGTTTTTGCCATGACGCGCCAGCCAGACCAGCATGGCCAGCGACCAGGGGAAAATGGCCCCCAGCCAGTACAGCCAGATCATGCCGCGCGGGGTGGCATGGGCATAGCCGTATTTGTCACCCTTCCAGCCAGGGTCGAGGAAGCGGCTGACATGCTCGCCCATGATGAAGTAATTGAGGAAGCCTGGCGTGCGGAATTCCGCCAGCAGATACCAGGGCAGGGCGATGGCCAGCATCAGCAGGCTGCCGCTGATCCATGGCAGGCGTTGCCACATGGCTTTCCAGCCATTGCGCAGCAATACCCAGAAGAAAATCGGCATGCCAACCAGTACGATGGCCAGCGGCCCCTTGGCCAGCAGGCCAAGCCCCAGCCCGGCAAAAAACAGATAGCCCCAGCGGGTGCCGCGTGCCTGCATGGCATGCCAGAACGACAACTGGGACAAGGCGACGCAGAACATCAGGGACGGGTCGGTCATCACCGTGCCGGCTGCTGCGAAAAACAGCAGGCTGCCAGCCAGAATCAGTGCTGCAGCCAGCCCGGCTTCACGTCCCAGCCGTTGCCGGGCGGCATCGGCCACCAGCCACAGCACTGCGATGGACAGCAGCAAGGCGGGCAGTCGGGCCGCCAGCGGATTGACGCCGAACAGGCCCATGCTGGCGGCGGAAGTCCAGGTGGATAGCGGCGGCTTGGCCCAGAATGGAATGCCATAGTCGTGCCACAAGGTTACCCAGTTGCCGGTTTCCAGCATCTTGCGGGCAATTTCCGCATAGCGGGCTTCGGTGGTGTCGGTCAGCGGAATGGCCCACATTGCCAGCAGACGAATCAGCAGCAAAGCGAGCAGAACATAAACGGCAAGGCGTTGCCATTGTGTGTGGGAGGACGGTTTCATGAAGTCCGGTGAGCACGCTTTGGGCGGCTGGGCAAAGTCGAAAAAAACCCGCACAGCTTACCATGCCAGCCTTGTTTTAGTCTTAAGCACCCGCCAGGCCCCATGCAAAACGCCGCTCTTGGGCGGCGCTTGAGTCTGGCAGGGTGCGCTGGCTTATTGCAGACCGTGCATCATCTTTTTCAGTTTGCTGGACAGCAGGAACAGGATCAGTGCGCCAATACCGGCCATGACCACAAACACCATGAAGAAGTCATGCAGATTGTTGATGGCGTAACCCAACAGATGCGGGGCGGGCTTGGCCGGGTCCGGGTACAGCTCGGACAGGGTGCCAGCCAGCTTGTTGGCAGCGGCATTGGACAGGAACCAGATGCCCATCATCAGGCTGGTAAAGCGTGCCGGTGACAGCTTTACCACCAGCGACAGGCCGATTGGCGACAGACACAGCTCACCGAAGGTGTGCAGCACATACAGGCTGACCAGCCACAGCATGCTGACCTTGACGCCAGGTTGCAGTCCATCCACCCCGAATGCGATGACCAGATAGCCAATGGCCAGGAACAACAGGCCCAGCGCCATCTTTACCGGCGAGGCCGGCTCGCGGCCTTGCTTGCCAAGCCAGGTCCACAGCATGGCAAACAGCGGGGCAAAAATGACCACCGAAATCGGATTGACGGACTGGAAGTAGGAGGCCGGAACGGTAAAGCCCAGCAAATTGCGGTTGGTCTGCTCTTCGGCAAAGAAGGTCAGCGAGGCTCCGGCCTGCTCGAAGGCCGACCAGAAGAAGATCACAAAGGCCGAGACAATCAGGATGACGGCCAGGCGTTCCTTTTCCACCCGCGTCAGTGGCGCATGGACCACCTTTTCACCACTGGCGTGATGGCGCTGCGGTGCCAGCCCGATGGGCTTGCCCTCCGGGGTCACCAGATATTTGTGCTTGAACAGGCTGAAGACCAGCAGGCTGAACAGCATGCCGCAGCCGGCGGCCAGGAAGCCCCATTTGAAGTCATCCGGATTGCCGGTATCGCCCAGGGTGCCGCAAATGAGTGGGGCGATCAGCGAGCCGGCATTGATGCCCATGTAGAAAATGGTGAAGGCCGAATCCACCCGCTTGTCGTCCGGTGCATACAGCTGACCCACCATGGAGGAAATATTGGGCTTGAACAGGCCATTGCCAGCAATCAGCAGGCCAAGGCCGGTGTATAGCAAGCTGGAAGCCAGCGGCACATTGCTGGCATGCAGGCTGCCGGAACAGAACAGCAGGAACTGACCGCAGGCCATCAGGACGCCGCCGGTCAGGATGGAGCGGCGATTCCCCCAGTAGCGGTCTGCAATGTAGCCGCCAATCAGGGGCGTGAGATAAACCAGGCCGGTGTAGCTGCCATAGATGTCAGCGGCGTGTGCCTTGTCAAACATCAGGGCCTTGATCATGAACAGGACAAAAATGGCGCGCATGCCGTAGTAGCTGAAGCGCTCCCACATCTCGGTGACAAAGAGCAGATACAGCCCTTTGGGATGGGATTGGGTGGTCATAGACATTCCTTGTGCAGCTTGGGATGCCATCTGTCGATGGCTTGTTGTGATATTTTATTGCTTGCTATTTCAAGCAGGCGGCGATAGTAGCGACTTAATCACTCTCTGTGGAGTGTTTGTGCTGCATATTTTGCATGTTGTGCAGTATAAGAGAAAATTGATATTCATGGTTTGACATGCGGCAAGTATTTCAATGGAAAGGGAATTTTCCTATTGCTTGTTGGTTTGAAGACGATGGTTTCCATCGCCGGGCTGTGGTAAATCGCGCAAAACGCTACAGCCGCGTACATAGTGGAACCGGGGCTGACAGACTAAAGGCAGAGCTGTGCTGATGGTGCTGACACAAGGACATGGAAAGCTGTGCCGGGAGAGGATGGTGCTGTGGTGGCGTGGCATCACGGTCACACTGGATTGACTGTCTGGATGGATGGTTGACAATTTTCTTGCGATGAAAACTGCCAAGAGGTAATCTGGCCGCGCCATCCGGCAATGATTTTTACTAAGGTGTTTCACATGAACACGTTGGCAAGCTTGACCCGGACGGCTGCCAACCATGGTAGCCTGCCCAAAAACTGGTTTACCCTCGACATCGTGCTGGCCTACGACTTTCCCCGTCGCTGATCTCCCCTGCTAGCCGGTTCCCGGCTGCATTCTGCTGCATTCATTTTTCTATCTGAATCACAACTCTGGCTTTGCCGCGCCTGGCTGATTTGCGCCTGCGACGGCTGCTGCACGCCTGCCCGCTGGCCAGAGCAAAGGGAGTATTACGCATGGCACGACGCATTCCTGAACCGTTCCGCATCAAAATGGTGGAACCCATCAAGCAAACCACCCCGGAATACCGCCAGCAGGCGCTGGCAGAAGCGGGCTGGAACCCCTTCTTGCTGCGTGGTGAAGATGTCTACATCGACCTGCTGACCGACAGCGGCACCGGCGCCATGTCCGACCGCCAATGGGCCGGCCTGATGATGGGTGACGAAGCCTATGCCGGCAGCCGCAACTATTTTCATCTGGCGGATACGGTCAAGCAGCTGTTTGCCTACGAACACACGATTCCCACCCATCAGGGTCGTGGTGCAGAGCAGATCCTGTTTCCGGAACTGGTGAAACGCTGCCGTGGCGATCAGCCGGTATTCATCTCCAACTATCACTTCGACACCACCAAGGCACACGTCGAGATTGCCGGTGCGCGCGCCATCAATGTGCTGACGCCCAAGGCGCTGGATACCGAGGCGGCTTATGACTGGAAGGGTGATTTCGATCTGGAGCGGCTGGCTGATGTGATTGCCAGTGCCGGTGCCCAGAACGTGGCTGGTCTCATCATCACCATCACCTGCAACAGCGCAGGCGGACAGCCGGTGTCCCTGCCCAATATCCGTGCTGCCAGCCAGCTGGCACGTCAGCATGGTATTCCGGTGATCATCGATGCTGCCCGCTTTGCCGAAAATGCCTGGTTCATCCAGCAGCGCGACCCGGATTACGCCAAACACAGCATTGAAGAAATCGTGCTGGAAATGTTCAGTCACGGCGACATGCTGACCATGTCGGCCAAGAAGGACGGTCTGGTGAATATTGGTGGCCTGTGCTGCTTCAAGGAGGATGTTGATCTTTTCCGTGCGGTACAGGTACGTTGTGTGCCGATGGAAGGCTTTGTGACCTATGGCGGCCTGGCCGGACGTGATATGGAGGCCCTGGCCATCGGTCTGAAAGAAGGGCTGGATCCGGCCTATCTGACCTACCGTATCAGCCAGGTGGAATATCTGGGCGAGCGTTTGCGTGCCGGTGGCGTTCCCATCCAGTATCCGACGGGCGGACATGCCGTGTTTGTCGATGCCAAGCGCCTGTTGCCGCATATTCCTGCCGAGCAGTTCCCTGCGCATGCGCTGGCTTGCGCGCTCTATCTGGAAGGCGGGGTGCGCGGCGTGGAAATCGGCTCCCTGCTGCTGGGGCGCAATCCGCAGACCGGTGAACAGGAACCGTCGCCGCTGGAATTGCTGCGGCTGACCATTCCGCGCCGGGTCTATACCAACGACCACATGGACTACATTGCCGATTGCCTGATCGAAGTGAAGGCGCGGGCTGCCAGTATCACCGGCCTTGGCTTTGAATACGAGCCGCCCATCCTGCGGCACTTCACCGCCCGTCTCAAGCCCTTGGCCTGAGGCTTGTTGCAATGAAAATGGCTGCCATCGGGCAGCCATTTTTTTGTGTTTACGGCGGGCTGTCTTACTTGATCAGCTCGACCGGAATTACGGCCGCTTCCGTGCCGAAGGCATTGATGCGGCTGGTGTTCTGCAGGCGCAGTTCACCATCCACATACACCTGGGCCTGCACGCTGTAGCTGCCGCTGGCCTGAATGGCCTGCTTGTCGTAGCACAGCGAGTAGCTCACCGGGAAGGCCTTGGGTTTTTCCAGAGTCTGTTCGGCCAGCAGACGGGCCGGTGCGTCAGCCTGTTTGCCATCATCCAGCAGGCGGACCCGTACCAGTGTGGTGGCCAGCGGCAGGTTGGCTGCAGTGGCCAGCGCCACCTTGCCGTTCAGGTACTGCGGCTGATACGCCTGGCTGGCACAGCCTGTCAGGCCGAGTGCCAGTGAAAGAAGGGCAGTGCTACGCAGGTGCAGGCGCATCAGTCCACAGCCTCCAGCTTGGGTTGGCCCAGCATGATCACCGGGCCTTGCTCCGGCTTCCATTCACCCTGTACGCGCCACTGGTTGCCTTTGTCTTCCAGCTGCACATACCAGTGGTTGGCCTTCACCAGTTCCTTGTTGAAGTTGCCGCTGTACTGATTGGCCGCCAGCTTGCGCAGGTCGGCCGTCACGTCATAGTCGTCCTGCGCCGGATGCACCAGCTTCAGGCTCAGCGTGTCCGGCAAAGGCTGCTTGCTGGTGGTGTTGACCGTAACGGTATGACCATCGCTGCTGAGCATGACCTGGGCGGTAATGCCCAGCGCTGCAGCTGCGGTGTTGCGGCGCAATTCCATATTGATGGCCTTGCCCTTGTTGTAATAGTCGTCCGTTACCAGGCCATCATCGGTCTTCAGCGCGGTGGTGATGTAGCAGCTGCCCACGATGACTGCAGCGAGCGGAAAGCTGATCAGAAACCACACCCAGGGTTCTTTATACCAGGGGCGGGATACGGGGGTGTCCAGTTGCATGACTTACTCTCCGATGAAGCTGGATTTTTCTTCCACATGCAGTACCGGGGTGCTGACGGTTTCCACCTTGAAATGGATCTCGTGACTGCCCTTGGTGGCTACTTGCGGGTCGGCTTGAACGCGCACGCCAAAGCTTTCGGTTTCGGTTGCCTTGACCTTGATCTGCTTGCTGTCTGTTTCCAGTTTCAGATCAGGCATGCCGTCCACCGAGATTTTAAACTCCTGATCGCGTTCTGTGGTGTTGATGATCTTGATGGTGTAGGCATTTTCCAGCATGCCAGCGTCGGTTTCCTTCACCAGCGAGGCGCGATCACGCAGGATGTCCACCTTGAACGGCTTGCGCATCGCCAGCGAACCCAGTGCGGCACCCAGTACAATCAGCAGCACCACGGTATACATGATCACCCGCGGGCGGCGCAGGTGCTTGATGATTTCGCTTTCCGGATACTTGCCTTCCAGCGCGTTTTCCGTGGTGTAGCGGATCAGGCCACGCGGATAGCCCACCTTGTCCATCACTTCATCACAGGCGTCGATACAGGCGGCACAGCCGATGCATTCGTATTGCAGGCCGTTACGGATATCAATGCCTACCGGGCAAACCTGTACACAGATGCCACAGTTGACGCAGGAACCCAGGCCCTGTTCCTTGAAGTCCACGCCTTTCTTGCGTGCGCCGCGCGGTTCGCCACGTGCTTCATCGTAAGAAATGATCAGGGTGTCGGCATCAAACATCACGCTCTGGAAGCGGGCATACGGGCACATGTATTTGCATACCTGTTCGCGCATGAAGCCAGCCAGCAGGTAGGTAAAACCGGCGTAGAAGAAAATCCAGAAGCTTTCCCACGGGCCGTAGTCAAAAGTCGGCATCGCCTTGACCAGATCGCGGATCGGCGTGAAATAGCCGACCAGCGAGAAACCGGTCCACAGACAGAACACGATCATCAGGCCGTGCTTGGTCAGTTTCAGCCGCGCCTTGCGCAAGCTCATCGGCTCCTTGTCCAGCTTGATGCGCTTGTTGCGGTCGCCTTCCACCAGCTGTTCGATCCACAGCATGACTTCGGTGTAGACCGTTTGCGGACAGGAATAACCACACCACAAGCGGCCGGCAATGGTGGTCCATACAAACAGGCCAAATGCACAGCTCATCAGCAGTGCCGCCAGATAGACAAAGTCCTGCGGCCAGATGGTCAGCCCGAAAATGAAGAACTTGCGGTTGACCATGTCGAAAAACACCGCTTGCCGGCCGTTCCAGGTCAGCCAGGGCAAGCCCAGGAAAACCAGCTGAGTGCCCAGGACAAACAGAATACGCCAGTTATTGAAGATGCCCTTGACGCTGCGCGGGTAGATCTTCTTCTGTGCCTCGTACAAGGACACGGTTTCGGAACCGGGTTTGGGAGAGGGGGGGGTGTGTTCTACTTTGACCGGGATATCTTTTAACGAATCAGACATGGTGTTTTCCTGAAGAGGATTTCGCAAAGTACACCTGGGTGATGGACTTTGCACAAGCATCTTGCAAGTAATTATATTATATGAATCAGTATAGTGTTTGATGTAAAGCATACTGCCCGCTTGCGCGGGCAGTATGTTGGCTAAGGCTTACTGCGCCTTGGCGTTATTGGACAAGCCCCACACGTAGGCTGCCAGCAGGTGAACCTTGCCGTCGCCCAGGAAGTCCTTCCAGGCCGGCATTTGGTTGTTGCGACCATTAGTGATGGTCTCGATGATGGTCTTTTCAGTACCGCCATACAGCCAGATGTTGTCAGTCAGGTTCGGTGCACCCAGTTGCTGGTTACCCTTGCCGTCCGGACCGTGGCAGGCTGCGCAGATGGTGGTGAAGGTTTCCTTGCCGCGTGCTGCACGTTCGGCATCATGCTTCTTGCCGGACAGCGACATCACGTAGTTGGCAACGTCCTTGACCTTCTCTTCGCCCAGTACCGAACCCCAGGCCGGCATCTGACCATGACGACCACCCTGAATGGTGGTTTCGATGGTTTTCGGATCGCCACCCCACAGCCAGTCGTTGTCGGTCAGGTTCGGGAAGCCCTTGGCACCGCGTGCGTCAGAGCCGTGGCACTGTACGCAGTAGGTCTGGAACAGGCGCTTGCCCATTTCCTGTGCCTTGGGATCGGCAGCAACCTGCTTCAGGTCTTCCTTCAGGTACTTGTCATACAGCGGCTGGTACTTGGCTTCTGCCTGGGCACGTTCTTCCTTGTACTGACCTACGGAAGTCCAGCCACGGATACCTTGCCACTTGCCAAGGCCAGGGTAGAGCACCAGATAGCAGGCACCGAAGATCAGCGTGATGTAGAACATCAGCATCCACCAGCGCGGCAGCGGGTGGTTGTATTCTTCGAGGTCGCCATCCCATACGTGACCCATGGTTTCAACCTGCTCACCCTTCTTGACCGTAGTCTTGGATTGGGTGAACAACAGCAGGGACAGGCCAACAAAACCTGCAACCACGATGGCCGTGATCCAGATGCCCCAGAAATCGCTTACGAAATCACTCATTGTTTTGCTCCGTTAGAAGCCGACTCATGGTTGTCGGCCTCCTGCACCTTGTCGTCGTCGAGAAAGGGCACATTGGCCGCTTCATCGTACCGGTTCTTTGAGCGTCTGCTATAGGCGATGAACAACACCAGAATGAAGAAGGTGAAGCACATCACGGTGAAGGCAGAACGCCCAATCGTTACCCAGTCCATGACTTAGCGAACATTCTTCAGTGCGAGACCCAAGCCCTGCAGATATGCAATCAGGGCATCCATTTCCGACTTGCCTTCCACCTGAGCCTTGGCTTCGGCGATATCCTTGTCGGTATAGGGAACACCTACAGCGCGCAGGGCTTCCATTTTCTTCGGCATGATTTCGGCATCGGCCAGGTTCTTCGACAGCCACGGGAAAGCAGGCATGTTGGATTCCGGAACCACGTCACGCGGATTGGTCAGGTGGACACGGTGCCATTCGTCGGAATAACGACCGCCTACACGGGCCAGGTCCGGACCGGTACGCTTGGAACCCCACTGGAAGGGATGGTCGTAAACCGACTCACCCGCAACGGAGTAGTGACCATAACGCTCGGTTTCTGCGCGGAACGGACGAATCATCTGGGAGTGGCAGTTGTAGCAGCCTTCACGGATGTAAATGTCGCGACCAGCCAGTTGCAGCGCGGTATAGGGCTTGACGCCGGCAACAGGCTGCGTGGTGGACTTCTGGAATGCCAGCGGCAGGATTTCCACCAGGCCGGCAAAGCTGATCACGATCAGGGTGAACACGATGAGGTAACCCACGTGCTCTTCAATCAGTTTCTGGATCTTTTCCATGTTCTTCTACCTTTATCCGCTTAAGCGTGAGCCGATGCGTTGACAGCCGGGATCTTGGCGTCAACAGCCTTGCCACTGGCAACGGTGCGGAAGGTGTTGTAAGCCATCAGCAGCATACCGGTCAGGTACAGCGTACCACCCAGGAAACGCACGAAGTGGTAGGGGTAGGTTGCTTTCACGGCTTCCACAAAGGCATAAGTCAGGGTGCCGTCGGCATTCAGGGCACGCCACATCAGGCCCTGGGTCACACCGGAGATCCACAGTGCGGCGATGTACAGAACCACACCAACAGTAGCCAGCCAGAAGTGAGCTTCGATCAGCTTGGTGCTGTGCATGGACTCACGGCCGAACAGGCGCGGCAGCAGGTAGTACATGGAACCGATGGTGATGAAGCCAACCCAGCCCAGAGCACCGGAGTGCACGTGACCGATGGTCCAGTCAGTGTAGTGCGACAGGGCATTCACGGACTTGATGGACATCATCGGGCCTTCGAAGGTGGACATACCGTAGAAGGACAGGGAAACCACCAGGAACTTCAGAACCGGGTCGGTACGCAGTTTGTGCCATGCGCCGGACAGGGTCATGATGCCGTTGATCATGCCGCCCCAGCTCGGAGCCAGCAGCACCAGCGAGAACACCATACCCAGCGACTGGGTCCAGTCAGGCAGGGCAGTGTAGTGCAGGTGGTGAGGACCAGCCCACATATAGGTGAAGATCAGGGCCCAGAAGTGAACTACCGACAGGCGATAGGAGTAAACCGGACGACCTGCTTGCTTCGGCACGAAGTAGTACATCATGCCCAGGAAGGCGGCGGTCAGGAAGAAGCCCACGGCATTGTGGCCATACCACCATTGCACCATGGCATCCACGGCACCGGCGTACACGGAGTAGGACTTGGTCAGGGAAACCGGTACAAAGGCGCTGTTGACGATGTGCAGCAGGGCAACTGCCAGGATGAACGCACCGTAGAACCAGTTGGCTACATAGATGTGTTTAACCTTGCGGATGGCGATGGTGCCGAAGAACACGATGGCATATACCACCCAGGTCACGGCGATCATCAGCTTGATCGGCCATTCCAGTTCGGCGTATTCCTTGCCGAAGGTGTAACCCAAGGGCAGGGTGATGGCCGCGAGGACAATGATCAGCTGCCACATCCAGAAGGTGAAGGCGGCCAACTTGTCCGAAATGAGTCGTACGTTACAGGTGCGCTGCACGACGTAGTAAGAGGTGGCAAACAGGCCGCTGCCGCCAAAGGCAAAAATCACGGCGTTGGTGTGCAGCGGGCGCAAGCGGCCAAAGTGGAACCAGGGCCCAAAATTGAGCTCCGGCCACACCAATTGGGCCGCAATGATGACGCCCACCAGCATGCCTACAATGCCCCATACTACGGTCATGATGGCAAACTGGCGCACCACCTTATAGTTATAAGTGGATTGCGTTTCCATTTAGGGTTTTCTCCAAGGTTGCTAACTTAGAACGTGACAAACCGTGGCGACTTGATTTCCTGCCCGCTGCCCCAAACTGAAATGAGCAGGAAAAGCCGCTGAGGAACCTGAGCAATTTCAGACTAGCAAAGTGTTTGACCCGTGTTGACAATGTTCTGCCAGAAACCTGGCAAAGCGTGGTCAGACACACACTTTTTCCCCATTTATTCAGCAGGGATTCTAAAGCAAATACCCATGACGGGCCAGTTGATTAGTATGCCTGCGGGATTTTTACGTCCACCATTTTCTTGATTTCAAGCGAGCTGGCAGCAAGCTATTAACCTGATGCCGCTTACTGGGGATTATATTGTCATGCCTGTCCAAGCCCTTGACTTAAGTCAAATCGTGATCGGCAGCCCCCCTGTTGCGACGCGGGTGCTAGAATCTGCCGTTTTCTATCCTTTCCTGGGCAGATCATGACCAAAGCCGTCCGTTACTCCATTCGTCCGTGCTCGCCGGAAACCCATTGTTTCGAAATTACGCTGCAGCTTGACAAGCCGGCCAGCGGCGGACAGGTGTTTTCCTTGCCTGCCTGGATTCCGGGTAGTTATCTGATCCGAGAGTTTTCCCGCCATATTGTCAGTATTCAAGCCAGTAGCGCTGGTAAAAGTGTTGGGCTGCGCAAGCTGGACAAACACAGCTGGCAGGCGGACCCGGTAAGCAGCAGCCTGACACTGGTCTACCAGGTGTATGCCTATGACCTGTCGGTGCGTGGTGCATACCTGGATGACTCACGCGGTTTCTTCAATGCCAGCAGTGTGTTCCTGTCCGTTGCCGGCCGTGAGCATGAGGCATGCGAGGTGGAAATCCGGCCTGCCAAGGGCAAGGCCCATGCGGACTGGAAGGTGGCGACTGCCTTGCCCGCGGTGAAGGTGAAGAAAAGCGGCTTCGGGCTGTACCGTGCCGCGAACTACGACGAATTGCTGGACCATCCGGTAGAGCTGGGCGATTTCCATACGGTGAGCTTCAAGGCTTGCGGTGTGCCGCATCAGTTTGTGGTGTCAGGACGATTCCGTGGCGACTTGAAGCGCCTGGCGCGTGATACCAAGAAAATCTGCGAATACCAGATCCGCCTGTTCGGCACGCCAGCACCGTTCGAGCGTTATGTATTCATGCTTTATGTGGGCAAGGACATCTACGGAGGGCTGGAGCACCGGGCATCCACGGCGCTGGTGGCCAATCGTGATGATTTGCCAGCCTTCGACCAAACCGAAATCTCCGACGGTTATCTGAAACTGTTGGGTCTGATCAGTCATGAGTATTTCCACAGCTGGAATGTGAAGCGTATCAAGCCGGCTGCCTTCAGCCCCTATGACTTGCGCAGTGAAGGCTATACCCGTTTGCTGTGGGCGTTCGAGGGTATTACTTCCTATTATGATGACCTGACCCTGTTGCGTTGCGGGCTGATTGACAGCAAACGCTATCTTGGCCTGCTGGCTCAGACCATCAGCGGCGTGCAGCGCGGTGCAGGCCGGTTGAAGCAAACGCTGGAAGAGTCCAGCTTTGATGCCTGGATCAAATACTACCGGCAAGACGAAAACAGTCCGAACAGCATTGTCAGCTATTACACCAAGGGCGCGCTGGCTGCCCTGGCGCTGGACCTGACCCTGCGTGAGCGTAGCCAGGGGGTGACGACGCTGGACGACATCATGCGTGCCTTGTGGACAAAATGGCTGGCAGACGGCAAGGGACTGGCCGAGCAGGAATGGGAAGAAATCGCCCAGCAGGTGGCTGGTTTCTCCTTGCAGGACTTCTTCGATCAGGCGCTGCGCTCCACCACTGATCTGCCCCTGCCGCAGCTGTTTTTGTCCCAGGGGGTAGACATGAACTGGGACTACGCGGATCATGCCGGCGATGCCGGTGGCATCGGCCTGCCGGCGCCGCAGCGCAAACCCAAAGCCAGCCTGGGGGTGAAGACACAAGCGGACCCGGCAGGTTTGCGCCTGACCCATGTTTACGATGGCGGCGCAGCGCAAGAGGCTGGACTTGCCGGCGGGGATATTCTGCTGGCGGTGGATGGGCTGAAGGCAAGCGACCTGGACAAGATGCTCAGCCGTTATCGTGTGGGGGAGAGCATCACCCTGCATGTGTTCCGGCGCGATGAACTTCTGGTGCGTGAAGTATGTCTGCAAGCCCAGCCGCAGACGACCTGCCGTTTGCAACTGCAGGAAAAGACTGGTCCGTGGCCACAGGGCTGAGTGCCATGGTGCGACGGACATGATGGTTCAAACAGTAAAGCGAATCTGGGTGGCGATCCTGCCCGGTTCATGACTCAGACCGGCACCAACCGGCAACGACCTGAAAATTAGAGAGAAGAACATGGCGCAGCAGCCTCAAGTGAACTATCTGAAAGACTATGCCGTCCCGGCCTATCTGGTGGACCGGGTGGATTTGAAGTTCGATATAGAGGAAGCGCAAACGCGAGTCCATTCGCGACTGGTGATCAAGCGTAACCAGCAATCTGCTGCGCCAGCCGATCTGTGGCTGGACGGAACGGCCACCTTGCGATCGGTCACGCTCGATGGTGAGCGCCTGTCTGCCGATGCCTACCAGTTGAACGCAGAAGGCTTGCTGATTCCCGGCGTACCCGACAGCTTCATCCTGGAGCTGGAAACCGAACTCGACCCTGCCTCCAATACCAGCCTGATGGGCCTGTATGCGTCCAATGGCAATCTGTTCACCCAGTGCGAACCGGAAGGTTTCCGCAAGATTACCTTCTACATGGACCGTCCGGACGTGATGGCCAAGTTCACCACCACCATTGTGGCCGACAAGCAGAAATATCCCGTGCTGCTGTCCAATGGCAACAAGGTGGGCGAGGGCATGCTGGACAAAAAGCGTCACTGGGTGAAGTGGGTGGACCCCTACCGCAAGCCTTCCTACCTGTTTGCACTGGTCGCGGGCAAGCTGGTGGCTGCGCGTGACAAGTTCACCACCGTGCGTGGCCGGGAAGTGACGCTGGAAATCTGGACCGAACCTGCGGATCAGGACAAGGTTGCCTTCGGCATGGGTGCCGTCAAGCGGGCGATGAAATGGGATGAGCAGCGTTTCGGGCTGGAATACGACCTGGACATCTACATGATCGTGGCGGTCAGCGACTTCAATATGGGGGCCATGGAAAACAAGGGCCTCAATATTTTCAATACCTCGGCCGTGCTGGCGCGCAAGGACACCCGTACCGATGCTGAATTCCAGCGCGTGGAAGCCATCATCGCGCACGAGTATTTCCATAACTGGACCGGCAACCGCGTGACCTGCCGCGACTGGTTCCAGCTCTCGCTCAAGGAAGGGCTCACCGTATTCCGTGATCAGGAGTTCAGCTCCGATCTGGGCAGCCGTGCCGTCAAGCGCATTGACGATGTCAAAAGCTTGCGTGCCTTGCAATTCCCGGAAGATGCCGGCCCGACCGCGCACCCGATTCGCCCCGATTCCTACATCGAGATGAACAATTTCTACACCATGACGGTGTATGAAAAAGGGGCAGAAGTCGTCCGCATGTATCACACCCTGCTGGGCGAAGAAGGCTTCCGCAAGGGCATGGATCTGTACTTCAAGCGCCACGATGGCCAGGCGGTGACCTGCGACGACTTCCGTGCCGCCATGGCCGACGCCAACGGGGTGGATCTGGAGCAGTTTGCCTTGTGGTACAGCCAGGCCGGAACCCCGCTGCTGCAAGTCAGCAGCGCTTACGATGCCGCCGCGCAGCGCTATGCCCTTACGGTCAAGCAGTCCTGCCGCATTGTGGCTGGCCAGCCTGCACCGCAAGCCCTGCACATCCCGCTGGCCCTGGGCCTGGTGGGAGCGAATGGCCAGGATCTGCCGCTCCAGCTTGAAGGTGAGGATGAGGCGCGTCCCGGAACGCGCGTGCTGGATGTCAAACAGGACGAGCAAACCTTTGTTTTCATCAATGTGCCGGAAGAGCCGGTGCCGTCCCTGCTGCGCGGTTTTTCCGCCCCGGTGAAGCTGGAATACGACTGGCGTGACGATCAGCTTGCCTTCCTGATGGCCAACGACAGCGACAGCTTCTGCCGTTGGGAAGCGGGCCAGACCCTGGCCGAGCGGCTGTTCCGCCAGTTGATTGCAGCCCAGGCTGCCGGGCGGGCGCTGGTGCTGCCGGAAACCTTTGTTGCCGCCTTCCGCGCCGTGCTGAAGGATCACGCGGCTGACCCGGCCTTGCGCGCCCTGATGCTCGGCCTGCCGTCGGAAGCGGAAATCCTGGAAATGGTGGATGTCGCCGACCCTGCCGTCATCCATCAGGTGCGTGACTTTGTGCTGGACCAGTTGGCAGAAGCATTGCGTGGTGAATGGCACGAGGCCTACCAGTTGAACCAGACCCGTGAGTACAAGCCCGAAGATGCCGGCAAGCGTGACCTGAAAAACCGCGCCTTGCAGATGCTGACCCGGCTGAACGTGGCCTGGCCGGCGGAAGCGGCGCGCAAGCAGGTACTGGAGGCGGACAATATGTCCGACCAGATGGGGGCCATGCTGGCCTTGCGCGACCATGACGGCGAAGAGAGGGACGAGTGCTATACCGCCTTTGCCGCCCGCTGGCAGCGCGATGCACTGGTCATGGACAAGTTCTTCATGCTGGTGGCGTCCAGCCAGCTGGAAGGTACGCTCAGTCATGTGCGTGCCGCCATGGAGCACCCGGCATTCAGCCTGAAAAACCCCAACAAGGCGCGCGCCCTGATTGCCACCTTCGGCAACAATATGGCGCACTTCCATGCACAAGACGGTAGTGGCTATCGCTTCCTGGCGGATCAGGTACTGGCGCTGGATGCCATCAACCCGCAAGTGGCCAGCCGCATCGTCCGTGCTTTCAACCGCTGGAAGAAGCTGGAGCCGGTACGCCAGGCACTGATGAAGGCTGAGCTGGAGCGCATGCTGGCCAGCCCGCTGTCCAAGGATGTCTACGAAATTGTCTACAAGAACCTGAATGCCTGAAGCGGCTGATGGTTGTTGACAGACATGCAGCAAAAGGGTCGCGCAAGCGGCCCTTTTTCATTTTCAGCAGGCAGGGATATTGACCTGTGAGGTGCTTGTTTGGATCATACGACTGTTTGACTTTATTCTGGCCAGGATGGCGATGACGGAAATCACACAGCAAGATCACTACCTGACGCTGGACGATGGTGAACAGTTATACATGCGGCGCATTTCCCGGGCAGGCAAGGGAGAGCCGGTGTTGCTGATTCATGGCGTCATGGCCAATGGCCGTATTTTTTACAGCGACAAGGGCAGGGGGCTGGCGCCGTTTCTGGCGGCGGCGGGCTATGACGTGTTCGTTGCCGACCTGCGTGGCCGTGGCCGCAGCACGCCCAAAATCAATGCGGCCAGCCGGCATGGCCAAACAGAAATCATCTGCCGCGACCTGCCAGCCTTGCAGGCCGCCATCCGCAGTATCAAGGGCGATGTCGCCGTGCACTGGATGGCGCACTCCTGGGGTGGTGTGCACATGAGCAGCTGTCTGTTGCGCCATCCACGTTTGTGCTCACAGGTTGCATCGCTGGTGTACTTCGGCAGCAAGCGCAGTATTGCCGTGCGCAACTGGCGCAAATGGCTGGAGGTGGATCTGGTGTGGAATATACTGGCGCGCTGGATCATCCGCGCGGTGGGCTATCTGCCTGCTGCCCGTCTGGGGCTGGGGGCCGATGACGAAACCGAAAAGAGCCATCGGCAAAGCAAGCGCTGGGCACAACAGCGCCCCTGGATTGATAGTGACGATGGGTTTGATTATGGCGCTGCCGCACGCCACGTCTCCTTGCCACCTGCCCTGTACTTTGCTGCGCACAACGATCCTTGCCGCGGCCATCCCGACGATGTTCGCCGCTTCCGTGCCGAGTCTGGTCCGCATTTGTCGCGCTTCAGGCTGCTGGCGCGCTCCACCGGGCATTGGCATGACTACGATCATGTGTCTTTGCTCACCCATCCGGACGCACCGGCCGATCACTTTCCGCTGGTGCTGGAATGGCTGGCTGGCCGCCATGATCAGGTAATCGACCACAACTGATGAAGATCATTCCACTTGTCAAGACGCTGTGGTAGAACAGCGCGCTCTAGTGGAGAATGTGTGCATGAATCAAGAATCAGTGATCGAAGCAGGCAAGCTGGATACCATGATCGACCAGCTGGCCGAACACGGCTGGGTGGTGGATCACACCCTGTTCAGCCGCGAGGCCATCAAACAGTTACAACAATGCTGCCTGGAGCAATGGCAAGCCGGCAGCTTTCATGAGGCCGCGGTGGGGCGGGGCGACCAGCAAGGACGGCGCAGCGAAATTCGCTCGGACTCGGTGCTGTGGCTGGAGTCCGCTGATGCCGCACCCGCCATCCGGCATTATTTTTTCACGCTGGATCAGGTGCGTCAGGCCGTCAATCAGGCCTTCTATATGGGACTGGAGGACCTGGAATCCCATTTCGCCGTCTATCCGCCCGGCAGCTTTTACAAGAAGCATCTGGATCGATTCCGCGACGATGATGCCCGCGCCCTGACTGTCGTGCTGTACCTGAACGAAGACTGGCCGGATGATGCCGGTGGGCAAATCCGGCTTTATCTGGACGATGCATGCAGCCAGTCGCTGGACATTGCGCCCACTGCCGGCACGCTGGTGTTGTTCCTGTCTGACCGTTTCTGGCATGAAGTCCTCCCGGCCACCCAACAACGCTTGTCGGTGACCGGATGGTTCCGCCGCAGGCCGCGGATATAAGCCTGACCATCTTGCTGTGGTATTGCCGTGCTAGAATCAGCCAAAACCGGATGAAATGACAAGGGACGAATCAAGATGTCAGGCAACACCATGGGGCTGCTGTTTACTGTTACCTCTTTTGGCGAGAGCCACGGACCAGCCATTGGCTGTGTGGTGGATGGCTGCCCGCCCGGCCTGGCTATCAGCGCCGAGGAAATCCAGCTGGAGCTGGACCGCCGTAAACCGGGTACCAGCCGTCATGTCACCCAGCGACGCGAGCCCGATACCGTTGAAATCCTCTCTGGTGTGTTTGAGGGCAAGACCACCGGCACACCGATTGCCTTGCTGATTCGCAATACCGACCAGCGCTCCAAGGACTACGGCAATATCGCGGAAACCTTCCGTCCCGGGCATGCCGACTATACTTACTGGCATAAATACGGCGTGCGCGACCCGCGCGGCGGTGGTCGCTCCAGCGCCCGGGAAACCGCGGTGCGCGTCGCTGCCGGTGCCATTGCCAAGAAATGGCTGAAAGAGCGTTACGGTGTGGTGGTGCGCGGCCACATGACCCAGATCGGCGAAGTGGACATTCCGTTCCAGAGCTGGGATGTGGTCAACAACAATCCTTTCTTCGCTGCGGATGAAAGCGTGGTGCCGCAGCTGGAAAACTATATGGACAGCATACGCAAGAGCCTGGATTCGGTAGGGGCACGCTTGCGGGTGGTGGCCGAGAATGTTCCTGTCGGCTGGGGTGAGCCGGTGTTCGATCGACTGGATGCCGATATTGCCTATGCCATGATGAACATCAATGCGGTCAAGGGCGTTGAAATCGGTGCCGGTTTTGGCTGCGTCACCCAGCGTGGTAGCGAGCACGGTGATGAATTGACACCGCAAGGCTTTGCCAGCAATCACGCTGGTGGCATTCTGGGTGGCATTTCCACCGGGCAGGATATCGAAGTATCCATTGCCATCAAGCCGACATCCTCCATTGCCCAGCCGCGCCGTTCCATCGACAAGCAAGGCAATCCGATACTGATGGAAACCCATGGTCGTCACGACCCCTGCGTCGGCATTCGGGCCACGCCTATCGCCGAAGCCATGCTGGCCTTGGTGCTGATGGATCATGCCTTGCGCCATCGTGCCCAATGTGGCGATGTGGTAGTGGATACCCCGAAAATTCCGGGGCGGATCAGCTAAACTGGGATAAAGCCTGTCTGACAGCCTGGCACCAAGAGAGAGCACACCATGTTGAAGAACCTGATTGGCGGTTTGGCCGGTCGACTGAAAAAAAACGAAGACAGTCCCGACGACGAGATTGCTGCTGTCGAAAAAGAGCTGGAAGCCTCGCCGGTCAAGCCCAGCGCTGAGCCGGAACTGATCGAACAGCTGCCTCCCACTCTCGGTTTTGTCACGCACCAGCCGGTGATGGACCGTCAGCATCGTGTGGTGGCTTACGAGTTTTTCGTCAAGTCCGGGGCCGCAGCCAAAGGGGGCAAGCAGCAGGATTTCGACCGCCTGATGCTGACCACCCTGCAGAATATGGAAGTATTCCGCCTGCTGGCCTATCGTCGCGCCCTGGTACACATCTCCATCAGCTCGCTGACCGAGCCCTTGTTGTTGCAGATGCCCGCCAAGAGCGTGATTTTCGTGCTGGAGCCGGATCCGGGTCAGGCAGTGACAGTCGAGGTGATGCCGATTCTGGACGACCTGCGCAGCAAGGGCCTGCGCTTTGCCGTGGAGCCGGCTGCCTTTGACAGCCAGGTACTGGCGGAGCGCTTGCAACCGGAACTGTTCAACCGCATGGATTTCATGCTGCTGGACTTCGCCGCACCGTCCACCAGGGTGCTGGCACCCATTCTGGACCAGTTGCCGCGTCGCTACCCCAACGCCCGCTGGATGGCCCGCAATGTCGGTACCGCCGAGGATCTGGACATCTGCTTGCGCGCACCGGGCAGTAACCGTTTCGCCCTGTTCCATGGTCCGTTCATCGCCACGGTTCGCAGCCTGGAAAGCGGCAAGGTGGATAGCAACCAGACCCGTGTGCTGCAAATCATGCGCATGCTGCGTGCCAATGCCGAACCGCGCGAACTGGAGGCCCAGTTCAAGCTGGATTCGGTGCTGTTGTTCAAGCTGCTGCGTTTCATCAACTCCCCGGTGAACGGTCTGGCCCGCAAGGTACAAACCATCGAGGAAACCCTGTTGCTGCTGGGCAGGGAAACGCTGTTCAAATGGCTGTCCATGCTGTTGTTCACCGCCAAGAAGGAAGATGGAACAGCGCTGGCATTGCTGGAAAAATCGCTGATCCGTGCCCGTTTTCTGGAACGGCTGGGGGCCTATCGTGGCAACAAGCTGGAGGCCGAGCACCTGTTCCTGACCGGGATGTTCTCCTTGCTGGATGTACTGCTGAACCAACCCTTCCCGGATGTGCTGGATCCCTTGGAGTTGCCTCCCACGGTGCGGGACGCCGTGGTGGAAAACAAGGGCATGTTCAGCCCCTATCTGGCCCTGGCACTGGCCTGCGAACAAGGTGATGACCAGCGTATCAATGCCCTGTGCAAGGTGTTGAATTTCGAGGTGGAACATACCTGCCGCTACTACATCGACTCAGTGGTATGGGCGCAGGAGGTGCTGCGCGAAAGCGATGTGCACAATGATGTGGAAGCCGTCTGAGTCTTAAACAGCCAGGCGGTGAGCAAGCCAGCATTCCTTGCTGGCTTTTTTCATGGTCGTGTAAATTTCTGTAATTCGCTTATAGTAGCGTCTTGTGATGACGGGAAGCGCGTGGCAGACGGTTCTTGTCAACAACTGGCATAAAACTAGACAACAAACACCATAAATTTCCATCGGACTGCGGCATACAATGGCGTTCGACAGAAAATATAACCCCAAGTGCAGCCCAGATGCCGGGCGGTGCGGGCAAGGCAATGTGATGAACACTATTGAGCAGATCAAGCAGTTGATTGTGGAAAAGTTCGGCGTGAAAGCCGAAGAAATTCAGGCCGAACGTGCGCTGAGTGAATACGGCCTGGACTCTCTCGGACAAATTGAATTGCTGTTTGCGATTGAAGAACATTTCTCGGTCTCCATTCCTGAAGAAGAGGCGCATGTCGCCAACCTGCAGGAACTGGCCGACCTGGTAGACCGCTACAAGAGTACCGCCCAATGACGCAGGCGGTAGCCATCACCGGTATTGGCCTGATTTCGCCGCTGGGCAATCAGCTTGATCTGGTCTTTGACAAGCTGATGTCGGGGACCTCAGGCATTCGCCGGTGGGAAGCGGAACAAACCGGGTGCAAGCCTGCGGTGGTTGGTGCGGTGGATTTTGATCCGGCCAACTGGTTTACCCGCCTGCAGCTCTCCGGTGTGGACCGGGTCAGCCAGATGGCGGTGGCCGCAGCCACCCAGGCGCTGGATGATGCCGCCTTGCAATTGCCGGAAGACAAGGAGCAGGTTGGTGTCTATGTCGGTTGTGCCATGGGTGGCAGTACTGCCCTGGACAAGGGCTTCCAGAACTTCTACCAGACCCATACCCGCGTATCCCCTCTGTCGGTGATTGCCAGCATGGCCAATGCGCCAGCCGGGCATATCAGCATGCGCTTTGGCATTACCGGCCCTGCGGTAAACTATTCGGTCGCTTGTGCTTCCTCTGCCATTGCGCTGGGTGAAGCCATGCGTGCCATTCGCCATGGCGAAATCCGTCAGGCCATTGCCGGTGGTGCTGAAGCCATGTTGCTGCCCGGCATCATCAATGGCTGGCAGTCCATGCAGGTGCTGGCCAATCCGGATGGAGAACACCCCGAGCAGGCCTGCCGTCCCTATGACAAGACGCGCAGTGGGCTGGTACTGGCTGAAGGCGCTGCCTTTCTGGTGCTGGAGCGGCTGGATGAAGCAGTCGCGCGCGGTGCACGCATTTATGCCACGCTGGATGGCTATGCCTGCCGCAGTGATGCCACGCACATCACCAAGCCGGATGTCGCCGGGCAGGTGCGCACCATGCGTGCTGCGCTGGCAGATGCCGGCCTTGCGCCGGAGGCCATCGGCTACTGCAACAGCCACGGTACGGCCACCCAAGTGGGGGACGTGGTGGAATGCGAAGCCCTGCAGTCCATCTGGGGTGAGAACACGCCGGGCCTGCGCGTGAGTGCCACCAAGTCCATGCATGGACACTTGCTGGGTGCCACCGGCGGGCTGGAAACCGCCATCACCGCGCTGGCCTTGTACCATCGCCAAATTCCGCCGACTGCACATTGTCAGCAACTGGATGAAAACTGCCGGGTGCAACATGTGCTGGGCCGTGGTGTGGAAGCACCACAGCTGTCCGCCGCCATCAGCAACTCGTTTGCTTTCGGTGGCAGCAATGCCAGCCTGGTATTGCGTCGCCATCAGTAATGGCTGTACCCATCTTGTCAAAGCCCGCTTCGGCGGGCTTTTTCATTGATGTCCCGGCTCATGCACGGCGAAAGGTCAGGCTGATGCGTCGTTTACCGAGCAAGGCATGCTCTCCATCCGCCAGGGGCATGATGCCGTGGAAACACAAACGTGCAGGCCCGCCAAAAACCAGTACATCGCCATGTTGTAGCAACAGTTTACGGTAGGGGTCTTTCCGTTGCAGGCCGCCCAGCATGAAGCGGGCTGGCAAGCCAAGTGACAAGGTAAGGATGGGGTGCGCGAAGTCGCGTTCATCCCGGTCCTGATGCAAGGACATCTTGCTACCTGCCTGATAGCAGTTGATCAGACAGGCATTGCTGACAAAGTTGTCAAATCCGGCTGCGGCTGCCCAGATGCGGGCCAGTTCCTGCAAAACCTCCGGCATGGCGGGCCATGGCCGGCCGCTTTGCGGGTCCAGCCTGCTGTAGCGATAACCATGGCGATCGCTGACCCAGCCCAATTCACCGCAATTACTCATCGCCACCGACATGGTGTGTCCACCCGGTGTTTGCATCTGCCGCAAGGGTGCTTGCCGCAAGACGTCTTCCACGGCCTGCCAGATGGCGGACATCATGGAATTGGCCTGCCCGGAAAGCAGGCAGACGCCTTCTGCCAACTGCTGTTGTGAGGGGAACAGGCTGGCATCACCAAACAGATCAGTCTGCATTGTCCCTTCCTTCTGTGGCATCGCGTTCGCGCTGCAATAATGACTGCTTACGTTCCAGACCCCAACGATAGCCGGACAAGCTGCCATCCTGGCGAATCACCCGGTGGCAGGGAATGGCCACAGCCAGCGTATTGGCCGCACAAGCCCGCGCCACGGCACGCACGGCGGATGGCTGGCCAATCCTGGCGGCCAGTTCGGCATAGCTCATGGTCTGGCCCGGAGGGATATCACGTAAGGCTTGCCACACGCGCTGCTGGAAAGCAGTACCGCGAATGTCCAGGGGCAAGTCCAGGCCCAGCTGTGGTTGGTCGATCAGGCTGATCACGGCAGCCATCTGCTGTTCGAATGCCTGTTCGTCACCGCGCAAGTCGGCCTTGGGAAACTGATCCTGCAATTGCTTCAGCAATAACGCCGGATCATCCCCCAGCAAAATGGCACAAATACCCAGCTGGCTTTGCGCCAACAGAATGGCCCCCAGGCTGCACTGGGCAATGGCAAAGTGGATGATGCTACGCGGCGCGCCCGCCCGGCGTTCGCTGGCGGTCATGCCCAGCCTTTGATTGGCCTGTGCATAAAAGCGGCTGCTGGACTGATAGCCGGCATCAAGAATGGCATGGGTGATGGTGCGAGCATTTGGCAGCTGCTGTTGCAGGCGCTCATGTCGCAAGGCCGTGGCGTAGGCATGGGGCGTCAGGCCGGTAATGCGCTTGAACAGGCGATGAAAGTGAAACGGACTGATGCCGGCTCTCTTTGCCAGCTGCTGCAGGGTGGGCGTTTCCTCTGCCTGTGCCAGGTAGTGGCAAGCGGAGGTAATGATGTCCGCCTGACGCTGGGACAGACTGGTTTCATCCGGTGTGCAGCGCAGGCAGGCGCGGTAGCCTGCTGCTCTTGCATCCTCCCCGTTGGCAAAAAACAGCACGTTTTCCCGTTTGGGCAAGCGTGAAGGGCAAGTAGCCCGGCAGTAAATACCGGTTGTCCGCACAGCATAGACAAACTGTCCGTCAGCCTGCGGGTTGCGTGTCATCACATCTTGCCAACGCGCATCCGTCAGCTCATCCGGTAGCTCTGGTGAGGAAGAAGTGGAGGCCATGGTCTGTTACTCCGGGTGTGGAATGAAGGAACAATAAGCACAATCGATTGCGCTGACACCCGCTTACTTGCGCTCAAATTCTAGCAGACCAGGCCAACTGCAAAAAAATAAGCCTGCACGATGGCAGGCTTGAGAAGGATCAACTGACTTGCGAAGGGCTTAGAAACTCTTGGACAGACCGATCAGCTCGCCATTACGGGCGCTGCCACCGGCTTGCGGCTTGTCATGCGACAGCTCGATGTAAGCCATGGTGTGCTTGCTCAGGTTGTAATGCACCAGCAGGTTGACGTACTTCTCCGTGCCTTGCACCAGCGCCGGAGAATTGTCCTTGCGTACCCCGGTTTGCAGGCCCAGCTGGGTATTGCCGATGGTGTAATAGGCATACAGCGAGGTGGCGTTGATCACGCTGTCATCGGCCAGCTTGTTACGTTGATATTCCACTGCCAGTTCCAGCGCATCAATCGGCTTGTAGTTGGCGGTCAGGTGCAGCTGGCGATTGCTACCCAGCTGGCTGGTGTTGTTGGCGTTGCTGTTGGTGGTGTTGCTGGAGGCGCCATAGTTGGCAGAAACCGTCCAGTTGCTGCCGCTGAAACCGGCCAGCACGGAGTAGCGATTGGTGCCGCTATTGCTGGTGGTCTTGTTTTCATCGGTGGAGAACTGCACGCCACCATAGAAGCCGCCCAGATTGCCCGGCAGGTCGTAACGGACCATGTTGTTGCCGGTTACGCCGCCATACCAGCCCAAGTGGTTGTCCGGGCCAGCCCATACGCTGTAATCGAACTTGCCGTCTTCCACGTTGCCGGTACCCTTGCCGGCACGGATCATACCGAAGCTACCCTTCAGGCCAACAAAGCTGTCGTCGCTGGCAAAGGTGTTGGCTTGTTTGCCCATTTCATCGTAGCCGCTACCGGTCGGCGAGAAACGGTTGTTCACCTGGAAGATGGCGCTCAGGCCATTGCCGAGGTTTTCTTCACCATTGAAGTTGATCTGACCACGACCGGCCACATTGGTGGTGGAAACGGCAGCCGGGTTGGTGGTGTAACCCCAGGAACTGTTTGCTGCACCGTTGTATTGCAGAACGCCGGCACGGACAAAACCGGAAATGGTTACGCCTTCATCAGCATGGGCATAACCGGCGCAGGCAGCCAGTACGGCCAGAGCAATGTATTTGTTTTGCATCTTGTCTATCTCCAATTGTCTCGCTTTGTTGTTTTGCTACTTAAGTTTGCGCTGGCAACCGGCGTTTCTTTCCCGACTTGTCCACCGCAAAAGCAGGGACATTGTTAATTTCTGTGACATTTACGGTCAAACGCATTTTATGTAGTGTTTTCACTACATATTGACACTGATGTATGTAGTAATTTAGCTACATTAAATTTGGGTTATTTCTGACGATTTGTACGTATTTATTACTAGGAAATTTCATAAATTTTATCAGTTAAGCACTTATTCACTGTCGTTGGTAATCTGCAACAAAGTGGCATGATGTGTCGCATTTGTGGGCTTTATTGAATTTATGCTGCATATGCACAAAATTGTTTGCAATTTAATATTATGTATTTGTGAATAATTTTTAGTCTTTGAAATGGGTTTTGCTTACTAATTGGCAGTTGTGGTGGACCCATTCACCGCAATCGGGCTGATTTTTCACAGTTTTGATGCAGGAATATGGCAGTCATGCGAAACGGTTAGAAAATCTGCACGATATTGGTGCGATGCAGCAAAATTAAGACTGATGCTTCATTCTGGAAGGTCTGCGCAATAAAATTGCGCCTGAGGGCAGGATTAGGTCATGGCTTGCAATGGCAGGAGAAAACCAATGCCGGGCACTTGCCAGTAGCTGACAGGGAAGGTTTGCCATCAGGATGGCATCTACGGTATCGCAGGGGCAGGGTGATTTGGCTGTGAGCAGTCTGGCAGTCTTGGCAAGCTGAAGCGGGATGTGTCGCGAGGACGGCAGAAAACAAAAAAGCCCTTGATTGCTCAAGGGCTTAAATGTTGGTCTGGCGGAGAGGGAGGGATTCGAACCCTCGGTACGCTCGCACGTACGCCTGATTTCGAGTCAGGTACATTCGACCACTCTGCCACCTCTCCGACTCAGAGATGCGCAGTTTATTGGTGGAGGTGCTTCCTGTCAATAGCATCTGCATGAAAGCGCTGTTTTCGGGGCCGGAAGTGGGTCTGGCGAGAGTAGTCAGGCCTCTTGGTGGTGGGCTTGCAATGGGCTTGCTACACTCAGCGGCTTATCAGGCAGCTGCCGGATGCAGGCTGCAGCACAGGGGATTGCAGTGAAACTATCAAGCAGGATGGATGGCGTGGCACCGTTTCAGGTGATGGCCATTCTGGAACGGGCGCGGGCCTTGCAGGCAGAAGGCCGTGATGTGATTCATCTGGAAGTAGGCGAGCCGGATTTTGCCACCCCACACGCCATTGTCGAGGCGGGACGGCAGGCGCTGGCGGATGGCCATACTTTCTATACTGCGGCGCAGGGCCTGCCGCAATTGCGCGAAGCCATCGCCGGTTTTTATCAGCAGCGTTATGGCGTGACGGTGGATGCGCGTCGCATCATCGTGACGCCGGGGGCGTCGGGCGCCTTGCAGATTGCCTTGTCCTTGCTGGTCAATCAGGATGATCAGGTGCTGATGGCCGACCCTACCTATCCCTGCAACCGGCATTTTGTCAGTCTGCTGGGTGGTGAGCCGGTTTGCTTGCCGGTGGGGCCGGAGACCCGTTACCAGTTGCTGGCTGATGGTGTGGATGCCGCCTGGGGCGAGCGAACGGTGGCGGCCATGGTGGCCAGCCCGGCCAACCCGACCGGGACATTGCTGACCGCAGACGAGCTGGCGGCACTGAGTGCCAGCTGTAAGCGGCATGGCGGCAGCCTGATTGTGGACGAAATCTATCATGGCCTGACTTATGGATGTGATGCGGCAACTGCGCTGGCAGTGGACCCGGATGTATTTGTGATCAACAGCTTTTCCAAGTATTTCCAGATGACGGGCTGGCGGCTGGGCTGGCTGGTGGTGCCGGATGATTATGTCGAGCCGGCATTGCGCCTAGCACAGAACCTGTTCCTGTGCCCGCCGGCGATGGCGCAATATGCGGCGCTGGCGGCTTTCCAGCCGGGTGTGATTACCGAGCTGGAACAGCGCCGTGCCGAGTTTGGTCGGCGTCGGGATTTCCTGTTGCAGGCGCTGCCGCAGCTGGGATGGCAGCTGCCGGTGCAGCCTGAAGGTGCGTTTTATCTGTATGCCGATGTCAGCGCGGTAACGGATGACAGCTTTGCCTACTGCGCGCGTTTGCTGGAAGAGGTGAACGTGGCCATTACGCCCGGAGCGGACTTTGGCCAGTTTGGCGCGGCCCGCCATGTGCGCGTGGCTTACACCACTGGCATCGACCGGCTGGCTGAGGCGGTGGCGCGGATTGCCAGCCTGGGCTGATGGGGCCGGTGACGGGTGATCAACAAAAAGGCTGCCGGAAAGGCAGCCTTTTTTGCTGGAGTGCGAGCGACAACGTTCAGTGGTGAATGTCCAGCGTCACATCGCCGCGCTCTTCAGCCACCGATTGCAGTATTTCCAGCAGTGTGGCGTAGACATCTGCTCCCAGTTTGCTGCGGGATAGCTCGGTGTCGCGCCAGACAATTTCAAACGGGCCGCTGACATCGCCGCTCAGGCTGTCGTACAGGGCATCCAGATTGCGGCCGAAGTGAGATGGCAGATTGAGCTGGCGGCTGATTTCATCGTAAAACTGTTCCAGTGATGTGATCTGTTGCAACTGGCAGATGGTTACTGACATGCAGGCACCTCGATAAAGCGCTGGTAGTGATCGACAGAAACAAAGCGCTGGCCGGCACGGGAAAATACCAAGCGATTGGCGCCACGCTTGCCACCTTTATAGTTCAAATCCGCTTCCTGCCATTGCCCCTTCGGCAGCTGCTTTTCGTAATTGCCGAAGCGGTCGCCACCAATGGATTTGCCTTGCAGGGCGGGCACGCTCCACAGGCTGCGGCCCGGTTGCCAGCCCGCGGCTTGCGCCTGACGTTTGGGAATGAACTGATCCGGCAGTCGGCCGGTTTGTTTCAGTGCCTGCAATACGTTGCCAAGTTCGGCGGTGTCCAGCCGGTTGCCGGTTTGCTGGTTCACCATGCCGGCCACATCGCTGCACCGGGGCAGGGCCCAGGCTGCGGGGGCGAGCAGGGTGGTGAGCAGCAGTGCTTGCAAGACGTGACGTAGCCGCATGTTTTACTCCAGATTCAGGGATTCGACAGCATGGCCGTGACCGATCAGCAATGGCAGCATGCTGGCCATGGGCTGGGTGTCCGGCGCGGTGGTGATGAAACGGTAGCAGCGATCGCCAATACTGTCGCTGCCATGTTGCTGCAGCAGCGAGTCCACGCGCCGGGCAATGGCCTCGGCCGGGTCGTACAGCGCAATCTGCTCGCCGGTCAGCTCGCGGATCAGCGGTGACAGAAAGGGGTAGTGCGTGCAACCCAGGGCGATGTGGTCGATGTTTTCCTGTAACAGCGGCTGCACCACGGCGGCAACCCGGGCGCGGGTGAGGGCGCTGTCCAGTTCGCCGGCTTCCACTTGTTCCACCCAGCCCACACCGGGGCGACGCAGCACTTCCACCTCCCCGGCATGTTTGTCCAGTAGTGCCTGTACCCGTTCGCTGGCCAGCGTGGCCTGGGTGGCCAGCACGGCAATGCGGCCGGTCCGGCTGGCTGCCGCAGCCGGCTTGATGGCCGGTTCCACGCCGACGATGGGAATGGGCAGGTGCTGGCGCAGCGCGGCCACGGCGGCGGTGGTGGCGGTATTGCAGGCCACCACCAGCAAGCTGGCACCCTGGCTGTGCAGGTAGCGGCCGACTTTCAGGCTGCGCTCGATGATTTCGGCCTTGCTGCGTCCGCCATAGGGGCAGTAAGCCTGATCCGCCAGGTAGGTAATGGGCCAGTCAGGCAGGGTAGCCTGAACGGCACGCCAGATGGATAACCCACCCAGCCCGGAGTCGAACATCGCAATCATGCTATGCGGCTTAGTTGTTCTGGATGACGATCTTGGGGAACTTGCCGGAGAAGTCCTGGGCCTTTTCGCCCACCTTCACCGCCAGTTTGCGGGCAATGTCCTTGTACAGGGCGGCTACGTTGCCATTCGGGTCGGCGGCGACGGTGGGTTTGCCCTGGTCTACCGCCAGGCGGATACCCATGTCCAGCGGCAGCGAGCCCAGCACCTCCACGCCAAAGTCGGCTGCCATGCGCGCAGCACCGCCTTCGCCGAAGATGTGTTCGGCATGACCACAGTTGCTGCAAATATGGATGGCCATGTTTTCCACCATGCCCAGAATGGGTACACCCACTTTCTGGAACATGGTGACGCCCTTGCGGGCATCCAGCAGGGCAATGTCCTGCGGCGTGGTGACAATCAAGGCACCCGTCACCGGCACTTTTTGCGACAGGGTGAGCTGGATGTCACCGGTACCCGGCGGCATGTCGATGACCAGATAATCCAGATTGTCCCAGCGGGTGTCATTCAGCAGTTGTTGCAAGGCCTGGCTCACCATCGGGCCGCGCCACACCATGGCCTGGTCGGCATCTACCAGATAGCCGATGGACATGGTCTGGATGCCGTAATTGATGATGGGTTGCAGGCTCTTGCCATCCGGCGTTTCCGGGCGCTGGCCTTGCAGGCCCAGCATCAGCGGTTGCGAGGGGCCGTAGATGTCGGCATCCAGAATCCCTACGCGTGCCCCTTCGGCTTGCAAGGCCAGCGCAAGGTTGACCGCCGTGGTGGATTTGCCCACGCCGCCCTTGCCGGATGCCACGGCAATCACGTTTTTCACGCCAGGCAACAGGGGAACGCCGCGCTGGGCTGCGTGGCTGGTAATCTGGCTTCTCACGCTTACATTCAAGGCACGGCCTGCCGCGACGGATTGCAAGGCAGTGCGGAATTCTTCGGCCACCCGTGCAAACTGGCTGGCGGCCGGATAGGCCAGTACCACGTCCAGTGACAGCTGATCAGCGCTGATCTTGATGTTCTTCACTGCCTTGGCGGCAACATAGGTTTTACCGGTATTGCTGTCGGTCAGGCCGGCAACGGCCTCCAGCACTTGGGCGTCGGTCAGGGTCATGGTATCGGCTGCGCTATCTGCGTCCGGCTTGTTGCCGAACAGCTTGGTCAGTTTGGAGAGCATGGGGGCGATGGAAGTGGGTGAATACCCGACAATTTTACTATGTTTTTGGGACAGCGGTGTTGTCCCTTCTGTAAGTGGGCATGTTACTCCCGCGCGCCTGTGCTGGCTATGGGTTTGGCCTTGGGCAAGTTGTGTCTGCAATTATCGCTTCATCTTGAATTAATTTGCCGCAAGCACTTGATCTGTGTAGAATTCCCGGCTTTTTTCGTGCGCTGGTTGCTGTTTTCTGCCACGCCCGGGTTCGGCCCTGTCAGGCCGTGGCCATGATCTTTGTTGCCAAGAAAGGTTGTTGTCTTGCAGTCCAAACATGTTTCCCTCAGCGCGGCGAATCTGCTGTTTCCGCTGGCGCTGGTTTTGTTCGAATTTGCTGTTTATATCGCCAATGACATGGTGCAACCCGCCATGTTGCAGGTTACCCGCGAGTTTCTGGTGGGCAGCAGCTGGGTGCCCACTTCCATGACGGCTTTTCTGGTTGGCGGTGCCTTGTTGCCCTGGCTGACCGGCCCCCTGTCGGACCGTATCGGTCGTCGCCCGGTACTGTTGTTCGGCGTGGCCTTTTTCATGCTGTCCTGCCTTGCCACTTACCTGGTTCATTCCATCGAAGCTTTCATAGCGCTGCGAGTCGTGCAGGGCATGGGCTTGTGCTTTATCAATGCGGTGGGCTATGCCGCAGTACAAGAGGCGTTTGAGGAAACCACGGCAGTCAAGGTAACCGCGCTGATGGCCAATGTGGCGCTGATTGCACCACTGGTGGGCCCGCTGGCTGGTGCCGCGCTGGTGGAAATCGCCCCCTGGCGCAGTTGCTTCCTGGTGATTGCCGCGCTGGCTGGCCTTGCCTTGCTGGGGCTGGTGTGGAAGATGCCGGAAACCGTGGTGCCGGGTCAGAACCGCCAGCCCTTGACGCAGATGGGGGCCGATTACCTGCGCTTGCTGAAACAGTCGCGCTTTGTGCTGTCTGCGCTGTGCATTCCACTGCTGGCCCTGCCGCTGATGGGCTGGATTGCCTTGTCGCCGGTACTGCTGGTGCGTGACCTTGGCATGAGTACTGTGGAGTACGGCCTGATGCAACTGCCGGTATTTGGCGGGCTGATTGCCGGCAACTTTGCGCTGGCCATGGTGGCGGATCGCTGGCCGCTGGGTCGTTCGGTCTTTGTCGGCATGGGCCCGATTGTTGGCGGCCTGCTCTTGATGCTGGCTGGTGTGCTGTTTACCACCGAACCGGTGTGGCTGATGGTGGCCGGCATGAGCTTGATGAGTTTTGGCGAAGGATTGAGCTTTGGCGTGCTGTACCGCTTTGCCCTGATGTCATCCCCGGTGGCCAAGGGCACGGTATCGGCCGCCATGAGCATGTTGTCGATGGCTGGCTATGCACTGGGTATCGAGCTGTTCCGTCTGGCTTATATGGCTGGTGGCATGGCCGGCTTTGCCGCTTGCTCGGTACTGACTGCCGTATTGTTCGTTCTGCTGGCGCGCCGCACCGTGCCGCAGGCCATGGCCGAGCGCGCCGCACCGGCCGATTACCTGCCGCTGGAGCTGCAGGGCCAGAACAGCTAAACCGCAATTTTCCCTCTCCAGGCACCCGGTGTAATGGCTTTTGTCGGCAATCCACCGGGTTTTTGCCGAACAGTGCCGTGACCGGTAAGGCGATACGGCTCTATAATCGACGGCTTGAGATCGCTTACCATCAGGAACACCCACAATGAGCAAACGCAAGATTCTGGTAACCAGTGCACTGCCTTACGCCAACGCGGGGCTGCATCTGGGCCACATGCTGGAACAGATCCAGACCGACGTCTGGGTGCGTTTCCAGAAAATGCGCGGGCACGAATGCTATTACGTGTGCGCGGACGACACCCACGGTGCCCCCATCATGCTGGCCGCCGAAAAGCAGGGCATCACCCCGACCCAGCTGGTGGATGCAGTACGCGAGCTGCATCTGGCTGATTCGCAGGGCTTCCTGATTGGCCACGACAACTACTACAGCACCAACAGTCCGGAAAACAAGGCATTCGCCGAGCAGGTGTACAAGGCCCTGCGTGCGGATGACAAGATTTCCAGCCGCACCATCGAGCAATTGTTCGACCCGGAAAAACAGATGTTCCTGCCGGACCGCTTCGTCAAGGGCGAATGCCCCAAGTGTGCCGCCAAGGACCAGTACGGTGACAACTGCGAAGTGTGCGGTGCCACTTACAACCCGACCGAGCTGAAGAACCCGTACTCGGCGGTATCCGGTGCCAAGCCAGTACTGAAAACCTCCGAACACTATTTCTTCCGCCTGGGCGAGTGTGCTGACTTCCTCAAGGGCTGGACCAGCGGCAGCAGCACCCGTGCCGATGGCGTGAGCCAGCCGCACCTGCAGCCCGAATCGCTCAACAAGATGAACGAGTGGATCGAAGGCGGCCTGCAGGACTGGGACATCAGCCGCGATGCACCGTATTTCGGTTTTGAAATTCCGGATGCGCCGGGCAAGTACTTCTATGTGTGGCTGGATGCGCCGATTGGCTACATGGCCAGCTTCAAGAACCTGTGCGACAGCAAGGGCATCGATTTTGACGCCTGGTTCAAGCCGGACTCGGACGCCGAGATGTATCACTTCATCGGCAAGGACATCCTGTACTTCCACGCGCTGTTCTGGCCGGCCATGCTGCATTACTCCGGCTTGCGCGCGCCCACCGGCGTGTTTGCCCACGGCTTCCTCACCGTGGACGGGCAGAAAATGTCCAAGTCGCGCGGCACCTTCATCCAGGCCAAGAGCTATCTGGACTGCGGCCTGAACCCGGAATGGATGCGCTACTACATGGCCGCCAAACTGAATGGCCGCATCGAAGACATCGACCTCAACCTCAATGACTTCGTAGCCCGCGTGAATTCCGATCTGGTGGGCAAGTATGTCAACATCGCCAGCCGCTCCGCCGGTTTCATCAGCAAGCGCTTTGGCGGCAAGCTGGCGGACAGCGTGGCGGATACCGCCATCCTGCACAAGCTGCAAGCCGCTGCGCCGGAACTGGCAGCCGCGTTTGAAGCACGTGAGTACGCCAAGGCACTGCGCGACGTGATGGCACTGGCCGACGAGGTGAATGCCTACGTCGACGCCAACAAGCCGTGGGAACTGGCCAAGCAGGAAGGGCAGGACGCACGCCTGCAGGAAGTCTGCACCGTGCTGATCAACGCCTTCCGCCTGCTCACCATCTACCTGAAGCCGGTACTGCCCAAGCTGGCCGAAGGCGTGGAAGCCTTCCTTGGCGTGGCACCGCTGGCCTGGTCTGATGCCGACAGCCTGCTGTTGGGCAATACCATCAATACTTATCAGCACCTGATGCAGCGCATCGACCCGGCGCTGATCGACAAACTGATCGAAGCAAACAAACAGAATATGCAAGCCACCAGCAATGCCCCGGCTGCCGCTGCTTACGAGCCGCTGGCCGATACCATCAAGATCGACGACTTTGCCAAGGTAGACCTGCGCATCGGTAAAGTACTGGCCTGCAGCTTTGTTGAAGGTTCGGACAAGCTGCTGCAGTTCACTGTGGACCTGGGCTTTGAACAGCGCAATATCTTCTCCGGCATCCGATCTGCCTATCAGGAACCGGAAAAGCTGGTGGGCCGCAATGTGGTGGTGGTGGCCAACCTGGCCGAGCGCAAGATGCGCTTTGGCGTGTCGCAAGGCATGATCGTCTGCGCCTCCGGTGCTGACGACAATTCCGGCCTGTTCCTGCTGGACGTGGATCAGGGCGCGGCACCAGGCATGCGTATCGGTTAAGCGGACTGCGTTTCACACCCATACAGCCCTGCCCTTGATGTGGCAGGGCTTTTTCTTTGTTGTGCCAGAAAAACGTCATGAATGTGTCATTTGGGGCTGTTAGAGTCTTTCCTCATAAAGATGTGGAACTATATTGTTGGCTTATTTGTCAATAACGTGTTAAACCTTTAGATCAAACTAAAATTTTGTCGCAATGATAAAAAAAACAAGGAAATATAAAAATGCAAATCTCTCAATTGAAACCGGGTTACACCGTACTTGAGCATAAAGACAGTGGCGATATCGTCCACTACACCGTCGTCAGCATCCGCCAGGTAGGCAAGATGTTTGAAGTGACATTCCAGTCGGTACTTGGCCTCGCCAGTGCCTTCTACCCGGCCAACGGCTTCATCCACGCAGCCGCCTGAGCCCGCACACCGACCCGACGAACCCGGGTCGATATCAAGCAAAGCACCCCGCCGTTGGCGGGGTTTTTGTTTTCCGGTGCGCGTGACTTGGATTCTGCCGTATCATGACTGCCTGCGTGTTTCCCCAGCCCTTTTCTCCATGACCCGCCTGTACCAACTGCTTCCCGAACTGCTTGCCAACTTTGTGTTGCCCTGGCTGTGTTATCGCTGGGCACAACCGCAATGGGGCGAAACTGCCGGGCTGATTGCATCTTCCTTGCCGCCCATTGCCTGGAGCGTGGTCGAGCTGCTGCGCTTTCGCCGTATTGATGCGCTCAGTCTGCTGGTACTGGGCGGCATTGCCTTGTCCTTGCTGGCCATCTTTCTCGGTGGCAGTCCGCGGGTATTGCTGATGCGCGAATCCTTGCTGTCCGGTTTGATTGGCCTGGCATTCCTGCTCTCATTGTTGCTGCCCAAGCCGCTGCTGTTCTATCTGGCGCGTGCAACGGTGGCGCGTGAATCAGCCGAAGGGGAGTGGCGGTTTGATGTGCGCTGGCAGGAAGCAGCCTTTAGGCGCGGCATTCGCCAGCTCACCTTGCTCTGGGGCGGGGGATTGTGTGCTGAAACGCTGTTGCGTGCCTTGCTGATCTGGCAGTTGCCAGTGGAGCGTTTCCTGATTGTGTCGCCCTTTGTCAGCTACGGCATCATGGGCTTGCTGCTGGCCGGTACCTGGCTGGGCCGGCGCCGTTTGCGGGCCAGCAGCCCCCTGTCTGTTTCCTGAGGGCAAAAAAAGAGGCCGCCTGGGGAGGCGGCCTTGAATTTCCGTGATGAACACTTAGGAGAATACGTGCTGCACACCTGAGGGGGTGGCGCAGAACGATTCGAACTGCACTGGCTACCTGTCTGTCGCACGTTCACCGCAAGAACGGTGACGGGATGAGCGGCGGGCTGCCAAGCACTCTTGGGGCAGAAGTGATTGGCGGTAACACAGGTATAACTTTAGGCCAGCAATGTTGAGAAGATGTGTCATGCAAAGCGGCAAATGTTAATAAGTTTTACAAATAAGCTGGCTGTCATATTAAAAAAATTTTAAGAAACTGTTGACAGACGAATGCCTTTCTTGTACTATGCACTCCTCTTCTGAAGAAACACAGCAGAAGACAGCGACAGAACACTGACGCGGGATGGAGCAGTCTGGTAGCTCGTCGGGCTCATAACCCGAAGGTCGTAGGTTCGAATCCTGCTCCCGCAACCAAAAATAGTCCCGGCATGATGGCCGGCACTAGTCAGGAAACCCCGATAGAACATCGTTTCTACGGGGTTTTTTGTTATTCCAGCAGCCCTGCCGTGCAGGCAGCAGTTGCTCGGGTGGGCAGCTTATACTGAAAGCTCATCCATCGCCGTCAGAGAGCCAACATGCGCATTGCTGTTTTCGATACCAAAAACTATGACCGCCAAAGCCTGGATGGTGCCAATCAGCAGTTCGGTCATCAACTGAGCTACTTCGAACCACGACTCAACCGTGACACGCTGGAACTGGTGCACGATGTCGATGCGGTCTGTCCCTTTGTCAATGACCGGCTGGATGCCGAGGTGATTGCCAGTCTGGCGGCGCGTGGCGTGCGCCTGATTACCTTGCGCTGCGCCGGTTTCAATGGCGTTGATCTGGCAGCCTGCCGCCAGTACGGCATTGCCGTGACGCGCGTACCAGCCTATTCGCCCCATGCGGTGGCCGAACATGCATTTGCCTTGTTGCTGGCCGTGGTGCGGCGTATTCACAAATCCTATGTCCGGGTGCGCGAAATGGATTTCTCGCTGGACGGGCTGGTAGGTTTCGATCTATATCGCAAGACCATCGGCGTGGTAGGTACCGGGCGCATTGGCCAGGCTACCATTTCCATTGCCAAGGGCTTTGGCATGCGGGTGTTGGCATTTGATGTATTCCCGCAGGCCGGGCTGGATGAAAAGCTGGGTTTTGAATATGTCACGCTGCCGCAGTTACTGGCGGAATGTGATGTGGTCAGCCTGCATCTGCCACTGACGGCAGAGACGCAGCACATGATCAATGCCAGCTCACTGGCCGGCATGAAGCCTGGTGCAGTATTGATCAATACCAGTCGGGGTGGGCTGATTGAAACAGCGGCACTGATTGCCGCATTGAAGGATGGCCGGCTGGCTGGTGTGGGCCTTGATGTGTACGAGATGGAAGAGGGCGTGTTTTTTGAAAACCACTCGGAACTCGGCTTGCAGGATGACCAGTTGGCCCGCCTGCTGACCTTCCCCAATGTGCTGGTGACAGCACATCAGGGTTTCCTTACGCGCGAGGCGCTGGACAATATTGCCGAAACCACGCTGGCCAATGCCACGGCATTCGAGCAGGGACGGTTGCTGGACAACAAGGTATGAGGCGGCCAGCCTCAGCCATGCTGACGGCGGAATACCCAGCGCCGGGTGTCTGACTCGCTGCTGTCAAAATGGTAACCGCCCAGATTGAAGTCCTGCAGTGCTTCCGGGGTGTCTACCTTGTGTAGTGCCGCCCAGCGCGCCATCAAGCCACGTGCCTGTTTGGCGTAGAAGCTGATGATTTTGTACTGGCCGTTCTTGTAGTCCTGGAATACCGGCGTAATCAGCCGGCCATGCAGTTTGGCCGGTTTTACCGATTTGAAGTATTCGTCGGATGCCAGATTCACCAGCACCGGGTTGTCCGACTCGTCCAGTAGTGTGTTCAGCGCATCGGTAATGCGCTCGCCCCAGAATGCATACAGGTTGGTCCCGCGTGGATTGGCCAGTTTGGTTCCCATTTCCAGGCGGTAAGGCTGCATCAGGTCCAGCGGTCGCAACAGACCGTACAGGCCGGACAGAATGCGCAGGTGGTGTTGCAGGTAGTCCAGTTGATCTTCGTTCAGGCTGGCCGCGTCCAGTCCTTCATAGACATCCCCCAGGAAGGCCAGTACTGCCTGTTTGGCGTTGGCCGGAGTGAAGTCGGGGTGCCAGTCGTGATAGCGGCCCACATTCAGCGTGGCCAGGGCGTCGCTGATGTCCATCAGCTTGGCAATGTCTGCCGGGCTTTTCTCACGCAGCACCTGAATCAGCTGCTGGCTGTCGGCCAGGAAGTCGGGCTGAGTATGGCGCGTGGTGTTCGGTGGTGTGGTGTAGTCCAGCGTCTTGGCCGGGGAAAGTACCATCAACATGGGGCGTGTCCTTGCAGCAGAATGGGGTGAATTGTAACGGAGCCGATGGATTAGCGTGCGGGGGGCATGAGCCTGGCCTTGCCGGAAACGCGAATTGAACTGCCTTTTTCAGTCGGGATCGTGGCCTGCAAGCAAGAGCGCTGGCCCATATCCTCACCCTGTACCACCTCGATATGGCCGCCATGCTCCCAGCCAATATCTCGCAGATAACCGGCCAGGGCGGCCGTGGCCGCTCCGGTGGCCGGGTCTTCATAGACGCCACCCATGGCGAAGGCATTACGGCTGTGAAAGCGTTGCTGGTCCACTGCCCACAGCAGCAGGATGGTGGTCAGGCCGGCACGGCGCATCAAGTCGCGGCCAGCTTCCAGCGAGTAGCGCATAGAGGATAGGGTGGAACGCTCTTGTACGGCGAGCAGCAGGTGGTCGGCTCCAGCATGGATCAGGGCTGGAGGCAGCTTTGGGCAGAGCTGGTCGGCGCTTAGTCCGAACAAGTCGAGTGCTTCTTGCAGTAAGGCTGCCGGTGCCGCAGTACTGCGTGTCGGTGGCGATTGCAGGGCGGCACTAAGCTGTCCCGCTTGGTATTGGCCACTGACGCTGATATTGGCCTCATTCAGTTGGAGGGGAAAATCCCCATTGCCATATTGCATCGCCAGAGCCGCTCCCAGTGCAATGGTGGCATGGCCGCAAAATGGAACCTCTGCTTCTGGTGAGAAATAGCGCACTCGCCAGCCCTGGTCCTGTGGCATGGCAAATACGGTTTCGGAGAAGCCAAGCCGAGCGGCAATGGTTTGCATTTCGCTGTCACTGGGCAGGCTGGGCTGGATGACTACGCCGGCAGGATTGCCGCCGCTGTCGCCATCGGAAAATGCAGCAATCTTCAGAATATTCATCACAGGCTCCTACCGGGTAAAATGACATGTCGGATTCTAGGAGATGCGGGCATGCGGGTGGTTGTTCAACGGGTGAGTGAAGCGAAGGTAACAGTGGCAGGGGAAACCTGCGGGCAGATTGCTGCCGGCTTGCTGTTGCTGGTGGGGGTGGAGGAGGTGGATACACAGCAGGATATCGACTGGCTGGTACGCAAGATCAGCCAGCTACGCATTTTCAGCGATGCTGACGGGGTGATGAACCTTTCCCTGCTGGACTGTGGTGCAGAGGCGCTGTCGGTCAGCCAGTTCACCTTGTTTGCCTCCACCCGCAAGGGCAATCGTCCGTCCTACAGTCGTGCTGCGCGGGGGGATATCTCACGTCCGCTGTTCGAACAGTTTGTAGCCAGCCTGGCGCAAGTGCTGGGTAAAGCAGTCCCGACAGGGGTGTTCGGTGCTGACATGCAGGTGAGTCTGGTGAATGACGGCCCGGTCACCATCTTGCTGGACAGCCGGAATCCGGAATGAGTGCCTGAGCGCAGTACTGGCTGAACGGAAATAAAAAAACCCGCCTTGGCGGGTTTTTTTCATGGATGGTCTGCAAGGGATTACAGGCCCTGGGTCTCGATGCGGACGCGCTGTCCCGGCTGGAGGCGGGTGAGCTGGTTGGCATCGTTCCAGCGCTGGATGTCGGCATGGTTCACGCCAAAGCGACGGGCAATGCTGTACACGGTGTCACCACGTTGCACCACATATTCAGCGGGAACCGCACCGGTGGCCGGTGTTGTACCACTGCTGACCTTGACCAGTGCCTCATCTTGCGCGGAGGGGGCGGGTACGGCTTCAGCCAGCATGGTGTTGCTGGCCAGCGGATTCGGTTTCACCCGGATGACCTGACCCAGCTTGACGGTGTTGTCACTGAGGTTGTTATAGGCCTTGAGGTCGGCCACGCTCACGTTATAGCGACGGGAGATGTTGAACAGGGTATCGCCACCCACCACGGTGTGCTGGCTGGCTGCCGGGTTGACGCTGGCGAGCCGGGCTTCCAGCGGCTTGGGCGGCGGCGTATTACCGGAAGGCAGGCTGGGGGCTTCGGCCTTGGCCAGTACCAGCGGCTTGCTGGCAGGTTTTACTGCCGGGGCCTCAGCCACATCAGTCACATTGGCCGATGCCGTGGCAACGGTATTGACTGCCGGAGTGGCACTTGTAGTGGCAGCGGCTGCAATTGAAGTGCTCGGCGTCACGTTCTTGTCAGCTGCTGCAACTGTAATGGCCGGGCTCGTGGTTTCTGCTGCCGGACGAATGCTGGCTACCAGCGGCTGCGGTTTTGTTATTGCCGGGGTACTCAGGGCAACCGTAACAGGCTTGGCTTGCACGGCCACAGTCGTTACCGGCTGCGGTTTGGCGCTGGCAATCAGGCTGTCGCTGGCGGCAATGCTGTTGTCTGTGCCATCAAGCGGGGTGGCACCATCGCTCTTGCCGCGCAGTGCAACCAGCAGCGGCCGGCCTGCGGTGAGATTGCGTGAACCGAGTTTGTTGACGTTTTGCAGTTCACCCGGGCTCATGCCATAGCGCTCGGCCACGCTGGCCACGTTTTCATCCGCCGTCGGGGTGTAAACCTGCCAGCTGAGCAAGGGTTTGTCCCAGTGCGACAGGTTGTAATCGAACTTGTCGGCCTTGGCCAGCGGAATCAGCATCTGGCGACCGGGTTTGTGTGCATATACCGGCAGATTGAACGCCGGGTTCAGTTCCTTGAATTCGGCGACCGACATGCCTGCCATCTTGGCCGCTACTTCGATATCCATGTGGCGTCCGGTGGATACCGCAATGAAGTAGGGCTTGTTGGGGAATTTGTCCAGGCGGATGCCGTACTTCTCAGGCTGGCTGAGAATGTTGCGCACCGCAATCAGCTTGGGAGCGTAATTGCGGGTTTCATTCGGCATCTTGATGTTTTCGTAGGTGGGCTCCAGGCCTGCGGCCTGGGCGCGGGCAATGGCGCGTGCCAGATTGCCTTCACCCCAGTTGTAGGCGGCCAGTGCCAGGTTCCAGTCGCCGAACTGGGCATACAGGTTTTGCAGATAGTCCAGCGCAGCGCGGGTGGCTTCCATGATGTCGCGACGGCCGTCATACCACCAGGTTTGTTCCAGGCCGTAATGGCGACCGGTTGCGGGCATGAACTGCCACAGGCCAGCCGCGCCCACCGGAGAGTTGGCGGTGGGGACAAAAGCACTTTCCACCACGGGCAGGAAAGCAATTTCGGTGGGCATGCCACGACGTTCCACTTCATTCATGATGTGGAACAGGTATTTGTGGCCGCGATCGAGAATGCGTTTGAAGTATTCGGGCTTGCTGCTGTACAGGCGTTCCTGCTTGCGGACGATGTCGGCGTTGACTTCCGGCAGCTGGAAACCTTCGCGTGCGCGCTCCCAGACATTGTCGCCGTTACGCAGCAGGCTGGAGTTCAGCAACATCATGTCCAGGCCGGCTGCCTGTGCTTCATCGACACCTACCGACTGACGGAATGCGCCTGAATCGGCATGCGCCAGCGAGGGGAGGGAAAATGCAAATGACAGCGAAAGTGCCAATGGGGTGATTCTTTTCATTGGGCCAGCCCGGAATTCTGATCTCGGCCGATGCTAAACACCCCCCCATGGGTGTGTCAATCGAAAAAGGCAAATCATTTCATGAGCTTTGCGCAAAATGGTCATGGAAAAGCAATCAATTCCGGCAAGCAGCCTTTTAACAAGAATGATCTACCCGGAATGAATTTCAACTGAAGGTGTTTTTCCATTCACGCAACACCGTAAACACTTCCAGTCGGGTTTCCAATGCTTTTCCGGCATGACGGCTGGCTTGCTGTCTTACCGCCGCCACCTGGCTGCGCATGAAGGGATTGGTGGTTTTTTCCAGTCCCAGTTCGGTGGGCAGGGTGGGCAGCCCCATGGCAATCTGTTTTTGATCCAGCAATTGCCGCAGCTGGATTTCGTCATTGTCCGGCTCTACGGCCAGGGCAAACTTGAGGTTGGACAAGGTGTATTCATGTGCCGGATAAAAACGGGTGGTGTCCGGCAGGGCGGCCAACTTGTCCAGTGAGGCCAGCATCTGTGCCGGGCTGCCTTCGAACAGGCGGCCACAACCGGCACCAAACAGGGTGTCGCCACAAAACAGCTGTCCATGACCGTAATAGGCCAGGTGATCCAGTGTATGGCCAGGCAGGGCAAGCACATCAAAGGCATATTCATGCCAGTGCACGCTGGCGCCTTCCATGACCGGCTGATTGACGCCGGCGATGCTGGCCGGGCCATATACCTGCGCCTGTGGCCAGCGTTGCAACAGTTCGGTCAGTCCGCCGCAATGATCGGCGTGATGATGGGTGATCAGGACGGCCTGCAAGGCCAGTCCGCGCTGCTCCAGATGGGCAATCAGCGGAGCGGCTTCACCGGGGTCCACTGCAAGAGCACCGGTGCCCTGTTGCAAAACCCAGATATAATTGTCGGCAAATGCCCGAACGGGGGTAACGGTAAACATGGTCGGATCGGACTCCTTCAATGATGCAAGCGTTTTCCACGTGGCTGACCACGACCGAACTGGGCCTTTACCTGCTGCAGTGTGAGCAGGCGTTTTTCGATCGGGCGGTCGCCGATATTTTCGGTTTTCATGCTGTGCAGATAGGTCTGCCCCAGGTGGACTTCCTGAGTGCCAACCGCATTCCCTGGCAATGCCGGGCAGCAGAGGGCGGGGAGGCGGCGCAAATCATCTGCCATCCCGAACAACTACCGTTTGAAACCCGCAGCCTGGACTTGCTGGTGATGCCGCATTTGCTGGATTTTACCACCGAGCCGCATCAGGTTCTGCGCGAGGTGGAACGGGTGCTGGTGCCTGAGGGCAGATTGCTGATGACCGGCTTCAATCCGGTTTCCTTGTGGGGAGTACGCCGTCTGATTCAGGGACGGGCGGCCATTCCGTGGCGTGGCAATTTTTTCCCGCTGATCCGTATCCGCGACTGGCTGAAGCTGCTTGACCTGGAGCCGGTGGCGGGCTGTTTCATGGCCTACGCCCCCCCCTTGTCTCAGCAGGGCTGGCTGGAGCGCTTTGGCTTCATGGAGCGCGCGGGCGACAAATGGTGGCCGCTGGCAGCTGGTGTTTACGGCATCGAAGCAGTCAAGCGCCAGCGGGGCATGCGTCTGATCACCCCGGCGTGGAAGGCCGCCAAACCGGCCAAGGGCCTGGTGGTGGCCGGCGGCAACGAACGTCACCCCTCACACCGCGAGATGCCGCCAACGGTAAGTCAGTTGCGCGATCCGCAAGAATAAACCTGCTTCGTTGCCATCAACGAAGCCAACAGAACCGAGAACATGACAAGCGAAGATTGTGTCGAGATTTACACCGATGGTGCCTGCAAGGGTAATCCTGGCCCTGGCGGATGGGGAGCCTTGTTGCGCTTCAAGGGCAAGGAGAAGGAGCTGTTTGGCGGCGAGCATGGCACCACCAACAACCGCATGGAGCTGCTGGCCGTCATCCGTGGCCTTGCCGCTCTGAACCGGCCCTGCCATGTAGTGGTCTACACCGACTCGCAATATGTGCAAAAGGGCATTTCCGAGTGGATTCACGGCTGGAAGGCGCGTGGCTGGAAGACCGCCGCCAAGGAGCCGGTCAAGAACGCCGACCTGTGGCAAATGCTGGATGCCGAGCGCAATCGCCATCTGCATGTCGACTGGCGCTGGGTAAAAGGCCATGCCGGTCACGAGTTCAACGAACGGGCCGACCAGCTGGCCAACCGGGGCGTTGAGTCCCTGTAAACACATTGTCCTCTTATTGAATATGGCCGGATGCACGTGTCCGGCCTGAAAGCAGCAGCATGAGACAGATAATTCTCGATACCGAAACCACCGGCCTCGACCCGGATCAAGGCCACCGCATCATTGAGTTTGCCGGTCTGGAAATGATCAACCGCAAGCTCACCGGCCAGCATCTGCACCTGTACATTCATCCCGAGCGCGATATCGACCCGGATGCCGAGCGGGTGCATGGCATCTCGCTGGCCTCGCTGGAAGGCAAACCGCGCTTTGCCCAGGTGGCCGAGCAACTGGCCGACTTCATGCGCGGTGCCGAGCTGATCATCCACAACGCGCCGTTTGATGTGAAGTTCCTCAATGCCGAGTTCGACCGCCTTGGTCTGCCGCGCATCAACAAGCTGGCCGCCCAGGTGACCGACACCCTGGCCATGGCGCGCGACCAGTTCCCCGGCAAGCGCAACAGCCTGGATGCACTGTGCGACCGCTTTGACATCGACCGTTCCAACCGTACCCTGCACGGCGCGCTGATCGACTGTGAACTGCTGTCCGAGGTGTACCTGTGGATGACCCGTGGCCAGGAAAGCCTGGTGATGGACATCGACGTGGATGCCGGCAACAGCCAGGGTGGTGACATCCAGTTCGAACGCAAACCCTTGCTGGTAAAGCGGGCCAGTGAGGAAGAGCTGGCCGCGCACGCCAGTTATCTGGGCGAACTGGACAAGGCGGTAAAAGGCAGCTGTCTGTGGCGCACACTGGAAGCACCACCCGTCGGAGATGCCACATGAGCCGCTATCTTGCACTGGTTCCGGCCGCCGGTTCCGGCAGTCGCTTTGGTGGCCCCAGTCCCAAGCAGTATTTGCAGCTGAACAATCGCCCGCTGATGTGGCACACCTTGCAGGTATTGAGCCAGGTGGCAGCCATCAGCGAAGTGGCGGTGGTGATTTCTCCGGCAGATGAATGGTTTGATGATTTTGACTGGGATCTGCCCAAACTGCGGGTATACCGCGTTGGCGGCGCCAGCCGGGCCGAAAGCGTGCGCAATGGCCTGCAAGCCATGTCGGCAGATGCGCAAGACTGGGTGCTGGTGCACGATGCCGCCCGCTGTTGCCTGTCGGTGACGGCGGTGGAGCGGCTGATTGCCACCCTGGCCGACGACCCGGTGGGCGGCATTCTGGCGCTCCCGGTGGCCGATACCGTCAAACGGGCCGATGCCGAAGAACGCATCAGCGCCACGGTGCCGCGTCAGGGCCTGTGGCTGGCGCAAACGCCGCAGATGTTCCGTGCCGGCTTGCTTGGCAGTGCCTTGCAGGCTGCCGAAGCCGCTGATGTCACTGACGAAGCCTCGGCCATCGAGCATTACGGCCACAAGCCCCGCCTGGTGGATGGCGATGCCCAGAACTTCAAGGTGACTTACCCGCGCGACCTGGCATTGGCCCGGGCGATTCTGGCTTCACGAAAGGACTGAACTCCATGTTCCGAGTCGGACAAGGTTACGATGTACACCAACTGGTGGAAGGCCGCCCGCTGATTCTGGGTGGCGTCACCATTCCGCATACACACGGCCTGCTGGGCCATTCTGATGCCGACGCGCTGTTGCACGCCATCACCGATGCGCTGCTGGGCGCTGCCGCCCTGGGCGATATCGGCCGCCATTTCCCGGATACTGACGAGCGCTTCAAAGGGGCAGACAGCCGCGTGCTGCTGCGCGAAGCAGTGGCCCGCGTGCGTGCTGCGGGCTGGCAGGTGATGAATGTGGATGCCACCCTGATTGCCCAGCGTCCGAAGCTCGCGCCCCATATCGACGCCATGTGCGCGACGATTGCCGCCGACCTGGGCATTGCCGTGAACGCGGTCAATGTGAAGGGCAAGACCAACGAAAAACTGGGCTATCTGGGCCGTGCCGAGGCGATAGAAGCCCAGGCCATCTGCCTGCTGATGCCGCAGCAATGAGCCTGCTCGCACCGACAGATGGCTGTCGTTGTGGGATAATCGGCGCCGGACATGCAATCGAACTCACCTGATGGAGCAAATACTATGCTGACCCAAGACCAACTCAAGCTGGCCGTTGCCCGTAAAGCGCTGGAATTCGTGCCGGAAGACTGCATTATCGGCGTGGGCACCGGTAGTACCGTCAATCTGTTCATCCAGGAACTGGCTACTATCAAGGGCCGGCTCAAAGGCGCTGTTTCCAGTTCTGAGGCATCCACCGCCCGTCTGAAGGCCCTGCACATTCCGGTGTTCGACCTGAACGATGTGGAAAAGCTCGAGGTGTATATCGACGGTGCCGATGAAATCAACCATCACCTGCACATGATCAAGGGTGGCGGCGCCGCCCTGACCCGTGAAAAGATCGTGGCCAGCGTCGCCGAACAGTTTGTCTGCATTGCAGATGAAACCAAGTATGTGACCAAGCTGGGTACCTTCCCGCTGCCGATCGAAGTCATCCCGATGGCACGCAGCTCGGTTGCCCGTCAGCTGGTGGCGTTGGGTGGCCACCCGGAACTGCGCCAGGGCGTGGTGACCGATAACGGCAACCTGATCCTGGATGTGCATGGCCTCACCATCAACACCCCGGTGGAGCTGGAAGAAACCATCAATCACATTGCTGGTGTGGTGACCTGCGGCCTGTTTGCCCGTCGTCGTGCCGACGTGCTGGTGCTGGGCCGTCAGGATGGCGTGGAAGTCATCCGCTAAGCCTTTATCCCTGTCAACGGGCCTGGTTGCACGGGCCCGTTCCGATTAAATGTCATCAGCCTGTCATCTGGCTGGCTTACTATTACCCTTTCCCCGAATTCCGGATTCGTTCAAGAGGCAGACATGGCAGAACACATCTCCAAGCAGTTCGACATGGAACTGGAAACCATCCGTACCCGCGTGCTGCAAATGGGTGGCCTGGTGGAACAGCAGATTCTCTCTGCCATCGATGCGCTCATGTCCGGAGATATCGCCAAGTTCGACAAGGTGATTACCGAAGATGCACTGGTCAACTCCATGGAAGTCACCATTGATGACGACTGCCAGCACATCATTGCCCGTCGCCAGCCGGCGGCCAGTGACCTGCGCATTATCATCACCGTGATCAAGACCATCACCGACCTGGAACGCATCGGCGACGAAGCCCAGAAAATTGCCCGCATGGGCAAGACCATCTATCAGTCCGAGCGCTACCAGATGCCGCGCTTCCGCGAAATCCGCAAGATGGCGGAAGTGGCATTGGGCATGCTGCGCCGCGCGCTGGATGCCTTTGCCCGGCTGGATGCCACGGCTGCGCTGGAGCTGGCCGAAGAAGACATGCGGCTGGATGACGACTTTGCTGCCGAACTGCGCCAGCTGATTACTTTCATGATGGAAGACCCGCGCACCATCAGCATGTCCATCGACACCCTGTTCATTTCCAAGGCCATCGAACGCATCGGCGACCATGCCAAGAACATCTCCGAATACGTGGTTTATCTGGTGAAGGGCAAGGACATCCGCCATACCTCGCTGGAAACCATCAAGCGGGAAACACTGGGCGGCTGATCAAGCGCAATGACGTAACGGTATAAATGGCGGTAACATCCTCGGTGTTACTGCCATTTTTTATTGAATAATCGATGACGGAGTCAGGTGCCATCCTTGCCATTGGCCCGGACTTCGCAGCAAACCCTCATGCAAAAGGCTTGCCTTTGACCTCCACCCTGCCTACTCCGGATGTGCTGGCGACTGTTGACCTGGGGTCCAACACCTTCCGCCTGCAAGTCTCCCGTGTCGTTGAAGATCAGCTTTATCCGCTGGATGCGATGAAAGAAACCGTTCGTCTGGGTGCCGGCCTGACTGCGGACAAATACCTGGACGAAGTCACGCAAGAGAAAGCGCTGGCCTGCATGGCACGCTTTGGTGAACGTCTGCGGGGTTTCAATCCCCGCCAGGTGCGCATTGTGGGCACCAATACCTTGCGCGTGGCGAAGAACTCAGCCGAATTCATCCAGCGTGCCGAAGCATTGCTGGGTTTCCCGATTGAAATCATTGCCGGGCGGGAAGAAGCGCGGCTGGTGTATATCGGTGCTGCACATTCGCTGCCTGCCACCAAGGAGAAGCGCCTGGTGGTGGATATTGGCGGCGGCTCCACCGAATTTGTCATCGGCAGCCAGTTCAAGGCCCATGTGACCGAAAGCCTGCCGCTGGGTTGTGTCAGTTACAGCCTGCGCTATTTTGCCGATGGCAAGCTCAGCCGCAGCAATTTTGCCGATGCCACGCTGGCAGCGCGTAACGAGATCCAGCGAATCACTGCCGAATATCGTCCCGAAGAATGGCAGCTGGCCGTCGGCACTTCCGGCACCGCCCGCTCCTTGCGCGATATCCTGGAAATCAATGATTGGTCTGCGTCCGACATCACGCTGGATGGCATGCTCAAGCTGCGTGCCGAGCTGATCCGGCGGGAAAACCTGAAAAACGTCAGCCTCAACGGCCTGAAGGCAGACCGGCTACCGGTATTGCCTGGTGGCCTTGCCATCATGATTGCCATTTTCGAAGAACTGGGCGTCAACAAGATGATCGTGGCGGAAGGCGCGCTGCGCGACGGTGTGTTGTACGACCTGCTGGGGCGCCAGCGCGAAAAGGACATGCGCGAGAGCACGGTGCAGCTGTTCAAGCGGCGCTATCACGTGGATGTGGCGCAAAGCGAGCGCGTGCAGGCACTGGCCGAGCGCCTGTACCGCATGGTGGCCGGCGAGGACCTGGATCAGGACATGCTCAAACGGCTGATCTGGGCGGCGCGGCTGCATGAAATCGGCCTCACCATCGCTCATACCGCCTATCACAAGCACTCGGCCTATATTCTGCAAAACGCCGACATGCCGGGTTTCTCCAAGCGTGAGCAGGCCATGCTCGCCACCATCGTACTGGGGCATCGTGGCGATATGGGCAAGATGCTGCAAGTGGTGAATGATCCGGCCTTGTGGCAAGCAGTGGTAGCCCTGCGTCTGGCTGTCCTGTTTTATCGCAGCCGCAATACCATTGTTTTACCTGCCGAGCTGGACCTGAAACCGGATGCCAAAGGGTTTGTTCTGACAGTCAGCCAGAACTGGCTGAAAGACAATCCACTGACCACCAGTGCCTTCCGTCAGGAAGTGTCGCAGTGGAAAAATGTCGGTTTTGAACTCGACATCAGTCAACGCTGAACCATGCGCCATGCTCAGGTAAAACAACGGGTGCCCACCTTGGGGGAAGCACCCGGCACGCTGCTGCCGGTGGGCGAGCAGAAAGTGGCCAGCAGCAGCATCACCTTGCTGGAATACGGCCCGCAGCAACTGCACGAAACCCGCTTCGATTCCGTGGCCGACGGTCTGTCCTATCAGCCCAGCCAGCCTGTGCTGTGGCTGAATGTGTACGGCCTGCACGACCCGGCTGTCATGCAGGCCATCGGCGATCGCTTCGGACTGCACCCGCTGGTGCAGGAAGACATTCTCAATAATCGTCAGCGTCCCAAGCTGGAGGACTACGGCGATTATCTGTTCATCGCCACCCGCGTTTTTGATTTCCCGCCACATGGTGGTCGCCTGGGCTACAACCAGATGTATCTGGTGATTGGCAAAGACTTTGTCCTGTCGTTTCAGGAAAAGCCCACCGGGGTGTTCGAGCCGGTGCGCGAACGCTTGCGTGGCGGGCGCGCGGCCTTGCGCAACAAGGGGGCGGACTACCTGGCTTACGGCCTGATTGATGCCATCATCGATGACTACTTCGGCGTGCTCAGCCAGTTTACCGAGCATGTCGAGCGCACCGATCAGTTGTTGCTGCACGGGCGCGAGCAAGGTGTGCTGCACAAGGTGCAGCGACTGAAGCACGATTGCCTGAAGCTGCGCCGTTCCATCCTGCCCTTGCGCGAAATCCTGCTGAACCTGATGCGCGGGGAACACCAGTTGATCCAGGCGGATACCCAGGTGTATCTGCGCGATGCCTACGACCACACCATGCATGTGGTGGAGTCGCTGGAAATGTCGCGGGAAATGGTGGCGGACATGCTGGACTTGTACCTTTCCACCCAGTCGCACCGGCTGAACCTGCAAATGCGGGTGCTGACCGTATTCAGCATGATCTTCATGCCGCTCACCCTGATTGCCGGCATTTACGGCATGAACTTTGAAAACATGCCGGAGTTGCACTGGCACTATGGCTATTTTGGGGTGTTGGGTTTGATGGCGGCAATTGCCATCGGGCTGATCTGGCTGTTTTCACGGCGCAACTGGATCTGAATCCGGACTTCCCGACACACACCGCAGCGGCCCAGGCCCTGCGGTTTTTTATTGCTTCACTTGCGTGAGCAGATGGTGCAAATATACCCCTTGGGGGTATATACTGCTGGCAAGGAGTCCATCATGAGCGAGATTACCGTTACCCTGCCCATCGCCGGCATGCATTGCGCCGCCTGTGCCGTGCGGCTGGAAAAAGTATTGGGCAAGCTGGAAGGCGTCAGCGCCAGCGTCAACTTTGCCAGCGAGCAGGCACAAGTGCGTTATCAGGGCGGGCAAGACCAGCTGCAGCAAATACAGGCGGCCATCAGCAAGGCCGGTTTCTCGGTGCCGCAGCAACAGCTGCAGCTGGATATCCACGGCATGACTTGCGCTGCCTGCGCGGTACGGCTGGAAAAAGTGCTGAACAAGCTGCCCGGCATGACGGCACAGGTCAATTTCGCCACCAGTACCGCCAGCATGCAGTTTCCCAGCGGTGTGCTGGCCCTGGCTGATGCACAGGAGGCTGTACGCAAGGCCGGCTTCACCGCCACGCCACAGGCAGATGCCGCAGACAGTACCAGCCCGGAACAGACAGCCGCTCAGGATGGCAAGGAGCTGGCCTGGTTTGCCGCATCCTTGCTGCTCACCCTGCCATTCCTGTTCGACATGCTGGCCATGATGTTCGGCTGGCATGGCTTGATGCTGTCACGCGGCTGGCAACTGGCGCTGGCCACTCCGGTGCAGTTCATTGTCGGCTGGCGCTTTTATCGTGGTGCCTGGCATGCCTTGCACAGTGGCGGTGCCAATATGGATGTACTGGTGGTGCTGGGTACCAGCATGGCCTGGCTGCTCTCCACCGTGGTGACCCTGTCTGGGGCATCACAACAGCATGTGTATTTTGAAGCCAGCGCCGCTGTCATCACCCTGGTATTGCTGGGCAAGCTGCTGGAAGCCCGTGCGCGTGGCAAGACTTCGGCAGCCATCGCCAGCCTGGTGCGGCTGGCACCGCGTCAGGCGCGTATCGAGCGGGATGGCCAGTTGCACGATATCGCCGTTGAACAGTTGCAAGTAGGCGATGTGGTAGTAGTGCGTCACGGTGAAAGCCTGCCGGTGGATGGTGTGGTGCTGGAAGGCGAGGCCGCCGTGGATGAAAGCATGCTGACCGGTGAGAGCATGCCTGTCAGCAAAAAGAGTGGTGACAAGGTATATGCCGCCACGCGCAACCAGCAAGGCATGCTCAAGGTACGCGCCAGCAGTGTGGGCAGTCATACCCAGCTGGCGGAAATCATCCGCCTGGTGGGGTTGGCACAGGGTTCGAAAGCACCTATCCAGCGACTGGCAGACCAGATTGCCGGCATCTTCGTGCCGGTGGTGGTGGGTATTGCCCTGCTCACCCTGCTGGGCAATGGCTGGTGGCTGGGCGACTGGAGCCAGGCCATGATCCGCGCGGTGGCCGTGCTGGTGATTGCCTGCCCCTGTGCGCTGGGGCTGGCGACACCGACGGCCATCATGATGGGGGTGGGCAAGGGCGCAGCCCGCGGCGTGTTGTTTCGTAATGCAACGGCCCTGGAAACCGCAGGCCGCATCGATACCTTGCTGGTGGACAAGACTGGCACCCTGACCCGCGGCAAGCCGGAACTCACCACCATCTGGGCTGCTGATGGTGATGAAAACCGCGTCTTGCAACTGTCGGCCAGTGTGGAGAGCGGGTCGGAACATCCACTCGCGCACGCCATCCTGCAACAGGCGGCACAGCGTGGCCTGGGCTTACTGTCCTTGACGAATTTTCAGGCCGAGGTTGGCCAGGGAGTGATGGCCAGCATCGAAGGACATGGCCACCTGCGGGTGGGGCGGCCGGACTGGGCCTGCAATACTGCCTTGCCTGCAGGCTGGCCGCAGGCCGGCCAAAGCATGATTGCCGTGGCAAACGATGACGGCTTGCTGGGCTTGCTGGCCATTGCCGATACCCTGCGCCCGGAAGCCGCACCAGCGGTGAAAGCCTTGCAGCAAAAAGGGGTGCAGGTCATCATGCTGACCGGCGACAACCCCTCAACGGCAGCAGCCATTGCCGCGCAGGCCGGTATTGCCGATTACCGCGCGGGTTTGCGGCCGCAAGACAAGGCCACGGTGGTGCGCGAGCTGCAGCAGCAGGGCCGCAAGGTGGCCATGCTGGGCGATGGTGTCAACGATGCCCCGGCGCTGGCGGCGGCTGATGTCAGCTTTGCCATGGGTGCGGGTTCGGATGTGGCCATCGAAACTGCCGACATCACGCTGATGCAGGGCGATGTCACCCAGGTGGCGGCTGCCATCCGCTTGTCGCGCAGCACGCTGGCAAAAATCCGGCAAAACCTGTTTTTTGCCTTTTTCTACAATGTTCTGGGCATTCCGCTGGCGGCGCTGGGTTTGTTGAACCCGGTAGTGGCCGGCGCAGCCATGGCCCTGAGTTCGGTGTCGGTGGTCAGCAATTCGCTATTGCTGCGCCGCTGGAAATAAACGGAAAGGAAGCAGCATGAGTGAACTGAAACTGAAAATCGAAGGCATGACCTGCGGTGGCTGCGCCAACAGCATCAGCAAGGTGCTGTCCACCATGGCCGGAGTCAGCAGCGCGGAAGTTAGCCTGCAAGACAAGCAGGCCAGCATTGTTTACGACGCCGCGACGGTGTCGCCGGAAGAATTGGCCGCCGCGGTGGAAGATGCCGGTTTTGATGTGGTGGCCGCCGAGTAAGGGAATAAATACCCCAAGTCCGTAGAAACACTTATACTCCTGTCATTACAGATGCCGGTCCCGGGGCCGGCATCATTCATAGACACAGCAACGGCGCAAAGCCGTGACATGAAACGATGATGGGTATCTGGATCCGCAAGCTGACGGCCTTCTGCCTGCTGGCGCTGGCTGGCCATGCCGCACAAGGTGCGCCTCTGTCAGTGCTGGCAGAGGAAAACTTGCCGTTTTCCTATCGGCAAGGGGGCACGATACAGGGCTACTGCACGGCAGTGGTACGCAATGCGCTGGAGGCTGCGCATCTGCCCTACCAGATGGATATCCAGCCCTGGGCTCGCATCTATACCACCACACTGGCCAAGCCCGGCACGCTGATGTATCCGGTGGCCAGAACGGCAGAGCGGGAAGACAAGTTCCACTGGATCGGCCCGCTGGTTGCCAACCGCATTGCCCTGTTCCGCAAGAAAGGGCGTCTCGATGTGGTGGTGCACAGTCTGGATGATGCCCGGCGTTACCGTATCGGTGTGGTGAACATGGATTTCCGCGAGGAATACCTGCGGCGCAAGGGCTTTGGGGAAGCTGGCAGCCAGCCCTTGGTGGTGGTGAACTCCAGTGAGCTGCTGCTACCCATGCTGCAAGCCGGCCGCATCGACCTGATTCCCCTTGGCCTAGCCAAATGCGCGCCGCACGGGCTGGATTGCAATGCCATGGAGCCGGTTTATGTGCTGAGCGAGCTGGAGTCCGCGCTCTACATGGTATTCAGCCGCGATACCAGCGACGCGCTGGTGCAGCAGGTGCGCGAGGGCTTTGAACAAGCCCGGCGCAATGGCAGCGTGGCGCGCACCATGGCACCACTGAACCGCATTTATGGCCGTGGCGAATGACACGGCATGGCGCCTACAGTTCGATGCTGATGCTCTGATCCAGCGGATGCAGGTGCAGTAACGAAGGCAGCTCCTTGCGCACCTGTTCCAGCAGCTGTGCACGCTGCGCATGGTCGGTATGGGTCAGCCAGACATGGACATTGGGCGGCAGGATTTCCAGCATCGGAACCAGCAGGGCCGGGGACATATGGCCTGCCGCCAGGGCATTGGCGGATTTCTCGTTCAGAAAACTCAGTTCGCAAATCACGTCGGTCAGCGACGGCACATGGCTGATCCAGTGCCAGAAGGCGAGACATGGCCCGGAGTCACCGGTGAAGGCCAGCGCACGCCATGGGCCTTCCAGCAGCCAGCCCAGCGCCGGTACGCTGTGCTCGGCGGGCAGGGCGGTGGCAATGCCGTCGGGCAAGGTGACGGCATCGCCCACTTCCACCGGGTGCAGTCGCAGCCAGGGCACATTGCCCGGTGCCGCCCGTGTGTAGTCCGGCCAGTCTGTGCTGTTGAACATCTGCTGCTTCAGTGCGCTGATGGTTTCCTGCTGGGTATAGACATCCACTCCGCGGCCACCGTGGGTGATATGTGCGTCGGCCAGCAAGGGCAGACCGCAGCAATGATCCAGATGATTGTGCGTCAGCAGCACGGTATCAATCTGCAACATGGCGGCGGTATCCAGCTCGCTGATGCCGCTGCCGCAATCGAGCAGGCAGTTATCGTCCACCTTGAAACAGGTAGTACGCGCTGCCTGATCGTTGCCGGATGATGAACCCAGAACCTTGACGTGCATGTGCATCCCCTTGCGTGAAGCGCTGCATGAAGCCCTTAGCAGTGTAGCTGATGCCATGACATTGCGCCGCCGTCATGCTCCGGGTTGCGCTTGCCGTGCTATCCGCTACCTGCATTGTCGCGGGCGGATGTTGATGCAGGATTGTAGGTGGATCACTGTCGGGCGGGTGCAGGCTGAGGGTAAATCCGTGCAAATCAGCGGCTATTGCCCGCCAGTCGTCGCCCACTCCATTCCAGGCCGGAACACAGCAGCAGATAGGCAATGGCTACAATGCCGAATACCTGCAAGGGGTAAACCTGCTCGCGATTGTTGATCTGGGTGGCGACAAAAGTGAACTCCGCCACACCCACCACATAAGCCAGCGAGCTGTCCTTGAGCAGGGTGATCCACTGATTGATGAAGGACGGCAGCATGTGGCGCAGGGCCGGAGGCAGGATGACGTAGCGCAGCGTTTGCCAGCGCGTCATGCCCAGGGCCGCGCCAGCCATCCACTGGCCCTTGCCGATGGCTGCGATGCCTGCCTGAACCGACTGGCTCAGATAAGCTGCGTTGATCAGCGCCAGCGCGGCAATCACCGTCAGCACACCGGGGATGTCGATGCCGAACAGAATGGGCAGCAGGAAATAACACCAGAAAATCAGCATCAGCACCGGGATGGCACGCAGCACCTGCACCAGCAGGGTCAGGCTGCGCTTGAGGCGCGGACTGCCCATGGTGAGGGCAATGCCGCCGGCCAGCCCGCCCAGGGTGGCCAGCACGCCAGCGGCCAGGCTGATGCCGACGGTAAGCAGCAGCCCGCCCGGCTGCCCCTGTGCCAGATTGCCCCACAGCAGATAGTCCAGATTGTCTTGCAACAGGGTCAGCATCATGCGTCAGGCGCTCCGTTGGCTTGGCGGCTGCCTGCCAGCTGGGTGCCGATCACCAGCAGCAGGTATAGCAGGGTGGCGACGGCAAAGGCCTGAAAGGCCAGCAGGGTTTCGCTTTCCACCTGGCGCGAGGTATAGGACAGCTCGGCCACGCCAATGGCCATGGTCAGCGAAGTATTCTTGATCACCGCAGTGTACTGCCCCAGCAGCGGCTGGCGGATGACCCGCAAGGCTTGCGGCAGCACGATGAAACGGAAAATCTGCCATTCATTCATGCCCAGCGCCCGCGCCGCCAGCTTTTGCCCGCGTGCCACGGTATTCAGCCCGGCGGCCAGTTCGGCACTGATGAAGCTGGCCGAATACAACGTTAGTGCCAGCCAGGCGGCCAGCCATTCAAAGGACGGCCAGCCCAGGCTGAAGCCCAGCGGCAATGTCCATTTATGCGGGGTGTTCAGCCATTGCATGGCAGCATCCGGCAGCAAGTCACCGGCACCGAAATACCATAGCAACACCTGTACCAGCAGCGGCGTATTGCGATGCAGGCTGCAAAACAGTCGGGCCGGCCAGTGCAGCGCCCGCAGCGGGCTATCCTGTGCTGCGCACAGCAAGATGCCCAGCAAGGTGGCCGCCAGGCTGACACACAGTGCCAGTACGGCAGTCATGGCTGCGCCATGCAGCAGCCAGCCAAGATAATGTGGTGCCAGCCAGCCCTGTCCCAGCCAGGAAGGCGGTGTCATCGGCTTCTTCTTTCAACAAGTGGAGTTTGACAATGCAGAAAACCGGCCTGTGCGGATGAGGCGCAGGCCGGTTGAGGTAGCCATCAAGAATCAGACGGCGTCGCCGATCTTGAAATCACGCGGCAGCGGGGCCTTGGTGCTGGGGCCGAACCAGCGGTCGTAAATCTTGCGGGCCTGGCCGGATTTCTCCAGTTCCAGCAGCGTTTCGTTTACCACCTTGGTTAGGCGCGCCTCGCCCTTGGGCAGGCCGATGGCCTGGTATTCGCGGGTGAGGGTGAACGGAGCCAGCTCGTACTTGGCCTTGTCCGGGGCATTGGCCAGCAGGGCGGCCAGCTTGGAGCCATCTTGCGAAATGGCCTGCACATTGCCATTGCGCAGTGCAGTGAAGGCCAGCGGGGTGTCATCGTAGGCCACCACGGTGGTCTTGCTGTATTTCTCACGCAGGTAGATTTCCTGGGTGGTGCCCTTGTCCACGCCCACACGCAGGCCTGCCAGCTGTTCCGGCTTGCTCAGGCTGCCTTTGCGGGCAATGAACTGCTGACCGGAAGCAAAGTAGGGCAGGCTGAAGTCCACCTGCTTCTTGCGTTCTTCGGTCACGGTGAAGTTGGCGGCAACCAGGTCGGCCTTGCCAGCCACCAACAGCGGAATGCGGTTGGCCGGATTGGTGGGCACCAGTTCCAGTTTTACTTTCAGTTTGCTGGCAATGGCCTGGGCCACTTCAACATCCAGCCCGCTGATCTGGTGGGTTTTGGCATCCAGAAAACCAAACGGCGGGTTGCTGTCGAAGGCGGCCACGCGCAGTACGCCAGCTTTCTTGATATCGTCCAGACGGTCGGCCAGGGCATGGCCGGCAGTGCCCAGCAGGGTGAGCGCCAGTAGCAGGGAAGGGGTTTTCATGGCTAAGCCTCTTGTGGAGTGAGATGACAATGACAGTCAGTACCGGTAGGTGCTGCTGTGAATGGCCTCCATGCTAGGCTGGACTGTTAAGAAGGTAAAACGATTAAAAACGAATTTTTTATCATAATTTGGAATAATTAGAGTGGGGCAGGTAGCGGCCAGTTGTTCACGCCATATGCTGTCGCCAGGCCCGGCTTAGCTGCTCCACCAGCCAGGACAACAGCAGCATGGCAATGATCAGGCTGGCTGCCTTGTGCTGTTGGAACAGCGACAAGGCCAGATAAAGCTGCTGCCCCAGTCCGCCGGCACCGACGATGCCCAGCACCGTGGCGATGCGGATATTGTTTTCCCAGCGGTACAGGGTATAGGCCACCCATTGGCTGAATACTGTCGGTAGCAGGCCGTAGGCAAAGGCCAGTACTTGGCTGACACCCGACTGGCGCAGGGCGAGTTCTGGCGTGTGATCCGCATTTTCCAGCGTCTCGGCAAACAGCCGCCCCAGCACGCCAGCGGTGTGCAAGGCCAGTGCCAGCACCCCGGCGGCTGGGCCCAGCCCGACAGCCAGTACGGCTATCGACGCCCACAGCAAATCCGGCACCCCGCGCAGCAGGTTAAGCAACAGGCGGCTGGCCAGTTTGAGCAGACTGCCAAAGCGCCCGGCGGCCGGCATCGCCAGCACCGCTGCGACGACAAAAGCCAGCACCGTGCCCAGTGCCGACATGGCCAGTGTTTCCAGCGTGCCGTGTACCAGCTCGGCCAGCATGTCGCCATCCGGCGGGAAAAAGTCATGGATGAAACGCGGGATGGCGGAAAGATCGAAGCCACTGTCGCGCCAGCCCGGCAGCAGCCACAGCACGCTGGCCACTACGGCCAGCACGCCGCCGCCCAGCAGGTAAAGCCCACCACGCGCACGTTCCAGCGCATGACGTGAGCACAGGCTGATGCCTTCGCTCAGGCCCACCAGCAGCAGGAACACCAGTAACAGGGTGCTGACCTCGCCGCCATTGAGCATTTTCAGGCTGGTGTCCAGCAACTGGCCCACCCCGCCGGCACCGACAAAACCCATTACCGCCGAGGCGCGTATCGCGCATTCCCAGCGGTAGACGCTATAGCTCACCAGCTCGGGCAGGGCTTGCGGCCACAAGCCGTACAGCAGGCATTGCCAGCGGCTTGCGCCTTGCAAGTGCAGGGCAGTGGCCAGCTCGCGCGGCTGGGATTCCAGAATCTCGGCATACACCTTGCCCAGCATGCCGCCGTAGGCCAGGCCGATGGCCAGCACCGCCGGCAGGCTGCCCAAGCCCGCAGCCCGGACAAACAGCAGTGCCCAGACGATTTCCGGAATACCGCGCAGGATGACCATGACACCGCGCACTGCGGATTTGAACAGCAGCATGCTGGCAGAAGCTGCTTCAGCCGCCAGCACATGGCGCTCCAGTGCCCGTGTGGTGACAAACGCCAGTGGCGCGCCCAGCAGCATTGCCAAGGCAATACCGGCCGTGGCACTGGCCAGCGTGGTGATGGTTTCGCGTGCCACATCCAGCAGAAAACTGCCCTGGGTGGATAGCGGAAAGAAACCGGCAACAAAACCGGCCATGGTGTGCCAGCTATCCGGGTTGGCCAGCGTGGCCGGATTGAACTGGGTCAGGCTGAAGCTGGGTGCCAGCAACAGCAGGCCCAGCAGCAGGGTGAACAGCCGCGGCCAGCGTGCCGGGTCGCGCGGGTGGGGTTTCAGCATCGTAGTCCGGGGGTGAGGGTTTCCGCCGGGCGGTCAGCCACCTGCTCACGCATTCTTTCTCCGGCATACAGTGCGCTGACCACGCCGGGATGTACCTGCTCGCGTGGCATGTCGAACATGATCTGTCCATCACGCACACCGATGATGCGCGGGAAATAGGCCAGTGCCAGCTCTACCGAATGCAGGCTCACCAGCAGGCTTGCTCCACTGGCGGAGGCGGAGCTTTGCAGCAGGCGGATGGTGTCTTCGGCCAGCCTGGGGTCCAGTGCCGAAACCGGCTCGTCAGCCAGCAGCAGTCGGGGTTGTTGATACAACACGCGGGCAATGCCGACCCGCTGGCGCTGGCCGCCGGAAAGCTGGTCGCAGCGTTGCCACAGTTTGTCGGCCAGATCCACCTGTTGCAGGCAATCCTGAATGGCGGCGCCATCATCAGGCCACAACAGGCGGCGCAGCCCGGTCAGTGCGCCGGATTGCCCCAGCCGTCCGGCTGCCACCGCGTGGATCACCCTTTGCCGGGCGGGGAGCGGCGGCGACTGGTAAACCATGCCGATGCGGCTGCGCAAACGGCGCAGCCAGCGTGCCGACAAATGCCAGGGGTTGTCGCCCAGCACAGTCATGCTGCCGCTGCTTGGGCGGTAGCGGGTGGCTGCCAGCAGCAACAGCGAGGTTTTGCCCGCCCCGGAAGGGCCGATCAAGGCCGCCTGTTCGCCGCTGGCCAGCTCCAGCCGGATGTCACGCAGAATGTTGCTGCCAGCCAGTTCCAGGCTGGCGTTGTCAAACAGCAGGCTCACTTGAGCAGGCCTGCCGCTTCAGCTGCGGACTCGATGCCCTTGTAGTTATCCGCCTTGGTGGGAATGAAACGGCTGGCGCGTTGCAAGTCCAGAATGGCCTTGTCCTGCGGATTTTTCGGGTCCAGCTTGAGGAAGGCGGCGCTGATGCGTTCTTGCAGTTTCTTGTCCAGATTGCCGCGCACTGTCCAGTTGTAGTCGTAGAAGGCCGGGCTGGTGGCCAGCAGTTTCACCTTGCTGCTGTCCACTTTGCCGCTTTCCACCAGCTTGTCCCATACCGAGGCATTGAGCGCACCGGCGTCCACCTTGCCGGAAGCCACCCAGGCCACGGTGGCGTCATGCGCGCCGGAATAAGCCACATTCTTGAAGAAGGTTTCCGGTTTGATGCCTTCCTTTTGCAGGAAGTAGCGCGGCATCAGGTGGCCGGAGGTGGAAGAGGCCGAGCCGAAGGCAAAGCTCTTGCCTTTCAGGTCTTTCAGCGACTTGGCGCCCACGGCGGCATTGACGATGAATTTGGAGGTAAACCTGCTGTCCTCCTCACGCTGTACCAGCGGCACCACCTTGCCATGCAGGCTGGCCTGCACAAAGGTAAAGCCGCCCAGCCAGGCCATGTCGATCTTGTCGCTATTGAGCGCGGTCACCACGGCGGCATAGTCGGTCACCGGCACAAACTGCACCTTCATTCCCAGCTGCTTTTCCAGATACTGGCCTAGCGGGGCAAACTTGCGCTGCAACTCGGTCGGGGCTTCATCCGGAATGGCGGAGACTTTCAGTACGGCCTCTTCGGCCGAGGCCAGTGCAGAGATGGCTAGCAAGGCGGTGGCCAGCGAGAGCTTGAGGGTTTTCATGCCTGGTATTCCTTATCTGTGCGGGCAAAAGGCCGCAGGACAAATAAAAGCCAGTCGATGATTGGCTTCATGACTGGCTTTATTGATAAACCGCAGTGGCAGGCAAAAGGCTGCCAGAGCCAAGTATAGCCTAGCGCTGCTGGCGTTTGCCGAACAAGACCAGCAACACCACGCCAATGACAATCATCGGCAGGCTCAGCCACTGACCCATGCTGATGATGTAGGAGTGGCCGAAGATGCCGGCATCCGGATTGCGGAAAAACTCGCTGATGAAGCGCGCCAGACCATAACCGATCAGGAATACCGCCGACACCTGCCCGCGCGCGCGCGGCTTGCTGCTGTAAATCCACAGCACAGCGAACAGGGCGATGCCTTCCAGCAAAAATTCATACAGCTGGGAAGGGTGACGCGGCAGTGCCCCGTACTGCATCAGCATGTTCAGCAGGTCGGACGAGGTCTGACCCTCGACCAGATCATTGGCCCGCGCCTGGGGGAACAGCATGGCCCACGGCAGATCGGGGCTGGCCACGCGGCCCCACAGCTCGCCATTGATGAAGTTGCCGATACGCCCGGCGGCCAGGCCAAGCGGCACCAGCGGGGCGATGAAGTCGGTCAGCTCCCAGAAGCTGCGCTGCTGCTTGCGGGCAAACAAGGCCATGCCTACCAGCACACCCAGGAAACCGCCATGGAAGGACATGCCACCCTTCCATACCATGAAGATTTCCGCCGGATGGCTGAAGTAGTAGCCGGGCTCGTAAAACAGCACTTCACCCAGGCGTCCGCCAATCACCACGCCAAGCACGCCATACATCAGCAAGTCGTCCAGCAGCTTGGAAGTAAGGAAAGCATGGCCCTGGCGGATACGGACATTGCCCAGAAGCAGGAACAGGCCAAAGCCCAGCAGGTACATCAGGCCATACCAGTGAATGGCCAGCGGGCCCAGGTGAATGGCAACGGGGTCGAACTGCGGATGAACGATCATTTGTCAGGTGGGTGCGTTTGCGGTAAAAGAATATGGACGAAATTATACGGAATGCGTTCCGCCGCGTCCTGTCATTACCATGACAGATTGCGGCCAGCCCGATCCCGCGGCACCCCGGAGAGGGCAGACCTGCCTGCAACACAGGCGCGGTCAGTGGCAATGCGCTCTGCAAGCATCTGATCATCAAGGAAACAAGACATGCCCCAATACCGTTCCAAAACCTCCACCGCCGGTCGCAACATGGCGGGTGCCCGTGCCCTGTGGCGTGCTACCGGCATGAAAGACGAGGATTTTGGCAAGCCCATCATCGCCATTGCCAACAGCTTTACCCAGTTCGTGCCCGGCCATGTCCATCTGCACAATATGGGGCAGCTGGTTGCACGTGAAATCGAACGCGCCGGCGGTGTGGCCAAGGAATTCAACACCATCGCCATCGATGACGGCATCGCCATGGGCCACGGCGGCATGCTGTACAGCCTGCCCAGCCGCGACCTGATTGCCGACAGCGTGGAATACATGGTGAATGCCCACTGTGCCGACGCGCTGGTGTGCATCTCCAACTGCGACAAGATTACTCCCGGTATGCTGATGGCCGCGATGCGCCTGAACATTCCGGTGATTTTTGTTTCCGGTGGCCCGATGGAAGCGGGCAAGGTGCAATGGGGCAACGACATCCGCAAGCTCGACCTGGTGGACGCCATGGTGGAAGCCGCCAACAGCGCCATTTCCAATGAAGACGTGGAGCGCGTTGAGCGTTCGGCCTGTCCGACTTGCGGCTCCTGCTCCGGCATGTTCACCGCCAATTCGATGAACTGTCTGACCGAAGCCCTGGGCCTGTCGCTGCCGGGCAACGGCAGCCTGGTGGCTACCCATGCCGACCGCAAGGAACTGTTCCTGCGTGCCGGCCGCCTGATCGTTGACATTACCAAGCGTTATTACGAACAGGACGACGCCAGCGTGCTGCCGCGCGCCATCGGCACCAAGCAGGCTTTTGAAAACGCCATGAGCCTGGACGTGGCCATGGGCGGCTCCACCAATACCGTGCTGCACCTGCTGGCTGCTGCCAGCGAAGCCGGTGTCGACTTCAAGATGGCCGACATCGACCGCATCTCGCGTTCGGTTCCCTGCCTGTCCAAGGTGGCCCCGGCCACGCAGAAATACCATATGGAAGACGTGCACCGCGCCGGTGGCGTGGTGGCCATCCTGTCCGAACTGGACCGTGCCGGCCTGATCCACCGCGATGTGCCCACCATCCACAGCAAGACGCTGGCCGAGGGTCTGGAAGCCTGGGACATCATGCGCCATGGCGAAGACAGTGAAGCCCGCCGCTTCTACCGCGCGGCACCGGGCGGCGTGCCCACCACCATCGCTTTCTCGCAATCCATGCGTTATCCGAATGTGGATGACGACCGTGCCGGTGGCTGCATCCGCGACAAGGCCAATGCCTACTCGCAGGATGGTGGCCTGGCCGTGCTGTACGGCAATATCGCCGAGCGTGGCTGCATCGTGAAAACCGCTGGTGTGGATGACTCCATCCTCAAGTTCACCGGCCGTGCCCGCATCTTCGAAAGTCAGGACGACGCTGTTGCTGCCATCCTGGACGACAAGATTGTAGCTGGCGACGTGGTGGTCATCCGCTACGAAGGCCCCAAGGGCGGCCCCGGCATGCAGGAAATGCTTTACCCCACCAGCTATCTCAAGTCCAAGGGCTTGGGCAAGGCCTGCGCGCTGCTGACCGATGGCCGTTTCTCCGGTGGTACTTCCGGCCTGTCCATCGGCCACGTGTCGCCGGAAGCAGCCGAAGGCGGTGCAATTGGTCTGGTGGAAGAGGGTGACACCATCGAGATCGACATCCCCAACCGCGGTATTCGTCTGGCCATCAGCGACGAGGCACTGGCTGCCCGACGCGCCGCCATGGAAGCACGTGGCCGTGACGCCTGGAAGCCGGTGGATCGCCAGCGCCCGGTCAGCGCCGCCCTGCGTGCCTACGCGGCCATGACCACCAGTGCCGATACCGGTGCGGTGCGTGATGTGACCCAGGTGGAAAAATAAGCGGGCTGTCCGCTGAATCGGTAACAACGGCAGCTGCGGCTGCCGTTTTTTATGCTTGTTCCTGCCCGCGTAATCAATGGCAAGCCCGACTGATTGAACCGTAGAAAGTGAGTCACTGATGACCTGTACGACCAAACTGCACCTGACCGTCGATGCCCAGTATTGCAGTCCCTATGCCATGTCGGTGTATGTGGCGCTGCAGGAGAAGCAGTTGCCCTTCACCCTGTCGACACTGAATCTGGACAGCGGGGCCAATCATGCACCGGCTTATGCGCTCAGTTCGCTGACTGCACGTGTGCCTGCCTTGCAGCATGGCGATTTCGTGCTGAGCGAGTCCTCTGCCATTACCGAATATCTGGAAGAGTTGTTTCCCGGCCCTGCGCTGTATCCGCAGTCAGCACAGGCCCGGGGGCGGGCGCGGCAAATCCAGGCCTGGCTGCGCAGCGATCTGCTGCCTCTGCGTGAGGAGCGTGACACGCTGGTGGTGTTCTACCGGCCAGTCGCACACCCCTTGTCTGACGCTGCGCAGCGCGCGGCGCACAAATTGCTACGCGTGGCCGAGCAGATCCTGCCGCCGGGTTCGGACACCCTGTTTGGAGAGTGGAGCATTGTCGATGTCGATCTGGCACTGATGCTCAACCGTTTGCGCCTGAATGGCGACCCCATGCCGCAGCGACTGGCAGATTACGCTGCCTTGCAATGGCAACGGCCATCCGTGCAGGCCTGGCTGGGTCTGTCACGGCCTGCCTTGTCATGAGTGGTGAAGACCAAGTAAAACTGTCGGGTATTTGCCACAACCCTGTTTGATCCAGGATAAGATTTTTCTTGGGCGGTGAACTTAAAATTCGGCGCCAAGTCACATCATTTCCGGTCACGCAAGCGCACCGGATTCCCTGATTGGTAGCGTGTTCTGGCGCTACGTCTTCTTGCTCTTCCTGCAAGACCGAACATTTCCGCATGTTCGGTTTTTCTTTTTTGTCACAATTTGAACTTGTATACAATATATAAGTGCTAATTGCGCTGCAATTAATCACATTCGAACATTTCCCATTGGCATGAATCGGGCTGTCCAGCGATAGCGTGCTGACGGCGTTCCGGAGGGCTGTTGTGGGGGATGTTGCAGCTTGGGCTGTGCTTGTGGCAAGGCGGATTTATTATGCTGTTTCGTAAAAAATCTTTAATAACATTGTGTTACAGCATTGTTTGAAGGGGGTTTGGTGCGCGTAGGCAAAAAAAATGCGCGGTGCCGTGAGGCCCGCGCCAAGTCTACAAAGGAGAAATAGAGGAGAAACTATCAAGAAGCAATTGCTGCATCTCAACGAGTACGGATTATCCAGATGCCGTGTGCGAGTGTCAACATCTGAATTTTCGGAAAACGAAAAAACATCCATTTTTGTCGCAAATTAGCACATTCTTATGTTTTAAATTGAAAGTCAAGCGCTTGCTTGATGAGCCGTCAGCGGCTGACTGTGCGACAATATCGCCTTTCCCGATTTCAGCAGGATGACAAGATGTCGCAGCCGCTTCTCACTCTCCCGGACCCGCGCCAATACCACCCGCAGGTATCGCTGACCAATATGCTGATCCACAACGCGCTGTCGGTGCAGAACGCAACGACAGAAGCGGATCGTGAGATGTGGTTTGTCGCCATCCGCGATGCCATGGCGCAAATGCTGCAACGTGGCGAATTGCTCTCCATTTCGGTCGCTTTGGCGATGGTGCCGTCACAGGACACTTATAAGATTGTCTGGGATGCATTGCGGGCCGCAGTCGAGCAGCCGGACGGGCGCTGTGCACATGTGTTTGCCTTGCCGCTGGTGCTGGTGGCCGGTAGCAAGAACCAGGCAACGCTGCCTGCCGCCATTGCGGATGAAGACGGTTTGAACGCGTTGCTGCGCCAACACGGTGTCATCAGCTCGGATGGCGATGTCCGCGTGTTTGGTCAATTGCTGCATCCGGACACGGTAGTGGCGATGGATGCGGCCAGGCTGTACCGCCTGACCCGTGATTTGACCAGCGCGGCTGATGGTGTTGGCGAAGCACTGAACGGTGCCGCCATTACCCTGAAAGAAGAGGGCGTGTTCCTGCGCTACCTGCTGGGTGTCGCCATCCAGCCGGAAGGCGATGCGGTCCCGGTAAAGCTGGGTGGTGCCGTCGGTGCCTGGGGCATGCCGCTGATGAAATTCCTGGGCGAACAATTGCACACCGATGGAGTGACGCTGTTCCCGATTGCCCGTCCGCCCTTGCCGGTGATGCAGGCCCTGGTGGCTGGCAATTTCGCCCGCTTCGAGGTGGCCTTGCAGGTGTTTGCCAGCAGTCAGATCCGCCGCCTGCGCGAGCTGTCGAAAGACCCGGTGGCCATTCTGTCCTCCCATGACAACGGTGAGTTGCACATCACCCTGTCGGCAGAAGGCGACGAGCGTAACTGGGAGGCTTTTGTCTGGCCGCTGGCTGCCATGGACAATGTGGCACTGATTGAATCGAATTTCCGTGAACTGATGGCTGAATGCCGGGTTCGCGATGTGCATGTGCTGGCCGAGGTTTACCCGGAAAACCGTGACGGAATACCGCTATTCTTTACCGCTGACGACCTGCCGCAGCTGAGCGGGCAATAAAGGACAACCATGGCGTAGCGCGTTTGCGGATACTGCCAAAATAGCTTTATGTGAAAATTTTCCACCGGGCGATTCGTGTAGAATGGCCTCATCGTTAACCCTTTGATGGAAGAGTCAAAGATGTTTGCAGCTGACCAGACGATTGCCAAGTTCGACCCGGAACTGGCCGCCGCTATCAAGGCCGAGTGCCAACGCCAGGAAGATCATATTGAACTGATCGCTTCCGAAAACTATACCAGCCCCGCAGTGATGGAAGCCCAGGGCTCCCAGCTGACCAACAAGTACGCTGAAGGCTACCCGGCCAAGCGTTTCTACGGTGGCTGTGAACACGTGGACGTGATCGAGCAACTGGCGATCGACCGCGTGAAGCAACTGTTCGGTGCCGAATATGCCAACGTGCAGCCGCACTCCGGCAGCCAGGCCAACCAGGCCGTGTACTTCTCCATCCTGAAGCCGGGCGACACCGTAATGGGCATGAACCTGGGCCACGGTGGTCACCTGACTCACGGTTCCCCGGCCAACCTGTCCGGCAAGATGTTCAACATCGTGGCCTACGGTCTGAACGAAAAGGAAGAAATCGACTACGACGACATGGAACGCGTAGCGATGGAAACCAAGCCCAAGCTGATCATCGGTGGTGCATCCGCTTACGCGCTGCGCTTCGACTTCGAACGCATGGGCCAGATCGCCAAGAAGTGCGGTGCTTACTTCATGGTCGACATGGCGCACTACGCCGGTCTGATCGCCGCTGGTGTATATCCGAACCCGGTGCCGCATGCCGACTTCGTGACCTCCACCACCCACAAGACCCTGCGTGGTCCGCGTGGCGGCATCATCCTGGCCAAGGCCGAGTTCGAAAAGAGCATCAACAGCAATGTATTCCCCACCCTGCAGGGCGGCCCGCTGATGCACGTGATTGCCGGCAAGGCCATTGCTTTCAAGGAAGCGCTGCAACCGGAATTCAAGATTTATCAGGAACAAGTGCTGAAGAACGCCGACGCCATGGCCCGTACCCTGGCCGAGCGTGGTCTGCGCATCATCTCCGGCCGTACCGAAAGCCACGTCTTCCTGGTGGACCTGCGTCCCAAGGGCCTGACCGGCAAGGCTGCCGACGCGCTGCTGGGCCGTGGTCACATCACCGTCAACAAGAACGCCATTCCGAATGATCCGGAAAGCCCGTTCGTGACTTCCGGCATCCGTATCGGCTCCCCGGCCATCACCACCCGCGGTTTCAAGGAAGCCGAAGCCGTGATGGTGGCCAACCTGGTAGCTGACGTACTGGACAACCCGAACGACGATGCAGCCATTGCACGTGTGGCCGAACAGGCTACCGCGCTGTGCCATCGCTTCCCGGTTTACGCCAAGTAAGCGCCAGCATGCATCAACAAGGCAGCCCACGGGCTGCCTTTTTTCTTGTCTGCAGCAAATAGGCGCTGCTTTACGATTGCAGGCATTAACCTGTGTGGCCTTTGCTGATACCATCAGACCATATCAAACACACTGGATTGACACGTCATGAAATGTCCTTTCTGTGGCAATGCCGATACGCAGGTCATCGACTCCCGCGTCAGTGAAGACGGAGCCAGCATCCGTCGTCGTCGTCGTTGCCTGGCTTGCGAAAAGCGCTTCACGACATTCGAGACTGCTGATGTGCGCATGCCGCAGGTGGTCAAGTCTGGTGGCCATCGCTCCGAATTCGATATCGAGAAAGTGCGTACCAGCTTCTTGCGTGCGCTGCACAAGCGTCCGGTTCCCACTGCGCTGGTGGATGATGCCATCGACCGTATCTGCCATCGCCTGCTGCAACTGGGAGAGCGCGAAGTGTCCAGCCGGCAGATCGGTGAAATGGTGATGAACGAACTGGCCAAGCTGGACAAGGTAGCCTATGTGCGTTTTGCCTCGGTTTATCGCAGTTTTCAGGATATTTCCGAATTCTCCGACGCCATCAAGGAAATCCAGAAGTCCAATCACTGACTATCAGCCTGACCGCTACATTGCCGGTCAGCTTGCTTGCTTACGCCATCGGCCGCTGCCTGCCAGTCAGACGTGGCCATTCTCATTCCGCTGGAAGGCTTGTTGATGTCGTTGTTTTCCCCGCAAGACCATGTATTCATGCAACAGGCGCTACGCCTGGCCGAGTCCGCCACCCGTCGGGCGGCACCTAATCCCGGAGTAGGTTGTGTACTGGTGCGCGATGGCCAGGTAATTGGTGAAGGTGCCACCTCGCAAGTAGGTGGCGATCATGCCGAAATCCAGGCCATCAAGGACTGTCTGGCGCGTGGTGATTCACCGCGGGGTGCAACTGCCTATGTCACGCTGGAGCCATGCAGTCATCATGGCCGGACGCCACCATGTGCCGAACGGCTGATCCGGGAAGGGCTGGTACGCGTGGTGGCTGCCATGGTGGATCCTTACCATGAGGTTGCCGGTCGCGGACTGGCCATGCTGCGTGCTGCCGGCATCGATGCCACCGCAGGGCTGCTGGAAGCCGAGGCTCGCCGCGTTCATCGTGGTTTTCTGTCGCGGGTGGAGCGGCAACGTCCGTGGGTGACGCTCAAGGCTGCTGCCACACTGGATGGCAAAACGGCATTGCTCAACGGAAAAAGCCAATGGATTACCGGCCCTGCCGCCCGTCACGATGTGCAAAAGCTGCGTGCGCGCAGCTGCGCCATCCTTACCGGCAGCGGTACGGTGCTGGTGGATAATCCGCAACTGACCGTGCGCGATTTCATTCTGCCGCAGCAGCCGCTGCGGGTCGTGCTGGACAGCCGTCTGGTCACCCCGCCGGACCGGCGCATTTTCCACGGTGGCAATACCTTGCTGGTGACCAGCATTGCCGACCCGCTGCGGCATCAGCCGTATTTGCAGCGCGGTGCCGAACTGATGGTGCTGCCCGAAGATGCCGGTCATGCCAATCTGCCCATGCTGATGCAACGACTGGCCGAACGTGGTGTCAATGAACTCATGATTGAAGCAGGTGCCGGGCTGAATGGTGCACTGGTGCGTGCCGGGCTGGTGGACGAAGCCATCCTGTTCCTGGCCCCGGCGCTGGTGGGCAGTACGGCACAGGGCTTGTTTGCCTGGCCTGCGCTGGAAGATCTGGCCGACAAACAGCAGGTGAAGATTCAGGATGTGCGCATGGTTGGCGCCGACATCCGTATCAACATGACGTTTGCCCAGCCTTGAAGGACCGGGCTAAGGCCGGCGGAGAAATCGTCTGGCCGAAGCCCTTATCCTGTTCCACAATGAAACAGGTCTTTACGGCGCACATGCGTGACGAAAGACTGCAGCGGCACAGGCCGACCTTGCGAGTACATGCCAATGACCGAGAACGCCTCAGCACTTCCAGCCATGGACAGGGAAGCCCTGCAACAGGCACTGGATGCCTATTTGCGCCTGATCCTGCGCCAGGGTGCCAGCGAGCAGGTATTGCAAGAGCGCCGCCAGTTGCTGGACCGCTTGCTGCCGCTGCTGCTTGGCGTGTCGCGGGACGCCCAATCCTTTCGCCGGGTGGTGGAGCGTTTCGTCAACGACTCCGAAGTGGCAGACCGGGTGACCGCCCTGACCTGTGCCCGCGAGTATTATTATTTCTGGCTTGGTGATGTCAAAAAGCTGGTGGAAATCACCTCCCGCTCCGGCTTCACCACGCGCAATGTACGGCTGGAGATGGCCGATTCGCTGGCATCCCTGCTCGAACGCATGCAGCAACAAGGCTTCAATACCTTCCCGCCCTCGCTGGAAATCTATCTGGGCAAGCTGTTTGAAGACGGTATGCCCGAAGCGGACATCCAGGAGCGGGAATACCTGCTCAAAGCCATGTTGTTCCTGCTGTCGGGCCAACCCTATCGTCCGGACAGCTTCCGCATGGTGGTGGATGCCATGCTGCTGCACCTGAGCGATGCGCAAAACCAGAAAGCCTTTGTCCAGCTGGCGCGGGAGTACTTCTATTACTGGCTGTCATTCCCGCCGGCGCATGAGCGGATTCACCTTGCCGAAGAGGCTGCCCAACCGCTAGGCCTGATGCAACCGGGTAATACCACCCGCCAGCACTGAAGAGCGCCATACCATCAACCTTGCCGGAGCAGCAGACCACGCCTGACAAACGGCTGCGCTGCACGGCCCACCCATTGGAGTTTGCATGTCGCAATCCTCGGCTTATGCATCCTTGCTGACCCGGTTTACCCGTTTGCACCGTTATGCCCATCTGGCTGCCATCGCCGGTTGGGACCAAGCCACCATGATGCCCGCCAAGGGCAATGAAGCGCGGGCAGCCGCACAGGCCGAGCTGGAGGTGCTGATGCATGCCACCCTCACCGACCCCGCGCTGGCACAAGAACTGCAACAGGCCGAGCAGGAAGCCAAAACCGAATTCGAACAAGCCAGCCTGCGCGAGATGCGCCGGGAGTGGCAGCAGGCCAATCTGTTGCCGGCCGAACTGGTGGAAGCCCAGGCGCTGGCTGGTGCCCGTTGTGAACATGCCTGGCGTGAACAGCGTGCCAACAATGACTGGACCGGCTTTTTGCAGAACTTCCGCGAAGTGGTGAAGCTGTCGCGTCAGGAAGCGCAATTGCTGGCATCCGCCCAGGGCTGCACGCCTTACGATGCCCTGATGAACAAGTACGAGCCGGGCATGCAAAGCGCCGATATCGACCGCATCTTTGCTGCGGTCAAAAGCTGGCTGCCGGGGCTGATTGCCCAGGTCATGGAAAAGCAGGCGCAGGAGAAGCTGCTGCTGCCGCAAGGAAGCTTCCCGGTGGAGCAGCAGCGTCAACTGGGCCTGGCTGTGATGGGTCTGCTGGGTTTCGACTTTGATGCCGGCCGGCTGGATGTCAGCGTGCATCCCTTCTGCGGTGGCGTGCCGGAAGACGTGCGTATCACCACGCGTTACCGGGAAGATGACTTCATGCAAAGCCTGATGGGCATCATCCACGAAACCGGGCATGCCCGTTACGAGCAGGGCTTGCCGCGCGACTTGCTGCATCTGCCGGTAGGACGTGCACGCTCCATGGGCATCCATGAAAGCCAGAGCCTGTCTTTCGAGATGCAACTGGGCCGTAACCCGGCCTTCCTGTCGCTGATTTCACCGTTGATCGGCGAGCATCTGGGCACGCAGCCGGCCTTTGCTCCGGACAACCTGGCCTTGCTCTACAGCCGGGTGCATCCGGGTTACATCCGGGTGGATGCCGACGAGTTGTGCTATCCCGCCCATGTCATCTTGCGCTATGAAATCGAGAAGGCGCTGATTGAAGGCGATATCGAGCCTGAAGACATTCCGGCATTGTGGGATGAAAAAATGCAAAGTTATCTGGGCGTGGACACCCGTGGCAATTACCGTCAAGGCTGCCTGCAGGATATTCACTGGACGGACGGCAGTTTCGGTTATTTCCCCAGCTACACACTGGGTGCGATGTACGCCGCGCAGTACTTTGCCGTGATGCGCCGCAGTATGCCGGACCTGGATCAACGCATTGCAGCCGGTGAGCTGAGTGCCGTGTTTGACTGGCTGGAGCAGAACATCTGGAGCCAGGCCAGCCGTTATTCCACCGCAGAACTGGTAAGCCGTGCATGCGGGGAAACGCTGAATCCGGACTATTTCCGTACGCATTTGCAAGCCCGCTACCTGGGCTGATTGTTCGTCATCAGCAATAAAAAAAACCGCGTGTCTGACACGCGGTTTTTTGTTGGGGCGGCACTGCATTCATGCCGTGACTGCCAGCTCCTGATGCATGGCATCCACCCAGTCTTCAAATTCCACATCCGACATGCCCAGGTAATTGAGCACCTCATCCTTGCGGGCATCCCAGCCGGCATCTTCCTTGCCAGGGGTCAGGGTGCGCCATACATGGCGTGCTGCACGGGTGACTGCCACCATCATGCGGCCATCGTGGTCCAGTGGTGCATCCGGGCTGGTATCCATCACCGTATCGTCATTCTGCATCAGGATGGCTTTGGCAAAGTTTTCCGGCATGTTCCAGCTGCGGGCCACCAGATAACCCACCACATCGTGACGGGTACCGTGCAGTTCCTGTTCCACCAGTCCGACACGATCATCACTGGCCATTTCCACCAGGCGCAGCGTGCGACTGTAGCTGGGGAAACGCATCAGCATGATGGCCATGCCGCAGTTGTGAAACAGGGCAAAGCTGCGGCAGTCGTCGGTGACGTGGACAATGCGGTCACACAGGGCAGAGCTGATCATGGCAATCTGCAAGGTGCCATCCCAGAACTGTTCCAGTGCCGGCGGAGTTTCCGCCGTCAGCCGGGTGCGCAATACCAGGCCGCTTACCAGACTGATGACATTCTTGATACCCAGCAGGCTGATTGCCTGATGCACCGAAGTGATGTGCCGGCCGCGACCCAGAATGGGCGTATTGGCAGCCTTGAGCATGGCCACGCATAACGCCGGGTCTTCATTGATGATGTCATCCAGCTTTTGCAGGGTGATATCAGGGTCCTGACGCAAGCCCATCAGCTTGTCCAGCACATCCGGGCGGGGAGGGATAACCAGGTTTTTCAGGAGCTCGTCGCGTTCGTCGGTGCTGATCAAGGGCGTCATGCTGGGCAACTAGAGTGTAGGGTTATCGTTCATTTTATCAGCCTTCTTACGCAATGTAGGCCCATCTTGTGCACTTGTTTGCCAATTTTGACACTGGTCAAGCGTGTTTGATGCTGGTCTGAAAACGTTGCTGGATACAGCTTAAAGCAGGAAGGACTGAATGACCTGCGCCAGGCGCTTCGGCTGTTCCCACTGCACCATATGGCCTGCATCGGCAATGACATCTTCCTGCAAGCGGGCAAAGCAGGCGCGACGTTCCGGCAGGGTATCTCTCACCCCTTTGGCCATGGGGTGGTCCCAGTGGGCCCCGCCAATCACCCATTGCACTGGTGCGGTAATGCGCTGCCAGCAACTCTTGGCTTCTTCCAGCCGGTACAGCACCGGGTTAACCATTTTATGGCGCGGGTCTGCGCGATAAACCAGCTCGCCCTGTTCATTGCAACGGGTCAGTGAGGCTGCCAGCCACAGGGCTGCGGGCTGTTCCAGCCTCGGGCTGCGTTCAATCAGTTTGGCCGCAACACTTTCCAGACTGTCCAGGGGATTGAAGACGGGCGGCTCCTGTCGTTCGCGCAGCCAGCGGGCATAGCGGCCCGGGGCTTCAGCCGGACGCGTGGCATTCAGGCCAAAGCCTTCCACCAGTGACAGCCGCGCGATGCGCGCTGGCCTAACGCCAGCATAAATGCCGGCAACCATCGCCCCCATGCTGTGACCCAGCAGGTGTACGGGCTGATTGGGCGAGAGATGATCCAGCAAGGCATCCAGATCGGCCAGGTAATCCGGGAAATAATAGCTACCGGTATTCCAGGCGCTGTCGCCAAAGCCGCGCCAGTCGGGTGCCACCACATGCCAGTTGCCGGGCAGGGCATCCACCAGAAACTGGAAAGTGGCCGAACTATCCATCCAGCCATGCAGCATGACCAGCAAGGGGGCTGCAGGATCTCCCCAGTGGCGCAGGTGGTAGTGGTGCCGGATCAATGTGATGAATTCGCTACGGCTGGGCTTAACAGGTTGCATGGCAGGCTAGTCGGCAGGAATGGGCAGGGCATCAGTGTACGGAAAAATCAGTGCCGGCTCATCATGAGGCGTAAGAGACATGGTGCATGCAGGCCAGCATGACATTCGAAAGGTGATATGTTGCATGTGGGAGGCAGCCGCTGGGAGTCCAGCCAATATGCTGTGCTGCGGGCAGTATCTGAACTCCCCTTACAATACGTCGCCCACCCAGCTGCGCAGCCGTTTGCTGTTGGCTTTGCAAGATTAAACCGGAGCCCATCATGTATCAGATAGAAATCATCCATTACCAACAGCCGCTGCCGGTGCTGATGAAGCCGCACCAGGGGCCTTATTCCGGCATTGCTGCTGCATTTGCTGCCTTGCGTACGCTGATGCAGCAGCATGCGGCTTGTCCACAAACCGTGCGCGCATTCGGGCAGTACCTGGATGACCCTGCCACGGTGGCGCCGCAGGCATTGCGTGCAGCGGCTTGCCTGACGCCGCCCCCGGCTTTGTCACTGACTGCTGCCGAAGTGCAAGAACTGGGCTTTGTCTATGGCGAGCTGGCGGCAGGGCGCTATGCCAGCATTGTGTATCAGGGGCCGTATCAGGGTCTGGCAGCGGCATGGAACTGGTTGCTGCAAGAGTGGCTGCCAGGTAGTGGCGAGCAGTTTGGCCAACGCCCCTTGCTGGATGAAGCCTTGATCGGTCCGCATGATGTGGCACCGGAGGCGTGGCGTACCCGCTTGTTGCTGCCCTTGGCCTGAGTAACAGACACAAAAAAGCCCGCATCGTTAAATGCGGGCTTTTCTTCGTCAGCCGGTCGGGGACCGGCTGTGACCGAGGATTAACGCGAAACGTGGTAGTTCGGCGCTTCCTTGGTGATTTGTACGTCGTGTACATGCGATTCCTGCATACCGGCGGAGGTGATTTCCACAAAGCCGGCTTTTTCATGCATTTCATCGATGTTGGCGCAGCCCAGGTAACCCATGGAGGAGCGCAGGCCGCCCATCAGCTGATGGATCACGGCAGCGATCGGGCCCTTGTACGGTACGCGACCTTCAATACCTTCCGGTACGAACTTGTCGGCAGCGTTGGAGCTGTCCTGGAAGTAACGGTCAGCCGAACCCTGGCTCATGGCACCCAGCGAGCCCATACCGCGGTAGGACTTGTAGGAACGGCCCTGATACAGCTCGACTTCACCCGGTGCTTCTTCGGTACCGGCAAACATGCCGCCCAGCATCACGCAGTTGCCACCGGCAGCCAGTGCCTTGGAGATGTCGCCGGAGAAGCGGATGCCGCCGTCGGCGATCATCGGCACGCCAGTGCCTTTCAGTTCTTCGGAAACATTGTGAATGGCGGTCAGTTGCGGCACGCCCACACCGGCCACGATACGGGTGGTGCAGATGGAACCCGGGCCAATACCCACTTTCACGCCATCGGCACCGGCTTCCACCAGGGCGCGAGCCGCAGCAGCGGTAGCAATATTGCCGCCAATCACATCGACTTGCGGGTAGGTTTGCTTTACCCAGCGCACGCGTTCGATCACGCCCTGGCTGTGGCCATGCGCGGTATCCACCACGATTACATCCACGCCGGCTGCCACCAGTGCGGCCACACGCTGTTCGGTATCACCACCAGTACCTACGGCAGCACCTACACGCAGACGGCCTTGGCTATCCTTGTTGGCGTTCGGGTGTTCGCTGGTCTTGACGATATCCTTGACAGTAATCAGACCCTTCAGCTCCCACTGATCGTTGATCACCAGCACGCGCTCCAAGCGGTGGGTGTGCATCAGTTCGCGGGCTTCGTCGATGCTGGCGCCTTCCTTCACGGTGATCAGGCGATCACGCGGCGTCATGATGGAACCGACGGTTTGCTCCAGACGGGTTTCGAAACGCAGGTCACGGTTGGTGACAATGCCAACAACCTTGCCGTTTTCGATCACCGGCAGGCCGGAAATCTTGTGTTGGCGGGTCAGCAGGACCAGATCGCGCACCAGCATGTCCGGGGCAATGGTGATCGGGTCTTTGACCACGCCGCTTTCGTGGCGTTTTACCTTGGACACTTCCGCAGCTTGCTTGTCGGCCGACATATTCTTGTGAATGATGCCAATGCCGCCTTCCTGTGCCATGGCAATGGCCAGCGAGGATTCGGTAACCGTATCCATGGCGGCAGAAACCAGAGGCAGGTTCAGCGTGATATTGCGGGTGAGTTTGGTAGAGAGGACTACGTCGCGCGGCAGAACTTCAGAATGGGCCGGGACGAGGAGAACGTCGTCGAAAGTATAGGCTTTCTCGATGATACGCATCTGGCGTTTCCTTTGCGGCAAAGCGGCATTATACCGAGACTGTTGATGTGTTGCAAAAAATGCTGATGCTTGCTTTTGCGATCAGCCTGCCTACACCGTACAATCAGCATGTTTCAGCTTAGGACACCAAACAATGAAATCCCCTGCGATTCTGAGTGTGCTTGTTGCATGTGTGCTGTCCGCCCCGGTCATGGCGGAGGTGTATCAGTATGTCGATGCCAACGGCAAGACTGTTTTTTCTGATCAGCCGCCGCCAGGCTCCAAGGCCAAGCAGGTGAATGTACGCGCTTACGGTCCTGCTTCATCCCCGGCCAAGGCGGTCAAGTCGGCCCCGCAAAGCGAAGCTGACAAGAAGAACGCAGAAATCGCGGCCGACAATGCCAAGGTGAAAGAACAAAACAAGAAGGTCGCACAGGAAAACTGCAAGCGAGCGCGGGAAAACCAGGCGGCGATTCAGCAAAACGGCCGGATCAAGATGCCGGGCAGCAATGCGCTGGCCACTGACAGCCAGCGCAGTGCGCTGTTGCAGCAAGCCCAGCAGGATGTGCAAAACTGGTGCAATCAGTGAACTCATGACAACAAACAGTTTCGATCCCCAATCGGTACTGGCCAACCTTCCCAATTTGCCCGGCGTTTATCGCATGTTCGATACGTCGGGCAATGTGCTTTATGTGGGCAAGGCCATCGACCTCAAAAAGCGGGTCAGCTCTTATTTCCAGAAGACCGACCACTCCCCGCGTATCCAGCTGATGGTTAGGCAGATTGCCAATATCGAAACCACGGTGACCCGCTCGGAAGCCGAAGCACTGATTCTGGAAAACAACCTGATCAAGGCGCTGGCGCCCAAGTACAACATCCTGTTCCGGGATGACAAGTCCTACCCCTATCTGATGCTGTCCGGTCATGTCTTCCCGCAACTGGCGTATTACCGGGGCGAACCCAAGAAGCCGCATCAGTTCTTTGGCCCTTATCCCAATAGCTACGCTGTACGCGAAAGCATCCAGATCCTGCAAAAGGTATTCCGCCTGCGTACCTGTGAAGACGCGGTGTTTGCCAACCGCTCGCGTCCCTGCCTGCTATACCAGATCAAACGCTGCTCCGGCCCTTGTGTCGAACATATCTCGGCAGAGGAATACCGCAGCGATGTGCAAAGCGCCGTAGCCTTTTTGCAAGGCAGGCAGAATGAGCTGATCGACACGCTGACCCAGCGCATGGAACAAGCTGCGCTGGCGCTGGAGTTCGAGCAGGCGGCCGAACTGCGCGACCAGATCCAGGCCCTGAGCCGGGTACAGGAAAAGCAGTTTGTTTCCAGTAATGCCAGCCAGCAGGATTGCGATGTGGTGGCCGCCGTTGCCGATGGCGGGCTGGTGTGCATCAATCTGGTGATGATACGTGGCGGTCGCCATCTGGGAGACAAGAGCTTCTTTCCCCAAGGGACGGTTGACGACGATGCCGCTAGCCATCTGGACGCATTTCTCGCCCAGCATTATCTGGGTGCGCCCATGCCGCCGGTCATCATTGTCAATCAGGATGTATCAGCAGCATTGCGCGAACTGCTGGAACAACAGTCGGAGCGACGGGTTCATCTGGTCAGCAACCCCATCAGCGAACGGCGCGTCTGGCTGGAAATGGCGGAAAAGAACGCTGCGCTGGCCATTAGCCAGCGTCTGAGCAGCAAGGCCACGCAGCAGCATCGCCTGGCACAGCTCAACGAAGCCCTGGGCCTGGAAGGTGTGCAGCGGCTGGAATGTTTCGATATCAGCCATACCATGGGTGAAGCCACGGTGGCCTCTTGTGTGGTGTATGACAAGGAAGCCATGCAGCCGGGCCAGTACCGCCGCTTCAATATCGAAACGGCCAAACCAGGTGACGACTATGCAGCCATGCGCGAGGCGCTTACCCGCCGCTACAGCCGTTTGGCGGCAGGGGAGGGGACTTTGCCTGATGCCGTACTGATTGATGGCGGCAAGGGACAGGTTGGGGTAGCCATGGATGTTTTTGCCGAGCTGGGCCTCACCTTGCCCATCATCGGTGTGGCCAAGGGCGAAGAGCGCAAGCCCGGGCTGGAAACGCTCATCCTCCCTTATCAGCAAAAGACGCTACAATTGCGCAGTGACCACCCGGCATTGCATCTGATCCAGACCATCCGGGACGAAGCGCATCGCTTTGCCATTACCGGACACCGCGCACGACGCGCCAAGGCGCGCACGGCATCCACGCTGGAAGAGATTCCGGGCGTTGGCGCCAAGCGACGTCAGCAATTGTTGCTGCGCTTTGGTGGTTTACGCGGTGTAGTGGCAGCCAGTATTGACGATTTGTCGCAGGTAGATGGCATCAGTCAAACCCTCGCGGAAAAGATCTACCAGGCTTTGCATTAAACGAAAACCATAAGCAGATTAACTACATGCCCTTCAATTTGCCGATCTTCCTAACCTGGCTGCGCGTTGCGCTGATACCACTGTGTGTAGCCGTCTTTTTCCTGCCAGATTCCATGCTGATGGCCACCGACCGTAACAACGTCGGCGCGCTCATCTTCTTTCTCGCCGCCTGGACCGACTGGCTGGATGGCTTTCTGGCACGCAAGCTGGGACAGACATCGGCATTTGGTGCTTTTCTGGACCCGGTGGCCGACAAGCTGATTGTGGCCGCTGCGCTCATCCTGCTGGTTGAAATGGGCCGCACGCCAGGCTGGATGGCCATGATCATCATCGGCCGGGAAATCACCATCTCAGCCTTGCGTGAGTGGATGGCCGGCATGGGCAGTCGTGGCAGCGTAGCCGTGGCCTATATCGGCAAGCTGAAAACGGCGGCACAAATGCTGGCCATCTTGCTTTTGCTGTACGCTGGCCCGCTTTTGCCGGGTGTCAGCACCTTGCTGCTGGGAAATATTTTCATGGTGATTGCCGTGATTTTGACTTTGTGGTCAATGGTTTACTATCTGCGCATGGCTGCACGCGAGTTTTCCGGTAAAAAAATTGATGTGTGAAGTGTTGACAGGGTCTGAGAAACCCTTATAATTCTCACTCTCTCGACGCCACTTCGGTGGCAGACAAGAGAAGCAAACCAAGTTGTATGCGGGAATAGCTCAGTTGGTAGAGCGCAACCTTGCCAAGGTTGAGGTCGCGAGTTCGAGCCTCGTTTCCCGCTCCACTACTTGATTTGCAGCAGTATATGCGACGCGGGAATAGCTCAGTTGGTAGAGCGCAACCTTGCCAAGGTTGAGGTCGCGAGTTCGAGCCTCGTTTCCCGCTCCATCCACTGTATTGGCAGTAGTAAAATTGTTTGGTAGTACCATGCGATGCGGGAATAGCTCAGTTGGTAGAGCGCAACCTTGCCAAGGTTGAGGTCGCGAGTTCGAGCCTCGTTTCCCGCTCCACCTACACTAGCAAACACGTAGTACCCACGACGCGGGAATAGCTCAGTTGGTAGAGCGCAACCTTGCCAAGGTTGAGGTCGCGAGTTCGAGCCTCGTTTCCCGCTCCACATTTTATCAAGCAGACAATGTGCTGTTTGAATTCCAGCTACGGCGCGGTAGCAAAGCGGTTATGCACCGGATTGCAAATCCGTGTAGGTCGGTTCGACTCCGGCTCGCGCCTCCAAAAAAAGCCCTTGCAGATAACTGCAAGGGCTTTTTCTATTTCACTATCAATATTTAGTTGATTCCGGTAAAGCCCTTATTGGTAGCTTAAAGTGAATGTTGCAGTTGCCTTATAGTCTCCACTAGAGACTACGCCAGTTTTAATTAACTGGGCAGCGAAATTAAATGTTGTTGGTCCATTGACGTTACTTTTTAATAAAAACTGATTCGTCGTGGCTGGTAAACCGGAGTCTGGCCCAAATTTTATTGGAGAATTATTATATTTTATCTGAACGCCAATACCTTGTGCGCTACTTGCTGGGTCGAGACTAAGTATATTTGTAAAATTAGCAGGGTTGATATTGTCTGTGAAGGTGGTGTAGATATTTGGCCCGTTGGTCGCTGGACAACTTAAATTAATTGAAAAATTTTTAGCAAATAATGCGGAGCCTAGACTAACATTATTCGTTGAGTTGGCAGTTATGCTAGGGAATGTAATTAGTAAATTATTTGAATTTACCGTGCATGTTGCTGTAGTTGCATTGATGGTAAAGGATTTAAGCCAAAGGGTGGCATAGCTAACTTTATTTCCATTCCCTGCAGTATCGCTTGGATCTCTTAGTTCTACTGTCAGTAGCTTCGTTGCTGGTATAGTGTAACTACCAGATTTAATCGAAATTCCATTAAATTGTAGACTTAAATCAGGAAGTATTGCAGTAATATATAAAGAATTTGTAGGTTGTATTTGCCCTATATAATTTCTACTATTGTTTTTGAAATTAAAGAGTGATGTGCCAGGAATGCCTAGCATGATTTTTAAACCGACTCCTGGTGCGAGTGGTAGTGTGACCAATCCATTTTTATCGAAATTTAAAGAGGGATCTGCTTGAGCCCAAACTCTATATGCAAGCTGTGGTTGAAAACCTGCATTGCAGCTAAAATAAGACCAAGTGTTGGAATATTGTGCGCCAGCATATCCTGATTTATTTGCGGGGCCGGAATAGTTGAGTGGAGATGGGGTTAGGCCAGCATTTATTGTCATGTCAGGTACCGTTCCGTTTATTCCGCCACCGCAATCTACTGGGGCGGAATAGGCATAGGAGGATGTGGCGAAAAATAATAATATAAATAGTGAAATTCTGTAATTAATTAATATTTTCATGCCGTGGTACTCCTTGATATTTTTTATTTTTAAGTTGATTGGTTAGTAGGCATATTAAAATATTAGTCAGATGTGTTTTTTATTTCATTCGCACGCAATGCATCTCTAGTTCTCGCAGGATCCTGTATTTTCGATTTTTGTGACATTGTAAATTTTATTCAAAAAAATGAGTTAACAGTTAACGGTATTACGCAAAATACTAGAAATTCATTATGCTTTCTGATAGTCAGTCACTCGAATTACAGGTGGCTTGTTGTAGAGTGTTTTGTTTTGAATTTTCAAATGTGCTATAACTAAATCGACAGCTTCTCTTATTGTTCAAAGTTGCATGTAAAGTGCCTTTCGCATTCTTGACGCGTGCCAGCAGTTTCCCATTTTGACCAATGTTGCCAACTACATTGTCATTTTCATCCATTACATCCGTACCAAATGGCAGTACTTCACCGTTTGACTGTGTTACTTTAAACAGAATGGGTAATCCTTTTGATGTTTTAAAGTTGACATACACTACAGCACCACTTCGCGGCACGGCTTGGTTGCTACTGCCCTGCAATTCAACACCTTCATTCATACTGCCAGTTTGTAGTTGTACATCATTCAGTTTATATGGAGACAATGAAGGTAGTAATGCATAACCGGAACGATCAATCTTCACGCCAACTGCAGGCATGACTTCCGCGCCTTCAGCGTCTTTGGCTTCAACAATAGCTGCACTCTCACCCATGCTCTGGCCAAAGAAAATGCCATGTGTGGTAGCAAGTACAGAACCAGTCACACCAAGTGAAAGTTGTTTGCTGTTTTTGTTAACACTGGAAGTTGCATTTACAGAAGCTTTACTGCCGGAGTAATTTACACTTCCACCAATGGTATTATCTTCAGTTGTGCTATTGGTATTTCTGTTTGCATTAATATTGTAGCTCCATCTTTTATCTTCTCCAGCATTACCGGAAAGGCTAACTTGCTGATTATTATTTCCTTCCGTATCGTGCTGAAGAGTAGAGCTAAATGATTTTCCACCATCCATATTGATGGACAAGTTAAACATCATCGTGGCAACTTTATTGTTATTGTTGTCGCGTACCTGGTTCACGCTGACACCTATAGAGCCCCAGCGCAGGTTTTTTCTAAAACCTGCCTGATACTGCACATTTCGAGTGTCAGAGTTCCAGTAGTTCTGTACTGATGCATTTAAATATACTGAGCTACTCTGGTTAAATGTTTGGTTAATATTTATTTCAGCACGGCTACGGAGCCTGGAAAAGGAAGTGGCTGGGTTTTCTGCACTTTTGACGGCTAGGTCCCGCGCATTAAGACCATCACGCACGCTGAAATAGCCACTTGTCGAGTATCGATAAGCAGCAAGCGTAACGTTTGTCCCAGTGTTGAGAAAAAGCTTGTTAAAGCTGAAACGATAAGATTGTCCCTTGAGCAGCGTGTCATTGATTTTTGTATTGGAATGAGTAGCATCAACACCAATTGCACCAAGGCTGGTATTGAATACCGTACCGGCCTGGAAGGCAGTGTACCCTTCGGAAAGGGTAAGTCCGGTATTGCCCGTCAATAAATTACTCAAGCCGCGCTGATAAGTAAATTGCCCAAGCATAGGACTGGTATTGAGTAAATTGCGTACTTTACCAATATTGAAATTAAAGCGGTCTGAACCTTCCCGCATGGAGCGTGGAACTGCAGAGAATGGTACTGTGAAAGTACTCTTTTTCCCATCTGCTTCAGTCACAGTCACATCCAGGTCACCATTGTAAGAACCCGGCGGAATGTCACTAATTTCAAATGCGCCAGGCGCGACTGTTGTTTCAGAGATGACATATCCATTCTGTTTGATTGTCACAACAGCATTACTATTGGCAATTCCACGCACAATAGGTGCATAGCCTGTTTGAGAAACAGGTTTCATGCGGTCATCAGTGACTAAACGTAGACCGCGTAATGAGACAGAATCAAATAAATCACCATCGGTGAAACTATCACCTAGAACGAGTTGTGCCCGCAACGAGTCGATGTCTTTTTTTACATAGCTTTCCATTGGCACGACAGATCTGCCATTATTGTTGTCCCAACTAATTGAAGTTGTATTTCTGAATTGCCATTCACCAAAATTAAATCCTAATTTGGTTGATAGATAAGCATTTTCCGTGTTGCTATTATTGTTTTTGGAAAAATAGGTGTTGCCATTGTAGTCAAGAAGGAATGCTGGAATCCCTGCTTCCCACTTTTCCGGAGGCGAGTAATCCCTTGGGTAATGTTTAACATCAATCTGAGGAACACTAATTCGCAATGATAGGTCGTTCGTATCAAATGCATAGAATGCATCTGGTATATATTTGGAGATGTCGATGCATTCGCTGTCTTCTACAGTCGGAGGCAGGCTTTCCTCTTTAACTCCAAATGTAATCAGTAATTTACGAGAAATGCACGGCATTGATTGACTATTGGCAGAATTTTTCTTTACTGCAAGCTCATATCTCCCTTTAAGAGTATCATTGAAGACAATATCAATGCTATACGTGCCATCCGGTATAATATTGCCTTCTTCATATTTGGAAATGTCCAGCTCTTTTAAGTTTCCCCACAGCATGCTTTTATCAAATAGGGCAACCTTGCTTTCTTCCCCAGCCAGCGCATAGTCGTAAGGCATGCTCAAGGCACACAAAACCAGTAAACTGATTTTATTTTGTTTGAAGTCAGTAATGGTTGTCATGATGTTTTTCTTGCTATGGTTAAATTTAAAATATTTTAGTGCGGACTTAAGTTAGAGCTGTAGTCGCTCGTCCCGCCATAGTCATTAATAGTACTGAAGCTGACTCCAGGTTCTGTTGGTGCGTTATCTGCTACTAATGGCAACTGTATTGTCTGTTGTGGAGGAATCATTGAGTTTTGTGGTGTTAACTTTGTAATTCCAGTGAATTGTGACGTTTTCATTTTTGCTTGACTTAATGTGATAAAGTATGGGCTGTTATTTTGAGCTGATAATAGCCATTTTCCATTGCTGTGATCTATTTTCCAGGAAATATTTTGTGGTGCTTCCTCTGGTTTCATTTCCAGCCCGCTTGGCCTGTAAAATAGTTTTATTCTGGTGCGTAGTGAAATTCTTAATTCATTTGGATCCTGTGTGTTTTTTGGTGCTTCCAGAACATTAATCCAGAATAGCGATTCCTTGTCGCTAGGTAGAGCCTGCTCACCGCTGTAGCTCATTCTTATGTTTTGTGTTTTTTGTGCTCCAATGACGGCCAGCGGTGGGGTGAGAATGAATGGTGCTTTGGAATTGTCTGGAGTGTCTTTGGCATTTCCTTCATCAACCCAAGTCTGAATGAGTGATTTCGTGTTCGCCCCATTACCTACAGTGAATGTAATTTCTCGCTTTTCGGCTGGATAAATCACTCGGGTAGCATTGATGTAGACGTCTGCATTAGCTGAATTAAGCGCAAGTAATGCCGATAGAGTGAAGAAATTACTTTTATTAAATATTGGCATTGTCTTTCCCCGGAATAAAAAAGGAGATAACCTGCGCATCTCCTTTTTTGTTTGTTAACAATCTGTGATGTGTCAAACGATTATTGATATTGAATGGTGTAATTGACCTTGGCCTGAACCTTACCAGGAGGTACGCCGGTTGTTTCTGCGTAGTACTTTGCCTGGTATTTCAGCGTAGTTCCTGATCCCGAAATGTCAAAGTCTCTGCCGCTGCTTCCCAGGCTTCCATCTCCTTGGCCAATCACAATAGGGGTTGGACTTCCCATGTTATATAGTGCAATGCTTAAAGCACTTGTTGCCGTACCTTCAACGCTTGCAATGAGACGTCCTGCAGCATTCACTTCGCTGCCTGTTTCAAACCATGCAGCGGCTTTTGTTGGAGCAGGGTTGCCAGCACAATTTGATAGTTGAATATTGAATTGCGTGGTACCTGCGGTATCGCCAGCTGCTTTTAATGCAGACTGTGTTACGGTTGGAAGCGTCACTGTCCCAATATTGTCGCCACTTGCTGCAGCAATGGTACAGGTTACGTTGGATACATTTCCTGCGAAGTTAATTGTGCCGTCAAACGCGTAAGCCTCGGCAGCAATCACAGCCATCGCAGCTGTACTAGCGAGTACGATATATCTTTTCATCGTTTATCCTTGGTACAGCATGGCAATCAATAGATATTGATGTTGATTGCCATGCATGCCTGCTGAGTATTCGCTCAGAATCTGAGGCTTACTGGTATTGAATGGTGTAGTTCACCTTGGCTTGTACTGCACCTGCAGGAACACCTGTTTTTTCAGCATAGTATTTGGCTTGATAGTTGAGCGTTGCACTGCCACTGGTGATCGGGAACGGGGAGCCGCTGCTGCCAATGCTGCCATTGCCCTGTCCAATGGCGATGGGGGTTGCGCTACCCATGTTATAGAGAGCGATACTCAAGGTATCTGTTGCTGTGCCGCCCACGGTAGTCAGCAAGCGGCCCGCTGCATTGACTTCAGCGCCGGTTTCAAACCATGCAGCAGCCTGTGTCGGTGCTGGTGTCCCCGTGCAGGCAGACAGTTTGATACTGAATTGCGTTGTGCCAGCTGTATCACCAACAGCTTTCAATGCTGATTGGGTCACCGTCGGCAGTGTAATGGTGCCTGGGGTAGTGCCTGACACAGCAAGCGTGCAGGTTACGTTTGAAATGGTGCCGGTGAAATTGATGGTGCCGTCATAGGCGAAGGCTTGAGTAGCGAAGCCACCCAGTGCGAGGGCGCTGGCGATAGTCAGAAGTTTTTTCATGATGAGTCCTTGGCGAGTGTTTGTTGGTCAACAAGAGTGTTCTTGTGTGACGTAACTATCGCTAACTCAACGATGACTGTAATTAAGACTAGTCCCTGAATTGTCTAGGAAAATTCCCAACATCTGTGGGTTGCAAATTATCTATCAAGCTGTTCTAAATTTACGGCCAATTAATAACATTCTCTAATGCTTGATTAGCTAAATGTCATTTATATAGTAAAGAGCAAGTTATATGTCATGATGATTTGCATTAGGTACTAGTCATAATCTCATGAAGTCATATGGCAATTTCTTGTCACAGCATTGGCTGAGGGTAATAATTCACCTTTTTTGGCGTAGCAGGACAGAACATGTTGATTGGCGAGTCGCGCGTTGAGCGCTTGGTAGTGCATCGGGTGGGAAATCAGGCGCGAGGTGAACCGCTTCAGTTGTCTGAGCGTGCTTCTGATGTTGATGATGGTGTCTCGTCGCTGATCCTTAGTGGCTATCTGCGTGGTGTGGTGTCGGACAAGAAAAAGCATCAGTTCTTTCATGAGTCCGATCTCAATCTGAACGAGATTTACCATTACACCCGCCAGTTTTTCCGGGGTGAACTCGACTTCCTTGCACTGTCACAGCGCATTGCCAAGCACCTGTATGCACGTTCACAGCATCCCAACATCAGTGCCGGTGACTTGTTTGTCATCCTGTTTTCCGGCTTGTCGGATGGCGAGTGTGAGTTACGTGGTCTGGGGGTGTTCAAGTCAGAAGTGCGTGATGACTTCCTTTCTGTTATTGAGGCTGGTGAGGTGTTTGATATCCGCCATGCATCCGGTATCAACCCCAGGTTGATTGACAAAGGGGCTTTGATTCTGGAGTCCGGCCCTCTTGTGTATGCGGTGGACCGTGGAGGTCAGCAGGCAAAATTCTGGCTGGATGATTTTCTCAAGGCCATGCGGGTTCCGGATGCTACGAGTAGTAGCCGGATGGTTGCCAGCGTGGTGGAGCAGCTGTCTGAAGAGATTGCCGACCCGTTGGAACAGGCCCGCTTCAAGGATGAGTTTCTGGCGGTATGCGAAACCGAGGAAGAAATGTCCGCAGCTCAGGTCAGCTCGATTGCAGAAAAGTTTGTTGGCAAGGAGCAGGTCAGCCAGGCTTTTGATGATGCTGCGGAAACTTATGGTTTCGCCCTTGATGACGAGGCCCGCCTGCCTGCGCAAAGCATGGCTAAGCGACTGGAAAAGTCGCTGTCAAAATATGGTATCGGTCACGGTATCAGCGTGTTGTTGCCTAGTGGCATTACCTTGAAGAATATCCAGTCGCAGAATGATGGCGAAGGTGAACTGACTTTGGTGTTGAAGTTGCACAAAAGAGAGTGAGATGACGCGGCCGGTCAGGACTATGTTTTCTATCACGGTCAGCTGATAACGGTATCTACAGAAAAGAGAAAAGCCCGGTACAAGACCGGGCTTTTTGCTGGCTGGTAATAGTCAGTTTTTCAGCACGGCAGCCATGGCTTCGGCAACATAATTCACATTGCGACTATTCAAGCCCGCCACGCACATCCGGCCAGAACGCACCAGATAGACTGCAAATTCTTCACGCAGCCGGTCAACCTGTTCAGGAGTGAGACCGGTGTAACTGAACATGCCTTGCTGTGTGACGAAGTAGCTGAAGTCACGACCGGGCACGCGCTCGCTCAGGACTTGGTACAGGCTTTGGCGCATGGCCTTGATGCGGACGCGCATTTGGGCAACTTCTTCTTGCCATTCTGCAAACAGAGCCGGGTCATTCATGACGGCGGCGGTGATCTGACCGCCATGCGTCGGAGGGCTGGAGTAGTTGCGACGCACGGTGGCCTTCATTTGGCCCAGTACGCGTGTGGCTTCTTCCGCATCCTGACAGACGATGGAGAGCCCACCGCAACGTTCGCCATAAAAGGACAGATTTTTGGAGAAGGAGTTGCTGACAAAGAAGCTGATGCCGGCATCGGCCATGCTGCGAATGGCATAAGCATCTTCGTCGAGACCCTGGCCAAAACCCTGGTAGGCAATGTCCAGGAATGGAATCAACTGACCAGTCTTGAGTAGCGGAATCAGGATGTCCCATTGCGCCGGGGTCAAGTCAACGCCGGTCGGGTTGTGGCAGCAGGGGTGCAGCAGCACGACGCTCTGGGCTGGTAATTGCTTGATGGTGGCAAGCATTTCCTCAAACAGCAGTCCACCGCTGACAGCGTCGTAGTAGGGATAATCGTGCACTTTGATGCCCGCACCTTCAAAGATGGCGCGGTGGTTATCCCAGCTGGGATTGCTGATCCAGGCTTCACTCTGCGGAAAGTAACGTTTGATGAAGTCCGCGCCTACCTTCAGTGCGCCGGAACCGCCAATGGTCTGGATGGTGGAGATGCGCTTCTCGACGACAGCCTTGTGGGCTGCACCAAACAACAAATGCTGAACGGCTGTACGGTAATTGGCAGCGCCTTCCATCGGCAGGTAGGGGCGGGGCGAGGGGCTGGCTGCGCGCGCGGCTTCGGCTTTCTGCACAGAAGAGAGCAGCGGGATACGGCCTTCTTCATCATAATAAAGCCCGATGCCGAGGTTCACTTTTTGCGGACGTTGATCTGCATGAAATGTTTCTACCAGGGTCAGAATGGGGTCGCCTGGGTACGCTTCGATATGTTCGAACATGAGACGGTACTTCCTTTGTAGCGGATTGTTATTGAATGAGTGAGCAGCGATTCAGCCCCTGTCTGGATGATTGGGCTGATGCCAAATGCTAATCGTGCATCTTCGCGCAAAGCATGCTCTGGCAGCAAGCCATGCGCATCTTCTCTGCCGGGTGGCAGCAAAATGCACGTTAGAAAGATGACGCAGTGCCCAAGTACTGGCATAATCCGCGTCTCGGTGCGCCCATGGCGAAATTGGTAGACGCAAGGGACTTAAAATCCCTCGACTTCGGTTGTGCCGGTTCGACCCCGGCTGGGCGCACCATCACCGTTGCCAGCCTGATACGCAAATCTGTCCTGCTGCTATTCGTTCCTGCCTTTTGCTGGCACGGCTTGGCAAGCTGCATTACCATACAGGACGCTGCGGTGTCGTGGATCAAACGACAAGTTGGCATTGTGACGGTTTGAGGCCGTTCCCCCTGTCTGGCAGGCTTGCCTGTCATTACAAAAGCATCACTGGATCTAGATAGAAGTTCATGAAGCCAAATACCGAAACGGCACTGGGTGCTGCTCTCAAGTCCGCTGTTCAGAGTCTGTCCAAGAAAAAACAGACTGAAATGATTGCGGAACATGTATACAGCAAGTTCGAAGTGTTCCGTCAATTCCGTCCGCTGGCTCTGGGCATCCATGAGAGCCTGATTGCCGCCCTGCCGCAATTCGATGCAACCCTGATTTCCCGCGTGGTGGCAAATCATTGCAGAAAGCCGCGTTACGTGAAGTCGCTGGCGCGTGGTGGCAAGCGTTTTGACCTTGCCGGCAAGCCTGCTGGTGAAGTGAGCGCCGAAGAGAAAAAGGCCGCCCAGCTGATGTCGGCACCCAAGCCCGCAGCGGAAACCCCGGCTGTCGAAGCTGTACAGAACGATCAGGCTGCTACTGAATAAGCGAAGTAGCCCTGTTTTCAGACCCCTCCTTGCCTTGGCAACGAGGGGTTTTGCATTTATGTTGGCTGTTTTTGTCATGGGGGTGTGCTATGCGCTGGGTACTTGCACCTGACTCCTTCAAGGGGTCGCTGGATGCGGCTGACGTGGCAAGTGCCATGTGCCACGGAATTGAACGGGCAGATCCTCGTGCGGAATGTGTTTTGCGTCCCATGGCTGATGGCGGCGAGGGGACACTGGATGCCCTGCATGCGGCAGTAGGAGGCCAGTGGCTTGATTATTCCGTTTGCAATGCAAGCGGGGTGGAACAGTCAGTGTCCTGCCTGTTGCTGCCGGATGGGACGGTGGTGCTGGAAGTGGCACGCATCATCGGTTTGCCAGACGCCGGAGATACGCCTGTCACGCAGCGTAGTAGTCGCGGAGTTGGTCAGCTGCTGCTGGCATTGCTTGCTGATGGCTATCGAGAGATTGCGGTTGCGTTGGGTGGTTCCAGTACCAATGATGGCGGGGCTGGCTGTCTGGTTGCACTGGGCTTGCAGCTGCTGAATGCGCAGGGTGAAAGGCTTCAAGGAAGTCTCCAGGATGTGCTTGATTTTCAGACGTTAGCGTGTGAGCCGTTACGCGGAAAGACGGCACAGGTGAAGCTGGAAGTCTGGTCGGATGTGGAAAATCCTTTGACCGGAGAGCAGGGGGCGACAGCGGTATTCGGTCCGCAAAAGGGTGTTGCAATGGCGGATATCACACGCTTTGACGCAGGGATTGCTCATTTCGCTCGGCAGCTGGATGCGGGTATGGGGCAATCTGCCAGTCATCTGTCAGGGAGTGGCGCTGCCGGTGGCTTGGGTTATGCGCTGCAATTATTGGGTGGGCGCATGGTGTCCGGTGCTCAGGCGGTGGCCAGCCATATTGGTTTGGCACAAGCTGTTGCCGGGGCAGACTGGGTACTGACCGGGGAAGGTCGCAGTGACAGCCAGACCCTGTCCGGCAAGGCTCCGGCTTGTGTTGCGGCTCTGGCCCGGTCGGTAGGGGTGCCTGTCAGTTTGCTGTCTGGTGCCATTATTGCGGATGATGCGGGTAGGCTGGCAGCAGCATTTGATGGCTGCTATTCGCTTTGCAATCGCCCGATGGTCCTGGATGTGGCGATGCAAGAAGCTGCACATTTGCTTGCCCAGCAGGCCGAACAGTTGGCGCGGACCATTCTGGCCGCGCGTTCCCTGCCAAATGCCCGGTGATGTTCAGCTGACTGTGTGATTGGCCGGTCGTGGCAGCTTGCCGCCACAATGCTTGCAAAAGCGGGCATCCCAGTCGTGCCCTTCGGTAAAGCAATGTGGACACAGCCTGGTGGCTGATTGCTTGTCTGCCGGCGTACTGCTGCTGCCACGGGCAATTTCTGCCGTCACGATGCCGGTGGGCACCGCAATGATTCCATAGCCGGTAATCATGACAATGCTGGCCAATGCCTGTCCCAGCGGGGTTTTGGGGGTGATGTCGCCAAAACCGACGGTGGTGAGGGTGACAATTGCCCAGTAAATCCCGATGGGGATGCTGGTAAAGCCGTTGGCTTCTCCTTCTATAACGTACATCAGCGTGCCCAGGATGATGACCAGGGCGATGACACTCATCAGGAATACCAGAATCTTGCGGCGGCTGGCCAGCATGGCGCGTTTGAGCTCGCGCGCCTCACCCATGTAGCGCGTGAGTTTGAGAATGCGGAACATGCGCAGCAGGCGCAAAACCCGGACATCTGCCAAAAACCGGCTTTCCGGAATGAACAGGCCCAGGTAGAGAGGCAGGATGGAGAGCAGGTCCACCACACCGAAAAAGCTGCGCGCATAACGCAGTGGCTTGTGTACACATACCAGCCGGAGCAGATATTCGGCGGTAAACACGATGGTGAACAACCAGTCCAGCCATTTCAGTTGTGTTCCCCAGCTTTGGCGGATACTGGCCACACTTTCCAGCACCACGGTGAGCAGGGACAGCAGGATGAGTACGATCAGCCCCAGGTCAAACATGCGGCCAGCCCGGGTATCGGCCTCGAAAATGATGATGTAAAGCTTGCGGCGCCAGCCGTGCAGGGGTATCAGGTTTTCCTGGATAGGCATGGTAGGCCCCGGATTTGTTGGTTCATTCAATAGAAGCAAACACTATTAGGTTTTCAGGCAGGCTCATATATTATATGGGATATTAAATTCCGATTTATTGTTGCCCGGGAGAATAAGACAATGCGTATCGCCAATACCGTAACCGATCTGATCGGCAATACACCGCTGGTCAAGCTGAACCGTGTGACCGAAGGGTGCGTTGCCACCGTGGTGGCCAAGCTGGAGTTTTTCAACCCGGCGCACAGTGTGAAAGACCGTATTGCCGTTGCCATGATCGATGCTGCCGAAAAAGAAGGCAAGATCGGGCCGCATACCACCATCGTGGAGCCAACATCTGGCAATACCGGCATCGGTCTGGCGATGGTTTGTGCCGCACGTGGCTACAAGCTGGTGATTACTATGCCGGAAACCATGAGCCGCGAACGTCGGCAATTGCTGAAGGCATATGGCGCAGAACTGATTCTGACCCCGGGCCCGGATGGTATGGGTGGTGCAATTGCCAAGGCGCGCCAACTGGTGGAAGAAAACCCGGACACCTGGTTCATGCCGCAGCAGTTCGAAAATGCAGCCAACCCTGAAGTGCATCGCAACACCACGGCAGAGGAAATCTGGCGCGATACCGATGGCCAGGTGGACATTTTTGTTGCCGGTGTGGGTACCGGTGGCACCATTACCGGGGTTGGCGAGGTGCTGAAATCCCGTAAGTCTGGGGTGCAAGTTGTGGCGGTAGAACCGGATGCTTCGCCGGTGCTGTCTGGTGGTCCGAAGGGACCGCACCCCATTCAGGGTATTGGTGCCGGCTTCGTACCGCCTATCCTGAATACCGGCGTATATGATGAAATCATTCGCGTTAAAAACGACGATGCGTTTGCGACGGCGCGTGCCGTTGCCACGCAAGAAGGTGTGCTGGTCGGTATTTCTTCTGGTGCGGTGGTGTGGTCTGCCATTGAACTGGCCAAGCGCCCTGAGAATGCAGGCAAGTTGATCGTGGTGGTGATTCCTTCGTTTGGCGAGCGCTATCTGTCGACGCCGCTGTTTGAGCATCTGGCCTGAAGCTGATTGTTGTTCAGGCCCACCGGGCAAAACCGACTGTGCATTCCCAGCCAGTCGGTTTTGTCATTTTCGATGCTTGCCGAACTGTGTGATGGTGGATTTTGTCCAAGATTGCCTGACATCCGCTACACTACCGCCATGATTTTCATCCATAAGACCTCACTGCAACTCGCGGTGCTGTCCTTGTCACTCAGCGCATGCAGCTTGTTGCAACAGCCTGCTGCACCACAAAATGGTGGCATTCATCCCGCTCGTCCTCCCGTGACCACCAGTCCGGCGGATAGCAAGGTGGATTTGCTGTTGAAAGAGGCCAATCGTTTGGCGGACAAGGTCAAAAATGGCGGCATGACCCGTGTTGCTGCTGCCGACCAGCTCAATGCCTATCGCTTGCGGCTGGTGGGTGCCAATCAGGTTGATGACAACTGTTTTGCCATGTACCGCTATCTGGCCGTTCAGCGTGATGCCGGTCAGCTTTCTCAGGAAGAGTCGCAGTCTCGGATGGAAATGCGTCTGCGGGAGTGGCTACGGCGCTGGCCCAAAATGCAGCCAAAGCCGCCACAACCTGTTTTTACCAATTTTCTGTTGAAACTCTACGGATTGCCCGCCCTGGGCTAATTGAAACAATGAGCAAGAAAAAACAATCCACAGGCTGTCCTTGCGGGCTGCCTGCTTCCTTTCAGGACTGCTGCGGCCGTTATATCAATGGTGGGGAATCTGCTCCCGACGCAGAAAGCCTGATGCGCTCGCGTTATGCTGCGTACACCATGAACAATGCGGACTATCTCCTGGCCAGCTGGCATGCCTCCACACGTCCGGCAGAGCTGGATTTGTCGCGCGAAGAACGCTTTGTCAAATGGATGTCTCTGGATGTACTCAGTACCCAGGCCGGTGGCAAGGATGATGAGGCCGGGGTGGTTGAGTTTGTTGCACGCTACAAAGTAAATGGCCGGGCGCAACGACTGCATGAAATCAGCCGCTTCCGCAAGGAAGATGGTCACTGGTTTTATGTGGATGGCGATGCCGAAGAGGGCTGATTTGTTGTCCCTTGCTTCAATCGCAGGCTTGAGGTGAAGCGGACAGGCATGCGACGCATGGATTTGTAGCTGCCCTGAATGTTGTCGCTGGTATTTGAGAATGGCTGTCCTATGGTGATAGGGCAGCCATTTTTGCATTGTGCATGATGATTTTCAGCGCTATCCGCCTGGTCCGGAAACGTGAATATCTTGTTTCAAGTCAATATGTTGGTTGCCTGTTCTTGGTCGGTGTTCTATCCAGAGCTAACGTTAAATGGAAGCTGAAAGGAGAGTGTGATGGGACTGGCTCTGAAGGACTTGCTGGGCGAGCTGGAAAGCTGTCGCAGCAAGGGAATGGTGGCTGATGAAGTCATTCATGTCGATGCAGTGCGTACGCTGGAAATTCCACTGGATCTGAACAGCTGTCGTGAATTGCGGGTGCTGTCGCATGTGTTCAGTGTCAGTGGTAAACAGTCGGAGCTGGCGGCCGTGGTGCTACGGGCGGCCTTGATGGACTTGCAGGAACATCTGGATGAGGATCTGGATGCCTTGGCTGAAGCTGCCAGGGTCTTGATGGCAGATCCCTGTCAGAAAGCCAGTGAAGTGATTTAGTCTGCGGCGGGTTTGTGGGGTGCGGGTACGGATCGGGGTCAGCATGTGCTGACCCTGTTCTGTTTTGGCCTGATAGCGGTTTTCAAAGTGTTATCTGCATTGTCATTTAAAATCCAATGAAATTTTATTTTTCAGTGAATATGCAAATGTAATTTCGTCAGCACAAAAAAAGGGGCGTTACGGCAAGGGGGAACCGCGACACCCCAAGAAGAAACAGTAAGAAAGGCTGATTGACTTGCATGGAAAACTATTTCGTACAGTTCATCCTAGAACAAGGCGGCAATAATGCGAGCGGCTTTTGATTACACATCAAACAAAAAAGGACAGCGATCGCTGTCCTTGTCTTTCGCTGCTGGCCGGGCTGGCCATGTGTATTCAAGGGCGTGGCAGGGTAACGCCAACCTGGCCCATGTATTTGCCTGCGCGGTCGGCATAGGACACATCACACACTTCGTCGGACTCGAAAAACAGTACCTGCGCCACGCCTTCATTGGCATAGATTTTGGCTGGCAACGGGGTGGTATTGGAAAACTCCAGCGTGACATAGCCTTCCCATTCCGGCTCGAAAGGGGTGACGTTAACGATGATGCCACAGCGCGCATAAGTCGATTTGCCCAGGCAAACCGTCAACACCGAACGCGGAATGCGGAAGTACTCTACCGTGCGTGCCAGCGCAAAGCTATTGGGCGGAATGATGCAATAGCCTTTGCCGGAGACTTCAACAAAAGAATCGGGGTCGAAGTTCTTCGGGTCGACAATGGTGCTGTTGATATTGGTGAAAACCTTGAATTCATCGGCACAGCGAATATCGTAGCCATAGCTTGAGGTACCGAAGGAAATCACCTTCTCGCCATTGACGTTCTTGATCTGGTTGTACTCAAACGGCTCGATCATGTTGTGATCCTGCGCCATACGGCGGATCCACTTGTCGGATTTGATGCTCATGGTCGGGGGTCCGTTACGGAAATTGGAGATGAGCCAGATTCTAAACGCTATGCCGCATCAGGGCCACATTTGCGACCGGATTTACCTGCGCCGTCTGTTACCCGGCCTGAGCCGATTGATATGGCTCAAGGGTTGGCATCATCCTGCCGTGCAAAGCCTTACAGGATGGAGGGATTATTGCGTACAATAATGCAAATTATTCGCGTTATTGGGCTGCACATGGTGTCACTCGACAAGTTTCCGCTGGGGTGTAAAGGGGTGGTGGACAGTCTTGAACTGTCTGATGAGGCATTTCGCCGTGTTGCCGCATTCGGCTTGATTCCGGGCAGTCGGTTCAGTTTGTCGCGCCGCGCACCGTTCGGCGGGCCTCTGGTATTGGAAGTAGGCTGCACGCGGTTCTTGCTGCGGCGCAGCCTGGCACGTTTCATTCAGGTCAAGGTGGCTGAATGAAGCGTTTTGCCCTGATTGGTCTGCCCAATACCGGCAAGTCGACCTTGTTCAATCGTCTCACCGGCATGTCACAGCGGGTAGGTAACTGGCCGGGACTGACGGTGGACCTGACCAGTGCGCGTGTGTTGCTGGGTGGCAGCATGGTGGAGCTGGTGGATTTGCCCGGCGTCAATGACCTGACCGGTTATACCGACGATGAAGCCGTGGTTCGTGATGTGCTGATGAGTACGGCATTCGATGCCGTGGTGCTGGTGCTGAATGCCGCGCAACTGGACCGTCAGTTACCACTGGCGATGCAGATACTGGCCAGTGGCTTGCCCGCTGTGGTGGTTTTGAACATGGCGGATGAGGCCAGGCTGATGGGGATCAAACTGGATGTTGATGCCTTGCAGCACAAGCTGGGTGTTCCGGTGGCGCTAGTTTCCGCCAAGCGCATGGAAGGCTGGCCGCGACTGATGGACATGCTGAACAGGCAGGCCTCTGGCACAGAGCCCGCCGTGCATGCCCAGCTGGACAAGGTACCGGAAACACAAGAGGCCATTGCACTGGCGCATGCGCGCTTGCAGGGAGTATGGAGCTTGCCGCCGGTGTTGCCGGTGGGCCAGACCGAAAAGGTTGATGCCTGGCTGATGCATCCATGGCTGGGTTTGCCGCTGTTTTTCGGTTTCATGGCCTTGTTGTTCAACCTGACCTACCAGATTGGCACACCGCTGCAGGACCTGGTTGGCTCCGGGCTGGATTGGTTCAAGGAAGCTGCGCTGGGGCACTGGCTTGCACCATTGCCGGCCATTGTGCAAAGCCTGCTGCTGGATGGTATCTGGCAGGGGGTGTCCACCGTTCTGACCTTTGCGCCCATTCTGTTCGTGTTTTTCATCCTGATGGCCATGGTGGAAGATAGCGGCTATCTGGCACGGGCGGCTTATCTGACTGATGCCTTCATGGCACGGCTGGGGCTGGATGGGCGTGGCTTCGTGATGCAGCTGATGGGCTTTGGTTGCAATGTCCCCGCCATTCTGGGGACGCGGGTGATGCGCGAGCGCAAACAGCGCTTGCTCACCATGTTGATCATTCCCTTTTCCCTGTGTTCGGCCCGCTTGCAGGTGGTGGTGTTCTTTTCCGGCATCCTGTTCCGGCCACAGCAGGCGCCCTGGGTGCTGCTGCTGCTGTACCTGCTGAGTTTTGCCGTCGCCATTTTCACTGCCTGGGTGTTCAAGCATCGTTATCGCGGCAATGAAGCATTTTTGCTGGAGCTGCCGCCTTACCGCCTGCCCGGCCTGCGCCATATGCTGATCCGGGCGACGGGTGAAGTGCGTGCCTTTCTCGAACTGGCCTCCAGCTTCATCCTGATGGGGGTGGTGCTGGTATGGCTGGTGTCCCATATCCCGGCGGGTCATGACAAGACACTGGCGGATATGTTGGGCAGTGTGATGGCTCCGGTACTCGACCCGATTGGCATCCGCCACGAACTGGCCGTTGCCCTGCTGGTGGGCTTTGTGGCCAAGGAAATTCTGCTCGGCGGTCTGGCAGTCATTTACGGCGTGCCGGAGGCCGGCCTTGGCGCAGCTTTGCTGCACCATCTGGATTGGGCTTCGGCCATGAGTTTTCTGATCTTCACCCTGATTTATGTGCCTTGCCTGTCCACGGTAGCGGCCATTCGTCGTGAATCGAAAAGCCGCGCATTCACTGCGTTGTCGGTGGTCTGGTCGGTGTTGCTGGCCTGGGTCATCGCTTTTGTCTTCTACCAAGGGGTGCACGCCTTGCGCTGATGCGCCCTGTCTTGTCAGAAAACGGCCGCCTGACGGCCGTTTTTCATTGCGCTTGACGTGGCGCAGTACCCGCTTTGCCGGCGGCGCTCAGACTGCGCATTTTGATGGTGAGGCGAGCGATCATGCAGCTAGACCTTTCTGTTTCCTGGCTTGGTCTGACCATGACCAACCCTCTGTACAATGCTTCCGGTGTAATGTGCCGCTCGGTGGAAGAACTGGAGCAAGTCCGTCATTCGGCTGCCGGTGCTGTGATTACCAAGAGCTGTACCTTGCAGCCTAGAGACGGCAATCCGGAACCGCGCTACTGCGCAACGCCGCTGGGCAGTATCAACTCGATGGGCTTGCCCAATGCCGGGTTTGACTACTATCTGGACTATGCGCGTGGCTACCCGCATCAAGCGGGAAAACCCCTGTTCCTGTCCTTGTCTGGCATGAGCCTGCAAGACAATCTGCAGATGCTGGCCAGCCTGGCCGAGCAGGGCCTCCCCTGTATCCCGGAAGTCAATCTGTCCTGTCCCAACCTTCCTGGCAAGCCACAGCTGGGCTACGATCCGGCGGCCTGTCTGGCAAGCTTGCAGGCCATGAGCGATGTCTATCCCGGTGTGTTCGGAGTCAAATTGCCGCCCTATTTCGACCTGGTGCATTTTGACCAGATGGCTACGGTACTCAATACCTTTCCGCGTTTGCGCTTTGTCACCTGCATCAATTCGATTGGTAATGGACTAGTGATTGACCCGGAGCATGAGTGCGTGGTGATCAAGCCCAAGGATGGGCTGGGCGGGCTGGGCGGGGCTTATGTATTACCCACGGCACTGGCCAATGTGCGCGAGTTTGTCCGGCGCTTGCCGGACAAACATGTGGTGGGCTGCGGTGGCATCAGTAGTGGCCGGGAGGCGTTCATGCATATCCTGGCCGGCGCGACTGCGGTGCAGATTGGTACCTGTCTTTATGAGGAGGGGGAAGGTGCTTTTACCCGCATTCTGCAGGAGCTGGCCATGCTGATGGAAGCTAAGGGCTATCAGAGCCTGGCTGACTTTCGCGGCAAGCTGAAAACCCTGTGACAGCCGGTTTACAGTACAGGCCCCATGGTCAGGGGCCAGCTGCCTGCTCAGTCAAATTGCCAGCACGCCATGGACAGTGAGCCCATGCGCCAGTCGTCGTGCAGTTTTACCGGCGCAGTATTGTCCGAGGCAGCACCCATCATTACCAGCAGCGGATTGAAGTGTTCGTCGGTAGGGTGGTTTTCCCTTGCCAGCGGTGCCTTCTGTTTCCAGTTGAGAATGTCCTGCTGACGGTTTTCCAGCAATGCCTGGTCCATCCATTGGGCAAAAGCTTCGGCCCAGGCTGGCGGCGTACTGCCATCGCGGCTCAGTTGCCACAGATTGTGGGTATAGCTGCCAGAACCGATGACAAGTACATTGTCATCGCGCAGGCCCCGTAGCGCACGCCCCATCTGGAAATAGGTCTCCCCGCTTGCGTTATGTGGCAGGGATACCATCACCAGCGGGATATCTGCTGCCGGGTACATCAGCATCAGCGGTGTCCACATGCCATGGTCCAGTGCGCGCTGGTCGGTAGTGCCCACTTTGAGACCGGCGTTGCGTAGACGGTCTACCACATCTGCGGCCAAGCCGAGGTCGGTACTTGCCGGATAGCGCAATGTATACAGTGCCGCAGGGAAGCCACCGAAGTCATACATGGTCTCAGGCTTGGCGGCCAGGTTGACGGTGGGAATATGAGTTTCCCAGTGCGCGGAAACCACCACAATCGCTCGGGGACGCGGGAGCGTTTCACCCAACCGGGTCAGAAAGTGACGCGTCGGGCTGTCTTCCAGCGGCAGGGTAGGGGCGCCATGTGAAATGAACAGTGCTGCTTGTCGGGTGCTCATGAATGTCATGCCTGTGCTAATTGCCATGTGAACAGCTTAAAGCGATTGCCATGTTAAAAAAATGGCTATTTCTTCATTATATTATTTCCTAATAGGAAATAGTAATGCTGCTTAGGCTGGCAAGAGAGCTTTACGGCTAACCCGTCTGCTGCTGGTTGAATGACGTGCTGACTCCTGCGGGTCCTTGTACTACAGACTCAATCATCCAGCCCCAGCCACTGCAAACAATCAGTAATCCGGCAATTACGCGAATCTGGTGCCATCTGGCGGCAGGTTTGCGGTAGTTGTGTTTGTCTTGGGGCATGACACTCTCCTGTTGTAGTTGGTATTTGTATTTTAATGATAATTATTCGCAAGTAAAATTTATAATATCTAAACTTCAATTGCTATTTTAAATTGCAACCTGTGCTGAATAGGCTGCTGCCGCTCTCGCCAGAGTGAGAGCAGGCATGGCCTTGCAGGCGAAAGTGCGCAGCAGCAAATGAAAAAGCGGTACCGCCGCTGAAGGCGATACCGCTAGGGGCAAACAGGCAAGTCCTGCCTGTCGGGAGGCTGATTAGTTCAGATCAAAGCGATCCGCGTTCATTACCTTGGTCCAGGCGGCAGCAAAGTCCTTGATGAATTTTTCCTGATTGTCATCCTGGGCGTACACCTCGGCATAGGCACGCAGGATCGAATTGGAGCCAAACACCAGATCAACCCGTGTTGCCGTCCATTTCAGCGCACCGCTGCGACGCTCGCGAATTTCGTACAGATTCTGCCCAGCCGGCTTCCAGGTGTAAGCCATGTCCGTCAGGTTGACAAAGAAGTCATTGGTCAGCTGGCCCGGTTTATCGGTGAATACGCCGTGCTTGCTGCCAGCATGGTTGGTATCCAGAACGCGCAGGCCACCAATCAGAACGGTCATTTCATTGGCAGTCAGACGCATCAGCTGAGCGCGGTCCAGCAGCAGTTCCTCGGCGCTGACGATGTAATCCTGCTTCTGCCAGTTACGGAAGCCATCTGCCAGCGGTTCCAGTACGGCAAACGATTCGGCATCGGTCTGCTCGGCAGTGGCATCGCCACGACCCGGTGCAAACGGCAGCGTCAGGGCATGGCCTGCCGCACGTGCGGCTTGCTCGATACCGACATTGCCACCCAGCACGATCACATCTGCAATGCTGATGGAAAACTCGCTGGCAATACCTTCCAGTACAGTCAGTACCTTGGCCAGGCGGGCTGGTTCATTGCCTTCCCAATCCTTTTGCGGAGCCAGACGGATGCGTGCACCATTGGCACCACCGCGCTTGTCCGAACCACGGAAGGTGCGGGCGCTATCCCAGGCGGTGCTGACCAGCTCGGCCACGCTCAGACCACTGGCGGCAATCCTGGCCTTGACTGCATCGACATCATAGTCGCGGCGGCCTGCCGGAACCGGGTCTTGCCAGATCAGCTCTTCCTGCGGCACGTCCGGGCCGATATAGCGGGTTTTCGGACCGATGTCGCGGTGGGTCAGCTTGAACCAGGCACGGGCGAATACCTCGGAGAAGTGGGCCGGATCCTTATGGAAACGTTCGAGGATCTCGCGATAAATCGGGTCTACTTTCATGGCCATGTCGGCATCGGTCATGATCGGCATGCAGCGGATGCTCGGGTCTTCCACGTCTACCGGCTTGTCTTCTTCCTTGATGTTGATCGGAATCCATTGCCAGGCACCGGCCGGGCTCTTGGTCAGCGTCCATTCATGACCCAGCAGCATGTCGAAGTAGCCGTTATCCCATTGGGTGGGGTGAGTGGTCCAGGCTCCTTCGATACCGCTGGTGACGGCATTGCGGCCAATGCCGCGGCTGTGATGGTTGATCCAGCCCAGTCCTTGTTCTTCCATCGGCGCTCCTTCGGGAGCCGGGCCCAGTTGCGCTGCGTTACCATTGCCATGAGTCTTGCCCACGGTATGACCGCCAGCGGTCAGTGCAACCGTTTCTTCATCATTCATTGCCATGCGGGCAAAGGTTTCGCGGATGTCGTATGCAGTTTTTTGCGGGTCTGGCTGGCCGTCTACCCCTTCCGGGTTGACGTAGATCAGGCCCATCATCACGGCTGCCAGCGGGTTTTCCAGCGTGCGGACGCCGGAGTAACGACTGCCTTCACTACCACTGGGTGCCAGCCACTGCTTTTCCGAACCCCAGTAGATGTCTTTTTCCGGATGCCAGATGTCTTCGCGGCCAAATGAAAAGCCGAAGGTCTTCAGGCCCATCGATTCATAAGCCATATTGCCAGCCAGAATCATCAGGTCTGCCCAACTGATCTTGTTGCCGTATTTTTTCTTGATCGGCCACAGCAGGCGGCGTGCCTTGTCCAGGTTGCCATTGTCAGGCCAGGAGTTCAGCGGGGCAAAACGCTGGTTGCCGGTACCTGCGCCACCACGACCATCGGCAATGCGATAGCTGCCGGCGGCGTGCCAGGCCATGCGGATCATCAGTCCGCCATAATGCCCCCAGTCGGCCGGCCACCATTCCTGGCTGTCGGTCATCAAGGCTTTCAGATCTTGCTTGAGCATTTCAACATCGAGCTTTTTGACTTCTTCACGGTAGTTGAAGTCGGCTCCCATCGGGTCGGTCTTGCTGTCGTGCTGGTGGAGGATGTCCAGATTGAGCGACTTGGGCCACCAGTCAGTGTTGGACATGCTGGACTGTGTCATGCCACCGTGCATGACCGGACATTTACCTGCGGAACCTGTTGTATGTGCCATCACTTGCTCCTGTTCTCTAACGCTGTGAGTATTGCGAGTTTTGCTCGCTCGCCTGAGTCGATCTACTTGCTCCCCAGTGCAGGCATCACGCCATGTGCTCGTCTGCCTTGGGAATGGTCTGGAAGTTGTTTTCCAGTGTAGTTACTGCAAACCTGAAAAAGCAGCCAAAATGTCGAGCAACACTTCCTGCCATGTTTGTTGGTTTTGCATGAGGCACTCCCTGTGTACTGGATTGCTTGATGTATTTGTACTGCATCGCCTGTTCTTTATGACTGGGATGCTTCTTAAAAAGTAATAGGAATATTCTTAGCTAAACGCATCCACAAAATGGCTGGTACAAACTTTTGCTGACAACCGTGTTGCTCTTGGCATGGATGCAGTATCTGCGATGGCAATAGTTTTGTTAAATTGATTGTTGTAAATCGATTGTTAGTTTTGAGCTATCAAAAAAAAAGAGCCCGCAGGCTCTTGAGTGGATCGTGGTGAACTGGCGATTCAGTCCCAGGGCAGGTCGCTCGGGCTGGCTGCAGTTACCTGTGCAGCAACCGTACTGTTGGCTGCTGCGCTTGCCCCGGTTAGTGGTGTCAATGTGGCCTGGCTGTCATCCAGTCCACCCAGCGCTTCAATCAATGCCTCAACCAGCTCGCCCAGTTCTTCGCTCATCAAGGTAAAGGTTGCTTCAAACAGGCTTTCCCTGTCGTCGCCGGCTTGACTGGCTTCTTCCTGCAGAACGTCCAGGAACTGTATCCGCTTCAATTGCAGGGTGTCGGTCAGCATGAAACGCACTTTTTCCTGCCAGATCAGGCCAATGCGCGTGACTTGCTTGCCGGTTGCAATATGCTGACGAATTTCATCGGATGTCAGATCCATCCTGGTACAGCGGATGACGGCACCATTTTCACTGCCATCTTTCAGTTCGCAATCAGCATCCAGCTCGAAACCATACGGAGCCTCACCGGCAGCCAGCCAATCTGTCATGGCCGTGTGCGGTGCCAGCTTGGTGCGTGGCAGGGCGGCAGGGAAGGGAGGTAGGGCCTCACGCAGTTTGGAAACCAGTGCTTCAGCCTTGCTGGCAGTACCTGAATCCACCATCAGCCAGCCACGGCGGCAGTCCAGATAAGCAGTGGTACGGTGTGTGCGTACGAAAGCACGTGGCAGCAGGTCATCGGTTACTTGTTCTTTGAGCGCCAGCTTTTCTTTGCGCCCAACCTTGCGCAACTCCTTGTCTTCAATTTCCTGGACTTTCAGTTCGACAAAGTCGCGGATGACGCCTGCCGGCAGTACTTTGTCTTCGCGCTTCAGTGACAGTAACTGACAGTCGCGTGCCTGGTAGACCGGGCTGTCCAGATGTGAGGCCGCGGCGACCCAGCCCTCGCTGAACCAGTCCAGACCACCGCAATGCTGGAATGGGGTCTTTTCCAGTGCTTGCACCAGTTTGCCGGTTTCGTGCAGGGATTCCTGATTCAATCGATAAAAAGATAGTTGCTTAAACCACATAAATGTTCCATAATGCGCGTCCTCTGATGTCGCTGATTGTAACCCGGAAACAGGTCAAAAAGCAGACATTAAGAGAGCAGAAAAATGGAAGCGGAGTGTAGCTTAGCCTGGTAGAGCGCTACGTTCGGGACGTAGAGGCCGGAGGTTCGAATCCTCTCACTCCGACCAAATTTCTGAAAAAAATGTTGCAAAAAGACTGTAAAACAGTTAAATTGCTTCTCTCGCAGAAATAAATGCGGGACACATATCGGAGTGTAGCTTAGCCTGGTAGAGCGCTACGTTCGGGACGTAGAGGCCGGAGGTTCGAATCCTCTCACTCCGACCAGATTCGAAAAAGCCTTGAATTTCTTAACAGAGACTCAAGGCTTTTTTACCAAGTTGGTAAGCCGGTATAGCTCAGTTGGTAGAGCAGCGCATTCGTAATGCGAAGGTCGGGGGTTCGACTCCTCTTACCGGCACCATTCACATCAAGGCCTTACAGTAGAAATACTGTGAGGCCTTTTTGTTTTGATCTGACCGGAAATGAAGCCGCCAGGGCAAGGCTGTGGGGAGTGGATATTCAGTTTGACTGGTTCTTGCCGGAGGCCGATTGTTTCCATCCTTCCGGGAGTGGGGCGAGGGGTGGGAAATGTAAAGAGCCACCGCTCTCTTGCGAGGTGGGTGGCTCCAGTTTGTCATTTTTTGTGCGTTGGCTTGCAGCTGTATTCCAGCCTGGCCAATGCGATTGGGTCGCTGATTGTACGGCGTACCCGGCTTAGCCGATATCCAGTCGGCGAATCACTGTTTCCAGAATCTGCGCTTTGTCGGCCCATTGCGGGTGCAACAGCTTTTCCGCCCGCTCAATGGCCTGGCAGGCCGGGCAGTCGACCTGACGATCGTCAGATCCGTTTTCCGGGCAGTTGGCACGACGGATATGCGGGGTTTCGCCGGTGGCAACACGCAGCAGGCCTTCCATGGCTGCCTTGATTGCTTTATCCATTTGGTTATCTCCTGTTGGGGGATGTCTTGCAGTGATGGAATGACAGCAAGCAGAACCTGATACCCGGTGAGGCATCGTTGGTCGGCGCGCAAGATATGCGCAGGACGCCATGTGCAGCATGGCCGGTTCCGTTGCTGCGGATGTCTGGATAATAGTTCATGGTTCCGGACATTCATTTTGCCTAGGTCAATAAAGCTTCACTTTCCGCGATACCGGTATGAAAAAAGCCCGCACATGGCGGGCTTTCTGGCTGCATCGACAGGGTATCAGGCGATATCTGCTGCCGAAGTGCTGGTTTGGTCCTTTACTTCCTTGTTGCCGTGTTCTGATGCCAGTGCCATATACATGGCAGGCACCACGAACAAGGTGAACAAGGTGCCGATGGACAGACCGGTGAAAATCACCAGCCCCATTGCATGGCGACCAGCGGCACCGGCACCAGAGGCAATCACCAGCGGGATGACGCCAAAAACCATGGCGGCGGTGGTCATCAGGATGGGGCGCAGCCGGATTTCTGCCGCACCGACGATGGCGTCCAGCTTGCTGGCACCCTTGCTGCGCAGGTCGTTGGCGACTTCCACGATCAGGATGCCGTGCTTGCTGATCAGGCCCATCAGTGTTACCAGGCCCACCTCGGTATAGATGTTGATGGAGGAGAAGCCCAGGAAGATGAAGATCATCGCACCAAACAGGGCCAGCGGTACCGAGACCAGAATCACCACGGGGTCGCGGAAGCTTTCAAACAGCGCGGCCAGGGTGAGGAACACGATGATGACGGCAAACAGCATGGTGAGGGCAAAGCCACCGGATTCCTGGCTGAACTGGCGCGAAGGGCCTGCGTAATCCACGGTATAACCGCTGGGTGCAATTTCCTTCAGCGTGTCTTCCAGGTATTTGAGCACTTCGCCTTGTGCCTGGCCGGATACACCGGACAGGGTGGCCGAATTCTGTTGCTGGAAGCGGGTAATCGATTCCGGCACCACTTCGGTCTTCAGTTTGGCGATGGTGGACAGGGCAATCACACCGGAATTGGGTGTGCGTACCTGGTAGTCCAGCAGCTGCGCCGGGTTTTGTCTGTCCTTTTGCAGCAATTGCGGGATGACCTTGTAGGAGCGGCCGTCAATGGAGAAGTAATTGACATAACCGCCGCCCATGGCTGCGCTCATGGCATTGGCGACATCTTGCTGGGTCATGCCCATGGCGGTGGCTTTGTCCCGGTCTATCACAACGGTGCTTTGCGGTGCGTCGATTTTCAGGTCCACGTCGGCAAAGTAAAACTTGCCGGAGCTGCGTGCCTTGTCCAGCAGTTGCTGTGCCACTTCATTCAGGTTTTCAAACGGCTCGGTGGTCTTGATGACAAACTGGACCGGCAAGCCGGATGAGCCCGGCAGTGGTGGGAACTGGAAGGCCGCTACCCGTGCACCGGCAATCTTGTTCCAGCGGTTTTGCAGATCCTGCTGGATTTCCTTGGCACTGCGCGTCCGGTCTTCCCACGGCTTGAGCAGAATGCCGCCAATACCGGCATTGACAGTCGGCGTGCCGGTAATCTGGAACATCTGCTCGTATTCCGGGGTGGCCTTGCTGATGGCGAACATTTGCTGGGCGTAGGTCAGCATCTGGTCAGCCGTCGCCGTAGGTGAGCCGACAATCTGGCCCAGTACGATGCCCTGGTCTTCTTCCGGTGCCAGTTCGGACTGCGACATCTTGGTCATCAGACCCAGCAGCGCCAGCATGATGACGGCCATCACCACCAGTACCTGCCAGGTTTCCAGCAGGCTGTGCAGCAGACGACGATAGCCGTTCTGCACCTTCTCGAAGGTATGGTCGATGGCTTTGACCAGGCGGCCTTCATCCTGCTCGGGGCGGAAGAAGCGCGAGCACATCATGGGTGACAGGGTGAGAGCCACCACGCCGGACACCGTAACGGCGGAGGCCAGGGTAAAGGCGAACTCGGTAAACAGCGCACCGGTCAGGCCACCCTGGAAGCCGATGGGCACATACACGGCCACCAGCACCACGGTCATGGCCAGAATCGGGCTGCCCAGTTCGCGTGCCGCGATGATGGACGCTTCAAACGGCGACTTGCCTTCCTTCATGTGGCGGTCGACGTTTTCCACCACGATGATGGCGTCGTCCACCACCAGGCCAATAGCCAGCACCAGTGCCAGCAGGGTAAGCAGGTTGATGGAGTAGCCCAGCACCAGCATCATGAAGAAGGTGCCGATCAGCGACAGCGGCATGGCAATCACCGGCACCAGCACGGCACGGAAGCTGCCGAGGAACAGGAAGATCACCACGGTCACGATGACCAGGGCTTCGAGCAGGGTCTTCACCACTTCATGAATGGAGGTGTTGATGAAGTCGGTGGAGTCATACACGATTTGCCCGGTAAGGCCGGAGGGCAGTTGCTTCTGGATGGCCGGGAAGGCTTCACGTACCGTCTTGGCAACATCCAGGATGTTGGCTTCCGGTGCCACCTTGATACCGATGAACACCGAGCGTTCGCCACTGAAAGCCACGTTGAAGTCGTAGTTTTCCGAGCCCAGGGTAACGGTGGCAATGTCCTCCAGCCGCACAATGGCATCACCATTCTGCTTGATGGCCAGCTTCTTGAACTCTTCCACGCTGTGCAGATCAGTCGCCGCAGTCAGCGGAATGCTGACCATCTGCCCCTTGCTCTTGCCTACGGCAGCCAGCACGTTGTTACTGGCCAGCGCATTGCTCACGTCGGTGGCAGTCACGCCGTGGGCAGCCATCTTGTTGGCATCCAGCCAGGCCCGCAGGGCGAACTGGCGCGCACCCAGCAACTCGGCTGTCTGCACCCCCGGAATGGCGTCCAGCTTGGGCTTGACCACCCGGTTCAGAAAGTCCGTTACCGAGTTGTTGGCCAGCGTCTTGCTGTAAAAGCCAAGATACATGGCGTCCGTGGTCTGGCCTGTCTGTACGGTGAGAACCGGCTGCTGTGCCTGAGAGGGCAGCTGGTTTTTCACCGAATTGACCTGGGTGTTGATTTCGGTCAGCGCCCGGTTGGCATCGTAGTTCAGCCGCAGGTTGGCGGTGATGGTGGACACCCCGCTATTGCTGGTGGAGGACATGTAGTCAATGCCCTGTGCCTGGGCAATGGCCCCTTCCAGCGGCTGGGTGATGAAGCCGGCAATGGTTTTGGCATCCGCACCATAATAGGTGGTGGAAATGGTGACCACGGCATTCTGGGTTTGCGGGTACTGGTTGACTGGCAGGCCAAACAGCGAGCGCAAGCCCAGCACCACCAGCAGCAAGCTGATGGTGGTGGCCAGCACCGGTCTCCGGATGAAGATATCGGTAAAGTTCATGGCGCGCCCTTACTGTTCCTGCGGAGTCGGGTTGGGGTTGTTGGCCGGCTGTACGCTGTTGTTGATGGCCACGGCAATACCGTTTTTCAGCTTGACCTGGCCGGAAGTGACAACCTGATCCCCTTCCTTCACGCCGCTGAGAATGGCCACCTGGTCGCCACGGGTCGGCCCGGTCTGCACGAATACCTGTTTGGCCACCAGATTGCCTGCCGCTGCAGATGCATCCTTGCCGGCCGGCACCACCACGAATACGGTGGAGCCGTAGGCGTTATAGGTAATCGCTGTCTGTGGCAGGGTGAGGTAGGTCTGTTGCTTGCCGGTGTCCAGGCTGGCATTGGCAAACATGCCGGGTAGCAGCTTGCGGCCCGGGTTGGCAATCAAGGCCTGCACCTGCACGTTGCGGGTGTTGGGATCGACCTTGGGGTTGATGGCGTTTACGCTGCCGACAAACTGCTTGTCAGCGGTGCCGTCGGTCTGAACCACCACTTTCTGGCCAGTGTGAACGGCAGAAAGCTGGTTTTGCGGCAGGTTGAAGTCGATATGGATAGGGTCGATCTGTTGCAGGGTGACAATCTTGTCACCGGCATTCAGGTACTGGCCCGGATTGACGCTGGTGATGCCCACCCGTCCGGCAAACGGAGCGCGGATGGTTTTCTTGGCCACCACGGCAGCCTGTTGCGCCACTTGTGCCTTCTTGCTTTTCAGGTCGGCGGCATCGTTGTCCACCTGAGACTGGGCAACACCCTGCACCGCCAGTTGCGCCTGGTCCCGCTTCAGCGTGATGGCGGCCAGTTCGGCTGCCGCTTCCAGTGCATGCAACTGGGCCACGTCAGCATCGGCGTTCAGCTGTACCAGCACATCACCGGCCTTCACGTCCTGCCCTGACTGGAAATGGACGCTGCGCACCTGGCCGGCCACTTCGCTGCTGATATCCACGCCATGTTCGGCGCTGAGCGTGCCGACGGATTTGAGTTGCGGTTGCCATTGGCTGGTGTGCGCGATGATGGTGCTGACAACCTGCGGCGTCGGCTTGGGTGCGGCAGCCATCAGGCTGCGGATATGCATGAAGAAGCCCAGCCCCAGCACCACTACCAGCAGCACTATGCCTCCCAGCATGATGAACATTCGCTTGGTCATATTGCTTTCCTTTTATCTCTCTAGATTGCGTGTTGTTTGTGTGCCGGGCTCAGGGACGGGCCTGGGCGGACTGCTCTGCATTGCCATCGTTGCCATTGCGGTTCCACCAGCCACCGCCAAGTGCCAGGAATAGCGCGGCGGAATCGGCATGCCGGCTGGCGCTGGCGCTGATCAGGCTGATGCGGGCCTGCTGCCAGGTGCGCTGGGCATCCAGCAGTGCCAGCTGGCTGACTGCACCCAGCCGGAAGCGCTTTTCCGTCAGTTGCAGGGTTTCGCGTGCACGGGCTTCGGCTTCGGTCTGGGCTTGCAGGGTGCTGGCATCGGCGCTGACGGCCCGCAGGCTGTCGGCCACGTTCTGGAAGCCCTTGAGCACGGTATCCCGGTACTGGGCCTGCGCCTGTTCGAATGCGGCATCCGCAGCACGTTTCTTGGCGCGCAAGGAACCACCATCAAACAGGGACTGGGTGACACCGGCACCAATGCTCCACAGGCTAAGCCCGGTGGTGGCCGGGCCAACAAACAAGCGCTCGCGGGTGAAGCTGCCGGTCAGGTTGATTTGCGGATACTGGTTGGCCGTGGCCACACCAACTGCGGCGCCGGCCTGTTGCAGCAAGGCCTCGCTGGCACGGATGTCCGGACGCTGGCGTACCAGTTCGGATGGCAGGGAGACGGGTAATTCGGCGGGCAGTTGCAGGCTGTCCAGGGTGAATTCCGGCAGACCCTGTTCAGACGGGAATTTGCCGACATATACCGCCAGCTGGTGGCGGGTGAGGTCCAGTGCCTTTTCCAGCGGAGAGAGCTGCGCGCGGGTTTGTGCCACCAGTGTGGCTTGCGACAGCACGCTGCTGCGGGCCACGCCACCCAGTGCCGCCTGTTTTTCCACAATGCGCAGTTGTTGTTCGCTGGCGGCGAGCATCTCCTGCGTCGCTTGCAGCTGGGCGCGTTGCGAAGCTTCCTGAATGGCGGTGGTCACCACGTTGAAGATCAGGGTCTGGTAAGTGGCTTCCAGCTGGTAGCGCTGATAGTCGGTAGCCGCCATCAGGCCCAGCAATTGCTGGCGATTGGCACCGAACAGGTCCAGCGAATAAGACACGTTCAAACCGGCAGTCAGGACGTTGTAGGTGGATGGCGTGCTGCCTGATAACAGCTGGTGTTGCCGGCTGCCACCCAGCTGGCCGCTGACCGAGGGATATTGCAGCGAACCAGCTGCCGCATTGTAGTTTTCTTCCGCCTGCTTCAGCGCTGCGCGCGCAGCGCCCAGGCTGGGGTTGTTCTGCAGCGCTTCGCGCACCAGTTTGTCCAGTGCCGGGGAGCGGAACAGCTGCCACCACTCTGCAGGCAGCTGCTGGCCATAGGCCAGGTGCTGCGAAATGCCGCTGTTGCCGATGCCGGTGGGGCTGGCTGCCGTTTGCTGGTCAGCCAGTTTGCTGCCGTAGTTTTGCATCTGGCTGTCAACCATCTGCGGTGCCCGTGCGGGCGGCGTCAGCGTGCAGCCGCTCAGGCCAAGACCCAGCAACAGGGGCAGCAAGGCGCGTTGCGCGATCAGGGTCCGGCTATGTGCTTGTCGGCCGGGAGAGGGGGTGGGATGCATCATGATGCTCCTGTTACATTTCATGCCGGTCCCTTGCGAAGGGTGTTGGCATTGTCCTGCCTTATGGGCGAGTTGATTCCTAGGATTTTTCTGATCTTTGTGTCGGATGTGACGCAAGGACCAGCCGGTCAAAGGCCAGCAAAAAGCGATGCCGGGCTTCGGCATGATCTTCCGGGGTGCAACTGTTCAGGTTGCGTAGCGCGATGCCGGCAATGGTGCTGTGGAACAGCGCCAGCTCATCGGTACTGCAGGTGATGCCGTATTGCTGGAATGCTTCTTTCTTGTTGTTCAACATGCGGCGGTCAAAATCGCTGATCCACTGCTTCAGCCGCGGGTCGGTTTCTGCTGCCACGGTAACCGCCACCATCAGGCGGGCAATGCGGGTGTCACATACGTTGTTGCACATCCGCAGCCGGAAATCCTCCAGGCTGCCCAAGGCGGCAGGTTCGCTGCAGTCCTGAGCATTGATCACCAATTGACAGCCGTGTTCCACCACCACGGTTAATAAATCGTTGCGGGTGGGAAAGTAATAAGTCAGATGGCTTTGCCGCAGCCCGGCCTGTCGCGCAACCTTGCTTTGGCTGAATCCCATGATACCGTCATGAAGCAGGACTTCCAAGGCGGCTTCAATCAGCCGGGTGCGCGGGTCCTTGTCTGTATCGGCGGGGACGGACTTTCTGGATGCTTGGGATGCTGACATGGTATTTGGTTGAATTACCAAAACCAGTAGAAGCTAACAATGTTTAACCCTTAAATCCAGTACTAGCGGTCGAATTAACTGGCCTGGCGGTTAAATATGGATATTTGATGCAAATTTGATACATAACAAGAAGGATGCGCATGGGCTGTTGCCGCAATGTTTGCCGGTTTGGCACTACAGGGAGAATGGGGAAACTAAATATGCCAATTAAATCAAATTTTATGAATAAAAATTCAAATGGCATTATTGTTGTGCGAAAAATCAAGGGCTACCCTATATCAGCTTTGGTCAAACAAGTTTTGATTCAGGTCATGTTTTGCCTGATTAGTTCTCCGCAATCCGGTCGAAGCTGCTTAAGTAGCTGGCTTGGCTAGCTGACGTGAACGTAAGATAAAGTTGGCAGCCAGTAACAAGCCGACACTTCAGAACGGCACGACGCTCGATAAAACACCAGGCCGCAACAGGCCGGAAATTGCAAGGGAACAACAAGTGGAACAACGCATTCACCATGCCGGTCTGGCAGGGAAAATCATGTCGGCTGAGGAGGCCGCCACACACATCCAGCCGGGCATGACCGTGGGCATGAGCGGGTTTACCGGCTCGGGCTACCCCAAGGCAGTGCCGCTGGCGCTGGCTGGCCGTATTGAAGCAGCGCAGGGACGCGGCGAGAAGTTCGCCTTGCGTGTGCTCACCGGGGCCTCCACCGCGCCGGAGCTGGATGGCGCGCTGGCCAAGGCCGGTGGCATTGATTTTCGCCTGCCTTACCAATCAGACCCAGAGCTGCGCGCGCGCATCAACCGTGGCGAAATCGACTATATGGATGTGCATCTGGGCCAGGTGGCGCAATACACCTGGTTCGGCTTTCTGGGCAAGATCGACCTGGCGGTGGTGGAAGTGGCGGGCATCCTGCCGGATGGCCGGCTGATTCCGTCCACCTCCATCGGTAATAACAAGACCTGGCTGGACCTGGCCGACAAGGTGATTCTGGAAGTCAACAGCACTCAGCCGCTGGGGCTGGATGGCATGCATGACATCTATTACGGTACGGCACTGCCGCCCAACCGCCAGCCGATTCCGCTGACCCAGGCGGGCGACCGCATTGGTGAGCCGTATTTACGGGTGGACCCGGCCAAGGTGGTGGCGGTGGTGCAAACCCATGCGCCGGACCGCCTGGGCCGCTTTACCCCGCCGGACGAAACCAGCCAGCGCATTGCCGGGCATCTGGTGGAATTCCTCAAGCATGAAATCAGGATGGGCCGTTTGCCGGAGAACCTGCTGCCGCTGCAATCCGGCGTAGGCAATATCGCCAATGCGGTGCTGGGCGGCTTGCGTGATGGTGGCTTCAGCAATCTGACCGCCTTTACCGAGGTGATTCAGGACGGCATGCTGGATTTGATCCGCACCGACACCATCCGCATGGCCTCGGCCACCGCCTTGTCACTCAGCCCGGAAGGCGTGCAGGAGTTTGCCCGCAATATCGACCATTACCGTGAACGCATCGTGCTGCGGCCGCAGGAAATCTCCAACCATGCCGAACTGGTTCGCCGTCTGGGCTGTATCGGCATCAATGGCATGGTGGAGGCCGACCTGTACGGCAACGTCAACTCCACCCATGTGGCCGGCACCTCCATCATCAACGGCATTGGCGGTTCGGGTGACTTTGCCCGTAACGGCTTCCTGTCCTGCTTTGTCACCCCCAGCACCGCCAAAAACGGCGCGATTTCCTGCATCGTGCCCATGGTCAGCCATGTCGACCACACCGAGCACGACGTCTGCATCATCGTTACCGAGCAGGGTCTGGCCGATTTGCGCGGCCTGTCGCCCAAACAGCGTGCGCGCACGGTAATAGCCAATTGCGCTCACCCGGACTACCGCCCGCTGCTGCAGGATTACTTCGACCGCGCCTGCCGCGACAGCAAGGGCAAGCACACCCCGCATCTGCTGGGTGAGGCATTGTCCTGGCATGAGCGGCTGGTGGAGCAGGGCAGCATGCGGCCCTGAGTCCCGGCCTGTGCGGGCCAACTGATGGAAACAAAAAGCCCTTGCTGAGTAGCAAGGGCTCAGGCTGCTGATAAAGACATTTGATGCAATGCTACTGAACCCGGCAAAGCACTTGATTCCGCAGCCTTTCCATCTAGTCCCCATCCCCCCACCCTTTCCCTGAAAGGGAGCCTCGCTTTCCTTTCAGAAACCGAGAGGGGGTGTCAAAAATCTGAAAGCCCTTGCTCTGTAGCAAGGGCTTTTTGCAGGCAGCCACGCAGCTTATAGCTCCACCACCTCCTTGCTGCGCAGTGCCTGGGTGATGGCTAGGCCAATGCGGGTGGCCTCGGTAGCGTCGGCCAGGCTGAGCGCCAAGGGCTGATCGTGCAGCACGGCATCGACAAAGTGCTGGGCTTCGCTGACAAAGGCCTCGGCAAAGCGCTGGTAGAAGTCCTGCACACATTCATTGCGCACGCCACGGGCATCGCTGATGTCCACCCGGTTGGCGCGTGGGTTGGCACCAACAGTCAAGCGCCCGGCAGTGGCAAAGATTTCGGTCAGGGCTTCGTGGCCATGCGCCTGGGTGCGCGAGGCATAGAAGCAGGCCAGCTTGCCATCGGCAAATTCCAGCATGGCCACGCCATTGTCCACATCGCCGCAATCGGCCAGTGCCGGGTGCAAGGCATTGGTGCCGGTGGCCCAGACGCGTAGCGCTTGGGGCGAACCCAGCAGCCAGCGCGCCAGGTCGATATCGTGAATGCTGCAATCCATGAAAATGCCGCCGCTGCTGGGGGCAAACTTGACGAAAAAGCCGTTTTCGTCGTTCAGGTCGCAGGTTTGCGAGCGCAACAGATAGGGCTGGCCTACCAGCCCCTGTTGCAGTTTTTCCGCTGCGTCCTGATAGCTGGCATCAAAACGGCGCACAAAACCCACCATGGCCTTGAGCTGCGGATAAGCGGTAGCCACGGCCTCCACCTTCTGACAATCTTCCACATTCAAGGCCAGCGGCTTTTCGCAGAACACATGCTTGCCCGCATGTAGGCAGGCGATGATCTGCCCGGCATGCAGCGCGGTGGGGGTGACCAGGAAAACGGCCTCGACATCAGGCTCGGCCAGCATGGCCTCCAGCGTATGGTGGCGGTGGACGCCGGGCAGGTGTTCTGCCGCCCAGCCCAGTTCTTCATCCACTGGTGAGCAGGCTGCCACCAGCCGGGCACCACGAATGCGATCACGCAGATTGAGCGCATGACGGCGGCCAAGCCGGCCCAGGCCGACAATGCCGATATTGAGTTCAGACATGACTTCTCCCTGCCCACCGGCAAAATGGCGGTGGGCATGTGACAGAGGAAGGGAAGGCTTACAGGCTGATCAGGCGGTTTTCCTGCCAGGAGCGGGTGGCAGCATCGGCCAGCTCCAGTGCCTTGACGCCGTCTTCCACCGTGGTGCGCGGGGTGACGCCGTGCTGCACCACGTCAAAGAAATGTGCCATTTCCAGTGCGTAGGCAGCACGGTAGCGTTCCAGGAAAAAGTGTTCCGGCAGATCGGTGCTGACTTGCTGGCCACCATAGGCAGTCACTTCGGTAGGGCGGTGATTACCGGCCTGCAACATGCCCAGGCTGCCCAGCACTTCAAAGCGCTGGTCGTAACCATAGGCAGCGCGGCGGCTGGTGTTGATCTGGCACAGGCGACCGGAGCGGGTGCGGATGGTGACGGCGGTGGTGTCGGCGTCTCCTGCCTCGCCAATGGCCGGGTCGGTCAGCACGCTGGCCGTGGCCTGCACGCTGATGGCTTCGTCAGCCAGAATCCAGCGGCAGATGTCGAAGTCGTGAATCAGCATGTCCTTGAAAATGCCGCCGGAGCGTTTGATGTAGTCGACCGGCGGCGCACCCGGGTCGCGGCTGGTTACCACCAGCACTTCCGGCTGGCCGATTTCCCCGGCTTCAATGCGCGCTTTCACTGCGGCAAAAGTAGGGTCGTAGCGGCGCTGGAAGCCGATCAGGCAGGCCACGCCTGCTTCTTTCACCGCAGCGGCGCACTGGCGCGCGCGTTCCAGCGTCAGGTCCACCGGCTTTTCGCAGAAGATGGCCTTGCCATGCGCGGCAGCACGCAGGATGAGGTCGGCATGGGTATCGGTACTGGAGGCAATGACGACTGCGCCGACTTCCGGGTCGGCCAGTGCGCTGTCGATATCGCTCACGCGGGCACCATATTGCGCTGCCAGTTCCTGCGCCGAAGGCTGGTGGGTGTCGACGACATACTTCAGGTGTGCACCGGGCTGGGCGGCCAGGTTGGCGGCGTGGATCTTGCCGATACGGCCGGCACCGAACAGGGCTACTGCGGTCATTGCTGTCTCCTCATACGTGTTGTTGGCCAACCGTGCTGCGGGCTGGTCTGCTTGCTGATGAGTATATGTTGGAAAAAAAATTCTGAAAATAATTTTTTGGAAATATATTTTCCAACACATCAGATCTGGCCTGCCCCGCTTCCGCAGAAGCGCAGCATCAGATGCATCGCCGTATCAAGCCACGGCGTCTCTGCTTGTCGCAGATGGAGGCTCGGATGTCTCCAGCGCTCTGCCACGTGACTTTGCAGATAGTGCTGGCATGCGCGTGCGTATTCAGCTTGGCAAGCAGAAGTCAACCGGTACTGGCAGTTATTTTGATAGGGATAATCATTATTTGAATAAAAGTTAACTGTGATAAATTCCATTGGAATTTTAATTGGAATTACAAATGGAATTTTATTGCCCTTATTGCAAATTGCAGTTCATTGATGATTTCGAACTGCTAGAACCCAATTACTTGCACCGTATCGCTTGTGAACAATGCGGACATTTTTTTTGGATGATATTGGCCGAGTGTAGTTGTGGCGAGTTAGTAGTATCGACGATCAGGATGGAGAATGCTGATGGATCTGATAAATAGCTTGAATAATCAATTGTTCGATTTTTCTGAAGTTGTCGATGCGAATGATTTGATAAGAAAGATGCGAACCGACTTAAATGTTTTTTTCGTTGACGGTTTTGTCTTTAAGTTAGTGAGTAATTTTCACGGTGAAAATCCAGTTTTTGATTATTTATCTGGTGGTCAACATGCTGTGTGTGATGAGTACGAGCGTCGGCATTGGGATGGCATAGATCCATTTTTTTTACATGCGCAGCAAAGGATTGTGCCATTCGATAAAATAAATGAGGATGACTTGAATCTTGCTCAGCAAGATATGGTGCGTTATTTGAATGAAAGCGGCTATAAAAATTATTGTATTATCCCATTGCATAGTAAGTATGGAGTGGGTGTAAGGTTTGCAGTATTTTATCTATGGTCAAAGTTGCAAGGTAGTCATGCTAAGATTAATTTAAATAATCTGTCGGCCATATTGGTTTCTTATGGCTATTATATATTTGATTGTTTTGTTGAGTTGCGACGCAGCTACTTTATGAAATACTTTGAATTTTCAGATGTGGATTTGTTAATTGTTAAAATGGTTTGTAGTGGTTTGAGTGCGGAAGGGATGGCTGTGAAGCTAAATGTTGGTGAAAGAATGATTAAGAAAAGAATTGAGAGTATAACTAATATCTATGAGGCGAATGGGGAGTCAGACTTTTTTCGTGCATCAACTAGGTTTATGTTGGTGTAGCTATGATTTTCATCATTCCATTGTTTATTCCATTCTTGCTATTGTTGGAATCAATTCTTTCACTCAATTTCTTGCTTGCTATTTTAGTATTTGTTTTATTTCCTATTGTCAGCAAGTTGATAGGTCCTCTTCGCCCTGACAATATTATTGTGCGCGGTAGGCTGAGCAAAGCTGTAGCTAATATTTCGCTATGTTTGTATCCATGTGTATCTTTGTTTGCCATGCATTATGTTTTAATTAGATTTGTATATGTTGATTTTTCAGTGCCATCTTCTCTATTTGTCTTTTTCTCATTGTGGTTGGTTGCTTCTTTGAATTTGCCGGTTCTTCATGAAATGATTCATCGTAAAGATGTTTTGACTAAATTGTACTGTGAAGCTTTGCTTATTTTGTTTGTGTTTCCGATTTTTAAAGAGGATCACCTGGCGCATCATGTGAGGGAGGGACATGATGGGTCGAGTGATTATGGGAATGTTGGCGTTAGTGTTTACAGATATCTATTGTGTAGGCCGATCTGGGTTGTGCGTGATGTGTGGCATTTAAATCGGCTGGTGTTGTGTGATATACGTTTGGTTCGATTTTTTATTATTTTGCGATTATTGCTATCGTGTGCTTTGTGGATTTACATTGTTCGTGCAAATGGTAAAGTAGCATTCCTTTGGCTCATTGCTATCTTTCTTGTTCATCTTTCATATGGTGTTATTTCATATGTGCAGCATTATGGCTTGTCAGCAGTTGAAGGGGATTTTCAGTTTTCTTCATACTCGTGGAGTCATGATTGTTTGATACAGGCTATTTTATTGTATGGTAATTCCTTGCACCACGATCATCATCGAAGTAAAAATAAAAATTTTACCGATCTTTGTTTGTATCCGCGCAGTTTAATCACTCCTTATTCGTATTTGTATCTGTTTTTTATTGCATTTTCCCCTCGATTTTTTGATCGGGTCATGAGGGAAGCGTTGAGCAAATATCATCAATCTCCATCAGGCTTGGACGGTGGTAGGCACTACTTTTGTTGAACATGTTTGTTTGCCCAACTTGGGGCGTTTGGATTCTTGAGTGTGCGATGAAAAAAGCCACAGTAGCTGTTGGCCACCGTGGCAAGTCCGAGGAAGTGTGCTGCAGAGAACGCAGGAAAATCAGTAGAACTCAGGACGCTCCGGCATGCTGATGCCAACCACGGCACCGTTTTGCTGTGCCAGCACGCAGGCATCTGCAGCCACGGCGGCAGCGTAGCCATCCCAGGCGGAGGGGCCGGTGAGACAACCGGCCTGCACACCGTCGATGAAAGCTTGCAGCTCTACGTCGTAAGCGGCGATGAAGCGTTGCTTCCAGTCAGTGAGGATGGCGGTGGAGTAGCTGGCCGCGCTGCGTAGCGGCACGCTGGACGGTTCGGGCAGGCTGGCAATGCCGGTTTCGCCCACGATCTGGCACTGGATGTCATAGCCATACTGGCAGTTGACGAAGATTTCCACATCGATGCGCACGCCGCTGACGGTTTCCAGCAACACGATCTGCGGGTCGGCCAGATGCGGCAGCGCATGGCTGCTCTTGCGCGGGAAAACCACCTGCGCCGAGACATAGTCTTCGTCCAGCAGCCAACGCAGGACGTCCAGCTCGTGAATCAGCGTATCTGTAATGGCCATCGGTGTGGTGTAGTTCTCACCCACCGAGGGGTTGCGATGAGCGCAGTGCAGCATCAGCGGAGCACCGATACGACCTTCCTGCAGTACTTGCTTGAGCGCACGGTATCCGGCGTCATAGGGACGCATGAAGCCAACTTGCACCAGCCGTTTGCCACGTGCCAGTTCAGCATTAACGATGCGCATGCAGCCCTCGGCAGTGACGGCCAGCGGTTTTTCGCAGAATACCGGTTTGCCGGCGGCAATGGCGGCCAGCACAAATTCTTCATGGCTTGGGCCCCAGGAGGTAACCAGCACCGCCTCCACCGCCGGGTCGTTGATCAGCGCCTGGGCGCTGTCGTGTACGCTGGCGACCAACTGGTATTGCTTTACCGTGGCCTCGGCTTGCAAGGGGTTAATGTCGTTGACGGCAACCACGCTTGCGCCGGACAGGGTCTGGCTGATGCGGCGGATGTGGTCCTGCCCGATGGCTCCGGTGCCGATGACACCAATGGCTAAACTCATGTTTGTCTCCTTGGTCTTGCTTGTTGTGTGATCTGCCGGTTTAGCCGGCCAGTTGCTGGCGGATGTAATCCATGCTGTTACGCAGCAGGGCTTCGCTGTCCGGCGCTTCCATGATCTCGTTGGCAAAGGGTTCGAACGACACCAGGCCCTGGTAGCCACGGGCCAGCAGCTCCTTTAATTGCGGGATATTGCCCAGCCGGTCGGCACTGCCAACCAGCACGCGGTGGCCGTCACGCATTTCTGTGCTGGCCAGGGTGGTGGATTCCACGCCGGAGATGTGCACCAGCCCGGTCAGTTCCGGGAAGAAAATGTCTTCGCCAGCCAGATGGTGGTGGAAGGTGTCGTGCACCAGGCGGAAGTGGCGTTCACCTGCCGCCGCGTAGATGGCGGTGACTGCTTCGGACTTACGGCGCAGCGCACATTCCTCAAAACCCAGCGGCTCCACCAGCCCGGTAATGCCGTGGTCGTCCAGAATGGGCTTAAGTTGTTTGAGCGCATGGATAAGGTCCTGCTGGCGCTGGCTGTCAGTGCGGGTGTCATCGCGGCTGTTGAGCGGGCACATCACCAGCGCCTCTGCACCACAGTCGCGGGCATAGGCGGCCAGCTGCACGGCACGTTGTTGCAGGTCGGTATCAAACACATCAAACGGGTAGAGCGCATTGATGGTGCGGATGGTGATGTCCGCCTCGACGGCAGCTGCGCGCAGCTGTGCGGCAGGAGTGCCATTGCTGATTTCCACACCGTTCAGGTCGTTGCGGATTTCTATGTCGCTCACACCCAGTCGGCGGCACATGGCCAGATAATCCGGGAACGACAGGTGCGGCGCGCTGATGCGGTTGATGGCAAAGCGGATGGGGTGGCGCATGGTGGTCTTTCTGTGAATGAGGGTCGGGGCTACTTTTGTTGAAAATACTGGTCCAGATAGCGCCGTATTTCCTGCAGCATGAAGCGGGACGAGTCGTCAGCACGTTCTTCCCAGGCAAACACGCAGGAGGACAGCACGCCGTCAAAGCCGATGCCGGCCAGGGTGGCAAAAAACACATCCCAGTCGATTTCGCCCTGGCCGATATCCAGATGCTGATGCACGCGTACATTGGCACCGGGCGGGTTGACGATATAGCGCAGGCCGGATGAAGCCTTGTGGTTGAAGGTGTCGGCCACGCGTACATGAGCCAGTACCGGTGCGGCGGCGCGCAGCATGGCGGCCATGTCGTCGCCGTAATAGAAAGTGTGCGGCGCGATATAGGACAGCTTCACATTGGCTGAACCAATTACCTGCACGATGTCCAGTGCGGGCTGGAAGGTTTCCACCCAGTCTTCAGGGTGTGGCTCGATCGACAGCTGCAGGCCTTCGCGCTCGAAGATCGGCACCAGCTCGTCCATAGAACGCCAGAAGGCGGCTTCGCATTGCTCCGGAGTATTGATGCCAGCACCCAACCCGACGGAACGCTCTGGCGATGCACCCCGACCGAATTCGGAAATCATGGTGTCGCATTCCAGTTCCACCGCAATTTCGATGGCCTTTTTCCAGTATTTCATCGCCGCCTGCCGTTCATCTTCAAACGGGCTGGACCAGCGGTACATCGGTTGCAGCGTGGCCAAGCTGACGCCATGTTCGCGCATGGCCTGCTTGAAACCGGCCAGCCGTTGGCCATTGGCACGCGGCATGGCCCACCATTGCAGCAGGTCGGCGCGTGGGGATAGCTCGATGTGGCGGTAGCCCAGCTCCGCCGTCTTGCGGCACAGCGCCGGCAGGCTGAGGTGCCGGTGCATGTATGGGTCAAGCGCAATCTTCATGTCGTCCTCCATGTGTTGTGGTATTGCCTGATAGCCATGTTGCAGTGCACCTGATGCCAAAGGGTTAGATCCTTGTGGTAAAAGGGCTGCAGCAGGTGGTAATGAGGCTGACTCTAGAGAAGGAAAGCAGGCTTTTCAGTTGCTGATTTGACGATAAATCGTCAATGTGGGCTGATTGCCACAATGCTTGACTCCAGGGGACATACGCATGACCCAGCCGCCACGGCGTAAGAAAACAGCCCGTTTCATCGAAATCGCCGCTGCTGCCGGCGTCAGCGTGGCCACGGTGGACAGGGTGTTGAACGAGCGAGGCAGTGTCTCGGCCACGGCGCGCGCCAAGGTGATAGCGGCTGCGCGTGAGCTGGCGGTGCCACGGCTGTTACCGGATACCCGCCACGGGCTGATTCATCTGGACATCCTGTTGCCGGATAACCAATCCCCCTTCTTTCGGCGGCTGCGGCAGGCCTTGCAAGCGGCACTGCCGATGCTGGACCGCCGGGTAGTAGTGCACCAGCAGACGCTGGGGGAAAAGGATGAAGCCGCCATGGTGCGCGCCTTGCGTCCCCGGCCGTACCCACGGCAGGGGCTGATTGTGGCGGCACCGGATACTCCCGCTGTGCAGCTGGCCATGCAAGCGGCCATCCAGCGCGGCGAGCAGGTGGCGTTGGTGGTGAGTAATGTGGCCGGTCTGCCGCAGGCTCGCTATGTGGGCATAGACAACCATGCTGCCGGGCGGACTGCCGGCTGGCTGCTGGGCCGTCTGTGTCCGCAAGCGGGCAGGGTGCTGTTGCTGTCCAGTCGGCCGGACTACCGTGGCCATCTGGAGCGTGCCAGCGGTTGTGCCCAGGTGCTGGCACAACGCTTTCCTCATTTGCAGTGTGATCAGGTGGCCACCGCCACCCATGACGATGCCGACCGTTGCTATACCGCGGTCAGTCATGCTTTCAAGCAGGGTCGGCCGATTGCCGGAATTTACAACAGCGGGGCGGGCTCACCCGGCATTGAGGCTGCGCTGCGCCGCTATGCCATCCACGACAAGGTGTGCTGGGTAACACACGAGCTGTCGGACGACCACCGGCAGTATCTGCAGCAGGGGCTGTTGGATGTGGTGATTGATCAGGACCCGGATGGCCAGGCCATCAAGGCCCTGCAACATGTGCTGGCAGCACTGGGGGTATTGCCGCAGGGAGGCGAAATCGGGGCGGCTGAATTCCGCCTTTATCTGGCAGAGAACATGTCGGCTTCGCCCTATCTGTCTCCCTAGCAAGCATGGTCTGGTTTACGGAAATTGTTTTTCAAAATAAAATTAAAATGAAAAATAATTTGCAATCATTCGGAAATCTTATATCGTAGTGGCAGGCTGTTCCTTACTCTCGATGACGTCATGCTGGCACCGCCCGGTCAGCTGATGTCATCGCCCCCTGGAGAATGGATGTGAAAACCGTACGTCTCACCGTGGCCCAGGCGCTGGTGCGCTATCTGGCCGCGCAGTTTGTCACCATGCCGGATGGCAGCCGGGAGCGGCTGTTTGGCGGCGTGTGGGCCATATTCGGCCACGGCAATGTGGCCGGTCTGGGCGAAGCCTTGCAGGCAGCGCAGGATGTGCTGCCTACCTTGCGCGCCCACAACGAGCAGGGCATGGCACTGGCCGCCACCGCCTATGCCAAGGCGCATTTTCGCCGTCGCATGATGGCGGTCAGCACCTCCATCGGCCCCGGTTGTACCAATCTGGTCACTGCCGCTGCGGTGGCCCATGTCAACCGCCTGCCTATGCTCTTGTTGCCGGGTGATGTGTTCATCTCGCGTGCGCCGGACCCGGTATTGCAGCAAGTGGAAGATTTTCAGGATGGCGGTGTGTCGGCGGTGGATTGCCTGCGGCCGGTATCGCGCTACTTCGACCGCATCGTGGTGCCATCCCAGTTGTTGACCGCCTTGCCGCGTGCCATTGCCACCCTTACCGACCCGGCGCAGTGCGGTCCGGTGACACTGGCCCTGCCGCAGGATGTGCAGGCGCAGGCCTTTGACTGGCCGGAAGCCTTCTTTGCTGAGCGTGACATCCATTTCCGTCAGCCACCGGCGGAACCCACCGAGCTGGCGGCTCTGGCCAGCTTGTTGCGCCAGGCCAAACGCCCGCTCATCGTGTGTGGTGGCGGGGTGCTGTACAGCGCGGGTGGTGCTGACGCGCTACGCCAGTTTGCCGAAACACATGGTATTCCGGTTGGCGAGAGTCAGGCGGGCAAGGGCGCGCTGGCCTGGGATCACCCGCTGCTGGCCGGTTCCATCGGCGTGACTGGTTCCCCGGCGGCCAACGAGCTGGCTGCACAAGCCGACCTGGTGCTGGCGGTGGGCAGCCGTTTGCAGGACTTCACCACCGGTTCACATGCGCTGTACGCGCAGGCCACGCTGTTGTCCATCAATGTGAATGGCTTTGATGCCGGCAAGTGGGGCGGCCACGGCCTGCAATGTGATGCTGCGGTCGGGCTGGCGGCACTGAGTGCAGCGCTGGAAGGCTGGCAGGCCGATGCCGACTGGACCGCGCACAGCCAGCGCCTGTGCAATGGCTGGCGCCGTCAGGTGGACGAAATTGTGCGCAGCCCGCGTGCCAGCCTGCCCACCTATGCCGAGGCCATCGGCGCAGTGCAGGCCTCGGCAGCGGATTCGGCCGAACGCGACATTGTGGTATGCGCTGCCGGTACGCTGCCGGCCGAGCTGCACAAGTTGTGGCGCACCAGTACGCCCGGTGGTTATCACATGGAGTACGGCTTTTCCTGCATGGGTTACGAGGTGGCCGGTGGCCTGGGGGTGAAGATGGCCCGGCCGGAACGCGAAGTCATCGTGATGGTGGGCGATGGCAGCTACCTGATGCTGAACAATGAGCTGGCCACTTCGGTGATGCTGGGTCACAAGATCATCGTGGTGCTGCTGGACAATGCCGGTTACGCCTGCATCAACCGCTTGCAGCAGGCCTGCGGCGGTGCGCCTTTCAACAATATGCTGGTCGACTGTCTGCATGGCGAGCATGGTATCCCGCAGGTCGATTTTGCCCGGAATGCCCGTTCGCTGGGTGCCGAGGCCGAAACCGTCGGCTCGGTGGCCGAACTGCTGGCCGCCATGGTGCGCGCCCGGGCATCCAGCCGCAGTTACCTGATCCAGCTGCGTATCGATGGCCCGCAATGCACCCCGGAAGGCGGCAGCTGGTGGGAGGTGGGCATTCCGGAAGTGTCCGAACGCGAAGCGGTACGCAATGCCCGTGCCGACTATGAACAGGCCCGCCAGCGTCAACGCCTGGGCTGAGCCGGATGACAACAAGGAGAGAGAGCGTGACAGATTTCGATGTGCGTATTGGCATCAACCCCATTTCCTGGAGTAATGACGACCTGCCGCAACTGGGTGGACATATTCCGTTGGAAACCTGCCTGCAGGAGGGCGCGGAAATCGGCTATGCCGGCTTCGAGCTGGGCAACAAGTTTCCCAAAGACCCGCAGGCCCTGCGCGACAAGATGGCCGAATACGGTGTGGCCGTGGTGTCCGGCTGGCATTCCGGTCATCTGGCCGAGGGCTCGGTGGAAGATGAAATCGCAGCAGCCACTGCCCATGTGGACAAGCTGGTGTTCAACGGTTGCCAGGTGCTGGTGTATGGCGAGGTGGCCGGTTCGGTGCAGGGACAGCAGCAAACGCCACTTTCGCAACGGCCTCGCTTTGCCAGCCAGCAGCAATGGCGGGATTACGCCGCGCGGCTGGATGCGTTTGCTGCCTGGCTGAAGGGGAAGGGCATCACTCTGGCTTATCACCATCACATGGGTGCGTATTGCGAAACCAGTGCCGACCTGGACTTGCTGATGTCACTCACCGGGCCGGATGTCGGCCTGCTGTTTGATACCGGCCACATCACTTTTGCCGGAGGCGACGCCTATGTCGAGCTGCTCAAGCATGTGGACCGGGTGGTGCATGTGCATTGCAAGGATGTCCGACGGACGGTGATGCAACAGGCCAGAGAGGAAAACTGGAGCTTTCTGGATGCCGTACTCAAGGGCGTGTTTACCGTACCGGGCGACGGCATGATCGACTTCGCTCCCATTCTGGCCACGCTGCAACGACATGGCTACCGGGGCTGGCTGGTGGTGGAGGCCGAGCAGGACCCGGCGCTGGCACCCAGCTATGAATATGCCAAGAAGGGTTACGACTATCTGGCCGCTTTGTGTGCCAGCCTGCGCCAGCCGGTTGTTGCCTGAAACCGCTTGCTGCCAGTGCAACTGGTCGCTGAGTCAGTAGCCATGCCATGTCGGCATGGCTTTTTCATTTTTCCGCCCTTGTTGTTGCATTTGTTCCCGGTTAAAACCTTTTAAATCAGTGGGATGGCCATGCTGTGCATGGCGCTATGGCAGGGCCTTGGCCAGCCAGGGCAACTGGTTCATCTGGCAAAATATAGAAAAACATTTCTAAGTGCAGTGCAGCATGAAATTTTATTTGCAATATTGATGCGGCTCACTTATCTTAGCTGCACGACAACACGATATGCGCTTCGCATTGCACTGCAACATGAGCGGTCGGCGGCATGTCGGGATCGAACCCACACCATAAGGACAGGAGACGCATCAATGAAACGCATCACCAAGCTTGCTGGTTCCGCAGTGTTCTTTTCCCTCACCATGCTGGCCATGCCGGCATCCGCCGCCAAACTGGGCGTGACCATGTCTGCCTTTGACGACAACTTTCTCACCGTGCTGCGCAACAACATGAAAACCTACGCCGGCAGCCAGAAGGGTGTGGACATCCAGTTTGAAGATGCGCAGAACGACGTTGGCCGCCAGCTCAGCCAGGTACAAAACTTCATTGCCCAGAAAGTGGACGCCATCATCGTCAACGTGGTGGATACCGATGCCACCCCGAAAATCACCAAGCTGGCGCAAAGCGCCGGCATTCCGCTGGTGTACGTAAACCGCATGCCGGCTGACAAGACCCTGCCTGCCAAGGTGGCCTTTGTCGGCTCCAACGAGGCCGAATCCGGCACCGTACAGATGAAAGAGGTGTGCCGCCTGATGAAGGGCAAGGGCAATATCGTGGTGATGATGGGCGACCTGGCCAACCAGGCAGCACGTCAGCGTACCAAGGACGTGGAAGAAGTCATCGCCAAGGCCCCGTGTAACGGCATCAGGATTGTAGAAAAACAGACCGCCAAATGGTCGCGCACCGATGGCCGCGACCTGATGATGAACTGGCTGAGTGCCGGCCTGCAGTTTGACGCCGTGGTGTCCAATAACGACGAAATGGCACTGGGTGCCATCCAGGCGCTCAAGTCTGCCAAGCGTCTGGACAAAACCATCGTGGCTGGCGTGGATGCTACCCAGGATGCCCTCACCGCGATGAAAAACGGCGAGCTGAAAGTCACCGTGTTCCAGAATGCCGCCGGTCAGGGCAAGGGTGCGGTAGACACCGCATTGAAGCTGTCGCGTGGCGAGAAGCTGCCGTCGATGATCTGGGTGCCGTTCGAGCTGGTCACCCCGGCCAACCTGAAGAACTACCAGTCGCGCAACTAATGCTGAAGCGGGCGGTAGCAAGAGACTGCCGCCCGGTACTCAAGGAGGAGAGCAAGCCATGTTGAGCCTGGCCCCGGAAAAACCGAAGGCAGCCGCACCGTCCCACCCGCCGGTGAACAGCGAAACGCTGCTGATTGAAGTGGAAGGCGTGCGCAAGGCTTTTCCCGGTGTGGTGGCGCTGGATGATGTGTCCTTCCGCCTGCGCGCCGGAACCGTGCATGCGCTGATGGGAGAAAACGGCGCCGGCAAGTCCACGCTGATGAAAATCCTGGCCGGGGTGTATATCCCGGACAAGGGCGTGTACCGCCTGCACGGCCGCGAAATTGCGCTGACTTCGCCGCTGGATGCCCTGGAAAACGGCATCGCCATGATTCATCAGGAACTGAACCTGATGCCCTTCATGAGCATTGCCGAAAACATCTGGATCCGCCGCGAACCGCTGAACCGCTTCGGCCTGATCGACCACGCCAGGATGTACCAGATGACCCGCGAGCTGTTTGCCCAGCTGGCCATTGATCTGGACCCCGAGGCCAAGGTGGCCAGCCTGAGCATTTCCAGCCGCCAGATGGTGGAGATTGCCCGTGCGGTGTCGTACAACTCCGACGTGCTGATCATGGACGAACCCACGTCAGCGCTGACCGAGCACGAAGTCGCCCACCTGTTCCGCATCGTGCGCATGCTGCGCGAACAGGGCAAGGGCATCATCTACATCACCCACAAGATGAACGAGCTGTTCGAGATTGCCGACGAGGTGTCGGTATTCCGCGATGGCCATTTCATCGGCTGCAAGCGGGTGGAGCAGCTGACGCATGATGAAGTGATCCGCATGATGGTGGGGCGTGAAATCACCGAGATGTTCCCCAAGACCATCGTGCCGATTGGCGAGGTGGCACTGGAAGTGGAACACCTCACCCTCGATGGCGTATTCCACGATGTGTCCTTTTCCGTGCGTCAGGGGGAAATCCTCGGCGTGGCAGGGCTGATCGGCTCCGGCCGCAGCAATGTGGCGGAAACCCTGTTTGGCGTCAGCCCGGCCAGCAGCGGCCAGATCCGCATCAATGGCCAGGCGGTGACGGTGGATTCCCCGCGTACTGCCATGCAGCACGGCATGGCCTTTCTCACCGAAGACCGCAAGGACACCGGCTGTTTTCTCAACCTGAGCATTCAGGAAAACATGCAGATCTCGGTGCTGGGCGGTGACAACCTCAAGGCCGGTTTTGTCCGCCAGCAGGCGCTGGACAGCATGTGCGCGGCCATGTCCGGCACGCTGCGGGTGAAAACGCCGAATCTGGACGAACGCATCGAAAACCTGTCCGGTGGCAACCAGCAAAAAGTGCTGATTGGCCGCTGGCTGCTGACCAATCCGAAAATACTGATTCTGGATGAACCCACCCGCGGCATCGACGTGGGCGCCAAGGCCGAAATCCACAAGCTGATCTGCAAGCTGGCCGGGCAGGGTGTGGCCGTCATCATGATTTCGTCCGAGTTGCCCGAAGTACTGGGCATGAGCGACCGCATCATGGTGATGCACGAGGGCAGGGTGACCGGCATTGTCGAGCGCGCCGATGCCACCCAGGTCAGCATCATGACACTGGCTGCCGGCTGACACTGCCGCCAGCCAAGCAAAGCACAATAACAGCAGGAGAAGACGAGATGGCAATCAGCAATACGCAGCCGCTGGACAAGGCAGCAAAATCCGGCGCATTTGGCTTCAGGATTCCCGCCGAAGCACGCATTTTCATGGTGCTGCTGGGCGTGGCCCTGATATTCGAACTGTTGGGCTGGCTGTTCGTCGGCCAGAGCTTCATCGCCAACAAGGAAAGACTGATCGTGATGGTGCTGCAGGTATCGGTCATCGGCATCATCGCGGTGGGCGTCACCCAGATCATCATCATGGGCGGTATCGACCTCTCATCCGGCTCGGTGGTGGCGCTCACCGCCATGGTGTCGGCCAGTCTGGCGCAAACCTCCGACTTTGCCCGCGCCGTATTCCCCGCGCTGACCGACCTGCCGGTGATTGCACCGCTGGCAGCCGGTTTGCTGGTGGGGCTGGTGTGTGGCCTGATCAATGGCACGGTGATTGCCAAGACCGCCATTCCGCCCTTCATCGCCACGCTGGGAGTGATGGTGACTGCACGCGGCATGGCCAAGTGGTACACCAAGGGTGAGCCCATCAGCATGCTGTCGGACAACTATGCCGCGATTGGTGCCGGCATCAACCCGGTCATCATCTTCCTGGTGACGGCGCTGGTGTTCCACATCATCCTCAGCTACACCCGCTACGGCAAATACACTTACGCCATCGGCGCCAACCGTGCCGCTGCGCGGGTGGCCGGCATCAATGTCAACCGCCACCTGATTCTGGTGTATACCGTGGCCGGCCTGTTGTCCGGTCTGGCCGGGGTGGTGACGTCGGCGCGGGCGGTGTCCGGTCAGGCCGGCATGGGCATGATGTACGAGCTGGACGCGATTGCCGCTGCGGTCATCGGTGGCACCTCGCTCAATGGTGGCCTGGGCAAGATTACCGGCACGGTGATCGGCACGCTGATTCTGGGCACCATGACCTCCGGCTTCACCTTCCTGCGTATCGACGCTTATTACCAGGAAATCGTCAAAGGCATCATCATCGTGGTGGCCGTGGTGGCAGACCAGTACCGCCAGCGTAATCGCCGCAGCTGATAGCCTGGCATCACACAGCGGGTGTGGCAGCGGTTAAACTGTGGCCGGAGTCACACCCGGCTGTCCTGATGCGACATGACAATGCGGCAGGAATCTCTCAGCAGGGTGTTGATCGGGAAGGTGCGCCTTCCCGTTTTTTCATTGTTGCGGAAACCTGTTGTGCGCCCGAATCCAGTTGTGAGAGTAGATCAAGCGGTACGTCCCGGACTGGCAGAAGCCACGCTGGTGCTGGTGACCCTGATTGCCGGTTTTGGCTGGCTGTGTTCCAAGGAAGTGCTGCGCGGCATGCCGCCCTTGCTGTTTCTGGGAGTGCGCTTTGGCAGTGCCGGTGTGGTGCTGACCTTGCTAGCGTGCTGGCGTGCCCAGCCATTGCCTTGGCGTTTGCCTGCCAGTAGCTGGTGGAGTGCGCTGATGCTGGCCTTGGCCATGGTGCTGTGGATGCTGGCCTTGCAGCAAAGCAACAACCTGGGCGTGGGTGCCTTCATCGGCAGCCTGGGCGTGGTGTTGGCACCAGTGTTGGCGCGGCTGATGTTTGGCACCGTGCTGCTGGCGCAAACCTTGTGGGCCATGCCGCTGGCCGCGCTGGGTGTGGCGGCCATGGCCTTGCATGGTGGCTGGCAGCTGGGTGCGGCCGACAGCCTGTTTCTGGCTTCGGCCGTGGCGATGTCGGTGTTTCTCAATCTGAATGGCAGGGCAGGGGCGAAGGCGCCGGCATTGAGCCTGACCGCCTTGCAGCTGCTGCTGGCCGGAGTGGCCGGTTTGGTCGGCAGTGTACTAGTGGAACACTGGCCATCCCGGCTGAGCGGTGAGCTGATGGCCTGGCTGCTGGTAAGCATCCTGCTGGCCACCTGTGGCCGCTTCTTCCTGCAAGGCTGGGCGCAGGCACGGGTGCCGATGCAGCGTTCCGCCTTCATCCTGCTGCTGGAGCCGGTGTGGACCGCCATGCTGGCCTGGTGGTGGTTTGGCAGCGGCATGAGCGCCAGTCAGCTGACCGGCGCGGGACTGATCATGTCGTCCTTGCTGATCAGTCGTCGTAAGCCCCGGCGTCGCGGGTCTCTTCAATCACCAGTTCCAGCCGGTAAGACAGGGCAATGAACAAGGCCTGACACAGGCTGATGGTGCTGGTGAGCGAGCGGAAGGAAAACGCGGTGCCCTCTTTTACCGTCAGCACCGCATCGGCATTGCGTGCCAGCGGGCTTAACTGGCTGTCGGTAATCACCAGCTGCTTTGCCTTGTTTTGTCCGGCTACACGTGCGCAGTAACGGGTTTCCTTGCCATAAGGCTGGAAGCTGATGGCGATCATCAGGTCGTTTTCGCGGATGCTGCGGATCTGGTCGTGGTACATGCCGCCAAGGCCGGATACCAGATGCACCCGCTTGGCCGTGTGCTGCAGGGCATAGCTGATATAGCTGGCAATCGGAAACATGCGCCGCACCGCCACCACATAGATATTGTCCGCCTTCACCAGCAATTCCACTGCCTTGTCGATGGCCGCCGGGTCCAGCGCTTGCGACAACTCGTCCAGCCCTTGCTGGCAGGCAGCAATGAAGTTCTGCGTCACCTGGGTGTTGCTCAGCGGCGTGTCCTGCGTGGCAATCACGCTTCGGATGCGTTTCTGGTAATTGTTGACATTGCCCCCGGCCGGGGCAAAGGCATCGCGGAACACCGTCTGCATGTCGGAAAAGCCGCTGAAACCAAAGCGCTGGGCAAAACGCACGATGGCGGAAGGTTGCACCTCGCAGGCCTGGGCAATGTCGGTAATGCGCTCCAGCACCAGGGTCTGGCGGTGTTCTTCTACATATTTGGCAATCACTTTCAGCTGCTTGCTCAGGTCTTCGTATTCCTCGGCGATGCGTTGCATCAGCTGATCGGCGCTTATTTCCTTGGTCATGGCAGGAATGTTCGGCAATGTGGATGGCGTCATTTTAGAGTGAAACCGGCGCACTACAAAAACATTTTTCGGAAAATAATTTCTATTAGAAAATAAATACGAAAAAAAAGTTGCATTCGTCAGTCCGGCGATTTATGCTGGACTTCACCGATATGGCTGACGGCGCACTTCCCCGGGCGGGTGGAGGCGGGCCGCAGCGGCGGACAGTCACTCAACGAGACAAAGAATGCACATCATGCAAAACACCACCCATTTTGCTGCCGACCGACCGCTGGACCTGATCTGCCTGGGCAGACTGGCCATCGACTTGTATGCCCGCCAACTGGGAGCCAGGCTGGAAGACGCCAGCAGCTTTGCCCGCTATCTGGGCGGCTCCTCTGCCAACATTGCTTTCGGTACTGCCCGCCTCGGCCTGAAGTCCGCCATGCTGTCCCGCGTAGGCGACGAACACATGGGCCGCTACCTGCTGGACACCCTGACAGCGGAAGGCTGTGATGTCAGCCAGGTGAAGGTGGACCCGGAACGGCTTACCGCGCTGGTGCTGTTGGGCATCAAGGACCGCGATACCTTCCCCCTGCTGTTTTACCGCGAGAACTGTGCCGACATGGCGCTGGAAGAAGCGGATATCAATGAAGACTTCATTGCCTCCAGCAAGGCGCTGCTGATTACCGGCACCCACTTTTCCACTGCCAAGGTAAATGCCGCCAGCCGCAAGGCGCTGGCGCTGGCACGAAAGCATGATGTGCGCACCGTGCTGGATATCGACTATCGCCCGGTGCTGTGGGGCATTACCGGCCGTGGCAATGGCGAAGAGCGCTATATCGCCAGCGATGGTGTGACTGCCCATTTGCAATCGGTACTGCCGCTGTTCGACCTGATTGTCGGTACCGAAGAAGAAATCAATATCGCCGGAGGCTCGGACGATTTGCTCACCAGCCTGGCCACCGTGCGCCAGCTGGCACCACATGCCACACTGGTGGTGAAGCGTGGCCCGCTGGGCTGCGCGGTGATTCCGGGTGCCATCCCGGCGCGCATCGAGGATGCCTTCTCGGTCAAGGGCGCGCAGGTGGAAGTGATGAATGTGCTGGGCGCAGGTGATGCCTTTCTGTCCGGCTTCCTGTCCGGCTGGCTGCATGGCCGCGACTATGGCTGGTGCTGCACCCGCGCCAATGCCTGCGGCGCTCTGGTGGTGTCGCGCCATGGCTGCTCGCCGGCCATGCCCACCCCGGCCGAACTGGATTATTTCCTCGGTCTGGAAACAACACCGCTGCGACCGGGTGACGATGCCACGCTCAGCCGCCTGCACCGGGTCAGCATCAAGCGCAAGCAATGGAATGACCTGTGCGTGTTTGCCTTCGATCACCGCAACCAGTTTTTCGAGCTGGCGCGGCAAAGCGGGGCGGACGAGGCGCGCATTTCCGTGCTCAAGCGCCTGCTGGTGGAGGCGGTGGCGCAAACCGAAAGCGCACTGCAACTGCAAGGCCATATCGGCATTCTGGTGGATGACCGCTACGGCGAGGATGCCATGTATGCCGCTACTGGCCGCGGCTGGTGGATAGGCCGTCCGGTGGAACTGCCCGGTTCCAACCCGCTGGAGTTCGACCGTGGCCGCACCGCCACCGCCAGGCTGGAAAGCTGGCCGCAGGAACACATCATCAAATGTCTGGTGCAGTACCACCCGGACGACACCCTGGAAAACCGGCTGGAGCAGGAAGCCCAGGTGCGCGCCATTTACGAGGCAGCGCAACTGAGTGGACATGAGCTGCTGCTGGAAGTGATTCCGTCGAAAAAGCTGCCGCAACAGCCGGATACCGTGCTGCGTGCACTCAAGCGTTTTTACAATCTGGGCATCTATCCGGAGTGGTGGAAGCTGGAATCCATGTCGGCCGCGCAATGGCAGGCGGTGGACGCGCTGCTGGCCGAGCGTGACCCCTATTGCCGTGGCGTGGTGTTGCTGGGCCTGCATGCGTCGCTGGATGTGCTGCGTCAGGGCTTTGCCGACGCGGCAGCCAGCCGCAGCTGCCGTGGTTTCATGGTGGGACGCACGCTGTTCCACGAACCGTCACAACGCTGGCTGGCCGGCGAACTGGACGACGCCGGGCTGATTGCCGCTGCGCGCAACAACTTCGAAACCCTGATCGACATCTGGCGCAGCCGTCGCCAGCCGCGCTGAGCACCCGGGAGAACAATAATGAGCAAGCCATTCAAGGTAAAAATCGGCATCAACCCCATTTCCTGGTGCAATGACGACCTGCCCTCGCTGGGCGGGGAGGTCACGCTGGACACCATTTTGCGCGAAGGTGCGCGCATCGGTTATCAGGGCTTCGAGCTGGGCAACAAGTTTCCGCGCGACCCGCAAACGCTGGCTGCCGTATTACAGCCTTATGGCGTGGAGTGCGTGTCAGGCTGGCATTCCGGATATCTGGCGGAAAGCAGCGTGGAAGAGGAAATCCGCCGCGTGGAGCCGCATCTGCAGCTGCTGGTGCAAAACGGCTGCAAGGTGATGGTGTATGGCGAGGTGGCCAGTGCCATTCAGGGCCAGCCCCAGCCCTTGTACAAGCGCCCGCGTTTTACCAGTCAACAGCAATGGCTGGCCTATGGCGCGCGGCTGAATGAATTTGCCCGCCATCTGCAATCACGCGGCATCACCCTGGCTTATCACCACCATATGGGGGCCTATGTCGAAACCGCGCAGGACATCGACCAGTTGATGGCGGTGACCGGCCCGGAAGTCGGCCTGCTGTTTGATACCGGCCACATCACTTTTGCCGGTGGCGATGCGCTGGCCGTGCTGAACAAACATATTGCCCGCGTGGTACATGTGCATTGCAAGGATGTGCGCCCGCAAGTGGTGAAGCAGGCCTGGAACGGCAACTGGAGCTTTCTGCAGGCGGTGATCAATGGTGCGTTTACCGTGCCGGGCGATGGCTGCATCGACTTTGCAGCCATTTTGCGTGCTCTGGCAGTTCACGGTTATCAGGGCTGGCTGGTGGTGGAGGCCGAGCAGGACCCGGTCGTCGCGCCCAGCTATGAATACGCCGACAAGGGCTATCGCACCTTGTCATCGCTGGTGGCGGCCATCAATCAGCAGGAAAGGAATGTGGCATGAGCTTGTTGGTCAAGGCAGGCAAAGGGCGCGAAATTGCCGACATCACCCCGCAAAGCGCCGGTTGGCAACATGTGGGTTTCCGCGCCGTGCGACTGGATGTGGGCGAACAGGAAAGCTGGCAGGATGCCGGGCGTGAATGCTGTCTGGTGGTGCTGACCGGCAAGGTGGCGGTGCAGGCAGGTAGTCTGTACTGGGACAGCCTGGGCGAGCGCAGCAGCGTGTTCGACGAACAGGCCCCGTGGGCGGTGTATGTCCCGGCCGGCGAGCCTCTTACCATCACCGCACTGACCCCGGCCGAAGTGGCCTTGTGCTCGGCACCCGGCCAGCCGGGCCGCGAGGTGCGGCTGATTGCACCTGCCAGCATGCAGCGCAGTGTGCGCGGCAAGGGGGCAAATACCCGCTATGTGACTGACATCCTGCCGCAGACCGAGCCGGCCGACGGCCTCTTGGTGGTGGAGGTGATCACCCCGTCCGGCCATTCTTCCAGCTACCCGCCGCACAAGCACGATCTGGACAATCTGCCAGCGGAAAGCGCACTGGAAGAAACTTATTACCACCGCATCGACCCGCCGCAGGGTTTTGCCTTCCAACGGGTCTACACCGACGACCGCAGCCTGGACGAATCCCACGCCGTGGAAAACCACGACGTGATGATGGTGCCGCGCGGCTATCACCCGGTGTGCGTGCCCTATGGCTACCAGTCCTATTACCTCAACGTGATGGCCGGGCCCAAACGCCAGTGGTCCTTCCACAACGACCCGCAGCACGAATGGCTGTTGCAACTGCCTGATTGAGGCCGCGGTGCCGGGCTGTCCTGGCCCGGCGCTGGTCGTCACATTCCCGCTCATTTTCCATTTGATGCCCACCGCTCAAGGGCAGGCCCCCGGCTTGCCCTCAGCAAGGAGAAACCATGTTGCAGATTCCGCATTTCATCAATGGCCAGCGTACTGCTGGTGTGGCACAGCGTTACAGTGCCGTGTTCAACCCGGCATTGGGCCGTCCGCAGGCCGAAGTGGCCCTGGCCGAGCCGCAGGATGTGGCGGCCGCGGTGGCCGCCGCTCACGCAGCGTTTCCGGCCTGGGCGGCACTGTCCCCGCTCAAGCGCTCGCGCATCCTGTTCCGCTTCAAAAGCATTCTGGAGGAACGCCAGCGCGAACTGGCAGCGGTGATTTCCAGCGAGCATGGCAAGGTGGAGTCTGACGCGCAGGGCGAAGTGCAGCGCGGGCTGGAAGTGGTGGAGTTTGCCTGCGGCATTCCGCAGTTGCTCAAGGGCGAATACACCGAACAGGTGGCCACCGGCGTGGATGCCTGGACCATGCGCCAGCCGCTGGGCGTGGTGGCCGGCATCACACCGTTCAACTTCCCGGCCATGGTGCCGATGTGGATGTTCCCGGTGGCGCTGGCCTGCGGTAATACCTTCATCCTCAAGCCTTCCGAGCGCGACCCGTCCGCCCCCTTGCTGATTGCCGAATGGCTGCAGGAAGCGGGGCTGCCGGATGGCGTGTTCAATGTGCTGCAAGGCGACAAACTGGCGGTAGACGGCCTGCTTACCCATCCGGATGTGGCCGCGGTCAGCTTTGTCGGCTCCACCCCGATTGCCCGCTATATCTATGAAACCGGTGCCGCACACGGCAAGCGGGTGCAAGCGCTGGGCGGGGCCAAGAACCACATGGTGGTGCTGCCGGATGCCGATCTGGACATGACCATAGAAGCGCTGATGGGCGCGGCCTATGGTTCGGCCGGCGAGCGTTGCATGGCCATCTCCGTGGCCGTGGCCGTGGGTGAGGTGGCTGACACACTGGTGGCGCGGCTGGCCGAGCGTACCCGTCAGCTGCGCATCAATGTCGGTACCGACCCCAAGGCCGAAATGGGCCCGCTGGTGACGCGCCAGCATCTGGACAAGGTGACTGGCTATATCGCACAGGGTGTGGCCGAAGGGGCCAGACTGGTGGTGGATGGCCGTGGCCTGGTGGTGCCGGGCTGCGAGGAAGGCTTCTTCATCGGCGGCACGCTGTTCGATCATGTCACCCCGGAGATGACCATCTATCAGGAAGAAATTTTCGGCCCGGTGCTGGCCGTGGTGCGGGTGGACAGTCTGGAAGCGGCAGTAAAGCTGATCAACCAGCACGCCTATGGGAATGGCACGGCCATCTTTACCCGCAATGGCGGTGCCGCGCGTGAGTTTGCCCATCGCATCCAGGTGGGCATGGTGGGCATCAATGTGCCGATTCCGGTGCCCATGGCCTTCCACAGCTTTGGCGGCTGGAAAGCCTCGCTGTTTGGCGACCATCACATGCACGGCCCGGAAGGTGTGCGTTTTTACACCCGCATGAAGGCCATCACCAGTCGCTGGCCGGCAGGGCAGGTGCAGAGCGCAGAATTTGCCATGCCAACCCTGGGTTGAGCGGCAGCAAGAGGGGCCATGCTTGTCGCCGGGCCTCTCTTGTTTCGGACATGGTTTGCATCCTCTGATCGACCTTCAGGCAGCCTTGGCTGCCTTTTTTTGATTGGAGCAAACAAAAGGCCCGCCTTGTTGAAGGGCGGGCCGCTGTGTCGTTGGGTGCAATTACTGTCCGGCAGGCGCCAGCAGCGGGGTATAGCCCAGACTGCGCAGCTTGGCCATGGCCTCGTCGGCTTCGGCCCGGTTCTTGAACGGTCCAAGTTGTACACGGGTTTCGGTATGGGCCTCGATACCCTTGGCCTTTAGTTCTTTCACCAGCTTTTCAGCATTGCCCATGCTGGAGAACAAGCCCAGTTGCAACTTGTAACCCAGCGAACTGCCTTCCGGCTTGGCCTTGGAAAGTGGCGCGCTCTGGGGCAGGGCGGTGGTTTCTGCACTATTTACCGTCACCGGTGAGGCCGTGCTGGCAGATGGTGCGGGTTTGCTGGCAGCCACATGCGGTGCTGCGGTGTTTACCGCAGGTGCCGCTGCCGGGGCTGGCGTACTGGTGGTGACGGTGCTTGTACTGCCGGTGCCGGCTTTGACGACAGGCTTGCTGGCAGGCGGGTGTGCCGCTGGTGGTGCCACCGGTTTGGCACTGGCTACTGCCGGAGTCTTGCTCACATCCGGGGTCTGTGGTGTGGCGGCTATCGGTGCCGCTGGCGAAGGCGAAGTTCCGGCATCAGTCTCCGGCGCGCTGGCTTCCACTGCCGGCGCGCTGGCGACTTGCGGCTCCGGAGCGCTGGCCTCAACCACAGGGGCGGAGGCGGCATTGACAATCTTGCCCGAGCTGCTGACCGGTGCTGCTGCCGTCATGTCGACCTTGGGCTTCTTCATGCCATCGAGCACCGGAATGGCGGCCAGTGCCACCGCAACCAGGCCACCGGCAATCGCCAGGCGTTTTTTCAGCTTGCTGTTGAGGTCTTGTTCGTCCGGCGCATGGCCGTGGTCCTGCCCGTGGTTTTGTTCAGTCATGGCCTTGAATTTTTATGCAGCAGAGGCTTGAAAAGGCTGGTAAAATATCGGGTTCCTCAGAATTGCGTAACCCGAGTGGATAAACTAAAGCCTAGTTTAGCCACTTGTTCTGTTATTTGGGAGTATTTGGGAGATTTTTATGGCAATTGAACGTACCCTGTCCATCGTTAAGCCGGATGCCGTCGCCAAGAACGTGATTGGCAAGATCTACGACCGTTTCGAATCCGCCGGTCTGAAAATTGTTGCAGCCAAGCTGAAGCAACTGTCCCGCGCTGAAGCCGAAGGCTTCTACGCTGTGCACAAAGAACGTCCTTTCTTCAAGGACCTGGTTGACTTCATGGTTTCCGGCCCGGTGATGATCCAGGCTCTGGAAGGCGAAAACGCCATCGCCAAGAACCGCGAACTGATGGGCGCTACCGACCCGAAAAAGGCTGACGCCGGCACCATCCGCGCCGACTTCGCCGAATCGATCGACGCTAACGCCGTACACGGCTCCGACAGCGCTGAAAACGCTGCCATCGAAGTGGCTTACTTCTTTGCCGCTTCCGAGATCTACTCCCGTTAATCTCGTTTTGCCGTAATGGATGTATCTGGCGGCAGCCCTGTGGCTGCCGCTGTTTTACCGAGGACTGCATGAAAACCAACCTGCTCGACTTCAATCTGGACCAGCTGACCGAACACTTTGCCGCCATGGGTGAAAAACCCTTCCGCGCCAAGCAGGTGATGCGCTGGATGCACCAGATGGGCGAAGACGATTTCGACGCGATGACCGACCTGGCCAAGAGCCTGCGTGCCAAGCTGCACGAGAGGGCCGAGGTGCGCGTACCGTCGCTGATGACCGGGCAGGCGTCCAGTGATGGTACCCGCAAGTGGCTGCTTGACGTCGGCACCGGCAACGGTGTGGAAACCGTGTTCATTCCGGAAGACGACCGCGGCACCTTGTGCGTGTCATCCCAGGTGGGTTGCGCGCTGGAGTGCACGTTCTGCTCCACCGGCCGCCAGGGTTTCAACCGCAATCTCTCCACCGCCGAAATCATCGGCCAGCTGTGGTGGGCCAACAAGGCCATGGGAATCACCCCGAAGAACGAACGGGTGGTGTCCAATGTGGTGATGATGGGCATGGGCGAGCCATTGGCCAACTTCGACAATGTGGTCAGTGCGCTGCAGATCATGCTGGACGACCACGGCTACGGCCTCAGCCGCCGTCGGGTGACGCTGTCCACCTCCGGCCTGGTGCCGCAGATGGACCGCCTGCGCGAAGCCTGTCCGGTGGCGCTTGCTGTCAGCCTGCACGCCCCCAACGATGCCATTCGTGATGAAATCGTCCCGATCAACAAAAAGTATCCGCTCAAGGAACTGATGGCCGCCTGCCAGCGCTATCTGGAAAAGGCTCCGCGCGATTTCATCACCTTTGAATACGTGATGCTGGACGGCATCAACGACCGGCCGGAACATGCGCGGCAGTTGCTGGAGCTGGTACGCGACGTACCGTGCAAGTTCAACCTGATTCCGTTCAACCCCTTCCCCAATTCCGGCTATGACCGCTCCAGCAATAATGCAATCCGGATTTTCCGGGAAATGTTGCAGGAGCAGGGCTACGTGGTTACCGTAAGAAAAACCCGTGGCGACGATATCGATGCAGCATGCGGGCAACTGGCGGGGCAGGTGATGGACAAGACCCGCCGTCAGGTCAAATGGATGCAGATCGCACAGGAGAATGAAAAATGATCAAGTGGCGAGTGTGGATGGCAGCAAGCCTGTTGGCGTATGCCTGTGTCGCATTCGCCGCTCCGGCCAACCGGAAACTGGCGGAAATCCGCAGCCAGCTGGCCGTTGAATATGCATCGATGGGCAACCTGCCCGTGGCGCTGGAATCTGCCAATGAAGCCGTCGAAGCCGATGACAGCTTTGCCGGTGCCTATCTGACGCGCGCCTACATTTTCAATCTCATGCATCTGGATGCCGATGCCGAGAAGAACTTTCTGAAGGCTTTGCAGGTCGATCCATCCAGTCCGGAGGCCAATAACAACTACGGCCAGTTCCTGTGCGAGCACGACCACCCGCGCACAGCGATGGACTACCTGGCAAAGGCTATTGCCAACCCCTTGTACCAGACACCACAGACCGCCTACCTCAATATGGGCCGCTGCAGTGTCAAGCTGGGGGAGACCACCCAGGCAAACGATTACCTGCTGACCGCACTGCGACTGGCTCCGGACTATCCGCCGGCGCTACGTGAGCTGGCGGCCTTGCATCTGGAGCTGGGCAATGCCAAGCTGGCATCCTTTTATTTTTCCCGCCTGCTGAAAATTGTCGGGAATACCCCGCCCGGTGCCGATGTGCTGTGGCTGGGTGTGCAGATTGCCAGAAAAGGGGGAGACCGGTCGCATGAGGCGGAATATTCGGCCCTGCTGAAAAACAAATACCCGGACTCCAAAGAAACTCAAATGCTGTTGAGCGGAAGCTGAAGATGGAACAGGAAGCAAATGGTCAGCTCTCAGGGCTTGGCGTCGGTGCGGTGCTCAAGGCGGCCCGTGAACGTGCCGGCCTGAGTCTGGGCGAAGTGGCAGACCGGCTCAAGCTGTCCATCCGGCAACTGGAAGCCATCGAACACGATGATTTCCAGCAACTGCCGGGTAGCACTTTTGTACGTGGTTTTGTCAGGAACTATGCCCGTTTTCTGCATGTGGATCCGGAACCCCTGATGCAGCAACTTGAGCAGCATTTTCCATCTGCGGTCAACGACGTGGTCAACCTGGTCAAGCATGAGGCGCAGGGTGATGCCGTGGCGCATGCGCCACAGGCAAACGCACTGGATAACATGCAGGCCCCAGGCGGCAAAGCCGGCAAATGGCTGATCATTGTCCTGGTGCTGGCAGTACTGGCTGCTGCTGCAGTCTGGTTACTGTCCCGGCCTGCCAGCAAGGCAGATGACAGCAAGCAAACCTTGCAACCCATGCTGACGGAACAGGCAGCTTCGGCGGCTACTTCAGCCTCGGCACCCTTGCCGCAGGCCGAGGCAGCATCCGCCCCGCAAACTGCCCCGGCAGAGACTACGCAACCGGCAGCATCAGCCCCTGCGCTAGTGACCCAGCCGGCCCCGGTGGCCAGCAAGCCACAGGCCAGTATCCCGAGTGCAGCGGATGCGGCACCGGCAGCCGCTACCGGCAAGATCAGCCTCAGTGCCAAACAGGCAGCGTGGATCTCGGTCATTGATGCCACCGGCAAGAAACTGCAATTTGGCACGCTGGAAGCAGGTGGCAGCAAGGAGTTGAGCGGTACGCCGCCGTTCCAGCTGAAAATTGGCAATGCGGCCCAGGTCGAACTCAGTTTTAACGGCCAGCCGGTTGCGCTGGCCGACAAGATTCGTGGCACTACTGCCAAAATTGAACTCAAGTAAATGCGGATTGTTGCATGAATAGCGTGAATATCGCGCGACGCCCCACCCGTCAGGTACGCGTGGGGCATGTCATGGTGGGGTCGGATGCACCGGTTGTGGTGCAGTCCATGACCAATACCGACACGGCAGATGCCATCGCCACCGTAGAACAGGTTTACCAGTTATCCCAGGCCGGCTCCGAGCTGGTGCGCATCACGGTCAACTCGCCGGAAGCTGCCGCGCGCGTGGCGGAAATCCGCCAGCGCCTCGACGACATGGGGTGTCATGTCCCGCTGGTGGGCGATTTCCATTTCAATGGCGAACGCCTGCTCAAGGAATACCCTGACTGTGCCCGCGCCCTGGCCAAATACCGTATCAATCCCGGCAATGTCGGCAAGGGTGCCAAGGGGGACGACAAGTTCGCCTACATGATCCGCACCGCGGCCGAGCTGGACAAGCCGGTACGCATCGGCGTGAACTGGGGCAGCCTGGATCAGGCCCTGCTGGCACGCATGCTGGATGCCAATAACAGCAAGCCGCAACCCTTGCCGCTGGAACTGGTGATGCGCGAAGCGCTGATCGTGTCGGCGCTGGAATCTGCCGACAAGGCGATGGAACTTGGCTTGCCGGCTGACAACATCCTGCTGTCGTGCAAGGTCAGCAATGTGCAGGACCTGATCACTGTTTACCGTGATCTGGGCAGCCGGTGCGACTTTCCGCTGCATCTGGGTCTGACCGAAGCTGGCATGGGCAGCAAGGGCATCGTGGCTTCTTCCGCGGCGCTGGCCATCCTGTTGCAGGAAGGCATTGGCGACACCATCCGTATTTCGCTGACCCCGCAGCCGGGCGAAGCACGTACCCGCGAAGTGGTGGTGGCGCAGGAGCTGCTGCAAACCATGGGCCTGCGCAGCTTCACCCCGCTGGTGACTGCTTGTCCGGGTTGTGGCCGCACCACCAGCACCTTCTTCCAGGAACTGGCCGACCAGATCCAGACATACCTGCGCGAGCAGATGCCGGTATGGCGTTTGCAATATCCGGGTGTGGAGGACATGAAGGTAGCGGTGATGGGCTGTGTGGTGAATGGCCCGGGCGAAAGCAAGCTCGCGGACATCGGCATTTCGCTGCCCGGTACCGGTGAAGTGCCGGTGGCACCGGTCTATGTGGATGGCCAGAAGGATGTCACCCTGAAAGGCGACAATATCGCGGCAGAATTCATGGCGCTGGTGAACAACTATGTTCACAGCCGTTTTGGTGAAGGTGGCAGCAAGCGCCGGGAAACACCGGCTGCACGCACCATTCCCATCCTGCCGCAGCGCTGAGCGCAGGCAGCTACAGACTGGCAAGATCAACCGAATAGCAAGAAAAAACATCAAATGGCGCAAAAATTGCAGGCAATCAAGGGCATGAATGATGTACTGCCCGCCGAGTCGTACCAATGGGAATACTTTGAAGGCGTATTGCGCAAGCTGCTGGCCGACTATGGCTATCAGAACATCCGTACACCGATTGTGGAAACCACCCCGCTGTTTGTCCGGGCCATTGGCGAAGTGACCGATGTGGTCGAAAAGGAGATGTACACCTTTGTCGACAGCCTCAACGGTGACAGCCTGACCCTGCGCCCGGAAGGTACCGCAGGTACCTTGCGTGCCGTGGTGGAACATACCCTGCTGTATAACACCACGCAGAAACTGTGGTACATGGGCCCGATGTTCCGCCACGAAAAACCGCAAAAAGGCCGTTACCGCCAGTTCCACCAGATGGGCATCGAGGCACTGGGCTTTGCCGGCCCGGATATCGACGCCGAAATCATCGCGATGACCGCCGACCTGTGGCAACGCCTGGGCCTGAGCCAGTATGTCCGTCTGGAAATCAACTCGCTGGGCAATGCCGAAGAGCGTGCAGCGCATCGCAAGGCGCTGATCAGCTATCTGGAAGGCTTTGTCGACATTCTGGATGAAGACGGCAAACGCCGTTTGTATACCAACCCGCTGCGCGTGCTGGATACCAAGAACCCGGCATTGCAGGAAATGGCCAACAATGCGCCGCGCCTGTCCGACTATCTGGGTGAAGCTTCGCGTGCCCATTACGAAGGCTGGAAGGCCATGATTGGCGCGCTGGGCATCGACTTTGTCGAAAACCCGCGTCTGGTCCGTGGCCTCGATTACTACAATCAGTCCGTGTTCGAGTGGGTCACCACCGAACTGGGCGCACAAGGCACGGTATGTGCCGGTGGCCGTTACGATGGCCTGATTGAACAACTGGGTGGCAAGCCGGCACCGGGCATCGGTTTTGGCATGGGCCTGGAGCGTGTGCTGCTGCTGTTGCAGGACAAGGGTTTGTTGCCGGCGGCACGCAGTGTGGATGTGTACATCGTGCAGCAGGGCGATGGTGCAGCCATGTATGCGATGAAACTGGCACAGCAGTTGCGCCATGCCGGCCTGTCCGTCATTCAGCACCTGGGTGAAGGCAGCTTCAAGTCGCAAATGAAAAAGGCCGATGGCAGCGGTGCCGAATTTGCCGTCATCATCGGAGAAAACGAAATGGCGGCAGGTCAGGCCGTGGTCAAGCCCATGCGTGCCGAAGCAGCACAGCAAACCGTGGTGCTGGACCAGGTAGCCGCGACCATTGCCGCGATCAAGGCTTGATATAAGGGGGGTGCGCAATGGCGTACGACTTGCAGGAACAGGAACAGATCGACTCCATGAAGGCCTTCTGGCAACAATGGGGCAAACTGATTGGTGGTGCGGTACTGGCCATCAGCGTGGCCTATCTGGGCTACAAGGGCTATGGCTACTATCAGGCAGCACAGGCCAGCAAGGCTGCCGTGGTGTTTGCCGATGTCGAGCAGGCTGCCCAGACGCAGGACCTTGCAAAGGTAAAATCGGCTGCCGCGCAGTTGCAGGCAGACTATGCCGGCACCGCTTACGCTGCTGATGCTGCCTTGCTTGCCGCCAAGGTCGCCTTCGAAAAGAACGATCCGGCCACGGCACAGGCCCAACTGGGCTGGGTGGTGCAAAACGTGAAGGACGAATCCATGGTTGCCGTGGCGCACCTGCGTCTGGCCACCATCCAGCTCGACCAGAAGCATTACGATGCAGCCCTGGCCGAACTGGGTCAGGCTCATCCTTCAGCCTTTGATGCCCTGTTCCTTGATTTGCGCGGCGATGTGCAGACTGCCAAGGGCGACAAGGCTGCCGCTCGTGACGCCTACAAGGCTGCGCTTGCCAAGCTGGTAGGCGACTCGCCCAACCGCCAGTTCATTCAGACCAAACTTGACGCACTGGGAGCCTAATTGATGCGCCGCCAACTGCTGGTTACCGCTGTACTCTCCTCCTTCTTGCTGGCTGGTTGTGCCAGCTGGTTTGAAGGTTCTGTCGCTGCCAAGCCCACACCGCTGGCGGACATCAAGCCCATCCAGGCGCTGAAAGTGAAGTGGACGCTGTCACAAGCTGCATCCGATGGCACATTCACACCGGTTTATGCCAACGGTAATGTGGTTTCTGCCGATGCCGATGGTCATATCCGTGTGGTGGATGCCCTGACCGGTCGCCAAACGGCTGACATCGCGCTCAAGCGCGGTCTTTCCGCAGGTGTGGCTGTAGCGGGTGATACTGTCATCGTCGGCACGCTGGACGGCAAACTGCTGGCCGCCGACCGTAACAGCGGCAAGGTACTGTGGGAGCAGTCGCTCACCAGCGTCATTCTGGAAGCACCGCAGGTGGCTGGCAGCATGGTGGTGGTGCGCAGCAATGACGGCCGTCTGACCGGTTTCAGCCTGAGTGACGGCAAGCAGCAATGGTCGGTATCCCACACGCAGCCGCAGCTGCTGGTTCGCAATACCGGCTCCATGCAGGCCGTTGGTAATGAAGCTGTCATGGTAGGCCTGCCTGGCGGCAAGCTGGACATCATCAGCCCCGCCAATGGCAATACCCTGTGGGAAGGCGTAGTGGCCAACCCGCGTGGTGCCACCGAACTGGAACGCATTACCGACATCACCAGTCGTCCGGTCTACGAAAACGGTCAGGTGTGTGCCGTGGCCTACCAGGGAAAAGTAGCCTGCTTTGATGCCAAGGGCGGCAACCTGATGTGGTCGCGCGAGTTGTCCTCCAGCCGTGGCGTCGCGTTGGATGCCAGCAAGCTGTATGTCACTGCGGAAAACGGTTCGGTCTGGGCCTATGACCGTACTACCGGCCGCAACCTGTGGAAAACGGATGCCCTGAAATTCCGTAATGTATCTGGCCCCGCCATGCTCGGACGTTTTGTTCTGGTGATCGATGGCGAAGGCTATGGCCACCTGCTGTCCAATGAAAATGGCAGCCTGGTGGGCCGTGTGAAACTAGGTAGCGAAGGCACTGTCGCCCAGCCCCTGTCCCTGGGCTCTTCTGCTCTGGTACAAGCGGCAAGTGGCCGCCTGTCGCTGCTGTCCATTGAGTAAATGTTGTAATGAAACCTACCGTAGCGCTGGTCGGCCGTCCCAATGTGGGCAAGTCGACCCTTTTTAACCGGCTCACCCGTAGCCGTGACGCACTGGTCGCCGACCAGCCTGGCCTGACTCGCGACCGCCATTACGGTCACGGTCGCGTCGGGGGCAAACCGTATCTGGTGGTGGATACCGGCGGTTTCGAACCCGTGGTCGACGAAGGCATCCTGTTCGAGATGGCCAAGCAAACCCTGCAGGCGGTCGACGAAGCCGATGCGGTGGTGTTTCTGGTGGATGGCCGTACCGGCATCACTCCGCAGGACAAGATCATCGCCAACCGGCTGCGCCAGATCGACCGACCGGTTTTCCTGGTGGTCAACAAGGCCGAAGGCATCAGCCATGCCATTGCCGGAGCGGAATTCCACGAACTGGCACTGGGTCAGCCGCTGGTGATTTCCGCCGCACACGGTGACGGCGTGCGCGAACTGATGGACATGGTGCTGGAAGACTTCCCGGAAGAAGTGGAAGAAGAAGACCGCTATCACCCGAAGTTTGCCGTCATCGGCCGCCCGAATGTGGGCAAGTCCACGCTGGTGAATGCCATTCTGGGTGAAGAGCGTGTCATCGCCTTCGACCAGGCCGGGACAACGCGTGACAGCATCTATATTGATTTTGAACGCGAAGGCCATACCTACACCATTATCGACACCGCAGGTGTACGTCGTCGTGGCAAGGTGAACGAAGCGATTGAAAAGTTCTCCGTCATCAAGACCATGAAGGCCATTGAAGACGCGAACGTCGCGGTACTGGTGCTGGATGCGCAGCTGGACATTTCCGAACAGGACGCCACCATTGCCGGTTTTGCACTGGAAGCAGGCCGGGCGCTGGTGGTGGCAGTCAACAAATGGGACAACCTGGATTTCGAGCAAAAGGAAACCATCAAGCGGGATATCGCCCGCAAGATCAGCTTCCTCGACTTTGCCAAGTTCCATTACATCTCGGCCATCGAAGGCCGTGGTGTGGCTGATCTGTTCAAGTCCATCGACGAAGCCTACCAGGCCGCCATGGTCAAACTGGCCACGCCCAAGCTCACCCGTGTGCTGAATGTTGCAGTTGAGCGTCAGGCTCCGCCGCGTTCGGGCCTGATGCGTCCCAAGATGCGTTATGCTCACCAGGGCGGCATGAATCCGCCCATCATCGTCATTCACGGCAATGCACTGGATGCGATTCCGGCAAGTTATACGCGTTATCTGGAACATACCTTCCGCAAGGTGTTCAAACTGCAGGGTACGCCACTGCGGGTACAGTACAAAACCTCGGAAAACCCCTTCGATACCGAAGAATCCAAGGAAAAGTCCAGAGCCAAGCCCAAGCCGATGTCCAAGATGCGTGGGCGCGAGAAGGAAGTGCGCTGGGGCAAGAGTGGTAAAAAATAGTAGGCTGGGTTTTTTTCTGCTAAAAATAAGCATGCCAGCCGGGTTTTAAAGATTACTTAATACAACAATCAACGATTCGGAGAAAACGAATGAGCTCTAAAGGGCAAATGTTACAAGACCCGTTCCTGAACATCCTGCGTAAGGAACACGTGCCGGTTTCCATCTATCTGGTTAACGGTATCAAGCTGCAGGGTCAGGTCGAGTCTTTTGACCAATACGTCGTGCTGTTGAAGAACACGGTAACCCAGATGGTATATAAGCACGCCATCTCCACCGTGGTACCGGCCCGTCCGGTTAATATCCCGCACGAACATCCGGGTCAGAAGCAGGATCAGCAAGACGCCTGATCGGGCCGAGCGCTGAATCCTCCACGGGCCGCCAGACTGTGTCATCCAGACACGGTTTGTCGGCCTTTTTTCATGCCAGGTTCGGCTGCAGCCATGCTCAGCAGTTGCAGCGCAACCCTTTATAACGGTTTTGAATACTGTGTTTGATCGTCCCGATATTGGAGACCAGGCTGTGCTGGTCTGTCTGGATTTTGGTGATCCGGATCATCAGGAAAATGTTGCCGAATGTGCCGAGCTGGTTCGCTCTGCCAATGTCACTGTCACTGGCATCATCCAGGGCAAGCGCCAGCGTCCGGATGCCGCCTTGTTTGCCGGCAAGGGAAAAGTGGAAGAGGTTGGGGTGATGGTGAGGGCCACCGGTGCGAATGTGGTGATTTTCAATCACCAGCTATCGCCAGCGCAGGAGCGCAATCTGGAACGCGCGCTGCAATGCCGTGTGATCGACCGTACCAGCCTGATCCTGGACATCTTTGCCCAGCGCGCCCGTAGTCATGAAGGCAAGCTGCAAGTCGAACTGGCGCAACTGTCGCATATCGCTACCCGTCTGGTGCGTGGCTGGACTCACCTTGAACGCCAGAAGGGTGGTATTGGTCTGCGTGGACCGGGTGAAAGCCAGCTGGAAACCGACCGCCGCTTGCTGGGCAATCGGGTAAAGGCACTGAAAGAACGCCTGGCCCAGGTACAGAAGCAGCGCAATACCCAGCGCCGTGGTCGTCAGCGCACCGGCATTGCCTCGGTCTCCATTGTCGGTTACACCAACGCAGGCAAGTCCACCTTGTTCAATGCGCTGACCAAGGCACGTGCCTATGCGGCGGACCAGTTGTTTGCCACGCTGGACACCACCAGCCGCAAGCTGTTTCTCAATACCGAAACATCCATCATCGTTTCGGATACCGTCGGTTTCATCCGGGATTTGCCACATACCCTGGTTGCCGCATTTCGTGCCACGCTGGAAGAAACCATCCAGGCTGACCTGTTGCTGCATGTGGTCGATTCTTCCAACCCCTTGCGCGATGTTCAGATCGAAGAAGTCAACAAGGTGCTGGCTGAAATCGGCGCCGAGTCCGTGCCGCAGCTGATTGTGTGGAACAAGACTGATTTGCGCCAGCTGCCAGCGGACATCGAACGGGACGAGCATGGTGAAATCCAGGCCGTGCGTCTGTCCGCGCTCACCGGGGAAGGGCTGGAACTCTTGCGTGAAGCACTTGCCGAACGCTTGCAGTCACCTGATAACCAACATGAAGAACAAGACGAATATGTCGCAGAATGATCCAAACCGGGGACGTCAGGGCAGTGACGGACCGCCGGATCTAGACGAAGTATTCCGCCAGCTCAATCAGAAGCTGGCACGTTTGCTTGGTGCCCGTCCTCCGGCAGGAGGCCAGCCTGGCCCGGAACCCAAGGCAGCATTCAAGGGCGGAGCCATCGCCGTGGTCGGTGTCCTGGCGGCACTATGGCTGGGTAGCGGATTTTATGTCGTGGATGCCAAGGAGCAGGGGGTGGTGTTACGCATGGGCAGTTTCAGCCGCGTCACCGATCCGGGTTTGCAATGGCACCTGCCTTACCCGTTTGAGAAAGCTGAAATCGTCAACCTGACCGAACTGCGCAGCGTGGAAGTCGGGTATCGCAGCAATGCCAAGAACAAGGTGCCGGAAGAGTCGCTGATGCTGACGGCAGACCAGAACATCATCGATGTGCAACTCTCGGTCCAGTACGACGTGAAGGACCCCAAGGCCTTCCTGTTCAACAATGCCTCTGCCGACCGTAATGCCAACGATATCGTCAAGCAGGCTACGGAAACGGCCATCCGCGAAGTTGTCGGCCGCAACAAGGTGGACTTTGTCCTGAATGAAGGTCGTGCCCAGATCGCCGCAGACGCACAAAAAGTGATCCAGGACATTCTGGATCGTTACGGCCTGGGTGTGCGCATTGCCAAGGTCAACATCAATGCCGTCCAGCCACCCGAGCAGGTTCTGGCCGCATTTGATGATGCCGTGAAGGCAGGTCAGGATAAGGACAAGCTACGCAACGAAGGTTTGGCCTACGCCAATGATGTAGTGCCCAAAGCCAAGGGCATGGCGGCCAGACTGGAGCAGGAGGCGGAAGCCTACCAGCAGAAAGTGGTAGCGGAGGCAGAAGGCGATGCCTCCCGATTCAAGCAAGTGTTGTCGGAATACAACAAGGCCCCCAAGGTCATGCGTGACCGCCTCTACCTGGACATGATGCAGCAGGTAATGAGTGCCAGCAGCAAGGTCATTGTGGATCAGAAGGGCGGCAATAGCCTGCTCTACCTGCCTCTGGACAAACTGATGCAAGCAACGGCGCCAACTGCACCCGCTACCGCCAGTGCAGCATCGGCACCTGCAGCAGCGCAGCCTGCGGCTCCGGTAGCACCTGCCGTGCGTGGTAACAAGAATGGTCGTGATTTTGGTCGCAGCCGTGACATTCTCGGCGGGGAGCGCTGACATGCAGAAACTCATGCCAACCTTGCTCGCGGTACTTGCCGCCCTGTTCATCGCCAGCCTGTCGCTGTTTACTGTCGACCAGCGCCAGTACGCCATGGTCTTCCAGTTTGGCGAGGTGAACCGCATCATCACTACCCCGGGCATCCATTTCAAGATACCGCTGTTGCAGAATGTGCGTTATTTTGACCGCCGCGTGCTGACTATCGATGCCGAAGCCCCAGAGCTGTTCAACACCCGCGAGAAGAAGAACGTGCTGGTGGATAGCTATGTAAAATGGCGCATTGTCGATGTCGAACAGTTCTACAAGAGCGTTGGTTCGGAAGCCGCAGCGGTCGCCCGCCTGAAGCAAACCATCAATGATGGCTTGCGCGCCGAGTTTGGCCAGAAGACGGTTGCCGACGTGATTTCCGGCAAGCGGGACGAGGTGATGGACACGGTTCGCAAGCGCGCAGACGCAGATGCGCGTAAAATAGGCGTGGAAATTCTCGATGTACGCTTAAAACGAGTCGATTTTCCGGATAAAATAAGTAACTCTGTCTATGACCGCATGCAGTCAGAACGTCGTACCGTCGCCAGCCAGTTGCGCAGCGAAGGTGCTGCCGATGCTGAACGCATCCGTGCCGAAGCAGAAAAGCAACGCGATGTCATCCTTGCCGAGGCCTACAACAAGGCGCAGCAACTGAAAGGTGCTGGCGATGCCCGGGCAGCAGCAATTTATGCTGAAGCCTATGGCCGCAGTCCGGAGTTCTACGCGTTCTGGCGTAGCATGGATGCCTACAAGGAATCGTTCAAGAACAAGAGCGATGTCATGGTGCTGGACCCGAACAGCGAGTTCTTCAAGTACTTCAAGAACCCGCAGGCTGCCAGCAAGGGCAAGTAAGCGTTGTCTTGATTCTACAATCAGTTTTCATGACTGGCCGGACACCCCGGCCAGTTTGCCGTAAACAGGGCGGGGTGATGAATCCCGCCTTTTATTTGTCGAAAACGGAATATGCGTAACTGGCTGTTACCCGAATACATTGCGGACATTCTGCCCGCCACTGCCCGCCAGGTGGAGTCTGCCAAGGCGGCGATGCTGGAACAATTCCGCTGTGCAGGCTATGAACTGGTCCTGCCGCCGCTGATCGAATATGTCGATTCGCTGATCGCCGAAGGGGATACCGCGCTGGATCTGAAAACCTTCAAGCTGGACGACCAACTCTCCGGTCATCAGCTTGGGTTGCGCGCCGACATCACCCCGCAGGTGGCGCGTATCGATGCTCACCTGCTGGGCCATCGCACCGGTGTGACGCGCTTGTGCTATGCCGGTAGCGTGGTGCATACCCGTCCCAACGGTTTGATGAGCTCGCGCCAGCCCATGCAGGTTGGTGCCGAGCTTTATGGATACGCCGGTATCGAGGCGGACATTGAAATCATCGAACTGATGTTGTCCACGCTGGAGCAGGTCAAGGTACCGCAACTGCGTCTAGACGTCGGCCATACCGCCATTTTCCGTGGTCTGGCCAATGCCGCAGGCTTGTCACCGCAGGCAACGCGCGAGCTGTTTGCCGTCCTTCAAAACAAGGATGCAGCCAGCATTGCCGAACAGGTTGCCGGTCTGGCTGAACCGTATCGTTCTGCCTTCCTGGCCCTGCCCGAACTCTACGGCCCGGCCAGCGTGCTGGAAAAGGCGCGTACCCGCCTGCCTTCATTGCCGGAAGTGGAACTGGCACTGATGCAGCTGACTGCCATTGCCCGTGCCTTTGAAGGCCGTGTTGCCATCAGCTTCGATCTGTCCGAGCTGCGCGGCACGCACTACCATACCGGTTTGATTTTTGCCGCCTATGCCCCGGGCTGGGCGGTAGAACTGGCCCGTGGTGGCCGCTACGACAATGTCGGTCGTCGCTTTGGCCGTGCTCGTCCTGCAACAGGTTTCAGTCTGGATCTGCGTGATCTGATCCAGATCCTGCCGGAACGCGGCAGTGCCATGGGCATCCGCGTTTCCAATCGCCATCTGCCAGCGGCACAGGCAGAAGTCGAGCGCCTGCGCGCCGGCGGCGAAGTCGTGATCATTGATTATCTGGGGGAATCAGCCGAGGCCATCGGCTGCAACCGTGAACTGGTTCCGGCCGCTGACGGCTGGCAGATCGTCCCCTTTAACTGATTTTTAGTTTGACTGAAGAAGAGGTTTTTCCAATGTCCAAGAATGTTGTCGTGATCGGTACCCAATGGGGTGATGAAGGCAAGGGCAAGATCGTTGACTGGCTGACCGACCACGCACGTGCTGTGGTACGTTTCCAGGGTGGTCACAATGCGGGCCACACTCTGGTGGTGAATGGCAAGAAAACCGTACTGCGTCTGATTCCGTCCGGCATTCTGCGTGAAGGCGTGGAATGTTTCATCGGTAATGGCGTGGTGCTGTCGCCTGAGGCACTGCTGAAGGAAATCGACGAACTGGAAGCTGCTGGCGTGAATGCCTCGGCCCGTCTGAAGATTGCCGAAGGCTGTCCGCTGATCCTGCCTTACCACGTGGCGCTGGATCAGGCGCGCGAAGCCGCGCTGGGTGCTGGCAAGATCGGTACTACCGGTCGCGGTATCGGCCCTTGCTATGAAGACAAGGTAGCCCGTCGCGCACTGAAGGTGATCGACCTGTTCAATCCGGAACGTTTTGCCTCCAAGCTGAAGGAAAACGTTGAGTACTACAACTTCCTGCTGACCAATCTGCTGAAGGCAGCCCCGGTAAGTTATGAAGTCATCCTGGCTGACACCATGAAGCTGGCCGAGCGCATCAAGCCGATGGTGTCTGATGTGTCCCGCACACTGTACGACATGGACAAGGCCGGTACGCCCATCCTGTTTGAAGGTGCCCAGGGCACCCTGCTGGATATCGACCACGGTACCTATCCCTTCGTCACCTCGTCCAACTGCGTGGCTGGTGCCGCAGCACCGGGTGCAGGCGTTCCGCCGCAAATGCTCAGCTACGTGCTGGGTATCGTGAAGGGCTACTGCACCCGCGTGGGTTCCGGTCCCTTCCCGAGCGAACAGGAAAACGAAATTGGCGCATTCCTGGCCAAGCGTGGTAACGAGTTCGGTTCGGTTACCGGTCGTCCGCGTCGTTGTGGCTGGTTCGATGCCGCTGCGCTGAAGCGTTCCATCCAGATCAACGGTGTGTCCGGTCTGTGCGTGATGAAGCTGGACGTGATGGACGGCCTGGAAGAAATCCAGCTGTGCACCGGCTACATGCTCGATGGCAAGAAGATTGACATTCTGCCCTTCGGTTCCGATGCGGTTACCAAGTGCGAACCGGTTTACGAAACCATGCCGGGCTGGACGGATTCCACCGTTGGTGTGAAGCGCTGGGAAGACCTGCCGGCTAACGCCCAGGCTTACCTGAAGCGTATCGAAGAAGTATGTGGTGCACCGATCGATATCGTTTCCACCGGTCCTGACCGTGAAGAAACCATCGTACTGCGTCATCCTTACGGCCTGTAATCCTGGCCTGATCCAAAAAAGCCCACCTCATACGGTGGGTTTTTTTTATGCATCAGTGCTGGCATGATAGCGCTAACACCCTGGATGCAGTCTCTCTCCAGCGCGTGATTCACCTGCCTTGCCTCCCCCTGGAAATGACATGAGCACACCTTTGAATGCCGTACTGCTTGGCTATGGTTATGCCGGTAAAACCTTCCATGCTCCCTTGATTGCCGCCTGCCAGGACCTGCGCCTGTACGGGATTGTCAGCAGCAAGCCCGAGCAGTTGCAGGCTGACTGGCCTGATGCACGGTGCTGGCCCTCGCTTGAACAGGCTTTGCAAGATGCAGCGGTCGACCTGATTGTGATTGCCACCCCTAATGACTTGCATTTCGAACAGGCACGCGCTGCGCTGCTGGCTGGCAAGCATGTTGTCGTCGACAAGCCGTTTACCGTCACGCTAAGCGAGGCAAGAGAGCTGGATGAGCTGGCAAAGCAGCAGGGCGTGTTGTTATCCGTTTTCCATAATCGTCGCTGGGATGCAGATTTTCTGACCCTACGCCAGTTGGTGGAAAGTGGCCGCTTGGGGCAGATCAGCCAGTTTGCCTCGCACTTTGACCGCTACCGCCCTGAAGTACGACAGCGCTGGCGTGAGCAGGGCGGGGCCGGTAGTGGTTTGTGGTACGACCTGGGTCCGCACCTGCTGGATCAGGCCTTATTGTTGTTCGGGCGTCCTCTGGGAGTTACCGCCTTTCTTGCCACGCAGCGTCAGGGCGCCAAGGCAACGGATTATTTCCATGTGCAATTGCGCTATCCGGCAACGCACGTGGTATTGCATGGCTCATGCCTGGTGAGTGGCGGTATCCCGCGCTATGCGGTGCATGGCGATCTGGCCAGCTACGTCAAATACGGACTGGATACGCAGGAGTCGGACTTGAAGCAGGGCAAGGCTGTGGGCGCAGAAGGATGGGGCAATGACCCTCTGCCGGGGCAGTTGATCGTGGCTGAAGGTGATGTGAGCCGTCATACGCAATGGGCTAATCAGGTTGGTGACTATCGTTGTTACTACCAGCGTGTTGCTGCGGCCATCCGTGGGCAGGACAGTAATCCGGTGCCTGCTGCCGAAGCCGCCAACGTGATGGAGTGGCTGGAGCGCGCCGTGCGTAGCGCTGAGTCGGGGCGTGAAATCTCTGCGGAGGAGGTGCTGTGAGTATCGAGCAGGATTTGCAGATCATTGCGCAGTAGGAAGCCCTGCTGCAATTCAAGCAATTCGATGCGGATACCGCGTGGCTGGTGGGTTGCCGTCTGCGGGAGGATGCGATACGGCGTGGTGCCGCACTGGCGATTGTGCTTACTCTCAACCAGACCAGGCGCTTTCAGTGCCTGATGCCGGGTGCCACAGCCAATAACGAGGACTGGGCCAGGCGCAAGCATAATGTGGTGCAGAAGTTCGAGCGCAGCTCACTGGCCATCGGGCTGGATTGCCAGCGTCAGCAAACCAGCCTGCAGGAGAAGAACGGACTGCCATTGGCAGATTACGCTACCCATGGCGGCGGGTTTCCGCTGCTGCTGGAAGGCGGCGTGTGTGTCGGCTCGGTCGTGGTATCCGGCTTGCCACAACGCGAGGACCACCAACTGGTGGTGGATGTGCTGGCTGCCATACTAGGTCAGGCTGATGTACCCAGACTGGATGTGTAAGCGGAGCGGCCCCTATGGCCCGCTGCGTGCCGGGCGGGCATCTGCATCCGTCAGTGTGCCGAGAAATGCCAGCAAGTCGTTGATTTCTTGTGCGTTAAGCGCCGGCGATGCGCCCTTTTTTCCGCTAAAAGGGGCATCGCGGTTGATGTTGCCATGATAAACCGTCGGCAAGTCGTCAAACATCACCGGCTGGCCATTGCTGGCGACGGGGTACCATTTTTCCGGTTGGGTATCACGGCTGGCATAAAATTCCACCGCCTTGCGCAAATCATGGAATACCCCATTGTGGAAAAACACCTTGCGTGTGGCCACATTGCGCAAGGACGGGGTCCGAAATAGCCCGCAGTATTCTGCTTTCTGCATATCCTGGCGCACCGGTCCACATAGACCCATATCGTGGAATGCCGTATTCCGATTTATTTCCAGTTGCCGATTGCGTGGTACACCCAGCGCAATCAGGCCAAAGTCGCTAAACGCCGGAAAAGCACCATCGGCCTGGCGCTCACTCAAATGACAGGCGGCACAGTTGCCCTTGTCCGGATTGTTGAATACTTGCAAGCCGCGCATCTCCTGACGGCTCAGTTCAGCCTTGCCCCGGAGCCAGTCATCATATTTGCTGCTATACGGATAAAAATCGGCCGGGTTTTGCTGAAATACCTCCAGTGCCAGTACCAGTTTGTCGAAGGCTTGTGCCGGATGCTGGAAAATATCCTTGCCGAAAACTGCCATGAAGGCGTTGGCACTTGCACTGCCTTCTAGCTGCTTCACCACCTGGTCTGCGCTGGCATTGGCCATCTCATTGCTTGCCAGCAATGGAATGGACGCCTGTTCGTGCAAGCTGGCAGCACGACCATCCCAGGTAAAGCCCCCTGTTGGTCCAGCATCCTCACTGTCATTGCCATCGTTGTCGCGGAAGTGCTCGCTAAAAGGCGGTACGGTCTGCAAATAGCGCAGGGACGGCACGGCACGGTTACCCATTTGCTTGCCATCCAGCCCGCCAAGTTGTGCCGACTTGCCATCCGGAGGGCCATAAGCATGATCCGGGCTGTGACAACTGGCACAGGATTGCTTGCCATTGGCCGACAGCGTGGTTTCAAAGAACAGCTGGCGTCCCAGCTGGGTCAGCTGGTGGTTGTCTGGTATCGAACTGACTGCATAAATACCGGCCATCGAGCTGACTTGCGCTTGCTTGCCTGCTTGTGTGCATGCGCAAAGACTGCCGAGCAGCAGAAAACCGCCTAGCCAAAAGGAAATACGTAACAGGGTGGTGGAGTGGTGCATGGTGCTTGATCGACGACAGGATTGTTGCAACATAGCGTAGTTTCATCACGGGCTGATGACGTTAAGTCTCTGTACAAGGGCCAGTAACTGCCAGCTTGCCGCATCAATAATTTTCAGTTTCTAATCCATCATCATGCTGCAACACGCCGCAGCGACAATCGCTGGTATTCAGCATACGGAGACAGACATGAAAATTTCCAGGTCCTTGTTGGCACCGATGGCGCTGACCCTTGCTCTGGCGGGGTGTAACAGCATGCCTGTAGCGGCACCGACTACTGCCGGCTCGCTTGATGCCATCCAGAACGTAGTGGTCATTTTTGCCGAAAACCGTGCTTTTGATAATTTGTACGGGCTGTTTCCCGGTGCAAACGGCATACCCGGGGTGAACCCCTCTTCGCGTGGTGCGTACATCCCGCAGAAGGATTTTGATGGTTCCGTGCTCCCTGTATTACCGCCGACCTGGGGGGGGCTGACGGTAGCCGGGCAGCGAGTCACCTTGTCCCAGGCACAAACCATGGGCTGGCCCAACCGGCCGTACCAGCTGGATGATCCCAAAGGAGTGCAGGGCAGCGGCACCGTGATTGCGCAGGATGTCACGACACGAGATCTGGTTCACCGTTTTTATAACAACCAGATGCAGATCAATGGTGGTGCCAACGACAAGTTTGCCACTTATTCCGATGCCGGCGGTCTGAGCATGGGGTATTACGATGGCAGTAAAATGGCCTTGTGGAAGCTGGCGCGTCAGTACACGCTGGCCGACAACTTCTTCATGGGTGCCTTTGGTGGTTCCTTCCTCAATCACCAGTACCTGATTTGCGCCTGTGCTCCGCAATATCCGCATGCAGATGCAGCTGACTCGCCGGCTCGCGATTCCATCTCGGCCATCGACACCGATGCACAGGGACACTTCCTGCGGCTGACTCCCGCCACCAGTGCCAAACCATCGGTTCTGGAGGGCAAACCAAGCTACAAGAATGATGGCAACCTGACGCCAAAAGACCAGCAGGGCATGTTCTATGCAGTAAACACCATGCAGCCGTTATATCAGCCCAGTGGCAATGCCCCGGCTGCCAACGGAGCAAGTCAGTATGCGGATACTGCCAAGGCAACCACCTTGCCAGCCCAGAACGGCCCGACCATCGGGGATCGGCTGAGCGCCAAAGGTGTGAGCTGGGCCTGGTATGCCGGTGGCTGGAATGCTGCGCTCGCCGCGCGCAGCAATATCTACAATGGCAGTACGCCTAACTTCCAGCCTCATCATCAGCCCTTCAACTATTACGCCGACTTTGACCCGCTTACCCGGCAGGCTAATCGTCAGGCACACCTGAAGGATTTTGATGCAGAGTTCCTCCAGGCTGCACAAGCCGGGAAGCTGCCGGCAGTTTCATTCTATAAACCGCAAGGGAATGTCAACCAGCATGCAGGTTATGCCAGCGTGGCAGATGGCGACGAGCACATTGCCCAGGTTATTGCCCGTCTGCAGCAGAGCCCGCAATGGAAGAACATGCTGATTGTGGTGACTTACGATGAAAACGGTGGCATCTACGACCATGCACCGGTCCCGCAAGGTGACCGCTGGGGTCCGGGTAGCCGAATTCCTGCCATCATCATTTCTCCCTATGCCCGCAAAGGCTTTGTCGATCACACGCAATACGATACCGGCTCCATCCTGCGCTTCCTGACGCGCCGTTTTGAGTTGCAACCTTTGCCTGGCGTACTGGAACGTGATGCCGGTTTGCGCGCTCATGGGTCAGCCCCTATGGGTGACCTCAGCAACGCCTTGCAGTTACCTGCGCAGTAACGCCCCGGATGTGTCATCACAAACAAGGCAGCTATGTGCTGCCTTGTTTTATTCCGTCATCCGCAACACTTGTTTGTAAGATCCTTGCGGTGGGTTTGGGTCAAGCTGTTAGACTGAATTCAGATTTTCTACCGCTTTGACACGACATGCAGTTTCTTCTTGCCCGCAGCATGCTGACGCCGCTCATCATTGCGACCGCATTATTCATGGAGAACATGGATGCTACGGTTATTTCCACCTCCTTGCCCGCCATTGCACAGGATTTGCAGGTTGATCCGGTGGCGCTCAAGCTGGCGCTGACCTCCTATCTGGTCAGCCTTGCTGTCTTTATCCCCGTCAGCGGCTGGATGGCGGACCGTTTCGGCGCACGCCGCATTTTCCGCTCGGCCATCCTGGTTTTCATGGCGGGTTCCATCCTTTGCGGCTTCAGTGGCTCGCTGGAGTCATTTGTCCTGGCGCGCTTTGTACAGGGCATGGGCGGAGCGATGATGGTGCCTGTGGGACGACTGGTCATCTTGCGCACAACGCGCAAGGATGAACTGGTCCGGGCGTTGAGTTACCTCACCATTCCTGCCTTGCTGGGCCCTGTTATCGGGCCACCATTGGGTGGGTTTATCACCACGTATTTCCATTGGCGCTGGATATTTTTCATCAATATTCCCATTGGCCTGTTAGGCATGGTGCTCGCTGGCCGTTACATTGAGAATCTGCGGGATGAAAATGTACCGGCACTGGACAAGACCGGCTTTTTCTTGAGCGGAGTGGGCTTGTCCATGCTGATGCTGGGGCTGGCTACCGAGGGCAAGCATATGTTGTCTGCCAACCTTTCTTTGGCCGTCAGTATGGCTGGAGGAGTGATGTTGCTGGCTTACTTGCTGCATTACCGCCGGGTAAATGAACCCTTGCTCGACCTATCCTTGCTGCGCTTGCCAACTTTTCATGCCAGTGTCTGGGGGGGCTTTCTCATCCGCATGGGGATAGGTGCCACCCCTTTCCTGCTGCCCTTGATGTTGCAGCTTGGTTTTGGCTACACGCCTTTTCAATCGGGCTTGCTGACTTGTTCCACCGCAGTTGGTGCCATTTTCATGAAAACCATTGTATCTCGCGTGCTCGAACGCTTTGGCTTCAGGCAAGTGCTGACCTGGAATGCCGTACTGGTCGCCTTGTCCATGGCGGTGTACGGGTTGTTTCGTCCCGAAACACCGCACTGGGTGATGCTGCTGGTGTTTGTACTGGGTGGTTTTCTGCGCTCTTTGCAATTTACCAGTCTTAACGCCATTGCCTTTGCTGACGTGGCACAGGCGCGCATGAGCCATGCAACCAGCCTCTCCAGCGTGGCGCAGCAATTGGCAGCTGGGTTTGGTGTGACTTTTGCAGCCATCATTTTGCAGACGACTGCGGGCTTGCAAGGACATGGTACTTTGCAAGGCAGCGATTTTGCCTGGTCTTTTCTGGCGATGGGCATGCTGACTTTGTTTTCGGTCGCATTTTTCTGGCGGCTGGATCGTAATGCGGGTGCTGCACTGGCAGTGCGCGGGGAGGGTAGCAAAAAGCAAGCGCAATGAAATTATCTGCGCAGAAATGGAAAAAGCCGTTGATCAGAGATCAACGGCTTTTTATTGGTGCCCAAGAGAAGACTCGAACTTCCACACCCTTGCGGGCGCTAGGACCTGAACCTAGTGCGTCTACCAATTCCGCCACCTGGGCAAAGCAAATTGTCGTACTGCAAACCAGCAGTAAATGCTGATTCTAAAAATTGTTGGTGCCCAAGAGAAGACTCGAACTTCCACACCCTTGCGGGCGCTAGGACCTGAACCTAGTGCGTCTACCAATTCCGCCACCTGGGCAAACCAAATTTTCTGCTACAAGCTGAACAAGCACTATACAATACAGTTTGTTGGTGCCCAAGAGAAGACTCGAACTTCCACACCCTTGCGGGCGCTAGGACCTGAACCTAGTGCGTCTACCAATTCCGCCACCTGGGCACTGCTTTGCTGTATCATTCAGTTGCTGTCTTGCTGCAACGAGATGCGAATTATAAACAAGTTTCTGAGGGTGTCAATGGCCCAATCTGCAAAAAAACAAAAAAACATTCCCCTGCGTTTGCAGGATCCCTTCTTGGAACGAGAAAAACTCAAATATTCCAATCCCTTACCCAGCCGGGAGTTCGTTCTGCAACTTCTGGAAAATAACGGTGTGCCAATGTTTCCGGAAGAACTGGCCGCCATGTTGTCTATCAAGAATACCGAATTGGGCTTCTTTGAGCGCCGCCTGCTGGCCATGGAGCGTGAAGGTCAGCTGATCATCAATCGTAAAGGCGCGATTTGTGCAGCTCAAAAGCTGGATCTGATCAAGTGCAAGGTTTCCGGTCACCGTGACGGTTTTGGTTTCGCTCTGCCGGATGAAGGTGAAGGCAGTGGGGTGGATATCTTCCTGCCTGAGCGTGAAATGAAAAAAGTCATGCATGGCGACCGCGTACTGGTCCGTCCTTCCGGCGTTGACCGTCGTGGCCGGCAGGAAGGCAAAATTGTCGAGGTGCTGGATCATGCATTCAGCAAATTGGTAGGGCGTATTCATCAGGAACGTGGGGTATGGATCGTCACGCCTGAAGATCGTCGTATCCGGCATGAAATCCTCATCGAGCCAGGCAGTGAGAAGGATGCCAAGCATGGCCAGGTGGTGATGGTAGAAATCCTGCAATATCCGGATGCCTATCGACAGCCGGTAGCCAAGGTTGTGGAAGTGCTGGGCAATTATGCTGATCCGGGCATGGAAATTGAAATTGCGCTGCGCAAACATGCCTTGCCGCATGAGTTTCCGGCAGAGGTATTAGCCCAAGCCAAGTCCACGCCCAAGAAAGTACGCAAAAAAGACTTGTCCAAGGATCGTGTCGACTTGCGTCATCTGCCGCTGGTGACCATTGATGGCGAAACTGCACGCGACTTCGATGATGCTGTCTATGCGGAGAAGCAAGGCAAGGGTTTCCGGCTGATCGTGGCCATTGCCGATGTCAGTCATTATGTCCAGCCGGGCGATGCCCTGGATCAAGAGGCAGTGAATCGCGGAACGTCCGTCTACTTCCCGCGCCGTGTTATCCCGATGCTGCCCGAAGCACTGTCAAACGGCATCTGTTCCTTGAATCCCGATGTCGAGCGGCTGTGCATGGTTTGTGACATGCAAATCAATGGCAAGGGAGAAGTCAAACGCTATCAGTTCTACCCTGCAGTCATGCTTTCAAAAGCACGGCTGACCTATACCCAGGTATGGGACTGGATCCAGCATGGGACAGATAACCCGCTGTTGCCGAATATCCAGACACTCTACAGCTTGTTCAAGGTCTTGCTGGCAGCCCGTGCCAAGCGGGGTGCAATCGAGTTTGACTCGATTGAGACCCAGATGATCTTCAACGAGCAGGGCAAGATAGACAAGATCGTTCCGGTGGTCCGCAACGATGCACACCGCTTGATTGAAGAGTGCATGCTGGCGGCCAATGTCTGTGCGGCGGACTTCCTGCTCAAGAGCAAGCAAAAATGCCTGTATCGCGTACATGAAGGCCCTACGCCAGAAAAACTTGAGAACCTGCGCAATTACTTGCAGTTGGTTGGGCTTACTCTTGCGGGTAACGACAAGCCGACAGCCAAGGATTATGCCAAGCTGGCTGAGCAGATTCACGGCCGTCCCGATGCGCCTGTCCTGCAAACCATGTTGCTGCGCTCCATGCAGCAGGCCGTCTACACACCAGACAATAATGGCCACTTTGGCCTGGCTTATGATGCCTACACGCATTTCACCTCACCGATCCGCCGTTACCCGGATTTGCTGGTTCACCGTTCAATCAAGGCAGTATTGCAGGGCAGCAAATACAAACCCGGCAAGTGGGCCCAGCTGGGTATGCATTGCTCCATGACAGAGCGGCGGGCGGATGATGCCAGTCGTGACGTCGAGTCCTGGCTCAAGACTTACTATATGCAGGACAAGGTAGGAGAGGTATTCGAAGGCAAGATTAGTGCGGTTACCAGCTTTGGTGTATTTGTGTTGCTGGATGATGTTTATGTGGAAGGCCTGGTACATATCTCTGAATTGGGCAAGGACTACTTCCACTTCCGCAAGGATATTCAGGCAATCGTTGGTGAAAAGAGCGGGATGTCTTATCGCCTCGGCGATACGCTGACGGTAAAAGTGGTGAGCGCCAATCTGGAAAATGCCCAGGTTGATTTTGCACTGGTACGTGATACAGCACAGCCGGTTATGGCTTCGCCTGGTGGCAAACGCGAGAAACCACAGCATGCAAGCCATACTGCTACATCCTCCCGCAAGCAGACCAATCATGGTGGGCGTAGTCGGAATCAGCATGGCAAACATGTTGCCAGCCGACAAGATAGTGTCGCTGCTGTTCCGCAAGCGGCGTCGGCAGCATCCGGCAAGGCAAGGAATCAGCGTAAACCGGCAGCGGTGCCAACACCGGTTGATCCTCGACCGCCTGTGAAAGGTGAGCCAGCGAAGTCGACAGCCGCACGACGCAAGCCTGCGGGAAGTTCCGTCGCTGCGCAGTCTGCGGGGGATGCCGTTGTACCTGCTCCGCGTTCGCGCCGTAAGCCGGCTGCAAGTTCTGAGGCAGCGGTACCATCTGCACCGCGCGGCCGTAGCCGAAATACCAAGAAGCCGGACAGTCAGTAAGCTGTTATGTGGACAGCCCTCTCTGGTATGAGAAATGGCTGACTCAGCAAAAAGCCCGGCCCAGCCGGGCTTTTTGCTGCCTGTGTCGGTGCTGAGACTAGCTTTTTGCGCCAGTTTTCACGGCCGGTCGGTGCCGGAAGGGATGTGAGTCGAGCATTGACTGTGCACCCGCAGCAAAACAGTCACGAAACCCGTATTTCATAAAGTATTACCGTTCAGTGACTTAGCGGTCTGCGCGACGGAATTTTGGCAAATCCTGCAGATTTCTTCGCACAAAGTGTTGACGAGGGTGGGTCAGGGCGGTATAGTTCGCCTCCTCAGCAGACAACGCAGCGACGGAAACGAAACGCAGCGACCTGCACCGCTCTTTAAAAAACAGAATAACCGATAGGTGTGAGTGCTTGGCGAAAGCCACACTTGCACTGCGAGAGAAAAAGTAAACAGTCCAAGAAGTACTTGTTTATTCTTTGATCTTGCGTGCCAGAAATTTGCTATGAGATTGAACTGAAGAGTTTGATCCTGGCTCAGATTGAACGCTGGCGGCATGCTTTACACATGCAAGTCGAACGGTAACAGGGAGCTTGCTCCGCTGACGAGTGGCGAACGGGTGAGTAATGCGTCGGAACGTGCCGAGTAGTGGGGGATAACTATCCGAAAGGATAGCTAATACCGCATACGCTTTGAGAAGGAAAGCAGGGGATCGCAAGACCTTGCGCTATTCGAGCGGCCGACGTCTGATTAGCTAGTTGGTGAGGTAAAGGCTCACCAAGGCATCGATCAGTAGCGGGTCTGAGAGGATGATCCGCCACACTGGGACTGAGACACGGCCCAGACTCCTACGGGAGGCAGCAGTGGGGAATTTTGGACAATGGGCGCAAGCCTGATCCAGCCATGCCGCGTGTCTGAAGAAGGCCTTCGGGTTGTAAAGGACTTTTGTCAGGGAGGAAATCCCTAGCGCTAATATCGCTGGGGGATGACAGTACCTGAAGAATAAGCACCGGCTAACTACGTGCCAGCAGCCGCGGTAATACGTAGGGTGCAAGCGTTAATCGGAATTACTGGGCGTAAAGCGTGCGCAGGCGGTTGTGTAAGTCTGATGTGAAAGCCCCGGGCTTAACCTGGGAACTGCATTGGAGACTGCACAGCTAGAGTGCGTCAGAGGGGGGTAGAATTCCGCGTGTAGCAGTGAAATGCGTAGAGATGCGGAGGAATACCGATGGCGAAGGCAGCCCCCTGGGATGACACTGACGCTCATGCACGAAAGCGTGGGGAGCAAACAGGATTAGATACCCTGGTAGTCCACGCCCTAAACGATGTCAACTAGCTGTTGGGGGTTTGAATCCTTGGTAGCGTAGCTAACGCGAGAAGTTGACCGCCTGGGGAGTACGGCCGCAAGGTTAAAACTCAAAGGAATTGACGGGGACCCGCACAAGCGGTGGATGATGTGGATTAATTCGATGCAACGCGAAAAACCTTACCTGGTCTTGACATGTACAGAACTTTCCAGAGATGGATTGGTGCCCGAAAGGGAGCTGTAACACAGGTGCTGCATGGCTGTCGTCAGCTCGTGTCGTGAGATGTTGGGTTAAGTCCCGCAACGAGCGCAACCCTTGCCATTAGTTGCTACCATTCAGTTGAGCACTCTAATGGGACTGCCGGTGACAAACCGGAGGAAGGTGGGGATGACGTCAAGTCCTCATGGCCCTTATGACCAGGGCTTCACACGTCATACAATGGTCGGTACAGAGGGTAGCCAAGCCGCGAGGTGGAGCCAATCTCATAAAACCGATCGTAGTCCGGATCGCACTCTGCAACTCGAGTGCGTGAAGTCGGAATCGCTAGTAATCGCAGATCAGCATGCTGCGGTGAATACGTTCCCGGGTCTTGTACACACCGCCCGTCACACCATGGGAGTGAGTTTCACCAGAAGTGGGTAGGCTAACCGTAAGGAGGCCGCTTACCACGGTGGGATTCATGACTGGGGTGAAGTCGTAACAAGGTAGCCGTAGGGGAACCTGCGGCTGGATCACCTCCTTTCTAGAGAAGGCGATCGTCAAGTATTCACAGCCTATCGGTTATTCGAGATTTTAAGGGTTTGACTGGGTTTGTAGCTCAGCTGGTTAGAGCACTGTGTTGATAACGCAGGGGTCGAAGGTTCGAGTCCTTCCAGACCCACCAGTTTGGGGGATTAGCTCAGTTGGGAGAGCACCTGCTTTGCAAGCAGGGGGTCGTCGGTTCGATCCCGTCATCCTCCACCACCACCTTACAGTGCAAACAAAAGCGCACACAGCATGATTGATTGCTGCGTGGATTTTTGTTTGCGTTGTGTAGACAATGCCCGATCTTTAACAAACTGAAGAAGCCGAATTAATTAGACGGCGAGATGAAACACCTGCAGTTAATTCTGTATGTGGGACAAATCGTCATCTTGGGAATTTGATTGTATCTAATGTCATGTCGCCATACCAAAAGGGGCGGTGTGACATGTCGCACAAACACAATCCTGTCGGATTGGTAACTCAGGTTACTGAAATGATAGGGTCAAGCGACTAAGTGCATCTGGTGGATGCCTTGGCGATCACAGGCGATGAAGGACGTGTAAGCCTGCGAAAAGCGCGGGGGAGCTGGCAATAGAGCTTTGATCCCGCGATATCCGAATGGGGAAACCCACCCGCAAGGGTATCCCGTACTGAATACATAGGTACGTGGAAGCGAACCGAGTGAACTGAAACATCTAAGTAACTCGAGGAAAAGAAATCAACCGAGATTCCGTCAGTAGTGGCGAGCGAACGCGGAATAGCCTGTATGTGATAAAGATTGAGATAGTGGAAGGACCTGGAAATGTCCGCCATAGTGGGTGATAGCCCCGTACACGAAATTTCATTCTTGGTACTGAGCATACGAAAAGTAGGGCGGGACACGCGAAATCCTGTCTGAAGATGGGGGGACCATCCTCCAAGGCTAAATACTCGTGATCGACCGATAGTGAACCAGTACCGTGAGGGAAAGGCGAAAAGAACCCCGGGAGGGGAGTGAAATAGAACCTGAAACCGGATGCATACAAACAGTGGGAGCCTCGCAAGGGGTGACTGCGTACCTTTTGTATAATGGGTCAGCGACTTACGTTCAGTAGCAAGCTTAACCGCATAGGGGAGGCGTAGGGAAACCGAGTCCGAATAGGGCGTCTTAGTTGCTGGGCGTAGACCCGAAACCGAGTGATCTATCCATGGCCAGGATGAAGGTGCGGTAACACGCACTGGAGGTCCGAACCCACTAGTGTTGCAAAACTAGGGGATGAGCTGTGGATAGGGGTGAAAGGCTAAACAAACTCGGAGATAGCTGGTTCTCCCCGAAAACTATTTAGGTAGTGCCTCATGTATCACTTCCGGGGGTAAAGCACTGTTATGGCTAGGGGGTCATTGCGATTTACCAAACCATGGCAAACTCTGAATACCGGAAAGTGCGAGCATGGGAGACAGACGGTGGGTGCTAACGTCCATCGTCAAGAGGGAAACAACCCAGACCGCCAGCTAAGGTCCCAAATGATCAGTTAAGTGGTAAACGAAGTGGGAAGGCCCAGACAGCCAGGATGTTGGCTTAGAAGCAGCCATCATTTAAAGAAAGCGTAATAGCTCACTGGTCGAGTCGTCCTGCGCGGAAGATGTAACGGGGCTCAAACTGATAACCGAAGCTGCGGATTTGCACGTAAGTGCAGATGGTAGGGGAGCGTTCTGTAGGTCTGTGAAGGTGTCTCGTAAGGGATGCTGGAGATATCAGAAGTGCGAATGCTGACATGAGTAGCGATAAAGCGGGTGAAAAGCCCGCTCGCCGAAAGCCCAAGGTTTCCTACGCAACGTTCATCGGCGTAGGGTGAGTCGGCCCCTAAGGCGAGGCTGAAAAGCGTAGTCGATGGGAAACGGGTTAAAATTCCCGTACTTTTGTGTAGTGCGATGTGGGGACGGAGAAGGTTAGGTCAGCGGCCTGTTGGAATAGGTCGTTCAAGCCGGTAGGCGTGAAGGGTAGGCAAATCCGCCCTTCTTTAACGCCGAGAAGTGATAACGAGGGTCTACGGACCTGAAGTGACTGATACCACGCTTCCAGGAAAAGCCACTAAGCTTCAGCTACACAAGAACCGTACCGCAAACCGACACAGGTGGGCAGGATGAGAATTCTAAGGCGCTTGAGAGAACTCAGGAGAAGGAACTCGGCAAATTGATACCGTAACTTCGGGAGAAGGTATGCCTGTTGTGGTGAACACCCTGCGGTGGGAGCTACGACAGGTCGCAGAGAATCGGTGGCTGCGACTGTTTATCAAAAACACAGCACTGTGCCAACACGAAAGTGGACGTATACGGTGTGACGCCTGCCCGGTGCTGGAAGGTTAAGTGATGGGGTGCAAGCTCTTGATCGAAGCCCCAGTAAACGGCGGCCGTAACTATAACGGTCCTAAGGTAGCGAAATTCCTTGTCGGGTAAGTTCCGACCCGCACGAATGGCGTAACGATGGCCACACTGTCTCCTCCTGAGACTCAGCGAAGTTGAAGTGTTTGTGAAGATGCAATCTCCCCGCTGCTAGACGGAAAGACCCCGTGAACCTTTACTGTAGCTTTGCATTGGACTTTGAAGTGGTTTGTGTAGGATAGGTGGGAGGCTTTGAAGCAGGGACGCTAGTTCCTGTGGAGCCGACCTTGAAATACCACCCTGACCCCTTTGAGGTTCTAACCTTGGTCCGTTATCCGGATCGGGGACAGTGCATGGTAGGCAGTTTGACTGGGGCGGTCTCCTCCCAAAGTGTAACGGAGGAGTTCGAAGGTTACCTAGGTACGGTCGGAAATCGTGCTGATAGTGCAATGGCAAAAGGTAGCTTAACTGCGAGACCGACAAGTCGAGCAGGTGCGAAAGCAGGACATAGTGATCCGGTGGTTCTGAATGGAAGGGCCATCGCTCAACGGATAAAAGGTACTCCGGGGATAACAGGCTGATACCGCCCAAGAGTTCACATCGACGGCGGTGTTTGGCACCTCGATGTCGGCTCATCACATCCTGGGGCTGTAGCCGGTCCCAAGGGTATGGCTGTTCGCCATTTAAAGTGGTACGTGAGCTGGGTTCAAAACGTCGTGAGACAGTTTGGTCCCTATCTGCAGTGGGCGTTGGAAGTTTGACGGGGGCTGCTCCTAGTACGAGAGGACCGGAGTGGACGAACCTCTGGTGTACCGGTTGTCACGCCAGTGGCATTGCCGGGTAGCTAAGTTCGGAAGAGATAAGCGCTGAAAGCATCTAAGCGCGAAACTCGCCTGAAGATGAGACTTCCCTGAGGGCTTGACCCTCCTGAAGAGTCGTTCGAGACCAGGACGTTGATAGGTCGGGTGTGGAAGCGCTGTGAGGCGTTAAGCTAACCGATACTAATTGCTCGTGAGGCTTGATCCTATCATTTGAGTGGCTTGGGAAACCGAGGCCGGATGGATAGTGAGTGTGCGACGCGATCAAAGACCCAATCTAATTAATTCAGTGATTCAGACGATGTCTGGATGACAAAGCTTCTTTTAGTTTGTTGACAGTTTATGTCTGGTGGCCATAGCGAGGTGGTCCCACGCCTTCCCATCCCGAACAGGACCGTGAAACGCCTTAGCGCCGATGATAGTGTGGCATTCGCCATGTGAAAGTAGGACACTGCCAGACTCCCCCTTCGAAGCCCAGCTCAAACGAGCTGGGCTTTGTGCATTTGGGCTGCGGCATGCGCCCGATTATCGTCAATCTGTCAGCGACTGCTGCTTTGATTTGTGAAGACAAGCCGTGCTGTTGGACAATGGCTTCATCTTCGTGTCTGGAGTGTTCATGCTATTGCGCCATCTGTCTTTCAAGTCGCTGTTGGTTGCTAGCTTGTTCGTGGTGACGCTGATTCCCTCGTTGGCACTGGTGCAAACCTGGTGGCATCTGCAGCAGTTGGCGGAACAAGTGGACCAGAATCAGCGTCAGGCCCTGCTACTTTCCGAATCCATACGCATATTTTCCAGTCAGGGTGAGCTGTTTGAGCGCTCGACACGCCAGTGGAATGTTTTGCGTGAGGAGAGCTATTCCCAGGTTGGCAAAGAGGCCTTGAGCGCACTGATGCAGCTGGCGGCCAGGCTGGAGCGGCAGGATGATGCCGGTTTGCGCAGACTCGGACGGGCATTATCGGAGTGGGGGAAGCAATCGCTGGCCTTGCTGGATGGTGGTGAACATCCTGTTGCGGCGTGGTCCGCACAGTATGAGTCGCTGTCCGGTTTGGGAGCGGCGCTGGAGTCACGTATCCGGCAATTGGGTGAGGTACAGCGCAAGCAGTGGGACAGCAATTTGCGGGAAAAGCGTCAACAGGCTGACCGGGTGGCCATCCTGTCATTATGCCTTGCCGTGTTTTCCGGATTACTACTGGCTTGGCTGCTGGTCAGGCCCCTGCAGCAGCTGCGCGGTAAAATTGCCGCCCTTTCTCAGGGAGTGCGTGGTCAGAGCTGGTTGATGTCGGCTCCGGCCGACATCGTGCAGCTGGCTGCTGCCCTGGGTGAGCTGGATCATCGACTTGCCCGGCTGGAAGAGGATAAGGCGGATTTTTTCCGTCATGTCTCGCATGAGCTGAAAACCCCGTTGGCGGCTATTCAGGAGGCATCGTCACTGCTGCAAGACCAGATTCCCGGCCCCTTGCTGCCCTCGCAACAGGAAATCGTGGCGATCACCTTGTCCAATACCCGTTTGTTACGTCAGCGGGTGGATGCCTTGTTGCGGCATGATGCCGCCAACTGGCTGGCACAGCCTCTGGACATGCGTGTGCATGAATTGCATGCCTTGATTGAGGATGCGGCGGCAAGCATGCGTCCCTTGTTGCAGCAAAAGCGCATCACGCTGGAACTGTCGCACGATAGTTTGCAGGTGCCGGTCGATAGTGAAAAATTCCGAACCATTATTGATAATCTTCTTTCTAACGCTATTCGGTTTTCTCCTGTTGGCGGTGTTATTTCCGTTGCAACCGGCAGGGAGGCTGATCGTACATGGGTAGCGGTCATTGATCAGGGGCCAGGAATTGCGCCTGAAAATCACACACTGGTTTTCCAGCCCTTCTATAGTGGGCCTGCTCCAGTCGGGGAGGCTCCGGGTAGCGGTATCGGGCTGACCATGGTGAAAACCTTTGCCCAACTGATGGGAGGCGATGTTGAATCCTTGCCTGCTGCCAAGGGGGCGCATTTCCGTGTCTGGTGGCCATGTACTTCCTGAATGAGCATTCGCATGATGCGTAACAATATTTTTGCCTTGCTGTTGTTAAGCCAGTTGTCGGCATGTGCTGGTTGGTCAGAACACTCCTCACGCGATGCCGGTGGGGTAGTTGCCTGGAAGAGTCAGTCTCGCAACTGTCAGGATGCAGAGGCTGTCCTGGGCAGCCTGCGGCGTAGTCGTGATAGTGCCTTGCCCGGGAAAGATGCTTGCGCCGGCGAGCGCCTGCGCTATGTAGCACAACAATGGCTGAATGGTGAGTCCAGGATTGAGCCATTGCGCAGCCAACTGGACAAGGCGAATGAGCAGTTGCGGCAAGAGCCGGCAGAAGGCTTGTCGGGCTTGTCCATCTTGCTGGGCAGTCTGCTCAATGAGCGCAAGCGACATGAGGATGCCATGCAAAGAAGCAATGCCCAGCTAGCCGAGCAGCAACATCGTGCCGATGAGCTGGCGGCCAAGCTGGAAGCCTTGCGTCTGATTGAACAATCCATGGTCAACAAGGCCAGCAAAAAGAAGATACAACCATGATGCATGTCGGGCGTGTTCTGTTGGTGGATGATGATGCGGACTTGCTGCACCTACTTGGTTTGCGTCTGGAGGCAGCAGGTTATCTGGTGGACAAGGCAGCTTCGGCCGAGGCCGCACTGAGCGCCCTGGCTGTGCGCAGAGCGGATGTGTTACTGACCGATTGGCGCTTGCCGGGAATGGATGGCATGGCCTTGTTCGAGCAGGTGAAACGGAGTTATCCGTCCTTGCCGGTGATCATCCTGACTGCTCATGGCACAGTGCCTGATGCGGTGGAGGCGGTAAGTCGCGGCGTGTTCGGTTATCTGGTGAAGCCATTTGACAGTGCCGCCCTGCTGAGCAAGGTGTCTCAGGCGTTGCAGTTGTCTGCGCCTGCCTTGTCGCATGATGAGCAGGATACCTGGCGCGCAGAGGTGGTCAGTTGCAGTCCTTTGATGGATGAGCTGTTGGCCGAGGCGCGTCTGGTTGCTGTCACGGATGCCAGTGTATTGATTCGCGGTGAAAGTGGTACCGGCAAGGAAGTGCTGGCCCGGGCATTGCATCGCGCTAGTCCACGGGCAGGCAAGCCGTTTATTGCAGTCAATTGCGCGGCCATTCCGGACAACTTGCTGGAGAGCGAGTTGTTCGGTCATGAGAAGGGCGCTTTTACCGGGGCGGCAGCGCGCCACCAGGGGCTGATTGCCCAGGCCGATGGCGGCACCTTGTTTCTGGATGAAATCGGGGATATGCCGCTTGCCCTGCAGGTCAAGCTATTACGCGTGCTGCAGGAGCGCGAAGTGCGCCCGCTGGGAGCCAGCAAGCCAATCGCCGTTGATGTCAGGCTGATCTCGGCAACGCACCGCGATCTGGAATTGCTGATCAGTGATGGCCTGTTTCGTGAAGATCTGTTTTATCGTCTCAATGTCCTTACCCTGCAATTGCCTGCACTGAGTGAACGGCGGGAGGATATTCCGCTGTTGGCGCAGCATTTCCTGAGTCAGGTGTGTGAACGTTATGGCAAGGAGGTAGCCGGATTCGCTCCCGACGCCACGGAATATCTATGCAGTCTGCGCTGGTCTGGCAACATCCGCCAACTGGCCAATGCCGTCGAGCAGTGCTGCGTGTTGAGTACCGCAGGCCTGATTCCGCTAAGCCTGGTGCAAAAAGCCGTATCAGACGGCATGGCCAGTATTCCTACACTGGCAGAGGCGCGGCGTCAGTTCGAGCGGGAATATCTGGAGAAGCTTCTGCGGGTGACTGCAGGCAATGCCAGTGTGGCTGCGCGTATTGCCGACCGTAACCGAACCGAGTTCTACCGCTTGTTGCAAAAGCATGATCTGGTGGCTGCAGCGTTCAAGGACTTTTAAACCGGTATCAGGATCGAAAACCCCTGTCGCCAAATGGCGACAGGGGTTTTTTCATGTTAATCAATGACTTGAGCATTGTTGCCATCTCGCCTTGTCGCTGATGGGCGACAGTTTGAGACAAACAAGCAGCGGAGTATGTGGCTTTTTTTTACTAAGCCATTGAATTTAAATGCTTATCCAAGGTTGGCACGGCTTTTGCAATAGCAGCTGGAGTGCTCTTGTACCGAGGTGTGCGATGAAAATGAAACGTGCCGCATGGATATTTTTATTATTGCTTCCGCTGCAGGCAGTGATGGCAACTGACAGCCTGCTGATGGACCCGATTGCCGAACATGTTGCTGTTTCTCATGTATCAGATGACGAGAAAATAGCCTGGGAGCTGAATGAAGTTCTGAAGCCGCTAGCCGATGGTTCGGGTTCGGTCGTGCATCCTTCGGTCAAGGCCGGGATGGTGTGGCTGAAAGGCTCCAGCCCCAGTCGCGATACCGTACGGCACTTGCTTGAGGTTGCCGCCAATGTGCCTGGGGTGCGCGAGGTTCGTTCGGAAATGTTGATACGCCCCATTTGATTTCTTGCTGCTTGATGTGAACTGCCCTTTGGCCTGCCTTCCCCCCCGAGAGGCAGGCCTTTTTTTATTCAGAAACTGACGACTTTGTCGGCTTCCAGCGTCCAGTCGGCCAGTTCCGGCATGCTGCCTATCTTCACGCCTGGTAGCAGGCGGGTCTGATCCAGCCCGCGTGCCTCGGCACAGGTGCGACAAACATGGACGGCGACACCATGCGTCATGGCTTCGGTCAGCATGTCTGCCAGGCTTGGCCCATTGGAATTGCCCTGACCGTTTTGCGCGGTGATGACCGCATCGGATAGCAAAAACAGCTTGATGCGACTGGGTTGCCCATGGCTCGCAAGGGTCAGTGTCAAGCGTAATGCACTCAGACAGCGTTCGTTGCCATAGGGGCTGGCATTCACGATGAGCAAAATATTCTGCACGGCAAGTCCTGTCATTGACTACAAAGTGGATTGGCCTGCCTGCGAAGGCCGGGTAGCTGCTGTGGCTGTGGCCTGGATCGCAAGCGGTAACGTTGTGGTAATGCAACAGCAAAAGGGTGGGGGGATGCAGCAAATAATAGGACAAGTCGCTTGATTTGCCTTGATCTGTTGCCGTCCACGCAGTGTCTGATACCAAGAATATTTTATATTGTCGAACAAAGAAAAATGCAATTGTATACAATAGGCAAATCTTAACCGGTATAAACCGGGCTGCGAACAAAATCGGGAGTTTTCCATGCAATTCGAGGTGTTTGCCCTAAACCAGAGCGCCTTGCGCGATGCCATTACATCCGCATACCGTCGCGATGAACAGGAATGTGTACAGGCCTTGTTGCCGCAGGCGGCTTTGCAGCCGGCACAGGTAACCGCTACCCAGGACCTGGCGCGTCGCCTGGTCAGCCAGGTGCGGCATGAGCGTACGCGCTCCAGCGGGGTAGATGCCCTGATGCATGAGTTTTCGCTGGATAGCGCGGAAGGCATTGCCCTGATGTGCCTGGCGGAAGCCTTGCTGCGTATTCCGGACAAGGAAACGGCCGACAAGCTGATCCGCGACAAGATTTCCCGTGGTGACTGGAAAGCCCACCTGGGCAACAGCTCTTCCTTGTTCGTCAATGCCGCAGCCTGGGGTCTGGTGGTGACTGGCAAGCTGGTTTCCTCGCATAGCGAGCAAGGCCTGTCTGCTGCCATGACCCGTCTGATCGCCAAGGGCGGTGAACCGCTGATCCGCAAAGGCGTGGACATGTCCATGCGCATGCTGGGCAAGCAGTTTGTTACTGGTGAAACCATCGAACAGGCGCTGGAAAATGGCCGTGAGCGCGAAGCACGTGGCTATCGTTTCTCCTACGACATGCTGGGTGAAGCCGCCATGACCGAGGACGATGCCCAGCGCTACATGAAAGACTATGTGATGGCGATCCACGCCATCGGCAAAGAGTCTGCCGGCCGTGGCATTTACGATGGTCCGGGCATTTCGGTAAAACTGTCCGCCATTCACCCGCGTTACAGCCGCGCCAAGCGTGAACGGGTGATGACCGAGCTGTATGCCCGCCTCAAGGAACTGCTGGTTCTGGCCAAGCAATACAATATCGGCCTGAATATCGATGCCGAAGAAGCCGACCGCATGGAGCTGTCGCTGGACCTGCTGGAACAGCTGGCTTTCGACAAGGACCTGGCAGGCTGGAATGGTATTGGTCTGGTGGTGCAGGCTTACCAGAAGCGCTGCCCCTTCATTATTGATTATCTGGTGGATCTGGCACGCCGTTCCGGTCACCGCTTCATGGTGCGTCTGGTGAAGGGTGCCTATTGGGATGCCGAAATCAAGCGCGCCCAGGTGGATGGCCTGCCGGGCTACCCGGTGTATACGCGCAAGGTGTATACCGATATTTCCTATCTGGCATGTGCCAAGCGCCTGCTGGCCGCACAGGATGCCATCTACCCGCAGTTTGCCACCCACAATGCCTACAGCCTGTCCGCCATTTATCAGCTGGGTCAGGGCCTGGATTACGAATTCCAGTGCCTGCACGGCATGGGTGAGACCCTGTACGACCAGGTGGTGGGCAAGGACAATCTGGGCAAGGCCTGCCGTATTTACGCGCCGGTGGGTTCGCACGAAACCCTGCTGGCTTATCTGGTACGCCGCCTGCTGGAAAACGGTGCCAACAGCTCTTTCGTCAACCGCATCGTGGACGAAAACGTATCCATCGACGAACTGGTGACCGACCAGGTAGCGGAAGCCGCCAGCCATGCCGGTCAGCCGCATCACAAGATTGCCCTGCCGGTTTCCCTCTATGGCAGCGAGCGTCAGAATTCCAAGGGCCTGGACCTGTCCAGCGAGCATGTGCTTGCCGCCCTGCAAATCGGCCTGCAAGGTTCGGAACAGCAGCAGTGGCTGGCCAGCCCGCTGTTGGGCGATGCCGATATCAGTGAAGGCGACAAGCTGCCGGTACGTAACCCGGCCGACCACGCCGACATCGTCGGTGAAGTGATTGAAGCCACGCAGGAACATGTGGAACGTGCCTTGCAACTGGCCGAAGCTGCCGCCGCACGCTGGGCCAATACCCCGGTGGCAGACCGCGCTGGCTGCCTGAACCGCATGGCCGACCTGATGGAAGATCACATGCCGGCACTGATGGGACTGGCAGTGCGTGAAGCGGGCAAGACCCTGAGCAATGCCATTGCCGAAGTGCGTGAAGCGGTGGACTTCTGCCGTTACTATGCCGCGCAGATCGTCGCCAATTTCGACAATGCTACCCACCAGCCGCTGGGCCCGGTGGTGTGCATCAGCCCGTGGAACTTCCCGCTGGCCATCTTCATTGGTGAAGTGACCGCCTCGCTGGCCGCCGGTAACCCGGTGCTGGCCAAGCCGGCCGAGCAAACCAACCTGATTGCCGCCTATGCCGTGCGTCTGCTGCACGAAGCCGGCGTGCCGCGTGATGTGCTGCAACTGCTGCCGGGCCGTGGCGAAATCGTCGGTGCTGCACTGACCAGCGATCCGCGCATCCAGGGTGTGATTTTCACCGGCTCCACCGAAGTGGCACAAATCATCAACCGCACCCTGGCCAAGCGTGGCGAGGACGTGGTGCTGGTGGCCGAAACCGGCGGCCAGAACGCCATGATCGTGGACAGCTCGGCCCTGCCGGAGCAGGTGGTGACCGATGTACTGAGCTCGGCTTTCGATTCGGCTGGTCAGCGTTGTTCCGCCTTGCGCGTGCTGTACCTGCAAAGCGATATCGCCGACAAGGTGATCGCCATGATCAAGGGAGCCATGGCCGAACTGACCGTGGGCAACCCGGCCAGACTGAGTACCGATGTCGGCCCGGTGATTGATGCCGAAGCCCAGGCCGGCCTGCTGGCACACATCGACAAGATGAAGCAGCGTGCGCGCTGGTTCTACCAGACCCCGCTCACGGAACAATGCCAGCAAGGGACGTTTGTACCGCCGACGCTGTTTGAAATCGACAACCTGTCCGATCTCACCCGTGAAGTGTTCGGCCCGGTACTGCATGTGCTGCGCTTTGAAGCCAGCCAGCTGGACAAGGTGGTGGCAGAAATCAACAGCACCGGTTACGGCCTGACCCACGGCATTCACAGTCGCATCGACGAAACCATCAACAATATTGTCGACAAGATCAAAGTGGGCAATGTCTACGTCAACCGCAATATCGTGGGTGCGGTGGTGGGCGTGCAGCCCTTCGGCGGTGAAGGCAAGTCCGGTACCGGCCCCAAAGCCGGTGGCCCGTTCTACCTGTACCGTCTGACCCGCGCTGCATGGGCACCCAAGCTGGCCTTGCAGCCGGTGGCCGCCAATCTGTCCGGTCTGTCCAAGCTGGCCGCGGTAGCGGGCAGCATGGGTGTGAGTGGCCTGAATGCACGCATTGATGCGGCAGGTCGTGCTTCGCCGCTGACCCATCAGGTAAGCCTGCCGGGACCGACCGGCGAAAAGAACACGCTCTGCTTTGCCCCGCGCGGCAAGGTAGGGTGCGTGGCCAGCAGTGGAGCAACGCTGGCCGAACAACTGGTGGCCGTACTGGCTACCGGCAACGTGGCAGTGCTGGCGGATTCGCCGGCCAATCGCCAGTTGGCCAGCACACTGGGCAGCCATGTCGAGCTGACGCAAGACGTGCTGACTGCCTCGCTGGATGCCGTGCTGTATGAAGGGGAAGACGCAGCCCGCGTGCGCCAGCAACTGGCGCAACGTGACGGTGCGCTGATTCCGCTGATTCTGGCCGGCAAAGATGGCTACAACCTGCATCGTCTGGTGGTGGAGCGCGCAGTCAGCGTCAATACCACGGCAGCAGGTGGTAACGCCAGCCTGATGAGTATCGGCGACTGATGTCAGTCAGCCCCGGCCCGGCCCAACCCGGCTGTTGGCGGGAATGGTCACAAACCGGGGCTGTGTGACGATATCTTTGTCACGCTACTTGTCATGTGCTGTCGGCATTGGAATAATGCCGCCAGCGTTTTCACTTACAACAAGCTCGCTGCATGAGATCTGTCCGCCACAAGCGGACAGGAGAGACCGAAAGATAGAGGATTCAAGATGCAATTCACCAAGCTGACTACCGTTACCATCGCTGTCGCAGCTGCTCTGGCACTGTCTGCATGTGGCAAGAAAGACGACGCCGCCGCTCCGGCTGGCGCATCCGCTCCGGCTGCTGCCGCTGCTGGTGGCGACACCGTGAAAATCGGCTTTGCCGCTCCGCTGACCGGCCCGCAAGCCCACTATGGCGAAGAATACAAAAACGGCGTGACCCTGGCCATCGAAGATGCCAACGCCGAAAAGCCGACCATCGGTGGCAAGCCGGTGACCTTCGAACTGGACGCCCAGGATGACCAAGCCGACCCGAAAACCGCTACCCAACTGGCACAGAAGCTGGTGGACGACAAGGTTTCCGGCATCATCGGTCACTTCAACTCCGGTTGCGCCATCCCGGCCTCCAAGATCTACTCTGACGCCGGCATCCCGATGATTGCCATGGCGACTTCCCCGGTCTTCACCGCACAAGGCTTCAAGAACACCTTCCGTTCCATGACCTCCGATACCCAGCAAGGTAGCGTGATGGGCAAGTTCGTGGTGGACACCCTGAAGGCCAAGAAAATCGTCATCGTTGACGACCGTACCGCTTACGGCCAAGGCCTGGCTGACGAATTCGAAAAAGCCGTCAAGGCTGCCGGTGGCGACGTGGCCAAGCGCGAATTCACCAACGACAAGGCAACCGATTTCGCCGCCATTCTGACCTCCATCAAGGGCGTGAATCCGGACGTGATCTTCTACGGTGGTGCTGACGCCCAGTCCGCCCCGATGGCCAAGCAGATGAAGCGTCTGGGCCTGAAGGCTCCGCTGATCTCCGGCGAAATGACCAAGACCCCGAACTTCCTGCAACTGGCAGGCAAGGAAGCCGAAGGCTCCATCGCCTCGCTGGCTGGCCTGCCGCTGGAACAAATGCCCAAGGGCAAGGAATATGCCGACAAGTACAAGGCACGTTTCAAGACCGACGTAGCCACTTACTCCCCGTACGGCTATGACGCGACCCGCGCGCTGATCCAGGCCATGAAGGATGCCAACTCCACCGATCCCAAGGCTTACCTGCCGGTACTGGCCAAGATCAAGTACTCCGGTGTGACTTCTTCCAACTGGACCTACGACGACAAGGGCGACCTGAAAGACGGCGGCATCACCGTGTACAAGGTTGAAGGCGGTCAGTGGAAAGTGATGCAAACCATCGGTGGCGGCACTGCTGCTCCTGCTGCAGCATCCGCAGCCCAGTAATTTTCTTACTGATTTGGCTCAGAAACGGCGCAGACACTGCGCCGTTTTTTCATGCCTGCTGCTCGACAATTTCCCGCAGAACCGGGGGCAGATGTGCATAATGAAAGCTGTATCTCTCAAGACTGATGTGATTGTGTATGAGTGAGTTGTTTGCCAGCATGCCCGCCAATCAGGCCGGGCGTGACTTTGTAGTGGGTGATGTGCATGGATGCTTCACCGAATTGCGTCAGTTACTGGAGCAAGTGGTGTTTGATGGCAGTCGCGACCGGCTGTTTTCCGTTGGCGACCTGGTGGATCGTGGCCCGGAGTCGCGCCAGGTGCTGGAGTGGCTGGCCAAGCCCTGGTTTTATGCGGTAAGGGGCAATCATGAACAGATGGCACTGGAATTCGATCTGGCACAAACCGATGCCTGCGAACGCTACCTGAATAATGGCGGCGGCTGGTTCATCTGCCTGGATGAAAAAGACAAGCAAGCCTACCGTACTGCGTTCTTGCGCCTGCCGCTGGCGATGGAGGTGGTAAGCGAGCACGGCCTGATCGGCCTGTTGCACGCCGATTGCCCGCTGGACGACTGGAACTTGTTGCGTCAGCAACTGGCATTACCCACCCCTTGGGGAGAAGAGGGCGGCAAGCTGCTGCGCCAGATCACCTGGTGCCGTTTGCGGGCCAAGGGCATGGTACGTAAGCCGGTTGTCGGCGTGTACATGCTGTGTGTGGGGCATACTCCACAGCGCCAGGTCAGGCAGATCGACAATGTCTGGTATCTGGACACTGGCGGCGTATACGGCCGCCAATTGAGCATGCTGCAGCTGGATACCATGCAGACGCATAGTGTGAACGTGGCCGACAAGGGCTATGGTACTGACATGCTGGAAAGCTGAACTGCCTGTGTTATTGCTGCCGGGCAAGCTCTTTGCCGGGTAGTCGGTGCAGAAGCGTTGTTTGAGCCTGAACAATGTATTGCCTTATATTTTTATGGCAATTTTTTGCACTGCTATTATGTCGTGTGATTTTCGGGTAACTGGTCCCGCGTGCCGGGTTAGTCTCATTCCCTTGTAACAGGCTGTTTTATGTTTGCATCAATGTTGTTGCGTCATCATTCCGGGCTGCAGCGCAGCCCTGCGGATTTTGCATGCCTGCGGCGTACTGGCGTTCTGTCCGGGCGGCCCGCATGAGTACCTCTCCCATTCCATCCCCCTGTCAGCAGCGTTGCCAGCTGGATGCCACCGGGGAAAGCTGCAAGAGTTGCCGGCGAACATTAAAGGAAATAGCTGGTTGGCCAGGCTTCAGCGACTATGAAAAAAAAGCGGTGTGGAACCGCTTGTTGTCCTTGCCGCCGCTTGCCCAGGCCAAGCAGTGCCAGCGCTGTGGCGACACCTTCCGCTGTGGTATTGCTGATGGTGAGGAAAACTGCTGGTGTGCCAGTCTGCCCAATGTCATGCCCATGACGCAGGATGGCGGAGATTGCCTGTGCCCGGCCTGCTTGTTACAGGCCATTGCACAGGCTCCTTCCGGCCAGCAAGGGGATGCGGCCCCCAATTCCTCAGGCCGATAGCAGTTTTCCTGTCTTGAATGACTGTGCGGTGGCCACCTTGGCTACCGTCATGCCTGCCGTGGCATACGGGTGCAGTTCCTGTGCGTACAGCATGCCGCCATAGCGTGAACTCAAAACTGCCACCTTGTCCTGCAGAGGGTCGATGATTTCGGCCACGGCCTGGCCTGCTGCTACCAGTGTGCCGGGAGCCAGCAGGAAATTGACCACTCCCGGATGGGGTGCCTGCAGGTTTTCCGAGCCGGACAGCGGGGTGGCCGGGTAGGGCAGCGGTGGCAATGCCGGTGCTTCGCCCGCAATCAAGCCGCGCAGGCAGAGAAAATCCAGGATGGCGCGTGCGTCCTGCCGCGCCAGCGCCTGTGCCACCTGATGTTGTCCACGCAATTCCACGGTGACTGACAGGCAGGCCATTTCGATCTGCACATCCAGGCCGTCCTGGCGGCACAGGGCTTCCAGCTCCCACCAGGTCTGGCTGCAGGCTTCGTCAAACGGATAATCGCCGGACTCGGTAGCCAGCAATTGCGCATGGGATTGCAAGTAGCGCGCCAGTGGCTCGCACTGTGGCCACAAGGGCGTGCCGGTGTAGACATGCAAGGCCGCATTGCTGTCGCAGTGCAGGTCCAGCACGATGTCGGCATCGGCGGCCAGCAGTAACAGCTGCTTGCGCAGGCTGACCAACTCGGTAGGTTCAGCCAGTTGTTGCAGGTGTTGGCGCATGGCCTGGCGGATCAGTGCGGTATTGGCTTTGGCATCCTTGCCCAGCTGATGCTTGACTGCGGCGTACACCGCCTGGGTCAGCTGCGGGTAGTGGCGGTTGAAGTTTTGTCCGGTGGCCAGTTCGAAGCGACCAAGCTGATACCCCAGCAGCGACTGGGCGTGGCCAATCGGGTTGGCTTGCGGTACCAGAATGATTTCACCGGCAATTTTTCCTTCCTGTTCCAGTACTTGCAGTGCCTGTTTCAGTTCCCACGCGGTCAGCATGCCGGGGAGCTCGTCTGCATGCAAAGATGCCTGGATATAAGCCTTCCCGGCGCTGGAGCCCGGCTGGCCGAAGTGAAAGCTGGAGAGCTGGCGCTGCGTTCCCAGGCAACTGGATGTCAATGGATGTTGGTGATGAATCATGAGGGCTCCGATGATGCCGCCATCAAATGCCGGCTTGAAGATGGTGCAGACAACAATGTAGCGCGTTGTGCGTACGCTGTCTAAATGCCTGCCCTCCGGTGTGTGTGTGCGGAGCTGCCATGCTGGCTTTGGCTGCGTCGGGATGTTTGGCGATACATGATCAGAAATTTCCTATTGTTTGTTAAGAAATAACCCGGATAGTGATTGCATTGCCCTTTCTAAGCTTAGAGAGGCTCATGCTCGGTACGCTGCCAGCGCCAGTCTGAGCCTCTGAACGTGCTGGAATGCGGCGGATAATCACAAACAGGTGTCAGTGTCATGTCATATCATCAATGGATTTCAATGCGGCGGTGCATCGGCCACCGCTTGCAAGCACGCGCGGCGGATTCTGCTTCCAGCCCTTACGGACCAAACGAAGGAGCCGGCACGCCCGAGTCGGATCTGTGGGCCGAAGGGTTGCAACCGCGGGTACTGGTTGCAGAGGATAATCTGGCCAATCTTTTTCTGCTTAACAGCCAGTTGCTGCGACTGGGTTGCCAGGTGGTGGGAGTCAGTAACGGACTGGATGCGCTGACTCAATGGCAGCAGGGGCAGTTTGATTGCTTGCTGACCGATTTGAGCATGCCGCAGCTGGGAGGGTTTGACCTGGTGCAACAGCTGCGGGCCGCGGGTGAGCAGCGCCCGGCCATTGGCATATCGGCTGACCCTTCCGAACGGGATCAACAACGTGCGCAGGAAGCAGGCTTCAATATCCTGCTGCCCAAACCGGTTACCTTGCCGTTTTTGCATACTGTGCTGCTGCGCTACAGCCTGGATGTCTGCATGCAACGATTGCCGGTGTATGAAGCCAGCAGCCTGTCTGCCTTGTTTGATGGCAATCAGGATCTGATAGAGAAGTTTGTCAGCAAGCTGCTCGAAAGCAACCAGCAGGACTTTGCCGCCGCCAAGGCATGCTTTGCCGAGCGGGACTGGAATGGCCTTGCCCAGATGTTGCACAAGATCAAGGGTGCGGCGCGCCTGATTGATGCCCGGCAGGTAGTACGCTCTTGCGAGCAGCAGGAGAAAATCTGCAAGACCGGCAATGCCGAACAGCTGGAAATACTGCTGGCTGATCTGGACTTGCGCTTGCAGACGCTGGCCCGGCAATTGCGCAGCTTGTCCTGAGCCAATCACAGGCCTGCATGACAGCAAAAGAGCTGCCGGTTTCCCGGCAGCTCTTTTTCATGGCGATGCATTACGCTCAGCGCCGACTGATGATGGCCTGCAGAATCCGGCGGAAGGTGGCGATTTCATCCGGCGTGAAACTGGCCAGCATGGCGGCTTGTTGTTGCTCGGCCAGGTCATGCAAGGCCTCGGCATGCAGCTTGCCTTGCTGGGTCAGCTGATAATGCTGTCCTTGCAGGCTGATCAGCTCCTTGCGTATCAGCATCTGGGCGGCTTGTTCCACTTCCCTGTCCGGCATGTTGACCTCGCCGTGCATGGATGCCATATCCAGGCCCTGTTCCATCACCAGCAGCATGCGTGCCTCGCTGGTACGCAGCCCGGTGGCCAGTTGCAGTGGCTGGTAATGTTGCTGGTAGGCCCGTACTGCCTGGGTCAACAGGTAGTAGACATTTCCATCCAGCCGCTTTTGCCATTGCCGGTCTGCCGGGCTGCTTTCTTCTTTCTTTTGCTGCAGGCCATGCGGCAATGCCATGGCATAACTGCCCTGGTGGTAGAGCAGGGGTGCCCGGCCAAAGTCGTCCAGTGCCACCACCTTGCCCAGCATGATCCAGTGATCTCCGCCATCATGTATGGCATGGCGTTCGCACACGAAGCGGGCGGCACAGTCCTCCAGCAGCGGTGCGCCACCAGCGCCCTGCGTGTGCGGTACACCGGCAAAGCGGTCGTCGCTCTGGCGGGCAAAGCGGTTGGACAGGCTGATCTGGTCGGCTGCCAGGATATTGACGGCAAAGTGACTGGCCGAGGCAAATACCGGATAGCTGCCGGAGCGCTTGTCTATGCTCCAAAGAATCAGCGGTGGGTCGAGCGATACCGAGTTGAAACTGTTGGCGGTGACGCCCACTTTTTGTCCATCGCTATCGCAGGCCGTCATCACGGTGACGCCAGTGGCAAAGTTACCCAGCGCGCGGCGGAACAGGCGTGGGTCATCCACACTGGCCGGTGGTTTGCTTGTCATCCTCATCTCCTTGTTTTGCTTGTTGTGGGGTGGTGTCAGACCATGCTCGGGTCGGGTTCCAGTCCCATCAGTTCGCGGCCAAGGATCTGGGCGCAGACATCGTAGTCGGTATAAGCGTGGGCACCGGTCATGTGCGAGTCACGGAACAGGCGTTGCAGCTCGTTGCCTTCCATCCAGCTGGTGGCACCGGCGGCGCTGAACAGGCGATCCACCGCTTCGATGCACATCTTGACCGCATAAGCCTGATTGGTACGCCAATAGGCCAGTGTAAGGCGGTCCGGGTAGGCACGGCGACGGCCGTGTTCTGCATGATCCTGCCAGGTCTTTTCCAGCAGGGCGCGGGCGGCGGCCACCTGGTGGGTGGACTCTGCCAGGCGCATCAGGGCAGGCGTGGCAGTGCCGACGCTGGCACCGGTGTAGGCCCGCACGCGGTTGGCAGTTTTGTCCTTGAAGGCCTGCAACATCCGTTCGGCAATGCCCAGGCTGATGGCGGCAAAGCCACTGGCAAAATAGGGGCGGTACGGCGTGGTGAAAATATCGCTGTCCGGATACAGGCCAAAGCCGCTGGAGCGGCCTTCCATCATGTCCTTGGCCGCTTCGATACGGTGATTGGGGATGAAGGCATTGCGAATCACCAGGGTTTTGGAGCCGCTGCCTTTCATGCCCATGGCAAACCAGTTGTCGCGGATTTCATAGTCGCTGCGTGGCAGCACGCCAAAGCTGTACACCAGTTCGCCCTCGGCATTCTTGCGGCGCATGCCGACAATGGCCCATTCGGCATGATCGCAACCGCTGCTCCAGCCCATTTCGCCGCTCAGGTACACGCCACCCTCGGCTTCCTCGATCTGGCTGAACGGGGCAATGCTGCTGCTGGCGGTGGCATCCGGGTTGTTGGCCCATACTTCGTCCTGCAATTGTTGCGAGAACATGGCCAACTGGTGGCTGTGGGTGCACAGCAGGCTGAATGCCCAGGCGGTGCCGCCACAGGCACCGGCCAGTGCGGCCACGCAGTCGGCAAATTCCGGCAGGGAGATTTCCAGCCCCCCGTATTTCTTCGGCTGGAAGGCGCGATGCATGCCAATGCCTTTGAGCAGGCGGATGTTTTGTTCCGGCACCTGGCGCATGGCTTCGGCCTTGTCTGCGTTGGCGGCGATTTCCGGCAGGATTTGCTGCAGCCGGGTCAGCAGTGTGTTCTCACTCATGAATGTCTCCTGTTGCATGTATTTTATTAACAAGTTAAGTATTCGTGCCGTGAGCAATGAAATACGGCAGCCAGCTGGCACTTGGTGTTGTTATCGTCTGTCGCGCGTAAAAGCGCGACGTGCTGACTGCATTATGTAGGCCATATTGCAGCCGTTAAATACAAGTTTCAGGTTGATTACTGTACTTTTCATGGATTTCTTCGACCCTGCACCAAAAGGCAGATGCAGCAAAAAAACAGCCACCCGGCAAGGGGTGGCTGACAAGGATGGTGCAGCTGAAAGGAGAATCTGCCCATCTGGAGCGAGTTTGGCGTCAGAAGCTGTGCCGCAGCCCCATGGCCAGCCCGTGCACCGTACTGCCGGCAGGCACACTGCCAATACTGCTGAAGCCGAAATCATAGGCAGCGCTGCCATGATTCCGGATTTGCGCATAGAGGGCTTTCAGGGTGGTGTGACGCGACAGGTCGTATTCGTAGCCCAGCTCGGCATGGCGTGCCCGCCCGCTATCGCTGGCTGTGCTGCCTTGCAACTTGCCGGACTCGCCATACTGGCTGATCAGCCGTCCATGGTCGCCGACGCCGATAACGGTCTGGACATACCACACATTCTGGCTGAGGCTGCTGCCCTGATAACTGGCGGCGGCCGTGGGTGTGAGCTTGCCATCGGTGTGGTCAAGCAGCAGGCCGATACGGCTGACTTCGCCAAAACGGTAGTAGCCACCTGCGCGCAGGTTCCATACCTGGCGGAACTGGGTTGTGCTGCTGGCAGCATCATCCACACCGGTGTCGATGCGCTCGTAAGCGGAGGTCAGCAACCATGGGCCTCCGCGATAGCTCAGCCCGAGGTCAAACACGCTGGCGGCATGCCTGGCACCTGTGGCGCGCGTTTCCACCGCGTCATAGCCCACGGTTGCCGTCAGCCCCTGCCAGCTGGGGCTGGTGTACTGCACGGCATTCTTGCGGCGGGTGTCGAAGGGGCTGGTGCGTACCAGGGTGTTGCCATTGCCGTCGGCCGGGGTGGCGCTGCCATAGCTCTTCAGCAGGCCGTCAGCGGACAGTACATTGCCCAGCTTGCCCAGCAGCGCGCCGGACATGCCAATGCCGGTATTGCCCTGATTGACATCCAGCATGCCGGCCACCACGCGGGTGGGCGGGCTGATCAGGCCGGCCTGCACATTGCCGGCAGGCGTGGCGAAGCCGACAAAGCTGTCGCGGGTGCCAAAGGTGGCATAGGACGGCGCGCTGTCCAGCCACAGATTGCTCTCCAGCTGCCAGTAGGCGCTCAGTCCGTTGCCCAGCTCTTCACGGCCCTTGAAGCCGATCAGCGAGCTGTCCGAACTGATGCGGCGCACGCTGCTGCCGGGCTGACCATTGGCAGCACCACGGGTACCTACCGATTCGATGGTTTCGTCCAGCGTGCCGTACAGGGTGACGTCGGCGTGGGCCAGTAGCGGCAGCAGGAACAGGGCTGCCCAAAAATGTTTGCCTTGCATGATATGGCTCCGGTTTGGGCCTGCGTTGCCGATTGTCAGGCGCAGGCCGTCGCGGTGTGCGGCCTTGATGCCGGACACCGTGCAGGTAAATAGGGAAGGGTTAATGGTTCAGTAGCGGGCCGGCTTTTGCAGTGGAATCAGCAGAAACACCAGGGCACCTATCAATAAGGCGGCTACCGCATACAACAGGCCACTGGTGAAGCTGTGCGACATGTCCTTCAGCCAGCCCACCACGAAGGAGCTGAGCGCCGAACCGATATTGCCGGTGGCGTTGATCAGCGCAATGCCCACCGCCTTGGCCTTGGTCGACAGCGTGGTGTCGGGGGTGGTCCAGAAAATGGTCATGGCGGTAAAGGAACCGGCCGATGCCATCACGATGCCGGCCAGCCGCACCACCGGGTCGCCGGCATAGGCGGTCAGCAGCCAGCCTGCAGCGGCAAACAGCATGGGCAGCACGGTGTGCCATTTGCGCTCCTGGGTGCGGTCGGAACGCGCACCCCACCACAGCATCAGCAAAATGGTGCCCAGCTGCGGAATGGCGGCCAGGATGCCGATGGTGACATTGCTGCTGCCGGCATTGAAGCTTTTGACGATTTGCGGCACCCAGATATTCACCATGCTCAGGGTGTTGACCAGGCAGAAATAGGCGAAGGCGAATTTCAGCACCGTCGGTTGCAGCAGCTCGTGCATTACGCCGGAATGTTGCTGGGCCGGCTGGTGTACCTCGGCGTCCAGCATGCCTTGCAGACAGCGCTTTTCTTCCGGGCTGAGCCATTTTGCCTTGGCCGGCGAGTCATCCAGATAAAACCACACCACCACGCCCAGCACGGCTGAGGGCAGGCCTTCCACCAGAAACAGCCACTGCCAGCCGGCCAGTTGCCAGATGCCGTCCATTTCCAGTAGATAGCCGGATACCACCGAGCCCAGCGCTGCCGTTACCGGCATGGCAATCATGAACAGGGCATTGGCGCGGGCGCGGTAGACGCGTGGAAACCACAAGGTAAGGTAGACCAGCATGCCGGGCAGGAAGCCGGCTTCGGTAATGCCCACCAGTGCACGCAGGATGTACAGGCTGGTGGCGTCATGGGCAAACATGGTGGCGGTGGAGGCAAAGCCCCAGGCCACCATGATGCCGGCCATCCAGCGCCGGGCACCGATGCGGCTGAGCATCATGTTGCTGGGAATGCCGCACAACACGTAGGTGATGTAAAAAATGGTGGCGGCAAAGCCGAACATGGTGGCTGTCAGGTTCAGGCTTTTGGCCATGGTGAGGCCGGCAAAGCCGATGTTGATGCGGTCCAGAAAGGAAAATACGAACAGGATGAACAGAAACCAGATCAGGCGTCCGGAGACTTTGCGGATTACCCGCTGTTCTTGCTGTGTGTCGTGCTTGTGCGCCTGATCCATCAGGTCGGGCGCGGTGTGGCAGGTCGTGGCTTTATCCAGACTCATGCACTTCTCCTCATTGATCGTGCCGGGAGCGTTCCGGCGTGTTGTCCTTTGTCTTGGTGCCTGCTCTTGCTGGCAGATCACCTTGTTGCCTTGCTGCGGTGTGCGATGTGGCTGTGCGGTCCTTTCGGTTGCGGTTAATTGAATATATTAATTATCTGGTGGCTGGACACAGTGCCAGCGGACAGCCCGGCGGGCTGCCCGGTTTTGTTTCAGTACACGCCACTGGCACCGGCTTGCTGACCGCCAGTCTTGAAGCGGCCGGCCAGTGCTTCGGCACTGCGCGCCAGCACGGTGCTGTCCACGCCCACGGCGACAAACTGCGCGCCAAGCTCGATATAGTGACGGGCCAGTTTTTCATCAGCCATCAGGATGCCGGCCGCCTTGCCCTGGGCGCGGATGCGGGCGATGGCCTGTTCGATGGCGGCTTGCACTTCCGGGTGGGCTGGCTGGCCCAGATAGCCCATGTCGGCGGACAAATCTGCCGGGCCGATGAACACGCCATCCACGCCGGGTGTGGCGGCAATGGCGTCCAGATTGTTAAGACCCTGACGGGTTTCGATCTGCACCAGCACACACAGCTCTTGTTCAGCCTGCTTGAGGTAGCCCTCGATGCGGTTCCAGCGCGAGGCGCGGGCAATGGCGCTGCCCACCCCGCGGATGCCATGCGGTGGATAGCGGGTGGCGGCTACCGCCAGTGCCGCTTCTTCGGCGGTCTGCACCATGGGCAGCAGCAGGGTTTGCGCGCCAATGTCCAGAATCTGCTTGATGCGCACCGGGTCGTTCCATACCGGGCGCACCACCGGGTGGCTGGGGTAGGGGGCGATGGCCTGCAGCTGGCCCAGCATGTCGGTAAGTGTGTTGGGCGCGTGTTCGCCGTCGATCAGCAGCCAGTCGAAACCGGCAGCGGCCAGCAGCTCGGCACTGTAGGGGCTGGCCAGGCTCAGCCACAGGCCGATCTGCACTTCGCCGTTTTTCAGCGCAGCCTTGAAGCGGTTGGATGGGTTCTGCATGGAATTTTCCTTAAAAAACAAGAGCAGCTAACAAAATAGCGCAGCGCCCCAGATGCAAGGCGCGCCGACGCAGACAGTACAAGGTGTACGGCCAGGAGGCGCAACGCAGCAGCAGGGTTTTTGTTCGCTGATCTAAACAAAGCGGCAGCTGATGGCACCCAGCGGTCCATAGTCCACATGGAAGGTATCGCCAGCCCGCGCCGGCACCGGGCGGGTGAAGGAGCCACCCAGAATCACCTGGCCGGGCTTGAGGCTGACATCAAACGGCGCCAGCTTGTTGGCCAGCCAGGCCACGCCGTTGGCCGGGTGGTTCAGTACTGCCGCGGCCACGCCGGATTCCTCGATCACCCCGTTGCGGTACATCAGCGCAGATACCCAGCGCAGGTCCAGCTCGGACGGCTTCACCGGGCGGCCGCCCATCACCACGCCGGCATTGGCGGCGTTGTCGGAAATGGTGTCGAACACCTTGCGCGGGCGGCCGGATGCCGGGTCGATGGACTGGCTGCGTGCGTCGATGATTTCCAGTGCCGGAATGACAAAGTCGGTGGCCTGATACACATCGAACAGGGTGATGTCCGGGCCTTTCAGCTCCTTGCCCAGGATGAAGGCCAGCTCCACTTCCACCCGCGGCACAATGAAGCGGCTGGTGGGAATGTCGCTGCCATCATTGAAGAACATGTCGTCCAGCAGGGTGCCGTAGTCCGGTTCGTTGATCTGCGAGGACATCTGCATGGCACGCGAAGTCAGACCGATCTTGTGGCCCTTGATCGTCCTGCCTTCTGCCAGTTTCATCTCCACCCAGCAGCGCTGGATGGCATAGGCGTCTTCAATAGTGATGTCCGGGTAGTCCAGCGAAATCTGGCGGATCTGCTCGCGTTGCTGTTCGGCCTGATGCAGGCGGCGGGCGGTAGTGTGGATGATGTCTTGCGTCAGCATGTGGTCTCCTCAGTTGGCGATGCCGCCAAAGCACAGGTATTTGGTTTCCATGAATTCTTCCAGCCCCAGCCGTCCACCTTCACGGCCCAGCCCGGACTGCTTGATGCCGCCAAACGGGGCGACAGCGGTGGAAATGGCCCCTTCGTTGATGCCCACCATCCCCGCTTCGATGGCTTCGGCCACCCGCCAGCAACGGCCGACATCACGGCTGTAGAAGTAGGCGGCGAGGCCCGACTCGCCGCTATTGGCCAGACGGATGGCCTCGGCTTCGTCGTGAAAGCGGATCAGCGGAGCCAGCGGACCGAAGGTTTCTTCCTGTGCCACCAGCATCTGTTCGGTGACATCAGCCAGCACGGTGGGCTGGAAGAAGTTGCCGCCGCGTGCATGCGGCGCACCGCCGCTGAGCACCCTTGCGCCCAGGCTGACGGCGTTGGCTATATGGCGCTGCACCTTGGCCACCGCGGCCTGGCTGATCAGCGGGCCTTGTTGCATGCCGGGTTCGCTGGCCGGGCCAACCTGTAGCGCGGACACGGCAGCGGCGAGTCTGGCGGCAAAGGCATCGTAGATGCCGTCCTGCACCAGCAGGCGATTGGCGCAGACACAGGTCTGGCCGCTGTTGCGGAATTTGGCAAACAGCGCTCCCTGCACGGCGGCATCCAGATCGGCATCGTCAAACACGATGAAGGGCGCATTGCCACCCAGCTCCAGCCCCAGTTTTTTCACCGTATCGGCGCACTGGCGCATCAGCAATTTGCCGACCGCAGTGGAGCCGGTGAAGCTCAGCGCCCGCACCAGCGGGCTGCCGGTCAGTTCAGCGCCGATGGCCACCGCATCGGTACCTGTGACGACATTGAATACGCCGGGCGGCAGGCCAGCCTGTTCGGCCAGTACCGCCAGTGCCAGCGCGGACAAGGGCGTTTCGGCGGCGGGTTTCAGCACCACAGTACAGCCGGCGGCCAGCGCAGGCGCCACCTTGCGGGTAATCATGGCGTGCGGGAAATTCCACGGCGTAATGGCCGCCACCACGCCCACGCCCTGGCGCACGGTGAGCAGGCGCTTGTCGGCAAAGGGGCTGGGAATCACTTCGCCGTAAACCCGTTTTCCCTCCTCGGCAAACCATTCGATATAGCTGGCACCGTAGGCAATTTCGCCGGTGCTCTCGGCTGGCGGTTTGCCTTGCTCCTGGCTGATCAGCGCTGCCAGCTCGGCTTGGTGTTGCAAGATCAGCGCATGCCAGCGCAGCAGCATGGTGGCGCGCTGCTGCGCGCTCAGTGCGCGCCAGGCGGGCAGGGCGGCATGGGCGGCCTTAATGGCCGCGCAGGTTTCTGCTGCGCCAAGATCCGCCACACGGGCCAGCAGTGCGCCGCTGGCCGGGTTATGCACGGCAAACTGTTGCGCGCCGGATAGCCATTGGCCGTTGATATAAGCCTGTTCACGCAGCAGGGACGCGGATGGGCGGGATTCGGTGTTCATGTCGGTTTCCGGGAAAAACGGATCAATTGCAGACTCAGCCAGGCGGCGACACCGCAGGCCATCACCAGCAGGCACATGGCGCGCGGGCTGCTGTCAAACAGGCTGGCCACCAGTGCGCTGGCCAGCATGCCGCAGCCAAACTGGCCGGAGACCGCCAGCGCCATCACCGCACCGGCCCGGTCGGCATGCAGTTGCAAGAGCCGCGCCATGGCATTGGGGCCGATGCTGCCGGTCATGCCCACGCTGAACAGCAGTGGCAGCACGGTCAGCCACAGGCTGTGCGCGCCCAGCAGCCACAGCGCCAGCCCGGCCAGCGCCACTACGCCGCATTGCCATTGCAACAGGCTGTCAATGGCATGTCGTCGCAGCAGGTAGCGGTTGAGCTGGCTGAACAGCACGATGGCGACGATATTCAGCCCGAACAGATAGCCGTAATGCTGCGCGGCCACGCCGAAGTACTGGATGTACACAAAGGGCGAGCCGGTGATGTAGGCGAACATCGCGCCAAAGCTCAGGCCCAGCGCCAGGCTGTAGCCCATGGTGGGCAGGTGTTGCAGCAGGTGGCCATAGGCACGGAAGGCTTTGCCCAGCGTGATGTCGCTGCGGCCACTGGGCGGGTGGCTTTCCGGCAGGCGCAGTGCCACCACGGCCAGCGATGCCGCGCCAATCAGCGCCAGCAACAAAAACAGGCTGCGCCAACCGGCCAGCAGCAACAGCCAGCCACCCAGCAGCGGTGCCAGCAAGGGGGCGATCATGGTGATCTGCTGCATCAGCGTCAGCACATGGCTGGCCTCCGTCAGCGGAAAGGCATCGCGCACGATGGCGCGCGCCATCACCGTGGCCGCGCCGCCACCCATGGCTTGCAGCACGCGCAGGGCAATCAGCTGTTCTGCCGTTTGCGCCGCAGCGCAAGCCAGGCTGGCCAGCACATACAGGCTGAGGCCGGTCAGTAATACCGGGCGGCGGCCATAGCGGTCGGACAGCGGGCCGTACAGCAGCATGCCGCCGCAAAAGCCGGCCAGAAAGCTGCCTATGGTCAGCTGGATGCGTGCCACCGGCGCGGCCAGATCCGCCACAATGGCGGGCAGGGCGGGCAGATACATGTCGATGGACAGCGGGCCGAAGGCCACCAGTACTCCCAGCAGCACGATCAGCCGCACCTGTTGCTGTGCCTGACTTGCGGTATGCATGGCGGTTTATCTGAAGCGCTGATGGACGTTGTTGTGCTTGTAGCTGAGCCTGGCGTCCAGCTCGCTCAGTTCAAAAGTGAGGGCCAGGTAGCGGGCATCGAACAGCGGGGCAAAGTGCTGCTTGATCAGCGCAAACAGGCCCTCGGCGGTGCGCTCGCGTTCTTCAAACGTGCGGCCGTGGCCGATTTTCAGGCTCATGTGGACAAAGGCGTAGTCGGCCTCGCCATCGGCCATGCGCCAGGTGTCCAGCCAGATGGCGCGGCTGCGGATGCCCGCCACCGGATACAGACCGGTGCCAATCAGGTAGGCATGGGCTTTTTCGAACAGGCCGGGCAAGTCGGCCTGCTCGCGGATATTGTCGGTGCATTCGACGATGAAATGCGGCATGGAATCCTCCGGGGAAAACTGCCAGCCTGCCGGGGCAGGGCTGGCCGTGTTGGGCAAGCAATCAGACGGGAAGTACCACGTTGATCTGGCCGGTGCCGGAGCTGCCAAAGTAAGGCGTGATCACCTCGGCCTTGCCCTGGTATTCGTCCCAGCCCAGCGCGCCCAGCAGCATGGCGGTGTCGTGCATGAAGCCTTCGCCATGACACTTTTCCGCATACTCCGGCAGCATGGCGCAGAAGGTTTTCCAGTCGCCGCGCTGCCACATGGCCACCACTTCGTGATCGAAGGTTTCAAGGAAGGGGCTCCATACCTTGTGCAGGTATTGTTCGGCCACGCCGTTCTGGGCAAAGCGGTGCGACAGCGAACCGCTGGCGAGGAAGGCCACCTTGCCGTCGTACTGTTCTTCCACCGCCTGACGCATGGCCATGCCCAGCCGGGCGCTGTCGGCCAGGTTGTGCACCGTGCACATGGCGGACACCGACACCACCTTGAAATGCTGGTCGGCATTCATGTAGCGCATCGGCACCAGCGTGCCGTACTCCAGCGCCAGCGTGGTGGCGTCATGCGCACGGGTGTGTACCCCGGCCTTGGTGGCGGCATCGGCCAGCAACTGGCCCAGTGCCGGATTGCCCGGATAGGCATAGGGCAGGTTCTTGATGAAATGCGGCAGTTCGTTGGAGGTGTAAACCCCTTCAAACGCCGGGGCGCAATTGATGTGGTAGCCGGAGTTCACCAGCCAGTGGGTATCGAACACCACGATGGTGTCCACCCCCAGTTCGCGGCAGCGACGGCCGATTTCCTTGTGGCCGTCGATGGCGGCCTGACGGCAGCCTTGGTGCTGGCCGGGTAGTTCGGAAAGATACATCGACGGCACATGCGTGATCTTGGCCGCCAGGGCGAGTTGTCCCATGGAGTGTCTCCTTTGTAGTCGTGAGGGCAGTGGGCATTGATGTGTGCCACAGCCAAGAGGCCGGGCGTTCTGTGGCGCCCTGACCATCTGTTGTTTTTCAGCTGCTAACAAAACAGCGCAACGGCACTGCGCTTACAGGCCCCAGCGAGGAATATGGTGGCTGCCCATCGAAATGCAGACGTTCTTGATTTCGGCAAACACCTCGAAGCTGTATTCGCCCCCCTCGCGCCCGGTGCCGGAGGCTTTCACACCACCAAAGGGCTGGCGCAGGTCGCGCACGTTCTGGCTGTTGATGAACACCATGCCGGCTTCGATGCCACGGGCCAGGCGGTGGGCCTTGCCGATGTCCTGGGTCCAGATATAGGACGCCAGGCCGTATTCCACATCGTTGGCCAGCCGCAGCGCATCGGCCTCGTCGTCAAACGGCATCAGGCACACCACCGGGCCGAAGATTTCTTCCTGCGCAATGCGCATGCGGTTGTCTACATCGGCAAACACCGTGGGCTGGATGAAGTTGCCACGTGCCAGATGGGCGGGCAGGCCGGCCGGGCGTTCCAGACCACCGGCCACCAGACGGGCACCTTCTTCCATGCCGATGCGGATGTAGCCGGTCACCTTGTCGTAGTGCTGCGGGGTGATCATGGAGCCGACCTGAGTTTTCGGGTCTTGCGGATCACCAACAATCAGGCGCTTGGCGCGCGCGGCAAATTCCTCGACAAACTTGTCGTACACCGGGCGCTGGATGAAGATGCGGCTGCCTGCGGTGCAGCGTTCGCCATTGAGCGAGAAGATGGTGAACAGCGCGGCGTCCAGTGCGCGGTCCAGATCGGCATCGGCAAAAATCAGCACCGGCGACTTGCCGCCCAGCTCCATGGAAAATTTCTTCAACCCGGCATTCTGCATGATGCGCTTGCCGGTGGCGGTGCCGCCGGTAAACGACACCGCGCGTACATCCGGATGGCGCACCAGCGCATCACCCGCGGTGGCACCATAGCCCTGCACCACATTGAACACACCGGGCGGCACACCGGCTTCCAGCGCCAGACGGCCCAGCTCGTTTGCCGTGAGCGGCGACAGCTCGGACATCTTCAGCACGGCAGTATTGCCCAGCGCCAGGCAGGGCGCGGTTTTCCAGGTGGCGGTCATGAAGGGCACATTCCACGGCGACACCAGACCGCACACGCCCACCGGCTGGTACAGCGTGTAGTTGAGCATGCTGTCGTCCACCGGGTAGCTGTGGCCGTTCATGCGGGTACACACTTCGGCGAAGAAGTCGAAGTTGTGCGAGGCGCGCGGAATCAGCACGTTTTTGGTCTGGTGAATCGGCAGGCCGGTGTCCAGTGTTTCCAGCTCGGCCAGCATGGGCACGTTCTGGTCGATCAGCTCGCCCAGACGACGCATGATCCTGGCGCGTTCCTTGGCCGGGGTGCCGGCCCACTTGGGAAAGGCTTCCTTGGCGGCGGCCACGGCGGCGTTGATTTCGTCGGCACCGCCAGAGGCGACTTCGGTAATCACTTCGCCGGTGGCCGGGTTGACGGTTTCAAAGACTTCTTTGCTCTCGACCTCGCGGCCGTTGATCCAGTGTTTGATCATCTTGTGTTCTCCTGTGCAGGCGCGCCGTCTACCGGGCTGCGCCGGGTAATCGTTCAGCCGATTATTGACAACCCCCTCTCGCTTTCTAAGCAGAAAGCGAGGCGCCCTTCTTCAATTGGCAGGGCAAGGCCAAAGGGATCGGGAATAGATGGAAAGGCTGCGGAATCAATCAGTTTGTTGAAAGGCCCGGCTTTGCCGGGTCCAGTGCAATCTCATCAAATCACTTTGTCAGCAGCCTGTCGGCGTACTGCGCCTCGCTGACAATGTGGTTGACCAGACGGCCCACGCCTTCCACCTCGACAATCACCTCATCGCCGGGCAGCACATCGGCCAGCCCTTCCGGCGTGCCGGTGGCGATCATGTCGCCGGGGGACAGGGTCATGAAGCTGCTGAGGTAGGTAATCAGATAAGGAATGTCGAACACCATGTCGCTGGTGTTGCCCTGCTGGCGCAACTCGCCATTCACCCAGGTGCGCAGGGTGAGGCTGGCCGGGTTGGCCACGTCGTCGCGGTCCACCCACCACGGGCCGATCGGAGTGAGGGTGTCGCGGTTTTTCACCCGCAGGTTGGGCCGGTAATAGTTTTCCAGGTAGTCACGTACGGCGTAGTCATTGCACACGCTGTAGCCGGCCACGTAGTCCATCGCCTGTTCGCGGCTGACGTTCTTGGCGGTTTTGCCGATGATCACCACCAGCTCGCATTCGTAATGCATGTACGTGATGTTGTCCGGGCGTACCGATACCTGCCGGTGGCCGGTGAGGGTAGCGGGTGACTTGAGGAACACCAATGGCTCGGTCGGGGCCTTGAAGGCCAGCTCGGCGGCGTGGTCGGCATAATTCAGCCCCAGCGCGAACACCGTGCCTTCTGCCGGCGGCAGCCATTCGACCGCCTCTTCGGCAAAGCGGCGGCCATCGGCCAGCTGTACCGAGTGGTCGTCATTCACCAGAACTGCGTGGATGTCTGCCTCACCGGGCAGGCGGATGCGGGCGTGTTTCATTGGGCGCTCTCCTCGGCGATCAGGCGGTTTTCCAGGCGACCGATGCCGTCGATTTCCACCGCCACGGTGTCGCCGGGGCGGATTTCCAGCTGGCGCAGCGGGGTGGCGGGGATGATCACGTTCCCCGGCTGCAAGGTCATGAACTGGCTGAGGGCGGCAATCAGCTGCGGCACGGAGCGCAACCAGTCGCGGCTGTGATGGGTTTCGGCCAGCTCGCCATTCAGGTAACTGCGGATTTCCACGTTCAGCGGGTCGATGGCAGCGGCATCCACCTGCCACGGGCCCATCGGGCAGAAACCGTCGCGGCACTTGGCCTTGACGGCCGGGCGGTAGAAGCTGGTTTCTTCCAGGCTGATTTCATTCACCACGGTGTAGCCAGCCACGACAGCCAGTGCCTGTTCGACTGCCACCTTGCTGGCCACCTTGCCAATCACCACGCCCAGCGCACCACCGGCAAACACCTTTCCCGCCTGGGTGGGCAGGGAGATGGCGCTGCCGTGGCCGGCGTGGGTATTGCGCGGCTTGATGAACAGCACCGGCGTGGCCGGGGCTTTCTGGTAGGGCGGCTGCTGGAATTCGGCTTCCAGCTGTTCCAGCAGGCTGCGGTGGTTCAGTGCCACGCCATACACGGTGCCGCTGGCCGGAGCCAGCCATTGCGGGGAGTCTGCCAGCGGATTGCCGTTGTCCAGCAGCAGCTTGCCATCGGCCAGCGCGGTCACGTGGCGGGCTTGCTGGTTCAGCACGATGCGGCCTTGCTTCATCGGTCTCTTCCTTGTTGTGGTGGTGGACAGCGGGGCTGACCATTTATTTAATATGTTAACTTTATACGGGCCTGCTTCCGTCTTTGTCAACGCGCTTTATCTGCTGCAAGCGCTGTTGCTGCCCACTATGCCATGTGGCATGCCGCATTTTCTAAGGAATTAACTGTACTTTTCATGGAATTCCTGCGGGTGCTGGTTTATTCGTTTTCGCTGGAATACTGCTTGGAAATGCGAGAAAACCAATCAATACAAAGGGCAGGGGCTGGCTGTGGCTTGCAGCTGGAAAATGCTTGCTGTACAAAAGATGGAAGTCAGTCGGCATGTGGCATTTTGCGCACATGACAGGATGGAGCCGCCATGAAGCAGGAAAGCCGTACCCCGATTCCCAATATCGACATCGGCAAGGTGTATGACAGCCGCTATGGCGAGTCGGATATCAATGTGGAAGCCTTTGGCAAGCTGGCGGAGTTTTTTGGCCGCAATATGCCGGTGCACCGGCACGACCGCTTTTTCCAGCTGCATTATCTGGCCAGTGGGCAGATACGGCTGTATCTGGAAGATCAGCACTATGTGGCGCAGGCTCCGCTGTTTTTCTTTACCCCGCCCACCGTGCCGCATGCCTTCATCACCGAGGCCGATGCCGACGGCTATGTGCTGACCGTGCGGCAGGAGCTGGCACGCCAGTTATTGCACACCCTGCCGCCGACCCAGCGCGAGGCAGGGCTGATGCAGCCGTTTTGCGTTGAACTGGGCGATGGGGCGGCCACACAGCAGCTGCCTCAGCTGCTGGCCTTGCTGGCCGAGGAGTATGGCCATGACGCAGTAGGGCGCGAGGCCGCGCTGCACGGACTGGTGCAGCTGGTACTGGTGACGGCCTTGCGCCTGAGTGCGCAGGGCGAGCACAGCCGGCAATGCCGCCGCGAGGACTTGCAGGTTTTCCATCGCTTCAATGCCTTGATCGAAGCGCATTTTCGCGAGCACTGGCCGTTGTGGCGCTATGGCGAGGAAATGGGGGTGACCGAGTCGCGGCTGAATGATATTTGCCGGCGCATGGCGGATTTGCCGTCCAAGCGGCTGGTGCATGACCGGCTGTTGCAGGAAGCCAAGCGCTTGTTGATGTATTCCGCCGGGTCGGTAAACGAAATTGCCTATCACCTTGGCTTCAAGGACCCGGCGTATTTTTCCCGCTTCTTTCTGCGTGAAACCGGCAGCAAGCCCAGTGCCTACCGCCAGCAGCATGGAGGGTAGGCAAGACAGTCAGTCTGGCCTGTCTTACTGCAGCAGGCTGCGCTGGCGGGTTTCCGATGGCAGCTCGCAAAACAGCTTGCGATAGTCCCGGGCAAAATGTCCCAGGTGGTAAAAGCCCCAGTGCCCGGCGGCATCGCGCACGCCAAGCCCGGCATGTTCCGGTGACAGCAGCATGCGCCGTACCGCATTGAGCCGGATGGAGCGCAGGTAATCCACCGGCGTGGTGCCGGCAATCAGCTGGAAGCTGTTTTGCAGGGTGCGTCGGCTGATGCGCAGCTGCTGGCACAGGTCCAGCACGGTCACCGGTTCGTCGCTGCTGGCCAGCACGATGGCCTGGCTGCGCCGCACGATGTCACAGTGGGTGGCATGGGTAAGGTTGATGGCGCGCTCCGGCACGCTGCCGTGCAGCAGGTCCAGCAGCAGGCTGATCAGCTGGTGTTGCACCAGCTTCTGGCTGCCGGCAAAGCGCATCAGGTCCGGGTTTTCCACTGCTTCTTCAAACACGCTCAGCAACAAGTGGCGGGTGTGGGCCAGTTGTTCGGGCGGAATCTGGATTACCGGCTGCCATTGGCGTTTGCTGTTCAGCTGCTGGTAAAACTCCGGTGCCAGTGCGGCCAGGTCTTCATTACGTACCGACAGCTGGATGGAGTCCACCTCGGCAGGTGCATGCATGATGAATTCTTCATTGCTGCGCAGGGCGGTAATGGCATGACAGCCTACCGCGCGGCCTTGCAGGGTGAGGGGCAGCGGGGCGTGGATGGGAATGGCAAAGTGCACCATGTCGGCTGGCGCGCGGCCATATTGCACCACGCGCTGGTTGAAAGCTTCGCGGAACACTTCCAGATGGCCGGTGTTCAGGCGGGACAGCGAGCTGTAAAAGCGCCCGCCGCTGATCTGGTCGTATACCTGTTGCCAGCCGGGCAAGTGCGCGGCATGGCACTGGGCATCATTGAAATGGCGAACCTCAGCCAGCATGGTGGACCTCCTGATGCATTTCTCCGGTGGCAGCCTGTGGCCCGTCACCTTCTGTTTCTGACGATGTAGATGTCAATCCGGTGCGATGGCGTGTGCTATCGCCCGGCCTCTGCGGGCCATCTTTTCTGTCTGGGCAAGGCAGTGCCATGTATGCAGCGGACGTTCTGTCTTGCCAGGCCAAGTCCAGACTATATTGGGTCATTTGCCGAAGCGCTGCAAAAAATACTTAATATATTATCTATTTGCCTGTCACCATTGCCTGGCAAGGCCTTTCCCAGCCTTGCCAGACCGTGGTTCTGCCGTGTTGGCTGCTGTTTCTTCATTGCAACAAAACAGTCCGGGAAGTGCCACTTTTGCGCCTGGCTGCCCAGCCGGGCAGGCCATGCAGGATTTGCCGATTTGGGATAAGCCCGCCAAAAACTGACGCGTATATTGATCTGCAACAAATCGCGTTGCCGCGGTTGCTGCTTGTCAGCGAATGGTGGCGACAAGGCAAATCAGGCGGCCTGCCTGCTGGCAAGGCCGCCCTGCAAGGAGTGGAGAGAAAATGGATCACAATCGGGTGGATGTTCTGGAGTCGGTGAATGCCTTCCTGCTGCGCGAGCACGGCTTGCTGCTGGACGGCAAGATGGTGGCCGCCAAGTCCGGCCAACGCAGCGAGGTGCGTAATCCGGCAACAGGACAGGTGATTGCCAGTGTGGCCGATGGCAACGAGCAGGATGTGGATGCGGTGGTGGAAAGCGCACACCGCGCCTTCACCGCCGGGGTGTGGTCCGGCCTGCGCCCGGCCGATCGCGAGCGCATTCTGCTGAAGCTGGCCGATGTACTGGAAGCGCATGCCGAAGAGCTGGCCCAACTGGAAACACTGAACCAGGGCAAGTCCATCCATATCTCGCGGGCCATCGAAGTGGGCGCGTCCATCGAGTTTGTCCGCTACATGGCCGGCTGGGCCACCAAGCTGGGTGGCGAAACTATGGACGTGTCGATTCCGGTGCCGCCCGGCACCCGCTACACCGCCTACACCCGCCGCCAGCCGGTGGGCGTGGTGGCCGGCATCGTGCCGTGGAATTTCCCCTTGATGATTGCCATCTGGAAGATGGTGCCGGCCCTGGCCGCCGGTTGTACCGTGGTGCTCAAGCCTTCCACCGAAACTCCGCTCACCGCGCTGCGTCTGGGTGAGCTGGCACTTGAAGCCGGCATTCCGCCCGGCGTGGTGAATGTGCTGACCGGGCGTGGCTCCCGTGCCGGGCAGGCGCTGGCCGGTCACCCACTGGTGAGCAAGGTGTCGTTTACCGGTTCCACCGAAATCGGCAAGACCATCGGCCATACCGCCATCGACAACATGACCCGCTTCTCGCTGGAGTTGGGCGGCAAGAATCCGATGATCATGCTGGGTGATGTGGATGTGGACAAGGCCATCCAGGGTGCGCTGATGGGGGGCTTCCTCAATCAGGGCCAGGTTTGTGCCGCCGCTTCCCGCCTGTATATCCAGCGCAGCAAGTTCAAGCAGATTGTCGAAGGCCTGGCAGCTGCTGCCAACAGCATGACGCTGGGTTGCGGCATGGACCTGAACGCCCAGGTCAACCCGCTGGTGTCAGCCCGCCAGCAGCAGTCGGTGTGCCGGCTGATCGACACCGCCCGCAGCGAAGGTGCCAGCATTCTGGCCGGCGGCGGCGCGGCCGATCTGCCCGGTTACTTCGTCAAGCCCACCATCATTGTCAACGCCGCCCAGCACAGCACCATCGTGCGCGAGGAAGCATTCGGCCCGGTGCTGGTGGCGCTGCCCTTCGACCATCCCGACGAGGCCATTGCCATGGCCAATGACTCGCGCTATGGCCTGGCCGCCAGCCTGTGGACCAACGACCTGTCCGCCGCCATGAACCTGGTGCCGCGCATCGATGCCGGCACGGTGTGGGTCAACAGCCATATTCCGCTCGACCCCAGCCTGCCGTTTGGCGGCTTCAAGCAATCCGGCATCGGCCGCGAATTTGGTCGCGGTGCGGTGGAAAACTTTACCGAGACCAAGTCGGTCTGCATCGCGCACTGAGTGACTGACAGGCCCCCCGATCCTGCGTTGCGCCGCCTTGCTGTACTCCTTGTATTGGCTGCGGCGGCGCGGTGTGACTCAGGTACTTAACCAGGTTTGCTGGCCGCCATCGGCCGCACATATGTCTGCAAAGGAGTAACCCATGTCTTACGACAAGTCCCGTTTCTGGCACCCCATGCTGCACCCCAATGAAATGAAACAGCGCCAGCCCATCCGCATCGTGCGTGGCGATGGCTGTCATGTATTCGACGACCAGGGCCGCAAGCTGGTGGATGGCGTCGCCGGTTTGTGGAACGTCAACGTCGGCCACAACCGCCCGGAAATCAAGCAGGCCATCGTGGAGCAACTGGACGAGCTGGAATACTTCCAGTTGTTTGATGGTATCTCGCACCCGCGTGCCGAGGAATTGTCCGCCACCCTCATCGACATGCTGAAGCAGGAAGACATGGCGCGGGTCAGCTTCAGTTCCGGCGGTTCGGATGCGGTGGAAACCGCGCTCAAGCTGGCCCGTCAGTACTGGCGCGTCAGCGGTCAGCCGGACCGCACCAAGTTCATCTCGCTCAAGCAGGGCTATCACGGCGTGCATTTCGGCGGCGCTTCGGTCAACGGCAATACCGTGTTCCGTCGCAGCTACGAACCGCTGCTGCCCGGCTGCTTCCATGTGGAAACGCCGTGGCTGTACCGCAACCCGTTTACCGAAGATCCGGAAGAACTGGCGCAAATCTGTGCACAGATGCTGGAGCGGGAAATCCTGTTCCAGAGCCCGGACACCGTGGCCGCCTTCATTGCCGAACCCATCCAGGGTGCCGGTGGCGTCATCGTGCCGCCTGCCAGCTACTGGCCGCTGATCCGCGCCGTGTGCGACAAGTACGGCGTGCTGCTGATTGCCGATGAAATCGTCACCGGTTTTGGCCGTTCCGGTTCCATGTTCGGCAGCCGCCTGTGGGGCGTGAAGCCGGACATCATGTGCCTGGCCAAGGGCATTTCCTCCGGCTATGTGCCGCTGGGTGCCACCGTGGTGAACCAGCGCGTGGCCGATGCCTTTGCCAAGAACCAGGATTTCGGTGGCGTCATCATGCATGGCTACACCTATGCCGGTCACCCGGTTGCCTGCGCGGCAGCCATTGCCAACCTCAAGATCGTGCGCGAGGAGAACCTGCCGGCCCAGGCCGCCGCCCAGGGTGAATACCTGCTGGCCAGGCTCAAACCGTTTGCCGACAAATACGCGGCAGTGGGCGAGGTGCGTGGCAAGGGGCTGATGATTGCGCTGGATCTGGTGCAGGACAAGAACAGCCGCGAGCCTATCGACCCGATGGGCGGCTATGCCAACAAGGTGGCCGAAATCGCGCGTGAAAACGGCGTGCTGGTACGCCCGGTGGGTACCAAGATCATCCTGTCGCCGCCGCTGGTCATCGGCCAGGCAGAATGCGATGCCATCGTCAGTGCGCTGGCTGCCGGTTTCGAGGCTGCCTGAATCATGTGACGGGAGGGAGCGGGCCAGGCGCCTGCTTCCACCCATTGCCAGGACAACACCATGACCCATCTGCTGGCTGACGCACCGGTGGCAAAGCCGTTGCAACGTTGTCTGGACGTACTGCAGGATGTATTGCCGCACAGCGCCACTGCCTTTTACCGGGTAGACCGGCAGCAGCAGCCGCATGATTTCGTCTTGCGTCACATGCCGCAAGAGGTGCATCAGCGCTATGTTGCGCGTTACATGGGGCACGACCCGCTGCATCCGGCCAGGCTGGCCCGCCAGCCGCTGGATGTGGTGACGCTGGGCCGCGCCTTGCCAGACGAGCTACGTGCCACATCGCGCTATGCCCCGTTTCTGGCCAGCAACCGGCTGGTGGATGTGGCGGAAATCCTGCTGCGGCGGCAGGGGCGGGTGGTTGCCGCTTTCTCCCTGTTGCGGCAAGGGCGGATGCCCGGTTTTGGTGACGATGAACTGCGTGTGCTGCATGGCTTGCATGGTCTGCTGGACATGGCGCTGGACAGCACGCTGAGCCAGCCTTGCCCGGACCCCGCCATCGTGCTGACCGAGCGCGAGCAGGCAGTGGCCATGCTGTTGTCTACCGGTGCCTGTAACAAGACCATTGCCCGCGAGCTGAATATGGGGCTCGCCACGGTCAAAACCCATTTATTGCACCTGTTTCGCAAGTTTGATGTGAGTAGTCGTACCGCGCTGGCGCATGCGCTGTTTGTCCGGCAACAAGCCGAACAGCACTTGCGGCAGTGACGGTTTCGTCCGGGACAGCCATAAAAAGAAGCGCGCCCGGTTATCAGCATGATGGGGAAGGTGTACTGATGCGCCACAGACAGGTAGCAAGCCTGCTGCAGTGCCTCCCTGCCATGGTTAGCGAGTCTTCAGGAGGAAAACAGCATGTCGATAGAGAAGAAACTGACCCGGCACCTGCAGCAAGGGGTGGTGGGTTTTCCGGTGGCGCTGGCCAGTTCGGTCGGCGTGGTGATGGCCAGCCCGGTCATCCTTACCGTTACCAGCGGTTTTGGCATGGCGGGCAGCACCTTTGCCCTGGCCATGCTGATTGCCTTCATCATGATGCAGGCGCAGGCCACCACCTTTGCCGAAGCGGCCTCGATGATGCCGACGTCCGGTGCCGTCTACGATTACATATCCTGCGGGCTGGGGCGCTTCTGGGCGATTACCGGCACCATTTCCGCTTATCTGCTGGTGCATGTGTTTGCCGGTACGGCGGAAACCATCCTGTCCGGCATCATGGCGCTGGTGAACTTTGAACACCTCAACACCATGCTGGAGCACAGCGGTACTTCCTGGATGGTGGGGGTGGGTCTGGTGGTGCTGTTCGGCATCCTCAATGCGCTGGGCGTCACCATTTTCGGCAAGGCCGAAATCGTGCTGACCTTCGTGATGTGGGCCACGCTTACCGTGTTCGGCATCATCGGCCTCATCAAGGCCCCGGCCGTGTCGCTGCAAGGCTGGTTCGGCAGCCCGCTGGACCTGAGCGACGCCAGTGGCGTACTCAGCCTGATCGGCATGGCCATGTTCATGTTTGTCGGTTTCGAGCTGGTGACCCCGCTGGCCCCGGAGCTGAAAAACGCCGGCTGCAATATTCCGCGTGCCGCCAAGCTGGGCCTGACCGGCGTGGCCGTCACCATGGCCATCTACGGTGCGGCCATGGTGCATCAGGTGGCCAATGTGGCGATGGACCCGAAAAATCCCGCCGGCCCGCATTTGCTGGATACCCCGATGGCGATTCCGGCCTTTGCCGATCAGGTGATGGGCCCCTTCGGCAAGATCTGGCTGGGTATCGGCCTGCTGTTTGCCGGTGCGGCCACCATCAATACCCTGATTGCCGCGCTGCCGCGCATCCTGTACGGCATGGCGGTGGATGGCGCGCTGCCCAAGGCGTTTACCTATCTGCACCCGCGTTTCAAGACGCCGCTGGTGGGCATTCTGGTGGCGGTGGTCATTCCCTGTGTCCATGCCTGGTTCATTCAGGGTGATCTGGACCGCATCATGCCGCTGGTGCTGGCGGCGGTGTGCGCCTGGGGTGTGGCTTATCTGCTGGTGAATCTGGCTATCGTCCGTCTGCGCTTCACCCGGCCGGATTTCCCGCGGGCCTATCGCTCGCCCTGGTTCCCGCTGCCGCAGATCGTGTCTTCGGTGGGCATCCTGATTGCCATCTGGTACATCACCCCGCCGGGCATGCATCCGCGGGACATCTATCTGCCCTTTGGCATCATGCTGGGTCTGACTGCGCTGTATGCACTGGTGTGGACCGTGTTTGTCCAGAAGGTGAACCCCTTCCGTGCCGTGGCCATTGAAGACATTCTGGCCGAGGAGTTCGGCAAGGTGGGCGGCCATGCTTCGCTGATTGACGAGGAGCTCAAGCGTGTTGCCTCTGGTGCTTGAGCGGCTGTGGCAAGCGCGCCAGCCACGGGCTTACCGGCCGGGGGCAACCCTGGCCAGGCTGGCGCAGGACCTGAACGGGCTGGAAGTGGTCGGTGTGGATGAGGGCTGTCCGGCTTACCGCTTGCCTGCTGCGGACTGGTTTTTCCGGGTGGAGGAGCGGGTGGAAAGCCAGTTCCTGCTGCATACCGTCAGCTGCTGCTTTGTACTGGCACTGCCTGGTACTGCGCCATCCCGTCCGTCCCGGCTGCAACTGCAACACCGCGGCAACTGGCAGCGCAGCGGTTTTGCCTGTCTGCGCCGCGAGGGGGATGGTGCAGCGCTGGTGGGCCTGATGGCCTTGTTGCAGCAGGACCGCGACTTGCACACCGCGCTGATGCCACTGGATTTCAAGCGTTGTGAACTGATTGCGGATGAGCAGGGCTGGCGGCTGGAAGTCGAGCATTTTGCCGCCAGTGAAGTGGTGGGCAGCTTCCCGCCTTTTCGCCGGTATATCCGGCTGTTGACCACACAAAAGCTGGCCTTGCTGGCCGTGATGGCGGCGGTGCGGCGCGTGGTGGCCAGTGCGGGCTGATTTTCACGCGCTAAAACAATGCACAACAGGCCCCGGCATTACACCGGGGCCTGTTGCTTTCCGTCTCTTATTTCAGAGTTCCGCTTCGGTTGGCTGCAGCTTGTCCTCGGTCAGCGCCACGGGGGCTGGCAGTTGTTCCAGTTCGTTCAGCAGGCCAATCAGCAGTTCCAGCTTTTCCTCGCCAAAATGCGCTTCTATCTGCCGGTAGCAGGCATTGGACAGCGGCGCGACTTCACGGGTCAAGCGACGGCCTTCCCTGGACAAGGACACGATCAGCCGACGGCTATCCACCTTGTCACGGCTGCGGTGAATCAGGCCGGCCTTTTCCATGCGCACCAGAATGCCGGTGAGGCTGGGGGACAGGATGCAGGCCAGGTCGGCAATCACCCCGGCTTCCATTTCGCCGCGGTCATCCAGCAGGCGCAGAATGCGCCATTGCTGTTCGGTCAGGCCCACACTGTTGAGCAAGGGGCGAAAGTAAGCCATGACGGCTTCACGGGCGCGCAGCAAGTGCTGCGGCAGACGGTGCTGGTGTTGTGCGCTGGAAGTTGGCATGCGATTCAGGATGGCGGATCAATGTGATTAATATCTTAACATTCTGAGCGCCTGTTCCCAAGTCGCCATCTGCCATTTGCCCGGCACCATGTGGGTCACATGCAGAGTCGGCTCCTCCATCTGGTGGATGGGGGAAGATGGCTGGCCTGCCTACACTGTGGCTTCCCGTTCTTATTTCAGGAAGGAAAGCAGATGGCAGCTCAAGCCAAAACCGTGGTGATTACCGGTGCCGGCAGTGGCATAGGCGCAGCTTGCGCCGCATTGCTGGCAGCCGACGGCGTGCAGCTGGTGTTGATTGGCCGTCGTGCCGCGCCTGTGCAGCAGCTGGCCGACCAATACGGTGCGCTGGCACTGGCGGGCGATGCAGCGGACAGCACGCTTTGGCCGGACTGGCTGGGGCATATCCACCAGCGCTTTGGCACGGTGACTGGCCTGCTGTGTTGTGCCGGTGGCCTGGGCATGGGCAGTGCGCTGGATACGGACGATGCCGCGTGGCAGGCCGCCATGCGTGCCAATCTGGATACCGCTTTTGTTGCCGCACGGGCATGCCTACCGGATTTGATCGCCAGCCGGGGTGCCATGGTGTTGCTGGCATCGATAGCCTCACTGGCCGCCGGACCGGAGGTGTGTGGCTATACCACCGCCAAGCATGCGCTGATTGGCCTCACCCGTTCGCTGGCGCGTGATTACGGCCCGCACGGGGTAAGGGTGAACGCGGTCTGCCCCGGCTGGGTGAAAACGCCGATGGCGGATGAAGAAATGCAGCCGTTGATGCAACAGTATGGCGACAGTCTGGATGAGGCCTATGCCCGGGTAACGGCGGATGTTCCCTTGCGCCGGGCTGCCGCGCCGGAGGAAATCGCCAGCATCTGTCGCTTCCTGCTGTCGGAGCAGGCCAGCATCATCACCGGGGCCGCCATTGTGGCCGATGGCGGCTCCAGCATTGTCGATGTGCCTACCCTGGCTTTCAACGCACTGTCCTGAGCGCAGTTGCAATTGGATTCAATGAACAACACCGCCTGCATGGCGGTGTTGTCGTTTGCTGTGTCACCAATCGTTTCAGTGCAATGCCGCCGTGCTTTCCGGCAAGGTGGCACCGCCGTCCACGATGATGGTCTGCCCGGTGATGTAGGCTGCGGCATCCGAGGCCAGAAACAGCATGGTGGCGGCAATGTCCATCGGCTCGCCCAGTCGTCCCAGTGGAATGTTGCGGGCGATGGCGGCATTCAGCTTGTCATCGCCCAGATTATCCATGGCCGGGGTGCGGATCATGCCCGGCTCCACGCCGTTGACGGTGATGCCATCGCCCGCCAGTTCCAGCGCGGCGGCGCGGATGAAGCCATTGACCCCTGCCTTGGAAGCGGCATAGTGTGCCAGCCCCGGATAGGCAACCCGCGGGCCGGTCACCGAGGAAGTCACCAGCATGCGCCCGCCACCTTGCGCGCGCATGGCAGGCAGGGCGGCCTGACTCAGCCAGAACAAGGCCTGCAGATTCACCGCCAGCGTTCGTTGCAACAAGGACGGGGTGATGTCGGTAAACGCAGTGAGCGGGAAATAGGCCGCGTTGTGGATCAGCACATCCAGCCGGCCATATTCTGCCAGCACCTGCGCCACCAGTGTGGTGGCCTGTTCCGGCTCGGCCAGATCGCACTGGCAGGCGCTGGCCCTCAAGCCCTGCGCCCGCAAGCTGGCGGCCGTGGACTGGGCCGTTTCTCCCTGCACATCCGCCACCACCACCGTAGCCGCGTGGCGGGCAAACAGCTGGCTGATGGCGGCACCAATGCCTTGTGCGCCGCCGGTCACCAAGACCACTTTGCCGGCAAAATCGAAGTTCAGCATGGCTGTGCTCTGGCTTACAGTGCGTGGCTGGTGTGGTTGAGAATCTGCGTGATGGCACCGACCGGGAAGTTGGACAGCGCGCTAAAGTCGTTGCCCTGGTAGCCGAAGATCTTGCCATCGGTTTTCAGCTGTTGCAGGTCGATCAGCACCACGCCCAGCGTGGGGACAATCTTTTCCCGCCACACAAACAGATAAAGCTGCTCTGCCAGCTTGAAGTAATGGCAGCGGTCCACATCGGCCAGCCCTTGCTCCACCCCTTGCAGGCACTGCCAGGTATAGAAGTGGCTATTCAGATAGATGTGTTCGTAGCATTCGGTGGGGCTGTAGCGGTACTGGTTGCGCAGGCCGATCAACTCGTCGGTGCTGTGGTGCAGCGCGCTGTGTGCTGTCACCGGCTGGTCGATGCAGCCATGGGCAAAGCGGCAGTCCACGGCGGTCAGCGCCTCACCGGCCAATACACGGCTGAAGGCGGAACGGGCGACATCTTCCTCCTGTGGCAGCACCCCGGCCACGGCAGTGAACAGGCCATGTGCCAGATCCAGTACCAGGCTGAGTGAATGCCCGTGCTGCCCTTCCGGCAGGAAATCCAGCAACACGATATCGGGACGCAGGCTGCTGGCGCGGTAGCGGCCCTGGCCGCTGAAGCCTGCGGCCTCTCCGTCGGTCAATGCCGTCAGCCGACAGTCTGCGACATTCACTTGCAAGTGGGCCCGGCTGCCATCGGCAAAGTGCAGTTGCAGCTGACGGCCCTGCAGTAGCGGGCTGAAAGGCAGGATGTGGCTGTCCGGGGCAAAGCCATCGGCCAGATCGCCGACCGGAATGAAAACGGGTTGATTGCTCATGCTGCGCTCCTGATGATGGTGGGTGTGGGCGCAGTGTGCAGTGGGCTTGGCCAGGCAACCATCCACCGTATGGTGGAGCCATGCATGCAAACAGGGCGCTGTCCCGGCAGGAGAGCGCCCTGTAATGCTTATCCCGTCAGTAAACCAAAGCTGAGGAGATGTGCGATGAAAGCCGCGGAATCAGGCGTCCGGCACGTTCATCGAGTTGATGCTGAAGCCGGCGTCCACATAGGTGATTTCGCCGGTGATGCCGGAGGACAGGTCCGACAGCAGGAAGGCAGCGGTGTTGCCCACTTCTTCAGTGGTCACATTGCGGCGCAGACAGGATTGGCCGGCAGCAATGGACAGCAGCTTGGAGAAGCCGGAAATGCCGGCAGCAGCCAGGGTCTTGATCGGACCGGCGGACAGGCCGTTCACACGGATGCCGTCCTTGCCCAGGCTGGCAGCCATGAAGCGTACCGATGCTTCCAGGCTGGCCTTGGCCAGACCCATCACATTGTAGTTGGGGATGGCACGTACCGCGCCCAGGTAGGACAGGGTCAGCAGGGCAGCGTTACGGCCTTGCATCATCGGGCGGGCAGCCTTGGCCAGTGCCGGGAAGCTGTAGGACGATACATCGTGTGCGGTCTGGAATGCTTCGCGGCTCAGTGCGTCCAGGAAGTCGCCTTCCAGCGATTCGCGCGGGGCGAAAGCAATGGCGTGTACCAGGCCGTCCAGGCCGTCCCACTGTTTGCCCAGGTCAACAAACAGCTGGTTGATTTCATCGTCGCTTTGTACATCGCAGCGGAACACCAGTTCGCTGCCAAAATCCTTGGCCATTTCACGTACACGATCTTCCAGCTTGTCCACCACATAGGTGAATGCCAGCTCGGCACCTTCGCGGTGGCAGGCTTGAGCGATGCCGTAAGCGATGGAGCGGTTGGAGATCATGCCGGTAATCAGAATTTTTTTGCCTTGCAGAAAGCCCATTTGGAGTCCTTCTTGGTAGAAACAGGGGGGCATTATACCCAAGCCTGCGCTACGCTGTCGTGGGGATTGTCCTACAGCCTGCCTTCAGGACACGGCAGGTGCTCGGAAAAAGGTTTATATCGTGGTAACAAGCAGTAAATCGGAATCAGACTACATTCCGTCACCATGCTGAAACAGGCTATTCTAGCCACGATGAATCTTAAAATCCTGTCACTGCGGCAGCTGATGCACGGCACCGGCCTGTCCGGACAGGGATAAAAGCCATAATGATAAGCTAGTCATGATCAATTCGTAAGCCGTACAACAAGATGAAACACTTACATTGCTTGGGGGTGATGCTGCTGCTGTGGGCGTGCAGCAGCATGGCTGCGCCGTCTCAGGCGCTGGGCTATGTGCCGAAATATGCGGCAGGCTTTACACATTTTGACTACGTCAATCCGTCTGCGCCCAAGGGCGGGCGGCTGGTTTTGCCGGCACAAGGCAGTTTTGACACGCTCAACCCCTTCTCGCTCAAGGGCGACAAGGCCGATGGGGTAGAAGCCCTGACGCTGGATACCCTGGGGGTGAATAGCGAGGACGAACCTTACAGCTGTTATGGCTTGCTGGCGGACGACATGCAGCTGGCACCAGACAGGCTGTCCGTGCGTTTTCATCTGAATGCACAGGCCCGTTTTGCCAACGGCCAGCCGGTGCAGGCCCCCGATGTGGTGGCTTCCTTCAATACCCTCACCCGCGACCGCAGCGCCGCTCCCCTGTACCGGCTGTACTGGGCGGATGTGAAGCAAGCAGTAGCGCTGGATGCCAACACCGTGCGTTTTGATTTCAAGCGCAAGAATTCCGAACTGCACATGATTCTGTGCCAGTTGCCGGTGTTTTCCCGGCAGTGGATTCCTGCGGGCAAGACGCTGGCCGACATGGTGCTTGTGCCGCCAGTCGGCTCCGGCCCCTATGTGCTGAGCCAATACCAGCTGGGCAAGAACATCCGTTTTCAGCGCAATCCGCACTATTGGGCGGCCAATCTGCCGGTGCGGCGCGGCATGTTCAATTTTGACGAAGTCGGCTACCGCTATTACCAGGATGAAACCGCCCGGCTGGAGGCCTTCAAGGCCGGCGAGTTTGATGTTTCGGCCGAAAACATGGCCAAGCAGTGGGCGCGTGGCTATATCGGCCCCAAGTTCGACGATGGCCGCATCGTCAAGAAAGTGCTGCCGCATCAGCGCTCTGCCGGCATGCAGGGCTTTGTGTTCAATCTGCGGCGGCCACAGTTTGCCGACAAACGCCTGCGCCAGGCCATCAGTCTGGCCTTTGACTTCGAATGGGCCAATCGCAACCTGTTTTATGGCCAGTACCGCCGCAGCAACAGCTTTTTCACCAATAGCGAGCTGGCTGCCAGCGGGCTGCCGGAGCCGGATGAACTGAAGCTGCTTGAACCGCTGCGCGAAAAGCTGGACCCGGCAGTATTCGGCCTGCCGGTGGAACCTCCCTTCACCGACGGACGTTATGGCATCCGCCGCAATCTGCGCGAGGCGCGTCAGCTGCTGTTCGAGGCAGGCTGGCGCTATGAGGGCGGCAAGCTGGTGGATCACATGGGCCGCCCGTTGCGCATCGAATTTCTGACCTATTCCAAGGTATACGACCGGGTGGCCAGCGGCTGGCAGCAGAACCTGGCCAAGCTGGGAATCACCCTGACCGTGCGGGTGGTTGACCCGGCCATCTACCAGCGGCGGCTGAATGATTTTGACTACGACATGACGGTGGTGGTGTACGGCGCCAGCAACAGTCCGGGCAACGAACAGCTGGACTTCCACAGCTGCCAGGCGGCACAGACACCCGGCTCGCAAAACTGGGCCGGGCTGTGCGACCCCGCAGTGGAGGCCTTGCTGCCGCAATTCCAGCACTTTGCCAGCCGGCAGCAGCTGCTTGCCGCCAGCCATGCACTGGACCGCGTGCTGCGTGCCGGCTATTACCTGGTGCCCAACTGGAATCTGCCGTATCACCGCATGGCCTGGTGGAACCGCTTTGGTCAACCGGCCAGGCTGCCGCTGTATTACAGCCCGACCACGTGGGCCATCGAAACCTGGTGGGAGAAAAAATAAGCATGTGGCGCTATATCCTGAAACGGCTGTTGCTGATGATTCCCACGCTGATCGGCGTGCTGGCGCTCACCTTTGCCATCATCCAGTTTGTGCCGGGTGGGCCAGTGGAGCAGATGGTGCAGCAACTGAGCCATGGTGGCGTGGCCGGTGAAACCACGGCCACCAGCAGCGTGTTCAAGAGCCGTGGCGGCTTGCAGCCGGAAGAGTTGCAGGCACTGCAAAAGCTGTATGGCTTCGATCAGCCGCCCTTGCAGCGTTTCGGCCACATGCTGGCCGGTTTTGCCCGTTTCGATCTCGGCGAGAGCTTTTTCCATCACCAGTCGGTGGCGCAGCTGATCCTGTCCAAGCTGCCGGTGTCGATGAGCATCGGTCTGTGGACCTTCTTCATCACCTATCTGCTGTGCATTCCGCTGGGCATTGCCAAGGCGGTGCGTGACGGCAGCCTGTTCGATCTGGCCAGCAGCACGGTGATTTTGCTGGGTTATGCCATTCCGGGTTTTGTGCTGGGGGTGGCCCTGCTGGTGTTGTTTGGTGGCGGCAGCTTCTGGCAGCTGTTTCCGCTGCGCGGGCTGGTGAGCGACAACTGGGACAGCCTGAGCCTTATCGACAAGGTGCTGGATTATCTGTGGCACATCGTGTTGCCGGTGACAGCCTCGGTGGTGGGGAATCTGGCGGTGATGACCATGCTCACCAAGAATGTGTTTCTGGAGGAAATCCGCCGTCAGTATGTGTACACCGCGCGCGCCAAGGGCTTGTCGGAGCGGGCCATCCTGTACCGCCATGTGTTTCGCAATGCGCTGATTCCGCTGATTACCGGTTTCCCGGCCGCCTTCATCGGTGCTTTTTTCACTGGCAGCCTGCTGATTGAAACCCTGTTTTCGCTGGACGGACTGGGTCTGCTGTCCTACGAGTCCGTGATGCGACGCGATTACCCGGTGGTGATGGGCAGCCTGTATGTGTTCACCCTGCTGGGGCTGGTGGCCAAGCTCTTGTCCGATCTGAGCTATGTGCTGGTGGACCCGCGCGTCAGTTTTGACGGAGGGGAGCGATGAGCCACGCACCCAGCCTGACGCCGTCCCAGCGCGCCTGGCGACGCTTTTGCCAGCACAAGCGCGGCTTTTACAGCCTGTGGCTGTTCTTGCTGTTTTTTGTCCTGTCGCTGGGGGCGGAGCTGCTGTCCAACGACCGGCCGCTGGTGGTGCGTTATCACGACCAGCTGTATTTCCCGGTGCTGTTCGATTATCAGGAAACCGCCTTTGGTGGCGATTTCGATACCGCAACCGATTATCTGGACCCCTTCATCCAGGATCAGTTTGCCCGGCCGGGCAATTTCGCCATTTATGCGCCCAACCCCTACAGCTACAACACGGTGAACTACTTTGCCGACAATCCCAATCCGGCCGCGCCGTCCAACGACAATGTGCTGGGCACCGATGACCGCGGGCGTGATGTGCTGGCACGGCTGATCTACGGTTTCAGGGTGTCGGTGCTGTTTGCGCTGGCGCTTACCGTGTCCGGCACCCTGCTGGGGGTATTGTTTGGCGCACTGCAAGGCTTTTTCGGTGGCAAATTCGACCTGCTGCTGCAGCGTGTGCTGGAAATCTGGGGCAGCCTGCCCGAGCTGTATTTGCTGATCATCCTGGCGTCCTTGTTCAACCCCAGTCTGTGGCTGCTGTTGCTGTTGCTCACGCTGTTTGGCTGGATGGGCCTGGCCGATTACGTGCGGGCAGAATTCCTGCGCAACCGGCAGATGGACTACGTTCTGGCCGCGCGCGCCAGCGGGCTGAACAGCTGGCAGATCATGTGGCGACACGTGCTGCCCAACAGCCTGACGCCGGTGCTGGCCTTCCTGCCATTCCGGGTGAGCGGGGCGATTCTGGCGCTCACCAGCCTGGATTTTCTCGGCCTTGGCGTGCCATCGTCCACGCCCAGCCTGGGCGAGCTGCTGGCACAGGGCAAGGATAATCTGGATGCCTGGTGGATTGCGCTGCCCACCTTTGTGGTGCTGACCGTCACCCTGTTATTGCTGATATTCATTGGCGAAGGCCTGCGTGCCGCGCTGGATACCCGGAAAGGCTGAGATGGAAACCCTGTTGACCGTTGCTGCGCTCAATGCCCACTTTGGCCGGCAGCAAGTCCTGTCCTCGGTCGGTTTCAGTGTGGCCGCGGGCGAAAAAGTGGCGCTGGTGGGTGAATCCGGCTCCGGCAAGACCGTCACTGCCCAGGCGCTGTTGCAGTTGAACCCGGATGTGCGGCTTGCAGGCTCCATCCGCCTGGCCGGAGAAGAACTGCTGGGCGTGGGCGAGAAGCGCCTGCGGCAGATCCGTGGCCGCGACATCGCCATGATTTTTCAGGAACCCATGCATGCGCTCAACCCGCTGTTCACCATTGGCCGGCAAATTGGCGAAACCCTGACCCTGCATCTGGGACTGAATGCCCGTGAAGCGCGGGCCGAGGCCATTCGCCTGTTGCTGCGTACCGGTATCCAGGATGCCGCCGAGAAAATCGACAGCTATCCTTTCCAGCTGTCCGGTGGTCAGCGCCAGCGCGCGATGATTGCCATGGCGCTGGCCTGCAAGCCACGTCTGTTGATTGCCGATGAACCCACCACCGCGCTGGATGTGACGGTGCAGGCGCAAATCCTGCAATTGCTGGATGAATTGCAGCAGGAGATGGGCATGGCGGTGCTGTTCATCACCCACGACCTCAATCTGGTACGGCGCTTTGCCGACAAGGTCATCGTGATGCGTGGCGGACTGGTGGTGGAAAGCGGCAAGGTGGCGCAGGTGTTCAGCCATCCGGCCCATCCTTACACCGCCGAGCTGCTGGCCAGCCGCCCCGACAAGCTGGAGGACGATGCCGCGCCCTCAGCTGACACCCGGCCACGGCTGCAAGCCAGCGCCATCAAGGTGAGCTATCCGGTGGCCGGTGGCTGGTTGCGCAAGCGTAATCGCGTCGTATTGCAGGATGTCTCGCTGCAGGTGCCGCCGGGGCAGACGCTGGGCATCGTTGGTGAGTCCGGCTCCGGCAAGACATCGCTGGGCCTTGCCCTGCTGCGCCTGCTGCCCTGCGAGGGGGAAATCCGGCTGGATGATCTGGCACTGCATGCCTTGCATGGCGGCAAGCTGCGCCGTGCCCGCAAGGATTTCCAGGTGGTGTTCCAGGACCCGTTTTCCTCGCTGTCGCCACGCATGACGGTGGGGCAGATCGTCGCGGAGGGCCTGGCCTTGCACCAGCCGGGCTTAAGTGTCGCGCAGGTACGCCAGCAGGTGGTAGCCACCCTGACCGAGGTTGGCCTGCATCACGAAATGATGGAACGCTATCCGCACGAGTTTTCCGGCGGGCAGCGCCAGCGCATTGCCATTGCCCGCGCGCTGATCCTCAAGCCGCGACTGATCCTGCTGGACGAGCCTACCAGTGCACTGGATGCCACCTTGCAAAAGCAGGTGCTGCAACTGTTGCGCAGCCTGCAGCGCAAGTACGGCCTGAGCTATCTGTTCATCAGTCACGACCTGGCGGTCATCCGTGCCATCGCCCATCAGGTGCTGGTGCTGCAGGCGGGCAAGGTGGTGGAGCAGGGCCCCACCGCCCGGGTATTTGCCAGCCCGCAGCAGCCCTATACCCGCCAATTGCTGGCGGCAGCCTTGCCGACGACTTGAAAATGGCGGGGTCCGCTCCCATTGTCAGTTGACCAGCCGGATTTTTGCACGCATTTCCTGATGTGCCGCACGCTGCGCCCGGCCGGGCGACAGTGGGCGGATTCTGCCGCTGCCGCCACCAGACGGCGGTTGCTCCACGCTCAGTCAATTGTTACCATCAACGGCTATCGATACTGCAAACCACCCCGAATACTAGAGGAAGCCATGAGCGATCTTATCCTGCACGTAACCGACGACTCCTTTGAACAAGACGTCCTGAAGGCCGATGTGCCGGTTCTGGTCGACTACTGGGCTGAATGGTGCGGTCCTTGCAAGATGATCGCCCCCATCCTGGACGAAGTGGCCAAGGAATACGCCGGTCGCCTGAAAGTTGCCAAGCTGAACATCGACCAGAACGAACTGACCCCGCCGAAATTCGGCATCCGCGGCATCCCGACCCTGATGATCTTCAAGGACGGCCAGGTTGCCGCCACCAAGGTAGGTGCACTGGCCAAGAGCCAGCTGGCCGCCTTCATTGACAGTCACATCTAAAGCGTCTATCCTCAGCTGAATTTCTTCAAGCAGGCGGCACATCAGCCGCCTGTCTCTTGTCTGCACCCACACCTCACAAACAGCGTTCTGCTCAATCTTTACGAGTCGACCAACGGCCGCTATGCATTTATCTGACCTCAAACACCTTCATGTATCCCAGCTCGTGGAAATGGCTATTTCCAACGAGATCGAGGGCGCGAACCGCCTGCGCAAACAAGACCTCATCTTTGCGCTTCTGAAAAACCAGGCCAAAAAAGGCGAAAGCATCTTCGGCGAGGGCACCCTGGAAGTGCTGCCGGACGGCTTCGGATTCTTGCGCAGCCCGGATACCTCGTATCTGGCCGGCCCGGATGACATCTACGTCAGCCCGTCGCAGATCCGCCGTTTCAATCTGCATACCGGTGACTCGATCGAAGGCGAAATCCGTACCCCCAAGGACGGCGAGCGCTATTTCGCACTGGTGAAGGTGGACAAGGTCAACGGCGAGCCGCCGGAGAATTCCAAGCACAAGATCCTGTTTGAAAACCTCACGCCGCTGTTCCCGACCGAACAGTTCAAGCTGGAGCGCGATATCCGCGCCGAGGAAAACATCACCGGCCGCATCATCGACCTGATTTCGCCCATCGGCAAAGGCCAGCGCGCCCTGCTGGTGGCTCCGCCGAAATCCGGTAAAACCGTGATGCTGCAACACATTGCCCACGCCATCACTGCCAATCATCCGGAAGCGGTGATGATTGTGCTGCTGATTGACGAGCGTCCGGAAGAAGTGACCGAAATGCAACGCTCGGTGAAGGGCGAGGTTGTCTCCTCCACCTTCGACGAGCCGGCCACCCGCCACGTGCAGGTTGCCGAAATGGTGATCGAAAAGGCCAAGCGTCTGGTCGAGCACAAGAAGGACGTGGTCATCCTGCTGGACTCCATCACCCGTCTGGCACGCGCCTACAACACCGTGGTACCTGCTTCGGGCAAGGTGCTGACCGGTGGTGTGGATGCCAACGCCCTGCAGCGCCCCAAGCGCTTCTTCGGTGCCGCGCGTAATGTGGAAGAGGGCGGCAGCCTGACCATCATCGCCACCGCGCTGATCGATACCGGCAGCCGCATGGACGATGTGATCTACGAAGAATTCAAGGGTACCGGCAACTGCGAAATCCATCTGGAACGTCGCATGGCGGAAAAACGCATTTTCCCGGCACTGAACATCAACCGCTCCGGCACCCGTCGTGAAGAGCTGCTGGTGCCGCAAGACCAGCTGCAACGCATCTGGGTGCTGCGCAAACTGTTGTACCCGATGGATGACATCGAGGCGATGGAATTCCTGCAGGACAAGATCAAGGCCACCAAGTCCAACCTGGCCTTCTTCGACTCCATGCGTCGCTAAACCTGACGCGGTTTTCCCGCCTGGGAAATGATGAATGAACCCGACGCCGGACCTGAGCAGGTCTGGCGTTTTTCATGGTATTGCTTGCAGATGGAATTCAGTAGCCGTTTTTTCCAGATGGAGTTGTTCTCCGCCATCGGCACCGTTGCTTTTGCCTTTTCCGGTTATCTGATCGGCGTGCGCAAGCAGCTGGATTTGCTGGGCATCGTGGTGGTGGCCCTGCTGACCGCCATCGGTGGCGGCATTTTGCGTGATGTACTGGTGGCAAGGGTGCCGCTGGTGTTCTTCAATTACAGCAGCCTCGCCATCATCGCCGCCACCCTGTTGTTGTCGGTCTTGCTGCGTTTGCACCGACGGCAAAGCCGTACGCTGGACCGCCTGTTCATCATTGCCGATTCGCTCGGCCTGGTTGCCTTCAGCATTACCGGGGCACAGGTAGGCCTGATGTACGACCTGAACGCCTTTGGCGTGGTGTTGCTGGGTTTCATTACCGCGGTGGGTGGCGGTGTGGTGCGTGACATGATGGTGAATGACATTCCCTTCATCCTGCACAAGGATTTTTACGGCACGGTGTCCATACTGGTAGCTGGTGGCTTGTTTGTGCTGGACCAGTTGACCTGGGTCACCAGCTGGATGTTGCAGTTGCTGTTTGTGCTTGGCCTGGCCATTCGCCTGTTTGCACACTGGAGCGAGCTGGCCCTGCCCAAGATTGGCCCGCAATCAAAACAAGGATGACAGCCATGTGGCCGGCTGAAATGGTGGAGGCCCAGGCCTGGATACGCCAGCGTCTGGCAGGGTTCGAGTTTGATGGACGTGCCGGGGACATTCCCTGGCGTGTGGCCGGGGCGAAACAGCGTCCGGCGGCGGTGCTGGTGCCGCTGGTGTGGCATGACAGCGGTCCTACCGTGTTGCTCACGCGGCGGACGGAGTCGCTGTCCACCCATGCCGGGCAGGTGAGCTTTCCGGGCGGCAAGGTGGATGCCGAGGACAGCTCGGTGATTGCCGCGGCCTTGCGTGAAGCACAGGAGGAAATTGGCCTGGCGGCCGAGGGCGTGACGGTGCTGGGTACGCTGCCGCAGTACGTCACCATCACCGATTTTGTCGTGACGCCGGTGGTGGCCATGCTGCAACCGCCCTTGCAGTTGCGACCGGAGCCTGGTGAAGTGGCGGAGGTGTTCGAGGTGCCACTGGCGCTGGCGCTGGATGGGCGTCAGTACGAGCGGCACAGTTACGAACGTGACGGTGTGCGTGGTCAGTATCTGGCCATGCAGTGGCAGCAGTACACCATCTGGGGCGCTACCGCCGCCATGCTGCGCCTGCTGGCACAGGCACTGGGCCAGCACGGTGAAGCAGGCCAGCGCTGATGCTGCTGACCCGGCAATCGCTCATTCCGGGTTGCCGTCGCTGAGCATCAGGTCGCGACCGGCCATCTTGGCTTCGTACAGCAGCTTGTCGGCACGGCTGAGCATGCCCGACGGGCTGTCTCCCGGTCGCCAGTCGGTAATGCCGCCACTGAAGGTGACTTTTTCATCGGTGAACGGGAATACCGTGCCGGCCAATACCTGCTGCACCCGCGCCATCACTTTTTCTGCATCGCGCAAGCGGGTGCAGGGGAAAATCACCAGGAATTCTTCGCCACCAATACGGGCACACACGTCCATGCTGCGCGTGCAGTCGATCAGCGCATTGGCCACCGCCAGCAGCACATTGTCACCGGCCTGATGGCCAAAGCGGTCATTGAACTGCTTGAAATGGTCGATATCGAATACCGCCACTGACATCGGCTGGCTGTAGCGTTCGCAACGTTGCAGCTCTTCCCGCAAGGTCTGGTCGGCATGACGGCGGTTGCACAGCCGGGTGAGCGGGTCGGTGATGGCCATTTCATTGAGCAGGCGGTTCTTTTCTTCCAGCTCGTTTTCCAGTGCCTTGCGCTGGGAAATGTCATACAGGGCAATCAGCGCGGCCGGAATCTGCTGATGCGGCATCAGTTCCACCGACACAATCGCCCAGAAACTGCTTTGGTCTTCGCGTTGCAGCTCGGTTTCCCGGTTGGCTACCGCTTCGCCGTTGCGCAGCCATTCATTGACCGGCTCCAGATGCAAGGGCAGATCCAGCAGTGCGGGCTGGCCATCATGACGCAGCGGGGCAGGGGGAATCTGCAACATGTCGCGCGCCGGGGCATTGGCACGCAGGATGCGCATGGTTTGTGTCGCGACCAGAATCAGGGCCACCGGTGCGGTATCCAGCGTGAGCCTTGCCAGTTCCTCGCTTTCGCGGATGCGGGCAGCACTGGCGGACAATAAGCGGTTCTGCCGGATGCTGGCCAGATGGCTGCGCAGCGTGATCAGGGTCAGCGCGGCGGTGAACAGCCAGGCCAGTATCGCCAGCGTTGCCTTGTCATGGTAAGCGCGGGTGAAGTCTCGCTCGGCGATGCCTACCACCACGCGGAAAGGGAAGCCTTCCATCAGGCGTGAGCTGTACAGGCGGACTTCCTGATCCAGAATCGAACTGGCACGGAACTGCAGGTAATTGTCGTGGCGTTCCAGCACATCGGTGCTTTGCAGTTCGTTCAGCGGCTGCTCGGAATGCGCCTTCTGCGCCGGCCAGCTGGCTTGCAGCACCTGGCGCTGGTCCAGCACCAGGATTTCGCCAAAGCGGCCTACCGGCAGCTTGGCAACTTCGGTCTGGAAGAAGTGACGGTCCAGAATGCCCACCACCATGCCTACCGCCTCATCGTCCTGGTTCAGCAGCTTTTGCACCAGCACAATGCCATCCTGGCCATGGTCCTGCCGGGTGGAGGTAAAGCTGCCATCCTGATTGCCATTGCGGTGATACCAGCGACAATAATCGGTTTTCAGCTGCGAGGCGGCATTGTTGTGCTGCGTGGAGTACAGCACGTAACAGGCGCTATCCAGGATGTCGATCTGCTTGAGTTGCGGCATCTGGCGCAGTTTGCCCTGCAGCAGCAGGTCGATGCGCTGTTCCTGTTCTGCACTGAGCATGTGTTTGTTCAGCAGCATCTGCACCAGATTGCTGTCGCTGGCGCTTTTCAGGATCAGGTTGGTTTCGCGCAGGCCGGATGACAGGCGCTCTTCCAGCAGCTGTGACAAGCCCGCAGCCTGGTTGCGCGCTTCGCTTTCCCCTTGCTGCCGCGTGCCTGCCAGGTCGAGAACGACCACCAGCAGGGTGCTGAGCAGAAAGATGGCAGCCAGCCATTTGGCTAGTCTGCCCTTGTCGTGGAAGAGCGTGGGCAAGAGTGCGGTTTCCCTGGCAAGGTGATGGAGCCTGCAAGCGGCAGGCTGTCTTATTTGGTATATCCCTTAAAACGACAAAAGGACAATGTCGGACTGCGGTCCGTGCATTGTCCCTTGCAGCCGGGCTAGACGGCGAAGCGCATGGACAGGTCGATGGCCTGGATGTCCTTGGTCAGCTTGCCGATGGAAATGCGGTCGACACCGGTTTCGGCAATGGCACGGACGGTGTCCATGTCCACACCGCCGGAGGCTTCCAGCAAGGCCTTGCCCGCGCTCAATTCCACCGCGCGACGCATGTCATCCAGCGACATGTTGTCCAGCAGGACAAGCTTGGCACCGGCGTCCAGCGCCTGTTGCAGCTCGTCCAGGTTTTCCACTTCAATCTGCAAGGAAACGCCGGGCGGAATGATGCGGAAGGCCTGTTCCAGTGCCTGGGCAATGCCACCGGCCGCCATGATGTGGTTTTCCTTGATCAGGATGCCATCGTACAAACCGATGCGCTGATTGTCGCCCCCGCCCACGGTCACCGCGTACTTCTGCGCCAGGCGCAGGCCAGGCAAGGTCTTGCGGGTGTCCAGGATGCGGGCGCGGGTACCGGCCACCACATCCACATAACGGCGGGTCTGGGTGGCAACGGCAGACAGGGTTTGCAGGAAATTCAGGGCGGAACGTTCAGCGGTAAGCAGCGCGCGTGCCGGGCCGCTGATTTCGCACAGTACGGTACCGGCCGCCACCTTGCGGCCTTCGCGTACCTGCCACAGCACGCTGCAACGCTCGTCTACCTGGCGAAAGCATTCCTCGAACCAGGCTTTGCCGCAAATCACGGCATCTTCACGCAGCAACACGGTAGCGCTGCTTTCCGCGGTCCGGTCAATCAGCTGGGCGGTCCAGTCGGCCTGACCAATATCCTCGGCCAGCGCTATGCTGACTTGTTGGGCAATAAGATGGTTGGCTGGCTGTTTGCTCATGACGGAACTCAGGCGTAAAAAAGCGTTATTGTACCCAGCCATGGCCTGACTGTGGTGCTTATCGTGGTGGTGGTATCATGCGCAGCACACTGTCAGGCTGGAGAATTCATGGATTTGCCTGCTGTACTGTTTCCCACCTGGCTGCTTTATGCCGCCATGGTTGCCGCCGGCATGGTGCTGGGCTTTGCCGCCAGCCGCGTTAAATTGCGCACGCTGGATGCCAGTGCCAGCAATGCCTGGCTGGGCGCGGTGGTGGTTTTGCTGGGCTTGTGGCTGATGCGTGGCGGGCTCAAGCCGGGCCTGTCCTTCCACATGCTGGGAGCAACGGTGCTGACCTTGCTGATGGGCCCCTGGCTGGCCATGCTGGGCCTCGCCGTATTGTTACTGGCGCTGGCGGCGGGTGGCCATGGCGACTGGCTGGCGCTGGGGCTGGACTGGCTGTGCGATGCGGCGGTGCCGGTTGCGGTAACGGCAGGCCTGTTGCAGCTGGCACGGCGCAAGTTGCCTGCCCAGTTGTTTGTCTATGTGTTCATCAATGCATTCATTGCAGGCGGACTCAGCCTGTTTTGCAGTGCATTGGCCGGCATGCTGTTGCTGGGTGGCCACGCTGTCTATGCCTGGGATTATCTGCTGGAAGAAGCCTTGCCGTTTTACTTTCTGCTGTCCTGGTCCGAGGCTTTTACCACTGGGCTGACCATGGCCGTGCTGGTGGTGTACCGCCCGCACTGGGTCAGCACTTTTGATGATGCCGCCTATCTGGGACGGGATTCGCGCTGGTGATGTCGGCGTAATGCCTGAGATGTTGAGCTATTACAAGGAGTTGTCATGCCGTTTGCACTGTGGAGTATCTTGCTGGCTTCTTTTTTGCCTTTGTTGTGGACGGCGCTGGCCAAGGCCGGGGCACCCTATGACAACCATCAGCCGCGTGTGGTGCTGGCGGCGGCTACCGGTTGGCGCCAGCGTGCCAACTGGGCACAGCAAAATGCCTGGGAAGCCTTTCCCAGCTATGCCGCAGCCATGTTACTGGCCTGGATGATGAAGGTGCCAGCGGCCCGGCTGGACTTGCTGGCCGTGGTATACGTGCTGCTGCGCCTGGGCCATGGCCTGTGCTACATCAGCGACAAGGCCACGCTGCGTTCGCTGTGCTGGCTCGGTGGTTATGCTGTGGTGGTGCTGCTGTTTGTCAGCGCTGCCGGGCTGTTCTGAATGTTTCAGTCCAGCAGGCGGTGAGCCTGTACCGCCTGTCGCACCGCGTCAAAACCGACGGTGTGGCAGGCCTGCCAGCCTGCTTGCGTGGCGCTGTGCACGCATTCGATGTTGTCATCAAAAAAGATGATGTCGGCAGCATCCGCCTGCAGTGCTTGCTGCACATGGTGGTAAACAACCAGATCCGGCTTGCGCAAGCCCAGGTGGTGTGAGGCAAAGCAGGTTTCGAACAATGGCAGGATGTCGAACTGGCGCTCGATCTTGCCCCAGTGCAGCGCATTGTTATTGCTGAGCACGGCCAGCCGGTAGTGCGCGCCCAGTTGTTGCAGTAGCTCTCGCACGCCGGGGTAGGGGCCTTGCAGCCAGTCGTCCAGTGCTTGCAGCATGGCCGCAGTGCCCAGTCCCAATTGCAGCCGTTCATCCATCAGCCGGGCAAACTCCTCCGGTGTCACCCGGCCGGTATCCAGCAGCGCCACCTCCGGCGTATGCATCCAGAACTGCCTGGCCTGTTCACGTTCCAGACGCCCTTGCGACACGGCCATCAGGGGGTCGATGCCGTTCCAGTCCACCAGCACACCACCCAGATCGAAAACCAGCACCGGCTGCTTGCCGTGTCGTGTCGCTTGCATGTCTGTTTCCTTCATCAAAGCCGGGTGTTACAAGACCAGCGGTTCGGCTTCCAGTTCCACGCCATAACGCTGGCGCACTGTGTCCTGCACATGACGTGCCAGTGCCCACATCTGGCTGCCGTTGGCGGTGCCGTGATTCACCAGTACCAGCGCCTGGCGATCATGCACAGCGGCATCGCCCTGGCGGTAGCCTTTCAGGCCTGCCTGATCAATCAGCCAGCCTGCTGCCAGTTTCACCATGCCAGGCCCGGCCGGGTAATGCGGCAGGGCGGGAAAGCGCTGCAACAGTGCATCGGCCTGTGCCTGACCGATTACCGGATTCTTGAAGAAGCTGCCGGCATTACCCAGCTCGGCCGGGTTGGGCAGCTTGCTGGCGCGGATGGCCATCACCACGTCGCTGACATCCAGCGGCGTGGGCTGGCTGATGCCACGTTTGTCCAGCTCCTGCTGGATGTCGCCATAGGCCGTTTTCAGTTGCGGCTGGCGTGACAGCTGGAAGCGCACGGCGGTCACCAGCAGGCGACCGGCGGCTTCGTGTTTGAAAACGCTGTCGCGATAGGCAAAGCGGCAGTCGGTATTCTCCAGTACCACAGGTGTGCCATTGGCTTGCAGATCGGCACACACCACCTGGGCAATGCGGTCTTTCACTTCCACGCCATAGGCACCGATATTCTGCACCGGGCAGGCGCCCACCGTGCCGGGAATCAGGCTGAGGTTTTCCAGTCCGTACCAGCCTTGTTGCAGGCAGTAGCGCACAAAGTCATGCCAGTTTTCCCCAGCGGCGGCTTCCACCAGCAGGCTGTCTCCCTTGTCTTCCACTACGCGGATCCCACGCAGGGCCAGTTTGACTACCAGGCCGGGGTAGTCTTGGGTCAGCAGAAGATTACTGCCGCCACCCAGCCACAGTACCGGGCCTTGCTGGTAGTGCTTGTCGGCCAGCAGGGCAGGCAGCCGGGCCAGGTCGTCCAGCTGGCAGAAATGGGCGGCGCTGACATCCATGCCAAAGGTGTTATGGGGTTTGAGCGAAACTTGCGATTGAATGCACAGCGTCATCATCAGCTTTCTTGCAGGGTGTTGTGGCGCAGCAGGCGCAGGCGGCTTTCCCGCGCCAGGTAGCTCACCAGCATCAGGGCGGCAATGCTCAGACTGATGACCAGTGCCAGCCAGAAACCGTAAATGCCCATCGGGGAAACCAGCCAGTCGGTGAGGCCCAGCGTGATGCCAAGCCCCAGTCCTATGCCCCAGAAGGCGGTAATGTGGATCACCATGGGAATGGTGGTCAGCTTGTAGCCGCGCAGTGCGCCGGAGGCAATGGTCTGGGCGGCATCAGTCAGCTGGAACACCGCCGCAAACAACAGCAGGCTGGAACCCATGGCAATGACTTTCGGGTCGGGCGAGTAGATGGCCATGATGTCACTGCGCAGCCACAGCACCAGCAACATGGTGCACAGCGCGGTGACCAGCCCCACCAGCAGGCCGACTCCGGCGACAAAACGGGCCTGATGGTAGTCGCCAGCACCGGCGCGCTGGCCGACTCTTACCGTGAGGGCGGTGGAAATGCTTTGCGGCAGCATGTAGATGATGCTGGAAAAATTGAGTACCGACTGGTGGCTGGCCACCACCGTCATGCCCAGCTTGGCAATCAGCAGGGCGATAAAGGAAAACAGGCTGACCTCGACAAAGAAGGACAGGCCGATAGGCAGGCCCAGCTTGAGGAAGGCCCCGTAGCGCTTCCAGTCGGGCCAGCTCATCCGGCTGGTCAGGCCGTAGGGGCGGAAATGGCGATGCCAGCAGATATAGGCCAGCAGCGTCAGGCAGTTGAACCAGAATACGATGCCGGTGGCCCAGCCGCAACCGGCACCGCCCAGTCTGGGCAGGCCGAACAGGCCGTGAATCAGCGCGTAATTGAGCGGGATATTGAGCGCCAGTGCAATCAGGCTGACCACCATGATCACCTTGGGGCGGTTCAGGCTGGAGGCATAGGCATGCAAGGCACGGTGCACCATGGCGGCAGGCATGCCCACGGCAGTACCGGTGATGAACAGCATCACCTTGTCTTCCACGTCGGTTGGCAGTTGCAGCCACAGGCGCAAGGGGTGTTCGGCCAGCAGCATGGCGGCGGCACCAAGCAGGCCGACAAACAGGCCGAACCACATGCCCTGGCGGCCGGTTTCGCCAATCTGTTCTTTCTCTCCAGCGCCCAGCTGATGGCTCAATACCGGGTTGAGCGACGTCACCACGCCCATCAGGGTCACATAGACGGTGATGAAAATGCTGGCACCCAGCGAGACGGCTGCCAGATCGTCAGTACTGACGCGCCCGGCCATGACGGTATCGACAAAGCCGGTAGCCACCTGGGCGACCTGGGCAATCATCATCGGCAAGGCAAGGCGGACGATCTGTCTGGCTTCACCGGTAATGGCACCGGGCGCAGCGCTTTTGAGTTCCTGCAGCATGGAGGCGGATCAATTCGACAAGGTAGGCAAGCGCTCCATTATAAGGAGCCGCTGCCCGGCCTGTCTTGTGCAATGGCGACGCCAGCCATGTGCTGGCGCGCTTCAGCCTGTGCTGCCGTAATGGGCGAGCAAACGTCTGCTGCGCTCAGAAACGTACTGGCGTTTCGCGGCGCAAATCGCAGCTGATGATCAGATGCTGACCAAAGCGGCTGTTGATGTTCAGTGCATCCAGCAGGCCGACATCATGAATGGTCAGCAAGCCGCTTTCATCCAGCTGGCTGCTGTAACCCAGCTGGTCAGCGTAGTTGATCAGGTCTTGCAGGGGCAGGGTGCTGTCGGCGGACAGCAAGGTGGCAGTCAGGCTGCCTTGAAGGGGGCGTTTTCTTCCCACGGCATCGTATACGGCAAAGGAAAAGTCGCTACAGCTGTCTTGCAGGCAATCGTACATGGTGAAACTCCATCGGGTATGGGTGGCGCTGTTGCGTGCCCGACCTTACCGTCAGGCGACGCTTTAGCAGGATTTTTGGGCGCCCTGCAAGTTGTCGATTAACTCGGCGCCAGTGTTCCGGACACAGCCCGGAACGGTAAAACGGTACTACCTTCAACATGCCCGATGTCGCACAGTGCGCGCACTATAAGACGGAAAAAGAAAAACCCGCCGGGCCAGAGAGCGCAGCGGGTTTTCCGACTCACGCTTTAGCTGGCATTTATAGTGCGCCCAGCAAGCTGTATCAAATCGGCGCATGGGAAAAGATTATTCCCGTCGGAAAAGCCTGTCAAGCCCTGTTGCATGCCGTCCACTGTTGCAGGAAATCCAGCCATCCTTCGCCTTGCTGGCCTAGCAGTTGGGCAAGCTTTTGCTCGTGCTGGCTGCGGGTGAGGGCGGAAATCTGCCCTTGCAGTGCAGCCAGGCGAAGCCACATCAGGTAATGGCAGGCGGCGCGCTGTGCGCTGTGCGCCAGCAGGGCCGGCAACTGGCCTGCCGCTGCCATTGCCCAGGACTGGGCCGCGTCGTAATCCGGAATGCGCGGCAAGCCGCACAGGCCGGCCATTTCCTGCTGCGGTACACAGCCAGGCTGGGCGTTCTGGCACAGTAGGCGGCTGAGTTCCAGCGTCTGGCCAAACAGCCCGTTGGCACCGCCGGGGAAGGCAATGCCGTGCATCATGGCGCGATGGCGCAATACCGGCAGCATCAACTGGGAACCTTGCCAGCTGACAATTTGCGGCATGTGTTCGTTCAGCAGGGTGGACAGGGTTTGCAGCATGCCCGCTTCATCCTGCCCGGGCAGTGTCTGGTGCAAAACCACTTCCTGACGGATGTGCAGCACGGCATGAATGCCGACCACACGATGCAGGTGGTAGGGCAGGAATTCATCCGCCCGGCTGGCCCGGCTGCGTTGCAGGGCAAAGTAAACGACGTCTGCATCGCTGATGTCGGCATCCAGCTGGTACAGGGTACGGATGCCATCGACATCAGGCAGGGTCTGGATATCCAGGGCGAGTAAGGGAATCACGGGCGGTCTTTACACGGAAAATGCGGCAGATGGTGTGCGATTCTAGGCCCGCTGCCGACGGCGGGCAATCATCAACCGGCATGTGGCCTATTGTCTGTCAGGATAAATTGGGCCAGAGCGGTATATCTTGTCAGAAGATTCAGGCTATAATCTGCCGCTTGAATTCCTTTCTTGCGAATCCCTTCATTCCACGTCCTTATTCCTCTAAATGATCCGCAAGCTTATCCGTAAAGTACTGGAGCTGCCGTCTGGCATGGGCAAACGCCGTAGCAAACCACGCGTGATTCCGCTGTCCCAGCATGGCGTTCGCCGCGATCAGCTCAGCACTGCTGCGCTCAAGGTGACTTCCCGTCTGCAGGAAGCCGGTTTCTCTGCCTTCGTGGTAGGGGGGGCTGTGCGTGACCTGTTGCTGGATGTCGCACCCAAAGATTTTGACGTCGCCACCAATGCCACGCCGGAGCAGGTGCATCATCTGTTCCGCCGCTCGCGCATCATTGGCCGGCGTTTCCGCATCGTGCACGTGATGGTGGGCCCGGAAACCATCGAGGTCACCACCTTCCGCGGTGGCGGTATTGACGACCAGAACGAGTCCGGCCGCATCATGGCGGACAACACCTTCGGCAGTCAGGAAGAAGACGCGCACCGCCGTGACTTCACCGTCAATGCGCTGTTCTTCGATCCGTCCGACGAGTCCATCATCGACTATCACCACGGGGTGAAGGACCTGAAGGCCAAGAAGCTGGTGATGATCGGCCAGCCGGCACGGCGCTATCAGGAAGACCCGGTACGCATGCTGCGTGCGGTGCGCCTGGCTGCCAAGCTGGGCTTCGAAATTGACGAAGACACCCGCAAGCCCATCCGTGCCCATGCCCATCTGCTGAAAAAGGAACCCCCGGCCCGGCTGTTTGACGAGATGCTCAAGCTGCTGATGTCCGGCCATGCCTATGCCTGCCTGAAAAAGCTGCGCGAGGAAGGGCTGTCACGCGGGGTGTTCCCGCTGCTGGACGCGGTGATGGGGGAGGATGGCGACGATTTGTTCCTGCAACTGGGCCTGCAAAGTACCGATGCGCGCATCCGTGCCGACAAGCCGGTGTCGGTTGGCTTCCTGCTGGCCACCTTGCTGTGGCAACAGGTGAACCAGCACTGGCAGCAACATATCGCCGCAGGTGAAAAGCCACTGCAAGCCTTGCAGATGGCGATTGCCGACGTGGAAAACGAGCAGGACAACGACTTTGCCATTCCGCGCCGTTTCAGCGTCACCATGCGCGAAATCTGGACGCTGCAAGGCCGCTTCGACAGCCGTACCGGTGCCCGTCCTTACCGCTTCCTGGAACAGCCGCGCTTCCGAGCCGCCTTCGACTTCATGTCGCTGCGCGCCGAAGCGGGCGAGTTGCCGGCCAGCCTGGTGGAATGGTGGGAAGCCTTCCAGCGTGGCGATCAGGCCGAACGCGAAGCCTTGATCAACGAAGCCAAGAACAGTGGCGCTGACGAACCGGCCAAGAAGCGCCGCCGTCGTCGCACCAGCAACCGCCGCCGTGCCGAGAGCACCGGTGGAGGGGGAGAGGCCGAGTGAGCCTGGCCTATGTCGCTCTGGGAAGCAACCTGGAGCAACCGGCCGAGCAAATAAGGGCCGCGCTAGCGGCCCTTGCTGCTCTTGCCGGCACCAGCGTGCTTGCGCATTCTTCTCTTTATCTCACCACTCCGGTGGGGTATCTGGATCAGCCTGACTTCATCAATGCCGTGGCACAGCTGGAAACCAGCCTGAGTCCGCATGACTTGCTGGCCGCGCTGATGCAGATCGAAGCCGGTTTCGGGCGTGAGCGCAGCTTCCGCAATGCCCCCCGGGTGCTGGATCTGGACATCCTGTTGTATCAGGATACCGTGCTGGACGACCCGCAGCTGATGTTGCCGCATCCGCGCATGCACCAGCGCGCCTTTGTCATGGTACCGTTGGCAGAAATCGCCCCCGACCTGCTGGTAGGGGAGCATGGCCAGGCCGCTGCCATTGCCGCCACCCTGGATTGCAGTGGTGTGCGCAAGCTGGCCTAGCCTGCCCGTTCTAGGAGCTCATCATGAGTCACAGCCATTTGCGTTATGTGGTAGTTGAAGGCCCCATCGGTTCGGGCAAATCGGCACTGGCCCGTCGGCTGGCCAGCTACTGGGGTGTGCAATTGCTGGCCGAGGACCCGGCCGCCAACCCCTTCTTGCCGCGTTTTTACCGTAATGTCGCCTCGCATGGCCTGGCCACCCAGCTGTCCTTCCTGATGCAACGGGCCGACATGGCACGCGGCATGTTGCTGGGCGACACCCTGGCCAGCCCGGTGGTGTCCGACTTCCTGTTTGAAAAGGATGCCCTGTTTGCCCGGGTGAATCTGGACGAGCAGGAACTGGCGCTGTACCAGCGCCTGGCCCAGCAACTGCTGCCACAGTATCCGGTGCCGGACCTGGTGATTTATCTGCAAGCTTCCGAGCAGGTGTTGCTGGAGCGCAGTGCGGCCCGCGCCAGCCAGCTGGAGCAGGATTTCCCCGAAGGCTACCTCAAGCGCGTACATGCCGCCTACAGCGAATTTTTCCATCAGTACGAAGCGGCACCCTTGCTGATCGTCAATACCGACCATCTCGAGTTGGTTGATGGTAACGAGGATTTCGAGCTATTGTTGCGCTGCATCAGCGAGATGCGCGGACAGCGCAGCTACTTCAACAAGAGCGTCTGAATACAAGTGACGCCTTGCATTTCCCGACCACACCGAGGAAGTACAGGTATGAAAATTACCGTCAACACCCTGCAGAAGATGGCCGCCGAAGGCCAGAAGATCGTCATGCTCACCAGCTATGACGCAAGCTTTTCCACCCTCCTTGATCAGGCCGGGGTAGAGATTCTGCTGGTGGGCGATTCTCTGGGCATGGTGATCCAGAATCGTGATTCCACCCTGCCGGTGACCATGGAAGAAATGGTCTACCACACCCGTTGTGTCGCCGCTGGTGCCGGCGATGCCATGGTATTGAGCGACCTGCCGTTCGGCAGCTATCAGGAGAGCCCGCAGCAGGCGTTTGCCAGCGCTGCCCGCCTGATGCAGGCCGGTGCCCACATGGTGAAGCTCGAAGGTGGCGGTTTCATGGCAGAAACCACCCGCTTCCTGGTGGAGCGCGGGATTCCGGTCTGTTCGCACATCGGCCTCACCCCGCAGTTCGTCAATACCTTTGGCGGTTACCGCGTACAGGGCAAGACCCAGAGTGATGCCGAACGCCTGCTGGATGATGCCCGCAAGCTGGCCGATGCCGGTGCCAGCCTGGTGTTGATGGAATGTGTGCCCGCCGAACTGGCCGCGCGCGTGACCGAAGCCGTTGCTGTGCCCACCATCGGCATTGGTGCCGGTGCTGATGTCAGCGGTCAGGTGCTGGTATTGCACGACATCCTCGGTGTGTATCCGGGCAAGAAAGCCCGTTTCGTCAAGAACTTCATGAATGAGGCCGGCAGCATCCAGGGTGCGGTCGAAGCCTACGTCAAGGCAGTCAAGGCAGGGACCTTCCCGGCTGCCGAACATACCTTCTAAGCCAAAAGGGTAAGGAAATGGAAATCATCCGCAGCGTGGCAGCCATGCGTGCATGGCGTCGCCAGGCCGGTAAGCTGGCCTTTGTTCCCACCATGGGTAATCTGCACGAGGGTCACCTCGCGCTGGTTGCCGCCGCGCACGAGCATGCCGACAAGGTGGTGGTCAGCATTTTTGTCAATCGCCTGCAATTTGGTCAGGGAGAGGATTTCGACGCCTATCCGCGTACCTTCGAATCTGACTGTGCCAAGCTGGAAGCCGCCGGCGTGGACGCCTTGTTCTTCCCCACCGAACAGGAACTGTACCCGCGCGTGAAGCAGGATTTCAACGTGGAGCCGCCGCATATCCAGAACGAGCTGTGCGGTGCCTTCCGCCCCGGCCATTTCCGTGGCGTGGCCACGGTGGTGAGCAAGCTGTTCAATATCGTGCAGCCGGATGTGGCCTGTTTCGGCAAGAAGGACTTCCAGCAACTGCATGTGATCAAGGCCATGGTGGACGACCTGAACATTCCGGTTGCCATCGTCCCGGTGGATACCGGCCGGGCGGAAGACGGGCTGGCACTGTCTTCGCGCAATGGTTATCTCACTGCCGAAGAACGCGCCGAAGCACCGCGCCTGTACCGTAACCTGTCCGCCATGCGCGCAGCCTTGCTGGCCGGGGACAACGACTACGCCGGGCTGGAAGCCAAGGCCAGCGCCGACCTGCAACAGGCAGGCTGGACGGTGGATTATGTTGAAGTGCGCCAGGCCGATACCCTGGAAATCGCCCACGCCGGTGAAAAGCGCCTGGTGGTGCTGGCTGCCGCCCGTCTGGGTCGTACTCGTCTGATTGATAATGTGGAAATCACCCGCTAAGGCGGGCCGGGGAATTCAGTACCATGCAACGCATCATGCTCAAATCCAAGCTGCACCGTGTCACCACCACGCACGCGGAGCTGCACTACATCGGTTCCTGCGCCATTGACGAAAACCTGCTGGAAGCTGCCGATATCCGTGAATACGAGGAAGTGCAGATCTGGAACGTCAACAATGGTGAGCGCTTTGCCACTTACGCCATCAAGGCCGAGCGCGGCTCCGGTGTCATCTCGGTCAATGGTTCGGCCGCCCGCCGTGCTGCGCCGGGCGACCTGCTGATCATCGCCTCTTTTGCCCAGTATGAAGATGCCGAGCTGGTCAACCATCAGCCCAAGCTGGTGTTTGTTGATGAACGCAACCAGATGACGGCGCTGGATAACAAGACACCTACCCAGCCGGCCTGATAGACAGCCAGTCGTTTTCCCACGCAAACGATGCCGCAAAACGGCATCGTTTTTTCATGCCTGCCATTCATCCTGCAAGACTGCTTATAACTGTCTATAGTTCTTGAACAAGCACGCCAAACGTCGGTGCCTGTCCAAGCCAGGCTCCGCCCAGCAGGAGACCATCATGAGCAGCATTCTGAATGGCGGCTGTCTGTGTGGCGCCGTGCGCTACCGGGTGCATGGCCAGCCCTTTCATGTCACGCATTGCCATTGCATCAGCTGCCGCAAGGCCAGTGGTGCGGCGTTTCTCACCTGGTTCACCGTGCGTTTGATCGAACTGGAGTGGCTGAGTGAAAAGCCGGTCTACTATCACTCATCAACGGCGGTGCAGCGCGGTTTCTGTCCGCATTGCGGGGCCACGCTCAGTTATCAGCATGAGTCCGACCCGGACGATATCGACATCACCGCCGCCACGCTGGACGCGCCGGAGCAACTGGCGCCGGAATTCCATACCTGGTGGCAGGAGCATCTGGACTGGGGCGAACCGGCAAAGCAGGCCGCCTTGCCGGTACATGAACGCAGTCACGACGGCGCGTGACTGGTTCAAGACGCGGGAGACTGCTGCGTCAGAGCAGGGCCTCTGCTGCCACAATCACGCCGTCTTCATCGGCATACAGCCATTCACCCGGGGTGAAGGTGACACCGCCAAAGCTTACCGGCAGGTCGCGCTGGCCTTCGCCGCGCTTCACCGATTTCAACGGATGGGTATTGAGTGCGCGGATTCCCAAGGGCAGCTGGTTGAGTGCTACCGAATCGCGGATGCAGCCATAAATCACCACCCCTTCCCAGTGATTGGCCACCGCCAGGTCGCCAATCTGGTCGCCCAGCAGCGCGCAGCGCAGTGAACCGCCGCCATCCACCACCAGTACCTTGCCGTGGCCATCCTGGGCCAGGGTTTCGCGTACCAGGGTGTTGTCCTCAAACAGCTTGAGGGTGACGATTTGCCCGGCAAAGCGGGCATGGTTGCCATAGCGCTGGAACATGGGCTCGACCACACGCACCCGGCCTTCGTTGGCATCGCACAAATCGGTTGTCAGAAAACTCATTTTCTCTCCTTTGCTTTTGCTGGTTTATTGGATGTCGGCAGCGATATCGGCAGCCGTGAAAAAGCCGCCTTGCGGCGGCTTGTCGGCATGCTCAATCGAGGCGGAGCGGTACGAACAGCGTGCTGTCCTGACGCCGAACCAGCAAGGCTATCTTGCCATGTGCGCTGGACAGCGCCTTCTCGAAACTCTTCACCGAGGTGATTTCATTCTGGTTCAGCCCCATGATCACGTCGCCATGTTGCAGGCCGGAGCGTGCCGCCGCACCTTGCGCCTTCTGTACCAGCAGGCCGCCATTCAGGCCCAGTTCGGTACGCTGGCGTGCGGTCAGCTCGGTAACGGTCAGCCCCAGTTTGCCAAACTGGAAATTCTGCGGAGCGGCTTCGTCCTGCTGCTTGGCCTGGGGGCTGGCTTCCGGTGCCAGCTCGCCCAGCGTGGCCTGAATGGTTTTCTCTTCACCCTTGCGCCATACCGACAGCTTGACCTTGGCACCTGGTTGCAGCGAACCCACCATCATCGGCAAGTCTTTCGAGCTTTCAATATTGCGGTCATCCAGCTTGAGGATGATGTCCCCGGTTTGCAGCCCGGCCTTGCCGGCAGGGCCTTGCGGGTCTACCCGTACCACCAGCGCACCGCTGGGGCGGGGCAGGCCGAAGGATTGTGCCAGCTCCTGCGATACTTCCTGGATATTGATGCCCAGCTGGCCGCGGCTGACCTTGCCCTTGGCCTTGATCTGCTCGGCCACGTTCATGGCCAGGTCAATCGGGATGGCAAAGGAAATGCCCATGAAACCACCGGAGCGGCTGTAAATCTGCGAGTTGATACCCACCACTTCGCCACGCAGGTTGAACAGCGGCCCACCGGAATTGCCGGGGTTGATGGCCACGTCGGTCTGGATGAACGGAACGTAGTTTTCATCCGGCAGGCTGCGGCCCTTGGCCGACACAATGCCTGCCGTCACCGTGTTTTCAAAGCCGAAAGGTGCGCCGATGGCTGCCACCCATTCGCCCACCTTGAGCTGGGACGGGCTGCCGATCTTGACCACCGGCAGGCTGGAGGCATCCACTTTCAGCAGTGCCACGTCGGTACGTTTGTCCAGGCCCACCAGGCGGGCTTTCAGCTCGCGCTTGTCGGTCAGCATCACCTTGATCTGGCTGCCGCCGCTCACCACGTGGGCATTGGTCATGATGTAGCCGTCATCACTGATGATGAAACCGGAGCCAAAGGACACGCTTTCTTCCGGCGTCTGGTCCTGCTGGTTGGGCTGGTTGGGGATGAAACGCTTGAAGAAGTCGAACAGCGGGTCGTCTTCCGGTACCGGGAAAGGCATTTCGCTTTGCTGTGGTGCCGCCTCTGTGCGGTTGGCCTGAATGTTTACCACGGCCGGGCCATCACGCTCGACCAGCTGGGTAAAGTCAGGCAGCAACATGGCGACACGCCCATCCGACTGTGCAGGTACAGCCACCGGGGCGGGCTGGTTTTGCTTGTGGAACAGGCTTTCGATCTTGTCGCAACCCGAAAGCAACGACGCAGCCAGAAGGGCGCCGACGATGGGGCGAAGATACGGAGTCACAGAATTATCCTTTCGGGGAGGCTTTCAGACCGATATAGGGACGATCAGCTGTATTTCCAGAGAACTGCCAGCCATATTCCGCTGGCAATCATTTAATCATACCGGTTTTGCCGGATATTCACACAAATCGGCAATCACGCAGCGATGGCATTCCGGTTTGCGCGCCTTGCACACATAGCGACCGAGCAGAATCAGCCAGTGGTGTGCATCTACCTTGAATTCTGCCGGCACATAACGCAGCAGTTTGTCTTCCACTTCACGCACATCCTTGCCCGGTGCCAGCCGGGTGCGGTTGGACACGCGGAAAATATGAGTATCCACAGCGATGGTGGGGTGGCCAAAGGCAGTGTTCAGTACCACATTGGCTGTTTTGCGCCCCACACCGGGCAGGGCTTCCAGTGCGGCACGGTCGTCGGGCACTTCGCCGCCATGTTTTTCCAGCAGCAGGCGACAGGTGGCAATCACATTTTTGGCCTTGGTGCGGTACAGGCCGATGGTCTTGATGTAGTCGGCCACGGTCTCCTCGCCCAGCGCCAGCATCGCGGCCGGGGTGTTGGCCACGGCATACAGCGGTCGGGTGGCCTTGTTGACGCTGACGTCGGTGGCCTGGGCCGACAGCAGGACGGCAATCAGCAGCTCGAACGGCGTGCGGTATTCCAGTTCCGTGGTGGGGGTGGGGTTGTGCTCGCGCAGGCGGCGGAAGATTTCGTAGCGCTTGGTGGCGTTCATGGCGGCTGGCTGATGGCTGGTTGAGTACCGGTGCGTCCGGAAAATGGCGCACCGGTGATTGTAGCGCAGGCAGGGGCGCTGCCGAAGCCACTGTGGTTTCTACGTGCGAGGGGCTGGCTGCAGCAACTGGTCCACCAGTGGTGCGGCGGCGCTGAGCAGCAACAGGATGGCTGCCAGTAGCGGAGTAATGTCCGACCACTGGGTCAGCGCGGCAAAGCCGACACACAGCAGGCCGGCAGCCTGACCATGAATAAGCCTGCCCCGTGGCGTGATGGGGGTGCTGTTGCCATCCGTCATCACCCAGCCAAGCAGTAGCCACAACGCAGGCTGCAGCAACAACCAGCCGGTGCCCAGTGGCAGGCTTACCAGCAATACCAGACAGAAACCCGCGGGTGCTTGCCAGGCAATCAGACCTTGCCAGAGCAGCCACACGCCACCGCCCAGCAAGGCGAGGCTCAGCGCTGCATTTTGAGCGGGCAGGATGGTGGGCAGACAGGGGGACAGCAGCAACAGACTGACAAGGACCGGGTGAAACGGTCCGTGGGCGGTTCCGCCAAACAGTTGTCGCCACAGCACGGTGATCATGCAGGCTGCAAGCAGCAGGCCTGCCGGGGTGTCTATGGGTAGCAACAGGGCCAGTAACGTCCCCGTTAACAGGCTGGCGGGCTGTCGCCAGCTGGTGGCCAGCGGCTGCTTGCGTGAGGCTTGGCAGGCCATGTCGCTCAGCAGGCTACCGCACAGGGCCAGCAGCAGGTTGAACAGGGCGAGCCTGCCTTGCTGCGCCAGCAAGACCAGCACGCCCGGCAGCAGGGCAAGCAGCGTCAGGCCCTGGCGGCGAGCCAGGCTGGGGGCAAGTCGCATGGTGGTGGTTGTCATGTGTTTTCCGGTTTCTCTGGCTGGCCTGTGGAGGCAGCCTTGTCGGCTTGCGCGGCCTTTTGCGCAGCGGCACGCTGCATGGCGGCTTCGATCAGGGCCTTCTTGTCCGCATCCATGCCGGCCGGTGTTGCAGTGGGCTGTGCTGCTTTTTGCGTGGTGGCGCGCTGCATGGCGGCTTCAATCAGGGCTTTCTTGTCCGCATCCATGCCGGCCGGTGCTGCTGTGGGCTGTGCTGCTTTTTGCGCGGCGGCGCGCTGCATGGCGGCTTCGATCAGGGCCTTCTTGTCCGCATCCATGCCGGCCGGTGCTGCTGTGGGCTGTGCTGCTTTTTGCGCGGCGGCACGCTGCATGGCGGCTTGAATCAGGGCCTGTTTGTCATCGCTTGTTGCTGCAGGGCTGTCCTGCGTGTCAGCGGCGCGGGCAGCTTTGGCGGCATCCTGCGCAGCCTTGCGGGCTGCTGCGCGGGCCATGGCTGCATCAATGGCGGCCTGCCGGCTGGCTGCAATGGCAGCGGCGCGGGCATCTGCTTGCGTGTTGTCCGCAGCGCCGGTGGACTGCTTTTCCAGATGCTGACTGTTACGCTCGGCGGCGCGGGCCATGGCGGCGGCAATGGCGGCTTGTTTGTCGGCTGCTGCCGGTGCTGCCTTGCTTTCCGGCTGCGCTGCGGTGGCAGCCTGTTCGCGTTTGGCGGCTTGCTCGGCGGCGCGTGCGGCCAGTCGCTGGGCTTTTTCCTGCTTGTCCCGCTCCAGCCGGAACTGGCGGAAGCGATGGCGCTGCCTGGCCTGGTCGGCCTGCTGCTGCTGTTGCTGTGCCGCCTGATACTGCAAGGCGGCGTGGCGGAAGGTATCCAGCAAGGGAAGCTGACTGGGACAGACGGCATCGCACAGTCCGCACAGGGTGCAGTCCTGCAGGCCCCAGGCGTTGGCTTCTTCCATATTGTTTTGCTGGCAATGCCAGTAAAGCTCCTGTGCTTGCAGCTTGCTGGGACAGATGCGCAGGCAATCGCCGCAGCGGATGCAGTCCTGTTGCCCTCTGGTGGTATCCGGCGTGCGGGCTTGCAGGCATTGGCTATGCCAGTGCAGCCCCATCGTGTCTGCCTGATCGGCTGGCAGTGCATAGCCACGCAAGCCGCCGCCATGGGTAATGGCGCAATCGGCACTGGCACCGGCAAAGTTCAACAGATGGCTCAGCGGAGTACCCAGCAGCGCCTGCACGCTGCCTGGCCGGTCCAGCTTGCCGTCGAGGGTAACAAAGCGGCTGATGCAGGGCTGGCCATGCAGGATGGCGTCGCCAGCGGCCACCACGGCATCGGCTGGCAGACACAGGCAGTGTGCAGCTTCCGCCGGGCTGGCCAGCTGGCGGGTCAGCGTGGTTTCATCCGCCGCCGGATAGGGGGCATTGATGGTAGTGATGTGCCAGCCGTGCTGGCTGGCGGCTGCCTGCACAGCCCCGGCACTTTCGGTGTGGCTGATGGCAAGCACGATGCGTCCGGGCTGCAGGACTTGTTCCAGCATGGCAATGGCGGCAACCAGTTTATCGGCTTGCTGTTCCAGCAAGCTGGAGGTGGCAGTCAGGCAGGGCTCGTCTTCTACCGCATTGATGATCAGCAGGGACAGTGCATGTGGCTGCATGGCCCGGTCCAGCGGCAGCAGGGGGCCGTGATTGCCCGCGACCCCCATGTCTTGCAGTTGCAGGGCGAGGCTGAGCGGCGTGAGCAGGGACGGGTCGCCTGCTTGCAGCGGCAGGGCTTCATCCCGGCCATCCGCTTCCAGGACAAGGGTGTTGGCCAGTGGTGCACCGGGCAAGGCTTGGGCCTGGGGCTGGATGGCGATGATGCGGCCGGATGTCGGGGCATGCAGGGCAACACCGTATTCACTGTCTGCGTCGGCCAGGCGCTGGTATTTCAGGACTTGCTGGCCAGGCTGCACGCAAGGCAGGCACTGTTGCAGGCCCAGTAGCAGACGCGTTGGCAGCGGCAGGGTCGTAGTAGCGGTGTTGTCATGCTTGCGGCCGGGCAAGGGCAGCTTGAACCCGCCAGGCAAGGAGAGAAAACGCCTCATGACCTTGCCTCGTGCTTGACGGCCTTGATGGCAATCACCGGGTAGCCCCAGCGCCAGTCGTTCGGGCTGCTGGTGGCCGGACGCATGCTGATGCAATCCACCGGACAGGGAACAAGGCAGAGTTCGCAACCGGTGCATTCGTCTGCCAGTACAGTGTGCATCTGCTTGGCCGAACCCAGGATGGCATCTACCGGACAGGCCTGAATGCAGAGCGTACAGCCGATACAGGTGCTTTCGTCAATCAGCGCCACGGCCTTGGGTTTGCTGGGCGGGGCGTCTGATGCAAAGGGCAGGTAATCGGTATGCAGCAGTGCGGCCAGTTTGCGTATGCCTTCCTCGCCACCGGGCGGGCAGCGGTTGATGCTGTCCTCACCCTTGGCCAGCGCGGCGGCATAGGGTTGGCATCCGGCGTGACCGCACTGGCCGCACTGGGTTTGCGGCAGGATGGCATCAATCTGTTCGACCAGCGGGCGCGGATCGGCATCTTGCGCTTGTTGCTGGCGCTTGGTCATCACGCTGCGCAGCAGCCACGCAGCCAGCAGCAGCAAGGCGATAAGGAACAGGATATTCATGACAGTCGGGCTCCCAGGCTGTGCAGGGCCAGTGCCAGTAGCAGGGCACACAGCCAAAGGGCGGGCAGGTCACGCAGCATGGCAGGCAAGCGGCTACGTGCCAGACGGGTTGGCAAACAGGCAAATACAGCCAGTAACAGGCTGAGCAAGACCGATAGCAACAGGCTTTGCATGCTGCTGCCCATGCTGGCAGGCGCGTGGGCCATCCAGCTGCCCGGCAGGCTCAAGAGCAGATTGTTGGCCAGCAGCCAGCCCGGACGCAGGCCCAGTGCGCGGCTGGCGTTGCCTGCCTTGTTGTTGAGCAGCCAGGCAAGCGACAGGGCACTGGCACTTTGCAGGATGATGATGGCAGACAGCCTCGGCGTCGGGCCGGTCAGGGGCTGCAGTAGCGCCAGGCCGAGATTGCCCAGCAACTGGCTGATCAGCAGGGTCAGCCCCATGGCGGCTGCGGCAGGCAAGGCCAGGCTGATGGCACGCTGTCTGCCGGTCTGGCAATGTTGCAGACAGGCCATCAGGGCAAGCAGCGGCAGGTAGAGCCCGAAATTCATGGCGCAGAGTATCCGGAAAGCAAAACCGCAAAATTATCCGGGTTTCGGGCCTGCTTCACAACCTTGCTGCGGGTAGGCCATGGCCCACAGCCAGCATTCAGGGTAGTTGCCGGCCAAGCCAGGCTTGCAGTTTGCGCGCCTGGCGCAGGGTTTCCTTCAGGATGCGGGCATCCAGGGTGCTGAGCTGGCGCGGGTCGATCAGGCTGTCCAGCCCGGCCGCATTGTCCTGGCAGGCCAATTGGTGACGCAGGCGCAAATCCTGCAGGAAACGGGCGCTGTCGGCAAAGGACTGGCAATCGCTGCTGTCCAGGCCGGGCAACTGGCTGGCAGCGGCAAAGCGCTCGCTGGTGCGACCTGCGGCGCAACCAGCCATCAAGGCCATGATGCGGGCGGCGTCAACAAAGAAGTCCAGTGCGGCTTTCAGATCCAGCTTGTCATTTTCATCGGTTTGCAGGCGTCCGCTCCAGCCCAACGGTGCCTGATAGCGGCGGGCGTTGCGGCTGAGTGCCTGCAATACCTGACGGTCTGCGGCGCGCTGGCGCAGCCGGCTGGCCAGCTCCAGGCCCAGCGCGGTATTGCCCCACACCGGGCGCAAGTCCAGATACAGGCCGATGTGTCCGGCGCTGTCGTCCGACTGCATCAACTGGCTGATAAAGGTGTCGCTCCAGTCATCCAGTGACAGACAGTGGCTGGGATTGCCTGCCATCACGCCGTTGCGGCACAGCGGTATGCCGCAGGCGCTCAGTGCGGAGCAGATGCCCTGTGCAATGGCGGGCAGTTGCAAGGCCAGCTGGTGCTGTAGCAACGGCTTGCTGCTGTGAAACACGATGCCGCTGTCTTGATCCGAACTGAGGGTATTTTCCTGACGACCACTGCTGCCAAACTGCAGCCAGCAGATTTCCACATCATCCAGCCCGGCCTCTGCCAGATGCAGCTGGCACAGCCGGGTCAGCAACTGGTCGTTGAACAGGCTGAGCAGGCGGGTGCTGGCGTCGGCATCCATGCCCTGGCGGAACAGGGCGACTACCTGGCGGCGGAAGGTGGCGGCCACGCCGGACAGGGCGGCAGTACTGTCGCATCGGCTGAGCCGTTGCAGCATTTCCTTCATGTCCAGCCGTGACAGACGGTACAGATCATGTTCCGAAACAATGCCGACCAGCGTACTGCCCTCGCATACCATCACGTGGCGCTCACCACTTTGCACCAGCGCCAGCATGGCTTCGCTGGCCAGCGCGGTAGGCGGCAGGATGCAGCTGGGCTGGCGCATCAATTGCTGCACCGGGGTGTCGTCCGGCCGTCCGGCCAGATGGGCGGACAGCAGGTCGCGCAGGGTGAACAGGCCAAGCAGTCTTTGTTCCGGGCTGGTGATGACCACCGAGCCAACCGCTTGGTCCTGCATCAATTCCAGCAAGGGGCGCAGTGCGGTATCGGGCCGGCAAGTGACGGGCGGCCGCTGGATGACCGCTGACAGCGGGGTATGCAGACTGAGGCCCTGTCCCCCCAGCGCGGCGGGGTGTTGTTGTCTGGCACGGGACAGCAGATTGGCCAGCCGCTGGGTGCAAAACTGCTGGAATGCCGACGAGGCACGGCATAGCTCCAAAAAGGCCGCATGCGGTAACAACAGCACCATGCAGTCGCTGTCCGCACGGTAATGGTTGGTGACCGGTCGCTGCGCCAGCAGGGCACCCAGCGGAAACATTTCTCCCTGGCTGAGCATGGCAAACGGCTGGCCGCTGTAAATATCCTCGGCCAGTACCTGGCCCTCCAGCACGATGAACAACTGCGTGGCTAGCCCTGCCTGGGGATTGAGCAGGCTGCTGCCGCGGGGATAATGCTGGCGTTTGCCATAACGGGCCAGTAACTGGAGCTGTTCCGCTGTCATGACGGCAAATGGTTCATGCACCAGCAATGGTTGCCAGTCTGCCGGGAATGGAGTGGGCGTGGTCATGGTCTGCCGGTTGCGCTGTGATGGGTTGAATATAAAGCTGGCCAGACCCGACTGATATTGGGGAAATCCGTCGCAGTGCTTTTGCCCGCTTCAGTGGCCGGTCATGCTATTCACTGTTCTGTTTGAGGATCTGCTGGTAACGGCCATCGCGTTTTATCTGCTCCAGTGCCTGGCGGAATGCCTCTACCGTGGAGGCTGGTGTTCCCAGGCTGAATGCCATGGACATGCCCTGGGGCAGTTGCTTGAACACAAAGGCGGTCTGCAGCACCTGGCCGGGTTGGTCATGCATTTGCTGCACGGTGGAATAGGCTGTCAGCTGGTTGGCCGCCCACAGTGTGATGCGTTTGGCGCGCAGCATCTGGTAGCCCTCGCGATACGAGGAAAAGACTTCCAGATGGGTGAATCCGTGTTCTAGCAGGTATTTTTCCTGATAAGAACCATGCAGTACGCCAATCGCGTAGTTCTGATAGTCAGCCAGTTTGCCGTTACGGGGAATGCGCCCGCCATTTTCGGTCAGCATCAATAACACCGGCGGCGAGTGGATGACCTCGCCTACCCATTGAAAGCGATCTTCCCGCTCCGGTGTTCTGGCCATGGCGCATACCAGTGTGTTGGGCTGATTCAGGCCCATGGTCAATACCCGGTTCCACGGATAAAGGTGCACCGTTTCACTCAAGCCCAGTTGGCGGATGATCAACTGCACGACATCAACCACGATGCCGTGCGGCTGACCGCCAGTCTCGCTGGAAAATGGTGGCAGATTATCTTCACAGGCAATGGTGAGTGTGCCTGCCTGTGCCACGGGCAAGGCCGAGCACAGCATCAGCAGCGGAATCGACAGGGCAGGGAGAATGCGTTTCATCTCTTTACTGTAGTTGTTGCCCTCGGGGCGGCAAGTGAAATCGCTGAGTCGTATTTTGCACTGCAGCATGCGTGACGATGGCTTATCATGTCGGCTTTAACATCATTGGCTGATATTGCTTCATGATTGTCCGATCATCCCTGAGCTGGTTTCGCTTGCTGTTTGTCTGGCATGGCTCAGTCCTGCCGCGCATCATGCCACGACTGTTGCTGGTGTTGTTGATTGCCGTCATGTCAGCCGGCGCCCGCCACTGGTGGCTTAGCAGCCATGCGGATTCTGCGCTCAGCATTCCCACCTTCACCTTGCTTGGCGTGTCGCTGGCCATTTTTCTGGGTTTTCGCAATTCAGTCAGCTACGACCGCTTCTGGGAAGCCCGCAAATTATGGGGTGGCCTGCTGATTGTCAATCGCTCCATTACCCGCCTGCTGTTGTCTGCCGTACCGAAACATCCGCTGACTGCCGAGGCGGCAGATTTGCTCTGTGCCTTTGCCTATGCACTGAAGGCCCAGCTGCGGCGGGAGGATGATTGCCAGCATCTGCAGCGCCTGATTGCCCCCGGCCTGCTGGACGAGGTGCAAGCGGCCCGCTTTGCGCCGGCCATCATCCTGCGTCGGCTGGGAGAGCTGGTGCAGCAGTTGCAGCGCGAGGGCTGCCTGAACGAGTGGCAATGGCAGGCGCTGGACCGCAAGCTGGACACCATGTCGGAAATCCTGGGCGGTTGCGAGCGCATAGACACCACGCCGATTCCTTATACTTATCGCGTCCTGCTCAATCGCACGGTCACCATCTACAGCCTGCTGCTGCCGATGGGCCTGGTCAGCAGCATAGGCTGGCTGACGCCTCCCATTGCCGTATTCATTGCTTACACATATCTCGCGCTGGAAGTGATTGGCGAAGAACTGGAAGAGCCGTTTGGTCGTGAGGGAAATGATCTGCCACTGGCTGCCCTGTGCCATACCATCGAATCCGCCGTGCGCGAAATGCAGGGCCTGCCGGTGACGGTGGAAGCGCCAAAGCCGCAAGGGGTGTATCTGCACTAATAGCTGCAATCAAAAAACGTGTGGCGACGTTACGCCGCCTTGTCATTACTTTACTGTCTGCGTCGTTGCGCCTTGCCCCTGCGCCGTTTCCCTGTTGTTTGCTGCACTCGATCAGCCCGGAGCCGGTGTGTGCGTTCTGTCAGCAGCAGTAGGGCGGTGCAGGGCGGATGGCGCTGGCAATAAAAAAAGCCCGGTGAAATCACCGGGCTCAAGGTCAGTGTGCTCCTGAACTGATTCAGATGGGGTTTTGCAGCTGGCCCAGAATCTGCGGGTTTTCCAGCGTCGAAACGTCCTGTGTGATTTCCTCGCCCTTGGCAATCGAGCGCAACAGACGGCGCATGATCTTGCCGGAGCGGGTCTTGGGCAGGTTTTCGCCAAAGCGGATGTCGTCCGGCTGGGCGATCTTGCCGATTTCGTGGGCTACCCAGTTCTTGAGTTCGGCCGCAATCTTCTTGGCTTCGTCGCCTTCCGGACGGGCGCCCTTCAGTACTACGAAGGCCACCACCGCCTCACCCTTCACTTCGTGCGGCTTGCCTACCACAGCGGCTTCGGCCACCAGCGGGTTGGCCACCAGCGCGGATTCGATTTCCATGGTGCCCAGACGGTGACCGGACACGTTCAGCACGTCGTCGATACGGCCCATGATCCAGAAGTAGCCGTTTTCGTCGCGGTTGGCCGAGTCGCCAGCCAGGTAGTACTGACCATTGAACTCTTCCGGGAAGTAGGTTTTCTTGAAGCGGTCCGGGTCGTTCCAGATGGTACGTACCAAGGACGGGAAAGGCTTCTTGATGACCAGGAAGCCACCGCGGCCCGGTTCCACCTGCGCACCGGATTCGTCCACGATGTCGGCAATGATGCCCGGCAGGGGCAGGGTGCAAGAACCCGGCTTGGTGGGTACGGCACCCGGAATCGGCGCAATCATGGCCGAGCCGGTTTCGGTTTGCCACCAGGTATCCACGATAGGGCAGCGGCCACCGCCCACCACTTCGTAGTACCACATCCAGGCTTCCGGGTTGATCGGCTCGCCCACGGTGCCCAAGAGGCGCAGGCTGGACAGGTCGAACTGCTTGGGCAGGTCGTTGCCCAGCTTGATCAGCGAACGGATGGCGGTCGGTGCAGTGTAGAAAATGCTGACCTTGTGTTGTTCGATCATGCGCCAGAAGCGGCTGGCATCCGGGTAGGTCGGCACGCCCTCGAATACCACCTGGGTGGCACCGATGCCCAGCGGGCCGTAGCAGATATAGGAGTGACCGGTGATCCAGCCCACGTCGGCGGTGCACCAGTACACATCATTCGGTTTGTAGTCAAAGGCCCAGCGGAAGCTGTTGATGGCGCCCAGCAGGTAACCGGCGCTGCTGTGCTGGATGCCTTTCGGTTTGCCGGTGGAGCCAGATGTGTAGAGGATGAACAGCGGATCGTCCGCCAGCATCCATTCCGGTTCGCAGGCTTCGGCCTGGCCTTCCACCAGCTTGTGCCACCATACGTCGCGGCCGTCGGTCCACTGTGCGCCGCCATTGGTACGCTGGTAAACCACCACGTTCTGTACCGACTCGCAGCCTTCCAGTGCCAGGGCTTCGTCCACGGTGGCCTTCAGCGGAACGGTCTTGCCGCCGCGCAGGCCCTCATTGGCGGTAATCACCAGCTTGGCGCCGGCATCCTGGATACGGTCACGTACCGCGCCGGCCGAGAAACCGCCGAATACCACCGAGTGGATGGCACCGATACGGGCGCAGGCCTGCATGGCCACGATGGCTTCAATCACCATCGGCATGTAGATGACCACACGGTCGCCCTTGGCAATGCCCAGGCTCTTCAGGCCATTGGCAAACTGGCAGACGCGACGGTGCAGTTCGGAATAGGTCACCCGGGTCACTTCGCCATCATCTGCTTCGAAGATCAGCGCGATCTTGTTGGCGTTCAGCGGTAGGTGACGGTCCAGGCAGTTGTAGGAGACGTTCAGCACACCATCGTCAAACCATTTGAAGAAAGGTGCATTGCTGTCATCCAGTACCCGTGAGAAGGGTTTTTTCCAGGTGATCAGCTCGCGTGCCAGGTCCCCCCAGAAAGCCAGGTAGCTGTCATCAGCCTGTTCGCACAGCGCATTGTAGGCCTCCATGCCAGACACAGTGGCCTTGTGGCGGAAGTCATCGGACGGCGGAAAGCTGCGGGTTTCTTTCAGAATGGACTCGAGGGTGGACATAACTTCTCCTTATGTTTTGTCTTGCTGTAGCCGCATCCCGCAGGATGCGGCCCCAGGTGTAACGATTAGTGCTTGGAAGCGCCGGAGGCGCCGATGCCGGTCATGGAGCGAACGAACTGGGCATCAAACTTGGCCTTTTCTTCAGCAGCAGACTTGGAGTTGTCGGTCACCGAGAACAGCCAGGTGGTCACGAACGCCAGGGTGATGGAGAAGATGGCCGGGTTCTTGTACGGGAACAGGGCAACCGGATGCTTCATGATGTCAACCCAGACGGTCGGTCCCAACACGATCAGCAAGATGGCAGAAACCAGACCGATGAATCCACCCATTACAGCACCACGGGTGGTCAGGCCCTTCCAGAACATGGACAGGAACAGTACCGGGAAGTTGGCGGAAGCCGCGATGGAGAAGGCCAGACCCACCATGAAGGCAATGTTCTGCTTCTCGAACACCAGACCCAGCACGATGGCGATGACGCCCAGTACTACAGTGGTGATCTTGGATACGCGGATTTCGTCAGCTTCGTTCGCCTTGCCCTTCTTGATAACCGAAGCGTACAGATCGTGCGAGACGGCAGAGGCACCGGACAGGGCCAGACCTGCTACAACGGCCAGGATGGTGGCGAAGGCAACTGCAGAAATGAAGCCCAGGAACATGTCACCGCCAACCGCATTGGCCAGGTGAATGGCGGCCATATTGCTACCACCGATCAATTGGTGCACTTCCTTGCCGTTCTTGGTGATGGTTTCCATCATGCCCGGCTGGTTCAGTACCAGCATGATTGCGCCAAAACCGATGATGAAGGTCAGGATGTAGAAGTAACCGATGAAACCAGTGGCATAGAACACCGACTTGCGGGCTTCCTTGGCATCAGACACGGTGAAGAAGCGCATCAGGATGTGCGGCAGGCCGGCAGTACCGAACATCAGCGCCATACCCAGAGAAATGGAGTCAACCGGATCAGCCTTGCCCGGTGCCATGATGGCAGCGTGCTTGGCGTGAGCGGCAACAGCCTTCTCGAACATGACCTCCGGGCTGAAGCCAACGGTGGACAGCACCATGAAGGCCATGAAGGATGCACCACACAACAGCAGTACGGCCTTGATGATCTGTACCCAGGTGGTAGCCAGCATGCCGCCGAACAGCACGTAGCACACCATCAGGATGCCCACCATGATTACTGCAGAAGAGTAGCTCATGCCGAACAGCAGCTGGATCAGCTTGCCGGCACCTACCATCTGCGCGATCAGGTACATGGCTACAACCATCAGGGTGGATGTCGCTGCAAAAGAGCGTACCGGAGTCTGTTGCAGGCGGTAGGACGCCACGTCGGCAAAAGTGTATTTACCCAGGTTGCGTAGACGTTCGGCTACCAGGAACAGAATGACCGGCCAGCCAACCAGAAAGCCGATGGAGTAGATCAGGCCGTCATAGCCCTTGTCGAACACCATGGCGGAAATCCCCAGGAAGGAGGCTGCCGACATGTAGTCACCGGCAATGGCCAGGCCATTCTGGAAACCGCTGATGCCGCCACCGGCGGTATAGAAGTCCGAAGCAGAACGGGTACGGCGTGCCGCCCAGTAGGTAATGCCCATGGTGAAGGCCACAAACACCACGAACATGATGATGGCGTGCCAGTTGGTGGCCTGTTGCTTCACATCACCTTCGATGGCGCCGGAGGCGAAAGCCAGGGCAGGAAACAGGGTCAGGGCTGCCAGAGCGAGAGAGCCAGTGCGTTTTGTCATTGTTGTGCCTCCTCAACGATCTCGCGGTTGAGCTGGTCAAACTCGCCGTTGGCCTTGCGCACGTACAGGCCGGTCAGCACGAAAGCAGAAAGAATGATCAGGATCCCTACCGGGATGCCAACAGTCATGGTCATGCCGGGGGCGAGCGGAGCACCCAGCGTTGATGGTGAAAATGCCAGAATCAGAATGAAGCCATAGTAAATGGCCAGCATTACGATGCTGAGCTGCCAACCCAGGCTTGTCTTCTTGTGAACAAGCTCTTTGAACTTCGGGTTGGACTGTACTTTCTTGAGTACGTCCTCGTTCATTGCATCCTCCTTTGTCGTAACGATCGTCTGACCGCTGGATGAAACATAAGGGACGAAAGCTGGGCACCGCTAATCGCTTTTTTTGATCAGCAAAATTTGTCATGTCGATGTTGCGTTGCAAAAAATATTAAAAAACAACAAGTTGCAATGGTATTTTTGCTCCATTTCCCCTGTGGTTTGTGCGGTTTTTTTGTGTGGGAATACCGGAAAATGTTGTGGAAGATGTGCTATTGAAGCCAAAATGAGGCAGCAGAACATGTCGTACAAACAGAAAAATGTAGTTCATTTACTACAGGCAGAGAGAACAGGTCGTACATGGAAATCTATCAGTTGAGGACCTTTGTCACCGTGGCCCAGCAAGGGCATCTGACCCAGGCCGCCGAATTGCTGCATTTGTCCCAGCCTGCCGTGACCGCACAGATCAAGGCGCTGGAAGAAGAAGTTGGCATGCCGCTGTTTGAACGGACTGCCGGTGGGGTGACCATGACGCGGGCAGGACAGGAACTGTTGCCGCAGGCGCAATCCATCCTGGCCTCAGCCCGGGAAATACTGAATCACGCCAAAACCCTGAAAGGGCAGACCGGTGGCAAGGCACTGGTGGGCCTGACCCTGACCCCGGCGACACTGAAAATGGGGCAGTGGGTGGCCGCCCTGGTGGAAAAGTACCCGCTGCTGGACCTGCGCCTGCAACACGGGGTAACCGGCGAGGTACTCAACCTGGTCCGTAAAAAGGAACTGGATGCTGGCTTTTATCTGGGCAAAAACCCCTACGTCAATGTCAATACCGTGCTGCTGACCAATTTGCCGTTTCGCATCGTGATGCCCCACAACTGGCAAAACCGTATTGACATCCACAATCACAAAGACCTGGGGCGCTTGCCCTGGATAGGTCTGTCGCAGTTTTCCAGCTTGTCCAAGATCACTGCAGAACTGTGGCGTGAACTGAATATTTCTCCGAAGAAGGTGACAGAAAGCGACAACCTGGCTTCCATTCTGGAACTTGTCGCCTGTGGCGTCGGTGTGGCACTGGCGCGTGAGGAAGAGGCGCTGGAATGGGAAGCCGCCGGGCGGTTGACGGTTGTGCCCGGTGTGCGCAAACTGGCTGAGCTTCAATTCGTTTATCCGTCAGACCGGGTTGGCGACCCCATACTGGAAGCATTGCTGCACGAACTGATTCGCGTCTGGGAACTCAGCCCCGCCACCGCGCATTGAACCCCGCCTCACCGACAAGGATCTTCCATGGCCTACGAATGGTTTGCCAGTGCTTTCGAGCGTTATCTGCGTACCATGGAGCTCAGCCAGCGCCGCTTGCTGGATGCCCAGCAGGATGCTTGTATCAGCTGGGCCGTTGCATGGCTGCAAGGGCCGGCCTTGCCGGAAGGCGAACTGCAGAACCGCATCGACAGCAGTCTGCTTGGCAGTGTGTCCCTGATGCAGGCACACGCGGACAACCAGCGAGACCTGATGCTGGCAACCGAAAAGTCGCTCAATGACATGCACAAGCGCCTGCTCAGCCAGCTGGAGCAGTCCGGTAACCACCCCTCATTCACCGTGATGAAACAGGCGCTGCAGCTTGGGCAAAGTTCTGGCAATGCCGTGAGCAAGATGAGCCGTCAGGTAGGCCACTTTGCCGCCACCAGCTTCTCCTCCGCCTCACTCAACGCCGCCCGCGACATGCGCCGGGTATTGCGTCGGCAAAAACCCTGATTGGCTTCAGGTGTTTATCCGCCCGGGTCGCGACTAGAATCGGGCAATGCAAGCACTCACTTCCCTGACCTTCGGTCAACGTTTTCTGCAGCTGCCACCGGTTTTCCACCGTTCGGTCCAGCCCCAGTCACTCAGTCAGCCGTATCTTGTTGCGGCCAACGTCTCCCTGTGCGAGCAACTGGGTATACAGCCCGAAACACTGGATACGCCTGCTGCCGTGGCTTTGCTGTCGGGCAATCGGCTGGCAGATGGCATGCAGCCTGTGGCGGCTGTGTATGCCGGGCATCAGTTCGGTGTGTTCGTCCCGCAACTGGGAGATGGCCGGGCGCTCTTGCTGGGTGATACGGCAGACATCCATGGCCATCGCTGGGAATGGCAGCTCAAGGGGGCCGGACTGACTCCCTTTTCCCGGATGGGCGATGGTCGCGCCGTATTACGCTCCACCATCCGCGAATACCTGTGCAGCGAAGCCATGCACGGGCTGGGCATCCCGACTACGCGCGCACTGGCCATGGTGGGCTCGCCAGATCCGGTTTACCGCGAGCAAGTCGAGACCGCCGCCGTGCTGACCCGACTGGCAGAGAGTTTCATTCGCTTCGGTAGTTTCGAAGTGCTTTATCACCGTGGTCAGCATGATGAAATCCGTATCCTGGCAGACTTCCTCATCCGTCATCATTTCCCGGCATGTGCAGAACAAGTGCAGCCCTACGCAGCATTATTCAGCGAAATTGTCGCTCGCACCGCAAGCTTGATTGCGCAATGGCAGACAGTGGGCTTCTGTCATGGCGTGATGAATACCGACAATATGTCAGTGCTGGGGCTGACGCTGGACTACGGCCCGTTTGGCTTCATGGATGGCTTCAATGCCGCGCATGTATGCAATCACAGCGATCATTCCGGACGCTATGCCTACAACCAGCAACCACAGGTTGGCTTGTGGAATCTGCATTGCCTGGCATCGGCCTTCTTGCCGCTGGTGGACGAGGAAACCCTGCTGTCAGCCCTGTCCTCTTATCGGGAACAGTATGCGCAGTGCTGGATAAGGCTGATGCGCAGCAAGCTGGGCCTTGTTACCGAGCTGGAAGAGGATGATGCCCTGATCGAGGCATTACTGCTGGCCATGCATGCACACCGGACGGATTACACCGTGTTCTTCCGCCGGCTGGCGGATTTTGTGGCCGGTGAGGACAATGCACCGTTGCGCGATCTGTTCCTGGATCGCAGCCTGTTTGATGACTGGGCTGCGCGCTATGCCACGCGTTTGCAGCTAGAGTCAACACCGCAGGCCACGCGCAAGGCGGCCATGCTGGCAGTCAACCCCAAATACATCTTGCGCAATTATCTGGCTGAACAAGCAATACAAGCCGCTCAACAGGGCGATTTCACCCTGATAAACCGCTTGCATGATTGCCTGCAACATCCATTCGACGAACAGCCAGAGTATCAGGACTTTGCCGCTGAACCACCCGCCTGGGCGACGGAAATCAGCGTCAGCTGCTCCAGTTGAATCCCGCGCTTATTCCCTGTCCCGCTTCAAGCCTGTCTGCTGCCTGCTGAAAGCCGCTGCCCGATTCCAGATGCACTCCATGACGTGCCGTGTGTTCTGGATGGCCAGCGGCTTCATTCTTTCCCGCTGCTTCCCGCCCGTATTCTTCTGACTATTGAGTGCGTTTATCTGGCCGGTACATCCAGTATCTGCCCGGAATGCGTATGCATTTTGTCCTGATATTCAAATGTCTCTGGCCAAAGTGTTTTGAATATTCTGTATTTAATTCTATTTTTTCTGACTATCAATGGTATTGATCGTGAATTGCTTTTGATAATTCACTTTTGATGCGGTGTATTGCTAAGTTGCAGATGTGGGATTTTATTATTGCTGCTAATAAGGTCAGTTTTTCATGCTTGTATGGTGCTTGGGTTTGTAATACTTTCATCGGGTTGATTAATAGGATGTAGGTCCTGCTTATATTATTCATCAAGGTATTTTTATTGATATATTTGCGGTACTTGTTGCTTTGATTGCAATAGTGTTGAACCGATAAAGGTGGCGGAATGAAAAGTATTATTATCACCCGGCCGGGAAGTCTGTTATTGGCAGATGAAAAAATCCCTGCTCCTGCCGCGCATGAAGTCCGGGTCAAGGTGAAATATGCCGGTGTTTGTGGCTCTGATGTGCATATTTATCGTGGTCATAATCCCTTCGTCAGCTATCCACGGGTGATAGGGCATGAATTCTTTGGCATTGTTGATGCGGTCGGAGAGTCTGTCGACACTGCCCGTATCGGTCAGCGTGTGGTGATTGATCCGGTCATCAGCTGTGGTTGCTGCTATCCCTGTCGGATGGGGCGCCCAAATGTCTGTCTGAAGCTAATGGTACTGGGCGTGCATCGTGATGGTGGTTTCAGCGAATATGTCTGCGTACCTGCCGCAAATATCCATGAGGTACCATTGAATATTCCAGATCGGCATGCCGCCCTGATTGAACCATTCAGTGTTGCGGCAAACATGACTGCTCAGTTGCAACCAGCCACAAATGATTCAGCCTTGATTTATGGTGCTGGCCCTATGGGATTGGCGCTGGTACAGGTATTGAAAAATGTTTATCAGGTTGGCTCGGTGATGGTGGTGGACCGGATTCCTTCGCGGCTGGAGATGGCGATTGAATGCGGGGCTGATGTGGTCATCAATAATCTTCAGTCATCCGAAGCTGATTATCTGCAAGGCATCCGGTGCCAGCCGACACTGATTATCGATGCGGCGTGTCATCCTGCCATTTTGTCACAGGCGATTACCTTGGCATCTCCTGCCGGTCGTATCGGTATCATGGGTTTTTCTGATGCAGAAACGGTGATCCGGCAAAAAGACATAACCAGTAAAGAGTTGTCGATTTTCTCTTCCCGTTTGAATAGTGCCCGCTTTCCCCAGGTTATTGAATGGATGGCCGCTGGCAAACTGTTTCCGCACATCCTGATCAGCCATGATATGGAGATGGAACAGGTAGAGCAGGCACTGACGCTATTTGAGTCTAATCCGGATAGCTGCTGCAAGATTCTGCTCAGATTTCCTGATTGATAAATGGATGGATTGGTAATTTTGGGGGTGTGATGTGAATACCGATAATGTCCTGGATCAGCAAATCAAGGAAAGTGATACTTCCGGCCTGGTCAAGACTGCTGTTTCAGGCTGGTTGGGAACGGCTCTTGAATTCATGGATTTTCAGCTTTACTCCCTGGGCGCTGCACTGGTTTTTCATGAAATATTCTTTTATGGACAAAGCCGGGCCATGGTATTGATCCTGGCCATGGGCACATATGGTGCAGGTTATCTGGCACGTATTGTCGGTGCCATCATTTTCGGACGCATGGGAGACCGGGTTGGTCGCAAGAAAGTACTGTTTATCACGATTACCATGATGGGCTTGTGTACAACCCTGATCGGTGCACTGCCTACTTATGCGCAGATCGGCATTTTTGCGCCGATATTGCTGGTTATCCTGCGTATTGTGCAAGGATTGGGTGCCGGAGCGGAAATATCCGGTGCCGGCACCATGCTGGCAGAGTCAGCACCGCAGGGTAAACGCGGCATCATTTCTTCATTGGTAGCCATAGGGACAAATTGCGGAACCTTGCTGGCAACGGCGATCTGGGGTGTTCTGTTTTATTTGCTGGATCGTCAGCAACTGATGGAATGGGGATGGCGCATTCCGTTCTTGTCCAGCGTCGTGGTCATGGCATTTGCCATCTGGCTACGTGCCAACCTGAAGGAGTCGCCTGTTTTCGTGCAAGGTGTGAATCAACGGCATGTGCATGAAAAATCGCATGAAAAGCCGGCTGCCGTGGAAGCGGATGATGGCGGGTTTGCTGCCATGTTCCGCAGTCGTGCATTCTGGCTTGCGACCACCCTGCGTTTTGGACAGGCCGGAAATTCCGGTTTGATTCAAACCTTCCTGACCGCTTATCTGGTTCAGACCCTGCTGTTTGACAAGAGCATTCCGACGGATGCCTTGATGATAAGTTCGGTCATCGGATTCCTGACGATTCCATTAATGGGATATTTGTCGGATCGCTTCGGCAGAAGGCTTCCGTATATTGTGCTGAATGCTGGAGGAATATTGCTGGCTTATCCATTGCTGTCATTAATCATGGATCAAGCCCAGGATATCAGCACCATCATGCTGTGCATCATCATCATTCACAATATTGCCGTACTGGGATTGTTTGCTCTGGAAAACATTACCCTGGCCGAATTGTTTGGTGCCCGGCAGCGTTTTACCCGTATGGCGATATCAAAGGAGGCCGGAGGCCTGGTGGCGGTTGGTTTGGGCCCGCTGCTGGCTGGTATCTTCTGCCATTTGACTAACAGCTGGTGGCCTGTGGCGGTCATGGTCATGTGCTATTCAATGGCAGGCCTGATGGCGGCACTGTTGATGCCGGAAGTCAAAGACCGCGACCTGACCATCATGCAGGATGCAGCCGTCTGAGCCGGGTTGCCCAGTTGTATTGCCGCGTTGTGAGTACTGTGGTGCTTGTGTTGTTTCCTGAGGAGTACCCATGCCAGATTCGTCTTTGTCCACCAAGCATTTGCAGCCACCTTACCCACGTGAAGCCCTGCGACCCAGATTATTGCATCTGGGTTGTGGGGCGTTTCATCGCGCTCATCAGGCGGTGTTTGCCGACATGCTGGCCAGCGACCATGCCAGTGACTGGGGCTACTGTGAAGTCAGCCTGACGGATAGTGGCGGTACGATTACTGCCTTGAAAGGGCAGGACTTTCTCTATGCAGTGGCAGAAATGGATGGGAACGACTGGTCATGCCGGGTTGTGGGCGTGGTCTGTCAGGCACTGAGCCTGCGTGAGGATGGCTTGTCGGCCGTTGTTGAGGCGCTGGCGCAGCCTGAGCTGGCCGTGGTGACGCTGACCATTACCGAGAAGGGTTATTGCCATTCACCCGCCACCGGCCAGTTGCAGATGGAACATCCCGCCATCCGGCATGATATTGCCAGCCCCTGGCAGCCATGTTCTGCTCCCGGAGTGTTGCTGGCTGGTCTGCGTTTGCGTCGTGAGCGTGGCTTGCCCGGCTTGACCATTCTGTCTTGCGACAATATGCCGGCTAACGGTGTCGTGACAAGGCAGGTCATGACGACGCTGGCCAGTTTGCAGGATGCAGACCTGGCTGCCTGGGTGGAATCGCAGGTGGCATTTCCTTCCAGCATGGTGGACTGCATCGTTCCCATGGTGACCGCAGAAACCCGCAGTCGCATCCGTGACTTGCTTGGCGGTGTCGATGACCCGGCCGGTGTGGCTTGTGAACCTTATCGCCAGTGGGTGATAGAAGACTGCTTTCCCTACGGGCGACCGCCATGGGAACGGGTTGGAGTCAAGCTGCTTGCCGATGTGCAGCCTTTCGAGGAAATGAAGTTGCGCATGCTCAATGGCAGTCATTCCTTTCTGGCGTATCTGGGATGTCTGACCGGCTATGTGCATGTCAGCGATTGCATGCAGGATGCTTGCCTGGTGAGGCTGGTCCACCATTTGATGGTGGAAGAGCAGGCGGTCACATTGGTGCAATGCCCGATAAAGCCTGAAGAGTACGCCGCGCAGCTGCTGACTCGCTTTCGCAATCCCGCTTTATTACACCGTACCTTGCAGATAGCAATGGACGGCAGCCAGAAATTGCCACAGCGCATGCTGGCGTCCATTCGTTTTCATCTGGCGCATGGCAGTCGTTTTGACTGCCTGGCACTGGGGCTGGCGGCATGGATGTGCTTTGTCAGCCGTGTGGATGAGCAGGGGCAAGTCATATCCGTGTCCGACCCGCTGACCGGGGAAATAGGCCGTCTGCTGTCCAGTAGAACGGAAGGTGAATCTGCGGTACGGGCATTGTTGAAGCTGGAGCAAGTGTTCGGGACCGATTTGCCGGCCAATACGCATTTTGTCGAGCTGCTTGAGCAGCAGTTCCAGCTATTACAGCAGCATGGTGCCAGGGCCTGCATCGCATTGTTGTGCCATTGGCTTGGACTGACCGTTACCTTGGCCTGATGTCACAGGCAGGCTACAAGATTGCCATGTCCTGATGTTGTGAAAAAAGCCCCGCCGGATTGCGCTGGCGGGGCTTTTCATATCCGCAGTAAATGCGGCCGGAACGACTTAGTGCAATACCAGCAAGGTAAACGGCGGCAGATAGGCCATCGCCGTTACCACCAGGCCGACCAGGCAGGCCAATGCCAGCGAGTGGAAGAACACATAGCGCAGGATCACACCTTCCTTGCCGTAATACTGGGTTGCAGTCGAAGCCACCACGATGGACTGGGCGTCGATCATCTTGCCCATTACACCACCGGCGGAGTTGGCCGCAGTCATCAGCACCGGCGACAGGCCCAGCTGGGTAGCGGATGCCTTTTGCAGACCACCGAACAGCACGTTGGCGGCGGTATCGGAACCGGTCAGTGCCACGCCCAGCCAGCCCAGCAGGGTGCCGAAGAAGGGGTAGAGCACGCCAGTGTGCGAGAACGCCAGGCCCAGGGTGATGTCCACGCCGGAGTAGCGGGTCAGGTAGCCCAGTGCCAGCATGGCCACGATGGTGATCAGCGAGTAGCGCAGCGACCAGAAAGTCTGACCGTATACCTTGATCAGCTCACTCGGGCGATAGCCCATGATCAGGCCGGACAGGATGCCTGCCACCAGAATGCCGGTACCGGTGGTGGACAGCAGGTTCAGCTTGTAGATGGCTGCTTCGACATGCGGCTTGGCCACAACCGGCGGCATCTTCTGTACCAGGTTGTGCAGGCCGGGCCACTGGATTTCCATGGTGAAAATGGAGTCCAGCAGTTTTTTCACGCTTGGCGAGCCCCAGGCGAATACCAGCACCGACAGGATCAGCCACGGCAGCCAGGCACGGATCACGTCACCAGTGGAGTAACCATGCTTGGGTTGCAGGGCGGTCTTGCCTGCGGCTTCGGCAGCAGCACCGGCCATGGTGCCGGCGGTGGAGGTGTATACCTCTTGCGGGTGCCATACCTTCAGGAAGAGAACCAGCGCGGCAATCGAGCACACCGAGGCAATCACGGCAACCAGTTCCGGCCCCATGGTGTTGGAGACGATCAGCTGCGGAATGGCGAAGGACAAGCCGGCCACCAGGGCGGCAGGCCAGATGCGCAGGGTGTTCTTCCAGCCGCAGAAGGCAATCAGCAGCCAGAACGGCACGATGACGGCGAAGATGGTCATCTGGCGACCCACCATGGAGGAAATCAGCATCACGTCGATGCCGGTCACCTTGGCCAGGGTGGTAATCGGTGTGCCCAGTGCACCGTAGGCGACCGGTGCGGTATTGGCGATCAGCGACAGGCCGGATGCGGCCAGCGGCGAGAAGCCCAGGCCAATCAGCATGGCACCGGTAACGGCTACCGGAGTGCCAAAGCCACCAGCGCCTTCGAAGAAGGCACCAAAGCAGAAGGCAATCAGCAGCAGTTGCAGGCGACGGTCTTGCGTGACGCCGGTAATGCTTTCACGCAGGATGGCAAACTGCCCTTTGCGTTCGGTCAGCTGGTACAGGAAGATCACGTTCAGGATGATCCAGCCAATCGGCAGCAAGCCGTTGGCCGCACCCATCAGGGTGGCGCTCAGCGCCATGCTGCCGGGCATTCCGAAAATGCCGATGGCGACAACGAGCGAAGTGATCAAACCCATCACGGCTGCAATGTGAGCCTTGATATGAAAAATGCCGAGCGCGCCCAGCAGCACGATGACCGGCAGCGCTGCGCACAGCGTAGACAGCCACGGGTTGCCCAGTGGGTCGTAAACGTGGGACCACATGATGGTTCTCTCCAATGATTGTTGGCGTTGATCGGGCGCAGCCATCGCGGCTGTGCCCCATTCGAGCGTTCCGCCTGTTTTTGTACTGGTGGCGGATGCCGCAACTGTAGTGATCAAGCATCAAATCGTCATTTAGGGCTTGCCCTTGCGGGTTTACCCTGTGTCTGACGATGGGGAGAGAGGGCGAGCGAGGGTCAGGCAGCGGTCAGCGGGGCGCTGCTTTCGCCATCCAGAGCGGATAACTGTCGGTGGTCTGCGGCTTGGTCACGCAAGCGGAAGAAGGCAACCCGTTGCTGCAAGGCTTCAGCATGCTGCAGCATTTCCCGCGAAAGTGTGGCCATGTTCAGCGATTCTTCAGCATTTTGCACTGAGGAATAGCTTAATTGGTTCAAGGACTGTGAAATCTGGCTGATGCCCAGGTTCTGTTCTTGGCTGCTGCTGTTGATGTGTTCCACCAGGCGACGGGTCTGGCTGATGATGTCTTCCAGAGTACCCATGGCACTACCGGCATGTTCGGCCCGACTCATGGTTTGTTGCGACAGTTGCTGGATTTCCTGCGCCACGTCCTTGCTGCGCTGGGCCAGTTTGCGAACCTCCTGTGCCACCACGGCAAAACCCTTGCCGTGTTCTCCGGCGCGGGCGGCTTCGATTGTGGCATTCAAGGCCAGCAAATCCGTCTGGTAAACAATGTCGTCGATCTGCTCTATGCACTGAATGATATGGTGCAGGGCCTGCACCGTGTTTTCTACCAGCAAGCGGCCTTCACGGCTGGCATCTACCGCTGCAATGGCTTGTTGTTCGGTTTGCTGGGCGCTATGCATGGTGGCATCCAGCGTGGAAGAAAACTGCTGCAAGGTGGTGGCAATTTCCTCCAGATGGGCCGCCTGACTGCTGGTTTGGTCTCCGACATGGCTGGCAGCATGTTCTACCTGTCCGGACAAGGTGCGCATGTCGGTCGCAGTCTGGCGTATGCCGTGCATGACGGTACTCAAGCGGCTGATCATGCTGTCCAGTACACCACTCATGCTGTGGGGGCTGACTTGCTGCAGACGGCCTTGCCACTGGCCCTCTGCCAGTTGGCCGATATGCTGGCGGGTCTGGGCCGGTTCCGCACCCAGCAGCGCAATCAGCCGGCGATAGCTCCAGCGCAATAACAGGGCCACGACCAATACGGTTCCGAGCAAGGACAGTGACAATAGCAGCCAGTTTTGCCGGTTGCTGCTGGCTGCTTCATCTTCCAGTCGCTGCTGGTATTGCTGGGCCTGAATCACGGCCTTGTCGATAGCCTGGCGGTGTTGTGCATACACCTGCTGCATATGGGCAAAAACAATGTTTACCTGGCGGTCCTGTTTTTTTTGCAGGGCCGGAAGCAACTGCTGATTCAGCAATATGAAAAACTCACGTCCATATTCCTGAGCCTGGCCTGTCAGAGACTCGCGTAATGCAACAGGCAGGTCCTGTTGCTGCCAGTACTGGTAATGCTGATTGAATGCCTGTTCACTGCGCTGTAACTGCCCCAGCAGATGCGCTTGCTGCTCAACGGATGCCAGCCTGAGCTGATGGACGAGGAGATTGGCTTCAATGATGTAAGCCGGTGGCGGCAGGATATCTGCCACCAGATCCTTGGCCTGGATGATGCGGTGGTACTGCGGGCCACCGATGGTGATTTGCCTGATCAGTACTGCCGCTCCCAGCGCCACGGCGGCAAGCAAGCTGGCCAGCACCAGCGTGAGCCAGACAAAACGCTGGCGCACCGAGAAAAAACGGTGATGGTTCTGCATTGGTGTGATTCCCCAAAGCCCGCACATGTCCGGCCAGACCCTGCCTGTTGGCGGGCCTTGTCTGCTGTGCTGCTGTTGTCAGGCATGTCAGGCATGCCATGTTGTAAGTGAGCTTGAGACTGCAGTGGAAATGTCAGCAAGCCCACTTATCAGGAATAGCACATTATTGCCAGAGTGAAGGTATTACATACTGTCCTAAAGAATTGTTTTAAACAGTAGTAGGGGCAGGGGGTGGGCAGAGCCAGCAGCGCGCCTAGTTGCAATTAAGCCGCAATGGCTCCCATTGGTGAGGCTAGTCGTGTTGGTGGCCTGCTATCAGTGCATGAGCCTGCAGACCATTTTCATCCAGCCGCAGATAGCCGCCATGATTGCCGTACCAGTCAGTCAGCACCCAGCGCTGACTGGTCTTGTTGTCTTGCTGATAGCTGTGGCAGGCCGGGCGGTGGGTGTGGCCGTGGATGAGAACCGGCCAGTCATACTGGTCGAGTAATGCCAGAACGGCCAGTTCGGTGACATCGGTAATGGCGCTCAGGCCTTGCTGCTGTTTGGCGGCTTCACTTTGCATGCGTGCCTGTGCGGCAATGGCGTGGCGTTCGGCTAGTGGCCGCGCCAGCATGGCGGCTTGCCAGGCCGGGTTGCGGCTCATGGCCCTGAATTGCTGATAGGCGGTGTCATCGGTACACAGCGCATCGCCATGGCTCAAGAGATAACGCTGGCCATAGGCCTCCAGCAGGTGAGGGTCTTCCAGCAACAGGGCCCCGCTGCGCTGGCAAAAGCCCTCGCCCAGCAGGAAGTCGCGGTTCCCTCGCATCACATAAAGTGGGGTATGGCGGGAGAACTGCTGCATGGCAGCCAGCATGTCCTGCAAGAATGCAGAATCATCGTCATCACCAACCCAGTATTCGAACAAATCACCCAGAATGAACAGGCTGTCGATCTGCCCCTGCCATGCCTGCAAGGTACTCACGAACAACTGCCATAGTGCGGGGCTGTCTTCGCTCAGGTGCAGGTCGGAAATGAAGTGATGGCTCATGATGTTTCAGTAAGGGCAACAATTGTCAGAATGCCAAAGCAAAGCCAGCTCACCCGAAGGGAGCTGGCTTGCTGACAGGGCCGCTAGTGGCCCTGGACGGGATCAGATGATCTCGGCCTTTTCCACCACTACGGCTTCAACCGGCACGTCCTGGTGACCACCGCTACGACCGGTACGCACGGTCTTGATGCGATCAACCACTTCCTTACCTTCCACAACCTGGCCAAACACGGCATAGCCCCAGCCTTGGGTGGTTTCGGACTTGAAGTCCAGGAAGTCATTGTCGGACACGTTGATGAAGAACTGGGCCGATGCGGAGTGCGGGTCCATGGTGCGGGCCATGGCAACGGTGTAGGTCTTGTTGGAAACACCGTTGTTGGCTTCGTTCTTGATCGGATCGCGGGTGTCTTTTTGCTTCATGTCGGCATCAAAACCACCGCCCTGAATCATGAAACCGTTGATTACGCGGTGAAAGATGGTGCCGTCGTAGTGGCCGCTCTTTACGTATTCTTCAAAATTGGCGGCAGTGACCGGGGCTTTGTCGTGGAACAGTTCCAGAACGATATCGCCGAAGTTGGTGCTCAGTTTGATCATGAGGATTCCTTTATTGTCTGAAGCGTACGCTTGATGCGGTGTGCTGAAGGCCAGCCTGTGGCTGGCCGGTGAAGGCGGGTCAGGGTTTGACCACAACCTTCTGGATCACGATGGGCTCGAATGGCACGTCATCCATGCCTTTCATGCTGCCGGTGTGGGTTTTGGCAATGCGGTTGACGACGTCCATGCCCTTGCTGACCTTGCCGAATACAGCATAGCCGATGCCTTGCGGGCTGGGGTTCTTGTAGTCAAGGAATTCGTTATTGGCCACATTGATGAAAAACTGTGCCGTTGCCGAATTGGGGTCGGCAGTGCGGGCCATGGCGATGGTGCCAATGCTGTTTTTCAGGCCGTTGGCGGCTTCATTGGGGATGGGCGCATTGGTTTTCTTCTGTTCCAGCTTGCCGTCAAAACCACCACCCTGAATCATGAAACCATCGATGACGCGGTGAAATACCGTACCGTTGTAAAAACCGGCCTTGGCATAGCTGACAAAATTGGCCACGGTCTTGGGCGCTTTGGCCGAATCCAGGGTAATTTCAATCACGCCTTTGTTGGTGGTCATTTCCACCACCGGCGCGGCGTGTGCCAACAGGGGCAGGGCACACAGGGCAAGGCTTGCGAGCAGTTTTTTCATGGATGTAAGGAGTGCTGTCGGCGGAAACAAAGCCGAATTCTAGCACAGCAGCCGCATCGCGGATGCGGCTGCTTGGGTCGCTTGCTTCAGACGTCAAAACGCAGCGACTTGTCCTCATCTGCATTGTGCATGTGCTTGGGGGCACCTACGATCAGCGGGTCGGCGGCATGGGCCACACGCGGGTCCTTGTTGGGGTAGTCCAGGCTGGCCAGGAAATGGCGGATACAGTTCAGCCGTGCCCGCTTCTTGTCATCCGATTTCACCACCACCCAGGGCGCATCGCCGGTATTGGTGTGGAAGAACATGGCCTGCTTGGCTGCGGTGTAGTCGTCCCATTTGTCCAGCGACTGAATGTCGATGGGCGAGAGCTTCCAGTGTTTGAGCGGGTCATCCCGGCGCGAGATGAAGCGGCGCAGCTGTTCTTCACGGCTGACCGAGAACCAGAACTTGAACAGATGGATGCCGCTGTTGACCAGCATGCGTTCCAGCTGCGGGGTCTGGCGCATGAATTCCAGGTATTCGTCCGGGGTGCAGAAGCCCATCACCCGTTCCACGCCGGCGCGGTTATACCAGGAGCGGTCGAAGAACACGATTTCGCCGGAAGACGGCAGATGTTCGATATAACGCTGGAAATACCATTGACCGCGTTCGCGCTCGGACGGTTTTTCCAGTGCCACCACACGGGCACCGCGCGGGTTCAGGTGTTCCATGTAGCGCTTGATGGTACCGCCCTTGCCGGCAGCGTCGCGGCCTTCAAACAGGATGACGATTTTCTGCCCGGTTTCCTTCACCCAGTTCTGTACTTTCAACAGCTCGATCTGCAGTTCCAGCTTGATCTTTTCGTACTCGGCCCGGCGCATGCGGGTGCGGTAGGGGAAGCTGGCAGGGAGTTCGGCGGTGCTACTGTCTTCGCTGGTACCGTGCGGTGCTTCGGCCACCTGCAGTGCAACCGGCTGCTGGCTGATGGTTTCGATGGCTTTCACCGATTCCTGATGCACGCGCTTGACGTTGCTCTGGCGGCTGCTGGTGCTGCGCGCAGGCTTGCGGCTGGCAGCAGGAGTACTGGTGGTGCTGGTATTTTCCGCGACTGGTGTGGTGTCGGCGGGGGTGCTGATGGCGGGATCGTTATTTTTGTCTTGCGTCATGGTTTTCCCTCATGCTGAAGTGGTCTTGAAACCATGCTACGCCTGTTGAATTGGGGTGTCGATATGCCTCTGCCATGGCGGTTATTCCGCTGGCGGGATACCTGGCTGGCTTGCGCCTGGCGTAGTTGGCGTCGATGATGACAGTACAAACATGCAGGCGCAGCACTGTTTGCAGCCGCTTGCCATCAACGAAAGTCGCACCATGTTCAGTCCGGGATTCCACCCTCGTATTGTTGATACCCTCAAAAGCTATAACCGCCAGTTGCTGCGCGATGACATCATGGCCGGCATTACCGTCGGCATTGTCGCCTTGCCCTTGGCCATGGCCTTTGCCATGGCCAGTGGGGTGACGCCACAGGCTGGCATATTCACTGCCGTGATTGCCGGTTTTCTGGCGGCGGTGCTGGGGGGGAGCCGTTTGTCGGTCACCGGGCCTACCGGGGCCTTCATCGTCATCATCTACGGCATTGTGGCCAAGTACGGGGTGGCCAACTTGCTGATCTGCACCTTCATGTCCGGCGTGATGCTGGTGTTGATGGGCATTTTCCGGCTGGGGCAGGTGATCCGCTTTTTTCCCTTGCCACTGATTACCGGCTTTACCAACGGCATTGCCGTGCTGATTTTCCTGACCCAACTGAAAGATTTTTTCGGCTTGCCGGTGGAAAAAATGCCGGCAGGTTTCTTTGCGGTGATGCAGGTATTGCGTGAGCAACTGGGCAATTTTCACTGGCCGACCTTGCTGCTGTCTGCGGCCAGCCTGCTGCTTATCCTGCTATGGCCGAAGAGACTCAACCGCCTGTTGCCCGCGCCTTTTGTCGCGCTGATTCTGGCGACGCTGACCACCGCCTTGTTCAGCCTGCCGGTGGCCACGCTGGGCAGCAAGTTCGGTGGTATTCCGCAAGGCTTGCCCAGCTTTGGCGGGCTGGACCTGGACCCGACCCATCTGTCCGACCTGCTGGCACCGGCCTTTACCATTGCCCTGCTGGGGGCCATCGAGTCACTGCTGTGCGCGGTGGTGGCGGACAGCATGACGTCCGACAAGCATGATTCCAATCAGGAGCTGATCGGTCAGGGCATCGCCAATATGGTGGCGCCGTTTTTTGGCGGCATTCCGGCGACCGGAGCGGTGGCGCGCACTGCCACCAATATCAGCAACGGCGGTCGCAGCCCGGTGGCTGCCATGGTGCATGCGGTGTTGCTGCTGTTGATTTTGCTGGTGGCTGCCCCGTTGGCGGCGAGCATTCCCCTGGCGGTGCTGGCGGCCATCCTGATTTCGGTGGCACTGAAAATGGGGGACTGGGATATCCGCAAGGCTTTCCAGTTTCCCAAGCGCGATACCGCCGTGCTGATTGTCACCTTTGTGCTGACCGTGGTGTTTGACCTGACGGTGGCAGTGCAGATCGGCCTGCTGATGGCGGCGGTGTTCTTCATCCGCAGCATGGCCAGCCATACCTCGGTCAACCGCCTGTTGCCGGAATATGCGCAGTTGTTCGAGCGCCATACCATTGCCGGCAAACATGTGCCGGATGGTTGTGCGGCTTTCCGGGTGGAGGGTGCGCTGTTTTTCGGTGCGGCGGACAGTGTGGAAATCATTCACCAGCAGGCCGAGCAGGCGCGCGTCATCATCTTGCAGTTGCACCGGCTGGTGATGCTGGATACCACCGGTTTGCTGGCGCTGGACAGTCTGAACGACAAGCTGCGCGTGCAGGGCAAGACGCTGATTCTGTGTGGTGCGACCGATGAGGTGCTGGACATGCTCAAGGGGTCACGGCTGGTGGATGATCTGGGCGCGGACAATCTGCAGCCGGACCTGGCAGCCGCCTTGCAGCGTGCCGAACAGTTGCTGACCAGCGGGGTGGTGTGGGGCTAGAGCTGGCCTTCCTCGCGCAATACCTGCTGCAAGGCTGCAAAACAGCGTGGATCGATAGCCACGTGCAGGTTCTGCTGCATGATGTCCAGTGTTTTGGCTACCGGGGTGGCCGGGTGGTATGGCCGCTCGGCATTGATGGCGTCAAAAATGTCGGCGGTGGTGATGATGCGGGTTTCCAGGGGGATGGCGTCGCCTGACAGACCGCGCGGATAGCCCTTGCCATCCAGTCGTTCATGGTGGGCGGCGGAAACATCGGCCAGCTCGGCAAACACCTGCATGCGGCCAAGGATGGCATGGGTGTAGCTGGCGTGTTTTTGCACGGCGGCCCATTCCTCGGCATCCAGCTTGCCTGGCTTGTCCAGAATGCGGTTGCTCACTCCCAGTTTGCCTACGTCGTGTAGCAGGGCACCGCGTTTTAGCCAGCGGCGGCGTGCATCATCCAGGCCCAGGGTGGCGGCAATACGGTCGGCATAATGACCTACCCGCTGGCTGTGACCGGCGGTGAAGGGGCTTTTGGAGTCGACCACCTGGCCGAAGCCTTCGGCAATTTCATCCAGATAATCTTCATCAACTTCCACCTGATGCTGGGCCGGTTCCAGCTCCAGTACCGCCTGATCGACAGCCGTCGATTCCAGCACCTGCCAGAAGGTTTCGTCACTGGCCACGCTGGCAAAGCAGGCCACCAGCTGTGGGTCGAACCAGTTGCCGGCACGTTGCTGCACCTCGGCCAGCGCACCGGCACGACCACTGGTGATGTGAAACACATCCACCACCTGCGCCAGCAGGGCAATGCGGGCATTGAGCGGAATGGCCTCACCCTGCAAACCCAGCGGACGGCCGGAGCCATCCCAGTGCTCGTCCAGCGACTGGATGCCGCGCGCGACGTTTTCATTGAAACGCAGCTGGCGGGCGATATCCGCACCACGGTAGCAACGGGTCTGGATCAGCTCGTCGGCAATTTCCTTGCCATTGCGCACGATGCTGATAATGGATGCCAGGCGGTCGGCCCAGCCGGCATGGCGACCGGTATGGCTGAATACAAAACCCAGCTTGTCCTGCAGGCTGCTGCCTACCAGTTTGAAGTCTTGCTTAAACTGGCGGTCATCCGCCAGATACAGTTCGCTGATACGGGCGGCATTGCTGCTGCAGCCCAGGTCTTTCAGCAGGATGGCGTAGTACAGTTCCCACAGTGACTGGCTGTCCAGCCCGATGGCACGGCCAATGTGCATGCCTATCCAGCAGCTGCGTACGCAATGGCCTTCAGGTTGTCCTTCGGTGATATCCAGTGCATAGCTGAGCGAGCCCAGCAATTCCGCCAGCTTGAGCGAAGCCCCCATGGTGCATGTCCTGTTTGAATCCGTTTGGCTGCTACTTTAGCTGCCAATCAGGGAGTCTGCCCAATAAAAACGGCATCGCCAGGCGATGCCGTTTTTATTGCCGATGATGACGGATCAGCGTTTGTGCTTGCTGCGGTTGGTGCCAGTGGCCTGGCTTGCCGGTTTGCTGCCCGGTTTTGCTCCCGGTCTACCGGTTGCTTGTGGGCGTCCACCAAAGGATTTGCCTTGCGCTGCCGTGGCCTTGCCCTGACCGGTACGTTGCTGGCCGGGCTTGCTATTGCCCTGACGTGCCGCCGGTGCGCCCAGACGGTGACGCACCGCAGCGGATTTGTCACCCGGCGGGGTAGGCGGGATCAGGCAGTGCTTGCTGTGGCCGATCAGGTCGCTGCGGCCCATATTGATCAGCGCATCGTGAATGATCTGCCAGTTGTCCGGGTGGTGATAGCGCAGGAAGGCCTTGTGCAGCTTGCGGCGATAACCATCGCGCACCACATCCACTTTTTCCGAGCTGCGCGACAGGCGCTTGAGCGGATTGCGCCGGGTATGCCACATGGTGGTGGCCATGGCCATGGGCGTCGGGGTAAAGGTTTGCACCTGATCCAGACGGAAGTTGTTCTTCTTCAACCACAATGCCAGATTCATCATGTCCTCATCGCTGGTGCCGGGGTGGGCGGCGATGAAGTAGGGGATCAGGTACTGTTCCTTGCCCGCCTGACGGCTGAAGCGTTCGAACAGCTCCTTGAACTTGTCGTACGCGCCCATGCCCGGTTTCATCATCTTGGACAGCGGGCCGTCTTCGGTGTGTTCCGGGGCAATTTTCAGGTAGCCGCCCACATGGTGCTGCACCAGTTCCTTGATGTATTCGGGCGAGCGCACCGCCAGGTCGTAACGCAGGCCGGACTGGATGTTGATCTTCTTCACGCCCGGCAGGGCACGCGCCTTGCGGTACAGCTGGATCAGGTGGCTGTGGTCGGTATTCAGGTTCTCGCAGATGTCCGGGAACACACAGGACAGCTTGCGACAGGAACGCTCGATGTTCGGGTCCTTGCAGGACAGGCGGTACATATTGGCAGTCGGGCCGCCCAGGTCGGAGATGTGGCCGGTGAAGCCCGGCGTCTTGTCGCGGATTTCCTCGATCTCATGCAGGATGGATTCTTCCGAACGGCTCTGGATGATGCGGCCCTCGTGCTCGGTGATGGAGCAGAAGGTACAGCCGCCAAAACAGCCGCGCATGATGTTGACCGAGTACTTGATCATTTCCCACGCCGGAATGTGCGCATTGCCGTAGGACGGGTGCGGATTGCGGGCGTAGGGCAGGCCGTAGACGAAGTCCATTTCCTCGGTAGTCAGCGGAATGGGCGGCGGGTTCAGCCATACATCGCGGCTGCCGTGCAACTGCACCAGTGCGCGGGCATTACCGGGGTTGGATTCCAGATGCAGGGTGCGGCTGGCGTGTGCATACAGCACCGGGTCGTGCGCCACGGCTTCGTAGGCCGGAATGCGGATGACGGTTTTGGCACGTTCGGCACGGCGTTTGGCCAGGCGTTCTTCGCGCGATTCGATGCGGATTACCTGCGGCGCAGTCGGGTCGCTGTCCTTGGTTGCTTCGGCGGCTTGCTCCGGAATCTCCTGATACGGATTCAGGTGCGGATCCACCTTGCCGGGGGTGTCCACCACGCTGGAATCCATCTCCTGCCATTCCTCATCCGGACGCCAGCCTTGCTGCACCACAAAGGCGGTACCGCGGACGTCGCGGATTTCACTGAGTTTTTCACCCTTGGCAGCACGATGGGCGATTTCCACCAATGCGCGTTCGGCATTGCCATACAGCAGGATATCGGCCTTGGAGGTAATCAGTACCGACTGGCGTACCTTGTCGCTCCAGTAGTCGAAGTGGGCGATGCGGCGCAGGCTGGCTTCGATGGAACCGATCATCACCCCCACGCCGGGATAGGCTTCGCGGCAACGCTGGGCATACACGGTGACGGCACGGTCCGGGCGCTTGTTCGGTTCGGCATTGGGGGTGTAGGCATCATCCGAGCGCGGGCGACGGTCCGCCGTGTAACGGTTGATCATCGAGTCCATATTGCCGGCGGTAACGCCGAAAAACAGGTTCGGCTTGCCCAGTGCGCGGAAGGGTTCGGCCGACTGCCAGTCCGGCTGCGCGATGATGCCGACACGGAAGCCCTGGGCTTCCAGCAAACGGCCCACCAGCGCCATACCGAAACTGGGATGGTCGATATAGCAGTCGCCGGAAATCAGGATGATGTCACAGGAATCCCAGCCCAGCTGGTCCATTTCGGCGCGGCTCATCGGCAGGAAAGGGGCAGTGCCGAAGCGGCTGGCCCAGTACTTGCGGTAAGAGGTAATCGGTTTGGCGGCGGCTGGCTGTGTCGTCATGCTGAATGAAAGCGGCTGGTGGCGCAGGTGGATAAGCAACCGGGCATTATGCCGCACTTCTGGATTTTTATCAGCATAAATTGTTGTTTTTAATGGCGAATTGCCATGCTGGGAGTAGGGGTGGAGGGCAATATTTTCCGTTGAAATCAGTTGTTTGGCGGTTTTACCGCCCTGCAAGCGCTGCCTGCGTGTGACCTTGGCCGCAGTTTGGCGTAGGCTTGCGGATTGTCTTGGTTTGTCATGCTGATGTGTTGTATTGCTTCACATCAGCCACATACAGCACAGGAAACATTGCGCATGAGCAGTCAGATCATCCATCTGGACGGAAAAACGTCTGAATCCCAAGTAGCTGAGCTGGAAAGCGGCAAGGTACTGTTTCTGCCGCAGCTGGACTTTGCCATCCAGCCTGCCGAACTGGCCTTGCTGAACCCGGTTATTGCCGACCCTAAACGCAAGAACATCAGCCTGGAGCCGCAAGATGGTGGCAAGTTGCATGGTGTGGCCGACCCGGCTAACGAAGCCGCAGTGCGCGCCTTGATTGCCCGCTATCGCGACAGCGCCTTTGCCCTGGTCGACCAGTTGCTGCCGGAATACCGTGGCAAGCTGCGCGCTGCACCCACCAGCCTGCGCCTGATGCGGGTGGAAAATCGCCAGACTTCCTGGCGCAAGGACGACAGCCGCCTGCACGTGGATGCCTTCCCGTCCCGCCCCACTTACGGCGAGCGCATCCTGCGCGTGTTCTACAATGCCAACCCCAATGGCGAGCCACGCGTGTGGCGGGTGGGCGAGCCGTTTGCCGACATGGCGCGGCGCATGCTGCCACGGGTGCCTTATCAATGGCCGGGTTCGGCCGCACTGATGGCTGCGCTGAAAATCACCAAGCGCAAACGCAGCGCTTACGACCACCTGATGCTGCATCTGCACGATGCCATGAAGGCGGACATGGATTACCAGCGCACCTGCCCGCAGGAAACCATGCCGTTCCCGCCCGGCTGCGGCTGGGTGTGTTTCTCCGACCATGCCTCGCATGCGGTGATGTCCGGCCAGTTCATGCTGGAGCAGACTTTCTGGCTGGCCGCGCAGGACATGGCCAACCCGGCACGCTCGCCACTGGCCGAATTGCAGGCCATCACCGGGCGCAAGCTGCTGTAAACCAAGCGGGCGGCTGGCCGGGCAAAGTACCGGCCAGCCTGTATTTCCCCGGCAAAACCGGCCATGCCGGGACTACCTCTCCCCAGCAAGGGCAAATCGGTTACAATCACCGATTGCTTTCAATCAGTCTGCAGCCAGAATCATGAGCACGGAAAACAACGCGCCAGTAGTCAGCAACTTCATTCGCAACATCATTGACGAGGATCTGGCTTCCGGCAAGCACAGTTCCATCGTCACCCGCTTCCCGCCGGAGCCCAATGGCTACCTGCACGTGGGCCACGCCAAATCCATCTGCCTGAACTTCGGCCTGGCCGAGGATTACCAGGGCAAGTGCAATCTGCGCATGGATGACACTAACCCGGAAAAAGAGTCGGACGAATTCGTGCAGTCCATCAAGGACAGCGTGGAATGGCTGGGCTTCAAGTGGGATGGCAATGTCCGTTTCGCCTCGGATTACTTCGATGCGCTGTATGACTATGCCGTCGAACTGATCAAGTCGGGCAAGGCCTTTGTCTGCGACCTGAACGCCGAAGAAATGCGCGCCTATCGCGGCAGCCTGACCGAGCCGGGCAAGAACAGCCCCTTCCGCGACCGTAGCGTGGAAGAGAACCTCGACCTGTTCACCCGCATGCGTAACGGCGAATTCCCGGACGGCAGCAAGACCCTGCGCCTGAAAATCGACATGGCTTCCGGCAACGTGAACCTGCGCGACCCGGTGATCTACCGCATCCGCCGCGCACATCACCACCGTACCGGCGACAAGTGGTGCATCTACCCGATGTACGACTACACCCACTGCATCTCCGATGCGCTGGAAGGCATCACCCACAGCCTGTGCACGCTGGAGTTCGAAGACCATCGCCCGCTGTACGACTGGGTGCTGGACAACATCACCATTCCTTGCCACCCGCGCCAGTACGAATTCTCCCGTCTGGAACTGCTGTACGCGCTTACTTCCAAGCGCAAGCTGCAGGCGCTGGTGACCGACGGCCTGGTGGATGGCTGGAACGACCCGCGCATGCCCACCATCGAAGGCATGCGTCGTCGCGGTTTCAGCCCGGCCGGCATTCGCCTGTTCTGCCAGCGCATCGGCGTGTCCAAGGGTGAAAACATCATCGACATGAGTGTGCTGGAAGGCGCTGTGCGCGAGATGCTGGAAAACGAATCGCCGCGTGTGATGGCCGTGCTGGACCCGATCAAGGTGACCCTCACCAACTTCGATGCCGCCGTCACCGCCAGCCGCAGCGCGCCTTTCCATCCGCATCACCCGGAATTCGGCGAGCGCGAAGTGCCGATCGCCCGTGAAATCTGGATCGAGCGTGACGATTTTGCCGAAGTGCCGCCTCCCAAGTGGCAGCGCCTGACCGCCGGTGGTGAAGTGCGCCTGCGCTACAGCTATGTCATCAAGTGCGATGAAGTGATCAAGGATGCCGACGGCAAGGTGGTGGAACTGAAGTGCTCCATCGACCACGACACCCTGGGCAAGAACCCGGAAGGTCGCAAGGTCAAGGGCGTGATTCACTGGGTATCGGCCGAGCACGCGATTGAAGCCGACGTTCGCCTGTACGACCGCCTGTTCACCGAGCCGCGTCCGGATGCGGTGCGCGGCGACGATGGCGAATATGTCGACTTCCGCCAGTTCCTCAACCCGGAATCGCTGAAAACCGTCACTGCCTTTGTGGAAGACGCCGTGTTGAAGGCAGCCCCGGAATCGCGCTTCCAGTTTGAGCGCCTGGGCTACTTTGTCACCGACCGTTACGACCATCAGCAAGGTGTGCGTGCGGTGTTCAACCGGACTGTTGGCCTGCGCGATAACTGGAGCAAGTAAGGTTGTGGCGCAGCTAACAAAAAACTGCTGCTTGCCTCTGGGACGCTGCGCTTTTTTGTTAGCCGCTTTAATTTCTTGAGTGAATACCCTGTCAAATATGAAAGCGGGCCATGCGGCCCGCTTTTTTCATGTCTGTTGATCGGGTACACCGTTCGGCGGGCACTGACAAGCTTCGCCAGCGCAGCATTTGATGCGCGTCGACTTTGGCGTGATGTAATTTGCCTGCTACACCTGTCCTGCCTAGCATCAAAACCATTCAGTCTTGCTTTGCGGAGAAGTGTGATGAACCAGCCTCGCCTGCTGTATCTGCAATCCGGTGGTCCCACCGCCGTTCTCAATGCCTCGGCGCAAGGGGTGATCGAAACCGCGCGCAAGCTGGGCATCTCGGTGTATGCCGCCCGCGACGGCCTGGCTGGGCTGCTGGAAGACCGGCTGGTGAATACCGATGGCGTGTCCGATCACGACATCGCCCGGCTGGGTTTTCTGCCTGGCGGGCATTTTGGCGTCAGCCGCCGCATGATAGGCCGTTTCGATGAATGTCCCGAAGACTGGCTGCGCATGAAAGCGGTGCTGGCGCGTCACGGCATTCATTATCTGCTGATCAATGGCGGCAACGGCTCGCTGGGCTGTGCCGCCCGGCTGGCGGATTTCCAGCGCCATACCGGTCATGCACTGCATGTCATCGGTGTGCCCAAAACCATAGACAACGATCTGGTCGGTACCGACAACAGCCCAGGCTATGGCTCGGCGGCCAAGTTTCTGGCCAGCACCATGCTGGAAGTAGGCATGGACATGATCAGCATGGGCCGTGGCCGGGTATTCATCATGGAGGCCATGGGCCGCCATACCGGCTGGCTGGCAGCAGCACCGGCAGCGGCGCGCATTCATGGCGGGCAGGCACCGCATATCGTGTTGCTGCCGGAAGTGCCGTTTGATCAGGACAAGTTTCTGGCGGCAGTGGATGCCAGTCTGGCAGCGCATGGCCAGTGCGCCATCTCGGTGGCAGAAGGCCTAGTGGATGCCGCCGGTCGCTTTGTCACCGAGGCTAATGCCTCGGCCGTGTATGGGCACGAGCAACTGGGCGGGGTGGGGAGCTGGCTGGCGGCGCTGCTCAAGCGCGAGCGCGGCCTGTCCGCCCATGTGGCGCAGGTGGATTATCTGCAACGCGCGGCCGGCCATCTGGTGTCGGCCACCGATGCCGCCCAGGCTTACCAGATGGGGCAAAAGGGCGTGGAATGGTTGCAGGCCGGCCGCAGCGGTGTGATGGCGGGCATCCGCCGCCTGTCCGATCACCCATACCGCTGGGAAGTGGCGGAGTTTCCGCTCTCTGATGTTGGGGATCTGGAAAAGGCTTTCCCGTCGCACTTCATCTCTGCCGATGGCTATGGCGTGACCCAGGCTTTTCTGGATTACCTGCTGCCGCTGATGGAAGGGGAGCGCATGCCGCCCTTCCGTCAGGGGGTGCCGGACTACCGCCGTATTGAATGGCCGCCGGTGTGACCCCATTTACTGGCAGCAGATGTCACTCGGGACCGGGCACTGGCCCGGTTTTTCATTTTCCGCGCAGCAGGACGGGCAGTGTGCAGGCGCTTCGCGGGGGCTTGACGACTCTGCTACAATTTCCCCTTTTACCCAAGCACAGGTTATCTAGATCATGCTGAACGTGTACAACACCCTGACTCGCCAGAAAGAAGAGTTCCATCCCATCGAACCGGGCAAGGTGCGTATGTATGTGTGTGGCATGACGGTGTACGACCTCTGTCATATCGGCCATGCCCGCATGCTGGCCGCCTTTGACGTGATCTACCGCTGGCTCAAGGCCTCCGGCTACGATGTCAACTACGTGCGCAACATCACCGACATCGAAGACAAGATCATCAAGCGGGCGCTGGAACGCGGCATTACCCCGGACCAGCTGGTGGCGGAAACCATCGCCGACATGCATCAGGATGCCGCCGCGCTGAACCTGCTGCCGCCGACCCACGAACCGCGTGCCACCCACCATGTGGGCGGCATGATTGCGCTGATCGAACAGCTGATTGCCAATGGCAAGGCCTACCCGGCCCCCAATGGCGATGTGTATTACGCGGTGCGCGAGTTTGAAGGCTACGGCAAGCTGTCCGGCCGTACGCTGGACAAGCTGCGCGCCGGTGAGCGCGTGGAAATCGACCCCAACAAGCGCGACCCGCTGGACTTCGTGCTGTGGAAGGCTGCCAAACCGGGCGAGCCGTCCTGGGACAGCCCGTGGGGTGCAGGCCGTCCGGGCTGGCATATCGAATGTTCGGTGATGAGCTGCCACCATCTGGGCGAGCACTTCGACATCCACGGCGGTGGTGAAGACCTGCAATTCCCGCACCATGAAAACGAAATCGCCCAGTCCGAAGGCGCGCATGGCCATCAGTATGTGAATTACTGGCTGCACAACGGCTTCATCAATGTTGATGGCGAAAAGATGTCCAAATCGCTGGGCAATTTCTTCACCATCCGCGACGTGCTGCAGCATTTCGACGGCGAAGTGGTGCGCTTCTTCATTGTGCGCAGCCACTACCGCAGCCCGGTCAACTACACCGACAGCATCCTCAACGATGCCAAGCAGGGCCTGACCCGCTTGTATACCGCGCTGCGCGGTCTGGCGCTGCCGGAAAGCACGGGCATTGACTGGAGCAACCCCTACGCTGCGCGCTTCAAGGCAGCGATGGATGACGACTTCAGCTCCTCCGAAGCCGTTGCCGTGCTGTTCGAGCTGGCTGGTGAAGTCAACAAGAGCCGCGATGTGCAACTGGCCCGCCTGATGAAGGACCTGGGCGGCGTGCTGGGCCTGCTGCAACGTGAGCCGGAGGAATTCCTCAAGGCTGGTGCCGGTGAAGGTGAATTGACTGCCGAGCAGATCGAAGCCCTGATCCAGGCGCGTCGGGATGCGCGTGCCAACAAGAACTGGGCCGAGTCCGACCGTATCCGTGACGAGCTGATCGCCAAGGGTGTGGTGCTGGAAGACAATGCGCAGGGCACCAGCTGGCGTCGTGCCTGAGCCTGCATTGCTGGCCGGGTAAGTCCAGGGCGGCAGTCTGATAAGGGCTGCCGCCGTTTTCGTTTCGGGCGACTTGTCAAGTGCTGATAAAGCGCGGATAATGCACCCCTTCACCAAGTAGTACAGGCAAAACCCCTGTACCCGTAACCAAGGAAGCTCATCATGCGCGCTGATATCCACCCGAATTACAAAGAAGTTGCGGTTACCTGCTCCTGCGGTAACACCTTCACCACCCAGTCCACCATGGGCAAGGACGCCTTCCACATTGAAGTGTGCTCCAGCTGCCACCCGTTCTACACTGGCAAGCAGAAGATTGTTGATACCGCCGGCCGTATCGACAAGTTCAACCAGAAGTTCGGTGGCTTCTTCAAGCGCTAAGCTTGTAAGCTTTGGAAAAAAGGCAGCCCAGGCTGCCTTTTTTCATTTCCGCTGCGTGTGCTTGCACATTAAAATAATGCTTTATTCCAACTGGCGCGCGCCTCGATGCTGACGTACTCCCCGCAAAACGCCACCGTTCCCGTTCCCACCGAAAAGCCCTGGGTCTTGTTGCTGCTGTGTTTTGTCTGGCTGTGGCCAGGCATCATCGGTCACGACCCGTGGAAGCCTGACGAACCCTATGTGATGGCCGTGGTGGATGGCATGCTGCGCAGCGGCAACTGGCTGCTGCCCACCATCCAGGGCGTACCCTATCTGGAATCCCCACCGCTGTATTACTGGGTGGCCACGGTACTTGCCAAGCTGTTTTCCCCCTGGCTGCTCCCTGCCCATGATGCCGCGCGGCTGGCAACGCCGCTGTTCATGACCCTGGGACTCACCCTGGCGGGCATGACCGGGCGTGACCTGATCGGCCGCCGTCACGGACGCAGCGTGGTGATGATTTTGATTGGCTGCCTGGGACTGATTGTCACCGGCCACCAGATGACGCCGATGGTCGCCAGCTTTACCGGTTTTGCCGCCGCCTTTTATGCCCTGTCGCTCACCTTGCGCTCTCCCGGACTGGCCGGTGCCATTCTGGGGGCCGGTAGCGCCGCCCTGTTCCTGAGTGCCAGCCTGCTGGAAGTGATGCTGGTATGGGCTGTCGTGCTGTTCCTGCCGGCCTTTGCCGCCTGGCGCAACAAGCGCTATGTCATCACCGTGCTGATGGCCTTGCTGGTGGCTGTGCCTGTGGCGCTGATCTGGCCGCTGGAGCTGTCCCGCAGCTATCCGGCGCTGTTCCGCATGTGGTGGGAACACCATGCGCTGGGCCCGCTGGACGGCTTTGGCAAGGTAGGGCTGTTTCACGGTTTTGGCTACTACACCTTCAATACCATCTGGTTTGCCTGGCCGGCCTGGCCGCTTGCCGCCTGGACGCTGTACCGCAACCGCAAGTACGAACAGCCCATGTTGCAGCTGCCGCTGATGTTCTTTGCCGTGGTGCTGATCATGCTGACGCTGTCGGTGCGCAAGAGCATGGATTACGCCATGCCGCTGCTGTTGCCGCTGTCCCTGCTCGCTGCGGTGGAGCTGGATAATCTGCGCCGTGGCGCTGCTGCCTTTCTCAACTGGTTCGGCCTGATGGCATTCGGGGTGTTCGGCCTGCTGATCTGGGCGGGCTGGGCGGCGATGAACTATGGCTGGCCGGAACGGCTGGCAGGCCGGGCGCAGTATTTCAGTCCTTACTATGTGCCGCATGTTTCGCTGCTGGCCGCCATCTTTGCCATTCTGGCCACCATCACCTGGATATGGGCGGTCACCCGCAGCCATGTGCGTGGTCGGCAGGCCATTACCAACTGGGCTGCCGGGCTTACCTTGTGCTGGGGATTGGCGCTGAGCTTGTGGCTGCCGTGGCTGGATGCGGCAAAGAGCTATCGTCCGGTGGTGGCAAGCATGCTGCGCAACGTGCCACCGGCAGTATTGAATGGCAGCAGCTGTATTGCCACCGAACGCGAGAACATGATTGCGCGCATCAGCTGGCACTATTATGGCGGGATAGATCTGGTAGCTTATCCGGCTGGCGAAAGCAGCCCCTGCGACTACCGCTTATTGATGCGTTCACGTACCGAGGGCCTGGCTGAGCCGGGCTGGAGCTTGTTGTGGCAGGGATCGCGACCGCGTGAGAAGTACGAGCTGTTCGGCCTGTTCAAGCGCTCGCCACACTAGCCGCACAGCAGGGTTCATCAAGATGACAACAGGCCGCAGCACATGCGGCCTGTCTGCTTTTAATCGTTCCCGTGCTGATTCAGGGCAGCCATCACTGCCGGCAGGCTTTCCGCCAGCACAAACAGTTCGCGTTCTTCAAAGCGGACATGGGCAGTCATGGCATCGGCAAAGGCTTGCAGCATGGCTGGCGAGGCCAGTTGCGGATGTTGCAGCAGGGCATGCAAATGGGCGTGATCTGCCAGCGTGCGGTCAACCGCAGCCTGCTGGCTGGCTTCTGACAGCGCAGGTAACAAGAGGCGTTCTTCCTGGGCGAAATGGGCTTGCAAGCTGTCCTGATAATGCTGGATCAGTCGCCGGGCGACGCGTTGCCACTCTTCAGCATCATCCTGCCGTGCCGCTTTGCCGGCTTGCATGGCCAGCGACAGGGCATGGTGATGGTCGTGCGAGAGTGGGGTAAGGGCTGCGCTGCGTTTCATGGTGGTGGCTGTTAACGGTCAGGCAGACAGCCTGCGCCAGTGGCAGAAGATATGCCTTGATCACTCTCAAGGACAGCCGGGCCTCCCGCCGGGAGGCCCTGAGCGGCTAGTGTTGCAACTGCGGCAGATTGGCAAACAGCTGCAGTGCTTCCGGGTTGGCCAGTGCACTGAGATTATTCACCGGCTCGCCGTGAATCACGTTTTTCACCGCCAGTTCGACAATCTTGCCGCTGATGGTGCGTGGAATGTCGGTGACGGCAATGATGCGCGCCGGTACATGGCGCGGGCTGGCACCACGCTTGATCTGTTCGCGCAGCCGGTTGACCAGCGCCTCATCCAGCACATGGCCCTGCTGCAGCCGGACAAACAATACCACGCGCTCGTCGTCCTGCCAGCGCTGGCCCACGGCCAGGCTTTCCACCACTTCCGGGAAGCTTTCCACCTGACGGTAGATTTCCGCGGTACCGATACGCACGCCACCGGGGTTGAGCACCGCGTCGGAACGGCCATAAATCACCATGCCGTTGTGGGCGGTGATTTCGGCGTAGTCACCGTGGCACCACACATTATCGAAGCGGCCAAAATAGGCCTGACGGTATTTGCTGCCTTGCTCGTCCTGCCAGAACCCCACTGGCATGGAGGGGAAGGGGCGGGTGCATACCAGTTCGCCCTTTTCCTGCCGCACCGGCCTGCCGTAACTGTTGAAGATGTCCACCGCCATACCCAGGCCACGGCATTGCAGCTCGCCACGGTATACCGGCAGGTTGGCGCAACCCAGGGCAAAACAGGACACGATGTCAGTGCCACCGGAAATGGAGGCCAGATTGATGTCCTGCTTGATGTTGGCGTATACCCAGTCAAAGCTTTCCGCCATCAGTGGCGAGCCGGTGGAGAAGATGGCGCGCAGTGCATCCAGCCGGTATTGCGTGGCAGGAGCCAGGTTGATCTTGCGCAGGCCGTCGATGTATTTGGCCGAGGTGCCAAACTGGGTGAATTGCCATTGCTGCGCATATTCCCACAGGATGTGTCCCTGATTGGCAAACGGCGAGCCGTCATACAGCATCAGCGCCGCGCCGCTGGCCAGACCGGATACCAGCCAGTTCCACATCATCCAGCCGCAGGTGGTGAAGTAAAACAGGTGGTCGCCATGGTGAATGTCGGCGTGCAGCTGGTGCTCCTTCAGGTGCTGCAGCAAGGTGCCGCCAGTGCCATGCACGATGCACTTGGGTTTGCCGGTGGTGCCGCTGGAGTACAGGATGAACAGCGGATGGTTGAATTCCACCCGGACAAACTGCAAGGGACGCGCAGCGAAGCGGGCAATGAAATCGTCCAGCGTGATGGTGCGCGGCAGGCTTGCGGCAAAGGCAGCGGTTTCGCCCAGATAGGGGACGGCAATGAACTGCTGCACCGAAGGCAGACCGGCTGCCAGCGCCTGCATCTTGTCGCGGATGTCGATCTGCTTGCCGCCATACCAGTAGCCATCCGGGCAGAACAGCAGCTTGGGTTCGGTCTGGCCGAAGCGGTCGATGGCTCCGTCGATGCCGAAGTCGGGCGAACAACTGGTCCACACCGCACCCAGGCTGGTGGCAGCCAGCATGGCGGCCACGGTTTCCGGCATATTGGGCAGGAAACCGGCCACGCGGTCGCCTGCCACAATGCCGGCGGCCTGCATGGCTTGCTGCAAGCGGGACACCAGCTGGCGCAGCTGCTGCCAGCTGTAGCGGGACTTGACCTTGTCTTCCCCCCAGAACACCAGGGCGGTGGCATCGCCATCGTGACGCAGCAGGTTTTCTGCGTAATTGAGGCGGGCTTCGGGGAAAAAGCGCGCAGCCAGCATATTGTCCGCCTGCTCCAGCGCGCTCCCACCCTTGTCACCCAGCACCCTGCAGTAATCCCACACCAGCGCCCAGAAGCGGCCCGGGTCGTCCACGCTGGCTTGCCACAGCGTCTGGTAGTCGGGCAGCGGGCGGTCGTAGGCTGCTTCGGCCAGGCGGGTAAAGGCATGCAGATGGGAGCCTGCAATACGTTCGGCGGATGGTTGCCAGATGGGGAGGATGGAATGCTGCATGTTATTCCTTATCTGAAAGTAATTCGCGCCAGAAAGCCACGTCGGCTTGAATGAGCCTTAGCCCATGGCCAGCCGTTATTGATAAGTTTCTTGAAGATTCGCAAGTGGAATCCATCCTGACTCCAAGCTGTCGTTGCTCTTGCACCATACCCAGCCATTTATCGTTTTTGTTCCGATAAGAACTTCGCCTTTGCGCGCATTCAATTCTCGTGCTGTGTAGTCTTCAAGGGAAATAGCAGTCTTGTCCTTAACGAATTCAATGATCTGCGCTGGCACCCAGCCGCCTTTTTGTCCTGGTGTTTCACAGAAAAACCAGTCTTCCCATCCCTCAGGGCCATCGTATCTCTTACCTACGGTAAGAAGAGTTCCTTTTGCAAAGCTAATTGGCTCAGGGTAATCGGTAGTGTGATCCTGGATAACGAGATACTTCTTGGTTTCCATGATTTCTTACTCCGGTTTTTCATGTGGGTGGCGGGCTGGACATCCACGTATCAGTGACTAAGACCCATGGCCTGCGCCACCTTCGAGGTGGGGGCGCGGCCCAGCAGGCCGGCGGCAAACCAGGCGGTTTGCACCAGTGTCGGCAAGTCTATGCCACAGTCCACGCCCAGGCCATGCATCAGGTACACCACGTCTTCGGTGGCCACATTGCCGGATGCCCCACGAGCATACGGGCAGCCGCCCAGCCCGGCAATCGAGGAATCGAATGTTCTGATGCCAGCCTGAAAAGAAGCATGAATATTGCTGATGGCCATGCCGTATGTGTCGTGGAAGTGACCTGCCAGTTGTGTAATTGGCACAAGCTTGCTCACTGCTTCCAGCATGTCCAGTACCCGGTTGGGCGTGCCCGTGCCTATGGTGTCGCCCAGCGAAATTTCGTAGCAGCCCATGTCCAGCAGACGGGCAGCCACTTCTGCCACCTTGGCCGGGGCAATCGGCCCTTCATAGGGGCAGTCCACCACGCAGGACACATAGCCGCGCACGCGGATGCCCTCGCGCCGTGCTGTAGCCATCACGCTGTCAAAGCGGGCCAGGCTTTCGGCAATGCTGGCATTGATGTTTTTCTGGCTGAAACTTTCACTGGCCGCACCAAACACGGCAATCTCGCGCACGCCAGCAGCCAGTGCCTGTTCCATGCCCTTGTCGTTGGGCACCAGCACCGGGTAATTCACCGCACCGGACAGCTCGAGTGCTTGCAGTACGTGCAGGCTGTCGGCCATTTGCGGCACCCATTTGGGCGAGACAAAAGCCCCGGCCTCGATGGTGGTGAGGCCGCTTTCAGCCAGGCGGCGAATCAGTTCCAGCTTGCTGGCGGTATCCACCTGCTGCTTTTCGTTCTGCAGCCCGTCGCGCGGGCCGACTTCGACGATTTTTACGGTTGGCATCGCGTGTTGTCCTCCGGATCAGTCGGCGTCGAAGTCGAGCAACTCGTCGCCATCGCATACCTGTTCACCAGCACCAAAGTAAAAGGCATTCACCGTGCCATCGGCTGGGGCATGGATGGTGTGCTCCATTTTCATGGCTTCCAGAATCAACAGGGGCTCACCTTTGCTCACCTGCTGCCCGCTACTGGCCAGCAAGGCCACTACCCGCCCAGGCATCGGTGCTTTCAGGTGGGTGGCGCCATGCACTTCTTCGGCGCTGGCTGCGTACGGGTCCACCCAGCTTGCTTCCAGCCGTTCGCCTTGCAGGAACAACACCCGCTGCTGCTGCTGGCTAATGACGGTGGCGCGCAGTTGTTGTCCGTCCAGCGTGACATGCCATTCACCCTGTTGCAGCCGTGCTGCGGCCTGATATGTCTGTCCTGCCACCGTCACAGCAAAACCGTGGTCCAGATGGCGCACGCTGACACTGTGCACGGTGTCGCCGTGCATGAATTGCTGGACGGTTTCCAGCTGACCATTCAGTCGCCAGCCTGCGCGCACCGGGAAGTCCGTCTGCGCACCCAGCGTCTGGGCCAGCGCCAGTACGGCCAGCTGCGTGCTACTGGCCGGGACGGCCGGTGGCAGCAAGGCATCCTGATAGCGGGCGATGAGCCCGGTATCCACTGCACCACTGGCAAAGCTGTGGTGCTGCACAATGCGGCGCAGGAAGGCGATATTGGTGGTGACACCGGCCACCTGATACTGCGCCAGTGCCGCGTCCAGCTGTTGCAAGGCGGCAGCCCGGTTTTCACCCCAGACAATCAGCTTGGCAATCATCGGGTCGTAGAAGGGGCTGATGCTGTCGCCTTGTTCCACCCCGGTATCGATGCGTACCTGTACGCTTTCGGCAGGGGTGGCCAGGTGAATCAGCTGGCCGGTGGCGGGCAGGAAGCCCTTGTCCGGGTCTTCTGCATAAATACGCGCCTCGATGGCGTGGCCGTGAATCTGCAGCTCGTCCTGCCGCAGCGGTAGTGGCTGACCGGCGGCCACTTGCAACTGCCAGGCCACCAGGTCCTGCCGGGTGATCATTTCGGTCACCGGGTGTTCTACCTGCAGACGGGTGTTCATCTCCATGAAGTAAAAGTCACCGGGGCGGCCATCGTCCTGTACCGCCATGATGAATTCCACCGTCCCCGCACCGACATAGCCCACTGCACGTGCAGCGGCGCAGGCGGCTTCGCCCATGGCCTGCCGGGTGCTGACCGGCAAATCCGGTGCCGGGGCTTCTTCCAGTACTTTCTGATGACGGCGCTGCACCGAGCAGTCACGCTCGAACAGGTAGACACAGCCGCCCAGGCTGTCAGCAAACACCTGGATTTCCACATGGCGCGAACGTGGCAGGTATTTCTCCACCAGCACCTTGTCGTCACCGAAACTGGCGGCCGCTTCGCGCTGGCAGGAGGCCAGCGCAGCGGCGAAATCCTCACTGCGCTCGACAATGCGCATGCCCTTGCCACCACCACCGGCGCTGGCCTTGATCAGTACCGGATAGCCGATACGGTCGGCTTTCTGGTGCAGGAAATCCGGCTCCTGGCGCTCGCCATGATAGCCGGGCACCAGCGGTACGGCCGCTTGTTCCATCAGTGCCTTGGCAGCAGATTTACTGCCCATGGCGGCAATGGCGCTGGCCGGCGGGCCGATAAAGGCAATGGCTGCGGTGGCGCAGGCGGCGGCAAAATCAGCGTTTTCCGACAAAAAACCATAACCGGGGTGGATGGCCTCGGCACCGCTCTGGCGGGCAATGTCCAGAATCAGCCCGGCCTTGAGATAGGATTCCGCCGCCGGAGCCGGACCCAGTCGCCAGGCTTCATCGGCCAGTCTGACAAAGCGGGCATCGGCATCGGCATCGGAATAAACAGCAACAGTGGCAATGCCCAGCTGGCGCGCGGTCTTGATCACCCGGCAGGCGATTTCCCCGCGGTTGGCAATGAGGATTTTCTTGAACATGGCAGTGTCCTTATTGTTCTTGTTGCCAGGCGGGCGGGCGTTTGTCGAAGAAGGCAGCCAGCCCTTCGCGGGCTTCCTGTCCGCTGCGGGTACTGGCAATGCGGCTGGCGGTGTCGGCCAGCAGGTTGTCATCCCACGGCGAGCCTTCATGCAGTTCGGCCAGCAGGTCTTTGGCGGCCCCCAGTGCGCGTGGTGCGCCTTTGGCCAGTTCGCTGGCAATGTCGGCGATGCGCTGGTCCAGCATGTCGGCCGCGACAACTTCATGCACCAGGCCGATACGGGCGGCAGTGGCGGCGTCAATGCGCTCGGCCGACAGGAAGTAGCGCCGTGCCTGCCGCCAGCCGATGGCATCGGCCACATAAGGGCCAATGGTGGCCGGAATCAGTCCCAGCCGCACTTCGGTCAGGCCGAAGCGGGCGGCTTCGGTGGCAATGGCAATGTCACATACGGTAGCCAGGCCGGTGCCACCGGCAATGGCCGGGCCGTGGATGCGGGCGATCACCGGCTTCTGGCTGCGGTAAATGGCCTTGAGCATGGCGGCCAGGCGCTGGGCATCGGCCAGGTTTTCTGCCTCGCTGTAGCCGGCGGCACGGCGCATCCAGTCCAGGTCAGCCCCGGCGGAAAAGCTTTTGCCATGTCCGGCCAGCACGATGACACGCACGCTGTCGTCCAGTTGCAGTGCCTTGAAGGCGGCGGTCAGCTCGGCAATCAGCATTTCGTTCAGCGCATTGTGCAGTTCCGGGCGGTTCATCCAGACAGTGGCGGTGCTGCCGCTGCAATGGATATCGAGAGTCTGATACTGGCTCATGGCGCTTCCTTACATGCGGAACACGCCAAAGCGTGTCTTTTCGATGGGCGCGGACAGGGCGGCTTCGAGTGCCAGGCTCAGTACATCGCGGGTCTGGGCCGGGTCGATGATGCCGTCGTCCCACAGCCGTGCGCTGGCGTAATAAGGGTGGCCCTGGCGTTCGTATTGTTCGCGTACCGGTGCTTTCAGCGCTTCTTCCTGCTCGGCGGTGAAGGCCTCGCCCAGTTGTTCCTTCTTGACCTGTGCCAGCACCCCGGCGGCCTGTTCGCCACCCATCACCGAAATGCGGCTATTGGGCCACATCCACAGCATGCGCGGGCTGTAAGCGCGGCCACACATGCCGTAGTTACCCGCACCGAAGCTGCCGCCAATCAGCACGGTGAACTTGGGCACGCTGGCGCAGGCCACGGCGGTAACCAGCTTGGCGCCATCCTTGGCGATGCCGCCGTTTTCATACTTCTTGCCCACCATGAAGCCGGTGATGTTCTGCAGGAAGATCAGCGGAATGCCGCGCTGGCAGCACAGTTCGACAAAGTGCGCACCCTTGAGGGCCGATTCGGAAAACAGGATGCCGTTATTGGCGATGATGCCTACACGCCAGCCATTGAGGCGGGCAAAACCGGTGACCAGCGTCGTGCCGTAGTTCTGCTTGAATTCGTCAAAGTCGGAGTCGTCCACCAGTCGGGCGATGATTTCACGCACATCAAACGGCTTTTTCGGGTCGGCCGGAATCACGCCGTAGATTTCCTCGGCGGCATGGCGTGGTGCTTTGGGTTCGGTGCGGTCCAGCACGCCTTGTTTGTGCCAGTTGAGGTCGGCCACGATGCGGCGGGCAATGCCCAGCGCATGGGCGTCGTTCTGCGCCAGATGGTCTGCCACACCGGAAATGCGCGCATGCACATCACCACCGCCCAGCTCTTCTGCGGTGACGACTTCGCCGGTAGCGGCCTTCACCAGCGGCGGGCCGCCCAGAAAGATGGTGCCTTGTTCCTTGACGATGACGGTTTCGTCCGACATGGCCGGTACATAAGCACCGCCAGCGGTGCAGCTGCCCATCACCACCGCGATTTGCGGAATGCCGGCGGCAGACAATTGGGCCTGGTTGAAGAAAATGCGGCCAAAGTGTTCCTTGTCCGGGAAAACCTCATCCTGCAGCGGCAAGAAGGCCCCGCCGGAATCCACCAGATAGACGCAGGGCAGGCGGTTTTCCCTGGCGATTTCCTGCGCGCGCAGATGCTTTTTCACCGTCATCGGGTAATAAGTACCACCCTTGACCGTGGCATCGTTGGCGATGATCAGGCAGTCCACCCCGGCAATGCGGCCGATGCCGCTGATCAGGCTGGCACCCGGCGCATCATCGTTGTACATGCCAAAGGCCGCCAGCTGGGACAGTTCCAGAAAGGGCGCGCCGGGGTCCAGCAGCAGGTTGATGCGCTCGCGCGGCAGCAGCTTGCCACGGGCGGTGTGCTTTTCACGGGCTTTGTCGCCGCCGCCCAGCGCCGCCTGAGCGACCTTCTGTTTCAAGTCATCCACCAGCGCACGCATCTTGTCGGCATTGGCCTGGAAGTCCGGCGCGCGGGGGGAGAGTTTGGATTCGATGACTGGCATGATTTTAGGGAGTGGGGAGTAGGGAGTAGCAGGTGACGGGTGGGGAACTCCCCACTCCCGACTCTCTACTCCCGGTGTTAGTTGTCAGTAGGGTGTGGGTGAGTTGACGGTTTTACTCCCGACTCCCCACTCTCTACTCCCGATGTTCAACGTGTCTCGGCCATCAGTTCGCGGCCTATCAGCCAGCGGCGGATTTCGCTGGTGCCTGCGCCGATTTCATACAGCTTGGCATCGCGCAGCAGGCGGCCGGTGGCGTACTCATTGATATAGCCGTTGCCGCCCAGGCACTGGATGGCATCCAGCGCCATCTGGGTGGCGTTTTCGGCGGCGTACAGAATGGCCCCGGCAGCGTCCTTGCGGGTCTGGCGGCCGGTATCGCCCCGGTCCAGCGCCTGGCCGACGGCATAGACATAGGCGCGGCTGGCGGACAGCTTGACGTACATGTCGGCCAGCTTGCCCTGCATCAGCTGGAAGTCGCCAATGGCCTGGCCAAACTGTTTGCGGTCATTCAGATAGGGGACGACGATGTCCATGCAGGACTGCATGATGCCCAGCGGGCCTGCCGACAGCACGGCACGTTCGTAGTCCAGCCCGCTCATCAGCACTTTCACGCCATTGCCTTCGCCGCCCAGTACGTTCTCGGCCGGGATTTCACAGTTATCGAAGAACAGCGGGTAGGTGTTGGAGCCGCGCATGCCCAGCTTGTCCAGCTTGCTGCCGTGCGAGAAACCGGCAAAGCCCTTTTCCACGATAAAAGCCGTGATGCCCCTGGGCCCGGCGTTGACGTCGGTCTTGGCATACACCACCAGGGTGTCGGCATCGCCGCCGTTGGTAATCCACATCTTGCTGCCGTTCAGTACATAACGGTCGCCCTTCTTGTCGGCGCGCAGCTTCATGCTGACCACATCGGAACCGGCATTGGGTTCGGACATGGCCAGCGCGCCCACGTGTTCGCCGGAAATCAGCTTGGGCAGGTAGCGGGCTTTTTGTTCGGCGCTGCCGTTCTTGCGGATCTGGTTAACGCACAGATTGGAGTGCGCGCCGTAGGACAGGGCGACCGAGGCCGAGGCACGGCTGATTTCTTCCATCACGATCATGTGGGCCAGGTAGCCCATATTGGCGCCACCGTATTCTTCTTCGGCGGTGATGCCCAGCAAGCCCAGCTCACCAAACTTGCGCCACAGGTCGGCCGGAAAGAGGTTGTCACGGTCGATGTCGGCGGCGCGCGGGGCGATTTCGGCGTCGGCAAAATCCTTTACGCTCTGGCGCAACATGTCGTAAGTGTCGCCGTGGTCAAAACGCAGGCTGCTGTACATGGTGTTTCTCCTCGGTGCCGGTCGTGGCGGCTGTGCCTGACAGGCTATTGTGATGGTTGCCTTACTGCTTTGAATATTGAATTACGTTTACGTAAGCGTCAATATGGTGTGGTAAAAAAACCTGCACGAGGGCAGGTGTTCAGGCTGGGTTGTCAGCCTTGGTGGTCATCTGGTCGATTACGCCACGGCAGTGTTTTTCCAGCGCATCGATTTCCGCCAGCACCACGTCGATGTCACGCCGCTGTTCTTCCAGCTGTTCGCGCCGGGCCACCAGCAAATGCAGCAGCTTGAGCGACTGGCTGGCTTCATCGCGGGCCAGATCATACAGATCAATGATTTCGCGTATTTCCGACAAGGACAGGCCAATGCGCTTGCCACGCAGGATAAGCCGCAGGCGGGCGCGGTCGCGGCGGGTGAACACCCGCTGACGGCCATCGCGTTGCGGCTCGATCAGCCCTTGTTCCTCGTAAAAGCGGATGGTGCGCAGTGTGACGTCAAAATCACGCGCCAGATCCGAAATGGTGAAGACTTCCTGTTCTGTCATGGTATCTGCTTTCAGTATTTATACGGATTGTAGCGTTTTTCCCACGGCTTCTCATCATGATAGATGTATTACGTTTACGTAATCGTCAACTTGTGGGATTAATGCCAGAAAAATGGGCCGCGCCATGCAGCGTGGCTGCCGTCGCAAGGGAAACGACGCATCCGGATAAAGAGACCACAACAAGGAGACACACAATGCAGCACGCCAGCTACGTGCACGGAGCCAGTCAGCAGCCACTGATTGGCAAAACCATCGGCCAGATGTTTGACCAGGCCTGCCAGCACCACGCCCAGCGGGACGCCCTGGTGGTACGCCAGCAGGGCATACGCTGGAGTTATGCCCAGTTACAGGAGCAAGTGGACCGGATGGCGTGCAGCCTGATGCGCCTTGGCCTTGAACCGGGGGAGCGCATCGGCATCTGGTCGCAAAACAATGCCGAATGGGTGCTGACGCAGTTTGCCACCGCCAAGGCCGGGCTGGTGCTGGTGAATATCAACCCGGCTTACCGCCGTGCCGAGCTGGAATATGCGATTAACAAGGTAGGTTGCCGCGCCCTGATTGCTTCGCCCAGCTTCAAGAGCAGCAATTACATCGAGATGCTGCAGGATTTGTTGCCCGAACTGGCCGACAGCCAACCCGGCGAGCTTCGTGCCGCCCGCATGCCCAGGCTGGAATGGGTGATCCGCATGGGCCAGCAGGCCACGCCGGGCATGCTGGGGTTTGCCGAACTGCTGACCGAACCGACCCCTGCCGAGCGCGCCGCCTTGCAGCAGTTGGGCGATCGCCTGCAATTCGATGATGCCATCAACATCCAGTTCACCTCCGGAACCACCGGCAGCCCCAAGGGGGCCACACTGTCGCATCACAATATTCTCAATAACGCCTTCTTTACCGGACAGGCCATGGGCTTCAGTCCGGCCGACCGGCTGTGCATCCCGGTGCCGCTGTACCACTGTTTCGGCATGGTGCTGGGCACGCTTACCTGTCTTACGCATGGGGCATGCATGGTGTTCCCGGCAGAAAGCTTTGACGCACTCAGCGTGCTGCAAACCGTGCAGGAAGAACGCTGTACTGCCTTGCATGGCGTGCCCACCATGTTCATCGGCTTGCTGGACCACCCGCAGTTCGCGCAATTCGACCTGTCCAGCCTGCGCACTGGCGTGATGGCCGGCAGCCCTTGTCCCATCGAGGTGATGAAGCGGGTTACCACCCTGATGCACATGTCGCAAGTCACCATTGGCTACGGCATGACGGAAACCAGCCCGCTCAGTTTCCAGAGCAGTGCCGACACACCGCTGGACAAGCGCGTGTCCACCGTCGGGCAGGTGCATCCGCATGTGGAGGTCAAGATTGTCGATAACGATGGCCACATTGTGGCGCATGGTGAAACCGGCGAGCTGTTGACCCGTGGCTATTCGGTGATGCTGGGCTACTGGGATGACCCGCAGAAAACCGCCGACTCCATCGACCGTTCCGGCTGGATGCACAGCGGAGACCTGGCGGTGATGGATGCCGAGGGTTATGTGAATATCGTGGGCCGGGTGAAGGACATGGTGATTCGCGGTGGCGAAAACATCTACCCGCGAGAGGTGGAGGAGTTCTTCTACCGTCATCCCAAGATTCAGGAAGTGCAGGTGATTGGCGTGCCGGACGACCGCTTTGGCGAGGAACTGTGTGCCTGGATCAAGCTGCGCGATGGCGAACAGGCCAGCATCGAGGATATGCGTGCCTTTTGCCAGGGCCAGATCGCCCATTACAAGATTCCGCGCTACATCGAATTTGTCGACAGCTTTCCCATGACCATTACCGGCAAGATCCAGAAGTTTGTCATGCGCCAGCAAATGAAGGAAAAACTGGGGCTGAACGACAGTCAGACTGCGTAAACGCAGATGGATCAAACTTTGTATGCACAGGCCCCGGCGAGCCGGGGCTTTTTTCGCTACAATGCGCCCATTCAATCTGACCGCTAGGAGCGCACCATGACTGATATCGTATTCAATGACGCCGATCTGGCCCGGCTGGAACAGTTGCTGACGCCCCTGTCGATCAGTGGCAGCACCATGCGCCCGGACGAAGTACAAGGCTTCTTTGCCGCGCTGGCCAGCGGACCGGATGTCGCCGACCGCAGCATGTGGCTGGCTGAAGTGCTGGGCGATGCCCCGGCTTTTGAAAATGCCGAAGAACAGGCGGAGCTGGAAGCCCTGCTGCAAAAGCTGTTTGATGTTACCGCCCATGTGCTGGCCGATGGCCGCGAACTGGACCTGATCCTGTACGCCGACGAAGACGGCGACGACGATGAAGCCGACTACTGGCCGTGGTGCAATGCCTATCTGTACGCGCTGGACGTGGTGGATACCGACTGGTTCGAAGCAGCGGACGATGAAGGCTTCGAAGACCTGCTGATGCCGATTCTGGTGCTGGGCGGCATGTTCGAGGAAGAAGACGGAGAAGACCTGGTCACCTTTACCGACGAGGAAAAGGAAGACTGCAAGGAACAGCTGCCAGAGGCCCTGATTGCCGTATTCAACTACTGGCGCGCCAAGGCACAGGCTCCGGCCACCGTACGCCGTGAAGGCGAAAAGGTGGGCCGCAACGACCCTTGCCCCTGCGGTAGCGGCAAGAAGTACAAGGCCTGCTGCGGCAGCAACTGAGTTTTCTGCCGGTCTGCGGGCTGGTGAATGCCCTACCTGAAAGCCTCCACACGGAGGCTTTTTCTTTTACTGCCATGTGGTGGTCATGGTTCAGGATTGATGCAGGTATGAAATGAAATCCTGTTGTTCGGCACTAAGTGGTTCATGCTTGCGCGTCAAGATGCCAAAAGGAGGGAGTGGTATGTCTACCTTGATTGGCAATATCTGCACGATGCCCATCTCCAGATAGTCTGACATGGCAGATTCCGCTAACAGCATCACCGCATTGGTGCGTTGAATCAGTTGCAGCATGGAGTAAACCGAATTGCTCTCGATGATATTGCCGGGCAAGGGCAGTGCGGCGTGCAGCAGATATTGCTCCAATGCCATGCGTGCTGGACTGCTGGGTGCTTGTAATATCCATGGCCAGTCTCGTAGTAATACCGGCAATTCGATATGTTGCTGTTGCAATAACACATGGTGTTTAGCCACCACCAGTCGCAATACTTCATTACCCATTGGCCAAAAATCAAAAGCCGCATCTTCGGTTTTCGCGCTGCGCCGGGCAATGGCCAGGTCGATGCGTCCTTGTTCCAGCAGGCGGATCACTTCGTCGCTGGTATCTCCCATCACGCGGATGCACAGCCGGGGCCTTTCCTGTTTCAAACGTGCAATTGCCGCCATGACCCGCTCGGGTGCCGCACCCATGATGGCACCCACTGACAAGTAGCCAAAGCCTTCTTTCTTCTGTACTGCCAGCGTCTGCATGCAGCTTTCCAGGTGGTGCAGGCTGCGGGTGGCGAATTTGACCAACACCACGCCCAGTGCCGTGGGGCGCATGCCATGTGGCAGGCGGTCAAACAGCTGGCAATCAAACATATCCTCGATTTCCTGCAGCATGCGGCTGGCAGCTGGTTGCGACATATGCATGCCTTCCGCCGTCCGTTTCATATTCTGGTTATTCCCCAATAACACCAACATTTGCAAATGCTTGTAACGCAGGCGTTGCAGTAAATGACGGTGCTGTGTTGCTGGCAGCATGGCAGTTTTATCCATAAGCAGAAGGTATTGCCAGTTAATTAAATGTAATTGGATGGTTCTGCGAGTATGTCGTAGTTTTGCTGCTGCCGCTTATTTTCTGAGTGCTATCAATGGCCTGATATTTACCAAAGAAAATAAGGATAATTCCTGATTGAAGAGGGTGAATATTCTTATGTCGGTTTTTATTATCGGCTGCAATTAATTTCGTCAGTCATCCCAGTAAATTCATCCCGGATATTGGTTTTTTCTGATCAGCTTGAATTCCGGTATTCAACGTCGGAGCAGTCCACCATGAAGCAAATGCCAGTCATCAAACACGTCCGTGCCTTTACCTTGCGAGGTGGTGGTGCGGATTATCACGATCAGTCCGATGGCCACTGGATAGACGACCACATCGCCACGCCGATGTCCAAATACCCTGCCTACCGGCAAAGCCGACGCAGCTTTGGCATCAATGTGCTGGGCACGCTGGTGGTGGAGGTGGAGGACAGCGCCGGCAATGTCGGCTTTGCCGTGACGACAGGCGGCGAACCGGCAGCTTTCATCGTCGAGCGCCATCTGGCGCGTTTCGTGGAAGGGGCCCGGGTTTGCGATATCGAGCGCATCTGGGACCAGATGTACCACGGCACCCTGTTTTACGGACGCAAGGGCCTGGTGCTCAACGCCATTTCCGGGGTGGACCTGGCCTTGTGGGATTTGCTGGGCAAGGTGCGGCAGGAGCCGGTGTACCAGTTGCTGGGCGGTGCGGTGCGGGACGAGCTGCAGTTTTATGCCACCGGCGCACGGCCAGACCTCGCCCGCGAAATGGGATTCATCGGCGGGAAAATGCCGCTGCACTACGGGCCGGCAGAGGGGGAGGACGGCCTGCAAAAAAACCTGGCCTTGCTGGCCAGCATGCGCGAGCGGGTAGGCCCGGACTTTTGGCTGATGGTTGACTGCTGGATGAGCCTGGACCTGAACTACGCCACCCGTCTGGCACAGGCGGCAGCGGCGTTTGGCCTGAAATGGATAGAAGAAGCACTGCCGCCGGACGATTACTGGGGCTATGCCGCCTTGCGGCAGCAATTGCCGCCGGGCATGTTGTGCACCACCGGCGAGCACGAGGCCACGCGCTGGGGCTTTCGCATGCTGCTGGAAATGGGCTGTTGCGACATCATCCAGCCCGATGTCGGCTGGTGTGGCGGCATTACCGAACTGCTGAAAATCTCGGCATTGGCCGATGCGTATCAGGCGCTGGTGATTCCGCATGGTTCCAGCGTGTACAGCTATCACTTTGTCGCCACCCGTCACAACAGCCCGTTTGCCGAATTCCTGATGATGGCACCGCAGGCCGATCAGGTGGTGCCGATGTTCAGTCCACAGCTATTGCACGAGCCAGTGCCGGAAAACGGCCGCATGCCGGTATCGCGGCTGGACCGTCCCGGTTTCGGCGTGGAGCTTAATCCCGCCTGCACCTTGCATCGCCCCTACCTGCACACGCCGGGAGGCTGAGATGACGCATGGACAAGCACTTTGCACGCTGGCTTTCCGCATGCAGTTGTTTCCGGGGCAAGCCGAGGAATATCATCGGCGCCATGCCGCCATCTGGCCGGAACTGAAAACCGCGCTGCTGGATGCCGGCATTGTCGAGTACCGCATTTTTCATGATGACAAGGATGACGCCTTGTTTGCCGTGCTGTACTGCCGGCAGCCCGACCGGCTGGCTGACCTGCCCAGCCTGCCGGTGATGCAGCAATGGTGGGCCTATATGGCCGACATCATGGTGACCCAGCCAGACCTTTCGCCGGTACAGGTAGGCTTGCGCAGCATGTTCGTGCTGAGCACGGGGGAGGGGCTGCCATGCGCATCGTAGACGCCCATTGCCATTTCTGGTGGCTGGGGGGAGGGCAGTACCCCTGGCTGACCCGGCGCAAGCCCAATCTGCTGGGTGATTACGCCGCGCTGGCACGTGACTTCCTGTTGCCGGACTTGCGACAGCTGGCCGAGCAGGCCGATATCGAGCTGGCAGGCGTGGTGCATATCGAAGCCAATGCGACGGATGCGCTGGAGGAAACCCGCCAACTGGAACACATGCTCGACTTGTCCGGCAATACCTTGCCAGTTGCTTTGCTGCCTTTTCTCGATCTGGCCAACCCTCAGGTGGCGGATCAGCTTGCCCGGCAACTGGCAGTTTCTACCCGCGTACGTGGCGTGCGGCAGATTCTCAACGTGCATGCCGACCCGCAGTTCGACTATGTGGGCCGCCACTACATGCGCGAGGCGCAATGGCAGTGCGGGATGGCCTTGCTGGAACGCCACGGCCTGATCTTCGAATTGCAAATCTACCCCTCACAAATGCAGGAAGCCGCTGCGCTGGCCAGGCGTTATCCGGCGGTGCGCTTTGCGCTGAATCATGCCGGCATGTATGTGGATCGCCATGCCCCTGCCGGCTGGCGCACGTGGCTGGATGGCATGCGGGCCCTGGCAGCCTGCCCGAATGTGCAGGTAAAGCTGAGCGGTTTCGGCATGCTCGACCACCACTGGACCGAGGACAGTCTGCGGCCGCTGGTGTACGAGGCCATCGATGCCTTCGGCAGCGCACGCTGCATGTTTGCTTCCAATTTCCCGGTGTGCAGCCTGTACACCTCCTACCACAGGCTGTGGCAGGCCTATGACAACTTGCTGGCGCAGGCTGCGGCACATGAGCGGCGTGCCATGTTTGCCGACAATGCCCGGCGTTTTTACCAATTGGGAGACTAGCCAGATGGCCATCATTCTGCTGGGCCTGTTGTTTCATTTCATCGGCTCGTTTTCATCCGCCAGTTTTTATCTGCCGTATCGCAGCGTGCGGCTGTGGTCCTGGGAAAACTTCTGGCTGCTGGGCGGCTTGTTTTCCTGGCTGATTGCCCCGTGGCTGGCCATTGCGCTGACCATTCCGGCTTTTGCTTCCATCCTTGAGGCGGCAGACAGCGGGACACTGGGCTGGACTTACTTCTTCGGCGTGTTATGGGGCATCGGTGGCCTCACTTTCGGCCTGGCCATGCGCTATATCGGCCTGTCGCTGGGCATGTCCATCATCATGGGCCTGACATCCGCCCTGGGTGCCCTGATGCCGCCGCTGTTCAATGACCTGTTTGGCCGCGAGGATGGTTTGCGCCTGAGCCAGATGCTGCTCAGCAGCGGTGGGCAGATGGTGCTGCTGGGCGTGCTGGGCTCGCTGATCGGCATCGTGTTGTGCGGGGTGGCCGGCATGCGCAAGGAGCGCGAAGTCGATCTGGCGACCAAGCAAAGTGCGGTCAGGGAATTCAACATGAAAAAGGGCATCGCGGTTGCGCTGGTGTCCGGTTGCCTGAGTGCCTGCTTCAGCTACGGCATCAATGCGGGCAAACCTCTGGCGCTGGCTGCCGTGGCGCACGGTGCCAATTCCCTGTTCATGAACAATCTGACCTTTGCCGTCATCATGCTCGGTGGCCTCACCACCAATGCGTTGTGGTGTCTGCACCTGTCCTTGCGCCGTCGCAGTCTGGGCGAATTCGTCAATCGCAACACTCCCTTGCTGCGCAACTACCTGCTGTGCGCGCTGGGCGGCTTGCTGTGGTATCTGCAGTTCTTTTTCTATGGCATGGGCGAAAGCCGCTTGCATAACCCCACCAGCTCGTGGGTGCTGCACATGTCTTTCATCATCCTGATTTCCAATCTGTGGGGTGTCAGCCTGGGTGAGTGGCGCGGCACTGCGCGGCAGACACGCCGCATCCTGTCGCTGGGCATTGTGGTCATTATTGCCGCCATCGGCATGGTGGGTTTTGGTAGTGCAGTCCATTAAGACTCGCCAACAAAACCCCCGCTCCAGCGTTGCGCCGCCTTGCCGTACGCCTTGTACTGTCTGCGGCGGCGCGCCTTGGTCCGGTTTCTCTACGGGGTTTTGTTAGCAGCGCTAAGCACGGCTGGCAAAAGCGGGATTTGTCCTTGGTTCTGTCCTGCGGTGGTGGGCATGGAATCAAGGGTTTGCTGTAGCACATCGGGCTGGTATCGCCGGTATTTCTGAGGAGACAAGCGATGTTGTTAGCAGGTAAGCGAGTGGTGATTACCGGGGCGTCCCGTGGCATAGGGCGGGCCATTGCACTGGGCTGTGCCCGCCATGGGGCGGATGTGATGCTGGGCCACAGTGGCCGCAGCAGTGCGGATGACATCCTGACCCTGCGTCACCAGATTGAGATACTGGGGCGCAAGGTGGCTGATCAGGCGGGTGATATTGCCGACCCCGACACCGGTGCTGCGCTGATTGCCATGGCGGTGGAGCGCCTGGGCGGGGTGGATGTCTTCATCAGCAATGCAGGCATCTGTCCTTTCCATGCCTTTCTGGACATGCCGCACGAGACGTATTACCGCACAGTGAATACCAATCTCAACGGTGCCTATTTTGCGGTACAGGCGGCTGCAAGGCAGATGCAGCAGCAGGGCGAAGGCGGCGCCATCATTGCAGTCAGCTCCATCAGTGCCCTGGTGGGCGGTGGCATGCAAACCCACTACACCCCCACCAAGGCCGGTTTGCTGTCGCTGATGCAGTCCTGCGCCATTGCCTTGGGGCCGTTTGGCATCCGCTGCAATGCCTTGCTGCCAGGCACCATAGAAACCGACATCAACCGGGAGGATCTGGCCGACCCGCACAAGCGCAGCCATATGCAAAACCGCATCCCGTTGGGGCGGCTGGGACAGCCGGAGGATCTGGTCGGTCCGGCGGTGTTCCTGGCCTCAGACCTGGCGCGTTATGTCACAGGTGCCAGCCTGCTGGTGGATGGCGGCATGTATGTCAATCTGCAATAGGAGTTGCCCATGCAGCTGCCAGACAATCATTTCAAATCTGCCTTGCAGCAGATGACATCAATATCACCCCGGTACGGTATCTGGGCTGGCATGGTCTCCGCCTATCACGCGGAAATCCTGGCGACCACCGGCCATGACTGGATTCTGCTCGATGGCGAGCATGCGCCCAATACCGTGCCCACGCTGTTGGGACAGCTGCAGGCGCTGGCGGCTTATCCCGTCAATCCGGTGGTGCGCATTCCGCATGGCGACCCGGCATTGATCAAGCAGGTGCTGGATATCGGTGCGCAAAGCCTGATGGTGCCGATGGTAGAAAGCGCAGCACAGGCCGCTGCGCTGGTGCGGGCCATGCGTTACCCGCCAGCAGGGATACGTGGTGTCGGTGGCGGGTTGATTCGCGCCACCCGCTGGGATGCGGTGGCGGATTACATACCGCAGGCCGATCAGGCGCTGTGCCTGGTGGTGCAGATCGAATCTTCACTCGGGGTGGAAAACGCGGCGCAGATCGCCGCTGTGGAAGGGGTGGATGCCATTTTTATCGGCCCGGCCGACTTATCCACCAGCATGGGCCACGCCGGTAATGCCAGCCATGCCGACGTCCAGCACAGCATCCGCCACGTCATTGACAGCTGCCTGGCGCAGGGCAAGGCCTGCGGCATTCTGGCGCCCAATGAGCAGGATGCCCGCCGTTATGTCGAGTGGGGTTGCAGCTTTATTGCCATCAGTATTGATATCCCGCTGCTGCGTCAGGCGGCACTGGCCAGCCTGGCACGTTTCCGCGCTTCTTCTTTATCTGTCAGCAGCAAGCAGGGCTATTAGCCATCCCCCGGCAAGAGCCCATGCTGGTGATGTGCGCCCAGCATGGCAACATGATTTTTCAGGAGCATTCCGATGTCTGAAATTCAGCAATTACGTCATTACATCAATGGCCGTTTTATCGACGGGGCCGATCACCATGTAGTGAGTAATCCGGCCAATGGCCAGATTCTGGCCCATTCCCCGCAAGCCTCCACGCAGCAGGTGGCTGATGCCCTGAGTGCTGCCCGTGCTGCCCAGCGAGACTGGGCTGCGCGACCGGCCATCGAGCGTGCCGCTTATCTGCGCAATATTGCCGCCCTTGTTCGTCAGCAAGTGGATGTACTGGCCCATACCATTAGCGCAGAACAAGGCAAAACCCTGGCGCTGGCCAAGGTTGAAGTGGGCTTTACGGCCGATTACCTGGACTACATGGCCGAATGGGCAAGACGCATTGAAGGCGAGGTCATCAGCAGCGACCGGGCCGGCGAGCAGATATTCCTGCTGCGCAAGCCATTGGGTGTGGTGGCCGGCATCCTGCCCTGGAATTTTCCTTTCTTTCTGATTGCCCGCAAGATGGCACCGGCCCTGCTGACCGGCAATACCATCGTGATCAAGCCCAGCGAGGAAACGCCGATCAACTGTCATCTGTTCAGCCAGTTGGTGGCGCAGTCAGGCTTGCCGGTCGGGGTGTTCAATGTGCTGTATGGTCGGGGTGCGACCGGAGCTGACATGGCTGGCAGCGCGGACGTCGACATGATCAGCTTTACCGGCAGTGTGGCAACCGGTGCGCGCATTGCGGCAGCGGCAGCCCCGCATATCACCAAACTGAATCTGGAGCTGGGTGGCAAGGCACCTGCCATCGTACTGGCTGGTGCCGACCTCGATCTGGCGGCCAGGGCCATTCATGCTTCTCGCATCATCAATACCGGTCAGGTGTGCAACTGTGCAGAACGGGTGTATGTCGAGCGCAAGGTGGCAGATGCCTTCATTGACAAGGTGGCCAGCGCGATGGCAGCAACCCGCTATGGCGACCCGCTGGCGGTGGCGGATATCGACATGGGGCCGCTGATCAGCCGTCAGGCACTGGAAAGGGTGCAGGCAAAAGTGGCGCAGGCGGTGCAGGAGGGGGCGCAGCTGATTACCGGTGGCCAGGTGGCGGATCTGGGGTCTGGCTTCCATTTCCAGCCAACGGTGCTGGCCGGCTGCCACGGGCAGATGGAGGTCATGCGGCAAGAGATATTCGGCCCGGTATTGCCCATACAGGTGGTGGACAGCATGGAGGAGGCCATTGCCCTGGCCAATGATTCCGAGTACGGCCTGACTTCATCCGTGTATACCCGCGATCTGGCCAAGGCGATGCAGGCAATGCGTGAACTGGACTTTGGCGAAACCTATATCAACCGGGAAAACTTTGAAGCGATGCAAGGGTTTCATGCCGGAGTGCGCAAATCCGGCATCGGTGGCGCTGATGGCAAGCATGGTCTGTACGAGTACACGCATAGTCATGTGGTGTATTTGCAGGCTTGAGTTGCATTGCTTCCTGCTGGACATGATTACTTGCTTGCCCGTGCTGTCATGCAAAAAGCATGACAGTGCGTGACGGTTTTGATTAGAATGAAACCGAGAGTACGAGCTCTCTTTTTTTCATTCCTTTATTCATAAGCCCGGTTTTTCCGGGCTTTTTTTTGTTTTCCGACAGCCACTTGGCGGCAATAAGGCAAAAAAAACGGCCCATATGGGCCGTGCAAAGGGTAGAGCCAGCAATCAATCAGAACGCGAAGTGTTCTTCGTCCAGCGACATCAGTGGTGCAGCACCACCCTTGATGCGCGCCAGCAGGGTATGCACTTCGGGGAAGAGTTTGGCCATATAGAAGCGGCCGGTGGCAATCTTGGCCTGGTAGAAGGCATCATCGCCCTTGCCCAGGCTGGCATGTGCCACTTCAGCCATGCGCGCCCACAGCCAGGCATAGGTCAGATGGCCGATCAGGCGCAGGTAGTCGGTAGCGGCTGCACCGGCTTCGTCCTTGTTCTGCAGGCTGGCCATGCCCACGCCCATGGTCACTTCGCCCACATCCTTCATCAGCCTGGACAGCGGAGCAATGTATTCGGCCAGCTTGTCATTGCCTTCATTGGCCTGGCAGAACTGGTGAATCTGCTTGGTGAACTTGCGCAGTTTCTGGCCCTGATCCAGCAATACCTTGCGGCCCAGCAGGTCAATGGCCTGGATGCCATTGGTGCCTTCGTAAATTTGCGAGATGCGGCAGTCGCGTACCAGCTGCTCCATGCCCCATTCGCGGATGAAGCCATGGCCACCAAATACCTGCATGCCCATATTGGCTGCTTCAAAACCGTTGTCCGTCATGAAGGCCTTGGCCACCGGGGTGAGCAGGGCCACCAGGTCCGCTGCGTCCTGACGCTTCGCGGCATCCGGATGCTTGTCTTCGATATCCAGTTGCAAGGCCAGCAGGGCGGTCAATGCGCGGCCGGCTTCGGTATAGGCTTTCTGGGTAAGCAGCATGCGGCGCACGTCCGGATGCACGATGATGGGGTCGGCCGGCTTGTCCGGGCATTTGTTGCCGGTCAGCGCACGCATTTGCAGGCGTTCGCGTGCATAAGCCAGTGAGCCCTGGAAGGACGCTTCGCCAATGCCCAGGCCTTGCATGCCGCAACCCAGGCGTGCGGCGTTCATCATGGTGAACATGCAGGCTAGGCCTTTGTTGGCTTCGCCAATCAGCCAGCCTTGTGCCTCATCCAGATTGATCACCGCAGTGGCATTGGCCTTGATGCCCATCTTGTGTTCCAGGCTGCCGCAGGCCACGGTGTTGCGGCGGCCATCAGCCAGGAATTTGGGCACGATGAACAGCGAGATGCCCTTCACATCCTTCGGTGCATCCGGCAGACGGGCCAGTACCAGGTGGATGATGTTGTCAGACATGTCGTGCTCGCCAGCCGAAATGAAAATCTTGGTGCCGGTAATGCGATAGCTGCCATCGGCATTGGGTTCGGCACGGGTTTTCAGCAGGCCCAGGTCGGTGCCGCAGTGCGGTTCGGTCAGGCACATGGTGCCGGTCCAGCTGCCATCCACCAGTCGTGGCAGGTAAGTGGCTTTCTGTTCATCACTGCCGTGGGCGTGAATGGCGGCATAGGCACCGTGCGACAGACCGGGATACATCGACCAGGCCACATTGGACGAACACTGCATTTCCATCACCGGGAAAGCCAGTGATTTGGGCATGCCCTGGCCGCCGTAAGCCGGGTCACAGTCCAGTGCCGGAAAGCCCAGCTCGCAATATTGCTTGTAGGCTTCCTTGAAGCCTGGCGGGGTAGTGACGGACTTGGTGCTGGGGTCGAACTGGCAGCCTTCTTCATCGGCCTGGCGGTTCAGGGGTGCCAGCTCGCTTTCACAGAACTGGGCGGCAGCTTCCAGATAGGAAGTGAAAATGTCCTGGGTGGCTTCTTCGTAGCCGGGCAGCTGCGGGATGATGTCCTGCACCTTGATCAGTTCGTTCAGTACGAAGTCAAAGTCGCGCAATGGTGCTTTATATGCGGGCATGGTGTTTCTCCTGTAGGTTGCGCTGCCCGGGTTTTCCGGGTCGAATAGCCGTGAACGCAAGGCGGTTTGATTGCATGCGCTTAATTCAAACGCTTGTTTAAATTATTCCGCCGGCTTTGACAACATCTTTTAGCGGCAGGCTGCTGCTGGTGTGGCATTACGACAACGGGAAGCATCATCTTCATGTCCGCTTTGCGAAAACTGCTGCAACGTGTCAGCAAGGGGCGTCACCACCTGTTGCAGCGCCCCTCGCTGCGCTGGCTGGGGCCATTGCTGGACCACCCGGCCTACTGGGCATTGAACCGGCGCAAAGTGGCGCGCGGTGTTGCACTGGGGCTGGCCACCGGTTTGCTGCCCGGCCCGCCCAAGCGGCTGTCCACCTTGCTGTTGGCGTTCTGCCTGAAAGTGAATGTGCCGGCAGCCCTGCTGGCAACGCTGTACAGCAACCCGCTCACCATCCTGCCACTTTATTTTCTGGCTTATTCCTGTGGACTGCTGTTACTGGGGGACCCCACTGCAGGTACAATGAGCCAGCCTCCACTCTGGGAGAACCAGACCCTGTGGCAATGGAGCCGCCAGTTGCTTGACTGGCTGTTACTGCTGGGCTGGCCTTTGTTGTTGGGCTTGCTGGTATTGGGGCTGCTGTTGTCGGTGTCGGGCTATGTGCTGGTGATGCTGGGCTGGCGCTGGGCGGTAGTGCGTAACTGGAAGAAAAGAAAGGCAGCACGTGGATCTTGTTGAAAAGCAATTGCAAACCGCATTGGTGTACGAAGGGGGTTTTCTTCAGGTACACAAGGACAAGGTATTGCTGCCCGATGGTGCCGAGGCCAGCCGCGAGTACATATTGCACCCCGGTGCGGTAGCCATCCTGGCACTCACGTCTGACCGTCAGCTGGTACTGGAGCGCCAGTACCGTTACCCGGCGGGCCGTGTGTTTGTGGAAATTCCGGCCGGCAAGATAGACCCCGACGAAGCCCCGGCACTGACCGCCAGACGCGAGCTGCTGGAGGAAACCGGTTATCGCGCCGGACGCTGGCTGCATCTGGGTACGGCGTATCCCTGCATCGGTTATTCCAACGAGCAGATCAGCTACTACCTGGCCGAGGATCTGGAGCCCGGTGAGCGTGAACTGGATGAAGGCGAGTTTCTGGAAGTATTCACCCTGCCGCTGGAGCAGGTGATGCAAATGGCGCTGAGCGGTGAAATCTGCGACAGCAAGTCCATTGTCGGCCTGCATTGGCTGGCTGCCCATCTGGACGGGAGACTGCCTGGTGCCGCCGTTTGACCCCTACCACGAACGGCGCAGTGCGCGCCGCTTGCAGATGGGCTGCAAGGCACGCATCAAGTCGCTGCATACCGGTGAAACACACTATGGCGAGTGTGTTGACCTGTCGGTGGATGGCATGGCCTTTCGTTGCTCCTACGTCCCCCAGCATGGCGAACGCCTGTCGGTGATTGTGCTGGCCCCGGCCGTGGGTGGTTTGCCGGGCAAGCCGCTGGCTGCGGAAGTGGAAGTCAGGCGCTGCAACGAGGTGAAGCGTGGCCAGGTCTATGAAATTGGCACGCGCATCATCCTGCGCAAAAGCTGAAACAGCTGCTTACAAATTGATACATCTGTAAAAACCCCAGTACTTTTAGTCGGGGTTTTTTTATGTCTTTGATTTTAAAAGATAAAAATTTAACCATGCCAATGGTAATCTCTTTTCCCAGGTTTTTTCTTTAGTCATACTAAGAAAATTCTCTATCAAATTCAGACACTTATATAGATTTTTTAGTGTTTTCAATTGTTTTGTTGCTTTTGCTCTTGCTCTTCCCTGCATGTGCTATACCCAAAAAAAGAGAATCTGAAAGCCAGTCAGTACTCTAAATTTTGCAAGGGGACGGCGGGTGCATCACGCACACCGTGTGGACCTCTGCAACCAGCCAGGAGAGAGCCATGCACCCGGATATCTTGAGCCACTACGCCTCCCGTTACGACAAAACCCGTGAAGAGGAATACACCATCCAGGAGTATCTGGAGATCTGCAAGCGTGATCCCTCTGCCTATGCCACCGCCTCCGAACGCATGCTGGCGGCCATTGGCGAACCGGAGCTGGTGGATACCCGCCACGACCAGCGTTTGTCGCGTATTTTCTCCAACAAGGTCATCAAGGTTTACCCTGCCTTCCGTGAGTTTTACGGCACCGAAGAGGTGATCGAGCAGGTGGTGGCCTATTTCCGCCATGCTGCCCAGGGGCTGGAAGAGAAGAAACAGATTCTCTATCTGCTGGGGCCGGTGGGTGGCGGCAAGTCTTCCATTGCCGAAAAGCTCAAAGAGTTGATGGAGCAAGTGCCGTTCTATTGCCTGAAAGGCAGCCCGCTGAACGAGTCGCCGCTGGGCCTGTTCAACGTGGAAGAAGACGGTGCCATTCTGGAAGAAGAATTCGGCATTCCACGTCGTTACCTGAAAACCATCCCCAGCCCGTGGGCGGTGAAACGGCTGCACGAGTTCAATGGTGATATCGGCCAGTTCAAGGTGGTGAAGCGTTATCCCTCGGTGCTGCGCCAGATTGCCGTGGCCAAGACCGAACCGGGCGACGAGAACAACCAGGACATCAGCTCGCTGGTGGGCAAGGTGGATATCCGCAAACTGGAAAAATACGCCCAGGACGACCCGGATGCCTACAGCTACTCCGGTGGCCTCTGCCTGGCCAACCAGGGTTTGCTGGAATTCGTTGAAATGTTCAAGGCACCCATCAAGGTGCTGCACCCGCTGCTGACCGCCACTCAGGAAAGCAATTTCAAGGGGACTGAGGGCTTCGGCGCGATTCCATTCGATGGCATCGTGCTGGCGCACTCCAATGAATCGGAGTGGAAACAGTTCCGCAACAACAAGAACAACGAGGCCTTCCTCGACCGTATTTACATCGTCAAGGTGCCGTACTGCCTGCGCGTGACCGAAGAGATCAAGATCTACGACAAGCTGATCCGCAATTCTTCCCTGGGCAATGCGCCATGCGCACCGGGAACGCTGAAGATGATGGCCCAGTTTGCCATCCTGTCGCGCCTGAAAGAGCCGGAAAACTCCAGCCTGTTCAGCAAGATGCAGGTGTACGACGGTGACAACCTGAAAGACACCGACCCCAAGGCCAAGTCGCTGCAGGAATACCGCGACTATGCCGGGGTAGACGAGGGCATGAACGGGCTTTCCACCCGCTTTGCCTACAAGATCCTGTCCAAGGTGTTCAACTTTGATAATCAGGAAGTAGCCGCCAACCCGGTGCATCTCTTGTATGTGCTGGAACAGCAAGTTGAGCGCGAGCAGTTCCCGGCAGAGCAGGAACAAAAGTACCTGACATTCCTGAAAGAGTATCTGGCACCGAAGTATGTCGAGTTCATCGGCAAGGAAATCCAGACTGCTTATCTGGAAAGCTACTCGGAATACGGGCAGAACATTTTCGACCGCTATGTCACCTTCGCCGACTACTGGATTCAGGACCAGGAATACCGCGATCAGGACACCGGCGAAATCTTCGACCGTACCTCGCTCAATGGCGAACTGGAGAAAATCGAAAAACCGGCCGGAATTTCCAATCCCAAGGACTTCCGCAACGAAATCGTCAACTTCGTGCTGCGGGCCCGGGCCAATAACGGCGGCAAGAACCCGACCTGGACCAGCTACGAAAAGCTGCGCACGGTAATCGAGAAGAAGATGTTCTCCAATACCGAAGAGCTGCTGCCGGTGATTTCCTTCAATGCCAAGGCCAGCGTGGAAGATGCCAAGAAGCACGAAGACTTCGTCAACCGCATGGTGGAAAAGGGCTATACCGCCAAGCAGGTACGCCTGTTGTGCGAATGGTATCTGCGGGTACGCAAGTCCTCCTGACCAAGCCGTGCCTGCCGGGTGCATGCGCCCGGCATGGCGGCACCAATTCTGGCCCGGCCTGTCTTAATTGACAGGTCCGGCATGGCTTGGCGCAGGTATGCAGCTATGCCCCGTCAGGCCGCAGGAGACAACAGCGAGGTTGCCATGTCCCACATCATAGACAGACGCCTGAACGGCAAGAACAAGTCCGCGGTCAACCGCGAGCGCTTCTTGCGCCGCTTCAAGGCGCAAATCAAGGAAGCCGTCTCCCGTGCGGTAAAGGGGCGCAGCATCACCGATATCGAGAGTGGCGAGAAGGTGTCCATTCCGGTCAAGGATATATCCGAGCCGGTATTCCATCATGGCCAGGGCGGGGTGCGCGAACAGGTGCATCCGGGCAATGAGGAATTCATCCGTGGCGACCGCATTGCCCGTCCGCAAGGCGGAGGAGGGGGCGGAGGCGGTGGCAAGGCCAGCCAGGACGGCGAGGGTGAGGACGATTTTGTCTTCGAGCTGTCGCGAGAAGAATTTCTCAATGTGTTCTTTGATGACCTGGCGCTGCCCAACCTGATCAAGACCCAGCTGATGGGGGTGGAAGAACTCAAGCAGGTGCGCGCCGGTTACACCAATGACGGCACGCCGGCCAATATCAGCATCGTGCGTTCCTTGCGCGGTGCGCTGGCGCGGCGGGTGGCCATGGCTGCGCCAACGCTGGCCCGGCTGGGCGAGGCCGAGGAGGACCTGGACGCGCTGCTGGAATCGGACGATGAAAGCACCCAGGAAGTGCGCGAGCAACGCAAACGCATCCATCTGCTGCGCGAGAAGCTGGGCAGCATTCCCTTCATTGACCCCTTCGACCTGCGTTACAACAACCGCATCCAGCAGCCCAAGCCCACCAGCCAGGCGGTGATGTTCTGCATCATGGACGTGTCCGGCTCCATGGACGAGCAGAAGAAAGATATGGCCAAGCGCTTTTTCATCCTGCTCTACCTGTTCTTGCAGCGTAACTACGACAAGATCGAAGTGGTGTTCATCCGCCATCACACCAGTGCGGTGGAAGTGAATGAAGAGGACTTTTTCCATTCGCGCGAAAGCGGCGGCACCGTGGTGTCCTCCGCGCTCAACCTGATGGCGGACATCGTCAAGAAACGCTACAGCAGCAGCGAGTGGAACATCTACGCCGCCCAGGCATCCGACGGCGACAACTGGGACAGTGATTCGGCCAATTGCGGTCGCATCATGGAAGAACAACTGCTGCCTTACTGCCAGTATTTCGCCTACATCGAAATCACCGAAGGGGAGCCGCAGAACCTGTGGTACGAGTACCTCAAGGTCAAGGAGCGTCAGCGTCACTTTGCCATGCAGAAAATCCGCTCGGCCTCCGACATTTATCCGGTTTTCCGGGAGCTGTTCAAACGCCAGCCAGCCACGCGCGCTTGAGCGCAAGGGCTGTCAGCCAAGGGGAAAACAGCATGACACCCATTTCCACCGGGTCCGAATGGACCTTCGACCTGATTGACGAGTACGACCGCGAAATCCGCAAGATTGCGGTGGATGAATTCAAGCTGGATGTCTATCCCAACCAGCTGGAAGTGATTACGGCCGAGCAGATGATGGATGCCTATTCCTCGGTAGGCATGCCGGTGAATTATCACCACTGGAGCTTCGGCAAGCATTTCGTCTCCACCGAGAAAAGCTACAAGCGCGGCCAGATGGGTCTGGCTTACGAGATTGTCATCAATTCCAGCCCCTGCATTGCCTACCTGATGGAAGAGAATTCCATGACCATGCAGGCGCTGGTGATTGCCCATGCCGCCTATGGTCACAACAGTTTCTTCAAGGGCAATTACCTGTTCCGTGCCTGGACTGATGCCTCGGCCATTGTCGATTATCTGGTGTTTGCCAAGTCCTACATCAGCAAATGCGAGGAGCGCTATGGCATTGATGCGGTGGAAGAGCTGCTGGATTCCTGCCATGCGCTGATGAACTACGGCGTGGACCGCTACAAGCGGCCACAAAAACTGTCGCTGGCCGAAGAACAGGCGCGGCAGGAAGAGCGCGAACAATATCTGCAAATGCAGGTGAACGACCTGTGGCGCACCATTCCGCGCCGTGACCGGGATGACGCCAATCGCGAACCGCCGCGGTTTCCGGCAGAGCCGCAGGAAAACCTGCTGTACTTCATCGAAAAATCCGCGCCGCTGCTGGAACCATGGCAGCGCGAGCTGGTGCGCATCGTGCGCAAGGTGGCGCAGTATTTCTACCCGCAACGCCAGACTCAGGTGATGAACGAGGGCTGGGCCACCTTCTGGCACTACACCATACTCAACCGCCTGTATGAAAAAGGGCTGGTGACCGATGGTTTCATGATGGAGTTTCTGCAAAGTCACACCAATGTGGTGTACCAGCCACCGGTGACTGCGCGCTGGTATAACGGCATCAATCCGTATGCGCTGGGTTTTGCCATGTATCAGGACATCAAGCGCATTTGCGAGAACCCCACCGAGGAAGACCGGGCCTGGTTCCCCGATCTGGCCGGTACCGACTGGCGTGCATCGCTGGAATTCGCCATGAAGAACTTCAAGGACGAGAGCTTCATTTCGCAGTACCTGTCACCCAAGCTGATCCGCGAATTCCGCCTGTTTGCCATTCGTGATGACGACCATGAGGACAAGCTGGAAGTGTCGGCCATTCATGATGAAAACGGCTACCGCGACATCCGCAGCAAGCTGGCCGAGCAATACAATCTGGGTTCGCGCGAGCCGAATATCCAGGTGTGGTCGGTGAATGTACGCGGGGATCGCAGCCTCACCCTGCGCCACACCATGCACAATCGCCGTCCGCTGGACGAAGGCAGTGCGCAGGAAGTGCTCAAGCACGTAGGGCGCTTGTGGGGCTTTGATGTGCGGCTGGAAAGCGCGGACAGCGATGGCAGCATTACCCAGCGCTTTGAAGTGAAATCGAATCTGGAGCTGCAACGCCTGTAGGCGCAGTGTTCAGCTGCCGGTGTGCGGTACAAAGGCCCGGACCTGTGCGTCCGGGCTTGTCAATTCCGCCAGCGCAACACCGTAAATGGCTTCCAGTTGCTGCTTGTGCATCACCTCTGCTGTCTTGCCGCAGGCCACTTCGCAGCCATCGCGCAGCAGCAGGACCCGGTCGGCATGGCGCAGGGCCAGGTTCAGGTCATGCATCACCGCCACAATGCCTATCCCCAGACTGCCTGCGATATGGTGTAGCCGCGCCACCATGGCATCGGCAATGGCAAAGTCGAGTGCCGAAGTGGCTTCATCCAGCAATAAATAGCGTTCGGGACTGGAAGAAACCAGTAATTGCAGCAGTGCGCGTGCCAGGTGCACCCGCTGGGCTTCACCACCGGACAGGCTGCCCAGCGTGCGTTCCAGCAGCATGCCGGTATCACTCAATGCCAGCGCCTGTTGCCTGGCACTGTCAGATACCATCGCGCGGGCCTGATACGCCCCGGTGGCAATCAGTTCGGACACCCGCCAGCCCGCAGGCAGGGCCGGGTGCTGCTCCACCACCGCACGCTGCAAGGCCAGGCTAGCCGCACCTTGACCAGACAGTGGTTTGCCGGCCAGACATACCTGTCCGTCATCCGGATGGCGATAGCCGGACATCAGCTGCAACAGCGTGCTTTTACCGGCCCCGTTGGGGCCAAGAATCACGCACAACTCACCCGGCTGCGCCTGGAGTGACACCTGGCGAATAACGGTTTTGCTGCCCAGCTTCAGGCTGACCTCTTGCAGTTCAAGCATGTTCGTCCTTGGCGTGACGCAGCAGCCACAGAAAGAATGGCGCGCCCAGCAGGCTGGTAATCACCCCAACCGGCAGCTCCGCCGGCGCCAGCAGGCTACGCGCCAGCCAGTCGGCACCCACCGTCAGCCAGGCACCGAACAATGGGGCAGCCAACAACAGCCGCCGGGCGTCGCTGCCCAGCAGCAAACGGGCCAGATGCGGTGCCAGCAGGCCGACAAAACCGATCATGCCGCAGCTGGCCACCACCACACCGGCCGCCATGGAGGCCAGCAACACGATCAGCCAGCTTCCCCGCCGTACATCAAAGCCAAGATGAAACGCTGCCGCTTCGCCCAGTTGCAGGGCATTGAGCAAGTGCCAATGACGGAACAAGCCCAGCCAGACCAGCGGGGTGGCCAGCAGCATCAAGCCCACCTGCTGCCATTGTGCACCGGCATAGCTGCCCATCAGCCAGAAGGTGACGCTGCGCAGCGCGCCATCGGGCAAGGTGGTGATCAGCAAGGTCAGCAGGCTGGCCAGCAAGGTGCTGATGGCAACGCCAGCCAGCAACAAACGGCCGCCATTAGCTTGGCCCGCCAGCGCCCGCAGCAAGCACAGCGCCAGCACGCTACCGGTAAAACCGGCCAGTGATACAGCCATCAGTCCGGCACTCAGGCTGAGTGCCAGCGCCGCAGCCAGGGCTGCGCCACTGTAAATGCCCAGCAAGCCGGGCTCGGCCAGCGGATTGCAAAAACGGGCTTGCACCGCACTGCCGGCGCAGCCTAGCAAGATGCCGCTGCAGGCAGCCATCAACAGGCGTGGCAGGCGTAATTGCCACAGCAACTGGCTTTCCAGCGCGGGCAGGGAGGAAGGGTGCAACAAGACATGCAGGCTGACGCCGCTGTCGTGCAGCAAGCTGCCCAGCCCGGTCAGCAGCAAGGCAGCAAGCAGGGGCAGGCAAACATGCAGGGTGCGTGACATCGGGAAGGCGAAGGAAGGGAGTGAGCAGTGAAGCCTGCCGTGCAAGGCAGGCTTCTGGCGGGGCTTAACGCAGACCCAGTACGTCTTGCATGTCGAACAGGCCGGACGGCTTTTCCGACAGCCACTTGGCTGCGCGTACCGCACCATTGGCAAAGGTGGCGCGGCTGGAGGCCTTGTGGGTGATTTCCACGCGTTCGCCCAGTGCGGCAAACAGCACGGTGTGATCGCCAACTACGTCGCCAGCACGCACGGTGGCAAAGCCGATGGTGTTGGGGTCGCGCTCGCCGGTGACGCCTTCACGGCCATAAACCGCGCATTGCTTCAGGTCACGGCCCAGTGCGTCGGCAATCACCTCGCCCATGCGCAGGGCGGTGCCGGACGGCGCATCCACCTTGAAGCGGTGATGGGCTTCGGTAATTTCGATGTCGTAGCCTTCGTTCAGCACACGGGCTGCCATGTCCAGCAGCTTGAAGGTCAGGTTGACCCCGACACTGAAATTGGAGGCAAACACGATGCCGATCTTTTCGCTGGCAGCCTTGATGGCGGCCTTGCCGGCATCGTCAAAGCCAGTGGTGCCGATAATCATCTGCACGCCGTGCTGCTGGCAGTGTTGCAGGTAGTCCAGCGTGGCTTCCGGACGGGTGAAGTCGATTACCACGTCGGCACCGGACAGGGCGGCGGCAAAATCGCTGGCAATCTTCACGCCGGTCTGCTGGCCGATGAACAGGCCGGCATCCTGACCGATGAAGTCGGAACCGGCACGGTCAATGGCGGCATGCAGACGGGCACCGGGCGTGGCAAGTACGGATTCGATCAGCGTGCGACCCATGCGGCCGGCAGCGCCGACAATGACGATATTCAATTCACTCATTGTTTTACGGTTTCCTGGGCAGGAGCGGAAGCATCAGGCGGCAGTACGGCGCGCTCGGCCGGTTGTGCCGTGCCTTCTACCCGTACCATGGTGTCGCCTTCAAAGAACACGGTCAGCAGCTTCTTGTCCACCAGTGTGCCTTGCTTGGTATCCTGGTAAGGATAGTCCCAGCGGTTGCTGTGGAAAGGGTCGCTGAGCAGAGGCGTGCCCAGCAGGAAACGTACCTGCGAGCGAGTCATGCCTGGCTTGAGTTTTGCCACGGCATCTTCCGTGACATAGTTGCCCTGCTGGATTTCCATTTTGTAAGGGCTGATCCAGTGAAGGGGATTCATGGAGGTGCAGCCAGCGAGGGCAAGGATGGCAGCAATGATCAGGGCGCGCATGAGACTCCGATGAGCTGAGTATTATTTAAAGGCGATGTTAGGCAAAGCCGCAAAAAGGCTTTATCATGCTTCAAAAATCGACCCAATTTATATCACGATGAGCAAAGCCAGTCACCTTAAAGATATCGGCCTGAAGGCTACCGGCCCACGTCTGAAAATTCTCGACCTGTTCGAGCTGAGCGATGACCGCCACATGTCTGCCGAGGATGTCTATCGCAAATTGCTGGCCGAAAACATCGATATCGGCCTGGCCACCATTTACCGTGTCCTGACGCAGTTTGAACAGGCCGGTATCCTGGTACGCCACCATTTCGAGTCCGGCAAGGCGGTTTACGAACTGAACCAGGGCGGCCATCACGACCACATGGTGTGCGTGAAGTGCGGCAGCGTGATGGAGTTCTTCGATCCGGAAATCGAAGCGCTGCAGGATCGCATTGCCGAACAACATGGCTTCCGCATCGCCGAACACGCCCTGTACCTGTACGGCGAATGTGTCGATTGCCAGGGTAAATCCGGCGCCAAAACCAAGTAATGATTCCCTGGCTTGGCCAAGAACTGGCGTTCCCCCCGGTTCGCACTGCACTGGCCGAGCCGGATGGCTTGCTGGCAGCCGGAGGCGATTTGTCTCCCGCGCGGCTGCTGCTGGGCTACTCACTGGGCATCTTCCCCTGGTTCTCCGAGGGAGAACCCATCCTGTGGTGGTCGCCTTCCCGCCGCATGGTTCTGTTTCCCGAGCGACTGCATGTCCGGCGTTCACTGGACAAAGTGCTGCGCAACCGTCCCTACCGCGTCACCATCAATACGGCTTTCCGGCAGGTGATTGAAGCCTGTGCTGCGCCACGCGAGGGTGCTGCCGGCACCTGGATCATCCCGCCCATGGTGGATGCCTATTGCCGGCTGCATGCACTGGGTGCCGCCCATTCCTTTGAAGTGTGGATGGATGGTGAGCTGGCCGGAGGCCTGTATGGTGTGGGGCTGGGGCGGATGTTTTACGGTGAGTCGATGTTTTCGCACCGTACCGATGCTTCTAAAATTGCTTTCGTCCACATGGCACGTCACCTGGCGCGTCACGGCGTGGAGATCATCGATTGCCAGATGCACACCCCGCATCTGGAAAGCCTGGGCGCAATGCTGATTCCAAGAGCGAAATTTCTTGCTAAGCTGAAGCAAAGTACGCTTGAGCCCCAGGCGGACGGCATGTGGACCTATCGTTTCGACAATGAGCCATCGTGATCACCCGCAAGCGGTTGCCATTCATTTCTATGCCACCGCACCATATCCCTGCAGCTACCTGGACGGACGACAAGCGCGTTCGCAGGTGGCTATTCCTGCTGAAGCCATTGATGCCGCGGTATACAGCCAGTTGGTGAAGCTGGGTTTTCGCCGTAGTGGCCTGTATACCTACCGTCCGTATTGCGACAGCTGCCAGTCTTGTGTGCCGGTGCGCTTGCCGGTGGCGGACTTCAGCCCCAACCGCAGTCAGCGCCGTGGCTGGCAGCGTCTGCAGGCCATGGAAGTCAGCCTGTTGCCGCTGGAATACCGTGACGACCACTACCAGCTTTATCACCGTTACCAGCAATCCCGTCATGCCGGTGGTGGCATGGCCGAAGACAATGTCCAGCAATATTCGGAGTTCATTCTCAAGAGCGGAGTGGACAGCATGCTGGCGGAGTTTCGTCTGGACGGCGCATTGAAGATGGTGAGCCTGATTGACCGGCTGGGGGATGGCCTGTCGGCGGTCTACACTTTTTATGAGCCGGAAGATGCCAAGGCCAGTTATGGCGTGTTCAATGTGCTGTGGCAGGTGGAGCTTGCCCGTGCATGGGGGCTGCCTTACCTGTATCTGGGCTACTGGATAGGGGAGTGCCGAAAGATGGCTTACAAATCCCAGTACCGGCCGCTGGAGCAATTGCGAGATGGCCGCTGGATACCGATGCAGCAGCCAGATGCTGCTTGAGCGGGCTGAAACAAAAACAGGCTGACATTGTCAGCCTGTTTGTTTTTACCGCGGAATGCTTCAGTACGGAACCACGCGGTCGTCGCCACCGCCGGTAAGGACGCGGACGCGCTGACCGGCGGCCAGCGGGATATCGGCATCCTGCACAATGGAAATCAGGCGGCCACTGCCATCCAGCCGGACAGTCACTTCCAGGGCATTCTTGGTGCCCAGGCTGCGCTGGGCTGCCTGGGTGCCAAAGCCACCGGCCAGTGCGCCGACAATACCACCAGCAATCGAACCGCGGCCACCGCCCAGCTCACTGCCTGCCAGACCGCCCAAGGCGGCGCCGCCAAGGGTCAGCAGTTCGTTGTTCTTGCCTTCCATCTTGACATTGTTTACCGAAACCACGGTACCCAGCTCTACGGTTTGAGCACGGCGCATCTGTCCCTGGGAATAGACGGCAGCCGAGTCGGAGGTGGCGCAGCCAGCCAGCAGGCCGAGCGAGAGGCTGCCCAGCAAGGTCAATCGAGTCAGTTTGTAGAACATTTCGGCTCCTCGAAATCAGTTTCGGGTTTGTTGTTGCAAGTGACGGGCAATCGCCTGGCTGCATTGGCTGATCAGCGGAGGGCCCTGGTAGATCAGGCCGCTGTACAGCTGTACCAGCGTAGCACCGGCTTGCAGTTTTTCCACGGCATCTGCACCACTGCAAATGCCACCAACACCTATGATGGGCAAGCTGCCATCCAGTTCACGAGCCAGTTTGCGGATCAGCTGCGTCGAGCGCTCCCGTACCGGTCCGCCAGACAGGCCACCGGCTTCATCCTGCAGCGGATGACCGGCAATCTCCACTCGTGACAACGTGGTATTGGTGGCGATGACGCCATCAATCTGGTTGACGGTCAGCAGGCGGGCAATATCGGCAATCTGTTCGTCGTCGAGGTCCGGGGCGATCTTGACCGCCAGCGGCACATAGCGACCATGCTGGTCTGCCAGTTGTTGCTGGCGCGTTTTCAGGGCGGACAGCAAGCGGGACAGTTCATCTCCCTGTTGTAGCTGGCGCAGGTTCTTGGTGTTGGGCGAGGAAATGTTGACCGTGATGTAGCTGGCATAGGCATACACCTTGTCCAGGCAGATCAGGTAGTCATCCACCGCGTTTTCAATCGGGGTGACGGCGTTCTTGCCGATATTGATGCCCAGCACGCCATTGAAATGGCAGTTACGCACATTGTTCAGCAGGACATCCACGCCACGGTTATTGAAACCCATGCGGTTGATGATGCCCTGGTGTTCCGGCACACGGAACAGACGCGGTTTGGGGTTGCCATCCTGCGGACGGGGTGTGATGGTGCCGATTTCCAGAAAGCCGAAGCCCAGAGCCGCCAGTGCATCAATGTGATCACCATTCTTGTCCAGTCCGGCTGCCAGTCCTACGGCATTGGGAAAGGTCAGTCCCATGGCCTTGACCGGTGCGCGCGTGGCGGCCGGTGTTGCCAGTGAGAGCAGGCGCAGCTGGTGTGCCTTGTCCAGCAGGTGCAGGGTTTGTTCGTGGGCGGTTTCTGCGTCAAATCTGAACAGCAGAGGGCGCAGAAGGGGGTAGAGCATCGGCGTCTCCGGAGTGAATATGGCCGCTAGTATAACCGGGGCGGACGGTGAAACCGAAGTTTTGACGGTCAGCAGGAGGGCTGACCGTCAGAATGGAGGTTCAGAGTATCTGGCAGGCGTCGGCAAAATCGAAGCGCGGCGCACGCGGATGCAGCTTGCCGGCTTCGCCATAGCCCAGGTTGATCAGGAAATTGGATTTGAACCGTCCATCCGGGAAAAAGGCCTGATCCACGCCGGCATTGTCAAAGCCGGACATCGGGCCGCAATCCAGTCCCAGCGAGCGCGCAGCCATGATCAGGTAAGCGCCTTGCAGGCTGCTGTTGCGTGCGGCAGTGGATTCAATCGCCGCTGCATTGCCTTCAAACCAGCTCTTGGCATCGGCATACGGGTACAGGCGCGGCAGGTGTTCATAAAACTGCATGTCCTGCGCCACGATCACACAGACCGGTGCGCTGAGGGTTTTTTCCACATTGCCTTCCATCAGGAAGGGACGCAGCTTTTCCTTGGCCGCAGCGCTTTTGAGAAAGACGAAGCGGGCGGGAGACGCATTGGCGCTGGTCGGGCATTGCTTCAGCAGGTCGAATAGCTGGTGCAGGGTTTCATCGTTCACGGCACGGTTTTGCCAGTGGCCGTGAGTGCGTGCATTGTAAAACAGCTGTTCCAGTGCAGTGGTGGAAAGCGGGGTGGTCATGGTCTCCTCCTGACGGGCTTTGTTCTGGGCTGATGATTATTTTGCCGGCGGCGTAGCCACGGGTGCCGGAGTGGTGGACGGTTGTGATGGCAAGACTTCTGCCTCGTTCTGGTCTTCGGCCAGCACGGTGATGGATACGCGGCGGTTGGTGGCGCGGCCATCTGGCGTGGCATTGTCCGCTACCGGCAGGTTTTCACCACGGCCAACTGCAACCAGGCGTGAAGGATTGATACCGTTTTCCTGGAACAGACGCACCACGCTGCCCGCACGTGCGGCAGAGAGTTCCCAGTTGGACGGGTAGGTGGAGGTCTTGATCGGCACGTTGTCGGTGAAGCCTTCCACCCGGATCTGGTTGTCCACCTTGGACAGCAGGGCAGCCATGCCGGCCATGATCTGCCGCGACTGGTCATTCGGTGATGCCTGGCCTACCGGAAACAGGGCGGTATCGCGGATGTCCACGGTAACGCCTTTGGGGCTTTGGGTGATGTTGACCTGACCGCCCTTGACCAGCGGGTCCATCACCTTGGCCAGGTCCGCCGCTAGTGAACCCTGCTTGGAGGCCGGGTCGATGTGGTGGTCTCCCTTCACCGCCTTGGCAATCGGTTTGGTGTCGGGAATTTCAATCATGGTATTGGCCCCGCCGGTGGGCGGGGTAGTCTGGATATTTACTGTGGAGCCACTGCGAAAGGCATCGACAATGGCAGAGGACAGCACGCGGTATTTGCCTTCGTTGACCGAGGAAATGGCATACATCACCACGAAGAAGGCAAACAGCAGGGTAATGAAGTCGGCATAGGAAACCAGCCAGCGTTCGTGGTTCTCGTGTTCTTCTTCCTGCCGGCGTCTTCTGCGTGCCATTGGGTGCTCCGTGACGGTAAAGAGTCAGAACAGGCGGGTGTTGAACAGGCTGCGCACGCCGCCGGCAAACTCCACGCCAATCTTGCGTGCCACACGGCTGGACAGGTCATCCTGCTGGGTGTAGTCCACAGTCTTTTCCGCCTTGATCACGTCGCGAGCCACCGAGCGGGTGCTGCCCAGGCCATCTGCCAGCCCCAGCGGAATGCCTTTTTCACCAATCCATACCATGCCGGAAAACAGCTGCGGGTCGTTCTTCAGGCGGCTGCCGCGTCCGTCCTTGACCGCCTTGATGAACTGCTGATGGATGTCATCCAGCAGTTGCTGGCGAATGGCTTCCTGTTTGGGATTGGTGGGGGAGAAGGGGTCGCCCATCGCCTTGTTTTCACCGGCGGTTTTCAGGCGGCGTTCCACGCCCAGTTTGTCCATCAGGCCGGTAAAGCCAAAGCCGTCCGACAATACGCCGATGGAGCCGATGATGCTGGCCTTGTCGACAAAGATCTTGTCGGCAGCGGCGGCAATGTAATAGCAACCGGAGGCGCACACTTCCTGCACGGTGACATACACCGGAATGGCCGGATGCTGCTTCTTCAAGCGGCGGATTTCGTCATAGGCCATGCCGGACAACACCGGGCTGCCACCCGGGCTGTTGGCCTCGATGATGATGCCGCGCGTGCCGTGGTCGCTGTAGGCGTCTTCCAGGGCAGCGCTCAGTTTTTCGGCGGTATTGTTCTCGCTGTCGATCACGCCTTCCAGGCTGATGACAGCGGTGTGGCCGCCACCGGTAAGGGCTTCGGCCGATTTGTCTTCATTGCGCAGGAAGGCGGTGGCCAGCAGGCCGCCAATAATGCCCAGCCACACCAGGCGGAAAAAGATTTTCCATCGTCGGGCGCGGCGCTGTTCCACCAGGGCCGCCATGGCCAGTTTTTCCACCAGTTGACGTTCCCAGTTCGGAGTGTCGTTCATTGCAGTTGCCTTGATTGCGAATGTCGGCAGTCTAACAAAAAATCAGTCTGGCATGATATTCAGCCACACCTTGCCGTCTGACTCATACAAAGGCAGGGCTTGCAGGCTTTGCCCGCGGCAGGGGCCGCTGACGCAACGGCCATTATTGGGCAGGTAGAGCGCGCCGTGCATGCTGCACACCAGGTATTGGCCGGAGAGGTCGAACACATTGCCGTCTTCCAGGTCCAGTTCGATGGGGATGTGGCGGCAGGCATTGACATAGCCATACACCCGGCCCTGATAACGCAGGGCGATAGCCGGCTGTGGCTTGCCATCCGGTCCGGTGATTTCAAAGCGTACCGCGCGGCCGCTATCGACCAGCGCGCTACTATCGCAGATCAGTCCAGTCGTTCCAGCAGCCATTGCTGCAACTCCGCAAAACTGTGGACGATGGTTTGCGGCTGGCAGTCCTGTAGCAGCTTCACGTCGTGTGCGCCGTAACTCACGCCCACGCCATGGGCGCGCGCATTCAATGCCATGTTCAGGTCGTGGCTGGTATCGCCAATCATCACGGTGCGCGCCAGTTCCACACCCAGCTCGTCACTCAGTTCCTGCAGCATGGCCGGATGCGGTTTGGAATGGCATTCGTCCACGGTGCGGGTGGCATCAAACAAAGGCCCCAGGCCGGTTTCTGCCAGCAGGCGATTAAGGCCGATCCGGCTGTTGCCGGTGGCTACTGCCATGAGCACACCGCGTTCGCGCAGGGCGTGCAGGCCTTCGCGCACACCATCAAACAGCGTCACGCCATCGTCACTGCTGCGGTAATGGCGGATAAAGCTTTCGGTGAGGGCTTTGTGCTGTGTGTCGTCAAGGCCGGGGCAGGCCATGTGCAGGGCCTGGTCCAGCCGCAGGCCGATGACATGGCTGGCGGCCTGGCGGTCTGGCACCGGCAGACCCAGTTCGCGGCAGGCATTCTGGATGGAGTGGGTAATGTGCGCGGTGGAGTCCATCAGCGTACCGTCCCAGTCGAATACCAGTAAATCGTATGCGCGTGCCATCAGCTTCTCAGCTTCTTCAGATAGTTTTCCAGCTCGGCGGGCAGTGGTGCTTCCAGTTTGAGCGTCTCGCCGGTCAGCGGGTGGGGCAGGGTCAGGCTGCGCGCGTGCAGGAACATGCGCTTGAGCCCGCTGCGTGCCAGTTCCTTGTTGAGCGCAAAGTCGCCGTATTTTTCATCACCGGCAATCGGGCAGCCACTGGCCTGCATGTGCACACGGATCTGATGCGTACGGCCAGTGCGCAGGTGGGCTTCCACCAGCGTGAAGTCGGCAAAGCGTTCCACAATGCTGAAATTGGTGTGGGCAAACTGGCCGTCCTCACCTTCGGCGACCTTGACGCGGCGTTCGCCGTCAGCGGTATGGAACTTGAACAAGGGCAGCTTGACGGCTTTCTTGCTGGGGTCCCACTGGCCGATACCCAGTGCCAGATAGCGTTTGTCCGGCACATTGGCACGCATCATGTCGTGCAGCTTTACCAGTGCCGAACGCTTCTTGGCCAGCATCAGCAAGCCGGAGGTTTCGCGGTCCAGCCGGTGCACCAGCTCCAGATATTTCCAGTCTGGATGGGCCTTGCGCAGTTGTTCGATCACACCAAAGGACACACCGCTGCCGCCATGTACGGCCACGCCGGCTGGCTTGTCGATCACCAGCAGGGCATTGTCCTCGTATACCACCGGGAAACTGCCCGGCGGCACGTCATTGACCGGGCGCTCGGCTAGGCGGATGGGCGGAATGCGGATGCTGTCGCCGGCCTGGATGCGATAGGACGCATCACTGCGCCCCTTATTCACCCGGACTTCGCCCGAACGCAGAATGCGGTAAATATGGCTTTTTGGCACGCCTTTGAGGATACGTACCAGAAAGTTGTCCAGCCGCTGGCCGGAATCTCCCTCGTCCACGTCAAGAAACGTGACGGAGTCTTTGCGAATGTCAGTCATATTGCTTATACTTCGTGCGCTCGACCGCACATTTCAGTGCGATGACAGCGTTCCGGAAAGCCATGGTCACAGGCAGTATTGCCGCGTGATGCTGCTGCGGGAAAGTGAACCGGCCGGCAGGGTAATGACCCTGACCTGATGCCGCGTCAACCGGCCGCAGCCAAGGTTAACTCGCTCACCAAAAAGCAGCGATGGTAATGCATTTAGTCGCATAACGCACTCACCAGTATTCCATTTCCTGATGCAAAGCCAGTCAGGAGATATTGCAGCAAAGTTTGACCCGGCACGATGCTCTCCAGTTTGTCCAGGCTGCCCGTGATGGCAACCCGGAAGAAAATATCCGTTGCGCTAATGCGCTCAAACCCCCGGGCTCGTGTGAAATTACGTCAGGAAGTAGGCTTGATATCTCGGTTGTAATGATCTTTATACCAACACTTCTTTCGGAAAGCGCCCATCACTAGTCTCTGGGCCGTCAAATACTGGCTGCAACCCTTGCGTGAGTGCCTGCGCAGGGAATATTCATGAAACGCATGTTGTTTAATGCAACGCAGGCTGAAGAGCTGCGCGTTGCCATCGTCGACGGGCAAAAGCTCGTTGACCTCGATATCGAAACCGTTGGCAAGGAACAACGCAAAGGGAATATCTACAAGGGTATCATCACCCGCATCGAGCCCTCCCTTGAAGCGTGCTTTGTCGATTACGGCACCGAACGTCACGGCTTTCTGCCGTTCAAGGAAGTATCCCGTTCCTATTTCCAGGGCTATGACGGCGGCCGTCCGCGCATTCAGGACGTGTTGCGCGAAGGCATGGAAGTGGTTGTCCAGGTGGAAAAAGACGAGCGTGGCAACAAGGGTGCAGCCCTCACCACCTATATCAGCCTGGCTGGCCGCTATCTGGTTCTGATGCCGAACAACCCGCGTGGTGGTGGTGTATCGCGCCGCATCGAGGGTGAAGAGCGTCAGGAACTGAAAGACCTGCTCTCCCAGCTGGAAGTCCCCAATGGCATGAGCCTGATTGCCCGTACCGCCGGTATCGGCCGCAATCTGGAAGAACTGCAATGGGACATGGGTTACCTGATGCAGCTGTGGCGTGCCATTGAAGGCGCGGCCGGCTCGCAAAGCGCCCCTTTCCTGATTCTGCAGGAAGGCAGCCTGGTGATTCGCGCCATCCGTGATTACTACCATCCGGATATTGGCGAAATCCTGATCGACACCGACGAAATCTACGAACAGGCCCGCCAGTTCATGAGCCACGTGATGCCCAACATGGTGCACCGCGTGAAGCTGTACAAGGATCACGTACCGCTGTTCTCCCGCTTCCAGATCGAACACCAGATCGAAACCGCCTTCTCGCGCAGCGTGCAGCTGCCGTCTGGTGGTGCCATCGTGATCGACCACACCGAAGCGCTGGTCTCCATCGACGTCAACTCCGCCCGCTCCACCAAGGGTGCCGACATCGAGGAAACCGCACTGCGCACCAACGTTGAAGCCGCCGAAGAAATCGCCCGCCAGCTGCGTCTGCGCGACCTGGGCGGTCTGATCGTGATCGACTTCATCGACATGGAAAACCCGAAAAACCAGCGCGAAGTGGAAAACAAGCTGCGCGATGTGCTGAAGCACGACCGCGCCCGCGTGCAAATGGGCAAGCTGTCCCGCTTCGGCCTGCTGGAACTGTCGCGTCAGCGTCTGCAACCGTCGCTGGGTGAAACCAGCCACGAACCTTGCCCGCGCTGCCATGGCATCGGCTTCATCCGTGGTACCGAGTCCTCCGCACTGCACATCCTGCGCATCATCCAGGAAGAGGCAATGAAGGAAAACACCGGTGCGGTACACGCACAGGTGCCGGTAGATGTTGCCACCTTCCTGCTGAACGAGAAGCGTGCCGAAATCCACTCCATCGAAGAGCGTCTGGACGTGGATGTGGTGCTGATTCCGAACATTCATCTGGAAACCCCGCACTACAAGATCGCCCGTATCCGTCACGACGATCTGGCTGAGCTGGGTGATGGCCCGAGCTATCTGCGCGTGGAAGTGCAGGAAGAAGACATCATCACCAACTTTGGTCAGGAAAAGCCGAAGGCCGAGCGTCAGGAAGCCGCAGTCAAGGGCATTACCCCGCAACAGCCGGCCCCGGTATCCTCCCAGCCCGTTGCCGCCGCTGCACCGGTGGTGGCCGAGCAGGGCGTGGTCAGCCGCTTCTTTGGCTGGGTGAAGAGCCTGTTTGCCGAGCCGGAAGCTGCTCCGCAGGAAACCGAGAAGAAAAAACCGGCAGCTGCCGGCCAGCGCGAAGGTCAGCGCAATGGTAACCGCCAGCGTAATAACGAGCGTCGTCCGGGCAGCCAGGCTCGCCGTGACCATCACGATCGCCGTCAGGGTGAAGAGGCCGGCAAGCGCCCGACCGAAGCACGTGCCGATGGCGAGCGCCAGGATGGCCGTCGTCAACGTGGCGAGCGTGGTGATCGTCAGGAACGTCCGGAACGCGTAGAACGCCCGGAACGTGCCGAGCGCACCGAACGCGCAGAACGTCCCGAACGTGCCGAGCGCAGCGAGCAGCCGCAACGCGAACCGCGTCAGCGCCGCGAACGCGAGCCGCGTGAAAATCGCGAAGCGCGTGAGCAAAACACGCGTCCGCAGACTGAAGAGCGTGGCGAACAGGCTGCACCGCAAGCCGCCGAGAAGCCGTCCCGTCGTCGCCAGCAGGCTGAACGCAACGAAGCCGACAAGCCGCTGGCTGCCGCTCAGGAAGAACTGAACCTGAATGGTGCCGAAGGCGTGGAAGTGGCTGCCGAGTCCGCCGAACAGCAAGAGCGTGGCGAACGTGGTCGTCGTCGTCGTGGCCGTCGTGACCGTCGTCGTGACAACGTCGAAGGCGATAGCACCGCTCAGGTGGCAGAAGCTGCCGCTGGCGATGTGACTGCCGAAGTGGCTGTTGCTGGTGTGGCTGCCGCTGCTGCCGTTGCGGTGGCTGCCGAAGCGGTCGCCCACCCGGCTGCAGAAGCTGCCGTTGCAGTGGACGCGGTGGAAGTTGCTGCAGCCCCGGCCGAGGTGGCACAAGAAGTTGTTGCTCCGGCGGCTGCACCGGTTGAGACGCTTGCTGTTGAAGCCACCCCGGTTGAAGCAGCATCCGAACCGGTTGTGCAGGCAGAACAAGTGGTGGTGGCCGAGGTGGCTGCACCTGCTGCAGTTGTCGTGACCGAAGCTGCTGGGGCTGTCGAGACTGTGGAAGTTGCCGAAGTGGCTGCCCCGCTGGAGCAGGTCACCACCGTAGCAGAAGCCACGCTTGAGCAGACCGAGGTGGTGGTTACCGCCGAACCGGCACCTGCCGTTGAGCCTGCTGCTGCGCAAGTTGCAGAAGTTGCCGTGAGCGAGCCTGTGGCCGTGGCACCGGTGGTCGTGGAAACTGTGGCGGCAGCCCAGCCCAAGATCGAAGCCGAATTGCCGGCTGATCTGGGTGGTCTGGTCATGGTTGCCACCAAGGCGGTGTCTGAAGTCGTTGTGCCGCAGGTTGAAGTACCTGCCGGTCCGCGTCGTCGTGATGTGGTACGTCAGACTGAAGAGCAGCCGGTAGCGATTGAACTCAAGCAGGTGGAAACCCGCAACAGCTGATGTCGTGCATGGCCCCTGCAAAAACTACGTGCAGGGGCTTGACGGTTTCGCAATGAGTTTATAAAATAGCTTTCTCTTTAGGCGATTCCCTGATAGCTCAGTCGGTAGAGCGACGGACTGTTAATCCGCAGGTCGCAGGTTCGAGCCCTGCTCGGGGAGCCAAGCATTTGAAGCCCAGTCAGCAATGACTGGGCTTTTTGCATTGTGCTGTCCGTCCTGGCTGCGCTCGGGCACAATCTGCCAGATAACAAGGACTGGTAGTTGAAAGGGGTTGGGGTGTCGATCACGCTGAAAAACGTGCGCTATTTTGTTGCCGTGGCCGAGATGGAATCCATTTCTCGAGCCGTACAGGACCTGAATGTTTCGCAATCGGTGGTGACCGAGGCTATCCGTTCACTGGAGGACGACCTGGGGGTGCAGCTGTTTACCCGCCATGCCCGTGGCATGAGTCTGACCCATGCCGGTTATCAGTTTCTGCGTCACGCCCACCAGATTCTGTCCTCGGTGCGCCATGCCCGAGAAGCCCTGTCTACCCGGCCGGATGCCGTCACCGGCCAGCTTAATATCGGTGTCACCAGTCTGGTGTGTGGATACTTCCTGCCCTATCTGTTGGAGCGGTTTCGCAGCACTTTCCCGCAGGTAGAGGTGCGGGTGGTGGAAGATCAGCGCGACTACATCGAGCACCTGCTGGTCAATGGCGAACTGGATGCCGCGGTCCTCATTGTTTCCAATGTGCAGAACCGTCAGGCCTTGCATACCGAGGTATTGCAACAATCGAGCTATCGCCTGTGGCTGCCTTCCGGTCATCGCTTGCTGGATGGTGGTGTGGTGACGCTGTCGGATCTGGCCGACCAGCCATTGGTGGCGCTGAAGCTGGACGAGCTGGAAGACGTGGCGACCGCGCTATGGCGGCAGATTGGCCGCAAGCCGCAACTGGCGGTGCGTACTGCGTCGGTGGAGGCCATGCGTAGCCTGGTGGCGACTGGTGCTGGGCTGGCCATCATGCCGGATGTGCTGTATCGCCCCTGGTCGCTGGAGGGGGATAGGCTGGAGGTGCTGCCTTTGCAGGAGGCAACGCCGACGCTGGAAGTCGGGGTGGTATGGCGGCGCGGCATGCAGGTTTCTGACAACACCCATAACTTCCTTACCCTGGCCAGAGAGTACAGTCGCAGCCACAAACAGACCTTCTCCTGATATCTGTTTAAAAGATAATCACGTATTGCTGATCTGAATTTCCGATAAACTACCCAATGTCATGTGGTAGACCTGGCCTGCACGGCGTTCAGCTGTTGTCTCTGCGGTCTGCATTATTCCCATTTGCCTGCCTCCGGCATGAGCTATCTGTTTTTCCAATGACTGTCATTGGCCACACTGGCTAGGGGCCGTGGCGAACACTGCCTAGAATCGGCTCACACATTCCCAGACGCACAATGCGCAGTCCTTGGAGAAGGAGAAACGTGATGCAAAGCAGCCTGATTCGCCTGACCGCCGCCCTGGTCAGTTCCAGCCTGATTGCCCCTGCCGTGCTGGCCGCACCGCTGACCAGCCTGGGCAAGCCGGAAGGCAAGCTCAATATCATTGCCTGGCCGGGCTATATCGAACGAGGCCAAAGCGACAAGAACTACGATTGGGTGACCGGCTTTGAAAAAGCCACCGGTTGCCAGGTAAACGTCAAGACCGCCGCCACCTCGGATGAAATGGTGTCGCTGATGAATTCGCCCAATTACGACCTGGTGACGGCATCGGGCGATGCCTCGCTGCGGCTGATTTATGGCAAGAAGGTGCAGGAAATCAATCCGGCCCTGATTCCCAGCTGGAAGACGCTGGACCCGCGCGTGAAGAACGGCAACTGGTTCACCGTGGCCGGTAAGCCCTATGGTGTGCCCTACCAGTGGGGAGCCAACTTCCTGATGTACAACAGCAAGATCTTCCCCAAAGCGCCTGGCAGCTGGTCGGTGGTGTTTGAGCCGGGCAATCTGCCGGACGGCAAGCCCAACAAGGGCCGGGTGCAAGCTTACGACGGTGCCATCTATATTGCCGACGCTGCGCTTTACCTGATGCACAAGAACCCCAAGCTGGGCATCAAGGACCCGTATGAACTGAACGAGGCCCAGTACGCTGCCGTGCTGCAATTGCTGCGCCAGCAAAAGAGCCTGACCCATCGTTACTGGCACGATGTCACGGTACAGATGAACGACTTCAAGAAAGAAGGCGTGGCGGTTTCCAGTGCCTGGGGGTACACCATCAACACCCTGCAAGCAGAGAAATTCCCGGTGGCCGGCACCATTCCTCAAGAAGGGGCCACCGGCTGGGCCGATACCACCATGCTGCATGCCCAGGCCCAACACCCGGTTTGTGCATACAAGTGGATGGAATGGTCGCTCAACAAGAATCTGCAATCCGCACTGGCCGAATGGTTCGGTTCCAATCCTGTGGTGGCGGACGCCTGCAAGACCAAGGCTCCTGGTGGCAGCAATTTCTGCCAGAGCAACGGTTTTGACCGCTTCGGCCAGATCCGCTTCTGGCGTACGCCGGTGGCCAAGTGCAGCCAGGGTAGCTGCGTGCCCTACAGCCGCTGGACTGCCGATTACATTGCCATCATGGGCGGTCGCTGACCGCATGCAGAACATGCTGCCTGCCGGTGTGGTACTGGTGGGCAGCGGGGAGCTTTGTTCATGAGCCTTGCCGTTCGTTTCCAACAGGTCAGTCGCCATTACGATGCCGTGCGCGCGGTTGACCAGATCGACCTTGCCATTGCCGAGGGCGAATTCTTTTCCATGCTGGGGCCGTCCGGTTCCGGCAAAACCACCAGTCTGCGGCTGATTGCCGGTTTCGAGCAGCCCAGCAGTGGTTCCATCCAGATTTTCGGCCGTGAAGCCGCCGGCCTGCCGCCCAATCTGCGTGACGTCAACACCGTGTTTCAGGACTATGCGCTGTTTCCGCACATGAGCGTGCTGGACAATGTGGCCTACGGGCTGATGATCAAGGGCGTGGCTCGTGCCGAGCGTCATCGCCGTGCCGAAGCCATGCTGGAGATGGTCAAGCTGGGGCAGTACGGCAGCCGCCGCCCGTCGGCCCTGTCCGGTGGCCAGCGCCAGCGCGTGGCACTGGCCCGGGCACTGATCCTTCAGCCGCGTGTCCTGCTGCTGGATGAACCGCTGGGCGCGCTGGACCTGAAACTGCGCGAACAGATGCAGACCGAGCTGAAAGCCCTGCAGCGCAAGCTGGGCATTACCTTCATCTATGTCACCCATGATCAGGGCGAGGCGCTGTCGATGTCAGACCGGGTGGCGGTGTTCAACAAGGGCCGTATCGAACAGATTGCGGCTCCGCAAGAACTCTATACCCGTCCGGCCACCGCTTTTGTGGCCGACTTCGTCGGTACTTCCAATGTGTTCGATGCTGCTTGGGCCGCCAGCCTGACCGGCCAGCAGCAGGCTTTTGCCGTGCGGCCTGAGCGCATACGTCCGGTACAAGACGGCCAGGATGGTGATGGCATCCGCCTGCCTACCCGTCTGCTGGATGTGCAGTATCTGGGCGCGGTCAGCCGCTACGAGCTGGAAGCCGGCCCGGAACGCATCATCAGCATGGTGCTGCCCAATGACGATGCTGCGGCCACGATGGCGCTGACACCGGGCCAGGCCCTTACGGTATGGCTGCCGGCACAGGCCATGCATGCCTTGGCCGGTTGAGGAGGACATGATGATGACTGCTTCGCTGCCCCAGGGGCAGATTGCGCCAGCCCGGCAGGGATTGCTGATACGCCTGGGCATCACTCTCTACCGTCACCCCGGTTTGCAACTGCTGTTGCTGCTGGCGCTGCCGCTGCTGTGGTTTGTGCTGGTGTATCTCGGTTCGCTGTGTACCTTGCTGGCTCAAAGTGTGTTCACTTTTGACGACTTCACCATGTCGGTCAGCCGGGAACTGACGCTGGATAACTACCGCCAACTGCTGTCGCCGGCCAATCTGGATGTGGTGTTGCGCACCCTCAGCATGGCCACGCTGGTGTCGCTGGCTTCGGCAGTGCTGGCTTTTCCGCTGGCCTATTACATGGTGCGTTATGCCCGTGGCTGGCAGAAGGGCTTCTTTTATGTAGCGGTGATGCTGCCGATGTGGGCCAGCTATATCGTCAAGGTGTATGCCTGGACGGTGTTGCTGGCCAAGGGTGGCATCGTGTACTGGGCCTATCAGTCGCTGGGCTTGCAGGGCATTGTCGACTGGTTGATGACACTGCCGCTGCTGGGGGGCAATTCGCTCACCACCTCCAATCTGGGGCGCTTTACCGTGTTTACCTATATCTGGCTGCCTTTCATGATCCTGCCCATCCAGGCGGCACTGGAGCGCGTACCGGCCAATCTGCTGCAGGCCAGTAGCGATCTGGGTGCCAGCGGTACACAAACCTTCCGCCATGTGATTCTGCCGCTGGCTTTCCCTGGTGTGGTGGCCGGTTCCATCTTCACGTTTTCATTGACCTTGGGCGACTACATCATCCCGCAATTGATTGGCCCTTCCGGCCTGTTTATCGGCTCGATGGTGTACACCATGCAGGGTTCCATCGGCAATATGCCGCTGGCGGCCGCCTTTACCGTGGTGCCGGTGTGCATCATCGGCCTGTACCTGCTCGGTGCCCGCAAGCTGGGAGCGTTCGATGCACTCTGATCAATCCGACCGCGCCCCGTGGTGGCTGCGCCTGCTGGCCTTTGGCGGCATCGGTTTCCTGTTTTTGCCCATTGCGGTGATCGTGCTGTATGCCTTCAATGCGGAAAGTTCGGGTTACAGCTTTCCGCCACAGGGCTTCACCCTGGGCTGGTTTGCTGCTGCCTTTGCCCGCGATGATGTGCTGGCTGCCATCGGCCTGTCCTTGCGGTTGGCAGCACTGGCCACGGTGCTGGCGCTGCTGCTGGGCACACTGGCCGCCGCGGCGCTGTACCGGCGAGACTTTCTGGGCAAGGACGCCATCACCATGATGTTGATCCTGCCGATTGCACTGCCTGGCATCATCACCGGCATTGCCTTGCTGTCGGCCTTCCGGCTGGCGGACATCACGCCGGGTTTCTGGACCATCGCCATCGGCCACGCCACCTTCTGCGTGGTGGTGGTGTACAACAACGTGATTGCCCGCTTTCGCCGCATCAGCACCAGTTTGCTGGAGGCCTCGCAAGACCTGGGGGCCGATATGTGGCAGAGCTTTCGCTATGTCATCCTGCCGCAGATTGCCACCGCGCTGCTGGCGGGCGGCATGCTGGCCTTTGCCTTGAGTTTTGACGAGATCATCGTTACCACCTTTACCGCCGGCAATGAAGTGACGCTGCCCATCTGGATGCTGAACCAGCTTACCCGGCCGCGCGATGTACCCATTACCAATGTGGTGGCCCTGTGCGTGATGCTGATGACAGCACTGCCCATTCTGGCTGCTTATACCCTTACCCGTGGCACGGAAGACATTGCCGGCAGCGGCAAATAGACGACGAGGACTGAGCATGGACAAGACTCTGCAATGCAAAATGCTGATCAATGGTGAATTCGTAGCCGGGGAGGGCGATGCGGAAGCCATTCTCAACCCGGCCAGCGGTGAGCTGATCGTAAAGATCAACGAAGCATCACTGGAACAGGTACAGGCAGCGGTTGCTGCCGCCCAGTCGGCATTCCCGGCCTGGGCCGCCACCACCCCGCGCGAGCGTGCAGAAAGGTTGTTGCAATTGGCCGATGCCATCGAGGCGCGCGGGCCGGAATTCGCCCGGCTGGAATCGCTCAATTGCGGCAAACCCTATCATCTGGCCTTGAATGATGAAATTCCCGCCGTGGTAGATGTGTTCCGCTTCTTTGCCGGTGCGGTGCGCGCCCAGACCGGCATGCTGGCAGGTGAATACCTGCCTGGCCATACCAGCATGATCCGCCGCGACCCGTTGGGAGTAGTGGCCTCGATTGCGCCGTGGAACTACCCGCTGATGATGGCGGCCTGGAAAATCGCTCCTGCGCTGGCGGCTGGCAATACTGTGGTCCTCAAGCCGTCCGAGCAGACGCCGCTTTCCACGCTGAAGCTGGCTGAGCTGGTGGCTGTCCTGTTCCCGGCCGGCGTGTTCAATCTGGTGCTGGGCCGGGGAGAAAGCGTGGGCAGCCCGCTGATCTCCCAGCCGCAAGTACGGATGATCTCCATCACTGGCGATGTGTCCACCGGCCAGCGCGTACTGGAAACCGCCGCACGTTCGGTCAAGCGTACCCATCTTGAATTGGGTGGCAAGGCGCCGGTCATCATCTTTGATGATGCAGACCTCACCGCTGCCGTGGAGGGCATCCGCGCCTTCGGTTACTACAATGCCGGCCAGGATTGCACTGCCGCCTGCCGCCTGTATGTGCAAAAAGGTGTTTACGAACGCTTTGCCGCCGATCTGGCCAGCGCGGTAGGCAGCATCAAGGTGGGCCACCAGCATCTGGAAGGCGTGGAAATGGGGCCGCTGATTTCCGAGCGCCAACGCAACCGGGTGGCCAGCTTTGTCGAACGCGCCCAGCAACAATCACATGTGGAAGTGCTGACCGGCGGCAAGCTGGGCGAGGGGCCGGGCTTCTTTTATCAGCCCACCGTGATTGCTGGCGCACGGCAGCAGGATGAAATCGTGCAGCGTGAAGTATTTGGCCCGGTAGTCTCCATCACCCCGTTTGATGATGCCGAGCAGGTGATCCAGTGGGCCAATGATTCCGACTACGGCCTGGCCAGCTCGGTGTGGACGGCAGACGTGGGCCGGGCAATGCAGGTGAGCGCCAGGCTGCAATACGGCTGCACCTGGGTCAATACCCACTTCATGCTGGTGAGTGAAATGCCGCACGGCGGCATGAAGCGCTCCGGCTATGGCAAGGATATGTCGATGTACGCACTGGAAGATTACAGCTGCGTACGCCATATCATGCTGAAGCACTAAAACCGTCAGGCCACCATCCCAGCCCGCCCGGTACGTTTCCGTTGAAACGACCGGGCTGTTTCATTTACCCCGGTATTCCACCCGTTCCAGCATTTCTTCCACTGCGCGTTGCAGCGCATGGGCGCTGCCATCGGCACCGGGCAGGTCGGCAAAGTCGGTCCATTCACCATAGCGCAGCTGCCAGCCATGGAAGTTGGCCTCATCCATGCGCAGGATGAACTCCGGCACTGAAAACACCTTGCCATCCGCAGTGCTGAGTTGACGATAGACAATGCTGCTGCTGTCCTGGACAAACATGATGTGTTCTTTCACTGATGGCAAATACGCGGCCTACCATACCCCAGTACAGAACGTCCCGCCAACAAGCCTGGTGGATGACATGGCGCGGCAAAGCATAAACCCTGCCACTAAAATGGGGGTAGGGGGAGAAACATGCCAATGGTAAGATTGCTTGCATTTTTTAACACGCCCAGCAGGCCGCGCAGCCTGACTGTGCCACGCATGCCATTCCGAGACAGCATCCAATGAAACGTCTTTTGCAGTCGCGCTCCGAACTGGCACAGGTCATGCTGCTGTTCCGGCAGGCTTTTTATCAGCTGGCTGGTTTCAGTGCAGTCATCAATCTGCTGATGCTGCTGCCTTCCATCTACATGCTGCAGATTTACGACCGGGTACTGCACAGCCGTAATGAAACCACACTGCTGATGCTGACCCTGATGGTGGTGGGCCTGTACGGGCTGATGTCGGTACTGGAGATGGTGCGCTCGTCGGTGCTGATTCGCGTGGGTAACCGGCTGGACATGCAGCTTAACTTCCGCGTGTTCACCGCGGCCTTCGAACGCAATCTGCGCCGCAACAACGGCAATGCCAGCCAGGCGCTGCACGACCTCACCACGCTGCGCCAGTTTCTCACCGGCAATGGCCTGTTTGCCTTTTTCGATGCGCCCTGGGCACCGATTTATCTGGTGGTGACCTTCATGTTCCACTGGATACTGGGGCTGTTCGTGCTGGCTGGCATGCTGATCTTGTGTGCGCTGGCCTGGCTGACCGAGCTATCCACGCGCAAACCGCTGGGTGAAGCCAATCAGGCGGCCATTGCCGCCAGTAACTATGCCAACAACAATCTGCGCAATGCCGAGGTGATTGAGGCCATGGGTATGCTGCCGGCGCTGCGCGAGCGCTGGTTCCTGCTGCAAAGCCGGGTGCTGGAAAAACAGACGGAAGCCTCGGACCGTGCCGCCCGCATCGGTGCGGTTTCCAAGCTGATCCGGCTGGCCTTGCAATCTCTGGTGCTGGCGGTGGGTGCGGTGCTGGCCATTCAGAATGAAATTTCTCCCGGCATGATGATTGCCGGTTCCATCCTGATGGGCCGCGCCTTGCAGCCGGTGGAAATGGCCATCGCCACCTGGAAGCAGCTGATTTCGGCACGTGCGGCTTACCAGCGGCTGGATGACTTGCTGACCGAATATCCTGCCCGTATCAGCGGCATGAGCCTGCCGCGCCCGCAGGGCAATGTACAGGTGGAAGGCCTGGTGGCGGCTGCGCCCGGCAGCGCCTTGCCCATCCTGAAAAACATCAGCTTTGCCATGCAGCATGCAGACGTAGTGGGCATTGTCGGCCCCAGTGCCGCGGGCAAATCCACGCTGGCGCGCCTGCTGGTGGGCATCTGGCCGACGCAGTCGGGCAAGGTGCGGCTGGACGGGGCGGATGTGTTCCAGTGGAACAAGGACGAACTGGGCCCCCATGTCGGCTATCTGCCGCAGGATATCGAGTTGTTTGAAGGCAGCATTGCCGAAAACATTGCCCGTTTTGGCAAGGTGGACTCGGCGCTGGTGATTGAAGCCGCCACCCGTGCCGGGGTGCACGAAATGATTCTGCGCTTCCCGCAAGGCTACGATACCCGTCTGGGCGATGGCGGCAACATGCTGTCCGGTGGCCAGAAACAGCGCATTGGTCTGGCGCGTGCCATCTATGCCAGCCCGGCCTTTGTGGTGCTGGACGAACCCAATTCCAATCTGGATGACGTGGGCGAGCAAGCCCTGATCCATACCGTGATGGACCTCAAGGCACACGGTTGCACCGTGGTGCTGATTACCCATCGCACCAGCATCCTCAATGCCGTGGACAAGCTGCTGGTGATGCGCGACGGTCAGCTGCATCTGTTCGGCCCGCGCGACCAGGTGCTGTATGCCCTGAACCAGGCCACCCAGCAGGCCTTGCAACAACAAGCCGCCATGCAGCAGCAGGCAGGCAAGAATCCGGATGAAAGCGTGGCATGAATCTGTTCCGCAAACTGACTGCATTGCGCCGGGATCAGGCTACGCCTGCTGCCCCGTCTGCGATTGAACCCTTTGGCCGGGTGGATACCGACGACAAACGCGTGGGGCGCTGGGGACTGAAAGTGTTGTTGATCGGTTTCGGCGGCTTTGTGCTGTGGGCGGCACTGGCTCCGCTGGACGAGGGCGTGACCGCCAATGGCAGCGTGATCGTCGCCAGCAACCGTCAGACCGTGCAGCACCTGACTGGTGGCAGCGTGGAAAAACTGCTGGTGAACGAAGGCGATGTGGTGCGCAAAGGCCAGGCCCTGCTGACACTGAACGATACCGAAGTGCGGGCGCAGATGGGCAGCATCCTGGCGCAGTTCATCACCGCCCGTGCCATTGAAGACCGCTTGCTGGCCGAGCGCGAGGGCAGTGCCAGCCTGCGCTTTTCTGCCGAGCTGGATCAGCTGGGTCAGGAACTGCCGGGCAATGAAACCCGCGTGCAGCAGGCCAAGCAGCTGCAAACCCAGTTGTTTCATACCCGGCGCGACGGCCTGCGTGACGAACTGCAGGCGCAGGATGAAAACATCAAGGGCCTGCAGGAACAATTACGCGGCCTGCAAGGCATGAAGGCCGCCCGTGCCGAACAAAGCAAATGGCAGGACAAGGAACTGGAAGGCATTCGCGACCTGGCAGCCGGTGGCTATGTGCCCAAGAACCGCCTGTACCAGCTGGAGCGTGGCGCGGCAGAAATCCGTGGCCAGTTGGCCGACACCATCTCCAGCATTGGCCGGGTGCAGGACGGCATTGCCGAAACCCGGTTGCGCCAACTGGCGCGCAAGCAGGATTACCAGAAAGAAGTGGAATCGCAGCTTACCGACATCCAGAAAGAAACCGCCACCCTGCGGGACCGGCTGGCGGCACAGCGCTATGTGCTGCGCAACAGCACCATCCGCGCACCGCTGGCAGGCCGGGTGCTGGGCTTGAAGATACATACTGTGGGCGGGGTGGTGCAGGCGGGACAGCCATTGATGGAAGTGGTGCCGGAGAACCAGCCCCTGCTGATTGAAGCCATGGTGGATCCGGCCATGAGTGCCAAGGTACGCCCCGGCCTGCCGGTAGATGTCAGCTTCCCGGCGCTCAACCAGCAAACCACCCCGGTGATTCCCGGCGAGGTGGCCACCTTCTCGGCCGACCGCTTGCTGGATGCCAAAACCGGCATGCCTTACTACCTGGCACAAGTGAAGGTGACCCCGGCCGGCATGCGCTTGCTGGGAGATCAGCAGGTCAAGCCCGGCATGCCGGCCAGCATTGTCATCAAGAGTGGCGAGCGCACCATGCTGCGTTATCTGCTCAAGCCGGTGCTCGATCGCATGAATCTGGCCTTCAAGGAAAGCTGATGACCGACCGTCCGCTGTTTCGCCCCGCGCTGCTGGCTGCGGCCTGTCTGTTGGCGATGCCTGCCCTGTCTGCGGGCTATGGCTTGCTGGAAGGCCTGCAACTGGCCCGCGCCTACGATGCGCAATATCAGGCGGCTACCGCCGAGCGCGAAGCCGGCGAAGCCAATGGCCCGATGGGCCGCGCGCAATTGCTGCCCACCGTCAATGCCAGCTTTAACCGCAGCAAGGTCACCGGCAGCGATACCGCACCGGATTTTAACGGTGCCATCTCCACCTCGCCGCTCAATTACATGAGTCAGGACGCCGCCATCCAGCTGCGTCAGCCATTGTTCAACCTGCAACGCTGGGCGCTGTACCAGCAGGGCCTGGCGCGGGTGGACTACAGCCACGCGCTGTTTGCCCGCAAGGAAAACGAGCTGGTGTTGCGCTATCTGTCGGCCTATCTGGGGGTGTTGCTGTCACAGAAAAACCTGGCGCTGAGCGAAGCCAAGCTGCATGCGCTGCAAGCCGCACGTACCCAGGCACAGAAGCTGTTTGATCAGGGTGATGGCCCGGTGACCGACATTCATGATGCAGAAGCCCGCATGGCCATGGCCGAGGCGGAATTGCTGGAAGCGCGCAGCATGCAGCAGATTGCCGAACGTACCTTGCAAACCACCACCGGCCAGCGTAGCAGCGAACTGGCCGAACCACAGGAAGACATCGGCCGCTATCTGGGACCGGAGGGCGAGCTGGCACAGTGGCGCGACAAGGCCCTGGCCAGCAGCCCGGACATTCAGGCGGCACAACAGAACCTGCGCATTGCCGAACAAGAGGTCAAGCGTAGCCGCGCCGGCAATTATCCGACGCTGGATCTGGTCGCCAGCAAGGACCGTTCCAGTGCCAGTTCGGTCTCCACCATCAACCAGCGCATCAGCCAGAACGTGATTGGCGTGGAGGTGAGCCTGCCGCTGTTCAACGGTGGCTACAATAGCGCCCAGCTGGCGCAGAGCGCGGCACAGTATCGACAGGCGCAGGCGGAACTGGACAATGCCCGCGCCCAGGTGGAGCTGGAAGTCAGCCGGCAGTATTACGGCGTAAGCACCGGCGCGCGCAAGGTGGCCTCGCTGCAAAAAGCAGTGTTCTCCAGCGCCGAGACGGTAAAGGCCAGCAAGCTTGGTCTGGTGGCCGGGGTGAAGACGCTGACCGACATCCTCAATAGCGAGGAGCAGCTGTATCAGGCGCGGCGTGATTTGCTGCTGGCCCAGTACAACCAGCTGGTGAGCTGGATTGCACTGCGTGCTGCCAGCGGTGCCATCGAACAGACGGACCTTGCCCTGCTGGACCGCCACTTCCTGCAGGGCAAGCCGCAGCCCTCACCCTGACGGCAGGGCAGGGACCAAAACAAAACGGCCTGCTATCCAGGGACAGCAGGCCGTTTTTGTTGCTGACTGGCTCAGGCTGCGTGCAGATCAGTTGGTGCCAGTTGCTGTACGCCAACCAGCGAGATGGTGGGCGCTGCCTCACCAACAACTCCATGGGTGGCGGCCACGGCACCCAGCGTCAGCGAGAACGTTTCGCTGGCGGACAGGCCTGCCGTATCGGTGGCTTTCACCGTGATGATGGCCGATTCGGTCTGGTGACCCAGGGTGGCGGTAAAACTGTCGTTCTGGGCGTTGAAGGTGATCCAGCTCGGCAATGCCTGGCCGTTGGACTGGCTTGCACCGTAGGTCAGTGCCAGGCCTTGCGGGTCAGTAAAGGTGCCTTGCGGTACGCTGATATTCAGCGTGCCATTGGCATTGAAGCCGATCATCAGCGGCAACGGATTCACCACCGGTGCTTTCAGTGCCGTGGCGATATCGTTGATGGAGAAGGTTTCCGAGGTGGACAAGCCAGCGCTGTCGGTCGCGGTAAGCTTGACCGAGAAACTGCCTGCCGTGGTGGGTGCGGTGCCGGAGAAGGTTTCGGTCTGGGCATTGAAGTTCAGCCAGCTGGGCAAAGCCTGACCATTGGCCAGCGCAGCCTTGTAGGTGAGCGCCAGCCCTTGCGGGTCGATAAAAGTGGTGGACGGCAGGGTAAAGCTGAAGGCCTTGCCGGCATTGATGGTTTGCGTGGCGGTTTGCTGGTTCAGCGTCGGGGCCACGTAAGCATCGTTCAGGGTGAAGGTTTCCGAGGTGGACAAACCCGCCTGGTTGCTGGCGGTCACTTGCAGCGACAACGAAGTACTGGCCGTCGGGGCGGTGCCGCTGAAGGTCTGGGTCTGGGCATTGAAGCTGAGCCAGGACGGCAGCGCAGCACCGCTGGCCAGCTTGGCGGTGTAGCTCAGCGTTTCGCCTTGCGGGTCGGTAAAGGTGCCGGCCGGCAGTGCAATGCTGAAAGTATGGCCCGGGGTTACCAGCTGAGTGGCGGTGGCCTTGCTCAGCGTCGGTGCGTAGGCGGTATCGCTGATGGTGAAGGTTTCCGAAGAGGACAGGCCGGCGGTGTCTGTCACCTTTACCATCACCTGGGTACTGCTGCTGCCAAACGGCGTGGTGCCGGACAGGGTGTTGGTGCTGGCGTTGTAAGTCATCCACGACGGCAGCGCCTGGCCATTGGCCTGGGTCACCTTGTAGCTCAGAGCCAGCCCTTGCGGGTCGCTGAAGACATTGGCCAGCGATACCGAGAAGGCATGGTTGGCGGCAAGCGTCTGGTTGGCGGTTTGCGCCTTCAGGGTAGGGGCGACATAGGCATCGTTGACGGTGAAGCTTTCCGATGCCGTGAGGCCTGCCTGATTGGTGGCCACCACTTGCACGGCTACCGATGTATTGGCCGTGGGTGCGGTACCGCTGAAGGTTTGGGTCTGGGCATTGAAGCTGAGCCAGGACGGCAGCGCAGCCCCGCTGGCCAGCTTGGCGGTATAGCTCAGCGTTTCGCCTTGCGGGTCGGTGAAGGTGCCGGCGGGCAGGGCAAAGCTGAAAGTACGGCCCGGTGTCACCACCTGGGTGGCGGTCGCCTTGGCCAAGGTCGGTGCCAGTGCGGTATCCGTGATGGAAAAGGTTTCGCTGGCGGACAGGCCGGAGGTGTCGGTGGCTGTTACCAGAATCTGGGTGCTGCTGCTGGTCACCGGTGTGGTGCCGGACAGGGTGTTGGTGCTGGCGTTGTAAGTCATCCACGACGGCAAGGCCTGGCCATTGGCCTGGGTCACCTTATAGCTCAGCGTCTGGTTTTGCGGGTCGGTAAACACATTGCCCAGCGACACCGAGAAGGCGTGGTTGGCGGCAACCGTCTGATTGGCGGTCTGGGCGCTGATTACCGGTGCTTTCGGGGTGACGGGGACCGAGCCACCGGCATTGTCCACGGTGATGGTGTCACCAGCGGCCAGCAGGGTAGCGAGGCTGACTTCAAAAGTGGTGTTCCAGTACTGGCCGGTCTGGCTGCCCCAGGGGTTACGAATCTGCAAATAATCGTTGGCTGCATCAATGCCGTAAACCGACATGGCATGGCCGGCCACCAGTTGCACCTTGCCCGCGGCGTCATAGCTCCAGGTGTAGGACGACAGCACTACATCATCACCGGCAGCCAGATGGGTTTTGAGCGAACTCAATACCGTGGCATTGCTCAGTCCGCTTTGCGAGCCGGTACCGGACAAGGACGAGTTATAGGTACGGCACAGCCAGCTGGTGCCGCTGCCGCTGTAGTCGGTGATTTGCGAAGCACCGGTGATGGATTCCAGTGCATATTCCGGCAGGCCGCCGTTGCCGATGGCGGTAAAGCTGTTGCCGGTATAGCTGTTACCGGTGGTGACATTGATGGCCTGCAACTGGGCGTAGGCTTTTTCCAGCAGGGTGGCCCACATATTGGGCCCGGAGTTGCAACCGGTTTGCAGCACATTGTTGACGGTAACGTATTCTGTCGCGCCCTTGACGTGGAAGGCCACCCCGTAAGTGCCATTACCGTTATCGGTAATCATGTTCTTGATGATGCCGGCGTTTTTGACTGCCACCTCGGCAATCGACGCCAGGAAATAGCAGTCACCCAGTTTGCCCTGATTGATGTCGCTGGCCAGCGGGCCGCTGCTGCCAAACAGGGAAGCAGTGCTGGTGGCGTAGGTAATCTTGGAGGTGGAGCCGCTGACGGTGACGGTTGAGGTAGGCAGGTCAGTGCCTTGCAGCCATTTGCCGTTCAGATTGCTCAGTTGGGCTGCGCTGGAGCCGACAGCCAGATTGCCCAGCGAACTGGAACTGGCCGCGCCACCGGTCCAGCTGCTGTTGGCAGCATTGCCGTTTACCAGCGCATTCAGGGTGTACTGGGAATAGGACGAGGCCGTTTCACCTACATTCAGGTTGGTGACAATGGTTTTCAGGTCGTTGAACTGGCTGGTGGACAGCGTGCTCTTGCTGCTGGTCAGTTCGGCAGCCAGGTCGGTCACCATTTTGGCTAGGCCAGCTTCAGTCACGTTACCGGACATGGCGTTCATGTCGGCTTTCAGGGCGGCATCGGTCAGCGTGGCAATCCAGCTGGGGGCGGTGGTGCTGCCGGTTTTTACCGTGGTGGTGCTGGTCGTGGTGGAGGTGGCCAGGGCGGCAGTGGATGCCGTGGTTGTGGTGCTTACGCTTGCTGCACTGACAAAGGGCAGCGCCGAACGCAGCATGGCACCTTGCAGGGGTACGGCAACATCGTGCAACACGTTGTTGGCAAAGCCCGTCAATATCGTTTCGGCAGTCTGCGAACCGGAGGCATTGTCCAGCGGGTTGTTCGACTGACGAGAGAGGGTATTGGAGGCGCTCATGTGCTTTCCTTCAGTAGTATCCGACAAACCCAAAGGTGCACATGCAGCCACGCATCGCGTGGCGGGCAACTGGCTGACATGGGGGGCAAGGCCTCCGGTAGTCCCTTTAGTTTTGCGTCACCGGCTTTCACCGGCTTTGCCTGTAATGAGCGAATTCTAGAGGGGATTTTTCTTTATTTACAATTGTTAATTTGCGGGATGTCGTTGATAAACCAAATATTTTATAGGGTTGTTTATGAATGCTATCAGGCCATGCCCGATACAGAGCAAATCACAAGCTATTGCTACTCCCATTGATCTGCTTGGCTTGGTCTCGCCGCACATAATTCTCAGCCAGGATGCGCTTTACATTCCCAGCAGATACTCCAGCACGTAAACCGGGACGTTGGCACCTTCCTTGATCATCTTCGTCAGGTCTTTGCGCACCACCTTGCCGGCAAACTGTTGGTTGAGCAGGGTGTCCAGATCAGCGTTGGATTCAGTCATGATTGTTGTCTTCAGTTGTTCTTGCATGCTCGTCTCCGGCCTGTTCGGCAGTGTCATCGCCAAAGGCGCGGGAGATGGCGTCGATGATTCGTGCTGCCAGCGCAGGTTTTTCTGCCAGCAGTGGATAGCGTTTGCCCAGCTTGCCGGAGATGCGGTTGCCACTTTCCCGCACACTGCGGATGATGACGTCCAGCTCGGCATCCGGTGCTTCCAGCACTTGCTTGATGCCTTGGCGTGCCTGTTCGTTGGCATGCAGGAATTGCGCTTCCTGCCGCATTTCCCGTGTCAGGGTCTGGTCAACAATATCTGCCAGATAGGCGACATGGGGCGTCAGGTCCGGGTAACGCCAGGCGGGCAGGGCGTCCTGGTAAGCATCAAAGTGGAAGTTGTATTCCACGCCGTCTTCCGCCTGCACCGCCTCGGCAAAACGGTAATGGCTGGCATAGCGTTGCATAAGCGGACGGGAGAATTTTTCCAGCACCCGGTCGTAATCGGCACGGTTATAGGTGCTATGCGTGATGGTGGCCGAAACGGGCAGGATCAGTGGTGGTGGCAGGATGCCATCGCGCCGCAGCACGTCATTAATCAGGAAGCGCGAGATCCGCCCATTCCCATCCGCCATGGGGTGAATGTAGACAAAGCCGAAGGATGCCACGGCCGCGCGCACCAGCGCAGATGTTGTTCTGGTTTTGTCCAGAAACTGCGGCAGGCCTTGCAGCATCGGGATGGTTTCATCCCAGTGCGGGCCGATGTAGTCCACTACCTGCTGATAGCGTGCGGTATGGCCAACAAATACGGGAGAACGGCGCAGCCCGTAGCGCAGGGCAGCATCCCCCAGAATGGCTCGTTGCAGGGCCGAGAGTGTGTCTGGCGCAAGTGGTTGCGGGTGTATGCCGCACTCGGTCTCCATCACCGCGGCAAAGCGCCGGATGCGGTCTTCCTGTTCTTGCTCCCGCTCGATCAGAAAACTGGCTCGGCTTTCCTTGACTGTCAGCCAGACCGTGCTTCGCAGCACTAGGTCGATGCCGTAATCAGCCTCCAGCGCGGCCAGATGCTGTGGAATGTCGTAGCTTTCCGCGGCACGCACGGCAGGGCTGCGCCAGATGATGGGGCAGAAGTCCCTGTTGCCCGGCAGATTGTCACGCACACGCCAGCGGGCGTTATTCACCGGGCTTCCGGTCACAAACAGCTCGGCATCAAGGGCGTCAACATAATTGCCTTTGCTGACCCCGGCAAAGGCCAGTTGCTCACCCGTCAGCCATTCGTAGTAAAAACCGGCGCGGCGCGCGTAGGCACCGGTTGGCTCACGTGCTATCCATTCTTCCAACGCCTGTTTGACGCCTGGCAACGGTGCCAGCCGGGCGAGAAACTCCAGATGGATGCCTTCATACTTGAAGGCGAAGGTCAGCTGATCTGCCAGATTGGCCTGTGGCCGGTAATGCTCGGTATATACTTCACTGCGCACGCCATCGGCCACCACGGTGCTGCGTGTGCGACCAATCTCGCTATGCACGGCAAAGGGATGCACCGGGGTGATCCCATAGTGTTTGGCCAACCATTGATAGCCGATGTGGGGCATGATTTTCGCTTACTACGCTGAATAAACGCTTAGATTCTAGATCAAAACCAGAAAAATGATTACAGCGACGCTTGGCCGCTTCAATCAATACCCGATACTTGTTCAGAGTTCATTGGCCAGCGCCAGGTCAATCTTCAAGGCAATGCGGATCACCTCGCTCGTGTCATGTGGCCATGTGCTTGGTGCGCTACTTATCCGTTCGCTGCCTACTGTGCTGCGGAAGTACCACACCTTGGCGCGCTTTCCTACGCGCAAAGTAAACCCCGGTATCCGCGTGTCCTTGAGTTCAACACGTGAATCCGGGGTCTTGATTCTGGCTATATAGCTGTCGGTCAGGTGCGCCTGCATGGTTCGCTCCGGGGTGACAACTGGGGTCCAACGCTACAGGCAAACACCTAAAACAGCTTATTCCTTCGCGGCAGATTCCTCGCCAGCGGCGGCATCGCGTGCCTGCTGCTGGGCAGCACTACGGGCGTCGTAGTAGTCCTTGTTGGCCAGATAGTGCTGACGGCGGGCTTCCTTGGCAGCGGCTTTTTCGGCCAGTTCCGCCTGTTTACGGGCTTCTGCCTCGGCTTCCTGCTGCTTGCGGGCCTGACGCTTGGCTTCGCGGATGGCTTCTTCCGCCGCTTCCATGTCTGCCACTTCCTTCAGGCTCTTGGCCGGGCCGGTTTTTTCGAACCAGGCGACGGACTCGACGTGGGCAGTGTGCGGGAACATGTTAATGATGTTTGGTTGAGCCTCAACACCATGAACGATAAAGGAAAATTTGGTTATTTAGCCGTTTGTGTAACCGTTTTGTGTAACTGCTTGACCATTTTCTGGTCAAGCAGCTCCTCGCGTAGTGCTAGCAGTGGCCTGCAGCTACCTGTCCAATATGCAGGCTGAAATCGGTCAGATCAAGCTCCGAATCAATCGGCACCATGTCTTGGTAGAGCTTCAGCAGCTGGTCGTAGCCAATCCCATCAGTCGCTCTCCACACGTCGTCAGCAAGTCCCAAAACAGGTGCGATCACCTTTCCGCCAGATGAAACCTCCCAGAATACATATGGCAGCTTGAAGTGGCGTGGGTGCCATTGAAGTAAAGATTTGGCAAATGGCGTTAGTGATAGCTTTGGTAGGTGGTGCCACTCCAGTTCAACTATTGCTTCAGAGGATAAGTTCATTTCCAAGCCAAATAGTAGTGCCTTGCGACGGGTGTGACTATCAATTCTTGTAAGCCATAGTCGGAGATCTTCTATGGACATTCTCTGTTGAGGAAAATTGAAATACATTATCTCTGTAATTTGACATTTCCCCTCAAGGATTGCATGCCATACAAGCTTTATCAGAAGCTGAATTTCTTTTATTGCAGCGGAAATTTTATTTCGATGACAATAAAGGAATAAGTTCAAGTCTAAATTTTTTATGCTTGCCACTCTCCGGTTCCATATCTTGGATTTCGCAAGTATCGGTGCGCAATTTTCAAAGTTAAGTTCTGATATAAGCATATGAACTCTCCGCTAGGTAGTCTCTCTTTATGTCGTTTATTTTTTCAATTTGTTAGATTTTTCCATTGAAAAATTTTATCTTTAGTGGGCGGTGCGTTACTCTTTACTATCCCGCAAGCAATAGTATAGCTAGGAAAAGCTTGTTCGGCGGGATGGGCGCATAGTGGTTTACTATGAATGCTGGAATGCTTGAAGTATTTCTTGAATTTTATTTAAGAATAAATTATTAAGTATTGAATGATGAAAATGATTCAGACGCACGGTAGTGTGCATTTGTTATAAGTAGATAATGCAAAAGAATACAAAAGGAGGTGGGGATTATTGGCTACGTGACAACCAAAGCGATAATGGTCTGTTTTATATATATTGTTTGGTCATATTGAATTTTGGTTTAAATTATGGCTAATTTTGTAAGGTTTTCTGCCACTTCTAAGGTAGGTTTTTTGTCTCGTATTGTGTTGCTAACAATGAAGGGGGGAGTGAATGATTGGCATTCCAGCTCATGTTTTTCTCGGAATCTTGTTGTTTGGCATGGCGGTAATCCTCTTGATACCAATATCTGTATTCTCAATTCGTAATAAGGCTATGCGGCGTAAGGCTAGAAAAAATAGCACAACAGTTCTTGGAATTTCGAAGCTGGATGTAAATATATCTTCTTATGTCGCCAAGAGCTGGGCTGTGTCAGGCCAATGGTCGATAGAGGCTAATGGAAAGCTAGATAGTCTGCATTTTGACAAAAATATTCTGTATAAAGGAGTTCGTGTAAAAATAAGATTGCCTTAGTCGGTAGGGAAGGTCTGAACAAGTTATGATGTCAAAACATCGGTCAAATACAATCAATGTGTCATGATGCATCTAGGGATGGTCTGATTAAGTGGCAGATTTCAGTTTTGGCGCATCGTAACGCATTGATTTTATTGCCCCGGTATTTTGATGTCGAGACTTGTTCAGATCTTACCTAGGTCGGAATCTGCCACTCTTCCAGAACATTATTAACAACGAAAATTAAACGTTGGTGCGTGAGTTCATGCCTTGGTTGCCGTCGATTTTTTCTAACCGGTGTCAAGGAAAGGTTTTATTCCGGGGATGGTAAGGAAGTTTGGTGGTTCAGTAAGGAAGATTTTGGACACCAGTAAGGTAGTTTTTGGGGGTCGGTAAGTAAGGCGAAAAGTAAGGTAGTTTTGAAGGGGCTGGAGAGGACGCAGAACCTGGAACTGTAAAAAAATCTGCGTAGCAGATTTTTCATGTTGTCATAAGGTTTGTCAAGCCCCAAAAGTAAGGAAAAAATCGTTGTGGAAGATAAATGATTGAAATGGAAAGAAATTTTCCCATTCCGGCGCCTCCTTTCACCTGTCAGTGGATAGGGGAGTAAGGAAAAAAGTAAGGTAGTTTTTGAATCCCCTTTATATATATAACTTTAAAACCCTATTTTTAACTTCAAGTTTGTTTCTTACGCGTGCGCGCGCGTGACAGAGGAGCGCCGGTTTCCTGGTCGGGTAAGGTAGTTTTCTGTGCGGGAGGGAAGTCCTGGGCTGCGTCCCTACAATCACCCTATCGACAACACATGACCAACGAAGGGAGCGCACCATGAGCCGCACACTGACCATCACCGCATACGACCCGAGCACCGACGCCTTCACCGTGAAGATTGCTGATGCCGCCGGCACTGCGCCTGCCCAGCTCATTGGTGACCTCGTCAGCGCGCTTACCCCTGCCGGTGTTCCCGAGAATGCTGGGCCTGATGAAATGCTGGGCGTGAGCATCGAGCTGCAATACGTGGAAGTGCTGCCCAGCGGCGTGAGCATCGACGTGACCTGCGCCTGGGAGAGCGAAGACCCTGATCTGCCGTTCGCTGTCGTGCTGAATGCTGACGGTGAATTCGTCGATGACGGTCTGTTTGCAACGATCGAAGACGCGCTGCCCTGCCTGCTGCGCGGTATCAACTACTTCGAGAGCGGGAAGGGCGACGCGGTGACGCCCGCCTGGTCGAACTCGACCTTCTTCTGACCACCTACCAAGCAGACGGGCCTGAGCGCCCGTCTTTTTGCATCAGGCACAGTCCTTGGCAACCAGGCTTTGACCAGTCCATCTGCATCAGGCTTCCGGGGTTCTTCCGGGCAAGGCTTCCGGGAGGGTCTGGCAATCAGTCCATCCTGGTCAGGCATCCGACCAGGACACGCCGGAATGGCAACCCATCACCAGGCACACCATCCATCACCACCACCCCGCAAAGACCAGCAAGCCGTTTTAAGCCGTTTTGAGCGATTTTTCAGTGCTGGGTGCTACCACAGGTCATCCAAACCCCTGAAAATCGCTGCAAGGGCCGTTTCCTGGGCGGGAATCGGGTGTTTGAGGGTCAAGAAAGCGCCCGCTTACGCATGATCGGGTAAAAACAGGGTGAAAATCGCCCTTCCTGAACCGTAAAAATCACCACCAGCCAACGGAATGCGCCGGAGTCGTTCAGGCATTGGCTGTTACTGACTATTGATCAATTATTTTGATGATCTCAATTAAATTAATATTTGAGCAAACGATTTTTGTAATCGTTCTCTGTTGTATAACATAATTTCAGTTTTCCAGATTAATATTGCTATTGTTTTTGATGTGCTGATTTGATTTATCAGTAAACATCAGTTGCGAGTAATTCATTGCTTGGTTGATAGTTTTATTTGATAGAAGCGAGATTTAATTTTTAGTATTTAAATTATTTTGACGAAAGGAATGCGATATGCCACCTCCCTAACGGCCACCCGCCATCAACAAGACGAAGTGAACAACGCGGAGAATCAAGTATGACAAACAGAAAAGCGAATCAAATCCTATACGGTCTGTTACGTGACGGTCGCATTCCCGATAGCAAGTGATCAGCCTGAGTGGTGTCGGATGCACCACTTGGGATGCTCATTTCTGAGTGCATCATCATGGTAAACCATCCCTTCTTTGCCCCGCCTTGTGCGAGGATTTTTTTGCATGTTGAAAATCCTCAGATAAGCCATTGATTTATAAGGCTTTAAAAGTCGATTAAAACCCGAAGTTTTTCAACCGAAGCACTACCTCAATCCAACTGAGCTGAACGAGGCAACAAACAGGCCGGCACCAGGCCCGAACGACTGCATAGAAAAGCCCTCAGAAAGCCCTCCGAGCGAAGCCTGTGATGTCAGATGATGTGATATGACATGACATCATATCGGATCGCAAGAAAGCCTCCCGCATTCACAATGACATTTGATGTGGGGGTGTCGATGTGTGCAGTAAGCTAGAAACGGCTGATTAAGAATTTCCTGTCTATACTAATGGCTGCTGATAAAGCCCTATGCATCTACGGGGACTCTGAACGGTCGGTGCATTTGTAAAGCTACAACCAATTTTGTAGCGGGGCTGAGATGGATACCGACATAAGCCCAAACGGTAGAGTGGCCTGAAAACAGGCAGTGCAGCCGTAGTCGGTGGGGATGATCAAGTCGTGCTGACTCTTGGGACCTGATCACACCTAACAGAATGCACTAACCAAGAGATGGAACCATAGAGAAGGTATGGTGAGAGCATTCCCCTAACCCTGTTAACTTAAAGCAGGGTTAGGGAGAGTGTTGAGCTCACCAAGAGAAGGCTTTTAATATTATGAATTAATATAAAAATATTAATTCATGTAAACCTATTGTAGGAGGTTCAATAGTCTTAGAAAAAAAATAAACTTGTAAGGAGGTCGTGTCGATAATTTTTTTCAACATCAAGGTTTCATCCTTATAGTTGGAAACAAACTACTCAATTCCTAACGCTTTAAAGGTTGCATCTACCGGATCTGAATAGAAGCTGGTCTGGAATTTGGCAAACAACTCACCGGGCACGCTGGGGATATCAACCACGCTGGACATCGGTAACAGGATGCGTTTGCCACCTGCATCGAAAGCCACTTGCAGGGTTTCTGCCAGGTTTCTCACTTGCACAACGGTTCCCCCCAGGCTCATGTCGCCAAGCACAACCATCTGCGGCTGGATCGGTTTCCCCAGCGCGGCGGAGCACAAGGCAATAAAACTGGCCAGGGTGAGCGTTTCCGGGTCGCCGGTATGTTGAAGCTCTACCAGATGCAGGTGGAAATCGGTTTCTCCCGCCCTGATCCCGGCACTGACACGCGAGGCATTGGCCTTGAAGTAGTCAAAGGCGATCTTGACCGGCTCTCTTGGTGCCGCGCCGGATACGGATAGCTTGCCACCACCAGCCATGGTCTGGATTTCCAGGCGATAGCTCCCCGGCATTTCACTCTTGCCCATGCTGATGGTATGCAGTGTGCCCGGGTTCAGGCGACCTTCCGGAATCAGAGCACCACCGGATTGCTCCGGCACGGTGACAAAGCGTTCCTGTCCATCTTCCAGGTCAATGTAGCTGAAATGGACATCGTAGAACTCCATGCCGCCTATCTTCTTCAGTTGCTCCTTCACCCGACGGCGGGTTTCCAGTGCGTATTCCAGGCATTGGCGCACGGTTTCCTTGCTGTATTCGCCATGCGGTGCAATCAGCTTCAGCAGGCCGGACGTGGTGCGTCGAACGGCAATGGTATCGCGCTGATTGAGGTTGTTACCCAGGCGGAACCACTTGTCGATGGCGTCGGCAAAGTTGCGTTTGCGCATTTCACGAAGAAACTCGGCCAGGTAGTCAACAATCATGCCGTATTGATTGGTGAAGAACTCCGGCCGCATCTTGGGGATTTCCCAACCGGGCACATAGGCGTGGAAGCGGTCGAAGAAAGCCGAGTCGATCATCACTTCGGGAAAGGGAGCCAGCAGGTGGCTGGTTTTGACCAGTGACTCCACTGACTGGTTGATGTTGCCGACAAACACCATGGACGCGCTGGCGTTGATTGAGTCACGACCGCGGCTGAAGGAGCCGGAGGCCATGTAGTCCTTCATGATCTGGACGCCGTCATGATCCTTGAAGTTGATGCCGGCCACCTCGTCGAAGGCCACCACATCCCACAGGCCCACCAGGCCTACCTTGCGGCTGCTCATGTTGTAGAACAGGTTGGCCACGGTTGTCTGTCCACCGGAAACCAGAATGCTGTTGGGGCTGATTTCCTTGTAGATATGGCTCTTGCCGGTGCCGCGTGGCCCCAGTTCACAGAAGTTGTAGTTGTTCTCCACCAGCGGAATCATACGCGCCAGCAGGTGCCACTTTGCCCGTTCCTTGAAGCAGGTTGGCTCCATGCCGGTGGCCCGGATCAGGGCATCAATCCATTGTTCCTCACTGAATGCCTTGCGTCCCTCAAACAGCCCTTGCATGTCCATATTGGGCATCTGGATGGGCTTGAGGTCGGTCACGATGAAGGGCGAGCCCTTCTGGTTCTCTTCGTGATGGAATTGCAAGGTGATGATGCACCAGATGCCACCCACCAGCAGCTTTTCAAACTGGCGGACGAAGCCATCCGGAATTTCGGCATTCTTGACGCCCAGGTTGGACAACAGGGCCTCATAGACATTTCGCTTTTCGTTGAGCTTGACGGTCACCTTGTCGATGACCTTGTAGGTGCCACTCTCGCGGATCTTCATCTTGATCTTCTCGGCCTCATCGGGCCGCACATAATTCTCAGCCAGGATGCGCTTTACATTGCCCAGACCGGTTTCGATGATCTGCGGATCATCCGACGAGCAATACATGCCCAGCAGATACTCCAGCACGTAAACCGGGACGTTGGCACCTTCCTTGATCATCTTGGTCAGGTCTTTGCGCACCACCTTGCCGGCAAATTGTTGGTTGAGCAGGGTGTCCAGATCAGCGTTGGATTCAGTCATGATTGTTGTCTTCAGTTGTTCTTGCATGCTCGTCTCCGGCCTGTTCGGCAGTGTCATCGCCAAAGGCGCGGGAGATGGCGTCGATGATTCGTGCTGCCAGCGCAGGTTTTTCTGCCAGCAGCGGATAGCGTTTGCCCAGCTTGCCGGAGATGCGGTTGCCACTTTCCCGCACACTGCGGATGATGACGTCCAGCTCGGCATCCGGTGCTTCCAGCACTTGTTTGATGCCTTGGCGTGCCTGTTCGTTGGCATGCAGGAATTGCGCTTCCTGCCGCATTTCCCGTGTCAGGGTCTGGTCAACAATATCTGCCAGATAGGCCACATGGGGCGTCAGGTCCGGGTAACGCCAGGCGGGCAGGGCGTCCTGGTAGGCATCAAAGTGGAAGTTGTATTCCACACCGTCTTCCGCCTGCACCGCCTCGGCAAAACGGTAATGGCTGGCATATCGTTGCATCAGCGGGCGAGAGAATTTTTCCAGCACACGGTCGTAATCGGCACGGTTGTAGGTGCTATGCGTGATGGTGGCCGAAACGGGCAGGATCAGTGGTGGTGGCAGGATGCCATCGCGCCGCAGCACATCATTGATCAGGAAGCGCGAGATCCGCCCATTCCCATCCGCCATGGGGTGAATGTAAACAAAGCCGAAGGATGCCACTGCCGCGCGCACCAGCGCAGATGTTGTCCTGGTTTTGTCCAGAAACTGCGCCAGGCCTTGCAGCATCGGGATGGTTTCATCCCAGTGCGGTCCGATGTAGTCCACCACCTGCTGATAGCGTGCGGTATGGCCAACAAATACGGGAGAACGGCGCAGCCCGTAGCGCAGGGCGGCATCCCCCAGAATGGCTCGTTGCAGGGCCGATAGCGTGTCTGGTGCAAGTGGTTGGGGGTGTATGCCGCACTCGGTCTCCATCACCGCAGCAAAGCGCCGGATGCGGTCTTCCTGTTCTTGCTCCCGCTCGATCAGAAAACTGGCTCGGCTTTCCTTGACTGTCAGCCAGACCGTGCTGCGCAGCACCAGGTCGATGCCGTAATCAGCCTCCAGCGCGGCCAGATGCTGAGGAATGTCGTAGCTTTCCGCGGCACGCACGGCAGGGCTGCGCCAGATGATGGGGCAGAAGTCCCGGTTGCCCGGCAGATTGTCACGCACACGCCAGCGGGCGTTATTTACCGGGCTGCCGGTAACAAACAGCTCGGCATCAAGGGCGTCAACATAATTGCCTTTGCTGACCCCGGCAAAGGCCAGCTGCTCACCCGTCAGCCATTCGTAGTAAAAACCGGCACGGCGCGCGTAGGCACCGGTTGGCTCACGCGCGATCCATTCTTCCAGTGCCTGTTTGACGCCTGGCAGCTGTGCAAGCCGGGCGAGAAACTCCAGATGGATGCCTTCATATTTGAAGGCGAAGGTCAGCTGATCTGCCAGATTGGCCTGTGGCCGGTAATGCTCGGTATATACTTCACGGCGCACGCCATCGGTCACCATGGTGCTGCGTGTGCGACCAATCTCGCTATGCACGGCAAAGGGATGCACCGGAGTGATCCCATAGTGTTTGGCCAACCATTGATAGCCGATGTGGGGCATGATTTTCGCTTACGCCGTCGAATAAACGCTTAGATTCTAGATCAAAACCGGAAAAATGATTACAGCGACGCTTGGCCGCTGCAATCATCACCCGAAACTTGCTCAGAATTCATTGGCCAGCGCTAGGTCAATCTTCAAGGCAATGCGGATCACCTCGCTCTTGCCGTCCTGATCCATCCCTACCAGATAGTAATCCTTCAGCTTGTCATAGCTACCTGCCTGCACGGTAAGGATGACCGTTTTCTTGCGATCCTCCATCGAGGTGGAGGCACTATCAAAGGTAACGGTCTGCTCATTGCTGATCAGGGTATTGCCATCCCGCAAGGAAATACGCACGGTGCGGGCCAGCACCTTGTCGGTTACCGGCTCGGTCTGGATGAATTCAAACTTCTGGATGTTGGTTACCACCTTCTGCGTCAGCATCAGCGGTGCAAAACCCACTTGCGAGGTCTTGGCCTTTTCTGAATCACTCACCTTAACCGTCAGCAGGGGCACCAGCACCTCCTGCGGCATGGCGCTGCCATGCACAAACTGGGCACCGCCCGCGAAATGGAAGCGGATGGCACCCTTGGGCACCCAGAAGTCAACGCTGCCCTCGGTGGTGGTGTTGGCAGTCACCTGCGTATTGCCGCACCAGGCCTTGTCGGTCTTGCCCAGGTTGTGGCCCAGCAGATAGCGCTTTTTCGATTTGACGATGCCGTCCGGCTTGACCTCCAGCGTGGACTTGTCGGCAGCATCAACACTGGATTGCTGATACAGAAAGCCATGGTCCGCCGTTACCAGCACCGTGGACGCGTTCAGATTATTGATCAGCGAAGCAATCAGCTCATCCAGCTCCTGCACCGTGTCACGCACGGCTTCAAAGGTCTTGGATTCGGACGCCGCCTTGTCACCCAGCATGTCGATACGGTCGTGGTAGACATACACCACGCGGTAGTCACGCACCAGCTCGCGGCCTTTTTCCTTGCCCAGTTCAATCAGCGATTCCCACTTGATGGCCAGTCCGTCACGTGCGGCAAGAATGGCACTACGCTGCTCCAGCGTGCTGGTGGGTTTGCCATCCACCAGCACGTCCAGCTGCTCGTTGTGCTTGTAGGACAGCGCCGTGTGCGGCAGCAAGGCAGCCATGCCCAGCGAGGTGTAGCTGGGTAATACCCCCAGCATGCTGTCCAGCGAGGCCTTGAAGCGATTACGGCTGGTAATGTTGCGGCACAGCTCCTCAGCCGCCTCGTAGCGGAAGGCATCGGAAATCACCACAAACACCCGCTTGATACTGCCCTCCAGCAGCGACTGCACCTCGCGCTGGAAGAACTGCTCCTGATTCACCTTGCCGGGAATCTGCCAGCGTTGCAGCAGGCCGCTATCGCCTTCCAGCACCTTGCCCCAGGCGGTGGACAGCTGCGGAATGAACCAATCGGAGTAAAGGCCTTCCACCCGGTCGCGCAAGGTGTGCAGCAGCTGCCAGCCCATGGTGTCCACCTGACTCGCGGCAAAATGGAAGTGGCGATAGTCCTGGTCAAAGCGGAAGAGCTGTTGCTGGTAAGCATTGGCTGCCGTGCTGGCATCGGCAAAGCTGAAACCGCCCTTGTGCAGGGCTTGCAGATCAAACAGGTCGGCAGCAGCCTCCAGTGCCTCGTAACAGGCTACAAGAGCGCGGGTAATCGTGCTGTTGGCAGCCAGCTTGGGGTTGGCCCAATGGCCGTCACGGCGGCGGGTAAAGGCATTGCGCACCGTATCCAGCGCGGCACCCGCCCCGGACAGAATGCGGTTGCGCAAATCGACAATGATCAGCTTTTCCACCTCGGCAAAGGTCATGGCATCCAGCAGGGCCTCGGTGTTCAGGCCTGATAGTGCCTGGCCCAGTTGCAGCTGTTCGGCCACCTCGGCACTGATGGCGTTGTAGCTGTCGAAATGGCCGATATTGGCACGCCACTGGCTGATGAACACTGATACCGTGGCCGCCTTCACCGGGTCCGGCAACATGAAGTGCTGCAAGGACAAGGGCAGCTCACCCCGGATGCCGCGTGCCAGGTCGCTTACCAGCATGTGCATGATCAGGCTGCGCAAGCTCGGCGCTTCTTCACGGTAGCCCGTTTCCGCTTCCACCAGCTGCCAGAAGGCCGGCGCCAGCTCCATGGCGACCAACTCGTCCCAGCCGCGGCTGCTGGCTTGCAGATCCACCTTGCCGTCCTGTTCCAGCGCAGTCAGCAAGCGCAGCAGGATGGAGGAGAAGTCCGGCTGATCCGCCCGCACCGAGGCGGCAATCATCTTGCGATCCAGATCTGCGGCACTGTCCCCGGGCAGCACCAACTTGCCCAGGCGTGCCACTCTCTCCTTGGCAGCCAGGTATTTGCTGCGCTGTTGCAGGTGTGGGCGCAGGGCGGGGGACAAGCCCCAGTCTGCAATCAGAATCGACAAGCTGTCGGCATGGAAGGAGCGACTGCGCATGCGCACGTCCAGCAGCCAGTCATGCTCCGGCATTGGTTCGGGCTGGGTGCTGTAGAAAAGCCACTTGCTGTCAGCCGGGGCCTGTTCCACCAACCGCTTGATTTCAAGCGCGGGCATCTCATCCACGCGCAGCAGTTGCACGCCCGGCAGTTGAAATTGCTCAACCTCATCCGTGTAGTGAGATTCGGTGTCATGCCAGAACACGAATCGGGTGGCGCGGAATTGTGATTCCAGTGAAATGCTAACTTTTGAGGTCATGGCTGGTGGATTCAGGCTGGTGTTACGGGGTTGGAACAATTAGTCAGACGGACAGCAACAAGCGGTTTTCTTCTGACTGGAACAGGGCTTTCAGGGTTTGATCCCGCTCGGTCAGCAGCGCTGCGCGCTTGTCCCCCTTCAATGCCAGGCGGAACTGGTTGTTGCACCAGTCCTTGTATTCCTGGATCAGGGCCATGTAACGCTTGATGCCTTGAGTAGAAATTTGCTCGGCGAGCACAAATTTTTCCACATAGACATACAGCTCTTTCTCGATGAACAAGCCCTTGGGGATCAAGTCCATAGCCATGGCAACGAAGTCGATGATCAGCGTGTAATGCTCCTGGCTGATGTGATCCGAATTCTTGGCCAATTCCATGATGTTGTTGATGAACAGCATCAACTGGGCACGCTCGGTGGCCAGATTGGCAAGGATGACTGGAGCGATATCCCTGACTTCTTCGTGTGCATCCGGCGATGCCAGATAATCACGTGCAGCCTCTACCTGACCGAAGTAATGCGTAATCTTCTCCATGTAGAAGATGATGTTCTGCGCATGAACATCCTGCGAGATACGGTCAACCGTGCTTTGCAGCTTGTTCAGTTTTTTGGCGAGATAGGCGGTCTGAATGACTATGGCCGCCAGGATAACCCCGGTGCCAATCGCCGTGGCCATCACGGCCCCCTGCTGTAGCGCTTGGGCGGATTGCAGCAGATTGCTGGGGTCCTGCATGCTGACCGGTTCAAACGGCAATTGCTGAACAACGCCAGTATGCCCCGACCCCTTGGCCCAGTAGGCAAGTCCACGCGAGACTGAAAGTCTCATTTTCCCTGATTCAAGGCCTGCTAGCACTTCGGGATTTACTTTTTCGGTAACAATTCGGAACAGTGTTTCCATTGTGCGCGCTCTCAGTAGCGGTTGACTTCAGTCAGGGTTCTGCGGATGTAGGCAATGTGAACCACGCAGGGTGTGGTCACCTCGTATGCAGGACCGGCAATTGATTGCAATAGCATTGCCCAACCAGATGGGCCTGCAATCAAGGCTGCCGTAGTGTAGACAATCGTTGGGTTCAGCTTGATGGCCTGGATGATTCGGTCTGCCAGTGACTGATCCTTATTGGCGATATTCGACGCAATGGTATCGAAAAATTCTTTGCGCTGTTCCGGGCTCAGCTTGTCCCACAGCTTGCCAATCAGCCCTTCGATCAGCTGTGATTCCATATCAAAAATGGATTCGCTGGGTTTGATTTTGATGGACTGGCTTTCGCATACATCCAGCAAAATTTCACGGTAAGTCACACCCGTCCTGCGGAACAGATTGGTCACCGTGTTGCCGCCATACAGTTGCAGTTCGGCTGCAATCAGGTCCCACACCTGATTCAGCTTCTCCCCCGCAGCCTTGAAGCGAGGCTGGTCCAACAGCTGCTGGGATGTGCGCAGAGCGCCATCCTTGTCCCGCGTCAGATACTTCACCAGGGTGCGCAAGTCTGCATTGCTGGCATGTTGCAGCACATTAAGATCCGCGTCTTCCCGGAACTTGATTTCCATATCGCTCAATCCAAAATTGCTTAGTTTCATGGTCTGGGTCTCACTCGTCTCCGTTACCGCCAGTAATGGCTTTTACCCCATCCAGCAAGTCACCAAACTTGCCGTAGTTCACCTTTACGCCGTCGTCCAGATCCAGGCTGATGCGCATGTCGGCGTAGTGGCGCAGTTTTTCGTCGTATAGGCGCAGTTCTTCCAGCTTCTTTTTCAGCTTGGTGATTTCCTTGTCGATCGCCTTACGCGCTGGGGCGGAGCTGGCCTTGTCGGCATCATCTTCCAGCAGCTTGATGCGCTCGGCCATCTTGCCGGTCAGCGGCACCACGTATTCGGCGCGCATGCGCGACAGCGTGCCCTCGTTGTAACGATGCAGGTAGACCAGAGCCTCGAAAGCCTTTTGCTTGCCACTGGAGAACAGCCAGTAAATCGGGCGCTTCTTGTAGGTCTGGCAGTGATCCTTGAAGAAGCTGCCGGCGATGTAGCGGCGCAAGGCCTCTTCCGGGCTTTCGTCAGCTTTCTGCCCCAGGCTCTCCGCCAGCCAGGCCAGGTTCTCTGCCAAGGTTTCCTTGCCCCATACTGTCTCGACAAACTCGATCACGCGTGAGGTGGCATCATCGGCAAACCAGGCCATGTCAGACACCGGCACGATGCCGTCAGAATCCGCAGGGAAGGTGGCATAGCGCACAGGGTTAAAGCCTTCATTTCCGGAATGGGCGTAGATCAGCCCCGGCTCGTCCAGGCTGTAGCGACCCATCATGCAACCGGTGGCGTAAGACACCAGGCGTTGCATGTCCTTTTCGCGGTCGGCGCGAGTGAGGATGATCTGTTCTTCTGGCACTTCTGGAGATAGTTCATCTTGTAGTTCGTATGATTCAATGAATTCCTGATTAATTTCCTCTTCTAGTAGTCTTAATTCTGTAAGATATTTTTTACGTTCTTTGTTGTGTTCGTTCCATGATGATTTTATGTTGTTGCGTTTTAGTTCTATAAATGGGTGGAATTTAAAATTCCATGAGGTTTCAGATAAGTCCCAGTCTTGTCTGCTAATTGCAATGCATTTTTCGACCAGGGCCGCAATGTGCTCCTTGTTGTTGGTCTTGCTGGGGATCGGTAGTCTTCCTATGTCCCCAGCTTGGAAATTTAATGTTGGATTTATTATTTTTAGCATTTTTGAGGCTATCTTCGAATTTAAGAAGCCAATTAGGAAGTATAGACTTTGGTTGTTTTCGGAGAAGAGTGACATCCCTCCTATGTCAAAAACAAAGCCGTTGTTTCTGTAGCGGCAAGAGAAATTTCCTGATGTTACTAATCCCCAAGTGGCCGCATTTTGGAAGTAATAATCGTATCCCCGAAATCTAGATCTCTCATTGCCATTTTCGTCTTTGAAATTTTTTATCTGCTCTCCTCCATTTTTCCAGAACACGATGTGGTCATTAAATCCAAACCATTTTCTTTCGCCTCCGCCTTTGCTGTATGGAACCCATGTTATTTTTTCGGAAATAGATTCTTTGTAACTTAAGATGTTAAAATTTATTTTATGAAATGAAACTTCGCTCCAGTTTCTAAGAAATTTATTGTTATCTCCTGTGGCTAGGCCCTGCTTGGGGGTCGCTTGTGTAGATAGGCTCATGTTTTTGAAAAATGCATTTTTTATGCCCGTCTCCGCCCAGTATGCAATAGGATTTCCTGGAATTTTCTTGAAGTCATCCGGTTTGGCATTTTTAAGGCGTTCATTTCTTGCCGGAAACTCTCTCGGTGCACCGTTCTCATTCACGTCGTCGCTTTCACAGTAGGAGAAGCTACCTTCGTAATCCCTTACGTGTTTACCCCAGAAAACGGATGCGGCGGTGCCGAAGGCAATACCCATCACACCATTACCCATATGAACCATATTCGAGAGAGTGCGTTCTGACAGTAGCTTTTCACGCATAGCCTCATATGACGACAGGAACATCCAACTTTGCATCGTAACCATGCTGTTAAAGCCGGATGATTTGCACCAGTCAAATCCGCGCTCAATGAACATGGCAAACAGATCGGACTTGCTGTCAGGGAAGTTCTTTTTTGCGAACTCTTTGACTGGGGCATTCATACCCTTGCCACCCATATACGGAGGATTTGCAATTACCCCATCGTAATGTGCCGCCAGTGCTTGGGCTGGGCGCAGAAAGTGCTGGATTACTTCCGCTGCGCTATTCCCACCGGTGCTATTGATGTCTTGGGCTACCTGTTCCAACAGGGCCGCCAGTTTGGGCAGCTTGTTTGCCAAGGCGGCAGGCAGGGTCAGCAGGGAGCCGAAGGTTTTGCCGTAGGCAAAGAAGTCGATCAGCTCACGCAGGTCGTGGCTGGTAATGCCGCTGCTGTGCTGTTGCTGGCTTGAGCCACCACCAAACAGGTCGCCACCATTGCTGCCTACCTGTTGCAGGGCGCTGGCCAGGATGGTGTCGGCAAGTGCAGCTGTATCCAGTTGGTGGCTGTCTTGCAGCGCATGGACGTTGAGTTTGGGTGTTTCGTCGAACAGGCGGCGGTCGTCGGCGCGGGCTTTCATCAGCAGCGCAAAGCCAGCCAGCTGGGCGGCGCGGTCGTCGATGTCCAGGCCGTAAAGGTTTTTCTCCAGAATCAGCCGTGGGATGTCACGCAGGCGGTAGCCGCGTTCCTGATAGATGGCCTTGAGCAGGTCGTAGGCTTCCACCAGGATGTGGCCGGAGCCGCAGGCCGGGTCCAGCACGGTGATAGATTCCGGGTTCAGCGTGTCGCCGTCTTCGGCGATGCGGGTCTGGATCAGTTGCTCCAGCTCGGCTTGCACTTCCGGGCTTTGTTCGGCGGGCTGGATGTAATAGGCCCATTCGCTGGCCAGTGTCGAGCCGGGGTTGGCTTGCAGCCACAAGCGACCGATGCTGTTCTGCACCAGGTATTTGACGATCCAGTTGGGGGTGAACAGCTGGGTGGCGGCGGGGATGTCCTCGCTCTTCACCACCTTGCCGATGACCTGGTCTTTCTTTTCGCTGATGTAGAACTGGTAGAGCCAGCCAATCACTTCCACCTGCTGCCAGTCGGCTTCTTCAATGCTGTTGACCAGCTTGCGCACTACCGAGTCGCTACGCAGCAGGTTGTCCGGCAGCAGCAGTTCGGTTTCGTCGTCAATGCGTTCAAACAGGAAGGGGATGGCGCTGGACAGCGCATTGCACTGTGCCACCAGCAGGCGCTTGTAGAGTTCGCCATCCTTGCCGGCCAGCTTCAGTTGGCCAACCAGTTCGGCACTGATGCCGGGCAGCTCACCGCTGCCAGCCAGTTCCAGCGCGTGGCTGAGGATGTCCGGCAGGCCATCCGGGGTGCTGCTGCTGAGCACGCGCACGCCGTGGGGCAGGAAGCCATCCTGCAACTCCATATAGCGCAGCGCGGCCATGCGGTTGAACCAGGTGTAGGCAATGGCCTCCATGGTCGCCGCAAAGCCATCGCGTTGCAGGCGGTTGATCAGCTGCTGGCGGAGGCCATGGTATTTGGCCGGAAAGGCTTGCCCAGCGATGATGGCGACATCGCCCTGCACGGTGCAGGGGTCTACCATCAGCACGCCTTTGTGATCGGCCAGGCCAAGCTGGGCGGCACGGCTGGTCACCATGTCGATGAAGTCACGACGGGCCTGAGGGGCGTAGGTTTTAAGAGCAGATTTGTTCATGGTATTTGCTTGCAGGCCAGTGCCGTGTTGCCTGGCCTGAGAGTTCGTTAATCGGCTTGGGGCTGATCAGGCTATTGCCCTACTGGAAGCGTTTGACCAGCGAAGGAATGTCCAGCTGGATGTCATCGAGGGTGTTGAAGCTGTAGTCAGCTTCTACGGCGTCTTCATCCATGACAGCCTCGGTGGCATAGCCTTTGATCCAGAACTTGCGATAGTCGGACGACAGCACAAAGCCGGTGCCGGCCTCGCCATTGTCCAGTTCCTTGGGGGCAGCACGGCCACGGCGTTCCAGCCCGGTGATGGTGACAATCAGGTGTGCCATGTGGGGGAGTTCCGGTGCCAGCTCCTGGTGAACCCAAGGCCAGTGTTCTTTGTCGCCCACACTGGCACGCCAGCCTTTGATTTCCTGCACCGTCGGCAGGTTGTCATAAGGGTGGGAGTGGAAGGTGCCTACCAGCTCCAGATTCGGCCAGTATTGCTGGAAGAAGTCGCGCTTCATGCGCAGGGACTCCAGATCCGGTGTTACTGAGTCTTCATGGCGCAGGGCAGATGTTTCAATGGTGGCTAGGGTGGCCACCACGCGGGTGGCCTGACCATTACGTTCTGGCAGCACATAGCCCCACAGCAGGCCATAGGTTTCCAGCCCGGTTTTGCCTTTGACGCGTTTGTGCGTTTTGTGTTCAAACTCGTAAGCCTCGATGGCGGAGGTGAACAGCTGGGGAACTACATGGTCTTCGATAATGATCTGCACGGTCATGACACACTCTTTCCCAATAATGATTTCATGTGCTCCCCATACCGGTTGTCAGACAGCGGCAGCGGCATGGGGAGTAACGGCTAACTTTGCTTTATTCCACCCGCGCGCGTTGCCCGGACTGCACCACCTTCAGCAGTTCGCTGCGCAGCTTGCTCAGGTAAGCATCGACATCGGCTTCGCTTTCCAGGAAGTCGCTGCTGAGCAGGCTGGCGGCATGCACCGATTTCACCGTTTTCACGATCTTGATCACTGTCTGGGGTGCTGGAGCTTCCGCTACCGTTGCGGTCGGGGCTGTGTTGGCCGTGGCGGCCTTGCTGCCTGCTTCAGCCGCACGTTTTTTCTCTTGCTCAAGTGCTTGCTGCTGCTGGCGTTGCAGTTGCTGCTGATGGTTGGCAATCAGGTCGATTGCTTCTGATTGCAAGGTGGCGGCTTGGCCTTGCAGGTAGAGAATTCTGGGAATACCGGTCTCTGCCTGCACCTCGGCCTTCAGCTTTTGCAATTTCAACAGCGCCCGGTTGCACAAATCAGCTGGTGCATGGATGGCATCCAGATCCGCTTGCACGCTGTTGATACGCTCTTCGATCTTGCCAAGTGCATGCTGGCGCTTGTCATCAATCAATTGCTGGTTTACGGCATCCACGGTGGCCAGCAGGGCATCAATATCCTTGATCTGACCGTAGGGGCGGGTGTTGTTACGGATGCTTTCCAGCTTGGATAGTGCGGGGCTGGCCTTGTCATCGGAGCGCAGCTTGTCGCTGTTCTGTTCGAAGACGCGCAAGCCCTTGAGCAGTCTGCTCCAGGTCTGGATCTGGCCATCGGCTTTGTAGAAGTCTTGCAGGTCGCGCAGGTCTTCTTCTGCATCCAGCCAGCTGTTCTTGTCCTCGTTCAGCGCTTCGATAAAGGCAAAGGCATCACGGATGGCCAGTTGCTTCTTGATCTGTGCCTGTAGTTTGTCGATATCGTCCGCGCCAGGATGGTGAGGCTGCTTGGCCTGGATCTGATAAGTGGCCAGCTCGCTTGCCCAGTTTTGCAGGCGGGTGCGGAAGTCGCTCACCAGGCCGTCTTCGTCCTCCCGTGCCAGTTGGGCGAACAGTTGCTTGTAAAGGTCACGCGCTTTTTTCAACTCCAGCGCACCGGTGACCTTGCGCTTGAGAATGGACACATTCCTGAAGCGGATGGCCTTGCTCAGTGGCTCAACGGCCTGCCGTGGTTCCAGGTCGTCACCATCCATCATCAGCTTGATTTCACCGGCCATGAACAGGCGGGCAATCAGCAACACGATTTCCCAGGTCGGTTTCCAGCCATAAGGGATGCCGCTGAAGTGGGTGACCACATCTTCCAGAATCACCTGGGTGCTGCTGGCCTTGATGAGCAGGAATTCACGCACGGCTTCAAGTGCCTTTGCATTCGGCACATCCGTGCTGGACAGCAAGGATTGCTGTTCTACCGAGTCTGCCTGCAAGGTTGCCCGGATCTGCTCGAAGGCATCGTTGCAAGGTTGCAGGAAGTTGAGCTTGTTGTAGGTGTTGGTTACCAGATAATTGATGACCTCATCCAGCACCGTGCCGGCACTGCCTGCCTTGATGGTAATGGCTTCGCCCATGGCATAGCACACGGCATCGCACAGCAGGGTGTCGATCTGTTCGCGCAGGCGCTCTTCGCGGGTGCGGTTTTCGTCCTTCTTGAAGCCGAGAATCTTCTTGGCTGCCAGGCTGGCGGACTCGTATTTGCTCTCGATGTAGTTGTCGATCTTTTTCAGCATTTGCAGCTCGGCATACAGGCGATCTGCATCGTTTAGCCGGATGATGGCCAGGCCGGGCTGGGCGGTCAGCAGGCGGCATTTGCTGTCATTGAACAGGCTATAGTCGTCAAACAGCGGGGTGATGACTTGCAGGCTCAGCTCGTGGCTGGTGTTGCGATACAAGCGCCCATCCAGCATGCGGTTGAATTCGTAATCGGCCTTGCTTTCGCGGTGTCTTACCTTGGTATTGCCACGCCATACCTGATCGAAGACCAGCTCACCCAGCTTGCGGTTCATGTCGTCATGGCTGACGGCTTCATTGCTGATTTCGCGGGCAATGTCCTGTTCCTCATTGGTGAGGAACATCCATTCTTCGCCATTGCGGCTGACCAGGCTTTGTTTTTCCAGCCGTGCCAGGCTTTCCTGGATGCGCCGCTTGAGCGCCAGCTTGTCGCAGTCTATTTCGTCCACACACAGGGTGGCGAGGTTGTCCACGCTGCCCTTGACGATTTCCGGAATGTAACGGATCAGGAACAGGGTTTTGAGGAGCTGGTGGTCAAAGGCTTCCAGTGCGCCGCCAATTTCCTTTTCCGCATTGTCGATGCTGTGCCGCACCGTGCTGTCGAGGAAGCTTTCGATCGACGGGTAAAAGTCATACAGCGGCACCAGGGCGTCAATGGCTTCGTTGGCGAGGTGCGTGGCAGCACTCTGGAAGGCATCCAGCAAGGAGCGTTCACCCTTGGACAAGTGCTTGCCGGTAGCACCGTTACGGCGAATGGCTTCAAACACCTTGGACAGCATGAAGAACTGGTAGGGTGGGAAGGGGTAGTTGTTGACGTAGTCAGCGGCATCGCGATAGTGGCGCAGTGAAACGGTGTCACCACTAAACGCCAGCTGGTTATTGATGATGTCGCCTTTTGCCGCAAAGACATCGCGCAGCTCTACGTGGGCGGCTTCTGTCTTGGCCAGCAAGCGCTTGCCAATTACTTCATCGGTATTGGAGCTGGCCAGCGACAGGCGGGTCTTGAAGCGTCCCTGAATTTTGGAAAAGTCCTGGGTCTTGGACTTGTTGTTTTCGCCGATGGCAGCGTCGATGTCTTCCTGGCTGGTAACCACCACCCATGCTCGGCCACCACACAGCGTGCCCAGCTGTTCGGTGATGGTTTGCAGATTGAGCATGAGCTGGGTGTTGTCACCAATGAACTGACCCACCTCGTCCACCAGGAAAATCAGGCGGTGATTGTCGGGCTTGGTGGCCAGATAGTCGTTGACCAGCTTGGCGAAGCTCTCGATGTTGATGCGGTAGGTATCACGGGCAGAGTCGAACCAGGCACCGGCAGACTCCTCGGTCATGCCCAGCGCTTTGGAGAGGGCTTCCACCACATTGTCGCGCAGGAAGTCTACGGCATCGCGCTCTTGCTCCCACGGGCTGCCATAGCTGTCCTGGAAGGCCTGTTTGAAGGTGTCATAAGCACCTTTCTCCACCAAGTGGCGTTCCATATTGGCAATGTGCGGTGCATCGCCGGAGAAACCGAGCTTTTCATTGAATACGCGCAGGAAGACTTGCAGGATCACGTCACGGTCGGATTTGCTGTCGGCCTTGGCGTCGATATTGAACAGGATGACATCGGCCGGGTTGCGCACGGCACGCTGGATGTCGGCCAGCAACATGGCATCCGGAATCTTGCTCTGGTCAAAGAAACCGACTGCACGACGTGTTTCTCCGGTGTCTGGGTTAGTCGCTTCAATGTTTTCCAGCAGGTAAGACAAAATCTTGATGAAGTGGGACTTACCGGAGCCAAAGAAGCCGGATACCCAAACCCCCATGTGGCTGGCGATAACCGGGTTGCCGGGGTTGTCGATACCTGCCAGATAGGCATCGAAAAATTGCCGCATGTAGCCGGTAAGCTGGCCAGTGACAACGTATTCATCCAGCTCCTGCCAGATGCTTTCGCGGTCATCAGCCTTGATGACGCCATTGATGGGACGGTCGATCTGTTTTACAAAAAGCTCGCGGATAATCATGATCAGTTAGTTTCCGGATTTGAGTAGCTGGAACGCACGGTAATACGCGGCATTCGCGTCATTGCGTTCCGCGGAGAGTCCAAAAAGACGCAGGCTGACCCCGTCGTAACGACCGGGATAGAAGATAACCAGCGGGGTATCGCTCATATGCGCATGTAGTGCGCTCAATAAGGTATGCAGTCGAACCATGGGGTAGGCAGCGCCAACTCCCGTCATCAGCACCAGATCCTGCTGGCCGACATCAATCTTCTCTGTCAGATGTTTAGCCAGCTTGTCTTCTTTCAGCACCGAACGCAGGCCAGGCATGGCGGCGTCGTTGCCTTTTTCCCGCTGCATGGTAATGGCCTTATCCAGCAGCTTGCGCTCTTGCAGCAACTGGATGCTGAGGTCGAACAGATTGACCGTGTGAAAACGCAGTCCCTGTTTGGCAAGGTTGGGCTCGATGACCGTGCTGACAAAATCGCGCATTTCTTCTTCGCATTCGGCAGGGTAATCGAATACGTGAAAGCCGATTTCATTGCCCAGTCCACGATTTTTCAGCAGGTCGTCCGAGGTGAGCCTGGGCAGGATCTGGTTCAGGCGGTCATGAAAGCGTTGCTTTTCCAGTTCGGTCATCAGGCAAGTTCCATAGCTTCGCGCGTGTAGTAGTCTTTTTGTGCTGCCAGATAACTGATTACACGCGGATGTAGTAAAGGGGGCGTCAGGTGCAGCGTGCGGGTGCTGTCGATGTAGCGAGCTTCGGCCAGAATGCGTAACACCACTTGTTGCAGCTTGATCTGCGTGCTGCTGCTCCATTCTTCGACCGATGGGTCACGCTGCATGCATTCATGCAGGAATGCGTCCCAATCTCCTGGGCTGAGTTCGGTTTCCATGCGGCGGCGACGGCTGCGATAGACGTCAATCATGAAGTCGCCCAGCAGACGGCTGTGGCGAATGGCGGCCACCAGCAGCATTTGCAGACGCAGCTCTGGCGTGCCATCAGCAATCATCAGCCAGCCCTTGGCATCCAGCGTTTCCAGTCGGTTACGGATCAGCCGAGCCATGCGCATGGCAGTAGCCGGGCTGTTTTTTTGCAGGATGTTGTCCACCTTGATGGCATGCGTCCAGGTAGCACTATCCGGCTCTGTCAGCAGCAGTTCTGCCAGCTTGCGGCTTTCATTGGGCAGCAGTGACCCGGCGGACACTTCGGCGTTGTATAGGCTCATACCGGCCCCCCTGGCTGGTATCCGGGGGCAAGGCTGGCACTGCGCACACCGTAAAGCGTTTGCGGATTGTTCAGCCAGAGGTGGTGCTCCAGTGCGGATAGGCGGGCATCCGGTGTGCAATCCACCGCCCAGCGACGCAGAGCGTAGCCTGCCAGTGCCGCACGGATTTTCAGGCGCAGACGGCCATCAACCATCCCGTAATCAGCAGCAACGGCCTGCTGCCATTGAATGGCTGGGTGCGGCACCAGCTCCAGATCGACAATGCGCTGCCATTGCTCATCGGCAGCAAGTTGTTCTGCCTCGCTGCTTTTGCTCTCCAGCATCTCCACATTGCACAGCCTGGTGAGCACGTAGTCCTGAAAGGCGTTTTTGTTGCGGTCGTATGCGCGCAAGTGCCAGCGCAGGCCGTTGTCGGCCAGGGCCAGCGGCACCAGCTCGCGCTGGCTGGGGCCGGTGCTGAGTGACAGGTAGTCTGCCTTTATGGCCTTGCCGGCATGGATGGCTCTGGTGATGGCTGCAAGCTGGTGCAGATCCGGAGCCACCAGATTGTTCGGGCCTTCACAAGGGATGGATTTGCGTGGGCCATTCAGCCCATCGCCAAAGCCCTGCAATAGCCAGCTGAGGATGCGTTCACTGTTAAACGGGAAAACTGCCTGGAACACAGCTCCGGGCTGATATACGCGTTGGTTGTGGTCGTATTGCAGATTATCCGGAGCCAGTTCGCGGTAGACCGCCAAGTCTCTGGTGGCTGCGGCAGAACCAATGCCAAACCGTGATTCAAGGTCCGCTCGGCGCAGGATGCCACAGAAGAAAACCTTGATCTCCAGATAAGCCAGTCGCTCTTTCTGTGCAGTCGATATCTCCACTGCCTCAGCGGTGGGCCGGGATGAGGATGGCACTGTAGGCTCCGGGTTGGGTGGGGCGTGGATGATACCATTTAAGTAATCAAAATGATCGTAATGCGCAGATCAAAAAGTTTACTTTAAGGTCGTAGGAATGATCGCATTGAAGCAGTATGATGGCAATATCTGATATGAATAATTTGACCACGGTTGATTGTCGTCAAGCATGCCTGGCCGTTTGCTGTGCCGGGTGAATTGCTGGCAAAGAGCCTGCTGACCGGATGCGTTATGAAACAAGATGAGTTGCTGGAAGTAAACCGGGCGTTCCCAATGGGTGAAACCATGAAGGCTGCCCGTAAAGTGATTGAGGTAGCCATCTGGCTGATTCGTCATGGCTATGGTCGGCTGCTGATTCTGCCTTACGCCTCTCCATCTGGATGTCACTGGCGGTGTGAATACCATTTACAGGGTGACATGGGCTGGGTTCTGTATAGATACAGCACTGCCAATGGCTTTCGCTTTCTGGCTGATCATAGCGGTGGCTATCTACACCAAAATGTGTCGGTCAAGAAACTGGCCATGGCGATTATGGCGAGTGTGCCTGAAGAGCTGAGGCAAGCTTGCGAGGGCGATGTATCGCCAGAAATGGGCAGTTGGCTGGATGCACTGGAGCAGTCACTTGAGTCGGGTTACCTGCCAGATGCATTTAACAATTGCTCAGAAGATGATTCGATCTGGAGCTTGGTTAAGCTGTCATCAGGAGTTAGGCGGCGTGTCGAGCCCCCACCGGGATACCTTTCACCCACAGCATTCAGCCGAATGGCTGACCAACTGAATAGCGACGTGGAAGAGGGATGGGCGACCTTCCAGGCAATTCAGGCGGCAAAGCATATGGTGATCAGCCCACAGTCGATTGCAAAGCTGTTGCAAAGTGAGCAGTCAGCAAGTCAGTTTATGGCTATGGCCGCTGGTATTTCATCCTCTAGCCCATTTGATGGTCATCGTAAGTTGTCTGCCCTTATCGCTGCTGTCCTTTCACAGGCCCAGGCAGTTTCAGAGTCTGGTGATGCTGCACATCAGGCCAGCTTGCGACTGATATCAGAGGCTGCGCCTGCTGAGCCTGTCGCTCGACGCGGCGCGAGGTTGCTGGCGGCAGTTCATGAGTTGCATAAGGCTGGCTATCAGCAACTACGAATCAGTGCAGGCTGGTCTGCGGATGGCTCGGAATGGCGTTGTCGTCTGCTTCCAGCCAGCTCGACTGGTATTGATGGCTGGAGAGGGCATGGCATATGGCCCGAGTATGTGTCCACACAAGGACAGGCCTATTTTGGCTGGGATGACTGCCAGCACGACGATGCACGTGCTCTTGCACGCAAGGTTCTGGAGCGTTTTCCTGAGCTGTCTGGCCGTATCGAGGGGCAGGACTGGGCTTATGCCGGCTGGTTCACCGATGTGCTCGGCAGGGCCGAGCATGGGGAGTTACCGGCTTTTTACCAGAATGGCTTCCCCGATGACGGCGTTACACCTTGGCCCCCAGCTTTCAATGTATTCAGCAATCCGGTCATCTCTGATACCGGTTGGCCATTGATCTCCAACGGTGAACTGGGATTGGCAGATTTACCTGAAGCCACCACCGAAGAGGCTGAGTTGCTTCCATTCTGCCTTTCCTATGACGGCTATGACGGTTTCCGAACAATAGAAGACTGCCTTTTGATCGCTGATCGTATCCAAAGGCATGGCTTGCCACTGGCGGATCTGGACTCACTGCGTATTGCTGCCTTCATTCATCAACGGGCTTTGAAATGGGAGAGTGCTGAAGGCGCAGGTGCGGAAATACATCTTCAAGCCATTTGTCAGATCATCAATGAAATCCGAGTGCGACTGATAAAGGCGGAGTCTTTGTCTTAGTCGGTTGGACTGGCTAGCAGTGGGAATTGCTCGTGCTATTCCCACTTGCATTGCGGCTAGGCTCAATGGCTGCGTGTATCTTCTGCCATCATTTATTAACCAGTCAGGAAGTAAGATCTTCGACAAGAGGGTGATCAACTTGCAGATGACAGGGATTGGATATCAGGTTTAGCAATAACTCTGGTAGAAGCTCCTCAAGATTTACATGCCTAAGGAAGCGGGCTTCGATTTTCTGCATCGCTTTCCTGAGGTCATGATCTACAAACCGGACGTAGTGGAACTCGGTGACATTGCTGGATGCATGGTTCACCAAGCGTTTGACCAATGAAATATTGCCGGTCACTAAGACTCCTAAAGAGACAAAAGTCCTGCGCAGTGCGTGCAAGGAGAATTTGATCCCTCCTTTGCGTGATGCAAGGTCAGCCCAGCGATCTGGTCGTGCTCCAAATACGGCTGTTTCAGGACTTGGCCGATTTTGCACCTCCCAATACCGGCGCAGAATGGTAGTCAGTCCTTCGCCAATTGGAAGTATGTGGTCTCGGTGGTTCTTGGTTTCCCGGGCAATGATCAGGCCCTCTCTCGTATCGATATCTCGCCATTTTAGCCGTTCGATTTCAGCCCGGCGCAGCCCAGTGGTCACCGCCAGAAACAGCATGACCCGGTAATGCAATGGGCGGGGTTTGAGTGAATCAAACCAGGCTCGCAAGTTACGTTCATCCAGCATTGAGGAGCGGGCTGGTGTTTTTTGATAGGCGCCCGCAATCACCACGCGTTTGCGGATGTTGGGTAGCACCATTTCATGCACGGCAGCCGCGTAGTTGAACAGCATGGACAGGACACGCAGTGCATCATTGGCTTTCGATGGCGATTTGTCATTGCGCAGCTTCACATAGCGTTCCAGACACATCCCAGGGGTAATCTTGTTGATGGCAAGTGGCATCAGGTCGGAAAGGTAAAGCCTGGCAATCTTGCGGTAGGAATCAACTGAGTCCTGCCGCAGTCTGCGTGCTGCCAGATACTCATCGAAGATGGCTTGCAGGGTGAGGGGATGAGAGCGGGGGAGTGTTTCTTCGTTCAGGCGTTCCAGCGCCTGTTGTGCGGCTATTCTTGCTTGTCCTGCGGTCAGGGCGCCGAACTCACCAAGGCGCATCTTGACCTGTTTGCCATTGAGTTTTGTATGCAGGTAGAAGGTGCGCTTGAGCCTGCCTACCAGCAAAACGAGGCCAGGGAATTTTGTATCCCTGACCTCGTAACGTCGGCCGTTTTCTGCGGGCGTAAGCCGCTGGATGAATGCGTCCGAAAGGGGCGATTGCATAGGGTTTTCAGCTCCGTTTTTGTGTAACTTTTGTGTAACTGGTTACACAAAAAACGGCTCTTTTCTCCCTTATTGCCCCTTACTTCTCGCCACCATCCTCACCAGCGGCAGCGGCATCTCGTGCCTGCTGCTGGGCAGCACTACGGGCGTCGTAGTAGTCCTTGTTGGCCAGATAGTGCTGTCGGCGGGCTTCCTTGGCAGCGGCTTTTTCCGCCAGTTCTGCCTGTTTACGGGCTTCTGCCTCGGCTTCCTGCTGCTTGCGGGCCTGACGTTTGGCTTCGCGGATGGCTTCTTCCGCGGCTTCCATGTCAGCCACTTCCTTCAGGCTCTTGGCCGGGCCGGTTTTTTCGAACCAGGCGACGGACTCCACGTGGGCGGTGTGCGGGAACATGTTAATGATGCCTGCCGCCTTGAGGGTGTAGCCCTTGGTGTGCACCAGTACGCCAGCGTCGCGTGCCAGCGTGGCCGGGTTACAGGACACATAGACAATGCGCTGCGGCGCGGTGTCGTCGGTCATGGCCTTGAGCAGCTGGATGGCACCGTCGCGTGGCGGGTCGACCAGCATCTTGTCGAATTTGCCCAGTGCGGCAAAGCTTTCCGGCGTGACTTCAAACAGGTTGGCCATTTCATAGCTCACCTTGTCCTGCAGGCCGTTGTGGGTGGCGTTTTCCACCGCACGCTTCACCAGTGCCTGGCTGCCTTCCATGCCGTGCACGGTGGCACCGGAGCGGGCAATGGGCAGGGTGAAGTTGCCGATGCCGCAGAACATGTCGGCAATGCGTTCGCCCGGCTGCGGGTCGAGGAAGCCCAGCGCGCGTGACACCATCACCGCGTTGATTTGCGGGTTCACCTGGGTGAATTCGGTGGGGTAGTACGGCATTTCCACGCTGTATTGCGGCAGGCTGTAGGTCAGGCGCGGTGCATCCAGCGGGTAGATGGGGTAGCAGGTGTCCGGGCCACCGGGTTGCAGCCAGATCTGTACCGGACGATCGGGCTGGCGATGGGTGTCGGCAAACTGTTGCAGCAGCTTTTCATCGGCGGCATTGATGGCATCCATATTGCGGAATACCAGGATGTCCACCTTGTCGCCCACCGCCACTTCCACTTGCGGCATGCGGCTGTTGATCGACAGTCTGGCGATCATCTCGCGCAGCGGCATGATCATGTCGGAGATGTTTTTCGGCAGAATATGGCATTCACGCATTTCTGCGATATAGCTGGAATGCTTTTCGTGGAAGCCCACCAGCACGCCGCCTTTCTTCGGCACCATGCGGGCCGACAGGCGTGCGCGGTGACGGTAATGCCAGGTGGGGCCGGCAATCGGGGTGAGAATGCGCTCAGCCTTAACCTTGCCGATGAATTTGAGGTTGTCTTCCAGCACGCGCTGCTTGATGGCCACCTGGGCGGTGAATTCCACATGCTGCATCGAGCAGCCGCCACAGGTCCCGAAGTGCGGGCAACGCGGCGTGGTGCGCATGAAGCTTTCCTTCAGCACGCTGGTGGTGTCGGCGTTTTCGTACGTGGGTTTTTTGCGGTATGCGCTGTATATTACCTTTTCATAAGGTAATGCACCGTCGATGAAAATGGTCTTGCCGTCGACGTGGGCGACCCCGCGGCCTTCGTGGTCAAGGGATTCGACCAGAGCAATGGTCTGTTGCTGAGTCATTGTATTGATGTGGGAAATCAGGCGTAAAACCGGGATTTTCTCAAAATATGCGCTGCTGCGCAGGGGTTTTTGCCGGGGCGGGGATTTGCTGATTTCTGTTATCATGTTTTTCGTGAAAAACCATGGGTCTGGTGCGCAATGAAGTTGTCGCTTTCCTTTCTTGTTCCTGCTGCTGTCTGGGTGTCCTCCTCTGCGTCGATCATGGCTGCCAGCATGCCCGAGCCTGATATCCAGCTGAGTCAGGCCGGTCAGCATCTGGTGGTGAATCTGCCGCAGGCTCGCCTGTTTTTTTATCAGGACGGCCAGTTGCAAAGGATTTATCCGGTAGCGGTCGGCAAGATGCTGACCCAGACCCCGATTGGCAGCTATGCCATTACCGGGGTGTACCGCGATCCCAGCTGGCATGTGCCCAAATCCATTCAGGAAGAGCAGAAGAACCAGGGCAAGCCGGTGCTCACCGTGGTGCCGCCGGGGCCGGATAATCCGCTGGGCCCGGTGTTCATCCGCTTTGGCGAGGCTCGTCTGGGGCTGGGTTTTCACGGTACCAATGCGCCGGCTTCCGTTCCCGGTTTTCGCAGCCATGGCTGCATCCGTCTGAAGAACCCGGATGCTCTCAGCCTGGCCGATGCCGTGCAAAAGGGCGCGGCGGTCACCATTGCCTATCAGACGGTATTGCTGAATCAGGACCCGGCCGGCGATTTGTGGCTCACCGCCTATAAAAACCATTACAAGCAGGATGACCCGTCCTTCCCTCATCTGGCCGACAGCCTGCTGGAGTGGCAGCGCACCCACGGCGTTGCCGTGGTGGGGCGTCGGGTGGATCAGGCCTTGAAAGAGCGCAGCGGCAAACCGGTGTGCCTCACCTGCAAGCACCAGCCCGGTGTGCCGGGTGAACTGGCCGCCGTGCGCTGGCTATCCCTGCCGCCCAAGGAGGGCATGCCAGTGGAGCAGCAGGCCGAGCCGCAGAATGTGACGAATCCGCAGTCCTATAATTCAGCCGGTAACAAGCTCAAGCCTGTGAAAAAGCCCGCCGTGGTGCTGTAAGCAGGGCTGGGCAGTCAGGGTTACAGGCCGACGCAAGTCGGCTTGTTGCCTGTTGCGCGGCAGGCTTGCATTTTTGCCATGCGGCCCTATATTAGCCCCTTCCCTTGCAAGCAGGCGCATCCGGCAATGACAACCATTGTGGCAGTAAGAAAAGGCGGGCAGATTGCCATTGCCGCCGACAGCCAGACCACCTTTGGTGACGACCAGAAACTACTGGCCAACTACGACTGTTTCCATAACAAGATTTTCCAGCATGGAGACAGCTATCTTGCCATTTCCGGTTCTGCCGCCCATGACCTGGTGCTGCAAGGTGCGCTGAAGGAACTGAAGAAAAAGGATTTCTCCAGCCGCAAAGGCATTTTCGATACCTTTCGCAAGCTGCATCCCAAATTGAAAGACGGGTTTTACCTGCGTCCGGAAGAGGACGAGGAAGACCCTTATGAATCCAGCCAGATGATGGTGGTGATTGCCAATCCCCACGGTATTTTCGGTGTTTACCCCATGCGCGAGATCTACCAGTTTTCGCGTTTCTGGGCGATAGGCTCGGGACGCAAATTCGCCATGGGCGCGATGTTTGCCGCTTACGAGCAGGATTTGACCGCGCGTGAAATTGCCGAGCTGGGTGTACGTGCCGGTTGTGAATTCGACGTCAATTCCTGCTTGCCGATGACCGTCTATACCGTAGAAGTGGCAGAAGACACCGCCAAGGAATAAACATGAGCCAACACGATACTTTGCAACGATTCCTGTTTGATGGCGCACCGGTGCGCGGCGCACTGGTCCGTCTGGATGGCGCCTGGCAACAGGTGCTGGCCCGCCGTGCCTATCCCGCACCGCTCAAGAACATTCTGGGCCAGATGATGGCAGCTGCGCAGCTGATGTCGGCCAACCTGAAATTTGACGGTGCCCTCATCCTGCAATTGCATGGCAGCGGCCCGCTGCGCCTGGCCGTGGTGGAGTGCAACCATGACCGCACGGTGCGCGCTACTGCCAAGTGGGATGGCGACCTGCCCGAAGCTCCCATTCTGGATTTGCTGGGTGGTGCCGGACAGTTTGTCATCACGCTCGAACCCAAGCTGGACAAGTCGCAAACCTGGCAAGGCATTGTGGCGCTGGAAGGCGACAGCATCGGCCAGATGCTGGAAAACTACATGCTGCGTTCCGAGCAGCTGGATACCCGTCTGGTACTGGCCAGCAATGACAGCACCGCAGCCGGCATGCTGCTGCAACGCCTGCCCGACGGCCATGGCGAGCCGGAAGGCTGGGACCGCGTCCGCATTCTGGGTGGCACACTGCAAGCCGACGAGTTGCTGACCCTGCCGGCAGCCGACATCCTGCACCGCCTGTTCCATGAAGAAACCGTGCGGGTGTTCGAACCCGAAGCCGTCAGCTTTTCCTGCAATTGCAGCCGCGAGCGCGTGGGCAATATGCTGAAGATGCTGGGCGGTCAGGAGGTGGGTGAGGTGCTGGTGGAGCAGGGCAGTGTGGAAATTGTCTGCGACTACTGCAACCAGCACTATGTGTTTGATGAAGAGGACGCCAACGAGCTGTTCGATTACGACCTGGTTGCCGCCGTGCGCGAAGCGCGACATTAAGTTGAACACAGGCCGACTACACTTGCCTGTACGCGTGAAAGCCGCCATATTTGGCGGCTTTTTGCATTCTGCATGGCATTTTCCACAAGCAGCGGATGAAGGCTGTTTAAGGAAATGGTAGATTTGATCACAAATGTACTGATATGCTAAACAGGCATGATGCAACAAACCTGTACCGAAGGAGTTGGGAAACAATGAAAAAAATGATTATCGGTGGCCTGCTGGCCGCCACTGCACTGGCAGCTCAGGCCGGCGCACCGGTCGTAAACATCTATAACTGGTCTGACTACATTGCACCGACCACCGTACCGGATTTCAGCAAGAAAACCGGCATCAAGGTGCGTTACGACGTTTACGACAGCATGGAAACGCTGAATGCCAAGCTGGTGACCGGTCACTCCGGCTACGACATCACCGTGCCGTCCAACAATGTGCTGGAAGTAGGCATCAAGGGTGGTCTGTTCCAGCCGCTGGACAAGAGCAAGATCCCCAATTACAAGAACCTGGACCCGGCCCTGCTCAAGCTGATGGAAGCATCCGACCCGGGCAACAAGTTTGCCGTGCCTTACTTCTGGGGTGTGATTACCCTGGGTATCAACGAAGACAAGGTGAAGAAGGCCCTGGGTGGCAAGCTGCCGGCCAATGAATGGGACCTGCTGTTCAAGCCGGAATATGCTTCCAAGCTGAAGTCCTGCGGCGTGAGCATTCTGGATTCCGCCTCCGACGTACTGCCAAAGGTGCTGCATTACTACGGCAAACAGCCGGGCAGTAACAACGAGGCTGATTACAAGGCCGTTGCCCCGCAACTGGCGGCCATCCGCAGCAGCATCACCCAGTTCTCTTCCTCCGGCTACATCAATGACATCGCCAACGGCGACGTCTGCCTGGCCATGGGTTACGGTGGCGACCTGAACATCGCCAAGCGTCGTGCCGAAGAAGCCAAGCGCGGCGTCAACATCAAGGTACTGATGCCGTCGTCCGGTGTTGCCTTCTGGGTGGACAGCATGACCATTCCGAAGGATGCCGCCAATGTTGCCAACGCACTGGCCTTCATCAACTACACGCTGGACCCGCATGTTGCTGCAGCCAATGCCAACAAGGTGACCTATGCACCGGGTAGCCTGGCTGCACGTCCTTTCATCGACAAGAAGTATCTGGCTGACCGCAGCATTTTCCCGACGGCTGACGATGTGAAGAAGGGCTTCATCATGAAGTCGGTAGACCCGAAAACCCTGCGCATCTATTCCCGCCTGTGGCAGAACTTCAAGCTGGGCCGTGCCGGCTGAGCCTGATTGCCGTATCTGCAAGCCAAAGCCCCCGTTCGGGGGCTTTTTGTTTGGTCATCCAGCCGCAATCGCTAGAGCGCTTCCACCACATCCAGCGGGCAGCCGCGCGCCAGCCATTCCAGCCAGGCGTCCCCCAGGCGCTGGCTTTCGGCACAGGCGGTGCGCCACTGCTGCTGCCGCAGCTTGTCCTGGCCGCGAAAGCGCTTGAAGTCGCTGCGGTCCGGCAGCTTGCCGCCAGGCAGTCGCGCCAGAAAGTCGGCGGAAGGGCAAAGCAGCAGGGTATTGCTGTGGTTGGACGGCTGGTGTTGACGCCAGGGAAGGAATTTGTCGAACCAGCCCGGCACGATGCGCGGGCCGAAATGCGGATACAGCGTGATGTCATCCTGACTGGCAAAGGGCAGGTCCAGGTGGTAATCCAGCAAGCCGCCATCCCGGTATACGCCAGCTTGCGCGCCCGGCATGCTTACCCCGTGCAATACCCCCGGTATGGCCACGCTGCCCATCAGCGCGGCAGCCAGATTATGTTCACCCAGCGCAAGCAAACGGGTGGGCAGGCCATCGTGCGGAACAAAATGCAGACTGCTGCGGGCATCGTGGCAAATCACCCGGCTGAAACAGTGGCGCAGCAAGCTGCGGCGAAGGCCGTTGAGCGTGGCGCCAAAGGCCAGGCCGGGCAGTAGCAAGGCCGGTGCCTCATGCCTTAACAAACCGTGCGATGCCACCAGCAGCAAGGACAAACGGTAATGCGGGTGGTGCAGGATGGCTTGCAGGCCGTCCGGGCCGAGGATGTCCTGCAGCATCTGCCGGGTTTGTGCGGTAATGACGGCGATGTCGACATCGTCGGCATAGCATTCCGCGGTATAGCGTTCGGCCAGCCGGGCCAGCGCTTGTTGCGGCTTTGCCTGCATGGCACAGGCAAAGCGCCAGCTGCCGATGGATGCCCCCACCAGCTCGCGCGGGCGCGGGCTGTCGGCCAGCCAGCCGAACACCGCCTGATCCAGCCCGCACAAGCCAATCGCCTTGGGGCCTCCGGCAGCACCGGGCAGGCTGCCAACCCGGTCGGCTGGCAGGCCGTGTTGTCGGAGCAGGGAGATGGTGCGATGACCCGCACGGATGCGCAGCGGAGAAAACGGAATATGGATGGCAGTCATGAGGCAGCGATGCAGGCAGAGGGAAGGGCGACTTTTGTTGGCAGTATTGGTATGCTAACGCGTTTTATCAGACAGCCTGGCCGTGTTTGGCTGTCTGTGTTCCAAGCAATGCCAGGAGTATTGATGATACCGACCCGCCAGCTGACCGACTACCTGCGTGAACAGGGCCTGAAGCTAGATCGAACCGAATTGCAAATTGCCGTCATGACCTTGCAGGCCGTGCTGGATGTGGAAAAACCCCCGGTGCAGCGCGATCTGTTCCGCTACCAGGTGCCCGAGCTGAGCGAAGACGGTGCCTGCTCGCTGGTAGAAGAGCTGGCTGATGAACCGTACGACCTGTCGGTATGGTTTGGCGGCGAAACCGAAGCTGCGCGCAGCTTGCTGACCAATTTCAATGCACTGGTCGATTCGGTCAACCAGAAGATCGGTGCAGACTGGCTGGGCATTTATCGCCGCGCCGGTGAGGGCAAGGATGCCCGTCTGGTAAAGCTGGCCTATCAGGGCCTGCCCAGCCGGGCTGAATTCCCGCTGACCGAAGAATTTGCCGCAGGCAGCAATAACAGCCGCGTTGGCCTGACCGGCTGGGGCGTGCTGATTGACGATGTCGCCGCCTGGCGCGCCGAAGGTGGTGGCTACTACGAATGCGACCCCAAGGTGAAGAGCGAAGTCTGCCTGCCCATCGTGGATGAGCATGACCGGGTATTGGGTATTCTGGATGCCGAATCCAGTCAGCTGAGCTACTTTGATGCCAGCCGTCAGGTATGGCTGGCGGCATTGGCCATTGTGCTGGCAGCACCGTTTGCTGCCATGCCGCCGCTTGAAAAGGCGTAAATTGCCCTCAGTTACGGAATATTCCCCACCACATGGCTTCGCGTAGCAAGCGCGAAGTTTCCCGAACAGATTCCGGAGCAAGCATGGCCGCGCAATATCCCAACCCGCAGATTGAACCCGTTGTTGATTACGTGGCCAGTTGCAAGCTGCCTACGCCGTTCGGGGTGTTCACCATGCATGGCTTTGAGGAGCAGGACAGCCGGCGCGAACATGTGGTGCTCACCATGGGCGACGTGGCCGATGGTGAGCCGGTGCTGGCACGCCTGCATTCGGAATGCCTGACTGGTGACGCACTGTTCTCCTTGCGTTGTGATTGCGGTTTCCAGCTGGAAGCTGCGCTGGAAGCCATTGCCAAGGAAGGCCGTGGTGCCTTGCTCTATTTGCGGCAAGAAGGTCGTGGTATCGGTCTGATCAACAAGATCCGCGCCTACAAATTACAGGATGGCGGGGCGGACACGGTGGAAGCCAACGAGCAACTGGGCTTCCCGGCGGACATGCGTGACTTCCGCGTGGCGCGCCACATGCTGGATGCGCTGAATATCAAGAGCGTGCGGGTGATGACCAACAACCCGCGCAAGCTGGAAACCCTCAAGACCGCCGGTATCGACGTGGTGGAGCGGGTGCCGCTGATGGTGGGGCGCAACCCGCATAACGATCGTTACCTGGATACCAAGGCCGCCAAGCTGGGCCACATGCTGTTTTCCTGATCATTCCGTTTTTGCCGCACTTCCCGATGCCAGCGCCATGCGCTGGCATTTTTCATGCTGCTTACGCTGTTTGCTGCTCAACGATTCAAGTATTCTCGATACTGGTCGATAGATTTAAAATAAAACAAATATTTATTGAAAATGTGGTGGGCAGTCCGCTGAGTGAGGCATCGCGATGAAAATCACCGCCAAGCAGAATGTCTGGTTCAACACCATGGCTGAACCACAGGCCCGGCGTGGCAAACTGCCACGGCGCATGCCAGACCGGGATGGCGTAGAGGAAAGCGTGGCCCTGGCAGAGTTTCTGGACTGGGTGGCCATGCTGGATGATCTGGCACGACGTGCCGGTAGCGGACGGGATGAAGACGCGCGTCAGCTGGCTCTGGCCAAGCTGCGTTTTCTGTTGCGGCGCGTCCAGCATTTGCGCGAGCAGATGATGCAGGGTGGCCGAGGACAGGCCAGGAGCGGGCTGGAACGCCTGGTGCGTCTGGTTGAGGAATGGGGACAGGTGCTGCAGGAGCTGACCGGGCGGCAGCCCGTTGTGGTGGATGACTGGCCCTTGCCCTATCGCTTGTACAGCAGGCAGGCCGGAGAACTGCCATCCACAGCGTTTGCGCCGCGGGTGGCGGAGCGGCGGCGACGGCAACGGCCTGGTGACAATGTCTTGCTGCCACAAGAGCAAGAAGCCGCCGTGCTGGTATTGCACGGCATCCGCTTTGTGCTGGCGCTGGTGGGCGAGGGCTTTGGCATGGCGCAGCATCCGCTGCTGTTGCAGGTACAGGCAAGGCTGGCACAGCTGGTGCCGCTGCTGGGGCCGCCGGGGACGGCAGCCATGTGACGCAGGCAAAGAAAAAGCCGGAATCGTGTGATTCCGGCTTTTGTGTTGGTGGAGATAAGCGGGATCGAACCGCTGACCTCTTGCATGCCATGCAAGCGCTCTCCCAGCTGAGCTATACCCCCGTATTGCTTTGTCTGTCTGATGGTCTGGAGCCATCGGTCAGCTGACTGTGTAGTGGTGGAGATAAGCGGGATCGAACCGCTGACCTCTTGCATGCCATGCAAGCGCTCTCCCAGCTGAGCTATACCCCCGTAATGCTGGACTGATGAAACCCGTCAGGCGATATCATCAGTATCTGAATTGTGGTGGAGATAAGCGGGATCGAACCGCTGACCTCTTGCATGCCATGCAAGCGCTCTCCCAGCTGAGCTATACCCCCACGGGTACTACATCGAATTCTTGGCGTCCCCACGGGGATTCGAACCCCGGTTACCGCCGTGAAAGGGCGATGTCCTAGGCCTCTAGACGATGGGGACCCTAGGCAAAACCTGTGAAGACCTTTGGTGGAGCTAAGCGGGATCGAACCGCTGACCTCTTGCATGCCATGCAAGCGCTCTCCCAGCTGAGCTATAGCCCCGTGTCTGTCGTTCACAGTGGGGCGCAGTATAGACAGGCTGTCCGCGGCTGTAAAGGGATCTGCGAAAAAAAATTTAGCGCTGCCCCTGCGCTATAATCACCGGTTCTGCAATGACAGGGTTGGATTGCCGATGTCGGTTGGTCACTACGAAAACTTCCCGGTCGGGTCGATCTTGCTGCCACGGCGCATGCGCCGCGCCGTGCATGTCATCTATCATTTTGCCCGCTATGCCGATGATGTGGCGGACGAAGGTGACAAGCTGCCTGACGAACGCCTGCGCGAACTGGCGCATTTGCGTGACGAGCTGGATGTCATCCGCGATGGCGGTATTCCGGCCATGCCGCTGATGCGCAACCTGGCTACCGTCATCAGCCAGCACCAGCTGCCGTTGCAGCCGTTTTATGACCTGCTGTCGGCCTTCAGCCAGGACGTGGTGAAAACCCGCTACCAGAGCTTTGCCGAAGTGGTGGACTACTGTCGCCGCTCGGCCAATCCGGTGGGGCGGTTGATGCTGGCACTGTATGGTGAAAACGACCCGCGCAGCCTGGCCATGTCCGATGGCATCTGCACGGCATTGCAACTGATCAACTTCCTGCAGGATGTCGGCGTGGACTGGAACAAGGGCCGCATCTACATTCCGCTGGATGATCTGGAAAAATTCCGCATCCGCGAAGCGCAGATTGCCGGGCGCGATGCCACCGGCCTGTGGCGGCCGATGATGCTGGCGCAGATTGAACGCACCCGCAAGATGCTGCAAGCCGGTGCGCCGCTGGGCAAGGTGCTCAAGGGCCGCCTGGGGCTGGAGCTGCGTCTTGTCATCATGGGCGGCGAGCGCATCCTGAAAAAGCTGCACGACAGCGGCGGCGACGTGTTCCGCCAGCGCCCGGTACTGACCTGGCGCGACTGGATTTACATGCTGTGGCGTGCGCTGCGCGCCAAATAACAGATAACCATACTTACCCAGATGGGAAGCTGCAGGCTGACCCGTCGGCAACAAAGGAGAGGCGTGTGACGCCGCAGCAGTATTGTCAGGACAAGGCCGCCAGCAGCGGCTCCAGCTTTTACTACAGCTTCCGCTTCTTGCCGGAAGACCGCCGCGATGCCATTACCGCGCTGTATGCCTTTTGCCGCGAAGTGGACGACGTGGTGGATGAATGTCACGACGAAAACGTTGCCCGCGCCAAGCTGGCCTGGTGGCGAGGTGAAGTGGAAAAGCTGTACCACGGCCAGCCCGAACATCCGGTGATGCTGGCGCTCAAGCCGCATGTCAGCGCGCTGGACCTGCCGCAGAACCTGCTGGAAGAAATCATCGACGGCATGCAGATGGACCTGGACTTTGCCCGATACGACCGCTTCCAGGACCTGCTGTTGTACTGCCATCGCGTGGCGGGGGTGGTGGGCCAGCTGGCAGCTCAGATTTTCGGCTACCAGGACCGGCAAACGCTGAAATACGCGCATGAACTGGGCATTGCCTTCCAGCTGACCAATATCATCCGCGACGTTGGTGAAGACGCGCGCCGTGGCCGCATTTACCTGCCGGTAGAAGAGCTGCAGCGTTTCAATGTGCCGGCCAGCGACCTGATGAGCTACAAGGAAAGTCCGGAATTTGCCGCGCTGATGTCCTTCCAGATCGAACGCGCGCGTGAATATTACCGCCGCGCCTGGGCGCTGCTGCCGGTGGTGGACCGCAAGAGCCAGCGTCCCGGCCTGCTGATGGCCGCCATCTACCGCGCCACGCTGGAAGAAATCCAGCTGGATGGCCCGGCCAAGGTGTTGAACCAGCGCCTGTCGCTGACGCCAGTACGCAAACTGTGGCTGGCATGGCGCACCTGGACGCTGGGCTACAAGGCCTGATGCTGTGATGAAGGCCAGACCGAGGATTGCCATTATCGGTGCCGGCTGGGCCGGGCTTGCCGCCGCGGTGGAGCTGGCCGGTCAGGCCGAGCTGACCTTGTTCGAGGCCGGGCGCGAACCTGGCGGCCGGGCCCGCCGCCTGAATAGTGCTGGCAGTCTGCTGGATAATGGGCAGCACATCCTGATTGGTGCCTACCGCGATTGCCTGCAACTGATGCGCAAGGTGGGCGTTGACGATGCCAAGGCCATGCTGCGGCTGCCGCTGCTCTGGCAGCGCCAGGGCGGCATGCGTATGCAATGCCCGCGCTGGCCTGCCCCCTTGCATGTGCTGGCCGGCCTGCTGACGGCAAGCGGTATTGGCTGGCGGGACAAATGGCAACTGGCTCGTGCCTTGCAGGGCTTGCGCTGGCAAGGCTGGCGCCTGGCGCAAGACATCACGGTTGCCGAGTGGCTGACCGCACAAAGGCAGTCGGCCCATCTGGTGGAGCAGTTCTGGCGTCCCATGGTGCTGTCGGCGCTCAATACCCCGCTGGAGCTGGCTTCCATGCAGATTCTGGCCACCACCTTGCGCGACAGCCTGGGCGGTCGCCGTGCCGATAGCGACCTGCTGTTGCCGCGCAGTGATCTGACTGCCTTGTTTCCTGGCCCGGCCTTGGACTGGCTGCGCGAACAAGGCCTGCAATGGCGTGCCGGCGTACGGGTCGCACAGATTTATCCGGCAGAGCAGGGTGTGGTGGTGGATGGTGAGCGGTTTGATGCTGCCATCGTCGCGGTGGCACCTTATCATGCGGCCGAACTGCTGCAGGAGCCGCAACTGCAAAGTCAGATCAAGGCATTTCATTATTGGCCGATATATACCGCATACCTGCGCTACGATGCCGACATCAACATGCCGGTCCCCATGACGGGTTTGCAGGGCGGCACGCTGGACTGGCTGTTCGACCGCCAGGCGCTGTCGGGTGAGCGAGGCTTGCTGGCCGCTGTTATCAGCGCACCACCGCCCGCGGTGCGCAACCTGGATCGTGCCAGCTTGCTGGACCGGGTGCAGGCGGATGTCGAGGTGCTGTTGCCGGCGCTCAACGGGCTGGTGCCGCTGGAGCGGCAGCTGATCGTGGAAAAGCGCGCCACCTTTGCCTCTGGCGTGGGTCTGACAAGACCACACTGCCGTAGCAGGGTACAATCGGTTTATCTGGCGGGGGACTGGCTGTGCCCGGAATATCCCGCCACGCTGGAAGGTGCGGTGCGCAGCGGTCTTACCGCGGCCCGCCAGTTAATGCAGGATTTGCCATCATCAAGAGTTGCCGGCAGGTAACTCACAGCTGAAAAAACAAAATGAACCAAACATTTGCCAAGAATTGTCTGGAAGGCCGCGTCATTCTGGTGACGGGCGCAACGCAAGGGGTGGGCCGGGAAGCCGCGCTGACGTTTGCTGCACATGGTGCGGATGTCGTATTGCTGGCGCGCAGCGTAAAAGGGCTGGAGAAGGTCTACGATGAAATCGTGGCCGCAGGCGGCAAGGAGCCGGCAGCCATACCGCTGGACTTGCTGACCGCGACTGACGAACAACTGGGCAATGCCGCTTTCCAGATCAAGCAGACGCTGGGCCGACTGGACGGCATCGTGCATTGCGCATCGCATTTTTACGCCTTGTCGCCACTGTCCAACCAGGGCATCGACGAGTGGATGAACCAGTACCGCATCAACACCGTGGCCCCGTTTGCGCTGAGCCGCGCCTGCCTGCCGCTGCTGAAGGAATCACCGGATGCATCGGTACTGTTCATGGGCGAAAGCCATTCCTTGCACCCTGCGGCTTACTGGGGTGGCTTTGGCGCGTCCAAGGCCGGTTTGAACTATCTGACCAAGGTGGCCGCCGATGAATGGGACGTCTACCCGAACCTGCGCGTCAACCAGCTGATTCCGGGCCCGGTGAATTCGCCGCAGCGCAATCGCACCCACCCGGGTGAAGCCAAGAGCGAGCGGGCGGACCTGGCCACGCTGATGCCCTATCTGCTGTACTGGCTGTCGGCAGAAAGCAAGGGTCGCAGCGGCGAAATCATCGAGCTGGACCTGCGCAGCAAAAAAGGCGAATAAGCTGCATCTGCGCCGTGGCCTGTGTGGCTGCGGCGGATGGCAAATGGGGGTAATGCATGAAGAGTCTGTGGATTCTGCCCTTGCTGGCGGTGCTGGCCGGCTGCAACTGGGTCAATAATGTATCCGGCCTGTCCAAAGAGGCACACAAGGCACTCGGTGCCGCCTGTCGTCAGACCGGCCGCTCGCTGGAAGAGTGTTTCCGGCGTAATCCGGATGCCGATACCGCGGCCATTTACGCCGGCTGGCGTGAAATGAACGAGTACATGGCCAAGAACAAGCTGGATACCATGGAACCACCGGCAGACAGTGCCGCCGGTCATGCTGAAGCTTCTGCCGCGAAAGCTGCTGCCAGTTCACCGGCAGAAGGCAAGTCATCCAGTGCGGCCACGTCACCCAAGGGTGCGGTGGCCAATTCGCCGCCGCCGCTGACCAGTGAAGAGGCGGACAAAGAAGCCAAGACCGATCCGCAAGTGGCCGCCGTTCTGGCGGCCATTCGCAAGAATGGCGGTGGTGAAAAGTCCAAATCCAAGGCCAGCAGCAGCGGCGAACCAGACCAGAAACGCCTGCTCAACATCATCCAGCAACTCAATGGCAACAAACCGGCAGCCGGTGGCGAGGCTCCGGCAGAGAACGCCAACAACGCCAATCCCGGTTGAACCCCTTCCTGCGCTTTTCCTGATGGCAAAAACCAAAACAGTTTTCAGCTGCACCGAGTGCGGCGGCCAAGTGCCGAAATGGCAGGGCCAGTGTCCGCATTGTTCCGCCTGGAACACCCTGGTAGAGGCCGTCTCCACGCCCGCCAGCAGCAATCCGCGTTTCCAGTCGTGGTCCACCACCAATGCCCGTGTGCAAGTGCTGTCCGAGGTCAAGACCGAAGAAGTGCCGCGTGACCCGTCCGGCATCGACGAACTGGACCGCGTGCTGGGTGGCGGCATCGTGCGTGGTGCCGTCATCCTGATCGGCGGCGACCCCGGCATTGGCAAATCCACCCTGCTGTTGCAGGCGCTGGCGGTAATCGGCAAGCGGCGCAAGGTGCTGTATGTGTCGGGTGAGGAATCGCCGCAACAGATTGCCCTGCGGGCCTCACGGCTGGCGGTTGACCCCAGCCAGGTGAACCTGCTGGCGGAAATCCGCCTGGAAGCCATTCTGGAAACGCTCAAGCAAGAGCAGCCGGAAGTCGCCGTCATCGACTCCATCCAGACCTTGTACACCGAGCAGGTAACTTCGGCGCCCGGTTCGGTATCGCAGGTGCGTGAATGTGCGGCCCAGCTCACCCGCATGGCCAAGCAGACCGGCACCACCATCCTGCTGGTAGGCCATGTCACCAAGGAAGGCTCGCTGGCCGGCCCGCGCGTGCTGGAACACATGGTGGACACCGTGCTGTATTTCGAAGGCGATACCCACTCCAGTCACCGCATGATCCGCGCCATCAAGAACCGCTTTGGCGCGGTCAACGAGCTGGGTGTGTTCGTGATGACCGAAACCGGGCTCAAGGGCGTGTCAAACCCCTCGGCCATTTTCCTGTCGTCCTACCGCGACGATGTTCCCGGTTCTTGCGTGCTGGTGACGCAGGAAGGCACGCGCCCCTTGCTGGTGGAAGTGCAGGCGCTGGTGGATGACTGTCACGGCATGCAACCCAAGCGCCTCACCGTGGGGCTGGAGCAGAACCGGCTGGCCATGTTGCTGGCGGTGCTGCACCGCCATGGCGGCGTGGCCTGTTTCGATCAGGATGTATTCCTGAACGCCGTGGGCGGGGTCAAGATCAGCGAACCGGCGGCCGATCTGGCCGTCATCCTGGCCATGGTGTCGTCGCTGCGTAACAAGCCCCTGCCGGAAAAACTGGTGGTATTTGGTGAAGTGGGGCTGGCCGGCGAAGTGCGTCCGGTATCGCGCGGCCAGGAGCGCCTGAAAGAGGCGGCCAAACTGGGCTTCACCCGCGCACTGGTGCCCACGGCCAACAAGCCGCGTCAGCCGATTGAAGGTTTGCAAGTCATTACCGTCGACCGGCTGGAACATGCGGTTGATTACTGCCGTGGAGACTGAACATGATTTCCCATGCAGACCTGGAAGCCGAACTGGGCTATTTGCAGCGCTATGCCTTGGCGCAGCTGCGTGATCGGGATGCCGCCAACGAGGTGGTGCAGGAAACCGTGCTGGCGGCGCTGGAATCCGGTGACAGTTTCAACGGCAAATCGAGCCTGCGCACCTGGCTGACTTCCATCCTGCGCTTCAAGCTGGTGGACCGCCTGCGCCGCAAGGGCAAGGAGGTGCTGTTCGAATCGCTGGAGGATGAAACCGACGATAGCGATTTTGACGGCCTGTTCAGCAAGGATGGCCACTGGCAGGACAAGATCAAGGCCTGGAGCGGGCCGGAGGAGTCCTTGATGTCCCGTCAGTTCTGGGAAGTGTTCGAGCGCTGTTCCGAGGTGATGCCGCGCCGCACCGCCATGGCTTTTGTCATGCGCGAGGTGATGGGACTGGACATTACCGAAATCTGTAACAATCTGGACATTACTGCGACTAACTGTTCAGTACTGCTCTATCGCGCACGGATGAGCTTGCGCGAATGTTTCGAAATTCGCTGGACCGGGGAGGCCAGGGCATGAAGATCAATTGCCGACAGGCCAGCCGTTTGATATCGCAAGGGCTGGATCAACCATTGAGCCAGTGGGATCACGTGCGTCTGCGCGTGCATTTGTGGATGTGCGGCAATTGCCGCCAGTTCTCGCATCAGCTACAAGTATTGCGCCAGTCGGCCCGCCAGGCCGGACGCGGCGAATAGCTTGTTTCGCACCCAGTCCTGGGTTGTCACAGGCCAAAGCAAAGCCGACTCGCGGGTCGGCTTTTTCATTGCTCATGCGGCCTGGCTCATGCGGCCTGGTGTGCCTGCCTGCGCTGTGCCTGATGCTGCGGACAGCTGGCACAAGCCTGTTCGCACAGCCCTGCACCGGTCAGCGATTGCTTGAGCGCACACACCGAGCGGCGGCAGGCAATGAAGCGGATATCCTGTTCTGCGGCCAGCGAGCGGAAGTGACGCATCACGTTGTGGCCGAGGAAATCGGTAAATAGGATCAGCAAGTCGGTTCCTGCCGGCAGACGGTCCAGCTTGCGCTGGTGCGAGCTGTTGCGTCCGCTCAGGTGGCGGTGAATCTGGATGCCATGTTCCTGCAGCACGGAGGGGATGTTGCCCAGGGTATCTGCACCTACCAGCATTGCGTTCATGAGTGGCTCCTGTCCGGATAAGTTTTGCAAATGATAATCATTACTATTTGCAAATGCAAGCGCCGTGACAGTCCATTGTCATTGTTGTGTGGCTTATTGTGCCTGCCGGCAAGCGAAGATGCCGCTCAGGGCAGGGCCTGCACGCGAATCCGTACGCTGTGGCTTTGCTGTCCCTGCTGTTGGCTGCCGCCGATCAGCAGGCTTTCCCGCCCCTGGCTGTCCTGCGTGGTGCGGGCAACTTCCAGCCATTCTCCCAAGCGGCCTTCTACCGTGGTGGACAGTTGGTTGCCCGTGCGTTGCACACCGTTGAAGGCTTGCTGGCTGACGGCCAGTTCGATGCTCACGCGCTGTCCGTTCAGCCGCGGACGGGCATAAAAACCGGTAATGGCATCCTGCATGCTGCTGCCACGCACCAGGTTGCCTTGCGGCGTCAGCATCAGCCAGGGCAGGGGGCGGCTTTGCACCAGCTGGATAAAGCCGCTGCGCCCGTCCAGCAGGGTGAGGCTTTGCAGGACTTGACTGGATTGTGCGCGGCTGTCTTGCTGGGCGGACAGGGCCAGATTGCTACCTGTCTGGCCAGGCATGATGCGGCCGATGCTGATGTTGCCTTGTACTTGCACCCCGGATTGGTTCTGCGCATTGCTGCCGGACTGGCTCACATCCAGGCGCAGGCTGGCCGGGCGCACGTCCAGCTGGCGGGCCAGTGCAGCCAGTTGGGCCTCCCGCGCCGGGCTGGCGTCGATGATCAGCTGGTTGTCCATCGCGCTCAGTCGTTCATCCGGCCGCAGTTGCGGTTGCAGCGCCGCTTGCAGTTCGCTGGGCGCGCGCCAGTTGAGTTCGACCAGTTGCAGGGCCTGGGCGGCGCTGTTGGCCAGCAATAAGGAAACAAGTAACACGAAGCGCATTTACAGCTCCTTGCCGGAACGCCAGATCGACCAGATCAGCCACACGCTGTTGAACAGCGCAATCATGAAGCCGATGAAGCCGAAGAAGGGCAGGCCGAACAGCTTGGGCCCGGCGTTCACCGTCATCACGATGGAGGAACCGATGATCAGGCAGCCGGTGACAATGGCCATGGTCAGGCGGTTGGTGCTGCGGTCCAGCTGTTTGCCAAAGCTGTCCAGCCGCTGCAAGTCCAGATTGATGCGGAACTTGCCCTGGCGGATGTCCTTGGACAGGCGCAGGATGTCGCGTGGCAGCCCGGTGAGCATGCCCAGCGTTTCCTGCAGGGTGAGCTTGCCGCGCTTGAGCAGGGTTTTGGGGTGGTAGCGCGCCACGATCAGTTCGCGCACGAAGGGCGTGATGTGTTCCACCAGCTGGAAGTCCGGGTCCAGCTGGCGGCCCAGCCCTTCCAGCGTGATCAGCGCCTTGAACAGCATGGCCATGTCCGGCGGCAGCAGGATGCCGTGGTCGCGAATCAGGGCCATGATGTCGTTGATCAGCTGGCTGATGTTGAGGTTCTTCAGCGGGACGTGTTCGTACTGGAACATGAATTCGCTGATGTCATAGGCAAACTTCTGCTCGTCCACCGGTGTGCTGCCGGTCCACTCGATCAGCACGTCCATCATCGCGTGTTCGTTACGCTCGCCGAGGGCCGCCAGCAGATCGACGATTTCATCGCGTCGGCCATGGCTGATGCGCCCCACCATGCCGAAGTCGATGAAGGCGATGCGGTGTTCCGCCAGGAAGAACACATTGCCCGGGTGCGGGTCGGCGTGGAAAAAGCCGTTGAGCAGAATCATCTTCAGCACCGCGTCGGCACCGCGGCTGGCCAGCAGCACCGGGTCCAGCCCGCTGTCGGCCAGTTGTTCCAGCCGGCTGGCGGACAGGCCGTCGATATGCTCCTGCACGTTGACTGCCGGATTGGTGTAATCCCAGTACACCTTGGGCACCACCACCTGCGGATCGTCGGCAAAGTCACGGGCGAAGCGTTCCATATTGCGTGCTTCCACCGCCAGGTCCATCTCGCGCTTGAGTGAGCGGGAAAACTGGCTGACGATTTCCACCGGCTGAAAACGGCGCGAGTCTGGAAATTCCAGCTCGATCAGCGTAGCCAGATGCGCCAGGATGCGCAGGTCGGCATCCACCTTGTCGACAATGCCGGGGCGGCGCAGCTTGACTGCTACATGGCTGCCATCGTGCAGGGTGGCAAAATGCACCTGGGCGATGGAAGCAGAGCCGATGGGCTTCTCATCAAAGCTGGCAAACAGCTCTTCCGGCGGCTTGCCCAGCGCTTTTTGCACCAGCAGTCGTACCGAGGCCGGATCCACCGGCGGTACGGTGGATTGCAGTTTCTCGAATTCGGCAATCCACTCGGCCGGGAATACATCCACCCGCGTGGAGAGAATCTGCCCCAGCTTGATGAAAGTGGGGCCCAGCTCCTCGAAGGCCAGCCGCACCCGCACCGGGGTAGGCAGGCCGGCATCGGCATCCGGCAGATGCAGGTTCAGCCATTCGCCGGCTTTTTCCATGGCGCGCGGCAGACGCAGGCGCTGGGCAAACTCGCCCAGACCGTGGCGGATGAGAATGCCGCTGATTTCCTTCAGGCGTGGAAGGTCACGCATTGCAACAAGAGTTTCTCTGAGCATGGGCTATCTGGTGTCCAAGTTGGCTTTACACTCCCGTCCCTGTCCGATAGAGTGCGGCCTATGAAATTGCAACTCCGATTACTCGCCGTGATGCTTGCTGGCGTCATGGTTTTTGCCCAGGCCGCACCTGAAAAAACTGCGCAGGACGCACGGCCCAAGGTCGAGGCCTCGGAAGACCCCATTGCCAAGTATGCCTCGCCTGGCGAGGATGCTGTAGGAGATTTGCTGCTGCAGGCCATGAGCCTGTTGGGTGTTGCCTACCGTTTTGGTGGCAATTCGCCGGTCAGCGGCCTGGATTGCAGCGGCTTTGTCCGTTATGTATTCCAGAAATCCCTCAAGGTCAATTTGCCGCGTACTTCCGCCGAAATGGCCCGCATTGGCAAGCCTGTCGATAAAAGTGAACTGGTGGCGGGAGACCTGGTCTTCTTCAATACCCGTGGTTTTGCCTATTCCCATGTCGGCATGTATATGGGTAATGGCAAGTTCATCCATGCGCCGCGCACCGGTCGCAATATCGAAGTGGTCAGCCTCAGTCAAAGCTACTGGCAAAGCCGCTGGAACGGTGCCCGCCGCATCAATCGCAGCAATGCCAATACCGTGGCTGCGGTAGATGACGTGAATGGCACGGACACGGTGTCAGCCAAGGGCAGTGGCGGTAGTGCAGTCGCGCCCACGATGAAGTGCCGCAAGGGCAAGAAGTGCAAGCCGGTGGCCGAAGCGGCCAGCAGCAAGAAGAAGGCCGGCAAGGCGGAGAAGTCTTCCCGTGCAGCCAAGTCCGACAAGGCCGGCAAACCGGCCAAGGCTGCCAAATCCGGCCACGGCAAAAAGAAGAAACCCGCCAACTGACAAGCTGGCGGTTTGTCATCACCTCCATGCCCGCCTGTGCGGGCATTGCGTTTTCAGGAATAGCCAGCCATGGCAATGAATATCGACATACCGGTATGGAAAGATCCGCAGGGCGGCATTGTGGCCTGCGTGGAAAAAATCAAGGTCATGAACGAGAACCTGGAAGAATTGCAGCAGATGGCGCAGGACGCGCTGGAAGATGCCATTCTGATGGGCTGTGACGAGGCGCAGGTGAAAGACTTCCTGGTCCGTCTGATGCAGAGCCTGCACAACCCCTACCAGCCCTGAAAGGCATTCTGGCATGCATTGGCCATTCGAAGTCCTGATTGGGCTGCGTTATTTGCGCGCCAAACGGCGCAACGGTTTCATTTCTTTTATCTCCCTGATTTCCATTGTCGGCATCGCGCTGGGCGTGGCCGCGCTGATCATCGTGCTGTCGGTGATGAACGGTTTCCAGAAGGAAATCCGTGGCCGCATCCTCAGTGTGGCTTCCCATGTGGAAATCTCCGCCTTTGATGGCCGTCTGCCGCAGTGGCAGAGCGTGGCCAAAGTGGCAGAGCGGGACACTCATGTGCTGGCGGCAGCGCCCTTCGTCAATGGTCAGGGGCTGTTTTCCGCCTACGGCAATGTACGCGGCGGCCTGGTACGCGGCATCGAACCGGTGCTTGAGGACAAGGTGGTGGATGTAGGCCGCCACATGGTGCGCGGCAAGCTGGAGGCGCTGCAGCCGGGCAGTTTTGGCATCGTGCTGGGGGTGGAACTGGCAAGACAGCTGAATGTGGGCATGGGCGACAAGGTGACGCTGTTCACCCCGGAAGGCACGGTCACGCCCGCCGGGATGATTCCGCGTTACAAGCAGTTCACCGTGATCGGCATCTTCAAGGTGGACATGTTCGAGTACGACGCCTCGCTGGCCATGATCCATCTGCAGGATGCCCAGGTATTGTCGCGGCTGGGCAATACCGTCAGCGGCGTACGCCTGAAGCTGGATGACCCGATGCTGGCTCCGCTGGTGAAGGCCAACCTGCAGCAGGCGCTGGGCCAGCAGGATCAGGTGACCGACTGGACGGATACCAATGCCAATTACTTCCGTGCGGTGCAAATCGAAAAACGCATGATGACCATCATCCTCACCCTGATCGTGGCGGTGGCGGCTTTCAATCTGGTATCCACGCTGGTGATGGTGGTGACCGACAAACAGGCGGATATTGCCATTCTGCGCACCCTGGGTGCGGCACCGTCCAGCATCATGAAGATTTTCATGATCCAGGGCTCGGTGGCCGGTGTCAGCGGTACCCTGGCCGGGGTGGCCGGTGGCGTGCTGGTGGCGCTGAATCTGGATGTGATCGTGCCGTTGATCGAACGCGTGCTGGGCACCAAGCTGTTGTCCAGCGAGGTGTACATGATCGACTACCTGCCTTCCGATGTGCAGCTGGGCGATGTCAGCACCATTACCGTGATTGCCCTGTTGCTGGCCTTGCTGGCCACCATTTACCCGAGCTGGCGTGCCGCGCGCACCCAGCCGGCGGAGGCGCTGCGCTATGAGTAATGTGCTGAACTGCCGCAATCTGGGCAAAACCTATAGCGAAGGGCGGCTCAACCTGACCGTGCTGTCCGATGTATCGCTGAGTGTGGACAAGGGTGAACGGCTGGCCATTGTCGGCGCCTCGGGTTCGGGCAAGAGCACGCTGCTGCACTTGCTGGGCGGGCTGGATACGCCCAGCCAGGGCGTGGTGGAAGTGCTGGGGCGCGATCTGGCCGGCCTGTCCGAGGCCGAGCGTGGTGTGCTGCGCAACCAGTCGCTGGGCTTTGTCTACCAGTTTCATCACCTGCTGCCGGAATTCTCTGCGCTGGAAAACGTGATGATGCCCTTGCTGATTCGTCGCCTGCCGCGCAAAGAAGCCGAAGAGCGTGCGGCCAGCATGCTGACACGGGTCGGCCTGGCCCAGCGTCTGCAGCACAAGCCGGGCGAGTTGTCCGGAGGCGAGCGCCAGCGGGCGGCCATTGCCCGTGCGCTGGTGACCGAACCTGCCTGCCTGCTGGCCGATGAACCTACCGGTAATCTGGATTACCAGACCGCACGCCAGGTGTTCGACCTGATGCTGGAGCTGAATGCCGGGCTGGGCACCAGTCTGGTGATCGTCACGCACGACCTGGAGCTGGCTGGCCGGGCGCAGCGAACATTGCGGCTGGTGGAAGGCCGTTTGCAGGACGCAGTGCTGAGCGCCTGAATCCTCGGTGCGCGATACGGAGAAAACAATGCTGTTTGTGCGTGAAGAAATGGATTTTGACGTGGTATTGCAGGCGCTGCAGAGCGGCCCCGGGCTGACCCAGCTGTTGCTGGGCGTGCTATGCCTGTTGCTGGGGGTGTTTGCCGCACGCAATACCTTCCGCCGCTGGTTCATGCATCACCCGGAGCGTTACGACCGTTTCATCCCCTATACCGCCTTCCGGCTGGTGTTGCCGCTGGTTGCGCTGGTATCCATGCTGTTGTGCATCATGGGCTGGATGATGGTGATGCATACGCGTCCGCACCTGCTTCCCCTGTTTACCGCCATGCTGTTCTGGCTGGGGGTGATCCGGCTGTTTACCGCGGTCATGCGTCAGGCGCTGCCGCAGGGCAAGTTCGAGCGTAATTCCGAACACTTCATCGCCACCGTGCTGTGGCTGGGTTTTGTCAGCTGGGCCATCGGCTTTGATGAAGTGATGCTGGACTGGCTGCAGTCGGTTTCCTTCTCCGTCGGCAAGTCGCGGCTGGACCTGCTCACCATCCTTAATGCCATGTTGTGGGTGTCGATCATCGTGGTAGTGGCCTTGTGGGTCAGCCGGGTGATCGAGGCGCGGGTGATGGCGCTCAAGCACATGGACCTGTCCTTGCGCATCGTGTTTGCCAAGATGGCCCGCACCCTGCTGATTGTGGTGGCGGTGCTCATCGCGCTGCCGGTGGTGGGCATAGACCTCACCGTACTGTCGGTATTCGGTGGTGCAGTCGGTGTGGGGCTGGGTTTTGGCTTGCAGAAGATTGCCAGCAACTATGTGTCCGGCTTCATCATCTTGCTGGACCGTTCCATTCGCATTGGTGACCGCCTGATGGTGGATAACCGGGTAGGCTATGTCACCCGCATCACCTCCCGCTATGTGGTACTGAAAAGCGCGGATGGCTCCGAAGCACTGGTGCCGAATGACGCGCTGATTTCCAATACCGTGATCAACCAGTCCTATTCCGACAAGTCCATGTGGATCAGTCTGCCCATCCAGGTGGATTACGGCACAGACCTGGACCAGGCACTGGCGGTGCTGCGTGAATCGGCAGTCAACCCGCGGGTAAAGACCGACCCGGCTCCGGCTGCCTTTGTCACGGCTTTTGCCGATAGCGGCATCAATCTGGAGCTGGGCATCTGGGTGAAAGACCCGGAAAACGGCTTCATGGGCTTGCGTTCGGAAATCTATCTGGCCATCTGGCGGCGTTTCAAGGAACTGGGTATCGAAATTCCCTATCCGCAGCGGGATGTGCGTATTGTCAGTGATGTGGCCGTGGCCTTGCCCGGCCGGGGAGAGCAGGGATGACAGGCAAACGACTGGCGATTGTGGATGACGATGCCGCGGTACGGCAGGCGCTGATCTGGCTGCTGGACGGTCAGGGCTACCAGGTCAGCGGCTTTGACAGTGCCGAAGAGTTCCTGGCCACCGGCCCGGATACCGGCTTCAACGGTCTGATTGTCGACCTGCGCATGTCCGGCATGTCCGGCATCATGCTGCTGGAGCGCCTTGCCGGTCTGGACTACTGCCCGCCAGCCATCATGCTGACCGCCCATGGCGATGTGCCGCATGCGGTGGCTGCCATCAAGCTGGGCGCGCTGGATTTCATGGAAAAACCATTCGACGACGAGGTATTGCTGTCACGGGTGGAAAAAATGCTGCTACAGGATGAAAGCAACCGCGCCAGCCATGGCCGCCGTCAGCGGGTGGGCAGCATGCTGGCGCAATTGACCGAGCGCGAAAAGGAAGTGATGCAGCTGATTTTGCTGGGCAAGCTGAACAAGCAGATTGCCGAAGAGCTCTCCATCAGCATGAAAACGGTGGAAGTACACCGTGCCCGTGTGTTCGAGAAAATGGGCGTCAAGTCGGCGGTGGAACTGGCCGGCTTGCTGGCTGCCAGCAAGGCCGATGCATCCGGAGGGCGTGGCGATGGGCACTAAGCAGCCGGTTTCCGTGCTGGTGGTGATTCACACCAAAGCCGGTGAAGTCTTGCTGATTGAACGCGCCGACCGGGCGGGCTACTGGCAGTCGGTCACCGGCAGCCGTGAAGGCAGCGAGACCCTGCTGGAGACAGCACGGCGCGAGGTGCTGGAAGAAACCGGGCTGGATGCCGACCAGCATGTGCTGAGTGACTGGCAATTGCACAACCGCTACGAAATCTACCCGCACTGGCGTCATCGCTACCCGGACGGCGTGACGCATAACGATGAATATGTGTTTGGCCTGCAACTGGACGCGCCACAAGCGGTGCGGCTGGCGGAAGGCGAGCATGTGTCCCAGCAATGGCTGCCCTGGCAACAGGCCGCCGAGCTGGTGTTTTCCCCCTCCAATGCCGCAGCCATCCGCCAGCTGGCAACACGGCTGGGCTTGCCTGCCGACTAGCCGTGCAGCAGGCAGCCGGCCACGGCTGCTGCGGCAATCACCTTGATCACCCCCACCTTGTAGCGCTGCAGTGCCAGTGCCGCAGCCACGGCCAGCAGGATGGCCTGCCAGTCCGGCCCGGCTTGCCAGCCTTGCGGCCAGAGCGCATGCCAGCCAAAGAACAGCGCCAGGTTGGCGATCACGCCCACCACTGCCGCGGTGATGGCAGTCAGTGGCGCAGTGAGCGACAGCTTGCCATGGCTGCTTTCAATCAGCGGCCCACCAGCCAGAATGAACAGGAAAGATGGCAGGAAGGTAAACCAGGTCACCAGGCAGGCGGCCAGTGTGCCAGCCAGCCCCGGAACCATACCCCCTGCATGCTGGAAGCCACCGACAAAGCCGACAAAGGCCACTACCATGATGAGCGGGCCGGGTGTGGTTTCGCCCAGTGCCAGTCCGTCCATCATCTGTCCGGCATTCAGCCAGCCATGCTGCACCACTGCACCCTGATAGACATAGGGCAGCACCGCATATGCCCCGCCAAAAGTCAGCAAGGCAGCCTTGGTGAAAAACCAGCCCATCTGGCTGAAGGGGTGGTCCCAGCCAAACAGGCCAAGCAGCACCAGCATCGGGCCGCACCACAACAGGCTGCCGGCCAGCACTACGCGCACCAGCCCGCCACGGCTGAAACGGGCATGAGGAGGCGGTGGAGTGTCATCGTCTATCAGTGCCGGTCCGGCTGACTGATGCGCTGCGCCATGTCCGCTGCCTGCGGCGGCAAACAGCGCCGGGTAGTGTTTGCCCGCCAGCGCGCCGATCAAGGCCGCAGTCAGGATGATCAGTGGGAAGGGCAGTCCGAAACCGGCCAGCGCGATAAAGGAAGCCAGTGCCAGTCCCCACAGCAGGCGGTTCTTCAAGGCACGCTGACCAATGCGCAGTGCCGCATGCAGCACGATGGCGACAATGGCCGGCTTGATGCCGTAAAACATGCCCGCCACCACACCCAGCTGGCCAAATACCAGATAGGCCCACGACAGCGCAATCAGGATCAGCAGCGAAGGCAGCACAAAAAGTCCGCCAGCCACGATACCGCCAGGCGTGCGGTGCAGCAGCCAGCCAATATATGTCGCCAGCTGCTGGGCTTCCGGGCCGGGCAGCAACATGCAGTAATTGAGCGCGTGCAAAAAGCGGCGCTCGGAAATCCAGCGGCGGCGTTCCACCAGTTCCTGATGCAGGATGGCAATCTGCCCGGCCGGGCCGCCAAAGCTGATGAAACCCAGCTTCAGCCAGAAAGCGCTTGCCTCGCGCAAAGAGACGGACCGTGGTGCTGGCGGTGTGTTGTTGACAGGCATGGACTGTCCGGAATCGGTATTTGTGTAAGCAAAGTGTGCCCATTTTGCACGGGCAGTACAAACTTCGTCACAAAACAGGCAAGGACAGCATGCGGCAGGATCGTTACAATCCGTTTTTCCGTTAATTGTCATCATACTGTCATGCTTGCACTGGAAAGCTTCAATCAGGCTTGTTTCCTGCTCATCAACGCCACGCCCGCTTCGTCCGTGCTGATGATCAAGCTGGCCATCTTCTTTGCCAAATACCTGATTTTGCTGATTCCGGTATTGCTGCTGCTGATGTGGCTGTGGGGTGAGCGTGCCCAGCGCGAGCGTGCGCTGAAGGTGCTGTTCAGTGTCGGGCTGGCCTTGCTGTGCAATCAGCTGATCGGCATGTTGTGGGATCACCCGCGCCCCTTTGCCATTGGCCTGGGGTATCGCTTTATCGACCATGCAGCCGACCCGTCCTTCCCCAGTGACCACACCACCATCTTCGCCACCACCGCCTTTGCCTTCTGGCTGGCCGGCAAGGCCAGGCTGGGCCAGCTGCTGTTGCTGCTGACCGTACTGGTGGGCCTGTCACGCATTTATCTGGGTGTGCACTGGCCGCTGGATATTCTGGGTGGGTTGCTGCTGTCGCTGCCCTATGCGCTGGCCTTGCATGCCGCCTGGCCGCGCTTTGGCCAGCGTGTGCTCGATGGCCTCAATCGCAGCTATCGTTGCCTGCTGGCCAAGCCGATTGCGCTGGGTTGGGTCAAGGCCTGATTCAGCCGGCCAGCTGCAGGCCACCTTGCAGCATCATCACGGTTGCAATCACCACCATCATCAGGCTGGATAGATAAGGCAGGCGTCGAATGGTGCCATCCAGCTGATGAAACTTCTCACCCAGCCGTCGTGCTCCCCAGGCGGCCACCACGCCAACGCTCACCAGTGAAATGGCCAGGCCGATGCTGAACGACGCCACCATGGTCAGCCCCAGCGCTACCCGCTTGAGCTGCAGGCAAATCAGCAGGATGGTGACTGAGGCCGGGCAGGGCATCAGGCCGCCAGTCAGCCCGAACAGGGCAATCTGGCCATTGCTTACCGTTTTGCCGGCAAAGCGCCGGGCAATTTCCTCGGCATGGGCTTTTTCATGGGCATCCTGATACGGCTCGGCGGTGTCGGCCTGGGCCGACGCGCGTTGCGGCCGTGCCAGCATGCTGCCTTTGCCGACAACAGCGGGATTCTGACTGCGCTGCTGGTAGCGCCGCGCTGCCGGTGGGCCAAAGCGCAGGGCAAACTGATGGCCATGATTGCCATGCAGCATGTGCAGCGTGACGGAAAACTGGTGCGGCAAGGCAATGGGCTGCTCCGCCTGCAGGTAGCTCCCTCGTGATATCAGGAGGTAGTCCTCTTGCTGGCCGTCATCCCGCCGTACCTGTAGCCGGTACTGCACCTCACTGGCCGGCTTTTGCGGGCGTAGCTGTGCGCTGTAGCAATACAGGCGAAAACAGGCCTCGCTGTTCCTGTCATTACCCTCCAGCACTAACTCCACCAGTCCATGGCCGGTATTGATCATCTTGCCGCCGTGCGGGGCGTGCTGCCAGGCCCGGGCCGCCAGATTGTCCAGTCGCGTGCGCCATGCCATCCAGCTGGCAATGCCCAGCACGATGATGCCGGAGAGCAATAGCAGCCATGGCTCCGCCTGTTCAACCAGCAACTGGTTGCCATAGTGCAGGGCGCTTGCCGCCAGCAGCCAGACGACGAGCGAGTGGGACAAGGCCGCGCACAGGCCCAGCAGCACGGCCTGGGCAATGCTGCCGCGGATGGCAATGATGAAGGACGCCATCAGTGTTTTGGAGTGACCAGGCTCCAGCCCGTGCAGGGCGCCCAGCAGGATGGCGGATGGAATGAACAGCCAGAGGTTGGTGGAACCTTGCTGTATCAGTTCGCTCAGTGGTGGCATGATGCGGATGCGTATCAGGATGAGAATGTCCGCAATATACTACCCCCCAGTATGTTTTGAGAAAGAAAATCGCAATGGGACACACCGTAAAGGGAAAAAAACCGCTACTGGCCAGAGTACGGCGTATCCAGGGACAGGCCGCCGCCATCGAGCGGGCGCTGGAGGAAGGGCAGGAGTGCATGGCGGTACTGCAGCAGATTGCTGCGATACGCGGTGCGGTCAATGGCCTGATGGCCGAAGTGCTGGAAGGCCATTTGCGCGAGCATTTGCTGGCCCCCGCCGCCATTGCTGCCGACGTCGACCCGGAACGGCAGCAGGAAGCCGACCAGGTGATGCGCCTGGTCCGCTCCTACCTGAAATAAAGCTGGCTGCTGCAAGCCGCATCAGCTTCAGGCTGACTGGCATGCTGATACCTGAAGTTGCCTCCCCCCAGGATGGAAATCGCGCATTATTTGCGCCAGGGACTGGCACAAGCGAGGCTGCTTGCGCTATGGATAGATGATGAAGCCACTCAAGATAACGACTTACAACATCCACAAGGGCATGTCCCCGCTGAACCGCCATGTGCGGGTCGATGAAATTGCCCATGCGCTGGAAATGCAGTCACCGGATTTGCTGTTCTTGCAGGAAGTTCAAGGCAAGAACCTGCTGCGTTCGCTGCGTCACGAGGGCTGGCCGGTACAAGCCCAGCATCACTATCTGGCCCGGCGGCTGGATCACAAGGTGGTGTATGGCCTGAATGCCGCCTATGAGCACGGCCACCATGGCAATGCGGTGCTGACCCGTCATCCCATCATCGAATGGTGTAACCGCGACCTGTCGGTCAACCGCTTTGAAAGCCGTGGCTTGCTGCATTGCATGCTGTTGCCGCGTGGCTGGAACCGCCCGGTAGCCGCGCTGTGTGCGCACCTCAATTTGCTGGCCCGCGACCGGCGCAAGCAATACGCCAATCTGCTGCATTACATCGAGGCAGCCATTGCGCCGGATACGCCCATCATCCTGGCTGGCGACTTCAACGACTGGCAGGGGGAGGCCAGCGAACGCCTGCAGCAGGCTGGCTTGCAGGAAGTGTTTCTCACCCACCGCGGCCATTACGCGCAAAGCTTTCCGGCACGGCTGCCGGTGCTGCCGCTGGACCGCATTTATGTGCGCGGCCTGCGGGTGCTGAGTGCCGATGTGCTGCGCGGCCTGCCCTGGTCGCGTTTGTCCGACCACTTGCCGCTGACGGCATCGCTGCTTCCAGCCTGAAAATGCTGATGTTCGATATGAAATATCAGTATTTGACGATTGATAAAACCATGCCGTAATCCTGCTTTGTCAGCAGCAAAATTTCCGTTTTACTGCAAAGCTTGCGCTTTTAGGGCAGGAATACTGCACCAGGCTTGACGTAAAGCGAAAATTGATGTTCAATACCCAAAATTAATCGCCGATTTGACACAGCTTGCGGGCGTAAAACAGCTAAAGCGTGGGTAAGCAGACCCCGTATCAATTCAGTTTCTGCTTATATAATCTTTTCAGTATTCAAAGATTCCATGCATAAAGCCCGCCAGCGTCATCGGCGGGCTTTATGCATTCCGGAGTATTTGAATGATTCATCTGCAAAACATCCGCAAGCGTTTTCGCCGCCCCGGTGGCGGTTGGTTCGACGCTGTGCAGGATACCTCGCTCGCCATCACCGCTGGTGAAGTGTTCGGCCTGATCGGTTTTTCCGGTGCCGGCAAATCCACCTTGCTGCGGCTGATCAACCTGCTGGAGCGTCCGGACAGCGGCGCCGTCATCGTGGACGGACAGGACCTCACCGCCATGGATGCGCCTGCCTTGCGGCGCGCCCGTCAGCATCTGGGCATGGTGTTCCAGCAATTCAATCTGATGGCCAACCGCACCGTGGCCGACAACATCGCCTTCCCGCTGGAGATTGCCGGCTGGTCCAAGGCCGATATCGCCCAGCGCGTGGCGGAATGTCTGGAAGTGGTCGGGCTGGCCGACCGTGCGCAGCACTATCCGGCCCAGCTGTCCGGCGGGCAAAAGCAGCGGGTGGGCATTGCCCGCGCACTGGCTCCGCGTCCCAAGGTGATTCTGGCTGATGAACCCACTTCGGCACTCGACCCGAAAACCACCCAGTCCATTCTGGACTGCCTGCGCGACATCAATCAGCGCTTTGGCGTGACCGTGGTGATTGTCACCCACGAAATGCATGTGGTGCGTTCCATCTGCCACCGCGCGGCCGTGCTGGACGCCGGCCAGGTGGTGGAAGTGGTGGAGGTGAGCGATGGCAAGGTGGATGCCCGTTCAGACCTCGCCCGTTCTTTGCTGGAGGCTGCGTGATGGAAGAAATGACTTTTGCTGCGGCATTGGCTGACCTGGCCGGCATGGCCCCGGAAATCTGGCAGGCCTGTCAGGAAACCGGCCTGATGCTGGGCGTGGGACTGGCTGCCGCCATCCTGCTGGGCGGGCCCTTGGGCATCTGGCTGTACCTGTCGCAGCCGGGCCAGCTGTTTGCCAACCGTCTGGTCAATGGTGTGCTGGGCTGGACGGTGAACCTGGTGCGCTCCTTCCCCTTCATCATCCTGATGGTGTCGCTGGTGCCGCTTACCCGCCTGCTGGTGGGCAGCACCATCGGCCCGGTGGCGGCTGCCGTGCCGCTGTCCTTTGCCGCCATTCCGTATTTTGCCCGGCTGGTGGAGCAAACCCTGCGCGAGATTCCACGGGGTGTGGTGGAAGCGGCCGAGGCCATGGGGGCCAGCCCCTTGCAGATCATCATCAAGGTCTTGCTGAACGAAGCCCGCTCCGGGCTGATTTCCAGCCTGACCATTCTCACCATCAGCTTTCTGAGCTATTCCGCCGTGGCGGGGGTGGTGGGTGGCGGCGGTATTGGCGATCTGGCCATCCGTTATGGCTATTACCGTTTCCAGACCGACGTGATGGTGGCCATGGTACTGCTGCTGGTGGTGATCGTGCAGATCATCCAGCTGCTGGGCAACCGGCTGGCCGCCAGGCTGGACAAGCGCTGAATCAATCCTACAGACCGGGCGACACCGTCAGCCCGGCAACCCGGCTGGTGTGCTGCCTGGCAGCCAGGCCAGCTGCTTTCCCTTATCAATCATTGCAAGGAGTTCACATGCGTAGATTCGTCATCAAGGCGCTGGCCGTATCTTGTCTGGGTCTGGCCATTGCCGGTCCGGCACTGGCGGCTGACCCGGCCAAGAAAGAAATCGTGATTGGCACCACCGTGGGTGACTTTGGCGACATGGTGAAGCAGTCGATCAAGCCCATCCTGGAAAAGCAGGGCTATGCGGTCAAACTGGTGGAATTCACCGATTATGTACGTCCCAACATGGCCCTGCAGGAAGGTGCGCTGGATGTGAACGTATTCCAGCACAAGCCTTACCTGGACAACTTCGTCAAGGAACACAAGCTGAGCCTGAAGGAAGTATTCCAGGTGCCGACTGCACCGCTGGGCATCTATCCGGGCAAGCTGAAGTCACTCAAGGACGTGAAGGAAGGCAGCACCATTTCCGCGCCGAACGATCCGTCCAACTTTGCCCGTGCACTGGTGATGCTGAGCGATCTGGGCTGGGTCAAGCTCAAGCCGGGTATCAACCCGCTGACCGCTTCCGAGCGTGATATCGCCCAGAACGTGAAGAAGCTGAAGATTGTCCAGCTGGAAGCCGCCCAGCTGCCGCGCTCGCGTAACGATGTGGACTTTGCCGTCATCAACGGCAACTACGCCACCAGTTCCGGCATCAAGCTGACCGAGGCCGTGTTCCAGGAAAAGAGCTACGCCTATGTCAACTGGGGTGTGGTGCGCGCTGCCGATGCGGGCAAGCCGTGGGCACGTGACGTGATTGCCGCTTACAACAGCAAGGCCTTCAGTGACTGGGCCAAACAGAAATATGCCGGTTACAAATTCCCGCAAAGCTGGAAATAAACCGTAACCCATGCATGTGGCCCTGTCGGGATGATGACGGGGCTGGCAGGTTTTCTTGTAACACTCCTGGCTACAAGACTTGTACGGAGGGCAATGCCCTCCGTTTTTTTATGGCCAGCCCGGATGCTGGCATGACCGGTTTATTCGCACACGGTGAAGGGAGCCTTGTGTTCCAGCAGGCCGGGCTTGTCTTCGCTTGCCGGTGTGGCATCAACCACGGCATGGACCGGGTTGCCATCCGGGTCCAGCAGGGTACAGCGCTTGCTGTCATCCCCGAGAACCAGGCTGGGGGCGGGGCGACCACCGGCAGCCAGGCCCGCGGCCACAAAGCCGGTCAGCAGCTGCGCGCTTGCCGCACGGAATACCAGATGAACATGGCTGCGCTGTTCCGGCTTGCCGCCTGTCACCAGCAGTTCGTCGGCGCGAAAGAAGTCGGCGCCTTCTGCACTCAGCGTGCGGCCCAGCTCATGCAGGATGGCCTGGTAAAAGCGTTTGCTGGCAGCCAGATCTGCCACCACCACGTGGACCTGTTCCAGCAGACGTGCGTTGTGATAGTGCATGGGACATCTCCTCTGTTATTGACAGCTTTTGTCCCATCATACGCCGCAGCCACAAGGCTTGCCCATCCCGTGAAGTACGGCCTCAGCGTGCCAGCCATTCCTTGACAAACTGCTGGCGGAAGGCATGCAAGCGTGCCAGCCGCTCCACCGCCATGGCACGGCCTGCTGCGGTTTGCATCATGTCGGGCAGCTTTTCCAGTTTCACTTCGATGTGATCGAGCGCGTATTCACGGTCATCCAACGCCCGGCCTGCGCCCAGCGGGTTGTCCGGATGCGCCAGTTGCCGACCCATGCGGCCCGAGGTGTAGAACATGCGCGCAAGGCCAATGGCACCCAGCGCGTCCATGCGGTCGGCGTCCTGCACGATGCGTGCTTCGTCGGTCTGCGGCGGGATATTGGCAGAAAAACTGTGCGCCTCGATGGCGTGCGCCACGGCAGCCAGCTTGTCAGCCGGAAAGCCAGCATCCGCCAGTAACTGACTGGCCTTGGCGGCAGCTAGCCGCGATGCCTGTGCCCGGTCCGGGTGATTCTTTGGCAGATTGACCAGATCGTGCAAATAACAGGCTGCCAGCACCACCAGGGCATCCGCCTGCGGGTGATGCGGCAGGATGTGCCGCGCCGCCGCCCATACCCGGTGAAAGTGCGACAGATCATGGGCACCGTCGGCATCCGGTTCCTGTTGTTGCAATAGCCCGATCAGCTGCTGCTGCCAGTGTTGCAGTTGCGGGGTGAGTTCAAGCGGTGACATGGTGGCATTCCAGAGGGTGGGGCGAGGATTACACCGCTGCTGCCGGCAGGCGTCAACCATGTCGGCAGCAGGGCGTTGGCGGGTGTGCTCAGGCGGTCAGGCGGCAGTAGTCCTGTGCAATGGCGGCGGCCAGGCGGGCATTGTTCAGTACCAGCTGGATGTTGGAAGCCAGGCTGTTGCCGCCGGTCAGCTCGCACACCCGTGCCAGCAGGAAGGGGGTGGATTCCTTGCCGCCGATGCCTTGATCACTGGCTTCCTGCAGGGCTTGTTCGATGGCGGCGTCAATCTTGTCCGACGGCATGGCGAATTGCTGCGGAATGGGGTTGGCCACCACCATGCCGCCCTTCAGCGCCATCGCCCATTTGGCTTGCATTACGGCGGCAATGTCGGCGGCGCTATCCAGGCGGTAATCCACCTTGAAAGCACTTTCACGGGTGAAGAAGGCGGGCAGGGTGGCAGTCTGGTAGCCGATTACCGGCACACCGTGGGTTTCCAGGTATTCCAGCGTCAGTCCCAGGTCCAGAATCGACTTGGCACCAGCACACACCACGGTGACCGGGGTCTGGGCCAGTTCTTGCAGGTCGGCGGAAATATCAAAGCTGTGCTGGGCACCACGGTGCACGCCGCCAATACCGCCGGTGGCAAACACGCGGATGCCTGCCATGGCGGCGATGATCATGGTGGAAGCCACGGTGGTGGCTCCGGTCTGGCGGCCCGCCACGATGAAAGGCAGGTCGCGGCGGCTCACCTTGACCACTTCCCGGCCACGTTTGCCCAACAGTTCGATTTCATCCGCGCCAAGGCCCGCCTTCAGGCGGCCATCAATGATGGCAATGGTGGCGGGCACCGCGCCATGGGCACGCACTTCGGCTTCCACTTGCAAGGCGGTGGCCACGTTTTGCGGATAGGGCATGCCGTGGGAGATGATGGTGGATTCCAGTGCAACGACTGGCTGACCGGCAGCCAGCGCAGCGGCGACTTCGGGATGGATGTCCAGGTAAGGGTGTTGGCTCATGATTGCTCCGGATAAGGCAAATTGGGGCACAGCTGTTGTACGGCTGTCAGTGACAAGGTGGGGTTATTGGTAGCGGCACAGCTCAGGGTGAGAGCGGCACAGGCTTGTGCCAGTTCCACGGCGTGGGGTAAGGGCATGCCTTGCAGCGCGCCCCAGGCAAGGCCGGCCATCAGCGCATCACCGGCGCCGGTGGCGTTGACAATGTCGCAGGCCGGGGCCGGGCACCAGCCATGTGTACCGTCGGCATGGCTGTAAAACACCCCGTCGGCGGCCAGGCTGACAATCAGCTGCCGGATGCCCTGCTGGTGAAACCAGCTGGCCAGGGCCGGGGCCTGCGCGGGGGTATCCAGCGGCAGGCCGGACAGGCTGGCTGCTTCCAGCCGGTTGGGTTTCAGGGTGTGGATGCGGCCCAGCCAGGGGCGCAGGCGGTCGGCCTTGAAGGCAGATACCGTGTCCATGAACACTGGGGTGTCGCCCGCTTCGGCAAACAGCCAGGCCAGGGCATCGGGCGAGAGATTGGCATCGGCCACAATCAGCCCGGCGTGGCGCAGCAGTTCGCGCTGTGGTGCCAGACGCGTGGCATCCAGCCGGGTCAGGATATCCATGTCATTGATGGCAATGGCCATGTCGCCATCCGGTCCGTGAATGGACAGATAGGTGGAGGTGGCCGCATCCGGCAGCAGCAGGACGTGGCGGACATCAACCCCGGCGCGCTGGGTGCTTTCCAGCAGCGCCCGACCATAGAGGTCATCCCCCACGGCGCTGATCAGCCGGCAATCCGCCCCCAGCCGGGCCAGGTTTTCCGCGATATTGCGTGCCACACCACCGGCCGAGCAGCTTATCCTGCCGGGATTGGAGTCGCCCTGACGCAGAGCGGCCACCGTGCTGCCACGAATATCCATATTGGCACCGCCCAGCGCCACCACATAAGGGCTGTCGGCCAGAATATAGCCCTTGCCCAGAATCTGACCCTTTTGCATCAGCTTCATGATGTGGCCGGCCACGGCCGAGCGGCTGATGCCCAGCTGGTCGGCAAGTTCCTGCTGCGGAATCAGCGGGTTCTGCCGCAGCCATTGCAGGATTTCCTGTTCGCGTTCGGTCATTAAACTTATGTTTGTTTGTAAAACATTTGTTTATGCTAATGGCCCGGTCAGCGTCTGGTCAAGTTCAAAGGGCACGCCACTGTGATTTGCGGCTATAACAAAAGTACTGCCCAGGCTGCGACTGGCCTGGGCAGACTTTCACCCTTGCGGTGAATCACCCGTCCGGCATCCGGGCGGGTTTCTTTTTTGTTCCGTTGGTCAATGGCAAAAAAAATGCCGCCAGCGTAACACTGGCGGCCACGACTGCAAGGAAGGTGTTTTACAGGCGGTACTGCTGCAAGGTGCTGATCTGGTGGCGTGCCAGTTCGTCCAGATGACGCGCACTGCTGGCCGCTTCCTGTGCTGCCGAGGACGCTTCTTCCGTCATCTGGGCAATCTGTTCTACCTGTACCGCAATATTGTTGGTGGCCTTGCCCTGTTCCTTGATGGCATCGGAAATCTCGGTGACCATGTGTACGGTATTGCCGGTGGCCTCGCCAATCTGCTTGATGGCATGGTCGGCATGGTCGGCACGGCTCACGCCATTGCGTACCAGTTCCTCGGCGGCATGCATCTGTTCGGTGGCCTGGCGCGAGCGGTCACGCATGGCATTGATGGTGGAGGAAATTTCCTGGGTGGAGCTGCTGGTGCGTTCGGCCAGCTTGCGCACTTCGTCGGCCACCACGGCAAAGCCACGTCCCATTTCGCCAGCCCGTGCTGCTTCGATGGCGGCATTCAACGCCAGCAGATTGGTCTGGTCGGCAATATCCTTGATTACCCCCACCACGGTGTCCACCTGTGCGCTATAGGTGTCCAGTTCGCGAATGCTGCCCGCTGCGCTGTCCACTGCGCTGGAAATGTCGCGAATGTCGTGAATGGTCTGGCTGATGGTGGTGGAACCCTGGTGCGCCAGGCTGCCAGCGCTGTGCGCGAGGTCGCGGGATTCTTCGGCACGGGTGGCCACGTGGTTCACGCTGACGGTCATCTGTTCGATGGTGGCGGCCATATTGGCAGACGATGACGATTGCGCATCGGCCGCAGCAGCCACCTGGGTGGCAGTCTGCGACAGGTCTTCCGAGGCTGCTGCAACCGAGCGCGCCCCTTCCAGGATGGATTTCAGATTGGTCTGCAAACCACCCAGCAGATTATTGAAGGCAGTGGCGGTGTGGCCGATTTCATCCTGATTGATGACCGGAGCGCGCTGGGTGAAATCCAGCGACTGGCTGACCTGTTGCATGGTGTGCTGGATGGAAGTCAGGCCACGGCTGATGGTGCGGAACAGGGTGAAGCCCATGAACAGCACCAGCAGCAAGACTGCACCGATCACGCCACCGGTTTGCAGCAAGGCACTGTTATAGGCGGCCTTGTTGGTGGCAACTGCGTCGAGTGACAGTTTGAGGTTGTATTCGGTATGGGCGATCAAGGCCTTGCGCAGCTCTGTACCGGTGGTATTCAGCGGGCCATCACGCAGCATGGCATCGGCCAGATCATCCTTGCCGTCACGTGAAACCTCAAAGAACTTGCTGCGCTCGGCGCGATAGGCCGCCAGTTTCACCTTGTCGTCCTGCAACATTTGAAGGTCATGATCATCCGAAATCAGGTTCTTCTCATAATCAATAATCAGATCATCCAGTTTTTTATCTGCTTCACCCGACATGGCTTCAGCGGCCGATTTTTCACCGGTGGTATGCGATACCGAATGCCGGGTGATGGCATTGCGGATATCCATGAAGGCATACACCATGCCGTTCAGGTCACGCACGCTGGGGGCCAGGTTGGTAACGGTGTATTCAAAACGATTGCTGGCCTGTTTTTGCTGGTAAGCGCCAAAACCACCCACCAGCAGCAGGGCGAGCAGGGCAATGGCCAGGGTCAGGATGAGGCGTCGGATGATGGCCATGATAGTCTTCCTTGCAAGTGTTTCGTCTTATCGTTATTCGTCAATGACATAGTGTGTGCTACGTAAATGTACCTATAGCAGCCCATCGCGACGTTTGCAGGAAAGTTTTGATTTTTTTGATGATTATGCAGTTTTGCTTCAAACAGCATAAAAAAATGCTTCTGATATGGCGGGTGTGATCAGACATAAAAAAGACCGCAGCGGCGCAGGCCGTGCGGTCGTTTAGCGGAAAGGGCAGGTTCAGGCTGGCAGTATTTCCCAGCGGCCCTGACCCAGAATCTGCAATTGCTGCTGATGGTATTGCAGCAGGCTGCTGCGATGGCCAACGCTGACCAGTGTGGTGTCCGGCAGTTGCTCTCGCAGCAGGCGGTACATGGCATCTTCCAGTCCTTCGTCCAGCGCCGAGCTGGCTTCGTCCAGAAATGCGATATCCGGCTGGTTCAACAGCAGGCGGCCAAAGGCCAGACGCTGCTGTTCGCCCAGCGACAGGCTGTGGCTCCAGTCGCGCTCTTCATCCAGTCGGGGCAGCAGGTGGCCCAGCTGTATGCTTTGCAGTACCTGCTCCAGCTGTGCGCTATTGCCTTGCGGCGGCGTGGCCGGGTAGTACAGCGCATCGCGCAGGCTGCCGCCCGGCAGGTAAGGCTTTTGCGACAGGAACATCACACCGCTTGCTGGCAGGGTGATTTGGCCCTTGCTATAGGGCCACAGACCGGCCAGGCTGCGCAGCAGCGTGGTTTTGCCCGAACCGGAGCGGCCGCGAATCAGCAGCGCGCTGCCTGCCGGAATTTCCATGGAGACATTGTCCAGCAGGCAGTCGCCAGCCGGGCTGTGCAGGCTGAAGGCTTCCAGCGCCAGCCGCTTGCCCTGATGGCTGATGGCCGGGCGTGGCAGGGTGGCGGCTTCCTGCATGGAGTCGCAATAGCCGGACAGACGGTTGAGCACCGCGCGATAACCGGCAAAGTCGTCGTAGGCATTGCGGAAGAAGGACAGATTGTCGTGCAAGGTGCCAAAGGCCTGGGAAGTTTGCATCAGGTCGCCCAGGGTAATCTGCTTGGAGAAAAAGCGATGGGCCTGCACGATGAGCGGAAACACCACGGCGGTCTGGCTGACAATCAGGTTGAAGCCCTGGAATTTCAGCGACCGGAACACGATGCGCCAGTTATTGTGGATGATCTGGCCAAAACGGCTGCGCAGCAGCATGCCTTCCACTTTTTCCCCGGCATAAAAAGCAATGCTTTCTGCATACTCCAGCAAGCGCACCAGCAGGTAACGATAGTTGGCGTTGTATTGCTCGTTCAGGAAGTTCAAGCGTACCAGTGGGCGGCCGATCTTCACTGCCAGCACGGTGGCAATCAGCACGTAGACAAATACCGCAAACACCATGGCGCGCGGTATTTCCACCCCCAGCAGCTGCAAGGGGCCGGACAGGTTCCACAGGATCAGCGTGTAGGCCAGGGTGGACACCAGGGCGCTGACCACGCCCATCGACAGACCGAGCGAACTGCTGACGAAGCTGCTGACATCCTGCTGGATACGCTGGTCAGGGTTATCGCTGTGTTGCGGCAGGTATTGCAGGCGGTAGAAGGCTTGCTGACTCAACAACCTTTGCAGCAGTTGTTCGTTCAGCCAGGCACGCCAGTGGATGGAAAAGCTCTGGTTGACGTAAAAGCTGAACAGGCTGCGCAGCACATGCAGGCTGGCCAGAATGCAGAAAATGCGGACAAAGCTCCAGAACAGGCTTTCATTCAGTTGCTGCAAGGAGGTATACAGCCCGTTGCTCCAGTTGGACAGCACCACGTCCAGCCGCACGCCAGCCAGGGTCAGCAGCAGGATCAGCGCAATGGCCAGCAGTGGTTTGGCACTGCGCCGCAGGCTGAAGTAAGCACCGCTTAGTTGCCAGAATTGGCGGCCCCAACTGGTGAGCCGGGTCAGGCTCCACACCGCAATGACAAACAGCAGGCAAGTGATGCCATAGGCCTTGGCTACCCACACCAGGCTGGTGCCCAGTTCCTGATTCCAGTTCATGTTTCCCCTTTGATGCAATCAGACATGCCGTGTGCCGGCAGCGGGCCAGTACACGGCATGGGTGGATGGTGAGACGCTGCCCTGATGGCAGCAGCACAGCTTACGATGCCAGCTGCCTGCTGCCAAACGGTGACTGGCTGTCAATGATGAACAATTGTTGCCCGCCAGCAGCAAGGCCGGTGCCGGCGTTCAGCCGGGCTTTACCACAATATCTTCACCGCGGTTTCGCCCAGCCAGTCCTGCAAGGCCAGCAGCAGGCTGTCGTCCAGCCGGACAGCCCAGCCTTGCGACAGGGCCACATCGCCACGCGCTTGGGCATTGCTATAGCTGATGCGAACCAGGCCGCCGTTTTCCTCGTCACGATAGGGGGTGAGCAAGGTTTTCAGCCGGTTGACATCGGCATTGCCGTTCATCTGCAAGGACAGGCCGCGGGCAAAGCAGCTGCGTGCTTCGCCCAGATCGTAAATGCGGTCGGCCATGATGCGCAGGCCGCCAGAGAAACTGTCCTCGCTCACCTTGCCTTGCACCACCAGCACGATGTCTTCTTTCAGCTTGTTGCGGTTGACTTCGTAGCTGTCGCCAAACAGGCCGATTTCCCGCTTGCTGCTGCCATCGTCCAGTTCGACAAAGGCCATCTTGCCGCGATTGCCCATCTTGACGCGGATGCCGGTGACAAAACCGGCCAGCAGTTGCGGCTCCTTGCGCGGAGTCAGGCGCGAGAGTGTGGTCTTGATGAAGGCACGCACTTCCTGCGCATAGGCGGAGAACGGGTGGCCGGACAGGTAGAAGCCGATGGCCAGTTTTTCTTCCGCCAGCTTGACGGCGTCATTCCATGGCCGGGTGGCCACCATTTCCACCGCCGGGGCCACGTCGTCGCCAAACATGTCGAACAGGCCGCCCTGATTGGCATTGGCGTGGGCCTGATCGGCTGCTTCCATCGCCAGGCCGACATTGGCAAACAGCAGGGCGCGGTTGGGTTCGATGCTGTCAAAAGCCCCGGCGCGGATCAGCGCTTCGATCACCCTCTTGTTGACCAGCTTCTTGTCGGTGCGCTGGCAGAAATCAAACAGGCTGGTGTAGGGGCCGCTGGCTTCACGCACCGCCACGATATGGTCGACAGCAGATTCGCCACTGCCCTTGATCGCGCCCAGTGCATAGCGGATTTCCTGACGGCTGACCGGCACAAAGCGGTAGAAGCTGTGATTGACGTCCGGTGGCAAGAAGCGCAGGCCGTTCTTGGGGTCGGTGGCGTCGTCATAAAACACCTTCAGCTGGTCGGTATTGTCCAGTTCGGTGGACATGGTGGCAGCCATGTAGGCGGCGCAATGATGTGCTTTGAGCCAGGCCGTATGGTAGGCCACCAGCGCATAGGCGGCGGCGTGCGATTTGTTGAAACCGTAGCCGGCGAATTTCTCCATGTAGTCGAAGATTTCGTTGGCCTTGGATTCAGGAATATCCTGCTTGGCGGCACCCTGCACGAACATGGCGCGCTGCGCCACCATCTCCTCCACCTTCTTTTTACCCATCGCGCGGCGCAGCAAGTCGGCACCGCCCAGCGAGTAGCCGCCAATCACCTGGGCGGACTGCATCACCTGTTCCTGATACACCATGATGCCGTAAGTCGGTGCCAGTACCGGCTCCAGCAGCGGGTGCAGGTATTCGAACTTGGCGCCGTGCATACGCTGGATGAAGTCGGGAATCAGGTCCATCGGGCCCGGACGGTACAAGGCCACGAAGGCGATAATTTCTTCGAACTTGCTGGGTTTGGCTTCCACCAGCATTTTTTTCATGCCGGAGGATTCAAACTGGAACACGCCGGTGGTGTTGGCGCTGGCAAAAATCTTGTAGGCGTCGGCATCGTCCAGCGGCAGATGGGCAACGTCCACGTCCTCGTTGCTGACCTGCTTGATATAGCGCTGGGCCAGTTCGATGATGGTGAGGTTGCGCAAGCCCAGGAAGTCGAACTTCACCAGGCCGATCTGCTCCACGTCGTCCTTGTCGAACTGCGACACCGGTGAGGCACCGTCGGCACTGGCAATGTACAGCGGGCAGAAGTCGGTAAGTTTGCCCGGGGCAATCAGCACGCCACCGGCGTGCATGCCGATGCCGCGGGTGAGGTCTTCCAGCTTCATCGCCAGTTCGATCAGCTCATTGGCACCTTCCGATTCAATGACTTCACCGATCTGCGGCTCCACTTCCATCGCCTTTTCCAGACCCAGCGGCTTGTTGGCCTCCAGCGGAATCAGCTTGGACAGGCGGTCGCACAGGCCGAAGGGCAGGTCCAGCACCCGGCCCACGTCGCGAATTACCGATTTGGACGACATGGTGCCGAAGGTGGCAATCTGGCTGACGGCTTCTTCGCCGTATTTCTGCCGGGTGTATTCGATCACGCGCCAGCGGTTTTCCTGACAGAAGTCCACGTCGAAGTCGGGCATGGATACCCGTTCCGGGTTCAGGAACCGCTCGAACAGCAGGGCGTAACGCAGCGGGTCGAGGTCGGTAATGCTCAGGCTGTATGCCACCAGCGAACCGGCACCGGAACCCCGGCCCGGACCTACCGGGCAGCCATTGCCCTTACCCCACTGGATAAAGTCCGCCACGATGAGGAAGTAACCGGGGAAACCCATCTGGATGATGGTGTCGCACTCGAACTTCAGCCGGGCATCGTATTCCGGGCGGCGCGCCTCACGCTCGGCCGGGTCGGGGAACAGCTGCTCCAGCCGCACTTCCAGCCCGCGCTTGGCTTCGTACACCAGAAAATCATCCAGCGTCATGCCTTCCGGGGTGGGGAACAGCGGCAGGTAGTTCTTGCCCAGCACCACCGAAATATTGCAGCGCTTGGCAATTTCCACCGTGTTTTCCAGCGCTTCCGGAATATCGGCAAAGCGCTCCAGCATCTGTTCGGTGGAGAGGAAATACTGGCATTCGGAGAAATTGCGCGGACGGCGCTTGTCGCCCAGCGTGTAGCCCTCGGCAATGCACACCCGTGCCTCGTGGGCCTTGAAGTCGTCCGGGTCCATGAACTGGATGGGATGGGTGGCCACGACCGGCAGGCCGGTTTCGCCTGCCAGCCACAGTGTGGCCTGTACCACGCTTTCCACCTGCGCATTGTCCACGCGCTGGACTTCCAGATAAAAACTGTCGGGAAACAGGCTCTCCCAGTACTGCGCGCGGCGCATCGCTTCTTCGCGCTGGCCCATGGCCAGTGCCACGCCAACATCACCCATATGTGCACCGGACAGGCACAGCAGGTTGCTGTTATCGCCCTGTTCCAGCCAGGCGCGCTTGATTTCGGCGCGGCCACGGTACTGGTTGTGGGTGAAGGCCTGGGTCAGCAGCTCGCATAGCCTGCGATAACCCTCACGGTTTTTCACCGTCAGCATCAGGCGGGTGGGCTTGTCGCGGTCTTCTTCGTTTTCCAGCCAGATATCGGCCGAGACGATGGGCTTGATACCCTTGTTACGGCAGGACTTGTAAAACTTGACCATGCCGAACAGGTTCATCAGGTCCGACATGCCCATGGCAGGCATATTGTCCTTCTGCGCACGCTTTACCGCGTCGTCGAGGCGGACAATGCCGTCGGTGATGGAAAACTCCGAGTGGAGGCGAAGATGGATAAAGCGGGGTGCGTTCATGGCGGCATTTTACCGGCAGCGCGGCATCTGCACCATGTGTGCGGCAAGATAAATCGCATGCCAGCGGCTGCATGCTCGCTGCCTTGGGCTGGCTGTTTGTTGCGACTGTCACCAGCCTGTCATTCCTCCTTTTCTTGTGCTGCGTCGCAGCATTAGAATGGTGGCATCAGGAATCAGCCAAACGGTGAGCAAGATGGATTGTGATGTCAGAGAGCTGGATGGTACCAGCCTGTACAAATTACTGACTGGCAGTGTGCTGCCGCGTCCCATTGCCTGGCTCAGCACGCAGGATTTGCTGGGTGTGGCCAACCTGGCACCGTTTTCCTTTTTTACCGTTGCCGGACTCAATCCGCCGATGCTGGCCGTGACCATACTCAGGAAGCCGGATGGCAGCGACAAGGACAGCCTGGCCAATATCCGCGCGACCGGCGAATTCGTGGTGAATATTGTCAGCCAGGAGCTGGTCGAGGAAATGAACCAGTCCTGTGCCGCCTATCCGGCGGAAGTGGACGAGTTTGATCTGGCCGGCCTCGCCAAAGTCCGTAGCAAACAGGTGAAGGCACCCGGCGTGGCGCGCTCGCCGGTACGCTATGAGTGTGTGCTGCATAGCTGCCTCGACCTTGGGCACGGGGCGGGGGGCAGCACGCTGGTGCTGGGTGAAATCCGTCATGTGCATGTGGCGGATGCGGTGTATCAGGATGGCCGGATTGATGTACAGGCACTGCACCCCATTGGCAAACTGGCGGGGGATGCCTACACCCTGGTGCATGCGGATTTCTCGCTGGCACGGCCCTGATTTTTCTGACCACATAAATGAAAAAAAGCACCAGTCCGGTGCTTTTTCCTGGCAAGGCTTAGCGTAAGGCCTGGCTGATTTTTTCTGCCATCTCGTCCAGCAAGGCATAGCGACGGTTGTATTCGCTGCGTTTTTTACTGGCAATTTCTTCCATCGGCTTGCGCGGGATGGGGAAGGGGATGCGGAAGTATTCGGTGTTGATTTTCTCGGCACCGATATCCAGCCAGAAGCTGTCGTAATCTGCCTGGAACTCACGCCGGTAGCGCCAGGAGCTGTAAATATGGCTGTCCTTGCACACGGCTAGCACTTGCTGGCAGCCCATTTCACGGGCAATGACGGTCAATGCTTCCAGTACCAGCCGCTTGGGAAACAGGCCGTGACAAGCCTTGGTGGCGGTGCGGATGCACTCGTGGCCAAACTCCTTGCGCGGGCCTTGCAAGCCGCCAATCAGCGCCACCGGCTGCCCCTGATACTGGCACAGGGTAAAGGTGAGGGTGGCCAGTGCCACTTGCTGGCTGTCAACAAACTGCAGCGACAGCTCGCCTTCCTTGTCAAAGTAATGGTTATGCCCCATCACCCAGCTGAAGCTGCTTTCATCCTTGCCCGTAACGCTGGCAATGCAGATATTGTCCAGCGACAGCAACTGGCTGCGCACGGCTGGCGGCAGTTGCAGTACCCGGCCATAGTGCTGTTGCAGCATCTCTACCTTGGCGGCATTGCCCAGCCCGCGGTGCAAATAGGGGCGATGCAGCTTTTGCGAAAGTCGCGGAGCCAGCTTCAGGTAGTCCAGCAGCATGGGCTGGCTGCTGAGGTAGCCCAGCCAGCGGTAGCTGCTGGACAGTGACAGCAAGCTGCGCAGTACCAGCTTGACGCGGTTCTTGCGTTCATCCAGATAGTCGCGCTGGGAAAATCCGCCACTCGCCAGCTGGCCTAGCAGTCGGACAGGGTGAGGTCGGGACGCTGATTCGATTGTTTTCACGCAGGGTTCTTCTAAAAGCGTTCGTGCACGGAAATGCATTATGGTTTATCCGGGTGTCGGCGTCTTTGGCCGGCTTGTCCCGTCGTCGTTACCGTTTGTGACGGTTTACTTTTTTTCTTCGCGGGGTTTGAGGGCAGACAGGGCTGCGCGTTGCATTTCCAGCGTTTTCATCTGCATGGACAGCATGCCCAGATTCATGGTCAGCCAGCCTTCCACTACCCGCAGCTCTGCCAGTTTGCGGTCGATTTCCTCCTCGCTCATCGGCGGGAGAAAGGGTTGGGCGCTGACAGGAGTGGCAGTTTGCCAGAACTGGCGGAACATGGCGAATGGGTCGTTCGGGTTGAAATCGGCGCTCATGACGTTTCTCCTGGTCAGAAATAGAAAACGGGCAAGACTGGCTTGCCCGTTCAGTATAAGACCAAAGACGACAGCTTAGCTGTTGTTGGCTGCTACCTGCGCATCCACGGCAGCCAGGGCCACCATGTTGACAATGCGGCGTACCGAGGAGATCGGGGTCAGGATGTGTACCGGCTTGCTCATGCCCATCAGGATGGGGCCGATGGTCACACCGTCGGATGCCGAAACACGCAGCAGGTTGTAGCTGATGTTGGCAGCTTCAACGTTCGGCATGATCAGCAGGTTGGCCGAGCCCTTCAGCGTGGTTTCCGGCATGGCCTGGGTGCGGATGGCTTCCACCAGGGCGGCGTCACCCTGCATTTCGCCATCGATTTCCAGGTCAGGCTGGGCCTCGCGGATCAGTTCCAGTGCGGAGCGCATCTTGTCGGCGGATTCACCGTTGATGGTGCCGAAGCTGGAGTTGGACAGCAGGGCGGCCTTCGGTGCAATACCGAAACGCTTCATCGCTTCGGACGCCATCTTGGTGATACCAGCCAGTTGTACTGCATCCGGCTTGGCATTCACGTAGGTGTCGGTGATGAAGATGTTGCCGGTCGGCAGGATCAGTGCGTTCATGGCACCGGCTACCTTGTCGGCATTGTCGTAGCCCAGCACGGTTTCCACGATGTCGAAATGCTGACGGTAAGTACCATAGGTACCGCAAATCATCGCATCTGCATCACCGCGGCGAACCATCAGTGCGCCAATCAGCGTGGTGTTGCCGATCACGCGGCGACGGGCCTGCTCCTGGGAAACGCCCTTGCGCTTCATCAGGTTGTAGTAGTCCTTCCAGTATTCGGCAAAGCGCGGGTCGGATTCGTTGTTGACCAGTTCGAAATCCTTGCCCGGTTCCAGCTTCAGGCCCAGTTTTTCGATACGCTTTTCGATCACGCTCGGACGGCCGATCAGGATGGGGCGGGCGAGGCCTGCCAGCACGATTTCCTGGGTGGCGTGCAGTACGCGCTCGTCTTCACCTTCGGTTAGGACAACGCGCTTGCTTTCCTTCTTGGCCTGGGCAAACACCGGCTTCATGAACAGGTTGGTCTTGTACACGAACTGGGTGAGCTGGTCGGCGTAGGCGTCGAAATCCTGGATCGGGCGGGTGGCCACGCCGGAATCCATGGCGGCCTTGGCTACGGCCGGGGCAATCTTGACGATCAGGCGCGGGTCGAAGGGCTTCGGAATCACGTATTCCGGGCCAAAGGACAGTTCCTGGTCGCCGTAAGCGGAGGCAACGACGTCGGACTGTTCGGCCATGGCCAGGTCGGCAATGGCGCGGACGGTGGCCAGCTTCATTTCTTCATTGATGGTGGTGGCACCCACGTCGAGCGCGCCACGGAAGATGAAGGGGAAGCACAGTACGTTGTTTACCTGGTTCGGGTAGTCGGAACGACCGGTACCGATGATGGCATCCGGACGGACTTCCTTCACCAGCGGCGGCAGGATTTCCGGTTCCGGGTTGGCCATGGCCAGAATCACCGGGTGAGCGGCCATGCTCTTGACCATTTCCTGGGATACCAGGCGCGGGCCGGACAGACCCATGAAGATGTCGGCGCCAACCATGGCGTCGGCCAGTTTGCGCCAGCCGTTGTCGGCAATGGCGTAACGCAGCTTGGATTCGTCCAGCTTTTCGTCGCGGCCGTGATAGATCACGCCCTTGGAATCGCAGACGGTGATGTTTTCACGCTTCACGCCCAGCGCTACCAGGAGGTCCAGGCAGGCGATGGCGGCAGCGCCGGCACCGGAGGCCACCACGCGGACATTGGCGATGTCCTTGTTGACCAGGCGCAGCGAGTTCAGTACTGCGGCAGCGGCCACGATGGCGGTGCCATGCTGGTCGTCATGGAAGACCGGAATGCCCATGCGTTCGCGGCACTTCTTCTCGATGTAGAAGCACTCGGGGGCCTTGATGTCTTCCAGGTTGATGCCGCCGAAAGTCGGCTCCATCGCACAGATCATGTCCACCAGCTTGTCCGGGTCGTTTTCGTTCAGTTCAATGTCGAAAACGTCGATGCCGGCAAACTTCTTGAACAGCACACCCTTGCCTTCCATCACCGGCTTGCCGGCCAGCGGGCCGATGTTGCCCAGGCCCAGTACGGCGGTACCGTTGGTGATGACAGCTACCAGATTACCGCGTGCGGTGTACTTGTAAGCATTGAGCGGGTCTTCCACGATGGCGTCACACGGGGCGGCCACACCGGGGGAGTAGGCAAGGGCGAGGTCACGCTGGGTAGCCAGCGGTTTGGTCGGGGACACCTGGATCTTGCCGGGCTGAGGAAACTGGTGGAAATCGAGTGCGGCTTGGCGCAGTTGCTCGTCCATTCGTGAACTCCTGGGTGGTTTCTTATGGTCGTTTTGAATAATTTAGCTGAATATTATAAGGGCTAACCCTCTATCGGGGCTATGGTCCTGTCAGACAAAGTACGCGGCAAGAGGTTTTCACCTCTGCCGCGTTGTTTGTCCTGTCCTGCTATTACTGCATCATACCTAACATTCGGGGCAGCCACAGTGATATACCGGGCAGATAGGTCACGGCCACCAGGAAGCCCAGCATGGTGAGCAGCCACGGCCACACGGCCACGGTCAGCTCGGTAATGCCCATCTTGGTGATGCCGGAGGCCACGTACAGGTTAAGCCCCACCGGCGGATGACACATGCCGACTTCCATGTTCACGGCAATCAGAATGCCGAAGTGTACCGGATTCACCCCCAGTTTGACTGCCACCGGGTACAGGATGGGCGCCATGATCAGCACAATGGCCGACGGGTCCATGAAGTTACCGGCCGCCAGCAGCAGGATGTTGGTGAGCAACAGGAAGGCCACCACACCCAGGCCCTGTGCCGTCATCCACGCAGCCATGGCTTGCGGAATCTGCTCGGAGGCCATCAGGAAGGAGAACAGCACGGCGTTGGTGATGATGTACAGCAACATCGAGCTCATCGACGCGGCATTGATCAGCACGCGCGGTACATCCTTCAGACCCATGTCCTTGTAGACGAACACGGCAATGATGAAGGCGTACACGGCGGCCATGGCGGCGGCTTCGGTCGGGGTGAAAATACCGCTGTAAATACCGCCAATCACCAGGACGATCAGCAACAGGCCCCACACGCATTCGCGGAAGGCTTGCAGACGCTCGCCCCAGCTGGCACGCGGCAGGCGCGGGTAGTCAAACTTCTTGGCACGGTACCAGGTGGTCAGGCCCAGCAATACCGACAGGCACAGGCCGGGCAGCACGCCGGCCATGAACAGCTGGCCGACCGATGCGGTGGACACGCTCATGCCATCCGGGCCGGTCACGTCCATGCCTGCAGTGGCGATGGAATACATCACCAGGTTGATGGACGGCGGGAACAGAATGCCCAGCGCGCCGGAAGTGGTGATCACCCCGGCACCAAAGCGCTGCGGGTAGCCCTGTTTCACCATGGCCGGCAGGATGATGGAACCCACTGCCACCACGGTGGCAACGGAAGAACCGGTAATGGCGGCAAACAGTGCGCAGGACACCACGCCAGCCAGACCCAAACCACCATACCAGTGGCCCACCAGGGTGGTGGCAAAGCGGATCATCCGTTTGGCCACGCCGCCGTGCATCAGGAAGTTGCCCGCCAGAATGAAGAAGGGAATCGCCATGATTTCGAACTTCTCGATCCCGGTGAACAGCTTGAGCGCCACCGATTCGATAGGGACTTCCGTCATGGTGAACAGGAAGGTCAGTACCGTCAGACCCAGCGAGATGGAGATCGGCATGCCGGTCAGCATCAGGGTAAGCAGCAGACCGAAAATGATGAGGGTGGTCATTAGTGCTTGCCTCCGTGGTTCAGGTCGTGCGGGTGCAGGTTGTCCAGATCCTCGGCACCTTCTTCGATTCCATCAACATGGCCGTGGTCATGCTTGGGCAGGCTGCCGGTCTTGATGAAGTTCCAGGCTACTTGCAGGAAGCGGAAACACATCAGGGTAGAGCCGCAGGGGATGGCGAGATAAACCAGCCACATCGGGGCTTCCAGGTCGGGAGATGTCTGGTCGGTATGGGCGATTTCCCAGACAAAATTGCCGCCCAGCACGGCAATCACGCCGGTGAACAGCGCACCGGAGAGCAGGCCGAAAATGATGAACTTGGCTCGGGTCTTGTCGGACAGGCGGTTGATCAACACGTCCACACCCACGTGGATGCCGGTCCGCACGCCATAGGCAGCGCCGAACTTGGCCATCCATACAAACAGGTAGATGGTGAGTTCCTGGGCCCACGCCATATTGATATGGGCCAGATAGGGTTGCAGGGTTTCGATGCCCGAACCGTAGCGGTGCAGTACCGCCACGAAAGTGATGAGGGTTGCACTTCCCATCAACAGGGCAATCATCCACTCCTCCAGATGGTCGAGGAATTTCAGCATGATTGTTCTCTTTTCGCAAAAAGAGCGTGGGTGCAACAAGGCACGCACGCTCGATTCAGGGCTGATCAGTTGTTGGGGTTGAAACCGGTTTCTTTGTAAATGGCCTTCAGCAGGTCCGGACCGATACGGTCGGCCATCTTGGTGTGTACCGGCAGCATGGCTTTCTTGAAGGCTGCACGCTCGGCTGCGGTCGGGGTGTAGACCTGGGTCTTGCCGGAGGCCTTGATGGCTGCCAGCGCGCGGTCGTTTTCCTTCTTGGCGATGTCGTTGGCGTACTTGGAGGCATCAACGATGGCGCCATCCAGCTGGGTACGCACATCAGCCGGCAGGCCGTCCCAGAACTTCTTGTTCACGATGACGGCATAGCCGAGGAAGCCGTGCTGGGTCAGGGTCAGGTTCTTTTGAACTTCGTAAGCCTTGCTGGTGTAGAGGTTGGACGCTTCCAGTTCGGTTCCATCCACCACGCCGGTTTGCAGTGCCTGATAGACTTCGGAGAAGGCCATCACCTGCGGCAGGGCGCCTACCGAGCGCATTTCTTCTTCCAGTACCTTGGAGGACTGGATACGGATCTTCATGCCCTTCAGGTCGGCCGGGGTGCGGATCGGCTTGTTGGAAGAGAAGTTCTTGAAGCCGTTATCCCAGTAAGCCAGGCCCTTGATGCCCTTGCTTTCCAGCTTGCCCAGCAATTGCTTGCCGATGGCACCGTGCATCACCTTGTTCACTTCGTCGTAGTTGTCGAACACATACGGCAGGTCGAAAACTTCGAATTCCTTCACGCCCAGCGGGCCAAACTTGGCCAGCGACGGGGCGAGCATCTGAACCGCGCCCAGTTGCAGGGCTTCCAGTTCTTCCTTGTCCTTGTAAAGCTGGCTGTTGGGATAAACCTGTACCTTGACCTTGCCATGGGTACGTTCTTCCGCCAGCTTCTTGAAGTATTCGGCAGCCTTGCCCTTGGGGGTGTCCGGCGATACCACGTGGCTGAACTTGATGACGATTTCACCAGCAGCCTGGGCCATGCCGGCTACACCAAAAGAAGCACCGATCAGCAGTGCAGCAATCTTCAGTTTCATACGTCTCTCCGTTTGCATTTCTGTTAGCGTTGAATGTTTTTGCTTTGTTATTACAGCCCTTGTCTGTGGGCTGTTAATACCGTGTAAAGTAGAAGGCGCGCCAACAACATGCCATTGGGGACTTCATCATTGGGGTTTTCCCTAACTCATTTATGCACGTCATTGATATGCTCGCCCGTCGTCGTTCCCCCCGCTTGCTGTGGCTGGGAACCTCCCTCACCCTGATTGCCCTGGTACTGGCCCTGGGTGGCCTGTTTTATCTGGTGTATCGCGACTGGGTGGATGAGCAGCGGGACAATCTCATTCAGGAAGTGCTCTGGCTGGAACAGTCGATGCGCCTGCATATGGAAGGCCAGCAGGAGTGGGCTGAAGGGGTGGCGGCAGATATTGCCAATGGCAAGCTGAGCCCGGAACGCTTCATTTCCAATGCCGCGTTTTTCATGCGCGAAAGCCCGGAAGTGTTACTGGTGCAGCAAATCGACGCGCAAGCCATGCTGCTGCGCGACCAGCACGGACAGGTTGCACCGGGCCGGGTGTTGCATGGTGACGAATATGACGCGGTGTGGCGTGCCATGCGCTTGCGCCGCGCATCCTATGGTCAGCCTTACCGCAGGCCGGATGGCAAATACCGCTTTGATCTGGCCGTGCCCATCATTGCCAATGAAAAAGTACTGGGCAGCATACGGCTGGTGTATCAGTTCGATCAGCTGCTGCACCGTCAGGTGCCGTGGTGGATTGCCTCCAAGAACTACATCAGTTTTGTCGATGTGGGGGGGCGCACACTGGCCAGCAAGTTCGACCCGTCAGAACATCCCGGCAATATCTCGCACCAGACCAGTTTCGATCCGCCCGGTTTCGGCGTTTACCTGCGCGCGGTCAGCTACCGTTCCGGCCTGGGGCTGACCCTGCCGGTGCTCACCGGCCTGATCACCCTGCTGGCAGCAGCCTTGCTGTATTCCATCTGGCGCATCCGTCGCCACATGCGCGAACGCTCGCGCGCCGAGCAGGCACTTTCCACCGAAGTGGCCTTGCGTCAGGCGATTGAAGACTGCATGAAAAGCGGCCTGGTGGCCATCAGCCTGCAAGGCGAAATCCTGCGGGTGAACCGGGCATTCTGTGAAATGCTGGGCTATGCCCCGGAACAGCTGGTGGGGCAGAGGCCGCCGCATGTGTTCTGGCCAGCCAGCGATCATCAGCAGATGCGCGCTGCCATGGATGCGGTGCGGCAAGGCATGCAGCCGGAGCAGGGCTTCGAGTTGCGCTTTGCCTGCCAGAATGGCGATTTTATTGAAGTACGCCTGTATGCCACGCCACTGATCGAGCGTGACGGCAGCCACCGTGGCTGGATTGCCGCTCTGTTTGACATCACCGAACGCAAGCGCCAGCGTCTGGCACTCAATGCCTCGCACCAGCGTTTTCTGACCGTGCTGAACGGCATGCAGGCCGGGGTGTGTGTGGTCAGTCAGGACAGCGGCCAGCTGCTATATGGCAACCCTACTTTTGCGTATCTGTGGCTGGCGGAAGAGCCGGACGCACCATGTTGTCTGCTGCTGCCGGGGCTGCGTGCCGATCCGGAACATGACGATCTGGCCAGTGAGTTCACCCTGCAGAATGGCAAACAGTGGTTCCAGATGCAACGGCGCAGGCTGGAGTGGGTCAACGGGGAGTCCGCCTGGCTGGTGATCCTGACCGATGTCACCGAAGAGCGTGAACGCGAAGGGCGCGCGCAGGCGCAGCAGGAACGCTTCCAGACTACCTCGCGGCTGATTGCCATGGGCGAGATGGCCTCCAGTCTGGCGCACGAGCTGAACCAGCCGCTGACTGCCATTTCCACTTATTCGGCCGGGCTGGCCAGACGCTTGCCGGACACGCTGGAGTTACCCAACGGGGTGCGCGATGCGGTGTCGGCCATCAGCCAGCAGGCGCAGCGGGCGGGGCAGATCATCAAGAGCATCCGCGCCTTTGTGAAAAAGCACGAACCTCAGCTGGAAACGGTAGATCCGGCCCGCGTGGTGGCGCGTGCTGCCGGTCTGGCCGAGATGATGGCCTTCAAGGCCGGGGTTCAGTTGCTGATCGAGCAGGATGACACAGTCTGCCGGCTGGACATGGACCCGGTGCTGATCGAGCAGGTATTGCTCAATCTGATGAAAAACGCCATCGAAGCCATGGTGGAAGCCCAGACACGACGCCCGCACATCATCGTGCGCACTGCTGTCGGTGCTGCTTTCTGGCGGGTGGAGGTGGCTGATAACGGACCGGGGCTGGCCGATAACATCAAGAACGAGCTGTTTACCCCGTTTTATTCCACCAAGCCGGATGGCATGGGGATTGGTTTGAATATCTGCCGCTCCATTGTCGAGTTCCATCGCGGCGAATTCAGCGTCAGCACCGGGGTGAGCGGTGGCTGTGTGTTCTGGTTCACCCTGCCTTTGCGCCGCGACGCGTAAGCATCATGAAAAACGGCACCCTCAGGGTGCCGTTTCCAGATAGCGCAGTGAGTGTGTAGCTTGCGCGCTGTGCGCTCAGCGCAGCGGCGGCTCCAGCACGGTTTCCTGCGTTTCGGGCAGCGTATCCGGGTAGTCGCGGCTGTAGTGCAGGCCACGGCTTTCCTTGCGCAGCAGGGCCGAACGCACGATCAGCTCGGCAGTCTGCACCAGATTGCGCAGCTCGATCAGATCGTTGGTGACGTGGAAGTTGCTGTAATACTCGTTGATTTCTTCGGACAGCAGGCGAATCCGGCTCAGCGCCCGCATCAGGCGCTTGTTGGTGCGCACAATGCCCACATAGTCCCACATGGCACGACGCAACTCGTCCCAGTTGTGCGATATCACCACTTCCTCGTCGGTATCCGTCACCTGGCTGTCATCCCAGGCCGGGATCGGTGGCAAGGTGATGACCGGCTCTGCCAGAATGTCCTCGGCTGCAGCCTTGCCAATCACCAGACACTCCAGCAAGGAGTTGCTGGCCAGACGGTTGGCGCCGTGAAGGCCGGTGCAAGCGACTTCGCCCACGGCATACAGCGCGTCCACATCGGTATGGCCGGTGAGGTCGGTCACCAGACCACCGCAGGTAAAGTGCACGGCCGGTACTACCGGGATTGGCTCCTGGGTGATGTCGATGCCCAGTTCCAGACAGTGCGCGTAGATATTGGGGAAGTGCTCTTTGATAAAGTTGGCCGGCTTGTAGGAAATATCCAGATAAACACAATCCAGACCATGCTTCTTCATTTCGAAGTCAATCGCGCGCGCCACCACGTCGCGCGGTGCCAGTTCGCCACGCGGGTCGTGATCCGGCATGAAGCGGGTGCCATCCGGCAGCTTCAGAATACCGCCTTCGCCACGCACCGCTTCGGAAATCAGGAATGACTTGGTGTGCGGGTGATACAGGCAAGTCGGGTGGAACTGGATGAACTCCATATTCCCCACCCGGCAGCCAGCACGCCAGCCCATGGCGATGCCATCGCCAGTCGCCGTATCCGGGTTGGTGGTGTACAGGTAAACCTTGCCCGCACCACCGGAGGCCAGAATGGTGTGCTGGGCGGCAATGGTCACCACCTGATCCAGCGTCTTGTCCAGTGCATACACGCCATAACAGCGCTTGCCTTCCAGGCCGAGCTTGCGTGAAGTAATCAGGTCGATGGCCAGGAAATCTTCCAGCACGGTAATGTTCGGATGCGCCTTGATCTTCTGACCCAGGGTGGACGTCACCGCTGCACCGGTTGCATCCGCAGCATGAATGATGCGGCGATGGCTGTGGCCACCCTCGCGGGTCAGGTGATAACCCGTCTTGTGGGTATCATCGCGGGTAAAAGGCACACCCAGCGCAATCAACCAGTCAATTGCTTCTTTAGAGTGCTCCACAATAAAGCGGGTGGCTTCTTCATTACACAAACCGGCACCGGCAATCAGGGTATCGCGGATATGCTCTTCAACAGAGTCTTCCGTATCCAGCACCGCGGCGATGCCGCCCTGGGCATAGGTAGAGCTGCCTTCCAGCAGGTCACGTTTGGTAATCAGGCCAACTTTGCGTGTGGCAGCCAGATGCAAGGCCAGGGTCATGCCGGCCAGACCGCTACCGATAATCAATACATCAAACTTGAGCATGGCAGATGCCGCCGTCAGGCGGACTAGGGCAGTTTGCAGAAGGCTAAAGAGTAGCAGAAGCGCTGCAGTGCGGCATCAGCATTATCTTGTCGTCTTATATATAGATATTGCAGCGTGGATGCGACCAAATCACCTTCGTTGATCGCGGTCGCGGTTGTTACGACATGGGCGGCGAATGTGTAGCTCGATGTTTGATATAAAACCCGCATTTCATAAAGCATTACCGTTCAGTGACTTGGCGGTCTGCACGACGGAATTTTGGCAAATCCTGCAGATTTCTTCGCACAAAGTGTTGACGAGGGTGGGGCAGGGCGGTATAGTTCGCCTCCTCAGCAGACAACGCAGCGACGGAAACGAAACGCAGCGACCTGCACCGCTCTTTAAAAAACAGAATAACCGATAGGTGTGAGTGCTTGGCGAAAGCCACACTTGCACTGCGAGAGAGAAAGTAAACAGACCAAGAAGTACTTGTTTATTCTTTGATCTTGCGTGCCAGAAATTTGCTATGAGATTGAACTGAAGAGTTTGATCCTGGCTCAGATTGAACGCTGGCGGCATGCTTTACACATGCAAGTCGAACGGTAACAGGGAGCTTGCTCCGCTGACGAGTGGCGAACGGGTGAGTAATGCGTCGGAACGTGCCGAGTAGTGGGGGATAACTATCCGAAAGGATAGCTAATACCGCATACGCTTTGAGAAGGAAAGCAGGGGATCGCAAGACCTTGCGCTATTCGAGCGGCCGACGTCTGATTAGCTAGTTGGTGAGGTAAAGGCTCACCAAGGCATCGATCAGTAGCGGGTCTGAGAGGATGATCCGCCACACTGGGACTGAGACACGGCCCAGACTCCTACGGGAGGCAGCAGTGGGGAATTTTGGACAATGGGCGCAAGCCTGATCCAGCCATGCCGCGTGTCTGAAGAAGGCCTTCGGGTTGTAAAGGACTTTTGTCAGGGAGGAAATCCCTAGCGCTAATATCGCTGGGGGATGACAGTACCTGAAGAATAAGCACCGGCTAACTACGTGCCAGCAGCCGCGGTAATACGTAGGGTGCAAGCGTTAATCGGAATTACTGGGCGTAAAGCGTGCGCAGGCGGTTGTGTAAGTCTGATGTGAAAGCCCCGGGCTTAACCTGGGAACTGCATTGGAGACTGCACAGCTAGAGTGCGTCAGAGGGGGGTAGAATTCCGCGTGTAGCAGTGAAATGCGTAGAGATGCGGAGGAATACCGATGGCGAAGGCAGCCCCCTGGGATGACACTGACGCTCATGCACGAAAGCGTGGGGAGCAAACAGGATTAGATACCCTGGTAGTCCACGCCCTAAACGATGTCAACTAGCTGTTGGGGGTTTGAATCCTTGGTAGCGTAGCTAACGCGAGAAGTTGACCGCCTGGGGAGTACGGCCGCAAGGTTAAAACTCAAAGGAATTGACGGGGACCCGCACAAGCGGTGGATGATGTGGATTAATTCGATGCAACGCGAAAAACCTTACCTGGTCTTGACATGTACAGAACTTTCCAGAGATGGATTGGTGCCCGAAAGGGAGCTGTAACACAGGTGCTGCATGGCTGTCGTCAGCTCGTGTCGTGAGATGTTGGGTTAAGTCCCGCAACGAGCGCAACCCTTGCCATTAGTTGCTACCATTCAGTTGAGCACTCTAATGGGACTGCCGGTGACAAACCGGAGGAAGGTGGGGATGACGTCAAGTCCTCATGGCCCTTATGACCAGGGCTTCACACGTCATACAATGGTCGGTACAGAGGGTAGCCAAGCCGCGAGGTGGAGCCAATCTCATAAAACCGATCGTAGTCCGGATCGCACTCTGCAACTCGAGTGCGTGAAGTCGGAATCGCTAGTAATCGCAGATCAGCATGCTGCGGTGAATACGTTCCCGGGTCTTGTACACACCGCCCGTCACACCATGGGAGTGAGTTTCACCAGAAGTGGGTAGGCTAACCGTAAGGAGGCCGCTTACCACGGTGGGATTCATGACTGGGGTGAAGTCGTAACAAGGTAGCCGTAGGGGAACCTGCGGCTGGATCACCTCCTTTCTAGAGAAGGCGATCGTCGAGTACTCACAGCCTATCGGTTATTCGAGATTTTAAGGGTTTGACTGGGTTTGTAGCTCAGCTGGTTAGAGCACTGTGTTGATAACGCAGGGGTCGAAGGTTCGAGTCCTTCCAGACCCACCAGTTTGGGGGATTAGCTCAGTTGGGAGAGCACCTGCTTTGCAAGCAGGGGGTCGTCGGTTCGATCCCGTCATCCTCCACCACCACCTTACAGTGCAAACAAAAGCGCACACAGCATGATTGATTGCTGCGTGGATTTTTGTTTGCGTTGTGTAGACAATGCCCGATCTTTAACAAACTGAAGAAGCCGAATTAATTAGACGGCGAGATGAAACACCTGCAGTTAATTCTGTATGTGGGACAAATCGTCATCTTGGGAATTTGATTGTATCTAATGTCATGTCGCCATATCAAAAGGGGCGGTGTGACATGTCGCACAAACACAATCCTGTCGGATTGGTAATCTAGGTTACTGAAATGATAGGGTCAAGCGACTAAGTGCATCTGGTGGATGCCTTGGCGATCACAGGCGATGAAGGACGTGTAAGCCTGCGAAAAGCGCGGGGGAGCTGGCAATAGAGCTTTGATCCCGCGATATCCGAATGGGGAAACCCACCCGCAAGGGTATCCCGTACTGAATACATAGGTACGTGGAAGCGAACCGAGTGAACTGAAACATCTAAGTAACTCGAGGAAAAGAAATCAACCGAGATTCCGTCAGTAGTGGCGAGCGAACGCGGAATAGCCTGTATGTGATAAAGATTGAGATAGTGGAAGGACCTGGAAATGTCCGCCATAGTGGGTGATAGCCCCGTACACGAAATTTCATTCTTGGTACTGAGCATACGAAAAGTAGGGCGGGACACGCGAAATCCTGTCTGAAGATGGGGGGACCATCCTCCAAGGCTAAATACTCGTGATCGACCGATAGTGAACCAGTACCGTGAGGGAAAGGCGAAAAGAACCCCGGGAGGGGAGTGAAATAGAACCTGAAACCGGATGCATACAAACAGTGGGAGCCTCGCAAGGGGTGACTGCGTACCTTTTGTATAATGGGTCAGCGACTTACGTTCAGTAGCAAGCTTAACCGCATAGGGGAGGCGTAGGGAAACCGAGTCCGAATAGGGCGTCTTAGTTGCTGGGCGTAGACCCGAAACCGAGTGATCTATCCATGGCCAGGATGAAGGTGCGGTAACACGCACTGGAGGTCCGAACCCACTAGTGTTGCAAAACTAGGGGATGAGCTGTGGATAGGGGTGAAAGGCTAAACAAACTCGGAGATAGCTGGTTCTCCCCGAAAACTATTTAGGTAGTGCCTCATGTATCACTTCCGGGGGTAAAGCACTGTTATGGCTAGGGGGTCATTGCGATTTACCAAACCATGGCAAACTCTGAATACCGGAAAGTGCGAGCATGGGAGACAGACGGTGGGTGCTAACGTCCATCGTCAAGAGGGAAACAACCCAGACCGCCAGCTAAGGTCCCAAATGATCAGTTAAGTGGTAAACGAAGTGGGAAGGCCCAGACAGCCAGGATGTTGGCTTAGAAGCAGCCATCATTTAAAGAAAGCGTAATAGCTCACTGGTCGAGTCGTCCTGCGCGGAAGATGTAACGGGGCTCAAACTGATAACCGAAGCTGCGGATTTGCACGTAAGTGCAGATGGTAGGGGAGCGTTCTGTAGGTCTGTGAAGGTGTCTCGTAAGGGATGCTGGAGATATCAGAAGTGCGAATGCTGACATGAGTAGCGATAAAGCGGGTGAAAAGCCCGCTCGCCGAAAGCCCAAGGTTTCCTACGCAACGTTCATCGGCGTAGGGTGAGTCGGCCCCTAAGGCGAGGCTGAAAAGCGTAGTCGATGGGAAACGGGTTAAAATTCCCGTACTTTTGTGTAGTGCGATGTGGGGACGGAGAAGGTTAGGTCAGCGGCCTGTTGGAATAGGTCGTTCAAGCCGGTAGGCGTGAAGGGTAGGCAAATCCGCCCTTCTTTAACGCCGAGAAGTGATAACGAGGGTCTACGGACCTGAAGTGACTGATACCACGCTTCCAGGAAAAGCCACTAAGCTTCAGCTACACAAGAACCGTACCGCAAACCGACACAGGTGGGCAGGATGAGAATTCTAAGGCGCTTGAGAGAACTCAGGAGAAGGAACTCGGCAAATTGATACCGTAACTTCGGGAGAAGGTATGCCTGTTGTGGTGAACACCCTGCGGTGGGAGCTACGACAGGTCGCAGAGAATCGGTGGCTGCGACTGTTTATCAAAAACACAGCACTGTGCCAACACGAAAGTGGACGTATACGGTGTGACGCCTGCCCGGTGCTGGAAGGTTAAGTGATGGGGTGCAAGCTCTTGATCGAAGCCCCAGTAAACGGCGGCCGTAACTATAACGGTCCTAAGGTAGCGAAATTCCTTGTCGGGTAAGTTCCGACCCGCACGAATGGCGTAACGATGGCCACACTGTCTCCTCCTGAGACTCAGCGAAGTTGAAGTGTTTGTGAAGATGCAATCTCCCCGCTGCTAGACGGAAAGACCCCGTGAACCTTTACTGTAGCTTTGCATTGGACTTTGAAGTGGTTTGTGTAGGATAGGTGGGAGGCTTTGAAGCAGGGACGCTAGTTCCTGTGGAGCCGACCTTGAAATACCACCCTGACCCCTTTGAGGTTCTAACCTTGGTCCGTTATCCGGATTGGGGACAGTGCATGGTAGGCAGTTTGACTGGGGCGGTCTCCTCCCAAAGTGTAACGGAGGAGTTCGAAGGTTACCTAGGTACGGTCGGAAATCGTGCTGATAGTGCAATGGCAAAAGGTAGCTTAACTGCGAGACCGACAAGTCGAGCAGGTGCGAAAGCAGGACATAGTGATCCGGTGGTTCTGAATGGAAGGGCCATCGCTCAACGGATAAAAGGTACTCCGGGGATAACAGGCTGATACCGCCCAAGAGTTCACATCGACGGCGGTGTTTGGCACCTCGATGTCGGCTCATCACATCCTGGGGCTGTAGCCGGTCCCAAGGGTATGGCTGTTCGCCATTTAAAGTGGTACGTGAGCTGGGTTCAAAACGTCGTGAGACAGTTTGGTCCCTATCTGCAGTGGGCGTTGGAAGTTTGACGGGGGCTGCTCCTAGTACGAGAGGACCGGAGTGGACGAACCTCTGGTGTACCGGTTGTCACGCCAGTGGCATTGCCGGGTAGCTAAGTTCGGAAGAGATAAGCGCTGAAAGCATCTAAGCGCGAAACTCGCCTGAAGATGAGACTTCCCTGAGGGCTAGACCCTCCTGAAGAGTCGTTCGAGACCAGGACGTTGATAGGTCGGGTGTGGAAGCGCTGTGAGGCGTTAAGCTAACCGATACTAATTGCTCGTGAGGCTTGATCCTATCATTTGAGTGGCTTGGGAAACCGAGCTGACGGATAGTGAATGTGCGACGCGATCAAAGATCCAAGATACTAATTAATACGGGAGTGGAGAGTAGGGAGTGGGGAATGAAATCCTGCCTTACGACACGCACCCGGAACGGAGAGCAGGACAAGAGCGGGCAGAGACAACTCTCTATTCCCAACTCCCTACTCCCCACAAGGCTTCTTCGAGTTTGTTGACAGTTTATGTCTGGTGGCCATAGCGAGGTGGTCCCACGCCTTCCCATCCCGAACAGGACCGTGAAACGCCTTAGCGCCGATGATAGTGTGGCATTCGCCATGTGAAAGTAGGACACTGCCAGACTCCCCCTTCGAAGCCCAGCTCAAACGAGCTGGGCTTTGTGCATTTGGCGGTCAAAATTGCTGACCAAACATCTGATGTGCAGGCGGGCATTAGCCTGTATTCCCCGCTTTCAAGGTAAGCAGTACTACGCTGTTACTGCTGGAGTGGCCGGTTTACAATGTCCGGCATGATTTGATCCTGGCATTCTGCCGACTTGTTTCCACGCTTTCTCTGAGAGACTCCCTTGCTTGATTATCTGCATAAACGCCTGCACCTGTTTGTGCTGCTGTGGCTGGCCGTGTCCCTGATGGTGGGTATTCAATGGGCAATGTCAGAGTATCAACGCATTCAGGAAGACTTTGACCGTACCGCCAGGCTGGCGCATGGCGTGATTGCCAGAAAGCTGGACCAGAATGAATCGGTGCTGGCTGCACTGGATGCCATGCTGATGTCGCGGCAGAAGTTCGAGATGCCGATTCTCAAGTCATTTTCTCATCAGCTGCTGTCTCATTATTCTCAGCTGTATACCGTAGAGTTTTTCCAGAATGTCAGCCGGGATAACCGCAATACATTCCTGGACGAAATGCAGCAGCGTTTCGGTAAGACCTTTTTTATCCGGGATTTCGATATTGCCGGTCGCCGCAGCTGGGTACCTGCGCCCGTGCGTGAGCAGCATCTGGTGGTAACCATGATCGAGCCGGACATTGCAGCAGCCAGTTCGGTATATGGCTATGACGTGCTGCATGAGCCGCGTTTTGCCACCGAGATCAAGCAAGCCATTCGCAGCGGGCGCAAAGTCGCCTCGGTGCCTTTCGATTTGTATGAAGGTGGACGTGTCTATCTATTGATGCAGCCGGTGTTTCTGGATTCTCCGGTACGGCAGGCAAGCGGGGCACGCAAGGAGTTGATCGGCGTGGTGGCGCTGGTGGTGTACTGCGAGAAATTGCTCACCATCTCTCCGGGTGAAGGAGTGCCGGCGGATCTGGAACTATCGATCATGGCCACCGCGAATCCTGGCTCAACCATCTATACCATTCCGGGCAAGCACAGCAACGGAGGCGGGTGGTGGCCTGCGGTAGCCAAGCTGGACATCAGCTTGCCGCTGGTGAGTCAGTCCCAGCCATTTACCTTGCGGGTGGGCAAGGAGGTGTTTCCGGGCGATTTCAAGTTCGGTGGCTTGCTGCTGCGTGAAGGGCTGGTCCTGTCTCTGATGCTTTCGCTGTGGCTGCTGTACAGTCAGCGTCTTGCCTTGCGCCGGGCACAGAGTCAGGCGGATGAAGCCTTGTTCCTGCAAAGCGAGCGTGCTGCGGTCGCCTTGAATGCCGTGCATGATGGCGTGATCATCCTGGATACGCAGCAGCAGATCGAAATGGCCAATCCGATGGCTTTGACCTTGCTGGGCGTGAGTCGGGAAGAGGTAGTCGGCCAGCCCTACCAGAATGTGTTCCGCTTGATTGGCGAGCTATCGGCCGAGTTTGCCGAGAATCCGATCAGCGAATGCTATCGCCAGGCGCATACGGTTGAATTGCCCGAGCGGATGCAGCTGGCAACGGCGCGCGGGCATGTGCGTCTGGTGGAGGGGGCGATTGCGCCGCTGTTTTCCCGTGCGGGCAGCCTGACCGGTGTGGTGTGTGCCTTGCGCGATATGGGGCCGGTACGGCAGCGCGCTGCCGAGGCGCTGGAGGCCAGCGAGTTGCGGGTGAAGGAGCATCTGGAAAAGCTGTCTCACGTAGCGCGTTTGCATACCATGGGTGAAATGGCCTCCGGTATTGCTCATGAAGTGAATCAGCCGCTGACTGCCATTTCCAATTACTGCCAGGCTTCCTTGCAGTTGCTGGAGTTTGGTGAAGACAGCCGGCCGCAGATCGAATCGGCCTTGCGACTGGCAGTGGCACAAGCGGACCGTGCCGGTGAAATCATCAAGCGCTTGCGTGCCCTGGTGAGCAAGCGGGCCATGGAAATCCGCCTGATCGACCTGAACCAGGTGGTGGGCAACTGCATGTTCCTGGCGGAGTACGACCTCAAGGAGCGTGGTATCGAGATGGTGCAGCTGTTGTCGGTGTATCCGATGACGGTGATGGCGGACAGCATCCAGATGGAGCAGGTGGTGCTGAACCTGTTGTCCAATGCCATGGATGCGCTGCGCGATGAACCGGTGATGAAGCGCCATATCATCATTCACACCCGGCGTGAGGGCAAGAAGGCCATCCTGGAAGTGCGTGATACCGGTCGTGGTATTTCTCCGGAGTCGCTGGAAGTGCTGTTCCATCCTTTCTTTTCTACCAAGCAGAATGGCATGGGCCTGGGTTTGTCGATCTGCCAGACCATTGTCGAGCAGTATGGCGGCCTGATTTGTGCAGAAAACATTCCAGCCAGCGGTGCCTGCTTCCGTATCGAGCTACCCTTGTCGCAAACGGTGGCTGCGACAGAGCAGGAGCCAGCCGCCGGCTGAGACGGATTCAATACCAAAAAGAGCCGCATTGCGGCTCTTCAGGCTGCTGACAAGTGATTCGGTGCGATTTGGCCGGACCCGGCCAAGCCGGTCCTTTCGACTTACTGCTTGTTTCCGCAGCCTTCCCATCTATTCCCTATCCCCCCGCCCTTGCCTTGTAATGGGGCCTCACTATCTTTTCAGAAAGCGAGAGGGACAATAAGCAAAAGAGCCGCATTGCGGCTCTTTTGCTTGGTAGGTATGGCGCTGGTGGGTCAGCGTGGCTCAACCACCACCTGGGTGCGTTGTGCACGTTCCTCGCGCGGGGTGATGCCGAAGTGATTGCGATAGGTGCTGGAGAAGTGCGGGCCGCTGGAGAAGCCGCAAGCCAGGCCGATTTGCACGATGGACTTGCTGGTTTGCTGCAGCAACTGGCGGGCGCGGCTCAGGCGCAGCTCCAGATAGTATTTGGACGGCACGGTGCTCAGGTACTGCTTGAACAGGCGTTCCAGCTGGCGACGTGACACCCCGACATAATAGGCAATGTCGTCGGTGGTCAGCGGCTCTTCGATATTGGCTTCCATCAGGCTGACGGCTTCGGTCAGCTTGGGCTGGCTGCCGCCAATGCGGGTGGCCAGTGGAATGCGCTGACGCTCGTTGCCGGGACGCAGGCGTTCGATGCTGAACATTTCTGACAGGCGGGCAGTGAACTCATGGCCATGCTGATTGCCAACCAGCGACAGCATGAAATCCAGTGTGGCCGCACCACCGGCACAGCTCATGCGGCAGCGATCGGTTTCGTACAGGTTGGACGAAACGATGACCTCGTGGAATTCCTCGGTAAAACGGCTGATTTCCTGCCAGTGAATGGTGGCGCGAAAGCCGTTGAGCAAGCCGGCACGGGCCATCCAGTAACTGCCGCAGCCAATGCCGGCAATGGGCAGCTTGTCGGTGTGCAGGCCGCTGATGCTTTTGAGCAGTTCGTCCAGATTGACATCAATGGTGATGTCGTCCGCCAGGATGAACAGGCCGTCCAGCTTGGGCGCGTAAGCCAGTGGCAGGTCCACCGGCAGCTTCAAGCCATTGGACATGGCAACCGGCAGGCCATTGAGCGACAGCGGCAAGAATTCGTACAGCTTTTTTTCGGCCAGTTGATTGGCCCGGGTCAGCACTTCGCTGGCGATGGCAAAGTCGGCCATGGAAGCGTGCGGAAGCAGGAGAAAACCGTAGCGCAACGGTTTGGCAGCGTGCATTGATTGACCCATGTTTGCAAAAAAGTTGAGCACTATACCAAAAAAGCAGGCCATGCCGTGGATGGCGTGGCACTGCTATTTCAGTGTGGCATTGTACGATTTATTTAAGACTGCCGGAGAGGAATTGTGCAAGCCGCTCGCTTTGCGGATTGGCCAGCACTTCGCGCGGATTGCCTTGTTCTTCGATCTTGCCTTTGTGCAGGAAAATCACGTGGTTGGACACTTCGCGGGCAAAGCCCATTTCGTGGGTCACCACCACCATGGTACGGCCTTCGCGCGCCAGGTCCTGCATCACCCGCAATACTTCGCCGACCAGTTCCGGGTCCAGTGCTGAAGTCGGTTCGTCAAACAGCATCACTTCCGGTTCCATGGCCAGTGCGCGGGCGATGGCTACACGCTGCTGCTGGCCGCCGGACATGTGGGACGGGTATTTGCCTTCCACGTCTTTCAGGCCAACCTTGTCCAGATACTTGCGTGCGCGGGTAATGGCCTCGTCCCGCGACAGGCCCAGTACATGGATGGGCGCTTCGATGATGTTTTCCAGCACCGTCATGTGTGCCCACAAGTTGAAATGCTGGAACACCATGGCCAGCCGGGTACGGATGCGCTCCAGCTGCTTGTGGTTGGCGGCACGCAGTGCGCCGGTTTTTTTGTCCGGTACCAGTTGCAGCTCTTCGCCGCCCAGCTGGATCTGCCCGCTATTGGGGTGTTCCAGCATGTTGATGCAGCGCAGGAAGGTACTTTTGCCAGAGCCGGAGGAGCCGATGATGCTGATCACGTCACCGGCATGGGCGGTGAGGGATACCCCCTTGAGCACTTCGTGGCTGCCATAGCTTTTATGCAGGTCGCTCACGCGCAGTTTGATGTCGGTGGCTTGTGCCGCGTCGTTGTGTTTCATGCTTGCAACCCTTGTATAAGGTTTCATCGCGCCGCTGTCATGCCGACAGCCGGCCATTGCTGAAAGAAGGCAGCCGCGTGGCTGCCCACGCTGTCAATGCTTGCGCGGGGCCAGATAGGCCAGCCAGCGTTGCTCTGCCTGCTTGAACAGCCAGACAAAGACAAAGGTAAGTACCAGATAGATGGCCCCGGCAATCAGGAAGGGCTCGAAGGCCATATAGGTATCGCTGTAAATGCGGCGTGCCACCCCGGTGATGTCGGCCAGGGTAACCAGACCGGCCACCGCCGTGCTTTGCATCATCATGATCACTTCGTTGCTGTAGGCCGGCAGGGCGCGGCGCAGGGCGGAAGGAATGACGATGCGGCGCATCATCAGCCATTTGCTCATGCCCATGGCGCGGGCGGCTTCTATTTCGCCCCAGTGGGTGGTGCGGATCTGCCCGGCGATGATTTCGGTGGTGTAGGCCGCAGTGTTCAGGGTAAAGGCCAGAATGGCGCAGAACCAGGCATCCTGCAGGTATTGCCACAGCCAGCTCTCGCGTACGGCATCAAACTGCGACAGGCCGTAATAGATGATGAACAGCTGCACCAGCAGCGGCGTGCCGCGGAATACATAGGTGTAGAGCCAGACGCTGCCCGACAGCAGGCGGTTTTTCGACACCCGGCCCAGCGCCAGCGGAATGGCCAGCAGCATGCCCAACAGCAGGGAGGCGCCCAGCAGCTCCAGGGTCATCACGATGCCGTCGCTGGTGCTGAGCAGTGGCTGACCGTCGGCCCCGCCCAGAAAGGCCGGCAATTTGTCGAGGATAAGGTGAAAGTCGATCACAGGCCGTTCTCCTTCAGACCGGTGGAATAGCGACGCTCCAGCATGCCCAGCAGGATGTTGGACACGCTGGTGATCACCAGGAAGATCACCGCTACCAGCATGTAGACGGTAAACGGCTCCTGGGTATTGGACTTGGCCGCGTCGGCGCGGTACATCACGTCATTCAGGCCGATCACCGAGACCAGCGCGGTGGACTTCACCAGTACCAGCCAGTTATTGGTAAAGCTGGGCAGGGCAAAGCGCACCATTTGCGGAAAGGTGATGCGCCAGAAAATGCGCAGCGGCCCCATGCCGTAGGCGGCACCGGCTTCCATCTGTCCCTTGGGCACGGCCATGATGGCGCCGCGGAAGGTTTCGGTCATGTAGGCACCGAAGATGAAGCCCAGTGTCAGCACCCCGGCAATGAAGGGGTCGATGTCCGGGGCGGCCCAGCCCATGGCGGCGGCCACATCGTTGAGCAGCATCTGCACGCCGAAGAACAGCAAGAACATCCATACCAGGTCCGGCACACCACGCACCACGGTGGAGTAAAGCTCGGCCAGTGTGCGCAAGGGTTTGGACGGGGCCATCTTGAACATGGCACCGACCAGGCCCAGTACGACGGAAACCGCCAGCGATGCCGCCGCCAGTTTCAGTGTCAGCACCGCTCCATCGAGGATGCTGGGAAGATATCCGTGTAAAAACATGTACTACCCCTGTGTTTCCCGGGAAGGGACGGCGCGGACGACTGCCCGCCCGCGCCACCATGACGGTTTATTTGCCGTAGATGTCGAAGCTGAAATACTTCTTCTGGATCTTGTCGTAGCTACCGTCGGCACGAATCTGCTGCAAGGCCTTGTTGATGCGGGCCAGCAAGGCAGCGTCCGATTTGCGCACCGCTACGGCTGCGCCTTCACCGAAGTACTTCACCTCGTTGTACTCCGGCCCGGCAAAGGCGTAACCCTTGCCCGCCGGTGTCTTGATGAAGTCGGACTCACCCACGGCGGCATCGACAAAGCTGGCATCCACACGCCCGGCTTTCAGGTCGAGGAAGGATTCCGGTGCCTTGGCATAGGACACCAGTTTCGCGCCCAGCTTCACCCAGTTGTCACGGGCGTATTTTTCCTGGATGGAAGAACGCAATACGCCAATCTTCTTGCCCTTGAACCAGGCATCGTTGATCTGGCTGCCTTGTTTGGCTACCAGACGGCTGGGCATGTTGTAGTACTTGTTGGAGAAGCTGACGACCTTCTTGCGCTCTTCGGTGATGTTCATCGAGGCGATGATGGCGTCGAACTTGCGTGCCTGCAGGGCAGGGATGATGCCGTCGAAGTCCTGCGGCACCACTTCGCAGGTCACTTTCATGGCAGAACACAGGGCCTGGGCGATATCCGGGTCGAAGCCCTTCATCTTGCCGTCCGGGCCTTGTTGGGAAAACGGCGGGTAACTGGCATCGGTGGCAAAGCGCAGGGTTTCGCCTTGGGCAGCAGCAGCCATGCCGAGCGCGCACGCGCCCAGCACCATGAGGGACTTGAACATGGTTTCTCCGGTAGGTCTTTTTGTTGGATGTGTGGTCCTGTGCGCCGACAGGCTGGCTGCCGGCGCAAGCTGGACTATGCAGCAGACGTGCCGGGCTTAGCCGCCGTAGACGTCAAAGTGGAAGTACTTGTCCTGTACTTTCTTGTAGCTGCCATCCTTGCGGATCTGCTCGATGGCCTTGTTGATGCGCGTGGCCAGAGCCTGGTTGCCCTTTTTCACGGCAATGCCGGCGCCCAGGCCGAAGTACTTCACGTCGGCGTAGTTGGGGCCGACAAAGGCGTAGCCCTTGCCACCGTCGGTCTTGAGGAATTCCTGCTCGCCCACTGCGCCATCGACAAAGACGGCATCAACACGGCCGGCTTTCAGGTCGAGGAAGGATTCAGGGGATTTGGTGTAAGCCACGATGGTGGCACCGTTCTTGCCCCAGAAGTCACGGGCAAACTTTTCCTGGGTGGACGCACGCAGCACGCCGATCTTCTTGCCCTTGAAGGAAGTTTGCGACACCTGGGTGTTGCTCTTGGCCACGATGCGGCTGGCGATGTTGTAGTACTTGTTGCTGAAGTCGACGGCCTTCTTGCGCTCTTCGGTGATTTGCATCGAAGACAGGATGGCGTCGAACTTGTTGGCATTCAGTGCGGGAATCAGGCCGTCCCAGTCTTGCGGCACGATCTGGCAGCTCACCTTCATGGCGGTACACAGGGCCTGGGCCATGTCGATGTCGAAACCTTCCGGCTTGCCATCAGCACCTTGCTTGGAGAACGGCGGGTAGTTGAGGTCTACACCAAAGCGGATGGTTTCTGCGTGACTGGCAAAACCGGACAGGCTGACTGCAACTGCAGCCGCAAAAATAACCTTCTTCATATGTGTCTCTGCTTCTCGCATGCAGGGAGCAAGCGTGCTGCTTGTTCCCGTGGTCTTACTTTGTAAACCCGGCGCGGATGGGATGGCTGCCTGGGCAGCGCGGCCGGAACCTGTTGTTGTTATGCCTGCATGCGCCTCCTGTGAAGACGCCAGGCAATGGTGGCACGGAAACTCCCTGCCCAACAATCAGTCGCATTTGGCGCGGATAGCAACAAATTGCGAAGGGGCGCATTCTACGCCAGTTTGTAACTCTTGTGAAACGTCATCAAAATCAGTCACTTATAACTTGATTGTCGGATTGTATACAATGTAGGCTGTCACGGCCTTTTTGTAATTGGCCGTCGCATTGCTATAAGGCAAATAGTGGGAGAAAAACCAGTAGTGCAGTGGCTGCCGGTTTTTCATGCTGCACTGCATCCCATCTTTCTGTAAGTCGATGTCGCATTAAGGAAATCCCGCTGGTAGCGGGCTTACTACAATGCCCCGACACAAACCGTGCATACAACAAGAGAAGCCCCATGTCGCTTACCAACAAGACCGAACTGGCGAGCCTGATTGCCGATATTCAGGCCGTTGCCGAGAGCAAGCTTTCACCCAAGGAGACACCACAACTCGCCGGATTCTTCCCGATCTACTTTGAAGAAACCGAGCATGCCGACCTGCGCCAGTTTTCCTCGCTGGATCTGTTCGGTGCTGCACTGGCCCATTTCGAGTTCGCGCGCAAGCGTAACCCCGGCCAGCACAAGGTGCGTATCTATACTCCCGATTTCGAGCGTGATGGCTGGCAAAGCACCCATTCGGTGATTGAAGTCGTCAACGACGACATGCCTTTCCTGATCGACTCCATTTCCATGCTGCTGTCGCGCTACAACATCAATCTGCACCTCCTGGTGCACCCGGTGTTGTCGGTTGGTCGCGACAAGAACGGCAACCTGCTGGAAGTAAAACGCACGCAAGACCGCAGCCTGCCGCTGGAATCCTTCATCCACGTGCAGATCGACCGCGTCAGCGATGCCGCCACCCTGCAAAAGCTGGAAGCCGAGCTGAACCGCATCATTGCCGACATCCGTCTGGTGGTGAGCGACGAGCCGAAAATGCGCGCCGTGGTGGGCGACATCGGCAAGGACCTGGGCAAGGTGAAGGGCGAACGCGCGGCGGAAGCCAAGGAAGCCGTGGATTTCCTGGGCTGGATGGCAGCCAACCACTTCCTGTTCATGGGCTATTGCGACTACGACCTGGTCAAGCGTGATGGCAAGGACAGCCTGAAGATCGTCAAGGATTCCGGCCTCGGTATCCTGCGCGACCAGGGTGACAAGGAATACTCCGCCAGCTTTGAAACCCTGCCGCAAGAACTGCGCGAACTGGCGCACCTGCCGCAGCTGATCATCCTGAACAAATCGCAAACCCGCTCCATCATCCACCGCCCGGCCTATGTCGACTTTGTCGGCATCAAGCGCTTCAACGACAAGGGCGAAGTGATCGGCGAGCGCCGCTTCCTCGGCCTGTATACCGCCGGTGCCTATCAGGCTTCGCCGAAAGACATTCCGCTGGTGCGTCAGAAAGTGGCCAGCGTGGTGGCCAACTGCGACTACGTGGACGACAGCTACAAGGCCAAGACTCTGGGTTTCGTGCTGGAAAGCTATCCGCGTGACGAGCTGTTTGAAATTCCGGCCGATGTGCTGGGCCCGATCGCCGAAGGCATTGTCAGCCTGCAAGAGCGCCCGCGCGTGCGCCTGTTCGTGCGCAAGGACCGCTACCACCGCTATGTCAGCAGCCTGGTATACGTGCCGCGTGACAGCTTCAATACCGAAGTGCGCCTGAAAATCGAGAAGGTGCTGATGACTGCCTTCAATGGCAGCTCGGCAGAATTCAGCGTGCAGATCAGCGACAGCTCGCTGGCACGCGTGCATTACATCATCCGCACCAACGCCTCCAAGCTGCCGGCCTTCCGCGAATCCGACATCGAGGCGGAAATCGCCCGTCTGGTACGTGGCTGGGTGGAAGAAATGCACCAGCAACTGGTGGAAGTGCATGGCGAAGAAGCCGGCAACCTGCTGTTCAATCGCTACCGCACCGCCTTCCCGGTGGCGTACCGCGAAGAGTTTGCCGTACGTAATGCAGTGCTGGACGTGCAATTGCTGGAATCCGTGTCTGCCAGCAACCCGCTGGCCATGAAGCTGTACCGTCCTTTCCATCGCGGCAACCAGGCATTCAACCTGAAGCTGTTCCGCGAAGGCGAGCCGATGAGCCTGTCCGCCAGCCTGCCGATTCTGGAAAACATGGGCGTCAAGGTACGCGACGAGCATCCGTACCGTGTCGAGCGTGAAGACGGCTCTGCGGTGTGGATCAGCGACTTTGGCCTGGACGTGGGGGCCTTCTTCGAACAGATGTCCAGCGAAGCGGTACAGAAAGATTTCCAGGAACTGCTGTCCCAGGTATTTGCCAAGCGTTGCGAAAACGACGGCTTCAACCGTCTGGCGCTGATTGCCGGCCTGGACTGGCGTGAAATCTCGCTGGTGCGTGCACTGGCCAAGTACCTGCGTCAGGGGGGCCTCACCTTCAGCCAGAACTATCTGGAACAGTGCGTGGCCAACTACCCGGAAATCACCCGTCGTCTGGTGGCGCTGTTCGTGGCCCGCCTGGACCCGGTGAATGCCGACGACGCCCGCGCTGATGCCCTGCTGGCCGAAGTGAAAGAGCTGCTGGACAATGTGGCCAACCTGGATGAAGACCGCATCCTCAACGGCTTCCTGGCCGTGATTCTGGCTACCCGCCGCACCAACTTCTGGCAGAAGGATGCCGACGGCCAGTTCAAGTCCTATATGTCCTTCAAGCTGGAATCCAACCTGATTCCCTTCCTGCCGCAGCCGCGCCCGATGTTTGAAATCTGGGTGTACAGCCCGCGTGTGGAAGGCGTGCACCTGCGCGGCTCCAAGGTAGCGCGTGGCGGCCTGCGCTGGTCCGACCGCATGGAAGACTTCCGTACCGAAGTGCTGGGCCTGGTGAAAGCACAGATGGTGAAGAACTCCGTCATCGTGCCGATGGGTTCCAAGGGTGGCTTTGTTGGCAAGCAACTGCCGGCACCGAGCGACCGCGAAGCCTTCCTGGCTGAAGGCATCGCCTGCTACAAGATCTTCATCTCCGCGCTGCTGGATGTCACCGACAACCTGGTGACCGGCCAGATCATTCCGCCCAAGGACGTGCGCCGTCTGGACCCGGATGATCCGTACCTGGTGGTGGCTGCCGACAAGGGCACTGCAACCTTCTCTGACATCGCCAACGGCATTTCCGAATCCTACGGCTTCTGGCTGGGTGACGCCTTTGCTTCCGGTGGTTCCGCCGGTTACGACCACAAGGGCATGGGCATTACCGCCCGCGGTGCCTGGGAATCGGTCAAGCGCCACTTCCGCCATCTGGGCATCAACACCCAGGAGCAGGATTTCACCGTGATCGGCATTGGCGACATGGCTGGCGACGTATTCGGCAACGGCATGCTGCTGTCCGAACACATCTGCCTGAAGGCTGCGTTCAACCACCTGCACATCTTCCTGGACCCGACTCCGGACGCCAAGACCAGCTTTGCCGAACGTGCCCGCCTGTTCAATCTGCCGCGTTCCAGCTGGGCAGATTACAACCGCGAGCTGATTTCCAAGGGTGGTGGCATTTTCGAGCGCTCGGCCAAGTCCATTCCGCTGTCGCCTGAAGTCAAGGCCTGGCTGGAAACCGACAAGGACCACATGGCGCCGAACGAGCTGATCCATGAAATCCTCAAGGCCAAGATCGACCTGCTGTACAACGGCGGTATCGGTACTTACATCAAGGCTTCCACTCAGAGCCATGCCGACGCCCGCGACCGCGCTTGCGATCCGGTACGTGTCAATGGCAACGAACTGCAAGCCCGCGTGGTGGCCGAAGGCGGTAACCTGACCTGCACCCAGCTGGGCCGTGTCGAATTCGCGCTGTGCGGCGGCCGTATCGCCACCGACGCCATCGACAACTCCGCTGGTGTGGATTGCTCCGACCACGAAGTCAACATCAAGATCCTGCTGGGCGCGGTGATGCAGGCCGGTGACATGACGCTGAAACAGCGTAATGAACTGCTGGCCGAAATGACCGAAGAGGTGGGTCATCTGGTGTTGCGCAACAACGTGCTGCAAACCCAGGTGCTGGCCATCAAGCGTCTGGAGGCTGCCTCCATGCTGTCCACCCATGCCCGCATGATTGCGCACATGGAAAAGACGGGCGAACTGAACCGCGAAATCGAATACCTGCCGTCCGATACCCAGATCAACGAACGCCGTCTGGCGCGTCAGGGTCTCACCGTGCCGGAAATCGCCGTATTGCTGGCGTACAGCAAGATTTCGCTGGATCAGGCCATTCTGGCTACCGATGTGCCGGACGATGCCGACTTCCTGCCGGTGCTGGTGAACTACTTCCCCAAACCGCTGCAACAGCGCTTTGGCAAGCAGATGGAACAGCATCAGCTGCGTCGCGAAATCATCGCCAACCAGCTGGCCAACCAGATCATCAACCGCATGGGCACCACCTTCGTGTTCCGCCTGCAGGAAGAGTCGCCGTTCTCCGCGGCCGACATCGCCCGCGCCTGGTGGATTGCCAGCCGCGTGTTTGATGCGGAAAACCTGTGGGGCCAGATCGAAGCGCTGGACAACCTGATTCCGGCCGACCAGCAAATGCAGATGATGGTGCTGGTGCGTACCCTGATCGAACGCGTCACCCGCTGGGTGCTGCGCAACAAGCGTCCGTTCACCTCGGTGAATGCCGTGATCGAACAGTACGCCGGCAAGGTACAGGAACTGCTGGCACGTCTGCCGGCACTGGTGGATGCCAGACAGTACCCGGCCGTGGCCGAGCTGGAAGCCCGCCTGAGCCTGCCGAACATGCCGCAGGAACTGGCCCGCGTGCTGGCGCGTCTGGAGTTTGCCGTACCGCTGATGGACATCATCGAAATCAGCGAAGGCGGCGAACTGTCGCAGGACGAAGTGGCACAGAACTACTTCCAGCTGGGTCGCACCCTGCAACTGGACTGGCTGCGTGACGCCATTACCGGCCTGCCGCGCGACAACCGCTGGCAGTCGCTGGCCCGTTCCGCGCTGCGTGACGACCTGTACCGCCTGCATCGCAAGCTGGCCAAGCTGGCCCTCAGCGAAGCCATCGGCGACAAGGCTTTTGCCGATGCCTGGCTGAGCAAGCGTCGTGGCGAGCTGGAACTGTGCTACCAGATGTTTGCCGAGCTGCAGTCCTTCAGCGTGCTGGACCTGGCCATGCTGTCTGCCGGTATGCGCGAGCTCAACAATCACCTGCTGGCCTGATCTGTCAGTATTGCAATATCAAACCGGCCCTCAAGGGCCGGTTTTTTTATGGTGATCAGCACAAAATGCGCCGGGTTTGATGAGAAGCGGCGGACGGCAGCAGGCAAATCCGGCTATCATCCGCACTTGACTCCGGCATCCATCATGCCGAACAGACTGGAATGACAAGATGCAGAACACACAGGCCGACGCCTCCGCTCGGGAAGCAGAGCAAGCCTGGCGCCATGCCAAGCAACTGGAACAGGCGCTGATCGAACTACTGCAGCAGGCCTTGCCGGCCAGCGGACTGTGCACCGTGGGCAAGCCGCTGACCGAACAGCAAAAGCGCGGCGAATCCCGCCAGGCGCTGTGCTGCAGCCTGCCGCTGCTGCAAAAGAAAAAGCGCAAGGACACTATCGTCGCCTTCCTGAATTTCCAGATCAGCCTGGCGGGCGACGGCGTGCCACGTGTTGGTCCGGGTGCAGGGGCGGAGCCGCTGGGCCCGGTGCTGCACATTGCGCACTGGACCTGTGAGTTCAGCTTCGATTACGACGCCTACGTCGGCTTCCCCGCCACCGGCTGGCAGCCCTGGCTGAATCAGGCTGGCCGCCTGCTGCGCTGGGAAGATGACGAATCGCCGTTTGGCGATGAATGGACCTACAGCCTGCGACTGGATGCGCTGAGCACCGACGAAGGCCTGCTGCGCCGTGTGGTGTTGCAGCCGGTGCTGGCGCTGCTGGAAGGTGCCGCGGCGACAACAGCCTTGCCGGACGACTTGCCGGGCCTGGTCCGCTATGTGGATGTCCCGGCCGAGGACGGCCTGCAGGACTTGCGCGTGACTGCCTGAAGCTGCGGCCGCGCCCATGAAAAAACCCCGCCTCGATGTGCGGGGTTTTTTCATGGGCGCGGCCAGGACCGTCCGGCTTCACTGCGCCTGCCAGCTTCCGCCCAGCGCCTTGATCAGATTGACACTCCAGACAAACTGGCTGCCATGCAGCTGGGTTTGCAGGCGTTGTGCGCCAAGCAGGCTTTGCTGGTTGATGGCCAGCGTCAGCGCGTTATCCAGCCCTTCGCGATAGCGCAACAGGGAAATGTCGTAGGCGTGCTGCTGGCTGCTGACTGCGTCGCCTTGCTGCGTGCTGGCCTGGTCTAGCCCTTGCAGGGTGGATAGTGCGTCCTGTGTTTCCTGGATGGCCTGCAAGACTGTCTGGCGATAACTGCTGGCAGCGGCCTGATAACCAGCCTCGGCGTAGTCCACCCCGGCGCGGGTCTTGCCATTGTCAAACAGGGTCTGGCCTGCTTGCAGGCCCAGCGACCATACCAGGGCCGGTGCGGAAACCAGCCGCGCCAGCTGGGCGGATTCATAACCGATATAGGTGGGCGACAGCGTGAGCTGCGGGAACCAGGCGGCCTTGGCCACGCCGATTTGCGCATTGGCGGCGGCCATCGCGCGTTCGGCGGCAGCAATGTCCGGGCGGCGTTGCAGCAGATCGGCCGGAACGCCCGCTGGAATGACGGGCAGGCGGGCCGGCAGGCTCGCTGCACCCAGCTGGAAACTGCTGGCCGGATGGCCGCTCAGGGTGGCCAGCAAGTCCTGCTGCTGCTGGCGCTGGTTGCCCAGCAGGCTTAGCTGGGCCTGCGCCGCTTGCAGGCTGGCTTGCTGGGTGGCCAGTGCACCGGCGGCGTCCAGCCCTTCTCGATGGCGGATTTCAGTCAGTTGCAGCACTTTTTGCTGCAGGCTGATGGATTGCCGCAGCAGGGCACTTTCCTCATCCAGCTGGCGCAGCTGGAAATAGGCCGTGGCCAGTTGCGCACTCAGCAGCAGGCGCACGTTTTCGCTGTCGGCCTGGCTTTGCGCGGCGCTGGCGCGGGCGCTTTCCACGTCACGGCGAACCCGGCCCAGCCAGTCGAATTCGTAGCTCACATTCAGCGTGGGCTTGTAATCGTTCTGGATGGTGCTGCTATTGGTGGACTGGTAATTGGTGAGGGGACGGTCGGCCGAAATGCGTGTGCGGCTGACGCTGGCACCAGTGCTGACAGCGGGCAGGGTGGCTGCGGCATGGATGCCAGCCTGGGCCTGGGCCTGTTGCAGGCGGGCCAGTGCCAGTTTCAGGCTGGCATTGCCGGCCATGCAGTCGGCTTCCAGCCGGTTGAGCGTGGCATCGCCAAACTGTTGCCACCAGGGCTGTTTGGCCTGCTGGTCGGCTGGCTGGGCTGCTTGCCACTGCCCGCTGCCTTGCCAGCTGGTGGGCATGTCACTGATGGCCGGGGTGCGGTAGTCCGGTCCGATGGCCGCGCAGCCGGCCAGCGTCAGCAGCAAGCTGGTGCCAGCCAGCGGGGTAAGGAAGGCGCGCATGGCTCACTCACCCTTGTCGCTGGCGACAATGGCCACGCTCTGGCCGTTGTGGATGGCATCGGACGGATTCAGGATGATGCGCTCCTTGCCGCTCAGCCCGGCCTTGATGGCAATGTCCTTGCCATAGTCTGTCCCCAGTGCCACTTTTTGCAGTCTTACCTTGTTGTGTTCGTCCACCACGGCCACCTGGCTGCCCTCGGGGCCGAATACCAGGGTATTGGTGGGCAGGGTCAGCCCGGCGGGGCTCTTGAGCTTGAAGCTGGCTTCCACATACTGGCCGGGCAGCAACTGGTGCTGGGCATTGGGCAGGACTACCTCGACCTGCAGGGTGCGGCTGGCCGGATCGATGGCACCGGCAGTGCGGGCGACCTTGCCTGCAAGCGGCTTGCCGCCCTCGGTCAGTGTGATGTCCACCGGGTCGCCCACCTTGACCTGGTTGGCACGGTCTTGTGGCAGGTAGACGTACAGGTGCAGCTGGTCCACCTGCGCCACGCTGAACAGCGACTGGCCGCTGCCGCCATTGCCGGCATTGACCAGACTGCCGTTGTCGATATTGCGTTTGGTGACGATGCCGTCAAACGGTGCCACGATGCGGCCGAAGTCCTGCTGGTCGCGCAGCCGTTTCAGCGTGGCCTGGCTTTGCTGGAAGGCGGCGGTTTTTTCATCCAGCTCCTGCTGGGAAACCGCATCCTGCGCGCGCAAGCGGCTCCAGCGCTGATAGGCGTTACGCGCCAGTGCATGGCTGGCGGCGGCTTCCTCTACTTGCTTGTCGATGTCCGGGGTGTCCAGCACCGCCAGCAGCTCGCCCTTTTTCACCGGCTGGCCGATGTCCTTGAACCATTGTCTGACGTAACCGCTGCCGCGCGCATACACCAGTGCCTCGCGCATGCCTTGCAGCGTGGCCGGCAAGGTCAGCCGGTTGTCGTGGCGATTGTTCTGCGCCTGCACCACCCGTACCTGCTGGATGGCACTCTGGCTGGCCTGTTTTGCCAGCGTGTCGGCATTGGCCTGGCGGGCCAGCAAGGTGCGGCCCAGCCCGGCCAGCAACAGCAGTACGATGATGATGGTGACGGTGCGGGCGCGGCGCGCCACCTTGTCGCGGCCGTCAAGGCCGGGGAGGGGGTCGTGGTGGAAGGCTGGCACGCCCTGATTGGCATGGCGCTGATCGGTCATGGTGTTGTCCTAGGCTGCTTCAGGCGTAGTAGGGTTTGCGTCATCCGGGGTGTTGACGGCTGCGCGGCGTCTGGCCAGATAGCTGTGGAAGCTGGCAAACACCACCGGGACGAAGAGCAGGGTGGAGACGGTGGCAAACAGCAGGCCGCCAATGACGGCCCGGCCCAGCGGTGCGTTTTGTTCCGAGCCGTCGCCAATGCCGATCGCCATCGGAATCATGCCGATGATCATCGCCAGTGCCGTCATCAGCACCGGGCGCAGGCGGGTGGCCCCGGCTTCCAGCGCGGCGGACAGCGGCGGCAGGCCTTCATGCAGGCGCTGACGGGCAAAAGACACCACCAGAATGCTGTTGGCGGTGGCCACGCCCATGGTCATGATGGCCCCGGTCAATGCCGGTACGCTCAGGTTGGTGCCGGTCAGTATCAGCATCCAGGCAATGCCTGCCAGTGCTGCGGGCAGGGCGGTAATGATGATGAAGGGGTCCAGCCAGGACTGGAAGTTCACCACGATAAGCAGGTAAACCAGCACGATGGCACCCAGAATGCCCAGGCCCAGCCCGGTATAGGAGGACTGCATGGTTTCCACCTGGCCGCGCAGGCTGATCTTGCTGCCCTTGGGCAGCCCGGCCTCGCTCTGGCGGATCAGCTGCTGGATTTTGCTGGCCACCGCGCCCAGGTCGCGCCCGCGCACATTGGCGTAGATGTCCACCGCCGGCTGGATATTGTAGCGGCTGACAATGGCGGCCTCGCGGCCGGGGCTGACACGCACCAGATTACCCAGCTGCTGTGGCGTGCTGCCGTTGACGCCAGCCGGGTTGACCGGCAGTTGCAGCAGCTCATCCAGCCCGTTGATGCGGTATTGCGGGGTTTGCGCCTGCATGTTGTACACCACGCTATTGGCCGGGTTCAGCCAGAAGGTGGGCTGGGTCTGCTGGCTGCCGGACAGCGGCAACAACAGGTTTTGTGCCACATCGACCGCATTCAGCCCCATGCCCTGCAGGCGGGTGCGGTCCATGTCCAGCTTGAGCGACGGTGCATCCATGCGTTGATGGACATGGACATCCACTGCGCCGTTGATCTGCTTGATACGGTCGGCCAGCTGCACGGCAAAGGCGTGGTTCTGCGCCATGTTCTTGCCGTAAATCTGCACGTCAATGGCTGATGGGGTGCCGAAGTTGAGAATCTGGGTAACGATATCGGCCGGCTGGAAGAAGAACTCCACCCCCGGAAAGCGTTTGGCCAGCAGCGATGGAATTTTTTCGATGTAATCGGCACTTGGCTGATGGCCTGGTTTCAGCGAAATCAGGATGTCCGCATCCAGCGTGCCGATGGTGCCGGAGTTGCTGTAGGACAGGTTTATACCGGAATAGGGCAGACCGATATTGTCGATGATGGTGTCCAGCTCATTCGCCGGAATGATTTCCCGCAAGGCATTGTCCACGCCATCGGCCAGCCTGGCGGTGTTTTCGATGCGGGTGCCGGTGGGCGCGCGCATGTGCAGCTTGATCTGGCCGGTATCCACGGTGGGGAACAGGTCGCGCCCCAGTAGCAGGTACAGGCCGCAGGACAGCAGGCAGAAACCAAGAAACCCGGCCAGAAAGCGTCGACGGTGGGTCAGCAGGTGGCTGAGCAACAGCACATACACGCTGCGCAGTTTTTCAAACTGATGGTTGAAACGCTCATGTACATGGTGAATCCAGGCCGTCACCCGGCCGCTGCGGCCCTGATGGCCCATCAATAACAGCGCCAGCGTGGGCACCAGCGTACGCGACAGCAGGTAGGAGGCCAGCATGGCAAACACCACTGCCTCGGCCAGCGGCACGAACAGATAGCGCGCCACGCCCTCCAGAAAGAACATCGGCACAAACACGATGCAGATGCACAGCGTGGCCACAAAGGCCGGAATGGCAATTTCCCCGGCACCTTCCAGAATGGCGGTGTGCAGGTCCGAACCCATGTGCAGATGGCGTTCGATGTTTTCGATGGTCACCGTGGCATCGTCCACCAGAATGCCCACTGCCAGCGCGAGGCCGCCCAGTGTCATCACATTGATGGTTTCACCCACTGCGTGAAGCAGAATCACCGAGGAAAAAATCGACAAGGGAATGGAGATGGCAATGATGGACGTGGTGCGCCAGTTGCCCAGAAACAGCAGCAGCATGAAGGCGGTCAGCGCGGCGGCAATCAGCGCCTCGTGCACCACGCCTTCTACGGCGGTTTTCACGAATACCGACTGATCCGCCAGCAGCGACACTTCAATACCCTTGGGCAGCAAGGGCGTGACCGAAGGCAGCAGGCTTTTCAGATTGTCCACCACGCTGAGCGTGGATGCGCCGCCGTTCTTGTACACCGACAGCAACAAGCCGCGCTGGCCGTTCTGCCGCACGATATTGGTTTGCGGCGAATAGCCGTCCCGCACATGCGCCACCTCGCCCAGATAGGTGGTGGCCCCATTGCTGCTGCGCACCGGAATATTGTTCAGCCCGGCAATGGTGGTGGGCGAACCGTTCAGGCCGATATTGAATTCGGTATCACCCAGCTTGGCAGTACCTGCTGGCAGGATCAGGTTCTGGCTGCTGATGGCATTCACCACATTGGCCGGCGTCATGCCCTTGGCGGTAATGGCGGCCAGGTCCAGATCCACCGACAGCAGGCGCACCTTGCCGCCGTAAGGGTAGGGAATGGCCACGCCGGGAATGGTCACCAGTTGCGGGCGCAGGGTATTGACCGCGGCATCGAACACATCCTGTTCGGACAAGGTCTTGCTGGACATGCCCAGTTGCACCACCGGCACGCTGGAAGCGGTGTACTTGATCACCAGCGGTGCGGTAGTGCCGGTGGGCATCTGCCGTACCACCGCCTGCGATACCGATACCACCTGGGCAATGGCGGTCTGGATATTGACGTTGGGCTGGAAGAAAATCTTGATCACCGCAATGCCGTTGAGCGACTGCGACTCGATATGCTCGATGTCATTCACCGTGGTGGTGAGGATGCGCTCGTTGGACTGGGTGATGCGGTCGGCCATTTGCTGCGGTGCCAGGCCGTTGTAACCCCAGATTACGCTGATGACCGGGATGTCGATTTCCGGCAGCACATCCACCGGGGTGCGCAGCAGCGCCAGCACGCTGGCCAGCACAATGACAATGGCCATCACGATAAAGGTGTAAGGTCGGCGCAGCGCCGTTTCAACAATCCACATCGGGGAAAACTGCCTTCCTGCCTGTGACCGGTCCGCGTGCCCGGCTTGTTGTTGCTGGCGACTGTGCCGGCAGCGCCCGCCTGCAGCAGGGGTGCCGGTGGCAGCGAGGGAAAAGGGCGCAGGCTCAGTCGAGTTTTATTGTTGTGCCATCGCGCTGCTGCCAAAGCAGGTCAACCGCCATGTCCTTTGTGATAGTAGCCCAATGCATGGCGGCTGCGTGGGGCAATGCAATGACAATTTGTTATCAATTATGACTGTGCTGCTGGTGTGGCCGGTGCATCGCTGCTGAACAGCAGTACCGGTGTCTTGGCGTCGGGCAGCATGGTATGGCCGCAGGCATGCAGTCCGGCCTTGCACAAAACCCGGGCGGATGCCGTATTGTCGGGGTTGATGTAAGCCACCACCCGCGGCAGGTGCAGGCTGTGCAAGCCGTACTGCACGCAGGCCGTTGCCGCCTCGCTGGCATAAGACAGCCCCCGCCAGGCCGGCAACATGACGTAGCCAACGTCCACATCGGCAAGGCCCGCACGGCGTATCAGGCCGCACATGCCTACCGGCTGGCCGTCTTCGCGCCGTTCCACACACCACAAACCGATGCCGTGCTCGGCGTAACTGAGCAAAGGCCCGCGCAGCAGGTAATCGCTGGCTGCTTCAAGAGTACGAATGCCACGATCCGCCACATTGCGGATGAAGTCCGGGTCGTTCAGCAAGGCCAGCACCAGCGGGGCATCGGCGGGGGTAAGTTCACGCAACTGCAGGCGTGGTGTAATGATGAGCAGCATGGCGTGGCTGTCTGGCAAGGGGATCGGGCAGTGTAGCCCACGGCTGGCGGCATTCACAAACTGCCGGGCCGGGCGCGAAAAATGCAGGACAGGGTATTGTCAGTATCGGGTTAAGGCTGTATTATGCGCTTCTCTGTTGCACGGCATTGCAGTGCAGCAGCAGCCATCTGGAGAGGTGGATGAGTGGTTTAAGTCGCACGCCTGGAAAGCGTGTTTAGGGTAATACCCTAACGGGGGTTCGAATCCCCCCCTCTCCGCCAAACACCCCTAAAGTGTTGTTTTTAAAGCGGTTTCAAGCCCTTTTCAATGTTTTTTCCTCAGTTCTACACAACACTCCTACACATTGGGTCACCACATCGGCGATAGAGTCCTGTTTTGTTCCTGACTGTCCATGCTTTGGATCGGAACTCAATGAACGATGCCAATGTTACCCGCAGACCAGCAACGCCACCCCAAATCCCGCAGCTACTCGCTTTGTCGTTGTATCTCCTTGCTATCCCGGCAAAAAAGAAATCACGTTTTCGCTACGCACCAAAGACTGGCGCACGGCTATCGAGCGCCATTGTGCGGCCGAAGCCCGTTTCCTGATTCCTTCCGAAGTCGCCGACCATGTGCTTTGGCTGCTGTCTTTCGCCTGTGCAGGGGTGGCCGGGGCCAATGTCATGCTGGATTTCGGTTTGACTGCAGGGTATTGATTCACAGACGGTTTTTGCAGGAGGCAGGGTTCATCTTTATCCTGCCTCCGGTGGCGGACCCGTCACATGTCTGAACGGTTGACTCATGCGCATGATCGTCCGGCATGGCATGAGTCCGATGTGCCATATGCGTTATCAGCTTTTCCACTCATCCTCATTCAGACGTTCAATTCCCAGGCTTTTGAGTACATGCTTTTCGTAAATCGGCTCCGATGTGCCGTGCTTCATTTTGTAGAGGAAGTACTTTTCGAAGGCGATCTTGGCCATATGCACCCATTTCCCTTTACGGAACCAGTTGACATTGCGCGGGGGTATCTGGGGTAGTGCCACAAATGCAGCGCCAGTGTCCCCCATGTCGGCCAAGCAAATGGCATTCCAGCTGCCCTTGAATTTGGCAGGTCTGCCTTCGATATCTGCATGAATATTCTTGGTGATGGCAGTGACCATGGTTTCGATCATATAACCGGTTTTAGGAGCTCCGGTTGGAACCGGCGTAACCTCGACAGGAGGGATGGCAATACATACCCCTGCCGAAAAAATATTGCGATATTTTGGACTGCGCTGGTTCTCATCGACGATGACGAAGCCTCTTGGGTTGCACAGTCCTTCTACTGCTGCCACCACATCAACGCCACGAAAGGCGGGCAGCATCATGCTGTATTTGAAGGGCAGTTCGTGTTCCTTGATGGTTGCGCCGTTATTGTCGACCTCGGTCACCAGCATGCGACCATCATCTACCCGTGTAGTACGGGCGTTGGTAATCCATTTGATATCGTTATTGCGGAACTCACTTTCCAGCATGGATTTGGAGTCGCCAACCCCGCCCAGGCCAAGATGGCCGACATAGGGCTCGCTGGTCACGTAGGTGATGGGTACCTTGTGGCGCAGCTTGCGCTTTTTAAGATCGGTACTGAACACAAAGGCAAATTCGTAGGCCGGTCCAAAACAGGATGCCCCCGGCATGGCACCGATGATGGCGGGGCCGGGGTCGGACAGAAAGCGTTGGTATTCTTCCCAGGCATGCTCGGCGTGGTCCACGCTGCAGATGGACTGGCTAAAGCCTCCCGGGCCTGCACCGGGGACTTCGTCAAATGCCAGTTTTGGCCCGGTGGTAATGACCAGATAGTCATAGTTCACGCTATCGCCATTTTGTAGGGAAAGACGGTTGCCCTCTGCATCAATCTTGGTGACCGGGCTGGCAATGAAACCGATTCCCTTCTTTTCCAGCACTGGTGCGATGGCGAAGGTGATGTCTTCCCGCTGTCGCCAGCCGACTGCGATCCAGGGATTGGACGGTACAAACTGGAAATAATCTACCGCATTGATCAGCGTGATGCTGTGCTCACGCCCCAGTTGATGACGCAGTTCATAAGCAGCCGGCATGCCGCCGGTGCCTGCTCCCAGAATCACGATGTTGGCCATGTCTCACTCCTTGTTGTGAAGTAACTTGCAGTTACGTTCTATTGTTTTATATTATATAAAATAGTAAATCAAACATTGTATGCACCATCTACCATTTGTCATGTCAAGGTAGTGGTTTGCAGCGACATTCCCACGAATGCGGGAAACCAAAAGGATGATGCGTGATGACACTGAAACAGATTGCAATGGTGCTGCAGTTGGGCTTGCTGGTTTCGCCCAGTGGCTTTGCTGCCAGCCTGCAAACCGTCACGGTAACTGCAGCGGGGCAGCAGGGGTGGTACGAGGCGACTGGTTTGGTGCAGGCTGTGCGCTCCGCTCAACTATCGGTGCCGGTAGCCGGGCGCATCAGCCAACTTCCCGTACAGGTGAATGCCACGGTGAAGGCTGGACAGTTGTTGGCACAGATTGATGCCGCATCGGCTGACCAGGCCGCCAATGCCAGTCGTGCGCAGATTGCAGCGGCACAGGCCAGCCTGACCCAGGCCAGAAATGAGCTGATGCGTGCCAAGGCCCTTGCCGACAAGCAATATCTGAGTACATCCGCACTGGAAAAGGCTCAGGCGCAATACCGGATTGCCGAGGCACAAGCCAGGGCGCAGATGGCTCAGGCCGGTGCGGCCTCTGCGCAGGCCGCATTATTCCGCCTGACCGCACCATTCAATGGCGTGGTGTCGCGGGTGCAGGGCGATCTGGGTGCGGTGACCATGCCCAGCCAGCCGATTGTCGAGTTGTACGACCCATCTGCCATGCGGGTGGAGGTGCAATTGCCGGCGGCAACATTCGAGCAGTTGCGCCGGGATGTCGCACCGGTCATCAGTGTGGGCAACAGGAAGCTGGCGGTAGCGCAGGTGCAGTGGTTTCCTACCACCGACCAGCAAAGCCAGTCGCGTACTGTGCGCATCGTGCTGCCGACTGGCACGGTTCTGACCCCTGGCAATACCACCCAGGTGCGTTTTGCTACTGCTGGCAAAGGGCAGTTGACTGTTCCCTCCGGCAGCATTGTGCAATTTGGCGAATTCAATGCCGTATACGTGCTGTCTGCCAATGGCAAACCGGTGCTGCGCTACGTGCGAAGCGGCAAGTCCCTGGGTGAGCAGACTGAAATCCTGAGCGGGCTGAAAACGGGTGACAAGCTGGTGCTCAATCCGGCAGTAGCGCGTAATCAGATGCAAGGAGACAGCAAGTGAAACCCGCCAATCAGCTGGGCATTTCCGGGCGACTGGCAGGATTTTTCCAGACTGCCCACATCACGCCGCTCATGGGCTTGCTTGCCATTTTGCTGGGCCTGTTTGCCACGCTGGTAACGCCGCGTGAGGAAGAGCCGCAAATCAATGTCACCATGGCCAATGTCATGGTGGCCTTTCCGGGTGCCACGGTGGCTACGGTAGAAGCGCAAGTTGCGCAGCCGGCCGAGCAGGTACTGGGGCAGATTGATGGGGTGGATCACGTTTATGCGGTTTCCCGTCCGGGCATGGCCATTCTCACCGTGCAGTTCAAGGTGGGCGTGCCACGCATTGACGCGCTGGTGCGTCTGTACGACACCGTCAACAGCCATGCCGACTGGCTGCCGCCCGGCCTTGGCACCTTGCCGCCGCTGATCAAGCCCAAGGGCATCGATGATGTGCCCATCGTGACATACACCCTGTACAACCAGGACGGCACGCTGGGGCGCAGCGAGCTGGAGCGCGTTGCCCACGTTGCCGAAGGCGAACTGAAGCGCGTGGCCGGTACACGCGAAGTGACTACCACCGGCGGGACTTCCCAGACCGTCGGTGTGGAGTTCAACCCGCAGGCACTGAGCCGTGCCGGGCTTACCCTGGACGACGTGCAGCGTGCCATCGCCGCAGCCAATGTCTCCTTGCCCGCCGGGCAGATTCTCAATCAGACCGCCACGCGGGTGGAAACCGGGCCGTTTCTCACCTCGGTGGAAGATGTGGCCCAGTTGGTGGTGGGGGTGAGCAATCACCGTCCGGTGTTCCTGCGCGATGTGGCACAAGTCACTCAGGGGGCTCCGGCACCACAAAGCTATGTCTGGTATGGCAAGGGTGGTAACAAGGGCGGTGAGTACCCGGCAGTTACCATCAGCATTACCAAGAAGCCCGGCGAAAACGCCGTGGTGATTGCCGACAAGCTGGCGGCAAAAATGGCTAGCCTGCGCAATACGGTGATTCCGCAGCAGGTCAGTGTGGATATGACCCGCAACTATGGCGAAACCGCCAATGAAAAAGCCGTCAAGCTGATCGAGAAGCTGATTTTCGCTACCGCTTCGGTGGTGGTGCTGGTGTTCTTCTCGTTGGGACGGCGCGAAGCAGCCATTGTCGGCCTGGCCGTGGTGCTGACCCTGTCCGCCACCTTGTTTGCCTCCTGGGCCTGGGGCTTTACGCTCAACCGGGTATCGCTGTTCGCACTGATTTTCTCCATTGGCATCCTGGTGGATGACGCCATCGTGGTGGTGGAAAACATTCACCGCCACAAGCTGCTCAAGCCCGATGCCACGCTGGCCAGCCTGATTCCGGCTGCGGTGGATGAGGTAGGCGGCCCCACCATTCTGGCCACCCTGACCGTGATTGCGGCCTTGCTGCCCATGGCTTTTGTCAGCGGCCTGATGGGCCCCTACATGAGCCCGATTCCCATCAATGCTTCCATGGGCATGCTGATTTCACTGGCGATTGCCTTCACCATCACCCCGTGGCTGGCCCGGCGCTGGTTGTCTGGTGCTGCGGTGCATCAGGACGGTCTGGCTGCACGGTTGCAGCCGCTGGCACACAAGGTGTTCTCGCCGTTTCTGGCCGACGCAGGCGGCAAGCGGGCGCGCCGCTTGCTGATGCTGGGGGTGCTGGGTTTGCTGTTGCTCTCCATTACCTTGCCGGTAGCGCGACTGGTGGTACTGAAAATGCTGCCATTCGATAACAAATCCGAGCTGCAACTGGTGGTGGACATGCCTGCTGGCAGCGCGCTGGAAGATACCGCTGCCGCCCTGCATGAAATGACCACCTGGCTGGCACAGCAGCCGGAAGTGCAAAACTATCAGGCATATGCCGGAGTGGCCGCCCCCATCAACTTCAATGGCCTGGTGCGGCAGTACTACCTGCGTGCCGGTAATGAAAGCGGCGATGTGCAGGTGGACTTGCTGCCCAAGGGCGAGCGTCATCGTAGCAGCCATGCCATTGCACTGGCCTTCCGTGCGCCATTGCAGCAGATTGCCGCGCGTTACCATGCCCGGCTCAAAGTGGTGGAAGTACCGCCCGGACCGCCGGTCATGGCACCCATCGTGGCCGAAGTTTACGGCCCGGACCTTGCCGGGCGCGCCGCGCTTGCCTCCGCTGTTGAAGGTGTTTTCCATCAAGCCGATGGCATTGTTGATGTCGACAGCAGCGTACAGCCCTTGCCCGAGAAAATCGTACTGCAGGTAGACCGCGAAAAGGCCATGCAGCATGGTGTGCCGCAGGCAGCCATCACCCAGGCCCTGACCATTGCCATGAATGGCCGCGCCGCCAGCTATCTGCATGACGGCAGCAAATACCCCACGGCCATCCAGCTACGGCTGGCCGACCGTTACAAGGGCAATCTGGATACCGTGCTGGCTACGCCGGTGCGTGGTGGCGACGGTAGCGTGCTGCCGCTGTCGGCCTTGGTCAGCCAGCAGCGTCTGCCGGAGGACCGGGTGCGCTATCGCAAGGATGGCTTGCCGGTGGACTACGTTGTGGGGGACATGGCAGGCAGTACCGACAGCCCCTTGTATGGCATGTTCGGCATGCGCAAGGCCGTGCTGGCATTGACTGCCGCAAGTGGGGAGCACCCGGCTGAATACTTTATCAAGCAGCCTGCCGATGGTTTCAGGCAATACGCCATCAAGTGGGACGGTGAATGGCAGATTACCTATGAAACCTTCCGCGACATGGGAGCGGCTTACGGTGTCGGGCTGATTCTGATTTACCTGCTGGTGGTGGCGCATTTCGGCTCCTACCTGGTGCCGCTCATCATCATGGCCCCCATCCCACTCACCATTATCGGCGTGATGCCCGGCCATGCCTTGTTGGGCTCGCAATTCACTGCCACATCCATGATTGGCATGATCGCGCTGGCCGGCATCATCGTGCGCAACTCCATCTTGTTGGTGGACTTCATCCGCATGCAGGTGGCTGCGGGAATGCGGATGGAAGAGGCGGTGATTGCTTCGGCCGCCACGCGTGCCCAGCCCATCATGCTGACCGGGCTGGCGGCGATGATCGGCGCCTTCTTCATTCTGGATGACCCTATCTTCAATGGTCTGGCCATCTCGCTGATCTTCGGCATTCTGGTCTCCACCGTTCTCACGCTGGTGGTGATTCCACTGCTGTACTACATGGCTTTCAAGCCGAAAAACTGACACTAGCCCACGAGGAGAACATCATGAATGTTGAACGCTGCATCCGTTTCTTTGCCGGGCTGATGATTCTGCTGAGTCTGGCACTGGGGGTACAGGCCAGCCCGGTATTCGTATCAGCCAATTTCCTGTGGTTGACTGCATTTGTCGGGGCCAACCTGTTCCAGTTCAGCCTGACCAATTTCTGCCCGCTGGCCATCCTGCTGAAAAAGCTGGGTGTGCCTGAAAGCAGCGGCAGTTGTGGCAAGGGAGGCTGTGCATGAAACCCCGGATATTGTTCCTTGCCCTGAGTCTGCTTGGCTCAGTGGCACAGGCGACCGATTTGTTACAAGCCTGGCAGGCGGCAGCCGGGCATGACCCGCAATGGCTGGCCGATCAATCCAGCGGCAGGGCAGATGCGCAATACGACGCCCAGGCCCGTTCCTTCTACTTGCCCAAGGTCGGGGTGCGTGCCGGAGCAGGGCAAGGGCAAATGGTGCAAAACACCGAAGGTGCGCATTTTGCCACACCCAATATGGCATCGGACCAGGTGCAGTTCAGCACTGATCTCAATCATGCCAGCCGCCAGTATTGGGGGGTGGAGCTGCGTCAGCCGGTGCTGGATGCTGCCGCCTTTGCCAATGCGGCACAGCTACAGCAACAGGCCAAGGCCGGCGGGGCGCAGCTGGCGCTCAAACGGCAAATGGCGATGCTGCGACTCGCAGACAGCTATTTCGGCGTGCTGGCAGCCCGTGCCAGCCTGCGTGCACTGGAAAGCCAGTTGCAAGCCACCAGCCGAGCGCTGGATGTGGCGACTGCGCGCTATCGCAGTGGTGATATTCCCATTACCGAGCAAGAAGAAGCATCAGCGAGACAAGCCTTGCTGCAGGCACAGTTGCTGGCTTCTCGCCAGCAAGTGGAGCTGGCTGAGCAACGGTATGTCCTGTTGACCGGCGAGTCAGCCACGCGTTTGTCTGATCTGCCGGTACTGGATGAAAAATCCGGGCTGGATGCCGGGGATCTGGCCAGCATCGTGGCGCAGGCAAGACAAGCCAATCCGCAAATCGCCATGTCGCAGGCTTCTCGTGAAGCTACGCGTGCTGAAGTGGAAAAGTACCGGTCGTGGAAGTCACCCAGACTGGAGTTGGTGGCACAAGCTGGTGAGGATCGCTGGCATGCTGGTCCTGCCTTGCAAAATGGCCGTCAGAATTATGTCGGGCTGGAAGTGAATATTCCCATCTTCACCGGTGGATATCGCAGTGCCAAGCTGGAGGAATCGCTGGCACGCAGTGACGCCAGCGAGTATCAGCTGGCCCAAACCGGTAATGCGGTGGAAGACATGGCGCGTGCCAGCTGGCTTGGCCTGCGTCAAGGGATGAGCCGTATCAAGGCCCTGCAACTGGCAGGCGCAGCCATCCAGCGTCAGCTGGATGCCACGCAGCTGGGGCATGACGAAGGGGCTCGCACCCTGCTGGACGTACTGAATGTACAGCAGGCCAAAGCAGGCCTGGAGAGTGAACTGGCTCAAACCCGCTACCAGACAGCATTGGCATGGCTGCAATTACAGGCTGCAAGTGGCCAGCTGGATATCAACCGTATCATGCAGCTTAACCGGCTGTTGCACTGAGGACACCATGTTCGAATTCATATTCAGATTATTCGGTTCGCCCAGTCAGCCGGTAGTGCTGCCTCCCAATGCTCTGATTGTTGACGTACGCGAAGCTGGCGAGTTCGCCAGCGGACATGTACAGGATGCGGTCAACATTCCATTGTCTGCTTTGCCTGCGCAGACGGAGCGACTGAGGAAACTTGGTCAACCTGTTGTGGTTTATTGCCGTTCCGGTGCGCGGTCCGCCATGGCGAGAAAAGTGCTGCTGAACGGTGGAGTGAGTGAGGTGATCAACGGCAAGAATACAGCCACGGTCAACCGGATGCTTGGGAGATAAGGCACATGCTCCAGTCTCAGTTATCAAATACCGCTGTTTTTGTGCTGCTGGGATTTCTGCTTGCTGGTCTGGATAGGGGCTTGGTGTCGTTGAGCGGATGGCAGCGACTGGCAGCGCATTTGAATAAAGACAAGTCTTTTTACCTGATATTCCGCTTAGGTATTGCGTTGAGCCTCTCCATCGCGATGGGGCTTGGTTACTACCACTATGGTGTATCCGAGCTTCATGCCCAGTTGCTCTCGATTGCAGCGGGCTCTGGGGCCGCAGTCGCGCTCTGTGTAGCTGTCTTTGTTTGGCGCGTTATATTTAAGAAAAAGTGATAATGTTTCATTGATGTTGATCCTGATCAAAGAGCATGAAAACCATATCAATAGCATGGTTAATGGGCTTCATCTCTTTGAGAGGATCAATCATGGAACTGTGGAAAGAGCTGCTTTCGGATGATGTGGGTGTGCTCAGCATCATCACCATTGTCATTGCAACCGTGGTGGTTGTGGGTGCGGTCTGGATTGTTGTTAACAAGGTGAAAAAAGCCGGCCCCAACGACTGAGCGTTGCGTTCTAAACTCAGGAGTGGAAATGTTTATCCCTGCCCATGAATTGGTTGTCAAAGCCAAAGCATCAATCACAGAACTATCCCTGGAGCAGGCCGACAGCCTGGTAGGTGATGCAAATGTCTTGCTATTGGATGTGCGTGAGCCTGGTGAGTATCAGGAAGGCCACTTGCCTGGCGCATTGAACATCCCGCGGGGAATGCTGGAATTTGTCCTGTCCTCTAATCCTGCCCTGCAGGATACCGGTCGCCAGATTCTGGTCTATTGCAAGACGGGTGGCCGGGCAGCATTGGCTGCACAGACCCTGGCTTCGATGGGGTTTATACAGGTGAGCTCTCTCGCCGGTGGTTATGATGCATGGCATGCCTCCGCCCGGCAGACGGAGCAGCCCGCAATCAGTTTCGACTAAATATTCTCAGGTGCACATAAGGTGCACCTGGGCTTCTCTCTTGTTCAGTAGCCATCCGGCTTCATGCGCTGGCAACTGATTCTCTTCAAGATCCAATTCAACCAAATCAGACAGGACATGGGATTAGGAGTATGTGCATTGCAGATAAATGCGTGCGATACCTATCAACCCTGTCAGCGCTTGTGAAGAAAATCTGATGGAGCCTCGGGCCATGGAATCTGATCCACTCAAAGAGACGGCAAGGCAAGTGGCGGACAAGTTCAAGATCCTGGGAAATCCGGATCGTCTATGCCTCTTGTATAACTTGTTGCATGGCGAGAAAACGGTTGCCCAATTAGGGTCGCTCAGTTGCTTGCGTCAGCCATCCTTGTCTCAGCAACTGACTGTCTTGCGGCTGAATGGGGTGGTTGCTACGCGTAAAGAAGGACGCTCAATCTTCTATTCCATTCAGGACAAGAATATTGCCGCGATGCTCAAGACAATAAAAAATACCTATATCGATGAAATGCTCAGGGGGAAGGCATGAGTTCCATATCCAGTGGTGGTGCTGACTGGGAGCAGCGTTATCAGTCAGCCGGAGACGATTTTTTGTTTGGCGTTGAGCCAAACGAATACCTGGCCAGCAAGAAGGAATTGTTTCAGACAGGACAAACCGCTATCTGTCTGGCCGATGGAGAAGGACGGAACTCTGTCTGGCTTGCAGGCCAGGGTTTGAAGGTGACTGCAGTGGAGTTCTCTGTCACCGCCTTGCACAAAGCCAGAAGCCTGGCTGCTGCCCGCCAGGTATGTGTCGACTTCCAGCATGGTGACATGCTTGATTCGCAATGGCCGGACTGCTCGGAGCATAACCGCTATGACTGGGTTATCGCTGTATTCATTCAGTTTGCAGATCCAGAACAAAGGCAAAAGCAGTTTGCCGACATGCTGAATCTGTGCAAACCGGGAGGTCATATCCTGCTATTGGGCTATAACCCCCGGCAGCTAGCCCATGGCACGGGCGGGCCTTCTGCGCTGGATCATCTCTATACCCCGGAACTGCTGCGTGAAGCATTTTCCGCGTGCAAGCTTATCGAGCTGCAAGAGTATGAAAAAGTCTTGCAAGAGGGAATGCGGCACTGCGGGATGTCATCCGTGATCGGCATGGTGGCGCAAAAAATATCTGATGCCGGGTAGTTCAATTCAATAAGGCTGAGCCATGTTTTTTTTCAAGAAAAATGCTGAAGTCGAAGTCCTGCAAACCCAGTATGCGCAGGCTCAGGCCGAGCTCATGTCATTGCGCCATCAGCTGGAACAGTCACAGTTGCAGCAACAGCAAATGCAGCATGAAAAAGCGAGCCTGGAGAAAAAGCTTGCCAGTCATCAGCAACTATTAGCCAATCTGGTGACATTTTCGACATCGATGCGCGATGGACAATCTTCATTGTCAACGCTGGCCGATGCGATGCGTTCTGAAATTGAACAGGTCGCGCATGAAAGAGCCTTGTCGACAGAGTCACGTAATGCCGTCAGCAATATGTCGTCCAAGTTGGCGACATTGGCTGGTAGTTCCAGCAGTACCGCCAGTCATATCGGTGCGCTTGATCAGCAAGCACAGAAAGTTGGCGGGATAGTGAACCTGATCAAGGAAGTTGCGGACCAAACCAATTTGCTGGCCCTGAATGCTGCGATTGAAGCAGCCAGGGCCGGTGAGCAAGGCCGGGGATTTGCTGTCGTTGCGGATGAGGTACGCAAGCTGGCAGAGCGTACTACCGGGGCAACCAGCGAGATTGCCGTTCTGGTGGAAGAGATCCGCCAGAGTAGTAGCCAGAGTCGTGAGCAAATAGCGACTCTGGCCAGTGAAGCGCAAGAACTGGCACAGGATGGGCAACATTCCTCGAAAGTCATGCATGAGCTGCTGGAAAGTACTGGCGCGATAGAGACGGCGCTGACTTCCAATGCACTGCGCGGCTTTTGTGAAGTCGCCAAGTTCGACCACATCATCTACAAGTTCCGGGTTTACCTTGTCGTTTTGGGCGTGACGAAGGAGCAGGCAGATGCTTTTGCAACGCACACCAACTGCCGCTTGGGTAAATGGTATTACCAGGGTGAAGGCAAGCAGTGCTTTTCCAAACTTCCTGGTTATAAGGAATTGGAGCGCTTTCACGAACTGGTGCATCAGCATGCATTACAGGCCCTGGCAGCCTTTGCTGCGGGAGATGCAGAGAAGACCACCAAAGAAATTGCCGCAATGGAAGATGCCAGCATTGCAGTGATTGCGGAATTGGAGCGCATGGCGGTGAATGCAGAAATGGGCAGTTTTACAGGGTGTGGACATTAAGGCCTGTGCCTGGAGCCATCGGATTGGCTTTGTGCATCTGGAGCAATTCGTATGGATAGTGTGCTGTTTGTTCTGATAGGTCTGTGTGCCGGCATCTTGTCCGGCTTGTTTGGCATTGGAGGCGGGGTGCTGATTGTGCCTGCCTTGCTGTACGGAGTCGGTTTCTCTCAGAAAATGGCAACGGGCACCAGTTTGGCCGTATTGCTGCCACCCGTCGGGGTACTGGCCGTACTGGAGTACTACCGGCAAGGGGAGGTCAATTTCAAGGCTGCGGTGCTGATTGCCCTGTCATTGATGCTGGGTGCCTGGATTGGCGCCCGTGGGGTTAGTCAGCTTGATTCAAAGCTCATGAAAAGCCTGTTCGGCCTGTTTCTGATTGTGCTGGGCTGCTATGTCTTCTGGGATGGCCGGCGTTGAACACGTGATGGCTTGAACATGCTTGTTACGGCTGGTTGGGCAGCTTTGTGTTATCGATGCCTTCCTCTGTGCCAGATGCTCGGAAAAGCCCTGAAAATTCAGGGCTTTGCTGTTTTCGTTTGCGCTGACTCAGCCTGCCTCTGTCAAGGCTTGTGCAATGGCCTGTCCCAGCATTTGCGTGCTGGCATCGCCACCCATGTCCGGGGTGCGCGGGCCGTGTTCCAGTACCTGGTGGATGGCCGCCATGATGCCATCGTGCGCGGCCTGATAGCGGGCATCTCCCTGGCCCAGGAATTCCAGCATCATCGCGCCGCACCAGATCATGGCAATCGGGTTGGCAATGCCCTGGCCGTAAATGTCCGGGGCGGAACCGTGTACCGGCTCGAATAGCGAAGGGAAGTTGCGTTCCGGGTTCAGGTTGGCCGATGGGGCAATGCCGATGGTGCCGGTACAGGCCGGGCCCAGGTCGGACAGGATGTCGCCAAACAGGTTGGACGCCACCACCACATCAAAGCGCTCCGGGCTGAGGACGAAGCGTGCGGTAAGGATGTCGATGTGGTATTTGTCCCAGGCCACATCCGGGTAATGCCCGGCCATGGCCTCCAGCCGCTCGTCCCAGTAGGGCATGCTGATGGCGATGCCGTTGGATTTGGTGGCGGAGGTGAGGTGTTTTTTCGGCCGCTTTTGTGCCATTTCGAAGGCAAATTTCAGGATGCGATCGGTGCCGTGACGGGTGAAGATGGATTCCTGCACCACGGTTTCCCGTTCGGTGCCTTCAAAAATGCGGCCGCCGATGGAGGAGTACTCGCCCTCGGTATTCTCCCGCACCACCATGAAGTCGATATCGCCCACCTGCTTGCCAGCCAGTGGGCAGGGAATGCCGGGCATCAGCCGCACCGGGCGCACATTGGCGTACTGGTCGAATGCTCGGCGGAACTTGAGCAAGGAGCCCCATAGCGACACATGGTCCGGCACTTTGTCCGGCCAGCCCACCGCGCCAAAATAGATGGCGTCACAGCCGGACAGCTGAGCATGCCAGTCGTCCGGCATCATCTGTCCGTGTTGCAGGTAGTAGTCGCAATTGGCCCAGTCGAAAACCTGAAACTCCAGTTCCAGACCAAACCGGCGGCTGGCCGCTTGCAGTACGCGCAGCCCTTCCGGCATGACTTCCTGACCGATCCCGTCCCCGGCAATCACGGCAATTTTGTGTTTCATGGTATCGACTTTCCTTGAGCAGTCCGCAGGCAAAAACCGAGCTTAACAAGCTACGCCGCATTTACAATCCTGTTTACTGTTGATTGATTGGACATGAATCGTGAACGAAACGCCGCAGCTGGATGATCTGCAATTGTTTTGCCAGGTAGTGCGTCACCGCAGCTTTGCCGCCACCGCTCGCGCCATGGGGGTGTCCAAGGCGCTGGTCAGCAAGCGTATCGGCCTGTTGGAGCAGGCCATCAAGGAGCGTCTGTTTCACCGCACCACGCGGCAGGTCGGCCTTACCGCACAGGGCGAAGTGGTGCATCAGTGGGCGCTGCGCATCCTGGAAGATGTGCGGCTGATGGGCGAAGCGGTATCGCAGGAGAAGTCACAGGCCGACGGGCTGATCCGCATTTGCAGCAGCAGCGGTTTTGGCCGCAGCAAGCTGGCGGCCGCACTGTCGGCGCTGGCCTTGCAACAGCCGCAACTGGAAATACAGCTGGAATTGCTGGACCGGGCGGTGGATCTGGTAGAGGAGGGCTTCCAGCTGGATATCCGCGTGGGCAGCGTGCGTGAAGGCAATGTCATTACCCGCCGCATTGCCGCCAACCGACGGATATTGTGTGCTGCACCGTCCTATGTGGCTGCCCACGGTATGCCGGCGTCGGTGGCGGAACTGGCGCGGCACCAGTGCATCCTGATCCGCGAGCGGGACCAGGACTATGGCCGCTGGACCTTGCACGGCCCGCAAGGCGAGCAAGTGGTGCGGGTGGGGGGCAGGCTGGCCAGCAACAACGGCGAAATCGCCCGGCAATGGGCGCTGGACAGCCACGGCATCATCCTGCGCTCGGCCTGGGATGTGGCAGATGACGTGCAGCAAGGACGCCTGCTGCACATCTTGCCGACGCAATACCAGCCAGCCGATGTGTGGGCGGTGTATCCGGAACGCTCTTCTGCTTCGGCCAAGGTGCGGGTGTGCGTTGCCTTTTTGCAGCAATGGTTTGCCACCCGTCTGGCGGGCTAGCCTGACCGGGTGCCGGACTGTCCACCAGACCGACAGCCAGACCGACTGTCATACCGTAGGCCCGGTTGCTGTGTACTTCCCTTATCCATGCGTAGCATCCGGCCTGGCATGGTCGGTTTTGCCCGCCATGCCGGCACAGGCGGCCAGCCTGGTGTCCAGCCAGCGCGGCTTGTGCTGCCGGTCTTCGGCCTGTTCCACGCGCCGAATGGCATTGCGCACCAGCATGGCGCCGCACCAGCGCAGCGGTTCGGGCGGGAAGTGGGCGAGCGGGCCGCGCACCAGCCCGCTGTCGGTCCAGGCATTGCGCTCGCCCAGCAGCAGCGAGGACAGGATGCGCCCACCCAGATGGGACTGCACCACGCCGTTGCCGGAGTAACCCAGCCCGTACAGCACCCGTTGATGGCCGGGAAGCCGGCCAAAAAAGGGAAAGCCGGTGGCGGAGCGATCTGACGCGCCAGTCCAGCTTTGCACTACCGGTGCCGTGGCCAGGCTGGGGAAAAGCCGTCCCATGGTGAGCTGCAAGGCTGCCGCATGACGGCTGGGCTGGTCGAAACAGGCTTGCATGCGGTTGCCAAAGGCAATGTGGTTGCCGCCCTTGCCCAGCATCAGCCGCCCGTCCGGTGTGCTGCGCCAGTAGTGGACGAAGGTGCGCAGGTCGCACACAGCCTGACCGCGCTCCAGCCCCAGTGTGCTGATTTCCCCGGGGCGGGCGTCGGTGATGATCATGTCGGATGAAACCAGCAGGATGCTGTTGGCAAAGGCAGGAAACTGTCCGGGCATGTCGGCGTTGAGCGCCAGCACGGCCTGGCTGGCTTCCACCTGGCCCTGCGCGGTATGAAGGATGACCTGCCCGTCCTCCTGCAGATGGGTCATGGCGCTGTGTTCATGCACCTGCACGCCCATTTCGCTGGCCACGCGCAGCAGTCCCCGCACCAGCTTGCCCGGTTGCAGGCTGCCGGCCGGCGCACTGTGGTAGCCGTCCTGCAGCAGGGCGGAGCCACTGAGCGCACGGGTTTGGGCCGGGGACAGGGCAGTCCAGCTGTTCAGGCCGTGTTCTTGCAGCATGGACAGAACCGGGGCCAGACGGCCGATTTGCGCCGGATTGCTGGCGGCATATACGGCACCGCCCAGCCGGATGTCGGCGTCAATGGCGTGTTGCTGGCAAAAACTGGCGATGTCGGCCACGGCCTGTTCGGATGCCTGTACCAGTCGGCTGGCTTCGCTGTCACCAAACCAGCGGCGCAGCGAGGGGTACTTGGTGGACCAGGTCAGCATGCAGCCACCATTGCGGCCGGAGGCACCGCTGCCGCAGCGGGCCTTTTCCAGTACCACCACCTGCCAGTCCGGCCTGGCCTGCTTGCACATGATGGCGGTCCACAGGCCGGTGAATCCGCCGCCGACAATACAGACATCGGCACGCTGCCTGCCCTGTAGCGCGGGCCGTGGCGGGCTGCGCTCGGCGGCCAGCGCTTCGGCCAGCCAGTAGGGAAGCTGGCTCATGGGCGCTCACCCTTGGCCATTCTGGCGTCAATCAGCGCCAGCACCGCCGGTAGCTGGGCAATGGTATCCACCACATAATGCGCGCCTGCCGCCGTGAGCTGGCTGGCGGCCGGCTGACGATGGCTCTCCTGCTGTGCCGGGGTGAGTGCCAGCCATTCTTCCGCTGTCAGGCCAACCGCATTGCCGCTGGCGGACAGCCCCACGGTCCACATGCCGGCACTCAGGCCTTCGGCAATGCCGGGGACGGTGTCATCCACCTTGACGCAATGACGCACATCCTTCAGCGCCAGCGCCAGTACATTGGCCAGCGCCATCCACGGCCCCGGGCGGCCGCCTGCCGGCAGGTCATCGGTGGCCACGGTGTGGTCCGGCGCATAGCCTGCAGCAGCGGCCAGCGGCAGCAGGCGGTCCATCACCACGCGCGGATAGCCGGAGCAGCTGCCAATCTTCAAATCACGGGCCCGCAACTGGTTGATGGTGTCGATGGCACCCGGAATCGGTGCCGAATATTCGCCCACCCGCTCCACCTGCAAGGGCATGAACTGCTGATACAGCCGGTCGACATCCGCATCCTGCATGGGGCTGCCAAAACGCGCCTGCCAGCGGGCGGCCACGTCCGGTAGCTGACCGAGCGCCTTGATGTGGTCCCACTTGGCCAGGCCCATGGGGATGCGTGCTTCGGCCATGCTTACCGCGACACCCTGGGCAGCGAATACGTCGATCAGTACCTGGGTGGGGGCGAAGGAACCGAAGTCCACCACGGTACCGGCCCAGTCGAAAATCACAGCTTCCAGATGTTGATAGCCTTGCATGTTCAGTTTCCTTGTGTGGTCCAGCCGAGTTCGCGGATGGTGGTGGTGATGGCGTGGCAGGCTTGTTCCAGTTCGGCCTGATCGATGGCGCCGATGCAACCGACGCGGAAGGTTTCCTGGCTGGTGAGCTTGCCGGGGTAGAGCACAAAGCCCTTGCTGCGCACGGCTTCGTACAGCTGGCCGAAGCGATAGTCCGGATGAGCGGGCGCGCGGAAGGTCAGGATGATGGGCGCTTGCCGTGCAGTGGGCAGAAACAGTTGCAGGCCGGCCTGTTGCAGCTGGTGTTGCAGAACGGCTGCATTGCGCTGGTAACGGGCCAGGCGTGCCGGCTGGCCGCCTTCGGCCAGGTATTGGTCCAGTGCCATGCGCAAGGCGGCCACCACATGGGTGGGCGGGGTGAAGCGCCACTGGCCGGTGGATTGCATGTATTCGTATTGCGCCAGCAGGTCCAGCGCCAGCGAGTGGCTGTTGCCGCGGCTGGCCAGCAGGCTGTCACGCCGCATGATGACAAAGCCCATGCCGGGCACGCCTTCCAGGCATTTGTTGCTGCTGGCAATCACCGCCTCGGCATGCAACTGGCCGACATCGATATCCAGTGCGCCAAAGCTGGACATGGCATCCACAATCAACTTGCGTCCTGCCGCGTGCACGATGGCGGCAATTTCACTCAGCGGGTTGAGGATGCCGGTACTGGTTTCGCAGTGAATCAGGCCGACATGGCTGATGGCCGGGTCTTCTTGCAGCAGCCGGGCCACCGTTGCCGGTTCCGGTACTTGGTCATCCTCGGTTTCATACACGCTGAATGCGCGGCCCAGGGTGTGGGCAATCAGCGCCATGCGCTTGCCGTAGGCTCCGTTGATGAGGACCAGCAGTTTGCCGTCGCGCGGCAGCAGATTGGCAATGGCCGCTTCCACCGCATAAGTGCCGGAGCCTTGCAGCGGGACGCAAACATGTTCGGCGGTGCCGTGGGCGATGGCCAGCAGGTCGCTGCATACGCTGGCGGTGAGGGTGTTGAAGTCATGGTCCCAGGAGCCCCAGTCCTTGAGCATGGCGGTTTTGGTGGCCAGGCTGGTGGTGAGCGGGCCGGGGGTCAGCAAGATGGGTTCACGCATGGTTTTTCCAGTGATCTAGATGTCTTTCGGAGGTCAGATAAACCGGGCAAGGCCCGGTGCAAGAGAATCAGCGTGTTGCCGCTTGGCGCCAGCGCTGGTGCTGCCGCAGCAAGGCATGGGACAGCAGGGCAAACAGCAGGCAGACCACGGCGGCACTGGCCACGATCAGGGTGGCCATGGCGGCGGCGGCGGCGGTGTCGCCGGCATCATCCATGTTCAGCACCGCCACGGCGGCCAGTACGGTATCCGGGGTGTACAGGAAGATGACGGCCGATACCGTGGTCATGGCCGAAACAAAGAAATAGCGGGCAATTTCCAGAATGGCGGGCAGGCAGGCGGGCACGGTGACACGCCACAGCGTCAGCCACAGCGGCACCTTGAGCGAGGCGGCCACCGGTTCGAAATCCGGGTCCAGCTGCGTCAGCGCGGTGCGTGCCGTCATGTGTGCCGTGGTGGTGTAATGCGCCACCGTGCACAGCACCAGAATGGCCATGCTGCCGTACAAGCCATGCAAGGGGTTGGCATCGCTATTGAAGAAGAAGATGTAACCCAGCCCCAGCACCAGGCCCGGCACCGCCATCGGCAGCATGGCAATTGCATGCAGCAAGCTGCCGCCCAGTCTGGCGCTGCGCAACTTGCAGCTGCTCCATGCACCCAGAAACACCAGGCTGCTGCCCAGTACCGCAGTGGCCAGCGCCATGCGCAGGCTGTTGCCGAATGCCAGCCAGCCGCCGCCATCCACCTGGTCGAAGTTGAAGTGCGCCAGGGTGAATGTCATCTGGTAGGGCCATTGCCGGATGAAGGCTGCGGCAATGGCGGTGCCCATCATCAGCAGCAGGCCCGCCCCGATCAGGCTGCAAAAGCCCAGTGCCAGCAGGCGCGCAGGCCAGCCGCGCAAGGCTTGCAAGGGTTGGGATTTGGCCGACAGTTGCGCTTGTTGTCGCCGTTGCAGGCCTTGGTCCAGCACAAAAGAGAGAACAGCCGGCAACAGCAGCAGCAAGCCGATGACCGCACCCTGGGCAAAGTTCTGCTGGCCGATCACCTGCTTGTACGCCTCCACCGCCAGCACCGGGAAGGCGCCACCAATGATTTTGGGCACACCGAAGTCGGTGACGGTGAGGGTGAACACCAGCAGCGCAGCCGATATCACGCCGTAACGGCTGCCGGGCAGGGTAATGGTCAGGAACTGTCGCAACCGGCCTGCGCCCAGTGTGCCAGCGGCTTCATACAGCCGGGCATCGCCCACCGACAGTGCGGTGAGCAGGATCATCAGCGCATGCGGGAAGGTGTAAAAAGCTTCGCCCAGCACGATGCCGGTCAGCCCGTAGATGCTGCCGCCGGGCAGCCATTCTTTCAGCAAGCCCTGATTGCCGAACAGGTAAACCAGAGAAATGCCGGGCAGCAAGGATGGTGCCAGCAAGGGCAGCAGCGCCAGCAGGCGGAACAGTCCGCGCATGGGCAGCTGCACCCGGCACAGCGCAGCGGCATAGCCATAGGCTAGCGGTACCACCAGCAGGGTGCTCAGCACCGCTACCTGCAGGCTGCCACTCATGGCACGCAGCAGTCCGGGCTGTGACAGCGTCTTGCTGATTTGCATGAAGCCGGCAAATTGCCCGTCGGCATCGGTCAGGGCCTTGCCCAGTATCGCCGCCAGCGGCAGCAGTACCGCCACCACCAGCACCGCCAGCAGCAGCCACTGCAGCAGTCCGGCCAATGTTTCATCCGCGCTGGCGGCCAGGCGGCGGGAACGTCTCAGGATAGGCATTCGTGCTCCCCGCTGGCATCAAACAACTGGCAGCGCGCCAGCTTGAGCGATACGCCCAGCCTGCGTTGCGGGCCGGTATCCAGCTGTTCCAGCTGGCTGTGGCTGAGGTCGGCCTGGATACTGGCCCCGCCCCAGGCGGGCACCTGCAGATGCAGGCGGTAGATTGCACCAAGCAATTCGGTTTTGCCGACATCCGCCAGCACGGCATCGGCGGTGGCCGGCCATTGTGCATGCAGCACGATGTCTTCCGGGCGGATGAACGCATCCAGCGCCTGTCCGTCCCCGCGCAAGTGGGGATGCGGCAGTTGCAGCAGCTGTTCGCCCAGGCGGATCTGGTCTGTGCCCAGCGCACGGGCGGGCAGGAAGTTGCCCTGGCCGACAAAGCTGGCGACAAAGCGGGTAGCCGGGTTGCGGTACACCTCCAGCGGGCTGCCGCATTGTTCGATACAGCCGGCATTCATCACCACCACGCGATCGGCCATGGTGAGCGCTTCTTCCTGGTCGTGCGTCACCATGATGGTGGTGATGCCCAGCTTTTGTTGCAGACTGCGGATTTCCCGGCGCAGATGCTCGCGTACCCGGGCATCCAGTGCCGACAGCGGTTCATCCAGCAACAGCAGCGAGGGCGAAGTGGCCAGCGCGCGTGCCAGCGCCACCCGTTGCTGCTGGCCGCCGGACAGTTGGAACGGATACTTGCTGGCAATGCCGTCCAGGCCGATCAGGGCCAGCAACTCGCTCACCCGCCGCTGTTTGTCCTCGCGTCGGCCGGTCAGACCGTAGGCGATATTGGCGGCGACATCCAGATTGGGAAACAGCGCATAGGACTGGAACACGATGCCGTAGTCGCGCCTGGCCGGTGGCAGCAAGGTGATATCGCGTTCACCCATGATGACCTGACCGGTGTCGGGCAGGTCCAGCCCGGCTATCTGGCGCAGCAAAGTGGTTTTGCCGCAGCCGGACGGGCCCAGCAGGCAAACGAACTCACCCTTGTTGACGTTCAGGTCCAGCTGGTTCAGTACGGTGTGACTGCCAAAGCGCTTGCTGATGCCGCGCAGTTGCAGATAGGGCCGGGTGGTAGCGTCTGCGGTGCTGCTTTGCTGTAGCAGGAAGGCAGGGTCAGGCTTCATGGCTGTGCTTTCAGGGCTTGGGCTGCAATCAGCCGGTAATGCTGCAAGGGCGGGGTGGCCAGTGCCGGAATCTTGGCTACGTCGTCGTGCCGCCGCAGGGCCAGGGCAGCCGCAGCGTGCGGGCGGCGGATAAAGCGCTCGGCTTCGGCCGCGGACATCGGCCCGCCCTGCAAGGCCAGCGACAGGCGCGAGGCGCTGGACAGGCTGTCCAAATAGCCCGCTTCGCTGTGGCACAGGTAACGCTTGGCGGCAACATGCAGGGCAATGGGCAGGCAGACATCCTCACCAAACAGGGTGGACAGCAGCTGTACGGCGACTGCCTCATGGTGGTCGTCCACGCCATTGGCCACATCGTCATCGCCCTGTTCGCACACGATATGGCCGATGTCATGCAACAAGGCCGCGGTGATCAGGCTGGCATCGGCACCGGACTGTTCGGCTGCCAGTGCGCTTTGCAAGGCATGCTCCAGCTGGCTGACGGCCTCGCCGCCGTACAGGGCGGTGCCGCGGCGGGAGAGCAGCTTGAACACTTCATCCAGTGTCTGGAAAGCGGGATACATCACAGACAGACTCCATTAACAGGCCAGCCCCGCCGCACAAGGGCAGGGCTGGCGGGCCCCGGCACGGCTGTGCGCGGGGCCGATGGGCTTATTTCGCTTCGGATTTGGCGTCGTAGCGCTTGGTCCACTCTGCCAGAATGCGTTCGCGGTTCTGGGCGGACCAGTGCAGGTCCTGCTTCACCAGCCGTTTTTCATAATCGGCAGGAATCAGCGGGCTGGGTTTGGCAATGCCGGGCATGGCCACGATGGCGAAGTTCTTTTCATACAGCTCGTTGGCGGATTGCGAGGCCGACCAGTCCGCCAGCTTGCGCGCCGCGGCCAGGTTCTTGCTGCCCTTCATGATGGCAGTGGCTTCCAGGTCCCAACCCAGGCCTTCCTTGGGGAAAATCACGTCAATCGGTGCGCCGCCTTCTTTCAGCTTGGCCGCACGGTATTCAAAGGAAATGCCGATGGGGAATTCGCCGGCGGCAGCCTGCTTGCACGGCTTGGAGCCGGAGTGGGTGTACTGGGCAATGTTCTGGTGCAGCTTGTCCATATAGGACCAGCCCTGTTTTTCGCCAAACAGGGTGAGCCAGGCGGTGACATCGAAATAGCCGGTGCCGCTGGAGGCCGGGTTGGGCATGACAATCTTGCCCTTGTACTGCGGCTTGAGCAGGTCTTTCCAGCTTTCCGGTTTGGCCAGGCCTTGCTTGGCGGCTTCCACGGTGTTGAAGCAAATGGCTGCGCCCCACACGTCCATGCCTACCCAGGAAGGGGTAGCGGCAGAATCAACATACTGGCGCGACAGTTTTTGTACGTTTTTCGGTGCATAAGGCTGCAACATGCCTTCTTTTTGCAGCAACAGCAGCGAGGACGCGGCCACGCCCATCACCACATCCGCCTGCGGGCGGGCTTTTTCTGCCAGCAGCTTGGCAGTGATGATGCCGGTGGAGTCACGCACCCAGCGCAGTTTCACGTCCGGGTTTTCCTGCTCGAACTTTTGCTGATAGGCCTGCAACTGGTCGGCCTCCAGCGCGGTGTAAACGGTCAGCGTGGTCTCGGCAAACACGGTACAGCTGGCCAGCGCGAGGGCGGCGGCAATAAGGGAGCGATAAGCCTGCATGTTGATAGCCTTGCATCGGGTTGGTGGACGCAGCGTACTTTACGCAGGCAACATTACAGCCTGTTTACATCTAGACGTCTAGATGTCTTTGAGAGCAAAAAAACCACATGCCCGGCATAAAGGGATGGCAAGGCTTACAGGCTGTCTGGTGTTACTTCGACCTGAACGGTGTCACCACCAAAGCGGGTGATGCCGTATTCGATGGGCTGGCCGTCCGGGTCGGCGTAAACACTTTCCACGTACAGGATGGGTTGCTGCTTGCCCTGCTGCAGGGCGGCGGCGACTTCCGGTCGCGGCAGCCGGGCACTGATACGGCTGAGGACGCGCTGGAAGGTGGTGATGCCCTTGCTGGCAAAGGCTTCGCTGGTGCTTTTGCTGTTGCGGTAGATATCAATGAAGCCGTCAAAACGCGGCAGGGGGAAATACTGGGTACACACGCTCACCACCTTGCCATCGGCCAGGTCCAGCGACTCCACCCGCAGCACCTGGCTGCCGCTATCCACCTTCAGCAGTTCGGCCACCGTGGCCGTGGCCGGTTCGAAATGGCAGGACTGGATATCGACATCGCTGACCAGATGCTGGGCGGACAGGCTGTGGGAGAAACGGCTGCTCTTGCCCAGCCGGTAGGCGATGATTTCTTCCTGCACAAAAGTGCCGCGCCCGCGCTCGATGCGCACCAGCCCCTTGTCTTGCAGGTTCTGGATGGCCTGTCGCACGGTATGGCGGTTGACCCCGAAGCGCTCTGCCAGTGCCTGCTCGTTGGGGAGTCGGCCAGTCAGGGTGCGCGACAGGATTTCCTGACTCAGCGTGGCATCGATTTGTAACCAGAGCGGGGTTCCGGCAGGGCGGTTAAGGCGCGTATTCATGGCAAGGGCATCGGGATTTTTTGCAGACAATAGCATGGCATCGCACAGTTGTCCTGCATGGCTTCCCGGCTTGTCACGGCCATGCTGCGGCCTGCCCGGAGGCGCTCGCATGCTGCGGCTGGCCTGTTTTCAACGGCGCGGCCCTGCCTTGCGGTGTGTCAGGCGGCGCCAGCCCAGCACCAGGGCCGTGAACGACAGTGCCACGCAAGCGAGACTGCCCGGCAGCATCCAGCCATCCCACAGCGGCCGGTGCCGCAGGATGGGCAGGTCCCAGTTGTGCAGCGCGCTGAACAGCCAGCGCAAGCTGCGCTGAACTTGCTTGACTTGCAGCACGGTGGTTCCGGTTTGCGGATTCACATACAGCCAACTGGCGGCAGGGTCGTCCAGTTTGATGCGCCATACCGGCAACGGGCGCTCGGCACGGCTGATGCGCGGGCTGCTGTAGTAATAGTCGTCGTCCTGTTGCAGCAGTTCAGCGGCGCGGATGGAGGCATGGTGCTGGCTGTTTTGCACGGCTGATAGCACGTCGTCCTTGCTGAAGCCTGCTTGCAGTACCGGACGATCCGACCCGGATGCAGCCAGCAACCAGACCCGGCCTTGTCTGTCCTCGGCTTGCAATTGCTGTTGCCCGCCCAGCTGAACCCAGTTCAGTTCCACCGCAGGCTCAGGTGATTTTGCCTGCAATTGCCCGGCAATCTGCGCCATCGGCAGCGCGGTGACGGAAGCAGGCAAGGGCGGCTGGCCATGCTGATGCGCTTTGCCATGACTGTCTTGCGGGCCAAACAGCTGCCATGGGTTGCCGGACAGAAAGCCGCTCAGGCACCAGGTAAAAGCCAGCAGGCCGGCAGACAAGCCCAGCCACAGATGCCAGCGCTGCCACAAGGCGCGGTAAGGGTTGCTGCTGCCATTGGGGTAGGGACGTTTGCCAAGCCAGGCCGGACGCCAGCGCCCCACACCCAGCCACAACCCGCTGCACACCGACAGCAAGGCAGCCAGTGCGCCCCAGGTGAGGATGGGCTTTCTGGCTTCTGCCAGGCCAATGGCATCCAGCGGGCGCAGAAAATGCAGGTAACTGCCACTCCAGAACAGGATGCGCTGCATGCGGGTGGTGGATTTGACCACCTCGCCACTGTGTTGCGAGATGGTGATTTCGTGCTGCTCGGCATCATCCAGCGCCACGCGATAAAACGGCCGGTAGGGGTCGTAGTTCATCATGGCGGTGCTGGCATCGCGCTCGAATGCGGCTTGCAAGCGGGCCTGCTGGCTGGCGGGCCACCAGTCGCGGGCAATCTGCACGGCCTGTGCCGGGGTGAGCGGGCGTAGCTGTCCATCCTGTGCGGAGATGCGCTGGCGCTGGCCGGTGGTATCGGTCACCAGCCAGACGGCCTCGCCAGCCTGCATGTTCAGCCGGGCGGTGGCTGGCTGGCGCGTGGTGGCGAGGCCGCTGCGCTGCCAGGCTTCGCTCAGGCTGAGCCAGTGTCCGGCTTCGGCCGCCGGCAGTGGCTGGCTGTGTGCCAGGCGCACATCGGGGCTGATGCCGGAAGGCCCGGCATAGATCATCATCAAGCCGGAAAAAGACCATAGCAGCAGCAACAGGCACAGGACGATGCCCAGCCAGCGATGGGCGAGAAACAGCAGGCGCTTCATGCACGCTCTTTCATGAAAACAGCGTGCGCTGCGAACAGCACACGCCGGATGGCTCAAGACAGGCCGGGGTCAGTAGTCGAATTTCAGCTGTGCATAGGTGGTGCGCTGCGGCATGGGGTGGTAGGCAAAGCTCTTGTAATTGTTGAGATTGTCCACACCCAGCGCCACGGTGAACTGGCGGTCCAGCTTGTAGCTGATGCGCGTGTCCATGATGAGATAGGCACTGTTGGCACCGTATACGCCGCCATTGATCACCGTGTTGCCCACATCCGAACTCTGGAAGCTGCTGTAGCGCGCGGCCAGCGAGTACGACAGCTTGTCGTTCTGGCGGTAGCTCAGCACCGCCGTGGCGCGCCATAGCGGAATGCCGGGGAAGGGGTTGTTTACCGAGGCCGGGTTATTGCTGTTGGCGCGGATTTGCGACTTGGCATAAGTGATGTTGCCGCTGAAATCCAGCCCGCGCAGGCCGATGTCGGTTTGCTCGAAGGCTACTTCCAGCCCGTTGGTCACTACCCGGTCAATGTTCTGGATATTGGTGACATTGGGGGTGACGGTGGTGTTGGTCTGCGACAGCAGGGCATCGCTTACTTGCTCGCGGAAGGCGGTCAGGCGCAGGGTGCCGCCTTGCAGCTGGCGCGTGGCGGTGACTTCGCCGGTATCGGCCCGCTCGGCTTTCAGATTGGGGTTGTTGTTGACGATGGTATTGCTGCTGGGCACCGAACCCTGGAACAGCTCGGCCACGGTCGGGGTGCGGTAGCCACGGCCATAGGCGGTGCGCAGCGACCATTTGTCGTTCAGGTCGAATACCACGGCTGCCTTGGGTGAGAAGAACTGCTGGCTGCGTGCCGGGTCGTGGTAGGTGTTCTGGCCGCTGGTGGTGGCACCGCCAAAGGCGGACCACCACTCGTAACGGCCGCCGGCAATCAGCTGCACGCCGGGTTGCAGCCGCCAGGTATCCTGGGCAAACAGGGCGTGAATCTGGGTATTGCCGACAAAGGCGGCGGTCTGGCTGCCCTGCGTGCCGGACTGCCAGTCGCTGGTGGCATAGCTGTGGCTGTTCAGCGCGTAATGGTCGTAGTGGTAGCCAAAGCGCAGCTGGTGTGCGCTGGCCAGGCTGCCGCCGGGACGCCAGTCACCTTTCAGGTCCACCGTCTGCCAGCCGGTGCCGGACAGGTCGGTAATGGTGCCGGCGCCGGTCAGCCCGGCAGTAGCGCTGCGCTGCCTGTCCTTGCTGAAATCATAAATGCTGATATTGCCCTGCCAGTCCCAGCTGCCGTCGGTGTTGGTCTTGAAGGACAGGGCGTTGAGCAGGTGTTCCTGCTGCTTTTTGCTGGGCTGGAAGGCATTGGCCAGATTGTATTTCTGACCGTCGATGCTGACGATGCCGGTGTAAACCGGATTACCGGCGGCATCGCGCAGATAGCTGTTGACCGACACGGTGGAATTGTTTTGCCAGTAGCCCAGTGTGTAGTTGAGTTTCAGCGTCGGGGTAAGGTCGTAGGACAGCTTGAAGTTGGCATTGTCTTGTATCGAATGCTCGGCACCGGTGGCCCCGACAATCAGCCGTTTGGCACCGGTGGTGTCTACGTCGCTCACTGCACCGCTTACCGTGGTGGCTGCGCTGGCTCCAGTGTACTTGTTGGGGTTGGCGGCAAAGGTGGCCGGGTGACCCAGGCTATCCAGATGCCCGGCTTCAATCATCCAGGCCAGCCGGTCCGCGCGGCTGCCCAGCATGGCGGCATTCTTGCTGCCGGTGAAATGCTGGCTGGTCTTGTACTGGCTGAAGCTTTCGTCAAACAGGGTGCTGCTGGCATGGGCTTCGAATTTGTCCGGCATGCGGGTGCTCAGCACGATGACGCTGCCAATGGCGTTGCCCGGATATTCGGCCGAGAACGGGCCGTAGATGGCATTGACCTGGCTGATTTCGTCGGGGCTGACCAGGTTCCAGCGCGGCGGGTAGGCGTAGCTGTTGCCCAGCAGGTTGGACAGCAATATATCGTCGGCATACAGCAGGGCACGGGCGCTGCTGGTCTGGCCGGAGGTGCGGGTGGCGATGATGCTGTTCTGGTCGCCAATGTAACGACGGCGTACCTGGACATCCGGCAGGTATTTCACCGTGTCTTCGGTGCTGGTGACATTGGTGGTCTGGGCAATCTTGTCGGCACGCATGCTGCTGGTGGTGGCGGGCAGGTTGTCCGGCAGGCTGCTGTCAGCCTGCGATTGCACGGTCACTTCGGCCAATTGCTTGTCGGTATTGTCGGCATGGGCCAGGCTGATCTGCCCCAGGGCCAGGGTGACGGCCAGTACCAGCCGGTTACGGGAAAACGCTGCGCAGTGTCTCATCAGGAAAGCTCGCTCTTGTTTTGATGACGTTAGATTTTGTTAAGCGGCGTGGATGATGCCCTGCCAGGCATGGGGCGGGAATGTGGCATTTTGTCGCAGCGGGGAACTTTGCCGGCTGCGGCAATTGGTCGCACGGGGGCGGGGTGAAATCCTGCTAAGGTTGCTCCCGCACTGGCAGGCGCATCGGCTTGCCTGGCAACAAGGGAGAGCGCAAGTGCAGGCGATGTGGCAGGTAAGGGGGCTTGGTAGCAGACAGGAAAGGCAGCACAGCCGGGCGGCTTGCGTGCTGGCGGTGTTGCTGCTGCATGCCGCCTTGGCCAACTGGATGCTGGGCTTGCAGCAAACCCGGCCGGCACAGGCGCTGCCGACAAGGATGGTGTTGCAGATGCGCACTGCCCAGCCTGCCATATCACAAGCCGTGGCCAGACCATTGCCCACCAGAGCGCAGCCGCCGGTCCATTCCCCCCTGCATGCCACACAGGCCAAACCTAGGGCTGCGCAGCCGGTTTCCGCCACGCCCATGGCCTCTGCCCATCCGGCCGCGCCTGCTGTGTTGTCCGGCACGGCTACGGCTACCACTACTACCAGTTCGGTCAGCCCGGCCGCGACCACTTCCCAGGCAACGCCAGAGTCGCATGTGCCAGCCATGACCGAAGCGGGTTTCTCCGCCGACTACCTGCACAACCCGGCACCGGTCTACCCGCCGTCCTCGCGGCGTAACGGTGAGGAGGGCAGGGTGTTGCTGCGGGTGCGTGTTTCGGCCGCCGGGCAGGCAGAAGCAGTGGACGTCCAGCATGGCAGCGGTTTTTCCCGGCTGGATGATGCGGCCAGGGAGGCGGTGGCCAACTGGCGTTTTACCCCGGCCCGGCGTGGTGCGCAGGCCATTGCCTCCACCGTCATTGTTCCCATTACTTTTCGCCTTGGCCACTAAGCGCCGGGGCTGACTCATTGCAAGGAAACATCATGGATACACAACTGGGTCTGGCGCATTTCTGGCAGCAGGGGGATGCGGTATCCCACGTGCTGGCCATCTTGCTGGTATTGATGTCGATTGCCAGCTGGAGCCTGCTGTTGATCAAGCTGCTGGAGCAGTGGCGCTTGCGCCAGGCCCTGCGTCATGCGCTGCCAGCCTTCTGGCAGGCAAGCAGCAAGCAGGCTGCCCGGCAGGCACTGGCAGCACGGGACGGCAGCCAGTTGCTCAGCGGTATTGCACAGCAGGCCGACGAGGCTGCACAGGCCTACGCGGGCAAGTCCGGCCTGGGCCTGGGTGGCGAGCTGGATGCGGGTGAGTATCTGGGCCGCACCCTGCAACAGGCCTTGCTGCAAGCGCAGGCCCGGCTGGAGCAGGGCCTCACCGTGCTGGCTTCCATCGGTGCCACCGCGCCTTTCATCGGCCTGTTTGGTACGGTATGGGGGATTTATCACGCCCTGATCAATCTGTCCGGCCATGGCCAGATGAATATCGATCAGGTGGCCGGCCCGGTGGGCGAGGCGCTGATCATGACCGCCATCGGCCTGTTTGTCGCCATTCCGGCGGTACTGGCCTACAACGCCTGCACCCGCAGCAACCGCCTGATGCTGGCTGCACTGGAAGGCTTTGCCCATGGCCTGCATGCCTATCTGGTGGCCGGGGTACGCCAGCCCCAGTCCCAAACCATGCCCGGCGGCGCATTGCAGCCGCAGTCCGCCGGCAAGGGGGCTTGAGCAATGGCATTCCACGGCTTTTCGTCTTCAGGCCAGCATGGCCAGCCCATGGCCGAAATCAACACCACTCCGCTGGTGGATGTGATGCTGGTGTTGCTGGTGGTGTTCATGATTACCGCGCCCTTGTTTCATCAGGCAGTGGGCATTGACCTGCCCAGAACGGTGGCCACGCAGGACAAGCCACAAGAGAAAGTGCTGCACCTGAGCTTGGCGCGCGACGGCAGCGTGACGCTGGACGGGCAGGCCATCAGCCAGACGGCCCTCAGCACGCAGCTGCAAGCTGCCAGTGTGGGGAATCCGGAACTGCAACTGCAGGCGGATCAGGCCACGCCGTATCAAGCGGTCGCGGCGGTGATGGCACTGGCCCAGCAGGCCGGGGTCAACCGCATTGCCTTTGTCACCCAGCCGCAGGCGCATTGAAGCACCTGGGCCAATGCCCGCGCACCCAGCGCAGGGGGCGCGACAGTTGACACCCGCTTGCCTACCTGCCAACCTGCCGCCTTTGTTTCCACGCTTATTTTGCTGCCATGAAAATCACCAAAAATTCCGCCGTTACGCTGCGCATGAAAGTGACCGACGCCCAGGGTCAGGTTTACGACGATGGCAAGCATCCGGTTTCCTATCTGCATGGCGATTACGACAATCTGTTTGCCAAGCTGGAAGAAGCACTGGAAGGTCAGGAAGCCGGTTTCCAGACTGCACTGGAACTGGCATGCGAAGACGCCTTTGGCGAGCGTGACGAAGCGCTGGTCACCACCATGCCCAAGGCTGAATTCCCGCCCGGTATCAAGGTGGGTGGCCAGATCCAGCGCATGGGCCCGGACGGCCAGCCGCGCTATTACTTTGTCACCAAGATCAAAGGCCCTACCGTGCTGCTGGATGGCAACCATCCGCTGTGCGGCAAGGCGCTGCGCTTTGCCATTACCGTGCTGAGCGTGCGCGAGGCGACTGCCGAAGAAATCGCCCACCAGCATGTACATGGCGAACACGGCCATCAGCATTGATTGACGGAGTTTTCCCGCCCGCCTGACGGCTTGATATCAAGCTGTCACATGAAAAAAGCCCTGAATGTTCAGGGCTTTTTCTTGTCCGTTTGCCGGTATCCAGCCTGTCGCTGCACAGAGAGCGGGCCTCACAGCGCGCGCATGTATTTGAAGCGGATATCAATGAATTTGCGCCGCCAGTCAAACAGGTCGGTGAGTGACATATTGTAAGGCTTGATGACGCAGCCTTCCTGATGGGCCCGTACCGGGACGCGCCACAAATTGCCCATATCGATGTCTTCAATGAACAGCTTGTCACGCACACACTGGTCAAACACCGGTGTGCCGGGGAAGGGAATCAGCGTGCCAACCCAGTTGCGATCCAGTTGCAGTTCATCAATCATGTCCATGGTTTCCTGCAGCGTTTCATTGGTGTCTTCAGGAAAACCCATGATCCAGTTACCGGCCAGACTGACGCGATGCTTTTTCAAGTCTTCAACGACTTTATAAATCGTGTCGCGCTTCAAGCCTTTTTTGATGACGGTATTGCGGATGTATTCTGATCCGTGCTCGGGTGCCAGCAGGGCGGAGGTCATGCCTGCCGCCACCATGGCATCAATCACCTCGGTTTTCAGGCTGTTCATGCCCAGGCCACCGGCAGTGGTGAACTGGATATCCAGGCCACGGCGCAGGATTTCATTGCAGATGCCCAGAATATGCTTGTTGTCGACCGTCAGGTTGTCATCCATGAAGGTGAAGAAGCGCTGGTTCTTTTCATTGACCAGATACTCCAGCTCATCAACAAAGCGCTGCGGAGTACGACGACGGAGTTTTCTGCCTTGCACGATATACATGTCGCAGAATGTGCATTTGAACGGGCAGCCACGCTCGGAGATGACAGGAACGACATTCTTGATATCGTGCCCTTTGAAGTTGGAATAGCCGCTCAAATCCATCTCGAATTCGGTGAAATCAACCATGTCCCATGCCTGCATGGGGAGGTCTTCATAGTTGATCCACTCGCGTTCTTGATTGACATGCACCTTGCCATCCTGGTCGCGGAAGGCGAAAGACTTAATTTCTTTCAGATTACCCAGCTCACCCGCGGCCATTCTGTTGGCAATGGCGACCATTTGCGGCTCACCCTCACCCAGTGCGATGTAGTCGAAATCCGGGCAGTTTTTCAGGATTTCATGCGGGTAGGTGGTGGCATGAATTCCCCCGGTAATGATTTTCAGGTCCGGGTTGGTCTGCTTTACCGTACGCGCATAATCCATGGCGGTTTGCATGAAACCGGAAAACAGAAACGAGATGCCTACCAGGTCGGGGTTTTCCTGTTTGATGGTCTGGATGATACGGTCATGGCAGTAACGGGTGGGTTCTGCCTGTTGGTGGGTTCTTTTACTGTTCAGGTCCAGCAGGATGGGCTGATGACCTTCATTGCGCAATACCGCAGCCAGGCTGAGTAATGCGGCAGAGGGAAGAAAATCGTTACGCTTGATGGTCGGGTCATCAAGGTAGGGACAGATTAATAAAACCTTCATGATATTCTCCCCATCCGGATCGGGATGTTAATTTCTTTTGTTGTTCAACTATTTTTACTCCAATTTTCAATCCTACCTGTTTTGCCATGGCTAAGCCATATTAATAAAATGGTATTTGTCATAAGCTATCAATATTTATTGATAATAGCCATTTTGTATTTCACTGGCATGTCAAAAACCAGACCCTCCACACTGCGTCGGGTCTGGTTTTTCAGTCTGGCTGCCTGATCAGTGCAGGTTCTGCTGGAAGAAGCGGGTGATCCGGTCGAAGGGGATTTTGTCCATGCGGTCATACAAATCCACATGGTTGGTATTTTTCAGGATCAGCAGCTCCTTTGGTTCGGCAGCAGCCTGATAAATATCCTCGCTGAAATAGCGGGAGTGGGCATTGTCACCGGCAATCAGCAAGATCGGGCGCGGGGAGATTTCCCTGATATAGCTGAGCAGCGGCATGTTCATGAAGGAAAGCGCACTGGTGGCGGTAAAGGCGCCGCTGGAGTTCACCGAATTCTTGTGAAAGCCGCGGGCAGTGCGGTAGTAGTCGAAAAACTCCTTCACGACCGGGTGCGGGTTGTCCGGCAGGGTTTCCGGCAGCAAACGCGCGGGCATCACCACCTTGCCGTCTGCGGCGATGTAGATGCCGTGGCTGCCTGCTGTCGGGTAGCCATTTTGTGCATCCTGCCAGCGTTGCTGGCTGAGCATGTCGAGAATCTTGCTGCGGTCCGCCGCCGACAGGGTGTCGCCCAGCCCCCTGGCCATTACCCGCGACATGTCATACATGGAGGTGGTGACCACGGCCTTGATGCGCTTGTCCACGGCGGCGGCATTCAGGCTCATGCCGCCAAAGCCGCAGATGCCGATCAGGCCGATCTTTTCCCGGTCCACCTCGGGCAGCAGTCCCAGATAATCCACCGCCGCGCTGAAGTCTTCGGTATTGATTTCCGGGGACGACACATTGCGCGGTTCACCAGCGCTCTCGCCGGTGTAGGACGGGTCGAACGCCAGGGTCACAAAACCGCGTTCTGCCATGGTTTGTGCATACAGGCCGGATGATTGTTCTTTCACGGCACCAAACGGGCCGCTGACGGCAAGGGCGGCCAGTTTCTGCTGGCCCCGGTTTTTCGGCAGGTAGAGGTCGGCGGCCAGGGTAATGCCGTAGCGATTGCGGAAGCTCACCTTGCGGTGATCGACCTTGCTGCTTTGCGGGAAGGTTTTGTCCCATTCCTGGGTCAGATGAAGCATGTTTTCTCCAGAGGATGTGCTGCTTGCTGCCTGTGCAGGCAGGGCGCTGATGAACAAGGCCGTGCAGGCGAGCAGGGCGGATTGCAAGAAGGCTTTGCGCGTGAGTTGCATGGTGTGACTCCTGAGTGAAGGCATGGCGTGCAAGAGGGCAGGTTTTCCTGCCACGTGTTGCTGCGTATTGTTCAGGAGGTGTGGCGCAGGCCGGTACATGAATCCTCGGCATTTCTTGCCCAATCCTCTGGTGGCGGGTGTTGGGTGCCGGGTGTTGGGTGCCGGGTGTTGGGTGCCGGGTGCCGGGTGCCGGGTGCCGGGTGCCGGGTGCCGGATGCCGGATGCCGGATGCCGGTGTGCAGTCTGCATGGGCTGCAAGCCGGCTGTGCCTTGGCTGCAGCAAATACCCATGAAAAAGCCCTGAATGTTCAGGGCTGCAGATGATTGAAAAATAAACGGAGTGATGGCGAATCAGCGCGGAATCCTGACTGCGTCTTCGTTGAAATCGCCATTGGCGGCACCGCTGTGGCAGGCCTGGCAATTGGCGGCACTGCCAACGGCTTTGCGCTTCCAGATTGCGGGGCTGATTTCATCATGCTTGCGCACAAACCAGCCGGTGCTGGTGATGCGTGGTGGCTCACCCTTGCTGTTGCTGTAGTCCGGGCCATTGCTGGCGGCTGCCGTGCTCAGGTAGCTGCGGATGATTTTTTCGTCCTCGGCAGTGAGCGTGGCATTGACGCCATAGTGGTTCTGCAAATTATCCATCTGCTTTTTCCAGGCCGATGCCGGCAGCAAACCAGGGGGGTAGGCCATATGGCAGCTGCCGCACTCGGTTTTCCATACGGCAGGTGCTTGTGCCAGGTTGCGGCCCAGTTGTTTCGGTCGTTTGCCTTCGTGGTGTTCACCCCCATCGGCCATGCTCAGGCCGGCTCCCAGGGCAATGCACGCCACTACAGCGGCTAATAAAAGCTTGTTCATGACCGGCTCCTTATTTCACGCTGCTCAAATAGGTCAGGAAATCGCCTTTTTCCAGCGCTGTGCATTCACGTTTGAATACATCATCGCAATTGCGGCGGAACCATTTTTCCACTTTCTTGTTATCGCTAAAGCGGCTGGGTGTCACAGAAGTAGCCATTGGCTCAATGCTGCGAAATGCCGGTGTTTTACCGGGTTGGCGTGGGTCGGCAGAATGACAGCTGGCGCAACTGATATTTTTGCCATTTTGCACGGTCTCCCGATAATAAAGCGCCTTGCCGCGCTCGGCGGAAAATCCGTTGAAAGCGGGATTGGCTTGTTTTGCTTGTGCGGCATATTCACTCAAGATGGCCGGTGCTGCATGGCTATATGTACTGGCCAGGGCCATGGCCAGGATAATGACGTTGCGCATGATGCTCTCCTGATGTCCGGGAGCTTTTACCTTAAAAGCCAAAGCTTAATGCAGGATTAATTCATGGCTAAACCATTGATAATGAAACTGATTATTATTTGTTGCCTGCTGAATTAATTCAGGGTTAAGTTTCCGGCGGCACAGTAAATACCGTATGGCGGATTGCAAGGAGAACATCATGCGGAATTTACAGCGCTTTCACGTTTATCACTGGTTGCTGGCCGGTTTATTTGTCCTGGCTTATCTGAGCGGAGACGACGCAGGCCTGGGTCATGCCTGGCTGGGTTATGGCTTGCTGCTACTGCTGTTATTCCGGCTGGCCACCGTGCTGACCGGCAGCCGAGGTTTTCCACGCTTGCGCCCTGCTGCAGGTGCCGCTACCGGGGGCTGGTCCGCAGCCATCTGGGGCAAGGGGCTGATCTGGAGCATGCTGCTGGCCTTTGTGCTTTTACTGGTGACGGGGGTGTTGATGGTAGACAACGCCGCCGTGGTGGACGCCGGTTTGCAACTGGTTCTGCCTGTGGCGATGGCTACTTCCATCAGCCAGTTGCTGGCCGGTTGGCCGCAATGGGATGCCGCTCAGTGGCATGAGCAGATTGCCAGCCTGAGCCTGGTGCTGATTGCCCTGCATATCGGCTGGTTGTTGTGTTTCCGGCTACCCATGGTGCGCTGGATGCTGGGGCTGGCCAGCCAGGGCAAGGCAGCACCGGACCAGGCTGCAGGTCACGCATTACCGCAGCCCGTTCCATACCGCCTGACGGTAAGCCGCTTGCGACCGGAAACAGCGGATACGCTCAGCATCGAACTGGCTTTGCCTGCTGCCTTGCAACCATTGTTTTGTTTTCAGCCGGGGCAGTTTGTGAGCATTGGCGTGGAGGTGGATGGTGCGTGCTTGTGGCGCTGTTATTCCATTACCAGCCAGCCGGGAGAATCGACGCTGTCCATTACCGTCAAGCGGGTACCGGGTGGCAAGGTTTCCGGCTATCTGCACGATGCCATGCAGGTGGGCATGACGCTGTTGGTGCTGCCGCCTGCGGGTAGCTTCCGTCCGCGCAGCCCGGATGCGGATTTACTGCTGCTGGCCGGTGGCAGTGGCATCACTCCGCTTTATGCCATCCTGCGCCATGCCTTGCAGCAGGGCAGTGGCCGGGTGCGGCTGGTCTACGTCAGCCAGCAGTCGGACAGCGTCATCTTTGGCCCGGCCCTGGCCGCCTTGCAAGCACGCTATCCCGACCGGCTGTCGCTGACCCTGCACCTTTCCGCAAGCCAGGGACGCCTGCAGGCCGCCGGGCTGACCGCGTTGCTGGCCGACGGCTGCCATGGCGAGGTTTTACTGTGCGGGCCGGAAGGCCTGCTGCAACTGGCGCAAAGTTGCCTGATGCAACTGGGTGTGCCTGCATCCGCCATCCAGCAAGAGCGTTTTGGCCCGGCCGCTGCGCCGCTTGCTGACGGTGGCAATGCTGTTTCGGCGCAGATTACCCTGCACGGAAAACAGCATGCCATACTGCTGACACGGGGCAGCACGCTGCTGAATGCGCTGGAAGGGCAGGGGGTGCAGCCGCCCAGCCACTGTCGCGCCGGTGTATGCGGCACTTGCCGCTGCAAGGTCAGCCATGGCCGGGTAAGCATGCAGAACAATCAGGTACTGACCGCCGAAGAGGTAGCATCCGGCTGGGCCTTGGCCTGTCAGGCCGAGCCCCTGGACAGTACGCTGCATGTATCGTTCGACGAGCCAGTGCCTGCTGCGCGTGCGCCAACCGCTGTCATCAGGAGTGTTGCGTGGGGAAAAAACAAAGTCTGATTCATGCCGTCTTGCTGCTGCCGCCGGTATTTACCTTGCTGCTGTGGAGTGTGCAGCAAGTCCGGGACATTGCCTTGCCGGTGACCGGGCTGTTGCTGCTGTCTGCCATACCGGCCTTGTTGATGTTGTTGTACGAGGCGGTCAGTGCCTTGCGGCGCAAGACGCTGGGGGTGGATCTGCTGGCCTTGCTGGCCATTGGCGGTGCCATGTGGCTGGACCAGGCGCTGACTGCGGCCATCATCGCTGCGATGGCAGCTACCGGGCGCTGGCTGGATGACTATGCCGCTGGCCATGCCGAACGGGAAATGAGCAGCCTGCTGGCCAAGGCACCGCGCCATGCCAACCGTCTGGAAGGCGGGCAGCAGCAGCGCGTGCCGCTGGATGCAGTACAGCCGGGGGACTGCCTGTTGGTGAAGGCGGGTGAAGTCATCCCGGTGGATGGCCGGCTGGACGATGCGCTGGCAGTACTGGATGAATCCACGCTCACCGGCGAGGCGGTCCCGGTTACCGTGCATGCTGCTGCCTTGCTGCGTAGTGGCAGCCTCAATGCGGGTGATGCCTTTCGCATGACTGCTACCGCCACCGCTGCATCCAGTACCTTCAGCGGCATTGTCCGCATGGTGGAGCAGGTGGGCCGCGCCAAGGCTCCGGTGATGCGGCTGGCAGACCGCTATGCCTTCTGGTTCATTCCGCTTGCCCTGTTGCTGGCGGGTGGGGCCTGGCTGGCCAGTGACGATGTATTGCGTGCCCTGGCCGTGCTGGTGGTGGCGACACCTTGTCCCTTGCTGCTGGCGGTGCCGGTGGCGATGATTTCCGGCATTTCGCAGTGTGCTGGCCGTGGTGTGCTGGTGAAAAGCAGTGAAGTGCTGGAGGCGCTGGCGCGCGCCACGCTGCTGTTTTTCGACAAGACCGGCACGCTGACCGGTGGCAAGGCCAGGCTGGTGGCCATTCATGTGCCGGATGGCGCAGCAACCGACGATGTATTGCGGCTGGCCGCCGCGCTGGACCAGATGTCCAACCATGTAATGGCCACCGCAGTGGTGCAGGCGGCGCATGAACGCGGCCTGGGCAAGCTGCCGTTGCCGACGGCGGTGAACGAGGTGGCCGGTGCCGGGCTGAGCGGCGAGCTGGAAGGCCGGCGCGTGGTGCTGGGCAGCCTGGCTTATGTCAGCAGCCAGCTGCCGTCCTTGTCGCCCTGGGCGCAGTCCTTGCAGGCAAGGCTGGATATGGAAGGGGCCAGCGTGGTGTATGTTGCCCGCGATGGCGTATTGCTGGGTGCGCTGGAACTGGCCGACCGCTTGCGGCTGGAAACCCCGCGTGCGCTGCGCATGCTCAAGCGCTGCGGTGTCAGCCATATCGCCATGCTGTCCGGTGACCGGCAGGATGTGGCCGAGGCGATTGGCCACGGCATTGGCGTGGACGAAGTGTTTGCCGGTTTGCAACCGCAAGACAAGCTGGCTCACATCCATCAGGCCAGAGCGCGCGGTGTCACGCTGATGGTGGGGGATGGCGTCAACGATGCCCCCGCCTTGCGTGCGGCCGATGTCGGCGTGGCGATGGGCGCGCAAGGGGCTGCAGCTGCGGCGGAAAGTGCTGGGGTGGTGTTACTCAACGACCGGCTGGACCGGCTGGCCGAAACGGTGATGGTGGCCCAGCGCAGCATGGCGATTGCCCGCCAGTCGGCGGTGGCCGGCATGGGTCTTTCGCTGCTGGCCATGCTGGCCGCCGCGCTGGGCTGGCTGCCACCGGTATACGGTGCGGTGTTGCAAGAGCTGATCGATGTGGCGGTGATCGTGAATGCGCTGCGTGCCCTGTCGCCACCTGCCGGTCTGGGCCAGCAGCAGAAACTGACGGTGGAAACCGTGGCGCAACTGAACGAGGAGCATGCGCTGCTCAACCCGCTGTTGCAGCAACTGGCAGCACTGGCACGCGCCGTTCCGCAACTGGAGCACAGCCAGTTGCGGGCTGAACTGGACCAGCTGCAAACCCTGCTGCACGAGCGCCTGCTACCGCATGAGCAAAAGGAAGAAGGGCAGCTTTACCCGGCCATGGCGCGGCTGTTGGGCGGCGAGGACCCGCTGGCCGCACTCAGTCGCAGTCATCAGGAAATATTCCGCCAGTCGCGCCGCCTGACCATGCAGATAGCGGCCTTGCCGGTGCCTGCTTCGCAGCTGGAATTACAGGAGTTGCAACGCACCCTGTACAGCCTGGACACCATTTTGCAGCTGCATTTTGCCCAGGAAGACGAGCTGTACCAGAGCATGAGCTGAACGCTCGCATCCCTCACAGGGGGGCGGGGGAGCGACTGCTGTCCTGGCCATGCAGTTGCTGGCGGTACTGGCGCGGGGTAAAGCCGGTCAGCGCCTTGAACTGGCGGCTGAAAGCGCTGTGGTCGGTGTAGCCGCAGTGCAGTGCTACATCGGTGATGGCCATGTCACCGTGCAGCAGGCGGTGGGCATGTTCCAGCCTGGCCTTGTGAATCATCTGGCGCGGGGTCAGGTGAAACACTTTCTTGCAGTAGCGTTCCAGCTGGGCGGGGGAGACGCCGGCGATGGCGGTCAGCTCGTCCATGCTGATGGAACGGCTGAAGTGGCTGCGGATGAACTCGTCCACCGCCACCAGCCGGGTGTAGGCGGGGTGGGTCTTGCTGGCGGCCTGCAAATCCAGCGAGATGCCGATCAGCCCGATGATGTCGCCCGCCGCACTGTATAGCGGCCATTTGTAAGTCAGGCACCAGCCCGGCTCCCGGCTGTTGAACAAATGCAGTTCCAGCTGGCTTTCCAGTACCAGCCCGTCCTTCAACACCTTGATGTCCTGCGCGGTATAGCCCGGCCCCAGCTGCGAGGGAAACACCTCGGCGCTGGTCTTGCCCAGCAAGGGTTGCAGGCTTTTCAGCCCGCAGCGTTCCACCAGTGTCTGGTTGGCCAGCAGATAGCGGGCCTGTGCGTCCTTGATGAAGATGGCGGCATTGGGGATCAGGTTCAGTACCGGCAGCAGCGGTCCCAGTGCGCCCAGCAGACTGTCCAGGCTGTCCGGACGCGTTTGTTGCTGCCAGTTGGCAATGCTGTCCAGCAGTTCCCCTGTCATGGTTTTCCCCTCCTTGTCTTGTGCGCTTGTCCGGTCTGTCACCGGGCATGGCGGCACAGTCCTGTCTTGCCCATTGTGCTGCAAAAACAGCAATTGTGCTGATTTCGTCATTGTCGCTGATGATAAGCATCAAGATTCCCGGCAGCAATAACGCCATTCTATGCAGGTGCTGACGAAGACGAGTTCGGCGTGAAGATGCAATGGAATCAATACCCTGCATGGTATTGCTGCATCGGGTTTTCACAGGACATGCCAAGGGTGCATTCCTGCCGACCGTCATTCAAGGTCTTACCGAATGGACAAGCTTATGCAAGAGATACACATCATCGATTCCCACACCGGCGGCGAACCCACCCGGCTGGTGATGCGCGGTTTTCCCGATATCGGCGGTGGCAGCATGGCCGATCAGCGCGACGCATTGCGCCAGCAGCACGACCAATGGCGCCGCGCCTGTTTGCTGGAGCCGCGTGGCAGCGAGGTACTGGTGGGTGCGCTGTATTGCCCGCCAGTGTCGCCGGACGCCACTTGCGGGGTGATCTTCTTCAACAACACCGGGTATCTGGGCATGTGCGGCCACGGCACCATCGGCCTGATTGCCTCGCTGCATTACCAGGGCCTGATTGCACCGGGCGTGCACAAGATCGACACCCCGGTGGGACAGGTCAGCGCCACCCTGCATGAGGATGGTGCGGTGACGCTGGGCAATGTACCGGCTTACCGTTATCGCCAGCAGGTGGCGGTGAACGTGCCCGGCTACGGCGTGTTTCACGGTGACATTGCCTGGGGTGGCAACTGGTTCTTCCTGGTGTCCGAACACGGCATGGTGCTGGACATGGCCAATGTCGAGGCACTCACCGCCTTCACCTGGGCCATGTTGCAAGCGCTGGAAGCACAGGGCATCACCGGGGCCGATGGCGCGCTGATCGACCACGTGGAGCTGTTTGCCGACGATGCCAGCGCCGACAGCCGCAATTTCGTGATGTGCCCGGGCAAGGCGTACGACCGCTCGCCCTGCGGCACCGGCACCAGCGCCAAGCTGGCCTGCCTGGCTGCCGACGGCAAGCTGGCCGAAGGCGAAAGCTGGGTACAGGCCGGCATCACCGGCAGCCAGTTCATCGGCCATTACCAGCGTGAGGGCGATTTCATCCGCCCCTTCATTACCGGCCGCGCCTTCGTCACTGCCAGCAGCACCCTGCTGATCGACCCGCAAGACCCTTTCGCCTGGGGCATCTGAGCCCCGCGCTGCACAGACAACACCCCATACACACATACAAGCTGCAAGGAGCAAAACAATGAGCGACAACATTTTCACCGGCTGCATCCCGGCCCTGATGACCCCGTGTACCGCCGAGCGCAAGCCGGACTTTGACGCGCTGGTGGCAAAGGGCCGCGAGCTGATTGCCGCCGGCATGAGCGCGGTGGTGTATTGCGGCTCGATGGGCGACTGGCCGCTCCTGACCGAAGCCGAGCGTCAGGAAGGCGTGGCCCGGCTGGTGGCCGCCGGCGTGCCTACCATTGTCGGCACCGGTGCGGTGAACACCCGCGAGGCGGTATCCCATGCCGCCCATGCCGCCCGTGTTGGCGCACATGGCCTGATGGTGATTCCGCGCGTGCTGTCGCGTGGCGCGTCCCCGACCGCGCAAAAGGCCCACTTTTCCGCCATCCTCGCCGCTGCGCCCAATTTGCCTGCAGTCATCTACAACAGCCCTTACTACGGCTTTGCCACCCGTGCCGATCTGTTCTTCGAACTGCGCCGCAGCTATCCCAACCTGATCGGCTTCAAGGAATTCGGTGGTGCTGCCGACATGCGCTACGCCGCCGAGCACATCACCTCGCAGGATGATCAGGTCACGCTGATGGTGGGGGTGGACACCCAGGTGGTGCATGGCTTTGTCAATTGCAATGCTACCGGTGCCATTACCGGCATCGGCAATGCGCTGCCGCGCGAGGTGCTGCATCTGGTTGCGCTGAGCAAGGCCGCTGCCAAGGGCGACGCAGTGGCCCGTCGTCAGGCGCGCGAGCTGGAATCCGCGCTGGCGGTGCTGTCCTCCTTCGATGAAGGCTGCGATCTGGTGCTGTATTACAAGTACCTGATGGTGCTGAACGGGGATACCGAATACAGCCTGCACTTCAACGAAACCGATGTTCTGACCGAAGCCCAGCGCCGTTATGCCGAAACCCAGTACACGCTGTTCCGCAACTGGTATCGCGACTGGTCGGCCGGGCTGAATGTGGCCTGAGCCAGACCCTGAGCAGCCGTGCCACGCCTGTCGCGTGGCCGGGCTTTTACTTCAAGCAGGAAATCTCATGAATCTGACAGGCAAGATGCTGATTGGCGGGCAATCCGTCAGCGGTAGGCGTGAAGCGCTGCATGCCATCAACCCGTCCAGCGGACAGACACTGCAACCGGGCTATGCCGGGGGCGATCAGGCACAGGTGGAGCAGGCGTGCGCGCTGGCATGGGCCGCGTTTGATGCCTACCGCGAAACCACGCCGGCACAGCGGGCGCAGTTGCTGCAAACCATTGCCGGGGAAATCGAAGCGCTGGGCGATGCGCTGATTGAACGCGCCATGCTGGAAACCGGTTTGCCGCAGGCCCGTTTGCAGGGCGAGCGGGCCCGCACCTGCGGCCAGCTGCGCATGTTTGCCCGTACCGTACGGGCTGGTGAATGGCTGGATGTGCGGGTCGATCAGGCCCAGCCTGCGCGCCAGCCGCTGCCGCGTGCCGACTTGCGCCAGCGCCAGATCCCGCTGGGGCCGGTGGCCGTATTCGGGGCCAGCAACTTTCCGCTGGCCTTCTCGGTGGCCGGGGGGGACACCGCCTCGGCACTGGCGGCCGGATGCCCGGTCATCGTCAAGGCGCACAGCGCCCATCCCGGCACCAGCGAACTGGTGGGCCAGGCCATTGTGCGGGCGCTGGAAGAGTGCGGCTTGCCCGCCGGGGTATTCGCCCTGCTGTTTGGCAGTGGCCGCGAAGTAGGGCAGGCATTGGTGAACGATGCGCGCATCAAGGCGGTGGGCTTTACCGGCTCGCGTGCCGGTGGGCTGGCCCTGTGTCAGACCGCACAGCAGCGTGTAGAGCCGATTCCGGTATATGCAGAGATGAGCTCCACCAACCCGGTGTTCCTGCTGCCTGCTGCCTTGCAGGCCCGTGGGGATGCGCTGGCACAGGGCTTTGTCGGCTCGCTGACGCTGGGCGCAGGGCAGTTCTGTACCAACCCCGGCCTCTTGGTGGCGGTACAAGGGCCGGCGCTGGAGGCGTTTGTCGCCAGCGCGGCTGATTTGCTGCAACACAGTGCGGCGCAAACCATGCTCACACCCGGCATCCGGGCGGCGTATCAGGACGGAGTGGACAGTCTGTCCCGCCACGCCAGTACCGTGGCCAAGGGTGTGTTGCCCACCGGTCCCAACCAGTGCCAGCCACAGCTGCTGCGGGCAAGTGCAGCAGAATACCTGGCCAATCCGGCCTTGCAGGCCGAGGTGTTCGGCGCTGCCGCGCTGATCGTGCAATGCCGTGATGAGGCAGAACGCCTGCAACTGGCCGAGGCGCTGGAAGGCCAGCTGACGGCCACGCTGCAACTGGATGACGACGATATCGCGCTGGCCCGCAGCCTGTTGCCGGTGCTGGAGCGCAAGGCTGGCCGCATTCTGGTCAACGGCTGGCCTACCGGGGTGGAAGTATGTGACGCCATGGTGCATGGCGGGCCGTTCCCGGCCACATCGGATGTGCGCTCCACCTCGGTGGGCACGGCGGCCATCCAGCGCTTCCTGCGCCCGGTGTGCTATCAGGACCTGCCGGATGCACTGCTGCCGACCGCCCTGAAACATGAGAATCCGCAGGGCTTGCCGCGCCTGCTGGATGGCGTGCGGGAGGCCTGAACCATGGCCGACACCCTTGTTGCGGGAGATGAAGTCATCGTGGTGGGGGCCGGGGTGGTCGGCATCGCCATTGCGCTGCAACTGCGGCTGGAAGGCTTTGCCGTCACCCTGCTGGACCGTGGCGAACCAGCCATGGAAACCAGCTATGGCAATGCCGGTGCCTTTGCCATCAGCGATGTGATACCGCTGGCCGAACCGGGCGTGCTGCGCAAGGTGCCGGGCTGGATGTTGGACCCGCTGGGGCCGCTGGCCCTGCGCTGGCGCTACCTGCCCAGCCTGATGCCGTGGCTGCTGCGCTTTCTTGCTGCCAGCCGCCCGAGCAAGGTGGCCACACTCACCCGCGATCTGTCGGCCTTGCTGGGACGGGTGAATCAGGACTACGCCGCGCTGATAGACAAGGCCGGGCTCACGGCCATGTGGCGACGCCACGGCAACCTCACCCTGTACCGCAATCAGCAGGAGTTCGATGCCGCCTTGCCCGCCTGGCAGGAAAAACGCCGCCATGGCGTGCAGTGGCAGGCCTTGCCACGCAGCCAGTTACTGGCACAAGAACCGCTGTTGGCCGAGGAATGGCAATACGCGGTGCGGGTGCCGGACTGGTCGCATGTGGACGACCCCTACACCTTCAGCCGTGGCCTGTTCGATGCCTTTGTCCGTGCCGGTGGACGCTTTATGCAGGATGAGGTGCTGGCTACGGTCGCAGGGGAGGGGCGTGTGAGCGGGGTGGAAACAGCCCGCCATGGCCGCCTGTCGGCTGATGCCACGGTGATTGCCTGTGGCGTGTGGAGCGACCGCTTTACCCGTCAGCACCGCTACCGCGTACCGCTGGAGAGCGAGCGCGGCTATCACGTCAACCTGCCCAGGGCCGGAGTGAAGCTGCACCACTTTATCCAGTGCGCCAGCGAAAGCTTTGTCATTTTGCCCATGGCGGATGGTGGCCTGCGCCTGGCTGGCACGGTAGAGCTGGCACACCGCGATGCGCCACCCGACTGGCGGCGCGCCCACATCCTGCTGGACAAGGCGCGGCGCATCGTCGGCGATTTTTCCACCGCAGACATGACGGTATGGATGGGCAACCGCCCCTCGCTGCCGGATACCTTGCCCATCATCGGCCCGGCCCCAGGGCAGCCCGGCCTGTGGTTTGCCACCGGGCACGGCCATCTGGGCCTCACCCTGGCCGCCACCACGGCGGTATTGCTGAGTGATTGGTTGCAGGGCCGCGCAGCGGAAACAGACATGCAGCCCTACCGCTTGCAACGGTTTTGATCCTGCCAGACACCGGCGCAGACCGGTCATGGCTGGAGAGCAGTAACAGGAGAAATCAGCTGGTTTCTCTTGAATGAATGCAGCGTCAAAGGAGAAATGACATGGCACAAAAGAAACTGTTGGCAGAACTTGGCCGGGTAGTGGCACTGGGCGGCATGATGGCCCCGTTCGCCATTGCTGCCGCACATGCCGATACGGTAGTGAAAATCGGCTTTTCCTCACCCTTGTCCGGCCCACAGGCGCATTACGGCAAGGACAATGAAAACGCCACCAGGATGGCCATTGACGACATCAATGCCAAGGGTCTGGTGGTGGGCGGGCAGAAGATCAAGTTCGAGCTGGTATCCGAGGACGATCAGGCCGACCCGCGCATTGGCACCCAGGCTGCGCAGCGGCTGGTGGATGCCGGGGTGAAGGCGGTGATTGGCCACTTCAACTCCGGAGTGTCCATTCCTGCTTCACGCATTTACTCGGAAGCCGGTATTCCGCAACTGTCGGTATCCACCAACCCGGCTTACACCCAGCAAGGCTACAAGACCACCTTCCGCCTGGTGGGCAGCGACAGCCAGATTGGCGGCTCGCTGGGCCAGTTTGCGGTAAAAACCCTCAAGGCCACGCGTATTGTGGCGATTGATGACCGCACCGCCTACGGCCAGGGTATTGCCGACGAATTCGTCAAGGCGGTGACTGCCAATGGCGGCAAGGTGGCACGGCGTGAATTCACCACCGACAAGGCAACCGATTTCACCTCCATCCTGACGGCGGTGAAAGCAATCAATCCGGAAGTGATTTTCTACGGCGGGGCGGATGCCCAGGCTGCGCCCATGGCCAAGCAGCTCAAGCGGCTGGGCCTGAAAGCCCGGCTGATGGGCGGCGACATGATGAACACCCCCACTTTCATCCAGCTGGCCGGGGCGGATGCGGCTGGTCATTACTCGGCGGTGGCCGGTGGCGTGCTGACTGCCCGTCCGGCGGGCAAGGCGTTTGAAACCCGTTACAAGGCGCGCTTCCATCAGGATGTGGTACTGCTGGGGCCGCAATTCTACGACGGGGTGATGCTGGTGGCCGAAGCCATGAAGCAGGCGGGTTCTGTCGAGCCGGCCAAGTATCTGCCCAAGCTGGCCGCCATCCGTTACAGCGGTGTCACCGCCGACTTTGCCTTTGCGCCCAATGGCAACCTGCTGAAGGCCCCGGTGACGCTGTCCGAGGTCAAGAACAACGCCTGGCAGGTGCAGGCGGTGGTGAACTAGCTGGTGTAGTCCTGACGGTATTTCCCTGCGTTCTCATCAGTCTCATGCCTGGGTTGGCCTTGCTTGCGGGGTCAGCCCTTTTTTCATGCCGGCGCACCATCCACATGAAAACGGCCCTGCATGTGCAGGGCCGGGGCAGAAAAGGGAAGTGCAGGGGTTTGCTTCAGAAACCCAGGCTGTCCAGCAAATCGTCCACTTGCTGCTGGCTGGACATCACATCCGGGTTGCCTTCCTGATTGATGGCCGGGCCGTTGAGCAGGCTGCTGTCCAGCGCGCCCTTCTTGTGTTCCGGCGAGAATTCCACCAGCAGGTTCAGCATTTCAGCTTCGATGGTTTTGAACATATCCATCATTTTCTTGATGACCTGGCCGGTGAGGTCCTGGAAATCCTGTGCCATCACGATTTCCAGCAACTGGGTATTCGTTTCGTGCGTCTGTTCCGGTACCTGGTTCAGGTACTGGCGGGTGTCATTGGCCAGCTGCTTGAACTCTTCCACCGACAGCTGGTTGGCATACAGCAGGTTCCAGCGTTCGGACAGGCTCTTCGAGTTGCTGCCCAGTTTGTCTTGCAGAGGCTGGGCCACGTCGATGGCATTGAGCACCCGGTCGGCCGCACTCTTGGTCAGCGAGGCGATGTAACTGAGCCGGTCGCGCGCATCGGGAATGGCATCCGCCACGCGTTCCAGTGACTTGTCGTAACCCATGTCACGCAGGGTGTTGTGCATCTTGCGCGTGATCTGGCCAATCTGCTCGTACATCTCTTCGTTGTTGTGTGCATTACCCGTTGTTTGAGCAGCAGGTGCATCCTCAGTGGCCGCCTCTTTCTGCTGGCTGGCAATGCTGTCGAACAGTGCTTCGAGATCCGGGGAATCTCCGCTATCTAGAATGTGATCCGGCACGATAGCTTCTCCTCTTTGCTGACCTGGCAAGTCGTCTTGCCATGTATATGCGTTTACTTGTTCAGGGTCTGGAAGATCTTGTTCATCTTTTCTTCCAGCGTGGCCGCGGTAAACGGCTTCACGATATAGCCGCTGGCACCGGCCATGGCTGCCTCGATGATGTTTTCCCGCTTGGCTTCGGCGGTGATCATCATGAAGGGAAGATGCTTGATCTGCTGGTCGGCACGCACCGCCTTGAGCAGCTCGATGCCCGTCATGTTGGGCATGTTCCAGTCAGACACGATGAAGTCGAAATGCTGGTTTTTCAGCTTGTGCAGGGCAACCTGGCCGTCTTCCGCTTCGTCGACATTGGTAAAGCCCAGCTCTTTGAGCAGGTTGCGCACAATGCGTCTCATGGTCGAGAAGTCGTCGACGACCAGAAACTTCATGTTCTTGTCCACCATAAATGAGGCTCCAAAGAGTTGATTCGTTAGTGGCGTCCACCCGCCCGGCACAGGCCTGCGCGGGGACAGCGTTATCTTTGAAGGTAAGGCAGCAGGGTTTCAGCCAGGATTGCCGGGTCGAATTTGGCAACATAGGCATCCACCCCCACGCTGGAACCCATGGCCTTGTTGGCATTGGACGACAGCGAGGAGTGCATGATAACCGGGATGCCTTTGAAGCGGACATCGGATTTGATCAGCTTGGTCAGCACATAGCCGTCCATTTCAGGCATTTCCGCATCCACCAGAATGATCTTCAGGTAATCGTGCAGGCACTCGTCCTCACCCCAGGTGCGGCTGGCCAGCACCTGCAGGCGCTCCCAGGCTTCGCGCCCATTGGTGGCCTGCTGGAACTTGATGCCCATCTTCTCCAGCACGCTGGTGATTTCCTTGCGGGCCACCACCGAATCATCCACGAAGAACAGGTACTGGTCGCTCTCCAGCTGGGCTTGCGGAATGTCCGGCAGGCGCGGTTCGCCCACCACCGTGGCCAGGATCTGCTCCACGTCCAGAATGGAAACCAGCTTGCCGTCTTCCAGTTCGGTGATGGCGGTGATCAGGTTGGAGTTGGTGGCGCTGCTGTTCATCATGTTTTCCGGGGCGCGCACGCGGTCCCAGTCCACCCGGATGATGCGGTCCACCGAATCCACCAGGAAAGCCTGGGTACTCTTGTTGAATTCGGTAACGATCATGGTGTCGAACTTGCGGCCGCTTTGCTCGGAACCGACAAAACGGGCCAGCGAAATCACCGGAATGATATTGCCGCGCAGCGACAGCACGCCCTGCACGCCAAAGGGCATGTTGGGGGTTTTGGTGATGGCGGGGGTCTGCGACACCTCGCGCACCTTGAATACATTGATGCCGAAGGTTTCGCGGGTACCCAGCGAAAACAGCAGGATTTCCATCTTGTTGGAGCCGGCAAGCTTGGTGCGGGCGTCCACGCTGGCAAGCAGGGATGCGTCAGTGGCTGACATATGAATACCTCTCCCGGATGAAGTCTGTTCTGGTTTAGTTGTTGGTCAGCTTGAGCATTTCGCGCAACTTCATCGACAGCTTCTGGGCTTCGAACTTGGACACATACTCATCCACGCCCACCGACTGGCCGAGCTTCTGGTTGGAACTGCCGGACAGCGAGGAGTGCATCAGCACCGGAATGCCGGCAAAACGCGGGTCGCTCTTGATCAGCTTGGTCAGCATGTAGCCATCCATTTCCGGCATTTCCACATCGGTCAGCACCAGATGCAGGGTTTCACACAAGCGCTTGCCGGAGAGTTCGGCCTGCATGGCCATTTTTTGCAGCTCTTCCCAGGCGCGCATGCCGTTGATGGCGTAGGCGTATTTCACCTGCATGGCGTCCAGCGTGCGCTCGATCTGCTTGCGGGCGACGGCGGAATCGTCGGTGAAGAAGATCATGCGTTCTTCTTTCACCGGCTCGATATTGATGAAGTGATGGGAGTCGTCCACCAGCGAGGTTTCCGCCAGCACTTTTTCCACGTCCATCATCATCACCAGCGTGCCGTGATCCAGCTCGGTGACAGCGGTGACCAGGCCGGCCATGCGGTTGGTGATCATGTCCGGCGGCACGCGCATGGCAGACCAGTCCAGACGCAGGATGGTATCAACCGCCTCGACCAGGAAGCCCTGGGTGTGGCCGTTGTACTCGGTGACGATCATGATTTCGGGCTTGTTGCTGGTGACGATGCCGGCGTACTTGGCCAGGTCGATGACCGGGACCAGCGAGCCACGCAGGCTGACCATGCCTTCAACCGAGGAGGGCATTTCGGGAGCGGAAGTGATTTCGGGTGTCCGCATGACTTCGCGGACCTTGAAGACGTTGATGCCGAAGACTTCCTTCCTCCCGGTACGCTGGTCGTGACCCAGGGAGAACAGCAGGATTTCCAGCTTGTTGGTCCCTGCCAGTTTTGTTCTGGCATCGATTTTTTTTAGCAGATCTGACACGAAAGCACCCTAGGCAATAAGTGGAAGAAATACGGCACACAAACAGACCGGTTTGCCTTGCGGGCCCGGCTGGCGCTGTGCAGCATTCAGATATTCACGGTATAGCGGAAACGGTTCCAGTTGGCTGCTGGCTTTGCATGTGCCGGTGCTTGAACTGGATTTTTTAGAATTCATTTAAATTTATTCTGGTTTTTATTGATTGTTCAGTATTGCCCCAATAAACCACACTATAGCCACTGTCATTGAAAACAGCCAAGCACTGCCAGATTATTTATGCGGCAGGTCAAATGAACGGATACGGCGGGTCAGTATAAACATTTCCGCATGACATGATTTGTCTGTACGCATGGAAAAACAATATGTCTTCATGGTGGGTTGGACATGCCCTCATTTTGCGAAGGCAGGCGGCACATCACGCTGCTGCGCAGTTGCTTGCGCTGGCTGTCTGCTGCCAGGTCGACAATCCAGCCGCCGGGGGCATTGGACATCAGCAAGGCCACACGCTGTCCCTTGCCTTGCATGATGTCACGGTAAACCGTGAGGTCATCGACATGCAGTTGCCCCTGATCGGTAGTGATGCTGTAACTGGTGACAAATGCACTGCCTCTGGCTTCCGGATATTCCCGCCCCCAGCCAATCAGGAAATGGCGGACCTGGCAAAGCCCGGACGCCTCGGATGGCGCATGGGGTTTGGCCGGAGCCGACCAGGATTGCAGCAAGTCCTTGCCGCTTTGCAGCCAGCTGCTGCAGCCAGCCAGCAGCAAGGTACACAGAATGAGTATGGCCCGCATTGGACTCCGGATATTCAACAATGCCGCCATGTAGCGGTGTCTCAACGCAACCTGGCAACAGGATGGCATTGCCATGTGTCACGTCATGGTTGGCGCATGCTACCGTAAATTTGCTGCTCTGCGGAATGCCTGCCCATGTAAATCCTGCGTGCAGGGGGATGGCTCCTTTTCTGGTGCGGGCATGTTTATTGCTGCGGTTTATCCCATCCTGTCACCGACAACGCATGTACAGCCCGATGCCCAGCACACAATCCTTGCGTCCTGTTTCCCTGCATGCCCATGCCGTGAACGGTTTCCAGCCGGCGGCACTGGAAAACCTGATTCATCATCTTGATGGCATGGCCTACCGCGGTCGGCATGACCCGGAGCGTCACATGCAGTTTGTCAGCCGTGGTTGCCTGGTCTTGTGCGGTTACAGCGCGGCCCAGCTGACCGCCAGCAGCGGCGGCTGGATGGGGGTGATCCACAAGGATGACCGCCAGGCCGTGGCCGATGCACTGGCCAGCAGCCTGCGTGGCAATGGCCGTTTTGCCTTGCAGTACCGGATACGGACTGCGGGTGGCCAGCTGCGTCATGTACGGGAAAGCGGGGTGGCGTCGCCGGACGGCGATGGCATGGTGCTGGAAGGCTTCGTGATGGATGTCACCAGCCAGCAGCGCACTATTCGTGCATTGGCGCAGGCCGAGATGCGATATCGCACCATTTTCGAGCATGCGCAGGAAGGTATCTTCCAGAGCAGCAAGACCGGCCGTTACCTGGCGGCCAATCCGGCCCTGGCACGGCTGTATGGCTATGCCACGCCGGAGGAGCTGATCCTGAATCTGTCCGACATCAGTTGCCAGCTGTATGTGGAAGCCGGTCGGCGCGAAGAATTCCTGCGGCTGATGGAAACGGCGGGCGAGGTGGTGAATTTCGAGTCCGAGGTATACCGCAAGGATGGCCAGCGCATCTGGATATCCGAGAATGCGCATGTGGTGTCATCGGAACACGGCCGTTTCCTGTATTACGAGGGCACGGTGCAGGATATTTCCGAACGCAAGCATTACCAGCAACAGCTGGAAATGCAGGCCAATTTTGACGCGCTCACCGGGCTGCCCAACCGTGCCTTGCTGTACGACAGGCTGAAGCAGAGTGTGGCCAGGGCCGCACGGGCGCAAAGCAGGCTGGCGGTGGTGTTCATCGATCTGGACAACTTCAAGTTCATCAACGACAACCTGGGGCATGACGCGGGCGACCAGTTGCTCAAGACCGTGGCCGGGCGTATTGCCGGCAGCATCCGCAAGCTCGATACCGTGGCCAGGCTGGGCGGGGACGAGTTTGTGCTGATCCTGAATGATCTGGATAGCGAGGAGGGCCTGTGGACCTTGCTCGAACGCATCCGGCTCAAGACCAGCCAGCCGGTGCTGCTGCAAGAGCACAGCTGCAATGTCAGCGCCAGCATGGGAGTGGCACTGTACCCGCGCGACGGTGTGGACGAGCAGACCTTGCTGCGTCACGCCGATGTGGCCATGTATGCCGCCAAGGCGGCGGGCAAGGATAATCTGCATTTCTTTACCGGCAAGCTGGACCAGCAGTCGGACGAGCGCTTCACGCTGGAGCGCGAAATGCGGCTGGCGCTGGAGCAGGATGATTTTAGCGTGGCCTATCAGCCTAAGTTCGACCGGCACGGCAAGATGGTTGGCGTGGAGGCGCTGGCACGTTGGCACCACGTCCAGCTGGGCGATATCGGGCCGGACCGCTTCATTCCGGTGGCAGAGGAGTGCGGCTTGATCCTGCCGCTGACCATGTCCATCCTGCGCAAGGCCAGCATGGCCATTGCCCGCTATAACCGCATGGCGGCCAGCAGCATCAGTTTGGCGGTCAATCTGTCGCCACGCCTGTTCGAGCGTGACCACCTGTGTCGCGAGATGGCCAGCGCACTGGCCGACAGCGGTTTGTCACCTGATTTGCTGGAGCTGGAAATCACCGAATCCCTGCTGCTGGGCGATACCGAACACATCATCAGCCAGATGCAGGAATTGCAGGGCTGGGGCGCGCAACTGGCGATGGACGATTTTGGCACCGGTTATTCCTCGCTGGCTTATCTGGTGCGCTTTCCGCTTGGCATCATCAAGATAGACCGCAGCCTGGTGGCAGGCATTGAAAGCAATGAACAGCAACGCATGGTGGTGAGCGCCGTGGTGACGCTGGGGCGCAATCTGGGCAAGACGGTGGTAGCCGAAGGCGTGGAAACGGCAGAGCAATTGCAACTGCTGCGCGAGATGGAATGTTGCCAGTACCAGGGCTTCGGCCTGTCGGTGCCGCTGAGCGAGGCGGCCTTGCACGGCCGCCTGCAACAAGAGGCGGCCTGCTGTGGCTGAAGTCCTCAGCCCTGCTGTGCGGCCAGTGCCAGTTGTTGCTGCAGTTGCAGCCAGCCGGCCTCGGCAGCACTGCCGTCCTTGAGTGCCACGCCGGTGCCGCTGGTGCGCCCTGCGCGGATCAGCCAGGCCAGTTTATAAGCTGCCAGAGGGTAGGGCAGGCCTTGCGGACGCACATTGGAAATGCAGTTGCGCGCCGAATCCATGCAGCCCACCCGTGGTGCGCTGGTGAGATATACCCCCAGGCTGTCCGGTGAGCTCAGGCCGGGGCGCTCGCCAATCAGCATCACCACCATGGCCGCCTGCAGGCATTCACCCACTTCATCGGCCAGGGCCACCCGCGCTTCGGTGGCCAGTACCACCGGCCCCACCCGCAAGCCCTGCTCCTGCAACAGCGGCAGGGTGGCGGCAATCAGCGGCACGGCATGACTGGCCACGGCGCGGGCCGACAAACCATCTCCCACCACGAATAGCACATCACAGGGTTCCACTCCGGCAGCCAGCAGGCTGGCGCGGCTGTCCGGGTGCAGGCGACGGCCCTGGTCCGGCCGTTGCAGATAGGCAGCGCGGCTGGGTGCGGCACTGCGCACTTGCAGGCTGGGCAATTGCAGGTCTTGCAGGGATGCGCTCAGCGCGGACAGGTCCAGCGGCGTGTGCACGGCATCGCGGGCCTGGGCATGGGCCAGGGCAAAGCGCAGGGTTTCGCGCGTGGGCAAGCTGGAACCCACCCGTCCCAGCGCAATGCGCGCCACGGTATGGCTGGCCAGCTCCTGCCAGCTGTCTTCGGTGATGGCACTGTTGGCGGTGGTGGCCGGGCTGAACGGGGCATTCATCGGAAGGTCTCCATCAATTGCAGCAAGGCTTGCTGGCGGTCTTGTGCCTGTAGCTTGCCGGCGCGGGTAATGGCCATGCTTTCCAGCCAGTCTTCAAACTCCGGAGCCCGCTTCAGGCCCAGCAGCTGACGCAGGTAGAGTGCATCGTGAAACGAGGTGCTCTGATAACCCAGCATGATGTCGTCGGCACCGGGCACGCCAATGATGAAGTGGATACCCGCCGTGCCCAAGAGGGTGAGCAGGCTGTCCATATCGTCCTGGTCGGCTTCGGCATGGTTGGTATAGCAGATGTCGCAGCCCATGGGCAGGCCCAGCAGTTTGCCGCAGAAATGGTCTTCCAGCCCGGCGCGGATGATCTGCTTGCCGTTGTACAGGTATTCCGGGCCGATGAAGCCCACCACGGTATTCACCAGCAGCGGCGAGAAATGCCGCGCCACTGCATAGGCGCGCACTTCGCAGGTTTGCTGGTCCACGCCCCAGTGGGCGTTGGCCGACAGTGCGCTGCCCTGGCCGGTTTCGAAGTACATCACATTATCGCCCACCGTGCCGCGGCGCAGCTCCAGTGCGGCCTGTTGTGCTTCGCCCAGCACCGCCAGATTGATGCCGAAGCCGCTATTGGCTTTTTCCGTACCGGCAATCGACTGGAATACCAGATCCACCGGTGCGCCGCGCCGGATGAGTTCCAGCGTGCTGGTGACGTGGGTGAGCACGCAGCTCTGGGTGGGAATGGCATAGCGCTGGCGTACTTCGTCCATCATCGCCAGCATGGTGTGGATGGCTTCCGGGCTGTCGCTGGCCGGATTGATGCCGATCACCGCATCGCCAGCGCCGTACAGCAGGCCGTCCAGCATGGCGGCGGCAATGCCGCGTGCGTCGTCGGTGGGGTGGTTGGGCTGCAGGCGCACGCCCATGTGGCCGGGCAGGCCCTGCGTGTTGCGAAAACGGGTGATCACCCGGCATTTGCTGGCCACCCATATCAGGTCCTGGTTGCGCATCAGCTTGCTGACGGCGGACACCATTTCCGGCGTCAGGCCGGGCGCCACGGCGGCCAGGGTGTTGCTGTTGGCGGCATCGGACAGCAGCCAGTCGCGCAGGCCACCCACGGTCAGGTGGCGGATGGGGGCAAAGGCGTGGGCGTCGTGGCTGTCGATGATCAGGCGGCTGACTTCGTCTTCTTCGTAGGGAATCAGCAGCTCTTGCAAGAAGGTGGTGAGTGGCACGTCGGCCAGACACATTTGTGCCGCCACACGCTCTTCGGCGCTGCTGGCGGCTATCCCGGCCAGCTGGTCGCCCGAACGCAAGGGCGTGGCGCGGGCCAGCAGGGTTTTCAGGTCGTCAAACTGGTAACGGCGCGGGCCGATGGTGATGGCGTAGGACATGGTTTACCGGGGTGTGCCGGGCACACCCCGCCTCTCTCTTATTCGCTACGGGCAACAGCAGGTTTCAGCGTGGTGGCATCGCCACCTTCCAGCAAATGATCGCTGGCGGCAGCCGCACGCTGGCGATGGGTCAGCAGGTAGTAGGCATAGGCCACGGCCAGGCTGCCGGCAAAAATCAGCGCCAGCAACTGGTTGTACCAGATCATGGCCACCAGGCATACCACCGCGCAGGCCAGTGCCAGGCCGGGCAGCAGCGGGTAGGCCGGTGCGCTGAACGGACGGGTCAGGGTGGGTTCGCTGCGGCGCAGCTTGAACAGCGCCAGCATGGACACGATGTACATCACGATGGCACCGAACACCGACAGGGTGACGATGTTGGCGGTCAGCGGCTGACCGGCAATCTGGATCAGGTCGTCACTGAAGATGGCGGCAATGCCGACAATCCCGCCCACGATGATGGCGCGATGCGGTGTCTTGAAGCGCGGGTGGATTACCGCCAGCATCGGCGGCAGGTAACCGGCACGGGCCAGCGCGAAGATCTGGCGCGAATAGCCCATGATGATGCCGTGGAAGCTGGCAATCAGGCCCAGGAGGCCCAGCCATACCAGCATGTGCAGCCAGCCGCTGTTGCTGCCCACGATCAGCTTCATTGCCTGCGGCAGCGGGTCGTTGATGTTGGCCAGCTTGCTCCAGTCACCGGCACCGCCTGCCATGATCATCACGCCCATGGCCAGCGCCACCAGGGTGAGGATGCCGGCTACATAGGCGCGCGGAATGGTGCGGCTGGGGTCCTTGGCTTCCTCGGCGGCCATGGCAGCGCCTTCGATGGCCAGGAAGAACCAGATGGCAAACGGAATGGCGGCAAACATGCCACCGATGGCGCTCAGGCTGAAGCTGTCGCTACCGGCCCAGCCGTGGTGGGTGAAGTTGTCCCAGCTGAAGCCCGGCGATACCACGCCCATGAACAGCAGCAATTCAAAAATGGCCAGCAGGGTGACCACCAGCTCGAAGGCTGCGGCCACGCTGACGCCCACGATATTCAGCGCCATGAACACGATGTAGGCGCCACAGGCAATCCACTTGGCGCTCAGCTCGGGAAACTGCACGTTCAGGTAGGCGCCAATGGCCAGCGCAATGGCCGGCGGAGCAAACACGAATTCGCACAAGGTGGCATAACCGGCCAGAAAGCCGCCAACCGGGCCAAAGGCGCGGCGGGCATAGGCAAACGGGCCGCCCGCATGCGGAATGGCGGTGGTCAGCTCGGTAAAGCTGAAAATGAAGGCGGTATACATGATGGCGACAAACACCGAGCTGAGCAGAAAGCCCAGCGTACCGGCCTGGGCCCAGCCATAGCTCCAGCCGAAGTATTCTCCCGAGATCACCAGCCCGACGGCGATCCCCCATAGTTGCCAGCCGCCCAGCTTGCGCGCCAGGCCGTGATTGCTGTTGCTCATGACATTTCCTCTTTTTTGACTCACTTCTCCCTGCCCGGTGCGGTGGCTCCGGGGCCTGACAAGCATGCTAGGCAGGGTGTGGCGGTGGCCGTTATCGAAAATCGGAAAACAGCAAAGCCGTCCGTGACAGCCAACTGCCGCCGCGCATGTCTGTGAGCGACAGTTTCGCAAGCGGCATGCCAGCTGCGGGCTGCCTGATAGTGCAGAGTGTGGCAATTTTTGCTGTGAATCAGCACCGTGATGAGGCATGCAAGCCCCGTGTTTGCACCGTGACGGTGAAATTTCCGATTTATGACAGCAAGAAGTCGCAAATACACAGGCAAAGCTGGTGTGTTTCTTGCTATATCCTTGCAGATCAATGTATTGGGAGCCGCACATGGACCCGCTAAGCCAAGGATTGTCCCTGCAGTTTGTTACCCGCCTGGCGGATGACGCGGCGGATCAGGCCGCCTTCATCAGCGGCTGGGAGCAGGATTACGCGCAGATTTCCTGTGGCCGTTTTTCCGGGCGGCTGGATGAGCTGTGCCTGGGACGCTTGCAGGTGTTCCGTGAATATTCGGCCCGCGAAACCTACCAGCAATGCCAGCCCTGGCGTGGAGCCATCTGGTTTGGCATACCGGCACCGGGCAGTGGTGAGCGCTTGCGCTTTCATGGCCGCAGCGTGCCGCCTTCCGCCGTGCTGGTGGCCATGGGCGGCAGTGACTTCACCTTGCGCACACCGGACGACTTCACCATTTACGGCATCGTGCCGGAGCAGGAAGTGCTGGCCTCGCGTCATCAGCAACTGTTTGGCCGCGACTTGCCTGCGCACTGGCTGCAAAGCGCTGCGGTACGCCTGCCCGAAGCCAGCCACCGGCTGCTGTGTGGCCAGATTTACGAGCTGCTGGCGCTGGCACGGCAAACGCCGGACAGCATTGGCCGCCAATTGCTGCTGGATTGTTCGGTGGATGCCTTGTTGCTGGCTCTGAGCGAAGGGCAGGCGGAAGCCTCGCTGCGGCGTGAGGGCAGCAGCCAGCGTCATTGGCAATGGGTGGAACAGGCAAGGCAGCGTGCATTGCAACCGGCCAGCCAGTGGCTGACGGTGGAAGGACTGTGCCGGGAATTACATGTGACGCGCCGTACCTTGCAAAACGGTTTTCAGGAAGTCACCGCCATGAGTCCGCTGCCCTTCCTGCGGGCACTGAGGCTTAATCAGGTGCGCCGTCTGCTGCGCTCGCCGCAGGGCAGCGCGGACAGCATCCAGCAACTGGCGGAAGATTGGGGCTTTGCCAGTCCCAGTCATTTCAGCTACGACTACCGCCGCCTGTTTGGCGAAACCCCCAGCCAGACCCGTCAGCAGCCGCAGCGCCTTGGCACTTTCAGGCTGGACGCGGCTTGAGCTGCTGCTGGGCCAGCATGCCCACCCGGGTGAGGGCGGCGACATAGCGTTCATCCAGCGGATAGCAGCAGGACAGGCGCATGGCATTGCGGTAGCGCCCGCCGGGTGAATACAAAGGCCCCGGCATGATGCTGATGTTCTCGGCAATGGCAGCATGAAACAGCGCCACGCTGTCGCAGCCTTCCGGCAGTTCCAGCCAGATCAGAAAGCCGCCGGCCGGGTCGGTGGCGCGCGTGCCGGCCGGGAAGTGACGGGCAATCAGGCCACGCACTTTTTCCACATGCTGGGCGTAGTGGCGCTTGAGCGCGCGCAGGTGGTGGTCGTAGCCGCCGGACTCCAGAAAAGCCCCCAGCGTTTCCGATAGCACCATGGGCTGGGCGACGGAAGACGCAAATTTCAGCTTGCGCAGTGCCGGGCCAAAGCGGCCGCCCTCCATCCAGCCGATGCGAAAATCCGGTGCCAGTGTCTTGGTATAGCTGGTGCAGAAGATGATCCAGCCGTCTTCGTCAAAGGCCTTGGCCGCCGGGGCCTGGGTGTCGCTGAACTGCAACTCGGCATACAGCCCGTCCTCGATCAGCGGCACCTGATAGTGATTCACCAGCCGCGCCAGCCGCTTCTTGGCCTCCAGCGGCATGCTGCAACCCAGCGGATTGTGCACATTGGGCATGGCCACCAGTGCGCTGATGCGCCCTTCGGACAGCAGCAGTTCCACTGCATCCACCGAAATGCCGTGCTGCGGGTCGGTGGGAATCTCCACGGCTTTCAGACCCAGGCTGGCAAACAGCGGTAGCAGGTTGAAATAGGTGGGCGATTCCAGCCCCACGGCGTCGCCCGGCTTGGTAACAGCGCGCAATGCCAGTTGCAATGCCTCCATGCAGCCATTGGTCAGGATGATGTTTTCCGCCTGCAAGGCCATGCCCAGTTCCAGACTGCGGCGGGCAATCTGCACCCTTAGCCGCTCGGAACCCGGTGGCAGGGCGTAAGTGCTGACCATGCCGGGCTGACGCCGCAATATCTGCCCCATCAGCCTGGCCAGCTTGTTGCCGGGGTAGAAGTCGCTGCCACGCGGGCAGGCCAGCGCCAGGTCGATGAAGCCGGGGGTTTGCTGTGCATCCAGCACTGCGCCTATCAAATCCAGCACCTTGCTTTCGGTAGGCTTGGCCACACTGCTTTGCGTCATGGCCGGGCGAGCAGGCGAGGGCAGCCTTGCCCGCACGTAATAGCCGGATTGCGGCCGGGCCTCGATCAGCCCGCGGTCTTCCAGCACCCGGTAAGCCGCCACCACGGTGTTCAGGCTCAGTTGCCGGCTTTGCGAGGTGCGCCGCACCGAAGGCAGGCGCGAGCCGGGCGGCAAGGTGCCACGGGCAATGGCCAGCGACAGGTCTTCGGCCAGTTGCTGGTACAAGGTGGCATTGCCGGCTGGGCTGTGGGGCAGGTTTTCGGGTGGCATGGCGAATGTTCCGGGCAAGACTGAGGCAAGGTTCAACAATGCCGCAGCAGCGTGGCTGGCGACAGTGACAGTGCTCATCATAGTGTGTGGTGACAGTTGGGGTAAACCGATCACTGTCACCATCACAATAGTAAATTGCTGAATCTGTCACCATCGGTCCAGGCTCCGTAGCATGAAGGTGTAGCAGCGCCATCCGGCGCATGCACGGTGACAAGGAGCCCTGACATGGTGGAGTTTGCCCTGATGTCTTATGTGGGGGTGATGTCCATCACGCCCGGTCCCAACAACCTGATGCTGGCCACCTCCGGCGTCAATTACGGCTTTCGCCGCACCTTGCCGCACATGCTGGGTATCAGCATCGGCTGTTCAGCACAGGTGTTCATCACTGCCTGTTTGCTGGCCTGGGCCTTGCAATGGGTACAGGCGGCCCGTTTGCCACTGACGGTGGCCGGTTGTATCTACTTGCTGTACCTGTCATGGAAAATTGCCCGCTCTGCCGCGCCGCAGGGGGGAGAAACCGGCCGGCCCATGGGTTTCTGGGCCGCGGCGCTGTTTCAGTGGGTCAACCCCAAAGCCTGGGTGATGGTGCTCAATGCTTCCATCCTGTTCATGCCGGCATCGGCGGAAACCCGGCTCAGCGCCGCCTTGTTGCTGGCGCTGGTGTTTGCCGTGGTCAACCTGCCCTGTATCAGCCTGTGGGCCTGGATGGGGGAGAGGCTGCGCCATCTGCTCAGCGGTGCGCGCGGCCTGATGCTGTTCAATCTGGGCATGGGGCTGTTGATGGCGGGAACCGCACTCTACCTGTTGCTGGACGAAGTGCAGCGCGCCTGGCCGGGCATGCTGTGATGCCTGATGTCCTGATTTGACAGTATCTTGTCTGGCACCGGCATGCCGCCTGACTTTGCAAGCGCCTAGACTGTGTCCATCAACTGCAACAGGGAGTGGATGACATGGATGCAAACAAGGTGGCCTTATTGGTGATTGATGTGCAGGATTCCTTCTTGCAGCGCGACTACTGGGATGAAACGGCCTTGCCGCCGTTTCGCCAGCGCATGCTGGCACTGATTGCCGGGGCGCGGGCGGCGGGTATTCCGGTGCTGTATGTATTGCACGAGGATGGCGACGGTCCGTTTGCTGCGGCAAGTGGCTTTGTGCGGCCCATGGCCTGGCTACCGGCCAATCCGGATGCCATCTTCATCAAACACGTGCACAATGCCATGCTGGATTCCGGCCTGCAGCCCTGGCTGGCCGAGCGTGGCATCGGCAAGTTGCTGGTGTCGGGCATCCGCACCGAGCAGTGCTGCGAAACCACCACCCGGGTGGCGTCTGATCTGGGTTTCGCGGTGGATTTTGTCAGTGAAGCCACGCTTACCTTTGCCATGCGCCACCCGCTCAGCGGCAAGCTGTACAGCGCGGATGAAATCCGGGAAAAAACCGAGCTGGTGCTGGCCGGGCGTTTTGCCGACATCGTTACGGTGGAACAGGCGCTGGCGCGGCTGTAGACGATTCATTTATCCGGCAGGCAGGCCATGGCGGCCTGCTGCTGTTTTGGAGCAAGTTTCATGCCCTTGAAGGATGTATTGCAGGCGCTGGCCATCGTGCTGATCTGGGGCGTCAATTTCGTGGTGATCAAATACGGCGTGGCCGACGTGCCCCCCTTGTTGCTGGGTGCCTTGCGCTTCATGCTGGCGGCTTTTCCGGCGGTGCTGCTGGTGCGCCGGCCAACGCTGCCCTGGGGCTGGGTGGCGGCATATGGCTTGAGCGTGGGCGTCGGGCAGTTTGCCTTTCTGTTTTCCGCCATCAAGCTGGGCATGCCGGCCGGGCTTGCCTCGGTGGTCTTGCAGTCGCAGGCCTTCTTTACCCTGATCCTGGCCGGGCTGATGCTGCATGAGCGCTGGCAGGCGGCGCAAATCCTGGGCCTGCTGTGTGCCTGTGCCGGGCTGGCGCTGATCGGGCTGGCCAAGGGCGGCAGCATGACCGCCATCGGCTTTGGCCTGACGCTGGCGGCAGCGTTCTGCTGGGCCTCGTCCAACATCATCGTCCGGCTGATGGGCAAAGCCGGGCACAAGGTGGAACCGCTCAATCTGGTGGTGTGGTCCAGCCTGGTGCCGCCGCTGCCCTACCTGGCCTTGTCCTGGTGGCTGGAAGGGCCGCAGCGCATGGAAATCGCCTTGCGCCATTTCTCGCTCGGTTCCTTCCTGGCGGTGGCGTATCTCGCCTTCATGGCCACCTTGCTGGGTTATGGCATGTGGAGCCGCCTGCTCAGCCGCCATCCGGCCAATAAAGTGGCCCCGTTTTCCTTACTGGTGCCAGTGGTGGGGGTGCTTACCTCCGCGCTGTTGCTGGGGGAAAGGCTGAGCCTGCTGCAGGCGGCGGGCAGCGTGCTGTTGCTGGCCGGACTGGTGGTGAACGTGTTTGGCGGCTTGTTGCTGGCACGCTGGCGGCGCGGGGTGGTGGCCCATGGCACGTGATATCTGGTTTGTGCTGCCGCCGCGCTTCATGCTGCTGGACTTTGCCGGTCCGGCTGAAGCCTTCCGCATTGCCACCGAGTTCGGTGCGCCATTCCGCCTGCACTATGCGGCCTGTGACACCGCCACGCACTGTTCGCTCGGCCTGCCTGTGGGCGGGCTGCAGCCCTTGCCCCGGCACTTGCCAGAGGGCAGCCTGATTCTGATTCCCGGTGCCGACTGCTCGGCCGAGGCGTACGCCATGCCGGAAGCGCAGCAGATTGTCAGCTGGCTCTCCAGCAGCTTCCAGCCCCAGCATCATCAGCTGGCCACCATTTGCTCGGCTGCCTTGCTGGCCGGCATGGCCGGATTGCTGGCACACCGCCAGTGCACCACCCATCACAGCCTGATTGAACGGCTGCGCCAGACCGATAACAGCGCCCAGGTGCTGGAGAACCGTGTTTTCGTGCAGGATGGCAGCGTGTGGACCAGTGCGGGCATCACGGCTGGTATTGACCTGGCCTTGCAGCTGATCAGCCAGCTGGCCGGTGCCGCCACGGCGCGCGAGGTGGCACGCGAGATGGTGGTGTATTTCCGCCGTGCCGGTCAGGATGCCCAGCTGTCACCATGGCTGGCGCACCGCAATCACCTGCATCCGGCCGTACACAAGGTGCAGGACCTGATAGCCGCCAGCCCGGAACAGGACTGGAGCCTGGCCACGCTGGCCGATCAGGTGCATGTCAGCGTGCGCCATCTGTCCCGCCTGTTCCGCGAGCATGCCGGGGTGTCGGTGCACGATTACCACCTGGGCTTGCGCGCCGCGCTGGCCGGGCAATGGCGGGCCAGTGGCCTGTCCAAGGAAAAGGCCGCGCTGGCCGCCGGTTTCTCCTCGGCCCGGCAATGGCAGCGTGTGCAACAGGCAGCAGCTGCATCCTGACGAAAATTAACTAAAGTTAACCTTGTTGCTGTCGATATAATGCTGACGCTACGCCCGCGTGCGCCTGCCTTTGTCCCAAGAACAAGTAGAAATGGTCACCGTCATGAACACCTGCACTCGTCATTTGGCCGCCGTATCCCTGTTGCTGGGTCTTACTGCCTGTGCCTCTGCCAGCCAGCCTGTTGCCGAAGCACCGCGCGCTGCGCCCGAACCTGCTGCCAGCAATACCGCGTTTACCGGTGTGGGCTACGCCGGTGCCGGTATCGAGCCGGAAGCACCCCGTGTGGTGGTGAAAGAGGTCAACCCCAATGCGCCCATCGTGATCCGTGCCACGGGTAGCGGGGCTGCACCGTATTCTTCTTCCCTGACACCGTCCCAGCGCAAGCTGCTGTCCATGCGAGCCGCCCGGCTGGATGCCTTCCGCTCCATTGCCGAACAAGTGCAAGGCCTGAAGCTGGTGGGTAACAGCTCGGTTGCCAATATGGTGGCCACCAGCGACGGCTTCCGCACCTATGTGGATGCCTATCTGCGCGGCGTGCATCTGGTTTCCACCACCATGCAGCCGGATGGCACCAGCGAAGCCGTGGCGGAAATCACGCTGGATCAGGATTTCTACAAGCAATACAAGAACGCGCTGGAAAAAACTGGTAGTGTGATGAAGGCTGCCCAGCAAAATGGCGTGGCCGGTCTGGAGTGCGCCGAAGGCAACTGCGGTGCCACCCGTTACGAAAGCAATTACTACGTAGCCCACTGATGATGACACGGCGTGTTTACCGCTTGATGGCCGCCCTTGTGGCGGCTTTTGCATTCTCTGCCCCGCTGCTGGCTGCGCCCATCGAGGCGGAAGGGGTTGCCGACATGGAAGCCGGCAGTCCGGCTGCGCGCGAAATGGCCATCCGTGATGCCCTGCAGCAGGCGGCAATCAGCAATGGTGCCGAGCTGCAATCGCTGCAACTGATGCAGTCCGGCACGCTCAGCGAAAGCAGTGTGCTGTCCGCACCGGCCTTGCAAGGCAAGGTGAAAATCCTGCTGGAATACACCAAGAACGGCATGTATCACGTGCGGCTGAGCATAGACCCGCAAGCCAGTGCCGCCGGCCCGGTAGCCAGTGCACCAACCCCGACGCAGAACGCCAACTGCGGCATGCCCGCTGGCCGCACCCTGCGGCGCAAATTGCTGACTACCTATTTTTATGTGGTGAACCCGTCCGAAGCCAACGACCTGCGCAATCTCGCCACTGCGCTGCCGGCCGACCTGGCGCGCCGCCTGCGCCAGCAAAACCAGTTTGACGTGCGCAATGCCGGGCATCTGACCGTGCTGAGCAATATGGCGGCAGACGAGCCGGTGGCTGGCTGGGAAACCGTGCGCGAACTGGGGCGGCGTGAGGACGTGCAGTTCGTGGTAGCCGGTCGGGTGCTGTCCACCGGCGTGGTGGCCAAGAGCGTGCGTCACACCATGTTCGAGTCCAACAATACCAGCCAGCAAGGTGCGTATTACACCGGGCCGTTGGCCGGGATGTTCGGGCAGGCGTTCAAATATGAGCCCTCGGCACGACAGTTCGATCTGGAAGTCTGGGTGTACGATGCCCTGACCGGTGCGGTGCTGGCCGACCAGCGCATCAGCCAGGTTGCCCGCGGCAAGGTGGTGGCACAGCTGCCGGTGGATTTTGCCACTGCCGCATTCTGGGACGGCGACTATGGCAGTGTGGTGAATGCGCTGCTGGATCAGGCCACCCGTCAACTGGGCGACGTGCTCAGCTGTATTCCCTTATCGGCCAAGGTGGTGAAAGTGGAAGACGGCCGTCAGGTGTTCATCAATGCCGGTGGCCTTGATGGCATGAAAGTTGGCGACCAGATGCTGCTGTACAAACCGCGTTCGGCGCAGATCGTGCGCAGTGGCGGCGGCGTGCGGGAACTGGGTGTACCGGAGGACCTGTCCGGCACCATTACCCTGACCCAGGTGCAGCCGAATTTTTCCATTGCCCAGGTGCAAAGCGCCAGACTCAAGGTGGAAGAGGGCGATTACGTCCGCTTCATGACCCGGCGTTAAAACGCTGTAAAAAAGCCCCGCAAGTGCGGGGCTTTTTGCTGGAGCAGGTTTCTTCAGGCCTGCTCGGCAAACTGCAGCAGCGCGTCGCCAGCCAGCCGGTATTTCACCCATTCGGACTGGGCGGCGGCACCAAAGGATTCGTAAAAATCGATGGCTGGCTGGTTCCAGTCCAGCACGCTCCATTCGAAGCGGCCACAACCGCGGGCTACGGCCAGCTGCGCCAGGTGACGCAACAGCTTTTTGCCGGCACCACTGCCACGCGCTGCCGGGGTGATGTAGAGGTCTTCCAGATACAGGCCGGACTTGCCCTGCCAGGTGGAATAATTGAAGAAATACACCGCATAGCCCACCGGCTGCTCGTCTTGCAGGCAGATCAGGCCATGGGCAGTGCTGTCCGGGCCAAACAGGGACTGTTCGATATCGGCCACACTGGCCACTACTTCGTGTTCGGCCTTTTCATAAATGGCCAGTTCGCGGATATAAGCCAGAATCAGTGCGGCATCGTCATGGGTGGCGGGGCGGATGGTAATGGTCAACGGTGACTCCTGATGCGGGCTTGCGCGCCCGTCTGCCTTGTCATGATGAAAAAGGCCGGTTGCCCGGCCCTGTGTCTGTACCTGCAGGGTTCAACCTGCCAGCCAGTTGCCCGGATGCGACTCCAGCCAGGTCTTGATGTTGCGCGCATCATTGACGCGGGCAGAGTTGCCGCCTGCAGCCAGCAGCACGATGATCAGCGGCTGCGAACCTACGGTAGTCTGCATCACCATGCAGCGGCCGGCTTCCTGGATGTAACCGGTTTTCTGGACGCTGATGTCCCAGTTGCCTTCACGTACCAGTGCATTGCTGTTGCGATACTGCAGCACGCGGTTGTGTACCGATACGATCTGGTGCTCTGGCGTGGTGGTAAAGGCGCGGATCAGCGGGTAGTTGTGTGCCGCTTTTACCATGCGGGCCAGGTCATTCGCGGTGGAAGTGTTGCGCAGGTCCAGGCCGGTCGGGTCGTAGAACACCGTTTCGTTCATGCCCAGGCTGCGTGCCTTCTTGTTCATGCGCTCGACAAAGGCCGCGGTGCCGCCGGGCAGGGCGGTGCGTGCCAGTGTGGCGGCTGCACGGTTTTCCGAGGACATCAGCGCCAGCAGCAACATTTCCTTGCGCGGCAGGGTAGTGCCCACGGCCAGACGCGAGGTGGTGTTCTTCAGGCGGTCGATTTCCGCATCGGAAACCGATACTTCCTGATCCAGCGAAACCCCGGAATCCAGCAGCACCATGGCCGTCATCAGCTTGGTGATGGAGGCAATCGGCATGCGCTGGTGGATGTTCTTTTCGTACAACGGTTCACCCGTGTTGCCGTTAAGAACCAGCACCGAATGCGAATTCAGGCGCGGAACGGCATGGTTGGCCATCTGGCTGGCAACCATGACGCCAGCAGGTGGCGCGGCCACTGCCGGCATCGCCAGGGCGGCGGAAACCAGCAGGGCGGCAAATTTTCTCAGCATAAGAGATACACTCCCGTGTCTTGTCGGTGGAGATACAGCCTTGCAGAAACGCCTGTCACCACCATGTTGATGGGCAAGGATTCTTCATCTCGGCTCGTGATCGGGTTGCCTACATTTTAAACAATGTTTTGCCTCTGTGGCAGGCAATTTCACAGATAAAAATCAATGATGCGCCGGGAGTGAGTTCATCCTGTTATCGGCGTAAAATCGTCACACTTGAATCGCGCGAAAAGACCATGCTGCTTACCTTTCCGGATAGTCCCTTCCGTTTGCACCAGCCCTTCCCGCCTGCTGGCGACCAGCCCACCGCCATTGCCCAGCTGGTGGAGGGCCTGGAAGACGGCTTGTCCTATCAAACCCTGCTGGGGGTCACCGGTTCGGGCAAAACCTTCACCATGGCCAATGTCATTGCCCGCACCGGCAGGCCGGCCATCATCATGGCGCACAACAAGACGCTGGCGGCGCAGCTGTACAGCGAAATGCGCGAGTTTTTCCCGGAAAATGCAGTCGAGTATTTTGTTTCCTACTACGACTACTACCAGCCGGAGGCTTACGTTCCCAGCCGCGACCTGTTCATTGAAAAGGATTCCAGCATCAATGAACACATCGAACAGATGCGCCTGTCCGCCACCAAATCCATTCTGGAGCGGCCGGACTGCATCATCGTGGCTACCGTGTCGGCCATTTACGGTATTGGCGATCCATCCGACTACCACCAGATGATCCTGCATCTGAAGGAAGGGGAAACCACTCCGCAGCGCAGCATCATCAGCCGCCTCACCACCATGCAGTACGATCGCAACGATGTGGATTTCGGCCGTGGTACTTTCCGGGTGCGTGGCGATGTAATCGACATCTTCCCGGCAGAAAGCAGCGATACCGCCTTGCGCGTCAGCCTGTTTGACGATGAGGTGGAAACGCTTACCCTGTTCGATCCGTTGACAGGCGTCACCAAACAGCGGGTTGGCCGCTATACCGTGTTCCCGTCCAGCCACTATGTGACGCCGCGCGACACCGTGCTCAAGGCCTGCGAGAAAATCAAGCTGGAATTGGCCGAGCGTATCGAGTGGTACCAGAAGGAAGGCAAGCTGGTGGAGGCGCAGCGCATTGAGCAGCGCACCCGCTTCGATCTGGAAATGCTGTACGAGATGGGCTTTTGCAAGGGCATCGAAAACTACTCGCGCCACTTTTCCGGTCGTGCGCCGGGCGATGCGCCACCGACGCTGATTGACTACCTGCCCAAGAATGCGCTGATGTTCATTGACGAATCCCATGTCACCGTGCCGCAGGTGGGGGCGATGTACAAGGGCGATGCCGCGCGCAAGAGCAATCTGGTGGATTATGGTTTCCGCCTGCCGTCCGCCGTGGACAACCGGCCGCTGAAATTCCACGAATTCGAAAAGCTGATGCCGCAGACGGTGTTTGTGTCTGCCACACCGGCTGCCTACGAAAAAGAACATGCCGGGCAGGTGGTGGAGCAGGTGGTGCGTCCTACCGGTCTGGTGGACCCGGTGATTGAAATCCGTCCGGTAGCCACCCAGGTGGATGACTTGCTGTCGGAAATCCGCCTGCGCATGGACCTGGGCGAACGGGTGCTGGTAACCACGCTCACCAAGCGCATGGCCGAACAGCTGGCCGACTATTACACCGAGCACGGCGTGAAGGTACGTTACCTGCATAGTGATATCGACACCGTGGAGCGGGTGGAAATCATCCGCGACCTGCGCCTGGGCATGTTCGACGTGCTGATCGGCATCAACCTGCTGCGCGAGGGGCTGGATATCCCCGAGGTCAGCCTGGTGGCCATTCTGGATGCCGACAAGGAAGGCTTCCTGCGCTCGGACCGCTCGCTGATCCAGACCATAGGCCGCGCCGCGCGTAACCTCAACGGCAAGGCCTTGCTGTACGCAGACCGCATTACCGATTCCATGCGTCGCGCGATGGATGAAACCGAACGGCGCCGCGCCAAGCAGCTGGCCTTCAATACCGAGCATGGCATTGTGCCGCAGGGTATCAACAAGAAGATCAAGGACATCATCGACGGCGTGTACAGCGTGGAAGACCAGCGCAAGAAACTGGTGGATGAAGCGCAAGTGGCGATGATGGACGAGAAGACGCTGGCCAGGGAAATCAAGCGTCTGGAGAAGGAAATGATGGAAGCGGCGCGCAATCTGGAGTTCGAAAAAGCCGCCCGCCTGCGCGACGAGTTGAAGGCGCTGAAGGAAAGGATGTTCATCAGCGATCTGTAAGTGCCGCACCCAGGCAAACGAAAAGCCCCGCCAGTGTAATGCTGACGGGGCTTTGTCCTGAGTGAGCCGTATTTATGCCGCCTGGGCAGCCAGCTGCTGCTTGCGATAGCGTTGCGCCAGTACCGCGCAGGTCATCAGCTGGATCTGGTGAAACAGCATCAAGGGCAGCACGATGGAGCCGATGGGGTGGCCGGCAAACAGCACCTTGGCCATCGGCACACCGCTGGCCAGACTTTTTTTCGAGCCGCAGAACACGATGGTGATCTGGTCGGCACGGTCAAAACCCAGCTTGCGGCTGGAGTAGGCGGTCAGCCCCAGCAGGATGGCCAGCAGCAGACCACACACGACCAGCAGGCCCAGCAAGGATTGCGGCGGGGTTTGCTGCCACAGGCCGGTAATCACCGCCGCACTGAAGGCGGTGTACACCACCAGCAGGATGGAGCCCTGGTCCACATAGCGCAGCAGCGGCTTGTGCTTGTCCACCCAGCCGCCTATCCAGCGGCGGGCAATCTGGCCGGCAATAAAAGGCAGCAGCAACTGCAACACGATGTCGGTGATGGAGCCCATGCCCTGGTCGCTGCCGTGATGGCTGATCACCAGCATGCCCACCAGCAAGGGCGTGATGAAAATGCCGAAGATATTGGACGCGGTGGCGCTGCAAATGGCCGCCGGGATATTGCCTTGCGCCATCGAGGTAAAGGCAATCGACGATTGCACGGTGGACGGCAGCATGCACAGGTAGAGCACGCCCAGATACAGCTCTGGCGTCACCAGCGGGCCCAGCAGCGGCTTGAGCGCCAACCCCAGTACCGGGAACAGCACAAAGGTGCAGGCCATTACCGTCAGGTGCAGCTTCCAGTGGGTGGCACCGGCAATCACGGCTTCACGCGACAGTTTGGCCCCGTGCAGGAAAAACAGCAGGCCGATGGCCAGGGTGGTGATCAGGTTCATGGCCTGTGCCACCTCGCCCTGACAGGGCAGCAGGCTGGCCAGGGTGACCGTGGCAATCAGCGCCAGGGTGAAGGAATCAATCATTTTCAGCATGAGGATGCCCTATTGCAGCGGGAAATCAGCTTGCTATTGAACCGTGAAAACATTCAGACTACAAATTGATTTATCAGATCAATAGATAAGAAAAAGTCATGAATGTCAGTTTGCGCCAGTTACAGGTGTTCCGGGCGGTGGCCCGTCTGCGCAGTTTCAGCCGGGCCGGGGACGAAATCGGCCTGACCCAGCCTGCGGTCAGCCGTTGCATTCGCGAGCTGGAAGCAGAACTGGGCATGCGCCTGCTGGACCGCACCACGCGCGAGGTGGAGCTCACCGCCGCCGGCCTGCGCTTTGCCGGCCAGCTATCCCGCTTGCTGGATGAATTGCAGTTGCTGCTGGAAGAGGCGCGCAAGGAGGGTGAACAGGCGCACGGCACCGTGCATATCGCCAGCAGTCCCACCTTGTCCGCCAGCTTGCTGCCCAGCTTGCTGGCGCAATGCGCCCGCCAGTTTCCACACATCCGCCCGGTGCTGCACGACCAGGTACAGCGCCTGAATGTGGAAAGCGTGCGCAGCGGCGAGGTGGATTTCGGCATCGTGGTGGAGCCGGGTGTGGTGGATGATCTGGAATGCCAGCCTTTGCTGGATGACGGTTTCTGGCTGATCTGCCGCGACGACCATCCGCTGGCCGCCATGGATGCCGTGCCGTGGCAGGCACTGGACCGGTTGCCGCTGGTGTTGCTGGATTACAGTTCCGGCAGCAGGGCGGTGATAGACCGCATTCTGGCCAGCCAGGGGGTGCACTGCCCGGTCGCCCAGCAACTGGGGCACTCCAGCTCGGTTTTCCAGATGGTGCAGGCCGGCATCGGCATCAGCGTGTCGCCGGGTCTGGCACTGCCGCTGCCTGCCGGAGCCAGCCTGACCGTGCGACCGCTGCTGCCGGAACAGCGCCGCAGCATCATGCTGATCCGCCGACGCCAGCGTTCGCTGTCGCCGGTGGCAGAGCGCTTGTGGCAGCTGGCCTTGCAACTGGGGCCGCAATTGCAGACGCTGGCCAGCCAGCATGTGGGCGGGGTGATGGCCTGAGCCCAGGCCGACGTGATTGGTCAGTAGCGCTGCTTTTCTGCTAGCCTGCCAGCATTTTCTGCCAGCAGGCCTTACCGGATCATCCTGATGAAAAAAACACTGACTTCCCTGACCTTCTGTGCCGGCCTGTTGCTGGCAGGCTCCAGTCTGGCCGATGAAACGATTGTGCTGTTCCGCCATGCAGAGAAGCCTGCCGCTGGTCTCGGGCAGCTCAGTTGTCAGGGGCTGAACCGGGCATTGGCACTGCCTGCGGTACTGGCCGCCCGCTTTGACCGACCGGCCGCCTTGTTCGCCCCCAATCCCGGCATCCGCAAGAAAGACGGCGGCGTGCCGTACAACTACATCCGCCCGCTTGCCACCATCGAGCCCACCGCCATCCGTCTGGGCTTGCCGGTGAACACCGACTTTGGCCTGGATGAACTGGACGCGCTGGAGGCAGCCATCACCAGCCCGGCCAACCGGGACGCCACCGTGTTTGTATCCTGGGAGCACCGGCTGGTAGCCAGAATGGCGGGGCAACTGCTGGCACGTTACGGCGCAGACCCGGCCCAGGTGCCGGATTGGCATTACAGCGATTTCGACAGCCTGTATGTCGTCACCTTGCAGCAGCAAGATGGACGCACCATCGCCCGCTTCCGGGTGGAAAAGCAGGGTTTGAACAATCAGGCGCAGACCTGCCCTGGTGAAAAGTGATTCGGCAGAACATGGCCCTGCCCATGCCGACTTGATGCTATCGGCGACAGCTTGAGCATGTGCATATCAGGTGCGATGACGCCTTGCTGCGATGCAATATAGGTCAGACTTTTCCGAGTGATGACAGGCAGGTATAGTGCTGCCCGGCGGCATTCGCAGCGCCAGCACGCACGCTGGCTGCGGTGCAGTCACACAGTCATGGCCGCTACCGGCCTGCACCTGGTCCATCACTTTGTCTGACACGCTCAATGATGAACGCTCCTGCCACTGTCACATTCAATCCCTGTCTGGATTGCGGCGCCTGTTGCGCCAGTTTTCGTGTTTCCTTCTACTGGTCCGAGGCTGTCAGCCTTGGCCTGCCCGATACCGCGCTGGAGCAAGCCAGCCCCTGGCATGCCTGTTTGCGCGGCACCAATCAGCCTGTACCACGCTGTATGGCCTTGCAGGGCGAAGTAGGGCAGTCCGTGTCCTGCCGCCTGTATGCCCAGCGCCCCTCGCCATGTCACGAGGTGCAGGCGGGCGATGCCCAATGCCGCAAAGCCCGGCACAAGCATGGCCTGCCGGAGCTGCCCGTTCTGGCACTCCGCCACGGCTGAAACCGGCAGCATGCCCGGGATGGCGAGGTCCTCTGCCTGCCTTGCACGGTAGCCGGCTTGCTGTTGGTCTAAATCGTGATAAAGCCATGATTTAAATCGTAAGTATCTGAATAACCGGTGTCTTTTCCAGTTTAATGCTGGATGAATTTTGCTGCCTGTATTGTTCCGTGCACAGGGCGCGCATCGCTGGAGTCGGCTCAGCCTGATCAAATCAGCTACCGCAAAGCCTGTTTTCTTTCTATAACCCTGATATTGGGAGCGGGTAATCTTCATTCATTAATTTAAAGTTGAACAAAAATGACGAACAGAAGCCGGTCGCCGTGGAAGGTTTTCCTGTTTGCCCGCTTGTGCTATCTGCTGCTTGGTTTTGCCATTGTGCTGATTGCCAGCGAGTGGGCCATGCAGCGCTGGTCCGCCGGGCGTCTGGCTACTGCGCGCGAGCAGGTGATCCAGCAAGAAGCCATGCCGCAGCTGGAACACAAGCAAAAGCTGGTGCAGGACATGTTCAACACCATGTATGAAAACACCCGCACCATAAGCCTGATGCCCAGCGTGCGGCAAATCCGCGGGGGTAACCGGGCGGATGAAAAAGAAGATGTGGTGGCCAATCACCGCTTTACCGCCGATGCCTTCCTGACCGTGCAGCAGGTGTTCAACAATCTGGTCAGCCGTACCCGGGTGTCAGAAGTTTATGCAGTCATGGACGGGCTGGACTTCAAAAAAGGCCAGGTGCCTTTTTTCATGTTTGATACCGTGCGACTGGAGCCGGAAGGCGGGAAAAAGGACGAGGACGAGGCCAAAAGCAAGGATCCGGACGTCCCCGAGCAACTGGAAGACGAGGAGTACAGCTATTTCCCCACCCAGTTGGCCGAGCTCAAGGCAGCGCATCCACGCTTTGATTTCAAGGTGCTGGATGATATCCCGGCGGTCACTTCGCCGCTGATGCGCACCTGCGACAATACCCAGTACTACTCCAAATCGCAGTGCAATGTGTACGACGCTTCCGGCTTCCTGTATTCCGTGCCGGTCTACGATATGCAGCACCAGTTCATCGGGGTGGTGTCGTCCATCGTGCGCGCCAATGTATTCGAGGCAGCGTTGCTCAACATGCCTTTCCTGGTTCTTACCCCCAAAGACAAGGAAGAAGCGGCCAAAACCGGGCTGAAAATGCCGGAGGAGGCCGGTAATTTTGCGCTGGTGAATGCCGAGCGCGGCATCCGTATTTTCGACCGCCGCAATACCGTGCTGCCCGACTTGCTCAGTGGCAAGCAACAGGCGGCTGCGCTGGGTGGTGCCTGGCTCAGCCTGCCCGTGAAAATCCATAGCGACAAGCCGTGGACGCTGTACTACTACCTGACTCCGGCACAGCTGGAACGGCAGCTGGCCCCCTTGTATGCCAGTCAGCGCAATACCATGCTGGTGGTGCGACTGGTGCTGGGCCTGCTGTTCCTGTTCGGGCTGTTCGTGGTGTACCGCCAGTATCAAACCTTCAAGCAGATTTACGATCTGCGCCGCATCGAATCCACCATGATTGCCGTGGCGGAGAACTTCGACCTCACCCGGCGGGTGGAAGGCTTGTGCAGCAAGCAGGCAACCAGGGCGGGCGAGGCCCTCAATCGCCTGTTGCAAGCCCTGCAGGACGGCATGTTGCAAGTGGAAACCTGCCTGCAGGCCGTGGTGGAAGCCAACCGCAATATGGGCGTCACCTCACAGCATTTGAGCACGGTGGCCGAAACGGGCGAGCAGGCGTCGCAGCATATTGACCAGTCCTTGCAGCAATTGAACGGCGGCATGCTGGACATCCTGCGCAAGGTGGACAAGGCCGCCACGCTGTGTAGCGATTCGGCCGAGCGTGCACACCAGAACAAGGCCATCATTCATACCGCGCTGAATGACATCCGCTCGGTGTCTGCTGCGGTGGGACAAACCGCCAGCTGCCTGCATCAGTTGCAGGACTCCAGCGCCGCCATTACCAGGATTGTCGCCGTCATCGAATCCTTGGCCGCGCAAACCAATCTGCTGGCACTCAATGCCGCCATCGAAGCTGCGCGTGCCGGTGAAGCCGGGCGCGGTTTTGCCGTGGTGGCTGACGAAGTGCGCAAGCTGGCGGATTCCACCAGCCGTTCCACTGGCGAAATCGAGACCATCGTCAAATCCATTGGCAGTCAGGTGCAGCTTGCCGTGGCGGACATGCAGCAAGTGGAAGACAGCGTGGCCACCAGTGTGGACAACATCAACCTGGCTGGTGAGTCGGTACAAACCATCAGCCAGCAGGCGACAGAGGTGGTGCAACTGGTGGGCGGGGTCAGCCAGAACGTGGCCGAACAACAACAAAGCTGTGCCGAACTGGCGGATGATGTAAGCGGTATTGCCGGTGGCGCCTCGGAAACCCGTAGCGAGGCCGATGCCACGGCCCATGCACTGGCCAAGCTCGATGGGCAAGTCGAACAGATACATGGCATTGTCAGCCGCTTCCGCCTGCGCTGATCATGATCAAGGCTCGCCGGGTCATGCAGCTGCCCTACTACCGATGGTGTATGGCAATGTGGTGTGAGTGCATTTATGTTCGACTGCACCGGGCTGTGTATCATGGCCAGTCAGCAAGGCATATCAACAAAACTTTATCTGCTGTCCTTACAGCATGAATTAGGGTCATCGCAGCATGGTTGCTTCCGCAAGAACCCGTTTCATCCGGCTGGTGGTCTGTGCCTATTGCGTGCTGGCCATGCTGTGGATATTGCTGTCTGACAGCCTGCTTTCCTTGCTGGCTGACCCTGCCACCATGCTGGAACTCTCCACCTGGAAAGGTGCCGTCTTCGTGCTGATGACGGCAGCGCTGCTGTATTTCTCTTTGCGTGCCGTACCACCGGCTGAACACAATGCCGCTGCCGGCCTGCTGGAAAGCTGGTCGGAGCGCATGAGCAAGGAGCGCGTCCCAGCCTGGCTGGGCTATGTGTTTGCCATTGTTGCCGTGCTGGCGGCATTGGGCCTGCGCCAACTGGTGCCCATCAGTATTGATCAACGGCCCATGTTCATCATGCTGATGTTCCCGGTATTGGTGACTGCCATGTTGGGAGGCATGGGGCCGGGCTTGCTGGCTACCTTGCTGGTCATGCTGGGTACAGACCTGATGGCCACGCCACACTTCCACAGCCCGGAAAGTACACCGGTTTATACCTTGCAATGGGGTTTTCTCGGCCTGTGCGGCGTAACGGTCAGCCTGTTCAGCGGCATGCTGCGACGACTGGCACAGCGCAACGAAACCCATCGCAACCTGCTGGATGCCGTGGTCAGCGGCACTTCCGATGCGGTGTTCGTCAAGGACAGGCAGGGCCGTTACCTGCTGGTGAATGAAGCGGCTTGCCGTTTTGTCGGTCACACGGCGGCGGAAATCATCGGGCAGGATGACCGCGCCTTGTTCGATGCCGAATCGGCCGACAGCCTGATGCGCAGTGACAGCGCCATCATGCAGGCAGGCACATTGCATGCGCATGAGGAACATGTGCGGCTGCAAAGTGGTGAGGACATGGTATTCCAGGTCAGCAAAGGGCCGGTGTTCGATCTGGACGGCCAGGTGGTGGGCCTGTTCGGCATTTCGCGTGATATCTCCCGGCACAAGCAGGCCGAGCAGCGCCTGCGCGACAGCGAGGCGGAGCTGCGGGCAGCGCAGCGGCTGGCCGGTATCGGCAACTGGAGCTGGGATGTGCTGCAGGACAAGCACAACTGGTCCAGTGAGATCTACCACATCTATGGCCGCTCGACGGACTTGCCGCCGGCGGTGTATCCGGAAGTGGCCAGCTACTTTACCCCGGAGAGCTGGGTCAGCCTGTCGGCGCTGGTGGAACAGTGCCTGCATGACGGCCATGCCTACCAGTGTGATGCCGAGGTGATTCGCCCGGATGGAGAGCACCGCTGGATCACCGCCCGTGGCGAGGCGGTGTGCGATGAAGATGGCCGCGTGGTGCGCCTACACGGCACAGTGCAGGACATCAGCGAGCGCATGCGCCTGACCATGCAGATCCGCAGCAGCGAACGCCGCCTGCAACAAGTGGTGGAGGCCACCAGCGACGGTTTCTGGGACTGGGACCTGCGCACCGGTTATGTCTATCGTTCGGCCCGCTATTTCTCGCTCACCGGCTATGCGCCGGAAGACGATACCCATGACGTGTCTTTCTTTCGCAAGCTGTTGTTCAGCGATGACCTGGAAGTCTGGCAGCAGGCCCTCAACGCCCACCTGCGCGGCGAAACCAGCCAGATGGAGTTTGACATCCGCCTGATGACCCGCAGCGGCGAGTTGCTCTGGGTACGCGTGCGGGGCAGGGCAGTGGAACGCAGCCCCAGCGGCGAGGTGTGGCGGCTGGTGGGCACGCTGTCCGACATTACCGAACGGCGGCGGCTGGATGAAGACCTGCATCTGGTGCTGAATGAAGCAGGCGATGCCATCTGGATTGCCGATGAAAACGGCCATTACCTGTTTGCCAATCCTTCTGCCTGCCGCATGACCGGCCACAGCCAGTCGCAGATACTGCAAATGCACATTGTCGATTTGCTGGCACCTTCCAGCCAGGCCACGCTGCCCGCACATCTGCTGGCCTTGCAGGACCAGCGCTTCATCCGCTCTGAATGGGAGCTGAACCGTGCCGATGGCGGCGTAGTGGTGACCGAGCTGACCACCGTGCGCATGCAGGATGGCCGTTACATGGCCTTTGGCCGCGACCTGACGGAAAAGAAAGCGGCCGAGCAAAGGCTGTTGTCTCGCGAGCAGCAACTGGCGCGGGTGATTGAAGGCTCCGACCAGGGCTATTGGGACTGGAACGTGCAAACCGACGATTTCCAGGTCAGCCACCGCTGGAAAGCCATGCTGGGCTACACGGCAGACAGCGGCCCGGTCAGCCGGCAGCAGTGGTTGTCCCACATCCACCCGGAGGATTTGCCGCAGGTGGAAAGCAGCATGCAGCGCCATCTGGATGGTCTCAGCCCGACATATGAAATGGAAATGCGCTGTCACAGCCTGAGCGGTGGCTGGCGCTGGGTGCTGTCACGCGGCCGGGTGGTGGAGCGCGATGCCGAAGGCCGGCCATTGATGATGTCCGGCACCCATACCGACATTACCGAACACAAGATTCATGCCCAGGCGCAAAAAGAAGCCGCCGTGGTGTTCGACAGCAGCTACGAAGGCATCATGGTGGTGTCGCCGGCAGGGCGCATCACCAAGGTCAATTCCGCCTTTACCCGCATCACCGGTTATGCCGAACACGAAGCCATCGGCAGCTCACCCGCGCTGTTGTCCTCCGGTCAGCACGGACCGGCCTTCTATCAGGACATGTGGGCCATGGTGCGCCAGCATGATTTCTGGCGCGGCGAAATATGGAACCGGCGCAAGAATGGCGAACTGTATGCCGAGCTGCTGTCCATTTCGGTGGTGCGTGATCAGGCCGGCCAGATTCAGCACTACATCGGCATTTTTTCCGACATCACCCAGCTAAAGGCGCATGAGGCCGAACTGGATCGCATTGCCAACTTCGACCCGCTCACCGGCGTGCCCAACCGTCGGCTGCTGTCAGACCGCATGGAGCAGGCTCTCACCCGCAGCCGTCGCACCGGACAGTGCTGTGCGGTGTGTTTTCTCGATCTGGACGGCTTCAAGACCGTCAACGACCTGCACGGCCACGAAGCGGGCGACCAACTGCTGATTGCCGTGACCGAGCGGCTGAAGTCGGTGCTGCGTGCTGGCGATACCCTGGCCCGGCTGGGTGGCGACGAGTTTGTACTCTTGCTCTGTGACCTGACCGATAACGAGGAATGCATGCCCATTCTGGATCGCATTCTGGCAGCAGTGGCAGAGGACGTAGCGCTGGCCAGCGCCATCATCCGTACCAGTGCCAGCGTGGGTGTATCCCTGTTTCCGCAAGACGATGCCGATGCCGACACCCTGTTGCGACATGCCGATCAGGCCATGTATCAGGCCAAGGAAGCAGGCAAGAACCGCTACCAGCTGTTCGACCCGGAGGGCGACCGCAAGGCACAGCTGCATCGCCGCATGCTGGAGGCCTTGGGGCAGGCTTTGCAGCAACAGCAATTCCTGCTTTACTACCAGCCCAAGGTGGATCTGCAAGATGGTCGGCTGATCGGTCTGGAGGCACTCATCCGCTGGCAGCATCCGGAACGGGGCCTGCTGGCCCCGGCAGACTTCCTGCCGGTGTTGCAGGGCAGTGCGCTGGAAATCACCTTTGGCCGCTGGGTGCTGGAGCAGGGCGCGGCCCAGGCTGCCAGCTGGCAGCAGCAGGGCATGCCGCTGGCGGTCAGCCTGAATGTCAGCGCCAACTATCTGCTGCACCCGGATTTCTGCCCGGACTTGCAGCAGGTATTGCGCAGCCATCCGGCGCTGGATCCGTCCTTGCTGGAACTGGAGGTGCTGGAGTCAGCTGCGCTGGATGACATGGACCAGGCATTGTGGGTCATGCAGCAATGCCGCACTCTGGGTGTGCATTTTGCACTGGACGATTTTGGCACCGGCTATTCCTCGCTGACCTATCTGCGCAAGCTGCCGCTGGATACCCTGAAAATCGACCAGAGCTTTGTCATGGGCATGCTGGATGATGCTGACGACCTGGGCATCGTGGCCGGGGTGATTCAACTGGCTGCCGTGTTCAAGCGCCAGGTGATAGCCGAAGGCGTGGAAACCATGGCGCATGGCATGGCCCTGCGCAAATTGGGCTGCAGCCTGGTGCAGGGTTATGGCATTGCGCGGCCGATGCCGGCACAAGCACTGCCGGACTGGATGCGGCAGTGGCAGCAGCAGGCGGCCTGGCAGCAAATGGATCAGGGTCCGGCTATCTGAAGCATTGAGCAAGGGCAAGAATGATAACAAGACGAAATGCCGTGTTTGGCTTGTGTACATTGTTGTGCAGCGTGTTGCCGCAAGGCGTGAGCGCGGGGAGCGGTCGTGCCGTGGTGTTGCAGATCGGCTTTGGCAGCAACAAGCCTCCCTATGTGTTCGAGGCCGAGCGGCGCGGACTGGAGTTTGACATCGTGGTGGCCGCAGCACGCCGGGCCGGTATGGAAGTACAGCCTTTCTTTGCCCCGATGGAGCGCTTGCAAGGCATGTTGCAGCAAGGGCGTCTGGACGGTATTGCCACCACCAATCCCTACAGCAGGCTCAAGGCTTATTTCTCCCAGCCCTACATGGAATATCACAATGTGGCGGTCGCGCTGGCGCAGCGCAAACTGGTGCTGAACGATATTGCCGACCTGTCACGCTACTCCGTCAGCTCATTCCAGCGCTCCCGCCAGTTGCTGGGGCCGCAATTCGAAGCCATGGCCAATGGCAACCCGCGTTATCGCGAAGAGGGTGACCAGCAAATCCGCAACCTGCTGCTGTACGCTGGCCGGGTGGATGTCATTGTTGGCGATTGGCGCATCATCCAGTATTTCAACCGCCTGTTACCTCCCGATCTGGTGGCCAGACAAGCCCTGACCGTCTATCCACTGTTTCCGGCCACCCCCTACCAGATGGCCTTTCGCTATCAATGGCAGCGTGACAATTTCGACCGGGGCCTGGAAATGCTGCGCAAGTCTGGCGCATACCGCGAGATCGAAGCGCGTTACGACCATGTGCCATAGCGACTGCGCCGGACAGCCGCCCGGAATGCTGGCACAATGCCGCCTTTTCGCCGATCTCCCCGTCGTCAAGGAAGCCGCATGACCGCCAAGCCGCCTGCCCGGCACAAACCCGCCCCTGCCGGGCTGCATCCGCGTAATCGCCATCAGGGACAGTATGATTTTGCGGCGCTGATTGCGGCCTGCCCGGCGCTCAAACCACATGTCAAGGCCAATCCGCACGGCCTGCCCAGCATTGATTTTGCCAACCCGCAGGCGGTGAAGCTGCTCAACCGGGCCTTGCTGGCCCAGCAGTATGGCGTGCAGCAGTGGGATATTCCGTCAGGCTATCTGTGCCCACCCATTCCGGGGCGTGCCGATTACATTCATGCCCTGGCCGACCTGTTGGCCGGGCCGGGTGGTACTGTGCCACGTGGCAGCCAGATCCGCCTGCTGGATATCGGCACCGGTGCCAACCTGGTCTATCCTTTGCTCGCCCATGCCGAATATGGCTGGGATTGCGTGGGTAGCGATATCGACCGCCCGGCGCTGGACAATGCCCAGGCCATCTTGCAGGCCAATCCGTCCTTTGCCGCCCATATTGCCTTGCGCCACCAGACGCGGGACGACGCCATGTTCAGTGGCATCTGGCAAAAGGGCGAGCGCTTTGACCTCACCCTGTGCAACCCACCGTTTCATGCCAGCCGTGCCGCCGCCGCCGCAGGCAGCGAGCGCAAATGGCGCAACCTGGGCAAGGACAAGCAACTGGCCAGTGCGCGTGCACCAGCGCTGAATTTTGGCGGGCGTGACCGTGAGCTGTGCTATCCGGGCGGTGAAGTTGCTTTTGTCAGCAGGATGATCGAGGACAGCCGCCGTTTTGCCCGGCAATGCCTGTGGTTTACCAGCCTGGTTTCCAGTGCCGACAGCCTGCCCGCCTTGCAAGCCGCCTTGCGTCATGCCGGAGTGAAACAAAGCCAGCTTGTTGCCATGGCGCAAGGACAAAAGCGCAGCCGTGTGCTGGTATGGAGCTTTCTGGATCAGGCTGCCCGGCAAGCCTGGGTCGCCGGACGCAATCAGCAAGACAGCCGGGATGTCAGCGCCTGCTGATTGGTTTATGTTGAAACAACAGCGCCTTCTGTTTTTGTGGTGGAGGCCGACAAGCAAGAACGGGAAGTCATGGACAAGCCATACGCGATTCTGATGGTCTGCATGGGCAATATCTGCCGTTCACCGACGGCGGAAGGTGTGTTGCGTGCCAGATTGCAGCAAGCCGGACTGGCCGAGCGGGTGCTGGTGGATTCCGCCGGTACGCATGCCTATCACGTGGGCGAAGCGCCGGATCCGCGCAGCTGTCAGGCCGCCCGTCGGCGCGGTTACGACCTGAGCAGCCAGCGCGCCCGGCAGGTCACCGTAGCCGACTTCAGCCGCTTTGACCTGATTCTGGCCGCCGACCGCCAGAACATGAGCGCACTGCGCGCCATCTGCCCGGCCACGGCACAGGCGAAACTGGATTACATCCTGGCCCCGCTGGGCGGGAAAACCGCACAGGAAGTGCCCGATCCCTACTATGGTGGAGAGCAGGGCTTTGACCGGGTGCTGGACTTGATCGAAGCCGCCAGCGATGGCTGGATCCACCGGCTGCAACAGGACGGAATCCTTCCGCCCGACAGGTGATTGTATTGGCATAATGCCGGGCTGGGCTTAAGCTAGGCTCCCACAGCAAGGCCGACATGGCTGGAATCATTGCAAGGAAATAAATGGGACAGTTTTCTCGGGAACCAATCGCACCAATGGAAGTGGTGCCCAGTCACAGCGCGGACGTCATCCTGCCGCGTCAACCGGGGCGAACCCCGCTGGCGCGCCAGACCGTCATCGTGGTGGGCTCCTCCACCGGGGGCACCGAAGCATTGCGCGTCCTGCTCACGGCTCTGCCGGCCAACATGCCGCCCATTCTCGTCACCCAGCACATGCCGGAGCTGTTCACCAAGTCCTTTGCCGCACGGCTGGACTCGTTGTGCCAGCTGCATGTGAAAGAAGCCGAAGATGGCGAGCGGCTGCAGGCCGGCACGGTATACATTGCCCCCGGCCACTCCCACCTGCTGGTCAAGTCTGCTCCCACCATCGGCTACTCCACCTCGCTGCATCACGGGCCGCCGGTCAACCGGCACCGTCCTTCTGTCGATGTGCTGTTCCGTTCGGCGGCCAATCTGGTGGGCAAGAACTGTATCGGCGTCATCCTCACCGGCATGGGGCGGGATGGCGCGCAAGGCATGCTGGAACTCAAGGAGGCCGGGGCCTATAACATTGCCCAGGACGAAGCCAGCTGCGTGGTGTTCGGCATGCCCAAGGAAGCCATCGCCCTGAAAGGCCAGCACGAAATCCAGCCTCTGACATCGATTGCCAGCCGCCTGGTGGCGCTGGTGGCCCAACGTCAGCCAACTGCATAAGCACATACAAGCAAACATGATGAAGTTGCCCATTCTCGTTGTCGAAGACGACGCCGATCTGCGTGAAGCGATTGTCGATACCCTCAGCCTGGCCGGTTATCCCACGCTGGAAGCCGGTGATGGCAGCACTGCCTTGCAGCAACTGAAAAAAGCACCGGTCGGCCTGATCATTTCCGATGCGCAGATGGCCCCAATGGACGGCTACACGCTGTTTGAAGAAGTAAAAATCCGTTATCCCGGCGTGCCCTTCATCCTGATGACCGCCTACGGCATCATCGAACGCGCCATTGCCTTGTTGCGTGCCGGCGCCACCCACTACCTGCTCAAGCCATTCGAGCCGGCCAGCCTGATTGCCGAAGTGGAAAAGCACATCCTCAAACTGCCGGAGGGCGAGCGCGACGAAGCCGTGGCCGAATCGCCGCAAATGCGCCAGCTGCTGGCACTGGCCAGCCGTGTGGCCGGCAGCGATGCCAGCGTGATGATCACCGGCCCCAGCGGCGCGGGCAAGGAAGTGCTGGCGCGCTACATTCACCGGTATTCCAGGCGCCACGATGGCCCCTTCGTGGCGGTGAACTGTGCCGCCATTCCGGACAATTTGCTGGAATCCACGCTGTTCGGCCACGAAAAAGGCGCATTTACCGGCGCGGCACAAGCCTTGCCGGGCAAGTTCGAACAGGCGCAGGGCGGTACCATCCTGCTGGATGAAGTCACCGAAATGCCCTTGTCGCTGCAAGCCAAACTGCTGCGGGTGCTGCAGGAGCGCGAAGTGGAGCGGGTGGGCAGCACCCGCACCATCAAGCTGGACATCCGCGTGCTGGCTACTTCCAACCGCGATGTTGCCGGTGAGGTGGAGGCCGGTCGTTTCCGCGAAGACCTGTATTTCCGGCTGAATGTTTTCCCGCTGCGCATTCCGGCGCTCGCCGAGCGGCGCGAGGATATCCTGCCGCTGGCACGGCTTGTGCTTAACAAATACGCTGAAGCGGCCGGACGTTCCGGATTAAGCCTCTCCGAAGAGGCGGAACGTCAATTGACGGCCTATAGTTGGGAAGGTAACATCCGCGAATTGGAAAATGTCATGCAGCGGGCGGTGATTCTTGCCGCCGGGCCGGCAATTATTGCCGCCGACCTGTTGCTGGATGATGTTTCCGGTTCGACACCGCTTACCCGGACAGAAACCACAGTCCAGCCTATCGTGACGGCAGAGTCCGACATGAAAACGCTGGAAAAACGTCATATTCTGGATACACTGGCAGCAGTGGGAGGCATCAAGAAGCTCGCTGCTGAAAAACTGGGCATCAGTGAACGCACCTTGCGCTACAAATTGCAGCGCTACCGCGAAGAAGATGGCCAGGATGAGGATCCGGATGACCTGGACGTACGCAGTACGGAGTAGCCATGTCGATCAATAATGTAGACCAGATGTTGAGCGAACTGCGGGCCGCATCGGCCCTGGCCGGTGGTAAGCCGGCCGCGCAGCCGCAGGAAACGTCGCAAGTTGACTTTGCCGATGTTCTCAAATCCACCATTGAGCAGGTGAATTCTGCTCAGCAAACTTCGCAGGAAATGCAGAAGCAGTTCGAGTTGGGAGATGAGGGGGTTAACCTGCAGGACGTGATGGTCTCCTTGCAGAAAGCCAGCCTGTCGTTCCAGACCATGGTCCAGGCGCGCAACAAGCTGGTGTCCGCCTATCAGGAAATCATGAATACCCAGGTATAGCCTGGCCGTCACCCCATGCTGTGGTTGCCGGCAGTGGCTGTGCCTGAAACTAAAACCACTGTATGGCTGATCTGGCAGAACAAAACCCGACTCCTGTTTGGCGAACCCGGCTCAATGAAGCAACCGACCGCTTCAAGTCGCTTCCCAACAATAAAAAGATCCTCTTCCTGGTGGCCCTGGCCGCCATTTTCTCTGTCATTGTCGGTGCAGTTGTCCTGAACCGGCAGCCCAGCTATAAAATCCTGTTTTCCAATATTGCCGACCGCGACGGCGGTCAGGTCACGGCTGCCCTGCAGCAAATGAACATTCCTTATCAGCTGGGCGATGGCGGGACCGTATCCGTACCGGCTGACAAGGTATATGACGCCCGTTTGCGTCTGGCTGCCCAGGGCCTGCCCAAGGCGGGGGGCGTCGGCTTCGAACTGATGGACAACCAGAAGTTCGGCATCAGCCAGTTTGCCGAACAAGTCAATTACCAGCGCGCCATTGAGGGCGAGCTGGCCCGCACCATCGAAGCCATCGGTTCGGTGGAATCTGCCCGCATCCACATTGCCATTCCCAAGCAAAGCGTATTTGTGCGCGACCAGCAGCAGCCAACTGCCTCGGTGATGCTGAACCTGTTCCGCGGCCGCACGCTGGATCAGGGCCAGGTGGCCGGCATCGTGCATCTGGTGTCCAGTGCCGTGCCCAATCTGCCGGTGAAGAATGTCACGGTGGTGGATCAGGACGGCAACATGCTGTCCAAGCTGTCCGACAAGGACACGGCCGGCATGGACCAGACCCAGCTTGGCTATGTGCGCCAGGTGGAAGATGGCTACGTCAAGCGTATCGAAAGCATTCTGGAACCCATTTTCGGCCAGGGAAACATTCATGCCCAGGTAACGGCCAATGTGGATTTCTCCGAAGTGGAGCAGACTTCGGAGAGCTATCGTCCCAACTCGTCACCCAATCCGTCCGCCACCCGCAGCCAGCAAATCGTGGAGCGGCTGGGTAGTGGCGCTGCCAATGCCGGTGGCGTCCCCGGAGCCCTGTCCAATCAGCCTCCATCTGGTGCTTCCGCTCCGATTACCTTGCCGCCGGGTGCTGCGCCTGGTACGGCCACCTTGTCCGGTCAGGCCATGGGCCAGTCCGGTGCGCTGGAGCGCGACATCACCACCAATTACGAGGTGGACAAGACCATTCAGCACACCAAGATGCCGCAAGGCGTGGTGAAGCGTCTGTCTGCAGCCGTGGTGGTGAACTACCGCAAGATGCCGGACAAGAACGGCGAGATGAAACCGACGCCGCTGACCGCCCAGGAAATCCAGCAGATCAACAATCTGGTCAAGGAAACCATGGGCTACAACAGTCAGCGTGGTGACACGCTGAACGTGGTGAATGCCGCCTTTGCCGATGCGGCGGTGCCGGTGACCATGCAGGAGAAAGTCACCGACTACCTCACCAACAATGCCTCCAGCCTGATCAAGTACGCCTTGCTTACCATTGCCGTGCTGTATTTGCTGTTTGGTGTGGTGCGACCTATCGTCAAGGACCTGGTCAAACCGCAGGATGCCGTCAAGAAAGGCCCGGATGGCAAGCCGCTGGCAGATGCCGGTGGGCGCTTGCTGGCTGTTGCCGGTGACGATGAGGGTGGTGCCGAGGGTGCGGCTGCCGGCGGCAAGGGTGCCGTGGCGACCAACCCGGATGGCACGCCGGAAAATCCGAAGGATGCCCAGATGCGTCAGTACAACCAGAATCTGGAAGCCGCTCGTGAGCTGGTGAAATCTGACCCGCGCATGGCAGCCCAGATCATCAAGGAATGGATAAGCTCCGATGAGTGATAACGGTGTGCACCGCAGTGCGGTTCTGCTGTTCAGCCTGGGGCAGGCCGAAGCGGTTGAAGTGTTCAAGTATCTGGGCCCCAAGGAAGTGCAGAAGATTTCGCTGGCCATGGCGGCCATCAATAATCTGAGCTACGACCAGATCGATGACATTGTCGGCAAGTTCCGCGAAGAGTGTGCGGCACGGGCCAGCATCGGTGCTTCGGACGAATACCTGCGCAATGTGCTGATCGAAGCCCTTGGCCCGGACAAGGCGGCCAACCTGCTGGACAAGATCATGCAGGGCAACGATCACAGCGGTATCGAAAGCCTGAAGTGGATGGACCCGTCCTCGGCGGCCGATCTGATCCGCCACGAGCACCCGCAGATCATTGCCACCATCCTGGTGCATCTGGAGCCGGACCTGTCCAGCTCCATCCTGTCCTTCTTCCCGGAGCGACTGCGCAACGAGGTGCTGATCCGTACCGCCACGCTGGAAGGCGTGCAGCCGCAGGCGTTGCGCGAACTGAACGACGTGCTGACCCAGCTGTTGTCCGGCTCGGACCGCATCAAGAAGAGCGCCTCCGGCGGCATCAGCCTCACGGCGGAAATCCTCAACTTCATGGGTTCCAATGTGGAAGGTTCGGCGCTCAACTACATCCGCGAGTACGACCCGGAACTGGCGCAGCGCATCCAGGACAAGATGTTCGTGTTCGAGAACATTCTCGACATCGACGACCGCTCCATCCAGACCATTCTGCGCGAAGTGCAGTCCGATTCGCTGGTGGTGGCGCTCAAGGGCACCAGTGCCGAACTCAAGGACAAGATCTTCCGCAATATGTCGCAGCGTGCGGCCGAAATGCTGCGTGACGATCTGGAATCCAAGGGACCGGTCAAATTGTCCGAGGTGGAAGCCGAACAGAAGGAAATCCTCAAGGTTGTCCGCAAGCTGGCCGACGATGGCCAGATCGTGCTAGGCAGCAAGGGTGGTGACGAAGGCCTTGTCGAATAATCCCATCATTCCGGGTGAGCAACTGCAAGGCTGGCAAAGCTGGACGCCAACCGAGCTGACCCAGGGCGACGACGGTTTCAGCCCGACCCAGCTGGCCGGGCTGGAAGCCTTGCGCCGCCATCTGGAGCAGGCACCCACGGTAGCCGATGCCCAGCGGGCAGAAGGGGAGGAGGAGCCATCTTCCCCGGGCGAAAATGCCACCGAAGCCGAAGAGCCGGCTGCTTCCGGCTATCCCACGGCCTCCGAGCTGGAAGCCATTCACCAGGAAGCGTGGCAGACCGGTTACGACGAAGGGGCGCAAGCGGGCCATGCCGAAGGTTTGTCCATGGGCTTGCAGCAGGGGCATGATCAGGCTGCAGCGCAATTTGCCCAGCTGTGGACGCCGATGCAGGATCTGGCCGCCAGTTTTGCCCGTGAAATCAGCCGGGTGGAAGAGGAGCTGTCCGGCACCTTGCTGTCACTGGCCATGCAACTGGCCGAGCGCCTTGCCGGTGAGCATCTGGCACAAAGCGATACTGCGATCATCGCCCAGCTGCGTCAGGTACTGGGCGAGCTGCCTGCCACCATGAGCCAGGCCCGGCTACGGGTGAACCCGGCCGATCTGGAAGCCGTGCGGCAGTTCCTGCAACAGGAAACCCCGGAAACCCAGTGGCAGTGGATTGAAGACCCGCATATCCAGCGCGGCGGCTGCATCATCGATACCGCGGCCTTGCAGCTGGACCTGCGTCTGGCTTCGCGTCTGGCTGCACTGCGCAGCGCCATGGGTCTGGATGCCGAACACAATGACTACCCTGATTGACCGCCAGCGTTCCTTTCTGAATGACTGCATGCAGGCTGCACAAGAAGCACCGCTATGGCAGCCGTGCGGGCGTTTGCTGCGTGTCACCGGCATGGTGATGGAAGCCACCGGCATCAAGCTGCCGGTTGGTAGCGCCTGCCAGGTTGAACTGGCGGACAACCATGTGGTGGAAGCCGAAGTAGTGGGTTTTTCCGGTGACCGGGTATTCCTGATGCCGCTGGCCAATGTGCACGGTTTGCTGCCCGGTACGCCGGTGCGGCCGATGACGCCCTGTCATCCGCCCAGCTACGGGCAAAGAGTGGTTTCCGCCCGGGTCAATGGTCCGGCCGGGCGTCAGGTGCCGGTCGGTGAAAGCCTGCTGGGCCGCATTCTCGATTCACTGGGCCGTCCGCTGGATGGCAAGGGCCCCATTCATCCCGAAGCCTATTTCCCGCTGCACAGCCAGCCAATGAACCCGCTGGACCGCTCGCCGGTAAAGCAGGTGCTGGATGTGGGCGTGCGTGCCATCAACGGCCTCTTGACGGTAGGGCGCGGCCAGCGTCTCGGCCTGTTTGCCGGCTCCGGTGTCGGCAAGTCGGTACTGCTGGGCATGATGGCCCGCTTCACCCGCGCCGATGTGGTGGTGGTGGGGCTGATTGGCGAGCGGGGTCGCGAGGTCAAGGACTTCATCGAGAACATTCTGGGCGAGGAGGGCATCGCCCGCGCCGTGGTGGTGGCGGCTCCTGCCGACATGCCGCCGCTGATGCGCCTGCACGGCGCAGCTTATGCCACGGCCTTGGCCGAGTATTTCCGCGCCCAGGGCAAGGACGTGCTGTTGCTGATGGATTCGGTCACCCGTTACGCCATGGCGCAGCGTGAAATCGCACTGGCCATTGGTGAGCCGCCGGTGACCAAGGGCTATCCACCCTCGGTGTTTGCCCGTCTGCCACAGTTGATTGAACGGGCCGGTAATGCGGCAAATGGTGGCGGTTCGATTACCGGCTTTTATACCGTGCTGTCCGAAGGCGATGACCAGCAAGACCCGATTGCCGACTCGGCACGGGCCATTCTGGATGGTCACTTCGTGCTGTCGCGTGAGCTGGCCGAAGCAGGTCACTATCCGGCCATCGACATCGAACAGTCCATCAGCCGGGTGATGGTGGATGTGGTGCCGCCCAAGCAGATGGATCAGGCGCGCTACTTCAAACAGCTGTACTCACGCTACCAGCGCAATCGCGACCTGATCAGCGTGGGGGCTTATGTGCCGGGCTCTGATCCGGTACTGGACGAGGCCATGCGTCGCCAGTTGCAGATGACCAGCTTCCTCACCCAGCCCATGCACGAATCCCAGGACTACACCACCAGCCAGTTGCAACTGGAAAGCGTGCTGGCGTAAGGCGCTTAGGCCATGGCACAGAGCAAATACACCTTCCTGATCAAGCTGGCCGAGGACAAGCAGGCTGCGGCAGCCGAGCGCATGCGCCAGGCGCAGGCCAAGGTGCTGGACGCGATGAACCGGCAGGAACAGCTGGAAAATTTCCGCAATGAATACCGCGAGCGGCTGACCACTGGCGGCATGAAGGGCATGAGTATTGCCCAGTGGCAGGACTTTCAGAAATTCCTGGGCCGGCTGGACGAAGCCGTGCGTATCCAGCAGGGCGATACCGAATTTGCCAAGCAGCGTTTCATCATGGAGCGACAGGCCTGGCGCAACGAGCACAAAAAGCTCAAGGCCTATGAAAAACTGCTGGAACGGGAACTGGAGCGCGAGCAGCTGGTACAGGCCCGCCGCGAACAAAAAACGACGGATGAATTTGCCACCCGTCGTTTCTGGGACCAGACCCACGGCGACGATTGAGTCGTACCTTCAGGGTCTTTGCACTCAGGCCGGCAGCAAATGCGCCCGGCCCTGCACGGCAATCCCCACCATGCTGCCCGGAGAGGGCAGATTCCAGCTGCTGGTGCGCAATTGCAGCACGGTATTGTCGTGCGGTAATTGCAGGTCGATCAGGCTGTCATGGCCACCGAAATCACACTCCAGCACGCGTGCCTGTGCCTGGGATTGCTGACTGCCTGCCAGTTGCAGTTCCAGCTGTTCCGGCCGCAGCATGATGCGCCCCTGGCCGCTGAACTGGCTGTCATTCACTGCAATTGCGCCGAGCCCACACTCGGCCTTGCCTTGATGAATATGCGCCGGCAGGATGACCGCCTCGCCCAGAAACAGCGCCGTGGCTTCATCGGCAGGCTGGCTGTACAGCTGTTGCGGGCTACCGGACTGAATCAGCCTTCCCTGACGCATTACCGCCAGCTGGTCGGCAAAGGACAATGCCTCGGCCTGATCGTGAGTGACCAGAATGGCGGTGATGCCCGCATCACCCAGCAGTTGCGCCACCATTTTGCGCATGGCGGCACGCAAGCCGGTGTCCAGCGCCGAGAACGGTTCGTCCAGCAGCATCAGCCGTGGTTGCTGGGCCAGTGCCCGCGCCAGCGCAATACGCTGCTGCTGGCCACCGGATAACTGATGCGGCCAGCGTTGCAGCATGGCCTGGTCCAGCGCCACCATGTCCAGCAGCTCGGCAATGCGCCGATTGCGTGCTTCGCCTTTGAGTGTCAGGCCGAAACCGATATTGTCCGCCACCGTCAGGTGGGGAAACAGCGCGCCATCCTGGGCGACATAACCGATGCCGCGCAAATGGGCGGGCAGGGCCCGGCCATCGGCAGCCAGTGTTTGCCCGTCCAGGGTGATGCTGCCTTGGTCCGGGTGTTCGAAACCGGCAATCATGCGCAGCAAGGTGGTCTTGCCCGAGCCGGACGGGCCGACAATGGCGACGCGACTGGCTGCCGTGCAGCTCAGGGATACATCCTGTACCGCCTGGGTGGCGCCGTAGTGTTTGCTCAGGTGTTGCAGGTGCAGGGAAGTCATCGTCCGGCACTCCGTTTGGAATGGTCATGCAAAAGCCAGGTGAGTGGCAGTGATAGCAGCACCATCAGCAAGGCATAAGGTGCGGCCATGATGTAGTCGATTTCACTGGTCATCGCCCAGAAACCCGTGGCCAGCGTGCGCGTGCCATTGGGTGCCAGCAGCAAGGTGGCTGTCAGCTCGTTGCTGATGGCGAGGAACACCATGGCAAGGCCTGCCGCCGCGCCCGGCGCAGCCAGACGCAAGGTGACCCGGCGCAAGGCCTGTCCCGGGGTGCTGCCCAGACTGCCCGCTGCCTGTTCCAGCTCGGCCGGTGCCTGGGCAATGCCGGCCCGCAGGCTGACCAGCGCGCGGGGCAGGAACATCAGCAGATAAGCCAGCAGGATGGTGAAGATGGTCTGGTAGAGCGGCCGGGCGTAATGGATGGTGATGGTGACCAGAGCCAGCGCGGTGACTATGCCGGGCAGGGCGCTGGTGATGTAGTTGCAGCTTTCTTGCAGCCTTTGCAAGCGACTGACAGCGCGCACCGACAGCCAGGCCAGCGGCACGGCGGCCACCACGGTCAGTACGGCACCAAGCGCACCCAGCAGCACCGTCTGTTGCAGTGCAGGCCACAGGCTGTCGTTTTGCCAGGCTTCAATGCCACCCTTCCACAGCCAGTGACCCAGGGTGATCAGCGGCACTCCCAGGCTCAGTGCGGCGGATAGCAGGCACAGCAGCAAGGCCGGCAGTGTCCATGCACCCAGACGAACCGGGGTGATCTGTCGCGCCGAGCCCGAACCCAGCCGGGCGTAGCGTGCATTGCCGCGTGTTCCCGCCTCCAGCCACAGCAGGCCCAGACAGCACAGTGCCAGTACACCGGCCAGCATATTGGCTGCCGGGCCGTTAAAGCTGGACTGGAACTGATCGAAGATGGCGGTGGTGAAGGTGTCAAAGCGCAACATGGCGTACAGGCCGTATTCGGCCAGCAGGTGCAGGCTGATCAGCAGACCGCCGCCCCATATGGCCAGCTTGAGTTGCGGCAGGGTGACGCGCCGGAACACCGCCAGCGGAGTCAGGCCCAGCGAGGCTGCGCTGTCTTCCAGTGCCGGGTCCATGCGGCGCAAGGCGGCGGTAACCGGCAGGTAAATGAATGGCGTATAGGCAATCACCGACAGCAGCACAGCCGCGCTGACGCCATTGAAAGCAGGCAGCAGGCTGATCCAGGCATAGCTGTGCACAAACGCGGGCACGGCCAGCGGGGCCACTGCCAGTGCGCGCCAGCAGCCACGTGCCGGCAGGGTGCTGCGCTCGGTCAGCCAGGCCAGGCTGACGCCCAGCAGCGTGCACAGCGGCACGGTCAGTACTACCAGCAAACTGGTATTGAACAGCAGTTCGGCCACCCGTGGCCGGAACACCAGTTGTACGACGGTGCTCCAGCCGGTCTGGATGGAAATGGCCACAATGAACACCACCGGCAACAAGGCCAGCAGTGAAACCAGCAAGGAGCTGCCTTGCAGCCAGAGCGGCACTTGCCGCCCCGGCCGACGCAGTCCTGCCGTGCTGGTCGGGCTGTCATGGGCGGCCAATCCGCCCTGTGCAGTACGGGAAGACGATGTCGTCATGTGTTTACAGCAAACCTGCCTGTGTCATCAGTTCTACCGTCTTGCGGCTGTTCAGGCGGGAAGCGTCGATCCTGGGTGCGTCCAGATCCTTCAGCGGAACCAGCTTGGGATTGGACTGCGCGCCCTGGCCGACTGCATATTCAAACGAATTTTCGGTGCGCAGGATGTTCTGGCCACCCTTGCCGGTCACCCACTTCAGGAAGGCCTGGGCCTCTTCCTTGTGCTTGCTGGAAGCCAGCACCGCACCGCCGGAGATGCTGACAAACGCACCCGGGTCTTGCTGCTTGAAGTAGTGCAGGGCGGTGTTCTTGCTGTTTTCGCCGGTCTTGTTCTGATCGCCGAAGTAGTAATAGTGATAAATCACCCCGCCGTCGATCTGGCTGGCATTCACCGCTTTCATCACCACGCTGTTGCCCTTGTAGGGTTGGGCGTTGGTCTTCATGGCTTTCAGCCAGGCCAGCGTGGCGGCTTCACCCTTTTGTTCCAGCAAGGCACTCACAATCGCCTGGAAGTCGGCACCGGCCGGTGCTGCGCCCCAGCGGCCTTTCCATTCCGGTTTGGCCAGGTCCAGCATGGACTTGGGCAGCTCTTTCGGAGTCAGGCGGTTCTTGTTGTAGACAAAAACGGTGGAGCGGGCGGCAATGCCTACCCAGCGGCCATGAGCGGGACGGAAGGCCGGGTCTACCTGAGCGGTGGTGGCCGGGGACAGCGGGGCCAGCAGCTTGGCATTATCCACCAGCACCATGGCCGGGGAGTTTTCGGTCAGGAATACATCCGCCGGCGAGGCTGCGCCTTCCTGCACGATCTGGTTGCCCATTTCGCTGTCACTACCATTGCGCACGGTAACCTTGATGCCGGTTTCCTTGGTAAAGCCTTCCACCCAGGATTTGGTCAGGCTCTCATGCTGGGCGTTGTACACCACGATACCTTCGGCACTGGGGGCGGCATGTGCGGTGGCGGCAAACAGACTGGACAGCAGCAGGGCGGTGGTGATGCGGGCAAATGGACGGGACATCGGGCTGATACTCCTTGCATTGTTCAACAGGCAAAGCAGTGCGGTAAGGGTGGACCGCGACTGGATGAAGACCGGATTGTAATGCAAAGGATAATGATTCGCATTAATTATGTGAGTCGATGTCTGCCTTACTGGCAGGGTGAATTTCCCTGGCATGTAAATTGCTGCTTAGCCTCCATCTCTTCAGGGGGTTTAGGCCATGACAATTACTGTAGTTCCGGCGAGCAATGCCAAGGCAATCATGCCCAGCAGCAATGCCGACACCGCCACGCAAGATGCAGGCGGCCTGTTTGCCAGCTTGCTCGGCGCGCAATTGGTCAGTCTTAATCCTGTACTTCCAGGCCAGGGAGATGGTAGTGGCGGCAACGGGAAATCCAGTCAGGACAAGGATTCCACCGCCAAGGACGACACGGCTGCCACCGATAATTCCGCCAATATGCTGCTGGCAGCCATGCCCATGTTGCAGGCCGGCTTGCCCACCACGCCAGTGCAAGACAAGCCGCAGGTCAGCACCACGGCCACCGACATCAGCAACAGCATGGTGAAGGACATCGCACTGGAGGCGGCCCTGCCAACAGCGGCGGCAAGCAAGCACGCCAATGGCCTGCAAGCGCAAGAATTGCCGGGCAAGGATGCCGCAGCACTGCAATTCTTGCCGCCGTCTGCCGATCAGCTGGCCGCCAGTCAGGCCGCCAATCAGAATAATCAGCAGGTGCAGCAAGTCAGCCAGACCAAGACTCTGACCATTTCCCAGCCGATGACCGATCCGAACTGGTCCAAGGCGCTGGGCGATCAGGTAATGTCCATGGTCAGCATGAAAATGGACAAGGCCACCATCCAGGTCAATCCGCCGCAACTGGGGCCGGTGGAAGTGACGCTCAAGATGAATGGCAACGACCAGGCGCAGGTACTGTTCACCTCGGCAGTGCCGGCAACGCGTGAAATTCTGGAAAACAACATGCCTAAACTGGTTTCCATGATGGCTTCCAGTGGTATAGCTCTTGCCGATGCACAGGTTTCCAGCGGACAATCCGGGAATCGGCAACAGCAATTCAATCAAAACCAGAATGGCCGCCGCCAGAATGCCGCTGGCAACGATGAGGACGATACTCTGGCTGCCATCACGTCCGCACGCGGGATACTCAGTATCTTTGCTTGATATGGCTCACAAGGGGGCTCTGTTCAGTTCGTGCGGAAATCTGGAAAATAAAATAAGGAAATGGCTTAAGCTTTCCTTATAAACCTAACCGACGGACTGAATACCCATGGCAGAAGACAAAAAAGCGGACAAGGCGGACAAGGGCGAGAAAAAAGCAGGGGGTGGCAACAAGCTGATGCTTGTGGTGGTCATCCTGCTGGTATTGGTTCTCGCTGGCATGGGTGGTCTTGCCTATGTGATGTTCACCAACATGAACAAGCCGCATGACGCTGCCCAGACCGAGCAGACCAAGGAAAAACCGAAGAAAAAACATGAAGGCCCGCCGATCTTTGAAAAAATCGATACCTTCGTGGTGAACCTGTCCGGTGGTGACGGCAGCCTGCTGCAAGTGGACATGCAGGCTGAACTGGGCGATGAAGAAGCCAAGAAGAAGTTTACCGATTACATGCCGAAGATCCGCAGTGCGCTGATCCTGTTGCTGTCTTCCAAGACCGCAGCCGAATTGTCCAGCCCGGACGGCAAGGTCAAGCTGAAGGCCCAGGTCAAGCAGATCATCAACGAATCGATGGATTCCGGCGAAGAAGAGCTGGTGCAGAGCGTACTGTTCACTTCCTTCATCATTCAGAAGCAGTAAAGCGATGGGCGACGATATCCTGTCCCAGGAAGAGGTGGATGCCCTGCTCAGGGGCGTCACCGGCGAGGACGAAGATGATGATGGCGCGCAGGACTCACAGGGAGTCCGCGGCTATGATATTGGCCGGCAGGAGCGCATTGTGCGCGGCCGTATGCCAACGCTGGAAATCATCAATGAACGTTTCGCCCGTAACCTGCGTATAGGCTTGTTCAACTTTATCCGGCGCAATGCGGAAATATCCGTCGGGCCGGTGCGCGTACAGAAATACAGCGAATTCATTCGCAACCTGGTGGTGCCCACCAACCTGAACCTGGTACATGTCAAACCGCTGCGTGGTACCGGCCTGCTGATCTTCGATCCGGATCTGGTATTCCTGATCGTGGATAACCTGTTCGGTAGCGATGGCCGTTACCACGTACGGGTGGAAGGCCGGGACTTTACCCCTACCGAGCAGCGCATCATCCGTCGCTTGCTGGAAGTGGTGTTTACCGAATGCCAGAAAGCCTGGGAACCGGTGCACCCCATCGAGTTCGTCTACCTGCGTTCGGAAATGAATACCCAGTTTGCCAACATCGCCACGCCAACCGAAGTGGTGGTGGCCATGACCTTCCATATCGAACTGGGTGCCGGTGGCGGTGACTTCCACATCTGTCTGCCTTATTCCATGGTGGAACCCATTCGCGATGTGCTGTCCAGCACCATGCAGGCAGACCGGACGGAAGTGGACAATCGCTGGGTCAGCCTGATGACCCATCAGGTACAGGCGGCCGAGGTGGAACTGGTAGCCACCCTGGCGGAAACCAAGGTCACGCTGGGGCAGATTCTCAATTTGAAAAACGGTGATGTAGTGATGCTGGAAGTGCCGGAGGCCGTGGTGGTGGATGTGTCCGGCATACCGGTTCTGGAGTGTCATTATGGTACCGTGCAGGGCCGTTACGCCCTGAAGGTAGACAAGGTATTGGCCGGGGCTGGCGAGTTCGCCGAGCCCGCAGGAGAAAGCAAGCAATGACTGAGCAGCTAGAAGAAGGTCAGAACCCGGGGGCGGGTGAGGAAGAGGTATCAATGGATGACTGGGCTGCCGCCATGGCAGAACAGGAAACCACCGATGCCGCGCAGGCCGACAATGTGCAGCCGGCTACCAACCTGTTTCAGGAGCTGGGCAGTAGTGAAGCCGCGCTGAATGTCCCCAGCAACCTGGACATGATTCTGGATATTCCGGTCCAGCTGACGGTGGAGCTGGGCCGGACCAAAATTGCCATCCGCAACCTGCTGCAACTGGCGCAGGGTTCGGTGGTGGAACTGGACGGGCTGGCAGGCGAGCCGATGGACGTGCTGGTCAATGGCTGCCTGATCGCCCAAGGCGAAGTGGTGGTGGTGAACGACAAGTTCGGTATCCGCCTGACCGACATCATTACCCCGGCGGAACGCATCCGTCGCCTGCAAAAATAATGCGTACAACCATCAGACCTGCTGCGGTGATGCTGGCCGCCTGCTCGACCATCGCCCAGGCCGGGACGCTTGCTTCCCAACCACTGGTCGCTGCCAGCAGTCCCACGCCGGTCAGCAGCCTGTTGCAGGTCATTCTTGGTCTGGCTGTGGTGCTGGCTGCCATTGTCGGCCTCGCTTGGCTGTTCCGCCGCATGTCCGGTGGCATGCTGGGTGGCAGCAACCGCTTGCGCGTGGTCAGCGGCGTGCTGGTGGGGCAGCGTGAAAAGGTGGTGATTGTCGAGCTGGAAGGCGAATGGCTGGTATTGGGTGTCACCAGTCATAGTGTCAACCTGCTGACCAAGATGGACCGCCCGCCCGATGCCGGGACTGATGTCGTGCAGCCTGGCGAACCCTTCGCCCGCTGGCTGAAGGCGGCCATGGAAAAGGGCCGTCAGAAATCCGAAGCCGTAAACAGATAATGAAATTCACATCTCGCGTGTTGCCCTGGCTGCTGCTGGGGCTGCCCATGCTGGCACAGGCTGCCGGCCTGCCCTTGATGACCAGTACCCCGGGGGCCGGTGGCGGTCAGAATTATTCCCTGTCCTTGCAAATGCTGTTGTTCATGACAGCGCTGGGTTTCATCCCGGCCATGCTGTTGATGACCACCGCATTCACCCGCATCGTCATTGTGCTGTCCCTGCTGCGCCAGGCCATGGGTGTGACCCAGTCGCCACCCAATCAGGTGATTCTGGGCTTGTCGCTGTTCCTCACCCTGTTTGTGATGGGGCCAACGTTTGATCAGGTGTACAACAAGGCCTGGGCACCGTTCTCGGACGACAAGATCAGCTTCAACCAGGCGGTAGAAGAGGCCAGCAAGCCGATGAAGGCTTTCATGCTCAGCCAGACCCGCGAGAAGGATCTGGCCTTTTTCATCGAGATTTCCCGCTCGGAAAAACCAGCCACCAAGGCTGATGTTTCCATGAAAACGCTGATTCCGGCCTATGTCATCAGCGAACTGAAAACCGCGTTCCAGATCGGCTTCATGGTGTTCATCCCCTTCATGATCATCGACCTGGTGGTGGCCAGCATCCTGATGGCCATGGGGATGATGATGGTGTCACCGGTCACCATATCCTTGCCCTTCAAGCTGATGCTGTTTGTGCTGGTGGACGGCTGGACTCTGCTGATGGGTTCGCTGGTGCAAAGCTTTTATACGGGCTAGGCATGGAATTCCACCCCATTACGCCGGACATGCTGCCGCTGTGTCATGCCTTGTGTGCCGATTGCATAGCCGCCTTGCCGGATGAGGCTTACCCCTTGGCGGCCCGCCTGGCCTGGGCCGGTATCTGGGATGATGAAACCGCTTCAGCCTGGGCTGCGCGCCTGTCCGCTAGCTGGAGCGTTGCTGTCAGTGCGGCTGGTGAGTTGCTGGGTTTCGCCTGGCTGACCCATGCCGGAGAGTTCGACATGTTGTATGTGGCGCCTGCTGCGCAGCGACGCGGGCTCGCCATGCAAATGATCCAGCAGCTGGAAGAGACGGCGGCACAGGCCGGGCTTGTGGCCCTGCATGCCTGGGCCAGTCATGCAGCCCGGCCAGTATTCGAACAGGCGGGATATGCGGTGTTGCGCGCCAATACCGTGATGCGCGATGGCGAAACGCTGGAAAACTGGCTGATGGCCAAAGGCGGCTGGCAGGAGCCAGCCGACGCAAGGAGAGAATCATGAGTCCGGAACTGGTCATCAATCTGGTGCAGAACGCACTGTATATCCTGATCATCGTCTCGGCACCGGTGCTGCTGGTGTCGCTGGTGGTGGGCCTGTTGGTCAGCGTGTTGCAGGCTGCGACGCAAATCAATGAAATGACGCTCACCTTCATTCCCAAGCTGCTGGCCATGTTTCTGGTGCTGGTGCTGGCCGGGCCTTGGATGCTCAATACCCTGGTGGAATACACCACCCGGCTGTTCCAGAGCATTCCCAGCGTGATTGGCTGACGTCACACCCCATGTTCAGTATTTCTGATGCACAGATCAGTGCACTGGTTACGATGTTTGCCTGGCCCTTTGCCCGCATCATCGGCCTGTTCCTGGTGGAGCCCTTGTATGCCTATCGCGGTGTACCGCGCCGTTTCAAGGCCGGTTTCGCGCTGATGCTCACCGTGCTGGTGGTGCCATTGCTGCCACCGGTGCCAGCCGTGCCGGTATTTTCCGCAGCAGGCATCGCCATCTTGTTCCAGCAATTGCTCATTGGCCTGGCCATGGGCTTTGTCATGCGGCTGACCATGACCGCGGTGGAAATGGCCGGCTTCATCATGGGTGCGCAAACCGGCCTGGGCTTTGCCATGTTTTTTGACCCCATGCATGCAGCGCAGGTGCCGGTGGTGTCCCAGCTGCTGTCCATGTTTGTCTTCCTGCTGTTCCTCACCTTTGACGGTCATCAAGTCGTCATTTCCACTCTGGTGGAAAGCTTCCAGGTGCTGCCTATCGGCATGAGCATGCCGTCCCAGGGGCTGAAGGCGCTGGTGTTATGGGGCAGCCACATCATTTCCTGGGGTATCTGGCTGTCCATGCCGGTGATTGCCGCCTTGCTGGTGACCAACCTCGCCATCGGCGTGATGACCCGTGCAGCTCCGCAGTTCAATATTTTTACCTTTGGTTTTCCGCTGACCTTGATGATCGGTTTCATCACCATTTATCTGACGTTGCCTCTGATGGTGCCGGCCATCGAACAGATATACGGTCAGGCCTTCACCTTCATGTTGGCCATGCTGAAGGCGAAATAGCTTTCTGCTAGAATAGCGTCCAAATTTTCCAGCATTAAACCGGCCCGGTGACGGGCCAAACCAGATTGAGGCAATTATGGCAGGTCATAGCAAATGGGCGAACATCCAGCACCGCAAGGGTCGTCAGGATGCCAAGCGTGGCAAGATCTTCACCCGTCTGATCAAGGAAATCACCGTTGCTGCCAAGATGGGCGGCGGCGATGTCAACATGAACCCGCGTCTGCGTCTGGCAGTGGACAAGGCCAAGGCCGAATCCATGCCCAAGGACAATATCGATAACGCCATCAAGCGCGGTACCGGTCAGCTCGAAGGCGTGGATTATGTCGAGTGCCGTTACGAAGGTTATGGCATTGGTGGCGCTGCCGTGATGGTGGACTGCCTGACCGACAACAAAACCCGTACCGTGGCCGATGTGCGTCATGCCTTCTCCAAGTATGGCGGCAATATGGGCACCGACGGCTGTGTGGCCTTCCAGTTCAACCATTGCGGTTTCCTGGTGTTTGCTCCGGGCGTGGACGAAGACGCACTGATGGAAGCCGCACTGGAATGCGGTGCCGAAGACGTGATCACCAATGATGACGGTTCCATCGAAGTCATCACCGGCCCCTACGAATTCAGCGATGTGAAACAGGCGCTGGAAGACAAGGGCTTCAAGGCGGAAATGGGCGAAGTCACCATGAAGCCGCAGAACGAAACCGAACTGGCCGGCGAAGACGCCATGCGCATGCAAAAGCTGCTGGATGCGCTGGAAGACCTGGACGACGTGCAGGACGTGTACACCTCGGCCACCCTGCTGGATTGATGGTCTGATGCCATACGGCAAGGCTTGCCCACGGGCAAGCCTTTTTCATGCCTGCCATTTACTGATTGTCAGCATCGGCAGCGCTGTCGCAGCAGTGTAAACTGCAGCCATGCCGGGATGTTGGCCGGTTCAAGTCATGCGAAAGAGTCATCATGTACCAGAGTCATGCCGAACGCCGTACGCGTCTGATGCAGCAGATGGGGGAGGGGATTGCCATCCTGCCCACCGCACCCGAAGTGGTGCGCAATGCCGACAGCCACTACCCCTACCGGGCGGACAGCCACTTTCTGTATCTGACCGGCTTTGCCGAGCCGGAAGCCGTACTGGTGCTGGATGCCGGTGCCGGCAAATCCATCCTGTTCTGCCGGGAAAAGAACCTGGAACGCGAGGTGTGGGAAGGTTTCCGCTTTGGCCCGGACGGCGCGCGTGAAGCGTTCGGCTTTGATGAAGCCTGGCCCCTCGCTGAGCTGGATATCCGCCTGCCCGACTTGCTGAGCGGCCAGAAATCGCTGTGGTGGAATGTCGGCCGTCAGCCCGCTTTCGATGTGCGGGTGAATGGCTGGCTGGACGCCGTGCGCCAGCGTTACCGCAGTGGTGAGCAGCCGCCCGCGCTATACCACGACCTGCTGGTATTGCTGGATGAAATGCGCATGATCAAGGACGCTGGCGAACGCGCTACCTTGCGCCGGGCCGGACAGATTTCCGCCCAGGGCCATATCCAGGCCATGCGTGCCACCCGGCCGGGCATGATGGAATACCAGGTGGAAGCGGAAATCCTGCACACCTTCATTCGCAATGGTGCACGCTACCCCTCCTACGAAAGCATCGTGGCCGGCGGTGCCAATGCCTGCACCCTGCATTACGCGGCCAATAATGCCCGGCTGAATGATGGCGATCTGCTGCTGATTGACGCCGGTTGCGAACTGAACGGCTATGCCGGCGATATCACGCGCACCTTCCCGGTCAACGGCAAATTCAGCCCGGCCCAGCGCGATGTCTACGAAATCGTGCTGGCTGCGGAACTGGCCGGCATTGCCGCGGTCAAGCCTGGGGCAGTCTGGAACGAGCCGGGCGATGCCGCGCTCAGGATACTGGTGCAAGGCATGCTGGACCTGAAGCTGCTTGACGGCAGCGTGGACGGGGTGATCGAATCCGGCGCCTTCCGCCAGTTCTACATGCATGGCATCGGCCACATGATCGGCCTTGATGTCCATGACGTCGGCCAGCGCAAGCAAGGTGGCCAGTGGCGTACCTACCAGCCCGGCATGTGCACCACCATCGAACCCGGCCTGTATATCCGCCCGGCTCCGAATGTACCGGCTGCGCTGCACAATATCGGCATCCGCATCGAAGACGATGTGCTGGTGACTGAAACCGGGCACGAGGTGTATACCGCCGACGTGCCCAAAGAAATCGATGCAATTGAAATCCTGATGCAGGGTGTCTGAACATGAAGAACACAGACAGACAACACAGCCGCGACTGCGGCCACGATGGTGGCGAACACGCCGACATCATTATTGTGGGCGGGGGGCCGGTAGGCGCGCTGGCCGCACTGCGCTTTGCCGCCGCCGGACGGCGGGTGCTGCTGGTGGAAGCCCGCGCCAAGGATGCGCCGCTGACCGATGCGCGCGCGCTGGCACTGTCCTGGTATAGCCGGGAAGCGCTGGCAGCTTCCGGCGCATGGCCGGAGGACTTGTCCGCCAGCCAGATCGACAGCGTGCATGTGTCGCAGCAGGGGGCGTTTGGCCGTACCCGGCTGGATGCGGCTGATCTCAAGCTGCCGCATCTGGGCGTGGTGGTGGATTATCCGGCGCTCACCCTCGCCATCAATGCCCGGCTGGAGCAAGCCGGGGTGCAAGTGTGGTGGGAAACCCGCGTGGAGGCGGTCAACAGCATGGCCTGCTATGCCACGGTGAAAACCAGCGGTGTGCATGGCGATATCAGCCTCACTGCCCGTCTGGTGGTGCTGGCTGAAGGCGGTGCGCTGGCGGACAGCCTGCCCGGTATCAAGCGCCTGATACATGACTACCAGCAATGCGCGGTTCTGGCCGAAGTCAGTACCGAACAGCCGCCGGCCGGTGTGGCGTATGAACGCTTCTCGAAGCAGGGGCCGTTTGCCTTGCTGCCACACGGTGACAATTACATGCTGGTGTGGACGCGTAGCCACGACGATGCGAAGGCCTTGCAACAAGCGCCGGATGAACAGGTGATGGCCGAGTTGCAGCAAGCCTTTGGCGAGCGCCAGGGCAAGGTGCTGTCCATCGGCCCGCGTGCCAGCTTTCCGCTGGCACTGCGTCAGGTCAACCGTGTCAGCAGTGGCCGGGTGGTGCTGATTGGCAACGCGGCCCAGACCATGCATCCGGTGGCGGCGCAGGGCTTGAACCTCGGCCTGCGTGATGCCATCGGCCTGACCGATGCCCTGAACGAGGTCAGCGATCCGGGCGATGCAGCTGCCTTGGCGGTATATGCCGCGAGTCGTAAACTGGACAGCCATGCCGTGGTGGGTTTCACCCATGGCCTGATCAAGCTGTTTGATGGTGACTCGGCCCTGGTCAGCGCCTTGCGCGGCGTGGGCATGAGCACGCTGGACAGTGTGCCGCCCCTGCGCCGTGCATTTGCCCGCCATCTGGTATTCGGGCTTTAGGAAAGTAATACATGACACAGTACGACGTCATCATCGTTGGTGGTGGCCTGGTAGGTGCCAGCCTGGCACTGGCGCTGGCTGATAGCGGACGCAAGATTGCCTTGCTGGAAGGCTCAGATGCACGCTTTGACGATCTGGAGCAGGGCTGGGATGCCCGCATTTACGCGGTCAGCCCGCTTAACCGCCGTTTTCTGGAACAACTGCAAGCCTGGCCCGACATGTCCCGCGTCGGCACCATCGCCAGCATGGATGTCTCTGGCGATGCCGGTGGCCGCATCCAGTTTGCCGCCAGCGATGCCGGTGCCAGCGCCCTGGCCTGGATTGTGGAAAACCGCTGGTTGCTGGCCAGCCTGTGGCAGCGCCTGACTGCCAGCCCGGTCAGCTGTCTGACTGGTGTGCGACCTGCCTCACTCTCCACCACCGCCAGCACGGCCAGCCTGACGCTGGACGATGGCCGGGTACTGCAAGCCAGCCTGGTGGTAGGGGCCGACGGGGCCAATTCCTGGGTGCGCAGCCAGACCGATCTGGCCGCCAGCATCAAGCCTTATGGCCAAAGCGGAGTGGTGGCCAATTTCAGCTGCGAAAAGCCGCATGGCAACATTGCCCGCCAGTGGTTCACTGGCGACAGCATTCTGGCCTGGCTGCCCATGGCAGGGAATCGCATTTCCATGGTGTGGTCTACTGCCAAGCCTGATGAACTGATGGCTTTGTCCCCCGAGCAACTGTGTGCCCGCGTGGCGGCAGCCGGCAATCACCAACTGGGGCATCTGGGCCTGCTTGGCCCGGCGGCAGCGTTCCCGTTGCGCTTGATCCAGCCTGCGGCTGTGGTCAGCCAGCGGTTGGCGCTGGTAGGCGACGCCGCCCATACCGTGCACCCGCTGGCCGGGCAGGGCGTTAACCTGGGCTTCCAGGATGCGGCGAAACTGGCCGCCTTGCTGCAATCACCGGGTGATGCTGGCGACTGGATGCTGTTGCGTCGTTACGAGCGCGAGCGGCGCGAAGCGGTAAAAACCATGCAGTTCACCTGTGACGGCCTGTACCGGCTGTTCCATACCCAACATGTGCCCGGCCTGTCCTGGCTGCGCAATACCGGCCTGAGCCTGACTAACCGGCTGACCCCGCTCAAGCGTCAGTTCGCCCGTCATGCCATTGGCTTCTGAACCCGAGGATATTGAATGAACACCACTGTAAAAGCGCTGGCGCTGGCTGGCACCCTGTTGCTCACCATGACGGCCTGCAATGCCAATGCCACCTCCACTGGCACCGAGCAGGTACAGAAAGCCTTCACTACCCGCTTCCCCAATCGTCAGGTGCTCAGCGTCAGCGAAACGCCGGTAAAAGGCATTTTTGAAGTGGTGGTGAAGGGCAAGCAGATTGTCTACACCGATGCTTCGGCCAAATACCTGTTCGTTGGCGACCTGATTGACGCCGATGCCAAGGCCAGCCTGACTGAAAAGAAAATGGCCGAGCTCAATCACGTGGATTTCAACAAACTGCCACTGCAGTACGCCATCAAGGAAGTCCGTGGCAACGGCGCACGCAAGCTGGCGGTGTTTACCGACCCGGACTGCCCGTACTGCAAGCAGCTGGAACGTGAAAGCCTGCCGGGCATCAACAATGTCACCATTTACACCTTCCTATACCCGCTGGCCCAGCTGCATCCGGATGCACCGCGCAAGGCCCGTCAGATCTGGTGTTCCAAGGACAGGCTGAAAACCTGGACTGCCTTCATGCGCGATGGCCAGGAGCTTACCGGCAGCGACAAGTGCGATACCAGCGCACTGGACAAGGTGGAAGCGCTGGGTGACGAGCTGGGCATCACCGGCACGCCGGGCTTGCTGTTTGCCAATGGCCGTCTGGTGCCGGGAGCCATTGCCAAGGAAGACATCGAAAAGCTGCTGGATGCCAAGTAAACGTCCTGCCAGCATTCCTTTTGCATCATGAAGCTGCCTTTCGGGCTGCGCTGGCTGCCGGGGTCCTGGCACTGGTCTGCGCTTGGTGATGCAGACAGGCTGATGCTGGCGCTCAGCCTGTCCTTGCTGTTGCACGGCCCCTTGCTGTTGCGGTTGCTGCCGGATGGCAGCCCGCAAGGCAAGCCACAGCCCTTGCATGTGCGTTTACAAGGTCAGCCCACACCGCTAGCCAAGCCAGCACAGCCCGCACCACCCCACTTGCCGTTGGTGAAAAAACCGCCAGTCAGCCCGGAAATCATGACCGGACACAGCCAGCACCGCCTGCCTAAACAAGCCAGTGCTCCCCAGGCCTTGACGGCTGAAACGCCGGCACAGCAAGCACCTGCCAGCGCACCGCAGGCCAGTCAGCCGGCTGTTGCTGCCGATCAGCCACTGCCAGTGCAGACTGCCACAGCGGCAACGAGCGATACGGATGCGGATGCCCAGCAATGGGGTGTAGATGTCTACTACGCCGCCCGGCAGGTGGATGTGGTGGCGCTGGAACAAGTGCCCATTGTGTTGCTGGCTCCTTACGGGCTGGGCATGGACGATGTGGATGTCACCTTGCGGATTTATATCAACGAGCAGGGTACGGTGGATGCCGTGCAACTGGTGTCTGCACAGCCTGCAGGGGTGGAACAACCATTGATTGAAGTGTTCCGTCAGGCGAGGTTCTATCCGGCAGTGCGCGACGGCAGGGCGGTGAAAAGTTTCAAGCTGGTGCGCATCGGCCCGCAGGGTGGCAGCGATGCTTCGGCTGCCCAATGAGGGCGCATCAGTTCGTGGCAAGCGGTGGCAAGCACGCTTGCCGGTTTCATGCTAAATTCAGCCATCCCGGCCTTGCCGGGCAGGTCCGGCCCCAGTGGCAAGGGCCGCTTACAGTACAGCGGAACATACCGCTTTTTTATCCGACCACGAAGGAAGAAACATGTCTGATCTGAATACACTGTTCACCCAGGCCCAGGCTGACGTTACCTCGCTGTCCGAACGTCCGGACAACCAGACCCTGCTGCAACTGTATGCGCTGTACAAGCAAGCGAGCGAAGGGGATGTATCCGGTGAGCGTCCTGGCATGATGGATTTCATCAACCGCGCCAAATACGATGCCTGGGACAAGCTCAAGGGCATGGCCAGCGATGAAGCCAAACAAGGCTATATCGATGTGGTGCAAAAGCTGCTGGCTGAGTAATCCGCCGGGAGTAACAGGGATACCCCTGCTACCGGGCCATTACCCGGCAGATGGACGAAAAAAAACCGCTGACCCATTACATGGGCAGCGGTTTTTTACTGCTGTTTCCGCTCAGGAGGCTGCCTTGATGGCCTCAACCGGGTCGACAAAGGAATAACCCAGATCATCCGCCACGGCCTTGTAGGTGATCTTGCCGTGACAGACGTTCAGGCCGTTACGCAGGTGGGCATTATCCAGCAGGGCCTGACGCCATCCCTTGTCTGCCAGCTCCAGAGTGAAGGGCAGGGTGGCATTGTTCAGGGCCTGGGTGGAAGTGCGTGCCACGCCGCCGGGCATGTTGGCAACGCAGTAATGCACGATGCCGTCCACCACGTAGATGGGGTCCTGATGTGTCGTTGCACGGCTGGTTTCAAAACAACCGCCCTGGTCGATGGCCACATCCACCAGTACCGCACCGGGTTTCATATTGCCCAGCATGGCGCGGGTTACCAGCTTGGGCGCGGCAGCACCCGGAATCAGCACGGCACCCACTACCATGTCCGCCTCGCGGATGGATTCGTCGATATTGGCGGTATTGGATACCAGAGTCTTGATGCGACCGCCAAACACCATGTCGATTTCTTTCAGGCGCGGCAGGGACTTGTCCAGAATGGTGACATCGGCACCCAGCCCGGCGGCCATGCGGGCCGCATTCAGGCCGACCACGCCACCACCAATCACCACCACCCGTGCCGGGGCTACGCCGGGCACGCCGCCCAGCAATACACCACGGCCGCCCTGGGCTTTCTCCAGCGCATGGGCACCCGCCTGAATGGCCATGCGGCCAGCTACTTCCGACATCGGTGCCAGCAGCGGCAGGCCACCGCGTTCGTCGGTGACGGTTTCATAGGCAATGGCCACCGCACCGGATTCGGTCAGCAGCTTGGTCTGCTCCGGGTCCGGTGCCAGGTGCAGGTAGGTGAACAGGATTTGTCCCGGACGCAGCAGACGGCATTCCACCGGCTGAGGCTCTTTCACCTTGACCACCATCTCGGCGCGGGCGAAGACATCTTCGGCAGAGGACGCAATGGAGGCACCGGACTGTATGTATTGTTCGTCCGTAAAACCGATGGCGAGGCCAGCCTGGGTCTGCACCAGTACCTTGTGGCCATGGGCAACCAGTTCGCGCACGCCAGCAGGGGTGAGACCCACGCGGTACTCGTGGTTTTTGATTTCCTTGGGTACACCGATCAACATTACCGTCTCCTTCTGTTATTGGATGGAAGCAACAGCAAACGTCACGGGCAGGGGGTGAGCAGCCGGGCAAGACTGCCTGCACGACAAGCCGGGTTGATGGCGTCCAGACTCCCCGAAGGAGCCTGTTCCAAAGGCTGATTCCCGGCATTGATTGATTTGTAGTATATGGAGCGCGGCTTGGTCTTATTCACTGTTGTTGAAAATAGGGACAGTGAAATTTCATGTCTGAGTCAAAAAAATCAGTGATGAAATGCTGTTTTTGCATGCGGCTGAAGCGGGCTTGATCATGGTCAAACAAAGTGTCCCGGCCCGGTACTTTTGCAGGTGTAAACAGTGCAATGCAGCATGAATGCGTCGTTGCTGGACAGCCCAGCCGGTGCAGCTGCCATGCAGGGTGGAACCGCACGGGCTACAGGAGGCGCAGCACGGATGGCAGCAGGCTGGCGCTAATTGAAACGGTAGCAGTCACCGCCGGCATGCTTGGCCAGATACATGGCCTGATCGGCTTCCTGCATCAGTGAATCGGCCGTGCTGTCGGGCCCGGCCAGGCTAAGACCGATGGAAATACCTACCTTGTAGGCATGGGTGCCGATGTGCAATGGCTCCTGCATGGCCTGAATGCATTTCTCTGCCACGGTGCGAACTGATTCTGCCGCGTGCTCATCCAGATTGCACATCAACAGGACAAACTCGTCGCCGCCAATACGCGCCAGGGTATCGGTCTCGCGCACGATGGCTTGCAGGCGGGCGGTCACCATGCGCAGGGCCTCGTCACCTGCCTCGTGCCCCATGCTGTCGTTGATCTGCTTGAAACCGTCCAGGTCCATGAACAACAGGGCCAGGTGGGTGCCGTGGCGGCGCGACTGCGCCAAAGCCAGTTTAAGGCGGTCTGCCAGCAGGCGGCGGTTGGGCAGGCCGGTCAGCGGGTCGTGGTGGGCAATACGCTCCAGCTGGCCTTGCTGTTCGTGCAATTTGCCCAGCAGGCGATTGAAGGCGGCAATCAGGTGGCCGACTTCATCATTGCGCCGGATCGACAAGGGAACCAGCGGGGTTTCGCCGCGCGTCATCCGCTCGGCATCTTCCGCTGCCTGAAACAGCGGACGCAGCACGATATACATGCACAGGGTGGCCAGCATGGCAAACATCACGGTGGCAATGATGGCACCGCGCACGGCAAAGCCTTGCGCATGCCTGACCGTGGCAAAGGCTTCGCTGGCCGGCGTATGCGCCACTACCAGCCAGCCGGTACTGGCGACTGTTACTGTCGTGGACACTTCCTCCTCACCCCGCATGTTGGTGGTGATTTCCGTACTGTGGTAGCTGCTCAGGGCGGTATCCTGCAGCGGGTTGACGCCGACAGGGGACAAGGGGGTCATGGTCAGTTGCTTCTGGGTATCGGCAACAAACATTTTGTCGCGTGGCGATAGCAGCAGGAATCCGCCCTTGCCATTGCCGATACGGGATTTCTGCATCACATCCAAAAAGCCGGGGGCGGACAGCGGAGTGATGCCGACCAGGATGGCCGTCACCTGCATATTGTGGTCAAACAAGGGAGTGGCCATCGGCAGGATGGGAATGCGCAAGGCATAACCGGTCACCGGCTTGCCGATGTAGCGTTTGCCTTGCTGGGCCGCGTGGATATAGTCGCGGTCCGTGTAACTGTGGTTCTGGCGTCCTGGTGCGGTAGGGTAATCTGCAATCACCCGGCCTTGGGCGGTGGTGACAAACAGGCCGCCGGGAAACAGGCTCTGGTAGCGGTAGTGCTGACGCAGCCAGTCCTGCAGGGCGGCAGGTTGTTGCAGCAGTTGCTGTGGCAGGTCTGCGGCCAGTTGATCCAGCAGCGCCTCGCGCTGGGTGATTTTTTCATCGATATCACGCGCGACATAGCTGGCCAGCGTCTGTTGCTGTTCCTGCACCACGGTACTGAGGTCCTGGCGCAAAAAACTGCCCAGCGCAAAATAGCGCACCACCGTACCCAGGCTCACCAGGCAAACCACCATGATCACCAGACGGGTGATGATGCTGTCAAAAATACGGCGCAGGCTCATCAGTGCACGGAAGGTAAAGGAAATGACCGGCCAGTTTAACCGACGTCATTCCTTCCGTATATCGCCAATCCCCTTTTCTTGTTATGGAATTGTCATGCCGGTCGCGGTAAGGCGTCAGGCTTCCTTGCTGCCTTCCGTATCCGGCTCGGCCGGACTGCCGGCTGGCGGAATGAAAAACTGCAAGGGCTGGCGGATAAAGCGTTTGAACAGCAAGGGCAGCAGGGGCAACACCTGATGTCCGGAGAGCTTGCGCGACCGTAGCGCCACCCACAAGGCCAGAATGAAACTGACTGCCAGGTTGGTCAGACCGATCAGCGCCACACCGCCGGCATAGAGTGCCATCTGCGCCAGCGGCAACTGGAAATCCAGCGTCACCAGGCCAAAAGCCAGGTTGGCGGCCGAGAAGGTAATGTGCCGGATGTCCAGCGGCAAACCCAGCATGATGCCGATGGTGCCGGTCAGGCCCAGAAACAGGCCGAAATAGAAGTTGCCGGCCAGTGCGCCCAGATTGTGTTCCACATAATGCCCCAGCTTCCAGGCGCGGTGCTTGCCCAGCAATCTGTTCAAGAGCGGGTGGTTGGCCAGCCGTTCCGGAATGCGCCGGTAAATGGCCTTGTTGTCGTAATAACCGGCAATCAGCCCGGACAGGAACAGGTAAACCCCGGCAATGCCGGCATGCAGCAAGGCCAGGCTGTGCCACGGGTCCAGATCGTGCAGCAGGTGTGCTGCCTTTTCTGTCGACACCACCGGTGTACCGAACAAGGCCTGCCAGCCATAGGCAATCAGTGCGGCAGTGGGGATGGCCAGCAGCACATTACCCAGAATGGCGACAAACTGGGTGCGCATGACCTTGGTGACCAGATCGGCCAGATCATCCAGTGCAACGCGGCTGCCGCTCTTTTCCTGCTGATGCAGCGCCGCAGCAATACGTGCTGCCGTCATGGCCGGTTGCTTGGTGGCAATGGTGAAGTGCAACAGCTGCACGATGATGAAGCCGATGGCGTAGTTCATGCCATAAGCCAGGCCTTCCCACAGCAAGGGCAGGTGAGCCTGGGCCAGCAGCAGCTTGATCAGCGCCATCACGCCGACAATCAGCCCGGCACCCATGGCCGCGCGCGCCATGCTGCTCCATTCCCGCCGTGTTTCGGCAATATAGTGCTCGCCATGGCGGCCGGCATGTTCGGTTACCTGCAGGGCCAGCAGTTCGGTATTGGATTTGAACACATCGCTGACGCTGTACTTGCGGTTTTCCGCCCGGGCAAAGTCCAGTAGCAGGTGGAACAGTGCAGGATTGCGCGCCGGGTCGTGATCCGGTTCCAGCAGGCACAGCAGGGCACGCAGGCGGTTCAGGCTTTGCAGCAGGCGCAGGGCCTGATAAGTGAGATTGACCGAGATGCCATTGCGCGAGGCATTCTTGCGGATCTTGCCCAGAATCAGCTCGCATTGCTCCAGCAATACCAGAATGTGCTTGTCGTCCTCCGCCAGCGCAGTGCCATCGGCCAGTGCCTGGCGATAGCTGTCGGCATAGCTCAGCACGGCGGCGTTCAGGTGCAGGAAGGGCGATTCGAAGCGTTCGATGTCCGGATACACCCGAACCAGTTCTGGCTCAAGGCCAATGGCCGTGACCCGCGCGCTGAGGATTTGCACCGCCTCCACCATTTGCAGGCGAGTCTGGGTCCAGCCGGTGCGGTCTTGTTCTTCATGCCAGGCCATGGCTTGCCAAAGCTGCTGCCAGGTGTCGTCCGGAATACCGGCCAGCCAGACATGGTCCCGCTTCCAGCGAAACAGGCGGCCAAAACGGTCTTGCAGCGAATCTTCCCGTACCGGCATGGGCAGCAGCCGTTCACCCACCCGCTTGGACAGGGTGGAGAAAAAGCCGGTATTGGCGAGGATGCCGGACTCGGTATACAGCGGAATCTGGCGGGTTTGAGTCAGTAATTCCAGCAAGGCGCTACGCAAGGCCTGGCGGTAGTCGGCGTTGTGCTCCAGCAGCCAGCTGAGCGCACGCATGTTCATTACCGCCTGTTCATGCTTGTCGGCATGGGAGGGGCGCAGCTGGCGCACCAGCTCGGCCAGTGCCGCACCCGGGGTGATGTTTCCCTGCTGCAGGTCGAAAAACAAGGTGTCTAGCGTGGTATGTGGCAAGGTGAACAGCGCTCCGTTGTTGGTGCCAGCCCGCGGGCCGGGCAGTGTGGCATCAGGCCGTGTTGCAGCAGTTTCCGCTGCAGTGGGAACTTGCCGGAGACATGGCCTGGCTGGGCAAGGGCTGGCAAAGGAAATATCAGACTATTCTTATGTTAATTCAGTTCAATCCAGAATGGATTAGTCTGGATCTCGAGTGTCATTTTTCCGTTCAGCGTTCTGCAGCAAGAGTTTGCTGAATAATGGCCTGAACCGCCATGTGCTGCAATTTACGGCGGTTGGTAATGGCGTAATAGTGTTCTTCCACTCCACTGACTTGCCCCAACAGGCCCAGCTTGCCGTTTCCGGTAATGTCATCAGCAGAAAATGCCGGGGCAGGAAACAGGCCCGCGCCTTGTTCGCCAAAGGTTTGCAACAACGCGCCATCCTTGAATTCCCCCACGATTTCCGGCCGTATGCCCAGCTCGTCCAGCCAATGCTCCAGTTGCGCCCGCAGCACATTGTCACGGCTGGGGAGCAGCAAGGGCGCGCGCTGCAGGCTGTGCGGGAAATCCGCCTGGTAGCGCGCGGCCAGCTCTGGCGTGGCGTAGATCATTACCGGGCAGCGTGCCAGCAAATGCGATTGCATGGCTTGCTGTCCGGCTGCCGGGGCAGGGCGGTCGGCCAGTACCAGATCCAGGCTATGGCTGGCCAGCTCATGCAGCAATTGATCGAACGCACCTTCGGTACATTGCAGCCGCAAGCGCTGCGGCAAGGCCAGTGCCGGTTGGAGCAGGCGATAGGCAATGCTTTTGGGGAGCACATCGCTGACTCCGCTGCTCAGGCGCAGGGTGTTGTCCAGTTGTTCGTCAGCCAGCAGCTCCTGCAACTCCTCACCCAGCTGGAAGATGCGGTCGGCATAGGTCAGCGCCATGCGCCCTGCCTCGGTCAACACCAGGCCTCGTCCTTGCTGCTTGAACAGGGCGCGGCCGATTTGCTGCTCCAGCCGGGAAATCTGGCCGCTTACCGTCTGGGCGCTCATGCCCAGTTGCTGGGCGGCGGCAGTCACACTGCCGGCGCGCGCCACGGCCCAGAAATAATGCAAATGCTTGTAGTTGAGATTGCTGAGCATGATGATTCGAAAAAATCGTAATAACATTACTATTTTATTTGATTTTTTCGTGGCGAAGAAACATCTATCATGCAGCATCTGAATGTCGTGGCCACGTAAGGGATACGGGCCATCAACCAACCACCACCGAGGGGATAGATCATGAAACGCGTGATTCTGCTGATCGCCACCAATATTGCGGTGATGCTGGTGCTGAGCATCGCCGCCCAGTTACTGGGTATCAACCGCTTCATCACCGCCGGCGGCCTGAACATGGGCAGCCTGCTGGCCTTTGCCGCCCTGATGGGCTTTGGCGGTGCCTTCATTTCGCTGTGGATGTCCAAGACCATGGCCAAGTGGAGCACCGGTGCCCGTGTGATTGAGCAACCGGCTAACGAAACCGAGCGCTGGCTGCTGTTTACCGTACGCAAGCTGGCCGACCGTGCCGGCCTGCCGATGCCGGAAGTCGCCGTGTATGAGGGCGAGCCGAATGCCTTTGCCACCGGCGCCAGCAAGTCCAATTCGCTGGTGGCGGTGTCCACCGGCTTGCTGGCCTCCATGACCGAGCAGGAAGTGGAAGCCGTATTGGCCCATGAAATTGCCCACATCCAGAATGGCGACATGGTGACGCTGACCCTGATCCAGGGCGTGGTGAATACTTTTGTCTTCTTCCTGGCCCGTGTGGTGGGCTATGTGGTGGACAACTTCCTGCGCCGCAATGACGAGGAGTCGTCCAGCGGTACCGGTATCGGCTACTTCATTACGGTCATCGTGTGTGAAATCGTGTTCGGCATCCTGGCCTCTTTCATCGTGATGTACTTCTCGCGTCAGCGTGAATACCGTGCCGATGCCGGTGCGGCCAAGCTGCTGGGCAGCCCGCAACCGATGATTGCCGCGCTGCACCGTCTGGGTGGTGTGCATGCTGGTGAACTGCCGCAGAACATGGCTGCGTCCGGTATTTCCGGTGGCGCCGGCCTGATGGGGCTGATGTCCAGCCACCCGTCGCTGGAGTCGCGCATTGCTGCCTTGCAGGCTGCGCGCTGATTCATCCGGGCGGTTTCAGGAGTGAACGATGAGCAGGCTCGGCCTGCTCATCTGCGTTTTATCCGGTCACCTGCCGTCATGGCAGTGAACCAAAAGGAAAGATGAAAACAATGGAATGGCTGAATCTGCTGTTTGCCGGTACGCCCTTGTGGATGTGGCTGATGTTCATGGGCATCGTTGCGGCCTTGCTGGTATTTGACCTGGGCGTGCTCAACAAGGACGACCACGAAATCGGGGTGCGTGAAAGCCTGAAGCTGTCGGCCTTTTACATTGCCATCGGGCTGGCGTTTGGTGGCTGGGTGTGGTGGTATCGCGGTGGCGATGCCGGCATGCAGTACCTCACCGGTTATCTGGTGGAAAAATCGCTGTCGATGGACAACATCTTCGTGATGTCGCTGATTTTCAGCGGCATGGCGGTGCCGCGCCTGTATCAGCACCGGGTGTTGTTCTGGGGCATTCTGGGCGTCATCGTGTTGCGTGCGCTGATGATAGGCCTGGGGGCGGTACTGGTGGCCGAATTCAAGTGGGTGCTGGTGCTGTTCGGCCTGTTCCTGTTGCTGACCGGGGTCAAGATGCTGTTCAGCCAGGAGGAAAGCCATCCTTCGCTGGATGACAACAAGCTGTATCAGTGGCTGCGCCGTCACCTGCGCCTGACACCCACCTTGCATGGCCATCATTTTCTGGTGCGTGGCGAGCAGCACGGGCTGAGCCGCGGCTGGTGGGCGACCCCCTTGCTGCTGACGCTGCTGCTGGTGGAAAGTGCCGATCTGGTCTTTGCGGTGGACAGCATTCCGGCCATCTTTGCCATCACCCAGGACCCTTTCCTGGTGTACACCTCCAACATCTTTGCCATCCTCGGCCTGCGCGCGCTGTACTTTGCCCTGTCGGCCATGGTGCACCGCTTTGAATACCTCAAGTACTCGCTGGCCGTGGTGCTGGTGTTCATCGGGGTGAAAGTGGGGCTGGTGTATCTCAACGATATCCAGCTGGTGCAGTTCCATATCCCGACTGGCGTGTCGCTGGTGGTGACACTGGGCCTGCTGGCCGGTGGCGTGCTGTATTCGCTGTACAAGACACGTAATGAGTCGGGCGACAGTCTGTCCTGAGGCGGATCTGCCGGTTTAATACCTGTTCTGCTGCTGGTCTGGCCGGGCTGTCCCTTTGGGGCCGCCCGGCTTTTTGCTTGTCGCCGGCCGGCTTTGCCGCTAGCATGACTTTTCTTCGGGAGATGGCATTCCTCCCGCCTGTTGGCTGCTTCCTGCCCGGAAGTAGCGGCAGCGAACCGCCCGTCCGGGCTGATGATGCCTGCAGGTATCCCGTGCCGGGAGCTGCAGGTGCGTCAGTATGTTCCGGCATTGGGGGTGATTTCGAGTCCTCATTCAGAAGAATTCCATGTCTGCCATTTCCCGTTCCGAAACCCTTGCCATGCTGCCGCGCATGAGCAAGCTGCTGTTACTGGCCTGCCTGGTTGCCCTGTTGGCCGGTTCTGCTTCTGCCTTCTTTCTGCACAGCCTGGTGTGGGCCACGTCCTTGCGCGTAAGCCAGCCCTGGTTGTTGTTTGTGCTGCCGCTGGCCGGTTTTGCCGTGGGCTGGGTCTACCTGCGCTATGGCCGTCAGGTGGAAGCCGGCAATAATCTGCTGATCGATGAAATCCACGACCCCACCCGCATCGTGCCCTTGCGCATGGTGCCGCTGGTGCTGTGGGGCACGGTGATGTCCCACCTGTTTGGCGCATCGGTCGGGCGCGAAGGCACCGCCGTGCAAATGGGCGGGGCGCTGGCCGATCAGGTCACCCATTTGCTGCGACTGGGCAATGCCGACCGGCGCATCCTGCTGATGTGCGGGATTGCTGCCGGGTTTGCCTCGGTATTCGGTACTCCGCTGGCCGGGGCGGTGTTTGCGCTGGAGGTGCTGGCCATTGGCCGCATGCGCTATGACGCGCTGTTTCCCAGTCTGCTGGCGGCCATCGTGGCCGATCAGGTGGGGCTGGCCTGGGGTGTGCAGCACACCCATTACGCCATCAGCCAGTTTCCCGTGCTCAGTGCCTGGACCTTGCTGGCCACGCTGGTGGCCGGGGCGCTGTTTGGCCTGGTTGGCAAGCTGTTTGCCAACAGCACCCATGCCTTGTCGGCACTGATCAAGCGCCATGTGTCCTATGCGCCCTTGCGGCCCTTGCTGGGTGGTGTGTTGCTGGTGGCCATTGTCTGGCCCAGCGGTGCCGAGCGCTTTATCGGGCTGGGTATTCCCACCATTGTGGATGCCTTCACCCAGCCGCTGCCTGCCTATGACTTTGCCGCCAAGCTGGGGCTGACCGTACTGTCACTGGCCAGCGGCTTCAAGGGCGGGGAAGTGACGCCGCTGTTTTTCATCGGCGCCACGCTGGGCAATGCCCTGTCGCCGCTATTGCATCTGCCGTTCTCCCTGCTGGCCGGGCTGGGCTTTGTCGCGGTATTTGCCGGGGCGGCCAACACGCCATTGGCTTCCACCATCATGGCGATGGAGCTGTTTGGCAGTGAGGTGGGTATCTACGCCGCGCTGGCCTGCGTGGCCAGTTATTATTTTTCAGGCCATAGCGGCATTTACCGCTCACAGCGTATTGCCCATGGCAAGCACCGGCCTTTTCCGCGTGGCTTGCGACTGAGCGAGCTGGCTGCCTGGCGGCGTCGCCAGGAGTGAATGAAGCTGCTGTAAATGCAGGTTTTTTCTGACGGTCTGACTGTCCTGCAAGGCAGTAAATTTCATGGGTGAAATTAAATGTTCATCCATGGAATTATTTTGACCGCGGGATAGGTGACTGGTTTGATGGAGCCAATACTCTAGTCAAGGAGTTTGGCCCCATGCAGTGCTATCAGAATTTCATCAACAACCGCTTTGTCCAGCCCGAGAGCGATGTCGGTTTCATCGTGGCGGACCCTGCCACCGGCCAGCCTTGTGCGCAGGTGTCCGCTGCCACCACTGCCGAAGCGCTGTCGGCAGTCGAGGCAGCAACAGCTGCACAAAAAGGCTGGGCAGCCTTGCCTGCCTGTGAGCGTGCACAGTATTTGCACAAACTGGCAGAGGCACTACAGGCGCGTTCACCGCAGATTGGTGCCGCACTGGCGGATGAGTCTGGCAAGAGCCTGAGTGATGCCATGGCCGAAGCTGGCTATGCGGCTGAAATCACCCGCTTTCACGCCGAATGGGCCAGACGTATCGAAGGGGAGGTCATCCCCAGCGACAACCCGCAGGAAAACCTGCTGCTGATGCGCGAGGCCATTGGCGTGGTGGTCTGCCTCATTCCGTTCAACTTCCCTGTCTACACCTTGCTGCGCAAGATTGCGCCAGCACTGATCACCGGCAATACCGTGGTGGTGCGGCCCAGCAACAACACGCCTTGTTCAGCCTTTGAAATTGCCCAGGCGGTGCTGGATGCCGGCCTGCCTGCCGGGGTAGTGAATATCCTGACCATGAGCCATGTGGTGGCCGAAGCGGTGTGCACGCATCCGCGTGTGGGCATGATCACCCTCACTGGCAGCGTCGGGGCCGGCCGCAAGGTGCTGGAATATTCCCAGGTGAATATTGCCAGGTCATCGCTGGAATTGGGTGGCAAGACCCCGGCCATCATCGAGCCGGATGCCAGGCTGGTGCAGGCAGCCAATGACATCGTGGCATCCGCCCTCAGCCACTGCGGCCAGCTGTGTACCTCGGTGGAGCGGGTGTATGTGCAGGAAAGCGTGTACGACGATTTTGTGCGCTTGCTCAAGGAGCGCTTTGCGGCACGCCAGTACGGCAATCGGGCCCGGCATCCCAACTACATGGGTCCGCTGGTGAATGCGACCACCCGGCTCAATATCCACCAGATGGTCGAGCGGGCTGTCGATGATGGCGCGGTGCTGGAAACCGGCGGTTTCATACCGCAAGGCCCTGGCTTTTTTTACCCGCCTACCTTGCTCACCGGCTGCCGTCAGGACATGGAAATCGTACAGGAAGAAATTTTCGGTCCTGTGCTGTGTGTCCTGAAATACAGCACGGCAGAAGAGGCCTTGCAGCTGGCCAATGACCACCAGTTTGGCCTGGCCTCGGTGCTGTTCACCGAAAACTACCGCACCGCCATGCGTTTTGCCAACCACATCGAAGCGGGCGAGCTGTATGTCAACCGCACCCCGGCCGACCCCTATCAGGGCTATCACGCCGGCTGGAAACGCTCCGGTCTGGGGGGCGACGATGGCAAGCACGGCATGCTGGAGTTCACCCAGACGCGGCTGGTCGTCCTGAAATACTGATCTTCCTCCCGGTCATTCATCCGGAATCACAACAAGTCTGCACACGACAGGATGGCCAACGCATAAGGCCAGCCACAAATCCTGCGGTGCAGCAGGAGACACCATCAAGATGAAACATGCTGACACCATGGTTGCAGCGTCGCCGCTGCATGCCCGCAATCGTTTGCGCTTTTTCCAGTTCGGCCTGCTGCTGCTGGCCGCTGGTGCCATCTATCCGCTGCTGTACCTGCGGCAGAATTTTGAAACCACCATCCTGCAAAGCTTCCACATCAGCAGCAGCGATCTGGGCGTGTTTTATTCCATGCTCGGCGTGGTGTACGCCGTCAGCTACTTGCCCAGCGGCTGGCTGGCAGACCGCTTCCCGCCGCGCTTGCTGATTTCCTTTTCCTTGTCTGTTGTGGGTGGTCTGGGGCTGTGGTTTGCCACCTTTCCGGCCTATCAGGCTTTGGAAATCATCTTTGTCGGCTGGGGGCTGGCTGCCGGGCTGACCTTCTGGGCGGCACTGCTCAAGGGGGTGAAGATGCTGGCCGCCGCCAATGAGCAAGGGCGTTTCTTTGGCATTCTGGATGGCGGCCGTGGCCTGGTCGAGGCGGTGCTGGCCTCCATTGCGCTGGCCATCTTTGCCTTTCATGTCCAGCAGGGCGACGAGGCAAAGCTGGCATTGCGGCAGGTGATTTATCTGTATTCCTTTACCTGTCTGGCCATTGCCGTGCTGATTCTGCTGTTTCTGGACAAGGGCGTGGCGGAGCGCGACAGCGGGGCTGCGCGCCAGAGCAATGTGCTGGCTGATTTGCGGCTGTTGCTGGGCATCCCGCAAGTCTGGCTGCTGGCTGTCATCATTTTCTGTGGTTATCAGCTGTTCTGGGCCACCTATTCCTTTTCGGCCTACTTGCAGCAGGGCTATGGCATGAGCGCGGTGGCGGCCGGTTTCATTACCGTCACCAAATTGTGGATGCGTCCCATCGGCGGGATTGGCGGCGGTTTTCTGGGCGACCGTTTTTCCAAGGAGGGCGTTCTGGGGCTGTGCATGCTGTTTGCCTCGCTCAGCCTGTGTGGCCTGATCTTTTTCCCTGGCAGTGGCGGAATGTATTTCCTGCTGGCGCTGGTGCTGCTGATCGGCGTGCTCACCTATGCCATCCGCGGCTTGTACTGGTCCTTGCTGGATGCCTGCCGGGTGCCGTTATCCGTAACCGGACTGGCCATTGGCCTGATTTCGGTCATCGGCTATTTGCCGGACATTTTCCTGCCCATGATCAATACCGCGTTTGCCGCGCATTACCCCGGTATCGATGGCACCCGCTTCTATTTCGCCTATATCGCCTGCTGCGGCCTGCTGGGCACGATTGCGGTGTTTTATTTCAAACAACTGAATAAACAACGGGAGTCTGTGTGATGAAAATCATCTCCATGGAAACACATGTCGTGGCAGTTCCTCCGCCGCATGTTGGCGGTATGTACTGGATTTTTGTCACGCTGAAAACCGACTGTGGCATTGAAGGCGTGGGAGAGGTCTATGCCGCCACCTTCCATCCCACGGTGATGGTGCCTGCCATCAACGACGTCTTCGAGCGCTATCTGTTCAATCATGACCCGCATCAGGTGGAGCGCTTCTTTCGCGAGTGTTATTCCAGCGGTTTCACCCAGCGCCCGGACCTGACCATGATGGGCATCACCAGCGGTCTGGAAATGGCCTGCTGGGACATCATCGGCAAGGCGGCCAATCAGCCGGTTTACCAGCTGATTGGCGGCAAGGTGAATGAGCGCCTGCGCTCCTACACCTATCTTTATCCCGAAAATGCCCACGGTCAGTACGACTACGACGACCCCGACCTGGCAGCAGAGTGTGCCGCACAGTACATGCAGCAAGGCTTTACCGCACTGAAGTTTGACCCAGCCGGGCCTTATACCGTGTATTCCGGCCACCACCTGTCACTGGAGGTGATGGACCAGTGCGAATTGTTCTGCCGCAGGATTCGCGAGGCCGTCGGCAGCAAGTGCGATCTCCTGTTCGGCACCCATGGCCAGATGACGCCGGCCTCCGCCATCCGTCTGGCGAAGAGGCTGGAAAAATACGACCCGCTATGGTTCGAGGAGCCGGTGCCGCCCGGTCAGGCCGACGCCATGGCGCAAGTGGCCCGCAAGACCAGCATCCCGATTGCCACCGGCGAGCGCCTGACCACCAAGTATGAATTCCATGAGCTTTTGCAAAAGGGCGCGGCTTCCATCTTGCAGATGAATCTGGGAAGGGTGGGCGGCATTCTGGAAGCCAAGAAAATTGCCGGCATGGCCGAAGCTCATTACGCCCAGATTGCCCCGCATCTGTACAACGGGCCGGTGGGTGCTGCGGCCAGCATTCAACTGGCCACCGCCACGCCTAATTTCCTGATCCAGGAAAGCATCATGACCTGGGATGGTTTCCATTCCCAGGTGCTCAAGCAGCCTATCCGCTGGGAAGACGGTTTCATCATTCCGCCAACCGAGCCTGGCCTTGGCGTGGAACTGAACATGGACGTGGTCAAGGCGCACTCGCCCTATGTGGGAGAGCGTTTGCACCTGCTGATGGACCCCAAGCCGTTTGATGTGCGGACGCAGTCATCCGACGCCTGGAAAAACCGCTGGAACACGGATAAAAGCCTATGAGCCAACAATTCGACTTCATCATCGTGGGGGCGGGTTCTGCCGGATGCATCCTGGCCAGCCGCCTGAGCGAGTCCGGCCAGCATCGCGTATTGTTGCTGGAAGCCGGTGGCAAGGATGATTCCTTCTGGTTCCGTCTGCCGGTGGGCTACGTCAAGAACTACTACAACCCGCAAACCAACTGGATGTATTACACCGAGCCGGAGGCAAACCTTGCCGGGCGCAAGCTGTATGCACCTCGCGGCAAGGTGCTGGGTGGTTCCGGTGCCATCAATGCCATGATTTATGTGCGCGGGCAGCCGGCAGATTTCGACGACTGGGAAGCCGCAGGCAATCCGGGCTGGGGCTTTCGCGATGTGCTGCCGTACTTCAGGAAGCTGGAAAACCACCCGGCTGGCGAAACCGCATGGCGCAGCAACAAGGGGCTGATCGGCATTACGCCGATGCGGGAGCAGGCGCACCCCATCTGCCAGAACTATCTGGAAGCCTGCCAGCAGCTGGGTTTGCCGCTGAATGACGATTTCAACGCCGCCCGGTTTGAAGGGGCGGGCATTTACGAGGCAAATATCCGGCATGGCGAGCGTGCATCCAGTGCGCTGGCCTATCTGCACCCGGCCATGGGGCGGGCCAATCTCACGGTCGAAACCCACTGTCAGGCCGAAGCCATCCTGTTTGACACTGCCGGGCGTGCCAACGGCGTTACGGTCAGACAAAACGGGGTGGCACGCCGCTTTTTTGCCAGCAAGGAAGTGATTGTCGCGTCCGGTGCGGTGGACTCACCCAAGCTGCTGCAATTGTCGGGCATTGGCGATGCCGTCTTGCTGCAAGAACTGGGCATTCCACTGCGCCGGCACCTGCCGGCGGTGGGGCAGAATCTGCAAGACCATCTGTGCGTGTCCTTTTACTACCGCGCCAATTGCAAGACGCTGAATGATGAATTGGGCAGCCTGTGGGGGCAGGGGATGGCGGCGCTGCGCTATGGCCTTACCCGCAAGGGGCCATTGGCGCTGAGTGTGAATCAGGCCGGGGGCTTTTTCCGTGGCAGTGAAGAGGAGGAGCGGCCGAATCTGCAACTGTATTTCAATCCGCTGTCCTACAGCATTCCCAAGGATGCCAGGGCGGCACTCAAGCCGGAACCTTACTCGGGCTTTCTGGTGTGCTTCAATCCCTGCCGCCCCAGCAGCCGGGGTTCGGTTGTCATCAGCAGTGCCGACCCGGCGCGGCCTGCCAGCATCCGTCCCAATTACCTGTCTACCGACAAGGACCGGCGCGAAGCCGTGCAGGGCAGCCGTTTCATCCGTCGCCTGATGCAGGCGGAGGCTTTGCGCCGCATTACGGTGGAGGAGGTTTCTCCGGCAGGCAGGGTGGACGACGACGACAGCATGCTGCGCTTCTTCCGCGAGGAGTCCGGTTCCATCTATCATCTGTGCGGCAGCTGTGCGATGGGGCCGGATCCGGCCAGTGCTGTTGTCTCCCACCGGCTGCAAGTGCATGGAGTTGCCGGGCTGCGGGTGGTGGATGCCTCCATCTTCCCCAATATCACCTCCGGCAATACCAATGCACCGGTGATGATGGTGGCGGAAAAGGCGGCCGAGATGATTTTGCAGGACTGGCACTGAGCCGCTTGGCATCCGCATTGTTATCAACCAGGCCCTGCGCAGGCCGTCACCGCCGACAGCGCAGGGCTTTGTCACAGGAACGCATCTTGCCCGCGCGACCAACCGCCCCCGCTGTCGACGGCTCCATTGCCATTTTGCAGTTGCTGGTGAATGCCTCCTATCCGCTGACCCAGGCCGAGATCAGTGCGCAAACCGGTATTCCTGTCGCCAGCTGTTACCGTATTCTGGGCAGCCTGTTACAGGCCCAGCTGGTGGTGATGGACCCGGGGCGCAAGAAGTCCTACGCCATCGGCTCCAGGATTTTCCAGATGGCCTCCTCCATTTATGGCCGGCAAAGCATCATTCCCTATTTCCACCCGATTGCCGAAATCCTCAAGAACGAAGTACACAAAACGGTGCTGCTGAGCATTCCGGTGGGTAATACCGTGGTCGTGGTGGCCAAGCTGGAGTCCGCACTCGGCCATCGTTTTCACGCTTATATCGGCCAGACCTTGCCCTTGCACCGTGCCGCTGCTGGCAAGGCCATTCTCAGCCTGCGCAGCAAGGATTATCTGCAAGCGTATCTGGATGGCGAATACCTGCTTGCACCACCGGAGCTGCGCACCCAGCTGGAGCGTGCCCAGCGCCTGGGTTATGCCGTGACGCATGATGAAATCGAAAGTGGCGTCAGCTGTCTGGCTGCTCCAGTGGTGAACCTGAGCCATGAGCCGATTGCCGCCATCAGCATTTGCGTTGCCAGCAATGAACTGAGCGAACAGGCAAGCCGCAGTTATTCCAGCCCCCTGATCCAGGCGGCGCGCCAGCTGGCCGCGCGCATAGGCTGAGCCAACGGCTGGCCTGATTTTGCATTTCGCCTTGCCTTGGGGTTCCCAGCGGGTGCAGCCTGGCATACCGGATGCTATGCTCACCCGACCTGCTGCTGATGTGCAGTGTGCTGTCGGAAAACGGCACGACAGCCAGGCGCAGCGTGATTGCTTGCCGCAGTGCGGCACATGGCAGACCGCCCACTTTAACTGTGGGCGGTTTTCTGTTTGCAGCGGCATGCGTGCGGAATGCTGAACAAAGCAGCGTAGCTGTCGATTGATGGCAAGTCAGGGCTGGGTTTGTCATGGATAATGACATTGTTTTGAAATGGCGTGGCAAGGGGTGGCATGGCAATGGAAGGCGTGATGGTGGTGGAGCGTAGCTGGCGCAGCATGCTGCGGGCGGTGGCCAGCCTGTTGCTGGCCTATGCCTTGCTGGTGGTGGGCAATGCGCTGGGCAATACCGAAACCTCGCTCAGCCTGCTGGCCAATGGCGTGCCGGTGGCCGTGGCGGGCATGGTGCAGTCGGCCTACTATGCCGGTTTTTTCATTGGCGGTTTCTTTTGCAGCGGCATGATCCGCCAGTATGGCCATCACCGCGCCTTTGCCGCGCTTACCGCCATGATCTGCGTGCTGACCCTGTGTCAGGCCCTGTTTACTTCCCCCTGGCTATGGCTGCTGGCCCGGCTGGGGAATGGCCTGGCCATGGTGGGCATCTACATGGTGGTGGAAAGCTGGCTGAACGGCTGTGTGAGCAACAGCCAGCGTGGCCAGCTGTTTTCCCTGTACCTGATCATCAGCTATCTGGGCGCCAGTGCCGGGCAGTGGCTGCTCAAGCTGCCGTTCAGCCAGCCTGGCTGGGCCTTCATCATTGTGGCCATGCTGTTTTCGCTGGCCATCATTCCGGTCACGCTTACCGGGCAACGGCCGCAGGCCTTGTCGGCACCGGCTGCCGGCAATGTGCTGGCACGGGCGCTGCGTACCTTGCGTCTGCTGGGGCGGCGTGCACCGCTCAGTCTGGTGGGTGCGCTGTTGGCTGGCTGTTTCAACAGTGCCTTTTATACCATGATGCCCGCCATGCTCAGCCAGCTGGGCAGGTCGGCGGCTGATATCGCCGGTTTCATGGGCATGGCCTTGCTGGCCGCACCGCTGTTGCAATGGCCGATGGGCAAATGGGCGGACAGCAGCGACCGTGCCCAGTTGCTGGCCTACTCGGCACTGGTGGTGGCGGTGTTGTCGCTGGTGTTGATCCTGCTGACCGGCTCGGGCTGGATGCTGCCACTGGTGATGGTGTACGTGGCGATTGCCTTTACCTTCTACGGCACGCTCAGCGGTATTGCCAACGATGCCATGCCGCCACGCCACCGGGTGGAAATCAGCGCGTCCTTGCTGATGGTGTATGCGCTGGGTGGCACGCTGGGGCCCTTGCTGTGTTCGGCGGTGATGGCATCCGTCGGGCCTGCCGGTTATTTCGTGGTATCGCTGGGTCTGGCAGGCTTGCTGGGCTTGTATGCGCAGTGGACGGTCAAGCGTTGGCCCTTGCCCAGCCTGCTGCCGCCGCGCTGAGCGACGGTTTGTCAGCTGCCTGATTGATCATGCGGTTTTTCCTTTGGCGAAAGCATCATTCCATGACGGTGAAAATCTTCCGCGGCAGTGTCGTGCTGGCGCTGCTTGGCTTGCTGGTGTCGTGGGCGGTGCATGCCGCCAATGCCGATGCCTTGTGGAATATCGTGCATCAGCAATGCGTGCCGCATTGGCAGCAGACGCAGGACCCGGCCCCGTGTGCCGCGCTGGACATGACGCAGGGTGAGCCGCAAGGGCATGCCATCCTCAAGGACATCCACGGCGTTTTGCAATATCTGCTGATTCCCACCGCGCGGGTCACCGGTATTGAAAGCCCGCTGCTATTGCAGGCGGATGCACCGGACTACTGGGCTGCCGCCTGGCAGGCAAGGCAGTGGATGGAGCGGCTGCATGGCAGTGTGCTGCCGCGCGAGGCGGTGGCGTTGACGGTGAACTCGCAATGGGGCCGCAGCCAGAACCAGCTGCACATTCATGTTTCCTGCGTCCGGCCAGAGTTACCCGCCCGTTTGCAGCAGGCAGGCATCGGACTGCAGTGGCAGCCGCTGGCGGACGGCATCAACGGCCATGCCTATCTGGCGCGTGCAGTGCCGGGTGAAACACTGGATGGCGTGCAGCCATTCCGTTTGCTGGCCGATGAGGTGGCCGGTGCCAGCGGGCAGATGGGCAGCTACACGCTGGCGGTGATTGCTACCCGCCTCGCCGACGGGCCGGGTTTCTGGCTACTGGCCAGCAAGGCGGATGTGCTGGCCGGCAACTTTGCTTCCTCCGAGGGGGATGTGCAGGACCATGACTGCCAGGTACTGTCCCCTCAGCCAGTCAGGCCATGATGGCGGGGGCCGGACAGTGCCCAGGCGCAGATGCCGGTGAGGCTGCACGCTGCCCCGGCCAGCACCACACCCATCCAGCCCCAGTGACCATAGGCCCAGGCTGAGGCCAGCGAACCGACAGCCCCGCCGATGAAATAGCTGGTCATGTAGGCTGAGGTCAGCCGGTTACGGGCTTCTGGCCGGATGCGGTAAATCGCCCCCTGATTGCTGACATGGCAGCCCGCCACCCCCAGGTCCAGCAGCAGGATGCCCAGCAGCAGGGCGGTAATCGAATGCGGTGCCAGCGCCAGCGGCAGCCAGGCCAGCAACATCAGGCCCAGGCTGAGCCGTGAAGCCAGCGCGCCACGGCCCTGGTCACTCAGCCGTCCCACGATATTGGCCGACAAGGCCCCGGCGGCCCCGGCCAGGCCGAACAGACCGATGGTGCTGTTGGAAAAGCCGAATGGCGGCGCAGACAGCAAGAAGGCGACCGAAGTCCACATTACGCTGAAGGTGGCAAAGGACATGGCACCCAGCAGGCCGCGCAGGCGCAGGCTGGGTTCTTCCGCAAACAGGCGCAGTACCGACTGCAGCAGCTGTCCATAGCGCAAGCCCGGTGTGGCAGGCGTGTGCGGCAACTGACGGGACAGCACCAGCGTCATCAGCAGCATGCCGCCGGTGCCGCACCAGTACACGGTGTGCCAGCCGCCCAGGTCGGCCAGGCTGCCTGCCACGGTGCGGGCCAGCAAAATGCCGGTCAGCAGGCCACTCATGATGGTACCCACCACCCGGCCACGCTCGGCTTCGCTGGCCAGGCTGGCACCCAGCGGCAGCAGGATTTGCGCCACCACCGAACACACGCCGGCTATTGCCGTGCCCAGCAACAGCTGGCTGATGCTGCCTGCCGTGGCGCTGATCAACAGGCCGCAACTGGCCAGCAACATCATCACGAGAATCAGCCGTCGCCGCTCCAGCATGTCGCCCAGCGGCACAATCAGCAGCAAGCCCAGCGCATAGCCCAGCTGCGCCGTGGTGATGATGCTACCGGCACTGGCAGCACGGATGCCCAGTTCCCGGCTGATTTCCGGCAGCAAGGGCTGGGCGTAATAATTACCGGCCACGGCAAGACCGGTGGCTACCGTCATCAGCCACATCAGCAGCGGGCTGAGCCCGCCATGTTCATGGCCGGGGTGGGGGAGGGTGTGGGTGGTTTGCATGTGTTGGCTTTCGGTGTGACTGCGCAGGGTGTTGTCAGAGCCGCTAACAAAACCCCTGCTGCTGCGTTGCGCCTCCTTGCCGTACCCTTGTACTGTCGGCGTCGGCAGGCTTTGCCCCAGGGACACTACGCTGTTTTGTCAGCGGCAATTAATGCATGCCGGGGCAGTATCTACTGGCCTAAAGAATGACTCCAATGTATTGTTTTCATGTTTTTCATCGTGAAACGAGATGGATTGAATGAACTTGCGCCAGATTGATTACGTGCTGGCGGTGGCCGAAGAGGAAAACTTCACCCGTGCCGCCGAGCGCTGTCATACCGTGCAATCGGCGCTGAGCCACCAGATTGCCCGGCTGGAACAGGAGTTCGGTGCCCGGCTGTTCGAACGGACCTCGCGCCAGGTCACGCTCACTCCTGCCGGGCAGACTTTCGTCAAGCATGCGCGTCAGGTGCGGGAAGCGGCGCAAAGGCTGGAAGACGAAATGGCGGCCGCTACCGGTGAAATCCGTGGCAGCCTGCGCATTGGCAGTATCTCCACGCTTGGCCGGCTGGATTTGCCCGCCTTGCTGGCGGAGTACCACCGCCGTCATCCGCAGGTGGATGTGCAGCTGGCCATGCGCATGAGCGATGTGATGATGGAAGAACTGCGCGTGCAGCAGATCGACGTCGCCTTTCTTGGCGTGTGGCCGGGGGAGCCGGTGCTGGGGCTGGATGCCCGTTTGCTGTGGGAGGAGCCCTTGCTGGCCTTGCTGCGTCCGGACCACCCGCTGGCCGCCTTGCCACAGCTGGATTTGCAGCAGCTGGCTGCTTGCACCCTGGTGGACTGGCCGGCAGGCAGCGGGCCGCGCCTGCAAACCGACATGGCTTTTGCTGTGCAGGGCATCCGCAGGCGGGTGGCGTTCGAGGTGAACCATGCCGACATGCTGATCAGCCTGGTGCACTCATTGGGTGCCGTGGCCATGGTGCCCGCGCTGGGGGCTGGCGAACATGCCGGTCTGGTGGCGCGGCCGGTGCGCGACGGCCCGCGGCGCCGGGTGTATCTGGCCAGTCACGACAGCCCCACCCCTGCGGCGGCAGCCTTCCTGAATCTGCTGGCCCGCTATCTGCCGCCAGACCCGGACGGAACAAGCGCATGAAAAATGCAGCCCGCAGACGGAGGCCAGCATGAGCGGCAGTGTTTTCGCCCTGCTGATGCTGGCCGCCTGCCTGCATGCCAGCTGGAATACCCTGATCAAGGCCGCAACCTCGGCCTGGTTCGGCACCGTGCTGGTGGCGGGCTTTGCCAGCCTGCTGGCCTTGTGCGCCCTGCCATTCCTGCCGACACCCGCCGTGGCCAGCTGGCCGTGTATTGCCGCTTCGGTCTTGTTGCAGTTGCTGTATTTGTGGCTGATCGCCCGCAGCTACGGCCAGGCTGAGCTGGGGCTGGTATACCCGGTGATGCGCGGTACTGCGCCCTTGCTGGTGGCGCTGTGCAATGTCGCGCTGCTGGGTGAACAGCTCAGCGGCATGGCCTTGGCCGGTATCGGCGTACTGTGCGCCGGTTTGCTGGGCATGGCCTGTTCGGTGCCGCGTGGGCGGCGTAATGGGGTAGGGCTGGCCTTGCTCAATGCCCTGGTGATTGCCGGCTACACCCTGGTGGATGGCGTGGGCGTGCGGCTGTCCGCAGCACCGGCCAGTTATACCTTGTGGATTTTCCTGCTGTGCGGCTTGCCCTTGCCGTTGTGGGCTGCGCTGCGGCAACCGGCAGCACTGGCTGCGGCCTTGCGGCGCGACTGGTGGCGTGGCCTGCTGGGCGGGCTGGGCACCATCAGCTCCTATGGCCTGGCCTTGTGGGCCATGACCCAGGCACCGCTTGCCGTGGTGGCGGCATTGCGGGAAACCTCCATCCTGTTCGGCTTGTTGCTGGCGCGGCTGGTGCTGGGCGAACACACCGGGCGACTGCGCCTGCTGGCCGCGCTGGTGATGTTGTCGGGCGTTGTCCTGCTGCGGCTGGCCTGAACGGCTGGCAGGCTTCTTGCGTTGGCCAGTTGATCTGTCTTGCAGGAATGCACCGTGTCCAAGCCACCGCCTTCGCCGCCCCAGCAAGTCATCCAGCTGCGTCGTGACTACAACAGCTGGGTGGCGCGTGAATCGCTGGAAGACTACGCCCTGCGTTTTACCCCGCGCCGTTTCCGCCAGTGGTCGCTGTGGCGGGTGGCCAATACCGCGCTGGGCGGGGCTGCGTCTTTTCTGGTGCTGGAAGCCGTGGGCGCCACCATGCTGGTGCAAGCCGGGTTTTTCAATGCTTTTCTCGCCATCCTGCTGACCGGGCTGGTGATTCTGCTGGCCGGGCTGCCCATTTCCGTTTATGCCGCCCGCTACGGGGTGGATATGGATCTGCTTACCCGTGGCGCGGGTTTCGGTTATATCGGCTCTACCGTCACTTCGCTGATTTACGCTTCCTTCACCTTCATTTTCTTTGCACTGGAAGCGGCCATCATGGCCTATGCGCTGGAACTGGGTTTCGGTATTCCGCCGGTAGCCGGTTACCTGCTGTGTGCCTTGCTGGTGCTGCCGCTGGTTACCCACGGCGTCACGGCCATCAGCCGCCTGCAAAGCTGGACCCAACCCCTGTGGCTGTTGCTGCTGGTATTGCCCTATGCCTGTTTGCTGTGGCAGGAACCCGAAGCCCTGCAAGGCCTGTGGCATTACCCTGGTGCGCAGGGCACAGGCATGCAGTTTGATTTGCGCCGTTTTGGTGCGGCCTTTGCCGTGGGCATTGCGCTGATCACCCAGATGGGCGAGCAGGCCGACTACCTGCGCTTCATGCCGCCGCGCACTGCCGGCAATGCCCGCAGCTGGTGGCTGGCCTGCCTGCTGGGCGGGCCGGGCTGGGTATTGCCGGGGGTGGCCAAGATGCTGGGTGGCGCACTGCTGGCCTGGCTGGCCCTGCGCAATGCGGTGCCGCTGGCCAAGGCGGTGGACCCGAACCAGATGTATCTGATTGCCTATTCCCACGTGTTCAGCGACGGCAAGCTGGCGATTGCCGCCACCACGCTGTTTGTCATCGTCTCCCAACTGAAAATCAACGTCACCAACGCCTATGCCGGCAGCCTGGCGTGGTCAAATTTCTTTTCCCGCCTCACCCACAGCCATCCGGGGCGGGTGGTGTGGGTGGTGTTCAACACCGTGATTGCCCTGTTGCTGATGGAGCTGGAGGTATTCCAGGCACTGGGTCAGGTGCTGGCGCTGTACAGCAATATCGCCATTTCCTGGATCATGACCGTGGTGGCGGATTTGCTGATCAACAAGCCGCTGGGCCTGAGTCCGCGCGGCATCGAGTTCCGTCGGGCCTATCTGTTCGACATCAATCCGGTGGGGCTGGGCACGATGACGCTGGCGTCGCTGCTGGCGGTGGCCGCCCATCTGGGGGCCTTGGGCGAGGTGGCACAGGCGCTGTCCCCGCTGGTGGCCATGTGTGCGGCGCTGCTGCTCTCGCCCTTGTTTGCCTGGCTTAGTGGCGGGCGTTACTACCTGGCGCGCCGCCCCTCGGCCAGTGCGCACGCCCATCACCGCTGCGTGCTGTGCCAGCGCGAGTATGAAGCGGAGGACATCGTGGTTTGCCCGGCGTATCAGGGGCATATCTGCTCGCTGTGCTGCACGCTGGACGTACGCTGCGGCGATTTGTGCAAGCCGCAGGCCACGCTGGCGGCGCAATGGCAGGGCTTGTTGCAGCGGCTGCTGCCACGGAGCTTGCAGCCCTATCTGCAACGCGGGCTGGGGCATTACCTGTTGCTGATGGCCGGTATCAGCACCTTCTGGCTGCTGTTGCTGGGCCTCTTGTACTTCATCGCCGTGCAGGAAGGCGCGGTAGCCGGGCTGGGCGGTTTGTTGTTCCGCCTGTTTGCCGTCTTGCTGCTGGCCAGCAGCGTGCTGGCCTGGTGGATGGTGCTGACCCATAACAGCCGACAGGTGGCGCAGGAGGAATCGCGCCGCCAGACCGGCCTGCTGCAACGCGAGATCGACCTGCACCGGCAGACCGACCAGCTATTGCAGCAAGCGCGTGAGGCGGCAGAGCAAGCCAATCAGGCCAAGAGCCGCTATGTCACCACCATCAGCCACGAGCTGCGCACCCCGCTCAACAGCATTCTGGGCTATGCGCAAATCCTGCATGCCGATGCCAGCCTGCCGCCCGCGGCGCGCCAGTCGGTGGAGGTGGTGCGCAGGAGTGGCGACCACCTGTTGTCGGTGATTGAAGGCACCATGGACATCGCCCGTATTGAAAGCGGCAAGCTGACGCTGGACATGCGCCCGCTGGACTTCACCGCCTTCATGCGCCAGCTGGTGGCCATGTTCAGCCTGCAGGCGCAGCAAAAGGGGCTGGATTTCAGCTTTGTTCCGCAAGGCGAACTGCCAACGGTGGTGCGGGCGGATGAAAAGCGGCTACGGCAAATCCTGATCAATCTGCTGGGCAATGCCGTCAAGTTCACCGAGCGCGGCGAGGTCAGCCTGGGGCTGCGCTACCAGCGCGAAATGGCCACCTTTACCATTCGCGACACCGGCCCGGGCATTGCCGAGGCCGATCAGCCACGGCTGTTCGAGCCTTTCGAGCGCGGCCGCCAGTCGCAGCAGGGCGGTAGCGGCCTGGGCCTGACCATCAGCAAGATGCTGACCGACCTGATGGGCGGGGAAATCCGCCTGGACAGCACGCCGGGGCAGGGCGCGCTGTTTACCGTGCGGCTGTTCCTGCCGGCCCTGCACGGCCAGCAAGCCGAACAGGCCCTGCCACGCCAGCAGCGTACCGGCTATCTGGGGTCGCGCCGCCGTGTATTGCTGGTGGATAACGAGGCGGTGGACCGCGCCATGCTGCGCCACATGCTGCAAGCGCTGGGCTTTGAGCTGGCCGAGGCCAGCAACGGGGAGGACTGTCTGGCGCTGCTGCCCGCCTTCAGCCCGCATGCGGTGTTCATGGACCTGGCCATGCCCGGCATGGATGGCTGGCAAACCTTGCGCGCCATTCGTCAGGCGCAGGCAGGCATGGCAGATGCCGCCGCCCTGGCCATCATCTCGGCCAATGCCTTTGAAAAGGGGCAGGACAACGATGTCGGCATTCTGCCGGCAGATTTCTTCGTCAAGCCCATCCGCATCGACGACATTCTGGACTGGCTGGGAAGGCGCTTGCAGCTGGAATGGCAGACCGACAGCCAGCCCATGCCCGACACCGTGCTGCAAGGCCTGCATGCCAGCGCCGCCAGCCTCACCCTGCCGGATGCCGCCTTGCTGCACCCGCTGCGCGAGGCGCTGGAGCTGGGTTACCCCAAGGGAGTAAAAGCGGCCTTGCAGACCTTGTCCGGACAGGCGGCCGAACATGGCGAATTCCTGCGCCGTGCCCAGAGCCTGGTGGACGCCTTCCGCTTTGATGCACTGCGCAGCTTGTTGCAGTACCAGGAAGAAACAGATTGATGGAGCAAGACTGATGGAACAGGCGGCCAACCGCAGCGCGCTGGTGCTGATCGTGGATGACATGCCGGACAACCTGCAAATGTTGCACGATGCGCTGGATGCAGCAGGCCATACCGTGCTGGTGGCCACCCATGGCGAAGCCGCCTTGCAGCGGGCCAGGCTGAGCCTGCCGGATGTGATCCTGCTGGATGCGGTGATGCCGGGCATGGATGGCTTTGAAGTGGCGCGTCGCCTGAAGCAGGACTTTGTCACCCGCGCCATTCCCATCGTGTTCATGACCGGCCTTACCGATAGCGAACACGTGGTGGCGGCCTTTGCCGCCGGCGGGGCCGACTATGTCACCAAACCGCTGCGCCCGCCGGAAGTGCTGGCACGCATTGCCGCCCACACCGCCAATGCCCGCCAGATGCAGCAGGCCAGCAGCGCGCTGGATGCCTTTGGTCAGGCCACCCTGGCTCTGAACCCGGATAGTGGACGGCTGGTATGGCAAACCGCGCTGGCCCGGCAGCTATTGCAACGCTACTTCGGTGTCGAGGATCAACAGGCCCCGGAGTCACTGTGGCGCTGGGCCAGGCTTGCCCGGCAGGCCAGGCTGCAAGGAGAAGAATTGCCCGGTCAATGGCCGGGTGAGGCCGGGCAGAAGCTGCTGGCCAGCTTTCATCTGACTCCCGGCGAGCCGGAATGGCTGGTGGTGCTGCGCGAAGAAGGGCTGCAAGCCACGCTGGCTGCGCTGATTGCGGCTTTCCGCCTGACCCAGCGCGAGGCCGAGGTGCTGCACTGGCTGAGCCTGGGCAAGACCAACCGTGACATTGCCGACATCCTTGGCATGAGCCCGCGCACCGTCAACAAGCATCTGGAGCATGTGTTTGCCAAGCTGGGAGTGGAAACCCGCACCTCTGCCGCCGCCATGGCGCTGGGGCGCGGGCATGTGTAAGGTCCGCTAACCCCCCGCGGCAGGCTTCGCTACGCGGTTTGCTCAGCGTTTGTCAGCCGCACTTGGCCCGAAACTGTTAATCACAAGCCGTCATGTTCGGCAAACACCACTTTTGCCGCAAACATGCCGTTGAGCGCGGCCGGAAAACCGGCATACACCGCCATCTGCAGGATGGTTTCGTGGATTTCCTGCTGGCTGAGGCCCACATTCAGCCCGGCGGCAATATGCACCTTCAGCTGCGGTGTGGCATTGCCCAGTGCCGTCAGCGCGGCAATGGTGGCCAGCTCGCGCTGCTGCAGGCTAAGGCCGGGGCGGCAATACACCTCGCCAAAGCCGAATTCGATGATGTAACGCCCCAGGTCCGGGCTGATGTCCTGCAAGCTGGCAATCACGCGTTCGCCTGCCTCTGCGTCGACTTCACGCAGGCGGTTCCAGCCTTGTTGGTAAAGAGGGTTGGTCATGGTCTGCTCCTGTGCTGTCAGGCTGTGCGTCTGCTTGCAAGGCGCTGGCAAGTCCGGTGTAGAAGGCAACCTTGTCGCGCATCACGCTCAGATTGTCTTGCAATGCCGCCAGCCGGTTTTCCAATGCCAGCACATGCTGTTGCAGCATCTGCTGACGCCGGACCACACTGTCCAGTTGCTGCCCGTCCCGGCGCAGCGTGGCATAGGCCAGCATGTCCTGTATCGACATGCCGGTGGCACGCAAACGCAGCAGAAAGGCAATCCAGCGCTGGTCGTGCTCGCTGTAGCAGCGGTGGCCGCTGGCGCTGCGGCGTACCGGGTCTATCAGCCCGATGTCCTCGTAATAGCGCAAGGTATGGGCGGACAGCCCGCTGGCGCGTGCCATTTGCCGGATGGTCAGTGTAGTCATGGGGTTCAGCCTGAAGCTTCTAGTGCACTCTAAGTCAAGCCTGATGATAGCGTGTTTGCCTGCCGTGCCGCTGCCATCTCACCTTATGCCTTCCGGCTGGTGAGGCGGAGATGTTGCTGCATCGGCTTTGCCTACTGCCGCTTGCAGGTCGATGCGATGTGTGGGATGACAAGGACGGACTCAGCTGCCGTCCTTCACCGGCAGCAAGCGGAGGATCAGGCGGCTGATGCCCTGACGCAAGGCTGGCAGGTGCAGGGCCAGTCCACCCAGCAGGCCCACCAGGCCACCAGCCAGGGTGTCGTAGAAGCGCGCCTCGATCAGGGCAAAGGCCGACCCGTGGCCCAGATGAGCCGCCTCGGCCAGCAATATCGCCATCGGCGTGATGAACACTGCCGCCATGCCGTAGTGGCGCACCACCAGCGTTTCCACCACCACACTCAGCAGCATGACCAGTAGCGACACCGTCCAGGCGTTCAGCGGCAGGCTGAAAACACCCCAGGTAAGCAACAGCCCCAGTGCCGTCCCCAGCAGCCGCTGCAACTGGCGGTTCCACACCGCACGCAGGCTGGCTCCTTGCAGCACGGCCAGGCAGCTCACCGGCACCCAGTAGGGCCGTTGCAGTTGCAGCCATTCGGCCAGCAGCAGCGACAGGAAAACCGTCAGGCCGATGATCAGCGCATCCATCACCACGAAGTCGAAATCCGGCGCAGGCAAGGGCTGGACCGGTTTGGGCGTGCGCCAGCGCAGCACATGCAGGCTATAGCCGAAGGCCAGCACGCAGGCCAGCAGGCTGCCCATGGCTACCAGACCAACCCGCAGCGGTATCTCCAGCACGGGTACCGGGGTGTAGGCGGCAAGGGCAGCCAGCATCACGAAGAAATAACTGCCCGGTGGTGGCAGGCGGTAAAAGCGGCAGATCATCGTCACCAGAATGGTGATGACAGCCAGCACCGGGGCCGTGGCCAGCGGCAGCAACTGGCTGAGGAGGCCCAGCGTGAAACTGGCGATCAGACCGAAGCTGCAGGCCATGATGGTGACCATGCGATGGTGCATGGGCGTGGCCGGCAGGTAGAGAAAGGCCATGCCGCCCAGGGATGACAGCAGGCCCAAGGCCAGGTGGCCGGTCCAGGCGGCAATCAACAGCGGCAGGCCGGTGGCCAGCGCGGCGGTCAGCGGCATCTGCCATGGCCGGTCGCTGGCTTGAAAACTGCGTAATTGCTGCCATTCGCGGGCAATCAGGGCGCGTATCCGCGGTACTGGTCTGGCTGGCTGCATGGTGATTTCCGTCAATAGCCAATAAAAAGTGCAGCCTGACGAAAAAGTCAGTGCATTGGCAAGCGCTCAGTGTCGCGCCGCTGCCGCCAGCCGCTCAGCACAAACAGCAGGGCAATGGCCCACAGCACGGCCACCATCCAGGACGAACCGGCATGCTGCATCAAGAGACCGGTGGCAGCCGGGCCCAGGCTGCTGGACGCATTCCAGCTCAGTGAAATCAGCCCGGAAACACGCAGCAGGGCGGCACCGCTGAACAGTTCGCCGCTGGCCACCATGGATAAGGTATAGATGGCACCGGCACACGCGCCCAGCACAAACAGATAAGCCTCCCACAGCAGCGGCAGCTGCATCATCCATGGCAGCAAGGGCAGCAGCAGGCACACCAGCACCCCGCACAGCAGGTGTACCCGGCGACGGCCAAGGTGGTCGGCCAGCCAGCCGATGCCAAACTGCAAGGTGGCATCGCCTGCCAGCAGGATGGAGGCGGATGCCAGCGCGCGGCTCTGGCTCATGCCGCCTTCCATCGCCACCAGCGGCAGGAAGCTGAGCATCACGGTATCGAAAGAGGCAAAAAACGCCGTGCCCAGCAAAATGGCGGGCGCAGCTTGCACAATGCCCAGCCAGCCGGTGTCGCTGGCCTTGTCGTCGGTGGTGGACGCCGAATGTTGCGGATGACTGCCGTCACGTGCTTCCGGCCGGGCCAGCATGATGCCCGGAATCCCCAGCAAAAACAGCGCGCCACACAGGAGAAATGCCTGATCAGGCCAGCGGGCCAGCAAGTCGGTCAGCATCGGTCCCAGCACCTGGCAGGCGGTAAAGCAGGTGGAGTAGATGGCGACGATGCGGCCACGCGCATGGTCGCCAGCCAGGGTGTTGATCCAGCTTTCGCCCAGCACGAACAGCGGAGCCATGGCGGCACCAAACAAAAAGCGCGCCAGCATCCAGCCGGGAATCGACTGCAGGTATTGCAGCGGCATCACCGACATTGAGGCCAGCAGCAGGCAGCCCAGCATCACATTGCGCCGCCCCAGCCGCAGCGCCAGCGCCGGGGCGGCCATGGTGGCCAGCACCCCGCCCAGCGCACCGGCGGCCACGGTCCAGCCGATGACTTCCGGGCTGAAACCGCGGGCAGTGAGGGTGAGGGCGGTCAGCGGCATGGTACTGCCCAGCCCCAGGCCCAGCAGGGCGACACTGAAGATGACGGCGGCAAAATCACGCCAGGCGCTGCGTGGCAGCATGAACAGCTCCGGGGGGAATGGGAGAGACAGCCTAGCACAAGGGCATGGCGCTGCGCCAAGCAGCCCTTGTCGCCCGCCTGCGTAGCCATCTACGTCATGTAACGTATTTTTCCGGCCGCAGGCTGCGGTTACCTTGATGACGCAGCGCAACAATCCATCTCACATCATCAGGGGAATCTCATGGCAAGCACTCGTCGCACTTTTCTGAAGTCCGCTCCGCTGGTTCTGGCCGCCGCCGGCCTGCTGTCCATGCCGGCCTTTGCCGCCGACACCATCAAGGTGGGGGTGTTGCACTCCCTATCCGGCACCATGGCCATTTCGGAAACCTCGCTCAAGGACATGGCGCTGTTTGCCATCGACCAGATCAATGCCAAGGGCGGCGTGCTGGGCAAGAAGCTGGAACCGGTCGTGGTGGATCCGGCCTCCAACTGGCCGCTGTTTGCCGAAAAGGCGCGTCAGCTGCTGAGCAAGGACAAAGTGGCCGTGACCTTCGGCTGTTGGACCTCGGTATCGCGCAAATCGGTGCTGCCGGTGTACGAGGAGCTGAACGGCCTGCTGTTCTACCCGGTGCAGTACGAGGGTGAGGAAATGTCGCCCAATGTGTTCTACACCGGTGCTGCGCCCAACCAGCAGGCCATTCCTGCGGTGGAATACCTGATGAGCAAGGAAGGTGGCGGTGCCAAGCGCTTCTTCCTGCTGGGGACCGACTATGTCTACCCGCGCACCACCAACAAGATTTTGCGGGCCTTCCTGCACAGCAAGGGCGTGAAGGACGAAGACATCCAGGAGATGTACACCCCCTTCGGGCATAGCGATTACCAGACCATCGTCGGCAACATCAAGAAATTCGCTGCCGGTGGCAAGACGGCGGTCATCTCCACCATCAATGGCGACTCCAACGTGCCCTTCTACAAGGAACTGGGCAATCAGGGCCTGAAAGCCACCGACGTGCCGGTGGTGGCCTTCTCGGTGGGTGAGGAAGAACTCAAGGGCATCGACACCAAGCCGCTGGTGGGCCATCTGGCTGCCTGGAACTACTTCATGAGCGTGAAGAACCCGGTGAACAGCAAGTGGATTGCCGACTACCGCGCCTGGGCCAAGAAGAAGGGCCTCGCGAATGCCGACAAGCTGGTGACCAACGACCCGATGGAAGCCACTTATGTGGGCATCAATATGTGGGCCGAGGCAGTGAAGAAAGCCGGCACCACCGATGTCGCCGCCGTCACCAAGGCCATGGCCGGCATCAAGTTTGCCGCCCCGTCCGGTTTCACGCTGGAAATGGACCCGAAAAACCATCACCTGCACAAGCCGGTGATGATTGGCGAGATCCAGCCTAACGGTCAGTTCTCGGTGGTGTGGAAAACCAAGACCCCGATCCGCGCGCAGCCGTGGAGCCCCTTCATTCCGGGCAATGACAAGAAGCCCGACACCCCGGTGAAGAGCAAGTAACAGCGGCTGACAACATCCCTGCTGTGCCTGTTTAGCAGCCGCTCTGGTTGATTGTTTCAGGCGCAGCACGGGACGACGCGCGCCCTTGCCCGCTGCTGCCCTGTCCGGGTGGTGGCGGGCATATCCTGTAAGGAAAGCACCATGCAATTGTTCAAACCCCTGTTCCTGCTGCTGCTGTCACTGTGCAGCAGCCTGGCTGCGGCCAGCCCGCTGTCCGAGCTGGCACATGCCGACCCGGCCGACCGTGCCGGGCTGATCACCCAGTGGACGGTGCAGGCCGACGGCCCGCGCCGTCAGGCGGTTGCCGCGCTGGAAGAGGGCAGGCTGTTTACCAGCGCCGATGGCAACCATGTGTTGTTGCAAGGCGCTGACGGCAAGCTCAGCGATGTGGACAACGGCCAGCCGGTGGCTGGCGATGCCAGCAGTCTGGATGCCTTGCCGGTCAACAACAGCGTGCGCAGCGCGCTGGAGGCGTTTCATGCGGCCGGTGATCTGGCCGACCCGGACCGCAGCAAGCGCCTGAGCGCCATCCAGGCCTTGCAGGACAGTGCCAACCCCGGCCTGCTGCCCTTGCTGCTGAGCCGGCAACAGCAGGAACAGGACAGCCAGGTCAGACAGGCCCTGCACATGGCCAGCGCCCGCCTGCAACTGGCCAGCCCGGATGCCGCACAGCGGCTGAGCGCCATCCACACCCTGGCCGACAGTGCCGACCCGGCCACCCTCAGCCTGCTGGCCCCGCTGACAGTCGCCGCCAGCGAGCCGGAAGCCAGCGTGCGCGCCGCCGCCAGTCAGGCCATGGCCGACATCAAGTCCAGCCAGTGGCGTTACAACATGCTGGGCTATGCCTTCAGCGGCATCAGCCTGGGCTCGGTACTGCTGCTGGCCGCCCTGGGGCTGGCCATCACCTACGGCCTGTTGGGCGTCATCAATATGGCGCATGGCGAAATGCTGATGATCGGCGCCTACGCCAGTTATGTGGTGCAGAACCTGTTCCGCAGCTGGTGGCCGGGCGCTTTCGATGCCTATCTGCTGGCGGCGCTGCCGGTGGCCTTTGCCGTCACCTTTGTCATCGGCATGGCGCTGGAGCGGCTGATCATCCGCCATCTGTATGGCCGTCCGCTGGAAACCCTGCTGGCCACCTGGGGCATCAGCCTGATGCTGATCCAGGCGGTGCGCATGCTGTTTGGCGCGCAGAACGTGGAAGTGGCCAACCCGTCCTGGCTGTCCGGCGGCTGGGAAATCACCCCGGCGCTCACCCTGCCGTATAACCGGCTGGCCATCATCGCCTTTGTTGCGGGCGTGCTGGTGCTGACCTGGCTGCTGCTCAACAAGACGCGGTTGGGCCTGTTCGTGCGTGCCGTCACGCAAAACCGCCGCATGGCCGACAGCGTGGGCGTGCCCACCGGCAAGGTGGACATGCTGGCTTTCGGTCTGGGTTCGGGCATTGCCGGGCTGGGCGGTGTGGCATTGAGCCAGATCGGCAACGTCGGCCCGGAACTGGGGCAGGGCTATATCGTGGACAGTTTCATGGTGGTGGTGCTGGGCGGAGTAGGCCAGCTGGCCGGGACCGTCACCGGGGCCATGGGCCTTGGCATCGTCAACAAGATTCTGGAACCGTCGCTGGGGGCGGTGCTGGGCAAGATCCTCATCCTCGGCTTCATCATCCTGTTCATCCAGAAGCGTCCACAAGGCCTGTTCGCCCTCAAGGGCCGGGTACTGGACTAGGAGCACCATCATGCAAACCGCACTTTCCCTGCGGCTGGCCACCCGTCTGGGGCCGCAGCCGCTGAAACTGGCAGGTGGCGCAGCACTGGCCGTGCTGCTGGCCATGCCGGCCCTGCATTTATGGACGGACCCGGCCAGCAGCCTGCATGTGTCGGCCTACACCCTCACCCTGGTGGGCAAGATCCTGTGCTATGCCATCGTGGCGCTGGCCATGGACCTGGTGTGGGGCTACACCGGCCTGCTCAGCCTGGGTCACGGCCTGTTCTTTGCCCTGGGTGGCTACGGCATGGGCATGTACCTGATGCGTGCCATCGGCCATGACGGCAATTACCAGAGCGACCTGCCGGACTTCATGGTGTTTCTCGACTGGAAAACCCTGCCGTGGTTCTGGCAGGGCAGCGAGCATCTGGCCTGGGCGCTGTGTCTGGCGGTGGGCGTGCCCGGCCTGCTGGCGCTGGTGTTCGGCTGGCTGGCTTTCCGTTCGCGCATCAAGGGCGTGTACTTTTCCATCATGACCCAGGCGCTCACCTATGCCGCCATGTTGCTGTTTTTCCGCAATGAAACCGGCTTTGGCGGCAATAACGGTTTTACCGACTTCAAGCGCATCCTCGGCTATGGCATTGCCGCGCCCGGCACGCGCGCCACGCTGTTCCTGCTGACCGTGCTGCTGCTGGTGGCTGCGCTGGCCGCCGGTTTCTGGCTGGTCAACAGCAAGTTCGGCCGCATCCTCACCGCCATTCGCGATGCCGAGTCGCGGCTGATGTTCTGCGGTTACAACCCGCTGTATTACAAGCTGTTCATCTGGGTGGCGTCCGCCATGCTGTGCGGCCTGGCCGGGGCGCTGTACGTGCCGCAGGTGGGCATCATCAATCCGGGGGAAATGTCGCCGGCCAACTCCATCGAAATTGCCATCTGGGTGGCAGTGGGCGGGCGTGGCAGCCTGATCGGCCCGGTACTGGGCGCGGGTTTCATCAATGCAGCCAAAAGCTGGTTCACCGTGGCTTTTCCCGAATACTGGCTGTTTTTCCTGGGTGGGCTGTTCATTGCCACCACGCTGTTCCTGCCGCGCGGCCTGCTGGGCCTGCTGCGCCGTCACAAGGAGAAGGCATGATGCCCGTCACTACTTCGCAAGTGCTACAGCGTGAAAGCTGGGATGGCGATACCCCGGCCAGTGGCCGCCTGTTGCAGCCGGGGGTGGATGTCACCCATGGCCAGATCCTGTATCTGGACGACATCAGCGTCAGCTTTGACGGTTTCCGTGCACTCAACCGTCTGTCCCTGTCCATCGGCGTGGGTGAGCTGCGCTGCATCATCGGCCCCAACGGCGCGGGCAAGACCACCATGATGGACGTGATTACCGGCAAGACCCGTGCCGACAGCGGCTCGGCCTTTTTCGGCCAGACCATCAATCTGGCCCAGCATTCCGAGGCGGAAATTGCCCAGCTGGGCATAGGACGCAAGTTCCAGAAACCCACGGTGTTCGAGGCGATGACGGTGCAGGAAAACCTGGAACTGGCGCTGGCCGGGCCGCGTTCGGTATGGGCCAGTCTGCGCGCCCGTCTCTCCGGGCAGCAGCGTGACCGGATCGACGAATTGCTGATGCTGATCCGCCTGGGCGAGCAGCGGGCGCGGCAGGCAGGGCTGCTGTCGCATGGCCAGAAACAGTGGCTGGAAATCGGCATGTTGTTGGCGCAGGAGCCGCAGCTATTGCTGCTGGACGAGCCGGTGGCGGGCATGACCGATGCCGAAACCGAAAAGACTGCCGAGCTGCTGCTCACCCTCAAGGGCCGCCATTCCCTGATGGTGGTGGAACACGATATGGATTTCATCGCCAGCATTGCCGGCAAGGTGACAGTGCTGGCCGAGGGCGCGGTACTGGCCGAGGGCAGCCTGCAGCAAGTGCAGGCGGATGAACGGGTGATCGAAGTCTATCTGGGGCGCTGACATGCTGGACATACAAGAACTGGACCAATACTACGGCGGCAGCCACATTCTGCGCCGCGTCAGCCTGCAAGCCGAAATCGGCCAGGTGACCTGTCTGCTTGGCCGCAATGGCGTGGGTAAATCCACCTTGCTGCGCTGCCTGATGGGGCAGCTGCCGGCCAAAAACGGCAGCATCCGCTGGCAGGGAGAGGACATCAGCCGCTGCGCGCCGCACCAGCGCGTGGCGCGCGGCATTGCCTATGTGCCGCAGGGGCGGGAAATCTTTGGCCGGCTGACGGTGGAAGAAAACCTGCGCATGGGGCTGGCGCGCTTTGGCGGCAAGGCCGGGCGCGAGATTCCGGCCTCGGTGTACGAGATGTTCCCGGTGCTGTACGACATGCGCCAGCGTCGTGGTGGCGACCTGTCCGGCGGCCAGCAGCAGCAACTGGCCATTGGCCGGGCGCTGGTCAGCCAGCCATCGCTGCTGGTGCTGGATGAACCCACCGAGGGCATCCAGCCGTCCATCATCAAGCAGATAGGTGAAGTCATCCGCAACCTGGCCGCCCGGCGCGACATGGCCATCCTGCTGGTGGAGCAGTACTACGACTTTGCCGAAGCACTGGCCGATCGCTATATGGTGATGTCACGCGGCGAGGTGATACGTTGCGGAGCTGGTGCCGACATGGCGCGGGACGGAGTACGCGAACTGCTGGCCATCTGACACGGCAGGCTGCCAGCCTGTCTCCCGGCACGCTAATTGCTGAGTCTTGCACCATCCACCTTGCTGATTGACTGCTGATGAATCTGAACGCGCTGAGCATGGCCAATGCCTTGCCTGCCGGTTTGCAAGCCGGCTGGCATGCCGCACTGGAATTGGGCTATGCCCTGGTGCAAGGCCGCACCGTGCCGGTGCATCGACGTCACCAGGGGCCGTTGCGGGTGCAAAAACACTTCATCGACGCGCATGGCCAGTGCCAGCACATTGTGGTGCATCCTCCGGGCGGCATGGCTGGCGGGGACCGATTGATGCTGGATATCGATCTGTCCGCAGACAGCCAGGTACTGCTTACCAGCCCCGGCGCGGCCAAATGGTATGACAGCTTCGGTCGGCCGGCCGGCCAGCAGCTGCAAGTGCGCCAGCAGCCAGGCAGCCTGCTGGAATGGCTGCCGCAGGAAACCATTCTGTATGCCGGCAGTACCGTGCAGCTGGACAACTGCTTCCGTCTGCAGGGCGATGCCCGCCTGCTGGCTGGCGAGGTGATGTGCCTGGGCCGCCCGGCCAGTGCCGAACACTTTGACCGTGGCCTGTGGCAGCAAGGCAGCGAAGTCTGGCGTGACGACACCCTGCTGTGGTGCGAGCACAACCATGTGCCCGGTGACAGCCCCTTGTTGGCATCCCCGGTGGGCATGGGTGGCCACACCGTGCTGGCTACCTTGCTGTGGGCCGGGCCGGCACTGCCGCCAGACATCCATCAGGCCTGTCTGGAACTGCCCTGTGCCGGGCGTGCCGCTGCCAGTCAGCTGCCCGGCATCTGGCTGGCCCGCTTTATTGGTGACAGTGCCGAAGCCGCCCATCACTGGCTGCGAGGCTGTCGCAACCTGATCTATCCCTTCAGCCACGGACGCGTAGCCAGCCAGCCGCGCATCTGGGCAAGCTGACAAGAAAGCACCCCATGGAACTGACCCCCCGCGAAAAAGACAAGCTGCTGATTTTTACTGCCGGGCTGGTGGCAGAGCGCCGCCTGGCCCGTGGCCTGCGGCTGAATTATCCCGAAGCCGTGGCCTATATCAGTGCCGCCATTCTGGAAGGCGCACGCGACGGGCAGAGCGTGGCCGCGCTTATGCACTACGGCACCACGCTGCTCAAGCGCGAACAAGTGATGGACGGTGTGCCGGAGATGATTCCGGACATCCAGGTGGAGGCCACTTTTCCGGATGGCACCAAGCTGGTCACCGTGCACCAGCCCATTGTCTGACGCAGCCCGCCAACAGGAGATTGCGATGATTCCAGGAGAAATCCGCTTTGCCAGCGGCGATATCGAAATGAATGTCGGCCGCGCCACCTTGCAGCTGGAGGTGGCCAATAGTGGTGACCGGCCGATACAGGTCGGCTCGCATTACCACTTTGCCGAAGCCAACGACGCACTGCGCTTCGACCGCGCTGTCGCACGTGGTTTCCGGCTGAATATCGCCCCCGGTACGGCGGTGCGTTTCGAACCGGGCCAGACCCGCACGGTGGAACTGGTGGCGCTGGATGGCGCACGCCGCGTATTCGGCTTTCAGGGCCGGGTGATGGGGGACTTATGAAAATCAGCAGACAGGCTTATGCCGAGATGTTTGGCCCCACCACGGGCGATGCGGTGCGACTGGCTGATACCGGCCTGTGGGCACAAGTAGAGCGCGACTTCACCGTTTACGGCGAAGAAGTGAAGTTCGGCGGTGGCAAGGTGATTCGCGACGGCATGGGCCAGGGTCAGTGCGTGGCCGCCGAGGTAGCGGATACCGTGATTACCAATGCGCTCATCATCGACCACTGGGGCGTGGTCAAGGCTGACATCGGCCTGAAGGGCGGCCGCATTGCCGCCATCGGCAAGGCAGGTAACCCGGACATCCAGCCCGGTGTGGACATCCTGATTGGTGCGGCCACCGAAATCATTGCCGGTGAAGGCATGATCATCACCGCTGGTGGCATCGACACCCATATCCATTTCATCTGCCCGCAGCAGATCGAAGAGGCACTCGCCGCCGGCATCACCACCATGATTGGCGGTGGCACCGGCCCGGCCACCGGCACCAATGCCACCACCTGCACGCCGGGGCCCTGGCATATGGCCAGCATGCTCAAGGCCGCGGAAGGCTTTGCCATGAACCTGGGCTTTACCGGCAAGGGCAATGCCAGCCTGCCCGAAGCGCTGCGCGAACAGGTACGCGCCGGGGCCATCGGCCTGAAGCTGCACGAGGACTGGGGCAGCACTCCGGCGGCCATCGACAACTGCCTGAGTGTGGCGGACGAAATGGACGTGCAGGTGGCCATTCACACCGACACGCTGAACGAAGCCGGTTTTGTCGAAACCACGCTGGCAGCATTCAAGGGCCGCACCATTCATACCTATCACACCGAAGGGGCCGGTGGCGGCCACGCACCCGACATCATCAAGGCCTGTGGCTTTGCCAATGTGCTGCCCAGTTCCACCAACCCCACGCGGCCCTTCACCGTCAACACCATCGACGAGCACCTGGACATGCTGATGGTGTGCCATCACCTGCATGCCTCGATTGCCGAAGACGTGGCCTTTGCCGAAAGCCGTATCCGGCGCGAAACCATTGCCGCCGAGGACATCCTGCATGATCTGGGTGCCTTTGCCATGATGTCCTCCGACAGCCAGGCCATGGGCCGTGTGGGGGAAACCATCCTGCGTTGCTGGCAGACGGCGGACAAGATGAAACAGCAGCGCGGTCCGCTGGCGGGGGACAGCGAAGGCTGCGACAACGCCCGCATCAAGCGCTATATCGCCAAGTACACCATCAACCCGGCCATCACCCACGGCATCAGCCACGAAGTGGGCAGCATCGAAGTGGGCAAGCTGGCCGACCTGGTGCTGTGGAAGCCGATGTTCTTTGGCGTCAAACCATCGCTCATCCTCAAGGGCGGCATCATCGCCATGGCCGCCATGGGCGATGCCAATGCCAGCATTCCCACGCCGCAGCCGGTGCACAGCAGGCCGATGTTCGGCAGTTTCGGCAAGGCCATTGCCGATGGCAGCGTCACCTTTGTCTCACAGGCTGCGCTGGATGCCGGTATAGGCGAGGCGCTGGGGCTGAACAAGCGACTGGTGGCGGTACATGGCTGCCGCAGCGTGCAAAAGACGGACCTGATCCACAACGACTACCTGCCGCAGATTGAAGTGGACCCGCAAAACTATCAGGTAAAAGCCGACGGACAGCTGTTGTGGTGCGAACCGGCCGCCGTGCTGCCCATGGCCCAGCGCTATTTCCTGTTCTGAACAGGCACAGCTGGCACAGGTCATTCATGGCCTGGAAACCACCGGGTTGCGGCCCGGAAAACAGACAAACAAGGAAAGAACATGCTGGTGATTACCGAGCGACTGCCGCAAGCCTGCCGCAGTGATGCCGACTTGCTGCTCAGCTTTGAATTGCGCAGCAAGACCCGGCTGCGTACCCGTACCGTGGATGGCGAGGAAGCCGGCCTGTTTTTATCCGCCGGCGCACCGCTGGCGCATGGTCAGTGCCTGCGGGCGGAAGATGGCCGCGTGGTGCGCATACTGGCGGCGGACGAGCCCCTGCTGCATGTGCGTTGCGCCAGCCCGGAAGCACTGTGCCGTGCGGCCTACCATCTGGGCAATCGTCACGTTCACTTGCAGGTGGGCGAGGGCTGGTTGCGGCTGCTGGACGACTATGTGCTGGAGCAGATGCTGCAGCAAATGGGGGCGGAAGTGAGCCGGCTGTTTGCGCCGTTCAATCCGGAAAGCGGAGCCTACGGCGGTGGCCATCATCATTCGCACGGCAAGGATGCCGCCTTCCAGTACGCGCCGAAGCTGCATCTGTTCGGTCAGCCCGCATGAGCACACTGCTGCCTTTGCTGCAATTGCTGCGCCTGGCCAGCCCCGGCCTGCCGATTGGCGGTTTCAGCTATTCGCAGGGGCTGGAAAGTGCGCTGGAACTGGGCCTGGTACACGATGCCGCCAGCGCGCAGCAGTGGTTGCATGAAGTCTTGCAAGGCCCGGTCTGCCATTTTGATGCCGCCATGCTCTCCCGCATGCTGCACGCGGTGACCGCTGGCGACGAGGCTGCATTGTACCGGCTCAACCAGCGCTATCTGGCCAGCCGCGATTGTCGCGAGCAAAGACAGGAAACCATACAAATGGGCTACTCGCTGCGCCAGTTGCTGGCGGGTTTGCCGGAAGGCCAGGCCATGAGCTGGCCGGATGGCTTGGCCAATGGCGACGTCTGCCTGCCGCTGGCATGGGCGCTGGCGGCCCGTGCGCTGGGCATAGACGAGCGCGAAGCAGTGACCGCGCTGCTGTGGAGCTGGCTGGAAAACCAGGTGATGGTGCTGCTCAAGGCCATGCCCATGGGCCAGAGCGCAGGCCAGCTGCTGCTGTCGGCCCTGCTGCCCGCGCTGGCGGAGGCGGTGGAGCGCGCCATCAGCCTGCCTGCCGGACAACACAGTAATTTCGCCCCCGGCCTGATGTGGGCGGCGATGAAACACGAAACCCAGTACAGCCGCCTGTTCCGCTCCTGAGCGAAACAGGCCAGAGGAGATACATCATGCAGAAAACCGCCTTGCGCGTTGGAATCGGCGGGCCGGTCGGCTCGGGCAAGACCCACCTCACCTGGGCGCTGTGCAGCGCCCTGCGCGACATCTACAACGTTGCCGTGGTCACCAACGATATTTACACCCAGGAAGATGCCCAGTTTCTGGTGAGGAACGAGGCGCTGTCGCCGGACCGCATCATTGGCGTGGAAACCGGCGGCTGCCCGCACACTGCCATCCGCGAGGATGCGTCCATCAATCTGGAAGCGGTGGTACAGCTCAATGCCCGTCATTCGGGGCTGGACGTCATCTTCATCGAAAGCGGCGGTGACAATCTGGCCGCCACCTTCAGCCCGGAGTTGTCCGACCTCACCATTTATGTGATCGATGTGTCTGCCGGTGACAAGATTCCGCGCAAGGGCGGGCCGGGTATTTGCAAATCCGACTTGCTGGTGATCAACAAGATAGACCTGGCACCGCTGGTGGGCGCTTCGCTGGAGGTGATGGAGCGCGATGCACGCAAGATGCGCGGCGAGCGGCCCTTTGTGTTCTCCAATCTCAAAAGCGGGCAGGGCCTGGCGGACATCATCGCCATCATCGAGGAGAAGGGCATGCTCAAGCTGTAAGCCAGTTGTTCTGGGCAAACAGATGGTGAGTTGATGTGACAAGGCCGGGCGAAGCCCGGCCTTGTCTTGTCATTGCGTCCGAGTTCTTACTGCGGAGCGTGCGACCCTTCATCTGGTGGCGGCGGCGGGAGCAGCGGACGCAGCGGTTTGGCCAGTACCATGCCGTCGTAGGGCTGGCATATGGCGGGAATGCTGTCGCCGTGCAGGTAAATGGTGGTCTTGCTGCCTGTCTTCTTGCCCACGCAGGCTTTGACGGCAGCCAGCGGCGGCTCGTGCGGCGGTGGTGGCATGTGTCCATGCTCATCGGCCGGATGCGGGCCGTGCGGATCGCATTGGTGGTGCCCCGGTTCCGAGGCATCCTGATGCCCGGCCTGGCAACGATGTGCAGCTGAGTCAGCCGGCATGTTGCTGTCTGCCGCATGGCTGGTGCTGCACAACAGCAGGCCCAGCGTGGCGCTGACAGCAATAAAGTGAGAGGGGCGCATGAGAGTCCTGCCTTCATGGTGACAATGCGCCCACCTTAGTCAGGCGCTGGCAGCGCTACAAGCTTGTGGCTGCCAGCTTTACACCGCTTTGAGCGAAGTGAAGCCAATTAGCCCCGTTTAACATGTTTTACATGCGCTGCCGGAGCAAGTTTTCGGGCTTGGAGCGGCTGACAAAATAGCGTTGCATCCCTGGGGCAAGGCGCGCCGACGCCGACAGTAAAAGAGTACGGCAAGGAGGCGCAGCGCAGCAGCAGTGTTTTTGTTAGCCGAACTCAGAAGTGGTAATGGGCAAAGGTAAACAGCACATTGCCATTGCCCTTGCCGCCGGGAATATAAGTGCTGTTGATGGTCAGATTGCCATAGCTGATACCCACCAGCGGCAGCACACCCGGGAAGGGGAAGGAGTGCAGGGTGTCGGTGCGCGAAGTGATGAAGGCGGTATAGCCGATCTCTGCACGCCACTCACCTGCGCGGAAAAAGGGGTGGGTATAGGCATAACCGGCAATCGGCTCTACCTTCTTGTGCGAGTCGAGAAAGGCCATGGCATACAGCGCATGCCAGTTGTCATTGTCGTCACGCAGGCTGCGGCCCAGGCCAAAACCCCAGGGGTTTTCATTGAACTCGGCGATCTTCTCTTTGGTATAGGCCCAGCGCATGTGATAGGTGTTCAAGGGCAGGTAGGCATCCAGCGTGCCATCGTTCCAGACATGCTGGACTTCATTACTGGCACTCTCCAGCCATGATTCGGCGCGGGCCGGGCTGGAGAACAGACAGGACAAGGCGCTGCCAAGGACAAGGGCGGTGCTAAGGCGGGTGTAAGCGGACATGAATCTCAACTGGCGGTGTGCTGCCAGCCAGAACGGCAGCACGATTGCAAAAAATAGGGCAGGGCTGGGGATGTTACCTGTACTGGCCAGCAGGTCAAGTCAGCTCGGCTAGACCGGCTTAGTTGCGCAGAAGTTCCCGTTGTTGCCGCTCGGCTGCCTGCATGTCGCGGCACAAATGCAGCAGGGTGCTGGCCGCATCCGGGGCGTGTGCCTGCAGACGTCGGGCCGCCGCGTCCAGCAACTGGCGTGCCTTGTGCCATTCGCCGTACTCCAGATACAGGCTCGCGCGTTGGTACAGGTTCATGCTGTCTTCCCGGAACAGCGCCGGGTGCTGCGCTGGCTGTTGCTGGATGGTGTCCAGCCGCTGCCGGTTCAGCGCCTGGACGCGTGGCAGAAAATCATGGCACAGGGTATTGATGCTGGCATGCGTCAGCGCGGGCAGTGGCGGGCGTCGGGAAATCAGTCGGGAAAGCGCCTTGAGCATGGCACGGCAGTCCTGGCCTGCCTGGAGCAGGGTATGGTGGGAAACCCCGCACCATACCCTGTCCGTACGTCAACTTGCGGCAAGAAACATCAATAGTTGTAATGCCGGGCGTTGCCTGCCATTTCAGTCCTGCAGGGCCGGGTTCAGTGCGCTGCGCACCGTGCTTTCATCCAGCGCGGACGAGCACAGCTCGATGAAGCGGTAGGCATAGCTGCGCAGGTAATGGCCGCGACGAATGGCAATGCGGGTGGTTTGCTGGCCGAACAGCGGCTCGCCCGGCACCACTTTCACCGCCTGGTCACGCTGCGGGTCCACGGCCATGGAGGCAACAATGCCGACGGCCAGTTCCAGTTCCACATAGGTCTTGATCACATCGGCATCCAGTGCCGACATCACGATGTCCGGCACCAGCCCGGCGCGGGCAAAGGCACGGTCAATCTGCGCACGGCCGGTAAAGCCCTGGTGGTAGGTGACGATAGGGTATTCGGCCAGCGTTTCCAGCGACAGGGTTTGCTGGTGCAGCGGGTGATCCGGCGGGGCAATCACGCTGTGGTACCAGCCATAGTAGGGGAAGGAAACCAGCTCGGGCACTTCGGCCACCGCTTCGGTGGCAATACCGATATCGGCATCACCGGACTGCAGCAGGCGCACCAGCTCTTCCGGGCTGGCCTGATGCAGCACCAGATGTACTTTGGGAAAGGCTTTCTTGAAGGCAGCCACCACCTTGGGCAGCGCATAGCGCGCCTGGGTGTGGGTGGTGGCAATGGTCAGCTGGCCTTCGTCGCGCAGGCTGAACTGTTCGGCCAGGCGCTTGATGTTGCCGGCGTCCAGCAGCATGCGCTCCACGATGATCAGCAATTCCTTGCCCGGATCGGTCAGCCCCAGAAAACGCTTGCCCTTGCGGACGAACAGTTCGACACCCAGTTCGTCTTCCAGGTCCTTGATGTGTTTGCTGACGCCGGATTGCGAGGTGTACAGCGCGTTGGCGACTTCGGTGAGGTTGAAGTTCTGGCGCACGGTTTCGCGGATGATGCGCAGTTGCTGGAAGTTCATGACCATGCCTTGAATTTATATAACTCAAAGCAGGATATTTCTGTTTTTAATATAACAAAAATAACATTTACTTGTTTGCATATGCCATCTTGGTATCAGCTTGATCCGTCAAACCAGCCATAGCTCTCCCACTTGCGCTGCCAGTGCCTCGCAGGCTGGCGACGGGGCGTCCTGCCGGTTGCTGACCAGCAGGTCGATGGCTTCCGCCCGGCACAGGCTGAAGCGGCTGCTGAGGCCCAGCTTGCTGGTATCGGCCAGGATAAAGGTTTGATCTGCCTGCTCGCTCATGGCACGGGCCACTTCGGCCTCGTGGTGATCGTAATTGCTGGCCCCCATATCGCAGCTGACGCCAACCGGGGACAGCAAGGCAATGTCGGCCCGGTAATGGCGGATGGCATTGACGGTGCTGCCGCCCACCGTGGCTGCGGCACGTTCGCCCAGCTCACCCCCCAGCATGATGACCTGATGGCGTTTGCCGCCCTCCGGCTGGCGCAAAGCCAGCGCCACATCAAAGGCATTGGTGATGATGGTCAGGCCGGAGAGCCCGGCCAGCTGGCGGGCCAGCAGGGCGGTGGTGGTGCCGGCATCAATGAACACGGTTTGCCCCGCACTGAGCCTGCTGCATACCGCACGGGCAATGTCTTCCTTGAGACGGACATTGAGCTGCGCCCGTTCGGCAATCGGGGCTTCCGTTGCGCTGGGACGCACAATGCCGCCATGGGTGCGGCGCAACTGTCCCAGCGCTTCCAGCGCGGCGACATCCCGCCTGACTGTTTCCCGCGATACCTGTAGCTCCCTGACCAGCCGATCAGTGCTGATGCGCTGCTCCAGTGCCAGCAAGGCACGGATGCGCTGGTAGCGCTCTTCTTGCCACATGGGCTTCTCCACCTGATAAGTGCCTGCTCATTCTCCCTGGCTTAGCTGCCCTGTCAAGCCGGTCGCCTGCTGGGATTTGCAGGTCGGATTTGCGCGCTTTGTGTACTTTTGTGGCAAAGTTGTAATATTGGGTGTTTATTATGCTGGCCATGCTGACGGGCTGGCATGGCCTCCCGTCTTCCTTTGTCATCCGGATCGGGAGATACCATGCAACGCCGCCAGTTCATTCATGCCCTTGCCGCCGTATCTGCCAGCAGTCCCTTGTTGCTGGCCTCTTCTTCAGCCCGTGCCCAGAGCAGCACGGCCAGCGTTCCGCTGGATAGCGCACGCTGGTCACCTCGCAATGCGGCGCGCCTGCAATTGCTGCTGGACCAGCATGGCCGCCACAGCCCCGCTTACCGTGCCGACCGCAAGCCTTACGCCGTGTTCGACTGGGATAACACCTGCATCATGAATGACTGTGAAGAAGCCTTGCTGATGTACCAGATCAACCACTTGCAGTACAAGCTGACGCCGGAGGAGTTCCACCAGGTCGTGTGGCGAGACGTGCCGGATGAAACCTTCATGGCCGACTACAAGACGGTGGATGGCAAGCCGGTGCGCATGGCCGATATCGCGGCCGACGTGGTGGCAGACTATCGCTGGCTATATGCCAACTATCAGGGCCTGGCCGGCAGCCGCAGCCTGGAAGACGTGCAGGCCAGCGACCAGTTCAAGGATTTCCGCGCCAAGCTTTACTTCATGTATGACGCCATCTGCGACAGCTTCCCGCTGGAAATCGGCTACAAGTGGATCATCTATTTCTACAAGAACATGAGCACGGCCGAACTGCAGGCCATGGCCATGGCCTCCAACAAGGCGGCGCTGGGGGATGGCCTGCGCAAGGTGCGCTACCAAAGCCCGGAAACCCTGCCGGGCAAGGCCGGGGTAGTGGCCGACACCCATTTTCATGGCATCCGCGTGCATGAGGAAATCCGCGGCCTGATGCATACCCTGCGCGCCAACGGCATTGATGTGTATGTCAGCACCGCCTCCATCGACGACGTGGTACGGGTGTTTGCCGGGCATGCCGATTTTGGCTATGGCGTGCCGCCGGAGAATGTCATTGGCCTGCGGCTGGAAATGGAAAACGGACGCTATACCGATCGCTACCTGAATGGCTGGCATTTCAACTGGGGCCCGGGCAAGACCGTGGGCATCCGCCAGCAGTTGCAGGCGAAAAAGGGTTATGGCCCGGTGCTGGTGGCCGGCGACAGCGATGGCGATGCCTGGATGCTGCGTGACTTTGCCGATACCTCGGTGGGGCTGATCGTCAACCGCATGAAAAAGGGTGAAATCGGCGCAGACAGCCAGCTGGCCGCCCAGCAACTGGGGCAGCCGCAGGCGCGCTTCATCCTGCAAGGGCGTGACGAGGCCACCGGTTTGATGTTGCCGGATGAAAAGTCGCTCAAATACGGAAAGACCGAGCGTAAGCTGCTGGCCTGAGCGGGCAGCAATCGTGGCTTAACGCAAGCGCCAGATGGCGCGATAGGCTTGCTGGTAGGGCAGGGCGGCATCCACCTCCTGCTCGCCCAGCTGTTGCAACACCTCACGGGTAAGCAGGATGGGTTTGCTGGCATAGCCGCTGGGGCTGGCATGGGCAAAGGCGCGGTTGAGTTCGTCTGCCATCTGCCAGCCTTGCGCCGCAAGTGGTTCGGCCACGGTTGCACTTTGTTGTGACAAACCGGCGCGGATACGGGTGATGGCCTTGCTGGAACCGTCTCCGGCGGAGACATTGCGGATGTCCGCACGCTGCACATGCAGCAGCGGATAGTTCATTTCATCGAAATAGACATCGTTGATGGCCAGCGTGTGCGTCCATTGCTTGCCATAGCGCTGGTTCAACTGCCTGACCACCGCATCCATGCGTTCTGCCGCATGGTTGATGGGGATGTTTTCCACGCTCAGCAACTTGCAGGTCTTGCACTGTGCCAGTGTCTGCTGCATGAAGCGGGTTTTGGCATTGGCAATGTCAAAGCGCTCGTCGTTGAAGATGACCACGCCAGCCTTGCCCTGGCTTTGCTGGATGACATAGCTGGCGGCCAGCCGCGCCACTTCCTGCGGGTCGGTGGTGACATTGAAAAACAAGCCGTCCTGCGCTCCCGGCGTGGCGGTGGCATGCCAGCCAACCAGCGGAATGCCGGCCTGCCTGGCCGCACCGATTTCCACCCTCAGGTCGCTGGCAGCAATGCCACCCAGAATCACCCCTTGCACCCGGCGTTGGCTAATGGCGCTGGCCAGCGCCTGGCGCAGCAGCGCACTGCTGCCCTTGCCATCGATCATCTGTAACTGCCATCCCAATAGCCCAGCGGCAGTGGCAAAGGCACGATAGCTGCCGGCAATGCCGCCATTGCGCAGATCCTGCGCCAGATACAGCACCTGATAATGGCCCGGCTGCCGGGGAGGTCCACTGCGTGGGCCGTCCCAGCGCTGCTCAGCCAATGCCGCCGCCAGGCCCTGGCTGGCCAGCATCAGCACTATCAGCAGTGTGCGTTTGATTGCCATGGCAACCTTTCGGCTTGATGGCCCATGAGGGTTGGAGAAAAGAGTCAACTGGCAGGCTGTACAGAGCGCTACGCTACTGCCATTTTATAGGGCCAAGGCCGTATATGTGTATTGAATATGCATCTTGCTTGTCCTGCCGCAGAGAATGGCAAGCAAAAACCGCCCGGCAGGCGGGCGGTTGCAGTGCAATGGCGCAGGATCAGAGCCGTTCGAAAATGACGGCAATGCCTTGTCCACCGCCAATACACATGGTGACCAGTGCATAACGGCCATTGATGCGTTGCAGTTCGTACAAGGCCTTGGTGGCAATCACGGCACCGCTGGCACCAATCGGGTGACCCAGGGCAATAGCTCCGCCATTGGGGTTGGCACGGGCCGGGTCCAGCTCCAGCGCCTTGCACACGGCCAGCGATTGCGCGGCAAAGGCCTCGTTTGATTCGATCACATCCATCTGGTCCAGCGTCAGCCCTGCGCGTTGCAAGGCAGCGCGGGTGGCAGGAATCGGGCCTTCGCCCATGATGTGGTTGGGCACGCCACACACCGCGTAGGAAACCAGCCGTGCCATTGGCTGCTGTCCGGCTGCTGTGGCGGCTTCGGCACTGGCCAGCACCAGGAAGGCCGCACCATCATTGATGCCCGAGGCATTGCCTGCGGTGACCGAGCCGTCCTTCTTGAATGCCGGTTTCATCTTGGCCAGCGCCTCTAGCGTGGTGGCACGCGGATGTTCGTCGGTATCAAACACCACTTCGCCCTTGCGGGTCTGAGTCACGATGGGGACGATCTGGCTGGCAAAGCGGCCATCGGCAATGGCGGCGGCAGCGCGCTGTTGCGAGGCCAGCGCAAACTGGTCTTGTTCTTCGCGGCTGAGCTGCCATTTGTCCACCAGGTTCTCGGCGGTAATGCCCATGTGGCCCACACCGAAGGGGTCGGTCAGCGCGGCGGTCATCATGTCCAGCGCCTTGACGTCGCCCATGCGCGCACCGCTGCGCAATTGCGGCAACAGGTAGCCGGCGCGCGACATCACTTCCACCCCGCCGCCGATGGCATAGTCACAGTCACCCAGCATGATGGCCTGGGCGCTGGACACCACGGCTTGCAGGCCGGAACCACACAGGCGGTTGACTGCCATGGCGACAGATTCCATCGGCAAACCGGCCGCAATCGAAGCCAGCCGTGCCACATAGGCATAGCGGCTTTCTGTCGGAATGCAATTGCCCACTGTTACGTGGTGAATCTTGCTGGCGTCTGCGCCGGAGCGCAGCACGGCCTCCTTCATCACCATGCCGCCCAGTTCGGCCGGTTCCAGGTGGCTCAGGCCGCCCCCAAAGGTACCGATCGCCGAACGCACGGCACTCAATACCACGATATCGCGTTGTTTCATTTGTAGTTTCTCCCGTGTCGTGTTGTTTGAAGCCATCACCTTACCAGTCACAAATATATGCAAGCAAGCAATTGCTTGGTTTGTGGTCCATGCAATGTCGTCAGCAAAGGGGCTGGGCGCAGCTACAGTCTGGCACTGCTGCTTTGCAGTATGATTGACGACCGCAAAGCGGTTTATTCCAGGGGGAAAACATGAGTGTATTTATCTTTGCAAGTTTGCGTTGCCTGCCCGAGTACAGCCTGGCGCTGCGTGATGCCATGCGTGACATGCAGCGGGACAGTCTGGCGGAAGCAGGCTGTGAGGTGTACCAGGTATTGCAGGAAGAGGGTGCTGCCGACGTGCTGCATGTGTTTGAACGCTACCGCGACATGGCTGCGGTGGAGGCCCATCGCGCTTCTGCGCATTACCAGGCTTACCGGGCCTGGGTGGCCGACAAGCTGGCGGCACCGGTGGAAGTGAAACTGTTGCACGCGCTGGATTGATAGCCAGGGGGCCGGGCTGAAACTTTTACCCGGCCCCGGACCGGTCACTTCGCCAAGCTTGCTGGCGGCTCCGCAATGGGTTCAATCCGACCCAGCAGGAAGAGGAAGGACAGCACCCCGATCAACAGCATGAAACCGGCAATCAGGAAGGCGTTGGTAAAGGAGTGGGTATTGCCCACGATGATGCCGGTAACAATCGGTGCCACCGCGCCCATCATGTTGTTGGCAAAATTCATGATGCCGCCCACCGTACCGGTACCGCCACGCGGGGCAATCAGCGAGGGCAGCGACCAGCCTACCGGCGCAGCGGCAGCCAGCCCGCTCAGGGCGATGCTGATCCACACAATGGCAATCAGCGGGTCGCTGGTCGTGGTGGTGCCGAATACGGCAAGCCCCAGCAGCATGCCACCCAGCAATACGCCCTTGCGCACCCGGGTTTCGTCATGGCCACGGGCAATCAGGTGGTCAATCAGCCAGCCGCCCACCAGGAGGTCGGCCAGGGTGGCGAATATCCACGGGATGGCCGCATAGCTGGCCGATTTCAGAATGCTCATGTGCATGGTTTGCACCAGATAGCCGGGCAGCCAGGTGAGAAACAGGTAAAACACATAGCCATAGGCGGCAAAGCCGATGGACAAACCCCATACCTTGCGCTGGCGTAACAGGTAGCCCAGCATGGCCAGCGATCCGGCCTGGCTTACCCCTTCGGCGGCGGCACCGCCTTCGGTGATGTGGCGGTATTCCTCGGCCGACAATTTGCTGTCCTGGCTGGGGTCACGATAAATCAGGGTAAAGGCGACAAAGTACGCCAGGCTGAGCAGGGCGGTAAGGCCAAAGCCCCAGCGCCAGCCCAGGTTCACCACGGTCAGGGCAACCAGCGGCACGCCAATCACATTGGAAAACTTGGCTGCCGCATCGAACAAGGCCGTTGCCATCGCGCGTTCGCGGCGCGGAAACCAGTAGCCGGTAGCCTTGGCACTGACCGGAAAACCCGGTGCTTCGGCCACGCCCAGCAAGGCGCGGGCGACAAACACGCCGCCGAATCCACCGGCACAGGCGGTCAGGGTGGAGGCCACTCCCCACAACAAGGCACCCCAGCGCCCGACGCGGGTCACGCCAAAGCGGTCGAGGATCAGTCCGGTCGGAATCTGCAATAAGGCATAGGTCCAGAAAAAGGCACTGAACAATACCCCCAGGTCGCTGCTGGAGAGATGAAATTCCTGCTGTAACTGCGGAGCGGCAACAGACAGGCTGATGCGGTCGAAGTAATTCACCAGTACGCCAATGCCCAGTAGTCCGCCAATGCGCCAGCGGCGTGGTGTGCTGCGATGTGGAGTGGATTGTTGTGTCACCTGAAGTCTCCTCTGTTGTCTCGGTTTTTATGCTTGGGACTGACGTTGTGCTATTTGATGCAAGCTGTGTTGCAGCAAGGTGCTCAGGGACTGGCTGACATCCAGCGTGATGACGTTTTCGCTCTGTGCTTCCGGTGGCTCCAGGTCGGCAAACTGGCTGTCCAGCAGTGAAGTCGGCATGAAATGGGCATCACGGGCCGCCATGCGCTCGGCAATGACCGCCTTGTCACCTTTGAGGTGCACCAGCAGCAAGTCCGGGTCGCCGCTGCGCAGGATGTCGCGGTAGCGGCGCTTGAGGGCAGAACAGGCCAGCACCACGGCTTGTTGTTCTGCCCTGGCCTTGTCCAGTTGCGCGGCCAGTTGTGCCAGCCAGCCGGCGCGGTCGGCGTCGGTCAGGGCAATGCCTGCCTGCATGCGGGCAATGTTTTCCGGTGGATGAAAGCGGTCGCCTTCGATGTAGGCGGATGACAGGGCGGCAGCCAGTGCCTGGCCCAGGCTGCTCTTGCCGCAGCCGGCCACGCCCATCACCACAATGTTCGGAGTTTTCATGTTAGCGCTAACAAATTGAGATAAAAAAATTTGCCTGAGCAATCTGGCGCGATGTTAGCGCTAACAATATCGGCGCGGCAATCAAATCATGTGCTGCATGGCAGCAATGCCAGTACGGGCGGACAGGGGGCTTGCAGCTTGTGCGGGACGACGCTCAGGAACTGCCGCGTATCTTGAGCTGGAAGCCCAGATCCAGCTTTTGCGACGTCATGGCTTCGCCATTCAGCTGTTGCAGCAACAGGCGTGCGGCAGCCACGCCAATGTCAAAGCGTGGCGTGGCAATGCTGCTGAGGGCTGGTGTGGTCCAGGCGGCGGCTTGCAGGTCGTTGAAGCCGCCGATGGCCAGTTGCGCGGGCACAGCGATGCCCCGTTGCTGACAGCGGGCAATCGCACCGATGGCCAGGTCGTCATTGCAGCAGAAAATACCGTCACAGTCAGGGTGGGCAGCCAGCAGCGCATCCAGCATGTCGGCACCCATCTGCATGCTGGAGGGTGACGGGTTCAGCCATTCCAGCGCCGGGTCATGACAGCCGGCCTCTTGCAATGCCAAACGGTAGCCATTCAGCCGCTTGATCACCCGTTCGTCCAGCTGTGCACCCAGAAAGGCGATACGGCGCTTGCCGCGCTCCAGCAGATGACCGGTCATGCTGGCACCGGCGGCTTCCTGGGAAAAGCCGACACAGGGCCTGTCGTCTTCACTCAAATCCATCATGTACACCGCGGGCAGTGCCTGCTGCGCGACGATCTGGCGGAATGCGGGCAACTGGTTCAACCCGGTGACCAGCAGGCCGTCCGGGCTGTGCTGCAAATAGGCACGCAGCAGGGCCAGTTCCTCGCTGTCGCTGTAATGGGTATTGCCGATCAGCATCTGGTAACCGGCCGGCTGCAACACCGACTCGATGCCGGCCAGTGCATCAATGAAAACGGTGTTGCTCAGTGAGGGAATCAGCACCAGTACGGTATGGGAGCGGGCCGAGGCCAGCTGGCGGGCAGAGCGGTTGGGCACATAGCCCAGCTGTTCCACCACCTGCAGGATTTTCTCACGCAGGGCGGGAGACACGCGCTCTGGCGAGTGCAAGGCGCGGGAGACGGTAATGGCGCTGACACCGGCGGCCTGGCCGACATCATGCATGGTGACGCCAGTGCCGGAACGCAAGCGGGGTTTTCTGGACATGCGGGACCTGATCTGCTGTGAATGGCCAGGCCAACTGGCCTGATGGCGGGATTGTAACGCAGGCGGCGTGCCGGTTGCTGGCAGATCTCTACCGCAGATGGTTTGAAAATGGTCTGGCTGCGGTTATAGTGCCCCTCCCTAAAGTACAGGATGTGGCCAGTACGAAATGGCATGTTGCTGGCCTTGCCAACAATGAGAAAACTGGTATTAGCCGTCTTGCTACTGGCGCTGGGCGCTTGTGACAAGGACGGAGCGGTCAAACTGCCGCGCGAAGTGAAAACACTGGCCCAGTTGGGCGAAACAGTCGTGCGCCAGCTGGATGTAAGCGGCACAGGCCAATCCGCACGGGCGGATCGGGCTCAGGACAAGGTGGAGCTATCGCCGCTGGTGCGTGGAGAAAAGGCTGTGGGGCACCGCGACTTCATCGCCGCCAAACGTGTATTGCCCAGGGTATTTGCCGGCATGCAGCAGGATTTCTACTGCGGTTGCTCATATGAGGGCAAAGAGGTGGACTGGCTGTCCTGTGGCTATGTGCCACGCAAGAATCCGGAGCGGGCCAAGCGTATCGAATGGGAACATGTGGTGCCGGCCTGGGTGCTGGGACATCAGCGCCAGTGCTGGCAGGCAGGTGGACGCAAGAATTGCGCGACCAATGATGCGGTTTTCCGGCAGGCGGAGGGGGATCTGAACAATCTGGTACCGGCCGTGGGCGAGGTGAATGCCGACCGCAGCAATCTTTCCTATGGTGCCTGGGCCAAGCAGCCGACACGCATTTACGGCCAGTGTGGCACGGTGGTGGATTTTGCCGGCAAGCGGGTGCAACCGCGGGAGGAAGTGCGCGGGCGTGCTGCCCGCATTACCTTGTACATGCATCAGCGCTACGGTTTGAACATGAGCCGGCAGGACCGGCAACTGATGTGTGCCTGGGCAAGGCAGTACCCGGTGGACAGCTGGGAGACACGCCGCAATGCGCGCATTGTCAGCCTGCAAGGGGAGGGCAATTACCTGGTCAGCCAGCCGCAGCGGCTGGCGGAACTATGCCAGTAAGCACCGCTGACAAAGCCCCTGCTGCTGCGTTGCGCCTTATTGCCGTACCTTGTAGTGTCGGCGTCGGCGCGCCTTGCCCCAGGACTATTCTGTTAGCCGCTCTGAGTCAGAACGGCTGACAGCCAGACTTACTCGGCGGCGGTTTTGCGACGGCGGCTGGTGGCAGGCTTGCTGCTGGCTGCCGGTTCAGCGCTGTCTGGTTTGCTTGCTTGTTCCGGGCTGCTGGTTTCTGCGGCTTCCACACTGGTTTCAACCGCAGCTGCCGGTGTGGCACTGCTGTTGTCGGCACGCAGGTCCGGGGCGATCTCGGTCAGCAGCTGCTCCAGCAGCTTGCTGCGGGCGGCGATGTGGTGATCAAATCGCCAGTCTTTCAGCAGGTCGAGGGCAACTTCGAAATAGCGCATATCGATCTGGTACAGGCTGCCGAGGTCAAAAGCACGTCCCATTTCCAGCGCCGCTGCCAGATCCTTGAGTACCTGGACTTGTTCCGGGTCCTGGTTTTCTTCAATGAATCGACGGATTTTCTTGGCGGCATTCATGGTAATGATCCTTGCTGGTACGGTGTATTACTGGACGAAGCAGTCATAACAACTGTACATAAATGTTGTAAAAGCAAGGCACAGTCTGCCACAGGCAATGCGAATAAATTATTACCTTTTCATGACAAATAGTCATTCTGTCATGATTTGACCCGTTTTTTCATGCTGTATGAATGTGTCGGCTTGTGATCAAACAGGATTGCAAGCCAGCAGCCGTAGCAAGCCACTGCGCTGGCTGCCGCTGGCATTACAGGCTGTGATTGGCATCAAAGCGTACGTTCAGCACACCTTCCTGCACATCAAGGCAGTATTGCGGCCAGCGCATGTCTGGCCACAACAGTTCGGCCATCAGGGTTTGAGGATGGTAGGCCGCCGTGTAGAGCGTGCCATAGCCACGCCCATAGGCGGTCTGGAACAAGGGTGGCCGCAACAGGGTACGTACCACATCATCCGCATGCGCTGCCTTGCGCACCCCCTGGCTCAGCATCCATTCGCGTTCTTCCGACAGTGTTGCCCTGGCATGGGCCTGCCATTCCACCCCATGCTGATGGTTGGCCACCGCCGGCCGATGCACCACTTCGGCCGGCCGGTCCGGTGCGACAAATACCGTGGCCCAGTGGCTGTGCTGGTCCAGCAGGCTGATGTTGTAAGTCATGTGTACCGGCAGCCGCTGCAGGATGGCGATGGCTTCGGCGGTATTGCTGGCTGCCTCCAGCAGGTAACGCAGCACCAGCGGAATGCCGAAACCTTCGCCCACTGCCGTGCGCCCGCCAAACGACAGGGAAACGGCGAGGCCGTCTTCGTTGATGCCATCCAGCGCACCCCACAGGCAATCGCTCATCACCAGCACCTGGCGGCCCAGCCAGCGTGTAGACAGCCAGCTGCCTTCCAGCAGGGCTGGAGCGTAGTCGTAATTGCGTGCCAGTACAGGCCCTTCCTGCCCGGTCGGGTCCAGCCAGACGGCCTGCGAACAGCCGGTGATGTAGGAGGGCGGGCACCATTGCGACAGGAAGCGGGCTTCCAGATCGCCACCGCCAGCCAGTTCGCACAATTGCTGATACAGCCCGGACAGTTCCGGCATGTGCTGGCGCAGTGCGCGCCGCCCCGCCAGGTAAGAGGGCCGTGCCCGGTAGCCATCGCGCAGGAACCACTGCTGATAGGCTGGCCAGCGTAATTGAAACAGTGCTTGCCAGCGTGCTCCCGGCGTATCTTCTCGTATCGCTTCAAATGTACAGCGCATGTGTCTCACTGGGGCTGAGGCCACCGCCGTGCTGCAGGCGACTGCCAGGTTGGTAGCGGGGACTACAGGATCTTGAAGGCTCCGGGTGCAGGCAGGCTTTCATCATGCACTGCCATGATGGGCTTGGCTGCATAGTATTTCTTGATGCCGGCTATCCAGTGGCGCGCACGTTCATTGAGCGCAAAGTCGTCGCTCATCGAACGGCCACGGGTAATCAGGATGCCCAGGTCCGCCCCCTCATAACGATAGTCGCCCGGCCCGCTGATGCGCAGGAAAAAGGCTTCGTTTTCCGATTCGATATCCTGGCGTTTGTAATCGAAGCGATGGTAGGACACCGAGCCGTCTTCTGCCATGCGGTAGATGCCGGTGGCCGGGGCATGGGTGATGATGTCCACATTGTTGGCGGTATGCTTGATTACCAGCTGGCTCCAGCTGTCGATGAAGGCCGGGTTGGCCCAGCGGGCGTTCAGTTCTTCCACATCCAGTTCAAAGTCGATGCCGGAAAATTCCAGCAGATGGAACAGGAACAGCGGCACATCGGCATAGGCAAAGGCTGCGTGGTTGGTCATCGGGCTGGCACCGCAAATGCGCGGATTCAGCTCGCCCAGATAGACTTCGTCAGTGTCCTTGTCGATCAGGAAATCCAGATCGAAATAGCCACGGTAGCCTTCCGCCATCAGCTGGTTGCCAAAACGGTAAGCCATTTCGCGTGCCTTGGCGCGTACTTCTTCACTGAAAGCGCCGGGGAAGATTTCATTGCCGCACCAGCCGCCGCGATAGGGGGTCAGCTCCGGTTCGCCCACCACCTCGGTAAGCAGTGGCCCCACCAGGGTGCCGCTGCGGGTGGCACAGGCTTCCAGCGTGGCACCACGGCAGTTGATGCGCTTCATGATCTTGACCTCAGGGTCCTGGATGATGTCCTGGGCGTGACGGTCGAAATCGGCTTCGCTGGAAATGAAGAAGGTGGTATGGCCGGAGTCGCCAAAGGCGGTTTGCACCACCAGCTGTTCGCCCAGGTCATGCGCGTCGGCAATCTCGCGCAGGTGGGCATAGCTATCCACCTTGCACAGGGCGTTGGGGACGGAGGGCACGCCGGCCTTGTTGCCGATGCGCACGGTTTCCATCTTGTTGTCGCAGCGCTCGCGTAAGCTGGCGCTGGGAAACCATACTTCGATGCCCAGCTCATGGCACAGCCGTTCGGTTTCTGCATCGAACATCAGGAATACCGCCACCGGTCGACCTCCGGCGCGCTCGACATAATCCACCACGTCCTTGTGCTGCAGCAGGTAGTTATTGATGTCTTCGATGGACTGGAATTCTTCGTGCGGCAACTGTGGCGGCACAAAGACATTGGGGTGGCGGCCATCGAAACAGTCGATGTAGTTGATGTACTTGAAGCGGTTCACCCACTGGTCTATGCCCAGCAGATTGAAATTGGTGGCGCTGATGAAGTAGATCGGCCGTTCATTGCGGTGAAACAGCAGGCGCAGATCGGAAATATTGCTGACTTTTTGCATGGTTGGTTCTCCCTGAACGGCTCGCGGTGGTGTTTTTGCTGTCTGGTGCTGCCGGCTGGCGGTTGACATGGATTGCAGCCACTGCCGGCAATGGCGCAGCCAGCGCATGGCCATGGCACTGGCTATCATTGCGGGTCTTGCTCACCGGTCCCGGCGGTCTGCAGGGCCGGGGTGTCCGGCACGGGGCCACCTGGGCCGGACAGCCCGCTCTGGTCGTGGTCTTCCGGCTTGACCAGCGGTCCCAGCGTATGCAGGAAGCCATCCACCCCGCTGTCGCGCTGATAGACGGGGAATTCACAACGGCGATCGCGAAAGCTCTTCAGGGGCTGGCCCAGACCACGCAGGCCGCGTTCGCGTTCGCGCCTTACCTTGTCGAAATCCACTTCCACCGGAATGATTTCCGCGCCCGACCCGGCCTGGTGCAATACATGACCGGACGGGTCCACCACGATGGAGCGGCCCGTGCCGCCATCGCCCACGCCGTTGATGTCGAAGAAATACAGCTGGTTGGTGGCGGCAGAGGCGCGGGCAATGGCCAGCTCCACCTCGCGGTCTATGGTGTCGGTCATGGTGGGGTGCAGGATGACTTCCGCCCCCATGGCTGCCAGGGTGCGGGTGGTTTCCGGAAACCACATGTCGTAGCAAATGGAGATGCCGAAGCGGCCTGCGCCCGGCACGTTAAACACTACAAATTGGTCACCGGCGGTAATGCCTTTTTCGTAGGGCAGGAAGGGAAACAGCTTGCTGAAGCGGGCGATGACTTCGCCCTGCGGGTTGATGACCGGGCTGGTATTGAAAATGCAGCCATCACGCTGTTCGAACAGCGAGCCCGGAATCAGCCATACGCCATGGCGCGCGGCAATCCGGCACAGTCGTTCTTCGGCCTCTCCCGGCATGGTTTCGGCGCGCAGTGGATTGGGGCCGTAGGCGGCCAGCTCGGAAAACAGCACCATGTCCACCCAGGGAAAACGGTGTTTGACATGGGCGACGTAGTGCCCCATGCGGGTGATGTTTTCTTCGAAGGCGGAAACCGGCATCTGGATGCCGGCAATGGCAAAGCGTTTCAAGGTCTCTCCCGATTGATGACTGATGCGCGATGCCGGAGGGCAGGCGTTTCAGTGGTGGCTGGGAGAGCAGTCTACAAATGCGGGAAGTGGGCCAGAAATAGCCGATTTCTGATTATGCTGGCAGGAAATGGCTGGTCGATTGCTAGGGATTTTTACTTGATATGTCAGGTGAAAATGGTGGCCATCCGGAAAATGCCATGCAGGCCGGGACCGCCGCCAAGCGAGCCGTGGGGCGGCTGGCCGGGCAAGCCGCAGTAGCTAGCGTTCGAGCAGGCGGTAGCCCACGCCGGTTTCAGTGAGGATGTGCTGCGGCATGGCCGGATTGTCTTCCAGCTTTTGCCGCAAATGTCCCATGTAGACGCGCAGGTACTGGTTGTGCTCGGAAAAGGACGGCCCCCATACCGCCAGCAGCAGTTCGCGGTGGGTGATGACCTTGCCGCTGTTGCGGATCAGGGTAGCCAGCAGGCGGTATTCGATGGGGGTGAGGTGGATGGGCTTGCCATGCTTGCTGACGGTGCGGTTGACCAGATCCACTTCGATGGGGCCAAAGCCAAAGGTTTGCACCGGGGCGGCACTGCCCTGGTTGCGTCGCCGCAGCAGGACACGGATGCGCGCCATGCACTCGGCCACGCCAAACGGTTTGGTCAGGTAGTCGTCGGCACCGGCATCCAGCGCCAGTACCTTTTCCGTTTCCTGGGTACGGGCGGAGAGCACCAGAATGGGCAGGTCGGTCCACTCGCGCAGCTGGCGGATTACTTCAATGCCGTTCATGTCCGGCAGGCCCAGGTCCAGTATCACCAGGTCGGGTTTGCGGGTGGCCACTTCAATCAGGCCTTGCTTGCCGGTTTCGGCTTCGTGCACCACCCAGTTGTCGCCATCCAGTGCCGAGGCCAGAAAGCGGCGGATGGGTTTTTCGTCCTCGATGACCACCAGGTGGACAGGTGTTTCACTCATGGCTGGATTTCCTCGTCGCCGGGCAGGGCCGGCATCTGGCTGACCGGCAGGGTAAAGCAGAAGGTGGCACCGTGTGGCTGGCGGTTGCTGGCGGTAATCTGGCCGCCGTGTGCTTCGACAATGCTGCGGCAGATGGCCAGGCCAAGGCCCACGCCAGGTGTGGTGGATTCGCTGTTGCCGCGGCTGAATTTGTCGAACAGTTTTTGTTCCAGTCCACTGGGCAGGCCGGGGCCGTCATCCTGCACGCAAACGCGTATTGTAGCGCCCTCCGGCTGGGCCAGCAGGGTGATATGGCTGCCGGGCGGCGTATATTTGGCCGCGTTTTCCAGCAGGTTCACCAGTACGCGCTCAATCAGCACGGCATCGTATTCCAGCACCGGCAAATCACTGGCCAGTGCCACCTCCAGCTGATGCCCTTGCAGATTGCGCTGGCAAGCCCGCAGCGCGCTGCCCACCACGTCATCCAGCAGCTGCCAAGCCTTGTTGAGTTTGACGCCGGATTGCAGCCTGGCCATGTCCAGCAGATTGGTCACCAGATGGTTCATGCGCAGCGATTCTTCCTGGATGGACTGGGCAATGCTGGCTTGTTTGCGCGCATCCACTTGGCCTTCCGCCAGCAGGCTGGAGAGACCGACCAGCGTGGTGAGCGGGGTGCGCAGGTCGTGCGAGATGACGGACAGCACGCTGTTGCGCAGTCGTTCGGATTCCATGGCGACAATGGCGTCCTGCGCCACTTCGACGTAATGCACCCGTTCCAGCGCCAGCGCAATCTGGGCCGCGCAGGTTTCCAGCAGGCGTTGCTGTTCCGGCAGGAAAACCTGATCCAGTTGTTCGGGCAACACGGCCAGTACACCGCGATTGCGCATCGGCGCCCTGAGCGGCAGGTAGAGCATGGCATTGGAGGGCAGGGTCTGGGTGCCAAGGCCTGCGGCTTGCTGCTTGTCGTAGACCCATTGCGCCACGCCCAGATCGGCCTGTGCTGTACTGTCGTTTTCGGCGCGCAGCTGTTCCTGGCTGTTGGGGGTGAGCAGCACGATGCTGGCATTGAACAAGGGTTGCAGGCGGCTGACGGCGATGTCGATGATCTGGTTGGCAGTCAGGGCCGCTGCCAGCTCGCGGCCCAGCTCGTACAGCGCGCGGGTGCGGCGTTCGCGATAAGTGGCGATATTGGCTTCAAAGCGCAGCCTGGCTGCCAGCTGGCTGATGATCAGCGCCACGGCAAACATCACGGCGAAGGTGAGCAGATACTGGGTGTCGGATACCGACAGGGACAGCCGTGGCGGCACAAAGAAAAAGTCGAAGGTGGCCACCGATACCAGCGAGGCCAGCACGCCGGGGCCGCGGCCAAAGCGTACGGCAATCAGCACCACGGCCAAGAGGTAGAGCATCACCACATTGGACAGGTCAAAAAACGGCGTCAGCAGGCTCACAAGACCGGTGGTCAGCAGGCAGGCCAGCAAGGCAGCCACATAGCCGTGGCCTTGTTTCTGCCGGCTGGCTTCACCAAACAGCAGCCGGTTGAAACCTTCCTGCGTTGCTGTGCTGTCCGGGTCGTGCTCGTGGGATACCACGTAGACATCGACATCATCTGCCTGCCGCGTCAGCTGTTCCAGCAAGGGTTGGCGCAGCAGGCGGCGCAATGGGCCGGCCGAGGACTTGCCCACCACCAGCTTGGAAACATTGCGGCTGCGCGCATAGGCCAGCAGGGTGGCGGCCAGGTCGCTACCGCCCAGTACCGTGGTTTCCGCGCCCAGTTCCTGTGCCAGTTTAAGTCCCTTCATGATGCGGGCGCGCTGGGCTTCCGGCAGGCGTTGCAGTGCCGGGGTTTCCACAAATACGGCAATCCAGTCGGCATCCAGGCTGGCCGCCAGCCGCTTGCCGCTGCGCACCAGCTTTTCCGTACCGGGACCATGTCCCACGCAGATCAGCAAGCGTTCACGGGCATGCCACACCGGCTTGATTGACTGGTCGGCGCGGTAGGCACGCATTTGCGCATCCACCCGGTCGGCGGTGCGGCGCAGGGCCAGCTCGCGCAGCGCCAGCAGATTGCCCTTGCGGAAGAAGTTCTTCACTGCCCGTTCAGCTTGGTGAGCCAGATACACCTTGCCGGCGGCCAGTCGCGCCAGCAGTTCGTCCGGCGGCAGGTCGACCAGCGCCACTTCCGCAGCCTGATCGAATACATGATCGGGCAGGGTTTCGCGCACCACGATGCCAGTGATCTGGCCCACCACATCGTTCAGGCTTTCCAGGTGCTGCACATTCAGTGTGGTGTAGACATCAATGCCGGCGGCCAGCAGCTCTTCCACGTCCTGCCAGCGTTTGCTGTGGCGTGAGCCGGGAACGTTGGAGTGAGCGAACTCGTCCATCAGGATCAGCTGCGGCTGGCGGGCCAGTGCGCTGTCCAGATCAAACTCGGCCAGACTGCGCCCCTTGTATTCAATCTGTGTGAGGGGCAGTACTTCAAGTCCATGCAGCTGCGCTTCGGTTTCCTTGCGGCCATGCGTTTCCACCACGCCCACCAGTACCTTGCAGCCTTCTTGCTGGCGTACACGGGCAGCACTGAGCATGGCGAAGGTCTTGCCCACACCGGCGCAGGCACCAAAAAAGATTTTCAAACGGCCACGTTGGGCGGCCAGTTCATCCTGCTTGATGGCGTCGAGCAGGGCATCGGGATCGGGTCGGGTATCAGTCATCGGCTTTCTTTTTCTGGCCAGTCGCAGCCAAACCGCGCAGCGGCCCCGCCTTCCTGGATGGCTGGGTCGCTGCGCGATGTTTACTTGGCGCCCAGGCCGTCCAGTGCTAGGTTCAGCGTCAGCACATTGACACGCGGTTCGCCCAGGAGGCCGAAGGTTTCGCCAATGATGTGGTCATCCACCAGCTTATGCAATCGGGCCAGCGGCATCTGGCGTGCTGCAGCGACACGCTCCATCTGGTAGTAGGCGGCAGCGACGGAGATGTCCGGGTCCAGCCCGCTGGCGGATGCGGTTACCAGGTCAACCGGTACGGTGGCTGTCTGGGTGGGATGTGCCTTGCGCAGTCGTTCCAGATTGCCTTTGACTGCATCCAGCTGGGCCGGGTTGGTGGGGCCCAGGTTGGAGCCACCGGAACTGCCGGCATTATAGGCTTGCGGGCTGGTGGCGGAGGGGCGGCCCCAGAAATACTGCTTGCCAGAGAAGTTCTGGCCGATCAGCTGCGAGCCGATGATCTGGCCGTTTTTCTCGATCAGGCTGCCATTGGCCTGATACGGAAACAGCAACTGGGCGAGGCCCGTGGTCAGCAGCGGATAGGCCAGCCCGGTGATGGCAGACAGGATGACAAACAGCACCAGTGCCGGGCGCAGGGTTTTGAGCATGATGATTTCCTTTATGTCAGGGGCGATGGTCAGACCAGACCGGCCGCGCCCAGCAGCATGTCGATCAGCTTGATACCGGCAAAAGGCAGCAGCAGGCCACCCAGGCCGTAGACCAGCAAATTGCCGCGCAGCAGTTCGGCCGCGCTTCTGGCGTGGTATTTCACCCCTTTGAGTGCCAGCGGAATCAGGAACACGATGATCAGCGCATTGAAGATCACTGCCGACATGATGGCCGAGGCCGGACTGTTCAGACCCATCACGTTCAGCGCGCCCAGTTGCGGATAGGTGCTGGCAAAGGCAGCCGGGATGATGGCGAAATACTTGGCCACATCATTGGCAATGGAGAAGGTGGTGAGCGAGCCGCGGGTCATCAGCATCTGTTTGCCGATTTCAACAATCTCGATCAACTTGGTCGGGTTGGAATCCAGATCCACCATATTGCCGGCCTCTTTTGCCGCCTGGGTGCCGGTGTTCATCGCCACCGCCACGTCAGCCTGGGCCAGCGCTGGTGCGTCATTGGTGCCGTCACCGGTCATGGCCACCAGCTTGCCTTCGGCCTGGTGATTGCGGATCAGCTTGAGCTTGGCTTCCGGCGTGGCTTCGGCCAGAAAGTCGTCCACGCCGGCCTCGGCGGCAATGGCGGCGGCGGTCAGCGGGTTGTCGCCGGTGATCATGATGGTCTTGATGCCCATCTGGCGCAGCTCGGCAAAGCGTTCCTTGATGCCGCCCTTGACGATGTCTTTCAGCTCGATCACCCCCAGCGCACGATTGCCTTCGGCCACCAGCAGCGGGGTAGAACCGCGGCGTGCTACTTCATCGGCACTCTTGGCCAGCGCATCGGGGAAGGCCCCGCCTTGCTCGGCGATATGACGGCGGATGGCGTCGATGGCACCTTTGCGGATCTGCCGGCCATCGTAGTCGATGCCGCTCATGCGGGTTTGGGCGGTAAACGGAATGAAGCTGGCTTCATGGCTGGCCAGCTCACGCTCGCGCAGGGCAAACTTCTGCTTGGCCAATACCACGATACTGCGGCCTTCCGGGGTTTCATCCGCCAGCGAAGCCAGCTGGGCGGCATCGGCCAGTTGCTGTTCGCTGATGCCCGGTGCCGGGATGAAGGCCGATGCCTGACGGTTGCCCAGGGTGATGGTGCCGGTCTTGTCCAACAGCAGCACGTCCACATCGCCCGCCGCTTCCACGGCGCGGCCGGAGGTGGCAATCACATTGGCACCCATCATGCGGCTCATGCCGGCCACACCAATGGCGGACAGCAGGCCGCCAATAGTAGTGGGAATCAGGCACACCAACAGCGCCACCAGCGTGGTGATGCTGATGGGCGAGCCGGCCTTGGCTGCCTCCACGCTGAACAGCGAGTAGGGCAGCAGGGTGACGGTGACAATCAGGAATACGATGGTCAGCGCCACCAGCAGGATGGTCAGCGCGATTTCATTGGGTGTCTTCTGACGCTTGGCACCTTCCACCATGGCAATCATGCGGTCGAGGAAGGTTTCGCCCGGATTGGCGGTAATCTTCACCACAATCCAGTCCGACAGCACGCGGGTGCCACCGGTGACCGAGGAAAAATCACCACCGGATTCGCGGATCACCGGGGCAGATTCCCCGGTAATGGCTGATTCGTCCACCGACGCCACGCCATCAATCACTTCGCCATCCACCGGAATCACATCGCCAGCTTCCACCAGCACGATGTCGCCTTTTTTCAGGCTGTGGCCATCCACGATGGTGACACCGGCGTCGCGGCGCGGGCCGGACAGCTTCTTGGCCACCACGTTTTTCTTGGCCGAGCGCAGGCTGGCGGCCTGTGCCTTGCTGCGGCCCTCGGCCAGGGCTTCGGCAAAGTTGGCAAACAGCACGGTAAACCACAGCCACAGGGTAATGGCCAGGATGAAGCCGGGGGCGGCCTCGCCCTTGCCAAACAGGGCCTGCAGCCATAGCGCTGTGGTCAGGATGCTGCCGACATAGACGACAAACATCACCGGATTGCGCCACTGGGTACGCGGCGACAGCTTCTTGAAAGAGTCGATGATGGCCGGCTTGATCAGCGCCGGGTCAAACATGCCCTTGCCAGTCTTGATCTGCTGGCTGGCAGACTGTTCTGCCGTGGCAGAAACAGAAGAATGATTGCGATCGTTCATATTGATTTCCTTGATCCTGTTGCGTGTCCGCTTGCAGGATTAATGTCCGCTCACCATTTGCAGATGCTCCACCACCGGGCCCAGTGCCAGCGCCGGAACATAGTTGAGCGCGCCTACCAGCAACACGGTGCCGATCAGTAACACCACGAACAGCGGGCCGTGGGTGGGCAAGGTGCCACTGGTGACGGCCAGACGCTTCTTGGCGGACAGCGAACCGGCAATGGCCAGGATGGGCACAATCATCAAAAAGCGGCCAAAGAACATGGCGATGGCGGTCATGATGTTGTAGAACGGCGTGTTGGCCGACAGCCCGGCAAAGGCGCTGCCGTTATTGTTGGCGGCCGAGGTGAAGGCATAGAGGATTTCGCTGAAACCATGCGCGCCGGGGTTGGCGATACCGGCCTTGCCCGCATCCAGGCTGACAGCAATGGCGGTCAGTACCAGCACCAGGATGGGCGTCACCAGAATGGTGATGGCGGTCATCTTCATTTCGTAGGTTTCTATCTTCTTGCCGAGGTATTCCGGCGTGCGCCCCACCATCAGGCCGGCAATGAATACCGCCAGAATGGCAAAGACCAGCATGCCGTACAGGCCGGAACCTACACCGCCAAATACCACTTCGCCCAGCTGCATCAGGAAGGTGGGCACCAGGCCGCCGACAGGGGTGAGCGAATCATGCATGGCCACCACGCCCCCGCAGGACGCCGCAGTGGTGATGACGGTAAACAGCGAGGTGTCGATAATGCCGAAGCGGCTTTCCTTGCCCTCCATATTGCCGCCGGCCTGCATGCTGCTGGCTTGCTGGTCTACCCCCATGGCGCTCAGTTGCGGAATGCCAGCCTGTTCGGCACCGGTTTCCACCACCACGGCAGTGGCAAACATCAGCAGCATGGCGGCCAGAATGGCCCAGCCCTGACGCCGGTCGCCCACCATGCGGCCGAATACCAGGCACAGAGCGGCCGGAATCAGGAAGATGGCCAGCTCTTGCAGCAGATTGGACAGCGGGGTCGGGTTTTCAAACGGATGGGCCGAGTTGGCATTGAAGAAACCACCGCCATTGGTGCCCAGCATCTTGATGGCTTCCTGCGAGGCGACCGGACCCATCGGCAGGGTTTGCTGCCGGGTCTGGCTGTCTACCATGACAGGCTTGCCATCCTTGCCGATGAGCGGGCTGCCCTTGGCATCCAGCTTGGGCTGCTGGAACTGCGTCACCTCAACGGTGTGTGCGGTCTGGTAAGGCAGCAGGTTCTGGATCACACCTTGCTGGGTGAATACCAGCGCCAGCACCAGAGACAGCGGCAGCAGGATATACAGGGTAAAGCGGCTGACATCGACCCAGAAGTTACCGATTCTGGCCGAGTTGTGGCGGGCAAAACCACGGATCAGCGCAATCACCACCGCGGCCCCGGTGGCTGCCGACAGGAAGTTCTGTACCGTCAGCCCCAGCATCTGGGTGAGGTAGCTCATGGTGGTTTCGCCACCATAGCCTTGCCAGTTGGTATTGGTGATGAAGGAAATGGCAGTATTGAATGAAGAGTCCGGCGCAACGCCGGCCAAAGCCTGCGGGTTCAAGGGCAGGATGCCCTGCAAACGCTGCAGGCCATAAACCACTAGTGCGCCCAGCAGATTGAACAGCAGCAAGGCCACTGCATAGCCGCGCCAGCCCATGTCTTCATCAGGCCGGATACCGGCCAGGCGGTAGACACCGCGTTCCAGTGGCGCAACAAATCGCAGCACGCCAGGGTTTTCCCCTTGCATGACGCGGGTGATATAGCTGCTCAGGGGCCAGGCCAGTGCGAGCAGGACAAGCAGGAACAGCCCCAGTTGGAGAAAGGCAGGTGTGCTCATGTCAGAAGTTCTCCGGCTTGATCAGGGCGTAGACCAGATAGCCCAGCAGTCCCAGTGCGATCACGGTACTGATCAGATAAAACAGGTTCATGGCTTATTTGCCCTCCAGCTGCTGGCAGGCTGCGACAAAAGCCAATGTCAGCGCGGTAAAGCCCAGGGTCAGGCCCAGGTAGACCAAATCCATTTTGCGTTTCCTTTGGTGGACGTTAGGTGCCAGTGAAAGGTACGCAAAGCGGTGTCAAAAACCTGCTAAAAAGCGCGGAGGGGAGATAAAGAAAAGATAAAAATCAGCAGGCATGCCGGGATGCATGCCTGTGTGGGGTGTCTGCGGGGTGTGGCGGAATGCAAAAGGGGAAAGGCGCCAGCGTGTGGCGCCATGGTGTCTTGCAGTGTTGAAGTGTGTCTAGAACAGATCGTCTTCGCAGCGTTCGGCCATGAAGCGGGCATCATCACGGTCATGGGCGCGCTGGCGAACCTTTTGTTGCCGGCAGCGTTCGGTGTCACTCAATTGCGGTTTGGCTACCGCGTACAGAAAACTTTCATGCTGATCACGCGCCTGCTTGCGGCGGACGCTGAGAGGAATACGGGAAATCATCCTTGCACCTCCTGATGTGGGTACTACAACATGCGGTTGGTTGTGCCAACCATTAAAACTTGACTGTATTTCAAACATTTGTAAAGCCTGATCAGTCAAGCAATTCCCAAAATGTTGTGTGTTTGCCGCGCTACATCTCCCTACGTATGGTTATTTGTAGCAGATTTGACGCTGACATTCCCGTATAACCCTGCTGCGATGCGGTATAGACTTTTATTGAATATCGAATAAATCAAACAATCTAGTTGGTTATATGTTGTGTGCAGTAGCATAGCGCCAGAACTTAGTCTGGAGTGGTCATGGAGTTAGGATATGCAATTGCGGGCCTGGTGGTGGGCTTCATCGTCGGATTGACCGGCGTGGGTGGAGGCTCCCTGATGACCCCCATCCTGCTGTGGTTCGGCATCTCGCCGTCCACCGCCGTCGGCACCGATTTGCTGTATGCCGCCGTGACCAAGGCCGGTGGGGTGTTTGTCCATCACAAGCAAAAACACGTGGACTGGAAGCTGACCGGATGGCTGTCCATGGGCAGCGTACCCGCTGCGCTGTTGACGCTGGGCCTCTTGTCCTGGCTGCATCTCTCCAGCCATGTGCTGGATTCCGTCTTCAAGCTGGTGCTGGGTATTGCGCTGTTGCTGACCGCCGCGTCCATCCTGCTCAAACCCAAGCTGATGAAGCTGATCAACCCGGCTGGCAATCCGCAGGCCGAGCTGGTGCTCAAGCCCTTGCCCACCGTGCTGATTGGCGTTGGCCTTGGTGTGCTGGTCACCCTCAGTTCGATTGGTGCCGGTGCGCTGGGTACCCTGGCCTTGTTTGCACTGTATCCGGCCCTGCCCACCCGACGCCTGGTGGGAACCGAAATTGCCCATGCCGTTCCGCTGACGCTGGTGGCGGGTTTGGGCCATGCCAGCATGGGTAACCTCAATTACATGCTGTTGCTTAACCTGCTGATGGGCTCGCTGCCGGGTATCTGGCTGGGCAGCAAGCTGACACGCAGCCTGACCGACAGCTGGTTGCGCCCTGCGCTCGCGGTCATGCTGGCCGTGGTGGGGGCCAAGCTGGTGATGTAATGCCGGCGATGTCTGGTCACAGAATGAAATGATAAGGGCCGCCATCTGCGGCCCTTTTGCTTTGTGGCTGGCTGGTGTGTTGCTGGATGGCAGCCGCAGGAAAAAAACGAGCCCCGGCCTTGGGGGACGGGGCTCCAGCTTGCACCTTCGCTCAGGAACTGCCAGTCAGGCGGGCCGGGGGGAACCGATTACCCGACTGACAGCCATGTCCCTGCACCACACAAGCTGTAGAGCAGGAACAGCCTGATTATGCGCAAGCCGTACTGGCTCTCAATAGCATCATTGCATGGTTTTTTTGTGACGGATTTTGACGGCTGGCGTTATGATGCAGCACAGCATGACGTTAAGGTAAGGAGAACATAGTGGAAAAAACCTACCCGGTCATTGACCGCCAGACCATCACCATGCGCTGGGGTGACATGGATGCGGTTGGCCATCTCAACAATACTTATTACTTCCGCTATCTGGAGCAAATCCGCCTGAACTGGCTGGAGTCCATGGGGCACAGCATCAATCCCCAGGGCAGGGGGCCGGTTCTGGCCAGCACCTCCTGCACCTTCCGCAAGCAACTGACCTACCCGGCCACGGTGGAAATCACCATCGAGCTGGAAAAGCTGGGTCGCAGTAGCTTGCAGTTGCGCCATCATTTCTACCGGCAGGGTGACCCGCACACCGTGTATGCCTATGGCGACGTCACCCTGGTGTGGGTGGACTACCAGGCCGGGGTGCCGGTAGCCATTCCGGATGACATCCGCCAGGTGATTGAACAGGCGGTGGCCCGCCAGGCTGAAGGCTCAGCCCTGCTTGCGAATCAGTCGGCGCAGTAAAAAGCGGCTGGGGTGCACTGCCTGCATCAGGTCCACCGGTAGCGGGGCGGCTTCGCCTTCCAGATAGGCAGCAATGATTTCGCCGGACAGCGGGGCGGTGATCATGCCGCGCGAGCCATGGGCGGCATTCACATACAGGCCGGGAATATACGGTGCTGCTTGTGTCAGTGGCAGCGTGGCATCGTTGGCCAGTGCGCTGTAGCAGTTGGCAAAGTCCTGCCGGTTCACCACCGGGCCGATGATGGGGAGGTAGTCCGGGCTGGTGCAGCGGTAGGCGGCGCGGCCACCCAGTTGCTCCGCGCTCAGGGTATCGGCCTGCAAGGCCTGGTGCAGGGCAGGTGCCAGTCCTGCCAGCATCTGCAGGTTTTCCGCATGTTCGTCTGTCGTGACGTCAAGGTGGTCTGCGTCAAACTTGAAGCTGGCACCCACGCAATGATGCTGATGGCGTGCCGGTGAAACATAGCCTTCACCGCACAGCACGGTTTGCAAGGCGGCACTCTCGGCGGTCACCGGCAGGGTGCTTACCTGGCCACGGATCGCCTTGAGCGGCAAATGGCTGGTGCTGTCGAAGGCGGTGGTATCGGCGGCGGTACATAGCACCACCACACTGCCCATGGCCAGCGGGCCTTGTTCGCTGCTGGCCAGCCAGCTCTGCTCGACCGGGTTGTAATCCAGCTCGATAACGGTATGGCTGGTACGCAGCTGGATATTGGGGTGAGCGCACAAGGCTTGCACCAGGCTGGGTGGGTTCAGCCAGCCACCTTGCGGGAAAAACAGCCCGCCGGATGGCAGCGCAATGCCGGCAATCCGGCTGGCTTCTTCACTATCCACCAAGTGCAGCAAGGAGCTTGGCAGCCCGGCTTGCGCCAGCCGGGACTGGCGTTCGGCCTCCTTGCTGTCGTGCGCCAGTTGCAGCACGCCGCAGGCTTGCCAGCTCTCTTCGCCCTGCGGCAAATGTTGGTGCAGACAGCGCAAGGAATAGGCATAGCCCGCCAGAACCAGACGGGTAAGCGGGGTGAAGTGCGGCGACAACTTGGTGTAAAGCACGCCTTGCGGGTTGCCGGACGCTGCCTGGGCCAGTGCGGGCAGGCGTTCAATCAGGGTGACTTGCCAGCCGCGTATGGCCAGGCTGTGGGCGGTGGCTGCCCCGGCAATACCGCCTCCCACCACGATGGCGCTGCGTTCTTGTTGCGCGACTGTCGCGGGACGGGCATACCAGGGGGCTGACCATGCTGCCGCTGGCGGCGTCAGCAGTTCGCCACAGCTCATTTCACGTTTCTGGCCATGCCCGGCCACCTTGCGCACCGCAAACCCGGCTTCTTTCAGGCCGCGGCGTACGAAACCGGCACTGGTAAAGGTGGCAAAACTGGCGCCCGGTGCAGACAGGCGTGCCATCTGGGCAAACAGGGCGGGTTGCCACATGTCCGGGTTTTTGGATGGGGCAAAACCGTCCAAGAACCAGGCGTCGATGCGGGCATCCAGCTGCGGCAGGGTTTCCAGCACATCGCCAATCAGCAGGGTCAGCATGATGCGCCCCTGTTCCAGCACAAAGCGGTGCCAGCCACCGGTCAGCACATCGTATTGCTGTAACAGCTGTTCCGCCTGTGCTGCCAGTTCCGGCCACAAGGCCAGCGCCTGTTGCAGGTCTGCCCGGCTTAGCGGATAGCGCTCCGTGCTGATGAAGTGCAGGCGGGCGGTGTCCGGCGCGTGCTGCAGAAAGTGCTGCCAGGCACACAGGAAATTCAGGCCGGTACCAAAGCCGGTTTCCCCGATGCAGAACTGTCCCTGGGCCGGCAAGTCGCCAAAGCGTTCTTCCAGCTGGTTGTGCCGGATGAAGACGTGACGGGTTTCGTCCAGGCCACTGCTGCGGGAAAAATAGACATCACCAAAGGCGACCGAAACGGGCTGACCATCCAGCCAGTCGAGTTGTGCGTGTGAACTCATGCCAAACAAGGAAGAAGGAGCGCGGTAAGGGGCCTATTCTACCCCTTTCACCGGCTGCGCACCCGTGTGATGAACCGTCAGCTGCAATGCGACCGGGCAAATGCTGTTAATCCGGGGCAGTGCACACCCTGCTTAACCGGGCAGGCTGGCGGCCAGCGCATCCAGTGCATCGGCCTGCAGGCTGTCCGGCTTGAGTAGTACTGCCTGTTGCAGCCGGTGGTAATGCCTGTGCATGGAGCGGGTGTAGAGCGGGTCGTAATGCTGTTCCAGCAATTGTTCCACCAGTGCGGCATAGTCGCCGTGGCTGATCATGGCCTGCCATTGTTGCAGTTGCTCACGTGAATGCACGGCCTTGAGAAAACCCAGCTGCGTTTCCAGTCTTTCCGGCTCGCTGACATAAAACGGGTAGTCCTCCAGCAAGAAGCGCACCCGTTCGGGCCGTGCCACCTGCAACTGCAGGCAGTCGCTGTCGTGCATGCGGGCAAACAGACTGTCCGGCAGGGTGATCTGGCCGATCTTGCGGCTTTCGGCCTCTATGTATACCGGCCGCGCCGGGTCCAGCCGCAGCATGGCCTGGTGCAGCTGGGTGTCGAACCATTTTTGCGTCGGCTGTGCCTGATCGGGCAGCTTGCCCAATACCGAACCCCGGTGGCGGGCCAGACCTTCCAGATCCAGCACCTGTTTGCCGGCACGGTGCAGTGCATCCAGCAGCCGGCTTTTGCCGGAACCGGTCGGGCCGCAAATCACTTGCAAGTCCAACTGTGCAGGCAGGCTGGCGAGGTCGGCCAGCACTTGCTGGCGGTATTGCTTGTAACCGCCATCCAGTTGGTGGGCCGCCCAGCCGATCTGGCTGAAGATGATGACCATCGACGCCGAACGCTGACCGCCGCGCCAGCAATAAATCAGCGGTTTCCAGTGCTTGGGCCGGTCGTGAAACTGCTGTTGCAGGTGACGGGCAATGTTTTGCGCCACCAGTGCCGCGCCCAGCTTGCGCGCCTCGAACGGGCTCACCTGCTTGTACAGCGTGCCTACCTGAATCCGCTCTGCGTCATCCAGCACCGGGCAGTTGATGGCACCCGGCAGATGATCCTCGGCGAACTCGCCGGGCGAGCGCACGTCGATGATCTCGTCAAACTGCGCCAGCTGTGCTAGCGTCGCGACCTTGAAGTGCATAGGGAAGGTGGTCCTGGAAATGGCTGAAATCAAACTCACGCAATTGTCTCATGGTGGTGGCTGCGGCTGCAAAATCGCACCGGCGGTGCTGGAGTCCATCCTGTCCACCGCCAGGGAAAAAATGGTGTTCCCGCAACTGCTGGTCGGCACCGAGACCAGTGATGATGCAGCGGTGTATCGCTTGAATGACGAGCAGGCCATTGTGGCCACCACAGACTTCTTCATGCCCATCGTGGATGATGCCTTCGACTTTGGCCGCATTGCTGCCACCAATGCGCTGTCGGACATCTACGCCATGGGTGGCACACCCATCATGGCTCTGGCCATTGTCGGCATGCCGGTGAATGTGCTGCCGGTGGAAACCATCCGCGCCATTCTGGATGGTGGCCAGGCCGTGTGTGCGGACGCGGGAATCCCGATTGCCGGTGGCCACTCCATCGACTCGCCGGAACCCATTTACGGCCTGGTGGCGCTGGGGCTGGTGCATCCGGACAAGCTCAAGCGCAATAGCGATGCCCGCGCGGGAGATGTGCTGATTCTGGGCAAGGGCCTGGGCGTCGGCATTCTGGCGCAAGCCATGAAAAAGGGCGTGCTGGACGAGGCAGGCTATCAGGCCCTAATTGCCTCCACCACGCAGTTGAACAAGGTGGGGAGCACGCTGGCGCAACTGCCCGGTGTGCATGCGCTGACCGATGTCACCGGTTTTGGCCTGCTGGGGCACTTGCTGGAAATCTGCAAGGGCTCCGGCCTGCAAGCGCAGCTGGAGATGGCACGGATTCCGGTGATTCGTGAAGCGCAGGCCTTTGCCGAGCAGGGTTATGGACCGGGCGCCATCGAACGCAATCAGGCCAGTTTTGATCAGGCTGTCGATTATGCCGACAGCGTGGCGCAGTGGCAGCGTCGCCTGCTGGCCGATCCGCAAACCAGTGGCGGTTTGCTGGTGTCGGTGGCAGCAGAGCAGGCCGATGCCGTGCTGGCCGCTTTCCATGACCAGGGTTTCGGCTATGCACGGGTGATTGGCAGGCTGGAGGCCGGCGCTGCCCGCATCCGTGTTGACTGAATGGACTGATACCGTTCAAACCACAGCAAACCCGACGCACTGTCGGGTTTTTTATTGTCCGCTTGCCGCTGGTGATGCTGTCACACCCTCACTGCGGAAAAGCAGGCTATGCTGCTGAATGAGGCTTTAATCTGGCTGAATGTACAGGGTTTGCTGGCGTTGTTCTTGCTTGATCAGCAATGGCAAGAGCGTGGGTTTGCATTGACAACTGCATGTTTCTCGCGCATTTTTCTTGTTCGCTGATATAAAGCCAGTATTTCAAAAAGATACTGAATTATAAATAAACAATCCTGTAAAACAGGTGCGGCAGTGTAGAGGGTGAAGCTGATGAAGCGAGGCATGAGCATTGGGTCGCGGCTGGTAACGACCCAGGTAGTCCTGATGGTGGTGGTGGCAATGGCCCTGATGTTGCCACTCTATGTGTTCACCGGAAGGGTGATGCAAGAGCGGACGGAAAAGGTACAGGCGCAGCTGCTGACGCAGTCGCTCAACATGATTGATGCCTTTAATGAATCGCTCAAGATCACTACCCGGCAGTTCGAGAAAGTCCTGCTGGGCGAAATCGGTGGCGCATTCTCCCTTAACCCGGCCAGCCGCATCGACGTGGCCGGTACCTCGACACCCGCACTGGTGTTGGGCAGTACGCCGGTCAATGGCAACAACGATATTGTCGACCGCTTTTCCTCCAAGACCGGTAATGTCGCCACCCTGTTTGTAAAGGACGGTAACGAGTTTGTCCGTGTTGCTACCTCGGTATTGAAAGAAGACGGCGGGCGCGCACTGGGTAGCAAGCTCGATCACGCCAGCCCGGCTTATGCCCAGTTGATGAATGGCGAGAACTATTCCGGCCGGGTGGACCTGTATGGTCGTGACTACATCACCAGTTACAGCCCCATCAAGGATGCTGCGCAGAATGTCATCGGCGCCACCTTTGTCGGCGTGGGCGCCACCGAAGGCATTGCCGGTTTGCTGGTGCGTCTGTCCAAGGTGAAGCTGGCCGAAAGCGGTCATGTCGACATCATCGACGTCAACAAGACATCCAGAACCTACGGGCAATATGTGCTGCATCCCAAATTGTCCGGTCGGGCCGTCAGCAAGGACCTTGATGCCAACGGCCAGGCCTATGCCAACGAGCTGATGGCAGCCGGTCAGGGCAATCTCAACGTCAAGCTGCCCGGTGATGCCGGTGTGGCCGAACACATGCTGTCCTATGCCACTTACAAACCATGGGGCTGGATGATCGTCAGCAATGAAACCCGTAGCGAGCTGGAAAAGGAAAACCGCCAGCTGCTGCTGTGGCTGGCTGGTGGTGCAGCCTTGCTGCTGACCATTCTGGCGCTTGCCCTGCTGCTGTTTACCCGTCGTCTGGTGGCAAGACCGGTGCAGCAATTGGTGGCTGACGTAGGCAATATCCGCGATAGCCGTGACCTGACCCGGCGGCTGGCCATCAACCGCAAGGATGAAGTAGGGCAGGTGGCCGATGCCATGAACAGCCTGCTGGACAGCTTCCAGCAGGCACTCAACCGCACCAGCTCCCATGCGGTGGACCTTGACCACGCCGCACAGGATTTGTCCGACAAGGCTGGAGCCGCTGCTGCCAGCTCGGGTGAACAGCGCCAGAGTGCGCAGGCCATGTCCGAGCAAACCGGCATGCTGATTGCCGGTGTGGCGCAAATCGAAAAAGTGGCCGGTGAAGCCAGTGACGCCGCCCGCGCATCCAGTGCGGCAGCCATGGAAGGCAGTCAGAGCCTGGTGGCCGCGGTGGATGGCGTCAGCCAGATTTCCGCCACCCTGGCCGGTGCGGCCGACAGCCTGAAAATGCTGGAGAGCAGCGCGCAGCAGATTACCGCCATCGTCAACGTGATTCACGATATTGCCGATCAGACCAATTTGCTGGCACTGAATGCCGCCATCGAAGCGGCGCGTGCCGGGGAGATGGGGCGCGGCTTTGCCGTGGTGGCCGACGAAGTGCGCAAGCTGGCCGAGCGCACCAGTGTGTCTACCCAGGAAATCAGCGGGATGATCAGCAAGATCCAGGATGCGACCGAAGGCGCGGTCAAATCCATGCGCCAATCGGTGGTGCAGGCGTCCGAAGGCGCGGCCATTACCTCGGCCGCCCGTCAGGCAATCGGCTCCATCGTGGAAGACTCGCGTCGCGCGATGGAAGTGGTGGAAAACATCAACCGCGAACTGTCGCAACAGCGTGACATCGTGGAGCAGATGGCCGAGCGGGTGAATTCGGTGGCCCGGCAGGCCGAAGCCAGCAACGATGCGGCCGAACGCTCGGCAGAAACGGCACGCCATATGGCGGGTCTGGCCGATGCCCTGAAGGAAGAAGTCCGGGCTTTCCGCACCTGACTTGCCTGTTTGCTGGAATGGTAAAAGCCGGATTAATCATCCGGCTTTTCTTTTTTTGCCATTTTGGGCTCCAGCCATGAGAAAAAAACATACCATGCCTTGTGGCGTTGAAATCTGCCCGCATATGCAGTGTCAGATGGCTGCACCTTCTGGTCGGGCAGGGTGTGTGGCATGCGTGAATATTGCAAACAGAGCGTTATCTTGTTTGAAGGGAGCTTTTTGATGAGATTCGAAAAACTGACGACAAAATTCCAGCAGGCCCTGGGCGACGCACAAAGCATGGCGCTGGCTGAAGACAATGCCTATATCGAGGCGCAACACCTGCTGCTGACCATGATGGATGACAACGACAGCGGTATCGGCGGCCTGCTGGCCCGTGCCGGTGTCAATGTGCCGGGCTTGAAACTGGCACTCAAAAGCGCCATCCAGCGCCTGCCGAAAGTGCAGGGCACCAATGGTGAAATCACTGTCTCGCGCGAGCTGGGCAACCTGCTCAATGTCACCGACAAGATTGCCACCAAGCAGGGGGATGAATACATCTCCAGTGAGTCCTTCCTGTCCGCCCTGTCGCAGGACAAGGGTGAAACCGGCCGCCTGCTGAAAGAACATGGTGGTAATCACAACGCCATTCAGGCTGCCATCCAGGCGGTGCGTGGCGGCCAGACCGTGGGCAGTCAGGACGCGGAAAGCCAGCGCGAGGCACTGAAAAAGTACACCACCGACCTGACCGAGCGCGCCCGTAACGGCAAGCTGGACCCGGTGATTGGCCGCGATGATGAAATCCGCCGCGCCATTCAGGTGCTGCTGCGCCGTACCAAGAACAACCCGGTGCTGATTGGCGAACCCGGCGTGGGCAAGACCGCTATTGTCGAGGGACTGGCCCAGCGTATTGTGAACGGAGAAGTACCGGATAGCCTGAAAAACAAACGGCTGCTGGTGCTGGACCTGGCAGCGCTGATTGCCGGTGCCAAGTTCCGTGGCGAATTCGAAGAACGCCTGAAAGCCGTGCTGAATGATTTGTCCAAGGACGATGGCCAGACGCTGATCTTCATCGACGAAATCCACACCCTGGTAGGGGCGGGCAAGGCCGATGGTGCGATGGATGCCGGCAATATGCTCAAACCGGCGCTGGCGCGTGGCGAGCTGCACTGCATTGGTGCCACCACGCTGGACGAATACCGCAAGTACATCGAAAAGGATGCTGCACTGGAGCGCCGCTTCCAGAAGGTGCTGGTGAATGAGCCGACGGTGGAAGACACCATCGCCATTCTGCGTGGCCTGCAGGAGAAGTATGAAATCCACCATGGTGTGGACATTACCGACCCGGCCATCGTGGCAGCGGCCGAGCTGTCCAACCGCTATATCACTGATCGCTTCCTGCCGGACAAGGCCATCGACCTGATCGATGAAGCCGCCAGCCGTATCAAGATGGAGCTGGACTCCAAGCCGGAAGCCATGGACAAGCTGGACCGCCGCCTGATCCAGCTGAAAATCGAGCGTGAAGCGGTCAACAAGGAAACCGACGAGGCCAGTCAGAAGCGCCTGCAGTTGATCGAAGACGAAATCCAGCGTCTGCAGCGTGAATACGCCGACATGGAGGAAATCTGGAAGGCAGAAAAAGCCGCGGCGCAAGGCAGTCAGTCCATCAAGGAGGAAATCGACCGCCTGAAGGTGGACATGGAAGACCTCAAGCGCAAGGGCGACTGGCAGAAGCTGGCCGAGCTGCAATATGGCAAGCTGCCGCAGCTGGAAGCCCAGCTGCGTGAAGCCGAAGCAGCCGATGCCGGTGCGGACAACAAGCCCAACCGCTTGCTGCGTACCCAGGTAGGTGCCGAGGAAATTGCCGAAGTCATCAGCCGGGCTACAGGTATTCCGGTGTCGAAAATGCTGACCGGGGAGCGGGAAAAACTGCTGCGCATGGAAGAAGTGCTGCACCAGCGCGTGGTGGGGCAGGACGAAGCAGTGCGCGCAGTGGCCGATGCCATCCGTCGTTCGCGTTCCGGTCTGGCCGACCCGAACAAGCCCTATGGTTCCTTCCTGTTCCTCGGGCCGACCGGCGTGGGCAAGACCGAGCTGTGCAAGACGCTGGCCGGTTTTATGTTCGACAGCGAAGAGCACCTGATCCGCATCGACATGTCCGAATACATGGAGAAGCACTCGGTAGCGCGGCTGATTGGCGCACCTCCCGGCTATGTGGGTTACGAAGAGGGTGGTTATCTGACCGAGCAAGTACGCCGCAAACCGTATAGCGTGATCCTGCTGGACGAGGTGGAAAAAGCGCATCCGGATGTGTTCAACATCCTGCTGCAAGTACTGGATGACGGCCGCCTGACTGATGGCCAGGGCCGCACCGTGGACTTCAAGAACACGGTGGTGGTGATGACCTCGAATATGGGCAGCCAGCAAATCCAGGCCATGGCAACGGATGACTATCAGGTGATCAAGCTGGCGGTGATGGCCGAGGTGAAAACCCACTTCCGCCCAGAGTTCATCAACCGTATCGACGAGGTAGTGGTGTTCCACGGTCTGGACGAGAAGAACATCAAGGCCATTGCCCGTATCCAGCTCAAGGGTCTGGAAAGTCGTCTGGCCAAGCTGGAGCTCAATCTGCAGATCAGCGAAGACGCCTTGTCGCTGCTGTCGGAAGAAGGCTTCGATCCGGTCTATGGCGCACGTCCGCTCAAGCGTGCCATCCAGAACGAGCTGGAAAACCCGCTGGCCAAGGCCATTCTGGCTGGCAAGTATCCGCCCAAGGCCACCATCATGGTGGAAGCACGCGACGGTCAGCTGGTGTTTGCCTGACTGGAAAACACCTACTGCCAAAAGCCGACCCAGCAGGTCGGCTTTTTTTATTGCATTTGGCGACTTCCGGCAGATCCATCGGAAAAGTCACTGCGCCACCTGTGATAAGCCCCAGTTACCGTACCAACAGACAGTCACATAATGCGGCAAGGTTAGCTCAATAGCGCACAGGAGCAGGCAATGAAAGCAATGAAAATTACTGTTTTGGCCAATGGGTCCTATCGCGTGGTGGGTGCCAGGCAAATCACCCAACTGTTCATTCAGCCAAACGCACAAGGCTTGTCCTGGAGCTATCGCGAAGGCAAAGCCTTTCCATTGCAGGAAGAAGGCAGCTTGTTGTGCCGGTGTGGTCATTCCGCCAACAAGCCCTATTGTGATGGCAGCCACCAGACCACCGGTTTCGATGGTCGGGTAGATGCAACCCGTGCAGACTATTTCCAGCAAGCACAGTTGCAAGAGGGGCCGGTCGCTGCTTTGTCCGATGCCGAAAAGCTCTGTGCCTTTGCTCGCTTTTGCGATGCGGGTGGCCAGATCTGGAATCTGGTGGAGCAGACAGATGCACAGTCGATTGCCTTGGCTGTACGCGAGGCAGAACATTGCCCTGCTGGTCGCTTGAAAGTGTGGGATATCCAGTCGCAAGAACAAATCAGCAAAGAGCCTGATACCCAGGCTCTCTATTTGCTGGAAGACCCGAAGCTGCACTGTTCGGCTGCCTTGTGGGTGAAAGCAGCGGATGCGCTGGATGTCGAGGGCGACAAGCCCTATCCGGTACGGGAGCGTATGACCTTATGTCGCTGCGGGGCTTCTGCTAACAAGCCGTTTTGTGACGGCTCGCATGCGTCCATCAAGTGGCAAGACGGGCTTTGAATGTTGCCTGGCTTTGCCGGCAGGCTTGGAAAGAGGCAAACCAGGCCTGCGAGATGGGATTCAAGTTGATTGCGGCACCGATAACACTCGCTACTAGGTAGTTTCAGGCATGGAGCAGCGGACACAAGCCACGGGATAATCAGCTTTTCGTCCCAGGAAAACCATTTATGCCGGACTCCCTGCCACAGGCTGCGCATTACCCGTTTCGCGACATGCATCAGGCACATTGCCGAAGGGCCGACCTTGGCGCAACACAGCTGCTGACGGCTTTTTCCACTGCTGCACCAGGCTGGGCTGGCACCCTGATGGCATGGCGTAACCGGCTGGTGGCACGCTTTGGCCTCAAGACCGGCCCCATGCAGCAGTCCGGAACCTTGTCTTTGCAACCGGGCGGCCATATCGGCATGTTCCGCATCATGCACCTTGGCCCGCAACTGGCGGTGCTGGGTGAGGATGACCGTCATCTGGATTTCCGCATTCTGCTGTCAGTCAGCCCCGAGGTTGGTGGCAGCCGCCTGCAGGTTGAAACCTGGGTACGGCCACATCACTGGGGTGGCTGGCTGTATCTGGCGCTGGTGCTGCCTGTGCACTGGCTGCTGAGCAAGCTGATGTTGCGCCGTATGGCACAGCGGCTGGGTGAGTCTGGCTCCAGCGGGCAGCTACGGTGATAATGGTGTTTTTCGTTTGCAGGGAACAAGCCGCATGCCCGCCATCACCCATTTTTCCCAGGCAGTGACACCCGTAGCCGACCAGCCCCGTCCGGATCGACTGCTGGCCGGGAATCCGCAGCGTCATACCTGGACTCACTACGAAACCGCCGACGAGGCGCTCAGTTGTGGTATCTGGGCCTGCGAGACCGGTGCCTGGCGCATTCAGTTTGCCGATAACAAGCACGAATTCTTCTGCGTGATCGAAGGACTGGTGCGCCTGCATGATGAAGCCGGGACAGTGGTGGAAGTGAAGCCTGGCGAAGCGGCGGTGATACCGGCAGGTTTCACCGGCGTGTTCGAGGTAGTGCAGCCGGTGCGCAAATATTTTGTGGTGGGGCAGACTCCGGTTGCACCGTCTCATGGCTGATGCGTCTGGCTGAAAACAGTCAAGCAAAAGGGCGACGCGGGTCGCCCTTTCTTGTCTGCCCACGCACCACGCCGTTTCAGCTGCGCAGCGGGTCTTCCGCATCATCCATGGGTTGCACCGGTGGCGGTGTAAAGCCGTTAATGTCGCGGGAGGACTTTTCCAGTACCAGCACAATGGCAGTATTGAGCGCACCAAAAGCCCAGCTGATCAGGAAAAATACCGAGTAGGCCGACAGCTTGTCGGCAAACAGGGCATTGCCGTGCAGGGTTAACTCGGCGGGGTCGAAAATCGAGAAAAACACGCTGGTAGCCAGTGCGGCGATCAGAAAAGACGGCCAGAACAGCAGGATGCCTTTTTTCATGGTCAGAACTCCTCATCATGCGTTTGTATTTGCATTGAGACTAGACCTTGGCGTGCAAGGTTCAAGAAGGTTCAAGTCAGGGGCATGGATGCCGTGTCCGAGCGGTGGATTGTATGCAATGTCCTGTCAGACACAAATGCGCTGGCAGCTTGTTGTTTTGTCGGCTTTGCAGCGCAGCAAGCCCGCAGATGGTGGTAAACTTTGTCCCGGACAAAGATTTTCATCAATCAGCCGTGGCCTGCTGCATGCTCAGCGCCCGGTTGCGGCTGTTCTGCAAAGCAAATGGAGCCCCTGCATGACCTCTTCGATCTTCGCCGCGGTGGAACTGGCCCCGCGCGACCCGATTCTTGGCCTGAACGAAGCTTTCAACGCCGATACCCGTCCCTTCAAGGTGAACCTGGGTGTGGGTGTTTACAGCGACGACAATGGCAAGATCCCGCTGCTGGCTGCCGTCAAGGCCGCGGAAAAGGCCCGCGTTGATGCGCTGCTGCCGCGTGGCTATCAGCCGATCGAAGGCCCGGCCGCTTACGACAGCGCCGTGCAAAACCTGCTGTTCGGTGCTGACAGCGCGCTGATCAGCAATGGTCAGGTAGTGACTGCCCAGGCGCTGGGCGGTACCGGTGCCCTGAAGATTGGTGCCGACTTCCTGAAACGCCTGAACCCGGAATCCAAGGTTTACATCAGCAACCCGTCGTGGGAAAACCACCGCGCGCTGTTTGAATCCGCCGGTTTCACCGTGGAAAACTACCCCTACTACGACGCAGCGACCCGTGGCGTTGACTTTGCAGGCATGAAGTCCTTCCTGCAAGGTCTGGCTGCCGGTTCCGTCATCGTGCTGCATGCCTGCTGCCACAACCCGACCGGTGCCGACCTGTCCGACGCCCAGTGGGCTGAAGTGGTGGAAGTGTGCCGTGCCCAGGGTCTGGTTCCTTTCCTGGATATGGCTTACCAGGGTTTTGCTGACGGTATCGATGCTGACGCCGTTGCCGTGCGCCTGTTCTCGGCTTCCGGCCTGCAATTCTTCGTGTCCAGCTCCTTCTCCAAGAGCTTCTCGCTGTACGGCGAGCGTGTTGGTGCTCTGTCCATCGTGACTGCCAGCAAGGAAGAAACCGGCCGTGTGCTGTCGCAACTGAAGCGCGTGATCCGTACCAACTACTCCAACCCGCCGATCCACGGTGCTGCCATCGTTGCTGCCGTGCTGTCCAGCCCGGAACTGCGTCAGCAGTGGGAAGACGAACTGGCAGGCATGCGTGACCGCATCCGCGCCATGCGTACCGGTCTGGTTGACGCCATCAAGGCACAGGGTGTTGAGCAGGACTTCTCCTTCGTGGCGCAGCAACGTGGCATGTTCTCCTACACCGGCCTGACTGCAGCGCAAGTGGAAGTGCTGAAGAGCGAATTCGGCATCTATGCCGTATCCACCGGCCGTATCTGCCTGGCCGCGCTGAACAGCAAGAACCTGCCGTATGTGGCTGAAGCCATCGCCAAGGTAGTCAAGGGCTGATTGATTTCACCCTGACGCGAACAACCCCGCTACGGCGGGGTTTTTTATTGCGCCAGATGTTTCGGCATGCGTTTCGTTTTTCAGTCTGCTGGAGCTGGTGAGCGGCCAAGGCGTATGCGCAGCAGGCCGGGGCTGGTCTCGATGGCCTTGATGGTCAGGCGCGCAGCCAGCGGTTTACCCAGCAGCGGGTAGTCCAGCCATTGTTGCAGCGCCGGCAAGCGGGTGAGGTCGATAATGGCAACATCCTGCTCCAGGTTCAGCCAGTCCAGCGGCTTGGCCAGCTGTCGCAGCGCCTTGTGGCCGAATGCGCCTTCCATCACGCCCAGCAGCAGTCCGCCCAACAAGCGGCGTGTGGTGGAGGGGGATATGGCCTCGCCCTGCACGTGATAGCGCAGTCGTATTTGCCGGCTATCCCAGTCGATGGGCAGAAAGTCGAAGTGCAGGGTCAGCCTGGCGGCAAGTGGTTGCTGTGACGTCAGATGTAGGGTGCTGTCCCGGCTGAGCAGTGACAGGCCGTCAATCTGTAGCGCATCACCATTCAATGCCTGCTGTAACTTGCGCAGCAGCCAGTCTTCTTGCAGGGAGACGCCATCCCGGTGCAGGGTGGGTCTTTGCTGCCAGCCCCGGATCAAGCGGCTTTGCCAGTGATGATCCATGTTCAGGCAAACAGGGTGCGCGCCCCTTCGAAGCGGGCGGAGAAATAGCTGTTGTCCAGCCGGTCTACCCGGATGGCGCTATTGGTGCGCGGGGCATGCACGAACTTGTTGTCGCCAATGTAAATGCCCATGTGGGAGAAGGAGCGGTTCATGGTGTTGAAGAACACCAGGTCGCCTACTTGCATCTGGCTGTTGCTGACGGGGCGCGCCAGGCTGGCGATCTGGGCGGCATTGTGCGGTAGCTTCACTCCCACCGCATTCAGGTAGATGTAGCTGACCATGCCGCTGCAATCCAGCCCGGCTTCCGGGTTGGCACCACCGAACTTGTAGTCCAGATCCAGCAGTCCCAGGGTGTACATGAGGATTTCCCGGCCCGCGCCATCTGCTTTCAGGGCAGACAGCGTTTTGTCCTGTGATGGATAGGGGCGCACGTGGCTGGTCTTCTTCGGCGGTGTGCCGCAGCCGCTCAGCCACAAAGCCAGCGTGCCCAGCATGGCACCGCCCAAAAGGCGGCGGCGTTGCGGGGAGGGCAGGGTGGGCCGGGTTTTGCTCATGATTGTTTTGCCTCCAGTTCTTCCCAGCGGGCCAGTTTTTCCAGCAGCAATTCGTCGATGGCTTCGATGCGCTGCTGCCAGGCAATGGCTTCCTTGGGGGTGTCGCGATAGCAGTTCGGGTCCAGCAGTTGCTGGTTCAGCGTGGCTTGTTCCTGTTCCAGAGCGGCAATCTCATCGGGCAGTGCGGCCAGCTCGCGGGTTTCATTATAAGAAAGCTTGCGATTGCTCCGCTGCTTCTCCGGCTTGGCCGGGGCGGCCGGCTTGCTGGCTGTCGTGGTGGTCTTGCTGGCCGCTGTTCCCTGCATGGCTGCCATGCGCGCCTTGGTGTCGATCCAGTCCTGATAGCCGCCCGGATATTCTTCCAGCTGACCATTGCCTTCAAAGGCAATTACCTGGGTAACCACATTGTCGAGGAAAGCCCGGTCGTGGCTGACCAGAAACACCGTGCCGCTGTATTGAGCAATCACGTCTTCCAGAAGTTCCAGCGTGTCGATGTCCAGGTCGTTGGTGGGTTCATCCAGCACCAGTACATTGGCCGGACGGGTGAACAGGCGGGCCAGCAACAGGCGGTTACGTTCGCCACCAGACAGCGAGCGCACCGGGCTGCGCGCACGTTGCGGCGAGAACAGAAAGTCTTCCAGATAACTCATCACATGCTTTTTCACCCCGCCGATTTCGACGAAGTCATTGCCCTGGCTGATGATGTCGGCCACGCTGGTGTCTTCGTCCAGCTGTTCGCGGAACTGGTCGAAGTAGGCAATCTCCAGCTTGCTGCCTTGCTTGATGCTGCCGCTGTCCGCTTCCAGCTGACCCAGGATCAGCTTGAGCAAGGTGGTCTTGCCGGCACCATTGGGGCCGATCAGGCCGATCTTGTCACCGCGCAGGATGCGGGTGGTGAAGTCCTTGATCAGGGTGCGGCCTTCAAAACCCTTGCTGACATGTTCCAGCTCGGCCACCAGTTTGCCCGAGCGCTCGCCGGCATCCAGCTGGAAATTGACCTGTCCCACGCGTTCGCGCCGGGCGCTGCGTTCGCGGCGGATGGCTTCCAGACGGCGGACACGGCCTTCGTTACGAGTACGGCGTGCCTCGATGCCCTTGCGGATCCACACTTCTTCCTGCGCATGGAATTTGTCAAAAATGCGGTTCTGCTCTTCCTCGATGGCGATTTCTTCGGTCTTGCGCACCTGGTAGGCGGTGAAGCTGCCCGGATAGCTGCGCACGATGCCACGGTCCAGTTCCACAATGCGGGTGGCGACATTGTCCAGAAAGCGCCGGTCGTGGGTGATCAGCAGCACGCTGCCGCTGAAGTTCTTCAGCAAGCCTTCCAGCCATTCGATGGCAGCAACGTCCAGATGGTTGGTCGGTTCGTCCAGCAGCAGCACGTCCGGCTTGGCCGCCAGTGCACGGGCCAGTGCCACGCGCTTTTTCCAGCCACCGGACAGTTCACGGATCAGGGTGTCGGCTTGCAGGTCCAGGTGGGAGAGGGTGGTGGAGATCAGTGCATCAAACTGCCAGCCATCACGTGCTTCCAGTGCATGTTGCAGCGTTTCCATGCGTGCCAGCGCGGTTTCATGATCGGCATCCGGCTGGGTCAGTTGCTGGGTAACCTGATGGTATTCGCTGAGCAAGGCTTTCAATTCGCCCAGTCCGCTGGCAACCGCGTCAAAAACGGTGTCCTCCGGGTTGAGTTCCGGCTCCTGTGCCACGTAGGCCACGCGCACATCACCCTTGATGTTGATGCGCCCGTCGTCCAGCGTGATGGCGCCCGCAATGCCCTTGAGCAAGGACGACTTGCCGGCACCATTGCGGCCAATCAGGCCAACCACTTCGCCCGGCTCCAGCGCGAATTCGACATTATCCAGCAAAGCGTGATGGCCAAAAGCCAGGCAGGCCTTTTCAACAGAAATCAATGACATTGCAGCATCTTGTAATCAGGGTTCAATGGTCGCAATTGTAGCATGCGGCGTGCTGGTCCTTGCGGACTTGGGTTACAATGCGCGCCAACTCGGAATGGAAAGGAATGCCATGTATTTTGTTGACCGCTCGGTTGCCGTAATCAAACCCAAACAGCCATTTCTGGACTGGCTGAATGCCGTGCCCGGCAACGATATGGTGGATTTGACCCTGGACAGCCTGCGCAGTGACTGCACGGTGATCCTGTTGCCGGAGTTCAATGAGCCGGAAGAGGCAGTTGCCCATATCGATGAGCAGTACGAACAATTGTTCAAGATTGAAGTGGCGTCCTGGTATGACGACGAAGACCTGTGGCCCAAGGACATGTCGCTCAAGACCTTCTGGGAATGGTTTGATGTGGAAATCCACTCTACCGTACTGGATACGGTAGAAGGCGATATCAGCAACAGCCCGGCAGGCGAGCTGTAAGCCATTTCATGCACAAGGCCCGCTTGCTGCCGCCCTTTGCGCTGCAATTACGCCCGTCCCGCATCTTCTTGCTTTTGGTGTTGTGCGTGCTGGCCTTGTCTGCTGTCTTGTTGATGCTTTATCAGCCGCGCATGTGGGCACTGCTGCCCTGTCAGTTTCTGCTGGGGTGGCTTGCCTTGCGTGCCAACGGCTGGGGAAATCCGGACAGGGTGCGGCGTATCGAAGTGGATGCCCATGGCCGCATGCAGTGCTTGCAAGGCGACCGCACTGTTGAAGTGCAGTTGCGCGACGACTGTTTTGTGTCCCCCTTGTTTGTCATCGTCAATGTGACGGCCGCAGGCCGTCGTCACAGTTGTCTGCTGTTGCCGGATAGCGCCGATCAGGAAGCACTGCGGCAATTGCGGGTCTATCTGCTGTGGTTCCATCCGGAAGCAGAGCGGCTTACACCTGCTGTTTTGGAAAATCCATGATGCAAAGAACTACGCTGAACGAATGGTTGCAATGGCTGGAAGGCCTGCATGTCACCACCATAGACATGGGTCTGGAACGGGTACGCAAAGTGTGGCATGCCATGCAGCTGCAACCCACTTTCCCGGTCATCATGGTGGCCGGGACCAATGGCAAGGGTTCGGTGTGTGCCATGCTCTCCACCATGTATCAGCGTGCCGGTTTCAAGGTGGGCTGTTATACCTCGCCGCACATCCAGCACTATAACGAGCGGGTGGCGATCGACCTCAAACCAGTGAGTGATGAGCGCATCATCAAGAGTTTTGCGGCTATCGATGCGGCGCGTGGTGATACCTCGCTGACTTATTTCGAGTTCGGCACCCTGGGGGCCATGCACAGCTTTATCGAAGAAAAAGTCGATGTGGCCATCATGGAAGTTGGCCTGGGTGGACGTCTGGACGCGGTGAACATCTTTGAACCGGATGTGTCGGTGGTGGTGAGTGTGGATATCGACCACGCTGCCATTCTGGGTGACAACCGCGAGGATATCGGCTTCGAGAAAGCCGGTATCTACCGACCGGGCAAGCCAGCCATCTGCGCAGACCCGCAGCCGCCGCAGCGCCTGCTGGATCATGCCGCGGTCATCGGTGCCGACCTCAAACTGCTGGGTCGCGATTACAGCTATAGCCGCATGGACAATCAATGGTCCTTCCAGATGGGCAGCGCACGTCGCCATGCCTTGCCCATGCCTGCGCTGCGTGGTGGCTACCAGCTGGGCAATGCCGCAGCTGCATTGGCAGTGCTCGACTGCCTGCATGAGCGCCTGCCGGTCGGTATTGGTGCGCTCAAGCAAGGCCTGGTCGAAGTGGAATGGCCCGGTCGTTTCCAGGTATTGCCGGGCCGGCCGGTGGTGGTGCTGGATGTCGGTCACAATCCGCATGCGGTCAAGGCCATGGTGGCCAGCCTGCGCCAGTTACCGTTTGCCGAAAACCGTTACGCAGTATTTTCCATGCTGGCGGACAAGGACCTGGCTGCCGTGGCCGAACTGGCCAAGGATGAATTCGATGGCTGGTTCGTGGCTGGCCTTGATATGCCACGCGGGCAGAGCGGCACCGGGATTGCCGCGCAACTGAATGCGCTGGGCATCGGCAAGGTGCGTGCCTTCGAAGATGTTGCGTCTGCCTGGCAAGCTGCCTTATCGGCAGCGGGCGAGAATGATAGAATTACCGTTTTTGGCTCTTTCCACACTGTTGCCGAGGTGCTGGAAGCCCGTCGGCAACGCACTTGAGGATGGCATGGCACTGTCTGCCCACGATGAACTGATTTTGTTGCGCAAGCGTGCCCGGCGTCGCCTGGTTGGTGCGGTTGTGCTGGTGACGGTATCCACGGGCGTCCTGTGGAATGTGGTTGGTCATCTGCCGGATCAGCAAATGCGCCCGGAGTCGGTGGAGATCGCCAGTGAAGCTTCCGGCGCTCCGGCAGAAACTGCGCTGCCCCCGGCCGTGCATGTGGCCAGTGCTTCTGCACCTGCTGTTGGCAAGCCGGTGGCATCGGCTCCGGCCCTGGCCAGTGCGTCTGCTCCGGTTGCCAAAACTGTCGGCACCCAGCTGCCGGCAGATCTGAATTCTGTGGTGCCGGACAAACCTGCAGCCACCACTGCCAGTGTGGCGGCACCTGCAGCAGTTGCAGCGGTGGCGACGGTAGGTGCCATCGCCGCCGGGCAGTCCAAGGCAAAGGCACCGGAAGGCGCCAGCCAGCCGCTGGTGCACGAACCGCCGAAAAAGAAAGTGGCCAGCAAACCGGTGGAAGCGCGTCAGCCGGTAGTGGCTGACAGCAAGCCTGCCAAGGCGGAGAAGCCCGCTCCGGCCAAGCATAAACAGCCTGACCCGGCAGCCATTTTGTCTGGTCATTTTGATGACGAACCGGCAAGCAAGCCGGCTGCTGTAAAGAAAAGTGAGTCCAAGCCGGAAAAAGTGGATAATGTCGGCAATGGCAAATCCGTGATCCAGCTGGCGGCACTGTCAGACCCGGCCAAGGCCGATGCACTCAAGAACAAGTTGTCTGCTCTTGGGGTGTCTGCCCACTTCAGCAAGGTGCAAACCAGCAAGGGTGAAGTCACCCGTGTGCGGGTCGGGCCGTTTGCCAGCCGGGCAGAGGCAGAAGCTGCATTGCGCAAGCTTTCCCAGGCTGGGGTTTCCGGCATTGTCGTGAGCAAGTAAGCAACGATGACCGTCTTTGACTACATTGTGATCGCCATCCTGCTTGGCTCCGTGCTGGTGGCCATGGTGCGCGGCCTGGTGGCCGAGGTGCTGTCGCTGGGCTCCTGGCTGCTGGCTTTCTGGTGTGCCAAGGAGTTGTCGCCACTGGTGGCAAGCTTCATGCCCAACGAATTGCCAAGCCAGGGTTTGCGTCTGCTGGCTTCTTTTGTACTGCTGTTTTTCCTGTCGTGGCTGGCCACGGCATTATTGCGTATCACCCTGACCAGTCTGCTGGATTCGGCCGGTCTGGGTGGTCTGAACCGATTGATGGGTGCCGTGTTCGGCCTGGCTCGCGGGCTGGTGCTGGTCACGGTGCTGGTGCTGGTGGGCGGCTTGAGTGACATGCCGCGCCAGCCTATGTGGAGGAATGCGGTATTGGCCGCTCCATTCGAATCACTGGCCTTGTCATTAAGGCCCTGGCTGCCAGCCATGCTGGCAGACAATCTGCATTACACCGGTTAGTGTGATGGAACAGGCGGATTATCTTGATATCTTCACCTCAAGATTTCCGCCTTTTTCTTTGGCTGTAGGTTTTGTCTGAAAATCCTGGTAGTTGGGAAGAGAGAGTAGAGCAATGTGTGGAATTCTAGGCGTGGTAGGGCAGTCCCCCGTCAATCAGTTGTTGTATGACGGACTGCAAGTGCTGCAGCACCGTGGGCAGGATGCGGCGGGTATTGTCACCTCCAGTGGCAAGACCTTTCACATGCACAAGGGCAGCGGCATGGTGCGCGATGTATTCCGCACCCGCAATATGCGCTCCCTGATGGGCAATGCCGGTATCGCACACGTGCGCTACCCGACGGCCGGTTCTGCTTCCAGTCTGGCCGAGGCTCAGCCGTTCTATGTCAACTCGCCCTTCGGCATCGTGTTGGCGCATAACGGCAACCTGACCAACACCGACGAGCTGAAGGCGGACATGTTCCGTCACGACCTGCGTCACATCAACACCAATTCCGACTCGGAAGTCCTGCTCAACGTATTCGCCCATGAACTGGCCGAGCGTGTGGTGGGCTTTGAGTTGAGCGTGGAGGCCATCTTTGGTGCTATCGAAGCCGTGCATCGCCGTGTGCGTGGTGCTTATGCCGTGGTAGCGCTGATCGCCGGTTACGGCTTGGTGGCTTTCCGTGACCCCAATGGCATTCGCCCGCTGGTGATCGGCAGCACGCAGGGCAGTGGCAAGACCGAGTACATGTTTGCTTCCGAATCGGTTGCGCTGGACTGCTCCGGCTTCAGCACGCTGCGTGATGTCGAGCCGGGTGAGGGTGTGTTTGTCAGCTTCGATGGTGATTTCCACGCCCGTCAGTGTGCCAAGGAAGTCCGCCACGCGCCCTGTCTGTTCGAATATGTCTACTTTGCCCGCCCGGATTCGGTGATTGACGGTGCTTCGGTTTATCAGGCACGTATCGTGATGGGTGAGAAGCTGGGCGAGAAGATCCGCCGCGTGTTGCCGGAGCTGGACATCGACGTAGTCATGCCGATTCCGGATACCAGCCGCCCAAGTGCCTTGGCGCTGGCTAACAGCCTGGGCTTGCCATACCGCGAAGGCTTTATCAAGAACCGCTATATCGGCCGCACCTTCATCATGCCGGGTCAGGCTGTGCGCAAGAAATCGGTTCGCCAGAAGCTCAATCCGGTTGCCTGCGAATTCAAGGATCGCAATGTACTGCTGGTGGATGACTCCATCGTGCGTGGTACCACGTCCAAGGAAATCGTGCAGATGGCGCGTGATGCTGGTGCCAGGAAAGTGTACTTTGCTTCCGCAGCACCGGCGGTCCGCTTCCCCAATGTTTACGGTATCGACATGCCGACCCGTGCCGAGCTGCTGGCCACCGGTCGCACCGAACTGGAAATTGCGGCAGAAATCGGCGCAGATGCGGTGATTTACCAAGACCTGTCGGCCTTGCAGGAAGCAGTGCATTCGGTGAATCCGAAGCTGCATGAATTCGAAACTTCCTGCTTTGACGGCAAGTACATCACCGGTGATATCACGGCGGCTTATCTGGATGCCATCGAGTGCGCCCGCGGTGCCGACAAGAAAGAGGAAAATCCGGTCAGCACCCAGATGATTGATTTGAACCTGAATGTGGCAGAGCAAAACCTGATGTAAGTCAGGCGCAGAAAAACCGGCTTCGGCCGGTTTTTTTCATGGTGGCGCGGGCATGCTGCCGATGGCTGACATCGTTATGCCGCAATTTCATTTAGATAACTGGTACTGATCAGGCAAGATAGTCTGCGCAAGACGGTGGCGAGCCATGGTGGCTTGTTCCCGGCAACAAGATTCGAGAATCATCATGTCAGTCGAAAATAATCCGCAACAATATCATCCTGAAACACTGGCAATTCGTGGTGGCCGTGAAAGCAGTGAATATCGCGAACACAGCCAGGCCCTGCATCTGACTTCCAGCTTCTGTTACGAGTCGGCAGAGCAGGCCGCTGCCATGTTTATGGGTGAAATCGAAGGTTATACCTATTCCCGCTTCACCAACCCCACCGTCACGGCCTTCCAGCAGCGACTGGCATTGATGGAAGGTGGTGAGCGCGCCATCGCCACAGCTACCGGCATGGCGGCCATACAGGCCATCATGATGAGCCTGCTCAAGGCAGGTGATCACATTGTCTCCTCGCAAAGCCTGTTCGGTTCCACCACCAATCTGTTTACCGGGCTGCTGGCAAAATTCGGCGTGGAAACCACCTTTGTCGATGCACGAGATCTGACAGCATGGGAGGCTGCGGCCAAGCCCAACAGCAAGCTGTTTTTCTTGGAAACCCCCTCCAACCCGCTGACCGAGATTGCGGATATCGCGGCCATTGCCAACCTTGCTCATCGTCACAATGCCTTGCTGGTGGTGGATAACAGTTTTTGTTCGCCGGCCTTGCAGCAGCCGCTGAAGCTGGGGGCTGATCTGGTCATGCATTCCGCCACCAAATACCTGGATGGTCATGGCCGTGTGATGGGTGGCGCGGTCGTGGGCAGTGATGTGCTGGTTGAGCAGGTTTACCTGCATGTGCGCGCTGCCGGCCCGACCCTGGCACCGTTCAATGCCTGGGTGTTGTTGTCCGGTCTGGAAACCCTGTCGCTGCGCATGGAAAAACACAGCGCCAATGCCTTGGAACTGGCGCGCTGGCTGGAGGCACATCCCGCCATCGAACGGGTGTATTACCCGGGACTGCCCAGCCATCCGCAGCATGAGCTGGCGCAGCGTCAGCAAAAGGCGGGTGGTGCAGTGGTGTCGTTTGTGGTGAAAGGCGGGCGTGCCGGGGCGTGGCGACTGGTTGATGGTGTGGAACTGATTTCACGGACTGCCAATCTTGGCGACGTAAAGAGTACAATTACCCACCCGGCATCTACCACGCATGCGCGGGTGGCCCCTGAAGTGCGGCAGAAAGCCGGCATCGAGGAAGGCCTGATCCGGGTGGCCGTGGGCCTGGAAAATGTCGAGGACCTGAAAAAGGACCTGGCGCGTGGACTTGACTAAATATTGATACCTGCGTTTCATTCAAACGAACGGCAGTCTAGACTTTAGACTGCCGTTTTCGCGATGGTGTACTGGAAATCCACCTGAACTTATGGGGGGATGTTCTTGACATTGATCAAATTAAAACGTAAGTTTGAAACGCTTGTTCGAAAGCTGAGATGGACAAGACTAAATACCCTGCAAGTACAAAAAAGGCACAAGAGAACATGGAAGCCAGCCGCCCGGATACGGCAACACGCATTCTTGACGTTTCCGAACGTCTGTTCGTGGAGCACGGATTCGAGGCTACCTCGCTTCGCATGATTACTCAGCAGGCCGAAGTCAACCTGGCCGCGGTGAACTATCACTTCGGCTCGAAGGATGCACTGTTTGAAGCCGTGTTCATGCGCAGGCTGGCGCCCTTGATTGCGTCCTGTCTTGCAGAACTCGACGAGCTGGAGGCAAGAGAAGAGAAGCTGTCAGTGGAAGGCTTGGTCACGACCTTCATCCGGCCGTGTCTGGCACTGTCCAAGGACCCTGCGAGGGGCGGGGCCCTGTTTGTCAGACTTCTGTCACGCACACTGGTGGAAAACCACCGGCTGCTGCGTGAAACCATCTCACAGCAATACAGTGTGTTCGTGCAACGCTACTCGCGCGCATTTCATCATGCGCTGCCAGAGCTTGGGGTGGAGGAGCTGGCCTGGAGAATGCACTTTGCATTCAGCGTCATGTTCAACGCTTTCGCCGGAAATGATGTGCTGAAGATTTTCACACGCAGCCAGATTGTTTCCGCGCGGGATCCAGACATGATCGTGAAGTATCTTGTGCCATTTGTGGTTGCCGGGTTGGTCTCGCCTGTCAAGGGTTAGCAGGGTCAACACGAGGGTAAATCACAATGTTTGCTGCTGTTCTTCTCATCGCACTGCTTGGTGTGATGGCGTACTATCGCGCGCCGGTGCTGGCGTGGACTGTGGGGCTGGCAGCCTGGCTTGCCAGCCTGCAATTTGCGTTTGGCTGCCCGGTTTCCACCATTGTCTGGGGTGTGTTTGCACTTCTGGCATTTGTGCTGAATATCGTTCCGCTGCGTCGTGCCGTTTTCACCGGCCCGGTATTCGGTATCTTCAAGAAAATCACCCCGGCGATGTCGCAGACCGAACAGGAAGCGATTAATGCCGGTACGGTGTGGTGGGATAGGGATTTGTTCTCCGGCAAGCCGGATTACCAGCGCCTGCTGGCCTTCCCGGATGCCAAGCTGAGCGCAGAAGAGCAGGCCTTCCTGGATGGCCCCACCGAGCAGCTGTGCGCGATGATCGACGACTGGAAGATCACCCACGAGCTGAAGGACTTGCCGCCTGAAGTGTGGCAGTTCATCAAGGACAACGGCTTTCTGGGCATGATCGTCAAGAAGAAGTACGGCGGTCTGGAATTCTCCAACTATGCTCACGCCAAAGTGGTTACCAAGATTGCGACGCGTGGCGGTTCTGCTGCGGTGTCGGTCATGGTGCCCAACTCGCTCGGTCCGGGTGAGTTGCTGCAGCACTATGGCACCGAAGCACAAAAAGACTATTACCTGCCGCGCCTGGCCAAAGGCGTGGAAGTGCCGTGCTTTGCCCTGACCAGCCCTTATGCCGGTTCGGACGCAGGCAGCATTCCTGACTATGGCATTGTCTGCCGTGGCAGCTATACCGACCCGCGCAGCGGCCAGCGGCACGAAAACGTGTTGGGCCTGCGCGTCAGCTGGGAAAAGCGCTGGATTACCCTGGCTCCGGTGGCCACCATTCTGGGTCTGGCATTCAAGATGTACGACCCGGACCACCTGCTGGGCGACAAGGAAGAAATCGGCATTACCTGCGCACTGGTGCCGACCGAGCATGAAGGCGTCTGCATTGGCCGCCGTCATTTCCCGGGTGGCGCTGTGTTCATGAATGGCCCGACTTGGGGTAAGGATGTGTTCATTCCGCTGGAGTGGATCATTGGCGGGCGTGAATTTGCCGGTCAGGGCTGGCGCATGCTGGTGGAGTGTCTGTCGGTTGGTCGCTGCATTTCCCTGCCGGCCATGTCGGTGGCCTGCGGCAAGGTAACCACCTTCACTACTGGTGCTTATGCCCGCATTCGCGACCAGTTTGGCCTGCCCATCGGCAAGTTCGAAGGTGTGGACGAGGCCATGGCACGTATTGCCGGCTACACCTACCAGATGGAAGCCTCGCAGGATCTGGCGCTGACCGGTCTGGACATGGGCGAGAAGCCATCGGTGCTGTCCGCCGTACTCAAGTATCACAACACCGAGCGCATGCGCAAAACCATCAATGATGCGATGGACATTCACGGCGGCAAGGCCGTGGTGCTGGGGCCGCGCAACTATCTGGCACGTGCCTATCAGTCCATCCCGATCGGCATTACGGTGGAAGGTGCCAACATCCTCACCCGTTCGATGATCATCTACGGTCAGGGTGCCATCCGCTGCCATCCGTTTGTATTGCGCGAGATGAAGGCCGCCATGGCCAATGATGCTGCCGAGTTTGATCGTGCCATCACCGGTCACATCAACTTCGTCATCAGCAATGTGTTCCGTTCGCTGTGGCTGGGGCTGACCGGCGCCCGCTTTGCCGGTGCGCCACGTGGTGGTGAAACTGCGCTTTACTACAAGCAGGTCACCCGTTTCTCCAGTGCCTTTGCCTTGCTGTCCGACATGGCCATGTTCAGCCTGGGTGGCACGCTGAAGTTCCGCGAAAAGCTGTCGGCCCGTTTGGGTGACATGTTGTCCAATCTGTACATCGCCACGGCTTGCCTCAAGCGTTTTGAACGTGATGGCGCACCAAAGGAAGACCTGGCTGTGTTGCGCTGGGCGGTGGAAAACGCATTGTTTGATCTGCAACAGGCGATGGATGGCTTCCTGGCCAACCTGCCCAGTCGTGGGCTGGCCTGGGTGCTGCGCAAAATCATCTTCCCGTGGGGCCTGACGCTGAAGCCGGCATCCGATCGCATTGGCACCAAGGTTGCACGCGCCATGATGGAGCCGGGCGGCATGCGCGATCGCTTGACCCAGGGCATGTATGTATCGCCTTCGGAAGAAGATGCCGTCGGTGTGCTGCGTCATGCGCTGGATGCAATTCTGGCTACCGAGCCCGTCGAGCAAAAGCTGCGCAAGCTGGCGCGTGATGGCAAGTTCTCGCGCATTACTGCGCGTGAGCGACTGGAAGAGGCCTTGCAAAGCGGCTTGATCACCCAGGCTGATTTTGATGCGGTCACCCGTGCACGCAAGCTCAAGCGCGATGTCATCATGGTGGATGATTTCGACATGGCTCTGGAGCAGCATGATGCGGCACTGCTGAAGCGCCACATTTTCTAAGCCTGTTTTCTACACTGAATGGATTGCCGGGTGATTCTTCATCCGGCCGTTCAGTCAAGTTGCCGTATTGCGGCAATTTGACTGAGCGATCACCAGGAGCGCCTTATGGATTCCACTACACCTCGCCTGCCAACCTTGCGGGTACGGGCTCTGCCAACTGCCACCAATGCCTACGGGCGGGTACAGGCCGGCTGGCTGATGGGGCAGATCGACATGGCGGGCAGCCTGGATGCAGAGCGCCTGGCAAGGGGGCCGGTGGCGACGGTGGCGGTGAATGCATTCCAGTTCACCCACCCCATCTTGCTGGGGGATGTGGTCAATCTGTATGTGGAAAGGCTGCGGGTGGGGCAAAAGTCGGTCACGCTGAAGATATCGGTTGAGGCGGAGCGGCTGGATGGCGAGCTGGTATTTGTCACGGAAGTAATCGCCACTTTTGTGGCAATTGATGTTGATGGTAAATCGCGAAATTTGGCGGAAGTTGGTTGAATTTAAGAGTGTTTGTTGCTTGTTTGTTGTGTGAAACGGTCGTTTGGAACAAACGCTCTTATTTTGGTGGACATGCTTAGATTCTCTGGTAGTATCCAAATTGATCCGTAGTAATACGGACATAAAAAGCGATTAGGACTACATACAGATATATTCGCAAGAGAGGGATGACACATGAAACTCAAGCACCTCAGCCAATCCGTGATGCTCATGGGAGTTGCCGTCGGGGCGTTCTCTTCCACAGCACAGGCTTCCGGTTACCACTTCGGCTCGCAAAGCGTTTCCGCGCAAGGCACGGCATTTGCCAATAGCGCAGAAGCCAGCGACGCTTCCACCATCTTTTATAATCCGGCTGGCATGTCGCGCCTGACTGGCAACAACTTCTCCGGTGGCCTGACCCTGGTAGTGCCGGATTCCAGCTATACCGATAATGGTTCCAAGACACATTCCGGAACTTCGACTGGCGGTGGCAGTGCCAGTGGCTATGCGCCGGACTATGTAGTTGCACCATCTTTCTATGCAACGCATCAGATCAATGATAAATGGACGGTTGGTCTGGGTGTATTCGTCCCGTTTGGTGCAGAACTGAACTATGGCGAAACCTGGGCGGGCCGTTATTCGCTGGAAAGCATCAAGCTGGAAACCCTGAACTTCAATCCTTCGGTGTCTTACAAGCTGGATGATCACCATGCCTTTGGTTTTGGCGTTTCTGCCCAATACATGAAGGCATACTTGTCCAAGGCGGTTGATCTGACAGGTGTACCTCACAACGGTGATGGCCATGCTGCCTTGAGTGCAGATGGCTGGGGTTTCGGTTTCAATCTTGGCTACATGTACCAGCTGAATGATGCTACCCGCTTTGGTGTTGCCTATCGTTCCAATATCCGTCAAAAGCTTGATGGGCAGGCGTACTGGGATTTGAGCGCGGCAGGTTCGTTTGCATCCGTCATTCAAAACAACTTCCATCACGTAAATTCGGATGGCACGGTAACTGTGGATACCCCAGAGTCCATTTCGGTCAATGGCTTCCACAAGCTGAATGACAAGGTAGACCTGATGGCCGACCTGACCTGGACCCGCCATTCCCGCCTCGACCAGATTGATATCAAGTTCAGCCAGCCGGGTGAAGGCGACCTGGTGATCAAGCAGGGCTGGCGCGATACCTTCAAGCTGTCCCTGGGTGCCAATTACCATTACAGCGACAACCTGCTGCTGCGTACCGGTGTGGCCTGGGACCAGTCTCCGGTCAAGAATGCAGACGAAACCCATCCGGCCTTGCCGGATAGCGACCGCTACTGGTTGTCCTTTGGTGCCAACTACAAGCTGAGCAAGCAGTCGTCGCTGGATTTTGCCTACTCTTATGTGTTCTTCAAGAATGCTAATGTCAACTACACCGACAGCTGCACTACCACGTCGACCACATGTACCGGTAACGGCGAAACCACCAAGGGCTCTTACAAGACCAATCTGCAATTCCTTGGTCTGCAGTACAACTACAGCTTCTAAACAGACAGTAACGGTTTAGGGGCGTGGCAGGGCAGCGGTGGCCTTGGTCGCTGCTGCCCGAAAGCAAGGCAGGCATGAGGGGCCTGCCCCATGATTGATGAGTTTCAACATAACGAGGAAACCATGTCTCAAACCAAGTTCAATGTACGCAAGGTGGCAGTGCTGGGTGCTGGCGTGATGGGTGCGCAGATTGCCGCTCATCTGGTCAATGCCAAAGTGCCGACCATCCTGTTTGATTTGCCGGCCAAAGAAGGCAACAAGAATGGCATCGTGCTCAAGGCACTGGATGGCCTGAAAAAGCTCAAGCCGTCCCCGCTGTCCAATAAAGACGCAGTCGGTTACATAGAACCGGCCAACTACGAAGACCACCTGCACCTGCTCAAGGATTGTGATCTGGTGATCGAGGCCATTGCCGAGCGCATGGACTGGAAAGCCGACCTGTATCACAAGGTGGCACCGCATCTGGGCGAACACACCATTTTCGCCACCAACACCTCTGGCCTGTCCATCAACAAGCTGGCCGAGAGCTGTCCCGATTCCGTGCATACGCGCTTCTGCGGCGTGCACTTTTTCAACCCGCCGCGTTACATGCACCTGGTCGAGATCATCCCGTGCGTAACGTCGGACGCGGGCATGCTGGACAATCTGGAGCGTTTCCTGGTGACCACCCTGGGCAAGGGTGTGGTACGTGCCAAGGATACTCCCAACTTTGTTGCCAATCGCATTGGTGTGTTCTCCATGCTGGCAACCATCGCCAATGCTGAAAAATTCGGCATCCGCTTTGATATTGTCGACGACCTGACCGGCCCGCGCCTGGGTCGCCCCAAGTCTGCCACTTTCCGTACTGCCGACGTTGTAGGCCTGGACACCTTTGCCCACGTAGTGAAAACCATGGACGACACCCTGCCGGGTGACCCGTGGCATGGCTTGTTCAAATCGCCGGAATGGTTGCAGAAGCTGATTGCAGCCGGTGCGCTGGGTGCCAAGACCAAAGTTGGTATCTACAAGAAAGACGGCAAGAAAATGTTCGTGTTCGACGCGGCTAGCGGCGAATACGTTGGTGGCGGGCAAAAGGGTGATGATGCGGTCAAGGACATCCTGAAAATTGCCGACCCGGCGGAGAAATTCCGTCAGCTGCGCGCGAGTGAGCATCCGCAGGCACAATTCCTGTGGGCCTGCTTCCGCGATGTATTCCATTACATCTCTTACCATCTGGCAGATATTGCCAACTGCGCCCGTGATGTGGATTTTGCCATTCGTTGGGGCTTTGGCTGGTCGGTTGGTCCGTTTGAAACCTGGCAAGCTGCCGGTTGGCAGCAGGTAGCACAGTGGATTGATGAAGACATCAAGGCAGGCAAGGCCTTGTCCGGTGCCGCATTGCCTGCCTGGGCATTGCAGGCCGACCGTGCCGGCGTGCATTTTGCGGATGGCTCCTACAACGCGGCAGGTCAGAACCTGGTAGGCCGCTCCACGCTGGACGTATACCAACGCCAGCTGGCTCCAGCGCGTGTGCTGGGTGAAGCGGCTGCTCCGCTGGGCGAAACCGTATTCGAAAACGATGGCGTACGTGCCTTCACCACGGGTGACGAAATCCTGGTGGTGTCGTTCAAGTCCAAGGCGCATGCCATTGGCCCGGATGTCATCACCGGTTTGAACACTGCGCTGGATGTTGCAGAGCAGCGCTTCAAGGGTCTGGTGATCTGGCAGACCGAAGAGCCGTTCTCGGTTGGTGCCGACCTGCAATCCATGCTGCCGGCCTTCATGACCGGCGACTGGGCTGCCATTGACGCTACCGTGCGCCGCTTCCAGGAAATCTCCATGCGCCTGCGTTACAGCCAGGTGCCCACCGTAGCCGCGACTCAAGGCTATGTGTTCGGCGGTGGTTGCGAATTTGCCATGCACTGCGACAAGACCGTTGCGGCATTGGAATCCTACGTTGGTCTGGTGGAAGTAGGTGTTGGCCTATTGCCGGGCGGTGGTGGTTGCAAGGAATTCGCCCTGCGTGCCGCACAGGAAGCCAAGGGTGATGTGTTGGCCGCGCTGAAGGATTACTTCATGGCGATTGCTACTGCCAAGGTGGCCACCAGCGGTCAGGAAGCACAGGAAATCGGCTTCTTCCGCAAGGGCGATCCGGTGGTATTCAATGCTTACGAACTGCTGTATGTCGCCAAGCAGCAAGCGCTGGCCATGGCTGAATCCGGCTATCGCCCGCCATTGAAAGTGAAGGGCTTCCCGGTGGCTGGCCGCTCTGGCGCCGCTTCCATCAAGGGCTCGCTGATCAATATGCTGGAAGGGAATTTCATCTCCCAGCATGACTTCTTCATTGCTTCGCAAATCGCCGATGTCATGACCGGTGGTGATGTTGAGGCCGGTACGCTGGTGAACGAGCAGTGGATTCTGGATCTGGAACGCAAGGCCTTCATGACCCTGCTGCAAAATTCCAAAACCCAGGATCGCATTGCCAACATGCTCACCACCGGCAAACCGCTGCGCAACTAATACGAACAATGCATCAGACCGACGGCCGCGAGGGGCGGAGCCGTCGGCTGCAAGGAGATTGAAAAATGGTCAAGCAAGTACAGGAAGCTTATATCGTCGCTGCCACCCGTACCCCGGTGGGCAAGGCACCGCGTGGCATGATGCGTCATGTGCGTCCGGATGACATGCTGGCGCATGTGATTACCGGCGCGCTGGCCCAGGTGCCGACGCTGGATCCGAAACTGATTTCCGACTGCGTGGTGGGTTGCGCCTTTCCTGAGGCGGAGCAGGGCCTGAACATGGCGCGTATCGGCGTGCTGCTGGCGGGGCTGCCCAATACCGTTGGTGGTATCACCATCAACCGTTACTGCTCGTCCGGTATCAATGCCGTACAGATGGCGGCTGACCGCATTCGCCTGGGTGAGGCCGACGTGGTGATTGCCGCGGGTGCCGAGTCCATGTCGCTAGTGCCGATGATGGGTAACAAGGTATCGTTGAACCCGGAAATTTTTGCCAAGGATGAGAACTATGCCATCGCTTACGGCATGGGCCTGACGGCAGAAAAAGTAGCCCAGCAGTGGGGTGTGTCGCGTGAAGACCAAGACGCTTTTGCCGTCGAGTCGCATCGCCGTGCCATCGCCGCCATTGATTCCGGTGCCTTCAAGAGCGAAATCACCCCGCTGGAGGTGACTTATCGCACCCCGAATCTGGAAACCGGTGAAGTCATCAGCAAGTCCAGGCTGCTGGATACTGACGAAGGTCCGCGTCGCGAGACCACGCTGGAAGGCCTGGCCAAGTTGAAAACCGTGTTTGATGCCAAGGGCTCGGTGACCGCCGGTAACTCTTCGCAAATGTCCGACGGTGCCGGCGCGGTGATTCTGGTGTCCGAGCGTGTACTGAAGGAATTCAACCTGGTGCCGCTGGCACGCTATGTCACCTTCGCGGTGAAGGGTGTGCCGCCGGAAATCATGGGTATCGGCCCGAAAGAAGCCATTCCGGCTGCCTGCCAGCAAGCTGGTATCACACAGGATGATCTGAAATGGATCGAGCTGAACGAAGCTTTTGCTGCGCAAGCATTGGCCGTGGCGCGTGATCTGGCGCTGGATACCAGCAAGATCAACCCGCATGGTGGTGCCATTGCCCTGGGTCACCCCTTGGGCGCTACGGGTGCCATCCGTACCGCAACGCTGGTGCATGGCATGCGTAATGCCGGCCAGCAGGGCTACGGCATGGTCACCATGTGTATCGGTACCGGCATGGGTGCGGCAGGCATTATCGAAGTGCTGTAAACAAGTACCCCAGCATGAAAAACGCCCGTTTGACGGGCGTTTTTTGTTTCTGGTTTCGATTTGGATGGAGTTGCTCAGTCAACCTTTGACAAGGTGTCAAAATCACTGTTGCTGCAGTCTTCGAATTCTTGCTGCGGCGTTTTCAGGCGAATCAGGTAAGACTTGCCCTGTGCCGTGAGAATCTGCTCCCGGCCCGGTTCGGCCAGTGGCTTGGGCATCAGGAACCAGCGTTGACCCTTGCGTGAATTCGGCTGGGTAATATAGATGGCAGTGGTGGGCTGGTCACGATTACCACCGGGCTCGCTCAGGGAAACACCAACCGGGTTTTGCCCCAGTATTTCAATCCCGACCCGCGTGTCATTCTGCTGTCGCAAGATGCGGCGGATGGCACCCAGCAACAGGGGATGGCTCTCGGTCTTGACCAGCACGATACGACCAATGGCGAGTTGTTCGACACTTTTGCCAACAAAGGTCAGGCCCATCCCGGTGCTGCTGATATCGTTGACCTTCCACTCCTGGATGGAGTTGGCACTATTGTTTTCAATGTCCTGAATCTTGACGGCAAAGGCGGCGCGTTCGAAGCCGATGGTGACTTGTGCGGCCGAGCTGTGCAGCGAGCGCTCGGACTTGCGCAAGGATTTGCCACCATCATCCGACCAACGGATGGCCAGCTTTTCACACAGGGCCAGCCATTCTTCCCGTTCCAGCTTGGCATCCAGCGCACGCAGGACGGGTGGTACCGAGCGGTCCAGATCAAACATCAGGTCGGCAAGCCGGCTGGTCAGGTCGTTGGTGGACCAGTAACGCAGCCACTTGCCGGCCATGCCGCGCAGGATGGGTTGCGGATGCTCCGGCATGCTCAGATTGACGACAAAAACCGGCTCCTGGATAGGGGGCTGCTTTTCCAGATGAATACCCTGGCTAAGCGGCATCATCAGTTGGTCTACCGCAATGATTTCCCGGTGCAGCATATTGTCTGTTTGCGCCAGATACAGCATGCAGCCTTGCAGGAGTAGCTGTTCACAGCTGACCTCAACCTTGGAGTCCGGATACAGCATCAAGGGCGTGCGGGCAACGCCGGCTTCTTCAGCCTGCATGTAAAAGCGGAAGCCTTGTTGCCAGACCGACCCTTCCGGTTTCAGGTAACGCAGTGAATTCCACGCGATCAGGCGCATCTGGTGATGCAGACCGCGTGCGGTGATCAGGCGGATATCCGCTTCCAGCGCGGTATTCGGAGCTGCCTGATACAGGCGCAGGCAAATCTGGTAGGCATTGGCCAGTTCATGCCAGAAGGCAAGAATGGTGGGCAGGTAGTTCTTGCTGCCCGGCGTGGCGGCCAGGAAATCCTGGCACAGCTGGTGGTGAATGTTGTGGGCTTTGTCGTCCACATAAACCAGGGTCTTGATACGCTCCTTCAACGGGGTGTCGGTGTCCGCGTTGATTTTGGAGATGGCCTTGATGATTTCAACCAGGGCGGTAAAGTATTCTGTCTGCGGCAGGTCCCTCACCAGCATGGTAGCGGATTGCGCAATACCTGTTGCCAGAGAGTTTTTTGTGAGCAGGGAACTGACCAGAGATTTAAAATCGAACATTGTGCCTTAGCTTTGTTGGGCTCTATGTTTTATCGAATGTATGTCACTATATCTTACGTCACCGGATGCGTGGGTGAAATAGCAATTTTTCCTTTTTTACCGAATATGCATGTTTGTCTGAAAAGATTTGTCCGCTTTCTGAGCAGAATCATACTTGCCGCTCTGTGCATGCTGCATGTCCCACCCGCGCTGGCCTTTGAACTGGCACCGGATGAAGGCGTGGGCGTGGTGCTTGGCGGTGGCGGAGCGCGTGGCTTTGCCCATCTTGGCGTATTGCGTGAGTTGCAGCGCCTGCATGTTCCCATTCGCTGCATCGCTGGCACAAGTGCTGGGGCCCTGATTGGCGGGATGTATGCCAATGGGCTGGATTTGGATCAGATGGCCACGGATTTCAACCATGCCAACTGGGATCAGATGCTGTCCGGCCGGTTGCCGCGCACTGAAATTCCTTACGACAAGAAGCGCGACGACTACAAAAACTATCTGGATATCACTTTCGGCCTGCAAGGAGGGCAGTTGCGCGTGCCGCGTAGCGCCATCAACTCGCAGGAAATCGAAATGTTCATCCGCAAGCTGACGCGCGATCGTCAGCTGGATTCCTTCGATCAATTACCCATTCCCTTCCGTGCGGTTGCTACCGATCTGGCCAATGGCGAGGCCGTGGTTTTTGACAAAGGCCCGCTGGCGGAAGCCTTGCGGGCCAGCATGGCTGTGCCAGGACTGTTTGATCTGGTGGAAACCAATGGTCGTCTGCTGGTGGATGGCGGGCTGGCGCGCAATCTGCCCATCCAGGATGCCCGTCAATGTGCACGGAATCTGATTGTGGTGGATGTTGGCACCCCGCCGCTTACCAAGGACCAGATCAACAGCCTGTTCGATGTGGTGGCGCAAACCAGCAATCTGATGGTGAGCCGGAACGTCAAGGAGCAAATGGCTTTGCTCAAGCCGGGAGATGTGCTGATTCGTCCAGACCTGGATGGTTTCAGTGCCGCTTCGTTTGGTGATAACCAGGCCATCATCAAGCGTGGTAGCGAAGCGGCGAGTGCACAGGCAGCCCAGCTGAGCCAGTTTGCCATCAGTGCCGAGCGCTATGCGGCCTGGCGTCAGCGTTTGCAGTTGCCGGAGCATCCGCGCGTGGATGTTGTCCAGGTGAAATCCGATAGCCACTTTGTCAATACCGAGGGTCTGGCCAGCAGTATTGCCAACTTCAAGGATGGGGAGGCTGTGGATGATATTCGCCAGAAATTGCGTAATGTGTTTGCCTCGGGTGACTACGATCAGCTCAGTTATGCCATTGATGACAGGAATGGCCGTCATGTGATGACAGTGATGCCGCTGGAGAAGAGTATCGGTCCGAATGCCGTTCATTTCGGCCTCAGCCTCAACAGCTCTACACCCGGTGATTCCAGTTTTACCTTTCTGGCAGCACATCAGCGTAACTGGCTGAATGCTGCGGGTGGCTCATGGCGTAATGAAATGGCCATTGGCAAGGACAAGCTGTTCAAGACCGAGCTGTATCAGCCCTGGTCTTATGACAGCCCCTTGTTTGCTGCGGCTTCCTTCAGCTATCACGTGCAGCCATTGTCTTTTTACGATGACAATCACATCAAATATGCAGAAGTCAGTAATGACGTTGCGTCGGTCAATGCCGATATCGGCACGGTGCTTGGCCGTTTCGGCGAGCTGAGGCTGGGATTGTTTGATTCCAGAGTGGAAAGTTATCTGTCGCAGGGGCAGTTTCCCTTGCTGTCATCCACCGTCTACCACAGCTATGCCGGTATCCGCAGCCGCTTTGTCATCGACCAGTTTGATAATCCACGGTGGCCCCGTTCCGGCTATTTCATGAGTACGGTCTTTACTTCTTCCTTGCCCGCACTTGGCAGCTACACGGCCAGCCGCGATTACGATGCAGTGGTGGAGGGTGTCAAAACCTTTGGTGACATTACTTTCCGTCTGACAGGCAAAATGCGGGGCATTGTCAATCGCAAGCAGGATGACTACCGCTTGGAATCCCTGGGTGGATTTCTGAACCTGACCGGTTATCAGGCAGGCGAATTGCTGGGAGAAAAGGTGTCGCTATCCCGCCTGATGGTTTACTGGCGCGCTTCATCCTTGCCCTCGGTCCTGGGTAGCGGCTTGTATGCCGGGATGTCTGCCGAGGTAGGAAGGGTGTGGGGCAATCCATTCAATGGCAGCAATACCCCATGGATACCTGCCGGGTCTGTGTTCCTGGCTGCGGATACCATTCTGGGGCCATTCTTCCTGGGGGTAGGCAATGCCCGTAACGGCAAGTTAAGCGGTTATCTCTACCTGGGTGCGGATTATTAATGTTGCCCAAAGCAAAAACGGCCACTGTAATAGTGGCCGTTTTGCTGTCCAGGTGAAGACCGGTTTATGAGCGGGCTTACGCTTAAGCGGGGAAAAACAAGTCGGACAAGGCCGCACCGGGGTCATCCTGGCGCATGAAGGCTTCGCCAACCAGGAAGCTATGCACCTGATGGCTGCGCATCAGTCGGACATCGTCCTGGGTCAGGATGCCACTTTCGGTGACAGCAATGCGCCCGTTGCTGATTTCGGGCAGCAGCTTCAGCGTGGTGGTCAGGCTCACTTCGAAGGTGCGCAGATTGCGGTTATTCACCCCGATCAGCTCGGTTTCCAGTTGCAAAGCCTGTTCCAGCTCGTCCTCGTTGTGAACCTCCACCAATACGGCCATGCCCAGTTCGCGTGACAGGGCCTCGAAATCGCGCATCTGCGCCAGCGGCAGGGCAGCGGCAATCAGCAAGATGCAGTCGGCACCCATGGCGCGTGCTTCATACAGCTGGTATTCGTCCACCATGAAGTCTTTGCGCAGTACCGGCAAATGGCAGGCGGCGCGGGCAGCTTCCAGATAGGCGGCATCCCCCTGGAAGTACTGCTTGTCGGTCAGTACCGACAAGCAGGCGGCACCAGCGGTGGCATAGCTCCTGGCAATGGCGGGCGGATCAAAGTCGGCGCGGATGATGCCTTTGCTGGGGCTGGCTTTCTTGATTTCAGCAATGACTGCCGGCTGGCCCAATACATGCTTGGCACGCATGGCGGCAACAAAGTCGCGCTTGTCGGTGCTGCGTGCTTCGGCAGCCTCGCGTACCGCACTGAGCGGGCGCTGCTGCAGGGCGGCAGAGACTTCCTGATGTTTGGTGGCAACAATGGTATTGAGGATGTCGGACATTCTGTAAGCCTGTGATGATGCGTTCAGCCAAAACGGACATCATGCAGAACTGTGCGGGCTTTGGCAATGCGCGCTCGGCTGGTGAACAGGCAAGGCTTTGGTTTCAAACCTGCAGATGGGGTTTGAAGAAGTCCAGAATGCGTTGTGGCAGCCAGTTGATGTGGCCGGGAAAACGTCCGCTGACAAAGCCGACATGGCCGCCGTCTGCGGGGAACTCCAATTGCACCGCCGGGCTGGCTTCGTGCCGGGCGGGCAGGGCGCTTGCCGGCAGGAAGGGGTCATTCCTGGCATTGAGAATCAGGGTGGGGCAACTGATCAACTGCAAGCGTGACTTGCTGCTGGCGCTGGTCCAGTAGTTCAGTGCGGTACCGTAGCCGTGCAGCGGGGCGGTGACCAGGTCGTCAAACTCGATGAAGGTACGCGCCTTGCGCAGTTTCTTGCCATCAAACAGGCCGGGATGACGTTGCAAGGTGGCCAGGGCCTTGGGTTTGAGCGTGTTCATGAACATGCGGGTATACAGCAATCGACCCAGGCCTCGGTCCAGCCGGGTGCTGGCCGCCACCAGATCCAGCGGGGCGGAAATGGCTGCTGCCGCACGGGGGATGGCCTGTTCACCCTCGCAGGCCAGATAGTTCAGCAGCATGCTGCCGCCCAGCGAAACGGCAGCAACAGCCATGACAGGGTGGCGGATGGCCAGTTTTTGCAGAATCCAGCGGATTTCATCTGCATCACCGGCGTGGTAAGCGCGTGGCAAAGGGTTGTCGATGCCACCGCAGCCGCGAAAGTGCGGAACCACGCCGTGCCAGCCCAGTCCGGTCAGTGCGTGCATCAGGGCGCGGGCATAGTGGCTGTCGCTACTGCCTTCCAGCCCGTGAAACAGCACCACCAGCGGGCTGCCAGGCTTGCCGTCGATAAAATCCAGCACAATGCTGCCGCCATCCGGGGTGGGCCACTGTTCACGTCGATAGTGGGGGCGTGGTGTACGAATCATCAGGGCGGGCCAGATGGTTTGGCTATGTCCTTCTGGCAGCCAGGGTGGTGCGGTGTAGCGCATCAGGCGCTGGGAGGCTTCTGGGCCGATTTGGGCCGGAATGCCTTGATGACCTCCGGACGGGTTTCGATATACGGTCCGCCAAGCAGGTCTATGCAGTAGGGAACGGCTGCAAAGATGCCTGGGACGATGGATTCGCCCTGTTCGTTCTTCAGGCCTTCCAGTGTTTCCTTGATGGCCTTGGGCTGGCCGGGCAAATTGAGGATCAGCGAACTCTTGCGGATCACGCCAAGCTGACGGGACAGAATGGCAGTGGGCACAAAGCGCAGGCTGATCTGGCGCATCTGTTCACCAAAGCCGGGCATTTCGCGATCTGCCACCGCCAGGGTGGCATCCGGTGTGACATCTCGCGGAGCCGGACCAGTACCGCCGGTCGTCAGCACCAGCTGGCAGCCTTCCTCATCCACCAGTTGACGCAGGGTGTCTTCGATGACTGCCTGTTCATCGGCAATCAGGCGGGTTTCTGTGGCAAACGGGTTGCTCAAGGCGCTGGCCAGCCAGTCTTGCAAGGCGGGAATGCCCTGATCCTGATATACGCCGCTACTGGCGCGATCCGAAACTGATACCAGTCCGATCTTCAGCATTATTCCTCTTCTCCTTCGACATCATCGGCGGCGGCATCAGCAGATTGTTGACGCGGCTTGCCCGGTTCCGGAATGGCTTGCTTGATCAGCTGGAACAGCAGACGGAAGGATTTTGGCGGCTTGCTTTCAGCCTGTTCCTTGCGTGCATTGCGAATCAGGGTGCGCAGCTGCTGTGCATCCACGCCGGGGAATTCGTTGATGAAGGTGGCGGACATTTTATCGTCGCTCATCAGGCGCTCGCGCCAGCGTTCCAGCAAATGCTGCCAGGCGATGTGCTCAGCTGACTCGCCCTTGATGACCAGCAGGTACTGGCGAATGGGTTCCGGGTCGATGTCTCGCATCAGCTTGCCGATGTATTGCAGCTGACGGCGCAGTGCGCCGTGGGCGGTAAAGCGTTTGTAGTCCAGAATGGCAGTGAGCAAATCCTCCGGCAGCTGCATTTTCTTCAGCGTATCCTTGGAGAGTTCGACCAGCTCCTTGCCCAGGTCTTGCAGCGCATCCATATCGCGTTTGCGCTGGGATTTGCTGACCATGCCATCGGGCAGGTTGTCGTTCTGGTAATCAGTCATCGTTCAACAGTCTCTACGGTTTTCAAGGCTGGTATGATACCGGAAAAGGCGGGCCGATTCCCGCGCAAACTCGCATGGCGTGTTGCTGTCACGGCAATAATGCGTCATCGGCAAGGCAACATTCATCATGGTAGATAAAACATTGGCAGACAACACTTTCAGTTTCAGTAAGGACGTATTGCAGGACATCGCCAGTCGGGTACTGGACCTGGCGCGTCAGCAAGGGGCGACGGCTGCCGAGACCGATGTGTCGGAAGGCTTGGGCCAGACGGTAAGCGTGCGCCTGGGTGAAGTGGAAACCATTGAATACAATCAGGACAAAGGCGTTTCGGTCACTGTTTATCTGGGACAGAAAAAGGGCCACGCCAGTACCTCGGATTTTTCAGATCAAGCTCTGCAGGACACTGTGAAGGCTGCACTGGATATTGCTAGGTTTACTGCAGAAGATGCTTGTGCCGGCCTGGCGGATCGCCAATTGCTGGCAACGGATTTTCCGGATCTGGACCTCTTCCATCCGTGGCAGCTGTCTGTCGAGCAGGCCATTGATCTGGCACGCCACTGCGAAGATGCCGCACGCGGGGTGGATGCGCGGATCAGCAATTCCGAAGGGGCTTCAGTATCGGCACAGGCCAGTCACTTCATCTACGCCAACAGCAATGGTTTCATGGCGGGCTACCCGGGTAGCCGTCACAGCATCTCCGCTGCGGTGGTGGCGGAGGAGGCCGGCTCCATGCAGCGGGATTACTGGTATTCGGCCGCTCGTCATCCGGATGATCTGGATGACCCGATCAAGGTAGGCCGGACCGCGGGCGAACGAGCCGTACGTCGTTTGTCGGCACGCCGCGTAAAAACAGGTCAGTACCCGGTGCTGTTTGAAGCGCCGGTTGCGGCGTCGTTGATTGGTCATCTGGTTTCCGCCATCAGCGGTGGCAACCTGTACCGCAAATCGTCTTTCCTGCTGGATGCCTTGGGGCAGCAGGTGTTCCATCCCAACATCATCATTGATGAAGACCCGTTTGTACTGCGTGGCATGTCCAGTGGCGCGTTTGACAGCGAAGGGGTGGAAACCTCGGCGCGACGCCTGATTGATCAGGGTGTGTTGCAGGGTTACATGCTGGCCAGCTATTCCGCACGCAAGCTGGGTATGCAATCAACCGGCAATGCCGGTGGGCCACATAATCTGCTGGTGCATACCACCGGTGAAAGCTTTGCCGAGCTGTTGCAGCAGGTGGGTACCGGCCTGCTGGTTACCGAACTGTTGGGTCATGGCATTAATACCGTCACAGGTGACTACTCGCGCGGAGCGGCTGGCTTCTGGGTGGAGAACGGGGTGATCGCCTATCCGGTAGAAGAAATCACCATCGCCGGCAATTTGCGCGACATGTTCAGCCGCATGGTTGCCGTGGGCACGGACACCCTGTCGCGTGGTGGCAAGGTGATGGGTTCGGTGCTGATCGAGTCCATGATGGTGGCTGGCGAGGATTAAGCTGTCCTCAAGCGTTTGCTACCTTGCTGCAAGGCAGGCAGGGTGGCAAACAGGCTACCCTTCATCGTTCTGTCAGGCATTTCCGTTCTTGTCAAAGTGGCTGGTGGGCAGCTATTCCTGAATGGATGAAAAAGCATCCGTAGCGAGGTGCAAGATGGCGGGGAAATGCAATATCGGCCTGGTGCTGTCGGGAGGCGGTGCCAGAGCGGCCTATCAGGCCGGCGTGCTGCTGGCCATTTCGCGCATGTTGCCCGATCCGGATGTGAATCCTTTCCCCATTATCTGTGGCACATCAGCAGGGGCAATCAATGCGGTGGCGGTGGCCTCCGGTGCTGCCAATTACCGGCAAGCAGTGCACTACCTTGCGCAGATGTGGAAGAACCTCCACATCCATGATGTTTACGATGCCAGCCTTTCCTATTTCATCAAAACCTTTTTCCACTTTGGCATTTCCATTGCAACCGGTGGCCATGGCTGGCACAACCCGAAAAGCTTTCTGGATAATTCGCCCTTACGTGAATTCCTGGGCAAGGCCATGCCATTTGATGGCATCGAGCACTCGTTGCAGCAGGGGGCATTGCAGGCTTTGGCACTGACGGCATCCTGTTTTACCACCGGAATGTCGGTGACGTTTTTTCAGGGACAGCCGCAGATAGATGAGTGGAATCGCCATCAGCGCATGGGGTTGCGGGAAAAAATCGGCCTGGATCACTTGATGGCGACCTCGGCCATTCCGCTGATTTTTCCTTCCACCCAGATTGGCAAACTGCATTATTGCGATGGTGCCATCCGGCAAATGACGCCTTTGTCACCAGCCTTGCATCTGGGTGCTGACAAATTGTTCATTGTCGGCCTCACCAGTCAGCGGCCTCAGGCGGTGGAGCGTCGCGCTGCCGGTGTTGCACCCTCGCCAGCGCAGATTTTCGGTCATCTGCTCAATAGTGTGTTTGTTGACAGCATGTCCATGGACATGGAGCGTCTGCTGCGGGTGAATCACACGGTATCCCTGCTGCAAGGGCATGAGGAATTATGTGCTCAGACCAGCCTCAAGCAGGTGGATATTTTCATGCTCAGTCCCAGTCAGTCACTGGAGAGTATTGCCTACCAGTACGCCCATGAATTTCCACCCGTGCTGCGCTTTCTGATGAAAGGTGCAGGTGGAACCAGGCAGCGTGGCATGACGTTGGCCACTTATTTGCTGTTTGAACCGGGTTATTGTCGCGCACTGATTGCACTCGGTTATAAGGATGCGCTGGCACAGAAAGATGCCATCAGACAATTTCTGGAACTTTGAATCAGGACTAAAATCCTAGATGTTCCATTTTCAAGCCCAATACAAAGACAAGGGGAAGTTGTGAGTATTCGTTTATCACGCAGACAGGGTTTTTTTCTGGTCGCAGTCGGCTGCGCCGCCGCAATGGCCTTTGCCCTTTATTCGCAATACGTATTGCATCTGGAGCCATGCCCCTTGTGCATTTTTCAGCGGGTAGGGGTGATCTTGGTCGGTATTATTGCCTTGCTGGCTGCCCTGCATAACCCGGGGCGTACTGGTTACAGGGTTTGGGGTGTATTGGGCGTGCTGGCGGCGATGGCTGGTGGCGCGGTGTCTTTGCGTCAGTTGTGGTTGCAAAGCCTACCTGAGGACATGGTTCCTGCTTGTGGGCCTGGCCTGGATTACCTGATGGAAACCTCACCGATGTGGGATGTGCTGTCCAAGGTATTCAAAGGTAGTGGCGAGTGTGCCAAGGTTGACTGGACCTTCCTGGGGCAGGCAATGCCGTTCTGGGTGGCGGTATTCTTTGTCGGTGTGATTGTGCTGCAACTGTGGTTGGCGTTTCGTAAATCCTGAAGCAAACAACTGATCAGGCCGGTATTTCGCATGCAGCGAAATGCCGGTTTTTTTATTGGAGAGGGGATGATCTGAATGCAAAAAAGCAGCCGATGGCTGCTTTTTGATTATTGGCGGAGTGGACGGGACTCGAACCCGCGACCCCCGGCGTGACAGGCCGGTATTCTAACCAACTGAACTACCACTCCAACCTTGGTGGGCGTTGACGGAGTCGAACCGCCGACATTCTGCTTGTAAGGCAGACGCTCTACCAACTGAGCTAAACGCCCGAAAAGGGTTACTGCTTTTAAACTGTTGGCGGAGTGGACGGGACTCGAACCCGCGACCCCCGGCGTGACAGGCCGGTATTCTAACCAACTGAACTACCACTCCAAACCTGGTGGGCGTTGACGGAGTCGAACCGCCGACATTCTGCTTGTAAGGCAGACGCTCTACCAACTGAGCTAAACGCCCTGAAATCTTTTCGCTGTCTGCGTTTGCGTCTCAGCGAGGAGGCGAATTAAAGCACAGGCTAAAACTCCGCGCAAGAGGTTGGTTTCACTTTTTTGCGTAATAGCCGGAATAAACGGATCGACTCCTTATGCAGACTGAATTTTGTCAGACAGGGGCGTGACGGATTCTTTTGCTGTCATGTATGATTGCCCGATTCGCTTAATCGGATGATGTGCATAATGAAGCCGACCTTTCTCGATTTTGAGCAGCCTATCGCCGAGCTCGAGAACAAGATAGAAGAGCTGCGATTCGTACAAGATGATTCCGTACTGGACATCTCTGAAGAGATCGCACGCCTGCAAAAGAAGAGTCTGGAACTGACCAAGACTCTATATGCCAAACTGTCCCCCTCGCAGATCTCGCAGGTGGCGCGCCACCCGCAGCGTCCGTATACGCTGGATTACCTGCGCAGCATCTTCACCGACTTTGAAGAGCTGCATGGTGATCGCGCGTTTGCTGATGATCCGGCAATCGTGGGTGGCCTGGCCCGCTTCAATGGCCAGCCAGTCATGGTGATTGGTCATCAGAAGGGCCGTGATACCAAGGAAAAGATTTACCGTAATTTCGGCATGCCGCGCCCGGAAGGGTATCGCAAGGCATTGCGCCTGATGAAGCTGGCCGAAAAATTTGGCATTCCCATCATCACCTTCATTGATACTCCGGGTGCTTACCCTGGTATTGGTGCAGAAGAGCGTGGTCAGTCCGAAGCGATTGGTCGCAACCTCTACGAGATGACGCGCCTGCGTGTCCCCATCATCTGTACCGTTATCGGTGAGGGTGGCTCCGGTGGTGCGCTGGCCATTGCGGTGGGTGATCAGGTGAATATGCTGCAATATTCAACTTATTCCGTGATTTCGCCTGAAGGCTGTGCTTCCATTCTGTGGAAAACGGCTGAGCGTGCATCGGAAGCAGCTGAAGCGCTGGGCATTACTGCCAACCGTCTCAAAACACTGGGACTGATTGATCGCGTCATCAATGAGCCAGCAGGTGGCGCTCATCGTGATCATGCGCAAATGATGAATGCCATGAAGCGCGTCATTCAGGAGCAATTGAAAGACTTTGCCAATCGGCCGATTGATGCACTGCTCAAAGAGCGCTTTGATCGTTTGATGAGTTATGGACGCTTCAAGGAAGATGCAGCCTGATCTGCTTGAACATGTATTAGCCAACTGGCCGGACGAATTGTCCGGCCTTTGTGCTTTTGAGCTTGGCCTCAGCGGTGGGCTGGACTCCATGGTGTTGCTCTCCCTGCTTGCGCGTGCCCGGGCACACCGTCCAGGCCTGCAGGTTTCTGCGGTGCATGTTCATCACGGCCTCAACCCGGCTGCAGAAGCCTGGGTGCAACACTGTCAGCAGGTTTGCGCCCAGTGGCACATTCCGCTGCGCGTTGTTCGTGTGCTGGTTGATCGCAACGCTCCGCAAGGCATTGAAGCCTATGCCAGGCAATTGCGCTATGAGGCCTATCAGCAAACAAAGGCCGATGCGGTGGTGCTGGCGCAGCATCTGGATGACCAGGCGGAAACCGTACTGCTCCAGTTGTTACGTGGCGGTGGGGTAAGGGCTTTGGCTGGCATGCCGGTATTGCGGCAACTGACCGACAGGCCGCTGTGGCGTCCTCTATTGCAATTCACCCGCCAGCAACTGGAGCAATATGCCAGTGAGCATGCGCTGGCCTGGGTGGAGGATGATAGCAACCACGATCTGAGCTATCGGCGCAATATGCTTCGTCATCGCATCATGCCCTTGCTGCAGCAGCATGTTCCCGCTTATCGGCACCAAATCGCTCGTTCCGCCTGGCATATGGCGCAGGCTACCCAATTGCTGGATGAGGTGGTGGCTGGCGATTTTTCTGCCTGCCTGACGGCAGATGGCCTGGCAGTGGCACCGCTACTGGCATTGTCCGAGGTTCGGCAGGGCTTTGTCATGCTGGCCTGGTTGCAGGAGAGGGGTTTGCAAGGTGTTGCCCCGAATCGATTGCAAGAGTTCCTGCGACAATTGCGCCACGCGGGTGCCGAGGCGCATCCTTCTTTGCAATTGGATGGAAGGGTTTTGTTGCGCTATCGGCAGTCTCTCTATTTGGTGACCCAGCTCAAAAATGTGCCAGATAGTCCGATCAGGCTGGATGCAGCCTCGCTGGAAAATACCGTTTGCTCACCTGACTGGGCTGGGGGCTTGCAGTGGAAGGGAGGCGGTGGCTTGTCAATGGATGTCATTGCCGAAGGTTTGGTACTGCAACCCCGTCTGGGTGGAGAGGTGCTGATGCAGCCATATGGCCGCAAGGAAGTGCGTAAGCTGTTGCAGGAGGCGGGAATGCCCCCGGTTTTGCGCAAGCAATGGCCGCTAATTTATTCTGCTGAAGGCAGGCTGCTGGCAGTACCTGGCGTCGCGGTAGCAAGTGATTGTTTTGATCCCGGCGGCTTTTGGCCTGAATGGGTGCCAGAAATGAAAAAAGCGCCTTGAACAAGGCGCTTTTTCTTATGCAGCTTATGATTAATCCCGATCGCCGCTGAAAGCCAGCAACAATTGCAGCAGGCTGGTAAAGAGATTGTAAATGCTGATGTAAATGGACAGGGCGGCCGAGACATAGCTGGACTCACCGCCATCCACCACCACCTTGACTTGCCACAGGATCATCAGCGAGCTGAACAAGGCAAAGGCTGCAGCAATGGCCAGTTGTACGCCGGGCATTTGCAGGAAGAGGTTGGCAACAACAGCCACCATCAGCACGATGGCTCCTACGGTCAGGAAATTGCCCAGTGCGGACAAATCACGCTTGGTCGTGCTGGCAATGCCTGCCATCACGATGAAAACCAGAGCAGTTGCCGCACCGGCTGTCATGATGAGCTGGCCGCCATTGCTGAAGCGCAGGGCAAATTGCAGCAAAGGCCCCAGCAGCAGGCCCATCATGAAGGTAAAGCCCAGCATCAGGAACACGCCCAGCGAGTTATTGCGGTTTTTTTCGATGGCAAAAACCAGGCCATAAAATACTGCCATGATGGCCAGCATGCCCATGATGGGGCTGGCTGCCATGAAGGCAAAGTTCAGGTGGGTGCCAATCAGTGCACCCATGACCGTGGGGATCATCGAGAGACCAAGCAAGCCATAGGTATTGCGCAGAATCTTGTTTCGCGACAGGTCGGCGGTGCTGGTTTGGTAGGTATTGTGCAGATCTGGTTGCATGCTGCGCTCCCTTTGTGTGTTTATACTGCGTCTGTGTGTGCTCAAGGCGATGTGCCTGCATTCTGACACGAAACCGTGTGTTTGGTTCATTCCGGATGGCTTGAAAGATAGGCTGTCCTGCGGTATAGTTCGGCCTCCTTTCGGGTGGCAATATCCTTGTTACCCAATTGTGCGAGCGTGGCGGAATTGGTAGACGCACTGGATTTAGGTTCCAGCGCCGCAAGGCGTGAGA